>OZ242214.1:0-4800000 GCA_965206595.1 Candidatus Latescibacterota bacterium
ATAGGCGCTTCCGAGACCCCTTTGCTTAGCCTCAGAGGCTTGCGTCCCTTCTATAGTCGGCTTTTTGGGTAGAGCCGTCTCCTTATCTCTACCGACCTTGTTGAAATTGTACGCGCCTTCTCGAAGACGCTTGCCTTTGCGAGCCCATCATCCCGACCGACCCGGCCTGCGCTTACGCCATCGCCGCGTCCACCGGTTTGAGCGTGGCCAGAAATCTCCACAGACGATCCCAGGCAGCCGCCGTCCCTTGGGTCAGGATGACGCCCACCCTGCGCCCATGCAAGGTGACGCGGGACGGCAGGCGCAGGTAGCGCCGTCGAAAACTGTCCAGGCTCAGGGCCGTCGTCGAGCGTCCGTATGTGCGGGGCCGCCCGCGTCGGGCCTCGGCGCGTTCGGCGGCCTGGCGGCCCAGGTGAAGCAGGTTGTAGGCCAGCAGGTTCAAGGTCAGAAGCGCCTGGTTGGCAGCGAAGGCATCCCGGGACGGGGTGCGCTGACGCGGCTCTCGACCCCGGTAGTGTTGCTTGCGACGGGTGGTAGAGGAGAGCTGAGGCTGGAGGGTGGAGCTCAACTCGCCGAGCATGCGCTCGAAAAGGCCGCGCTGACGATAAAAGGCGACCAGGTCGCGGCCGCTCATCGTCTGGGGACTCTGGTCGGTGATCAGGAAGAAGTGGCGGGCGATGGGCAGCTCTTCCGTCTCGGAAGGGACCAGGACCAACACCACCCGCCGGGGCTGCGCCCAGGACCTGGCTTGATAGCGCAGCTCGCGACAGCGAAAACCCTCTTCCCGCAGCTCTTCCGGGTGCTGCGCCAGCTCCTGCTGATAGCCTTCCACCCAGGCACGAGCCAGCTCCTCCAGGCGCGCATTCTTCTTGATGCGCGCCACGTACGAGGTGTCGGCCCGCGCTTCCAGCTCACTCAGGAAAGACCCGCTCACCGAGGCCGCGTCGAAGCGCAGGATGAGGCGCCGGGCCAGATGCGACTGAATCCAGTCCAAGCGCTTGCCGAGAGCCTCTGAGGCGCCCTCATGGGCGTGCACGTTGCCCGGCCGCAGCACGGCACCGAAGAAATCGCCCGTCTGCGCCGAGCCGAGGAGCAGGGGATGGTACCCCGAGGCGTGGAAGTAGCCGTTGTATTCGACCCCCGCCTGGTGCCCGTGCGCCGGCATCGGCAGGGCATCCATGTCGACGGCCAACTCCTCGTATTTCATCCGTCCTTCCAGCAGCCGGCAACGAGACCGGGCGCTGCGCAGGACGGCTTCCTCCAACACCTCGCGGTTATAGGCAGTCGAGGCTTGCTCGAGCAGGCGCGACAGCGTCGGCTGACTGGCCAGTCCCTGCGGCCGGTCTTCGTCGCCGCTGCGCAACGGCGCCTGCCCTTTGCGATCGCTGACCGCCAGACGCAGGATCGGATCTTGGCGCAACGCGTCGGCGTCGGCGGCGTGGGTCCAGCCCTGTGCCAGCAGCACGATCTGTGTGCGCAGCAGCTCCGGCAGCGGGTGCGTGATCTGGTCTTGGGTACGGAGATCCTCGAAGTGGGCGTCGACCCAATCCAGAACCCGGCTGTGTTCGAGCAGTTGACGCAACATCAGCGCACCGGTGTCGCTGCCAAGGTGGGTGGGGCGGGCTTCGATGTGGATGGAGCGGTTGAAAGACGGCTGAATCGGCCCGGCTTGCTCGGACTCGGTGTGTGACGGTAATTCACCCATTGGGTGTCCTACTGTGTGATGGGTTCAAAGGGCGATACTGCCTTGTGTTTCCCTCTGAAATCTAAGCATGGGAGGCACCCAGTACAGCCCTCTCCACTAAAATTCCATGAATAACAAGGGGATATATGAAGTGGGAATCTGGGCGTACGTGAAGCTGTCTCAAGTCTCAGCATGATGGCTCAAAATTGCTCGGTGGGGGCTCATCAGCCGGCTCTGATCCTCGGATCTCGGAAACGCGCAATCGCGTGAGGGCCGTAGGTCCCTAAGGAAATCGTCCCAGTGAGGTCGTCATTCACATTGACATCGCTCACGGGCTGTCTGTCGACAAAGTTTTTGACTGTTGTCCCCTCGACAGTAAGGAGCAGGTCATACTCTCGCCCCCACTCGATCTCCATGTCGAGAAGCTGGAGCACCTTGGTGCTGCCATCCTTGTCTCGTTCGTAGCTGCTTATCGCCATCTTCTGCATTCCGTTGAGCCAATCGAGCATATGGGCTGTCGGGCGCTCCGCAGTTATTCCGAAATCAATCTGCAAGTTGGCCCCGTGAACGAGCGTAGCCTGGACACTTAGCTCGAAGCTGGACCAATTGCCCTTCTGATAGGTCAGTGCGTTACACTCGTTTCGGCCAGCCGCATCGATGACCAAGGCATCGCCATCACGAGACCAAACTCTCGGATCATCGGGTTCCCACCCTACAAGATCATCGCCATGGAGTAGGGATTTCCAATCACCGTCGCTTGTGCCAGCTGATTCCATCAACTCTCCTCCTTGCTTGACGCAACGATTGCGCATCACTTTGCGGCTCTCCTGGGGCGCAGCAACGACGTTCTACGGTTGTAGAGCCGCGTGGATCTGGTCTTCTGTCCCATTTCATATATCGTTTTCGTGCCCCCGAACCGCGCAGCGGTTGGGCGAAGGGCCGAACGGCCCGAAGCCGGGGGCACGGTGTTAGGTGCTGTCTACCAGATCGTCCCTATCGTAGCCATGTCCACGCGGCCTTAGTTGCTGGATAGACAAGCTCTTCTCTCAAGTGCAGTTTCTTGATTTCTGGAGTCTCAATGGCGTTACGAACACTCTGGGCATATCGAAGCAGTTCATTGTCTGGATAGGCCAATCTTCTAGTGGCTGCTTGGACCGCTGGTGAAAAGCCAAGCTGCTGAAGCATCTCCATATAGATCATCTCTATGCGCTCAACGAGTTTTCGTCTGCCTTCCACCTTCTCGAACCCCTCCTCAAGCAAAGGAGAAACTTCGTCGGCAATGGCACCCAACTTCCTGAACTCTCTCCACAACCATTTGTGGTAGGGTGCATGACGATGACTCATCAGAAAACCAACCTTCATTGCGTACTCAGCAAATCTTGCCCAATAGCAAGACGCACTCACGTGGTCTCCTCGAGTTTCCGCCCTGAAGAGATGCTTTCGTCCCCACTCCCAGAGCCAGGAAAGGCAAGCCCCCATTCGCTGCTGCCAGACATCATCAGGGTATTTGGAGAACGCTCGGAAGCGAGCACTGACAATGCCAGGCCCATCGTGATAGAGCCTGCTCGGGGTCAACTCGAATAGGTACGACTCGGGTATTCGCAACCAGTCCATGGGCGACTCGGGTGGTTCTGAGAATCCAACTGCAGATTCTATATAGTTACCGATTTCGATTACACCACAGGTCCTCGCCCGTGGATCCTCCCATCGAAATCCCTCATACTCATTGGGCAGCGTGTCCAGCACTTCCTGTAGACGCTCACTGTGATCATCGAAATCGTCTTTGGCAAACCACACCGTGAATCTCGGCCCCCAACCGTGATCGCGAGACACTGCATCGTCGTTCTTGTGCGCTTGCGAGCCTCCACTAACGCCCACTGCCAGTCTCAGGACACACCCGGGCAATCGTTGCTCAATGGTGGGAAGCCCAATCTCCCGGAAGAACCTCTCTGACAATTCGAATCCATTCACGAGTCCTCCACAGTGGAATCTTTCAGATGGCACCTAACGTTGTGCGGGTTGATGAACTCCGAAGGGGTTGCCTGTTAGGGCCAAGCGGCGAAGGCCGCGCAGCATTAACCCGCTGTTAAGCGATGGCCACTATCAAAGATCTTCGATGACGTCTGGCTCGGGCATCTGCGCAAATTGGACAGCCTTGATCGTCGTAGTCCCTTCGAGCAAGGCTCGAGCCAGACGGTGACCGCCGTCCATCAGGCGGCCGTTCTCGTTTATGATAACGGGGAATTCGGTGTTGACCTCGTTGATCCGTTTGCAGTGAGCGGCCACTTCTCGGATGGTCGGCGTACGGCCCGTGCCAAACCAGCAGTCCCAGTCCAGTTCCTGAAAACGCTCCACCTCGACTTCAAATTCAGGTAGTTCCTGGGCTAGCTTCCATAGCCGATCCGTGTACCGGATGTACCTCTTACCCTTGATTTCCGTCGAGTGGGTTTGTCGTCTACGCCGCTGCAATGCTTCTCTCCTTTTGGCTTTCGCCTAACGTTCAGCCGTGTGCGAACTTGCGAAGCAAGTTGGGGCGGAAGGCGCGCAGCGACTGGAGCCGCACACGGACGTGTTAAGCGTTGGTCCGTCTTCGGGGTGGGGTGCTTCTGAGTTGTTTCCTGTTTTCCCATTCGGATCTTAGAATTCCGCACCAGGCTTCATCCACGAGTTCGCCTCGAAATACCTTGTGCTGCCGAAAAACTCCTTCTTCAACCATTCCAATCTTCTCCATAACCCGGAGCGATGCCGGGTTTCGTGGATCGGCCGCGGCTCGAACCTTGTTGAGATCCGGGTATGCTGTGAATGCGGGCTATATCCGGGTTTTTCAAAGGACATTTTATAGCATGTACAGAGAGAGATATTGAGTGATTCACACGGTACGGAATCGGGCCGGAATCTGCGCAGGGATATCGAGGTCTCCGACGCACAGGTAAATGAGGTCGGCAAAGGCATCCAGAGATTTAAATCCACTGGCTCGATTCTTGACCATGCGGATGATTCGATTGAGCCCTTCGGCGGCGGCGTTGGTCAGGTGCGTGTCGACGAAGGCCGTGATGCCGGCCGCATGCTTGCGCACCGTGTTGACGAACCTGCGCAGGGGCTCCAGGCGGCTGCGCAGGGCCGCCGTCGTCCACTTCTTGAGGAAGCGTTCGGCGGCCCAGCGCGCCTTGTAGCGCCAGAAGTGCTCGAACTCGTCCTTCAGGCGCCAGGCGCGGTAGATGCGGCGGTTGGCCTTCTCCAGGGTTTGGAGCGTGCGCCGGTCCTTTGGCGAGCGCCGGGCGGAGTGATGCAGCAGCACCCAGCGCAGGCCCTTGAGCAGCTTGCGGTCCTCGCCGCAGGCTTGCCGCCACTGTTCCTTGCGCACCTCGTCGACGGCTTCGTTGAGGGCCTTGACGACGTGGAATCGGTCCAGGACGAGCTGGGCGTTGGGGCCGTGCTGGCGGATGGCGCCGATGAAGGTCTCGCTCATATCGCAGCAGGCCCAGCGGATACGGGCCTTCCGGAAGGCGCTGAGATGGTCCCGGAAGAACGTATCGATCGTTTCGCGGGCCTTGCCCTTGCCGATCCAGACGACACAGGAGCGCTCCAGGTCGTAGACCAGGGTGGCGTATTTATGGCCCTTGGCGTAGGAGATCTCGTCGATGCCGAGGGTCGTCAGCGCGCGGATGCGATGGCCTGTACGCCGGCGCTCGATGAGCCGGTGCACCTGGTCGGACAGGGTCGAAGGAGCCAGGCCCAGCAAGCGCGCGGCGGTGACCTGCGGCATCCACTGGCAGTAGGTCAGCAGCAGGTATTCGAAGCGGTAGCTGACCCGGGCCGAGGGCGCTGCCCAGGGCACCTCCTCGACGTGCCGGCCGTGGGTCGGACAGCGGATCTCTCGAGGGCGGTGGTACAACCAGACGGTACGGCCGCAAATGCGGACGTCGCGCCAGCGGCGGGGCTCCATGACCTGTACGATCTTGCCCCGGCGCCCACACTCGGGACACCGGCACCCGTTCCTTTGGGGCTTCACCGCGACCACGACGGCCGCTTCCTCCCCGTGTCCTTCGAACCACACGCCCACAGCGCCAAACCCCTTGAACTTGAACAGCTTGGAGACGAACTTCATAGCGGTCATAGGTCGCCTTCCCTTCCCTTTCCTGGGGAGTGCTTGATGGGGATACACCAAGCATAGGGAACGACCTATGGCCTTGTCATGTACTCAGATGAACAGCAAGGGCTCAGGTACTTTCCGTACTTACGTTTCGGCGTTGAAAAACCCGGATAGACCCTGAATGCGGCGTCAAGAACAGCTTGGGCAGCTTCGGTTGTCAGACCCTTACCCCAATGGGTCCGTGAGATTCCATAGCCCATTGTTCCTAACCGATTCTCGAAGTCAAAGCCTAGATTGATTCCTCCAATCACACTCTTTGAATGCTCAATGGCCCAGGCTTGATGTCTTTCCGGGTTAAGTAGCACCTGATTCGCGATAAACTTCTCTGCATCCTTCCTGGTATATGGTACAGGGACTGGTAGAAACCTTCCCCATTCAGGATCGGTTGCATAGCCCATTACATCCTCAACATCACCCAGTCTAAATGGCCTGAGTTTTAGTCGCTTAGTTTCTATCACTTCGGGTAGCATTTGATCTTGTCTTTGAGAGGGGAGAAGACGGACTTGCGCTTAACTGATTGCATCCGAACAAATGGTTCGGATAATGGCCGCCGGGGGGTTACTTATCCGGCGCGACGGTACGTATCGGGGTGAACAGTCGCAATCGGACACGCCCACCGACACCCCTACTCCCGCACCGGCTCGGCCTTCCCCGATGCGGCGGAACGGTACGCGGCGTCGAGCATCTCGGCTCCTCTCATCGCCGCTTCCCCGGGAGCCGAGTTGACCTCCGTCTTCCCGAGCATCAGCTCGACGAAGTTCGTCGCCGGCCCGTCGCACTCGTAGAAGCCGGCGTCCTCGGCGACGTCGGCGACCTCGTGGCGGCCGTCGTGGCGGCGCAGGTGCATGCGCGCCCGTTCGCAGTCGAGAAGCAGCATTCCCTCGGTGCCGAAGAACCGCAGGTCGACCTGGAAGGTCTGGTCCATCGGCACGGTGCCGGCGCCGCTCATCGAACCGATCCCCCCGTTGGTGAAGGTGACGGCGAGGGCGTCGTACATCTCCACCGCCGACTCGGAGGAGGACATGACGCTGTAGACGGTTCGGGCCTGGAGGCCGCTGAGCCAGAAGAGCATTCCGGTGGAGTGCGACATCTGCGCCAGGGCGTAGCCGCCGCCGGCTATCTTCGGGTCCGCCCAGGTCGAGGGGGCCGGGTCGAACATGTTGCCGCCGGACTGGCCGCTGACCTCGTCAATCCTGAACTCCTCGCCGCGCAGCAACGGGCGGATCGGCGAGGCCATGTGGCAGAGGACGAACTCGATCTCGCCGACGGCCCCGTCGTCGAGGAGGGCCTTTGCTCGCTGCACGAAGCTCTTGTAGTGCCACCCGTACGGGACCAGCAGGTGCAGTCCGTTGCGGTCGGCGATCTCCACCAGCCTGCGGGCGTGGGCCCCTCTGGTGGTGATCGGTTTCTCGCACAGTACGTGCAGCCCCTTTTCGAGGGCGGCGCCGGCGTGCTCGAAGTGCAGGGTGTGGGGGGAAGCGACGACCACGCCGTCGAGCTCGCACTGCTCGAGCAGCTCGTGGTAATCCTCGGTGGCGTAGGGAAAGCCGAAGCGGTCCTGAATCTGCTTCAGCTCCGGCCTGCCGAGGCGGCAGACGCCGGCCAGCTCGACGTCGTCGCGCGCCGCCAGCACCGGCATGTGGTTGCTGGTCGCCCACCACCCGGCACCTATGAATCCGATTCTCGCTTTTCTGTCCGATCTGCTCACGGGGTCCGCCTCCTGTGCATATTTGGTGTTGGCGCTCGATCAACGCCACCCGACAAACACCTGTCAAGTTTTTCTGCTATACTTGCAGTCGCTTGGACAACCATCGATCCGCAACCCATAAAGAGGAGTGAACCGACAGCATGGCCGCTACCGAAAACGCCCTGACAGACCCCTTCGCCCTGAACGGGGACGGCTGTTTCTGGATGAAGGGAAACCTGCACAGCCACACGACCAACTCCGACGGCCGCGTCTCCCCGCAGGAGCGCCTCGACGGGTACGTCGACCAGGGGTACGACTTTCTGTGCCTGTCCGACCACAACAACATCACCCGCGTCGACAGCGTCGGCGCCCCGGAGGATTTCGTCCTGATCCAGGGGGCGGAGCTGCACCCATCCAACCCCTTCGGCGGACAGGTGCACCACTTCGTCTGCCTCAACATCCACGAGGACATGGACGCCCGGCGCATGCCGCCGCAGATGGTGATCGACGAGGTCCGCGAGCAGGGGGGCTGCGTCTGGCTCGCCCACCCGCACTGGAGCTCGATCAACATTTTCCGCGATACCCTGCCCCTGAACGGATTTGCCGGCATCGAGGTCTTCAACACCACCTGCTGCCGGGCGGGACGCGGCGAAAGCTCCGTGCACTGGGACGACTGGATGAGCCTCGAGGACCGGCTCTACCCGGCCCTCGCCAACGACGATTCCCACGCGCAGGAGTCGGAGCGCCGCGACACCTACGAAGGCTGGACGATGGTGCGCGTGAAGGAACGGACCGTCGAGGCGGTGCTCGAAGCCCTGACCAGCGGCTGCTCCTACTCGACGACCGGGCCGGAGATCCGCGACATCTCGCTGCGGCGGGTCCCGGCCGGGGACGGTGAGGAAGCCGGCAAGGTGGAGGCGACGGTGCGCTGCTCCGAGGCGCAGGCGGTGCGCGCCGTCAACGACGCCTACGGAACCGAGTACCGCGAGCACGGGTCGAGCTTCGAGGAGGCGACCTTCCTGCTGCGGCCCGGGTCGCGCTGGGTCCGCTTCGAGATCATCGGCCCGGACGGCCTCAAGGCCTGGTCGAATCCCCGCGACTTGAGCGAGGTGTAGGGTCGGGGCCTCCCGGCCCGTCGGAAGATCCGGAATTCTCGTGAACGCTCCCTTCGGCAGCGCCGGACGACCCACGGCTTACGACGCCGCCCTGCCGGCGTCCCGGCGAAGAAAGGTGGCGCCGCCACGGTGATTTCCGGCGCCCTGCCGGCCCCTTCGCCACGAAAGGTGATGTGACCTCGATGGACGCTCCTTCCTACCACGTCGCGGTGATCGACCTCGGCTCCAACACCGCCCGTCTGGTGCTGATCGCCGCCATCCCCGGGTACTCGTACCGCCTGCAGGACGAGATCCGCGAGGTCGTGCGCCTGCGCCAGGGCATGACCAAGAAGGGGCTCGCCGAGGAAGCCGCGGCCCGGGCAATCTCGACCTTGAGGCTGTTCAAGCGGTTCTGCGAGAGCACCGGGGCCGATGTCGTGCTGTCGACGGCGACCAGCGCCGTGCGCGACGCCGCCAACGGGCGCGCTTTCGTGCAGCGGGTCCGCGACGAGGTCGGGCTCGACCTGCGGGTCCTCGACGGCGAGCGCGAAGCCTACTACAGCACGGTCGGCGCCCTGAACGACGTCACCCTGCGCGACGGCGCAGTCCTCGACATCGGGGGCGGCAGCGTCCAGGTGAGCGAGGTGCGGGACGGGCGCTTCATCCGGGGAGAAGCGCGCACCCTCGGAGCGCTCGCCCTGACCGAGCGCTTCGTGCGCACCGACCCGATCTCGGCGAAAGAGCGGAGGACGCTGGAGCTGGAGATCGAGGCGCAGCTCGATTCGATACCGTGGCTCGGAAAGGCCGGCGCCCTGGTCGGACTGGGCGGGACCATCCGCAACCTCGCCAAGATCGAGGCGGCGAGGCAGCGCTACCCCCTCAACACCCTGCACGGCTTCCGCCTCACCCGAAGCTCGGTCGACGAGTCGATCGGCCTCTTCTGCCGTTCCGATCTGAAGGCGCGGCAGGCCCTGCCCGGCATCAGCCCGGACCGCGCCGACATCATCCCCGCCGGGGCCTTGGTGCTGGCCGCGTTTCTCGACCGCCTCGGCCTCGACGACTTGACGATCTCGGCCTGCGGGCTGCGGGAGGGGCTCTTCTTCGAGCACTTCTGGCAGCACCTGCCGTTTCCCGTCATCCCGGACGTGCGCCGCTTCAGCGTCCTCAACGTCGCGCGCAACTACGACTACCAGAAGCAGCATTCCAACCACGTCCGCTACCTCGCCGGACGCCTGTTCGACCAGCTGGAACCGCTGCACGGGTACGGCGCCGGGGAGCGGGAGATGCTCGACGCCGCGGCCCTGCTGCACGACCTCGGCACCGTCATCGCCTACGCCGGCCACCACAAGCACTCGCAGACGCTGATCCACTACAACGGGCTGGCCGGCTTTTCACCGCGCGAGATCGCCCTGATCGGCCTGCTGGCGCGCTACCACCGCAAGGGCGCCCCCGATATCTCGACCTACGAGGCCCTGCTCGACGCCGACGACCTTGACATCCTCACACGGCTTTCGGCCATCCTCCGCCTTGCGGAGAACCTCGAGCGCGGCCGCAACGGTGTCGTCGACGACGTCATCGTCAACTGGGGGGACGACTACCTGAGGCTGACCCTGATCGCCGACGATTACCCCGCGGTGGAGCTGTGGGAGACCGAGCGCAACGCCCTGCCGCTGGTGGAGCAGGCCTTCGGGCGCAAGGCCCTGGTCGACAGCATCGCCGCGCCGGGGGAGTGGCCGCAGCACCGCCCAGGGGCGTAAGTCGGCTTACCTGCGGTAACTTTTTCGGGTGGGACGGTAGGGGCCGGGAGGTGGCATCAGGCCGGAGGGCGCCTTCCTGAACCTGTTGTCTCCCCGAACCTTTTCAGCGCAGCAGCATCAGCTTGCCCACCGCCTGGTACGGCCCCGCCTGCAGCCGGTAGAGATACGAGCCGCTGGCCAGGGCCCGCCCCGAATCGTCCAGGCCGTTCCATTCCACCGAGTGGAACCCGGACCCCCGCGCCCCCCGAACCAGCACCGCCAGTTTCTGCCCCAGCAGGTCGAACACCGCCAGCTCGACCGAGGCCTGGGCTTCCGGCAGGGAGAAGGAGAGCACGGTCCCCCTGTTGAAGGGATTGGGGTAGTTGGGATACAGGGCGAAGACCGCAGGCTCCGCCCCGGACTCCACGACGGTGACAGTGGACGGCAGAATCTCGAAAGATATCAGGGCCCCCACGTAGGTCAGGTCCCCGGAAGAACCCACGCTCACCGCCAGCCGATAGCTGCCGGCCGGGATTTCTGAAAAAAGCAGCTCGCCGTCGAAACGCCCCGCATCCACCGGCAGGCTCAAAATGGTGTCTGGCCTGGTTTCATTGTTTCCTTCCTCGTCGAGGGCAAACAAAGCGAACTCCACCACGGTCGCCCCCGCATCCGTCACTTCACCGCTGACGCGGAGAGGCCGGCCAGCATTCACCGAGATCGGCAGGGGACGGTCGAGCCGCACCCTGTTGAAGTAGGCGGTGGGCGCCTCCAGAGGGCCGTGGCCCCTTGAAATGCGCATGGGATGAAAACTTCCGACGAAGGGGGTCGGCTTCCGGTTCGCGACATGGACGTTGAGGGTGTAGGTTGCGGCCTCGTCGTGCCGAAAAAAGATGGTGCGCGAAAAACGCCCCTCGTCGACCAGAAGGAAAAAGTCCTCCCCATCTCCTCCGCCCTCCGGGACGAATTCCAGATTAATCACCTCGACGCTGTCGGCAGTGGTTCCCTGGACCAGCAGGGGTTCCCCGGTAGCCAGCTCCACCGGCAGGGGGGGATCGAGGGTGATGCCGCCAAAGTGGTCGGAAGTCATAGGAGCTGGGGCCGCGGCCTTCGCCACCGGCAGAACGACCGCGCCCAGCTCTGCATGCCCCTCGGTTTGCAGGCTCAGGCTTCCGGTACCGTTTCCGACCACGCGGAGGAACTGCAGCCCCCAGGGCGAGATGTGCATCTCCGGGGGTGCATCGCCCAACCGGTAGATCACCGAGGCCGGCAGGGGAAAGCCCCTTCCCTCCGGAGTCTGCAGGGTGGCAAGCCGGTAGTTGAAGCGCGGGTGGTCCGCTCTGCCCGGTACCGCTGATGTAGAGCTGCGCCCCCCAGCGGGCCATTACGTCGGCAAAGTACTCCCCGGTGGCCGCCTCGACATTGGCGCCGGCGATCAGATCGGTCTGTACCAGGCGCAGCAGCACCCCCTCCCCCAGCAGATCGACAAGGCTGCGCACGAACAGGTAAACCCCCCCCGCGCCATGGCGAGAAGTCCGTTGCCGTGTTCAACCCGACCGCACCCGGCTGTCTGAGAAAGCTGCGCACATACCGGTAGTTGAGGTTGTCCTGCTCCGCCACCAGATCCTGGGCCACGTGGGACAAGCCCTCGTTGAGCCAGATAGACTCGGTGCTTGACCGGCGCACCAGAACGTGCTGGTTGAAATTGATGAGATGCTGGAAGTAGTGCGCCAGCAAAGGCCGGTACCGCTCGGAGCGGACCGGGCTCAGCCACAGCAGGTCTGCCATGTTGCCGTCTCCGCCCGACTCGGCAGGGACCACGGAAGTCGCGCGGAACAAGACCCACCGCCCCAAATCGTGGATCAGGTGGGTGAAGAGCACGGCCATCTTGCCGTCTCCGTCCACGTCCGAAGGGGTTCCGAAGGCACCTGTCAGGATCGGGATATCCTCGGCGAACTGGTCGACAACCGTCTTCATCTGGTCTTCGTCGATGTTGTTTTCGTCTTCCCGCAGGTTCTCCTGGACGAAGGCTACGACGCGCTCGTTTACCGCCACCACCCTCGCTTCGATCGATTGGTCCGGAACCTCCCCTCGGGCAGCGAAGAAAAGGAGCGGCGGTCTCCGACCTCGTACTGTACCCGAACCGGCTTTCCCGCTTTGCGCCCGCCCTGCTGCAGTCGCAGGGCCAGTGTTTCCTCCAGTTGGCGATCCTGTTTTTCAAGGGAATCGCGGCGATCCGCGAACGGGGCATGGATCGGTTTGGTTCGGACCGCATTGCCGTCAACCTCAATGTGGTACCTCGTCCGATCGGACGGTCCTTCGGGCGACGAATAGAGGGCGAAGACGAAATCCTGCTCCCGGAAATCGAGGTCCGCCTCCATACGCCCCGCGGCGTCGGCCCGCAGATGCACCAGGTCGGAGGCCGCCTCCCGGCGCCCCAGTCCGGACAGGGCGATGGAGACCCTCGGCCGAAAGGGATCGTCGCTGAGCACGGTCAGCAGACCCTGGTCATCCCCTGCGCCGCTGTAGCTCAGCACGATCTCCCCGGCCTCGCCGGGCTCCAGCGCCAAGGGGTATCTCTCGACCGCAATAGGACCTTCGATCAGGGGCGTCTCCAGCTCGACCGTCGCGTTTCCCCGGTTGAACAGGGGAATCGTCGCTTCCTTCCCGGCCAGCAAGGCCATTGAAAGCACCCCCACCTCGAGATCGGCGGCCTGCGGATCGATACCCACAATGACGTACTCACCCGCAGGCCAGAGGATACCGCCTTGCAGTTCGACCCTCGCGGCCAGGATGATGGGGCCCAGTTCCCAGGGCTCCAGCCGCACTGGGAAATTGAAGCGCCCTTCCTTCAGTTCCGGGGAGAGGACACGGGATTCCCCTCCGTTTACCGGCTCCAGCTCCAACCGGATTCCCTGCACGAACGGACGCACTTCACCGGCGAAAACCACAAGCTTGTTCACCGGCCATTGCACCGGCAGCGGCTCGTCCAGTACCAGCCCATCGAAAAACAGCCTGGGAATTACGGACGGTTCGGTACCGCGCATGATTTCGAGGTGGAGGTACCAACCCATCAAGTCCGCCGTTTCTCCCCATCCAACCCCCAGGAACATGAGCACGGCATACGCTTCCTCCGCTTCCTGCGGCAGGAGAATGGTACGCTCGAACCGGCCCTCGTCGGCGCGAAAGACGAAATCCCACTGCGACCCTGTCTCGGACAGAAATCGAAAAGCGACGAACGCGGGAAGGGGGAAGCCCTCCACGGTTCCGGCAATGTGCAGGGCCTCACCGGTGGTGATGCTGGCCGGCAGCGGCTCGTCGAGATTCACAA
This sequence comes from Candidatus Latescibacterota bacterium, assembly GCA_965206595.1. Taxonomy (GTDB): domain Bacteria; phylum Latescibacterota; class UBA2968; order UBA8231; family UBA8231; genus CBDCXV01. The sequence goes on from OZ242214.1 coordinate 13,683, forward strand.
AGGGGAAATAGCGCCGCGGCAGCGTCACCGGTCCCTGGCCTTGGTTGACCTGCAAGCCCTCGAAACGCCCTAAAACCCGGGCCCTTTCCCTACCCCTGTCCGCCTCGACCTCCAGGTTGTACTGCCCAACCGCACTGTGGGGAAAAACGGCTTCGAAAACAAAAGCGCCATCACTTACAAATCCCCAGAAATCCAGTTTAAAGCCATCGTCACGGGTGAATGTGAAATTGATCTGGAAGATGTTGAAATCTTCGGATTTCCCGGACAGGGACAGGTGCTGGCCCGTCTCGAAGGTTGTGGGCAGGGGCTCGTCCAGCAGGATGCGGGGGAAGAAATCCGCCGGAACCTCCTCGGCATTCAGCAGGAAGGGATTCACCAACAGCAGGACCACCGGGAAGGCGTGGCGCATGGGTTTCTCCACCGGTAACGATTTAACCTAACCGCGAGCCGCGGAATGGTTGATCGGGGAGTTTCCGCCAAAAGAACAGGGGCCGCCATCCCCAGCCCCTTTCCACATCGCCTTGATCACGAACCCCCGGTAGACTCCGCGGTCACGCGGAAACCGGCGGCCGCCGGCGGCGCGGCTCATCGAGCCCGCGGTAAAGCCGATGCCCTCCCTCAGCGCAGCAGCATCAGCTTGCCCACCGCCTGGTACGGCCCTGCCTCTAGCCGGTACAGGTACGAGCCGCTGGCCAGGGCACGACCCGATTCGTCGCGGCCGTTCCACTCCACCGAGTGGAACCCCGACCCCCGCGCTCCCCGGACCAGGACCGCCAGCTTCTGCCCCAGCAGGTCGTACACCGCCAGCTCGACCTCCGGCCGGGACTCCGGCAGAGAGAAGGAGAGCAGAGTGCGGCTGTTGAAGGGATTGGGGTAGTTGGGATACAGGGCGAAGGCCCGCGGCCCGGTCTCCCCTTCCTCCAGGACCGCGGTGACCGGTTCGAGGACCTCGAAGGAGGTAACGGCCCCGACGTAGGTCAGATCCCCCTCCGGTCCGACCTCCAGCGACAGCCAGTAAGTGCCGGGGGGCACATCGTCGAAATGCAGCTCGCCGTTGAAACGCCCCGCCTCGACCGGAAGGCCCTGGGCCTTTTCCGCCTCTCGCGAGCGCTCCCCCTCCTCGTTCTGGGGAAACAGGGAGAACTCCATCAGGGTCGCTTCGGCATCCTCGACTTCCCCGCTGACGCGGAAGGGCAGGTTGGCGGCAGCCGAGGTCGGCAGGGGACGGTCGAGCCGCACCCGGTTGAAGTACCGGGTCGGTGCCAGCAGGGGACCTTGCCCCTGGGTCAGGCGAATGGGGAAGAAGCGCCCGGCGAAAGGGGTCGGTTGCCGATCGACGACGTAGACGTTGAGGGAGTAGGTCGCGGCCTCGTCGTGCTGAAAGAAAACGGTCCGGAGAAAGCGCCCCTCCCCGACCAGCAGGAAGAACCGCTGCGCATCCCCCCCGTCCTCCGGGACGAACTCGAGGGTGATCTCCTCGACGCTGTCGGCGGTGGTTCCCTGGAGGAGTAGCGGCTCCCCGGTAGCCAGCTCCAGCGGCAAGGGCGGATCGAGGAGGATGCCGTCGAAGTGGTCGGACGCCATGGGGGCCGCCGCCGCGGCCTTGGCCACCGGCAGGGCCACCGCTCCCAGTCGGGCCTGCGGCTCGGTCTGCAGCCTCAGCGTTGCGGCTTCACTGCCTTCGAGGCGGAGGAACTGCACCCCCCGGGGCCGGATCGCCAGCCCGGGGGACTCCTCCCCCAGGCGGTAGGTCACCGAGACCGGCGGGGGAAAGCCCCGGCCCTGCGGGGTCTGCAGGGGCGATATGCGGTAGTTGAATCGGGAGTGGCCGCTCAGCCCGGTGCCGCTGATGTAGAGCTGGGCCCCCCAGCGGGCCATCAGGTCGGCGAAGCTCTCCCCGGTGGCGGCCTCGACGTTGTCGCGATCGACCAGGCCGGTCTGCACCAGGCGCAGCAGCACCCCCTCCCCCAGCAGGTCGACGAGGCTGCGCACGAACAGGTAGGCGGCTCCGCGCATGGGGGAGTCGACCATGTAGCCGTCGTTCAACCCCACCGCACCCGGCTCCTCCAGGAAGATGCGGACCAAGCTGTAGTTGCCGCTGACCTGGTGGTCCGCGACCAGGTCTTCGGCCAGGTGCGACAGGCCCTCGTTGAGCCAGGAAACCTCGCTGATTCCCCGCCGCACGAGGACGTGCTGGTTGAAGTTGACGAGATGCTGGAACTCGTGCGCCAGCAGGGCCCGGTAAGACTCGGCGGGATAGAGCGGATTCACCCACATGAGATCGGTCACGTTGCCGTCCCCACCCGCGTGCCGGGGCAGCAGCGAGGCGGCGCGGAATTGCCCGCCGGCGTCGACGTCTTCTATCAGGTGGGTGACGAGCACGGCTATCCTGCCGTCTCCGTCGACGTCGGAGGGAGCCCCGAAGGCCTCGACCAGGAGCGGGTAATCCCCGGCGAACAGGTCGATGGCTTCCTTCAGCTGGTCCTCCTCGATATTGTCGTCGTCCTCCCGCAGGTCCTCCTGGACGAAGGCGACGGCGCGCTCGTTGACGGCCACCACCCTGGCCTCGATGGACTGGTCCGGAACCTCCCCCTGCGCCGCGAAGAAGAAGGAGCGGCGGTCCCCGACCTCGTACTGCACCCCTGCGGGCTTGCCTGCCGGGCGCCCGCTCTCCCGCAGCCTCAGGGACAGGGTCCGCTCGAGCTGCCGCGCCCGGTGCTCGACGGAATCGCGGCGGTCCGCCCGGGTTGCAACGGTCGGTTTGGCCAGGGCCGCGGAGCCTTCCAGGGAGATCTCGTACACCTTCTCCCGGCGGAAGCGCTCCAGCGGAGCCGCATAGAGGGCGAAAACCAGATCCTTTTCCATTAGATCGAAGCCGGACTCGATACGCCCGGCGGCGTCGGCCCGCAGGTGCACGAGGTCGGAGGCCGCCTCCCGGGCCTCCAGCCCCGACAGGGCGACCGACACCCGCGGTCGGAAGGGGTCGTCGCTGAGCACGGTGAGAAGGCCCTGGTCGCCCCCCGAGCCGTCGTAGCTCAGCTCGACCTCTCCGGCCTCGCCCGGCTCCAGCACGGAGGGATACGCCTCCACCGCGAACGGCCCCTCGACCTGGGGCGGCTCCAGCTCGACCGGTCCGCTCCCCCGGTTCAACAGGGGGACCTCCGCTTCCCGACCTGCCAGCAGGGCCACCGCCACCACCCCCACTTCCAGGTCCGGAATGGGCGGATCGATCCCTTCGATGACGAGCTCGCCGCTGTCCCAGGTGGCGCCGCCCTCCAGCTCGATCACCACCGACAGGCTCACCTGGCCCAGCTCGGAGGCCAGCAGCCGCGCCGGAAAGCGGAAGCGCCCATCCTCCAGCCCGGGTGACAGCACGCGGATTCCCCCGCCATCCAGCGGCTCCAGGTGCAGCCGGAACCGGCGCACGAAGGGACGCGCTTCTCCGGAAAGAACCACGTCCCGCTGCAGCGGCCATTGCACCGGCAGCGGCTCGTCCAGCGCCAGCCCGTCGAAAAAGAGCCTGGGGACCTCGGCCGGTTGGGCCCCGTGCTGGACTTCGAGGTAGGGGTACCAGTCGACATAGGGCAGGTTCCCCTCCCGCGGGCCGGCGAAAAGGGCCAGGGCATTCGCCCCCTCCGCTTCTTCCGGCACGAGGATGGTGCGCTCGAAACGCCCCTCCTCGACGAGGAAGAAGGAGGTCCAGGACGACCCTTCCCCGAACACGAATCCGAAGGCGAGGGCCCTGTGCGCCGCATCCTCGACCTCCCCGGCCAGGTGCAGGGCCTCCCCGGTGGCCATGCGGGTCGGCAGCGGCTGGTCGAGAAGAAACCCGGGGAAGAAGCGCCGGGGAAGCATCACCGGCCCCCTGCCCTGGAGCATCTTCAGGCCGTAGTAGCGGCCGGCGTAGTCCAGGGATTCCCTGGTCTGACCGGTGTAGATCTCGAGGCTGTACTGCCCGCGCGCCGCATGGGGAAAGACGATTTCCCGGGCGAAGCGGCCCTCCCTGACCGGGGTGATGAAATCCGCCTGCTCCCCCCTGCCGATGGGGAGGAAGCTGAACAGGATCCAGGCGACTCCGCCCTGGTCGACGCTCCCGTCCAGGGGCAGGACCTGCCCGGTGTCGAAGGTCGTGGGCAGCGGCTCCTCGAACCGGATGCCGGGGAAGAACTTGCCGGGGATGTTCTCCGCCGGGAGCAGCTGCGGCACCAGCATCAGCAGGACCATCGGGAGTGTTATGCGCATGGCTTTCACGAGGAAGGAGTTGACATTTCAGTGGCGTGCCGGAGGCAGCCGCTTGGGAGGAAGCCCGGATTGGGTACCTGGCTGCGGAAACAGATGCATCCGTTTGACGTGCAGCCCCGGCGAATGACTAGCGCCTGCCCTTTTCGCATCTTTGGCCAACAAGGTAGTATTCCTGACCGCCTCCGCTCCGAACCGGTTCCCGCCGCAGAGACAACGACCCGTGCGCATCGTCACCGGCTCCCTGAAGGGCCGCACTATTCCGTTCAACCCCCGAAGACAGGGAGAGATCCGCGTCACCGGCGCGCGCCTGAAGGAAGCGGTCTTCTCCATGCTCGGCCCGCTCGATGGCCGCGCCTTCCTCGACCTGTGCGCCGGCAGCGGCCAGATCGCCCTGGAGGCGTACAGCCGCGGGGCGAAAGTCATCGCCTGCGAGCCCGACGGCAGGCGCTACCGGATGCTCCGGGAGCTGTTGCAGGCCTGGGGCGTCGACAAGCGCCTGCAGCTGTTCAACCGGAAGGCGCAGGTGCTGATCCCCCAGGGATATGGAGAATACGCCGGTGTCTACGTCGACCCGCCGTACGAGGCCTCCCTGGGAGGGCGCCCGCTGAGCCTGGCCCTCGCCGAGCAGCTGGGCCGCGCGCGGATGCTCGACAGCGACGGCATGATGTTCGTTCAGCATGCCGGCCGCCTGCAGCTTCCCGAGGCCATCGATTCCCTGCGCCTCGAGCGCCGCCGCCCGTTCGGGGACTCCGCGGTCAGCGTGTACGTCGCCTTGGAGCCTGCCGGCCCCGGCAGCCGGGACGGTTGACCACTTCCAGTCCCCCGCTTTCGTTGTACCCATCATGGAATTCACGCCGCTCTCCCGGCAACAGCGAGACGGCCTCGAACGCGACGGCTTTCTCGTGGTGCCGCAGGCCCTGCCGCCCGCAATGGTCGGGCGCCTGCTCGAGGCCTGCGACCGCCTGTACGAGCAGGGACGGCGCGCCGATGGGATGAACGAGCGCGGCTTCTGGCAGCTGCGCAACTGCCTGCCCGAGGACGACGCATTCCTCGAGCTGCTCGACTGGCCGGCCACGGTGCCGTTCGTCGTCCAGCTTCTCAACCACAACATCCAGCTGATCACCTCCCACCTCGTGGTGAGACCGCCGATCCCCGCGGGCTCCGATTCCTCGTTCGGGCGCTCGGGATGGCACCGGGACGGGGGCACCTGCCCCTCCGATCTCGACGCCGCGCAGCCGCGCATGTTCATCAAGATCGCCTACTGGCTCAGCGACATCAGCGAACCGGGCCGCGGCGCCATCCGGCTGCTGCCGGGCAGCAACGACACCGCGGTCGAGCCCCCCGAAGGAGACCCGGCCGGGAGCGAGGACTTCGCCATGCGCTGCCGGCCCGGGGACGCCGTGCTGTTCGAGAACCGCACCATGCACGCGGTCGGTCCCAACCTGTCGGAGATCACGCGCAAGACCCTCTTCTTCGGGTACGGGTACCGCTGGTTGCGGCCGATGGACTACCTGCGCATGCCGGAGGAGCTGCTCGAACGCTGCGACCCGATCCGCCGGCAGCTCCTGGGGGATTGCAGCAGCGCCATGGGCTTCCAGATCCCCGAAGCAGGCGAGGTTCCCCTGAAGGAGTGGATGCAGGAGCACACCGGCGTCGAGATCGAACGCAGCGACGAGATCCCCGCCCTCAAGGTCGGCGCCGCGCGCTAGCCGGCCCGGCCTAGCCATGCGCTTCCGCCCCTGCATCGACCTGCGCGACGGCAGGGTCGTGCAGATCGTCGGCGACACCCTCGACGATTCGTCGCAGGGGACGCAGACCAACTTCACCAGCCCACAGCCCGCATCCTGGTTCGCGCGGCGCTACCGCGACGACGGGTTAGCCGGCGGACACGTGATCATGCTGGGCCCCGGAAACGAGGCGGCTGCCGCCGCGGCCCTCGAAGCCTTTCCCGAAGGGCTGCAGATCGGCGGGGGCATGAACCCCGGCAACGCCTGCGGCTGGCTGCAGCGCGGCGCGAGCGCCGTCATCGCCACCTCCTGTCTCTTCGAGAATGCCGCCTTCTGGCCTGCCCGTGCCGAGCAGATGGCCGCGGCCGTCGGCGCCGGCAACCTCGTCCTCGACCTGAGCTGCGCCGCCCGGGACGGGCGCTACTTCGTGGCCGCGGACCGCTGGCGGACCCTCACCGACTTCGAGATCACCCGGACCAACCTCGAGAGCCTCGCCCCCTGCTGCTCGGAGTTCCTCGTGCACGCGACCCAGGTCGAGGGGAAGCAGGGGGGAATCGACGAAGAGCTGGTGCGGCTGCTCGCCGACGCCAGTCCGCTTCCGGCCACCTACGCCGGGGGCATCGCCTGCATGCGGGACGTCGAGCTCGTCGCCGGGCTCGGGCAGGGGCGGCTCGACTTCACGGTGGGCTCCGCCCTCGACCTGTTCGGGGGAACGGGGGTGAAGTACCGCGACCTCGTCGAGCGGTACGGCCCCGGCCGCTGAAGCGGGGACCGCTCCCCGCGCCATGGAGGTTTCACGAAGCGGATCCTCATCCCATTCACCCTGCTGCTGCTCGCCCATTCCGCCGCGCCGGTTGTCTTCGGCGAACCCGGGGACAGCAATCTTCTCGGAGGGGTCACCCTCGAAGCTTTGGGGTACGTGCTCGATCCCCTGAAGCGAGAGCTGCGTGCGTTGCCGATGCTGTTGGCAGGGCTGGGAGGTGAGGTACGCGGTTAATTGCAGCCACTGAAGAGTGGCGACCTATGGCAAGCGTCAGCAACCGGGACAAGCCTGATGAACGGCTGGATGGGCGAGAGGGAGAGCCTCCCGGCATTCCGTCCTGCCGGACGGTCCCCAGACCGAGCTTCACCGCCTGCCCGCAACCAGCCGTGCGGGGTTGGCGGCCCTCCTGATCAGTGCCCGCCGCCGCCGCCCCACAGCTGGAACAGGTTGAAAGCGGTGAACACCGTCACCGCCCAGATCGTGGCCATCAACCCCAGCTCGATCGACATCGGCATGCGCACGCGCCCGTCGAGACGCATGGCGAGGTGAAGTACTCCGAACGCCAGGGGGATCAGCAACAGGTTGTTGCAGTTGGCCCCGAGCCGGAGAAGCAGGAACGGCTTCTCCGCATAGCCTAGCTCGCCGATCAGCCAGAGCAGCGGGATGCCGATCTGCAGCACCCGCAGCAGGAGCCTCCGCTGTTCGCTGGTCTGCGGCGCCACCGCCCCGGTCTGGCGCAGGAAATCGAGCATGATCCGCCCGGAGCTGGCGGCGAACACCAGCAGCGTCGAGAACAGGGTGCAGAAGGCGCCGAACATGAAAATGTTCTTCGCCCATCCGCCCAGGGACTCGGTGAAGATCAGCGATACGTTGTCGACGACCTCGTAGCCTTTGGGTATCACCTCGAGCTTGTTGAGGATCGAGGCTCCCAGCAGGTAGTAGGCGCAGGTGATGACCACGGCGATCCCGGTGCAGACTCCGGCGTCGACCGCAACCACCCGCATCCAGCCGCGGTAGCGCTCGCGCCACTCCGGGGAACCGTCGCGCGGCCCGATGAACCGCGGGTACCCCTTCTCCCTGATCCAGTAGGGATACATGAACAGCTCGACCGCGGTGGCCCCGACCGAGCCCATCACCGCCAGGGCGGTGAAGGCCCCTTCGACCGGCATGGCGAATCGCAGCCCCGAGGCGATCTGCGCCCCGGTGATGGCGTGCTCCGTGCCCTGCAGGGCGAGGACGCAGAAGATGACGACGAGGCTGAAGGCGGCGACCAGGAAGGAGACCATCTTCTCCAGGTCTTCGTAGAGGCCGCGGTAGAGCAGCACGCCCAGCAGGGCGAAGATGACGCAGTTCCACGTCCACTTGGGAAGCCACGGGAACACCGAGCTCATCATCCCGCCCACCGATCCCAGGATGCCGACGAGGGCGATCATGACGCCGAGGAAGCCGGCGATGCACAGCCAGGCGTTCCAGGAGGTGTCGCGCAGCCTGAACCCCCTGACCCGGTCGAGCGACTGGATGGTGGTCTCGTCCTTGAGCAGGCACTGCCGGCCGAGCTCGAGCTGGATGAAATACTTGATCACCGAGGCGACGATGACCCCCCACAGGAACACGAAGCCGACTTCGGCCCCCATGCGCGTGGTCACCAGCAGCTCTCCGGAGCCGACCACCGATCCGGAGACGACGATCCCGGGGCCGATGTTGCGCAGGAGGCCGCCGAGGCCCCGGGGGGCTTCCCTGATTTCGTGTGACGATTCGTTGTCCATAAGTCTGTAATTGTCTGCGGGTGAGGTCAGCGGTCGTCCGACTCGGGAAGTCATGGCTGACGAGCCGGAAACCTATGGGAATGGGTATCCCCTCTCAACCGGAGGGGAGGCCGCCAGCCGCAGCAGCTCGCCGGCGTGCTGGGCGAGCACGGCTTCGGCATCGCAGCCGCTTCCGGGCCGGTGTATCACCTCGACCGACACGTACCCTTCGAAGCTGGCGCGGCGCAGCAGCTGCAGGGGGCTGGAATGGTCGATCTCCCCGTCGCCGAGGCGGTCGAGCAGCTGCAGCCCGCCGTCGACGCAGCGGCCATCGTGGGCGTGGGCGTGGCGGGTGAGCATGCCGACGGCGAGGAACGACTCGGCCGGGGTCTCCATCATCCGCTGCGGATGCATGAAATCCCACAACACTTGCAGGCAAGGGTCATCCACCGCTTCGATCACGGCGCGCACCGGCGCGGTGGCGGACCAGTCGTCGTGCGTCTCCAGCAGCAGGGTGACGCCGGCGTCCCGCGCCTGGTCGACGACCTGCCCGTAGCCGGCGGCGACGTAGTCGACCACCGCGGACCATTCCGCGTCGCGGTCGCGGCGGCCGCCGAAGGTGCGCACCAGGCCGCACCCCAGGTCCGCGGCGAGATCGAGGTAGCGCCGCAGATCCTCGATGTGGCGGGCGCGCTCGCCGGCATCCGGCTCGGCCATGCGCACCCCGGTTGCGAGGCAGCAGATCTCGAGTCCCTCGGAGGCGAACAGGTCCCGCGTCTCGCGGCGGCGGTCCGCAGGCAGGTCCACCTCGATGCCGCAGAGGTGCCCCCATTCGACGCGCGGCTCGAAACCGGTGTAGCCGTGCTCCTTCATGGCGCCGGCGATTTCTCCGAGCGTCCAGTCGGGACAGACGCTGCTCATGAAGGCAAGCTCGATCATGGTTGTTGAGGTCAGCTCCGCATACCGGGTGAAGGTGACTGCCGGCGAGACCCGGCAATCGGCGCGACGAAGGTAGGCCACCACGGGCGGAAATGCAGGCCCCTCCCCGGCGACAGGTCTCAGCCTCAGGCGGCCTCGGCAAACAGCTGCGTATTGCCTCGCTTACCGACCACCTCGAGGGCGCCCATCTTCTTGAGGCAGTAGGTGAGTTTCGCCGCCAGCCGCAGGGAGTACGAGGTGCTCTCGGCAAACTCCCGGTTGGTGAACGGCCTCTCCAGCTCCTCGGGAACGAATTCGAGAAAATCCGCCGGCTGCGCCAAAATCCGGCGCTCCACCACCTCCAATAGACGGCGGTCGCGGCGCGTCCATTCGCGGTGGCGCCAGCTGCCGCGGCCGTCGTAGCAGCGCACCTCCTCCTCCTGAATCATCAGCACCTCGATACTGAACGAGTCCCTGTTCACCAGCTCGGGAATGCTGACGAGCTGCTCGAACAGGTGCGCGGCCATGCCCCGCTTCGGGGACCTGCGGCGGCCGAGAACGGTCTCCTCGTCGGCGGCGAGCCGCAGGATCCACTTTTCGCGGGGGATCGGGTGAACCAGCCTGACCTCGTACTCCTCGGTCAGGCGCCGCAGCTTGCGCTTGAGGGGGGCGAAGCCGCGGGTCTGGATCTCGATCAGCAGCTGCCGGTCGCGCACCATGCTGCCGTCGCGGACGATGTCGACGACATAGCCCCCCACCCTTTCCTCGAGCAGGTCGCCGGGAAGGGCGTACCACTGCTTGACCGAGGCGTGGAGCGAGCGCTCCCGGAGGATGCCGATATGTTCGGACACGGAGTTCCCTTCGCGAGGGTGGTTCGCGACAGGGGAAGATGCGGTGGGGGGCGCGGCGTTCGGCAGGGGATGCCGAGGGATTCAAATGTACCGACGGCCGAAAGGGGCCGCCACGAGTATTCGGGCTGCTTACCGGGCCTCCGACAGCTGTGAGGTCGAGGGTGGCACAGGTGATTCTTATACGAATACAGCAGGTGAAACGCCGAGCCACTTTGCGGGGCGCCCGAGTCGATTCCCGCCGATCGGTTTTCACCCCCCTCTGATTTCAGGTTGACTCTGAAATACTCATGAGTAAATTAAGGTCCTGCCTGAAACACTAACGCCATATCGAGATGGGAAGCAGGATGAAACCGCGCTACATCAAGGACCACATCGAAGCGGATCTCGCGAAGCGGATGGTATTCGTCGGCGGGCCGCGCCAGGTTGGAAAAACCACCCTGGCCCTGTCTCTGCTCGGACCTGGCAGCAACGAGTCGTCCCCCGCTAACCTGAACTGGGACGTGCTTTCCGATCGCGAGAATATCCTGGCGGAACGCCTGCCCTCCGGCCAGCCCCGCATCATTTTCGACGAGATCCACAAGTTCGCGCGCTGGCGAAACCTGGTGAAGGGACTGTTCGACAAGAACAGAACCTCCATTTCCTTCATCGTCACCGGATCGGCGCGTCTCGACTACTACCGCAAGGGCGGGGATTCCCTGCAGGGGCGGTATCACTACTACCGGCTGCATCCGTTCACGGCGACGGAGTACGGGGCGGCTGCGGATGAGGCGACAGCGGAGCAGCTGCTCAGGTTCGGCGGTTTCCCCGAGCCGTTTCTGCGGGGAGAGGTGCGCTTTCATCGCCGCTGGCAGCGCGAGCATTCCACCAGAATCATCCACGAGGATCTCCGCGATCTGGAGAACGTCAGGGAGATTTCGATGCTGGATCTCCTGCTGTCTCACCTGCCGGGGTGCGTGGGCTCCCCGCTTTCCGTCAACAGCCTGGCCAGGCTGCTGCAGGCGTCGCACGAATCCGTCGAACGCTGGCTGGCGATCTTCGAAAGGATGTACCTCTGCTACCGCATTCCACCGTTCGGGGGGAAGAGGATCAGGGCGGTCCGCAAGGAAAGGAAGCTCTACTTCTGGGACTGGTCGCGCGTTCCCGACCGCGGCGCCCGGTTGGAGAACATGGTGGCCGGCCACCTCCTCAAATACTGCCACTTCGTCGAGGACACCGAAGGATACGGGATGGAGCTGCGCTTCATTCGCGATACCGACAAGCGCGAGGTGGACTTCGTCGTTCTCCGCGGCGGCGCTGCCGAGTTCGCCGTCGAGTGCAAGAGCGGCGAGCAGAGCGCGGCGCCGGCATGCCGGTATTTCAGGGAGCGGACCGATATCCCACGGTTCTACCAGGTACACCTGGGCACGAAAGACTTCGGCAACGAAAACACCGGCACGCGCGTGCTGCCGTTCTCCACATTCTGCCGCGAAGCTGGCCTGCCCTGACAGGCCTCACGGCATTTAGCGATAAATTGCAGCGGACAAGGTCCCGCCATCCCGGGGCTTCTACTGGGCCGGCGTTTCCGGTGCCGGGGGAAGGGGCCCCGGAGGCTCGGGAACCGAGGCGCCAATGGCGAGCCAGAACATCCAGAGGAACAGCACCACGGCCAGCGCCCGTTTCGCCGGCACCTGGGCCATCACCGACAAGCCGGTGCCGATGACGAAGACCTGCCACAGGTCGAACAGGTTGGCGCCGATCAGCAGCTTGCCGAAGAAGGTGCCGGCCCCCTCCTCGCCGACGAAGGCCCCCGGTCCCAGGTGGACGAACGGCTTCTGGGAAAGCAGCATCAGCGGCGTGCTCACCACTTTCTCGATGGCGACGATGACCGCGGCGTATCCCTTCAGGGTCAGCATCTGCCGCAGCGAGACGTCGACGCGCAAGATCCAGCGCCCGACGGCCAGCATCACCAGCCCGACGCAGACCACCGTCGAGAAGCCGTTCACCAGGGGCAGGGTCATCCAGCCGTGCTCGCGCCAGGTTTCGAGATTCTCCAGGGCCTGCTGGCGCTGCTCCTCCGGCAGCCCGTTGAGGCGATCCTGCATCGCCGGCAATCCGGGGTCGGCGGTGACCGACAGGGTCGCGTAGTTCGAGCCGATCCAGATCAGGCACATCAGCAGGACCGGCAGCAGCCAGTCCTGCGAGGTCGGGTCGTCGCGCACCGCTTCGAAGCTCGTCCGCGGGGCGTACACCACGCGCGCCAGCCGGTCCGTCAGGGACAGGTCCTCGTAGCCGGTCGAGAAGGAAGGTTTGTTCATGAATTGGAAGTCCTGAAAGAGGCCGAATATAGGGACGGAAACGGTTTAACGGACAGGCTTCCGGCGCCTTCCGACGCGTTGACAGGGTAGCCTTTCCGGGATAGAATTAACCGATTCGCAACCGCTTCATGGCCCGTTCGTCTAGAGGCCCAGGACGCCGGCCTCTCACGCCGGTAACACGGGTTCGAATCCCGTACGGGCTACCATGAAATTTGAGAAGGGAGTGTCGAGAGGCACTCCCTTTTTTTGTTGCCCGGGCTAAAGGACGCACCGGAACCGCTGCGGAAGGCTCTGGCCTCGAACGTGGGCCGATACTGGCGGTATTCCGCGCCGGTTCAGGCCGCTCTGTCGGCGACCACCAGGCCGCGACCGAGGGCGCGCAGGGCGGTTTCCACGCTGCCGATATGGGATCGGTGGCCGGGATTGCACAGCTTGCGCACGGCCCCTTCGCTCAGCCCGAGAAGGCGGGCGAGCTCGACCTTGGTGACTCTTTGGCGCCGCATGGCCGTATAGAGGGCCAGCTTGGCGGCCAGGACGGTCGGGACCGCTACCATTTCCTGCCCGGGAACCGCGGCGCTCGGAACGGGGATGTCCCGGCGCTCAAGGACATATGCGGTCAGAGCAACGGCGAGGGCGTCCTCGGCCAGGGTAAGGGACTCTTCCTTGGTTCGCGCCCCGGTGATGGCTTCCGGGACGTCGGGGAAGGTCACGATGTACCCTTCGCCCTCTTCTTCATCGGGGGTGAGATTGCATGGATAAACGTAATGCATGATTCCTCCTCAGAAATCCCGTTTTTCTATACCGAGTTGCTTGAGCATGGCTGTCACCATTCCCTTGGAAATTTCGCCTCGCTTTACGACCGTACGCCTATCCCCCAGGTAAAGAAAACCATGGCTTCCCTTGCCATGACCAGAATCAAAACGGCATTCCCTGCCTGTCTTCCTGGCGTAGCGCCGGACCCGCCTGATGAATTCGCTCCGTTCATGTATCAGTCAACCTGCACTGAATAGCACGATTCAGCAAGTTTTTCGTAAAACAGAGGACCCTACATGCAGCAGACCGCTCGAAATCGGGCCGACTCGACCAGGGCTACCGCGGTCGCCGGAAACCGCAACTCGTGAGTTCGGTCTCCGCCGCGGCGACAACCGGCCCCCCGACCCATCTGAACGAAGGACCCGTGTCCGCGGCCGTCGGCGGCATTCACGGGGAAGACGACCGATGAAGGAGAACCCGATCCAATCCATCCACCTGTCGCCCGGAAACAAAGGAACAAGGACCTCACCGGGACCCGCCCCTGCGGAGTCCCCGAACTCGAGCGCAGGAGAAATGACATGCCACGTCCCGTACGCATCGGCGTAATCGGCGCCGGTTCCGCCACCTTCACCCTCGGCCTCGTCAGGGATTTGTGCCTGACGCCCAACCTCAAAGGGAGCGAGGTCCACTTCATGGACATCGACGCCGGGCGCCTCGACGCGGTCACCCGCATGGCGCGGCGCTACACCGACGAGGTCGGGGCGGAGCTCCGTTTCGAGCAGACCACCGAGCGCGCCGAAGCCCTGCGCGGCTGCGACTTCGTCATCGACACCGCCATGGTGCAGAGCCATCACCACCAGGCCGGCATGAGGGAGCTGATGGCGAAGCACGGGTACTACTACCGCGGCGTCTCGGCCGGCTCCTTCTACCAGTTCGGCGTAATGATGGAGTTGGGCCGGGACATGGAGCGGCTGTGCCCGGAGGCCTGGCTGATCCAGTCGGGCAACCCGGTGTTCGACGGCTGCACCCTGATGACGCGGGAGATGCCGATCAAGATCTGCGGCCTCTGCCACGGGCATTTCGGGTACCTGCGCATCGTCGACGAGCTCGGTCTCGACCCCGACCGCGTCGACTTCGAGGCGCCCGGGGTCAACCACTGCATCTGGATGACGCGCTTCCGCTACGACGGCGAGGACGCCTACCCGCTGATCGACCGCTGGATCGAGGAAGAGGGGGAAAACTACTGGGCCACCCACGAAGCGGACGGGACCCACGACATCCAGCTCTCGCGCGGCACCATCCACCAGTACCGCATGTACGGGCTGATGCCGATCGGCGACACGCCGCGGTCGGGCGGCTGGTGGTACCACACCGACATCGACACCAAGAAGCACTGGTACGGGGAACCGTTCGGAGGCCCGGACACGCACATCGCGCGGCCGGTGTTCGTCGAGCGCCTCGACCGCAGGATGGAGCAGATACGGGCCGCCTGCGCCGACCCGGGGGCGCGCATGACCGAGGTATTCGGCACCGAGCGCACGCGCGAGCAGCAGGTGCCGATCATCGACGCGCTCGCCAACGACGTGCGCGGGAAGTTCCAGGTCAACGTGCCCAACCGCGGGGCCCTGCCCGGGGTGGACGACGACGTCGTGGTCGAGGTGCCGGCGGTGATCGACGGCGAGGGGATCCGGCCGCTACGGCTCGAGCCGCTGCCGAAGAAGATCATGCTCGAGCAGGTCCTGCCGGAGATCCTGCGCATGGAGCGCGGGTTGGAGGCGTATCGCACGGGGGACCGGAGCATGCTGCTGTGGGGGGCGCTGGAGAACCACCAGACCCGTTCGTACGAGCAGGCCTGGGCGGCGCTGGAGGAGCTGCTGGAGCAGCCGGCCAACCGCGAGCTGGCCGCGCACTTCAGGTATCCGTGGGGCGAGGGGGAGGAGCGGAGGTGGCTGCGGGGGGGGGGTTCGGTGGCTGCGGGGTAGGGTCGCGGCGCGGGCAAGCTGGAGGCAGGTCGGCCAACGGATCATGAGGTGGGTGGAGATAACTCCAGACGGCACAGGGATACCTGAGGCATGCTGGCAGACGCCCAGAGCGACTGAGCCGTTCTGCAAGACCGCGGGATTTCCCCGAGCCCGGGCTTACCCGCAGGTCCGCTTCATGTCAGCGCCGGGGGGCGAAAGACCTCTTTCCCATGCCACTTCACGAACCTGGGGTCGGGACCCAGACAGCGGTTCCGAGGCGACCGAAGCGGCTTGTCGTGGTAGTCGAGAAACCAGCGAACCGGGGCGCTGAGGCCGTGGACTTCGCTGGAGACCAGCACCTTGTAGCCCCCCGCCTCGACCGGTTCCAAACCAAAGGCTCCCCGGTCGAACGCCTTGTGGTGCAGCCCGCACAACGCCAATCCGTTCGCGACCTCGTCCGGACCTCCGGCGGCATGCCACTTGATGTGCGCCGCTTCCAGACCGATCAACTCATTCCCCAGACGCACGTCGAAGTCACAGACGGCGCAACGGCGCTGGTACTCGCGCAGAACCTCGTCGCGGAAGGCCGGGTCGCGCCTCGGAGGAAGGGGCGCATCACGCGCCACCCAGGTACGTGGGATTCCGACGGCATCGCGGATCTCATCGTGCAGGGATTCCGGGAAGTGCCCGTCCAGGAGTCTTTGCGCTGCCTCTCTCCCCAACTCCGGCCGGTTGCGGAGCAGGTCGTACAGCGGCTCTGGAAAACCGCCCTGCACTCCACGCTCGCGCAGATCCCGAACTCGAAGATCTCCGCTCGCAGTGCGGGACAAGGTTTCCCTCTCGGGGATCTCCCAGAGTTCGTCGGCGGGCAGGCGGCCAAACGGGAACTCCGGATGCCACGCCTTGCGGGGCGGACCGAAATTTTTCAGGAGGTCCGTAAGCCGGCTCTCGATCTGCATGTAGGCAGCAAGTCGTTCCCGCTTGCCGAGGACGCGCCCGAGCGCCAACAGCAGCAGCAGGGGTTTGTGCGGCGCGCGTTCCCCGCGTCGTTGCCAGACGTTGATGCGCTCGATTTTCTGCAGAAACTCGTCGCGATTCATCGATCAGTAAGAGGGCGAGATCTGGGCGTATCGTCAAGGTTACACGGAGAAGGTTTTCTTGGAATTGATGACGGGGTCTGGGAGGTGAGGGTTCGGTCCCCTCAGAGACTGGGCCGCATGGATTCGATCGGTTCTGCAACCCTACAAATGACACACGGCACAACCTTCGGCTAGATCTGGCGCTGGGATCTCCTCCCGCTCCGGCAGCTCGGCAATCCTGAGTAGCGGCCGTCCGTCGACCCAGGTATAGCCCCGGTCTCCGGCGCTATCCTGTTCGTACCCCATTGCTTTTTCGAAAAGATCGGGGTGCACCTCCTTGAGGTTCTGCCATTCCCCGACCTGCTGGTAGAAACAGAAGTAACAGCCGGAACGGGACCGCCAGCGGTAGTAGCCGGGCAACCCGATGCCTGATTCGGTCAGAATTCGCTTGATGTCCTCAAGGATCATCCCCGCGTCCTTGAAAGGGTACACGGGCAGGATGTTCGGCCGCTGCGAAATCACCGGTGGCTTCTTCGATTGGTACCCCTCCCTGTCCTCGTCGCCGCGGATCCCGATGTAGCTGAACGCCTGGCTGTCGCCGACGAAGCGTTCGAACGGCTGAATCTTCAGCACCCTCGTGCACCACCTCGACCGCGGATTCGGCAGGAATCCGCCGTAGAGCTCGTTCAGATACATGTCGAAGGGATTGCGCCCGGGCTTCCTCGCGACCTTCAGGTCGTCGAGGGCATTGAGCCGCTTCACCTCCACGCCCAGGAGAGCTTCCAGCCGTTCGAGGTACTCGTAGGTTTCGGGCAACTCGCAGCCGGTATCGCAGAACACGTACTCCGCCCTGATCTCCGGGAAACTCTGGCGCATGTACAGGGCGAGCGCGGTCGAGTCTTTACCTCCTGAGATACTGACGATATGGCGGATGCTCTTGTCGGACAGGCTTTCCAACGCCTCTTGCATGCTAGCCATCGAGCGATTCCTCCGTCCTCTTTTGCCGAATTACGGACAGCCTCCTCTCAGCTTCCCCCTCGCCGACGAGATCGACGAGCCTGGCGAACAGTTCATCAATTCGGCCCTCGACGAGTTTCGACAAACCCTGAGCGGCGCTGCTGTCCTCCAACAGGCCGCTACGGTCGAGCGCCGACTCCTCGATCTGCTGCACGGTGGCCTGCAGCTCGCGCTCGAAATGCGCGATGGTGGTGTCGTCCCACCTGGCGAGCGGCTGACCGACGAGTAACGTGGCGAGGGAGTCCGCGAGCTTCTCGTCGGACCTGTAATTCATCTGCATGATCTTCAGCATGCTCGTGGTCGTGCTCGCAGTGCCCATCTTCTCCACGAAGCTCTGGGTAAAGCAGCCCGCCCATTCCCTGGCCACGACCTGCAGGCTCTCTCCCTGATCGCGATCCCCCAGGCGTATCGCCCGCCGGACCGCCGCACCCACCTGCTGCGCGTAGATGCGAGTGACATCCATCAGCTCCTGCTTCGCCGCCTCTATGCCTCCCAGTGCTTCACTGGTCGCACGGTCCTCGCCACCGAGGCGGGGCAGGTCCTGCAGGATGAGGCGGACGGGGTCCCCCCCCTTGCGGATGAGTTGCTGCAGCTTCTGGCCGGCGGGGGTCAGCTGACGGGTGGTCAGGGCGGCTGCCGGCAGCTGTACCTTCCATGCCTCCAGGGCGTCGTGGCAGAGCCGGACCAGGTCGGCCTCCGGGGCTTCGTACTCCGGACCCGCAGGGAAGATGCGATGCAGGCCGCGCAGGTATTTTTCGCTCTCGTCATCCAACTCCAAGACACTGACACGGAAACGGTCCGGCTCTCGGCACAGGCTCTCGATAACGGAAGGCAGGATGTCGGCCACGTAGGCCCCGTCCTTCATCAGGGCCAGGGCGCTCGGGAACGCCTTGAGCCCGGAGGCAAGCAGGATCGGCAGCAAACCTTCCCGCACTCCATGGGGCGGCTCCATCAACTTGTGCAGAAGCAGGCGAGGGTCCTTCGGCGTCGTGCTCGGCTCGGTGAGGAAGACCTCGACTTCCTTCCACACCTGCTTCAGGCCGGGGTCCTCGAGCTCTTCCGGATCCGCATACCGCCAGCGGCCGTTGTCCTGCCGGTAGAGCCCGGTGTGAAGCAGCACGCACCGGAACATCGACGAATCAGGGAAGTTCCCCTCGATGCCTAAGCCTTCCATGCCGGACCGTTCCAGGATCCCGAGCATCAGCTTCTTGCGGGCGTTCACCACGACCGCGGAAGGACGGTGCCTGACGATCATCTCGTTGTTGATGCGGGGGCAGTGCCCGAACACTTCCTCCATGATGTTCGACAGCGCCGTCCGCAGGCCGCGGGGGGAATCGGCTCGCCGCATCGGCTTACCCTTGTGGAACCACCGCGGCCCATCGAAACCGGGCCAGACCAGCCGGTCCAAGAGCTGTTGCAGATGGCCTTGGGCGTCGTCGGTCATTTGCTGCAGCTCCGGACCGACGAGAGGATCGGCCCCGACAAGCTCGCTGTCGGTCTGCATCCTCAGCAGGCACCAGACCTCCAGGGCCGCCTCGCGGATCGGCAGCGGTTCCCGGGGCAACGCCACCACGATCCTGTCGGCGTTCAGGTCCGACCGAACCGCCTGCTCGGCCTGCGAGATCTCCTCGTGGCTTTCCGCAAGGACGTACAGCACCTCTCCATCCGTGCCGGGATCGAGCCGCCTCAGGTACTGGTCCTGTCTAAGGGATTCGGGAAGGGTCGCTACGCACTCGTAGCGGCCGGCCAAGTATCTTCGGACGCAGCGCTTGGCGTTGTACTCGACGGGGCGCCAAGCGGGCGGCCTGGCTTCCTCGCTGAGGAACCCCAGGCCGTCGAACTGCTCTACCTGCCTGCGCTTCTCCTCCTCAAGCCTTCCCCGCAGGTCGACATCGGTGCCGTGCCATACCGCCACTTGGTCGCTGTGGCGGCGGTGGAGCAGCAGTTTGCGGTCGACCAGTCGCTGGACGACATCCGCCTCCGAATCGTCACTGGCGTATCCCTTGAGCGCGAATCGCAGCAGGCCGTGGCCGGCGCGCGAGCGCTCGCCGCTCGCACCCAGACTGAGCAGACAGGCTGCCTTCAGAGCCTTCGTCTCCGCTTCGTCGGTAACCTTCGTCAACGCGCTCTCCGTCTCGAGCCACTGGCGGTAGGTGCCGCCAACCGAAGTGTCCGACCTCATCACTGGGGCGAAGTAGTCGTACAGGGCGGCCGGTCCGACCTCCCCGTCCATATCGACCGCGTAGAGGAAGCTGAACAGAGTGCGCTCGTTCTGAGCCACGCGCGCAGCCAGGCGGGGCAGCAGGTACAGCGTCACGGGTTCGAGGGGATATGCCCGGTGAAGCACCTGCTGAATCTCCAGGAGGGTGGCTTCTCCGAACAATCCATGAGTCTGGCATTCACGGGCTGCCCTGAGCGCAAGGGGCCCCGCCAGCTTCTTCCTGCCTCTGCGCGAAGCCACTACCTCAGAGACGAGCCGGTAGATCTCCTTGCTCTCATCGACGTACTGCAGGGTGCGGAAGCGGCCTTCGATCTTGGTCCACTCCGAACGGACCGACTGCGTCATGTTCCCCGCGTACTGGAGCAGGCTCTGATGGAGGAACAGGCCCATCGTCGCCGGCACCCCCCTGGGGCGGCTGACGAACTCCGCCAGCACCTGGATTTCCCCCAGTGCGGAAGTCCGCCCTTCGTTGAGGAGGGATTCGAGGTGCCTCCCGAACTCGTCCCACAGCAGGACGACCTGGTCGCACCCACACTCCCCCGCTTTTTTCTGCAAAGCGGCAAGCACGTCCTCCAACGCGCCCGGCCCCTCAGTATTCAGCCCCTCGATGGGCTTGGCTTGGCGCCCAAGTTTCAACCGCTTCATGCTCAGAACCGCGGCATCCCGCAGCGCCTCGGCGACGTTTGGGCGGTACCCGTGGAGAGCCACAACGACTCCCCGCTGTTTCCGGTTCCTCCCCCTTCTTTTCACGGAACGCGCCAGTTCCGGACTGACCGCTTCGAGACGGTCCGCTATCTGCCCCAGGGAACCGGCGACCTCCGGCCTGTTCTCAATCACCTGCAGGGCGTAGGTCGCCGTCAGTGACTTCCCGCTTCCATATGGAGCCACGACGAAATAGGTGCGCTCCTCCTCTTCGCCGATGAGAGCCTTGAGCAGGGGCACCGTCTTGGCAGTGGGCCGGAAGTGGGCGATCCGCTCCGGCTCGTCGGCGTCGTAGACGATGTTAATCGACCGCAGAAATGCGTCCTGCGAGGCAGGCTCGTTCGACACGGTTTTCCTTCTACGCTGCATGGAGACCCTTCAAATCCCGCATGAGCCCGCCGCTCGACGGCGAATCATCGCTGCCCGGGGCGCCCTTTCGATGCCGCCTTCCCGAGACTTGCTCGCACAGGCCGGCCGCCTGAAGCCAATACCGGATCGACTTGGCCATGTTGCGGCCCACCCCGAGCCAGTCGGCAACGTGCTCGTCGACGAGCTTCTCGGGCTCTTCGACGACGAGCTTCAACCCTTTGTGCAGCCACCCCTCCCGAACGGGGAAGGTCTCGTGTCCGCCGAACCTCATTCCGCCACCTCCGAAAGCTCCATGCGGCTTGTGTCTCTCCAGTCCGAAAACGCCCTGATCCGGGCGGCTACGTCCGCTACGGCCTCGGCGGCAGCGGCAACCTCCTCCTCGCTGTTCAGCACCGACATGCTGAAGCGGACACTTGCGTACGCCTGCTCTTCCGACAGTCCCATGGCCCGCAGCACGTGCGACGGCTCCGGCCGGTGGTTGGTGCAGGCCGAGCTCTGCGAGCACCGGATCCCGCGCTGGTCCAACCGGGCTACCAGGGCCTGTCCGTCCACCCCGTCGAAGAGCAGGTTCGTCGTGTTGCACACTCGGGTGGCGCGCCCCCCGTTCACGGACACGCCGGCGCACCGGTCCATGACCTCGCTCTCGAACAGATCGCGCAGCCTGCCGAGCTTGGTGATTGTTTCGGGGTGAGAGCCTGCGCGTATTCCGGCAGCACACCCCATGCCGGCGATCCCCGGCACGTTCTCGGTGCCCGCCCGCAGGCCCGACTCCTGGTCGCCGCCGTCGAGAAGTCCCCTGAGCCCGGCGCTGCCGCGCAGGTACAGAGCCCCTGTGCCGGGTGGACCGTGGAACTTGTGCCCGGCAATCGACGCGAAGTCGACCGGGAGTTTCCGCAGATTCACCGGCAGCTTGCCGACTGCCTGGGCCGCGTCCGTGTGGAACGGCACCCCGGCTTCCGAGCAGATCCGCCCGAACTCCGCGACCGGTTGGACGACCCCGGTCTCGCTGTTCACCCATTGAATAGATATCAGGGCGGTTTCCCCGACGATCGCTTCCCGCAGGTCGTCCGGATCGACGGTCCCGCTTCTGTCGACGGGGAGCAGCACGACTTCCGAACCTTCACGCTCAACCCGTTCGAGAGCGGCGAGGACGGATGAGTGTTCGGCTGCGGTCGAAACGATCCTTTTCCCCGGCCCGGAGAAACTGCGGATGACGGTGTTGTTCGCCTCGGTGGCGCCGCTGGTGAAGATGATGGAGTCGGGCTCGCATCCGATAAGAGAGGCCAGCGACGACCTGGCGTTGCGCAGCTGCTCGCGCGCACGGTCGCCGGCTGCATGGCTGCTGGAGGGATTGCCGAACGCCCCGCCCATCGCCTTCAACACGGCGGCGCGAACCTCGGGCAGCGGCTGAGTCGTGGCGTTGTTGTCGAGATAGATCTCGGAGGGCTCCATGCTCAGGGACTGGAGATTTGCAGATGAGAGATGGGTGTTGCGGATCGGAAAGCGAGGCAAGGTCCGTCTGGTCTCAGGTGCGAACAAAAACGAGGCCAGGTTTCGTGGAGTGTCGAACAGTCCAAGCCGGGGACCCTGGGAGATTTCAAGAGGTTTTTCAAGCCCTGATCTGTGTCCTAACCTATCCCGAATGTTGGGGGATGGTCAAGCGAATTCCCAAGATGTTGGGGTTCCTGCCGAAAGAGCACCAAGGGCGTAGCCGGTTCCGTTCGATCGTGGATCTGTTCCCTTACGGTCGCAGTAACGGCGGCTATTTGATACAGCTAATATACTGAACAAAAGTGCACATTGGCAAGGTTTGGAGCCTGACAAGGAGCCTGACAATAGATGAGATTTTCTCGGGGCAACCGGTCCATTCCAGTCCGCGACTCCTCGGTACAGGGTGAAGACGAAGTACGGGTTAACCGTGGATCGGGCGGAGATGGAGGCCCTGGCGTCGGTGCTGGCGGAGTTGGAAACCGTGATTCGGATGCAGTCCTTCGGATCACTGAAGCGCAGCCGATTCGAACTGAGGATTAACCCTATTCCGTTTCTGACAGGGCTTTGACGGCGCCCCATGTCTGCTGGCGAACGGCGGTGTCACCTGGGCTCAGCAGCAGGGCCCTGACGGTAGAAGCATCCTCCTCAGGCGCCAGATAGAATCCTGTGTGTTGTACGTCATCAGCGTCCCAGTCTCTCACTTGCAGGACGAGGTCGATTTCGTCTCCGGCGGCCAAGTCCGTGATGACGTTTCCGTCTTTGTGCTCATTTTTCGGCAGCACATCAAAACACGAGATAAAGAACTCAATCCCCCAGGTGGTAGGCGTCTGCTCTGTCCGGATCGCATGGCCAAACGGGTCCCTCACGCTCCACACTGGAGAGCCGCCTAAGTACGGGAACGGCATCATGATGTTCCCGGCTGGCCGGATGGCGTAGTAGGTACGGCTTTCGTGGATGGCCGGTGTCGCCGCAATGACCAGACCGTCCGCTTTGTAGAAAAGCGGTCTGCCTTCGTCCCGGATGACATCGTCCGTAAAGGTCGCCGCCACGAAGATGCGCCCTGGCGTACTCCACCCGAGCCAGATGCGGAAATCCAGATTCTCAGGATCGTACTCAGAGTAGAGGGGTACGTGATCCACAAATGTGTTC
Source organism: Candidatus Latescibacterota bacterium (assembly GCA_965206595.1). Lineage (GTDB taxonomy): Bacteria > Latescibacterota > UBA2968 > UBA8231 > UBA8231 > CBDCXV01. Next base: position 36,965 of record OZ242214.1, read on the forward strand.
GGATTACCAAAAACTCCCTGTTTAGGTCGCCAAATGAGGAAATCTGACGCCGTCAGCAAGGGCGGACCCAGAATCTCAGACCAGTCGTCCAACTGACCATCCAGCTGAATCTGGTCCTCCGAGACGTACGGTATGGGAACCACGCCGTAGGCCGGAATGACCAGCGTCAGGGCCGCGAACAACGTGAGGCAGTAGCGCATGGGGCTATGAGGGAGTAGGGCGGGAAGGTAAGGGTCCCGCCTGCTGGTTGGTACGTGCTCAGGAGAAGAAAACAACTTGACGACCGTGTCGTACCGTGGGTCTTCCGCTTGGCCAACACCGCCTCAGCCCTCCCGTGGCCCCCCATAATGACGAAGCAACATGACACACGCAATGCACGGGTTTTCGTAGCCTCGGCCTCCGGTCCCCGCTCAGTCGGCGGTGTACTTCGTCATCACCTCCCAGATCTCGTCGGTGACGTCGTTCAGGCAGTAGTAGGTGAAACGCGTCAGGCCGGCGTCGACCATCGCCCGGAAGAGGAAGTCGAGCTCCTCGGCCGTCATCCAGGGACTGCCTCCGTGCTCGAGCCCGACGAACGGGGAGATCCGCTCCGGGTCGCCGATGCGGAACAGCATCTTGCGCGACTCGCGGTAGACGATCTTCTCGAAGAAGCTCCAGGGAGCCGGGCGGTCGAAGTCGGCGATGCGGTAGTCGCGCGGAATCTCGACCCCGAGGAGGCGGCCGATCAGCGCCTCGATCCTGTCGTCGCCGAGGCCAGGGTTCCACTCCCGCAGGGTGTTCCGGTAGCGCTCCAGGGTCCCGCGAAAGCCGTCGCGGCCTCCGGTCCAGAGGTAGTGCTTGGTCTGGTTGTAATCGCAGAACTGGTTGAGGCGGAGTCCGCCATCTCAGTGTTTCCCACTGTCCCATTATTTTCCGTATTGCCCCATGTAACAAGCTCCCTTGCAGTAAGTTACCGACAATCAATCGTTTCTTGACGTTTCCTAAAGGTTCCTTTAGGTTCTCCTCCATAGTGATAATTTGGTGATACCATTAGAAATATTTCAGTGGTGATATCAAGGAGGAAAATCGAACCTTGCAACGTCCAACAATGCTCTCGGCAACCTTCGTGCGATCAGTTAGCCAGCCGGGCCGATACGGCGACGGCCGTGGAGGGTTTGGGCTCTCGCTGCTGGTGAAGTTGAGGGAAAACGGGAGGCTGTCGAAGACGTGGAGCCAGCGGCTTCGGATCGACGGAAAAGTAACCAACGTCGGCTTGGGTTCCTGGCCTGTCACGACGCTCAAAGAGGCTCGGGAGAAGGCGTTGGAGAATCGTCGGGAAGTTGAGCATGGGGGTGATCCCCGCGAACGCATCGCCCGCGTTCCGACGTTCGCGGAAGCCATCGAAAAGGTGATTGCGATCCATGAACCGTCATGGAAGGACGGAGCCCGATCTGGCGAAATCTGGCGGTCGTCTCTGCGCGACTACGCGATGCCGCGGCTCGGAGGAAAGCCAGTGGACAAGATCACGACGGCCGACGTGCTGGCCGTGTTGGTGCCGATCTGGAGCACGAAGCGGGAGACGGCGCGACGTGTTCGCCAGCGGATCGGCGCGATTTTGAAATGGGCGGTCGCGCAGGGATACCGCGACGACAACCCGGCCGGCGAGGCCATCGGCGAGGCACTGCCGAAAACCGGCTCTCCGAAACAGCACCAACGGGCGTTACCGCACGCCGAAGTAGGGACGGCGGTGCGCAAGGTGCGGGGGTCGAAGGCGTGGTGGGCGACGAAAGCAGCCTTCGAGTTTCTGACGCTGACGGCGGCGCGCTCGGGTGAAGTCCGGGGGGCGCGGTGGGAGGAGATCGACTTCGAGACGGCGACCTGGACGGTGCCGGGGGAGCGCATGAAGGCGGGCCGACCGCATCGGGTGCCGCTGCCCCGCCGAGCCCTCGAGGTGCTGGCCGAGGCGCGTGAGCTGGCTGACGGCTCCGGGCTGGTGTTCCCGAGCAGTGTGCGCGGCAAGATGCTATCGGACATGACCCTCTCCAAGCTCGTCAAGCAACTCGGCATCGAGGCGGTGCCGCATGGGTTCCGAAGCAGCTTCCGCGATTGGGCCGCGGAGTGCTCGACCGCGCCGAGGGAGGTCCGCGAGCTAGCATTGGCACACGTCAACAATGATCGGACGGAAACGGCGTATCGGAGGAGCGATTTGTTCGAGCTGCGGCGGAAACTGATGGAAGATTGGGGAGCTTACTTGGGCCGAAGGTAGTGATCTATTGGTAGAACTGGACTTTTGCAAACTCCGCTTTTTTACTAAAGTTTCAGGTGTGCGACAATTCGCTGCTCTGTCCACCCTATTGTGGTTTGGTCCACTACCCAGGTGATGGTTTTGCTGAGCGTTTCTCGCGACACGGCTCGACAGGCTTCGCCAATGGTCGTCAGCACGGTGTGAGCCCAGTCACGCGCACGGCCCTGCCGCATCCGTGCCCTGAGCAGACTGTGCGTCAGCATCACGAGGTACCTATGCCGGGTCTGGCCCTCGCCGCTTTTGTAACTGACCGTCTCCCATGCCCAGATGGTGCTTGCCGTCCCGATGAAAAGTCTCGGTGCCCGTCCAGCGTTTGCGATAAACATTCAGAATACGACTGATCTCCCAGTGCACGCGATTGGTCAGTAGAAACTTGACCGCTTCCCTGCCGTTCTTGCGATCCCACAGGATCACCAGGCGAACCCGGTGCTTTAGCTTGGGCAGACTCAGGGTTTTGGTGAAATACCATTGTTTGCGCTTGCCGATGCTGACCTGTTTGCGATCCTCGGGCGGGATATTCGCAGCCACTTCGGCGGCCTTCATCAGGCCGCCCTTGAACTCGACCTTGCGGTTGCTCTTCAGGGCTCCTACGTAGCCGCGCTCATGACTATGGATGTGATCGAGACACTCGACACTGCTGAAGTAGCAGTCGAAGGCGAAATCACCCGGGATCTGGCGGAAAACGACCCCGTCCACCAGCTCTTTGAACAGCTCGGTATGGCTCTTGAAGGAGGTGTCCGTCTCCCCTTCCCGGCGCTTGCGAAAACGACGGAATTCCATCGGATAGTATTTCCCCGAGGTGCACACGTAGTTGGCGATGACGTAATCGTGCGCAATCCTATGGCGCTGGTCGGAGTGATCCCAAAACCAACCCACGTCCTCGATCTTGTCTCCGCTGTGGCCGACCAAGGTGTTGTCGATGGCGATCACCCCGCGCCCCGAATAGCGCGTCGAGGGACGCTCCTGCAACCATTCCAGGCGGTGTTCGTTGAGCCATTTCCCGTGCCCATCGCACCTGCGTAATCCAGCGGTTCAGGCAGGACTGATCGGTGGTCTCGACGAACTCGGCGTTGATCGCCGATACATGTTTGCGTTCGGCCACCATCAACCCGGTCAGATACTCGCCAAAGTGACGGCGCTCCGGGGCGTTGGCGAAGAGGCCGCCGAACTCTGCCACCGCGTCTTCAACCACCGTGGGAAAATCAACAATACCTGGCATGAACAACCTCTCACATGGCCAGGGGAAACGAAGGCGGGGGATGCCTTCGTCCTACCAAAAATACCGAGTTCCATCGAATTCGCGCTACCCTCTATCCTTGCCGATTATTCAGGAATTCTGCCTTTTGCAAAAGTCCAGATGTACCATTGGTGTATGGTCAATCTGACCGACATGCAATGGCAACGAATCCGCCATCACTTTCCTGAAGAACTTCGTCCCAAGAGCCATCCGGGTCGCAAACCGGTTTGCACCCGTGATGTTTTTGAAGCCGTCCTTTGGATTCTAAACACCGGGGCTCAATGGCATATGTTGCCGCCGTGCTATCCGAACTACAAAACCGTGCATCGCCGTTTTCAAAACGGGTGTCGTCAAGGGGTGGTACGCGAAGTTCTCATGGACCTGGCCCAGACCCTTCACGAGCAAGGGGGTCTGGACGAATCGGAGGCTTTCATCGATGGCCTGTTCTCGGCGGCCAAGGGTGGAGGACGCCGCCGCCAACCCCACCTTCCTCTTTGCCGAACCGCGCGTCGGCTACCGCATGCCCCAAGGGACAGGAACCGGAACCGTGACCGCGACCGGGGAAGCCACAGTTGAAGAAACTACAGCCCGCCCAACCCCTGGTGGGCGAAATGCCAGTCCTCCAGGTGGTTGAGCAACACCCCTGAAGTCCACGTCCGGGGCCGCTGCAAGGTGGCGTGAATTTCCGCCTGCTTGGCCTCGATGTGCTCGCGCTCGAGCAGGCGCCGGTTGAAGGCCGCCACGGCTCCTTCCTCGACCACACCTTCCCGCCGCACCCAGTCCTCGAATGCGAGGTAGTCCGGCATTTCCCCGCGGAGAAACGCAAGGGCCGCCTCCTCATCCACCTGCAGGGTCCGCAGACAGCGCTGGTCGAGGCTGCCCTCGGCGCAGTCGGGATAGTCGGGATGCAGCAGGCCCCTGGCGCGCAGGCAGGTCTTGAGCCAAGTGCGGGGAAGCTGGCAGATCCCCAACCGCCCCCGGTCGATGCTGCTGAGGGTCGGAGCCACGGGCCCTGGCAGGCCCTCGGCGCCGGGTGCGAATACCTGGCGATGGAACAGCTGCCAGTCCTGCAGGCAGTTGAGCAGCACGGCCGATACTTCCGTCTTCTCTTCCTGCGACCAGCCTATGTCGCCATAGGTCTCGTCGATCTTTCCCGGAATATGGTGGGGGCGCTGAACCAGGGCCTTGTTCCAGCGCGCGATGCGGGCGGGATCGCAGGTGCCTTCGGAGATCACCCACTCCTCGAACTGCAGGTAGGAAGGGCGCTGGTCCCACAGGAATTGCAGGGTGCTGTCCTGATCGAGCCGCAGCACCTCGAGGACGTACTTGTCGAGGCCGCCGCTGCAGAATGGGTAGCCGGGGTCGAGCTGCCCGGCCTGGTGGAGGCGGTTCTTCCACCAAAGACGGGGCAACTGGGCCACGCCCAGCGGGCCCTTGCACAGGGTGCTGACCAATGGTATCACGGTTTTGCTCCTTTCGGGTTGTGACTGTCCCACCCAGATCTTGGGATCGTTCCCCCGATCCATCCCGGTTCGTGAGCAGAATTGGCAATATTTCGGGGCAGGACACTGGCTGACAACTCGAACCAGGAACGTTCCCCTCGGCCGGAACCGCAAGTCCGCTTCGGCGGGATTTATGGGGAAATAGTGTCGGCCCTTTCCAGGCCGTTTCAAAGAAGGACCTGAGCGGACGGCAGGCAGAAAGTGATGCCCGGAACAGGACGATGCTCCGTGCCGGCCAGAGCTGCCGGCACCTTACCCGCTGAGCCGCTCCTCGAGCAGGGCCGCCGCTTCCCCGTGCCCCTCCTTCTCCGCCCGGCAGAGCGGCTGCGCCCAAGGCGACTGCGCAGGCGCGGCCGGATCGGCGCCCTGTTCCAACAGGAACCGCACCATCTCCGCCTGCCCCTTGCGCGCCGCAGCGGCCAGGGGCGTGCCCCCGTATTCCAACTCGACCGCCTCGATATCGGCTCCCAGCTCCAGAAAGACGCGGGCGGCGGCGACATCCCCCTTTTCCGCACAGCCGTGCAGGAAGGTGCGGCCGATCCAGTTGGCGCGCCGCATGTCGACGCCGCGGTCGGCCAGGGCGCGAATCGTAGGGGGGTCCGAAGGGTAGTTGCCGCCCCAGATGTCGGTCAGTTGGAACAGCTCTCCCGCATTCGGCACGGTTTCCAGGAAAAGGCCGATGAGCGCAGGCTTGTCCCGTCCCATCACCTCGTGCAGCAATTGCGGGTCCGCAACCCCCTCTTCCCCTTCGCGCAGGGCCCGTTCCAGCTCGGCATCGTCCATGGCATAGGAGGGGGTCACCGCTCCGTGCTCGCGCAGCAGGGCCTGCATCTGCCGGCCCTGCTCGCCGTGGTTGTACTCGACGATGGTCAGGCAGGTGCCGGAAGAGTCCACTCCGGCGTTGGGATCGGCGCCGCGTTCGATCAGCAGTCTCGCCGTCTCCAGGTGGTTTCCCGCGGAAGCGCCGAACAGTGCCCCGCCGCGCGGCGCGAGCTCCTCCGGCCGGTTGGGATCGGCACCGAGGTCAAGCAGTTTTTCGACGATCCGGGTATGGCCGTTGCGAGCGGCGCAGGAGAGCGGGCTGCGTCTGCCGGCATCGAGGCCGCGGGCCTGGGCAGGATCGGCCGCCAGCACCGCATCGACGCGGGCTTCGTCTCCGGCAGCGCAGGCGATGCTCAGGGCGTACTCCGCGCCGCAGGCGAGCAGATGGCGGGTGACCATCCACGAGTCTTGCGGGGCTTCCGGCGGCAGATTGCGGGTCCGGTACCAGTAGTCGCCGTTGAGGGAGACCAGCAACGGAGTCTGGCCGTCGGCGCGGCGGGCTTCGAGGCCGGCGCCCCGTGCGACAAAGAGATCCACCAGGTCGTTCTGCCGCGTCAGCGCCGCCCAGTGCAGGGGCCCGTTGCCCAGCGCGTCCGCGGCGCGGATGAAACCGGGATGCTCTCCCAGCACCGCTTCGACCCGGGCGCGGTCGCGGCCCTTGATCGCCTCGGCCAGCGCGACAAATCCCGGACCGTAACCGAAGCGCTCGCGCATCGCCGTCGCCAGCAGCGCCTGCACCTCCCTGTAGCCGCGCTCCTCGCTGATAGCCAGCAGCTTGTCCCACGAGTTGTAGGTATAGCGCGACTGGCCCGGATCGGCCCCTGCCTGCAGCAGCAGTTCTACCACCTCGGCATGGTTCTCGCGCACCGCCATGTGGATGGGAAACTGGTACCAGTACTGGGCGTTGACCAACCTGGGGTCGCTGTCGAGCAGGGCGCGGACCCGCTCCAGATCTCCGGCGCCGCTGGCGCAGAAGAGCTCCCAGGCCCGGTTCCCGTCCACCGGCTCGATCCCGCACTGGTAGCTCTCCGTCTTCATGCCTTCCGGCTGCAGCAAACGGGCCATCCGTTGCGCGAAACGCTCGCCCGGCGACTGGGCCTGCGGCTGCGATTTTCGTCCGGTCATCCGCGGAATCCCCTTCCTTTTTCCGAGGCGCCTCCCGGGCAGGTATGAACCTCGACCGCTACATGCACGAGGCCGAGGTCCCCGGGAATGCGCTCCTTGTATTGCCCCGGCATCGCGGGACGGTGAGCCACGACGGCGATCAGCGCCGAATAGATATCCGGACCGATGGACCACAGGTGGAGGTCGGTGACCTTGCTGTCGCCGTCCTGCTCGATGCTGTGGGTGATCCTGTCGCGGATGGATTCGGGACCCTGCCTGTCGAGCAGTATGTCGCTGGTGGTCCGCAGCAGGCCGAACGACCAGCTGGCCAGGAACGCCTCGGTCACCGCGAAGAAGGACCCTGCACGAACTGCTGCCCCGTCCACCCGCGGCGGGGTGCGGCTGAAGCAGGACACGGCATTGCCCGCCTCTATCAACTCTCTCAGCACGTACCCTCCAATGGCGCCGCTGCCCCCCTGACGAGGATCGTTCATCGCGTCATCCCTCTCTGTACCGTATGCGGTGGCAGGCCGTTGTATAAAAGCCCGATCCGAATGCAAGCTCAAACTTCCCGTCGAGGGGGATCGTACCTGGGAAAGAACGCACCTTCGCCGCATTGTCCCTCCCCGATCTTCGCTGCCTGCCCGCCGCCGGTAACCGGGAATCGAGCCCCATCCAGTTCCGGCAGGACGTAGCGGTTGAACCATACGCTCATCTGTTGGCGCATGTCGGATATCAGGGCCTTCCGGGACTTGTCGTCCACCAGGTTCCTGCGTTCCCCCGGGTCGTTCACCAGGTCGCAGAGCTCGTGCGGACCGTACGGATACCTGTGGACGTATTTCCACTCCTGCGTGCGGATCATGCGCACGGGACCGTACTCGTCGAAGACGACGATCTCCTCCCAGGCGTCGTTCGTCTCTCCGGAAAGCGCGGGGAGAAAGCTCCTGCCGGGGGACATGTCGTCGTTCGGATCGGGCAACCCGAGGTAGTCGAGCAGGGTCGGCATGAAGTCGTACTGGCTCACCATCGCCTCGCTCACCCGTCCCGCGGGGATCCTGCCGGGCTGGCTGACGATGAAGGGGACCTTCACGGAGTTCTCGTACATGTTCAGCGGGAAGGTGCCGTTTCCCTTGTGCCAGAACCCGTGGTGTCCGCACGAGTAGCCGTTGTCGCTGCTGAAGACGACGAGCGTGTTCTCGCGGATACCCAGCTGCGCCAGCCGTTCGAGGATCCTCCCGACGTTCAGGTCGAGCGCCGTTATCGCCGCGAAGTACCCCTTCAACGACTCGCGGTTGCCCATGTGAACGGCCGCGGCCTGCACCGCCCACGGGTGCAATGCCTCCTGCGGACAGGTCCTGAACGGTTTCTTCTCCATTCCCGATCCTCCGTCTCCTTTGAAAAGCAGGCCCCGTCCGGGGGCGGCACGCTCAGTCGCGGCGCAGCCACAGCCGCGCGCAGTGCCGCCGGTCCGCGGAGAGGTTCTGCATGGGGAGAAAATAGCGCCGCCCTGCCCCCCGCTCGACCGGCCGGTGGCTTGCCGCCGCGGGAGCGGGCTATCTTCAGGCGGCACACCCACCCACGGATCGAGCGCCGAATGACCACTGCAGAGGAACAGAGCAGCCTGCCCGGGGCCGCCCTCCCGGCACTCCTGCGGCCCGAGGTCCTGGCCGCTTTCGACCGCGAGTTCTTCGAGCGCGAGGGCTACTGGGTCTGGAACGGGGTCCTCACCGACGAGGGCCGCCGTCGCTGGACGGCCACCCTGCAGCGGCTGCAGGGAATGAACGACTCCTTCCTCACGGGCACCGACTGGGGCGCCGTCGACTACCCCGGCCTGGGCCTGACGGCGCCCGATCCGGAGGTCCATACCCCCGAGTTTCTGGCTTCCTGCCGCGGCGGCTCCGAGCAGATGCGGGTCATCCAGACGACCCCCGGCCTGCGCGACTACATGAAGGACCACGGGCTCTTCTGCCCGACACCGGAACCGGTGGCCGACGGCACCGGGTGGGAGGGGGTCATGCCCGAGTACTTCCCCCTGGCCTACGACGACTTCATCCTCGACGTCACCACCACCCACCCGCAGATGATGGAGCTCTTCGGCAAGCTCCTGGGGCCGCGGTTCCTGCTGGATCACATCCTGATGCTGAACCGCACACCGGGGTCGACGGGCCGGCGCTGGCACGCCCACGGCTACCGACAGGGGCAGCACGAGACCGAGGATCCCGGCGGCGGCGGCAACGAGCGCCCGCCGAGCAGGGAATTCCTGCAGCACCAGTGCGTGCGCACCCTGTGCTATCCCGAGGGCATGAGGGTCGACGACGGGGGCGGCGAGCTGGCCGTGGTCCCCGGCGCCCACCTCTACCGCAGCCCCTACCTGTGGAACACCCGGCGCAGCGAGTACGACGGCGAGTTCGAGGCCGGCTGGATGCGGGGCCGGGTCCACGCCTTCAGCGGGAAGCCCCTGCGCATCGAGCCCCTCTCCCTGGCCCCGGGCAGCATGGTCTCCTTCGTCCACCACATGCCGCACCGCGTCGGCCACCGCGACGAGGACGCCCCCACCCGCTGGGGGCTGCTGATGGCCTACCGCACACCCGACCCGGAGTCGGCGCCGGCGCGCTGGAACGAGGGCGTCCCGGCCCAGTGGGTAGGGCGCCAGGAGGCCGCGGGCCGGATCACCGCATCGATGCGCCGGGTCTTCGAGGGGGACAACCCGCCGGCTTGATAAGGGCCGGCGGCGGGCTCCGTCAGGGTTTGCCCGGCCGGATCATCCGGGGCGGAACACTCGGGAGCGGTCCAGGGCGGACGATTAGTGCCTATACGCGCCATTACGCGCGAATTCGGCTGCCGCTGCATCCCGGGCCACCGTTCAGTCCCCCTGCAGTAGTTTGCGGTAGAGTCGGGATGTGGCGCGGTGGTGTAGGCTCGGCCTATCTGTTTCCGGCCCTTTCGTCTGCCGGTGCCTCACTAGCCGAACCCTGCCCCGTTTCCACACCCCGCTCATCGAACCCAGCGGGCGGATTTCCCGCATTGGGCTCTCGGACGAGATCATGCCTTCGCCCACGAAAAACCGGTCGTACGCGCGCAAAGGGGGGTGAACCCATGATCCTGCCACAGATGCCCCGCCGGGTCGCTGCGGGCAGCCGGGCTGGATGCGCTCGGGCAGGATGCCGAGCCGGATCCACCAGACCGACAGTTGGGAGAGCCGTCCCAGCGCCTGGGAGGAGGCGAAGGGGGCGCCGTTGTCGGTACGGATGATGCGGGGCAGGCCGTAGGTGCGGAAGAGCCGGTGGAAGACCGGCCGGCTCAGTTGCCCCTGGGGCGCGTCGAGGGCCTGGCACCCCAGCAGAAAGCGGCTGTAGCCGTCGACGACGGTCAGCGGGTAGCAGTAGCGGCCATCCAGGGTTTTGAACTGCCCCTTGAAGTCGGCGGTCCAGACGTGATTGGGCGCGTTCTTGGACTATGTGCCGGACGTCGACCAACCGCCCTTGGATGGAAGCATACTCCCCTCTGCTGTTGAATCGGACACCTGGGGGAGGATCAAGAACCAATGAACTTTCGAAGGTGGTTGCTTGCGGCGGTGCTTCTGGTGCGGGGCGGTCCGCTCGGCGCTCAAGTCAGGGCACCGAGGAGACGACGGTGGAAATCTTCTTCGACATGTCGGAGAGCGACAGCTACGGAGTGGCGCAGGAGCCGTGGCGCGACTTCCGGCCGGACTACGTGGTCGGGGTCACCGGCAGCAACGGGGTCCTGACGAAGGAGTTCTACTGGCGCTACACCGGGACCGGGTGGGACAAGAAGGAAGGGGCCGACATTCCCGAGGTGGACATAGCCTTCGCGACCCGATACCTGGAAGGAGCCTGGGACTGGAAGCTGCTGGACATCCCGGACACGGACCGGCATCACCTTGAGGTGGACTCCTACAACCAACTCAAGGCCGTGCGGGTCTCGAAGGGTGTGTTCCGGGACTATGTGCCGAATGACGACTACGCCTTGAGGGGACAGATCCTCCCGTCGGCTGTCGAACCGGACACCTGGGGGAGGGTCAAGAGCCGATGAGCTATCGCGGGTGGTTGCTGGCGGCGGTGCTTCTGGTGTCGGGCGGTCCGCTCGGCGCTGAAGGGGAGTTTCCCATCGGGGCGTGGTTCCCGGGGATGATCGAGATCGAGGGGGACGAAGAGGCCGAGGAGGCCGAGTGGGCGACGCGGCTGGATTCGGTGAAGGCGCAAGGCTTCAACACCATCCATGCCCGGCAAGGCCGCGGCCATGTGCGGACCTCCGCGTACAACCAACGCTGGATGGCCCGTGCCCACGCCCGGGGGCTGAAGGTGCAGCTGCACAGCTGGCAGCAGCCGCCCGAATGGCGCGAACACAGCCGCGGCTACTGGACGCGGCCTTGGAGCCGTTAACAAAAACCTGTTCACCTGATTCCTCACGATGGAGGATGCTACCATGCGAACGAAGACCCTTCAACTCATGCTGACCGCTCTGACCGCCTTGCTGGTGGCGGGACCGGGTTCGGCCCAGAACAGTGGAAATTTCACCGTCGACGGAGACCCGATGGAGTGGTCAGGGTTGCGGTTTGACGAATACGCCGACGTGGTCCCGGACACCAGCAGCACCGTAGACCTTCTCGGTTACTCGTTTGGCGACGCCAGCGTCTACACGGGTGGGGACACGCTGATCACCTTCCTCTTCCAGTTTGTAGCCCCGCCCTTTCAGGGCGCCGAGGAGACGACGGTGGAGATCTTCTTCGACATGTCGGAGAGCGACAGCTACGGAGTGGCGCAGGGGCCGTGGAGCGATTTCCGGCCGGACTACGTGATAGGGGTCACGGGAAGCAACGGCGCTTTGACCAAGGAGTTCTACTGGCGCTACACCGGCAGCGGCTGGGACAAGAAGGAAGGAGCCGACATTCCCGAGGTGGATATAGCGTTCGCGACCCGATACCTGGAGGGCGCCCTGGACTGGAAGCGGCTGGATATCCCGGATACGGACCGGCCCTACTACGAGGTGGAGTCCTATAACCAACTCAAGGCGGTGCGGGTCTCGAAGGCTGCGTTCCGGGACTATCTGCCGAATGGCGACCATCCATTGAGGGAACAGATACTCCCCAGTGCGGTGGAAGCGGACTCATGGGGGAGGATCAAGAACCCATGAACTTTCGAGTGTGGTTTCTTGTGGCGGTGCTTCTGGTGCCGGTCGGTCCGCTCGGCGCGCAAGAGGAGTTTCCGATCGGGGCGTGGTTCCCGGGGATGACCGAGGGCGATGATGAGGACCAGTGGGCGGCGCGGCTGGATTCGGTGAAGGCGGCCGGGTTCAACACCATCCATGCCATTCGCGGGCGGGGGGAGATCCGGGCGTCCGAGTACAACAAAAAGTGGATGGCCCTGGCCCACGCCCGGGGCCTGAAGGTGCAGCTGCACAGCTGGAGGCAGCCGCCCGCGTGGCGCAGCTCCAGCCGCAACTACTGGACGCGGCCTTGGAGCCGTTAACAAAAACCTGTTCACCTGATTCCTCACGATGGAGGATGCTACCATGCGAACGAAGACGCTTCAACTCATGCTGACCGCTCTGACCGCCTTGCTGCTGGCGGGACCGGGTTCGGCTCAGAACAGTGGAAATTTCACCGTCGACGGAGACCCGATGGAGTGGTCAGGGTTGCGGTTTGACGAACGTAACGACGTGGTCCCGGACACCAGCAGCACCGTCGATCTGGACGGCTACTCGTTTGGCGCCGCCGGCGTCTACGCGGGCGGGGACACGCTGTTCACCTTCCTCTTCCAGTTTCGGGCCCCGCCCTTTCAGGGGGCCGAGGAGACGACGGTGGAGATCTTCTTCGACCTGTCGGAGAGCGACAGCTACGGAGTGGCGCAGGGGCCGTGGAGCGATTTCCGGCCGGACTACGTGATCGGGGTCACCGGCAGCAACGGCGCCCTGACGAAGGAGTTCTACTGGCGCTACTCCGGCAGCGGGTGGGACAAGAAGGAAGGGGCCGACATTCCCGAGGTGGAGGTGGCCTTCGCGACCCGATACCTGGAGGGAGCCCTGGACTGGAAGCGGCTGGACATCCCGGACACGGATCGGCATCACTCCGAGGTGGACTCCTATAACCAACTCAAGGCGGTGCGGGTATCGAAGGGCGCGTTCCGGGACTATCTGCCGAATGGCGACCATCCCTTGAGGGAACAGATACTCCCCACTGCTGTTGAATCGGACACCTGGGGGAGGATCAAGAACCCATGAGCTATCGAGGGTGGTTCCTTGTGGCGGTGCTTCTGGTGTCGGGCGGTCCGCTCGGCGCGGAGTTTCCCATCGGGGCGTGGTTCCCGGGGATGATCGAGATCGAGGGGGACGAAGAGGCCGAGGAGGCCGAGTGGGCGGCGCGGCTGGATTCGGTGCAGGCGGCCGGGTTCAACACCGTCCATGCCATGCGCGGGCGCGGGGAGATCCGGACGTCCGAGTACAACAAAAAGTGGATGGACCTGGCCCACGCCCGGGGGCTGAAGGTGCAGCTGCACAGTTGGCAGCCGCCGCCCGAATGGCGCGAGCACAGCCGCAACTACTGGACGCGGACCTTCGAGGCGGAGGACACGGAGCTCTTCACCTATCCGATCGGTCGGGAGGTCACCGACGACGACGGCACGACGAGGAGGGTTGCGCGGTATGCCGCGACGGGGGAGCACAACCCCGGCCTGGTGCTGGAATCGAGAGGAAGCGTGTACTTGCGCAGGAACCCTCCTCCCCCTCCTTCGGAGCCGGGATACGGCTCCCGCTTCGGGCACCATGTCTTCCGGCTGAAGACCGACGACGCCACTGGCACCGACCACATCGCCACCCTGAGAGTTCTCCAGCCGTCCGGGACCGTGATGGACTCGATGGAAGTGTTTGAAGACGACTTTCAGGCTGCCGACACATACCAGGACTTTGGACTCGAATATGACATTGGGCCCAAGACCGATGATCGCGGCTCCATTCCGGTTCGCTACCAGGTGTATTGGACCGGGGCGGACACTCTTTGGGTGGACCACATCCGGGCCCACGACTGGGAGATAGATCCTGACACTGAGGAGCCCGTGAAACCACCCCACGCTGCCCGGCTCTTTGCCGGCAAGTTTGACAGAACCCTCACTGACACCCTGGCCAAGTATGACGGGGTGAGGGCCCCGCGCCCGTGGCGGTTCGCCCTGTACGACGAGCCGCGGTGGGAGCTTCGAGAGAGCGTGGCCTACGTGGACTCCTTCATCGAAGCCCAGACCGGAGGCACGCCGGGGATCAGTCCGTACAACCAAAACCACCGCGGCGCCATGGAGCGGTATGTGGACACGGTCTCCCCGCCCGAGCTTCTGGTGGATTTCTACCCGTTCTTCCACGACACGCCGGCGCCGGGTCAGGCGGCCTATGCGGACTCCCTGCGCCGCCGCCTGGACTGGCTCGTCACCGGCTACGGCCACGCCCGGGCGGTGAGCCTGGGGCTTCGGGAGGACGGATCCGTCAAGCGCCGGATTCCTCTGTGGTGCGTGGTGCAGACACACAACTGGAGCAACTTGCGCAATCCGACGCCGGAGGAGATCCGCGTGCAGGTCAACCTGGCCCTGGCCCACGGCGCGACGGGCATCTACTACTACCAGTATCACAGTTACAGTGAGGACCGCCAGGTCGACGGCCTGGTCGATCTCGACTATCGGCGGACGCCTCGACTGACGGAAGTGGAGGACCTCAACACGATGCTGGATGCGCTGGACGATACGTTTCTGGAGCTGACATCCGATGACGTGTTTGCCGGCGACGATCCCGACGATTTCCCAGATTTCGTTCAGAGCCTTTCGGTTGGGGCCGATTATTTTCTGGGCGCCTTCACCCATACCGACGACACGCGCTATCTGATGGTGGTCAACACCCAGTGCGGAACCGCGGGCACGCGGACGACGACGGTGACCCTGGATGCGGCGGCCCTGAAAGGGGACGCCTACGACTATACGTTGTTCGATGTGTACGGAGACCGGCGGCTGCAGGCCGGGGGCAGCGATGCGCACCCGGCGTTCTCGGTGACGCTGGGTCCGGGGGAGGGCACGCTGTATCGGGTCGAGGCGGATCTTCCTGTTTTGGCGAGTTTCGGCTCTTCGAGTTACGAGTTGATCGAAGGGGGGGATGCGGTGACTGGGGAGAATCCGGCGGATGTGGGCAAGAGGGTGGAGGTGACGGTGTCCCTGTCGGCGGCGCCCAGCGAGCGGTTGGAGGTTCCCATTGAGGTGACGTTCGGGACGGAGGAATTCACGGCGGAGTACACGGCGGATGACCCGGACCTGCAGGACTACAGGGTCAGCGGCCTCTCGTCGGGGGGGCTGAGGTTCACCCCTAACCGAACCTCGGCGACGTTCCGGATCCGGGCCAACCCCGATCTCGACGTGGAGGACGAGACGATCGGCTTGAGTTTCGGGCGGTTGCCGGCGGGGGTGCGGACCGGGGATCCGTCGACGGCGACGGTGACGATCCGGGACACGCCGAACCCGCCGGAGGGCTTGACGGCGACGGCGGGTCACGGCGAGGTGACGTTGCGGTGGGATGCCCCGGACCCGGAGAATCCCGGCATCCGGGGCTGGCAGTATCAGGTGCGTCTGCCGCCGCAGCAGACGGAATTTGGGCCCTGGATGCCGATGGGCCTGGGGGAGTTCACCGATCGGACGGTGTTCCAGCGGACCGAGCACACCGTGGAGGGTTTGCCCAACGGGGTGAAGCACCTGTTCCGGATCAGGGCGTACACACGCGGGTACGGCTTGGCCTCGGCGTCGGCGGAGGCGACGCCCAATGGACTGCTGGCGGAGGCCTACCGAGGGGCGGTGGTGCTGCGGTGGATTGATGCCCCGGAGGGTGAAGATATAGCCAGGTGGGAGTATCAGGTGAGGGAGGTCTTGGAGCAGGGCCAAGGGGATTGGAGCGGGTGGAGTTCAGCCGGCGGGTCGAGCGCGCGATCGCACACGGTTCGGGGCCTGACCAACGGGGTGCGGCACCACTTCCAGGTGCAGGGTCTCACGGCGGCGGGCGTGACGGCGCTGACGTGGCCGACGCCGAGGGACGGCAGTGTTGTGAAGGCGACGCCTCAGGCGAGTCTGCCTCTGCCTCCGAACGAGGCCCCATCGAAACCGGAGGGGGAGCCGGCGGTGTCGATTGCCGAGCACACCACCGACACAGGGGAGGACTATACCTCCCTGGATCCGGAGGGCACGGCGATCCAGTGGTCGTTGACCGGCGACGACGCCGCCCATCTCCAGGTCACCGCACAAGGCCGGTTGATCTTCCGGGATCCGGCGCCGGATTTCGAGGATCCGAAGGACAAGGACAAGAACCGCGTCTACGAGGTGGAGGTTGTGGCCTCCGACGGGGAGTTGTCGTCGCCGCCGCTGGCCGTAACCGTAACGGTGACCAATGTGAACGAACCGCCGGTGATAACCGGGGAGGCGTCGCAGTCGGTTCCGGAGAATACCAAGCCCGTGGGCACGTACACGGCCACGGACCCGGAAGGGGACCCGTTTACCTGGTCGAACACTGGCGAGGATGCGGATGACTTCGTCATTGAGGATGGCGCTTTGAGTTTCAACCTGCCGCCCGACTACGAAAGCCCTTCCGACGCAGGAGGCAACAACGAATACCAGGTGACGGTAACGGCGACCGAGGGTATGCTAGCCGGGCAACTAACGGCATGGGGACTTTCACCCCACAAAATGCGCGGCCTTGTCGGCCGCTCCTGCAACGTTAGGGTTAAACGCTATAAAAATGTCCTTTGAAAAACCCGGATATAACCTTTCCGAATATCTGGATTGTTTCCGGCGTGTTTGGTGAGAGGAGAGAGCATCATGAAAATTGCAGCGTTGCTGCTGTGGTGGGCAACCTGGGTCGGGTGCAGCAACCCCGTCACGCCAGATGAGGATAGGGAGGATGACGGGACTTGCTGCTGGGATGAAACCATCCTTGTGTTTGAGGCTCTTCCAAGGGCCTTCAACGAGCGCGACAAGGACCTCTATGAGACTCTACTCGCTGACGATTTCCGGTTCACGGAGAGCGACTGCGGGGGTTGATCTATGACTACGGCAAGGAGGAGGAGCTTCGAATTATGGGAACGCGGGATGGTTCCTCCCGGGGGATATTTGACATCTACCGCACTATCGAGTGGGGCTTCTTATTATCCCGAAGATGGAACAGCAAATGGCCGCCCGGTGAACAGGCAGGTCCAGAAGAAGAAGAGTGGGAGGGATTTCGGGGCCTGGGGAAAATCACACTGCTCAATCAATCGGGCGAGAGTTATTTCGTCGATCAAATGATGACTTTCAAGGTCGCCCTCGACGGCATCATGAGCTGGATTGCCCATCCCGTCTGCTCCGAGGACGATAAACCAGAGGTGGGCAGCAGTTTTTCTTGGGGTTCTTTCAAGGAGCGACTGGACTCAACCACAGCGACAGGCTTCGAGCTAGGCGAGTCGGGGCTTGTATTCCCCGGTTATCGCGACCGGGCCCGTGGGGATGATATGCCTTCCATTTTTTCGAGAAACTGGGTGTCGAAGGAGTGGGGTCAACTCCAGGCTCCCTGAAACAGCATTCGCATGTCGAGCGTCTCCGGATGAAAAAGACCCTGTTTTTCCATCTCACCTACCTGTTGCTCTCCGGCGCGCTCATGCAGGACAGCATGGCCAGGGATCATACCCGCCTGCTTCTACCCGCGGGCACCTGGGTGCGCTTTGGCGAAGCGGTCCTTACCGGTGAAATCGCCTATGCCCCCAACGGCGCCTGGCTGGCGGCGCCCAGCAGCATCGGCACCTGGCTCTACAACGCACGCACCGGCCGACTGAAAGCCCGTCTGGGTACGGGCTTCGTCCGGTCGGTGGCGTTCGCGCCCGACAGCAGGACCCTTGCCGTCGGCAGCCACAGCGAGATCCAGCTGTGGAAGGTCAGGAGCGGACGACTCGACGCCACTCTCGACGGGCACGAGGGTTTCGTCCGTTCCGTGGCGTTCGCGCCGGACGGCAAGACCCTGGCCAGCGGCGGCCGGGACCGGACCATCCGGTTGTGGGAAGTCGGCACCGGACGACTCGAGGCCGCCCTCGACGGGCATAGGGGGGAGGTCGAGGCTCTTGCATTCTCTCCGGACGGCAGAACCCTGGCCAGTGCCGGCGGCGATTATGCGATCCGGTTGTGGGATGCGGGCACCGGGCAGCACAAGGCTGCCCTGGAAGGGCATACGGGTTGGATCGAGGCTCTTGCATTCTCGCCGGACGGCAAGACCCTGGCCAGCGGCAGCTGGGACGGGACGATCCGGTTGTGGGACGCGGGAACCGGGCAACCCGGGACTACCCTGGAGGCGCATTCGGGGTATGGACTTGCGGAGTGGGTCTGGTCCGTGGCCTTCGCCCCGGACGGCAAGACCCTGGCCAGCGCTCACGACCACGCGATCCGGCTGTGGGACCTCGAGACAGGACAGCTCGGGACCACCCTCACCCTCGAGGGGCATACGAGCTGGATCTCTGCGGTGGCGTTCGCCCCGGACGGCAACACCCTGGCCAGCGGCAGCCGCAGCAGCAATGAGAGCGAGAGCAGGCATTTCTCCGTTCTGCTGTGGGATCTGTCGCCCCGCACCAAAGTGGAAGCCGCGGTCCTGGGCGGCATGGTCGAGGGATTGACCGTCGAGTTCTCCCGGGCCATTTCCGGCCGCCGCCGCCACTACGCCTGGAGCGCCGTCACCGACACGTCCGGGCGGCTGGAGCTCACCCTGATCCCCGGGGTCACCGGCTTTTACGAAGCCCGCGCCCGCGCCGCCGACGGCACGGTCGCAGGCCGGTGGCACAGCATTCCTCTCAACATCGACGAGCGCCAGTTCCTGGAGCTCACCCTGGGTGGCGGCATGCAGGTGGTCTCGGTCGAAGCGCTGGCCGCAGCCAAGGTCGCGGCGCCGGAAGGGCCGGCCGTCAGCGAGCTGCATCCCAACACCCCCAACCCTTTCAACGCCGGCACCCGCATCGCCTACCGTCTGGCCGCCCCCGGTCCGGTGCGGCTGGAGATCTACAACCTGTTGGGACAGCCGGTACATACGCTGGTTGACGAAGCCCAGGCCCCCGGCGAGTACCAGGTCGCCTGGGATGCGCGCGACCAGCGGGGAGCTGCGGTCGCAGCGGGGGTCTACCTCACCCGCCTGACTTTCCCCGGTGGTGTGCAGAGCCGCAGACTCATCTATCTCAAGTAGTGCGGAGCACATTCCGGCCTGCCTTGAAACGGCCGAAAGCGGACGCAGAGCCGCAACAGCTCATTCTCACTGAAAGGACTCCTGGCCATGCGCGTCGTATGGAACATGCTCTTCGGTTCGGTTTGCGCCATCATGTCGGGATATGGCACGGGTACGGCCCATGCACAGGATGTCTCGGGATTCGTCGTGGATGGGGATTGGGGGGATTGGGGAGGGGGCGGTCCCGGCGAGGGGGATGAATTTTACGATGTCACCCCCGATACCAACAGCAGCATAGATATCATCGCATACGGGTATGGACTCGGTTCTTTCCGCCGGGACGATGCCAACGGAACGGAGAACCTGTTCGCCTTCATTTTCAGGTTTCTGGAGGCTCCCTTTCAGGATTCGGCCCGGACTTCGGTGGAGCTGTTTTTCGACGTGTCGGCCGATTCCACCCTTGGCGAAGAAACGTCGCCCTGGGTCGGTTTCCTCCCGGATTATCGAATCGAAATCGTCGGAAACAATGGAGGGCTGACCGGGGAGACCTACCGCCGCCTGTCCGGAGATCGATGGATCGTCAGCGCAGGCGAGGACCTGCCTGAAGTGGAGGTCGCGCTTTCGGGTCAATGGCTGGAAGGAGCCGTCCCCTGGGCGGCGTTGGGCAGTCCCGGGGACACATCAGAAGAACGTGAAAGAGGATATTTCCACTTCAAGTGGGCTGCGAAAACCACAAAGAACGGTTCCCATGACTTTGTCCCGGACGGGAACACCTACTTCGAAGTTCCCTGGGGTCCGGTGGATTTGCGCATCTCGACTGCTGTCGAGTCTCAAGGATGGGGTTGGATCAAGAGCGATCATTCGAATGGAGAACCGGAGTGAAGGCCCGCACGATCCTGCTTGTATCGGCCCTTGTTTTCGTTCGGTATGGAATGGGTCTTGCGCAGGAGTTCCCCATCGGGGCCTGGTTCCCGGGCCTGTTCAACAACCAGTCGGAACAGTTTGCGGAGAGGCTCGACCGGGTAGTCGATGCCAACTTCAACACCATTCACGCCGCCCTCGCGGGAAGGAACGATCCTTCGGTCAATGGCGTTTTCCTCGACCTGGCGCACCAGCGGAGACTCAACGTGCAATTGTACAGCTGGAATGTCCCTCCCGCCTGGCGGACCACCACCCGAACCTACTGGACCAAGACCCTGGAAGCGGAGAACAGGAGGTTCATCCATCCCGTCGGAACCCGGGACGGAGATGCCTGGCAGGCGAATACGGAAGATCACACCCCGGGCCTCCTTCTCGACACCCCGGCCGAGGGCTCCGGGATTTTCCTGCGTTACAGGGAACAGAAACTGAATGACCGTGGGCAGCTCGTGGAAAACAGAGTGCGTCACGGGATTCACGTCTTCCGCCTGAAAACGGACGACAACAGCAGCCCGGACATTATCGCTACCCTGAGAATCCTCAGGCATTCCGACGGCACGGTATTGCGCACGCGGGATGTGCGGGCACTGGAATTTCGCGAGGTCGATACCTACCAGGATTTCCTGATCCGCTACTCCGTTTCCCGCGGCGGCGACCGGGTGCGGTACCAGGTCGACTGGAGCGGGACCGGCAACCTCTGGGTGGACAGGATCAGGGCCCACGACAGTCACGGCTACAGGCTCTTCTCCGGGAATTACGATGCCGATATCGTCAACGACCTGGCCGCCTATGACGGCATATCCGTCCGCCCGCCCTGGCGCTTCTACATGGACGATGAGCCCCATTGGACTGAGAAGGACGAGAGCATCGCCTATGTGAACGACTTGATAAAGGCGCAGACCGGAAAGTCGGGCGTGGTGTCTTTCCACCAGACCCGCAAGGATTACATGCAGCATTTCGTCGACACGGTTTTTCCTTCGGAGTTCCTGGTCAATTTCTATACTTTCGGGCTTTATGTTCCGGAGCCCGGTCGGGCAAGATACGCGACTCGCCTGCAGAGTGCCCTGGACAGTTACGTCACCTGGCACGGACACGCCAGGGAGGTGGCCAAGGAGGCCGGGATACCTCTTTGGGCGGTTATCCAGGCACATGGTTGGCCCAACGGCCTGCGCAACCCGACGCCGGAGGAAATCCGGGTTCAGGTAAACCTGGTTCTGGCCCACGGCGTGACGGGGATTTACTACTTCATGTATTCAAGCCACGTCGATGGCGATGGCAGGGCGGATTTACAGGGGTTGGTAGACGGGAACTACCGGATCACTCCCAAATGGAGAGAAGTGCAGGCCCTCAACAAAATGCTGCAGGAACTGGACGACACCCTGTTGCAGTTGACCTCGGACGCCGTCTTCCGCGGCGACGCTCCCGAATCCCCGGTGCAACGGCTTTCCGATCCGGCGGATTACCACCTCGGCGCCTTTACCCATGCGGATGGCAGGCGCTATCTGATGGTCGTCAACCGCCGCTGCCAGCCCTATCCCCGCAGACCTCGGATGGTGACCATCCAACTGGATGCATCTGAATTGGATGGCCCCACCTATTCCTACCTGGTCAGGGATATCCATACCAAAGAGATGGTAGCCACCAGCAACGGCGTTTCCCCTTCCTTTTCACTTTCCCTGGGTCCGGGAGAGGGGAAGCTGTTCCGCCTCGAACCCTGGGACGATCAGGTTGCCTTGACGGGGGATGTGACGGTTCCCGCGGGGGTGAAGCTGACTCTGGCTGCCGGAACGACGGTGGCGTTCGCCCCGGGGGACGAGACCGGGGGCGGCAATGACGGCTTGCGTTCGGAGCTCATCGTCGAGGGCACTCTCGACGCCGGCGCCGGCGACATCACCTTTCGCTCATCCGATGAAGCAGGCGCTTCCTCCGATGGCAGTTGGTATGGCATTCGCGTGGCAGGAACCGGCAACGCCGACCTGTCCGGCGCCACTATCGAGGACGGGCTGCGTTGTGTGGAGACTTATGAAACGAGCACCCTCGACATGACCAACACTGCCTTGATCAACTGCGGCCAGACCGTGGAACTGCTCTCGACCTCCCCATGACAGCCCAGCGAATTAGTCCACCCGGGCTGCGGCCGGGCCCTGGCGGCCGCCAGCGATTGCTCGTGCGCAGCAGGGGGAAAGGTGAAGTCGGCGCACGCCAGTTTGAGCTGCATGATTTCTCCGCTATGTGCTGAGGTTCCCGACTGACGAAAGCCCGGACGCCATGATGCCGCGGCAGTCCAGCCGCCTTTGTCAGCAAGGCGACCCGTTTCTACGTGCCCACCTTCCTGACCCTGCCGACCTCGCCTGTCTCGAGGCGCACCTTGATCCCGTGCGGATGCGTCGCCGACCGGGTCAGTATGTCCTGCACCACGCCCTCGGTCAGGCGGCCTGTGCGCTGGTCCTGCTTCTGCACTATGGAAACGCGTATCCCGGGCTTTACGGCCGCCCTGCTATTACCGTTCACTGCCCCCCGCTCTCCCGGTCGAGCCACACCGGGCTCAACCACGCCCGGTGCCCGTCCTTCTGCCGCAGGCGCAGGTAGTAGTAGGATCCCGACCCTTCCGGGACCGGAAGCTCGGCCCCGTCGATCTCCACGTCCCAGGAATCGGGCGCGTCCTGCCAGACGCACTGCCCGTTGGAAATAATTTCGATCCGCTCGATCGGCGCGGTCCCGTGCAGGCTGGCGGAGAAATGTACCTCTCCTCCTTCGGCCAGCACGCCCTCCGCCCCGGAGCGCACCCCGTTGACGGCGTAGCCGCAGACGATCGGCACGCCGGACGTCGCGTAGGTCCAGCGCTCGTCCATCGCCTGCCACACCGCCTCGCGGGTCAGCTTCGCCGCCCGGAAACAGGTCATCCCGACGTAGCTTCCCGGGAGTTGCGTCGGGTGCCCCTGGTGGTTGTCGGTCCCGGCCACGAAACCCAGGCGCCAGCCCCTGGCGAAGGCATCCTGCACCGAAGCACCCATCCCCCCGTTGCGAATACCCCAGTACTCGTCGAGCGCGTCCGCCTCGAAATCGCCCCGGCCCTGGACGATTTCCACCAGCCTGGCCCGCTCGTTGGGGAACTCCCAGTGGTATTCCGACCAGTAGAACGACTTCCCCATGACCTCGCGGTGCTTGCCGTACTCGATGGGCTGTCCGCAGTTGGGATGGTGCGGCACCATGACCACGTCCCTGTCCCAGGTCACCTCCGAGGGGCAGAGCTCCGGCTTCCAGTGCCAGGTGCCGCCGTCGACTTCCGGGGTGCGCAGGTAGAGGTTGGCGTGCCCGTAGGCGTTGGAGCTTTCCCACGCGGGGATGGTCACGAAGCGACCCGGCTCGTTGAACTCCTCGTTGACCGCCAGGCACTCGTCCCACCCGGGGCCGATCGGGGCGTGGTCCGTCATCGCCACCACGTCGAGGTTGAGGTGGTCGCGGGCATAGGCGTAGGCCGCGCGCGGTTCGCGGTCGCCGTCCACCGAAAGCCGCGTGTGGAAGTGGATGCCGCCGAAGAAGTGGCCGCGCTCGCCGACCGCATGCGCCGGACCGCCCCGGGCTTCGAGCCCGCGTTCTGGATCCCTCACCTCGATGCGGACCGGGCCGTCGGCCTGCACCTCGACGCCCTCGACCACGCCCCGTCCGTCAGCGCCGGTTTCCACCTCGGCGGGCAGCCCGGCGACCGCACCGTCGGCCTGCACGGCCACCTTCCCGCGGTAAGAGGGTATCGGATTGAGATTGTCGTCCGTGGCGAAGATCACGACCCTGCGCTTTCCTTCCGCGTCGGCCGTAGCGGAGATCCGGCCCTCCAGCCGCGTCAGGGGGCCGGGGGCGTTGAGCAGCGGAATCGGCTCGCCAACCTTCTCGAACACCTCGGCTTCGGGCCGCCGCACCCGCACCTGCAGGGCGCCGCTGACATCCGCATGAGGCGACGGCGCAATTCCAAAGGGAAAGACCAGCCGCGCTCCCGGGCTCAGCGACCCGGTGACCTGGACGGTGCACAGGTAGACCTCGTTGACCGGCCGCCCCACCAGGCCGCCGCCGGCAGGACCGTCGCCGCCCCGGGTCAGATCGGTCCAGTCGCCCGGCAGCCCGTGCCCGATCACCACCACGCCCTCGCCCCCTTCGACAAACGGGTCTGCCAGCGTCCACTGGTGTGAATAGGTATGGAAGGTGCTGACCGTAACGCGCACGTCGGCGCCGGCTTCCAGGCCGGCCGGACATGCGACGAACAGCCGCAGGGGCTTGCACTGCCGGTCGGTGGCGACGAACTCCGTCTGTCCTTCAAAATGAATTTCCAACTGCTCGTACATGAGGTTCCCTCGATTCTGCGCGGTTGGCCGCCTGGCTAACAAGCCTGCGCGATACGCCGTGCGTGCCTGTCGTCCAGCAGCACCGTGCACTCAGGATGCTCCAAGGCCAAAGCCAGTGCGGCCAATTCTCCCACTCCCAGATCCAGATTCAACCATTCGGATGGAATCACGCGAGGGTCAACGATCTTGAGCCACTCGTAGTGTTGTGGATCGGGAACGTCATACCCTCTTTGTCGTCCTTCCGACAACTCTTGCGACACGGCCGTTGGAATCCACACTTCATTCTACAGGGTGGAAAGCCATTTCAGGGCGCTATGGCCTGACAATTCAAGCCTCTGTGAGGTTGGCAAGGAAGGGAGCAAAATGGAGAAACGGACTCTTGGCCGCACGGGACTCGAGGTCAGTGTGCTGGGAATGGGGGGACTCTACGTCTCCGGCGCGGGTACCGGTGGCCGTGACGGATGCCGCGCCGTACACCGCGCCCTCGAGCTCGGCGTGAACTACGTGGATACGGCGCCCGCCTACCGCGACAGCGAAGAGGTTCTGGGCATCGCGCTCGAAGGTGTGACCCAGCCGTACTATCTCGCGACCAAGCTCGGCGGCCGCCCGGAGCCGTTCGATCCCCAGGACAAGGATCTCCTGCGGCGGTCGGTCGATGAAAGCCTGCGGCTGCTCAAACGCGATGGTATCGACGTCCTGCTGATACATGAACCGGATCGCCCCGGTCAGTACGACTGGTGGACGGACTACGACCGTTTCCACGGACCGGTCTGCGATCTGCTGGAAGAGCTGAAGGCGGAGAAGATCATCCGCTTCACCGGACTCGGCGGCACCACCGCCTATCAGCTTCCCCTCATCATGGCGACCGGGAGCTACGACGTCGTCCTGACGGCGTTCAACTACAGCCTGCTCTGGCGGGAAGCGGCCATCGCCGTCTTCCCCGAAGCCAGGCGGCGGAACATGGGCCTCGTCATCGGCTCGCCGCTTCAACAGGGCGCCCTGTCGCGGCGCTACCCCGAAATAGAAACCGGGGCGCCGTGGCTGAGCCCGCCGCGACAGGAACAGTTTCGGCGGCTGTACGGGTTCCTGGATGAAACCGGACTGTCGCTGCCGGAGGCTGCGCTGCGCATGATGGTGGCAAGCCCCGACGTCTCCACCGTCCTGATGGGAGCGCGGTCGGTGGAGGAGGTGGAAGAGAATGTGCGCGCGGTGGAAGCGGGGCCGCTGCCGGCGGATCTCCTCGGCGAGCTTCAGGAGATTGCGGACATGGTGCCGTTCCGGCCGGCTGAAGAGCCTTTCGGCCTGCCGTTCGGACGGCCGTACAAGGGCCCCGGCCATGCCGGCAGGTAGGATCGGGAGAAGGCTGGATGGGAATGCGGGAAAGGGGCGCCTGTCAACTATCCCGGTGAGGTGCGGTCGCGGACCTCGCGCAGGAACGCATCCAAAGCCCCGAGATCGCTCAGCACCGCCGGATGGGCATCGTCCAGGGTCGCCAGCAGAAAGTCGATGCGAGCCCAGTCGTACTCCATCTCCACGTAGTAGCGGCGGAAGTGGCGAAAACGGAGCAACTCGCGGAGGCGGACGAGGTTGCCGTCCCCCACCACCTTCGTCCGTACCCCTTCGATCTCGAGGTTCATCTTTTCCAGCAGGGTGGAATGCCAACGCCCCTGCGGCAGGTCGTTCTCGAAGTAACCTGAGACCCGAACGAAGAAGGTTTCGAGGGCCGTATAGTAGGTTTCCAGGTAGCCTGCGACGACCAGAGCGCTGTCATCGGTGCGGCCGATGCGGGGCAGCGTCGAGTCCCGGGCATGGCCGAGCTTGGAGTAGATTGCCTCTACTCGTTCCCGCGCCTGCGCGAGCTCGGCGATCAGCTCGTCGATGCCGCGTTCAGGCCGGGTCTCCATCTTTCCATGCCACTCTGCCGAAGCGCCGGATGAGGTCGGCCCTTCCCGGATCGAGGCGCTCCATGACGACGAGGTCGACGTGGAAGTCGGTCATCGAATCCGCCTGGGACCGGATGGCCGCCAGGGTTTGTTCGTCGCAGTTCATCCCCTCGACGGCGATGTCGATATCCGAGATTTCCGAGAAGCGTTCGGTATGGACGAGGGACCCCCACTGGTAAATACGCGGGGGCCGGTACTGCGCGGCTATTGCGGAGATGATCCGGGCCGCGTCCCTCTGTGCGGACTGCAACCGACGGTGAAGAGCCTCTCGCCGCCGCTTGTGCCGGCTGACAACCCAGCGGGCGGCGGCGGCAGTATCGACAGCCATATTCCCTCTCAGGTGAACGCGATTAGCATACCTTCTGTGAATCCTCTGTCAAGAATATCGAACGCAGGAACGGGACCGGCATGGCAGGCAGGTAGGCAGGTGTAGCAGGTAGAATGCGAAAAGCCTTCCGAAGGCATGGGAACCTTCGGAAGGCTTGAAGAGCCGGAGACCGAAAGGAATCAGGTCTCAGGCAGTCGGCGCCGGCTGCGCCGGCGGATGCTTCACCGCAGCGCCAGGCGCAGCATGACCCCGTGGTCCGGAGGGGCGTTGCCGGCGGTGCTCTCGCGGCGCGTTCCCTCGATGCCCAGCTTCATCCCCTCCCGCTGCGGAAGCTCCAGCCGGCAGCCCAGGCGCACCTCGTGCAAGGCACCGTAATTCCCCACCCCCAGGTACGGCGTCCCCGTGCCCCGGCCGCCCAACAGCCCCAGCCCCCAGGCCGCCTCCGCCTCGAGACGGCCCGCCGCGTTGGCGGCCAGCCCCGCCAGCGTCTCGCGGTCCATAAGCGCCTCCACGCCGCCAGAAGACGACGTCCCCCACGAGGGCATCAGCGACACCGACGGGCCCAGCTCCGAGGATGGCCGCGGGTCGAAGCGCAGCGAACCCGACAGCATGCAGTCCCGAAAGTCCGAAGCCTGGTGAGCCACCAGGCCGCGCACCGTCACCTGCGCCGTCAGGCCCCGCGCCGCGTCGGCAAACGCCGAACCGGCCCCGACCTCCACCCCGAAACCCGTCTCCGCGTCGCCGCCGTCGTGGCGCAGGCCCAGCTCCACCGTCGGCGTCAGCCACCCGCCTGCAAGCGCTACATCCAGGGAGCCCTCCAGACCCATACGCAGGCGGCTCACGTCGGCAACCGCCGGCGCAAGCAGGCCCGACGGGCTCGACCCCGCATCGGAGGTCGTGCGCACGAACAGCGCATCCGACTCGATTGCCAGCGACGGACCGCCCGCGGGTTCACCGGATACGAGGTCGGCCCTCACACCGGCCGCCGCCATCGCAAGGTCCATGCCGGTGCGGTACGACTCCCCGTCGTTCATCGTCAGCCTCAGGTCCCCCAGACCGTATCCGGCGGTGCCCCACAGCGACACCTCCTGGGTTGGCTTGTAGCCGACATAGGGATACAGGCCGGTCAGCGAGGAGGCCAGGTTGCCGTCGCCGCGGCCGGGCGAACGCCAGCTGCCGTCCCCGCGGCTGTGCGACAGCGGCAGCCCCACCACCCAGGGCCCGACGGCGTAGTCGGCCCCGAACATCCCCGTCGTCACCCCGCCGTCGAGGGACAGGGCGTCGGCGCTCCCGCCTATACTGGAATACGCTCCGCGGCCCCAGAGAGTGCCATGGCCGCTACCCGTCTGCCGGCTCAAGGTGAAGGCGCTTCCCGTCACCAGGTCGCGCAGGGCCGGGGACTGCGGCCGCAACCGGGCTTCGGCCGCCTCGCCGAACCGTTCCGGGGGCGTCGCGAAACCGCCCTGCGGGGCGACTTCACTTGCGCCGACGGACGCATACGCCGCTTCCTCCCCTGCTACTCCGAGAGCATTGCCCGCGAATGTCGCCTGCACCCCCGGCTGGCGCGGCGCCTCCAGGCGCGCCTGTACGCCGTCGAGCACACGCTGGGCGGCAGTGCGGCCGAAGCGCGCCAGCCAGGCTTGCTGCAACGGATCCGCGTTCTCGATCGTCCCCGTCGCCGTGTCGTCGGCAATACGCGCCCCCGAGGCGTTGCTCAAGGTCAGCGTCAGGGTCTCCTCCCCCTCGTCGTGGGCATCGTCGAGAACCGCTATTGAAACCGTCTTGCGCGTCTCGCCCGCAGCGAAGGTGAGCGTTCCGTTCGCGGCTGTGTAGTCCTGGCCTGCCTGTGCGGTGCCGTCCGCGGTCGCGTAATCCACCGTCACCGTCTCCGAGGCCGTCCGGTTCAGCATCACCGTGAATTCGAGCGTTGCGTCCGCCGCCTCCGTCGTCCGCGCGTCCGCAACCGACAGCGCCGCCGCCCTTCCGGCGACGCAGTGGACCGACCCGTCCTCCAGGACGGTGCAGTTGACCGACCCGTCCACCTTGTGGCCGGGGTCGTCGGCCACGCCGGGGTAATAGCGATCTGCGGGCAACAAGCCCAAACTGGCGACGAGCGTGGGCACCCACCCGACGAATCCGGTGTCCGGCCCGCCCTCGTCAACGCTGATGCCGTTTGCGTCGCCATCGTCCAATTGCACCTGATACCGGTAGATCAACTCAGTCGTGAAGGAGCCGGACAGGTAGGCTGCCTGGCCAGCCACATCGCCGACCTGAATGCCAATGGACGATTCGCCCTGCACGTACACGGGCGTGTTGAACGTCAGGGCGATATCGATGTTTTCACCTACCAGGTAGGTGTCTCCGCCTGAGGGCGTCGATACGATCTCCGTCCTGTAGGCGCGGTGGTAACTGGGACGCCCCTTGACCTCTATCTTGAGAATCAAGCGAGAGCCCCATTTCCAATCGGGATCGCCCGCGGTCCGAAAGCCGCAATGATCGTGGATTTCCCATCCTTCCTCGGCCCCGGGGTCGTCTTCACCGCTGTAGGTCGAGACGAACTGGGCCAGGTTGTCATTTGCGCAACCTGCCGTGCAATCAAGCAGGAAGTAGTACTCCGTGTCCGGCTCCAGATAGGTGTTCTCAGGTGCCCACCACTCATTGGCCGCATAGTCGTTCAACTGGCCTCTGGTGAGCTTGGCGACGCGGGTGAAGCCGGATTCATCCCAGAGGTAGATGCCTGCGTCCAGCGTCATGTACCGGCTCTCATGGGTGTCGTGCACATGCAGCACGATGCTCGTCAATTCATACCCCCCGAGATTGGGGCCGGTTCTGAATGCCTGATTCAGTCCGTCCTGAGACGCATTCAGCACTAACGCCCGGTCTGAGGATTGGTCGGTATTCTTCGCCAGCGTTCTGATCGGCGGATCGTACTCTTGAGCCGGGGCAGTCGCCGCGACGACAAGGACGGTGGCCGCCCCCAGAAGCACGGTGCCAGCCCGGCTCGAGCGGCCTCGCCGTTGCAATTGCCGAATCCATCGCCTGGTCCTGGGGCCGAAGCGGCCTGCCTGTCGGGGTTGCGTGGTTCCTCCCCCGGCATCGGTCTCCCCCTGTCTCTGCAGGTCGACACCTGATATCCTGCTCATGTCGCCCTCCCTCTCGGTAGGTTTCGCCAGAACGGAAATCGCTCTCGCATCCCATGCTGTCGCACGTACCGTGCCAGGCGCCGGAGGAATCGCCTAACCTCCTGATTTCAAAGGACGTTAGAGGATCAGCACGGGAAGAACGGGATGGTGCCGAATTGATGCAGAATACAACGGTTCGAAAGCCGCGGAGAATCGGAAAGAGGAGATAACCCTCTGACAACGAGTGGCTTATGCGTGGTCGGCAAGGATGGGCGTGTTCGTGGCGATTTGCCGCGTTGTGGTATTTTACCACACCCGCACCGGGACCGACGATGGGTCCGCCCTGGCCTCAGGTCCGGTCAGGTCTGGTCCGGTCGCCTCCGGCCCTGCGGTTCCCTTCTCCGGCAGCAGGTTGTACTTCTTCAAACTTCCTGCGCAGGGGCGTGCGATCGATGTCCAGCACCCGGGCGGCCCTTTCCTGCTGTTGCCTGAAAGCCGCGTCATGTTCCTGGCGGGCGGAAATTGGCGCCCTTCCGCCCCCGGTGTGGCAAGAGGCCGAAGCCAGGCGGACCTGGAGGTCCCGCTACATCAGAGGGAGGACCGGATGGGAATCCTGACGGGAAGGGCCAGCGACTGCATGAAGGTCGCCGTGGCGGCGGCTGGGCGCGGGACCTGGAAAAGGTCCGGATGCGGGGGTGCGCGGAATCGAGCCGCGCCACCGCCCGGCGATCGGGCGCCTGCTCGAAGGCATCGACCGCCAGGCGCTCCCCCGCCGACTCGCCGGGGTTCACGCACCCGCGCACCGGGAGGCGCTGCGGTTCGAGAGCCCCCTGCCCGAGGACATTGCCCCGACCCTGCAGGGGGCCTCCAAACCCTTCACCGCAGCGCCAGGCGCAGCATGACCCCGTGGTCCGGCGCCTCGTTGTCGCCGGTGCTCTCGCGGCGCGTCCCCTCGATGCCCAGCTTCAGCCCTTCCCGGTTGGGCAGCTCCAGCCGACAGCCCAGGCGCACCTCGCGCAAGGCCGCGCTATTCCCCAGCCCCAGGTAGGGGGTCCCCGTGGCCCGACCGCCCAACACCGGCAGCCCGTAGGCTGCCTCGGCCTCTAGACGACCGGCCGCTGCAGCCCTGCTGTCCGCGGCCAGACCCGCCAGGGTTTCGCGGGCCATCAGCGCCGCCATTCCGCCCGGCGACGGCGCACCCCAGGAGGGCATCAGCGACACCGACGGGCCCAGCTCCGAGGACGGCCGCGGGTCGAAGCGCAGCGATCCCGACAGCCTCCAGTCCCGGAAGTCCGCGGCCTCGTGCGCCACCAGGCCGCGCACCATCAACTGCGCCGTCAGGCCTCGCGCCGCATCGGCAAACACCGAACCGCCGCCGATCTCCACCCCGAAACCGGTCTCCGCGTCGCCGCCGTCATGGCGCAGACCCAGCTCGACCATCGGCCTCAGTAATTCACCCCCGGCAAGCGCCAGATCCAGGGAGCCCTCCAGGCCCAGCCGCAGGCGGCTGACGTCCGCCACGGCCGACGCCAGCAGGCCCGACGGGCCCGAGGCCGCCTCCGAGGTCGTGCGCACGAACAGGGCATCCGACTCGATTGCCAGCGAAGGACCGCCCGTCGGCCCTCCCGATACGAGGTCGCCCCGCACCCCGGCCGCAGCCATCGTCAGGTCCATGTCGGTCCGGTACGACTCCCCGTCCTTCAGCGTCAGCATCAGGTCGCCCTGACCGTAGCCCGCCATTCCCCACAGGGACAGACGCTCGGTGATGGCGAAGCCGGCGTAGGGATAGAGACCGGTCAGCGAGGAAGCCATGCTGCCGTCGCCGCGGTCCGAGGAATGCCAGCTGCCGTCCCCGCGGCTGTGCGACAGCGGCAGCCCCACCACCCAGGGACCGATGGCGTAATCGGCCCCGAACATCCCCGTCGTCACTCCTCCGTCGAGCGACAGGCCGTCGGCGCTGCCGCCGAAGCTGGAATACGCCCCGCCGCCCCAGAGGGTGCCCTGGCCTTCACCCCTCTGCCGGCTCAAGGTGAACGCGCTTCCCGTCACCAGGTCGCGCAGCGTTGGCGACTGTGGCCTCACCCGGGACTCGGCCACGCTGCCGCCGAGCCGGGCGGAGGGCGTCACGAAGCGGCCCTGCGCGGCGACCGCACCGGCGCCGCCGGACGGAAACGCCGCTTCCTCACCTGCTGCCCCGAGAGTTTGGCCAGCAAACCTTGCCTGCATCCCCGACTCGCGCGGCGCCTCAAGGCGCGCCTGAACCCCGTCGAGCACGCGCTGGGCCGCGGTGCGGCCGAAGCGCGCCAGCCAGGCCCGCTGCAGGGGATCGTCGTTCTCGATCGTCCCGGTCGCCGTGTCGTCGGCGATGTGCGCCCCCGAGGCGTTGCTCAGGGTCAGCGTCAGCGTCTCCTCCCCCTCGTCGTGGGCGTCGTCGAGCACCGCGACCGATACCGTCTTCTGCGTCTCGCCCGGCGCGAAGGTCAGCGTGCCCACCGCCGCAGTGTAGTCCCGGCCCGCCGCTGCGGTGCCGTCCGCGGTGGCGAAATCCACCGTCACCGTCTCCGAGGCCTCCCTGCTCAGGCTGACCACGAACCCGAGGGTGGCGTCCGCCTCCTCCGTCACCCGCGCGGCGGCAACCGACAGCGTCGCCAGCGCGTCCGGGCCCCGCACCTTGTGTGCCGGCTGCAGGCCTGCGGCGGCGAATTCAAGAGCTGCCTCCTCCCCGGTCTCGACGCTTCGGATCGCACCGCCGTTCAGGCGGATCGCCCCCGAGCCGATCTCGATCCCGTCGTCGTCCCCATCGTCCCTCCCGACCGTGTAGCCGAAGATGAGGGTCTGCGTGCTGTCTCCGCCGGCGATGTCGGCCCTCACTGTGCGCGCCGCGCCGGGATTCCCCAGGTCGAACTCGAGAAACGGACTTCCCGTTACCTGTACCCGCCGGGTGAAGGTCACCTGGATCTCGATGCGTTCGTCGTGCCCGTAGGTGTCCCCCGACGCCGGCCGGGAAACCACTTCGGGGAACCCATGGATCCGGAGCGGGCCGACCGCCTCGTCGTCGATCTCGACAACCACCAGGTCGGGCAGTTCGGTTCGACCCTCGTCATCGCTGAACAGGGAGTGGTGGAAGCGGCGCTCGCCGTGGAGCACATCGTCGTCCTGCAACGCCTCCACCGTGACAGAAACGGGCGCCTGCCAGTGCTGGACGTCCGAGAAGGTCTCGTTCTCGTCCGACGAGAACACCCAGGACTGGTCCCCGACCGGGATCAGATCGACATCGCCGGGACCGGTTTCCCGTCCAATCAGGACCCAGGCCGCCGGGCGCTCGTCGAGCTTGAGCTGGTAGGTCGCCTGCTCTCCTTCGCGCACCGTCAGCCGGAAGTCGGTGAGCGGGTTGCCCTCGCCGTCGAGGAAGGCGACGCCCACTTCGTCGTTGTCGACAATGACGATCCGCGACTGGCATGGACCGTCGCACGCCGTCCCGTCCGGACTGCGCACCTGAACCAGGTCGCTGAGCGCAGGATCCCGCGCCAAGCGTACGGTGAAGTCCTCTTCGGGTTCGTCCGACTCGTCGTCGATCAGCTCCACCTCGATGTTCTTGCGCGCAACCCACCGGTCGGCGGCGGCCGAGAACTCCTCCGGGGTGAATGTCACCGTTGCCGCAACGGGGAGGTAATCCTCATCGGAAGCCGCGGTTCCGCTTTCCATCGAAAGGATCACCTCATGGCTCCGATTCGGCGCCGGAAGCCCGGGCTGCGTCTCCATGATCACCTCGAAGCTCCCCTCCGCGCCGGTGCCCTCGTCAAGGCGGTACACGGCGCGGCCGAGCCGTGCGATGATCGCGGGATCGGCCACCGCCATGCGCACGCTCGCGGCCGCCGGCGTCCCGATGCGGTAGCCGTCGCCGTCGATCACTGTAGCCGTGAGGGTGCCTCCCCGGGTCACGCCCCGGTTTTGCCGAGAGGGAGGGATGCGCAGCTCCGCGGCGGTCGCGTTGGCCGGGAATTCCACGCTCTGCGCGAGGTCGGCGGGATTCAGGAACGGCTGCTCCTGCGTCAGCCTGACGTTGACCGCAATGGCGTGATCCGACGCCTCCGCCAGCGTCAGGTTGAGGACCACATCGTCCAACCCTGCGATACAGGCGTCCCTGCCCGCGCTGATCCAAATCGTCTGTCCCATATCCGCCCCGTCGTCGTCGACAATGGTCACCGTGGCGGATGCCCGACTTCCGGCGCGCACCCCGGACGGCAAGGTCCAGAAGGAGAGTTCCAGGCTCTCGCCATCGTCGTCCTCACTGTCGTCGGTCGCGGTCACTGTCAAGCTCTTCGAGGTCTCCCCCCGCGCGAAGGCGAGGCCGGTTGCAGACAGGGTGTAGTCGTCGACGGACGCCCCGTCGCCAAGGGCAACGACAATCGGGATGATCACGGCGCGATCGGGCTCGGGGTCCAGCTCCACGGTCACCGTAGCCGAGGTCCCGTCCTCGGAGATGGTAAAGGCGCTCGCGTCGAATGAAGCAGCCACCGATCGATAGACCTTGTGGCCGGGGTCGTCAGTCAGGCCGGCAAAATCCCGGGATGTCACGAATACACCGCGATAGGGGCCCGCCACGGGAAGCGGTCCGCCGAAGCCGGAGTTCTCACCGCCGGGGTCGACACTGATGCCGGTTGCATCCGAATCGGTATTCTGTACGCGATACCCGTACACCAGCCGGTTGGTGCCCGAGCCCGATGCGTAACCTGCCGCACGGTAGTTTGAGCCGTCGGCGGCGGCGCCGACCCGGATGCCGATGATGGAGCCGGACGACAGGATGTGCACTTCCGTGCTGAACGTCAGGGTGACGTCGATGTCCTCACCCACCCCGTAGCCATCCCCGTGGGCGGGAATCGAGGTGATTTCCACATCCGTGACGTGAGACGA
The DNA here is from genome assembly GCA_965206595.1 of Candidatus Latescibacterota bacterium. Classification (GTDB taxonomy): domain Bacteria; phylum Latescibacterota; class UBA2968; order UBA8231; family UBA8231; genus CBDCXV01. The sequence continues at coordinate 71,680 of OZ242214.1, forward strand.
TCCGTCCACCATATGGTGGTGGTCGTCAGCCAAGCCGGGGTAATAGCGATCGACCGGCAACAGGCCGAGACTGGCAGAGATCGTCGGCACCGGTCCGCCGAAACCCTTCTCCCGCCCTCCCCCATCGACGCTGATGCCGTTTGCGTCGACATCGACAATATCCACCCGGTAGCGGTACACCAGCCGGGTCGAGATGGAGCCGGACAGGTATTTCGCGGCGCGGTAGTTGGAGTCGTCGGCAGCGTCGCCGACGCGAATGCCGATGACCGAGCCGTCCGGTGGCACGTACACCGCGGTGTTGAACGTCAGGGCGATATCGATGTTCTCGCCATACTGGTAGGTGTTCCCGTTGACCGGTGTCGATATGATCTCCGTCTGGTAAGCGCGGTAGGGACTTTCGCGCCCCTTGATCTGTATCCTCAGAACCTCGTTTGCATACCATTTCCACTTGATGGAACCGGCGCTCCGAAAGCCAAGACGATCGAGAACAGTCCATCCCTCTGCGGCCCCGGAGTCTTCCCCATTGCTGCCGGTCGTACCGAATTCGGCGACATTGCCGCCTTCGCAGCCGGCGACACAATCAAGAGCGATATAGTACTCCGTGTGCGGCTCCAGAAAGGTGTCCGCGGGAGCCTGCCACTCGTTGTGCTCACGCTCGTTCAGGTGACCTCGAGTGAGGGCAGCGACCTTGGTGAGACACTCCTCGCCGCGGTACAGGCCAGCCTCTATCGTCATGTCCCGACTATCATGAGTATTGCGCACATACAGCGAAATGCTGTGCAGTTCATACCCAGCTTGATTCGGGCCGGTTGTGAATCCCTGGTACAGCCCGTCCTGATGCGCGCTCAGAGGCACGATTCTGCCAGAAGATTGACCCGTATTCTGCACGAGCGTGGTAATGGGCGGGTCGTACTGTTGCGCGCGGGCAACTACGGCACCAACGAGCGCCGTGGCGGTGGCCAGAAGCACGGTGCCGGATCTGCGCACCCCGCCTCGCGGGCCGCTTTGCCCGTTGCCTTGCCGTTGTACTTGCCGCAGCCATCGCCTGACCCTTGGGCCGAAACGGCCTTCCGCCCGCGGTTGTGAAGTCCCTTCCCCGGCCTCTTCCCCTCGGTTCCGCAGGTCGACACCTGACATCCTTCTCATGTCGCCCTCCCTCTCTGCATGTTCCGCCAGAACGGAAATCGCTCTCGCATCCCATTCTTTGGCACATACCGTGCCAGGCGCAGGAGAAATCGCCTAACCTCCTTATTGCAAAAGAGGTTAGAGGATCAACACGGGAATACGGGAAGAAGCGGAATTGATGCAGAATACCACGGATTGAAAGCCGCCCGAAGGCGGCAAGGAGGGGCCTAACCCTCTGAAATCGTGTTACTTATGCGTGGTTTTGGCGGGAATGGCCGATATGCGTGGTGATTTGCCGCGTTGTGGCATTTTACCACAAACCGCCTGATCGAAACCGGGAGGTTCCGGGCTGGCCTCAGGGCCGTTCTTGTTTGGCCAGGCAGCTGCGCGGCCGGCGGTTCACTTCCCCGGCAGCAGGTTGTACTTCCTCAACTTCCGGTGCAGGGTCGTGCGATCGATGTCCAGCACCTGGGCTGCCCGGGTAATGTTGCTCCGGGCTACCTCGAGGGCGCGGACGATTGCCCGGCGTTCCGCTTCCTGCATCGACAGGGGGGGTTGGTCAGGACCTCCGGGGCCGCTTGAAGACGGAGGCAGGGCGGAGAGTTGCTGCGGGAGGTTGTTCACCTGAAGCCGGTCCGCGGTCTCGAGCAACACGGCGCGTTCAATGGCGTTCCTCAGCTCACGCACGTTGCCCGGCCAGTCGTAGGCGAGCAGTCTCTGCAGCGCCGCAGGGGAGATCCCGCGAATGCTTTCCCCGGCGCGTTCGGCATGGTCTTTGAGGAATTGCGCCGCCAGCAGGGAAATGTCCTCGCGGTGTTCCCTCAGGGGCGGGATGGTGAGAGGAAAGGCAGCGAGGCGATAGTACAGATCGGCGCGGAACCCGCCCTCCTTTACCGCGCTTTCCAGGTCCCGGTTGGTAGCCGCAATGACGCGGATGTTCACGGGAATCGCCGATGTCCCCCCCACGCGCTGGATTTCCCGCTCTTCCAGGACACGCAGCAGCTTGGCCTGCAGGGCGATGGGCATGTCGCCGATCTCGTCGAGCAGGACGGTCCCGCCCTGGGCGCGCTCGAACTGCCCGATGCGCCGCGCCGACGCTCCCGTGAAAGCCCCGCGTTCGTGTCCGAACAGCTCGCTTTCGATCAGCGTCTCGGGAATGGCGGCGCAGTTGACGGCGACGAACGGGCCTGTCTTTCTCGGGCCGTTGTAGTGAATCAGCCTGGCGACGAGCTCCTTGCCGGTGCCGCTTTCCCCTTGAACCAGCACCGTGATGTCGCTTTCGGCGGCCCGCTGCATCAGCGCGTAGAGGTCCTGCATCCTCTTGCTTTTCCCCACCATGCCGTCGAAGCCGTACGTCGTTCCCAGCTCGGCGCGCAAGCGCAGGACCTCGGCTTTCATCTGCTCGCTCTCGACCTCCCGGGAGACGTCGCGGTATATGACGACATGCCCCGTTGCGTCTTGCCGGCTATCGTTCACGGGCGCTGTCGAGCGAAAAAACAGCCGGGGTTTCGAGACGCCGGCTGCGGTGACCTCCTCCTCCAGTTCGCCGCTGCTGCCGATAAACAGCCCCCCTTCCGATCCGGGCAGAACGGGCGGCCGCAGGCGCGCCGTGACGCGTGCCCTGAGATCGCCCGGCGCCATTCCCTTGAGCTCGCTTTCCGGGACGTCGAGGAGCTTCTCATACCCCTGGTTCGCCACCAGGATGCGCCCACCCGCATCGAACATGCCGATGGCATCTCCCGTCGCGTCGAGCACCGCCTGAAGCCTCTGGTTGCTGGCTTCCAGTTGTCGATTGCTGGTTTCAAGTTCCCGGCGGTGCTGTGCCAGTTCCTGCTCGATGTTCCACTTCCCGGTAAGCGACAGCGTGATCTGCTGGATCTCCTCTCGCGAAAACGGCTTGCGGATATACAGCAGCTTGTGAACCAGCTCCATGTCGTCGACGATCTCGGGCAGCGTCTTGTCGGAGTACGCGGTCATGATGACGATTTCGATATCCTGCTCGAATTCCCGGATCCTGCGCACGGTTTCGATGCCGTCGGTACCCGGGGGCATCCTGACGTCGACGTAGGCCATCGCAAAGGGACGGTTCGATTCCCTGCCCGCCCTGACCATGTCGAAAGCTCCCTCCCCGCTGGTCGCATGGGAAAGCTCGAACTGCGGCAGCACGAGCTTGCCGGCCTCCGGGACAAACGCTGACGCCAGATCATCCGTCGCCCTCCTGGTGGAGGCGGAAGCCAGCATCTCTTCGAAGTCGTTGTGGATTTCCTTCTGGTCGTCGACGACCAGCACGCGGTAGTTCCAGGAAGGGTTTGTTTTCATGTAGCTGCCTTTGGTCGCCCGATCACGAGGGACGACTCTGAAATGGTGATTTCGAGGCTCGCAGAAACAGCGCGCAGGAGACGTCAGGCAGGGGTTGCCGGCGTGGTGTCCCGATCCTGACGGGCGGAATCGAGCCGCAGTGTGACGCGCATGGTGGCGCCTGTGCCATGGCCGCGGCTCAAGGGTTGGATATTTCCTCCGATGCTGGTGACGAAATTGGCCGCCGAGTGCAGGCCCAGCCCGCTCCCTTCCCGCTTCGTCGTATAACCTGCCCTGAAAATCGCCTGGAGGTTCTTGCGGTCGATGCCGATGCCGTTGTCCTCCACTTCGAGGACGAGCAAGTCCTGGCGGACGCTGGCTCTTATCTCGATGCGAGGCGGTCCTTCGAGGCCGCCCGACTGCTTCAGCTCGTCGATGGCTTCCATCGCATTCTTTAGCAGGTTGACGAGCATCTGGTTGAACTGGGTTTCCTGAATGCTGATCTCTTCCGGGGCGTTGCCGCAGTTCACAAGTGTGCGGATTCCCCGGCTGGAAAACGAGTTCTGCAGGATCCTCAGGCAGCCTGAGATGGCCTGACCCAGGTTGACGTCCTTGCAGGTCATCCCCTTGCTGTCGAAACCCCGTTGCGCGCGGACGATGTCGACGATGTGGTCCGTCTGGCTGCCGACCCGTTCTACCGTGCGGACCAATTGCTGGTTCTCCCTGGCGAAATCGTCGGCGAGAGCCAGGAGAAACGGCCGCACCTGCCGGCCTTGCGGGTCGTTGCGGACATAGTCGGCCCAATCCTGCGGATGCGCCCTGACTGCCTGCGACAGACCGGACAGGCGTTCGATCAGCGCGTTGTCCACCAGCTTTTCTTTAAGAGTTCCCATACCGATGGCAACGCTGTTTATGGCGTTGCCGATGTTGTGCAGGATGGTGTCCATGACCTCGAGGCGGCCCTGGGCGAAAGCCTGGGCCAGGGCTTCTTCCGCCCGCACTCTCTCGGTCACGTCGCGGAAGACGATGACCCCGCCGCCAGCCGCATTGCCCGGCGAGGTGATGGGCCTGCCGCTGGCGCTTATATGGACGCCTTCCGGCTTGGCCTCGGTGCGGATGAACATCTCCATCTCATCGGTCGCCTCCCCGCGCAGGGCGCGCACCAGGGGCAGTTCCCCGGCGGGAATGGGGGTGACTGTGTCCGGATAGAAAATGCTGTACTCCTCGGTCCCTTGTTCGAGGACCGTATCCAGCCTGCCTCCGACGATCTGTTGCGCACTTTTGTTGAAAGTGAGGTTGCCATTCTCATCGGCGACTATCACCCCGTCGCTGATGCTGTCGAAAATGGCCTGCATGAGCCGGACCTGATGCTGCAGCTCGTCAACGGTTTTCAATTCGATCCCGACTCCCTTTGCTCAGAAACACCACGTTTCCCGATCACTTCGGCTTTGGACCCCATAGCGCCTTCCAGCGCTTGACGATGATCGGCCTCATGTCCGGGATGTGCTCCGGCCCGGGGCGTATCGTCCGACGATCGCGTGCATGGCCATGCGCTGTCCTCCCGCCCACATTCTACTGCAAGGCGAGGGTCCTGAAAAACCTTGGTCTGCTGGTTGGCGACCTGGGTTTGGCCCGGTTCCAAGCCAACGGCTCATGCAGCCGGGCCATGCGGACGAGCCAGGGTCACGAGGCCAGGGGGCTGATTTTGCAGCCGGGTTCCCGAACATCAATAACAAGGAACAACAAAAACAAGGAACAACAAATGACGAATGGCCTGTACGACGTGACCACAGAACGGGATGTAATGGTGGAGATGCGCGACGGGGTGCGGCTCGCGACCGACCTGTACTTCCCCGCCCGCGACGGGGAGCCGCTGCCCGGCACGCTCCCGGCGGTCTTTCACCGCACCCCCTACGACAAGAGCGGCGTCGAGCGCAATTGCGGGTACGGCTGTTTCTTCGCGCAGCGCGGGTACGTGGCGGTGTACCAGGACTGCCGGGGGACGTTCCAGTCCGAGGGGGACGTCAACTTCCTGCTGCCCGAGGCCGAGGACGGGTACGACGCCTTGCAGTGGATCGACCGGCAGCCGTGGAGCAACGGCAAGGTGGGGTCGTGGGGGACCTCCTGGTCCGGCTGGACGCAGACGGCGATGGCGGCGTTGGGGCCGGCGAACCTCAAGGCCATGGTGGTCAACATGAGCGGCGCCGACGCGCACGAGTCTTCGGTGCGGCACGGAGGCGCGCTGGAGCTGCGGTTCCTGGCGTGGGCGTTCTGGCATTCGGCGGCCAACACGCAGCGCGCCCTGAAAGCCGACCCTGCGGTCGACGCCGCCCTGAACCTCGGCGCCCCGACCTTTGCCGACTGGCTGACGCGGATGCCGCTGCGCAAGGGGCAGACCCAGCTCAAACTGGTCCCGCCCTACGAGAAGTGGGCGCTGGACCTGCTGACCAGGGCCGACTACGACGAGTACTGGCGGCACCCGAGCTATGCACCGGCGCTGTTCTGGGACGACTTCCCGGACGTGCCGATTCTGCTCATCGGGGGCTGGTACGATTCCTACACCCGCTCGACCTGCAGGAACTACGAGGGCCTCGCGGCGCGCAAGCAGGGACCGGTGCGCATGCTCATGGGGCCGTGGACGCACGGGACGCAGACCCTGGAGCAGAGTTTTTCCGGGGACGTCGAGTTCGGGGAGGATGCGGCGCTCGACGACTTCCGCGACCTGCATCTGCGCTACTTCGACCGGGCGCTCAAGGGAGCCGGCAACGGCGAGGCGAAGGCGCCGCCGGTGCGGATCTTCGCCATGGGCGGCGGCGGCGGTTATCGCACCGGCAACGGCCGGCTGTTCCACGGCGGCCGCTGGCGCGACGAAGCCGAGTGGCCCTTGGCGCGGACCCGCTACACCAGGTATTACCTCCACCGCGACGGCACCCTGTCGCCGGAAGAGCCTGTCAGGGACGGCGGCGACACGGTCTACCGCTTCGACCCCGCCAACCCGGTGCCCTCGATCGGCGGCAACGTCTCGTCGCTTTCCGGGATGGGCCCGCTGCCCCCGGGCGTGGGGGATTCCGCCAACGCGCCCTGGCAGGCGCGGGTGGAACAGCTGATGGTGCCGGGCGGGTTCGACCAGGTGGAGAGGCCGGAGTTTTACGGCTGCGCCCCGCCCTGTCTGCCGCTGGGCTCGCGGCCGGACGTGCTGGTCTTCGCCACCGAGCCGCTGGCCGGAGACATGGAGGTGACCGGGCCGATCGAGGTGAAGCTGTGGGTCTCGTCGTCGGCCCCGGACACGGACTTCACCGCCAAGCTGATCGACTGCTATCCGCCGAGCCGCTGGTACCCGCACGGGTACGCGCTCAACCTGACCGACAGCATCGCCCGCCTGCGCTACCGCAACGGGCGCGAAAAGGGGGAGCTGCTGGCGCCGGGCGAGGTCGCCGAGCTGACGATCACCCTGTATCCGACGAGCAACCTGTTCGCCGCCGGGCACCGGATCCGCCTCGACGTTTCCAGCTCGAACTTCCCCCGCTTCGACGTCAACCCCAACACCGGCGACCCCATCGGCCGGGAGCGGCGGCGGCAGGGGGCTGACAACAGGGTCCACCACAACGCGGCGCAACCGTCGCACGTGGTGCTGCCGGTCATTCCAGAAAGGAAAACCGCATAATGGCTTGGCCGGCACGATCCGGTTGCGGTTCCAGACACCCGCACCGTTATAGCGTGCCCAGTGCAGCGGAGGCGGTGGAACAAGAGCAGCCGGTTAGTCGGCAACTGTATTTCGTACCGTGGTGAAGCCTCAGGTAGCTGCCAGTGGAGGCCTCACACCACGATGTCGGTTCCACTGCCTGCTCCCTCGAGACAATTGTCGATCACGTACCGGTATTTCGAGTATCCGCGCTGGACAAGGGAGAAACGCTTGATGAGGTCCAGCGCCCAGAAAGGCACCAGGGATTCGGTCTTGATCTCCATGACGACGGGGGACTCCGCCCACTGAGCGGTGACCGCGTCGTCGTAGTAGCTCATCTCCTCATCATGGCTCGACAGGTCGTACGAACCGCGCATCAGCCGGTAGCGCATAGCGCGGTCGAACGTAATGCGTCCGTAGGCGTCCACGTCGCTGACGAAGGGCTGCCGGTGGTAGCGGAGATGGAGCACGGGCTCGGTGCCGTACAGATGATGGACGTCGACGAAGGACCGCGGCAGGGCATCGTACGTCGGCGAGGTGCGTTCGCTCCTGGCGATTTCGAGCACCCCGGGCCACTCCGTCATAGCGATTCGGTCGCGGACCTTCCAGACGGTGCGGTTGTGCCGGTACTTGACCTCGAGGGTGGCAGACTCGACGGCGCCGGTTCCGTAATAGCGGACCCTGGGTTTGAACCGCAGCAGCTCGCGCAGCCTGGTGTCGTGGTAGAAGCGCAACCCGGGAGTATCCATGTACACGCTGTTGACCGTGTAGGCTCCCTGCTCCCTGGGGACGTTGGCGTCGAGCGAAAACAGCGGCTTGATGAAATCGCGAATTTCCGCGGCCTGCGGCTCGGTCACGGTGTACTTCAACTCGTAGCGGTGGATCGCAGGCAGCTCAACTGCCATCGTGCCCCACCTCTTTCTGCAGAACCCCCGGATCCTCTATGCCCAGCTCGTAGTACAGGAAATAGAGGGCGTGCGCCAGTTCGCGTTGGCTCTCGGCGATTGCGACCCGCGCATCCATGATCGTGCGCTCGAGCTCGAGGATTTCGTCAGCCGGCACGGTAGGGTAGTCCCGTGTCTCGGCGATCACCAGCGACGATGCCTGGATGACGGCCTCGCCCTCCTGGAGGGTCAGGTCGCGGGCGAGCAGTGTCTCCGTGTAGTCGGAGAGCGTTTCGCGGACCTCCTCGGCGATGCGCTCGCGAACGGAAAGGACCTCGAGCCCGCTTCCCGACACCGCAAGGAAAACGCCGGCCAGGTTGCCCGCATTGCGGTTGAAGAGGGGGAGCTCCAGGCCGAACCTCAGCTCATGCCAGTCACCTTCGGAACGCTCGAAGTGTCGGGAAACCTCCAGGAAAGACAACTGCGGCAGCCGCCGCCAGCTCTCGCGGTTTCGCCTTTCGAGGGCGAGTTGTCGCTGCTCCTCGGCCAACCGAAGCTCCGGGCGGTTGGCGTAGGCGAGGCCAAGGAGTCGCTCTTCATCCAAGGCGACTTCGGGAAGCGGCTCAGAAAGCACCTGGATCTGCGTGGAGATACCCGTGAGTCGTCGCAACCTGCGCTCTTCCTCCCGCAGTGCGTGCAAGCTGCGAAGGTGACCCTGCCGCGCTTCGGCTACGGCCGTTTTTGCTTTGACGAAGTAGACGATCGATCTCCGACCGAGGTCCATCATGGTCTCGATCTGGGAGATCCGCAGGTTCTCATTCTCAACCCGCATGGCGGCGATGCGGGCCAGTTCGGCGTGCATGGCGATATCGGCGCAGGATCGGCGCACTCGCGAAGCCAGCCAATGCCGCTCCCGTACGGCCTCGACCTTGCGCTCCCACAAGGCTACCTGCTTCCGCTGCCGTCGCGCTCCCGCCTCTCCGGCGGAAGGAGGACGCCAGCGGATCCCTATCTCGAGTTCGTCGAACCGGGCGGTACCGGCCCGGGAGGCCAGGTTGCGGACGCGCACTTCCGGATTGTCGATCCAGTCGAGCGAGCGAATCCGGTGGGTGCGAACCTCGGTCTCTGTTTCGAGCGCACGGAGCCGCGGGTTGTTGTCCAAACCCACCGCCACCGTTGCTTCAATCGTCAGGGTCACCCCGTCCTTGTGGGCGGCGTTGTGACCGCCCGGGGCTTCGCCCGGGAGATCGGCGGAGGCTGCCGTCGAAGCGGGGATCGCAACGAAAGGGGCCAGCACCACGAGAAACCGGCCGCCTGCTCTCATCGCCCCGGTCTCCCGATTTCCGGGCCGCTCTCTTCCGCAAGGGCGCCCCACGGTGCGGACGGGCGATCGGCAAGGCGTACGCGTACGGACTCGCCGGGCAGCAGGAGGTGGCCCGGCTCGAGGAGGACACGGGCTTTTCTCGCCCACAACATCTGCCCGCGCAGCCACAGTCTCTCAGGCATAGGTGAGTACCCCGGATGCACGAAGTCGATCCTCCCTCTGGCGTCGAACTCGCTCGACCGCCTCGACATCACTTCCACCTTCTGCCCGACATCGACCTGCAGGTCCTTCGTCTCCGGGACATACACTTCAACCGCGGAGGCGTGGGCGCTCTCCACGGAAACAATGGGCACGAAGGCATCGACCGTACTTCCTTGCAAGGCCAGGATCTCGGAGACCGATCCCGCACACGGCGACCTGACCGTCCGGTACTCGATGCGCTGATCGATCAGGGCGAGTGACTGCCGGACCTCGTGCAGGCGCTGCACCCGGTCCCCGAGAAGCGAAATCATGATGCTGTCGCCATAGGCACTCGAACCGCCGGCGCCAAGGTTGAGCACATCGGGCCGAATGAGGGCCGACTGTTCGGCTACCGACTGCTCCAGGGCATCGCGGCGGATGGTCATGCGGGTCAGATCGCGATCCTGTCCCAGGCCGGCTTTCTCCGCTGCCGCAAGGGCGTCGATTTCCCGGCCGAGGGCCTCGAGCTCGGCCTCCTCCGCCTTGACGGCGGCGTACTGCTCGGACACGCGCAGTCGCAAAAGGTCGTACTCGACGCTGTATCGACGCCGGTCTGCAGTTACTATCGACTCCAGGGCGGCCAGCTCTTCTTCACGTAGTCGTTTTTCCGCCAACAGATCCGAGGCGTCCAGGCGAGCCAGGACCTGTCCGGAAACGACGCTTTCCCCCACGGCGGTACTCACCTCCTGGATGGCACCTCCCTCGCGAGCGCCCACCGACCGCACCGTCGATACCACCGTGCCGATCAGGTACGGGTCGGCACGCCACTCCCGATAGCCGTAGGCCGCGGCAAGCACGCCCGCCACCCACAGGGCACGAAAAGAGTTCTGGCTCGTCAGTAGAATTCGTGGGTGAATTGTGGCTCGGGTAAATCGCCGAGCTGATGGAATGAAGCGATTTGGAGTGCCTTGAAGGTGCGGCATCCGAATGCTTTTCTCCCTGTCAGATTCCATTTCAGGTTCAAGCCCTCGACCATGCCGTTGTTGAACTGCTTCCTGGCCCTGAACCAATTGAGGATGAGCTCTTGGTGACGCCGCAGCATTCCGGCGATGTCTTTCATCGGTTCGATGTTGCTTCTCATCGTACGGAAACACCCGCGCTGGAGGAACTTCTCAGCCCACGCGGAGTAGGTGTAGTCCCAGAAGCGCTGGAAGTCCTCCTTGAGCAGGTAGGCTCTGACCGTCCGCAGGTTCATCTTCAATAGCTCCGACAGCTTCAAGCCTTGGGGGGGAGTCGCTGAGGTTCTCCTTGCGCTTCAGGAAGCACCAGCGGCTCTTGCTCAGGACCGGATCCTGGCCCTGTTCTTTGAGTCTGCGGGCCTCTTCGGCACGGACTTTGTCGAGGGCCTTGCTGAAGTGCTGCATGAGGTGAAAACGGTCGAGAATAGGTACCGCGGTGGGGAGCCGCTTGCTGATAACGTCGAGGTAGGCTTTCCAGATATCAGAGCAGATGACGGTAATCTGGTCGAGGAAACGGGTCGGCTCCTGCTCGCCGCCGGCTTCCTGCTTGCGCCGGTGCTCCTGCTCCCGTTCGGTAAAGCCGTCGTTCAAGGCCTTCTTCGTCCGCTTCTCGCCCATCCACAACAGGCGGCGGCGGTGGGGGTCGATCTGGTACAGCAACGTCAGATAATGAGGCCCCTTACGATACTGGATTTCATCCACGCCGAGGGCCGTGACCTGGTCGAGGCAGCGATGAGCGAGCCCATAGTCCACGACGTACTGGACGGAGTGGTAGACCTTGTCCCAACGGGTCCGGAAGGAACGCGCCACCTCGATCCACGACAGTTTTTTGGCCCCCTGGGCCAGGAAGCAGCGGTAGAGGTCGGTCAGGTGGTGCTTGCCCGTGCTCCAGGGGACCTTCTCGACGACCACCCGGCCGCAGGCTTTGCAGGCAACCCGGCGCATGCGATACACCAGAAAGACCGGAAACCCCCAGAGGGGAACAAACTCGAACAGCCGGGCCTCGGGGGCCGTGTCATAGGTGGGGGCCAAGTGACCGCAGCCGCTGCACGCGCCCCGGGAGTTTTTCCGTGGCCTGATCCTCACCATTATCCTTCCGTGCCGGTCAAAATGACTGCCCTCAAACACAAACCGCTTGAAGGTCGTGCACCGGTTTAGTACCGTGATCAGGCGCATCATTCCCTCCACAGGTAGTTGGGTTCCGTCTTGGTGGACTAGAGGTGGACCCCATTCTTTGGACAGCCGGACAGCAGGATTAGGTGGATTCATTGTGGTTAATTTGCTGCCCTGTCCTTCTTGTTCTGGAGTCCCCTGAGACCTCCTTTCCGACTCTGCAAGATCGCCGTTTTGCTGGGTGCAGGATCGTCCACCCGTCCTTGGCAAATTGTCCACACCGTCCCCCCTTCCCTGTTCATGCCGCCCTGCGCCGGGTGTATTCTTCCATAGGCGTCCGGTCGCCGGCCAGGCTGGAATGAGGCCGCTCTTCGTTGTACTAGCGAAGCCAAGCCGCGATCATCTGACGCGCCTGCCCGTCCATCCTGAAAGTCGTGCAGATAGACACACTCGTATTTTAGGGAGCGCCAGAGACGCTCGATGAAGACGTTGTCCATCCATCGCCCCTTGCCGTCCATCGAGATCGCTACCCCGGCTTGCTCGAGGACCTCGGTGAACTCCCGACTCGTAAACTGGCTGCCCTGGTCGGTGTTGAAGATCTCCGGTCTGCCGTAGCGGGCCAGCGCCTCCCGCAAGGCCTCCCGGCAGAACGCACTGTCCTGGGTATTCGACAGCCGCCACGAAAGCACCGTGCGCGTCGCCCAGTCCATGATCGCCACCAGATAAAGAAAACCACGCTGCATCGGGATATAGGTCACGTCCGCGCACCACACCTGGTTCGGCCGCTCGATCCTGAGATGGCCGAGACGATACGGATAGATCCGATGGGACCCATCCGGCGACGACGTCTGCGGCTTGCGGTAGATGGCCGTCAGTCCCATCTGTCGCATCAATCGACGCACGCGCTTGCGCCCGACCCCATGGCCTTGGCGCCGCAGCTGACGGGCCATCTGCCGGGACCCATACCAGGGCGTGGCCAGAAACTGTTCGTCGATGGTGCGCATCAACTGCCGGTTGAAGGAACTTTCCCCTCGACCCGCGTAGTACTAGGTGGATCGCGAGAGGGCAACCAAGGTGCACTGGCGCACGATAGGGAGCCGGGGATGATCCGCATCGATCATCGCTTCCCTTCGGTCGCGGCTCAACGGCCGAAGGCGCGAGACAAAAAATCGTTCTCGACGGTCAGCTGGCCGATCTTGGCGTGCAGCGCCTTGACCTCCGCCTCATGGTCGGCGGCGCGGGAAGAGGTCTTGCGGGCGAACGCCTCGGGCAGGCTCTCCCGGGCCTGCCGTTTCCACTGCGCAATCACGTTGGGGTGCAGATGATGCTTGGCAGCGAGCTCGGCCATCGTCTGGTCGCCGACCAGGGCCTCCAAGGCGACTTTGGCCTTGAATTGGGCGGAGAAGCTACGTCGTTTTCCCATGTCTCCAGTCCTTCCGTAGAGGGGTTGGATCCACCTAACGTAACTGTCCGAATTCCGGGGGCCACCTCTACTGTCCCAACATACCGGGGGATGATGCGCCTGGGCTACCTGGCCTCCTCTATTCCCATCGCCGCAGCCTCCCCTCCTCACCCACAGATTCTCCAGAGGAGCCTGGATTTCACATCAAGGGGATCCATACCTCGACAGATTTTGGGAAGACCCTCGCGCAACGGTCGTTGGATGCAATCTATTTTGCGCTCCCTCCCGGAGTCCACAACGGCGAAATTATCCAAGCGGCGAATGCGGGGGTACACATTTTTGCCGAGAAGCCGATGAGCCTGTACCTGAACGAAGCCATTGATATGGAACGCGCAATACAGGAAAACGGCGTCATCTCCACGGCGGGATTCCAACAGCGCTACGACTCACGTTATGAAGCTGTCAAGGAATTCCTCGCGGATAAAAAGCCGGTGATGAGCACCACTATAGGAAATGGTGCGCTTGAAGGCCATTCAATCAAGCATACCAAAACCGAATCGTTTGGCGGACCCGCCAATCGTGTCTGGACGGCAAACTACGAGTGGTCCGGGGCATCCGTTGTGGAAGGCGGGATTCACCAAACAGACCTGATGCGGTATTGGTTCGGTGACATCTCATGGGTTGAGGCGAATTATGTCCACCGTGATGCGTCGGACATCGTTGATGGAGGGGATAATCCGTATGCCTATAGCGTAAGGTACGACTTTGAGTGCGGCTGCATCGCCAATCTCATCCTTTCCCGTCTGCGCCAGACTTACTATAGCGACGGCTATGAGAGTATACTCTGGACGCACGGGCATCTGAAGTTTGAGGGAGATGACCCAGTTGCTTATTACTACGATGGACCGTATCCGCCGACGCAAACACCGCCGCAGGAAGCAGTGCGCCATCCACTTCCGACAGCCCCTCCCGTAGACACGACAGAGCAGATCAGTCGCGCTTTTCTCGGCGCGATTGAGGCAGGCAACTCGGCCCAACTTCGAAGTACCTTCACGAGCAGCATGAACAGCCTTGCTGCGGTACTAGGCGCGAATGCCTCCGATCAGCTCGAGGGCGAGCGTATATATCTCAAGGATTTTCTTGTTGATGAGAGATACAATCGGTTCCGCCAGAAGCCTGCTGACAGATAGTTCCGTCTGCCAAAACAGTAGCGAAGCCAGCAGCTGCCCGCGTTGGAGGGCGGGTGGCATCTGGCCGCCTGCCATCACAAAGACGAGTTGGAACTGCACGGCGTGTAGCTCTTATCTCGCCGTGTAATACGGTTCCGCGTCGAATCCCGGATACCGCGTCGCCATCCCCGCGATAAATCCTTCCGTCCACAGCGGGTCGCCCGGCGGCGGGAAGCCCAGCAGTTCGCGCTGGCGCGGGGTGGCCTCAGCCATGAAACGATTCATGGCGGCACCCTGGGCACCGCTTTTATACGTGAAGGTGCGACCGCCGTCCCAAGGGCGGTCCTTGCGAGTGAAGCCCACCCACATGACCGGGCGATGCCCCGCTGGCGCAGTGAAATCGGAGGCGGCGTGGCGGGTGAAGACGCTGTAGAGACAGCGCGCGCAGATCCTTCAACCTCGAAGCGACCCTTCCAGGTCCGCCAACGCCAGCGCCCGGATTCCCTCGGCCATGTCGAAGGTCCGGGTTCCCGCGTGGATCACGTCGAGCCGGTTCAGGCGCAGGTCCTCGCAGGCGATGTGCATGCTTCGGGTCAAGCGAGGTGCCGACGTGAGCTTCACCTCGAAGCCGAGCCGCTGGCCGCCCTGATGGACCAGGAGATCCAGCTCCGCCCCGGCGTGGGTTGCCCAGAAGTAGCAGTCCTCCGGAGCGGCGTCCGCGAGGCGGATCACCTGCTCGATCACGAAGCCTTCCCAGGATGCGCCCACCTTCGGATGGCCTTCCAGATCCCGCTGCGAGGGCAGGTTCAGCAGCGCGTGCAGCAGGCCGCTGTCCCTCAGGTAGACCCGCGGCGCCTTGACCTGCCGCTTGGAGATGTTCTCGTGCCAGGGCTGCAGTTGCCTCACCACCAGGGCCGACTCGAGATGCTCGAGGTAGGATCGGACCGTGGTATCGGCCACGCCGAAGGAGCGGGCGAACTCGGACGCGTTCCACACCTGCCCGTGGTAGTGGGCGAGCATGGTCCAGAACCGGCGCATGGTGCGCGCGCTCACGTTGACGCCAAGCTGAGGCAGGTCGCGTTCGAGGAAGGTGCGGACGAACTCCCGGCGCCACTCGAAGCTCTGCCTCTCGCCGCGGGCCAGGTAGGAGCGCGGGAATCCGCCTCGCCGCCAGAGCCGATCGGGGGTCTCGCGGCCGGTCTCGTCGAGGGCGAACCCGCCCAGCTCGCGATAGGCGATGCGTCCCGCGAGGGTTTCCGACGACTGGTGAAGCAACTCGGGGGAGGCGCTTCCCAGAATCAGGAACCTGGCCGGCGTGCCCTCCCGGTCCGCAAGCACGCGCAGGGCACGGAAAAGCTGGGGGACGCGCTGGATCTCGTCGAGCACGACCAGACCCGGCAGCGGCCGCAGCGCCCGCAGCGGATCGGCCAGCCGCGCCAGATCGGCCTCGTCTTCGAGATCGAATCGCTCGACGGGCCCCTCCCAGGCTGACGCGATGAGTCCCGCCAGGGTGCTCTTGCCCACCTGGCGGGCGCCGATGATGGCGGCCACCGGATGGTCTCGCAGCAGTGCGAGCACTCTCTCCCGTTCCCGGTCACGGTTGTTCACATCGAGAATTTATATTGAAATCTCTGTTTCTTCCACAGAATTTTCAAGGAACACGGACCGATAGCCGCCCTGACCGATCCCGCCTCGATGGGCAATTCTCAGGAAGACCCTGCCACACCCCCCGGTTATAAGGGCGTTGACAAAGTTCTAAATGACTTTGAGGGCATGAAGCGTTTCATCGAGGTACAGCGCAGTCCGTATCACGGCTGGAACTTCTGCGTCGGCTCCATCGCTGAAGGGCTCGAAGATCCGGCCGATGAAATCTACCCCATCATAGAATACTTTGGCAGCCGCAATACGATCTTCCTGGTTCACTATCGCAACCTCCTCGGGGGGCGCTACAGCTTCCGCGAGGCTCTGCCCGATGAAGGAGATATGGACTTCCACCGGGTATTGAAGGCCCTCAAGGACACAGGCTACTGTTACGGCATTGATCCCGACCACGTCCCGCGCACCGACGACGATCCGAAGGGCTACTATCAGTCCTATGCTTACTGCTTCGGTTACATCAATGCCATGATTCAGGCGGTCTACGGTTAATCCATATGCAGGTGGAAGAGGGCCGGCGCATCGCCCGTTCCTGGGGGGACTTGGTGTGACCCTGTCCGACCTTCGGCGGCGGCCGCCGGAACGCCGGGCGGACTTCGTCAGGGAGATCGCCGACGATGTGAGTCGGCGCATCCGCGAGGGACTGGTGTCCGAGGCCGAGGCGCGAGAGCTGGCAGCCAGCCTGCGCTTTCAGGCGGGGCTGCTGCTGCCGGGGCGCTTGGAGGCATTCGACCGCATCTACGGCTCCCGCTTCGAGCGACTGATCCGCCAGTTCCTGCGCGGCGAGAGCTGATCGCCGTCACATCGTAGTAATACAGTTCTTCAGGGGTCACTGTAGTTCGAGTTAGCCGCCTGAGACTTCCTCCGCGATGGGCTCCCGGCGCCGGTGAGCCGTAGGAAGAAGTGCGCCCTCAAAGTAGCTGGGAGCGGCTCTACTGCAGATCCTTGCCGGGAATTGTGCCCCAGGAGACCGCTTCTGCCTCGCCCTCATAGACCGGCAGATACGGTTCCGTGATGTGTCGCGTTTGTTCGACCCAGTCAGCCCATTCAGACCTGCTGGCGATGTGATCGCGGATCAATGCCTTGACTTCGCCGGGCATGTCGTCATAGGCCGGCCAATACCAGATAGTGAGCACTGTGCGGCGTTGGCCGCTCTGATTGGCACGGGCGGAATGCAGCAGACGCGAATCGCCGATGACGACATCGCCGGCGCGAACTGGTACATCGACCTCACCCTCGACCTGTTGAAAAGCGAGATGATCCCTATCGGTTGTGTTGATTACGGTGTCGTCGTCCCTTGGTCGCATATCGTGGAGCGGGTGACGTTTCAGGTGGGAGCCGGGGATCAAGCGTAGACAGCCGTTGTGTATGTTCGTGTCGACCAGATAGTACATCAGGAAATACTGCTGCGGCTGGTTGGTGTAGCTGATGGGGTGTTCCCACAACACCCCGTCGTGGTGCCAGTATAACGGTGGGCTGTGCGGAGGCTTGCTGATCACAAAGCCGCTCCAGAATTTGGGGGAATCAAATCCCAACTCGGCGAAAACCGCCATCGCGCCTGGATCGATGAGGAGTTCGGTGAAGGTTGGATGCGGGCAAGTCCAGTAGGGAATGAGGCAGCCCTGTGAGCGGTGCTGCTCAAAGTGCTCCTCGTCCTGTTGCGCGATCATCCATTCGCTCATGGCGTTCAGCTTCGCTACCATCTCCGGTGCCAGCACATTCTCAAAGATGCAGAAGCCATCGCGCATGAGTTGATTGCGTTTCTCCTTGGCGACGATTGGCATGGGGGGGCTCCTTCCGCGTCAGCAAGTTCTCACGCCCTCCCACCCGCCAAAATCGGGCTATATCCGGGTTTTTCAAAGGACATTTTATAGCATGTACAGAGAGAGATATTGAGTGATTCACACGGTACGGAATCGGGCCGGAATCTGCGCAGGGATATCGAGGTCTCCGACGCACAGGTAAATGAGGTCGGCAAAGGCATCCAGAGATTTAAATCCACTGGCTCGATTCTTGACCATGCGGATGATTCGATTGAGCCCTTCGGCGGCGGCGTTGGTCAGGTGCGTGTCGACGAAGGCCGTGATGCCGGCCGCATGCTTGCGCACCGTGTTGACGAACCTGCGCAGGGGCTCCAGGCGGCTGCGCAGGGCCGCCGTCGTCCACTTCTTGAGGAAGCGTTCGGCGGCCCAGCGCGCCTTGTAGCGCCAGAAGTGCTCGAACTCGTCCTTCAGGCGCCAGGCGCGGTAGATGCGGCGGTTGGCCTTCTCCAGGGTTTGGAGCGTGCGCCGGTCCTTTGGCGAGCGCCGGGCGGAGTGATGCAGCAGCACCCAGCGCAGGCCCTTGAGCAGCTTGCGGTCCTCGCCGCAGGCTTGCCGCCACTGTTCCTTGCGCACCTCGTCGACGGCTTCGTTGAGGGCCTTGACGACGTGGAATCGGTCCAGGACGAGCTGGGCGTTGGGGCCGTGCTGGCGGATGGCGCCGATGAAGGTCTCGCTCATATCGCAGCAGGCCCAGCGGATACGGGCCTTCCGGAAGGCGCTGAGATGGTCCCGGAAGAACGTATCGATCGTTTCGCGGGCCTTGCCCTTGCCGATCCAGACGACACAGGAGCGCTCCAGGTCGTAGACCAGGGTGGCGTATTTATGGCCCTTGGCGTAGGAGATCTCGTCGATGCCGAGGGTCGTCAGCGCGCGGATGCGATGGCCTGTACGCCGGCGCTCGATGAGCCGGTGCACCTGGTCGGACAGGGTCGAAGGAGCCAGGCCCAGCAAGCGCGCGGCGGTGACCTGCGGCATCCACTGGCAGTAGGTCAGCAGCAGGTATTCGAAGCGGTAGCTGACCCGGGCCGAGGGCGCTGCCCAGGGCACCTCCTCGACGTGCCGGCCGTGGGTCGGACAGCGGATCTCTCGAGGGCGGTGGTACAACCAGACGGTACGGCCGCAAATGCGGACGTCGCGCCAGCGGCGGGGCTCCATGACCTGTACGATCTTGCCCCGGCGCCCACACTCGGGACACCGGCACCCGTTCCTTTGGGGCTTCACCGCGACCACGACGGCCGCTTCCTCCCCGTGTCCTTCGAACCACACGCCCACAGCGCCAAACCCCTTGAACTTGAACAGCTTGGAGACGAACTTCATAGCGGTCATAGGTCGCCTTCCCTTCCCTTTCCTGGGGAGTGCTTGATGGGGATACACCAAGCATAGGGAACGACCTATGGCCTTGTCATGTACTCAGATGAACAGCAAGGGCTCAGGTACTTTCCGTACTTACGTTTCGGCGTTGAAAAACCCGGATAGACCCTTCTTTTTCAGGTTTTTCCTTACGATGGGGAGCAAGGTCTTGCCCTTCCTGTCGGGGGTCACCTCGGTGGCTACCCTGCCGGTTTCCCGGCAGCATACTACGACCCCGATACTCACGCCCTTCTGCCAGTTGCCGTCAAACTTCTTGTTGAGGTGCCTGTTTTTATCCTTTCCCCCGAAAAAGGTTTCGTCTATTTCAACGGCGCTGCTGTTGAGGCTTTCCTGTTCTCCCCACCCTTCCCGGATGCGATGCAGCATGAACAATGCCGACGAATACGCAAGGCCGAGGTCGCGGGCAAGCTGCCTGGCGCTGATTCCCTTCGGGCGGGACAGGTGCAGGTGGATGCCGATGGCCCATATCTGCAAGGGGATCTTGGAGTGAGACATCACCGTTTTCGTGCGAACGCTGAATCGCTTTCGGCAGTCGCCGCACCAATACGGCTGGGGTTTGCGGTTAGGGCATTCCGTTATCATGCCGTAGCAGCCCCAATGCGGGCAGTGTATGTTGACGGGAAGGCCGTCTACCGTCTTCCCCCATCTGAGTTCTTCAAACCATTTTTCCGCTGTTTCATCATCTGGAAACATTCTGAATAATTCGATTAAGGATAAACTTTTACCATTCTTCACTCCGATTACCTTCGGGCCGTGGAATACCGAACTTGAGACCAGCGGCCCTCATAAAATATTGTGATTCACGCTCCCATAGGATTCCTTTCGGTTAGTGGGATGGTGACTCTGTCGGTGTTCGCCGACAGAAGGGACTGAGGAAGCGGCAGCGGATGCTGAGGGCTTCCTCTTCGAATTACCATTATTGTACCTGGATTTTCTAAAAAAAAAATCGGCTTGCAGGAAATTTCCATAAAGCTCGTAACGGCGAGGGCGAACTTTAGTTTCTGGAAGCGGGAGAGGGGGTGTGGCAGGGGAGGCAAGGAGGTCGGCGGTGGATGCAGGAAGGCCTGATTCAAGGGGGGATGAGCATCCAGACGGTTCCTTCAGGAGCTGGAGCCGGGGTGTGGCTTTTGCGGGGTAGGTCCTGGGGGGAGGGGATTGCGGGGCTGCAAGCCCGGTGTCGCTGGAGGTCTCAGTCCGGATCGGCGTTACCTAAAAAGGATTCAGGAACTGCGGGTCGAGGTGGCGCTGAGGGATACGACCTGGTGCTTCGCCGACGAGGGAATCTTCATCCCTTTGGAGAAACGTCTGCTATCAGCGCCGCTACATGAACGGCATGACCCAGCTGCGCGGCCTGAACAACTACCCCGAGCAGGAGGCGAGTATCAGGGAATTACCATCAACTGTGTACATCCATAGGACTATCGAAACCTACCTGAACCTACCAGCGGCTTCCCGTAATTCAAAGATGTTATTCATCTGTTCCGCGTTTGGTCTACGTCCGATCTTACCTAAGAAATCGCTCGCAACATCGGAATCGGTGATAGGCGTATCGCCACTGGGGTCGATTGCTGAGTCGATATACTGCACTGCCTTTGCGAGCTGCTTGGTATGGGCTATAAATGCTCCGGCCCTCGGTTCAATAACAACCTTGTTCCCTATCTGTGAGTCGAGCAACCTTATGCTGATGTAGTTCAAAACTGAATGAATTTCGTCCAAGGCGTTCCCCACTTTTTCAATGCTTGCAGAAGCCAAGGGTTCAGGATTGGGTCCTATTACTCGGGAAAGGTCAGTATGAGCGATGACTCTGTTTCTCCAGTCACGCGCAAATTCTCCAGATTCAATCGCAGTATTGACGCGACTACTCACTTCGCAATGCAATTCTGCATCTTCGCAAAGCTCCGGCAGCTTCAAGATGGTAAGATTGTCCTTTCCCTTGCCGCTACTAACAGGGTCGGTCAACTTGCTCACGAGCAGTATTAGATTCTCCCAGAATACCCACTGAACATGCAAAAGAAATCCACCCATAATTGCTCTTAGAGGTTTGGCATCCTCAGCCCTGGTGAGTATCCGAAGCTCTCTGATTGTTATTGTTCCCCAACACCAGTTATTTACCAAGGCATGAAATATTGTCCCGAATTCTACCCCGAGCTTATCCTGGTACTCTTGCTTTACTTCAGACGAACTTCTTTGTCGCCTCTCTGTCATTTTCCATCTTCCTTTTGCCATCTTCTGTTCTCATTGGGGAAGCATTCAAATCGTATCACTTCTGGTTTCCCCTGTTCCAGTTGCACTTCCTGTTTCATTTTCATGGCTTGTAGGGGGCGTATTTCTTCGCCGCGGTATTGCAGCCGACGAACAGAACCCCTGCGATGAGAAGATTCACTGCCTCTCTGTCATTCCTTCACCGGAACATCGACATCGACTTCGATCTTGGCGCGCGCCTTGACCTCATAGGGTGGACGCTCCAACGACTTCTTTCTCAAGGGTCACCGTCGTGGCCGTAGAATCCCCAATCGTAGTCACCGGCGATCCGGGCTCCTCGTCCCAAGGATCTTTGTCGTCGGGCGGATTGATCAGGTCCCAACCCGACAGAAGGATGGCCGTGGCGAAGATGGTGGCCTGGAGCAGCGTGAAGACAGTCATAATACTCTTTCCTCAAGGGTTTCAAGCGAAACTTCCAGCACAATCGCCACTGGAAGGATTCGATCTGGCGGTGCTGTTCTCAACGGCAAGGCGAGGATATCGGCATCCCCTTGAGCGGAACGGACCTCAATCAGAGGTCGCCAACAGGAACGGCATGAATCACGCTGCGCGAACTGAACAACTACCCCGAGCAGGGGGTGAGTGTCAGGGAATTACCATCACTGTACACTCTTGCATTCAGTCCTCCTTCATTTTTCTCAGGTCAACAATTTGATCTACAGTCAATTCCTTTTCTATGGAATTGCAGATCTCAACCATGCGAGATTGAAATGGCGAAAGAGGGCCTTTCTTATCCTCTCTCCACCTCAAGTGAAGAAGATATCCCAAGCAATCTGGCAATACACCACCAGGTAAATTCTTGGCATAGAAAGATACGTCCCCAATTTTGCTATGATCAATTGACATATCCCCAGGAGATAAAAATTCGCTCATCCATTGATTGCTCACCGTGTTTCTCTGGAAAATAAAATATTGTAGGGGGGAATCGTCTCTTTCCATGAAGTAATGGAATAGATGATCAGATCTGGCAGAAGCCTTTAGTCCCATAAAGCACATGGGAATCAACCATTCTTTTTCAAAGTTGATGTAGCTCTGTTTGCGACAATTATGGAATAACTCCTCCGCCCTTTCGTTTCTCCGATATCCAATTCGGACAATAGGTATCTTCATTTCATTAATTATTGACGCCAGCCCTTCCATGAATTTAAACTTCGTTTTATCAGGCTCGTCAGGGAATAACTCGCATGCGTGTACTTCGGGAAGGCTGGGAATATGGTTACGAGGCGATGGGAATAAATCTCTGAGAAGAGAAAAGTATTTTTTCCTGAAAGGCACAATCTGAGTTGCCATGAGATATACGCCAGTCAGTGCAGTTACTTGGTTTTTCCTGGATTCGGTATGATCCGCATACTTTTCGTCAAGATAAACATGAACAGATTCAACCATCTAGAGTAACCTCCAGGAGAAAAAATGGAACCTTACAGAGATTATCATCACTGTACAGATCATCCTTCTCCGGTTATCTATCTGTAGTTCGGAATCTCCAACCTTCCCTCTTGCACCTTCACGAGATACTGGAAGAAGTTTTCTCGATCATACCCCCTCATAAACTTGCAAATCTTGCGTAGCTCACCAGGAATCTGGTCACGAGAAATTCCAGGATGAGGTGAGTTACCAGGATGTAGAAATCGTATGGCATACTCGACATTCTCGGTTATCAGGCGACTGATTCCAGAGTATATGCTCTGAAAACGATCTTTTCTTCCCCCTTGGCCTTCCATAAGAGTGTTGGCCATTTCAAACATCTCTTCGTGCAGGGCACGACAGAGCCTTCTGGTGACATTCGGATACTCTACCTCATCCTTCAACCTAATGAACTCATCTTCCAGGATGTATCTGATTCCTCTCGCTACTTCCAGCATCGCGCCAATGCTCACCTTCGGTTGTCTTGCACTGTCCTCGGGAAAGCCCTCAAGGAGGAAATACCTCCAAGTAGTATATCCACCCTGTCTTCCTCCATCTCCCCGAGCACCCACGTCAAGTTGATCGAGAAAAGGTTTCAACGTACGAAGAGGAATGTAGCTGTGCAGTTCAACGTACCCCTCGTACGTTCGATCCAGAGTTTCCTTGTGTTTTTCGCTCAGCTTTTCATACAGCCTGCTCAACCGATGTCCCCAACCGGATTTACCTGTATGGAACTGGATGAGTAGCTTCAGTCCCTGCTCTATGGCGGAATATGCCGACGGGACCCACACCCACCCCTGAATCCCTTCATAGTCAGGTGCCATGTCAGGGGCTACCCCACCAGACTTATTGTACATTTTTGAGAGCGCGCTGATGGCCTCGGCAGTTCTCATGTACGCAGGTCTCAAATGGTTGTCACTCGGCATTGCCGTTGCCTTCTCCCCTTCAGTCATTGGACAGTTCTCCCAATGTCCAGTACACAGTTTCCCCATCTTTCGGAAGCCGTAGAGCCTGTCGCGTACTGCTTGCCTGAGCAAGTAGAATCTGGAAGCAGTCCATGAGATCGTCAGGAACTCCTCGACAAAAAGCTGCGCGAGGCCGAGAACTAGAGAACGCCGAGCTGGACCGGGAAAGCGACCGGCTCAAGTGCCTGTATAATGCGACGGTAGAATACCGATCAAAAGCGCGATTTTTCCGATTATCTGGTCCCTTGTTATTCATGGAATTTTAGTGGAGAGGGCTGTACTGGGTGCCTCCCATGCTTAGATTTCAGAGGGAAACACAAGGCAGTATCGCCCTTTGAACCCATCACACAGTAGGACACCCAATGGGTGAATTACCGTCACACACCGAGTCCGAGCAAGCCGGGCCGATTCAGCCGTCTTTCAACCGCTCCATCCACATCGAAGCCCGCCCCACCCACCTTGGCAGCGACACCGGTGCGCTGATGTTGCGTCAACTGCTCGAACACAGCCGGGTTCTGGATTGGGTCGACGCCCACTTCGAGGATCTCCGTACCCAAGACCAGATCACGCACCCGCTGCCGGAGCTGCTGCGCACACAGATCGTGCTGCTGGCACAGGGCTGGACCCACGCCGCCGACGCCGACGCGTTGCGCCAAGATCCGATCCTGCGTCTGGCGGTCAGCGATCGCAAAGGGCAGGCGCCGTTGCGCAGCGGCGACGAAGACCGGCCGCAGGGACTGGCCAGTCAGCCGACGCTGTCGCGCCTGCTCGAGCAAGCCTCGACTGCCTATAACCGCGAGGTGTTGGAGGAAGCCGTCCTGCGCAGCGCCCGGTCTCGTTGCCGGCTGCTGGAAGGACGGATGAAATACGAGGAGTTGGCCGTCGACATGGATGCCCTGCCGATGCCGGCGCACGGGCACCAGGCGGGGGTCGAATACAACGGCTACTTCCACGCCTCGGGGTACCATCCCCTGCTCCTCGGCTCGGCGCAGACGGGCGATTTCTTCGGTGCCGTGCTGCGGCCGGGCAACGTGCACGCCCATGAGGGTGCCTCAGAGGCTCTCGGCAAGCGCTTGGACTGGATTCAGTCGCATCTGGCCCGGCGCCTCATCCTGCGCTTCGACGCGGCCTCGGTGAGCGGGTCTTTCCTGAGTGAGCTGGAAGCGCGGGCCGACACCTCGTACGTGGCGCGCATCAAGAAGAATGCGCGCCTGGAGGAGCTGGCTCGTGCCTGGGTGGAAGGCTATCAGCAGGAGCTGGCGCAGCACCCGGAAGAGCTGCGGGAAGAGGGTTTTCGCTGTCGCGAGCTGCGCTATCAAGCCAGGTCCTGGGCGCAGCCCCGGCGGGTGGTGTTGGTCCTGGTCCCTTCCGAGACGGAAGAGCTGCCCATCGCCCGCCACTTCTTCCTGATCACCGACCAGAGTCCCCAGACGATGAGCGGCCGCGACCTGGTCGCCTTTTATCGTCAGCGCGGCCTTTTCGAGCGCATGCTCGGCGAGTTGAGCTCCACCCTCCAGCCTCAGCTCTCCTCTACCACCCGTCGCAAGCAACACTACCGGGGTCGAGAGCCGCGTCAGCGCACCCCGTCCCGGGATGCCTTCGCTGCCAACCAGGCGCTTCTGACCTTGAACCTGCTGGCCTACAACCTGCTTCACCTGGGCCGCCAGGCCGCCGAACGCGCCGAGGCCCGACGCGGGCGGCCCCGCACATACGGACGCTCGACGACGGCCCTGAGCCTGGACAGTTTTCGACGGCGCTACCTGCGCCTGCCGTCCCGCGTCACCTTGCATGGGCGCAGGGTGGGCGTCATCCTGACCCAAGGGACGGCGGCTGCCTGGGATCGTCTGTGGAGATTTCTGGCCACGCTCAAACCGGTGGACGCGGCGATGGCGTAAGCGCAGGCCGGGTCGGTCGGGATGATGGGCTCGCAAAGGCAAGCGTCTTCGAGAAGGCGCGTACAATTTCAACAAGGTCGGTAGAGATAAGGAGACGGCTCTACCCAAAAAGCCGACTATAGAAGGGACGCAAGCCTCTGAGGCTAAGCAAAGGGGTCTCGGAAGCGCCTATGTCCGCTTATGCGCGGGTTGAATGAATAACAAAGGCTAAACTGTACTGCGAGCTCGGTCGAAGGACGGGCAAACGATCCTCCGGGAGCTGCCGACCCTGGCGGTGCGCTGTCCGCCTTGACCGAGAGTCCAAAAAAGGTGCCTCATTTTTCCTATACTTTGGGTCCGGAAGGGGCGCCATTTCGGGCTGAGCCTCGGGTGTTTCACCCCCTGGTTCGATGTCTGGAGGCGGACGTACATAGCCGTGTGCATATGAAGGCAGCGATCTCACCAGCGCCATCGAATGCTTGAGCAGGGATCGGCATGCCTGGTGTGGCGATTCCTGCAACCTGAAGAGCAATTGCCGGGAGGGTTTCGATGGTGTTGACAAATAAAAATACAGCATCCGGAGCATTAACGGATTCAGGGTCAACCTTAAAAATTTCGTAACCGTTCAGTTCCCTGGCAGATTGGGGCCGGGGGCGGAATGGTCGCAGGTTGGTATTAGCGAATGGGGGAGTGAGTTGAAGGCAGCAGCGAGGGCGCCGGCTGCTGAGACACGGCCGCGTCACAGGCCATCCTGAGATAGTCGAGGACGTTGCGCTGTTGCTGGCGCAGGGTATCGCGCACCGTGAGCAGGCGCTCTCCAAAACGGCTGCCTTCGGCACTGTGAGTGCCGAAGCTGGTGTGACGCCACAACACGCCATGGCGAAGGGCTCGTTCGGCGTCGTTGTTGGTCGGCTCGACGCCGGGCCGGCGTGCGAAGGTCCACAGGGCCGGCCCGAGGTCGAGGAGATTTCCGCAGGTGGCCGCCGTCTTGGCGTCGGCGAACCGCTGCCCATAGCACAAATGAAAACGAAAGCGCAGACACAAATCGTCGATATAGTCCTGGAAGCGGGCGCGGGACAGGGTGCCGTCGCGGACTTGATGCCACCAGGTAAACAGCTGCTCGCTGCGGTCCAACAGGTGGTGACCGACGCGCTCGGCCTCTCCGCCCCGGGCCACGAACTCCTCGAAGGCGCGCCGCAGATGCGCCCAGCACACTTGCCGGCGTCGCAACGGCAGATGCCCGTAGGCCGAATAGCGATCGGAGCCGACCACCGCCGTGTTATCCGCACCCAGCATCTCATCGACCCCGTCGCGTCCCCGGCTGGGGCGAATGGAGAATACGGTGACGCCCTCGGTCACCGCGGTCCACAACCAGGCCTTGGCGCGGCCCTGGCGCCAGCCGGTCTCGTCGACGTTGACGAGGCCCTGTCGGCGAACGAAGGCGCGTGCCTCCTCGACCGCACCCGCCAGGGCCGCGGCCACTTCCTGTTCCAGCCGGCTGACGGTACCCAGCGACACCTCGAGGCCGAAGGCGTCGGACAACAGCGCCCGGATGTTGCGCTTGCTCAGCCGGTAGGCCCCGGCCAGCAGGCCGACCCAGGCCTGCACGCTGGGACCGAAGGTGTGCCGCGATACGCCCTCGGGCCAACCGGAGGTGTGCCGCGATACGCCCTCGGGCCAACCGGCTGCGGTCAGGCGGTCGCAGTGAGCGCAGCGCAGGGTGTGCAGCTGATACTCGATGACCTCGGCCCGCAGCGGCGGGAGGACGACTTCCTGGTGACGCTGCGGATGAGGATCGTCTCCCGTCAACCGGTGCCCGCATCCGTGGCAATGGCTGGGCTTGACCGGGATCCGTTCGTCCACCTGCTCCACCGATACCCACGAGCGGCCGGGTCCTTCGTGCCCGGGCTGTCCGCCCGGCGAGCGCCCCGAGGATCGGCGTCGGGAGGTGTCGGTGCGCGGCGAGGAGGAAGCGCCCGATTGCGACGAGGCGGCCCGGGCACCGCGGCGGGAGCGCCCTTTGCGGCGGGCCAATTCCCGCTCCAGCTCCCCGATGCGCGCCGTCTGTTGTTCCACGATCTGCTCAAGCTGGACAATGCGCTGGCGCAGGTCGCCTTCGGAAATCGTACTCTCAGGAGGTCTCTTCATGGGGTCGCCGTATCCAGGGAAATCTGCAACACACAACCGATCCCGAAGATACCGACGAACCCGAAAACCCGCTTAGGTATTTCTTTATATGCTCAAACTACTGCAGGGGGGACTGAACGGTTACTTCGCGAGGATGGAATCGGCCGTAGCCGTCCACACGAAAGGGTGTGCGTTGGCGTTCCATTTGCCGTGTAGCGTTCGATGCGCTCGATGAGCTCCGACACCTTGCGGAACGAATCGCGCCGAACCGCCTGGCGGGTAAGGATATTGAACCAGATCTCCACCTGATTGAGCCACGAAGCATAGGTGGGGGTGTAGTGAACGTGAAATCGGGGACGCCGTGCCAGCCATCGCTTGACCTTGGCCTGCTTATGCGTGGCGTAGTTGTCGACGACGAGATGAATATCGAGGTCAGCGGGGACGTGGGCCTCGATGTGGCGCAGGAACTGAAGGAACTCCTGGTGACGATGACGGGGCTTGCACTGGGTCATCACTTCCCCGGTGGCTACGTCCAAGGCGGCAAACAGGGTGGTGGTGCCATGGCGCTTGTAATCGTGCGTAATCCCTTCCACGTATCCCAGTCCCAGGGGCAGCATGGGCTGACTTCGTTCCAACGCCTGGATCCGGCTCTTCTCGTCGACGCACAGCACCAGGGCGTGCTCGGGGGGATTCAGGTACAAGCCGACGATATCCCGTACTTTGTCGACAAAGAAAGGATCGGTGGAAAGCGTGAAGTGCTTGTGTCGATGGGGCTGCAAACCATATGCAAGCCCTGGAGCCCGTTTTCGAGAAAGCGCCGGCGCCACTTGCCGACCGTAGCACGCGTCACACCCACGGCGGCGGCGACGGCTTCATTGGGCCCGCCTTCTGCGGCCAGCAGACTAATCTCGGCTCGCCGCACCAACCCGTGGGAAAGGCTCCGGGATTTGGCCATCGATTCCAATCGTTCCCGGTCCGACGGACTCAGCTCTAACGGCGGTAATGGACGCCCCGTAACCATAGGTCTCTCCTTTCAGAAAGGGGATAAGAGAAACCTACGGCACTTTCAATTGTTTGTACAGTTAATTACACGACAGGACACTAGGTGAGCGTCACACGAGGGAGACGCTCATCCTCATGCCTCCCGACGTGGCAGGCCCCGTCGGCGCGGACAGGGCCAAGACGATGGTCATGCCGACCGGCCCCGAGACGGCGACCGTCGGAATCGACCAGTTCAAGTCCTAGCCACAGTCGTTGGGAGACGCCCGCATGCAGGTACTAGACTACCACCGGTCCTACTTCATGTTCGAAATGGACTTCGAGGCATTCCCGCCGAAGACCGTCACCGACCGCAGGCAGAACCTCCACAATCGCGCGCGCATCAGGATCGACTGCCGGTGCACCGTCACAGATGAAGACGGCAGCCGCTACCACTTCTACCTGGGCGAGAGCTGCAAGACGGAGCGCGTCGGCGCCGACCGCGACCTAGGCATATTCACGCAGCCCAACGCCGACGTCCGTCCCGTCATGTCGGAGGAGGAGACGCTGATCCTGAAGAGCTGGGAGCGCAACGACATGGGCGTCATGCTCACCCCGCCGAGCCTGGGGCCGCAGCCGGAGCGCCACGTCATCGCCACCCGCGAGGCATTCCACGGCCACCGGTTCATGCTCGCCTGCGCGGAGGGCGCCGTGCTGGACACCCCTTCGGCGGTCGTCGAGGCCGTCGACGCGGGCACGCCCCCTCGTGGCCCGCACCGCATTCACTTCGGGAGGGTACCGGGTCGAGCTGGAGCACCCGATCTTCACCATCAACGTCAGCGAGCGCTACGACTTCTTCCAGACCGACACCGGCCCCGTGCTCTACCCCGACCTGGAGAAGCCGTTCAGCGGCCTCGCCGACTCGCTCTACCTGGTGTACAGCGCCTTCAACGGGCCGGACTGGGTCGAGTTCATCGTCCAGCGGCGCACTCCCGTGGCGGAAGGCGTTACCGTCAGCCACTACTCCGAGTCCGTCACAATAGCCTCCACCAACACGATCATAGCCACTCCGTAGCCGACCCACAGTCCTCGTCAGCGTTACACAAGACGCGACGAAGCCGGTGGCAGGCACTTCGCCTGAGGCCGCGGTTGCGGTGCTATAATCGTATCCAAACCCGCTACTCATCCAGGAGACGGAAATGGTCGCTACGACGACGCGAGCGCTCACTTTGACCCCTGAAACGCGCCCAAATCCTTTACAACGGTGCGCGGAGCAGGCCCGAACGATTCGGTGCGACGACAAGCGATTCGTACTGAATCGCCCCGAGTATACCCCTGGCGCAGCACTGTTTCATTTGCCCGAGCCTGGTCCTTCGCGGAATGACTTGTCGATTCGTGGGTGGTATGCTCCGAAAAAGCTGGAGGTGCGCCATGGGCATCGAACAGACGGTTACGCGCGTCAGGGAAGACGGATGGGCAGTCGTCCCCGGCATCATGCCGAGTGACGAGGTGGCTGGACTCAGAGAGAGCGTACTTGCGACCATCGAGAAAGCCGAAATCGGCGTCCCCTGAATGGAAGCGCCGCGTCGCGGGCAGCTTCTTCACCATCAACCAGTCGCTGGCGCCGTACGTGAGCGACCGGCGGATAGTGGGCGTCGCCGAGGCGCTGTGGGGCAGGCACGTCAAGATCACCGTGTCAACGCCCGTTGTGAGGCATCCGGGCAGCAATCCCCAGGGATGGCACTCCGACTGGCCGTTCAACCAGAAACACGCCGCCATCATCGAGGCGCCGTACCCCGACACGCCTATGCTGCTGACGGTGATCTTCATGCTCTCGCCCTTCACGCAGGAAAATGGCGGGACGTGGCTGGTGCCGGGAAGCCATCGAATCCCGAACAACTGGACCCCGGTCTACGGAGAAGACAACCTGTCCGCCCATCCGAGCCGCATCCAGGCGACCGGTGACCCGGGCAGCGTACTGATATTCGACAGCCGGATGTGGCACGCTGTGCCCACCAACGGGACGAATGAGGTGCGTGCCGGCCTCACGGTCCGGTATGCGCCGTGGTGGCTGAACGTCAACGTACTTGTTCCCGGCACACCCGAGCGCGAGGACATGGTCGACGACGAGGGCAAGCCCGAAAGGAACCTCGTCTTCCCTATGCCGCAGGACGTGTACGACTCGCTGCCCGAAGCCGCCAAGCCGCTGCTGCACCACTGGGTGAGATAGGAGGAGATATGACCGCAGGACGAACCGAATCGTTGCACATCACGCCGTCCCATCGCGCGCCGGTCGAGAGCCCCTGTTTCTGGTGCCTACGTTCCTCAGCCTGGCCATGGATCTGAGAGCCTGGATCGGCCGCGTCGGGAGGGCGATGTAGCGAACAGATGCGGCAGGAATTCCTTCGCAGCCTGCCCGTGGGATCGATGCGCCAAGTGGGCGATCGGAGGCGCCGACTCAGGCGATATCGGGCTGCGGTTCAGCTCACCGATTGCGCTCCGCGCTCATGCCTCGCACCAGACTGAAGCCGAGCAGCAGCAGCACGACCGCGAAGGGCAGACCTGTGGTCACCACCGCCGTCTGCAATGCCAGCAGCCCCCCACCCATGAGCAGCACGGCGGCGACGACGCCCTCCATCGAAGCCCAGAACACCCTCTGGATCCGCGGCGGATCCAGAGGGCCGCCTGAGGTGATGATGTCTACGACGAGGGAGGCCGAATCCGAGGAGGTGACGAAGAAGGTGATGACGATGCACACCGCGAGCGTCACGGTGAGCGACGTCAGTGGATAGTGTTCGAGCAGCTGAAAGAGGGCAACCGCGACGTCTTCTTTCACAGCCGCGGCGATGCCGCCGGCGCCGAAGAGCTCGACGTGCAGTGCGGCATTCCCGAACACGGTCAGCCACACACAGGTGGCCAGGGTGGGTACGAGCAGGATGGCACCGACGAATTCGCGCACTGTGCGGCCGCGCGACACACGGGCGACAAAAATCCCGACAAAAGGAGACCAGGCGATCCACCAGGCCCAGTAGAAGAGGGTCCAGCCGTGCTGCCAGCCTGTTGCGGTAAGCCTCGGTCCAGAAGCTCAGCCGCGGCAGCTCCTGTATGTAGATGCCGAAGTTCTGCACGAGGGCATCGAGCAGGTAACGGGTGGGGCCGGCCGCCATTACGAACAGCAGCAACAGACAGGCTATGATGACGTTGAGTTGACTCAGGCGCCGAATTCCCCGGTCGACGCCGAGGACCACGGAGATCGTCGCCATGGCCGTGATTCCGGCGATCAGACCCACCTGCACCGTCACGTTTTGCGGGATGTCGAAGAGGTAGGCGAACCCGGCGTTGACCTGTTGCGCACCCAGTCCCAGGGACATGGCCAGGCCGAAGATCGTCGCCAGCGTCGCCAGTATGTCGATCACGTCCCCGGCCAAACCGTGGATCCGCTGCCCCAAGAGCGGGTAGAAAGTGGCGCGCACCGTCAGCGGCAGGCCGTGATTGTAGGCGAAGTAGGCCAGGGCCAGCGCCATCAGACCGTAGAGTCCCCAGGCGTGAAATCCCCAGTGGAAGAAGGTGATGCCCATGGCCAGGCGGGCGGCCTCGGCGGTACGCGGCTCCCCCCACGGGGGGCTGCCGAAATGGTAGATAGGCTCGGCCACACTCCAGAACATCAACCCTATGCCCATGCCGGCGCTGAACAGCATCGACAGCCAGCCCGGGCTTCGAGGGGTCTGCCAGCGAACCAGCGGTACCGCTCATGACCGGCTCAACTTGCGAAACGCGAAAATTCCCCAGACGAGGTAGCCCCTTTCTCCGCCCTCGACCCATCGCGCCAGACCCGCGCTTCATGTTACTCAGGTAGTCTTCGCTGATCTGATCGCGCAGCTCGGACTCGCGTGTTTCCGTTTCGTCCAACACCTCTCCATAATGGCGTACGAGATGATGCGTGAGGTCGGTGAAACCGGTTTCCTCGAGAGGGTATTCCGTCGCCGTTCCCCGGTAGTAATCGGGAGAGGCTAAGCTGGTCAGGTGAATCCGCGCAAGGAGCGGATCGAGGACGCCCGGCGGGCAATCGTCCGCCTGCATGATGTCGGTGAAGGCGAAAACTCCACCCGGCTTGAGCACGCGAACCGCTTCACCGACTGCCCGGTCGCGTCGGTCGCTGTGCAACAGAGCGTCCTGTGAGAACACCGCATGGAAGCTGTTGTCGTCCGCCGGCACCGACTCGAAGCTGCCGTCGACGATCTCAACCCGGTCTGACAGCCCCTGCTCGGCGTTGAGTCCACGCGCCCGGGCGTTCTCCACCTCACTCAGGTTCAGCCCTACGACCCGGCACCCGTACATCCCGGCTACATACCGGGCCGTGCCGCCATACCCGGAGCCCATGTCCAGCACGCGTGCCCAGTCGCCCAGCGGCTCCAGAGTGCGCGCCAGGCGTGCCGTTGCCCGACGACCCGCCTCGGCGATGCTGTCCCCTTCGCGATGATACATGCCGATGTGGATGTCCTCGCCACCCATCGTACCTTGCCATTTCAGTCGCCAGACCTGGCGCGTGTAGAACCACGCGACGTTGTCCCGTTCATGCACGTCGGTGCGCTGTCTCCGCCCCGGGTGCATCAGGTGGTAGTTTAATGCCATTTCGTCGGAGATGATCCTCTCTTCATCCGGTTTCAAAACCGCCTCCTTCCTTCAATTTGCCCGTACCATTGTCCCGCATACAGGAATGATAGGGCCCTTATCCGATACTTTGTCAAGGCGCTCGGGGGCGGCGATGAACGGGGGTTCGATGCCGAGCGGATGAGGTAGGCACCCGGATCAAAGGCGGCAGATCGAGCGGTGATCTCCTGCTCTCCAGGGGAACTCGATAACAGGAGGTACCTGATGCCCAATCAATTGACCGACAGCCACATCGATGAGCTGGAAGAACGCGGTTACGTGATCGTTCACAACTTTGTGGACGAAGAGCACACTTGCGCTTTAGCGGGGGAGATACCACTGACGGGGGCGGCGGCCCGAACCTGGGAATTCCCCGAAGCGGGATTCCCTTGTCCGGGAAGGAGAAACCTCCCTTCATTCTTCCCATCCGCAGCAGGCACCAGGGGAGAACACGGATGACGAACGAACAGAAGTATCTCTTCGATCTGAACGGCTTTCTGGTAGTTCCGGGAGTCCTGACCGCGGAGGAGTGCCGCAGGATGCGCGAGTTCATCGTGACCCTCAGGAACGATCCGGAATCGCTGCCCGACCACGAGTACTACGCTTCAATCGATCCCGATCCGACAACCCTCCACCTGGTGACCGGTCCCAGCTCGGAGCTCCTGGACCATCCCGTACTCGTCGACATCCTCGCAGAGGTCGTCGCCGGGGACGAGGCGGAACGGTCCTCCACGGCCGATGCCTACCCATTCCGTTTCGAGAGCACTTGGTACACCATCAAGCCGGCGGGGGAGCGCGGCGTGCCCCCGCACGGCGCCCCGCGCGTCGGGCCGCTGTTCGCCTACCTCTGCCGGAATCAGCGCATCTACAGCGGCATGGTACGCGTCGTGTGGGAGCTCAATCCGGTCGGGCCGGAGGATGAGGGCACGACGTTCGCGCCTGGTTCCCACAAGGCGAACTTCCCCACTCCGGACCACCTGCTCGAGCACGGGTCGGCGATAATGAAGTCCTACGATTGTCCGGAGGGATCGCTGGTGATCTTCACCGAAGCCATGACGCACGCCGGAGGCCTGTGGCACAACCCCGACACGCCGAGAATGGCGATCCTGAACTCCTACTGCCCGATCACGGCGCAGTTTCATCGTTTCGACATGCCTCACGAGTTGATCGAGAAGCTGCCCCCCAAATGCCGGACGCTCTTCCGTGGCGTGTGGGGCACACGACGCTTTGCACCAACCGTCAACGACTTCTACGGTCCGGACAACGCGGCGCTCTGATCCAAGGGTTCGCCAGTCGTTATTCGGCCGCCACTGGCCGCAGGCAAGCTCCGTGTTCTTGACGAAGGCACACTCAGTTTCACACTCAATGCGCCGTGGTCCGACGGGATCGCGCATGGAGATATTCTGGAAGATGATGATGAATATCTCCCGCTCCTTTTTTCATATCGAAGTGGCACCTCAGGTTAAAACAGGGGATACCCATGGCACTGACTCAAGAACAGAAAACCCAATTTTTCCAGGACGGCTATATCGTCTTCAAAGAACTTCTCACCACGGACGAACTCGAGACCCTACACAACCACTACGCCGACCTCGCACTCGGTCGCGTCCCCGACTTCCCGGAAGGCAATATCTCTCACTACACTCCGGATGCGGCTCAAGCCGCCGAGCCGCCCACGCCTCACGGGAGTCGACATGACCGGCGCGGCACCCAGGTCTATCCAAAAGGGGAAGCAACCGCGCCCGAAGTGCGCACGCCGGTTGCGAACCCGTTGGATACGATCAGCCATCTCACCCTGCCTTCGTACTACGATCCGGTCTTCAAAGCGTTTGTCGGGAGCCCCAGAATTGTCGACATCGTCGAATCCCTGATGGGGCCGGACATCAAGCTCTACTACGACCAGGTCTTTGCGAAACCGCCTTACGCGAAAGCGAATCGCTACCATCAGGATTCCGTTTTCTGGGCATTCTTCGCGAGCAACTTCCAGGTCACGTGCCAGATTCTGCTCGACGATGCGACTGTCGAGAACGGCTGTGTGCGTTTTATCCCGGGCAGCCACAACTTCGGCCTCGTCAACTGGGACCATCTTCCCTACATGCTGACAGAGGACGTGCTCGCGCAAGAGGTCGCGGTTCCACTGAAAGCGGGTGATGCGACCTTTCACCATAGCCTGGCACTCCATTGCAGCGGCCCGAATACAACGCCGTACCGGCGGCGCGGTTGGTCGATTCACTACGTCTCCTCGGACACGCGTTACATCGGAACACCGGAAGAGACCGAACACCTCAAACAGCGCGGTTGTCTTATCGGACCCGAACCTGTCAACGGGTGGCCCCTGATCCGTGGGCTCGAGTTCCCGGGTTGTGTATAGTCAGATCACCGCGCCGCGCGCCGCCGTCCACAGGGGAACACCGGATGTCTCCTTCGAAAGAATGGCGGTGGCAGGCACGTAAATAGCTCCCGGTCAATCGGCTGACAATCGCCTCAGCCGCGTTTCCCGGAAATGATGCGGTGACTACATGTGGGACAGCACCCTGCCGTTCTCCACCGTCAGCGCGTAAACGACCGCCCACGCGCCGCCGGTCAGCACCTCTCCGAGGATCAGCCCGAGGAAGAACGGCTTGAGCGTCCGGAACAGCTTGCCGCCGCCGACGTGGAGGATGATCGCCTTGAGGATCCAGGCGATCATCGCCGAAAACCAGATGGAGCTGGTCAGCCAGCCGAAGGCGATGGTGAAGCCGATCGGGTGCAGGGGCCACCAGTACCAGCGGTGCTGTCCCCACATCAGCAGGAACTCGAAGGCTCCGCCGATCCCCTTGAACAGCCAGCCGCGCATGTTGGCCTCCGGCAAGGCGGTCGAAGTCGGGCCGATGTAGGGCCAGCCGTGGGCCCCGGCCCATTGCAGGAGGTTGAGGTTGATGGCGCCGTAGCTGTAGGAGAGCTCCAGGGTCGTGTAGAGGGACGCCAACAGGCTGGCGACCAGGGCGATCATCAGGCCCCAGAAGAGGCGCGTTTTCGAGCCCTTCACCGACTCGGCGAGCTTGAGGCCGTTGGAGGCGGCGACCATCGGCGAGGTGCGCGACTCCCCCTGCCAGATGAAGGTGTAGGTCAGCGCCACGAGGCCCTTGGTTCCCAGAATCGAGGTGCCGAACCCGGAGATGATGAAGTAGGCCGGCACGATCGGGCTGCGCGCCGTGGGAACCCCCGCGGTGGCGACGACGCGCGCCACCAGGGCGAAGAAGATGACGCTGACGATGAGCAGGACGGGGACGTACACGGCCGGCACCCCGGAGCGCCACAGCCAGATGCCGACCGCGGTGAAGCTGGCGAGAAAGCCGACGGCGGCGGTGCGGTAGCGCAGCAGCTCCTCGCTGTCGTCGATCCCCTTGCGCGGGCTCCAGGCGGAGCGCGCCACGTCCCGGAGGTGGGCGCGGGCGCTCCACAGGCCGAAGAGGATGAAGAC
The DNA here is from genome assembly GCA_965206595.1 of Candidatus Latescibacterota bacterium. Taxonomy (GTDB): domain Bacteria; phylum Latescibacterota; class UBA2968; order UBA8231; family UBA8231; genus CBDCXV01. The sequence continues at coordinate 108,449 of OZ242214.1, forward strand.
GACCACCGCCCCGGTCTGCTGGTGCGTCAGGTCGGCGGCGGGAGGGTACGACTCGTAGGCGCTCAGGCGCTCGGTGCTGGCGATGCCGAGGACGTTGAAGATCCCCTCCTGGATCTTGCAGAAGACGTAGAAGAACCAGACGCTGAAGGTGAGGTCGAGACTGGCGAGGTAGAAGAAGCCGATGTAGGCGAAAATGACCGACATCGGCAGGTGCACGGTGCCCCGGAACATCGGGAAGCTGGCGCTGAGGTTCGGGTCGGGCAGGAAGGGGAAGTGGAAGTTGAGCCCCTTCATGCTCAGGTAGAGGAAGGGCAGGGAGAACCCGACCCACATGATCGGGTTCCTGAACAGCGGCGCCACCTTCGACATGGCGCCCTCTTCGCCGGCGAGCATCCCCTGCGGCAGCTGCATCATCGGGTAGGCGAGGCGTTCGTGGGTCGACCACTGGCGGTGCAGGATGCCGCTCAGGCAGATCAGCATGAACCCCATCGCAACCACCAGCCCGAGCCACCAGGCCATCGGCTCGATCCACACTTCCCACGGAATCGGCGTCCCTTTGGGCAGACCCTCGTAGTATCCCTTGATGGCCTCGAGGTCCTGCGGCACCATCCACTGCGGGATGTAGTCGAAGAACAGCTCTTCGAAGCGGTTCTCGGGGGTGGCGTAGTAGAACGGGTAGACGATGGTCCCGATCAGGAAGAACATCAGCCCCCAGGTCGGCACCGTCACCGCCATCAGCAGCATGCAGTAGATGAGGACGAGGTCGGCCTTCGACAGCGCCAGCCGGCGGCCAAGAAAGGCCACGACGATGTTGGCGAAGACGACGCAGGCGAAAAAGAGCAAGGCCCCGGGCGAGGAGGGGTTGAAGCCGATCCAGTGGTACTGGAAGACGGTGACGTACGGGGCGACGACCCCGATCGCCAGGCACAGGAGCGTGCCGATACCGAGTCCCTTCAGACTGAAGGCGGATTTGCTCACGTCGTCGATTTTCGCCGGTTGACTGCGGATGGTGTGGCGGGCTTTTCGAGCATACGATAGTGGACCGTTCCGTTCAATCGTGCAATCGCGCCGCCCTGCTTGCTATGGGCGCGCAGGCTCCGGGCCAAAGCGGCCTGATGCACCTGCAGCGGCACATTCCGTGGAGGTCCCTACGTGCCAATCTGGAGGTCCCTACGTGGAAGGCAGGCCATGGATTGAGGACGAAATTTGGCTTTGAACCTGTCCGTTGCCTTCTGAAGTCGATGTTGTTCGCAGCCGCGCCAGATAAGAATCTTACCGAAACCGTGCTTTAGCAAGCAAACCAGAGAGCTCGGACAGGTCTTCAAGAGTGAACAGTACCTCGTACTCCTCGAACGTTTTCGCTGAAGTGACACCAGAAAGGACAGCAATAAAGGGAATGTTCGCGGATAGAGCCGCTTTGGCATCCACAGGACTATCTCCGACGTAAGCCGTCTCAGCCGCGGAATACCCCAGTTTGCTTACAGCTAACAACAAACCTGCAGGATCGGGTTTTTGGGCTGAAACATCTTTTCGCCCTGCGTAATGTGAAACGAAACCGGTCTCAATCCTTCACCTCCAAGGTGAGTCCAAATCCTCCTCTACTATACTCTGGATTCCCCTCGGAAAGCAACCAAAAATCCGACTCTCGACTTAACGGATTCAGGAATGACGCATAACGTTTCGCCGGTTTGCGAGCCGCGAAGCGGTTGCCGCAGGCCAAGGAGCGCAGCGAAGTAGTGCAAACCGTGCTGTTATTCGAAGCCGTCATACTTCTATGGGCCGCGCTTTAGGACATAGAGCGCCCATAGGCCCATCGTCAATACATAGAAGACGCCAATGGGGACACTTAAGAAGAACCACCATAGGAATGACCTTCCTTTCTTCGCGAGATCTCCGTAGACGCATCCACCTGCCACGATGGCTAGTCCCGCAATCCCCAACGGCCATGAATTGATTAAGACGAGATACATGAGAAGATGGGCGCCGACCATCATTTGGCCACATACCACGAGAACCTTTTTGCCTGCTACGACTCCAACGAAGGCCCCGGTTGCGCCGACCAGGCCAATCACGAGCATTGGGTATGCCAATCTCGAATAGATTTCATGGCCAGATTCAATCACCGACTCCAGCCCTTCCTCTCAAAAAACTCTTTACGGTTTCGTATAACGTTCTCGGCACCCTCGAACTGCGAATTGGTTTGGCTAAGGGCAAAGCCCGAAGCCGGGGACACGGTGTTAGACGAAGGAGCCTGTCATTTCAAGATCGATCAGGGGATATCTACGCTCGAAGAAAGTCTTCTGCCGTTATCGCGCTTGCTTCAGAATGGCAGATAAGGTGCCCTCCGGCAAATCCCCAGAGTGATTGGGAAAAGTCGTTCGATGTCGAGTAACAGGGTTCCACCAAATCTCGTGGCTGCCTCGTGCGTGTCGGTCAAACGTAAATCCCAACCGCCTTATTTTTTGGCTCCTCTGGAGAATCTGTGGGTGAGGAGGGGAGGCTGCGGCGATGGGAATAGAGGAGGCCAGGTAGCCCAGGCGCATCATCCCCCGGTATGTTGGGACAGTCCACCAAGACGGAACCCAACTACCTGTGGAGGGAATGATGCGCCTGATCACGGTACTAAACCGGTGCACGACCTTCAAGCGGTTTGTGTTTGAGGGCAGTCATTTTGACCGGCACGGAAGGATAATGGTGAGGATCAGGCCACGGAAAAACTCCCGGGGCGCGTGCAGCGGCTGCGGTCACTTGGCCCCCACCTATGACACGGCCCCCGAGGCCCGGCTGTTCGAGTTTGTTCCCCTCTGGGGGTTTCCGGTCTTTCTGGTGTATCGCATGCGCCGGGTTGCCTGCAAAGCCTGCGGCCGGGTGGTCGTCGAGAAGGTCCCCTGGAGCACGGGCAAGCACCACCTGACCGACCTCTACCGCTGCTTCCTGGCCCAGGGGGCCAAAAAACTGTCGTGGATCGAGGTGGCGCGTTCCTTCCGGACCCGTTGGGACAAGGTCTACCACTCCGTCCAGTACGTCGTGGACTATGGGCTCGCTCATCGCTGCCTCGACCAGGTCACGGCCCTCGGCGTGGATGAAATCCAGTATCGTAAGGGGCCTCATTATCTGACGTTGCTGTACCAGATCGACCCCCACCGCCGCCGCCTGTTGTGGATGGGCGAGAAGCGGACGAAGAAGGCCTTGAACGACGGCTTTACCGAACGGGAGCAGGAGCACCGGCGCAAGCAGGAAGCCGGCGGCGAGCAGGAGCCGACCCGTTTCCTCGACCAGATTACCGTCATCTGCTCTGATATCTGGAAAGCCTACCTCGACGTTATCAGCAAGCGGCTCCCCACCGCGGTACCTATTCTCGACCGTTTTCACCTCATGCAGCACTTCAGCAAGGCCCTCGACAAAGTCCGTGCCGAAGAGGCCCGCAGACTCAAAGAACAGGGCCAGGATCCGGTCCTGAGCAAGAGCCGCTGGTGCTTCCTGAAGCGCAAGGAGAACCTCAGCGACTCCCCCCCAAGGCTTGAAGCTGTCGGAGCTATTGAAGATGAACCTGCGGACGGTCAGAGCCTACCTGCTCAAGGAGGACTTCCAGCGCTTCTGGGACTACACCTACTCCGCGTGGGCTGAGAAGTTCCTCCAGCGCGGGTGTTTCCGTACGATGAGAAGCAACATCGAACCGATGAAAGACATCGCCGGAATGCTGCGGCGTCACCAAGAGCTCATCCTCAATTGGTTCAGGGCCAGGAAGCAGTTCAACAACGGCATGGTCGAGGGCTTGAACCTGAAATGGAATCTGACAGGGAGAAAAGCATTCGGATGCCGCACCTTCAAGGCACTCCAAATCGCTTCATTCCATCAGCTCGGCGATTTACCCGAGCCACAATTCACCCACGAATTCTACTGACGAGCCGAATTTATTGACATATCTCTGGATTTTCGCCTCTGCGAGATTGTCCTCAAAGGCGTCGATCAACGCTGCAATCTGGACAAGCCCTTCGCCCTGAAGTTGCCACAGGGCGTTCAAGTGCTGAAGTCCGCGTTGTCCGAGCCCGAGAATTGCAACGCGAATTGGTTGACTCATGAAACTTTCACCTTCGATTCGCCCTCCCCTCAATTTCGGCAACCCTTTCTATCAAGTCGGCGAACTGCTCTTCGTCGTCGAATAACATCCCATCGCTGAGCATCCTCGCGTAGTCGTCGGCCAGAGCCTCGTAAGCCAAGCCATGGGGCACCAACTGCAATCCACCCGTTACGGGCGTCTTAAGTAATTGTCATAGCGCAATTCAGGTGGCGTATGTGTATATTTTACAGTAAGTTGCTTTCTTTTGCCGCATCCCCTGCGGCGCGCTCCCCTGATTTCAGAAAGAAGGGGAGCGATGAGTGCGATTCTCTCTCTGGAAGTTTTTCAGGAGCGGCAGAGTCAGGACCGCTTTCGAAGCCGGGCGCATGAAGCCTTGGACCAATGGCTGGATCGGGTGGAGGCGCAAATGAGCGCGCGCGGATCTTGTGCGCCGACGTTGATGGAGATCACCGCGGCGATGTCTCAAGAGCGCTCCGGGCTCCCCGCGGCCTTGGTGGAAGCCTTCGTCGAACGCCGCCACGGCCATTTCCTGGCCCAGGAAGAGGCGGCCTGCCCCAAGTGCAAAGGCCTGCTGCGAGCGCGCCCGTCTCGCTCGCGCACGCAGGAGACGCTGCTCGGGCCGGTGACCTTGGAGCGTCCCTATTTCTACTGCGTTGGCTGTCAGTACGGGTTCTATCCGCTGGACGAAGCTCTCGGTCTGTCGGCGCAGCGCAAGCAGTGGGACGTGCAGCAGGCCGGGGTCAAGCTGGGGCTGGAGATGCCCCACCGGCGCGCCGCCGAACTGTTGGACGAGCTCACCGACGCGTCGATGAGCGATTGTGTGATTCACGAGGTGCTGCAACAGACCGGGTCGTTGGACGTGCTGCAGGTGTGTCCGGACGCGGCCGACATCCAGGATCGCATTGCGCACGCCGCCGCCGGTCGCAAGTGGCGGCCCATCGTGGTGTTGGCCATCGACTAAGGCCGACGTGCCCCGTCGTCCCCAGACCGCCAAAGGCACCCGTCCCGGACGCAAGAAGAGCCGGTCTCGGCGAAGGCGTTGGCAGGGGGAATACCACGAAGCCAAGGGCTTTCGCTTCTACCTGATAGACGATGAGCGCATCGAGCAGCTGATCTCCTGGCACCAGATGGGCAACGAACAGGCCTTCGGCGCGGCCTTGCGCCAGGTCAAGGAGGCGGGGCTGATCCCGGAGGATCAGGTGCGCTTGTGTGCCATCGGAGATGGCGCTCCGTGGATCTGGAAGGGGGTGGAAGAGCTGTTCCCCGGCGCCCGTCAGATCCTCGACTACTCCCATTGCAGCCGCTACCTGCACGCGGTGGCCGAGGCCCAATACGGCGCCGATGCGGCGCGTGCTGCCCATTGGCTGGAAGCGACCTTGGCTTTGCCTGTTCTGCGGCGAGGGCACCGGCGTGGTCTGGGGGCTGCAGCGCATGCAGCCGCTCTCGGAAGAGGCCGGAGAGGCCATCGGCACGGCCTTGACCTACCTGCAAAAGCGACTGCACCAAGTCGATTTCGGCAGCCATCGCAAGGGGGGATACCCGATCGGGTCGGGGGCGATCGAATCGGCGCATCGCTTCATCGGCCATGTTCGTCTGAAACGGTCGGGCGCTTGGTGGTATAAGGAAAACAGCAACGCCATTCTGGCCCTGCGCTGCGCCTTGTACAATGGAACGCTTGACCGGGTCTTTCAGCAGTACCGAGAAAACCTGAAAACAACCACCGAAACCGTAACAATCAGCTAAGACACCCGTCGAGGATTTCAACGATGCGCCGTTGTTCGGAAAGCGGTGGAAGAGGGATTTCTATTTCCTTGATGTCGTTGTCGGAAACGGCCGGGTAATTCGCGCCTCTGACGCGTTCTGACAACACAGCGACAAAATCACGTGTGATCGTGAGATAAAACAAGAAGCGAGGTTCTACAACGGCATTATTTGATCGCAGAACACAAAAGCCGGTTGAAGCGATATGGCCATTGAGGTGGGCCGGAACCATGGCGACGGCGTTGAGGTTCGGACGTACTGTCGACACCAGTATGTCGTCTTTCCGAATGACTTTCCGTGCACGGCTCGGAGCCTGGGCACCTGGCATGGTTTGGTGTTCGACGATTACCTTGTGAGTGCGGTCAATTCCGGAGATGTCGACGTACTGGAACTCGCCAGGAATTTCTCGGCGCGGATCGATTTGCTCGGTGGGTTCACACACATCAGCGATGGTTGCGGTGTTCCACCCCATCATTCGCCCTCCATCTCTTCCAACTTTCCCCGAACCTGTTCAAGCAAAGCCTCGACGAGCCCGAGCGCCGCTTTGCGATCGATCGGATCGGTACTCGAATCGACACCACCATACCGGAACTCGACGGCATACGGAGTGTACATGGCCAGCTTTCGGAAAGCCTTCATGTCGACAGCCCGCGCGGCGAGCTGATTCACCAACGCCTCGAGATTGTGGGTAAGCGGGTAGGTCTCGCCGAGCAATGCGAGCCAGGCCTTGAAGGATTTCTCCGCGGCCTGCTGCACGTGAAACCCATACGATTCATCCGGCACCCCGGCAGTCATGTTCCGGAGCGTGAGGACATCGCGTTCGGCCGCATCGAGCAGCATCCGGGCGCACTTAGGGTCGCTCATAGAGCACCTTGCCTTCCCGTAGCGCCCGGGCCAGAACGTGGTTGAGAGAGTCGCGCCAGTAATCGACCTCGTCGTGGGTATAGACCAGGACGTCGGCAGAAACCGGAAAGTCCGCCAGGACCTTGTAGAGTCTGACCATCTCTTTGTGCCGGCTCCGCTCCCGGCCGAACGGCTCGGCTTCCAAGACCACCAGATCGACGTCCGATTCCTCTCGCTCGTCGCCGCGGGCGCGGGAACCGAAGAGGATCACCTGCTCGGGATCGACCTCGCCGACGATGGCCTGGACCATCTGGTCGATGAGGGTGTCGGTGATTCCGGTCACTGCTCCACCTCTTCGAGCAGTTTCTCCAGCCCCGCAGTTATTTCACGCTCGATCGCCAGCACCTCGCGGATCAGCTCCGCGGGATCCTCGTCCGGAACCGGCTCGGCAACCCGTGGCTTGTAGCGCGAGGCGGTGAGGTTGTAGTCGTTCTCCGCAATGGTTTCGAACGGCGCCCACCAGCAGCGGGGCTCCTCGCTGCCCGGGTCGAGCACGGCGCCGGCTTCCTCGCCGGGTGGTTTCTCGAAGCGGGATTCCTTGTAATCGTTCCAGGCCGCCAGCAGCCCGGGGATGTCGTTCTCCCCCGGCGTCTCCGGACGGCCGCCTCCCTGGATCTTGTCGGGGTCGTAGCCGTCGTTGCGGATCTCGTAGAACCACACCTGTCTCGTAGCCGTCCGGCCCTCTTCCGGCTCGGTCGCCGGGCGCCGGAAGACGAGCACGGAGGTTTTGACGCCGGCGTACGGTTTGAACACGCCGGCCGGCAGCGACACCACCGCTTGCAACTCGTATTCCCGCAGGAGCTTCTCGCGCAGTTCCTTGTGAGCTCTCGTCGAGCCGAAGAGCGCGCCCTCCGGTACCACCACGGCGCAACGTCCCCCCGGCGCCAGGGAGCGCAGCATCAGGGCAATGAACAACAGCTCGCTCTTTCTCGATTTTGTTGGCAGATCCTGGCGAATCGAGTCCCTGGGGATCTGGCCGGCAAAAGGCGGGTTCGAGAGGATCACCGCGTAGCGCCGGTTCAGATCGTCCTCGGTGAGTCCGCTCATCTCGGAGAGGACGTTGGCGCGCTTGAGGCGGGCATGGCGGATCCCGTGGAGCACGAGGTTCATGACGGAGATCCGCATCATCTGGCGCGATACGTCGGTGCCGTAGATGGATGCCTCGAGCCGGCTCCAGTCGGGTATCCTCTCCCCCGGCCCCTTCCGGTAGGTCTGGAGATTGGGGATCTCCTCTTTCACCTCTTCGAGAGTTTGCCCCCGTTTCTCGAGCCAGTCCTCACCGTAGACCGGCACTTCCTGGGGCTCCTCGCTGTAGCGGGCAAGGATGTGGTCGACGACGTCGATGAGGAAACCGGCGGTGCCGCAGGCCGGGTCGTACATGGTGTCGCCCAAGTCCGGATCGGTCATCTCGACCATGAAGGCGCGGATCTGTCGCGGGGTGCGGAACTGGCCGTTGAGCGCCGACTGTCCGAGATGGGTGAGCAGGTATTCGAAGATGTCGCCCTTGATGTCGGGCCCGAGCTTGCGAAAGTCGATGGAGTCGAACATGTCGATCACCTGCTTGAGCACGTTCGGATCGACGATCTCGAGCACGGCGTCGCGAAAGTACTCGGCCACCTGCGGGTCGTCCTTGACCAGCGACGCCATGTACGGGAAGACCTCGTCGCGCACGAAGTTGCGCAGATCCTCTCCGCTCTTGAAGCGCCACTTGGACCAGCGGAAGCGCTCGGCCTGCGCGGGAAAGAGGAGAGCGCCGTTGCCGGCCCCGAGCCGGCCTTGGAGCTCGCGGGTGGTTTCCTCCTCGTCGAGGAGCTTCAGGTATATGAGGTAGGAGATCTGCTCGATATAGGTGACGGGATTGGTCACGCCACCGGCCCACAGGATGTCGGTGATCTGGTCGAGCTTGCGCCGCAGTGTCTGGTCCATCCCGTTCCTTTCAGCTCGCAGTCCTGAAGACGTCTTCGTCCAGCTGCTCCACCACCTGCCTGAGACCATCCTCGCCGAACAACTCGACTCCCCTGCCGGCGGCGTCGAGAATCGACAGCGGCGGCTCGAACAGGTCGTTCAGGCTTACTCGGCCCGTGGCGATGCCCCGATTCTTCAGCAGGCAGAGGTACTCCGCCTGCTGCGGGGTGAGGGCCCGCACTACGAGCCAGGCTCGGAAGGCCTCTTCGAGCTTCTCCTCTCGGCTCTTGATGCGCAGCCGCCCGAGCGCGGCGCGGATGAAATCGACGAAGTTGCCGCCTGGCTCGCGGTAGGCGCGGCGCAGGTTCTCCTGGTTGAAGTAGTGCTCGGGCTGGTTGAGGCGGCGGGCAAGCTCCTCCTCTTCGTCCGGCTCGAGATGCTCTTCGTCGCGCACTTTCTGAAGCAGCGGATCGTCGGCCGCCCGGGATCGGATCGTCTCCATCCAGCGGGTTAGGTATTCCTCCTTGTCGACTCGTTCTCCCTCGGGGCCGACCTCGACGTAGGTGACTGCTTCCAGCCACTCGTCCTCCAGCCCGAGCTCGACGAGATCCCGCGTCTCCGGCCCTGTCCTGGGGCCGCTCGGGGCATGTCCACCCGACGTTCCGGTGAACACGTCGGTATCGCTGTCGTTGAAGTACTGGTGATTCCTGAAGAAGTCGTAGATGACAAATTTCCGCTTGCGGATATGCGGCGCGGTGCGCGTGCCCCGGCCTCGCATCTGCTGGTAGAGAATGGGGCTTCGCACCCTCCGGCAGAGCACGAGGTGGAGGATCTCGCGGCAGTCGAAGCCGGTGTCGAGCATGCCGACGCTCACCGCGACCATGGGGAAGGTCTCGGTCTTGAACCGGCGAATCAGGGTGTCCGGATCGGCCACGTCGGAGGTGATGACCTCGGCATAGCGGCCCTTGTGTTCGGGGTGCAGCTCGTTCAGGTACTGCGCCAGTCTCGCCGCGTGGTGCTTGGTGATGGCGAAGACGATCCCCTTGCCCGGGCCCGGGTCCTGGCCGGGAGCCAGTTCCGAATAGGTCTCCCAGGCAAGCCGGTCGAACTCCTCCATCATAAGGCGGTTGGTCTCTTCGTTGGTCCAGGCGCGTTCGAACTCGACTGGGTCATAGTGTTCGTCGTCGAGTTCGGCCCCCTGGGCCAGGATCTCGGTGATGCCTCTGGCGAAGCGGTAGGGCACGAGGTATTCCTCGTTGAAGGCGTCCTTTATTGAATAGGAGACGTCCGGTTTGCCCGGCTCGCACTGGTAGAAGTCGTAGGTGTTGCGCTCGATGAAGCTTGCCGGCGTGGCCGTGAGTCCGATATGGAGGGCGTCGAATCGCGTGAGCGCTCCCTGCCAGGCGCCATAGATGGAGCGGTGGCATTCGTCGGCGATGACGATGTCGAAGTAGCCGGCGGTGTACTCGTCGACGCGGCCAATCATGGTCTGAAGCAGGGTAACGGTGATCTGCTGCTCCTGGCGCGCCATGCCGGGCCGCAGCCAGTAGCTCGAATACGCACCCAGAATGTCCTGGATGGCTTCAAGAGCCTGCTTGGCGAGCTGGTCGCGGTCCGCCAGGAAGAGGATTCGCTCGGCCCAGCCGGCTTGCAGGAGTCGCTTCAGGTAGAGGCAGATGAGGTCGGTCTTGCCGGTACCGGTCGGCAGCTCGATCAGGAAGCGCCGCCTGCCGAGCTCCAGCGCGTGGTCGAGCGCCTGCATCGCCTCGGCCTGGTAGGGCCGCACCGTGCGCGTTTCCCCCTGGCGGATGTAGTGCTCCGGGATTTCGACCGTGGCGAGCGGCCTGCGCGTCTCCCGCGTCTCCACCATGCGCTCGAGATCACGCTGAGAGAAGAAGCCGGCGATGGGGCGGGCGTCGTCGTTCTGGTAGTCCCAGAAGTAGGTCAGCTCCCCGTTGGTGAGGAAGATGAAGGGTGCTTCGAGCGCCTTGGCGTAGGGCAGGGCCTGTTGCTTGGCGACATAGGGATTGATGGCGTTCCTCTTTGCCTCGATGACGGCCAGCGGGCGGCCGCGCTGGTCGTAGAGGACGTAGTCGGCGCGGCCGGTTGAAGCGTCATCCGCGGCTTCGAGCAGGCAGACGAACTCGCCGACGACGCGGAGGTCCCCTTCTGCGCCTGGGTCGAAGACGAGGTCCTCGTAAGCCGGATCCGGATTGAGCGGCTGCAGCCGGATTTCGCGATGGCTCCAGCTGTCCCCATCCGGTTCGGCTGCTTTCGTGCTGCTGTATTTCTTGACGGAGAACTCGCCTCCGAGCGCCGGATCGGTGCAGCCGCGGTGCCAGACGAGGACGAGCTTTCCCTCCCTGGTCCCGCCGCGGTCCGTCCGAAACAGGCAGTAGGAACCGTCGGGGATGGCCGGCTCCATAGAGTGCCCTTCGATGCGGGCAACGAAGTGGTCGCGGGTGAGCCGGACGCGGCCCGGCACCGCCATCCAGCCGATTTCGTCATGCTCGGTTCCGACGGTCTGGTCCGGGCTGAATTTTCCTGCCGCGGCAATCAGACCGTAGACCGGCGCGTGCGTTTCGAATGGCCTCGCTCCCACGCGGTCGACGATTCGGGCGCGACTGGGGGCGGAAGCCGCCTGGACCTCGGTACCGACCATCGACTGGTCGTCCGCGTCCCAGCCGGACTGCGCCAGCAGTTCGTCGATAACTATGCGGGCGTCCGCCTCGTTTTCGCGCCGGTTCATCATTTCCTCGTCCATGGAAAATTAGATGAACGCAAAGCGCGTGCCATCATTCGCCCACCCCGTAGCGTTTCATCCAGTTGGTGAGGGTCTGGTAGCTGGGCAGGCCGACGAGGTCGGCCGCCCTGGTCTTGTTGCCCTGCCCCTCGTCCAGGGCCCTCTCCAGGTAGTGGCGGGCCACGGATGCCAGAATCCCGGGCAGGTCGAGACCGTCGCCGAGGGGCTTGCCAAGCACCGATGCCTTTCCGGTTTCGCCCGCGGGCAGGAGGGAGTCGCGAATGTCCTCCGTCCTCAGCGTGGCTTCCGGGGTCCAGATCGCCGCGCGTCCCAGGGTGTTCTGCAGCTCGCGGACATTCCCGGGCCACGGGTGCGCGAGAAGGAGGTTTCTCGCTCCGGAAGAAAGTTCCTTCTCCACGAATCCCGGCTGCCCCCGCCCCTCCCGGTTCACGAGGGCGAGAATGTGATCGATCAGGAGCGGGAGATCGTCGCGCCGGTCCCGTAACGGGGGCAGTGGCAGCACCGCCACCGCCAGGCGATGGAAGAGGTCCTCGCGAAAGGCGCCGGCCGCCACTTCGGACAGGAGAGAGCGGTTGGTGGCCGCGATCATTCGCACGTCCACCTTGCGGCTACGAGAAGTCCCGACCGGAAGCACCTCCCCCTCCTGGAGCGCGCGCAGCAGCTTCACCTGCGCGGGCTTGGGAAGCTCTCCCACCTCGTCGAGGAACAGGGAGCCCCCGGATGCCTCCACGAAATGGCCTTTGCGGTCCTTTGTAGCCCCCGTAAATGCTCCCTTTACGTGACCGAAGAGCTCGGATTCGACGATCTCCGGAGGAATGGCGCCGCAGTTGACGGCCACGAAAGGCTTGTCGCGCCGCGGACTGGTGCGATGGATGGCGCGGGCGAGAAGCTCCTTGCCGGTACCTGTCTCCCCTTCGATCAGCACCGGGACGGAGCGCGGGGCGACGCGGCGCGCCCGCAGGATCACGCGCTGCATGGCCTGGCTCCGGTGCAGGATCTCCTCGAATTCCGGCGCCTCCGGGGAGAGACCGGCGCTGAGGCGCTCGAGCTCCTCGTCCGGGCGGCGCAGCAGATCCGGAAGGAAGTCTGCTGAAATATCGAAGGGGACGGACACCGTGCTGACGCCGTGCTGCTTCGAGGACTCGATCAGCTCCGCGGGAAAGCGCGTCTTCGCGAGGATGATCCATACCGCGGCCATGGCCGGCGTGCCCGGGCTCAGGTGAAAGGTGAGGGCCGTGTCCCTGGGGCCGCCGGCCAAGGCCGTCTCGCAGGCGCGGACCGCGGCGACGTAGATCTCGCCGAATTGGGTGGGACCGGTGAGCTCCTCGTGGAGCAGGTGAAGGGTGGTGCCTTCGCAGCGCTGCTCGAGCCACTGCCGGTAGGGGCGAACGGCGCCGGCCTCGTGGTCGAAGAGCAGGTAGGCGTCATCGAACTCGCGGGCCATCAGCGCCTGGGCAACCGGCCCGGTTCCGACTGTCGGCTCCTCTTCGGGAGCGTCCAGGTCCGTGTTGCCTATCCAGGTGATGAGAGTCTTTAACACGACTCCTGATTATACAAGAAATATTGTAAATACACAAATAATTTTATGTAAAGACGAGGGCCCGTTTTCAGGATCTGAACATCTCTTGCCCCGAAAATCTCTCCAAGATGAATTGCACATAACCATTTAATTAACAAGCACTTGTCTGATATTTCCATGAAAAATTGAGGCAAGGGGGAGACTGGAAAAATCTACGCTACCCAATCTCCACATCAGGGGAGTTTCCTGCAGGCACGAAATGCGCTGGGGATTTGGAAATCCGGGTCCCCTGGCAAGGGCGTAATCGATCCCCCGAAAAAAAACTATAACGGATGTCCGCGCTCAGGACCCTGCCCGGCACTAGTTACCAAACTGGTACTAGTTTAACCAACAAGGACTGACATTATGACTACGGGTACACACGCCATAACTACGGATACACACGCCGTCCCCAGTGAGAAGATTGCAACGCTACAAGAGGCTCGATCTGCCATCGAGAACCTCCGCAATGAGGACTACACCAAGCTCATGCTCATCGCCCGCTACTTTGCGGTAACCAGACTGAATGGCACCGTTGTCGAGCCGGACGATCTCTTGCACGAAGCAATTTTAACCCTTGTTATTCATGGAATTTTAGTGGAGAGGGCTGTACTGGGTGCCTCCCATGCTTAGATTTCAGAGGGAAACACAAGGCAGTATCGCCCTTTGAACCCATCACACAGTAGGACACCCAATGGGTGAATTACCGTCACACACCGAGTCCGAGCAAGCCGGGCCGATTCAGCCGTCTTTCAACCGCTCCATCCACATCGAAGCCCGCCCCACCCACCTTGGCAGCGACACCGGTGCGCTGATGTTGCGTCAACTGCTCGAACACAGCCGGGTTCTGGATTGGGTCGACGCCCACTTCGAGGATCTCCGTACCCAAGACCAGATCACGCACCCGCTGCCGGAGCTGCTGCGCACACAGATCGTGCTGCTGGCACAGGGCTGGACCCACGCCGCCGACGCCGACGCGTTGCGCCAAGATCCGATCCTGCGTCTGGCGGTCAGCGATCGCAAAGGGCAGGCGCCGTTGCGCAGCGGCGACGAAGACCGGCCGCAGGGACTGGCCAGTCAGCCGACGCTGTCGCGCCTGCTCGAGCAAGCCTCGACTGCCTATAACCGCGAGGTGTTGGAGGAAGCCGTCCTGCGCAGCGCCCGGTCTCGTTGCCGGCTGCTGGAAGGACGGATGAAATACGAGGAGTTGGCCGTCGACATGGATGCCCTGCCGATGCCGGCGCACGGGCACCAGGCGGGGGTCGAATACAACGGCTACTTCCACGCCTCGGGGTACCATCCCCTGCTCCTCGGCTCGGCGCAGACGGGCGATTTCTTCGGTGCCGTGCTGCGGCCGGGCAACGTGCACGCCCATGAGGGCGCCTCAGAGGCTCTCGGCAAGCGCTTGGACTGGATTCAGTCGCATCTGGCCCGGCGCCTCATCCTGCGCTTCGACGCGGCCTCGGTGAGCGGGTCTTTCCTGAGTGAGCTGGAAGCGCGGGCCGACACCTCGTACGTGGCGCGCATCAAGAAGAATGCGCGCCTGGAGGAGCTGGCTCGTGCCTGGGTGGAAGGCTATCAGCAGGAGCTGGCGCAGCACCCGGAAGAGCTGCGGGAAGAGGGTTTTCGCTGTCGCGAGCTGCGCTATCAAGCCAGGTCCTGGGCGCAGCCCCGGCGGGTGGTGTTGGTCCTGGTCCCTTCCGAGACGGAAGAGCTGCCCATCGCCCGCCACTTCTTCCTGATCACCGACCAGAGTCCCCAGACGATGAGCGGCCGCGACCTGGTCGCCTTTTATCGTCAGCGCGGCCTTTTCGAGCGCATGCTCGGCGAGTTGAGCTCCACCCTCCAGCCTCAGCTCTCCTCTACCACCCGTCGCAAGCAACACTACCGGGGTCGAGAGCCGCGTCAGCGCACCCCGTCCCGGGATGCCTTCGCTGCCAACCAGGCGCTTCTGACCTTGAACCTGCTGGCCTACAACCTGCTTCACCTGGGCCGCCAGGCCGCCGAACGCGCCGAGGCCCGACGCGGGCGGCCCCGCACATACGGACGCTCGACGACGGCCCTGAGCCTGGACAGTTTTCGACGGCGCTACCTGCGCCTGCCGTCCCGCGTCACCTTGCATGGGCGCAGGGTGGGCGTCATCCTGACCCAAGGGACGGCGGCTGCCTGGGATCGTCTGTGGAGATTTCTGGCCACGCTCAAACCGGTGGACGCGGCGATGGCGTAAGCGCAGGCCGGGTCGGTCGGGATGATGGGCTCGCAAAGGCAAGCGTCTTCGAGAAGGCGCGTACAATTTCAACAAGGTCGGTAGAGATAAGGAGACGGCTCTACCCAAAAAGCCGACTATAGAAGGGACGCAAGCCTCTGAGGCTAAGCAAAGGGGTCTCGGAAGCGCCTATGTCCGCTTATGCGCGGGTTGAATGAATAACAAAGGTTTAAAGACCCTCGATGGCCGCCGGCGTTGGAACCAGCAAGTTAGCATCGTCAAACACCTTGACCGGGTCATGGAAAGTGACTCTGGCCATGAGGCCGAAAAACAGGCTGCTCGGGGCTTCAGTCAGCTACCCGAGGAAAACCTCGAGTCTGTCGACCAACAACCAAGTCCCGAAGCGCACCTTCTGGTCCACGACGAGCTTGAAAACTTGCTTGACCTTTTCGCCGGAGACGAGATCGCTCTCGATCTCCTCCATCTGAAGGGCGACGACCTTTCCGCGTCCGAGATTCAACGCGCGCTCGGCATAGAAAAGAGGGAGTATGATACCGTGAGCAAGCGGATTCGTCGCCGCCTCGCCAAGCACTTAGCCAAGGAAGCAAATGACCGGAGATCCCCACGGAAAGGACCTGACCAAGATGAACCGAGCACTGCGTGACATCCTCTTGGAGGCGTCTGAAGACGAACTCCGAGAAGCGTTCGCCGATACAGGCGAGGACCTCGACTCCCTTGCAGCCCGTGGAAAGGAAGCCGCCCAACGCGCCCTCTCCGAGACACGCGACGGCGCTGGGGTCGAAGACTTGCACCGGGGTCTGAGTGCGCTCCTTCAGATGCTGCGTCGACGTGAACAACTCTCCATTGACGTTCTCGCACAGAACGCCCACGTGGATGCATCTGAACTGCGCTGCATCGAACACGACCCGGCGTTTGACCCCAACCCCCGCACAATTTTCCAGCTTGAGCAGTATTTCAAGCTCCCGGAGAGAAGCCTTGTCGTTCTCACTGGCGCGGTTCAGGTCGACGATGACGTTCGAGAGGAGGCGGTGCGCTTCGCTGCGAGTTCTGAACATATCTCAGATCTCACGAGAGCTCAGCGCAAGCAACTCAACCTATTCGTGAAGTTCCTGAGAAAACACACCGACCGATGAAAAATCATCCAATAGACCCGTTCGCGGCGGAAGATATTAAGGATCAGGTGGATAAGGTGCTACGTGGTCTGGATAACCCCGAACCACCGCTAGACCTAGGCGATGTGCGTGAACTTCTCAAACTTGACCTCCAGTTCTACAGCACTAGGAATACTGGAGCACTCCGCGAGTTCGTGAGCAGGGTTAAGGTAGGGGGAAAGCAGATCGCGATGAGGCCAACCCTCATCCTCGACGTGGTCAGCCAAGCAGGTTTGAAGGCCCTTTGGATTCCTGATAGGAGCCGCATCCTTATCAACGAAGAGCTTCATAAACTAAAAAGGCGGCACGCGGTAGGCCACGAAATTACGCACAGTATCATGCCCCACCATCGTCTGTTCTTGTTTGGCGACGACCGTGAGACGTTGCGTACTTCGTGTCACGAGAAGCTCGAGTCAGAGGCCAACTTTGGCTCTGGGCAGCTCCTTTTTCTTAGGGAGCGATTTGTTGAAGAAGCGAACGACTTACCGCCAACCCTCAACACGGTTCAAAAACTAGCCAAGAGGTTCGGCAACACTATAACCATGACTTTGTGGCGACTCGTTGAGGAAGCTCACGCAGGCAAACCTGTCTTTGGTGTGATCTCCCCACACCCGAAGCGTCTTTGCGACGACTTCGACCCGACGACGCCATGTCGTTACTTCATCGAGTCTCCGGCATTCCGCGAGCGTTTCGGTATTGTCACTGAAGTAGCTGCCTTCGAAGCCATACAGGAGTACGTATCATGGGCGCGCCGAGGCCCGCTGGGGGAGAGCTACGGTGATTTCGTTGGCTGTGATGGAGAATCGCATCGTTTCCACATGGAGACGTTTTTCAACGGTTACGAGGCGCTTACGATCGGTACTCACCGTGGTCTCGTGCCCGCGCAGGTGGCTGTTCCGGCAGACTATCCTCATCCAATGTCCGCGGAGCCATCACACACCGGCATAGGTAAGTAGTAGCACCAGTGGCCCACCTTCTGAACGAGGGGGCCACCTTCACAATCCCCGTTAGACCAAAGAGGAGATCAATCGATGGGAACCAATGTTTCCGGAACTACCGAGCGCGAAGAACTCGACATCGAGGCTTTCGCCAAAGAACAACCCGATCTCGAGAAACCACCCGCTGGCGTCTACATCATCCGCATCGACCGAGAGCGGAAGCGTGTGCATGAGCCGGAGCTTCCCGGGATCAAGATTCTTGCGCTGGTGGGCAAGACGCCAGACACCCACAAGCTCTTCCAGAAGTTCCATGGCGGCGAAACCAAGGAAGTCAAGGAGGAAGAGGTTGTGAGCTTCCTCAAGGAGGGCATCGAACGATTTCAGACCATCCCGAAGGACACCACTGAAGGGATTTTTGGTGGTTGACGACCGGCGTCAGTTCCAGTTACCCGATTTCGATCTTGAGTTTCTCGACCGCCGCGGCCGGCCGTGGGAGGCGGTGGTCGAGAACGGCATGCATTGGGTAGTTCTCCACGACCATCCGGTTTCCAAGGGCTACAACCACACGAGCGTGAGCGCCGCACTTCAGTTGCCGCAGAGTTATCCTGACACTCAAATCGACATGGTGTACTTCTACCCGCATCTGGCACCGACCAACGGAAAGCTCCCCCGCCGACTTTCGTCCCATAAATTCGACGGAAAGATCTGGCAACGGTGGTCACGGCACCGCACAAATGCCAACGTGTGGCGCCGCGGTTACGACTGTATCGAGACACACCTCTTGCTTGTCAACGAGTGGCTTGAACGCGAACTCAGATGTGCCGCTTGAGTGATATCCGACTCCGTCTGACGGGTCAGCAACACGCCGATTTGCGCCAACATCTGTTTCCAGGTGACGGGAAAGAGGCGGTGGCGGTTGCTCTTTGTGGCCGAACGGCATCACTTGGGTCGGAAATCCTGCTCGTTCACAAGCTAGACCTCGTGCCCCACGAGGCGTGTAAGCGCCGCCGAGACCGAATCAACTGGCCCCCGACGCACGTTGAACGGTTTTTCCGCGAGGCTTCCGCTAACGACTTGGCCATCGTAAAGGTACACAGCCACCCCGACGGCTTCGGTGGTTTCTCGAGTACCGACGATGATTCAGACAGAAAGCTATTCGAGTCGGTCTATGGTTGGGTCGATGGGGACCGCCCGCATGCAAGCGCCATTATGCTGCCGGATGGTCAGATACGAGCTCGCGCAGTGTCAGCCGGAGGAGCGTTCGCAACGGTGCGCCACGTTCAAGTTGTAGGTAACGATGTTCTCTTCTGGCCCGACCAACCGGAGTTGGCAGTCCCTGCGTTCGCCGAACGCCACGCCCAGTTATTCGGACTTGGCACAACTGCGTTACTTGGCAGCCTCCGGATCGCTGTGGTGGGATGCTCTGGAACGGGCAGCCCGGTCATCGAGCAGCTCGTTCGCCTTGGGGTGGGGGAACTCGTGCTCGTGGATCCCGACCACGTTGAAGAACGGAATCTCAACCGAATCCTGGGGGCTACAGTAGAGGACGCAAGCCAAGAACGGCTCAAGGTGGACGTGATAAAGCGCCACATCGACCGGATTGGGCTCGGTACGCAGGTTTATAAGTTCGCTTCCGCTCTGCAGGACCAGGCAGCCATGAGAGCTGTCGCGGCTTCCGACCTCGTTATTGGGTGCATGGATGGCTTTTCGGGCCGCCACATGCTTGCACGGCTCATTCGCTACTACCTTCTCCCTTACATCGATGCCGGCGTGAAGCTCGAAGCCCTTGAAGATGGAACCATCAACCAAGTCGCTGGGAGTGTTCACTACCTCCAACCGACAGGTCTCGACTTTATCGACCGCGGTGTGTTTACCCTCGAAGACCTCGAGGCTGAGGACCTGTTTCGAACGAATCCCGAAGAATACCGTGAACGACACGCCCGAGGCTATGTTCGTGGGGTTCAGGTTGACCGCCCTGCAGTCATCAGTGTGAACATGTACTTCGCAAGCCTTGCCGTGAACGAGGTCCTCGCCCGGCTACATCCCTTCCGCATGGACGACAACGAGGAATTTGGGACCACCCGCATGAGTCTCAGTCATTTCCAGCTTGAAAACGAAGGTGACGGGCTTGCTCCTCCCCGTATGCTCGCTTCGGTTGGCCGTGGCGACATCGACCCTCCCCTCGGAATGCCGAGTTTGGGATCACGCCCATGAACGTGCTGAAGCAAGTCTGGTCTTGGCTTCGGTGGCCTTTTTCTCCAACCCCTGTGCACCGTCCAGTGGTTGTCGAGGAACTCCCGGAGCAGTTCTACGCCGGGGAGATATATCTGATTGGCGAGGATGGACATTTCTGGTGTGCTGCAATGCTCTGCCCGTGCGGATGCAGAGCAATCATCCAGCTTAACCTCGTTGCCGGAACTCGACCTCTTTGGACATTCGAACTCGATTCCGACACCAAAGCCATCACCCTACAACCCTCGGTCTGGCGCACTGCAGGCTGCCGCAGCCATTTCAGTATTCAACTGGGTCGTGTGCGGTGGTATCGATCACGGCGTTCGTTCAGATCAATGCTGAGGGTGCTCAGGGACTGGGTCGACGAAAAAAGGATGCCGCCTGGGCTCGGATCCCATCGCCGCAGTGCGGCTTAATTCTTTCGCCCTCTCCCTGCGCTCACCCCCTTCCCAGCATGCGCACATCCCGCACCGTCTCGACGAGGCGGATGAACTCGCCCCGGTAGCCCCTCGGGTCATACCCCTGACCCCTCTCGGCAAGTCCGATGACGTCTTCCAGCGTGTAGCCGCCGATATGGGGTGAGTCGCGGAGCAGCATGCCGAAGCCCGCCACCGCCGCGGCGAAGCGGAAATCGGTGGAGGGACCGGCAGGCGCGTCCACCACCGGCTGTGTAAGGAGGCGGCTCGCCGAACCGTCCGGGTCCTTGTAGCGGACCTTCACGTACATCAGCTCTCCCTCGAGGCCGCTGTCGACGGCGGTGTCGTCCTCGTCTTCCGGTTGGTAGCGGAGGTCGTCCACCGCGCCTCCGGGAACCGGAACGCCCGCGGGAACGACCTCGTACAGGGCCGTCACCGTGTGTCCGGCCCCCAGCTCGCCGGCATCCTCGCTGTCGTCGTTGAAGTCCTCCGGGTCGAGCAGGCGGTTCTCGTAGCCGATCAGCCGGTATCCGGCCGCCCGGGAAGGGTTGAACTCGACCTGCACCTTCACATCCTTGGCAAGGGTGAGGAGGGTTCCGCCCATCTCCTCCACCAGGACCTTCCTGGCCTCCAGCAGGCTGTCGACGTAGTGGAAGTTGCCGTTCCCGTGGTCGGCGATCTGCTCCATCTTCGCGTCCTTCAGGTTCCCGGTGCCGAAGCCGAGAACCGTCAGAAAGATCCCGCTCTCCCGCTCCTTCTCGATGAGCCGGATCATCTCCTCGTCGCTGGATGCGCCGACGTTGAAGTCGCCGTCCGTCGCCAGGATGACGCGGTTGTTGCCGCCGTCGAGGTGGTGCTCGCGCGCGACCTGGTAGGCGAGCCTGATTCCCTCCCCGCCCGCGGTGCTGCCGCCGGCCCGGAGCTCTTCCAGGGCGGCGAGGATCTCCTCCCGGGCGTCTCCCGGCGTCGAGGGCAGGACCAGCCCGGCGGCGCCGGCATAGACCACGATCGCCACCCGGTCCTCGGCCCTGAGCTGCTCGACGAGGAGCGCGAAAGCCTTCTTGAGCAGCGGCAGCTTGTCGGGTGACTCCATCGATCCCGACACATCGATCAG
This sequence comes from Candidatus Latescibacterota bacterium, assembly GCA_965206595.1. Classification (GTDB taxonomy): domain Bacteria; phylum Latescibacterota; class UBA2968; order UBA8231; family UBA8231; genus CBDCXV01. Next base: position 129,499 of record OZ242214.1, read on the forward strand.
GAAGACCAGGTTCCCGGGCGGCAGGTCCTCGGTGTCCATCGACCGCGCCTTGAGGCCGATGCGCACCAGCCGATGCTCCGGTTTCCAGGGCGCCTCCCAAACCTCGGTGGCGACGGCGAAGGGGTGCTCTCCCGACACTTCGTCCCACTCGTAGGGGAAGTAGTTGATCATCTCCTCGATCCGTACCGCGTCGATCGGCGGCCGCTGTCCATCCTCGATGAAGCGGCGCACGTTGGCGTACGAGGCCCGGTCGACGTCGATGGAGAAGGTCGACAGCGGCGACTCGCTCACGAGCTGAAAGCCGTTCTCGCCGATGGGGGCGTACGACTCGGTGTTGGAGTAGGAGGGGGGAGAGATGTGTCTGTAATCCGCGGCGGCCTCAGGGGCGGAGGACATTTTGGGGGCGAACGGATCGCCGGTGCACGAGGCAAGGGCGAGGAAGCAGAGAAGGGATGAGGCCAACCCGGTGAAGGTGGCGGACCGGTAGGGTCGGGTGGGGTTCGAGTTCATGAAATCGCCTCTGGGATGATGGGGTTGTGAGAGGAAGGGGCACGCTGCCGCAATGAAGCCAGATGCCGGTGCGCGGGGGCCGCAGGTCGGTCCTCGAAAACGCAGGTGTCCGGGTTGGACGATGCGGAGGGCTGCTTCGGGATGTCCGGGAGCGAGGCCATCGCTTCCGTCATGGCCTTCCTCGTGGGACGCCGCCGCTGCGCGGGGGTTCCGCGGGTGGCAGGCGCGGCGCGCTGGCCCCATTGGCCCATGGTAGCATGCCCCCACGCGACCGATCCAGGGGTGCCATATTCCAGCCATGTCTTTCCCCCCGAGCCCGACGCCTGAGCAAGGCGGAACGGAGCCTGCCCTTTGGCCGCCACCGTAAAGAAACATATATTGATCTTTAAATCACTATAGTGTCTGTTTTTTGAATCATGAAATCTTCCCGATCCCAACAGGCCCTCCCCTTCGGGGTGCGGCGCGCCCTGCAGAAGCTGGGCATGGATGTCTCGGCCGCCCGGCGCCGGCGCCGGATACCCATGGCGCTCATGGCCGAGCGCGCCTTCATCAGCCGCACCACGTTGGCGAGGGTCGAGAAAGGGGACCCCGGCGTATCGATGGGCATCTACGCCTCTGTCCTCTTCGTCCTGGGAATGGCGGACCGCCTGGGAGATCTCGCGGACGCCGCCCGAGATCCGGTCGGGCTGGGCCTCGAAGAGGAGCGGCTGCCGCGTCGCATCCGTACGCCGCGGCAGGCACCATAGGGGGCCGCCATGGAGCGTGAGATTCTGGTCTTCATCGACCGGGCCGGTGAGACCGTTTCCGCAGGCACCCTGTGGGCGCGGACCCGAGGAGCCCGTCAGACCGCCTCCTTCGAGTACGACCCTTCCTGGCTGGCGCGCCGGGACGCCTTCGGACTCGATCCCGTGCTCCCTCCGGCACGCGGGCAGTTCCACACCGACCGGCCCCTGTTCAACGCCTTCACCGATCCCGCCCCGGACCGCTGGGGACAGACTCTCATGCGCCGCAACGAGCTCCGGAGGGCGTGGGCGGAAGGGCGCCAACCGAGAACATTGCTGGCCGTCGATTTCCTCACCCTGGTCGACGACGAGACGCGGCTCGGCACGCTGCGGTTCAAGGAGGCCGGCGGCGGCCCGTTTCTCACCTCGACCGGCAGGCAGGTGCCGCCGGTTGTCGACCTGCCTCGGCTGCTGTCCGCCGCCACCCGCGTCATCGATGCCAACGAGACCGACGACGACCTGCGGTTGCTCCTGGCCCCCGGAACCTCGCTCGGGGGAGCTCGAGCGAAAGCCACGGTCCGCGACCGGGACGGGCACCTTCTGATCGCCAAGTTCCCGCGCCGGGACGACGACTGGCCGGTGACGCGATGGGAAGCGGCCACCATGGCGTTGGCCGAGGCGGCGGGGGTCCGGGTCGCGCCGTTCCAGCTCCTGCAGGTAGCGAACAGCCCCGTATTCATGGCCCGGCGCTTCGACCGCAGGCAGGGCCGGCGCATCCCTTTCATGTCGGCGCTCACCGCAATCGAGGGGTCGGACAACGAGATGCGAAGCTATCTGGAGATCGCCGAGTTCCTGCGGCGGGAGGGACTGGAGGTGAACGAGGACCTGGGTCAGCTCTGGCGCCGGATCGTGTTCAACATGCTGGTGTCCAACACCGACGACCATCTGCGCAACCACGGCTTTCTCCGGGAGCAGAACGGCTGGCGGCTTTCACCGGCGTATGACCTCAACCCGGTGCCGGCCGACGTGAAGCCGCGCGTCCATGCGCTCGCGATCGACGAGACGGACGGCACGGCGTCCTTCGACACGGCCATGGAGGTAGCCCCGATGTTCGGCATGACGGGGCAGGCGGCGCGCGCGACAGCAGCCGAGGTGGGCAGGGCGGTCCGTGGCTGGCGGGATGCGGCGGCCGGCATCGGCATTTCGGCGAATGAAACCGAGCGGATGTCCAGCGCCTTCGATCACGACGACCTCGAGGCGGCGATCTGAAGAAAGCGATGATGGCACCCGTCGGAAGTGGTGTTTGCCGGGGAGCGCCATCGGCTTCGGGCGCGCGCGGCCAGGGAGCCGCAGTGCAGCCCGCTGCACCGGGTAGGAGTTGGGAGGAAACCGTCCGTAACTTGGGGCAGCGGCCCCCCGAGCAGGAGCGAATCCGAAAAACGAGAGGAGATTGAGATGAAGGTCTGTCTGGTGGGAGAAGGCGCTCAGGGCATCACCCACATGAGGGCGCTGCGCGGGATGGAGGGCGTCGAGGTGGTCAGCCTGGCCGGAGGCATCGCCGCGGACGCAGAGGCCTTTGCCCGCGAGCACGGCATCGGCCACGTCTCCACCGATCTCGAGGAGTGCCTGGGCCGGCCCGGGGTCGAAGCCGCGGTGATCACCAGCCCGAATCAGCTCCACTGCGAACAGGCGGTGACCGCCCTGGAACGGGGCAAACACGTCCTCCTCGAGCTGCCGATGGGGCTGTCGCTGGCCGAATCCCGGCGCGTGGTGGAGGCGGAGGAGAGGTCGGGGAAGGTGGCGATGATGTGCCACACCCAGCGCTACCGCCCGTCCTTCCGCAGGTTGCACCAGATGATCGCGGACGGCGGCCTGCACCTGCACCACATCGTGCAGCAGACCTACTTCTTCCGCCGCGTCAACGAGAACCGCTTCGGCAAGCCGCGCATCTGGACCGACGACCTGCTGTGGCACCAGGCCTGCCACATGATCGACATGGTCTACTGGCTCCTCGGCGACCCCGGCATGCAGGCCTGGGGGCGCTGCGGGCCGGTGCACGAGCGGCTGGGGGTGCCGATGGACATCTGCATCTCCCTGCGCTCCGCCGCCGGCTGCCTGGTGAGCGCGGCCCAGTCGTTCAACAACCACGGCCCGATCCGGGGGGAATGGCGGTTCATCGGCGAGGAGGAGACGTACGTGACCGACGGCGCCGGGCTGCGCGATCACCAGGGGAACGAGGTGTCCCTGCCGGACGGGCCCTCCGGGGTCGAAGCCCAGGACGGTGAGTTCTTCGCCGCCATCCGCGAGGCGCGCAAGGCGCTGACCAGCTGCTCCGAGGTGCTGCCGGTGATGGGGATCATCGACCGCGTGCAGAGGGCGATGGACGGCCGCGACGGAGCCCCGAGTGCCGGCATGGTGCAGTCCTCCTGATCCGAATGGGCGGACCGGCAGCATCCTCACCCTCGGATTCCACTGCCGCCAGGCTCAGGGGACTGCTCCGCGGCTGGCAGCAGCGCTTCGGCCTCGACCTGCGGGCGCTGGCACTCTTCCGCATCCTGCTCGGCCTGCTGCTGCTCGTCGACCTGGCAGTTCGGCTGACCGATCTGCGCGTCTTCTACTCCGACGCCGGGGTGCTGCCGCGAGTCGATCTGCTCGGCCGGGTCGCCACCAGCTCGACCCCGTGGCTGGTGTCCCTGCACATGGCGAGCGGGCTCTGGGGGGTGCAGCTCCTCCTCTTCGCGGTCGCGGCGTTCTGCGCGATCTGCCTGATGATCGGCCATCGGACCCGGCTATTCACCTTCCTCAGCTGGGTGCTGCTGGTGTCGCTGCACAACCGGAATCTCACTGTCCTCAACGCCGGCGACCTGCTGTTCCGGGTGCTGCTCTTCTGGTCGCTGTTCCTCCCCCTCGGGGCGCGCTGCTCGGTCGACGCGGCGATGAAGGAGGCGGACGGGACCGGACCGGCGAAGCGCAACGACCGCACCTGGTCGGTTCCCGCCTTCTGCTTGATGGCGCAGGTCACCATCCTCTACTGGGCGACGGCGCTGCTGAAGAACCACCCGATCTGGACCGGGGACCGGACCGCGGTCTGGTACGCCCTCAAGCTCGACTACATGGCGCTGCCGCTCGCGGTCCTGATGCGCGACCTGCCTGCCGCATGGCTCGAGCTCATGACCCGGACGACGCTCCTGGTCGAACTCCTGGCGCCGGTGCTGATCTGGATTCCGTTCCTCGTCGGCCCGCTGCGTCTGGCCGCCTGCATCGTCATGATCGGCATTCACCTGGCGTTCGCGGCGACCCTGCAGATCGGGCTCTTCTCCTACATATGCAGCGCCATGTGGCTGGCCCTCCTGCCGCCATGGGTCTGGGACAAGCTCTTCGCGCGCTTCCGGCGCGACCCCCGGCGGCTCGGGATGACGATCCACTACGACGCCGACTGCGGCTTCTGCCGCCGCATGGTTCTCCTGCTGAGAAGCTTCTTCCTGCTTCCCGAGACGCGCATCGCCGAGGCCCAGGAAAACGCGGAGATCGAGCGCGACATGCGCGCCCGCAACTCGTGGGTGGTCACCGATTGCGAGGGGAAGCGCCGCTACAAGTTCCAGGCCTTCAGCTACGTGCTCTCCCAATCGCCGTGGGCCTGGCCCGCGGGGAAGATCCTGGGACTGGCGGCCTTCCGGGGGTTGGGCATCTGGCTGTACGAACGGACCGCGAACCGCCGCGAGCTGATGGGGCGCCTGACCGGCTGGATCCGTCCGCGCCCGGAAAGGCGGGTGCGCCGGCCGCTCATCTGGCTTAGGAACAGCTTTCTCCTGGCCACGCTCGCCTACGTCCTCGTCTGGAACGCCCGCATCTTTCACAACAAGGAGATCTTCAAGCCGGACTCGGCCGCCGGCAGGTTCTCGGCGGCGTCGGCGAGATGGATCGACGGCCGGGACGACGAGGGCAATCGAGTCGACCGCCGCTGGTACGGCCGTCTCCTGCGCGTCGGTCAGTCGTGGAACATGTTTTCCCCGTACCCGCCTCGCATCATCGGCTGGTACGTGGTTGTCGGCACCTTGGAGGACGGATCGCAGGTCGATCTCTACCGGCACGTCGTCCTGGGAGAGGAATCCCCCGAGGTCTCCTGGGACCGCCCGAACAGCATCGCCGAGACGTTCCGCGGACCGCGCTGGCGCAAGTACATGATGTCGCTCCGCAAGAAGGAGAAGAGCGATTTCCGCCCCCTGCTGTGCAAGTACCTGGCGCGCGAATGGAAGCGTGAGTTCGGGGACGCCGCGCCGCTGACGATGGTCGAGCTCTTCTTCAACGAGGAGCGGACCAAGGCGTACGAGCCCAACACGGAACCGAAGAAGCGCCGCCTCTGGTATTACACCCCGTAGCCTTCGATTCCAGGGGGCGACTTCAGCTGCCCTGAAATCGCTGGGATTGGGGCGGCGGGTACTGTCCGCGCCATTCCTTTCCGTGGTGTTCCGGGACCAGGCCGATGGCTGAGCGAACGGTTCACCCGACCCGGGTCCGGCCCTGCCAGCCGGCGATGAATCCGTCGACGTCGATGTCGGGCATCTCCTGGAACCTGTAGGTCGATGGCTGCTTGCCCTGGAAGCCGGGAACGAGGTGCGGCTCCTCGACCTGGAGGAGGCGGTCGAAGGTCTCGAAACGCCGCCACAGCTGCCCGGCTTCCGCGGCAGTCAAGCGGCCGCCCACCGGCCCCCTTCCCCGCAGGGCCGCCCTCGCAATCTTGGACAGTTGAATCAGGCAGGAAACGCCGCCCACCTCTCCGGAGTGGAGCTCGCCGAGGGCCTCGCAGAAGGCCGCGGCGTCCCGGTCGATCATGGCGCGGAAGGCTCGCTCCATGGCGTCGCATTCCCTCTCGCCTCCCGGCGGCTCCCCCGGCTCGCGGTGGTCCGCCCACCATGTCCTGTGGCGCGCGAGCATCTCTTCGCAATGGGTCCGCAGCGAGTCGAGCTGTTGCCGGGGAAGGCATTCGCGCAGGATGCAGTACCCATTCTCCAGCAGCTCGTCGCTAACGGTCAAATGAGATTCCCCCACAGTTTTTTTACCCGCTACCTGCAATGCTGTGGGTAAATATCAGGCACACCTGGGCAGCTTTTGGCCGGAAAAGATCGCCCGTCCCGCCCGTTTGAGGTGCTGTAGCGGCGTGGAGGTTCTCGTTGGACCGCGGCGACCGGAGTGACAAGCATCCCCTGGTCCGGGACCTCGACGGATGCCCGGCGGTCGCCTTCATGGGGACCGCCGGGAGCCGATCAACACCCCCTTCGAAATCGTCCGGCCTTACGGGAGGGTGTGCTGCTCGCCAGCACGCGCGGCAGCACGGAGGTCAATGGCTCAGCAACCGGGACCCGTCCCTGGTGGGTGTACTGCTCGAGTGGGGGGGATGTGGGGCGATTGGAAACGGGCTTCCTCCCGGGACGCTACCCTTCCCGTAAAGGTTCCAACCCCAACTCACCGATCGGGACCGCCTCGTCGATGAGCATGATCGGGATGTCGTCCTCGACCGGGTAGAGAAAGGCGCCGTCCTCCCGGACCAGCCCGCCGTCCAGCTTCTTCTCCAGCTTTTCGCCTCTCCGGTTCGAGACCTGTCCCAGTTCTATCAGGGCGTTCAGCCCGTCGATCAGTCCGGCGTCGGCCAGATGCACCGGTTCCTTGGTCTCCGGGCAGGCCAGGATGTCGAGCAACTCCTTGTCTATCATGACGTTGCAAATTCTCCGCAAGAAACTGGGTCGGGGGTTTGGAATGGGTGTGAAGATAGCAGGCCCCATTCCGGGGAACAAGCAAAGGAAATTTTTTCCCCGGGTGGGGGTCGCAATTTCCCACTTGATGGGAGGCACTTCAAAAAAAGGCTCTCCGCGAAGGCACCCCTATCACTGGATCATATTGTTTATCTATCAGTAAAAACAACCAGTTAAAAGAAAACTCCCGAATCGGGCTCCCGTTCGGGCAACGAATCGACGTCTTCGGTCCGAACCTTGCTGGCTCCTTGCCCCGGAAGTCGCGGTCAGGCTGCGGCTTCCTCCGGAACAAAGCCAATCCACTTGTTGGAAAGGGGCCCGCGGTGGAACAGGTCGACCAGGATGCAGAAGAGGTTCGCAAGGAGCGCCTGGCGCTCATCGTCGATCGCTGTCTGGACAGCGAGGCGGCCTACAGGCTTTTCGACATGCTCGGATCGATTTGCCGGCTGGACGCCGCCGCAAGGCGCGAGTACATGAGACTGGTACGGGAGTCGGGGCTGTACTCCGCGGAAGAGATGGTGGCGGTCGAACGCCTGATCGCCACCGGGGCGGCGCAGTGCTTCAAGGAGGTGGTCGACCAGGTTCGCGAGGAGCGGATTGAGCGCGAGATCAGGGACCTGGTTTCCTGAGCCGGGCGAATGTGACCCGCAGCGATCACCCGATTCCCGAAATTTCCGCCTGCGGGGCTGAGAACGACCGTCCCTGGTGTACGTGCGTAAGCAAGCGGCCGAATTCACCCGGAATTGCGCCCACAGGACCAGGATGACCGGATTGGCGGGAGCGTCCCATAGCAATGCGCGAAACGCAAAAAAAAAAGCGGCCCGGGGATCGGATTCCCCAAGACCGCAGATCAGAGACGGGCCGGAACCGACCCGCTGAATTCACACTTTTATTCCGTTCTCCTCGAGATACCGCAGAACCCCCTTCTTGTTCATCGTCCGCAGCGCCCGGGCGCAAAGCTTCAGGGTGACGGTGCGGTTCCGCTCAGGTATGTAAATCCGCTTCTTGATGAGATTCGGATGCTGAACCCGCTTGGTCTTGCGATGGGAGTGGCTGACGCTGTTGCCAACCATTCTTCTCTTGCCGGTTACCTGGCACACACGAGCCATGTTCGACCTCCTGAATGAGCCAGAAACATAGAGCAGACAAGGAGATACGTCAAGAAGCGACTTGACAGGGTGGGCCCCTGGACCTACGTATTCAAAGGCGCACGCAGCCGCTGCGGGCAGGCCGGAAGCCCCCGGGGGATTCGCTGCGAAGCGGAAAACCGCCGGCTTTTGCGGATCCCGCACACGGCTCGAGCGTCCTGTCGAGACACATACCCGCAACTCTGTCCTAACTTCCGAACTATTACAACACAAGTACAACACAAGTGATCTTCAACCGCACCCCGTGGGTCGGGATTGCGCTCCTCCTCTCGGTCGCGGCGCTGGCTGTGGCCGCCGGAGCGCAGACCCCCTGGGCACCAGTGGGTCCGCCCGAGGCCGGTGCTCTCCAGGTTTCCGCGGAGTTCGACCGGCAGCTGACACGGGCCCGCGCCGTGCTGGCGAATTCCTGGACTGCGACTGTCGAAATGGTCGGGAAGACTTCCAACAGCGTGCGCCTGGTGTACGAGGCCGGACCGGCAACACCGCCCGGCCCTGCTTCCGTAGAGCCGGTCGCCTTCGATCACCTCCGTGACCTCCACCGCAGCTGCACCGTAGGGATTCCCCCGGACAGTGAAGTCGAGATGGAGGTCGTCGATGCCCGCGTCGCCGCCCGAGTGCACGGTCCGGAGGCTGGCGAGCTGTTCGCGGGCACGGCGCAGGGACCGGTGGAGCTCGGGGAACGCGGTCTCCTGCGCAGGCAGGAAGTGGTGGCTCTCGGGTTCGGGCCGCGGCTGGACGGGGAGGAACTCACCGTGTTCGACCGCATCGAGGTCGAACTGCGCTTTTCATCGAACTTGACGTCCAACCGGCGTTTTCGGGCTGACAAGTGGGGGGAGATGCTGTATCGCAATACCCTGGTCAACTACGAGCAGGCGAGATCCTGGCGTCTTCCTGCCATGGGACCGGCGGCAGGAAAGATGGCCGATGGGTCCGCCCTGAGTGGCGAGGTGCTGAGGATAACGGTCCGCAAAAACGGCCTATACAAGGTTACCGGGGGCGATCTGGCCGACGCGGGCATCCCCCTCGAGACAATCGACCCGGAGCATCTACGCATGCTCTACGGAGGAGGCAGGGTTCTCGGTCTCCAGCGCGCGGTCATTCAAGGTCTCCGCGTCCGTGATATACCGGTCCTGGTAGAAGACGGCGGCGACGGTCGCTTCGACGCCGGCGATTTCCTCCTCTTCTACGGCGAGGCGACTGAACGCTGGGACTACCACCGCGGGGATGACCGCTATTTCTGGCGGGCGAACCCCTTCACCGAGGAGAACGCCTACTTCCTCGATGCCGGCGCCGAAGTGCAGGGACGCAGGATGCGTCAACGCAGCGGGTCCCGCGATCACGGTTCGCCTCGCCCTGTCGACAGCTACCGCGAGCGGCTCCATCTCGAGGACGATCGCCTGATCCGGAACCAGTCGTTCGGCATCAAGTCGGGTTACGACTGGTACTGGGAGGACTTCGGGGGGAACGCGCGCAACTTTTCCGCCATCGTGCGCGACGCAGTTCCCGGAATTCCCGTCGATATCCGGGTCCGCTTCTGGGGCTCGAGAAGAAAGATCCACAGGTTCGATCTGTACTGGAACGAAGAGCTGGTGGGGAAGGTCTCGATGGATAGCATGTCCGTTGCCACCCTCGAGGCGCAGGCTCCGCAGGGCGCGAAGGAGGGCCTGAACCAGCTCGGGGTTTTCCACCGCGACAACAAGGCGACGCGGCTGGACTGGATCGAGCTCGAATTCGATCGCCGGCTGTCGGCCGAGGGCGGGGAGCTGGCCTTCTCCTGGCCTCCCTCGGCGATGCCCGGGGAGGGGGAAGAGGTAACGGCGGAGTTCGTGCTGACCGGGTTCGCCGAAGAGGGGAAACCGCGGATCTTCGAGATCTCGGATGTTGACGTGGCGAGTGAAATCGTCGGCTTCGACTACGACGAGACCACCGGAACCGCGGTCTTTCAGGACCGCTTCGACGGGGAGGGGCTTCCTCCGCGATACATCGCCAGCGTCCCGTCCCGCTGGAGGCTGCCCGCAAAAATGGAGCTCGATACCCCGAGCCGGCTGCGCACCCCGGACAACGGCGCCGAGTACGTCGTGCTCACCCATGCCGATTTCCGCGCAGCTGCGGACCGTCTGGCGGCGTGGCGCGCCGCCGGCGACCGGTTCGGACCGATGCGGACACTCTCCGTCGACGTCCAGGACGTGTACGACGAGTTCTCGGGGGGGCTCCTCGACCCGATGGCGATCCGGTCGTTCGTCAACTACGCCGTAGACAACTGGGATCCCGCCCCCTACTTCGTCTGCCTGATCGGTGACGGCACCTACGATTACAAGAACAACACCGGCACCAGTCGCCCGAACTGGATGCCGGCGTACCAGGAAGGCATCAGCATGTTCGATGAATGGTACGTGCGCGTAGAGGGAGAGGACCGGATTCCCGACCTGGCGATCGGCAGATTGGCGGTGCAGACGGCGGCCGAGGCCGAGGGGGTGGTCGACAAGCTGATCGCCTACGACTCGGACCCAGAGGTCGGACCCTGGCAGAGTCGCGTGCTGCTGGTGGCGGACGACCTGCGCCATCCTTCGAAACTGAACTTGAGGGAATCCTATTTCATTGTCGACGCCGAAAACCTGGCGCGTCGCCAGCTCCCCACCGACTTCGATCTCGTCAAGCTCTACCTCGCCCAGTTTCCGCTCGAGGGGAGCACCAAGCCGCAGGCCAGGGAAGCATTCCTGCGCCGTTTCAACGAGGGGGCGCTGATCGTCACCTACATCGGGCACGGGAGCTACAACGTGCTCGCCCACGAGAGTATGTTCCTTCTCTCCAGGGACGCCGACCGCATCGACAACGGCAGAAGGCTGCCGTTTATGTACACGGCCGCGAGCCAGGTGGGGGTGTTCGACCTACCGGACCAGCAGTCGATCCCCGAGATCCTGATGAACCGTCCCGATGGCGGGGTAATCGGGTTCATCTCGGCGGCCCGGGTTGGCTACCATACCAGCAACATGTACCTGGCCCGTGAATTTCACCGGCTGATGTACCGGTCGGAGGAAGACCACATGCCCCTGGGACTGGCGCTGACGATTGCCAAGCAGAACGTGACGGGTAGCAGGACAGACCGCACCAACATGCAGCGATACTGTCTGATCGGCGACCCGGCCATGCGCCTCGCCAGACCGCGGTACACCGTCGCCATCGAAGTGCCGGATTCGATTCGGGCGCTCGAGGAGATTCCGATCGCCGGCCGCATCCTCGACGCCGAGCGCCGGGCGGCGGAGGACTTCACCGGAACCGCCCTCGTGCAGGCGTTCGACTCCAGTACGAAGAGCAAGTTGGATAGTATCACCTACAACCGCCCCGGGGCTCCGATTTTCCGCTGTCTGGTACCGGTCGCCGCCGGCCGCTTCGAGACCGCCTTCCGGGTGCCCAAGGACCTCAGCTACAAGGAAGACAACGGCCGGGTCAGTGCCTATGTTTGGAGCGACGATGCCCCGGCCGCTTTCGGGGCCGTCGACAGTCTGGTGATCGCCGGAACGGCGCCCGGTATCGTCGCCGACCAGACCGGCCCCGAGATCGCGATCCGATTCAAGGGGCAGGATAGTTTCAGCAGCGGTGACTTCATTTCCAGCGAAGCGGTCCTCGAGGCTGTGATCAGCGATCCGAACGGCATCAACATAACCGGAGAAACCGGGCACGAAATGGAGTTCCGGGTGGATGACCGCCTCTTCATCGTCACCGAGTCCTTCTACAATACAGGGGACTACCGCAGCGGCCTGCTCGAATTCCCGCTTCCCGCCATGGAACCGGGTACCCACACCTTGCGTCTCAAGGCCTGGGACACGTTCAACAATTCGTCCCAGGTCGAGGCGGAAGTGCGCTTCTCCGAGGGGGACGACGGGGGGCTCTCCCGGCTGCTGTTCCACCCCAACCCCATGCGGCACGGGGGCGATTTCACATACACTCTCGAAATCGCTGCGGAGTCCGTCCATATCAGGGTGTTCACGCTCGCCGGAAAGCTCGTCGACGAGCTCTCCGGCACGGGGCATGCCGACTTCAACCAGGTCGCCTGGACCCCGCCGAGGGAGCTCGCCAACGGCACCTACCTGTACCAGGTCGAGGTCGAGCGCGCAGATGGACTGCGCCTCGAAAAGAAGGCGGCCATCCAGGTGATGAAATGACCGCCTTGCCGGGCAGGAAGCCGGGAGGCACGGCAACCGGAGTGGAAGGGAGCCTGGAATCCGCCCAGCCGCGGGCTGCAGGCAACGAATGCCGCATCGCAGTCGCCGGTCCGAAATGAAGCGGCAGCAGATTCTCGAAGTGAAACCTCAGGAGGTATCGACAAGTGCTTGACAAACTCAGCGCCTGGTGCGTGACCGCCGCCCTGCTCGCCGCGGCCGCCGGGCCTGCCTCGGCAACCTCGGAGAGCCGCGCCACCGTCATTTTCCTTTTGATCAAACCGGATGCGCGCTCTATCGCCATGGGGGAGTCGTACGTCGCCGTCGCCGACAATGCCAGCTACTTCAACCCGGCCTCGCTCGCGGGGCAGACCGAGCGCAAGCTCCACCTGACCCATGCGAAGTGGCTTCCCGGTCTGGCCGACGACATGTCGTACGAGTATGTCGCCTACTCGCAACCGGTCGAGGGATGGGGAAACGTCGGTCTCAACGGAGTCTGGATGAACCTCGGTGAGCAAGCGTATACCGGCGAAAGGGGCGAGGTGCTCGACACCTTCTCGAGCAACGAGTTCGCGATCAGCGTCGCCTACGGCGCCGATGTCGCCGAAAACATGAAGGCAGGCGTCGGCCTGAAGTTCATCCACAGCCGCCTCTCCCCCGAGTACGGTGCGGGCATCGAGCAAGGCGAGGGGGTCGGAAGCAGCTTTGCCGCCGACCTCGGTATCCTGTGGGACCTGACACCTGCGCTTACATTCGGCTCGGCGCTTCGCTACCTCGGTCCGAAGATGGCCTACATCGACCCCAGCCAGGCCGATCCCCTTCCGCAGCATGTCGTCGCCGGTTTCGCGTACGAGCTCCTCGACGCCGAGTACCACGACGTCCTGCTCGTATTCGATCTCTACAAGCCCCTGATCGCCGAGGGCTCGTTCATCGGCAACCTGGTGAAGGCGTGGGCGGACGAGAGCATGGCGAACGAGTTCAAGGAGATGGACGTTCACGTCGGCGGGGAGTACCGGTACGGCCTGTCGGCCCAGCAGGACCAGTCGTTTCTGGCGCTGCGGGCAGGATACAGGTGGGACCACGACGGCGAGCTGAAATTCCCCACGTTCGGGATGGGTCTGAAATACAACATGTTCCAGGTCGACGTGGCATACGTAACGGGTACCGGCACCCCGATGGAGGACAACACCCGTTTCTCCCTGAACCTGACGTTCTGAGGAGGCTCCGGGGACATTGGGGCGGACGCGCGTCCGCCCTGGCGGCTGCCCTTCTCCTCGCGGCGGGGGCCGGGGGACAGGAGGCCGGGACGTGGCGCGTTCTGGCGGTCCGGGTCGACTTCCCGCTCGAGGAGCCTGACGAGCCTTCGACTTCAGGCAGGGGGAAATTCGACCTCCGCACAAGCGCAGAAGCTCTCACTGACTACACCTTTCCCTACGATCTTCCACCTCACGACCGCCTCTATTTCGAGCGCCATCTCGACGCTCTCGGCCGCTACTACCGGACCGTTTCGGAGGGCCGCGTCGACATCGACTACGAAGTTTTCCCTACCGGTCTGAACGACGCTTACACCTTGCCGGAGCCGGCATTGCAGTACGGCATCGGCCGCTCGCCGCAGGAGATAACCGAAAAGTGGGTACGGTTGGTGCGCGACGCGGTCGAGCTTGCCCAGGCGGATGCCGGGGGTCCCGATTTTCCCCGGTTCGACAGCTACCTGTTTGCGCACGCCGGGGCCGGGCACGAGACCGGCCAGCTGAACGACATCCGCTCGGTGTTTCTGTCCGCGGACGACTTCGAGGGGAGTGCTGCGGGAGGTCCGATTCTCGCGGACGGCGTCGAGATCCGCGAGGCGTGGATCCTCCCCGAGGCGGTCGAAGGCAGCGACCGCGCCGGCGCCGGGCTCAACGGCCTGATGGCGAAGTTCTTCGGCCACCAGCTCGGGCTCCCCGGGCTGTCGAACTTCGCCGCCGGTCTGCCTGGGACCGGCGGCTGGAGCCTGATGGACGGCGGTCCCAACCGGGTCGGCTTCCTGCTTCAGGGAGGTCAGTTGCAGACACTGTTCGGGTTCGTGCCCCCCCACCCGATCGCCTGGAGCAAGGCCCGCCTGGGCTGGATCGAACCGCTCGCCGTGCGGCGGGATACCGCGGTCGCGGTGGCGGTGACGGACCGCACGGTTGCGCCGGGACAGCACAAGGCGGTGCGGGTGCCGATCTCGGCGACGGAGTATTTCCTGATCGAGAATCGCCAGCGGCGCGGCAACGCGGCGCTGCCCGAGGGGGTCGAGCCGCCGTTTGCGGGGATCGACGTAACCTGGATCGAACCCGACGAGGTGGAATTTTCCGGGTCCGGGGACCCCGGCAGCGATCCGGATGCCGCACCCGAGACCGGGGTCTGGCTCGGGGTCGAGGAGTACGACGCTTTCGTTCCCGGTTCCGGGATCCTGATCTGGCACGTCGACGAGGCCGTCATCGCGGCCGGGGAAGCGGAGGGAGGAATCAACAACGATCGCATCAACCCCGGAATCGCGCTGGAGGAGGCGGACGGCGAGCGCGACATCGGCAACGCCTTTTTCGATCGCCAGGATGTCACCGAGGGCAGCCCTGCCGATCCCTTCTTCGCCGGGGAAGGGCGCGGAGGCATCCTTTCGAAGACTCTGTTCGGGCCCGGCACGACGCCGAGCACCGCGACCAACACCGGGGTTGCCAGCGGCATTCGCATCGAAGTGCTCTCCACCCTCGCCGACGTGATGACGGTCGGCATTCGCTTCAACGGCCCCCTGCCGGGCTGGCCGGCCAGCCTGCCGGCGGGGTCGCGGCTGCAGGCGGTCGATCTCGACGGCGACGGGGCCGCGGAGCTGCTGGCGGCAAACCACAGCGGCATTCACCTGTTCGCCAGCGGCCGGGCAACCGTCTCCGCTTCCTTTTCCGGAACGTACCTCGCCGCGGCTGCGGGGGGACCGGCAGAACCCGGCATGATTTTCGTGGCCTCGGGACGGGACGTCGCCGCCTACCTCCCGGATGGGGACGCGCCGGAGTGGTCGGCGAGCCTTGCCGGGGAGGCGGTAGTCGGACTCCGCGGCCGCCCGGGAGACTTGGCGCAGGAAGCGGCCCTCGCCGTGGCCACCGCCTCGAGAATCGAGCTTCTGAGCGCCGGCACCGGCGAGGTGCTGGCCGCTTTCGACCTTCCCGGAACCATCGCCCTCGGTCTGCTGCCGGACGCCGGGGGGGAGAGGTCGCAGCTGCTGGTCACCACGGCAGACGCGGTCGCGGCCCTGGGGCCTGACGGCCTCCGGTGGCTCTGGGAACATCCCGGCGAAGGTCCGCTCTTGCCGGGCATCGCCGGAGACCTGGGCGGCGGCCGCGGCAGCGAGATCGTCTCCGTCTCCACCGACGGCACCGTTTCCGTCCTGAACGCGGAAGGGGAGGTTCTCTGGCAGGTGATGCTGCCGGAGAGTGCCGCCGCCCCTGCCGCCCTCGGGGACGTAGACGGCGACGGTTCCCTGGAGATTGCCGTGGCCACCGCTGCCGCGGTCGATCTGCTGCGGGAGAACGGCCACCGGATGTCGTCGTTTCCGGTGGAGTTCCGGAGACACCGGCAGCTCGGAGCGACCGCGGGCGAGCCGCTCCTGGCCGATCTCGACGGCGACGGCAGGCAGGAGATCCTCGTGGCGGCCAGCGCCGGTGCGATCGCCGGCATCGACGACGACGGCAGTCAACTCGGCGGCTTTCCGGTTCTGACCGCGGCGGCGGTCAGCTCGACGCCGGTAGCCGCGGACCTCGACGGCGACGGGGAACTGGAGGTCGCCGTCCTGGCAGGAGACTTCGCCTACGCCTGGGATCCGCAGCGCCTGTCTCCGGGGCTGGGCGGGAGCGGAGTCGCCGCCTGGGGCCAGGGCGGGGCGGACGCAGAGGGGAGCCGCGCCCACCGCGGGGAACGCGTCCCGGCCCCGCCGCGAGTTGCCCTGCTGCCGGCCGACAGGGCGTACTGTTACCCCAATCCCGTCGGCCCGCGGCAGCGCGCCCACCTGCGCTACTACCTGAGCGGTGCGGCCGACATCGAGCTCGAGGTGTTCGACGCCATCGGAAGGCGGGTCGAGAGGCGCCGGTGGAGCGCCGGCTCGCCGCAGTCGGAGGCCGGGGAGAACGAGATCACCTGGGCGACCGGCGACTACGACAGCGGGCTCTACCTCTGCCGGCTCGAGGCGAGCGGCACCGACGGCAGCCGCGGCCACGTCATCGTGCGCATGGCGGTCGCCCGATGAAACCGGCGGCGCCGGCCCTCCTCATACTGCTGTTCTGGCAGGGAGCTGCCCAGGCGCAGAACCACCCGGAGCTGCAGTGGGAGATCCTGCAGACCCCCCACTTCGAGGTCTTCTACCACGACGGGCTGCAGCAGGCTGCGGAGAGAGCTGCCGAGATCGCCGAAGCGGCGTACGGTCCGGTGACCGACCTCTACCATTACCGCCCCGGCGGCAGGGTGCGCATCGTCCTCAAGGATTACGACGACTACGCCAACGGAGCCGCCTTCTTCTATCACGACGCGATCGAGATATGGACCACCCCCCTCGATCACGACTTCGACCTGCGCGGCACCTGCGACTGGCTGGCCAACGTCATCACCCACGAGTTCGTGCACATCGTCTCTCTCGGAGCGGCGCGCAAGGCATGGAAACGCACCCCGGCGCTGTATCTCCAGCATTTCGGCTACCAGCGCGAGCGCAACCGCCCCGATGTCCTGACCGGGTTTCCCGACTTGCTGGTGTCGTATCCCCTGGCGGCCACGGTTTTCCCGATGTGGTTCGCCGAGGGAGTGGCCCAGTACCAGGTGGCCGCGGCCAGGCACGACCGCTGGGACGCTCACCGCGACATGGTGCTGCGCGTTGCCGCGCTCGAGGAGGAGATGCTGTCGTTCGACCGGATGGGGGTGTTCGCCAAGGCCGGCTTCGGCAACGAGTTCGTCTACGACCACGGCTACGCCCTGGTCCGCTACATTGCCGCCGAGCACGGCGACGACGCCCTGCAGCAGTTATGCGCCGCCCTGTCCGGCTGGCGCACCCTCGAGATCGACGGCGCCATCGAGGAGGTTCTCGGCATCACCGCCGACCAGCTCTACGAGGGGTGGCGGCGGCAGCTGGGGGAGCGCTACGGCAGGCAGCTCGCCGGTATCGGAGAGTTGCGGGAAGGTGAGGAGATCACCGATGCGGGGTTCTCCAACATCCACCCGGCGTACGCCCCCGGAGGGGACCGGCTTGCCTTCCTCTCCACCGGGACAAGGGAATACGGACCCCACCGGCTCGTCATCCGCGACCTGGAGACCGGGGAGGACGAGGTCATCGCCGCCGGCGTCGTGTCGCGGCCGACCTGGTCGCCGGACGGGCGCAGGATCGCTTACGTGCGCAAGCACCGCGCCGACAAGTACGGCTCGCGCCAGGCGGACGTTTTCACCTGCGACCTCGACGGCGACGAGCCGGGATTGCTGTCGAAACTGGCCTGGGCGCTGCCGGGAATGGTGGTCTCCTTCGCCCCGGAACCGGAGCGGGTGAAGCAGCTTTCCACCGGACTGCGCGCCCTCTACCCGGCCTGGTCCCCCGACGGCGAGTGGCTGGCGTTCATCCGCAACCAGGGCGGCTCGAACAACCTCGGCCTGCTCAGCGCCGACGGGACCGTCGTCCTCCACCTCACCGACTTCACCGACGGCACCGAGCTCTACACGCCGAGCTGGTCCCCGGACGGCGGGACCCTGGCCCTGTCCGTTTCCCGCAAGGGGCAGCGGGACCTCGTCCTGGTCGACCTCGAGCGCGGCCGGATCGACGCCCTTGCCAGGGAGCTGAGGAGCGGTAGCGGAGAGCAGGGGAGCGGTCCGATAGTTCATACCGATACGAGCCTGGCCGGCTCCATGCGGCCCCTGGTGGCGACGGATGCCACCGAGCGGGATCCGGCCTGGACATCCGGGGGTGAGATCCTATTCGCCTCCGACGCCACCGGCATTTTCAACATCTACGCGATTCCGGCGGGGAAGGGGGAGATCCGCCGCATCACCAACGTGGTGGGGGGGGCGATCAATCCCGCGGCCGGTCCCGAAGGCAGCGTGGTCTTCTCCTCCTACGGAGCGGACGGGTTCCGTCTGCGCTCCATGGTGGACCGCGGCGGCAACGAGGCGGAGTTCATGCTGGACGGCATCGAGGCGGCGACCGCTTCGATGCCCGGGGCAGTTGCACCGGAATTCCTGCCGGAGCCGGCAGCCCGCCCGGACCGGACGGCCGGGGGTGTCCTTGCGGAGCGGTCCTCCGCAGCGGCCTCTCCGGCAGCGATTTCCGCCCCGCGGGCGTACGGAGGAGAGCTGCTCAGGACGATGGTTCTGCCGCGCCTGATGTGGGACGAGGGCCGCTTCAAGGGGGGAGCGTACGCCGCGTCTTCCGACGTCCTGCGGAAGCAGAGCCTGTTCGGCGGCTTTGGCATCTCCCCGGACAACGGCGACCGCGAGCTCTTCGCCCTGTACGAGCACCGCGGCTGGCGGCCGACGGTGTTTCTCGAGTACTACCACCAGAAACGCCACACCAGCCGCGGCGACAGCAGCGACGCGCGGGATGACATCGTCACGGGGATGAACTTCAGTCTCAACCAGGTCTCCGCAGGCCTGAGGATCGGGGACGAGTTGCCCTCCCTGAGGCGCCAGCTCACCCTGTCGCTGACCTACGACCGCTACGACGCCGGCCTCGACTGGGAAGCCTTCGTAACCCGCAGCGACGGCGCCCCCGGTTTCGAGCGCCGCCGCATGAAACCGATCGGCTATACCTACCTGAACGGCTTCGCCCTCGGGGCCCGCTACGACTACGAAACGGTGGAGCGCCGCCGCGACAGGGAGATCAGCCCTCGCGGGGGCCGCCGCATCCGCTTCCGCTACGACCGGGTGTTCAACTTCTTCCTCGAGGAATTCAACCGCAACAACGCTTCCTTCCTCGAGGAGGTGTACCTCAAACTGTTCTACAACCAGTGGACCCTGGACTGGAGGGAATACCTCGGCACGCCGTTCGACACCGCCCTGGAGCTGCGTTTCTTCGGAGGGTGGATCGACAGCGACAAGGTCGACGGCGACGACGTCAACGACTTCTTCGACTACCACCTCGGCGGCCTGCAATACATGAAGGGGTACACCTTTTACAGCATAGAGGGGCGCAAGGCGGCGATGGGATCGGCGTTGTTTCGCTTCCCCCTTCTGCCCGACATGCGAAGGCGGCTCTTTCACATCTACCTCGACAAGCTGTACGGAGCGGTCTACGGAAGCATGGGCAAAGCCTGGGACGAGAAGTTCGGCGATACCGATCCCTTCTACGGCCGCTCCGGCCCGTTGCGCGACATCGGCGTTCAGTTGCGCCTCGATTCGATCTCGTATTACAGTTTGCCGACCCGGGCACAGGCCGATCTCGCGCGCGGGATCGACGAGCTGCCCGGTCGCTCCCACTGGAAATTCTACCTCACCGTACTGTTCGGATATCTGTAGAAAGGAATGCCGCGATGTTGATGTTTCCGAGTACCGGAGTACATGCCCCCGGCAGGGGCGCCTCGGTTCTGGCGATCTGCTGCGTCCTCGCCGCCGCCGCCCGGGCGGAGGAAGGGGCAGCCGGTTCCACCCGGTCGCAGCCCGGGCAGTCCTCCCTGATGGCGGAGGCGCAGCTGCCGCGGCTGTTCGAATCCGCTGCGGACGGCGGCGGTTGGCCGCGGATGCTGGCGCAGGCGGACAGCGCCGCCGGCCCCGATGAAGTGTCCCCGCGGCCACAGCCGCTGAAGTCGCCGGGGAGAGCCCTGCTCTATTCCGCCCTGCTGCCCGGAGTGGGGGAGTTTTACGCCGGGGCCAGGAAAAGGGCGGCCCTGTTCTTTGGTTTGGAAGCCGCCGCCTGGGGGGTCTATTTCTCCTGGAACGGCAAGGGGAAGGAACTCGAGGAGGATTTCAGGGGGGTAGCGGACGAGCAGTGGGACGTGCTCAGGTACGTGGACTGGAGGGGGTCGCCGATCTCGCGCAATTCATCGATTACGCACGTCCTGCCGTGCAGCACGTTCGTCGTCGGCGGGGAGGGCATTTCCGGTTGTCCCGACATCGAGAAGCAGCAGTACTACGAGCTGATCGGGAAGTACGACCAGTTCGTCTCGGGATGGGAGGACGTCAGGGGCCGGGACGGCAACCTCGTTCAGCCGACCGAGATCGACTCGGTCGAGAACTTCCTTTCGGAGCAGCGCTTCGCCTACGAAGATCAGCGCAACGACAGCAACAGGTTCCTCAAGAGAGCGACCAACGTCGCCGGCCTGATACTGGTCAACCACGTCATCAGCGCCATCGATGCCGCCCGGGCGGCTCGCGCCACGGCAGCAGGTGCCGACCAGGCGATGCTACAGCGACGGACGCGGTTCGCCTTGGTCCGCGGCGGACCCTCCGGAAAGACCCCGATGATCCTCGCCTGGAGGCCGCTCTACTAAATGGCGCTGCGCGCCCTCGCTCCAGGCGCCCTCGCCCTGATGTTGATGGCGGCTCCCGCGCATGCCGGGACATCGGCGGTCAGGGCCTTCTGGTCGTCGCTGCTGCTTCCGGGAGCCGGCCAGTACCTCAACGGCCACGCGACCGCGGCCGCTCGCTTTCTCGGTTTCGAGGCGGCGCTGTGGGGGAGCTACCTGGGATTTCGAGGGATCGCCGATATCCGCGAGCGGAACTTCCGAACCCACGCCGCGGTTCACGCCGAAGCCAGTACGTCGGGAAAGTCGAAGCGATACTTCGACGACCTCGGATTTTACCAGAGTTTCCACCAGCACAACCGCTACGCGGCGGTGGAAGAGGGGGCCTCCGCCCAGCTGTATCCCGACAGCGAGGAGTTCTTCTGGGAGTGGGACCAGGAGGAGTCGCGACTGCGCTTCCGCGAGCTGCGGAATTCCGCCCGGGGCGCCGATCGCAACGCCGTCATGGCTACCGGGCTGATCTTCGCCAACCACCTCGTCGCCGCGGTCCACGCCGCCCGCCGGGCAATGGCGCCGCCTGCCGCCGTGCAGGAGCGAGCCGTGCAGCTCCAACTGGTCGCCCTTCCTCAGCGGACGACCGTGGCCCTCCTCCACCGCTTCTGACGCATCGGCCCAATGCCGGCCGCGATGGACCGACCAGGAGTCCCCTTCCTTATTGCGGTTGTCCTGTGGGCCCTCGGCATGAGCCCGGATCCGGGGTCCGCCGCGGCGCCGTACCTGTGCGGCACGCGCCTGATCGAGCGGCATGCCGGGGGGCTCCCGCTGCCGGATCCGCCGCTACAGGCGGCCAAGCCCTCGTCCGGCGCGGACGCCGAGCAGGATCCCGCCGGCATCGGCGTCGGGACCCTGCAGGAGTTCGCTGTCGCCGGCAGCCCGCAGCTGACGCAGGCGACCTGCCGCTACGCAGGCGAGCGGGTGTTCGTGTTCGTCGAGGATCGCCAGTGGGATACCAACGGCGGCTCTATACTGCAATCGCACGTCGACGGTCTCGGGGACCTGTTCGAGCGCTCCACCCCTGCCGATCCCGGGCGCGGGATCCACGACCTTTGCACCGAGGCCTTCGGTGCGGTCCCCGACGTCGACGGCTATCCCGAGGTGTTCCTGCTGGTTCTCGACATCCCCGATTCCCGGGTGGTAGGCTATTTCGACGCCCGCGTCGCCGGGCACGAGGTGCCCGAGCTGCGCCGGGACATCCTCTACGTCGACGAGTGGTTTGTGCGCCGTCAAACCTACCTGGCGCGCGGCACCCTGGCGCACGAGTTCCAGCACCTCATCCACTGGGGCCACGACAAGGACGAGGAGATCTGGCTGAACGAGGGGATGTCGGGCTACGCCGAGGCCCTGACCGGGTTTCCCGAGGCGGACTCGACCGTCGTCGGGGCGTTTCTGCAGCGCCCGGGGGCCGGCCTGACGGAGTGGGAAAACCAGGCCTGGAACTACGGATCGACCTACCTGTTCTCGGCTTTTCTCGCCGAGCGCTACGGCGAAGACCTGATCCGCTCAATAGTCGCCGAGCCGGAGAACGGCATCGACGGCATCGACGCCGCCTTTGCCGGTCTGGGCCTCGGAGGGGACTTCCGGGAAGCTTGGTCGCGCTGGGTTCTCGGCAACTACATCGGCGATGAAGATGAATTCAGCTACGGGGCGCTACAGGGGCGGCGGGCGCTCTGGTACCCGGCGGACGGTCTGCCGCTGGAGAATCTCGGCGGCAGCGTCGAGGACCAGTGGGGGACGATCGCCATTCTGTTGCGAACCCCGGGGAGTCTTCAGGTGGAGTTCTCCGGAAAGGAGGAGGCGCGGCACCGGGTCTGGGCCTGGTCTATGCGGGCCCGCGTGGGTGAGCTTCGCGAACTCGAGCTCGATGTCTCGAACCGCGGCTCCGTGGTGGCGACGGAGATCGACAGCATGGCGCTGATCGTCGGCAGAATTTCCATCGAAAAGGGGGGATTCGAGGTCTCGGCGCGCCACGACCCGGAGACGGCGGTCGAGCAGCCGCTGGCCGCGGCCAGCCCGGTCTTCCGGCTCGGGGCCGCATACCCCAATCCCTTCAACGCCGCGATGCGCATCCCCTTCTCCGGGGGTGCCGAGGGGCTGAAGGTCTTCTTGTACAACGCCGCGGGCCAGCGCCTCGGGGAGCTGACGCCGCTGTCCGGCTCGCGCGAAATAGCCTGGGACGGCCGCGACGGCGGAGGACGGCGGGTTGCGAGCGGAGTCTACTGGATCCTCGCGCAACCGAAGTCGGGAACGGGCGGCCGCGGCACCTCGCATGTGCACCGCACCGCGGTGACGCTTATCAGATAGAGAGAGGGCCGGCCTGCGAGGTTCCGGCGGCTTCGGTTCGCGCGCGCGGAAGTCTTCCCGCCGGGCAGACCCCGGAACAGTCGCACCTGTCGAGACAGTCGGAGAGCCGTTCCCCGGTCTCGGGATGCACGAGCCCGGGTGCCAGCTCCAGCAGGGGCCTGAGCACGAAGCAGCGCCAGGTCATGCGGGGATGGGGAACCTGCAGGTCCGTATCGGCGACGATCCGGCTGCCGTACAGCAGCAGGTCGAGATCGAGGGTCCGCGGACCATCGGGGATCAGCCGCTGCCTGCCGTGCTCCATTTCGATGGCCAGCAGGGACCGCAGCAGCTCGGAGGGGGCAAGTCGGGTGCGCACCAATGCCGCTGCGTTGAGGAAGCGGGGCTGGTCCACGAGTCCGATCGGGTCTGTTTCGAAGAGCGACGACGGCTGACAGAGCTCGACCCCGGGCAGCCCGCTTATCGCCGCCACCCCGGAGGCCATGAACCCGCGCCGGTCTCCCAGGTTGGAGCCGAGACCGACAAAAACGTCCTCAGGCAAAGGATTTCGAGATCTCGACTTCGACACTGCCGAGCTGTCCGGCGATGGGGGGGTGCGGCTTGCGCACCCGCACCGTCACCAGCGGGGGGGCGAAACGGTCGCCGATGCGTCGGACGATCTCCGCGGCCAGGGCTTCGATCAGCATGAAGCGCTCCTGTTCCACGGTTTCCTCGACCAGTCTGAAAACCTCGACGTAGTCCAGGGTGCACTCCGGCGAATCCGGATCCGCAGGCAGCGGCAGTTTCAACTCGACGTCGGCCTGGAACTCCTGGCCGAGCACCTGCTCCTCGGGATGGACCCCGTGATGGCCGAAGAACCGCAGGTCGTGCAGGCGCAGGAAGTAGGTCATTCAGCCTCGAGCTTGCGGACTAACTTGGAACCAGCACCAAGGCGGCGCCGACTAGTACGCCGCCGCCGAAGGCGATGGGGTTCGGTAGTACGGGGAACTTGGCGTGTGTGTCCATTTTCTGTCAATCGGACTGCCATGTCGGAAGCCCCCGACTCTGTGGGTTTCCGATCATGATTTCCTTGTTCCCGTTCCAGCGAAAGGCCAATCCGGCGCACCGTCAACAGTCCCGCCTTGGCCGGGTTGCATAGCTTTACATATTTCCCACTAACAACACGTGTCTCAGGCCATCCCGTTACCCGGTGGGGGCGCCCAACGGCACGGCTCCGGGCAACTGGCGCATGGGCTTCGGGATTACGCGCTTCGCTATCTGTAGAGAAGGAAAGGGCATCAGGGGGCCGACATGATCGATTATCCGCTCCGGAATGGTCTCGTTCGTGCGGGTGCTCCGGTCGAAGTGGGCCGGGGCTCCGGCCATTTCTGGTTCCCGTCCCTGCACCGGGTCGACGACGATACGCTGGTCTGCGCCTGTATCCGGTCCGCGGACGTGGCTCAGGGGCAGTGGCCGGCCGATCTATTCGCGAGCGATGACGCCGCCGGCAGCTGGCGCCCGGACCAGAGCGTGGACTCTTACGGCCACACTTCCGTTCGAAATCCGTCCGGTACGTTGATGATGCCCTACGAGCAGTGGCCACAATCGCCGGGCGACAGGAAAAACTGTGCCGCTCCGGGCCACGCCCTGAAGGTGGTCGATGGCGCGCTCCTGGTCGAAGTCCGGGAGGTGCGGATCTTCGATTTTCCGCGACCCCTCGCAGAGTACCACGAGAACGAACTGTGGCTCCTGCACAGCGGCAACATTCTGCGCCTGGAGGACGGGAGCTTGTTGACGACGATGTACGGGAAATTCGACGGGGAAGAAGGCTTAAACAGTTTTGCGCTGGTCAGCGACGACGGTGGCCTTTCGTGGAGGTATCGCAGCACCATCGCCGCTCGGGATGCGGCGCCCGGAGCTCCTGAAGGCTCCAACGAATCGGACGCACTGCTGCTGGACAACGGCGACCTGATGTGCATCTACCGCGTTGCCTCCGGCTGGGACTTCCGCAAGAGCATCAGCCGCGATGAAGGCCGGACCTGGTCGCAGCCGGCGCGCATGGAAGGGATGGCCTCGGTGCAGCCAAGGCTGGCCCGGTTGGGCAACGGCGCGATCGTACTGACCGGGGGCCGCCCGGGCCTGTTCCTCTGGCTCTGCGCAGATGGGCAGGGCGATGGATGGGAGCGGCTGAATCTGGCAGCGCATCACAATCGACTGGCCGAGCCTGATGAGCAGGGCTTTTCGGATGCCTTCCGCAATGCGCAGGAAGGAGAGGATCCCGCCATGAGTACGTCCTACACGGCGCTGATGCCCTGGGGAAGGGACGGAGTCATCATGGCCTATGACCGGCTGGCCAACGGCTGGGCAGGCACTCCCGGACCGAACGGCTCCGTCGACCGGGTATTCAGCCTTGCAGTAACGGTTTCCGTCTGAAGTGCACGCCGTGAGAGCGTCGTCCCACATGTGGGATGGCCACCTCAACCCTGACGCCTCAGGCGGCGTCTGACGCTGCAGCGCCACCAGCCAGGCAGCTCTTGACCGGCACGGAGAGTGCGATGCCAGGGCGCCAGCGACACTCCTCCGCAAGCTGCTACAGCGAGTTGAGGAAGGCGATCAGCGCCCGGCGGTCCTCCGCGCTCATCTCCCTCACCGCCTCCCTCGCCATTTCGGCTTCCCCTCCGTGGAACATGACCGCCTCCATCAGGGTGGCGGCGCGGCCGTCGTGGAGGTAGGCGGGATCCCCGTTCACCGTTGCCGTAAGGCCGATGCCCCACAGGGGCGGGGTCCGCCACTCGCGGCCGTCCGCCTCGTAGTCGGGGCGGCGATCGGCCAACTCATCCCCCATGTCGTGCAGCAGCAAGTCCGTGAAGGGGTGGATGACCTGGTTCGAAAGGGAGGCTACCTCGTGCGGCCCCGTGCGCAACCCAGGGACGTGACAGGCGGCGCAACCTGCTTCGGCGAACTGCATCTCCCCCCTCAGGGCAACAGGGTCGTCGAGGTCGCGGCGCGCCGGCACCGCAAGGGTGGCGACATAGAAAACCACGTCGTCGAGAATCTCCGGGGAGAGCTCGGGATCGTCGTCGAGGCCATCGACCTGCGGCTGGCCTGCCGTGGACTCGCGCGGGAAATAGGGAGTGGTGATGCCGATGTCCTCCCTGTAGGCCGTGGCCACCTGCTGCAGCAGGGTGGGGTGGTTCGCCTTCCAGCCGAAGCGGCCGAGCACGGTGCGCCCTGCCCGGATGTCGAAGACGTAGTTGGGCCTTCCGGAGATGCCGTCTCCGTCGGCGTCCCCCGGGTCGGCGAGGGCGAGGATCCCGGATTCGTCGACCGCCTCGAGTAGACCGCGGCCGAACACGGGGGGCGCCATGCGCACCGAGGTGAGCACCCCCGCCGGCAGGTCGATGTAGGTGTCGGTCAGGTCGTAGGTCGGATGGCGCAGGGTGTAGGTCCCGCCATCGGCGAAGCGGCCTTCCTCCTCGAACCAGCTCGTCCCCACCCGCCCCTCGGGGGAAACTCCGAAGATCGCCCGGTCCCCGATCTGCAGGCCGAACCCGGGAACGGGCGCCGGTGCTCCCGGATGCTCGGAGCCGGCGCCCGGCAGGCTGACCTGCATCAGCGAAGACCCGACGAACGGGGCGCTCTCGCCGAACCCGGAGCGGCCGCGGCCGTCGCGCCCGTGGCAGCCGACGCACGAGGTCTGGTTGAAGACCGGACCGAGGCCGCCGTTGACCTCGGCGGGGGCGCTGACGAACACCGCTTCGAAGGCGGCGTCGCCGGCAAGGAAGCGCGCCATCTGGTTCGCCTCGAGGCCCGGTACCGGGTTCTCGAAAGCAGTGCTGGCCGCGTCGAAAACGGTCGCCGCCCCTCCGGAGAGCGCCTTGTCGTCCAGGGGGGGCGGGGGCGAGGTTGGGCTGCGGTCGCCGCAGCCCAAGAGGAGGAACGCGGCGAGAAAGCCGGTGTACTGGCCGCGGTTCATGTCATGTGGGCCCCGTACCCGCCACCAACAACTTTACAGCTCGAGAACCAACGGAAGGACATCCTCCTCCAAAATCTGCTGCACCCTGGCGATCGCCTGCTGTGCCTTCTCGATCTGGCCGGCGTCGCTGGCGATGGCGTCGCGGAAGGGGTTGCTGATCATGCCGATCTCGTCGATGGCGGCCTGGATCTCTCCCTTGAGACCGCTGTCGAGGTCGGCGTCCCGGGAAGCGATGAACTCGTCGAGGCCGCTCCCCTCGTTGCCCCCGTAGTCTCCGGTGTAGGCGTTCCAGACGCTGCGCATGTTGTTCTGGAAGTCCTCGAGGGAGTTGAAGCTGAACTGGGATTCCACCAGCCTCGGATCCTGTTCGCTGAAGGGGTCGGCAATCTTGCCGTTGGCGACTTCGTCGCAGATCCCGATCATGCCGTTGACGATCTCCTGGACCGCGGACTGTTGAGAGGGGTAGATGTCGCTGCCGCTGCCGGCCTCGACGACCTTGGAGACGAAGTTTCCGCCCGAGGGGACCCAGCTGTCGTGCAGGTCCGACGCCGTCTGTTCGAGGACGCGCGTGCTGGCGACGAGGTAGTCGAACTGGCGATCTGTGAAGTCCCCGGGGGACTTGCCGCTCCCCTCGCCGAACAGCAGGTACTCGATGGTGTGGAACCCCTTCAAGGTCCCGTCCAGGCCGTTGACGTACTCGGCGAGGAGGTCGTTGTCGCTGGCCATCACTCCGTCGAGGTCGGTGCGGTTGACGGGCCAGCTGTCCAGGGCGGGATCGTAGCCGTTGAAGTCGACCGGTCCGAAGAGGAAACCCTCGCTCGCCTCCCAGGGGGCGCGGGCGGCGACCCAGGCGCCGCGAGCCGTTTCCAGGGTGGCGTCGGTCGGGTTATCCCGCAGGGCGGCCACGGCGTCGGCCAGGGCCCCCGCCGCGGCATCCAGATCGCGGTAGGTAGGGATGACGACGTTGTTGCCGAAGTCCTCCAGGATCGGTCCGAAGTCGAACGACTCGCTGCCGGGGCCGGTGACGCTGTCGTCGTCGTCTCCGCAGGCAGTCAGGCCGAGCATGGAGGCCAGAACGGCGGGAAGGAGTTTCGTGCGGTGTGGCATGGGATACTCTCCGGTTGAGGGTGAGCCAAATTCAGAACTGGAATCCGAGCGCCAGTCCAAGGGTGTTTTCGTCGTTGAAGCGCGCCGCCCCGAGCCGGCGCATGGCATAGTCGGCCTTGACCACGAGCTTGCCGGCAACGGCGTAGTTGACGCCAAGTGTGTAGACCCGGCGGTCGAATCGGGGATTGTCGAAGAATCCCTCCGGCACCTCGGCCATGGTGTCGTAGTCGTCGTAGCGGGCGAACAGGTCGAGCCGCTCTCCCGGCCGGGTAGCCAGCCACGGCAGGACGTCGTAGCCCGCCTCGAGATAAAGGGCGTTCGCGGCGCTGGCCACGGGGCTGCGCAGCACGTCGAGATTGTTGGAAAGGGTGCGGTTGCGGGCGCTCACCGCGGCGGCGTTCCCAAGCCGCCCGTGGAGGAACAGGCCGCGGGCGCGCAGACGCCTGCCTGTGAAGTGGGCGTGGATGTCGGAGATGGTGACGTTAGCGGAGGTTCCCTTCATGTCCGGCTTGGGGCGGTTGGCGGCGCTGTCGCCGCGATACAGGGAGACGCCGATCAGGGCACCCCGGGCAGGCTCGAAATCGACCCGGCCGGCGATGGCAAGCGCGTCGGCCCTGACCTGCTCGAAACGCAGCTGATGGCCCCCGGCCACCCACCTCTGGGAGCTGAACCCGGTGGCGTCGAGTCCGTTGACCACCTGCAGGCGCCAGCGCCAGCTTCGAACCCCGCCCGACGCCTCGATCCCGGTCTCGTGCCACAAGGCGGGGATCATCGACGTCTCCGCCTCCGAGCGCACGGTGCCGTAGAAGTCGAGGGGGTGGTAGAGGCTGGAAAGCAGTCCGACGGCGACGTAGAAATGGCCGGCGCTGACGTCGAGGTTGTCGCCGAAGGAGCGTTTGACGTACAGCTCCTCCAGGATCACCTCGCCCCCTTTCTCGACTTCCTGCTCGAACTCGCCGAACTCCTCGTACTCCAGCTCCAGGGCGCCCCCGGTTCCCCCGTGCTCGAACTCCACTTCCGCTTCCAGCTCCAGGTGGGGCAACAGCTCCGCTTCGAGCTCCAGTGCAAGCCTGGTGACGTCGATGAGGGCGCGGTTGCCGGGAGCCGAACCCTCGGGCAGGCTCTTCTGATCGGGACCGTAGTCGAAGCGCCAGTAGTTGATCTCCCCGTAGCCGCTCAGCCGCAACGGAGTCTCCCCCGCGGCCGCAAGCAGGGGTGTCAGGAAGAGAAGGCAGGCGATGGCGGACGCCCAGGTTCTCACTGCCCGGGTTACTCTTCCCGTGGATCTTTCGACATCCGGACGCGGATCCACCCCCGTCTCCGTGATCCTGTCCATCCCGTCATGAGGCGTTGCCTGTCCTCGTAATCCCCCCTGGAATGCCTGGCTCAGGCGCCGGGGCGACGGCTCCGGTCCGGTCCATCGAACTACCATCAGTTGAGTCGTACGTTATGTTGCTCACGAGAGCATGAAGGGGGCAGTCTGCAAAATTGCATGCGCACGGCTTCTGGTCGTTCTCCGGGGCTATCGGTGGTTCGCTGGCAGGCTGCAACCGATAGCCCTTTTTCGTTCTGGCGATCAGCCGGTGAATCCGTTCGTCGGCTGACTTTTGCAACCGGGAGAGAGTGGCTGGTTCCCAATCGGTTGTCTTCCCAATCATTTGATTCGCATGCCAAATATATGATTATAAAGGCAATCGCATGAGTTGGTATCCAATCAAACGTTTGGCAAGACAAACAAGCGGATGGCAAACGAAACATCCGCCAGACGGATTTGTCAAGTCAATTTTTCGGCCTATCGCCGCTCGATGCTGCTTTCTGGTTTTGGTTTACAACCGGGCGAGCGCCCGGTGTGCGATGTCGCCGCGGTAGTACTTTCCCTCGAAGGAAACGGCATCGACCGCCTCGTACACCTTGTCGACGGCCGCGGCGATTCCGGGAGCCATCGCGGTGACGCCCAGGATCCGCCCCGACGCCGTCAGCAGCTTGTCCCCCGCCCGCTCGGTGCCGGCGTGGAAGGCGAACACATCCTCGCGGCCGTCGAACTTGCCGAGGCCGGAGATCTCCTTTCCGGTCTCGTACGATCCGGGGTAGCCCGCGGAGGCGAGAACGACGCAGACAGCGGCCCCGCTCCGGGTGCGCACGCTGTCGCGGATCTTGCCGATGTCTCCCTGAGCGGAGGCCAGCAACAGCTCAACGAGGTCGGACTCGAGCAGGGGCAGAACGACTTGGGCTTCGGGATCGCCGAAACGGCAGTTGAACTCCACGACCCTGGGATGGCCTTTCACTATTATGATGCCGGTGTACAGCACGCCTCGGTAAGGACAGCCCAGGCGCCTCATCTCCCGCAGCACCGGCGCCACGATCTCCGCTTCGACTCGGGCCGTCATCCCGGCGGTCATGACCGGCGCCGGAGCGTACGCTCCCATTCCCCCTGTATTGGGGCCGCGGTCCCCGTCGAATATCGCCTTGTGGTCCTGGGCCGGAACGAGGCTGACGAACTCGTCGCCGTCGGTGATGGAAAACAGCGAGGCCTCTTCGCCGTCCATGAAATCCTCGATGACGACCTCGGAGCCGGCGTCGCCGAACTGACGGTCGACCATGCGCTCACGCACCGCGGCGACCGCCTCCTCAGCCCGGTGGCAGACCGCCACTCCTTTTCCCGCGGCCAGGCCGGTCGCCTTTACGACGATCGGCGTCCCCCTCTCCTCGACGTAGGCAAGCGCTTCCCCGCTGTCGGTGAAGGTGCGGTGGGCCGCGGTCGGCACCCCGATCCGGGCCATCAGCTCTTTCGAGAAGCGCTTGTCGGTTTCGATGCGCGCCGCCGCGGCGGTCGGACCGAACACAGGCAGCCCCGCGGCCGTGAACTCGTCGACGAGGCCGCCGGCGAGGGCATCATCGGGACCGACGACCGTCAGGGCGATCCGCCGCTCCGAGGCGAAGTCGCGCAGCCTGAGAATCTCGAAGCGCAGCCTCTCCATGTCCGAGGAAGGGGTGTCGACGCGTATATCCGGGAGGCAGGCGGCCAGCGCGGCCAGGCCCGGGCTCCCGGGCGCGGCGAAGATTTCGGATACGAGCGGACTCCGGGCGATCTTCCACGCGAGAGCGTGCTCCCGCCCACCTTTGCCGACGATCAACACCTTCATGCAGCGGTCTCCTCGTGATTTGGGGCAGGAAGCCTGCTCGAACTACGCGTATCCGAACTCCTTCAGGTCGCGGTCGCGGTTGCGCCAGTCGCGGCGCACCTTTACCCGCAGCTCGAGATAAACCTCGCGGTCGAGCAGCTCTTCGATGCCCGCCCTGGCGCGGCTGCCGATTCTCTTCAGCATGCTGCCCCCGCGCCCGATGACGATCCCCTTCTGGCTCTCGCGGTCGACGTAGAGAACCGCGCTGACGTAGGTCTTTTCCCGTCTGGGGGAATCCCCTCGACGGGAGCCTTCCGCTTCGGGGTCGCGGAAGTCATCGACGTCGACGGCGATCGCGTAGGGCAACTCCTCGGAAAGCTGTTCGAAGGCCGCCTCGCGGACCAGCTCGCCGGCAAAGAACCGCTCCGGCTGGTCGGCGATGACCTCGTCCGGGTAGAGCCTCGCCCCCAACGGCAGCGCCGCTTCCAGCTCGGCCAGCAACGGGGGGACGTTCTCCCCCGTGACGGCTGAAACCGCACGCAGGGTATCCAGGCCGAGGTCGCCGGCGACAGCGGCGGCAACCCGCTCGCGGGAATCCTTCGGGATCGTATCGATCTTGTTCAGCGCCGCCATCACCGGTGCCTTCGCTCTCTCAAGGAAGGAGCTTACCAGGTCGATGCGGTTGCGCGGCCGCGATCCGTCGACGAGCAGCAGGATCACGTCGGCGTCGCGGGCCGAGCGGTCGATCTGACGTCCCATGGTCTCGTGCAGGCGGTAGCTCGGCTCCAGGAGGCCAGGGGTGTCGAGGAAGATCATCTGGCTCTCCGGGCGGCTGAGGATTCCGCGAATGCTGCAGCGCGTCGTCTGGGCCTTGGCGGTGACGATCGACAGCCGCTGCCCGAGGAAGGCGTTGAACAGGGTCGACTTGCCCGCGTTCGGCCGCCCGACGAGGGCGACGTATCCGCAGCGTGTGGCGGCGGACGGGGTAGGTGGATCGTTGGCTGGTGCGCTCAGAAGTCCGTGGTCGCCGAGAAGACGTAGGTCGCCTCGAGATCGTGCCGCTGATAGGCCAGGTCCAGCCGCAGCATGTCGTGCGCCCGGATGCCGATACCGAAGGCCTGGCGCTCTTCCTGGAGACCCGTTCTCAGGGCGAGCCTTCCCAGGTCGTACTCGATCCCTGCAAGCATCGCGGCGGCTCCGCCGGAGGCGTCGCCCCCCCCGGTACCCCCCAGCGCGAGATTGGCACGGCCCTGCCCCACGGCCCGGGTGATTGCGGCGGCGAGGAGGACGGAAGGCCGGATGGGGTCGCTGGTACCGGTGCTCCAGGAAATCGGCGAGGTGGGGGCATCACGCAGGACCGCGGCGATAGCCACTCCCGGGGACAGGCGAAAGCGGGCGCCGAGGTCGAGCCCGGCTCCGTAGGCGCTGAAGCTCGCCACGGTTCTGTACACGACTTTCACGCTCGCCCCGAGGTCAAGGCGGTCCGAGGCGCAGCGGCCGGCGGATAGGTACAGGGCGTAGTCCGAACTGACCTCCATGGAGGAGACCTGCGGCCGGTTGTCGGCACTCAGAGGGGCGCCGGGATCGGGCAGCGCCGTGAAAGCGATGTCGCCTACGGCCAGCCGCAACATCCCGACCGAAACGCCGTCGAAGAGCAGAAACCGCTCGAAGTTGACGGCGGCGAAGTCGTGCGAGACGAGACCGGCATACCGCTCGGAGTGCATCAGGTGGGCGCTGCGCTCGAGACCGGTCAGGGCCGCCGGGTTCCAGTAACCGGCGGTCGCGTCGTCGACCAGGGCGAGGCTGGCGCTCCCGAGAGCGAGGCCGCGAGCCCCGGCTCCGACGGCGAGAAACTCGCCGGCATAGCCTGTGTCCGCGGAGGCCGGCCCCCGGCCGGGGAGCAGGATCACGGCGGCGAGCAGAATCGGGGGAAATTTCATTGCGGAAAGTGTATGTGGGGCCCCGGGGAGGGTCAAGAAAGTCGGACGCCGGCTCAGCTTACCAATATGAGACGCAGGTCCATCACATTTGTGCCCGTGGGCCCGATCATCAGAAGGTCGTTCAGCGGCCGGAAGAAGTGGTAGGAGTCGTTGTTGTCGAGGAAGCTGACCGGGTCGAGTCCGTGTTCGCGGGCGCGGGGGACGGTGTCGCCGTCACAGACCGCGCCCGCGGCATCGGTAGGCCCGTCGGTGCCGTCGGTGCCGCTGCTCAGAACCGTGATCCCTTCGCCGCCTTCCAGCAACAGGGCCGCGGCAAGGGCGAACTCCTGGTTGCGCCCCCCCTTTCCCGTGCCCCTGACGGCAACCGTGGTTTCCCCGCCGCTGATGATGCAGGCGGGCGGGGCGACAGGCTGGCCGCTGGCCGCGACCTCTTCGGCGATGGCGACGTGGACGCCTGCCACTTCCCGGGTTTCGCCTGCGATCCGTGAGGACAGCACGAGTGGCTCGTAACCCAGCTCGCGCGCCTTGCGCTCCGCCGCCCCGATAGCAAGGCTGTTGTTCCCGACTACCAGATTGAGGGCGTTGCGGAAACAGTCCTCCCCGGCCCCGGGAGTATCGGCCGTTTTTTCAAGACGCCCCTCTTCGATGCAGGTGAGAACTGCCTCGGGAATCCTCGACTGGATTCCGTAGCGCGCGAAGATCGCGTCACAATCGGCAAAGGAGGTCGGGTCGGGGTAGGTCGGCCCCGAGGCGATGGTGTCGAGCCGGTCCCCGATGACGTCGGAAATCATCAGGGACAGGGTCGGGGCGGGGTGCGAGAGCCGGGCGAGACGGCCCCCCTTGAGGCGGGACAGGTGCTTGCGAACCGCGTTTATCTCGGCGATGGTCGCACCGCAGGCCAGCAGCTCCCGGGTCGTCAGCTGCTTTTCGGCGAGGGTGATCTCCGGGACCGGAGCGGGCATCAGCGCCGACCCTCCCCCGGAGAAGAGACACAGCAGCAGCGTCGAATCGCCGCAGCGGCCAGCGAGCTCCAGCATCTTCAGGGTTCCGGCGACGCCTGCTTCGTCCGGTAGCGGGTGCCCTGCTTCCGTCGTCTCGATGCGCTCGAGAGGCACCGCGTGTCCGTACTTGGTGTTGATCGCCCCCGCGGTGATGCGGTTCCCGAGGCGCTCTTCCACCGCGGCAGCCATCGCCGGGGTCGCCTTGCCCGCACCGATCACCAATATCTCGGTGAACCGGTCCAGATCGTAGGACCTGCCTGCCACGAGAAGGCGTCCGCAATCGACCTGCAACGCCTCGAGCACGCATCGGTGCGGGTCGGCCGCGGCCACGGCCGCCGCGAAGATATCGGAGGCATCGGCTCGCCGCTGTTCCGCCCGGGTACGGCGGGAGGCGCCGGAGGGCGGCATCAGGGAAGCGGCCCTGGGCAGAGCGGATTCCGGGCGGGGTTCATACAGGTTGGGGCTGTCTCCGAAGTCGGCTTTCCGGCTCGCCCTTCCAAAGCGGTTTCCACAAACAACCGGCGGGATGGTGGGGTTCAGTATTGCCGCATAAGGCCGACGACCTTGCCGGCGATGCGGAACTCCCCGCTCTCTCCAGTGACCACGATCGGGGCGAAGTTGTCGTTCTCGGGAAGAAGTCGTACCCCCGATTTATCGCGCTGGAAGCGTTTGACCGTGGCCTCGTCGTCGATCAGGGCGACGACGATCTCACCCCCTTCGGCGGTTTCCTGGTGCCGTGCAACGACGATGTCGCCGTCGAGTATACCGGCATCGCGCATGCTCTCCCCGTGCACGCGCAGGGCGAACAGTTCTCCGGATGCCTGGGCGATCGCCCTGTCGACCTGCAGCGTTGTTTCCACGTTCTCCTCCGCCAGTATCGGGGTGCCCGCGGCGACATGGCCGAGCAGCGGGATCTCGAGGGTGTTTCCCGCCCGCGGTATGCGCTCCGCGAAATCGACCAGCTCGATCCCGCGCGACAGGCGCGGATGCCGGCGTATGTATCCCTTCTTTTCCAGCGCCGCCAGGGTGGTGCGGACGCCGTTCGTGGAGGATATGCCGAACTCCACCATGATTTCCCGTATCGTCGGAGGGGCTCCGCGGCTGCGGATGATCCCCGCAATGAAATCGAAGATGGTCTGCTGTCTGGACGTCAGGCTTTTGCGCATGCCGAAAAGCTCCTGGTTCGCTCCGTGGAATGCCGCACGCTCTGTTCCGGCACCGAATGTGGGGAAAAACGGACGGTGCCTCTATTCATACTGAACATTCGTTCATTTGTCAACGGCCTCCTTTGCAGGAAACCCGGATATCCCTGTGGGTTTCCTGCGCGTGCCTGGGTTGGAATGAGCACCCTCGGCAAGACCCCCAGCTCGGTCGGCGAAACCGGTGGGATGCGATTGACAAAGTTTACCCCGGAGGATAACCTAACCAAGCGTCGCCAAAACAGTGTGTGAAGGTATCTCAATCACAGCCGGTTCGAACCGGTTCGAACCCCTCCCTGCGCCAGACCGGAGTTCCGCAATCTCCGCAAAATCGTCTGCACACGTCACCATTCTTCTTCTGCTCGTCGCCGTCGCCATTCAGGCGGAGGCGGAGATCGGGGATTTCGCCAGCGCGCGGCGAACCCTTGGGCTGGCTTTCCTAGGGGCCGGCACAGCTCTTGCGGTCAAGGGCTTCGATTACCGCGAGGAGGCGGATGCTTTCTACGCCGACTACCAGCGCGCCGCCGATCCGATCGAGATCAACAGGTTGTATCAGCGAACCACCAACCGCGACATCAAGGCGCAGGTCAGCTGGGCCCTGGCGGCTGCCTGCGGAGTTGGCGGGTTGCGCCTGCTGACAACGGGAGACGGCGACCAGGGTGAACGGCCCCGCGAGTCCGAGGCTTCGCCTGAGAAAGACCCGTCCCGAAACCCGGATTCCCCAAAACCTCGGTTGCAGTTGAAACCCCGACTCGATCCCTCGAGGCGGGGTTTCGGTCTCGAGATTTCCAGGCTGTTTTTCTGACTGCTCCGGATCACCGGCTTCCCGCTCCTTCGTCATCCCTGCCCATGGCCGCATCGCTTTTGAGAAGCAGATGATCGCGCGCAGAACCTGTCTCGCCGCCGCCGTCGCAGTCGCCCTCACCGGGACGAGTTGCGACAGGGAACGCAGCAACCCGCTCGATCCCCAGGGGGATTTCGTGCGCAAGCGCCCCACTACCCCGGCGGGATTGGCTGCGGAGCCGGGAGTAGGCGTGGTGCGGCTGAGCTGGCAGGCGGTCGAGGATCTCGATCTGGCCGGGTACGCCCTGTTGCGGTCGGAAGACGCTGCCGCGGTATTCACCTTTCTCCCCGGCAGGGGCTCCGGCGGCGCCACCATTACAACCGGGAAGACCTCCTTCGTCGACTCGCTGCATTCCTTCGCGGGGAGGACCTTTTTCTATCGCGTCGCCGCGGTCGACACCTCCGGGCTGCAGAGCCTGCCGTCCGGTTTCGTAGGGGCCACGGTGCTCGAGGACAAGGTCGCACCAGAGCCGCCCCGGAGCCTGGCGGCGATTCCGGACGAGAGCGAGCCGCGCGTCACCCTCCTGTGGACACCTCCGGTGCGCGACGCTGGCGGCGGGGAGCTTTCCGGGTTGGCCGGGTATGCGATCCTGCGGGGGGAACCGGAGTCGGGCGGAACCGTGCCTGTCGACACTGTCGCCGCGGAGACCCGGCAGTACGTCGACGAGGGCCTGAAAGCGCTGACGTCGTACAGCTATTCGATAGTGGCCTTCGACCAGGCGGGTAATACGAGCAGCCTTTCGCAGGTCGTGCAGGTCACCACGCCGGGGTTGCCGGTTCCCGCCAACCTCGCGGCGCAATCCGGACCGGGCCGCATCGAGGTGAGCTGGGTGGCGGTGGAAGACGAGGAGCTTCTGGGGTACAACGTGTATCGTTCGGAGCGCCCCGACGAGTCGTTCGAGCGGTTGCCTGGGACGGAGGGGACGCCCTTCACGACAGGTCGCACGAGCTACGTGGATACGAGCGTGGCGGTGGGCCGTCCGTATTACTACAAGGTGCAGTCGGTGGGGCGGACGCACCGTTCGGAGCTGTCGGTGTTCGTGGACGGGGAGGCGCTGGCGGACGAGGTGCCTCCGGAGTCACCGCGCAACCTGTCGGCGCTGGCGGACGAATCGGAGTTTGGCCGGGTGACGGTGACGTGGAACGCCCCTCTGAGGGATGACGACCGGGGTGAGCTGACCGGCCTGTCCGGGTATCGGGTGTTCCGGTCTCAGGGAACGACGGACTCGTTCGTGCAGGTGGCGGCGGTGTCCGAGGCTCGGTATGAGGACAGCGGGTTGGAGGAGTCGACGACGTATTACTACACGGTGTTGGCGGTGGACGGGTCGGGGAACGAGTCGGGGCGTGCGGCGCCGGTGCGGGTGAAGACGCAGGGGGCCGACGAGGTTTCTCCTGGAGTGCCCCGGAACGTGTCGGCGGTTGCGGAGGGGGGTTTCACGGACCGGATTGCGGTACGCTGGAGCGCGCCGACGACGGACGCGGACGGGGGTGAGCTGACGGGGTTGTCGGGGTTCACGGTGTATCGCTCGGAGGGGGTATCGGGTTCGCTGGTGTCGGTGGCGACGGTGGGACCGGAGGTCCGGGAGTATGTGGACGAAGGGTTGCGGTCGCTGACGGAGTATGGGTATGCGGTGACCGCGTTCGACGGTTCGGGCAACGAGTCGGGTCAGTCCGGGTTGTCTCGAGCGCGCACGGAGGGGATTGCGATTCCGTCGGGGGTCCGGGCAGAGGACGGTATCGGCCGCATCGAGGTGAGCTGGGCGGCGGTGGAAGACGAGGAGCTTCTGGGGTACAACGTGTATCGTTCGGAGCGCCCCGACGAGTCGTTCGAGCGGTTGCCTGGGACGGAGGGGACGCCCTTCACGACAGGTCGCACGAGCTACGTGGATACGAGCGTGGCGGTGGGCCGTCCGTATTACTACAAGGTGCAGTCGGTGGGGCGGACGCACCGTTCGGAGCTGTCGGTGTTCGTGGACGGGGAGGCGCTGGCGGACGAGGTGCCTCCGGAGTCACCGCGCAACCTGTCGGCGCTGGCGGACGAATCGGAGTTTGGCCGGGTGACGGTGACGTGGAACGCCCCTCTGAGGGATGACGACCGGGGTGAGCTGACCGGCCTGTCCGGGTATCGGGTGTTCCGGTCTCAGGGAACGACGGACTCGTTCGTGCAGGTGGCGGCGGTGTCCGAGGCTCGGTATGAGGACAGCGGGTTGGAGGAGTCGACGACGTATTACTACACGGTGTTGGCGGTGGACGGGTCGGGGAACGAGTCGGGGCGTGCGGCGCCGGTGCGGGTGAAGACGCAGGGGGCCGACGAGGTTTCTCCTGGAGTGCCCCGGAACGTGTCGGCGGTTGCGGAGGGGGGTTTCACGGACCGGATTGCGGTACGCTGGAGCGCGCCGACGACGGACGCGGACGGGGGTGAGCTGACGGGGTTGTCGGGGTTCACGGTGTATCGCTCGGAGGGGGTATCGGGTTCGCTGGTGTCGGTGGCGACGGTGGGACCGGAGGTCCGGGAGTATGTGGACGAGGGCCTTCGGTCGCTGACGGAGTATGGGTATGCGGTGACCGCGTTCGACGGTTCGGGCAACGAGTCGGGTCAGTCCGGGTTGTCTCGAGCGCGCACGGAGGGGATCGCGATTCCGTCGGGGGTCCGGGCAGAGGACGGTATCGGCCGCATCGAGGTGAGCTGGGCGGCGGTGGAAGACGAGGGGTTGATCGGCTACAACGTCTACCGCTCGCGTCGTCCCGACCTGGAGTTCGAGCGACTGGGTTCGGCAACGGGGGCGTCGTTCACGACGGCCCGTACGAGCTACGTCGATTCGAATCTGGTTGCCGGGGCGCGCTATTACTACAAGGTGTCGTCGGTGTCGTCGGCATTTGAAAGCGAGCTGTCCGGATATGTCGGCGGGGAGTCCCGGTCGGACGCCTCGGCCCCGGAGCCTCCGGGCGGGGTGCTGGCGCTGGCTTTGGAGGAGGGGGCGCAG
This sequence comes from Candidatus Latescibacterota bacterium, assembly GCA_965206595.1. Lineage (GTDB taxonomy): Bacteria > Latescibacterota > UBA2968 > UBA8231 > UBA8231 > CBDCXV01. The sequence continues at coordinate 168,739 of OZ242214.1, forward strand.
ATCCGTGTGAGCTGGCGGGCATCGCAGTATGACGCGGACGGGGGTGAACTGACCGGCCTGCAGAGGTATGTGATATTCCGCTCGTCGGAGGGGTCTTCGGAGCTGGTGGCGGTGGACACGGTGTCGGCGGGGACGACGGAGTATGTCGACGCGGGTCTGGAAGCGGCGGTGGTCTACTCCTACGCGCTGATGGCGGTGGACGCTTCGGGTAACGGGAGTGCGCTGACGTCGCCGGTATCGGCGACGACGCGGGGCCTGGCCCCCCCATCGGGGCTGTCGGCGGTTTCGGGTATCGGCCGCATCACCGTTTCCTGGGCGGGGAGCGGCGAGGCGGACCTGGTCGGGTACAACGTGTATCGTTCGGAGCGCCCCGACGAGTCGTTCGAGCGGTTGCCTGGGACGGAGGGGACGCCCTTCACGACAGGTCGCACGAGCTACGTGGATACGAGCGTGGCGGTGGGCCGTCCGTATTACTACAAGGTGCAGTCGGTGGGGCGGACGCACCGTTCGGAGCTGTCGGTGTTCGTGGACGGGGAGGCGCTGGCGGACGAGGTGCCTCCGGAGTCACCGCGCAACCTGTCGGCGCTGGCGGACGAATCGGAGTTTGGCCGGGTGACGGTGACGTGGAACGCCCCTCTGAGGGATGACGACCGGGGTGAGCTGACCGGCCTGTCCGGGTATCGGGTGTTCCGGTCTCAGGGAACGACGGACTCGTTCGTGCAGGTGGCGGCGGTGTCCGAGGCTCGGTATGAGGACAGCGGGTTGGAGGAGTCGACGACGTATTACTACACGGTGTTGGCGGTGGACGGGTCGGGGAACGAGTCGGGGCGTGCGGCGCCGGTGCGGGTGAAGACGCAGGGGGCCGACGAGGTTTCTCCTGGAGTGCCCCGGAACGTGTCGGCGGTTGCGGAGGGGGGTTTCACGGACCGGATTGCGGTACGCTGGAGCGCGCCGACGACGGACGCGGACGGGGGTGAGCTGACGGGGTTGTCGGGGTTCACGGTGTATCGCTCGGAGGGGGTATCGGGTTCGCTGGTGTCGGTGGCGACGGTGGGACCGGAGGTCCGGGAGTATGTGGACGAAGGGTTGCGGTCGCTGACGGAGTATGGGTATGCGGTGACCGCGTTCGACGGTTCGGGCAACGAGTCGGGTCAGTCCGGGTTGTCTCGAGCGCGCACGGAGGGGATTGCGATTCCGTCGGGGGTCCGGGCAGAGGACGGTATCGGCCGCATCGAGGTGAGCTGGGCGGCGGTGGAAGACGAGGAGCTTCTGGGGTACAACGTGTATCGTTCGGAGCGCCCCGACGAGTCGTTCGAGCGGTTGCCTGGGACGGAGGGGACGCCCTTCACGACAGGTCGCACGAGCTACGTGGATACGAGCGTGGCGGTGGGCCGTCCGTATTACTACAAGGTGCAGTCGGTGGGGCGGACGCACCGTTCGGAGCTGTCGGTGTTCGTGGACGGGGAGGCGCTGGCGGACGAGGTGCCTCCGGAGTCACCGCGCAACCTGTCGGCGCTGGCGGACGAATCGGAGTTTGGCCGGGTGACGGTGACGTGGAACGCCCCTCTGAGGGATGACGACCGGGGTGAGCTGACCGGCCTGTCCGGGTATCGGGTGTTCCGGTCTCAGGGAACGACGGACTCGTTCGTGCAGGTGGCGGCGGTGTCCGAGGCTCGGTATGAGGACAGCGGGTTGGAGGAGTCGACGACGTATTACTACACGGTGTTGGCGGTGGACGGGTCGGGGAACGAGTCGGGGCGTGCGGCGCCGGTGCGGGTGAAGACGCAGGGGGCCGACGAGGTTTCTCCTGGAGTGCCCCGGAACGTGTCGGCGGTTGCGGAGGGGGGTTTCACGGACCGGATTGCGGTACGCTGGAGCGCGCCGACGACGGACGCGGACGGGGGTGAGCTGACGGGGTTGTCGGGGTTCACGGTGTATCGCTCGGAGGGGGTATCGGGTTCGCTGGTGTCGGTGGCGACGGTGGGACCGGAGGTCCGGGAGTATGTGGACGAGGGCCTTCGGTCGCTGACGGAGTATGGGTATGCGGTGACCGCGTTCGACGGTTCGGGCAACGAGTCGGGTCAGTCCGGGTTGTCTCGAGCGCGCACGGAGGGGATCGCGATTCCGTCGGGGGTCCGGGCAGAGGACGGTATCGGCCGCATCGAGGTGAGCTGGGCGGCGGTGGAAGACGAGGGGTTGATCGGCTACAACGTCTACCGCTCGCGTCGTCCCGACCTGGAGTTCGAGCGACTGGGTTCGGCAACGGGGGCGTCGTTCACGACGGCCCGTACGAGCTACGTCGATTCGAATCTGGTTGCCGGGGCGCGCTATTACTACAAGGTGTCGTCGGTGTCGTCGGCATTTGAAAGCGAGCTGTCCGGATATGTCGGCGGGGAGTCCCGGTCGGACGCCTCGGCCCCGGAGCCTCCGGGCGGGGTGCTGGCGCTGGCTTTGGAGGAGGGGGCGCAGATCCGTGTGAGCTGGCGGGCATCGCAGTATGACGCGGACGGGGGTGAACTGACCGGCCTGCAGAGGTATGTGATATTCCGCTCGTCGGAGGGGTCTTCGGAGCTGGTGGCGGTGGACACGGTGTCGGCGGGGACGACGGAGTATGTCGACGCGGGTCTGGAAGCGGCGGTGGTCTACTCCTACGCGCTGATGGCGGTGGACGCTTCGGGTAACGGGAGTGCGCTGACGTCGCCGGTATCGGCGACGACGCGGGGCCTGGCCCCCCCATCGGGGCTGTCGGCGGTTTCGGGTATCGGCCGCATCACCGTTTCCTGGGCGGGGAGCGGCGAGGCGGACCTGGTCGGGTACAACGTGTATCGTTCGGAGCGCCCCGACGAGTCGTTCGAGCGGTTGCCTGGGACGGAGGGGACGCCCTTCACGACAGGTCGCACGAGCTACGTGGATACCGGGTTTGTCGGGGGAGAGGTTTTCTTCTATCGCGCAAGTGTCGTCACCTCCCAGGGAGAGAGCGACCTGTCGGAGTTCGACGGAGCCACGGTGGAAACCGACTCGCGGCCCCCCGCGGCCCCGACCTTCCTGTCCGGAGAGGCGGTCGCGGGAGATCCCGAGGTCATCCTGCTGGAGTGGCGGGCCCCCTTGAGCGACTTCAGCGGTGCCGAGCTCACCGGTCTGTCGGGATACCTGGTGTTCCGTGCGGATAGCCCCTCCGGGCCGTTCAGGGAAATCGGCAGCTCGGAAACCGCGGAATACCGGGATAGTGGACTCGAACAAAGGACGACCTACTACTACCAGGTTCAGGCGCTCGACCCGGCCGGCAACGCAAGTGCGCCATCGGAGACCGAGTCCGCGACGACCTCGGGGGTGGACATTCCGAAGAACGTCTCGCTCACCTCGACAACGCCGTCCGACCTGACGAAGAATCCTGTGGTCACGATCAGGTGGGAGGCGTCGGCAGGGGTCGTCCTTCGATACGAGGTGGAGAGGACGACGGTGCCGAACAGCACCGACGACGCCGATTACACCGGAATTCCGCCGGCCAGCGGCATCAAGAACGACATCAGGACCAGTCGCGAGGACGATACGGTGGAAAGGGGACTGACCTATTTCTACCGGGTTCGGGCGGTCGACGCGGAGTCGCGGGAAAGCGATTGGACGACGCCGCTGGCGGTCAAGGTGTCGGAGTGAGTTAAGCCTGCGACAGTCCGTGGCGATCCTGGAACAGAGGGAAAGGATCGAGCCCGGCTTTCGCGGGCGTCCCGGCAACTGAGGCGGGGCCCCGGCGATGCGGTCGAAATTTACATCCGCCGCCGGGACGGCAGCCGTTCTCCGTCGAACGGGGATTTTACCGGCCTCAAGGTTTCGCCGCCGCAGTGCCCGATTGATCCCGGTTAATCAGGAATGAGTGAAATCAGTGGAGGCGGGACATCTCCGGACGAACTGGCGGCAGCCGTCGGCCAGTGGTTCCGCGACACCACCGGGGAGGCCGGCGCCGGGACCGTGGTGGCGGTGTCGGGGGGACTGGACTCCATGGTGCTTCTCGATCTCCTCGCCCGCGACCGGCAGCTTTGCCCGCGACTGCACGTCGCTCATTTCGACCATCAGCTGCGGCCCGAGTCAGGGGCCGACGCTGTTTTCGTCGCGCAGGAAGGGGCCCGGCGCAGGCTGCCTGTGACCACGGCAGCGGGGGACGTGAGAAGGCTCGCCGCAGGTGCGCGAATCTCCCTCGAAATGGCTGCACGCGAGCTGCGCTTCGAGTTTCTGCACCGCGTCATGACGGAGGCGGGGTGTGAGTTCATCGCTCTGGGACACCACGCGGACGATCAGGCGGAAACCGTCATCATGCGTCTGCTGCGCGGCAGCGCTTCGGGTCTGGGCGGCATGGCGCCGGTTCGCGGCAAGCGCTATCTGCGACCTCTGCTGGCCTACACCCGCGACACTCTCGCCGAGTACGCCGCGAGTCGGGATGTCGCCTACCGCGACGACGCCAGCAACCGCGATCCGAAGTTCCTGCGCAACAGGGTGCGCCGCGAGTTGCTTCCTCGACTGCGCTCGTTCAACCCGCAAATCGTCCGTACCCTCACGCGTTCCGCGGAGCTGCTTCGCGACGAGGACGACTGGCTTTCCCAGGAGGCTTCAGCCGCGGCCGCGGCGGCTGTCACCCGCGCCGACTCCACCCGTATCGTCCTTGCTGCCCCCACCCTCGCCAACTATCATATAGCTATACAGCGCAGGGTGTTACGGCATTCGTTGCGGGCTATTACGCCACCTCGCGCCGAGGCCGGTCGCGCGGCGATCGACGCCCTCGTCGATCTGGCGCACGGGCCGGTCGCGGGAATCGTCGATCTCGGTTCGGGGATGCGGGCACAGCGCCGCGGCGACAGTCTGGTGCTGAGCGCGGGAGCGGCGGTTCCGGTGGACCGCTCGTTCGAAGTTCCCGCAGTGGTATTCCTTCCCGAGCGCTCGCTTGAGTTCCACTCGCGCTTCCTTCCGGGCAGATCATTCGCGGAACTGGCGCCGCGCCTGGGATCCTGGGAAGCGGTTTTCGACGCCGACTCGCTGGGGCCCGAGCCGTTGCGCCTGCGCGGAATGGAGGAGGGAGACAGGATGCATCCGTTCGGACTCGAGGGACGCCACAAGAAGGTCAGGGACCTCCTGGCAGAGGCTGGTTACCCCCGCCTGCTGCGCGACGAATCGCTGCTGCTGACCCATGGCCGCGAGATTCTATGGGTCGCCGGCTTGCGCACCGGTCACGGCCATCGCGTCACCTCGGCGACCAGGCATATCCTGCACTGCGAGTTCAAGCCCTCCGACACAGCGAGCCAGCGAAGTGAGTGATCCGGGACGCGACCGCGGTCGCGGCAATCAGCAGAACAACAGGAACGGAGGCCGCGAGCAGCCTCCGGCGGACCGAGGCGACGGCGAGCGTCCGCGCATTCCGTGGCGGTGGCCCACCCGCAGCCGTGCCTTCTGGATCTTCCTCATCCTGATCCTGATTTTCGCCGCCAAGTTTTTCGGCAGCATGCCCTCCGACCCACCCAAGGTCTCCTATGTGAAATACCGGGAATACCTTGCGAGCGGCGCGATCGTCAAGGCGAAGATCGTCGGCGACGATCAGTTTCACGGGACCCTCGCCGACGGAGAGGGCTTCATCGTGAACCTGGGACCGATCGATGCCGAAACCAGGAAGGAATGGGAAGAAGCCGGTATCGACTTCTACTTCAAGGAAAAGCCGTTTCAGTGGCACAGCGTGCTGATAAGCTTCCTTCCCTGGCTGCTCTTCATCGGCCTCTGGATCTTCATCCTGAGGCAGATGCAGGGCGGCCCGAGAGGTCTGTTCTCGTTCGGCAAGAGCCGGGCAAAGCTGCTGATGGAGGACAAGAGCAAGACGACGTTTCGCGATGTCGCCGGGGCGGATGAAGCCAAGCAGGAGCTGGAGGAGATCATCGAGTTCCTCAAGGACCCGATGAAGTTTCAGCGCCTCGGGGGGCGAACCCCGAAGGGGGTGCTGCTCATAGGTCCTCCGGGAACCGGCAAGACCCACATGGCCAGGGCAGTCGCGGGCGAGGCCGGTGTCCCCTTCTTCAGCATCAGCGGCTCGGATTTCGTCGAGATGTTCGTCGGCGTCGGCGCCTCGCGGGTACGCGACCTGTTCGAGCAGGGCAAGGCGAACGCCCCCTGCATCATCTTCATAGACGAGATCGACGCCGTCGGCCGCCATCGCGGGGCCGGTATCGGTGGCGGCCACGACGAGCGCGAGCAGACACTGAACCAGCTGCTCGTCGAGATGGACGGCTTCGAGTCGAACGACGGCGTCATCCTGATCGCCGCGACCAACCGGCCCGACGTGCTCGACCCGGCGCTTCTGCGTCCGGGCAGGTTCGACCGCCGCGTCGTCGTCGCCCTTCCCGACGTCACTGGGCGCAAGGGGATCCTGAAGGTCCACACGCGCAACATTCCTCTCAGCAGTCAGGTCGATCTCGATCGACTGGCAAAGGGAACCCCCGGGATGTCGGGGGCCGACATCGAGAACCTCGTCAACGAAGCGGCCCTGCTGGCATCGCGGCGCAATCGCGAGAGCGTGTCGATGCGCGACATGGAGGAAGCCAAGGACAAGATCATGCTCGGCGCTGAACGCAAGAGTATGGTCATGACCGAGGAAGACAAGAAGCTGGCGGCAGTGCACGAGGCGGGACACACCCTGGTCGCCAAGCTTACACCCGGTTCGCCGTCCATCAACAAGGTCGTCATCGTGCCGCGTGGGCAGACCATGGGAATGGTCTCGTTTCTGGCGGAGGAACGCCACTCGCTGACGGAATCGAAGCTCAAGGCTCACCTGGCCACCGCCCTGGGGGGTAGCTGCGCCGAGGCGGTGGCCTTCGGGGAGCGCTCGACCGGAGCCCAGGCGGACTACAAGCAGGTGACCGCTCTTGCGAGGTCGATGGTGTGCGATTGGGGTATGAGCGAGGATATCGGTCCGCTGTCGCTGGGCGGCGAGGAGGACGAGGTGTTTCTCGGCAAGGAGTTCACGCGGACCAGAAGTTTCAGCGAGCAGACCGCCCAGACCATCGATCGGGAGATCCACAGGCTGGTCGTCGAAGCAGAGAGGAAGGCGACCCGGCTGATCGAGGCAAACCGCGACATGCTCGACGCCATAACGGACGCCCTGCTCGAGTACGAAGTCCTCAACGACGAGGAGATCGAGCTGGTGATGGCCGGCGAGCGGATCGTCAGAGAGCCGGAACCAGAACCGGAGCCGGAAGCCGGCAGCGCCTCCCAGGACGAGGCTCCGTCCCCCGCCCCCGCGGTTCCGGAACCTCCCCGAGACGGCAGTGCCGCGGAGGAAGGCACGAGCGCATGATCTGGAGTTTGCGGGGTGAGGACCGCAGTGTCGATTTCCGCTCCCGCGTCCGGATCATGGGCATCCTCAACGTCACCCCCGATTCCTTTTACGACGGTGGATGCTACGACGAGGTCGGGCGCGCCGTGGACCGGGCGTTGCAACTGGAAGCGGAAGGGGCCGACATCATCGATATCGGCGGGGAGTCCTCGCGCCCACCGATGTACGGAGCCGCCGCGGCCGTGAGCGCAGCCGCGGAGTGCCGCCGGGTGGTTCCTGTAATCGAGGGAATCCGGACGCGGTCCCAGGTTCCCATTTCGGTCGACACGACCAAGGCCGAGGTTGCCCGCGAGGCGCTTTCCTCGGGTGCCGACATAGTCAACGATATCAGCGCCCTCGGTGACCCGGAAATGGCCTCCGTCGCCGCCGAAGCCGCAGCGCCGATGATTCTGATGCACCGCCGCGGCACTCCGGCAACCATGCAGCTCGACACCCGCTACGACGACCTGCTGGGTGAAATTGCCGGTTTCCTTCGCTCTCGAATCGACGCGGCCACCGCTGCCGGCGTAGAGCGCCGGCACCTGGGGGTCGACCCCGGTCTGGGGTTCGGCAAATCGATCGGCAGTAATCTGACCCTGATCGCCGAGCTGTCCCGCTTCCGCAGCTTCGGCTGTCCCGTCGTCGTCGGCCTCTCCCGCAAGTCCTTTCTGTGGAAGCCACTCGGACTCTCGGCCGGGGACTGCCTCGAGCCGAGCCTGGCGGCCGCGGCCCTTGCCGTTGCCCGCGGCGCAAACGCGGTGCGCGTCCACGACGTCGCCGCGTCCTTCAGGGCGGTGCGCACCGCCGAGGCGGTCGAGCGTGCCTCTCGACCGGGGGCGCCGTCGTCGCCGGGGTACGCGCAACAGTGATCGCTGACGAACTCATCCTCTTCAAGCTGTTCGGGTTTTTGCCGGTTTCTGTGTTCTCCATCGCCGACATCGCCATCGTTGCCTTCATCTTCTACCGCCTCCTGAATCTGATCCGCGGCACCCCTGCGGCGCAGATGCTGGTCGGGTTGTTCCTGCTGGTGACCATCGCCCTCGCCGCCCACTGGCAGGAGCTGACGGCGACCTCATACCTCTTGGAGCAGGTGCAGTCGATCCTCATCATCCTGCTGGTCATCGTATTTCAGCCCGAGCTGCGCCGCATGCTGCTAGTTCTCGGTCAGAGCCCACTGCTGAGGTGGTTCTACAAAACGGAGCCGTCTCGCGTGATCGACGAAATCGCTAGCGGCGCCGAGCAGCTTGCTTCGAACGGATATGGAGCCCTGATCGTCATCGGCAGGGAGGCGGGCCTGCAATCGGTTATCGAATCTGGCGTGCCGCTGGATGCGAAGGTATCGGCGGACCTGCTGACCACGATTTTCACTCCCCGCTCACCCCTCCACGACCAGGCGGTGGTGGTGCTGGGAGAAACGCTGGTAGCTGCCCGCTGTACTCTTCCGCTCGCAGACAAGGTGGCGGACCAGAGGCTCGGGACCCGGCACCGGGCCGCCCTCGGCCTTTCCCAGGAGACGGATGCGATCACCGTGGTGGTCTCCGAGGAATCCCGGGCCATCTCGCTGACCGCCGGAGGTGGTTTGTACCGAGGCCTGGACGCGAGAGAGCTCAGGCGCCGTCTGACCGAGCTGATGTCCACCTGGGGACAATCCTCCGTCCAGCCGGAAGAGCTGGCGATCGAGCCCTGATCCCCCCCCCTGGCCGTCCGGTTCCCCCAGCCCCGGATTGACAGCCTCAGGGGCAGGAATAGGTTATAATCTTTATTCATCGTTTTGAATAATTATTGACCGACGCATGAGCGGTCACGGACGGTTGGACTCTTCTTAAGGACCATGAAGGCCAAGGAACTGCGGCAGGCCAGGATCAGGGAACTGCTGGAGCGGGACCTGATCGACACGCACGAAAAAATGGCGCGCGCCCTTGCCGGGGTGTCGATCGAGGTGAGCCAGTCGACCCTGTCGAAGGACCTGCGCGAGCTGGGGGTAGTTCGCGTGCCTCGGCCCGAGGGCGGGTTCCGCTACGCCTTGCCGGAGGCAGGGGTCACGCTTCGCGATCGCCGGATCCTCGAAAGGGAGCTGGGCGACTACCTGCTCGGGGTGGACCGGGCCGAAAACATGGTCGTCATCAAGACCGTATCCGGGCACGCTCAGTCTGTTTGCGAAGCGATCGATCGCATGGGCTGGGAGGAAATAATGGGCACCCTGGCGGGAGAGAACACGATCTTCGCCCTGGCGCGCACGGCCGAGGATGGTTGCCGGATCGCCGGCCGGCTGGAGCGCACCGGCCCGGCCGCGGAAAGCCGCGGGGATGAGCCGTGACAAGCCTGCAGACCTATATCGACAAGGCGGCCATTCTCGTCGAGGCCCTGCCCTACATCCAGGAGTTTCGCGGCAAGACCGTGGTGGTCAAGTACGGGGGAAGCATCGGCACCGGTGCGCCGGGGGAGGACAGGATCCTCAAAGATATCGTGTTCATGGAGCACGTCGGCATCAACCCGGTGGTCGTGCACGGAGGAGGCCCGGCGATAGACCGGCGGCTCAGGGAGCTGAATATCAAGACGCGCCGCGTCAACGGATTGAGGATCACCGACGCCGAGACGATGAAGGTCGTGGAGGAGACCCTGTTCGGGGTGGTCAACGCAGCCATCGTCGGACAGCTCGAACGCCTCGGGGGGCGGGCGGCCGGCGTTTCCGCCAAGGAGGCCGGCATCATGCACGTCAGCAGGCACACCCCCCGGGACGGAAACGGAGCCGCGCTCGACATCGGCTACGTCGGCGAGGTCGAGCGCATGGATCCTGCCCCGATCGAGGAGTTGATCGCCGATGGCATGATTCCGGTGGTGGCGCCGATCGGCAGGGGGGCGGAAGGGGAATCGTACAACGTCAACGCCGATACCGCAGCCGGGGAGATCGCCGCGGTGCTGCGAGCGGAGAAGCTGGTTTTTCTCACCGACGTCATGGGGATCATGCGCAACCCGGCCGACGCTTCCACCCTGATGTCGACGGTGCGCGTAGACGAGGTCGAGGGACTGATTTCCTCCGGGGTCATCGCCGGGGGCATGATCCCCAAGGTTCGCGCCTGCGTTCACTCGGTGCGCGCAGGGGTGCGCAAGACTCACGTCGTGGAGGGGCGTATTCCGCACTCCATGCTACTCGAGGTTTTCACCGACGAAGGAATAGGCACCCAGATCCTGCAGTAGGAAAATCAAACCGCAATCACCGGGAGCAGACGACATGAGGACCGACAAGGTAGTAGAGGGAGAAAAACGGTACATCCTGCAAACCTACGGGCGGCCCGACTTCGTCCTCGAAAGAGGCAACGGGGTTTACCTGTTCGACCTCGACGGCAACCGCTACCTCGACTTTGTCAGCGGGCTGGCCGTCAACGCGCTCGGCTACGGCGACTACGACGTGCTGAAAGCGATCGATGAGCAGGCCGCCCTGCTGATCCACTGCTCCAACCTGTATCACACCGTCCCTTCGACGGGGCTCGCGAAGGTCCTGGTCGAAAGCTCGTTCGCGGACCGCGCCTTTTTCTGCAACAGCGGGACCGAGGCTTGGGAAGCGTCGCTGAAGTTCTGCCGCAAGTGGGGAAACACGCGGCCTGGAAAGCCGCGAAACAGGTTGATCGCCTTCAACAATTCCTTCCACGGCCGCACCTACGGCTCGCTTTCGACGACGGGACAACCGAAGTACCACAAGGGGTTCGAGCCGATGCTTCCCGGCATCGATTTCGCCCATTTCAACGACCTTTCGTCGGTCGAGAAGCTGGCCACCGACGAGACCGCCGCGGTTCTCGTGGAGCCGCTGCAGGCGGAGGGGGGGATCCACGTGGCCTCGAACGAGTTCCTGAGCGGCCTGCGACAGCTGTGCGACGAGCGCGGGATGCTCCTCGTGTTCGACGAGATTCAGGTCGGAATGGGCCGCACCGGGTCGCTGTGGGCATACCAGCAGTACGGGGTGGAGCCCGATATCATGACCCTTGCCAAGGCGCTCGGGGGCGGCCTGCCGATCGGCGTCTCGCTGCTGCGGCAGAAGGTCGCCGACGCCATCGAACCGGGTGACCACGCCGCGACCTTCGGGGCCAACCCGGTCGCCTGCGCTGCGGCGCTGAAGGTCATGGAGAAGATGATGGCCGAGGGGTTCTTGGATGGGGTGCGGGAAAAGGGGGAGCAACTGCGAGCCGGCCTGGAGAAGCTGCACCAGCGCTGGCCGGACCGGATCGGCGAGGTCAGGGGGCGGGGCCTGATCCAGGGAGCGTTGGTCACCGCCAAGCCGGCAGCCGACTACCTGGCCGCCTTCCGGAAACGCAACATCCTCGTCGCTCCCTGCGGCACCGACATAGTACGCTTCCTGCCTCCCCTGGTCATCGACAAGGAGCAGATCGACGAGGCCGTCGACGTTTTCGACGAGGTCCTGAGGCAGGAATAGAGCCGGTTTCCGAGATGACGAACAGCCCCGACAAACCCTGGGGCGGCCGCTTCGGCTCGGCGACCGCGGAGCTGATGGAGCGCTTCAATGCCTCCATCGGTTTCGACCGCAAGCTGTTGGATGTCGACGTCGCCGCGAGCGTTGTCTACGCCAGGGCGCTGGAGCGGGCCTCCCTGCTGAACCCTGGAGAATGCGGGCAGATCGTCTCCGGCCTCGAGCGCGTGCGCGCGGAACTGGCCGCCCATGACGGCGACCTCGAGCCACGCCTCGAAGACATCCACATGGCGGTCGAGGAGCGTCTGACCTCCCTGATCGGCCCGCTGGCCGGCAAGCTGCACACCGGCCGCAGCCGCAACGACCAGGTCAACGTCGACGAACGCCTGTACCTCCGCGAGGCGGTCGCCGGGATCTCCGGAAGGATCGCCCGGCTGCAGCAGGCTCTGGTGACGACAGCGGGGGACAGCGAGACGGTCGTTCTGCCGGGATACACCCACCTGCAGCAGGCGCAGCCGATTCTGTTCAGCCATTACGCGCTCTCCCTGTTCTGGATGCTCGATCGCGACCGCGGGCGCCTGCGGGACGCCGCGGCGCGGGCGGACGTACTCCCCCTCGGTTCCGGGGCCCTCGCCGGCAGCGCCTTCCGGCTCGACAGGGAGTTCATGGCGCGGGAGCTCGGGTTCAGCCGCGTCAGCGAAAACAGCATCGATGCGGTCAGCGACCGCGACTTCCTGCTCGAGGCGCTGGCGGCGCTCGCCATCCTGATGATGCATCTGAGCCGGTTCTGCGAGGACCTGGTCGTCTGGTCCTCGGCCGAGTTCGGCTTCGTCGAGCTCGACGAAGCATACGCCACCGGTTCGAGCATGATGCCGCAGAAGAAGAACCCCGACTCCCTCGAGCTGATCCGGGGCAAGACGGGCAGGGTGTACGGCAATCTCCTGGGGCTGCTGGCGACGTTGAAGGGATTGGGCCTCACCTACTCAAAGGACCTTCAGGAGGACAAGGAGCCCCTTTTCGACTCGTTCGAGACCGCTGCGGACTGCCTGGAGATGTTCGCCGCGGCGTGGTCGACGATGAAGATTCACCCCGGACGAATGGAGGCGACCGTAGATGACGCGACACTGGCGACCGACCTCGCCGACTACCTCGCAGGCAAGGGAGTCCCCTTCCGGGATGCCCATCGCATCGTCGGGGGCGTGGTGCGTGAGGCGGTGGCCGCGGAAAGCGGCCTGCGCGGGCTCGGTCTGGAGGCTCTGCAGAAGCATTCGGATGCCTTCGGGGATGACGCCCTCGAGGTTCTCGATCTGCGCCGCAGTCTTGCGCGGCGCAACATCCGGGGCGGCACCGGGCCAGATGCGGTAGCCGAGCAGCTCGTGGCGGCGCGGGCCCGGCTCGCCCGGACGGACTCGGTCTGAGCGCGGCATGCCGCACCGTCGCGATGTCCGCGTAACCGCGGCCTCCCTGTATTTTCTGCCGGTGGAGACGCGGGTGCCGCTGAAGTTCGGCCCCGAGACCCTGACTCACGTCACCTGCGCGCGGGCGGCGGTCGAGGTGGTGGGCGACACCGGGGAGACCGCCGTGGGCTGGGGCGAGACGCCGCTGAGCGTGCAATGGGTGTGGCCGAGCGACCGCCTGGGCTACGAGGAGCGCCACCAGTCCCTGAAAAGGTTCTGCATCGATCTGGCTGCGGAGTGGTCGGGGTACGAGACCTCGGGCCACCCCCTGGAGATCGGTCGCCGCTTTCAGGAGGAGCGCCTGGAAAAGGCGCTGGCAGGGCACAACCGCGGGCGCGAAGAGTACCTGCCGTATCTCGCGGCCCTGGTCTGCTTCTCACCCTTCGACATCGCCCTTCACGACGCCTACGGCAGGCTGCACGGCCTGCCGACCTACGAGACCTACGGCGGCGCGTTTATGAACTCCGATCTCGCCGATTTCCTCGAGCCGGCCGCGGCCGGGGTCGACTTCGCCGGCACTCACCCGGCGGACTACCTGCGGCCGCGGCAGAACCGCCTGCCGGCATGGCATCTCGTCGGCGGGCTCGATCCGCTGGACAGGTCGGAGCTCACCGGCGACGAGCCGGAGGACGGCTACCCGGTGCTGCTCCGGGACTGGATTCGCACCGACGGGCTGACCTGCCTGAAGGTCAAGCTGCGCGGCAACGACGAGGCGTGGGATTTCGAGCGCCTGCGCAAGGTCGGGGAGATCGCCGTCGATGGCGAGGCGAGCTGGCTCTCGGCCGACTTCAATTGCACGGTCACCGATCCCCAATACGTCAACGGGATTCTCGACAGGCTGATGATGGAGCACCCGCGCATCTACGGCATGATCCTCTATGTCGAGCAGCCGTTTCCGTACGATCTCGAGGAGCACGCCATCGACGTTCACGGCGTCGCCGCCCGCAAGCCGCTGTTCATGGATGAAAGCGCTCACGACTGGCGCCTCGTCCGCCGCGGCAGGGAGCTCGGGTGGACGGGAGTGGCCCTGAAGACCTGCAAGACGCAGACCGGGGCGCTGCTGAGCCTGTGCTGGGCACGGGCCCACGGAATGACCCTGATGGTCCAGGACCTCACCAACCCGATGCTCGCCCAGATACCCCACGCCCTGCTGGCGGCTCACGCCGGGACCATCATGGGGGTCGAGACCAACAGCATGCAGTTCTACCCTGCCGCCTCGGCCCCCGAGGCCACGGTGCATCCGGGCGTCTACCGACGGCGCGGTGGCGAGATCGACATGACCTCGGTCCGCGGCCCCGGATTCGGGTACGGTCTCGACCGCATACGCCGGGATCTGCCCCAACCCTCCGCGTAAAGGAAGCGCTTCCATGGCCGAGGCGATCGCTCTCAAGGAGACGCGCTTCTACATGCGCAACGTGCGCACCCGCATGCCGTTCAAGTACGGCGCGGCGACGCTCGTCTCGGTGCCGATCCTGCACGTCGGCGTCACCGCGGAGCTCGGAGACAGCACCCCAGCGCGCGGCTGGGCGGCCGACATCCTGCCGCCGAAGTGGTTCGACAAGGATCCGGCAAAGGAGTACGAGGAGAACGTCGGCGATCTGATCGCCATGGCGCGCGCCGCGGGCGAGGCGTACGGCGAAGCCAGCCTTCGCCCCCGCTCGCTGTTCGCCGTCTGGAGCGACGGCTATGAGACGACCCTGGAGGCGGGGCGCAGGGCCGGCCTCAACCCGCTTACCGCCGGGCACGGCAGCAGCCTGTTCGAACGAGCCCTGATCGACGCCATCGGGACGGCGCGCGGCCTTCCGTACCACCAACTCCTGCGGAGGGATGCCCTCGGGATCGAACTGTCCGCCCTGCACGGGGAGCTGCAGGGGGTCTCCGTTTCCCAGGCGGTCCCCGCCCGGCCGCTGGGATCCGCGGCCGTCCGCCACACCGTCGGCATGGCCGATCCGATCCGCAGCAACGAGATCACGGAGGAGGAGCGCCTCGACGACGGGCTCCCGCAGGCCTTGGAGGAATACATCGAGCAGGGGATCCGCTACCTGAAGATCAAGCTCGGCGGTGTCCTCGAAAGCGACCTGGAGCGCCTGAGGCAGATCGCCGAAGCGCTCGCCGGAGACCGGGAATTCTCCGTGTCGCTGGATGGCAACGAGCAGTACGAACATCCGGATGAGCTGCTCGAGCTGTTGCGGGCGATGCGCGGCGACCGCAGGCTGCGTGGGCTCTACGAGTCCGTGATCTACATCGAGCAGCCCCTCGACCGCGGCCGCGCGCTGGATGGGGACCTCGCCGAGGGTATCCGCGCGCTTTCCGAGCTCAAGCCGGTCGTCATCGACGAGTCGGACGACGCCTTGGACTCTTTTTCGCGGGCAGCCGGGATCGGATACAACGGCGTCTCGGCAAAAAACTGCAAGGGCCTTATCAAGGCGATCGCCAACCTCGCCCTGACCATCAAGTTCGGCGCGGATTCCGGCGCCCCCTTCATGGTGACCGCAGAAGACCTGATGAATCTTCCGGTAGTGCCACTGCAGCAGGATCTGGCGCAGGTCGCAGCGCTCGGTATCCGCCATGTCGAGCGCAACGGCCATCACTACGTGCGCGGTCTCGACCACCTCAGCGAGGCGGAGAGGGCAGGCTGCGAGCGGGCTCACGCGGGGCTGTATCGCCGGGAGGGGGGGATGACGAGGCTCGACATCCGCGGCGGCCGCATCGACCTGAGATCGCTCCAGGTCCCCGGGCTCGGCGTCGGCGTGAAGGTGGACTGGGAGACGATGGTGCCCCTGGATCAGTGGCGCTTCGACTCGTTATAGCGCCCGGCCCGCAATTCCCTGAACGGGGCCGTCGCGTCCCGCACGTGGTTCCATCCCGAACTGAAGCGGGACGGAGAAACCGCAGAGGTCAGGGTTCGTCCGAATCCCGCAGGCGGGATTCCATCTCCTCTTCGGACATCAATTCTATGCCCAACTCTTCCGCCTTGGTCAGCTTCGAGCCCGCCTTGTCGCCGGCGATGACGATGTCGGTTCTGCTGCTGACCCCGGAGGTGACCGTGCCGCCGTGTTTTTCTATCAGGGCGCGGCATTCCTCCCTGGTGTAGCGGCTCAGGCTGCCGGTAAGCACGACGGTCTTGCCGCTGAAGTACGACTCGTGGGTTGCAGCAGGTGTTTCGGCGGCCGCTTCCTCTTTCAGGGCAAACTGCAAAGAGGCCTCGCGGAGCTTGTCGATTACCCGCTCCATCTCCCCGGCGCGGAGGCTGGCGTGGAGGCTGCGGGCGATGGTCGGGCCGATCTCAGGGGTCGCTTCCAGCTCTTCGAGGCTGGCTCGGCGCAGGTTTTCAAGGCTGCCGAATGTCCTGGCCAGGGTGCGGGCAACGGTCGCGCCCACGTGGCGGATGCCGAGGGCGAAGAGCACTCGGTCGAAGCTCTGCTCCTTGCTGCGGTCGAGACTGGCGAGGAGGTTTTGCGCCGACTTTTCGCCCATCCGTTCGAGGCTTCCGAGCGCCTCCAGTTCGGAGCGACGTCTGTACATATGGGGAAGACGGAGACCAACCTGCTGCTCGGACTCCAGCCTGAAACGATAGAGGTCGCCGAAGTCCTTTACCAGTCCCTTCTCTACCAGTTGTTCGACTACGGCCGGCCCCAGGCCCTCTATGTCCATGGCGTTGCGAGAGGCAAAGTGTTCGAGGCGGCGCAGGAGTTGGGCGGGGCAGGCGGGATTATCGCAGCGGACCGCCACTTCTTCCGGGTCGTGCACGAGGGGGCCGGCGCACGAGGGGCATTTGTTGGGGAACGGGTACTCTGCCGAGTCGTCGGGCCGCTCCTCCTCCACCACTGAGACCACCTTGGGGATTACGTCTCCCCCCTTTTCGAGGATGACGGTATCGCCGATGCGGATGTCCTTGCGCCTGATCTCGTCTTCGTTGTGCAGGGTAGCCCGCCGCACTGTGGAGCCGGCGATGAATACCGGATCGAGGAGCGCCACCGGCGAGATCGCCCCGGTGCGCCCGACCTGCAGGAGGATGTCGCGAAGCACGGAGCGAGCCTGCTGCGCCTGGAACTTGAACGCCAAGGCGCTGCGCGGGCTCTTGGCGGTCGCACCGAGACGCTCCTGCTGGTCGAGGCTGTCGACCTTGATTACGATACCGTCGATCTCGTAATCGAGTCTCACTCGCTCGGCATCCTGTTCGGCGTAGAACTCGAAGACCTCGCAGACGGTGAGACAGTGGGCGTGCGCCGGGTTTACGGCGAAGCCAAGTTGCTGCAGCCGCTGCAGCCGCCCTCGATGGGTTGCCGGTGCTTGTGGATCCCCTTGCAGCCAGTAGGCGAAAAAGCGTAGCAACCTGCTGGCCACCGTCTGCGGGTTTTGCAGCTTGAGGGTACCGGCCGTCGAGTTTCGGGGGTTCGCGAACAGGGTCCGCCCCTCGGACTCCTGAAATCGGTTTAGGGCGCCGAAATCCGACAGCCGCATGTAGACCTCGCCGCGCACTTCGCAGGAGATCGCCGGTTCCCGCAGTTTCAGCGGTACCGTGCGGATGGTGCGCGCGTTTGCCGTGACTTCGTCTCCCTGGACGCCGTTGCCGCGCGTCGCCGCGCGCACCAGGAGGCTGTCTTCATACACCAGGCTCAGGGCGACGCCGTCGGTCTTCAGCTCGGGGACGTATTCGACGCTCTCCCCGGGAAGCGCTTCGCGCACGCGCTTGTCGAAGGCGAGGACGTCCTCGCGGGAATAGCAGTTGTCGAGGCTTAGCATGGGCGTCGCGTGGCGGACGGTCGGGAACTCCCGGGTCGGCTGGCCTCCGATCCGCTGCGTGGGGGAGTCGGCGCGCTTCAGCGCCGGATCGCTCTCTTCGAGCTGCTTCAGTTCCTCCAGGAGAAGGTCGTACTCGCGGTCGGAAATCACCGGTTCGGCGAGCACGTGATAGCGGTAGTTGTGTTCCTCGAGCTGCTCGATCAGCTCGGCGACGCGGGATTCTGTGCTCATCGGATCATGTTGGGCGACCGCGGCCGTTGCCGTTGCTGGTGGTGAAATGCCGGTTCGAAGACGAGGGCCGGCGGCCTGTGCCCATCCCCGGGCAGGCAGGCAGTTCCTCCATGGATGCAACACCGGAGGCGCACCACGGAGGGCGCGAGATGACCCTATATTCTATACTGCTCCGCTCGACAGATTCCAAGCTGACCTCCGCAACAAACCAAATATCGGACGTAGATCCTTGCAGAGCCTCTCCGCCTATTTCGAGCTCACCAAACCGCGCATAACGATTCTCGTCCTGGTGACGACCGCCCTGGGATTTTTTCTCGGAGGCCGCGGCATTCACTCGGCCCCGCTGCTGGTCGTGACCCTGCTCGGCACGGCGCTGACCGCGGGAGGCTCGGCGGTCCTCAACCACTACTTCGAACGCGAGATCGATCGCTCGATGAGGCGCACGCGGTCGCGCCCGATTCCCATGGGGGTGATATCACCCGCTGCGGCCGTGTCGTACGGGCTTTGCCTGACTCTCGCGGGGCTCGTTCTCCTGATCAACACCGTCAACCTGATCACCGCCTTCCTCGCGCTGCTCACCGCCTTCCTCTACGTCGTGATCTACACGCCGATGAAACGGCTGACTTGGCTGAACACCTCCCTGGGCTCGATTCCCGGGGCCCTGCCTCCGGTCGGTGGATGGACCGCGGCGGCAGGCGAGCTCGAGCTCGGGGCCTGGGCGCTGTTCGCCATCCTGTTCGCCTGGCAGCATCCGCATTTCTACGCCATTGCCTTGATCTTCAGGGAGGACTACGCCCGCGCCGGCTTCAAGATGCTGCCCGTCCTCGAAAAGGACGGCAGGCGGACCTGCCGCCATATCGTCGCCTTCTCCATCCTGCTGCTCGCCGCCTCCACGGTCCCGGTGTTTCTCGGGCTTTCGGGATCGCTCTATCTCGCCGGCGCCCTCATCCTCGGTCTCGGCATGCTGGCGTCCGCGGTTGCCCTGAACGTCACCCGTTCCACCATCGAAGCGCGGCGGCTGCTGCGGGCATCCGTCCTCTATCTTCCTCTGCTGCTGTTGCTGACCGTCGTCGACGTCAGCTTCTGAGCCCCATCCCGGGCACCTGCCGCTTCGTTCGTTCCAGGAACCGCTCCGCCCCGGCCAGGTCTTCCGGCGTGTTGACGTTGGCGAAGGCCATGCCGTGAGGGTCGAGGTGGCCGTACTCCACGGGCGGCAGCAGGCACACCCGCAGGCGGCGAACAAACGCGCTGACCCCTAGGTTTCCCCCGGCCAGCGCCTGCTGCAGGAGAGGCCGGCAGGTATCGCGGTACACCGCGCACAGGGGTTGGAGGCCGGTACGGTCCTCGGGGACCGCGGCGTCGCAATCGGCCTCGGATTTCTCGAGCAGGAACTCCAGCATCGGGGCGGTGAGAAACGGAAGGTCGCATGCGAGGGCGAGGACCCGCTCCGGGGAGTCGGTTTCGAAGGCGGTGAGAAGGCCCCCGAGGGGGCCCTGGCCGGGATAGTGGTCGCCGGTGATCCCCAGGTCGGATCCGGCCGCGGCAACGGCGCGCAGCTGTGGCGACGGGGCGGTTCCGGTGACGACGCGGATCGGCAGGCCGAGAGGCCGCACCGCGGTCATAACCCGTTCGAGCAGGGTGGCGCGGCCGAGCCGCAGCAGGGCCTTTTCGCCTCCACCCATTCTGCGGCTGCGCCCTCCGGCAAGGACGGCCACGACCGCGGAAGCTTTACCCACCTCGGTCCGGCGTCGAGGATCGCTTGTTGATGAGGGCCGCGGCGTACCCGGCGCCGTAGCCGTTGTCGATGTTGACGACGAGGACCCCGGAGGCACAGGAGTTTAACATCGCCAGCAGGGCGGCGAGTCCCTGGAAACTGGCGCCGTATCCGATGCTCGTCGGCACCGCGATCACGGGTGTTTCCACCAGCCCGCCGACGACGCTGGCCAGGGCCCCTTCCATTCCGGCGACGACGACCACCACCTCGGCCTCGCGCAGGCGCCCGGCGTGGGCGAGCAGCCTGTGGATGCCGGCGACGCCGACATCGAAAATCGTCTCGACGCGCGCGCCCATGACAGAGGCGGTCACCGCGGCTTCCCGGGCTACCGGTATGTCCGAGGTTCCGGCCGACACCACCAGGACGAGCCCCTTTTCCGGCAGCGGTTCGACCCCGGACGGGCGGACCACCACGGTGCGAGCCGAAGCATCGACCTCGGCGTCTTCGAAGCGGTCGGACATTGCGGTGGCGAGATCGCCGTCGACTCGCGTCGCCAGGACTACCGACTGCTTCGCCAGGATGCGGGCGGTTATTTCCACAACCTGGTCAACGGTCTTTCCCTCGCAGAAGATCGTTTCGGGAAAGCCCCGGCGAAGAACCCGGTGGTGATCGACGTGGGCGAACCCGCCGACCTCCTCGAATGGAAGGTCTTTCAGCCGTGAAAGCGCTTCCGCGGGGCTTACCCGTCCTGCCGCGACCCCGTCGAGAAGCTGGCGGAGCAGGTCGGCGTTCATATCTCTTCAGGAGGCGGGAAGAACGCGGCCGCGCGCTTCCGCCAGGGGCACCCGGGGAAAAAAAGGGGAAGGTATCGGGGAATTTCCGGCATTCTTCGCCTTCGCTGGAGAAACCTCAAAGGGGGTGTATATGGCCGTGGTGCCGCGGCTTCATGGAGACCTCGCGGGCTACTGGCCGCGACAGCAGCGAAAACCGAGTTCCAGTCCATCCTGGCGAACGTAGGATGAGAAGATCGGGTCCTGCATCAGTTTCTCGATCTCCGTTTCGGAGTAGATGTCGAAATCACCCGCGGCCGGGATCGGCTCGAAGCGCCCGCTGGCATTCGTACAATCGAAGTCGGTGCTGACACCGCTCAGCCGGAACTCCCCCTGCCGCTCGGACAAGGAGGTGAAATCCATCGTCCACTCGAAGGCGTTGCCGATAAGGTCGTACACCCCCGCGGAGCTGCTGCAGTTCGGGAAAAAACCGGACGGAGCGACATCGGTGTATTCGGGTGAATCACCGGCGGTCGCCGATCCGGTGGTGTTGCAGTAACGCCGCCCGAAGTTTTCGGGCAGGCTCTCACGCACGTCGGTGGAAGAGAACCGCAGCCCCTCCGGACCCCTACAGGCGTGCTCCCACTCCGCCGAGGAGCAGAGCCTCTTCCCCTGATCGGCGCACAGGCGCGCCGCCTCGAACCAGGATTTCGTCAACAGCGGCGGCTCGCCCCTGCGGTTCGGGTGTTCGTACAGGTCGATCTCGTAGGGGATCCCGGCGCCGTCTTCCCCCGGTATTTTCAGGGCCGTCATACCGGTTTCCTGAAGCTCGGGCACCGTTACCTGCAACAGGATCTCCGAGCGCACCGTGTCGGCGCCATCCGTCACTTCGAGGAGGACCGTGTAGGCGCCCGGGAACAGCGGGGTGATGTTCGCCTGCGTCCGGCCGCTTTCCATGCTGCGTTGGAGCAGCGCCTGGGGAGATCCTTCCGCGAGCCGCCAGTCGAAGGTCAGCGGATCGCCGTCTTCGTCCTCCGCGAATGCCTCGAGGACCACTACGTGCTCGCGGAAATGAACCAGGGTATCGGTCACCGACGTCCGCAACGAGGGGGAGGACTGGATCACCTCGATCAGGAACGACTCGGTAATGTCTTCGGTTTCGTGCTGGCGATCGCTGATCGTCGCCGAAACCAGGAAGAACTCGGAACTGCCCTGAATGGAAAGGGGGGCGGTCCAGATGGTTGCGGGGCTCGTCGTGTCGCTGAAGCTGCCTGCACCCGAGTCGTTCCAGGAGTACAGCAGCGGATCGTCGTCTTCGTCGGAAGCCCTTACCTCCAGCGACACCGATCCCCCGCGCCGGACGCGGGTGGTGTCGGCCGAGCTAACCTGGAGTGCAGGGGGTTCGTTCGGCAGCTCCTGGTGGAGGAGGCTGCAGGAAGCCGCTGCCATCAGCACCATTCCCAGGCTCGCCGGCAGCCGGCAGCCGGCGGCGTGCCGGTGCGGTGAAAAGCCGCGGGGCACTACTCGTCGCGCAGGAGCAGCTCGAGTATGCGCTCGAGATCGTCGTCGTCGTAGAACTCGATCTCGACACGCCCCTTTTTCGAGTTGCGCCGGATACCCACGGAGGTCGCGAAGAAGTGGCGCAGCCGCTCCTCGTAGGCCGCAAGCAAAGGATCGGCGGGCGGGTCGCCGTTGACGGTTGGCTCGCGGCGCCGCCGCCGTCCCGATCCGGCCTTGCGGGTGGCGCTCTCGAGATCGCGGACGGTCAAGCCTTCGCTGACGGCGCGGCGTCCGAGCTCGAGGGCGTCGTCGAGCTCGAGGGAGACCAGCGTCCGGGCGTGTCCCATCTGAAGCTGGCCGGAACGCAGAAAATCCTGGAGTTCCTCAGGCAGCTTCAAAAGCCGCACGGTGTTGGCGATGGTCGAGCGGTCGCGGCCGACTTTTCGAGCGATATCCTCCTGGGTCAGCAGGCAGGTGTCCATCAACTCGCGATATCCCTGGGCCTCTTCAATCGGATTGAGATCTTCCCGCTGGATGTTCTCGATCAGCGAGAGTTCCATCAACTCCTCGGTGGAGTCGATCTCGTGCACGATGGCCGGAATCGTCTCCATCCCGGCCATCCTGGCTGCACGCCAGCGGCGTTCGCCTGCGATCAGATGGTAGCCCTGGCCGGAACGGTTCACCGAGACGGGCTGGATGACCCCCTTTTCCTGGATGGAGCGCATCAGGCCGCGCAAGCTCTCCTCATCGAAATCGACGCGCTGCTGGTGGGGATTGGGTTCGATGTCGTCGACGGGAAGCGGAACGACCTGAACGCCCCCTTTGGCGCTGGTCTCACCGTATTCGGGGATCAGGGCGTGGATGCCCTTACCCAATACCTGCTTCTTAGCCATGCCGAATGATCTCTCCGGCGAGGCTCATGTAGTTCTGGGCACCGGGAGAAACGATATCGTAGAGGACGATCGGTTGTCCGTGACCGGGGGCTTCCGCCAGGCGCACGTTTCGCGTTATCGCCGTACTGTAGACCTTGGTCCCGAAATAGGACCGAACCTCGTCGGCAACCTGGCGCGAGAGATTCAGGCGGGAGTCGAACATGGTCAGCAGGACGCCGGCGATCTGAAGGCCCTTGTTGAGGTGGCGCTGAATCAGCCGGATGGTGTTGAGCAGTTTGCCGAGCCCTTCGAGCGCGTAGTATTCGCACTGAATCGGGATGAGCACCGAGTGGGCGGCGGTCAGGGAGTTGAGCGTCAGCAGCCCCAGGGATGGCGGGCAATCGAGGATGATGTAGGAGTAGTCCTGCTGCAACTCGGCGAGCGCGGTCCGCAGCTTCTGTTCGCGAGCGATCAGGCTGACCATCTCGACCTCGGCCCCGGTCAGGTTCATGTGCGAAGGGACGAGCGACAGGTGGGAAATCTGCGTCGGGCGCACGACATCCCTGGCAGACTGGTGGCCGAGAAGGGCGTGGTAGACGTTGGCGGCTTCGACCTCTCGTGGTTCCACCCCGCAGCCGCTGGTCGCGTTGGCCTGCGGATCCATGTCTACGAGCAATGTCTGCTGCTCGGCAACCGCGAGGCATGCCGCGAGATTTACCGCCGTTGTCGTCTTGCCGACCCCCCCCTTCTGGTTGGCCACGGCGATGATCCGCCCCATCCGTTTGCCCGCTTGCGCATCCGGAGTCTCGGCAGGTTCAGGGGCTATTCCCGGTTCGGCGGACAGCTCTGCTGACATCGGCGTCTTCCCTACTCAATCCCCGTCGAGAGCGGCATGAGCCGCAGCCAGCCGGGCGATCGGAACGCGAAACGGCGAGCAGGACACGTAGTCGAGTCCGAGCTGGTGGCAGAAGACAACGGAATCCGGGTCGCCTCCGTGTTCTCCGCAGATCCCGACCTTGAGGTCGGAGCGGGCGCTACGCCCGCGCTCGGTGCCGAGGCGAACCAACTGGCCGGTACCCTCGCGGTCGAGCGTCTGAAACGGATCTGCCGGGAGAATTCCCTTGTCGACGTAGTCAGGCAGGAACTTGCCGGCGTCGTCTCTGCTGTATCCATACGTCAGCTGCGTGAGATCGTTCGTTCCGAAGCTGAAGAACTCCGCTTCCGCGGCGATCTGGTCGGCGATTACCGCGGCGCGCGGGATTTCGATCATCGTTCCCACCGTATAGCGTACGCGGGAGTTGCGCTTGCGCAAGATGCCGGAAGCGACCCGGGTGATCATTTCCTTGAGATCGGCGAACTCGCGCACAGTGCCGACGAGGGGGATCATGATCTCGGGAAGCGCCCGGATGCGGCGTTTCTGGACGTTGACAGCGGCCTCGATGATCGCCTCCACCTGCATCTCGTAGATCTCGGGGTAGGTGATCCCGAGGCGGCAGCCGCGGTGGCCGAGCATCGGGTTGAACTCGTGCAGGCTGGCGATCTTGGCCTTGATCTTTCTCACCGGGACGCCGAGCTCGGCCGCCATCTCCCTTTGCTGGGCGGCTTGGTGGGGCAGGAATTCATGCAGCGGCGGATCGAGGAGGCGAATGGTGACCGGCAGGCCGTTCATCTCCTTGAAGATGCCTTCGAAATCGTGGCGCTGCATCGGTTTCAGCTTGGCGAGGGCGCGGCGGCGCCCCGCCTCGTCGTCGGCGAGGATCATTTCGCGCACCGCCAGGATGCGGTCCCCCTCGAAGAACATGTGCTCGGTGCGGCACAGGCCGATTCCCTCGGCACCGAATCCGCGGGCGACCTGCGAATCGTGCGGGGTGTCGGCGTTGGCCCTCACCCGGAGCTTGCGGGCCTGATCCGCCCACTTCATCAGGTCGGAGAACTCGCGCGAAAACGTGGCCTCGACGGTCGCGACCTGCCCGAGCATCACCTCGCCGGAGGAGCCGTCGATCGAGATCCAGTCCCCTTTTCTGACCACGTGGCCGTTGGCGGAGAACTGGCCCTTGGGGTAGTCGATGGCGATGTCCCCGCAGCCTGCGACGCAGCACTTGCCCATGCCGCGGGCGACCACGGCAGCGTGGCTGGTCATACCGCCGCGGGCGGTAAGAATCCCCTGGGCAGCGTGCATGCCGCCGATGTCTTCAGGGGAGGTTTCGAGCCGAACGAGGATGACCTGTTCGCCCTTGCCGGCCATTTCTTCGGCGTCCTCGGCGTGGAACACCGCCTTCCCGGAGGCCGCTCCCGGCGAGGCTGGTAGGCCGGAGCCGATCCTGACCTTCTCGGCGGCCGGGTCGAAAGAGGGGTGCAGGAGCTGGTCGAGGTCTCCCGGATTGACCCGGAGCAACGCCTCGGAACGGTCGATCAGCTTTTCGCGTGCCATGTCGACGGCGATCTTGACCGCAGCCGCTGCGGTGCGTTTGCCGGCTCTTGTCTGCAGCATCCACAGGCGGCCCTTCTGAATCGTGAACTCGACGTCCTGCATGTCGCGGTAGTGGCGCTCGAGAGTCTTGCAGACCTCCTGGAACTGCCGGAACGCCGCGGGCAGCTGCTTCTGCAGCTCGGATAGCGACTTGGGGGTGCGGATGCCGGCGACGACGTCCTCGCCCTGCGCGTTGATGAGGTACTCGCCGTAGAGCTTCCTGGCACCTGTCGAAGGGTCGCGGGTGAAGGCGACGCCGGTGGCGCAGTCCGTGCCCATGTTTCCGTAGACCATCGCCTGAACGTTGACGGCGGTGCCCCACTCGTGCGGGATGCCTTCGAGCCCGCGGTAGGTGATCGCGCGCTGTCCCTGCCAAGATCCGAACACCGCGCCGATGGCGCCCCACAGCTGCTCCTGCGGATCTTCGGGGAAGTCGCGCTTCAGGCGTCGCTTGATGAGGGCCTTGAACTCGCCGACCAGCTCCTCGAGATCGGCAGCGGAAAGCTCGCTGTCGAGCTCGACCCCCCGGGATTCCTTCTTCTTCTCGAGAAGGAATTCGAAGGGATCTTTCTCCTTCTTGCCTTGGGGGCGCAGTCCCATGACGACGTTGCCGTACATCTGCACGAAGCGGCGGTACACGTCGTAGCTGAAGCGCTCGTCCCCCGTCAGGGCGCACAACCCGGCTGCGATCTCGTCGTTGAGGCCGAGGTTGAGGACCGTTTCCATCATCCCCGGCATGGAGGCGCGGGCACCGGAGCGGACCGAGAACAGCAACGGGTTCTCGGGGTCGCCAAAGGTCGCACCCATCGTCCGTTCCACCGCCTTGACGGCGCCGAGAACCTGCTTTTCCAGGGATTTCGGGTAGCTGCTTTCGTGCTGGTAGTAGTAGGTGCAGACTTCCGTCGACATGGTGAATCCGGCCGGAACGGGTAGCTGCAGCCTGGACATCTCGGC
This sequence comes from Candidatus Latescibacterota bacterium, assembly GCA_965206595.1. Taxonomy (GTDB): domain Bacteria; phylum Latescibacterota; class UBA2968; order UBA8231; family UBA8231; genus CBDCXV01. The sequence goes on from OZ242214.1 coordinate 195,221, forward strand.
GAGATTGGCGCCCTTGCCGCCGAGAAGCTCGCGCATGGAGGCGTCCCCCTCGGTTTTTCCGGCTCCGAACAGGTATACGTACTTGGAATGCTTCGTCATCTGGATTGGCGGCGGTGGATGAGGGCGGTGGGAAACCACTGCCCGAGGATGGGAGATCGGCCGCCGAGATTCTCGGGCGACGGGGATGAGCGCCGGTTCGGGGCGCGGGTCAGTTGTCGCCGGGAGGCGGAGGCACTGCGAAAGAGGCTGGAATATATCCCGGGGGAGGGACCCCGGCAAGGAGTCCCGAACCTGCTCAGCCCCACACTTTTTCCCACCTGTTGCTCGCGGCCGAGCGATAGATCGCCAGCGCGGTTCTGAGCTCGCCGAGGGCCATTTCGGGTCCCGCTTCCGGCTGCTTGCCGTCGAGAACGGCTTTCGAGAAGTCGTCGAGCTGCGGTCCGAACGACTTGGGATATCCCATCGGTTCCATCACCGGCATCCCGTCACGATGGTCGCTGTCGAACAGCCGCAGCCCTCCGTCGAAACCGCCGTCGATCAGGATCTCGCCACGCGTGCCGGTGATCCGCCACCAGGAATCCGGAGCGAGCACGGTCTCGAGCATCATGGCGTCGAACATCGCCACGCGGCCCGACTCGAAACGCAGCAGGGCGCGGGCAAGGGATTCCCCTTCCATTCTTTCGAGGGGTCTGTCGACCACGGCGACGACTTCGTCCACCTCCCCCATCCACATGCGCAGCGGCCGGATCCAGTGGGCGCCCCCGTCTATGGTGATGCCCCCCCCGGTGCGCCTCCTGTCGTAACGCCACGGCTTTTCGTCCTTGAACCAGTAGTCGTCGAACTCCATGACGAACGCCGCCCTCGCGGTGAGGATGTCGCCGATGGCCCCGTCGTCGATCAGGCGTTTGGCGGCGACGATCTCGGGCCAGTATTGCGAGTTCTCGGCGACCATGAAAACCACCCCGCTGCCGGCCGCTGCGGACATGATGCGGTCGCAGGCGTCGAGGGTGGGGGCCATCGGTTTTTCGAGCAGCACGTGCTTGCCGGCTTCGAACAGCCTGCAGGCAGCCCACTCGTGCAAATCGTGGGGCAGCATCACGTCCACGGCGTCGAAGTCGCCGCGGAGGAGGGCGTCATCGAGGGATGTGAAGATCTCTGCTCCTGTCTTTTTGCAGATTCCTTCCGCTTTTCCGGCATCGGTGTCGATTGCCGTGGTGATCTCGATGCGGGGGGCGCTCTCGCGAATCCCGTCGAGGTGAAAATGCGATATGGCCCCGCACCCCAGCAGCGCGAGCTTCATGGTTTCGGTCATTTCAATCTCCGGAAACTTTGAAGTTCAATGTCTTTTTCGAAAATCAAGGTAAATGGCGGAAACCTGCTATCAAGAGCCGGCTCCCCGTCACTATATTTGGATTGCCCATGAAGTCACAGGATTCCGCATCCTGAAATCAATGCGCGGAACAATTTGCAATCGCGTGAACGGGAGGGAACAGCGATGACAAATCGACGACAAGGTCTTCTCACGGCAATCCTCGCGACGGCGCTCGCGGCGCACCCGGCCCTGGGCGGGGACGCGACCCTTTCCGGCCGCGTAACGGATGCGACCGGGACGCCCTTGCCGGGTGCGAATATGATCCTGACGGGACCCTCTCTGGAAGATCCGGTGGGAACTGCCGCAGGGGCGGAGGGAGAGTACAGCTTTGCCGGCCTGGAACCTGGGGGTTACCAGCTCGAGGTGAGTCACGTCGGCTTCCGAACCACCTCCATCGCAGAAATCGAGATCGAACCGGGAGCCTCGAAGCGGCTCGACGTAGAGCTCAAAGAAGCGGTAATCTACCTCGAGCAGAGTGTCGTTTCTGCCTCGCGCAGGCAGGAAAAGGCCCTCGACGCCCCCGCTTCGGTCGCCGTAGTCGAGGGGGCCGAGATCCGGGATAAACCTGCCCTCAATGTTTCGGAGTACGTGCGTAACCTGCCCGGCGTCGACTTCGCAAAGAGCGGGCTCGTCCAGAGCAACGCGGTGGTGCGCGGATTCAACAACGTCTTCTCCGGAGCCATGTTGACCCTCACCGACAACCGCATCGCCCGGGTTCCCTCTTTACGGGTGAACGCCTACAACTTCATCCCGGTGGTCAACGAGGACATCGAGCGCATCGAGGTGGTACTGGGCCCCGGATCCGCCCTTTACGGCCCCAACAGCGCCAGGGGCGTCATGCACATCATAACGCGGTCGCCCTTCGCGTCGGCGGGCACAAACGTGCGTCTGGGGATGGGGGAGCGATCCCTGCGCAAGGGGGCGGTCCGCCACGCCGGCATTATCAGCCCCAACCTGGCTTACAAGATTTCGGCGCAGTATTACACCGGTACCGACTGGAAATACGAGGATCCGGTCGAGTTGGCAGAAAGGGATAAGGCCAGGAAGGAGGGTCGGGATCTCCCCGCCCGGGATTTCGGCATCGAGCGACAGAGTGCGGAATTGCGCATCGACTATCGTGCCGACCAAGATCTGTCAGGTGTGGTTTCGGCGGGGTATAACCGCGGCGACCAGATCGAACTCACTGGATTAGGCGCCGGCCAGGCCGAGAACTGGGCTTACGCATACGCCCAAGCCCGGTTCATCTATCGCAACCTGTTTGCCCAGTGGTATCGCAACTGGAGCGACGCCGGCGACACCTTTCTGCTTCGGAACGGGGACGCGATCGTCGACAAGTCCAGCCTCAATGTCTTCCAGATTCAGCATGCGTATGCCCTCGGGGGCAATCAGCGTTTCACCTACGGATTGGATGCGCTGCTGACGCGACCGGACACGGAAGGCACGATCACGGGGCAGAACGAAGACGAGGACAGCATCGACGAGTACGGGGCATATCTCCAGAGCGAGACCGACCTTGGAGAGCAACTCGATCTGGTGCTGGCCCTGCGCTACGACCAGCACAACCGCCTCGACGACGGCGTGCTGTCTCCCCGGGCCGGGCTGGTCTTCAAGCCGCGCCAGACCCAGACGCTGAGACTGACGTACAACCGCGCCTTCGACACTCCCTCTACGAACAACCTCTTTCTCGAACGCCTGGGGCGGTCCGACCCGTACGGCCTCGGCAGCAATTTCGAACCGGTTCTCGGGTTTTCTCCGGCCATCGATACCCGGGCGCAGGGGACGTATCGCCAGGGGTTCGACGGGGGGTTCACGTTCCGCCACAGCAACGGACGGCCGATGTACCGCACTCCGTTCCAGCCTCTGATCGCCGGCCAGCTCGGGGCTCTCGGATTGTCGCCAGGAGACCCCGGGTATTCGATCCAGGAGGACGGGTACATTGCCATGGACGATCCCGTCGCGACCGGGGTGATGTGGGGGGTAGCGCGGCAGGCGGTGCTCGCCAGCTTCACCTCGCAGCTGCAGCTGCTCGCACCGGGATTGATCGCGCAACAGCTGCAGGCTTTGGGGATGGAGGCAGATGATGCGCGGGCAGCCGCGGAGGCCCAGACGCAGGTCGTGTTGGAGGCGACTCCCACCCTGGTGCCCGAGCAGCTGCCGGGGCTTGCGAATGCGATGCTGACTCTCAATCCCGGGACGGGAAGCTTCGCCCCGGCGGCCGGCGTCTTCGACGTGCCGCGCACCGAGCCGACCATTACCCAGACAGTGGAGCTCGGATACAAGGGGATCGTCGGCCACAAGCTCGTCGTCGCCGCGGACGTCTATCGCAGCGATATCGAGAATTTCGTGGGACCTCTGAAAGTGGAGACCCCCAACGTATTCCTGGATCCAGGCAGCCTTGTTGCCGCTCTAGGTCCCGCCTTCGAAGCCTCTCTGGAAGATCCCGACAACGCAGAAGTCGCCCAGGTTCTGGGGGCTCTCGACCAGGTTTCCATACCCGGAGTACTCGAGGGCAACAACAACGATTCCGCGGTCGACGAGCTGACCACCCTGTTCGCGGCAGGGGCGGCGAGAATACCGTTTGGAACCGTGTCCCCCGAACAGGCGTACGATCCCACCGCGGTGCTCTTGACCTACCGCAACTTCGGCTCTATCACGCTGTACGGAATGGACTTGAGTGCCGTCTACTACCCGAACGACCGGTGGTCGATCTCCGGCAACTTCTCGTTCGTCAACGACGTTTTCTTCGAGGCTCTCGACGGTATTGCCGACATCTCGCTCAACGCTCCGAAACAGAAGTTCAAGCTGTCGAGCTCGTACAGTAAGCCGGATTGGAACCTGCGCGTGGGAGGCGGCGTTCGCTACAACGGCTCGTTCCGTCAGGACTCCGGGGTTTTCGTCGGCGACGTCGACCCGTACACGGTGGTGGATCTGAACGCGGTCTACGACATGCCGTTCGCAGAGGACCTGTCGCTGATGCTCAACGTCGACAATGTCCTCGACAGCCGCTACCGGTCCTGGGAAGGCGCACCGGAGATCGGGCGGCTCGCCTATCTGCAGCTCGGTCTGGATTTCTAAATCACTGCACGAAATTCCTGGTGAATTCGGCCGGCGCTGCATCTTGAGGGAAAGCCGGGGTTCAGTGCAACCGGGTTTTCCGATCGGTTTCTCCTCATTACCGGCTCGCGGGGTTGTCTTCGCTCACCGTACAGTCGCGCTGCGGTTCGCTCAGGCGCCAGGTTCAACTGGCGCCTGAGCGGCCGGATTTCTGTCAAGCAGTTTCCGAGAGGAGAACAGGTGCCGGGCGGCACCTGAGGGGAATCAGGGGGTATCGAGGAGAGTCAGGTGATCTCGTTACCCCTGGCCATCACGACCTTTCCCGTTCGCACCATTTCGCGAAGTTCGAACTTGCTCAGCAGGCGGCCCAGGGCGTCCATCTTTTCGCTTGTACCGGTAGCCTCGATGGTCAGGGTCTCATCCGAGATGTCGACGGTCTTGCCGCGGAACACCTCGGTTATCTGCAGGACTTCGGTGCGCTCTTCCACCGAACAGGAGACCTTGAATAGCGCCAGCTCCCGCGTCACCGCATCGTCGTCGGTGTGATCCCGGGCGTGGATCACGTCGACGAGCTTGTCGAGCTGCAGGATGATCTGATTGAGCACGTCCCCGGGCCCGCTGCAGGTGATCGTCATGCGGGAGCAGCTGGGGATGTGAGCCGGCGATACGACCAGCGATTCGATATTGAAACCGCGCCTGCTGAACACCTGGCTGATGCGCATCAGGACGCCGGGCCGGTCGTTGACCAGCAGGCCGATGGTCGTCCTGCTGATCGCCGAGGGAGTGGCTTCGCGGCTGGCGGCCGCCCCGGTCCTTCCGTTGCCGGCAGCCATCACGTGCTCCCTTTCGGCGGCGCGAGCTTGTGCTTCGGGGGCTCGATCATCATATCGCTGACCGCTGCTCCCGCCGGTATCATCGGCCAGACGTTGTCCTCTTTCTCGCAGTGTGCGTGCACGACCACGGGGCCGTCGTGTTCGAGCATGCGAGTCAGGATCTTGTCGATGTCAGCGGTGCGCTTCAGCTGCAGCCCTTTGACGCCGTAGGACTCGGCGAGCTTGACGAAGTCGGGATTGCCCTCGAGATCGACACCGGACAGGCGGTTCTCGAAGAACAGGTTCTGCCACTGGCGCACCATCCCGAGGTAGGCGTTGTCCATGACCAGCGTTTTCACCGGGATGTCGTTGACCGCGGCGGTCGCCAGTTCGCACAACGTCATCTGGAAGCCGCCGTCGCCGACAATGGCGATCACCGGCTCGCCCGGACGGCCCAGCTGGGCCCCGATGGCGGAGGGAAAGCCGTACCCCATGGTCCCCGACCCCCCCGAGGACAGCCACTGGCGGTGATACGAGGTTTTGTAGAATTGCGCCGCCCACATCTGGTGCTGGCCGACGTCGGTGGTGACGACCGCCCTGCCTTCGGTCAAGTGGTAGAGCCGGTCGAAAACGGCCTGCATCTTGAGACCCCCCTTACGACCGTACTTGAGGGGGTACTTCTGTTTCCACTCGTCGATCTGGGCGAGCCAGTCCGCGGTGTCGAGAGGCTCCACGTGATTGATCAGCTCTTCGAGCACCTGGAGGGCGTCTCCTTCGATGAAGACGTCCGGCATTACGACCTTGCCATGCTCGGCGGGGTCGATGTCGACGTGGATCTTTTTCGCTTCGGGACAGAATTCGGACAGCTTGCCGGTGATGCGATCGTCCCAGCGCCCGCCCACCGACATGATGAGATCGCAGCCGACCACCGCCTTGTTGGCGTAGGCGGTGCCGTGCATTCCGAGCATGCCGACCGAAAGCGGGTGCGTCTCGGGAAAGCTCCCTTTTCCGAGCAGGGTGTTGGTTACCGGCATGCGCGTCTTTTCGGCGAAGGCTCGGGCGGCGTGGTGGGCGCCGGCGCTGATACACCCTCCGCCCAGATACAACAGCGGACGTTTGCTGCGGCGAAGCAGGCTGGCTGCCTCCATCAACAGCTCTGCAGCCGGTTTCGGGTCGTTGTGATATCCGGGCAGGTGGACCTTTTCGGGCCACGGGGCGGTACAGCCTTCTGATTGCGTAACATCTTTCGGCAGGTCGACGAGGACAGGGCCGCGGCGACCGGTGGTGGCGATGTGGAACGCCTCCATCATCACCCTCGGTATGTCGTTGGGGTCCTTGACGAGATAGGAGTGTTTGACCACCGGCATCGAGATGCCAAACACGTCGGCTTCCTGGAAGGCGTCCTTTCCGAGCATCTCGGTCGGAGTTTGCCCGGTCAGGACCACCATCGGCACCGAATCCATGTGGGCGGTCAGGAGCCCGGTAATAGTATTGGTGGCGCCGGGACCCGAGGTTACGAGGACGACCCCCGGCTTGCCGGTTGCCCGGGCGTACCCGTCGGCCATGTGGGTCGCCCCCTGTTCGTGGCGCGTGAGGATGAACTTCGTCTCCGTCGAATGCCACAGGGCGTCGAAAATCGGCATGGCCGCACCCCCGGGGTGGCCGAATATGTACTCGACACCCGCCCTTTCGACTGCCTCCATGACAACATCCGCACCTCTCATCTCAATTCTCCGTGGTTCTACAATTTTTTCTGCCTGAACGGTCAAGTATATGAGAAATATCGCATGATCGCAAGTCGACACTGAATCCATAAGCTGATTTATACAGAAAACAGGACTGATCGACGAAGAAGAAAAATAAAGAATGCGGGTTTATGCAGAAAAACGGCTTGAAATTTCCTAAATAGAAAGTGGGCGGGACTACCGGAAAACCTGCTTCTCAGGGGACCAGGTAGGTCTCGATCACCTGTTCGTCGACAGTTACCCCGAGCCCGGGGCCTTCCGGCAGCGATACGAAGCCGTCTTCGACCGGGAAGGTCTCTTTCGTGAGCTCATGCCGCAGAGGGGACTCGGCCATGCAGTACTCGAATACCTCGCCGCCCGGGACGGCGGCCAGGCCATGGAGGGAGGCGGCGATGGTGATCCCGCTCTTGAAGCTGTGGTTGACGAAGCGGCGGTGGTGGCGTGCCGCCAGGCGGCCGACTTCGACCATGGTCGAGATGCCGCATCGACCTGGGTCCGGCTGGATCCAGTCGACCCCGCCGTCGACCAGCAGGCGCTCGAAGCTGTCGAGACGGGATTCGGCTTCGCCAGCGGCGATCGCGATCGGGCTGGCCTCGCTGAGCAGCCGGTAGCCCTCGACGTCGTCCGGGTTCAACGGCTCTTCAATCCAGAATGGCCGGAACTCCTCGAACTGCTCTGCCCGTTTAAGCGCCGTTTTCCAGTCCCAGACCTGGCCGGCGTCGATCAGAACGTCGACTTCGTCGCCGGCGCCGCGGCGTGCCTGCCGGACAAGCTCGATGTCGTTGGCCTCGCTCTGTCCCATCGGGCCCCACCCGAACTTGATCGCGGTGAATCCCTGGCCGGCGAACTTGCGGGCGAGGTCGTACGTCTGCGCCGGGGTGTCGCCGAACAGGATCGAGCAGTAGGCGCGGAATTTCGTTTCGTGCGGTCCGCCGAGCAGGCGGCAGACCGGCTGATCGAGCGCTTTTCCGGTGATGTCCCAGAGTGCCTGATTGACGCCGGCCATGGCGTGGGAGCCGGCACCGGTGCGGCCGTAGTAGTTGGCCCCTTCCCACATGCGGGCCATGCACACATCGATCGCGAGGGGATCTTCCCCTGCCAGGATATTTGCGAGGCCGTTGGCGATCTGGTGCGACAGCGGCGCCTGGACGACGGCCTTGACCACTGTCGGGGCCGAGTCGACCTCCCCCCAGCCGGTAATGCCGGCGTCGGTGTCGATACGGATCAGGCAGGTGTCCTGGGTCCCTTCGCACTTGTCGGTTACTTCGGGCAGGCGCAGAACGAGAGCCGATACGGCGGTGATTTTCATTGGGGTCCGGGGGTTCGGGGTTCAGAATTTGAAGACAGTCTCTATGGTCATCACCTTGCGGCGCTCGAGTGTGCCGTCGGCGGAGCGCTCGAACAGGAATCGCGTCTCCATAACGGCAGAAACGCCGCCCGACATCTGAGCTCCCAGCTGGTAGCCGTAGAAGGTGTCCTCCGTCGGTTCGAAGAAACCATCCCTGGAGCCGGGAGTGCCCTCCTGATCCAGGCGGGTGCCGATGTTGTTCTTTTGGAAGTACAACTCGGCGCGGGAAATCCTGGGGATTCTTCTCAGCAGTTCGGGTGAAATCCTTGCGGAGAAGTGAAGCTGCTGCTTGGGATGCCCCGAGCCGATCAGGTGCTGGTAGTCGGCAAACGCGTCGAGGACACCGTAGATGTCGGTTTGCAACCTGCCGAACCCTCCCGAGACCGATTCGCCGCGGCGCAACTGGGAGTCCTTCGGGGTCGCTTTTCCGGTGGCGAGGTCGATGCGCGCCCGGTCGAGTTCGTACAGGTTGTCGAAATAGCCTGAATCGAAGTCGTCCCGGAAATAGCGGAACTCGAGCCGGCCGTCGATGGGGCCGGCTCGCAACCACAGCCCTGGCGCCATCAGGCCGAACCCCTCGGCTTTGCGATTTCCGGCAACGACACCCTGCTCCTCGGCCTCGGCGTCGCTGAGCTCGTCGTCGTCATCCAGAATGGCGGCGATCTGACCATAAAGCAGCATGTCGAAACGGCCGTGCTCGACAATCGGATAGCCGGCGTCGAAACCGACGATGGCGAAGCGGTCACGTCCGACCTTGTCCTTGTTGAACGGCCTCTTGCGACTGACATCCCGGTCGACCATGAAGCTGTCGGGATAGGTCTGTTCCAGGCCTTCCAGCACCGGGATGGCGCCGCCGGGAAGGTCGCTGTCATCGTCGATGTCGAGGAGGCCGTCGTTGTCGTCATCAATGTCGAGCTGGTCCGGGGCCCCGTCGCCGTCGTTGTCGAGGGCGGCGGTAGCATCCCCTGGAAAGGCGTCGACGGCATCCGGGTAGCCGTCGTCGTCGCGGTCGAGGAGGCCGCTGTACTGGTCGAGGTCGACTACAAAGGTGAGACCGACCTCGAGTTTATCCACTACATCGCGCGCGACGCGAGCGCCGATCAGGGCGCCTCCCTGCTGGAAATCCTGCAGGTTGTTGATTATCCCTTCGACCGACACGCCCCCCGGCCAGGTCCGGGTCTGGAACAGAACCCCCGTTTTCTTTATACCCGGATAATGCAGGGTGTTTCGGTACCGGTCCATAATCAACCCGTACCCAAGGGTAACGCGATCGAGGGCACCCACCTTGAAGAACAGCGGATCCCTCGGCTTCCCGAAGCGCACGTAGTAGATCTTGCGGAGAATGGTGTCCAGGGTTTCGCTGCTGTTGCCGAACGCCCAGCCTTTGTCGCTGAAATTTCCCTTCTCGTCTATGAAAAGCTCGATATCGAAAGCCAGTCCCCAGTTTCCCAGCGGAATATCAGGGCGCAGGCTGAGCCGGTAGAGCTGTTGGTCTCCCACTGTTACGCTGCCCATGCTGGCGCTGTACTGCGGACCAGAGCTGTAGCGGGATTCCGAGCCACCCGATGCGGAATCGGTCACCTGCGCGCCGTTTGCAGCCGGGATGAGTAGTGCAGGGCATAGAAAGAGGAAGGCCGACCGGAAAGGGCGGACCCATGCAGGCCGCGCGTCTGGTCGGGGGCACATCCCTGGCATCGCGGACAAAGTGCCTATCATACAGGCCTCTTCAAGGACAGCCCATCCGCCAGTAACAGCCGCAGCTGCCGGGGAAGAACGAGTGATCGGGAGAAACCGCGTTTTCCGACACGGGAGAGCCGGCAATCGCAATCCTGGCTTATTACAAGTACTTGAGATTATTTAATTGTATAAGGGACTGAGCACATACTGAGGGATCACCGAGGGAAAGTCAACCGCCGCCGGCAACCGGTATGGTAGCAGCGCGCCCGCTTGTGAACCCCGGAGTTGTACATGATTATTGCAGGGTTCAGCGGTACGGTGAAGGCGACCACGGCACTTGCGAGCAACGACCTGCTGCCGCAATGAGCCTGCCTAATACCTCTCCTGGACGCACCGTCTTAGCGTCGTTGCCATTGCGGCTTCGGGCGTATCGAGAACACTGTCGGAAAGTGGACGCCAGCCATGGAAATGACCGAAATGAACGCTGAAAATCTCAAGACCATGCTCGACCAGAGCATTGATCGCTACGGCGAGCGAACTGCGGTTCGAGTCCTCAGGCAGGCTTCCGGAGGCCAGGGACCAACTTACGAACCGATCACCTATACCGAACTCGGCCGCATGCGCAACGCCGCCGCCGCCGGGCTTGCCGACCTTGGTGTCGGCAAGGGGGACCGCGTCGGTATTCTCACGGACGGCGGGTTCGAGCCGCTGCTGGTGTTTTTGGCCTGCGACCTGCTAGCGGTCTGCACCGTGCCGTTGTGCAACAAGCAGTCGGAGGAGATCCTGACTCACAACATCAACCACTCCGGTATCTCTTTTCTTGTCGTCGATGGGAAATCGCTGGGCCAGGTAACGGCGATTGCCGATGCTCTGGAACAGCCGCCGAAACTGATCCTGACCGACGGCAGCCGTGAAGATTCCATTCCGTGGGAGCAAATCGCCAGCTGCGAAGCAGCGACGCCGGAAGTTGCGGTATCGCCATCCGACGAGACGAAAATCCTCTATACGTCCGGTTCGTCAGGCCTGCCGAAGGGGGTGGTCCAGACGCACGCCAACATCGTTGCCAACATCCGCCAGGTGTGGGACGTCATCGCGGAGAGCGACACCTTCCGTTTCTTCAAGTCGGCGCCCGACTACCACTCGATGGGAATCCTCAACCTCTACTTTCCCCTGGCAAAGGGATGGACCCTCGACCTCGCCCGTTCCCCGGACCGGGTTCTCACGGACATTCGCCTGTCGCAGCCGGAGGGGTTTCTGACCGTTCCGCTGGTCCTCGACAAGGTCTACGGGAACGTGCGCAAGGAGATTGACGCGGGAGGAATCAAGGGCAGTCTCGTGGAGCGGGCGGTAAACGCCCGGCAGCGGCTTGCTCGAGGGGAGGGCAGCCTCGGCGACCGGCTGGTCAACGCCACCCTCGGCGGCAGCATCATCGCCAAGATCAAGGAGCAGTTGTCGAAGCGGGTTGGAGGCAACCTCGAGCTGCTGGTTGTGGGTTCCGCCAAGGCCGACCCGGAAGCGCTCGATTTCTTTCAGGACGTTCTGGGCATCCGCACGTTGGAGGGATACGGAACCACCGAATGCGCACCGTTGATAGCGACCAACCACCTCCGCGGCCGCAAGACGGGAACTGTCGGCCGGCCGCTGTTCGAGGTCAGGCTGGTAGGCGAACAGGGGGAGGTGCTCGCCTCCGGCGATCCGGTGTCCGGCACCTACCGGCCGGGCCCCGGAGCCGGTGAGCTGTGGGTGTCGGGTGCGAACGTCATGAAGGAGTACCTCAAGGACCCTGAGCGCACCGCCGAGGTTCTGGTGGAAGAAGATGGCAAGAGATGGTACCGGACCGGGGACCTGTTCAGCATGGATGACGAGGGCTTCCTGACCTTTCAGGGCCGCGTCGGCCGCCAGTTCAAGCTCGCCAACGGGGAGTTCATCAATCCGGAGCTGCTGGAGCGGGTATTTTCCAGGGGCGCCCTGGTGGAGCACGTTCTGGTGTCGGGGGACCAGACCCGCAGCCAGCCGGTTGTCGTGGTGACCGTCGACCTGGAGGAAGCAGGCAAAATCGAGGAGGTTTCCGGGGACGAGGAGGCCATCCGCAGCCACCCCGTGGTCGCCGAGCGGATTCGGAGCCAGCTTCTCCACGAGTCGGACCTTGCAAGGCTGCCGGCACACGAGCGCCCGGTCAACGTAGTCGTCCTGCCCGCGGCTCTCAGCGAGGAGGACGGCACCTTGACTCGAGGGCTGAAGAAGGTCGTCCCCAAGGCCGTGGAGGAGCTTTACGCCGGGACGATCACCGAGGCTCCGCCCTCGGCATAGACCTTGTCCACGAAATCAGGGGTGAATTCGGGCCACCCCCGCAGTTGAAGAAATCCCTGCTCAATCCGTACCGCCTCACCTGATTTCCCCCTCAATCCCACCTTTGCACTCTACAACCACAACAAGGCTTAATTCCGGCGGTGATTTGCCACGGCCTGCCACTTAACCGCGAACTGCAGGCGCCAGGGGGGGAAGGAGCGGCATTCCAACCCGGCGGTTAGTGCCTGTCCCGGAATGGATTGGAAAATCCGGCCGCCGAGACACCCGGATCGCAAGGCGTCTGAGCGAGTCGTACCAAGGGTGTACGGCGAGGGAAGGCAACGCTGGGAAGAATTGCAAGAAATTGATGGGACAGGACACTAGGGTCTTTGTTCCATCAATTAGTTCAAAGAGTCTGGTGATTTTTTTCGAGGATCGATTCGGCCGTCGCCGTCCACATAAACGGGCGTGATTGGGCGTTGTACTGGTCGGTGAATTCCTGAATGTTGGCGACCAGATCCTTCGCCTTCTTGAAGGTCCCACGGCGGATGGCTTTTTGCGTGAGGGTTCCGAACCAGATCTCCACCTAGTTGAGCCAAGAGGCATAGGTCGGTGTACAGTGAACATGGTATCGCGGTCTCGCCACGATTCACCGGTTGACTTTTTCGTGCTTGTGCGTGGCGTAGGTATTTACCACCAAGTAAATGTCGAGATCTTTCGGGACGTTTTGGTCAATGTATTTGAGGAACTGCAGGAATTCCTGGTGCCGATGCCGGGGTTTGCATTGGGTCAGGACTTTGCCCGATGCGATCTCGAGCGCCGCGAACAAAGTCGTCGTGCCGTGCCGGATATAGCTGTGCGTAAGCCTTCCACATAGCCCAGGCCCAAAGGCAGAATCGGCTGTCCGTTCCAGGGCTTTGGATCTGGCTCTTCTCGTCGACGCATAACACCATTGCCCTGTCCGGAGGGTTCAGGTACAGGCCTACGATGTCTCTGATTGTCCACAAAAAGAGTCGTTTGACAGCGTGAAGTGCTTCTGCCGATGCGGCTGCAGACCCAACGCTTTCCATACCCGTTGAACGCTGGACTTGGAGCGGTGCAACAGTCTTGTTATTTTTGGCTCCTCTGGAGAATCTGTGGGTGAGGAGGGGAGGCTGCGGCGATGGGAATAGAGGAGGCCAGGTAGCCCAGGCGCATCATCCCCCGGTATGTTGGGACAGTCCACCAAGACGGAACCCAACTACCTGTGGAGGGAATGATGCGCCTGATCACGGTACTAAACCGGTGCACGACCTTCAAGCGGTTTGTGTTTGAGGGCAGTCATTTTGACCGGCACGGAAGGATAATGGTGAGGATAAGGCCACGGAAAAACTCCCGGGGCGCGTGCAGCGGCTGCGGTCACTTGGCCCCCACCTATGACACGGCCCCCGAGGCCCGGCTGTTCGAGTTTGTTCCCCTCTGGGGGTTTCCGGTCTTTCTGGTGTATCGCATGCGCCGGGTTGCCTGCAAAGCCTGCGGCCGGGTGGTCGTCGAGAAGGTCCCCTGGAGCACGGGCAAGCACCACCTGACCGACCTCTACCGCTGCTTCCTGGCCCAGGGGGCCAAAAAACTGTCGTGGATCGAGGTGGCGCGTTCCTTCCGGACCCGTTGGGACAAGGTCTACCACTCCGTCCAGTACGTCGTGGACTATGGGCTCGCTCATCGCTGCCTCGACCAGGTCACGGCCCTCGGCGTGGATGAAATCCAGTATCGTAAGGGGCCTCATTATCTGACGTTGCTGTACCAGATCGACCCCCACCGCCGCCGCCTGTTGTGGATGGGCGAGAAGCGGACGAAGAAGGCCTTGAACGACGGCTTTACCGAACGGGAGCAGGAGCACCGGCGCAAGCAGGAAGCCGGCGGCGAGCAGGAGCCGACCCGTTTCCTCGACCAGATTACCGTCATCTGCTCTGATATCTGGAAAGCCTACCTCGACGTTATCAGCAAGCGGCTCCCCACCGCGGTACCTATTCTCGACCGTTTTCACCTCATGCAGCACTTCAGCAAGGCCCTCGACAAAGTCCGTGCCGAAGAGGCCCGCAGACTCAAAGAACAGGGCCAGGATCCGGTCCTGAGCAAGAGCCGCTGGTGCTTCCTGAAGCGCAAGGAGAACCTCAGCGACTCCCCCCCAAGGCTTGAAGCTGTCGGAGCTATTGAAGATGAACCTGCGGACGGTCAGAGCCTACCTGCTCAAGGAGGACTTCCAGCGCTTCTGGGACTACACCTACTCCGCGTGGGCTGAGAAGTTCCTCCAGCGCGGGTGTTTCCGTACGATGAGAAGCAACATCGAACCGATGAAAGACATCGCCGGAATGCTGCGGCGTCACCAAGAGCTCATCCTCAATTGGTTCAGGGCCAGGAAGCAGTTCAACAACGGCATGGTCGAGGGCTTGAGCCTGAAATGGAATCTGACAGGGAGAAAAGCATTCGGATGCCGCACCTTCAAGGCACTCCAAATCGCTTCATTCCATCAGCTCGGCGATTTACCCGAGCCACAATTCACCCACGAATTCTACTGACGAGCCGAATTTATTTCTCTGGTTCCATTGCGGGACGCCAGGCGCTCTGGCCCTCGATCCCTGGGACAGCTATATCAAGAGACTGTGGATATTCTGCAGGAAAGTGCGGTTGTCTCCACCCAGGTAGATCATCTCGCCACCCATGCGGTTGAAGCTCTTGCAGAACCGGATGTAGTAAGCGGGATGCTCCCTCGGCGGCTCCCCCCGCGACCAGTCCCAGTCGACCTCCGCCAGGTCGTTGACGGCGATGAAGGGGGTCAGGGGACCGGTCCCCTCCTGGCGCCGCAGATTGTTGGCTATCGATACGGCTTTTTCGAAAACCTGCGGGGCCATTACCGCCGAACCGACCGAAAGTAGAACTCCTTCCGAGCGCAGCTGTCTAACGGCGCGGACGAAAACCGCGAAGTCGATGCCGGCCGCGCGTCCCATCGCCGCCCCGTTGGCCATCGGATGGGTGTAGACGATATCGTAGCCGATCCCGGGATGTACCGTCAGCGGCACTCCTAGACGACAGGCTGCCGCTGTCAGAGAATTCTCCGGGTGGCGGTGCTCGACGCGAAGAAACCCCTCAGGTATCTCGAAGCGTTCGAGGCAGTGCAGCAGTTCGGCCTGCGCCGGCAGCAGGGCCGGGTTTCCAGTCTCGCACGCATCGCTGACGGCATGCCACAGGTCCTCCCGGGGCGGGATTTCACAACCGTCGTCCAGCACGAACCTCCCGATCGATTCTCCGTACCCCATACCGGCCAGCGCACCGGTCAGTACGGCGAGGAGCGTGAAGCGGCCGGTCTCGTCCCAACAGCCGAAGCGGCCCTCGGCGACATGGGAGCCCACGTCTTCTTCGGAGCGGCCCTGGAAAGCATACTCCCAGTCGTGGATGACTCCCGCACCGTTGGTCGCAAGATTGGTGACCCAGCCAGCCTCCATCAGCTCTTCTACCACCGCTCCGAGGCCGTTTTTTATCAGGTGTGCGCCAAAGACAAGTACCACCGAGGCTCCCGCCGCGCGCGTCGCGCGGATGCGCGCGGCGACGAGTTCCACTTTTTCCGCCAGGTCTCCGGCGGGTGGCGGCGGCGACTGCGGATCGACGCGAAGGGACTCGAAGGCATGTTTGCTGCGGCGAACAGCAAGAGGCTGGACCTCGATCCGGGTCAGATCCTCGCGTTCATGCGGCACTGTCCACCTCCCGGAAACGCCGGGCGATCTGCGCCGGGCTCGCCGTTCCGGTGGTTCCGATCTGCTGTACCGTAATGGACCCGACGAGATTGGCTACGAACGCAGCCTCAGAGATGCCGGCTCCGGCGCTCAGCGAGGCGACGATGGCGGCCGAGGTCGAATCTCCCGCGCCAACCGGATCGATCGGTCTGTCCGCAGGAAAACCGGGCAGATATTCGACACGGTCTCCGACGGCCACCAGCATCCCCCTTTCCGACAGTGTGAGGAAAACGGGGCGCCCCGTGTACAGGGACAGCTGCGCCGCCCGTTTCCTGGAATCTGCCAAGGGAATTCGCGCCCTGTCGGACGAGGCTTCCGCAAGGGCCGCCGCGGCCTCGCGCTCGTTCGGCTTGACTATCACGTCCCGGTACAACCCGATGCGTTCGCGGGAGTCGGCGAGGAAGACAGTGTCCTCGCGCTCCAGGGCAAGACGGGTAAGAAACGGGCGAACCCGCGTCGTTACGACTCCGCAGTTCGGCTCGTTCGCCTGGTCGACGATGATGACGCCGTCCCAGCGGGGGACGTTCTCCCGGATGTAACCGACAATCCGCTCCTGCAGGAGGCGCGGTGTGGGCTGCCGGTTCTTGATGTCGATGCGCTCGAGCTCCTCCACGACCCGCCCGGAGTCGACGTAACAGGCCTTGGCGTACGTCGGTGTGAAGCGATTATCGGCGGTGAAGAACCCGTCCGTTCGCAGACCGAGTTCCCCCATCGCCCGCCGCAGTTCGTACCCTTCGCCGTCGTCTCCACAGTAGCCCACCGCCTCGACGGAACCTACTCCCAGGGCGGCGAGGTTGGCCGCAACCGTTCCCGCTGCACCCCCCTGCCTGCGGGTGTTGACGACCTGGAAACAGCGTTTACCCGTCTCAAGCGACCTCTCTTCAAGGTCGCGTTCGCAGTCATAGTAGGCGTCGAGAAAGAAATCGCCCACTACCGCAACCGTGAGTTCGCGGAAGGAGCGCAGCAATCGTCGCAGACCGCCAGCAGTCATCGCGACCCCAAGCTCGAGATCTGCCCGTGGAGATCACCCTTTGCGCATGCGACTCCCAGGTGGTCGAGAATGAGGTCCGCCTCGCTCCAGTCAGGGACCAGGATCTGTGCGCCCACTCCCAGCAGGCGTTCTTTTTTCCACAGGTCCCACCCCTGTTCGCCGTTTTCCAGGCTCGCCACCCCGATGGCCACGCCCCCTGCCGCGCGCGCATTCTCCAACTCGACGTAGCCATCCCCGAAGGCCGCCAACTGAGAACCGTCCAGGAGGTGCGACCTGAGGATATCCTCTATAACGATTTTCTTGGAAAACGATCGGTAATCATCCCGGGCCCCGTGGATGCGGCTCCCGAAATAGGGAGTAAGTCCCAGCAGCTCCGCTTCCTCGACAACGTACTCGTGATCGGTGCCGCTGGCTAGGTGGCAGAGGATCCCGGCTTGCCGCAGCCTCTCCAGCAGGCGCCTGGCTCCGCGAACCAGGTACGTCCCGGGAGGTCGGTGCCGGCTGCGCACGCTTTCCAGACGCCCGGCGATACGTTTGTTCAATAGAGTCAGGTACTGTCGTTTGTACTCTGCGGCGGGTACGCAATCGGCACCCCGCTTTCGCATCTCTTCCTCCAGCCGCAGCATCTGGAAGATCGTCTGTTTTCCCGTAAGCCTAGTGATGAATTCTCGGCAAATGTACTCGAGCTGTTTCGGAGTTTCGACGGTTTCGGCGCTGCCCAGCACCGTGACGAACTGGTGGGTCATCACCTCCTGCCAGCCTCCGCGAAGCAGGGACAAGGTGCCGTCGAAATCGAACAGCGCGTGGCGAATGCGATTCGGTGGCAACGGCTGCAGACCGTGTATTTCGATCGCTTTTCCTGGGAAAACCGGAGGGGTCGCGGCGGATTTCACAGCGCCCAACTTCATCGTTCCCGGGGGAGTCGGTCAAGGGAAGCCGCGCCTTCGGCAGGCAGCCCTCCGCGCTTGATGCAGCAAGGGTAATACCATAATTTACCGAAGGTTAGGTCAGTATGACGGCTGCGCGCATTGCAGCCGAGACAGCGGAAATTGTGACTATTTCAAAAGCGGTTCTGCCGGTGGCCGGCAGGGGTACCCGGCTGCTGCCGGCCACCAAATCCCAACCGAAGGAGATGCTTCCCGTCGGCACCAAGCCGGTCGTGCAGCACGTGGTCGAGGAGCTTGTCGAGGAAGGAGTCGACAAGCTCCTGTTCGTTACCGGCCGCAAAAAGCGGTCGATAGAAGACCATTTCGACGATGATCCCGAACTCGACATCCTGCTTCGGGAAAAGGGGGAATCGGTCGCACAGCTCGATTACGAGAAGGAAGGGGTAGAGTTCTTCTACGTCCGGCAGCGGCGGCCTCTGGGCAACGCCGATGCGATCCGACTGGGAGCCCGGTTTGTCGGGGAAGAGCCTTTCCTGGTCGGATTTGGAGATACGATCATCCGCTCTCCGCACAAACCGGGAGTGGTCGGGCGCATGATCGCGGCCCACCTGCGCAACGATGTGGCGGCGACCATCGCCGTCTGGGAGGTTCCGGCGCAAGAGGTCCAGCGCTACGGCATTGTCAGGCCAGGCTTCGGAACCGGCGACGACGAATGCTTCGAGATTTCCGAGATCGTCGAAAAGCCACACCCCGAACATGCTCCCAGCCATCTCGCGGTGGCGGCCCGTTACATCTTCGATCGCCGCGTGTTCTCAGCGATAGAAAAAATCGAGACCGGCCATGGAGGGGAACTCTGGTTGACGGATGCGATCCAGATCCTGATCGACGAGGGACAGGGGGTGCAGTGCGTGCGTCTGCTTCCGGACGAAATGCGGTACGACATCGGAAGTCCAAACACTTACTACCGAGCATTCGCTGATTATGCACTCGCCGATCCTCACCACGGCCCGGTGCTGGCCGACTATCTCAGAACCAGGCTCCTGCCAAGCGGATCGTGATAGTCGCTCTCGACTACGGCCGCAAGGGTATCGAGGCGGAGATACCGGACGACGCCGAGATCCTGTCGATGGCGGACATGCCCGGCTTGGACCGCATTGTAGAGCGGCTCCACGAATCCCTGCGGGCTCCTTCCGGGACGGCACCGCTCCTCGATTTGGCCCGCGGCCGGGAGGACGTATGCGTCGTCATCTCCGACATCACCCGGCCGGTTCCCAACTCCATTATCCTTCCGCCCATCCTGGATACCCTGGAAAACGCCGGCATAGCGCGCGATGCCATTACCATCCTGATCGCCACCGGACTGCACCGCCCCAACGAGGGGGAGGAACTGGTCGAGCTCGTCGGCCCTGAGATCGTGCAGAAATACCGCATCGAGAACCACCGGGCAAGGGATCGCCGCAGCCTGGCCTACCTCGGAGATACCTCGGCAGGAGCCCCGATCTGGGTTGACCGCCTCTACCTCGAAGCCGATCTGAAGATCGCCACCTCGTTGATCGAGCCCCACCTGATGGCCGGATACTCGGGTGGACGCAAGGCGATCTGTCCCGGGCTGATGGGTGTAGATACGGTGAAGGTGCTGCACGGACCTGAGCTGATGGGACACCCCAGATCCGCCGAGGGGATCCTCGAAGGCAACCCTTTTCACGAACAGGCCCTGGAAGTAGCCCGGACTGTCGGAGTCGACCTCGTTCTCAACGTGGCGATGAATGAAAAGCGGCAGATTTCAGGCGTTTTCTCCGGCGATCTGGAGAAAGCCCACGCCGAAGGCGTGGCATTCGTGGAGGCAGCAGCCGTGGCTACCGTCGACGAGGCTGTCGACGTCGTGGTCACGACCAGCGCCGGGTTTCCCCTCGACCTGACCTTCTACCAAGCGGTAAAGGGAATGACGGCGGTGCTGCCGATCATCCGCGAGGGCGGCACCATTGTTATCGCCGCCAGCTGCGACGAAGGGCTGGGCAGCCGGGAGTTCAGCAAACTGTTGCTGGGGACAACCGGGCTCGACGAGTTCGCCGGCAAATTGGCGTCGCGTGATTTCTTCGTCGTGGACCAGTGGCAGTTGCAGGAGTTGTGCAAGGTGCTCGCCAAGGCAAGGGTGAAGCTTTATTCTCAGAAGATCGCCCGCGATTTCGGAGCCTCCTTGCCGATGGTCGACGTAGTTCCCTCGGTAGAGGCGGGAATAGACGAAGCCCTCCGCGATTCGGGTAACAAAGCCCGCGTAGCCGTCGTCCCGAAAGGGCCCTACGTGCTGCCGCGATTGAGGTCGAGTCGCTGAGACGACTGAATGGCTTAGGGGAAACAGATTCTCATGGTGATTTCGAAGCAGAAACCGCAGCTTCCCAGCACCCTTGCTGGAATGGCTTTGCTGATTGCCATGGGCACAGGTTGCTCTCAGCTCGCATCGATTTGGGGAACGAGTTCTGAAGACGTGGCGGCTGTCCAACCAGCGACCCTCGAACCAGGGACCCCCGCCCAGCCGCCAATAGCCGTGGAGACGGTGGAACTCTCCGACGCTGAGATAGACAGCATAGATGCGCTCATGAAGGTCATCCTGATTCTGCCGTTCCGCGACGTGTCCAAATACAAGGGCCCTTGGGACATATACGGCCAACTCGCCCGTGGATTGGCCGACACCCTCGGGCGCTACAAGGCCTATCGCATAATTCCGCCGGACTCCGGGTTCGTCCGCCTCGGAAAAAAAGAGCGCCTCGGCAAGATCGAGTCGGGCAGGGCCGTACATCTGGGACGACAGCTGGAGGCCGATGTCGTAGTCCTCGGTGAAATCGAAGACATCAGCATGAAGCGGTTTCGCGCTACGGTCCCCTTGGGTGGATACCGGAGCTACCAGGGAGTTTCGGCGATACAGATCTTTTTCTACAATGTCATCGACGGTCAACCCGCGGGTGAGTATCGGTGTGAAGGGCAGATCGACAGCAAGCGCACCGGCGTCGTCAACCCTGCTGCACATGTTCCCCTAGACAAGGAATATTTTTTTCTGGGGGAAGCGGAATGGGGTTCCGCGGAGTTTCACAAGACCCTCGTAGGGCAGTCCGTCGACGAGTGCCTGCACCAACTGGGTGTGGGAGTCGAAGCCACGGTTAGGCCTGCTCCCGAGCTGAGCGTATCAGAGCCGAAAATCATAGATATCGATGCCGGCCGCGCGTATATTAATGTCGGATCTGCGGACGGGGTCAGGAATGGGGACAAGTTTGGGGTCTGGGATCTTGGGCGTGAGCTTCGCGATCCGGAGACTGACACCGTTCTCGGCTACGCCGTATCCAGACGAGTGGGGGTGATCCAGGTCGAACAGGTTCTCAACGAACACTTGTCACAGGTCAACATCCTCGATGGCCAGGAAGAGATCGAGTCGGCGTTTACGATTCGGGCCGAATGAGACGCATCTTTTTCCACAAGGCTGCAACGATTGCCTTCGCCTTGGGACTGGCCGCCCCGGTGGCTGGAGCCGGAAGTGGGGAGTTTCCCGTCTATCAGTTGTTCTACTTGTTTGATCCCGACGCAAAGGAACAGTTACGGAGGGCGCTGGTGCTGGAACGGGCGACCGCGCAGATCGAAGGGATCGAGCTTCTGGGAATTGTGAATTCGAGTGATATGGGCTCTCCGGAACTGAACCGGCTCGACTTCCAAATATTGTCGGTCGGTTATTTTCTGCAGCAAGAACAGTTAGCCGCAGGGGCCGAGGAAGACTGGTTCCGGTCGGGGGAGCTTGGCGGCCTCCTGCTGGTGAAGCAGACCGGCGCCGAAACCACAACTGTCGCCGGCGACGATTTTGAGGCGACGATTCACCGACTCTCCGCAACTCTACCGATCAGAACAGAGGTAGACGTCACCACTTGGGGGAAGGTCAAGGACCTATTCAATTAAAGTAGGTGCTCCAGGGGTTCAGGCAGCACGAAAAAGAGCTTTCCCAGACAAAACCCTCTTTCCGTATCTGGAGACAATTGGGTTGGAGGGGAGGTGTCTCGCATCGGCGTAACGGAAAATCAGAACAGGGATTTCGTATGGGACCCGGAAGAGAGGGCGCATTTTTGCATCAATGCTACAGCCGCGGGTGCCGCCACCGAAACGTGACCGCGGCAGCGGCGTTGCTCTGCCAGTTGACCCTGTTCTCGTTTGGGTGCGGGACGAACGAGGTTACCGTCGAAATCCGCGGTGGCGAAGGGGTTCAGATTCGCCTCGACGCAAACAGCCTTGAGCACGGGCGCAACCAGCTGGTCGACGCCGGCTCCTTTTCCTTCAACGATGTAAAGGGAGGCAGCTACGAGGTGAACGTCGTTGCCGGATCCTATCTCGGCACACACACCCTTGAGATCGACTCGTCACCCATCGTCGGCAGCAACTCTCTAGGCCAAACATTTGACATCCCGGGGGGCAGCAACGGGTCCTTCGCTCGCGAGGGCACGATATTGTTTTCATCCACAAGGACGACGTCGAGAAACTGGGACCTGTTCACAATAAATGCGGACGGGAGCGAACTCACCCAACTCACCTCCTCCTCGGAGCCGGAACAGAGCGGAACTTGGTCTCCCGACGGTAATCGGATCGCCTTTACCCAGGGCGACGTCCTTTCGAACATCGATGTCTACGTCATGTCTGCCGATGGGTCGCAACATCGGCGCCTGACGGAACACCCCGAACGGGATCAGCGGCCTGCTTGGTCTCCGGACGGATTGCAGATCGTTTTTGTCAGCCAAAGAGAGGGAGATGTCGAACTCTGGCTGATGGATGCGGATGATGGCGGCGACAAGCGCGAACTCACAAAGGGCAGAGATCCTTCCTGGGCCCCGAATGGAGACCTAATCGCTTTCGTCGGCCAGATGGATGGGAACGACGAGATCTACACCATCAGGCCGGATGGGTCCGACCTCCGCCGCCTTACCGATCAAAGGAAATTCGATTGGTTTCCCGCTTGGTCCCCATCTGGAGACCGAATCGCTTTCTGTTCGGAGCGCTTCGGTGGACAGGAGTTGATGCTTGCCCGGACCGATGGCAGCGGACAGGCTCGCATCACTGTGGCTGAGGAGACGTACGAGCAGGAGCCGGCGTGGTCTCCAGATGGAAAGGGTCTGGCTTATTCAGGGAAAATGAAGGGCGATTACGAAATCTACCTCGTCAATACCCATGGCTTTGACTTCGATGATGTTGAAAACCCGGTAATGCCGTTCAACCTCACCGACAGCCCCGACCGCGACGACAAATCGCCGTCCTGGAGACCCTTCTGAAGCGCTCGGACCAGACAACCGCGTTGACAGTGCTACATCGTCTCGTCAAGTTCCATATCGGTCCACTATATTCCATGCCAAAATGAAGGAGCAAGGTCCCGTGGCCACACCAAGACTGCTGTATTCGACAGCTTCACAGCTGCTGGTTTGTTGCCTACTCGCATCCGGGTGCGCGACTACTTCGGGAGGGGGCGGTGGTCCCGCACCGATTCCGGAGGGGATGGGCAGGCTCATCCTGAATGCCGGCGGCATCAATGAGTTGAATTTCTACGTCATCGATCAGGATACCGATGCAGAGGTGTATTCCGATACTCCCCGCCTTTCGGCGAGTTCTCCGGCCTATTACGAAACGGGCGTTCAGGAATTCCGGTTGACGTGCGATATTCCGCCGGGACTCTACACCGTCGTCGTCAATACCGACATCGACGACAATGTGGAGATTAGGGACGTCGAAGTCGGATTGGGCGAGGAGAAGTACGTCCCCGTTCATGTCGGGCGATTCTCGGTCAGGTTCACAGGGGGCGAGGAGTTGGGGCGGCAGATACCCTTCCTCATCATGGACTACAACATGCGCACCGTTCTGGGCAAGGGGATGACCTCTTCGGAGATTCGTTATTTCATTGTCCCGGCCGGCAGGTCGTACAAGGTGCGCATCGAAAATTCACCGAGCGGCCTCGATGAGTTCCGGCCCGTAGAGGTCACCTACGGCGGAATCACTCACATAACGATCGAATCCGAGTCGCAGCAGCTCGAAGAGGAGGGCGGAATCGAGTAGCGTGCACTTGGTGTAGTAACGATACTACATAACGATACAGCAGGAGAATCAGCGACCCCCCTTGCGAGAGAAAAAACCATGAAGGCTCTTCCCGCACTGATCGCCACGGGTGTAGCTGTATGTTCAGTCGCAGCGCAACAATCCAACATCGTCGCAACTGTGGTGGACCGAGCCGGGAACCGCCACGAAGTGTCGAAGCTTACCTACCAGGGGGGCGATAACATAGAGATCTACGTTGGCAACCAGCGCCGTATCCTCAAAATGCAGGATGTCGATCGGCTGAAAATGCAAGGCGACAAGAACGACGAAGAGCAGCAGGTTGCCATTTTCCTGCGAACCGGTGAGGTTCTCAACGCAACCATCTTTTCCGGCGGCAGCGGTAGTTCTCCCCACCAGGACAGCTTCGGTGGGGGTTCCGTGATGCAACGTTTTGGAGGGGTCACCGAACTCGGACCCTTTCTGATCCTGATGTCGGAGGTCAGCGGCGTGCTGTTCCTTCATCCCTCAGCCGCGGAGCCCGATGTCAAACTCAAAGCCACAGTCATCAACGAGGCGGGGGAGCGCTTCGAGGTCACCAACATCCGTTTTCGCGGAAAGCGCCGATTCGGGTATTTCCAAGGGTTGAAATTGCGCTCCAAGGAGATGGCAAGGATCAGCCGGCTGGATTTCTCGAAGGCAGCTGCGGGCACCGAATCCCGCACTGTGACGATCACTTTTCGCTCGGGACGCACTACCCAGGGAACGGTCGACGCCAGCACCGTGCGACTGGCTGGGGAAACCAACCGCATTTACGAGGAGCGAGTGGGTTCGGCTTTTACGGGCAGTTCTGGAACTGGAGGTTTCGGAATAGGGTTACACGACGTCAAGCTGATTCGCTTTCACGAGGAGGGCGACGAGACTCAGAGCGAGGATGTTTCCGAGACGGAGGAGAAATAATAGCCTCCAAAATTGTTGGGGGAGTCGGCAGGCAGACGACGGGGTTTTGCGCCTTGATTAAGGTCGGGATCTTCGCAGTCGCAATCGTTCCGGCATTCGCTCACCAACCCCCCGGAGTCAGTATTCGGGCGTTCCAATTTTCCGACAATCACAAACCTGTGATAGATGGCGACTTGGCGGACTGGGAAATCGTCGATTCCGAATTCTGTGTGTCAACACTTCAGCTTACAGACCTTGTCAACGGGGCTTTGGCGGATCTCTCCGATTTCCGTACCACACTCTGCGTAGGCTGGAACGATGCGTCAAACCAATTGTATGTAAGTGCGGTAGTTGTCGATGACGTCCATCAAATTGATCGTCCCGAGGGAACTCCTCCCGCTTTAATATTTCAGGACGACGATCTGGAGATATTTGTGGACGCCGATCATTCGGGCGGTCAGTTCGCCGATTTTTCGGACCTGAGTGAGGAAGATCAATTGCGCCTGAACGGCATTGAGGCCAACCACTTCATCCTGTCTGGTCCACCACCTCCAAACGAAGATTTCTTCGTCAATTTTTCTGCTGCTGGGTGGTATTCGGAGCCGGATGGGGAGTTCACCAAGGCTGCAGTAGTGGTGGCAATGCCTGGTGTCGTGGCCTATGAACTGGCGCTGACCCCTTTTGACAGAATCGACGTGGGAGCTTCTTTCCTCAGTGTGGCACATGACTTACGCGAAGGGGAAGTGCTCGGATTCAACGCGGAGTTCAACGATTTCGATACCCACTCGGAACTTTACGAAGCCAAGTGGTCTCTGAGCGGGGGGCACAATGCTTTCCGGTTGTCCGAGAGGTTCAGCGATCTCGAGCTGGCAGGCATTTCCAAGCCGGTCGCAGGCACCGCAATTCTGGAAAAGTCTTGGGGTCAAATAAAAACTTCCATCCGACCGTGAAATGAACTATCTTACGGCGGACTTATGGCGGAGTTGCATCGGCTGACCGTTTGTACGAATTTACCGTCCCGAAAGAGCCGAAAGAGCCGAAAGAGCCGAGTGCGCCTTGGATCATTGGGGCGAGGCAAATAACAGGATCTAAGGGGCGAGGCAAATAACAGGATCTAAACACAGGAGCCCGTGCGATTATGTTCGCGAAACCGGATTTGGGACCGGCTACACCGCGCATAACACCTTTTCATCTCTTCGCAAAGATTGCCCTCGTCTCGATGATTTTGGCGAGTTGCGGATACTACCACTATGCCACACCCTTGCGGCCCGCCGAGGGTCAGCAGAGTGCGATGAGTGTCGCTGACGACGGCAGCATTACCTTCACGCAGGATCGCCTTGAGGTCAGGCTTCGTCCTATGACGGACGAGGAGCTCAATCGGCAGTTTGCATCCCATTCTAATTCGGGACCGAAATCTACGAATCCCTATACCTACGGAAACACAAAGTTCTGGGAGGGCGAGCAGGAACGCACCCGATTTACGGTGTTTCGTCTCAGTGTCAAGAATTACGCCTATCCGAAGGTGAAGATTGATCCCGCCCGGATTCAGCTCGTCGCATCGAATAACCGCGAGTACTGGAGCCTAGGGAAACAGCAGATGGACACATACTACCGCGCCTATGCAATCGGGTATCGAGGCAACGAGTACAACCGCTACCAAGAGCGGATGGATCTGCTGAATCGTACCATGTTCAAAAACGAAGAGATCTTCAGCGGACAGGAGAAGGAGGGGTTCGTAATTTTTCCTGCACTTCACCCCGATGTCCGCGAGGTAAACGTCATCGTTCACGATTGCGTACTGAGGTTCGACTACCGAAATGAACCGGTTGAAGCGGTCGATATTACCTACGGTTTCGAACGAGACATCGGTCGCAGGTATGGCGATGCCGAACCAGAAATCGAGACTGCGAGCAAGTAGCGAGAAATACCACAAGGAGGATTGAGCTCATGAATCCAGGGCGTCTATTCGCAACCGCCAGCGCCATAACGGTTCTGGCGACCACAGCGCATGCAGTAGTGAACATTCAGAACATCGGCGCGGGGGCACGCTCGGCATCGCTTGGCAACGCTTTTGTGGCCGTGGCGGATAATGGCGATGCGGTGTTCGCCAATCCGGCGGGGCTGAGCCAAGTCGAGGGCCGCCAGTTAGCCTACACCAACGTTTCTCTGCTATTCTCTGGGATCGATGGTGACAATCTGGGTCAGCACCTTTCCAGCTTTGTGCAGCCGATGGGAGAAAAGTTGGCCTTAGGCCTAGGCTACGAACGAATTGGCTCCGATCTGATGAGTGAAAACGGGGCGTTCTTCGGCCTGTCTTACCAGCTGAACCGAACCCTGTCCTTGGGATTAACGGCGAAATACCTGTTCTGGAGCGTGGGTGATATTCCAGACGATCCGGTAATGGGAGCTGATCCCCTGTCGAATACCAGCAACGGAGCCCCCGGCGTTGATGTCGGACTGCTGTGGAAGTCGCCGTTGGGCGGGGCGCATCTAGGGGTGCTGTTGAAGAACTTGAACCAACCGAACGTTGCAAAAACGTCGGTCCCGGGCGATCCTGATGCCGGCAAATTGCCAATGGATGTGCATATCGGTATAGCAGCCCCTGTGGCGGAGACCTCAATGGTGTCAGTTCAGTGGGTGATGCGCGATCTCGGGGGCGAAACTGAGAAGAGTCTGGTAGTCGGTGGCGAGACCGTTCTGGTCGAAGGGCTGATGCTGCGTGCCGGAGGAAGTCGGGTTCTCGAAGACGATGTCAGCGGCGATCTCAATGCCGGTCTGGGGTACCGGTGGAACAAAATGCTTTTTGACTACGGCTACCAAATCCCACTTGATCTGACCGGAACCAACGGATCACATCGTTTCTCTCTGAATTACATGTTGTAACAAATCCTTCTGTTAATAGAATAACTGGCAAGGAGTTCTGGTCATGACGGTCTGGTTGGGACTAATAGTCCTGGGCCTTGGAGTGGGGACTAGCCTCTTCCTCCCCGTTCCGCAGAGCCTGAAGACCAAATTCGACGCGGGTCAATCACTTTATGCCCTCGGCGAGTACGAAGGCGCCATCATCGAGTACAGCAAAGTTGTCAAGTTCAACAGTCGGGCAGTTAGAACCGACAGTGTTCTTGTCAATTTCGGCGATGAGTTGGAGTTGCCGATCATGGCCGCGGCTTGGTATCAGCTTGGCAACGCCCACATGCGTAGCGGGGCCCACGAAAAGGCAGTCGATGCCTTTCGTCAGGTGACGGAACAGACCGGCGTTCCTGAAGACTTCAGTCAACTCGTCCAATTTCGGGTGGCCGAGACCCGCTTCATGCAAAAGGAGTTTGGCAAGGCTGCAGACGAGTACAAGCGGTATGTCGAAATGTTCCCGGATTCGAGACTAGCCGGAGAGTCGCTGTTCTACGCCGGTTGGAGCGAGTTCAGTCTCGAGTCCTATGCTCAGGCCATCAACACCCTCTCAAGCATGCTTGAGAGGTATCCCGATGATCGCTACGCCCCGGACTCCCAATTCCGTATCGCATCGTCTTACTACGAGAAAGCCGAATACCAGCGAGCCGTGGACGAGGCTCAGGCTGTGCTTGATGGCTACCCGCAAAGTCCCGTCATCGCCTCAGCGACCTATTTGAAAGCTCAGGCCTTCGATGAGATGGATCGGCCGGAGGAAGCAATCCAGGCCTATCGGGAGGTGCGGGATCTTTATGACCGTATGTACGAATTGCTTCGAGGGTCTTTCCGGGAAGGCAAGAATGTTGATTTTGAGAATTATCGGCAGTTGTTCGAAACGTCATCGTTGCGCGTCGCTGAAATTTACCGCAAACAAGGCAGATTCGAAGAGGCCTACCAGGAATTGATATCCGCTCAGGAAACGGCCGAGGAGCGCTTCTACAAGGCCAAAGTCCAGATGCGCCTTGGTGATAATTATATGGAATGGGAGCGCTTCGAGGATGCCTGGAACACTTATAATCAGGTGATCACCCTATATGGGGATACCCCGTATCCACCAAATGCCCAGTATCAGAAGGGAGAAGCGCGTTACTTCGCTAACCGATACGACGAAGCCCGGAGCGATTACCGGCTCGTAACCCAAAACTATCCAGACAGCGAAACTTCGTTACGAGCCCAGGCTCTCTACAGTGCAGGTTGGTCGTCCGAAAAGTTGGGGGATTTCGAAGAGGCTCAGAGCCTTTACAATGAGGTCGTCGAGAGTTTTTCGAGGTCTGATCAAGCGCCGTTATGTCTTTTGCGAATCGGCCGGGTCAATACCGAGCAACAACGCTTTGATGAGGCAATCGAAGCCTACAAGATGATCGCCGAAAACTATGGAGAGACAAAACACGCAGCTGACGGCAACTACGGTCTGGGAATTCTCTACAAGCAAACAGGAAGACTTGGGGAAGCTATCGTGGCTTTTTCGCGCGTGGGACGCAAAGCGCGTGAGGTGTATGTTGCATCCTTGATTGAGGCGGCAAACATACACATCGGAGAAGGCCGACCAGAGCAGGGGAAGGAGCTCCTCAGCGAGTTATTGGAAGGAGTAAGCGGAGACCGCGACCTCGAGGCTACGGCACATTACCAGATCGCACAATTGGATCTGAATAATAAAAACTATTTTGACGCTATCACACGCTACACAAAAGTAATCGAGGAATACCCCGAGGCAGGGGCGGTTCGGGATGCACACTATGGCCGTGGTCTTGCCTACCATTACGCCAATCGATACAGCAGGGCAGTCGCTGATTATAAGTGGCTCCTTGATTCCGACTTACCGGAAACCATGGTTTTGAAGGTCGAATTCTCGATGGCCCTGTCGTTGTCCGCTCTAGGGAAGGACGAGGAGGCGACTGAGTTATTAACCAAGGTCATCGATTCAGGAGACGAGACCCTCGCGCGCAATGCCCAACTACAGCTAATCTCGATGGCTGAGAAGCAGGATCCTCAAGACGCGATACGCACCTACGAAAGTATGCTCGCCAAGCTCGAATCCGAGGAAGACAAAGTGCGAGTGCTGATCCGCTTGGCAAGCGCCTATTTCAGACTTGAGCAGTACGATCGAAGCATCCAGGCATCGCAGCAACTCATTGACCTTGCCGTGGACGTCGAAAGCATCTCCAATGCGTTGTTTGTGCAGGCAAATAGCTATTTCCGCTCAGGAAATCTGGAAAAGGCGATCGCGACTTATCAGACTATCATCGATAACTATCCTCAAATTGGCTGGGCGAAAAATGCTCAATTCCAGATCGGGGTTGCCTACAATGCCCTGTCCGGAGGCGGCAATGTGCAATACCTACCGTTGATGGTGGAAGCTTTCAGAAAATATCACCAGACCTACCCGGATGACGAAAGGGCCGTTTACGCTCATTACTATGATGCGTGGGCGAGTTACCGCATGGGCAAGTGGCGTGAAGCAAGTACCGCATTCGATCAGTTGGAAAAGACCTATCCCTCGTCCCGTTTCGCTCCTGAAGCGCTGTTCCGATCGGGAGAAGCGATCTTTAACCAAGCTCAGGGCTTACTTCGGGGAGAAAAGAATCAGATTTTTATCGAAGCAATGGGAAAATACGATCGCATTTTGAGTCGGTATTCGAAGTCCGAATACGTGGATGATTCCTTGTATAACAAAGCATGGGCACTGATTCATCTTGGACGGAAGGAAGAGGCCCTGCCAATATTTGAACGGATTGTAGACAATCATCCGGACGGCTATTACGGTCCAAAAAGCCAGTTCACCCTCGGGGATTTCTATTACAGCGAGAAGGTCTACGATAAAGCGACGGAGAATTACAAAAAATTCCTTGAGATATATCCCGATGACCGTCTGAAAAAAGCCGAAGACAAGAAACTACGTCGAAAGGCGACTGTCCTTCTCGGCCATCTCTCGGAGATTGATGCCTACAATGTTTACGCGGAAGGCGAGAAGCTGTTCGACAAGGAACAGTACGTAGAGGCGATCGAAATTTTCGAGCAGGTTCTGGAGAGGTATCCGGACAGCGACCAAGCGGTAAACGCTGCCGTCAACATTGGGGCCGCCTACATGGCACAAGAAGATTACCGGAAGGCTGCCGACCTGTTCAAAGGAGTAGTGGAAAAATACAGCGAAGCAGCGAGGTTTTCGCCTCAAGTAAATTTTTCCAAGCAGCAGCTGCAGGCTCTGGAAGAGGCTCGCGTCATATAAGCTTTTCGGGCTGCAGCACTAACAGGGAGGATTGTAGCAAATGTTAGATTTCTTTCGCGACGGGGGACCGTTCATGTATCCGCTGGGCCTTTGGTCGATTATGGCCGTGGGTTTCTTCCTTGAGCGAGTGTGGACATATTCGCGGATGCGCAGTGAAGAAGAAGTTGCCGAAGCGACCAACGATATTAACACCCGGGTTGAATCGGGTACCACTTTCGAGCAGTTGCGTGAGTACTGCGCAGAGGTGGGCAAGCTCGAAGGTGAAGTATTCTTGGAGGGTATTATTCGTTTCGAGCACCTTTCGAGAGAACAGCGCAATGTGGAAGAAATGCGCGTCGAGATGAACGGCACCGTAGAACGGGCAGCACTTGGCTATCTGGAGCGCTACTTGTCGGTGATCCAGTTCGTCGCCAACTCGGTGGTGTTGTTGGGGCTGCTCGGAACGGTGAACGGAATGATCCGGGCCTTCGAGGGTATCGCGGAGAAGGGTCTCGGTGAGCCGACGATCGTTGCGGCGGGGATCTCAGAAGCGCTGATTACCACCGTTACTGGCCTTGTAATCGCTGTGCCTTCGATTGCCATTTACACCTATTTCAGCACCCGTGCCGACAGCAGGTTCGTTCAGTTCGAGGCCTACGGACACGGGTTCGTCGACGCGTTGCTACGTCGTTGGCAGTCCTCGCAAGCTGCCTGAGCGGCATTCTTGCAATTCTTAATCAGGTAGGGAGGGACAAGGAGAGATGGCAGCCGTCAAAAAACGTGGTAGCCAGGACGAAAAACCTGACCTCACACCGATGATTGATGTGGTGTTTCAGCTTCTCATTTTCTTCATGGTAACGGCGGTGTTCGCTATCACCCCCGGCTTGGACATCAAATTGCCAGAGGCAGAGGAGTCTCAGGCTCCCGAGAAGGAAAACCTCTTCATTGTGGTCGACCAGGATGGCAATATGAAGCTCAACCATAAGAGCGTTACGTTTGCCAATCTCAAAGAGGAACTGCAGGCCAAGAGGACGCTATTGGACAACACGACCTTGATCATTATTCAGGGCGACGAACGCGCTACGCATGGCCAGATTGTCCAGATCATGGACATTGCCAGACAGGTAGGCATTGTTGACCAAGTGATCGCAACGGAGCCGCAGAGAGGGCGTGGCAAATAATCATCTACTCTGTGGTGGATGCGTAAGTTCCAGATGACGTACTCTTGCGCCAAACGCCGAGTTGAGGACTGAATAACCTTGGACGATCGAAAGAAACAATTATACGCGATATTTGGGGTAGCAGTGCTGGTTCACCTGCTGCTCGTCATTTCCAAATGGTTCGCGTACGCATTGGGCGCAGCTGCTCTTGCGGTGCTCCTGATGGCGCTGTGGAAAGCTACGACTGGACGACGTCTGGGCCTTAACGCCGCCCTGATTCTGTCGATGATTGTCCACGCCGGAGCTTGGGGTATCGCCTATTATATGCAGCTTACAGTGGTGGAAGAAGAAGAAAAGCTGATTTATTTCCAGGCGCCTCCTCCCATTTTGCAGAAAAACTTCGATCTCGCGAAACAGCCAGAGATATCGGAAGTACAGATGGAAATGCTGCTCTCACAGGCAATGCAAGCGCCTGATGATATTTCGGCAATCGTCGATGTCAGTTCGGTGGGAAGTGATCTCCTTGGGGCAGTGTTGCCCGGAACTCAGGTCCTAGGAGCCTTCAGCGGGGCAAAAGCCGAAGAACTCGCTTTTGACCAAGTCGAGATGATCGAGTTGACCGAGACGGCGGCACCCGTGCAGGAAGCCTTGAGCTTAAAACAGGAACTGCTGAACGTCGGTGACCTGGACTTCGGTCGTTTCCAAGCCATCCTAATTCAGGATCCGGGCAACAAACGCAATATCAAAGGCTTCTTCAACATGACGGTGGTCGACTACGACTTGGCCGACAAAAGTATCGATCGCTTTCCCACCGCCGTAGAGGAGTTGATGCGCTACATCCGCGACCACTCCCGCGTGAACGCACGTATCGAGGGTACGACATTGCGGCTCAGTGACCCCAGTGTGATGAAAGCGCCGTTTATCTATCTGACAGGGAATAGCGCAGTATTCCAGTTCACTAACACGGAGAAGGAGAACCTTGGCGAGTATCTGAAGAACGGCGGGTTTCTGTTCGCGGAAGAGATTCGGCAGGCGGATGCGGAAAACGGTCTCACAGGCAAGAATGCAGGAGTTCAGGGGACTCTTTTCGATCGGCAGTTCAAGGCATTGATGGAAGATCCGGCGGTTCTGGGAAGCGATGGCAGCAAATGGCAGAAAATTCCGAAAGATCACGATCTATACTACAGTTTTTTCGATTTCGAGGATGGTCCGCCTATGGGTGGGGCTCCGGGTGGCAATGTTTTCGACCTCGAAATGCTTGAGCTTCGAGGTCGCGTCGCGGTGGTTTTTAGCGATCTCAATGTCAGCTGGTACTGGGGTGATCCGAACGCCGACGCGAGGGAGCGTGGTCTGCAATTCGGGGTCAATTTGATTGTTTATGCGCTCACCCAGCCTGGTGGTATTGCTAATGTGACTCAATACACCCAGTAGCTTTAACCTCGCCGACAACGAGCAAAGCCCGACGGTCCTTCACGGATCTCGCCGGGCTTCTTTTTTTGGCTCGTCAGTAGAATTCGTGGGTGAATTGTGGCTCGGGTAAATCGCCAAGCTGATGGAATGAAGCGATTTGGAGTGCCTTGAAGGTGCGGCATCCGAATGCTTTTCTCCCTGTCAGATTCCATTTCAGGTTCAAGCCCTCGACCATGCCGTTGTTGAACTGCTTCCTGGCCCTGAACCAATTGAGGATGAGCTCTTGGTGACGCCGCAGCATTCCGGCGATGTCTTTCATCGGTTCGATGTTGCTTCTCATCGTACGGAAACACCCGCGCTGGAGGAACTTCTCAGCCCACGCGGAGTAGGTGTAGTCCCAGAAGCGCTGGAAGTCCTCCTTGAGCAGGTAGGCTCTGACCGTCCGCAGGTTCATCTTCAATAGCTCCGACAGCTTCAAGCCTTGGGAGTCGCTTCTGGTCGAGGAAACGGGTCGGCTCCTGCTCGCCGCCGGCTTCCTGCTTGCGCCGGTGCTCCTGCTCCCGTTCGGTAAAGCCGTCGTTCAAGGCCTTCTTCGTCCGCTTCTCGCCCATCCACAACAGGCGGCGGCGGTGGGGGTCGATCTGGTACAGCAACGTCAGATAATGAGGCCCCTTACGATACTGGATTTCATCCACGCCGAGGGCCGTGACCTGGTCGAGGCAGCGATGAGCGAGCCCATAGTCCACGACGTACTGGACGGAGTGGTAGACCTTGTCCCAACGGGTCCGGAAGGAACGCGCCACCTCGATCCACGACAGTTTTTTGGCCCCCTGGGCCAGGAAGCAGCGGTAGAGGTCGGTCAGGTGGTGCTTGCCCGTGCTCCAGGGGACCTTCTCGACGACCACCCGGCCGCAGGCTTTGCAGGCAACCCGGCGCATGCGATACACCAGAAAGACCGGAAACCCCCAGAGGGGAACAAACTCGAACAGCCGGGCCTCGGGGGCCGTGTCATAGGTGGGGGCCAAGTGACCGCAGCCGCTGCACGCGCCCCGGGAGTTTTTCCGTGGCCTTATCCTCACCATTATCCTTCCGTGCCGGTCAAAATGACTGCCCTCAAACACAAACCGCTTGAAGGTCGTGCACCGGTTTAGTACCGTGATCAGGCGCATCATTCCCTCCACAGGTAGTTGGGTTCCGTCTTGGTGGACTAGAGGTGGACCCCATTCTTTGGACAGCCGGACAGCAGGATTAGGTGGATTCATTGTGGTTAATTTGCTGCCCTGTCCTTCTTGTTCTGGAGTCCCCTGAGACCTCCTTTCCGACTCTGCAAGATCGCCGTTTTGCTGGGTGCAGGATCGTCCACCCGTCCTTGGCAAATTGTCCACACCGTCCCCCCTTCCCTGTTCATGCCGCCCTGCGCCGGGTGTATTCTTCCATAGGCGTCCGGTCGCCGGCCAGGCTGGAATGAGGCCGCTCTTCGTTGTACTAGCGAAGCCAAGCCGCGATCATCTGACGCGCCTGCCCGTCCATCCTGAAAGTCGTGCAGATAGACACACTCGTATTTTAGGGAGCGCCAGAGACGCTCGATGAAGACGTTGTCCATCCATCGCCCCTTGCCGTCCATCGAGATCGCTACCCCGGCTTGCTCGAGGACCTCGGTGAACTCCCGACTCGTAAACTGGCTGCCCTGGTCGGTGTTGAAGATCTCCGGTCTGCCGTAGCGGGCCAGCGCCTCCCGCAAGGCCTCCCGGCAGAACGCACTGTCCTGGGTATTCGACAGCCGCCACGAAAGCACCGTGCGCGTCGCCCAGTCCATGATCGCCACCAGATAAAGAAAACCACGCTGCATCGGGATATAGGTCACGTCCGCGCACCACACCTGGTTCGGCCGCTCGATCCTGAGATGGCCGAGACGATACGGATAGATCCGATGGGACCCATCCGGCGACGACGTCTGCGGCTTGCGGTAGATGGCCGTCAGTCCCATCTGTCGCATCAATCGACGCACGCGCTTGCGCCCGACCCCATGGCCTTGGCGCCGCAGCTGACGGGCCATCTGCCGGGACCCATACCAGGGCGTGGCCAGAAACTGTTCGTCGATGGTGCGCATCAACTGCCGGTTGAAGGAACTTTCCCCTCGACCCGCGTAGTACTAGGTGGATCGCGAGAGGGCAACCAAGGTGCACTGGCGCACGATAGGGAGCCGGGGATGATCCGCATCGATCATCGCTTCCCTTCGGTCGCGGCTCAACGGCCGAAGGCGCGAGACAAAAAATCGTTCTCGACGGTCAGCTGGCCGATCTTGGCGTGCAGCGCCTTGACCTCCGCCTCATGGTCGGCGGCGCGGGAAGAGGTCTTGCGGGCGAACGCCTCGGGCAGGCTCTCCCGGGCCTGCCGTTTCCACTGCGCAATCACGTTGGGGTGCAGATGATGCTTGGCAGCGAGCTCGGCCATCGTCTGGTCGCCGACCAGGGCCTCCAAGGCGACTTTGGCCTTGAATTGGGCGGAGAAGCTACGTCGTTTTCCCATGTCTCCAGTCCTTCCGTAGAGGGGTTGGATCCACCTAACGTAACTGTCCGAATTCCGGGGGCCACCTCTGTTTGTACGGCCAATCTGCGTGCAAATAGCCTCGGTCATTGCCGGGTTGGTTGACAGTGAAGTCAGTACAGGAGTTGCGTGCCCAAGGCCCGAACACACTCTCTACGATTTCCATGATACGCCTGTCCGCCACGTAAGGAGCGAAACACTGCGTGTAGTTGATAACTTGGCGCAACGCCCCCAACTCCCTTAGCGCCAACCCGGTGACCGCGGGACCATGTTTTGTCGCGTTCCACTTCCGTGCGCTTGTGTTGCTCGCGCTCGGCTCGGAGAACCTTCATCGCGTACCCCTTGCAACGCAATTTTTCGGTATCACTCCCTC
Organism: Candidatus Latescibacterota bacterium; assembly: GCA_965206595.1. Lineage (GTDB taxonomy): Bacteria > Latescibacterota > UBA2968 > UBA8231 > UBA8231 > CBDCXV01. The sequence continues at coordinate 231,794 of OZ242214.1, forward strand.
GACAATACAGAACCCGTCCATGAGAAGCTGGCGAAGATGATCGGAGGCCATGGCGGAATACCTCAAGTGCATCGGAATCAAACTCGGTTGTACTTGAAGACCAAGTTTTCGACGCCGACTTCCCCGACATATAGATCGCCATGATGGTCGACCCATAAAGAATGAGCCCCGTGAGATCGATCGTCTGGCCCCCCAGTTACGACAAACTGCGACAAAAGCCGCCCCTCCGAACTGAAGATGCTCACGCCGCGGCCCCGTCGGAATCGATGAATAGCCCACAAGGATATAGGCGGCCAGGCCACTGGCTCAGAAAACCCCCGTCGTAGCCGAAGAACTGGAGGCGGTTGTTTGGTTCGCGATCGGCGACGGCGACCCTTTCGTCGGGAGTAATGAAGACATTATGAGGCAGCGTAAATTGGCCAGGTTGGGACCCATTCCCTCCCCAGGAGTGTATCCAGGTGCCGTCAGATGAAAAGCAGTGTACGTAATGCTGCCCGTAGCCATCGCTGACAAAAATGTCCCCGGAGGGAGCTTGGACCGCCCTGGTAGGCATGTTGAAAGGCTCCCCCGGAGCGCCGGCATTGCCGGGGTTCCCAAGGGTTTGGAGCACCTCTCCCTCGGTTGTGCAGATACGCACGCTGTGATCGCGACAGTCCGTGATGAATAGGCGATCGTCTGGCGAGATCCAGATTTCGTGCGGCAGAGGAAACAGGTCCTCACCCCAGGAAGTCAAGTAGCGACCATCGCGATCGAACACCACAATGGCTGGTTCGGGTTCGCGGTCCACGAGGTAGACGCGGTCCACTGAATCAACGGCTATTCCGGAATTCACACCCATAACACGCCCGGTGGGCCCAAGGCCCCAGCCTTCGACCCGTTTGTATTGGTATGGTGCCGATCCTACAATCACGAGATTCTCCTCGTCCGTTGGATTTGGGCACCAAGCATTGATCGAGTTCCCGCGCTTGTCAAGGTCCGGACGACACATCGCAAGGCGTTGGTTGACGGTAGATGTTCATTCTCGTAGTTAGGAACCGTTGTTGTGGGGGAGGGCTGGAATGGAGTTGCCCTGCAACTCCACGGTCCTTGGTTTCATCAGCGCTGGGAGTATGGGCAGGGGAGAAACATCGATGACGCAGCTCGCCACACCCCCTGTCTACGAAGGAAGGGAAAACCGCCCTTGACGGACTTGGGGCTACCGCCATCGAAATTACCGCCACCTTCGGAGCCGCCCCGACCAGCAAGGGTAGCATCGCTCGCTCCACGTATGGAAAGATCCGAGTCGAGAGCTCCCTCCATCTACGACCCCGCCAAGGAATGGCTCCCAGCCCCCGACCTGCCTACCGAGCAATCCTGGGGCCCCGCCCAGCGACCTGAACGGCGGCCTTGTCCTCGCCGGTGGCGCGCGCTTGTCCGAGTTCCCACCAGCGCTACATTTCGACGATTCAGCATACATGCACCGAGAGGGCTCCTTCGAGAAGTGAGAATTCAAAGATGGATTTGGGAGAGATAGGTCTACGCAAGAACGAGCTGGATACGCCCGTCCTCTGGGTCGATCTCGACGGAATGGAGAAGAACATCGCCCAACTTGCCCGGTACTTTTCAGAGGCCGGGGTTAGCTGGCGGCCCCATACCAAGGGAATCAAGGTGCCCGCCATCGCCCACAAGGCGATGGCCGCGGGGGCAATCGGGGTAACCTGCGCCAAGCTGGGAGAAGCCGAGGTAATGGCCGCCGCCGGAATCAGCGACATTCTGGTGGCAAACCAGGTTGTAGGACCGCGTAAAGCCGCACGACTCGTTAATCTGTGTCGGCAGGCAGACGTCAAGGTTGCCGTGGACAACGCCGACAATGTCGCGGGCATCGGTGAAGCCGCCGTCGACAAGGGGGTCGAGGTCGGAGTGCTGGTCGAAGTGGATACGGGCATGGGGCGAGCCGGGGTCGCCCCGGGGCAAGCAGTGGTGGATCTCTCGCGGCTGGCCGCGGAGACCGCAGGTATCAACTACCAGGGAATAATGGCCTGGGAAGGACACGCGGTCAGCCTTTTCGAGCGACGCGGAAAACGGGAGGCCATCGAGCGGTCCGTCGGGCTGCTGGTCGACTCGGCGGAACTGTGCAGGAATGCGGGACTTTCGGTTCCGATAGTAAGCGGCGGGGGCAGCGGGACCTACAAGGTGACTCCGTTTCTCCAGGGGATCACCGAAATCCAGGCCGGCGGGGCGATCTTCAACGACCCCCGTTACTCTCTACGGCACGTCGAGACCGACATCTGCATCTACGTGCGCTCGACGGTTACGAGCCGGCCCGTACCGGAACGCATGATCTTCGACGCAGGTTTCAAGGCACTGCCGGCATGGCCGGGGCAGCCTGTGGCAGTGGGGATCGAGGATGTAGAGGAGATTACGACATCGGCGGAACACCTCGTGATGAAGCTTCGCATGCCCAATCACGAGGTACGGGTTGGCGAGGCCTTCGATTTCCAGCTGGGGTATATCGACGCCACCCTGTTCCTTCACGACAACCTGTACGGCGTCCGTGACGGGGTCGTCGAGACGGTCTGGCCGATTCTCGGTCGCGGAATGCTACGGTAACCAAACCAAGGGGGCTGCCCGCCGCATCCAGTTCGGTTCAGTTGCCGATCGCCCTGGCGATGTGACCGAAGCTGCGGCGCAACCAGGCGACCTTGTCTGCCGGCAGGGGACCTTTCTCCAGGCTGGCGATGTTGCGCTGAATATGCTCAAGCCGAATGCTCCCGCACATCACCGTGGTGACGCCTTCGGTGAACGCGGCGTAGCGATAGGCGGCCTCGGGCAGGGACTGTATGTCGCTGTCGGCCAGCAGGTGGTCGAACGGCTGATCCGGTGAATCCTCCGCAATCAGGCCGTCGGCGCGGAGTTCGGCGACGACCTGCCGCAGTCGAGCGCGGTCCGAAAACACGTTGCGGACGGTGAACACGTTGATCGTGCCGATCCCTTTCTCCATGCAGTAAGGGAATACCCATTTTTCTGCGGACTGATTTAGCATGTTGTGGCCGACCATCGCGGCGTCAGCCAGTCCTGTCGGCAGAAACGCCCGCAGCCATTCGTGATCGTCGTCTGACCGGGTCACTTCGCTGGAGCCGATGAATCGAATCTTCCCCTGCTCAAGGAGCTTGTCCAGAGCCGGCAGGTGCTCTCCGAGGGCGACATTGAGAGCCTGAGGATGGCGCGTGGTCACCAGCAGCAGGTCGATGAACTCGAACTGGAGCCGCTGAAGGCTGGCCTCGACCGAGGCGACGATCTCCCCGGCGGTGAAGGGGGCGCCGTCATCGTCAGCCAGTGGCACTTTGGTCGATACCACCAGGCGGTCGCGAGGCAGGTGGCGGAGGGCTCGCCCGAGGATGAGCTCGCTGTCCCCGTAACCAGGGGACGTGTCGAAGTAGTGGATCCCCAAATCGAAGACTTTGTGCAGGAGCCTATATATCTCCGCTTCGGGCACGCCGGCATTTTGCCCCAGTTGATTGTGTCCGCCCGAGCCCATCCCCATGACCGGCACCTCGAGATCCGTGCTTCCGAGAGTACGATAGATCAAATGAGCCGTCCTTGTCTTTTTCGGGATTTGGGCAACAACCTACATTAGCCCCTCTCTGTAATTCAGGAAACCGGAAGCGCATGGCAGGATCGCCAATCCCTTCGAACTTCGCTCACCGGATGGAACGCACCGAACCGCCTCTCGAGGCGAATCTGAAGGAGCAGTTCGTCGCATTGTGGGAGGGTGTTTTCGAGACTTCGTACGACTTCCTCGAAAGGGTCCTGAAGGGCGGTGAAACGGGGTTTAATCGCGATCTGTTCTACTGCATTTCACGAGACGGCCGAACCGCGGCTACCTCGCACGTGACGGTGCCGCGCGGTGACCCCACACTCGGAGGTCTCGGAGAGGTAGCGACCGCAGTAGGCCACCGTCACCAGGGTATGGCCGCAGCGACCTGCGCGCGCGCTTCAGGATTTCAGGCAGAGTGGAGGGGAAGCGCTATTTCTCGGCACCGGCAATCCGGATGCGGCGCGAGTGTATCACCGCCTCGGCTGGCGCAAGTTGTGCGGTTCGAATGCCATGGTCGCCCTGAGCAGGCAGCAATCGCCCGAGGCGTTTCTTGTCGACTACTTCCGAGGCGGGAAGCCCGGGGAGAACCGGCCGGCATCGCCGGCCACTCGAGTGCCGATGATCCCGCTGATCCACACGCCCCATGACTGGAAGGTCCTCGACGCCAATGCTTCGCTCCGTTCGAACCGCTACGAGATGCAGCCCTCGGTCATGGGACTATACCCCAAGTACGAATCCTTGCTAAACACGGAAGGAACCTGGTTCGAGCTGCGGTGCGACCGCGGCCGCATCGTTGGACTTGCCACCGCCCGGCTCGCGGAGCCGGCTGTCTGCAGGGTGGATGGCTTCGCCCACGCACTCTACCAGGAAGGATGGCCAGACCTCATCGACGTCGCCTGCCGCTGGGGAAGCGAACGGGGAGCCAAGGCGAGTGAAGCCGCGGTCTGCGCCGAAGACGAGGAAAAACTGGAGGCGTTTCGACAGCTCGGCTTTGCCATCGACCGCGCCGGTCAGGAGATGGCGGTCGGCAGCCAGGTCATCCCTTCACATGTGTTGCGCAAGGAGAACAGAAACGGAGTGACAGGCTGAGGATGCAGATATCCGACGTAAAGCTGTTCATCGTCAACAAGGGCGGCAGAGTGGAGTTCGGCCTGGGGAACACGGCTAACTACGTGATCCTGACGATCCAAACCGACCGCGGGATAAAGGGGGTCGGCGAAGCTTTCCACAGCCTCGACGAGCCGATAGAAGGGTGCGTGAGCAAGTACAAGCGCTGGCTGGTCGGGGAAGACCCGACCAAGGTCCTGCACCACTGGCAGGCGATCTATCGCGGCTTGCGATATCCCCTCGGCACCGCCGAGCTCGCCGCCTTGAGCGCGGTGGAGCAGGCGCTCTGGGACATCGCCGGCAAGGACTGTGGATTGCCGATTTACAAGATGCTCGGGGGGCCGAGCCGCGATCGTGTTCGCGGGTACGCCAGCGGCGGCTGCTGGCCCTCGGGGAACTACGGCACCTTCCTGGAACAGGTGCAGGCCGTCGTCGAGGCTGGATGGCCGGCGCTCAAGTTCAGCCCCCAGGTAGAGGAGTACGCCTACGATCCCCCAAGGCCGACTTGGCAGCGCCGACAGCAGCGGTCCTCGCACGGCGAGCTCGCCGCCATGGTGGACCGGGTGCGCAGGGTGCGGGAAACAGTCGGCGACGACGTCGAGATCTGCCTCGACTACCACGGCCGCAGCTTCTCTCCTGCCGAGGCCATACGCCTGGCCAGGGAGATCGAGCAGTACCACCCGTTTTTTCTGGAAGAGCCGGCCCTGACCGAGAACCCGGATTCCCTGGTGCAGATCAAGGGGCAGACCGCCATCCCCATCGCCGGTGGCGAACGCGTTGTGCACCGCGACCTGTTCAAGTCGGTGATCGAGAAACGGGCCGTCGACATTCTGCAGCTCGAGCCGACGGCGTGCGGGGGCATCCTCGAGACCGTGAAACGTGCGGCGGTGGCCGAGCTCTACCACGTCGTGCTGGCACCTCACCACGCCGGCAGCCCGGTTGCCTTGTGCGCCTGCGCCCATATCGACATGTCGGTGCCGAACTTCCTGATCCAGGAAGTCAACACCGACGTCGGCTCGCCCCTGAACCGGGACCTGTTCTCCGGCATGCCGAGAGTGACCGGCGGATGGATCGAAATGACCGGAGCGCCCGGTATCGGGTTGGAGTTCAACGAGGAAGCCGCGGGGGATCACCCGTCGAGGACCTGGGACCGGCCGGTTGTCATCGAAGCGGACGGCTCCATCGGACTCGAGTAGATCCAGCTTCGCATCGGTAGGAACGAGGGGGGGGTAGAGCATGGCCACTCCCTCCCCGTTGCCACCGTCCGCGTATCTCCCCGGAGGTCCTACCCGGCGGCTTGCGAGCGGGTCTTCCCGTGCCTCAATTCAGACAACCCATTTCCGGGGCAGTACATTTTTCCATGTAACGGGAGATCAGAATGAATCCGGCACAACTCTACCGCGACCTCGGCGCCACCCCGGTTATCAATGCCGCAGGTTACCAGACCGTTCTCGGCGGATCGCGCCTTTCCCCCGCAGTGCAGGAGGCGATGGCCACCGCCAATCGCCATTACGTCGAGATGGAGAGGTTGCTGCTGAGCACGGGGGAGGAGATTGCCGATCTGCTCGGTTGCGAGGCGGCGATGGTGACCCCCGGCTGCGGGGCGGCGCTCGCCCTGTCTTCGGCCGCCTGCATGTCCGTTGGGGATCCCGGGAGGATGGAGCAGCTGCCCGACACGACCGGCATTGCGAACGAGTTTCTGCTGCAGGCGCGGCAACATTACCACTACCAGCGCTGCCTGACGATTTTCGGCGGGGTGCTCGTCGACGCGGGGGACGACGCCGGAACCTCGGCGGCCCAACTGCAAGCCGCGATCGGCGCAAAAACCGCGGCGATCCATTTCTTCGCATCGGGTGACGAGGGCGACTCCATTCTCGACCTCGAAGGGATCTTCTCCGTTGCCGTACCGAGGAGCCTGCCGGTCACTGTCGACGCGGCGTACCGGGTGTACCCGCTCGAGACCATGCGGAATCTCGCCTCCTGCGGCGGCCTCGTCGGTTTCGGCGCCAAGTACATAGGGGCGCCCAATTCCACCGGCATCCTGTGCGGGCCTCGCGAGCTGCTCGAAGCGGCCTACCTGCACAGCTTCATCGGCTTCGAGACCAGCGATTACGAAACCCTGGGCCGTCCCTTGAAGCTCGATCGCCAGGAAATCGTCGCGGTGATCGTTGCGCTCAGGGAGTGGCTGGCGATGGATCACGGGGCCCGCATCGCCGAGCATTGGCTCAAGGCGGACCGCATCGTCGACGCTCTCGACGGCGTGCCCCATGTCGAGGCGGCGCGCCACGTGGAGGAGAACAGCCTCAGCAACGGCGTCATGGTTACCATCGACCAGCAGGCCCTGGGGAGGACCTCCGGCGAAATCGTCGCGGCACTGAAGGAAGAGGATCCGAGCATCTGGACGCGCCAGTACGGCTCGCGCATCCGCGTGGCCGTGGCGCATCTGATCGAAGGCGAGGTCGACACTGTTATCGCGCGGCTGAGACACCATCTGGATGGGTGAGGGGACGCCCAGGTTCTCGTCACCATCCGTAAGGAGATCGGTTGCGGCGCCCGCTGCTCTGCTGCTTCTGAAACAACCGTCCGGCCTTGGCGTTGAGGTTCTTATGCAGCGCGCGGCCGCCGTATAAGACGTCCTTCCCGCCAAGACCGGGTGGAATTGCGCACGTTGACGTTGGGCTTTCCGACGGTGTCCGCAGGCGCACTGGCCCGGAGCTATCACCGTAACAGCCGTACCTTGTCGGTCTGGAAATCCCGCTGCATGCCGTTTTACCGGCATGCGGAGCGAAGCTTGGATGCCCAGTGATACAGGGCGAAGTCCCCTTCCGTCTATGATGATTCCCAACCGTCAAGTCGCTTCCCTCCCTATGGCAAACTGGGCGATTCGGGCATCGCGGGCGGAGATTTGACGGGAGGCCCGGATGCGCCATTTTTCGGCGCCATGAAGCTCCTGTTCGACGGCCATCTCGATCTCGCCCTCTATGCCCTGGCCTGGAACCGGGACGTCACCGAAACCACCTCCCGGATCAACCGCCGCGAGGCCCACATGTCGGGGTTCGGCCGCGGCCTCGCCAACGCCAGCCTGCCGGAAATGCGCCGCGGTGGCGTGGCAGCATGCCTTTCGACCGTCGCTGCCCGCGCCAACAGGGAGGTGCAGCCGCCGGAAGGCCACAAGCGCACCGACCTCGATTTCGGCACCCCGTCCATTGCCTACGCCTGGGCCCAGGGGCAGCTCGCCTACTACCGCCTCCTGCAGCGACAGGGAGAGATATCCCTGATCGGAACTTCGGCGGAGTTGCGGTCCCACTGGCAGAGCTGGAGCCGGGCCCAAACCCGCGATGAGCTGCCGGTCGGCATCATCGTATCGATGGAATGCGCCGATCCGATCATCGAGCCTGCGCAGGCGGCGGATTGGTACGCCGACGGGGTGCGCTCGGTGAGCCTTGCTCACTTCGGCCCGAGTCGCTACGCCCAGGGCACAGGGGCCGACGGTCCGTTGACCCGCAAAGGGTTCGAGCTGCTGCGCGAGTTCGAAAGCGTCGGCATGGTCCTCGATCTCACGCACACCGCCGACCAGGCCTTCTACCAGGCCCTGGATTCCTTCCGCGGTCCGGTGATCGCCAGTCACACCAACTGCCGCGCCCTGGTTCCCGGAGACCGTCAGTTTTCCGACGAGCAGCTCAAGCTGCTGATCGAACGGGAAGCCGTCGTCGGATCGGCTTTCGACGCCTGGATGCTGGTGCCGGGCTGGGTGGTCTACGAGTCGCAGCCCGGGGATCTGCCGATGGAGAGGGTGGTGGACCATATCGACCGCGTCTGCCAGCTGGCGGGCAACGCCCGGCACGCCGCCATCGGCACGGACACCGGCACCAACGACCACATGCCCGTGGATTACCGGACCAGTGCCGACCTGCGCAACATCGAGGAGATTCTCGAGCGCCGCGGCTACTCGGATGGCGATATCGATCGCATTCTGTACCTGAACTGGCTGGAGTTCTTTCTCCGCCACCTGCCGTCGTAGGACCCTATCAGCTCCACCCTGCTGCTGATTCTCTCCGTCGTAACCTCCTTCCTGTTCGGCCAGCTGTTCAAGTGGTCGCAGCGCCGCGGTTGCTTCGGACCGCTGGTGGTGACCGCAAACTACCTGGTCGCCGCCGCGGTCCTGGCGGCATACCTGCAGTGGCGGGGGGGCATCGAGCTGGGCCCCTCCGTTGCCCTCGTCGGGGGGGTAACCGGGTTTTCCTTCATGGTCTCGATGTTCCTGATGACCTGGGCGCTCGAGGTTTCGGACGCCGCTATCATCCTCACCGCCTTCCGCCTGTCGATCGTCGTGCCGATCGCAGTTTCCGTGCTGCTGTGGAGCGAGGAGATATCGGGGTTGCAGCTCGCCGGTGTCGTCCTGGCGCTGCTCTCGCTGGTGCTGATGAGCGCGGGCACCAGGAGCCTCGGTATGCGGGGGCTGGTGCCGCAAGCCGCCCTCGCGGTAAGCGTCTGCCTGCTCCAGGGGGTGAGCCACACCTGCGTGCGCTGGGTGCATCACGCCGGCCTCGACGGCCATCAGCTCGAGGTGCTGCTGGTCATCACCGGCAGCGCCGGCCTCCTCGGGGCCGCGGCATTGGGGTTGGCGGGCAGACCTCCGACTTGGGATACGGTGCGCGTGGGGGCCGGAATCGGCGTTTTCAACGCCTTGGCGCTGGCGATCTTCCTCGCCACCCTGGCGCGCTTCTCCAGCGCCCAGTTCTTCCCGGTCACCGGCTGCGCCATCGTGATCATGGACGTCCTGGTTGCCCGCGTCGTCTGGCGGGAACGGGTTTCCCTGCTGAGCGCCGTCGGCGCCGCGGCCGGCGCCGGGTCGATGCTGCTGGTGTTCTGAATCAGACGTGGCCGGGCGCGCCCTCGTTCAGGAGCGCTTCGATGTCCTCACCCGGGTGGCTCGGAGGACCGACGATGGCGCGCTGAAGGGCCGCCAGCTCGATTTCTTCCCACTGGGGGTTGTAGCTGTGAAGGTGGGACGAAGGCGAGTAGAGGTAGCGCAGCAGCCGCCGCTCGTGGTCCGCGTTCCAGGGCAGGGTCCCGTGGGTGAGGGCCTCGGTGAAGATCACCGCGTCGCCGGCCCGCATCGGGATATGCCGGATGCATCCGAGGTCGATTTCGAGGCGGCGCACCTCCAGGGGGCAGAGGTAGTTGGCCTTGTGGCTGCCGGGGATGCAGGCGAATCCCCCGTCCTCGGGGCCGACGTCACTGAGGGAGTAGCTCACCGACATCAGGCCGTTGTTCATGCGCCCGTTCTCGAAGCGGTGGTAGAAAACGTCGCGCATGTGGTCGTGTTCGGGGGTGCCCCCGCCGTGGAAGATGAACCCCTCGCTGCCCCGGGTCATGTTGATCCCCGCGGTGCCGGCGAGGCGGAAGCGCGGACCGATGACCGCCACCATCGCCCGCAGGATCCCGGGCAGGGTGACGACTTCCCGGAACACCCGGCACCAGGGCTCATCCCAGAACAGGAAGCTGCCGAAGTCGCCGCGGCCGTGGTCCCCCTTCAGGCCTTCGGCTGCCCCCCCGCCCTGCTCCTCGAGGCTGCCGTCGAGGGCCTGCTCGCGGGAGCGGATGTGGATCTGGTCGCGGTGGTGGTCGATCGCCTCGTTCATGGCATCAACCTGTGCCGGGGTCAGGGCGCCGGGGACGAGGATGTAGCCGTTGAGGTCGAACAGGTATTTCTCGTATTCGGTCATGGCAGCAGGTCAGAACGGCGCGTTGGAATAGGCAGGGGTCGCCACGTAGCGCTCGGTGGCCAGGTCGAGGGTGATCTCCATCCCGGGGGGCAGGGTGACGGCGCAGTGCGTCGAGTTCACCTCGGTGCTGCGTTCCACCAGTTCCGTCGGCGCCGGCGCCGAAGTGCCCGCGTACCCGCCCAGCTGTCCCGGCCAGACGCTGGTGCGGCCGCGGCTCTTCACGGTGCCGAAGCGGTGCTCGCCGAAGGCGCCGGCCTGCAGTATCAACTCACGCGTTTCGGTGCCGCCGAGGTTCACCAGGCGCACCACCGTGCGCTCGGCTTCGAGCTTCTCCACCAGTGCCGCGACCCCGGGAGGCAACCCAGGGCGCCGCTGCTGCGCGTCGAAGTAGCGCAGGCGCGCGTGCAGCAGACCGCCGTTGTATACCTGCTGCGGCGCCCCGAGGGTTAGCTGCACCAGCGCCTCCGAGGTGACCGGGTTCGCCCACTGCCAGTGGTGGACGTGGTGCCGCGTGCCGACCGATTCGTCTTCCCGCACCAGCGCCAGCCGCCGGCGCACGATCTGCTCGGTGGCGTGCAGGATGCGCTCGGGATAGTCCGGGTTGGCGCCGGCCAGGAACCGCACCCAAGGGGCTTCGTGGCCGGCGTCGGTCTTGCCGTGGAAGGCGCTGACTCCGTTCCAGTCGCCGCCGCTTTTTGCGCGCACCTCTTCGACGCGGCTCCAGTCCTCCTCTGCCATCGACAGGTTCCACAGGGCGATCGGCCAGACCGGGGATGGCGGCGACCAGTCGAACCAGCCAGCGTCGCCGTAGCGCAGGGGCACCATGAAGGTTTCGCCGCCGCCGGAGGAGGTGCCGCTGCCCGACTGCCCCGGTCCGAGGGTGTCGCGGGCGTCCTCCCGGCGCAGCTCTCCGAGCTCGAGAATGCGGTCGATCTGGCTGCGCGGCAGGTCGAGGTAGCTCGAGTCGCGGGTCAGCAGGAAGGCGTTGGCGCCGGCGTCGAAGACGGCGGCGATCAGGGTTGCGAAGCCGTGCGGCCAGGTCCAGCCGTAGAGACCGCCGTACCAGTTGCCGTTGCAGTACTCCCCCACTATTCCCGACAGGCCGACGTTGTCGGGGATCAGGCCGCCGTTCTCTTCCGCCCTGCGCATCCAGGCCCCGGTGTACTCGACCACCCAGTCCCGGTACTTCTCCTCGCCGCTGACCAGGAAGGCGTTGGTCACCAGGGTCGTGATCGACAGGTTCGAGGCGACGTCGCCGCGGCTGTGGCGGTCGTACATCGCCTGCCCCATGGCCCTGGCTTTCTGCGGGTCGCCGAGGTCCTTCACCGTCGCTATTCCGGGCAGGTCGAAGAAGGGGAGGCTGTAGCGCTCCATGGTGCTGCCGACAGGGGAGTAAGCACGTTTCTCGCGCGAGTCCGGCGGGGCGGTCCAGGCGCCGCGGCTGCCGTTCAGGGGGGACATGACGATGCGGTGCGCCGGATCGTAGTTGACCGCCTCGGGGTCCTCGTTGAGGTAGAAGCCGGCGAAGCGGCGGGCGCGCTCCCTCCATTTTTCCGCCCGCGGATTGGCGAGGCAGAGGTTGTAGAAGAAGATGTCGCTTTCCGACTGGTGGAAGTTGTCCTCCTTGATCCCGTACTCGTTGTGCACGGCGCCGAGACGGGTTAGCTGCCGGGTGATCGCCTCCCACTGCCGATCGGCCAGGGAGAGCATGTGCCCGGCCCCCCCCATCATGTAGATCACCGGCCAGCTGAAGAACGGCTCGTAGTAGTCGTCGCAGCTGCCCCCGCCCCATTCGTCCCGCCAGACGAACTCGCCGTCCTCCCGGGTGAAGTGGTCGAGAAAGGGGCGGACGGAGTCGTTGAGGAGGTCGATCAGGTGGCGTTCCCACACCGCCCAGGAGGGCAGCTCGGAAACCGGGACGTCGGCGGTGATGCGGGTGTCGGCCATGGGCTCTTTCGGCTACTGCCCGGTAGGGCGGAAGAGGGCGCGCTGCTCGTCGCTCATGTCGAGGGCGAAATCCGGCACCTCCGAGCGGTGGTACCCCTGCCCGTGGGCCTGGGCACCGGTGTTGTACTTGTAGATGAGCGAGCGCCGCTGGTGCTCCCCCTGCCAGACCAGGGTGCCGTGGGTGACCGCCTCGGTGAAGATGACGGCGTCCCCCGGCTCGGTGTGGATCTCCTTCACGTAGTCGCGGTACTGCTCGTACATCGCCAAGCCCTTCGGTGTCGGGAAATGGCTCTTGTGGGACCCCGGAACGATGGCGAGGCCGCCGTCGCCGGGGCCTTCGGCGGCGAGCTGGAACTCGACCACGGTGAGGCCGCAGAACATCCGGTCGTACTTGAACTCGTAGGTCTGCGAGAAGTCCTGGCGTTCGACCGCGCCGCCGTGGAGATAGTGGCCGCCGTTCCCCTTGTCCATGGCGATCAGCAGGGGGCCGTGGTCGAGCCGGGGATTCCCGAGCAGCTCCGACAGCAGGGGCCTGATGCGCGGGTGCACGAGCAGCTCGCGGAACGGCTCGCACCAGGGGCGCTCCCAGGCCAGCATCCCGTCCATCCACTTCTGCTTGGCAGTGCCCCCGAGGACCCGGGAGTCCCCCTCGAGTTTGCGGTCGGTCTCGAAGAAGGTGCCGGCGTGGCGGTCGATGGCCTCGTTGCAGCGCGCGACCTCCTCCGGGGAAAGCACCCCCTTGAGCAGGAGGTACCCCTTCAGGTCGAAAAGGAATTTTTCGTCGTCGTTCACTGGAGCCCTGTCCCCCGGATCACACCGGTGCGCGCAGCATGGTACGCTGCTCTTCCGTCATGTCCTGGATGTAGTCGGGGTACGACACCTTAAGGCGGGACAGCTCACCCCCCTGGTACCCGGGGTTGTACCCGTGCAGCAGGGTGCGCCGCTGATGCCGGCCGCGCCAGACCATGGTGCCGTGAATGGTGATCTCCGCGAAGATCACCGCGTCGCCCGCCTTGACCTCGACCTCGAGGATCTCCTCCTGGCAGGCCTCGTAGTCCCTCAGGCTCTGCGGGATCGGGTAGTTGGCCTTGTGCCCGCCGGGAACCACCGCCAGGCCGCCTTCGCCCGGACCCTCGTCGGCGAGGGGGAACTCGACCAGCAGGAGGCCGCAGTAGATGTTGCCGAACTTCGCCGAGTAGGTGTACTCGAAGACCTGCCGGTCGACGCGGCCCCCGTGCATGTAATGGCCGGCGCATCCCGGATCCATGACGATGAGCCGCGGCGGCCCGGAGATGCGGTAACCGGAGCCGAGCAGCCCGGTGAGGTAGGGCTTGACCGCGGGCTGGACCATCAGCTCCCGGAACGGCTCGCAGTGGGGTTTTTCCCAGGCGATCATCTCGTCGCACCACTTCTGCCTGACCCCGCTGGTCAGCGCCTTCGAATCCCCCTCGAATCGCCGCTCGTGCTCCTCGAGCTCGTCGAAGTGATGGTCTATGGCGCGGTTGGCGCGGGCGATGATGTCGGGATCGACCACGTCCCTGAGGACGAGGTATCCGGTGAGGTCGAAGAGGTATTTTTCGTCGTCGGTCATCGGTCAGTTCCCTCGTGTGCAGAGGATCGCCAAATCTCGCTTCGGCCGCTACTCCGGGCGAGCGCTCCCAGATCGCCGTGCTTCGGCGCCTTGTCTGTCTCGTTCCCTCCGAGCTGCCCGGCAGCCAGTTGCGGACCATCGACCGAATGTGCAAGATGAGTGCCCTGCGCTACCGTACCAGCACGCAACAGAGTAGAAACGGAGGCAGAAGGATGCCGGGAATCGAAGTACTCGACAGCGGCCACGTGGACCGCAGCGATTCCGCCTTTCCCACGGTGGTGATGCTCGACGACGGCGACCTGGTCTGCGCCTACAGCGTCGGGGGCGGTGCCCACGTGTCCGGGGGCACGCACTGCTCGCGATCGAGCGACGGCGGCCGCACCTGGTCCTGCCAGGGGACCGTCCTCGAGCCGACGAAAAACCCGCTGACCACCAATCACCTGCGGCTCAGCCGCACCGCGAACGGCACCATCCTCGCCTACGGACAGCGGGACCAGAAGGACCAGTCGGGCAAAAGGAGCCGGTACCTGCCCTGCGACCCGGTGCTCTGCCGCTCCAGCGACGGCGGCCGTACCTGGTCGGCGCCGCAGGTCATCCCCTTCCGGATACCCGGCCCCTACGAGATCTCCAACTCCATTGTCGTCGCCAGCGACGGCGCCTGGCTGGCGCCGGCCGCTACCTTCCACGAGGGCCGCTACGGCGAGCGAGTGGTCCTGCACGAGTCCCGCGACCAGGGGGCCACCTGGCCGGAGATGCACACCGTGTTCGAGGACCCCGAGGGAACGATCGGGTACCTCGAACAGAAGGTGACCGAGTGCGGGCCGGGGCGCCTGCTGGCGGTCGCCTGGGTGCAGGACTTCGAGAGGGACACGGACCTCAAGAACCGGTACAGCTTTTCCGACGACGGCGGTCGCACCTGGGACGGCCCCCATTCGACGGAGATCCAGGGGCAGACCATGACCCCGGTCTGGTTGGGGGGCGATCGCTTCCTCGTGCTCTACAACCGGCGCTTCGGCGCGCAGAGCGTGCAGATGTGCCTGGTGCGGGCAGCGCCCGGCCGCTGGGAGCTCGAGTTCGAGGGCACCATGTACGATGGCGGCGCGCGGCTGGAGCTGACCGGGGAAGTCAGCAGCCAGGAGCAGATCGCCCTCATCCGCTTCGGTTTCCCCACGGCCGTGCGTCTCGGAGAGGAGACCTTCCTCGCCACCCACTGGTGCGAGGAGGAGAGGGTGTGCGGCATCCGCTGGACGCGGCTGCGGGTGGCGTGACCCCGCCGGCCCGCGGGATGGCCCGACTTCCCACCGGACTCTTTCCGGCTCGAATCGCCCCATATGCGGACTGAAGTCGCGGTCGCGCCTGCCCCGGAGACCGCGTGGCCGGCGAGCTCGGCGAACCGGAAGTGCTGGCCTCCCCAGCGCTGCCGGGTTCCACAGACCGGCAGCGGTTCGCCCCCCGCGCTTCAAGGCCGAGGTCCTCGCGAGTAGCTCAGGCCGGAGTCCCCAATAAGGAAGTCTCAGGGCCCGTACTGCCAGGACAGGTTTCGCCCCCTTCCTCGTTTGTCGGTGGTGCCTTTAATTGAGTCCCCGCGAGGGGACAAGCCATTGGAAATTCGAAAGGCCCAGCCAGCCGATTTCCTCGCCGTCGCCGCCCTCGACCGCGAGGCTTGGAAGCAGGGGGAGAACGCCGAGTTCATCCCCGACGGCGAGCACGCCTGGCGCATCTGGATCGAGCACGCCGTCGTCTTCTGCGCCGAGAGCGGCGGCCGCGTGGTCGGGGCGGTGGTCGCCTTCCCCTGCACGAGCGGCTCCTACTGCCTGCACAAGGTGTTCGTCGAGGCCGGCCTGCGGGGGCGGGGGATCGGCAGCCGGCTGTTCGACCAGCTGCTCGAGGAGATCGACGCCATGGGCCTGCCGGTATTCCTCACGGTTTCTCCGGGCAACGACGCGGCCCTGGCGCTGTACGAAAAGTGGGGCTTCACCGAACGGCGGTTCGTCGCCGGCTACTACCGCCCCAGCGAGGACCGCTACGTGCTGACGAGACCGGCTAGTGCCTGAGCAAGCAGGCACTACAACAACAGGGAGAGCAACGGAGAGATGAGCGAGTCGCGCACCATCAGGGCCGGGGTGCTGGGGGCGGGCAACTTCGCCAACAACCAGCACCTGCCCAACCTCATGCGCATACAGGGAGTCGAGGTCGCCGCCATCTGCGACGTCGACGGGGAGAAGGCGCGCCGGACCGCGGCCGCCTTCGATATCCCCGCGGTGTACACCGACGGGCACGAGATGATCGACAGGGAGCCGCTCGACGCCCTGTGGTCGATCGTGCCGGCGTACACGCGCACCGACATCGAGGCCACCGCGGCCTCGAAGGGGATCCACCTGTTCAGCGAGAAACCGCAGGCGATGACGATGGAGGTCGCCCGCCGCATCGACGAGGCGGTGTGCGAGGCCGGGGTGATCAGCACCGTCTGCTTTCGCGAGCGCTACCGGCCGATCTTCATGGAGGCGAAGCGGCTGCTCGCCGGCAAGGAGGTCGTCCACATCCGCTATCAGAACGTCTCCGGCCTGCCGGCGCCGCCGTCGGAGGAGGCGGGGTGGAGCGCCCAGCTCGACAAGGGGGGGACCTCCTGGTTCGACTGGGGCCCGCACGCCGTCGACTACTGCCGCTACATGAGCGGCCTCGATGTCGCCGCGGCGCAGTGCTTCTTCAACCACCCCGGCCGCCATCCGGTGCCGACGTCGGCGTCGTTCAACTTCTCGATGTCGAACGGGGCGACGATGGCGATGAGCTTCGTCGCCGCCTCGGCCGGCAAGCCCGCGGACGAGCCCTACTTCCTGCTCTACTACGAGGGGGGGTACGTCGGCGTCCACAACTACAACCACATCGACATGAACGGCGAGCGCGTCTTCGAGGGAGAGGAGTACAACCCCTGGTTCGAGCTCGACCGCCGTTTCTGCGAGGCGGTGCGCAGCGGCGACGACAGCGGTCTCCTCAACGACTACCACGACGGCCTCTACTCGCTGGCCCCGGTGCTCGCCGGCTGGGAATCGGCGCGCCGCGGGGGAGAGCCGATCGACATCTCCGAGTTCATGCAGAAGTAACCGACGAAAGACGAAAGGCAGCTATCACGTGAAGACCATGACGCAGCGGGCGGCCCTCCGGCCGCACAAGCAGGGACATGCTCTCCAACCCGCCCCGAAGGCCCGCCCCCTGCTCGGGGCCGTCGCCGCCGCGGCGCTGATCCTGATCGCCGGCAGGGCCGGCGCCCAGCAGTTCACCTGGACGATCCAGTCCCTGTGGCAGGCCGGCTCCATCAACCACGGCGTCTTCGAGCAGTTCTGCGAGAACGTCGCCACCCTGACGGGGGGCCGTCTCGCCATCACCCCGGTGCCGGTGGGAACCCTCGTCGCCTACAACGAGACCCTCGAGGCGGTCGGCTCCGGCATTCTCGACGGCCAACAGAGCGGCCCCGGGTACTCGGCGGGGAAGGACGCCGGCTTCGCCATGCTGTCGGAGTTCCCCGGCGCCTACGAGAACGCCTACCAGATGCAGATGTGGTTCGAGTACGGCGGCGGCAAGGAGCTGGCGCGCGAGCTCTACGGCCGCTTCAACCTGTACTACATCGGCTCGGTCTGGCACGGCATGGAGTCGATCCCGTCGAAGAAGCCGCTGCGCTCGGTCGACGACCTCAAGGGGGTGAAGATGCGCATCCCCGAGGGGCTGAATCAGGAGATCTTCAAGCGTATCGGCGCGGCCCCGGTCAACATCCCGGGCAGCGAGGTGTACACTTCCCTCGACCGCGGTGTCATCGACGCCACCGACTGGGGGACCCTGGGGATGAACGTCGACCTCGGCTACCACAAGATCGCCCCCTACCAGATCTACCCGGGGTTCCACTCTCTGCCGATGGGGGACGTGGCGGTCAACATGGACCGCTGGAACGAGCTGCCCCCCGACATCCAGGCGATCCTCGAGGCCGCGGTGCGCGACTTCGCGCGCCAGATGATCCAGGAGATGGCCGAGGCGGACGCCGCCGCGGCCCAGACCGCGAGGGACCAGGGGGTCGAGCTGGTGACCTGGGACAGGGAGGAGCGCCGCCGCTTCCGCGCCATCGCCACCGAGGTGCTCAAGGATTTCGCGGAGCGCAGCGAGATGGCACAGCGGATTTACGACTCCCACCTCGCCTATCTGGCCAAACTGGGGCTGATGTGAGCGAGCCCCGGCTGGACCGGGCAGTGCGCGGCATCGGCGAGGCCACCAGCCTGGTATTCCTCGCCGCGGTAGCGCTGACCTTCTACGAGGTCGTCCTGCGCTACTTCTTCAACGCCCCCACCACCTGGGTGCACGAGGTCAGCATCTTCCTGACCGCGGCCGCCTTCATCATCGCCGGCTCCTACACCCTGCAGCGGAAGGACCACATCCGCATCAGCCTGGTATTCGACAAGCTGCCGGCCCGGGGACGCCGCCTGCTGACGGTGGTCAATCTGCTGATCGCCCTGTACTTCCTCGCCGCCCTGCTGTACGGGGCCGCGGTGCAGGCGGGCAAGGCGCTGGCGGTCATGGAGCGCACCGGCACCGCTTCCGACCTGCCGATCCCGGTGACCCTGAAGACCCTTCTCGCAGCCGGGGTGGGCCTGATGATCCTCCAGGGTCTGGCGCAGCTGGCGCGCGCTCTGAGGGGCAGGGAGGCCGGCTGATGGACATCGGCCTGCTGACCCTCGTCATCGTCCTGGCGATGGCGGCGCTGCTGGTCATGGGCCTGCCCCTGGCGTTCGTCACCGGGACGGTCGCGGTCACCGTCGGGCTGCTGAAGTTCAGCCCGACCGTGCTCGGCCTCATCGCCAGCCGCATCTACAGCTTCATGAGCGAGTACGTCCTCGTCGCCGTGCCGATGTTCATCCTGATGGCGTCGCTGATGGAGCGCACCGGCGTCGCCCGCGACCTCTACCGCGCCATGCACGTGTGGGCCGGCGGCCTGCGCGGCGGCCTCGCGGTGCAGACCCTGCTGGCGGCGATGCTCATGGCGGCGATGACCGGCATCATCGGGGGGGAGATCGTCCTCCTCGGGATGATCGCCCTGCCGCAGATGCTGCGCCTGGGGTACAACAAGAACATCGCCATCGGCACCATATGCGCCGGGGGCTCGCTCGGCACGATGATCCCGCCGAGCGTGGTGCTGATCATCTACGGCCTGACCGCCAACGTCCCCATCGGCGACCTGTTCCTGGCGACTATCGCCCCCGCCTTCGTCCTCGCCGGGCTCTACCTGTTCTACATCCTGGTGCGTTGCAACCTCAACCCGACGCTCGGACCTCCGGCGCCGCCGGAGGAGCGGAGCATGCCGGTGCGGGAGAAGCTCGCCCTGTTCAAGGACCTCGTCCTGCCGCTGAGCGTCGCCGCCTGGGTGCTGGGAAGCATCTACGCAGGCATCGCCTCGGTCAGCGAGGCCGCGGGCATGGGGGTCGTCGGCACCGTCGCCGCCGCCCTGGTGCGCCGGGAGCTGTCCTGGAAGGTCGTGCGCGACTCGATCCGGCAGACGATGAACACCTGCGGCATGCTGCTGTGGCTGACTTTCGGGGCCACGGCCCTGATCGGCGTGTACAACCTCCTCGGCGGGATGCACTTCGTCCGCTCGGCGGTGACCGGCCTCGACCTGGCCCCGGTGTTCGTCATCGCCGTCATGATGGGAATCCTCGTGGTCATGGGCCTGTTCATGGACTGGGTCGGCATCCTCCTGCTCACGGTGCCGATCTTCGTGCCGATCATCTCCGCCCTCGGGTACGACCCGGTCTGGTTCGGGGTGCTGTTCTGCATGAACATGCAGGTCTCCTACCTGTCCCCGCCGTTCGGCCCGGCCGCCTTCTACCTCAAGGGGGTGGCCCCTCCCGGGATCAGCCTGCAGGACATCTTCGCCGGAGTCTTGCCCTTCATCGCTCTGCAGCTGATCGGCCTCGGCCTGGTGCTGGCCTTTCCCAACATCGCCCTGTGGCTGCCCCGCCTCGTCTACGGGGAGTAGGGCCGGGGTTTCACGGAAGCCCGAAACGGGGCTCAACCCCGGACCAGCAGCTTTTTCGACCCGGGCGGCGCCGGAGCCCTCGCCGTCGCGACGTTGGCAAGTTCAGGCGGCCCCGAGGTCACGGTTCCTGTCTCTTGGGCATGCGGTAGCCGACGCGTGGTTCGCCAAAGAGGTAGGTGGGGTGGGCGGCGGCGGCGTCGAGTTTGCGGCGGAGTCTCCGCACGAGGCTGCGGATCACGCGCACATCCCCGGAGTGCGCAGGGCCCCATATCCGTCGCAGCAGCTGTCCGTGGCTCACCACCCGTCCGGCGTTTACCGACAGCTCGAGGAG
Source organism: Candidatus Latescibacterota bacterium (assembly GCA_965206595.1). GTDB lineage: Bacteria > Latescibacterota > UBA2968 > UBA8231 > UBA8231 > CBDCXV01. The sequence goes on from OZ242214.1 coordinate 252,092, forward strand.
CAGGTCGTACTCGGCCGCGGTCAGCTTCAGCGTGCGGCCGTCCAGGGTCACTCGCCGTTCGGCGTAGTCGACGGTCAGGTCGCCGAGCACATACGGTTCGGCCGGCTCGGCCCAACTCCCCCCCCTCCTGCTGGCGCAGGGCGGGCCCGGACCCTGGCCACCAGCTCCGTGGGCGCGAAGGGCTTGACGAGGTAATCGGCGGCCCCGGCTTCGAAGGCCTGTGCGATGACCTCATCCTTGCCGTAGCCGGACAGGAAGATGACGGGAATCTCGGCGATGCGGACGAGGTCCCGCATCAGCTCGATGCCGTCGGTGCCGGGCAGCACGAGGTCGAGCAGGACCAGGTGGGGCCGGTTTTCCCGCATGAGCAGGAGCGCCTCCTCCGGGTCGGCGGTCACTGTCGATGCGTAGCCGGCCTGCGTGACGGTCGCCCCCGGCGAGTGCCTGGCGGCGTTGGACAGCAGGTTGTCCAGGACCTGGACGATGCGCCGCCGGTCGGCCCTCACCAGGGGCAGGTCCGGCGCCAGATCGATGTCGAGGGGGTTGCTTCCTCCTCCATTCAGGAAGGTGTTGCGGGCCCGGTCCACGAGGTCGGCGATCTCCACCGGTTCGGGTGATATGGGCAGCGTGCCGGTCTCGATACGCGCCACGTCGAGCAGGTCGCCGATCAGCTCGCGCATGGCGTCGGCCTGATCGAGGATGATGCGGTGGAACTGGCGCATCTCGGCCGGGTCCAGATCGGGGGCGGCGTCCAGCAGCGCCGTCGCCGAGCCTCGGATCGAAGTCAGGGGGAGGCGCAGCTCGTGGCTGACCATGCCCAGAAGCTCGGCCCGCAGCCGCTCGAGCTCCTCCAGCGGGGTCAGATCCTGCAAAGTCACGACCAACGACTCGACTTCGCCGGCCTCGGTATGGATGAAAGTGGCGTTGACCAGCACGGTGACCGAGCGGCCGTCGGGTACCTTCAGGACGATCTCCTCGGCCCGCACCGACTCCCCGCCGCTCAGCGCCTGGGACGAGGTAGATGTTGCCCACCCCCGCATCCCGGTGACGGATCGGAGCCGTCAGGAAGGAGTTTATCTCGAGGGCTATTGGGAAATTGGGGATGCCCACCGACCGGGTGTAGCCGTGAAAGTCGGCTCTCACCGGCTCCGGCAGGTTGCTGAGGTGCTCAAAGACTTCCCTTCCCCGGGGCATCTCCCACAGCCCCTGGGCCTCTTCGGGTGTCATGCCGGAGGCCAGGAAGTCCTCCAATTGCCCGGACTCATCGAGGGTGGTGATCACCCCGTACCGGGCAGCGGTCAGCGTCCGGGCGCTGTCCAGGACTCTCTGCAACACCGTGTCCGGATCGAGGCTCTCCTTGATGTGGAGGCTGGCCCGGCTCAGGCCGGACAGGCGCTCCCGCAGAGCCGCTATCTCCTGATCGCGCGGGTCGGATGGGGTCATCTTCTCTCCTCGGTTGGAGGGAATGCGGTGGTTTCCGGGATCGTCCGGCCTCCGGCTGAGCAGGGCAACGGGGTGGATGCCCATAATAGGGCGCCAGCCAAGCCGAATTAAGAACCGAAGGACCATTCAGGCAAAAAACCCCGCAATATCACCAACATATCACGGAATATCACGGAAATCGGCCATAATATCACGGTTTGGGCAATTCTCTTGAGTGATATTGCAGGTGGCAGATCAACCATCCGGAGTTTGAATATGTCCTGTATTTTCATTGCGGTACTTACAGTTTTGGCTGCCCTCCTTACGGCAGAGGCAAAAGCCCAAACGGATGAGGCTGCCAGGCAGGAGCCCAAAGAAATCACCATCCACCTCCGTGGAAACGAGCAGATGGCCGCGGCTCTGCAGGAGGCGGCTGCCAAGGGGACGACAGTTACCGGGATAGCCGATTTTGATTCCCTTTCGGCGGTTTATGAACTGATGAGAATACACCGCGATGATGGCATGTCTTCTGGCTTTTACGGGCATCGGTTTCGGCTGAGTTTCCTTTCGGAAAAGAACGTAACCGCTATTGTTGAAGGCTACAGAAACTTGCCCTTTATCAAATCTGCAAAGGCAGGAAAACCGGTTTATTTAGGTAACCGTATCCATGCCTTGGGTGGCGGACATCACGTAGGGCGAATTCCTACCAAATTGGTCTTTGGTACTCTTTCGGGAACAGCTGTTACCTTGGTTTCGGCTGTTCTATATGATACTTATTTCGAAGAGGAGCCAAAGGGGGGTGACGACCCTTGGGGAGGGTTGGACAGTGTTTATTATGGTTTGATTGCCGGCTGTGCGGGGGGATTCCCGTTGGGTGTGACCGCGGTCGATCCATATGATTCTTTGCCCGTTACCCTTCTCGCCGGTGTTATACCGGGGGCGGTCGGCGTCTTCTTGCTCGGGTCCGGACTGGATCTGAACACCGGGTTACTGTTGGCGTTCGTCATTCCCCAATTCAGCGCTCTCATCACCTCTGAAATATGGCGCAACCCTTCCGAAGATCACCGTACTTCCCTTGCCATAGCCCCAACCCCAAAGGGTGGCCTTTCGGGGATTGCCACACTGCAGTTTTAAAGGAGAAAAGATTTGATATGTCCCTGATTTTCCGTGCAGTACTTACCATGTTGGCTGCCCTCCTTGCAGCCGAGGCCCAAGTAGAAACGGATGAGGACCGATTGGCCAAAATGTTTTCGCCCATCCTGATCTTGACCGAGGAGACCGGAGGAAAGTGGGGAGACATCAAGGTACAGAAACCGGAACCCGTGGGCATCATGGGGGCTACCTCGGCGGACAACATATGCCTGAATCCGTGATCGTTTCTATAGCGAGTGATCAAATTTGATATTTAAGCTGCGTCATGTACTTGTCAAGAGGATTTGGGTGTCAGCGACATGCCATTACGGCGGATTGCGCTGTCGATGGCTCTCCAAGTCGATAGGAGTCGCAAGAGCGGGCCTACGCCTGCCTTGAGTGCTCCGGGGAGTCGAAGGCGGGGGAAGTCGTCGCCTCAGGCACACACTCTCAGGTAGGGCCGTCTCCAGACATCGAACCAGGGGTTGAAATACCCGAAGCTGAGCCCGAAACGGCCCCATGCCGGACCCAGCGGGCGGCCTGATACATGAGGGCCAGAATTACACTGCGGAGCCGCCGACGGCCGGCCTCTACCCCTTAGAAAGGAAAGCGACTTCAAATGGCCCTAAAAATCGGAGTGAAAGTTTTTCGGAGTGAAAGTTTTTCCGTTATGAAAAAAGGGATCCTGTACTCCGCCTTGTGCCTGAGTGGAACTGCCCTCTTGGCATCGGAAAGCGAAGGCCAAGCTGCTCTCACGCAGGAGGGAACGGGGTATAAAGAAATCACCATCCGCATTGGTGGGAGCCGGGCGCTGACCGCGGCTCTGCTGGACGCGGCTGCTAAGGGGGTGACAGTTACCGGAATCGCCGGTTTTGATTCCCTTTCTGCCGTTTATGGCCTGATGGGGATATATCGCAAGGGTGTATCCTCGGGTTTTTACGGGCATCGATTACGGTTGAGATTTCCACCGGACTCCGATGTGGCGGAGATCACCGGGGCCTACCGGAACTTACCCTATATAACGGGGCGATTGGGTGCGGTGGTTTCAAAAAAAAGAGAAGCAGGGGTCGGAAGAAAACTTGTGTACGGTATGCTGGGGGGTACCGTTTGTGGGCTCGTAGGAGCGTTAACCTTATTCCCCCTCCCAACAGGAGGAGATGGTATCGGCGCAGCTGCAGGGCTCGCCATGGGTTTTGCGGGGGGCAACGTAGTTGGAACCGCAATTGGCGTTAGCGTGGCTGGAGAGGGCCTGGGTTTCCCGGGCCACTTTGCGGGCAGTGCCCTGTTGGGGGTAGGAGTTCCTGTGGCAGCTTTAGCTCATTTAGAAGCTGGGAAGATGCGTGGGACTCTAGTCCTCTTGGGTGGCATTGCAGGTCCTGTTATTGGGGCAACCTTGGCCTTGGAATTGGGGGATAGGTATCCCCCAACAGGGGACAGGAAAAACTCACGCTTTTCTTTAGGGCTGGCTCCGAATTTACAACAAGGCTTGTCGGCTTCGGCCATCCTGCATTTTTAGTCGCCAAACGAAAGCAACTGTCTTGAAACTCAAGAGGAATGACCGGCGATTTGGGGACTCGGGTCGCGCCAGGGCGAGCCATGCTTGAGCATGGAGTTGAGGATAACCAGCAGCTTACGCATGCAGGCTGTGAGAGCCAGCTTCTTGGGCTTACCGGCGGCCAGCAGCCGCTGGTAGAAGTCGCGGATGACGGGGTTGAAGCGGCTGGCTACCAACGCGCCCATGTACAGGGCGGCGCGGACCCGGGCGCGTCCGCCCCAGACGATGCGTTTGCCCCGCAGGGTGCCGCTGTCCCGGTTGAAGGGAGCCACCCCTACCAGGGCGGCGATCTGCCGCCGGTCCAGGGTGCCCAGTTCCGGCAGATAGGCCACCAGGGTGAGGGAGAGCTGCTCTCCCACGCCGGGGACGCTACGCAGCAGGTTATCCTTCTCTCGCCAGACGGGACTCTGGCGGAGCGTCTGCCGCAGACTCTTGTCCAAGTCGTCCAGCTCCCGCTCCAGCCATGCCATGTGGGCCTCGATGTGGGGACGGACGGCCAGGGTGGCGGCGGAGCTGAGGCGGTTCTTCTCCGAGACCAGCATGGTCATCACCTGGTGCCTGCGGGCCGCCAGGGAGTTGAGGACCTGGGTTTCGGCGTCTCGAAGAGGACGCACGGGAGGTTGGACGGCTTCGGCGAAGTGAGCCAGAACCGCCGCATCCAGCGCGTCGGTCTTGGCCAGCTTCCCGGTGGCCCTGGCAAAGTCCCGCACCTGGCGGGGGTTGACGACGACCACGGGCAGAGCGTCCGCTGCCAGGGCCGCCACCAGAGGCACCTCCAGGCCCCCCGAAGCCTCCAGCAAGACCAGGACGGGATCCAGGGTCTTCAGCCGGGAGACCAGTTTTCGGATCCCTGCCTCGTCACGGGAGACCTCCCATCTGTCGCCGGTGGGACGGACGGCGACCTCCACTTGAGCCTTGGCTACATCAATGCCTACGTAGGTTGCTTCCTGCTCCATGAGTACCTCCTGCGAGTGCGGCCCGTCCTTGCACGATGCGGGCTTGGTTGGCCCAGGCAACTGTTCGGGCTCTATTTCGGGAAGGGGATGCGGCGACCCTCGCTTTCGTACGGTCTCCATGACCCCGGAGAAATCGGTCTGCCTCACCCCGACCTGCCTCAGTGAAGTGGTTGGTCCATTACCGAACCCAAGATACAAGGAGAACTCCCGATGACGTTTAAAATAGCAACCATCGCCCTGTTCATCATGCTCGTGGTGAATGGGGCGAAAGCGACTAGTAGTGACGCTGAGAGATTGGCCAAGATGTTTTCCCCTATTTTGGTCCTGACCGAAGAGACCAGCACCGAATATGACGCGACGGAGCCTATTCGGGTAATCAAGCCGGAACCAGTTGAAATCGTAGGGGCTGGATCAGCTTCGAATATTTGGATCTATGGCAAAGATTTAGAGGATAGGCTGACAACCAATTCAGGCCCGCATGATGCTTATAGGAATTCAAATGGGGAATATTTGTCTTTGGAGTTTTTTGAGCATTCTGACGCGAACTGCCCAAATGTGAATTTTTCGGAAAATAAGTTTGCCTTTCTTACTTCTCAATGCAGAAGGTATTTATCCGGTTTTGCTCCGGTTTTGCTCCGGTTGGGCGGGACGTACCTAACCCGCCTGAAGGACTATCCCATGTGCCAGTTCATAGCTGGTTACATTTAGGCTACTTCAACTATCCAGGAACGACTGCATCAGGGTGGAACGAGGCGTATTTTGACCAAGAGGGGGAGTATTACGGCGAAAATTTTGCCAACACCGCTTACGTGCGTTTCTACGAGAGATCAATTGAGTCGTATGGAGGTTCGTACCCCTCCCTTACCGTTATCCAGTACATTTACTTCTATCCCTACAATGACTGGTGGAATAACCATGAGGGCGACTGGCAGCGGGTGTATGTGGTGGTCAGTTCCAACGATCCCGACACGGCAACGATCCTCGGCGTGGAGTTCAAATTTCATTCTGCCTGGCTGAATTACTACCAGGGTTTTGGAATCCACCCGACGCTAACCACTGACTTTGTGTTCAACCCGAAAACCGAAGTAAAGCTGAGTCCTGGACCCACGCGCAACGGGGTTGTCCAATACACCCATCCTGTTGTCTACGTGGGGGCTGGTTCGCACGCAAGCTACCCTGTTGGAGGAAACATCCAAGTCTACCACGGTGGTTCCGGAGGTAGTTCCGGAGAAGAAGAAGTACAAGGCGCTGTGGGTGGGGACTGGGAATATATGAGCCACACGGGAAAGGTATTGAGTACTGAGGCCCCGGCAACCGGTAACTCCCTTTGGGAACGGTATGACTTGCAATACCTGCCCGATCCTGATCTAGACAACACCACCGATAACATGGGACTTTCCGGTACGCTGAGCTGGTTGGGCGCGAAGATACAATGGGGGACCCCGGTTGTCGAAAGTCCTTTTTTGGCCAGACTAGGCGGGGGGAACGAGAGTCCGTTTGGGCCTTTCAATGCCACCAACTCCGAGAATTGGGGACCGGCGCAAGGTTGGGGGGAATTGAAGTTTTTCGAAGTGGCGAGGCTCGGCCCCGGCAATATTGACACCCAGTTTTCCGTCCGTCACCGGAACTTGCCCTATTCAGACTATCACCACTGGTCCATCCTCGGCGACGAGACCTGGAGCGGCTCGGTTGGCCTGTACGGCGACGTGGTGGTCTTTCCTGGGGCCGAACTTACGATACAGGCAGGGACCACGGTTACCTTTCCATCCCAAAGTGATCGGCATCAATTCAAGGATGGGAACAATAGTCTATCCGAGATTTTCGTGTATGGCACCCTGACATCCGAAGGAACTTCCGGCAATCAAGTCGTATTTCGAGGCCCCAATTCTTCGGACAATGCTCAGCATTGGGGCGGGATCCGAATTATGGAAGGCGGGTCGGAGGTTTTGCCCCATACCCAAATCCGCAACGCGCCCTTGCCGACGCTCCTCCCGACGAATCTGACTGCCGAAACAGGGGATGGGCAGGCAACGCTTCGTTGGGACGATCCGTCCCCGTCCCCCTCCGATCCGAGCATAACCGGATGGGAATACCGCACGAAACCGGAAAGCGCTACGGAGTGGGGAGACTGGACGGGTGTGTCGGGTCGGGGTACTCGGGAGGCGCTGGTGTCGCCGTTGGCGTACGGGGTTCGACATCAATTTGAGGTGCGGGCGGTCAACACCACCCCCGGGGGCGGGCCTTCGTCGGATGTGGCGTCGGTAAGCCTGATGACGGTGGCATTCTCCGCGTCTAGCTACTCACTGATTGAAAGCGGCAACCCGGTGTTGCCGGGAGACGTTCGGGGCCAGGCTGAGGATCCGACGCAAGCGGCCCAGCAGGTGGAGGTCATCGTGGTAGTGACCCCGGCGACCGACCGGGCGCTGACGATCCCGGTGACGGTGTCAAACGGCTCGGCGGAGGCGGGCGACTACCGGCAGGACCTTCCTGTGGGCGGTTTGAGCTTTGCGTCGGGTAAGGCTTCGGCTCGATTCACGATCACGGCTGTATCTGACGATGATGTGGACGACGAGACGGTCCAGGTGGGTTTGGGAACACCGCTTCCGCCGGGGGTGCAAGCCGGCGATCCGGCCACGGCGACGGTGACGTTGTACGATACGCCGTCGGCTCCGACGGTGACGGCCGAAGGCGGCGACGGGTCGGTGACGCTGAGCTGGGCGGCGGCGGGCAATCCGGGCATAGAAGGATGGCAGTATCGGATACTCCCGGTCACGAGCCAGGGGGTGTGGAGCGATTGGAAGCCCATGAGGGGCAGCCTTTCGACGACGACGGAGCATACGGTGGACGGCCTGGACAACGAGGTGACGTATCGTTTCCAGGTGCGGGCGTACAATGCCCGAGGGTACGGGGATGAATCGACATCTGTGGATGCGACCCCGACCTCGCCCGGGGCCCCGACGGCCCCGACGGCCCCGCGGTCCCTGACGGCTCGGGCGGGGAACGAACAGGTGAGCCTGTCCTGGGAGACTCCCGACGACAACGGCTCGACGCTGACGGGGTGGGAGTATCGGCGCAGCACGGACGGGGGGACCACCTGGGACCCGGACTGGGAGGCGATTCCCCTTCCTCCCGGCACGGTCGCGGCCGACCTCGAGGAGCATACGGTCGAGGGGCTTACCCACGGTCAGGCGTACACCTTCGAGGTGCGTGCGATCAACGCCGTAGGGGATGGGGCCGCCTCGCGGGTGTTGCTGCCGGCGGCGCCGGGGAATTTCCGTGCGCGATGGGTTCTCGAGGGGGCCGATGCTTTTGGGCACCACGAGGCGAAGCTGAGTTGGACCGATCCGGCTGACCCCAGCCTCAGCTGGGAATACCGGAAGAAGGAGGGCACCTCGGATTGGGAAACTGCCTGGGCCACGGTGTCCGACGAGGATCCGACGGGCGTCTCGGTTACGCAGACGGTGGACGGCCTTGACATCACGCAGCCGTACCGGTTCCAGGTGCGGGTCCGTCAACCTGCGGGTTGGCCGGCGGAGGCGGGGCTGTCCCCGTTGCCGGTTTTTACGCAGCCGCTGTCGGTGCGGGCCCAAAGCGTGGCCGGCAAGGCGCAATTCGATCTGGGGTTTGTCCCCCCGGTGGGGGGTCCGGACCTGCCGGATGGTTCGCAACAGGTTTCGTCGGCCAACCTCCGATATCAGTTGGTGACCATCCAGGCGAATGGCCAGAAGACGACGAGCGGTTTCGTCGGTCTGGGCACTTTACCTCAGCTACTTCCTGCGGGGGCGGTAGCGACTTATTCCGCTCCGGCCGGGTCGGTTGGCGGCGCGTCGGAGGCTCAAGCCGCCGCCTTTCAGGTGGTGGCTACCCTCCTGATTACGGGTCTGGACCCGGGTGTGACCTACCAAATCAAGGTGCGCCTGCTCGATTCGGACGAGTCGACGATATCGGAATCGACGTTGGGTTCGCTGCTGGGTCTTCGGGTGCAGTGGTCCACGGCCGGTTCGGTGGTGCTGAGCTGGAACCGAAGGACCGACCCGGGCCTCACGGGCTGGCAGTATCGTCAGCAGGCCGGCAGCGGGTCGTGGGGTGACTGGCAGAGCGTGCCCAACAGCACGGCGTCGACGACGAGTCATACGGTGTCCAGCCTTACCGAGACGGAGACCTACCGGTTCCAGGTGCGGGCGCTGGTGCCGGGGGGTCCGTTGGCCGAATCGTTCACGGTGTCGGCTCCTCCGAAGCCTTTGGTAGCGCCGGGTAACCTGCATGCGGAACCCGGTCACGCGTCGATGACGTTGCGTTGGGACGACGCGAACAATGCCCGCCTCACCGGGTGGCAGTATCAGCAGCGGCAGGCCGGAGAGGATTGGGGAGCGTGGCAGCCGATCCCGGGCAGCACGGCGTCGACGACCTCGTATACGGTTACGGACCTGACCAACGGGGTGAGCTACCGTTTCCGGGTTCGGGCGTTGGCCGGGTCCCAGCAGGGTCCCTTCGGGAAGTCGGTGGGAGGGCCGCCCAACGGCTTGCGGGCCCAGGCGTTGAACGGCTCGGTGGAGCTGGTCTGGGCCGACCCGTCCGATTCCCGTATCGCGGGGTGGCAGTATCGGGTGCGCGAGGGTCAGGACAGGTGGAGTGGGTGGCAGCCGGTCCCGGGCAGCACGGCGTCGACGACCTCGTATACGGTGCCGGACCTGACCAACGGGGTGAATCACCGGTTCCGGGTTCGGGGGGTGACCTCGAATGGCCGGGTGGTGTTGACCTGGCCGATGGTGGAGACGAGTCCGGATGGGTCGCTTGCGGTCCCGCCGCCGGTCCCGGTGACCAACGGTCCGCCGGAGATCACGAGCGGTCCTTCAGTGGTATCGTTCGACGAGAACGGCGCCGGCGTGGTGGCCACCTATACGGGCACCGACCCGGACAGTGATGCGCTCACCTGGACGCTGGGCGGCGCCGATGCGGACACGATGGAAATCGATGCGTCGGGTCGGCTGAGTTTCCGGGCGCCGCCGCCGGATTTCGAGTCTCCGGGGGACATGAACGGCGACAAGATCTACGAGGTGACGGTGACTTGGAGGCAGGTTGCATCCTCGCAAGTTAACCAATTGAAATTGAAATTTCATAAAAAATGTCCTTTAATTTACCACTTTAGTCTTCTATGGGCGATGACCGGTGCATCTCTTTTTGACAAAAAAAACGTCAATTGAAAGGGAATATTTCATGGCTGGAATTAGATGGGTAACGCTCTTGCTGATTTTCCTGACTGGCCATACGGCCCCGGTGGTCGCCCAGGATGAGGGAACGGCCATTGAGTTCAACGTGACCGATTTCGTCCCCCTGGAAGTCGGCAACCGGTGGACCTTTTCCCACGGGTATCGAAATGAAATGTATGACCAGTGGTATTTCCTTTGGGACGACTCGGACGGCGAGAACTGGAGCGAGGAGGAAGCGGAGTACTGGGAAGCCTACTTCAGCCCATTCAGGGTGCCTGGGGACACTCTGCTTGGAAAGTCCCCCCCGGACGAAATAGACACACCCGACCGATCTCTGACTCATCCAGATCCAAAACAGTTTACTCTCGAAATCACGCACACGGAGTTCATTGACGGGTTTGAGTATTTCGTCTTCAACGAGCCGCCCTATGACTGGCCGCCGTTGCCAGGGTTTGGAGTGGTTTGGAACGAACAGTGGGACCCGGATAAGGGGTTGTTTTTTGCCGGGAACAAGGTGCGGTTGTCGGAGGACGGGGTTCTCTTTTTTCGCTTGGATGGCGTGGACGTCCCCGTGTTTGATTTCAGAATGCCCTCCATAGGATGGGACTCGAATGATCTAGGTGGGCTTTTCGCCCGTGATCTCCGCAGCGGGTATCCCGATCCCAGAGGAATTCCTGGCATTTCCCGGCAAATGAAAGATATGTTTCAAGACCACCAGCTTAGGATGTACCCGGATCAACTGGTTATATTGGTAAATCCAGTATATCGGAATCAGGCTTTGGAAGTTGTTTTTTATTTCACGCCGTTTTTTGATATCTATCCCTCTGATTGGAACGCCTCTCCGTTGACCCCCGAATGGACGGTTCATTTTTTGAATGGATTTGGCATGAGTAGGGTTACGCAGACCTGGGTGGACTTACACTATTGGGAGCCGTTATCAAACGGCCTTCGTGCATTTTCGGCGATTATCTCCGGCAAAGAGGTGTCCGATATAGAGGCGATGGAAAAATTCTTGCTTCTGGTCGAGCCCGTTCTTCCGCCCGTAGTGGGAAAACGGGACACACTCTCATCGGGTGGCGGCGCCTTTGACTTCAGTGAGGGCACCTTCAAGGAGTATGGTTCGACAGATGGGGACTTGGTGATTGATGGAGTGCCGGATGGTACTGGGTTCTATAATTCTGTATTACGGTCGTCCATGGCAATCGCCGATCTCGGGGAAATAGATTTCAACCGCTTGGTCGACGAGGGGTCCGGATACCTTGAGATTGAGAAAAACCGTGATTCTTTTAGCCGGAGGAACTATCCCCGGGAAGGCCATGTCTATGCAGTACTGACCCCGGAAGGGGGCCTTGCGGTGATGCACGTTGTGTTTGTAGTCAAAGGTCGCCGGTGGCTCTCCCCTCTCGAGTGGTTCGTCTTTGACTGGGTGTACTATCCCACATTCAACATCCCCCCCATTGAGACCTCCATCAAGACTACATCGTGGGGTCGGGTGAAAAAATCCTTGCGCAAAGAGTAACCAACCTTCTCCAAAACTTGAGGAAAAGAAATAATGCAATTCCTAGTGGTTGTTCTCCTTGGCTTCTGCGTTTCGGCCGCTTGGAGTCAGGACTTCGTCTGCGGATATGTTCCACCAGAAGACGGCAGTAGCCTTCAAGGCCCTTCCGGTCAGTCGTCCTCGTATACCGGGGACACCGTAAGGAAGTTGATTTTATTCGGCAAATTTTCGGGCGGCTCTGCCCCCCCTGACTTGACTGCTGACGTGTTTCGCGATCGCGATGGTAATTTGACCAAGTCAGCTACGGATTTGCTTGACATCGAGGATGATGGCAGTTTACCACACTTTTTATACAAGATGTCCTATCAGACTCTGACCCTGACCCCTCCGAGCACCAGCACTATCTCCACGACCTGGTATTCGAGCAAGAAAGCAAACGCTGCCGCTTATGGCATAGGTACAAATTGTACTTCTGCCCATTCGCCTCGATTGCCCTGTGAGTCACCAGGTCATCGTGCCTATCCTTGTACAAAGGTGACCATTTGGCGTGCTGCCGTAGAAGCCTTCGTCAAAGAAGTTCTCGACGCAGCCGATCTCACAGTCAACTTTGCGGAGTACGATGTGGTCTCCGTGATGATACCCAATCCAGAAGGCCCCCTGGGTTTTGGAGGCTGTCGATTTAATGGAACGGTCCTTGGTGGCATGGGTACGTACGATGGTGTCAACCTTTCACGTGTCTTGGTGGGAGATCGGGAGGAGTTCCCTGACATGGTGGGCTTTTTGGCGCACGAGTACGGGCATCTCATGGGGCTGCATGAACTGTACGACCGCAGCCACCAACATATGGAAAATAATCTAGTATCCCACAGTGCCGGCATCGGTCGTTGGGGAACCATGGGCCTTGGCAACACCGGATGGGTAAGGAGCGGTGGATCCGACGGTCCCAACCCTCTGTCAGCATACTCACGCCTGAAGGTCGGCTGGTTGGAGCCCCAAACCATCACTACGGCCAGGAAAGATGTTACCCTTCCCGACATCCACGCTGATAGGACCAACGCGTACAAGATTCCCATCCCCGGTTCAACGAAAGAGTATTTCCTACTGGCAAGTCGCCAGAACGCCGTGAGCAATTACTACGACGATAAATTCCATGGCAGCGGTGGCTTAGCCATTTGGCATATCGACGAAAGATCGGGGTGGGGTTTGGACGACAATGAGTGGGAGAGGTGGAAGACGGTTGACCTGGAGTGTGCCGATGGGCTCTGGACGACCAGTCCAGGCGTGGGGAAAAACACGGAATCAGGCGGGGATCACCTGGACTTTTTCCATCGGGTAGAAGATGAAACAACGGAGGTGCAACAGTTCGGGGGCAACCGGGGCGATGCCACCGACCTGTGGGACGGCACTTTGGACGAAAGTTCGAACCGAAGGGATTTCACCCCGGAAACCAATCCCTCAACGGCCGGGTACGACTCCAGCCCCAAACCGTCCACGAGGTTCCCGCAGCCTATAGCTAAAAGACAGAATGTTTTCACCGGCATTCATATAGAAAACATCCGGCGGGAATCCGGGGGCGTTATGAAGTTTGATGTTCGTTTTGCGCCGCTGGCTCCCAATGATCTCGAAGCCGCCATTGGCGAAGATCGGGTGCAACTCAGTTGGACCAAGCCATCTTCCAACGGTGCGACCGTTGCTTCCTACAATGTGCGCCATCGTCCCAGTTCGGCGACGGCATGGACAAGGGAAACGACGGTGGCAGCCCCGGACGAGGACGATGCCGTGGTAAGCCATACGGTCACCGGACTGACTATCGACACTCCCTACTTCTTTGAAGTGGCCGCCGTCAGCGGCAGACAAAATGAGTTGGCGGGCCTTGAGGGCCCATCCGTTAGCCGCACGGCAACGCCCCAACGAGCTATTCGTCGGACTGAGGTCCCCCCCTTGGTTTTTCCCGAGATACATCAGAATACCTCGAACTGGGAAAGCTATGTGGACAGGTTTGAAAAAAGCGGCTCGTATGATTGGTCGTTGGAAGGTCTCGATGCGTTGCAGTTCCGACTGGATGAAACAGAGGGCGGGTTTCAGGAGTTGCATTTTAAAAACCCTCCCAACTATGAGTCTCCGTTGGACACACCAAAAGGCGGCAATACCGAAGGGGACAATATCTACGAAGTGACGGTGAAGGCCGAACCCTCGGGCGCGAGCGGGGCAAGCAGTTCTGATTTTCGTCATATGCTTCCCGTCACCGTTGAGGTGACCAATATAAATGAAACTGGCAGGGTGACCGTGACTCCTGAAGGTCCGCCTCGAGTGAACGAGGTTCTGACCGCGACCCTGACAGACCCCGATAACCCTGACGGGGACTTTACCGGGATCAGTTGGCAATGGTTCCAGGGCATCGTATACCAACAAGGCGACGAACGCTACGTGGGTAGTACAGATGAGATTACGGGTGCCACTGCTTCGCAGTACACTCCGGAGGCAGATGATATTGGCTTTGCACTGGTTGCTAAAGTTCATTACACCGATGCCCACGGAGAGCAAACGAAAGAAACGCCGTATTCCTCTCCAGAGTTGGTGGTGGCGAATGTGCCGTCGGCGCCGGGCAAACGAAAGAAACGCCGTATTCCTCTCCAGAGTTGGTGGTGGCGAATGTGCCGTCGGCGCCGGGCAACCTGCAGGCGACCCCCGGCAACGGGGAAGTGACCCTGTCCTGGGAGACTCCCGCCGACAACGGCTCGGCGCTGACGCGGTATGACTACCGGCAGAGCACGGACGGGGGGACCACGTGGGATCCGGACTGGACGGAAATTACGATCCCCGTCAACACGGTCGCGGCCGACCTCGAGGAGTATACGGTCGAAAGGCTCACCGACGGCCAGGCGTACACCTTCGAGGTGCGTGCGATCAACGCGATAGGGGATGGGGCCGCTTCGCAGGTATCCCTGCCGGCGGCGCCGGGGAATTTCCGTGCGCGATGGGTTCTCGAGGGGTCCGATGCTTTCGGGCACCACGAGGCGAAGCTGAGTTGGACCGACCCGAGTGACCCCAACATCAGCTGGGAATTACCGGAAGAAGGAGGGCACCTCGGATTGGGAAACTGCCTGGACGACGGTGTCGGACGAGGATCCGACGGGCGTCTCGGTTGCGCAGACGGTGGACGGCCTCGACATCACGCAGCCGTACCGGTTCCAGGTTCGGGTCCGTCAACCTGCGGGTTGGTCGGCCGAGGCGGTGCTGACCCCCTTGCCGGTTTTTACGCAGCCGCTGTCGGTGAAGGCCCGAAGCGGGGCCGGCAAGGCGCAATTCGACCTGGTGTTTTCTCCCCCGGTGGACGGTCCAGACCTTCCGGATGATGCGCAGCAGGTTTCGTCGGGCAACCTCCGGTATCAGCTGGTGACCGTCGACGCGGAGGGCGCGACGAATACCAGCGATTTCGTAGACCTGGCCAATTTCTCTCGGCTTCTGCCTGCCGGGGCGAGCCTGGCATCGACTTTTTCGGCAACCGACCTTGCCCCGGTGGAGGGGTTGGCCGGGGGCGCGTCGGAGACTCAAGCCGCCGCTTTCCGTCAGGCGGCGACGCTGCGAATCACGGGCCTGGACCCGGGCGTGACCTACCAAATCAAGATGCGTCTGGTCGCTTCGGACGGGGCGACGATTTCGGAGTCGACTTCGGGTTCGGTTCTGGGTCTTCGTTGGCAGCGACCGACCGCCGGGTCGGTGGAGTTGAGCTGGACGGATCCGGACGATCCAGTTATCAGGGGCTGGCAGTATCGTCAGCAGGCGGGCAGCGGGTCTTGGGGGGTTTGGCAGAGCGTGCCCAACAGCACGGCGTCGACGACGAGTCATACGGTGTCCAGCCTGGACGCGGAGGAGACCTACCGGTTTCAGGTAGGCGCGATCGGTCCGGGGGGTCTGGTTGCCGAATCGTTCACGGTGTCGGCTCCTCCGAAGCCTTTGGTAGCGCCGGGTAACCTGCATGCGGAACCCGGTCACGCGTCGATGACGTTGCGTTGGGACGACGCGAACAATGCCCGCATCACCGGGTGGCAGTATCGGCAGCGGCAGGCCGGAGAGGATTGGGGAGCGTGGCAGCCGATCCCGGGCAGCACGGCGTCGACGACCTCGTATACGGTTACGGACCTGACCAACGGGGTGAGCTACCGTTTCCGGGTGCGGGCGTTGGCCGGGTCCCAGGAGGGTCCCTTCGGGAAGTCGGTGGGAGGGCCGCCCAACGGCTTGCTGGCCCAGGCGTTGGACGGTGCGGTGGAGCTGGTCTGGGCGGACCCGTCCGATTCCCGTATCGCGGGGTGGCAGTATCGGGTGCGCGAGGGTCAGGACAGGTGGAGTGGGTGGCAGCCGGTCCCGGGCAGCACGGCGTCGACGACCTCGTATACGGTGCCGGACCTGACCAACGGGGTGAATCACCGGTTCCGGGTTCGGGGGGTGGCCTCGAATGGCCGGGTGGTGCTGGCCTGGCCGATGGTGGAGACGAGTCCGGATGCGTCGCTCGGGGTCCGGCCGGCGGTTCCGGGGACCAACGGTCCGCCGGAGATCACGAGCGGTCCTTCGGCGGTATCGTTTGCCGAGAACGGCGCCGGCGTGGTGGCCACGTATGCGGGCACCGATCCGGACAACGATGCGCTCATCTGGACGCTGGGCGGCGCCGATGCGGACACGATGCGGCTGGATGCGTCGGGTCGGCTTTTTTTCCGGGCGCCGCCGCCGGATTTCGAGTCTCCGGGGGACGCGAACGGCGACAAGATCTACGAGATGACGGTGTCGCTCAGCGACGGCCGCCCGGACGCGGCGGCCGACACCACGGTGTCGGTGCGGGTGCGTGTGACCGACGTCAACGAGGCGCCGGTGGTGTCGGGAGTCAGCGACACCACGTTTGCCGAGAAGGGCTCGGGGGTGGTGGTCACGTATGCGGCCACCGATCCGGAAGGCACTCCCATCACGTGGACGCTGGGCGGCGCCGATGCGGACACGATGCGGCTGGATGCGTCGGGTCGGCTGCGTTTCCGGGCGCCGCCGCCGGATTTCGAGGATCCGGGGGACGCGAACGTCGACACCGTCTATGAGGTGACGGTGACGGCCGGCGACGGGTCGCTGTCGTCGCCCCCGTTTCCGGTCAGGGTGCGTCTGACCAACGTCGACGAGCCGGGCAGGGTGATCCTGCCTGCGAGTCCTCAGGAGGGTCTGGCGTTTACGGCGGCCCTGACCGACCCGGACGGGGACGTGAGTGCGGAGCACGAGGAGGGGAATCCCGACGACGGGAACCGCGACGGGTGGGTGTTCGAGCGTCGGCGGCCGGCCGCGGGCGAGTCGTGGCAGCTCATCGCGGCCCCGGGTGGGGCTTCGGGGGCGGTGTCGACCTTGCCGGAGCTGAAGAGCTACACGCCGACGGCGGCCGATGTCGGTCACCTGCTGCGGGCGCGGGTGAGCTACCGGGACGGTCACGGTCCGAACAAGAACGCGCAGAGCGAGCCCACCGGGCCGGTGACGGCCCGGCCGCCGCCGCCGCCCGAGGCGCCGGTGGTGTCGGGAGTCAGCGACACCACGTTTGCCGAGAAGGGCGCCGGCGTGGTGGCGACCTATACGGCCACCGCCCCGGAAGGCACTCCCATCACGTGGTTGCTGGGCGGCGCCGATGCGGACACGATGCGGCTGGATGCGTCGGGTCGGCTGCGTTTCCGGGCGCCGCCGCCGGATTTCGAGTCTCCGGGGGACGCGAACGTCGACACCGTCTACGAGGTGACGGTGACGGCCGGCGACGGGTCGCTGTCGTCGCCCCCGTTTCCGGTCAGGGTGAGTCTGACCAACGTCGACGAGCCGGGCACGGTGATCCTGCCCTCGAGTCCTCAGGAGGGTCTGGCGTTTACCGCGGCCCTGACCGACCCGGATGGGGATGTGAGTGCGCGGCACGAGGAGGGGAATCCCGACGATGGGGACCGCGACGGGTGGGTGTTTGAGCGTCGGGACGGCAACGGGCGGTGGCAGCTCATCCCGTCGCAGGGTGGGGCTTCGGGCGCGGTGTCCAGCTTGCCGGAGCTGAAGAACTACACGCCCACGGCGGCGGATGTCGGTCACCTGCTGCGGGCGCGGGTGAGCTACCGGGACGGTCACGGTCCGAACAAGAGCGCGCAGAGCGAGCCCACCGGGCCGGTGACGGCGGCCCCGCCGCCGCCGCCCCAGGACCTGCCGGGTCCGGAGGGCGGGTCGGCGGTTTCGGGCTGGGCGCAGGCGCGGGTGTCGTGGCGCCCGGTGTCGGCGAGTCCGGCGGTCAGCGGCTACGACGTGCACTGGCAGAGCAAACCGGTGTCAGGAGGGACCTGGCCGGAGTCGTGGACGAGCCTGCTGGACAACGGGGCGGGCACGGTCGAGGGCGCCCGTCGGGCGCACGTCCACCCCGCCCTGGACCCGGACCGGGTGTATCGGTATCGGGTGCGGGCGCGCCGGGGGCAAGAGACCGGTGGCTGGTCGGGGCCGCTGCCGGGGGAGACGGGGGTGCAGCCGCAGCCGGGTCCGGCGACCGGTGTGACGGCGGCGCGGGGCGACCGGCAGGTGCGGTTGGCCTGGACGGGACCGGATCACGCCCACCTTACGGGGTGGCAGTACCGGTCAGGCACGGTCGTCGGCCCGGACACGACCTGGGCGTCTTGGCGGACGATGTCGGGCAGCGGGGCGAGCACCCGCGGTCATACCGTGCCGAATCGGACCAACGGCCGGAGCTACACGTTCCGGGTGCGGGCGCTCAACGCGGCCGGGCAAGGGGCGCCCTCGGAGGCGACGACGGCGGTGACCCCTGCGGTGGTCCCATCGGCACCCGGGAACCTGGGGGCGGCGCCCGGCGACGGCGACCGGCAGATGCGCCTGAGCTGGGAGAGGGCGGCCGACAACGGCTCGGCGCTGAGGGGGTATCAGTATCGCCAGAGCACGGACGGGGGCGCTACTTGGGCCGTCGACTGGCGGGCGGTATCCGGCAGCGATGCGACCACGACCTCGCATGTGCTGAGGGGGCTGAGCCCCGGCGCGTACACGTTCGAGGTGCGGGCGCTCAACGGGGTGGGCGAGGGGGTGGCGTCGGACCGGGCCACGGGGGTCTGGTTTGAGGAGAAGGGCACCGGCGCGGCGGTTTCCTACCCGTCGGTTGCCGGCCGAAACTGGACGCGGTCCGGCGTCGACGCGGGGGACTTTACCCTGTCGTCGGCCGGTGTTTTGGGTTTCGGCACGGCACCCGACTTCGAGGAACCGGTCGATGCGGACACCGACAACGTCTACCGGGTGAGGGTGGAGGCCAGGGAGTCGGGTGCGCCTGTTTTGCGGCTGGAGGTGGTGGTGCGGGTGACCAACGTCGACGAGGAGGGTACGGTGACGCTGTCGCCGACGGCGCCCCGGGTGGACGAGGACCTGACGGCGTCGCTGAGCGACCCGGACGGGGGCGAGCAGGTTACCGGGTGGACCTGGTACGCCCGCACGCCGGCGCCGCCGGGCGGGGCTTCGGGGGCGGTGGATGAGCCGGTCGGGACGTCGAAGACCATCCGGCCGAGCCGTCTGCTGATCGGCAAGCGCTTGCGGGCGCGGGCGGACTATTCGGACGCGCACGGGCCGGGCAAGCGGGCGGCCAGCGCCGAGTCCGACCTGGTGGTGGGGGTGCCGACGGCGCCGCGGGACTTTGAGGCGGCGGCCGGCAACGGACAGGTGTCGCTGCGTTGGTCCGCGCCGTCTTCGAACGGCGGCTCGGCGATCCGCCGATACGAACATCGGCACCGCCGCAGCTCGGCCCGTTGGCCCGACGAGGACACCTGGACCGAGGTGGGCACGGCGGCCCGGGCAACGGTGCCGGACCTGAGCAACGACACCCCGTACGCTTTCCAGGTGCGGGCGGTCAACGAGGCCGGGGACGGCCCGGCCGCCGACGACACGGCGACCCCTCGCCAACCCAACCGGGCGCCGGTGCTTGAGGGTCCGAGCGATACCACGTTCGCCGAGAACGGCACCGGGTCGGTGGCCACCTATACGGGCACCGACCCGGACGGCCACCCCATCGCGTGGTCGCTGGTGGGGGACGATGCGGGCGCCTTCGGGCTGGGCCCGGGCGCGACCTCGGCGAGCCGGCAGCTGATCTTCAGAACCGCGCCCGACTACGAGGCCCGGAGTTCGCCCTACCAGGTGACGGTGAAGGTCAAGGACGCCCCCCCGTCGCCGGCGTTGCCCGATTCTACGCTGCTGGAGGTGACGGTGAGCGTGGCCAATGTCGACGAGGCCGGCTCGGTGAGTTTGACCACGACGAAACCCAAGGTGGGCCAGACCCTGGTCGCGGTGCTCACCGACCCGGACCAGGGGGTGACCGATGTGGGCTGGACCTGGCAGCCGCTGCCCCCGGGCCCCTCCGGTTCGGGAGGCCCCCCGGCTCCCGACGAGGGGCCCACCGGGGCTTCGCAGGGCGCCACCTCCGGGCCGTACACGGTCAAGTCGACGGACTTCGGGCTGGTGTTGTGGGCGCGGGCGGCCTACGACGACGCGCACGGGCCGGACAAGAAGGCGGCTACCGAGACGGCCCCGGTAATCAAGGAACCGTCGACGCCGCGGGACTTTGAGGCGACGCCCGGCAACGGACAGGTGTCGCTGCGTTGGTCCGCGCCGTCTTCGAACGGCGGCTCGGAGATCACCGGATACGAACATCGGCACCGCCGCAGCTCGGCCCGTTGGCCCGACGAGGACACCTGGACCGGGGTGGGCACGGCGACCCGGGCCACGGTGCCGGGCCTGCGCAACGACACCCCGTACGCTTTCCAGGTGCGGGCGGTGAACGAGGCCGGGGACGGGCCGGCCGCCGACGCCACGGCGACCCCTCGCCAACCCAACCGGGCGCCGGTGCTTGAGGGTCCGAGCGATACCACGTTCGCCGAGAACGGCACCGGGTCGGTGGCCACCTATACGGGCACCGACGCGGACGAGGACGTGCTTACGTGGTCCAAGGGCGGTCCCGATGGCGGTTCTTTCCGCCTGTCGGGCTCGGGCCCGACGCGGACGCTCGAATTCCACACTGCCCCCGACTACGAGGCCAAGAGCAGCTACCGGGTGACGGTGTCGCTCAGCGACGGCCGCCCGGACGCGACGGCGGACACCACGGTGACGGTGCGGGTGACGGTGACGGACGTGAACGAGCCGCCGGTGATAACGGGTCCGGTCACGAAGTCGGTGCCCGAGAACAGCGCGTCGGTGGCCACGTACACGGCCACGGACCCGGAGGGCGACAGCGTGACCTGGTCCCGGGCAGGCACGGACGGGAACCGCTTCCAGATCACGGAAAGCGGGGGTGTCCTGCGTTTTTCTCCGGCGCCCGACTACGAGGGTCCGACGGACGCGACCTGGGTCAACACCTACCAGGTGACGGTGACGGCGACGGACAACGGCTCGCCCAATAAATCGGCGACGCGCGCGGTGACGGTGACGGTGACCGACGTCAACGAGCCGCCGCCGACCCCTTCGGCCCCGTCGGTGTCGGCGGCCTCGAGCAACGGCCACGAGCGCCTGTCGGTGAGCTGGTCGGCGCCCAGCATCAGCGGGCGTCCCGGCCTCAGCGACTACGACGTGCAGTATCGGAAGTCAGGCGCTTCCAGGTGGAGCGCGCATTCGTTCACGGGCACGGGGACCTCGACGACGATATCGGGGCTGTCTACCGATACCGAGTATCAGGTGCAGGTGCTGGCCAGGAATGCGGAGGGCAGCAGTTCCTGGTCCTCCAGCGGCCGCGGCCGCACGCGTCCGAACACGGCGCCGTCGTTCACGTCGGGTCCGACGTCGAAGTCGGTGGCGGAGAACAGCCGCTCGGTGGGTTCCTACACAGCCACCGATGCGGAGGGCCACAGCATCAGCTGGTTGCTGGAGGGCACCGATTCGGGGGATTTCTCCAAGACGGTGTTGTACGGGGTGTTGTCCCTGAGTTTCGGCAGCGACCCGGACTACGAGAGTCCCGACGATTCGGGTCGCAACAACGTCTACCACGTGACGGTGAAGGCGGAGGACAACGGCTCGTCCAAGAAATCCTCGACGCGGGCGGTGACGGTGACGGTGACCGACGTCAACGAGCCGCCGCCGACCCCTTCGGCCCCGTCGGTGTCGGCGGCCTCCAGCAACGGCCACGAGCGGTTGTCGGTGAGCTGGTCGGCGCCCAGCACCAGCGGGCGTCCCGGCCTCAGCGACTACGACGTGCAGTATCGGAAGTCAGGCGCTTCCAGGTGGAGCGCGCATTCGTTCACGGGCACGGGGACCTCGACGACGATATCGGGGCTGTCTACCGATACCGAGTATCAGGTGCAGGTGCTGGCCAGGAATGCGGAGGGCAGCAGTTCCTGGTCCTCCAGCGGCCGCGGCCGCACGCGTCCGAACACGGCGCCGTCGTTCACGTCGGGTCCGACGTCGAAGTCGGTGCCCGAGAACAGCACGTCGGTGGCCACGTACACGGCCACGGACCCGGAGGGCGACAGCGTGACCTGGTCACGGGAAGGCACCGATGGGAACCGCTTCCAGATCACGGGCGGCGGCGCCTTGCGTTTTTCTCCGGCGCCCGACTACGAGAGTCCGACGGACGCGACCTGGGTCAACACCTACCACGTGACGGTGAAGGCGACGGACAACGGCTCGCCGAACAAATCCTCGACGCGCGCGGTGACGGTGACGGTGACCGATGTGAACGAGCCGCCGCCGACCCCTTCGGCCCCGTCGGTGTCGGCGGCCTCCAGCAACGGCCACGAGCGGTTGTCGGTGAGCTGGTCGGCGCCCAGCACCAGCGGGCGTCCCGGCCTCAGCGACTACGACGTGCAGTATCGGAAGTCAGGCGCTTCCAGGTGGAGCGCGCATTCGTTCACGGGCACGGGGACCTCGACGACGATATCGGGGCTGTCCTCCGATACCGAGTATAAGGTGCAGGTGCTGGCCAGGAATGCGGAGGGCAGCAGCGCCTGGTCCTCCAGCGGCAGCGGCCGCACCAACACACCTCCGAACACGGCGCCGTCGTTCACGTCGGGTCCGACATCGAAGTCGGTGGCGGAGAACAGCCGCTCGGTGGGTTCCTACACAGCCACCGATGCGGAGGGCCACAGCATCAGCTGGTCGCTGACAGGCACGGATGCGGGGGATTTCTCCAAGACGGTGTTGTACGGGGTGTTGTCCCTGAGTTTCGGCAGCGCCCCGGACTACGAGAGTCCCGACGATTCGGGTCGCAACAATGTCTACAACGTGACGGTGAAGGCGACGGACAACGGCTCGCCGAACAAATCCTCGACGCGCGCGGTGACGGTGACGGTGACCGACCAGTCCGAGCCGCCGGGTGCGCCCTCCGGGGTGAGTGTGAGCGCGCCGTCCTACCGGGGCCACGAGCGCCTGTCGGTGCGCTGGACGGCCCCGTCCAACAGCGGGCCGGCGCTTAGCGGCTACGGCATCCAGTACTGCAAGACCGTCGAGGTTCCGTTCTGCGACAGCTACAGCATCTGGTCCTCCAGTTCGGCGACCGGCTCGGCCACCAGCAAACTCCTGACCGGGCTGTCGGCCAACACCGGCTACACCGTGCAGGTGCGGGCAAGCAACGCCGAGGGCACCAGCGGCTGGTCCTCGCGGGCCACCGGCAGCACCCGCTCGGCGGCGGCCAAGGCCCTGGCCGAGCAGATGGCCGCGACCGGGAAAGAACTGGCCGCCCTGGCCGCGCCCAACCCCTTCAACCCCCGCACCACGATCTACTTCCAGGTGCCCGATAGTGACGAGGTCTCCCTGGTCATCTACAGTCTCGCCGGCCAGGTGGTGAAGACGCTCATACCGGGCCGCACCCTGAACCCCGGGATACACCAGGCCTTCTGGGAGGGACGCGACCAGCAGGGACGCCCGGTGGCCGCCGGCGTCTACTTCTACCGCCTCACCGCTGGAGACCGGGCAGTCGTGCGCAAGATGACCCTCCTGCGGTGAGGTGAGAGGGCAAACTCCAGACGGAAGCAATATCACATGACCTTTCGGGTTCCCTGCGAGCGGATGCGCGAAGAATTCCTCCGGGCCCTTTCGGTCTCCGGGTTCGGCGAGGCGGACGCGGAGACCCTGGCCCGGGTGTTCGCCGACAACACCTGCGACGGGGTGATCTCCCACGGGATCAACCGCTTCCCCGGGTTCGTCCGCGACGTGCGCGAGGGGCTGATCGACCCGTCGGTCCGGGCTGAACCAGTTGCCGCCCTGGGAGCGCTGGAGCAGTGGGAAGGGCACCGCGGCCCCGGCATTCTCAACGCTCTGGCCTGCATGGACCGGGCGGTCGAGCTTGCCCGCGAGCACACGGTCGGGGCCGTCGCCCTGCGCAACACCGGCCACTGGATGCGGGCCGGCACCTACGGCCTGCGGGCGGCGGCGGCCGGTTGCATCGGCATCTGCTGGACGAACACGACGCGTCTGATGCCGCCTCACGGCTCCGCCGAAAAGCGCCTCGGGAACAACCCCCTGGTGATGGCGGTTCCGGCGCCCGGCGGCGACACCGTGCTCCTCGACATGGCGGTGAGCCAGTTCTCCGGCGGGCGTGTGCAGATCCACGAGCGCAGCGGCGAGCCCCTGCCGGTTCCGGGCGGGTACGACGCCGAGGGCCGGCTGACCACGGATGCGGCGGCCCTGGAGCGCCCCCTGCCGATCGGCCTCTGGAAGGGAAGCGGCCTGGCCCTCTGCCTGGACCTGGTGGCGGCGCTGGTCTCGGGAGGGCGGACAACCGCGGAAATCTCGCGGGAGTCGAGGGAAGAGGGGGTGTCGCAGTTGTTTCTTGCCATCGATCTGGCACGGGTCGGCGACCCGGGACGGGTCCGGCAGGCGGTGCAGGAGTCCCTGGCCGACCTGGTTTCGGCCGGATCCCTGCCCGGAGAGCGCGTCGTTTACCCGGGGCAGCGCAGCGCCGAGCGGCGGCGCGAGGCCCTGGACCTCGGAGTGCCAGTGGAGCGCCGCTTCTGGGAAGAGGTGCTGGCCCTGTAGAGCTACAGGGCGGCCATCAGCTCTTCGTTCTACCGACCAGCATCCGGCGGCCGTTGCGGATCGTCGGCGCCCGCAGCTTGCCGGAGCGGCCGTGGAGCAGCTCGGGCAGCTCGCCGGGGCGGGGGTAGCGCCATTCGATTCGTCGGGTCATCGCTCGCCCTGCAGGTCGTGGATTGTCGCTTCAAGCGTTTCCAGATCCACGATGGAAACCGTCGGTTTCCCTGTGGTCCAACCCCCTGTTTCCCCCGGGTTCAGCAAAAGAGATTTGCCCTTGCGGATGTCGATCTCGTGGGTGTGTCCGTAAACGACGAGGTCGTATCCGCCGCTTTCCGCTATCGGGATGGCGAGCTCCGGGTAATGCATGACGGCGATGTTTCTGTCGCCGATCGAGACGCTCGCCAGGTTGGGATGGATCTCTCCGACGGCTTCGAACCGCTTCGACAGCCCGACTCGTTCGCCGTCGTTGTTCCCGAATACGCCGACGACCCGGCAGCTCAGATCCGCCAACGGGTCGATGGCGAAGGGAGCGATGAAATCGCCGGCATGGACCACCAGATCCACCCCGGTTTCGTTGAAGAGCGCGACAGCCCGTTCGATATTCGGGACGTTGTCGTGGCTGTCGGACATGACGCCGAGTTTCATTTCGAATCCTCCCAATCAAGTAAAGTAAAATTGCAGCCGGACCGGTTCGTACTGAAGAAGGCGCAATCCTGTCCTTCGAAGCAATCGAATGGAGATGCGGGGAAGGCGTGAGCCGCACCTGCCATGGGATGAGCACCTCGCAGTCGGCCACCAAGTCGTGGTGGTCTTCCGGGGGTCCGGTCAATGGTTGTTGCAGGAAGGAGAAATATCCAATGCTATCCGATCTGGAAGTCGGGCAGTTCAGGACGTTCGGGTTCATCGCGTTGAGGAGCTGCCTGACTGAAAGGGAGGTAAAGGATCTCCAGGAGGCGCACGACCGGGTCATTGCCGAGGCACCTGCTTACAACTATTTCGCGGAGAACGGCACCCGCATGCTCAGCCCCTTCGTCCAGGCCGACAATGCCTTTGCAAGGCTGATCGAGCATCCCCGCGTGATGGAAGCCATGCGCGATATCTGGGGGACGGAGTGCCTGTACATCGGCGCCAGCGACATGTGGTCGAACCGGGACGATAAGATGGCGTCGCGGCTTGAGGGGCTGGGAGTGGAGCGGGTGAGAGAGTTGTAAGTCCCGAGGCTGAAAGGAGCGAAGGAAGCCCCGATGAGCTACTTCCGGTTGGAAGAGCGGAACACGAACGTGCGGACCGAGGTGCTGGCCGGATGCACCACGTTCCTGACCATGTGCTACATCATCTTCGTGAACCCGCTGGTGTTGGCCGGAACGGGGATGGACACCGGGGCCGTGCTGGTGGCGACCTGTCTCGCCGCGGCCTTCGGGTCCGCGGTCATGGGCCTGTACGCCAACTACCCGATCGCGCTGGCCCCGGGGATGGGGCTGAACGCCTACTTCGCCGCGGTCGCGGTGGGCACCCTGGGCCTGTCCTGGCAGGCCGCGCTCGGAGCGGTGTTCTGTTCCGGGGTCCTGATGCTCGTCCTGTCCGTGCTCCCGGTGCGCGAGTGGGTCGTCAACAGCATTCCGCGCTCGCAGAAGATGGCCATCGCCGCGGGGATCGGGTTCTTCCTCGTCATCATCGGGCTCCGCAACGCCGGGGTTGTGGTGGCCAACGAAGCCACGCTGGTCGGCCTGGGCAACCTGGCTCAGTGGACGGTGGCGCTGGCCGCCCTCGGATTCATGGGCATCGTCGCGCTCGAGCACCGGAAGATTCCCGGCGCGGTCGTGATCTGCATTCTAACGGCAGCGGCGGCGGGTTGGCTCGGGGGGCTGTCGCCGGCGCCCGGATCCGTGGCCGCAGCACCCCCTTCCCTGGCACCCTTAGCGCTGCAGCTGGACATCGCCGGGGCGTTGGAGCTGGGCCTGCTTGCGATCGTGTTCGCCTTCCTGATGGTGGACCTTTTCGACACCAGCGGCACCCTGGTCGCCGTGCTCAACGAGGCGGGACTGACCGACAGCGCCGGGCGGGTTCCCGGGCTGCGCCGGGCCCTCGTGGCCGACAGCTCCGCCACCATGGTGGGTGCTTTGCTCGGTACCTCGACCACGACGTCCTATATCGAGAGCGCCGCGGGGGTGCGGGCGGGAGGCCGGACCGGGCTCACCGCCCTGGTAGTGGCGGGTCTGTTCCTGGTTGCGCTGTTGTTCGCCCCGGTAGCGACCGCGATCCCGGGATACGCTACCGCCCCGGCGATCATTTTCGTCGGGTGCGTCATGGCGCGGGCCCTGCGCCACGTGGAATGGGACGACCTGACCGAGGCCGTGCCCGCCATAGTGACCGCGATCGCGATGCCGTTCACCTATTCGATCGCCACCGGGATCGGCCTCGGGTTCATCTCCTACGCGGTCATCAAGCTGCTGGTCGGACGCCGCCGTGACCTGAACCTGGCGGTGGTTACGGTGGCGGTGCTGTTCGCGATCCGGTTTGCGGTGAGTTAGGGATCTGGGCGGGTAAAAAGCGTACAAACGCGGGCGCCGAATTCACGCGAAATTGCGTGCGCAGGCCAGCAGAGTTCATCGGCGAAGCATCCGGCGCATCTTCAGGGAGTTGCGCCACTACAATCCGCTTTCAGCCGGAGCGGACCGTTCCGGGAGCGTATCCAGGCTCGAGTTCCCCTAATACGAGATGTGACCTTCCATCTCCTGCCATTCCCGGAAAACCGCTGACGCCTGCTCGGGAAGCAACTGCCGGGAGGGGATTCGGCGCTCCGCCCCCGGCAGTTGCAGTTCTCTGGTATATGAGCTCGTCGTCGAAGCCCAGCTCCCTGGCGGCCTCAGCGGTATTCCCGAAATAGATCTTCTCGATCCTCGCCCAGTAAATGGCGGCGAGGCACATGGGGCAGGGTTCGCAGCTGGTGTAGATTTCGCATCCCTCGAGGTGGAAGTCGCCGAGCCTCGAGGCCGCCCTTCTGATGGCCATGATCTCCGCGTGGGCGGTGGGGTCGTTGCCGGTGATTACGTCGTTGTATCCCTCTGAAACGATTGCACCGCCCTTGACGATGACCGCGCCGAACGGTCCGCCTTCCCCGGCCCTCATGTGAATTCGCGAGAGCTCTATGGCCCTGCCCATGAATTCCTGCTGCATCCCTGTGCCTTCCTCCCTGTCCAGCCTCACTCATCGCGGAGGCATCCGTTCACCTTGTGATTCGGATCGTCCGGCAGGCCGTCGTACTCGAGAACGGCTTCGGCGCCGCCGAAAAGGGCCGTGATGGTTCCCCCGTTCAGGTGTATGGAACCCTGGGGAGCCGATATGCCGTTTCTGTCCCGATCGTTTCTGGTAATGCGGTATTCAAAGATTAGCCTGTCGGTGCCCGATCCGTTCTTGTAGCCCGCCCTCTTAAATACATTGCAGTAGAATTCGAGCCTCAGGTAGGGTGTGCCCGTTAGCGTAACCGGAGTGTCGAATGACACCTCTACTTCTATAGTTTCATCCCGGCCATAGGTGGTGCCTCTGTCGGGAGTGGAAGTTATCTGGAGCCCCTGGATCGCTGGTGTTGTCGATTGCTCCAGGACCACCTCGGCGCTGGCAGGCGTCCCCGAAGAAACGTTCGCCGGGAGATCACCAAAGTTCAACTGGACCTCTTCGGCACCTTCGTCCTGGTCGCTGTCCTCCATGGCCATCAAGGTGAAGGTCTGCATGCTATCATCCGGTGCGAAGGTGATACTTGACGGCACACCTGAGTAGTCGTCAGGACCCGCCCCATCTTTCTCTTCCACAGTAATGGGAACCGTGATCGGCAAAGCACCTGCCCGGGGATCCAGATACACCGCAATCTCGATCCCGGAGGGATCCCCCTCCATGGTGGTGTACTGCGATGCCCCGAAGGAAACGGTGCGTTCAACCCGTTCGGTTTGTACCGTGGATGACCAGGCTCCGCTGCCTTCGCTGTTTCTGGCACGCACCTGAATCTCGTAGGCATCTTCGGTCAGATCCTCCATGGTGACCGGCGTCTCCGTCAGATCGGTGTCCGTCACCTCGGTCCAGGAGTCTGCTCCGTCCGGGCGGTAGCGGTAGTCGTAACCGGTAACCTCGAAGCCTGCCGGGAATTCCACCAGGCTCCCGTTTTCGCTGAAACCGACGGATGCGGTCCAGTTGACGTCTATCTTCGAGTCGTCGGAGTCCTGAAATCCAGCTTCTATTTCTTCAGGTGGAGCCGGGACCCCCACGTCCTTTACCCGGATGGTCAGGTCGATAACCGATCCACTGCACCCTGTCGGACTTCCTTCGCCTCCCAGGCGATGGATGTTGTGGGTGTTCACGACGCGGATTTGGTACTCGTTGTCCTCGTTGCCGTCGTGGGGCATTTCATAGTCGGGGACCGTCTTGAACGTCAGCGTCACCGTTCCCGATGTCGCCCTCTCTTCCGAATCCAGAGAAACCAGTGCATTGTCGAAACCGCCGTCCGGAAGGGTGTATGGGTCGTAGACGGTGGCGATCTCACAGCGGATGGAGGGCGGCGACCAGTTCTCCAACCTCCACTGTCGAGGCTCTGCGGTAACCGCCGTCCAGGTGGGCAGTTCCTCGCTCTCCGGCATTGTTGTCCCTTCGTACATCTCTATGGGAGCAGGGATCTCCCAGCGCTGGTCTTCCTTGTATTCCGCCGGTGCCGAGAACTGGGCCGAGCCATCGTAAACCAGGTGTACGTTGAAGACCTCCGGATTGCTCTCATCGGTTCCATCGCTTGCGTAGATTGCCGACAGCAAGGTTGGGATGGTGGCGACCTCCCCGTAAACCGAGGTGAACCGGGCGGGGGTTATATCTCCGTCCGGCTGGAATACAAAGCTGTTGCCTTCCCGCGTGATCCTGAACAGGGCTTCCGCAGGGGTTTGAATTCCCGAAAGACCGGGAACCGCGAACCCGAACCGGTAGGAGATGTCGTCTCCGTCCGGGTCCGTCGCCGGCTCTCCCGAAAACTCCAGCTGATCCCCTGGACCCCTCGGGAGCAGAAGGGTCAGGCCATGCCCTTCCAGGGAACTGTTGAAGGTCGGGGGATGGTTGGACCCGTGGGCCCTTGGTTCTGCGGCGGAACCAGTGTCGGTACCGGAGGACGCCGTATTTAAAGCGGAGGATGCTAAAAAACGCGCGGAGTCCGAAGCCGTTGCCACTGCCTTGCCGGCAGGAGGCATTGGATCCGGTTGCGTCGGTTGGGTCGGCATTGAGTCCTTGCCGCAGGCGACTGCAAGAAACGCAAGCATCAGGCATGGAAGTGCGAATGGTCCTTTCATGATGTAGCTCCGTGGTTTCGAGGTTGAGGAAGGCCAGGGAACTACATACCGCGGGGGAGCCCGGGCCCGAGAGGAAACCGTGCCGGAAAGACCTGACATCCCCCTGTAAAATGACGCGGGCCTTCCAGGCAACCGGGCCGATCGGGAACCAGTCGCGGTCCAGGATTGTCTTGAGCTCGCCGGCAGCACATCCGTTGTCCGGGCGTCCTTCGCGTATCGATCAGCCATGAGACAACCTCCCTTTCGGACCTGCTGCCGTTGCCGAGTCCACTCACCTTTCAAACGAATGAAGGGAGGCTATTGTTCCCGTCCTGATGATGATTGAGTTTCCCCCGGCCCTGGGCAAGGATTGGGGTTGGGCTCAACGGCTGTCGACGTCGAAATGAACAGACAGAAAGGAGCTGAACTATGCGTTTGTTCTCTCTTTTTCTTATAGGATTGATTCTGGGTTCCTGCGGCAAGGACCCCCTTTCCGAACGAGTGGAAAAACTTGAGGAGCGGATCGGCGAGCTCGAAGCCGAACAGGAGGAGGAGCGATCGACCCTGCTCGGCCGGTTGGATCAGGTCGCGGTGACTGCCGACAATGCCGATGAAGTGAATGAAATCAGGGCCAAGCTGGCACAGACGGATATTTCACGCGCAGAATTCGACAGACTGCGAGACCGGGTCCTGTCCCTGGAGCGCCGGATCGGGGACTGGAGCCAGGTCGTCAATGCCATGCAGCGCTCGGTTTACGCGGTGATTCACGCCGTGTTCGTTTCCCAGGATGACGTAATTTTCACCTTTGTCGGCACCGGCTTCGCCGTAACCAGGGGAACTTTGGTTACCAACGGCCATATCATCGACGCACTTGTCCGACTGGACGATCAATTCCAGGATTTCAATCAGAGATTCGGTACTGGCCTGCAGGCCTATTGGATGGTCGTGCAGAATCTCACTCCCTCCCTCGTATACAGGTGGAACTATTTCTTTATCGACGAGTTCAGTACACACCCGCAGTGGAATCCCCTCGATCTCAGCTCCCCCGATGTAGGTAGGGTGCAGGTTCTCGAGGGGTCAATGCCGCGCACGATTCCTTTGGTTACGGTCTCCGAGGCTCTGAGGTTGAGGGTAGGTACCCGCGTGGCGACACTCGGTTTTCCCGGCGAGCTTCAGGGAGGCGACCTCGATCACCTGTATCCCATCGCGACGTTCAAGGACGGCACGGTCAGCGCCGTGCGTCCTCCCTTTCAGGGGGAACGCTACAGCCCGCGGGATACGTATGTCGTTCAGCACAACCTCGATCTGTCGGGAGGCACCAGCGGCAGCCCCATCTTCGACGCATCGGGGAAGGTTCTGGCGATCAACAACGCCGGCATCGCCAACGTGGTCCTCACGTTGGGGGGAGCACCTGCCCGCATTTCACAGGCTGCCCCGGGGTTCGGTATTCGCGCCGACAAGATCCACGAGCTGCTCAACGAAGCGGGCATCGCAGCCAAGCCGGTGGCAACTATTGACAGTCCCGGCATATCCGCGGTGCTGGATGGAAGGGAGATGAGCTCTTTCGAGATAGGTACCGTGGATGACGACCTGACGGAACGCCTCACCCAGGCGGCATTTTGACGCAAGCGCTCCGTCACCGCGCAGGGGGTCGGTCAGCGCGGTTCCCCGGGCCCGCCGCCGTGCCGGGTCTCGTTCTCCCAGCGCCGGTACATCTCGGGCCGGCGGTAATGGCGGAAGAACATGGTCGTGTCCCTGCGGCTGTCCCCCAGCGCCGAGGCACTCAGGTCGGCGACGATCATCTCCTCTTCGCTGCCGCTTTGCACCTCGGCGATGACGGCTCCGAGGGGGTCGCAGATGAAGGTTACCCCCGAAAAGGTGCGGCCCGCCCCGTTGTCGCCGACGTGGTTGCAGATGGCGACGAAGACGTTGTTGTCGTAAGCGCGGGCGGGGACGTAGCGCATCCAGCGGGCCCGCTTTTGCGCAGGGGTCTCCAGCGGCGAGGCATGGGGCAGGAAGATCACCTCGGCCCCCTTCCCGGCGAGCAGGGTGCTCAGCTCGGGGAAGTGGGAATCATAGCAGATCTCGATGCCGTAGCGGGCCCTGGGATGGTCGAACACCGGAAGGGCGTCGCCGTGGCGCCAGGTGCCGATCTCGAGATCGGGGACGTGCGTCTTGCGGTAGTGGCCGGCGTATCCGTCCGGCCCGCAGACGACCTGGGTGTTGTAGACGATGCCGCTGGCGTCCCGTTCGAGGATACCGGCAAGCAGGGTGATTCCGCAGTGGCGGGAGATCTCCTCGAGCCTGCGCAGGGATTCCCCATGAAGCGGCTCGGGCTCCGGGACCGAAGTGTCGCCGGCGTTGTACCCGCACACGCACAGCTCGGGAAAGCAGGCGATGTCGACGTTTTGCGCCGCGGCTTCTTCCGCGAAGCGCTGAATGGTTGCGAGGTTGCGTTCGTGTTCGGCGACGCGGCTGTTCATCTGCACCGCGGCTATGCGCAGGTCCTGCATCGGATCGGTCCTCCTATTTGGTGGTCAGCGGGCGGGCCAAAGCTCGAGCGGCGTCCACTTCGCCATGTGGTTGAAGTCGAGGTCGGTCGCCAGCATGACCAGTTTGTAGCGAATACAGATCTGGGCGAGAAGCGCGTCGATGGTTCCGATCTGAATGCCGTGCCGGCGGCACTTGTTGCGCAAGGCGGCTGCGTCGATGTAGTCGTCACGGGCGGGGGAAATCATGGCGAGCGCCTCGAACCGTTTGATGATCCCCGTCCTGGCTCGCGGTCCTGAAAAGCCCTGCAACAACTCCTGCAAGACGATCCCGGTCGTGTAAATCGGTTCGCCGCTGCCGAGCCCCTCCCGCAGGCGCTGCACCTCCGCTCCTTCCGGTGCCGTATCCCGTCTCAAGGCCAGCGACCAGACGCTCGTGTCCACAAACAGCGTCACCCGCGGCTCCGTTCGCGTTTGTAGTCGAAGCCCTCGTCCCAGTCGAGTTTTCCAAAAAGATCCAGGAGCCGTTCCTGCTCCCGGCGTGCGATGAACTCCCGCAAGGCGCGGTTGACAGTCGCCTTCTTCGTCTTCTCGCCGCCGATCTCCAACGCCTTTTCGAGCAGCATCGGGTCTATCGCCAGGTTTGTCGCCATTGTGTTACCTCCAACACATGAAATTACACATAACTAATACCAGACCGGTTACGCGGACAAGTGCGCGGCGCACTCGGACAGAGGTTGCCGGTCCGGGCATGAACCTTTTTTTGCCGCGGTCATGCCTGTCCCGGCCTCGAAGGGCGGGCTCCCCCCGAAGGTGCCTTTTTGCGAGAGGCAGCAGGGACGGCCCATGGTACATGATCGGGCACGCCCTATTTTCTGGTTTTCCGGAGAAAGCCATGACCACTTCCAGCACTATCCGGCAGCAATACCTGACGGACGGTTTCTTCCTTGCCGCGGAACCCGTCCTTCCTCCCGACGTCGTGCAGGCCGCTGTCGCCGGCATGGACGCGGTGCGCGAGGGCCGCTACGACGCGGGACAGCCTCCC
This sequence comes from Candidatus Latescibacterota bacterium, assembly GCA_965206595.1. Taxonomy (GTDB): domain Bacteria; phylum Latescibacterota; class UBA2968; order UBA8231; family UBA8231; genus CBDCXV01. Next base: position 285,691 of record OZ242214.1, read on the forward strand.
CGGCAGTCGCGCTGGAATCCCGGCGACGACCCAAACGAGCTGTGCAAGATCGAGCTGCCGCAGCAGGCCGACCTCGGCATCCGGGCCCTGGTAAGCCACCCGGACCTCGGCCGATGGGCCGCCCGGGTTACCGGCGCCCGCATGGTGCAGGTCTGGTGGACGCAGCTGCTGTACAAACCGCCTCAACCCGGGGAAGGGCAGGCGGAGCTCAACATCGGGTGGCACCAGGACCGCCACTACTGGCAGACCTGGGAGGAGGGCAGCGAGCTGTTCACCGCCTGGGTGGCCTTGAGCGACGTGACCGCTGATTCAGGCCCCATGCGATTTGTGCGGGGTTCCCACCAGTGGGGCCTGCTGGACGACGGCGGTTTCTTCCGCCAGGACCTCGACGACCAGGCCGCCGCCATTCCCGTGCCTGCCGGCCAGTCCTGGGAGGAAGTGCCCGCCCTTCTTCCCCCGGGGGGCGCCAGCTTCCACCACTGCCTCACCTTCCACGGCAGCGGTCCCAACCGCTCGGCAGGTCCCCGTCGCAGTCTGGCCATCCACATGCGCACGGAAAAGTCAGCCCCGGCAGGGGACCGCCGCGAGGGCCTGACCGCGTTTCTGGACGATCCCGAGCGCAACCCCGTCATCTACCGGTAATAGTCCATGGACCCCATGCTGGAAAAGCTGGGTCTGGAGCCGATCACCCTGCCCCGGCGCCACCTGGAGGAACTGGACCGGAAGGGGTTCACCATTCTGCCCGGTATCGTCGACCCGGCCTGGCGCGACGAGCTGGCCAGGGCTTTCGACCGCCTGTCCGAGGAGGAAGGGGACCGGGCCGGCAGCGAAGTGGGGCTGGCCCCCGGAGTGCGCCGCCTCGCCGACCTGGTGAACAAGGGGGAGGTGTTCGACCCCATCTATCTCCACCCGGCGCTGATGCGGGCCGTCTGGCACGTCCTGAAGCGCCCCTTCAAGCTGCACTCGCTCAATGGGCACGACCCTCTGCCGGGCCAGGGACAGCAGCACTTGCACACGGACTGGGGCGGCGAGCGCACCGCCTTTCACGTGGTCAATTCCATGTGGATGCTCGACGAATTCACCGCCGACAACGGCGCCACCCGCGTGGTGCCGGGATCCCATCTGCTGCCCGAAAAGATCGATGCCTGCGTCGAGGACCGGACGGCTCCCCGGGAGGGCGAAGTCCAGCTGATCGCCCCGGCCGGTTCAGTGGGCATCTTCAACGGCAGCTTGTGGCACGGCTGCAGCCACAACCGGACGACCGCCAGGCGGCGCACCCTGCACTGCGCATTCATCGGCCGCGAGCACCCGCAGCAGACCGACCAGAAGAAGTACCTGCGCCCGGAGACCGCCCGGCGCCTGAGTCCGTTGGCCCGCTACGTGCTTGATGTATGAGCCTGTTTTTCACCCTACACAGACAAACGCGCCCAGCGCGCCTCCATGCAGGCGTCGTCGCCAGCGTAGTAGACGACCATGACGTCGCCGTCCGGCAGGGCCGCGGAAAAAGGCAGCCCGAAACTCCACAGGCCCATTTCCGCCAGCAGGTCGCCGGTGTCCCCCTGGCCGGCAGCGGTCTGGTTGCCGCCCCCGGTCTGGCGGTACAGCTCGACCTCGGTGGCCGCGTCGAAAGGGGCGTCGGCGGCCGCTGCCAGGCGGGCGCGGATCGAGCGCGACCCGAAGCGGTCGACCCAGGCCAGGACCGCGCGGCCGTCGGGCAGGATGGCCGGATGCGCCGCCTGGTCGGCGAAACCGAGATCCTCGGGGGCGGACCAGGTGGCTCCCTCGTCCGTGCTCAGGCGCCGCTGGATATTGAGGTAGCGGGTCGTCTGCCGGTCGTAGATCCAGGTGAAGGTGGCCAGGCGGCCGTCCGGGAAGACGCCGGCGCGCTGGTCCCAGTGGAAGATGCGGCCGGCAGGGTCCTGGCAGGTGGTGACCGGATCGCTCCAGGTCAGGCCCTGGTCTTCGGAGTACAGATACACCACCCGCTGCAGCCAGGGACCGCGGTCCCGGTAGGTCTTGTTGGTCTCGATGCTCAGGGCCAGGCGGCCGCTCGGCAGAACGAGCACGGGGTTGGTGAGACTGGGGGGGCCGACATCCGCGGGGATCGGCACGGGGCGCCATTCGGACCAGGTGCGCCCCAGGTCGTGGGAATCGGCCAGGAGAATCTCCATCGGCAGGCAACCCTCGGTCTCCTCGTTGAAGAGGGGTTGCCCCGGATAGGTCTGGCGGTCGACCCACATGGCGGCAAGCAACAGGCTGCCGTTCCCCAGGTCGGTGATGTAGCCGACCCGGAGCGAGCCGTCCATCCCGTTCATGGTGGTTGCGAAAGGGGTTTCGGGTGCGCTCCAGGATCTCCCGCCGTCATCCGAGCGCCTCAGCTCGACGGTGCCGTCCGCCGAGTCCTTGCTGCTGCCGACGCGGCAGCTGGCCAGCAGCGAACCGTCGGCCAACGGGGTCAGGGCGGGGAAGGTCGAATAGGCCCGCCGAGTGCCGGGCCGGCCGCGGTTGATGATGCCTCGATCACTGATTTCCATATTCGATATCCCGGGTTCCGGCGCTCCTACGAGGCCGGCATGGTTTACATCCGCTGCAGCTGCCTTCCCCCCGGGCAGGCCGTGCCGCCGCGGCAGTGGGGGAATGACTGAATATACCGCCCGCCCAGCTGAGATTGCCGGGATGCCCCTGCACTGACACTCCGTCAGAAAAGTCCATCTGGCCGCGGCCGGCCCGGACCGTCGACCGCAAAGACTCGGCCTCGCCTGCAGAGCAACTTTTTCAACGGGCTTCCAAGGGAGCGAGCATTGTCTCAGGTTCGTAGCTGGTTCGCAGGCAATGTCCCTGTGGACAGGTTGCAGGGTGCGGTCTTTGTTTCTTGACATGAAATTTTCATGTTTTCATCTTAATCGCATGTCCACGGTGGTTGAATGATTCAGATTCGCAACGTCCCGGAACTCATGCATCGCCGCCTGAAGGCGCGCGCCGCGATGGAGGGAGTCTCCATGTCACAGTACGTGATGTGGGCGATCGAGCGGGCGCTGGAGCGGCCGAGCCGGCGGGACCTGCTCGCCGCTATCGGCCGGCAGCCCGAGCTGGCCCTCGAACCATCGCCGGCCGACGTGCTCCGCGCGGAGCGGGACGCCCGCGGCGACGCGAGCGCCAACGACGAGGATCCCGGCGAGCGAGAGCGGTAGGCACCGTTGCTGGTTCTCGATGCCTCGGCCGCGGTCGAGTTGTTGCTGAATACGGCGTCGGGAAAGCGCGTCGCGAAGAGGGTGGAAAACCCCGCTGTCAGCATCCACGTACCCCACCTCATCGACGTGGAGATCGCTCACGTACTCCGGCGCTACGCCCTGCGCGGAACGTTGAGCGCAACACAGGGAGCACTCGCCCTCGACCAGTGGTGCGCCCTCGACGTCGAGCGGTATTCGCACGAGTTCTTCCTCGGCCGAATCTGGCAGCTGCGCGATAAGCTCGTGGGGGCATAGTTCAACAGACGGACAAGAGGCTCCGGCCAATTGCCTTTCCAACCTACCCGATTCCCCCTGCCACAAACTATCCGTCATCGTCGGCAGTTCTCTTTTCCTCTTCGGGGTCTTTCTTCTCGCTGCACGGGATGCATATGTGCCTGCCGGGAGTGGGCATATAGAAAAGGTGGTAGGGCCTGATTTCCTGGCCGCACTCACAACAAACAGGCTTGAATACCATCTTGTTACGACCCAGCTTTGTAGGACAGACGTAAGCCATTTTCCTGGTGATGGATGATGGCTCCCATTAGACAGAGATACCTTTCCGGCATCGTTCGCTTCCCCTTCTCCCACAGGCATACTTCGGCCTCACTGACTCCAAGGGCTATTCCCAGCTCCCACTGTTTCATGCCCAAGGCGTCTCTGGCCCTTTTCAGTTGATCTTGAGTCATTTTCTGTTCTCCCGTTTTTGGGGGGATAATTGTCGGTGGTCACGGACAGAAAGGCACAGAACCGCCGCTGATCCAGCACGTCGGGAGCGGATGTTGACACTCGACAGACCGCTTTGCTATTATTTCGACCGCGTGGGGGTGTCCGTTGCCGAAGGGGCGGACAGAACAGCGGGGAAAGAGTTATTTACCTGGAAGGACTACCGCCAATTTCCACAAGGAACTCCCGTGAGAGTTAGATACATTTCCATAATGTTATACCAGATTTTTCCCAAAAACGCGGATCTGAGCGGCGAACTGGATGGATGGAATGCCTTTTTTCCTACGAGCGCAAAAGGCAGACAGATACCTGTACGGGGACATAGAGGGACCCGAACTTGCTTGGTGGCCGCTGTCCTTGTCCGGGATGCAGCGTACGAGATCGCCGATGCCATGCGGTACCGGTGTTTGAGAAGGATGAGTACCAGCTATTCTCCTTGCCCTTTTTTCTTGGAGTCTTGATCAAGACATTTGATCAACCGACTCGCCAGGGAATTGCTCAGAATCTTCAGGAGTGGAGGCTGGCAGATTTGGTCAATGAAGAATCTCTTCCAACAGGGATTGAGGAATCCGAGGTACGCAGGGTTTTAGAAATTTATCAGCGAATGTTGGAGGAGTTTGACTGATAATGATAAGTCATCTCCATATAAGTTTTGCGAGGATAAGCAGGAACAAAAGAGAGAGTAATAGCAAATCGTAAGGAAAGGTAGGTCATGTCTGCCCATTGCCCATTTTCGAGATTAGCCCCAATTGATTCCGATGACGGTTACGAAAATTTCCAGTACCGATTTGATTCACCCAGGACAGGAGGCTTATATCGGACCCGTCAAGGTTTCTATGCATTGTCGAAAAACATCGAATCATTAGGAAGTGAGGGGAAAGCTCGGCTTGTCACCCTGCTTGTAGACCAGCGTAAATTGGGAGAAATCGAACCTGAGATAGACTTCCAGCTTATCGAAAGAGCCAGATCCAAAGCCAATTTGTCTCACCCGGAGCGGTCTGTTCGGTTGTTGGAGTTTCTCGTTGAGATGTCAGGACGAGAATTTGGGAGGGAAATATAATTCGAAAAACCAAAGGCAATGTCAGATTGGATATCTTCACGTATAGAATCTCCGTTTTTTGGAGATTCGGGTTCGACGGCAAATGAAATCAAGTCTTTTTCTAAGTATCTGGAAGGTGAGGGATTTATAACCTTTAGACCCGGCGCTGGATGTGTTGTAACAATGAAGGGTTATTCCTATCTGGATAATCAGTCTCGGAAAACAGATTCAAGGAAAATTTTTGTGGCTATGTGGTTTGATGATTCAATGAATGACGCATATTTCCAAGGATTTGGTCCTGGAATTCAAGAGGTCGGATTTGAAGATGTTCGTGTTGACACGAGAATTGACCAAGTCAAACATACCGGGAAAATCGACGATTTGGTAATTGCCGAAATTCGTAGTTCGAGGGCCGTAGTTGCCGATTTCACACAGAGCGGCTCGGAGGCCCGTGGTTCTGTTTACTATGAAGCTGGCTTTGCACATGGGCTGGGAATTCCAGTAATATTTACCTGTAGAAAAGATTGCATTGAAGAACTTCACTTCGACACACGACAATACCCCCATATTGTATGGGGAAATCCAGAAGAGTTACGAGAAAGTCTGAAAAACCGAATTCGTGCTCTTTTGGGAGAAGGAAATGGTCAATAAGGTGTAAAGGGATGGTAATTCCCTGACACTTGCCCCCTGCTCGGGGGCGTCTTAAGTAATTGTCATAGCGCAATTCAGGTGGCGTATGTGTATATTTTACAGTAAGTTGCTTTCTTTTGCCGCATCCCCTGCGGCGCGCTCCCCTGATTTCAGAAAGAAGGGGAGCGATGAGTGCGATTCTCTCTCTGGAAGTTTTTCAGGAGCGGCAGAGTCAGGACCGCTTTCGAAGCCGGGCGCATGAAGCCTTGGACCAATGGCTGGATCGGGTGGAGGCGCAAATGAGCGCGCGCGGATCTTGTGCGCCGACGTTGATGGAGATCACCGCGGCGATGTCTCAAGAGCGCTCCGGGCTCCCCGCGGCCTTGGTGGAAGCCTTCGTCGAACGCCGCCACGGCCATTTCCTGGCCCAGGAAGAGGCGGCCTGCCCCAAGTGCAAAGGCCTGCTGCGAGCGCGCCCGTCTCGCTCGCGCACGCAGGAGACGCTGCTCGGGCCGGTGACCTTGGAGCGTCCCTATTTCTACTGCGTTGGCTGTCAGTACGGGTTCTATCCGCTGGACGAAGCTCTCGGTCTGTCGGCGCAGCGCAAGCAGTGGGACGTGCAGCAGGCCGGGGTCAAGCTGGGGCTGGAGATGCCCCACCGGCGCGCCGCCGAACTGTTGGACGAGCTCACCGACGCGTCGATGAGCGATTGTGTGATTCACGAGGTGCTGCAACAGACCGGGTCGTTGGACGTGCTGCAGGTGTGTCCGGACGCGGCCGACATCCAGGATCGCATTGCGCACGCCGCCGCCGGTCGCAAGTGGCGGCCCATCGTGGTGTTGGCCATCGACTAAGGCCGACGTGCCCCGTCGTCCCCAGACCGCCAAAGGCACCCGTCCCGGACGCAAGAAGAGCCGGTCTCGGCGAAGGCGTTGGCAGGGGGAATACCACGAAGCCAAGGGCTTTCGCTTCTACCTGATAGACGATGAGCGCATCGAGCAGCTGATCTCCTGGCACCAGATGGGCAACGAACAGGCCTTCGGCGCGGCCTTGCGCCAGGTCAAGGAGGCGGGGCTGATCCCGGAGGATCAGGTGCGCTTGTGTGCCATCGGAGATGGCGCTCCGTGGATCTGGAAGGGGGTGGAAGAGCTGTTCCCCGGCGCCCGTCAGATCCTCGACTACTCCCATTGCAGCCGCTACCTGCACGCGGTGGCCGAGGCCCAATACGGCGCCGATGCGGCGCGTGCTGCCCATTGGCTGGAAGCGACCTTGGCTTTGCCTGTTCTGCGGCGAGGGCACCGGCGTGGTCTGGGGGCTGCAGCGCATGCAGCCGCTCTCGGAAGAGGCCGGAGAGGCCATCGGCACGGCCTTGACCTACCTGCAAAAGCGACTGCACCAAGTCGATTTCGGCAGCCATCGCAAGGGGGGATACCCGATCGGGTCGGGGGCGATCGAATCGGCGCATCGCTTCATCGGCCATGTTCGTCTGAAACGGTCGGGCGCTTGGTGGTATAACTGGACTTTTGCAAACTCCGCTTTTTTACTAAAGTTTGAGATGTGCGACAATTCGCTGCTCTGTCCACCCTATTGAGGCTTGGTCCACTACCCAGGAGATGGTTTTGCTGAGCGTCTCTCGCGACACGGCTCGACAGGCTTCGCCAATGGTCGTCAGCACGGTATGAGCCCAGTCACGCGCACGGCCCTGCCGCATCCGTGCCATGAGCAGACTGTGCGTCAGCATCACGAGGTACCTATGCCGGGTCTGGCCCTCGCCGCTTTTGTAACTGACAGTCTCCCATGCCCAGATGGTGCTTGCCGTCCCGATGAAAAGTCTCGGTGCCCGTCCAGCGTTTGCGATAAACATTCAGAATACGACTGATCTCCCAGTGCACGCGATTGGTCAGTAGAAACTTGACCGCTTCCCTGCCGTTCTTGCGATCCCACAGGATCACCAGGCGAACCCGGTGCTCGAGCTTGGGCAGACTCAGGGTTTTGGTGAAATACCATTGTTTGCGCTTGCCGATGCTGACCTGTTTGCGATCCTCGGGCGGGATATTCGCAGCCACTTCCGCGGCCTTCATCAGGCCGCCCTTGAACTCGACCTTGCGGTTGCTCTTCAGGGCTCCTACGTAGCCGCGCTCATGACTATGGAGGTGATCGAGACACTCGACACTGCTGAAGTAGCAGTCGAAGGCGAAATCGCCCGGGATCTGTCGGAACACGACCCAGTCCACCAGCTCTTTGAACAGCTCGGTATGGCTCTTGAAGGAGGGGTCCGTCTCCCCTTCCCGGCCCTTGCGAAAGCGACGGAATTCCAACGGATAGTATTTCCCCGAGGTGCACACGTAGTTGGCGATGACGTAGTCGTGCGCAATCATATGGCGCTTGTCCGAGTGATCCCAAAACCACCCCACATCCTCGATCTTTTCTCCGCTGTGGCCGACCAAGGTGTTGTCGATGGCGATCACCCCGCGCCCTGAATAGCGCGTCGAAGGGTGCTCCTGCAACCATTCCAGGCGATGTTCGTTGAGCCATTTTCCGTCCCACCGCACCTGCGTAATCCAGCGGTTCAGGCAGGACTGATCGGTGGTCTCGACGAACTCGGCGTTGATCGCCGATACATTTTTGCGTTCGGCCACCATCAACCCGGTTAGATACTCGCCAAAGTGACGGCGCTCCGGGGCGTTGGCGAAGAGGCCGCCGAACTCGGCCACCGCTTCTTCAACCACCGTGGGAAAATCAACAATACCTGGCATGAACAACCTCTCTCATGGCCAGGGGAAACCGAGGCCGGGGATGCCTTCGTCCTACCAAACATACCAAGTTCCATCGAATTCGTGCTACCCTCTAATCCTTGACCGATTATCCAGGAATTCTGCCTTTTGCAAAAGTCCAGGTATAAGGAAAACAGCAACGCCATTCTGGCCCTGCGCTGCGCCTTGTACAATGGAACGCTTGACCGGGTCTTTCAGCAGTACCGAGAAAACCTAAAAACAACCACCGAAACCGTAACAATCAGCTAAGACACCCCTGCTCGGGGTAGTTGTTCTGGCCGCCTATTTCTCCACTGCTTTCTCCGGTCTCGGGGCTTGTTGTAAACCCTTTTTTGGACGCCTTGCAGGGGGTACATTCCATTCATATGCGCCGCTCTGATGGGCGACGGCAATACCGTAAACCGGTCGATTCCTAACCTTTGGGAGGCATCTACATGAAATACATGATCGCTCTTGTTTTCAGTCTGTCCCTTACCGTCAGTGGAGCACATGCAGTAGTAGGTTTACGTGTAGCCGGCGGTCATGTGCCCCCGCAGGGGACTGATGTTAGATCCATGGCTCTACGAAAAGCAACGGCTGAGGAAGCGAGATTCTGGGACCTGCTTAAACTTTCTTTTGTGGCACAGGCAAGCCAACAAACCCAACAAAGTCGCCATTACACTTTAGCGGACGGATACACTGCAGGGAAAATAACAGCTGAGGGCATGTCGACTACCGGTCCTTTTCTGGGAGGATTTGCCTGCGGATTCCTAACAGGGCTGATTGGCACAGGGATTCTTTGGGGAGTCACTGGTGGGGACGATGTTCCTTTTCACCTATATTCCGAAATTCAAGAGAAGGGTTCTGATTTCCCAATGGGATTTGTGAATGGGTACAAAGAGCGCACAAAGCAGAAGAAACGTGGCGCAAGGCTTGGTGGAGGTTTACTTGGGACCGCTGGATTTTTAGTTCTGTTTCTCTCAGCGACTAATTGAAATTTTAAACTGTAGATCCCCTTTAAAAATCCATTCCCAAACTTGCCAAATTTGTCTACGCTCGTGGGCATAGTTCAATAGACGAACAAGAGGCTCCAGCCCATTGCCTCCCAGCCTGCTCGATCCCCCCTGCCACAAACTAACCGGCATCGTCGGCCGTTCTCTTTTCCTCTTCGGGGTCTTCCTTCTCGCTGCACGGGATGCATAGGTGCTCGCCGGGGGTGGGCATATAGAACAGGTTGTACGGCCTGATTTCCTGGCCGCATACACAGCAGACCGGCTTGAAAACCATTCTTTACGACCCAGCTTTGTAGGACAGGCGTAAGCCATTTTCCTGGTGATGGATGATCGCCCCCATTAGACAGAGATACCTTTCCGGCATCGTTCGCTTCCCCTTCTCCCACAGGCACACTTCGGCCTCACTGACTCCAAGGGCGATGCCCAGCTCCCACTGCTTCATGCCAAGGGCATCTCTCGCCCTTTTCAGTTGATCTTGCGTCATCTTCATTCTCCGATATTCGGGGTTGATTGTCGGTGACTACCGACAGGAAGGCACAGAACTGCCCTGCACCGGCCCCGAGACAGCCTGACGGGACCGGGTGTTGACAGGTATTCGGGCTCCCGTTAGAATCGGGATTTGGAGGGAGAGTTACCGTTTACAGAATTCAGCGAGCCGGTAGCGGTAACTGCGTCGACTCACTACCATGCTGTTGTCTGCAAGAAGGGTCGGTATGGACTCAGCGTGATATAAGATTAGGGAAACGTAGAAACGACAGAAGAAAAGGCGGTTCCTAGGTCGCCTTTGCCACCGGTGCTGGCGGAGTTGGAAACCGTGATTCGGATGCAGTCCTTCGGATCGCGGAAGTGCGCCGTGCAGGTCCTGCAGTGAGGGGAATAAATGTTTTTCTCTATTATGTTATACCAGATTTTCAGTGAAATCGCGCTTGGGTAGTTATCGATGCCGTTACCCTTCTTTTTTCGGCCAAAGGGAATTTGCGTCTGAACAAGCGCCGCAGTATATTGCGATTTTCAGGAGCCAGGGGAAGGATGGAGATCGGGAAAATGATCCAAAGGTGGAAAGCGGCTCTTGCAGGCCATGACTGTGGAAGAGATGGAGAAAATTGGATACCGAAGGATCCGGAGTAAATAAAGCAACTAATTACTAAAATTTCGTCGGAGATAGCCATGAGTCAGATCCGTTACTTTTCGAATTACTCCCAAAAGGAGAACATCGTCACCAACAACGTTTTGCTGATGATGCGCTGGTTGTACGACTATAACCGCCTGAAATTTGGCAGATTCTTCGCTTACCTTGACGAAGACGCTGACCATGACGACGAGGAGGCCAGCAATGTCGCAGAACATTTACAACTTCAGTTCCGTCAGCAGCGGAGAACAAAAACAAGCGTGGTGGACGGATTCATCGCACAGGAAAGCATAAAGATCGTAGTCGAAACCAAGCTTAACGAGGACGACTTTTCACTTGACCAACTTAAGGGTCACCTGTCGGCGTTTGATGGTGAAAGTCACCGGCTGTTGGTTCTCTTGAGTCCCGGGCCGACCGGTCCATCCGGTGATTTCCTGGAAAAAATCCGGGAAGAAGGCAAGTCCAAAGGGATCAACACATTACACACGACGTTCGAGAAGGTCATTGCAGCAGCAAAGTGCTGCCTGTCCGATCACGACGAAGACATGCTCGCTGTCGTTGAAGACTTCGCTGTATTTTGCAGTGACAAAGGCCTTCTGCCTAGAGACAAGTTCAGGATGTTCACACCGCCCTGTGGACAGTCATTCGACGACAATCGCGATTACAGCCTCTACTACTGTCCTGTCTCTTGGAAACGAAGACCCAGCGAATATCTTGGCATTTATGCAGACAAATCAGTCCAATTGACTTCAATCCCCCTAAACCTGTAGCTCCCGATCCGGATCCTGTAGTTGAAACTCAGACCAAACCAAGCCCAGATAACCAGGGATTCCAGTACTCCAATGTGACTATGGCTCAGAGAAGCAACCCACTTCTCGGACAGTCAGGTGTGGGTTACATAGGAGAAATAACGAATAACTCCGGTAAGGATTATTATTTAGCCACTTTCAAGATCAGCTTATATGGAAAAAACGGAGGGCTCATTGCCATCCAGGAATTTGGCTTATTTGATTTCGCAAACGGAACCACACAGAGCTTCGACACTGGACCCATTTTGAATTCAGCGTTGAAGGATCAAGTCGAATCGTCCAGAGTAAGGTTTGGTGGAGGTACGGAACAAAAGGAAGCAGAGCAGATGGATAAATTATTAGAGAAATATCTTACAGAGTAAGGAAAAGTGGCTTTATGACCGATCAGACACCTGACTCGAACGACGATAAGGGGAAGATGGGCCGCCCTGAGTGGTTCCTGAAGATCGACTGCACCCCGGAGAGCTGGCCCAGACCATCTTTCCAACGCCAAGCCGCCAGACCCGTCACGCCGCATCCATAACGTGGACAAGGACAAAGATAAATGAGACCACTGCTGGCTTTACTTCTTGGAGAAGGCTGAATGAAACAAGTGTCTGCTTTACTATTATTCATTGTCCTCGTAGCCTGTCAGGGCCCGGCCGGGCCCACTGGTCCGCAAGGTCCAGGACAGCGAGGGCCACAGGGGGACCGCGGGCCACAGGGAGAAAAAGGCGACACGGGGGACACGGGAGATCGCGGTCCTCCAGGCACACAGGGTGAAACCGGTCCACAGGGACCGCCGGGCGAATCTACACACGGGCTTGGTGTCTTTATCGAGCGGGAATTAACCTTTAGCTCATAATGATGAGGGTCAGATAACCATAGAAGACGAGCGCATTAATCCCACATCTTTCCGGGCACTTTATTTCAGATTACCGGCTATTGATGATGATGGCAATGAGGCCAGCCTGTATTTGCCAGCTGAAGGTTGGATTTCTCAATATTTGCGTTCGGAAGGTCCCAATGAATATATAGAGCCTCTTTGGATCGTTGTAGACGGGGCTCTGTGGATCTATGATTCCGAACAAACCCTCTTGAATCTTTTCCCGAACATTACCGTATCATTATCCGCTTTGATCGAGGAACCATGAAGAGAATGAGCAACCTGACACTACCCAATCCCGGCTAAACACTTTTAGGACCGGGATGTCCTTCTCTCTGGTATTTTCTCTACTATATTATACCAGATTTTCTTTAAATTCGCGGATGAGATTACTAAAGTTGCGCTTGCGTAGTTATCTATATAATTCCCAGAGGAAAGGGTAGGAAGGCGGTTCGTTTGTGGGACGTGGGGTCGAGGCAACCCACCGCCATCCTGGAGAGGGGGCATGGCAATCAGGTCACCTCCCTGGCGTTTTCTCCGGATGGTACTTTCCTCGCTTCCGGGTCATGGGATGAAACCCTCAGGTTGTGGGACCTCGGTACACGGTCCACCACCGCTGTCTTCGATGGGCATACGCACGACGTCTTATCCGTAGCGTTCTCCCCCGACGGGACGATTTTAGCTTCCGCGTCAAGGGACGGCACGGTTCTGTTGTGGGACACGACGCCCTGGGTCCCCCGCTATGTTCCCCCCGCCTCTGAGACGGTGATTGAGGTTTCGCAAACGCTGCCGGCGCAGACGGTGGTGCTGGCCAACTATCCCAACCCCTTCAACCCGGAGACCTGGATTCCCTATCAGCTTCAGGCACCCGCCCGCGTTCACCTGACCATCTACGATGTCCGCGGGGCTGTGGTACGGACTCTTGATCTGGGATACCGGCCGGCCGGCCGGTATCTCACTCCTGCGCAGGCTGCCAATTGGGACGGCCGAGACCAACGTCGCGACCGGGTGGCCAGCGGTCTGTATCTGTTCCGATTGCAGGCCGGAGATTTCGCTGGGGTGCGCAAGATGCTCCTGCTTCGATAAGACGGGACCGCCGGCCGGCCCGTTCACTGCTCCTGGTTCTCTATCTGCGGCGGCTTATTATGAGATAGAGCAGCAGTCGCTGACGACTGCCACCGCCGCCTACTGGGATGGCCGCGACAATCGCGGCGAGCGGGTCGCCAGCGGCGTGTATTTGGATCGGTTGCAGGCAGGCCGGTCGCCCGCGTGCGCAAGATGGTCGTCGTCAAATAAGGAACCACAATTGCCTGCTGGGGAGCTGGGGCCTTCCCGGAAGGGAAATAAACCTCCGCCTCCTGGTCGATCAGGAATTCGACGTTGTCGTTCAGGACGGGTCCCTGTAAGGAAAACAGAATGAAATTCAGCGAGGAACAACTGGAGCAGTACCGAACCTTGGGCTACGTCATCTTCGACTGTCCCTTCCCCGAGAGCCTGACCGGGGAGTGCATGGCCGCGGTCGAAAAGGCAGCCCAGGATCCATCGGAGGGACCCGCGGACGGCAGCAAGAGGAACCACTTCTACCTGCGGCCGCAGGTAGAAGACTCGTACTGGTGCTCTCTCGATCACTCCCTGCCGTTCCTGAAGATCATCCTGCACTCGGAAATCATCGAGCTCGCCCGCCAGCTGAACGGGGTCGGCGATATCTATCTCCGCAACGGGGGCATCAACGAGCAGGCCCCGAATCGCTCGGTGTGGTGGCACATCGACCGGGGTCCGGGGTGGGCGGAGTTCATGCACTACTTCTCCGGGGCGTCGCGCGCGAACGGGTGTCTGCGCATCGTCCCGGGCAGCCACGCCGGGCAGCCCACCTCACTCGAGGAGACGGTGGCCAGGCTCAGGGACGAGCGGGGAACTTCCGTTTCGCCGAATGACGACGGCTGGGAGGACGTCGAACTCGACGAGGAGATTTCCCTGGAGGTGGAACCTCACCAGATGATCGTGCGCCATGCGTGGCTGCTTCACTCGACCTGGCTCAACCGCACCAGCGACTGCCGGTACATGAGCCACTGGCTGTTCCATCCGCACACGATCGACAACCACCGCTTCACGTGGGGGGACTACCTGACCTCGGAGCTGCTCAATGCGCTGAGTCCCGTGCAGCGGGAGGTGCTGTGGCTGGATCGCGAGTTCGAAGTCGATCCTGCATACGATCAGGAGAGGTCGCGCGAGCTGGGGCGGGTGAAGTGGGGAATCGTCTGAGCAGCCGGGGCGCGATCCGCGCGGGATCGCCTACCGGTCGAGGGATGCCCGCAGGACGATACAGGCCTTCCCCAACTCGCAGCCGACGTAGTCCCCCCGATGGGGGACGACTTCCGTAAACCCCAGGCGAGCCCAGAACCGCAAGGCCGGAACGTTGGCCAGATAGACGCGCCCCAGGGCGAAACGGAATCCACGGGCGGCCAGCTCCCGCTTGAGGCTTTCGATGGTTGCCCTGCCGACGCCGCTTCGCCGGAACCGCGGCCGGATCGCGAGGATCGAGAGCCAGACATCCCCCGCGGTGGGAACGTCTTCGGTAAGGTGGAAATAGCCGGCCAGCTCGCCGGCCGAACCGACGTGGATGCGCCGCATGCGGAAGCCGCGCTCCTGCGACTCGGCCGCTGCCGAGCGCTCCACCAGCTGGGCGATCTCGCTCTCGGGCACCTCGGAAAACGTGGGATCGACCGCGGCGGCGTCCGAACATTCCAGAAACGCCGCATGCAGCGCCGGCGTCTGCGCTGCTTCGACCGCCCGTACGACGATCTGCCCCTCCGACCATGTGCTCGGTAACATGCCCCTATCTGAGTTCGCCGTGCAGCCAGCGAAGGCCGCCCGGCCATCCCCGGTCGGCCGTGGACAGCACCGCGCGCGTGTAGTCGTCCAATCCGGTCACCTAATAATCATAGAGCTCGGAATCGCTCGCGTTGTAGTTGGCACCCACCGCGGTGAACTGCTCCGGGTGCGAATGCGAAGGTCATCGGGCTTTACAGGCCGCAGGCCTCGTCCGTCAGGTAGTCCCACTGGTGCACGTACGTCACGCCGTCGATCACCAGCCGGTGAGCGAGGGGCAGATCCTCTTCCCATGTCATTGCGGCACCCCAATTATGGGGCGGCTTGTCCCGCTTGCCCCAGCGGTTGCCGTTGTACCTCCGGAACAGGACCGTGCGGCCCTCACGGCTGATGTACGCCACGACGATTACCTCCGAATTGGATGAATCCGCCTCGATGTCGAAGACGCGCATGCACTCGAACTCCCGGCCGCCGATGCGGACGTTGAAAAGGCCGTGGGAGAATATCTGCGGAGCGTTCGTTCTCCGATCAATCGTTCCGTCCGGCCGCTCGGTCAGGCAGCCCTTGTCCTCGACAAGCCGAGGGGACGCCGCAAAGTCATCCTCCCAGCCTTCGTCGAGGAAGGTCCGGAGCTCACTCGTGCCGTCGTCCCTCCGGGCAGACTCGACGGCCACCCACTGCACCTCGGCATCGTCCAGCCGGCCCCAGACCCTGGTGCGGGACTCATCCTCCTCCGGCGCATGCTGGTTCGGAACGAGCCCGGACCGATCGGGATACCACTGCTCGTGGACCTCGATCTCCACGCACTCCCGTCCGTGGACGATGGCCGGGCGCCGGGCTGCCATCGAGACAGCCTCGGTCAACTTCGGCACCGAACCGTCGCGGGTCTGCTCGTACTCCCCCCACCGCACACGGTCACCGATTTCGGGAACGATGAACCACCATGCCATCTCGCGAAGGTCGATGGTGAACGGTTGCCCCGTGCTCCTGGAGACCGTGATCTCCGGACGACGCTCCGGAAACGGCCGCTTCGCGGCTTCCCTGTTTCCGACGCTCATAGCAGTGCCCCTCCTCGTCTTGTTGATGCCCAATTCTCTGCGCACCCGGTCGCGGCCGTGGGACAGCCGCCGCTTGACCGTTCCGGGCGGGCAGCGATGGCGGGCGGCTATCTCCGCAATGCTTAGTCCGTCCAGGTAGAACGCTATCAGCGCTCGCCGTTCCTTTTCGGGCACGACCTCGAACGCTTCGATCACGTCCTCAGCGGACCGGCGCTGGCGGGCTTCGGCCACCCCCAGGCGGTTTGCCCTCATTGTGAGCTCCTCGGACTCGACGACGCGCTCCCGCCGCTGGGTGGAACGCAGGTAGTCGCTGCAGCGGTTGCGCGCAACCTGGTAGAGCCAGGCGCGCGCGTTCCGCGGCTCTTGAACCCGCAGCCCCGCCCAGGCATGCATGAGGGTCTCCTGGAGCACGTCCTCGACCGCGTCGCATGCCCCCAGGCGATCGCGGATCAGCGCACTCATGGATCGTTCGTAGCGCCGGATCAGTGCGGCGAAGGCTTCCATGTCGCCGCTCCGGACCAGCCGGGAAAGAGTCTGATCGCTGAGGGATTCCATCGGGCCTGTCGAGCTTCATCTAACAGGGCGCAGTCCGGCGGCAAAAGGTTCACCAGCCTGAAAACGCACGAATCAGGTCAGGATGAAACGGCAGGCGGTCGCAGGACTCACCGCCTTCGGCGGCGAAGTCGCACCCGGGTAAGGACTGCGCCGGAACGATGGCGGCCCGCCTGCGGCCGAAGGAGTCGGCGAAAATGATGCTATTGTGGAACCTGCTTGCCGGCTTTTTTCTGCAGTCCTTCAGGACGGGGCTTCTGCGGCCAGACGATCTGCCGCCGCTCGGGCGTCAGGCGCGCCAGCAGCTCGTCCGAAGGATGGTAGCCGTGGCGGAAGTTTCCCCAGGATGGCCCGTAGCGATAGACGAAGATCCGGCGGGTGCCCTCGTTCGCGCGCCGGGCCGAGCCGTGCGAGAGGCCGTCGACGAAGAGCAGGGCGTCGCCCTTGGCCATGTGGCACTCGATGGCGCCGGCGATGCCCTCGACCGTGGCGCCTCCGGGACGCATGCGATGCCGGTCCAGGTCGGGATGCGAGAAGTTGGACTTGTGGCTGCCGGGGATCACCATGGTGCCGCCGTCCCCCGGGCCGATGTCCGTGAGCGCCACGAGGATGTTGATCTGGCCGCACATGTAGCGTCCGCCGTGGTAGCGGAACTGGTTGCGCATGTTGGGCGGGTAGCCGCCCGAGTGCAGGCCGATGGCCTCCCCGGGCTGGCGGAAGTTGGCAAGGTTTTCGTCGATGAACAGCGGCCCGTGCGCGTAGTCGAACGTGCCCTCCCCGCCGACGAAGTGCTTCACTTTCTCTATCCAGGCGGGATGGTCGATCATGCGCTCGAAAGGTTCGCCCGCCTCGTAGATCTGCTGCAGGTTGAGGCCGTCGACCGTGCGATAGGTGTGGGCGTGGACGTGGCCGTACCAGTCGCCCGGCTCCAGGGGCGGGATGGCGTCGAGGCAGTCGTTGAGATCCCTGACCTCGCCGCCGGTCAGCGCCCCCTCCAGGTGCAGGTAGCCGCGCAGGTCGAAGAGATAGTTTTCGAGGTCGGTGACCATGAGTCCTCAGCGTTCTACGGGATCGCCCCAGGAGCCTTCGATGTACGGAAAGCGCGCCTCGAGATCGTCGGCCAGTTCGACGCCGAAGCCCGGGGCGCCGGGCAGAACCAGATGGCCGTCTTCGATCGGCGGTTTCTCGCGCAGGATCTCCCACTGCAGGGGACCCTGCTTCATGTTCAGCTCCACCAGGCGCGGATCGGGAAGCGCCGCGACCATGTGGGCGTTGGCCATCGTCATCAGGCCGTTGTGCCAGTTGTGGGGGATCAGGGGTATGCCGCCGTAGTCGAAGTGGGCCTTGCGGCCGACCTCCATGCAGAGGTCGATGCCGCAGACGCCGGCGTCCGGCTGGACGATGCCGAAGCCCCCCGCCTCCATGAACGGCTCGAACTGCGCCCAGGTGGTAAAAGGTTCGCCCCCTGTGATGGGGATGGAGACGGCCTCGTTGAGCCGGGCGTAGTCCGCGGGCACGCGTTCGACCGGCTCCTCGAACCAGGCCCAGCCCATTTGGTCGAGGGCCTCGGCGATGGGCAGCGCCTCCTCCATCGAGAGGCGGCAGTTGCCGTCGAGGGCCAGGTCCATGCGCGCGCCCACGGCCTCGTGGACCTGGCGCGCTATCTTCAGGAAGCGGTCGACGGTGACGCCCGACCAGGCCCAGTGGGTGCCGAGGCGCATCTTGTAGGCGGTGAAGCCCTCTTCGGCGTACCCGATCGCCTCTTCGACCACGGACTCGGGGCGGTCGTCCCAGTCGTAGCGCACGCCCGAGGAAGCGTAGAGGGGGAGGCGGCGCAGGGGCTCCTGCCCGGGAGCGCAGAGCAGGTCGGCGGCCGGTTTGCCGGCGATCTTGCCGCGCAGGTCCCACAGCGCGCAGTCGAGGCCGGCGTTGGCGATGTCGTTGGCGCGCACCGCTTCGTTGTGCGGCGTCAGGTCCTCGTCGCGGGGGTCGCGGCCGACGAGAGCGGGCTTGAGCTCCTCGATGCGGGCGGCGATTGCGGGCGGCACACCGTACGCGCAAGGCTCGGCGATCCCCTGCAGGCCCTCGTCGGTCTCGATGATGCAGATCGAGCAGTCGGCCTTGGGCACGTGGAAGGTGGCGCTGTACCATTGGCGCTCCGGCTCGTGGGCGCGCGAGAGCGAGAGCGTGCGGATATCGGTGATCTTCATCGGGCTCCTGCGGCGAAATTGAATTGGGGTATGTAGCGGGTTGAGCGGGTTGTACAAAGCCCATAATCGAGGGTACGGGCAAGCGGCCGGCAACGCTGGTTGGGCGACCTGTCCCGTGTAAAGGAGAACCATGACTTACAGAATGATCCAGGTGGGAACCGGCGGACGGGGCCGCGCCTGGTGCGAGCGCATACTGCCTCCCAACATGGAGGACGGACTGATCGAGGCGGTCGCCGCGGTGGACACCAACCCCGACGTGCTGGTGAACGCGCAGACGTATCTCGGCCTGCCTCGCGAGAGGTGCTACACCGACCTTGGGCGAGCATTCGCCGAAAACGAGTCCGACTTCTGCACGGTCGTCGTGCCGCCGGCCTTCCACGAAGAGGTCGTCGACGCGGCCCTGGCCCACGACATGCACATCCTGTCGGAGAAACCGATCGCCGACACGCTCCTTGCGTCCTGTCGCATCACCGAGAAGGTGCGGCGGGCGGGGAAGAAGATGGCGGTCACCATGAGCCACCGCTTCGACCAGGACAAGACCACCCTCCGCCAGGCCCTCAGGTCGGGCCGCTGCGGCGCCGTCGACTACCTGGTCATGCGCTTCACCTGCGACATGCGCGAGCGCGGCGACTGGGGGGCGGCGTTTCGCAACGAGATGAAGGACCCGCTGATGATCGAAGGATCGGTCCATCACCTCGATATCCTCGCCGACATGGGTGGGGCCGACTGCCGCACGATCTACGCCCACACGTGGAATCCGGGGTGGGGCGTGTACGGCGGCGACTCGCAGGCGCTGGTGACGATGCAGCTCGACAACGGCGTCCGCGCCTTCTACGAGGGAGCCAAGACCAACGCCGTCGGGCTCAACGGCTGGGGGCGCGAGTACCTGCGCGCCGAGTGCGAGTCGGCTACCCTGATCATGGACCACCGCGAGATAGAGCGGTTCGGCCACGACCGCGAGGCAGGTTCGGTTCACACCCGCCACGGCGCCGGAGAAGCCGTTCCCCTGTTGCAGCAGCGCAAGTGGAGGGACGCGTGGCTGGTGGAGCAGTTCGCGCAATGGCTCGACGGCGGGGAACCGATGGAGACCCACGTCGAGGCCAACCTGCAATCGGTGGCGATGATCTTCGCCGCCATCGAGAGCTGCCGGACCGGAGGCCCTGTCGATGTGCAGGGGTTCCTGTCCGCGGCGCGGGCCCAGGCAGCGGAGGAGCTGGCTTAGTAGGGCCGCGGAGCGCAGGACTCAGCCGGCAACCCAGGATTTCCCTATGGCCGGTTCAGTTCGAAGGCCGCGCCGGTATCCCGCGACAGGCAGCGGCTCTGGTCGCTACGACCCTTGCCCCGGGAAGGTCGTTCACCCGGCCGTCACGGCTTCAGCTCACACTTGATTACCGTCAATGAATGCGGCTCGCAGGAGAGGGTCAGGGTGCCATCTTCCGCCGAGACCTCCGCGTTGCCCGGGACCACACGGTCGGGGGCCTCGAAGGAGTTCTCGTCGCCGGGATCCCCCGTCAGCGCGGTCGCGGCAGTGACCCGCGGGTGCCCGACGGCGCCGGCACGTACCGCTGTCCTGACAGGGTGTCCATCCTTGTTGAGCAGGGATACCGTCAGCTTGCCGCCGTCGACCGAGGCTACGACATCGATCCGGTCACCTGCGGTCTCCACGCCCACACTCTCCGCGTTCCTGTGCGCGGCCAGCATCGACATGGCGTGGTATTGCGGGGTGCGCAGGAGCTCCCCGCCGCTGGTTTGGAGCAGGGGCGCCCAGGTGTTGGTCGGATACAGGTAGGTCGCCATCTTCACGCGATCGGCATGCCGCATCCACCAGTGCATGCGCTCGGCGACCTTGAGCCCGCCGTCGAGCCGGGCCTCGTTTTCATATGTCAGATTGGCGCGGCCCTGGTGCAGGACGATCTCGAAGACCGACATGGTGTCGCGCCATTCCTGCGGCCATCCGCAGGTGAACCGCGTCTGTCCCTCCCATTCCTCGACACACAGCTCGAGACCGCCGTCGAAGTGCTCGTCTATCATGGCGATCGTATCGCGCAGGTCCTGCTCCTTGGGGTATTTGAGACCCAGCATGTGCAGCTTGCCGCCCGGTTCGATATCCATTCCCTGTTCCGACGCCGAGGCGACGTCGTTGCTGATGACGCCCCCCGCTTTCGAAAGCGTCGAGAACCGCTTGAGGAAACGCTCGTTCCAGTCGGCATTCCAGCCCTCGGCGATGATGCGGGAGGCCGGGTCGACCTGGCGCATGAAGAACGTCCACCTGAATACCAGCTCCGCGTACCCTTCGGGCGACCAGGCGTCGGCGGTCTCGTTTCCGATGATCCACGAGCGCACTCCCAGGGGTTCCGGTTCGCCGTTGGCGCGCCGTTCCCCGGTGAGGCAGGTGTCGCCGTCGTGGTTGCAGTACTGCATCCACTCGAGCGCTTCGTGCAGCGTGGCGCTGACCGGGTTGAGCTTTATGGAGGGTGCGGCTCCCACCTTCCTGCACAGCCGGACGAACTCGTGGGTGCCGAACTCGTTGGTCTCTTCGCCGCCGAAGAAGAAATTCCAGGTTCGTTTCCTGTCCGGGCCTGTGCCGTCGCGCCAGCGGTAGTAGTCGGCAGGAGTGCCGCCGGGGAAACGGATCGCGCCGATCCCGAGCTCGCGCAGGGCGGCTATGCTGTCGAGCCGCAGTCCCTCGTCGTTCGGAATCGACGGGTCTTCACCCACCCAGATGCCGTCGAGGAGGGTTCCGTAGTTCTCGATCAGGCATCCGAACAGCTCCGGTGCGATGGTGCCGGTTCGCCGGTCTGTCAGGGTGATGTCCACTCGATCTTCCAAAACTGTTCTTCCTGTTCTCAAAGCAATTCAATGCGGGGACAAATTGATGAATGAATCCAAGAATAGCGCCATTGATCCACGACGCCTTAAAATGGCGTCCCGTACCGTCCGGCATACCATTTTCTGGCACCCGTCAACTGGATGAACGATCCGAACGGAACCCTCTTCTGGAAAGGCAGGTACCACATCATCGGAACCTACGCCGACCGCAGGTTCACTCCTGAACGTCACAAACGATTGGCCCTCGGCGAGACAGGCCGCCCCGGTGTCTACAACGAGGGTCTGACGCTGCTGGACGACAAGGGCCGGCGCATTCTGTTCGGGCGCCTGCACGAAGGGCGCTACAGTTACGTCCAACGCGCCTCCGGCTGGGCGGGGATATTCGCCCTCCCGATGGTGCTGTCGTTGTCCGACGACGGCGACCTGCTCATGGAACCGGTCCCGGAACTGGAGGCGTTGCGAGGTGAGCACACGCACTTTTCCGATATCCAGTTGAACGCGGAGGAAGATTGCCGGCTTGATGGAATCAGTGGAAACCGGCTGGAAATCCGAGCGTTGCTCGAATGGGAGAGCGCCGAAGAATTCGGTCTGAAAGTCTGCTGTTCTCCCGGCGGCGAAGAGCAAACCCTGATTCGTTTCAACCTCAATCCATGGTCAGCCAACCGTGCGCCGCAAGAGATCGGGCCGCTCAGGGAGTTGATTCTGGACGTAAGCCGCTCCAGCATCAGTCTTGAGGTGAGCAATCGCGAATCGCAGCGGTGCGCGTTCGACCACCCTTACGGCAAGCCGATGGAACTGCGGGTGTTCGTGGACCGGAGCGTGGTGGAGGTCTTCGCCGATGACCGCCATTATCTGGCGAAGCGCATATATCCCGCCCGCCCGGACAGTCTCGGCGTACAGCTTTTTTCGCGAGGGGGAAAGGCGACTGTGCGTTCCCTGGACGTATGGCAGATGGGGGCCATCTGGCCCATTGAATAGCATCGTTTCGCATTGGAACGGGTTTCCCGGGGCAATCCGTGCAGGTCGCCGCTCCCGGGCAATCCCCACCAAAACGGAGGAACTCCGAAACACCGGGAGCGGCGGGTTTTGAAATGACCACGGACGTGTCCCGTCAGTACAAGGATTCCAGGAACCTCAGGGCGCGCCTCAGCCTCCACGTCCGATTCAGCACCAACAAGCTCGACTGGTCCAGGTGGGTCTTCGAGCGCCTCGGCCTGAAACCGGACAGCCGTGTTCTGGAGTTGGGGTGCGGGACCGGGGAGCTCTGGAAGCGCAATCTGCCGGATGTGCCGCCGGGATGCGAGGTCGTGCTGTCGGACCTGTCCCCCGGCATGGCGACCGAGGCGCGTGACAGACTGGCGGCGGACCGTCGGTTCATGACCTGCGTGTGCGACGCGCAGGCACTGCCGTTCCCGGAGGAGTCCTTCGACCTGGTTGTGGCCAACCACATGCTCTACCACGTTGCGGATCGCCGGCGCGGGCTGGGAGAGATATGGAGGGTACTGAAACCGGGAGGCAGGTTGATGGCTGCCACTAACGGCCTGTCCCACATGCGGGAGCTGTTTCAAATGCTGGACCGGGTGAGTCCCGGCACCAAAAGCAGGCTCGTCGCAGTCGAGGGAAGGTTCAGCCTGCAGAACGGCGCCGACCTGCTCGGGGAGTGGTTCACCGAGGTTGCCATGACGCCGCGTGACGACTCCCTGGAGGTAACGGAGGCCGGGCCGGTGGTCGCTTACGGGCTGTCGACCAACCGCGACCTGTCTGGAGACAGGGCATCCAGGTTGGCGGAGCTCGTGGAGGATGAGATAGCCAGGAACGGCCGGTTTGCCATCACCAAGGAGACCGGCCTGTTCGAGGCGCGGAAGCAGCGGGGGTAGAAGGTGAGCGGGGAAACTATCGGGAAATCAGGGATTCTCCTTCAAACCTCGGTTTCACCGTCACCCCAGCGCTCGCGCATCTGGAAGAGCGTGAAGGACGCGGTCCAGGCGATCAACACCAGGCCGGTCACGGCCTCCAGCACCACCAGGAGCTGGCCGCCGCGCAGGGGCACGACGTCGCCGAAGCCGAGGGAGGTGTAGACCGACCCGGAGAAGTAGACGATGTCGAGAATGGTCGGAGAGGGGATGGTCAGCTCCACGGCCCCGGCGCGAATCAGCACGAGCCATCCGAGCGCGAAGAGCAGCACTTCGGCGACGTGCGCCCCCAGCGCCAGCACAACCGCCACGGCCACGGCCCCCCGCTTCCATCCCGGCAGGGAGCGGACCACCGCGGAGGCCAGCACGAGCAGTTCGTAGTGCAGGCCGACGACGAGCAGGGGGAGAACGACCGCGGCGATGAAAGTCAAGGGGAGGGCCTTTCGTGGACGCCCTTGAGGCGGCCCCGGAGATCGGGAATGGTCACTGCGGGGATCGGTGCCATCGGCAATGGCTTCGCGTCGAGACCGCGGGCCCTGAGGTCGGAGGCGAAAACCCGCGATGAAACCGGACCCTGCCACCCGTATCTTTCAGCCGGAAGAGCACGGACTGTCGGCATCGGGAGCGATGAACCGTGAAAGTGGGGAGCATTGCGATCCCCTCCGTTGCAGGGCTTCGGATAGCGCGATGTCCCGACCGTTCAGCCAACCCCTTCCTGCAAACACCCAGGACACATCATGGCCAAACGCAAGAGCAGGTCCGGGTCGCGTGACGTGACCCGCGGGGGCGACGTTCCCCGCACCTTTGAGACGAGGACCGGGGAATTCAACTACAGGCGCCTCGAGTCGATGGTGCCCATGCGCGACGGCGTGAAGCTGTTCACGTTGATCCTGATTCCGGAGGGCGTGGCGGGGAAGATGCCGATCGTGCTGACGCGCACCCCCTACGACGCCAAGGGCCGGGTTTCGCGCAGCCACAGCCCCGACATCGCCATGGTCCTGCCCGCGGCGGACGAGGCCCTCGTGCGCGACGGTTACATCCGCGTCTACCAGGACGTGCGCGGCCGCTTCGGCTCAAAGGGGAAGTACACCATGACCATGCCGGTGCGTGGGCCTTCAACGAGAGCGGGGTGGACCAGGTCACCGACGCCTGGGACACGGTCGAGTGGCTGGTGGAGAACGTCGAGGGCAACAACGGCCGCGTCGGCATCACCGGCGCTTCCTACGACGGCCTGCTCACCCTGATGGCGCTCCTCGACCCGCACCCGGCCCTGAAGGCCGCCGTCCCCGTAAACGCCATGGTCGACTCCTGGCTCGGCGACGACTTCTACCGGCACGGCGCCTTCCGCACCGTCATGCTGCAGTACGTCTACCGGCAGACCTCGACCAGGAGTGCCAGCCATTCCATCCCGTGGGGCTGCCGCGACAACTACCAGGCCGTGCTCGAGGCCGGCTCCATCGGCGAGCTGGGGCGCCGCTACGGGGCCGACCGGCTCCCCGCCTGGAAGCGCCTCCTGGCGCACCCCGCCTACGACGACTACTGGAAGGACCAGGCCCTGCAGGAGCAGCTGGCGCGGGCGCCGCGGCGCGTCCCCGTGATCACCGTGCACAGCCTGTTCGACGCCGAGGACCTCTACGGCCCGGTGCTCAGCCACGAGGCCATGGCCCGCAACGACCCGAGGGGCACGCGCACCCACCTGGCCATCGGGCCCTGGGCCCACGGGCAGATGAGCAAGGAAGGATCGGAGCTCGGGAGCCTGAAGTGGGGGGAGGACACCTCCCTGCGCTTCCGCCGCGAGATGCTCAAGCCCTTCTGGGACCACCACCTCAAGAGAAGGAAGCCGGCCGAGCCGCTGCCGCGGGTGCTCGCCTTCGAGACGGGCGCCAACCGCTGGCGGCAATACTCGAGCTGGCCGCCGGTGAAGGAGACGGAATCCCGCCGGCTCCACCTGCAGCCTGAGGGCGGTCTTTCATTCAAGGCCCTCCGGGCCGGGGACAGCCGCACCGAGTACGTCTCGGACCCGGCCAAGCCGGTGCCCTACCGGGTGCGCCCGATCCCGCCTGCCTTCGGCGGGGAGTCGACCTGGTCGCGGTGGCTGGTCGACGATCAGCGGCCCTTCTCCGACCGCACCGACGTGCTCGTCTTCGTCGGCGAGCGGCTGCGGGAGCCCCTTACCCTGTGCGGCGAGCCATCGGCGACGCTCTTCGCCTCGACCACCGGCACCGACGCCGATTGGGTCGTCAAGCTCATCGACCTGTACCCCGACGAGGTCCCGGCGGAGCCGGCCATGGGCGGCTACCAGCTGATGATTTCCGGAGACATCCGGCGCGGCCGCTACCGCGAGAGCTTCGAGAAGGCGGAGCCGATCCCGCCCGGGCAGGTGCTGCCCTACCGCATAACCATGCCCCACGTGAACCACACCTTCCTGCCCGGGCACCGCATCCTCGTGCAGGTGCAGAGCTCGTGGTTCCCGGTCTACGACCGCAACCCGCAGACCTTCGTGGAGGAGATCGCCTGGGCCCGGCCGGAGGACTTCCGCAAGGCGACCCACGCCATCCATCACGGCCGCGGGGCGGCCAGCTTCGTCGAGCTGCCCATGCGCAAAGACTGATTCTTCCCATCAAGATTCTGGAAAACGGCAAGACTCGGTCGATCTACCGTCGCGTCAGCAGCGGCGGAAGTTTCGGTTGCAGTTCTCCGGCAAAATTTCGGCTCGGGAAAGGCGACAGGGATCGAATCGATTGAAGTCCACTGGCCGAAAGGCGATCTCGTGCAGAGATTTCGCGACGTGGCAATGGATCAATCGATTGAAATGGTCGAAGGCGAAAGGGCTACTCCACGCTGCCATTCGAGTCATCCGTGCCGGGTGGCAGACAGGGTCCGAAGCCCCGTCCTGTAGCCGCAGCCCCATCCCTTGAAGGAGAGTGAGTTACCGGGTGGGGACTCGTACGGTGTATTTCCGCCCCCCACCGGGGAGAGAAAACAAATGAGAAAAGCGACATCGCTGTTATTTTCCGCCCTAGTCTGCGCGCACACTGCGGCGCTGTCCTGGGCGGGGGAAGTAGACACGGTCATGACCTTTACTGCAGAGTTTCCCGGACCGGTGCGACAGCTGGTAGAGGCTCCGGGATCAGGGCTGTTCGCCGTTGTCGGCGGCACCGGGGGCGGGCTGGCGTCGGTGGCAGATGACGGGTACCAGTTTGTCTACCGCGGGGAGGTTGTCTCCGTGGCGGCATCTCTCGACGGGTACCTGTTCCTGACGACGAGAAGCTCGGGAGAAGCCAGGGTTTTGCGCCTTTCCGCCGGAAACGCATCGCGAGAGGGCGGGGAGGATGCGGACCAAGCGGAGCTTCTTCCGCCCACCGACGTTACGGACCGCTTTGGCTCTCCGGCTTCTGGAGACTGCCGGGTGGTGCGTTCGAGTACGGGCGAGATATGGGTGGAGGGCGCCCCCGAGCTGCGCCGGGCAGACGGCGAGTTCGCTCCCGTTCCGACCGCGGCCAGCGGACTGACGGCGGTGCCCCTGGCGAGGGACATGCACGGCAATTCCTGGTCGCTGTCATCGTCGGGAAGCCAGGTGTTGGTACGGGCGGCGAACGCTCCGGCCGAATGGCGGAATGCAGGCCCTTCAGGGGGAGGGCCCTGGTCCTTCCTTGTTGCCGATGTCAGCGGGTTCGTCTGGGTCGGCGGCGCCAACGGCCTGCGACGCCTGGACCCGCTCGAAGCGGACGCGGGATGGCTCGAGCTTCCGGCGACCCTCAGCCTGCCTGCCAGTCCCGTGTCCTCGCTGAGCCGCTCGCCGAACGGCAAGGCCCTCGTCTGCTTTGCGTCGGGCGAGGTCATCGAAATCGACTACGGCCGCGACAGCCGCAAAGCCGAAATCGTCCACCTGACCGACGAGGTGCTGCCGGCCCCGGCGGACGTCGGCTACAGTGACTCCAAAGGCCGGATCTGGTTGGGCATCGGGTCGAAGCTTTACCGCAAGAAGGCGCATCCGCTCGCCTGGCAGCGCCACTGGGAAATGCTCAGCCCTTTGCCGGGGGGCAATCACGACATCTTCTCCGTCGAGGTGGATGGCCGGCTGTATACGGCGGGTGGGGTGACCGCCGGTTGGGGCTACCCCGCCGAGCACCACTGGTTCGACGAACTCTGGGCGTACGACAGCGCCACCCAGGTCTGGGCAGTGGCCGGGAAACTGCAGGACGTACTCTGTTACAACGGCATCGCCACGCTCGACGGCGACGTCTGGGTGGTGGGAGGTGCGGATAACGTCGACGGCACCCGGATATCGACGGCTACCGTACAGATTTTCGATCCGCGCACGGCGTCGTGGCGTCCGGGGCCGTCCCTGAACGAGGCGCGGCAGGAGCCGGTGGTGGTAACGGCCGGCAACCGCGTGTACGCCATCGGCGGCGCCAGCGACTATTCGACCCCGATGACTTCGGTTGAAAGCATCGGATCGGGGGAATCGCAGTGGCGCATGGAGCCGGCTCTGCCGGAACCGATGCAGCAATTCGCCGGAGCCGTCCTCGACGACGGCATATACGTCGTTTCAAAAAACGCGGCCTTCTCCTACGACTCGAAGGCAGAGTCGTGGAGCGAACTGCCCCACCTGT
Source organism: Candidatus Latescibacterota bacterium (assembly GCA_965206595.1). GTDB lineage: Bacteria > Latescibacterota > UBA2968 > UBA8231 > UBA8231 > CBDCXV01. The sequence goes on from OZ242214.1 coordinate 313,889, forward strand.
GGCACATGCCCCAGGCAGCGCAGGTGGCGGCTCACGACGGCGAAATCTGGGTGTTGGGGGGCGTCCGTACCAAGCGCACGTTCCGCTATGATCCGGACGCGGGCTCATGGCGGCCGGGACCGTCGCTGCCGACCGAACAGTCCTGGGGCTCGGCGAGCGATCTCAACGGTCGTTTGATCGTTGCCGGCGGCGCCCACTGGTCGGAGCTCCACGGGCGTTACCTCTTCGACGATGCGGTGTACGCGTATCGGGAAGGCTCTTTCGTGCCCGAGGAAAGCTCAGAGTAAACCAGGTGATATGCCGGAAGAGGGCGGGCGGCGGCGGCGCGAAGCGCCCAGGCATCTTCCGCAAATGAAATCGGGCCCTCGCCGCGGTTGGTAAGAGCCTGCTGGGCCTATTGTGGGGGTGCCCGCCTCCGGCACGACCCCGCCGCAGAGTGAGGGAATCAGCCCCAGCTCGCGATGAAGTCGTCGACCTCGAAGTTCTCGGGCATGTCGTAGAAGCGGTAGCGCGTACTGGTGACGTGCATCATCGGCTCGAACTGATCGCCGTCCGCCTGCAGCCTGGCATCGAGGGTTTCGAAGCGCTGCCACAGCTGCCCGGCCTCTTCCGCGGTGAAGCGGTCGCGCATCGGCTCCAACAGGTTGACGTAGAATGCCCCCGCGGCCGCGCGCCCCTCCTCCTCACTCGCCCCGGGATCGTGGAACACCGGCAGCGCTCTCGCCGCCTTCGACAGCAGCGTCAGGGTGACCATGCGTCCCTGCTCGCCGGGGTGTAGCCGCGTCAGGCCGTCGCGGAAAACCCGGGCATCCCGGTCGATCATCGCCCGGAAGATCCCGCATATGAGGTCGCACTCCGCAACGTAGCAGTCCTCGAAGCCCTCGAACTGCCGCCGCGATTCCGCAGAAAGCCGGTCGGCGAACTCGAGGTCCCAGCCGTGTCCGGCATAGTACGGAAAGATGCGGCTCCCGAAACAGCGGTACCCGAGGTGAAGGGTGCGGCGCAGCCGGGCGGTGTAGTTGCTGCCCCAGTGCAGGATCATGTTGCTGTAGGCGACGCCGTCGCCGGCCTCGAGCTCGACCGGGATGCTGCCGGGCATCGGCGCCCAGGCGTCGAAACGCCACTGCGCGTTCTCCGCCTCGGTGTTGCGGCGCCGGTGACTCCCAGGCACCACCCACAGCACGTCATCGTCGTAGAGGGCGACGTTCCACTGCACGAGGGCCGGGCCGTTGGCGAGCATGTCCTCCTGCAGGCCGCACAGGGGCGTCAGGCTGGGAGGGGTGATGTCGCGGTGCCAGCGGGTGCGTCCCATCCCGACCGGGGGGCTGCATAGCATGGCGAGCATCCCGGGGCTGGCGACCGGCGCCCCCAGGAGCTGCCGGCTGACGCCCAGGGTGGTCTCCCCGAGACAGAAGTCGACGACGTGGGCGGTCGACTCGCCGACGACCTTGTCGATGGAGACGCGGGGCTGTTTTGCGAGCTCCCATTCGCCTCCTGGGGGATCCCCCAGGTTGCGCTCCTGCCTCCAGATCTCTTTCTGTCGCTCCAGCAACCGCTCGCAGCTCTCGCGCATGCGCGAGAGCTGCCCGCCGGGGACGACTCCGCGGAGGATGACGAATCCCTGCTCGAGCAGTTCCTGTCGGTCGATGTCCATTTCGCTTCTCCCTCCAGTCGCAGTCGCTGCGAGTGGAGGATCGCGGGTCTCGGCGTTTCAGTAGGCGACGGCGAGGGTGCGGAAGACTTCGCGCCGGTCCAGGTCGGCGCCCTTGCCGTCGGCATCGACGTGAAAGCGGAGCGCGTAGATTCCCGGGGGCACGAGGTTGCCGGAGTCGTCCTCGCCGTTCCACTCCAGCGAGTACGCTCCGGCGCTGACGTCGCGCTCTTCCTCGAGGGTGCGCACCCGACGTCCGCCGAGATCAAAGATATCGACGGCAACGCGCCGGCTGCGCCCGACGAGGAGAACGGTGAAGCCGAGGTCGGCTACGTCGTTGACGCCGTCGCCGTTGGGGCTGAAAGCGGGGGGCATCTCGAAACCGGCGAACAGCTCCCTGGCGCTCTGCATGCCGACCACGACCAGGCTGTTGGCGCCGATCCGGGCCGCGGCGTCCCCCTCGTCGACCTGCTGCCAGACCACCTCGCCGGCGCCGTCCCCGAGCCGGACGAAGGCCTGCACGATTCCTCCGACGGAGAACAGCTCCCCGAAAAAGTCGAGCCGGAGCAACTCGGCGCCGGCGCCGGGACCGATGAGGGGAAAGGTCACCAGCAGGCTGTCCTCTCCGGTCGGCGACGGCAGCGCCTCTACGGCGAACTCCTCCGGACCGTCTGCGGCGAGCAGGTCGGCCTCGGCGCCGGCGTACAATCCGGAGAAACCGAGGCTCATGCCCTTGGGAGCGGTGAGCAGAATGCCGTCGAAACCGGGGTTCCCCGAGCTGAAACTGGGTCGGACGTACAGGGAGAAGGGCATCTCGACGGCCAGGGACTCCACCTGGGTGGGGGTCAGCTCCCCGAGAAACCCGTCCGCCAGCGGATCCCTGTAGTTGATGCGGACCGCCTTCAGGGTGGCTGCCGCTTCGGGAGTGTCGGACAGGAGGGTAGCCCGGATCTGGACGTACTTGCGCGGCGAGGGGGAGGTGATGCGGGCCCCCGAGACGAGGTACGGATCGCTCCAGGCGCTCGAGTCGCTGCCCATGATCTCCTCGGTGACGATGTCGCCCTGCAGGAGGTTGTCCGGAATTTTCACCTTGTCGTTCGGTTTCTGGAGCTTGTCGTATTTCTCCTCCGTCACCTCGTCTCCGGTTCCGTTGAAGTAGCGGGTGACCTCGGACTTGATCTGGCTGGTGCGGGTCTGCAGGAAGAGGCGGGTTTCCGGCGGGGTCTCGGCGTCCCACTCGATGGAGGTGAGGGTGCGCGTGCCCCGCGGATCGATGAGGGGGGACGCGATGGTGACCTGCGGCTGAAACCCTACGCCGAAGACCTGCCATTCGGTGATGGGATAGACCGCCGCGTGCATGGGCCGCGGGGTTCTGTCGTAGGCCAGGCGCACGAAGCGGGCCTTGATCGGGGTATCGAGAGTGTGCCGCTCGACGTGGCTCTTTGTAGGGGAAACCGCCATGTTCGGGTCGTCCTCCCGCGGCTGCTTCGCCATCACCTCCTGGGTCACCACCTTCGCCGTTACCCAGTTGAGGCTGCCGTCCACCCGCTTCGACCCGTCGGAGAGATCGAGCTGGTGATTTCCCAGGCTGAAAGTGATGATAGCGCCGGTGAGGCTCTGGACGATGCGGACGCTCTTGACCCAGAAGAACGACCCGAGGTCGGCGACGATTCCCGGTTTACGTATGGCGTCGTCGAGCACGTACCAGACCGCGGGGAAGTTCGTACCGATGTCGCCGTCGAACATCCCCTTGGGGCCGGATTTGATCTTCGGCAGGCTGCTAATGGACCCGCCGCGGTCGAGCAGGTCCCGGGCGATGTCCTCTCCCTCCTCCCAGACCTCGATTTCGGCGAGCCGCGGCCGCTCCCGGCGGAAATGGCGGACAGGCCCCCGGGTCTCGTCGGGGAGGCGCTCCCAGTTTTCCCTGCTGACGGCGATCTCCCGGCCGCCGCTCCCCAGCTTGATGTACTCCACAGTCCCCACGGTCCCGGGGGACTCCTGCTGCAGGCGCTCGTATTCGGCGGCATCGATCTCAGCGCCGCGGTCGAGCCGCGAGCCGCGCGCGACCATCTGGATGAAGCGCACCACCATTTCCCGCCGGAGCTTCGGGGCATCGGTGAAATCGACCTCGAACCGGCGACGGGTCGTATTGGGCTCGACCATCTGCAGCACCGGCAGGAAGTCGATGCTCTGGCCGCCTCTCGCGGAGATGGGCGCCTGGCCGTCCGAAGTGAGCACTTCGAAGAGGTAGAAGGGATCCCCCAGTTCCTCGTCGACGAAGGTGACGACGATCCTGTTGGCGACGACGATGCGGCCGAGATCGATCCGGAACCACCAGGAGGCGGAGAGATCGGACCGCTCCTGGGGAGGGTCGGGCTCCCAGTAGGTGGCCGGGTCCCCGTCGAGCGCGTTGACCACGTCCTCGCGGTTGCTGCCGGCGGTGATGGCGTCGAGGAGCCGGATCTCTCCCGGAGTCTTGCCGGCCAGATAGTCAGGTGGATTGTCCCGCAGGAAGCGCACGATTTCGCCGGTGGCGTTGGTGTTCAGCTGCCAGCGGCGCGGCTGTACCCCTTCGGGTGCGATCGTCACCGACCCCTCGGGGAAGTGCCACGACTCCCAGTGCTGCCGGGAATCGACGGTAATCTGGCGGCGGGACCGGTCGAGGCGATAGGAGGTCTGGGCGAAGACCTCGGCCTGCGCCAGGAGCAGGAAAGCGGCCAGCAGCCAGGGGGCGGGCCGCCATGCCGAGGAAGCTGCTGCCATTCGCTCCATCTGTCTCAGTAGGCCACGCCGATGGAGCGGATGACGTAGCGCCGCTCGAGATCGGCGCCGCGGTCGTCGGCATCGACGTGGAAACCCAGGACGTAGACTCCCGGGGGGACGCGGCGGCCGCGGTCGTCCTCCCCGTCCCACTCGAGACGGTAGGCCCCGGCGCCGATTTCCCGCCTTTCGTCGAGGCGCCGAACGAGCCGGCCGCCAAGGTCGTGGATGTCGACGGAGACGGCCCGGCTGCCCCCGACGAGGACGACGGAAAAGCCGAGCCCGGCGACGTCGTTGACGCCGTCGCCGTTCGGGCTGAAGACCGCGGGCAGGTCGAAATCGGTGAACAGCTCCCTTTCTCCCTGCAGGCCGACGACCACGAGGCTGTTGGCGTCGATCCCCGCGGTCGCGTCCCCCTCGTCGACCTGTTGCCAGACGATGCCGCCGTCGCCGTCAGGGAACCTCGCGAAGGCCTGCAGGAGCCCGCCGACGGAGAACAGGGTGCCGCTGAAATCCAGCCGCACAAGGCCGGTCCCGCTGCCGGGAGTGATGGCGGGGAAGGTGACCAGCAGGCTATCGTCGGCCGTGGGGTTGACCAGCGCCTCCACGGCGAGCCCGTCGAGGCCGGTCCCACCGGCCAGGTCCTGCTCGGCGCCTGAAAACAAGCCGATGAAGCCGAGGTTCATGCCGTCGGGGGCGGTGAGAAGCAGCCCGTCGAAGCCGGGATTGCCGGGACCGAAGTCCGGGCGCACGTACAGGGTGAAGGGCCGCTCCACTGCCAGGGACTCGACCCGGGTCGGGGTCACTTCCCCCAGGAAGGAGAGCGCCAGGGGGTCGGAATAGTTGAGGCGTACCGCCTCGAGCGTGGGCGCGGCCTCCGGCCTTTCGGAAAGCAGCGTGGCCCGGACCTGGACGTAGTCGCGGGGCGAGGGCGAGGTGATGCGGTTCCCCGGCTCGAAGTAGGGTTGGCTCCAGGGGCTGGCGTCGCTGCCGAGAACCTCCTCGGTGACGATATCCCCCCTGAGGAGGTTGTCGGGAATCTTCACCTTGGGGTTGGGTTTCTGAAGCTTGTTGTACTTGTCTTCGGTAACCTCCTTGCCGAGGCCGTTGAAATAGTGGATGACCTCGGTCTTCGTGCTGCTCGTGCGCGTCTGCATCACGACGCGGGTGTGCGGAGGGGTATCGGCATCCCACTCGATGGAGGTCAGGGTGCGGGTGCCGCGCAGGTCCATCAGGGGGGACTCCAGGGTGACCTCCGGCTGGTATCCCTCGCTGAATATCCTCAGCTCCGAAAAGGGGTGGGTGGCGTTGAACAGCATCCTTCTGATCGGATCGCCCGCATGCTGGTAGACGATGCGCAGAAAGCGGGCCTTCACCGGTTCGAAGGCGTGGCGGTACGACTCGACCTTCGTCGGGTGGATCGGCGTCTGGGGATGGGGCGGATAGAAAGCCCTGAATTTGGGGGTCTCCTCCGACTCGGCCGCGGTCACCCATTTGAGGCTGCCGTCTACCTGCCGGGAGCCGTCGGAGAAATCGACCCGGTAGTCGTCCATGCTGAAGTTGTTCGAGGCCCCGAAGAGGCGCAGGATGAACTGCACTCCGCGCACCCAGAAGAAGGACCCCATGTCGGCTACGATCCTGGCCTGGAAGGTTTCGACGGCGGCGGGGATGGCGTACTTGGCCTTGAAAGAGGTACCGACGTCGCCGTCGAACATCTGGTCCGGGGCGTTGTCGAATTCGGGCACCGAGGAGATGCTTCCGCCGCGGGCAACGAGGTCGCGGGCGAGGTCCTCGCCGGCCTGCCAGACCTCTATATCGGCGACCCTTGGGCGCTCCCGCCGATAGTACCGCACCGGTCCCCGCCGATGCTCCGGCAGCCGCTCGTAGTTCTCCTCGAGGACCGGCAGCTCGCGGCCATCGTTGAGAATCTTGATGAAATCGACGGCCCCGGCATCCTCCGGGGACTCGCGCAGCAGGCGCTCGTGCTCGGCCGCGGATATCCCGGAACCGCGGTCGAGCCGCGAGCCGCGGGCGACGATCTGGATGAAGCGCACCACCATCTCGCGGGTCTCGTCGGGGACTTCCGAGAAATCGATCTCGAACCTGCGGAGGGAGGTGTTGGGCTCGGTCACCTGCAGCGCCGGGAGATAGTCGAGGCTCTGCCCGGCGATGGCGGATATCGGCTTCAGGCCGTCCGAGGTGAGGACCTCGAACAGGTAGAAGGGATCCCCCATCCCCTCGCCGACGAAGGAGACGACGATCCTGTCGGCGACGACGACGCGGCCCAGATCGACGGAGAACCACCAGGTCGCGTCGACGGCCGAATTCGCCGGAGGGGGTTCGGGTTCCCAGAAAGTCTTCGGGTCGCCGTCGAGCACGTTGAGCACGCCCTCGCGGTTGGTGCCGGCAGCGATGGCGTCGAGCAGCTCGATCTCCTCCGGAGCTTTGCCGGCGAGGTGTTCCGGGGGGTGCGCCCGCAGGAACTCCAGAATGTTGTGGAGGGCGTTCGTGTTCAGCCTCCAGCGGCGCGGCTTCACCCCGCCCTCCGGGGTAATCGTCAACGACCCCTTGGGGAGGTGCCATTCCTGCCAGTGCCGCTGCGAATCGGTGGCGATCTGACGGGCGCCGCGGTCGATCCGGTAGCCGCTTTGGGCGCCCGCACCCAAGTCCTGCAGGAGTGCGAGGGCGGCGAAGACCGGGGCCGTCAGCCAAACCCCCGGTGCATTCTTTTTCAGTAGAGCCATCGGCGTCGCGCCGCCTACCTGAGGGCGGCGAACATCGTCACAAAGACGAGACCGGCGGTTCCGCTCTCGTTGTCGCGTCCGGCGATCTCGAAGGAACGGCGGTCGACGCGGATGCCGGCCTGCGTCGTCAGGGCGTATCCCAGGTAGTCCCGGGTATTGGTCAGCTGCGCGGCCAGGGCGGTCCCGTGGAAGTCGCCCGTCCTCTGCCCGTTCGCGACCTCCCCTTCCCCGGCGCGTGTATCGTAGAACAGCCTCTGCTCCCAACCGAGCCGGATGCGGCTCGAGCGCAGCAGCGGAACTTCGATCTGAAGGGACAGCATGCCGTCCCACGACCGCCGTTTCCGCAGGTCCCTGCTGAAGGGCGTCGCGCGCTGCAGCTCGCTCTTGACGCGGGGGGCGATCGCCACCTGCCGCCAGAAGCAGAGGTACTCCGCCTTGTTGATGATGCCGAAGAAGCCGGAGCGGGCGCGCCCGTTGCGGCCTTCGACGCCGAGGGGATCGAAGACGTCGAGGGTGTCGCCGGAGGAATCGAGGGTCGCGACGGCCCCGGTCCCCTGCTGGCGCCAGATCTCCCACTTCACCCGGTGCAGGGTCGACCACCTTCGCGCCGAGTCGAACCCCCAGTCGGCGTAGGCGGCGTTGATCCAGGTGTCCGCGGCGGCGAGCAGGTCCGGCACCGCCTGCAGCCTGCCCGGGGAGCTGGCCGGACCGCCTTCGGAAGCCTCGGGAACGATCCATTGCACCAGGTCGTCGGCGATCGCGTCCTCCGCCTTCTTCAGCATGTCGAAGAACCGCATCCTTCCCAGCCCCGGGTGGTGCCTTTCAAAGGTGATCATCCCGTAGTCGGTGTGGTTCCGGCGCTCGGACTCCCGCATCCCCTGGCGCAGCCGGCCGAGCCTCATCTTGGCGCCGGGAGCGATCTCGACGGTGCCGAAGAGATTGTACCCCCAGTGGTCCCTCCTGTACGGCAGGTCGGGCTCCTCGTCGTTCTCGAAGCGTTCCGGCCATCCATTGTTGTTGAGGTCGATGCCGAACAGGAACTGCGGGCGGTCGGACCGGAAGCGCACGAAGGGCTCGTCGTAGTCGGGGAAGAAGTTGGGACGCTCCGGGTTGTTGTTCTGGTTGAAGTCCGATATGAAGTCGCCGTTCTCGTCGTACCCGGGAAACACCTCGGGGTCGGCGACCCCGCGCTCGACGACGTTCCTGATCTGGGTGGCGCGCTGCGGCACCAGCGACCCCTGCAGGAAGCGCAGCTGATCGGGGTGGCGGTCGTTGTCGTCGTTGTCGTCGACGAAGTCGTAAAGCAGGCGGGTGTTCTCCGGCGAGAAGTCCGGAAGTCCCGAACGGTCCATCGGCAGCACGGAGGTGGTGTAGCCGTCGTCCATGCCGAACCCTTCGCCGAAGAGAGACAACGGTCCCTTTCTCCAGGACGCGTTGACCATGAAACCGAGCGCCCCGCTCTCACCGGCGATGCCGGAGAAGGCCCTGCGGGCGTTGCGGTCCGGCGTCGGGTATTTCAGGTACAGCGTGTTGACGTTGAGCTCGCCGTAGAGGTCGATGCCGAGGAAATCCCTCAGTTCCGCGGTGAGGCCGTAGGTCTGCAGCGCCGTCGGCAGCCCGTAGCTGAACACGACCTCGCGCTGGTTGACCAGATCCTTCGTGTTCCCGTCCGCCCTGGTGACGAGGCGGAACTGCGGCACGCCGTCGAGGTTCGTCTGGTGGTCGGACGACATTTCTATGCGGTAGTCGTTGGCCAGCACCAAGCGAAAGCGAACCTCCTCGATGTTGGCCACCACCTCTTCCGCCTGGAACCGGTCGAGCAACAGGGGGCGCTCGAGCAGGGAGGCCAGGGTACGCAGCTGGTCCTCGTCCGCAAGCTCCGGCGACGGCCCGAGATAGTAGCGCATGACGATCTTGCCGGAGCCGTCCGCGGTGCGCAGTCCCTGGCGCAGAAGGCCCCCCTGGATCAGCGGCCGGAAGCCGATGCTCGAGCCGGTGATGAGGGTGTCCTTCATGACGGTGATCGCGGTGTCGCCGGAGACCACCTCCCTGGGAACCCTGGTTCGAATCTCGACGTCGTGGGCGATCAGGACGGCGCCTCCCTCGTTGTCCTCGGGGGAGTCGTCGCTCAGCTGCACGACGATGAGGTTGGGCCGCCGGGAGGTCTGCTCCAGCGTCAGGAAGCCCTTCAGGGGATTGCCGTCGAAGCTGTCCCTGCTGCCCTGGCTGTTGTGGCTGTTGACCAGGGTGAAACCCATGGTCAGGCGGTCGCCGATGTCCGCTTCGACGCGGCCGGCGCCGAGGTTGGTCATCTGGTCGAACTTCGAGGTGCCCGAGAGCACGGGGTCGCTCAGGCGCGAGAAGATCCCGGTGGCGCGGAGGCGGCCGGTGGAGAAGCTGGTGACCACCCCGTTGAATCCCGCCTTGCGGAAGGTCATCGGCGTCAGGGTGGTCGCGATCTCGTCGCCGACCATCAGAGACAGGGCGAAGTCTCCTTTCTGGTCCGACGAGACGATCAGGCGGCCGAAGAAGTCGATGAAGCGCCCCGTCTGCTTGATCGACGAGCTCTCCGAGATGCGCGGCTGACTCTGCCGCCAGTCGTAGACGAGGTAGCCGCGGGTGACGTAGTCGCCGTAGAAGTCGTAGAAGTCGTCCCCGTCCTGGGCCGGGCTCCCGTATCGGTAGTAGCGCTGCCTGGCGTAGTTCGTCCACTCCCACTGGCGGCGTCCGTACTCCTGGAAGAAGATCTGCGGCATGTACCAGCGGTGCACCGTGGGATCGAGGGTGTTGGTGTATATCGGCACACCCGTCGGGCGGTAGGAGAACCCCCCCTTCGCGGGGGTGCCCAGCCGGAACCCGTAATCCTCCCGGGCCGAGGCCAGGCTCGCGAGCCCGCCGGCGACCAGAATTGCGCCTGCCAACGCAACGCGAAGCTTCATCTCAGTCCCGCGTATACCGTAATGAACGTTGTCACCTCGGTGCCGACGTCTTCCCCCTTCCGCAGCGGTCCGGCAGCGGACGGCTCGACGACCTCCCTGTAGGTGCGGTCGAGGAGAAAGCCGATCTGGGTGATCAGCCGGAACCCGAGGTAGCGGGAAGTGTTGCCGAATTGAAGACCGAATATCAGGGAGCGGGAGTCTCCGGTTTTCCCCTCGACGCCGCGAGCGAGCAGCTCCCCCTCGTCGCGGGCAAGTTCCCGTTCGAGTGCGTACTCGATTCCCGTGGTCACCGAGCTGTGGCGCAGCGCCGGGAAGCGGGCGACGATCCCGGCGATCCCCGTCCATTCCCGGCGGTCCTCGGCGTTCCGCAGGAAGGCCTCCGATGACAGGAACTCGCTCTTGAATCTCGGGGTCAGGTCGATGGCGCGGAGGCGGCGATGGTACTCGAGCTTGTTGATCATCCCCAACAGCCCGCTCGTTTCCTGCAGCGCGTCGCCGTCGATGGATACGGCGTTCTCGTCGCGCTGGCGGTAGAATTCCCACTTGATCTTGTTGACCGCCCGGAAGGCCTCGAGGGCGGTGTAGTCGAGGCCGAGCCAGGCGGTGTTGATCCAGGTGTCCTGGGCCGGCAGCAGATCGTCGACAACGGGACGCTGCGCGGTTCTCGTGAAGCCGATGGCGCGCCGGTCGTCGGGGATGGAGTCCGAGGTCCGCTTGAGGGACTCGAAGAAGCGGACGCGGCCGAAACCGGGGTAGTCCCCGTCGAAGGTGAACAAGCCGTAGGTGGTGGTATTGTCGCGGTCCTGCGAGAGCATGCGCTCGTCGTTGCGGCCCAGCAGCAGCCGGGATCCCTGCATGAGGTCGGCTCCGGCAAATGCGTTGTATCCCCGCCGGTCCGCCTTGTACGGATAGTCGGGCAGGTCGTCGTCCTCGAAGCGGTCGATCCAGCCGTTGTTGTTGATGTCGATGCCGAACAGGAACTCCGGCCTGTCGACGTCGTGCCTGAGAAACGGTTCTTCGTAGTCGGGAACCTCGTTGGGAACGGAGACCGTGTTGTTCTGATTGAAGTCGGAGATGAAGTCGCCGTTCTCGTCCCACCCGGGAAACACCCCGTCGTTGTCTATCCGGGACTCGCCGCTGCGCACCCATTCCGGGCGCAGGTCCTGGTCGTCGTTGTCGTCGACGAATTCGTAGATGTACACCGCGGGTTCGTCGTAGGTGATGGAGCCGCGCCTGTCGACCACGAACGCCGAGGTCGAGTAGTCGTGGCTGATCGAGTAGGCCTCCCCGTAGAGGAACCAGGGATTCCCCCCACGGCTCAGGGTGGCGTACCCGGCATCGGCGCTGCGCGAGCTGATCTCGTGACCTTCGTTCTCCCGGAAGAGAACGGCGTTCGGATACTGGGAGTAGCGCACGTTGCGGTCCCACTCTCCGTACAGGTCGAATCCGAAGATGTCCGTGCCCTCGACGGTGAAGCCCCCGACGAGGTTCGCCGTGGGCAGGCCGTACTCGAAGTCGACGCGCTGCATGTTGGAGAGATCGTCGACGTTGCCGACGGCGCGCCGGACCGGAAGCAGGAACGGGTCTTCCTCGGCCAGGACCTGGGGTGTGACCGGCGTCGGCAGGATCGCCGACGTCTGCAGGGAGGAAGCCTGACTGCCGCTGCCCCGGACGAGGTGTCGGTCCGACCAGACGTCGATGGTGTAATCGTTGGCGATCACGTAATCGAACTCGACGTTGACAATGCTCGATACGTCCCCTTCGGGGAGCTGAAATGCGACGTTGGAGAAGTCGTAGTTGAGGACGATGCGCTCCTCGCCGTCTGCCACCAGCGCCCCCTGCCGGGGGAAGCCGCCGAAGATCCGCGGCCACTCCAACCCTTCGCGGACTACCTCGTCCTGCGCGTAGACGGTCTCCTCCCCGGTCTCGAAGTTGCGCACCGTGATACGGCAGTCGTGTCCGAACAGCGCCGCCCCTCCCCTGCCGTCGCCGGGAGAGTCGTCCCCGAGGACGACGACGATGATGCCGGCAGGATGGCTGCTCTGGCCGCGGGCGAGGTTGCCGGCCATGAAGTGCCCCTCGGTAATGCCCAGCTCGGTGTTGGAGTGGCGGGCGTCGACGAGGGTGGCGCCGACTTCGATCCGGTCGCTCACCTGGAAGGTCGCGCGGCCGCCGATGAGGCCGGTCGTGTGGGTGTTGCGCACCGCCTGCACGAACGCCTGCTGTGGGGTGCTGATACGGGAGGCGAGAAAGGTGGCGGCGAAGCGGTCGGCGGCGACGTCGAGCTGCACGCCGTTGAACCTCGGCTTGGAGAAGGTCAGCGGGGTAAGGGTGGTGCGCAGTTGGTTGCCGACGGTCACCGCATAGCTGTACTGTCCCCTGGAGTCGGCGCTGACCACGGCGCCGCTGAACCAGCCGTTGAACTTGTCGTCCTTGAACAGGGAACTGCCGAAATCCCCGGGCTGTTCCTGGCGCCAGTCGTAGATCAGCCAGCCGCGGCTGACGTAGTCCCCGAAGAAGTCGTAGAAGTAGTCCCCCTCCAGGGCGGTGCTGACGTAGCGCTGGTAGTGGTAGCGGGAGTAGTTCGAGAAATCGCGGTGCTGCCAGCGGTACTCGTTGTAGAGCTCCTGGGGGACGTACCAGCGCTGGACCACCGGGTCGAGGGCTCCGTACGTCAGACCGCTGCCGATCGGCTCGAAAGAGGGCCTGCCGCCGCGCTGGACGTCGAGCCTGGATCTGCCGGAAATGCCCTCGACAGGAATAAGAGACTGAATGACGAGGGCAGCGGCCGGAAGGAGGGGAAGGAGCCGTCTCATCGCGCGTAATCTACTGAAGGAAAACCGGTGAAGGAAATCCGGTGAAGGAAATCCGGTGAAGGAAATCCGGTGAAGCTAATCCGGGCTATCAATCGGGAAATCCGGGCGATCCATCGTTGCGACGTCGGGCCGTTAGAATGGCGTAACTGCGTTAGAATGGCGTAACTGGCTGTTTAATAATGTGATAGGGAAATTGACCCGCTGTTTGCCAAGGCCCGACCCAGAGAGAGGAACAAAAGTGCGGATGAAGGAGAGGGGAAACCGACTGCCCGCTTTCGAAAAATAGCTTGCTACAAGGTTTTGCCTTGCGTACCCTTACGCCTGTTTCAGACTATATAGCCTGTCAATGGGCCCTACAAGCCCTTCCAAATCAAATAAGGAGATGAGCCGTGAAGAGACTTGCAGCATGCTTGGCGATAACAGGTCTGATCTTCACCGCTGTGGATCGGACCGAAGCACACCAGCCCGAAGGGGTGTTGTACTTCCTGTGGCAGTGGCCCCCGGGTCAGCCGGTTCTGGATGCGGACCTCTCCGAATGGGACGTACTGCCCGAGGAGTACTGGTTCAGCAACGACGACTACGAAACCAAGATCTTCCAGAGCGAAGGCCAGGCCGGCCGCGTCACCACCGGCATGGATCCCGCGAAGATGGACATGCGCTACGCGATCAGCGCCCATGTGGAGGAAGACCGCTTCTACTTCGCCTACGAGCGCTTCGACAACGCCTGGACGGCGTGGGCCGACATCGAGCCGAAGATCGACGCCGATCACTCCGCCGGTTCCTTCTGGTTCGAAGAGGGCCAGTCGGAGGAGGAGCAGAAGCGGGCCAAGTCTCGCGGCGCCCAGCCGTACCACCTGTTCTTCTCCGGAGGCCAGCAGCCCGGCGGGGACTGGGCCTGGATGTGGCAGACCCAGGCTGACTGGTACGAGGATCCGCGCTTCTCCGACGCCGCCTACGTGTACACGGGCGAGCCGCTTTCCGAGCAGGAGTACACGATCACCGCCGAGTTCTACCTCTCGGGCATCAACGACTTCAAATGGGACGATCCCGACTACAGCTTCAACAACATTCACGACATCGAGGAGGGTCAGATCGCCGGTATCGCCGTCGAGATCTACGACACCGATCCCGGCTGTGAATCGGCCACGGAGGGCGCCGAGTGCGCCGCTCGCTGGTCGCTGGCGACCTTCAACGAGACCTTCGGGAATGCCGACTTCTTCACCGATTTCCTGGTGATGCCACTCGACCCGGATACTGCGGTCGAGGAGGACAGCTGGGGCGCCATCAAGGCCTCGATGTCGGCGAAGTAAAGCACTTCTGCATCATCAGCGTTCGACAGGGGTGGGTCCTCCGGGACTCACCCCTGTTTTGCGTATGTCCGAATATCCCGGAATAGCCCGCGATCTCGTCCTGCTGCCCGCGCCCAGGCAGCTGACGCCCCTAGGTGGAGAGCTCGACCTCGAGGGAACGCCGGAGAGAGACCGCCTTATCGAGCTGGGGCCGGGCGACAGGGATTGCATGTTGCGGGCAGGCAGGGCGATCCGCGAGGCCCTGCAGATGGTCGCCGGGGAACGGTACCGGCTCGCGGCTGCCGGTTTCGGCGACGCCGCCTGCGCCTTGGCTGTCGATCCGGGCCGCGTCGGCGAGACGCAGGGGTACGGGCTCTCGATTCTGAGCGCCGGTATCCGCCTCGTCGGACATGACGAGGCCGGACTATTCTACGGCGTCCAGACCCTTCTGCAGATCGCCCGCCAGCACCGCGGCCGCGGCCGCCTCCCACGCCTGGTCGTTCGCGACCGGCCCGATCTCCTGCACAGGGGGGTACAGCTCGATGTCAGCCGCAGGCGCATACCCACCATGGAGAGCCTGAAGCTGCTCGTCGACAGGCTCGCCCACCTCAAGGTCAACCAGCTCCAGCTCTACACCGAGCACACCTTCGCCTACCGCAACCACTCCGAGGTATGGCGGGACTACTCGCCGCTGACCGGGGAGCAGATCCTCGAGCTGGACCAGTACTGCCGCGAGCGCTTCGTCGAGCTCGTGCCGAACCAGAACACCTTCGGTCACATGGAGCGCTGGCTTCACCGTCACCGGTACGAGCATCTGGCGGAGAACATGCCGGGGATGCCGATCCAGTATTACCTGAGCCCCTCCGACCCCGGGTCGCTGCAGCTCGTGGAGGAGCTGCTCGACGAGCTCCTTCCCCACTTCAGCAGCCGGCAGGCGATGGTCGGGCTCGACGAGGTCCGGTTGGGCGCCGGGGGAAGGAGCGCGGCGCTGTGCGAGGAGCGGGGAGGTCCGGAGCAGGTCTATCTCGACTACCTGAAGGAGGTCCATCGGATCGTGCGCAGGCACGGCAGCACGATGATGTACTTCGCCGACATGGTTGTGCAGCACGACCTGGTTTCCCGGGCTCCCGGCGACGCCATCGGCTTGATCTGGGGATACGACGAGGAGTACCCCTTCCGGGAACACTGTGCCCGCTACGCCGATGCCGGGATCCCTTTCTACACCGTGCCGGGCACCTGCTGCCACGCCAGCATCGGGGGCAGAACGGGGCTCGGCATGCGCAACATGGCCGCGGCCGTGGCCAGCGCCCTGGAGTTCGGCGGCTCGGGAACCCTGGTCGCCAACTGGGGGGACGGCGGCCATTGGCAGCCTCTGGCTGTAACGATGGCCGGGTACGCATACGGGGCGGGGGTGATGTGGGGACTCGGCGGCAACAGGGACGCGGATGTCGCCGCCGCCCTCGACGCCCACCTGTACCAGGACGAGGCGCAGGTGACCGGCAGGGTAAGCCTCGATCTCGGAAGAGCCTGCGAGCAGCTGCCGGCCCTGGCGGACTGGGTCGCATACCAGGCGATTCTGCAGCAGAAGCCCGGCGGCCACGAACAGTTGGCGCGCATCGAGCCGGGGGCGCTCGAACGGGCGGGGGAATTCATCGCAGGCACCCTGGATCCTCTCGGCAGGGCGGCGATGGGGTGCCCGGACGCCGGGATCGTCGCTGACGAGCTGCGGGTCGCCGCGGGCCTGATGCGCCACGCCTGCCACCTCGCACTGGCGCGTCTTCAGGCGGTGGGGACCGGATTGCCGGACCTGCCCGAAAGCTGGCAGATATCGCATATCCTGCCCGGGAACAGGACCCCCGCCGAGCGCGCCGCGGAGCGCTGCTACTACTGGCCCGAGCGTCCGGGAGACGCCGAGATTCCAACCTACGGCAGCGACCGGTTGCGCCCACTCGCAGTCGAGATGGAGCAGCTGCTTGCCGACTATCGCCAGATCTGGCTGGCCCGCAACCGGCCAGGAGGGCTCGATGAGAGCGCCGCGCGCTTTGCCAGGCTGCTGCAGCTGTATCGCCAGGGAATGCAGGGGTGACTCCGGCGGTTGTTGACGGCAGCGAGCGGCGATACATTTGCCTGCCATCCGGGGTTTCTCCCATGCTGAATCTCCCACTCCTCCTCCTGCTCGGACTTGCGCTGTTCGTCCCTGGCGTCCGGGCCGCCGACCGTCCGCCGATCGTCGTCGGGGGGGACCAGGGCAGTCCCTGGAGAAACGGGGGGGGCGCCATTCCCGCGCTGGTGAAGACATCGCCGGCTGCCGTGGAGGAGACGAACACCCCGGGTGGGGTTCTCGACCTCGAGGTCGACGAGTTCCCCAACTGGGTCTTTCCGCAAAAGATCGACAGCACCCGCAGCATCCTCATCGGGCTCATCGAGGGGCGTGGAGGCAGCGTCTACACCCCGACGCTGTCGTTCCGGGACTTCGAGCCGGACTTTCCGCTGATGTTCGACGACGACGGCACCACCGCCTTCGCGATGCGGGCCCCCCGGCCCGGCGAGTCGGCGGGGGGACGCGGCCTCCTCATCCAGTTCGATCTGGGGGCGGTTTTCAGCATCAATCGCATTAAGTTCTTTCCCCGCAACGCCGACCCGGATTACCCGGCGCCGACCACCCCGTTCCAGAAGGATTTCATCAAGGGATACGAGCTGCTGACCAACGACGGTTCCCCCGAGACCATTCACAACGGGATTCTCGAGTTCCCCAGGCTCGTCATTGAGGAGCAGAACGAGAGGTCCGTGGTCGATCACAAGTTCCCGCCCCGTTTCGTCCGTCACATCCGCTTCAAATCCCTGAGCGACGTCGACTTCGAGATAGCCGAGTTCCAGGTCTTCTCGCTCGGGTTCGTGCCGCAGGCGACCTATGTGTCGAATGTGTTCGATTTCTCGGAGCCTGCGCTGCTCGGAAACCTGCGCTGGGTGGAGCACCAGATCGGCGACCCGCGGCGCTCCCGGGTGCGCCTGCGCACGCGCACCGGCCTCGACCGCCAACCGCTGGAGTTCACCAGGGTCGGAGTTCAGGGCACCGGAAAGACCAGGACGCGGCTGCTGGTCCTCGGCAGCTTCGAGGAGGAGATCCCCATCGACGCGGTCTGGAAGAAGGCGCAGGATCTGGAGGACTCCCCGCCCCTGTCGCAGCCGGTGGAGTTCCTGGGGCTCACCGTCACCACTCCCTCGGCTCTCGTCGAACGAATCCTCGACAACGGGGATTTCGCCGGGCAGGAGGTGCTCCTTCTGTACGACCGGCTGCCCGCCGGGGACCGCGATCTGCTCGCCCTCGACCGGGAGGCCTTCTTCGCCCTCGATGAGGCGGAGCGCACCGGCATCAGCGACGACTTGGTGAACTGGAGCCCCTGGTCTCCTCCCTACTCCGCCGGCGGCATCGTCGACCTTGCGGAGCTCGAGGACCAGGATGCCGGGACCGTCCTCACCTCACCGGACGGCCGCCGCTATTTCCAGTTAATGCTGGAGTTCGAAAGCGACGCCTTCGACGCCGCCACCGGGGTCGGCAGCATCGCCTTCGACGTCGGCACCCCGGGCCTGGCAGATTCCCTCGTCGCCGAGATCGTGCCGCGGGCAGCCGCCCTGGGCCTGGAGACCGAGTTCACCTATGCCGTGCTCGTCCGGACCGGATCGGGGGAGGGCTTCGACCGCCTGGAGATCGCCACCCCGGTACGGACCGGTTCCGTGGGGTTCGTCGAGATCCTCGGTGCGGACGGCAGCCGCCTCGAGGCGGACTTTTCCGGGGCCGACCTCGATCACCTGCCGCAGTCGGTCAACGACATCGCCGTCGAGGAGGTCAGCGACGGCAGGCTGGCCATCTCGTTTCCCACCATCGACGGGGACGGCACCCTGGTAAAGGTGAGGTTCAGGAACGCCGTGCTGCGCTACGGCACCCGCTTCGACGGCAAGGCGCTCAGCGGCGCCAACCGCATCGGCCAGCGGGCGGTTGCGGGGAACGCAGCCGACCTCGGCGAGGTGGGAATCGAGGACCCCGACATCGTGTCGATCGGCAGCCCCAAGCCGGGCAACCTTTCGGTGTCGGTGCCGATCTCCGAGGACCTTCTCGTCAACGTCGCCGCGGTGCCGGCGGTCTTTTCCCCCAACGGGGACGGTGTAAACGACGAAGTGTCGATCACCTACGACGTCACCAACATCGGCAGGGAGACGGTGGTGAAGGTCGGGATATACGATCTCGGGGGCCGCCTGCTGCGCAGCTACGACAATCCGCGCACCAGCGGCCGCTTCGCCCGCTCCTGGGACGGCCGCGGCGATTCGAACGACCTCGTGCCCCCGGGCAACTACATCTACCGCGTCTCCATAGACGCCAAGAGCGCCGAGTTCGCCGAAGCCGGACTCGTCGCCGTCGTCTACTGAGAGGGCCGATGAGTGGGTTTCGAGCCGGCCCCTTGCTGCTGTCGATGCTGATCGGCCCATTCCTGTCCGCAGCCGCCTCCCAGGAATACGGTTTCCGCACGGACCAGAGGGGCACGGGCTCCGGCTTCGGAGCGACCGGTCCGGGCGTTCTCTTCGACGCCCTTTCCCCGACCGTGCAGCGCTGGTACGTGCCGCAGGAATTCTACAGCGAATTCCAGTGGAGGCAGTGGGAGCATACCAACTACAGTTCCTCCCCGTACAGGCGCTACGTCAACACCAATCTCGAAGGGGATTTCTTCTACGATTTCTTCGGGGACTACGTCAGTCACGGGTGGCTGGTCTACGACTGGCGCCAGGATCAACCGCAGGGGTCCGGCAGCGCCGTATTCAAGGGGAACCAGTTCGAGACCTGGTTCAGCTCGGTTGCGATCAGCAGCGATGCCAGGGGGCAGAACGCCTACGCCCTCACCGCGGGCAACCGCATCCGCGCCGGGCTGACGCCGATGACCTTCTCGAAGCCGACCTTCAACGGCGTGCAGTTCGATTTCACCTCGGACAAGTACGCCGCCACTCTCATCGCCTCGCGCATCAGCGAGCCGGGCCAGGGGGTCGACGTCGAGCCGGAGCGGCTGACCAGCACTACCGGGCTCATCGGCGGACGGGTCACGAGCCAGGTCGGCGACTTCGTGACGGTCGGGGCAACCTTCGTCGACGCGCGCAACTCGAATACCGCCCTCGACATGTTCGAGGGGGACTTCCTCGCCGGCAGTCTGACCGGAGGCCAGTCCCGGGAGCCGATCGAGCTGATCACCGTCGTCCTCAGCGATGACTCGCCGCAGGACGGGGCGGGCGGGGCATCCCTGTTCAGCCACGACATCCTGATAACCTCCAGAGATTTCGACACCGGGGAACAGACCGTGTTCACGCTGGAGCAGGTGGTGCCGGAAGGATCGGAGTGGCCCGCGATTTTCGGTGGACTGCCGAAAGCCGGCTTCCTCGCCGCCGACGGCGAGGAGCTCATTGTCCTCAACTACGACTTTCGCGATCCGGGATACGACGGCCCCGACCCCACGGAGATCGTCGGCGTAAAGTTCGACTACGTGCTGGCCAACGACTACAAGGTCGAGGTCTGGTCCAACCGGCAGACCGGAATCCGCGCGATGCCGACGCCGCCCCTGAACCGGGAGAAGATCAGGTCCGACGAGCCAGCCCTGACAACCCTGCTGCGGGCGCCGGGAAACGTCGGCGACAAGTCCAACATCCGCCGCGTCCGCTTCGACTACGGCCTGCCGACCGGCAACCTGATCGGCGGGTTCACCATAGAGGGGACCGACCTGCTCGGCTTCGACCTGTACGCCGAGTGGGACCGCAACGTCAAGTACGCCCAGTTTCCCAACGCCGGCCTGTTCAACGCCAGGAGAGGCCACGAAACGACCTCGCGGAGCGCCGACGCCTGGCACCTGACGGTCTCGAGGATCTTCCACCCGTTCTTCCTTTTCGGCGAGGGCTACTCCTTCCACCACGACTACTCCACCTCCGCCTTCGTCGTCGACGCCGGGGGGAACGTCGAGTACGACAACACCCTCGACTATCGCTACGAGTTCGTCGACGACAACGACGACCAGGACCGCATTCCCGACTGGAGCCGCAGCGGCTCCCTGGCAGGGGACCGCGTCGTCTTCCCGGGGTGGGACGCCAACAACGACTTCATCTCAGATTTCAACCAGAACGACAACTCCGCGGTCGCCAACGAGATCCCCGACTACGAAGAGCCGTTCCTGCGCCACGAGGTCGACCGCCCCGAGTTCCTGTTCGGGCCCGATCTCAACAACAACGGCTGGATCGATCGCTTCGAGGACGACGAACTCCCCGACTACCCGTACAAGACCGACAGGCGCGGCTACAACGCCTACCTCGGTACCCATCTGGCGCCGGACGTTCGCCTGACCCTGGGCCGCACGGACGAGCGCATGTTTTCCGACGAGCGCCGCAACCGAACCGCGTACGCTACGCTGAACGTGGACCGCGCCTGGGCGGCCGGCCGCCTGCGCATATACGACATGCTGAAGCTCGCCGGCGATTCGATCCCCGACGACCGCCTCGAGCCGACCCCCTTCCTGCGCGCCCCCGGGCGGGTGACCGTTCTCGATGTCCTCCCGGCCCAGGACACCTGGATCAACACCCTCTACCTCGGGCTCGACTACACCGGGGTCCGGAACCTGCGCATCGTCAACAAGCTCAAGCACGAGTTCTACGATCAGCGCCACAGCGCTCCCGTGGATGCAACCGGGAATCCGTTGCAGGAGCTCTCGACCCTCCTCGGCCTGATCAACAAGATCGAGTACGACCGCGGCCTGGGGATGATCGACTTCGCCGCGAAGCTCAAGAGCGAGTTGTTCAGCCAGGAGAGCTTCCTCCGGGGGGAGCCCGAGCGCAGGCACTGGATGAGAATCGCCACCCTGGTCGCGCGCCTTCCCCTGCTGTCGCACAGCACCTTGACGGCTGGCCTGGAGCTGGCCGCCTTCGACGACCGCGAGCGGGACGAGGCCGGTTTGATCGCCGCCGGAGTGGCCGCGGAAACAGGCGACTTACGCAGTGCCAACCTGGGGATCCAGCTGTCCAACACCTCGAACTACCAGGGGTACGTCTTGACGACCCAGCTCGGTTTCAGGCTGGGCCGCATCTCCACGGAGACCGTGCGCGCCGACGACGGAGCCTTCGGGAAGGTGTTCGAGGGAACGGCGCAGAGAACGAGCTTCATCGTCGTGTACGCCGGTGTCGAGTAGCGTCGTTCCGGGGATCTCCCGGTTCCGTTTCCGCGGGAGCTCCCGGACGTGAATCTCCTGCGCTTCACGCTGTTCCTCTCCTTTGCGGCCTCCGGTTTCGCCGGACTCGTCTACGAGTCTATCTGGAGCCGCTACCTCAGCCTCTTTCTCGGGCACGCCGCC
This sequence comes from Candidatus Latescibacterota bacterium, assembly GCA_965206595.1. Lineage (GTDB taxonomy): Bacteria > Latescibacterota > UBA2968 > UBA8231 > UBA8231 > CBDCXV01. The sequence goes on from OZ242214.1 coordinate 335,461, forward strand.
TACGCCCAGACCCTCGTCATCGCCCTGTTCATGGGCGGGTTGTCCCTCGGCTCCTGGCTGGCGAGCCGCCATTCGCCGCGCCTGCGACACCTGCTGAGCTGGTACGCGGCGGCCGAGGCCGCCATAGGCCTGATGGGACTGCTCTTCCACCCCCTGTTCGACGGCGCCACCCGGCTGGCCCACTCCAGCCTCATGCCTGCCCTCGGCTCTCCGGAAGCGGCCGGGGCCCTGAAGCTGGCGCTGTCGGGGCTGATCGTTCTTCCGCCCGCCATCCTGCTGGGGACGACCTTCCCGCTGATGAGCGCCGGCGTCGTCCGGCTGTGGCCCCGCCTGGCCGGCTCCTCTATCTCGATGCTCTACTTCAGCAACAGTATCGGCGCCGCGGCCGGGGTGCTGGCGAGCGGCTTCCTGCTGGTGGGCGAGCTGGGACTTCCCGGGACCATCATTGCGGCCTCGGTGCTGAACCTCGCCGTAGCCGCGATTGTGTACGCAGCCGCCCGTTTCGCCCGGGAACCCGCCCCGGACGGCGAGATGCAAACGGCAACCCGGCCCCGTCCCGAGCGGGTCGGGTACGGCTTGATGCTGTGGGTGGCCGCCCTGACCGGGGCGGCTTCGTTCGTCTACGAGATCGCCTGGATTCGCATGCTCGGCCTCGTGCTGGGCAGCTCGACTCATTCGTTCGAGCTCATGCTGAGCGCCTTCATCTCCGGGCTGGCCTTCGGGGGCTTCTGGATCAGGCGGCGCCTGGACGGGATCGCCGAGCCGGTGCGCTGGCTCGGCGCGGTGCAATGGGCAATGGCGATGCTGGCGCTGGCGACGGTGCCGGTCTACGCCAACTGCTTCGAGCTCATGGCGGCGATCATGAGAGGCCTGAGCCGAACCGGCGAGGGGTACGTACTGTTCAACTTGGCCAGCCATTCGCTGTCGCTGCTGGTGATGTTCCCCGCCACCTTCTGTGCCGGGATGACCCTGCCCCTGATCACCTTTACCCTGCTCGCTCAGGGGGCTGGGGAGAGGAGCATAGGAGCCGTGTATGCCGCCAACACGGTCGGCGCCATCGCCGGGGTGGTCGCGGCCACGCACGTGGGGATGCCGCTGCTGGGATTGAAAGGACTGGTCGCCTTCGGGGCCGCGGTGGACCTCGGCCTCGCGGTGCTGCTCCTGCGGGTCGTGCGTGACGGGTCCCGGTTCCTTCCCGGAATGGCCGCCGGCGCCGGGGCGGTTGCCGTCGTCGCCGTGCTGGCATGGGTGCGCATCGATCCTCTGGAGATGGTCTCGGGCGTCTACCGCTACGGCGAGCTCATTTCCCCGGAGAAGGCGGGCAACATCTTCCACAAGGACGGCAAGACGACCAGCGTGGACCTGGTCCGCTACTCGTCCGGAAGGCTGGTCATCTTCACCAACGGCAAGGCCGAGGCATCGATCAACCTCGCCGGCGAAAGCGGACCGGCAAGCGACGAGGTCACGATGGTTCTCTCCGCGGCCCTGCCCCTGGCAGCCCATCCCGGGGCGACAGACGCCGCGGTAATCGGCCTGGGCTCCGGGCAGACCAGTCACGTCCTGCTCGGAAGCAGCCGCTTGGAGCAGGTCGACACCATCGAAATCGAAGCGGCCGTGGTCGAGGCGGCCCCCGAGTTCGGGCGACACGTCGAGCGCGTCTTCACCGATCGGCGCAGCCGCATTTTCATCGACGACGCCCGCAGCTTCCTGTCGGCGCGGAACGCGCAGTACGACCTGATCGTTGCCGAGCCCTCCAACCCCTGGGTGAGCGGCGTGTCCAGCCTCTTTTCCGCGGAGTTCTACGAGCTCGCCGAACGCCACCTGCGGCCGCGGGGAATACTCGCCCAGTGGCTGCAGCTCTACGAGCTCGAGCCGCGACTGGTCGCCTCCGTCATGGCCGCTCTCGCCCGCACCTTCCCGGATTACGACGTGTACGCGACCGACAACGCCAACATCCTGATCCTGGCGCGCAAGGGCGGGCAGGTCGGCGAGCTCCGGGGGGACCTGTTCGCCGATGGCGAGATCGCCGGCCAGCTGCGCCGGCACCACATCCACTCCGTCGCCGACCTCGAAACGAGGAGGATCGCCGGCAGCGCCTCGCTGCAGCCGTTTTTCGATTCCTACGAGGTGCCGCCGAACAGCGACTACTACCCCTTCCTCGACCTCAACGCCGTGAAATCCCGGTTTCTCGATCACAGCACCAGCGGACTCATGGCCCTGCGGACCTCTCCGGTCCCGGTCCTCGATCTCCTGCAGGCCGGGGAGGGCAGCCGGGAGTGGCGCCCTCCGTCGGCCAAAGGCGGGGTCGGAACAAAGGACGGGTATGCCCTGTTGCAGCTCGTTCAGAGCGCTCGCGCCATCCGCGCCTACCTGGTCGAGGGTGAAGAATCCGCCCTGAAGCGGATGCCGCCGTCATTGCGCGCCGACGCACAGATCTGCAGGCGGGGGCTCCAGGGATGCTTCGACCCTGTGGAGGCGCAACAATGGCTTGGCTCCCTCTATACCGTGGCATCGGTGGTCAATCCCGCCCTCGGAAAGGCCGGATCGAGCGGTGTCTGGAACAGGATCGCCACCTCACGCTGCTACGGCGCTCTCCCCCCGGTCGGGAAGGCCTGGGTCTCGCTGTTCGCAGCGATCGGGGCTCGGGACGCGCCTCGAATAGCGGCAAATGCCGAGAAAATACTCGCGCGCTCCGACCGGATGCCGAAGAACAGGCGCGGGTACCTCCTCTCCGCGGCGATGGCCGGCCGCGCCGGGAGCGGAGACTGGAATGCCCTGTCCGCGCTGTGGGGGCGGTACGGTTCGGAGATTGCCCGCGGCGAATGGATCGGCAGGGAGGAGCTGATGTTCCGACTGCTGCGCGCGCACTCGGCCGCGGACGGCGTTGCGGACGGCCGGACCGCGGCGCTAGGTGAATCGTGACGACGACAGGCAACAGGCCAACAAGCCGCAAGAAATCTGGGAGCCAAAACTGGGAGATCGAGCATGAACAGCATGCCTCTGCGTGAACTCGCCGCCGCTATTATCTGTGGGATCGCCCTTGCGGCGCAGGCTGCCGACGAAACCGTTCTCGCCTCGGTGGGAGAGCGGAAAATCACATCGGAGGACCTGAGAGCCTTCGAAACTCTCGCGGGCAGGGCCGTGTCCGCGGACCTGACCCCGACGCAGCGGGACAGCGCCCTGTTGCGGGCCCTGATCGACAAGACCGTTCTCCTCGCGGAGGCCCGCCTGCGCGAGATCGAGGAGGAGCACTGGTTCGAAAGACAGCTGCAGGCCCGCGTCGACGCCCACGTCCTCGGTCTCTACAACACCGCCATGATCAACGAGCAGGTATCGGTTTCAGAGGAGGAGATGGAAGCGCATTTCAAGGCCACCCACAGGGACCGGGCGCTACGCTACGCCGGTATCCTCGTGGAGACCGGAGAGGAAGCGAGGGAGATACTCGATCTCGTCGGGGAAGGCGCCGACTTCGCGGAGCTGGCGAGGGAGCACAGCCTGTTCGAGAAGACGCGCGACCAGGGGGGCGACATCGGTATCTACCTGCTCAAGGACGAAACCGATCCACCGATCCGGCCGATCTTTCAGCTCGAGGTCGGGGCCTTGTCGGAGCCGGTGTCCGCTCCCTTCCGCGGCCGCGAGCATTTCGCCGTCTTCAGGATCCTCGACGCACTTCCCGTCGGCCTCGAGACCGTGTTCGACGAGGTCGAGCAGGAGGTCTTCGGCCGCAAGCGGGTGGAGAGAGAGCTGGCGGTCCTCGACTCGCTGCGCGATCGCCATGCTCCCGAGATCCTCGAGGAGAACGTGAGGTCCGCTTCGGGGAAGTTCGCGACGGAGGGCCTTACCGGGGAGTTGAGGAAGATGCCGCTGTGCGCTTACGATGGCGGCGAGATCACCGTCGAGGATTACCTGACCATGGCGGGGCGCAGCGAAGAGGGCATCTCGAGCCTCGCCGATCCTGTACGGGTAGTGAAAATGTTGAACGGCGGCATCATCCCCTCCGTCCTCTTCCTCGAAGCGGCGAAGACACTCGGCCTGCACGAGAATCCGCGCACGCTGCAGTGGCGGGAGAACGCGAAGCAGGACATGCTGATCAGCACGCTGAAAAGACGGGAAGTGAACGACCTCGTGCCGGAAACCACCTTCCTGGAAGCGGAGAAGTTCTACAAGGAGCATCCGGAGAAATTCATGACCTGGGAGACCGTCGAGATCACGGAGATCATGGTGGGGGACCGGAGGCGCGCAGAGGAACTGAGAGGGGAGCTCGAATCAGGCGCAAATGCCGGAAAGATGGCGCGGCAGCAAACGATACGGGAGGGCCTCGACCATCACGACGGCCTCATCATCCTGAACAAGGGGACCCAGTTCCGTTACGGCCGGGCGCTGTTCGAGGCGGCCAGGAAGCTCGCCCCCGGAGAGATCGGCGGCCCGGTCGAGCTCGATGAAGGATACTCCGTGTTCAAGGTCGTCTCGAACGTTCCCCCGCAGGTCAAGCCCTTCAACGAAACCTCGCAGAAGCGGGCAAGGGCGTACGTCAGAATCGACCGCTACCAGCGCACCTTCGTCGAATTCCTTCGGATCCTGTGGGAGCAGCACCGGGTGCAGGTGTTCGCCGATTTCCTGTAGGCCGGCGCAATGATATGGTCCCGGCTCGCACTCGCGGCCGCGGCAACGCTCGCCGCCCTCGCAGGGGGCGAGATCGCGCTGCGGCTCTTCGTTCCTCCCCGCCCGATGGTGGTGTGGCGGCAGTTCGCCGGCATCGCAGAGCGCGTCAACGCCGTGCCTGCCGAGGAGCTCTTCGCCAACGACCCCGAGCTCTTCTGGCGTTTCCGGCCCGGCCTGGAGCGGCCCGACGCCTCCGGGCCGCTGTTCGGCATCCTGTCGAACAGCCAGGGCCTGCGCGAGGACCACGAGATCCCGAGGCCGAAAGGAGAGGGGGAGATCCGCGTCCTTTTTCTCGGTGACTCCTGTACCTTCGGGGAGTATCTGAGCCACACCGACTCCTTCGTGCAGGGAGTCGAGGACAGGCTGCGCTCCGGGGTTCCCGGCGCCGCGGTCGAGTGCATCAACGCCGGGGTTCCCGGCTACACCCTCTTCCAGGGTTGGAGGTTCCTGGAAACGGAGGGGTACGGATATGAGCCGGATGTCGTCGTCGTCTACTTCGGGTGGAACGAAGGTGCGTCCTGGGGGGGGATGAGCGACCCGGAGCAGTACGAGGCCGTACAGGCGCAGCTGCCGGTCCGGCCCCTGCGCTGGAGCCGGATCTGCCGGATGCTGTGGCAGGCCGCGGGCTCCTCTACCCCGGCGGAAGGGGACGGGCAGGCGAGCCGGGTTCGGCGCCCGAGGTTGCGCCCTGACGAGTTCCGCGACCTGCTGGCGCGGGTCCGCGAATCGACGGGCAGCCGGGGAGTGGAGCTCCTGGTCCTCGTCGGGCCTCACCGCAACAACATCGCCGGCATCCCGGGCAGGCGGTCGCCCTACCAGATCGAGGCGGGGGACTACTGCGGGAGCATCTCCTTCGGCAGCGCGGACGGCTGCATCGACACCGTTCCGGCTATCCAGGCAATGGCGGCGACCCATCCCGCATCGGCGCTTTTCCACGACCCGGTCCATCCCACGGCGCGCACCAACCGGCGCATCGCCGGGCTCGTGGCAGCCAAGCTCGAACCCTGGTTGCGGGTGCGGCTGGAGTCGAACTGATGGCGTGCAGGGCGGCGTTTCTCGCCGTAATCGGGTGCGTTCTCCTGTCGACGCCGGGCAGCGGCCGGAACGGGACCTGGGAGATCCACACCGAGCGCGGATGGTCCCTGTTCGAGGCGGGCGACTACGCCGGTGCCGAGACCTCATGGCAGGCTGCCCTGGCGATCGCCGAGTCGCGCGGTCAGGGAGACTCCCGCCTCCCGGCCAGCCTGAACAATCTCGGGCTTCTCTACTACGTCAGGGACGAGTACGCCAGGGCGGAGCCGCTCTTCCTGCGGGCGGTCGTCCTGCAGGAGGAGACCCTCGGCCCGGTCCATCCGGAGCTGGCGCAGACGCTGAACAACCTGGGGCTGCTGTACTACGACCAGGACCGCTACCCCGAAACCGAGGCGGCGTACGGAAGGGCGCTGGCCATTGTCGAGGAAGCCCTGGGGCCGGACCATCCCCGGGTGGCGACGGCGCTGCACAATCTCGCCGGGCTCTACAGGGCGCAGGGTCTGAACGCCAGGGCGGAGCCGCTCTACGAGCGTGCTCTCGACATACGCGCCAGGGCGCTGGGGCCCGACCATGCGGACCTGGCGCCGATCCTCAACAGCCTGGCCCTGCTCTACTCCGACCAGGGCCGCCTGGGAAAGGCGGAAGCGGCCCTGGCGCGAACGCTGGCGATATACAGGAATGCCTTCGGGCCCGATCATCCGGGGGTGGCGAAGACCTTGAGCAACCTCGCGGGGCTGTACTACGCCCGCGGCCGGTACGAAGAGGCGGAGCCGCTCTACGTGCGAGTCCTCGAGATTCGCGAGAAGGCCTACGGGCCGGAGCACCCGGACGTCGCGCAGTCGCTGAACAATCTCGCCACCCTCTACCACGCCCGGAACCGCTACGCCGAGGCCGAGCCCCTGTACGAGCGCGCCCTCGCCCTCTACGAGAAGGAGCTGGGACCCGACCATTTCGAAGTGGCTGCCTGCCTGCTGTCGGTGGCCGGGTTTCGCCGCGACCAGGGCCGGCATGCCCAAGCCGAGGCCCTGTTCAGGCGGTCGGTCGCCATCCGCGAAAAGGCCATGGGTCCGGACCATCCCGACGTCGCCACGTCGCTGGCGGAGCTGGGGGCGTTCCTGGCCGGCCGCGGCAGGCACGGGGAAGCCGAGGAGGCGTACAGGAGAGCCCTGGAGATCCGGCAGCAGATGCTGGTGCCGGGGCATCCGGATGCAGTGGAGTCGCTGCAGACGCTGGTGGCCTTCCACCACGGGCAGGGGCGGCATGCCGAGGCGGAATCGCTGCTCGTGAGGGCGGTCGCAATACAGGAGGAGGCGCTGGGTCCGGACCACCCCGGGATATCCCCGCTGTTGAACGGTCTGGCCGGCTTGTATTTCGCCGCCGGCCGCCACGATGAGGCCGGTTCCATGCTCGGCCGCGTCCTGGCGATCCAGGAGAAGGGGCTCGGCCCGGACCACCCTGCGGTGGCGGGAGCCCTCAACAATCTCGCCGGCCTGTACCGTCTGCAGGGCCGCTACGGCGAGGCGGAGCAGCTCCTCCGGCGCGCTCTCGACATCTACGAGGAGAAGCTGGGACCCGGCCGGGTCGAGGTGGCGCAGGCGCTCGGCAACCTCGCGGCGCTCTACCGCGCCCAGGGCCGGCATGAAGAGGCCGGTGCCCTGCTCGAGCGCGCCCGGCTCATTCGCGAGAAGAGCTCCGGGCGGAGCCGCGAGTGAGGATTCCCCTACTGCAGGAGACGCCCCAGGGCCGAGCGGTCCGCCGGAAGCAGGGAATCGACCATCGATCTGAGGAAGGCGATCTCGCCGCGCTCGGAAAAAACGCGCCGTGCGGCCGGGTCGAGGCGGGGGATTTGCAGGACCTGCTCCCGCACGAGGGAGGCCATATGCCGGCGCAAGGAGGCAGGCGGTTCCCTGTACGGAAGCTGGGCGAGAAAACGAATGAGGTAGTTGCGGGTGAAGACCTGGTCCCGCAGGGAGTAGCCCAGCCGCCGGGCATAGCGCTCGTAGTCGGCGAGCCCCCTTTCGCGGCGCGGCCCCCAGGCGCTGCTGACCGGGTTCTCGGCGAGCGCCCCCATCAGGGTCCTGGCGATCAGGAAATGGCCGTACACCGTCGGGTGCAGGTACTCCGTGATCAGCTCGTTGCCGGCGATCCCTTGCGGGGAGGCCGCGGCGAACGCCTTCTCGACGTCGTTAAGAACAACCCGCCCCCCGCTTTCCTCCGCCAGGTCGAGGATCACCTCGTTGAAGGAGGCGGGGGCGCGGAACCGCATGCGGTCGAAGTCGCGCGCCGAGGCGAACGCCTCGGCTGCCTGCGGGTAATGGCCCTGCAGGTAGCGCACCCGCCCCAGCTGGAAATGGAGGTCGGCGCATTCGGGGCGGTTCTCCAGTGCCAGGTCCGCGGCGGCCGCGGCGGCCTCCAGATTTCCCTCGCTCGCCAAGCCCTCGATCCGGTCCGACAGGCCGGAACCGTCGCACTGCGAACGCAGCGGATGGAAGTCCTTGAGGTTCGAGACCAGCGTCGACAGGACGACCGGGACGGCGTGCTCCTCCGCGAGCGCCAGCATCTCCTCGAGGTTGCGGCGGAAGTTGCGCCGCGTGGTCTCGTACCCCCGGTCCTGCGGCCCGATCTCGCGAGTCACGAGGTGCAGGCCGAACGGCTCTCTCGCAGCGCCGCCGGTTCCCCGGAAGCGCAGGCGGAAGATCAGCTCCTTGAGACCGTAGTGAATCCTGGAGCGCTGCAGGTACATGTAGAGCCGGACCCCGCGCCGGTCGTTGCCGAACTTCGCGAACGGGGTGGTGACGCCGTAGGGGCCGACGAACTCGTTATGGCCGGCGTAGATGACGATCAGGTCGGGGGAGTAGCCGGCGACCTCCCCGACGAAATCGAGCAGGCAGAAACTGTTGATCGCCGTAAGTCCGCAGTTGTTCACCTCGAAGCGCCGGGCGGGGTACACGTCTGCGAGCATCAGCTCAATGAAGCGGGGGAAGGCGGTGTTGGGCGGGTTGGGGAAACCGGCGACAGTGGAGGCGCCGAGGACGAATATGCGCACTGTGTTGGCCGGCTTGGGCTCCGTGAAGCCGGCGCCGCTGGCGAAATCGCGCCGGAACCGATGGGGGAAGAAGCGGTGGGCAACCTCGCGATTGGGGGTGTACCGGGTTTCCTGCCCGCGCCTCTCCTCGAGGAAGAGGCGGTTCGAGGGCCCGAGCTGCAGGAGCTGCAGCGTCGCCTCGAGAAGGAGTACGAGCCCCACTCCCGCGAGCAGCGCCAGCGCGATTCCGCCCAGGGAGCGGAGCCTGTTTTTCGATTGATCCCGTCCCAAGCCTTTGCCTAGTTACTCCTCATGCGACTCGCATTGTTGCTGACATGGGCGGCGCTCGCAGCCGCGGAACCCGGTGCCGCCGATACCGCCCCGGGCGAAGACCGACGACAGGAAGAGCATCTCCCGCCCGAGGCCTGCGGCGAATGCCACCGCACCGTGTACGACGGTTACCTTGAGACCTCGCACGCCCGGGCGATGCGGCCGGTCGAGCCCGGAAAGCTCGACGACCAGTTCGCCCCGGAGCACGAGTACTTCTACGTCAAGAAGGACACCGCGGGCAGCGCCTTCTTCCGGCTGGCGATTGCCGAAGCGGGGTACGAGCAGCAGATCTTCATACCGGGCGACAACGGGGCCGAGGAGCTCGTCCGGCTCCCCCTCGATCTCGAGGTGGGATCCGGCAAGTTCGCCAGAGCTTACCTGCGCTGGGACGGAGACAGGCTCTTCCTCAACCCGCTGTCCTACTACAGCGGCCCGGAGCGCTGGGCCTTCGGTCCCGGAATATTCGGCCACCTGGCGAGCATGCAGGGCGGACGGCCGGTGACCGCGGCTTGCCTGGACTGTCACTCCGGGCATTTCGAGGTGAGGGACCGGTCGGAGTACGACGGGGCGGCGCGCCCGCTCGACCAGTACCTGCATCCTGCCGATACCTTCGTGATGGAAAAAGCGAACTTTGTCCTGCCCATTTCGTGTGTCAAGTGTCACGGTCCCGCGCAGCGCCACGTCCGCTACCACCGCGACAATCCCGGCGACAGTACGGCGCGCCACGTCGCCAGGATCGGCGACCTGACGCGAATTCAGCAGGTAGAGGTCTGCGGTTTCTGCCACACCCCGCCCGGGGCAGTGGTGCGCCCCCCATTCAGCTTTAGGCCGGGCGACGCCTATTCCGACTTCATCGAGCCCGCGGCGGTGGATTTCCGGGAGACGGATCCCCATGCCACGCAGGCGCCGTACCTGATGGCGAGCCAATGCTTCGAGCGCACTCCCTCGATGACCTGCACCACCTGCCACGACCCGCACCGCAACCAGCGCGGCGATCTCGCCATGTTTTCCAGGCGCTGCATGGAGTGCCACGAGCCGTCGTCGGGCAGGCACTGCACCGGGATGCCGGTGCAGGAGGCCGCGGCCCCAACAAACTGCATCGACTGTCACATGCCGCGGCAGACGTCCTCGGCCCTGCGGGTGGTGGGCGAGCAGGGGGAGTCCCTCCCCCTGCAGATGCGAAACCACTGGATCAAGATCCACTAGTGTCATGTCGTGTAATTAACTGTACAAACAATTGAAAGTGCCGTAGGTTTCCCTTATCCCCCTTCTGAAAGGAGAGACCTATGGTGACGGGGCGTCCATTAACGCCGTTAGAGCTGAGTCCGTCGGACCGGGAACGACTGGAATCGATGGCCAAATCACGAAGTCTTCCCCACGGATTGGTGCGGCGAGCCGAGATGGTGCTGCTGGCCGCCGATGGCTGGCCCAATGAAGCGGTCGCTTCCGCGGTGGGTGTGACGCGAGCTACGGTGGGCAAATGGCGCCGGCGTTTTCTCGACAACGGACTCAATGGCTTGTATGATGAACTACGTTCAGGGGCGCCGCGATCGATCACGGACGAGCAGGTAGCCGAGGTGGTATACAAGACCCTGAAGACCAAGCCCAAAGACGAAACACAGTGGTCGGTGCGCTCCATGGGCGAAGAAACCGGCCTGACCAAGGACGCGGTTCATCGCATTTGGCGCACGTATGGTTTGCAGCCCCATCGACACAAGCGCTTCAAGCTTTCCACCGATCCTTTCTTTGTCGACAAAGTACGGGATATCGTCGGCTTATACCTGAATCCCCCCGAGCACGCCCTGGTGCTGTGCGTGGACGAGAAGAGCCAGATCCAGGCGTTGGAACGAAGTCAGCCCATGCTGCCCCTGGGACTGGGATACGTGGAAGGGATTACGCACGACTACAAGCGGCACGGCACCACCACCCTGTTTGCCGCCCTGGACATCGCCACCGGGGAAGTGATGACCCAGTGCAAGCCCCGTCATCGTCACCAGGAGTTCCTCCAGTTCCTGCGCCACATCGAGGCCAACGTGCCCGCTGACCTCGATATTCATCTCGTCGTCGACAACTACGCCACGCATAAGCATGCCAAGGTCAAGCGATGGCTGGCACGGCGTCCCCGATTTCACCTTCACTACACTCCCACGTATGCTTCGTGGCTCAATCAGGTGGAGATCTGGTTCAATATCCTCACCCGCCAGGCGGTTCGGCGCGATTCGTTCCGCAAGGTGTCGGAGCTCATCGAGCGAATCGAACGCTACACGGCCAAATGGAACGCCAACGCACACCCTTTCGTCTGGACGGCTACGGCGGATTCCATCCTCGCCAAAATCAAGAGACTTTGTGAACGAATCTCTGCGACAGGACACTAGCAAGTGGATCCCTGAGGGCCGGCTTTTCCCGGACTTCGACTGCCTTCACGATCTGGCGCCGACCCGGATCGTGCCTGCCGTTTTCCGGTTGTACGGACTCGGCAGCGTTTCCGCGCCTCCAGAACCCAACGAGCCTTCTGCTTCCCGGTGTGGTCTACTGCTGCTCGACGGTGAGGAACTGGTTCGGCGCCACCCCTTCCATCACCTGCCGGGTGCCGTCCTGCCAGATGACCTCCAGGCTCCCCACGGCCCCGCAGTCGCCGAGCCCGAAATGCTGGCGGATGTCGTTGGCGGAGGCGTAGCTCCCGCTCGTCCTGACCTCCCGCACCTGCGTGGCCCCGCCGCAGGTGACGGCGATTCTCGATCCGACGGCATCCCTCGCCGGGGCGCCGACCAGCCGCACCGAAAGCCAGCTCCTCCCCGCAGGCAGGTCGTTGCGCAGCAGCTGCGCCGGGCCGTTGCAGTTGGTCACCAGGATGTCGAGGTCGCCGTCGTTGTCGTAGTCTCCGCGTGCGCTCCCGCGCGACACCAGCGCCGGTGCGAGGCCGGGACCGCTGGCCCCGGAGACGTCGACGAACCCCGTGCCCGGCCTGTTCTCGAACAGCTGGTTGGGCTGCTCGTATGAAATCCCTTCGTTGCCGGCGATGAAACGGACCTTGTCCTGGACGTGGCCGTTGGCCACGAACAGGTCGAGGTCGCCGTCGTTGTCCGCCTCGAAGAAGAAGGTGCCGAAACCGAGAGGTCGGTAGCTGCTCTCCGCCAGCTCCAGGAGCGGGGTCACGTCGCGGAAGCGGCCCCCCTCGTTGCGGTACAGGGTGTTGGTCTGCTTCGAGTAGTTGGTGACGAACAGGTCGTAGTCCGCATCGGCGTCGTAGTCGGCCCAGTCCACCCCCATGCCCGCTTCCGGCCTGCCGTCCCCGTTGTAGGCCGCTCCTGCGGTCAGGCCGACCTCGCGGAACCGCCCCCGGCCGTCGTTGCGGAAAAGGAAGTTCCTCACCCCGTCGTTGGCGACGTAGAGGTCGGTGTCGCCGTCGCTGTCGTAGTCCGCGGTGACCGCGCCGAGCCCTTTGCCGTCGGCGATGAGGACGCCGGCGGAGCGGGTGGCGTCCTCGAACCGGCGGCCCGTGTTGCGATAGAGAACGTCCGGGGAGCCGCGATAGCGGTCCGGACTGCAGTAGCTTCGCCGGTCCTTGCGCACCCGCACCACCGTTCCCGCCGCGGACCGGAGGCTGGCGTCCTCGACCCCGCATATGCGGTTGTTGCCGACGTGGAAGTCGACGTAGTTGACCACGTAGAGGTCGAGGAGGCCGTCGTTGTCGTAGTCGAAGAAGGCGGCCCCGGCCCCCCAGCGCGCGTCGCCGACGCCGGCCTGCGCGGTCGCCTCGGCGAACGATCCCCCCTCCGGTGCCTCGTTCTCGAACAGCGCGTTGGGCCCGTAGTTTACGACGTAGAGATCGGGGTCGCCGTCGTTGTCGTAGTCGCCGGTGGCGCATCCCATCCCGTAGCCGCGGTCGCCGGCGCCGGGAGCCGCGGCGAAACGGTCCCCCCCGTTCCTGTAGAGCCTGTTGCCCAGGGGAACAGGGCCGCGCTGGCGGACCAGGGCAACGAGGCTGTCTGCATCTCCGGGGTGTCCGGCCGCAGTGTCGCCTGCCCCCCTGACGAGATAGTGATCCGCCTTTTCATCGACGAGGTTCGCCGGGTGCAGATCCTCCCCGATTCCCCGCAGGGGGAAGCCGTCGACGAGATAGATGTCGAGGTGTCCGTCGAGGTCGTAGTCGAGGAAGCCGCCTCCCGCTCCCATCGTCTCGATCAGGTAGTAGCGGCCCGCGGCGCCGTTCGTGTGGGTGAATCCGATCCCCGCCTCCGGCGCGGCGTCGACGAAGAAGGCGGACTGTGGGTTCGCTGCTCCGGCTGCGTCTTCGCAGCGGGCGAGCAGGGCCGCGGACGCCGCGGCCAGGATGAGGACCCGGTTCACGGCAGGTTCCGCCGCAGGCTGCGGGTTTCGTCCGGGAAGTAGCGGGTGGCGATCCCGAGGATCCGCTCGGCGCAGCTCCGGTCCCCCATCTGCATGCAGAGCTCGATCAGCTCGGCGTAGCGGCCGTAATAGTTGAAGGCCACCGGATCCACTGAAAGTCCGGTCTCATATGCCTGCCGCGCCCCCTCGCTGTCCCCGACCTGCCTGCGCACGCGAGCCAAGCTGACCCATGCGACGACGCGATCCGGGGCTGCCTCCACCACGCGTTCGAATACTGCAATCGCCTCCGCGGGCTTTCCCTGGATCGCCATGATCGAGCCGAGATTGAACCAGGCCTGCCAGTGGGTCGGGTCGCGGGCGACCGCGGTCTGGTACTCCCGCCTCGCCGCCGCGGGGTCCCCCTCCCGCGTGTGCGCCACCCCGAGGTTGAAGTGGATGGCCGCGTCCCCGTCGAGATCCATGGCGCCGACCCGGAAGTTCGACAGCGGCAGCAACAGGGCGATGCAGAGGGCGGCCAATCCGGCAGCGGTCCGGTTGCCGCCCCGAAGCTCCGCGGCGAGGCAATGGCCGGCGTATGCGGCATGGATGAGCAGCAGCGGCACGACCGGCAGGCGGTAGCGGGAGGTGACGAAGAAGGCGATGACGGAAAGGCTGTACAGGGCGATGAAGAGCAACGGCAGCGAAGCGCCGTCCCGGCGGAACGCGAGCAGGGCGCCGGTCAGCGCCAGTGGAGCGACGATTCCGAAAGGGAAGGCGATTACCCGCTTCCACAGGGCGAGGCTCAGTATATCGGAAAAGTTGCGCCAGAAATAGATCCCCTGGTTGCGCCCGATCTCGTCGCCGTGCCAGAACAGGAAGAGCTTCCTGGCCAGCAGCTGGAGGGAGTCCGCGGGGCGGGACCTGATGAACTCCCACGACCGGGAAAAGAAGAAGGCGGATCGGTCGCTCGGCCGCGTGATCCCGGCCTCCTTGCGCGGCCGGTCGAGGAACTCGTCCCACTCCCACCCCGGCCTGATTCCCACCTCCTCGTCGTAGTTCCCGTTGTTGCCGAGATAGAAATTCACGCCGGCATTGTAGGAGATGAGAACGGCGTCTCCCCCGATGGCGATGTTGCGCACCGAGACCGGAAGGATGGGGAGGAGGACACCGAGGGCGAACGCCGCGGGAAAGGCGAGCCGCGGCGCCGAAAGGGGGGCTCCCCGCTCCACCTTTACCCAGATGAAGACCCCGGCCGCGGCGGCGAAACCGAGCACAGTGGCGACGGTCAGCGACGCCAGGCCGAAGAGGGCGCCGGCGCCGAAGAAGCCCGGGGCCGAGGGATTGCGCAGGCAGCGCAGCAGCAGGGCGACACCGGCGAGATCGAGAAAGGTGGCCAGGCTCGCCGGCAGGATCTCCCCGTCGAAATAGATGAGGGGCCCGTACATCGCGGCTGCCGCCCCCGCGGCCAGACCGACGCCGGGATTGAAGATCCGTCTCCCGAGGGACCAGACGAGCAGACAGGTGGCTGCACCGGCGAGCGCCTGGAAGAGACGTACTGCGTAGAAGAAGGCGTCGCCGCCGATGAAGAGGCGGAAGATCCCGAGGAAGTAGGGATAGAGCGGGGGCTGCCAGAACGGCTCCTGGCCGCGGCCGAGCCAGTTGCCTGCGGCGATGGCCTGCGCCTGGTTTACGTAGGTCTGCCCGTCGACCGGCGGGTTGGTGAAGGTGGGGGAGTCGTCGATCTCGAAGATGTAGAGGGTGCGCAGGCACAGGGCGAGCGCGAAGATGAGAAGGGGCGCCGGCCGCGGTTTCATGGTTCCGACTGTGCGGCCTTCAGCGTCCGGAAGCGCTCGAGGTGGATCCCGGCGAGCACCTCCCGCCCTGCCCGCAGGTAGAGCTGCGCGATGCGGTAGTGCGCCGCGGCGAGCCCGGGATCGCGCTCGAGGGCGGCGGCATACAGCTCGAGGGCGCCCCTTGCGTCCCCATCCCTTTCGAGCACCATTCCGAGCCGCAGGTACCCCGGGGCGAATCCGGGAAGCGCGGCGACCGCCTTCTCGAAAAACTCCCGAGCCTCGCCGGGCCGGTTCCTGCGCTCGCTGATAACCCCGAGGTCGTAGAACGGCATCTCCTGTTCCAGGCCCAGCTCGATGGCGCGCAGGTAGGCCGCTTCCGCGGCGTCGTGGTTCATCAGCAGCATGTGCTGCTTGCCGAGATGCAGGAAGTAGGTGCCGTTGCCGGGATCCAGGGCGATGGCCTTCTCGATCTGCTCGATTGCCTTGCCTGTCTGCAGGCGGAAGGAGTAGGCGAGCCCGAGCAGGTCGTGGGCTTCCGCCGACTCGGGGGCCAGGCGGACCGCCAGGCGCAGCTCGGAGATCGCCTGCGCCTGGTCCCGGACTTTCAGGTATCGGCGCCCCCGGGCGAGGTGGAGGGCTGCGGAGTCCGCCGGTGCCAGGGTTTCGACAGGGGCAGCTGCCCTCGCCGGGGAGGATTCCGCAGCCCCCTGGGTACCGAGGCAGGAAAGCAGGAAAATGCCAGCCAGGAGGGCCGGACGCACGATCACTCCCCCGTTTCGGTGCCGAGCCGGCGCGACAGGTCCGCGAGGGCGCGCCGCACCCTGTCGTTGCCCGGCTCCAGCTCGAGGGCCCGCCCGTACGCCAAGGCAGCCATTTCGAGGCGTCCGAGCCGGGCCTGGGCGGCGCCGAGGCTGGCATGGGCGCCCGGGTCGTTCGGACGCAGGTCGATGGCCCTGAGGTACTGGTCGACCGATTCCTCGACGTTTCCCAGGCGGAAGAGCACGTGCCCGAGGTTCAGGGGCGCCTCGGCAAGGCCGGTGTCGAGACGGGCGGCGGTCTCGAACGCGGCGCGGGCGTCGGTCAGCCGTTCCAGCTTCCTGTACCCCCAGCCCAGCCGCGTCCATGCGACCGGATCCTCCGCGTCGATCTCGACGGCGCGCTCGAGATGAACGACCCCGTCCGCGGCCTTCCCGGCCTCCAGGAGAAGCATTCCGAGCCCGGTATGGGGGTCCTTGCGGTCGGGCGCGATCGCGATCGCGCGCTGGAACTCCCGCATCGCGTCCTCCGGCTTTCCGCTCATGGCGTACGACAATCCCATGTGGTAGTGATCCCTCGCCGAGCCCACCAGCACCGCTTCCCCCTGCGAGGGAGGGCGGATCTCGGCGTGCAGCTCGGACAGGCGCCCCAGCTGGCGCCCCGCGGACTCCAGGAGCCTCCGGCCTTCCTCACGCCGGCCGGTGCGCATGTACAGGTTGCCGAGGTTCAGGCGCATCTTGTGGTCGACGGGATTGAGCTCGGTCGCCCTCTCCATGCTGGCCGCGGCGCTCTCGAGGTCGCCGAGGTTGCGGTAGGCGAGCCCGAGGTTGAAGTGCGCTTCGGCATCCTCCGGGGCGTGGAAGACCGCCTTGCCGAAGCTCGCTAGCGCCCCCTCGAGCTCTCCCTGCCGGAGGTGGAGGTGGCCGAGCTTCTTGTGGGCAGGGGCGTACGTCGAGTCCGCTCTCACGGCCGCGGCGAAGGCGAGGCGCGCCAGCAGGGTGCTGTCCAGGTATCCGTACACGACCCCCAGGTTGAAGTGGGCTCCCATGCGCGACGAGTCCAGGGCGACAGCTTTGCCGAATGAGGAGATCGCCGCGGCGGCGTGGTCCGCCTGTCTCCCGGTGTAGGCCCGCGACGTGTACAGGCCGGTGTGGATTATGCCGAGGGTTTCGTGCAGCCGCGGGTCCCCCGGGTGGATTTCGATGGCGCGCTCGATATGGACACGGGCGGAGTCGTACCTGCTGAGAAAGGTGTACGACCGGGCGAGGTAGAAGAGGGTGCTCGCGTCTTCGGGGTTCCGTTCCAGGGTGTGGCGAAAGCGGTCGATCGCTTCGGCGTATTCCCCCCTGGAGTACTGGAGCCAGCCGGGAGGTTTTTCCGCAACGGGGCCGCCGTCCGGAGCGCAGGACGCTGCGACGCAGAAGGCGATCAGGCTGCAGGGATCAAGGTGTCGATTGCCCATGGGAGTTCGCTGGTGGGACCGGTGAAACGTCAGCATGCCGGGCGCCTCGGCGTCCCAATTCTGTCAATCTATCCCCGCGGCGGGACAGTAGCCGGTGGGTGAAGATGATCAGGGGCCGGGCTGCCAAACCTCAGTCGACGAACTGGAAGGCGTAGATCCGCATGGAGCGGATGCGGAAGTGAAGCCGCAGCGACTCGCGGGACACCTCTTCTCCGATGGCCGCGCTGCCGTTCCAGCGCAACCGCTGATCCAGTCCGTCCTGCCGCACCGGTTCGCAGCTTCCGAAGGTGTACCCCGCGATCGGATCGTGGGTTTCGGAGGAGACCAGCTGTACGTGGATTTCAGGGTCGGGCCCGGTCGGCTCGGCGTTGATCACCAGGCCGCTCCCCTCGAAGGCCAGGGGCCGCAGCGAGAACTGCCCGCCCTCGGCGCTTCCCTCGATGCCGACCACCCGGTCCCTGCCGAAGGTGACCCGTCCGACCCTACTCTCCGGTTCGTAGTCGAGCTCGACGGGCCGGCTGCCTGCGTGGGGGCCGTCCCCCGAACGGTAGTAGAGCGCCCAGGTGTCGCCGTCGACCGGGACGATGCCGGGGGCGACGGAGATGATGTAGCAGTCGAATTCCCCGGGGACCCCGAGGGCAATGAAGGTGTCGCGGCAGGGCCGGGCCCAGCTGCGGTTGTCGCGGCTCGTCAGCGCCTGCACCTCGAAGGTCCCTTCGAAATGGCGGTAGAACGAGGGGAACATGTAATGGGCGTTGTCGTTGTCGGGGTGGCGGCTGTAGGCGCTGTTGTAGACATCGGTGTTGAGCCCGTCCTCGAGGTCCGGAACGATCGCCGGCTCGGGGTTCGACCAGGTGCGGAAATCGTCCGAATCGAGGCGCACGACCGAGCGCCCCCGGCGCTGCGGCTCGACCTGCAGGGGGCCGGCGTCGAGGCCGGCGAAGCCGGCCAGCCTGCGGTGGTAGCAGACGTATCTGCCCAGCGTCGGGTCCCAGGTCGCCGCGTTCTGCGAATCGGGATAGTAGGTGGTGAAGTTCTCGCGGTAGCGCTGCCAGTGGATGCCGTCGCTCGAGCAGGCGCCCCGCATGGCCCCGTTCGATGGCTGCCCCGCGGCGAACAGCCGGCGATCGATCCACTCGGCGTAGACCATCTTGTACTCCTCGCCCGGTTCGGCCGCGGGATCCCTGAAGACGCTGCCCATCTCCGGGGAGCTGCCGTCGCGGCCCCCTTCGAAGACGATGTTGTGATCGCGGCAGCCGTCGACCTCGAGGAGGTTGAGGACCGGGCGCCGCCAGGTCAGGCCGTCGTCGGACTCGGCGTAGCTGACCCGCATGCCGCGGCGGTCGCTCTGGGAGGAGTTGTACCACATGCGGTAACCGCCTGCTTCCCGCATCACCGAAATCCATGCCATCGACTGCTCGAAGGGAGCGTCGCTGACCATGATGGGGCCGTCCGACTTTTCGACCGGGCCGTTGGAAAAGCGGACGTTCCAGGCGATCTGGTCCCAATGGTTGCGGTCCGCCAAGTGAAGGTGGAAATCGTCGAACAGCAGCTGGCGGGCGGAGCCTGCGTAGAACGGCTTCGTCGCCGCCACGAGCGGCCTCGGGTTGATGTCGGCGAAGGCGTCTGTCATGAAACTCGATCGCTCACTCGTTCGGCTCCGGCCACAGGTGCGTCGACAGTCCCCTCCGGGGTCGGCCCGTGCTGTTGCCGCTGGTGTAGTGCAGGGTGCGCCCGTGGTGGATGGTCGCGTCCCCCGGGCCGTACTCGACCTGCACCGCCCGGTTTTCGTCCACCATCACCTCGAGGGCGGCATTGATCGGGTTCCTGTGGCGGGCGTCGACGTGCTCGGCGATCCCCTCGAGGTGGCTGCCGGGGACGAACTGCATGCCTCCCATGTCGGTGGTCACCTCCGACAGAGCCAGCCAGCAGGTGCCGCTGCGGTAGTTGGCCTTGCCGCGCCAGCCGTACCCGGCGTCCTGGTGCCAGAGCAGCTCCACGGTATTGTGGGGCGGTTTGAAGATCAGCTGGTCGTAGCGGTACTCGATGTCGTCACCGAGCAGCTGTCTGGCGGCGGCGGCGATGCGCCGCATGTACGGGTGGCCGCGCCACCCCGGGATGTTCTTGTGGGGGTTGCCGAGCTGCAGGATCCGGTCCGGGGCTATCTTCCACCCGGGCACGTCGTAGCGGCCGGCAACGGCCGCGTCGTAGCCGGCCCGCAGCTCGTCGACCATCTCTTCAGGGATCAGTCCGCGCAGCACGACGAATCCCTGCTGCTTGAACTCCCCTATCTGTTCCTGCTCGAGAACGATCTCGTCCATGGTCTCCTCCACCTTTTCCGTTTCAGGCACAGGATACGCGCCGAATGACCGGGCCGCCAACCAGGGAACCCGCACCGGATGTCGGCATGTCCCCTGGTCTCCGGGGCCTCGGCCCCCGGCGGCAGATTCCGCTGTCGCTGCCCCGCGGAGGTCCGGCCCGGAAGCAGCAGGTCGGTCTGCCCGAACCGCATCCTCCGGAACGGGTGTCATGTCCGAACAGATTTCTTGCCATTATTCCAGCGATCCGTCTTCCTCGTGGGGCCCCGATGATTTGGCAACCTGTTCCCGAACCGGACACTCGTGCGCCGGCAGATGATCACCTGCCTGCTGCGCCGCGGCGCAGCAGGCTGCGGATCTCCGAGATCGTCGGCACGCCAGGTATCCCCAGCAGGATGCGTCCGTCCGCGGCGGTGATCAGCGTCGCCGGCAGGGCCTCGAGGCCGGTGGTCCGTGTCAGGGTCTCGCTGAACTCCGATACCTGCTTCGGGCTCAGGTCGGTGCGCAGCCCGTAGGCCGGCCGGTACTTCGCAGCGTAGGCGTCGAGCTTTTCTTCCCCCTCGTCCGAGTCGACGGGAACCCCGGTCATCTCCAGCTCCTCCTCGGTGAAGGCGTCCCGCAGCGCCTGCAGCTGCGGCAGGCTCGCCTTGCAGGAGGGGCACCAGGTGGCGGTCGAGGTGTACATCCGCAGTGCAAGCCCGGCTCCGGCCTCCCCCGAAGTCGACGGCAGGCTGAATTCCCCGGTCTCCTCCTTGCGGGGCGGCCCTGCCCGCCCCGCGGGAGCCGGTCTCAGGTACGGCTCGGCGACGAAGGCCTTTCCGGTGGGGGAATGGGCCGGGTTTTCATACACCGTGAGCAGGATGCCTGCTGAAACCGGGCCGGAACGCTGCACCGTTCCCCCGGGCCAGCGCACCTCCACGGCGTCGGCAGCCGCCCGGTTGCCGATCCCGACCAGCATGGTGGCGCTGTTCTGCGCCGCCAGACCCTCACCGCAGCGGTGCTCGCGCAGCAGCTCCGTTTCCCCCAGCGATACGGTCGCCCTGGCGCCGTACCCGTCGCGCGGACTGTAGCCGGAGGGCTGTGGTGAGTGATTGCCCCCTGAGAAACGGAGCGCGATTGCGTTTCCGGTGCCGCCTCGTTCGGCGATGTCGTTGTGAAACAGCTGCATCAGGGGAGCGTTGACGTTGACCGCGGCGACGTCCTGCCAGCCGTCGCGGTCGTAGTCGGTCAGAGCGAAGGCGCGGCCGTCGGCCAGGGCGTCCAGCCCGGACACCCCGGACAGATCGCGAAACTGCCTCCCGCCGGCGCCGAGGAACAGGCGGTTGCGCTCGTACCCGCTGATCGAGAGGGAGATCTCCCCTCCCGGCTCCGCCATCCAGCCGGAAGTCGCGCCCCCCTTCCAGCGCTGTTCGGCCATCCCGGTCGCATCCAGCTCCGCGGCGACCTGCTCATCGGTGCGCACGACCGTGCGCCAGAAGAAGCTTCACAAGTCCGCTTCGGGAATGGCGATCTCCGGGGGAGCGGAGTAGTAGCCGGACAGGGAGTAGATGTCGAGAAATCCGTCGTTGTCGAAGTCGGCGAACTGGCCTCCCCAGGCCCAGCCGACCTTTTCGACGAGCAGGGAGGGGGGCTCGACCCCGGAGACCTTGCGGAAATGCCCGCCCCGGTTGCGGAACAGGGAGTTGCCCCCGGCGAGCATGACGATGCGCGGATCCAGCCCCGGGATCTTGCCCATGATCCGGTTGCCCGCCTTGCTGTACATGTTGCAGACGTACAGGTCCTGCAGGCCGTCGTTGTCGTAGTCCCCCCAGCTGACCCCCATGCCGAAGCCGATGTCCGAGGTCCCCGTCTCCGCGGTGACGTCGCTGAACCGATCGCCGTCGTTGCGCAGCATGTTGTTGGGGGCGAAGTCGTTGGCCGCGTACAGATCGGGGTCGCCGTCGCCGTCGTAGTCCGCCCAGGTCGACTGGAAGGTGTTCCGCCACAGGGCGAGCTGTTGGCTTTGCGGGGCCACCGCGAAGCGGCCCGCTCCCCGGTTCACCAGCAGCAGGTTGGGAGGCCCGTAGTGATCGCGGAAGCGATGCCCCTTCCTGCGGCGCGCCAGCAGCTCTCTCGCCTGGCTCCGCGGCATCAGCTCGAGCACCTCGCGCAGCCGGTCCCATGTGTCGTCGTGGGCATAGGTGGAGAAGTAGACGTCGAGCAGCCCGTCGCCGTTGTAGTCCACGGCCGAGATCGAGGTCGCGAAGTTCGGCAGGGCCGAGGGCGGGAGGGTCCCGGAGCGGTCGACGAAACGTCCCTCCTCGTTGGCGAAGAACAGGCTGCGCTCGAAGGTGCGCCCGATGAAGGCGTCGGCGTCGCCGTCGTTGTCGAAGTCGGCGAAGACGGCGCTGGAGCAGAAGTTCTCGAGGTCGAGACCGACCTTTCCGGCGATATCCTCGAACGTCCCGTCTCCCTGGTTGTGGAGGAGCAGGTTTTGCCCCCACGTGGGCATGACGTAGATGTCGTCGTACCCGTCGCGGTCGACGTCGACGACCGAGACGCCCGGTTTCTGGTAGAGGGAGGAGATGTCGAACAGCACGTGCGGCTTCTCGAACCGGTTGGCGCCGGCGATCAGGTCCCTGCCCCAGGCGACGACGAGCTGCTCCTGGATCGACTCGCGGGCCCGCTTGCGGTCGGGGTCCTTCGGCAGGGCCCTGTCGAGGGCGTCCGAAAACAGGGGATTCGCGGCCTCGTGGGTGGTCAGGCTCTTCAGGTGCCAGCGCTCGATCCGCCAGTCTTCCCAGTCGGCATTCGACGGATTCGACCCCTGCTTCGCGGCGTCCGCCCCGGTGTTCCAGCGGGTGGAAAGCTTCCCCGCGACCGCCAGCAGCGATCCGGTCGGCGTCCGGGCAGCCCCGGCGAAGGCGATGTCCGCCTCCCACTGCCGGCGCCGCCCGTCGACGAAATTCCCCCGCTCGAAATGGAACTTCGCGTGCTCGAAGAATTCGACCCGGTCGAACAGGGGGCGCCAGAGGCGCAGCGAGGAGGAAGGGGCGGTGCGTTCGGTACCGTCCAGGGGCCACCCCGACGAACGCACGGCCACGCCGGGCAGCTGCTCGGCGGAGAGCGGTCCCGAGGCGGCCAGGTCGGTGAACGATACCTCGTCGGCGAACAGACCAGCCCCGGCGTGGTGGGGGAGCTGCAGGTTGAGCACATCCCTGCCGAGCCGTTGCAGGCGGGGGGTCAGCGAGAGGATCGCCTCCTCGGTGGCGAGGATCTCGGCGAAGTCCGCGGTCCCGCCGGGGCCTGCCGGCGCCGCGGGGGCAGGCCCCCGCGGCAGGAGGGCGAGGGCGGCGCCGGCCAGCAACAGTCCCGGCCGAAACCCGGGCAGCCGTTTCCCGGCGTCACCGGTACGGATCCGCATCCCCTGCGAACTCGAGCCCGAGGGTTTCGCGGGCCCTGCGCACGTTGCAGTGCCGTTCCGCCTCCGGCGAGCCGGCGAGGTTGAGCACCTCGAGGCCGATCTCCTCCTTTTCGAGCGCCAGCCGGCAGGCCTGCGCCAGGTCGTGACGGCAGATCCAGCTCACGCTCCAGGAGCCCGGCTCCAGCGGGTCTCCCAGCTTGTCGATCCCCTTTCTCAGGTCGACGATCGAGCAGGGGCGCAGAACGACGATAGACATCCCGAACGCGTCGTGGTACTGGCGGCACATCTCCTCCTGCAGTCTCTTGGTCACCGAGTAGAGGCCGGCGTCCGGCCGGCGCACCTCGGAGGTGAAGAAGACCCCATCCGGGTGCACCACCTGGCAGGAACCGATGTGGACGACGCGCCGGATCCGCCGCGTGCGGGCAGCTTCCAGCACGTTCCACAGCCCCTTGAGATTGACCAGGAACGGCAGCTCGTCGTCCACCCCGTAGGCGCCGGGCGCCCCCGAGAAGTACACCGCGGCGTGCACGACCGCATCCATCCCTTCCAGGACGCGGTCGACGCTGCCGTAGTCGGCGACGTCCGCGTGGAGGACCTCGCCGCGCCATTCGCCGTCGATCCGGGCCCCGGCCTTCCAGGCCTCGGGGGACCGGTCGCAGGCGCGCACCTCGTGGCCGCGGCACAGATTGTCGAGGATCGCTCGCCCGACCCAGCCGGCGGCACCGAACACTGCGATCTTCATCGTTTGTGAGGGGTCCTTGCCGGGAGGTCAGTACGCCAGGGACACGAGCCGCTCGACGCTGAACTCGCCGTCATCGGCGTCGACCTTCAGACGGAGGAGGTAGATGCCGGGGGGCAGAAGCTCGCCGCGGCCGTCGCGGCCGTCCCACCCGGCCCGGTGGGGCCCGCTGGTGAGCGGCGCGAGCGGCAGATCGGCAACCAACCCTCCGGTCAGGTCGTAGACCAGGATGCTGGCCGGTACCGCGGCCGAGAGGTTGACGAGATCGAATTCCAGATCGAGGAGATCGTTGACCCCGTCGGCGTTGGGAGTGAAGACGGGGGAGGAGAGGTGGAGATCTTCGAGGGTCCTCGCGGCGACGTTCGAGAGCTCGACGCTGAGCGCGTTGTTGTCGGTGCGGAAGTCGGCGTCCCCGGCCGCGAGCAGATGGGGCACCTCCCAGGGTTTCTCGCTGTCGAAGACGCGGCCGTGGAACTCGGTCCCGAAACTGTAGATCCGGGCGTCGAACAGGACCTCGACGAGGTCCCCGGTATTGCGGTCGTCCATGCGCGGGATCCGCACCGTGAAGTCGTTCGGCCCGATCTCCTGCCCCCACTCCGAGGGGTCGAGCTGCCGTCCTTCGACCGCCACCGAGACGACGCTGTCGACGAGCGCCGGGGTTTCGATGCGGATGCTGTCGAATCCCAGGTCTCCCACAGAAATTTCGGTGGAGAACACGAAGCTGAAACGGGACCTTTCGCGGGCAGGCACCGCCCCGGGGCCGATTTCGGCGATGCCGCCGGTGACTATGGGGGGCTGCGACACGGAGAACTCGAAGAAGTCGAGGCGGCCCCCGGACCGGAAGTCGGCGCTGAGCTGGACATAGCGGCGCGGCCGCCGCTGCGGGAGGATCTCCTCCCCGCGGGCGAACTCGAGAACGGAGCTCCAGTGCGACCAGTTGTCGAGGTCGGGGGCGATGCCCGCCTGTTCCCCCGCCTCGAGGCCGAAGTACTCGGAGCGGACCAGGGGTCGGCCCTCGGCGTTCAGCCGGCTTCGCTCCCGGCCCCGGAAGGTGTTGCGGAAATAGAGGTTGGGATCGGTGGTGTCGCCGGCGCGCACCCTGATGTCCACGTTCGCACCGGGGTGGAGTGCCCCCGACCAGGTCACCGGACCGAGGGTTCCCGGCTCGCCGAAGTCGATGAGGTTGGTGGTGTAGTTGGCGGCGTTGGCGAAGCCGTCGAAGAGCAGCTCGAACTCGGCGATCTCCCAGTTTCCGATGGGGGCGATGAATACGACCTCCTTCACCGGCTCGTCGTCGAAATCGAACTCGAGCAGGGGTTCGTTGTTCTCCGCCACCTCGGACACGAGGTCGAAAGAGCCGACTATGAAGACCGCGGAGTCGGAGTGATTGCCGAAGGTCCGGTCCTGCCTGCCGAACTTCAGCGGGTCGCCGTCGCTGATCCCGAGAGTGTAGGTGGGGATGAAGCGGTTTTCCTCGTTGCCGGGGATCGGGTAGATCCGGATCCGCTGCAGCGGGTAGGCGCCGGGAAGAATCATGTGGATGTATTTGCAGTAGTTCGGCCGGCTGACGCAGAAAGGGGAGCCTGCCGACGCGAGGTTGCGCTCCGCCTCCCAGGGCGGAACGCCGCCGTTGAACGCCGTCTGCGGATCCCCGTCGAGCAGCTTGATCAACTCGTCGTCGGTTCCCCATCCTTCGCGGCCGGGGTGCCGGACCTGGATGCGGCCGCCCCGGTCGACTATCTCCGGGGTGAGGTTGGCGAGCGCCACCTGGTCGGCGCGGACGGAGTCGGGCTGAATGACCACGAGATGGGCGCTCCCGAACGGGGCGCCGTGTGCATCGCTCCATGGCAGCTGCACGAACCGTATCGACCCGGCCGGGGCGAGACCGCCGGCATCGGGGGCGGGCAGGCTTTCGCCGCCGATGCGATAGATCGTCAGTCCGCCGCTCGGGACCGGGGCGCCCTGGCAGGCCCCCAGGGCACAGACGAGGATGCATTTTCGCAGGAACCGGCTACTCACGGGCGATCCTCCATACAGCCGCTTGCAGACAGCGTTTCGTAAGTATGTCGGCGATAGCCTTCCCACGCAATCGGCAGGTGTTTCGCCGGCGCGCGGCCCTTTCTCCCGCTCCGTGTTCCGGTCCGCAGTGCGCGGAAATGCGGCCGCCGGAAAGGGGGCGCTTTCGTCCATTGCGGTCGAGGCGATCGAAGGGAATACCTTCATCACTGGTCGAAGCTGATCTCGCCCCTGGAGGCGTTCCGGAAGTACTCCTCGACTTTTTCCCGCGAGCGCGGATAGTCGCGGCTGATCTCCTGGACGATGGGCCGGATTTCCTCCGCGTCGGCCCCCATGTCGAGAAGCAGGCGGGCGTACACGAACAGGAGGGCCTCGCTGCGCCGGTTGGCCTCGAGCGCCTTTTCGAGATGCCGTCGGGCCTCGTGCAGCCTGCCCTGGTCGGCCAGGGCCTTGCCCATCATGAGATTCGGCCCGGCCCCTTCGGGGTAGAGCTCGAGCAGCACCTGGGACAGTTGCTGCAGCGATTGTCCGTAGAGCTGGGGATTGCCCTTGGCGTCGTCGCGGGATGCGAGGTGTCCGAAGGTGCGGGACTGGTGCTTCTCGAACAGCCCGATGCCCGCGCCCAGAACGGCGAGATAGAGCAGAAAGCGGAGGGACTTGAGGTAACGCACGGGACCTACAGCCCCTCCTGGACTTCTTTCTTGCGGACCTTCCAGATGAAGGAGTCGTAGTAGTAGTGAAGCAGGGAAAACGAGGCGATCAGGGAATAGCTGAACAGGTCGTAGTTGGTGTTGTAGCCGATGACCCCGAACCCGAAATCGCGCGCGTACCCCTCCGACAGGGCGTGGTAGACGAGGGCGTAGGCGGCGCACAACAGCAGGAATGCCTTGAGATTCCCCGGCCTGCCGAGGTAGGCGAGCAGGGCGGACTCCCCTCCCATGCGCTCGAGCTTGTTCCTCAGGTAGAAGTAGACCATGACGATGTACTGCATGCCGTGCATGACGCGGTGGGCGAAGGCGAACACGAGCAGGTAGGTCGTCGAGAAGCTGGCGTAGTACCACAGGAAGTAGCTGGAGAAGAGAAACAGGTACTTGAGGGGATTGAGGGTGTATCCCCGTCGCAGGCACCAGAGGACGTGCCCGGCGTAGACGACGAGGAAGAGGATCGTCGCCGTCCACGACACGGCGTGGATGGTCCGCACCGTTTCGGCGCTGACCGGGATGTGCATCTCGTGGACCATGCGCACCCAGATCACCGAGAACAGCGGCGATACCACGAGCATGTTGACAAACAGGATCCAGTTGAAAAGCAGGTCGAACCTGGCGGTGACCGCCGCCCCCGCCCTGGCCTTGAAGTCGTAGATCCTCGCGAACCCGTACTGCTGCATCAGGCTGTGCTGGTGGTCCCAGAGGCTGACGATGAGGACCAGGGTCAGCGGGGCGTAGCGGATCGCGACGTACGCCATCAGAACCATGAGGAACGGCCCGATGACGAAGCGCTCCCGCCAGCGGTTGAAATCGGCCGGCGAGGCGTACACCCGCAGCCAGGTGGCGAAGTGGTGGGGGACGGTAACCCACAGGGCGACCGCGGCCACCGACTCCCCGGGCAGGTGCTCCTGCATTGCGAACGCCGCGGCCAGGGCTGCGAACGGCAATGCCAGGAACCAGATGAAGTCGGTTCGGCGGTCGACGATGTAAGCGCTGTCGAAGCGGGCGGCGGGGCTGCTCATTTCCATTCCTTACACCCTCCTCCAGGACCTAAATTCCTAAATCGAGAGGTGCCCTGCAATTGAGAGGTGTCCTGTTATGTCGCTCTCCCTTCCGTTCTTCGCCGCCCTGCTCGCTGCCGGATGCGGCCAGGCCGGCCCGCCGGATCCACCGCCGCCGGTCATCCTCGCCCGCGTCGACACCGTCGCGATCACCGGCGCCGACTTCGAGAAGGCCATGGCAAGGATCGACGTTTCCCGCGACGACAACACCCTGGAGCAATGGCGCCGCCGCCTGCAGCTCCTCATCGACCGGCAGCTGCTGGTGATGGAGGCTCGCAAGCGGGGTTTCCACGACGATCCGCGCGTGCTTGGCGAGGTGGCCCAGTGGCGGCGCTCCCGGCTGTTGAAGGGCCTGGTCGACCGCGAGGCCGGCACCCGGCTCGCCGAAGAGGAGGAGGTCCGCGATTTCTTCCTCCTTTCCGGGGCCGGCCGCGAGGTGCAGGTCGGCCGCCTGGCGATCTCCGGGCGCGCCCGCGCCGAGGAGGCTCTCGACCTCGCCCGCAAGGGGGGCGTCGGCTTCGAGGAGCTGCAGGCCAGGTATGGAAACCCCGGCCCGGAAGATGGCGGCGGGCACCTGCGCTGGCTGAGCCCCCTGTCCGTGAGCGAGCCCCTTCTGCGGTCACTGCTTCTTTCGGGGCCGGGATCCGCCGAGCTCATCCGCGGAGAGAAGGGATACACCCTGATGGTGGCGGTTGCCGAGCGCACGGCGACGTTCGAGGAACGCCGCGAGCAGACGGAGCGGGCCCTGGCCCATCGCCTTCGCGTCGAAGCCTGCCGCGGCCTCGTCTCCCGGCTCGCCGACAAGTACGGCGCCTCGATGGACGGACCGGTCGCAGCGGCCCTGGGCAGGGGCTCGAATCCCGGCCCGCAGGAAGTCCTGGTGCGCAGCTCTCTCCCCGACTGGACCTTGGGGAAGTACGCCAAGGTCTCCGCATCCCTGGCGCCGCGGGACCGCGGCCTGCTGGGCCGGGACAGCTCCCGGAAACAGCGCGTCCTGTTCGCCTTTGCGATCGATCTGCTGGTAGAGCCGGAAGCCGCGGAGGCCGGGCTCGAACCGGTTTCGGCCGCGCAGGAGCGGATGGAGCTCGACCGCCGGGCGATCGAGGCGCTGTGGGCGGAGGAGGCCCTCGATCGCATTGCGGTTACGGATGCGGAGATACGGGAGTATTTCGCCAGGCACCGCGACCGTTACCCGCCGGACTTCGCTCCCTCCGGGGGTGCGGCGGCGATCTGGGACCGGGTCGCCCGCGAGCTCAGGGAAGAGCGGGCGCAGCCGCTGTTCTCCGTCTACGTCGCCGGCTTGCGCAGCCGTTACGAATCCCTCGTGGAGGTGTACGAGGAACCCTTCTTCTCACTGGTGTCCGGCCTCAGGAGAGAAAGGGCGCCCGTTCCGTTCTGACGGAGCTTGACTGGGTTGACGGCCTGAAAGAGGGGACCGCTGCCGATTGCTGCGGATAGCCGCCCCTTCAGCACTTTCAGGGAAACCACTGCACCCTTACCGGGCAACGGCGGTTCCCCTTATCTTCGCCTTTTTCCCGATGACTCCGATTTTCATGAATGCAATCGCTGCCCTGACCGTCGCTCTCGCACTGCTTTCCGGATGCCAACGCCAGGCCGAGCTCGACGGCGTCGAGAAAGGTTCCGGTTCCGGGGAAAGGCCTGCTGCCCCTGCCGGCGACGCCGTCGCCCTGCGCAGCAGCCTGATGTCGGCACCGCTCTCGGTACCGCGGATCTACGTAGGCGAGGGAGCTGCCGAGCCGGACCTGCCGCCGGGAGGAGTCCTGCGGCTCCGGGCCCTGGCCAGAGCGGACTCGAGCGACCAGGCCTCCCGCTACTGGCTGGCCGAGGCCCTGCGCCGCGACCGCGACTACCGCGGCGCCGAGGAGCATTTCAGGCAGGCGATCCGCCTCGGTCCGGGGCAAACCGATTCCTACGTCGGCCTGGCGCGGGTGCTCAAGGCGGTGGGGCGGTACGCGGAGGCCGCGGCCGTACTGGACGATGCCGCGGGAGCAGCATCCCCAACGGCGGGGCTGCATTTCCTCCGCGGCCTGCTCGCCGCCCGCCGGGAGCGCTGGGAGCAGGCCGCCGCGGCCTTCCGCCGGGCCGCGGAGATCGACCCGTCCAGCGACCGGGTGCACTTCGAGCTCGCCGGGATCCACCTGCGCCGGGGCGCGGATTCCCTGGCGGTGGCAGCCTTGCGGCGGGGGCTCGACCATATCCCCGACAGCATGGGGCTAAGGCTGCGCCTCGTCGAGCTGCTGAGCGAGGCCGGCGACTACGAGGGGGCTCTCGAGCAGGTGGCCCTGGTCGCCGAGGCGAATCCCGCCCTCACCCCGGCGCACGTCGCCAGGGCCAGGTTGCACCGCCGGCGCGGCGACCTGGCCTCGGCCCGTGCGGCGGTAGACGCCGGCATGGAGATCGACTCCCTGAAGATCGATCTCGCCGCGGAGCGGGGCATTCTTCTCGTCGAAGAGGGGCGCGAGGCCGAGGCGGTTCCCTACCTGGAAAAGGCGGTCTCCGGCGACCCCGACCTGCTCGAAGCCTGTTCAGCCCTGGGGGAGGCGTACGAACGCACCGGGGCGGAGGACAAGGCCCGGCTGATGGCGGAATACGTCGAGCACCTGCGCGATCACCAGGAGGAGATCCGCCGGCTCAAAACCGCCATAGCCCTCGATCAGACAGACGGGGCCGCCTTCCTGGCGCTCGGCAATCTCTACTCCCACCTGGTGCGGCCGCTGGCGGCGGCGCAGGCGCTCGAGGTCGGTCTGCAGATCCTTCCCGACGACGTCGAGGCGCTGGAAAACCTCGCCCTCGTGTCCATCGGCATGCGGCGGCTCCCGCGCGCCATCGAGACGTACGAGCGCCTCCTGGCCCTCGACTCGACGCTGGTTTCCGCCCACGCCAACCTCGGCAGCGCCCTCGCCATCTCCGGGGAGCCGGAGCGTGCAGCCGCCTCGTTCGAGCGCGCCCTGGTCCTCGAACCCGGGTTCGCCCCGGCACACATGGGCTTGGCCCGGGTGTACGGGCAGCTGGGGCGGGCCGAAGAAGCCGCCGCGGCCATGGCGGAGTTCAAACGGCTGCGTCCATCGCAGGCGGCCTCCTCGGGCGACCACTGAGCATCAACCCGCAAAAAAGGATTTCTCCGGGAGCCCCCGCTCGTAGAGCCAACCAATCGGCCTTCGACGGGAATTTCTCCCGAGTGCCTGGGCGTGCAGGCAAGCGGCCGGATTCAACGCGGAATTGCGCGCAGGCACCAGCGTCCCCCTTACATCTGGGTGATCAGGGTGCCCCGCTCCCCCGATATCCAGAAGACGATCCACCAGAACCCGGCGGCGCTCGCCTCGCCGACGATCATGCCGAGGAAGAAGTTTTTGAGGTCCTGAAAGGTCCGGCCCCCCCAGACCTTGAGAACGACCGCCTTCAGCAGCCAGGCGACGAAGGCGGAGAACCACAGCATTCCTGTCAGGAAGCCGGTGCCGATGGCGAAGCCGATCGGATGCAGCGGCCACCAGAACCATCGATGCTGCGCCCACACGAGGAAGAACTGCGACACGCCGCCGACCGCGGTGAAGAACCAGCCGCGCATGTACGCGCCCGGCATCTCGTTCATGACCGGGGGCAGCAGCTGCCAGCCGTGGACGCCGACCCAGTTGATGTTGAAGAGGTTCAGGGCCCCGTGCTCGTGCGTCATCGTCATGATCATCCAGGTGCCGGAGAGAAACGTCGCCGCCAGGGAGATCATCAGCCCCCAGAACAGCCGGCCCTTGGGTCCGCGGATGCGCTCGGCCAGCCTCAGGGCGTTGGAACAGGCGATCATCGGGGACTGGCGCATCTCTCCCTGCCAGACCATGGTGAAGTTGAGCGCCACGATTCCCCTGGCGCCGAGAATGCCGGTGCCGAACCCGGAGATGACGAAGAACTCCGGCACCAGGGGACCCCGCGCCGAGGCGACCCCGGCGCCGGTCACGACCCGCGTGATGAAGACGTACCAGCACAGTCCGACGAACAGGACGATCGGGATGATCACGGCCGGAACCCCGGTGCGCCAGAGCCACAGGGCGAAGAAGACCATCCCCGCGGCGAAGCCGGCGACCGCGGTGCGGTAGCTCATCAGCTCATCCGCATCGGCCGGGTCGCGGGCCCCGGACCAGGCCTTGAGCGCCGCCTCCTTGAGGTGGCCGCGCGCACTCCAGACGACGAGGAGCACGAAGACGATCGCCGCCCCGGTCGCCTGGTGGGTGATGTCGGTCTCGTGCCCTCCCCCCTCGTAGGCGCTCAGCACCTCGCTGCCGGCGATCCCGAGGGTGGTGAAGACCGCCTTCTCGATTTTGAAGAGGACGAAGAAGAACCAGATGCTGAAGGTGATGTCGAGGTTGACGAGGAAGAAGAAACCGACCCAGGCGAAGCTGAAGACGATCGGCAGGTTCACGGTGGGGCCGGCCAGCGGTATGTGCCCGTGGTGAAAGGGGAAGGCCGGAATCACCGGATGGAAATGGTGCAGCCCGGCGAGGCTGAACAGGCAGAAGGGGATGGAGAACCCGATCCACATCGTCCGATCCCTGAAGAAGGGGGCGATCAGCCCGCGGCCGTCCTCCTCGATCATCCGCTCGGGCAGCTGCATCATCGGGTAGGTCAGGCGCTCGTGGGACGACCACTGGCGATGGAAGATCGCGCTCAGGCAGATCAGCATGAAGCCGATGACGAGAAAGAAGAGGAACCAGTTCGCAAGCGGCTCGAGCCAGGCGTCCCACTGCAGCGGCATCCCCTCCGGGAGCCCCTCGTAGTAATGCTTGATCGCCGTCAGGTCGTTGGGGGCGATCCACTCCGGGATCCAGTCGAGGTACATCTCGCCGAAGCGGTTTTCCGGGGTGGCGTGGTAGAAGGGCCATACCATGGTGCCGAACAGGAAGAAGAGGAATCCCCAGGTCGGCACGGTCAGCGACATCAGCATCATCGCGTACACGAGGACGAGATCCGCCCTCGAAAGGGCGAGGGGCCGCGCCGCCAGGCGCAGAATGCTGTTGACGAACAGGGTGACGAGGAGGAACAGGAAGATGGCCGCGGGAGAAGAGGGGTTGAACCCGATCTCCGCGTAGGCGTGCATCATGCCGTAGGTGCCGACGAGGCCGATGAAGACCGACAGTGATGTGCCGACCAGCAGGCCCTTGAGGCTGAACGGCGACCCGGTTTGCATCGCGAGAGGGTTCCTCTATAATTGCGCCGCGTTCACTGATGGGCCCCGAAGCGGGCTCTTCGGCGTCCGGCGAAGAGGGGATGGAATGTAGCCATGGTCGAGGTGCTGATCATCTACCACACGTACGGAGACGGCCCCGTCGGGCGCCTCGCCGAGGGGATTCGGGCCGGCGCCGCCGAGGTCGAGGGCGCCGCGGTTACGGTCAAGCCGGTCTCCGAGGTGAGCGACGAAGACCTCGTCAGGGCGGGCGGCATCGCCATCGGCTCGCCGAAGATGCCGGGGCACACGGTCTCTCCCGAGATTGGCGCACTGATCGGCAGAATGTCCGAAATCCGCGAGCAGCTCCATTACAAGGTCGGCGCCGCCTTTTCCGGATCCCACGGCTCCTTCGGGGGCCAGGAGCCCGTCATCGAGGTGATCCTGCGCTCACTCCTGCTCTACAACATGGCGGTGATCGGACAGGGCACCCCGGAAGCCGGCGGTTCCGACTTCGTCGGCGGCGTCATCGTCGAACAGCTGGACGAGGATACCGCGGCCTGGGCTGCCCGGCTCGGCCGCCGTCTGGCGGAGATGTCCGTGCTCGCAGCCAGGGGCCGATCCGCCTGATGCGGAGAAACTGAGGAGGAACTCCATGCCTGTCTGTCTCGGGGCGTACGCCCGGTTCGAGCCTGTGATGAAAGACAAGACCCTCCTGCGGTCGCTCGCCCAGTTCGGCGTCGACAAGGTCATCGTCGGCTGCATCGACCCCAGTCTCAATCCCGGCGGCAAGACCGGGGGAAGCAAGCCGGGCCTGCGCTGGGACTACCTGAGGCTGGTGAACCTCGTCAACGAGATCCGCGACCTCGGCATGGAGCTGGGCACCCTCGAGCTGGCCGGCCAGGCCGAAGCATCGGCCATGGAGCACATCTGGCTCGGCGGGGAGCTGCGCGACCGGCAGATCGACAATCTCGCCCACAACATCCGGCTGGCGGGAAAGGCGGGGGTCACCCTGATGGCCTACCACTGGATGGTCAACCCCCCGACGATGGTCAGCGCCTCCTGGCGCCATTCGTACGAAGTCCGGGGCCGCGGGGGCGCGCTGCTGTCCCGGATCGACATGGACAGGCTGGAGCCGCTGCCCCTGTTCCGGGGCCGCGAGTACAGCCGCGAGGAGATGTGGGACAACTACGAGTACTTCGCCCGCAGGATCGTGCCGGTATGCGAAGAGGCGGGGGTGAGGATGGCCGTGCACCCGGACGACCCGCCGGTGGCGAGCATGGGAGGGGTGCCGAGGCTGTTCCACGACCTCGAGGGACACCTGCGCGCACTGGAGATCGGCGGCAGCGAGATGTGGGGGGTCAACATGTGCCTGGGAAACTGGCAGGCTATGGGGATCGACCTCGATCACGCGATCCGCTCCCTGGGGGGAGAGAGGATCTTCATGGGCCACGTGCAGGCCGTCAACGGCACCGTCCCGAGTTTCGGGGAGACCTTCCTCGACCTCGGCGACTGCGATCTCCTCGCCGTCATCCGCTCCCTCAACAGGGCCGGCTCCGGCGCCCACCTCGCTCCGGCGCACTGGCCCCGGGTCGACGGGGACGGAGAGTTCCGTCAGACCAACGCCTTCGACCTGGGGTACATGCGCGCGCTGATAAAGACCGCGGCAAGAGAGCCGCAGGCCCCGGAACCGGACCCGCCGGCATCCGGTTGACGACCCGTACGGGTGACCTGGGCCGGGAATCGACGAGCACCCGTTCAGTTGCAAAAGGGGGATAACCGGAATGGACTTCCGCCGCCTGACCGACAGCGAACGCGAGCAGTGGGACCGCGACGGCTATTTCCTCATCGAGGGTGCGCTGACCGAGGCGGAGATGGCCGCCATCGACGCCGAGATCGACCGCTGCGACGAGCTCTCCCAGCGGCACGGGCGCGAGGCCGGCACCTACCTCGACCTGATGAACATCGTCGACCGCACCATCGACAGGTCGAACGGAAACACCCCGCTTCCCACCCGGCCCAACCAGGTCTTCATCGACCTGCTCGACCACCGCAGTCACATCGGGCGGGTCTGCGGCCTGATGGGAGCCGCGGTGCACGCCCTCGCCACGCAGGTCATGATCCGCCCTCCCGACCCAAAGCCGAAGAGCCGCTGGCACCGCGATACCATGGCGCCCTACGGATTCCCGCCCGCCGCCGGCCTGCTGCCGCTGCAGCAGTTCCGGATCGGCTGGTTTCTCACCGACATGCCCGAGCCGGACATGGGCAACTTCTGCGTCATTCCGGGAAGCCATCGCCTGGGGTTTCCGAAAATCCCCGCGGGCCTGGACCACGCCCTCAGGCTGACCTCCTTCGCCTCGTACCAGGAACTCGACGATATCTGCGAAGGCTGCCCCGGTGCCGTGCAGATCACCCTGAAAAGGGGAGACGCCGTCGTCTTCCACAACGCCCTCTTCCACGCCGTCTCCCGCAACACCTCGGACGTGTACCGCCGCAATCTCTACTACGTGTACGGCCCCTGGTGGGCGCGGCTCAGCGACCGCAACGGGGTGTCCCACGAGGCCGCGGAGATGTGCAGCCCGGTGCAGAAGCAACTCATCGGAGCCACCCTCGAGCCGAGCGCCGACTCGCAGGCTGACCCAGACGAACGCATGCCCCTCATTGAGCTGTTCGAAGGCCGCACCTTCAAGGAGACCTTCGACCGCGAGGTGGAGCAGTACATCCTCGAGTCGCAGGGGTGAGACAGAAGCCCGGGTCGGCTGCCTGATTCCCGGGTCTTTTATCTGGTCAGGCGCGGCAGCCGACCCCTCTTGCGCAATCTGGAAGTCGCGGGGCCGTGACGCGGCGAAGCGGGCGGGAGCCGCTGCCTACAGCCCCACTCCGAACTCCGCCTTGAAAGCGGCCCAGACCTCGGGCGGGATCTCCGCGGTCGCCGCCTCCATCGCGTCGTCGACCTGCCGACGGTCCTTCGGCCCGGCCAGGACGATCCCCTCGATGTCGGCGGCGAGGCAGAACTGCATCGAGAGGTGGCGGATGTTGACGCTCCGCTCCCGGCACCACTGCCACATGCGGTGGGCGAGCGGCTCGGCATTGCGGTCGGGCTCGACCCCGGTGAGACGGCCGAGGCCGAGGGCGCTCGCAAGGATCACCCCGACTCCGCGTTGGCGGGCAAGCGGCAAGGTCGTCGCCGCGGCCGACTGGTTCATGAGGTTGTAGTCGAGAAAGGTGAGCACGATCTCCACCCTGCCGGTCTCGATGGCGCGGCGATGAAAGGGCTGCGGGCGGCAGCCGAGGCCGACGTGTCCGATGACCCCCTCCTCCTTCATGCGCCAGAGCTCGTCGAGAGCGCCCCCGGGGGCCAGCGCCGGCTCGATGTCGGCCGGATCGTGGATCAGGACGGCGTCGAGGTAACCGGTCCCGAGCTGCCGCAGGCTGTTCTCGACCGACCAGCGCGTGCCGGCGGCCGAGTAATCCCCGCGCCTGTCGCGGTGGGTGCCGGTCTTCGTCTGCAGGTAGACGCGCTCGCGCCACCCCCCTGCGAGCGCCAGGCCGAGCAGGCGCTCGCTGTCGCCGTACCCGGCCGAGGTGTCCATGTAGTCGACGCCGAGCTCGATGGCCCCGCGCACCGCCTCGACGGCGTCGGCCTCGGTTTGGAGGTGGGCCCAGCCGAAACCGAGGGCCTTCGGCGTCATGCCGGTCCTCCCCAGGACGCGGGTTCCTATTTCAGGCATCTGGATTCTTTCTGCAGCCGATCCGTCTGCTTTCCCCGGAAGGTTCCGGGATTACAGGTAACAAAGGCCGGCGACGGATCGGTGCTTTGTTGAGGTGCTTTTCAGCAGTTTTCGAGTGGGGAAATATAAGGGCGGGGAGGAAAGCGGAGGCCCCCCGGAGTTCCCCGGAACGACGGGCGGCGGAGCGAAGTGGATGGCCGGCGGCCGGAGGTGGTCAGCAGAGGGCCGAAGCGGTGTTGCAGTTGAGGGGGGAGTTCTTTCCGGCTACCGGTAGGAACGGCAGCCCGAGGCATGAACGGGGCGCAGGCTACTCCATCTCCAGGTCGGCCTTGATTCGACCCCAGGAAATCGACTCGGCCGCGGAGCCTGCTTCCGGGTCGAAGAGTTGGCAGGCAGTAACAGCCCATCGAGGAGGTGTCCGCTCGAAGGTCTGATATGCCGGCGCGAGATCGAGAACAGCCGCCAGGCCGGGAGACTACCAGTCCGTCAGCCAGCGCCGAGCCAGCGGCGCAGCCGGTCGAAAAACGGCTCCGGCCGGTTGGAGACGAAGCAGAGGCTCTCGCCGTCCGGGGACCAGGCCGGCTCCCGGTCCGTGACAAACTCCGCGGTCAATCGCCTGACCCCGGTTCCGTCGACGGCCATGCGGTAGACATGGAAGTTCCAGTCCCGGTTGGAAACGAAGGCGATCGCCCTGCCGTCGCCGGAAATGGCCGGTTCCTGATCCTGTCCGGGGTGATTGCTGAGGTTGACCACCTCCCCGCCGGCTGCCTCTGCGATGCAGATCTCGAGATTGCCGAAGCGGTCGCTCTCGAAGGCGATGCGGCCGTCCGGCAACCAGGCCGGGCGCGCGTCGTGCCCCTCGTGCCGGGTCAGGTTGCGCAGGTTGCCGCCGTCGCGGTCGGCGACGTAAACCTCAAGATTGCCGTCGCGGAAGGTGGTGAAAGCGATGAGCCGCCCATCGGGCGACCAGGCCGGCTGGATGCCGTTCTCCACGACCCGCCGGATCGCCGCTTCCCCGCCCCCCAGCTTAAGGACGTAGATGTCGAACGATCCTTCCGCCGTTCTGCCTCCGAAGGCGATGGCCGTACCGTCAGGCGTCCAGGAGAGGCCGGCCACGCTGGCTATATGCGACGGTACCGGTATCCTCATCAGTTTTTCCCCGGCCGGGGAAACCACGTGGAACTCGCTCCGGCCTTCGGTGTGAGCGACGTACAGGACGCGCCGCCCGTCCGGGGCCCAGCGCGGGCTGGCGGTTCCCCATCCCCAGTTCTCCGCGGAGATGCGCACGATGGAGGATCCGTCCCGCGCCATGCGAAAGACGCTCCCCTCGAAGTCGTGGGCCGCAGCGGGTTGCTGCCAGAGGAGCGAACAGAGCGTCAGGATGACGGTCAGCCTGTCGGATGATCCAGACATGACTCGGGTCCAAGGGGAAGGGTGAAAAAGAAGCGGATCAGGGGTGAGCCGACGGACCGTCAAGGCTCACCAGGAGAGACGAGATGGGATAGGATGGAACGCTACTCGATTTCCAGGGAGGCCTTGATCCGGCCCCAGGAGACAGCATCGACGGCGCTGTCTTCGATCTGCCCGACTGGGTCGTTGGACAGCAAAAGCCCGTCGAGAAAGGTATCCGCCCGATGGGACAGTACGTTCCAGAACGTGGAGTTGTGCTCGCCCGACTGCTGGAAATCGGGCCCCCAATTTTTCCACACTGAATCGGGACCGGGCGGGTCATGGTCATTCACTAGAATCGTGAAACCGATAACCCCGCCCGCGGAAAACCGGCTGACTGCGCTCCCGGCAGGGCCGTCCCAGGATTCTTCCCCCCAGCGGTCGAACGGCGTCACGTACAGCTCGATCACCCAGATGACCGGGGCTTCTCCGGCAACGCCGCCCCCGCTTTCCGCATAGGGTGGAAGGGTCGTCCATGAAAGCATTCCAGTCTGGACTCTATACATCACATCACTCAAGGTCGGACCGCTGGCGGTGTGTGAAATAGCCGCGTAAAACTGAGTCTGCCCGTGACCCGCGATCCATTCCTCCCTTGGGTCGTCGTTGGAATAACCCGCACCTCCGCTGTGATCTCCGTCGATCGCCAGCGTGATGCTGTCATTCGAGAGTACGTCTCGTCGAGTTATGATAGAACTGCCGTAGTCGTGGGTGTTCTTGTACACGTCGTCGCTGGCCACAAAGGCGACGTAGAGGCGGGCGGGCTCGTCGTGCCAGGCCAGCCAGATGCGGAAGTCCAGGTCGGAAGGATCAAGCGGGGAGTTCTGAAATTCTTCCGTGAAATCCAGCAGGGTCAGGGTCGGCTCGCCGAGCAGGTCGATCCACTCCTGTATCTGGCCGTCGTCGAGCCGGATCTCGGCCAGCATCTCGTCGCTGAGATAGGGAATCGGGTAAAGGCGGTCGCCGACGTGGGCCTCGGCCTGGATGCCCAGCCAGAGAAGCAGGCCCAGGGTGGAGGAAAACAGCTTTTTAATCTGCACGGGCATGGCTCTCCTTTCCTGCTCAAGACCGACTCGCCGGACCGGCCCTCAGGCTTTCCCGGTCGGGGTCGGGAGGTGTAGTTTCGCGCATTTACCGCAAAGATAAAAGGGCGGACAAGCGCCCCGCTGCACCTGGAAGAAGGGTCGCGGGACACTCGTCCGCCTGGGGCAGACCTGGGTAGGAGAGGGGGTCAGTTACACAGGCAGTAGCTGTAAGTCTCGGACCAGGAGTAGTTTCCGTGCCCCAGTTGGGAGCACTTGTAGGCGCATGCTCCATCGGAGTAAACCCCGCCGAAATAGTGGTATGAACTTGCGCCGAGAAACAACGCCCCGGCAGAGAGCATGACCCCCGCCACAATGGCGAGATGGATCTTGTACCGTCTCAGAAAGTGTAGCATTTTCTACCTCTTTTCGTTGTGAGGTGAGGTTTTCCCGGCATTGACCTGTTCCGAAGAAGCGGCTCCTTCCAGTCGTCGGGTCGGAAATCCGGCGCGCAACCTCGTCGCTCCCTCCTGTTGCCGCCGGCTATCGGTGCACTGCCTCCGCCTTCTCTATTGCTACTGCTGCTGCCCTCCAACACCAAGTCTGCAAGGAGTCCATCGGACACCAGCCCGATGGCTGCCTTGACGGGCAAGGTAAAAAAAAAGCTCGGGATCAAACCCCTTTTCATTGCCAAGGTCATTTACCCTTTCTGCCGCGAAATGGGGAACCGGTCCCCGGTCGGCTCGCGGTCGATGCCCTTGCGGTACGGATTCGATCTTCCGGATCGTGTCGAAGAGTTGATGACGTCCTCTTCAAACCAGATCCGCTCCGCGGCCTCGATCCGCTGCGTCTCCTCGAGTACGAGGAGATGGTCGACAGCCTCACCCTCGAAGAGGTGCGAGAAGCCGCGGAGAAGTACTTCGACCTGGAGAACTACGTGCGGGTCGTGCTGCTGCCGGCGCCGGCTGACGGGTAGTCTGCCAGTCAGTCAGCCCTGGGCTGTTTCAGGGAGGCCTTGATCCGGCCCCAGGAGATCGACTCGACCGCGCTGCCATCCGTTTCGGAGGGCAGCAGCAATCCGTCGAGAAAGGTATCCGCCCGCATGAATCGTATGTTCTGGAACGTGGTGTAGATCCCGTCCGATTGCTGCACTTCGGGCGCCCAATTTGTCCACTCTGAATCGTAAGGCGGCAAGTCATAATCAAACACTACCATCGTGAAACCGATCACCTTCCCCGCGGCAAAACGGCTGACTGCGCTCCCGGCGGGGTCCGCCCAGGTTTCCCCCCAGCGGTCGAACGGCGTAACGTACAGCTCGATCACCCAGATGACCGGCGTTTCTCCGGCCACGCCGCCGCCGCTTTCCGCATAGGGCGGCAGGGTCGTCCATGAAAGCTGGCCCGTCTGGATTCTATACACCTCATCACTCAAGGTCGGACCGCTGACGGTACTGGAGATCGCCACATACGCTGGATTCTGCCCATGAATCTCGATCACTTCCTCCAATGGGTCGCCGTTGGAAACCCCCGCACCTCCGCTGTGATCTCCGTCGATCGCCAGGATGATGCTGTCATTCATGTGTACGTATCGTCGATTAACCTCAGAACTGTCGTAGTCGTGGGTGTTCTTGTACACGTCGTCGCTGGCCACGAAGGCGACGTAGAGACGGGCCGGCTCGTCGTGCCAGGCCAGCCAGATGCGGAAGTCTAGGTCGGAAGGATCAAGCGGGGAGTCCGCAATTTCTTCCGTGAAATCCAGCAGGGTCAGGGTCGGCTCGCCGAGCAGGTCGTACCACTCCTGTATCTGGCCGTCGCCGAGCTGGATCTCGGCCAGCATCTCGTCGCTGAGATAGGGAATCGGGTACACCCGGTCGCCGACGTGGGCCTCGGCCGGGATGCCCAGCCAGAGGAGCAGGCCGAGGGCGGCGATCCATCGCTTTTTTTTACGGGAACGAGTCATGGCTTTCTTCTCTCCCTCAAAGCATTGATGTCCGATTTGCCGCTGCCGGAGTGTGGGTCCGCAAGGCTGCGGCACTCGGCAGGCATCCTACCAAATCCCCAGGCCCAGGGGGGTCGCCGTGAAGGCGGGACGGGGCCGGGATTCGGCTGGCGCATCGTCACCTCTGACACTGCCGTCGTACCCTGCTTGCCGCGGAGCAAACGAATGGCCAGATGGCTGGCTTGGGGAATAACGGGAAAAGGGGTGACTATCCAAAAGCTGTTTCTTTTTTACTCGGCCCTGGCAACGGGGAGAGCAGGCCGCGCCCAACAAATAAGGAGTGGTGAATGATGAGGACGAGATTTTCGCGAACCCTGTTCTGTTTCGCCCTGGCGGCCCTGGCAGCCTGTGCCGCCAGGAAAGAAACCGCTCCTGCTCCGCAGCCCGCACTTCCGGCCGAGCCTGAGCTGGAGGCCGCGCTCTCGCTCGATCCGCAGATCGTCGCCGGCGAGCTGGAGAACGGCTTCCGCTACCTGATTCGCGCCAACCGGAAGCCGGAAAACCGGGCGGAGTTTCACCTGACCGTCGACGTCGGCTCCGTCCTCGAAGAGGAGGGGGAGCAGGGAGTGGCTCACTTCCTCGAGCACATGGCTTTCAACGGCACCGCCAACTTCGCCAAGCAGGAGCTGGTCGACTACCTCGAGAGCATCGGCATGCGCCTGGGACCCGAT
Source organism: Candidatus Latescibacterota bacterium (assembly GCA_965206595.1). Taxonomy (GTDB): domain Bacteria; phylum Latescibacterota; class UBA2968; order UBA8231; family UBA8231; genus CBDCXV01. The sequence goes on from OZ242214.1 coordinate 377,132, forward strand.
CTCAACGCCGGCACCGGCTTCGACGAAACCGTGTACATGCTCACCGTGCCGACAGACAGCACCGAGTTCGTCGAGACCGCGTTCCGGATCTTCGAGGACTGGGCCCACGCCATGACCCTGGATCCCGAGGAGGTCGAAAAGGAGCGCGGCGTGGTGATCGAGGAGTGGCGGCTGGGGAGAGGGGCGCTCCAGAGGATGCGCGACAGGCAGTTCCCGGTGATCCTGAAGAACTCCCGCTACGCCGAGCGCCTTCCGATCGGCCTGAAAGCCGTGCTCGACACGGTCGGACACACCAGCCTGCGCGAGTTCTATTCCAGGTGGTACCGGCCCGAGCTGATGGGGTTCGTCGCCGTCGGCGACTTCGACCCGGAATGGATCGAGGCGAAGGTGCGCGAGCATTTCTCCCGCCTGCAGCCGCGGGAGGATGCGCCGGAGCGGGCCGTCTACCCGGTGCCGGACCACGACGAGCCCCTGTTCGCCATCACCACCGACCCGGAGGCGACGGCGAACTGGATCAGCATCTTTTTCAAACAGGACGTGCGCCGGAAGCGGACTGCGGGAGACTACCGGCAACCTGGTCGAGGAGCTGTACGGCGGCATGATCAACCAGCGCCTGGATGAGCTGACCAGGTTGCCGGAGCCCCCGTTCGGGTTCGCGGTGGCGTGGCAGATGAGGATGGTGCGTTCCAAGGAATTCTTCCTGCTTGGGGCCGGGGTCGAGGACAACGGCTTCGACTCCGGGCTCGAGGCCGTGCTGACCGAGGTGGAAAGGGTGCGGGAGTTCGGCTTCACCTCCGGCGAGCTCGAGCGGCAGAAGAAGGAGATGCTGCGGAGGATGGAGCGGGCGTACCGCGAGCGCGACAAGAGGGAATCGGCCGCCCTGGCCCACGACTACGTCCACAACCTGCTCGACGGGGAGCCGGTTCCCGGACTCGAGAAGGAACTGCAGCTCCACCGGGCGTTGCTGCCGGGAATCCGGCTGGCCGAGGTCAACGCGTTCGCCGACTCCTGGACCGGCGAAAAGAACCGCGTCGTCGCTCTGTTCGCCCCGGAGAAGGAGGGCATTAACGTGCCCTCCGAGGAGGAGCTGCTGGCGGTGTTCGCGCGCGTCTCGCAGAAGCAGATCGAGCCCTACGAGGAGGAGGTCTCCGAGGAGCCGATCGTCCCGGACCTGCCGCAGCTGGCGGAGATCGTCGAGACCGACTCGATCCCCGGGCTCGGGGTGACGGAGTGGACCCTGTCCAACGGCATCCGGGTCCTTCTCAAGCCGACGGACTTCAAGAACGACCAGGTGCTGTTCAGGGCCTACAGTCCCGGCGGGACCTCGCTCGTCGAGGACGCCGATTTCGTGGCGGCGTCGACGGCCGCCGAGGTCGTCCGGGAAGGGGGCGTCGCCCGGTTCGATCTCGTCGAGCTGCGCAAGAAGCTGGCCGGAAAGGTGGCGTACGCCGGTCCCTGGATCGACGATCTGCAGGAGGGGATCTCCGGTTCGGCATCGCCGCAGGACCTGCGGACCATGTTCGAGCTGATCTACGCATCCGTCACCGCGCCGCGCCGGGACAGCACCGCTTTCGCCGCCTACCGGACGCGGACGAAGGCATACCTCGAAAACCGCAGCGCGCGCCCGGAGACCGCCTTCCGCGATACCCTGACCCTGACCATGGCGCAGTACCACCCTCGAGCGCGTCCCATGTCGCTGGAGACCCTGGAGGAAACCGACCTCGAGAAGTCGATGCGGATCTTCCGCGACCGCTTCGCCGACTTCGCCGACTTCACCTTCTGCTTCGTCGGCAACTTCACCCCGAGGGAGCTGGAACCGCTGGTGCTGACCTATCTCGGGGGCCTGCCCGCAAGCGGCCGCCGCGAGACCTGGCGCGATCCAGGCCTGAAAGCCCCGGCGGGAGTGATCGAGAAAACCGTGCGCAGGGGAATCGATCCCAAGAGCCGCTCCGCCATCGTCTTCACCGGCCCGTTCGAGTTCGACGGATGGCGAAACAATTTCGTCCTCGAAGCGATGGCGGACGTGCTCGAGATCAGGCTGCGCGAGGTGCTGCGCGAGGATCTCGGGGGCACCTATCACGTTTCCGTGGATGGCAGCGGCTCCCGATATCCCGGGGAGCGCTACCGCATCGATCTGGGCTTCGGCTGCGATCCGGGGCGGGTCGAAGAGTTGACCGGGGTCGTCTTCGCGCAGATCGACAGCCTGAAGACCGCGGGCACGACCAATGAGCACTTGACCAAGGCGAAGGAGACGGCCAAGCGAAAGCGGGAGGTGCAGCTGAAGGAGAACGAGTTCTGGGTCTCCCGGCTCATGGACGACGACTTCCACGGCCTCGACCCGCTGCGCCTTCTCGAGTACGACGAGATGGTCGGCAGCCTCACCCTCGAAGAGGTGCGCGAAGCCGCGGGGAAGTACTTCGACCTGGAGAACTAGGTGCGGGTCGTGCTTCTGCCGGAGGAGGAGTAGGCGGACTGATGGCGGCGCGCGCATAAGCAAGCGGCCGAATTGACGCCGAACTGGGCGCGCAGGCACTGGAGTCCGGCGGTTCAGGCTGCAGGAGACCCACGGCATGAGGGGTACCGGGCGGCGCGAGGGCACGGGATTACCCTCGAGGGTGCGTCCTGCGCCGGAGGTTCGCGCACCCCCTGCGGGAAGCGAGGATATTGACGGACTCCCCCGGTTTGGCGGTACTTGGCGCCCACTTCAGACAGGAGGGACAACCATGAAACTGCGTCAACTGACTCTGGCACTGGCCTGCGTCGCGATCGGCATCGCTCTCGCAGGGGACGGCTTCGCGCAGACGCGCGAAAAGGGGCCGTGGTGGCCGCACCCGCTGTGGGGGGCCGAGGATCAGGCGGGAGGCTCGAACTGGATTACCCCGGAGAAGATCCTCGAGGCGGTACAGCTCGTGAAGACGGGCAAGGTGTACGAGATCGGGCAGGTGTACGAGCGCGGCATGCCGCTGTTCGGAGACCGCACCTACTCGATGTTTATCCCGGGTTCCCCTTCCGGCGGCCCGTTCGGAGAGAACGGGCTCGTCTACCACGACGAGATCCTGACCGCCGAGATCGGGCAGGTCGGAACCCAGTTCGACGGCCCGGGCCACATCGGCATCCGCACCACCATGGAGGACGGCTCCACCCAGGATCTGTTCTACAACGGCACGCCAGTGAGCGAGATGGCGGGCTCCTACGGCCTGCGGAAGCTGGGCATCGAGCAGGTGAAGCCGTACCTGACCCGCGGCATACTAATCGACATTGCCGGCCAAAAGGGGGTGGAAGCGCTCGATCACAGCTACGAGGTGACCGTGGCCGACGTGAGGGCGGCCCTCGAGCGCCAGGGGATGTCGGAGCAGGATCTGAAGGACGGGGACGCCCTCTTCTTCCGCTACGGGTGGTCGAAGCACTGGACCGACGCCGACAAATACAACACCAACCCACCCGGAATCGGTCTCGAGGTGGCGGCCTGGGTCGCCGAGCGCAATGCCTCGATGTGGGGGTCCGACCAGTGGAACGGCGAGGTGACCCCGAACCCCGATGCGGGCCTGGGTTTCCCCGTGCACACCGAGCTGATCTGCAAGCACGGCATCTGGAACCTCGAAAACATGGTCTTCGACCGGCTGGTCGAGGACGAGGTCTACGAGTTCCTGTTCGTGTTCGCTCCGATCCGCTTCAAGGGCGGGACCGGCTCTCCCGGCCGGCCCCTGGCGATTCGCTGAGGGCCCGGCCTTCGCGGGGCAATCCTGGCTCCGGAAGGAGCGAAGATCCCTCATCCAGGGTCCCGTGCGATTTTGCACGGGACCCAGTTCCTGGTCCAGTGTTCTTCGCTCTGCACGTGGCCCGGGCGGACGCTCTTGCAGACACTGCGCTCAAATTCCGCCGCGGGGAATCCGCGGGCCAGCCGTAGTACGACGCCCTCCCGCTCTCCTCCAAGCAGGGAGGCTTCCCCGTGCGCGCGCTCCAGGAACGCACGTATCTCCGCAAGCGACCGGAAGCGGCCCTTGAACAGGATCGGGACAACCGGGATTTCCTGCCGCTTTGCATAGGCTTCGACTTCCGAAAAGGATGCGAATGCGCCATCTCCGCCCCTGAGCGCAAATGCATAGAAGGTCCGGTTTTCCGGCACGGGGTCGTACGCGATGCTGTGCACCCCGTAGATATCCTCGCCGTAGAGATACCGATCCGGCTCCCTCACTTTCCAGGCGTGGTGTTTCTTCACCATCGCCATCCATTTGCCTGCGCAAGGGGCCGACACGCTGCGCCCATATACCTCGCCTGCGTGAAGCAGCGTGTTGCCGCCATCCAACTTCTCCGTCACCACCACGGGCTCGTCGACGAATCGACGGGGGTCCGGATGCACGGCGTCGTCACGCCCAATGAACGGCGACCAGGGCCAGTACGGGGTCTTTGGATACTTGGGGTTCATCGGCCTCCCCCTCGGTTCTCACCTACCCCCCGGGAGGTCATTTTTTGGCGTGTTGAGGGCAGAGCTGCTTGACTTCCACGCCCAGTTCGTCCATCAACGGCTCGTGTTCGCCCCAGTCGCTGTCGGTCGCGTTCAGAACAACAGCTTCAGCAGCCACCGCGACCGCGAGAAACTTCCGGTCCGACCGGTCAAACCTGTTCTCGGGCACAAGCCAGTTGGCACAGATCATCTGCGTGGGTTGCTCTTGCGTTCGCGGCGATCGCGACGTTGGTATCCACGACGAATGCCGTCATGCGGACTGCTCCATCTTTCTTCTCAAGGAAGCCTTGGTGATCGCGGCGATCTCACCCATTTCGTCGCCAAAGAACTGGTGAGGCCAGTTTTCGATCTCGCCCCACTCGTTAAGGGCAAGATCAGAAGCGTTCGCCACGCCACGATTCGTCGATACGAAATACAGCTTGACGTAGTCGGAGGAAATTTCCTCTTCAGCCACCCGGAGTTGCAGACGCCGCATCAGGTGCTCGCTGTGACTTTCCAGGATGATCTGCACGTTTCGAGTCCCGGCGACCTTCAACATGACATCCGCCAACCCGCTCTGCACGGCTGGATGGAGATGGATTTCCGGCTGCTCCAGAAGCACCGTCGAACCTTCCGGGACGTAGTAGAGCAAGACCAAGGCCGGCAGAACCTGGGATACACCGAATCCGACGTCGGTCAGCGCCACCGGCACGCTCGACACGGAAGTCCTGACCATCTGGGATGCTCCCGCAGAGGACCGAGATAGAAGATGGAATCCATCAGTCTTTCATAGGCAAGTTCAAAGTCACCAAGGAAGTTCGCGTTCTGATAGTAGATCCTTGTCTCATCGGGAAACCGGTAGGTCTTTACCGGATGCGGGAGCCGCCAGGGACGGCCCCGGTTGCGTATGAACTCGAATTCTACGGTGTCGGCCAGATCGAATTCCGTTTCCGAGCCATCCTCGGGTTGCAGCCTGAAATCCACTCCGGCGAACCGATAGGCCAGCTCGTGCGGCCACAGGCGTGTCTGTCTCAAGCCGACCTCACACTGGGTTCGAAGGCGATCGCCTTCGAACAGCAGGCTGCCTCTGGGTCCCGTAGGGTCATTTATTTCGAGCTTCTCCGGCAGGGTCCAGTCGAGGGCCCAGCTTATTCGAGTTTGCTCGTCTTGCTGGTGAACCACGTCCTTGAAGGTCCCGAGATTCACCATGTCCCCAGGCCCCCCGAAATCGAGGACCAAGCCTCGGTCCGTGGCGTTTCGGGTCTGCTTCAGCAAAAGGAGAAACTGGAGAAGGCTGCTCTTTCCGGCGCTGTTGGGTCCGAAGAACCCGGTTACTTTTCCGAGCGTCAGATCCGCTTCCTTCCACGCTTTGAAATTTCCGATTTTGAGGTGGTTCAGCATATCCATTGCTCCTGACGGATGCCGGGCTTCATCAAAGCCAGCTTTCCATCCGTATCGACGGGTTGTCTTGATGGAAATTTCAAGATGAGGAGTATTGAGGGCAACAACATGTTAGACGGTCAGCGCCTGTGAACAGCTGCCTGAATGGTATCCTGCCGAGCAAAATGAAACAGCGGGACGTCTGCGAAATAGGTTGCTCCTCATTACATAACTGGACTCGATGTGGAAGCCCATCTTTGTTGCTCCGGTGCGGGTCCGAGTTGCCGCATCGGGTAAATCGGGCGGTCGCGGCGCTGATGCTCGGCTTTGCTGTCGCCGCGGCCTCCGCTCCGGCTGATCGCGTCCGCGTCCTGGAGGATTTCGACCGCGGCGCCGGCCATTGGCGGCTGCGCCAGGCGAGCCTGGACCTCGTGGCGGCGGATCCCGGCCCCGGGTCCGCGGCCCGGCTCCAGTATCCCCGCTGGACCCGGGGGGCCGGCAAGTGGCCCTCGGCCCGCCTGCGTTTCGGCGACGGGGCATTCCGGGACGGCGACTGGAGCGCCTTCTCCTCCCTGAAGTTCGAGGCGCGGTCGCAGCTCGGCGGAACCGCCCATCTCAAGCTGCGCATCGACGACGCCGAGGGGCGCCGCGCTGTCCGCATCCTCGCGGTTTCCGCCGATACCATCACCACCTGCGCCGTCTCCATCGCCGGTATCGGCGGCGAGATCGACACCCGCCGCGTGCGCTTGATCGACCTGTACATGAGGCAGCCCTCCCGGGACCGCGCCCTCCTGATCGACGACATCCGCCTGGAAGCCGGGCGGCTCGAGCTTCTGGAGCTCGAAGCGAGCCGCGATCCCCTGGCATCCGGGGGGCTGCGCGTGGCCGCGAAATTCAACCGCCGGGCGGCGATCGAGGTCGTCGTCCGCGATGAGCGGGGAGTGCCGGCAGGGTACTCCCGCGCTCGCGACACGGAGATCGAGTACGAGTGGGAGCCTGCCCCCGAGGCTTCGCCCCAGACCTACACGGTGTGGCTGGCCGCCGCGGACAGCGCCGGGGGGCAGGTGATCGAGAACCCCCTCGGAGAGGTGAGGGCGCGCCCGGTTTCCAGACGCCCGCTGCTGGCCGCCTGGGCGGCGAGTTCGGTGGAGAAGCTGTTCCTGCACAGCTGGCCCGGCATCGGTCGGGAGGTGTACGAGTTCCCGCCCGCGGAAGGCGCCCCGCCGCTGCGCGTCGACCTGGCGGGAAACGAGCAGGAATCGGCGCAGTTGGTGCTGCTGAGCCGGGGGCAGGCGGAGCTGAAGGCAGCGGTGGGCAAGCTGCTCCACGGCGACGGCCAGACCCTCTTTCCTTCCGGGGGCTGCCGCATCGACCTGGTGGGGTACGTGAAAACGAAGGCCCCCGAGGAGTACGCCGTCGATTTCGCCGGCTGGTGGCCGGATCCCCTGCTGCCGGTATCCAGGGTCGCCGCCAGGGCAGGGGAGGCGACGCCGCTCTGGCTGTCGTTTGCGACCTCGGATACGACGCCGCCGGGGGTGTACCGCGGTGCCGTCGAGATCTCCGCGGACGGGCAACCGGCCGGCTCCGTTCCCCTGCAGGTGACCGTGCACCATCCGGTGCTGCCCGATTCGACGACCGTCCGCACCGCCTTCTCGCTCTATGAAAACATGCTCGAGAAGGTGTACGGAACGGAGTTCCGAGAGGGGCGCCGCAGTCGCCGCGGGCAGGCGATTTACCTAAAATTCCGCGACTTCATAGCTGCGCACCGGCTGAACGTCACCCATCTGTACCGCCGCTCGCCGCCGGGCGTTCCGGAGATCGTAGAGCTCGCCGGCCGACACCAGCTGAACGCCGCCAACCTCGTCAACCTTCGAACCGGCGACTACACCGAGCAGGAGCTGGCGGCCATCGCCGACAGCCTGGAGCCGACGGTGCGGTTCCTGCGCTCCCGGGGGCTGCTGCCGCGGGCCTTCATCTACGGCTTCGACGAGGCGACGGTCGCGGATTTCGAGAATCTCAGGGGCGCCTTCGGGTACATGAAACAGCGTTTCCCGGACCTGAAGACGGCGACGACGGCAATGGACCCGAGCTACGGCCTGGAGAGCGGCCTCGACGACGCCGTCGATATCTGGGTGCCGCTGACGGCGTTCTACGACGAGGGAGCGGCCGCGGCCGCGCGCGCCCGCGGAAAGGAGGTCTGGTGGTACATCTGCATCGGGCCCACGCATCCGTTCGCCAACTGGTTCATCGAGTACCCGCTGCTCGAGGCGCGGCTGCTCTGGTGGATGACCTGGCGCCGGGGGGTTACCGGTTTTCTCTACTACACCCTCAACCGCTGGCCCAACCAGGAGGCGCCGTTGCGCACTGCCCCGGGATCGAACAGGACCGGCTGGAATCCCGCCTCGTTCGGGACCGCCAACGGCGACGGTTGCCTGATATATGCAGGGGAGAACGGCCCGGTGTCGTCGCTCCGGTTCGAGAACGTCCGCGACGGCATCGAGGATTTCGAGCTGTTGCAGATGCTGAGCCTGCGGAAAGGGGACGCCGGCGCCGCGGGCCGGAGGCTGTGCGACCGGCTGGTGCGCTCGCTTACAGACTTCACCGCGGATCCAGGCGAGTTCATGGAGGCGCGGCGGCAGCTGCTGGAAGAGCTCGACCGCCTGGCAGCCAATGATGGAAGTGGTATTGAAGAGTGAGGCCGGGCAGTCCGCGGCTGCGGGTGCCTGCGTGGGTACGTGAGGGTGCGAAAGAGAGCCCCTCGGCAGCCGGATATTGCCATCTTTCCGGGACGGGACAGGACGCCGGCAGCAGGCAGGATGGGGCCCCCATCGGGGGTCGTTCCCGATGTCGGCCGGGACGGTGGACGAAACCTGCCGTCGAGGGATGACCGGCAGCAGACTCGAAGAGCGAGCCAATTCAACCGCGGCGCCGCCACAGGCGGTTTCGCCGCACACAAGGGAGAGAGATCATGTACAGAGTAGGAGTCATCGGCTGCAGGGGGATCGGCAACCGCCACGCCCAGGGCGCGGACGGGCTGGCCAACGCCGAGGTGGTTGCCGGTTGCGACCTCGTCGAAGAGCAGCGGCGAAGCTTCGAGGAGGAGTTCCGGCCGACGAATCCCGGCCTGGAGATGTACGGCGACTACCGCGAGATGCTCGACAAGGCGAAGCCCGACATCGTCACCATCGCCACCGGGGACAACGCCCACGCGAACATGGCCGTGGACGCGGCCGAAGCGGGGGTGAAGGGGATCTTCTGCGAAAAGCCGCTGGCGACCACGCTGGAGGATGCCGACCGCATGGTCGCCGCCGCGGAGGCCAACGGCACCCTGCTGTCCGTCGACCACACGCGCCACTGGTACCCCCTCTGGCACCGCTGCCACGAACTGGTCGCCGACGGAGCCATAGGGGAGGTGCGCAGCGTCGTGCTGCTGTTCCACAGCGCCCGCTCGATGCTGTTCCGCAACGGCACTCACATGCTCGACGCCATCATGTGGTTCGCCGGCGGCCGCCCGCAGTGGGTCGTCGCCGAGCTCGAGGACGGGTACGAGGGTTACGGCGAGTACCGCGGGGACGGCGGCCACGATCCGGCCACCGAACCGAGCGCCAACGCCCTGATTCGTTTCGACAACGGGGTGCGCGGCGTGTACCACGGCGACAAGCAGGCCCAGCAGCGGACCGAGTTCACGGTAAGCGGCACGGAGGGGCGCCTCCTGATCGCCGGGGAGAACGCCTTTCTCGACCGCGGCGAGCGACGCGAACCGATTGCGGCACCGCAGTGGGAGGTGAAGGAGATCCAGGCGGGGGTCCATGAGCTGGTCCGCGTCCTCGACGGCGAGGGGGAGCTCTCCTGCACCGGCCGCGACGGCCTGGCGGTGGTCGAGATGATGCTCGCCTGCCTGCAGTCGCAGGTCCGGGGCAACGTCCGCATCCCGATTCCCCTGGAGCGGTCATGAGCGCCGACAAGAAGGCCGAACCCCTGCGCATCCTGTCGATCGGCGCCCACCCGGCCGACATCTTCGACCAGTCCGGGGGCGCCATGGCCCACCACGCGGCGCGCGGCGACTGGGTGGGATGCGTGGTCCTGACCCACGGCGCCCGCGTGCACGACGCCGTGGTCAGCGACGAGATGTTCCACCGCGAAGAGGTCCCCGAGGCCGAGGAGCTGAAGCAGTTGATGGCGGAGCGCTCCGAGGTCAAGGCGGAGGAGGTGCGCCGGGCCTGCCGCTCTCTCGGGGTCGAGGAGGTCCGCTTCCTCGGGATCGACGACGCCGTGCTGATGGTGACCGAGGAGGCGGTGCGGACGCTGGCGCGTCTGATCCGGGAGCTCAAACCCGACGTCGTGCTGACCCACTTCCCCCGGGAGGGGGACGGCAAAACGAACGCCCACGCCACCGCCGGGCAGATCGTCCTGCACGCGCTGTCCCACGCCGCCGGCGTCGACCCGGGGGACCGTCGGCCCCCTCACAAGGTGGCCCAGGTCCTCTTCTTCGGCTGCGGGGGCGCTTCCCTGCCGCGCGACGTCTGGGGCTCCGAAGGGGGGTACTACAACGACCTGTTCATCGACATCACCGACGTCGTCGACAAGAAGCTCGCCGCCCTCGACGCCCTGGTCAGCCAGGGGTACGGCGGCGCCTACGCGCGCAAGCGGATCGAAACCACCGACGGCGCCTTCGGGCAGGCGGGGGGCTGCGCCTACGCCGAGGGCTTCATAAAAATGACGGCGGAAACCCGCTACTACTTCCCGGTCACCGGGCAGGCCCTGGAGCTGGCGCGGGCCTCGGATCACGAGGTGATCGGGCGGACCTCCTACAAGATCGAAACGGACTGAGGCGGGAGGGGTCCCTACCGGGAGAGGGCGCGCTCGACGTCGATGCGGCCGGCCGCAACCGCCCTGCGGAAGAGCTCGACCGAGTCGCGCACCCCGTCGCCGAGGGAGCGCCAGCGGATGCCGGGGATGTCCGCGCTGAGCTGCGAGTCGTCGACTTCGGAGGGATGGGGCAGCGGCGCCGGATCGAAGCTGATCCTGCCCCTGGCATCGGGCACCGCCTCCTCGATGGCGGCGACGATATCCGCCATGTGGGCGGTGCTGCCCCCGAGGTTGTAGACCGGCGCCCCTTCGAGCCGGGTGCGCGCCCCCAGGATCATCGCCGCGGCGACGTCCTCGGCGTGGTGGTAGACGAGGGTGCCTCCGTAGGTGATGCGGTAGTCGCGGCCGAGCGCCGCGGCGAGCATCGCCTTGGTCGGCGTCGAGGTCCAGCCCTGGTCCCTGCCGGGGCCGTAGACGACGCAGGGTCTCAGGCCGATCGACGGCAACCCGTTCTCGCGCCAGTACACCGTCGCGGTCCCCTCGTTCGCCTGCTTGAAGACCCCGTACAAGGTCGGCGGCGTCAGCGGCGCGTCGTGGGCGATCGGTCCGGGCGGGTAGTTCCCGGGATCGCCGTACACTCCGAAGGAGCTGGCGAAGGCGACGCCGCGCACCTGGTCGGCGCGGCGCCTGGCGGTTTCGAGGACGACCGTCGTGCCGACGACGTTGACCGCGGCCCCGGCCACCGGGTCGGCGCGCACCAGGGGGACCTGCAGGGCGGCGAGGTGAACGATGTGGGTGATGCCGTTGTCGGCGACGACGCGGTCGAAGGCGGCCGCGTCGGTGATGTCGCCGGTCTCCATGTGGACGGCCGTCATCTCGTCGTCCCCCATCACCAGCCGCAGGCGATGCGGGTCGCCGCCCAGGTCGTAGGTCCAGACCGGGACCCCCTCGGCGACCAGGAGGCGCGCGGCCCAGGCTCCGACGCAGCCGTAGGCGCCGGTGATCAGGAATCTTTCAGAGCTCATCTCTCCACTCCCGGGAAACTCGGCAGCTTGGGGATCCTGCCTGCAGGCGAGGCTGAAGGACCGGCGCCGAGACCAGGTCGACCAAGGACCAGGCGCCGGCTCGGTGCTGAGACCTGCCCGCCGGAGGGGCGGAGCGCGGATGCGCCCTGCCGCTGGCGGCGGGAGTGGAACATAAGCCGCCGCGGCCCCTCAGTCAGCCGCGGCGCCGAGTGCCCTGCCGAGGGCGGCGAGGACGGCGCGGGGCTCCGCCCACCCCCGGGCGAGCAGGACCTTCTTCCCGGAGCCGGCCGGCGCTTCGAACAGCAGCGTGGGAAACTCGCGGACTCCCAGCCGGCGGCGCGTCTCGAAGTCCCGCTGCAGCTGCGCTTCGACCTCGGGGGAGGCGATTTCCCGCTCGAAGCGGGCGGCGTCGAGCCCGAGTTCCGCGGCCAGGGAGGTGAGGGTCTCGAGGTCGGACGGATTGCGCGCCTCGGTGTAGTAGGCGCTCTGGACGGCGCGGAACATCGCCGGCCCCGCGTCCTGCAGCTGGGCGGCGAGGACCGCCCGGCAGGCGGGGTAGGTGGAGCGCCTCGGGAGGCAGCGCTCCCAGAAATCCCAGTTGAAGGAGGCCCCGGTCCCGGCCTCGACGGCGCGCCAGTTCTTCTGCACGTAGGCGTGCACCTCCGGCGCCATCGGTTCGTCCGAGTCGGGGGCCAGGCCGCCCATGACGTAGCACAGGGGGACTTCAGCCGGCAGCCCCGCCTCGACCGCGGCGAGGGCGGGGCCGAATCCCCAGCACCAGGAGCACATCGGATCGCCGATGTAGAAGACGGTTCCGGTCATCTCCAGCTTGAACCGACAGGGTACAACCGCATAAAAAACAAGACCTAGGCCTAGATTTTCGCTTGACAAGAAAGCGGGATGCAAGTAGTATTGGGCTGTTCCAAACATAAAGCCAGTCACCCTTTCGGGTGCTGAGCTTTGTTCCGGGCCGGCAGGACAGAGGCGATCCTGTCGGCCTTTCTTTTGCTTGACTTTCACCGGGCCGCTTCGTAGGATTTGCCCATCCCCACATCGACGCCGGGAGCGATCCTGGCGCCGGTTCCACCCGGAAACGGGTGGTGGGCGTCCGGCAGGGTCGCCTCGTGCCGGATGCCCTTCGCCGGACGGACATTTTCTCCTCCGTCCGGCTTCTTTTCCCTGACAGGGGGCAACCTTGGTTGCCCCCTGTTTTTTTGTACCTGCCCTGCGGACCGGCTGCGCCAGCAGGACAGGGGCCGCAACCTGCCGGGTCCCCAGGGACCCGGGTCCCGATTGAGACCATCTGACGTCGTCGCTATTATCTGCCCCTGCGGCGGCGAGGAGTCGCCGCAGGGGTTTCGCAAGGAGAGGGGCAACCGTGAAAGCGGCGTTCTACGAGGGCGGCAAGAAGATCGGAGTGGGGCCGTGTGAGCCGGTGGCCCCGGGGGCCGGACAGGTCCGCGTCGACGTCGCCTGGTGCGGCGTGTGCGGGACCGACCTGCACATCTTCCAGGGCCACATGGATCAGCGCGTGAGCACGCCGCTGGTGATCGGTCACGAGATGTCCGGGACGATCGCCGAGACCGGTCCCGGGGTCGGCGGCTGGGCCGCGGGGGACGGGGTCGTCGTGCGCCCGCTGGAGCCGTGCCATGGCTGCCCGGCCTGCCGCCGCGGCCACGAGCACATCTGCCAGAATCTCAACTTCATCGGCATCGACAGCCCCGGGGCCTTCCAGGCCTCCTGGACGGTGCCGGCGCACACCCTGCACCGGCTGCCCGAGGGCATCTCGATGGAGCTGGCGGCCCTGATCGAGCCGCTGGCCGTGGCCTGCCACGACGTCCGTCTCGGCGAGGTGAAACCGGGGGAGCGGGCCGTCGTCATCGGCGGCGGCCCGATCGGAACCCTGGTCGCCCTGGTCTGCCGCCACGCCGGGGCCGAGGTGCTGCTGGCCGAGGTCAACCCGTACCGGGTGCAGTTCGCCCGCGATCTCGGTTTCGAGACGGTGGACCCGCGCGCCCGCGATCTCGCCGGGGCCGTGGAGGAGCACAGCCCGGGTGGCGCCGACGTGCTGTTCGAGGTCTCCGGCACGCAGGAGGGGGCCCGGGTGATGACGGAGCTGGTGCGCACGCGCGGCCGCATCGTCGTCGTCGCCATTTTCGCCGATCCGCCGAAGATCGACCTGTTCCGCTTCTTCTGGCGCGAGCTGCGGCTGTGCGGGGTGCGCGTGTACGAGCCGGAGGACTACGACGCCGCCATAGCGATGGTCGCCTCCGGCGAGCTGCCGCTCGAGCGCCTGATCTCGGCGCGCCGCGGGCTCGGCGATCTGCAGGGCGTCTTCGAGGAGATCGAGGCGGGCGGCGAGCTGATGAAGGTTCTGATCGACACACAGGGAGAGTAGAAGGACATGGGAAAAGTGCGCATGGCCCAGCTCGGCATCGGACACGGGCACGCCGCCGGCAAGATGCGTTCGATGAGGACGAACGACGGCGTCGAGGTTGCCGGGGTTTTCGAGCCGGATGAGGAGGAGCGCCGGACGTTCTCAGGCAACCCGGAGTACGAGGGTCTGCACTGGTACGAAAGCGCCGAGGAGATGCTCGCCGACGACAGCATCGCCGCCGTCGCCTCGGAGGGGCGCAACTCCAACAGCCTCGACCAGACCGAACAGATCGTCGCCGCGGGCAGGCACGTCTGGTACGACAAGCCGGCCGGCGACGACTACCGGCAGTGGGAGCGCGTGATCGCCGCGGCGCGCGCCGCCAACCTCGTGGTGCAGATGGGGTACATGCTGCGCTACAACCCGCTGTTCCGGCAGGTGACGGAGTGGGCGCGCTCGGGGTTTCTCGGCGACGTCTTCTCGGTGCGGGCCCACATGTCGACGAGCGTTCCGGCGGAGGCGCGCCAGCGCATCGCCGAGGCCCACCGCGGCGGCGTCCATTTCGACCTCGCCGGCCACATGCTCGACCAGATCGTCTGGATGCTCGGCCGCCCGGAAAGGGTCACGGCCTTCCTGCGCAACGAAACCGGCGAGGTCCCCGAATTCAGCGACAACACCGTCGGCGTGTACGAGTTCGAGAAGGCCGTCGCCATCGTCGCCATCGCCGCCATGGAGACGGCGCCGATGGCGCGCCGCTTCGAGGTCTACGGCACCCGGGGCAGCGCCATCATCGTCGAGCCGTTCGAGCCGGGGGACCGGGTGCGGCTCTGCCTCGACGAGGACCGCGGCGGCTTCCGCAAGGGGCTCCAGACCGTCGAAATGGAGGGCCGCGACCGCCAGGGCTGCTACGACGAGGAGCTGGTCGCCTTCCTGGCGGCGATCTCCGGCGCGCGCGCGCCGGACCGGCCGTACGAGCACGAGCTGCTGGTCCAGGAGACCCTCATGCGGGCGGTCGGGGGCTGAGAGAGCCGGCCCTCCGGCAGGGGCGCCGTGCGATGAAGCGGCTGCGCATCACCATCGCCGCGGGGACCGTGGCCGCCGATCTGGCGGACTTCCCGGTGGTCGTCAGGCTGCCGGGGGCCGCGGCCGCAGCAGGCCTCACCTTCACCGACTCACAGGGCAGGGAGCTTCCGAGCGTCCCGTTCGGAACCCCCGGGGAATCCCTGGTCCGGGTGCTCCTGCCCGAGGTGACCGCGGCGGCCGACACCGTCTTCTTCGCGGCAGGCGGCGGCAGCGGCTCCGGAGGGTCCGAAGACCCGTTCACCCGGAGCTGCCGGTTCCCCGTTTCAGAAGAATCCCCGCAGGCGACGGACAAATCGAGCGACGGGAACCGCGGCGGCAGCGCCCTGACCGTCGAGTCCTGGATCCACGCCGGGGAGTCCCGTGCCGAACAGATGCAGGTGATCGCCTCGCAGTGGCCGCTGGCGGCCGCTCTCGAGCGCTTCGCCACCTACGACGCCGGCGCCACCGACGGCCTGGAGACGCGGGGGTTCTTCGGGGCGATGTGCGACGGCCGCTACGTCTACTTCTCGCCGCAGTGCAACACCGCGGGGCGCCACGGAACGGCGCTGCGCTACGACACCCACGGCGGCTTCGACGACCCGGGAAGCTGGTCGGCGTACGACGCCGGCCGCACCTCGGGGCTCGACACGACCGGGTACTACGGGGTCGCCTGCACCGGCCGCTACGTCTACTACGTCCCGGGATACGACGGCGACGGCGGCGGCGGCAGCGGGCTGGTGATCCGCTACGACACCACGGCGCCGTTCGCCGAGGCGGACAGCTACGAGACCTGGGACGCCGGCGATACCGGCGGCGTGGCCTGCTCCTGCTACGACGGGGCGGTGTTCGACGGCCGCCACGTCTACTACGTCCCCTACGGCGACAACACCGCGGTGGTCCGCTACGACACCGAGAGCCCGTTCGATGCGGGGGCGAGCTGGGAGTCGCGCGACGTCGCCGGGACCTCCGGCCTGGACTGCCGCGGCTTCGACGGCGCCCTGTTCGACGGGCGCTACGTGTACTTCATCCCGTTCTACAATGGGGGGGCCGACGAGAGCGGCTTCCACTGCGAGCTGCTGCGCTACGACACCAGCATGGACTTCGCCGACGGGGAGGCCTGGAGCGCCGTGGACGGCTCGCTGCTGGCGCCCCCCAATCCCGGCGGCTTCAACGGCGGCGCCTTCGACGGCCGCTTCCTCTACTTCGCGCCGTGGCGCAAGGACGGGAAGCCGGGCGACCCGACCGGGGACGGTACGATCTTTCCGTACGGACAGGTGCTGCGCTACGACACCGCCGGCGACGGGGCGCGGTTCCTGCTCAAGTACATGGACTGCGGCCACAACGGCGGCCTCGGGGCCTCGCTGCCCGGCCCAGTGTTCACCGTCAACACGAAAACCGGTCCGGTGAGCGCGCGCGCCAACTGCAACCCCGGGCCGGGGTGGCATCACGTCGCCGGGGTGTACGACGGCGGGGAGGCGCGGCTCTACATTGACGGGAGGCTGGTGGGGGCCGCCAGGGGGAAGGGATACCTTGCGGTCAGCGGCGCCGGGGTGCAGGTCGGCGAGCTCGAGGGCTGCAGCCGCCTCGACGGCGTCGTCGCCCACCTGCGGGTCGAGGAGCGCGTCCGCTCGGGCGCCTGGATCCGCAGGTGGGCGACGACGCCGGGAACATGAGGGCCCCCGACGATTTCGCCCGCGTCAGCGAGGAGGGGTGACGAGCGTGTCCGACAAGGTGCGTTACGCCGAGCTGCGGCCGCGGGAGTTCCGCGAGCGCCTGGCGCAGCGGCCCCTGGCCTTACCTGCCCCTGGGGACCCTGGAAGGGCACGGGGAGCAGCTTCCCCTCGGCAGCGACGCCATCATCAGCGAGGGGGTGTGGAAGAGCCAGATCGATCACGCCGCCCGCAACAAGACGTCGCTGGTGATGGCCCTGCGTCCCGGGCTCGTCGATCTCGGGGCCCTGGATGCCGACCGCGAGGCGGGAAACATTCACGCAACGTAACCGGACGATACCACAGGAGGTGAACGGATGATAAAGGACTACGAACCGATCGACCTGGCAGGGGTGCGCAACGCCGGGGCGGACCTTTTCGGCGGCGGGGACTTTCCCGCCGGGGACCGGACCTTCCAGGGGCTGCCGTTCTCCATCGGCGGCAGCGGGGCGGGGCCTGAGAGCTGCCTGCTGGCCGCCGGGCCCGGGCACGCGACCGAGCCGGTCTCGATACCTGTGGCCAGCTCCGCGCGCTACGTCGTCTTCGCCCACCGCCTGGTGGAATCGCGGATCTCGGCGGGCGGTCCGGTCGGCGAGGAGGTCGGCTCCTACGTCTTCCACCTCGCCGGCGGCGAGTCCCACGCGGTCCCACTGCGGGAGCGCTTCGAGATCTGCACGGTGCCGCCGGACGGGGGCTCCCCGTTCCTCGCCTTCCCCGACTGCGGCGACAGGCTGCTGCCGCGCTGGGAGGGCGGCTGGAGCGACGCGGGGCGGCGCCAGACCGAGGTGGAGCGGGCGACGCCGCGCTGGTTCGTGCTCTGGTGGTGGAAGAACCCCTCCCCGGAGAAGGAGCTGGTGGCGATCGAGGTGGTCCCCGGGCGGCGGGTCCTCGCCATAGGCGGCATCACCCTCGGCCGCGCCGACGAGGAGCCGGTCTGCCGGCAGGGGTTGCGCGACGTCGTCGTCACCCTGCCGCAGGCCGAGGACGCGGAGAAACCGTTCGCTCTCGAGGTCGAGGTCGACCGCGGCGTGGCGACCTACCCGTACCCGCTGCCCGAGATGCCGGCCGGCGAGTTCGTCGCCGACGACCGCAAGGGATGGGGGGAGCCGCAGAACGAGAAGAGCAGTCCGTCCCAGGTCGAGATCGCCGCCTCGCCGTCGGCGACGGTGACCGTGAAGCAGGGGGAGGAGACCCTGGGAGAGGTCAACTGGGGGGAGGTGCTCGCCGAGGGCCGGGCGGAGTCCGGTTCGAGAGTTCGCGTCGAGGTCGTCGACGACGGCCGCAACTGGGTGCACACCCGGGTGATCGACGACGACACCGGGCGGCCGGTCCCCTGCCGCGTCCACTTCCGCTCGCCGCGCGGGGTGGCCTACGCCCCCCACGGGCACCACGCCCACGTCAACTCCAACAACGGCACCTGGCACTTCGACGTCGGCGGCGACCTGCGCCTCGGCCAGGCTTCCTACGCCTACATCGACGGCACCTGCCAGGGCTGGCTGCCGCGCGGGGAGGTGATCGTCGACGTGGCCCGGGGGTTCGAGTACGAGCCGATCCGGCGCAGGCTCGAGCTGAAACCGGGGCAGCGGGAGCTGGAGCTGCGCCTGAAGCGCTGGTGCCACATGAACGCCGAGGGCTGGTACAGCGGCGACTCCCACGTCCACTTCCTGTCGGCCCAGGGCAGCCACACCGAGGCCAACGCCGAGGACCTCAACGTCGTCAACATGCTGCAGTCGCAGTGGGGCACCCTGTTCACCGACAAGCAGGAGTTCACCGGCGCTCCCAGTGTTTCCGACGACGGCAACAGCATCGTCTACGTGTCGCAGGAGAACAGGCAGCACTTCCTCGGCCACCTGATTCTGTGGGGCCTCAAGGAGCCGGTCATGCCCTGGTGCTCGGACGGCCCCGGGGAGGCGGAGATGGGCGGCACCCTCGAGGTGACCATGTCGGACTGGGCCGACCGCACCCACGCCCAGGGAGGGACGGTGGTGATCCCCCACCTGCCGAACCCCAACGGCGAGCCCGCGGCCCTGATCGCCACCGGCAGGGCGGACGCCGTCGAGATGCTGCGCCACGCCGAGTTCAATCACCACGAGTACTACCGCTACCTCAACTGCGGGTACAAGCTTCCGCTGGTCGGCGGCACCGACAAGATGTCGAGCGACGTGCCGGTCGGCATCTACCGCACCTACGCCAGGCTCGGCGAAGGGGAGGAGTTCACCTACGACAACTGGTGCCGGGCGGTGGCCGCCGGCCGCACCGTCCACAGCGGCGGGCCGATGCTGAAGTTCCGCGTCGACGGCCGCGAGATCGGCGACACCGTAGAGCTGCCGGGCAACGGCGGCACCCTGGAGTTCGAGGCCGAGGCCGAGTGCATCTTCCCCGTCCACTGCCTGCAGGTGGTCCAGGAGGGGCGCGTGGTGGCCGAGGCGTCCGAGCCGAAGGGGGCGCGCCGGCTCACCCTCAGGGGGAAGGCGGAGATCAGCGGCCACTCCTGGCTGGCGGCGCGGGTCGCCGGCCCGGGGTACCGGTCGGTGCCGCATTACGACGGCTGGGGCCGCGGCATCTTCGCGCACACCTCACCGGTCTACGTCGCCTGCGGCGGGGAGTGGTGGATGTTCGATCAGGAGACGGCGACCTACATGCTGACCCTGGTCGACGGCTGCATCGAGTACATCCGCAACACCAGCCGCCAGCACGAGGTGGGGACGGCCACCCACCACCACGGGGAAGCCGATCACGGCGCCTACCTCGAGCGGCCCTTCGCCGAGGCGCGCGAGGCCATTCACCGGCGCATGCACAAGCTCGGCCTGCCGCACTGACCGGGCGGGGCCGGCGCAGCTCAAAGGTGCGCCGGGTAGTACCCGTACCCCCGCAGGTCGACCTCGTCGCCTGCCCGCGCCCAGGGCAGGGACAGCTCGGAGAACAGGGCCGCTTCCGCGAACGCCTGCAGCACCGCCTCCTTCATTCCGGGGAAGACGACGGTGCCTTCACGCAGCTGGTGGCCGGGAAGCGCGTGGACCGCGGAGGACTCGAAGCTGCCGCAGGTGCACAGGGTCTGCGCTCTGGCCACGGCCAGCGGGCAGGGAGGCAGGTCGAGCCCGCCGATGGCGAGGGCGGCCGCCTTTTCCAGCACGTCGGTGACCGCGGCTTCGGGAACCGGCAGCGGTTCCCGCCCCCCGCCGGACCATTCGATGGCGCCGCCCCCTTCGTACTCGAGAGTGATCGTCGCTTTCTCCGCTTCCAGCACGAAGACGGTGTCGAGCAGCTCGTCGGTGCAGTGGCTGGCGGCGAAGAGAACCTCGGCCCCTTCGACGGACTGCATGCGCAGGGAGACGGAGTCGGCGCTGTGGATGGCGTTGCAGCGGTAGAGCTCGGCCCGGATCGACTCCGGGGTCAGCGACTGCCGCGGGCGCTCGCAGCCGAGGTAGCACATGAGGTTGACGGCGTGGGCCATGGCGTTCTGGTGGGGGGCGTCGAGAACCCAGCGGTCGCCGACGCCGAAGTGCCCTGCCCACTCGTTGCGGCCGTAGTACTCGAGGCTGCGAGGCCAGCTCCCGAACGCCTTGACCCTGCGCACCGCCCCGAAGCGGCCGGCGCAGATCCACTCCTTGAGCCGGGCGACGTCGTCGCGGTACAGGTGCTGGTAGCCGACGGTGACCTGCAGTCCGGACTGCCCGGCGGTGCGGACCATGGCGTCGGTATCCTGGATCGAGCCGGAGGCCGGCTTCTCGACCAGCACGTTGCAGCCGGCCTCGAGGCAGGCGACCGTCATCGGCCGGTGCAGGTGGATGCCGGTGGGAATGGTGACGAGGTCGATCTCGTGCCGCTGCGCCGCCAGCATCTGGCGCAGGCTGTTGTACACGGCGACGCCGCGCTGGCGCAGGGCGGCGATGTCGGCGGCGAAGGGCCGGTGGTCGAAGGGCGGGGCGACCTGGGCGACCTGGCGGACGGCTCCCTTGCCGTCGAGTTCGCGCGCCCAGGAGCGGTGGTCCGCGGCGAACCCCCCCATGCCGACGACGGCAACCCTGGGAACCGTCATGTTTCCATCTCCGGCAGGAAAGCCGGTATCCCGGACCTGGGATATCTCACGCGTGAGGATTCCAAGGGCGCGGCTCCTCCTTTGCGGGTTGGCGTTTGCAGTTGACGAAAGTACGTTGCCGGAAACCTGAGCAGGGCATCGATTCTCGCGGCGACCGCGAGCAGGAAAGGTCAATAATGTCGGCTGCAGAGCTTTCGAGTCCCAATCCCACGAACCGCCGCGTCGACCCCATAGCCTTCGAGGTGATCCGCAACGCCCTGGTGGAGGCGACCGAGGAGATGGCCGTCGCCCTCAGGCGGTCGGCGTACTCGACCAACATCAAGACGCGGGCGGACTTCTCCTGCGTGCTGTTCGACCGCGACCTGCGGGCGGTGGCCCAGTGCTTCGCCCAGCCCACCCACCTCGGGTCGATGGTCGAGCTGGTGCCCAAGGCGGTCAGGATGTACGGGGCGGAGAACCTCGGTCCGGGGGACGCCATCCTGACCAACGACGCCCACGCCGGCGGCGTCCACCTCAACGACATCGCCCTGATCTCTCCGGTCTTCTGCGCCGGCGAGCTGTTCGGGTACGCCGCCAACATCGCCCACCACGTCGACGTCGGCGGCGGCGCCCCGGCCAGCGTCGGCGCCTTCCAGGAGGTGTTCCAGGAGGGAGTGATCATCCCCGCGATCAAGCTGGTGCGGGCCGGGGAAATCGAGCCCGACCTGTTCCGGCTGGTGCTGGCGCAGATCCGCTCGAAGCGGGAAACCGCCGGCGACCTGCGCGCCCAGATCGCCGCCAACAACACCGGGATCCGCCGCGTCAACGACCTCGTGGCCCGCGTCGGGGCGGAGGCAGTGGCGTTCTACACCGGCGAGCTGATCGCCTACACCGAGCGGCGCACGCGCGCCGACCTCGCCCGGCTGCCGAAAGGGGAGTTCCGCGCCGGGGGCTGCATCGACAACGACGGCTTCGGCGGCGAGCCGGTGGCCCTGGCCGCCCGCATCCTCATCGGGGAAGACGGGGTGCTGTTCGATCTCGAGGGCTGCGACCCGCAGCGCCGGGCGCCGGTGAACTCGACCTACGCCCAGACCTTCTCGGCCTGCGCCTTCGTGCTCAAGTGCCTGATCGACGACGACGTGCCGGTCAACGCCGGCTTCTACGGCCAGGTGCGCATGAACGCCCCGGTGGGTACCGTCGCCAACTGCACCGCTCCGGCGGCCGTGGTCGGCGGCTGGGAGACCCAGACGAGGCTGATCGACGTGATGTTCAAGGCCCTCGCCCCCGCCCTTCCGCAGCGCATGCCTGCCGGCACCAAGGCGATGCAGTGCCACGCCGGCTTCGGCGGCACCGACCCGCGCAGCGGCGAGTACTACTGCTACCTCGAGACCTTGGCCGGCGGCTTCGGGGGCCGCGCCGGCAGCGACGGCCCCGACGCCGTGCAGACGCACGGGCAGAACACGGAGAACGCGCCGATCGAGGAGACGGAGATGAACTACCCGCTGCATGTCGTGCGCTACGAGCTGGTCGAGGACTCCGACGGGGCCGGCACCTGGCGCGGGGGCCTGGGACTGCGGCGGGACTACCGCTTCTACGGCCACGAGGTCCGCTTCACCGTGCTCGCCGACCGCGACCGCTGGGGGCCTCACGGCCTGTTCGGGGGGGAGCCGGGCCGCAAGGCGAGCTACGTGCTCGACCCGGACGGCGAGGCCGCGGAGCTGAGCTCGAAGGTGACCTTCGACCTCGCCCCGGGGGAGGTGATGAGCTACCGCACCTGCGGCGGAGGCGGGTACGGTCCGCCGCACGAGCGCGATCCGCTGGCGGTGCTCGCCGACGTTCGCGAGGGCAAGATCTGTCTCGAACGCGCCCGCGAGGTGTACGGCGTTGCCGTCGACACGGAGGGCTGGCGAGTGGACGAGGCGGAGACCGCCAGGCTGCGCGCCGCTGCCGAAGAAGGGGGGGGACCGTGGCGCATAGACTGGGTATAGACATAGGCGGCACCTTCACCGACGCCAACCTCGTCGACGAGGCGACCGGCGAGGTGCGCACCGCCAAGGTCCCGACCACCCCGGGGGACCCGGCCGCCGGATTCAGCGAGGCGGCGCGGCGCATTCTCACCGAGCAGGGGGTCGACGCCGGGGACGTCACCTACGTCATGCACGCGACCACCGTAGCGACGAACGCCATCATCGAGGGGAAAGTGGCGTGCACCGGGTTCGTCACCACCGCCGGCTTCCGCGACATGCTGGAGATCGCGCGCCAGATACGCCCCTCCCTCTACGACCTGCATTTCGAGAAGCCCCGGCCCCTGGTGCCCCGCTACCTCTGCGTCGGCGTGCCGGAGCGGCTCGGGGCCGGCGGCGAGGTCCTCGAGGCGCTGGACGAGGAGGCGGTCGGGCAGGCGGCGGACCGGCTGCGCCGGGAAGGGGTGGAGGCGATCGCCGTCTGCTTCCTCCACGCCTACGCCAACCCCGGGCACGAGCGCCGCGCCGGCGAGATCCTGCGGCAGCGCTTTCCCGGGGCCATGGTATCGCTGTCGTCGGAGGTCGCCCCGGAGTTCCGCGAGTACTTCCGGGCCAGCACCACCGTCATCAACGCCTGCATCCGCCCGGTCGTCGCCGAGTACCTCAGGCGCATCGAGGAGCGCCTGCGCGCCGCCGGGGTGGCCGCGGAGCTGCTGGTGATGCAGAGCAGCGGCGGGGTGTTCAGTTTCGCCGCGGCGAGGGAGAAGCCGGTGTTCATGGTGGAGTCCGGCCCGGCCGCGGGGGTGACCGCGGCCGCCTGGCTCGGCAACTCCCTCGGCCGCGGGGAGGTCATCTCCTTCGACATGGGGGGAACCACCGCCAAGGTCGGACTGATCCGGAACGGCGCCCCGTCGGTGACCAAGGACTACGAGGTCGGAGCGGCCGCCCGCAGCGCCGCCGGGGCCTCGCGGGGAGCGGGATATCCGATACGGACCCCGGTGATCGACCTGGTGGAGATCGGGGCGGGAGGGGGCTCCATCGCCTGGGTGGACGCCGGCGGAGGACTGAGAGTCGGTCCGCGCAGCGCCGGGGCCGACCCGGGTCCCGCCTGCTACGGACAGGGGGGCCGCGAGCCCACCCTGACCGACGCCAACCTGCTCCTGGGGCGCCTCAACCCCGGTTACTTTCTCGGCGGGGAGATCCCGCTCGACGTCGAGGCGGCGAGGAGTGCCATCGCCGGCGCCTGCGCCGAGCCCCTGGGAATGGACCCGGTCGAGGCCGCCCACGGCATCGTCGAGATCGCCAACGCCGCCATGGTCAACGCCCTGCGCCTGGTCTCCATCCAGCGCGGCTGGGACCCCCGGGAGTTCGCCCTCGTCGCCTTCGGAGGAGCCGGACCCGTGCACGCCTGCCGCCTGGCCGCGGAGATGGAGATACCCCTCACCGTCATCCCCGCGAGCCCGGGCACCTTTTCCGCTACAGGCCTCCTGGTCACCGATCTCAAGCGGGACTACTCGACGACGCGGATCCAACGCGCCGACCGGCTCGACATCGAGGCGGTCGAGTCGGTGTACGCGGGACTGGAAGCGCAGGGACGGGAAGCGCTGGAGCGCGAGGGGATTCCTGCCGGGGACACCGGCTACCTGCGCCAGGCGGATATCCGCTACGTCGGGCAGAGCTACGAGCTGACCCTGCCCCTGCCGGTCGGGAAGCTCGACGAGGCCGCAATCGCCGGCGTGCTGGCCGAGTTCCACCGCGAGCACGACCGGGCCTACGGCTTCAGCGCCCCGGAGGAACCGGTCGAGTTCGTCGCCCACCGACTGACGGCGACCGGACGCATCGCCAAGCCGAGGCTGCGGGAATGGCAGGGGGGCGGGGAACCACCGGGTGCCCGGAAGGAGAGCAGGCCCGTGTACTTCGCCGAAAGCGGGGGATTCGCAGACTGCCCGGTGTACGACCGCTACGGTCTGCGGGCCGGGAGCGTGGTAGAGGGGCCGTGCGTGGTGGAGGAGAAGGATTCGACGACGGTCATCCATCCGGAGTTCGCCGCCGAGGTCGACGGGTTCGGGAATCTCGTGGTTACCCGGTGAGTCGGGGCCGCGGGGTTACTCCTCGAACAGGCTGGCCTTGATGCGGCCCCAGGAGACGCCTTCGACAGCGGTACCATCGGAGCCGCCGTCTGCTTCCAGGAGGATTCCTTGAGCCCAAAAATCAGATTGGGAAACATTGGGATCGTCGTACGACGCATTCGGACCAAATAGGTTGGCTATTCCGACAGGCTGGCCTTGATGTGGGCCCAGGTGAGGCTTTCGATCGCGGTGTCATCGGTACGACCGTCTGCGCCCAGAAGAATACCTCGAGCCCACAAGTCAGACTCGAAAAACAGTTTGGGGAAATAGTCCTCCAAACTCAGGACGGAAGCATCCGGTCCGAACAGGTCCAGGTACCCCTCCGCCGGGCCAAGGTCCTCGTGGTATTCGTCATAATCGGACAATGAGATGGCGAACCCGATTGTCTTGCCGGAGGAAAGATCCGAGACCGCACTTTGCTCCGGGGCATCCAGAGGTGGACCCCATTCTTTGGACAGCCGGACAGCAGGATTAGGTGGATTCATTGTGGTTAATTTGCTGCCCTGTCCTTCTTGTTCTGGAGTCCCCTGAAACCTCCTTTCCGACTCTGCAAGATCGCCGTTTTGCTGGGTGCAGGATCGTCCACCCGTCCTTGGCAAATTGTCCACACCGTCCCCCCTTCCCTGTTCATGCCGCCCTGCGCCGGGTGTATTCTTCCATAGGCGTCCGGTCGCCGGCCAGGCTGGAATGAGGCCGCTCTTCGTTGTACTAGCGAAGCCAAGCCGCGATCATCTGACGCGCCTGCCGTCCATCCTGAAAGTCGTGCAGATAGACACACTCGTATTTTAGGGAGCGCCAGAGACGCTCGATGAAGACGTTGTCCATCCATCGCCCCTTGCCGTCCATCGAGATCGCTACCCCGGCTTGCTCGAGGACCTCGGTGAACTCCCGACTCGTAAACTGGCTGCCCTGGTCGGTGTTGAAGATGTCCGGTTTTCCGTAGCGGGCCAGGGCCTCCCGCAAGGCCTCCCGGCAGAGCGCACTGTCCTGGGTATTCGACAGCCGCCACGAAAGCACCGTGCGCGTCGCCCAGTCCATGATCGCCACCAGATAAAGAAAACCACGCTGCATCGGGATATAGGTCACGTCCGCGCACCACACCTGGTTCGGCCGCTCGATCCTGAGATGGCCGAGACGATACGGATAGATCCGATGGGACCCATCCGGCGACGACGTCTGCGGCTTGCGGTAGATGGCCGTCAGTCCCATCTGTCGCATCAATCGACGCACGCGCTTGCGCCCGACCCCATGGCCTTGGCGCCGCAGCTGACGGGCCATCTGCCGGGACCCATACCAGGGCGTGGCCAGAAACTGTTCGTCGATGGTGCGCATCAACTGCCGGTTGAAGGAACTTTCCCCTCGACCCGCGTAGTACTAGGTGGATCGCGAGAGGGCAACCAAGGTGCACTGGCGCACGATAGGGAGCCGGGGATGATCCGCATCGATCATCGCTTCCCTTCGGTCGCGGCTCAACGGCCGAAGGCGCGAGACAAAAAATCGTTCTCGACGGTCAGCTGGCCGATCTTGGCGTGCAGCGCCTTGACCTCCGCCTCATGGTCGGCGGCGCGGGAAGAGGTCTTGCGGGCGAACGCCTCGGGCAGGCTCTCCCGGGCCTGCCGTTTCCACTGCGCAATCACGTTGGGGTGCAGGTGATGCTTGGCGGCGAGCTCGGCCATCTTGGGCGGAGAAGCTACGTCGTTTTCCCATGTCTCCAGTCCTTCCGTAGAGGGGTTGGATCCACCTAACGTAACTGTCCGAATTCCGGGGGCCACCTCTCTATTTCCACACTGTTCATTCATTCAGGACTCCCTGTCGTTCCTAGCCGGCTCATTCGCTTTCCTGCTGTTTATCGTCACCGTCAGTATTCTCCTTAGGAGAATACCCGTCTTTCACCTTGCCTGTCGGCCTCCGCAAAAATCGTGCCACCTGTTCGGCTTGCCGGTCAATTTCGTCCTGATTGTACAATCATTGCGCTCCTCCCTGTATTCTCCTGTCGCTTATGGTCATAAACCATAATTCCCCTTGCCCATCTGTCAACAGAACCATAAAATCTACTATTTTCTCCCCTGTCACTCTACTGCGTGGAGACCCTCGAAGTGTCGGGTCTCTCATAGACGAAGGAGACTGAGGATGAGGAACTTCACTCCCATTCTATTTCTATCCGTTGTTCTCTCGTCCATGGGCCATCCCGCGTCCTCCTCGGCCGAGGGCACGGGTTTCTGCCTGCCTGTCGATTCGGAGAGGCTTGAGCGCCATCTGCAACGCCCCGCGGCCAAGCCGGCCCTGTTGAATGCGGGAGAGCCGCGCACCGTGCGAATGATCTACTTCGTATCCGATCCGCAAGCGTTCAGGCAAGAAGTAGTTGATAAGATGAAATCTACGATTCGGGAGGTGCAGCGTATTTTTGCCGACCAGATCAGGGCGCACGGATTCGGAGAGAGAACCTTCCGTTTTGAGAGGGATGCACAAAATGAACCCATGGTTCATATCGCATATGGTGCCGGAGGTACTTACGACCATTGGGGTGCCCTCGAACGTATTCAACAGGAATATGATCTCAATTCAAATATTTACTTCATCGTCCTAGGCAATGAAGAAGATATTAAATTTCGAAATGTATTAGGGCTTGGTCTCCAAGAGTCAAGAACCGGTGGATGGGCGATGTTGAGACAATATATTGACCCGAATTTCGTTGTCAGGGCGGCCCATGAACTGGGACATGCTTTCGGATTGTGGCACAATTTCAACGACGGGGCCCACATCATGTCATACGGTCGTGGACGAAATAGGTTATCCGAGCTCAGCGCCGGGCATCTGGCCGTACACCCCCATTTCAATCCTGATAGTCCAACGGAGACGCTTCCTGAGAGCGAGTTGCCAACGGGTCAGGTTCTTTCGTCGCGTTCATATCGGACAGGAGCGACAAGCGTCCCTATTCAACTTGAACTCAGCCACCCTGACGGTCTTCAGCAAGTATCTCTATTTGTTACAACACCAGAAACCCACTTTTCCGCAGGCTCTCCCGAATTGAAGACAGGTCGTCTATTAGGGGGGGTGACGAATGCGATTGTTGACTTCGAGTATGACGGCATTATTCCATCGGACAGAGACCATGCGAATCTCTCCACCCTTCTTACGCACAGGATGGAGTTCGAGGTTGTGGATATGCTCGGCAATATCGGCAAAATAGGCCTATCGCTGCTGCATAATTCGACCCACAAACTCGTCATCTCCCTGGACAGGAGAAAGAGAAATGGCGCCTATGGGGTGGCCTTTTCTCCCGATGGGAAAGTCCTCGCCTCAGGGTCAGAGAATCAAACCGTTGAACTGTGGAACGCAGAGACAGGCGAACATATCGCCACACTCTCAGGATATGAGGGTCGGGGGTATCACCGCCGGGTCAACTCTGTGGCCTTTTCTCCCGATGGCACAATCCTCGCCACGGGAACATGGGAAGGCACGATCAAGCTATGGGATATGGAAACAAGAACAGAGATCATCACCTTCGAGCATGGCGGTGATGAGGGGCGGATCATGTCTTTGGCGTTTTCGCCCGATGGAAAGATCCTCGCCTCAGCGTTGACGGATGATTGGACAAGTCCAGCACACACGATCAAGCTGTGGGACATGGCAACAAAAACCGAGATCGCCACCCTTAGCGGCCATAGTAATGGTGTCCAGAGCGTGTCGTTTTCACCGGATGGAAAAACCCTTGCTTCAGGTGCTTTTGATAGCACAATCAGGCTATGGGATGTGGCGACAAAAACCCAGATTGCCTACCTCCCCTATGAGAACACGGTTACTTCTGTATCGTTCTCACCGGATGGAAAAACCCTCATTTCGGGTGCTTTTAATAACAAACTCGCTTTTTGGGACGTGGATAAAAAAACCTTTAAGGATCAGTTTGAGGTAAGCAAACAAAGTATTCTGCGCTATGTGTCATTTACCCCCGATGGCGAAAAAATTGTCTCCGCGATACAGGGGGGGGATATTAAACTTTGGGAGATAGATGGGGATACAAACACATACGAAAGAATCGCGGCATTTCAAGGGGCCAGCGGAGAGAAACTGTTTTCCAATTCTGGGTCATTTTCCCCTGATGGCACAACTTTCGCCACGTCATTAGGCAATTATGGAAAGGGGGATTACACCATCGTCTTGTGGGATATGTCGCCTTATGTCACACCCGTAGTACATATCGCCGACTTCAACCTCAAAGCGGCAATTCGAGAAACACTGGGCAAATCCGGTTACGGACCTATCACCAGGACAGATATAGCGCGGTTGACCACGCTCAATGTGAGCAACCGAAATATCCGCGATTTAATCGGGCTTGAGTTTGCAACCAATCTGACCACATTGAATCTTGAGGGCAATCCGCTGAATCCGTTAGCCGCCAATACCCATCTGCCAGCCTTGGAAGCCAGGGGTGTTGAGGTCTTGTTCTCGCGTATGGTTGAGGTCCTGATCAAGCTCTCGGGGGATAGCCAGCAGGCGCCGTCGGGCACTCAAGTTCAGGACCCCTTTGTGGTCGAAGTTCTGGATCAGAACGGGATGGTCCTGCCCGGAGCCGTGGTGGCGTTTTCGGTCATCGAGGGGGAGGGGACCCTTTCTGTTTTTACCGACACCACCGACGCAAGGGGCCGCGCCTCCACCGCCCTGACCATCGGGCAAGGGAGTGGGACCATCACCGTGGAGGTGAGGGTGAATGGCCTGGAGCCGCAGATCTTCACGGCCACGGTTATCGCCATCGCCGACTTCAACGGCGACGGAGTGACAGGTTTAGACGACTTCTTCCTCTTCGCCGAGGCTTTCGGCGGAACGGATCCCCGCTTCGACCTGGACGGCAGCGGCACGGTGGACTTTCCCGACTTCTTCCTCTTCGCCGAGAACTTCGGGAAGACGGCGCGCGCCAAGCTGCTGGCCATGGCCAGCGAGCGGATCGGCCTGCCCGAGGGTTCGCAGCTTCGGCAGAACGCGCCCAACCCCTTCAACAGCCGCACCGTGATTTCCTGGTTCCAGCTGCACCCCGGGGAGGTGCAGCTGGAGGTGTTCGCCCTAACCGGCCAGCGGGTGGCGGTGCTGCACGAGGGTGCAAAGAAGATCGGCCTCCACCGCCTCACTTGGGACGGGCGGAGTGACCAGGGCCGCCCCCTGGCCAGCGGAGTATACGTGTACCGGCTGGTGACGGCCGAAGGAGCGTGGACCCGCAAGCTCACCCTGCTTCGTTGAAGCGGGGCAGCAGAGCGAAGCTGATGCAAGATACCTCTGACTCGCCGGCGGTTGGATGGAGCCTATCGTCCTGTCCCAGGAATATTTTGAATAAATATGGTTTCCTCATTAGGTTCCTGTCTAGCGATATCGCAAGGAGGGAACCTATGCCAATGGGACGTCCCCTGAAGCCGCTCTGAAAGGGATCAGGAACTTCCTGAATCCTGCGTCCAGAGACTATAGAAGAGTTTGCGGGATACGTCTAATAAAAATGGCTCGTCAGTAGAATTCGTGGGTGAATTGTGGCTCGGGTAAATCGCCGAGCTGATGGAATGAAGCGATTTGGAGTGCCTTGAAGGTGCGGCATCCGAATGCTTTTCTCCCTGTCAGATTCCATTTCAGGTTCAAGCCCTCGACCATGCCGTTGTTGAACTGCTTCCTGGCCCTGGACCAATTGAGGATGAGCTCTTGGTGACGCCGCAGCATTCCGGCGATGTCTTTCATCGGTTCGATGTTGCTTCTCATCGTACGGAAACACCCGCGCTGGAGGAACTTCTCAGCCCACGCGGAGTAGGTGTAGTCCCAGAAGCGCTGGAAGTCCTCCTTGAGCAGGTAGGCTCTGACCGTCCGCAGGTTCATCTTCAATAGCTCCGACAGCTTCAAGCCTTGGGAGTCGCTTCTGGTCGAGGAAACGGGTCGGCTCCTGCTCGCCGCCGGCTTCCTGCTTGCGCCGGTGCTCCTGCTCCCGTTCGGTAAAGCCGTCGTTCAAGGCCTTCTTCGTCCGCTTCTCGCCCATCCACAACAGGCGGCGGCGGTGGGGGTCGATCTGGTACAGCAACGTCAGATAATGAGGCCCCTTACGATACTGGATTTCATCCACGCCGAGGGCCGTGACCTGGTCGAGGCAGCGATGAGCGAGCCCATAGTCCACGACGTACTGGACGGAGTGGTAGACCTTGTCCCAACGGGTCCGGAAGGAACGCGCCACCTCGATCCACGACAGTTTTTTGGCCCCCTGGGCCAGGAAGCAGCGGTAGAGGTCGGTCAGGTGGTGCTTGCCCGTGCTCCAGGGGACCTTCTCGACGACCACCCGGCCGCAGGCTTTGCAGGCAACCCGGCGCATGCGATACACCAGAAAGACCGGAAACCCCCAGAGGGGAACAAACTCGAACAGCCGGGCCTCGGGGGCCGTGTCATAGGTGGGGGCCAAGTGACCGCAGCCGCTGCACGCGCCCCGGGAGTTTTTCCGTGGCCTTATCCTCACCATTATCCTTCCGTGCCGGTCAAAATGACTGCCCTCAAACACAAACCGCTTGAAGGTCGTGCACCGGTTTAGTACCGTGATCAGGCGCATCATTCCCTCCACAGGTAGTTGGGTTCCGTCTTGGTGGACTGTCCCAACATACCGGGGGATGATGCGCCTGGGCTACCTGGCCTCCTCTATTCCCATCGCCGCAGCCTCCCCTCCTCACCCACAGATTCTCCAGAGGAGCCTCCTTTTTCGAAAAACCCTCCCTATCGAATCTGTACTGCTCCACTCCGTTCCCCTCGCCTGAGGCCGGGAATCGGGGTGTGGTATTTCGAGCTACTTCGCTCCAACTCCAGGAAGTAATGGTCCAATACATTACGGATCTATCTTCCTACAAGACTTGGGGAGAAGAAATAACGGTCCAGAAACTCATCCTGTTCGACGATGGCCAACACGACGATCTGAAGGAGGGGGACCTCGTATACGGCAACCGTCTCGTGCTGCCGGAAAACTACACTGGCCTGGTCCCCTATTCTTTCAGATCAGGAGACTACAGCTATCCTCAAAACGGGTTATTCTATATCAATTACGTGGCGACGAAGACCTACGCCTTGAATGTGAGTCACGCTGGTTTCGAAGATTACAAACGGCTGCGGATCGGAGACGTTTACCAGGTACGGAATGGATATTTCGTTGAAATTATCAACACCGGTGAGTTGCAGTTGGACCTGTCCTACTGCAGTTTCGAATCCGGGGAATATTTCAACCGTTTCATGTTCCCACCCGATACGAAAATTGGAGCGGGTGCAAGCATTATACTCTCCTCAAATAGAGAGGTCGCCAGCGGGCTGTTTTCAGATTCTCCGGCAATTGGCAATTTTTTTTCGAGGTTTCCCTTGATGACACGATGAGACTGTTGACCCCGGCTCTGACGGAAATGGCTACCCGCGTCAATGAAACCTACAGCCCCATAGACGTGACTTCGCCAGCGATTGTAATTAACGAAATAAACTATCACTCGGCGGACGAACTTGATACGGGAGATTGGGTCGAATTATACAATCCCAATGATTTATCCGTCGATCTTTCCGGTTGGTATTTTCAAGACGGGAATATCCGGCATTCCTTCGCGTTGCCGGAGGGTACGCTTGTCGAACCGCGCGGCTTCCTCGTATTATGCCAAGATCGCAAGGCCCTGGAATGGCTCTCGGGAACCACATGCATCGGAGACTTCGATTTCGGATTGAGGAACAGCGGAGAACTCGTTAGCCTGTTCGACCGCCATGGATTACAAGTCGATTCAATCGCCTATGGAGATAGTAGTCCGTGGCCGGAGGAGGCGGACGGCGACGGTCCGACGCTGGAATTGCGTCATTATGAGCTGGATAATTCGGAACCCTCGAATTGGCTGGCTTCCATCTCTCCGGGGGGAACTCCGGGCGGGGTGAACAGCGCCTACGAATTTCGCGGAACGACCGGATTTGTGCGCTTTACGTTGTCAGAGGCGATTCCCAATCCATTTGTCTCCACAGTTCGGCTCGAACTCGACTTGGCAGAGAGGACTCCTGCTACACTTAAAGTATACAACGCACTAGGTCAGATGGAGGAGATACTGGCGGATGAAGTCTTAGCCAACGGAATTAGCCAGTTCACCTGGAATCCCCGGGAAAGAGGGGCTGGGGTCTACTTCATTTCTCTATACCTTGGCCGGCGGCTCGAAGCCGTACGAAAGGCAGTTTACCTAGGCGGATAGGCTAACGGAACGCGTATGGAGTAATCCACTTCACCTTTTGATGTTCGAGCGGAACCAATCCGCGAGCGTGGCTTCATCGATGCGGTCAGCGGCGACACCTTTCCATGATGCGGACGGCGTCCAAAGGCTAGAACTCGAGGTGTTGGCCGTTGTTCGGCAAGGAACAGGGGGGCGACCACCGAGGCGGTCGCCCTTGTTGCCGTCGATGAAGCCGTGGTTTCTGGCCAGGCCCCAGGCGTAGTCCGCGGGCAGCGCCGCCGCATCCGGATTTCCGTAGCGTCCGAGGTTCAGCGGACGGGCAAAGGGCGGATTCGACCATTCCCGGGTCACGGATCCCGTCTTCTCCGCCGTGCTCGGCGAGCTGGCGGTCGTGGATCGCAAGAACAACCCGGGATGGGTGGCGGCGCTCAGGATCGGCTCACGGGCGCCGCTGGGAGAATGCTTGCGCCTCGCCGATGCCGCGCCCAGGCCAAGGTGCCGCCCCAACTGCTGCGTCCGGCCGGCCCTCCTCGAACTCATATGGCCCTCGCCAGCAGCTCTTCCGGGGTGGTGCCGGCCCCGGGAAGCTCACCGACGATGCCGCCTCCCTTCATCACGTAGATGCGGTTGCACAGCCGCAGCAGCTCGGGGATCTCCGAGGAGATGACGATCACCGCCAGCCCCCGCTCCGCCATTTCCCGCAGCAGGCGGTAGATCTCGAAGCGGGCGCCGACGTCGATGCCCCGGGTCGGCTCGTCGACGAACAGCACCTCGAGGTTCTGCTTGAGCAGCCAGCGCGCCACCAGAACCTTCTGCTGGTTGCCGCCGCTGAGCACGGCGATCCGCTGCTGCAGGGAAGGAGTGCGGATCGACAGTTCCTCGACGAAGGCCGCGGCCGCGGCCCGTTCGCGGGAAGGGCTGATGATCCCGCGAACGCAGAAGCGGTCGAGGGCGGCGACGGTCATGTTGTGCAGCACCGGCTGCTCCGGGAAGAGCCCTCCGCCGCGGCGGTCCTCGGGGACCAGTCCGACGCCGAGGCGCCGGGCGGCCGCGGTCGAGTCGGGGGGGAGCCGCTGCCCGCCGACCTCGATCTCCCCCTGGCGGCGTCGGTCCGCCCCCAGCACGGCGCGGGCGAGCTCGGTGCGGCCGGCCCCCATCAGCCCGGAGAAGCCGACGATCTCCCCTCGGTGCGCGCGGAAGCTGACGTCCCGCACCCGGGCGGTCGACAGGTTCCGCACTTCAATGGCGATCTCGCCGCTGCCGGCCGGGGCCGGCGCCGTCTCCGAGCCGAGCGGCCGTCCCGCCATGAGGGAGATCAGCCGTTCGCCGTCGAGCTCCTCCACCGGGGCGGTGCGCATCAGCCTGCCGTCCCGCAGCACGCTGACCCGGTCGGAGAGCGCGAGGATCTCCTCGAGCTTGTGCGACACGTACACGATCGCCACCCCCTCCTGCTGCAGCCGCCGGATCAGCGCGAACAGCCGCTCGATCTCGCGCGGGCTGAGGGCGGAGGTGGGTTCGTCGAGAATGAGGACACGGGCCGCCTGCGTCAGCGCCTGCGCCACCTCGACGAGCTGCTGCTCGCCGATGCCTAGGTGCCGGACCTGCCGCCGCGGGTCGAGCTCGAGGCCGACCTGGCCGAGGGCCGCGGCCGCCTCCTCGTGAAGGCGCCGCCAGGCCACCCGCCCCCGGCGGGAGGGCAGCCGTCCGAAGAAGATGTTCTCCGCCACCGACAGGGTGGGAACCAGCTTCGGCTCCTGGTAGACGACGCTGATCCCGGCGGCGATCGCCGCTCGCGGACTGTCCGCGGCGGCCGGGCGGCCGTCGATGGAGTACGAGCCCCCGTCCGGCTGGTGCACCCCTGTGAGGATCTTGATCAGCGTCGATTTGCCGGCCCCGTTCTCGCCGACGATGGAGTGCACCTCTCCCCGTCGCAGATCGAAGTCGACCTCGGCCAGGGCCTGCACCCCGGGGAAACGCTTGTCGATCCCGCGCAGGTCGAGGAGCGGTTCGCCGTTCCGGTCCGGGGGGATCACGGGTTGGCCAGCAGCCGGCGCAGAACCGAATCGCGGCGGCGCCGGTCGAGGTACACGGCGAGGATGATGACGAGGCCGCGGGCGATGTCGTGGTAGAAGGAGGAGACGTTGAGCAGCACGAGACCGTTGTTCAGCACCGTGAGGATGAGGATGCCGAGGATCGCCCCGGCCAGCGAACCGACCCCCCCGGTCAGGCTGACCCCCCCCGAGCACGACCGCGGCGATCACCTGCAGCTCGAAGCCGAGCCCGGCGTTCGGCTGCCCGGAGTTGAGGCGCGAGGCGAGGATGAAGGCGCTGATCGCGGCCATGGCCCCGCCGATGGCGAACACCGTCACCTTGATCCGCTCGACCGGAAGGCCGGCGAGGCGGGCGGCCTCGGCGTTGCCGCCGACGGCGTAGATGTAGCGGCCGAAGGGGGTGTGGTGGAGGATGAAGTAGAAGAGGGCGAAGAAGAAGGCGGCGACTGCGACCGGCAGCGGCAGGGGGCCGAGGTGGCCGGTGCCGATGTCGCTGAAGCCGGGGACCGCCGCCTGTATGGAGACCGCCTGCGTCGACACCATGGCGGTGCCGCGCAGGATCGCCATCATTCCCAGGGTGGCGATCAACGAGCTGATGCCGGCCCTCGTCACCAGCAGGCCGTTGGCGACTCCGCAGGCGGCCCCGAGGCACAGGGCCGCGGCCAAGGCCAGGGCGATGCTGCCGCTGCCGTTGAGGACGAAAACCGCGAGAATGCCGGCGACCGCCTGGGCCGAGCCGACGCTGAGGTCGATCTCCCCCTGCAGGATGATCAGGGCCATGCCGATGCCGGCGATCGCCACCAGCGAGGCGTCGCGCAGGATGTTGGTGACGTTGGCCACCGTCAGGAAGACCGGAGACAGCGCGGCGATGACGGCGCACAGGAGCAGCAGGGCGATCAGCAGGCCGGCCTGCTCGCTGTGCAGCAGGCGCGACGGCAAGTTCGGCATTCTCGGGCTGCTGTGCGGACTATGGTGAAGCGGTCATCAGCCGGCGTACCGCCTCGATCTTCATGGGGTAGCCTTCCTCGGGGCCGCCGTAGAACTGCGAGAAGTTGGCGCGCGTGATCATTATGGTGGGGGTCTCGTAATGCGCCGGCAGGGTCTTCCCGGCGGCGAGGCTGATGGCGGCGTCGACGATCGAGGTCCCGACGAAATGCGGGAACATCGCCAGCGCCGCCTTGTACGGCGTGTCCCCGAGCAGGGCGCTGCGTCCGACCGAGCCCTCGAACCCGAAGCCGATCGCTAGGAGCTCGCTCTCGTCGAGGCCGGCGGCGCGGTAGGCGGCCATGGCGCCGGTGGTCGAATCGTCGTTGATCCCGAAGAGGACGTTGACCTCCGGATGCGCGGTCAGGGCGTCCTGGGCAACCTTGAACGCCTTCTCCTTGAGGCCCTGTCCGTCGACTTCCTGGACCACGGCGCCGGTGAGGCCGGCCTCGTCCACTGCGGAGACGAATCCGTCGACGCGCTGCCGGCAGTCCACGAAGTTCGGGTAGCCGACGACGAGAATTTTCGGGTCGATCCCGGTGGCGGCGAGGTGCTCGACGAACCAGTCCCCCGCCTTGCGGCCGGCGGCCCGGTTGTCGATGCCGACGTAGGTCTCGGCGCCGACGGCCGGGTTCGATTCGGTCAGCACGCGGATGCCCTGGGCGCGGGCGCGCTCGATAACGACGCCGAGTGCCTTGGCGTCGACCGGGGTCAGCGCCAGCACGTCGACCCCCTGGGCGATCATGTTTTCGGCCTTGGAGATCTGCGCGGCGATATCGAGGTTGGCGTCGGCGATGACGATATCGACCCCGAGCTCGGCGGCGCGCGCCTCGGCCGCGGCACAGATGTTCTGGTACCACTCGTGCGACATGAAGTTGACGATGTAGCCGACCTTGAGGCGGCCTTCCGCTTCCGGTCCGCCGCGGCCGCAGCCGGCCAGGAAGGCGGCCGCAGCCAGGATCGGCAGCAGCAGGTTTCGCATTCCCTTCTCTTTCTCAGTGCGGGTTTGCCCCGGGTTCGTGCGGCCGCCGCAGCGCCGGCGACGCGGATTACCGGGGGGAGACGGCGCTGCAGGTGAAGCCGCCGTCGACGACCAGCTGGGTGCCGGTGACGTACTTCGCCTCGTCCGAGACGAGGAAGAGGGCGGCGTAGGCGACGTCCCAGGCGTCTCCCTGCCGGCCCATCGGCACCTGCGCGTCCCTGATGGCGATCATCTTCTCGACGTCCCCGCCCGAGTACGCCTCGGCCACCGACTTGCGCGCCATCGGCGTGTCCATCAGGCCGGGGAGGATGCTGTTGCAGCGGATGTTGCGCGCCGCGTACTGCAGGGCGACCGACTGGCTGAACTGGATCACCGCGGCCTTGGTGGCGCTGTAGGAAATGTAGGGGACGCCGAGCCAGCGGATGCCGGAGATCGAGGCGACGTTGAGGATGGCGCCGCCTCCCTGGCGCTCCATGTGCGGCAGCACGCTCCTGCAGGTGAGGAAGACGGACTTGAGGTTGACGTCGCAGACCAGGTCCCAGTCCTCCTCGCTGCTTTCCACCGGGCCGCCGAGCCGCAGGATGCCGACGTTGTTGTGAAGGATGTCGACGCGCCCGTAGAGCTCGAGGCAGCGGGCGACCATGGCCTCGACCTCGTCCGCCTTCGACACGTCGCACCCGGCGACGCGGCATTCCCCTCCTTCGGCGGCGATGATGCCCGCGGTTTCCGCGGCGGCCTCCGGCTCGACGTCGACGGCGAGCACCCTGGCCCCCTCGCGCGCGAACAGCACCGCGACGGCCTTGCCGTTGCCCCATCCGGGCCCGATGGAACCGGCGCCGCAGACGATGGCCACCTTGTCTTTCAGTCTGTCCCCCATGGAAGCCCTCCGTTTTTCCCCTTCCGGTGCCGGCTTACTATATGTGCAACCAGAACGCAGTCAATCGACGATTCAGCAGGGAGGACGGCATGTTCCCAACCACCGTAATCGGCAGCCTTCCCAGACCGGAATGGGTGCGGCAGCTCATTCTCGAAAGAAAGGCGGGAGCCCTGTCGGAGGCCGATGCCGACCGCATACTCGACGGCGCCATCGAATCGGCGATCCTGCTGCAGGAGCGGGCAGGCCTCGAGGAGATAACCGACGGCGAATGGCGGCGCGAGAGCTACGTCAAGGTGTTCGCCGAGCGCGTGCGCGGCTTCCGGCCGGACCTCACCGTCAGCGGCCTTCCGTACCCCGCCGTGGTCGAGCCGGTCGAGTACTACCGCCCGATCGCCGCCGAGGAGATCCGCTTTCTCAGGAGCCGCACCGGCCGGCGCGTCAAGGCGACGCTGCCGGGGCCGTACACGATCGGCCGCCGCATGTGGCACGAGGAGCACTCGCGCGAAGCCTACCCGCAGCCCCCCGACCTCATGCGCGCCTGCGTCCCGATCCTGCGGCAGGAGATCGAGCTCCTGAAGGAGGCGGGGGCAGACACCGTGCAGCTCGACGAGCCCTGGCTCTGCGTCCTCGTCGACCCGGAGCGGCGGCAGCAGGACGGCATCGACGACATGGAGGCGGAGATCGAGCTCTGCGTCGAGGTCGTCAACGCCACCCTCGAAGGGGTGACGGGCATAACCACCGGCCTGCACCTGTGCCACGCCCACTTCGACCACCGGCACGGCAGCGAGGGGGCCCTCGACCCGGTCATGTCCGGGCTCGCCCGCATCGCCGTGGACGTCGTCTCGCTCGAGCTGGCCACCCCGGTCTCGGGTGGGCTGGAGTGCCTGGCATCGTTCTCGAAGGAGGCCCGGCTCGGGCTCGGGTGCATCGACCACTGCGACCGCGAGATCGAGACCCCGGAGCGGGTGGCGTCGCGGGTCGAGGAGGCGATGAAGTACGTCGACAAGGAGCGCATCGTCCTGCATCCGGACTGCGGCTTCTCGCCGTCGGTGCAGAACCCGATGGACCTGGACGAGGCCTACCTGAAGCTGACGGCCATGTGCCGGGGGGCGGAGCTGCTGCGCTCGCGCCACGGGTAGGGGCCGGCGCGGGCCCCGGCAGCGGTTCAACCCCGGCTCGCCGGCACTCCCAGAACCCGCAGGATTTCCCCGGCCGTCCAGACTCCGGATCTCGACGGCGAGCCCCGGATCCGGACAGTCGCGCCGGTAGCGGTTGAGCCATCCCGCGGCCATCCCGCTCCCCAGGACGCCGAGGACGTCGTTCTCCCAGGAATCCCCGACCATCGTCACCCGTTCCGGGGCCACGCCCAGCCCGGAGAGGGCGTGCCGGAAGATCGCCGGGTCCGGCTTGGCCGCTCCCACCTCCTCCGAAATCGCCAGGGTGTCGAGGTCGTCGGGGCGGATGTCGCAGAACCCGAGCTTGTCCCGCTGCCGCGCCGACGGGCCGTTGGTGACCACGCCGATCCTCACCCGTCCCCGCAGGGCCTCGAGCAGCTCCGGGACCCCCGGCACCAGGCGCGGGTTCGACAGTTGCTCGCGCGCGTACGCCGCCGCCGCCTCGGCAATCGTCGCTTCGTCCGCCTGCACCCCGTAGCGGCCGCAGATGCCGCGCATGCGTTCGAGGCGGGCTTCGTCGTCCGACAGGCTGCCGTCGAGGGTGCGCAGATAGTTGGCGTGAAGCTGCTCGTCGTGGACGAGCTCCAGCTCCTCGAGCGGCACCGGCGCCAGCCCCGGCAGCAGCTCCTGGACCGCGCGCAGCCCGTGCCGGCGCGAGTACTGGAAATCGATCAGCGTGTCGTCGAGATCGAAGAGGACGGCCTGGACGGCCGGAGAGCTCATGGGCCGTTCGCTCCCAACGCCGTCCTGCCGGTCCGGTGTGGGAAGGGGTGCCCGAAGGTCAGCGGATTCTGCTGGAACTCGCCCCGTCCCGAATCTCCGGCCAGCGCCTCCGAACCCCCGGAAAGCCCGGGCTCGCGGTTGCGAATCAGCCCGGAGTGGCGGTCGACCGCCTCGTTGGCGCGCTGCAGCTGGCCGCCGGCGAGCACCCTCTCGAGGACGACGTATCCCCACAGGTCGAAGAGAAACGCCTCTTTTTCCGTCATCCTTGCACCGGACCGGTTTTCAGGTTGGCCGTGGCCGGGGGCCTGCGGCGAAGCAGCATCCCCCTGTTTTTTCAATCTCATTTTATCAATCCTCGGGGGGCCGGTTCCTTTCCCTTCGCCCGTTCCCTCTACACCCACGGCTTCCCCGCTCAGCCGAAGAAATCCTCCCGGTGCGCCCGCAGGTCGATCTCGAAGGCCCAGGCGCCGGGCTTCTGGTTCGCCAGGTTCCAGTAGGTTTCGGCCACCGCGTCGGTGTCCATCACCGGCTCGTCCGCGTCGACGCCGGCCTCGCGCAGCTGCGGGGTGTCGAGCAGGCCGTCGATGATCACGTGGGCGACGTGCACCCCCTGCGGCCAGAGCTCGCGCGCCAGCGACCAGGCGAGCCCGCGCACCGCGAACTTGGCGCTGCTGAAGGCAAGGGCGCCCGCGCGGCCGCGGATGCTCGAGGTCGCCCCGGTGAACAGGATCGCCCCGGAACCCCTCGCCGCCATCGGGCCTGCCGCCTCCTTGCTGCACAGGAAGGAGCCGAGGGCGCAGACCCGCCAGGAGCGCTCGAACTCCGCCGCGGTCAGCCTGTCGAAATCCCCCCAGGCGGCGTTGCCGGCGTGGTTGATCAGCACGTCGACCTCTCCCAGCTCTTCGCGCACCCTGGCGAAGGCGTCGCCGACCTGCGCCGGGTCGGTGACGTCCGCGGCGATGGCCAGCGAGTCCCTGCCCGCTTCGCGCAGTTGCTGCGCCAGGCTGTTGATGAAACCGGACGACCGCGCCAGCAGCGCGGTGTCGTACCCCTCGTCGGCGAACCTGACCGCCAGAGACGCTCCCAGACCGGAGCCGACGCCGGAGATTACCGCTGTCTTTGCCATGTCGTCCTTTCCGTGAACTCCGTTGCAGATCATCCGGGCGGCCGCCCCGGCGTCCAGGATGTACCGCCTGCAGGAGCGGCTTCCAGGCTTCCCTGTCCTTGGAACGGTGCCGGGCGGTTGCGTAGCATAGGTGGAAAGCTGAACGGGGAGCAACCGGATTGCAGGATGACAGGCTGGCGATAGGGATCGACGCCGGGACCGGAGGCGTGCGCGCCCTCGCGGTCTTGGCGTCGGGGGAGGTCGCCGCGGCCGCGAAGCAACCTTTCCCGCCGCTGCGCAGGGGGCTGCCCCGAGGCTGGCACGAGCAGGACCCGGAGTCCTGGTGGAAGGCTGCGCAGGCATGCCTCGCCGAGGTCGCCGGGCTGCTCGGAAAGCGGGCGGAGGCAATCGCGGTCCTGGCGGTCGACGGCACCTCGGGAACACTCGTCTGCCTGAACGGCGCCGGTGAAGCGGTGCGTCCCGCGCTGATGTACAACGACGCCCGCGCCGGCGCCGAGGCGGAGGAGCTGTGCGCGCTCGCGGCCGACCACTGCCGCCGCCACGGGTACCGCTTCTCCTCATCCTTTGCCGCGGCCCGGATCCTCTGGCTGCTGCGTCACGAGCCGGAAACGGTCGCGGCGACGCGCTGGTTCTGTCACCAGGCCGACTACATCGCCGCGCGCCTGTGCGGCCGCTGCGGAGTCAGCGACTACAGCAACGCCCTGAAGACGGGGTACGATCTCTTCGAAGAGCGCTGGCCGGACTGGGTCGACGCCTGTGGCGGGATGCGGGAGAGGCTGCCGGAGGTGGTGGCTCCGACAGCCCGCCTCGGCGAGCTGTCGCCCGCGGCCGCTGCCGCCACCGGGCTGCCGGCAGCGGCCGAGGTAGTCGCCGGGGCCACCGACGGCACCGCGGCATTCATCGCCTCAGGGG
Source organism: Candidatus Latescibacterota bacterium (assembly GCA_965206595.1). Classification (GTDB taxonomy): domain Bacteria; phylum Latescibacterota; class UBA2968; order UBA8231; family UBA8231; genus CBDCXV01. Next base: position 419,068 of record OZ242214.1, read on the forward strand.
CCCACCTTCCGGGGGATGACAACACCACTCGGGACGACCTTGGTCTTCAAGCGCCTCGCTTCCCGCCCCGCGGCCTCCCCGGACGGATTGGTGTACAGTCACAAGCTGCCGGGCGGGTACTGGCTGCCCGGCGCCGCCAGCAATACCGGGGGGGAGTGGATCGGGGTCCAGTTCCCGCGGCAGGATCCGGCTGCGCTCGACCGGCAGGCGGCGTCCCTGCTTCCGAGCCATCTCGTCGCATACCCCCTGGCGCGCACCGGGGAGCGGTTCCCGTTCGCCTGTGCCGGGGCCGAGGGGTTCTGCGATCCCGAGCCGGCCTCCTCCCTGGAGCGGTACGCCGCCAACCTGCAGGGAGCGGCCTTCACCGAGCGCCTGGCGTACGAGGTGCTCGACGCCGCGGCCAGGGCCGGCGACGGCTCCGTGTACGCGACCGGGGCCGCGGCGCGGAGCGACGTCTGGCTGCAGCTGCGCGCCGACGCCACCGGCCGCAGCGTTCACCGGCCGGTCTGTCCGGAGTCCGCCTTCGGCAGCGCGGTCCTGGCCGCGGCGGCAATGCTAGGGGGCCTGTGGCCGGCAGCCCGGGCCATGGTGCGGACCGAGCGCACCTTCGTCCCGGACAGGGGCCGCGGCGCAGCATTGGACGAGGGCTACGCCGCCTTCAGGGAAGCGCTGGAAGAACGGGGATACCTGGAATCTGGGTGAAGGTCGAACCGGGCCGCGGCCACAGTGGACCCCTTCGCCGGGAGCGACATGGTCTGGTTCCTGGGCGCGCAGGTCCGAGGAAACCAGCGACCTGGTGCCCGTGCGTGTTAAGCGTACGAAGGAGGTGCCGAAGCTCCCGGCTCGCAAAGCGCCCGAGCGAGTCGTACCGGGGGTGTACGGCGAGCGAAGGCAACGCGGGGAGCCGGGATTGAGGGGAAAAATCGCACAGATGAAGGGGTTTGGATTGAAACCGCGATTTTTCCCCTCAAGATGCAGCGGCGGCCGAATCACGCGGAATAGTGGGCGCAGGCACTCGTTCAGACGGAGTTGCGCGCGAGGAAGCCGTCAACCCTACATCGGAGCAACGTGGAAATGAGCGCCATACTCGAAGAGCTGGTGAGAACCGCGCGGGGCCTGAGCGAAAGCGGCCTCGTCACCGGGGCCGGCGGCAACGTCAGCGCCCGCGAGGGGGGCGGCATGTGGATCTCGCCGAGCGGGTTTTCCCTCGGCGAGGCCGCCGCGGCCGACTATCCCTGCGTCGACATCGACACCGGGGAGATCGTCAGTCCCGGCAGACGCCCTTCGTCGGAGGTGCTGATGCACCTCGGGATCTACCGCGCGCGCCCCGAGCTGGAGGCCGTCATCCACACCCATCCGCGCACCGCCATCGCCCTGACCGCGGCCGGCCACGACCTGCAGCCGATGTTCGCCGACTACTACGTGTACCTCGGGCCCAAGGTGCCGCATATCGACTACGTAACCGTTACCACGCCGGAGCTGGCGGCCGCGGTCACCGCCGGGTTCGCCGACCCGGGCGTGGTCGGCATGGTGCTGCGCAACCACGGCAGCATCACCGTGGGCGCCTCGATCAAGGAGGCGCTCTACCGCAGCCTTGCCATCGAGGAACAGGCGGATATCCAGTGGCGGGCCCTGCAGGTCGGCACCCCCACCATCCTGTCGGACGAGGAGTGCGCCAGGATGGACGAGCTCGGCAGCGAGGAGTACCGCCGCAGGCTGCTGGCGGAGATGAAGACTCGGCAGGACGGCTGAAAACCGCGAGCGTTTTCTACCTTACCGCAGCAGGGTGAGCTTGCGCGTCTGGACGTTCTCGGAGGTAATCAAGCGGTACAGGTACACTCCGCTGGCCAAGGGGTGGCCCCGGTCGTCGCGACCGTTCCAGTGAACGCGATGGACACCCGCCTTCTTCGGCCCCTGGTGCAGGATCGCCACCCGCTGCCCGGTCAGGGAGAACACCTCCACTCGGGCCGCACCGGGGCGCAGCAGGAACCAGGAGATGACGGTTTTGCTGTTGAAGGGGTTGGGAGCGTTCTGCTGCAGCTGCGGACCGTCCGGAAGGCCGATCATCTCCCGGGCCAGGGCAAGGAGCTTGCCGCGGGCCGGATCCCGGAAGTGGTCGGCGAAGAGGAAGAAATCCCCGAAATCAACTGAACCGCTGCCGTCGAGGTCGAAGCGGGGGTCGCTGCCGCCGAAGGCGTCGGCGAAGAGGAAGAAGTCGGAGAAGCCGGTCTCGCCGTCGCCGTCGAAGTCGGGTGTGGCTTCCGCGGTGCCGGTGAAGGTGACCGGGTCGAGGCCGGCCGCGGATACGGTGACGGTGTTCGTTCCCGGTTGGCTGCCCAAAGTCAGGGTGGTGGCGGCTTGGCCGTTGGCATCTGTAGTTGCGGTGGTTGCGGAGAGCATCCCGCCGCCGGCGGTGACGGAAAAGGTGGCTTCGGCCCCGGGAAACGGGTCCCCGTTCTGATCGACCACCGAAACCACCAACGGCTGGGGCAGCGAAGCCCCGGGCGCTGCCTGCTGCTCATCGCCGGAGAGCTTGGCAAGGCTTTGGGGAATCGCCTGCCCGGTGGCGATGAAGGCCGCCGGTTTCAGCTTGGCGACCCTTACCGAGACGGTGTTTGTCCCCGGCTCGCTTCCCAGGGTCAGGGTGCTGGATGCGCGTCCGTTGGCATCGGTTGTGTCGGTCGCTGTGGAGAGGGTTCCACCGCCGGCGGTGACCGTGAAGGTCACTTGGGCGCCTTCGAACGGATTGTTGATTTGATCTCGGACTACAACAACCAACGGCGCGGACAGGGCAGCTCCGGCCGGTCCCTCCTGTTTATCGCCGGAGAGCTTGGTCAGGCTTGTTGGAACCGCCTGAGCAGTGGCGCCGAAGATTACCGGTTTCAGCTCGGCGACCCTCACCGCAACTGTATTCCTTCCGGGATCACTGCCGAGGGTCAGTGTGGTGGCGGCGAGGCCGTTTTCATCGGTGGTGGCGGTGGTTGCCGAGAGCGTCCCCCCGCCCGCGGTGACCGCAAAGGTAACGGTGGCCCCGGGAAGGGGGTCCCCGTTCTGGTCCAGTACGGAAACTTCAAACGGCCGGGCCAACGTCGAGTCGGGCAATCCCTGCTGTTTGTCGCCGGAGATCTTGGTCAGGGTGCGGGGGTGGGGTAGAACAAGCTGCGTATCCCACAGCAGTACCGTGCCGTCCGGGGACCCGGAAGCGAAGAACCTTCCGTCCGACGAAAACTCCACAACATCGACGGTACTCGCATGACCATACAGGGTGGATGCACGCGTTCCAGCCCCGATGTCCCAAAGTTCGACTGTTGGACGATTCCGGTTGTCAGAGGATCCGAAAACGAGCATGCTTTCATCGGGTGACAATACCGCAGAGAAGATCGGGGGATTGTTAGCATTCTCGGAGAGTTTGGCAATCCTGGTGGCCGTTGCCAGATCCCACAACTCGGCTGTCCCATCCCAGATTCCCCCTATAGCAATGGGCGTCATTTCGGGCGAAAACGATATGGAGAGTATCCAATCGGTATCCAAATTAAAGGTCGCGGTCCTGGTACCGGTCGCCACGTCCCAAAGCCTGATCTTCGGATCTGACGCCCCCGGGAAAATTATCGCGTCACCGGAAGCGAGAATTGTCCCATCAGGAGAAAACACCACGGATGGGGCATAGGTATGGCCCTCGAGAGTGGCCGTTCTGGCGCCCGTGGCCACGTCCCACAAACTGGCCGTTAGGTTGTAATGACCCGTAGCAATCGTCGTCCCATCGGGGGAAAGTGCTACAGAGCTCACACCGTTTCTGTGTCCATGCGTTTCCAGGGTGACGACACCGGCGCCGGTGGTCACGTCCCACAGCCTGACCGTGCCATCCGAAGATCCTGAAGCCAGGATGGTCCCATCGGGGGAAAATACCAGGCTGTTGATCCTGTGGGTATGCCCCTTCAATACGGCGGTATTGTTTCCCGTCGTCACGTCCCCCAGCCTGATCGTCCCAAAACCATATCCCGAAGCGAGGGTTGTCCCGTCGGGTGAGAGCGCCAGGGACCAGATCATCCCCGTATGCCCCTTCCCGACGATGCTGGCGTTGCCGGTGGCCACCTCCCACAGCTTGACGGTTCCATCCGCCGACCCGAATGCAAGGGGAATTATATAGATAACTACGCAAGCGCAACTTTCGTAAACCCATCCGCGAATTTAAAGAAAATCTGGTATAATATAGTAGAGAAAATACCAGAGAGAAGGACATCCAGGTCCTCAAGTGTTTAGCCCGGAAACTCGGAAGCATGTCAGATTGACACCACGGGTTAAGCCGCTGGGGTGAGGAATCATTCCGTTTGGTTGACAAGTTCACAAAGCAAACTGAATCTAATTGCTGGGTCGGCGTGCGATACTGCCGGGAGGCAACTGGCAGCAGGTTGTCATCTTGCTGACCATTCGGAAGGATTCTCTGCTTCCCAGGTGCAGCCTGATCTTTATGCGCAAGACGGGTATTCTCCTTCGGAGAATACTGACGGGACGCAGGGGGCAGCGGTTGTCACCTTGCTGACTTTTCGGAAGGATTCGCCCTCCCTCCACCGATGATGAGTGAAGGGAGTCGGAGGGACCTCCGTCTCCACAAGATCCCGGTGCGTTAGCCGTTTCTTCATCATCCGCGCCGTCAAATACCTCATCTGCTCCTCGGAGTCCAGGTGGCGGATATTGTACCTGCCTGCGAACTCGTTGAGGTATCGGGGCAAATACTTCGGAGATACGTGGCGATACCCGTGATAGGTTCCTTTCGCCAGAGCATTAAACGATTCCGCACGGTTCGTTCCGGGGCGGCTCTGACGTATTCACCTTTTTTGTGGTTTACGGATTCGTGCCTGCTGGCCCATCCGAAATCGGAATAGGAACTGAACTCGTCGCTGTATAGGATTCCATTCTTTTTGGCTATATCCGGGTTTTTCAAAGGACATTTTATAGCATGTACAGAGAGAGATATTGAGTGATTCACACGGTACGGAATCGGGCCGGAATCTGCGCAGGGATATCGAGGTCTCCGACGCACAGGTAAATGAGGTCGGCAAAGGCATCCAGAGATTTAAATCCACTGGCTCGATTCTTGACCATGCGGATGATTCGATTGAGCCCTTCGGCGGCGGCGTTGGTCAGGTGCGTGTCGACGAAGGCCGTGATGCCGGCCGCATGCTTGCGCACCGTGTTGACGAACCTGCGCAGGGGCTCCAGGCGGCTGCGCAGGGCCGCCGTCGTCCACTTCTTGAGGAAGCGTTCGGCGGCCCAGCGCGCCTTGTAGCGCCAGAAGTGCTCGAACTCGTCCTTCAGGCGCCAGGCGCGGTAGATGCGGCGGTTGGCCTTCTCCAGGGTTTGGAGCGTGCGCCGGTCCTTTGGCGAGCGCCGGGCGGAGTGATGCAGCAGCACCCAGCGCAGGCCCTTGAGCAGCTTGCGGTCCTCGCCGCAGGCTTGCCGCCACTGTTCCTTGCGCACCTCGTCGACGGCTTCGTTGAGGGCCTTGACGACGTGGAATCGGTCCAGGACGAGCTGGGCGTTGGGGCCGTGCTGGCGGATGGCGCCGATGAAGGTCTCGCTCATATCGCAGCAGGCCCAGCGGATACGGGCCTTCCGGAAGGCGCTGAGATGGTCCCGGAAGAACGTATCGATCGTTTCGCGGGCCTTGCCCTTGCCGATCCAGACGACACAGGAGCGCTCCAGGTCGTAGACCAGGGTGGCGTATTTATGGCCCTTGGCGTAGGAGATCTCGTCGATGCCGAGGGTCGTCAGCGCGCGGATGCGATGGCCTGTACGCCGGCGCTCGATGAGCCGGTGCACCTGGTCGGACAGGGTCGAAGGAGCCAGGCCCAGCAAGCGCGCGGCGGTGACCTGCGGCATCCACTGGCAGTAGGTCAGCAGCAGGTATTCGAAGCGGTAGCTGACCCGGGCCGAGGGCGCTGCCCAGGGCACCTCCTCGACGTGCCGGCCGTGGGTCGGACAGCGGATCTCTCGAGGGCGGTGGTACAACCAGACGGTACGGCCGCAAATGCGGACGTCGCGCCAGCGGCGGGGCTCCATGACCTGTACGATCTTGCCCCGGCGCCCACACTCGGGACACCGGCACCCGTTCCTTTGGGGCTTCACCGCGACCACGACGGCCGCTTCCTCCCCGTGTCCTTCGAACCACACGCCCACAGCGCCAAACCCCTTGAACTTGAACAGCTTGGAGACGAACTTCATAGCGGTCATAGGTCGCCTTCCCTTCCCTTTCCTGGGGAGTGCTTGATGGGGATACACCAAGCATAGGGAACGACCTATGGCCTTGTCATGTACTCAGATGAACAGCAAGGGCTCAGGTACTTTCCGTACTTACGTTTCGGCGTTGAAAAACCCGGATAGACCCTTCTTTTTCAGGTTTTTCCTTACGATGGGGAGCAAGGTCTTGCCCTTCCTGTCGGGGGTCACCTCGGTGGCTACCCTGCCGGTTTCCCGGCAGCATACTACGACCCCGATACTCACGCCCTTCTGCCAGTTGCCGTCAAACTTCTTGTTGAGGTGCCTGTTTTTATCCTTTCCCCCGAAAAAGGTTTCGTCTATTTCAACGGCGCTGCTGTTGAGGCTTTCCTGTTCTCCCCACCCTTCCCGGATGCGATGCAGCATGAACAATGCCGACGAATACGCAAGGCCGAGGTCGCGGGCAAGCTGCCTGGCGCTGATTCCCTTCGGGCGGGACAGGTGCAGGTGGATGCCGATGGCCCATATCTGCAAGGGGATCTTGGAGTGAGACATCACCGTTTTCGTGCGAACGCTGAATCGCTTTCGGCAGTCGCCGCACCAATACGGCTGGGGTTTGCGGTTAGGGCATTCCGTTATCATGCCGTAGCAGCCCCAATGCGGGCAGTGTATGTTGACGGGAAGGCCGTCTACCGTCTTCCCCCATCTGAGTTCTTCAAACCATTTTTCCGCTGTTTCATCATCTGGAAACATTCTGAATAATTCGATTAAGGATAAACTTTTACCATTCTTCACTCCGATTACCTTCGGGCCGTGGAATACCGAACTTGAGACCAGCGGCCCTCATAAAATATTGTGATTCACGCTCCCATAGGATTCCTTTCGGTTAGTGGGATGGTGACTCTGTCGGTGTTCGCCGACAGAAGGGACTGAGGAAGCGGCAGCGGATGCTGAGGGCTTCCTCTTCGAATTACCATTATTGTACCTGGATTTTCTAAAAAAAAAATCGGCTTGCAGGAAATTTCCATAAAGCTCGTAACGGCGAGGGCGAACTTTAGTTTCTGGAAGCGGGAGAGGGGGTGTGGCAGGGGAGGCAAGGAGGTCGGCGGTGGATGCAGGAAGGCCTGATTCAAGGGGGGATGAGCATCCAGACGGTTCCTTCAGGAGCTGGAGCCGGGGTGTGGCTTTTGCGGGGTAGGTCCTGGGGGGAGGGGATTGCGGGGCTGCAAGCCCGGTGTCGCTGGAGGTCTCAGTCCGGATCGGCGTTACCTAAAAAGGATTCAGGAACTGCGGGTCGAGGTGGCGCTGAGGGATACGACCTGGTGCTTCGCCGACGAGGGAATCTTCATCCCTTTGGAGAAACGTCTGCTATCAGCGCCGCTACATGAACGGCATGACCCAGCTGCGCGGCCTGAACAACTACCCCGAGCAGGAGGCGAGTATCAGGGAATTACCATCAACTGTGTACATCCATAGGACTATCGAAACCTACCTGAACCTACCAGCGGCTTCCCGTAATTCAAAGATGTTATTCATCTGTTCCGCGTTTGGTCTACGTCCGATCTTACCTAAGAAATCGCTCGCAACATCGGAATCGGTGATAGGCGTATCGCCACTGGGGTCGATTGCTGAGTCGATATACTGCACTGCCTTTGCGAGCTGCTTGGTATGGGCTATAAATGCTCCGGCCCTCGGTTCAATAACAACCTTGTTCCCTATCTGTGAGTCGAGCAACCTTATGCTGATGTAGTTCAAAACTGAATGAATTTCGTCCAAGGCGTTCCCCACTTTTTCAATGCTTGCAGAAGCCAAGGGTTCAGGATTGGGTCCTATTACTCGGGAAAGGTCAGTATGAGCGATGACTCTGTTTCTCCAGTCACGCGCAAATTCTCCAGATTCAATCGCAGTATTGACGCGACTACTCACTTCGCAATGCAATTCTGCATCTTCGCAAAGCTCCGGCAGCTTCAAGATGGTAAGATTGTCCTTTCCCTTGCCGCTACTAACAGGGTCGGTCAACTTGCTCACGAGCAGTATTAGATTCTCCCAGAATACCCACTGAACATGCAAAAGAAATCCACCCATAATTGCTCTTAGAGGTTTGGCATCCTCAGCCCTGGTGAGTATCCGAAGCTCTCTGATTGTTATTGTTCCCCAACACCAGTTATTTACCAAGGCATGAAATATTGTCCCGAATTCTACCCCGAGCTTATCCTGGTACTCTTGCTTTACTTCAGACGAACTTCTTTGTCGCCTCTCTGTCATTTTCCATCTTCCTTTTGCCATCTTCTGTTCTCATTGGGGAAGCATTCAAATCGTATCACTTCTGGTTTCCCCTGTTCCAGTTGCACTTCCTGTTTCATTTTCATGGCTTGTAGGGGGCGTATTTCTTCGCCGCGGTATTGCAGCCGACGAACAGAACCCCTGCGATGAGAAGATTCACTGCCTCTCTGTCATTCCTTCACCGGAACATCGACATCGACTTCGATCTTGGCGCGCGCCTTGACCTCATAGGGTGGACGCTCCAACGACTTCTTTCTCAAGGGTCACCGTCGTGGCCGTAGAATCCCCAATCGTAGTCACCGGCGATCCGGGCTCCTCGTCCCAAGGATCTTTGTCGTCGGGCGGATTGATCAGGTCCCAACCCGACAGAAGGATGGCCGTGGCGAAGATGGTGGCCTGGAGCAGCGTGAAGACAGTCATAATACTCTTTCCTCAAGGGTTTCAAGCGAAACTTCCAGCACAATCGCCACTGGAAGGATTCGATCTGGCGGTGCTGTTCTCAACGGCAAGGCGAGGATATCGGCATCCCCTTGAGCGGAACGGACCTCAATCAGAGGTCGCCAACAGGAACGGCATGAATCACGCTGCGCGAACTGAACAACTACCCCGAGCAGGGGGTGAGTGTCAGGGAATTACCATCACTGTACACTCTTGCATTCAGTCCTCCTTCATTTTTCTCAGGTCAACAATTTGATCTACAGTCAATTCCTTTTCTATGGAATTGCAGATCTCAACCATGCGAGATTGAAATGGCGAAAGAGGGCCTTTCTTATCCTCTCTCCACCTCAAGTGAAGAAGATATCCCAAGCAATCTGGCAATACACCACCAGGTAAATTCTTGGCATAGAAAGATACGTCCCCAATTTTGCTATGATCAATTGACATATCCCCAGGAGATAAAAATTCGCTCATCCATTGATTGCTCACCGTGTTTCTCTGGAAAATAAAATATTGTAGGGGGGAATCGTCTCTTTCCATGAAGTAATGGAATAGATGATCAGATCTGGCAGAAGCCTTTAGTCCCATAAAGCACATGGGAATCAACCATTCTTTTTCAAAGTTGATGTAGCTCTGTTTGCGACAATTATGGAATAACTCCTCCGCCCTTTCGTTTCTCCGATATCCAATTCGGACAATAGGTATCTTCATTTCATTAATTATTGACGCCAGCCCTTCCATGAATTTAAACTTCGTTTTATCAGGCTCGTCAGGGAATAACTCGCATGCGTGTACTTCGGGAAGGCTGGGAATATGGTTACGAGGCGATGGGAATAAATCTCTGAGAAGAGAAAAGTATTTTTTCCTGAAAGGCACAATCTGAGTTGCCATGAGATATACGCCAGTCAGTGCAGTTACTTGGTTTTTCCTGGATTCGGTATGATCCGCATACTTTTCGTCAAGATAAACATGAACAGATTCAACCATCTAGAGTAACCTCCAGGAGAAAAAATGGAACCTTACAGAGATTATCATCACTGTACAGATCATCCTTCTCCGGTTATCTATCTGTAGTTCGGAATCTCCAACCTTCCCTCTTGCACCTTCACGAGATACTGGAAGAAGTTTTCTCGATCATACCCCCTCATAAACTTGCAAATCTTGCGTAGCTCACCAGGAATCTGGTCACGAGAAATTCCAGGATGAGGTGAGTTACCAGGATGTAGAAATCGTATGGCATACTCGACATTCTCGGTTATCAGGCGACTGATTCCAGAGTATATGCTCTGAAAACGATCTTTTCTTCCCCCTTGGCCTTCCATAAGAGTGTTGGCCATTTCAAACATCTCTTCGTGCAGGGCACGACAGAGCCTTCTGGTGACATTCGGATACTCTACCTCATCCTTCAACCTAATGAACTCATCTTCCAGGATGTATCTGATTCCTCTCGCTACTTCCAGCATCGCGCCAATGCTCACCTTCGGTTGTCTTGCACTGTCCTCGGGAAAGCCCTCAAGGAGGAAATACCTCCAAGTAGTATATCCATCCTGTCTTCCTCCATCTCCCCGAGCACCCACGTCAAGTTGATCGAGAAAAGGTTTCAACGTACGAAGAGGAATGTAGCTGTGCAGTTCAACGTACCCCTCGTACGTTCGATCCAGAGTTTCCTTGTGTTTTTCGCTCAGCTTTTCATACAGCCTGCTCAACCGATGTCCCCAACCGGATTTACCTGTATGGAACTGGATGAGTAGCTTCAGTCCCTGCTCTATGGCGGAATATGCCGACGGGACCCACACCCACCCCTGAATCCCTTCATAGTCAGGTGCCATGTCAGGGGCTACCCCACCAGACTTATTGTACATTTTTGAGAGCGCGCTGATGGCCTCGGCAGTTCTCATGTACGCAGGTCTCAAATGGTTGTCACTCGGCATTGCCGTTGCCTTCTCCCCTTCAGTCATTGGACAGTTCTCCCAATGTCCAGTACACAGTTTCCCCATCTTTCGGAAGCCGTAGAGCCTGTCGCGTACTGCTTGCCTGAGCAAGTAGAATCTGGAAGCAGTCCATGAGATCGTCAGGAACTCCTCGACAAAAAGCTGCGCGAGGCCGAGAACTAGAGAACGCCGAGCTGGACCGGGAAAGCGACCGGCTCAAGTGCCTGTATAATGCGACGGTAGAATACCGATCAAAAGCGCGATTTTTCCGATTATCTGGTATAACCTAATAGAAAGCATTTATCCCCTCACCTCCAGGACTGCATCCCACCGAATCACGGTTTCCAACTTCGCAAGTACCGCCGACAAAGGCGACCCGGGAACCGGCTTTTCCTTCCGTGGTTCCCCGTTTCCCTAAATCTCATATCACGCTGAGTCCATACCGACCCTTCTTGCAGACAACAGCATAGTAGTGAGTTGACGCAGTTGCCGCTACCGATTCGCTGAATTCTGCCACGGGGTTCTTCTCCGAATCCCGATCCTGCCGGAACCCGAATACCTGTCAACACCCTGCCCGTCAGGCTGTCTCAAGGCGAGGTCAGGGCCGGTCTGTGTCCTTCTGTCTGATGGTGGCCACCGATAATCACCTCCCTGAAAAAAGGAGAATAAAGATGACGCAAGATCAGCTGAAAAGGGCCAGAGACGCCCTTGGCATGAAGCAGTGGGAGCTGGGCATCGCCCTCGGTGTCAGTGAGGCCGAAGTGTGCCTGTGGGAGAAGGGGAAGCGAACGATGCCGGAAAGGTATCTCCGTCTCATGGGAGCGATCATCCATCACCAGGAAAATGGCTTACGCCTGTCCTACAAAGCTGGGTCGTAAAAGATGGTTTTCAAGCCGGTCTGCTGTAAATGCGGCCAGGAAATCAGGCCCTATCACCTGTTCTATATGCCCACCCCCGGCGAGTACCTATGCATCCCGTGCAGCGAGAAGGAAGACCCCGAAGAGGAAAAGAAAACTGCCGACGATGACGGATAGTTTGTGGGCAGGGGAAATCGAGTAGGTTGGAACGGCAATTTGTCCGTCTGTTGAACTATGCCCCCCGAGCGTAGTCCCTTGAGCCGGAAAGAGAGCTCCTGCATTTTGCCGATTCGCAAAGACCCGCCTTTCGGTTCCCTCTGCCAATTTTCTCCCCCACCTCTCCGGGACAGGCGATTTCCATTCATATACTATCAGGATTGCTCTTAGAAGATTGTTCATCGATTGCCTCTCTATCGGAGTAATAGAAGGCGTTGTGATTGCTTCCCTCCAGAGTAGGTTAGTCGGACAAAGTAAACTCCTGATGCCTGATCCCTGGCATCCCAGGAAGTTATATAAGAACCAGCTGGGTGCGCCCGACTAACCAAGGTGTTCACCTGTTGCCCCAGAATATTAAACACGCCGAGGGATACCATACCGGGCTCTGACAAGCGGTATGGTATCTGTATCTGATTGTTGAATGGATTTGGGTATGGTTGCAGCAGCACTGACTTTATTGGATACTGCCCCGTAGTCTCGATGGCAGTTGGAATCTTTTCTATCTGACGACTCCATATCTGACCCTGGTGGCCCACAACTATCAGTCGATTTCCAGCCCGATCCATTCGAGTAAGATAAGGGCCAAGTCCCTCACTGAAAACCGCCTCTTCTACCCAGTTTCTTCCTCCATCAGTTGTATGCAATATACGATCACCGGCAACCCATCCAGTTTTTTCATCCAAAAAAAACACACTGTTAAGCACATAATTTCGAGCAAAATCCCTATTGTATCCCCAGAGGCCCCTATATCCATCTTCTGTGGAAGTATATTGTACAGAAAGGTGCTCCCGTTCAATCCTATAAATTATTTCTCCGCTACCTCCGGCCCATGCTGATCCGGTCTCAAACCCAAAAACACCACCGAGAATACCACCGGCACTCCAAGCCGATCCAGTTATTCGATTCCAGGATTCCCCTCGGTCTCTGGTTTGAAAAATCATAGCCCCATCGTCCCAATCGGTTGATCCCGTTTGTTCAGTAAACCCCCCTACAATCCATCCCCAATTGCCAGAAAAATAAAAATCTCTGAAATGTACCCATCCACAGCAGTTCAACCGCTCACAGATTCTCTCTCGACATTCCCCATCGGTTCCTTTGTAGTCTTCAGGAAGTTCCAGTTCCACCTCTTCCCAGGAAAGCCCTCCATTAATGGTGTGAAAAAGATGCTTGTTTGCTATTATCCAGCCTTCAGATTGGCTATGAAAATAAACCCGTCGAGGACTTCCCCCTCTGTACTTCTCTGGCAGAGGGAGGTTATCATAGATGATGCTCCAGGTAGTTCCTCCATCTTGCGTTTTAACCAGATTTTGACCTTGAACCATCAGTCCGTTATCCCTATCCCAAAACCAAACCGCAGAGCCTCCCTCCGTACTTACCTGCCTCCAGGTATTCCCGCCATCTTCGGTTTTTAAAACTCCTTCATAGCCCACAGCCCACCCGGTTTGGCCGTCAACAAGCCTCAAATCAAAAAGGTCCCAGGATACAGTACTGCGGTGAATCTGCCAATCTTCGGGGACTGCAATCGATAGATTTTCATCGGGTTGGACAAACTCTGTAGTAGTAATTTGAGACGACAAATCCCACAGATAGATATTTCCACCCTCATAGGCTCCTCCATTAGCCATAATGGTTCCGTCTGGAGAAAATGCCACAATATCAAGTTCCCCAGACTTCTCAAACTTCATGCTGCCAAGCATTGTTCCGGATACTACATCCCACAACTGTAGTTCTCTGTAGCCTACCTTTACAGCTGCAATAGATCCGTTGGGAGAAAGGACAGATTGGCCATAATCATAATGCCCGAACAAGTGGCCGATTATCTGCCCGCTGGGAAACTCTCGGATGCGGACAATTCCTCTTGTGTTAATGGTAACAATTGTTGAGCCGTCGGGGTTTATGACATACGAAGTAATCTCATCTGCCCCATCTTCCCCCTTAAACGAAGATATCTTTTCTCCGGTTTCTGCACTTGTTACATAAATTCCTCCTCCATAACTTTGTTTGATTAACACTTTTCCGGTTGGATCAAAAGTAATACGTCCTGAATAATGAACACCACCCCAATCCTCCGAAGGAAATACTTCTTCAAGTTCCGTCATATCCCATACTCGTAGCGGTGCAGAATACCCAACACTTGCCAATACAGATCCATCAGGGGAAAACGCCAAGTCTCTTATACTACCGTCATCCTTGCTTAGGGAGTCCAGTAGGTCTCCGCTCTCCACATCCCAAAGATGAATGCGAGCTCCTTTATGTTCTCTCCACGGTTTTTCACTCCCGCTGGCCAGAGTGGCTCCATCAGGAGAAAACTCCAATGTGTTTACAAAAGGTTGAGATATGACAACCATCTCTGTGGAACTGGCTATATCCCATATCCGTATTCCATCCCGGTGGCTGCTGGCCATCAGTCGAGAGTCCTGTGAGATAACAAGGTCAGAAACGTCAGCCGGTGTCTCCAATTGAAAAACATCTTGACCCTGAACACTTACCACCGAAAAACTCAGGGATAGAACTAACCCAAGCTTATTCATTTTGAAAACTCCTGCTATGAGTCTGTGAGAACCTCTCGACCGATGACCATAAGTCCAGGATTCAAAATGGATATTTCATTGATAAGCCAACCCTGAAGACGGCTTTCCAGATCCAACGGCACCGATTGCACTTGTAGCAAATGGGTTTCTACCGGGGAGTCTACTTTCCAAAGCTGTATTTCATCCGGCATTCAATTCGCACTCTTCAGTTAGAGAATCCCTGACTCTTCGTCGGCCAAAGCCTGTAGCCGCCTTCCCTGACCTGGAAGGCCGTTTTCCTCGTTCTCCCTTGTGGTTGCGTTTTATCAGATCCGCGATTTTACGAAAAATCTGGTATAATATAATAGAGCAAGAATTTATTCCCCTCCCTGCAAGACCTGCAACTGCGCGTCTTCCGCGATCCGAAGGACTTCATCCGAACCACGGTCTCTAACTCCGCCAGCACCGCCGACAAAGGCGACCCGGGAACCGGCCTTTTCCTTCCGTGGTTCCCCGTTTCCCTAAATCTCATATCACGCTGAGTCCATACGACCCTTCTTGCAGACAACAGCATAGTAGTGAGTTGACGCAGTTGCCGCTACCGATTCGCTGAATTCTGCCACGGGGTTCTTCTCGGAATCCCGATCCTGCCGAAACCCGAATACCTGTCAACACCCGGTCCCGTCAGGCTGTCTCGGGGCCGGTGCAGGGCAGTTCTGTGTCCTTCTGTCTGTCGGTAGTCACCGACAATCACCCCTGAAAAATGGAGAATGAAAATGACGCAAGATCAGCTGAAAAGGGCGAGAGACGCCCTTGGCATGAAGCAGTGGGAGCTGGGCATCGCCCTTGGAGTCAGTGAAGCCGAAGTGTGCCTGTGGGAGAAGGGGAAGCGAACGATGCCGGAAAGGTATCTCCGTCTCATGGGAGCGGTCATCCACCACCAGGAAAATGGCTTACGCCTGTCCTACAAATCTGGGTCGTAAAGATGGTTTTCAAGCCGGTCTGCTGTGTATGCGGCCAGGAAATCAGGCCATATCACCTGTTCTATATGCCCACCCCCGGCAGGCACCTATGCATCCCCTGCAGCGAGAAGGAAGATCCCGAAGAAGAAAAGAGAACTGCCGACGATGGCGGATAGTTTGTGGGCAGGGGAAATCGAGTAGGTTGGGAGGCAATGGGCTGAAGCCTCTTTTCCGTCTGTTGAACTATGCCCCACGAGCGTAGTCCCTTTGAGCCGGAAAGAGAACTCCCGCATTTTGCCGATTCGTCAAGACCCGCCTTTCGGTTCCCTCTGCCACTAATCCACTCACCTCGCCGGGATAGGCGATTTCCCATATCCCTCACAGACCTAACCAACGGCTGAAGGCCATCGGCATCACCAAGAGCACGGCCCCATCGAAGGAGGCGGATCTAAGAGCAATACGAAATGTCCCAAATTGGTTGTCACGAGCTCCGTGAACGAAAGAAAATAATATACCTAACTTGGTGATAACTCGCTTCCTTTTGGCACTGTTTCAGTCTGAAATCTCGAAAGAGGCCCACAGGTTCATCGTGCTTATACTGTTGGCCAGCTCAAGGGAGGCAATCTGGATATCGAAACCGCTGGTATTGCGTAGGGTGATCTCCCACGCTCCGGTAACATCGAACCCTTCGTCCGTTTCCCTGCTGGACAAGAAACGCCAGCGGGTATCTGCCTCGATGGGGGAGCCTTCCCAAGACAGACCGTCTTCTTCGTGGGGTGCAGTGTTCAGGCGGACATCGTTCGACGGTTCGACAACATCGGGCTTGGAATTGCAGGCCAACAGCCCAATTAGACACAGAATTCCGGTTCTCATAAGCCGCCGGTCCCTTACTTGAGTCGTTGGTAGCGACCTCTTCCTACGCGCTTGAGTTCGCCCAAGCTATTTGTGAGATGTACAATTATAATGTTGCTCAGGGTTCTATCGGGTGTACTTCGCCCAGATATGGTAGGGGAGGACAAGGTATCTCCCTCGACTGTAACGAGCAGGGTATCGCCCTCGATGGAGTAGGCGACTTCTCCCTCGAATCCGGCAACGAAACTATCTACCAAAGCCGGGCTGCGAGGGATCCCGAGGTTCTGGTAGAGGCTCCAGTTCTCCATCCGGACCAGCCGTAACTGTGACAGCGACTACCCGGTAAATCTCGTAGCTGTCTGCATCGGGAACAAGGGTCCATTCAAGATACACAAACCCCTCATCCTGTCCCTCTATCCATACAGAATCAGGAGCAGGAACACTCCATGCCGATTGAGCCAGTAGGAGCAGAAAGGCAAGGCGGGTCATTCTACCTCTTCCTTCATTCATTCCAGATTTCAGACAAAGGAGCCTCAAATGCCTTCAGAACTGCATCAACCTTCCCCAGCACTCGCAGTGATTGTCGGGGATGCACCGCTGTCCTGGGTGAAGATAGTCGAACTGGTAGGTGAATATATCAAGGTGAACAACCTGGAGGCGGAGCCGCCATACATCGCCGTAGACGCCGCTCTACGGTCCCTGGTGGATCGGGGGGACAAGGTGTCCATGAACGAGCTTACAAGGGCGCTGAAGCGCCACATAACCCCAACAGGAAGGAGTGTTTAGGAACTGCATAATCCGCGATAGCCCGGAAGCGAGATCCCATTATCCATGGAAAGAGCCATCCGCGACGACAAACCCCCTCCTGGAGCAAGGGAAACTCGTTCCGGTCCAAAACGCATCGCTACTCTCCTTTGCGTTTGATTTCTCCCCAACTTCGAAGCCTAACATTTGTAGGCTTATTGGGAGAGATAAATCTAAGTGAATAACCTGGAATTCTTGGGCCAGTTCTATGCTGGTATACGATTGCATCTCCAGCAGGGCTCCACTCGGGGCGGGAATTCCATTGTCCATCAAAGGTTATCTGACGTACTGTCTTAAGCCCTTCCCCCTCGGCAATAAACAATTCCCTTGTGCCATCCGACAGCTCTAAGTCGAAAGCTAAGCTTTTGCCGTCTGGAGACCAGGCCAGCCCCGAAAGACTTAATAATCCGTCCGCAACACGAATACTTTCTCCATTTTCGTTTTTTGCATAGATCCATCCTGTATACTCACCCACGAAGTTTCCATACCAAGAGCATGCATACCGACCGTCGAGGGTCCAATCTACTGGACTGGAGCATGATTTACCACTTCCGTGAATTCTACTTTCTGATTCCGGATTCAAAATAAATGCAGAGGTCCTCTCGGACATTCGCGGAGTCCAACCCTGTACACTGTAAACCGTTATCCCTAATGGTCCCCAATTTCCTACGCCGTAATCGTGATAGCCAAGTACAATTTCCCGAACATCTTCTCCGTTAATATCCCTGATGAATATAGAGAAAATATCCCAAAGGGTCTCATATTCCTCTACATATCTCTCAGATGATTTTGATAAAGCATACTGAGTCCCATCTGGTGACCAGCCTAATAATAGGCCACCATCTGTATCAGCAATCCTACGCAGGTTGGAGCCGTCTGGCTGAACGATAAACACCTCGCCGAGATGCTGGTAAATAATTCTGTCATCGACAGGAGACCAGTCCGGCCTTATTCCAGGTCCGAGTAATACAGACTGTTCCGTATAGGCGTTTACTACAAACATATTTCCTAACGGATAGTTTGGATACACAAACCGATCTCCCTCTGGAGACCAGGATAGCCATGCATCTACGGGCGCGGAGAGGACTACTGCCAATCCTAAAACAAAGGAGAATAAAATGCCCGACGAAGTAAACCTACCGAGCTGGGTAATCCGCCGCTGGGTTGTAGTGAAAGACGGATCGGTTTCCCGCTTTGAGACCTTGCCGGAAGCAACAGCACACAAGGAGGAGCACGGCGGAACCGTTCGTGAGCTGGAGTTTCGACTATGCAGCGTCAAAACAGTTCCTCAGAACTACAAGCCTAATCAAGGCTGGATTAGGTGCGACGGGAAGTAGCCTCCGAAAGAAGAAGGGGGAGGGTATCTGTTGGGAGGGGGATGATGTTTGTACAGCAGTTAAGTACATGTACTACTACTTACTAACCCATTAGAAGAAAGGACTATTATGAAACTCGAAGTCGTAGAACGAACCGTGAAGCAGATATGGCAAGACGTGTGCAGCGAGGCCCTTGTCGGCCCCGGCGATGTTATCGCCTACCTGGACAGCCTGGATTTCAGGGATTCGGACAGAGAGGTTTTCATTGTCCTGCACCTCGACGCTCGCAACCGCGTTACGGCGCACGAGATAACGTCTATCGGCAGTCAGACGGCATCCCTCGTGCATCCGAGGGAGGTATTCAAGTCGGCAGTCCTGAAGGGAGCTAACGGCATTATCCTTGCCCATAATCACCCCAGCGGCGACCCTGCGCCGTCGAAGGAAGATATCGACCTTACCCACAGACTGCAGGAAGCGGGGGGACTGCTTGGTATCGAGGTAATGGATCATATCGTCGTTGCCCCTCCTGATGGAAGCGTGTCCATGAAGGAGCTCGGGATTGTCTGATTTGATTTCACCACGAGGAAGGACCCTCCGTACCAAATATCCGCCGACGATAGTGCTCAATTGAGCATTAGTTTCTGATAGGTAGTATCCCCTCCTCCACAAGTCAACAACCTCTTGCCCTCCGTGGATCGGTGATCGGCTCCCGAGTATCAGCCAGGACACCGGAAGGGTCGTGGCCCGGTTCAGCCATGCAGTATCGCGTGACCCTTGCCGAAAAACCAGGTCGGAAGTGCCGGCTCACCCGTGCAGTGTCAATGTCCGCAACGGGAGGCATCCTGGTAAAAAAGGACCGCCGGGTTACCGAGCAGCGCCCCCTTGTCCGTGAACGGCGGAAATCGAGAATCGGGCAGGGGAAGGACGAAAGCAGCGCCTTCGCCCCGTGAAACACAGACCGTTTCGAGGCGGACTGAGGTGCAAGTCGGCAGATGCTGCCGCGACACTTCCCACAGATGGAACCTGATGCCTGCCCTGTTTCCGTCCCTGTCGACCGCGATGAGGGAAATCGGATGCACCTTCGGGTCGGAAAGATCCGTAAAGCCCCAGTCACTGCCCGAAGGGGACCACGCCGTCGAAACCGATTTCCACCTCGGCTTCCTCCTCACCCATCATTCCACGGCACAGTTTCAGTTCCCAGCCTCCTCTATCATAGGCGGGGTTGTGCGTCTCTCTCGTGGGAACCCTCAAGCGAACTAGATGGAGGCCATGCGCGTCGCTGAGTCTGAGCCGGATGGGGACACTCTCGGAGCCTTCGGGATACCCATGTGCGGAAAGGAGTTCGATGGCCGGTGCCTCTGCCCACTCGACCCCGACATCGGGATTGAAGTTGGGGTGAACGGCCAGAAATCCGGCGCTGCAAGCAGACAGGACCCTTCGTTCCTCCCGCCCGAATGACATGATGTAGGTATCGTCGCGGAAATCGTGTCCCATACCGAAGGTGTGTCCCAGTTCATGGGCCAGGGTTTGCCAGCTGAATTCCTCCGGCACCAAGAGGGCGCCGCTCTGTTTCGAGCTCCAGGTCGCCGATCCGGCCGCAGTCCTGTTGATCCGGTTGTTACTGTTATCGATGACGAAGACAGCGATACTCTTCGACAGATCGAACAGCTGTTCAACCTCGCCGACCAGAGCCCACGTTCCGCCCAGATAGTGACTATCGGGGTGTTGCCCATCCACCCGGTGAACCAGCGGCTCCCCCTCGTCGTCGGTCTCGAAGCGGAAGGTCTTGTATCCATACCCGTGGGCCTCCATCTGCTCGCCGTAGAAGGTCTGAATGTTGCGGATTTCGTCCTTTATCCTCTGAACCACGTCCGCACGATACGGGCGGTCGTTGGGCAGGAAGTAGAAGAGGCGCACGGTGCGGGGTTCGCCGATGTCGAGATCGGCCAGCGGCTTGGCTGCGGGGCGGGGGTGATCGCGCCGCCATTGATCGAAATCGAACTGCAGGCAGAAATGCAGGCTGTCGGCAAGTGAAGGCGAAGCATGGACCAACGCGGGCGGCAAAAGAACGAGAGCGAGCAGGGCGAAAAAGGCGGAGCGAAGAAATGGGGCTTTCATTGGGTCAGGTCCTGTATGCCAACGTTTGCATTAGCCGGGACAGTACGGTCAACACGCATTTATTCCTATTCCATGCAGGTGACGTCGGGCAGCGAACCGCCCTTCTCTTGCAGGAGTTCCAGGGCGATCCCTACAGTAGTTCGTCTTGATTCGGCCAGGAGATGGCCCGTTCCCGCTTCAGCAGGATGAGCCGCATTGCCTCCACGCAGCTACTACACCGGTCCCAGCCCGATCCACGGCAAGGGGGTATTCGCCGCCCGCAGGATCACCTGCGGCGAGCTGATCGGGGTGTATACCGGGACCCCCACCGACCGTGACGGAACCCACGTGCTCTGGGTCGAGGGGGAGGACGGCGTCATGGCGGGACGCCTGGGAAAGAACGGGCTGCGCTTCCTCAACCACTCCAGCCGCCCCAACGCCGAGTTCGACGGGGATCATCTTTATGCCCTGCGCCTCATCCGCAAGGACGAGGAGATCACCTTCCACTACGGTGAAGAGTGGGAAGGGGTGCCCTGAGGGGTGCCCTGACGGCAGTGCCAAGTTTCCATCGCTTCCCTCGCAATCCTCTGAACAAGCAGCATAACAAAAGGATTGATACATGAAGACCGCGGTGGATGCCGTGCGCCCCTTTCTCCCGTTGGC
Source organism: Candidatus Latescibacterota bacterium (assembly GCA_965206595.1). Taxonomy (GTDB): domain Bacteria; phylum Latescibacterota; class UBA2968; order UBA8231; family UBA8231; genus CBDCXV01. Next base: position 440,213 of record OZ242214.1, read on the forward strand.
CGTTGCGCTTCTACTGTGCAGCGCCGCATCGAGTCCCGCTTCCGGGTTCGAGTTCGCCGCCATCGGCGACCTTCCGTACAGCGAGACTGACAGCCTGCGCTTCCCCTTGCTGCGCGAGCGTATCGATGCCGAGGACCTCGCCTTCGTCCTGCACGTGGGGGACATCAAGGGGGGTGGGAGCTCCTGCGCCGACGCGGTGCTGGAGTCGCGGCTGCGGATGTTCTCGCGCTTCCGCCATCCCTTCGTGCTGCTGCCGGGGGACAACGAGTGGACGGACTGCCACCGCGAGAAAGCCGGGGCCTGGAAGCCGCTGGAGCGGCTGGCCAGGCTGCGGGCCCTGTTCTTCACGCCGCCGGGGCGGGTGCTCGGAGGCGGCTCGCTAGCGCTGGTCTCCCAGGCCTCCGACCCTGCCTGGGCGGAGTTCCCCGAGCACGTCCGCTGGAGTCGCGATCGTGTGGTTTTCGTGGCACTGCACCTCGTCGGCAGCAAAAACGCTTTGGCGGGCTTCCCGGCGCGCACCCAGGAAGACGATGCCGAGGTGGCGCGGCGCACGGACGCGGCCATCGCCTGGATGCGCGAGGCCTTCCGCGTTGCCCGGGAGACCGATGCTCCCGCCCTGCTGATCGCCATGCACGGGAATCCGCGTTTCGAGACCGACCAGGCCGCGGATCCGCCGGGGCCGTACTCCGGGTTCCTGGGGGTGCTGTCCGGGGAGACCTCGGCGTACCGAAGGCCCGTCCTCCTCGTCCACGGGGACTTCCACTACTTCCGCGTCGACAAGCCGCTCATCGGACCGGAGAGCGGACGCCGCCTCGACAACTTCACGCGTCTCGAGGTCTTCGGCTCTCCCCACATGCACTGGGTGCGGGTGCAGGTCGATCCCGGCGATCCCCAGGTTTTCCGCTTCCGCCAGGAGATCATACCCGAGCACGCCCGGCTTGACTGAGCCCCGGGGTTGAGAGTTATGGCAGATCCAAAGGCCGATTCGGAAACAGCGGCCGGCAGCTGCGCCGCGCAGGTTTCCGGCCGAGACCTGCAATTGCGGCCTGCGGCCCGGTTTGAAATGGGGACGGGCTGTCGTGTCCGCGCCCCTTCGGTCAGAAGGCCCGGGTCTATTGCCCGCAGCCAGGTCCGGAACAACGGCCGGGTGCCGGGCCTTGGCAGCTTCGGCAGGCTGCAACCGGGTCCCGCGGACTTCCTGAACGGTTCGGTGAGACGCCAGGAAAGGGGCGGAGCATGAAGGCGAAGGCGGTCCTGTTCGATCTCGACGACACCCTGTACGAGTACGCGCCCTGCAACAGGGTTGGGCTCGCCGCGGCGCGTGAAGTGCTCGGGGGCGCCTTCGAGATCCCGGCACAGGAGTTCCAGGGGCTTCACGACGAGGTCCGCGGACAGCTGGCTTCCGAGCTGCGTGGACAGGCCGCCTCCCACAACCGGGCGCTCTTCTTCAAGCGCATGGTCGAGGAGATCGCCGGTGGACGGCATCCGGCTTTGTCTGACCTGGTGCGGCGGATGTACGACCGCTACTGGGAGGCGTTCTACGAGCGCATGCAGCCGCAGGCGGACGCCCCGGAGGTCCTGGCTGCCCTGAAGGCCTCCCGCCCGCTGGTCCTGGTTTCCAACCACACCGCGCTGCCGCAACTGGGAAAGATCTCAGCCCTGGGTTTCGACGGCCTGTTCGACGCGGTCGTCACCAGCGAGGAGGCGGGGGCCGAGAAGCCGGCGGCGCGCATCTTCGAGATCGCCCTCGAGCGAGCGGGAGCCCGGCCGGAGGAGGCGGTGATGATCGGCGACGATCCCGAAACCGACATCGCAGGGGCCGCGGCGCTCGGGATGCGCAGCATCCAGACGCTGGAGTTCACTTCGAAGGGGGCGTCCCCGCAGGCGGACCGGGTGGTCCGGGCCCTTGGGGAGGTGCTGCAGATTTTGAAGTGAGCCGGCCGACCGCCAGGCCGAGCCGGGGAGGGATTCCGAAGTGCCGGGGCTAGGGCCCGGCTGCGTTCGGTCGGCCCCCACCATCCTCTGGCGTGCCGCGCAGGTGGGGCGGGCCAGTGGGATGCGGAAGATCATGCGCCGTTCCCGACGCGAAAGGCCAAGGCCGCATGGGCCCAGCCGCCGATCCCGCGCCGATCCCGCGGCCGCACCATCCCTTCTCGGTCGCTTCCAGGCGGCCGGCGGCGTAAATGGAAGAGACCCTGGGTTGCCTATATTCAGGTCCTCGCGCATCGACAACCGGCCCCACCCTCCGGGAAGGATGTGAAGTGTGATGGAGATTCTGCCACTGCTCGCCGTCGCCCTCTTTCTCCTGCTCCTGCTCTACTTCGGCAGGGGCAGGGAACCGGGGGGGCTCGATGCCTACTACGACGTCTCCCACGGCGAGCGCCACCTGCACAAGTGGGGGTACACCGACACCCGCATCGAGTTCGACGGCCCCCGCAGCGTGCGCATGACCGGCGGCCGCTACATGCTGGCCGGGTACAGCATGCCGCACCTGGTCCCGTTCGCCGAGGATGTCCTCGGGGTGGCGTTCACGCCGGATGAAATGATTGAGGAAGTGCCGCGGCAGCCCCTTCCCGAACCCAGGACCAACCAGGCCTTCCTCGCAGCCGTTTCCGAGCGGCTGCAAGCGGACCAGATCGACGCCGGCGAGGAGGCCCGCCTGACTCACAGCCACGGCCAGCTCAGTGTCGACGAGGTCTACCGGCTGCAGTACATCGGCGGCCTGAAGCGGACCGTCGACCTCGTGCTCCATCCGCAGAGCGAGGAGGAGGTCGCCGACATCCTGCGCCTGGCGCACGAGCACGGCGTCTGCCTCGTTCCCTACGGCGGCGGCACCAACGTCAGCGGCGCCCTCGCTCTTCCCACGGACGAGGAGCGCATGATCGTCTCCGTCGACATGCGGCGCATGAACCGCGTCCTCTGGGTCGACACCGAGAACCTGCAGGCCTGCGTCGAGTGCGGGATCTACGGAAAGGACCTCGAGCGCGAGCTCGGGGCGCGGGGGTTCACCTCCGGGCACGACCCGGACAGTCTCGAGCTGTCGACCCTCGGCGGCTGGATCTCGACCAACGCCAGCGGCATGAAGAAGAACAGGTACGGCAACATCGAGGAGATCGTCCTCGAGGCGACGCTGGTGACCCCGACCGGGGAGATCGAGACCCGGCACGCGACCCCGCGCAACTCGACCGGCATCCAGCCGCGCGTCTTCCTTTTCGGCAGCGAGGGAAACTTCGGCGTCATCACCAAGGCGGTCCTCAAGATCCACCCGCTGCCCGGGGTGCGCCGCTACGGGCTGCTGGTGTTCCCGCGCTTCGAGAACGGCGTCTCCTTCCTGAAGGAGCTGCGCGGCACCGGGGTGCTGCCGGCGAGCATCCGCCTGGTCAGCAACTTCGAGCTGCGCTTCAGCCAGGCGCTCAAGCCGGCGCCCGGCTTCGGGAAGGGGATCGCCGACCGGCTGCAGAAGTTCGTCCTACTCAGGGTCAAGAAGTTCGACCCGCGAGCGATGGCGGCCTGCACGGTCGTGATGGAGGGGAACCGGACCGAGGTCGCCCACCAGAGGAGGGTGATCTACGCCACCGCGGCCCGCTTCGGCGCCCTGGACGGAGGGGAGAGGAACGGCCAGCGCGGCTACATGCTGACCTTCGGCATCGCCTACCTGCGCGACTTCTTCAACCAGTTCAACATCGTCGCCGAGACCTTCGAGACCTCGGTGCCCTGGAGCAGGATCCACGACGTGATCGCCGCGGTCGAGACCGAGCTGTCGGGTCAGTGCGCCGCCCGCGGCGTCGCCGGGACCCCCTACCTCGCCTACCGCGTCACCCAGACCTACCACACCGGGGTCTGCATCTACTTCACGATGGGGTTTTCAGGGAAGGGCCTCGAGGCCCCGGACGAGGTGTTTCACCAGATCGAGAGCCGCCTGCGCCAGGCGATTCTCGACAACGGCGGATCGCTCTCCCACCACCACGGCATCGGCAAGATCCGCCAGGGATTCGTCGCCCGCATCCAGAGCCCCAACAGCATCGAGGTGCTGCGCAGGACCAAGCAGGCGATCGATCCGGACAACGTCTTCGGGATCCGCAACAACGTCTTCAACGGGTGACCGCGGCTGCGGCGATTCCGGTAGCCAGGTGCGGCAGCCGGCCACCCGCGGCCGTGCGTGGTCGGGCAGAGGTAATCTTTCCTCGCACGCCCGGAGGCCCGCACCGGTTCCTGCCGCCGGTCCGCTATCCCCGGCGGACCTCCGGGTCGAGCGGAAAGATCGGCCGCCTCAGCTTGCGGTAGTCGTAGCTGAAGAGGTCGGGGCTGTGCACCCCGGGGGTGTCGACGTCGAGGATCTCGCAGGCGATCGGGGTGTAGTCGGCGCGGAAGTGGACGGCTGACTTCAGGGCGATCAGCTCGCAGTCCTCCGGCGCGATCCCGTTCGAGCGCAGCACCTCGGCGTCGTACGGCTGCACCCGCTCCTCGGTCAGCAGGACGGTGACGCCTCCGGCCTCGACCACCGCGGTGCGGCCGAGGCAGCCGGACTTGCCGCGTCCCATCGGCCCCTTGTGGACGAAGCGGCCGTCGGAGATCCGCCTGACGTAGGCCGTCGCCTCCACCGGCTCGCCGTGCAGGGGATCGGTCTTGCCGCCGATGCGCAGGGCGACGCGGGTGCCGGGGCCGGCCAGGAAAGCGAGGTCTACCGACTCCGGGTCGGCGATGATGGCGACTACGGCGCCGCTCACCCCGGCCTCGATGAACGCCCTCAGCACGTGGGTGCCGTCGCAGGGGCCGCCGCCCCCGGGATTGTCCGAGCCCTCGGCGAGCACGAACGGCTTCCCCTCGCTGGCGCGGGAACGGGCGATCGCCTCCTCCACGGAGACCAGGTCGGGGACGAGCTCGGCGCGGCGCTCCCACAGGTATTCGGCGAACTCTTCGGCGCACTGCTCAGCGAGCTGCCGGTCGCCGTCGGCGGCGACCAGCACCGAGGCCCCGGCGTCGCGGATGTCGGCGAACGGGAACCCCATCGACAGGGTGGCGGTGAGCACCCCGGGCCGCGCCTCGAGGGCGTGCAACTGCTCTACGATGCCGCTCATCGGCTGCTTCATCGTGCACTGCGCCGGCGGCCCGGTCAGCAGCGGCAGCTGGCGGTAGGCCGTCTCCGGGGAGACCGTCCCGGCCGCGGTGTCTCTGATGAGCCGCACGGCCTCCAGGCCGCGCTCGTAGCAGTCGACGTGCGGGTAGGTGTCGAAGCCGACGATGGCGTCCGCGTGGGCGGCCATCGCCGCGGTGATGTTGGCGTGCAGGTCGAGGGTGGTCACCAGGGGCAGCGGGCCGATGACCTCGCGCACCGCGGCGAGCAGGTCCCCCTCGGCGTCCTCGTGCGCCTCGGTGACCATGGCCCCGTGCAGGTCGAGCAGGACCCCGTCCACCGGGAGCGCCGCCTCGAGGCGCTCGAGGAAACGCTTCTTCAGGGTTTCGTACGCCGATTGCTCGATGGTCGCCGAAGGGGTTGCGAAGGTCCACAGCAGGGGAACGAGCTCGACCTCCAGTTCCGCGGCCCCGTCGATGAAGCCGCCGGTGACGGTGCCGGTCCCGGCGAAGGCGTCGAAGATGCCCTCCCCGGTCTCGTACGTCCCCTGCTCGAAGCTCTCCAGGGTGGTGGGAACCTTGGAAAAGGTGTTGGTCTCGTGGCCGATGCAGCCGGTGGCGATGCGCATAGCGGTCCTTCCTTCTCCCAGTCTCTGTCTCGGTGGTGGTAAAGTGAACGGTTCGGCCGCCAAGGGGCGGCCCGGTCCCGGCCGCGAGCAGCTATTCGGGTTTCGGGCCCCCCGCCTCGAGCCACTCCTCGTACTCGGCGCGGCCCTCCTCGCTCAAGGGGTAGTACTTCCGCAGGTGGCCGCCCTCGGCCAGCTTCATGCGGCTGAAGTCCTCCCACTCCTCGTGGGCCGTCGCCTTCTCGATCAGCTCCGGGGCCAGGGCCGCCGGCACCACGGTGGCCCCGTCGTCGTCGGCGACGATGATGTCTCCCGGCACCACCGTGGTGTCGCCGCAGGCGATCGGCACGTTGACGGCGTACGGGAAGATGTCGGTCTGGGTGTGGAAGTTCGGGGTGACGCCGCGCAGCCACAGCCCGAGCCCGAGGTTGCGGACCTTGGGGAAGTCGCGGACGCAGCCGTCGACGACGGCGCCGATGCCGCCGCGCCCCTTGAAGAAGGTCATCATCATGTCCCCGAAGACTCCGCTCGACAGGTTGCCGCGCGCGTCGACGACGACGATGTCCCCCGGCCGGGTGTGGTAGAGGGCGTGGCGGTGCAGCTGCCTTTCCGGGTCGGCGTACTCGTCGACGTCGTAGAGGTCCTCCCTCTTGGGCATGAACTGCAGGGTCAGCGCCGGGCCGACGGCGCGCCTCCCCGGGGTGCGCGCGATGCAGCCGCTCAGGTGGGGGTCGCGAATCCCCAGGCGGGCGAGCTCGCCGCTGGCGGTGGCGCTGCTGATTGTGCCCAGCGACTCGATCAAGTCCTTCGGGGGACGTTCGATATCCGGTGTCTCGATCATCTCATCCTTTCGGGAGCCGGCTGAGCCGGAAAGGTGTCGGGGTCCCTGGCCGGCATGTCAAAGGGCGGATGCCGCTGCCAGTCGGGGAGCAAGAGTAAGAACAGAGCGGGCCGAGGGGAACGCGGGCGGAGGGATCCGGGCAGGTGGAGGCCCGTTTCAGACAGAGGGTCGTCGGCCCAGGCGGGAGCAAGAGTAAGCAGGGAGCCGGACTTGGGCCGGTGTAACGGCTAGTCGATTTCCAGGGAGGCCTTGATCCGGCCCCAGGAGACCGACTCGACCGCGGAGTCATCCGGTCCGGCCGGGGCGGAGGGAAGCAGCAACCCGTCGAGAAACCTGTCCGCTCTATAGCGCAGTATATCAATGAAGGTATCGGAGTCCGTGTCAGGCATGACTTCGGGAGCCCAGAACATCCAGGAATTATCGGGCGGGTCATAATCATTCACCGCAATCGTAAAGCCGACGATCTGACCGGCAGCAAGACCGCTGATCACGATTCCCTCGACGCTATCCCAGGCCCCACCCTTCTGGTTGAATGGCGTAACATACAGCTCGATCACGCTTATGAAGGGAGCTTCCCCTGCTACCCTACCACCGCCCTCCCCATAGGGAGGCAACGCTGTCCAGGCAAACGAACCCGTATAGAACCTGGTGGAAGAGTCATCCAAGGTCGGCCCATTGGTGCGGGCAATAGCCCCATATCTCTGAGTATGTCCAGAAATCTCCAGCCATTCCTCTTCCGAGCAACTAGAACAGCCCGCACCCCCACTGTGATCTCCGTCGACTGCCAGCATGATGCTGTCATGAGTGTACAATCTATGTCGTACGGACGTGCTCCAATCTACGCTATAGTCGTGGGTGTTCTTGTACACGTCATCGCTGGCCACGAAGGCCACATATAAGCGTGCTGGTTCGTCGTGCCAAGCCAGCCAGATCCGAAAGTCAAGGTCGGCAGGATCTGGTGCGGAGTCCTCCCATTCTTCAGTGAAATCCAGCAGAGTCATTGTGGGCTCGCCGATCAGCTCATACCACTCGTCCACCGACCCGTCCTCGAGATCGATCCTTTCCAGCATCTGGTCACTGAGATAGGCGATGGGGTACACGCGGTCGCCGACGTGGGCGCCGGCCGACATGGCAAAGCACAGGAGCAGACCGAGAGAGGGATGCCAAAGTTTGGTGATTGGGTTGGGGCGCATCCTTTGCCTCCTTTGACCGTGCAGCAGCTGAGATTATCGAAGGGACTATAGCGGCACCCAACAAATCCGGGCGGCGGTCACATGCCCCAGATGTCGATCTCGACGCCGCTGTCCGCTGCCCGCCGGCAGTGGAACAGCCTGTCCTCCCAACGCCGGTCCGCGCGCCGGTCGAAGATCACCAGATGCCCCGCTTCGGCGGCGCAGCGATCCATGTAGCCGGCCGTCTGTTCCACCCCCTCGACCACGGTCTGCTCCAGACTCTTGTGCAGCACCTTGCACTCAATCACGATCTTCCGTGTGCGCCCGCCCTGCGGCCACACGATCAGCAGGTCCGTGCGCGTCCGCCCCAGGCCGTATTCCCGCTCGATGCGCCCGCCGCTGTTGACGATGCGCTGCAAGAACCCCTGCAACAGCAGTTGCGGACCCGCTTCCTTGTATTGGAACCGTTCGACCCAGTGCTCGGAGTGCTCGCGGAAGAAGCTCTGGAACGCCGCCATCAACTCGACTGCGTTCAGGCCGCCCCCGGCATCGATGTACCAGGCGGTGTCCTGATGGAGCTCCTCCTGGGCTACCCAGGTCAGCTCGCGCGGGACGACTTCGGCGTAGATGGGATTGGCGATGCGCAGCGGACGGTCCTGGGCGATCAGACCGAGATCCCTCGCGTACTCGATGTCGCGGTCGGTAAAACGGCGTACCTCGCCGCCGCTCAAAAGCGGCTCCACCACGCGCCGCACGCGGTCTTCCTGCAGCTTGTCGGCCAACTGGTCGAGGTGCGTCTCCCGGCGCAGGATGAGCTGCTCTTGCGCCTGGCGGACCGCCTCGGGGGTGACCGGACGGTCCCGGGCCGCCTCAGCACCGCCCCGGAAGCAGGTTTCGTCGGCCAGCGCGTTGACCAGCCACGGCTGCCCTTGCGTCTGCTGCCAGACGGCGTCCAGCGCCTCGGGGGTGAACACCTGCCCGGTCTCCTCGGTGTGCTGGGCCAGCAGCGCGCGCACCTCCTCCGGCGAGAAGTCGCCCAGGCGTAGCGAGCGCGCCTTGATGTTGAAGGCGCTGCCGGCGGCGATGACGGCATTGGCGGAACGGGAGTGGATGCGGTAATCGCGGACGTCGCGCACCCCGCACAGCACCACGCTCTGCGGAAAACCGGCCGGACGCAGGTCGTAGCCGGCGCGCAACTGACGCAGCACCGACAGCAGCGAATCCCCCATCAGCGCGTCGATTTCGTCGATGAGCAGCACCAGGGGTTTGGGAGCGGCCTCCGCCCAGCGCGTCAACGCCTCGCGCAAGGCACCCGGTCCAAACTCGGCGAAAATGCCGGACCATGTCCCGGACAGAAAGTCGTCGCCCGCCAAACGCGCCCGGGTCGCCAACTCGCCCAGAATGACACGCATCGCCTGCTCCACGTCTTCGCGCAGGGCTTGAGCACCCTCGATGTTGACATACACGCAACAGTAGGTTCCCTCGGCGTTGAGCAGGTCGCGCAACGCCAGCAGCGCCGAGGTCTTGCCCGTCTGCCGGGGGGCGTGCAGGACGAAGTACTTCTCGTCCCGGACCAGTCCGAGCACTTCGGCCATATCCAGGCGATCCAACGGCGAGATGCTGTAGTGCCTTTCAGGCTTGATGGGGCCGCTCGTGTTGAAGAAACGCATGACGCAGGTATCCTCGCTTTATCTCCGGGCGCGCCGACAACGGCGCCGAGGAACGTTGACCAAGGCTGAGCAGTCCGGGCAGGGGAGCCGCCAACCAGGCAATAAGATACTCAGGAAGCCGCGACGTTGGAGGGCTTGGGGAAGTCCGTACCTGGCGCGGTCAGTTACCCGGAGCGGAGAGGGGCGGTGAACCGGGGAGGGAAGAGGCCCCCGGGCCGGTCAGACGGCCCCACATGACCAGGGTGGCCATCGCAGCACCATCGGCGGAGCAGACGAAAGAGCTGGCCGCAAGGAACGCGGGCGCAGCGATCCGGCCCCAGGGAGGGGAATCCGGTTTCGGGCGGTCAGTCGTCGGGCCAGTCGGTCAGCCAGTTGCTGAGCCAGCGGCGCAGTCCGTCGAGAAACGGTTCACCCCGGTTGGAGACGAAGCAGATGCTCTCGCCGTCCGGGGACCAGACCGGCTCCTGGTCTTCGACGTACCCCGTGGTCAACCGGGTGACGTTGGAGCCGTCGGCAGCCATGAGGTAGATGTGGAAGTTCCAGTCCCGGTTGGAGACGAAGGCGATCTCCCTGCCGTCCCAGGACCACGCCGGCTGCCGGTCCACGCCGGGGTGATTAGTGAGGTTGACCACTTCGCCACTGGCAACCTCTACGATGCAGATTTCAAGATTGCCGAAGCGGTCGCTCTCGAAGGCGATGCGACGCCCGTCCGGGAACCAGACCGGGCGCCCGTCGTACCCCTCATGGCGGCTCAGGTTGCGCAGGTTCCGACCGTCCCCATCGGCGAGGTACACCTCGAGATTGCCATCGCGAAAGGTGGTAAAAGCGAGGAGCCGGCCGTCAGGGGACCAGGCCGGCTGGATGCCGTTCTCCACGATCCGCCTGATCGCCGGCTCTCCGGCCCCCAGCTTCATGACGTAGATGTCGTACAACTCCTCCTGCTCCTCGGTTCTGCCGCCGAAGGCGATCGCCGTACCGTCCGGAAACCAGGAAACGCCGGCCACGCTGGTTATGTTCGAGGGTACCGGCACTCTCATCAATTTCTCGCCGGCCACAGAAACCACTTCGAACTCATTCTCGTTCCCGTTGTGGGCAACGTACAGAACGCTCCGGCCGTCCGGGGACCAGCGTGGGGAGGACGTTCCCCACCCCATCCCTTCGGCGGATATGCGCACGTTGGAAGACCCGTCCCGCGACATGAGAAATACGCTCCCGTGCTCGGAATGGGCTCCCGCATGATTTTGCCAGAGGAGCGAACAGAGCCACACAAGGACCGTCAGCTTGAACGATCCAAGCATGGGCGGTCAGAGGATGAGGTGTAGATAAGGAACGGAAAGAATTAGGGGTGTCTACCAGAGGATGGCCAAAACCGTGGCTACTCAATCTCCAAGGCGGCCTTGATTCGTCCCCAGGAATCGGACGAGATCGCAGAGACTTTCGGTTCGTCCAATTCGGGCAGCAGAATACCATCAAAATAATGATCCGCTTTATGGCCCAATATATCAATCCAGGTATCCAAGTCTGTGTCGGACGTAGCTTCGGGGCTCCAAAGCATCCAGAAATTATCAGGTGGGTCATAATCATGCACTGCAATCGTAAAACCAATGATTTTACCGGCACCTAGATCGCTGACCACGACATCTTCGAGGCTATCCCACGTCTCACCCTTCTTGTCGAATGGAGTAACATACAGCTCGATAACGCTTATCGTGGGAGCTTCTCCTGCAACGCCGCCGCCCCCCTCTCCATAGGGGGGCAACGCTGTCCAGGCAAACGAGCCCGTATAAAATCTTGTGGCAGCGTCATCCAAGTTCGGACCGTTGGTGTGGGCAATAGCTGAATATCCTTGAGTTTGTCCAGAGAGATCCAGCCATTCCTCCTCTGAGCAACTGGAACAGCCGGCACCCCCACTATGATCCCCGTCGAATGCCAGCATAATGCTGTCATAGTTATACATATTATCTCGTGAGGATGTAGCCCAATCTACGCTGTAATCGTGTCCGTTCTTGTATACGTCGTCGCTGGCCACAAAAGCCACATATAAGCGTGCTGGTTCGTCGTGCCATGCCAGCCAGATGCGGAAATCAAGATCGGCAGGATCAAGTGCCGAACCCTCCAATTCTTCCCTGAAATCCAGCAGGGTCATGGTGGGTTCTCCGAGCAACTCGTACCACTCGTCCACCGAGCCGTCCTTGAGATCGATCCTTTCCAGCATTTCGTCGCTGAGGTAGGCGATCGGGTATACGCGGTCGCCTACATGGGCGCCGGCGGACATCGCCAACGACAGGAGCAGGCCGAGAGCGGGGTGCCAAAGTTTCGTGATTGGGTTTTGACTCATCCTTCACCTCCTTTGACCAGTGCAACAGCTGGAAGTGTCGAAGCGACTATAGCGGCAACAAAAAATCGGGTCTATCCGGGTCCCCTCTTTCCAGGGAATGAGGAGGTGGCGATGTAATGGCCAGTACGACCTAATCGATTTCAAGGGAGTCCTTGATCCGGCCCCACGAGACCGACTCGACCGCGGAGTCTCCCGGTCCGTCCGTTTCGGCGGGCAGCAGCATGCCGTCGATGAACATGTCGGCCCGAACAGAAAAAATCCGGACCATTGCAGGCGGGGAACCGGGGAACATGGCTTCGGGTACCCAGTTTCCTCCACCATTGGAGTCACGGTCATGTACCACTATTGCAAAGCCGATTATCTGCCCCGCAGCCAGATGGCTGGCCAGACTCCCCTCGATGTCATCGTACAACAGGCGGTCGAACGGCGTGACGTACAGCTCGATAACGCTGATGACGGGCGTTTCCCCGGCTACCCCACCGCCCCCTTCTCCATAAGGGGGCAGGGCGGTCCAAGCCAATTTTCCGGCCAGTTGCCTGGGGAATCTGTCATCCAAGGTCGGCCCTGAAGCGGTGCGGGCGATGGCGTCATACCTCTGATTCGACTCCCGGATTTCCACCCCTTGTTCCAAGGAGCAGCCCCCTTCACAGCCTGGACCCCCGCCGTGATCTCCGTCAATCACCAGGGTGATGCTGTCATGCGAGTTCATGACATCCTGCCCGGAGCTGCTGTAATCGTGGGTATTGATGTATTCGTCATCGCTGGCCACAACGGCCACATAGAAACGGGGCGGATCGTCGTGCCAGGCCAGCCAGATGCGGAAGTCGAGATCGGACGGATCCAGTTCACTATTACCGAACGATTCCGTGAAGTCCAGCAGGGTCATGGTCGGCTCGCCGACCAGCCCATACCACTCGTCCACCGACCCGTCCTCGAGATCGATCCTTTCCAGCATTTCGTCGCTTAGGTAGGCGATCGGGTATACGCGGTCGCCGACATGGGCGCCGGCGGGGATCACAAACAAAAGGAGCAGGCCGAGAGCGGGGTGCCAGAGTTTAATGATCGGGTTGCGGCTCATCCTTCACCTCCTTTGACCAGTGCAGCGGCGGGAATTGTCGAAGCGACTATAGCGGCAACAAAAAATCCGGGTCCCTCTTTCCAGGGAATGAGGAGGTGGCGATGACATGGCCAGTACGACCTAATCGATTTCAAGGGCGGCCTTGATCCGGCCCCACGAGACCGACCCGACTGCGGAGTCTTTCCCCGGTTCGACCGGCAGCAGGACCCCATCAATAAAGCGGTCCCCTCGATGGTCCGTTATGTCAAAAAGCGCGGGGCGTTCACCAGACTGCATGGCTTCGGATACCCAGAACACCCCTTCCTCACTGGATTCAACAGGTTCGTCATTGTCATACACCATCATCGCAAGGCCTATAACCTGTCCCGCGGTGAGATCGCTGACCACCTTGTCTTCGGGGTTATCCCACGTTCCTCCCCAGAGGTCGAACGGCGTGATGTACAACTCGATGGCGCTGATGGTCGGGTTTTCTCCGAACGCCCCACCGCCTCCGTCTCCATAGGGTGGCAAGACCGTCCAGGGGAACGTTCCCGCCCTGTACCTGGTGCCTATGTCATCCAAAATGGGGCCGCTGGCGGTGCGGGCAATCGCCTCGTAGTACTGCGTCTGTCCACGAATCTCCAACAAATCTTCTTCCGAGCAGCTCACGGAACAACCCGCACCTCCGCTGTGATCTCCATCGATTGCCAACAAGATACTATCATTCCACAGTATACCATCCTGTGCACTGTAGTCGTGGGTGTTCTTGTACACGTCATCGCTGGCCACGAAGGCGACGTAGAAGCGAGCCGGGTCGTCGTGCCAGGCCAGCCAGATGCGGAAGTCCAGATCGGACGGATCAGGTTCTCTTTGTCCCCAATTGTCTGCAAAGTCCAGCAGCGTCATGGTGGGCTCCCCGACCAGCTCGTACCACTCGTCCACCGAGCCGTCCTCGAGATCGATCCTTTCCAGCATTTCGTCGCTGAGATAGGCGATCGGGTACACGCGGTATCCGACGTGGGCGCTGGCCGACATCGCCAACGACAGAACCAGACCGAGAGCGGGATACCACTGCTTTTTGGTGTGGTTACGGCTCATCCTTGACCTCCTTTGACCAGTGCAGCAGATGGAATTGCCGAAGCGACTATAGCGGAAACAACCCCCGGGTTCCTCATTGCATTGGAAAGACGGGGTGGCCATGGGATGACCGGTACACTGCCTGATCGACTTCCAGGACGAGCCCTGAACAGCGCTTGCGACCCGGTGACCCCGCTCAATGCCATGATCTTCCCGGACCCGGCCTGCAAGGGTCATCCCCGGGAAGCGCGAATTTCGCTGCGCTGCCTGTCGGTTTCCTCCTCGAGCACCCCCAAGCCGTCGTCGAGGACGACCCCGTATTCCCGGCGCGCCGACTGCAGCGACACCTTGCCGTTGCCGACGTCCCGGGCGACCTCCTGGGGCGGCCGCTCCAGCGGGTCGCCCCAGCCGCCCCCGCCCGGCTGCCGGTGGTATAGGCTCTCCCCCGCGGCGAGCCGGGTCGAGATCATGGTGGGAAGCACCTCGTCGCCTCCGGGTCCGCGCCGGATCGAGTTCGACGGCGATCCCGGCAGGCCGCCGTACAGCCCGTACGGCAGGTGGTCGCGGCGGTCGGAGCGGATGGCGAGGTGGGCGTCGTCCCTCAGCAGGGTCCACTCGCGCTCGATCGCCATGCCGCCGCGGTACTTGCCGGCGCCGCCGCTGTCGTCGACGAGGCCGTAGCGCTCGATGCGGAGCGGGTATTCGGACTCCGCCTGCTCGACAGGGACGTTGCTGGCGACGTTGGCGGGATTGGTGATGCCGTCGATGCCGTCGCGGTCGGGGCGCCCGCCCCAGGTCCCGCAGATGAGCTCGAAGTAGACGTACGGGGACTTGTCCTCGTGCTCGCCGCCTATGATCACCAGCGAGTTGCCGCCCTCGCCAGCGGCCATGACCCGGTCCGGCACGATCCCCGACAGCGCCCCGAACATGGTGTCGACGAGGCGGAAGCCGGTGATCCCGCGCATCGACGAGGCCGCGGGCATCACTCCGTGGACCACCGTGCCCGGCTCGGTGACGATCCGGATGGGGCGGAACATGCCGGCGGTGTTGGGGATCTCCTCGCGGAAGCACGAGCGCACGCAGAGGGTGGCGACCGACGCGGTGAAGGAGAGGGAGTTGTTGATCGCCCCGGGGGCCTGGGGGTCGGTGCCGCGGAAGTCGGCGGTGAGAGAATCCCCTTCGACGGTGATCGTCACTTTTAGCTTCACGCGCGGGCCGCCGACGCCGTTGCTGTCGAGGTAGTCGGTGAAGGTGTGGCTGCCGTCCGGCCAGGAGGCGATCTCGGCGCGCACCAGCCGCTCGGTGTAGTCGATGAGGTCGGCGGCGCAGCTCCTGAAGGTCTCGACCCCGTACTTGGCGGCCAGCTCGAGGATGCGGCGTTCGCCGATGTGGCAGGCCGACAGCTGGGCGTTGAGGTCGCCGAGGGTCATGCGGGGGACGCGCACGTTGGCGCGCAGCAAGGTGTAGAGGGCGTCGTCCGGGACGCCGCGGTGATGGAGCTTCAGCCACGGAATGCGCAGGCCGTCGTGGAAGATCTCGGTGTTGTCGCAGGCGGAGCTGCCGGGTAAGCGGCCGCCGAGGTCGAGGTGGTGGGCGGTGCTGACCGCGAACCCGATCCTCTCCTCCTCGCGGAAGATCGGCTTGACGATGAAGATGTCGGGGATGTGCATGCCGCCGTCGAACGGGTCGTTCATGATGAAGACGTCCCCGGGCTCCATGTCCCCCTCGAACTTGGCGAACAGGGTCTCCATGGCGTAGGGGACGGCGCCGAGATGCAGGGGGATGGTGACCCCCTGGGCGATCATGTCGCCGTTGGCGTCGCACAGGGAGGTCGAGTAGTCGAGGCAGTCGCGGACCACCGTCGAGTAGGCGGTGCGGTAGAGGGCGACGGCCATCTCGTCGGCGGTGGCGGCCAGGGCGTTCTGGATGATTTCCCGGGTAATGGGATCGATGGCGCTCATGCGGGACCGGTCTCTATCAGGAGGTTGCCCCGGTGGTCGCGGCGCGCCCGCGCCCCGGGGGGGACGACGATGGTCGAGTCGTACTCGTCGATCAGCAACGGCCCGTCCGCCCATGCGCCGAGGTCGCCGCGCGCCACCACCGGGGTGGAGATCGACCCGAGGTTGCCGAAGTACGCGGTGCGTTCGCCCCCTTCCTCGGCAGCGCCGGCAGGCTCGGTGCGTCCGGGAAGGCCGCTTCCACCGGTGCGCCCGATGCCGCGTACGGCGATCACCTCGATCGGGTTGTCCGGGTCGGAGCGGTGTCCGTACAGGCGCTCGTGCTCCTCCTCGAAGTGCGCGGACAGCCGCGGGATCACCTCTCCGTCCATGGCCCCCCGCAGCTCGATCCGGATCTCGGAGGCCTGCCCCTTGAAGCGCATGTCGACGGAGCAGAGCAGCTCGACCTCATCCTCTGGGAACCCCTCGGAGCGGAAGCGCTCTCCGAGGGCGGCGTCGATCTCGCCGCGGATCGCCGCCAGGGCCTGAGAGGTCAGCTGCTCCCCGGAGAGCAGGCAGCTGCGGACTTCGTGGTGCTCGACCCCGGAGCAGAGCAGCCCGACGGCGCTGAACAACCCCGGGTTCGGGGGCACGATGACGGTGGCGATGGCCAGCTCGCGCGCCAGCCCGGCGGCGTGGACGGGCCCGGCGCCTCCGAAGGCGATCAGCGCGAAGTCGCGGGGGTCGCGGCCGCGCTCCGTCGAGACCGAGCGCAGGGCGCGCATGGTGCGGGCGTTGGCGATGCGGTGGATGCCCTCGGCCGCGGCGAGCAGGTCGAGGCCGAGCGGCGCCGCGACGCGGTCGGCGATCACCGCCGCGGCCGCCTCCGGGTCGATGCGGACCTCGCCGTCGGCGAGCGCTCCCGGGCGGATGTACCCGAGGGCGACGTCGGCGTCGGTCAGGGTCGGCTCGGTGCCGCCGCGGCCGTAGCAGACCGGGCCGGGAACGGCACCGGCGCTGTGCGGCCCGACCCGCAGGCCGCCGGCGGCGTCGAGGAAGGCGATGCTGCCGCCGCCGGCCCCGACCTCGGCAATGTCGAGGCTGGGAGCGCGTATCAGCTCGCCGCCGCCCCCCATCAGCCGGCTCCCGGCGGACAGGGTGGAGCCGACCTCGTACTCCGGGCTGTAGCCGACGCGGCCCCCCTCGATCATCGAGGCCTTCGCCGTCGTCCCTCCCATGTCGAGGGTGATGACGTTGCCGATCCCCCCGGCTTCGGCCGCCGCGGCCGCGGCCAGCACTCCGGCCGCGGGCCCGGACTCGAGGACGAAAACCGGCCGCTCCACGGCGTCCGCCTCCGGGGTCAGGCCGCCCGCCGACTGCATGATCAGCAACGGGGCGTCGCAGCCAATGCCGCGCAGGCCGTCGCCCAGGGCCCCGAGATACCCCTTCATCACCGGGCGCACGTAGGCGTTGACGACCGTCGTCGCGGTGCGCTCGTACTCCTTGCGCTCGGGCAGCACCTGGTGGGATAGCGAGACCGGGATCCCGGGCAGCTCGCGGCTCAGATAGTCGCCGACCGCCTGCTCGTGCCCGGGGTGGGCGTAGGAGTGCAGCAGGCAGACCGCCACCGATTCGATCTCCTCGCCCGACAGCCGCTCCCCGACGGCGCGCAGCTCCTCCTCGACGAGCGGCCGCAGCACCTCGCCGTCGGCGGCGACGCGCTCGCTCAGCTCGAGGCGCAGGCTGCGCTCGACGAGCTGCGGCGGTTTGTCCCAGAAGAGGTCGTAGATCTGCGGGGCGCGGATGCGGCGCAGCTCGAGGACGTCGCGGAAGCCGCCGGTGGTCACCAGGGCGGTGCGCGCGCCGCGGCGCTCGAGCACGGCGTTGGTCGCCACCGTCGTTCCGTGCGCCACCTCGCCGACCTCGGAGGCGGAGGTCCCGGACCGCTCGAGCAGGTGCCGGGTGGCCTCGAGCACGGCACGCTCGAAGTCGGGCGGCGTCGACGGGACCTTGTGGGTCCAGACCGAACCGCGGCCGTCGACGAGGACGACGTCGGTGAAGGTGCCGCCGACGTCGGCGCTCACGCGCACGCGGCCGGGGGTGGATGCGATGGGTTCAGTGTTCATGCGGGAACCACCTCGAAAATCACGACGTTCCTGCTCTCGCGGCTGAACTCCACGGCGATCAGGTGGATCGGCTCGCCGCGGGCACGGTACTTGTCGGCATAGCGCCGTTCCTTCAACTGCGCCATGGCGGCGCCCTCCGTCGTCAGCTCCAGGACCTTGAACTCGAACAGGTACACGTTGGCGTTGAACAGCACCGTCATGTCGAGGCGCCCGTGGCTGCTGCTGTCCTCGACGGTGACATCGAGGCCGAGGCCGGCGAAGCAGGAGTAGAAGACGCTGGCGTAGTACCCCTCGTACCCGGCGATGTCGTTGTTCGTATGCCACTGGTACGGTATCCCGGCAAGGAACGCCCGGAACAGGGTCTCCAGCCCGGCGAAGTCGTTGACCATCAGCAGGTCGTACAACCGGGCGCTGTGCTCCTCCCCGCGGCTCGAATCCCCGGCAAGATGGTTCAGGAGGCTCTCATTGAGGCTCTGCCGGACCTCCCGGTTCGGGTAGCCCAACCGGTAGAAGGTCCTTCCGCCACGAGGCTCGATAGCGTGAATGGTCAGGTACCCGGTCTGGAACAGCAGGGCTTCGGTCGCCATGTCCTCGACGTCGAACCTGGAGAGCAGCGCGTCGCTGCCGAGCATGCCGTCCAGCGAAACGGAGCTCACTCCGCGGTCCATCAACGTCTCGACCAGGAACGCCGGCGTGTCGGTCTCGAACCACCAGGCGCCGAAGCGGCGCTTGTCGAACAGCAGCAGGATGTCGAAGGGGTTGTAGACCTTGTCGTCGCCGAGCCAGCTGTAGCCGTTGTACCAGTCGCGGACTTGCTCCCGGTCGAAGCCGGGCAACTCCGGGGCGAACACCGCGTCCAAGTCCGCTTCGGTGTATCCGCAGATGGCGGAATAGCGCGGGTCCAGGGTGATGTCGGAGAGGTTGTTGAGGCCGGAGAACAAGCTGACCTTGGAGAACTTGCTCACCCCGGTGATGAAGGTGAAGCGGATGTGGGCGTCGCAGTCCTTGACGACCGCGTAGAGGCCGCGCAGGAAGTCGCGGTTGGCGCGGGCGGTTTCCGGCTCCTCGAGGGCGTCGAGAATCGGCTTGTCGTACTCGTCGATGAGCACGGCGACCGGCTGGCCCGCCCGCTCGTGAAGGGTTTCCAGGAGAAAGGAAAAACGCCCGGGCGCCGTGGCGTACTCGGCAACGACCTCCGCACGGCGTTCGGCCGCCCCGAGTTGCTCCATGAGGTTTTTTTCCAGGTAGCCCGGCTCCTTGAAGTTGCCGCTGCCGAAGCTCAGGCGCACGACAGGATGGCGGACCGACCAGTCCCAACGGGGGTGGATATCCAGCCCCTCGAAGAGCGGCTCGTTCCCCTCGAACAGCTCCTTGCAGGTGTCGAGGAAAAGGCTCTTGCCGAAGCGCCGCGGCCGCGAAAGGAAGTAATGCCTGCCCCCCTCCACGAGCCGGTGCAGGTGGGCGGTCTTGTCGACGTAGTAACAGTTCTCTTCCCGGATCGTGCGGAAGGTCTGAATGCCGATCGGCAGCTTGCGCCGTGCCGATTGCTCCGCCGGAATACGCGCAGGGTGTTCCGTTCGCGCCACGAGCCTGATTCCTTTCGTATACCTTTCGTATACCTAATGTCTTTTACCGGGAAAGCGGCCTGACCAATGGTGAATGAGCTGCTAATGTGCGGAACTCGACGCGGCGTAAACAAGTCGATTCGGGCGGAAAGCCGGGTATCCCGGCTGCGCCGCGGATTGCCAGGATGAATACAGGTTCGCCGATGAGGCCGCTGGTCGTCGCCGCCATCGACCTTGCCGGTTCCCCCGCCAGACCGACCGGCATCTGCATCCTGACCGGGGACCGCGCCTGCACGCGGCACGCCTTCGGCGACGCCGAAATTCTGGAACTGATCGGCGCCGCGGACCCGGACCTCGTGCCCATCGACGCGCCGCTCAGCCTGCCGCCGGGCCGGCGTGAGATCGGCGATCGCAACGGGGAACACTTCCGGCCGTGCGACCGCGAGCTGCGGCGGCGGGGAATCCGCTTCTTCCCGATAACCCTGGGGCCGATGCGCATGCTGACCGAGCGCGGGCTCGGGCTGAAGTCCGAGATCGAGGCTGCCGGCCTGGTGCCGGTGGAGTGCTACCCCGGCGGCGCCATCGATACCTGGGGACTGCCCCGGCAACAGCACGACCGCGACGGGCTGCGCAGGGGCCTGGCGCGGCTGGGAGCCAGGGGGCTGCGCGCTTCGATGAGCGGACACGAGCTCGACGCGGTCGCCGCGGCACTGGTTGGACGGGAGTTTTTCAGGGGGGCCGCCGAGGTGATCGGCGGCGAGGACGGCATGCTGCTGCCGTTGGCGGAGTAGTTGCCGCCGGCAGGTTGCCGAACCGCGAACGGCGCCATACCCTCACCGCCTCTCAAAACCCACAGACGACAGAAGGTGAAACGATGGACCCGAAAGCTTTCGAAGCCCTGAAGTACCGATGCATAGGCCCGCCGCGGGGAGGCCGCGTCGTCGCCGTGGCCGGCCATCCGACCGAGACCCCGGTCTTCTACTTCGGCGCCTGCGCCGGCGGGGTGTGGAAGACCGAGGATGCCGGCACCTACTGGCAGAACGTCTCCGACGGGTACTTCAACAGCGCCCCGGTCGGGGCCCTGGCGATCTCGGAATCCGACCCCAACGTCCTCTACGCCGGCATGGGGGAGACGGCGACCCGCCTCGACATCTCCTGGGGGGACGGGGTGTACCGCAGCTCGGACGGAGGCCGCACCTGGAGCCACGCGGGCCTCGAGGATACCCGCCACATCGGCAAGATCCGCGTCCATCCGGGCGATCCCGACCTCGTGTACGCCGCCGCCTTCGGCCACCTGTTCGGCCCCAACGACCAGCGCGGGGTGTACCGCTCGCGCAACGGCGGTGCAGATTGGGAGCGGATCCTGTTCGAG
This sequence comes from Candidatus Latescibacterota bacterium, assembly GCA_965206595.1. Classification (GTDB taxonomy): domain Bacteria; phylum Latescibacterota; class UBA2968; order UBA8231; family UBA8231; genus CBDCXV01. Next base: position 461,067 of record OZ242214.1, read on the forward strand.
AGCGACAGGGCCGGGGCGGTCGACCTGTCAATGGATCCGAACAACCCGCGCATCATCTACGCCTCGATCTGGGAGGCGTACCGCAACTTCTGGAACATGTCGAGCGGCGGCCCCGGCAGCGGCCTGCACAGGACGAGGGACGGCGGCGACACCTGGGAGGACCTCGCGGACAGACCGGGACTTCCCAAGGGCATCAAGGGGAAGATCGGCGTCGCCGTTTCCCCGGCCCGCCCGCAAAGGGTGTGGGCCATCGTCGAGGCGGAGAAACCGGGGCTGTACCGGTCGGAGGACGGCGGCGAGAACTGGGACCTGGTGTCGGGCAACCGCGACCTCGTCCACCGCCCGTTCTACTACTGCCACGTCTTCGCCGACCCGCAGGACGCCGACACCCTCTACATCCTCAACCTCAAGATGTGGAAGTCGACGGACGGCGGGGCGAGCTTCAGCGAGGTCTCGACCCCGCACGGCGACAACCACGACCTGTGGATCGACCCCCGCAACCCGCGGCGGATGGCCCAGGGAAACGACGGCGGCGCCTGCGTCTCCCTCAACGGCGGCGAGTCCTGGTCGACGATCTACAACCAGCCGACCTCCCAGTTCTACCGCATCAGCGTCGACAGCCAGTTCCCCTACCGGGTCTGCGCCACGCAGCAGGACAACTCCAGCATCAGCGTGCCGAGCGCCACCGAGTTCGGCGGCATCTCCTGGCAGCACTGCTACCCGGTCGGCACCGGGGAGAGCGGCGACATCGCCGTCGACCCGAAGGACCACGGCATCGTCTACATCGGCGCCGTCGGCAGTTCGCCGGGGGGCAACGGGGCGCTGCAGCGCTACGACCACCACACCCGGCAGATCCGCCTCGTCAACGTGTGGCCGGAAGAGTCGATCGGCAGCGACACCGCCGACCTCAAGTACCGCTTCAACTGGACCTTCCCGATCGCCTTCTCCAAGCACGAGGAGGACGTGCTCTACGCCGCGGGCAACATCCTCTTCCGCACCCGGGACGAGGGCTCGAGCTGGGAGGCGATCAGCCCGGACCTGACGCGCGGCGAGCCGGAGACCCTGCTGGCGGCGGGGGGGCCGCTCACCAAGGACGCCAGCGGCGCCGAGCAATACGGCACCATCTACGCCTTCGCGGAATCGCCGCTCGAGGCCGGGGTGTTGTGGGCCGGAAGCGACGACGGGCTCGTTCACGTCAGCCGCGACAACGGCGGCGAGTGGAAGGAGGTAACCCCACCTGAACTCGAGCCGAGGACGATGGTGGCCAACATCGAGGCCTCCCACCACGAGGCCGGCACCGCGTACGTGGCGGCGACGCGCTACAAGCTCGACGACTTCGGAGCCTACCTGTACAAGACCGAGGATTACGGCGAGACTTGGCGCGCCCTGGCAGGAACCTTCCCGGAAGGGGAGATCAGCCGCGTTATCAGAGAGGACCCGAAGCAGGCAGGACTCCTCTACGCCGGCACCGAGACCGGGATCGTCTGGTCGCCCGACGACGGCGGCACCTGGCTCTCCCTGCGCAACAACCTGCCGGTGGTTCCGGTCTACGACATCGCCATCGTCCGCGACGACCTCGTCGCCGGCACGCACGGCCGCTCCTTCTGGATCCTCGACGACCTGACACCGCTGCGCGCCCTCGCCGCCGGGGCCGCGGCGGATGCCGACGCCCTGTACCAGCCGCGCCCGACCATCCGCCACACCCTGCACTGGTCCGCGGCGATGTTCCGCAGCGACAACGAGAGCGCCAAGAACTACATGATGGGGTTGGGAGCCAACGCCGGGTACTACGTGACCACGGACGCCAACGGCGAGGTCGGGCGGAAATGGCTCGACGCCGGGGAGAACCCGCCGAAAGGGGCGATCATCTACTACTCGCTGGCTGCCGAACCCGAGGAGCCGCTCGAGCTGATCATCAGCGACTCAGGGGGAGAGGTGGTGCGCAGCTTCCTGAGCCGCGGCTCCGACGCCGATGACGGGGAAGGGGAGAAGGAAAAGGGGAAACTCCATGCTCCCGCGGAGGCCGCCCTGAACCGCTTCGTCTGGGACCTGCGCTATCCGGGTGCGGAGAAGATCTCCGAAGAGAGCCCGGTCCGCGGTGATCCCAAGGGCCTGGTCGCCCCGCCGGGGAAGGGCCAGGGGCCGGTGGCGCCCCCGGGCAGGTACCAGGTGCAGCTCAAAGTGGGGGAGGCGACCTTCGAGCAGTCGTTCGAGGTCGTCAAGGACCCGCGCGTGTCGGCGACCCAGGCCGACTTCGAGGCGCAGTTCGAGCTCGGGACGGCGGTCCGCGACCGCGTCGAGCAGGGGAACCAGGCCGTCGACCGCATCCGCAGAATCCAGCGGCAGTTGCTGGAATGGAAGGCAAGGGCGGAGGAGGGCGGGGCCGGGGAGATAGCCGCGAGCGCCGGTAAGCTGTGCGACGAGTTGACGGAGATCGAAGCGCTGCTCGTGCAGATCGGTGACGAATCGCCGGCCGACATCCTGCGTCTGCCGCGCAAGCTGATCTCCAAGCTCGTCACCGTGGCCAGCGTCGTCGGCATCGCCGACGCGGCGCCGCCGCGGCAGGCGCGGGAGCTGTTCGCCGATCAGTCGGCGCAGCTCGATGAGATCCGGGGCCGCCTCGACCGCTTCGTGGAAACCGAGTTGGAGGGGTTCAACGAGCGGGTCCGGGAGTCGGGGATTCCCGCGGTGGTCGCTGACTGAGGGGTCAGGTCGGGGTTTGACCAGCCCTATGGTTACGGTCACTTTCTTGATTAATCGTATTGTAAAAACTAAAGCGAAGGAATCCTTAACCCTTAACCAAGCGAGGGAATCAGATGGCAAATAAGGCTTTCCATGTTCTTTACGCGGCCGTTTTTGTTTATGGAACGGCGTGGGGCGAGAACATAATCGAAGTGCGAAAGGACCCCGAAAAAGGGGCGATGTTCGGTCGCGTCGGTTCGATTTCAAACGGCAATCTGGACTGGGGTGTGGCCTCGAGAATCGCCAAGGCATCTTCACTGGATGTCGGGTACGACGGTGGGGGGATTGCAGTATTGGTCTACACCGACGACGAGAAAAAGACTGATATATTTTGCCGGGTCGGCCGTGTAGATAAGGAATCACTGACCGTTACCTGGGGAGAGTCTGAGAAAACTTCTTTCAGCGGCCGAAACCCGTCAGTGACTATCCGGGGCAATACAGTCGTATGTGTTCTCCGGGGCAGTTCAAAAGACGACCTGTATGTAGTCACGGGGCAAATCCTGGAAGAGCGAAAGCAAGTGGCCTGGGGAAGGCCAACAAGCCTTGGTACACAGGGCACAAAGATCTCAATAGATTGATCCTGGTTTTTTTGTAATCGCCCGGTCACGACGCATCTCAGGGTGAGGGAATTGGGTCTATGTGAGCCCACTTCCCACGCCCCCCGGGATGTGGTCCTCGGCGCGTACACCGGCGCGGTCATCTGGAAGATGAGGGGCCGCCCGCAAGTACTACGACCCGTCGTACTCCACCACCCCGAACTCCGCCTTGAACTCCGCCCAGAGGTCGGGGGGCACCTCGGCATGGGCAGAGGCCCAGTTCTCTTCGACCTGCCTCACGCTCGCCGGACCGGTGAGGACGATGGCCTCGATCGGCGCCCGCAGGCATAACCGAAGGGCGAGGTCGCGGAGGTTGGCGCCCCGGTCGCGGCACCAGGACCACATGGCGTGCGCCTCCGGCGCCTCGGCGCGGTCCGGCTCCGGCCCGGCGAGCACGCGCTTTAACGGGCTGGCGATGAGGACGCCGACCCCCTGCTTCTTCAGCGCCGGAAACAGCAGCGGCCCGGCTTCCTGGTCGAGGAGGGTGTAGTCCATGTGGGTGAGGTGGATCTCGGTGACCCCCGCCTCCATGGCGCGCAGGTGCTGGCGGATCCCGCGCACACCGAGCCCGACATGCCCGATCGCACCCTCCTCCTTCATGCGGTGGAGCACCTCGAAGGCGCGGCCGGGACCGAGGGCCGCCTCGATATCCTCCGGGTCGTGGACGAGCACCGAGTCGAGGTAGTCGGTCTTCAGCATCCGCAGGCTGTTCTCGACCGAGGAGCGGATGGCGGGACCGGAGTAGTCGTACCCGCCGATGCCGCGGTGGTACCCGGCCTTGGTCTGCAGAATCACCTTCTCGCGCCAGCCCCCCTCCAGGGCGAGGCCCACGCGGCGCTCGCTGTCGGCGTACATCGAGGAGGTGTCGTGGAAGTCGAACCCGACCTCGATCGCCCGCCGGATCGTCGCCGTCGACTCCCTGTCCGGCAGACCGGTGATCGCCGCCCAGCCGACCCCGACGGCCCGGGCCGTCAGCCCGGTTTTCCCGATCCTCCGCGTTTCGATCTCAGCCGTCATTCGCCACGTAGGCCGCGTACAGGAACACGTCCCCCGGACGCTCCCCCTCCCAGTTGATCCGCACCCGCACGAGAGAGTCGATCCCCTCCAGGGTCCGCTTTTCCTTCCGGGCGACCGGCGTCCGCAGCCCGTCGACCACGGGAAGGCAATCGGCCCTGCCGAACCCGGGAAGCGGCTGCATGCGCTCGTCCAGCAGCTCGACGGTGAGCCGGTTCTGCGGAGAAACCCCCTGGGCGTTGATATACACCGAAGGGGAAGCCCCCCTGAGATCGATGGGGCAGGAGATGCAGTGGGGTTCGGCGTACTCCGGCACCATGTCGCCGATGTGCTCCCGCCAGTAGAGCTGGTGGGTGTCCTCGCTCGGCAGCAGGTTCGGCCTGGGGTCGGGCACGACCTCGAAATAGCCGAGGCGGTCGCGCGGGAAGCGCGAAGCAAAGCCGCTCGGAATCGAGGACCCCCGCTGGTCGCGGGCGTCCCACGGTCAGATTAGTTGCGTTCCCATCGTTCAAGAGAAATCGCGTCAATTTCTTGAAAGTGATCGTCTCGTGCGACCAAAGTCAGCTGATGCTGTAGAGCCTGAGCTGCTATCCATATATCATTCTCCGGTATGGGACGACCCTTTGCCCGAAGCGCGTTCTTTATCCGACCATACTGTCGAGCCGTTTCCTGATTGCAGCCAATGACCACCGTTGTGGAGGCGAATTCATTTATGCGCTGAATGTTTTCATTCACGCGAATGGATCGCTCAGCGCCATAATACAGTTCGCCAAGTACAATACTGGACGAGAAAACTTCAACGGTTTAGCCCAGACGTTGCTGAATTATTCCTTCTTGAGCAAAGAGAGCGATGATGATATTGGTATCCAGTAGGTATCTACCATTCATGGAGATCTACGCTTTCGCAGTCGGCTTGGATCGCTTCAGCCATCTTGTCCAAGTCTTCTCTATCTATTGTTCCTGCAAAGGGCAGCAGAGTCTTGCCAGGGACGCCTTTCATCTCGGATTTTGCTAACGAACGAACGAATTCCAGCACCTCCGCTTGTTGGCCATCTTCCAATTTATGGATCTCATCGAGAATTTCTTTTTCTACAGAAGGATCTTTCATATTCAGCTCCCCGCGTTCACGAATTTTACGTGTCTGAAAAGATACATGGCGAGTTTGCGTTCACAAAGTGCGCACTGGTTGGCCCAAGGTATTGTAGATTCTCAGCCGCACCGGGCCGGGGGTGGCCAGGTGGTAGGCAATCTGAGTGCTGGCGTTGAAAGGGTTGGGGAAGTTGGGCGAAAGGCGGCTGGTAACTGGGTAGGCGGATTTCATCTCGGGAGACGCGACCACAGTCTCAATCTGTCGATATCCAGGGTAGTCAGGTCCTGGGTGAAGCCATGAGAGATCGTCACCTCTCTCGTACCGTCGTACTCCGGCGATCCCATGGTGAAGTTGCCCGGCTCGATCCACACCATCTCCAGCGGCACTCCCCCCGGCAACTCAATGGTGATTTCGTCGTCAGCTTGCGCCAGGGTTGCCGGCAAGAAAACGAGGGCGAGTAACCGTTTCATCAGGGGCTTTCCGAAAGGGGCGAGGCGAATTTCATCAGAAAGATACAGGATGGCTATTGCGACAAGGATAGATACTGATGAATCCGCCTTTCGATCTCAGCCGTCATTCGCCACGTACGCCGCGTACAGGAACACGTCCCCGGGACGCTCGCACTCCCAGTTGATCCGCAGCCGCACGGGGGAGTCGATCCCCTCCAGGGTCCGTTTTTCCTTCCAGGCGACCGGTGTCCGCAGCCCTTCCTCGGCAACGGGAATGCAGTCGGCCCTGCCGTACCCGGGAAGCGGCCGCATGCGCTCGTCCAGCAGTTCCACGGTGAGCCGGTTCTGCGGCGCCAGCCCCTGGGCGTTGATGTACACCGACGCCGGTGAGCCCTTGAGATCGATGGGACAGGAGATGCAGTGGGGCTCGGCGTACTCCGGCACCATGTCGCCGATGTGCTCCCGCCAGTAGAGCTGGTGGGTGTCCTCGCTCGGCAGCAGGTTGGGCCTGGGGTCGGGCACGACCTCGAAATAGCCGAGGCGGTCGCGCGGGAAGCGCGCCACGTGCAGGTCGCCGCCCCGCCAGTTCGAGTACCAGACGAGGGACTCGTCGCCGACGTTGGCGAACCCCTGGCCCTGCTCGAGGGTGGGGAAGGTGGTCCCCTCCTTTTCGATCTCGTACGCGGCGATGAACTTGAAATCCGGGATCGGCTCGGTGAAGTGAAGGGCGTCGTTGCTGACGAGGAACCCGAGGTCCATGCTGGTGAAACGGCGGTCGTTTGACTCGCCGTGCCACATGCCGTAAACCCCGATGAGGACGTTGCCCCGGTCCCAGAGGCCGGCTCCGAGGTGCACCTGCTCGCCGGCGTGGCAGCCGGCGATCTGCCGGTAGGGGTGCCGGTCGCGGCGCAGCCCCAGGACCACGGCGTCGCTCCAGTTGTCGAAGTCCCAGGAGACGAAGGTGACCAGGGCTCTCTTGGTGCCGACGTTGCCCCCCTGCCCGTTGAGGAGGTAGCAGCCGTTGAACCGGATCAGCCCGGTCGGCTCGACCGCGTTGTGCTTGAGGATCGGGTTGTTCGGCCCCTCCTTCCAGTGGATGCCGTCATGGCTGTACGAGGCGGTGATGTAGTAGGGGTTGTCCTCGGTCACCATCTTGAAGCGGCGCGCCGGATCGGGGTCCTCCGGGTCGTAGAGCACCGAGCAGGAGGCCGGAGTTCCCGGCGCTTCGAAGGGGAGGAGGTTGTTCCGCTTCGAGCCGTTGAACTCGACGAGCCCCAGCTCGGGCTTCTCCCAGTCGACGCCGTCGGTGCTGACGGCGTAGCAGACCTGCGCCGGCGTCGGCTCGCCGTCGATATCCCCGTGGCCGAGGTACCAGAGCCGCAGCTCGTCCTCGACCTGGCAGATGGCCCCGTAGTACTTGACCACGCGGCTGTCCGGCGTCCCCGGGCCGCCCCGCTTCATGGCGACGAGGTGGCCCTTGTAGGGGTTCACCCCCTCGACGAGCCCGGTCTGCAGCCGGTACCGGAACGGTATCGTGCGGTCGTCGTAGGGGAACAGCACTGCTTCGCTTATCTCGATTCCGGGTCCTCCGTTCAATACGATCATCTCTCTTCAACTCCTCGGCGTGCAGCCGTCTCGGGCTGTATGCGATGTGAGGTGGACCTCCTCATGTCTTCGATTCTGTCGGGTCCGCGGCATCGAAGCTACCTTCGCGCCATGAACATCCACCACTGGTCCTTCCATCCCGGCGATGATATAAAGAGACGGCTGCGCGCGCTCAAGAGAGAGATGACCGACCTCTGCCTCTGGCACTCGTTCCAGACGGCGCGCAAAGGCGGCTGGAGCTTCGAAGAGTGCCTGTACGAGCGCACCATGATCTGGCGATACCTTCCCTGGAAAAGCCGGTCGATGGCGCAGCACCCGGTCTCGGAAGAGAACGAGCTTTGGCAGGAGCTCTGCGAAGGCCTGGCCGCCATCTTCAGCTCGTTCGAACGGCGCGGCGATGCGGCGGCGTTTACCGGTGCCGCCATGGACTTCCTCGTTCCGATGTACGAGCGCGAAGAGCAGTACGAGGATGCCAACGCGGAGAGTCTTCTCGAGGAGCTCATCGCCAGGGACGCGGGGATGAACTGGTTCGGCTGCTTTCGCTACACCGCGGGGGACCCGGACAGGGACAGAGCGGAGATACACATCGGTAACAACACGGCACCCGATTCCCCTTTCGCGGACAGGCGAAGAAAGTTCGCCTGGATGCAGCAGCTGCTCGAAGACGCGGCGGGGGACGCCCCGTGGATCAGGCGCATCGGCACGAGCTCGTGGCTGAACAACTACGCTGCCTACACCGAGCTGTTTCCGGCGAGCTACCGCGATTCATTCGTTGCGGCGAGTCCCGGCCGCATGCGGGGATTGGGTTGGTGGGGGCAATTCATCACGCACGAGGTCACGCTCAACGAGCGGCGGGCGGAGACGCTGAAGCAGGAGCAGCGGTTCGAGCTCGCGCAGTACCGGGGGACCTGTGAGTTCGGGGATTTCGTGGAGCACGTAGGGGGACGGCTTTCGGGCAGGTGATTTCGTAGGTGCCTACCCCCGCTATCCGGCCAGTTGGTAATATATGCATAATATGCATATATTCAGACGGTGGACATGGGAGAAAGGAAGATTTGTGAAACAGGAATATGATTTCAGCCGTGGGAGACGAGGGGCGGTAGTCCCGCAAAGGGGGAAAACGCGAATTACCATGTATGTAGATAACGACATCCTGGATGCCTTTCGTTCATTTTCAGATGAGGCGGGGACAGGTTATCAAACCATGATCAACGAGGCATTGAGAGATTACCTTGGAAAGAGGAAGCCTCCTGTTGACGAGGATACCCTGCGTCGAGTTTTACGAGAGGAATTGCACGCAGCGAGCTGATTATTCAATTAATAGATTTTTCTTCTATCGCCGAAATTTCAGAGACTCGCTTAAATCGCGGGCACCCCCCGTCATAGTGACGGCCTATCGCCCCAACAGACAGGATTGGGATGATGGTTTCATCGGGAGAGGAACATGACGAACACTACGAAACTGGTTCGCGCAGGGGAATATGCTGCGGAGGTGGAGGTGGAGCTGATCGATGGGGACGCCGGCTGGCCGCCCTACCTTTCCGTCAGGGACGCTGAAAAGCTGGATGATGTTCGTGAGGCTCTAAGGAAGGGTGACCTGGAGCACGCGGCTCGGATGTCTCGTGTATTCCATCTGACCCCCATTGAGGCGTGAAGCACCCCATATTCCAGTTTGCCGGAATTCGGCCGAACCAAGATGAAGTCGGTTAAATTCGTTGATTATACGTATATAGAGATCAAGTCTCTTATAGAGGCTGGGTGTTTGGCGATTTTACCCACTGGATGTACGGAACAACAGGGTCCGCATTTGCCGGTGGATTTCGACACTTGGTTTGCCGAATCGGTTGCATTGGAGGCTGCACAGTACGCGGCACACATTCATGACCTGCGTGCTCTGGTTCTGCCGGCCCTTCCATTTGGCCCGACGCCCGAGCACCGGGGCTTCGGATCAGGATATGTCGACATTCCCCACTCGGTGCATGAAGAGTGTGTCTATTTCGTTCTAGGATCGCTCGCAGAGCAAGGTTTCCGAAAGATTCTTATCTGGCGCGGGTGCGGAGAACATCGACTTCAGAAGGCAACGGATAGGTTCAACGCTAAATTTGGTCCTCAATCCATGGCCTGCCTTCCGCCCCTTCCGTACCATGAGATTTGGTGCCGGGTAGCTGATCCAAATGTACCAGGTGGGCACGCCGATAGTTTCACGACCTCAATCGCCCTGCATCGCCGCCCGGACACGGTCCAACTCGACAGGATCCCTTCGGGCCGCTCACGATCTCGATTTCACCAAATATTCAGACACAGGTGTCATCGGTGACGCGGGCCATGCGAGTGCGGAGTTGGGGCGCAGGCTTTGGAACGAGGTCATATCCACCGCCGCCGCAATTTTAAAAGAGCTCGACCGGATGGAATGAGTCGATGTCTCCTTGAGGAAAATCGCACGGTGGATGAATGGGCTCCTTCGAAAGCCCTTCAAAAGAACCTTCTTTCCCGATTGGGTATGGCTTCCACGCCTTAATTCCTCTTCAGTTCGAACAACGCATACTTTCGCCTGACCGCTTGCTTCCTTTCCAAAACCAGTCAAAATCCCGTTTATCCTGCCCATGAATTCACCTAGGCCGAGCTCGGACGGTGCGAGGGTCGACAGCGCATCTTCGCTGGATGTCTTTGCCCTCCGCGACAGCGTCGTGGGCGAATACAAGCACTTCGCCACGTCGTTCACGACGATCCACGCTCCGGACATCAGCGAGCAGGTTGAGGCCATCTACGCCGAGGATCGCTATTGGCCTGAGCCGCTCATCCAGATCAACCCGAGCTACAAGCGCTCGACCGACGTTGGCACCTTGGTTTCGAACGGCGTCCTCCACCCTGGCTGCGCCGACATCTTCCGGGCGGACGGTCAGCCGCTGTCGCTCTACAAGCACCAGGAGCAGGCCGTCGCTCTCGCCGCAGAGGGGGAGAGCTTCGTGGTGACGACCGGCACGGGGTCCGGGAAGTCGCTCTGTTTCTTTATCCCCATCGTCAGCCATGTGCTTGCCGCACGGCGGGCGAACGCGCAGCGGCGCACCCACGCCATCGTTGTCTACCCGATGAACGCGCTCGCGAACTCGCAGATGGAGGAGCTGAGCAAGTTCATCGATCCGGTGCCTGGAGATCGGCCGATCACGTTCGCCCGCTACACGGGGCAGGAGGACAGGGACGAGCGGAGGCGTGTTGCAGACGAGCCCCCGGACATTCTCCTCACCAACTTCATGATGCTCGAGCTCCTGATGACGCGGCAGGAGGAGGTCGACCGCCGGGTCATCGGAAACTGCGCGGGCCTTGGCTTCCTCGTCCTGGACGAACTCCACACGTACCGCGGCCGCCAGGGTGCCGACGTGGCGCTGCTGGTGCGCCGTGTCCGTGAGCGCCTCCAGCCCAAAAAGCTTCTGTGCATCGGCACCTCGGCCACGATGGCGAGCGAAGGATCGCTGGAGGACAAGAGCCGCGTGGTCGCCGGCGTGGCTTCGAAGCTCTTCGGGGTCCCCATCGCCGAAAGCAACATCATCGCCGAAACGCTCGAGCGCATTACCGATTCAACCGCGACCGCCGATTCGGTGAGGCCCGACCTTGGCACGGCCATCGATGACGGCGTACTGCCGGACATCTCCGACGCGGCGCTTCGGGAGCACCCGCTTGCGGTGTGGGTGGAGACGCGGCTTGGTATCTCGTTCTCCGAGGTCGACCAGCGCTGGGTCCGAGCGAAGCCCATGACGGTGACCGATGCGGTGGACAGGCTCTCGGCGGAATCCGGTCGACCTGGCGCCGCATGCGGCAAAGCGCTGCGAGATCTTCTTCTCGTGTCGAGCGTCCCCGAGCGGGTACGGACCTCGAACTCTGGCGCAAGCAAGGACAGCTTCTACTCGTTCAAGCTCCACCAGTTCATCTCGGGTGCCGGCCACGCCTATATGACGATGGAGCCGCCCGGCACTCGCAAAGTGACGGTTGATGGTCAGCAGTTCCTTCCCGGCCACGCGGACAAGCGACTTTACGCCGTTCACTTCTGTCGGGAATGTGGGCACGAATATCACCCGGTGCGGTTGGTGCAACAGGAGGACGGTTCGGTCTTCCTCGCGCGCGACATCGACGACGCGCCTCCGACCAAGCAGGACGACGCCGAAGTAGATGCGCACGAGGCGCGGCCCGAAGGGGAGTTCGGTTTCCTGACGCCGCATCTGCCCAACGATCCCGACTTCAGCTTCGACGACCGTGACGAGGACTACCCCGAGACCTGGCTCGAGTTCGACGCCAGCGCCCGCCCGCGGCTCAAGAAGTACTACCGCGAAGCGCGTGCGCGGCACTTCAGGGTCGCCCCGGACGGGCAAGTCGGTTCGGGCACGACGGTGTGGTTCCTGCCCGGCAAGTTCCGACTCTGTCTCCGCTGCGGGCACACCCAGGGTGGTGCGGCGCGCGATCGCACACGTCTCGCCTCTCTCTCGGCGGAGGGCCGCAGCTCGGCAACCACCGTACTCGTCGCCGGCACACTGCGCTGGATGCACGGCACCGAGTCGGCGATGGACCGCTACACACGGAAGCTTCTCGGCTTCACCGACAACCGTCAGGACGCCGCGCTCCAGGCCGGCCATTTCAACGACTTTCTCTTCGTGAGCCTCGTTCGTGCGGGCTTCCTTGGTGCGCTGCAGGATGCAGGCTCGAACGGGCTCCGGAGCGACGGGTTGGGCGTCGCCGTGCAGCGCACGCTTGGCTTCGACCGATCGGATGCGCAGATCCGCGCCGAGTGGCTACTGGAGCCCTCGCTGCGCGGCTTCAACTTGCAGGAGGCGGAGGGCACGCTCCGGCAGGTGCTCGCCTACCGCGTGTGGTTCGATCAACGACGCGGCTGGCGCTACACCAACCCGAACCTCGAGCAGCTCGAGATGGTCCAGGTGGAGTACCTCGGGCTCGACGACCTCGCCGCGGACGACGAGTTGTTCGCCGACTCGCACCGCTTGCTGCAGCAGGCCAGCGGCGCTGTCCGGAAAGAGGTATATCGTGAGCTGCTCGACCACATGCGGAAGTGGATGGCGATCCGCAACCAGGTTCTCGACGCCGCGGTCCTGGAGCAGTTGGTCGCGAAGTCGCACAGCCGCATCCGGTCACCCTGGGGACTCGGCAGTGACGAGAAGCCGAGAGGTGCGCGGTGGCTGATGATCGTCGCGCCCACTCGGCGGGCAAGCAGCCTCCGCGACACGGATCTGATCGTGCGCGGCGGCTCACGAAGTGGTCTCGGGCGGACGCTGCGCTCGACGGCGCTCTGGGGCGGCGACGCGTCCATCCGCGATCTGAAATCCAAGGAGTTCGACCAACTCGTCGAGGACCTCCTCCGTGCGGGCGCGACGCACGGCCTGGTGTCGGAGGAGAGCACTCCGTTCGACCAGCCCGGGTGGCGCCTCAACGACGCGTGCGTCGTCTTCCAATTGGGCGACGCGCCGACGGACGGCAGCGATTCCAAGCAGAACGCGTTCTTCCGCGACCTCTACGAGAACCTCGCGACGATGCTACGCGCGCCGATGCATCCGCTGTTCGGGTTCGAGGCGCGCGAGCACACCGCCCAGGTCGATCCCGACAACCGGGAGATCCGGGAGAAGCGCTTTCGCTTCGGTGAGCGGGAACGCGAGGAGCTTGGGGAGGACGAGCAGCGACTCCGAGAGGCCGGCGAAACCAATCGGTTCCTGCCGGTCCTTTTTTGTTCCCCTACGATGGAGCTCGGCGTCGACATCGCATTGCTCAACGCCGTCCACATGCGCAACGTTCCGCCCACGCCGGCGAACTACGCCCAGCGCGGCGGCCGCGCGGGCCGCAACGGACAGGCTGCCCTGGTCATCACCTACGCTTCTTCGCAGAGCCCGCACGACCAGCACTTCTTCCACGATCCCAGGGAGATGGTCCACGGAGAGGTACGTGCGCCCGTGCTCGAACTCGCGAACCGGGACCTGATCGACAGCCATCTCCAGGCGGTCTGGCTCTCGTGCGTCGACCAGCCGCTTGACCCCTGTATCGCGGAGCTGCTCACCCTCAATGAAGTCGGCCGTCCTCTCAAGCCCGACCTCAAGGCGGCGCTGGAGGAGAGGCGCATCGCTGACGGCGCAGGCGAACGGATCCGGCGCGTCCTGGACCTGGTGGCAGACGATCTCACGTCCGAGATCGCACCCTGGTACACGGGCCGGGATGCCTATTCGGATGCCATCGTGGCGTCGGCCGCGGAGCGCTTCGACGAGGCGTTCCATCGCTGGCGAGACCTTTTTGCAGCCGCCGAGGAGCAGCGCGACGCTGCGCGCAGGACCATGGACGACTACTCCACCCCCTACCAGGAGAAGCGCGCGGCGCAGACCCGGCACGCGCAGGCGCTGGACCAGCTCAACCTGCTCCAGCGTGGGACGAACGCGCTCTCGAGCGACTTCTACACGTACCGGTACCTCGCCACCGAGGGCTTCCTGCCCGGGTACAACTTCCCCAGGCTCCCCCTCCTCGCCTACATCCCGGCGAGTAGGGATGGTGGTGGACGGCAGACGTACCTGCAGCGTCCGCGCTTCCTCGCGCTTGCCGAGTTCGGCCCTCGCAGCCTCGTCTACCACGAGGGGCGCGCCCACCGGGTCGTGCGAGCCCTCCTGTCGCTCGGTCACCGGGATTCCGCGACGCCTGACGCGCAACTGCCCACGAGGGCCGTGCGCATCTGCGCGAGCTGCGGGGCAGGACACTTCGGAGATGATCTGTCGATCTGCCACTCCTGCGGAACGTCCCTCGGCAGCGCCGAGGTCGTGGGCAACACGTACCGGATCGAAAACGTTGCGACCATGCCGGCCGAGCAGATCACCGCGAACGACGAAGAGCGCCAGCGCCAGGGTTTCGACCTGCAAACGACGTTCGAGTGGGCGATCCGCGACCAGGAGATCGACGTGCAGCGCGCGTCGGCCTGCGACGAGGAGGGCGCGATCGCGAGCATGGCGTACGGCGCCGGGGCGACGATCACGCGTCTCAACAAGGGCCTGCGTCGAAGAGCCGACAAGAAAGTCCTCGGCTTCCGCATCGACCCGGTATCCGGGTACTGGGCCAGGAACGAGGACGACGCGGACGAGAGCGCACTCGATCCTACGGCGTCGCCTCGGCAGTGGATCGTCCCCAGCGTTCAGGACCGCAGAAACGCGCTTCTCTTTCAGCCCGTCGGCGACACTCTTTCGGAAATCACCATGGCCACGGTGCAGCATGCGATCCTGCGCGGCCTCGAGGCGGTGTTCCAACTCGAGGAAGGCGAGATGCTCGCCGAACCGATGCCGACGCGTGACGTCCGTAACGGCTTCCTGCTCTACGAGGCCACCGAAGGCGGAGCCGGCGTGCTCACGCGGCTCGTGAGCCAGGAGAAGGACCTCGCCACCGTCGCACGCAGGGCGCTGCGGATCATGCATCTCGCTGTCGGCGAGGAGCCTTTGCCAGAGTCCACATCGGGCCTTTCAGACCAGGGAACGACCTGCGTGGCCGCCTGCTACCGGTGCCTGATGTCGTACTACAACCAGCCCGACCACGAATGTCTCGATCGCCGCGACGAGGACGCTCGCGCGATGCTGCTGCGCCTGGCGCGCGCTCGCACGCTCCCGCCGTTGGAGGTGAGCCCTGTCGAGAACGCGCTCGGTGGTAGTATCAGTGCAACCGCCACCCTGTCGAAGCCGGTCCTCACCGTGTCGGTCGAGGACCGGTGGCTCGCCGAAGCAACGCGGCGCGGAATTCCAGCTCCGGATCCGAAGCCGCTCACGGCGGGCGACCGGTCCGTGCGCTGCGTCTGGCGCAGGCATTACGTTGCGGCGATCATCGACCAGGCCGACCGTCCGGCCCTGGAGCCGATGGAGGATCTCGGCTTCGAAGTCGTCCAGTTCGAGGAGCCCGCAGGCTGGCGTGCTGCCTTCGCGCGGCTGGCTTCGGCCTTGGGGCAAGCGTCGTGACCGACCTCGTCTACACGCCAGGAAGCCTCGTCAGCGCGCGCGGGCGGGAGTGGGTCGTCCTCACCGGAAGCTCGGCGGAGACCTTGCGGGTCCGTCCTGTCACGGGAACGGATGAGGACCGGACGCTGATCCACCTGCCTCTCGAGGTCGAGCCGGTTCACGAGGCCCGGTTCCCCTTGCCGAGTTCGGATCAACTCGGCGGGCACGACTCGGCCCTGCTGCTCCGCGACGCCTTGCTGCTCTCGCTGCGACGGGGTGCCGGACCGTTTCGGAGCTTTGGACAGATCTCGGTTGAGCCGCGCGCCTACCAGCTCGTGCCGCTGCTGATGGCGCTCAAGCTCGATCCGGTGCGCCTGCTCATCGCCGACGACGTCGGGGTCGGGAAGACGATCGAGGCTCTGCTCATCGCTCGCGAGCTTCTCGACCGCGGCGACATCGATCGCACCGTCGTCCTCTGCCCGCCGCACCTCGTGGACCAGTGGGTCACCGAGCTGGAGGTTCGCTTCCATATCCGCGCCGCAGCCGTCACCGCCCGGAGCACGCGACGCTTGGAGCGGGGCATTCCGCCGGGCGCAAGCATTTTCTCGGAGTACCCGCACACGGTCGTCAGTCTCGACTACGTGAAGACCAGCGAGAGACGAGACCACTTCCTCCAGGCGTGTCCCGACTTCGTGATCGTTGACGAGGCCCACACGTGCGCCTCCGCCAGCCGGGGCCGGCATCAGCGACACGAGCTGCTCAAGGGCTTGGCCGGCACCGCATCGCGGCACCTCGTCCTGCTCACGGCGACTCCGCATAGCGGCGATGACGCCGCCTTCTACCGGCTGCTCGGCCTGCTCTCACCGGACTTCGAGGGCCTGGGGGAGGTCACGGGTACGGCGCGCGAACGTCTTCGCGACCGACTGGCGAGGCACTTCGTCCAGAGACGACGCCCCGACATAGCCGAGTGGCACGATGGCGACATCTTCCCACGCCGCGAAACCAGGGAACTCACCTACCAGCTCACCGGAGCCTGGGAAGCCTTCTTCAACAACGTCCTCGATTATTGCGCCGAAGTCGTGGCGACAGGCGCCGGGGACGAGATGCGGCAGCGCCTCAACTTCTGGGGAACGCTGGCGCTCCTGCGCTGCACCGGGTCGAGCCCCGTTGCGGCCGTGCTGGCCTTGCGCACCCGTGCCGGCGAGGATCTCGGCGACGAGACCCGCGAGGATCTTCTCGATCGCATCTTCGACGGTGACGTCGACGCACTCGTCGCGGACGACGTCGAGCCGCCGGTCGGGGGCGATAGCCCGGCGCTGGCACGGCTGATCAGGCGGGCGGAGAGCCTCGCGGGCCAGAGCGGCGATCCGAAGCTCAAGACCGCCTCGGAACACGTCGCGGAGCTGGTCGAGGCGGGGTTCAACGTGGTGGTGTTCTGTCGCTTCATCGCGACCGCTCACTACGTGGCCCGCCACTTCCGCGAGAACCTGAAGGGAAGTGCCGTCGGCGTCGTGACCGGCGAGATGCCCCCGGAAGAGCGCCAGGCGCTAGTAGCGCGGATCGGCGCGACGGAAGGCGCCAGGGTCCTGGTCACCACCGACTGCCTGTCGGAGGGCGTCAATCTGCAGGAGTACTTCGACGCCGTCGTTCACTACGACCTGTCGTGGAACCCGACGCGGCATGAGCAGCGCGAGGGCCGTGTGGATCGCTTCGGCCAGCCGAGCAAGACGGTGCGCGCAACGCTCCTCTACGGCGACAACCCGATTGATGGCGCGGTGCTCCAGGTCATCCTGCGCAAGGCCGCCCGTATCCGGGAGGAGCTCGGCGTCCCAGTGCCGGTGCCGGACGAGGGCCACTCGCTCACCCAGGCGCTCCTCAAGGCCGTGCTTCTGCGCCGGCGCGGCCGCTCCGCCGGCGCCGAAGGTCGACAGCTCGAGCTGTTCGAGAGTCAGTGGGAGGACACGAGGGAAAAGGCGAAACGGAGTCGGACCGTGTTCGCCCAGCGGCGTATCAACCCCGAGGAGGTGCTGCCCGAGTGGCACAAGAGTCTCGCCGCGGTCGGCGGCCGCGACGATGTGCAGCGCTTTGCGAGTCGCGCTCTCGCCCGGCTCGGCTCCGGGCTCGAACCGCTCGGGCGGGGATTCAAGGTTCCAACGGCCCCGCTGCCGGCGGAGGTCCGCGAGCGTCTGGAGACGGAAGACATCGCGGGTACGATTGCCATAGACTTCGCCTATCCCTCGGCCCCGGGATGCCGTCCCGTCCAGCGCAGCCATCCTCTCATCGCGGTGCTCGCCGAGACGCTGCTCGGTCGGACCCTCTCGGTCGACAACAAGGGCGCCATAGCCAGCGACCCCTCGGTCCTCGGACGCGTCGGCTGCTGGATCTCCGAGGGAGTGCGCGTCCGATCAACGGTCGTCCTTCTCCGGCTGCGCCACCAGCTCTCGTCCCGCACGACGCGCCAAGAGACGCTGATGGTTGAAGAGGCGACCGCGTTGGCCTGGCTCGCTGCCGGAACCGCAGGGCCGACCACCGGGCCCGAAGCCCTCTCACTGCTCGCGCTCGCTCCCGCCGATGATCCCCCGCGGCATGTTCGCGAACGCGAGGTCGCACGAGCCCTCGCCCTGCTGCAGAAGCGCGCGGAAGATCTCGAGGAATTCGCGGCCCTCCGCGCGGGTGCCTTGCTCGACGACCATTTGCGGGTGCGCGAAGCCAGCAGGGCGACCGGGAGAACCTCCGTCCAGGCCCACCCGCGTCCCGACGTGATCGGCGTGTACGTGCTCCTGCCGGCGGTGGACTGACCATGCCGCCTCGTCGAAGCAGCCCGGGCGAGGCTCATATCGCCTTCGATGCCCTCGCGATCGAGGGCGGTCTTCTTGGCGCCGAGTGGCTTGGAAGGGTGGCTCAGCTCCAGGCCGCGGCCCAGGAGCCAGCCGACTACCGCGTTCCGAAGGGCCTCGAAATCCGCGACGAGATTGCCCGGGGCTGGCGCATTGCCCAGGCATGCTTTCAGGAAATGGAAACCGGTCGGGCCTCGGGAGGCGATGCCCGTGCGCTTGCCGAGCAATTCCTCGAGGCTCTTCTCCGCGACGCGCTTGGTTTCGCGTCCGTCGCGCGCACGGCGCCAAGGACAATCGGCGACCGGGTGTACCCGGTTCGGTTCTTCGCACTCGGCGACCGTGTTCCTGTCGTGGTTGCTCCGGCAGGAGCGGGCCTGGACGCCCCCCTGCCCGAGCTGGGAGACGACCGGCGGCGCCGGACCGCATTCGGGCTCCTGCAGGAGATGCTGAACGCCTCCGACGCGGCGCTGTGGGGCCTCGCGTCGGACGGGCTCTCGCTGCGGATCGCGCGCGACAACGCGAGTCTCACGCGCCCGGCGTGGATCGAAGCCGACCTCGGCAGGATCTTCACGGAGGATCTGTACCCCGACTTCGCCGCGCTCTGGCTCCTCGCGCACGAGTCCCGGTTCGGCCGCGCTGACGACCCGCCGGAAACATGCCCGCTGGAGGCGTGGCGGGAGGCCGGCCGGCAGGAAGGAACGCGGGCACGGGACAAGCTGAGTGAGGGATTCCAGCACGCGCTCGAGATCCTGGGGCAGGGGTTCCTCTCTCATGCCGCGAACTCGAGACTTCGTTCCGCGCTGCACGCCGGGGATCTCACGACGGATCGCTACTTCGAGCAGCTCTTGCGACTCGTCTATCGGTTCATCTTCCTGCTCACAGCCGAAGAACGTGATCTGCTGCACCCGAAGGACGCATCCGACTCGGCCCGCCAGCTCTATACCGATGGATACGCCCTCCGCCGCCTGCGCGATCGGGCAGTCCGACGGAGCGCCCACGATCGCCGTGGGGATCTCTGGGAGGTGGTAAGAATCGTCTTCCGGGGACTTGCGGAGGGCGAATCGCGTCTCGGGCTGCCCGCCCTCGCCGGCCTGTTCGCCCCCGGAGAGTGCCCGGACCTCGACGCGGCGAAGATCGAGAATCGCGCGTTCCTCCGCGCTCTATTCCATCTGGGGTGGCTTCGCGAGTCCTCGGGGCTCGTTCGCGTGAACTGGCGCGACATGGGCGCGGATGAGCTCGGGTACATCTACGAGGGCCTTCTCGAGCTGGTCCCGCAGATCACCGGGGACGGACGTTCCTTCTCGTTTGCGAGCGCCGACGAGAGCCGGGGCCATGCACGGAAGACCACCGGCAGCTACTACACGCCGGACGAGCTCGTGCAGCTCCTCCTCGCAAGCGCCCTCGGTCCGGTCATAGAGCATGCGGTTAACGCTCATGCCGACCGTCCCGCCGATGCTCTCCTCGAGCTGGCGATCGTCGACCCCGCCTGCGGATCGGGCCACTTCCTGCTCGCCGCGGCTCGCCGGCTCGCCGACCGCATCGCGCGCATCCGGGCGGGGGGCACCCCCACGCCGGACGACTACCAGCGCGCGCTCCGGGACGTGGTCCGGCGCTGCATCTATGGCGTCGACATGAACCCGCTGGCCGTCGAGATCTGCAAGGTGAGCCTGTGGATGGAGTCGATCGACCCCGGGCTGCCGCTCACATTCCTGGAAAGCCACATCCGCTGCGGCAACTCGCTCATGGGCGCGGACCGGTCGCTCATGGGCGACCGGGTGCCGGACTCCGCTTGGGCGGTCCTCGAGGGAGACGACAGGAAAGTCGCGCGGTCGCTCAAGCGGCGGAACCAGGAGGAACTCGCAGGTCAGCGCAGCCTGCTCCTTCAACCTCGGAACGAGACGGACAGGTTGCGGGATACGGCGCGCGCCGTCGAAGAAGCCCCGGACGCGGATGCCGACGCCCTGGCGGAGAAGCAGAGAAAGTGGAAGGCGCTCCTGGCCTCGCAGGCCTACGAGCACGAGAAGCTGGTGGCCGATGCGTGGTGCGCCGCCTTCCTCTGGCCCAAGGACGAATCCGGCCCGGTCGTCGAGGCCGCACCCACAACGGCCAGGTGGCTCGCGCTCCGCGACAAGGAGGTTCCACCGGCCCCGGTGTTCGTCGAGACCACGCGACGCATCGCCGAGGAGTACGGCCTCTTCCACTGGGAGCTGGCGTTTCCGCACGTCTTTGCGCAAGGCGGCTTCGACGTCGTGCTCGGCAACCCGCCGTGGGAGCGCGTCAAGCTCCAGGAGCAGGAGTTCTTCGCCACGCGGGAGCCCTCGATCGCGAAGGCGCGGAACGCCGCCGAGCGCAAGAAAATCATCGCCGCACTTCCGGCGACGAATCCGGTTCTCTGGAACGAGTGGAGCCGCGCAACGCGCATTGCCCAAGGGCAGAGCCATTTCATGCGGGGATCCGGCCGCTACCCGCTCTGCGGAAAGGGCGACGTTAACACGTACGCGTTGTTCGCCGAGCACAATTGGAGTGCACTCTCGCCTCGGGGTTGTGCGGGCTTCATTGTACCCGGCGGGATCGTCACCGACGATACGACCAAGGAGTATTTCCAGGCTCTTGTCGACCGTAGCGCACTTGCCAGCGTCTATCATTTCGAGAACGAAAGTCTTGTGTTCAAGGGCCTCCACCACGCGTACCGGTTCGTGCTGCTGACGATCAGGGAGTCCCTTCAGGCCGACCTCGTCTTCTATGCGCGTCGCGCAGTCGATCTCGAAGACCCGGAGCGGCACTTCGCGTTGACTCCCGCAGATTTCGCCACGCTCAATCCGAACACGCGGACCTGTCCTACGTTCAGGTCAAGTCGTGACGCGGCCATCAACTTGGCGATGTACCGCCGAGCGGGAGTGCTTTGGCGGGAGAGCGACCCGGACGGGAATCCATGGGGCTTGAGATTCCTGCGCATGTTTGACATGGCCAACGACTCCGGGCTGTTTCGCACGCGGGCCGAGCTGGCGTCGGCCGGCTGGAGGTTGGATGCGGAAAGGTTCGAGAAGGACGGAAAAGTCGTCTTGCCTCTGTACGAGGGGAAGATGATCCACCACTTCGATCACCGATTCGGAACCTATGAGGCGCAAAGCGAGGCTCAAGCGAATCAGGGGAAGCTTCCCGAACTCGACGACGTTGCGCATGCCGACCCACGGCGGGTAACGCTGCCAAGGTACTGGGTCGCGGAGGACGAAGTGACGGAGCGGCTAGACGGTACCTGGGACAGGCATTGGTTGCTAGGTTGGAGGGACGTTACCGGTGCGGGAGTGCTCCGCACCGTCATTGCGTGCATCATCCCAAGAACTGCCGTGAATCACAAGTTGCCACTGATGATACCGTCTCATGATACGCAGCTCGTGGCCGGCCTCTACGCGAACCTGTCCAGCATACCGTTCGACTATTGTGCCAGGCAGAAGGTGGGTGGACTTAGCTTGACCTATTTCACCATGCGGCAGCTTCCCGTGCTCCGCCCGGAGGCGTACGCGACGCCAGCACCGTGGGCGCCTTCGATACGGATTCGCGACTGGCTCCTCCCGAGAGTTCTCGAGCTCACCTATACCGCGTGGAGCCTCAAGGCGTTCGCCGAGGACTGCGACGACGAGGCCCCGCCCTTCATCTGGGATCCTGAGCGCCGCTTCCAGCTCCGGTGCGAAATCGACGCGGCCTTCTTCCACCTGTATGGCATATCCCGGGATGACACCGCCTACATTCTCGACACGTTTCCGGTCCTGGAGCGGTCCGAAGAGCGGGTGCACGGCGAGTACCTGACGAAGCGAGTTGTGCTGGAGACCTACGACGCGCTGGAGTCGGCCGCTTCGAAGGGCATCCCGTACGAGTCGCCGCTCGGACCGCCGAGGAGGGCGAAATGAGCAGATTCCAGCTTCGCGAAATTCGCGTCGACAACTACCGTTGCTTTGAAGAGCTGAGGCTCCCCCTCGAGGAAGACACCACCGTCCTCTTCGCCGAGAACGGCGGCGGAAAGACCGCGCTGCTCACCGCCCTCGCGATGGGCCTCGCGGTAATTCAGAGGGATGCACCGAAGACCCTGAAGGTCCACTCGCGGCGCGATCCCAGGATGCACACACTCGACGAGAAGGGGCGACGCGAGCCGGTCGGTGAGTGCAAGGTCACATGGACGGCCGCGGTGGGCGGAACCGAATCCGTCACATGGTCGACGGCGACTCAGCCCGCGTCCGGACGTCGGAGAATCCGACGCCGACCAATCATCGAGGCCATGGAGCAAGTGCGGGTTCCCGGAGATCGGTGGCCGTTGTTCGGGTGGTATGGGGTCGATCGCCTGGGACGCCAGCGCGGCCGGCGTCGTAAGATCGAGCGTACGGGGGACCGCTGGGAAGCCTACGACTCCTCGCTCGACCCGAATCTCGATGAAGCCCCGCTCCTCCAGTGGCTCCAGGACGAGATGCTCGGAGACGTGGTCCGGAGGCAGCAGGACGAACCCGAACGGTTCTTCCACGCAGCCGTGATGGAAGCAACGGTCCAGGCAACCCCCGGCGTCACGAACGCCTGGTACGACCCGGTGGAGCAAGGCCCGAAGGTGCGCTTCGACGACGGGCACGTGGCTTCGTGGTCCGAGCTTTCGGACGGCTACCACGTATTCATCGCGCTGGTCGCCGACATCGCCCGGCGTGCTGTCATGCTCAACGAGTTCGACGGCGCCGACGCGCCTGCCCAAGTGGAGGGCGTGGTGCTCATTGACGAGATCGATCTTCACCTCCACCCACGATGGCAGCGCGTGGCGCTTACGGGCCTTCGCGAGGCATTCCCCCGATTGCAATTCGTCGTCACCACGCACTCACCGCAGGTGCTCAGCAGCGTCGACAATCGCCAGGTACGCCGACTCTTGGACGGGAAGCTTCAGGCGGGCAACGTGTTCGTCGAGGGCAGGGACACGAACGCGATTCTCCGGGAGTACATGCACACCGACGACCGCGACGAGGAAGGCAAACTCGCGCTGCGCCGCCTTCACGACGCGATCGATCAAGGCGACACCGAGCAGGCGGATCGGATCTACAGGGAACTGCGGGTTCGATGGGGAGACAGCGACCCGGCGCTCATCCGAGCCAAGGGCTTCATGGAGGACTAGATGCGGGGATTGGCGAAAGCCCGGCCGCCTGCGAACGTGAGCCCGGATGATCAGACGCCGCGGTCATTTGCAGAGGCGGAGCAAGAGTACCTTGCAGCGCTCCCCGGTAGGGACAACAAGGTCAGGTTCGCCCGATCGGAGTACGAGAGGCTGGAGAAGCGCAGGCTGCGCCAAGTCATGTACGGCGAGCAGGGATCGCTGTGCGTCTACTGCGAACGACGGATCGCCGAGGGAGACCCAACGCCCCGCATCGACCACTGGCGCCCGCTCAGCGCCGATCCCTGTTTCGCTATCCACTGGGAGAACCTCTACTTGTCCTGTCCCGAGTCTGAGACCTGCGACTCTGCCAAGGCCGACCGACCCTTCCGGTGGCAAAAGGGCGATACCGATATGCCTTGGCCCGTAGACCTTCCGTACGAGGACTTCGTTGGCTTCACCAGCGGCGGCGAAGTCTACGTCCGCTCGGATGTCTCTTTGCCGGATGCCACTCGCCGGGCGCTTGAACTCGCCATCGCGGACTGTCCCGATGGCGCTGGAGTTCGGCGCAGCATCCTCAATCTGAACCATCCTGCGCTGGTTGCGGCGAGGGCGGCGGCGGTCGACAGCGAACGCACGCGCCTGGCGAAGAGACTCGAGAGCGAGCCCGCGAACAGAGACGAGCGCGAACAACTTGCCGCACAGATCCTCGACGTGGATCAGCGACCCCAATTCGTCAGCATCCGAGTCGCTTGGCTGCGGAAGACGCTGGGCTTAGGTCGGTAATGCTGGCGGCCGTCACTATCACCCGTCTGGAGAAGGCCGCCACCGACAACGGCTTCGACCTCGACCTGGAGCATACGGCCGACTGGCTCTCCTTCGGCAGCAGCCAGACCTCGATGCGCATCTGGCTCACCGCCATCGGAGAATCCCTGTTCCTCGCTGCCACGTCGCGGGCGGACGTCCTCGACGGGTTGGCGGGGCTTGGCACGGCGTTCACCAACCCGCTCCCGAGCGGCGCCGTCGGCGCACTGAGTGTCAGCGACATTGCCGCAGTTCATCGCCTGTTGCGCCGTGCGTTCCAGCTCTCGCGCACGCTCCCGGACGCGCTGCTTCATGCCTTCGAGGACGAAACAACGCACCTGCCACGGGCGACGGAAGCCGAGCGCCTGGTGGTCCAGCGAGTCGGCCAGGACATCTTCCGAAGGGGCTTGTTCGAGTATTGGGATGGCCGTTGCGCGATCACCGGACTGGCCGTGCCCGAACTCCTGCGCGCGAGCCACATCAAGCCATGGTCCGACTGCGACACGGACGCAGAGCGCCTCGATGTCTTCAACGGCTTTCTACTGGCTGCTCATCTCGATGCGGCGTTCGACGCCGGATTCATCACGATCGCAGAGGACGGAAGGGGCCTCGTTTCAAGCATTCTCCCGTTCGACGCCCGGTCGGTTCTCGGACTTGATGGGTCGCTAAGGGTCCGCGGACTGCACCACGCTCACGAGCGCTATCTGCCATGGCACCGGGAAAAGATCTTCCGCGCAAAACAGTAAAGCGAGTGCGTCACTTGATCGCCCCCGCATCAAGATCGGCAAGGAGGTTGATGGGTGAAGGAAGTAGTAGACGACCTGTCGAGTAATCCACTCGCATGCCTTCTCGATGAGGGTTGGGTACTCTACCACGGGACTTCTGGGTCTTATTCCGCTTCGATAGAGTATTACGGCCTCGGGCATCCAGAAGGGGTGCCAGGTTACTGGGCGGAAGTACAATCCTTCATCACGTACTGGCAAATTTTCAACCTGGAATCCTCCGCCTTTGTCGCCCTTGCGAGTTTCAGTCAGGACCACGAAGGCATCCGCGCCGTTTCCCTCGCTGAGACATTCAATCGCGCAGCACGTTATGCTGTAGAAGAGCCTGGCGGCGAGACCACGGCGCTTATGCGGCGAGCCATTGGTCAGATCACAGAAAAAATCAGGAAACCGGAGCTAATCAAGACACGCCTACAGGAGAAGCGCAGGCACCTTTATGAGCTAGTGTCCTGTCGCAGAGATTCGTTCACAAAGTCTCTTGATTTTGGCGAGGATGGAATCCGCCGTAGCCGTCCAGACGAAAGGGTGTGCGTTGGCGTTCCATTTGGCCGTGTAGCGTTCGATTCGCTCGATGAGCTCCGACACCTTGCGGAACGAATCGCGCCGAACCGCCTGGCGGGTGAGGATATTGAACCAGATCTCCACCTGATTGAGCCACGAAGCATACGTGGGAGTGTAGTGAAGGTGAAATCGGGGACGCCGTGCCAGCCATCGCTTGACCTTGGCATGCTTATGCGTGGCGTAGTTGTCGACGACGAGATGAATATCGAGGTCAGCGGGCACGTTGGCCTCGATGTGGCGCAGGAACTGGAGGAACTCCTGGTGACGATGACGGGGCTTGCACTGGGTCATCACTTCCCCGGTGGCGATGTCCAGGGCGGCAAACAGGGTGGTGGTGCCGTGCCGCTTGTAGTCGTGCGTAATCCCTTCCACGTATCCCAGTCCCAGGGGCAGCATGGGCTGACTTCGTTCCAACGCCTGGATCTGGCTCTTCTCGTCCACGCACAGCACCAGGGCGTGCTCGGGGGGATTCAGGTACAAGCCGACGATATCCCGTACTTTGTCGACAAAGAAAGGATCGGTGGAAAGCTTGAAGCGCTTGTGTCGATGGGGCTGCAAACCATACGTGCGCCAAATGCGATGAACCGCGTCCTTGGTCAGGCCGGTTTCTTCGCCCATGGAGCGCACCGACCACTGTGTTTCGTCTTTGGGCTTGGTCTTCAGGGTCTTGTATACCACCTCGGCTACCTGCTCGTCCGTGATCGATCGCGGCGCCCCTGAACGTAGTTCATCATACAAGCCATTGAGTCCGTTGTCGAGAAAACGCCGGCGCCATTTGCCCACCGTAGCTCGCGTCACACCCACCGCGGAAGCGACCGCTTCATTGGGCCAGCCATCGGCGGCCAGCAGCACCATCTCGGCTCGCCGCACCAATCCGTGGGGAAGACTTCGTGATTTGGCCATCGATTCCAGTCGTTCCCGGTCCGACGGACTCAGCTCTAACGGCGTTAATGGACGCCCCGTCACCATAGGTCTCTCCTTTCAGAAGGGGGATAAGGGAAACCTACGGCACTTTCAATTGTTTGTACAGTTAATTACACGACATGACACTAGCAGTTCGCAGTGGATTCGATAGCGAAGATTCTTGGGATGCTGTAAATGGGGCCGTTGGCTCATTTTGTGAAATCGATCAGGCGCTAAATGTTCTTGAATATCCGGAAATCCTTTTCTCTGAAATCGATAAGTACAAATCCTATAGTTGCCCAGGAGAGCATCCTCCCGTTGTCTACGCAGTTCGCATTCGCAGCGCGGACCTATGCCATCTCTCCATGAATTCAGCTGGAGTCAACTACCGTGGCGTTCTACATCCAGAACGCCTACTGGGTCGCGTTCGGGTCTCTGGGGAGAGAGTCATCCTCCAGCGGGCTGACGACCGCGAAAGCTTGGAAGTTTGGGGGATGTGGAGAAAGAGACTGGGCCACTAATGTGGGGTAGGGGTCATTTAGCGCCTCACTCCGCTTCGCACCGGGAACATGTGAGCCGCTACAGGAAAGTGCTCCCCCGCCCATTTCCTGGGCTAGCACGGTGTCTTGCTGACTCGTGCCGGGGTTCCAATCGCCTGTTGGCGGGGAAGCTGCCGGGTGCGGCGCACGAATCGAAGGCATGGGGGGCTTGTCCTAGTGTCGCGTCCCAGGAATCCCATGCAATTTTCGCCGCCGATCCATTCGAGGGAAAAAATCGCGGTTTTAGCGGTTTTATAAATGAAACCTCATCCTGTGCGATTTTTTCCCTCAATCCCGTCTCGCGGCGTTGCCTCCGCTCGCCGTACACCCCCGGTACGACTCGCTCAGGCGCCTTGCGAGCCGGGCCCTCAGCGCCGGAATTTTTCAAGTTATCCGTGGGACGCGACACTAGGGATACCCAGCGGTATCCAAGCTCTTGGAGAACCGCGGCCATTATCCCCCTGGTGGATCGATACAGCATAGATGTAGTGCAATGAGCGGTAGGCGGCGATGAAACCATTGGGCACGAACATCGAGCACTTGAAGGCCGACTACGAATCGGTCACCGGGAAGCCGTTCCGGCATTTCTTCTGCCCGATTCTCCATGTGGACGAGGACGTCGCGCTGACGAAGGGGCATGTCGTTCCCAAGTCGCTCGGAGGGAAGGCGGTGGTTCTGCAGCGAAAGGACGTGGACCAGGGTTTCGGGAGTTTCTTCGAGGCGGAGGCGGCTGATGCAATCCGGAAAGGACTCGACAGAAATCCGATCGAGGTGGTGTTCAGTGGGGACCCGGACGAGATGAAAAAGCTCGGCAGGCGATTCCATTTCCGTCTGCTGTTTGAGGGAACTGACAAGCCGATGGACGCTTCGTATCGGAAGATGGGAGACGACGCAGGGTTCTACGTGGAAACGGAGGACTTGAAGGCCGCACTGGGGGAGCGTGACGGGCGACGGACACTCAGGGGCATGGTCGGCGTCGAGCTGGACGCGCGGAGCTCGATCTTGGTGACGAGCCTGCGAACTAGCCATCTGGCGTGGTTTCGCCTGTGCGGATACCGCTACGTCTTCTCGAACGAGGGCATATTCGTGGCGTGGGTACTGCGGAGTTTCTACGAGAAGTTCATCGAACCCCGCTGCGGACCCAACCGGTCCAAGAAGGGCAGTCTGATCTCGGAACGGGTGAAGCGGGAGGTCGACGAGTACTGTTTTCAATTCGCCAACTTTATCAGACCGTTGCCCGGGCCCGCGTTGGAGATGTTCCCGGAAGCGATCCAGCTAGGGACGCAGGACACGGGCTGGTTCTTGGCGCTGTGGGACGGAGACCAGATCTACGGGAAGATTTCGGTTGTGAAGCTGGGGAACCAGCGCATCGCGGTCATGACGCCCGTCATCACCGACGCCCGCGGCTGGGCCATAATGGACGTGGCGGCGAATCTGGAGTTGGTGTTTTCTGAAGGAAGGTTCGACGCAAATGCGGGCATTTGCCGGATCGACCCGCCCGGAAAGCGGGCGATCTGGCCAAGCGCGAGCTCGGCGGCGGTGTCGTTGCCGGCCCTGTCGATTAGGGAGGCGGCGCAGCTCGTAATCGATTCGAGACGCATGGTATGAAACGACGGTGACCCCCTGGCCGAGGGTCGCGTTGCCGGGAAGGAAGCGGCTCGCAGTTGTGCCGAACTGAACCTGTCGAGCGATGAGCTTCTTCATTTCACGAATCGCTACTCGAACGTAGTCTACTACGGCGCCTGGTCCATCTATCTCCGGGATCCAGATCGCCCAATCTTGGAAAGGCGTCCAATGGCGAAATTAGCCGGGCGTCCAGTGGAGGGTGCATGAAAAAACTCTTTCTCTCCTACTCTCATGCCGACGAGGAATACTGTGACATGCTGCAGAAACATCTGTCGGCGCTCCAACACCAAGGACTTATTGAGCCATGGCACGATCGGCGTATCAGGGCCGGTGACGAATTCGAAAACGTTATCGACAAGCAGCTCAATGAAGCGGACATCATCCTTCTTTTGGTGAGCTCCGATTTTATCGCATCGCGCTATTGCTACGAAATTGAGATGAATCGGGCTCTCGAACGGCATCATGCCGGCGAAGCACGGGTCGTCCCTGTGATCCTTAGGCCATGTGATTGGAGCGATACACCCTTTGGGAAGCTTCTGGCAGCCCCGAAGGATGGGAAGGCTGTCAAACTCTGGCCGGACATTGACGAAGCCTTTCTCGACGTTGTGCGGCACATCAAGGCCGCTCTGCCACGTGATAACCCTCCTTCATCGGCCACGGCTGTAGCGGGGGCCGCAACACTGACTTCAGCGCCAATTGTCGAGGTTACACGCTCAGCCAAACTGACAATCCGCAAATCCTTTACCGAGGCAGACAAGGACGATTTCCTAGATCGGACCTATACCTATATCGCGGTATATTTTGAGAACTCGCTACAGGAGCTTGAGGCGCGCAATCCGGAACTGACCACGCGATTTCGAAAAATCGATGAAACACGCTTCACGGCAGTTGTTTACCGCAACGGCACCGCTGTCTCGCGATGCAAGATCACGCTGGGCGGCATGTTTGGACGATCAATTGGCTTCTCCTTCAATGATCAGCCAAGCGACAACAGCTTAAATGAGAACCTTTCGGTCGAAGCGGATGAACAGCACCTCTTCCTCAAAGCCATGGGCATGGCGGTTTATGGCACGTCGGAAGACCGAAAACTCACGCAGGAAGGTGCCGCCGAGCTCTATTGGTCGTTGCTGATGCAAGTACTGCAATAACGTTGGGGCACAAGACCTTGTGAAAAACTCACCGCCTTGGTGCCGCCGCGGTGACTGCCTCATACGCTATCACGGGGTTCTCTTCCCCAACGCAAGAGATCGCCCACTGGAGACATGTGCGCAATGAAACGGTGGCGAAGTGTTCGGTTATAGGAGACGCTCGTTTCGAGAAGCGGCCGCAATGCTGTCGACCGTTCGGGATCAACCGGCGGACATGCAGACGCTATTCGAGCTACAGAACCTGCTGATTGCCGAAGTGACGCTTGCCGAGAGGCGCGTCCGGGAAAACAAGGCGCTCGCGAGAGCGGAAAACGGCAAGGGATCGCGGTACTACGAAGCGCGCGCAAGGCTATCGGGCGGTCGATTTATTACTGGAAGGCGATCGGCGACGCGATCGCATTCCTCTACTGTGACCGATTCGCCCTGAAGCACGTCTACTACAACACGCACAACGCGAAAGTCAGGCAGGACGGCGGTTTCATCTCGGGCTCCGCAGGATTCGAACAGGAGTTCGAGGTATTGCGAACACTCCTGGACGGCGGATGTCCGTGCGTTCTCTGCGACTTGACGAATACGGTCCGGTACGGAGACATCTGCGTGCTGGCCGGGAATGACCCGAGGATCGTCGAAGTGAAGGCCTCGGGAACGCGAGACAGGCGCCAGACACGCCAGATGAGGAACATGAGGAAGCTGCAGGATTTCTACGAGACCGACGTATCCCATGGTCTACGGGGTTTTCCAGCTCTACATCGGGTCGAAACGGAGAGTGCCATGAAGTCGTTTGAGTCGGAGTTCAACCAATGCATCGACGAGTCGTATGAGCGGGGGTACGCGGTGAAGTCGCCGGAACCGGGCGTTTGCTATGTTGCGATTACCGAAGACGTTCGGCCGGAGGAGGTCTTCGAGCAGACGAATCTGGCAAAACCGTGGGCATTCAGCCTGAACGAGGCGAAGTGGAGTCAGGGCTGGTCTCCATACTATCCGTTCACCTTGCTCATCCGGTCCGAGCGGGCACTCTACGATTTCATACTTGGACGGCTGTTTGTCATGGCCCCGCTCGACGTGGCCGTCATGAAGGATCTGGTTCGTGCGATGGGTTACACACCGGAGTTCGACGTGGAGTCGGACTATCCGCTTCGGGCGAGCAGGAACGGGGGAGAGGAACAGGTGGGTGTCTCGGTTCACCTATTGAGGCGAGCGGCTCTAGAAGCGTTGTCGCTGAGGTGGGTCGTCGAGGTTGGAATTCGAGGTTTTGAAGACAGCGTTGACCGTGCTCGATGACGGGTTTTCGCGTGCCACGGGGCCGAAGGAGCCCCTTCTACCGCAGCCTTGCGGCTGACTCAGCATGCGCTTCGAAGTGAGGACGGCCCGGTGGGGGCTGGCGCAACCTAAGCCCGGACGTGCCGCAAAGAACCGCCGATGGAATTGCAGCTGGGGGCGGATCAGCTACGTGGCTTGCCTAGGTTGGCTACCGGTGGTCCGTCTTGGCGTGCATATAGCTCGTGTTCGACCCGAACGCGAAATGCGCGCCAGCGATCGTCACTCGAAGGGGCCGAGATCGTTGGCGTGCTCGGTTCGCTAATGGCGAATAGAGCGCGGGCGGAAGCGGCGCCCTAGACTGGGTTCACGGGATTGCGAACTCGCGAGATCCGCGGCGTGACGATGCGAGTGTGCGGACCGTGAGCCGGAACCGTTTTGACGCTGGTGCCCCAAGCGGTCGGTTGCCGGCTATAGGGGAATTTGACCGAGGCGCGTAGGCGAGGGATAGTCTCGTAGGAGGCAGCGATGGACAGGCTCTTTCGGAACGCGATCGACTCGATTCGGATCGGGGTAGAGGACTACCAGACGCAAGAGGGGATCAGAACGCTGTCGGCGGTTCGCAATCTGCACGCGGGGTTGCTGCTGCTGGCCAAGTGGGTGCTTGTCGAGAGCGTTCCGAACGCGAGCGAGGAGGATGTGATCGCGGCAGCTTACGAACCCGAGCCGGACGGCAAGGGCGGGGTGAACTACGTGCCCGCCCGCAACCAGACGATCGGGCTGCACGATATCCGCCGCCGATTCGAAAAATTCGGGCTAGACCTGACTGCGAAGACGAAAAAACGTCTTGACTCGCTCGCAAAGGTGCGTAACGCGATAGAACATCGTTACGTGGGAACGACCGGCGCGTCCTTGCGGCAAACGGTGTCGGAGGCCTTTCTCGTGGCGGCGGAGTTCTTCCGGCTTGGCGGTCTGGACCCCGTAGAGCAACTAGGCGATGCGTGGGGCGTGATGCTGGAGGTGAACGAGGTCTACGAGAGGGAATCTGAGGCATGCTGGGCGACGTTCGAGAACGTCGAGTGGCGGTTCCCGGTGCGGGACGGTAGCGGTCCTGAGTGTCCGAGTTGCGAATCCGAGCTGGTGGAACAGGATAATCCGGACAACGAAGAGCAGGATCGGGCAAGCGGTAGGTGCCGGTCCTGCGGGGAACAGGTGGAGGCGGAGGCCATCATCGAGCACCTCGTCAAGTCGAATTTTGCGTGGCTGGACTATGTGTCTGTCAAGGAGACGGGGGAATGCGTGTTGTTTGCGTGTCCTTCTTGCATGCGGGAAACCTACGTCAACGATGTGGACGATGGCGGCGAGTTGATGGGGTGTCTGAGCTGCAGCTTTAGGCTCGGGCGCTGCGGTGTTTGCGGCAAGGGCTTGGTGCCGGACGATTTGTACGGGGACAGCGAGGACTTGTGCGGCTCCTGCGGATACGGGATGGCCAAGGCTGACTAGTGCTCACTTCTTCGTCATCAAAAACAGCGACCCAAGGGACCAACGAGAAGTCGGCCAGCGCATCCAGGAATACCTCGTATGGCGAAATCGAAACAAGGACGATGCGAAACAGAGCACTAGCGACTGGCCTGTCCCCGTCCGGCTCTACCGCTCACGGGGCCACGCTTTCAGGGCAAGGATTGTCATATTCGCCTGCGCCTCGCTGATCTCTTCTTGTCGCCAGCACCTATTCCCGCCCGCGCGGGCCGTTAGCTGCAGGTCGGAGGCCGAAAGAACCGGCTTCTTGACCGTCCAAGGCTTGTTGCCGATTCGGTCATTTGGGCCTTTAGCCAGCAAAACCATGTTCCCGAGCCTGCCCACCCAAATCCCGTGCTCTTCAGCTGTGAAGGGCCACTCACCCGGCGTTGGGTTTCTAGGTAGGATATGCTCCAGATTCACCTGGTCGGCATCCTGGTTTGGTATCAACTCCGGCTCAGCCTTACGCAGGGCTACTCGTTCGAGGGTGTGCAAGTAATAGCGAGCGAGCCTCGCCGACGTCACACGTCTAATTCGGAACGCTGCTCCAAATTCCTCATCAGTCGGCACGATAGATCCGAGCGAAGTAAGTAGGTCGTCGATGCCCTTAATGGTTCCCTTGCGCACACCCACCGCCGCATCGCAATACGCCTTCTCAGCCACGCCCCCACCGATGCCGCCCACGATCAGCCCGCGAACACCCCAGCTCACAAGAGATCGCAGCGCCTCTTGCAGAGGAGCCGGTGAGAAGTGCTGCATCAGGGCAAGCAATAGAGGCCGCAGCTGTTCCAGATGGAGACGGTCGAGGCTCTCGACGTTCGCCCGGGCCGAGTCTCCAAGTTCCCGCCAGAAGTCGTGGTCGCTGTTGAGAATGGCTGAGTAGTGGTGCGCCGCTGTCCGCAACTGCTCGGCCACATCCACCGCGTGTGCCCGAGTTGAAACCCGGTCCTTAATGCTGCGGAAGAGATCGCGCTCTCTAGTCGCCCCGTACTTCGAACTCCAAAAGTGCCGCAAGAAGGAGGTAAAGACTCGATTCTCTGCGGAGATGTCCAACGCACCGAGCGCAAACATCCAAGCGGCCCGCACGGTGTCGAGGTCGCTCCTCGCTCTCCGAAACAGGTAGTTCTTGAGAAGATCAGCGATGGTAAGGTCCGCACCGCGATCGTTCAGTGTTTCAAAGATCAGGAAGGCATCAGCTTCGGTCGGTACGTCCACCACAACGACCCGGAGCCGTTTCTCCAGGAATTCCCGAAGGAGCAGCAACGTGTCGTACCAACCATCACCAGCCCCCTCCGCCATCGTCCGAACCCGCGCTCGCAAAGCCAAGTAGGCCTCGCAAATCAGTTCGTGCGACTTCCGCTGCGGGTCCGAGTCCGCCGCCGAGACGCGATCCACCACGAGACCCCGGAAATACGGATTGTCCTCGCTGTTAAGCCGTAGTCGAGGTCGCTCCTCCTTTGCGCGAGGATCGTATGTCGCGACGAATGTCGAATGTACCTCTCTGCCAGCCTCCGATTCACCACGCTCCTCGTGCTCGTCACGAAGACATGCCAACAGAATGAGCGTCGTGGCCAAGCGTTGTTGTCCGTCTATAATTGCGAGTTCGCGGTCCTCAGCTCCTTCTTCGGCGAAAACCAAGTTTCCGAGGAAGTACTCTTGACCGGCAGTAGCAAATGTGTCCCTGAGGTCGGTCCAGAACTCCTCGACCTGTTCCCGATCCCACGAGTACGATCGCTGGTAGACAGGCACCGATAGGACTCGGTCCGCGAGCACATGCCCGATCGCGTCGTCATGAAACTTAAATTGAGACATGCTTAGTCACCTTTCTGTTATACCGACCAACGGTCTATCCGACCACGGTCTATCATAGTAAGGTCCACTGGTTCGCGAACCTCCAGCCAGTGCTCTGTAATGGATATTATTGAGGTCTCCTGGCGGTCAGCGCAAGGTTGCACCCGCCGCAGATCGAAAAAATCACCGCCCTGGTGCCGACGCCGCGACTCGTCCTCATCCGTTATCACGGGGTCCTCGCCCCCAATGCCAGAGATTGCCCTCACAGTAACGCAAGGAACGGTGCGAACTGCCCCGAAAGGAAAAACCATGCACGAGACCAACCTGCTGAGAGCCGGAGCGGCGATGATCGACATCACCCCGCCCGCAGGTACGCATCTGGCAGGAAGCGGAGCCGGCGAGCGCCGCCCGGCCCAGGCCGTGATGGACCCGCTCTTTGCCAAGGCCATAGTCTTCGAAGCTCGCGAGCGGCGCCTCTGCATGGTGATCCTCGATCTCACCATGGTCACCGGCGACTACACCGACCGGATTCGCGCCGCCATCGGCGAGCAAACGGGCATCGCACCCGAGGGGATCATGGTTCAGGCGACCCAGACGCACTCCGCCCCGAGCCTCGGCTGCTTTTTGCTGGATCCGGATTTCCCCTTGGAGACCCCCGGGGAGACCGAGTATCTGCGCGGGGCCGAGCGCGCCTACGGCGACCGGGCTGCCGCCGCCGCGGTGGAGGCCGCGGTCGAAGCGGTGGGCAAGCTGCAACCCGTGCGCATCGGTTTGGGGCGCGGCGTGTTGGGGGACCTGGCCTTCAATCGCCGCGGCGTACGCCGGGACGGCACCATCGCCATGCCCAAGCCGCTGGGCCGGGAACAGCAGCCGTTCGGGAACGCGGATATCTGCTATCTCGAAGGGCCGATGGACCCTGAAGTCGGCGTCTGCTGCGTCCAGGACATGGACATGCGGCCGCTGGCCTTTCTCCTGCACTACACCTGTCACCCGGTCAATGTGTTCGGGTGCCCCGAGACCTACCGGGCCGTGTCGGCGGATTGGCCCGGCGCCTGGACGCGGGAGATGCAGCAGCGGTTCGGCTCCGACGCCGTGCCGTTGGTCGTCAACGGCTGTTGCGGCAACATCAACCCCTGGCATCCCTTCGACCCGGATTTCCTGCCGGACCACCGGCGGATGGGGCGCGAACTGGCCCGGATGAGCGAACGAATCGTTCACAGTATGGCGTTCGCCGACAACGCTGCGTTGGCTTGCAGGGTCGAAAAGGTCGGCCTGCCCTTCCGCGAGATTCCGGCCGGGCGCTTGCGCGAGGTCGATGCGATTCTCGCTGAGAATCCACGACCGCCGCGCGGGGCAAACGGCGAAGTGGATCCGCGCTGGTTCCGGGCCGCATCGACCCGCAGCGTCGAACTGTGCCGGCAGCGGGACGCTGAATTCCCTTATGAAATCCAGGCTTTCCGCATCGGCGGCCTCGGCGTTATCGGCCTGCCCGGGGAACCTTTTGTCGAAGGGCAGCTCGAACTCAAAACGAACTCGGCGGCTCCTTTTCTTTTTCCAGCGCACCTCACCGCGCACTATGTCGGCTACCTGCCGACGCGGGGGGCGTACGCCCGAGGAGGACACGAAGCCAACGAGGACGTTACCTACTGGGCCAAGCTCGCCCCCGGTTGCCTCGAAACAGTGGTCGAGCAGGCTCGGACGCTGGTACAAGAGCTGTTTGTATGAAGGCGGGGCTTGTGGCAGCTGGAGCACCAGCCTGGCCGATAGCACGCTCGACCGGAAGCGGCTGTTCAAGGTCATGGATCCAGGCGATACCGCGGCTGCATCGAGCTGGAGTACAGGCGGCAACGATATTCCCGGCACGGTGGCGTTCGTCTGCTGTTTCCATAAACTGGTGGGGCGAGGGTGACCGATTCGAAAGCGATACATCCAGACCGGAGAAGAGTGCAGTGAATCTGACATGCGACACCACTACCTTCCGCGACCGCCAGGCGATTCGTCTCGAGAGCGATGCGTTGCAGGTGACCGCGCTGACCGGCTGCGGACACCTGGCGAGTCTGCGCCGCCCGGATGTCGATGTGAACCCGCTGTGGGAACCGCCCTGGCCGTTGATCGAGCCGGAGGCCTGGGATCCGCGGAAGCATCCGGAAACCTACGGTCCCGGCGAGGGCCGTCTGCTCGCTTCGCTGGCCGGCCACTCACTCTGTCTCAATCATTTCGGCGACATCAGCGAAGCCGAGGAGGCCGTGGGCGGGTATCACCACGGGGAAGCGTCGAATCTGCCCTGGACGGTGTTCGCCCAACAGGCCGATGCCGGCTGTGCCCGCCTCGATTACGGCCTCGACCTGCCGGATGCGCGGATGCGCTTTCTCCGCACCCTGGAGATACGACCGGGCGAATCGACCCTCTACATCAGGGAGCGCACGACGAACCTGCGGCGCTCGGATGCCCCGTTCTTCTGCCAGCAGCACGTGACGCTGGGGCCCCCTTTTGTCGAAGGGGGCCTGACCCGCCTCGACCTGCCGGCAAGGAGGGGACAGACGAATCCGGTCGCCATCCACGGCACCGATCCCCTGCTGCCGGACCAGTCATTCGACTGGCCCGCGGCTCTGCTGCAGGGCAATCGCGGCACCGCCGACCTGAGCCGCTATCCGGAGGATCGCTACATGGCGGTGGCCACGGTCCTTCTCGAACCGGAGGGAGACTACGCGTTTACCGCGGTCTCGAATCCCCGGCTCGGATTATTGCTCGTGTACGTCTTTCCCCATGAGGTATTTCCCTGGACCACCTTGTGGTACGAACACGAGGCCGCCGAGTTCCTCCCTTACAGCAACAGGACGACTGCATGGGGTGTGGAGTTCGGCTCGGTCGCCCTGGCACACAGGGTCATGGACACCATGATGGCCGGACCGCTCTTGGGCGTGCCCCGCTTCGGGGCTCTGTCGGCGCGGCACACGGTGGAAGTGAACTACCAGGCCCACATGCTGCGCATTCCGGAGGATTGGCAGGGAGTCGAACGCGTCGTCCATGCCGACGGCGAAACGATCGCCGAGGAACGCGGTTCAGACCGGTGTGTGCGAACGCCCAGCGACTGGCGCGTGTCGACGTGTTCCGCGCCCGCGTGCGCCTGATCTTTCGGTGTCCCGGCCTATCCAGGCTCCTGAAGAAGGGCGGCCATTTCCCTCAGGCCAATCGCCTCGACATCCTCCGACAGCCGGTAGCGCTCGTTTCCGGAATAGAGGATGAAGGACCGCTCCGGTTCGATGTCGTCGCAGGCATTGTGGAAGCCGCGGCTCGGACGGGGGGTCAGACCGAGCTTGATCTCGATGGCCCAGGGCCGGCGTCCGCCCGGCAGTTCGAGCACCAGATCGACCTCGGCTCCGGCCTGGGTGCGATAGAAGCTCGCCGCCGTTCCTGGCGGAACCGCCGCCAACAGGTTCTCGATCACGAACCCCTCCCAACTGGCGCCGGCCACGGGATGGCCGGCCAGTGCGTTGTGGTTTTCGATGCCGAGCAGGGCGTGGACCAGACCGCTGTCCCGGACATAGACCTTGGGGGACTTGACCAGCCGTTTGCGGATGTTGACGTGGAAGGGCCTCAGGCGGCGCACCAGCAACAGGTCGACCAGCAGATCGATGTACCCGGTAACGGTCGGACTGCTCACCCCCAGGCTGGCTGCCAGTTTTGACGCGTTCAGGAGCGCGCCCTGGCCGTGGGCCAGCATCGTCCACATCCGCTCCAGCGTCTCGGCCGGTATTCGCCGCAGCGTGAACTCGGACACGTCGCGGTGAAGGTAGGTGCGAATGAAATCGCGGCGGAAAGCGATGCTGTGGGTATCGCTGGCCGCGAGCAGGCTGTCGGGAAACCCGCCGCGCACCCAGAGCGCGCCCATCGGCGCCGTCGCAGCGGTGACGTCGAGGACGTCGAGCGGGTTGAGCGGTACGTACTCGATGCGTCCGGCCAGGCTTTCCCCCGACTGCCTGAGCAGGTCCACGGATGCCGATCCCAGGATCAGGAAGCGGCCCGTGCCTTTGCCCAGCCGCCGGCCACGGTCGATCAGGCCGCGCAACTCCTGAAACAGTTCGGGTGCGCGGTGGATCTCGTCGAGAACGACGAGGCAATCCTCGTACTCTGAGAGGAACAGGGCTGGATCGGTGAGCTTGGCGCGGTCGGCGCCGGCTTCCAGGTCGAGGTAGAGGGCATCTGTCTGTTCCGCGATCGCGTTGGCGAGGGTAGTTTTTCCCACTTGTCGCGGCCCTATCAGCGCAACCGCCGCTTGTCGCTTCAAGGCGGTTCTGATAAATCGATTTGCACGTCGAGGTATCATTATCCTTGCAAATTAAAAGTCAATGTTTAAAAAAACAAGGATACAGCCCCAAGGAGTGCCTTGGGGGAGGCCTCTGAGAAGGACGACTCTCCACTTGGGGCTCGATCACCGAGGCGGGAAGGCTCAGCGGGCAGCATCCCGAGTTCTGGGACTCCATGCGGATACTCCCGAGATTATCGAGTTGACGACCGCTAATCGAGGAGGGACAGGAGGATCACCATGAGTGTGCCTGACATTACCCTGGCCTCGGGCCACGCCATCCCGCAACTGGGCCTGGGCACCTGGCTGTTGCGCGGAAAGCAGTGCCAGGCCGTGGTCGAAGAAGCCCTCGAACTGGGCTATACGCACCTGGATTCGGCCTGGATGTACCAGAACCAGGATGCCATCGGCCGCACCCTGAAGGAGGTGGGAGCCGACCGCGACCGGCTCTTCATCACCTCCAAGATCTGGCATTCGCACCTGGAGTACGAGGCGGCCCTGGAGCAGATGGAGGAGATTCTGCGCGATCTGCGGACCGGATACGTCGACCTCCTGCTCATCCACCACCCCGGTCAGGGCGTGCCGGTGGAACGCACCCTGGCTGCCTTCGAGAAAATCCACCGGGCCGGCCGGGCCCGCAGCATTGGCATCAGCAATTTCAGTATCGAGCAGACCGATAAGGCCCGGGCCGCCACCGGTTTGCCCATCTGCACCAACCAGGTGGAATACCACCTGCGTCACAACCGCGAAAAACTGCGCCGCCACTGCCACGCCCACGATGTGGTGCTGACCGCGCACCGCCCGCTGGCCCAGGGCGAGCTGGCCCGGGACAAGGCTCTGAAACAGGTGGCCGCCGAACACGGCAAAACCCCGGCACAGGTGGCCATGAAGTGGCTTTTGCAAAAAGACATGGTCGTCATCCCCAAGGCCAGCTCAACGGCACATTTGCGCGCCAATCTCGATCTGTTCGACTGGCAGTTGGGAGCCGGGGAGATGGCGCGCCTCGACGCAGTGGGGAGCGACCCGGATTTGCTGAACCACAGGCGCTGAACCAGCGGTGTATCCACTTACTCAGCGCGTTCCGCCACCTTCTGCGGCATAAGTCGGTATCCCATCGCCCGCATTATCGAGTTGATGTTGTCGAGGCGCGGATTCCCTTTGGAAGAGAGCGCTTTCTGCAATCCATGACGAGTCATCCCGACTTCATCGGCCATCGCGGACAGGCTCCTGACGCGGGCAACGATTCGCAACGCAGACAGCAACGCCGCGGAATCGCCATCCGCGGCGTACTCCTCGAAGTTCTCCGTCAGAAAGTCCTCTATCTCCTCGGGGTGCTCTCTGAAATACTGCTCGGTCACTTGTCCCAACGTCCTGTACTTAGACATGGCTCAAATACTCCTTCCAATATGCTCTTGCTTTCTGTAGTAGAAATTAGAGACGCCAACTATAGTTGGCAATCAAGGCCGGAGCGAATTCCTTACGGCCTATGTCAGAACAGGCGCAGAGCCGAAGTTTGGATCGATCGAAGCAATCCAGTTGAACGCGAAAGGGGGCTGCAATGGCAGGGGGGCGCATTCCGGACGGACCGCTGGTAACCTTCGAAGATATCGCGGGCGCCCTGCGGCAGTTGAGCATCGGTGACGGCGGCGTCGTCTACATCCACAGCTCGCTCAGCAGCATGGGGTACGTGGAAGGCGGGGCCGATACCGTCATCGATGCGTTCCTGCACGTCCTCGGTCCGGCAGGAACGTTCTGTGTTCCCACCATCGTCTACGCCGCCCAAGGGCCGCGGCCGCCGTTCGACGTTCAGCGAACCCCTTCCGAGGTCGGACGCATCACCGAAACCGCTCGACTGCGCGCCGCGGCGCGGCGCAGCAACAATCCAACCCACAGCGTCGCGGCTATCGGGACGCGGGCGGAGGAGATAACGACCGGGCACGACCGCGGGAAGGGACGACCGAGCCCCTGGGGTGAGCTGGCCTTCGGCCACGAAAGCCCGTGGCAGCGATTCTACGACCTCGACGCCACCCTCGTGCTCCTGGGTGTCGACTGGGAGGTCAACACGATGTTCCACTACCAGCAGTGCGTCTTCATCGAGCCGTACTGGAGCGAGTTCTCGGTCGAGCCCCCTTTTCCCTACTACGACCGAACACCCATGGGACGCGCCCTGGAGGCAGCCGGCATCGTGCGCACACGACCGCTGGGTTCGGCGACGGTGACGTGTGTGGAGTCGAGACCGATGGTGGACACGGCCAGCGAGGTGCTGGCGGAAAACCCGGCCCGGTTTTTCAAGGACGCCGGGAAGGTTGAGTTCGTTCGCTGGTACCGGAGTCTCCCGGCGCGGCGGCGACGTCTCAGAGCGGGTGCGGCGAAGCTCACGCTGACTCCGTCTGGAGATCTCCCGGGAGAGAGTCCGGTGCTGGAGCCCCTCCACGTGCGCGCCCTCGTTCTCGAGCTGCAGGAGCGCAGCGCCGCGATCGTGCTTTGCGACCTGCACGGGATGAGCAGCCGGCATGTCGTCAAAGCCAGAAGGCAGGTTGAAGAGCGGACCGGCATTCCGGCGGCGCACGTGATGATTGCGTGCACCCACAACCACGCCGGACCCGATGCCGCCGACCCCCGGGGAGAGGCGGCGGAGCGGCTCTGCGCCGACGCCGCATCGAGGATCGCAGAGGTCGTCGCTACCGCGCAGGACAACCTCCGGGAAGCCCGTGCCGGCACGGCGAGGACGCGGCTCGAGGGGATCGCCCGCAACCGGCGGATGCGCCTTGCGGACGGCAGCGTCGTCACCCTGCGCCGCTTCGTGCCGTCGTCGTGGCACCAGCTCGAGAAGTGCGTGGAAGCCGGCCCCGTGGATGACGAGCTGACGGTGCTTCGCCTGGAAGGCCTCGAGGGAGAGCCGGTCGCGGTGCTCACGAGCCTCGGATGTCACAACGATACCGGCGGCATGTACTCGCCCGTCGGGATTTCGGGGGATTTCTTCGGTCACGCCATGCTGACTCTGGAGAAGCTCTATCCGGGCTGTGCTGCGATGATCGGTTTCGGCGCGGGGGGCGACGTGGACTTCGATTTCCTGCCGTATCTCAACCTCTCGAGGGCGCGCCGCGAGTATCCGTTCCAGCGGTTCGGCAGGCTGCTGGCTGCCCGGATTGCCGCTGCCAGCGAACGCATCGTGGTCGATGACGGCGGACAGCTGGAGGTCCGCTCGGAGAGCGTTCCGCTGCGGTTGCGGCCCGGGGCGCGTCAACCGGGCCCGGATGCCGGCGACCTGACTGCCGAGGTGCAGGCGATCCGGATCGGAGACCTCGCCGTGGTGGGAGTACCCGGAGAGCTGTTCGCCGAGACCTCGATCGCCCTCAGGGCGGAATCACCGGTTGACAGGCAGATCGTCATCGGGCTGGCGAACGGCGACCTCGGCTACATACCGCCGCCGGCTGCTTTTGGCAGGGGAGGCTATGAGCTCGAAAACCTGCGCTCACGCGTGGACGAGCGCGCGGAGCCCGAGCTCAGGAGAAGGACCTCGGGCCTGCTCGCGGACATGGCGAGGGAGCGGACAGCCATCGGCGGGTGAACGCGCTCTGCGCTCGTGACCGCTCACGCCATGAATACTCATCCGTGTCAGGCAGGACGAGTGCCGCGCGATGCCGGTGGGAGGTTCCAGCGTGTCCCGGCGATGAAGTAGCGCCCGAACAGGTGGTACCAGTAAACCGTCAGCATCCTGCCGCCATCGAGCTCGACGGAGACCGGGTATCCCATATCCGTGTTGGGCATATCGTCCCTGAGAACCCGCACGGGCCCCCAGGTCTCCCCCTCATCCTCGCTGATCGACACGCGTATGCCGTTGGTCTCGAGCGTGGCGCTTTCGGGATGACCCGGCTTGAGGCCGTAGCCGAAGTCTCCCCGGTAGCCGATGGAGCAGAGGAGCCTGCCGTCGCTGAGGACGAGCAGGTCTCCCCGTCCGCCATCGAAGAGCGGGATCTCCCTCGGCGTGCTCCACGAAACGCCGTCGTCGTCTGAAAACGACTGCCACAGATTGCCGCCCCGCGGGGGTTGGGTGCGCATCACGG
Source organism: Candidatus Latescibacterota bacterium (assembly GCA_965206595.1). GTDB lineage: Bacteria > Latescibacterota > UBA2968 > UBA8231 > UBA8231 > CBDCXV01. The sequence goes on from OZ242214.1 coordinate 503,773, forward strand.
CGACGATCCGGCCCGACCTGGTTCGCGCCAGCGACGGCTCGCACGGCCAGGGCAGGTGAGCGCTCTCCACATCTTCTTCGCCGATAGTGGACAGGTATTGCCAGGTGGAGCCCCGGTCGTCCGACGCGAACACGGCAGCCGACTTCGGCGCTCCTTTCGGCGCGACATTGTCGAGCGGCATGAGAATCCTGCCGCCGGGCAGCTCCAGGCACTTGCATTCGGCTATGGCAGTGGCAAAGGGGGCGTGATCGAACTCGATGGGCTCCTTCTCCCAACTGTGTCCGCCATCGAAGGAACGCAGAACGTGGATGTGATAGTTGCGCCGGTCCGTCGGTAGGGGGGCGCCCGTGACCGGATCGTAGCGGTCGGAATGCATGTAGTGCATGAGCACGGTACCGTCTCGCAGTTGCATCATCGACGGGTCCCGGTGGTCCTCGCGGTCACGCTCCGAGACGACCTGATGCTCCGACCAGGTCCGGCCGCCGTCGGAGGAGCGAACGGCGCACACCCGGCCGTTGAGCGCGGACGTAAAGCCGATTACATGCTCGGGTCCTTCGCGGAAGGCCAGGAGCAGATCGCCGTCGTCGAGCTTCAACACATCGGGCTTCATCACGCAGTGTTTCTCGTGCGTCCACAGAATCGCGTGTTCGGCCTCGGACGAGTCGGGGAAGTGATCGCGATACACCATTCTGGCCAGGGCGTTGGTGACGTTCTTCAGCTTCAGGTAATCGGTCTTGAGGGCGGCCAGCTCCTGCGCCAGGGTTTCCGGCCCCTGCTGCAGCGTGTCCTTGCGGCCGGTGACGGCAAACCAGGTGATGCAGTCGACCTGCTGCGGCCGCAGCGCCACTCCGATTCGAACCCCCTTGCCGGGCTCTACGAGCCGCGCCGGTACGGACAGCCGGTAGAGGCCGCTGTTGCCGGGCATCTCCCAATGCCGGTGATATCCCTCGAATGGGGTCGCGACGCTCTCAGGGATGAACTCGAGCTCGAGGTCCTCTCCTTTCCACACGGCGGGCCGCCTGATGCCGAGATCGAAATCCAGCGCATGCTCACCGTTCACCGAAAGCTCGGCCTTGTTGCCGTACACGTACCCGTAGGGCAGGTTGGCGCTGACGCCGACGAAGCAGAAAACGGTGTCCCGCTGCTGCGGGCAGGGCGCCGTGAGCCAGGCGAGGTTCTCCTGCGGTCCGCTCTTCCACCACAAGGGGGTGAACCAGCCGGTCGTGGGACCGCGGTAATCTGCGACAGGGATGGCTGCAGCAGACGCAACTATCGACTCGAAGCCTTCGACAGTCTGGTATCCTTCATCGTTCATCTCGCATCTCCTGGGTGGAGAGACCTGCCCCGGCGAGCATCGGGGTTGGCGCGCGCGGACACCCCTCGACAGGCCGGATCTTCAGCATACTGACGACAACAGCGGGACGCCGACGCAAGAACGGTGGTCATGGAACTCCGGCTCCGCAGCAACGGCAGCGACGCCGAAATCCCGTTTATCCTGCCTACCTTTGGATCAACCGTAGACCGCCTGAATCATGGCATTGATGTAGCCGAAGCAGTAAGCATAGGACTGGTAGTAGCCCTTCGGATCGTCGTCGGTGCGCGGGACGTGGTCGGGATCAATGCCGTAACGGTAGCCTGTGTCCTTGAGGGCCTTCAATACCCGGTGGAAGTCCATGTCTCCTTCATCGGGCAGAGCCTCGCGGAAGCTGTAGCGCCCTCCGAGGAGGTTGCGATAGTGAACCAGGAAGATCGTATTGCGGCTGCCAAAGTATTCCATGATGGGGTAGATTTCACTGGCAGGATCTTCGAGCCCTTCGGCGATGGAGCCGACGCAGAAGTTCCAGCCGTGATACGGACTGCGCTGTATCTCGATGAAACGCTTCATCCCCTCAAAGTCATTGAGGACTTTGTCAACGCCCTTGTAACCGGGGGGTGTGGCAGGGTCTTCCTGGGAATTGCCCATTCGAACCTTGCATTCTTCCGCCACCGGAATCATGCGTTCGAGCAGGTACTCGATTCGTTCCCAGTGCATGTCTGCCGTGACTCGCCCGGCTTCAGTCAGCCTGGCCTGTTCTTCTGCCGGGACCTTGTCCAGGCGGAACGCCGTGTGGTAGTAGCCGCCGCGACCTTCTTCTCGTTCGGTGCGGTCGATGGGCAGGATGCAAGTGTTATAGCGCAGAGAATCGATACCGGCGCGCGAAGCGGTTCGGATCATTTCGCATACGAGGTCGATTTCCCGGTCGCGCTCCGGGCTTTTGCCATAGTAGATGATGTTGGGAAATTCCTGATAAATGGGTAGCAGGCTCATATCCAGTGTCAGGCCGAAGGCCTCGTGGTGCTCTCTTTCCCGGACCAACTCGTCCAGATCCCAGCCACGGCCGGGGTGGAAGGGAAAGGTGGCGGCCTTGTGGCGCACGCCGCAGCGCTGCAAAAAGCGCAACTCGGCATCAGTTGACCCGAAACTCTGTGTGCGCACATACATACGCCCGCGGTTGGCCGATGTTTGTGAAGCGCCTCCGGCGGCAGAAGCCGCCGCCTCACCGGCTGCGAGACCTTTTTCGAATGGATCGGATTTCTTCATGTGATTCCTTTCGTTGGTATGGCGTCGATGTGGCAGGACAGACGACGCACACTGCCGCTTTTTTGCTTGTGAATCAATATGTCTGTGATGGTATTCACCTGGCGGATTCGCGCGCAGGCACCCGGTCGATGAGCCGCGCCGTGTGAAACTCCTGGAGCGGACCCCTCTTGCGGGAGGCAACAGTGGCCGAACGATTCAGCAGGAAGTACCGGATCATGTGGAACCAGAACGGGGGCGAGGAAGCCAGCTACCATCCCCCGATGACGCCGGAGAAGTATGCACAGGCGTTTCTCGGCTTCCTCGAGGGCACCCAGGTCGACGCATTCGTGTCCGGCCTGGGATGGGCCTCCGGGTACCAGGTGATTTATCCGACCGAGGTCGAGGGCATGGAGTTCATCGTCGACCGGATCGAGTCGGACGTCCCGGTGGGAACGGTCAAGGACTGGCAGTACGCCGAGAACGTGCGCCGCATCTGGGAGGCCGGATTCGATCCGATCCGGATCCGCATCGACGAGGCGCGCAGGCTCGGGATCGACTACTGGGCGCATCTCCACATGAACGACTGGCATCACCTGGAGGTCCTCGACGGGGAGCGCAACATCCTGAGCAGCCGCTTCCACGAACAGAGGCGGGACCTGTTGATCGGCGAGGAGGGCACCTCCGGGCTTCCCGAAGGAGATTATATAGATGGCTTCGCAGGAACAGGGCTGGCCTCGGGCCGTCAGGATGCCAATCCGTTACTGATGCGAGCTGAGGATAACCTTATGGCTGCGGAATCTTCAGGAGTTCCTTCAGCAACAGAAGTGACTCAGCAGACAATTCCAAATCCACTCCTACGACCGATTCGGCCCATTCGGATCCCAGTAGAAAAGCTAATTTCGATTGATCCTCGGGACTCTGAGCGTCGGAGAGAATCGCCTGAAGATCATCGATCTTAAAGGTCAGTAACTGATTAAATCTATTCCGAGCAGATGGGCCTAAGGACCCTATGAGACAAGCCAGTACGACAAGTGCAGCACCGGTGAGATCGCGTGGCTCATCTGTTGCCATCGTGAGTTATCCTTGTATGGTGGCGAATCGACTTGCGGCTTCGCAGGAACAGGGCTGGCCTCGGGCCGTCAGGATGCCACCCCGTTGCTGATGCGAGCTACAGAAAGGAGAATTACTATGATGGATGCTCTGGAGGTTGACCGCTCATCTGCTGCTGACCCTCTTCCAGAAAAGCCTTCAGCACTAGAACAACTCCTTGCGGATCTCCCTCCAGAAGAGGAAAAGAGAAATCGACGGACTCGTCAGATCCTGAGTGCTCTTCCTGGAGGCGAACGATTTGCCTACGCATTTCCTTGTAAACAGATCTTTTGCGCAAGGATCCAGGGCATACGTGAGGCTGTCTATCGTCAACGCAAGTGCTATGATTGAATCAAGCACGGGCTGCATTGGGTGCTCCATCATGATTCTCCTTGGACAGAGGAGGAGGTAAGGTGACGGCCTCATGATAGGAAAGCTGCTACGGAAGGGCCAGATTCGGGAAGTTCCATGAACCATCACCTTCCTTCCTTCTGAGGAGGATCACCGTGGCCGTCGAGAATGCTGCCCTGGAGTCTGTTGCGCGTCTTTTTGACTACCGAGAGGCTGAATTATCTGAGTCTGTCAGTCTCAGCAGGGATGATTTTGAGCCTATTCATCCTCTAGGATCTGTGGTACGTCTCTTTGATGCAAAAGATGCTGTACTAGCTCAAGAACGGCGGAAGGTGAAGTGATAACCGGTTCTTGATCTGTTTTTCTTTTTCTGTTTTCGAGGTAGTGAATCCATTGTCGCAAGGTGCTGCTGAAACGAACCTGCGTATCTTCATCTAAAGACTTGGCCAACGCGGCGACAGCTACATATGCTGCTACGCCGTGATCTACGTCGTTATATCGGGCCATTGAAATCTTCCTCCTTGAGAAAACGCCCTCCTGCGCTGAGCACAGGAGGGCGTTGGTATTCAGGCCGTTCCCGGGGGATCCTACTCCATAGAGTCGGGTTTTTGTTTGCAGAGGGCGTCCCTCAGGTCTTTCGCTGCTTGCTTTGGAAACTTGATTTCACACCACTCGTTTTCCTGGTTCGTGTATGAGATGGTTATGCTCTCTGATTTCTGGTTAAATGCTACATTTTCTAAGTCTTTTGCTGGAATCAACCTCTTGATAATCTTCGGCAGTGCCATGATCATTTTCCTTTTCCCAATGAGAATTTCGACCCGGGACGAGTGAATTGGCTTTGTCCAGATTGGACAGGGCGGCTCTCCGGTTAGCCCGGGTGGTTTCCCGGACGGCTTCGACGAGGGGTGAGTTCAAGACTCGCTTCAACGTGTTTGCCAAGGCGGAAAGGGTACGCTCCCGATCGCCCTTGCGAAGAAGGTAGTCCTGGGTCTTTTCGCTTGGAGTCTTTTTGTGTATCTGAGCCCAGAGGTCAGGAGATATGTCTTGGGGTCTGGTAAGTATACTCATCATCAAACACGGGTGGGAATGGAGGGTAGGGACATCACTCGGCGTCCTGGTTCTTCGTTTCTCTATGATTCGCCTTGATTTGCTTCCCTATCAGGCCGTTGAAAAACCGGGGAATTCCGAAAAATCGGAAGGATTTAGAATGTAGGGTGTGTTTTGCGGTTAAATGGACCATTGGAGCGATATTCCCATATATAGAAACGAGCTCGAAAAGGGTAACGAAAAAAGCTTCAAACAGCGGCGCCTTCGGCTAAAGAACTCAAAAACCCTTTTTAAACGATCAGCGCAGGCCCCGAAACCCGATGCCAGCCCATGAAACCCCCTCGGGGTTCCGCTTCCGGTGAGCTTGCGCATGGCCAGGCCGAGATTGAAGGCGCCGCCATGAATACACAGGCGCTTGTAGAGGTTGGTGTGGCCGCGCAGGTGAGTGCGTCGCATCCCCCCGGTTTCATAGGTATGAGCAAAACTGCGTTCCGCAAACTCGGCGCGAAGCCGCTGCAGCCTCTTGCCTCGCTCTCCTCGAAGGCGCCGGCGATTCGCATACACCGCCGCCTTGGCCGGCGCATCCTTTTTCCAGTTTCGACGGCCGCGATCCGGTTCCGAAACGTAGCTGCGAATCTTCGCCTCCTTCAACGTCTTCATGGTGTGATTGCTGTGATAGCCCTTATCCGCCACCACTTCGCTGAGCGCCGTCTTCTCCTCGACATCCCCGACCTCTTGCAGAGTGCGATCGGCCTGGTCCAGACTCGCGGCCAGCGACTCGGTGTCCCCTTCATCGGCGCCACACACCTGGATGGCCACCAGCGCCTGGGTGTCCAGATCGACCGTATGCTCGGCCTTGTGAGCCAAATGAGTGCGTCCGTCTTTCATCTTGGTACTGCGGGCATCCGCATCATGAGGATGCTCCCAGTCCTTGTTGGACGCCTTGTTCGCACGCTTCTTGTCGAGCCGGGCCAGGTCCTGCTTCGTCGGGGTTTCGATCCCTTCGGCCCGGGCCAGTCCTTCCAGGTACTCATGGTAGGCTTTGCCCGTGTCCCGGCGCACGATGCTGCGCATGGCGGCGTTGGCTTCCAGCGTGGTGGCGTCCACCGCCACCGTCTTGCCCTTGAGCAGGTCGTGGTCGACCAACACCTTCAGCACCCAGTCGAAGACCGCTTGGTGCACCTCCACCGGCAGGCGCCCGCGTAGGCGCGACAGACTCGAGTGCTCCGGGGGGGTTTCGCTCAAGGGGTAGCCCAGAAAGCGGCGCAGGGCCAGGGAATCGGCGACCCGCCAAGCGATGCCCCGCTCCGAGCCCAGCCCTTCGAAATAGCCGATCATGAGCAGGCGGAAATAGACCCCGGGAGCAATACTGGGGCGCCCCAACGTCTCGGCGTAATACGGGGCGCAGTGCGCTTCTACAAAGGCATCGAACCCATGCTCGGCCAGCAGCCTGTTGAGTCGAGTGTAAAACGGATGACCCGGCGTCTCGGACAGGGTGCGAGTCGGTACCCACATTTCTTGCTGCTGACTTTCTGGACGCTTGCTCATCGACATAACCGCCTCCTGACTTCGGCCCCTTTTCTTTGGTGTTTTCTAATCTAGAAAAGGCCGATACGACAAGCAATCCCGTTATTGCGGTTTTTAAGGAATCGAGGCTTTTTCAACAGCCTGCTATGGCTTTATGCGCCTTGTTGTTGATTCTATTGGCTGCGCTCTGATTACGTTGCAGAGCAACATACAAGGCTAATGCGGCCAGATGATGGTCCCGACTGAAACCCATGCTTCGGGAGTCATGGTAAGCGATCTACCTGTCTTCGTCTTCCCGGTTGCGCTTGCGGAGCGAGGGATCGGGCGGCCGGGCTTCGGCCTTTATCCGAGCGCGTTCCGTTTTGAGGCGGGCCCGCTCGGTGTAACCGTTCAGTCCCCTGCAGTTGTAGTTTGAGCATATAAAGAAATACCTACGCGGGTTTTGGGGTTCGTCGGTATCTTCGGGAATCGGTTGTGTGTTGCAGATTTTCCTGGATACGGCGACCCCCATGAAGAGACCTCCTGAGAGTACGATTTCCGAAAGCGACTTGCGCCAGCGCATTGTCCAGCTCGAGCGGATCGTGGAACAACAGACGGCGCGCATCGCCGAGCTGGAGCGGGAATTGGCCCGCCGCAAGGGGCGGTCCCGCCGCGGTGCCCGGGCCGCCTCGTCGGAATCGGGCGCTTCCTCTTCGCCTCGCACCGATGCCTCCGGGCGCCGATCCTCGCGCTCGCCGGGCGGGCAGCCGGGGCACGAAGGACACGGCCGCTCCTGGGTATCGGTGGAGCAGGTGGACGAACTGATCCCGGTCAAGCCCAGCAATTGCCACCGATGCGGGCACCCGTTGACGGGAGACGATCCCCATCCGCAGCGTCACCAGGAAGTCGTCATCCCGCCGCTGCGGGCCGAGGTCATCGAGTATCAGTTGCACACCCTGCGCTGCGCTCACTGCGACCGCCTGACCGAAGCCGGTTGGCCCGAGGGCGTATCGCGCCACACCTTCGGTCCCAGCGTGCAAGCCTGGGTCGGCCTGCTGGCCGGGGCCTACCGGCTGAGCAAGCGCAACATCCGGGCGCTGTTGTCCGACGCCTTCGGCCTCAAGGTGTCGCTGGGTACGGTCAGCCGGCTGGAACGGGAGGTGGCCGCGGCCCTGGCGGGTGCGGTCGAGGAGGCGCGCGCCTTCGTTCGCCGACAGGGCATCGTCAACGTCGACGAGACCGGCTGGCGCCAGCGCCGCGCCAAGGCCTGGTTGTGGACGGCGGTGACGGCCGGCGTCTCGGTGTTCGCCATTCGCCCCAGCCGCGGCCGTGACGGGGTCGATGAGGTGCTGGGTGTGGATAACCGGGCGGTGGTCGGCTCCGATCGCTATTCGGCCTACGGGCATCTGCCGCTGCGACGCCGGCAAGTCTGCTGGGCTCATCTGCGGCGCGCCTTCGAGGAGTTCGTGGCCCGGGGCGGAGAGGCCGAGCGCGTCGGTCAACACCTGTTGGACCGCAGCGAGCAGCTGTTTACCTGGTGGCATCAAGTCCGCGACGGTACCCTGTCCCGCGCCCGCTTCCAGGACTATATCGACGATTTGTGCCTGCGCTTTCGTTTTCATTTGTGCTATGGGCAGCGGTTCGCCGACGCCAAGACGGCGGCCACCTGCGCCAACCTCCTCGACCTCGGGCCGGCCCTGTGGACCTTCGCACGCCGGCCCGGCGTCGAGCCGACCAACAACGACGCCGAACGAGCCCTTCGCCATGGCGTGTTGTGGCGTCACACCAGCTTCGGCACCCACAGTGCCGAAGGCAGCCGTTTTGTAGAGCGCCTGCTCACGGTGCGCGATACCCTGGGCCAGCAACAGCGCAACGTCCTCGACTATCTCAGGATGGCCTGTCAGGCTGCCGTGTCTCAGCAGCCGGCGCCCTCGCTGCTGCCTTCAGCCCACTCCCCCATTCGCTAATATCAGCGCGCAACCATTCCGCCCCCCGGCCCCAACCTGCCAGGGGAACTGAACGGTTACCGCTCGGTTTTGTAGTGGGCTCTATGAATATGGGAGCGTTTTGCCGGCATAATCCCCACTTAGCCCTTGATTTCCTCCTCTGCCACCATCTACAGGTTCCACAGCATTTATCGGCATCCATCAGGCATCTCTGTCAACGACATAGGCGTCGTAGGTGTCCGTCAGGCTGACGCGCTGGCCTATGGCCTGCAGGCGCTCGATCCCCCCGTTAGCCGGTTCCTCCGTGAAGCCGAGCGGTTCCCACATGGCACCGCAGTCCCGGACCATGATGACGGCCCGGCCGCCGGGGGCCAGCATCATGGGTATCTTGTCCACGTCCTTGGCGGACAGGAAGCCGTCATGGCCGTGCAGGATGAGGATCTGGTCGTACGGATCCGTCGGGTACCAATGCCCGAATGAGCAGCAGTGGAGGCGGTCTGCGAAAAGCGGATTTCTGCTGGCGCACACGCGGAGCATGTTTTCAGACCAGTCGATACCGCTGTAAAGCTGGGGCCGAATGTCCGGGTTGTTCCTGAGCAGCCAGCCGGTACCACATCCCACGTCGAGGATCCGCTGACCGGTCAGATCGCCCAACAGGGCCCCGAGGGGCTCGTCTCCGTGCCCGTTGGCCATGACCTGATCATACTGGTGGGCTACCTCGTCATAGGGCGTCTCGTAGCGCATCCGGGCGCGGTTCAGTATGGTCGTATCCTTCGGCGGCCACCCCATCGTCCAGTAGTAGTGGCCGTTGACCGTCAGGCTTTTGTAGTACTGGCGATTACCGTATCGGCGGCTGTAACCGAACTCCTGAACCAGCGTGGCTACTTCTTCGAAATCGTCTTCTGACCAGTTCACCCTGACGGTGTAGTAGTGCGGCTTTTCGGGCATCGTCTTGGCGAACCGGAAGGACGCTGATTTAGTCAGATCGGCTACCCGGAACAGTTGATCGTGAGTGATCCCCGGTTGGTTGTCGAACATGGCTGTTTTCTCCTTGAGCGTGAGGTGGTTCAGTCTCGTTCAAATTCTATGAGCTGGCTAAGTTATAGGCTGGCAACTGTGCTCGGGCAATCTGAGCGGTAGGCATAGAGGTCTCGAAGATCTTCCATTCCGACTCTAAAATGGATCAGTCCGCCCCGGATGATGTCACTGACAGACGTGTCTACTCTGCAAGTGGGGCGGTGGAGATCAAGAAATTCCTCCTCACGAACGAGAAACTCAGAGTCTTCAACTTCATCCGGCTGCATGGTAGTATCCAAGCCATCCAACTTCCCGATACCCCCACCAGAACCACCATCACCAGATGGCACAGTCACGTCGATTGGACCGTGCGGCCTTCTGCCGGCGCTGGGGTGGCCTACATGCCGACAGAGTATGCAGGTGTCTGGATGTCCCAAGGCTGGCACGTCTCGATAAGCAGATTGAGATGGATTCGTTCTTTCGACTTCGGGGTTCTTTCCCCTCGGCTGGTCTTTTTCGTCTGGTTCTGAAAATCCCCGGTATCAAGTGATCTTTCTGGATGTCTCATGGCACTTCTGGTAGTTGTTTTCATGATGATAGCTGTCCACCCCCCAGGGTTTCGCCGTGGAAATTCCCGGTGGGGCTCTGAGGCTTTTTTATTCAACAGGATATTTTGGATATGAAACTGATAGCAGCTGTTATTATTCTCGCCGCCCCACTACAGGCAAGTGAGTGGAGCCTGGGCGTTGATCTTCCATTGGATCAGGGCGGGACGAGCTTATGGAATACCGGAGAAAAGTGGGGATACGGCATTACTCTTGGCGGCCCCATTGTCAGCTTGGGGTGTTGCGATGACTCTAAGCTATACTATTCCTTGGGGTCCCTTACGGTACAGAGGTTCACGGGGAAGATGTTTTGCTTTGGAGAAATAGGATACAAGATCCGAGGCCGGGATAGCCATTATGAAGCCAAAGGCGGCTTCATCAAAATGAGAGCCGGAGCTGGAATTTCCAGAAAGTATAAAGATTTTGGAGTCCTTATATCCTACGGGTTTGGATATGAGGGCTGGGATGGAGACGGCATTTACGAGAGAGTAGGACTGGACGCTTACCCGAGAGTAGTGGTTCATTGGACGCTGTGAGTAAGCCGCTGGACGGAGCCTTACAAGTCTTACTCTTTTTCTACGGCCTTTGAGGAATAAACTAACGGTTCAGTTTCATGCCACTTCTTTGATGATAAAGATGATTTATACCACACAGATCCGTCTTTGCATATTACAACAATCCCTACCCCTCCCTTTCCCTTGGATGAGTATGTGGCTATTCCTACAGGTTCCTTTTCAGCCGTCCGTTCATGACGGTTCCCTTGGCTCTATCGTAGTAACTGCTTGCGAGGCAGTAGGTTATGGGTTCGAATCCCCATCAAACCATATTCCCATTTCCCATGTAAGCGTAAGACTTACGCCGGTCAATCAAGGCGAAAGGCCATAGGCCAGCCGTGTCAGCCTGACCGCAGCTATGACGCCTATGTCGTTGACACGGGTGAGTTATTTGCTAAATTCCATCCCTCAGCACTCTTGGTTACTCGCTTTTTTCCAGCACTACAACCCGGGCGATGATCGCCCCAGGAAAGGATTCCAATGGCTCTCAAGAAGCTCGGAAATAGCTACCTCGTAGGTGCCAACGACAGCGCACAGGCATTACCCGACGATAACATCAATTACCGGAGGTTGGAAGGATTTTCTGGTGTGGGTTCCTTCATACAACTCCGATCAGCAGGCCGTGATTACCGGGTATTCCAACAAGCCGGACTCCTGGATAGATGCTTCCCTCTACCGTTGCAACAATCTCCTGGACGATCCAGGGACGTTTGTGGACGATGAATCCGTACGATCCACAATCCGGGAAGATGGGGGAGCGTCCATGACGTTTGAGTTTGGCCCGGCACCAGCTCGCCTTTCCGGGCTGTTCCGTCTCCGAATAAAGCCAAGAGACAATGATTCGATGTTCACGGTGGACTTTCAGAACCTTCCCTGGTATGCCATGGAGTGCTGGGAGCCGCGCAATAATTTCTACATCTTCGGTGTAGCCAGCCTCGCTCCCGTCAAACAATATTTCTTCATTCCAAGGCTGACCGAGGATGACGATTATGTTCGGGTGCGGTTGCAGACCGGGAATAACATCGAAAAAGCACAGATCGACATATACACGGAAACAGGGACAGATCCAATTGCTACGGCGAAATGCAAGGGAAAGGATGCGTCAGGAGGCGATCACCCTTGGTTCGACACGGCCCGGATAGAGGGAGACGACCTTCCCTCAGGGTATCCAGGGGCTATCTATCGGTTCAAACTTACTAACCCTGTAAGTACTGGAAGGCAGCCGAGCGGGAATACCTGGGTGCGGTTTTCCAAGAACGTAGTTCCGTACTTTTCGGGTAGGGCCGAGCGGTTGATATACCCGATCCTTCATCAGAGAATCGATCCGGTTTCGTATGTCGATGAGTCTCGATCCCACCGGCTATACTTGACAGTTCCCCGGACCGTTCCTTCGGGAGAGACGGCCATTATCCCAGAAGCCAGTGAACTGAAGTTGAAAACAGGAACGTCGCCGGAATCGGACACGACAACGGGCTTTTCCGTTACCACAACGCTGACCTTGGATACTCCTCAGAAGATCGAAAGAGGAGATAATTTAATCGCGCAACTCCTGGATGGGGATACGGTAGTCGCGGACAGCACCGACAAGGTCGATGCCCTTTACGGCATTCGGGAGCCCGTATACGACAGCGACTTCCCCGCAAAGATGACGGCTGTATGGGATAATGGGAACGGACGGACTACTTCTGGGGTATTGAAAGGTGGGCACGTCAACACAGTTCAGACGAGCAATGAAACCTCCATACCGCAGATCATTGCACAGGAAGGACTGAAAGCCTGGGGCGCTCTGTACACACCTCCAGAGCAAAACAATCCTCCAATAAAGGCTTGGTTCAAGACAGAGGTCGGAGGAGAATACCCAAATGCAAACAGCGAGAATGTTCGCTTTTGGGGATACAAAGACGAGCCCGACAGCGGACCTGGGTATTACCGGGCTTCTGGAAACGTCTATCCGGTAACTGCCCTCAAGGACTTGTATGACGCTTTTCTATGCTATACGGGTTATACGAGTAAGCCCTTTCAAATCACCATCCAGCATACCATTTTCATTGAGGAATACAGCCGAGCATGCGACATTATCGGCAGCGATCCGTACGTCTGTGAAATTAAGAATTGGCCAAATGCCAATCGTGCACGGGACTGCGCAGCGGAGCTGACGTACAATAAAACTCCTCAACAAAAGCGGATGCTTATCATGTGGTGGTGGGACCCGAAGCTAGGGGTGGGAACAGCCGTTGGAGTATCCCTTTTCGGAGACGCATTCGCAGAATCGACGGGGATGGAGAGCATAGGAAGCTGGAACTTTTCGTCAGCAGGCGAGCAACTGAATAGTGTCGATCCTGCTCTATGGACAGAGATAACAAACAGAAACAACGGCTGGATCAATTCGTGATTTCCCTCCTGTTCTTCCTGTTGCTGTCCCTTCCTGCCTGGGGGCAGCAATGGGAAGAAATATCCTCACCCTCCGGTTTGCACCTGTGGGATCTGGTCTTTGTGGACAACAGCGTTGGCTATGCGGCCGGCCCTAATCACGTAATAAAGACTGAAGACGGCGGTTATACCTGGGATCATATCCCCCTTTCGGGGATGGCTGAGGAAAAATATGGTGCTAGCATTTCGTTCATAAATCACCAGGAAGTAGTAGTTGGCCGTAACGATTTAGGGCTATGGAAAACAGAGGATGGAGGAACCACCTGGAAAGTTTGGAACGATACCATTACCGGAATCTCTCGACGGCTTCATTTGGATAGCTCCGGAAGTGGATGGTATCTTGTCGAGAAACAACTGTGGCGGACAACAAGAGGAGAGGAATGGGTTCTAAACTCTCTGGAATTGCCTCCTGATTTTGCAGGAGGACGCCAATTGGGAAGAGATTGGGAGTGCTGCTTCAGTAACAATTTTCGGGATATGTATTGGTTCGACCGCGATTATGGAATTGTCGTAGGGGGATACGGCGAAGACCGAAAGCAAGCTGATCTTTATGATATGGGAAGAATGCATACGACTTACGATGGCGGTAAATCATGGAAAGAATGGGAAATCACCAGAGTTCTGGCTGCAGTACTGGGTGGAATAATTGTCGGGCCGAATCCTGAGAAAATATGGATTGTTGGTTCTGGAGAGCAATTATACATTGGTCATGCTATGTCGTGGAATATAATGTTACCTCGGGGGGGTCCAGATTACGAAAAGTTCAGACCTACTAGCTCCATGAGTGGCGGGGCTCCACATCTTAACTGGTGGTTTAGCACTGGGTTCATACTGGACGAACAAACAGGCTGGATTGCCGGTACACGAATTATGCGTACTGAGGATGGGGGAGAAACCTGGACCGTAGAATACGGCCCTGGCGATGAATTAAACCCTGAATGGATACTTCGCATGGTGAGGGTGGATAACCGATTGATAGCCGTAGGATGGCGCGGCAGGATTTTAATGCGAGAAATCGGAGGTTCTTCGACAGGCATATCCCCTGCTTCCTGGGGAACTCTGAAGAGAGAGATTGCCGATGACTAAGGTTCGGAACAGGCCAAAAAAATATGGAGATTATATACAATCTCTACGTGGCCTTCGTGTCCAGCGACGACGTGTACAAGAACGATCACGACTACGATGCAATTCGGGGATCTCTTAGAGATTTCATAGATGTCAATGACAGCATCACTTTGGCCATCGATGGAGATCACAGCGGGGGCAAGGGCTGTCCCTACAATTGCCAGATGGAGGATTTGCGGGAGGTCCGCAGCAGGAATCAGCGCTATGAGGCCATCGCGCGCACCGTCAGCGGCTCCACCCTGGATGATATCTCTACCAGATATATAACGGAAAAGATCGCCTGGACGGTCCTGCCTCCCTACGGGCAGGGAGGCGGCGGCGTAGCAGGGGAAGCCCCGGTGATCAGCGTGATCGAGTTCTACGTCACCCCGTTCGACCGCTTTTCGTTCGATGATCCCGAGGGGAGCGTGGCCAGCGATCTGGCCGCGGGCCAGGTCATCGGCTTTGCTATCATGGTCAACGACTGGGATAGTTTTGATAGGGCTGATGATATGGAGGTTAATTCGTACTGGGTACCCGAAGCCATGAATCGCGGTGATGCCGACGACAGGCAGCATGAGATAGATGCCGGTTGGGCGGATTTCTTCCTCGACGGCATCTTGCTGCCGGCCGGCGCCGAACCGGAAGGCACCGCGGTCGAGTCGGTCTCCTGGGGGCGAATCAAAGCCTCCCTGGAGTTGGAGTAGCCGCCATCCCCCCTTCGCCCGCGGTTCACTTGTGCCCGACGAATTCCTCGCCACCTGACCTGGACCGACCTGTGACTGGATCATCCTGCAAACTGACGATCGGCCTGTCCCTTTTTTCGCTCCTCTGGCAGTTGTCCAATCCCGACGCCGCCCATACCCGGAACGAGAGCGTCTTTCTCATGGCCCGGGACGGGTCCTCCATCCAGCGCCTGTCCGCGACCGAGGGCCGGTCCGCCCCGGGCTGGGGCCCGGACGGCCGGGCCTTCGTTTCCAACCGGGACGGGTTGACCTCCATTTATCGCATGGCCTCCGACGGCACCGGCGTCACCCGGCTGACTACGGGGCACGACGGAGACTGGAAGCCGGCCTGGGCACCTGACGGCGAAAGCCTCTGTTTCGTCTCCAGCCGCAGGTAACCCGTACCTTGAGGAGCGGTGCCGCCGGGTCCTGCGGGTAGGGCCGCCAAGACCGCTTCTGCTTCTATGGTTTTTTCAGCTTGTAGACCCGCATTCGGGAACGCAGCCGCTCCGGATTCATGCCCAACAAGGCAGCCGCGCCCCTCTTCCCGGAGATGACCCAATTGGTTGCCTTCAGGGCTTCCAGGATTTGCTGTTCTTCGGACTTGAAGACCGGGCCGGCTTCGTTCTCATCCCCCTGATCGACCGGCGGGGCAGACGCCGGCGGCGAAGATCCGCCTTCGTACAGGTCTTCATCCGGAAGCACATCCTCCAGGTCCACGACGTGACTCCGGCACACGATCACCGCCCGCTGCATCACGTGCTCCAGCTCGCGCACGTTCCCCGGCCAGGAATGCTCCTGCAAGTGCCTCGACGCCTCGGGACTGAGAACCGGCACCGGCTGCCGCAACTTCCGGGAAAACCGGTTCGCGAAGTAGGCCGCCAGGAACGGGATTTCCTCGCGGCGGTTCCGCAGGGGCGGAATTTCTATCGGGAACACGTTCAAGCGGTAGAACAGGTCCTTCCGGAACCCTTGGTCCATGGCCTCCTTCAAATCCCGGTTGGTCGCCGCAACCACCCGGACATCCACCGGGACGGGGGTTTCCCCGCCGACGCGGAAAAGGTGTCGATCCTCCAGAACGTGGAGCAGAACCCTTTGGGCCTCCACAGGCAGGTCCCCGATTTCATCGAGGAACAGGGTGCCCCCGTGCGCCTGTTCGAAGCGGCCTGTCTTCCGTTCTACCGCGTTGGTAAAGGCGCCCTTTTCATGGCCGAACAGTTCGCTTTCCACCAGCCCGGGGGGCAGGCCCCCGCAATTGACCTCGACAAAGGGGCGCTTCCGCCGCCGGCTCACGGCGTGAATGTGCTGCGCGAGCACCCCCTTGCCCACCCCGGTCTCGCCCAGGATCAGCACCATCGCATCGGTCCCGGCCACCTGTCCGGCCAGCTCCAGGACCCGGGCCATGGCCGGACTGTTTCTGAGCATGTCCTGCTGCGAGATCCACGGCATGTGCTTCAGTGCCTGGACGGGTGCGCTTTCCTCCTCCGCGACCACCTGCACCTCCAGGCTGACCGCGTCCGACATCAGGCCGTCGCGGTCCCGGGTGCGCACCTCGAAGCGGAACCGGCCTTCCGGCAGACCGGAGAACGAGACCGAATCGGCGGAGGTGAATTCGCTCCAGGCTTCCGCCGGGCCATGACCCACGAGCCGGTGGCTGTAGCGCATCTGATCCGCCCCGGTTCGGAAACTGATGCCTTGAAAGTCGATTCGAAGCTCGCGGGTGCCTGCCGGAAAGGACACGGCCCGGGGGGCCTCGATGAGACGCCCGGCCTCGACCTCGCGGATCACCAGGGCCGGAGGGGTGCGGTTTGCCTGGTACTCGATGAGCCCCGCCCGCGTCCCGAACCACAGCCGGCCGTCGCTGGCGCGCAGGATGTCCTCGACCACGTTCTCGAGGCTGGCGTTCCCCAGGCGAAGGGTCTGGAAAGCATGCCCGTCGTACTTCATCACGCCCCCCCCCGCTCGTGCCGACCCACAGGCAGTCCTGCTCCGGGTCGGCCAGCAGGGAGAGAATGCCGTTTACCGACAAGTCCCCCTGGTCCACGGTAAACCGGCGAACTTGCCCGGCGGTGAAATCAAGGAAGAACAGGCCGCTGTTGGTTTGTGCCCACCCAGAGCCTGTCTTCGTGCTCGCACAGGGCAGTCACTTGAGATACGGCCTCCAACCCGGCCATGGCCGGCGGCTGCAAGCGGCCGTCCTCGTACCGGTACAGCGCCGGGGCGGGCCCCCCGGTGCCGATCCAGAAGGCGCCGTCCCGGGCCGGCAGCACGGCGCGGCACTCGTGGGGCAGCCCTTCTGCCAACGGGTTGAACCGGTCGGCTTCCAACCACCCAAGGCGCCCCAGGGAGGTGCCGGCCCATACACGCCCGCGGCCGTCCGCGCACAGGGCCGTGACCTCTTCCCCGGAGCCGGTTTCGGCCACCTCGATCGCTCGGGATTCCTTTCCCGTCCATTTGAATACCTTGCCCTCGGGGCCACCCCAGACCGGCTCCGGCCCGTCCGCCTCCAGCGCCGAGACTACATGCCCGGTCTCCACCGTACGGATGCGGTCGTCTTCCCGGCAGGCCAGACCCCCCATGGTGCCGATCCACAGCCGCCCCGTCCCGTCTTCGTCCAGGCACCGGACCTCGTTGTCCGGCAGACCGTCGGCTTCCGTGTACAATTGCACGCTGACCGGATCGCAGAAGAGCAGCCCCCCGCCCCACAGTCCGATCCAGATGTTGCCCTCGCGGTCCTCGCAGGTCAGCCGCGTGTCCGAGAAATGGGTGCCCTGCAAGCGGGCCGAAAACGGATGCCAGGCCTGCCCGTCGTACACCAGAACCCCCCGGCGAGCCATCCACAGCCAGCCCCTGTCGTCCTGGCGCACATGCCGCGTGCCGTGCTGGACGACTTCACCGCTTTCGACCTCATGGTCCACCTCGATCAGGTCGAGCTGTTGGCGCTCGGGATCGTAGCGGCCGATAACGGCTTCGCTGCCGACGTAGCGGAAGCCGATCCACAGACCGCCGGAGGCGTCCGGGGCGAACTTCCAGGGCCACTGCATGGCGGTTTCCCCGGTGCCCAGGTGCCCGTTCATGGGCT
Source organism: Candidatus Latescibacterota bacterium (assembly GCA_965206595.1). GTDB lineage: Bacteria > Latescibacterota > UBA2968 > UBA8231 > UBA8231 > CBDCXV01. The sequence continues at coordinate 521,789 of OZ242214.1, forward strand.
GACCTTCCAGATCGATGATCCCCCGCTCCCGCGACGCCAGCCAGGTAGTACCCCCCGCGTCGGTGGCCATGTCGTACACCGCACCGAGGGGTTGGTCAGCAAGGTCGGTCACAGACTCCAGGCACCGCCCCTCGACAAAGCGGGCGATCCCGTTCCCGGTCAGCACCTGTACCGAGCCGTCCGCCTGGGGGTGCAGGCTCAATATGTCGTTGGAGGGCAGTCCGTCCGCGGTGGTGTACACCTGAAACCCCTGCCCGTCGAAGGCGGCCAGACCGCCCCCGAGAGTCCCGAACAGCAGGCGCCCGTCCTCGTCCTCGGCAATGGTCATCGCGTTGAGGTGGGGAAGCCCGTTCGAGGGGCCGAAGGTCTCGAACCGGGCCCCGTCGAAGCGGCTGACCCCGCCGTCGGCGGTGGCCACCCACAGGAGCCCCCGGCGGTCCTGGTATATGTCTTCCACGTGCATCCACGTGCATCAGCCCGCCGTTCCGGGAGCCGGAAGGAGGGGTCACGGGGTTGGGGACCTTGGCTCATTTTCATTTTCGACTTCGTTCTCTTTTGGGGAAGCAAGGAGGTGGGGATCGCTGATCGATGGCGGTACCTGCATAAGATGAAAGGAAGCGGGAAGCAAACGGTTCCGGCCCGCCCGCTCGGGGAAATCGTGAAGTTGTATTTAATACAACGAGACTCGGGGGAAGCCGATGGCGACAAGGACGGGCCGAAGGCGGAAAAAAATAAAATGTGCTTCTATAAGCCCGAAGATAAACAACAGGTTATGTCCAACAGGAACAAATTGATGGAGCCGCGGCCATGTACAGGCACCCCTTTTGCTTTTTCTCTGGGTGAACCGGGGTAGCGAACAGACGCGACCCCAAAAACAAAGGAGGCCGCAATGAGAAATCGGTTGAAGCAGAGCATGAAGGCCGTCCTCGCCATCCTGGCGGGCGCCCTGCTGACCACCGGAGGTTTGTCCTGGGTGGAGGCCGACTCGCAGGCCGGTTGGCACCACGACCACACCGTGTACGCCTTCACGAACAGCGAGGCGAACGGAAAATGCAGCTATAGCTGCTCCCAGGCTGGGCATTCCAAGTACGATGCTACCAACATCGGCCCGGGGACTTGGTTGTGCGAGTGCAAGGACTGAGCATCCTGCGGCGCTTTCGCTGACGAGGCACTCACGGACGAGGGTTCCGTCCCCTTCAGGGGGTGGGCCCTCGTCCTTATTCTTCCTGAAGAGGAGGCCCTGTACCCGTTCAGGATTCAGAAAATCGAAAGGGAACGGGGAAAGCCCTGTCGAGCCCATGTCGGGCGACCAGAAGGAGGAGACAGATGGTCCCTGTGTGCATCCGGAATCAGTGGAGCATGGCCCTCGGCCTGCTCGTCGGCTCGGCCCTGTGGGCCGGCCTGCCTGCCCGGGCAGAAGCCCACGTCGGCAGTCGAGTCTTCCCTGTCCCCGAGCTGACCGACGAGATGCTGGAACAGATTCAGCTCGACGGCTATGTGTACGAAGAGTGGTTCGATCAGATCGGCGAACCTGCCCTGACCTCGGTGGATTTCCTGAATACCGGGAAAGAACCACATGATCCGGCCGACCTGGACTTCCGCATCTGGCTGGCCTGGCACGATGAGCCGGCTCGCCTCTATGTGGCCTTCGTGGCTGCCGATGACAGTTACTGGAATACTTTTAGCTGGGAGGGGTCTGGTACCCCAGGAAACATGATGGCCGGTTATCGAGGTGGTAACGACGGCATTGCCCTTGGAGTCGACGGAGATCACAGCGGTGGTCCCGGGTTTGCAGGATGGATGGGGCGGGATAGAATCGCGGAGAGTAGGGGGAATGCGCAGGCATATCATGCCATTTCCCGCACTCCTGATGGACCGATCCTGGATGACCCGAAGTCCAGACACGTGGGTGGGGTCTCCTCCTGGATGACCCTGCCCCCCTACGCGGAGGCCGCCGGCGCCGTAGTCGGGGAAGCGCCCGTCTTCTGGTCGATCGAGCTGTACGTCACGCCGTTCGACCACAGGGAAGACCTGATCAGTCCCGAGGGGTCCGTGGTGAGCGATCTGAGCGCGGGACAGATCATCGGCTTCGCGATTGGCGTGTACGAGAATGACGCGGGGGATCCTCATGAGCAGTTGGCGGTGTTGGCACCGGAAGCGCATGCCACGGGTTCCGATAGTGAAATTCTCGACGACGTAATTAATTCTGTCGCCGACAACTTCCTCGATGGGCTGCTGCTGCCGGCCAACGCGGCCGGACCGGTGGAAAACAGCGCCGTCGAGTCGGTTTCCTGGGGGCGGATCAAGGCCTCCCTGGAGATGGAGTAGTCCGCGTACGGCGTCACCCTGCGGGCGCCTTCCCTGTCGAGCCCATGTCGGGCGACCAGAAGGAGGAGACAGATGGTCCCTGTGTGCATCCGGAATCAGTGGAGTTTTGCCCTCGGCCTGCTCGTCGGGTCGGCCCTGTGGGCTGGCCTGTCTGCCCGGGCAGAAGCCCATGTCGGCGGTCGAGTCTTCCCGATCCCCGAGCTGACCGACGAGATGCTGGAACAGATCCAGCTCGACGACGGTTCGGTGGCCGAGTGGTTCGATCTCGTGGACGAACCCACCATGTCCCTGGTGGATTTCAGATGGTACGGCCATATACCTGACCCCTCTGACCTGGACTTCCGCATCTGGCTGGCTTGGCACGATGAGCCGGATCGGCTCTATGTCGCGTTCACGGCCAGCGACGACGCGCACCTCATATATGATGGAGATACTGAATACTATTTGGGCGAACCCGAACTTATCCTGGCTATCGACGGAGATCACAGCGGCGGGGGGAGTGGTTTGGAATCCTGGGAAGCAGGGGATTATTGGGGGAACGCGCAGCAATACGGGGCAATTGCCCGTACGGCCGACGGCCGCACTGCGTTGTTCGGCCATTTAAAGACCGGCTTGAGTGGCGGGTACACGACAACTAACAGGTATGATTCCTGGATGTTCTTTCCTCCCTACGGAGACGCAGGCGGTGACGTCGTCTGGGGAAACCCGATCATCAGGGTAATCGAGCTGTACGTCACTCCATACGACGGTTGGCAGGGAATCGACAGTCGGCCTGAAGACGTCGTGGTCAGCGATCTGACCGCAGGAGAGGTCATCGGCTTTGCGATCCTCGTGGGCGAAAGAGATGACGAATACAGCCGGGGCACCTTGACGCCTGAAGCAGTCCAGACGGAAGACCCGGAACTGGACATACTGTCCCATTACCGGGCGGATGTCTACCTGGACGGGCTGCTGCTGCCGGCCACCGCGGCCGGACCGGTGGAAGACAGCGCGGTCGAGTCGGTTTCCTGGGGGCGGATCAAGGCTTCGCTGGAGTTCGAATAGCCGTACCGCCATCCCCTTCGTCCGCGGTTCATTTGTGCCCGACGAATTCTTCAGCCGCGGAACCAATCGCCCAACTCTCCATCGACGACGAATGGCTCGATAACCCGATCATCCTGCCCCAGGGCCAAGTCTGGGGCAGGCCCCAAGACCACGACGCCTGTCAGGAACAGCTCTTCCTCCCCGCCTGGCGCCGCGCTGCCGTCGACGGCCGGGTCTGCTTCGGGGCCGGACCGCGCCCGTACGTTCACGAGCCCGGCGAGTCGACGAACTGGAACGCGTACAGCTTGCAGTCGCGCATGACGAAGCGGATCCGGACCGGTTTTCCCGATAACGCGCCGACATCCTCGCTTTTCCCCCAGCGCACCGGCATGCGCACCGAGTTGCCGCAGATCCAGGATGCATCCTCCTCCGTGTAGCCGCTGAGCGGCCGGCCCTCCGCATCCTGAAGCTCCACGCGCACGGCGCCGCCCCCTCCGGTGTCGAGGTTCAGCTCCAGACGCTGGCCCTCGAAGCGGACAACCGGCGTGACGATTTCGCCGCCGCCGTAGCCCGCATCCGCCGATACGAACCCGTCCAAGCGAAGAATGGCGCGGCCGATGCCGGAAAGGTGGCCCTTGCCCGCCGGGTCGAGGAGGCCGTCGTGGTCCCGGTTGGTGCCGCTGAAGTAGATCCAGATTTCGTCACCCATCCGCACCGGATGCGGCATGCCCCAGATCATGCGTGAGGAGAAACTGCCTTCCGGCCCCGGGCTCAGGAAGGGCCGGCGTCCGCCGCAGCGCTGGAAGTTCACTCCGTCGCGGCTCACCGACAGACGCACGTCGAAGCGGCTTGGGCCGTGGATCTGCTGCGTCTCGGTGCGCACGACATCCAGGTCGTCGCGGACTGTGGTCACCACCGGCTCGCGGTTGAACCAGTACCAATTGGCGTTGGCGAACATGACGTACACGCCGTCGGGGTCCGGGTACTTGAACACGGCGGCGCCGTAGTAGTCCATCGGCACCCTGCCGTAGGGTTTTTCCGGCGCCGTGGGATCCAGCGGGGGGCCGGTCTCGTATGTCGCCAGGTCTACCTCGTCCGGCCACATGACCGTCTTCTGGTTGTCCCAGTTGACGAGATCGTCGGACTCGAGCCTTCTGACCGTCCGGTAGTTCTCGTTTCCCTGAGCGGTGGTGTGGCGTTTTGCGACCCAGCGGCGGGTGTAGAGGACGTAGCGACCGATGGCCGGATCCCGGAAAATGATGCTCTGCGTATCCCAGCCGCCCCGGTGCGGGAGCTGTATGCGGCGAAGGAATTTCCAGTGGATGCCGTCCGGCGAGCCGTGCATGTGGAACTGCATCGCCACTTCGGGATTGTAGACCTTCGACTGGTTCTTGTAGCGCTCTTCCGCCGGGGCATTGGGGTCGATCCAGACCGAGCTGCCGCCGAGCTTGCTCGGGAGGACGATGTTGTTGACGGTCGACCCGCCCTCGTCGATGAGGTTCAACTCCGGCTTGTGGAAGTGGATGCCGTCCGTCGATTCGGCATAGCCGACGTAGGCCTGGTCGAGGCTGAGCTCGGAATCCTCCCTGGCCCTGCGCACGTGGTACCACATCCGGACGCGGCCGTCATCTTCTCCCAACACGCTGCTGTAGATGCCGAAGCTCGTGTCGGACGGGTCCTCCCACGGGGCGTCGACGGTCACCACCGGCTCCGGGGCCTGGTAGGGTGGATTCATCGCCAGCTCCACTCCGTTGCCGGTGGCGATGAAGCGGTCGTCGACGAAAAGCTGCTTGCTCGATCCGATATCTATCGGCTTCATGATGCCCTCGTTGCAGACCCGCGGTTTGCGCCCTCCCGCGGGTTTCGCCCGCGCGCGGTTTGTCTATCATTGACGGTTTGCAATCGGGGGCGAATCTATGAGAGCTGAACCAATACACCTATGAACCATTCCGTGTTGTACCGGGACGACGCCCGGTATTCCAGCTTCCCGACCGTGGTAAAGGGAGACCGCGACGAGCTCTGGGTCGGTTTCCACTGGAACTCCCACACGCCGCTGGGGCGCGGCGTCGAAGGTGCGGCGCACTCTCATTCAGGCGGTCTGGCGGGAGGCGCGACCGGTCACGTGGAGCTGTTCTCTCCGGACGGCGGGGACAACTGGTTCGAGGAGGGGAAGGACGGCCGCTACCGCGAATGCCCGGAGGCGCTGAGAAGCGCCGTGCTGAGCGACGGCACCCAGGTAAGGATCTCCAGGCCCGTCAACGCGTACCCGCCCGGGCGCAGGGAGGAGTTCGCGCGGCGAGGTTTTGCGGTTGAGGATTTTCCCGAACGCATCCACGTGGAGCACAGCCTGCGGATGTCGCGCAAGCGGCCGGGAGAAAGCGGTTGGGAACACCGCCTGCTCAGGAGCGGCGAAGAGCTGCCGTTCTTCGCCCTGGTCCGCAACGGGACCGACCTGAAGAGCTGCGTTCTCGCCGACGATACCATCGTAAACCAGGTGTACGGCAGCGCCGCGGCAGGCGATCCGTTCCGGGCCTGGGTGCTGCGCTCCGAAGACGGCGGCGACACCTGGGAGATGGTGACGATGGCGTACGACGGCGGCGAGCATCCGTTCAACGAGAGCAGCCTCCTGGCGCTGCCGGGCGGACGCATCGTGGCGATGGTGCGCACGGCAAGCGGCAGCAAACGCATTCCTCATGAAGAGAAGTACCTGTTCCGGACGCACTCGGACGATGGCGGCAGAACCTGGAGCGAGATCAGAAATACCGGATTGTGGGGGTATCCTCCGCACCTGCTGCTGCTGAGCAGCGGCGACGTCCTCTGCAGCTACGGGTACCGGCGGGCTCCGTACGGGGTGCGGGCCTGCCTGTCCCGCGACGGCTGCGAAACGTGGGAAATTGCGGACGAGATCGTGTTGCGCGACGACGGTCTCACCACCGACGGGAGGGAGGCGGGGAAGGGAACATCCGCTGACCTGGGTTATCCGCGAACAGTCGAGCTTTCGGACGGGTCGCTGTTCACCGTGTACTACATGACCCTCGGCGACAGCGTAACTCACGTGGCGGCTACCCGGTGGGCCCTGCATCTGGCGTAGGCGGCCCCTTCGAGCAGGGCGCGAGCCGCATTCGCAAGTGCCTGCGGGCGAAAGTAAGCGTACGAACGAGGGCACCGATGGCGCCCGGCTCGCAAGGCGCCTGCGAGTCGTACCGGGGATGTACGGAGAGCGAAGGCAACGCCGCGAGCCGGGATGCATCGTCGGCCGGATGCACGCGGAACTGCGCTCGCAGGTACCAGGCTTTTCCCAACAGGCCGTGGGCGGGAACGCCGTGACGGGGATCGCCGAGCTCGACACACTGACCGTACACGGAGACACCCCGGTCGGCTGGTGCGGCCGGACGCTTCCGAACGAGTTCGTCGACGAGGACGGCCGCCGCCTGGCTCGGGAGGAGCGGCGCCCCGGGCATTCCGACCCGCGCTCTCCCGCCCGCCGGATCCATGACGACCCGGAGGTGGCGGCGCTGCGGGACCACCTTCGCCGGCACAACGGCATGCGCGGTCTCGAGATTTGCGAGCCCTCCGAAGTCGAGCGCGCCGTCCGCATCTTCCGCCGCGACGGTTTCGTCGTCGTTCGCGACCTCCTCGACGCCGACGCACTGAGCCGCTGGCGCGAAGGCTGTGCACGCGTGCTCCGCCAGATCCTCGAGGTCCCCGGCAGCGACGGCCGCAAGTACGTCAACGAGAGCGGCCGCCTGCCCCACCGCTACAGCTATGGCTCCTCTTCCGCTTCGCGCCAGCTGCTGCACGATCCGGTGTGGGCTTCGATGGTCGACCTGCCGGCGACGGCCCCCATACTGACCGAAATCTTCGGATCGGCGGAATACTTCTGTGTCGGCTCAGGGGGGGACCTGTGCCTTCCGGGAGCCATCGAGTACCAGCACCTCCACGCCGACGGCAGAGAGTCGCACGAGATGCCGCCTTCCCGCCTCAGGCAGGCCGAGTCGCTGGGGGTCGAGCTGTCCCGCGACGGCACCACGGGCGACCTCGACGAACAGACCCGGCGCAAGGTAATCGAGCTGACTCCGCAGCTGGTGATTATCAACTTCCTGATGACGGACATGACCTGGGAGAACGGGCCCGTCAGGCAGATTCCGGCGACCCAGTCATCCGTTTTCGATCCGCCTTCTCAGGAAGAGGAACCGGAGTGGATGCGCCTCTCGACGCTGGTCGGGGCCCCTGCCGGGGCCGGCGTGTTCCGCGATCATCGGGCCTGGCACGGCGGCACCCCCAACCTGAGCCGCCAAGTCCGCGCCATGCCCAATGTCGAATACGCCCCGGCGTGGATCGGCGAGCTCAGGGAGTTCCGGAAGACGATGCCCCATGAAATCTGGGAGACTCTGTCCCCTCACGGGCAGCGCATCTGCCGCCGCCTGAAGGCCGACCCGGGAGTGTGGCCTGCCGGCGCCGGGGTCATGCATCCCCTGGCGGGCAGGCGGCTGGAGGCCAAGGAAAAGGTGACGGAGCGGCCATGAACAGCCGGAGATGGGGAAGCCGGACAGGAGGCCCGCCCCGTCGGAAGGAGCCGGAGTCGAGAGCCGGCTCGCGAGACGCGCCGGGGCGGTGCGCGGGGCGGGGGAAGCGGCACCCATGGTGCTCTCCGGCGTAACTTGCGCGGGTGTGGCGCCTGATGGCCGCGCCACTTAGAATCAGGGTAGAACTCGACGCCTCTATTCTACCCTGGAAGCGGAAATGAGCCTGAACATCAAGAACGACGAGACCTGCCGGCTGGCCGGCGAGCTCGCCCGACTGACCGGAGAGACCAAGACCCGGGCGATCACCGTGGCGTTGCGGGAACGTCTCGAACGGGAGAGGCGCGAACGCAGCGCCGAGACCCGTGCAAGGGAGTTGCGGGCAATCGCCGAGCGCTGTGCTCGGCTGCTGGGCCCGGGCCCCTCCGCGGTTGAGCACGGCGATCTACTCTACGACGAGGGCGGATTACCCAAGTGATCGTCGACAGCTCGGCTGTGCTGGCCGTTCTACTCCGCGAGGCCGATGCGGAGCGCTACGAGAAGGCGATCGCCGCAGCACCGAACTGCCGCATGTCGGTTGCCAATCTACTGGAGGTATTCATCGTCGTGGAGAGCCGGGGCGGCGCCGCGGCGGGTCACGAGTGCGACGCCTTCATGGACAAGGCGGAGATCGATCTGGCACCAGTCATGCCCGAACATGCCCAGGAGGCGAGACGCGCCTGGCGGCGCTTCGGGAAAGGCAACCATCCGGCGGCTCTCAACTTCGGCGACTGCTTCGCCTACGCCCTGGCGCGCACAACCGGGGAGCCGCTCCTGTTCAAGGGCGAGGACTTCGCACGCACCGATATCGAGGCGGCGTAATCATGACGGAAGCACAGATGAACCTCGATTTCCCGGGAAGGCCGAGCGCGCGCGCCATCCTCGACCGCATCCGCGAGGACAGCCGCGACGAGGCCGAGAAGGGGCGCTGGTTCGAACAGTTGTTCATGCGGGTTGCGCTGCAGGAGCCGGAGTTCGAGATCGAGGGAATCTGGCGCTGGCCCGACTGGCCCGAGCGCGAGGCCCTGACCGGACTCGACGGGCGCGACATCGGGATCGATCTCGTGGCGCGGCGAACCTCCGGCGAGTGGGTCGCCATCCAGTGCAAGTGCTACGACGACCGGCATGTTCTCGGCAAGGGCGGGATCGACAAGTTTCTCGGCGGCTCCCAACAGCCGGTCTTCCGCCTGCGTTGGATCGTGGCGACATGCCGATGGGGGCCGAATGCGGAGCGCGCGATCCAGAACGCCCATCCCCAGATCACGCAGGTCGACTTTCGGCAGTATCTGAACGTCCAGGTCGAGGAGGAGGACGCCAGGCGCCCGGTGCAGGAGCCCTGGCCTCTTCAGTCAGAGGCGATCGAAGACGCCGTCACCGGACTTGCCAACCACGACCGGGGCCGGCTCATCATGGCCTGCGGGACGGGCAAGACCTTCACCGCCCTTCGCATCGCCGAGGAGATCGTCGAAGACGGACAGCGGATTCTCTTCGCCGCCCCGACCATTGCGCTGGTCTCTCAGGCGCGGCGCGAATGGCTCCGGCAGACGACGCGCAGGCTTGAATGCATGGTCGTGTGCTCCGATCCCACCGCAGGCGGACGCAACGAGAACGAGGATATCCGGATCTCCGAGCTGGAATGCCCGGTGACGACGGACCCGGCCGAGATCGCCGGGTCGCTCGACGGCGAAGGGGCAACCCGCGTGGTCTTCTGCACCTACCACTCGCTGGGACGGGTGACCGAGGCTCAGGCCCTTCATGGTGCGCCGGTCTTCGATCTGGCCATCGCCGACGAGGCTCATAGAACGACCGGAGCGATTCTCGGGGAGCGCCGGTCAGCCGGGGCCCGCAAGGTCGACTTCCAGGAGTTCCATGACGACGCGCGGCTGCAGGCCCGCAAGCGCCTCTACATGACGGCCACGCCGCGCCTCTACACCGAACGGTCCAGGAGCAAGCTGGCCAAACGGGGAGTCGAAGTCGTCGATATGGGCGACTATGACGTGTACGGGCCGGAACTCCACCGGCTTCCGTTCGCCAAGGCCGTGGACCACAAGATGCTCTCCGATTACCGGGTGATCGTACTCGGGGTGAGCGAGGGCAGCGTCACCGAGGGCCTGCGCCGGCGCCTCGAAGAGCTCGACACGTCGACCAAGCGCAGTCAGGCGCCGACGACCAACGACATGACGCGTGTGCTCGGCGTCTCCCTGGCCGTGAACGGCGTCACCGAAGGCAAGGGTCTGGAGCAGCCCGCCCAGCTGCCGCGCACGATGGCCTTCGCCAACAGCATCGCGCGCTCGAAGTGGTATGCCGAAGCGCTCATGGAGAGCCAGGTTCTTCGGGCGACCACCCGGCGGATGCAGACCGGCCGGGCGATGAAAGTGGCGGCCCGGCACCTCGATGCGTCGGCCAGCGCCCTTCGGCGCAATCAGGAACTGCGGGCGCTGGCCGATGCCGACAGGGACGAAGAGTGCCGGGTGGTCTGCAACGTCAAGCTCTTCACCGAGGGCGTGGATGTGCCGTCCCTCGACGCCGTTGCCTTCCTGGACCCCCGCGACAGTCAGGTCGATGTGGTCCAGGCCGTCGGGCGCGTGATGAGGAAGGCCCCGGGCAAGCGCTTCGGCTACATCATCATCCCCGTCGTCGTCGAACCGGGCCGCGATGTGGCGGCGGCGCTCGAGCGAGGCACCGAGGGCTACGGGACGGTGGGCCGCGTGCTGCGCGCCCTCCAGGCCCATGACGGACGCCTCGCCGAGTCGCCCGCCAACTTCATCAAGGTCTACGAGGAGAAGAAGGACAAGGCGCCGGGAGACCCGAGCGGCGGCGGTGTCGTGCGCGAAACCGGGGACGACTACCTCCAGCGCGAACTGGAATTGAAGAAAGCCGAGCAGGGGATCTACGCGCATGTCGCCGCGGCCTCGGGGCTCGGGAGGCCCGGTCAGATCGTCGCCGACGAGATCGCCGAAGCGGTGCGGCGCGCCAGCGCCGTACTCCAGGAAGAAGCGATGGAGGGTCCGCTCGCCGAAGCCCTCGACCTCGTGCCGGAAGACGACGGCGGCTCGAAGGGCATCTGCACGGTCGCCGCGCTCATGCTCTGCAACGCCTGCCTGCTGCAGCGCCGCCTGCGCGACGAGCCGGAGATGAAGACCATCGTCAGGCTCGACAAGGTCGCAGGCGCGAGACACCCGAGAGAGGTTCTCGAAGTCGCCTGGGAGTCGATTCTCGAAAAGGACTACGCGCCGGTCTTCCGGCCCGGCCTCGCGGTGCTCGGGGCACTGCGCGAAGGCAAGGCGATCGACGACGCCATCCGCATGGTCGCCGAGTGCGCCAACCGCGTCGCCGACTCCCTGAGCGATCTCGGCTACGACCACGCGGGACCGCTTTACCACCGGATCCTCGGCTCAGCCAAGAGTGACGGAGCTTTCTACACCAACAACCTGTCGGCCGTCATGCTGGCGCGGCTCGCCTTCACGCGGGACTTGCTCGACTGGTCCGACCCGGAGACGGTGGCGGCGCTCCGCATCATCGATCCCGCCTGCGGAACCGGGACGCTGCTCATGGCCACGCTTCAGACCCTCAAAGCCCGGGTCGCCGAGACTCGGGAGCTGAGCGGCGAGGACGAAAATACCCTGCACAAGCGGCTCGTCGAAGATGGGCTCTGCGGCCTGGACATCAACCAGCACGGCGTCCAGCTGGCTGCCTGCAACATGACACTCGGCGCGCCGACCGTCGATTACGCGCGCATGAACCTTCTGACCATGCCCCACGGCCCGCAGGCCGACGGCACGTTCAGGGCCGGCTCTCTCGAACTGCTGAATGCCGAGGCCGAGCGCTTCGACCTGTTCGAAGCGGCGCGGCCCAGGCGGGCCTTCGAGGACTTCGAAGCCGAACAGGTCGACGAGAGCGAGGTGATCCGCTTCCCGCTGCGCGGCGTCGATGCCGTGATCATGAACGCCCCGTTCACGGACAACAGGAAGCGAGGCCGAAAGTTCTCCGCCGAAGCCATCAAGGCCATGCAGCGACACGAACTCGACATCCGGGACAGGCTTCTGGCGCGGGATTCAACAGCGGGCGGGGTCATTACGACCAATAGCATCAGCACGTTCTTCACGCCGCTTGCGGATCAGCTTCTGAGTTCCCGGCAAGGCATTCTGGCCAAGGTGATTCCCGCCACCGCCTGCACTGGCGCATCCGGCATTGACGAACGCCGCTTTCTCGCCGAGCGATTCCACATCGAGCGTATCGTCACTACCCATGATCCGAAACGGATCAACTTCTCGGAGAACACCAGCATCCACGAATGCCTGCTTGTTTGTCGGCGTTACCCGCAAGGAGCGCGACCGGCGACGGAGTTCGTATCGCTCCGAGTCATGCCGGACGACGCCGAAGAGGCGATTGCGGCGGCAGATGCCATCGCCTCCGGTGCGCCAGGAGGCTGGGGCAGCGTCCAGCGTTGGCCGGCGGACCTCGTCAGCGCCGGGGACTGGACCCCGGCGCAGTGGTATGACGGCGCGCTCGCGCAAGCCGCATGGGAGCTGGAGCGCAATACGCTGCTGGAGCCAGCGGGTTTGCGGTATGAAATCCGCCCCGCGGGCCAGCGTATCCAAGACGCATACGAAGTTTCCGACGGAGAAGAGCCCGGAGCGCTCCCGGGGTTTCATTCAGTCGCGGGTAGTCTACGCCGCACACTGCTCAGTCAGCCTGACGTATGGTATCGGCCCAAGGCAGCCAAGCGCGGCTTGGCAGATCGATACAAGGCGCAACGAAGCCATCTTCTGGTTCCGATGCGCTTCGACACGGTCAGCGGGCGACTGACGGGCTTGTGGACGGAACAGCCATCGTTCGGATGGTGGGTGCCGATCGCGGTGCAGGACGAGCACACTGCGAAAGCGCTGGCCGCCTGGTGGAACTCTACACCCGTACGGCTGATGCTGCTCAATCGCCGGGCGCAGAAGTTGACGTATCCCACCTGGCAGCTCGCGCACCTTCGGGAAATCCGAATTCCGAAGCCGGACAGCCCGGCCTGGACCTCACTGCGCGATGCCTTCGATCAGGTCTGCGACACGGAACTGCTCCCCATGAGGCAGGCCGAGGAATGCGAAGTCCGCAAGACCATTGACAGGGCTGCCGCAACTGTGCTCGGCGTCGACGCTGATATCCTGGCGGACTGGCGGCGACGCTTGGCCTCAGAGCCCACGATCACCAATACGCGAGCCGAGGGACCCGGGGGCAACACGGCGTCATGAATGCAAAGCCACTCCCTCCAACGAACCCGACGCGGGTGCGCAGGAGGCTTGAGCATGTCTGTGGAGTGCTCTCTGTCCTGTACTCTTGGATCATGGAGGAGTCAATGTCATGTTGAAACGCTTGCAGATACGGAATTTCCGCGGCTTCAACGCGCTTGAAATCGATCCGTTGAGCAGCATCAACCTCATCGCCGGAGAGAATAATTCCGGCAAGACCAGCTTGCTCGAGGCACTCTTTCTCTTGGCTGGTGCCGGAAACGCGCAATTGGCCGTAAATGCCAATGTTATTCGGGGAAAAGAACCAGGTGCTCCAGTGCAAGATCCCTTCTGGAAACAACTTTTCTACAATCTGGACATGGGGCGTCATATTGACATTACAGGATATCATGAATCGCGTGGTGAATTGTCCTTGAAGATCACCTCGGAGCGACAGTCCACCACCGAGATCTCCCTTGAGCGTACGGACGGCGTTTCGGCGACGAATCTCTTCGACGAACGTTCACTCGTTTTCCAGTACAGCGACCCTTTCAATGAGGAAATTGAGAGTCACATACGCATCAAGGGACAGGACCTTGAGGTCAATCAATCTGCCACAAAGATTCTCTTGCCTACTGCAATTCTCTTGTCTCGAACCAGGAATCCCCAGGAAGATGCCACGAAGCTGGGACAGTTGAGAAGACAGAAACAGGGCGATTTGCTCTTGAGAGCACTACAGGCCATCGAGCCGAAGCTACAGAGCATCGAAGACAATTCCTCCAGCGGCGCTCCCATGATCTGGGGGGATATCGGGTTGCCCGAACTGGTGCCGCTGCCAGCAATGGGTGAAGGCATGACTCAGATTGCCCGGCTCGTGTTGGCCATAGCTTCCATGCCGGATGGTGTCGTTCTCGTCGATGAGATTGAAAACGGCATTCACCACTCGGCACTGCCCGATGTCTGGCGGGCCATTGACGAAGCAGCCAGGCAGTTTCACACGCAGATATTCGCCACCACGCATAGTTTTGAATGTATAGAGGCGGCGCATCTCGCTCTCGGCCCTGACGGCTTTCTTCTACACCGGCTCGAAGTCAGCGACGCGGAAAATCGTTGCGTCACCTTCAAGCCAAATGGAATCAGTGCCGCCATCCGACACAATCTCGAGGTGCGCTAGATATGCCGAAGCCAGCAGAAATCGAATTGGCAGTCCAGCTTCTTGTCGAGGGCAATGATCAGCGCAATTTCTTTGAGGCATTTACCAGTCACCTCTCGATCGCCAATGTCCAGGTTCAGAACTTTGGCGGGGTCAACCAACTGAGCGATTTCCTGGAGGGATTCGTAGGCGCGACTGGATTTCGTGAAACCGTCCGCAGGCTCGGCATCGTTCGGGATGCAGAAACGTCCGCCGGAGGGGCCTTCCAAAGCGTTCAGTCAGCGCTGAGCAATGCCGCACTGCCCGTGCCAGACAGCCCTGTAGAATGCACCGGGGGCAGCCCGGCGGTGGCAGTGCTGATACTACCCGGCGACAATCGCCAGGGGATGCTTGAAACGCTACTGTGTGAGAGCATTGCGGTTACGCCGGTGGAGGGCTGCATCGATGACTTTTTCAACTGTGTCGAAGCTCTGCCGGACGTGTCTGTCGGAAGATCCGACAAAGCCCGTGCCCATGCCTATCTGACCACAAAGCCCAATCCTCATTTTTCCGTAGGCGTGGCCGCAAAGAATGACTACTGGGATCTGAATCACAGCGTCTTCAGCACGGTCCGTGATTTTCTGCGGATGATAGCTGCAATCGATGTGCCGCCGGTAGCAAACTGACGGGAAGGTGTGACATGACCACGCACGACATGGGGAAGCACCTGTTCGTCGACGACGAGGAGATCCACCAGACCTTCGGCACCTGGCGCGTCCTCAACCAGCCGACCAAGCTGCCCGGACCCCTGATCACCAGCGGCGAGCCCGGCCGCGGCGTCGCCGCCTGGGGCAACGCCATCCGCGAGGAGGACGGCCGCCTGCGCCTGTGGTACCTGTCCTACCTGACCAAGGGTCACGACATGGGCCGCGCCGGCGTCTGGGGCCGCGGCAGGGAGTACGGCTTCTTCCCGCAGGGCATGCCGGGGGAGTGCCCGATCACCCACCACTCCCTCGGGATGTACGCCGAGTCGACGGACGGCCTCACCTGGGAGAAGCCGAACCTCGGCCTCTACGAGCACCGCGGCTCCCGGGACAACAACATCTTCCTGACCGGGGAGGCGGCGTCGCGGCAGTTCGATGGCTGCGTCACCAACTGGGACGGCCACACCATCGTCCGCGACGAGGCCGAGGAGGACCCGGAGCGGCGCTACAAGATGGTCGCCCACTGGGAGACCTCCCACGTCTGGGACAACCGCGTGCACCTGCTCGACCGCCCAGAGGAGGACATGGAGCGGTTCTGGGCGCACCGGGCCAAGTACATCACCTGCAGCCCGGACGGGATCCACTGGAACCAGCCGCTGGAGCGCTTCAAGGGGTGCGAGGGGGGCGACCGCATAATCCTCATGCGCGACTACCGCAATCGGCGCTGGATGCTCTTCGACCGGCCGCTGACCGAGCCGATCCCCGGGATCGGGTACACCCGCTTCCTCGGGCTGAGCTACAGCGACGACCTCGTCGAGTTCACTAGCCCGAACGAGGTGGTGCTGACCCCGGACGAGCTCGACGGCCACGGCGAGCTGATGCAGTTCGAGAGCTTCATCCCCTTCAACTACGGCAACCAGGACCTCGCCTTCCTGTTCGCCAGCAGCCTGCGCACCGGCGGTTTGTCGAGCACGTACCTGCTGTCCCACCGGGACAGCGGCCCCTGGAAACGGGTCTTCCGCGACCAGCCGTTCCTTCCGGTCGGCGCCCCGGGGGCCCACGACCGCTGCAGCGTCGTGCCGCTCCACAACGAGCCGATCGTCGTCGGCGACCGCATGTACATCTACTACGACTGCTCGCGCACCGAGGAGCAGCATCCCGACGGGGTGCGCTGCATCGCCGGCGCCCACCTGCGGCTCGACGGGTTCGTCGGCATGGCGAGCCGCAACCTCAGGGGACGCGGCCCGGACGGCTCGGATGCATCCGCCTGGATCATCACCCGGCCGGTGCGCGTCGAGGGCCCCGAGCTGACGGTCAATCTCGAGGTCGTCGAGGAGTGGGCGGAGCGGGAGTGCGTCGTCGAGCTGCGCCGGCCCGACTGGACGCCGATCGACGGCTACCGGTACGAGGACTGTTTCTCAGTCATGGAGAACTCGGTCGCCGCGCCGGTGCGCTGGAAGCACCGCGACAACGTCGCCGGGTTGGTTGGGGAGCAGGTGGTCGTATGCATCCGCTACAGTCACGCCGTCCTCTACAGCTACCGCTTCGGCGACTGAGGGCCTATCTGCCTGTATCCCGTGTAAATGGATGGCCGGGATTCGGCCGCGGAGGATGCAGCGGCGGCCGAATCCCGGAGTCGCGTGTGCAGACTACGAACCGAGGAACTGAAACGCGTACAGCTTCACCCAGCGGCCGCTGAAGCGAAGCCGCACGTTCCTTCCGCGCAGCGCCGACAGATCGGCGGACCCGTTCCAGGTCGCGGTCTGCGCGACGTCGTTGAAGTGCAGGCGGTCCGCCTCGGTTCGGCCGTACCCCCACAGGGCGTGCCCGCTGGCGTCGAGGACCTCCACCTCGAGCCAGCCGCGCGAGCTGGCATCCATGTTCACCTGCAGCCGGTCCCCGGCGAGCGCGAACGGAACCGTGGTCAGGGACGATTCTCCGGAGTCGGCGTCCTGCGAAACGAAGCCGTCGAGGCGCACGCGGAGGCGGCCGATACCCCCGGGATCCCGGTGGCCGACGTCGAGGTCGTGCCGGTGCGGGTGGCCCCCGTAGTAGAGGAAGAGCTCGTCACCGGCGGGAAGGAGGCCGGCCCCCATGTAGAGCGACCGCGAGTCGAAGCGGCCCGTGGCTCCCAGCCGGACGAAGGGCTCGAGCCAGCGGTGGAAGCCGATGCCGTCGCGGCTCGTGGCCAGCTGGATGTCGAGGGTGTCGCTGGTGTGGTGGTAGGCCGAGGGGAAGATCAGGTAGGCGTCGGCCGCGAGGGGGTACTTGATCGCCGCGGTGTTGTAGAGCCCGCCGCCGGCCAGGTCGTCGTCCTCGGGGTGGCTGAAGTCCGGCTCGTGGACCTTCACCGGCTCGGGGAAGCGGGCGAAGTCGTCGCTTTCCGAGCGGGCGATGGAGCGGTAATCGAAGGAGCCGACCTGCCTGCCCTCCTCGTTTACGTGCAGGTGATCGTTCCAGCGCACGTAGGCGACGTAGCGCTCGATGCGGTCGTCCCAGAAGGCGACGTTGTGGGTGTCGGTGTACCACGGCATGATCGGCCCGTCGTACTTCGTCCAGTGGATGCCGTCCGGCGAGTGCGCGCCGATGACGGCCTGGTACTCCCAGGTCTCCAGCTCGCCGGTGAAATAGCGGAAGCGGGCGCCGCCGCAGTTGACGCTCGTGACCCCCCATTTCGACCGGTCCGAGCCGATCAGCTTGTAGCGCCGTTCCGGGACGTCGTGCGGGTCCTCGAAGACGCCGGCGTGGATGTCGCGGGCAACGATGTTGTTCTTCGTGTTCCCCTCGTATTCGCAGATCCCCAGCTCCGGCTTCTCCCACTCGATGCCGTCGCCGGATTCGGCGTAGCAGAGCCACTGGCTGCCGCCGCGGCCCTCGGTGCTGTAGTACCACATCTTGTGGGGGCAGTCGGTGCCTGCGGCGACGGCAGGCTGGCTGATGCCCCCGGCCTCCCACGGCCTGTCCGCGGCCAGCGCCGGCTGCTCGGCGCGCACCGCGGGGTTCATCGCCAGGTGAAACCCGCGCTTTGCCGCCACCAGGGCGTCGTCGAAGAGGATCTGCTTCTCTGTCCCGAATTCGTGCAGTGGCTGCGTCTCCATCGATTTTCTCCAATCCTGTCGGCCCCGCGGGGCCGGGGTTGCCTTCCCGGTGAATTCCCTCCACCGGTCATTCCGTTCCCGCGATGATATAAAGAGACGGCTGCGCCCGCTCAAGAAGGCACGACCCGAATGACCGCCCCGTGCCCGTGCTTCGCTTCGGTCGCTACCGGTGGATGTGCGAAGCCCGGGGTGCCGCGCATCACCCGAAAGAAGGGATTGCCTTCCCGGACTGATCCGGTCCGCATCGAGCCGATGGCGATTCGGCTGGCGTTTCACCCTGGCAGATCGTCGATGCGTGAAACATGTGCGTTTCGCAGGCGGTCAGGTTTGGGCGCCGGCGGTTTCGAGGAAGGCGATTGCTTTCTTGTGGTTCTTCTCGTGCGCCCGCGCCAGCGGGGTTCGCCCCTGCTTGTCCTTCTGGTTGATCCTGGCGCCGTGATCGAGCAGCAACTGCAGCATCTTGTCGCTGGCGCCGAAATGGACTGCCACGTGCAGGCAGTTCTCGCCGTCATCGCTTTCGATTTTGTTGGGATCCTGTCGCTTCTCGAGCAGCCACTTCGCCCCCTTTATGCTGCGACCGGAAACCGCACAGCCGAGGGGGGTATAGCCACCGTGATGCCCGGTGCCGCGGGTACCGTCGAGTTTACCTCCGTACTCCAGTAGCATCTCCAGGGCGTCGAACTGCCCATCGCATGCGGCGTGGTTGATGGTGTCGTCGTCCGTGCAAGTGCCGCCAGCCTCGAGGAGCATTTCCAGGACTTCCATGTTGTTGCTGTAGATTGCCTGATCGACGCAGCCGGTGATGTCGGCGCCGCAATCCAGCAGGGACCGCGCAATCTGTGCCAAGCCCTTGCTCTTGTTCTCGTCGTCTTTTCCGATATGTGAACCGACACAGTAGTTCAGGGATGTCCAACCATCGGCGTTCGCCCAGAGTTTACTGCCCTCGTGATGAACTTTCGCCAGGGACGGATCCGCCTCCAGGAGGGTGTTCACGCGCTCGACATCGCCGAGGACGGCAGCGTGAAAGATGTCGTGCTGTTCAGGTGCTTTCTTCAGCAGGGCCGGCAGGAATTCGGTCGAATCGCCGGTGGCGCAGAGGGCAATTGCGCTGATGAGCCAATGGCTCCCGGGCATCAACGGGTCGGCGCCAGCATCGAGCAGGAGATCGACTACTTGGTGGTGCCCCTCGTGTTTGGGAACCGTCTTCTTGAATTCTACAGTGCGGTGCAAGGGACGGTAGCGGTGTGCCGATCTGGATTTGATGTTCGGATCGGCGCCGTTCTGCAGCAGGAGCGCCACGGCGTCTGCCTGTCCGACGAAACAGGCATCCATAATCGGCTGCCAGTCGGTCGCAAGCGTCTTGTCCTGATTGAGCATGGCGTTCATGGTTTCGAGGTCGCCGCGCCCGGCTGCGGTGGCGAGTGCTTTGGCGGGTTTCATTGTATTTCGCCCCTCGCTTGGGTAGTGGTAGTCAAGTAGGATGGCTTATTGGGAATCAATGATATGATAGAGGCTGGATCGCAAGGCAGTGTTAAAGTTGCGGGCCGTATCCGGCCCTTGTCCGTGCCCGGCCTACCCGGCAGGATCGAGCTCGAAAAGACCCATTGACACGCGCCCCGAAACTTCACCGCCAAAGCCGACAAACGAAAATCCAAAGGACTCGGCATTGGCCAGCACCTGCTCGAGCCCCGCGGGCTGCGCCCCATCCCGCGACCAACTGTGATACCAGCGCGCCCCATCGTTTGCAAGCGTAAAGCGGGTCGGCTCATCCGCCCAGCGTCCCGCGGGAATTTCAATCGGGTGGCCGCTGCAGTGCCAACGCGTGCCGGCAATATGCGCCCAGAAGTAGCACGCGGCCCCATTGAGCGCCAGGCCGTCCCCGCGCAGACTGACCCCCAACTCCGCCCCGCGCAGGTCGATGGGCCCTTCCCCCACCCAATTCTGATAGCGAATCAGCGGCAGGATCGACAGCGGTTTTTCGGGTGTATCGGCGCTCCACCGAGTATGATCGGCCCAGACATGACCGCCGCCGTCGATCCCCCCGGTCCGGGACCAGGTGGTCTGGATAAAAATATTGGCCCCCGCGATGATGCTCGCATGGTATTCGTAGGAGCACCAGCCTTCGGGCCCCTGCATAAAACTGGACTTCATCTTCGACATCACATCATCTCCCTGGTCAGGATCGCACAATTGCGACCCGCTATCAGCTCATATCGAGGTCTGGTGTGCACCCGTAGTCAAGCGCACGAACAGCACGAAGAATAACAGGAACAGGGCCGCCGGGCAGGTCTACCTGAACCAGTCGTACTCCTCACGGAGCGAGCGGTCCGCAAGGGGAAGATCCACGCGGGCGCCGTTGCGGGCGGAAGATTCCTTCAGGGCGATGCTGGTCTCCAGGGCCACGGCCACCCTCCTGCCGGAGTTCTTCGGCTCGTCGAGCTTGCCGGCCAGGCAGTCCATGACGTCGGCCAGCGAGAAGATCGCCCCGTATATGCCGGTCTGGGGGCCGTCCCAGGGAAGCTCGACGCGGCACTTGGCCGTCTTCCGTCCCTCGGGCATCAGGGGTATCTCCGTTTCCGACCACTTGCGCCATCCATTGGACCAGTCGTGGACCAGCTCGCCGGTGGTGCCCGAGATGCGAAGCTGGGGGGCGCCGTGCCGGAAGTGGATGATGAGCCCGTCTTCGGCGACCAGCATGCCCTGGCCGCGGAATTCGTTGTTCTCGTCCTCCAGGTGGTGCCCGGTGCCGACGACCCAGGCGGGAGGGGAGTCGAGGAAGTAGGACCAGTTCTGGTGCTGGGCCCCCGGCCCCCTCGTATCCATGGAGACGACCTCGCCGATGGCTCCTTCCTTCACCAGCTTTTTGGCGTGGGCGAAGGAAGGGTGGGTCGTGGTGATGGCCCCGCAGGAGAGGGGCACGCCGGCGTCGGCGCAGGTCCTGACCATGCGGTCGGCCTCCTCCAGCGAGTGGCACATCGGCTTGTCGGTCACGATACCCCTGGCGCCGGCCTCGACCGCGGCGCAGGTCAGGTCGGCGCGCCCCTTGGTGTTGGTGGCTATGGCGACGATGTCGAGGCGTTCCTCGCGCAGCATCTCGTAGGCGTCGGTGTAGACGGCGCCGACGCCGTAGCGCTCCCTGAAGACCTCGATCCGTTTGGGGTCGCGGTCGGCCCCTGCGACCAGGTCGATTTCCGGCCGGTCGACGAGGGCCTCGGCGTAGGAGGTGGGCACCCAGTCGCCGGGGTACTCGTAGTGGTGGAAGGTGCGGTGGACATCGAGCTCCGGGGTGGGGCGGTCGATGTCGTCGACGTGGTAGCGGTCGGGGTGGCGGTTGTTGTAGGTGAGGTCGTAGAGCATGCCCATGTAGCCCAGGCCGACAACTCCGCCGCGGTATCCTGCCATTTGTTTTCTCCTGATGTCAGTTATGGATCGTTGATTGGGGGGAGGAGCGCGGCCGGCCCGCAGGACTCGACAACCGGGCGCGGATTCCCTCGGCGCCACTCTCTTCCGGGCAAGTCGCCGTCAAACGCGGTGGCGGTTTTTCCATACAGCACCTACCGGTCCCAGCGCGACTGGCGGAATTCGATGCGGCAATGGACGTCGAGCAGCACCGTCCGCCCCCCGGCGTTCAGCCGCTGCGCCTGCTCGAGGGCGGGCACCAGTTCGTCCGCTTTCTTCACGACGATGCCGGCGGCGCCCATCGCTTCGGCCAGCCTGGCGTAGTCGCCCGTCATCTGCGCCATGCCGTAGCGCTCGCGGGCGGTCGGAAAGCCCCCGGGATAGGTAGCCATGCCGCCGTTGTCGAGCACCACGGTAGTGATCGGGACCTCGGCGCGCACGGCAGTTTCGATGTCGAGGCCGGACATGCCGAAGGCGCCGTCCCCCATCACGTTGAGGCAGAACCTGCCGGGGTGGGCGAGCTTGGCTCCGATCATCAGGGGGATGCCGAAGCCCAGGTGGGTGGTCCGGCCCCAGCCGACGTAGCTGTGGGGTGCGGTGGCGGTGTAGAAGGGGACCATCGAATCGCGCGTCGCTCCGGCGTCGTGGGTGACGATGCTGTTCTCCCGGTCGAGGGTTTGGTCGATCGCGTGGATGACCCGGTAAGGATTGAGCGGCTGTTCGTTGGAGGTCAGCAGCGGCCTCCACTCCTCGAGCCATTGCCCTTTCAGGGCGCCGATCCCCGCGGCAACCCGCCGTTTCCGCTCTTCCCGCCCCGTCTCCCCGATCCGCGTTTTCACCTCGTCGACGAGGGCGGCCAGGGTCAGCCGGGCATCTCCGATCAGACCGACGGCGGCCGCTTCGTCCTTGTTGATGTCGTCCGGGTTGTTGCTGTTCTGGATGATGACGGTTTCCGGCCGGATCTCGTGAGAGTAGGGGGACCGGCTCAGGCTGGCGCCGACGGCCAGCAGCAGGTCGCATTCGAGGATCGAGGTGCGGGCGGCAAGGTTCATCGCCCGGCTGCCGGCGCCCAGCGACAGGGGATGCCGTTCGTCGAAACCGGATTTGCCCGCCAGGGTGCAGAACACCGGGATGCCGGTCAGCTCCGCCAGCTCCTTCAGTTCACCGGAAGCGCCGGAGAAGAGGACGCCGGCACCCGCCCATATCAGGGGTTTCTCCGCTTCCAGCAGCAGCTTTGCGGCATCCTTCACGTCGCCGTTCGCAGGCGCCTGAAGGGACATCCTGGGAGCGCGGTAGTCCCGGGCGTCCGGGGGAACCTCGCGTCCGCAGACGTCCTCGGTCATCTCGACCGCCACCGGTCCGGAGGGGCCGTTGCGCAAGGCGTGAAAGGCGCGCCGCATGACCGCGGAGATCTGCTCCGGCGCGTACACCGCTTCGACCCGCCTGGTAAGGCCCTGGTACTGCCGGACCGCGGAAAAGTTCGGCCGCACCCCGATGCGGTCGAGGTCGGGGCCCTGCGGCAGCAGCAGTATCGGAACGTTGTCGGCGAACGACTGGGCCAGTCCCCCCATGGAGTTCTCGGCGCCCGGCTGCGACTGGACCGCGACGACACCGAAGCGCCGCCGGTCGCTGGTGCGGCTGTACCCGTCCGCGGCCATGACGGCGCCGCGTTCGTGGCGGAACATGACGGGCCGGATGCCTTCCCGGGCGGCCGCTTCGATCAGCGGATTGGAAGGAAAGCAGGCAAGCCACTCGACTCCCTCGGTCTTCAGTATCCGGGCGATGAGCTCGGTGCCGTTCATTTGATTTGTCCGCCAGCCTGTCAGAGGTGTGATCGAAACGATTTCCGCTCCGGGGATGGTGCCGGGCCAGGAAGATGGTGCCAAAGGGCAGGGTTCGCTACGCCGGAATCAGGGGCTCGCATCGGTTGGGCCGCAACGAATGCGGATGGCAGTCTGGTCGAAGGCGAACGGGGCGGGTGCCTCTCCGGCTCCGGTCCGGGAGGGGGCAGCCCGGGTGGTTGCGGTGCGTTGTCCGGCTCGAGTACGTACTCAGCGAACGGGTGCGCACGCCCCCGGGCGATGGCTTTCGCATGGTGGAAATGGCTTGAGATTTCCGGAGATCTTCCGGGCCGCCGCGCGGAAGGGGGCAGAGCTGTTCTTCCTGCCGAACGGAGGCAGTGGCTACGGGGAACTGGTCGGCGACGACGGCGACCAGACAGAGCAGGTAAAGGCGCACGTGGAGGAGGTCATGTACCTGCTTCAGGCCCGGGCGGTCGACAACGGTTTGTACGTGTTCTTCGCCAACCAGGCCGGCCTGAGCGGCCGCTCGGGGTTTCCGGGTTATTGCCTTGCGGTGGATCCGAGCGGCCGCCTGCTGGGGGCGCACACCACCGGCGGCGAAGGGATGATCGTTGTCGAGGTTTCGAAGCGGGCGGTCGAGGAGGCGAAGAAAAACCCCAGATGTACGGTCGGCGAGATTCGTCTGGACGTGTACGAGAATCCGACGATCGTGAGAGGGTTAACAGAGAAGAAGAAAACTTTCAGGAACAAAGAGTAAGCCACCGGAGTCAGCCCGCTAAAAAGGGGGACCTTCTAACCGGGGGGGCTTTCAGGGTTTTTCGTCCTTATTGATCGCGGTTTTTCCATCCGGGTGGATCGGAGTTGTTTTTACAGAAGAAAAGTTGAACGTGTCCGCAATTGTTGCAGGTGAATATTTTGAACGATTTTCCAGACGTTGGTCTCAATCCAAAATTGTACATTCCATCATGATCTTTGTCCACATCAAATTGATATCTACCGAAACCACAAACTCTACAGGGACGGTCGAAATCCCCGATTGGACCACCGCCAATCCTTATGGCACCGAGAAGGCTATCAATTTTTTCAAGTAACAGCCCTGCGTTATAAAGACAGTCCGCTTCATTTTCCACAATGCACTTGTCAAGCAAGTCATTGAGAAGTGCCATTTCAGCTCTATCCGGGAACTTCTTCTCAAGATCGTTTTCGGAACGACGGTGATACCAAAGGGGAAGGATCGGGGTGTTTGATACCATTGACCAAATAGTCTTACCCAATGAAAAGACATCGAAACTTGGCCTTACATCCTCTAATCGCATACGGGTAGCCCATAGTGGCATCCAGTCAGAACTGCCTGCGTTTTCGAAGGTGTCGGTGAGTCGCGTGAGCTCTCCGTCCATGAACAACACAAGGCCAAAGTCTCCCAGGATTAGCTGATTTTTTTCACTTAGGAAAATGTTATCTGGTTTGATGTCGCGGTGGACAAGATTATTTCCGTGCAAAGTTGCGACCCCTTCAACGAGTGGCCGAACTGCATTCAGGGAATTTCCCACTTGACCGGTGAAATCTCCTGATCTGCATTTCAAGGTCCCATTTGGATAATATTTCGAAACAAACCATTTCTCTTCAATATCGTGATCTAGAACCTTCAGGAGATTAGGATGGTCGGCTTGGGCCATAGCTTCTATTTCTCGATTCAGCCGCGTTTCTGCGTCTTCGAAATTCCGGGCTTCATTCGGGGCGTTAAGGATTTTCAGGGCACCATGGTTCATGGGATTTTCCGCTTGAAAAATGCGGACAATTTCTTTCCGGATCTGGTTCAGGATTTTTGGTTTTTCCTCCCTAGGGAGTCCCACAGTCCCAAGCCTACTAATGGCATCTGTTAGAGCATATAGATCCAGTTTGACTGACCGCCTGTCCAAGACTCGGATGACCTTACCTTGTCCACCTTCTCCAATGGGTTCGATCTCTTCCCAACGGCTTTGGTACTTCATTTTCTAATCTCCAAGTGGGTAGAACAACCGGCGAGCTTTATGAATGCAGGAATTAATCGGAACAGGAAAACCTGAACCGATGGTTGGCGCAAATGAAAACCATGGACCCGTACCGAACAAGCCACTCAGGAGCTGCCGAAAAGACAGATGTCGTTTCTGTGAGGGGTATGTGGACGTTGCTTACGTCCGCATCGCATCAGTCAAACATCCGGCTGACTGAGACGATGGCCGCCGTTTGGCCGACACCCCTACCTCCGTTTCACTATCACCCCGTAAGCCTGCTCACCATCTCATCGTCGAGCTCCACCCCGAGACCCGGCCCGTCCGGCACCGCGATGTACCCGTCGACCACCTCCAGCGGTTCTTTGAGGATCGGCCATTCATCCCTTATCGAAATCGGTTCGATGTTGTATTCCTGCGAGTAGGGAACCATCGGGCTCGCCGCGCAGAAATGCAGGTGGGCCACCGTGCTGAGTATCGGCTGGGTATTGTGAACGGTGATCGGAATGCCGAACGCCGACGCCAGCGCCTCGATCTTCATGAACTCCGTGAACCCCGGAACCTTGACGATGTCCGGCTGAATTATATCCACCCTTCCCCTGGTGATGAGGTCGCGGTACTGGTGGTGGGTGTAGATCATCTCCCCCGAGGCTATCGGGATCGTCAGCGCGTCGGCGATCCGCGCCAGCCCCTCGAGATCGTGCGCCGGCCGCGGCTCTTCGAAGTGGAACACCCCGAGGTCCTCCAGGGCAGCGCCGATGTAAATGGACTGGTGCACGGAGTACGCCCCGTTCACGTCGACCAGGATGTCGATGTCGTCCCCGACAGCGGCTCGCACCTCGGTCACCGTCTCGATGGTCTCGTCCGCAGGGTCGTCGATTTCACCGGGAACGGCGCTGTGCAGCTTGTACCCGCTGTACCCCTGTTCCACGAACGAGGCCGCCCGCCGGCCCTCCTCCAGGGGAGTCAGGTCGCGCCGCATCGAGCTCGCGTAGACCTTCACCTTGTCCCGGATCCTGCCGCCCAGCAGCTTGTGGATCGGAACCCCCAACGCCTTCCCCTTGATGTCCCACAGGGCGATGTCCAGGCCGGCGATGGCGCAGAACACCGCACCGCCCATCTCTTCGGCCGAACCCGCCTCCATCATGTCGCGGAACCGCGGGCCGGTATCCAGGGGATCCCTGCCGGCTATGGCCGGGGCAAGATGCTCCTCGATGAGGGCCTTGGTCACCCCCGGCTGCCGCCGGAAACACTCGCCGATTCCCGTGATCCCCTCATCCGTATGGACCCACACGAACGGGAAATCCCCGTCCAGTATCAGGCACTCCACCGAGACGATCTTCATAAGCTGAAACCTCCAGGCTGCCGGTTTGTCCGCGCTGGCTTGGACCTCAAAAATTCCGCGCCGCCCGGCGCCGCTCCATTCCGTGTACCGGAAACCACTCCCGTAATCTCAGGCACCGGGGGCCTTCCATGAGAACGCCGGCTGCAGGTGCCGGTAGGGATGGCGGTTGTAGCTCGCCCGGGGTTCCCGGCCTTTCCACTTCCAGGCGATGAAATCGAGCAGGACCTCCCAGTCCTCGAGGGCGTGCGAATGGCCGCCCTTCCGGAGGTGGAAGGCAATGTCGTCCGGCACCCCGAGGAAACGGTAGATCTCTCCGGCTGCCCACGCGGACTGCACCATCCCCTCCGGGTTCGACCAGCGGTCGTCCAGGGCGAAGGTCAGCAACAGCGGCCGGGGTGCGACCGCGGCCAGGAGGCAGTGCTGGTCGAAGGGGATCTCCTTTTCCCGGCCGAGAAAGGGCCTCAGGCCGGGGCCGAACCAGGATGGGAAGGCGTTGATGATGTCGAGGGTTTCCCCGCCGTCCCCGACGTACCGGAAAGGGGGGCTGCCCGCTGCGCAGGAGGCGTTGTCGTTGACCAGGGCGATCCGGTCGTCGCTTGCTCCCGCCACCAGGGCGGCCTTCCCGCCCCGGGAGTGCCCGGTGACGGCGATGCGATCCGGGTCGATGAAGGGAAGACCCTGCAAGAGATCCACGCAGCGGTGATATCCCCAGGCCCAGGCCGCCAGGGCACCGAACTCCCGGCCGGGGTACAGATCGTAGAGCCCGCCGCTCCGCCTGGTCTTGTCAGCAACCCCCCTGTAGCCGAGGTCCTCGGCCATCTCCGTCCGGTTGAACATGACCAGGGCACAGCCGCCCTCCACCACCCGTCCGGCAACGTCGTCCGATACATACCACCAGCACCCGTCCCCGTCGACGATTGCCGGGCACGGCTCCCCTTCTCCCGGAAAGAGGATGCGCACGTTGAAGCTGAAGGGGCGTTCGCCGCCCCGGCAGTGGACGCGGAACGACCAGAGGTTCGGACTGCCGGGCAATCGCCGGGCCTGGCTGTGGCAGAGCGTCTCCACCTCGATCCCGTCCGGAGGGGGCGGCAGGCCTCCGTATTCCATCTCGACGACCATGTCCCTCCAGGCGCGCGAACAGGCCGGCCATTCTTCTTTCGATGCTATCCTCTTGCCGCCCGGTGCAACGAACGGGTCGGGCAGTTCCCCCTTGTTCACGACTGGCTCGGTTGGATAGCTGGCTTCGGAGTTCTGTTTCGTCATCGCGTTCCCCCGGTCATTGCTGCAGGATTGGTCAACGGACCACCGATATCTCCGTTGCAAAATGCGGCCTGAGTCGCGAATTGCAACGCAGGCGCGGGGTTTCTTCTCCCGTATCTATCTATAAACAACCAGTTACCGATACCCCCTGCAGGGGGTATGGAGGCACTGGAGCGGTTCGAGGCCGCATTCTGCAGCATTTCGAGACCGATCGGCCGGCTTTCCAATATTCCCTAACCTCCGCATTTACAGCAAGTTGGCCGATTGATGAAAAGGAGGCACCGATCTTGCTCCATTTCGGGGATTCCAGAATTGCAGGATGGGGATGCAGCCGTTCAGGTAGGAGTGCTAGGGCGATGATCCGGACCGCGCTCGCCATCATCGCTCGGGCAGGTCCGAAGCGGCAGTGTAGCTATGTCAACGGATTCTGCGGCAGAGGGGAAGGGTGGATGGTGATGGGTATCGGCGAGACGGAAAGCCCCCCTGTCTCAAGTGCCTTCCATGTTTTTTGAGGGTACGCTCGAGTTTAAATTGTGCATTAAATATTGGCCGGGCTTTAGGTGGCAGTTTTTTTCCGATCACTCCGTCGGCAACCGTGAGCGACTGTCGATTGCATTCATCAAGCACTGACAAATCCCCTCGACTGTTTGGTCCACTTCAGCCTTTCCGAAATCGAGTTTCGAAAAAGGGATTTGGCCCCCTGGCGCCGTGAGAGGATCTCCGTCGATTGCTACCTCAAACGAGAATCCTTCGCCTCCCAGTTTCCACCCAACAGACAGGATCAAACCAAAGTTACTGCCACCTCCTCCTGTGTAATCATCGAATTTGTATTCCTCCCTCAGCTCGATTTGTCGTTCATCCCCAAGCTTGAACCCCCGCTTCACGAAATGTTCCTGCTTCGTGCGTTCCCAGTTGGTCGAAACGAATTGCCCACCACCGATTACCTGATGTTGTCCAATGTATGAGATGCAAAAGGATCTGCGAAATAGTTCCTGCAAGTGAACAAGCGCACTCTCCAACTTATCCAGCGTAGGCCGAAGGTGCATAAGAAAGACATGATCGAGGATTTCGAGATCGGATTCGTTGGGCTCAGGTCCCCTTATATTGCGCACGAAAAGTTCCATCTCTTTGGCGGTATCGTCGGGGTCCTGGATCGATTCTCCTTTCGCAGCCCGAATTCCCAGATCAATTGACCATGAAGCATTTTCCAGCATGAACTCGGTCAGTGGCAAGATGCGACCAACATCGGCGTTCTGGAGCGCGCTGATGTAGCGGTCCCGATCGTCGCTCTTGATCACGATAGGGAGCAGGTTTTTCCGGAGCAATGCGTAGTTTGCGAGAAGCCGCGCGGTGCGACCGTTCCCATCGTCGAACGGATGGATGCACAAGAAACGCCAGTGAGTTTCGGCCAGAAACAACGGCAGAGGATAGGCATTCCGCTCCAGATCACGTCGAAAATTCCGGGTCCACTCCTCCATTGACCGGGGTGTTTCCTCGGGCTCGGCGTACCGGTGCAGCTCCCCAGTAGTGGTCCGCACGTGATTCGGCTGTATTTGCCTGGAACAATTCGCTTCCGGGTTGGTTGGCCATCCGGCGTTTCAGCGGGTCTCCAGAATGGCTCCTTGAGGAGGATTTCGTTCAGCTGCCTTATATCGCTTTCCCCGATGATCTGTTCCTCACCTGCAAGGGATCGCGTATAGTCGATCGCAACATTGTGCGCCTTCATCTCCTCGTAATCCCGCATCGGATGCCCACCCGCCGTACGGCCGTGGATTAGCAGCAATTCCGTTTCGTGGTAGGTCAGCGTGTTCCCCTCGATATGGTTGCTGTTGTAGTTCCATTCGAGTCTGAGTTTCCTCCAGAGTCGTTCGTAGTCAGAGATCTTGATCCCTTCGCGCAGCTCCCGCCATTCCGCTATCTCCGCCTCCAGTTTTACAAAACGTTCAAAGAGGCGAACGTGATCACCGGTGAGGTCTGGGATGTCGATACCTAGTGAGCGAGATTCAGCGATCCAGCGGTCCATTCTTTCTCTGACCTCGGCCTCGGTTTCGAGGGCAAAATGGTCATCCGATTTTTCGGTGTTTTTCATTTTCGATCCCTTCAAATAACAATCCAGCCCGGCTGCGACTTCCGCAATCCCACCTCCAGTCTGAAATCTCCTGGGGCACCGGGCGATTCCTCCCCATTTCTCCGGCCGCAGGACCACATTGCCGGGAGTATCAAGGAAAATAGGTTATCCATTTTGGCCCTCAATCCATTGGGTGAATGCACGCAGGACCGACAAGGTCCCTGAAGGACCTACCCACGGTCCTATCGGCAGTGTTTTCAGTATAGCCCCGGAGGCTGCCTCGTATCCGATCCGATCCCGGGTCAGGCGGGACACGGGGGCCTTCAGGGCGCAGAAACCTGTGCTGCTCGTGCGTAGGGGGGCTGTCGACAGGCCAGGTCCCGCCAATTCGGGCTGCATTGGAGGGGGTCACCGCCTACGGCTTCCCGGCATCCTAACCACCAGATTGCCTCGGTTGAGTCCGGGTTCGGAAGGTCGGCAAGGATCCTCAGCCGCCCACCGGACCGCGCATGGGCTGACCACGGCGGAAATTATTGCGGGAGGAGGATCCCCCACCGCAACCGACGACTCCATCCCGCTGATACCCCCCGCAGGTGACAATTTGGCTTTTCCGCCGGCCTTCGGGGGCCCACTTTATCGGCGCTGTTCCGGCAACTTCAGGTACACCATCTGCACGATGCCAACCGGAGAGACAGACGCCACCGTGCTCTGGGAGAGCCAGCGCGACCCCTTCGACGCTGCCGGTGCGCACCGTCTTCGGCGCTACCCCATGGCATTCCAACCGGCAAAAGACCGATCTGATGCGCTCTCCAGATTCCGCCGGCACCCGCGATCGGCGCATGCTCATCGTCAGCATCCATGACGTGGCACCCCCGTTTGCATCCGGTGTGCGGCAGCTGCTCGAGGAGCTGGACCGCCGCTCCATCCGGCCGCGGGTGCTGAAGGTCGTACCCGACTATGCGGGCAAGTGGCCGCTTTCCCAGGATGCCGAACTGTGCCGGCTCCTGCGGTCGGAGGCGGCCGCAGGCAGCGAGATCGTCGCCCACGGCTGGACTCACCGGACTCAGGGCCGGATGCGGGGATCGCTGACCGCCCGTTGGATCGGCTCCTGGTTCGCTCCCGGGGCGGCCGAGTTCCTCACCCTTCCCGAAGCCGCGGCCCGCGAAGCTGCCTGCCGCGCCCGCCGCGCCCTCGCCGACGCGCTGGGGGTGGAGCCGCAGGGATTCTGCGCCCCGGCCTGGCTGATCGACAGCGAAGGACGGTCCGCGGTCGCTGCCGCTGGGTACCGCTATCTGCTCGAGCAGACGGCGGTTCGCGACCTTCGCACCGGGGAGGCAATCGCCGCTCCCTGGCAGGGCTTCATGGGGGTTGGAGGTTTCCACGAATGGCTGGTGCAGCGAGGGAACGGGGCCGTTGCGGCCGGCGCCTTTTTCACCCGCGGCGGCTTCTCCCGCTGCCCGGTGGTCAAGGTCTTCCTCCATCCCCAGCGCCTGCAGGATAACCCGGCCCTGGAGCGGGTGCTTGACCGCCTCGCCGAGCTTGCCGCCGAGCGGGAGCTGGTGACGGCGGGCAAGCTCTTCTCAATAGCCTACGGCCAGGAGCACTCCCTCCCCCGGACGCGGCGGGACCCGCTGCCGCTTGTCTCGGTGGTCATCCCGGCGCTGAACGAGCAGGCCTGCATCGCGCGAGCCATCGAATCGGTAGGCCGGCAACAGTATCCTGCGGACCGGCTCGAATGCGTCGTGGTGGACAACGACTCCCGCGACGCCACGGCCGACGTCGTGTCCGGTCTTGCCCGCAGCTGGGAGGCCGCGCCCGGCCGAACGCCTCGCCTGAGCCTGGTCCACGAACCGCAGCGCGGCGCCGCAAGGGCCAAGAACCGGGGAGCTGAGCAGGCGCGGGGCGATGTCCTGGTTTTCCTGGATGCGGATTCCACGCTCGGACCCGCAGTTGCCCGGGACGTTGCCGACGCCTGGCGCAGCGGCGCCCGCGGGGGCAGCATTCCGGTGCAGGCCGAGTCCGACGATTTCTGGGAGCGGGGGTTCTTCACCGCGATGGAGCTCGGCAAACGGGTCTTCGGGATCCATTGCCAGATGTTCTACCTGGACCGCCGGCTGTTCCACCAGCTCGGCGGCTTTCGGCACGAACTGCGCCTCGCCGAGGACCTGGAGCTGATGCGCCGGGCGGGAGCATCGCTGGGCACCGGAAACGGCCGCTTGCAGCGCACAGGGCGGTCCGGCTTCCGGGGCCGGACCCTCGACGGATCCTGCATTCGCACCTCGCCGCGACGGATGCGCGCGATGCCGTGGCGTGTCGGAATGATCTGGATGCTCGTGCGCTGGACCCTGGGCTTTATCGGAATCGGGCGCCGGCGGTACGTAGCCGGGGGGCCGGCGCCGGGTGTCCGGCCGATGGCTGTCCGGTGGGCCCGCAGGTTGGCCGAGGGGGGCCTGGGACTGGTGCTCTTCAGTGCCGGATCGCACCAACCGGGTAGGCCCGCCGGCCTGCTCCGGCTGTATTTCCAGCCATGAGAGTCTATAGTCCCTTGATGCTATCGACGCTTCTTGCCGGCCTCGCCGCGGTCACCCTCCAACCGGCGGCGCAGGTGGCAGCCGAGAGGAAGGTCGCCTTCGCCGCACCGCTGTCGGGCATCACCATCGACGGCCGACTCGACGACTGGCCGGGTGGCCTGCCGGTGTACAAACTCAGGGAGATGGCCGCTGTGTATGGTCCCACTGATGTGGACGGGACGGACCTGGACACCAGTACCGACTTGAGTCCGGAGTTCATGGTCGGATACAGTCCGGAAGAGCAGCTCATCTACGTGGCCATTCGCGTCAGGGACGATCGCATCAGGGTCGGCGGATGGAGTACTAACACCGATGCGTGTGAGGTCTTCCTGGGCCGAGGGACGCTGCCATTTCAGTACATGTTGTGCCCCGAAGGCGGAAGCTATCGCGGCGGCTCGAATCCCAGCCTGACTCACGACGATCTGGGCGGCGACCTGCCCATAAACAAAACCCGGTCCCGCGGTGCCTTCGGACGGGTCGGCGACGTCACCGTGTACGAGTGGGCATTGGAGCTGTTGGGCGCATCGCTGGAGGACTCCCTTCCCCTGGACCGGGGCATGGCCATCGACTTCGACGTCGTCGCCGTCGACAAGGACACGGAAGACGGCAATCCAGCTTACGTGTCCTGGAACCTGCTTCCGCCCAAGGGCGCCTCAAAACGCGGAGATCCTGCCCTGCAGGGCAAGTTGGTGCTGGTGAAGAGCGTTGCCGACTTGCCCGATGCGACCGTTTTGACCGAGCCCACTACCGGAACGATCAAAGGTCGAATCACTCGTCGGGAAGACGGGACGCCATTCGGTCATGCTACAGTCGAACTGCGGCAGGATGCGCGAGTGCACCGATTCGATACCGGCGCCGACGGTTCGTTTCAGCTGTCAGAGCTTCCCGGACGTTACACGATCACCGCTTCGGGACGGGGGGGGCTGCCAGAAACAGGCGAGGTCCAAGTCGAGATAGGCGAGGAAGTCGCCGTGCACCTGTCCCTCGCAGATCGGGGCACGCTGTTTCACATGGACCCCGATACTCCGAAGGACAAAGACGCGGACGGTGGCAACGGCAGCGCGTCTCGTCCGTTTCGAACTATTCAGGAAGGCCTTGATGCAGCCAGTTACGGCGACACCATCCGTCTCGCGCCAGGGACCTGTGATCAACCTGCCGAACTGATCAGTGGAGTCACCCTGATGGGAGCGGGGCAGGGCCGGACGAGGGTTATCGGGGAAGCGCACTTTGGCCTGGCGCTCCGCCCCTTTATTCACTACTACTAGCCTCCCGGGGCAGGGGCTGAACTTTCGACTGTAGCTTTGCGTGATGTCGTGATGGAAGCCTTCACCTTCGACGGTGGAGAGGAGTACCCACCGCGTTCAGCCGAGGAGGTCTCTGACCTGCTGGCCCTCGTCATGGCCGCAAACCGGCAGGATGTTTCTTCCGTAGAGGACCTGCTGACGCGCAATCCCGGACTGGCCACCGCGAGAATCCTGTCTCCGGATGCGCATTCAGAAGGAAGCACACTCCTGCATGGGATCGTCAGTGCGTATTCCGCCGCTTCGGATGAAAAGCTCGAGATCGCCAAGCTGCTGATCGAACACGGAGCGGATGTCGATGCGGAGGGTGGCCAGGCTCGGGGCTCGGGCGAGTCCGCATTGGGGTATGCCGGTTTTTTTGGCGACGTGCGCCTGGTCGAGTTGTACCTCGCTCACGGTGCGGACCCCAATCGAATAAACTCCACCGGGAACACGCCTGTTGACGCCACTGCGCACGAGGGATCCCACGCCCGGGGTTACCCTACGTTCATCCCCAGTTTCGAAGCCCTGGTAAAGGCGGGCGGGCGCTACGACCTCGGTCACCTGATCATGCTCAACCACACCGAGCGGCTCGTTGCCGAGCTCGACAAGGACCCGGCCAAGGTCAATGAACAGATCAAACTCAGACACGAACGCGACCAATACGGCAGTCCTCTGCATGAGGCGGCCGACGATTGCAGTGCTGACATTTCCGCAATGCTGCTGGATCGAGGCGCTGCTCTGAACGCCCTCGACAACAAAGGACAGACCGCCCTCCAGCGAGCGCTCAATCGCGATGACGATGAGTGTAGGGGCGTTGTCGAGATCCTGCGAGACCGGGGCGCCGACACCGCTTCCGGCACAGCACCTCACCACTCAGGCCCCGCCACGAATTAATTAACTCAATCACTGCACTATCTAGTCTTGCGACGCCCCCGATTCATGGCTCATTTTTTTCGGTACCGATTTCATCCATGAGATGCTGGTCAGCGATCTGGTGGATGCCCATCGCGGTCTGGAGGAGGCAGCTGAACCGGATCTGGAGGCGGGCACTGAGATTCCGTCCCGTGCGCATACCCGAGGAGGGTGCTCCTCATACGCCGGGCTGCAACTTCATCGATGCCGGCAGCGTCATCGGCGGCCGCGGGGCATTTGCGCGCGGTGGACCCGGGGCTCGTAGCGGCCCCGCCCTACCGGGTACCAGGGGCAAGGCTCCCCTCGGGACTGTCCCTCACGGGTAATCCGGTTTACCATGATCTATTCAACCAGGAGTCTGAACTTTTGAAAGCAGCGCTGATTCTTACGGGGACCATATCTATGAGCGGATTGGCGGCGTGGGCGAAGCCTCCCCCTCCGGTGGAGAGTGTCGAGATCCGGGAAGGGCATCTGATCGTAAACGGGGAGCCGTTTTTCCCGGTGGGTATAGGCTGGGTCGCACACGGGCATTTTTCTCTGCCCGAGGCCGGGGAAAAGGGCTTCAATCTTGCCACTACCCACGGGGACCGGACCGAGCCGTGGACCTTCCGTGCCGACATAGATGACGCGTATGCAAACGGCATGTACGCGATGGCTTCCGTTGGCAATGGTGTGTGGGAGAACCTGGAGGAGGTCGAGAGGATCGTCATGGCCTGTCGCGACGCCCCCGGACTGCTGGTGTGGGAGTTGGAGGATGAACCCAACCATGGCGGCAGCGGTGGCAACTACAGGGTTCCACCCGGGGCGCTCAAGCCGGCGTACGACCTGATCAAGCGCCTCGACCCGGCCCACCCGGTGATGCTCAACCTCGCGCTGGGGCGTCTCAAGGACCATCAGGACTACCGGGATGTGGCCGACATCCACTCGGACGACGTCTACCCGGTTCCCCTCTATCCCCTTGCCCATGTTGCCCAATACTCCGACAGCGTAGTCAAAGGCGCGGCGGGGAAGCCGGGATGGATGTGGGTGCAGATGGGGCCTCTGCGAGGCGGCCCGGACGATCGTTCCCCGACCATGACAGAGGTCCGGTGCATGACCTACCTGGCCGTGGCGCACGGCATCAGCGGCATCAATTACTTCAGCTTCCACTACAATGTGGGTGACATGGACTGGTGGGCGAACCAGTCGGAGCCGGCGTACTGGGCGCAGTGGGCGGACCTGACCGCGGAACTGCGCCTTCTGGCTCCTTGCCTCCTGGCCCCTGAGGTGCCCGGGCTCGGGTCGGAAATCATCGAAGGGTCCAGAGAACCCGCCAATTTCGGATACACGGCGCTGCACCTGTCACTGCGGCAAATCGAGGGCGGTTATTTCCTGATCGCCGTCAACGGCTTCGATTCGCCGATCAAAGCGCGATTCACTGTTCCGCTCCCTGCCGGCGGACTGGCGGCGGACGGCGCCGCGGTGCGTTCGGAGAATCGGCTCGTGGAAGTCAGGGATGGAGTTTTCGAAGACTCCTTCGCGCCGTATGCCGTGCATCTGTACGAGTTGCCCTTCGGCGTCGACGCAATAGGTTCGCCCGCTCAGGAACCGGTTGCCTGGCCGCGGTGGCAGCGGCGGCCCCGGCCTTGACGGTGGCCGCGGCGAGTCCGCAGGGCGGAAGAACCATACCTGTCCACCGCCGCCGCTAGGCGAGGTGACCAAGCCGAAAGGAAACAGCAAATGACCGCAGAACTCGAAGTGATCGCCGACGACGGCAACCTGGTAGGGGAAGGCCCGATCTGGGACGGGGAGCGCAACCGCCTGCTGTGGACGGACATCAGCAGCTCCCTCGTCTACCAGATGGACGCCGCCGGCACCAAGAGCATCATCAACCGCGACCTGGTCGTGAACGGCATCGGCCTCAATGGCGACGGCCGCCTCGTCTTTTCCGGGGCGGGCGGGCTGTTCCTTTGGAGCGGGGAAGGGGAGCACCGCAACATCGCCTCGGAGCACGAAGGGGAGGCGCTCTCCTTCAACGACATGATCGTCGGGCCGCAGGGGCGGGTGTACGCCGGCACCATGTACTGGGGGGAGAACGGCAAGGAAAGGGACGGCAAGCTTTATAAGTTCGGCCCGAGCGGCGTCGTCGAGGTCGTCGCCGAGGGCATCGAGCTGTCCAACGGCCTGGGTTTCAGCCCGGACGACGGGACCCTCTACCACTCCGACTCGGCGGCCCGCAGGATCTACGCATTCGACGTCGACGCGGCGACCGGCAGGCTGGAGAACCGGCGGGTGTTCGTGCAGGTGCCCGGCGACGAGGGGATCCCCGACGGCATGACCGTCGACGCCGAGGGCTTCGTCTGGAGCGCCCAGTGGTACGGCGAGCAGGTGGTCCGCTACGATCCCGACGGCAGCGTCGAGCGCCGCCTGCCGATGCCGGTGAAACAGGTCTCCGCGGTCGCCTTCGGAGGACCCGACCTCGACGAGCTGTACATCACCAGCGCCGGCGCCTCCTGGCCGAGCGACGTCGCTCCCCCGGGGTACGACTTCGCAGCGCCGAACATGGGCGGCACCCTCTTCCGGCTGCGGGCGGAGGTCAGGGGCAAGCCGGAATTCCGCGCCGCCTTCGAGTAGGCGAGGCAGACGATGCAGCGGGTAGCGTTCGTCATGCAGGTGAAACCGGGTCGCGAGGAGGAGTACGCCCGCCGCCACCGCGAGGTCTGGCCGCAGGTGGAGGCCGACCTGAAGCGGGCAGGCGTGCACAGGATGAGCATCTTCATGCGCGGGCGGCAGCTGTTCCTGTACATGGAAGTCGAGGACTACGCCGCGGCCTGCGAGGTCCTCGAGAACAGTCCGGAGTCGGTGCGCTGGGAGGAGTACATGGCCCCGATCATGGATAATGCCGAGGGGACCGACTACGACCCGGCGAACCCCTACCCCGAGGGGCTGCCGGAGGTCTATTTCTGGGAAGCCGGCTGACGGCCGGTGAGCGGGAGAGCGCTCAGCCCGCGGCGAGCGCCTCTTCCTGCTGCCGGCGCAGCTCGAGGGCGGGGGATTCGGCCAGCTCGACGTCGTCGCGGTTGATCATGCCGTCCTCGGGGACGTCCCGCCTGAGCACGGCCCCGCGCGAAAGCCCGACCGGCAGCAGGTTCTCCGCTCCCGCCACCGCCGCCTTTTCGAGCAGTCCGTAGAGACAGAACCCCCCCTCTCCGTCGAGGGTGGTCCCCGCCTTCAGCGGCTTCTTCGCCGCCGACACGACCTCGGCGTGCCACCCGATCGGGGCGCCGCAGGTCTGGTTGTCGAGCATGATGGTCGCCACCGAAATCGGCATCTCGTGGCCGATCCAGTGCTGCGGCCGGTAGATCATCGCGTAGTTGCTGCGCCTGCCCATGATCATGCCGATGATCTCCCCGTACGACCCCAGCGATTCGGCGGTGAAGCCGGTCGGCCCTTCGACGACGCAGTAGAGGCCGCCGCGCAGGCTGCGCTCGACCGCCGCCTCGTTCTCGTCTATGGAGCTGACCGCCTCGACCACTCCTTCCTGTGAAAGCACGCCGCCCTTGTCGCGGTGGCAGACGACGTCGGGGATGTCGCGCAGGTCGGAGCAGGGGAAGTGCATGCCGCGCACGTCCGGCACGAGGCCGGACATGTTGGCGAGACAGGCCATCTCGATGGCGTGCTTGGTGCCGTCGAGGAAGCTGCCGAACATCTGCGCGTTGTAGTCGTCCCCGGTGAAGCCGTACAGCCGCGGCACGTCGTCGGGGTTGGCCTTGCGGAACGCAGTCCTGAAGCGCGTCCCCTTGCCCGCGGCCACCACCCGGAAGCCGAGGGCGCGGGCCCAGTCCCAGAGCCCGAGGGCGACCGCGGGCTCGTCGCCGTACGCGGCGCTGTAGAGGACCCCGGCCTCGTCGGCGAGCCGTTTCAGCTGCCAGCCGACGACGACGTCGGCCTCGACGGTCACCATCACCACGTGTTTGCCGGCGTCGATGGCGTCGCGCGCGTGGCCGGCCCCGGCCTCGACGTTGCCGGTGGCCTCGATGACGACGTCGACCCCGCTTTCGAACAGGACCCGGGCATCCCGGGTGACTGCGAAGCGCCCGGAAGCGATGGCAGCGTCGATGGCGTCCGCTGTATCCGCCTCGATCACCTCCATATCCCCGGCGCCCCCGATGCGGAAGGCGCGCACCGCCTTGCCGGGGTCGAGCTCGGCGATGACCGCCAGGCGCATGCCCGGGGCCGCGGCCATCTGCGAGGCGATCTGGGTGCCGAAGGTACCGGCGGCGATCAGGCCGACCTCGATCGGCTCGCCGCTTTCGTCACGTTCACGCAGTCGCTGGTAGAGCATGGGCGGTTACTCCTCGAGGCGCTGCCAGCGCAGCACCTGCCTGGCGTGGTCGGAAAGGGAGTCCCAGAGCTCGCGGGAGAAGTGGGCTTGGGTGTTCTCGTGCTGCCAGCGGCTGAAGACCCAGGAGCTGCTCATCGCCATGCAGAGCTCGTCGCGCGGCCTGTCGGAGCGGTTGGGGGTGCCGCGGTGGATGACGCGGTTGTCGTGAACCCACAGGGAGCCCTTGCGCAGGTTGAGCCGGCGCGAGGTGTAGCGCTCGCTGAAGGCGGCGCCGTGTCCGAAGAGGTCGTCGAGGTTTTCCGCGGGCAGCTCGCCGACGTACTGGGTGCACGGCATCACCTCGAAGCTGCCGTTCTCCTCGGAGGTGTCGCACAGAGGGAACTTGACGCCGACCTGGTAACAGGGGGTGGCGATGCCGGGGAACAGGCTGTTGATGCCGTCGCGGTGCCAGCGCTGGTAATCGCTCCCCGGCAGCGGGATGTTCGAGTCGAACACGAACCAGACGTAGTCCTCTCCGAGGATTTCCTCGAGAAAGGCCACGAGGTCGGGGTGCTCGAAGATCTCCGGGTCGAGGAAGGGGGGCTCGTACGGCACCGGAACGTTGTAGCGGCCCCAGCCCCGGGTCGGGGGGTTCTCCCCCTGGCTGGCGATGCCGGCGTCGCGGACCGGCTCCCAGGCCTCGAGGATGCGGTCGATCCTTTTGTGCGGGATCAGGTCCTCGAACACGGCGAGCCCGTTGATGCGGAACTGCTGGACCTTGGCGGCGGCGTCCCGGCTCATCGGGCCTCCTCGACACGCATCAGCCGCAGCACCTGCCTGCCGTGCTCGGGCAGCGACTCCCACAGGGCGCGGGGGAAATGGCCGGCGGTCTCCTCGTGCAGCCACCGGTTGAATAGAAAGGGGCGCGACATCGCCATGCAAAGCTCGTCGCGCGGGAGGCCGGAGCGGTTGGGAGTGCCGCGGTGGTAGTTGCGGCCGTCCTGCATCCACAGGGAGCCCTTGCGCAGGTTGAGACGGACCGGCTTGAAGGCGGGGTTCGGGTCCGCTCCCCTGCCGAGCACCTCGTCGAGGTCCTCCCGCGGCAGCACCTCCTCGGTGACGTACTGGGTGCAGGGCATCACCTCGAAGCTGCCGTTCTCCTCGCTGGTGTCGCACAAGGGAAACTTGACCCCGATGGTCGGGACCGGCGTCATGATGCCGGGGAAGAGGTTGGCGCGGCCGTCGCGGTGCCAGTTCTGGTAGTCGGTTCCCGGCAGCGGGATGTTGGAATCGAAGTGGGTCCAGACGTAGTCGTCGCCGAGCGCCTGCCGGAGGAAGGCGACGACCGCGGGATGCTCGAAGATCTCCGGGTCGACGAAGGGCTCGCGGAAGGGGACCCGGACGTTGTAGCGGCCCCGGCCCCGGGGCGGGTTCTCCCCCTGCCTTTCGATGTCGGCGTCGCGGACCGGCACCCAGGCCTCGAGGATGCGGTCGATCTTTTCGTGCGGTATCAGGTCCTCGAAAACGGCGAACCCGTTGATGCGGAACTCGAGGACCTTGGCGTCGATGTCGTATTCTGCGGCGGGGGTCACGGTTGTCTCAAGGTCGTTGGCAGGCGAGCTACCCTGCAAGCGGGCTCCCGGTCCGGGCGGCGGAATATAGATTCCTCTCAGAAAGGTTGACAACCGGTTCCGGGCCGGGCGGTATTTGCGCCAGCACCTATTTTGCCCCCGCATGCATCAAAGACAGGAGGTCCGATGAAGGCAGTCATCGCATTCGACTTGGGGGAGGAGTACGTCGCCGATCTGCGCGCCTCTTTCCCCGAGGTCGAGTTCACCCTCGCCTACAGCGAGGAGGAGCAGCTCGCCCAGGCCCCCGACGCCGAGATCTTCTTCGGCACCATCAGCCGCGCCGCGTTTCTCGCCGCCACCCGGCTGAAGTGGTACCAGTACATCGGCATCGGGTTCGACAACGAGCTGCGCCGCGTCCCGGAGCTGCTCGACAGTCCCGTGGTCATGACGCTGAACCGCGAGACCCACGTGGTCCCGATAGCCGATCACGTCTTCGCCATGATCCTGTCGTTCGCCCATTGCATCCCCGGGTTGATCGAGGACCAGAATGCCCGCCGCTGGGACCCGCACAAGTGGACGGTCGCCGAGCTGGCCGGCTCGACCATGGGGGTGCTGGCCATGGGGGACATCGGCAGGGCGGTGGCGCGCCGGGCGCAGGGGTTCGACATGGAGGTCTACGCCGTCGACATCGCCCAGATGGAGCCGCCGCCGGGAGTGCGCGAGGTGTGGGGCCCCGAACGCCTCGACGACCTGCTGAAGATCTCGGACTGGTTCGTGGTCACGGCGCCGCGCACCCCGCAGACCGAGGGGCTGATCGACGCCCGCCGGTTCGGGATCATGAAGCCCAGCGCCCACCTGATCGTCGTCTCGCGCGGCGGCATCGTCGACGAGGAGGCCCTCGCCGCTGCCCTCGCCTCGGGAGAGATCGCCGGCGCCGGCTGCGACGCCCTGTGGCCGGAACCGCCGGAGCCGGACAGCCCCCTGTGGGACCTTCCCAACATGCTGATCTCGCCGCACTCGTCCGCCCATTCCCCGCAGCTTTGGGAGCGGCGCAGGCAGATCTTCAAGGAGAACCTCGGCCGCTACCTCGCGGGAGAGCCCCTGAGGTTCGTTTGCGACAGAAAGAGAGGATACTGAAACCGCCATGGCACTTACCGAAGCGATCGTCGTCAACTGGAGGGAATCGCGCACCTACCTCGGGCACGACAACGCCGTCGTGTCGCCGATACTGACCCCGGAGGGAGGAGACAACGGCATCTCCTCCTGCCTGCAGTACATCGGCGCCTTCGCCCGGCACTCGCTGCAGGGGCGCAAGAACTCCGACAACCACGCCCACGAGAAAGCCGAGCAGTACTACTACATCCTCTCCGGGGAAGGAGAGGTGCTGATCGGCGATGAGCGCCACCCGGTGCGCGAAGGCACGGTCACCTACTTCCCGCCCGGCACGCCGCACCAGTACTTCAACGAAAGCACCGATGCCTGGGCCGAGCACCTGATCATCACCTTCCCGACGGAGCGGACCGGCAGCGCCCCGCGGGTGCTCAACTGGCGCGACGTGACCCCGGCCTTCGGGGTCCACGGCGACGCGGTGACCTGGAAGCTGCTGGAATCGGTCCACGAGCCCGAGCCCGGCACCGACCGGCCCTGCCTGCTGAAGTCCTACTACCTGGCGAGGCAGGCGGTCATGCGCGGCAAGGCCTCGGATTTCCACGTCCACGACGACAAGGAGCAGGTCTACTACATCCTCGAGGGAGAGGGGCTGGTGATGGCGGACCGGTGGGTGCACCGGGTCGGCGAGGGGGACACCGTGTACCTGCCGCGCGGCGTCGGCCACCAGATAATCAACGAGGGGTACGACGGCTGGCTGTCGTACCTCGTGGTGAGCTGAGGGAGAAGACCATGATCACCCGGCACCCTGACACACTTCGCGACGACATCGCCCGCGTGCTGCGCGCCGCCGCCGCCGACGGCCGCAACGTCGACATCGTCGCCGACCACCTCAAAGGGGCGGAGCTGTGCGGCGTCCAGACCCACGGGATCTTCCAGATTCCGTCGTACATCGAGCAGATCGATCAGAAGGAGCTGATCCCAGACGCCTGGCCCGAGGTGCTCAGCGACTCCGGCAACCGCGCCGCGGTCACCGGCAACGTCGGCTTCGGCCACGCCGCGGCCGACTTCTCGGTGCGGCTGGCGGTGCAGAAGGCCCGCGACCACGGCCTCGCCCTCGTCGGGCTCGTCAGGGCCAACCACATAGGCCGCCTCGGCCATTACGCGGAGATCGCCGCCGGGCAGGGGATGATCTCGATGATCTGGGGATCGGGGTACTCGGTGACCAGCGCCCGCGCCGCGCCGTTCGGGGGCCGCGACCGCGTCCTCGACACCAACCCCTACTGCGTCGGCATCCCCGCCGGGGAGGGCAGGCCCCCGGTGATCGTCGACTTCGCCACCACCCAGGGCTCCGCGGTGAAGGTGATGAACGCCCAGCGCCGCGGCGAAGAGCTGCCTCCCGGGATGATCGTCGACAGCGAGGGCAGGCCGAGCATCGACCCCGGAGACTTCTACGGCGGCGGGGCGCTCGCCCCTTTCGGCGGCCACAAGGGGTACGCGATCATGACCGTCGTCGAGCTGATGGGCAGGGTGTTCGCCGGGGCCGACGGCCACGCCGTCGAAGGGGAGGGGACGCCGATGATGCGTCACCAGGGAGTGACTTTCCTCGTTATGCGGGCCGACGCCCTCGGGCCGATGGATGAGTTCCTGACCCGCGCCGGCACCACCCTCGACGGCATCAGCGGCAGCGAGCCCGCGGCCGGATTCGGCGAGGTCCTCTACCCCGGGCAGAAGGAAGAGGCAACGCGGCGCAGGTGGGCCGAAGGCATTCCGCTGGCCGAGGATGTCTGGGAGATGTTCACCCAGGCGGCGCGCAAGCTCGGGGTCGAGCTTTAGCGAAGCAGCAGCGCTAAACGCAGGACCCGGGGCCCGGGCGCGGGAGGGTGCGGCGAGCGTGGCCGCTTAGGCCGGTGGTGTCAGCGCCGGAGCGGGCGAATCTCCGGGGATCGCGGCCGGTCCGGGGGTAAGCGCCGGAAGCGCGGCGAACCTCCCCGGTTCGTCCGGCGGGGCTCACCGAAGGCGGGGAAAGCTCAGGCGTAGAGATCGGCCACGTACTCTTCGTAGCCGTTGTAGAGCAGGGTCGGGCGCCACTCCCAGATGCCGATCATGCGCTCCCGCGCCTGCGACCAGCGCGGGTGGGGCACGTCGGGATTGACGTTGAGCCAGAAATCGTACTCTCGGGGATTTACGATGTTCCAGAAGTTGTCCGGCTGCTCGGCGACGAACTCGATGCGGACGATCGATTTGATGCTCTTCATCCCGTACTTCCAGGGCACGATCAGCCGTATCGGGGCGCCGTGCTGCACCGGCAGCTCGTGCCCGTAGATCCCGGTCACCATCATGGTCAGCTCGTTGACCGCCTCGGGCATCGACAGCCCCTCGAAGTACGGCCAGGGCAGTTCCGGGGTGTTCCACTGACCGCGGGCGTT
Source organism: Candidatus Latescibacterota bacterium (assembly GCA_965206595.1). Lineage (GTDB taxonomy): Bacteria > Latescibacterota > UBA2968 > UBA8231 > UBA8231 > CBDCXV01. The sequence continues at coordinate 565,892 of OZ242214.1, forward strand.
CTCGGTGTCGAAGAAGCTGGTGAAACGGACGAACTTCGCCGAGGACAGCGGCTTGACGAGGTCGATCAGGGCCCGCATCGGAAACCCCGTCCACGGCACCGCCATCGACCAGGCCTCGACGCAGCGGAGGCGGTAGAGCCGCTCCTCCAGCGGCATGCGCCGGACCAGGTCGTCGACGTCCCAGGTCGCCGGCTTCTCGACGAGCCCTGATACCTCCACCGTCCATGGCCGCGTCTCGAAGTCGTCGACGAACAGGTGCACCTGCTTCGACTGCGTGAACTCGTAGAAGTTGTTGTAGCGGCCCGCGACCTCCTCCTCGGTCAGGGGGCGGTCCAGGGTGCCGAACTCGGGGTTGAGCTCCGCAGGGTAGAGGGGATTGCTCCCCTCGGGCGCGGCCGGCTCCTGCAGCGTCGGCAGCGCCGTTTCACCTTCCGGTTCCGGCTCGACGGGAGCGATGATGCGATCGCTGCCGCAGCCGGCGGCCAGCCCCAGTCCGGCGAGCCCGGCCGAACGCAGGAACCTGCGCCGGTTCAGGAAGACCTCTTCCGGGGTCGCTTCCCGTTCCGGGATTTCCCAGCCTCGCCTGCGCCTTATGCCTGTCATCGTTTCCTCGCAATCCCCAAAATCAAGGTGTTGCCGCCCGTCGTGTTGCAGCCGGCGGCGGTCCGTATCAGCTCGAAGCTCAATTCCGCGTCACCCGGCAAACCGTAAATGACGCCCGGCGACAATTTAAGGATGTCCTGGTCGCCGATCATACCCCCCTGTCCGGAAGCGCCGCACTCCCCCAGGGTGCGCACCCCGTCGAGGCGGGCCTCGTTGTCGGCTCGGTTGCTTCCGCCGCGCCAAAAAAGCGATTTTTACCTCCGGCACCACCGGCACCGGCACCGGCACCGGCACCGGCAGCGCCCAATATAGGATTCGCAAATCTACACTTGGGACACGACACGGATGAGCAAGCAGCAGCAGCAACAGCAGCCTGAGGGGGCCGCCGGCCCGGAGGGGTCGCGGCTGAACCTGGAGGAGTATCGAGAGCTGTTCGAGGAGTGCCGCGACGCCATGGCAATCATCGCCCGCGACGGGACCATCCTCGACGCCAACCGCGCGGCCAGCGCGCTGTTCGCCTGGCCCCATGCGGAGTTCCTCGGCAGGAACATCCTCGGCGTCTACGCCAATCCCGAAGACCGCGCCCGCTACCAGGAGCAGATCGAGCGCGACGGGTACGTCCGCGACTTCGAGGTCGTCTTCGTCACCCGCGACGGACGCCGGCTCGACTGCCTGCGCTGACCACGGTGGTTAGGCGCGCGCCCGACGGCAGCGTCCGCGGGTACCAGGGCATCGTCCGCGACGTCAGCGAGCGTAAGCGCATGGAGAAGGAACTGCGCGAATACCACGAGCAGGTGCGCGCGATGGCGGCCGGGTTCGTCGCCATCGAAGACCGCGAGCGGCGGCGCATCGCCGTCGACCTGCACGACCGCGTCGGCCAGACCCTGGCCGCGTCGCAGATGAAGATCGGAGTGCTGCGGCAGGCGGAGGAGGAGCGGCAGGCCCTGCTCGACGACCTGCACGGCCTGCTCGACCGGATGGACGGAGAACTGCGCACCCTCATCTTCGAGCTCAGTCCGCCCGTGCTCCACGACTTCGGGCTCATGGCCGGCCTGCAGTGGCTCGCCGGGAAGCTCGAACAGGAGCACGGGTTGCGGGTGCGTCTGGAAAGCGAGGGGGACTGCGAGGTCCCAGAGGAAGGTCTGCGCGCTACGTTGTTCCGCTGCCTTCGCGAGCTGTTGCTCAACGTCTCCCGCCACGCCGGCACCGACGCGGCCGTAGTCTCCCTGCGCCGCGACGAGACGCAACTGAGCCTGGCGGTCGCCGACCGCGGCCAGGGCTTCGAGCCCTCTCCGGATGGTGCCCGGCAGCGCTTGGGTTTCGGCCTGTTCAGCATCGGCGAATGCCTGAGTCAGGCCGGCGGTTCCTTCGACATCGAATCGGCGCCGGGGCAGGGGACGCGCTGCGTGCTGGCGGTCCCTTCCTCGGCGCTGGAGCGAAAGGAGAACTCCCGATGACGACCCGCGTCTTGCTGGTGGACGATCACGAGCTGGTGCGCGACGGGTTGCGCACCCTGTTCGCGCAGGACGAGGAGTTCGAGGTGGTGGGCGAAGCCGGGGACGCGCGCACCGCGGTGGAGCTGGCCTCGGCCTGCCGGCCGGACATCGTGGTCATGGACGTCTCCCTTCCCGACCTGAGCGGAATCGAGGCGACGCGGCAGGTCCTCGCCCAGGCCCCGTGGCCCCCTTCGGTGGGTGCTCGAGAGTCGTATGAATCAAAGCGGCGACCTTCTCATCGCTTATCGACCGCGGACCCCCGGGGCGCAGTTCATCGTAGAGCCCCATCAGGCCTTGCTCGCAGAAACGACGGCGCCACTTGCCAACCGAAGCGCCCGACAGCCCAAGATGCTGTCCGATCTGTTGATTGGTGAGCCCCTCATCGCTCATCAAGACGATCTTGGCTCGCCGCACATGCGCATGAGGCAGGCTACGGGAACGGGCCATGGATTCGAGTTGGGCACGAACTTCGTCACTGAGGTCGAGCGGCTCCAACGGACGTCCCATTGCCATAGGTTCCTCCTTGCGGTATCGCTACATAGGAACCTACTGAGGAAATCATATTTATTCAATATATTCCTGGGACGGGACACTATGTGTTCCTCAAGAAAACCAAACAGACGGCCCGTTTGTTCCCGATAAGCGCCTATGTATGGAACCGCGATGTTTCGAACGACCCAAAGGGCGGCGAGGCCAGCGGCGGAAAAAACCAGGAATACAGCGCCAAGGCGCCAGTCGAAGTTGAAAAAGAACGCCTGAATTCCCACAAGGAGCAGGACGTTTCCCACGATCTGGACGAAGAAGAATGAAAGGAATCCGGAAAGTTCACTGCTGGACACATACGACGCCGATGAACGCGAAGGAAAGGTGGAGGAGCGTGTCCCCGTTGCCTCCCGACTTGGCCGTGTCAAGGAATGACCGAATGATCTGCGGATTGACGAGGAGCAACGCTGTGCTTCCGGAGGTCATCAGGAAAAGCAGAAGCAGACGAGACGCCTCGGGTCGCACTAATCGACCGGCAAATCTCCAATCACTTTTCATTTTGGCAGCTAAGCAAGTCCTCACCAGTACTCCCTCTGCAGTACGCAGGTAAGGAAAAAGGCTCGTCAGTAGAATTTGTGGGTGAATGTGGCTCGGGCAAATCACCAAGCTGATGGAATGAAGCGATTTGGAGTGCCTTGAAGGTGCGGAATCCGAAGGCTTTTCTCACCGTCAGATTCCATTTCAGGTTCAAGCCCTCGACAATGCCGTTGTTGAACTGCTTCTTGGCCCTGGACCAATTGAGGATGAGCGGTGGGCGGCCCTGCTCGCCCGGGTGTTTTCCGCCGACCTCAGCGGCTGCCCGGCCTCCCGGCAGAACGCACTGTCCTGGGTGGCGGTCGCCCTTCGGAGATCCGATGGGACCCATCCGGCGACGACGTCTGCGGCTTGCGGTAGATGGCCGTCAGTCCCATCTGTCGCATCAATCGACGCACGCGCTTCGTGGCCGCCCTGACCGATCCGGCCTCGATCCGGACCTGTCTGGAGGGGGTAGGGCTGCCGTCGGTGCCCCCGCCGAGGGCCCCGCCTCAGCCGCAGTTCGAGTTCGCCGCCTGACCTCCTCTGCCCTTCGCTCCCTGCGCTGTGAGCGGTACGGAGGAGTGCCCCTCAAGTACCAGGTTGACCCCTGAAACGCGCCGAAATTCTTACAACGGTACTCGGAGCATTCCCGAACAATTCTGTGCGACGACAAGCAATTCATCAGGGACCCTGCTGGACCCTTGCGTACGAAATGTACGCCGCCTGCAGAAGCTCGGTGAGATTGCGGCCGTCCTGGTCCGCGTATGCCTTGGCGTGCATGTGGGCGAAGCTGACCCGGTGCAAGCGGTTCGTGTTGCCAACGACGGCTGAGAGAGTCACCGCCATTCGTCAACGGACACGGTGGCCGCGTGGTTGGCCCCGAAGATGCGCCAGTAGCCGTTCGTTTCGCCTCCGACGACGACGACCTGGATCTGGTTCTTCGGCCACATGCGGATGAGCTCGTCCTCTTCTGCTTCCAGCATCGTGGCCCAGGGCTCCTGGCCGACGAGCGCCCTCGGCTCGACGTAGTTCTCGATCAGCTGGTAATCCCAGTAGACGCCGGCTCGCATCGTGCCGTTCTCGTGGACCCAATCGACGAGCTCGTCGACGCTGTGGAAACCGCCGCGGTCGACGAACTGACGGGCCGTGATCGGGTCGAGGACGAAGGTGGGCGCTTCGTGCGGGTCCATGCCCCGCAGCATCTGGATGACGTGAGTCTGCCAGTGCTTTTTGCGCAGCCCGAGGGTGAAGGCGGTGGATCGACATCCCGAGAATACACTGACGGTGCTGTCGCCCTTGTCGAAGCCCTGGCGGACGTGGAAGGGATCCCACGGACTGCGCTCTTCGTTCTCGGCGTAGCAGATACTGCCGTAGGCGTAGCCGTTGCCCTGCGAGCCGAGGTAGGTGTGCAGCGGCAGCGAACCGCCCTGGCCGTTCTGTGACAGCAGGCCGTAGGCGCGCCCGATGGTGGCGTTTGCGTGGTTGTAGGGTCCCATGGCGCCGACGCCCCGGTTCATGCCGATCTCTTCGCGGAGGGGCCCGTTGACGACGGCCATGGCCGCCGCCGAGCTGGTCGTGCTCGGGCGCGCTGTGACCTGCGTCGATGCCAGCGCGAGAATGGCGGGAAAGTATTCCGGCCGTGCACCGGCCATGACGGCGTTGACGGCGACCTTCTCTACCGTGTACTCCCAGGCCTCGCGCGGGCCCGTGGGCCGCATCTGCCCGACTACCTGATCGGGATCCCGGCTCGTGCCTCTGAGCATGGCCTCGACACGGGCCTCGGTGGGCAGCACGATCGGCAGCTTGTCGGTCCAGTTTTCGCGCAGGAAGAGCTCGTGGAGGTGGTCTTCCGAATCGGGCTCGCACAGTCGCGGCGTGGATCGATCGAAGGTGACGACCTCCGTCTCCCCGGCGCTGACCGGGCGGGTCAGCGCCTCGATCACTTCCGTCATGAACGGACGTCCGGTGACAGGATCGTCGCCGTCGACGTACGCCCGCAGCTCCTCCGGCGACTTGCCCATCACCGGCTGAGGGACGAAGACGAACCGCTGCTTCGGCATGCCCCGCGCCAGCGCCTGCGCCCGCGCCAGGGGTTCGAAGATGTCGGTGTGGACGGAGGCAGTCGGCACTCCGTATTCGGTTTCAACAGTGATGCACTGGTCGGCGACCGCCGGCGCACACGTGCTTCAGTGGCCGACGCCGATGACGGCGGCATCTCCCTGCTGTTTGATCTCCTCGTAGAGCGCGTCGTCGCGCTGGGTGTAGACGTTCGACTTGCGGCGCACTTCCACGTTGATCCCCGGGCAGTGCTCGGTGAACCAGTCCCCCATTTGGCGCATGAGGATATCGCCGTCGTCGAAACGGCAGTCGACGAGGTAGACGGTACCGCCTTCGAGCGAGTCGGGACGAGGGGCCATGCCCAACTGCTCCGTCTTCGGCGGGTGCCCCATCGGGTTGAGGACCGTGATCCTGTTGTCGTCCATCGGTCTTTCTCCTTAGTAGTACGGGTTGACCTGAGATGGAAGGAAGATCTGCAGGTACCGTGAAGCGGTGTGGTCGAGGCGCCGTGTCTCCTGTCCTGTCCCCGGCGGACGTCACCCCGCAGCCGCGGGCTTCTGTCCGGCGGCGTCCAGGCGGCGCTTGGCCTCGGCATACGTCTCGGGAGAGAGAGGTCCCTTCGAGATACCTGCGATGTTCTCTTCGAGGTGATCGACGCGGGTCGTTCCCACGATGTTGGTGTTGGAGTGAGGGTGGGTGAGGGTGTAGCGCAGCATGAACGTGGTGCGGCTCTCCCCCTCGACCAGCTCGTCGAGACGGGCCGTCTCGAACACCTTCCACCTGTCCGCTCGCTTGTCTCCCGAGGCAGCATCCGGCTCACCCTGTGCCACCCCGCCGCGGATGACGATGCCGGTCCCCGCCTGCGCAGCCCTGGTGATCCACTCTTCGTGTTGCCGCTCCAGGGCCGAGTAAGGGATCTGGAACACGTCGAACACTCCCCACCCGAGGAAGGTCGGCAGGTGCGGCAGGGTCGTCGACACGCCAATCCAGCGCACCTTGCCCTGCTCGCGCATATCCTCCAGCACTGTCACCAGATCGCCGGCCTTGCACTCCTCCACCGAGGGATTGTGGTACTGCATCAGGTCCACGTAATCCGTCCGCAGCCGTCCCAGGCTTTCGTGCAGTCCCCGGAAAGCGTTTTCCCGTGTCCAGATGTGGTCGCCGCCGCCGGGAGGGCATCCGCACTTGGTGGCCAGGTAGAATTCCGAGCGGCGTCCCGAGAGATGCCTGCCGATCTGTTCTTCCGCCGGGCTCGCCCAGTGCAGGCCGTAGTCGTTGGCGGTATCCACGAAATTGATCCCCGCGTCCAGTACCGAGTTCAGCAGCACCTCCCAGCGGTCGTCGTCGAGGCCGCTGCGCAGTGCGGTGCCGAACCCGAGGCGGGTGATTTCCAGGCCGGTGCGCCCCAGCTTCGCGGTTGGAATGGCTGATGTCATGTCGTCTCCTCTTTCAGCTGGCAGGTTTCAGTGTGTGCCTGTGGCGGTCGTCTTCGGATCGTGGCCGCCCTGACCGATCCGGTCTCGATCCGGATTCCAAGATCCTCAAGTTCCCCTGGTCCGTATGCTCAGAGCAGGAGCCTCTCTCGTTCTGATGATTGCCCATCTACAGCTCCTCAACTCCTACAAATCTGCCCGTGCCACGACTTCTGACGGCCGCCTCCACCAGCGCCAGAGTGTGGATCGCATCGGCATATTCCGAGCGGACCAGCGACCGTTCGCCTGTTTCTATAGCGCGCAACCAGGCACCGGTCTTATCCATGCCCAGGCTGTTCTCTTCAGGCACCGATTTGTCCAACTCCTGTCCATTGAGGTACCCAGTAATCCGGTTTTGGGTCACGTTTGCGCGAAGACGCAGGTGAGGGCCGATAACCTCGAGATCAAAGCTGAACCCTTCAGTGCCACAGTGATTGGTATGTGTGCCCAAGACACCGTTGTCAAGCGCGTAAGTCATCTGGATGGCATTCTCGGCGTCGAATTCGGAGCGGTCGTGTGCCATGTTTTTGACTGCCAGCGCATGTGCCTGAACCGGTTTGGGATTGCCCAGGACGAAACGTCCACAATCGAGCAGGTGGATGGCCTGCTCGGCTATAGGCCCTCCGCTGATCTTCTGTTGCAGGAACCAAGGCGCCATCTTAAAGCTCAGATAGTAATTGACTGTACAGACGGTCTGCATCAGATGGACTGTCTCATTGGCCAGCAGATGTTTCAGCCTCTCGTAGAGCGGTGCGTAACGCAATTGAAAACCAACGGCGGCAATTACCCCGGCTTTTTCGATTTGCTCCAGACAGTCCCGTCCCTCGTCCATGTTCAGCGCAGGGGGCTTTTCGATCATCAGATGGATACCCCGTTCACAAGCCATTCGCACCGGTTGAAGGCGTACCGGAGGAGGCGCAGTGATAACTACGCCATCGATTTCGTGCTCGAAAAACGGGTCGAGTTCATCAGTGGCGATCTCTGCACCGCTTGCCGTCGCCAGCTGTTGTGCGGCATCCAGGCGAGTGCTGTGAACCGCGACGACCTGCGCTCCATAAGCAGCAACGGCTCGCCCATGCGCACGTCCCATGTTGCCGGCACCAACAATTCCGATCTTTGGCTCGTCAGTAGAATTCGTGGGTGAATTGTGGCTCGGGTAAATCGCCAAGCTGATGGAATGAAGCGATTTGGAGTGCCTTGAAGGTGCGGCATCCGAATGCTTTTCTCCCTGTCAGATTCCATTTCAGGTTCAAGCCCTCGACCATGCCGTTGTTGAACTGCTTCCTGGCCCTGAACCAATTGAGGATGAGCTCTTGGTGACGCCGCAGCATTCCGGCGATGTCTTTCATCGGTTCGATGTTGCTTCTCATCGTACGGAAACACCCGCGCTGGAGGAACTTCTCAGCCCACGCGGAGTAGGTGTAGTCCCAGAAGCGCTGGAAGTCCTCCTTGAGCAGGTAGGCTCTGACCGTCCGCAGGTTCATCTTCAATAGCTCCGACAGCTTCAAGCCTTGGGAGTCGCTTCTGGTCGAGGAAACGGGTCGGCTCCTGCTCGCCGCCGGCTTCCTGCTTGCGCCGGTGCTCCTGCTCCCGTTCGGTAAAGCCGTCGTTCAAGGCCTTCTTCGTCCGCTTCTCGCCCATCCACAACAGGCGGCGGCGGTGGGGGTCGATCTGGTACAGCAACGTCAGATAATGAGGCCCCTTACGATACTGGATTTCATCCACGCCGAGGGCCGTGACCTGGTCGAGGCAGCGATGAGCGAGCCCATAGTCCACGACGTACTGGACGGAGTGGTAGACCTTGTCCCAACGGGTCCGGAAGGAACGCGCCACCTCGATCCACGACAGTTTTTTGGCCCCCTGGGCCAGGAAGCAGCGGTAGAGGTCGGTCAGGTGGTGCTTGCCCGTGCTCCAGGGGACCTTCTCGACGACCACCCGGCCGCAGGCTTTGCAGGCAACCCGGCGCATGCGATACACCAGAAAGACCGGAAACCCCCAGAGGGGAACAAACTCGAACAGCCGGGCCTCGGGGGCCGTGTCATAGGTGGGGGCCAAGTGACCGCAGCCGCTGCACGCGCCCCGGGAGTTTTTCCGTGGCCTTATCCTCACCATTATCCTTCCGTGCCGGTCAAAATGACTGCCCTCAAACACAAACCGCTTGAAGGTCGTGCACCGGTTTAGTACCGTGATCAGGCGCATCATTCCCTCCACAGGTAGTTGGGTTCCGTCTTGGTGGACTGTCCCAACATACCGGGGGATGATGCGCCTGGGCTACCTGGCCTCCTCTATTCCCATCGCCGCAGCCTCCCCTCCTCACCCACAGATTCTCCAGAGGAGCCATAAAATCTAGTCCCCAAGACTCGGCATTGTAATCGTGGTCGTTCTTGTATATGTCGTCGCTGGCAACGTAGGCCACGTAGAAACGGGCCGGATCGTCGTGCCAGGCCAGCCAGATGCGGAAGTCGAGGTCGGACGGATCAGGAGAAATCCCCGGATCCAGGCTTGTGAAATCCAGCATGGTCATGGACGGCTCGCCGATCAGCTCTTGCCATTCCTCCACCGAGCCGTCCTTGAGATCGATCCGTTCCAGCATCTCGTCGCTGATATAGTGGATCGGGTACAAGCGGTCGCCGATGTGGGCGTCTGCCGAGACAACCAGCCACAGAACGAGCCCCAGGGCGGCGCAACACTGCTTCCTGCTTCCGACAGAAGTCATCTCTTTCCTCCTTGCCCGGTCCGTGTCCCCGGACTGGCCATCGGTTACCCCGGTGGTTGATGCGCTTGGGTTGCCCCTCTGATGCGGGCACAATATAGGCGGTCTGTTACCGGTCTCCTCGAATAACCACGGCTACTACTTTCCATAGACACTTCGTCCTGTTGTTGAATCGCTCGGGATTCGCCGCGATCGGTGTAACCCCCTGCGCCATGCCGTATCTTTGCGGCCACACTCATTCCGGGAAACCAGATGTCAACCACCAGAAAAGGACTGCTGACCGCGGTCGGCCCGGGTATGCTGGTCGCGGCCACCGGGGTAGGCGCCGGCGACCTCGCCACCGCGGCGCTCACCGGCTCCCGGCTCGGCCTCGCCGTCCTCTGGGCGGTCGTGGTCGGGGCCTTCGTCAAGTTCGTCCTCAACGAGGGGCTGACGCGCTGGCAGCTGGCGACCGGCGAGACCCTGCTCGAAGGGGCCATGCGCCGCCTCGGCAGGCCGGCGCAGTACATCTTCCTCGCCTACCTCCTCGCCTGGAGCTTCATGGTGGCCGCGGCGCTGATGAGCGCCAGCGGCATCGCCGCCCACGCCATGCTGCCGATCGCAGCGGATCCCTCCGACGGCAAGATCGTCTACGGCGCCCTGCTCAGCCTCGTCGGCCTGGCGATGGTGCAGGTCGGCGGCTACCGCCTGTTCGAGAAGGTGATGGGCTTCTTCATCGCCGTGATGTTTGTCACCGTGGCGATCACCGCCGTCCTCCTCCAGCCTCCGCTCGGGGCGGTCCTGAAGGGGCTGGCCTGGCCGACGATTCCCGATCTCACCGGCAACGGGCTGTCCTGGACGATTGCGCTCATGGGCGGGGTCGGCGGCACCGTGACCGTGCTCTGCTACGGCTACTGGATCCGCGAGGAGGGGCGCGGCTCCACCGGCGACCTTGCGGCCTGCCGTTTCGATCTGGGCGTCGCCTATGCGGTGACCGCCCTGTTCGGGATCGCGATGGTGGTGATCGGCAGCGCCATCGAGGCCGACGGCAAAGGGGCGACTCTGGTCATCCGGCTTGCCGACCGCCTCGGAGGGGAGCTCGGGGCGCTGGGGAAATGGGCTTTCCTGATCGGGGCCTTCGGCGCCATCTTCAGCAGCCTCCTCGGCGTCTGGCAGAGCGTCCCCTACCTGTTCAGCGACCTGTGGGGGATGATGCGGGCCGGCGATTCCCCGCCGCCGCCGGTGAGCACCGACTCGGCGGTGTACCGCTGGTTTCTGTACGGGCTCGCGATCCTGCCGATGGCCGGGCTCTGGGTCGGCTTCGCCAGGATGCAGAAGACCTACGCCGTCTTCGGCGCCCTCTTCATGCCGATGCTCGCCTTGGTGCTGCTGCTGCTCAACGGGCGCACCGACTGGGTCGGCCGGCAGTACCGCAACCGGCCGCTGACGACGATCCTTCTCCTGCTCATTCTCATCTTCTTCGCCGCCGCCGGATACTTGGCGGTGACGTGAACCCTGCACTGAGGTTGCGATGAAAACCGCGCTGATCCCCGAACAGATCGACCACCACCGCCGCGAAGGCTGGACCATCGTCGAGGGCTTTCTCTCCCCGGAAGAGCTCGCGGAGCTCAGCGACGCGGTCGACGATGCAGTGGCGCGCATGGGGGATGCCAAGCTGACCGGCGAAGGCAACGAGCGCATCAAGAAAAACGAGGGGGGGAGCGAGTACTACGACCGCGTCTTCCTGCAGCGCCTCAACCTCTGGAAGATCGACGCCACCGTGAGGAAGTACATGCTCGCCCCGGAGCTGGGGGAGATGCTCTGCCGGTTCGAGGGGATCGACGGCATCCGCGTCTGGCACGACCAGACCCTGCAGAAGGGCCCCTGGGGAAACCCGAGCTCCTGGCATATCGACGTGCCGGCCTGGTCCTTCTGTTCGCCGCACGCGATCTCGATCTGGATCGCCCTCGACGACGCCACCATCCAGAACGGCTGCATGTACTACATCTCGGGATCCCACCGCGAGGCGGTGTACGAGAAGCGAGGGGGATTCGGGCCCAACGTCGGCGCCATTTTCGAGGAGTATCCCGAGTGGCGCGGCCGCGACCCGGTCGCCGTCACCCTGAAGGCGGGGGACGCCGCCCTCCACAACGGGCTGATGGCCCACGCCGCCGGCCCCAACATGACGCCGCGCTCACGCCGCGCCATGACCTGCGCCTACATGCCGGACGGGGCCACCTTCAACGGCAACCAGAACATCCTCTCCGACGCGCAGATAGCGAAGCTCGAGATCGGGGACCTGCTCGACGACGAGAGCCAGGTGCCGCTGGTCTGGTCGAAGGAGATGGCCGCGGCCAACCGGTAGCTTCCCCGCCCCTCAGGGCGCCACCGGTTCCATTTACTGAATACAATCTGATACAGTCCCGAATCAGCCGGCCGTTGGCTGCTCCGCCTCATCCACCAGTCCTCCCGCTGCCACCCACTCCTCGTATTCCCGCTGGCCCACCTCGTCCAACGGGTAGTACCTGGACAGGGCGCCCCCCTGCTGCAGCTTCATGCGCACGAAAACTTCCTTCTCGTCGCGTGAACCCCCGATCTCGAGGATCTTCGGGATCAGCCGCGGCGGCACTGCAATGGCGCCGCCGTCGTCGGCCATGATCACGTCCCCGGGATGGACCCGCACCTTGCCGCAGGCGATCGGCAGGTTGACGTCGGCGGGGAACATGTTGAGATGCCCGGCTCCCCCGGTGGCCACCCCGACAGACCAGACCGGCACCTTCAGATCGTTGAAGATCGGCGCCGAATCCCTTATCGCCGCGTCGATCACCACGCCGGCTCCTCCCCGGGCCTTGAAGTAGGTCATCAGCATCTCGCCGAAGCAGCCGGTCGCCAGGTCCCCGCGGCCGTCGACCACGATGACGTCCCCCTCCTGGACGTAGTCGAACACCTCCCACAGGGCGGTGCGCTTCTCCCCTTCCTCCTCCCCTTCGATGACGGACGCTCCCTTTTCCTCTCCCGGGACCTGGTACCCCTTCATCAGGTCCTCGCGCATGGGCAGGAAGCGCAGGGTGAGGGCCGGGCCGGCGATCTTGCTGCCGGGAACCCGGGCAACCGGTCCTTCCATGAAGGTGCGGCGCACGCCGAGGCCCTCCATGGTCGAGGTGACGGTATCGACGCCGATCCTTCCCAGCGCCTCCACTACTTCCCTGGGGGGGCGTTTGATGTCATTCATTTACTTACTCCTTCGGTTTGTGTCTTGTGGTTTCCCTGCCAATATTGAGCCGCGCTAAAGAGGCGCCTATCCCGCGTCTCACACAACCTTCCCGGAGACAACCCCATGAGAATCGCACGTATCGCCGACGCCGACCTGAGGGCGGCCGAAAACTGCCACGGCGGAGCCGGCCACCTCGACTACGCCCGCCACTGGGGCAGGAACGACTTCGAGACCCCCTGGTATTTCGTCCACTGCGGCTCCATTCCCCCGGGCGGCGGCATCGGCCATCACCGCCACGTCAACTGCGAGGAGATGTTCGTCACCTTCGACAACGCCGCCCAGTTCACCCACAACGGCCGCACCGTCCAGGTCGAGGGGGGCGCCTGCGTCCCCTGCCGCAAGGGGGAGTCGCACGGCATCTACAACCACACCGCGAAGCCGACCCGGTGGATGAACTTCTGCGTCGCCGACCCGGACGGCGGGTACGACGCCGACGACTTCGGCGACGACCGCGTCGGCGCCTCCCTGGAGCCGGCCGACCGCATTCCTCTCGGGCGCTTCGACAGATCCCTGCTGACCGGCCACAGCGAGGTGCACAAGGGCAGGGGAGAGATCGGCATCCGCAACATCTGGCAGCACTCCGACTTCCGCACCAACTGGCATTTCGTCGCCCACGTCCTGATGCCACCGGGGACCTCGATAGGATACCACCGCCACGACACCGTCGAGGAGACCTACGTCGTCATCGACGGCTGCGGGCGCATGACGGTCGACGGCGAAACCGAGGAGGTGTATGCCGGCGCCTCGATCCCGAACCGGCTCGGCGGCACCCACGGGATCTTCAATCACCGCCAGGAAGACCTCGAGCTGTTCGTCATGGCGGTGACCCTGGAGCCCGGGGTGGCCGACAGCGAGGACCTCGGCGACGACCTCGTGAACCGCTGAGGTTCCGGTCCGGCAACCGCCGCCACTGTTTTACCCATTACCGGGCGACGGCATGCCGCCCGGCTTTCCGATACCTCTCCATGGCCCAGCAGTGGGACCCGGAACAGTACGAGCGGGAGGGCGGCTTCGTCGCCGACTACGGGCGCGAGGTCGCCGCGATGCTCGATCCGCAGCCGGGGAAACGCATCCTCGACCTCGGCTGCGGCGACGGCAGGTTGTCGGAGTTCCTGGCGAGATCCGGTTGCAGGCTGGTCGCCGCCGACTCGAGCCCGGAGCAGGTGGGCGCGGCGCGCGCCCGCGGCCTCGACGCCCGCGTGGTCGACGCCGTCAGGCTGCGATTCCGGAACGAGTTCGACGCCGTCTTCAGCAACGCCGCCCTCCACTGGATCAAGCCGCCCGAGGCGGTCGCCCGCGGGGTCTTCGCCGCCCTCAGGCCGGGAGGCCGCTTCGTCGGTGAGCTCGGCGGCCGCGGCAACATCGCCGCCATCCGCGGCGCCCTCGCTATTGCCCTGCCGGCGCACGGTCTCGATTTCGCCGACCTCGACCCCTGGTATTTCCCCGGCCAGAAGCAGTACTCCGAGCTCCTGGAGGCCGCCGGGTTCTCCGTCGACCGCATGGAGCTGTTCGCCCGGCCGACGCCGCTGCCGGGCGGCATCGCCGGGTGGCTGCGCACCTTCACCCGGGGCTTTCTCGAACAGGTCCCCGAGGCGGAACGGGAGGGGTTCCTCGCCCGCCTCGCCGCGGCGCTGGAGCCGGAGCTGCGGCGCGACGACGGAGAGTGGTTCGTAGACTATGTGCGGCTGCGCTTCGCCGCGACGAGACCGGGGTGACGGCCGCAGCCGGCACCCAACCGATTCCCGATCAAGATCAGGAGGCAGGGCCATGGCCGACCGCCGCTCCAAGGTCCCGCAGCGGACCTACGCTACCACCCTCGACGAGCAGCTGAGACAGCTCGAGACCGATCCGCTGCTGCAGCGGTTCCAGGCCTCGCGGGAACGGCTCTCCAGCGACCCGCACCGGCCCGTCTACCACTACGTAAATCCCGAGGGCAACCTCAACGACCCGAACGGGTTCTGCCGTTGGCAGGGGCGCTACCACCTCTTCTACCAGGCGTACCCGCCCGAGGATGTCCGCCAGCACTGGGGGCACGCCTGCAGCGAGGACCTCGTGCACTGGCGCGACCTGCCGCTGGCCATCTACCCCGACCCGGAGGACAAGTGCTTCAGCGGCTCCACCCTGGTCGAGGAGGACCGCGTCCTCGCCTGCTACCACGGCATCGACGAGGGCACCATGATCGCCGTTTCCTCCGACCCCATGCTGCTCAACTGGGAGAAGCTGACCGGGAAGGCCGTCATCCCCGACGTCGAGCCGGATGCCGCGGGCAACCCCTACCGCGTCGGCGATCCCTGCATCTGGCGGGAGGAGGACGGCTACTACTCCCTCTCCGGGGGATACGTCGACGGTGCCATCTTCGAGGACTGCCGCATGGCGGAGTTCCTCTTTCACTCGCAGGACCTCGAGCGCTGGATCTACCTGGGGCGTTTCGTCGAGAACGACATCTTCACCGCCCCGGGGGAGGACGGCGCCGTCCCCTACTTCTGGCCGATCGGCGACCGGCACATCCTGCTGTTCGCCAGCCACCAGCGCGGCTCCCAGTACCTGATCGGCGACTACGACAGGCTGCGCCGCCGCTTCCGGGCAAGCGGCCACGGCCGCTTCAACTTCGGACCGCTGCGCAACGGCGGCGTGCACGCCCCGTCGGCCTTTCCCGACGGCGACGGCGGTATCCTGCTGATCCACAACATCAACCACGGCCGCAACACCGAAGACTGGAACCACATCATGTCCCTGGTGCGGAGGCTCACCCTCAACGACGACGGCTCCCTGCGGATCGAGCCGGTGGCGGCGATAGAGGGGCAGCGCGGCGAGCACCGGCGTATCGGCGCAACCACGCTGCTCCCCCGGGAGTACGTGCTGCCCGGGATCGAGGGGAACGCCATGGAGCTGTCGCTGGCGCTCGATCCGGGCAGCGCCCGCGAGCTGAGGATCGAGGTGCTGCGCTCCCCCGACCGCCGGGAGCACACCACGATCCGCTATCTCAGGGAGGGGGGGCTGGCCCAGAGTCCGGGGGACTACCGCTGGAAGGGAGACGCCCTGGTTATCGACAACGCCCGCAGCAGCTCGGCCTCCCCCGAGGTGCTGGCGCGGCCCCCCGAGATTGCGCCGTTCCAGCTCGCCGAAGGGGAGCTTCTCGAGCTGCGCATCTTCATCGACAGGAGCGTCGTCGAGCTGTTCGCCAACGGCCGGCAGGCCATGGGCCTGCGCGCCTACCCCGACCGCAGGGACAGCGTCGGGGTGTCGATCACCGCGGTCGGCGGCCGGGCCTCCATGCTGTCGCTCGACGCCTGGCAGATGCGCAGAATCTATTCCTGAATCGGCTGCACTTTTTTGCGCAGGCTCCCTCCCGGTGGGCCCCCGGAGGCCGGCCGGGCGGACGACCGGGTTTCCCGGCAGCCCCCCCGGCCGGGACGTTGCCCCGTTCCCGCACCGCCGCTGCGGATGGCTGCCTGACCGGCACCGGCCGAGCCGAAAGCATTGTCCGCTGCGGGCGGCCTTAAATCGGCCGCTTCTTCTCACACTCCGTCAGCGAGCGAGGACACCTTGCCCCCAGGTTCGCGCGCTCTTTCGTACTGTCAGCAGAAATACCGGGGACAGGGTAGTACTGAGAGCTTTTCAATCGTCAATAACCTCATAAGTCATTTCGGCCACTTCCCGGTATCCCCGAGTGCCTGGCCGGGTTCTCCCGCGCCGCGGATCCCCTGTATCCGTATCCGCCATCCGCCTATCTTCGGTCGAACAACCCATCCAGGCCGTCCCGGCAGAAGAATGCAGGCCAATAACCCCGTCAAGGAGGCCCTCTCATGGAAAACTCAGCGACGCAGTCCCCGCAAATCGGCCTGATCGGCCGCATGATCCGGGTCTTCTACGCCCCCCGGGAAACCTTCGAGGATGCAGCGGCGTCGAGAACGGCGATCGACTGGGTGGCTCCTGCCGCGGTCTCGGCCATCGTCGCCCTCGCGGCCGCGGTTGCGATCGTGCCCCTGGCCATGGAAGAGGGGGCTCGCGTTATGCAGGAACAGATGCAGGGCCAGGAGCTCAGCGACGAGCAGCGCGAGATGATGGAGAAGATGACAGGGGCCGGGCAGACTTTCGGCATCGTCGTGGCGCCGGCCGGCAGCTTCGTCGTGCTGTTCGTCTCCGCCCTGGTGCTGCTCGGGGCGGCCAGGATCGCCGGCGCCGATGTCGGCTACTCCGGGATGCTGACCGTGAGCGCCTACTCGTCGCTGGTACAGGCGCTGAAGGGAATCATCGTCACCCCGCTGATGCTTTCCAAGAAAAGCATGGTGGTGCATACCGGCCTCGGACTCCTGCTCCCCGGGGAGATGATGAACACCTTCGCCGGCCGCTTTCTCGCCGGCATCGAGATCTTCATGCTGTGGCAGGTCGTCATCGTCGCCGTGGGGATCTCCGCTCTCGGCAGGGTGGATACCCGCAAGGCCCTCGTTCCGGTGGTGGTGCTGTGGCTGATCTGGCTGCTGATCGCCGCCAGCCTCGGAGGCCTGCAGCAGATGGGAGCCCGGTGACGGCGCTCCCCGGGACGGCCGCGTCCCGCATGAAGCAAGCACCGAACCCGCTGTTCCCGAGGTCGGGAGACTGAACGTTGGCGGAAACCGCGCGCCGAAATAGGGGCCGCCGCTCTGTTTGGCTCAGGCTGCTGGTCTTCGCCCTGCTTGCCGGGGCCATCGGAGCGGTCGTCTACCTCAACCTCGACAAGGAGACCCCGGTGGAGACCTTCGCCACCGTCTCCGTCGAGCGCCGCGACCTCGTCGACAAGCTCGCCGAGACCGGCAGCATCGAGCTGGTGCGCACGGTCGAGGTCAAATCGACCATTTCCGGCGTGATCCGGTCGCTCCACTTCGAGACCGGCGACGGGGTCGGCGGCGGCCGGCTGATGGCCGTCATCGAGCCCGACCCCAACCAGACCCTGCAGCTGTTCCAGAAGCGCTCCGCGGCCGAGAACGCCCGCATCAGCCTCCACGAGCAGGAAAAGGACTACTCGCGCAAGAAAACCCTGTTCGAGAGCGGCATGCTGCCCAAAAAAGGTTTCGAGGATGCCGACGGCGCCCTTACCCGGGCCCGGAACAGCCTGCGGCTGGCCGAGCGCGAGCTCGAGATCCTCGAGACCAAGGCCAACCACAGCGTTGCGGGACAAAGCCGGGACTCCGAGCTGGACGAGGTCCGCGTTCTCGCCCCGATCAGCGGGGTCGTGATCAAAAGGGAAGTAGAGACCGGGGAGATCGTCGCCTCCGGAACCTCGCTGTCCGGAGGCACCGTGCTGTTCGAGATCGGCGACCCGAGCCAGATGATCGTGCGCGCCGACATAGCCGAGATCGACATCGGCGACCTCCGCACCGGGCAGGAGGTCGACATCGTCGTCGACGCCTTCGCCGACACCACCTACCGCGGCACGGTCCGCTGGATCGCCCCGGTCGGCGAGAAGAAGCAGGGCAGCACCATCGTGACCTTCGACGCCGAGATCGACATCCTCGACCGCGAACCGCGCCTGCGCCAGGGCATGTCGTGCGACCTCGACATCATCTTCCGGCGCCGCGAGGGCACCCTCAGCCTTCCAGTGGAGGCGGTGCTCGAGCTGTTCGACGAGGAGGAGGAAGAGCAGTCCGAGGTGAAGGGGCGCCGCGGCCGCTTCGTGACCTACCTCTATTCCCCTGCCGACTCGGCCGCGGCCGGAACCGACGGGGACGGGCTCCCGGCAGCGGAGGGTACGCCTGTTGCCGCCGCGCACGATTCCGCCGCAGGTGCGAGCGGCGGTCGCCTCGGCGACACCCCCGGAGCGGCTTCAGGTACCTCCCCTGCCGGCAGCGCCACCGCCCGGGACTCGACGACAGACCCGGGGGCCTCGGGCGCCGACTCCCCCGACACCGCTTCCGCAGGCATGGTCCCAGGGGAAGATTCGACCGAAGACCCTGGGACCGACCCGGCCCGTTCCGGCACCGGGGAAACCGCTTCCACAGACACCGCCGCGGCGAAAGCGGACTCCGCCTCGGGGAAGCCCGCCCCTCCCCAGGTCCCGCTCGACGAGTTCACCGAGGTCGAGCTGCGCATCGGCCTGGAGACCTCCACGCGAATCGAGGTTCTCTCCGGACTGGGTGAGGGGGATTGGGTCGCCGCCGACCCCGAGGCGATCCGGCGGAAGCTGAAGATGAACGAGGGACCGCCGGAAGCCGAAGGCCGGGGCGGCCGCTTCTGACCCGGGCCGCACCCCGAAGCCCCGGCACCGCATGGTCATCTACGAGCCCATCGCCGTAGGCCTGGCTCAGCTCAGGGCGAACAAGCTCCGCTCCCTGCTCACCCTGCTCGGCATCGTCATCGGCGTCGCTTCCGTGATCGGCATCGTCTCCCTCGGCGGCGGCCTGCGGCGCACCGTGATGGGAGAGTTCGCGCGCGAGGGCGGAGCCGCGGCGATCACCGTGGGGCCCCCGAACACCCTGGAGCGGGTCGGCGGCCGCTGGGTGCAGCGCCACTGGGCGGAGCACCTGACCTCCGGGGACCTGCGCGCGATCCGCGCCGAGACCGGCCTCATCCGCACGGCCGTGCCCACGGTTTCCGCCAGCGCCGAGCTGCGCTACCTAAAGACGACGGCCAACGCCGGGGTCACCGGCACCTCCGAGGAGTACGGCCCCGCCTTCCACTGGGGCGTCGCCGCGGGCCGCCACCTGAGCGCCGACGACGTCCGCTTCAACCGCAAGGTCTGCGTCCTGGGGGCGAAGGTGCGCGAGGACCTCTTCGGCGACGCCGACCCGGTCGGGGAGGAGGTCAAGCTCAACGGCGACCGCTACACCGTGATAGGCGTGCTCGAGCCGCGGCTGCGCTTCGGGCGCGAGCAGGGCCGCGCCGTCCTCATTCCCTACACCACCGCGCAGAGGCGCTTCACGGGGGAACGCCGGCTCGGCGAGATCTCCCTGTTCGCCGCGGAGATCGAGGACGTCCCGGCGGTGGCCGCAGCAGCGCACCGGGTGCTGCGGCGGCGCCACGAGCACGGCGACGATTTCCGGGTCGAGACCAACAGGGAACAGATCGAGGACGCCAACAGCGTCATCGGCACCATGCAGAAGATCGCCGGCGGCATCGCCGGCATCTCCCTGCTGGTCGGGGGCATCGGCATCATGAACATCATGCTCGTATCGGTGACGGAACGGACCCGGGAGATCGGCATCCGCAAGGCGATCGGGGCGCGCTCCGGGCAGATCCTGTTCCAGTTCCTCACCGAGGCGGTGGTGCTCGCCGGGGCCGGCGCCGCTCTCGGGACCGCCTTCGGCATCGGCTTCGGCGCCGCCATCGAGGCGGTCATTCGCTGGCTCGCCCAGGGTCCCCCTTCTCCAGCGTCGTCACCCTTCCGTCCGTGCTCTGGGCAGTGGGGGCGGCCTGCGGAATCGGCGTCTTCTTCGGCGTCTACCCCGCCTTTCGCGCCGCGGGCATGGATCCGGTCGAGGCCCTGCGCTACGAATGATCCTGTTCGAGTCGCTGCGCATCGCCTTCGGGCAGGTCTGGGGCCACAAGCTGCGCTCCATGCTCACCTTGCTCGGCATCCTGATCGGGGTCGGTTCCGTGGTCGGGATCGTCTCGATCAGCGAGGGGATGCGGCGCATGGTGGTCGGCGAGTTCGGCAAGATCTTCGGCGACAGGATCCTGCAGGTCAGGCCGCGGGAGTTCGTGCTCAGGGACGGGCGCTGGGTTCTCAACCACCGGTTCCGGCCGATGACGATGGAGGACGTCGCGCTGGTGGAAGGGGTTTCGGACCGCATCGAGGCGGTCCTTCCGATGCTGTCCGCCAACGCGCAGATGCGCTACGCCAAGGCGACCTGGAACGGCCAGCTCGAGGCCACGGTGCCGGCCTACGCCGAGGCCTACGACTGGCGCGCCGGCAAGGGCCGATTCCTCCTGCCCCGGGACCTGAGCGCCGCCCGCAGCGTCTGCGTGCTCGGCATGCAGGCGAAGGAGGCGCTTTTCGGCCGCGCCCCCGCGGTCGGGCGGGAGGTGAAGCTCAACGGCGAGCGCTACACGGTGGCCGGGGTCATGGAGGAACGCACCCTTTTCGGCCAGGAGTGGAGCAGCATCGTCTTCGTGCCGGCGACCACGGCGATGCAGCGGCTGTTCGGCACCCGGAAGATCTCCGGGGTCGTCGCCGTCGCCGCCTCCGCCGAAGAGGTGCCGCGTCTCGGCGCCGACATCGTCGCCGCCCTGCAGGAGAAGTACGGCGGGCGGATGCAGTACGAGGTCGACAGCCCCGGGAGCTTCGTCAGCCAGATCGAACAGACGATCCTGATCATGAAGCTGGTCAGCGGCGGCATCGCCGGCATCTCCCTGCTGGTCGGCGGCATCGGCATCATGAACATGATGCTGGTATCGGTCACCGAGCGCACCCGCGAGATCGGCATCCGCAAGGCGATCGGCGCCAAACCTTCGGCGGTGCTCCTGCAGTTCGTCATCGAGGCGATCGTGCTCAGCCTCTTCGGAGGGCTGCTGGGGGTCGCCGCGGGATTCGGAATCGGCGAGGGGATCTCCGCGGTGATCGGGCGCTATTCCGACATCCCCTACCCCAGCGCCGTCTCACCCGCCTCGATCGCCATCGCCCTCGGCATCTCCTCGGCGGTCGGCCTCTTCTTCGGCATCTACCCGGCGGCCCGGGCCTCGAAGCTCGACCCGGTCGCCGCCCTCGGCTTCGAGTGATCCGGCGATGCTGATCGAGCTGAAAGGGATCGAGAAGGTCTACGAGATGGGGGCCGAGGACGTGCGCGCCCTGCGCGGCGTCGACCTCGACATCGAACGGGGGGAATACGCCGCCGTCATGGGTCCCTCCGGGTCGGGCAAGTCGACGCTGATGAACATCGTCGGATGCCTCGACACCCCGAGCGCCGGATCCTACCGCCTCAACGGCACGGACGTGTCGGAGATGAACCCCAACGAGCTCGCCGACGTGCGCAACCAGCAGATCGGCTTCGTCTTCCAGACCTTCAACCTACTGGCCCGCTCCAGCGCCTTCCACAACGTCGAGCTGCCCCTGGTCTACGCCGGGACGAGGCGGGGCGAGCGCCGGGACAGGACCGAGGCGGCGCTCGAGCGCGTCGGCCTGGCAGACCGCATGGACCATCGGCCCGCGGAGCTGTCCGGGGGGCAGCGGCAGCGCGTGGCCATCGCCCGGGCCCTCGTCAACGAGCCCTCGCTGCTGCTCGCCGACGAGCCGACGGGCAACCTCGACAGCCGCACCGGTGAGGAGATCATGGGGCTCTTCGACCACCTGCACGCCGAGGGGAACACCGTCATTCTCGTCACCCACGAGCAGCATGTCGCCGGCCACGCCCGGCGCAGGATCGCCATCCTCGACGGCCTAGTGGCTTCCGACGAGAGGGAGGGTCAGCCCGCAGACGGCTCCTGAGACCCGGCCGCCAGCTTGGCTAGGACGAAGTCGACGATCGCGTCGGAAGTCTCGAACAGCTCGATGCGCAGCTCCTCGTCGTCGATTTCGAAGCCGAACTCCTCCTCCAGGCCGGCGATCAGCTCGAGCGATGCGACCGACGAGGCGCCCCCCTCACCGAAAAGGGGCTCATCGTCGGGAATCTCCTCCGGATCGACGTCGAGCCCAAGGGTCGCGGCGATCGTCCGCTTAACCCGCTTCCTCGTCTCCTCGCGTTTCGACATTCTCCTGCTCCGTGTTCCGTGAAAAGTGCGCAATCACCGCCTCGACCAGGCGGTCCTCCCCCGCTCCCGACAGAATCGCCGCCGCGGGAATGCCGAAGCGGTCTTCGAGGCGGCCCAGGTTACTGTCGATCTCCTCGCCCGACATCTGGCGCGGGGTGATCCAGCTGCGCCCGTACGCGGCGCGGATGTGCTTCTCCTTGTCGCTCATGGCCAGGGCGATGGTCGGGGCCTTCGCCAGTCCCCGCAGGCAGGCGATGGTATCCTCGATGTACTCCTCGGGGTCGATGCTGTTGACCACCAGGACAACGGCGTCCGGCCTGGTTCCGAGCAGGAAGCCGAGCGAGGTCATGGTGTGGGTCGCCGGGTGCTCGATGGCGTAGGGAATGGTCCCGGACTGACACCCCACCAAGAGGATGTCCGGGCTCCGGAGATGGGCGATCTCCCGCATCTTGGCGTCGAGAAACGGGGCGTACCACTGCAGCGGCAGCTCGAGCGGCGACGCGTACCCCATCGGGAAGGCGAAGTCCATGCCGAACAGGGCGGAGTGGTGCTCGGTGCCGACCTGGCCGACCGCGTATCCCGCTTCTTGCAGGCGCCGCCGCAGGGCCAGCTGCAGGGTGAACTTCCCCTGCTGCGAGCTGGTTCCGAACACCCCGAGCACCGGGACGTCGACGGCGCCGTACCGGCTCGAGCGGCGCAGCAGCCCCTCGACCTCGGCGTTGTCGACCTGGGGGCTGGCGATCTTCAGGTTGCGGCGCCGGGCCTCGGCGTGAAGATCCCCGTACTGATCCGGAGAGACCGGCAGGAAGCTGAAGACGTTAAGCCCCGCCCCCAGGGCCGCGGCGACCGACTCCCGCAGGACGTCCCGCTTGCCGATGCGACCCAGCTCGTCGACGTACCCCAGGATCAGCGAGTCCGCACCGCGCAGGGCCACCCCCAGCTTCGGGGAGATGCGGATCCCGACGGCAGGCAGCCCGAGGGCCTCGCCGGCATCCTTGCCCGCCAGCCCCTTGCCAGCAGGGTCGGCTATGCCGACTACCTCGAAGTCGAGGTGTTTCAGGTGCCGGACCAGGCTGTGCATCTCCTTGTTGAAGGGGTACAGCGCTGCCTTGCGGATCCAGCCAGGGAGGTCGCCTTCCCGGGGACGCGGCGCCTGCTCCCGGGGGGCGGTACGGGCATGGCGCCCGCGCTTTCGGAAACGCGGGAGGCTCCCCCTTCGGCCTGGGCGTTGGCCTTCAGGACCTCGCGCACCTCCTCGAGGCCGGCTCCCGGGGAGGCTTCCCTTATGAGGGCGACGATGCCGCTTATGTGGGGGGCGGCGAAGCTGGTTCCCGCGGTCATCACCTCGCGCGGCTGCACCCAGCAGAGCCGCTGCTCGTCGCCGCGGGCGACGCACTCGATCGGCTTCCCTTCCCTGTAGTGATACGCGTAGCGGCCGGCGACCTTGTCGCCGGTTACTCCGATGACGTCGGGCAGGACGGCCGGGTAGCTCTCGAGCCCCTCGTTATGCTCTGCGGACACCAAGATGACCCCGGCGCCGGCCGCTTCCCGGGCGGCCCCGGCCAGGGGGCGGCGAAAGCTCGGGTCCGTGGTCCCGAGGCTGAGATTGACGACATCCATCCCCTCGTCGAGGCACCATCGCAGGGCCTCGACCAGGACGCTTCCGTCGGCGCTGAGGGATTCGTCGAAGATGCGCACGCTGTAGATGGACGCGGCCGGGGCCTTCCCGAGGATGATCCCGGCGCAGGCGGTGCCGTGGCCGGCCCTGTCGGCGATTTTCGGGGCCTGCTCGATGCCGCCGTCCTTTGCGACCGACAGGGCGACCCCGCCGGCCACGCGGATCCGCGGATGCGTCGGGTCGACCCCGCTGTCGACGACAGCGACCCTGACGCCGGCGCCGGTGAGGGTTTCAAAGGACAGTTGCAGAGAGCTGGGCGGTGGTGTCATGGGATCGGGCGCTCCTTGGGCGTAGTGGAAGGAGGCCGGGCAACCTGCGGTGCGGCCGTCCCGCCTCTCCAAGTAGACGTGCCCGCGGCGGGAAGTGCTAGCGCCTCCGTGCGCAATTCCGCGTGAATCTGGTCGCCGCGGCACCCGCATCGGCGCCCTCGTCCGTACGCTGACATACGCGCGCAGACCCCTTGCGCCGGGCCCCGGCCCTGTCCTGGCGCTAGTACCCCGCCGCCCGGGTGCGTCTGATGGATAGCGCGCTCACCGACAATCCATTCGCAGCCCAGGAGGCTTCCCATGGCGGAAACCGCCGTACTGCCGCTCAACGAAGACCCGCCGGTGAGAGGGTATCTCCGGCACGCCTTCCTCTTCTCCATTCTCGCCACCGACGACCTCTACCTGCCCTGGCTGTTCGGCGGCAACTACACCCAGCTGGTCTTCGACCGCGACCCGGGCTGGATGCCGCTCGACTTCTACAGCCCCCTCGGCTACAGCGGCAGCGGCTTCGCCTGTCCCTTTCTCGATACCCAGTGGATCGGGCGCTCCCTGATCGAGGGCGGCTACAGCAGCCTGGTCCCGTTTCTGATCGAGAGCATCGACGACGGCTACTACGCGAGATTGACCGTGGACGAGTTCTATCTGCCCGGGAGGACCTCCTACCGGCGACGCCACTTCCTGCACAGCCTGCTCGTGCACGGGTACGACCGGGGCCGCGGGATCTTCCGGGTGGCGGGCTATCTTCCGAACGGGGAGTACGGGTCCTCCGAGGCGACCTTCACAGAGCTGGAGGCGGCGTTCGCCGTCGGCCTGGAGCCTCTGGAGGAAGGGGACGGCGACGGGAACGGGGGCATGCCGCTCAGGTTCGACGGCGTCGGCTCGCGCGCCGACCTGCGGCGCTGCATGTACAGCAAACAGCTGAGCAACGTCGAATCGAACAGGGTCCGGCTTGTCCGCTACGACCGCGAGGCCCGCTTCGAGCTCGACTTCGGGGCGGCCCTGGAGATGCTCGAGGACTACGCGAATTCCGCCCCGACGCCGTGCCGGTTCGCGAGCATCCTCACCTTCCCGAACAAGGTCTACACCCTCGGGCAGCCCATCCCCGACAGGGAGGACCTCACCTTCGGCGTCGAAATCTACCGCTGCCTGCAGTGGTGGATGGAGGAAATCCTGGGTGGGCGCCGGGAACTCGACATCATCCCCTTCCACGTGCTCTGGGAGCACAAGAAGATCATGGTATCGCGGCTGGAGTACTTCGAGAGGAACGGCTACCTCGACCCCTCGCTGGCCCTGTCGGCCCGCTACGGGGAAATCGAGGCCGGGGCCGCGCACCTGCGGCTGCTGATGCTGCGCTGCCGCATGAAACAGGACCGGAAGCTGCTGGCGCGCTCCCTCGCCCGGGTCGACAACCTCCGGGAGAAGGAATCCGAAGTGCTGGGCGGCGTCCTGCGCGCCGCCCGGGCGGCGCAGCCCTGAGCGGACGCAGGCGCCGGCCTGCGCTACTCCGGGGATCCTCCGTTCATCCTGCCGTTTCCCCCCTCCCTCTCCCTGCGCCGCAGCCAGCCCGGGATTCTCCGCAGCGACGCCATGATCTGCAGCAGCAGCCGCTGGTGGCGCGCCTTGCTGACGGTCAGCTCCGCCAGCTTGATCCAGGGGGCGCGCTCCCGCACGTGACCTTCCGCCCTCGACAGATGCGCCCTCACCGACTCCTCGGCGAGGCCGAGAAAACGCGCGATCTCCTCGCAGGAGCTCCCCTCGATATGGAAAAGCACGAAGATGCGGCGGCTTTCCCGGGGGATCTCGTCCAGGAGGTTCCAGAGTTTCGCCGGCACCTCGACCCTTTTCTCGGAATCCTTGTCCTCCGGGGGGAGCGGCTCTCCCTTCATGTAGGCGTGAACGCGCCCATCCGGCTCTTTCCCCGCCTTTCCCGAGCCCTTCTCCGCGTAGCGGCTGACGGCCCCGTTCACAGGCCGGACCAGCACGGCAACGAGCTCGCGCAGAAAACGGCGGGCTTCTTCTTCGATTTTCTGCATCATACCGGCGGCAGCCCCCTGCAGGGAAACCGCGCGACAGCTGACGGGATCCGCCTGAATCAGGCTGAGGCGATCCTCATCACTGCGGATTTTCAGGTCTCTCATTCTCATCATGTGGTTCGTTCGTCTCCCATGGCTATTCTCAACGGCTTCACATATCTGACGACAATGGACAGCGAAGTACTATGTGGCAGAATGAGTTGTCCCCGACAACGTGTGCAGTCCCCCCGTTTAACTGCCACGGACCGCCTTCGCGGCGGTCATCCGGACGGACGGAACACGAACCTATATCCAGCCGTGCTCGATGGTGGTGGGGGAGCCCGAGGCCTGGTGGCTCCACCCCAGGCCGCTGTCGAGGAGGACGTCACGCCCGGTGATCGCCGACTTCTCCGCGGCGAACAGGATCTCCATGATGTGGCGTCCGTACTCTCCGTGCGCGGGGGGCTCGATGCCGCTCTCTATCGCCTCGACGAAGCCCTTCCACTCGTTGTGCATTTCGTGCGGGGTGTCCTCGAACGGCACGTCCTCCCACCGGTCCCCGCGGCCTATCCTGACGTACTTGCCGTCCGCGCCGTGCTGGTTGAAGCGCAGGGTTCCGTTGGCGCAGATCACCTGGCACTCGAAGTTCGGCGCCCCGTCGGCGAAGCCCACGGCGACGGCGACCCCGCCCAGGCCGTTCTTGTAGCGGATGAAGGCGGTGGCCGAATCGTCGGCCGCCTGGTAGTGGGCGCGCGTGCCGATCACCGCCGACACCGAGACCGCCTGCGAGGCCATGACCCAGGTGAGGCGGTCGACGACGTGAACGCCGTTGGTCAGCCACATGCCGCCGCCGTGGAAGCGGCTGCGGTACTGGGGCCGGCGCGAGCGGCCGCTCCAGTTCTTCGACATGTAGCTCACCGCGGTGATCATGGGCCCCAGCTCCCCGGAGTCGAGGATCTCCTTCGCCTTGACGCTGGTGGCGTAGAAGTGCTGCGACAGGCCCACCATCAGCTTGACGCCGTTGGCCCGCGCCGCTTCGACCATGTCGTCGCACTGCGGCAGAGAGATCGCCATCGGCTTCTCGACCAGCACGTGCTTGCCGGCGTTGCAGGCGTCGACGGTCAGCCGGTGATGGAGCTGGTGGCCGAGCACCACCGCCACGGCGTCGACCTCGTCGTCTTTCAGCAGCTCGGTATGCGAGGAGTAGCCGCGCGGGATGCCGTACTTCTCCATGAACTCCGCCCGCTTCTCCTCGAAGAGGTCGGCGACGGCGACGACCTCGACGCCGTCGAGGCCGGAGATGGCGTCGCAGTGCGAGGTGGCGATGCCGCCCAGTCCTATGATCCCTGCTCGTATCATTGCGTGGATTGCTCCCTGGTGTGTGCCGCCGAAACCGTCACCCGACTTCGGCCAGCGCCCTGCCGAAGGCCTCGACGAAGCCGTCGATGTCCGCGGCCTGCGTCGGCAGTGAGACGGCGTTCATGCCGAGGGCATGGCAGAGGAAATACCCCTGGTTCAACAGCGACAGGAACACCGGGGCGTTGAGCTCCTTGTCGCAGTGCGCCAGGCTGCGGTAGCAGCGCGGCTGCTCCTCGGTGAAGTATATGCTGAACACCGAGCCGTCGCGCACCGCCCTGCCGGGGATGCCGGCGCCCTCCAGTTCCTTCTCGACTCCGGCGCACAGCCTTTCCGTCAACCCGTTCACGTGGGCGAAGGCCTCCGGGGTCAGCTGGTCGAGGGTGGCCCTGCCCGCGGCCATCACCAGGGCGTGGGCGCTGTGGGTGCCGCTCTGGAAGACCCGCGCCGGCCCTGCGGAGTTGTCGGTCAGGTCCATGAGGTCGCCCCGGCCCCCGAACGCCCCGACCGGGAAGCCGCCGCCGACGATCTTGCCGTACGTGCTGAGGTCCGGCCGGATCCCGAACTGCTCCTGAATACCGCCGGTGCCGACCCGGAAACCGACGATCTCGTCGCACAGGAGGATGAGGCCGTGCCTTCTCGCGGTGGCCTCGACGGCGCGGGCGAACTCCGGCCGCTGCGGCATGACCCCGGCCTTGGGATCGAACATGATGCAGGCCAGCTCGCCGGCGTGGGCGGCGACGATCCGCTCCACCGCGGCCTCGTCGTCGTAGGGCAGGATGACCACCGCATCGGCGGCGTTGGGAGCCATGCCCCCGGCCCCGGGCACCGCCACCGGCGCCTCCGCGGGCCCGGCCCGGTCCAGGGGCGGGGCGACGCTGATCTCGACGCCGTCGTGGTTGCCGTGGTACCCCCCTTCGAACTTGGCGATCTTCGGCCTGCCGCTGAACTCGCGCGCCAGGCGCACGGCGTGCAAGGTCGCCTCGGTTCCGGAATTGCAGAAGCGGACGCTGTCGAGGGAGGCGACACGGCGGCACATCTCCTCGGCCATCTCGACCTCGTTCCCCATGCTCGCCCCGAGGGCGACGCCCCGTTTCATCTGGCTTGCGATCGCCGCCATGACCGCCGGGTGGTTGTGCCCGAGCACCTGCGCGGTGTGGTGATTGGCCAGATCGAGGTAGCGGTGGCCGTCGGCATCCCACACGAACTGGCCCTCGCCCCGTTCCAGGGACAGCGGAAACGGGGGGTGGAAGTAGGCCCCCTTCACACCTCCCGGCATCACTTTGCGGACGCGCTCGAACAGGGCCCGCGAGCGCGGGTTGGCGGCGCTGTAGCGTTCTGAAACGGCTTCGAATTTCGGGTTCAAAAGACCTCTTTCCTGTTCGCGAAAAAGCGCCAGCGTGCCGGAAGATCCGGCCGCCGACTGCGTTGAGCGGCAAGTCTATGGATACCGCGCGGCGACTGTCAATTTGGGTTCCAGCCGGGGACACTGCCGGGCTTCATCGACCTCAATTGCTGCTCGACAGGCCATCCCGAACAAGGGTTTTCGGGCATGGATTATCGCTATGTGCCACTTCCGCTTCCGCCCCTTCAAGTCGACCCGCAGGAGTTTCACGCTTGTGGTTGTCACCCGATTGAAAAAATCTCTTGACTTCACGCCCCCCCCCCCCCCCTTACCATGCCCGCACCTTTGGTCACCAGCGGTTAGTGCTTGGGAAAGGTTGGGGTCGGGGTAGTGAAGCCGGGGTGATCCCTCTCACTGCAAGGCGGTTTGGAAGGCATGACCTCCCGCAAGCCTGCAGTCCTGATCGCCTGCGTCCTGATCCTGGGCCTGACCGGCGGAGTCGCCGCCCTCCTTCACTTCTACTCCGAAGCCCGCGCCCGCCACTTCGCTCCCGCGCTTCCGGCGCTCCCCTCCGCAACACAGCTTCTCGCCACCACCCGTCAGTTCGACCCCTCGCTCGCTTCCATCGACCTCCAGTTGCTCCACGAAGCCCGTCCCCTGCCCCGCTCCGGTCTGCTGCAGCTCTACCGGGTCTCCGACCACGGCCGCCCGGTCTACGCCCTGGCCCTGGTTCGTCACGACATCGCCTGCAGCACCTGCCGCGACCTGCTGGCCGCGGTCTACCTGACCGCCTCGACCCGGGAGATCGCCGGGGTGGCGCCCCTGGAAGCCTGGGAGAAGGAGGGCGGCTTCTTCGATCCGGACGCGTTCCTGTCCCAACTGAAGGGGACCTCCCTGGGCGATTCGTTGCGGCTGGGAAAAGACCTGGACGGCATCAGCGGGGCGACGCTGACGGTCGGGGCCATGCTGACCGAGCTGCGCGGGCTGCGTTCCTGGTTCGCCTCGAGACCGCCAAATGGGAGCAACGGAAATGGCTGATCCTTCCGAGATGAACCCTATGGTAAGGCCGCTGTCTGCGGCCGCGGGGCTGCTGCTGGCGCTCTGCATCGGCATCGGCGCGCGCCTGGAAACCGGGGCGCCGCCCGGTCTGCCGCCCAAGCCGTTCGCCCACCTGCTGGGCCGGCAGGCGCCGGACTTCACCCTGCCCGGCCTCGGCGGGGATACCGTTTCCCTGGCCAGCGCCGGGGGGGCCGATGCCTGGCTGCTCTACTTCACCGACGCCGGGTGCGGGGCCTGCAAGGCCGCCTACCCGGCGGTGGCCAAGGCGGCCGAAGTGCTGCCCATCGTCGCCGTCGCCACGGGCGACCCGGATCTGCTCGAGACCAATCTGGGCGGCAGGACGACGGCCATCGGCCACGACGAGCAGCAGTCGGTGCTTCGGCTCTACGACGTGCGCGGGGTGCCCAGCGCCCTGCTGATCGACCGGCGCGGGGTGGTCCGCCACGCCGCCACCGGCAGCCGCAGCATCACCGACGTCCTGGCGGCCTGGAACGACTCGAAGGGAGGAGGGGGATGATGGACCGGAATGCACTCAAGCCGTTGCTGGCCGGCGGCTTACTGGCGCTGGGGTTGATCGCCGCCCTGGCGACCGGAGAACCGCCCGAGGACCGGGATCCGCAGTCCTCCCTGCTCCTGCGCGTGGTCGGGGAAGAAGGGTCCGCCCTGCTCTCCCGGGGCACGCCGGCCCCCGACTTCGAGCTGCCGGATACGGCCGGGGAGAACACCGTCAGCCTGGAAGATCTCAAGGGGGAATCTGCGGCCGCCGTGTTCGTCAGCTTCTCCTGCCCGTACAGCCGCCAGCTCATTCGCACCGTGCTGGACGAGGGCCTGCCCGACCTGGGCAAACGCATGCTGTTCATCCAGCGCGGGGGCGACACCGGCCGGGAGCCGACGCAGGAAGAGGCCGAGCTGCAGGCCGAACTGGCAACCCAGTTTCCGGTGTTGGTGGATGCCGACGGCAGCACCTTCGACGCCTACCGGACCAGCGGCGTGCCCACGACCTACCTGCTCGACGCCGAGGGCAAGGTAGCCGGTTCCGGCGTCGGCGAGCCGGAGGGAGCCAAGCTGGTAGGGACCCTGGCCGCCGACGTCCTCGGGCGGAAAGGGAGCCGATGAACCTGTTCACCGACCCGGTCTTTCTCGTGGAGACGGCCATGCTCGCCAGCCTGCTGGCGGTCGGCTTCTACACCAGCTGCACCGACCTGAAGGCGAGGCGGGTGCCCAACCGCTACACCCTGACCCTGCTCGGGATCGGGCTGGTCGGGCAGGCAGCGATGGTGGGCCTGGACGTGACCACCTTCGACCGCGTCGCCGCCTTGCTCGGGATCGGCCTGGCGCCTGCAGGCGAGCTGGGCCGAGACCTTTCGCGCGCACGCCTTGCCGCTGATCGACGAAGAACAGTTCGCGCCCTTGTATTGCGACGACAACGGTCGTCCCAACCAGCCGGTGGCGACGGTCTTGGGCGTGCTTCTGCTCAAGGAGATGTTCGCTCTGACCGACGCCGAGGCGCTGGAGCAGCTGGAGTTCAGCCTGTTGTGGCAGCACGCCCTGGAGCTGACCCCGGACGAGGCCCACTTGGCGCAAAAGACGCTGCACAACTTCCGCGCTCGCTTGCTGGCCCATGACCGCGGCCGGCAGGCGTTCGAGGCGACCACGGATGGCATTCTCCAAGCGTTGGGTACGAAAGTCACTCGACAGCGTCTGGACTCCACCCACGTGCTCAGCAACATCGCGGTGTTGTCGCGTCTGGGGCTGTTGTGTGAGACCCTCCGTCACTTTCTGAAAACCCTGGCGGCGGAGCATCCGCGCCTGTACGGGCGGGTGTCGAAGCGCCTGCGCGAGCGCTACCTGAAGGAGGACGGCAGCGCCACGGCCTACCAGGACGCGCCCTCCGGCACGGGCAAGAGGCGGCTGCCGGTGTGCGCCCGCGATTTGTATCGTCTCCATCAGCTGTGTGCGGGCACGGCGGCCGAGGGCTTGGAGTCCTGGGCGCTGCTGCAGCGCCTGCTGTGGGAGCAGTGCGACGTGGTCGAGGGGCGCTGAAGGCGCCGGAGCACGTCGGCAGCGACTCGCTGCAAAGCCCTCATGATGCCGAGGCCACCTACCACGGCCGCAAGGGCAAAGGGTATGAGGTGCAGATCGCCGAGACCTGCGTCGAGGCCGACGACGGCAAGACCGACACCGTGAACAGGATCACCCACGTAGCGGTGACCGCTGCCTGCGCCAGTGACGAGCACGCGACGATGCCGGTGCTGGAGGCTCTCGAAGAGCGCGGGCAGCGACCCGACGAGCTGGTCGCCGACACCGCCTTCGGCTCCGGCGACCATGCCATCCACGCCGAACGCCTCGGCACCGAGTTGGTCAACCCGGTCAAAGGCCCCCAGGTCGACGTCGAGGAGCGGCCCGATACGGTGACCGAGGCCGACTTCCTCGTCGAGGCCCGTCTCCGGGATCCGGCCATCTGCCCGGCCGGACACTTGGCTAGAGAGCAAACGTCGTATGAGAAGAAGAAGCACCACGTGGTGCTGACCTTCGAGCGCCGAAGCTGCCAGACCTGCGCCCTGTTTCCCCTCTGCCCGGTGCGGCCGAACCAGGACGGGGACGGCTACGCCGTAACCGTGGACCTGAGGGCGGCCAACCTCGAACGCCGCCGCCGCGCCATCGCCAGCGGCGCCTTCAAGGAGCGCTATCGCATTCGCGCCGGCATCGAGGCCACGGTCTCGGAGCTCAAACGAAGACACGGGCTGGGCGCCCTGCGCGTGCGCGGGCGTTGGCGCGTGGAGCTGGCCGTCTACCTGAAAGCCTTGGCCTGCAATATCAAGAGAATGGTGCGGGCGCTTACGCCCAAACCCGAAGCCATAGCTCCGGCGATGGGCTGAAAAAGGGAACGGAGGTCCTTTTCGGTGCCGGAAAAAGGCCTTATAAGCCCGATTCGAGGCCATCGGACGATAGAGCGCTGAAGCAGCTTACATTGCGGCGCATTCTCGATTCTTTTCATGTTGGTGAAACTAAAGTTTCAAGAAAAACCCCTGTCTGTGAAAACGGGGTTGTTACGAGGGAGTCATTATTGCTGATCAACCTCCGTGAACCCACACTGTAGTCGTGGTCGTTCTTGTACACGTCGTCAGTGGCGACGAAGGCCACGAATAGACGTACCGGGTCGTCGTGCCATGCCAGCCAGATCCGGAAATCCAGGGACGACGGATCGGGCGGCTCTTCCTCGCTTCTTTCCCGGAAATCCAGCGAGGTCATGGCCGGCTCGCCGAGCAGCTCGTACCACTCGTCAATGCGGCCGTCCAGCTGGACCTCGACCAGCATCTCATCGCTGAGATAGGGAATCGGGTACAGGCGTTCCCCCACGTGAGCGCTGGCTGAAGCCGGCAGCCACAGGAGCAGGCCTAATGCGGCGTGCCATTGCTTCCTGATCCGGTTCATCGATCTGTCTCCTTTCCCGGGGCCAATATCGCCCGAGGGTACAAGCTATTCTCGGGCGGCCGCCCGGGGTGAGTGACTTCATCCATTCCGTCCACGCGGCGACATCTGTTCCCTCGAACGGGTATCCGGTACGGGGTCCCTCCGGCCGGGCCCGGCTGCCACCTGCAACCCACTGAAGCAGGGCGCCCACACACCCTCCCGGATGCCTTACGCCGACCGGATCCCGCGCACCTCGTCGGACCAGTCCCGCCAGATGTCGCCGCCGGCGTCGTCGACCACGAGCGCGTCGGGAAGGGACTCGGCCGATTTCAAAAAACCGTAGATCGTCGCCTGGCGGATGACGTCGGCGGACCGGTTCTGTCCGGGGATGTGCAGAATCTTGGTGTGCCACAGCACCGCGGTGCCGGCCGGCCCGCAGCAGTCGACCGGCTCGGTGTCGGCCTTGATCTCCCCGATGACGGGATCGGTGTAGCCTCCCGCCTTGCGCACCGGCAGGTGCTTGTCGGTGTGCTTCTCCCCATCCTGGAACGGCCTTCCACTGCTCGGGCCAGATCCTCGCGTGGCTTCCCGGCCACACGGTGAAGCCGCCGCAGGCCGGAGGCAGGTCGTCGATGTAGGCCGACACTTGCAGGCGAAAGCGGCTGTAGCAGGCGCCGTCGGAATGGGCGCCGCGGTAATCGGCGGTGTGCGCAGGGCTGCCCGGAAGGGTGCAGTACAGGCCACGGGTCCCCTGTCCGTTGAGCCACACCGGTCCGGTTGCCGGCAGGCGCAGCTCCTCTGTAGTGAAGGTCCCTTGCCGCGGCCAGCCCATGTCGCTCCCCGTGTGGCTGACCAGCCCGCCCACCGCGTCGTCGCACATGAAGCAGGGGCCGGTCGCCGTCCCCGACTCACCGAGCCCGGCCGGCCACACCACGGTGCCCTCACCGAGGAGCTGCGCGGCCACCTGCCACAGCGCCCGCGGCACCAGGTCGAGGAGGGTGTCCCCGGTGCCGTTGCGGACCGTGAAACGGTGGTCCTTGCCGCTGAAGTACGGATCCCCCCCGGCTGCGGGCAGGTTGGCCGCCAGTCTTTCGTTCTCCTCCGCGGTGACCGGTCCCCACGTCGAAGGGTCGTTCCGTTTCATGCGCGGGAGCCCCTCGTCGATAGCCTCCCACATCTCGTCCCGGGCTCGGCGGCACAGCTCCGGGTCGAGGACCCCCGGGAGAACGAGGAATCCGTCCCGCTTGAAATCGGCTATCTGGCTTTCCGTCAGGCGCTCGACCTGCCTTACGCCGGAGGTATTCTTCGGCTCGACCATTGCTGTCCGTCCTGATTATAAAAGGGGCTTCTCGGGGAAGCCGCCGGCCGCAACCCCTGGCGGCAGGCGGCTCTTATTCGGGATGCTCTCCCACTTCGATCTCGGCGATGTAGGTGTCGTTCTCCGACTCCTTGTAACGGTATTCGGGGAAATGCCGGGGACGCACCTCCCCCGAGACGTAGGCGACGTCGGAGTAGCAGGACAGATCAGCTTTCCCGGCTCCAGCGAGACGAGGCCGGGATAGGAGGCGTCGAAGGAAGGCGGCATCAGCACCAACAGCTCGGCGCGGTCGCGCGATAGCCGCTACAGTCCCGTGGTGCCGGAGCGGATGAAGGGGCTTTCGCGGTGGCTGAAGCTGTTCTGAAGGGCGAACGGCATGGTCCCCTCCGCCCCGGCTCCCCCGCGCTCGATCCGGCACAGCGCCCCGCCAGGTACACGTGGCCCCCGGGACTCGCAGATCACCGGGGCGTCGCAGCAGCCGGCGGGTTATGTCGAGCGCCTTCTCCCAGTCGGTGTACGGTGGCCTGGAGCGGCTGCTGCGCCGTCTCTCCGTTCTCGGCTGTCATTCGGAACTCCTCGCTGAAGCGTGGCAACCGGCAGTGAAAGTCGCCTTGCCGGCGTGGCCGGGCAATCGGCGGCAAGTTGCCCGTTGCAGCCCGGATCGGCTTTTCAACGGGATGTCAATGCGGGTCGCAAACTGAAATGGAAGCTGGACGCGTCCCAGAGGTGGCAAAAGCAAACAGGCACTCACCTTGTAGCCGGCAAGTGCCTGTTTATCTTTGGGGAAATTTGATGGTGGCTCCTCGCGGAATCGAACCGCGGACACAGGGATTTTCAGTCCCCTGCTCTACCTACTGAGCTAAAGAGCCACCGAATAATCGCTAT
This sequence comes from Candidatus Latescibacterota bacterium, assembly GCA_965206595.1. Lineage (GTDB taxonomy): Bacteria > Latescibacterota > UBA2968 > UBA8231 > UBA8231 > CBDCXV01. The sequence goes on from OZ242214.1 coordinate 601,542, forward strand.
AAATAGCGAGAGCCGGCTGTCCGCCCTGCCGGCCATTCAGGCAACCCGCATCAACCTGCTCCGCTACGGGTTACCGAAGCGGCAAACTTTACGATTGCCCCCAACCCTGTCAAGGAGGACCGATGGCCGTTACCATCATTCCATTCAACATGCCGGCGCCCATGGAAATTCCGTCCCACATCGTCGAAATGCTCTCCGGAATGGACCCCGACGAAGCGGTCTGCAAGGGCATGGAGCTGCTGCTGGGGATCGACGCCGCGGACGCGATCATGTACGAGCGGATCGCCGGCGACGGAACCCTGCACCTGCACGCGGTGCAGTCGGGGGACGGCCGTGCCGGAGAGCTGGAGCATACCCTGCGGCAGGAGAGCTTTTACGGCGCTCCGCTCGGCGCCGATGCCAGCTCGACCGCCGCGGCTGCCTTCGAAAAAAATACCCCGCTGCTGATCATGGGAGAAAGCAGCGGGGATGGCGAGGGACCGCTGCCGTCCAATCTCGGCAAGGTGATCCTCGGCGGAAACGACAGCGGCAACGTCGGCTTCGTCTACGTGCTCCCCCTGGCCGGCGCCGGCAACCGCCCGCTCGGCGCCCTGACGCTGATTCGCTCACAAAAAAACGGGCCGCTCAATCACGAGCAGCCCAATATTACCGAGGGAATGAGGCAGCTTCTCGGCAGGCTGCTCGATCAGTAGCCGGCCGAGAAGCCGATTTGAGAAACCGGGTTTCGCCTCAGGCGTTTGCCGGCTGGACAACCCCGTTCTGCAGCATCCAGGCCTCGACCTCCTGGCCGCTGACGTCGGCGAGCATCTCGCCGTCGACCACGACGCATGGGGAAAGCGGCTGGCCGCTTTTCTGCACCATCTCGGCGTAGTTGTTGGAGTCGTTGATGATGTCCTTGTCCTCGTACTGCAGGCCGTACTTGTCGAATACGTCCCGCACTCCGGCACTCCAGCCGCACACCGGCTTCAGGTATGCGGTGATTTCAGGTTGGTCTGCCATCCGTCTGTCCTCCATTCGTGGGCGTCGTCGGCCTCGAAACAACTGCCCTTCGAGGCAAGAAAGTGTTGAAATATACCCACACCTATCTACCTGTCAACCCAAGGTGTTACGTCGAATTTTACCGGTTGACTCCAACGGGGCGATCACGGTATCTTGGGAATGCTTTCCCCCATGTCCCTCCCCGCACATCGGCAGGATCGCTCCACCCCTACCCCTGTCCCTGCCACATTCTGAGAGCTGATGGCTACCGAATCTCTGTATATCGAAGGTGGAACCCCCCTGGCCGGGGAGGCCGTGGTCCAGGGTTCCAAGAACGCCGCCTTGCCGATGATCGCCGCGTCGATTCTCGCCGAAAGCGGACAAACCGTACTGCACCGCGTCCCCCCCGTGAAGGACGTGCTGCTGGCCCTGGAGATCCTGCGCCGCCTCGGGGCCCGTGTCGACTACGACCCCTACGAGGGAGTCGCCGTTATCGACGCGACCACCCTTTCCACCACCGAGCTGCCCGGCGAGCTGTCGCACCGGCTGCGGGCATCGCTGCTTTTCGTGGGCCCTCTTCTCAGCCGCTTCGGGGAAGTCACCATCGAAGAGGTGGGCGGCTGCTCCATCGGCCCCAGGCCCACCGACTACCACTATCGCGGGTTCGCGCGCATGGGGGCCACCATTTCAGGCACCGGCTCGGGCGGCTACGGCGTCAGGGCGGACGACCTTCGCGGCGCGAGGATGTACCTCGACCTTCCGAGCCACACAGGGGTCGAGAACCTCGTGATGGCCGCCAGTCTTGCGAAGGGGGACTCGGTCATCGTCAACGCCGCATCCGATCCCGACATTTCCGACTTCGCCGCGCTGCTGACCAAAATGGGGGCAAAGGTCGAGGGCGTCGGCTCGCGCACGGTGCAAATTACCGGTGTCGACAAGCTCCATGGCGCCGAACACACGGTCATGTACGACCGCCTCGACGCCGGCATGCTGATGATGGCCGCAGCGATCACGGGAGGCGACGTCGCCCTGCGCGGGGTTGTCAGGCACCACATCGACATCTTCGAGGCCAAGCTGGTGCAGATGGGGGTCGAAGTGCGCGGCGAAGAGGATCTCGTTCGCGTGGCCGGACCGGACCGCCTGCAGCCGATCAACGTCGTGTCGACGTTCTATCCCGGATTCCCGACCGACCTGCAGCCGAGCATCACCGCCCTCGCCTGCGTCGCCGACGGCGACAGCTATATCCGCGAGACCGTGTTCGAGGATCGCTTCGGGCACGTGAAGAATTTGCGCGCCTTCGGCGCCAACTTGTCCCCCGAAAAGGACCGCCTCGTCATCGTCCACGGGCCGGCGAAGCTGCACGGGGCGCGGGTGCGGGCCGAAGACATCCGCGCCGGCGGCGCCTGCCTGCTGGCCGGACTCGCGGCCGAGGGGCGCACCTGCATCACGAACCTTTACCAACTCGACCGCGGCCACGCGGATCTGGCGGGACGGCTGAGGGGGCTCGGCGCCGCCCTCGAACGTCTGTAGCGGCGGCTCGACAGCACCTTCGAAGAAGCAGTCAGGGGCTTCCTTGACTGCTTTTTTGTTTCTGCTACGTTGCGGTCATGACCGGACTGCACGAAGAGAAAGTCTACCTCCTGCGCACCGGGATCGAAGGGGATCCCGCCCCCTTCACCACCTACCGCGATCTCGCCTTCGCCGCCCTCGAAGCCCTCGATCCGGCGATTCCACCTTCCGGCCTCATCACCATCAAGCCGAACGCGACGGTGCTCTACCCCGCCGCCGTCCGCGTAGTCACCCACCCGGGGTTCCTCGCCGGTATCGCCGATTACCTGCTCGACCGGGGGGTGGCAGCTGACCGCCTGCTGGTGGCGGACGGCCAGTCCGGGGAAAACCCCGATGAGGGGTTCACCTGGAAGGGCGCGGGGTACGCCGCCATGGCCGAGGAACGCGGGATCGGATTGAGGTGCCTCAACGACGAGCCCACCCGGCCGGTTTCCGTAAAGGGCGGGGTAGTCTACGACAGCTACCCGATCTACTCGGATGTTACCGACTGCAGCTTCCTTCTCAACGTCCCTTTGGCCAAGTGCCACAACCTCGGCTGCACGACCCTGGCGATAAAGAACCTGATGGGGGTTATCGGCAGGCCGGAGCGGCACCTGTGCGCCACCCAGGTGATCGACGAGCCGCTCGGAGAGGATCTGTGGCGCCTGACAGAAACCGGTCTCAGCCTCTTCGAGGATCGCTTCTACGACAAGCTCTGCGACCTCGTAGTCGCGGTGCGCAGTCTCGGGATGCCGCGGCTCTGCATCGTCGACGGCCTCATCGGGCGCGACGGCACCGCCTTCAACGAGGGGGAGAACCACCCGCTAGGCTGGACCGTGGCCGGGATCAACGAGGTGCATGTCGACGCCGTGGCGACCTGGCTCATGGGTCTCGATCCCACGGTCACTCCCTACCTGCGGGCAGCGGCCGGACGCGGCCTCGGAACCGCAGACGTCAAGGAGATCGAGGTCGTCGATCTCGCCAGCGGCGAAACCCTTGGAGAGGCGCAGCTGTCGGGCGCGCGCAGGCAGATGGCGCTGATGCCGGTATGCCGCAGCGAAGCCGGCTACTACGACCGCTTCCGCGCCGACGGCTCGGTGGTCCCCTGGCAGATCGACCAGATCAACGCCCGGCGCCGCGCCGACGGAGAGAGCGAAATTGCCGCCTGATGACGGCAGCGGTCCGACTCTCCCACAGCTGCAGCGGCAGGTCGACGAGTGGATTCGCACCGTCGGGATACGCTACTACTCCGAGCTGACGAACACCGCCATACTTGCGGAGGAGGTCGGAGAGGTAAGCAGGCTGATGGCCCGCCTCTACGGGGACCAGAGTTTCAAGGCGGGGGAAGAGGCGGGGTTGTCCGAGCTGGGCGCGGAAATGGCGGACGTGCTGTTTGTGCTGATCTGCCTGGCCAACCAGACCGGTGTCGACCTTCAGGAGGCCTTTGACCGGGCAATGCAAAGGAAGACGAGCCGCGACCGCGACCGTCACGCCGGCAATCCCGGACTGCGATGAGGTGCGGCCTGCTCGCGGCCGTTCTGCTCGCCGGTTGCCAGTTGACCAATCCTGCGGTGAGCCGCTACGAGCCGAGCCGGCTGCCGGTGGGTGACCTGACCCTGTCGACATGGCTGCCTGCCGGCCTCGACAGCTTCCGCTTCGACGCCGGGGACCGGCAACTGCTCGCCGACATCGGCTTCAATCACATCGAGTGGCTGCAGGAAGTCCGGGTCGGCGACTCCACCGCCGAGGACGTCGCCATGTCGTTCGCCGGCGAGGCCGGCCTCGGCATGCCGGTCTACTACCCACCCCCCGGGTTCACCCGCGAGGACAAGCTGCGCGACTTCGCCGTCATGGAGGGCGTCGAGGCAGGTTTCGACGCCGCGGTCCGCGAGCGGGTGGCGGCGCTGCAGCAGCACTGGGGCGCCGCCCCCGGGTTCACAGGCTACCTGATCGGACACGAGGATTACCGCGCCCGCTACTACAAGGCGCTGGGGAACATGGTACGCGTCCTGGGGCAGGAGGATCCGCAGCGTCCGGCGATCAGCGTCGGCAACATCGACCACTTTCCCGAGGTCGGCCGCTTCCTCAACGCCCTGTTCGCCGAGGGCGGGAACGCCAACATCTTCCAGCACGAGCACTACATCTTCCGCGACGACGCGCCGGCCTCGGGCAGGAAGCTGCGGAAACGCCTCGACGCTTTGGTGGCGGGATACGGGCGGCTGGCGCGCTATCTGCAGGACCGGCACGGGCGCTGGCACGCCATCGTCCAGGTCCACAGCGAAACGCGGGACGGGCTCGGCTCGAGCGGCCCCTACTACCGCAAGCCGACCGCCGGCGAGATCGCCGTGCAGGTCGGCCTCGCCCTGTCCCGGGGCGCCTCCGGCATCGTCTACTTCCTCTACAGCTCAGGCTGGGAGTGGATCCGGGACGGCGACGGGCACCTGGTGCAGGAGCGCTTCTACGAGGGGATCGTCGACCGCGACGGCGCACCCACGGCGACCTACGGCGCCGTCAAGAAGCTGAACGACCAGCTTGCCGGCCTGAGCACGCACCTGAGGGACCTGCACTTTCACGGCGGCTGGGAGGCCGGCGACCTGCCGGACAACGACCTGGTCGGCGACAGCGAGCCCGACCTCGAGCTCGGGTTCTTCGGCGACGGGACCACCGCCACCCACCTGCTGGTCGCCAACAGGCAGAGCCACCGCGGCCGGCAGGTCGGGTTGAAACTCGCGGGGCCGGGGCGCGACGCCGTCTCCGGGACCGACCTGCCGCAAGCCGGCGGCCGCACCCTGCTCGACCTGGAACCGGGGGGTTTCAGGCTCCTCGAGGTGCAGCGCGAAAAGCCGGCCGTCGAGGCGGACCCGTAGGATCCTCCCAAGCAAAAACATGCGTTCAGTTTCACCAACGTCGAAGAGAATTCCATGTTGACCACCAGGATGCTGGCCGCAGCCGCGCTGGCGGCGCTGACCGCCGGCCCGTCGTTCGCGCAGCAAAGTCCCCCGGGCCTCGACTGGCGGCGAATCCAAACGGAGCGCTTCAACGTCATCTTCCCCGCGCAGATCACCGCCGACGCCCAGCGCGTAGCCAATACGCTCGAACACATTTACGGACCGGTTTCCAAGACGCTGAGGGGTCCGCAAAAGCCGCTGGATGTGGTGCTGGTCAACCAGTCGGCTCAGCCCAACGGTTTTGTCGCCCTGGCACCGCGCCGCAGCGTGTGGTTCAGCACCCCTCCCCAGAACGCGGGGCTGTTGAGCGGCGATTGGTACCGGTTGCTGGCCGTCCACGAAATGCGTCACGTGGTGCAGTCCGATCGCATGCGCCGGGGCCTGGTGCGCCTGGCCTGGCTCTTTTTCGGCGAACAGGGCCAGGCCTTGGCGTCTCTGTTGGTGCCGCCGTGGTTCTGGGAAGGGGATGCGGTAGGGGTGGAGACGGCGCTGAGCCAGTCAGGGCGCGGGCGCATGCCCCGGTTCGGTCTGCACATCCGGGCCTTGCTCCTGGAGGGACGGCGCTATTCCTACTACAAAGCCCACCACGGCTCGTACCGCGATTGGTACCCCGGTCACTATCGTCTGGGGTATTTCCTGACGACCTACGTCAAGCGCCACCATGGCGCCGGGACGTGGGACAAAGTGCTGGGCCGCACCGCCAGGTGGGGGTTCCACCCCTTTGCCTTCAGCCGGGCGCTCAGGAAGTACACCGGGGCCAGCGCCGCCCGGACCTACGAGCGGACGATGGACGAGCTGACCGAGCTGTGGCAGGCGCAACACCAAGACCTGCCCACAACGCCGTTGCGGATGCTGGCCGGGCAGAGCCGTTCGGGCATCTGGACCAACTACGAAAACCCGCACCCGCTGGCCGACGGCAGCGTGCTGGCGAGCAAAAGCGGCCTGGCCGACCCGGCGACCCTGGTGCGGCTGCATCCGGATGGCCGCGAGGAGCGCATGCGCGTTTACCAATCGCTCGGCGGCATCCGCGTGGCCGGCGGCAAAGTTGCCTGGAACCGCTCCACACCGGATCGGCGCTGGGGCTTTCGCGACTACTCCGACGTGGTGGTGCTGGACCTCGACAGCGGCCGGACGCGGGAGCTCACTCACAAGGCCAGGTTGTTCGCCCCGGCACCTTCTCCTGACGGCGCGCGCGTCGCCGCCGTAGAATTCGGACCGGAGCGGCGCTGCCACCTCGTGCTGTTGGAGACGGCCACAGGTGCGGAGCAAGCCCGTTTTCCTGCCCCCGACGGGGTTTTCTGGCGCACGCCGGCGTGGTCGGAGGACGGGCGCCATATCGCCGTGGTGAGGCAGGAAGAACGCGGCAACGCCCTCGAGCGCATTGACGCCGGAAATGGGCAAGGGCAGATCGTGTTGCCGCACACGCGCGCCGATATCGGCTGGCCGGTCTTCTGGGGTTCCTACCTGCTGTTCGACGCTCCCTATTCTGGCATCGACAACATCCACGCCGTCCACCTGCCGAGCGGGACTCGCTACCAGGTGACCTCCCGTCCGCTGGCGGCCACCCACGCCGCGGTGGCCGGCGATTCGCTCCTGTTCCAGGAGTACACCGTTGACGGCTACCGCATCGCGGCCATGCCCCTGGACCCCGCTGCCTGGACGCCGGTCGAGCAGGTCGCCGACCGCCAGGTGCGCTATTACGAACCGCTCATCGATCAGGAGCAGGGCGGCCCCGTGTTGGCGGACATCCCGCAGCGGGTCTATCCGGTGAGGGGCTATCGGCCGCTGGCCCATCTGCTCAAAATACATAGCTGGTCTTTCAGTCCCTTGCCGCCGAGCTATGGCCTCAATCTCACCTCCAGCGATCTGCTCGATCTCAGCAGCATGCGCGGCGGGGTCGAATACAACAGCAACGAGGGCGCCTTCAGCGTCCTGGGCGATTTCATCCTGGCGGCGTGGTATCCCGTTTTCAGCGTCGGCGGGCGCTGGGGCGAGCGGGCGGGAGAGTACGTGATAAAGATCCGGGAAATGGAAGGCGGCAGCCTCAAGGTCAAGGAGAAAGAGGCAACGGACAGGTGGAGCGAGAAAAGCTTGAGTGCCGGGGTCGGGCTGCCCTTGAATCTGTCCCGCGGCCCCTGGCAGTCTTCCATCCGATTGAGCGCAAAGGCGGAATGGACCGATATCGCCGACAGGGACGACCTCCATCGACCCGGGGACGACCTCTATTGGCCCGATGCAGGCAGCGTGAACCAGGAAGCAAGAGGCGTGTTCACAAGAAACCACAACGGACGCTTTGCGCCGCTGACCTACCGGCTGGCCTTCGCGCGGGCTCGCCACCCGGCGCCACGCGATCTGGCCCCGGCCTGGGGGCAGGGCATGATGCTGACTTATCGCCACACGCCCTTTGCCGGCGACTTTGCCGGCACCTTGCTGTCGGGGCGGCTGCGACTGCTCTTTCCGGGTCTGGCGTCCCATCACAGCCTGCGGCTGGCGGGTGGTTACGAATGGCAGGATCCGGTCTCGGCGGCTTCCCTCCCCTACCGCTTTGCAAGCGAACAGACCTTTGTCCGCGGCTACGACTACCGCTTCCACCGCCGCTTTTTCCAGGGGAAGGCCGATTATGCCCTGCCGCTGTTCTACCCGGACTGGAACCTGGGGGCGCTGGTGTACCTGCAGCGGGTCAAGGTCAACTTCTTTTTCGACTACGGCCGCGGCGAGGACAGCTCTCGGCGCACCACCTACCAAACGGCCGGTGCCGAACTGACGGCCAATTTCTTCCCCTTTTCACTGCCGATTCCGCTGGATATGGGCCTGCGTTACGCCCACCGTTTCAAAGAGGGAGATCCGCACATCGGAGTGGTGGTGAATCTCCCGTGAATCCCCCTCTGATTGGTTGATACCTCCCGTAGTTGAGAGGAGACCGTTGTCCCAGGGCGAATGCCGTGGAACCGGGAAGATCCGAGGCGACCCCATGCCCGAGCCGTTTCTCCCATGAACGCCCCGCCCCCTGAACACCACACCGCCATCATCGTCGGCGGCGGACCCGCCGGTCTGGCGCTTGCGGTGGTTCTCGGCGGCTGGCATCCGCACTTCCGGGAAAGTCCGATCCTGCGGCAACGCTACCCGCAGCTGGGCGATTACCTGCGCCGGGCAAGGGGAACCCTGCTGGGAATGGACTTCCACGGGCTAGCCCCGCAGCTGCCGCCGGTCGACCTGTTCCGCATCCTCCACCACCCCAGGCAGCTGTTCGAGAACCTCGAGCAGATCGCCATGGAGTTCCGCCGCGGCCCCGCCCTCGACTACCTGCTGATAACCCAGGAGGAGGTGGGCGGCCTGTGGAACAAGGTCCCGCAAAACCTGCTGACCCTGTCCCCCGGCCAGTGGATGGAGCTCGCTTTTTACCCACTGGCGCAGCACGTCGAGGAGCGCTCCGTCGACCTCGACGTCAACGACCTGATCCTCAAGCGCCACCTCGTCGACTATTACCGGGCGATTCCCGAACGCTTCGGACAGGAGTCCCGCATACGCACGAACGAGCGCGTCGAGCGCATCGAGCCGCACGAGAAGGGATTCCTGCTGACGACGCGGGACGTCGCCGGCTGGCACCGCCGGCAGCAGACCCTGGGCACCAGGTCGGCCCCGGTGCCGCAGCCGTTCGAGGATCCCGGGGACGGCGAGCAGCGCCGCTACACCTGCCGCTACCTCGTCTACGCCGCCGGACAGCGCTGCATCCTGCGGCGTCTCGGGATCCCGGGGGAAGAGCTGCCCGGCGTGCACTGCTACTACGACAGGGCGGAGGATTTCCCGGGGGAGCGGGTGCTCGTAATCGGCGGCGGGCGCTCCGCGGACTGGGCGGCGACCGAGCTCCACGACGCCGGCAGGCAGGTCTGCTACGCGATGCGCCAGCCCCGGAAGCGGCACTGGCGGCTCATCGGCGACAGCCGCGGCGGCCTTCCCTACTACGCCCGCCTCGCCGAAATCCTGGAAGGGGACCGCCGCCGGTTCGAAACGTTTTACGAAACGGGGGCGACGAAATTCGAACCGTCGAGCGAGGCGATCCTGGCGACCCTGGCCGGCAACGGCGCCGAACGCCGCATCGAGGTCGATCACGTCGTCAAGGAGATCGGCGGCTGGCCGGACTACTCCGTCTTCCAGGGATTCCCGAGGCTGCGCCTGTTCGAGAAGCACGACCCGTACCGGTTCCAGATGCACCAGATGCGCACCCACCCGTACAACTACGAATCGATAGACATCCCCGGCCTGTACGCCGGCGGCTACCTCGCCCAGGACATCGGCCTGGTGGTGATCGCCATGCACGGAACGACCTACGCCATAGCGGGAGACATCCTTCAGAGGGAGATGATGATACCATGATCGTCGACGTCCACACCCATCCGCCGCTCTACAAGGACCCCCTCACCGGGGAGCCGGATCAGTACAACCACGTCTGGCGCCCGGACCGGCCGGTCAAGGTCACCACCTGCTGGGACGACTACCTCGAAGCGCAGGAGCCGGCGCAGAAGTCGATCGTCTTCAGCATCGCCACCAATCCGGGAGGAGAGCAGCCTTGGCTGCCGGGACTCGAGGTGCCTGAGCAAGAGCCCTGGTACCGGGGCAACCTCAACGACGGCATCGCCGCCTTCGTCGCCGCCCACCCCGAGCGCCTGATCGGCTTCATGACCCTGCACCCGTACGATCCCGGTGTCCTCGAGGAGTTGGAGCGCTGTCACACCGATCTCGGGCTCGCCGGGGTCAAGCAGGGCGCCAACTACCAGAACTTCGATCCGTTCGACCCGCGCGCCCTGGCGATCTACGCCGAGGCGGAGAGACGGGGTCTGCCGCTGATGCTGCACCAGGGGACCTCGCCGATCCGCGACGCCCCGATCCGCTACGCCCACCCGCTGCTGATCGACGAGCTGGCCACCCGCTACCCGGAGCTGAAGATCATCATGGCCCACCTCGGCCACCCGTGGCAGACCGAGACCTGCGTCGTGGTGCGCAAGCACCCCAACGTCTACACCGACTTGTCGGGGAACTTCTACCGCACGTTCTCGTTCTGGGAGCAGATGGTCAAGGCGACGGAGTGGAACGTGCTCGACAAGATCCTGTTCGGGTCGGACTACCCGATCGCCACGGCGCGGGAGACCGCCGATCACGTACGCCGGGTAAACGGCATCGTCGAGGGCACGAAGCTGCCGCGAGTGCCGGAAGACAGGCTCGAGGAGATCATCCACCGGGACAGTCTCGGCATCCTGGGACTGGGCTGATTGCAGGAGCAGGGGACGTTGCGACTGGAGGTGCTTCGCGCGACGGACGGAACAGGTAGCCGCCGTATCCTCAAAAACTCGGAATGGAACTGCTGATGGGCGCAGAGGCCAAGGCGTTTCTGTCACGCCGCTACGGGCTTGCTTGGCTGGCAATGTCCCCACACCGCTGCCACCGGTGAGAGCGCACCGGCAAGGGAAGTTGATTCCAGCCGTTTGTCCAGACACTTGACACGTGCTAATATATGCACGTAATGGAGACGGATACCAGGCGAATCATCGAGAGGTTACAGCGAGAGGGTTGGGTTCTCCATCGACACGGCAGGAGCCATGACATCTATCGGCACCCGAAGGTTGGCTACACCATTGTTGTCCCGAGGCACCGCACGGTGTCGCCGGGCGTAGCCCGGTCCATTGCGAAAAATGCCGGCTGGGGGAAATAAGCATGAGATATCCGATTTTGATCGATGGTGAGGATGGGGCCTACGGGGTCGTCTTCCCTGACCTGCCTGGGTGTGTGGCAATGGGTCACACCTTGGACGAGGCTATGGTCAATGCCGAGGACGCACTCCAGGACTGGATGGATAGTATGGAGGAGATCGGGTACGAGATTCCGGACCCGAGCCCCCTTGAGGCTATTGATGTTCCTGCCGACAGCACGTTGTCCACGATCCTGCTGGTTCGTCCGTCTCGCAGCCGCTCTGTACGGCTCAACCTGGTGGTCGATGCCGGCGTGGCCACTGTAATCAATTCCGAAGCCAAGCGCCGCGGCATGACCCGCAAGAGCTACGTAGAGTGGATGGTCAGGCGCACGGCTCAGATGGGCGGATAGTCGACTGCATTCGGCGTGTCAACGGCATCGTCGAAGGGACGAAAATGCCGCGCATACCGGAAGACAGGCTCGCGGAAATCATCCACCGGGACAGTCTTGAAATTTTGGTGCTCGGCTGATCGGCCGGGGTGGCCGCAATAGCTGCAGCCGTCGATGGTCCGGGAATGAACGTTTGGGAATCACACCCTTGGCCCTGCCCAAAGGACCTTGGCTTTCCCATCCACAATCACTATAGTCCTTTCTGCTGCGGTTATTTTTTTTTGGCCATACCTCCTTCCTAAATGCCCACCCTAGGGATGTAGATCGCTTTTCGCACTATCAATACGCCCAAACGACCAGCATGTGCGCTTACGAGTGCGCACTGAAAATTCATGAATATATCAGATACTGCAGCTACACTGATTCAGGTGCCTGTCAATTTTAACTCTCTCCTAAAATTTCAACCCTCTTCTCTGTGCCCATTAGCTCTTCCTGATGGGGCAGAGTGTCCAGACATCCTTCATTTGACAAATTTGGATGTTGGGGCAAATCTCAGTTCTTTAGTTTTGCATCTTAGATGAAAAAGCAGTTGCCCACCATCTTGGGTCTCCTTTTTGTGCCAGTTTCCGTCGGTGCCCATGCCGGAGATCGCGTATTTCCAATTCCCTATCTCAGCGACGAAATGCTTGCAGCAATCCAGCTCGACGACGGTCGGATAGACGAGTGGGGCGAACTACTCGGAGATCCGACCATGACCCTCCTGGATTTTGCAGAACAAGGGGGAGCGCCACCCGATCCCTCCGACTTGGACTTCCGAATCTGGCTGGGTTGGCACGACGACCCGGACCGTCTCTACGTAGCCTTCGTGGCCAGCGATGACGTGTACAAGAACACCCACGACTACAATGCAATTCGGGGATCTCTGCGAGATATAATGCATCTCCATGACAGTATATCTCTAGCGATCGATGGAGATCATAGCGGAGGTGAGGGATGTACCAACGATTGCGCTTGTTTCCTCCTCTGGCAGTTGTCCAATCCGGAACCGGCCCATACCCAGGACGAGAGCGTCTTTCGCATTGCCCGGGACGGATCCTCCATCGAGCGCCTGTCCGCGACGGAGGGCAGGTCCACCCCGAGCTGGGGCCCGGAAGGCCGGCCATGGAGCGTATCGACCGGCCGGTCAAGGTCACCACCTGCTGGGACGACTACCTCGAAGCGCAGGAGCCGGCGCAGAAGTCGATCGTCTTCAGCATCGCCACCAATCCGGGAGGAGAGCAGCCTTGGCTGCCGGGACTCGAGGTGCCTGAGCAAGAGCCCTGGTACCGGGGCAACCTCAACGACGGCATCGCCGTCTTCGTCGCCGCCCACCCCGAGCGCCTGATCGGTTTCATGACCCTGCACCCGTACGATCCCGGTGTCCTCGAGGAGTTGGAGCGCTGTCACACCGATCTCGGGCTCGCCGGGGTCAAGCAGGGCGCCAACTACCAGAACTTCGATCCGTTCGACCCGCGCGCCCTGGCGATCTACGCCGAGGCGGAGAGACGGGGTCTGCCGCTGATGCTGCACCAGGGGACCTCGCCGATCCGCGACGCCCCGATCCGCTACGCCCACCCGCTGCTCATCGACGAGCTGGCCACCCGCTACCCGGAGCTGAAGATCATCATGGCCCACCTCGGCCACCCGTGGCAGACCGAGACCTGCGTCGTGGTGCGCAAGCATCCCAACGTCTACACCGATCTTTCGGGGAATTTCTACCGCCCGTTCTCGTTCTGGGAGCAGATTATCAAGGCGACGGAGTGGAACGTGCTCGACAAGATCCTGTTCGGGTCGGACTACCCGATCGCCACGGCGCGGGAGACCGTCGACCACATCCGCCGGGTCAACGACATCGTCGAGAGCACGAAGCTGCCGCGCGTGCCGGAGGACAGGCTCGAGGAGATCATCCACCGGGACAGCCTCGGCATCCTGGGACTGGGCTGATTCGCCGCCTCGGGGCCAAGGCCTCCGAGTGATGCTCCGGGAGATGGTTGACTGGTGGAGGGACCCCGGAGATTCAGGGCCCGGCATCTGGGTCAGGCTCGATTGCTGCTGTCGTGTCGACCGAAACCCAAGCTTACGGGGATTCCCCGAAGCTCGGGGCAGGGAGGTGAGACTCTTGAACCGATCCCGTATCAGGAAGGATTGAGCGCCTTCGGATCGGCGGCGGCCGCGATCAGCGCTCCGAATGGCCGAGGTCCTTGTCCGGGCTGACGCGGTCCCGCACCAGCTGCTTGAGCTCCTTCATCTCCGGGAAGCGGTCCTGTTCCTCACGCGACCAGACCAGCTCGTCGCCGACATACACTTCGAATACGCCCGGGTCGCCCGGCACCAGCGCCACCTCCCCCAGTTTTTCGGCGAACGTGGTCAACAGCTCCTGGGCGGTCCAGGCGGCCCGCAGCAGCCACCTGCACTTGACGCAGTACCTGATCTCGATACGGGGCGTGTGAATCATGCCGGCAGGGACTCCAGCCAGGCGCGCATCCGCGCCGGATCCTCCCCGAACATCAAGGACCCCGGGACGATGAAGTCGGCGCCGGCCGCGGCGATCAGCGGCACGGTGTGGCGGCGGATCCCCCCGTCCGCCTCGACGAGGGTCCGGTGGTCGCCGCGGTCGATGGCGGCGCGGCAGCGGCGGATGCGGCCGGGAACCGCCGGGTCCATGTCCGCTCCCTTGATGCCGATCTCGGTGCCGACGACGGTGACGACGTCGAGCTGCGGCCAGAACGGATCCAGCAGGCCGGGGTCGTCGCCGAGGGCGAGCGAGATTCCGGGAAGGGCCCCGGCTTCACGCACCGCGGCGATCGTTTCGGGGATGCCGCTGCCGGTTCCTGGGTAGAAGACGACGATGTCGGCGCCGGCGGAGACGAACGGCCCGACCCAGTTCAACGGCTCGCGGGTGATCAGGTGAACCTCGAACGGCAGCCGGGTGTGCGGCCGCAGCGCCGCCACGAGATCGGGGAAGAACAGCATGGTGTCGACGAGGCGGCCGTCGGCGGCGTCGAGGTGGAAGCGCTCGCAGTAGGGCTCGACGCGGCGGATCTCCTCGGCTAGCCGCGACAGGTCCGCCGACCAGAGGGAAGCCGAGCACCGGAGCCTGCGCGCCATCGCCGCTCAGCCCGGCAGCCGGGAGCGCAGGAAGGCGACACTGTCGGCGACCTGGTCCTCGTCGAGGCCGTGCAGGATCAGCGGGACCGGCTCCTCCAGCTGCCCCAGCAGGGAGAGGTAGAGGTCGTAGTCGAGCAGCCCGGTGCCGGCGGCGAGGTTGCCGGCCTCGCCGTCGCGGTCGAGGTCCTTGGCGTGGGCCAGGGCGATGTCGCCGGCGAGCAGGTCGAACGCCTCCTCGAGAATCTCCCCCATGCGCGGCAGCTCTCCCTCGTGGTAGATGTTGGCCCCGTCGATGACGACCCCCAGGCGGGGCGAGCCGATCTCGTCGAGGAGGCGGCGCGCCTTGCGGCTCGAGTCGACGACGTTGGCGACCTCCGGCTCGAAGGCCAGGGTGACCCCGGTCTCCTCGGCCAGCGGCAGCACCGCGGCGAGCGACTCGACCAGGTCGTTCCAGGCCTCGGGTGTGCCGTTGTCCGGGTGGGGGTCCCACATGCGCCCCGGGTTGCGGG
Source organism: Candidatus Latescibacterota bacterium (assembly GCA_965206595.1). Classification (GTDB taxonomy): domain Bacteria; phylum Latescibacterota; class UBA2968; order UBA8231; family UBA8231; genus CBDCXV01. The sequence continues at coordinate 616,747 of OZ242214.1, forward strand.
TGCCGGTGCAGAGGCTGATCACCGGCCCCCCCAGCTTCGGGCAGGCGGCGATCAGCCGGCGCAGGCGCTCGAGCCCCTGCCGCCGCTGCTCGAGGTCGGGGTGAATCATGTTGAAGGTCCCCGAGACCGCGGCCATCGACACCCCCCGCAGGGCCATCTGCCCGCGGACGTGGCCGCACAGGGAATCGTCGATGCTTTCCGGCAGGGTCTCCATGCCGGCGGTCTCGAAGTTGAACTGGACGCAGGTGAGACCGTGGAAACGGACGGCGTCGAACACCTCCCCCATGAGGGGCCGTTCGAAGTGCTTCGAGAAGATGCCCAGCTCCATCATACGCCTCCTTCGACGTCGGCGACGGCGACGCGCGCTCCCCCCCGCCGGGAAGATTGCGAGACCGCCGCGAGGGCGCGCACCGCGGCGGTGCCCTCGTCGGCATCGGCGCCGTGCTGCGGCTCCCCCTCGAGAATGGTGTCGGCGAACCCTTCGAGCTGCAGCCGGTAGGAGTAGGCGTCCTCCCCGAGGGGGCGGCGGTAGGTCCCGTCCTTCTGCGAGAAGCACTCGACGTAGCTCGACTTGTGATACCAGATCAGCCCGCCCCGGGCGAGGACGCTGCCGTGCTCGCCGATGGCGCGGAATCCGAACTCGACGTCGCCGCGCTGCGGTATGCAGAGATCGAGGTGGCCCAGGCAACCATCGGCGAACTCGATGGCAACGAACCAGCAATGGGAGCCGGCGCGCAGGAGATGGCGGGCGCTGACCGCGGCGATCTCCCCGCCGGCGAAGCGGGCGGCGTCGAGGGCGTGGGCGCCGTGCGTCATCAGCAGGTAGCGCCGCCGGTCCGCCCTGGGATCGACCTCGGGCAGCCGCGAATGCCCGCTCGCGGCGATCACGGGAAGCAGGTTGTCCGTCATCGTGTAGCGGTCGACGGAGTCGTAGTACCACACCTTGATCGCGATGCGCTCCCCCATCTCCGCGGCGATGAAGTCGCCGGCGAAGCGGAAGCCGGGGTCGAAGCGCCAGTTGTTGCCGACCTGAAAGGTCACCCCGGCCTCGCGGACGCGGGCGCGCAGCTCCTCGCACTCCTCGACGCAGGTGCCGAGCGGTTTCTCGACGAGGACGTGCTTGCCCGCGGCGACCGCCTCCAGGCTCAGGGGGACGTGGAAGGGGTCGCTGGTGGCGACGACGACGGCCTCCAGCCGAGGGTCGGCGAGCATGGCGGCGTAGTCGCGGTAGGCCGCCTGGGGCTCGTGCACCGCGGCCATCTTCTCGACCAGGTCCCCGGCGGTGTCACAGATGGCGTAGAGCTCGGTGTTGCGCCCCTTGCGGCAGGCGTCGAGGTGGGCCATCTGGGCGATCGGCCCGCAGCCTAGAACGCCGACCCGGAGGAGGCGGTCCTCTTTGGCGCCGGGATTACTGGACATGGCCGGCCGCGGCTGCTGCGGCTACTCGAGGTAGAGCAGGGCAGGCCGCCCAGCTCGGTGATCACCGCGGTGTCCCTCGCCGCAGACCGGCATCTCTTCGGCCCATTCCTTCAGCTCCTCCGGCACGCATCCGCTGAACTGGTTGCCGCCGAAGCGCAGGTCCTCCAGCTTGGTCAGCTCCCCCAGCTCGGGAGGAATCTCACCCGTCAGCTCGTTGTCGTTGAGCCACACACCTGTACCCTTTTCAGCTGGCTCAGTTCGACCGGTATCGGGCCGCTCAGCATGTTGTCGTGAAGACGCAGGTCTTCCACGTTCTCCAGCTGGCCCAGCTCCGGTGGGATCGGTCCGCTCAGCTCGTTGGCGTCGAGGAACAGCACCTGCAGGCGGGCGAGCTGTGCCACCTCGGTCGGGACCGGTCCGGTCAACCCCTTGCCGGTGAGATCCAGCTCGGTCAGAACGAAATCCTCGACCACGATGTCTTCCCACTCGGATATCGGGGTGTCGGCGCTCCAGTCGAGGTCGGCGTCGTCGGCGTAGCGGTCGCGCAAGGCCAGCAGCATCTCGCAGTCCGCCACCAGGTCGGGGTGGTTATCCGGTTCCGGAACGACAACCCCGTTTGCGCACGCCCCGGCGTCTTCCTGCGCCGCCCCGGGAGCCGCCCATGCCGCCAGGCAGACACCGATAAGAAGGGTTGCCGGCAGGAGGGTACGGACCGCGAGCCACCTGTCGGCGTACCCCCCTCTGGTTGCGGAGGGCCGGTTACAATTCAGATCCATGAGAAGTCCTTCGGTTTTCCGGGAAAGTGAAGCAGGTTGACATGCTGCTCGTCTGCGGCTGGAAAAAACTCACCCATGGACCCCTCCCGGTAAAGGGACCGGAACGGGGGGCAGCATCCATCGAAACTGCCACAGCCGAACAGACTGCAGGTGGGTCTGGTGCGCCCTGGCGCCATCGCGGATGGAGAAGTCCGTGGCCCCGGAGTCCGGGGGCGCGGGCCTATCTGGGCCTGGGAGCGGGAACCTCGTTTCCTTCGGGGCGCTCCCGGTGCCGCCAGTATCCGAACGGGGCGCCGCCGCGGGCGACGATGGCGCTGGCTTCGCCGGTCTGCTCGAGGCGCACGTCGGGCGGGTTGTAGCGCAAGGTCAGGCCGCAGCGCCGGCGGGAAGAGTTGTTCGGCACCGAGCCGTGCAGCAGCAGGTCGCTGTGCAGCGACACCTGGCCCGCTTTCATGACGAAAGAAACCGGCTCGTCCCCCCAGTCGAGCGGGTTCGGCACCGACTGGCTGAGCACGTTGGCCGACATGTCGTCGAGTTTCTCGTACGGGATCTGCCCGTGCAGGTGGGAACCGGGGATCACCGTCATCGGCCCGTTGTCCGTGCCGACGTCGTCTATGGCCAGCCATACGGTCACGATCTTGCTTGGCGTGATCGCCCAGTAGGAAGCGTCCTGGTGCCAGGCGACCTGCTTTTTCTCCCCCGGTTCCTTGCAGAAGAAATGGGTCATTGTGCAGATGAGATCCGGGCCGAGCAGGTCCTCGACGAAATCGAGGATGCGGGGCTCGACCGCGAGATCGTAGATGGCGGAACAGTACCTGTCCCAGCCGTTGATCGAATAGCTGTTGTGGCCGGCGGCCGCGGCCCGCTGCATCAGGTCGTCGAACCAGGCGCGGTTCGCCCCGGCTTGGGATTCGTCGAAGACGTCGAGGGGAAAGACGAACCCCTTCCGGTTGAACTGGTCGACCTGGGCGCGGGTGAGGGTTTTGGGGTGCCTGGTCCCGGCGGGGAAGAAGCGCAGGTCCCGCTCCATCTGGGGCTGGGCGTCAGTCAGCAGCATGGGCGAATAGTAACGCGGGTACAAGGGGGCGGGCAACGGCCGGGGAAGGCCGGGGCACGTGGTTACATTCCGGTCCGGCGCCGTTCTCTTGCTATTCCCGTACACTGGCGCCACTACGGGAAATGTGACCCCGACTCCCGAATTATCAATATAAATGTTGAGTTGTATCCCAAAAAATCGATGACGAAGAGATTGTGCTCCCGGCCGCCCTGGTGACGGCGACTTGCCTCTGGTCACCCGGTTTGCTCGATCCGGGGTGTTTTGTCCAAGGTCGGGTCCATCGTAAGATACCCCGGCGAAATCCGCTGCAGTAAGAAGAACCTCCCTTTTTTCCGGCGCCTTCCAAATGCCCAGCCTGCCGACCACCGGAGCTTTTCTTTCCCCGTGGCATGCCGCCGTTGCCGCGCTCCTGCTCCTGGCCCCGGTCCACGCGCTTCAGGCCCAGCGGGAGGCCGCTGCTGAAACAGAGGCTCAAGAGCTGTACAAGAGCGCTTTCAGGGCCCTCGCCGACGGGCAGTACGACGCGGCTTACGACTATCTGGGCGAAATAACCGACAGGTATCCCCGAACCCTGTACGCCGCCTCCGCCGCCGAGCGGAAGAAACGCCTCGAAGAGCTGGGCCTGCATCGGGCCTCCAACGGTCCCGCCGACCAGGCGGGCCGCACCGGGGCGCTCGTGTACGGCACCCTCTACTCCACCTGGCTGGGCGTGGGCACCGCCATCGTCACGGGCGCGGACTCGGACCAGGCCCTGGCCGCGGGCATGATGACCGGCGCCCCCGCCGGCCTGCTCACCACCCATCTCCTGACCCGGGGCCGGGCCCTGAGTCCGGGGCAGGGAGCCCTCGTCCGGCTCGGCGGTCTCTGGGGAACCTGGCAGGGGTTCGGATGGACCGTCGCCTCCGGAGACGAACTTTCCGACCGGCGGCTGACCGCGTTTTCGATGGCTGGGGGACTGGCGGGCATCGCCGGCAGTGCGGCGCTCACCCGCGTTGCCGACGTCAGCGCGGGCGACGCCAGTCTTCTCGACTACGCGGGACTCTGGGGAACGTGGTTCGGATTCTGCCTTTCGGTCATGGCCGAAGCGGAAGACGACGGGGTCCTGAAGAGTTCCCTGACAGGGGGGAACCTCGGCCTCGCGGCCATGGCGATGCTGGTCCCCCGGATCGAGCTGAGCCGGGAGCAGGCCCGCCTGATCAACCTGGGGGGAGTCGCGGGCACCTTCGTGGCCAGCGGCATTGTCGGCCTGATCGCCCTGGGAGAAAGCTTCGATAGTGCCACGGTGCCCATGGGCATGGTGACGGCGGGAGGCATCGCCGGGCTCTGGTCGGGTTTCGCGATCAGGCAGCATGAACTCCCATCCGGGGTTTCAGCCCGGGCCGGTGCCCACGCGACAGTGGGATGGGGCGGGGCAGTACACGCCCCCAGGGTACCCGTCCCCGCCGCTGCCGGGAGGTTGACCGGGGTACCCCTGCCTCATCGCTCGGCAGCCATCCGCGCGGTCCTGCTGACCATCAGGTTCTGAACAGAAGCCATGCTCTCCAAAAGATGGGCGATCCCTGGTCTTTGCGCGGTCTTCTGGCTGCCGGGGCAACTCTGCGCTCGGCAGGAAGCAGAGCCGCCCGAGGGCCTGGAAGCCAGGATCCTGTACGAAGCCACGGCCGGACTGATGGACCGGGGGGAGTACGACAAGGCCCTGCGGCGCCTCCACTGGATTACCGCGGATTACAAAGAAAGTGGGTACGCCGCCCTGGCCCGCCAGAGGAGGATGGAGATCCGCCGCATGAAGAGCGTCGAGATCGCCATCAGCCCTCCCGCCAGGGTGGGGCTGACCGTCTTCGGAACCCTGTACGCGACCTGGGTCGGCCTCGGCACAGGGATCCTGGCAGAATCCGAGGAACTGGTCTACATGGGGATGATCGCCGGGCCCGTGGTCGGCATGATAACCACTCTCGATTGGACCCGGGGAGCACCGCTCGGCAACGGGCAGGCTTCCCTGCTCGCCCTCGGCGGAGCCTGGGGGACCTGGCAGGGAATAGGAGCGGCGGTCCTGGCCGGCAGCGGCTACAAGACGGTGGTCGGGGCGAGCATGGGCGGGGGCGCCCTGGGGCTGGCCGCCGCCTCTTCCATCGTTGGCCGGACCTGGGTGACCGCCGGCGAGGCGACCCTGGTCAACTTCGGGGGTATATGGGGCGCCTGGTTCGCGCTGTGCGCCGCAAAAAGCCTGGAGGTGACGGACAGCGACGCGCTTCTCGCCAGCGCCATGACCGGAGGAAACCTGGGTCTGTTGAAAATGGGAGTTCTCGCCCCCCGTATGGGGATGAGCGGAGGACGGGCGCGGCTGGTCAATCTCGGTGGGATCGTCGGCTCTCTCTACGGCCTGGGAACCGCGGTCCTGGCCGATCTCCACCACCGGGACCGTCCGACCTACGCCATGATGCTGGCCGGGGGGATCCTGGGACTCGGGGCCGGGACCTGGTTCACCCGGGACTACGAGGCCGCTCAGGAGTTTTTCGCCTCGAGGGACGCCGGCCGCTCCCGGGACGCCGGAGCGTACGTGACGGGCCCGGGCCTGCCTATGGCGGGGTTGTTTCCTTCCCCGGGGACCGTTCACCGGAAGGGTATGGACGCGTCGGTCCTTGCGGTGAAGGTGGAACTGGTGGGCATCAGGTTCTGAGGCGGAGACCGGGTGCCCGGTGCACGCATACGACGCCAACGCACCCGGACAACCAAGGGAACAGGGCGCCGGTTGAGCGGTTGGCGCCCGCAAACCTATACGCGCCCCCCAACAGCAGCGGCGCAGAGGGAATTGCGGACCCGTAGGCGGAGTCGCGCTTCCGGGCCTGCTGGAACCGCCCTCGACCGCGCCCGTGAAGGCAGCGATACCGGAAGGATTGCCGGACCGGTGTGGGGAATCGCGGCTCCCCGCCCCCTGGAACCGCCCTCGACCACGGCCGTGAACGACAGCTGGACCGGAGGGATTGCCGGACCCGTGTCTCGAGTCGGCGCTTCCGGCCCCGATTGCCGCCGGCTCCGTGTCAGGCGCCGTACAAATCGAAAAGAATCAGCCGCTGACCGGGTGGGCGTCCATGATCTCGTCCCACTCCTCCACGCCGGTGCAGACCGCGCCCGGATCGGCGGCGCTGCGGGCGATGAAGCCGGGGACGCCATCGCGTCCGGTCGGCATGGCCGGGTCGCTGTAGCGCAGGTCGAGGCTCCAGCGGATGTGGTCGGAGCGATTGGGAATGGAGCGGTGCAGGGTCTTGTGCATGATCAGCAGCACGCCGCCCACGGCGATTTCGCACGTGACCTGCTCCCCGGGAGGCAGGTGCTCGTCGGGGATACCCTTGAAGTTGGCGGCCGGCCCCATGCCGTGCTCGTGCGGGATCAGGGGGGCCTTGTGGCTGCCGGCGATTACCTCCATGCAGCCGTTCTCGCGGGTCGCGTCGACCATCGGGATCCAGAAGTTCACCATGAAGGTGTCCGAGGCGTCCGGCTGCAGGTAGCCGAGGTCCTGGTGCCAGGGCACGACCCCTTCGTCCTGGCCGGGCAGCTTGGCGCGCAGGTTGAACTGGGGGTGGGCGAGGATCTCCGGGCCGATGACCGACTCGACGATGTCGAGGATGGCCGGGGCGGTGACGATCGCGAACATGCCCGGGGTGCGCAGCTTGCCGTGAAACGGCCGCAGCATCTCCGCGGGATGACCGAGCGCCTCGGCGACGCGGGCGAGACGGTGGGAGAACGGCTCGTTTTCGAACAGGTCGTCGAGCCGCCCCTCCGCATGGGCGCGTTCCGCGGCCGCGGAGACCATCCCGTCGAGCTCCCCTTTCAGGCGGTCGAACAGGGAGGGGTCGAACACGTCTTCGGTCAGCAGGTAGCCCTGCTGCTTGTAGAGGTCGAGCTGTCGCTCGCTCAGTCCCGGCATGCTGGTTTCTCCTCGAGCTTTGTCAGGGCAGCGGTCCCTCGATCCGGTCGACGAGCTCTATGGTGTGGATCACGTCGCGCAGATCGGTCAGGGGCACGTTGCCGTTCCGGATACAGTCCAAAAAATGCTCGTGCATGGTGAGGGTGCCTTCGTAGGCCCGCACGTCCTCTTCGGGGACGCCGTCGACCTCCCAGCCGCCCATGACGGTGGTCTCGCCGTCCTCGAGGATCTCGATCTCCCCGGGGATCTTCATGTAGCAGCCGATGCCGACGCCGTGCAGCTCGGAGCGCAGCACGCGTCCCCCCGAGGCGCGGTTGCCGAAGACGACCCCGGTGGCGCCGCTGTCGAAGCGGATCATCGAGGTGTAGCAGTTGCGGCTCCGGCTGCCGAAACAGTCGCGGTACGCCTTGACCTCGAGCGGCTCGCCGCCGGCCAGGTGGCGCAGCAGGTCGACGACGTGGACGACGTCGTCCCACAGGGTGGTGCTGAACTCGCGGCCGTCGCCGCCGAGGATCTGCTTGTTGAAGGTGACGCTGGCGACCGAGACCGACCCCTTGGCGGCGACGCGGCGCACGGCCTCGCGGTTGACCGCGGCGTAGCGGCGCTGTAGGCCGACGATGCACCAGACGTCGTTGGCGACCGCGGCGTCGAGCATCTGCCGGGTCTCGGCGCTGTTGGCGCCCGGCGGCTTTTCGATGAACAGGTGCTTGCCGGCGTTGAGGCAGTCGAGGGCCGGGCGCAGCAGCCACTTCTCGTGCATGACGCAGTAGACGACGTCGAGGTCGACCGCGGCGAGCATCTCGCGGTGGTCGCTGAAGGTCCTGTCGAAGCCGTACTCGTCGACGACGAGCTGCATCCGTTCCGGGTCGAGCTCGCAGACGGCGACGATGTCGACGCCGTCGAGGCGGGCGAGGGCGGGGTAGTGGGCGCTGCGGGCACGGCCGCCGGCGCCGATGAATCCTGCTTTCAGCATGGGTGGGTCCTCATCCTGTTTTTACCAATCCTCTCCAACAACCTGTTTGAGCACGGATCGAATGAAATGATCGTCGAAATATAGACCTGATCGCCGTAATTCCTGGAAAATCTTGCCGGCGGACGGGACCAGTCCCTGTCTCTTTGCACGCAACACGACCCCCAATGTCCCGATGACGGGTACACCTACTGCCCGGGCACAGGCCCGGGCAGTAGCGTCATCTACTACCGCCGTCCAGCCAGGTTTTTCCAAAGCGACCGAAAGTACCTCCGTCTCTCCCGCCCCCAAGCTCCAGCCCAGGATTTCGGGCCGGATACCAGATTTAGCCAACCTGTTGCCCCAGCCACTTTCCAAGGCACGACGTCCAGGGTCATTCACCGGGCCTGCCGTGACTTCTGTAGCAACCGCCGGTGGAATACATACCTCGGGCACCAATCCAACAAGCAGGTCCAGACGGTCGACTTTGGCCAGAGTGATGATAGGGGAGGCATTGAGCACCCAACCTTCAATCACGGTTTGCTTCCTCAACTACTTCGGAAAGATCATACTGAAATACGGAAACCTGGAACCTTCCCAGGGCGGAAATAAATTGACTGCGGGACAGGCCGGAAATTTCCGCGGCCCGGCCTTGGGAGACCTGCCCCATCTCATACCATTTCACGGCGGCAGCCAAACGCAACTCTTTGGCGAAACGATCGGGGTCTTTCCTCAACGAGGCAAACACGTCTTCGGAGAATTCAAAGGAAACCGTTACCATGTAATCCCTCCTGAAGGCTACAGTTTTTGGATATCGGAAACTTCTGTCGCTGTACTATCTCGGGCTACTGTCGTCTCATGGATGGTAAACCTGGGGTCAGTTCCGGCATAAGTCTATTGGAAAAGCGTCTGTAGTTCCTCGCGGATCACTTTGCGCAAGGTTTCCTCCAGGACAGCATCCTGAACCTGGATATGTTGACGCAATGCCTCGTTGATCAAGGTCTGATAATTGCCTCCGCCGGCCTCGTGTACCTGGTTCCTGAACCAGTTCAACACATCCGTGTCCAAGCGTATCGTGATTCGCGTTTTACCAGGAGCGGCAGGAACGAGTGCGCCTTGTCTGGCCTGGGTAAAGTCAAATTCTTCCTTGCTCATTGTGTCTCCCACTCGGCCTGGCTGGTCGGGCTTTGGCGACATCCCACTGACAACCCATTTTTGCAATATATGCACAAATGATGCACAATCAAGATGTCTATTGTCACGCATCTCCATTTTATCCGTCACGCCCCGTCTGTGGGAAGGCCTGGACGAAGGCGACAAGGCGGTTACTACAGCCGCAACCACCCCCCCGGCGAGCCGACCCTGAGGCTCTGACCTCGCCCCGCAAAGAAAGGAAATCCCGTGGACAACCCGACCGGATGGAGATGTGTCCTCGAGCTCGACGCCGCCCGCAACCTCTCCGGCGGCAGCGGGAAGGCCCTGGCCGCAGCGGTCGGCGCCGGCCAGGACCTGCGCATCTACACCGAGTTCCGCCACAACGAGCATATCGACGTGACCTCCGACGACGACGAGCTCGTCCAGGAAGTCGCCGAATTCCGCGTCACCTACCTCGCCGACGGCCGCTGGGTCGCCGGTATCATGAGCCTGCGGCAGCCGGTCGATCTCCCCCACGGCTTCGGGCCGCGCCCGTCGATGTCCTTCTTCCTCTACAACCAGGACGGCGGCCAGGCCATCGCCCGGCCCTGTCTCGACGGCGAATCTCCGCGCGGCGCCCCCGGTCCTGCCGCGCCCCCGTCGCCGGGGACCATGCCGAAGTACCACGCGCAGGACAGCTGGGACACGGACACCAACGCCCCGAGCTACAACTTCGTCTACGACTTCGACCGCTTCCGCTTCAACGTCAGCGACCGCTGGCGGCAGGTACTCGCCCACGGCGCCGACGGCAGCGTCAGCGACGGCTCGGTCGCCGAGCTCGCCGACGCGTTCGCGCGCGGCAGCGCCGTCAAGGTCGGCATCGAGGGCCTGTGCGCCGAGCTCGGCGGCGACGGCCTGCGGCACGAGCTCTTCGTCGAAACCCACTCCGGCTACTACTACACCGACCGGCGCCTGTTCATCGCCGGCACCCAACCCGTAATCCGGGTGCGGCCCGCGATCCCGATGCGCTACGAGAGCGGCAACTGGGACTTCGGCTGGCTCGTCGTGCGCACCGACGGCGCCGTCGCGTTCCGGCGCTGCGACCCGTACAGCCTCGCCTTCGACGACCGCGAGCTCAGGTGCGGGATGCGCTGGTTCGTCGACTGAGCTTCGCCTGCTGCCTTACAAAAAAACCGCCGGGGATTGCAACCCGGCGGTTTCCAGCGACTGCTGCTCCAGCAGCATCTTTTTCTTCCCCCCTCCTGCCTTCAGGGGGCAGTAGCACAATAGCAATTCACTTCCCGCCGTTGCCGCCCTCCTGCTCCGCAGCCTCCACCAGGTTGCGGAATTCCTCCAGGCTGGCCACCTGGATCACCTGCCGATGCAATTGCTTGAGGCGTTGCACGTCACTGATGGCCGCAACGAGAGGGGCCAAACTGTCCGCCGCGCCGGGACCGAACCGAATCTCCAGCACGTCGCGGATACTCTCCTGGAGCCCTTGCTCAATGCCTTCCTCTCTGGCCTGTTGGGTGAGGTATTGAGCAAATGACGATTCGCGCAGGATATCCATGACGCCCTCCCTGGAGATAAGATCAGAAATGGTTTCGGACCCGTAAACCAATCCGCTCAGAATCGAAAGGCCGGAGAGCAGGTTGGCTGTATTTCGATATTTTAGTTAGTTCCATTACTAACTTAAAAGGAGGTTAGCATGATCAACAAAGGCGGTAAGCCCATCTGTGACCTTGAGACTTGGCGTCGCTTAGCTGGCCCCAAGAAACCGGAACATTGGAAGGATGGCCGGAGCGCCAAAGAATCGGCTCGGGCGTGGCTTGAGCGCAATCCTGACTGCGTTCCCACAGAGATTGATCAGGCATTCCGCGCGCACCCGGACTTCGGCAGGATCCTCCCCGGGTGGTCGGCAGAACCCGAGGCTCGCGTCACCTTCGATTCGTTCGGAGGCGAGCCATCGAACCTTGATGTGCTTCTCACGGCAGAAGACGAGAAAGGCCCGCTCGTGATTGCGGTCGAGGCCAAGGCCGATGAGACGTTCGGAAAGACCGTCGAGGACACGCTACAGGAGGCGTGCAAACGAAAGGCAAAGAATCCACAGTCGCGGGGGGTGGACCGCCTCGAACAACTAGCCGCTGCCATCCTCGGTGTGCCCACTAACCGGTTGTCGGAGGTTGGAAAGCTGCGGTATCAGCTTCTCACGGCATCTGCGGCGGCACTGGCTGAGGCTCAGCGTCAATCAGCCTGTCGTGCTGTGGTAATCATCCATGAGTTCGTGACAGGCCAGACGTCTGATCAGAAGCATCTTGACAACACGAAGGATCTCGACGCATTCGTCCACCAAGTGTCGAAAGGGGTGGTGAAAACCGTGGCTGAGGGGACCGTGCGGGGACCTTTTGAGTTGCCTGGCGACCCGCTGATCCATTCACCGATTCGGTTCTACATCGGCAAGGCGGTCAGAAACCTTCGGAGCATGCGGTAAATAACTCCCCAGGGAAAGGTCGCCAACATGGCATCCGTTGGCCTTTTCCGCGACGACGGTCCCAATCAGGGGCGGCCCCACGACCCGGGCTTTGCCCCATGGAATTCGCCGCCGCTGGAGGACTTCCCGAAATTCCCGAAAGGATCGCTCCCTTCTTTCCCATCAACTCGTCGCACCTCAACACGGACTCTCCATGACTGAACAACCATTGCATACCGACGACTCCTTCCCGGCGATGACCCCGGCGCAGCGGCTGTACTTCGAGGTCAACGGCTATGTCGTCATCGAGAACGCGCTGACCGCGGCCGAGTGCGAAGAGCTGCTGGCAGCCCTGGAGGAGCTGCGCGCCCGCTTCGAGGCGGAGGAGAACCCCGCCGAAGCGGTGATCGGCTGCGCCCTCGTCGAGTCCTGGAAGCCGCCGCACTATTTCAGCTGGGGCCACCTCGTCCAGGCGCACCCGGCGTTCTGCCGCTATCTCACCCACCCCCGGCTCGTCGCCCTGGTCGAGGAGGTGGTCGGCGGCAAGGTGCGTCTCGACGAGTCCGGGGCCATCGTCAACCGCCGCCTCCCGGACTTCGACCCCGGGGCCCGGTTCCGCTACCAGTGGCATCGCGGCGGCCAGCCCGGCTTCGACAGCTACACCTACGGCGGCCTCTACCACTGCACCTTCGTCAAGACCCTGACCAACCTCAGGGACCTCGGTCCCGAGGACGGGGGCACCGCGGTCATCGCCGGCAGCCACAAGCTCAACTGCAACGAGGACGACATGGTCGGCGCCGCGTACGAGGATCCCGCCCTCGTCCACCAGGTGGTGGCCCCCGCCGGTTCGACCCTGATGATGTGCGAAACCCTCATCCACGCCACCGGGCAGAACCGGGGGGACGGGGAGCGCGCCATCATCATCGGCGGCTACTCGCATCCCAAGGACATGGCGATGGCCGGCTGGGAACCGACCCCGGAGTTCCTCGAGACCCAGTCCGAGGAGGTCAGGGAGCTGCTTTCCGGCCGCCCGTTCTGGACCTGGCCGGAACGCCACCGCAGGCTCGGCACCCCCGCCGGCGCCGGCGGTGTCTACAAGGCGCGCATGTGGTCGGTCTCCCACGGCGACAGCCGCTGGAACGAACCCTCCTGAAGCGGTCGATGAGCGCGCTGCTCGCCGCCGCGCTGCTGCTGGCAGCCTGCGCTTCCGACGACGGCGGAGAAGGGCCGACCCGGGTCCTGCTCTGGGAGTTCGGCGGCGTCGAGAGCCAGCACGAGTGGGCGGTCGACGCGGTCGCCCGCTTCAACGCCCGCCGCGACGACATCGTGGTCGAGTTCGCCACCCGCGACTGGTGGACTCAGCGCGAGATCCTCATCAGCAACACCATCGTCGGCGAGGGCCCCGACATCATCCGCGTCCACCACAAGTACTCCGTCGAGTTCGGCGACGCGGGCGGGCTGCTGCCCCTCGATACCTTTTCCGACTGGCCCGAAATCAGGGACCGCTACTTCTCCAACATGCTCAACGAGGTGAAGTACGACGGCAGGCATTACGGCATCCCGGTGACCGTGCTCCCCTTCGTGCTCGCCGTCCACCGCGGCATCCTCGACGCACACGGCCTCGAGGTCCCGCAAACCTGGGACGACATCCGCGCCATGGGCCCGGTGCTGAAAGCGAGCGGCATCCACGCCCTGACCATGCCCGGCGGCCCCAAGGGGGACACCTCCTACCGGTTCGTTCCCCTGCTCTACAAGGCGGGAGGCCGCGTCCTCGACGACGGCATGACCAGGGCGGTCTTCAACGGGCCTGCGGGAATCGCGACCCTCGAGTTCCTCGTCGATCTGAAGGATCGCGGGTTCGTGCCGGAGGGGAACGCCGCCTACGCCTTCCACGAGAACTGCGCCCACTGGGTATCGGAGCGCGCCCTGCTGTCCATCGAGGGGCCGTGGTTTCAGAACACCACCTCCACGGGGTACGATTTCGACGTCGCCAAGCTGATGCTGCGGCCGCTGCCGGTTCCCCCCGAGCCCCTGGAGCCGCGTCCTCCAAAAACGCTGATCGACGTGGTGATGGTGGCGATTACCGCCTACACCCGGGTGCCGGAAGCGGCCTGGACGGTGCTCAAGGAGCTCTACGTGTACGACCCGGTCTGGCAGACCGCCGACCCGGAGCAGTCCGGGTTGCCGACCCAGAAGTCGGCCTTCGAGACCCGGGCGTTCGAGGGGTACATCGACATCGACGTCATGGCCGACGAGGGGACGCGCGCGCTCGGGTGGCCGCCGCACCCGGCGGTCTCGCAGATCGCCCGCCGCCTCGCCGAGGCGGTCAACGAGGCGTTCTCGGGAATGGCGACGCCGAAACAGGCGCTCGACAATGCCGCGCGCGACGTCGACGAGGTTCTCGCCGACTACTGAACCGCGTATTGGATGGGGTGGTCGTCGCTCTGCGGCGACTGTTACCCGGAGGGCGGGGTTTCAGCCGCGGACGACTGGAGGGACAGCCGGGTCAGCTATTCCGCTTCCAGGATCTGGGGATCCAGCTGATACCAGGCCACTTCGCCCGAGTCGATGAGGTCCTGGATCCGTTCATCCCGGAACAGACCCGCAACAGCTGCATGGGAGCGCCTGCCGGTGAACCTCGTCAGGAACCCGGCATTGCGCAGCGCCCGGGTGGTATCCCGTCCGTTGGCCGTATAGGAGATCTCCACGGCGACGTAGCAGGTTGCGCCCTCCTGGTCCGTCGCCTCCATGATCAGATCCGCCCGGCGAAAGCTTCTCAGCTCATTGGTGGGGATACCCGACGTGTCGGCCTGGTCGATCAGGTCCCACAGGTCGTCCCGGGTGAGGTTTTTGGTCCTCCGGAGGCTCATCTCCCGGGCGACATCGGTAACCTCCTCAAGAGCGGCGTTGCGGGCGAGGATCCCCTTGAGAAGGCCTGTATCGTTCTGGACGGACTTCACCCCGGTTTCGAGACTGTCGAAGCGCCGGTTCGCCTCCGCGACGAAGCTGGTCACCTCCGCGACGAACAGGGTGAACTTTTCGGGAAGCTCGATCAGCTCGCGCGTCAGCAGCCGGGCGCGCATGGCCTCGAGCCACTGGGGGTTTTCGTCCAGGACCTGGATCAAGTCCTCTATGGTATGGATGGTGGTGCTCATCGCATTACCTCAACAGGCGTTGGCTACGCCCTCGCACATCGAGCGATTCTTCAAATTGGACGTGAATAAGATAGTTGATGCGACGGTCTTTGAATTTGCCGATTCATCACCTGCTCAGGGAACCAGATACAGACTGCCCACACCGTCGACATCATAGCTCTGACCCTTGGTCGGCACCCACCTTGCCCCGGACCTCACCTGCTCACGGAGCCAGGTACAGACTGCCGACACCATCGACGTCGTAGCTCTGTCCCTTTGTCGGCCTCCACATGATCCACCGCTGGCCGCTTACGCGCCGCACCGTGAGATTGAAACGGATGCGTTGGCCCGGAGAGATCCCGAGGTTCGCCAGCGGCACCTCCCACTCGGCGCTCCACCGGCCATCGCCGAGGCGGGCCCCGTACCTCACCCCGCGGGCAAGCCGTTGCCTCGCCTCGTCGCTCGAGCCCGTCTCGTCCGTGGTCTCCCACGTCCCTTCGGTGTAGCCGCGCAGCACCTGCGTTTCCGCGAAGAGATCGTCCGCGGCCTTGAAGGCGAGCTCCACCGCGTCGCTGCCCCCCCAGATGGTTCCGAGATCGCGGGTTTCGGGGAGCTCCGTGACCAGGCCCACCCTGAGGGCGGCGGCGTCATGGGTCAGCCACGCCCGCGCCGCCGGCTCGACGAGGGCTCCCGACACGTGCGCCTCGAGGACCATGGCGGCCTCCGCGGAGAGGCCGCCCCACTCCTCCGGCTGCAGCTCGCCGTCCACGGCTATCTCGGTCGCTGAGCGCGGGACCGTGAACACCGGGTCGGGAGACAGGTCGGCCTGCGGAACCGGTTCGGGAAACTGCACCGGCCTCACCTCGTGAATCGGCGGCCAGCTGGCACGGCGCTCGTCCTCGTACAGTCCCATCATGGAAAGCGGCAGGGGCTCGAACCCGATCGCCGAGACCGCGGCGGGGTCCCGGAACTCCAGCGTGGCCGGGCGGCCCTGGTCGTCCTTGACCAGGCGGACCCATTCCGGGTCGCCGTCGAAGGCCAGGTTGTCCTGGATGGTCTGGAACTTCCTGGTGGCGTTGTTGATGTCGTCCCAGATGCCGCCGGCGCTGATGTTGCGGCGGAACAGGTTGCGCTGCGGCACCCCCAGCATGTCGTCGAGAATCCCGGGCAGGGTCGGGTAGCGCCGCGCCCAGACCTCGCTTTTGTAAGGCACCGCCCGCAACCCCTGGTGAAAGGTCCACGAGGTGTCGCGGACCATCTCCCTCTGCCAGCCCATGCCGCGGTTGTCGAGATGGACCGCGGTCCAGCAGTCGATGAAGACGTTGTTGGTCACCGTGTTGTCGACGCCGCCGCCGATGAAGACGGCGTTGGTCACGCTCTCGAAGAGATTGCCGTGGATGTGGTGGCCGCTGTGCTGGTCGTCGAGATAGATGGTCATGCCGCCGTGCCCGTCCGCCCCGAGAATCTGGTGCCAGTAGTTGTAGCTCAGTACCGTGCCGCGCTGGGTAAAATCGCGGCCGACGTAGAAGGCCCCGGCATCGCGGCTCTCGTAGACGACGTTGTGGATCTCGTTGTACTCGACGATGTGGTCGTTGCCCCCTGCCGACAGCGCCATGTGGGGGCCGTCGTGAATCAGGTTGTGGGCGATGCGCCCGCCGACGCCGTAGGTGCTGATGGCGGACTGGTAGGTGCGTTTTCGCCGCGAGTAATGGTGGACGTGGTTGTTCTCGGCGTTGTGTCCGGACGGGGTCAGGGTGGCGCGGTTTCCCCCGTTTGTGTGGATGCCGCCGGTGCCGGTGTGGTAGACGTCGCAGCCGTAGACCTCGTGGTTCGAGCCCCCGTTCACCTGCACCGCCCGTCCCCCGGTGTTGCGGATCGTGCAGCCAACCACCTTGCAGCCGGCGCCGCCCTCGATGGCGATCGCCGTTCCCCGCGAGGCTTCGAAGACGATGCCCCGGAAGGTCACGTGCCGCAGCTCTTCGGCCCGCACCAGTCCGTCGGAACGGGACAGGACCGCCTCGCCCGACGGGGAGGGCGGCCAGAAGTAGAGCCGGCCCTTGCCGCGGTCGATGTAGTACTCGCCCGGGCGGTCGATCTCGCTGAGCAGGTTGAAGGCGTACCACCGCGCCGGCCCCGGGTTGATGCCGTAGGTGGGAGTGATATCGGCTGAACGCAGCAGCACCCGTTGCGCCGGATCGATGGCGGCGATCGGCTCGTACAGCTCGGCCCAGTCGTAGCGCCAGTAGGCGAGGATCCACGGCTCGGCCTCGCCGACCCAGCGCTCGAGCCGGTCGCTGTCGATGGTGACGCGCTCCTCCCCCTCGACCTCGTGGATGCCGCGAAACCCTTCGTTCGGCCAGCGCGCCAGCGTCATCGGCTCGTCGTTCCAGAACAGCTCCGCCTCGATCCAGCCGTACTCCTCCCGGGGGATGCCTGAGGCGGATCCCCGCCGGCCCAGGCGTCCGTAGTCGTCGATCCCCTGGGCGCGCAGGTCGGCCGCGAGCACGTGGGGGCGCGCCTCTGCGGGCAGGCGTCCGAGGACGTCCTCGTCGGTGACCGGGCCCCATCCGGCGACCGGCTGTCCGCCGCTGAAGCGCACCTCGGCCCCGGGAACCGCCCGGTAGGTCACGGGCGCCGTCTCGGTGCCGGAGTCTTCCGCGGAGAAAAGGACCGGCCCGGCGAAGCGGTAGGTTCCCTCGGCGAACCAGACGGTCAGCGGCGTCTCCCCGGTTTCCAGTTGCCGCACCCGGTCGCGGGCGCCTTCGAGGGTGGCCAGCGGTTGCGCCTGCGTACCCGGAGCGCCGTCGTCGCCCTGCGGGGATACGTGGAGATCGGTTTCGGCGAAGCAGAGGGAGGCGGTCGTGGCTGCGGCCATGGCGATTCTCTTCATGATTAACCGGTTCTTTCCGCCGGAGCGGTTCTCCGGCCGTTGTCCTGCCGGCGGCGAACCATCAGGCGTTGACGTCGACGATGACCCGGCCCCGGACCTTGCCGTCGAGGATCTCCCGGCCCAGCCGCGGCAGCTCGTCGAAGCCCGCCACGGTGCAGATCGAGTCGATGCCCTCCGGGGGCAGCACCTCGGCCAGCCGCTGCCACGCCGGGAAGCGGCGTTCCGCAGGATAGGTCACCGAGTCGATGCCGAGGAGGTTGACCCCGCGCAGCAGGAAGGGAATCACGGTGGTTTCGAGCTTGCTCCCGCCCGCGAGGCCGACCGCGGCGACCGAGGCGCCGTGATCCATCTGCGCCAGCACGCGGGCCAGGGTGGTGCCCCCCACCGAGTCGATGCAGCCGGCCCAGCGGGCGCTTTCCAGCGGCTTGCCGGTCGCCTCGGAGAGATCCGACCGCGGCATGATTCCGGCCGCTCCGAGACCTTCGAGGTACTCCACCAGTTCAGGGCGGCCGGTCGAGGCAGCCACCTCGTACCCGAGGGCGGACAGCAGCAGCACCGAGAAGGAACCGACCCCCCCCGCGGCTCCGGTTACCAGCACCTCCCCCCGCCCCGGCTCCAGGCCGTGGGCTTCCAGGGCTTCGAGGGCGATGGCCGCGGTGAGGCCGGCGGACCCGAGGCCCATCGCCGTGCGGGCAGACAGCCCCGGGGGCAGCTTCACCGGCCATGCGGCCCGCAGCCGCGCCCGTTGCGAGTACCCGCCCCAGTACAGCTCGCCGACGCGGTGCCCTGTCGAGACCACGGCATCCCCAGGCTCGAAGCCGGGGTCGGAGCTGGCGGTCACCGTGCCGGCGAGGTCGATGCCGGGCACGTGCGGGTAGGTCTTCACGAGGCCGCCGAGCCCGTTGAGGACGAGGCCGTCCTTGTAGTTGAGGGAGGAGTATTCGACCGCTACCTCGACCTCCCCTTCGGGCAGCAGGCTTTCTTCGACTTCTTCCACCGACGACGAGATCTCGCCGTTTTCCCGGCGCAGAACGAGTGCTTTGATAGGGGACCTCCCTTTTCGAACGAGTCAATCTACCCAATCCGCTTCGCCTGGCGAAAAACGGCAGGTGGGGTATCATTCGGCTGCCGCGACCGGGTCACCCCCGGGGCGGGGGCCTGGCTGCCAGCGGCGGCTGGGATCATCCCAACGCAGACACGGACAGAGAGGCAATCATCGAATACCGGACACTCGGCAGAACGGGCGTCAAAGTCTCGAACCTCTGTTTCGGCACCATGTCGTTCGGGGGGGACGCGGACGAAGCGGCGAGCGCGGCGCTCTACGCCCGCTGCCGCGACACAGGCATCAACTTTTTCGACTGCGCCAACGTCTATTCCGGGGGCCGCGCCGAAGAGATCCTCGGCAAGCTGATGGCTCACGAGAGAGACGACCTGGTGATTACCACGAAGGTTGCCGGCGGCACCGGCAGCGGCCCGAACGCCCGCGGCACGTCGCGCCGGCACCTGACCATGCAGGTCGAGAACAGCCTCCAGCGCCTCGGCACCGACCGCATCGACATCTACTTCCTCCACCACTTTCACGGCGACACCGCCATGGAAGAGACCCTGCGGGCCCTCGACGACCTCGTCGATCAGGGGAAGATTCTGTATCCGGCGGTCAGCAATTGGTCGGCCTGGCAGATCGCCCTCGCCCTCGGGATGTCCGAGATGCGGGGGTGGGCGCGGTTCGCCTGCATGCAGCCGATGTACAACCTGGTGAAACGACAGGCCGAGGTGGAGCTGCTGCCGCTGGCCCAACACCAGGAAATGGGGGTCATCACCTATTCGCCGTTGGCCGGCGGACTGCTGACCGGGAAGTACGGAGCCGGCAAACCGCCGAGTGGCAGCCGTCTGCTTTCGTCCGAGGTCTACACCCGGCGATATGCCGATGAGGGGTATCGCGAAGTCGCCGGCCGCTTCGTCAAATACGCCGAGGATTGCGGCATCCATCCGGCGACCCTGGCCGTGGCCTGGGCAGCGGGCCATCCGGCGGTTACGGCCCCGATTATAGGAACGCGAAATCTCGAGCAGCTGGAGTGCTCCCTGGCCGCAGCGGATCTCGAAATTACGGACGAGATGCGCCGGGAGATCTCGGCGCTTTCGCCCCGGCCTTCGCCGGCCACCGATCGCTCGGAGAAAGCCGCGTAAGGGCAGGCGGACCCGCCGAAGTCCCGCTGTCCGCCGCCGGCCGCTCCTTCAATCGATGGGCGCTTCTTGTCCGTCGGCATGTATCTGCCTCGGCAGACCCTGCCAGCGCCCCGTCCGGGACTTTGCCCCGGGGCCAACGGGCGAAGGCTGTCCCCCTTGGTCGCTTCTCCCGTCGCGGGCTTCACTGCGCGATCAGCAGATTCGCAGGCTTCCGCCGGCTCCTTTGACCTTGACGATACTGCTGCGGATGGAATTCAGCACCACCTGGGAGCTGACCCCCGTCATCGGGCTGGAGCGGCTCAGGCTCATCTCGACGTCCCGGCCGCGCGCCTGCAGGTGGATGGAGGATTTGTCGAGGTCGGGGTCGGCGATGAAGAGCGAGCGGGTGCGGTCGAAGCCGATGCCGGCCAGGGCCACGGCGGCGTGCGAGTTGACGTTGCGCGGAAACAGCGGGCAGATGCCGCGGGTGGGGCCGTCGTAGAGCACGGTGGCGCCTTCCTCCTGCCGCCGGGAGGCTTCCGGCAGGGCGCCGCGGTCGACGCTGCCGGCCGGCTTCTTCATGGTGAACGTCACCTTCTCCCAGGAATCCCGCCCTTCCTCCAGCGCCTCGAGGCCGATGGCGGTGCCGTGCGGGATGTAGAGGGAGGTCCCGTTCCTGTCGGCCGTGGAGACCAGCTTCTCCTCCAGCCGGGGATCGGCCAGAGCCGTGAGCGACAACGGCATGTAGTCGGTGACCTCGAGGAAGGCGGCGCCGTGCTCGCGCGACACCGACGGATGCGCCAGCTCGACCACGAGGTCCGCCCGGATGCGGCTGAAGCCGGCGAGATCGGCAAGCCTCAGGGGCGGCGGAATCTCCTCCAGTTTCGAGGGGTCGGCGTCGTTGACGAACGCTACCTCCAGGCCGAGCCCGGGATTGCCGGCGAGGTGGCGGTACACGGCGCCGCCGATGTAGCCGCAGCCGACGATCCCGATCCGCGCCCTGTCCGTCACCGGTCCTGTTGCGGCCGGTCGCACGCCTCGCAAAGGAGAGCGGGCCGAGCCTCGCCGCCGAACGAGAGGGGATTGTCGAAATCCCTGCGCACCGGCCGGTCGGAGTCGCCGCAGAAATCGCACTTGCCGCGCTCGCCGTAGCGCGGCCTGATCCCGGCCAGGTCCTGCACCTTTTCGAGAAACTGCTCACGCTCGCGCAGGGGGCCCGCGAACTGCTCGATGAAACTCCGCACCCCCTTGTCGGTTTCGCTCTCGACGGCGCGCTTCAGGATGGCGTCCATGCGCGCATCGCCCTTGGGATAACCGCCGTCCTCGAGCGTATGCCACGCCGCCTTGCGGACACTGGCGTCCGGGTCCTCCATAAGGCGGTAGAGTGCCTCCTGGACCTCCTCGATACGGGTGCGCACGTGGCAGGGACAGAGGTTGTCCGCGGCGACGAACCGCTCCTCGGGATCGCCGCTGCGGGACAGCGCCAGCAGCTCCTCGATCTCCTCCCGGCCAGCGCGGTGTTCGCCCCGGCGCCACGCTTCCTTCCGGGAGCGGAAATAGCGGCCCCTGTCGTTACGCCTGTTTCTGATTTTCTGTTTCTGCATGCCGGTTTCCTCATGCAAGTTGAGTTGATTCCTCCCGCGGCCTGGGCCAGGTTTTCCGGGCCGGCCGCGGCCGGCTGCCCGATCTCGCCAAGTAAGGTACGTGGCAACCCTGCCAATTCCCTCCCCAAAAAACCGGATCGCCGCAGCTCGAAGCCGGCGACCGCAACAGGATGAAACGACCATGACCCGCCGCGTAGGCATCATCTCCCTGATCCACGAATCCAACACCTTCGCCGCCACCCCGACGACGATAGCTTCCTTCCGGCGCGACAGCCTGCTCTGCGGAGAGGAGGTGCGGCAGGAGTTCGCAGGGGTCCTGCACCAGGGCAGCGGCTTCTTCGAGGGCCTGGCCCGCGCCGGCATCGAGGCGGTGCCGATCTTCCACGCCTCGACCACCCCTTCCGGCACGATCGCGAGGGAGACCTGCGACGAGCTGATGCGCCTGATGTTCTCCGCCCTCGACGAGGCCGGTCCCCTCGACGGCTTTCTGGTGTCGCCGCACGGCGCCAACGCCGGCGAAGGGGAGGAGTACCGCGATCTCGACGGCCACTGGCTCACCCGTCTGCGCGCCGGCGCCGGGGCCGGATGCCCCATCATCTGCGTCATCGACCCGCACGCCAACCTCTCTCCCCGCATGATCGAGGCGTGCGACGCGACCATCGCCTACCGCTCGAACCCCCACCTCGACCAGAAGGAGCGCGGCCTCGAGGCCGCCTCCCTGATGGCGCGCACCCTCGCCGGCGAGATCCGGCCGGTGCAGCGGGCCGCCTTCCCGCCCTTCGGCATCAACATCGAGCGCCAGCACACCACCTCCCCTCCCTGCCTGCCGCTCTACGAGCTGGCCAACCGGCAGCTCGGAAATCCGTCCGTCCTGTCCAACTCGATCGTGCTCGGATTCCCCTACTCCGATGTCGAGGAGATGGGATCGTCCGCCATCGTCGCGACCGACGGCGACCCGGAGCTGGCGCAGCAGCTGGCCGACGAGCTCGCCGGCTACATGGTCGAGCACCGCGCCGAGTTCGTCGGGGAGTACCTGACGGTCGAGGAGGCAGTCGGTATGGCGGCCGCCAGGGAAGCGCCGGTCTGCCTGCTCGACATGGGGGACAATGTCGGCGGCGGCTCGGCGGCGGACGGCACGCAGATAGCGCACGAGATCCATTCGCGCGGGGACCTGACCGCCTGCGTCTGTATCTACGACCCGGAAGCCCAGGAACGGGCGCGCGCCGCCGGCCCCGGGGCGCACCTGACGCTGTCCATGGGAGGAAGAGTCGACGGCCGCCACGGCGACCCGCTGACCGCGGAGGTCACCGTGAAGAGCCTGCACGAGGGGAAGTTCGAGGAGAGCGAGATCCGCCACGGCGGCTACACCCGCTTCGACATGGGGCCGACCGCGGTGGTGACCACCGGCACCGGCCTGACCATCAGCCTGACCAGCCTGCGCACGGTGCCGCTCAGCCTCGGCATGGTCACCAGCATCGGGCTCGACCCCGCGGACTTTCACATCATCGTCGCCAAGGGGGTGCACGCCCCGGTCGCCGCGTTCGGGCCGGTCTGCAGCGAGCTGATCCGCGTCGACACGGTCGGAGCCACCGCGGCCGACATGCGCACCTTCGAGTATCGATACCGGCGCCAGCCGATGTACCCGTTCGAAGAGATCGCGTAACCCCGAAAACTTCCGGCTTCACCGCTTCCCGGCCGCCCGCACAGCCTGGGCGGACCAGCGAGGCGCACGCCAACGCCATGCCGGAGCCAGTGAGGAACAACCGCCGATGGTCGCTCTCGACCGGGGCTCCCCGAAACCCGCGCCGCGGTCACACCCCCAGCTCTTGCTTGGCCTCGGCGAATTTCTCGAGGGCGAAATCGAGGTCCCCGCGGGTGTGGGCGGCCGACATCTGCGTGCGGATGCGCGCCGCCCCGTGGGGGACGACGGGGTAGAAGAAGCCGGTCACGTACACCCCCTTGGCCAGCATCAGCGCCGCCATCTCCTGGGCCAGGCCGGCGTCGCCGAGCATGATCGGAACGATCGCGTGAGATCCCGGGCGGAGCTCGAAACCGAGGCTTTCCAGTCCCTGGCGGAAATGCCGCGTGTTCGTCCGCAGCTGCTGCCGCAGCTCCGGAGAGCGGGCGATGATTTCCAGGGCCTTCAGGGATGCCGCGACGATGCTCGGCGCCAGGGTGTTCGAGAACAGGTAGGGCCGCGAGCGCTGGCGCAGCAGGGCGACGATCTCCCTGCGGCCGCTGGTGTAGCCGCCGCTGGCCCCGCCGAGGGCCTTGCCGAGGGTGCCGGTGATGACGTCGACGCGGCCTTCCACTCCGCAGTGCTCGTGGGTGCCGCGGCCGTGCTCGCCGACGAACCCGACGGCGTGCGAGTCGTCGATCATCACCAGGGCGTCGTGCTCGTCGGCGAGGTCGCAGATCTCCGGGAGCTTGGCGTAGTACCCGTCCATCGAGAAGACCCCGTCGGTGGCGATCAGCCGGAAGCGGGCCGAGGCCGCCTCACGCAGGCAGCTCTCCAGCTCCCCCATGTCGCTGTTCTTGTAGCGCAGGCGCCGCGCCTTGCACAGGCGGATGCCGTCGATGATGCTGGCGTGGTTGAGCTCGTCGCTGATCACCGCGTCCTCATCGTCCAGCAGGGTTTCGAACAGCCCGCCGTTGGCGTCGAAGCAGGAGGAATACAGGATCGTGTCCTCGGTCCCGAGGAACTCGGAGATCCGCGCTTCGAGGGCCTTGTGGATCTGCTGCGTACCGCAGATGAAGCGCACCGACGACAGCCCGAACCCCCACTCGTCGTAGCTGCGGCGCGCCGCCTCGATGATCTCGGGGTTGTCGGCGAGGCCGAGGTAGTTGTTGGCGCACATGTTGAGCACCTCGCCGCCGCCGGCGATGCCGACGCGGGAACCCTGCGGGGTGGTGATGGTGCGCTCCTCCTTGAACAGGTCGGCGTCCCTGATCTCGGCGATCCGCGCTTCGAGGTGCTCCTTGAGGGATTCGTTCATCGATTGGCCTCCTGAGGTCATCCTCTGTCTCAAGATCCCCCCAATCCCCGGGCCGCGCCAGAGCCCGGCAAATTGCCGGGTGGGGTGCTCGAGTTGCCGATTATCCGTAGTAGCACAGTGGAATAAATGGCGCCTGTTCAAGTTCTTTACCGCGCAGCGGTACTTCCATCCAGGGCATCACCTTCACCGGGATGCGAAACTGAGGAGTGTTCGGATATATGGACGAACGTGCAGAGAGCGAACGCGGCCGCGTGCGCATCACCGGCCTCAAGGCGATGGAGCTCGAGAACGCGGCGGGGCAGAGCCTGGTGCGCGTCGAGACCGACGCCGGTCTGACCGGCATCGGCGAGGCGGGAGCGGCAGGACCGGCGGCGCGCGCCAACCTGCAGTGGCTCGAGGGCGTTCTCATCGGCGCCGACCCGCTCAACATCGACAAGCTCTATCACCAGATGATGGGCCTTCAGCATACCTACCAGGCGCACGTGCCGACGGTCAGCGGCGTCGACATCGCCCTGTGGGACCTGGCGGGCAAGATCCTCGATCTCCCGGTCAGCAACATGCTGACGGGCCGCTTCCGCGACCGCGTCGAGATCTACTACGGCGGAGCGCCGGCCGACTGGAGCGATCGCGCCGCGGTCGACGACTGGGTCAGCGAGTTCCGCGCCCACCCCCACGGCTACCGCACCCTGAAGTTCGGCTTCGATCAACTGCTCGACAGCGACCGGCTGTCGCGGCCTTACCAGATAGCTGTACCGGGTCAGACGCTGAATGGCAGCCACCTCAAGCGCATTCGCGACGGCTACGAGACCATGCGCGATGCCTTTGGCTGGGACCTCGACTTCATCGTCCACTGCCACAACGAGTGGGACGTGCCGGCGGCGATCGGCATTTCGCAGGCGGTGGAAGAGGCGCGGCCGCTCTGGATCGAAGACCCGCTGCAGGTCTGGTTCTCCGATGGGTACAAACAGCTGAGGGCGGCTTCCCGCGTGCCGATCTGCACCGGCGAGAAGGTCGAGGGATTCCGCGATTTCTTCCCCTTCATCGTCGAGGGCGGGATCGACGTGCTGCACCCCGACCTCTGCTGGTGCGGCGGCATCAGCGGCGGCCGCAAGATCGCCGAGCTCGCCGAACACTTCGGCCTGCCCGTGGCCTTGCACAACTGCGGCAGCCTCGTCCACAACATGGCCAACGTGCACTTCGGAGCGATGGTGAGAAACTTCAGCATGAGTGAGACGCGGCTGTACAGCCAGGCGTACATCGCGGAAATGGGAGGGCTCGACGGGTATGATTTCGCGGACGGCAAGCTGGCGGTGCCCGAGGGCCCGGGGCTGGGCATCGACCTGGTGCCCGAGGTGTTGCGCGCCGAGCTCAAGGAAGGGGAGCCGTTCTGGGATTGACGAGCGTCGTACGAGTGATAGGCGGCTCGGAGAGTTACCGCCCTCGGTTTTGTGGTGGGCTCCTTCGAAGAGGGAGCATCCGAGTTTCTCCCCGGAGCAGACAACTGCCCTTCCCTGAAAACCCTCCACCGCTGCACCCGGCCGGAGAAGACCCTTGGTTGGTTCAATCCGGTCGGCTTACGTCGATTACGCAGACGGCGATTTTGCTCTTTTCTTCGCGGGACAGCTTGGCTTTCAGCTGCTCTTTCACCTCTTGGGGACTGCTCGGAGTAGTGCCCGAGCGCTGCGGGGGAGTGGGTTTCTCGTCAAACCAAAACACGAGGTAGATACCGTATCCGCCCGTCGCCGGTTCCCTCGTGTACTTAGCGATCAACTGGTCTCGCAGGCCCTCCCAGAGATGCGAATTTGAGGCTTTCTTGATTTCCACCGGCACCTGAAACCCCCCGTATGAAACTCGTATGTCGGCTCGCGTGTTGTTGACGTACTGTATCTCGGGTTCGGCATTGGGGAAATACAAACGTAGATCATAAAGCAGCGCATCTCGACAGGAATTCTCGTGTTTCGGAGTCGTCCGTTTCTGGTTTTCGTCCTCGTTCCAGTACGGACGCCAATAATTGGCATTGTTTGTATTGATTCGACTTCCGATCTCCTCGAAACGCCCCACCAAGAGGGCAGCAAGGTCCGCGACATTGGCGGGGGTTCCGTCATTGAGCGTTTGGCAAACCTGTTCAATGCTTGGGTGACGGTAACCGGCGTCGCGGCGTATAACTCGCTGGCTATCTCGAGCCTGCGATAGCACCTCATGCCAGCGCTCTAGGGTGGGATCAAAACAAAGGCTGTCCAGCGCCTCCCTCGCGTAACTGGTGGGAGAAGCCGACAGGCGTTGAATCAGGTCGTTGACAAGACGAGATGCCTCCATTGCAGGCTGGACTCCCCACCCTTCCTCAAACTGACCCGGTTGGAAGTACCTCCCTACAAGCCTGATTACCAATTCCATGACTTTATCATCCAATTCGGGAATGGAAGGCTGCAAACTGCCTTGAGAGAAAAAGAATGTAGTCAGGTGACGAATCCTTCCTTCTCGATCCTCCACGAACTCATTAAGTCTCTCATGGAATTCCCTTGGCGAAACGATTGCGCCGGCCACTAGCCAATGGACTCGCTGAGCAACGTTCATCCTCTTCAAGGACAACTTCCATTCAATTAATTCCTGAAACGCTTTCTTTTCGGAGTGTTGTACTGCAGCCAAAATTAAACTATTCAGTGCTTGGATCTGGTTAACCTTGCACCGGGTAGGAAAGGCGCGGAGCAACGGCATGACAGCCCGTTTGGCAACTTGCGCGTGCTCCGGGTCGTGCGCGAGTTCCCTTAGGTTATTTATTTTTCCGCGACCGCAACGGAACTCGGTAACTGCGAATCGCACTTGCATATCGGCGACTGTCTCGGGACGAGCTTCTAGAAGCCGTTGATACCAAAAAGCCCGGAAACCCGCGTTTGCTTCACAGAAATAAAAGATGAGCCCTTTGCGAATCCGGTTGTTGTTCCATCGGGCGCTGTCTCCCCCTACTGTCCTTTGGATTTCCGCTAAGCCCGCCAGGAATGGCAAGCTAAAAAAGTATCTGCGCTCCCTTTTTCGAAGGTCCAGAATTTCCTCGATTTCCGGAACGTCCTGGCGGTCAACCGTGCCACAGAGGCCCTTTAGGCAAGCGTCGATCAAATCAAGGTCGCCCCGGAGCAGCTTCGATATTATTTCCGGCCCATCATCACCGGGTAGATCGTAAAAATGCCCAAAATAGGCTCGTGCCAAGTGGTCAAGCAGGGCAGGTTCCACGCGGTTTTCTCTCAGTGCCGTTTTTTGAGAACGTAAATATTCAATCCATTCTTCTTTCTTTCGCTGGCGCTCCTCTGTGAATGTCCTCTCTTGCTCCAAGTACTTTTGTTCCAGTGGAGAAATGGACCGAGGAGCAAGCAATCGATCCAGCCTGATTTTCAGCCTCTCGTTCTTCCGTGTGTGATCCTTCAGGATTCCGAGGGACAAACCCTCGTTACTGCTTTCCTCGGTATGCGCCCTGACTGCCCATTCAAGTAGAGACTCTGCAACTAGCGGTTTGGATTCCACCATAGCAACCGCCTGCTTCAGGCACCAGAGGCCGAAGTCGGGCGGTTGGGTGGCACCATACCATCGTTTCAGGACCTTAAAGGCGTCCAGTTGGACCTCGTTAGTAACGGGACAACGACTCAATCCCTCAAAGACAATGTTTTTTTGAACTATTGGCCGCTGCTTTAGCCACAAGCGTATTTCCTGAATATCCTTCGGGTCTCCGACTGGGAATCCTCTCAGATTTCCACGGAAACCCACATTCAGCCAGTCATACAAACGATTCGTCGCGAGTTTATCCCCATGCGCTTGGAGACCGCGAGCGAGTAGTTTCACCGGAAGGTTTTCCAGTCTGCCACCGGCCTCCAGAGCGTGGCGCATGCTGGAAAAGCGCTCGTGCAGACCGTCGAGGAGTTTGGCAATCTGATCATTGGAAGATTTTTGTAGTAATCCATGCATAAAAAATCCGTAAAACATGCCAAAGAAAAATTCTCTATTTCTTGTCTCAAAAAAGCAGTCCCATACCTCAGATCCTGTTAGATCCCGTGGATAAAGTTCGTACAGCAGGATTCCGAGAAGCTCGTTGTCGGAATCGGATACACGCCCGGTGCGAATATCAGCCAGCAGCGATTTCAGCTCGAGGACTTCATCCTGGGTACCCGGACAGTTGTGGATAAAGGCTTTGAGGGCAGATGTACTGACGCGAGGCCATCGAGTGTCGTCGCGGACAAGTTCGAGCAGAATTCCAGAAAGGCCTGCTAGGGGCGCTCCTTCTGCCAGAAAACGCAAGACGAAATCGGTGAACAATTGGTGGTCCCGGTCGTGGCCCCCGTCGGCCAAGACTTCCCTGAGCAGGGGTTCCATTTCTGAGGTAGCCAGCCCGCCAAAGGCCTCTGCAATCCTCCATACGAAATCAAGCCGGTACGCATTTTCAATCAAAGACACCTTCACCTTCAGGGATGCCAGGAGTGCACCTTTATCTTCGGTTGAAAACTCGTGAATATCGCCGTACAGGCCTACGCCAATGGGATCGCGTTCGATAAGGTCTGGCCGGGCGTCCTGGCAATTGGCCGCGAGCCAAGCGGACAAGCCCCTCATTTCGGTGACCACAGTGCCGTCCTCTCCCGTCATCAGGGAAACCACCCGGCGGGGAGGGAGGCCGTCTTGGATAACCCTGGCGAGGTACCGGGCGCCGAGGAATTCAGCGAGGTGGCGGTGAACGGAGGTAAAGCGGTTGCTGGAGGCGCCCTGGAACAGCTTCGTGGCGATTGCGAAACGGACCACTGAGGGACTGTCGTAGCCGCACTGGTCCAGATCCGGGTACTCCTCGTCCGGCTGGTCGCGCAACGTGTACCCAGCCCCTCCCGAAATCAGTTGAAGCGCGCAGATATGTCCGGCGGCGTCCAGAAGCTGGTCGAGCGAAGGTGGAGAGCCAGACTGTTGCGCCGCTTGATGCTCCGCGTTGTGCTCTCGGACCATCTGGCGGCAAGCCATCTCGAAGGTCTCCATTCGGCTCTCCGGCCACCCCCCTCCCCCACCAACGACCTTGGCCAGCATCTCCAGGGCTTGCGGGTTCGTAAGCAGCCCGTCGATGCCCCGTTCCTGCGCTGCTTCGATGAATTCACCGGTATTGATGCCCCGGTCCTTTAGGATCCTTTCCACGTCACAGAGGGTCAGTGGATCGAGGCGTAGTACCTTCACCCGGAAATCCGGTGAGACTGATTCCAGATGCTTCCTGTCATTCTCTCCTAGCCAGTCTGCTTCCCGGCATGACAGCCGAAAGCACGGCCTCTCAAGCGTGTCGAGACGCCCGCGAATCTGGTCAAAGGGTGTGCGCGTGTCCTTCGCTCCGACGCGGATTTCATCGAGTCCGTCGATAAAAAGAGTCTTGTGGCGCCATTCGGGATGGCCCTGGGGATCGAAGGTCATGAAGTCTCGGGCAGTAATGAGGTACGCCTTTTCTCCAAGCGACTCGCACTCTACTTCAAACGCAGTCGTCTTACCTGCGCCAGGATCCCCTAGCATCACATAGGCCGGTACACCTTGAAACGCTTCTAGAGGCTGGGACTTCTCCTTCTGTTGCTGATCCGCATTTCCTGCTAAAATCTCAGTACAGGTACGGGGAACAATCATGTTCATGTTTCCTCGAACCAGTATTGTGCTGGAACCGTGAGAAACTCCTCGAGCAATACTCCTCCTTCCCCTACGAGCAGCGAACGAAAGGGACTGAAGCGCTGCTTGAACGCGGTCATGCCTCGCGAAGTCCTCTTTCTCATTCCACTCTTCACCTCAATGCCGACAATTCGGGGACCACGTTGGAGAACGAAGTCAACCTCATGCCGCCCTTGCCGCCAGTAGTGAGCCGAATATCGGTTGTCTTGGTGTTGAACAAGTGCGCTCCGACCGTGCTCTCGACGAGGCTGCCAAAAAACGTGTGGTCGTTCTGAGCCTCATCGAAGGATCGCCCTGACCCGGCTGTCATCAGGGCCGTGTTGAGCACATTGAGCTTTGGACTAGAATTACTCCGGGAAGCGGGACTCCCGGCGTATTTCTGCAGACCGGTAAGGAGGCTAGCATTCGAGAGCAGGTCGAGATAGCGCGCCAGGGTGGCAGTGTTCCCGCGATCCTTAAGTTGCCCCAACATTTTTTCGTAGGACAGGATCTGGCCGGAATAGAAAGTTCCCAATTCGAAGAGTCGTTTAAGCAACGCAGGCTTTTCGACCCGCGTCATGGCGATGATGTCCCGTTCTATGTTCGGCTCAACGAGCGAACCGAGTATATAATTGCGCCATCGATCCGACTCCCGAACAAAGGGAGCAGCACCCGGGTATCCCCCAAAATAGAGGAATTTTGCTAAATCAAAATTAAAAGCCTCGGTCATCTCCGCAAACGACCAGTGGGTGACGCGAATCGGTTCGAAGCGACCGGCAAGGCTCTCGTTCAATCCCGACTGAAAGAGCAGCGGGGCCGAGCCTAGGATGACCACGCGCAAGGGACAGTCTCTGGCGCGGTCGGCGTCCCAGAGTCCCTTTACAGTCTCCGACCACCCGGGAATCTTCTGGATCTCGTCGAACACAACCACCAAACCCCCAGACTTCTCAGCTTCGCCTCGGGCCCTTTCCCAACTTTCCACCAACCATTTCAAGTCTCGCTTCTCCTGAGAAATGACGGTGGTCCACATCTCGTCGGGAGGGGCACCCAGCTCGTCGGAAGGGCCGACTTGGTCAACGGGCAAGTTCCAGGATTTTATATAGACCTGTCCCAGTGCCTGACGCACGATGGTAGTTTTTCCTGCCTGCCTCGGTCCGAATAGTGCTATAAGATGATGGGGCGGCTCGGCAAGCCGTTGGACAAGTGTTCTGACCTGGGAGCGCTGAAATGCCATACTTCAGACCTGACTAAGGGATAACCACGCGGGTGGTAGAATGACGCGCGGCATTTGCTATTCCTCCTGTGCTAACAGGACGCAATCAGCCGGACCCACAAGCTCAGACCATTCCCTGTCCATCTTTGGATTCCGATTGGGATTTCCCCTTCGGCACTCCATTCTCAAGAAGCATTTCGACTACTTCTATCAGATTTCTGTTCAGTTCGACCAATGTCTCGCCCTGAGAATGGGCGCCTGCAAAACCGGAGACATATCCGACATATAGCCCCGTATCCTTGCAATATCCTACGATTGGCGAGGAAGTGCATTCATACCTCTCTTTGGAGGGGGAGAAACGTTCACGGTTGCGGCGAACAGCCTATTCGACTCCCGAAGTTATTCCCCCCCAACTGACACGAAGCTTTCTTCCACTTCAGCATACACGGTATCGAGCTGTTCCTGGATTTCGAGCGTGATGCCAATGGCCGTAACCATCCGGCAATATGTGCGGATGTCGTTGAGGTCCAAGCGACGTTCCTTGCGGTCCTTCAACCACTTGTCGCAGACTTGGTAACCTCCGATCCGATGTTCGAATACCTCCGAAGGAATTGGTCCGAAATACTGCGCTTTGCTTATGTACATTCGTTGCTCATCGGCATCATACCGAAAACCTTGTGCCTTTGCCTTTGCAACTACCGAGTCCCCTTCACCTTCGAAACGGCAAGACGGTGAATCGAGTTCCGGCGACGTCAGCTGATGCAATTCCACCAATCGTTTGCCAAAGGCGGCGAGCTTGGCAAACAGCTCCCTGTCGGTTGTAAACGGTACGCGCGGGAAGTCGCTTCGCAGAAACTCCGCGTACTTATCCCGGTACCCGGGTGAATGCAACAGAGCGTAGACGTAGTGGAAAATCGCCTCGGGCTCGGGTGTCAAACCATGCACCCCTGCCAGAACTTCCGCCAGTTTCGTGTTCAGATTCGGCCGTCTATCGCTGGCGGTTATATGGAGATAGAGGGGGAAGTAGTAGTTAATATCGTAGGCCGCAACCGACTTGTGCCCACCAATACACGAGGTTGCAAAAACCCCGAATTCATTTTTGTGCTGCTTGGGGGTTACCAAGGTCAGATTATCTCCCGCCAGCATGTGCCGCATAATCTCGGGGCGAGGCCTGCAGATGAATCCCCGTGATCGGCCGGTGTAATAGGTGTAGCGAACGTCAAAAGGCCGATACAGAATTGGAACCACATTTTCCCTGGCGAGCCCGGAATCGAGTAAATCCTTCTGAGCCAAAGTCACTCCCCAGTCCTGAGCGTCCTTGCCAAGTTGGTAACCCTGCCTGGCAAGTTCGGGGTCCATCATCGAGAAAACACGGACGGTATCCCATACCTTCTGTTCTGACCATTGAATAGTCAGGCTGTCTCGTGCAGTGACGATTCCGACGCTGTTGATGGGGAATATCTCGGGAATGGAAGGAAACCGACGGTACCCCGCTTCCAGTGCGTCGTCGCGGGGAATGAAAAGATAATACGGCGAGACTGGGTTAATTTGCTTCCATTCGGTACTGCGGAAGTCGTGAATGTCCAGCCAAGCATATTTGGTTTTCCGGGTTCCGAAAAAACCCGCGTGATGAACCCGGGCATCACCTGCCTTCTTTTCACCGTGCTTGACGAAAAAAGCGATAGCGACGCCCTGCCGAATATCGAAGACGTTTTGGTCGGTACCGCCGGCCGGGGAAATCTCACCCTTTAAGGCGTGGCCGTGCAGGTCGAGTACGTGGATATCGTCGAAGGTGCGCATCAGACTCTGGCGCATACCGCGAAAAGTGGGGTTGTCGAGGTAGCTGTGGCTCGTAATCATTCCGACAACCCCCTGCCCGGCTTGTTCTATTTTCCACTCGGCGAATCGGAGGAACTTGACGTAATCGTTTTGTAGCCATTTCGAGTTTTTTTCATTCAACCGCTTGCCATCCACCTGTTTGTACTTGTCGATCAATCTGCGTATCCAGTCCCCCATATTGCTTGAATGGCCCGAATAAGGGGGGTTTCCCAGAATGCACAGGATCGGAGTTTGCTTTTTGACTTCACCGGCAAGGCGGGATTCCTCGGCCAAGGCAGATAGACCGGGAATACGGCTCTCTTCGAGTTCCTCCATATCGAGGGTATTGGTCAGATAGAACCGGACGCGCTCGTCGTCGGCGAGCCGATGGCCGAGCTCTTCGAGAAAAAAGCTCATTTTCAGATGCCCGACCGCGTAAGGGGCCATCATCAACTCGAGTGCATGGAAATTCTCGATGATGTGTGTACGGATGAAATCCGCTCTCCCTCCGCTGCCGTACTTGGCCTCGAACTCGGCGACCGCCTCCTGGGCGGCGCGGGCTACAAAGGTCATGGTTCCCGCCGCGGGGTCCAGCAAGGTCATCCCCTCGGAGGCGAGTCCGTCGCGCTTGCCGAATTCTGTCTTGAGCAGGCTGTGCAGGGAACGAACGATGTACCCGACCACCGATTCTGGCGTGTAGTAGACTCCTCGGCGCTCGCGCTCGTCAGGGTCGTATTGGGCCAAGAAGGTCTCGTAGAAATGCACGACCGGGTCACTGCCCTTCCCTTCGCGGTAGTACCGATTCAGAATGCCAGGCGCGTCGG
The DNA here is from genome assembly GCA_965206595.1 of Candidatus Latescibacterota bacterium. GTDB lineage: Bacteria > Latescibacterota > UBA2968 > UBA8231 > UBA8231 > CBDCXV01. The sequence continues at coordinate 650,768 of OZ242214.1, forward strand.
CCACGTCCAAAACCTCCGCGAGATCGTCGACGCACCAAGCGAGCGGAGTGGGGAGATCGTCGAGCGAAATGAAGCGGAAAAGGTCGCGGAGGACGCCGACTGTGTGGGGGATATTATCGAATGCAGCACGCCGGTTGAAGCCGTTGCCTGCCCGGGTTCGGGCGGCGAAAAGCCCGTAGGTAATGGTCTGTGCAAACAGATCCGCGAATCCTTCGCGAGTAAGCGATCCGATGAGGTAGGTCTGGAATGCTTCAAAGAAGCCGGAGAGCATGCCGGGCGCCCTCCGTTCCTGGTCGAACTGCTCGCCGATCACGTCACGAAGGAGACGGGTGCGCTTGGCAAGTTCCACGGCAAGGGACTCGGCTGTAAACGTCCGGGGGAGGGCAAAATCCAGGAACTGCTCAAGGAGGGCATAGAGGTCATCCTGATTTTCGAGCGGCGGCGCGGCCCGAACCTTATTGAGTATCACGGGGCGGCCAGCCATGACCGTTCTGACGCGCTCGCCATTCCGGTACAGGCGAAACTCCAGGAAATTGGTGAGGATGAGATTCGGGAAAGTCGAGAGGTAACGCCGGAGTTGTTCGGAGTTCTCGATTACGTCCAGCCGTTCCTCGGTCGGTCTCTTGGCCTCGATATAGCCGACGATACGGTCCGTACCGTTCCAAAGGCGGAAATCCGGATTGCCTCCTTCGGTTGCCCTTGGCAGCGTGGTGACCTGCACATCCGTTCTTCCGGTAGCGCGGGCTACTGCCTTCAGCATCTCCGCCAGCGCTGGATAGAAGCTCTCCTCCCGTGCATCGCCTTGATTGGTCACGGAGGCGAGGTTTTGCAGATACGGTGAAAAGATGGTTTTGGGGGTCACTGGACTATTACCTTACCATTTGCGGTTGCGGAGACAACCGATTAGTCCTCTGATAAACCAAGTTCTTTTTCCTTATTTGCTATCTCCGCCATGGTTACCCTGGGATTTTCCCCGGCCATTTCTAGAAATAGATCCGGATGTCTCATTATCAGATATGCAAACGTCTTTCGATCAATTCCTTTGTTCGATAAGCCCAAGTCTTTTCGCATTGCAAGCAGGAAATCCCCCATGAAAAACATTGTTTCGGCGTCAGGCTCAGTATTTGACAAATGGGTAATCCATTTAATGTAGGTCAGAAGAACGTTGGATCCACCCCAAACAACCATCTTCCGTTTCCATTCCTGAAGGAAGGGAACAAATCCCTCATCCAATCTGCCTTCATATCCAAACAGCTTGAACAGCTCCTTCAAAAATTCATCGTAGATCTCTACTTTACGTTCCCTAAAATGTGCTTCTACCGCCTGTTTTCGCTCAAAATATTTGCCTAATGTAACTGTGAGTGTAGCACCAAATACTGTGCCAACTGCCGCCACTATGCCAATCGCTAGTTTTGCGTCGATTGATATGAGCTCTTCCCATACCGAAGAGATTACCCAATATACACCCGCAAGCAAGGCACCGATAACACTGATTAAAATTAACCCGAGAAAGAAGCCTTTGGATTTAATAAGGAATGTTTTCATGGCCAAATCCTGAGGTGGAAAAAAGCCCAATGCTCCCGTGCCGAGGGTCATGCGAAGGGCACCGCTCCCGCTCGGCCCCTCAACTTTGCCTTGGAGAATGATCAACCCCTGCCGTAGATCGAAAGGACCCTCACAGGACGACCATGGTGTCCCGGCCATCAACAACGTTCATCACCTGTAACCTGACATTCGTTTATCTTCCACCTCCGCATGGGCGATGTCAAGCTTTTGCTGAATGGCGGACGGTGCCCAAGGCGCGCGCCCAAGCAGGATGGGGATTGGCGACCCTCCGTCAACTCACCCCAAAGCCCAGGAAAGGAACTACAGCATGTGGGAACGCAGTTCGAATGTCCTCGCATCGGCGACGACTACTTCCGGCAGCTGAAACAGCTCGCCATCGACCATGTCTGCAGCACACCGGAGGGACCGGCCGGCTCCTGGACGGCCGACCACCTGAAGGGCACCGGGAGCCTATCGAGTCCTTCGGAATCTTCCTCGACATGATCACGCTGGGGCACATGGGCATCGCCCCGGGAACCCTGTTTCCCGACATCATGCTGGGAGGCGAGACCGGGATCGCGAAACAGACCAGGTCTGCGACATCCTCCGCTTCACCCCCGAAGCCGGGACCCCGGCAATGAAGTACTACCTGAGCTACTTGGCGGTCGTCAGCATCTCCCCGGCCAAGCGGCGCGGCGGCGAAACAGGGATGCGCGGGCAACCGACAGTCGGATTGGCCGTTCGCGCCGGGAAATCAATCGGGTCGACTGGCGCGTCTGGTGCAGGTGGTTCCGTCAGACTTCCTATTTGATATAGAGCAGCCGTCGCGTCTCCACCCCACCGGGGTAAAGCAGGCGGGTGACATAGATCCCCGCGGCCACCTCAGCGCCACGCTGGTCGCGGGCGTCCCAGAAAACCTGGTAGAAGCCTGGGCTCTGGACCTCATTCACAAGGACGCGCACCGGCTGGCCTAGGATATTGTAGACCTCCAGCCGCACCGTGCCTGGGGTGGCCAGGCCGTAAGGGATCAGGACGGTGCTGTTGAAGGGGTTGGGCGCATTGGGGTTAATCGCGAGCAGCGGATGTCCGCCTTCATGCGCCGCTGCTGCGATTCACGAGCCGACCTGTTTGCAGATCAATCGGGTGCTGAGTGGGGAGTCACTCCAGCAATGCCTTCAGCAGGGCATCCGGGGTGTCGGAGTAGAACTGCACGTTGACGCGCGTCGCCATGTCGTCGGAGAGTTCGAACAATTGCTTCCGATCCGAGACAGGGATCAGAACCGTTTCCGCCCCTTTCTCGACCGCGGCTTCCACGATGCCGACGGCATTCGCCAATGGCTCCACCGAGCCTCCGAGGTTCAGGGCACCCACCACGATCAGGCCGCCCTTCAGGCTCTTCTCCAGCAACGCGCCACAGAGCGCCAGCAGCGCCGGCAGTCCCAGAGACGCTCCCGAACGGTCGTTGTCCATGGCGCGAAGCTGCACGGAGAATTCATGGGATCGGGGGTCGCGGTCTCCAACCAGCTCCCTCGCCCGGGTGTACAGGTTCTGCTCGGCGTACCTGGTGCTTTCGCGAAACCCCTGAGGGACGGGCGAGTTCAGAATCCTTACCCCGGTGCCCCGGCCCGCCGTGACCTCGATTCGGTACAGGGAGGGGCCCGTCTCCTGTCCGCCCGGACCGATTCCCCACACCTGGCCCGGCGGCAACGGGTCCGGATCGATGGCGTCGTCGCTGCGCAGCTCCGGGGTGGCGACGAACTTCTCTATTCCGTCTTCACCCATCGCGTAACTGAACTGCGTGTTGCGGAACTCGCTCTTGAACACCCGCTTCTGCTGCTCCTTGACCCGGCGGCGGGTCTCCATGGCCAGACGCACCAGCGGCTCCAACTCATCGTCGGGGACCGGCATTTCCGGATCAGGGTACAGCAACTTGAGCAGGCCGCTCACGGTCTTGTTGACCGAGGTGATGTCCCGTCCGCTGAGCGCGCCGCCGTAGTTCACTCTTCCCTGCAGTTGCTGAACGCGGCTGCCTGTGCGCAACCGGCTCCAGCACTCCGAAAGGAAGTCGCTGACCAGGCCGAAGTGGTTGGTGAAGTGTTCGTTCGGGTTGAGCTTGGGGAAGTCCCAACCGGGCACGTAGGCATGAATGCGATCCATGAAGGCCGTATCGTCGCGCATGTCCGCGGACAGGGGACTGAACAGGTGGCCGATCCGTTGCTGGTGCTCGACCTCCACGTCGAGGTTGCCGACCATGACCACCCCGCCATCGGCCCGGATGCTCTCCTTGCCGCGCGAGAACTCGCCTGACTCCATGTACCCCTTGAGAATGTTGACGCCGTCCTTCTGATCGAAGGAGACGCTGGCAATTTCGTCGAAACAGACCACGTCGTATTGACAGACGAGGCCGCGCTGCCCGGTGGCGTTGTTGACGAACATCTTGGCCACCGTCGCCTTGCCGCCGGAGATCAGGTGGGCGTAGGGGGAGATCTGCTGGAACAGATGGCTCTTGCCGGTCCCGCGCGGCCCCAGCTCGACCATGTTGTAGTTGCGCTCGACGAACGGCGTCATCCGGATCAGCGCCACCATCTGCGCCCTTTCGGAGAGCGCCTCGGGCTCCAGTCCGATGCTGCGCAGCAGGATGCGCTTCCACTCCTCGCTGGTGAACTGGCTGCGGCCGTGCCGGAGGGTATCCAGCGTGTCGGCTTTGGAGAGCTGAATGGCGCGGAGACCATCTACGGCAAAGGGGCGCCCGTTCTTCTCCTGGGCGATGGCGGCGTCGTAGCTCAGCGTTACCTCGGCGTAGAAGCCGTCGGTCAGCATGCGCTCGTGCTGCTTGACCAGACTGTCGTCGATACGGACATCCTTGAGCGCGAGACTGGGAAGTTCGGCAATAAGAGAATCAGTCCTGGCGTCCAGCCTCGCCTTGACGATGTCGATCAGCTTGATGGAACCGAGGTCGCGCGCCCGGGCTTTGAACAGTTCTTCTTCTCCGCTCCGTACCGTGCGGTCGGCCAGCTGCCGCTCCACGATTTCGAGCCCTTCCTCGATTTCCCGTTCGTCGGTGGTGGCGCAGTAGCGCCCGAGCAGGAACTCGACGACGTAGGTGGGAACCGGGTACTGGCGGCTGTACTTGCGCACCAAATCCTTGCGAACCAGGTAGCCGTCGAAGGCGTTCGCCGCCCTCTGGTCGAGTTCGTCGAGTTCCAGTCTCACTGTTCACCTCCGATGATCGTCGATTGCTGCGCGATGACGTGACCGCCGGCATCGAGAACGACAATCGCCGCCGTTGTTCCCTCGAGCTCATCGTCGCCGACCAACAGGCTTGCGGTGCCATCGCCATCCACGGGACGCGCGCTGCTGACGCTCGAATTCGCGTCTCCTATGCGGGTCCTCAGATCGACCGACAGTCCCGGAAGGACGGGCTCGACCCGCACCCGGCACCGGAAGCCGACCCAGGAGAAGTCGGCAATGCGAATGTCGACCGTTCCAGGGCCCGCCCCCCCGGTGATCCGAATAACCGGCACCAGGCTCTCCTGGAGACTCAAGCCTCCGTGGGCGTACTCGTTACCCTCTACGAAGCAGGCGATTCCGGGCGCAACTGCGATACGTTCCTGGGGGTTCCAATCCCAACTCACAACCGGCGTTTCGACGGCCGAGCCGCCCTCGATGGCGGCGCAGCGCGCCCAGCGGCTGATGGTCAGGTACCTGGGGAGGTCGACCTTCGGCAGGCCGCCCGGAAGCCACAGCCAACCGTGATCCGTCACCACGCGAACCTCCTGCCAACCACCTTTCAGAAGCATCCCGATCCGTTCGCGCAGCAGCTCGATCTGTTCATCAATCCGGGCGGCGAGCCCCGCTTGCAACGAATGGCCCAGCCTGTCGAGCCCCCCGTGTTCCGTCCAGGCGCAGCCGGACGAGTCGCCCGTTTCGTTCGCCTGGAGGTACTGATACCCGGCAGCCTTGAGGAGCTCGCGAAACCGATCTGTGGTCAAGGGGCGTTCGGTCTCCGCGGTTACCGGCCGAAACTCCTCCCCCAGGGAAAGGCCCGTGATGCTCTTGATCACCGGCGAGACCGCCGGCTTCGCGGTCGCGGTGACGGTAGGGTGGGCGGACCATTGCGTTGCCGTCGACACGGAACGGCCCCCTGCCCGCAGCAGCTCAACGAGGCGCTGGGACACGTCGAAACGCAGGCCGTCCGCGAAGAGAATCACCGTTCCGGGTTCAATCGGCGTATCATACGATTCCTGTCGGTCGCGTACCACACCCGGCCGTTCCAGCGCCTGCAGATGCCGGGCTGCGGACTCCATCCAGGGGCGGTAGATCGCGTCCAGTGCCCGGCTAACGGCTTGGGTGTCAGCGGCCGATTTCACCGCGGCCATGCTGCGGAGGGCGGCGTCATCAACCTTCCAGGCCTCCTCGGCGTACAGCTCTGCCATCTGCGCAATGGAGGCACCGCCCAGCTCGCTCGACGCGCCCGACGCCAAAACGGCCAAGTGCTCGAGAGCGTCCGCCAGAGGCGCTTGGCCGAGCTTCGCCCAGACCCAGCCGCGTCGTTCTCCGTGCTTCTTTTCGAGCTCGATGACTTTTTTTCGGGCTGCGGCCGGTGGGCCTTCGAGTTTCTGAAGAGCGTCCCGCAGGGCGTTTTCGTTCGCTTCGTTTTGCTGGGGCCAGGAAGAACCTTGGGCGAACAGGTCGCTAGGCCCGGCCTTGCCCAACAACTCGGGCACACCCACGAACGGCGCCGGGGACTCGGCAAAACGGTTCCACACCGGTCCCCAGGCCCCTTCGCGCTTCCCGAGCCGCTCCGCCGCGGCCAGGTCACCGTCCTTCTCCGGGTCGAAGCCGAAATCCGCCTGGCAACGCGACCGGAAGGCATTCCACCTTGCACCAGTCCAGCGGGTCCTCACTTGCTCGGAGTCGCTCATCCAGGTCAGCACGTCCCTGACCGGATCGTCGGAGAAGAGCCGGTCGAAATCCTCCGCTTCGAGGCGCCGGCCTTGCAGCGCCTGCACCGGGGTGGCAGCCAGCTCCGCGAGGGCGCGGTGCATGGCATCACGAGTGGCCGCGTCCTTGGCGACGTCCAGTCCAAGGCCGCCGTCCGGGGAGGCGAGGAAGGCCTCCACCGTCCAGTCCCTGCCGTTCTTCTGTTTCCAGCAGGCGCCCCGGTACTGGAGCTCGACCAGGGGTTTCAGGTGATGCGGGCAGGATTCCGCTGCGCCCAGTTGCCCGCGGCCCACACCGGGCAGGTAGAGGACCGGCGTCGACTCGCCGGGGATCTGGGGAGGCACCGGAGCCCTCTCGATGACGCAACGCAGCCAGATCGCGGGTCCGCTGCGGTTCTCAGGATCGTACTCGCCCAGGACCAGCAGATGCGGCATGAGAGGGAGCAGCTGCGGGATGATGGGCTGCCAGCGTGCGTCGGGATCCGTCCACAGGATGGCAGCCGGCTTCACCGCGTCGTTCGGGTTGTGGTCGGCAGCGGCTTCGAGGGACGCCTTCAGTCTTTCGACTACGGTTGCGGTTTGTGGGGTCATGGTTCGAGGTCCGCCTTCCAGCCAGGCGCCCCAAAAGTGTGAGGCGAAGCCCGGCGGTCGGATGACCTGAGATAGGACCGGTCTTCAAACCGGGTCATCTGTCGCAGGCTCCGGCTCCGCGTCAGGCCAGCGGTAGCATTCCTCTCTGAGTTCATCCCCTGTCACGATGCCGCCGTACTCACTGAGCAACGTAGCGGTGCGAGCCTCCCGGAATGTTCGTAGCACCTTGCCTCGGGCGTCAAACCAGGTCTGGCACACGGGATCGTCGCCAAAGAATTGCCGGATCGCTTCATGGCCGTCTTCGGCCCGAACAGTCAAAGAGCCGGCTTGGGAACCCTGGTTGTCCCACAAAGTCATGCGGAAGTACTCCGGGCCTTCTTCCATCGCGACGTTGCCCCAGGGGTCTTTCAGGTCATGGTAGTAGGTGCTCATGGATTCTCGTCCTCGACAAGGGAGTTCACGGGGACAGGTGAGGGTTGCGCAGACTTTCAGCAGAAGGGCCGCATGGTGATCACGCGATCCGTGAATACGGATAGCTGTCCCTGATGTACATGTTTAGGAACCGCCCCTTGGACGGCGCCTCCATCATCCGGTCATGCATAGGGTCAGGCACACCATAGTATTGGTATACCCAACCGCTCAGGAATTCTACCTCGAGGGTCTGCGTCTTTGTGTCGTAGCCAATCGACCTTACCATCGTGGATGAAACAGGGTATTTGTCCACGGTTCTACTCAGTCACCTCCGGAGCAGCCGCGTAGATGGTGAGCAGAAGCTCGGCGTCGCCGATCATCCGGTAGGTCGGTGTCTTTCCCGAGAGGCGCTCGCTGTTGTCGAGGATGATCCGCACCCCTTCCCCACGGCGGTCCATCAGGGTTGCGCGGTCGGTGGTCAGCCAGGAGTGGTCCGGCACCGGGATTCGCGCCAGCAGACTGGCAACAGTCTCGTTGCGGGCCGACTGAATGTGCACCAGATCGTCGACGCCCATCGAATTGGGAATCGACCCGGGCGAGTAGATCTCCAACCGGTCATCGAAGAGCCGCAAGCGGATCTTGGACCCGTGGATGGAGTAGTCCCGGTGCGCGACGGCATTGACCACCGCTTCGAAGACGGCGGCCATGTCGAACTGCGGTCGGTCCACCCGTCCCATGTTCTTGAAGGCCGCGGTCTTCATATTCTTGGCGACGAAGCGGCAGGCGTTCTCGACCTGCGCATCCAGCGGTCCGGCCACGTCTTCGGCGTCGAGCTGGTAGGGATCGTCCGATCCCACGCGGACTTCGGTGCCGCGGTAGGCAACCGCCTGAACGTAGGCACTGGGCAGCCACTCCCGAGGGTCCGTCGCAGCAACGAGAATGCCCGCAACGGTCGGCTTGAGGTTGCCCCGTTCATCGGTTCGCGCCAAGTGCAGGTTTGACAGGAAGCGGGAAGACTCCGTAGCCGACCGGGGGGTTCTGAACCGCTCGACCAGGTCATCCTGCAGGTCGTCGAGCGAGGCCTCGGCCACGACCTCCTCGTCGAATCGCACCAGACCGGTCCGCGAACGCTGCGCCAGCAGGCGCGCGAGATACTCGGTGGACATGGGCCGCTTTTCGCTCCCGACCCGGAGCAGGTATCCGCGGGGGCTGCGATGAACGAACAGGCTGGGCGCAACGTCGATCTTGATTGCCGGAACCTCGCCCCCCGTCGCGGTCGGCAGCTCAAGGCGCTCGATGATGGGCGCAACAGAGGGGTCGATCGAGTCCCGGCAGATCTCGCGCACGAGCAATTCCGCCGCATCGAGACCCTCGGCCGGGATGCCCAGGACCTCGCGGGGCTTGTCCAGGACGCCCAAGACGATCACGCCGCCGTGGCTGTTGGCAAAAGCAGCGATTTCGTCCGCGAGGGAGTCGCGACGCGGCTCCTTGACCTGTCTGCCTGCCAAGCGCACTTCCTTCAACTCCAGATAGGAGTCCTCGCCCAGGCGGATCTTGTCGAGAAGTTCGCGCTTGCTATCGAACATCGGCCCGCTCCTGTCCGAGGCGGCGGTAGCGACGCTCGAAAGCCTCCCGCCCTCCTTCCATGATGCGGCAGACTTCCTCGCGCATGGCCGACTCCTGCAACGAACCACGTTGCGTGACCACACACTGGCCGTTGCAGAAGTCGAGGGCGTGCAGCATTTCGGCGTCGCCGTTGACGACGATGTTGGGATTGTGGGTGACCACGACGATCTGTCGGCGGCGCTTGTTCTCCCGCATCTGCCGCACCACCAGGTCGTAGATCAGGTGGTTGTCGAGGTCGTCTTCGGGCTGGTCCAACACCAGCGGCTCGTCGCCGTGGGCAAGCAGGAAGGCGAGCATGGCGGCTGCTCGTTGCCCGGCGGAAGCCTGGCCGATGGGGCGAAAGCCGGTGCCGTCGCCCTTGGGGCTGTACTCCACCCGCAAGGCGTCTTCAGGGAACCACGCGAGCAGGCCGTCCAGCAGGGCGGGCGAGCGTTCGGTCTCGCGCTCGAGGTAATTGCTGAAGGCACCCCCGAAACGGCCGTTACCTCCCGCGCTTGCCGTCTGGACACGTTCCTTCCATTGCGCGATGCGCTGTTCCATCTCCCGACCGTGCTCGTCGGCGGACTCTGGAAGGTCCGCCAGCAAGTCCACGACATTCCCCCTGGGACTGCCCCCATCGTCCGTAAGGATGTCACTTTGGAAGCGGTTGCCGGTCACGTTGAGGACCTCCCGCATGGAGCGCTCAACGACGCGGGCCTCGTCGCCATATGGCCGTATCGAGATGCGCACGAAGCGGTTCCCGGTAAGAGCTTGGGCGAGAAACGCCGCGCGTGCGGCAGTCACGGCGCGGCGGCAGTCGAGGACGCGATCCAGGCTCTCGCGAGCATGCGCGGCCAGCCGATCACGCTCTTCCGCCAAGGAGTCCAGATCGGCCAGTTCCCCGTCGAGCCGCTGGCGATCCTGGGTCAGGCGGCCGTATTCGCTCGGATCTGCGACGCCCTCGGCCTGAAGGTCGCGAACGAGCGCGTCGTAGTCGTCCTCGGCCTGCCGGGCCGCGGCCGTCCAGGTGCTGTCTGCGAGTGCCCGGCGCTGCGCAGCCAGCGCCTCACTCAGACGCGCGGCCGCCCTGGGCAAGTCCTGGCGGGCGGCTTCGACCGAAGAGGCCAGGTCAGCAATGATCGCCGCGGCGGCCGCATCCTCCGGTGAGTCGTCGAAGGTCCCTGCCGGCAGATCCTCGGGCAGCAATTCCTCGGCGCGGGCTTCGATTCGCCCGGCGATCTCCTCGGCCGTCTCGAACTGCCGCTCGAGCTCACGGCGCTGTCTGCGCCGGCGCTGGTAGGTCGCAAGAACGGCCTGATGGCCTGCCTCCTCGAAGCGGCTGAGCTTGCGGTGGGTGTCCTGCCGTTCCACCTCCAGACCGTCCCGGGCCTGCAACTGCGTCTCGAGTTCCCGCACCCGCGCCCGCAGCGTCTGGAAGGCGTTGACGGCTTCGGCAAGCTTCCGCTTCGGCCCGTCCGTATCTGCGGCATCGTCGATCACGTCGAGCAGCGCCTGCTGGTTGTCGCCGGCCAGTTCGGCGATCTGCCCCTGGTTGAAGATGCGCAAGGGGAAGCGTTGGCTGTTTACGCTCTGTACCGGCGACTCCTGCCAGGCAGCGCCGGCCTCCTCCTCCACGACAACACCCTTGGCCTCCTGGCGCCAATGGACGCGATGCCGCACTTCGTCCCGGACCACAGTCCACGTGATCGCGGTCGAGGCCCGCAGGCCGCCGTCCTCACTCCGATGCGAAGGCAGGCGGTCGAAACGCTCGAAGGTCCGCCGCACCGGACTGTGGGTGTCGAGACGGGTCAAGTCCGTGTGGCGCCTCGATGCGAGCCTGAGAGCATGGACCACCGTGGACTTTCCGGTTCCGCGCCCGCCGACCAAGGCGTTGAGCCAGGGGCTGAACTCGATCCGGGCGGGTTCGCCGCGCCCCATGAAGCGGGCATCGCTGATCTCGATGGATTCGATGTAATGGGTCGGCAGCCTGTTCGGATCGAAGGGGTCAGGATCGTCGCTGCGCCGGATGGAAAAGCCGGGTCCGTCGAGCAGAGCCAGACGCAGTCCTTCCAAGGAGGGTACGGACATCTTCACCCAAGTGGAGTGCGAGCCGGGGGTCCGCTCTCCCGACGCAAGAGCCGGGTGATGAGAATCCGATCCGAGCACCTCGGCCCATGCGAGCTTGCGCTGCCGGTAGAGTTCGTGCGGGTCCGACGCCGGATCGACCACCTCCATGGCAAACAGGTCGGAGCAATCGAGCAGGGGGCCGAGGCTGCTTCCGGGCAACCCCCAGGCCCCTGAGGGGCCGTCTACATGTGCGGGAATCGCGATGGCTCCGTTCTCCGCGATGGCCTTCACTACTTCAATGACCGACGCATCGGCGGCCCGGTCGCCTTGCCCGCGCACACCCTTGTATCGGACCGCTCCGAGGAGCCCGTTGATGTCTGCGGATCCCTTCGCCGTATCGAAGAGGGCGAGCAGGTGAATGCCGGCGTTGGCGGTGATCTCGACGCCGGGGAAGAGACGCAGCGGACAATAGTCGGGGTGGTCCTGGAGTCCCTTCAGCGCCTCTTTCAGCTTGTCGATCCACTCGCCGGAGTTATGGTCCGTAACCGCCACGCAATCCACTCCAGCCCGCATGAAGCCAAGCAGCCAGTCCTCCGGTGTGATTTCCCGTAAGGAATCCTGGTCCTTTCCCTTGCCATAGTCCGCAGATGCGGGCGTATGGGTGTGGAAATCGAACTTCCACCACCGTGCCCCAGGGTAGATCCACTCCTGTCCTGTTCTGATTGTCATGGCTGCCTTCTCTCCGGCTGTTCTCGGGGCGATTGCTTCCCGGCTGAAGTCATGTACACCACTTTCACGCGCTCATCGGTGAACTCTCGCCGTCTCGCCAAAACCCAGGGGGTGCCGAGCGAGAGCGGCAATTGTGCGCACGATTCCGCGCTCATTTCGCACGATTCCCGGGCACGTCCAGGGACGGCTCGGGGAGATAGCGGACACCCCTGCCCTTTCCCTCCATACGCAGGAGACCGCTCTCGACGAGTCGCCGCAGCTCGCGGGCGGCGGTATAGCGGCTGACCGCGAAGATCCTGCGGTAGTCGGCGTTGCTCAGGCTCGGGTGCCGGAGGAAATGCTCGCGCAGGCCGGCAAGACGGGAGCTGGCGAATTCGGCGGTCCCGGGGATTGCATCCAGCGGCCCAGCCACCGGCTCGTTGTAGAGACGGACGGAGAACACGCCGTCCTCCATCTCGACCTCCGGTTCCCGCAGAAAGCTCTCCTCCATCTCTTCGAAGATCCGCGCGACGCCCTCTCCGTCGCGCATGACTCCGGCATCGGCCAGCACCCGCACGATGAGCGGATTGCGGGTGGCGTGGGCAGGAAGGCGCTCTCGAAGCCTGGCGAGGGTCACCGGGGGAAGGAGGTCTCCGGGGCTCGATACCTCCATCCGGTCTTCATAGAACCAGGCTTCCACTTCGCGCCCCTGGTACTCGTAGTCCCGGTGAGCGAAGGCGTTGACGATCGCCTCCTGCCAGGCGAAGTCGGGATATTCCGGGACCTCTTCGAAATAGAGGCCGTTGAGCTTTTCGGAGCGGCGGACTTGCTGGCCGGCGAGCCGGTGGGCTTCGGCAATCGCCTTCGCGAGCGGCGGGTCGGCGCGGCCGACCTGCGTCACGTTTCTTCGCCGGCCATGCTGGCGGCTCGTCCCGGCGACCCGAAACAGCCGCAGTCCGGCGCGCGGATGCCACCGGAGCGCGGGCGCCCTGGCGAACAGCAGGAGCGCGGCATTCGTGACTCGCCACTCCTGTGCGGACTGCTCGATCAGGCCGTAGTAGCTGAGTGCTTCCGTGACCGGGCGCGCTCCGACAGGGGTCCGGGCCAGGAATTCCCGGGCAAGCTCCAGATCGAGGTCGTCCAGGGTGGCGTCCGAGCGGAAGCGCTGCTCGTAACCGACCCGGCGGTAGACTTGCTTGCGTTCGTTGATGACTTCCTGCGGCTCTCGCGTCACGTGGTCGCCGCTTCTCGACAGCAGATGTCCGATTGCGTGCAGGTCGTCCTTGCCCTCCACCCACAGAATGGAGGTTTCCGGCTGAGACATCAGCGAACCTCGATTTCCTGCTCCACGGCGATCCCGATCTGCTCGCCCCGTAGAGGCACGGCATGATCGAGGTCAGCATGCACCTTTTGCAGGGAGACCTTCTCCGCAAGGCCGGGTCGAGACCTGACCAGTGTTCCGAGCCCGCGAATGCAGTCATGGCTGTGCGTCGTTGCGAATATCTGCACGTTGCATCTGTCCGCTACCTCGACGAGGAGCCGCCATACATCCTCGAGGACGGTCCAGTGCAGGCCGGAGTCGATCTCGTCGATCAGCAGGTATCCGTCCGTGGCGGAGACGAGGGCCAGGCGCAAAGCCAGCAGGCGGCGCAGGCCATTTCCGTAATTGCCGATCGGCATCCGGCGTCCTCGGTCTCGAAGGCCGACCAGGATCCCCCCGGGGCCGGGTCTGCCAGTCAGAAAGTGAATCGAGTCGATTTCGGGCACGAGAAGCCGCATGTCTTCTGCGATTTCACTCTCAAGGCCGTCAGCAAGAACTCTGTCCCATGCGTCTCCCATACGCTCGGATGCAAAGGATTCCAGCCCGAGAAAGCGAACCGGGGACGGGGAGAGGCCATTGCGCAAAGATGGCCGCCGCCAGAAGTCATGCAGGATCGTCCCGTCTTCGGCCATCGGTAGAGCGACTGCCTCTTCCGCTGCGCCGAGCGCAATGCGCAGGCCGAACGCGGGTACGATCTCCTCGTCCTCATCGAGTTCCCGCCGCCGCACACGATTCCTTCCGGTCTCCCATAGATCGGCGTCTTCTCCCACTTCATCGACGGACAGTATCGTCGCCGACAATTCGCGATCGTCGTGGGAAGACAACTTGAAAGAGGCGCCGGGTTCGCAAGTGTGGCCGAAGAACAAGTGGGAGGCGTTCACTTCATGCCGTCGCCGATAGGAGATCCCTTCGTCATGGCGCTGGGCGACCTCGGAGAAAACAGAAAGGTGGCCGTTGGAAACGAGGAGCTCGACCGCTTCGAGAAGGGACGTCTTGCCGCAGTTGTTCTTGCCGACGAGAAGGTTCACGGTTGTTAGTTCGGCCAACTCGTAGGATTCGAAGGCGCGGAATCCACGCAGCGCGAGGGATTTCAGCATCCTGGTGCTACCTCGTTTCGGATCACGCAGGATCCGGGAGAGTCGACCCTCATGTTGAGGACTCCCCAAGGGTACCGGGGGGGCCGCGCCTCGATCAAGACGCTGAAGGTCCTCAGAGACACGGGTCCGCTTCGTCTCTGGCGCGCTGCTTGTGCGCCATGGTCAGATGCAGGTCGTTGACCCGGTCGCCGGTGAACTCGCCGTTGCGCCAGAACCAGGGGAATTCCTCCCTTGGACGCAGTTCCTTGTTGTCTTCGGGGTCCCAGTCGTCGTCTTCAAGCCACGGAGGCTTCGACCGTTTGCCGCGGGTCAGGGGCTCCTTGCCGCGGTCCTTGCGCCAGTGAATGTTCGGCTTGGAGCGCAGGATACCCGCGCCCTTCTTCCCGCCGGGGATGTCCTCCGCCATGAAGGGGCGGATGTTCAGGCGCACGCCGTCGTTGATGTCCGGCTCCCAGCCGACGGGCTGCTCCTTGAGGGGCTTCCAGCGGACGAATATGTCGAAGGGCGGTTCACCTTCGAGGATGGCGGAAAGGCGCTTCTGCAGCTCAAGGGCCGCGAGGAGACGGTCGTCCGCGCCGCCTTCGCCGCGTTTCACGCCGTCCTGCTGGCGGGTAATCCAGTCGCCGAGATAGCTGTAGGTCAGGGATTCGAGAAGCTGGCGGCCCTTGCCACCGCCTTCGGCCAGCTTGTGGTAATTGACCAGGGCTTGGAAGCCGTCGCGACGGCCGTCATGGATGTGCCAGACGAAGGGGCGGTGGTGAAACAGCTTGCAGTGTTCGTCGAAGAAACCATGGCGCAGCCAGTCATCGAGAGTCGCGCTGCCTGCCTCGGCAAGAAGCTTGCTGAGCACACCGTCGTTCCATTCGTCGCGGAAGGAGGATGCCAGCAGTCGGAGGAGCCGGTCTCCCGCGGGCGGCTCGCCACGTACGGAAGGGATGCAGACGATGCCGTCCTCGTCGGCGTGGGAAAGCAGTTCCTTGCAACGTGCCACCCATTCGCGCTGCTCGTCGGCGAGCTCCATGCCAGCATCCTGCTCCGCGGGCCAGCGGTAGCCGAGCAGGCGGGCGACGGCGACCTGTAACACAGTGGGATCGGTGCGGTGAGGACCGTGAGCGGTCCATTTGCTGGTTTCGTCCCAGACGACCGAGCCGCAGGGGTGGCCGTGGAAGATCCACTGGGTGGGATCATCGGAGTATGGTAAGGGAAGGCCGTTGGGGTATCGTTCGGTTGCGATCTTGGTCCAGTGGTCGAGGTCGAAGGGGACTTTGGCTAGCGTGGCGTTGGTGACCTTGAGTGTCTGGTCGATGCGACGAACCGCCTTGTGGTACTCGGGGGAAGAGCAAAAGCACCAGATGGCAGGAAGGTGTACTGGATCCTTTGGAACAACCGTTGCGCAGTTCATATCCCAGGGACTTCCCATGTTCAAGGTGGCGGGAAGTTCTACCATTTGTCGTACGGCTACGCCAAGTTTCTCCCAAGCAGCTTGTCCTTGGATTCGTGCGGCTCCAGATGATCCGAGATATCCCTTTCCATCTTCCCAAAGGAATACTTGATGCCGACCACCGAAGTGCCCTGTTTCATCACCGGTCGACTGAAATGTCTTCCACGCACCGTAAATCCCATGCGTTTCCCAAAACGCAAATATGAAGCGCGGGTTGTCTCCCGTTGTGATTCCCTGATAGGAGGATGTGTATTCATCGAGGAGACTGGTATCCGCTGCCTGATCCAATGTGACTCGCGCATCTGGGTTCTTTAACTGCCGGGCCTGCTCGACACCTTGGATGGCCGACTGCGCTAACCGCTCAGCCTTCTCGGCAGGGGTGCGATAGTCGGAAACGTCCAAGCCATACATCATGCCGGCTCGTGTCTTTTCGCTGAACCGCTTGCCCTTATGCTGGCGGGGATTGTCTCGGCTCAGAGTGAGCAGGACCGCCTTGACGACCTCGCCGCTGATGGTTTCGAACGCACCCGGGCCCAACCAGGCGAGCAGATGCCAAGTCTCCGTCTTCAGCAGTCTCTCCCGGAGTTTCTTGTAGCTCTTGAGGGACAGCCAGTTCTGCGGCAGCACGAGGCTGGCGGTCCCGCCCTCGGCACACAGCTTCAGGCAACGCTGCAGGAACACGGTGGCCAAGTCGTTCTTGGCGGCGGGGTATTTCGCTTGGCAGAAGTCGCGCAGGGCCTTGCCCTGCTTGCCGCGGGCGAGATAGGGCACGTTGGTGATCACGAGGTGATAGCTTCCTGCCAGCAACTCCGCCGCCCGCGCCATCCCCTGCGCGGCCACGGCCCGTTCCGCCTGCTCGTCGGTGGTCAGCTCCTGTTCGAGCACCGAGGCGAAAAGCGACCGCACCGACTCGTAGTCGTGCTGAAAGAGATCCCCCTTCAGCTCACGTGGATCGATGAGGGAGCCGCGCTCCGGCGCCTTCCCGAAGAGATCGTGGAGCTCTTCCAGGCTGTTGCGGACCTGCGTCGATAACAGGTTGTCATCGACCCCGAAGAGGTTGCGATCGGCCGGCATCCCTCCGGCGTCTGCGGCCTGCTGCGCCAACTCGATCCACTGTTCCTTCGTCGCGTTGGGGGCGAGGCCGGAGCAGGCGAGGTGCAGCTCGGGCAGAGGGCGGTACCCGCCCGCTTCGGGGTACGTCCAGGCGGCGAGAGCGAGGGCGAAGGCCGCAAGCTCGACGCAACGGGGGTCGAGCTCGAGCCCGTGCAAGTTCCCCCCCAACACCCCGTCGACGGCGTCGCGTACGGAAAGCCCTTCCCGCTCCACGCGCATGGGAACCAGCATGGAAAGGGCGGCGACCAGGAAGTGACCCGAGCCGCAGCAGGGGTCGAGGATCTTCAGTTCTGCGAGGTGCTTCGGCCAGCTGTCGAAGGCACCGGCGGCAGGGCGCCAACTTTCCTGCTCCGCAGTGTCCTCACTTCGCACGAAGTGCAGGAAATCGAGGGGCGCGCCGGGGACCGCCGCCTTCCGGCGCAGAGCGGCTTCGGTGTCAGCTTCCCGCAGATCGGCTTCGCTCAGGAGGCGTGACGCCCACCACGCTCCCAGGGTGTTGTCGAGCAGGAAACTCACCATGTAAGGCTCGGTGAAGAGCTGCGTTACCGCAGGCAACTCGTCGGCGCCAACCTTGACCTCGGAACGATTGACCTCGGCCTTCTTCCTAGACTGCCAGAACTGGTAGACCCAGCCCAGGGAATCGGTCGCCGTGAAGACCTCGTGCGGTAGACCCTCGACAAGCCCTTCCAGCTTCAGCCGGTGTTCCCGCGCCATGCTGACCTCGAAGGCCGGGTGATCTGGCCGAAATACCTGGGGCAGCATGCCATGGGCGAAGCGCGCGGCCATCGTCCACTTGTCGGCACCCTCCTCCTTGCCTAGTTCCTCGCATTCTTCCAGGGTTACGGCGACGCCCAATTCCGGCTCGATAAGCAGTTGGTTCTCCGCGAGGAAACGGGAGAACAGCATACCGTGCCAGTGCTCGTACGCGCATTCGTGCACCAGGTGCCCGATCTCATGACTTCTGGACTGCGGGTCCCGGGAGTCGCCGAGTTGCCGGGCGCGGGCGCGCAGCCGCTGGCGCAGCGCGCGCTGGCCGGGGCTCATGTGATCGTACGGTTCGCGGTAGTGCACGGCGAGCGTTTCCAGCGCCACGCGGGCGCCGGTTTCCGCGACGTCTCGTGCATCCGCGATCGTCCGCTCAAGTTGTTTCCGCAGGTTTGGGGCCAGCGTCTTCATTGAATAGCGTTACGTGGACAGAGGTCAGGATCGCCCAGGTGCTTTCTCACCGAAAGAAGGCGTAGGCGGCAAGACCAAAAAAGAGCAGGAAAAAGATGCATGGCAGGCCGACCTCGACGTTCGTCAGCTTCCAATAGCGGCTTCGTTCCTTGCCCTCGGCAAGCAGTTCCCATTCGCGCTTGAAGAAAGGGTAAGCCAGCTTCTCTTCGAGTTCGTGCAGGGCCTTGAACTTCCCTGAATTGAGCTGCCGGTAGGAACGGATCACGATATACCAGGAGACGGACAGCAACGAACCGATGGCTCCGGCTGTGAACAGAATGATCCCCACGGGGACGCAACCCACCCCGAACCTGAGCAAAGCGCCGAGAAACACCATCAGGCCGACGAGCAGGCTGACGTACAAGCGATTCGCTCCTTCCCGCCGTTGACTCACTTTATCGGCGAGTTCGGCGTGGAGCTTGTATATCTCCAGAAGCTCTGTTTGTCTTGGGTTCGTCATCACGCCAGCTCCCTGATAGGGCCTACGATGCTGTCGGTGTTCCATCCGACGATGCTGTCAGCCGCTTGTTTAACACGCACAGAGATTTTCTCGCTTCCCCATGGTTCGACTGCGACTATCGGCTTTGATGGATCGAACGACTCCACTGCCAAGTCTATTTCCTTGTCTATCCACTTACTGTACGTAGCATAGACTCCGGCCATAATGAGCACAACGCTGCCGAAGGCCATTTTTGCTCGAATCGCCTCCCGCAACTTCGCATCTGTTCCTGCATGATAAATTGGATCATCTCGGGGTACCGAGTAGTCGGCAAACTTGAAGTAGCTCTTCGCTCGCAGGAGATTGACGAGCTTGTCGTCGTATGCATCCGAATAACTCCACGAATGGCTGATGAACAAGTGATATGGCTTCATGTCTTCATGGCTTCTTCCTTCGTTGATAGTCCCGAGGCTGCTAAACAGGACACCGTCGAGCCATTGCACGGACTCAGCATCAATGGGCGTGCTAAGCCTCTTCTTTCAGGATAGATCTGAGACGGGCAGCATCAACGATTCTACCGCATCGATCGAACGCCTTTAGCAGTAAGGGATGGACTCGGCGGCGTGTCTCTGAAGACGAGTGAGTTTCCAACGGTGCTAAAATTTCAATTATGCGCTGATACGAACCCTTTCTTTCTAGAGCACGGGCAAGTGCAACGCAACATATTGGGTCATTGGGTTCCTCTTCGCGCGCTTGCTCGAACTTTTCGATGGCTCGATCAGTCGCATCGGGCTCGCCAGAGTCCCGCAGAAGCATGCCAAATTCCCGGCAGATGAGGGCTCGTTCATGGCCTCGGCTAGGAGCATTAGCAAAAGCACGCTCATAGAGGATCAATGCGCTTGCTTTGTTGTTCCTCTCATGTCGTTCGAATTCGCCAAACTCGCGCGCAGCTCTCCAGCTTCTCGGGTTCCTTTGCAAAGCCTGCTCGAACATCCGATCGGCCGCATCAAAGTCCCCTCGATGTCTTGCCGCCTTCGCGAGATCTACGAGCGACTCCTCACTAGAGCCGCGTCCGTGCCGAATCTCTCG
Source organism: Candidatus Latescibacterota bacterium (assembly GCA_965206595.1). GTDB lineage: Bacteria > Latescibacterota > UBA2968 > UBA8231 > UBA8231 > CBDCXV01. The sequence continues at coordinate 670,353 of OZ242214.1, forward strand.
AACAACCTGACGTTCCTGAGGATTCCTTATATCCGTTGCTTCATACCAATCAGACAGCTTGCGGCGAATCTGTGGTTCGAGTTCCCTCTCTTTGATGACTTCGGAATATGCGAATGATCGAACAATAGGGAGTAAGGTGTAACAGTAATCATTGAAATCGGGGTCGAAAAGCCGCTGTATCAGGGCGTCTGATATAAGGTCTTCAGTTGCATCCATGACGGTATGATGAGGATAGGAGCAGCCGATCTGAAGTGCCTCTGCCGAAATTGGCCGCTGAAAGAGAGAAAGCACTTGTAGAATTCGTCTCTCGTAGCCTGACATGTCATCAAATACTCGCCTGAAGCAGAATTCAAGCAACTCCTCTCCTTTAGGACGTCTAAGTCTTTGAGTGATTTCGTCAGATTGACGCACCGCGTCCGCGGCCGACTTGAAATGAGTGAGAGACCAGCGAATCGCTAAGGGAATTCCATCGCAGGCACTTCCGATCACCTCTGCTTCCGAATTAGACAGTTCACCGATGTAGCTGAGTCCATTCTCATTGGCGAGAGATTTTATGAAGGTGCGCGCCTCCTTGTCGGTCAAGGGTCCCAAATCAACGGGATGGACAGACACTCGTATTGTACTGCGCCTTGAAGTCGTGATCGCCCTTACGCCAACGGGTAGATTGTCGAGAAACCGCACGAGTCGCGGATCGTCGACCGTTTCGAGATTGTCGACGTAGAGAAGGCCATTGCTGTTCGTGAGAACTTCACGGGCAAGTACTTCCTTTTCGCTTGAATTAGCCGTCTTTAATTCTGGCAAGTCGAGAACCTCACTGATGGCCTGTAGGAGTCCTTCGAAGCTTGTGATGCCCTGGCTCAAGGCTCGTATCCCCGATGATGTCAGCTCGCGATCCTTGGCAGTGACCGATATGATGAAATCAAATTGATTCTTGCTGTACGCCCGCATGACCGCCCAAGTGGCGAGAGCAGTTTTCCCAGCACCTCCAATGCCAACAATCGCGGTCACCGCGGTTCGGGGATCTGAGAGCGCCGTCATGACGGCTCGGCAGGGTTCTTTTCTCTCTACAAAAACCTTGTACTCTGGTGCAAGGATGCGAAAGAACGGAACATCAACCTCATAGACTCGTCCGAGAGTGGGTGCAGATAGATTCCTTGAACTCTCAGCTGTTTCTTGCGGGTCGAGGACTTTGCTCTCGTCCCCGTCCCTGATTGCCGAATACCCCTTCCGGAAGCGGCACTTGCCATCGGTCTCTGGGGCGTCACCAGAGAATCTTACAAGAACGGGCCCCCTTGGAGGTATCACCGCGAGACCGAGGTATCTTTGATCTGCTTGGATGAAGTGGCGGTGGTATTCGACCCAGACTCGATCGCCGAGGAACCGACGCAGTTGATCATTGACCAGCTTGCTATCCAGCCGCCTACTGCAACCATGGAAGGTGAAATCAGTATCGCTTACCCCGAAAATTAAAACACCACCTTGCTTGTTGTGGAAGGCCAGTACGTCCACGGCCACCTCCGCCCACGCGTTGTGATTATGCTTCCCACGATGCGGGCAATCGGCTTTGTAGTCCCAAAGGTCTGACTCAGTCCGGAAACCATGACGGACTACAGGCGGATTCCCTTCAAACATCAGGGCTGAGACGCTCTCGAGATCTCGCTGTTTGATTGCTTTCTCAAGGTCTTTATTTCTGTCCATTGCATCGCCTCCTTTGCCTCAAAGCCTTTCGAAATAAGTCCTTTGGAAATCGCCCTATCCCTTAATCTGTTTCCGCTTAGTTTCCAGTCATAGGGCCGATGCTTTGTCCCGCAGAGTGTCAATCAGCCGCTTTGCATGCGGGGAGGTGGCGGTCACCTTCCAACCCGCCCCTCATCCAAAGTTCCCCGAGACTGTATCGCTCAAGCCAGCAGGCGAGCTCCTCTTTATCAAGGCGTTTCAACCCAGTTTGTCCTTCACGTTTTTTGCATACGACGATGCTTTCGGGCATCTCTCTGAGCGCATCGACGATTATTTCCGAATGGGTGGTGACGATCAACTGGCACCGCTCCGATGTCTCGCGCAGGATGTCGGCGAGGCCCGGAAGGATGTCGGGATGGAGACCCAGTTCCGGTTGCTCGATACAAACGAGCGGCGGCGGGTTCGGGTGGCAGAGAATGGCGAGCAGGCAGAGGTAGCGGATGGTACTGTCCGATAGCCGCATGGGGGGAACGATGATGTTGCCCTCCTGGAGAATCACCTGGACGGTGCCGCCCTCTATGATCACGTCGAAGTCCACGATGTCTTCGTAGAGATCCCGCAAGGCATGCAGGAACTCTCCCCTGGCCTTTGGTTCTCGTCTCAGACGGTTCAAGACCAAGCCGAGGTTATGGCCGCCCTCCATCAGGAAATCGTTAGGCAGGGCGGCGTCCTGGGGCCGTTGCGGCGGCGTGTTCCGGCCGAAGGACCATTCACGATACAGCCGTATGCGGGAGTACATGTCCCCGAGCCGAGTAAGTTCCGGGTAAAAATCGGGATCCCGGCGCTGGGCAAGCACGGACTGCTGGGGGTTGAGGTCGCCGGTGCGCAACTGTCTCTGGATTCCGTCCTTGCAATTCAGGACCGCGTGGCCACCGTGCCGCTCGAAGTAGATACAGGGCTTGTCGTGGCCGGGATATGCTCTCTCGGTTTCTATCTGTTCGTCAGTCAACTCGAAACGTTGCCCCTTCTCCGTAAAGGTGAGGCGGTGGCGCAGGGCCTGATTGCCATTCGGGTTGTCCAGAACCGCCTCGACGTGAGCAGACCGTGCCTGGGGTTCCCCTTTCCATATCCAATCGCCGACACCGCCGCCGTCAATGATGGGCGTCGTCAACTCCTTCGGCGCGGCTTTCAACAGCCCAATTGCCTCTATGAGATTCGATTTGCCGGACCCGTTCGGACCGATCAGCACGTTGAGCGGCCCGAGATCCAGTTCCTGCTCGTTCGGGCCAAACGAGAGTATGTTCTTGAGCTTGATTCGGTGCATGAACATCGTGCTTGCTACCTCAACCAATCAGAACGGTCCGCGTTGCAACCGGGGAAGTGATCACCGTGCTCACCCGGGCTGCCGAATCAGCGCGATCAGCGCTGCCGTAAATCCTGCGATTTCTTCCGGGGTCCCTTCGTTCGCGACTTTTCGTAGCGCCCTTCCTATTTCTTTGTCATTGTCCTTGTGCATTGCCACGTAATTCACCGCACTTTGCAGGTCCAGCGGTTTTGACCCTGATGGTGTCTCCGGCAACGGCTGCGAAACCGTTTGATTCGGCATACGGTTGCTGTCCGTTTTTTGGCCGCTTGTTTCTCCCGGTTGAGGATCGCGGGCCACAGACGACGCATGCGCCGTGGACTGTGTTTCCGGACCTGCGTCGATTTCCGTGGGATGGACCTCGAGACTTCCGCGACGTTTGATCAGCAACGTCTGCCCCGTTTCCAGCCTGATCCACTGCCATTTGAAACCGCCGCTCGGAGGCCCAATTGGTTCACTCATCCCTTTGGCGCCACCCAAGCCCCGGACGTGCAGTGCTCCATCCTTGGTGCAAGTCAATGCGTCGGCGCGTGCATTCGGTGCCGACCAGTGCAGCAGGTCCGGATACCGATGCCCCTTTGGTTGGCCGCCCTCCGCGATCTTCGCCAACCGGTCCGCCTCGGATCGAAACAGATCGGCATCGAGGACCTCGATTGGTGGATCCGATTCCGAGGTTACACCAAGGATCGCGCCCGCCATTGTCGCAATGGTGTCGGTATCCGTACCAATTGCGTTAGCGGCCACGCGCAGGGCTTCCTCCGGCCGCGTTTCACACCATGTCAAACCCACCGCCGCAACTGCCGTGAGCATGCCGCTACCTCGCCGTTCCGGCTTGCGGAGCCCCAGGCGATCAATGATCAGGGAGTAGGAGGAAGGGTCGGCGCTCGCAGGGTTCATGCCTGCAACTTGAATTGCCTCCCTGCACTCGACAATCGCCTTGGACCACGCCTCATCGAAGGCACCCGACTCCCGCTCGAAGGCGGTTCGCCAATAGCTTCCAGTCTCAATGTCGCTCTGCATGATGTCAGGCAGGTTCGCGGCAACTTCAGTGACCGCCAGCAGGTCTTCCGGCGACGGATGGCGCCCGGTGGCCATGGTATGCGCGAGCGACAAGGCGTGAAGAACCGCACCTAACAGCCCGGTCGGATGGGAGTGGGTACAGACCGTGTTGCGGACCACGTCCGGAAGGAATTCCTCCGCCTCGAGCGAGCGCGCCGCCCACACATGCGGTTGAATCCGCATCGCCGCGCCGTTGCCGCCCGACTCGGTCCAACCTTTGAAACTGTTGGCAAACCACGATGTCCTGGGTTTGGTCAGGTTGAGCGCTGCGGCGCTGGTGGACTTTCCTGCACCAAGCGCATAGCCAAGCCATACCGGAAGTTCGACCTTGGCGAATGCCTCGACGTCGAAACCGTCGGGACGAATGGCCCGACCTGTGGCAAGACGCAATTGGGTGTCGTCGGAATAGCAGCCCACGGGAAGCGAAGCCGTGATGCCTGCGCGACCGCCGATCCGCCGCTTCCATGCGACAGGCTTGCATAGGGGCGCGCCGCCGGTTCGTCTTCTGAGTCCGGCCTCGTTGGTCATTTCACTGATCCACCCCAGGGCATCGCCGTACGCGGCCCACAACGATGATCGCCGGATTTGGCCGTCTCGGCCGGCGACCTTGGTTGCCACATCTCGCGGCTGGTCGGGGACGCGGCTCACCGCTGTCGTGGCTCGGGCGTGGGGGTGACGTTCTGTAACGTGCGCATCCAAGTGCTCGCCTCAACTGATTACAATGGGCCCTTGCTTCACTTCCTGCAGCAGATCCTGCTCCGTCTTCCTGACCCATGCGTTGACCTCCTCCGCCGTGCGCAGGGTTGGGCTCTCCAGTTTCACGTGACGGATCTCCGGCTCGACGAGCTTGTCCGCTTCTGCCCGGGCTTCCGCGAACAAGTGCGGGAGGGCCGCCGTGCGCGTCCGCCAGCCGTCGAGGGAAATGCGTCCGAGAGACTCCAGCACTTCCTGCTCGCTTCCGGTCGCGCCTGTCGATGCCTTCGAAATGTGCAGTCGCGCGAAGATCTCTTCGCGATATTTCGGCTCGATCCGGCCCCAGCTCTCCGTCTCTTTCAGGCGTTTCTGCTCCACTTCATATGTCTCGGCGTAACGCTTCTGAGATTCTGCTAGCTCAGTCCGCAGCGCATTTGTCAGATTCGCCGCGAGCCCGGGCACCGGGTCCGATGCGTCGAGCAGGCGCCGGTCAGCGACGATCGCTTCGATCTGGAGCTTCGCCTCCTTCGCTGGGTCCAGACCTTCGGCGTGGCGGGCAAGGGCTCGCAAGCGTTCGAACCCTGGAAGACGCTCGCTTCTTACCCTGCCTGCCTTGGTCCAGTCCTTGAAGTTAGCCGCGAGCTGGTCGTGCTGGCCCAGAACGGCCAGGAGCTGCTCGTTGCCGGCAAGCGACTGAAGGTCCGACAGATGGCGGGTATCCGGGCGCTCTGGCAGCGGGGCATCACCGCCCGCGTTCCGGGCAAGCTCCTCCAGCTTTTGCAACAACCGGCCTGCGGCCTCGGACTCCTCGTTCGGCTTGCACTCGATTTCCGCTGTCTGGAAGAGACTGCGCAGCTTCAGGCGCTGCCGGGTATCGATGGTAGCGCTCTCGATCCGGAAGTCGGTGTTCGCCACTTTCCCCTGATCGAGGCCCCGTGACTTCAGCGCCACGCCGTTCGCGGATGCCCGCAAGTGCCCGGTTTCAAAGAGGCTGATGAGGGCGGCGTCGATGGCGTCGCGCGGCCAGCCAAAGGGCGGACCGGAGAAGTGCGAACGGACCTCCTTTCCCTTTTTTCCGGAACCCACCGACTCCATCACGCCTGAGCACACCGGGTGCTCCTCGGTCTTGCCGCTGTATTCCAGGGCTTCCAGCGGGTGCTCCGCGCCCCGGCGGGCGCGCTCGATCACGTTCGGCCACCGGTGGTCGTCGGCGTCCCCGAAGCGGTGGAAAAGCCGGTCAAGGGAGGCATTCGCAGCTTCCGTTGTTTTCTCAGACAGGCTCAACTCCAATCGTTCATTACCTCCGCCCTGGAAAACTTTTGCGCCGTTGATGATTTCGGCCACCAGCGCCTTCTGCGCGTTCTCCGCCTGGGCGTGGCGGGTCTCCATTCCCTGGCGCGCCTCGGTGCCTTCGTCCCCTGCAGGCACGCCCTTGAAATCAAGCGTCTCCCTTGCGGCACTGCTTTCGGCGATGCGGCGGGCGAGTTCATCGGCGCGGGTCCTGGGCACGAAAACGTGGAGCACGGGGCTGTCAGGTCCGGCCGCGCGCGCGTCGGCGATCACGCTGCTCTCATCGGCTCCCCATCCATCCCGTATCCACACCGGGATGTCGAGGGCGCCTTCCGGCGGGGGCTCGGCACCGAAGTGCAGCGAGAGCTTCCGAGGCTCCTTGGACCTTCCGTGAGGCAGCCGCACGGACTTCACGGCATCCTGCACCGCGGAGCCGAGGAGCTGGCTGCGCCTGCTGCTCATGCTCGCCAGATCGTTGGCAAGCCGGCTCTGCCTGTTGCGGAACTCGGCTTCCCATTCGCTGCTCTCCCGTGTCTGCAGGCTGTACTCGTCCTCGAGCTTCATCAGCGTGCCCGCTTCCACTAGCTCCTGGAGGAGCGCCGGGAGCCGTCCGCGCAGGGCGGCCCCGTCCCTGGCCAGGTCCTCCACCAACAGATCCGCCAGCGCCTCGGCAGTGGCACGCACTCCGATGTCGGCGCCGGCTTCGCGCGGGAGCCTGCGGATCAGGAACACCAGGGCGCAGAGCCGGGACTTGAGCTCGCCATCGGAGGTGCCGTCCCGCAGCTTGACGATGGTCTCGTGAAGCTCGCGCAGCAGCATGCCGGAGTTCAGCAGGTTGGTCTCCAGCTCCTCGAACAGGAAGTTCGCCGACACCACCGTACCGAGCGGTTTATCGGCCGTGCGGCGGATGGCTTCGTAGACGATGTGCAGCTGCGTGCGCAACTGACCCGCCATCCCCGCGCGGTCGACGGCGCGCAGGGTGTGTTCCCAGAAGCGCCGGCGAACGGGAAGCAACGGGTAATCTTCCACCAGGACCTGCTTGTCCTCGCCGCGGGGGCTGATGCGGCTGCCCACGAGGTGACGGTCGATCTCTCCGGCGCTCGCTTCCATGGCAGCCTCGATGTTGTTGACACGGTCCTGACGTTTCGCCAGGACGACCCGCCGGATCACGGTCTCCACGTCCTGGTCGGACAACTCCACGTTGATCCTGAAACGGCCCTGGAGACGCTGCAGCGCCGCGGTGCCCGACAACGCCGTCTGTCCGGTGCCCACGAAGAGCAGGCGGTCGCCGAACCGCTTGCTGCAGGCTTCGACCAGATCCTGGACGATATAGGAGCGGTCGGTGCCCTCTCCGATGTACTGTTGCACCTCGTCGAGGACGATGACGGTGCAGGGCATCCCGCCGTCGGGAGCCAAGGTGTCCTGCAATGCGGCGATGAATCCGTCCGTGGTGATGTCATTTGGCTTTGGAAACTGGGCGCGCAACGCCGCCCTGGCTTCCCTTTCGCTGTTGGCGAAGCCGGGGTCCGCGGCGAGCAGTGCCTTGGCGATGAGCGGGCTCACGTAGAGGTCGTTCAGCTCACGCCGAAACTCCCGGCCTTCCTTTTCGACAGCATCACGTACCTGCTGGAAGATGTCCTCCTTCTTGAGCCAGAGGCAGAACTGCGCCTGGGGGTAGCTCTCGGGGAGTTTCGCGGATTTGAACACGATCCCGAGCAACGCGAGCCGGACGCTATCCCCGGCGCCGTCGAGCGTTCCGGCCGCGGCGTGCAGTCCATTCCCCCGCCGGCCGAGGGTGGAGATCTCGGTCAACAGTTCCTGCACGTCGGCCGGCAACCGGGCGAGGCCCCGGGCGTTGGCGCCGTCCTCGGGGAAGGTGTGGTCCGTCCACAGGAAGCGCAGCATCTTCGCCAGGTGCGACTTGCCGCTGCCGAAGAAACCGCTGATCCAGGCAGCCGGCTGCTCCGGCTGACCTTGGTGGCTGATGTAGGATTCCAGGATGCGAACGAGCCCGCTGCGGTACTGTCCTTCGCAGACGAAATGCTCCAGCTCGAAGCGGAGCGTGCGGCGCTCCTCGTCGGTGGCCGCGTCGGTCACGGCCGCGACGCCGTTGTTCAGGAGCGTGATCTTGTCGGGATCTTTCTGGTAGACCGCCCGGTTCTTCATTGCCGATATCCTTCTCAGTCTTCCTGCGCAGTAATCGGAACCGCGAGGTAGTTCCAGCCGTCCCGTGCGTCCAGCAGGCGATAGTTGCCGTCTTCATACTCGCCGGGGAAGAACACGGCGATCCGGCCTCTGACATTCCCCTCTACCGCCTTCATCAGCTCCGACACCCGGACGAAACCGAAAAGGGAAGCAATGCCGTAGACCCCGACGACCGTGTGGTCATCCGCTTCCGGCCCCGTCAGCTTCTGGCGTACAAGTCCGGCCACGTGCGCCAGGAATTCGTCGTCGAGCTTGAGCTCCAGGTCTTGAGGGGACTCGAAGTAGCTGTCCCGGTAATCCAGGGCAGCCATCCACTCGGCGAAGGCAGCGGTCAGGTCGCATTCGATCCAGCGGTGCCCCGCCTCCTTGGTCGCCAGCTCGAAGAGGGTCATGCGCGCCCGCAGCCGCCGCTCGTCCGTCCTGTCGTACTGGATGAATATGGTGCGCTGCGCCCCCGCCAGATCCTTCTGCCATGGAAGGGCGATGTAGCGTTTGTAGCACTCGGCGAGTCTGTCGATGCGCCCCACGATCAATGCTCCCTGATGGTCCCGGCGATTCCCGTCGGAAAAGATACGTCGACCATAGCCCCGGACTGCTTGAGGTCGAGCAGTCCCAGGCGTTTTGCCGCCCAGGCCAGTTCAACAAGCTCATCGGCTCCTGCGTCCAGGACCGCGCACCAGGGCGTCTCGAACAGGAGGCGGCCTCGACGGCCCGACCCGAATCCGATCAGGAGCGCGTACACGGTGGCGGCGGGAGTCGCCTGCACGCGTTGCCTGGCCTTTCTGCTTCGGCCTTGCAGATGGCCGGATTGAGTCCAGGACGAGGAGGCGTTGCGCACGACCTTGTCGAGGATGTCCTCGTTCAAACGCTCCTCCGCGATTTCGGACAGGGAGTCCTTCATGGGTTGCCGGGCAAACTCGTGACCGTGCGGGGTGCGAAGCACGGCTTCCGCAGTGGCTCGAAGCAGCGGGTCGCGCGCCAGGGCAAGGAGAAGTGCCAGGAGAGGGCGGCTGGATTCGTGACGCGCCCACAAGTCCCTGAGGGCTCGGAACAGAAGCAGCCGCGGGTCGAGGCCGTAGAGTTCGCTGAGTCGCTGAAGCGAGAGCTTGCGCGTGGCCGATGTGCGCTTGCCCAGGCAGTTCTCCTCCATGATGGCGTGCGCATAGTCCCGGCGGGAGGCCTCGACCGGAGCCGCATCCAGCAGATCCGACAGCTCATCGAGCATGATCGTCCGGCTCGTATGGGTCCCCCGCTCACCGCTGCGGAATCCCCAGAGATCCGTCTGATCGGGTGGGAGCTTGGCGATATCACGCTCGAAATCGAGGTCCGAAATCGAATTCATGGGTGGGAAGGTATCGTTTGATTTGAGGGCGTCAACTTTCGCCGGCTGGTTTGCCGGCGAGTTCGATGCGTGTAGTTCGGCCGCGAATCGACGGTAGTCGACTGCTTACGCGGAGGGAGTCGCGGTATCTTGCGAAATCCGGCCTGTTTATTGTATTAGAAGAGATGATGCAACAAGAAAGGAGACATTTTCATGGCAAACCAAAAACATATCGAATGGCTCCTCGAGGGCGTTAATGCTTGGAACACGAGGCGCGCGAAGGAAGATTTTCAGCCGGATTTCGAGGAGGCGGATATTTCCGGGGAGTTCGGAAGAAGGGAAAAGCTCGGGGATGATGGACGAGTTTGTCTCCGGGGAATCAATCTCCGGGGTGCCGACCTTCGCAAAGCGGACCTTCACAGGGCGGACCTTCACAGGGCGGACCTTCACAGGGCGGACCTATGCAAAGCGGACCTTCACAGGGCGGACCTTCGCAAGGCCGACCTTTCTTTTGCGAATCTCACAAACGCCAACCTGACCGAAACAATCCTCATCGAAGCTGATCTCGTCTGGGCCAATCTATCGTATTCCCGGGTATGGAAAGCGAAGCTGTATGGATGAATCACAGAATGACGGAATAGATCAGGCTAACAGCGACAAGAAAATCAGAAGCATCGAGGACTTGCTGAATGAGTGCCGTAACCTCAAAAAACGCTGCTCTGATGATGTCCAGCTCTATTTCCGCGGACAACGCCGCGATTCGTGGGAGCTGCGTCCCTCCGTTATGCGGCGTTTCAGCTTTCGCGAAAATGAAAGCGAGATGCTGAACGAACTCATGACACGTCAGCCAGAGGCGTTCAGCGGTCTGACATCAGCTTTCTCACAGTGGGTACTTGCGCAGCATCACGGACTTAAAACGAGGCTTCTGGATATAACCCGTAATCCGTTGGTCGCTTTATTCAATGCCTGCGAAGATGATATTGACAAGGACGGCCGGTTGCATGTCTTCGCTGTTCCCCGGGCTCGATGAAGCCGCCTCGGCAATCACACAGCTATTCATGAAACCGGAAAAACCCCATACCGTAGCCACCGACCCGGGCATCGCCTGGATCAAGGACGAGGCCATCGCCATCGACGCCCCTCCGGACGACGACAGCGATCCCGCTCCCGAGACGCGCTGGTCCTCCGCAGCCGTCCGCACCGGGTTGTGCGGCGCCGTGTCGCCCAACGTCGTCCCCCTACCCGGGGGCGGCTACCGCATGTACTACACCCAGATGACCCCGCGGCCCGGGCACCCGGCCGGCGCCAACGACTACGACAACTGCACGGCGCGTATCCTCAGCGCCGTCTCCGCGGACGGGTCTTCCTGGACGCCGGAACCGGGGGTGCGCCTGTCCCCGGGGGAGGGCGGGGCAGGGGAGTTCCGCGTGGTCAGCTCGGACGTCGTTCCGATCCCCGGGGGCGGCGGCAGGCTGCGGATGTATTTCGAGTGTTGTCCGGGGACCCAGGGAGGGGGTAGCACCATTCGCAGCGCCGTCTCCGACGACGGCGAACCCGAGGGGTTCGCCTTGGGAACGGCGAAGCCGTTGCCCCGAGACGCTCAAAGAGCGTTCGGCCTCGACTGGAAGCTGGAGCCCGGGGAGCGCCTGGAGTCGGGAAGCTACAACGCCCCCCGCCTGCTCCACCTCGACGACGGCACCTGCCGGCTCTACTGCAGCGACCGCTCAGGCGGCATCGCCAGCGCCCTCTCCGGCGACGGCGGCCTCACCTTCCGCATGGAACCGGGCAAGCGGATTGAGCAGGAGCTGCCGTACGAAGCGGCCACCGCGTTCGCCCCGGAGGTTCTGCGCATCGAGAGCGGGGGCTACCGCATGTACTACGCCGGGTACAGCGACCGGACCAGGGCCTACGTCCTGACCGCGGCGTCGGAAGACGGCCTGGAATGGACCAAGGAGCCGGAGCCGGTCGTCGCGCCGGGCAGCCCGCTTGACCGGGCCAAGTGCTCGGAGATGTGCGTCGTTCAGCTGCCGGGGGTTGCCGGCGAGCCACCGCGCTACCGCCTGTTCTACGAGGCCTGCGACGGCACCGCCCCCGGGGAACGGGGCGTCTGGCGCATCCTCAGCGCCACTTCCACAACTGCCTGAGGACCCGCCTGACTCACGACCACGCCTCGCGAAAGAAGCGCAGCGCGTTCCCGTGCAGGATGCCGGCGATCTCCGCGCCCCCGATCCCGGCCTCGCCCAGCACCTCGGCAAACCCCTGCAGGTCGGCGATGGTGTCGACGCCGATCGGGGTCAGCTCGGCGCCGAAGCCCCCGTCCATGTCGGTGCCGATGGCGACGTTGGCGAGCGAGCCCCCGGCCAGCTCCGAAATCCTCTCGATATGGGGCAGCAACCCCTCCATCCCGTATTCAGCCTCCCGCGGCACCTCGAACAGTTCCTCGGTCCATTCGAACTCCGGGTTCATGAAGTACTGGCAGAACACCAGCCCGATGATCCCCCCGCGCCTGGCGAGCTCGGCGATCATGTCGTCGGTGAGGTGCCGCTGACCGGGGACGACGGCGCGGCTGACGCAGTGCGATGCCATCACCGGGCCGTCCCAGAGGTCGAACGACTCCCACACCGCCCGGTCGGCCATGTGGGTGATGTCGAGGATGATCCCCGCCTCGCGCATCGCCCGGAAAAGCTCCTTCGCCGGCGGCTTCAGCCCCCCTTCGGTGAAGGTGCCGTGGATGTAGGTGTTGTGCCCGAAGTGGGCGGGGCCGACGACGCGCAGCCCGGCGTCCCACCAGAAGCCGACGTCCTCCGGGCCGGCGATCGGGTCGGCGCTCTCCATCGACAGGATGTGATACACCGGGGTGTTGGGCGCCGGGTTTTTCCAAGCCTCCACCGCGGCTTCGAGATCGCCGAGCGAGGTCACCGGGGCGATCTCCCCGCGGCGCGCCATGGCCCGGTAGTACTCGAGATGGCCGCGGCCCATGGCGATCGCCTGCTCCTGGGTGCGCATGCCGTCGCGGCGCTTGCGGTAGCGCGGCTCGGTGCGCGACATGACGGTGCTGAGCATGATGCCGACCGAGCCCCGCCGCATCTCGGGGAAGGTCACCGTGCAGGAACCGGTGTCGTAGTCGTCGGCGACCTGCGGGATCTCGTTCCTCTCCTGCTCGCGGACCTCGTGCGCCGTCAGGGTCAGGTCGCGGTTCCAGTAGAGGGCGTCCCACGCCAGGTCGAGATGCAGGTCGATGATCAGTGGTTGTGACATGCGCTGGCCTCCGTTAGTATGTGCGCTCCGTCAGTTGGAGCCGGCAATATATGAAGTCCCGCGGGCCGGGCGCTTCTTCCGCTCGAGCCGCCTTTTCCTTCCGACAGGAACCTCGCAATCCGCAGCGGAAAACTCCCCCCGTGAACCCAAAGTACCAGATCGTCATCTACTGGAGCGACAACGACGGCAGCTTCGTCGCCGAGGTGCCGGAGCTCGACGGCCTCGATGTCCTCGGGGAGAGCTACGAGGAGGCCCTGGCAAAAGCCAGGACCGCGATGGCGGAATGGATCGACAGTGCCCGCGCCGACGGCGAGGAAATTCCCGAGCCGCTGGGCCGCGTCGAGGTCGCTCCGAAGACCGGCCGCGGCGGCAGGCGGCAGGAGCGCATCGACAAGCGCCGCCGCCGAAGGGAGAAGGGGCGCCGGGAGCGGCGCGACGCCGGGGAGTAGTGCCTGCCCGCGCAGGCATCAGGTTGAATGCTGCTCTGCCCCGGGCCTCGCGGCTTTGCCGCGGTATCGCTGCCGAGGGCAAATGAATTCCCATGCCAATTACCGAAGGAGACCGCCATGGCCAGCAGGCCGATCCAGATACTCATCGTAGCCGCCCACCCGGCCGACAGCTTCGACCAGGCCGGGGGCACCGCCGCCCACCACGTCGCCCAGGGAGACAGGGTGACCGCCCTGGTCGCCACCACAGGGGTGCGCTCCCACCACTGGCAGCTCGCGGAGGAGAAACGCCGGAGGGGGAGCGACCTTAATATGGAGGAGCGCGTCCAGGCCGCTGTCGAGGAGAAGCTCGAGGAGACGCGCCGCGCCTGCCGCATCCTCGGGTTTGACGACCTGCGCGACCTCGGCTTCGAGGACGACGACATCCTCGTCACCCAGGACAAGGTCGAGGCGATCGCTTCGGCGATCCGCGAGATAAGGCCGGACGTCGTCATCACCCACCACCCGTACGAGACCGCCGGCCTCAAGATGCACGGCACCATCGGCCAGTGCACGGTCTACGCCTCGCAGCTGGCCAGCGGCACCGGCCGCGGCACCGAGCAGCGGCACGTGGTCCCGGCCATCTACTTCATGAACCCGATCGCCTACGTCGGCAGCAACAGCCTCGAGTACGCAAGCACCTGCCGCGTCGACCTCTACGTCGACATCAGCGACGTCATCGAGCGCAAGGTCCGGGCCCTCGACCAGATCGGCAGCCAGTACTACGGCGGCCCGTACGCGCGCAAGCGCTCCGAGACCTCGGACGGGGCCTACGGGCAGAAGGCGTCGGTCGCCTACGCCGAGCCGTTCCAGCGCTACACGCCGATGGTCCGCTACACCCTGCCGGTGACCGACGCCGAGCTCACCGCCAACGACACCGCCCCCGGGGAGACGATGGGCCGCCGCAGCGAAATCGTCGGCGGGCTGATGCCCCTGGAAGGCGGCGATGCGTACACCTCGGTGCACCGCTTTGCCAAAGAGCAGTACGATGACTGACACGCCATCGTCGTCCCTGCACTTCTTCGACGATTGGCGGCTGCGGCTGCGCGAGGGTTTCGACCGCGAGCAGGGGAGCCCCGAGCCGCTGCGCGAGATCCCGCTGGGCACCCGCCCGGAGCTCAAGATTCTGCGCGGCCTGGTCGGCACCCGGTACGATGAGCGCCGCGAGTGCTGGTTCAGTATCGTCGACTGCCACCCGGCCGACGGCAGCCCGCGGTTCGCGCTGCGCATGGAAACCGACGACCCCTGCCATTGGGAAGCGCCGAGGTGGTCCGAGGGCGGCGACCCGATCTGGCGGCGCACCGACAGCCTCATGGTAGATCAGTACGACGAACCGATAGCCTGCTTCAACATCCTGCCGCTGGCCGGCACCCCGCACGAAGAGCGCGGCTATTTCATGAACATGTACCGCTACATCGCCGCCGACGGCACCCGAACTCCGGGCGCGGTCGCCTTCTCGCAGGATGGGTTTCGATTCGAAGTCGACGTGAACACCCGGTGGATCGACTACCTGAGCGACACGGGAAATCCGACGATCTACGACCCCGTCATCGGCCAGTACCGCATCTACTGCCGGCCCCATTTCGTCGATCGGCGCGCCGCCATGCTGCTTTCACCGGACCTGAACAGCTTTGGCGAGCCGACCGTCATCCTGCAGCCGGACGCATTGGACCCGCCCAACCGCGAGTTCTACGGCATCGAGCCGATACCGCTGGACGACATGTACGTCGCCCACCTGGCTGTTTACGATACCGAGCCTTCCGAAATCGAGTCGCCGGGCAAGATGCAGGGCACCACCCAGACCGAGCTCGCCTACAGTTACAACGGCCAGAACTGGTACCGCGCCCGCCGCGAGCCGTTCCTGGCGCGCACCGGGGCGGGCAGCTTCTTCGGAGGCTCGGTCTATCCCTCCGCGCCGATGCGCACGGCAGACGACCGCCTGCTTTTTCACTGTATGGGTCAGGGCGTCGAACACGGCGCCCACGACGAAGAGATCCCGGAAGAGCGCCGCACCGAAGCGACTGCCTGGAAGACGTTTCAGTACGAAATGCGCCTCGACGGCTGGAACTACCTGAGGACGCGGGCGAGGTACGGACGCATTCAAACGAAGGCCTTGATACCCGCGGGCGGCCGGTTGATCGCCAATGTCCGCACCGCGCCAACCGGCGAGGCAAGGGCCGCGTTGCTCGACTACCGGACGCTGGAGCCGCTGCCCCACTATACCCTGGACGAATGCGTGCCGATCAACGGCGACGCGGTGGCCGGGGTGGTGCGCTGGCAGGAGCGGGAGGATCTGGAGGAGCTGAAGGGCCGGCCCGTAATACTGGAGGTGAAAGTTCGCGAGGGGGAGCTGTACTCGCTCCGCTTCGACTACCGCATGGCGGAGTTCACGTATACAGCTGAAGGGCCGGCGCTGCTGGAGAAATAGCAGCGCCGGGGCAGAGCAATTCCTGGTGCTGGGCGGGCCTGGGTTGCCTGCTTGCAAAGCAAGGACGGAAAAACTCCACGCCCCTGTCCGCAGAGCGGCTTTGGCGCCGCGCGACTTCGCGCCACGACCGCATCGAGGCCCTCGGCCGCCCCGGCGCCGCGGCCCGGCGAACCACCGGAGGCCGTAGCGCGGTCGCGGCAGCTGCCCGCGGAGCCCGTGCGTCGCGATGGCCGGGCGGAGATTCCGTCCGGGACGGTGCCGCGGGTGCGGCAGGGTGAGGCCCGGCTTCGCGCATAGCGAGAGCCCCTCGCCGCGGTTGCCCGGCCTCTCTTCGAACTGACTTCACCGGCGGCTGATTGACAGCGCCGTCTATGCGATCAGCCCCTTGAGATATCGAACCGCGTCCGCGGTGCTCTGCGGCCCCAGGTGCTCGGGGACGATCACCCCTTCGTACTGGTTGTCCTGCAGAGCGCGCATGCAGCGGGCCATGTCGACGTCGCCGCTTTCCAGCGGCACCTCGTCGTGGTCCATCAGCGCCGGACCCGTCCTGACCTGGTTGCGGGCGTGGGCGAAGAAGATCCGGTCCATACCCCAGGTCTCGGCCGGGGTGTGTGGCTCCTCGCCGATCAGCCACATCCCCTGGCAGTAGGTAACCCCGTTGTTGGGACTGGGCGCCGCCTCCCAGATCGAGTGCACGACGTCGACCGCCCACAGGTGATTCCCCAGCCTGAGGCCGGCCTCGTCCGCGGCGGCGACCACCTCTTTGAAGAAGTCGATCACGGCCCCCCAGTCCTCGTCTCCCGGCATCACCATCAGGGGCCGGCCCTCGTGGTATTCGTGGAAGTGGAGGAACCGGTCCAGCGGATAGAAGAGGGAGGCGTCGATGCTGGCCCGCCCCGCGGCGCGGATGGTTTCGCAGAGAGCCTTGCGCTCCTCGGGGGCGGTCCCCAGCACCACCTCCTGCGAGGGGGGCGCCAGTATCACCCCGGAGACGAGGACGTCCCTCGCCCGCAGCTCATCGATGACCCGGGTGAACTCCCCGGCCGTTGCATGGCCGCGCTCGTCGAACCCCGGGACCGAGTTGGCGCTGAGGAATATCTCGTCGACGCCGCAGGCGCGGCACTCCGCCGCGACCTGGTCGGCGCTGCTGTAACCCATGTGAATCCCGACCCTCATCGATCATTCTCCTTCCGCGCCGGTCCGGCCGGCGTGGTATTCATTGTGATACGGGAAAGAGGTGTTTTGTCCAGGCTTATCGGTTCTTCAGATCTCCCCAGGACACCGACTTTACCGGCGTCGGGATCACTCGCTTATAGACATCGCCGCCCAGAGTGAGAACTTCGTCTTCGATGCTCCAGTAAACAAAAGTTTCTTCCCCGAATTGAAAGGTTTCCCTTGCCGAAAACAAAGACTTCAGAAGCCCTCTGTAGGCGTCTACCAGGAAGTCTGTGTCATCTGATCCCTCCTGGCGGTTCTCGATAGCCGGAGCCGCAATTTCCATAATGTCGTTAACCAGCTCTTCCCACCCTGCTACTTCGGCGGCTTGATAGACAGACAGTCAAAAATCTGCTGCCTCTTGATTCCCAGGTCCCTGAAAGAGACACGTATACAATTCGCCCCTGTATAAGAGCCGCAAGGGCTTCCTTTATATCGGGGTCATCTTCGAATCCCAATTCTGAGGGAACCAGGATAGTCTCAACATCAATGCTGGTTTCCCGCGCAAGAGTCCCGTTATCTCGGATAGTCATAGAGTCAGTGCCGCCCTCAAGCATCCAGGCGCCGATCAGGGATTCATCGGCGGAGGCCAGAGAAGCGAGAAGCAGGATACCCGCATGTAATCGCATGTTGTTTCCTCCCTTGCAGAAGTTCAGCAACGTCGTAATCGACACCGTTGTTTATGAATGGAAGGCCGGTAACCGCCGGTCCCGGCCCCGGGGCGATTCCCCGGCCGGCCCTGCTTACGTCTCCTTGGAAACCGCCTGGATCAGGGCGATGATGTACCCGAACTGGAACGCCCACCCCTGCCGCACGCGGCCTGAAACACCTTCCGGCGCGACGTCGTCCGGGTGCACGGGGGAGTGGTCGGGCATCAGCATGTACGGGTATCCCGTCCTGTGGAAGATCCTCGCCAGCTCGTGCATGTCGACGTCCCCTTCGTCCGGCCAGACCTCGACGAAGTCGCCGAGACCGCCGCGGATGTTACGGAAGTGGACGTTGAAGATCTTCCTTTTCGAGGAGAAGTACTCGACGATCGGCGGCAGCTCCTTCCCCGGGTCATCGAGACCTTCCGAGGCGACCCCGCAGCAGAAGTTGAATCCGTGGTACGGGCTGTCGACCAGCTCGCTGAAGCGCTTGAGGCCCTCGAAGACCGGGTAGTTCCAGCGCTCCTCCCCGCGCAGCACCGGCGCCGGCGGGTCGGGAAGGTGGCAGGCCATCTGGACCCCGTACTCCTCGGCGACCGGAATCACCCCTTCCAGGAAGTACTGGATGCGGGCGAAGATTTCGTCGAGGTCGACGCGCCCGGCCTCGTGCGGCTCGTCGTTGTCGTACTTCGAGAACTCGAACGAGCTGTACCCCGACCCCCCGCGGCCGTAGCGCATCTCCGTCCTCTGGTACCCGACCGGGGTGAAGTTGTAGTTGAGGCCGCGCAGCCCGGCCTTTCCCGCGTTGGCGATCCAGCCGCGGATGGCGTCGATGTCGCGGTCCCGCTGCGGGTCGCGGGCAAACGGGATGCTTTCCGGCATCGGGATGTGGATCATCTCGAGCTCCACCCCCTCGGCCGCGGCCTCCTCCCGCCGCCTGACGATCTCGTCGAGGTCGTCGGGATCGATCGAGGTGTCCATGTGGGTGACGCCGTGACGCCTGAGGAACTCCAGCTCCTTCTTCGATGTCCCTATGCCCTGCACTCCTACGTACATGCCTGTTGTTCCCTTTCTATCTGAATGTGGTGTCGTGGCAAAGTTCCGATTTCAAGAGATGGTGCCGCCCGTCATGGCGAGAGGCTCGCCTTGATCAGCCCCCACGAGTCAGGTGCGGCCGCGGTGCCGCCATTGTCGCTGCCGTCCGCCGGAATCAGGATGCCATGGAGACCCGAAAATGCCACGAATGTCGTTCCGGGGAAATCCGAACTGCGCCCCCCGTCCATTACCTCGGGTGAAAGAACGGCCTGGTTCTCCTGGTGATCGAATCCCATCAGACATTGTAGGAAGTCGACGCCGTAGTTCCCCCGCGGCCGGTCCAGTTGGTGTGGAAGAACTCGCCGCGGGGCCTGTCGACGCGCTCGTAGGTGTGGGCCCCAAAGTAATCCCGCTGCGCCTGCAGCAGGTTGGCCGGCAGGACCTCGCTGCGGTAGCCGTCGTAGTAGGCCAGGGCGCTGCCGAAGGCCGGCACCGGCACACCGAGCTGCACCGCGGCAGCGACCACCCGGCGCCAGGATTCCTGGCTCTCGGCGAGGGCCGCGGAGAAGTGGGGCGCCAGCAGAAGGTTGGCGAGGCCGGGGTCGGCGTCGAAGGCCTCCTTGATGCGCCCGAGGAAGCGCGCCCTGATGATGCAGCCGCCGCGCCACATGAAGGCGATGCTGCCGTAGTCGAGCGGCCATCCGTGCTCGGCCGCGGCCGCCCTGAGCAGCTGGAACCCCTGGGCGTAGGAGCAGATCTTGGAGGCGTACAGGGAGCGGCGCACGTCCTCGACGAAGGCGGCGGGGTCGCCGTCGAAGCCGCGGTCCGCGCCCTTGAGAACCGCGGCCGCCCCCACCCGTTCCTCCTTGAGAGCCGAGAGGCAGCGGGCGAAGACCGCCTCGGTGATGGTCGCCGCGGGCGCCCCGAGCTGCAGCGCCTCGATCCCCGTCCACTTGCCCGTCCCTTTCTGTCCGGCCGTGTCGAGGATGACGTCGACCATCGGCCGCCCGGTCTCCTCGTCGGTGCGCGCCAGGATGTCGCCGGTGATCTCGATCAGGTAGCTGTCGAGCTCGCCCTGGTTCCACTGGCGGAAGACGGCGCTCATCTCCTGCGGGCTCATCCCGCAGACCCGGCGCAGCAGCGAGTAGGCCTCGCAGATCAGCTGCATGTCGCCGTACTCGATGCCGTTGTGGATCATCTTGACGTAGTGGCCGGCCCCGTCCGGGCCGATCCAGTCGCAGCAGGGGGAGCCGTCGTCGACCTTGGCGGCGATGGCGCGGAAGATCTCCCTGACGTGCGGCCACGCCTCCTCGTTTCCCCCCGGCATGATGCTCGGCCCCTTGAGAGCCCCCTCCTCGCCGCCGGACACCCCGGTGCCGATGTAGAGGATTCCCTTCCGCGCGAGGTCGCGGGTCCGCCGCGTCGTGTCCCCGAAGTTGGAGTTGCCGCCGTCGATCAGGATGTCCCCCTTGTCGAGCAGGGGAAGGAACTCGGCGATCACCCTGTCGACCGCGGCCCCGGCCTGCACCATCAGCATGACGCGGCGGGGGCGCGCGAGTCGGGAGACCAGTTCCGCGGGAAAGCGGGCGCCGAGGATCGGCAGGCCCTTCGCCCTGCCTTCGAGGAAGGCGTCGACCTTGGAGGTGGTGCGGTTGTACACGGCCACGGTGAAGCCGCGGCCGGCCATGTTCAGCACCAGGTTTTCCCCCATCACCGCCAGTCCTACGAGACCGATATCCGCCTGCATCCGCTTTCCTTTCTGTTCATCCATTCTGTCATCAATCCGGCTCTTCATTTTGTCTGGGCGCGTAAGTAAGCGTACGAACGAGGGCGAGGACCAACTATGTCCTTTCGCCTATGCGCCCGGCTGGCAAGGCGCCTGAGCGAGCCGTACCGGGGGTGTACGGGGAGCGAAGGCAACGCGGCGAAACGGGATACAGCGGCGACCGGATTCGCGCGGATTGCGCGCCCAGGCACCAGGTTGACGGGTTCCCCCTGGAGTTGCGCTAACCCGCCGCGGCTACCGGTCCTCCCGGCCCCTCACGGCTCGAGATGCCAGAACAACCCGTTGACCGCCAGTTCATCCCCCCCGCCGGGATACCAGCCGTACGCGGTGAGAAAATGGCGCGGCTCGAACTCGATGGTCGGGGTCGTGAAGGAATGGCCCGGGGGATCGGGCACGAGCACGAACTTCCGCGCGGCGAGCAGCTCGGCGGTGCCCTCGGCGCTGCCGTCCTGCCAGGTGCCGGCCCCGTCCAGGCTGACGCGGGCGACGACGCTGCGGTCCCGGTACCCGCCCGAGTGCGTGATTACGACGGTACGGCTGGGAGCGAAACAAACATTCCCGCGGTGTCCATACCAGTTGGTCCACCCCGCCGCCGCGAAGGTGCGGCCGGCGTCGCTCGATTCGAAAAGGACGCCCTGTTTGATCGCCGGCCCGGGATTCCCCGTCCTCGCCAGGAACTCGTCCGGGTCCTCGTTGGGTACGGAGGCCCGCTGGCAGCGCGCCATCAGCAGGATGCGCTCCCCGTCGCCGGGATCGACGGCGAGGTTGGACTCGTGGGGGTTGAGAAAGGGATCGACCCGGGAGGCATCCCCCCAGGTACGGCCGCGGTCGCTGCTGCGCAGGATCAGATCCCCGAAGAGGTCTCCGGGCCGCCCGCCGTACGCCTCTTGGGAAGCAGAAGGGAAGCGGTCAGCGTAAGCGGGGGCGGGAACGACCGTCGTCGAAAACATCAGGGTGCCGTCGGGCAACTCGACGAAGGTGCGGTTTCCGTCTTCGTGAAAGCAGAGGTTGGGAATGCCGGGCGGGATTGTGCTGAAGTCGGTGGCCGACCGCTGCCAGGTGACCCCCCCGTCCGCCGAGTGCGAGACGTGGAGGTCCTGGCCGTACAGCCCTCCGGGGTACTCACGGTCGGAGCTGTGGCTCAGCCACAGGCGGCCGTCCCGGCCGGTGCCGATGCCGTGCAGAACCTGCGGGTGGGCGAGATCCGGCATCTCCACCGGGACCGGGGTCCACGAACGGCCCCGGTCCGCGCTCCGGTAAAGGGGGCCGGTCTGGGTGTTGAGGTAGACGGCGCCATCCGGGTGCCGGGCCATGCTCATCATCGACCGCTTCAGAACCCCGGGCGGGACTATCTCGACTTCGCCGTCGAGGACGACGGCAACCGGGCCGTTCACTTCTCCTCTTCTCTCATTCGATGGCGCGGGTACGTCCCTCACCGTGCCGCTTGTTCGGGTTCGTTCCTGGAATGGGGAATCAAATCCCCCTGGCCCCAGCCCGTTTTCCGGGGCGGAACCGGTGCGGGTTAATACTTGGAAGGGGGATCAACCCCCCTTGGCTCCAGACCACTTTCCGGTGGGCCGGGAACGGAGGGAAAGGACGCTGTTTCACAGGGCGGGTGCGAGCCGCGGTCAGGGCGCAACCGGCTCTTCGGGCACCCCGGTAGCCATTCGGTTACCTTGCCGGGAAAGAGCGCGAAAGGACGCGACACGATGAAGACGATCCTGTTTCTCGACGACTGGATGCTCGATTCCAAACGCAACATCGCGCGGCGGTTCTGCAACCCCGAACTGCTCGCCGCCGAACTCACGCTCGAAGGCTCCGCCGCGGGCGCAGAGGAGCTGGCCGGGCAGACCTCGGTATATCCGAACTACCTCCGGGATCCGGCAGCCGCTCATACCGCGGCGGCCGCTGGGCGAGTTCGGCAGCGAGCAGCTCTACACCTCGTCGATGGTGGAGACGGCGGACGGCTCGCTGCGGTTCTACACCCTCGGGGACATCGGCGAGCACGGTGAGCTGGAAGGAAGGCCGGGGGCTGGAGGAGTTCACGGGAAAGCCGGTGCGCCTGGAGTTCCAGCTTTTCCAGGCGCAGGTGTACGCCCTGCACTGGGACTTCCGGATCCGCTACGGCGACCCGATCATCGAGAAGATCTGATCCGGACGGGGGCGGCCGTCGGTTCATCCGAGAGGAAGAAGCAGCCCCCCCAAATCCCGGGCCCCGGGCGCGCAACCCTGGTCGGGGAAACGGCAGCCCAGTCGGCATCGACCTCGGGGTCGTCGAGCAGGTCGCGGTAGTCGGTGTACGACTTCGCCGCCCCCCATGGCGCGGCGCGCTCGCGGGCGCGTTCCCCGTCGACATCGCAGACGGCGCTAAGCTCGGCGTTGGCGTACCCGAGGGCGTGAAGCCTGGCGATGTTGCCGGCCCCGATGATGCCGACGCGGACCTTGCTCATGCCGGCGTCAGGGCGCCCTCAAACGAGGTACTCCCCCGGTATGCGCGAACCCTCGTACTCCGCCTCGGGACCCCGGTTCGCGATGACCTCGGGGATCTCCCCCTCCCAGTTCTCCGGCACGGTCAGCGGCCGGCGGTGCCAGGCCAGGATCAGGGTGCGGCGCACGTCGGTCAGGTTGCGGTGCGCCGAGTGCAGGAGGCGGGCGTCGGCTATGGTAAGCGACCCGGCCTTCACCATCACGTCCAACTGGTCGGGGTGGTCGCTGAACATGACCGGGTGGTCCTCGTCGATGAAGCGGGCCCCCTTCTCGTGGGCCGGAACCAGCTGGTCGTGCAGCTCGTGGCGCCGCAGGTGCGACCCGGGGATCACCTTGAGGCAGCCGTTCTCGACCGAGGTGTCGGACAGGTAGTACGACAGGAACACGATCTGCGGCCACGGGGAGCAGCTGAACGGGTCGTTCCACTGCATCCAGTCCTGGTGCCAGTAGAGGGCCGGCTCCCCGGGATCCTTGGTCAGGATGATGATTCCCCCGGTGCTCTCGAAGTCGCCGAAGCCGAGCTGCTCCAGCACCCGGCGCGAGGCCGGCCACTCGAGCAGCCGCCGTATCACCTCGTTGTCGCTGCCCTGGGCGACGACGTGCTGCCCCTGGTAGCGGAACTCCTCGGCCATGACGTGGTGCTCCATCAGCCGGTCCGACTCGTCGCGCAGCTCCTGCAGGAATTCATCCGTCAGCACATCGTCTACCACGCAGCAGCCATCGCGTATCATCTGCCGGCGCTTCGCCGCGGCCTCTTCCGGTGTCATCATCAAGCTCTCCTTCCCGGTTCGGTTTCGGGGGCTCAAAATCGCCATTTGCAGCGGCGCAAACCAGCGGGGATATTTGCCGCATCAGACCCCCGAAAACCTCCACTCGACACCGGAGAAACCCGTCATGCCCTCTTCCCGGACCGAGGCCGTCCTGCTCGACGACGAGCAGATGCGCGGCTACATCGCCAACGGCTACATCAAGATCGACCTCTCCGTGCCCGCGGAGGTGCACGAGGCGATCGCCGTCAAGCTCGACCGCATGCTCGAGCTGGGACCGAACCTCGGCAACAACCTGCTGCCCCATACCCCGGAGTTCCGCCACGTCCTCAATTGCCCGGAGGTGCGCGGGGCGCTGAGCAGCCTGCTGGGACCCGACTACATCGAGCACCCGCACCGGTACTGCCACAACATGGCCCCCTTCGACGAGGCCCCCGAGGACATCGCCGCGGCGGTCGGCCAGCGCTGCCACCAGGATTCGTACACGCCGATGTCGCGGCCGCGGCAGCACTATCCCCGCTACGCCCGCATCATCTACTACCCCCGGGCGACGCCGGAGAAGCACGGGCCGACGCACGTCACCCCGGGCTCGCAGTTCCACAAGACGGTCACCGGCGAGGACCGCGCCGCGGCCCTCCCGATGGCGGGGCCGGCCGGCTCCCTGTGGATCACCCACTTCGACGTCATCCACGGCGCCGGGATCAACCTGTCGGACCGGACGCGGAACATGATCAAGTTCATCTACCTGCGCCGCGGCGGGCTGAAGGGTCCTGCCTGGAAGTGCCAGGACCTCCAGTGGAAGAGCCCCGAGAACCTCCAGGCGCCGTGGGATCTCGAGGTCGCCTGGTCGCACATGTGGGACTGGATGTGCGGCAAGGAGGACCGCTGGGACAGCTTCCGGTCCGCCCACGGAAACGTGAACGGCAACGGCGAGGACCTGGCCGCGGCCCTGGAAGGGGACCGGCCCACCGCCGAGATGCTGGCCGTTATCCACCGGGCCGCGGCCCTGGGACCGCGCGCCGCCGGTGCGGTGCCGGCCCTGATCGGGCTCCTCAACGGGGGGCACCAGGCCGTGCGCGCCGCGGCCACCTACGCGCTGGGCGCCATCGGGGAGCCCGCGGTGCCCGGGCTGGTTTCGAGACTGGAAGAGGCCGGACGCCGCGGCTGGGTCGAGGGGGAACCGGCGACCTGGGGAGAGGGAACCGTGCAGATGATGGACGAGGCCCACGCCCTCGGGGCCGCCGGCAAGCCCGCGATCGCCGCGCTGACCGGGCTGCTCGAGTCCGCGGGGGAGTGGGGACGGATCAACGCCGCCTTCGCCCTCGGGGAGATGGACTCGAGGGCGGCCGAGGCGGTGCCGGCCCTGAGCCGCTGCCTCGAGGACGACTCGCACCGCATCGTGCGCACCGCAATCGACGCCCTCGGAATGATCGGGGAGGACCCCGGCCGCTACCTGCCGCGCCTGCGCCGGTTCCTCGTCGAGACCCGCCCCGACTGGGGGGAGGTGCTGACCGGAAAGCGGGCCTGGATCGCCCGCGACCAGGTGCGCGTCAACGCCGCCACCGCCATGGCGCGCCTGGGGGCGCAGGCCGGCTCGGCCGAGGAGGAGCTGGTGCAGGCGCTCGACGACCCGTGCGGCTACGTCGGCCTGATGGCGACCGACGCCCTGCGCCAACTCGAATCGCCGAGCGCCAGCCAGGCGGTGACCGATCTCGTCATGGCCCAGCGCTGGGACTCGTCGCTGTACCCCGAGCGGCCCTGGTAGGCGGGCGGAGGCCGAAATGCAGCTCGACGACAGCCACTACGAGGCCTTCATGGAGCAGGGGTACGTGGTGGTCGAGGGGTTCTACCCCGAGGAGATGCGGGCCCGCATAGCCGCCCTGCTCCGCCGCATCATGCCCCCGTGGGAGAAGATCAGACAGAACCCGCCCGAGGGGGGCATGCTCAGGGACGACTTCCCGTACGAGGAGCAGTACTTCAACCACCTCATCCTCGACCCCGACCTGATCGCCTTCGTGCGGCGGGTGCTCGACGCGGAGAAGATCCACTTCCGCTACGCCCACAACTGGACCCGCTACCCCAACGGCCCGAAGGATCCCCGCCTGCACCGCGACAACGGCAACAACTCGCTGCTGCCGCCGTGCGGCGACGTCCGCTACGGGCAGATCAGCTCATGGTACTTCCCCGAGGACGTGCCGGAGGATCAGGCGCCGATGATGGTCATCCCCAAGCAGTTCGGGGACGACGCGGCCAAGGGAGTGCAGCTGGCGGTGCCGGGGGGGACGCAGATGATCTTCAACACCTACCTGTGGCACTCGGCCACCCCGTTCATGGCGAGCGAGGGGCAGCGCTACTCGGTGACCCGGATCTACGGCCGCGCCGACCATTACTGGGAAGGGGTCCGCAGCTACACCAACCTGGGGTCGGCGGAGCATTTCCGGGAGTTCATCGGCTCGATCAGTGCCGAGCAGCGGGAGCTGTTCCGGTTTCCCCCGGTGGGGCATTCGTACTACAACGGGGAGACCCTGGCTGCGCTGGAGGAGCACTACCCGGGGTGGAACGCGGGCGGGGAGTACGCAGAAAGGGGCAACCAAAATTAGAATTGGCAATTTGGGAAAGTGGAAATTTGTGGAGTGATCGATCATGAAATTGAGAAAAGTCAGTTATGAAATATTGGTGGACTACAGGCGAGTACGCTCAACGGCAGATACGCCGTCGGGTTAAATTTGACCGTCGCGCGCGGCATGCACGAAAAAAGAAAACCAGGTTACTTCACCGACCGCCCCGATCACGACCCAGACGGTCAGGCCAAAAGGAGCTATCGCTGCCTGCACCCAAAGAGCTTAGCCTAACAAAGAAACCCAGCGAAACTCTTGAGTACTGCGAGGTATTGCGCAAAAACCTTAACGGACGGGGGAATAGGATTTTCTTGGATCTTGGCAACGTCGAATATTTCACCAGTGATGCACTCCTTCTAATTCGAGCCATCCTTTTGAGTCCCCGTGCTCAAAACCGGTATGTCGGGGGAAATTTACCGGGTGATCCGATCGTTGCTTCGGAATTCAAGGCATCTGGTTTTTTCCATGGGTTTGAGCAGCCACCAAGTGGTCTTCCACCGGCGAGAGGACTAATGTTGAACAAATCAGAAGACACCGTGATCGCAAGAATGGCTGGGGAATTAGTAGACTTCGCAAAGGAACACGTGGTTATGACTAGGGAATGCAAAAATGCTTGTTTTCAGACCTTGGTGGAGGTTATGACAAACACTCACGACCACGCTGGGAACAGGACATTCATAAAAAAAATGCAACTGGGTAAACGCCTAAAATGGTTTGTCTGTGTTTACTGCTTAGAAGGAACTGCCTACTTTACCTTTGCCGACCTTGGCATTGGGATTCTAAATAGCGCTCCAGCAAGGACGTTTTTACAGAGATCAGGTGCTTCGATTTCTTCGTATGGTCGAATCAGATTATTAAAAGAAGCCTTTGAGGGAAGAATCGGCTCTGTCACGGGCAATCCAGGCAGGGGACTTGGACTTCCCAGAATGAAACAGGATGCAGAGAAAGGTAGGTTATCCGATCTAATTGTATTAACGTCTGACGTAGTCGGCTCTGTTTCTGACCTTAATTTCAGGGCCATTTCTCAACCTCTACGCGGCACATTGTTTCATTGGTGTTCCAGACCGAAGGAGTTGAATTATGAGTGAAATAATTGAAATCGAGATAGCCAAAGAGTTCACGGAATTTCCAGGCCCGCGTTACAAGCATCAGGGCAAGGGTTCTGGCCAGGAGTTTCTTGAAAATTTTTTACTTCCTGCTTTCGAGAAGGCAAAAAAAACCGGGAAACAGGTGACCATAAAACTTGATGGTGTTAAGTACGGTTACCCGACTTCGTTTCTAGAAGAAGCGTTTGGGGGGCTTGCCAGAAAATACGAGATAGGGAAAGTTCTGGAAATTCTAATCTTTGAATCAACAGCTGAACCCATGCTCGATTTCGAAATTCGCCATTACATCAAGCATGCAAGGAAAACGCCAGGGACAAGTTTCAGGAGTGAAAAATGAAAAACCCTAAAAATATCCTTTTCATAGTTTGCGTGGTTATCATCTGTGCAATTTCCATGTCGTTAGTTCCGCGGCCCCATAAATTTTTGCCGGCATTTTTAAATGCGGGCACAACCGTTGTGGTTGGATGGTGGATTCATAGCGCCGTGCGCCGCAGGGGTGAACTTGAGCGAGTTCCGATCGACTACTTGGCTAATCTATATCGACGAATTGACGAGTTAACTACAGTGTGTCTAGAAGCTACAGAACAGGACTCGGAACGCTTAGTTGAATTTCGTCGGCTTTCAAATGAGATCCATTGGTTGTGCATTATTGCGGGAAGGATGCAACCCAACTTGGGACGAGTGGGGGATAAACTTGGTTCGCATTATGTGGATTTCAAGAGGTACCTGACCGAGAGTGATTCGCCCGATTTAGTATGGGCCTCGAAAGCAAGTCAGGAATTACGTTTAACCGCCTTAAACCTTCAATGGAAAATGTGCCAGCATATCCTAGATCGGAAAACAGCTACCGACCTTTTTGAACATTAACAATGCTTTGAAGCTTAATTAAATTATCCAAGTTTAATACATGGAGAAATCGTTACTTAATATGGAAAGATCTGTTGGATTTCTTGGAGGAATATATGCTGTATAAACAAGGATATGTGGATATGTACCACACATCGCCGGCCGACCAGTCGATCCGGTTTTGTAGTGTCATATGAACCAGAAGATTTTGCTGGAACAATTGCAGGCAGCGGCTGTTGAGTCCAATTCCGATCTAGGGGAAGTCCTTCGAAAATGCAAGCTCCTCGCTGCTAGGCTGAAAAGTCCGGAATTAGAAAATTGGTTATTGTGGGAGTCGAACGGATACCCAGATGACGCCGATCTACCGGACTACCGGGTTTGGCCTGTGGAAGTGAAGGGTCACTTTGTCGGACCCTTTGGCACTGGAATTCCCAACGCAACTGTTCCAGAAATCACCATTCCAGAAGTGCACCGAGAGGCTGCAACTAGATATGAATGTCGTCAAAGCGTAGCAACAATTTCCTCGCTTCTGGCAGATCTCGAGGGCGGTACGTTTCATAGTAGGAAAAGGAAATCTGGCAGTCATTTTAGGGGACAAGGTTTTTAATGGGCAGAACTGCATCAAAGCCCGGGGCGAATTTGGGAAGTCCCATTTCACCGAGATTTTAAACAGTGTACGAAACCGTATTCTGGATTTTGTTTTAGCCATCGAGAGAGAATATGGTGTCGGGGCAAACATGGAAAATTCGGCAACAATAGACCCACACAAGGTTACTCAGATATTTAATGCCACTGTTTACGGAGGTGCAGCGAATATTGTTGGAATTTCCCGTGGTACAGGTGTATTTCAGGGACTGGGTTCCGGAGACCTGGACGCGCTCAGTGAAGTGCTGGCATCATCTGGAGTACCAACACAGGACCTCGCGGAATTACGCAAAGCCATTGAGGCTGATCCGGCGCCGGAGGACGCTAACGGGGCCCGACGCCGGGGCGATCTCGTCGCTCGACAAGGCCGTGTAGGTCAGCGCCCCGCCCTCCGGGTCGCGGAAGCGGCCGGCCAGGTACAGATTCGCCGCCTCCCCCTCCACCTTGAGGATCTGCGCCGGCAGGCCGGCACCCAGGGTCAAGCCGTACGGTTCCTTCAGGCCGGAGGTGATCAGGTCTTCCACATCGCTGCCGTCCAGGTTGGCGCGCTGGATCTTGTCGGTGCCGTAGTCGGTCCAGTACATCTTGCCGCCTCCCAGGTCGAGGGCGATCGCCTGAGAGGTTCGCAGGCCTTCGGTGACCAGATCCTCCACCTCAGTGCCATCGAGATTGGCTCGCTGGATTTTATCGGTACCCCAGTCGGGCCAGTACATCTTGCCGGCTGCCAAGTCGAGAGTGATGCCCCGGGGTTGATTGAGGCCGGTCACCAAGTCCTCGACCTCGGAGCCGTCGAGATTGGCTCGCTGGATTTTGTCGGCGCCCCAGTCGGTTCAGTACATCTTGCCGCCGGCCACGTCGAGGGCGATGCCGTAGGGCTCGTTCAAACCGTCGGTGACCAGGTCCTCGATTCCGGTGCCGTCCAGGTTGGCGCGCTGGATTTTGTCGATGCCCCAGTCGGTCCAGTACATCTTGCCTCTGGCCAGATCGAGGGCGATGCCGAACGGCTCCTTCAAGCCTTCGACGACCAGGTCCTCTGCGTGGCTGCCGTCCAAGTTGGCGCGCCGGATCTTGTCGACGACGCTGTCGGTCCAGTACATGCGGCCGGCGTCCCGGTCGAGAGCGATGTCCCGGGGCTGCTTAAGCCCGGTTACTAGGGTGCGGATGTCACTGCCGTCGAGGTTGGACCGCTGGATCCGGTCGCTGCCGGCGTCGGTCCAGTAGACCAGGGACACGGCTACCGGGGCCTGGTTGTCCGCAACGGACGGAGTCCGGGTCAGGGCCAGGCCCCGCGGACTCTGCAAGCCCTCGGTCACGAGGTCTTCCACCTCGGAACCGTCGAGATTGGCGCGCTGGATCTTGTCGGTGCCGCTGTCCGCCCAGTAGAGCTTGCCCTCGGCCACATCCAGGATGAGACCCCGGGGGGTTTCCAGGCCGATGGTGACCAGGTCTTCCACCTCAGTGCCGTCGAGGTTGGCGCGCTGGATCTTGTCGGTGCCGCTGTCGGTCCAGTAGAGCTTGCCGCCGGCTACATCGAGAGCCAGGCTCAACGGCGACTGCAGGCCGGTGACGAGGTCTTCCACTTCGGAGCCGTCGAGGTTGGCACGCTGAATCTTGTCGGTACCGTTGTCGGACCAATAGAGCTTGCCCGCAACCGCGTCGAGGGCCAGGGCCAAGGGGGTCTGCAACCCGGTTGTCACCAAGTCTTCCAACTCGCTAC
Source organism: Candidatus Latescibacterota bacterium (assembly GCA_965206595.1). Classification (GTDB taxonomy): domain Bacteria; phylum Latescibacterota; class UBA2968; order UBA8231; family UBA8231; genus CBDCXV01. The sequence goes on from OZ242214.1 coordinate 701,001, forward strand.
CGTCGAGATTGGCTCGTTGGATTTTGTCGGTGCCGTAGTCGGTCCAGTACAGCTTGGAGGCCGCCGCGCCACGACCAAGCCGCGCGGATAGACCAGGCCGCTGTCGACGACGTCCTCGACCCCGGAGCCATCGAGGCGGGACCGCTGGATCTTGTCGCTGCCCGCGTCCGTCCAGTAGAGCCGCGGTCCTTCGTCATCTGCCCCCACCGGGGCGCCGATCCCATCCGGAAGCGACAGGTCGGACGGGTCCGCATGGTACGCCACGATGAGGCGGGCGTCGGCCAGATCGACCTGACCGTCCCGGTTGACGTCCCCAAGGGTGATATCCCCGTTGGGAATGGAAAGGGAGGGGTCCTCGCTGTACGAGGCGACCAGCAGGGCGTCGGAGAGGTCGACTTGGCCGTTGCCGTCGACGTCTCCCAGGAGGCCGCCTGCGGCCACCTTTCCTCGAGGGAGATTGACCAGCGTTTCGACCTGGATATCGACCGGACCGTCCCCCACCCGGAACGCCGGGTCGACGTAGGGGATGAGTCCCGGACCCGTGACCGTCAACCCGTAGACCTGCCCTTGGCCGCCGGGGGGGACCCACGACCCTGATGCTATCGCTCCCGCAGTCCTACCTGATGGATCCGCTGCACCGTCGGTGCCCGGGCTGGCTGAGGTCCCGCCACCGGAGGGAGCTATTCCCGCCGGGCCCACCGGCCCGTCCAGCAGCACCATCGACCGGGTCAGGCGCTCCCCGCCGGCCAGCAGACGGTACAGGTACACCCCCGTTGCCACACCCCGCCCTGAAGCATCAGTGGCGTTCCATGTCGCGGTGTGAAAACCGGCCGCCTGTTTCCCGTCGACCAGGGTGGCAACCCGCTGCCCCAGAATGTTGAACACCTCCAGCCGCACCCGAGTCGGGGCGGGCAGCTGGTACGGGATGATCGTCGAGGGATTGAACGGGTTGGGGTAGTTCTGCCCCAGATGCATGTGCGCCGGCAGAGTGGCGGCCTGGCGCAGGGCCGCCAGCGGCAGCGCGAAGTAGCCGCTCTCATCGGTGGTGGCGTGCAGCGAGCGGCCCAGCTCGGCGCTGTGGAACAGCCTGACCTGGACCCCCGCTGCAGGCGACCCCGTGGCAAGAAGCACCCGCCCCTCCAGCAGCGGTTCCGCACCGGCGCCGGATACCAGAACCACTACCACGAGACCGCCCAGGACAAGCCTCGTAGGATGGGCGATTTTTTGCGCAAGCTGAGAAATGATCCTTCGATGTTTATCCATGGCGATTCCCTCGTGGGTTGGTCCTGATGGAACGCGGTTCAACTTACAACAAAACCGAAGACTTCCCAGCCAGACTGCTGTCTAACCTGGCCATTTTGGTTTTACGTGTTGGCAGAGTCGGTTCGGGGCGGAAAGGCTCCCTCCATACCCATTCACAACACCGATCGCCACAGTCAGTACATAGCCCTGGCCTTCGGGATGCGCTGCCCGCCAAGCTGGGGTGCGCCCGTCCATGGGATCGGTCGGTACCGAGGATGTTTTCCAAAATTGTGGTGTCCTTTAGGTCCCTTGGGAGGGGACTTGCTTCGGCTTCCCGGAAGCCGGGAAGGCCGGGCCTGGACACCGTTGCCGCACAGAGTGCGCGGGACAGTCTGACCTATTCGCCGTGGCCCCAGGGAGCGACCCTTCGCCCCCTCCGGCTCATTTTATAGGTAATAGGGGCCAACAGCTCGGAAAAGGACCCTGCAAGTAGGGGAAGAAACCAGCCCAATTGCAGCCGGCCAACAAGAAATCAGAGGGGAGGCGCTTCAGTTCTTCTGCAGGGCCAGCCAGCGTTCCCACCAGAGCCGCACCCGGTCGGGCAGGGCCGGTCCGATGTTCTCGGCCACGCGCCACTGGAAGCGCTTGTCCGGCTCCAGCTGGGGCTCGTCCGGGTCGTACTTGCACAGCCCCCCCCGTCAGCACGAGCCGCTGGTTCACCCCCGGGGGCAGCTTGCCGCGGTGGATGGGGTTACCGTCCCGGAACAGGGTCTGGCCCCGCTTGAGGACGATGTTCTCCATGCCGGGGAGATCCCTGTGCCTGTCGGAGACGAGGGCGTCCCGCTCCTCGTCGGTGCGGTAGCGGCTCTGGCTCCAGGGGACCAGCCACAGGCAGGGGTCGTCGATCAGGGCCAGCTGCCAGCGGAAGTTCGTCCACCTCTCCGGACCGCACCTTCTTCCAGACGTTCCAGGGGGCGGTCTCCAGGCGTTCCAGCAGATCGGGGCCGAAGACGTCGTCGACGATGAAAATACCCGCGGCCCCGCCGCAGTTCGAGAGGGAGTGGAATGGTATCCGTAGGCTCCCCTTGCCGCCGATGGCACCGGAGTGTGTGGTCCAGGACACAGAACCGTGTGCTGGAGCACCCAGGGAGCATCCCCGGGGGGCAGGCCCATGCACCAAGGCCGGTCATTTTTTTCCTGCAAACTTGGTATGGGTCAGGCACGGCCGTAGGAATAGTATCGCGTCGGGCCAGTGGCGAAACGAATGCGGACCAGTTTTGCCAGAGGGAGTGGACCGAGGGTCGTTACTAGGGATTTGTGTGAGAAGGGGCACAGCGTCACCCTGGCTAGAGGCGTCCGTTGGGCCATCGAGGCTCCTGGCCCAGATTTTGCGTCCGAGCAAGAGTAAATCCAGCGTACACCCAATGGGAAGAAAATCCGGGGAGTGCGGAGTCACACTACAGGAGTGGGGCCGGAGTGGATGGGGTGGTCAAAATCCGGATCGGTTGGTTGGTACCCTGACATGACAGAAATGAAAAATCACAGGTCTGAAAGGAGAAGACTAACCGGTAGAAAACCCGGGCCTATTTGGTCGGGATCATTTGCCGGTTTCGATTTGGTATATCTGCCTGATGATGGACAGAGGCTACTCAAGCCGTCAGCAAGTACCCTGGTAGGGGAAATGGGAGACCAGGCCGGGCTGCGAGGGAGTCGGGCAATTCATCATTATAACCAGGGGGAAAAGGCGTTCAAGGAACGGAAATTTCTCGATGCGGCCGGGCACTATATTGCTTCTCAAAAAAGCATGGAGAGTATGTGCGCCGTTTCAGCGCATGCAGCGGCGTTAATGATGGTTTCGGATCTGAGAGAAGCCGCCAATGGATTCGAAACAGCCAGGGCCCTGTCGCAAAAGCAAAAAGAGATTCCGTTCGAAATTGCGTCTGGGATCAACCTGGGCCAGGTTTACTCAGATCTGGGCGAGACAGACAACTCGGAAGAGGTATTTGACCGGGCTATCAAAACGGCGAAAGAAAATGGTGTTGGGTCTTTGCTTGCAATGGCCATCCATCAAAAAGGACTTCTCCAACTCAGGATCGGAGAATACGAAAAGGCGATGTCCTGCTGCGAGATGGCCCTTACGGTGTTCGAAACGATCCAGGCAGGAAGGGGGCTCGTAGCCGTGCGTTGTACCATGGGTATAGTTTATCTGTCCCGGGGGCAAATTCGGGAGGCGGAAAAAATATTCGGCGAAAACATGAGATCGGTCGCAAATCGGCAGATGTCCCAGGATCATGTCCGCATTCTGACGAATTATGCAATTTTACATTTAATGAATAATCGGTTGAACGAGGCAGCGGAGCTGTTGGCCAAGGTTTTGGAAACGAATACCAGGTTGGGGGATGACCATCACAAGGCAAAAATTTTGGTTTTATCAGGTGAGATATCAGGTACAGACGAGCCAACATCTGGCCTCTTGTGGATTCAAAAGGGATTGGCCTTAATTAGGGAACTGGAATACAAGAAAGGAGAAGTGGATATTCTCGTCCGTTTAAGCATGCAACAAGTTGCCATGGGGGATTACAAGGCAGGGAAAATTTCATTGGAGAAGGCCCGTGCGGTGGCGACTGCGATTGGGTATGCCAATGGTAAATTTCGAAGTGGAAATTCCCTGGCCGAAGTTTATTCGATGGAAGGGCATGGGGAGCGCGCCATGCATATCACGAAAAATATCGTTGAAGCGGCTCGAAAAACCCGGAATATTTTCGAGGAGATAAGGGCGTACGAAAGGATTGGTATCATACTGGTCGGGCAAAACGATGTGTTCCAGGGATTGTCCTATTTTGAAAGGGCCGTGGAAATGGCAAACAATGTCGGTTGCCACGTGCTGAAAAGTGAAATGTCGACGAGAATAGGAATGATTTTTGAACTAAAAGGATTGGTTGAGTTGGCTGATGAATTTAAAGCACGAAGGGTGGTCCTGATGAGCTGAATGAATTAACATGACACTAGTTGAGACGGGCGTCAGATTGGGGGCGCAGGGTGATCGAGGACAAGATGAAATTTCGCGGAAACGAACCCGAATTTCAGGCCCTTGTTGAGGGAGGCCACTCCTTTACCAAATTCATAACCTTGAAAGGGCTAGACTTATGAAACCATTGAAGAAACCTTCATACAGGGACTACGATGCATCGGGCAACGTCGATGCCTATCACGATGAGTTGACAGGTTTGAAGTTCTTTGTTTGCGGTTTAGCAACTGTTGCTGCATTAGCTTCTTCAGTGATTACTGGGCCGCTCGGCGGGGCACTGGCGGTTTCGTCAGCCTTGCACTGTGGCTTTATCACCGCTGTAAGCTACGGCTGGTTTGGTTGATGAAAACGAACGAGGCTTGAATTTGAGCCTCCAGATTTAATCTGAAGGAGATGGCCTCCCTCACTTTTATTTGTGGCGAATATGAAGGAACATGTAACTGTCTGAAAGAATGGAAGAGAGTCCAGGGTAAGCATGGGGTGTAACTCATAAATGAGAAAAAGAGTCTGAGTTTGGTCCCTACCCCCTCGAATCGGAAATTCAGATAAAAATGCTAAAAGTTTGGTGGTACATGACATGGCTCCGTTTAAAGGTCGAGCGAACTGAATCAAAATCGGGTCCTGGAAGTTATGCCGTTAAAATATCGGGGGAGATAGCGATCCTGGTCCTCTCGCTCTGGGCCTCGGCAGGCGTACACCACGCGTTGCTTCATGCTATGGGTAACGAGGGCTTGATGGTTCGGGAATTGCTTCACGCATTGTTTGCCGGTTTGTCGGTGGTATGGGTGGTTCTAGGGCTCAAGAGTATCCTGAGTACTTCTGTTTGTAAGGACCTTCGCGAAACCGTCAAGTATCCATGGACCTACAAACAGGTTTACGCTGCCGGAGTGGTTAGAACCCTTTCTGACCGATGGCTGATTATGTTTGCACCTGTTTTGGTCTCTTCGGCGATGGCATGTGGATTGTTGAAATCAATAAAAACCGGACTTATCTGCGGTTTTTCAATGATTGCGTTTGCTGTGCTGATGGTAAGCTGGATTCAGGCGTTGCGTTCGTGGATAGATATTTCCCTTAGTTGGTGGATATCCAAATACGGTTTGGTCATACTTACAAGCTTAGCTTTCCTCATGGTAAATCTGATGTTGGCTTTGCTTCTTTTGAAGGATGGGTACATGCAGGAAATGATAACTCAATTAGGAAAACTTCGTTTGTCTTCCTATCTCAGATTTACACCACCGGGCATGCTCGGTGATATTTTCTATTTTCTGAGTCGGGGAAGAACTTATGATTCGATAGTCTGTTTCCTTGGGCTTATGGGATACCTCTCATTGGGGTATCTCGTGTCACGCAGAAGCACCATGAGTCTGATCTTCAACGAACCCTCGGTTAGTAGAGGAAGTCAGGGGCTACCAGGCAATATTTATTTTAAAATGTGTGGCATTGCGGAGCGCTTTCTTCCCATGAAGTATATCCCTTTTTTTACCCACGAGCTATTATATCTTTGTAGATGGAATCAGTTCCGGGTAATGGCCGTTTTCCAAGTAGTTATTGCCTGGTGCATGTCTGTAGTAGTCCTTTCGGCACGGTTTGAGTACTATTGGGCCTTCTTGGTTTTCTATTTCGGGGGAATGAGTGGTTTCATGCACTCCCTCTTCAATAAAGAGTCTAAAGGTGTTGTTCACCACTTTCTTTTGCCGATTCATTTACGAGATGTGCTTATCAGTAAAAATTTGGCATTGGTATGTCTTCAGATTTTCATTAACTGGATGTATCTTCCAGGGATCCTTTTCTGGATCTGGCAAGGGAAGGAAACAGACCTGACACTGGCCCTTGCATTGATTCCATTCACCGTTTGCGTTCCCATTTACGTTGCCGCGACAGGAAATTTTTCATCCGTTTTTTTTCCAAAGAAACTCAAATCCTTTGGTTCGATGAGTCAGAGATCCTGGTCGATTCAAAGTGTTTGGTTGATTTTAATTGCCTGGCTGCCCGCGGTTATTTTTATCGGAATCAACGTTTACGTTTTCCATTTTGTCTTACGTTCCCCACAATTGACGATTTTCAGCTTTTTCCTAGTTTTTCTAGTGAGTCTGGGTACCTACTTTTTTGCCATCAAAAAATCATCAGCTCTTATGAAATCCAGACAAGAAAAACTGCTGCAAGTGCTTTTCAAATAGGGAAGGCCCAGAAATGAACGTAGCCATATCCGCACAAAACCTGATCAAGGAATTCGGGCCTGTCACTGCTGTGAAAAATCTTTCCCTTTCCATAAACGAAGGAACCTTTTTCGGTCTCCTTGGAACCAACGGGGCGGGAAAGACAACAGCCGTTGGGATGCTTTCCGGGTTGCTCCAACCCACGTCAGGTATCGTCCAGATCCTTGGTAAGAACTTTCACCTCCATGGGATCGAAATTAAACGCCAACTCGGTGTTATGACAGACACCCTTGGCCTGTACGAACAATTGACTGGAGCGGAGTACCTCGCATTTATCGGCAAAGTTTTCTCCATCCCCGACCGGGTTATCTTCGCCAGGTGTGAAGAATTATTTGAATTGATGGGTTTGGCAGCTGCGCGCAACGGGTTCATTTATAGATATTCCTCGGGGATGAAGAAAAAGCTTTACCTGGCCTCCTTATTCATCAGGTCTCCCCGCGTTTTAATTATGGACGAACCTTTCGAGGGAATTGATCCGGCCTCCGCAATAGTCATACAGGAGGTCCTCCTCTCCATGCAGGATCGGGGAATCACCATTTTTCTCACCTCTCATAATCTGGAACTGGTTGAAAAGCTTTGTTCGAAGGTTGCCATAATGCATGAGGGAGAGATCATTCACACGGCCAAACGGGACCGTTATCCGCCCGCCGCAGGGAGAGTTTCCGGCCTGGAGAAAGTTTTCCTGGAGCTCGTGCGTCACCCCGGTCAAGGCGGGAACCTCTCCTGGCTGAATGCAGGGCCGTCTCCGGTATAGTGTCCTGTCCACAAATACCCAAACCGTCGCTTCCGCTTCCTCCGCCAATCCGTCCTGTCTTCACGCTTTCGCGGCTTTCCCCCACCTGATGGATGCAGCTGATGCAAGATGGGCTTCTTTCGACAACTTGAGCTAGCGCGGCAAAGGGGCTTTACCCTCCGCCAGGTTTTTACCTCCAGCCCGTCACCGGGTGTGGGACGATTCCTTTTTTTGCGGCTGCTTTTCTTTTTTCAGCCCTACTGGATTCGGGTAATCGAAGCCGCCGCCTGCATGGTCTTCTCCACTGTATTGGCCCTTCCCATGCCCTTGTTCTCCATTTACATAATCGACCATATTATCGTGAACCATCAGGAGGATATTCTCCATTTGGTCTGCGCTGTGCTAGGGACCATTGTCCTTTTGGGAATGGTTTTGAGTTTTTTACAGCACTATTTGCTGCTGATATTTACCAGACGGGTGTTTTTCGATATAGAACTGAAATTGTTTCAAAAGATTCATTCGGTACCACTCTCCTATTTGAAAGCCCACGCTAGCGGCTACATTGCCACAAGAATCAGCGACGATGTCAGGCAGCTTGGGTCCATGATGGCCGGAGCCTATATCGAAGGACTCAGCAGCATCACCGTTTTAGTCGCCGCGACCTGCATCATGTTCACCATTAACGCGGAATTGGGCTTTGCCGTCCTTGTTGTGTTACCGGGGATTGTTGCCGTCAATTTTTTGTTTGGGCGCAAAGTCCAGGTGCTGAGTGACCGGGTGCAGGAGCGAAAGGGCATCACGAATGCTGTCCGGTTGGAGTCCCTGGAATCGGCGCACGTAGTCAGGGCGTTCGACCGGGAAAAATTGGAAGCACGTCGGCTTGTGTCCGCCTTGCACTCCGAATTCGACGCCGATCTGTCCAGAAATGTCACCATGACCTGCGGCCATCTGGTGCAGGTTTTTCTCTATGCTCTCGGCGGAATTCTCCTGCTGTGGTACGGGACCTACGCAATCATGCGCGACGAGCTGACCCTCGGTGAATTCATGGCCTTCAATATGCTGGTTTCCTATATATACGGACCGATAGGGCAGCTCACTGGAATTTACCTGAACTTCAAGCGAGGAGTAGGAGTCTTGAAACGGGTTTTTGGGGTTCTGGATGTTCCGGAAGAAAAAGGACGAGGCGGAAGCTTTCGGAGCCCAGCAAAGACTGGAAAAGTTGTCATTGAGGATTTGCATTTTGGGTACATTCCCCAGCTTCCGGTATTGAAGGGAGTAAACCTCGTCCTTGAACCTGGAAAAATATCTGTCGTAGTGGGGCCCAGCGGGTCCGGAAAAACCACCTTGGTTCATCTTCTGTTACGGCTGTACGAGCCGATTTCGGGTCGAATGCTGCTCGACGGGTACGATTTTCTATCATATGACGTACGCGTGCTTCGCCGGAACGTCGCGCTTGTCGAACAGAACCTCCGGTTGTTTCCCGGGACCATTTGGGAGAATATCGCCTACGGCAAGCCGGGGGCTACCAAGGAGGAGGTTCTGGCTGCGGCGGAATCCACCAATTGCATGGAGTTCATCAACCGGTTTCCAGCCCGCTTGGAGACGCGGCTTAGTGGCGACGGCGTCCAACTTTCCGCCGGGCAGAAGCAGCGCGTTGCGTTAGCCCGCGCCCTGATCCGGGATCCCAGACTTCTCGTGCTGGACGAGGGCACCGCCTCACTTGATCCACGGGCGGAAAATCTCGTTGGGGACTCGTTGCGCCGCGCCGCGCAGGGCCGTACGACGCTACTGGTCGCCCACCGTCTTTCCACGGTGTTGTTCGCAGATCGAATTTTCGTGCTGGTGGGGGGCCGGATCGTTGAGGAGGGTACGTTACAGGAGCTTCTTCGAACGGGGGGGCATTTCACCACCATATACGAGCAGAACTTGAAGAGGGCAGGATGAGAATCCCGGCAACAATCGAATGGCGCGCGGGTGCCATGCTCGTCGGGGCGGCCGCGGTTTTCCTCCTTCTGCTGATTGTCCTTACGGTGACGCGCATGGATGTGGGGATGGAAGTCGAGGGGAAGATCATGCTCACAGAGACGGGTTGGGTAATGACCACCAAGGTTCCTGGGGACCGGGTCGCTTTTTTGCACAGGTGCAGGCAACTCAAAATCCGGAGCCGTGGAAATGAGGTCAGGTACGTGGAGGTCGGAAAGGTAAGTGGATGCCTAGCGGACGGGGAGCCCTCGGTTGCAGTGCGGATCGAAATCGACGGGACAGGGGGCGATGCAGCCGGGACGGACTCCTTTCAGGTGGTAGAAGCTACGCTCGTGCAAGAGCAAGGGGTGTCCATCCTGAGAGCCCTGTTCTCCAGTATCCTGGATCGCCCCGGAGTTTAGGGCTTGCCACTATCAACTTAGCTGCCGGGGCCATGTTTCCACGGCGCAGAATTTCCATGGTTTTTCGGGTCACCATTCCCCGTGAATCCTTACGGGAGGCACTTCGTGGTTTACGCTTTCCACAATAGTGGATTCAAGCTGAGACTGAGACTTATGAGAAGTCGCCGCAGACTCATTGCAACGTCAATTTTGTCAGGCATCCTGGGAATCGCAGCTTTCGGGCTCCTGTGGTTTCACAACCGGTACGGCGTCGAAAACATCATCCTCACAGGGCACACCTTTCCGCGCCTTGAGCTCACGGATCTTGCGGGAGAGACCGTTGACCTCGACAGCTTTCGCGGCAAGAAGATAATCGCCGTGTTCCTCGATCTGGGTTGCGGTTATTGCCAAGAACAGCTCAAAGTCCTGGACGCAATACACCACCAGCATGGGCAGGACGGCAAATTCTCCATAGTAGCTGTTGCTACCTACGGCTCCGTTGTGCCTCGAAACTTCCAGTCCGGTGATGCTTTTTCCTTTCCGCTCTGGATGGAATCCAAGCTTCAACTACGAGAAAAACTCGGAACCTCAGCTGTCCCGGCACTGTTTCTCATCGACGAGGAAGGCATCCTGTTGCATAAGCACGTAGGTTATAAGGCCTTTCGGCAAGTCCGAGGAATCATTGATTCCATGGTTCAGGATCACAAGTCCCGGTGTCCTCTCTCATCAATCCCTCGCTATTCCACCGGCGGTCCGTCCGGGCTGTCGGCGTTGCCTTCAGTCGCCCGTTCTCCCCGGTAAGACTCGCCCCTCCGGTTTGCGCAAACCGATTGCCTGAACTGCGGATACATGGCTTTTCTTCCTTCCCTGCGACGCCTGGCCCTGGTGATTTTCTCGCCTTTCCTCGCATTCGACGAAATTTCCGAACAGCCGACCTGGATATGCGCATATTTCACAATCGCTTTTGCAACTGCCATTTCGGCCTGGTATACTACCACGGTTTTTCAGCAGACCTTGTTCCTTGTTCCTGGTACTCTTCCGGATTCCCAGGCAGCTGGCGTATCATCGATCGAACAGGCAGTAAGGTATGCATCTACGGCGGTTTCCTTTTTCGTAACTTTGCTTTCCTGGTCCGTTTCCGCGTTTCTACTCTGGTTGATTATTCAAATCTTCGAGGGATTGGCCAGCATCAAATCGATCTTGTCGGTGGTTGCGCACGCAAGCGTCGCTACCCTGCTCCACGTTGTAACGGGATCGATCATCCTTTTCATCCGAACCCAAAACGGCGAGCTTGCCCCTGAGATTCTGCAGATAAGAATGGGGCTCGATCTCTTTTGGAAAGAGACGACCCACCCTGTCCTGAATGTGATCCTTGCGGACGTCAATCCGTTCAAGGTGTGGTATAACTTTCTTCTGACTCTCGGTATTCAAAGGGCCTGTCGATTCAGCTGGCTGCGCGCCGGCGGCATCGTTGGCGTGTTTTGGCTGGTAACACTCGCCTTGTGGGCCGGTTTCACCTTCGTGCTGCCGTCATAACCCTCATCGGCTTACAGCGCCCGTGGAAGCTCCATCCGAGCAGCCTCCCCGGCGCCCGGGAACCCGGTGTTGCGCTTGCCTCCTCGGCAGCCCTGTGGTAGACTCCAGCGCCATCTGCCCCTCCAACCTTGTGCTTTTAACCACCATCCTGGCCGTGACCCTCCTGTCCGGCCTTTACACCTCTCTCTGGGGCGCCTTCAAGGACTCTCCCTTCGAGGGGTTCAAGCCGCGAACCTTCCCTCGCAGCATCTGGTTCAGCCTCGCCATTTTCCTGGTGCTGTATACCCTTCCCCCGTTCAGCCATCGCCTGGCCGGAGTCGGGATGTTCCAGCTCTTCTTCCTGGTCATGGGGATCGAGCGGTTCCTCGCCGAGATCTACAAGGGCTTCTTCCGCACCGAAGACCAGGAGAAGTACTTCGTCCCCTCCCAAATCACCTTTTTCGGGCGGCACGTCGAGAGCGATCTCCTGCGCTACAGCGCCGGCACCGTGATCGTCGCCGCGGTGTTCGCCGTGACCCTCATAGAGATCCCCGTCGAGCGCTTCCTCTGGTTCGTCCTCATTGCCTACGCCACCGGGTTGGTTGTGTCCCTCGGAGGTGCCTACAAGGACGCCCCGTTCGAGGGGTTCAAGCCCCTGAAATTCCAGCGCTCCGGTCTCGTGCTGGCCCTTCTCAGCCCGCTGTTCTACTTCCTTAACGATCCCACCGCCCCGGTTTCGGCCGGGTTCCTCATCTACATGAACGGCGGCCTCGAGCGCTTTTCCGTCGAGTACTACAAGACCTACGTGCAACGCAACATGTCCGGGAAGTTCCGCCCGGATCTCGTGCGTCTCGAGCAGTTCGTGCAGACCCGGGAGAAATTTCACTATCTCGCCCTGGTGATCGTCGCCGCCCTTGCGGTGCTCTACGTCGTCGAGGTGCGCGCCTTGTAATTCCCCCCCGTTTCCGCCTGATTCCTCGGCGGAGACATTCCGTGAAATACGATGCCGTCATCGTCGGTTCCGGGTTCGGCGGGGCCTGCGCCGCCTACCGCCTGGTCCGTGCCGGCCTGAAGACCCTCCTGGTCGAGCGCGGGGGCTGGCCGCACCGGGACGAGTGGGACTGGAACCAGCGGCAGATTCTGATCGAGAAGCGATACCGGTCCGCCTCGCCGGTGTCGGTGCGTCAGTACGGCGCCAAAGAAGCGGAGCCGCTCTATCCGAACGAGGTGGTCGGCGGCAACTCGGTCTTTTTTGGTGGAGCTTCCCTGCGCCTGCGGGAAACCGATTTCGAGAAGTGGCCGATCGCCTACGACGAGCTGGAGCCGTACTACGCCGAGGCCGAAAACCTGTTGGCCGTTCACGGCGAGACCGGAACCGACCCCTGCGAGCCGCGGCGCTCCGCTCCCTATCCGCGGGCCCCGGTCGACCTCGCCCCCCCTGCCCGACGCATCCGGTCGGCCGCGGAACGGCTCGGCCTCAAACCGTTTCCCCTGCCGATGGCGATCAACTTCGACGATCCGCAACGGCCCCTCTGCATCCGCTGCTCGACCTGCGACGGGTTCCCGTGCCGGATCGAGGCCAAGAACGACATGACGGCGACGGCGCTGCGCCTGGGGCAGGAGGCCGGCCTCGAGATCGTCGCCGGCCTGGCGGCGACGCACCTGGAGGTATCGGGGGGCCGCGTCGAGGCCCTGCATGGGGTGGCCGTCACAGGCGAGCCGAAAACCCTCGTCCTGGAAGGGGAGCGTTTCTTCATCGCCGCCGGAGCGCTGCAGACCCCCGCCCTGCTGCTGCGGTCGCGCCTCGACTCGCCCGGGGCCCGGTGGATCGGCCGCTGCCTGATGAGGCACTGCAATGGGGTGGTCGCCGGGGTCTTTCCGTTTCGCACCAACCCCGGGAATCTCTTCCACAAGCAGCTCTGCTTCACCGAGTTCTACGAGCGCTTCCGCGCCCGGCACGGCACCGCCGCCGGGGTCATCCAGGATATCTACACTCCGTCGAGCGAGGTGATCTCCCACTTCGCTCCTTTCGGGCTCAAGCGGATCGCCGGGGCGTTCGGACCCTTCATGCAGAACCTGCTCTGCATCGCCGAGGACGAGCCGCGCTTCGAAAACGCCGTGCGCCTCGGCGGCGGCAGGGACGGCTGGGGGGTGGAGATTCCCCGCGTCGACCACCAGTACAGCGCGGCCGACCTAGAGCGCCGTGATTTCCTCGCGGCCCAGGCCCGCCGGGTGCTCAGGGCGGCCGGGGCGTGGAAGACGCGGATGTACGAGATCGACACCTTCTCCCATGCGGTCGGCACGGTGCGCTGCGGCGACTCCCCGGAGCGCGGAGCCCTCGACCGCGACTGCCGCGTCTGGGGACTGGAAAATCTCTACGTCGTCGACGGCAGCTGCTTCCCTGCCTCGGGGGGCGTCAACCCGAGTCTCACCATCGCCGCCAACGCCCTGCGCGTGGCCGACGTGGGGGGCGCGGCGTGATGCGGGTCGGCCTCGCCGGCTGCGGCGCCATCGGCAGGAAGCACGCCGGCACCCTGCGGGGCCGGGCGGGCCTGCTGTTTTTCAGCCGAACCCGGGCCCGAGCCGAGGAGTTCGCCCGGGAGTTCGGCGGCGAGGTGTGTGCCTCCTTCGAGGAGCTTCTCGAAAGGGCGGACGGGGTGGTCATCGCCACGCCCCCGGAGCGGCACGAGACCGAGACGGTCGCCGCCCTCGCTTCCGGGGCCGCCGCGGTTCTCGTCGAGAAACCGCTCTGCCACGAGCCGGACCAGCTCCCCCGCATCGAGGCGGCCGCGGCCCGGCATCCCGGAACCACCCTGATGGTCGCCGAGAACTACTACTACAAACCCTCCCTGCTGAAGCTGAAGCAGCACATAAGATCGGGGGACCTCGGCGAGATCGAGCGCATCGAGGTGAAGAAGCTGAAGGAGCAAAAGGCCTCCGGGTGGCGGGCCGCCCACGGGTCGCTGCTGGAGGGGGGCATCCATTTCGTCGCCCTGGTCGCCGATCTGCTCGACGCTGCAACCGGAAGCGAATGCGGCAGGCCGCAGCTGGTAAATGCGGAATTCCCCGGCCGGCAAAGCAGCGAGGCGGAGCGCCACGCCGTCGTCGCGCTCGGGGCGCCTGGCGGGCCGGAGGCGGAGATCCGCTACGCTTGGAACGTGCCGTCGCCGACCGGGGGGGTGTTCCAGCATTCCCGCATCGCCGGCAGCGAGGGCGGGGTGCTGTTCGAGAGCAACGGGATATACCACTGGGTGCGCTCGCAGCGGCGCCGGGCCCTGGAGTTCCCCGGCTTCGGCGACATGATGGGCTACCGGGGGATGATGGAGGATTTCCTCGCCTGCCTGGAAGACCGGGGCCGTTCACCGTACTCGAACCTGGCGCGCGCGCGCCGCGACCTGCAGATCGTATTCGATGCCTACCGCCGGCTGGAAGGGTAGCGCCGGTTTACCGCAAGTCGCCGCAGGCGAGGTCCGCAAACCCCACAAAACGAGGCGGGACGGTCGGATCGGACGGAGACCGCAGTGCTCGGAACCGCCGGACCGGCTGCCGGGGGGCGAGGATGGACCGGCGGAAGAAGGACGGGGTACCTTTCTGGGACGAAACTGAATTCCGAACGAAATCGTATTTCCGCGACAGGAGATTTCATGACCCTGCACAAGGAACACACCGAGCGGTTCAAACAACTCGCCGAGGACGCGAGGAGCCGCATCCGCGAGACGACCGCCGACGCGATCAAGGAGCGGATCGATTCGGGGGAGGAGTTCCATCTCGTCGACGTCCGCGAAGAGAGCGAGTGGGCGGAAGGTCACCTGCCCGGGGCCTTCCACCTCGGCCGCGGCATCATCGAGCGGGACATCGAGGAGCACTTCCCCGACTACGGGGAGGAGATCGTCCTGTACTGCGGGGGCGGCTACCGCTCGGCCCTGGCCGCGGACAGCTTGCGGAAGATGGGGTACGCCAACGTGATTTCCATGGACGGGGGCTACCGCGGCTGGACAGACGCGGGGTATCCGGTAGATGGGATCGGCAGCCCGGGGAATGCCGGGTAGGCCCATTCAGAAAGGGGAGGGAGTTATGACTGTTACCACCGCGACAGGGCAAACCCCCGGGGTCCGGAGCATTCCGCAGCGCCTGCTGGGGAAGACGGGAGAGCTGGTCCCGGTGCTGGGTCTGGGGACCGGCCCGGGCGGCCTGGGCATGAAGGACGACGACGCCATCGCCCTTTACCTGGGCGCCATCGAGCTGGGGATCACCTATTTCGATACCGCTCCCTCGTACGACCGCGCCCACCGCCAGCTCGGCGAGATCCTGCCGCAGCACCGCGAGGGGCTGTTCCTCGCCAGCAAGGCGCACACCGCGGAGTACGACGAGGCCCTGCGCATCGTCGAGCAGAGCCTGAAGGATCTGCGCATCGACCAGCTCGATCTCGTCTACGTCCACAGCGTCGGCAACCTCGACCCGGAAGCGGTGCTGTCCGCCAGCGGGTCGCTTGCAGGGTTGCGTCAGGCGCAGAGGCGGGGCATGACCCGCTTCGTCGGCATCACCGCGCACCACATGCCGGACCACTCCGTGCGGATCCTGAACAGCGCCGACGTCGACGTCGGCATGTTCGCGCTGAATCCGGGGGACCGCCACACCTACAACTTCGAGGAGAAGGTGCTGCCTCTGGCGCGCGCGCAGAACACCGGGATCGCGGCGATGAAGGTGTACGGCGGCGCCTCGGGGATGAAGTACCAGCTCGACGGGGAGGAGCGCTTTCGCCCGACGGCCATGGCCGTCCACGGCTTTACGGATTACGAGCGCGCCTTCCGCTACTGCCTCGACCTGCCCGGAGTGGCGGTCAACGTCATCGGGATGTACCGGGAAGAGGAGATCGAGCAGAACATCGAGCTGGCCTGCAGGTACGAGCCGCTGGCGGATACCGAGCTGGCGATGCTGGAGAGGGCCGGCGCCGATCTCGGGAAAAGCTGGGGGGAGCACTTCGGTCCGGGGGGCTGAGTCCCGGGGCCGCGGGCTGGGGGCGAGCCGCTGGAGGGCCGCGTTTCAGGGGAAGGTCATTGTAAAGGGCAGGCGGCAAGGCGGGCTGAGTCTCCGGGGCCGCCGGCTGGCGAACACCGAGGCCCGGGTGTGGTTTCAGCTTGAGGGGAGGCCATGCCGATCATGCGGACTCCGCACCAACACAGACCCCGCGAGCAACAGTAGCCCTCTCCCCCTTCCCGGACCTACTGCCCGAACTCTGGACCCGGTGTTTCCGCAGCGGTTGCAGCTCTCCGGCTCGGGCACCTTCGGCCTGGCTGCCGCCTAATCCCTGCGGGACTATCCGCTAATCGGAGTACAGCTCCTCCACGTCGACCGGCCGCCCCCCTTCCGCGGCGGAACGGTAAGCCGAGTCGAGCAGCTCGACGGTCCGCCACCCCACCTCCGCGGGCGAGCCGTTTCCGGCCGCCCCCGTGATCACGTCCACGAGGTTCGAGGCCGTGGCCTGCATCGGATAGATCGCGTCATCCCCGACCAGCGGCTCGAGCGTTTCCACGCTGTGGTCCGGGTGGGTGATTCTCCCCGTGCCCGCGAGGGAATCGAGCGAGACCTGTCCCTGCTCGCAGATGATGTCGGTGCGCAGCCACTCCGGGTCTCCGTGGCGGATGGCGCCGGTGCTGGCGATCGAAGCGAGGGCTCCGCTGTCCAGGCGGACCGATATGGCGTCGACGACGTCGGTGGCGACATCGAGGTTCTCCATCAGGGCGGTGGTCCGCACCGGCCGCGCCCCGGTGACGAACAGCGCCAGCCCCGCGGAGTGGGTTACCTGCAGGTGGCCCTGGCCGCCCCCGGACCGCTCGATGTCGGCGTAGACGTCCCCCGGACCGACGACGGGATAGTCGAAGTGCGGCCGGTAGGTCCGGTCCTCTCCGCGCAGGAACTGCAGCACCATCGAGGCGAAGACGGAGTTTACGAGCAGGACGGGGCCGAGCCGCCCGGACTGCACGACCTCCCTGGCGCGCAGCGTCTGCGGCGTGAAGTGCCAGGGGTAGCCGATGATCAGCTCGCGGTTCTTCTCCCCGGAGAGCGCGACCAGCTCCCGCGCGTGGGCGGCGCGCAGCACCATCGGCTTTTCCAGCATGACGTGCAGGCCGGCCTCCAGGCAGGTGCGGGCGACCTCGAAATGCTCCGCGTGCCAGACGGCGACGACGGCGCCGTCGAGCCGCTCCTTCTCCAGCATTTCGCGGTAGTCGGTGTAGGTGCGCTCGACGCCGTACGCTTCCGCTGCTTTCGCCAGGATTTCGGGACGGAGGTCCGCGGCGGCCACGAGCTCCGCCTCGGGATGGGCGAGGACGGCGGGGAAGTGGGCGGTCGTCGCCCACCACCCGGTGCCGATAATGCCGATTCTTGCCTTGTCAGCCATGGGGACCTCGGTTTCGGGAAGAAGGGGTAGGTACTTTGAAAAGAGAATTACATCGAATTGGACGAAAAGTCAGTGAGATGAATAGAATGTGGTGAAGGCCATCAGATCCTGACTGTTTAGCCCGGAAATCGGGATGTCGACTGGCTGACAAAATCACCGGGGAGGTGTGGGTTGTGGGTGGCCGCCATCGGTGTGAAGCTGCTCAAACAGGGGAAGAAATAGCATCCCGGCCGTGATCATTGACCTCGAAGATTTTTCTTCTTGGCCTATGTTGAAGCTCTGGCGAGGGGAGTGATTTTTTCGGTGCAACCTCCCTTATCTGAAACGCTACCACAGGCTGGTCACCCTGACCAACTGCGACGGCGCCAGCTACCGGGGCAGCGCCGCCCGGCGCGGCGGCCGCGGCGCAGGTGGAGGTTATCCCAACTTCCGGTTCACCAGCATGGGGAACTTATTGCCCGGCACCGGGCGGAGCGAGGCTGAACCGGGCCGTCACCGCCGCGGGAGAACATCCGCGGATTCCGGCGGCCATCTGGTTAGGCTCAAAAATCAGTGAGCCGTCGAGCCTGACCGTTCTGTGGGTGGGCATCCGCTTGAGCGCGGAGAAGAGGCTTACTCCAAAGAGGCCTTGATCCGCCCCCAGGTAACGGACTCGACTGCTGTATCCTGAGCGGGAAGCAACAACCCATCGAGGAAGATATCGGCCATGGAATGGAACAGCCACATAAAGGCTTCCTCATCGTCAATGGCTTCGGGATTCCAGGGAATGGGAAAACCCAAGCCTGAGGGATCGAAGTCGTAGATCACAGGGGCGAAACCCACAATTTGATGCGCGGACAGCTCGCTGAAAGGGGTCTCGTCGATGTTGTCGCCCCATCCGTCCTGTGGCGTGACATACATCTCGACAACCCAGACAACGGGGATTTCTCCAGCTACACCTCCACCGGCGTCTCCGTAGGGCGGGGAAGTATGCCAGGGTTGGAGGTAGCTGTGTCCGTTGGCCAAGGTTGGGCCGCTTACTGTTTTTGAAATGGCCTCGTATTTCTGCGTTTCTCCATAAATCGGCATCTTCTCCTCAAGTGCACCAGGGTATCCATCAGCGAATCCTCTGCCGCCACTGTGATCTGCATCGAGATAAAGAACAATGCTGTCGTTAAGATCTATCGTGTCTGATTCCTCTCCAGACCAATCATGGGTATTCTTGTATTCATCGTCG
Organism: Candidatus Latescibacterota bacterium; assembly: GCA_965206595.1. GTDB lineage: Bacteria > Latescibacterota > UBA2968 > UBA8231 > UBA8231 > CBDCXV01. The sequence continues at coordinate 719,714 of OZ242214.1, forward strand.
ATGACGATGAAGGCTGCATATATCCGGTTCAGCTCGTCATGCCAAGCCAGCCAAATGCGAAAGTCGAGGTTGGAGGGATCAGGAGGGATAAGGTTCCGATTGGTCTTGAAATCCAGCAGCGTCATATTGGGTTCCCCGATCTCATACCACTCGTCGATAAATCCATCGTGTATATCGATTTTTTCCAGCATATCATCAGTAAGCTCGTAAATGGGATATACGAGCTTACCGCTGTGGGCTTCAACCAACCCTGAAAAAATCAAAACAATCAGCAATGCATTCACGAGGGTGGTTCCTTCGTTCTTGAAATTGGCGTAGGGTCTATCCAGGGAACCACAGGAAGGAAGACAATCGACGGGGAAAGCCAAACCATCGAGTTGCTGGCCTAACCTCAGCCGCCGGTTGGCCCCCTCAGATTTGTTAGAAATCGCTTGGTTTCGCTGGAGAGAGTCGACCGAGTAAGCCCGCAAGATACTAAAAAAGCGATATTCCGCCATTTCCCAGACACCTACGGGTCCAAATATCACTATGGATTCCGGGCGTTCCTCCGGTTGGATTTTTTTGCCTCCTTATGCGGATGGAGGAGGAGGTGTCTTCAGTGAGGCTCCCGTCATCAGCGTGATCGAACTGTACGTTACCCCGTTCGACAGCTGGGAAGGCTGGGACTACCCGGGACAAATGGAAGTCAGCGAGTTGGCCGCCGGCAAAGTCATCGGCTTTGGAATTATAGTGTACGACCACGACCCCGGTGAACGGGAATGGTGGACCCCCGGACGGATGCAGTGGCAACGCGCCTGGCGGAGAGACGCAGATGGATTACTCGACGGTCTCCTGCTGGGTCCCGATTTGCCGGGTCCCGGAGACAGCGCGGTGGAGTCGGTCTCCTGGGGCCGGATCAAGGCCGCCTTGGAAGTGAAATAATATGGTCCGTTTTCACAAACCAATCGCCTTGTTGGGGTTATGCTGCTGCCTTTGGCAGCAACCGGTCTCAGCCCATGACCGCGAGGGAAGCGTGTTCCTCACATCCGGGCAAGGGGGTTCCGTCAAGCGCATATCGGTCGTAGACAGCACCGATACCCCGTGTTGGATGCCGGACGGCCGGAGCATCCTGTACGTTGCCCACACCAGCAGCGAAAACACCTTTCATCTGGTTTCCACGTCCGGGGAGAAACTGAGGACTGTTCCGATCCCTCCCCCCATCGTCACCGTGGGGGGAATCTCCATTGCGCCCGACGGTACGGAGCTGCTCTTGTCGGGCAGAACCGCAGATCCGGAAGGGACGTTCGACATCTACCGAATGAAACTGGGAGCCGAAGATCCGGAGTTGGAATTAATCGTTCAGGATGGAATCTTTCCGCTCTGGTCGCCCGATGGCGGGCACTTCATTATTACCACGTTTCGTAACGGAAACATGGAACTGTTCGTCGCCGACCGGAACGGGCAAAATCTGCGCAACTTGACCCAGCACGAGAAGTACGACGGGCGCGGAACGTGGTCTCCGGATGGGGATCGCATTGCTTACGAGAGCGACCGTTTTGGCAATATCGACCTCTGCGTCGTAGATGTGGCAAGCGAAGACGTGGTCCGGCTCACCGATTATTCCGGGGAAGATCGAGAACCGTCCTGGTCCCGTAACGGAGAGATCGCCTTCGCCTCCGACCGGAATGGCTAGTTCTGCATCTACAGCATGGCTTCGGATGGAACGGAGATAGTAAAACTGACTTCGGGGAATTACGACCGGCAGCCGGTCTGGTCCCCGGACGGCGACAGCCTCTGTTTCATCTCCCGGCTGCCCCCGCTTCCCGATACCCTGGGTAGGTAGCCCCGCGGCAGGCGGCACAGCGCCATCGGCAAGGATCAAACGAAGAAGCGCCTTCCGGCAGCACCTGGAAGGCGCTTTTCCTGTTTTCCCCGGAGTGCTAATTGCAGGAATGTGTAATTGGTTTCGGCCCGTTTCAGGGGTTGATCTGGTACTGCACTCCTCCGTACGGCTCACCGGTGCCGGGAGCACCAACATCGAGACCGACCACGGTGCACTGGTGCGCCGGCTGCGGACATGGAGATATAGTGGATTTTCTCGCGGCGCTGGGCGCACCCATGACGATCAGCGTCGCACTGACTCGAGCGCGGCCTGAAGGGGTTGGCCATGGGGATTCCCAGGCCGGCAGCTTCACGGAGAATCCGGAGCCGCAACGAACGGAAGGACCGCGTCCCTCATTCGGATCGTCTCCTTCATGGTGTCGGCCTTGTCCATGTCCCACACCTCCTCGTGCTCGTATTCGAGGGTGGCGTAGCCGTCGTACCCCTGCTCGGCGAGCCGCCGCATCAGTCCGGGGAAATCGATCTTCCCGTCGTCCCAGCGCGCCTGGATGCGGCCGGCGGCGCCCTGGCGCAGGTGCACGTGGCCGGCATACGGCAACAGCGGGTGCAGTTCCTCTTCCCTGTAGCCGATCGACACGCAGTGCGAGTAGTCGACGCAGATCCTGAGATCCGGGTTCTCGCGCAGGAAGGCGAGGGTCTCGGCGGGGCTCTCCAGCACCGACTCGCGGTGCGGCTCGAAGACCACGTCGACCCCTGTCCGGGTCCCGGTTTCCGCGGCCGCCCGCAGCGCTTTGGCGGAGAGCGCCTGGGCATCCTCGCGGGACATCCCCGGCTGCTCGACACCGGGAACCAGGGTGATCGACTTCAAGCCCGCGGCGGCGGCGAACTCGCAAAGCGCCGCCACCGAATCGGCATTGCGCCGGCGCATCGACTCGTCGGGTGAGTTGAGGGCCCGGTCCTCGAAGTCAGCCCCGATCAGGGTCATGAGGTTGACGAGATCGACCTCGACGCCGGCGAGCTCCTCTGCGACACGCCGGGCAACTGCCTGCGGGTCGGCCTCTATTTTCCGGACGTCCAGCAGCATGCCGGGCGCGGTGATGAGGTCCATGGCGCCGATGCCGAGGGCCCTGTAGATGCCGGCCGACTCCCGCAGGCTCGCCCCGACCCAGCTCCACTGGGCCCCGGCCAGCTTGATTCCACTCATTCGTGCTCCCTCTGGAGAATTCCTGCGACCGGTCCCCCGGGCCGGCAAGGCGCCCGGTTCCGACCCGCATCGCGAATCAGCTTCCCAAAGAAAAAGGGCAGGCGCTCAAAACTCGGCGCCTGCCCCCTCTGTCATGCCGGCGCTTACTGTCGGGCGCCAGCCAAATCAGACCCTATGCCGCCCGCACCGCCTCGCCGAGAGCTTTCATCGCCAGCACTGATGCGAGGTGCCGACGGTACTCCTCCCCGGCGAACGAATCGCTCAGCAGCTCGACCCCCTGGGCCGCATGTGCCGCGGCCGCCGAGATCGCCTCGGAATCGCCGGAGCTGCCGTTCATCGCCTCTTCCACCCCGAGGTCCCTGAAGGCGGCGTTGGCGATGCCGGTGAAACCGACGCGGACGTCGCTGCAGGTACCGCCGTTCTTCGTTACCGAGGCGGCGCAGCCGCAGACCGCGAACCGCGAAGCCGGGTGGGGGAACTTGGCATACGAGGATCCGGTGCCTGCCCCCTGCGACGGCACCCGCACGTCGAGGATGATCTCGTCCGGGGCCAAGTTGGTCATGTAGAGCTCGACGAAGAAGAAGGAGGCGGCGATCTCGCGTTCTCCCCCGGGTCCCCTGACGCGGATCCGCGCATTGGCGGCCAGCACCGCGGCCGGATAGTCCGCGGCCGGGTCGGCATGGGCGAGGCTGCCGCCGATGGTGCCCATGTTGCGGACCTGGACGTCGCCGATTGAGGAAGCCGCCTGCGCGAGCAGCGGAGCTTTCTCGTTGACGATGTCGGAGGACTCGATGTCGTGATGCGTGGCTCCGGCGCCGATGACGACGTCGTCGCCGGCGGTCGAGATCTGCTGCAGCTCGTCGATCTGGCCGATGTCGATGAGGTGGCCCGGCGCCGAGAGGCGCAGCTTCATCGCCGGCAGCAGGCTGTGGCCTCCGGCCAGAATCCTGGCGTCGGCACCGTGCTCGTCGAGCAGGGAAAGCGCTTCGTCGACGGTGGCGGGACGATGGTATTCGAATGCTTCCGGTATCATTTCCTGTCTCCTCTATGCTAGGCCGCGTCCTGCATGGCCTTCCACACGGTCTGCGGGGTAAGGGGCATCTGCAGGTCGCGGACGCCGAGATGCCAGAGGGCGTCGATCACCGCGTTGACCACCGCCGGCGTCGAACCGATGGTGCCGGTCTCTCCCGCTCCCTTGACGCCGAGGGTGTTGTGGGGGCACGGGGTGACGGTGCGGTCGGTCTCGAACCTCGGCACGTCGTCGGCGCGCGGCATCGCGTAGTCCATGTAGGAGCCGTTGGTGAGCTGGCCGTTGTCGTCGTACACCGCGCCTTCGAGCAGGGCTTGTCCGACGCCGTGGGTGATGCCGCCGTGGACCTGCCCGTCGACGATCATCGGGTTGACGACGTTGCCGACGTCGTCAACGGCGATGTAGCGCCTCAGCTGCACCATGCCGGTGTAGGGACAGACCTCGACGACGGCGATGTGGGCGCCGTACGGGAAGGTGAAGTTGGCCGGGTCGTAGAAGCTGGTGAACTCGAGACCGGGCTCGAGCCCCTCGGGGTAGTTGTGGGGCACGTACGCGGTCAGGGCGACGTCGGCGAAACCGACCGACTGGTCGGTCCCCTTCACCTTCCAGGAGGCGTCGACGTACTCGAGGTCCTCCTCCGAGGCCTCGAGCAGGTGGGCGGCGATCTTCGCCCCCTTCTCCTTGACCTTCTCCAGGCTCCTGGTGATGGCCATGCCTCCCACCGCCAGGGAACGGGACCCGTAGGTGCCCATGCCGAAAGGCACCTGCTCGGTGTCGCCGTGGACGATCTCGACGTCCTCCATGGGGATGCCGAGGCTGTCGGAGACGAGCTGCGAGAAGGTGGTTTCGTGCCCTTGGCCGTGCGAGTGGCTGCCGGTGTAGACCGACACCTTGCCGGTGGGCTGCACCCGCACCGTGCCGCTCTCGTAGAGTCCGGCGCGCGCGCCCAGGGCGCCGACGACGGCGGAGGGGGCGATGCCGCAGGCCTCGACGTAGGTCGAGAACCCGATGCCGATCAGGCGCCCTTCGGCGCGGGCTTCTTCCTGCTCCTTGCGCAGGGCGGCGTAGCCGGCGTTCTCGAGCGCCTTGTCGAGGACGGCTTCGTAGTTGCCGCTGTCGTAGACGAGCGCCACCTGGGTCTCGTACCCGGGCTGTTCGACGCCGTCGAAAGCGGGGATGAAGTTCTGGCGGCGCAGCTCCGCCGGGTCCCTGCCGGTCTCGTGCGCCGCCTGGTCGAGCAGGCGCTCGAGCAGGTAGGTCGCCTCGGGCCGCCCGGCGCCGCGCAGGGCGTCGACGGGAACCGTGTTGGTGAAGGCGGCGGTGACGTCGACGTGGATCGCCGGCGTCCTGTAGAGCCCCTGCAGCAGGGTGCCGTAGAGGTAGGTCGGAATGCAGGGGGCGAAGGTCGAGAAGTAGGCCCCCATGTTGGCGTGGGTCTTGACCCGCAGGCCGACGATGTTGCCGTCGCCGTCGAAGCCCATCTCCGCCTTGGTGGCGTGGTCGCGGCCGTGGGCGTCGGTCAGGAAGCTCTCGCTGCGCTCGGCCGTCCATTTCACCGGCCGCCCGAGGCGCTTCGAGGCCCACATGGCGATCACCTCTTCGGCGTAGTGAAAGATCTTGCTGCCGAATCCGCCGCCGACATCGGGGGACACCACCCGCACCTTGTGCTCCGGGAGGCTCATCACGAAGGCCGACATCAACAGCCGGATGACGTGAGGGTTCTGGGAGGAGGTGTAGAGGGTGTAGTGGTCGCGGGCGTCGTCGTAGTCGCCGATGGCGCAGCGCGGCTCGATGGCGTTGGGGATGAGGCGCTGGTTGGCGTATTCGAGGGTGGTGACGCGGGCGGCGCCGGCGATGGCGGCGTCGGTCGCCTCCTTGTCGCCGAGCTCCCAGTCGAAGGGGACGTTGTTGGGGACGTCCTCGTGCAGCTGCGGGGCCCCCTCTTCCTGGGCCGCGACGACGTCGACGACCGCGTCGAGAACCTCGTAGTCGACCTTGACGAGCTCGGCCGCGTCCCTGGCCTGCTCGCGGGTTTCGGCGACGACGACAGCAACCGAGTCTCCGACGTGGCGCACCTTGCCGACCGCCAGCGGCGGATGCGGCGGCTCCTTCATGGTGTCGCCGTTCTTGAAGTCGACCTGCCAGCCGGCGGGCAGCCCGCCGATGCCGTCGGCGGCCATCTCGTCGCCGTTGAGGACGGCGACGACCCCGTCAGCCGCGGCCGCTTCCGAGGAGTCGATCCCCTTGATGTTCGCGTGCGCGTGCGGAGACCGCACCACCGCGGCGAAGGTCATGCGCGGAAGGACGATGTCGTCGGTGTAGCGCCCCTTCCCGGTGAGGAACTTGTAGTCTTCCACGCGCTTTACGGATTGTCCGAGTACGCTCATGGCTATCTCCGTGCCGGTTGCACCGGCGAGGTGTTGAAGGTGAAAGTCATCCGTGTCGAAATCATGAGACGATTATCCGCTCGACTTCTTCAATAGAGTATTGTGGTTTCCGGGCGTGAATCATGGCGTGACAGTTGGGGCAAACCGGACGCAAGTCTTCAATCGGGTCCAGTTCATACCCCTCTCCGATTTCCGAAAGCGGAACGAGGTGATGCACGTGAATGAGGCCATCGCCGGCGGGGCCGTACTTTTCGGCGAAGGCGAACCCGCAGACAAAGCAACGAGCACCATGGCGAGCGATACATTCGGTTCGTGCACGTGAACTTCGCTCGTACCGGTTGATCGTAACTGGCTGTCGTGCACCCTCGAAGAAAGTGTCCGGGATTTCTTCCGGAAGACTGAATCCGTTTTCGCCCTTTCCTTGCTCGGGGCGTTCCTCGGCCGGCCTTGACTCTCTTTGGGCCTCTTTCAATTGGCCGCCGGCGTCCCGCTCTTCGGTCTTCTGGCGAGGCCGCCACGTCCAGCCTTCCCACTCTTCCTGATCGAGGTCGTAGCCGAGATGGTCGGCGTAGCCGTCCAGTATCCCCTCTTCCGCTGCTGTCGGGTGGGTGTCCAGTTCTGCGCGGATGCGCTCTTCCTCGGCGGCCGGAACGGTAATTGTGTAACTGCCGGCCACATCGCCACTAGGGGTTACGAGGTCGAGGTCGATTGCTGCAAGAAGCCGTGATGTTGCAATCAGCCGTAACCACTCCTGATGGAGCTCGTTCGCAACATCATCGGGAATGAGGATTCCGGAGCGTTGCGTTTCCCAGTGCATCGAAGCAAACGGCGGATCATCCAACCGTGCGCGCGGAATGATCTGATTGGGATCGGTCCCCGGATTCACGATCCAGTCGATCTGGTATTCGATGTATTGAGAGGTCCTGGTTGGATCTCCCCAGTGCTCTTCTTCCCAGGGCGGAGTGACGACAGTTCCCCAGGCGAAGAGCCCGCGCGGTTCTTTCCCTTGTCGGAGGTGCCAGACGCGGTCCCCTTCCTCGATGCGTTTGGTGTTCCCACAACTCCAGTCCGTGATAGGCCGCTCGCCGGCATGGAAATCATCGACCAGTTCGGGAAGGTCGGAAGGGCCAAATAAAGCCTTTTCCGGATTCCACGTGAGAAGATACGTGGCCATGTGCAAGTTCCGATCCGGCCCTAGCTCGCGGCGGCGTGCTGCACCGCGCGGACGATGTTGTCGTACCCCGTGCAGCGGCAGAAGTTGCCCTCGAGGCCGTGCCGGATCTCCTCGTCGGAGGGGCTCGGGTTGTCCTCGAGGATCTGCCAGGCGGTCATGATCATGCCGGGGGTGCAGAAGCCGCACTGCAGGCCGTGCTCCTCGTGGAACCCCTGCTGGATCGGGTGCAGCTCGCCATTCGTGGCGAGCCCTTCGATCGTCGTGATCTCCCTGCCGTCGGCTTGCACGGCGAGCATGGTGCAGGACTTCACGGCCTGGTCGTCGACGACGATGGTGCAGGCGCCGCAGCTGCTCGTGTCGCAGCCGACGTGTGTTCCGGTGAGCGCGAGGGTCTCGCGCAGGTAGCTGACGAGCAGGGTGCGCGGCTCGACCTCGTGCTGGTGAGTCTGCCCGTTTACGGTTACCTCTATCGGTACCGCCATAGGTGAACCTCCTGTCGGCGCTCCGGAGCCAACCGGAGCGGTGTGAGTATCAGGCTATTTCCTTTTCGAGAGCCTGGAAGAACTGCGCCGTGAACAACCTCGCGACACCGGACATGACGCGCTGTCCAAGGCGCGCGAGAACGCCGGTCATGCGGCCCTTCCCGACGAACGATACGACCGAGGCGTCGCCTTCCGGCTTGACGTCGAAGGAGCCCTCGGCAGTTACGGTGCCGATCCTTCCTTCGACCTCGACGATCAGGCGGTAGCTCTGCGGGGGCACCTTGTCGGTGACCTCGATGGTGCCTTTGAAGCCGCTGTTGATCGGGCCGAGCTTGATGTCGAAGACGGCCTCGTATTTTTCCCCTTCAATCGGTATCAGCTTCACCACCCCGGGGGTGCAGCGGCTCAGCACTTCGGGATCGTTGAGCAGGTTCCAGGCCGATTCGGCGTCGGTTTGGAGCTTGTGGGTGCCTTCGAAATGCAATTCGTTTTCTCGCTTGAAATGCCGCCGGGACCGGTCCGCGGCGGCGAGGGGGGGTTACTATATAGCGGCGAGGGGGGCTACTAAATAAAGGTTGTCCGGGGCTGTCAATCAATGCTGCGGGGCGTATATTCCCAGCCCTTCCGGACATGGCATAAACCAAGGTGGGAACACAGGATGCGGGATATCTGGAACGACCTGGTCGAGTGGGACGAGAGCGCGAGACCTTTTGCCCTGGCGCGCGTGGTGGAGACCTGGGGATCCTCTCCCCGCGGCGTGGGTTCGGCGATGATCGTCGACGCGGCGATGAAGGTGGCCGGCTCGGTCAGCGGGGGGTGCATCGAGGGGGCCGTCATGGAAGAGGCGGAACAGGTCCTGGCCACGGGAATCCCGAAAAAGCTGACCTACGGCGTCGACGACGAGACCGCCTGGTCGGTCGGGCTGTCCTGCGGCGGCGAGGTGTCGGTGCTGGTCGAACGGCACCTGCCCCAGGCAGATGGGGAGGGCAGCGCCGCGGTCTGGAGTAAGCTTCGGGAACGAGTGGAGGGGAACCGGCCCGCGGTCCTGCTGACCCGTCTGGGGCCGGGGGGGTCTCCCCCTCACCTGCTGGTCACCCCCGAAGAGGAGGCGACCGGGTCATGGGGCGCGGCAACCCAAACAGCGGTGGCGGCCGGGCTCGAGGCGTACTCCGCCCGCGAGAGCGCCGTCGTCGAAGTGGCGGGCAAGGCGGTCTTCGCCCAGGTGTTTCCGCGGCGCGATCAGCTGCTCGTCATCGGCGCCGGACATATCACGCTCCCCCTGGTTCAGTATGCGGCGCTGCTCGATTTCGAGACCGTGGTCATCGACCCGCGCCAGGTATTCGCGACGCCGGAACGGTTTCCCGTGCAGCCGTCTCTGCTGCTGGCGAAATGGCCCGGAGATCTGCTGGACGGCTGGGACCTCAACGAGGACTGCTACTGCGCGGTGCTGACCCACGATCCCAGGATCGACGACGAGGCCCTGCACCGTTTCCTCAAGGCGCCGGTGGCCTACATCGGTGCGCTGGGGGGCCGCAAGTCCCACGCCAAACGCAGGGCGCGATTGCAGGAAGCGGGGTTTTCCGAGGCGGAGATCGACCGCATCAAGGGGCCGATCGGGCTCGACATCGGCGCCGAGACCCCGGCGGAGATCGCCCTCAGCATCCTCGCCGAGGTCGTGGCCGTTAAGCGGTCGCGGACCAGGGGCAAACAGGGGCCCGGTCCCGGCCGCTGAAACACCCACTTCTCTTGCAGGACAGATACCCAGTTTCAGCCGTGGTCCTGGCGGCCGGCACCTCGAGCCGCATGGGAGCGGAGAACAAGCTGCTGCTGCCGTGGGGCGACAAACCGGTTCTCGAAGTCGTGGTGAACGCCCTGGTCGGCGCCGCGCTCCATGAAGTCGTCGTCGTGGTCGGTCACGAGGCCGAAACCGTCGCCGCCGTGCTGGAGCCGTACCCCGTCCGCGTCGTCACGAACCCCGGCTTCGCCGCCGGCATGTCCGCTTCGCTGCGGGCCGGGATCGGGGCAGTGGACGCCATGGCGAGGGGGTTTCTCGTCGCCCTGGGGGACATGCCCGGAATCAGCACCGGCCTCGTCGATCTGCTGTGCCGGAGATTCAACGAGGCAGAAAAGTCCGCCATCCTCCTTCCGGTCAACGAAGGGCGCAGGGGCCACCCGGTGATCTTCGCCAGCGATTACAGACAGGAGCTGCTGGGGTTATCGGGTGACCGGGGCGCTCGCAGCGTAGTCGAGAGACACCCCGAATGTGTGGTGGCAGTGCCGGTCTCCGCCTCGGGAGTTTTGGCAGACGTCGATACACCTGAGGAGTACCGGAATCTCCGGGAACGCAGCCAGTGATGCTGGATGCGTTCGCACACGGGGGGTGAACCCACTCGCGAATCATGGCCGCTCTGTATCTGATCGACGGAAGCTTCGAGCTGTTCCGCTGCTATTACGGCGCCCCCAGGGCGCAACTCGACTCCGGCGCAGAGGTCGCTGCCGTACGGGCGCTTTTTCGCACCCTGGCCGCATTGCTGCAGGAGCCGGAACTGACGCACGCGGCAATTGCCTTCGATGATGTCGACATGCTGGAGGCGCGCGAAGAGAGCGACACGGTTCTCATCCACAGCCAGTACGATGCGGCGCTCGAAACGGCGCGTGCGCTGGGAATTACACTCTGGCAGATGTCGGAGTACCAGGCGGATGACGCCATAGCGACGGCTGCCCATCGGTTCCGTTCCGATCCCGTTCTCGATGGGATCGTGATTTGCTCCTCCGACAACGATTTCGCGCAATGCGTTCGCGGTGAAAGGGTGGTCCTGCTGAACCGGATCAAGCGGGAGAGGACCGACGAGGCGGGCGTGATTGCCAGGTTCGGGGTCGGTCCCGAGCGCATCCCGGAATTCCTGAGCCTGGTGGGCGACCCGTCCGACGGGATACCCGGGATTGCGGGGTTCGGCCGCAAGTCAGCCGCCGCCGCCATCAGCCGGTTCGGACGCCTGGAGGATTTCCCGGAGGACCCGGCGGAGTGGGAGAGCCTGGAGGTGCGCGGCAGGCAGAAGCTGGCACAGACGTTTACCGCCAGACGCGCCGAGGCCCTGGACTACCGCGACCAATCGATTAAGAGCATCGACGTGCCGCTGTCCGAGAGTCTCGACGATTTGCGCTGGCGGGGGGCGGACCGCCGCAAAGTCAACGAGCTGGCCGAGGCGCTCGCGGATCCGGCCCTGAAGGAGCGGCCGCCGATGTTTCGGAAACGGGAATGAGAAGCCGGGACAGGGGCAGGATTCCCTTTCAGACCGCCGGCACCTCGACCCCGAGCTCGGCCGCGGTGGCGACAATCTGCTTCCAGGTCGGCTGCGGGACCTCGATGCCGTCCCGCAGGCGCTTCTGCCTGACCTCCTCCTCGATCTCCCCGGGGGCGTAGATCCGTTCGATGCCGGGAAGGGGCCGCGCCGAGCAGACCCAGTCCCGCAGCCCTTCCACCTCCTCCTTGTAGGTGTCGAGGTCGGTGAAGGCCTCGATGTCGATCGCCAGCACCATCACCCCCTGGCCCCCCTTGCCCGGCCCCTTGGTGCAGCCGGCATGGGAGAGCGGGCCGACCATCATCTCGATCATCATCGCCAGGCCGGCCCCCTTGTGGCCGAACTGCGGCCATCCCAGGGGAGGCACCCCGGTTTCCTCGGGGTGGTTGTGGTATTGCCGGGGGTCGCTGACGGAGCTGCCGGTCCGGTCGATCACCCAGTTGTCGGGGAGCGGGTCTCCGCGCACGGCCTTCTGCTCGATCTTGCCGCCGGCCACCGTCGTCATCGTCATGTCGAGCATGAACGGGGCCCCGTTCCGGCGCGGGGCCGCAAACGAGATCGGCTCGGGGCAAAGGCGCCTGTCCGAGCTGCCGTTGGGAGTCATGAACAGCCCGCCGCCGTTGAGCCAGACCAGCCCGATCATACCCTGCGCGGCGATCCGGGGCGTGTAGTCGCCGAGGCGGCAGATGTGCGTGGTTTTGCGCAGGCCGACGAAACCGAAGGTGGTCAGCCGCGCTTTTTCCACGGCGATGTCGAGGGCCCGCGTCGTCGCCACGATGCCGTTGCCCCCCTTGCAGTCGATGACCGCCAGGCACGGGTTCTCGCGCAGGACCTCGCGCTCCTCCCAGGTCACGTACTTCTCCCGCATCCCCGGGACGTAGCGGGGCAGGCACCAGACCCCGTGCGAGTCGTGGCCGGCGAGGTTGCTGTCGACGAGGTGCTCGCTGACGATGCCGGCGTCCTCTGCGGGGAGACCGGCGGCGCGGAAGATCTCGAAGGCGAGCTTGCGGAGGGGCTGGTGCTGGATTACGGGCATGAGTCTACCATTTCATGTTGAGCGCGAAGCGCGGGCGATCGCCGGCGTTGCAGCTGCCGGCGTGGGCAAGGAGATGATGCAGGAAGAGGGCGTCTCCCCGCGAGATCGTCGGGCTCAGGGGGCTCAGCCCGTGGGTCAGCTCCTCTTTCTCCTGCTGTCCGTGCCGCGGCGGCATGGGTGCCGGCCGGCACAAATCTGGGCACAGCACGCGGGGCATCGTCAGGAACTCATCCTTCCGGGTAGCGGACTTCCCTGCCGGTCCGGGCGCTGCGGTAGATTCCCTCGATGATCTTCATCGCCTTGAGCCCGTGGTCCCCGGTGGCCAGCGGCGGGCGGTTTTCGAGGATGCTGTCGACGAAATCGCTGTAGGCGGACGGGGTCGGCCCCGTTCTGCGGTCGAGCTTTCGGGTGTAGAGGTCTCCCTCCTCGTCGCTGTAGATCTCGGCCACCCAGCCTCCGGGGGCGTGGCGGTAGGACAGGCCGCCCTTGTCGCCGCACAGGTTGACGGCAATCGTCTCGGGCGGCTCCAGGTTGACGGCCCAGCTCGACTCGACGATCAGGGTGGCCCCGCCGGCGAACTTCACCAGACCGCAGGCGAGGTCCTCGACGTCGAACTGCTTCCCCTCCCGGCGCGCCAGGGCAGGGGCGATCTCGCTGTAGATCGAACCGGAGACCGCCACCGGCTCGGGGTAGTCCAGGAACCACATGGCGAGATCGAGCATGTGGACGCCGAGGTCGACCAGGGGCCCGCCGCCGGACAGCTCTTCGATACCGAACCAGCCGCCGAAACCGGGAACCCCGCGGCGCCGGTGCCAGGTAGTGCGCCCGAAATAGATGCCGCCGACCGCGCCGGCTTCCACCTGCCGCTTGAGGGCCATCGCCGACTCGGTGAAGCGGTGGGAGTAATCGATCATCAGGTTGCGCCCCGCCCGGGCGGCGGCGGCGTTCATGCTTTCCGCCTCGGCCACCGACATCGCCATCGGCTTCTCGCACAGGACGTGCAGCCCCTGCTCGAGGGCGGCTATCGTCAGGGGGGCGTGAAACTTGTTCGGCACGGCGATACCGACCGCATCGAGCCCGGCATGGCGGAACATCTCGCCGGCGTCGGTGTAGCGCTCGTGCACCCCCAACTCGTCGGCCGCGAGGCGCAGCCGGTCTTCGTCGAGGTCGCACAGCGCCGCGAGCTCGGCCCCGGGATGAGCCTGGAAGCCGAGGGCGTGGCCCTTGCCCATGCCCATGCCGACGACCCCCATTCGCAGCTTCGTCATATGCAGTTTCTTCTATCCGTAGGCGCCGTGCGGCAGGAAGCCGAGCAGTCGACTGAGGCGCTCCCCGGCGCCGGCGTACACGTGCTCCGGCATCTGGTAGTTCATGAAAGGGAAATACTTGTGGCCGATCACCCGGCGCGCGTAGCTGATCTGGGTGATGTAGCGGGTGCGGCTGCTGGCGTTCGGCGCGCCCCGGTGCCAGACCTGGTTGTTGAACATGATGACGCTGCCGGCGGGACCGAGATTGGAGACCACCCGCTCTTCGTAGCCGCTGCCCTCGAACGGGTTCGGCGGAGCGGCGCCCAACAGGTGCGAGCGCGGCACGGCCTGGGTCGGGCCGTGCTCGACGGTGTCGACGTCGGTGAGGTAGTAGTTGCAGGTGAACAGCAGCACCGGCAGCCGCACGTTGGCCGGCGGCTCCCCGTGGGTCACCTCGAAGTGGGGAGGGTCGTCCTGGTGCCAGCCGCTGATGCCGCCCCCGGGAGGGGTGCGAAAGCCGTTGTTGTGGATGACGTGGCAGTTGGCGGCCACCAGGCGCTCGGCGAAAGAGACGATCGGCTCGAGGTCGAACAGCCGCAGGTTGGCGGCGCTGGTCTCGAACATGCGGTGATGGAGCTCGATTCTGGATCCGGACTTCTTCTTCCCCTTGCCAGGTGTATCCCGCCCGTCGAGGGCGCGGTCGAGGTCGCGGCGCAGCTCGGCGCACCAGTCCGGCGGCAGCACGTTGCGCAGGAAGAGGCAGCCGTCGCGGTCGAACTGCTCGACCCAGCCGTCGATCAGCCCGTCGTCGGGGGCCTGTTCTGCGAGAAAGACAGGCGAATTCTCGATTGCTGCGGTCGGGGTCATGGTCTTGGCGTGCGGTTGCGGTGGGCTTCTAAGGAACGGGAGGCGCCGGCCGGACGCCAGCCCGGATATGCAGGCGGCGCGCCGGAGTTTCTCATGCTCCGCAAGCAGGGCCGCGGCAGATCCCGCCCTCGCCGTTCGGCGGCATGGAAACGGAAAGCCCCGAAGAGGGAGAAGGGGATATTGCCTTGCCGGAGTCCGTTCCTTACCCTGCCTGAAACCTGCAGGGTATGCCGGGCCCGCCATTCTGACAGGCGCACGGCCGACCCGGATTCGCCTCCGGGGAGACCTGCCGGTGGACCCCGGATTGTCACCACATGATATCCATTCGACAGGCTGCTGCCGGCGAGGCATCAAAGAAGGTGAACTGACCATGTCACGCGATTGGGTCGACGCCGGCGAGCAGGACGAGTACCTGATCGACTACCTGTTCGATCTCCACGGCTACATCGTCCTCAAGGGGGGGATCGCCAGGCGGGACCTCGACGAAATGAACCAGTGGGTCGACGACCACTGGAGCTACGTCGAGGGCAGGCGCCGCCAGGGGAACGCGCAGGGGGAATGGATCGGCCACGTCGAGACCCACACCTACAGCGACGCCGACGGCTGCAATTTCCAGAACATCGTCGAGGGCGCGCCGGTGTTCCGGCGCCTCATCGACTATTCGGCCTGGGTCGGCCACTGCCGCCGCTGGATCAACCCCGTCAACGGCATCTCCATCCACGAGAACCTGCTCAACGTGCGCGGCCGCGGCGGCTACATCGGCATCCACTGCGGCGGCGCCCTGCCGATCTGCTACCTGACCTTCCGCCAGGAGAACACCGGCGAGTGGATGGTCGGGCAGATCAACGTCATCGGCGCCCTGCAGGACATCGGGCCGGGGGACGGGGCCACCACCCTGATTCCCGGCAGCCACAAGTCGGCGATGCGCCACCCCAAGCTCCTCGAACAGACCTACCGCAGCGACGATGCCGCCGGCAACCAGTTCGGCATGAAGGAGCTATACCTCGAGGCCGGGGACGTGCTGATGCTGACCGACGCCATCACCCACGGCTCGGCGGCGCGCACCAACGACGGCTACCGGCGCATCACCTTGTACCGCTACTCGCCGCGATACCTGCGCAGCCGCTTCCACTACGTGCCGAGCGTGGAGCTGCTGGAAAGCCTGAGCGAAGAGCAGGGCGCCATCATCCAGCCGATCCCCCCGCGCTTCGCCCCGGGCAAACCGTAGCGGCACCGGCACCCGCTGCAGCCGTTCCCTGCAGAGGTGCCGGGCTTTTACATGCAGCGTCACCGGCAATCTCGCCGCAGGCGTCCGGCTTCTACACAACCAGCGGGCTCATCCATCCTGCGCGGTACCCGCGCAGCCCCCGGTCCCCCGAGTAAATCCGCAAACTTCTCCTGTCGTTTTTTCCGATTGTCCGTCGCCCCGGGCAGGTTCCCACTCCCTGGCGGGGCCGGCAGCTCCGGGTTTCCCGCCTCATCCTGAAAGCGGCGGGCCAGGCGACAGGCGCGACGCCGGCGTCATTCCGTCGCCGCTTCCTGTCTGAAGGCCACACCAGTCCCCCCATCGCCTTCGGGGAGCAGCGTCACCGGCGCCACGGCCACCGGAATCCCGGCGCCGAGATCCTCCGTTCGAGGAACTCCTCGGTCTGCCTGTGCCAGAGGACGAAGGTGTCCCCCACGCTCGAGGTGTCGTCGTACAGGAAGTCGGGAATCTCGTTCCTGATCGAGGTGCGGCCGAAGGCGTCTGCCTTTTCCCACACGACCAGGGACTCGGCCTGCAAGCTCCATCCCTGTTCACCGTCGCCGGCGACCTTGCGGAAGTTCTCCGGGGCAAGCAGGGCGTCGAGCCGCCGCGCCGCCCGCTCGTAGCGCCGGCCGGCGTTACTCGTTCCACGACACCGGACGGCACCAGTCCGGCAGCGCTCCGTTCGCGTGCTCCAGCAACAGGTCGCACAGCGTCCGCGAGGACAACGCCAGGATGTCCTTCGGCAGCGGCTCATCGTCGAGTTTGTCCATGATATCGGCGAGGTACCTGCGGTAGAAGTCCGTCGACAGGCGGGTGCGGATCCCTTTGACGCTGGAGTGCAGTTTGTCCGCCAGCGCATGCTTGTGGCTGGGAAGGGAGGTGTTGGTGTAGATCATCAGACACCGCTTCACCATTTCATCCGGGAAGGACTGTGGCTCTGCGTTCATCGAGATGACGAAGCAGGGGTGCTCGTTTACCGGGGGCAGGTTCTCGTCCTTGACGATGTCGAGGCCGTGCTCGGTGAAACGGCGTCGCGTGATGTCGTCGAAAACCACCGGAAAACGCCGGTAGTTCTGCTGCAGCCCGCGCAGGGTGCGGCGCGTGAAGCCGTCCTTCTCGACCGTGCTCGGGTGGCCGAACATGCTGGCGATGATGGTGTCGACCAGACTGGTCTTGCCGCAGTTCGACTTGCCGTATATCACCGCGAACGAAGGGTAGTGGACGATGTTGGCTCCTTCGACGGTGGCGAGGGCGCGCAGATCGCAGATGAAGGGGGAGACGTAGAGCCATGACATGAAGGTGAAGTAGTCCCGCTGTAGGCGGTGCACGTCGCCGATGAAGCCGCGCTCGTAGTTGTCGAAGTACTCGACAATCGTCCGGGCGCTCCGGGCCAGCCCCTCGCCGTCGACCTCCAGCGGCACGTTTTCACCTGAAAGCGAGACGTAGCGGGAGTTCCGGTCGATGCTCAGCTGCACCGGTCTGGAATCCTCCTCCTCCTGCCGCCCCTTGACCCAGCGCAGCTTCTTGATTTCCGCCTTGACCGCAGGAGTCAGAACGAACCTGCCCTTCTCCCGTTTCACCTGCGGCGTGACGACGCGGTCCACCGGCACCGTAAGCTCCTCCACCCTGTGCACAACCAGCGGCATTGTAAGCTCCTCTGGCGGTGGCGGCTGGAACACCGTGACTCCTTCTTCCTGGAGCACCGGGGTGTCGGTGAAAGCGATGTCCGCCCCCTTCAGATCCACCGGCAGGTCGATGCGATTGGAAGCGGTCCTCTTCACCGCGTCGTACTCGCGCGAGTAGTGGTCCCAGGCGCCGTCGTCGTCATCGAATACCAGCAGCGTTTCCGGCTGCTTGCCGGCGAAGGCGCGCTCCGAGAGGTTGGCCGAGCCGGCGATCACCCGCCGCCGCGGCGGCTCCCCGCCCTCGAGGAGATACAGCTTCGGATGGGCGACGTTCTCCCTAACCACATAGAACTCCGCCTCGCCGGCGTGGACCTTCTCCAGGATCGCCCGCTGTCTTTCGTCCCTGAGCTTGAGGGCGGCCTCCCTCAATTGAGTGACGAGGAATTGCTGAAAGGCGATGACGTCGGCGAAACGCCCCAGGCCGGCCTCGTACCCGAAGACGCATTCGAAGCGCTGGAACCCGTGCCGCTCCAGCATTCGGAGGATCATCGGCGTGCTGACCGAGTAGGTCAGCGCGCGCATCGTTTCGAAGCCGTCGAACAGGGACCAGGTGAAGGGCTCGGCGCTCCGGAAGCTGGCGGTGACTACCTGCAGCCCCTTCCGGGAGGTTGAGTCGGGATCCTCGAAGTCGAGGAGGTTTTGCCGGCCGCCGATCATCGAGTGGTGATCCGCGCCTGCTCGCCGGCTCCGTCCCGCTCGTACATCAGCGCCCTTGTCACGCTGAGGTCATCTCGTGGGCCGCTTCTTCGAGCTCTTCGAGCAGGGGTATTTCTTCGGTTCCGTAGCCGAAGCGGGCGTAGACCTCTTCGACCAACTGCCAGCAGGCCTGAGCGGGGACGAAACCGGATGCCAGCGTCAACTCCCGACCGACGATGTGGTCGCCGCCGTACCGTTTCGAATCTTCCGCGAAGAGCGGATTTCCCGGGTGTCCCGATGGAAGAACAAACCCGTTTACGTTGCGGTACTCCTGCCTCATGCGAAGATCCACGCCGACGTCGCACAGCTTGAAAAGGGCCCTGGCGACCGAAAGAAAAGTGAGGGGCATTTCCTGGACGGCGTAAGGATACAACCAGTCTGCATCCGCAAAGCGGGATTGCTCCTTGAACCATTGAAAGGAGGCGTTCCTCAGGGGAGATCGCAGTTCGAAATAACCGTTTTCGAGCAGGACGATTTCCTGTCCGGTCATTCCGGTGCCTTCGATTCCCTCGGGCGTCAGTTGCGTTCTCCCGAGCCCGCGATAACCGAAGCCTCCCGGGCGCAGACCAGGAGGACTCATCAGCAGAGATCTTACCCCCTCGCTCCTGGTGCATACCGCAGCGCTGTCGAGCCGCTCGGGAACGATGAAGATCCGGTAGGTGGGCTTGGGATCGCTCAATCCTCTGTTTCCTGTGTATCGGCACCGGCGGTCTGCCGGGATCGCTGGTCCATGTCTGGTCCATGTACTCAATTAGCTGGTCGACATCGGTGACCGCAAGCGCTCCGGAAGTCGGTGAAACGGCTGTTTTGAATTCCAGTAGTTCTTGCCGAAGGAAGCGCACCTCAGCTCCCAGTTCGTCCAGTCTGCGGTTGGTTTCCGTTTCCGGGAAATGACTTCGGGCAAGCTCGGGTCCGAGCTCGGAAATTGGCATGAACCGCACATCGGTACCGTCTCGTTTGACGAAAACCGTTGCATCTCTCCAGCGAAATGCATGTGGCCTCCGGTTGCTTACAGGAACGCGGATTCCAACGATATCGACGCATTCACCACCGGGGCGTCGGACGGACTTCGGCTGGGCATCTATTTCCCTGATCGGTGGATCAACGAGTACCTGGCAGGAACTGCGAATGCGCTGGGCGACACTGCTGGCTTTGGAAACATGCTTCATGCCCTTGGCCACGTCGCGCCCCTGTCGCTTTCCTGTTGTTATGCCGAGGAACAGGTAACCGCCTTCGGCGTTTGCCATGGCCGTCACATCGTGGAGCAACTCAAAATCCCCGTCGTTTCCTTGTTTCCAAGGATCGGATTTGAACTCAAGCCAATGATCCTCTGCGGTTCGGGTGTTCACAAGCTCTTCGACTTCTTCCCCGGTTATTTCTTCGATTCGCCGGTTTTCGAACCTTTTCAATTTTTCCAACCCTCTGCGGATGCCGGGGAGTCTTGGCAGAATGAATGTCAGCTAAGTATCCAAATGAATTGACGTTCGAGGCGGTCGACTTTCCCACGGTAGATCAAAATCCAGTCAAGGAGCATTCCCTCAGTTCCCTACGGAACATCCTGAAATACCCTCTGCTGCTGTTTTTTTTCGATTGTCCGTCGCCCCGGCGTAACCCCACTCCCTGGCGGGGCCGGCAGCTCCGGGTTTCCCGCCTCATCCTGAAAGCGGCGGGCCAGGCGACAGGCGCGACGCACGCCTCATTCCGTCCCCGCTCCCTGTCTGAGCGCCACCACCGCTCCAGCGTCGAACTCGCCGAAGCGCTCGCTGCTCCCGTCCGGCCAGCGCACGGTCACCTCGAAGACCCGCGTCTCCTCACCCAACCCGAAGTGCACCTTCGGATCGCTGCTGGCCAGGTAGCTGTAGGCGGCGCGCACGTCGCGGACGAGCCGGCGCTCCCCGGCGCGAAGGCTGACCGTGGCGCCGAGGGCGTCGCGGCCGTTCTCGAGAACGACCCGGAAGGCGATCCAGCTGCCGCGCGGGGCGGCGACGTTGCGCAGCAGGTGCGCCGGCCCGTCGCAGTTGGCCACCAGGATGTCGACGCCGCCGTCCCCGTCGACGTCGCCGAAGGCCGCGGCGCGGCTGGTGAGCGCCAGCGGCTCCGCGGTCCCGCCGCGCGGGAGGGCTTCCTGGAAGAACCCGCCCGGGCCCCCCTTGAACAGCAGGTTCGGCTCGGCGTACGGGTCGTCGGCGTAGCGCCTCTCGCGCACCTCGACCTTGCCGTTGGCCTCGTACAGGTCGAAGTAGCCGTCGTTGTCGAAATCGAGCCAGCCCATGCCGAAACGGGTGAAGCGGCGGCTGGCCGCCAGCCCCCGCCCCGCGGTGACGTCGCGGAAGTACCTGCCCTCGTTGAGGTAGTAGGAGTCGGTCTCGTCGTGCATGTTGCAGACCGCGAGGTCGGGGTCGCCGTCGTCGTCGACGTCCCCGACGGCGATCCCCATGCCGGCCTTGGGCTTGCCGTCCTCGTCGACGGCGCAGCCGGCCATCATGCCGCTCTCCTCGAAACGCTCTCCCCGGTTGAGCCACAACCGGTCCATGGTCTGGTCGTTGGCGACGAAGACGTCCTGGAGGCCGTCGCCGTCGAAGTCGGCGCAGGCGACGCCGAGCCCGTTGCCGGCCACAGCCTCGAACCCGGCCGCGGCGCTGACGTCGGTGAAGGTGCCGCCGTCGTTGCGGAAAAGGCGGTCGGGAGTCGGAGCCGCGTAGCTCCGGGGCCCGCAGAACTCCGGCAGGCCGAGGGTGTTGACGCAGTCGATCTCGGAGTCCGCCCGCCAGCGCAGGTAGTTGACCAGAACGAGGTCGAGGTCGCCGTCCCGGTCGTAGTCGAAGAAGGCGGCCGAAGCGCCCCAGCCCGGGTCCCCGAGGCCGGACCCGGCGGTCGCGTCCTCGAAGCGGCCGCGGCCGAGGTTCCGCAGCAGCGCGTTCTCCCCGAGGTTGGTGACGTAGAGATCGACGTCGCTGTCGTTGTCGACGTCGCCGGCCGCCACCCCCATGCCGTAGCCCGGGGCCGCGGCTGCGGATGCCGGCGCCGCTTCGAAGTAGCCGTTCCCGCGATTGCCGTAGAGCCGGTTCGGCGGCTGCTCGGAGGGGGCGGCGGTGAGACGGCCGCTCTGGACGAGGTAGGCGTCGAGGTCGCCGTCCCCGTCGGCGTCGACCAGGGCAGCGCCGCCGCCCATGATCTGCGGCAGCCACTTCTCTCCGTCCCGCCCGGCGCTGTGCAGGAAATCGACACCGCGTTCGGCAGCCACCTCCTCGAACCAGACGGCGGCGGAAGCGGAGGTGGCGGAAGCGGAGGTGCCCTGGGAATCCGGGGTACCGCCTGCGTCTTCAGCCTTTTCACCGCAGCCGGAAAGCAGGGCGGCCGATACTGCGAGAGCGGCTGCGAGTCCCGGTAATCGACCGCAGGGGCCGGCCCCAGCCCGGACGGTCTTTTTCAACAGGCTGAAAAGCCTGGGCCCCAGCCGGCCGCCTCTCGTCTCAACCGTCATTCTTTCCACCCGCCGCGGTTTCTCAGCCCGACCCCGCAGTATGGTTGCCGGCCGCCAGCCGCGGAAGGGCCGGACACCTGCTTCTCCATTTCAATCGGCATTTGTTCCACCCGCCTCGACTTTGCGCAACTCGGCCCCCAGCCTGCGCGTCGGCTTCCAGCCGCGGGGCGCCAGACGCTCCGCTTCCCGCAATGCCGCCCGGGCTTCCTCCAGCTTCCCCAGCTCGAGGCGGGCGTGGCCGAGACCCAGCCAGTATCCGGGCCGTGACGGCTCCAGGACGGTCAGGCGGGCGTAGGTTTCCGCGGCGCCGCCGAAGCGGCCCGCCCGCAGCTGGGCAGCGGCGAGCCACTGCAGCCCGCCGCGGTTTTCGGGGTCGAGGGCAAGGGCCCGGGCACCGGCGTCCAGGGCCCCCTCGGTTCGGCCTAGCGCTTCGAGAACGCCGGCGCGCCGGAAGTGCGTCATGAACGAGGGGTTCAGCTCGACAGCCCGCTCGGCGTGCGCCAGGGCGCGCTCGAGATTCCCCGACTGGCGGTAGGCGTCGGAGAGCGCTACCTGCAGCAGGTTGTGCCCGGGGTTGAGCGCCGCGGCGGCCTCGAGCACGCGCACCGCTTCCCGCGGCTTCCCGCTGCTCATGCAGGCAACCGCCAAGGCATAGCTCAGCGCGCCGTCCCCGGGCCGCTCTTCCACTAGGGCGCGCAGTTTTTCTATGGCATCGGGGACCCGGCCCTCGGCGAACGCCGCCAGGGCGCGGTCGCGGCGGCCGGCGAAGCCGGCGGCGTACTGATCCTGCCGGCGCTGCCAGGGGTCGTCGAAACGCGGCATGGAGCCCCCTTGGCCGCGACGAAGGGCCGCTCCCGCCTCCTGCCCGCGGCCGAGGGCGAGGTATGCCCTGCCGAGGAGCTGATGGTAGTAGGGCTCCTGCGGCTGGCGCGCGGCCAGGCTCTCGAGCAGGGCGGCCGCGGTCCCGGCCTCGCCTCGCTGCAGGGCCAGCCGCGCCAGGCCGGTGGTCCCGGCCACGTCCTGCGGGTCGAGCCTGCGGGCGCGGCGGAAGTCCTCGCCGGCTCGGTCGAGGTCCCCGGTTTCGAGCCGCCAGAAACCGCGGCGCCAGGCGATCGGGGCGTAGGTCGTGTCGAGGCTGCCGGCCTGACCCAGGGCTTCGATGGCGGGGGCCAGCGCCCCGGTCCGGGCCCGGGCCAGGCCGAGGCGGTACCAGGCTTCGGGGTCCTGAGGCCCGATCCGCGCCGCCACCTCGAAGGATGCGGCCGCCTGTTGCGGCAGCTCGTTCGCCGCGAAGGTCATGCCGAGGCGCATCCAGTCGGCGGGGTCCGTGCGGTCGGCGTCGACTTCGGCGCGGGCCCGTTGAACCGCGGCGGCGACCTCGGCGTCGAGAGGGAAATCCGGGAGCGGCGGCGGACCGGGCAGCGGGCCGCCGCCCCCCTGGCAGGAGGGGAGCCAGGCGATCAGGACGGCTCCGGCGGCCGCACCGAAAGACCGCCGTCGGCTGGGCAGCCTACCCTTCCTGTTACTCGCTGGGTCCATCCGGTGTCCTTTGACTTCGAAGGAAGTGCTCTTCTTCGCGACGCTGTTCAGACCCCGCCGAACAGATAGGCGATCTTGCTGAAAACAGCCCTGCTGCGATCGCGGTCGCGAACGAAGACTTGAAAGAAATGGCTCTCCGGGGTGAACTCATAGTCGAAAACCGTGGTGCTTGTGAACCGCCATGGCGCCGACCACGGCACGCTCGCCGACGTCGCGGTTGAGCCGCAGGTGTGAGGAGGTTGGCGCGCCGTCTGGCGTCGCCGTCGTAGCGGTCGATGACTCTGCCGTACGCGTTTACCGCCGCCCATGTGTAGCCGCCGGTCTTCCCCGTGCCTTTGACGCCGAGATCGATTTTCTGCACGCGGCGGGTGTAGAACAGGCGCATGGGGAGATCGAACAGCTCCGCGCCGTCGCGGAAAAAGGGCCGTCGCTCCGGCAGGGACAGCTCGCGGTCGTCGTTGACGTTGATCAGCGTCGGGTCGCTCTCCAACTGCGAGAAGTCGGGGAACAGCGTCAGGTTGCCGGTCAGGCTGGCAGACGGACGGCAGATCAGGTCGATGCCGGCATCCCCGTCGTCGGCGCGGTGTTCGAGGGCGCGGTAGCTGGCGTACGGAAGGATGTCGACCTGTCCGGTCCTCGCCGGGACCGCGGCCAGCCGCAGCCCCCGCAGCTCGCCGAACTCGGAGATACGACCGAAGTCGCCCCCGGTGTCCGACCAGGAATAGGCTTCCCGGTCGATGGGGTGGGCGCGCCAGAAGTTCACCCCCCAGGTCGTGCTCCCGGCGTCGTACTGCAGCGCCGCGAGAGGAATGGCGAACTCCGCGGTCCAGTGGTCCTCATGCTTGCGCACCTTCGCCTCCCACGACGCGTCCCAGGCGAAGGTGAAGGCGCTCTCGTTGCTGACCCGCTGGTCCATCTGCGTCTCCAGCGTGTTGATGCCGAAGATGTAGGCGTTGCGGCGGTCGTGGAAGGTGTCGAAGACGACCTCGACGGCGTCGTCGTCCCAGACTCGCGTGTCGCGGCGCGTCAGCGTCTCGCGGAGACCGGCCATATCCGGTTCCCAGCAGCGGAAACCGACGTAGATCGCCGCGGCGTCGTAGAGGACGTACGCCTCGGTGCGCAGCCGGGCCGGCGCGCCGCGGGTCTGCTGGGCGCGGAAGAAGTCCCCGGCGGCCTCGGCGTTTCGCCATGCAGGCTCGGAGAGATCGCCGTCGATGCGCGGGGGCAGGTCAAGGCGCAGGGCGGTGACGGACCGGGTGGAGTCGGCGCCTGCGGGGGCGGCCGCCGCCAGCATGAGAAGCCAGCGCCACAGGCGGAGCCGGCCTCCGAGGTGAGTGAGTACCATCTTTTCAACACTGAGCGCCGTCCTGAACAGTGGCAACAGACAGGCTGGGAGCTTCCGGGAGCGATCCGTCGTGGCCCCGGAAGCGGCCGGTCAAACCCCTTTCACGCAGGAGAAACCGGAGCCGGCACGGGGCGGCTGGATTTCAGCGGGGGCAAACCCTTTTGGCGCAGAAGTATCCCCGGGTGCGCGACAGCCGCAGCCCGCTGCGCCAGCTGCCGGCGAAGCCGTCGGCGGCGGTCTCCCCCACCTCCAGCACCGTCCAGGCCCCGTCGAAGAGGGCCGCATCGCGCCGGTTGGCGTCGGCGCCGAGGCGCAGCAGGATGCGGCGCTGGCCGCCGTGCTCGCTCTCGAGCACGAGGACCCCGGGGGCCTTCGGGTCCTCGCCGGCCGGATCGCCGACCCGGTGGGCGCCCACCGCCCGGAGGTCGAGGTCGGTGAATCCGAACAGCGGTGTGGAGGCGGTGCCCAGCGAGTCGAGCCCCGGCGGCTGCCGGCGCAGGGTGAGGGCGCCGGCAGCCAAGCGGGCGTCGACCCCATTGACGACCTGCACCAGGGTCAACCGATAGGAGCCGGCCCTGCCGGCCAGGCTCGCGCCGGCGGGCAGAGGGCCGGAGGCTGGCTCGCAGACCGCCGCCTGGTCCGGAGGCCCGGGATCCGCCTTCTCCGGCGGCTCTTCCGCCAGGCAGCCGGAGGCAAGGGCCAGAAAGACAGCCACGAGGGAGCCGGCGTATGCAGGCTGTCGGCCACCCCCGGTCCCTTTAAGGCCTGGCGATGCCGGCCGGGGCAATGGAAGAGCCATATGGCCAGCTCATTCTCTCCCGCGGGCCCTGCGCAGGTTCAGGGTGATCGGCTCGGGCTCGTCGGGACCGGCCTCGGGATGCTCCACGACGCAGTTGAGCAGGACCAGCTCCTCCAGGTCGTCCCCGGCGGCTCTGGCCACCCGGGTGGAGGAAGTGGAAGTGGAAGGCAGGGTGTAGGCGTCGGCCTGGGTGACGTCGACGACGTAGCCTATGTCGGCCATCGACTGGATGGTGATCGCGCTCAGGGGGTGGGAAAGAGCCTCCCCGATTCGGGGCGTCATGAGCTCGTGTTGGAGGACGGACTCCCGCCAGTGGCTGTCCTGGCTGGCGGATCCACCCGAGGTGTTCTCCACGGGCACCTTGGCCCCGGTGTAGCTCGACCCCCCCGCGGCGTTGAATGCGGCAATCGCGTTCGCGCCCGAGAAATAGGTGTCGGGAGCGGGAACGATGGGATCGCCGTTCAGATCGAGGGACGGATTGTGCAGCAGGTTGTGGTCGTCCCACGGCGCGATACCGAATCCCAGGGTGTGACCGAGTTCGTGCAGAACGACTGCTCCCAGCTCTTGTTCCGTCATGGTACGCAGATCGTCCTGATCCATCTCCACATATGAAGCGATAGGCAACGAGGACGGGACGCGGTAGACGAGCCGCCCTGCCTGTCCGAGGGTACCGCTGGGTCCGTCGATCTCGAGGACTTCCACGTAGACCACCAGATCGTCGACGACCTGGGGGGCGGTAATCCCGGGATAGAGCCTCTCCAACAGACTGCGTCCGCGATCCGACAAGCGGTGGTTGGGGATGTCCTGGGCGATGATCCGCTCCCAGCGCGCGGCCCCGGTTTCAAAGGCCGACTGAACCCTGCGGGCAGGTGAGCTGCCAACGTAGACCAGGTCGATATTGAAGGCAGGGGTCCCCGGCACGGTCGCCTCGGCGACCGCGGAGCGCACGCCCGACAGGCTGCCGGTGCAATCCGCCCCGAGGTATCCGTAGTCCGCCTCGTAGGTGCTGCCGGGCTCGAAGAAATCGGAGACCAGGTCCTGCACGGTTACTGTTGCCGTCTTGGGGGAACTCTCGTCGTTGGTCGCGGCAAAGCACCCTGTAGCCCAGCTCCCGATGGGCTCCTTCTGCCGGATCCGGATCTGGTAGGCCCGGGTTTCGTCGGCGGTGAAGTCATCGCTGAACTCCAGGGTGAAGAGGTCGCCGCTGATGCTCAGAGTGGGGGCCGACAAGGTCGCCGCCTGGACATCGGCGCTGAAGGTCGTCAAGGCGGTCGCGCCCCAGGGATCGCTCGCCGTTACCGTGATCGTCGCGCTGCCCGCGGCCTTCGGATGGACCAGGACCTCGGCACCGCTCACCTGCACGGGTGCGGCGGCAGTGTTGCTCGACGACGCCGTGAAAGTCAGGACAAAATCGTCGGGATCGTCGAAGGCTTCATCCACGGACACGACCTCCACCGCGCCCCCCACAGGCAGCGACACGTCGTCGATGGAGCCCTCGACCACCGGGGACTGGTTGGGGAGCGTCTCCTCGGCCGAGGGGGACCATTCCCCCCCTCCTTCGTCGTTCTTGGCCCGCACCTGCACCTCGTATGTCGTGGCTCGATTCAGATTTCTGATAAACGCCACCCAATCAGGTTCCGTCCAGTCAGGTTCCGGGTCCGGATCGTAGCTGATGAAATCGCCGCTGTCCTTGACGCGGTACTGTATTTCCCAGGCGGTGATGTCAGGACCGGTAATGGCCGGCGGTCTCCGGCCCGGGGTGACCGCGATGATGCGGGAATAGGTGAAGGGAAGGCCCAACAGGGGCGCCGCTGGAGGACCTGGTGGCTCGTCGATGTCGGTCACTGAGACGAGGATCCGCTGCTGACGGGTCCGTTCCCGGGTGCCCATGCCGCTGGTCGCCGTGACATCGACCCGATACAGGTTCCTGCTGGCGGCGGGACGTTCGTAGTCGGGCAGTTCCACGAAGCTCAGCTCGCCCCGGCTGGTGATCTCGAACGGCGCCGGGTCCGTCCCGTCGGTGATCTCGTACCCGGTGACGTAGTCCCTGGCGTCGGCATCGGTGGCGACCAGCGTGGCGACCTCGGTTTCGTTCTCCTCCACGTCGAAGGAAGTGGTGGCGAAGACCGGCCTGCTGTTAGCGGTGACGTCCGTCTCCGTGATCTTCACTTTCACGTCCTCGGCGGTCACGCCCTGATAGCCGCCGCTCACCGTGTGGCTCAGGGTGACCTCGTCGTCATCGCTGTCGGTGTCGGCGCTGGAGGTCACCGTCACGGTCTGCGGCGTGTCCCAGTTGTCGGCGGTGAAGGTCAGCGGCGACGGATCCACCATGACATCCGCACCCGATGGCACGGTCACCGTCACCGTCACGTTGGCGGTCGGCTGCGAGGTCAGCACCACCGTGTAGGTGTCGCTGTCGCCCTCCGGCATGCTCAGCTCCGTCGGATAGAGCTCCACCCCCGGTTCGGCGGCGATTACCTCCAGCGGCAGGTCTCCGGATCGGACGAACACGTAACCGCTGTCGCTCGCGGGCAGGACCGGCAGGGCGCCGAGATCGACGGTGACGGCGGCGCTGGTTCCGGCCGTGCGGGAGACCGAGAACAGCCCGCTCTGGACGCTGCCCTGGGGCACGGCGATGCTCTCTTCACCGCCGACGATCTCACCGTTCGCAAGGCGGAGCGGCAGGACCAGCTCGAAGGGGGCGGCGGTGTGCGCCTCCGCCCGGATGGTGTTCGCCACGGGGGCTTCCAGAGAGAGGGTAATCGGCAGTGGATCGACCGTGTTGTCTTCGAGTCTGAGCCTGGTCAGCGCGGTCAGTCCGGAAAAGAGGCCATCCGGCAGTGTCGAGAAGTCGTTCTCTCTCAGGTACAGCCATCTCAGCTCCGTCTGTCCGGAGAACAGGGTGGCCGGCAGCCCGGTGAGGTCGTTGCCGCTCAGGGAGAACACGGTCAGCGACCTCGGAGCGGAGAGGAGGTTTGCGTCGACGCTGCTGAGTTTGTTGTAGCCGAGGTCGAGAACCTCGAGCGCGGTCGGCCCGGAAAAGAGGTTGCTGGGCACGGAGGTGATTTCCAAATGGGACAGGTCGAGTCCTTCCAGTGCGGTCAGCCCGGAGAACAGGCCGGCGTCGAGGCTGCCGGGTTCGTTGTGGTCCAGGTGGAGTATTTCCAGCGCCGACAACCCGGAGAAGACCGTCGCCGGCAGGCCGGTGATTCCGGCTTCGGTCAGGTCGAGAAGTACGAGCGCCGACAACCCCGAGAAGGCGCTGGCGTCGAGGCTGCCCAGGTCGTTGTCATCCAGGTGGAGTATTTCCAGGGCCGACAACCCGGAGAAACCGTTCGCCGGCAGGGTGGTGACTCCGGCATCGGTCAGTTCGAGACTGGTCAGCGCCGTCAGCCCGGGGAACAGGCTCGCATCGATGCTGCCGAGGTCGTTGCCCGAGAGCAGGAGCTCCGTCAGCGCCGTCAGTCCGGAGAACGAGTTCGCTCCGAGGCTGGCGAGGTCGTTGTCGTTGAGGTAGAGGTCTTCCAGGGCCGCCAACGCGGAAAAGAGGTTGGCCTGCAGGGAAGTGAGGGCGTTCTCGGACAAGTCGAGGGCGATTGGCGTCGTCAACCCGGAGAAGGCGTTGGCGTCGAGGCTGGCGAGGTTGTTGCCGTCCAGGTAGAGGTCCTCCAGGGCCGTCAACCCGGAGAACGCGTTGGCCTGCAGGGTTGTGAAGGAGTTGTCGGACAGGTCGAGGGCCTTCAGCCTCTCCAGGCCCGAGAACAGGTTCGCCGGCAGGGAGCTGATGCTGTTGCTCCCCAGATCCAGGAATTGCAGGGCCGGCAGCCCGGCGAAGTCCCCGGCCTTCAGAGTCGAGATGTTCTCGTCGTACAGGAAGAGATACTCGATGGCCGCCAGGTGTTCCGACGTCACTTCGCCGCAAGTGCTCACCGGAGCCTGATTGACGATCTCGTTGCGCACCTGCGCGGTGCGGCTGCAGACATTGTCGATGGGAGTCCGGTTGGCCACCCCCAGGTTGCTGAGGGCGCCGGCGGGGTTCTGCGCCAGGTCGCGGATCGGGTTGGTCCCTGGCGTGTAGGCCAGGGCCACCGTCTGGCCGGGCGTCACCTCCGAAGCGAGGGTGAGGGCTGCTTCGCTGGTGTACATCGCAACCGCGGTGACGCTGCGGGCCTCGCCGTCGACGGTCACGGCGAAGTCTCCGTCCCCCGGCTTCGGATCGCCGTCGAGCCTCTCCGCGTATGCCAGGGTCAGCTCGTCGCTCTTGACCTCCGCTTCGGTGAGCGTCGGAGCGACGCCGTCGACCTTGTGCCGGGAGTCGTTGGTGCGGCCCGTGTGTGCCAGGTCGGCGTTGACGGTGGTGCTGTTCTTGAGCAGGAAGATGCGGCCGTTGTTGAGCTTGAGGCCGTTGGCGTTGATGGCGGCGCCGTCGGTGTCCTCGTCGGCGGCCTGTACCTTGTACCGGAACAGGAGCTGGGTCGTGGTGGATCCGCTTTCATAGTCGGCCTGCCGCACCGTGGAGCCGATGGTCAGGTCGATCTGCGGCGGGCCGGTGACCGTCACCGCCTCGCTGAAGGTCGCGGTCACGTCGAGGGTGTCGTTGAGCTTGTAGGTGTTGTTCTGCCCCGGGGCCGGGGTTGAGGTGAAGGCGACGCTGGAAACGGTCGGCGCCGTGAGGGTGGTCCCGCTGCCCGGATTGGACCAAGCTCCTTCTCCCTCGTCGTTTTTGGCCTGCACCTGGATCTGGTAGGTCCGGCCGGAGCGCAGGCCGGTGATCGTGCGGCTCCGGGCCGCGCCGCTGTCGGACCAGGCGATGTAGGCGCCGCTGTGGCGGTACTGCACGTGGTAGTTGCTGATGACGGGACCGGTGTTGGCCGGCTCGGTCCAGCTCACGGTCAGGCTGCTCTCGGTCTCGTCGCTCGCCGCGGGCGGCTCGGGCTTGCCCGGCGGCTCGACCTCGTCTTCGATGGCGACGGTGATAGTCTGCGTCTCCGTCATCTCCCGGGTGTCCGTGCCGCCGGTCCCCTCTACCTCGACGATGTATTCGTTGTTGCCCCCCGCATCCGCCGGCCTTTCGAAGTCGGGGTCGTCCTTGAAGCGCAGCTGGTTCGTGCTGGCGATCTCGAACCGGTCCTCGTCGGCCCCGCCGGTTACCTCGTAGCCGGTGATGCCGTCGTCCCTGTCGACGTCCTGGGCGGCCAGTCTGCCGACGACTTGCTCGTTTTCATCGACCTGGAAGGCATCGTCGCTGGTGAAGACGGGCGCTTCGTTCTCGTCGGTGACGGTGACGGTGATCGCCTGCTCGGCGGTTAGGGCGCGCCCTCCCGTGCCGCCGGTGGCGGTGACCGCCACGTTGTACTGGTTGTTCCTTCCCGCATCCGAGGAATTCTCGAAGTCGGGGGCATCCTTGAAGGTCAGCACGCCGCCGCTGTTGACCTCGAACAGGGCCTGGTCGGCGCCGCCGGTGGGGGTGTAGTTCGTGACGCGGTCGGCGCCATCGAGGTCCTCGGCTTCCACCAGGCCGGCAAAGGTCTGGTTCTCCGCGGCCTCGAAGGCGGCGTCGCTGGTAAACGAAGGGGGCTCGTTGACGTCGTTCAGGCTAATGAACACCGGGACGGTGCGCTCGCCGCCGTGTCCGTCGGTGGCCTTCACCTCCACCGAATAGTTGGACGTCGTCTCGTAGTCCCAGGTCTTGCCGGAACGGGTGCGCAGCTGACCGCTGCCTGAGTGGACGGTGAAGGAGTCGGCATCGGTGCCTTCGAGGCGGTAGGTCAGGGTGGTGTTCTCCGGGTCGGTGGCCCCGACCGGATCGCCGACGTCGACGACGCCG
Source organism: Candidatus Latescibacterota bacterium (assembly GCA_965206595.1). Lineage (GTDB taxonomy): Bacteria > Latescibacterota > UBA2968 > UBA8231 > UBA8231 > CBDCXV01. Next base: position 750,888 of record OZ242214.1, read on the forward strand.
GTGGTGTTCTCATCCAGGGAGCGGGTGGCGCTCGACCCGTCGGTGAACACCGGCAGCTGATTGGGGTCGGTTCTCCCCGTGCCGGGGGGCGACCAGTCGCTGGCTCCTTCGGGGTTGCGCGCCAGCACCTGCGCCTGGTAGCTCGTGCCCGGGGTCAGGTTGGTGATCGTCGCGGTGCGCTCGGCGCTGTTGTGGGACCAGAAGGTGAAGCTGCCGCTGTCTCCTTGCCGGTACTGCAGGTCGTAGTCGCTGATGTCGGGTCCGGTGGTGGCCGGTTCGGACCAGGTCACCGTCAGGCTCGTCGAGGAGGCCGCTGAGACTCCGGGTGCTCCCGGGTCCTCGGGCGGCTCCGGTTCGTCTCTCAGGTTGACCGTCACCTCGATGGTGTTGCTGCCCCCCTGGCCGTCCTCGACGCGCACCGTCACCTCGTAGCGGGCCTGCTCCTCGTAGTCGTAGGTCCGGCCGGACCGGGTCTCGAGCTGTCCGTCGCTGGCGTCGAGGTCGAAGTGGGCCGCGTCGCTGCCGGCGAGGCCGTAGTCCAGGGTCCCCCCGTCGGAATCGGTGGCGGTCACCGGGTTGCCGATGTCGTTCGTCCCGGTGGTGTTCTCACCGAAACGGCGCGTGGTGCTCGTCCCCTCGTTGAACCTCGGTGCCTGGTTGGCGACGGTCCTGGCATCGACCGACTCGGACCAGAGGCTCTCCCCTTCGTCGCTGCGCGCCAGCACCTGCACCTCGTAGGGGGTGTCGGCGCTCAGGCCGGTGAGGGTCGCGGTGGTGCCGGGTCCGGTGTGCGGCCAGTCGTCGAAGGCGCCGCCGTCGCTGTACTGCACGTCGTAGTCGTTGATGGCCGGACCCGTGTTGGCCGGGGCGGTCCAGCGAATAGACAGACTGTTCAGCGTCGAGGCGGTCACGGTCGGTTTGTCGGGCCGGTCCGGCCGCTCGTTGTCGTCGTCGGTCAGCTCGATGGTCACGGTGACGGTCGTGCGGCCCCCCTGCTCGTCTTCTGCTTCCACCGTCACGGAGTAGCGGCTCTGCGTCTCGAAGTCGTAGGCGACGCCGGGGCGGGTGCGCAGCTGACCGTTGGTCTCGTCGAGGGTGAAGGAGCTCGCGTCCCGTCCGGAGAGGCGGTAGGTCAGAGGAGTGTTCTCCGGATCGGTGGCGCTGACCGGGCCGCCGATGGCTTGTGTTCCGGTCGTATTCTCGTCGAGACCGCGCGTCGGCGCGGATTCGTCGAACACCGGCCGCTGATTGGCGCTGGTGGTCCCGAAGCCGGAGGCGGACCAGGAGCTCTCGCCCTCGTCGTTGTGCGCCCGCACCTGCACCTCGTAGCGGGTGTTGACCTCCAGGTTCGGGATCGTGGCGGCGGTGCCGGGGCCGGTGTGCGGCCAGGGGAGGAAGCTGCCGCTCTTGCGGTGCTGCACGTCGAAGTCGCGGACATCGGGACCGGTGTTGGCCGGCTCCGTCCAGGTCACGGTCAGACTCTTCGAGGCGGCCGGTTCGACCAGGGGCCTTGCAGGGGTCTGCGGGGGTTCGTCGACATCGGCCACGTGCACGGTCACGTCGATGGCATCGGTGCCGCCGTAGGGGTCGTCGGCTTCCAACGTCACCTCGTAGCGGTCCTTGGCTTCGAAGTCGTAGGTGACGCCGGACCGGGTGCGCAACTGCCCGCTGCTGGAGACGATGGCGAAGCTGGCCTCGTCGGTGCCGGAGAGCCGGTAGGTCAGGCGGTTTCCGTCGTCGTCGGTGGCGCGGACCGGGTGCTGGATGTTCCGGTTCGCGCCGGTGTTCTCGGCCACGGTCCGGGTTGCCGCCGGGGCCTCGTCGAAGGTGGGGGCGTTGTTCGGACCTGGCGGCGGGGGCGGGGGCGGGGGGGTAACCGGGCCCCCACCATTTCCGCTGCCACCGCTTGAGCTGGGCGGGGGCGGGGGCGGCCTGGGGGGCGGTTTGGGCTCGACGGTGACGATGAAGCCCAAGCTCGCCTCCAGTCCTTCGGGGTCGCGGGCGGTCACTGAGATCCGGGTCTGCCCCAGGCTCTTGGGAGAGATGTTCACCCCGGTCCCCTCGACGGCCGCTATGGCCACCGCCTCGTTGCTCGAGGTGGCGGTGTAGGTCAGGACGTCTTCCTCGTCCGGGTCGGTGAAGGCGCTTTTCAGGTCGACCCGGGCAGGCCGGTCGATGCGGATCCTGCGGTCGGCCAGGGTCCGGGCAACCGGGGGCCGGTTGGAAGGGTACACGGTCACCGGGACCGGCAGGGTGGTAGTCTGGCCCCCCTGGTCGCGGGCGGTCACCGAGACCGTCACCCGGCCGGGGGTCACCGGCGCGATGGTCAGCACCGAGTCGGCCAGGCTCGCGGCGGCCACCGCCTCGTCGCTGGAAGTCGCGGTGAGGGTCAGGGGCCCTCCCTCCGGGTCGCGGAAGCGGCCGGTCAGGTTCAAAGTGGCCGAGGCCCCCTCCACTTTCAGGATCTGCGCCGGCAGCCCGGCCCCCAGGGTCAGGCCGTAGGGCTCCTTCAGGCCGGTGGTGACCAGGTCTTCCACGTCGCTGCCGTCGAGGTGGGCGCGCTGGATCTTGTCGGTGCCGTAGTCGGTCCAGTACATGCGGCCCTCTACAAGGTCGAGGGCGATCGCCTGGGAGGTCTGCAGGCCTTCGGTGACCAGGTCCTCCACATCGGAGCCGTCCAGGTTGGCCCGCTGGATCTTGTCCGTGCCCCAGTCGGGCCAGTACATGCGGCCCTCTCCCAGGTCGAGGGCGATCCCCCGGGGCTGGTTGAGGCCGGTGACCAGGTCTTCGACTTCGGAGCCGTCGAGGTTGGACCGCTGGATCTTGTCCGCCCCCCAGTCGGTCCAGTAGATCTTGCCCCCGGCCAGGTCGAGGGCGAGGCCGTAGGGCTCGTTCAGACCGGTGGCGACCAGGTCTTCGATTTGGGAGCCGTCGAGGTTGGACCGCTGAATCTTGTCGGTGCCCCAGTCGGTCCAGTAGATCTTCCCTCCGGCCAGGTCGAGGGCGAGGCCGAACGGCTCCTGCAAGCCCTCGGTTACCAGGTCTTCGACCTTTGAGCCGTCGAGGTGGGCACGCTGGATCTTGTCGCTGCCGCTGTCGGTCCAGTACATGCGGCCGCTGTTTCGATCGAGGGCGAGGTCCCGGGGCTGGTTGAGGCCGGTGACCAGGGTGCGGAGGTCGCTGCCGTCGAGCTCAGCGCGCTGGATGCGGTCGCTGCGGGCGTCGGTCCAGTAGAGCCAGGGCACGGCTACCGGGGGCTCGTTGGAAGCCTGCACGGTGACCGAAAAAGTCTGGGTTGCCTGCAGGCCGCCGGAGTCGCGGGCGGTCACGGATATGGCGGTCTGGCCTACGGACAGCAGACGCAGGGTCACCAGGGAATCGGCTGCCTCTACTGAGGCCACCGCTTCGTCGCCGGAGGAGGCCGTGTAGGTCAGGGCGTCTCCGTCCGGGTCGCTGCCGGCAAGCTCGAGGGTCAGCGAGTCGCCGGTGGCCGCGGTGCGGTCGGTAAGCGGCTCCAGTTCCGGGGCCTGGTTGTCGCCGGCCGCGGTCCGGACCAGGGCCAGCCCCCGGGGGCTCAGCAAGCCCTCGGTCACCAGGTCCTCGACCTCGCTGCCGTCGAGGTTGGCGCGTTGAATGCGGTCGGTGCTGCTGTCGGCCCAGTAGAGCTTGCCCGCAGAAACGTCGAGGGCCAGGCCCCGGGGCGTGCCCAGACCGGTGGTCACGAGATCCTCGACTTGAGAGCCGTCGAGGTTGGCGCGCTGGATCTTGTCGGTGCCGTTGTCCGTCCAGTAGATCTTGCCGGCGGCGGTATCGAGGGCCAGGCCCCGCGGGATCTGCAAACCGGTGGTGACGAGGTCCTCTACTTGAGAGCCGTCGAGGTCGGCCCGCTGGATCTTGTCGGCGCCGCTGTCGGTCCAGTAGAGCTTGCCGCCGGCCGGATCGAGGGCGAGGCCCAGCGGCGTCTGCAGGCCGGTGACCAGGTCCTCTACTTGAGAGCCGTCGAGATTGGCGCGCTGAATCTTGTCGGTGCCGTTGTCGCTCCAGTAGAGCTTGCCGCCGGCCGCGTCCAGAGCCAGGGCCAGGGGGATCTGCAGGCCGGCGGTCACCAGGTCTTCCACCTCGGAGCCGTCGAGGTTGGACCGCTGGATGCGGTCGCTGCCGTAGTCGGTCCAGTAGAGCTTGCCGGCGGCTTCGTCCACGGCCAGGCCGCGCGGGTTGACCAGGCCGCTGTCGATCACGTCCTCGACCCCGGAGCCGTCGAGGTTGGACCGCTGGATGCGGTCCGCCTCCGCGTCGGTCCAGTAGAGCCGGTTGACGGCCCCGGGGCTCCCGGCTCCGACGTTGAGCGTGAAGCGCTGCTCCGCCTCCATCTCGTCCGGGTCGCGGACGGTCACCGCAATCGTCGCCCGGCCCGCGGACAGCGGGTAAACCGTCAGCCGGGAACCGGCCACCTCGACCGCGGCGACTTCCTCATTGCCGGACATTGCCGTGTAGGTCAGGGCGTCTCCGTCCGGGTCGCTGCCGGCTGCTACCAGGGTCAGGGTATCGCCAGCCGCCGCGGTCCGGTCCGCTATAGGCGCCAGTACCGGGGCCCGGTTTCGGGCGGCCCCGGCAGTCCGCACCAGAACCAGGCCCCGGGGACTCAGCAGGCCCTCGGTCACCAGGTCTTCGATTTCAGAGCCGTCGAGGTTGGACCGCTGGATCTTGCCGGTGCCGCTATCCGTCCAGTAGAGCTTGCCCCCCTCCGCGTCGAGGGCCAGGCCCCGAGGCGTGTGCAGGCCGGTGCTTACCAGCTCTTCCACCGCGGAGCCATCGAGATTCGCCCGCTGGATCTGGTCGGTGCCATTGTCCGTCCAGTAGATCTTCCCGCCGGCTGCGTCCACGGCCAGCCCCCGGGGAAGGTCCAGGCCGGTGGTCACAAGGTCTTCGATTTCGCTGCCGTCGAGATTTGCCCGCTGGATCTTGTCGCTGCCGCTGTCGGTCCAGTAGATCTTCCCCCCGGCCGCGTCGAGGGCCAGGCTCAACGGCGTCTGTAAACCGGTCACCACGTCCTCGACTTGAGAGCCGTCGAGCTCAGCGCGCTGGATTTTGTCAGTGCCGTTGTCGGTCCAGTAGATCTTCCCCCCGGCCGCGTCGAGGGCCAGACCCAGGGGGATCTGCAGGCCGGCGGTCACCAGGTCTTCCACTTGGGAGCCATCGAGGTTGGCGCGCTGGATCCTGTCGCTGCCGTAGTCGGTCCAGTAGAGCTTGCCGGCCGCTTCGTCCACGGCCAGGCCGCGCGGGTTGACCAGGCCGCTGTCGACGACGTCCTCGACCGCGGAGCCGTCGAGGAGGGACCGCTGAATGCGGTCGCCGTCCGCGTCCGTCCAGTAGAGCCGCGCCTCGGTCCCGGTCGCAGCGCCGATCCCTTCCGGCAGCGACGGGTCGGACGGGTCGGCGTGGTAGGCCTCGATGAGCCGGGCGTCGGCCAGGTCGACCTGCCCGTCCCCGTTGACGTCCCCCAGAGTGAGGTCGCCGTTGGCAAGGGAGAGGGAGGGGTCCTCGCTGTACGAGGCGATGAGCAGGGCGTCGGCGAGGTCGACCCGCCCGTCCCGGTTGACGTCGCCCAGCAGGCCCCCGTCGGCCACCTTTCCGCGAGGAAGGGATGACAGCGGCTGAACCAGGATATCGACCCGCCCGCCGTCCACCCGGAAGGCCGGGTCGACGTAAAGGACCAGCCCCGGCCCCGAGACCGTCAGCCCGTAGAGCTGACCCTCGCCGCGGGCCGAAGTCCATGCCCCGGAACCGGCGGCTCCCACTCCGCCGGTCCTGCCTGATGGGTCCGCGACGCCCTCGAAGCCCGCCCCCGCCCGCCCGGCTGAAGCGGTGCCTGCCGTCGGGAAGCCCGCCCCCGCCTCCTCTCTTGTCCCATCCGCGGGACCGGCTGCATCGCCGAAGGTTCCACCAGCCGTCCCGCTCCCCGGCGCGGGCCCTCCAGAGGTGCCCGCGGCCTCATTCCATGGACTTGGTCCCCCCGCCCCGTCGGCTCCTCCACTCCAGGGATCCGCTACCACTCCAAGCCCTCCCCCCGCCGGGACCACCGGTCCGTCCAGCAGCACCATCGACCGCGTCAGACGCTCCCCTCCCCCCAGAAGTCGGTACAGGTACACCCCGGAGCCCACCCCCCGACCCGAGGCATCGGTCGCGTTCCAGGTCGCCGTGTGGAAGCCGGCCGGCCGCTGCCCGTCCACCAGGGTGGCGACCCGCTGTCCCAGGATGTTGAACACCTCCAGCCGCACCCGGGTCGTGGAGGGCAGCTGGTACGGGATGATCGTCGAGGGATTGAACGGGTTGGGGTAGTTCTGACCCAGGCGCAGGCGCGCCGGCAGAGGTGCGGCCTTGCGCAGGGCGTTCAGCGGTAGCGCGAAATAGCCGCTCTCATCCGTAGTCGCCCGCAGCGAGCGCCCCAAATCGGCGAACAGCCGCACCCGCGCCCCGGCCGCCGGTTGCTCCGGGGCCAGAAGCACCCGCCCCTCCAGAAGCGGCTCGGCGCCGGAGCGTGCAGATGAGAGCAGGCCAATCAGGCAGCCGATTACAAAAGGAAGCATTATTCCACAGGGACCGTCTCGATCGATACGCTGAACGGATCAGCCGGATCCTTGAGCTCGACGCGCACCACCATGTCGCCGTCGACGGTGACGTTCGCCTTGCGCCGCACCCGGTTGCCCTCCGCGTCCGCCAGCACGAGCACGAGATCGAGCACGACGGTCAAGCCTCCCGGCAGCTGTTCCAGGCCGACGTCCGACCGCTCTCCCGGGGCGACTTCGGTGCGGATCACCCTGGCATCGACCGGGTCGACCTCGTTGAGGTAGGCGACCTGTATCGAGTAGGGCGTCGAGTTCTGCAGCAGTATGCGCCCCGCGGCCGGCTCACCGCTGTCCGGGCCCGGAGGCGGACCTCCGTTTCCTTCCTTGCCTCCCCCCCCACCGCAACCGGAGGTCCCGGCCAGGGCCAGCAGCAACAACGCGATCGCGGGAGTCACGGGGGAGCGCGGTTCAGCCGCCCGCCGCCCGCTCGAGACTGGCGGCGACGGCTGCGACCTCGTCGTCGCGGGTCGTGCGCATGTCGAGCAGAACCGCCTCCTTGCGAATGCGGCCGACCACGGCCGCGGGGTCGGTGCGCAGCGCGCGGGCGAGCCTCTCGGCGCGGCAGAACGTCGGGTGCAGGCAGACCGCGGCGCTGGGAAGCTTTTCCAAGGGCAGGGCGCCACTGCCGAATTCGGCAGTGGTCGCTTCCACGGTCGGCATGAGGCGGCTGCGCGCCATTTCCGACAACCCGCGGACCAGGGCCTCGGCCCGGGCGCGTACCGCCGCGACCTCCTCGGTCATCATCCGCAGCACCGGGTGGGCGGCGCGCAGGCCGGCGGGGTCGAGGCGGTAGAGACGCAGGGTGGCGGCGACGGCGGCGAGGGTCAGCTTGTCGCAGCGCAGGGCCCGCATCAGCGGGTTCGCGGCGGCCTGTTGCACGAGTCCGGCCCTGCCGGCGATGATCCCGGCCTGCGGTCCGCCGAGCAGCTTGTCGCCGCTGAAGGTGACGGCCCCCGCCCCGCAACGCAGGCTGCCGGCGACCACCGGTTCGGGCGGCAGACCCCAGTCCTCCAGCTCGAAGAGAACGCCGCCGCCGAGATCGTGGATCAGCGGCACGCCGGCTCGCTCCGCAAGGGCGGCCAGCTCGGGCAGATCGACCGAGGCGGTGAACCCCTCGACGCGGTAGTTGCTCGGGTGTACGGCGAGGATGGCGCCGGTCTGCTTGCCGACGGCGTTCTCGTAGTCGGCCAGATGGGTGCGGTTGGTCGTCCCGACCTCGCACAGGCGCGCGCCGCTGGCGGCGACGATGTCCGGCATGCGGAAAGCGCCTCCTATCTCGACCAGCTCGCCCCGCGAAACGATCACCTCGCGGCCGCGGGCAAGACTGTTGAGCAGCAGCAGCACCGCGGCGGCGTTGTTGTTGACCACCACCGCTGCTTCGGCGCCGCTGACCTCGCAGATCATCTCCTCGACGTGGGCGAGCCGCGAACCCCGCTCACCGGTTTCCAGGTCGAGCTCGAGGTTGCAGTAGTTCTCCCCCACCTCCATCACCGCGGCGAGCGCCGCCTGGGGCAGGGGTGCCCGCCCCAGGCCGGTGTGCAGGATGACGCCGGTCGCGTTTACGGCGCGGTGCAGGCTCGCCTCCCCACCGGCGCGCACAGCCCCGGCGAGCTCGCTCTCTACGCGTGCCAGCAGCTCTTCGCGGGAGGGGATCTCGCCTCCGGCCGCGGCCAGCAGCTCGCCGCGAACCCCGCGCAGCACCGAGCGGACCGCCTCGACCACGTAGCCCCGGTCGCAGGAGCTCACCAGCCGGCGCGTCGACTCGAGCCGCAGCACCTCGTCCACCGAGGGGAGGGATTTCAGCGCATCGTTCATTAGTAATTGAAGGATAATACAACCCCTGTTCTTTTTGCGCTATCCTCAAGTTCTGGTTATACTTAGCGATGTCCGAGCACTCCCTCCCTCCCGTTCGGGCATCCCTCCCGCTCCCCGTCCGCAACCACCGGATGTTGTCCGCTTGAAGCTCCTTTTTCCGTCCGCCGGAAAGGTATCGGCACGGCTGTCTCTCCTCCGTTACGCCGCCGCGGGGCTGCTCTGCACGGCCCCCATCGACGGCGCGCGCTCCACGGAATCCCGCCAGCACACCGTCAGCCGCGGCGAAACCCTGAGCGACATCGCCCGCCATTACGGGGTTTCGGTGGCGGATCTGCGCCGCTGGAGCGGGATCGAGGGAGACCGCATCCTGGTCGGCCAGAAGCTCACCGTGCGGAAACAGCCGTCGGCCGAGTGGTACGTGGTCCGCCGCGGCGACAACCTGACGGCCATCGCCGCCCGCCACGGGGTCTCTCCAGGCGAGCTGAGGCGCATCAACAAGCTCGATGGCGCCGTCATCCACCCCGGACAGAAGTTGCGCCTGCGCCCGGCGTCCTCCGCCACCTACCTCGTCAAGCGAGGGGACACGCTTTCGGATATCGCCGCGGCCGAGGGGGTGCCGGTGCGGGAGCTCCGGGAGCTGAACAACCTGCCGGGGGACCGCATCGGGGCCGGACAGCGGCTGCGCCTGCGGGCTGGGGAATCCAGCTCCGGGGAGGTGACCGAGTACGTCGTGCGCAGGGGGGATTCCCTGGGGAAGATCGCCCACCGCTTCGACGTCGGAGTCGGCTTCCTCAAGCAGATCAACGGCCTGAAATCCGACCGTATCCGCCCGGGGCAGAAGCTGCGTCTGCGCGCTTCTGCCGTCGACGAGGGCATCCACATCGTTCGCCGCGGGCAAAACCTGACCGGCATTGCCCGCCGCTACGGCATCGCCCTCGCCGTCCTCAAGGAGCTCAACGGTATCGAGGGGGACCGCATACTGGTCGGCCAGAAGCTGCGCCTGCGCGCCACCCCGTCGGCGCGGCACATCGTCGAGCGCGGCGACGCCCTGTGGGAGATCGCACGCGCCTACTCGATGAGCGTGGCGGAGTTGAAGGAGCTAAACGGGCTGACGTCGAACCGCATCTACCCTGGCCAGGAGCTCGTGCTCAGCCCGGAGAAATCGCGGCGCCATGGCATCTACACGGTGATAGGCGGCGACAACCTCACCGAGATCGCCCGCCTGCACCAGATGAGTGTGGCGGAGCTGAAGCGGCTCAACGACCTGCGGAGCTCGGTCATCCACCCGGGACAGAGGCTCAAGGTCAGGCCGCTGGTGGCCCGCCTGGAACGGCGGGAGCTCGCCGACGTCAACTGGGCCGCTCTGCAGGTGGCTCCCAGGGGCGTGCGTCGCATCGAGGTGGGAAACGGGCCGTACTTCGGCCGGCGTCCGAAGGCGAACCGGCAGCGGGGCCGCGAGTACTACGAGGGCCACCCGGTCTCGCCGCTGAAGACCTACCGGCAGGCGAGCAAGCTGTGGAAGCAGTTCGAGGGCGCCGTCGGCCGCGCCGGCCGCCTCAGCGACAGGCTCGAGGGCTGGCACATCGTCCTCGACCCGGGCCACGGCGGCCTCGATCCCGGGGCGGTGGTGCGCACCACCGACGGCAACGGCCGCAAGCTGTACGTCGTCGAGGACGAGTACGTCCACGACATCGCCTTGCGAGCCTACGTGCTGCTGCGCATGCACGGCGCGAAGGTGACGATGACGCTGCTGAGTCCGAACCACCTGATCCGCGGTAGCGCGCCGCCGTCGCAGACCTTCGTCAACGAGAAGAACGAGGTCTACAACAGCTACGCCCTGAACAAGCCCAACACCCGCAACCAGTGGCCGCGCGGCAGCCGCAAGGGCCTCGATGCCCGCGTGCGCATCGCCCGGGAAGCGTTCGCCGGCACTCCGAAGTCGCGCCGCATCTTCCTGTCGTTCCACGCGGACATAGACAAGAAATCGCCGCGGGCCCCTCTGGTGCTCTACTACGAGAGCCGCAACGGCCGCCGCAAGGACCGCGCCTCCCGGGTCTTCGCGGAGTCCCTGCTCCCGGCGCTCGGAGCCGGCTCCCGCGTGCGCGGGCAGGGCCTCGGGGTGCTGCGGGACAACCCGGCCTCGGTCAAGGTGCTGGTCGAGCTGCGCAATCTCGCCTACGTCGACCACGCCTGGGCGCTGCGTTTCGAGCAGCTCCGCCAGCGCGATGCCGAGAAGGTCGTTCACGGCGTCCTCGACTGGGCAAGCCGGAAGCGTCTGGCCGCCGGCAGGTAGGCCTGCCTCCGCAACATTTGCCCATAAAAAAAGCCCCGGGGGCGAATCCCCCCGGGGCTTTTTTGCATCTTCCGGCGTTGGTCAACAAACTTGCTCGGTTGCGATTCGCCGGGCGGCGCTTCTGACCACCTCCGGCTCCAACCCGGCCAGCTCGCACCACGAATCGATGCGGCGGCTTTCGACGAAATCGATTTCCGGCCCCTTCTCCGCCCTTTCCACCTTTTTTGAAATCTCCCGTAACGTGCTGAGAATCATGGCGTTAGCCAATCGGCGGTACGCGAGGGAGACGCGTTCCGTCTGGGCTGCGTGCTGATCCGCTCTCATATCGTAATCCCGGTTGGTTGGATGTTTCAGGTCTGTATCACAAATCATCGAATCACAATGTACGCAATCCCAAGGGAGTTTTGAGAAAAAACAGGCTCGCATAGGCAGGTTTTTCTCCTACACGGCCAGAGGATCAGAGCCGCGTCAGTCCAGCGACTCGACCGCGGAAACAAGGCGCCGCTCGGACGAGGCGCGGTACAGGCGATAGATCCACTGCATGGTCCGCAGGGCATCGGCGCCGTCGGCCCCGGATGTCCGCTTCCCCTTCAGCTTCTCCAGGAGGCCGGCCCACTCCAGCGACCAGGAGCGGTCGCCAGCGTCGAAAACAGTTTCGGTTTCGCGGGGCCGCCCGCCCTCGCGCCTCCGCTGCCCGATGCGCACCGACTCCGGTCCGTACGAGCCGCCGAGCCCCTCGGCGATCGCGTACCCCTCGCTGCCGAAAACCTCCAGGCTGAACAGGTTCTTCCACTGCGTCCAGCTGGCGTGTATCGAGGCCACCTGGCCGCTGCCGGTGCGGAACAGGCCGAAGGCGTTGTCTTCAAGCGGCTCGATGTTCCAGCAGCGGCGCTCCGCGAACCCGGTCACCGACTCGAACTCCCCCAGCAGCCAGAGGCAGAGGTCGACGAGATGCGCCCCCTGGTCGAGCAACTCCCCGCCCCCGGACTTCTCGGCGTCGCCGCGCCACTCGCGTTCGTACCCCGGGCGGCCCCCGTGGCCGTAGCGGGCGCGGATGAAGTCGAGCTCCCCGAGGCCGCCCGAATCCACCGCCTCGCGCACCGCGGCGACCGCGGGGTGAAAGCGGTGGTTGTACCCGGCGGCCAGACAAACCCCGCTCGCGGCCGCGGCGGCGACCAGGCCGGCCACCTCGGACGGGGTGCGCCCGAGCGGTTTCTCACAGAGCAGGTGCTTGCCGGCGGCCGCCGCGGCCGAGCCGATCGGAGCGAGCTGGTCGTGGGTCGCCGACAGGATGACGATGTCGATGGCGGGATCTTCGACCACCTCTTCCCAGGCCGAGGCGACTTCCGCCCGGGCAGGGGCCGCCACCCTCGCCGCGGCCACCCGGTCGAGGTCGCAGACCTTGACCAACTGCGACTGCGGGCACTCGGCCACGGCCGCGGCGCGTCTGGACCCGGCGCCTCCTGCTCCTATCAGTCCGACCCGGTAACTCACCTGCCGCTACTCCCGAACGGGGGAGATCCGCCTCATGGTGAAGAGGTCGGTCTCCATGACGGCGCGCGGGTCGAGGTTCTTCCAGTCGTCCCACTGGGCGCTGATGAGCCGCCCGGTCAGGCCGTCGGCGGCCGCGGAAGCGAGGTGCACGGCCAGGGCCGCTGCCCGTCCCGGGTCCTGGCCTCCCTGGAGGGCGATCCGGCGCAGCTCCTCCGCCTCGGTGCCGGCGGCGTCCCCTGCGGCGATTCCCTGGCGCAGCATGTCGGTGTCGATGGCACCCGGGGCGATGGCGTTGACGTCGATGCTGTGGACGGCGACCTCGGCGGCAAGGGTTTCAGTAAAGCGGACGACGGCCGCCTTGGAGGCGGCGTAGGCGCTGAAGTTCGGGCGCGGATCGACGGCGCCGCCGCCGGAGAGGTTGACGATCTTGCCGGAGCGGCGCTCGATCATCCCCGGGAGCACCAGGTGGCAGCAGCGGAAGCAGCCGCCGAGGTTGACCTGCACGGTCTCGATCCAGGCCGCCGGATCGAGGGTGTGAGTCGGGCCCACGGGGCCGAGAACCGCGGCGTTGTTGACGAGAATGTCGATCCCGCCCCAGCTGTCGAGGACGGCGCCGACCGCGGATCGCGTCTGCGCTTCCGAGGCGAGATCGGCCGGGGCCGCCAGGCAGATCGCGCCCAGCTGCTCCAGTTCGCGGGCGGCGTCCTCCAACTGATCGCGGCTGCGCGCCAGCAAGGCCACCTTCGCCCCCTCACCGGCAAAAGCCCGCGCGATGCGCCGGCCGATGCCGCGTCCGGCGCCGGTCACCAGGGCTCGCCTCCCCTGTAGTATCCTCAATCGATTCGGCTCCCTTTTCTGGGTCGGATGGACTTTCCGTGTCGACGGGGTCCATGCAAAAGATAACCACCGCAGGTTGCACCCCGTTCAGGCCGGATCCGGGACTCCCGAGGGGGTTGACGCGTCGGTTCCGCGAAGGTTCTTTTCCCCGCCATGGACACGTCGTTCACGAACAGCAGGGAAGATATCGCGCGAGCGCGGCGGGACGAGACCGACTGGGGGAGCCTGACGCGGGCAGAGCGGATCCGCTCCATCGAGCTGGAGGGGTACGTCGTCATCCCCGGCCTGCTCTCGCCCGAGACCCTCGACAGGATCCGGGAAGAGCTGGCGAAGCTGCCGACCCGGGCGGTCGACTACAGCCCCCATCAGCGCGGCTTCTCCGACGTGCAGTGGACGGACTCCCCCACCGCCATCGGCGTCATCGCCCACCCGCAGATGATCGGGTTCCTCACCGAGCTGTTCGGGGACGACCTGATCTGCACCTCCTGCGGCTACGGATGCTCGCAGCCCGGGCACCCGGGGATCGCCGTGCACACCGACGCGCAGCCGTATGGCTCGAAGATCTTCGGGCTGCAGTCGAGCTCGCCGGTGCTGGCGCGGGCGCTCTACTACCTCGACGACCAGACTCCCGACCGCTCGCCGTTCAAGGTGGTCCCGAGATCGCACCTGTCGATGCACATAGACGGCAATCCCTACAACCGCTTCCTCAGCCATCCCGAAGAAATGATGGTCTGCTGCCGCGCCGGCGATGCCGTGGTGATCAACCAGAACGTCTTCCACGGCAATTTCCCCAATCACAGCGACGGCGACCGGCGCATGCTCGCCATCGCCTACCGCCCCTGCTGGGCCGGGCCGATCGACGATATCCAGGAGGACCGCGACCCGCAGCAGGTGGCGACCCTGCCGGAGCACATCCAGCCTTTCTTCCGCAGCCTCAACACGCGGGGAATCGACTACGACGTCCCCAACCGGCCGGACGGAATGCAGCGCCAGGCCGCGGGGATCGGCCCCAGCCGCTGGGGCAACGGCCACTGAGCCGGCCCCGGGAGCTGCCTCGCGCGCAGCCCGGACTCGTTTCACCCGACCTGCTACTTCACCAGACTGCCTGCCATCGCCAGGATGATGTCGTTGTCGATACGGACGCGAAAGTCCGGGTCGACATGCTGGTAGGCGATCTTCCCGCCCTTTGCCACTACGAACACGGACGGAACAGGCAGCGGCGGCCTGTCGGGGTTTCGGTAGGCGATACCGAGGCCGGCGGCCAGCTTCAGATCGCGGTCGGACAGCAGCGGAAAGCCGACCCCGGTTTCTGCGCGCGTCGCCATGGCAGCGGCAGGTTCATCCGGGCTGACGGCGAAAAGCCGAACCCCCATGGCCGTCAGCTGGCCGTGAATCCTTTCCAGCTCAACTAGCTGGTTCTTGCAGTACCCTCACCAGCCTCCCCGGTAGAAAACGAGTATCGCCGGCTTCTCCGCGACCGCGGCGGGGAGATCGAGGCTCATGCCGTCGTCGCCGGTGAGCACGGCAGCGGGAAGCGCGGCGCCCACGAGCACAGGACGGACCTGCTCCGCGGACGGCGGCAGCGGTTTCACCTGGGCGTCGGCGGTGGCAACCGCCAGGAGAGTGGCGGTTGCGGTGCAGAACAATCGTTTCATCCGGCTCCTTTCGCGCCGGCCCTGCCGGCGGGTTTCCGTGTGCCAAGGTGTTGGCCGGGCAATGGTGTTCCACAGCCCTGCGGATCCTTCAGCCCGGCGGCGGCAGCAGGGTGGCTGAATACTCCTCGGACCAGGCGACGGCGATCTCGACGTCGGTGAGGACGAGGTCGCAGGCGAGCTGCGGGTGCCGTTCCCGGAGAATGGCCTCGATCTGGTGGAGGGCGCTGCCGAGCGCCCCTGGGTCGAGGGGGAAGCGCAGCCAGGCGTCGCCGCTTACCCGGGAGATCGGGACGGCGAAGGAATGCTGGTCGGCGTCGCTGCCCGGCAGGTTGTAGGAGACCACTGGGTCGCCGAGCTCCTCGCCGTTCCAGCGCACCCCCACCTCGTCCCCTTCCACCCACTCCTTCAGGTGCAGGCGCAGCTCGGCGGCCAGCGGCGTTCCCGACTCCGCGGTTTCGACGTCGACCACGGGGCCGCGCCCGGTCAGGGTCGGGCGCAGGGGCACTGGCACCTGTCCGCGGCGGCGGTCGTTGCGGTAGGCCCCGCGCCAGGGCCCCTCGTAGACGACGTGGCGATGGGTGGCCGCATAGATCTTGTCCAGCCGCTCGAGGATTGCCGGGTCGCCGACCTCGCACATCAGGCCCCGCCGCGGTCCGTCGGCCCCGGCATGCCAGTTGAAGGCGTAGATGCCGTCGGCCCCGGCGCGGTGATGGCGCGCGGCGACGGCGCGCGTGCGCAGGATGTTCTTGCGGTCCGACGACTCGGGGCCGACCCAGGGGTCGGGCAGGCCGGAGTCGAAGCCCGGGTAGAAGGGGACGCCGCGCGGCCGGCAGAGCTCCTGGAAGCGTTCGACCTCGACCGCAGGATCGGTCGCCGCTCCGCCGCCCCCGATCAGCAGGTCGACGAGATCCTCCTGCAGCCAGGTTTCGACGTCGTAGCCGATGTCGGCGCAGGCCTCGAGGCTGGTGGCGACCCGCGCCGCCAGGTAGAGGGGCCGGCCGCGCTGCTCGCCGGCCCGGTCCGTCGCCTGGCGGGCGGCGCGCTGCAGGTCGGTTATGGTGTAGCGCAGGCGGTAGGCCTCGTCCGCGGGCAGGTGGAAGCCGTGGCGCTGCCAGTCGAGCTCGATGCCGTCCCAGTCGTACCCCTCGCACAGCTCGCGGACGTGGTCGAGGCGGTTGCGCCGCACCTCGGGAACCGACAGGTCCCACGACAGGGCGAACCACTCCGAGGTGCGCTCCCCGAGCAGCCATTCCGGGTGCTCCCTGCGCAGCTGCGTCAGCTCGCCGTGGTGGAGCGTGGCGAGATCGGACGGCTGGGCGCCGTTGAAGTGGTTGTCGTTCATGCGCAGCGAGGCGTACACGGCGATGCCGAGCTCGCGCCCGCGTTCGATGACGGCGGCCTGCGGGTCCTCCCCGCGCTCGAGCATGCGGCGGATGTTCTCGGTGTGGATGTAGGTGCCGGCGCTTTCGTAGCTGCGGCCGTACAGGCCGCCGACCACCTCGAGGGAGTCGCTGCGCCAGCGCGCCGAGTGCTCGCCGACGCACCAGAAAAGGGCGTCGACCTGGGTGTCGACCAAGGGGGCGTAGACGCCTTCGAGGAACTCCTCGAGGCTCTGCGGGACCGGGGAGTACCCGTGCGGGGCCCCGTCCCAGTTGTAGATGACGCGGTAGTTCGTGGGTCGGTTCATCCGGTTCCTTTCAGGTGTGGTGCGGGAAAAGGCCGGGGTGCCGCCCGGGCGGATGCCAGATCAAGCGGGCACCTCCACTTCGTACACCTGGCTGCGCCCGCTGCGGTCGGAGGTGAAGATCGCGAGCCCGTCTCCCCATAGGTGGGATCGCCAGTCGGCCATGGTCGGTATCCGGTCGGTTGTCCTCGTTTTCAAGGCCGGGGCCGGGTCAGGGGGCGAGAAGCGGCCGCTGCTCAGACGGCATCGCCTGCCGCAGCGAGTCGGGGAACTGGTCGCGGTAGCCGGTGCGGCGGACGAACTCGATCAGGCGGGCGGCCGAGGTGTCGTAGAAGGAGGTAAAGTACACGTAGCGGGCCCGGTCCGAACGGTTCTGCGACGCCGAGTGAAAGCAGAGGGGGTTGAAGACGATGAGGTCCCCCTCCTCGGCGCAGATCTCGACGCCGTCGTCGCGGTGGCCGGCGCCGGACGTGTTGGAGTCGAGGGGGCCGGTGTCGCTCCCGGGGTCGTCGCCGAACAGGGTGGCGTAGGAGAACCTGTGAGAACCGGGGACGATGTGGACGCCGGCGCCGCCCGGTTTCACCGTGCTCAGGTAGTGCAGCATCTGGTAGTAGACCTGCTTCGGCACCGCCTCGAACTCGGCGCGGCAGAAAGCGGCGTCGATATGGTAACCCAGCTCTCGTGCGTACGGAGGCGGTTGCGGATCGGAGCGGATGAGCACCTGCTCGCGCATGCGCAGCTCCGGGTCGCCGCCGAGCAGCAGGCGCCCGAGCTCGATGGTGGCCGGGTTGGCGGCGAGGGGCCCCATGATCGCGCCCGGGATCGGGTGCCTGAGGTCGTTGCGGGTTTTCCCGGTTTTCCCGACCGGTCCGGCGACGGCGTCGACGTGGGCGCGCAGCTCCGCGGTGAAGGCGCGGTCGAGCCAGCCGGGGAAGATCGTGTATCCCCGGTCCTCGATTTCGGCGAGGCGTGTGTCGAGATCCGCGAAGGATGGGTGCAGGGTTCTGCTGGTCATGGATTTGTAGCCCGGATGTCTGCTGTTCGGACACGGGATCGCAACCGCGAAACGCAGAACGCATAATATAGATTCAGCCGCATTGCCGAGAAGACGGCAGCAGCGCCGGTATCTTGGATGCGAACACAGGAGCACGGGAGCAGCGGATCATGAAGGATCAACAGGCCGAGTCGTACTTCGAGGAATGGATTCAACGGGAAGCGGTCGCCGAGCGCATGGTTCCCGTCGTCGGCAACCTGTACCGCGAGCACGGGGTCGTGGTGACGGTCTTCGGCCGCTCCCTGGTGCGCAGCTCCCCGATCGACATCCTCAAGGCGCACCGGTTCGCCCGCCACTTCCTCGACTGGGAACTGCCGGTCGAGCTGAGCTCGGCGATGCTCGAGGCCCTCGGGAAGCTGCAGCCGGCGGCATCACGCGTCGACATCGGCAAGCTCGCCATGCGCTACCAGAACGAGCCGGCGGGCAAGGACCTCGAGACCTTTCTGCGCGCCGAGCTCGGGAGCCTCGACGCCGGCAGGGAGCTGCTGAAGGCGGAACCCCGCGACGTGGTCCTCTACGGATTCGGCAGGGTCGGCCGCATGCTGGCGCGCATCCTCATCGACCGCAGCGGCGGCGGCGACAAGTGGCGGCTGCGGGCCATCGTCGTACAGCGGCACAACAGGGGGGATCTGGAGAAGCGGGCCAGCCTGCTGCGGCGCGACTCGATCCACGGACCTTTCAAGGGCACGGTGCAGCTCGACCGCGACGAGAACGCCCTCGTGGTCAACGGCAACCTCATCCGCATCCTCTACGCCGACTCGCCGGACAAGGCGGACTACGCCGCCTACGGCATCGAGAACGCCATCGTCGTCGACAACTCCGGCGCCTGGCGCGACCGCGACGGTCTCGGAATGCACCTGCGGGCGAAGGGGGTGGACAAGGTGATCCTCACCGCTCCCGGCAAGGGGGACATCCCCAACATCATCTACGGCGTCAACAGCGGCGACATCTGCCCCGAAGAAAAGCTGTTGTCGGCGGGAAGCTGCACCACCAACGCCATCGTCCCGGTGCTCAAGGTGATGGCCGACCGCTTCGGCATCGAGCGCGGCCATATCGACACCATCCACTCCTACACCAACGACCAGAACCTCGTCGACAACTTCCACAGCAAGACGCGCCGGGGACGCGGCGCTCCGCTCAACATGGTGATCACCGAAACCGGGGCCGCCGGCGCCGTCGCCAAGGCGCTGCCGGACCTGAAGGGCAAGGTGACGGCCAACGCCATCCGCGTGCCCACCCCCAACGTCTCCCTGGCGATCCTCAACCTCGGCCTCGGCCGCTCCACCACCGCCGCCGAGGTCAACCAGTACCTGCGCGGCATCTCCCTCGACTCTCCGCTCCAGGGGCAGATCGACTACATCACCTCCCCCGAGGTCGTCTCGAGCGACTTCATCGGCTCGCTGAAGACCGCCATCGTCGACTCCACCTCGACCATCGCCACCGGCAGCCAGTGCACCCTCTACGTCTGGTACGACAACGAGTACGGGTACGCCGGCCAGGTCGTCCGCATCGTGCAGCACCTGTCGGGGCTGGAGCTGCCCTCGTACCCGCAGTGATCCGCTGACAGCGAACGCGTGCCCGGCAACGGGACCGCGTCGAGTCGCTCAGTCACCTACGGACGCTGCTGGCCACCGGAGTTCGGCGAGTCTCTATCGGAATCCGGAAATTCGGGGGGAGGAAAGGGAGGGTGGACGCCCGATGTACCCTGCAACTGCTGCCCGGGGGGCGTCGGCTCATTCCGTTTCGGGTAGGACCAGCTTCGTCGCCAGGCTGCCCTGGTTGGCTTCCTCGAAGCGCTCGGATACCTCGCCGTAGTCGTAGAACTGGGAGCTGTCGTAGAGGAAGGTGTAGCGCCCGTTGCGGTCGAGCCCGGTTTCCAGCGCCTTGGCGTTGATCTCCTCGACGTTGCGATAGGCCGGCCAGCGCACCCCGTTCTTGCAGTATGAGATGTCGATGAAATAGCGCGGCCGGTCCCTGCCACCCGGCTTGGGGCGGCGCGCGTGCCAGACCGCGGAGTGGACGACGACCGCCGACCCGGGCTCGAGGTCGGCGAAGCAGAGCCACCCTTCCAGACCGGAGGTCCCCAGCATCCGTAAATCCCGCTGCACCACGAGGTTCTGCGACTGCGGCAGAACGAGCAGGTCGCCGATCTCTCCGTTGAGGCCGTTCAGGTAGTAGAAGACGTGCACCATCAGGTGCGAGCGGTTGGACTGCGGGTGCTGCTCGTAATCCTGGTGCCAGCCGACGCCGGAGGCCCCCTCGTCGAAGCGGGTCGAGTGGATGTGGTGCATGGCAAAGGGCGATCCCCCCATCAGGGAGGCGACCGCGGCCATCGCCGGGGGATGGGAGGTCAGCAGTCCCATCTCCCGGTAGGAGACGAGCATGCGGTGGTCGCCGGCGTCGCGGTGCCGCACCAGTTCGTCCACCTCCGCAATCAGGCGGGCGCTGTACTCCGGCTCGATCAGGCCCGGGAGCACGAGGTAGCCCTGGCGATGGAAGGACTCGACTTCTTCCGCGCTCAGGGCCGTACCTGCTGATTCAGAAAGGTTCCAGACTTCCTATCTCCTTCGTCTCGTTTTTCAGGGTAGCTTTGGATCACTTAGGGTGCGGTGGCCAACGCCAGGTGGTGGAGTCGAAGACAGCCCCTCGAACAACTTCTGAGACCAAACCTTGGTAGGATTGTTTACGTAGTCCCAGAAATTTCCGGGCAGCCATCCATTGACGCTCTGAGGGGTCATTTCCGTGACCATGAACCACACCCCCGGCAGTCGTTCGCGAAGAATAGCACTGAGATCCTGGATATTGAGTCTTGAGACAAGGATCGCGGCGTAGGGAAAGGGCGCCACCCATGTATCAACTCCCTGGGTGTCGTTGAGCACCGCGTGCGCATGTTCCTGCGGGCAGGCTTGGTTGTATGCAAAGAGGTAGGGTTTCATGAGGTTTTTTCCTCCCCTGCATTTTCTGGATCAGTTGGAACGGGTGGTCCGTCTTCTTCCGGTGACGGATCAGGTGCTGCCGGATTTTCCCCCGGCTCTTCCAGGGTAAGATCCTTGGCTGCGATTGGATAAGGCAACTCCTTGGCCGCGATCATCTGCATCCGCCTGGTTTCGTATCGATACTGTTCTGATTGCAGCCGGTCCGGATCATTCTTTGCAAACGTCGCGAAATGGCGCAAGTAGGTAAGCACGATCCATAGGGAAGCGATCACCAAACCAGTGGTGATGATAGGACAACCGGCAATCACGAATGTTGACCGAAACAGCCAGGCAGCGGTTAGAAACACCGGGATTAAGATCAGCACAGGGACCAGTGGTCCCATGGCCGAGCCTCGCTTGATCAGTAGTTCCCCAATATCCTGAAGGCTTGCCAATACTCTGTGTAAGGACATCTGCATATTCCCAGTGTTCATTAACACGTTGCGTCCGATACTCGCCGCGACGACGCGTAATCGAGCTTTCCCCAACGATACTCGGGCTAATCTCACCCCGCAACCACAGTCTGGTTTGACCCTAGAGAGCTGTCGACTGCCCCCTCTTTTTCAGTCTCGAAGGTATCCACCGAATACCTACCCAGCCGCTTTGCAGCCGGCACCGGGGCGGCCTATCTTGCCGTCTCCCTCCGACAAACCGCTTCATCATTCACCGGGAGTTGACAGCGCATGCTGAAGCTGGGATGCATGTCCCTCAGCTACAAGGACGAGTTCGCCGCCGGCACCCTGAACCTGGAGGAATTCCTCGACCGGGCGCGGGAGCTGCGCCTCGACGGGGTCGACCTGCACACGGGGGCGTTCGCCTCGGAAGTGCCCGACTACCTGCGCGCGCTGCGCCGGCGCGCCGTCGATCACGGGTTGGCCCTGTCCTACATCGGGGTGAGCTCGGATTTCGGTGTCCGCGGCGAGGAGGAGCTCGACGCCCAGGTCGCCGCGGCCAAACACTGGATCGACGTCGCCGCCTTCATGGGGATCCCGCTGGTGCGGGTATTCGCCGCCTGGATTCCCGAGGGGGACACTGAAGAGGCTACGTGGGCGCGGATGATCCCCTGCCTCAAGGAGGTCGCCGCCCACGGACGCGGGCAGGGGGTCGTCGTCGGCCTGCACAACCACAACCACGGCTGCGTGACGCGGACCGGAAAGGACGTGCGGCGCATCATAGAAGAGGTGGACGACCTGTATTTCTCCCACATCCTCGACACCGGGCAGTACATCGGTTCCCCGGGCGCCTCAGGGCAGCGGGGCAGGGAAGATCCGGCCCTCGATTTCTACGGCTCGATCGCCGAGACCGCGCCCCTGGCCGTGCACGTGCGCTGCAAGATCTACCGCATCCAGTCGGGAACCGAGGAGTGGCTCGACTACCCGCGCATCTTCGAGATCCTCAAAGGGGTCGACTACAACGGCTGGTGCTCGGTGGTCTACGAAGGCCAGGACGTCGAGGCCGAGGCCACCGCGGTCCCCAAGGCGGTGAAATACCTGCGCAGCCTGATGGACTGGTAGCATGCGGCTCGGCTACCCCCAGGTCGCCCTGCAGGTTCCGGAAATACTGCTGCCCAACCCCGGTGTGGTCCTTGATCGCTGGGCGGTAATCGCCTGCGACCAGTACACCTCCGACCCGGAGTACTGGCGCCAGGTCGAGGAGCTGGTGGGGAACGATCCCTCGACGCTGCACGCGGTTTTTCCCGAGGTCCATCTCGGCGATCCCGGCCGCCATGGGCGGATCGAGCGGATAAACCGGCGGATGCGCGGATACCTCGAAGAAGGGGTCCTCGAGCCGCTTCCGGCCGGGTTTGTCCTCGTCGACCGGGAGACCCCGCGCACTCCCTCCCGCAAGGGGCTGCTGGTCTGTCTCGACCTGGAGCAGTACGGCTTCGCCCCCGGCGCGGAGACGCTGATCCGCAGCACCGAGGAGACCGACCCGGAGCGGCTGCCCCCGCGCCTCGAGATCCGCCGCGGCGCGCCCCTGGAGCTGCCCCACATCATGGTGCTGATCGACGACCCGGAGGGCACCGTGGTCGAGCCGCTGTTCGACTGCCGCGACGAGCTGCGCCTGCTCTACGACTTCGAGCTGATGATGGGAGGCGGCCATCTGCGTGGATGGCACGTCGGGGAGCCGCACCGCATCGCCCGGGTTATCGACGCCCTTTCGGCGCTCGCCGCGGGATTCGCCGCCCGCTACGGCGCTTCCCGGGAAGCGGCCCCGCTGCTCCACGCCGTCGGGGACGGCAATCACTCGCTGGCGGCCGCCCGCGTGGTCTGGGAGGAGGCGAGGCGCAATGGAGCGCCGGCCGATCACCCTGCCCGTTGGGCCCTGGTGGAGCTGGTCAATCTGCACGACCCCGGTCTGCGCTTCGAGCCGATCCATCGCGTCGTCTTCGAGGCCGACGCGCACGAGCTGATGTCGTCGCTTTCCGATCACTGCCGCTCGCGGGGGTCGCATCTCGAGGTCACCGATTTTGCGGATCGGCAGCAGTGGGAGAGGGCACGCGCCGGTCTCGACCGCGGTGCCCAGCACCTGCCGTTCGTGGCCAACCGCCGCCTCGGCATCGCCACCATCCACCGGCCGCGGCAGCAGCTGGCGGTGGCGTCGCTGCAGAGCTTCCTCGGCGGCGCCGGAGTCCGGCACCGCGTCGACTACATCCACGGCGGCGACCGGGTGGAGGAGCTCGGCAGCCTGCCCGGCAACGTCGGCTTCTTCACCGAGGCCCTCGACAAGCAGAGCCTGTTCCGCACCATCCTTCGCGACGGCCCCCTGCCGAGGAAGTCGTTCTCCCTCGGCGAGGCGGAGGAGAAGCGCTACTACCTCGAAAGCCGGCGCCTCGAGGAATGACGCCCCCGGAGCTGCCGTGCCGGCGGTCCCGGGATTGCGGGGATGAGCAACCTGCGCCGAGACGATTGAAAACAAAATCCCAACCTGCTGCTCTGCGGAGCCGCCCAAACGATCGAAAGGAGCAATGACCATGGCCCGTCACCTGTACGTCTCGAACTCCGGCAGCGAGTTCCTGTCCCACTTCCTCATGGACGAGGATTCGGGGAAACTCACCCCGCAGCCAGACATCGACCTCGGCGGCGCTCCCGGAGCGGTGGCTACGAACTCGGCCGAAACGGTGATGTACGTCTGCCTGCGCCCGAGCGGCGAGGTCGTCAGCTTCCGGGTCGACAAGGATTCGGGCGCCCTCACCCGGATGGGGGCGGCGACCCTCGTCGAAGGGCCGCCCTACCTCTACCTCGACGACACCGGCCGCTTCCTGCTGGCCGCCTACTACGGGGCCGCCGGCGTGTCGTCGCACCGCATCGAGGCGGACGGCACCGTGGGGGAACAGCTGCAGTGGCTCGACACCGAGACCCACGCCCACAGCATCCGGACCGACCGCAGCAACCGCTTCGCCTTCGTGCCGCACACCAACCCGGCGAACTCCATCCACCAGTTCCTGTTCGACGAAGGCAGCGGCGAGCTGACCCCCAACGACCCGCCGGTCGCCGGGCCGGACAGCGAGGAAGGGCCGCGTCACTTCGTCTTCCACCCGCAGGGGAACTTCCTCTACTCCGTCAACGAGAACGGCAGCACCGTCTCCGCCTTCCACTTCGACCCGGACAGGGGAACGCTCGAGCCGTTTCAGCTGATCCCGACGGTGCCGGCAGGGACCGATCTCGAAGGCAAGTCCACGGCCGAGATCCGGATCTCCGGGGATGGCCGCCACCTCTACGCCTCGAACCGCGGCCACGACACCCTGGCGTTGTTCGAGGTCGGCGGCGACGGCAGGCTGACGGCCAAGGGCCACTTCGAGACCGAGGCGACGCCGCGGTTCTTCGACATCGCCCCGGGCGGACGCTACCTCTATTCCGCGGGCCAGGGCTCTAACCGGCTGGTCTCGTACCGGATCGACCCGTCCGACGGCTCCCTCGACACGCTCGAGCGCCACGACGTCGGCGGCAGCCCGCTCTGGATCCAGTTCGTCGCGCAGGAGTGAGGGGCGGCGACGGCGGAAACCTCGGACTAGCGAGATCTCCAGCCGGTGTCGCGAGCCATGTTCGGGGCGGCAACTTGCCGGTTATGAAGGAAGAATGGATTGACCCGGAGGAAGCGGATGGCACCACCCGATGAAATTCCCCGTTTTCCGGCTCGCCCGGAGTGCAGGCCGATGGCGGCCGTCGACGATGAGCGCAGGCTTGTGGGCTGGCGCGACATCGGTGGCCTGCGCGAAGCGGTGAAAACCCCGCACCAATTCACATGACCGGCGCCCGAATCGAGATCGACCTGCCAGCGGCGGTGGAGCCGTGGCGGCTGACTGCGGCTTCCCCGGAACGGGAGGAGGTCGCCAGCATTCGCAGCAGCTGGACCCCGCCCCAGACGGTCCCGGCCCCGCCGCAGGCATGGAGGCACGCCGGCCGGCTGCAAGAACCGCTCGAGCTGGCCGGGGTCGCGGGCGAGGTCGTCGCCGACCGCTTCGAAGCTCCCGGGTACGAGCTCCGGAGGGAGGTGTGGCTGGCGCATTCCGCGGACTCGACAGCGGTCCGGCAGGTCCTGGTCAACCGCGGCGAAGGCCCGATCCGGCTGCGGGCGCTGCTGCCGCTGCAATGCGACGGCGCGGAGAGCCTGCTGATCTGCGGCCGCGGCGCCGAGGGCTGGGACATCCTCGTGCAGAAGCGCTTCAAGAACGACGGCCCCACTGCCTTCCGCCCCGGGGTGGCCGACGCCGACCTGGAAATGGCGGTCAAGCCGGTGGGCCCCACGGGGGAGGCGCTTCCCGAGGCCGGCGGGACCACCCTGGTCCGCGCCGATCCCTTCTGCATGCTGCGCCCCCGGGGGGACGGCAGCGCCCCGGCGCTGTTGATCGGCTACCTCAGCCAGACCGGACACCTGGCGCGCATCCTGCTGCGGTTCGCCGACGAAGAGGAGGGCGGCACCCGGCTGGAGCAGCTCACTGCTGAATGCGAGCTCGACGGCGTGGAGGTGAAGCCGGGCGAACAGCGCGCGAGCCAGTGGCTGCTGGTCGCCGCCGGGGAAACCAACCGGCTGATCGCGGAATTCGCCGACCGCGTCGGCATCTTTCACGACATCGCCCCTGCCCCCTCGCCGCCGGCGGTATGGTGCTCCTTCTCGGCCTACGGCGAGTCCTACAGCGAAGCGCTGTTCGATCAGGACCTCGCCGATCTCGCGGCACGGCGCGTGCCGATGGATTTCTTCCTGATCGACGGGGGCTGGGAGCGTGCCCGCGGGGACTGGGAGCCCGACCCGGAAAGGTGGCCGGGCGGCATGAAGGCGGCTGCCGCGCGAATCGCGGACCTCGGGTACGGCCCGGCGCTGTGGACGGCGCCCTACACCGTCCACCCGGAGTCGCCGCTGGCGAAGGAACATCCCGACTGGATGGCGACGACCGCGGACGGAGAGCGCTACGACTACATGAACGGCTTCGTCCTCGACACCACCGCGCCCGGTGCCTGCGGCCACCTCGAGCGCCTCTACCGCACCCTGACGCGCGACTGGGGCTACCGCTACCACAAGTTCGATTTCATGCGCGGCATCTTCAACAACCCGGCCATGCGCTTCCGCGACCCTTCGGCAACCCGGCTCGAGGCCTATCGCCGCGGCCTGGAGGCGATCCGCCGCGGCGCCGGAGCGGACGCCTACCTCTGCGTCTGCGGCGGCCATTTCGGCGGCTCGCTCGGACTGGCCGACGCCCAGCGCAGCGGCAGCGACGTGCGCGGCTGGTGGGAGGTGATGAAGCCGCGCATCAAGCAGAACCTGCTGCGCACCTGGATGCACCGGCTCTGGCACGTCGACCCGGACGCCATGCTGCTGCGGAGGCGAGAAGAGCCGCTGGTCGAGGGGGCCATGGGCTCCTACACCCTCGGCAGGTTGAGCGACGACGAGGCGCGGACCGTGGTTCTGAACCAGTACCTCGGCGGCCAGCTCATTTGCCTGGGAGAGGCGTTCCGCCATCTCGACGAGGACCGGCGCGCCCTCCTGCGCCACGCCATTCCGTCGATCGGTTCCCCGGCGGTGCCGCTCGACCCGTTCGAGCCGGTGGCCCCGTCGCAGCTCGTCACCAAGGTGACCCCCCGTTGCGGCGCCCTCGAACCGTGGAACACCCTCGCCCTGATCAACTGGAGCGACGCCCCGCAGCGGATGGCCGCGAGCCTTTCCGCTGAGGTCGTCGGCGGCCTGCAGGCCGACCGCTTCCTGGTTACGGAGTTCTTCACGGATACAGCGATCGGGGTGGCCGCCGCCGGCGAGAGCATCGACCTCGGACTCGTGCCCCCGCACGCCAGCCGCCTGCTGCGGATCGTCCCGTGGCGCGGGGAAGGTCCGGTGCTGGCCGGCACCGATCTCAGCTTTTCGGGCGGTGGGGTGGAGGTCGTCGAGTGGCGCCCCGGAGAGGGAGAGGCCGACGGCAGGGTGGCGACCGACTGGGACTACCCCTGCCGCGTCAGGGTCGCCTTTCCGCGGGAGGAGGGCTGTGCCTTGGCTTCAGTGGTTGTGCCGGCGGGCGGGGGGGAGTTCAGGGTGGGGGTGTAGGCAGCGGATTCTCACGGGGCCGGCGAGTAGGAGGAAGCGGAAGTGGGGATGGCGCCTTTTGGATGGCTGGCAACCCGGTTTAGTCACGGGCAGGCGGGGAAAACTGATTCGTAACAACCGCAGAAAACCTGGGTTCCAATCGATAGCTGCTTGGAATCGGACGCATGGATTCGATGGTATCCGAGCGGTCACCCGTGGTTTCTATCTGAGTCTGGGGCTTGCAGATCTCCGCAGGAGCCACCGGACGGGCAGGGCAGCGCACGGACTTTAGGCCCGACTTGGCCTGTTGTTCCTGGACACTTCGGAAGATCTCCTTGATGTCGTAACCGCACTGAGCGGCAAGTTCGTTCCGTATTGCCCGGACTTTAGTCACGATAGGGTCATTTCTCATCGTTGATGTCCCCCGAACAGCCTCGTTGATCTCCAACAAATGGCCTCGCTCAAAGCGAAGCCTGACTCGCAAATTCATTCGTTTTGACGTGAAGATTTCTTCAACGTAGCGCTCAACATAGACATTGCGGCACTGAAGAATGGCCTGCTCCACCTTCTTCAGGCAGGTGGCCAGAACCTCATGCAACATCGGGCACGATCTCCGCTAGTTTTTGACGGAGTTGCAAATAGTGGCGGTAGTCATTCGCCCAGTCGACGAATACTGCGTCGTTGGAGTTCCCCCCGTTCAGTGGAGGGTTAACCACCTGCGATGGCTGAAGCCACTGGGGCGGTGCGTTCGTAGTTCATGGGGGACTCGTAATTGAGGGGATTTGGGCATGGCGGGTGCCCGGACCTGTACGATATCGTTATGAATCAGTCGCCAGCAAGTCATCTTTAATGTGACGCATAAGTCGATGTCGGCCTCTGGGCGGCTTCGATGCTAAAGTGCGATTAGGTGCCGGCTGCTTGATCGTATATCCTTACGATAACGTGAGGCCCTTGCGGAGGTTGAGTGGGTTCTGCCTCGTGGCCGGGCGAAATTTCCGCCTCGCGCACGAGGGCGAGTTCCGGCAGATTCCTCCAACGGGAAAACCATCGAATAGGAAGCAAAGTGACATTTGCCCTGATCAGCTTTCTCTGCGCTCTTGTCCTGGCGGACCAGTGTTGGGGACAACGGGGTTATGACATCCAGCCGGGCAGAATCGTAGTCGACTCCCGGAGTCATTGGGAGCGCTGGCATTCCGTCACCGGCACAATCCAGATGGACGGCGATGCCGTCAGACCAGCCTTCATCCGCAAAAGCACGACACTCGATGTTGGATCAATTCAACCGACGTCACCGGCTTTTTAGATGATGAGGAAATAACCTATTCCTCGGATAGGGGTACCTACCAGGATGATGTGTATAGCATCAAACCCCTGGGGCCCGGAGTTGAATACTTCCTTGTCGAAAACCGGCAGACGGGAACCGGGTGGAACCGGGGGTACCCCGACGACGCTTCAGGTCTGCTGATATGGCACGTAAACGATAATCGCGAATTCCAGATTGATGCTGTTGACCTTATAGAAGCAGACAATATATCCGAGGAAGACCCTCCTCTCTCCGATAGGTCGACTTACAGCGGAGATCCCTTTCCCGGTACCAGTGTAAAGACCCGGCTTACCGATTTCACTATTCCCAGCAGCACCAAGCGGTGGGAGACAAAGGCCAACCCGGATCCTAACGTCCACATCGGGAATTCGAACGTCCTGATCGTCGATATCCAGGGGAGTGGAAATTCCATGACCGCGGACCTGAGTCCGTTCTGGGCCGGCGAGATTCCCACTAGCACCACCTGGAGCGGCGCCGTAAGGGTTGGTGGCGACGTTACGGTCAACCCCGATGTCACCCTGACCTTGGGCGAAGGGACGGGGGTCCGTTTTCTCGCCGACCGGGACGACACGGAAACAGGCGGCGTCGACGCGGACAAGTCCGAGCTGATCATAGAAGGCAGCCTCGCGGCCGGGGCCGGGAGTACCACCTTGCGTTCGAGCAACGACAACCCCGCTGGCCCCGAGTGGTACGGTGTGCGCCTGAACGGGGGAGCTGCCAACCTGTCCAACGCCACCCTTCGCGACGGGGTCGCGTGCGTGCCGGTTACCAGCGGCGAGGGCTTCGAGTTGACGGGGGCCCGGTTGGAGGACTGCGGCCTGATCACGGGTTCCGGCGATGTTTCCTTTCCCGAAGACCGCATCGATCCGGTGGAAACCTACGAAGCCGCCGGGCGGCTCGGGTCCTCCGTCACCTGGGACCTGGAAGGGGACGATGAGGAATCCTTTACCATCACGCCGGCTGGCAGCGAGACGACGGATGACGCCGAAGAACTGGGAGCCGACCTTGCATTCTCCCCCCTGCCGAACTTCGAGGAACCGACGGACAAGGCGAAGCCGGAAATGGACAACGAGTATGGGGTGGTCGTGGTGGTCAGCGGCGGTCAACTGCAGGCGACCAAGAAGGTGGCGGTGAACGTGACCGACGTGTACGAGCCGGAGGTGCCGCGTCCTCCCGGGGGACTGTCTGCGGAGTCGGGTTGGACCCTCATCCACCTGGAGTGGCTCCCGGCGGCCGACGTCAGCCGTTACGACGTGCAGATGCAGGGCCGGTACTCCAATCGAAGTGTGTCAGACGATCCGACGGTTTGGCCCACCGATTGGACGCTCGTGGCCGAAAACGAGGCAACCGCAACAGAAGGAATCCGCCATCGGTATACTCACACCGGCTTGGATCCAGACTACATATACCGCTACCGGGTCCGTTCGCGCATCGGTGACATCGTCAGGCATTGTCCCGATCTTAGTTGAAACAGCACAGGCTCCTCTCGCTACCTTGGTACGGGAAGTTTTTGCGGAAAACCTCGTATCAGGTAACAGAAAGGAGCCTGCCATGAGCAAGCTATCAGGACCCCGGAAGCAGGTCAAACGCAGCCTGGAAATCGGCCCCGTGAATGCGGAGGCCGCCGCCCTTACCGGCGATCTGGATACGCGCATCGAGGGGATCCAATGCCTGATTCCTTTGGGTCTGCAAGCCGTCGCCGAGGAACTGCAACGGGCGGTCGAGGAGTTGGCCGGGCCGCGCTATCAGCGCAAGGGGGCCGAGCAGCCGGTGCGCCGCTGGGGATCTCAGTCCGGATCGGTGTATCTGGGCGATCAGAAACTGAGGGTCGAAGTGCCGCGGGTGCGCAATGTGGCCAGCCGGACCGAGGTGCCGCTGGCGGCCTACCCGGCCCTGCAGAGGCCCCGGAACCAGGACGAGGGTCTGTTGCTGCGCGTGTTGAAAGGGATCGCCACGCGCGACTACGAGGCCTGCGCCGAGGCCGTCCCGGCCGGTCCGGTTCCTCGGTGTCGCGCCGCTACGTGAAAGGCACGGCGCGAAAGCTGGCCGAATTCCAGGAGCGATCCCTGGAAGGATACGATCTGGTGGCGCTGTTTCTCGACGGCAAGAGCTTCGCCGACGAAGAAATCCTCATCGCGCTGGGGGTCACCCTGGACGGACACAAGATTCCGCTGGGCTTCGTGCAGGCGGCCACCGAGAACGAGCGCGTCTGCCGGCGCTTCCTGTCCGATCTGGTCGAACGGGGCTTGCAGTATGAAGCCGGACTGCTGGTCGTCCTCGACGGCGGCAAGGGACTGTACAAGGCGGTGCGGTCGGTGCTGAAAGGGCATGCCTGCGTGCAGCGCTGCCAGTATCACAAGCGCCAGAACGTCGTCTCGTATCTGCCCAAGAGCGAGCAGGCCCGGATCCGTTACAAAATGGAAGCGGCCTACGGGCAAGCGACGTACGAGGAGGCCAAGGCTGCCCTGGAGGCGCTCAAACCGGGCTTGGAGCTGACGAACCAGTCCGCCCTGCACAGCCTCGAGGAAGGCCTGGAAGAGACCCTCACCCTGCACCGCTTGGGAGTGATGCCGATGTTGAAGAATTCCTTCCGTACCACCAACTGCATCGAGAACGTCAACGGTCTTCTGGGGCAGTTGACGCACAACGTCCGGCGCTGGAGCAACTCATCGCAGCGTCACCGCTGGGTAGCCACGGCGCTGTTGGACATCGAACCGCGTCTGCGCCGGGTAAAAGGCTACCGTCACTTACCGACGTTGCGGCACGCCCTGCAGGCCGAGCTCGGTATCAAACAGCTCGCTATGACGGGCTGATCTATTCAACCGAGCCTGTGCTTTGTTTCAACTGAAAATGGGACTTGCCCGATGACCGTGGCCGGATATCATTCCGGACAACGACAGCGGAGTGCGGCCCCGCCCGGGGGCCCCGACCCAGCCTGAAGCGACAGCGGGCGACCGTTCGGCCACCCTGACCTGGACCATACCCACCGACTACCTCACCAAGTGGGAGTACCGAGCCGGCACCGTGGTGGGGGGCAAGGTGGTATGGGGAGAGTGGGAGGACATAGGCTTCGGGTCTGCCAGGAACGGGGATGCGGAGGGGCTGACCAACGGCACGGCGTATACGTTCCAGGTGCGGGCCTTCAATGATGCCGGGGATGGCGAGCCGTCGCCAGCGAGTGAAACCGTGATACCCAGGCAGAGCATCGGCGACCTGGCGATCACGGGAGCGGAAACGCCGAGGTTACCCGAGCACAGCGAGGATGTGGTGGCCACCTACGTGGCGACCTTTCCCGCAGGACACAGCATCAGCTGGTCGCTGGTCGACCAATACGACGACGACGCTTTTTCGATCGACGGGGGCCTGTTGAGCTTCCGGGCTCCACCCGACTTCGAAGCCCCTATCGATACGGGCGACTATACCGACGCGAACGGCAACACCGATCCGAACGGCAACAATGTCTACCATGTCACGGTGCGTATCGACGACGCCGGCTCTTCGGGTGGTTTTTCCATTTTTGACGTAACGGTGACGGTGACCAACGTGGACGAGCCGGGCCGTGTGGAGCTGTCGTCGACCGCGCCCAAGGTGGGGGACAGGCTGACCGCGGAGCTCACCGACCCGGACATGGGCATAGAGGTTGTGGAGTGGCATTGGCAGGCCTTGCCCCCGGGCACTCGCAGTACGCACCCCCCGACCGGTCCGGGAGAGTCGACGGACCCTTCCCTGCTGGTCACGAGCGAGCATATCGGGCTGACCCTGTCGGCGCAGGTGACCTACCTGGACGGGGAAAGCAACAATGCGAACGACCGCAAGAGCGCGCAGAGCGCGGCGACGGCGCCGGTGGTGGACGTGCCTTCGGCGCCGCGGGAGTTGGAGGCGGCTGCGGGGAACGCCCGGGTGGATCTGAGGTGGGATCCGCCGCTTACGGACAACGGCTCGGCGCTGACGGGGTATGGGTATCGCTACGGCAGCGGCGGCAGTTGGACCCCGGGGACTCTGGGGGTGACGACGAGTCACACGATCGATCAGTTGACCAACGGGTTGGAGTACAGCTTCGAGGTGCGCGCCGTCAACGGGGCGGGCGAGGGGGCCTCCGCGAGCGACACGGCGACGCCGAGGCGGCCGGACACGCGCGGCCGGGTGGAGTGGAGCACGACTCAGCCGCGGGTGGGTCAGGAGCTGACGCCGACGCTCCTCGACCCGGACACCCCCGCGCTGGCAGAGGCGCGCTGGCGCTGGCGCCGGTTGGGGTGGCTTCGGTCCGATGCCGGCGATTCGCTGTCGGCGCCGGCCCCTGAGTCGCGCTCCGGTGAATCGAAACTAGTGTCCTGTCGCAGAAATTCGTTCACAAAGTCTCTTGATTTTGGCGAGGATGGAATCCGCCGTAGCCGTCCAGACGAAAGGGTGTGCGTTGGCGTTCCATTTGGCCGTGTAGCGTTCGATTCGCTCGATGAGCTCCGACACCTTGCGGAACGAATCGCGCCGAACCGCCTGGCGGGTGAGGATATTGAACCAGATCTCCACCTGATTGAGCCACGAAGCATACGTGGGAGTGTAGTGAAGGTGAAATCGGGGACGCCGTGCCAGCCATCGCTTGACCTTGGCATGCTTATGCGTGGCGTAGTTGTCGACGACGAGATGAATATCGAGGTCAGCGGGCACGTTGGCCTCGATGTGGCGCAGGAACTGGAGGAACTCCTGGTGACGATGACGGGGCTTGCACTGGGTCATCACTTCCCCGGTGGCGATGTCCAGGGCGGCAAACAGGGTGGTGGTGCCGTGCCGCTTGTAGTCGTGCGTAATCCCTTCCACGTATCCCAGTCCCAGGGGCAGCATGGGCTGACTTCGTTCCAACGCCTGGATCTGGCTCTTCTCGTCCACGCACAGCACCAGGGCGTGCTCGGGGGGATTCAGGTACAAGCCGACGATATCCCGTACTTTGTCGACAAAGAAAGGATCGGTGGAAAGCTTGAAGCGCTTGTGTCGATGGGGCTGCAAACCATACGTGCGCCAAATGCGATGAACCGCGTCCTTGGTCAGGCCGGTTTCTTCGCCCATGGAGCGCACCGACCACTGTGTTTCGTCTTTGGGCTTGGTCTTCAGGGTCTTGTATACCACCTCGGCTACCTGCTCGTCCGTGATCGATCGCGGCGCCCCTGAACGTAGTTCATCATACAAGCCATTGAGTCCGTTGTCGAGAAAACGCCGGCGCCATTTGCCCACCGTAGCTCGCGTCACACCCACCGCGGAAGCGACCGCTTCATTGGGCCAGCCATCGGCGGCCAGCAGCACCATCTCGGCTCGCCGCACCAATCCGTGGGGAAGACTTCGTGATTTGGCCATCGATTCCAGTCGTTCCCGGTCCGACGGACTCAGCTCTAACGGCGTTAATGGACGCCCCGTCACCATAGGTCTCTCCTTTCAGAAGGGGGATAAGGGAAACCTACGGCACTTTCAATTGTTTGTACAGTTAATTACACGACATGACACTAGGAGTGATCGCCCGCACGCGTCAGTACAGGCCCCGGGTGAGCGATCTCAATCAGTGGTTGTGGGTTGAAGTCACTTATACCGACGACTATACCGACGATTCCGGCCGGCACCGAGTAAGCGCGACGACGTCGAGGGCGGTGGGACCGGGCCCCCCGTGCGCCCCCGCCAACCTGAAGGCGGCGCCCGGGGACGGGCAGGTGACGCTGACCTGGGAGGCGGGCTGCGACAACGGGGGGCCCATCGACAGGTATCAATACCGTCGTCCGGACGTGCGGAAATGGGTGCGGGTGCCCGGGGACGGCTCGGCCCGTCGTCAGCAGGTGACGGGCCTGACCAACGGGGAGGCGCACACGTTCGAGGTGCGGGCGAGGAACCGGCAGGGGTGGGGTCCTGCCGCCCAGGCCACGGCCACGCCCGCGGCGGCGGAGTCTCCTCCTCCCCGCCGCCGCTGACGGTCACCTACGGAGCGTCGTCCTACGCGGCGCAGGAAGGGGGCGAGGCGGCGACGGTGACGGTGCGGCTGTCGGCGTCGGCGTCGGAGGCGCTGCGCATCCCGATTGCGGTCAATCCCCGGTCGGGAGACTTCACGGTGGCCGGGCTGACGGACGGGGGGCTGTCGTTTTCTTCGGGCGCGGAGCGGCAAACGTTTACGATCGCGGCGAACCAGGACGACGACTGGGACGACGAAGAGGTGACGCTGGGTTTCGGCACGCCGCTGCCGGAGGGGGTGAGCGCCGGCGATCCTGCCCGCGCCACGGTGACCCTGTTCGACGACGACGATGCGCCCGGGGAGGTGACGGTTAGACCGGCGACGGCGCAGGTGGGCACGGAGCTGACGGCGACGCTGAGCGACGCGGACGAGGTGGCAGAGGTGACGGGCTGGCAGTGGCATCGGCGGGCCTCGGATCAGGCGGCCTGGACGGCGATTTCGGGGGCCACGGCGGCGGCGTACACGCCGGTGTCGGCCGATGCAGGGCAGTACCTTCAGGCGACGGTGGGCTACACGGACGGGCACGGCCCGGACAAGAGCGCCGAGAGCGCGGCCATCGGTCCGGTCCAAGCGACGGGTCCGACGGAGCGGACGGTCTGGTTTGGTAAGGAGTCGTATGAGGCGAGTGAAGGGGGCGCCGCCGAGACGGTGACGGTGCGGCTGTCGCGGGCGGCGACCGAAGTGTTGCGCATTCCGATCTCGGTAGACCCCCGGTCAGGGCCTTTCACCCTGGCGGGCCTGGGCACCGACACCACGCTGACCATCGCCTCGGGGATTTCCGGGACGTTTACGATCAGGGCGGATCAGGATGCCGACCGGGTAGACGAGACCGTGGCGTTGGGGTTCCGCGATCTGCCTTCCGGGGTGGTTGCGGGCACGCCGTCCAGCGCCACGGTGACTCTGATCGACGACGACGAGTTGCTCATTGTGGGAGCGAGCGATACGACGTTCGCCGAGAACGGCACCGGGGTCGTGGCCACGTACACGGCCACGGACGCGAACGGCCACACCGTTACGTGGTCGATCCATGCGGATGGGCAGCGTCCGGCCAATGCCGACAGCACCCATTTTTCCATGGGGTCACGGAACGGCCAGTTGACGTTCCGGGCGACCCCGGATTTCGCGGCCCCGGATTTCGAGGACCCGGACGATACAGGCCATGACAACGTCTACCTCGTGACCGTGCAGGCGACGGACAACGGGACTCCGCCGGCTTCCACCCTGCATGACGTGTCCGTAAGGGTCACGAACGTGGATGAGCCCGGACAGATTGAGTTCCGGTCGACAAGGCCGGAGGTGGGGGTACAGCTGCTGGCGGCGGTCACCGACCCGGACGGGAACGTGGACGTCCGTTCGCAGCAGTGGGAGCGTGAGGACGGTAACGGCGGCTGGGAGGACGTGGGCCAGGCTTCCGAAAGGGACCATTCGCCGCCGTCGACCTATCCGGGGCACGTGACGTACACGCCGGTGACGGCCGACGTGGGCAAGAGGCTGCGCGTGACCGTCGGCTATCTGGACGGGGCGAGCGCCGACGATCAGGACCGGGAGAGCGTGCAGAGCGATGAAATGCATCCGGTCGTTGCGACAGCTCCCCCGCCTCCTGTCCGGCGGCTGGAGATTCTGGGCGCGGCCGACACGACGTTCGCGGAGCGGGCCACGGGCCTGGTGGCTCCCTACGTGGCCCGGTACACGGACGGCACGGCGGCCTCGTCGGTCACCTGGACGCTGTCCGGGGCCGATGCCAGCGACACGCTGGCCCTCAACGGGGACGGTGAGCTGCGCTTCACGAAGGAACCGGACTACGAACACCCGAAGGACGCTGACGGGGACAACGTCTGGAGCGTGATCGTGGAGGCGGCCGTCACCGGTCCTCCGGCCATGGATACGACGTTGGCCGTGTCCGTTCGTATCACGAACGAGGACGATCCGGGAACCGTCTCGATGTCGCCGAATACCCCCCAGGTGGGCCAGACGGTACTCGGCACCCTGATCGACTCGGACGGCGGCATCGATCAGTCCCAAGTTGACTGGATCTGGTTTACGGTGCAGGCCGGCCGAGAGGCGCGCGTGGATCCCGGCACGGGTGCGACGAACCCGTATCTCGTCCCGTCCAGCGCGGCCGGTCATGCGTTGCGCGTCCGCGCGGAATACGACGACGCCCATGGGCCCGGCAAGATGGCGACCAGTTCGCCGTCGAAGACGGTCAAGCCCCGTCGGCTGCGCGTCGAGTTCGATCCGAACAGCTATAACGCTGTCGAAGGCGGCGACGCCGTGACCGTCACGGTGCGGATGACCCCGGCGGCCGACCGGTTCGTGCATGTGCCGATCCGGTTCCAGCCTTCGTCCGGAGACTACTCCGAGACGCTGGGCAACAACAACCGGCTGTCGTTCGAGCTTGGAGACCGCACCAAGACGTTCACGATCACGGCCACGAGTGACTCGGACCGCGACGACGAAACCGTGACCCTGGGTTTCGGAGACCTGCCGGCCGAGGTCGTCACGGGCACGCCGGCCAGCGCCACCGTCAATCTCGATGACACGACGCCGGCGCCGAACCGGCCTCCTGAGATCGACGATATGAGCGATCCGTCCGTGCGGGAGAACACCCCGTCCGTAGCCACCTTCACGGCCACGGCCACGGCCACGGACCCGGAAGGCCAGGCCATCACCTGGTCCGTGAGCGGGAACGTGTTCTCCATCGGTGAAACCAGCGGCGAGGTGAGCTTCCAGACGGCCCCGAACTACGAAAGCGGCACCACTTCATACAGCCTGACCGTCCGGGCGACGGACACGGCGGGGGCGTCCGACACCGAGACGGTAACCGTGAACGTGACCGATGTCGACGAGCCGCCGGGGCCGCCGTCCAATGTGCGGGTGTCGGCGGCGGGGCGCACGAGTGTGGAGGTGGAATGGGACGCGCCCAACACCAGCGGACGGCCCCCGGTCACCGACTACGACGTGCAATACCGGGCCTCGGGAAACTGGCGCACGCACTCGTTTTCGGGCACCGGGACCTCGACGACGATTTCGAGCCTTGATCCCAACACCGCGTATGAAGTGCAGGTGAATGCCACCAACGACGAAGGCACCAGCGGCTGGGCCGCCGGCAGCGGCCGCACCGACTGCGGTGCCCCGACGATCTCGGGTCCCACGTCCCAGTCGATCCCCGAGAACACCACCGCGGTGGCCAGCTATTCGCTCAGCGACCCGGACGGGGGCGGGGGCAGCTGGTTGCCGCTGGCGGGGACCGACGCGAGCTCCTTCCATTTCTCCTCCGGCACGCTGAGCTTCCGCAGCGCCCCCGACTACGAGACCGATTCCCGCCAGTACCAGGTCACGATCCGGGCCCAGGGCGGCTGCTCAAAAACCGCGAGCCGGGCGGTGACCGTCAACGTCACCAATGTCGTGACGCCGAGGCCGACCGTGACCTTGAGCGTGCCGTCCAGCGGCGGCCACGAAAACCTCGACGCCTCCTGGACGGTGCCGTCCAGCGGAGCCAGCATCACCGGATACGAGCTGCAATACTGTACCTCTGGCGCCCGCGACGACGGCGAGTCCCCCGCCAACTCCGGCGGCCAGGACCCTTCGGCGCGCGCCGTCTGCTCCACCAATTCGTTCGGCAGCGGCACCACCAGCACCACCTTGTCCGGCCTCAGATCCGGCACCCTGTACTCGGCCACGGCGCGGGCCACCAGCAGCGAAGGCACCGGGGCCTGGTCCGCGCCCACGTCCGCCACCACCCGGTCCAACACCGCGCCAGTGATTTCAGGCACGGGGCGCCAGAATGTCAACGAGAACACCACCGCCGTGGGCACGTATACGGCCACCGACGCCGAAGGGGACGGCATTACCTGGGACATCTACAGCACGGACAGCGACAAGTTCTCCTTCGCCTCGTCGGGTTCGAGTCTGACGCTGAGGTTCGAGTTGGCGCCGGATTACGAGAATCCCACCGATGCGAATACCAACAACATCTATGTGGTCAGGATCCGGGCTACTGACGACGCCAACCCTTCGGCGAACAAGCAACAAGCTGATCAACGCCATCGTTCAGGACATCGGCCCGCCCAGCCGGATGACGGACGTGAGGGTGAGCGTGCCTTCGTCCGGGACGGGCAGACTCGACGTCAACTGGTCGGCCCCGGCCAGCGGCGCGACCGTCACCGGCTACACCATGAAATACTGCTACGCTTCTTTTCGGTCGGAGGAGGATGCGCCGGAGGATCCGGACGACGAGGCGGCGCGTCAGGCCGTATGCGCGGAAACCACGGTCGGCCGGGTGACGAGCACGACGCTGACGGGCCTGCATGAAAACACCCTGTACACCGTCTTCCTGAAGGCCACCAGCCGTGAGGGTACTTCCGGGTCTTGGTCTACGCCGGGATCGGCCATAACCCGCTCGGCCGCGGCCAAGGCCCTGGCCGCGCAGCTGGCCCTCACGGGCCTCGACGGTCTGGCCGCCCTGGCTGCCCCCAATCCGTTCAACCCCAGCACCACCCTCTACTTCCAGGTGCCGGAGAGCGGGGAGGTCTCCCTGGTCATCTACAACCTCGCAGGACAGGTGGTCAGGACGCTGATCCCCGGACGCACCCTGAAAGCCGGCATATACGATGTCTTCTGGGAAGGACGTGACGAGCAGGGACGACCCGCGGCCCCCGGCGTCTACCTCTATCGGCTCACCGCTGGAGACAAAGCCATCGTGCGTAAAATGACCCTGCTGAGATGAGGGGGCCGCTTTGTCATCGGCCGGCGCACGCCGCCGGCAGGGCGGCGTTTCGCAGAGGCCGGCCAATCAGAAAAAAACTCCGCGGTCCCGTAAGGGCAGCCGGATCTCCAAGTGGCCGCCCGGGGCGGCGTCCGCCAAGGGGAGCACCGGCTACGCCTTGAGAGCGACGATCATGCACGTAGCCGAGTTGCGCCAGTCCCTGGTAGGCCGGCCACCCGTCGGTGACGCGGTCTGGTACGAGCCGATCTCCAGCACCCGCTTCAAGCTCAACGCCGAGATCCCGTCCTTGCCGGTAGCGAACAACCAGCAGGCGGTGAACCACACGCTCAGCAGCGTCCGGGTTCGGTCAAAGATCGTCCCCGCCGTCACCGAACTGCGCGCCCCACACTCGCAGCACATGAAGCGGCCATCGCCCAGGCGCCAACCGTTCGGGCATACCGGTGGCGTTGGCAACGGCGGTCAAGAAAGTGAGGTCAGGGCTGCGAACTCGAGCTGTGGCGGGGGTCGTCCCGGTGCGATGACGGGCATTGCCCTGCTCGGATTCCAGCTCTGACCGCGCCGCGGGGCAGGTGCTCACGTCTGCTTGTATCCAAGGCGGCTTCCCTCCAGCAGCGTATACAATCCCCATATCATGATGAAGGCGCCGACGGCCGCGCTCACCGGCAGAACGCCGGCCTGACCGAACGCCTCCGCGAATAGCGCGGCTGGTCCTTCCAGCCCGGCACTCCGAACGAGAACCACCTCCCTCGCGGCATCTACAAGTGCTGTCACCGTTGAGTTTGAGAAACCCGTGCCGGCGATGTATTTCGTGAATCCGTAGAGCAGGGCCGCGGCTGAGGCCGCATATCCAGTACTCCCCAGTGCCCGCAATGGAGAGACGAACACGTGCTCTCTCTCTTGACGAAAGCTCGCCAGAACCCGTTCGGTGAAAGCAGCTGACAGCCCTTCGTGCTCTTGCCTTGACAAGATGTCATCGAGCAGCCGGTCGGCGGCAAAGTCGCGGCTGCACGCGCTGCACTCGCGCACGTGTCGCTCGACGGCTCTTCTGTCGGCAGGCCTCAGTGCGCCAACAAAAAAATCTTCCACCAGCTCCTTGAATCGATGGCACTCCATCAGGTCACATATCCTTCGTCGATGGCGCGCGCTCTCAAGAACTGCTTCGCCCGATGCAGGTATGTCTTCACCGTACCCATCGGGAGGCCCATGATGTCCGCGATGTCCTTGTACTTCCTGTCCTCAACATAGTTGAGAGAAATAACCATCTTGTAGTGCGGCGGCAACTCATCCACCCAGCGCGCTACAGCCTCCTCCATCTCAGCCTTTTCGGCCTTGTCTTCCTTTACACTTTCGCCTGAGCTGGTTTCCCGGAGGTGCCATTCCCCTGTTTCATCATTCCACTGGACTTGATTGCTCCGGTGTCGGCGGCGCTGCAGCTCCCGAAAACAAACGCGACAGGTAATTCGGTAGATCCATGTAGAAAGCCTCGCTTCGCCACGAAACCGGTGCAGACCGCGCAGTACTCGGAGGAAAACTTCCTGGGTCAGGTCCTCCGTCGCATCACTGTCTCCCGTCATGCGGTACACGACATTTGAGACCCTGGTCTTGTGTTCATCCACGAGTTCCGCAAACGCCTTTTCATCTCCTCGTCGACAGCGGCTGATGAGGGATCTTTCATCCTGCACGGAGAGCTTCCCTGTGTGCGATTTATGCCGCAGTTTCCCTACTCATATAGAGCTCCTGTCGCAGGAAATGTTTCAAAATGCCGTGCATTCATCTTCTTCTGAAACAAATCCTCCCTACCCCGCTCTAATTGTGTCAAAAGCCGCACAATTTTCCATTCCTGGTTTGTCCGGCGGATATAGTCGGACGAAGGAGTCAACCATGACCGAGTTCGCAGTCATGTCAGTTTCGGTGCCCTTCGTTGCTTTAACCGGTCTCTTCGTCTTTCTCACTCTGAGGAGTTACTTCGAGAGCAAGGTCCAGAGAGCCGCGATCGAGCAGGGCCAGCCGATTCCTCTCAGGCAGCCGACTGATGCTCGCAAACCAGCGTTGATCCTGATTGCGCTGGGCCTCGGCTACGGGATTGCCGCTTACCTGGCCGTGCCCGACGAGGTTGCCCTTACTGCGAGTGTTTGGGGTATCATCCCCCTATTAATCGGCATTGGCTTGTTGGTATTCCACTATCTGAAGGTCAAGGAGGACAGGTCGGACGGGGAGAAATCCGAGGCTGCCGGAGGCATCGCGGCGGCAAGCCCGCCAGCGACCCGTTCCGCATCGGATCCCCAGGACGCATAGGGTTTTAGATTGAACGGCGCTGTCGTTGAAGCTGAAACAGGCGGCGGGGCCGCTCGGCGAGCGGGTGGTTTCCCACTACTGTCACGGAGGACTACTGTCACCGAGGACCACTGTCATGAAAATCCAGAAAATCCAGGCCTTCCCCCTGGCTTATCCCGAGCCCCACTACAAGGGCATCGAACGCTACATCACCCTCGTCCGTATCGAGGGCGAGGACAACCAGGTCGGCTGGGGGGAGTGCATATCGCAATTTCGCGAGGCGGCCCTGGCGAGCAAACTCATCGCCGAGCAAGGCTTGGCCCCTCTCCTGATCGGCGGGAACGCCCTCGATGTCGAACGTCACTGGCATGCGATGCGCGGCCACGTCTGGTGGTACGGTCCGGAGGGCATCGCCGCCTTCGCCATCAGCGCCATCGACATGGCCCTGTGGGACCTCGCCGGCAAAGCGCTCGGACAACCCGTCTGCCGGCTGCTCGGAGGGCAGCTCCACGACAAGGTCGTCGCCATGGCCTCGTTCATCTTCGACATGGAAGACGTCGACTGGACCCTCGACGAGTTTCGCTGGCTCAAATCGCAAGGCTACGGTGTGGTCAAGGCAGGTTGGGGCATGCGGCCCGAAGCCGTCTTCGGGCTCGACCGCAACAAAGACATCGAGATTGTCCGCCGCACCCGCGAAGTCATCGGCGACGAAATCGAGCTCGTCGTCGACACCCCCGGCGCGCGCAATATCTGGGACCTCAATACCGCGATCCAGCGCTTCCGCGACCTGGAACCCTACCGCCTGCGCTGGATCGAGCAGCCCCTGCTGCCCTCGGACCTCGACGCCCACGCCCGGCTGCGCGACGCCACCTCGACGCCGATCGGCACCGGCGAGGACGAATGGGACCTGGACAGCTATCGCCGCCTGATCCATTCGGGCGGCGTCGACGTGATCCAGATGGATCCGGGCCGCTGTCACGGCATCACCGGCTGCCGCCAGTATATCAGGCTGATCGAGGCGGAGAACCTGCAGTGGAGCGCCCATACCTGGAGCGGCGCGCTCAACACCGCGGCCAGCCTGCACCTGATGGCCAACTCGACCCACGGGGTCGCCCTCGACTTCAAACCGCACGAGTCCCCGATGCAGCACGAGCTCGTCGCCGACCCCTGGGTGCAGGAAGCGGGCCATCTCGCCGTCCGCGACACACCCGGTCTCGGCGTCGAAGTCAACGAAGAGATCGTCGAGAAGTACCACTTTGAATCCTAGACGCGCGCTGATCACCGGCGGGGCCGGCGGCTTCGGCCTGGGCACCGCCAGGGCCCTGCTCGCCCAGGGCGCCCAGGTCGCCATCGCCGATATCGACGGCGAAAAACTGGGGGCGGCCGCCGATGAATTGAACAGCGACCGCGTGCTGGCCCTGGTGCTCGATGTCACCTCGCGGGCATCCGTCCAACAGGCCGTTGCCGCCTGCCGGACGCGCTTCGGGGGTCTGGACACCCTGGTCAATTCCGCCGGTGTCATCCACATCGGCTCCCTGGAAGAAACCACCGAAGCGGATTGGGACCGGGTCATCGACATCGACCTCAAGGGGGTTTTTCTCTGCTGCCAGGCCGCGGCCCCGCTCCTGCGCCAGAGCGGCCGGCGCGGCCGCATCGTCAATATCGGCTCGGACGTGTCGAAGATCGGCAGCGCGCTGATTGCCTCCTATTGCGCCGCCAAGTTCGGCGTCGTCGGCCTGAGCAAGGCGCTGGCCGGCGAGCTGGCCCCCGACGGCGTCACCGTCAACTGCGTCTGTCCGGTCGGCGTCTCGACCACCGGCATGGGCGGGGACGTGCTCGCCTTCAAACAACGGACCACTGGCGCGGCGCCCGCGGCGATCCTCGCGGCGACCGCGGCGGACATCCCCCTCGGCCGCAACCCCACCGAGGACGACGTCGTCAACGCCATCATGTTCTTCCTCGCCGAAGAATCGTCCTTTCTGACGGGAGTCGCGCTCGATGTCGATGGCGGTCTGCTCAGCACCTCGACCCTGCCCGGCGTCGCCGATGGCGAGTAGAGGAAAGTGCCAATGTCCCGTCGCAGAAGCATGCAGGGGTCTCGTCGTGACCGCGGCAAGGGAGTCGGATGCGGGATAGAGCTGTTCAGGGGCCGAAGCGCCTGAGCACTCCATCCCAGGTGACCACGACGATTCCGTCTTCGAGCGGGACAGGCGCTGCCGTTATCGGCGACGCGAGCTGCGTCGTCCCTTCGCAGTCGCCGGAATCGGCGTTCAACTGGTACATCACCCCGTCGAC
Source organism: Candidatus Latescibacterota bacterium (assembly GCA_965206595.1). GTDB lineage: Bacteria > Latescibacterota > UBA2968 > UBA8231 > UBA8231 > CBDCXV01. The sequence continues at coordinate 794,439 of OZ242214.1, forward strand.
ACCGCAGGCGACCACCCGCCCGCCGTAGAGGACGGGCGGTGCCAGAACCGTGCAGGCGTCCCGGCGGTGGGGTGCCATGTCGAGCATGGCGCCGCCTGTCCGGAACTCCCACTTCACCTCGCCGGTGGCGAGATCGCAGGCGATCACCTTGCCGTCCCCGCTGCCCGCATACAGGCGCCCGCCCTCGACGGTGAGCCCGGTGACGCAGTTGCCCGCTGCGGCACTTTCATCCAGCACCCGCTCGTCGAACACGACATCGCCATCCAGGGCCCGAACTGCGAGGAGATGGTTCGGCTCGCCACCGCTCACCACCGTGTCTCCCACCAGGATCGGCGAAGCCCACCAGTCCTGGCTGTCGGGGAGCGCGTGCTCCCAGACGATTCGCCCGCTTTTTCGATCGAGGGCCGTCAGGGCCCGGCGCGGAACCAGGCTGATCAGAAGCTCGCCGTAGAGGATCGGGGTGAACCATGCCCCCCACTTGTCGCCCGTCGGATCGGCGATGAGATCGAGGGTGCCGCTGAAGCGCCTGAACCACAGCGGCTTCCCCGTGCGAGCATCGTGGGCGCCGTACCCGGACTTGGCCCCGGCGTAGGCGACGCCGTCGGCGACAGCGGGAGTACCGGCCATCCAGCGCTCCGGAAAGCCGGGCGTGTCCGCGTGCCAGAGGAGTTTGCCCGTCGCCGCGTCGAGGCCCGACAGCCGGCCGCAGTTCGACATGGCGAACAACGCCCCATCCGCGACGGCGACGCTGTTGCGGATCGCCGAATCGGTGCGGCAGTGCCAGACGATCGAACCGTCGTCGAGATCGACGCGGCAGACACCGCTCTCCCTGCCGTCGTCGTCGTCCTGCAGGCTCACTATGAGGCCGCCTTGGCAAAGGACCGGTGCGGCCCGATGGACGAGCGCCGGCAGACGGGTTTCCCAGATCGGGCGTAGTCCGCTTTCCCCCCGTCCGGCTGTCGCAACGCTCGCGGGCGGCGCCTCCTGCGAGCGCCCCTTCGAGCGCCCTCCGGCAGCGCGCAGCTCCATGTCGAACCTGCCGCCGTCGAAATGCAGGGCCCGGAAGCCGCGCGGATCGGTGCTGCTGCCCCCCCAGCACAGGGGCGGTGTCGAAGCGATCACGACGTCGCGATGACGGAATACCCTGCTCGTGTGGGTGTGGCCGTGGAGGACCAGCCGAACGTCGTACTTCGCCAGCCGCTCCAGCAGATCCATCCGCGGCGGCATGTGCACCCCCACGACGATCGGTCTGCCGGCCGGCTGCATCGCCAGGTCCGCCTCGAGCCAGCGCTCCTTGCGCAGCTGGTCGTAGACGGAGAACTCGTACTCCTCGTTGGGATACAGGACGAAATGCCAGCTGCCGTAGTCGAAGCTGTAGTGGGTGGGACCTAGTATCCTCTCGAAATGCCCCGTCAGGGTCACACCCGCGTTGGTGTCGTCGAGCCAGTCGCGGACTTCGCTGTCGTCGTCCACCCGCTTTCCCGGCGTCCGCGCCTGCAGGACGTTGGCGTCGTGGCCGCCGAAGCCGAGGTGCATCGGCGTGGCGACCGCCTCGGCGACCGCGCGGAATGCCTCGAGTTCTGCGATCGAGCCGACGTTCGTCAGGTCCCCGGTGGCGAGCATGAATGCCGGCGACAACACCTGCTCCACCTCTGCGATATCTCCGGCGAGGAGCTCCGGCGACGCCAGATTGTCACCCGGCCGGCGATGGCGCCCGTCCTCCCCGGTGACGAGATGGAGATCCGTTATGTGGGCTGCCGCGAAGCGGCCGGAGGGCTCGCCTAGCGGGGTGAGCTCGAAATGGAACGTCCCGTTCTCCACCCGGCGGATTCTTCGAAAATGAGAATCCGTCGGTCGGAAGCCTTCCGGGCAGGTGACCGTCAGAAAGCGGTGGATCCCCGGTTGGGCCTCGATCTCGTACGCCCCGGCGGCATCGGTGCGCTCGATGAGCTCGCCGTTCGATACGGCCACTCCCTCGACCCCCCTCCCTGCCGGATCGACGACGGTCCCGCCCAGGTAGATGATGTTTTGAGAGATCAAGGGATCAGTCCTGCTCGCGCGGATACTGGCGCAGCTATAAGAAGAACGGATTCGTCCAGGCCCGGCGCCCGTGCTCGTCGCGCACGGTCACCCGCATCCACGGGCTCGGCCAGTTCCGCGTCAGGCGGGCTTTGGTGATGCCGTCGCCCTCCTGGCTCTTCGACTCGCCGTCCTTGCCGACCATCATGATGCGCGACACGGGTGAGCAGCGGACCTCCACCGTGTCGGGCGGGTGGATGGCGACGTCTTCGATGGTGGGACCGCAGCTGGCGTAGTAGCGCCCCGCCTTCAGCGCCGCCATCAGCGATGCGGGCGACAGCTCCTCGCTCTTGACCCACACCCACCCCAGGCCGAAGTCGTGACGGAAGGACTCGAAATGGGCGTCGTCGGCAGCGGTGATGAGGTAATGCTCGTCCCGTTGCAGGAGCAGGTCCGCCACGTACCAGCTGTGTCCCTTGTCGACGCCGTCGGCGACGCCGTTGAAGATTTCGATCGCGTGGATCGGCCCCAGGCTGAGAATCTGCTCCGGTGTCAGGAAGGAGTGGTGCGGATGGACGGCGACGACGAAAGCGCCGGCCTCGAGGGCCCTGGCCGCGATCCCGGGTCCCGATTCGCCCTCGCTCCACGGCTCGAAATCGAGCGGCAGGTCGATGGCGCCGACATCCCACTTCATCGCCGAGCCGGGAATCGGCGCGTGCAGCTCGGCGCCGATGAGGGTCGTGAATCCGTCCGTGCGGAAGGGTCTCGTGTCGACAATGGGGTAGCCGAACTGCTCGAGGAAGTGATCGGTTATAGCCACGAAGTGATAGCCGGCCTCCCGGTAGCGGCGGCACACCTCCCCGGGGGGCAGGGTGCCGTCCGAGCAGGTGGAATGCGTGTGGATATTCCCCTTCCGGAACTTCCCCGGCTTGTCGAACGGAAGTCGATGCATGCCTTTTCCCTGCATCTGTCACGGGCTCTTGCGAGCAAGTGAGGTCAGGCGGCGAACTCGAGCTGTGGCGGGGGCCGCTCCGGTGCAATGGCGGATGGGGCGGGAGGCAGTCCTCCCCCATCACTCCGCCACGTGACTCAGGACGAGATCTCGCAAAGTCACCATGCCGAGGGGGTGGCGCTCGTAGTCGACGACCACGGCGCGGGAGATTTCAAAGCGCACGAGCAGGCGCACGGCGTAGCGGGCGAGCATGGCCGACGGCAGGGTCCACACCGGTTTCGACATGATTTCGTACACGTTGACGCGGTCGGGCGGGCGGTTCTTGGCGATCACCTCGCGGGCGATGTCCGCGACCACGAGCAGGCCGAACTCGTCGTCGTCGTCGCGCCGGTCGACGGCGAGGGAACTGACCTCGTGCTGCTTCATGAGGGCCATGGCCTCGGCCACGGTAGCAAGCCTGTCTATGGTGTAGAGCTTGGAGCCCATGACGTCTCCGACCCGGATGATGCGTTTCTCGCTCATAATTCGTCATCCACCTCTTCGAGAATGGTGGGGAGTTGGGTGGTGAGACCGACGGCGTCCTCGATCGGGACCTGAAATGCAATGCCGGCGCCGGGTTCCTGCTCGAAGCGCCCGGCATCGCGGATGCGCTCCAGAATGTCCCGCGCCCGGTTCTCGACCACCAGGAAAAGGACGACATCGCGCCGGGCCGCCAGGTCGAGACCGAAAAAGGTCTTCTGCGGCTTCAGGCCTTCGCCGCGCACTCCGGTAAAAATCGTCGCGCCGGTCGCCCCGCCGGCGCGGGCGGCATCGACCACGGTATCGGTCTTGTCGTCGCTGACCAGGGCGACGATCAGTTTCAGTTGCATGGCTCAACTCTCCTGGGATTGTTTGGCGTTCCGCCGGCGTCCCACCCAGGACACGGCCATAGCATAGCCCAGCACGGACATGATGGGAAAGACGCTGGCGAAGGCGATGAGGCCGAATCCGTCGATCAGCGGGCTGCGCCCGGGGACGGTTGCGGCGAGCCCCAGGCCCAGCGCCGCGACCACTGGCACCGTGACGGTCGACGTGGTGACGCCGCCGCTGTCGTAGGCGAGCGGCACGATGGTCCGGCTCGACCGGAAGGTCTGGGCGATCACCACGAAATATGCGGCGATGATGTACCAGGGCAGGGGCGTGCCGGTGACGATGCGGAAGCAGCCCAGCGCCACACCCGCGGCCACCCCGAGCGCCACGGCGATTCTGAGGCCCCAGGCGTGGATCGAGCCGCCCGAGATCTCCTCGGCCTTGAGCGCGACCGCGATGAGCGAGGGCTCGGCCACTGTCGTCGCAAAGCCGATCGCCGCGGCAAAGGCGTAGACCAGCAGGTAGTCGTACCAGTCGACGCCGTCGGCCAGGCTCGCCTTGCCGATGGTCTCGGGGGCGGTGAGCTGCCGCGCCATGGTCTCGCCGATCGGGAAGAGGGCCTCCTCCAGGCCGATGAGGAAGAGCGTGAGTCCCAACAGGACGAAGACAAACCCGGCCGCGATCCTGCCCAGGTGCGGCAGGCTGCGGCGCAGCACCGCAACCTGGAACAGAACGAGGATGCCGATAATGGGCGCCACATCGAGCGCGGTGGAAACCCCGGTGACGGCAACGGTGCGCAGAAACTCCACCTCAGATCACCATGCCATACAGAAGGACAAAGATCATGGGCGTCAGGCTGGCGAAGGCGATGAGCCCGAAGCCGTCGACCATCGGGTTGCGCCCCCGGATCGAGGTGGCGAGCCCGACACCCAACGCGGTGACGAGCGGCACCGTGATCGTGCTGGTGGTGACGCCGCCGGAATCGTAGGCAACCCCGATGATTTCCGCGGGCGCGAACGCGGTCAACGCGGTCACCAGCACATAGCCCCCGATGATGAGCCGGTGGAGCGGCCAGCCCTTGAGGATGCGCAGCACCCCGAGCACGATCGCCGCGCCGACCGAGACCGCCACCACCATGCGCAACTGAAAGGCGTACGCGGAACGCGCCTCGTCGCCGGCGGCGATGGCGCCGGCTTCCGCGGCGACCTCGGCCGCCTCCGCGGCAACGGCGATCAGGGCCGGCTCCGCGACCGTGGTGCCGAAACCCAGGCAGAAGGCAAAGGCCAACAGCGCCGCCGCGCTCCCCTTGCGCGCGAAGGCCTGCGCGATAGCCTCGCCGAGGGGAAACAGACCGCTTTCGAGTCCCTGGATGAAGAGCGTCAGGCCGGCGATCACGCAGAACAGGCCAACGGCAACGCGCCCGAGATTCGGAAAGGGCTGCTGCAACACCGCGATCTGGAAGAACGCGATGACGAGGATGATGGGCGCCAGATCGCGCAGCGCTTCGACGATCCGCCGCAATATCGCGCCCAGGGTTCTGGTCACGGTTGCTCTCTGGAGTCCTAAAAAGGCCTTCTTATAAGAAGCGATGCTGAGCTTCCCACTCTTCCCACGTCGGCTTGCGGCCTTCGGTGAGCACGACAAGCGGCACCCTGCCGCCCGCCAAAGATTTGTTTTTCACGAATTCGGCAGCTTCGCGCTCCACCGCAGTCAAGTCAGCCCGGTCAGGCGTGGGAAAGTAACGGAAGTCAATGCTCCAGCGGCATTCCCCGGTCTTGTTCACTTTGCTGGTGTGTACGCAAAGGTTCGACAGGAACAACGCACCGCCAGGTTCAAGAGGAACAGGTACTGGAGTGCCGCGCGCTTCAACATCCTCCTCCATGCGGACGTTTAAATCTTTACCTCGTGCACCTTCCAACAAACCCCAACGGTGACTGCCCGGAATGACCCAGCAGCATCCATTCTCGACTGTCGCTTCGACGAGTGGCACCCACACTGTAACCATGCGCAGACCGCCCGTGTGCCTCTCCTTCTTCCCGATAATAAGCTGGTCCATGTATTGGCTGTCCTGATGCCACGGAAACGAAGTAACCACGCTGCCGGGGAGCTTTGTCCGCAACGCCGGGGTGCCGACGTTCGAGACCTCGGATCCAAGGAGAAGGCGCAGCACATCGAGAACACCGGGGAGGTTGTAGAGATCGTAAAACTCAGGTCCGAACATCCCGAAATCCCAACTGCGCGGCGATATACCCAGTTCTTCGCAGACAGCGGCATACCGCCGCCCGAAGGATTCGTCTTCATGGCACGACGACAACTTCCCTTCACTGTACAACTCGCGGCTGTACGCATCGACCTTTGCCTCGATGAATTCGCGGATCGGCTCCAGATCCCGGGCATCGATAAGGTCTTTGACCACCACATAACCGTCCCGCTCGAAAGCAGTTCTGATTTCCCGATCTGTCATTCGCCAATCTCCTCCCGTGGCTGTTGCACAATCAATGCTCAGAGGCTCGGTCCTCTCGTCATGTCCCTCCAGGTCTCACGCGTAGCTGATCGCCACCTCCACGTCCATCAGGACGATGTGCGTCGACTTCTGCACGGCGCCGCGCAGCAGCCGCACCTCCAACTCGTTCCCGCCCTTCCTCAGCGGCGGGCCGCTCAGGTCGAACTCGATGGTCGCTCCCGCATAGCTGGCGTGGGTGAGCCTGGCGGGAAACCGGCTCCACTCGACGCGGCCCCAGTCCCCGAAGGTCGTCTTCGCCAGCTGCGAGCCGAGCTGCTCGCCGTTGAGCCACACCTCCATCTCGTCCTCGCCGCTGCAGCCCGTCAGCTTCAGGCTCAGGACGCACCGCTTCAACGCGCCGTCCGCCGCGGCCGCGGCCACGTCGTCGGCCATCCCGAAGCGGAGCGTCGGACCCCTCGGTGTCAGCGTCTCGGCCAGTGCGACCGGCAGCTGCGATGCCGGCACCGCGTTCTGGAAGGCGTAGTCGTGCAGGTCCCTGTCCGACAGGTCGCGGCGGTAGTCCCAGCGGAACCGCGTGTTCTCCATATGGTAGCGCTTGTCGAGCCTGGCAAGGGCCGCCGGGTCTGCAAGCTCGGCGAACATCCTGCGCTTCCACTCCGGCGGCTTGCTGAAGTAGTTGAACAGGTAGATGCCGGAGGCGCCGGCTTCATAGTGGTGCGCTGCGATGGCGCGGATCACCTCGTCGTCCAGGGCGGGCCGGAGCCGCTCGATGCAACCGTACACCAGGCAGCCACTGCCCTCGGCGGCCTCCACGAACTCCCCGACCGCCGTCTCGAAGGGGATGAAACCGCCGCCGGCGATGACGATGTCCACCAGCCCCTCGGCCATCCACGCGGCGACGTCGAGCCCGATTCTGTTGGCGTCGGACAGCGTCGGGGGCACCCTGACGGCGAGATCGATGCGGCGCCCCCGGCCCGCTCCCACGGCGGCCATCCGGCCCTTGACGTGGCGCACCAGGTCCGTCATCAGATGGCGGTTTGCGTAGCCGCTCTCGAGGGGGAAGAAGGTGGGATGGCGCATGAAGTCGAGCTCGACGCCGTCGACGTCGAAGCGCTCGAACAGCTCGCATATGACCCCGGCCATGTGCCTGCGGACCTCGGGGTGGGTGTAGTCGACTCCGGTCCGCACCCCCCATTCGAGGCTGCCCTCGGGCAAGGTCTCGCCCGGCTTGCCGATCAGGGCCTCGGGGTGCTCGCGCCGGAAGCGGCCGCCTCCCGGCGTGTCGGGGTCGGTGTCGTAGTGGCTGTTCATCCGCACCGAGGGGAAGATGTCGAGACCGGCCTCCCGGCAGAGCTCCGCCATCGCGGTCAGGGGGCCGCCCCGTTCGTCGATGAGGCTGCGTATGTTGGCGGCGCAGTTCGCCTGGCGCCGGTCGTCGATCGGCGTGTGCTCCCCGCCTGGAGTCAGGCCCTCCAGGGACTCGTATTCCCCGGCTCCGGACATCTCCCCCACGCGGGTCTCGTACTGGTACACCTCCCTGTCGCCGATGCACCACAGCAGCGCCCCCAACGGCGTGCCGCGGTAGGTGTCCACCATCTTCTCCTTGAGGTCGCGGGCGCTCAGAGGGGGTTGCGCCTCGCTGATGATCCAGCCGTCGTCGTTTACCAGGAGCGGGCGGTGGGTCGGTACGGACATTGCGTCACCTCGTTTGGTCAGGAAGTCATGGAAGCGTTGGCGTATCGAAAAATACTCCCGGGGGTAGTCCATGTCTCCAGAAAAAACCCAGGGTTCCCGGCAAAGCTCGCGTCTCCGGGTCACGGGCGGGCCATCCTTTCATCCGGGGCGATCGTGGCTTCTTCCTGGAAAGAATCGAGGCGGTCGCGAAAGTGTGCGTTGAACGCCCGGGGAAAATGGAGGAGTTGGGAGGCAAAAAGAAATCGGCAATCGGGGGAGCCCCCCGGGTGTGGTCGAGAGACCGCGGTCGAATCAAATTTCGAATCTCAAGAAGTTGGAGTTCACTCAAATGCGCAGGAGGGGCTTGCTCTCATGGCTCAGGTTCTATCTCACCGCACCGTCGTCCGCGACGGCTGGCACAACATGTGTTCCGACCTCTGCTTCTGGCGGGACACCTTCTGGCTGGTCCACGATCGAACTTCGGCACACACAGCGCCCGACGGGGTCGTCGTCCTGCTGCGCTCGGCGGACCTGAGACGCTGGGACGAGATCGCCGTCTTCAGGACGCCCAACGACGCCAGGGACGCGAAGCTGGCGGCAACCGACGATGAGCTCTTCGTGTTCTGCGCCGACAGCAGGTATGAACCGGTCGCCGGACGGCAGCGGCAGGTGGTCCACCCTTACGTCTTCGTTTCGGACGACGGCTACAGGTGGTCGGCGCCGATGCAGATCTACGACCGAAACTACTGGATGTGGCGCGTGCGGTTGCACCAAGGGGTCTTCTACTGCGCCGAAAAGGGGGGCGAGCTCCTGTCCAGCCGGGACGGCCGCAACTGGACGTTCGTTTCCAGAATTCCCGATGGTGAGGGAAAAAGCCGGCAGGAGCTGCAGGAAGCCCGCGAGCTCGACCACCGCACGACGCCGCGATTCAACGAAGCGGACGTCATCTTCCGGCCCGACGGGGAGCTGTGGTGCGTATCCCGGACGAGGGAGCCCGACCAGCATTCGCTCCTCTACACTTCCGCCCCCCCATACAAGGAGTGGTCGTGCGTGGACCTCGAGACGCTGATCCACTGTCCGGCGCTGTGCGAATCGGGGGGGAAGGTGTACGTGGCCGGGCGCCGCGACCCCACCGCGCCCTGGGTCCCGCAGCACTCACCCCCGGGCAACACCGGGATCTTCCTGCTGGATCGGAATGGGGTGACCCCGATCTTCGCGCTGCCGAGCGACGGGGACGCGGCCTATCCGGGTCTTCTCTCGCTGGAGGCCGAGCGGCTGATCGTCAGCTACTACTCGCAGCACGCCTATCTGAGCGGCGCGGTCGAGGGCGAGAGGAGGTCCCTTCACCACATCGAGCGGTGGGGTTCTCTGCGGCGAGAAGCGCCCCCGCCCGACTACCCCCACGAGCTGTCGCACTTCAAGTCGGGACCTGCCGACATCTTCGTCGCCGAAATCGACCTGGCGGCCGCGAACGCGGAGGCGTCATTCTGAGGTTGCCCCCACCCGATTACGTGCTCGGTGGCCCAGTACGCCACGTATAGAACGGCGGACCTTTTCGACTGCGACCCGTCCGTCTGTACCTGGACGCGCCCCACGTAGATGCCCGGCGGCACGACCAGCCCGCTGTCGTCGCGTGCGGGCTGCCGCCGGCCCCTGCGCCCGGATCCCGGATGGTGCCTTCTGTCAAACGCGGTGCGCCGCGCGCAGGCCGGTGAGCGAGGCGCTCAAGAGGAGCCTGCCAATGATTCCATGCGAATGGTCGCAACGCCCAAGGACGGAATATCGATGTTTCCATCTACAACCATTCCCCTTTCTTCGCCGGCGCTGCTCATCCTAAATTCCCAGGCTTCCGAACCAGGCCAATCAATGCTGACACTCTCGGTTTTGTTTGACAGGGACCGCAGGCGCAGAATAATACCTTTTCCGTCTGCGCTGGGCTTCAAGGTCGACGCAAATACGTTTGGATTGTCGATTGCCAGCCATGGCTTTCCAATCGGATTTTTCCCCGCAGGGACAGCTAAAAGAGGCTGATGCCCGTTCAAGGCAAATCTTTGAGCCTGGGCACCATCGTAGTCCCCGTGCGGCAGCATCTGGTAGCGGAACGAAATTCTACCGCCTTGCTCCAGAGGGAAATTGGTATGCCAGTGATTGTTCAACGCCCACGAGATCACTGTCTCCGATTTGGGCAGAAACTGTATCCATTCATCAGAACCGTTTGCTCCGCCCAGGATGTTGGCGGTAAGGTCGCCGAACTGAACCACAGGGCTTTCAATTGAAACCCAGGTGATTCCGCCCTCGGCATCGGAAACATCTATCCATCGCTGCATAGCCAGCCAGTTACGGTTGCCCCCGGGAAGTTGGTCCGTTCCCGGGGTCATGATGCCCCAGGGGATATCCATACGAACGATACCTCCAGGGGCATTGAAGGGGAAGCCGAAATGTACCCCTTCTTTTTCCCGGGTGGAAATCTTGTCGAGTGTATTTACCAGTTCCACATGAGGCTGCCCTGCGATGACCCTTATTTCCCTGGTTATGGAATTACAGCCCTTGCCATCCGCCTCGACGACTAAGCTGCCGAGCAACGGTCCGTGCTCGTTAACCGACACAATCGCGTTGCTTGTGCTGGTCGCCTTGCTTCGATCGACGCCGGGCAGATACCAGTAGGAATTCATTCCGAATCTGGATTCCCCATCGACATAGTCGCGCATATTCTTCCGATCCAGAAGTTTGGTGATATTCCCGGTTTCGGGATCGACATCCACCTGGATCAGGGAATTCCCAATGGTATTCCCGGCAACGCTGCAATCGCCGCCAGGCAACGGGTTGTCTTCGGTTATGTGATAGAGCCGCGAGCCGAACGCCGGGATGTCTGCGCTCCAAAACGCGAGTTCCCCCGTGGACAGTCTTTGCGAAGGGACTTTCTGTTTCAGGTCATTCACCACACAATCCCCTGTCTTGCTTTGTTCGAGAGAAAGTGTGATCAGGCCCGAGCGTTTCCATGACTGGGTATTGAGAACGACAATCGAGTTGCTGCCGGGGGCGGCGATCGAGCCCAGGGTGCTTTCCAGCAACTCACGGCTGGTTTTGTCGGCATTCTCGAAATAGGATGCCTTCGTCGCTTCAATTTCCCTGGCGATGGGATCTTCAGGGTTCCAATATCCCCAGGTATGTTCACTGCCGAGGAGAACGTACCGCCAGGAATCCCTGAAGGCCTCGAGAGGAGCTTTTTCATTGCGATTGAGCATGCTCCAGAGGATTTCCGTTTGTACGAGCCGCTCCTTGGCGCAGCGATTCATTCCTCCACGGCGAGCGTCGGTCCCCTGGCCGTCGGTCCAGTATTCAGTGTAATCCCCTTTGACTTCAGGGATGATGTCGGCATAACGCCGCTCGAATTCGGCCATGATCTGGTCAGTGCCGGCGATGACGAGTTTGGGATAAGCGTACTTTTCATTCCAAAGCCTTACCGCTTCAGGCAGATCGGCATCGATGAGGGCATTGTCCGCCATCGCCCAGGTCATGACGAATATCTCATATGGATGGCCGGCTTCCTCGAGTTTGGCTATCTCATCAAAAATAAATGGATCCAGAAAGTTGGCCTCCGGATCGTCGGTGCGAAGGCGATCCAGGTCTGACGTGTAAGTCTGGATTTTTCTATTCCGTAAATTTCCGCACCCTTTATCAAAAAGCCGTAACCATACGGCCATCCCTGCATAAAGAAGATGCGTGTTTTCCTGTCAGGGGCGATCCAATAGAACGCTTTCTGATCCCAGGTAATCCGGGCACTGCCAATGCGATCGAAATGGTTGGGAAATAGAAAGAAACCGCGCACGCCGTTCTGGGCAGCCGCCTGCACCGTACCCCAGCTGGCGCCCGGGATATCGAACTGCACCATGGTTTCAATTGGCGCACCGGTAAGCTTGCGGAGCTCATGGCAATTGTTGAACAGACGGATAATCTCTTCGTCGGAAGAGACGCTGGTGTTCTGATTGCCGAAAGTGGCATTGAGGCCAATACGCCCCTGCTTCACCGCCTTGACGAAGTCATTGCGTTTTTCAGCGCCCGCCTGCTCGAGATAGCCCTCTACCGCCCAGGTAACTTCCGGATTCCAGACGAATTTCGCTCCTTCGGGATAATCGGCGGTTTTGTCCGCCATATCGATTCCGACATCTATATTGCGCATATGAAGCTTTTTGACGGTTTCCTGCGGGGCGGTATAGCCGATATCCACGTGTGAGTGGGGATAGATATAAACCGTCCACTGACGCAGCGGAGCGATGCTCACCGTCTTCTGCAACACCTGACTGGCAGTTTTCAGGGTAAACGACACCTCCGCTGTATTTTCAACGGCAACGCCTTCAGGAAGCGTAATGGAAATGCTGTCCCGCCCTTCCGGAAAAGGTTCGACATCGGTGGCTTCGGGGAAATTCCCGCCTTCGACACTCAGGGTCGCCGGTTCGTGAAGCCTGCCTCCTGTCACCCCTTGTTATTCATGGAATTTTAGTGGAGAGGGCTGTACTGGGTGCCTCCCATGCTTAGATTTCAGAGGGAAACACAAGGCAGTATCGCCCTTTGAACCCATCACACAGTAGGACACCCAATGGGTGAATTACCGTCACACACCGAGTCCGAGCAAGCCGGGCCGATTCAGCCGTCTTTCAACCGCTCCATCCACATCGAAGCCCGCCCCACCCACCTTGGCAGCGACACCGGTGCGCTGATGTTGCGTCAACTGCTCGAACACAGCCGGGTTCTGGATTGGCTCGACGCCCACTTCGAGGATCTCCGTACCCAAGACCAGATCACGCACCCGCTGCCGGAGCTGCTGCGCACACAGATCGTGCTGCTGGCACAGGGCTGGACCCACGCCGCCGACGCCGACGCGTTGCGCCAAGATCCGATCCTGCGTCTGGCGGTCAGCGATCGCAAAGGGCAGGCGCCGTTGCGCAGCGGCGACGAAGACCGGCCGCAGGGACTGGCCAGTCAGCCGACGCTGTCGCGCCTGCTCGAGCAAGCCTCGACTGCCTATAACCGCGAGGTGTTGGAGGAAGCCGTCCTGCGCAGCGCCCGGTCTCGTTGCCGGCTGCTGGAAGGACGGATGAAATACGAGGAGTTGGCCGTCGACATGGATGCCCTGCCGATGCCGGCGCACGGGCACCAGGCGGGGGTCGAATACAACGGCTACTTCCACGCCTCGGGGTACCATCCCCTGCTCCTCGGCTCGGCGCAGACGGGCGATTTCTTCGGTGCCGTGCTGCGGCCGGGCAACGTGCACGCCCATGAGGGCGCCTCAGAGGCTCTCGGCAAGCGCTTGGACTGGATTCAGTCGCATCTGGCCCGGCGCCTCATCCTGCGCTTCGACGCGGCCTCGGTGAGCGGGTCTTTCCTGAGTGAGCTGGAAGCGCGGGCCGACACCTCGTACGTGGCGCGCATCAAGAAGAATGCGCGCCTGGAGGAGCTGGCTCGTGCCTGGGTGGAAGGCTATCAGCAGGAGCTGGCGCAGCACCCGGAAGAGCTGCGGGAAGAGGGTTTTCGCTGTCGCGAGCTGCGCTATCAAGCCAGGTCCTGGGCGCAGCCCCGGCGGGTGGTGTTGGTCCTGGTCCCTTCCGAGACGGAAGAGCTGCCCATCGCCCGCCACTTCTTCCTGATCACCGACCAGAGTCCCCAGACGATGAGCGGCCGCGACCTGGTCGCCTTTTATCGTCAGCGCGGCCTTTTCGAGCGCATGCTCGGCGAGTTGAGCTCCACCCTCCAGCCTCAGCTCTCCTCTACCACCCGTCGCAAGCAACACTACCGGGGTCGAGAGCCGCGTCAGCGCACCCCGTCCCGGGATGCCTTCGCTGCCAACCAGGCGCTTCTGACCTTGAACCTGCTGGCCTACAACCTGCTTCACCTGGGCCGCCAGGCCGCCGAACGCGCCGAGGCCCGACGCGGGCGGCCCCGCACATACGGACGCTCGACGACGGCCCTGAGCCTGGACAGTTTTCGACGGCGCTACCTGCGCCTGCCGTCCCGCGTCACCTTGCATGGGCGCAGGGTGGGCGTCATCCTGACCCAAGGGACGGCGGCTGCCTGGGATCGTCTGTGGAGATTTCTGGCCACGCTCAAACCGGTGGACGCGGCGATGGCGTAAGCGCAGGCCGGGTCGGTCGGGATGATGGGCTCGCAAAGGCAAGCGTCTTCGAGAAGGCGCGTACAATTTCAACAAGGTCGGTAGAGATAAGGAGACGGCTCTACCCAAAAAGCCGACTATAGAAGGGACGCAAGCCTCTGAGGCTAAGCAAAGGGGTCTCGGAAGCGCCTATGTCCGCTTATGCGCGGGTTGAATGAATAACAAAGGGTCAGGGAAACCGTTACCTGCCGCCCCGCCTTGCCGTCGCTGCGATGGCCATAAGCGCGGCCGGGGACCACCTGCATGTCATCCAGACGGGAAATAGCATCTTCTTTCATCGGTTCTTTTCTTTATTCCAGGACCGGAAGCGCTAACGAGGCAGGGGACCTGTTGGGAACTGTTGAAGGGAATGGGGTAGTTGGGGTCCGCATCGACCTGGCATCCGCCCCACTCACTATCCTCGGACAGGGCGAAGGCCGCGCCTCGCGCATCCACTTCTCGACGCGCTCGAGGTTCGCATCCGGATCACCCATGACGCTGTGCATTGCGATCGCGGCGACCCGCGCCGTGTCATTCATCCGTATTCATTCCGAAGCATGCCGAGAGGTTCCGTTGGCTACGTAATGCCGGTAGAGCGGCTTCACCTCCTCCGGCAGCCCTTCGTACACGTCCCGGCGCAGCGGCTCCATCTCGTAGTTCTTGCCGCGGGTCTCCACCACCATCATCTCGTGCTCCGGCGTGCCTGTCTGCGCCGGATTCAGGTTCAGCCACCAGGGAGCGTAGCGCACGATCAGCGCCACCCGGGGGCTGCCGCTCCGGTTGGGGGCCACCGCGTGCCACTGCCGGCTGTCGGAGAGCAGCACCGATCCCGCCCTGCCCTCGGCGTGAATCTCGGCCGGCTGGGGTGCCTCGTGGTCGAACCCGGGGAGGTCTCCCTGCGCCGGATTGTGGTCCTTCCGGTGCGTGCCCGGCAACAGCAGCGTCCCGCCGTTGGCCGCGGAGAAGTCGGTCAGCATCCACAGCGACGACGCGTGCATCATCGCGTCCTGGTAGGGGGCGCGGACGTTGGAGGCGTTGGTCTGGTTGAACGGCCAGTCCGCGTGCCAGTAGCCGCGCTCGTTGCCCGGGTGGTTGACCACGGCGTCGGTGCAGGAGATCCGCAGCCAGGGGCCGAAGAAGACCTCGAGGGCCCCGACGATCCGCCGGTCGGCCAGGAACGGCGCGAACGACTGGTCGTGGTTGAGCACCTGCTTGAGGACGCCGACGCCGCGGGCTCCGATGCGGTGGCCCCTGGCGCGTGTCGCCCTCTCCCTGGCCTGGTTGGCGGCGTCGTTGGCCTCCTGCGCCCGCACGACGCGCTCCCGAATCCTGCCGACCTCCCCGGCGGGGATGACGTCCTCGACGATACAGTAGCCGTTTTCCCTGATCTGCTGCGCTATTTCAGCTGGTTCCATGCGGCTGTCCTTTGCCCAAGAGCAGGTTCAGTTTCCGGACCGGTAGGATTGCCAGGGAGCGGTTTCCTGGCAAGTTGCATGGTCCTGTGTGCATGATTGGCGCAGAAACGCGCCGACACGTGCGGAAATCCCTGCAGCATACGGGGCGAGGTAACCTGGACGAACCAGAACACCCTGTCGTTCGACCGGCAGACAGGGGCGCTGCCCCTGCATCGGAACTTCCCCGATCACGCCGCAACCTGCTTGCGGATTACCCGGAAAAATGGAAGGAAATCATGCCCAATCCCGAAACGAATGCCGACAATCTGCCGCAGATCCCGCTTACGGAAGAACAACGCTTTCTCTTCGATACCCGGGGGTGGCTTCTGATCCCCGGCGTTCTAAACGAATCGGAGATTCAGGAGATGCGGGAGTTCTGCTACCGGCTCCAACAGGAACCGCGTTCGATTCCCGAGCACCACCGCTATTCCATCGGCGGTCCCCTGGAGCGCCTGACCGACCATCCGGCGGTTCTCGGGTTCATGAACGAGTTCCTGGCCTCCGGCAACGCCAACGAGAACTGTTACGACTTCCGGCAGGAAGGCACGTTTCTGACCATCCGCGCGAACGGTCACGACAACTTCCGGCCCCACGGCGGGCGCGGGATGCTCTTTCCCGGCAACTCCCATACCTATCACCTGAACCACGACAAGGCCCACAGCGGGTTGACGCGCGTCGTCTGGGAGCTCAACCCGGTTCGGAAAGGCTGCGGCGGAACCATGTTCCTCACCGGCAGCCACAAGGGGGCGTTCCCCGCTCCGCAATCGACCGCGGATCCCGGATCCCCGTTGTGGGAGGACTACACCTGCCCCGCCGGCTCCCTGCTGTTCTTCACCGAGGCGATCACACATACCGGCGCCCGATGGACGGACGAGAGCGTCGACCGGGTGGCGATCTTCAACTGCTACAATACCGTCGGCAGCAAGTGGCACAGCTGGGAACCACATCCGCAGCACCTCGAGGAGATGCCGTTCCAGCGGCAGACCCTCTTTCGGCCCGTCCACTGCGACCATACCCCGACGTTGGATGATGCTTAGGGATTCTGGGCCGCTTGATTTACTGGGTGACACTGGACCGCAAAGAGCAGGGTTCGAGCCCTTTGCTCACTCTGGCTCCCCCTTCCTTGCCTCCACGGTAAGCACCTGGCCCTTCCAGCGCAGGGGACCGTCGCCGATCACCTCCCAGGCCGCCGGCACCCCGCCATCGAAGCCCACCACCGCGGCGATGCCGTCGAAGGAGAGTTCTCCGAGCTCGTGGGTTCCCTCGACGGCCCCCGAACAGCAGACATCTTCCCCGGCGCCGTCCGGCCCCCGCACCCGCAGCCAGCCGCTGCCGGGCTCCCCTTCTGCCGACACCCGGGGCAGCCGGGAATCCCCGGAGCGCTGCGGCCACAGGACCGTCTGGAAGCAGACCGGGGGCGTACCGCGCTGACGGTAGACGACGCAGGGCGCCGGCACCGGTTGCGGCTGGTCGCCGCAGTACCAGCCCTGCATCGCCGGCTCGGTGCGGCCCTCGACGATCTCCACCTCGACACCCTCCATCGCCGCCGGAATAATGGCGATGTTCGCCAACCCTTCGCCGGCGGTGCTGACAACTCCAGTCGCCGGGTCGGCGGCCACCGGCCCCGGGACGAGGTGGAACAGCTGTTCGTACGTGTGCTCGCCGCTTCCGGTCAGACGGTCGGTGATCACCCAGTACTCGCAGTCCCCCGGGTCCTTCCCCTTCACGTAGATGACGCTGCGATGATGGGCGACCGAGGTATCGATCGGGCCCTCGTACTTCTCCGGCTCGAACACCGAGGACATCGGCTCCCCGAACTGGCCCGCACCCCACCCGTGGTCGTACTCCCCCTCGAGATAGTCGCAGACCCCAGTGCTCACCCAGGTATTTGCGAGGGACTCCTCCACCGTCTTCGGGCCGGTGATCAGCCGCATCTGGCTGGCGCCGTCGACGATCACGGTGTTGTGGCCGGGAGTGTTGCCGAACAGGTCGTAGTAGGGGATCTCGGCGGCCTCGCGGGAGTAGCTGTGGATGCCGAGGTCCTCGATCAGGGAGCGCCCGTACGCGACCACCTCGACCGCGAGCTTGCCCTCGTGGGCGTGCACCTCCCCGAGGGGACCGACGTCGAACATCAGGTAGTTGGCCTGCTTCCCCCAGCCGCTCCGCATCACCGCCAGCCCCTGCCAGGCATACCAGGAGGAGGTGTGGTCCGGAGGAGTGCCCTGGTCGCCGCTGCTGACCGCGTACTCGAGATCGCCGCGGCCCCGGGGACCGGCGATGCGGCTGACGTAGTCGCGCGGCGAACGCCGCTGGCTGTCGCCGGTCCAGGGACAGGTGCCGTCCGGCTTGACGCAGTCGGCGAGGAACTCCGCCCGCTTCACCATCGCCTCCTCCACCTCACCGGGGTAGGGCCAGCCGTTGTTCCGCGCCAGGTCGACGGCCTCGATCGCCGACCTCGAGGCGCCGATGATGTAGCCGAACGAGTTCTCCTTCGAGGTCCCGTCCGGGTAGAAGGCCCCTGCTCCGAAGTAGCCGCGGATCTGCTCCCACCCGAGGGTGCGCCAGTGCTGGGACCTGCGGAACTCCGGCATGCCGACGCCGAGCCAGAGGATGCCGAGGCCGTTGTAGAGCAGCTGGTTTCCCGGGGCGGAGTCGACTGCCTCCATCGACTCGGCGCAGGTCGTCGCCAGCCAGTAGCGCAGCCGGCACAGGTCCCGCGGCGGCAGTCCCTCCCAGGACAGGATGAAGGGGATCAGCTGCTGGTAGCAGCGGGCCAGCTGCATG
Organism: Candidatus Latescibacterota bacterium; assembly: GCA_965206595.1. Lineage (GTDB taxonomy): Bacteria > Latescibacterota > UBA2968 > UBA8231 > UBA8231 > CBDCXV01. The sequence goes on from OZ242214.1 coordinate 812,783, forward strand.
TCGGGAAGCCAGATCCAGTCGCTGCGGCCGCCGACGTAGTCGAAGTAGTGGTTGAGGATCCGGACCAGCCTGGCGATGTAGCGCTCGTCCGCGGTTGCCCAGTACGCCTGCGCCAGGGCGAAAAGGAAGTATTGATACTGCAGGCTCAGGGTCCATCTCCGGCCCTGCCCGTCGCCGGGAGGTATGTGCTCCCAGTCCCACTCCGGCCCGAGGTCCTGGACCCCGTCCTCCGGGTGGTAGACCAGCATCACCTTGTTGTCGAGCAGCAGGTCGGCCAGCTCGACGACGTTGTGGGGGGAAGGCCGGATCCCCTCGAGGCGGTGGGACGTATACCCCTTTTCGAGGCTAACCAGGTCGCCGCCCCGCTCCCTGTCTCTCCAGGTCAGCCGCCTCGGGGTTTCGGTGAGGAAGTCGAACGCCGCCCGCCGCTCTTCCGGGCTCTCGCCGCTCTCTATCCAGGGAAGGACCGGGGCCTCGCGCCGGCGCTGGCAGTCGAGGTAGGCCCTTTCCGCGGCCTCGCCGTCCCCGGCCGCCATGGCCGCGGCCATCTCCTCCAGGCCGGGACCCCCGGGGTCGAGGAGGCTCCACAGGGACTCGGGGGAATAGCCGGGGTTTTCCGCCGGTTCCGAGGTCATGTCACGCCCCGGCCGTTACCTGCCACGGTGGTCCGCCCTCCAGGAAACGCGGTTGGTGAAACTGGCAACCCCGGATCGATCCTCATGGGGATTCCCCGGCGACGGCGTCGATGGCGCGCTCGATTTCATCGAGGCCCTCGGCGCTGACCCCGTCGTAGTAGCCGCGGATCCGGCGCTGGCGGTCGACGAGGACCATCCGGGGACTGTGGAACAGCGGCTGCGCCTGCGACTCCGGGGGAGACTCGCCGACCCCGAGCTTGAAGCCGGCCTTGCTGAGGTCCCAGATCTCCTCGCGACTCCCGGTGAGGAAACGCCATCTGTCCGGGTCGGCGCCGTACTTCTCTCCGTACCGGCGCAGCACCTCCGGGGTGTCGAACCCGGGATCGACGCTGAAGCTGACCAGGGTGATCTCCTGCAGCAGGTTTTTCTGCTGCAGCCGTTCCTGCAATTCCGCCATCGTCGCGGTCTGCAGCGGGCAGGTCGCGGCGCAGCGGGTGAAGATGAAGTTGGCGACCCAGAGCCCGGAGTCGAGCTGGGCGCTGCCGAACGGGGAAGCGGTCTGGTCGGTGAGGGCGAAGTCGGGAACCGTGCCCAGCACCGGAACAGCGGTGTCCTCCGCTTCCTGTTTCAGTTCGCGGCCCGCCTGCCCCCCGTCCCCGCAGGAGCAGACCACGAAGGAAAGGAGGGCGAGGGCAAGCCGCGGCGCTGTCAGCTTCATGCGGATCCCCGCAGCCATCTGGCCCGCGATCTCCTGGCGTAAACGTACTGGTAGTCGAATTGGGGATCGCGGAAGTACCCGCCCGTTTCGAGGGCGCGAGGGTACCTCTCGATCGCCTCGTCGACGAGGTCGACACCGAGCCCCGGTCCGTCGGGGGGCGTCATGTGCCCGTCGACCACCTGCGGTTGCGGCGCCATCACCTCGTAGCGCGCCGGGATGTCGCCGGTGCGGTGCTCCCATATCAGGAAGTTCGGAATTGCCGCGCAAAGATGGAGGGAAGCGATCTCCCCCACGGGCCCGAGCGAGCCGTCGTGAGGGGCGACCTGAATGTAGTGGGCCTCTGCCATGCCGGCGACCTTCTTCATCTGCGCCAGCCCCCCGAAACGGCCGGCGTCCGGCTGGATGACGTCGACGATCTCGCGCTCGATCAGCTCCCGCGCCCCGTAGATGTAGGCGAGCCTCTCACCGGCGGCGAGCGGGATGTCGATCGCTTCCGACACCCGCGCCATGGCCTCGACGTTCTCCGGAGCGACCGGTTCCTCGTAGAAGAAGAGGCCGAAATCCTCCAGGGCCCGCCCCATCGAGATCGCGTCGCGCGTGGTCATCCAGGGCATGCCGTGCAGGTCGACCATCAGGTCGATCTCGTCCCCGACCGCGGCGCGGATCTCCGCGACCTGGCGCACGCAGTTCTCGATATCCCCCATCTTGAGCCCGGTGTACCCCTGGTCGACCAGCTCGCGCGCCTGTTCGGCGTTGTCGCAGTGGGTGTACACCCGCAACCTGTCGTGCATCTTCCCCCCCAGCAGGTTCCACACCGGGGTGTCGAGGGCTTTCCCCTTGATGTCCCACAGCGCCATCTCGATGGCCGACATGGCCGCCGCCCCGGTGACCCCGGTCATCCCGTGGGTCTGCAGGAACATCCGGCTCCACAGGCGCTCGATGGCGAAGGGGTCCTCCCCGATCACGGCGGCGGCCTTGAGTTGGATCTCCGCTTCGACGCTCGGCCAGCCGACCGCCTCACCGACGCCGTGGATCCCGGCGTCGGTGAACACCCGGCAGAACAGGAAAGCCCCCCTGCCCTCCTGCCCGGCGGTGCAGGTCTTCACCTCGGTAATCTTCATTGTGTGGTCCTCCTTCGTCTTTTCGCAGGTTACCGTCGAGGGCCATGATCCGCATCGCCGCCATCCGGCGCAAGCGGACTGCCTGTGTGGCCGTGTCCTTCCCGTCAGGCTCGCCCGCACGGAGACTGCCGCGGGGACGGAGCTGAGCTTATTCCCGACCCTGACGACGGCCTGCGGAAAGGCCGCGATTCCACGCATCCTGACCGCCGGGTGCCGCAACCAAGTAGTATCGACGATTGAAGATATCTGCATATTCTATCCTGACGAGTTGATAGATCACCCGAGCTCCACTCGCGCATGCCTGCTCTGTACCTAGGATTTTGGCTATGTCTCCATCTCACGACTCGTTCTTGGCAGCACTGACTGCTCTCAGCAAAGACCAGATCCGGCAAGCCGGGCAGAGATATACGCCCGGGATTGATCCTGACGCGCCGAATCTCCGGATCGAATCACTCTTCACCGCGATCGAGAACGTCGCCTGCGGAGCGGGCGCTCGTGCGAGATTTCATTCGGTGCTCGATGCCTTCTCCGAGGCTTGGGACCGTGCCAAGCGCTGCAGCCAGCGGCCCGACGTAGTTCAGCAGCGAGCGAACGATGCCCGCGCCTTCTTGTCACCGATGATGGACCGACTGCGAGCGCGCGAAGCAGGTGCAGGAGAAGAGTGGTCGGATCTTCTCTCTAGCATTGAATCCGATCTATTGGCGGATAGGGATCACTGGCGTGCGGAGGAGGCCAAGCTGCAGCCGGCAGACAGCGATACCGGGTACTCGTCTGCGCGTAACACTATCCGCGGCAACATGAACGACATCGGTCGCTGTTTGGCCATTGTGCGTGATGAGAAGGAGTACATCCAGAGTCCGGCGTTCAAAGTCCTGTTTGATCCGAACCTCTTGGTAAGCGGCGAATGGGGCACGGGCAAGACACATCTGCTGTGCGATTTCACCCAATACCGAATCGGTCGTAGCCAAGCCACTGTTCTTGTTCTGGCAAAGAACTTCCAAGGCAGCGTTGTTACAGAAATCTGTTCCCGGATTGCAACAGGGCACACGGCAGCTGAGGTATTCGATCGACTTGAAGAATTGGCGTGCGAGACCGCAGAGCGAGCGGTCGTCATCCTGGACGGTGTAAACGAAGGTCGTCGCCCTGAATGGCGAGAAGCCGTTACCATCCTTCAAGCGCTCGTTCCAGACCGCCCGAACATTGGTTTGATCGTCACGTGCCGGACACCGTTTGAGCGCTTGGCCATCAAGCAGAAAGACTTAGAGAAATTTCATAAGGTCATGCACCTCGGTTTCGACGATCAGGAATTCGACGCTCAGGCAGCCTTCTTCCAGTACTACAACCTGCCGCTGCCTGAAGTGCCGCTGCTGGACAGAGAATTCTCACGACCGCTCACACTGAAGCTGATCTGCCAATCACTCCAAAGCCTTTCAGGCAAGAAGTTAGCACAGGGGTTTGCTGGTATAGCCTCGGGTCAAAAGGGAATGACTTATGTCCTTGAGTCGTTCGTCAACCGCGTTGGCAAACCGATTGAGCGCCAATATGGTCTGAAGGCCAAGGGATGCTGGGGATTGCTGAAGGGAAGCGATCAAATCGCCGACAGGCGACTCGCGGGCTTTGCGCCGTGCATGGCGGCGAATCTGCGCGGCTATATTCGTCCATCGGAGGCAGATCGCATCATCGTCTCCAACTACCCGGCATTGAGACCGGCACAGCGGCGCCAGCTCCTCGACGTGCTACGGACGAACGGCCTCATCGAAGAGGACGCCGTCTGGTACTCGACGAAATCCGGGTTCAAGTCCCGGATTGTCTTTCGGCTTCCCTATCAACGATTCAGCGACCACTTGGTCGCACGGCATTTGCTGAAGACGCATCTCGATGTTTCTTCGGCTGCAACGATCAAGCAAAGCTTCACGGGCAAATCCCCGCTCGCGCGGATCTTCCGGGTCTCAAATCGATACCACCGAGAATACGCGGAGCCGGGCTGGGCGCAGGCGCTGATTACCGAGTTTCCGGAGCGAGTGGGTAGGCGACTTCCACCCAGGCAGCGTGAGCTGTTCTTCGTGTTGCCCAAAAGGGCCCAGAACTTGAGTGCGTACTTCGACCCGTTCATCGAAGGGGTGTTTTGGCGCGACCCTGCAGCGTTCACCGAGGGTACGCGGGCCGTCATCAATCAATATCTGAACGCCGGATCGCGGGCGTGGGAGCAAATGGTTGACGCGTTAGCTGCCGTCTCGACCAAGCCAAAGCACCCGTACCACGCGCGTCGTCTGTACGATTTCCTCGCGCGCTATCCGATGTCTGACCGCGATCTCCAGTGGTCAGAGTACCTTCGGCGACGGTACGCGTCGCCCACCATTCACCGTCTACTGACCTGGGCGGAGAAGCTCAACGCGGCGAACATGACGCAGAACTCTGCGACGGAGCTTGTTGTATTGCTCTCCCTGGTCCTTACGACGGTCGTTCGAAGTGACCGCGACTTGGCGACAAAGGCGCTTTTGTTGATCGGCGAGAGGTTTCCGGAAGTGCTTTTCACCCATGTCGTGACTAGCCTTGGATTCAACGATCCTTATGTGCCTGAACGCATGTTGGCGGCTGCGTACGGGACGACCTTGTCCTTGGTGGACTCGGAGGCGGCACCGACGTTTCGACCTCTACTCGGAGATCTAGCGAATACCCTCTATCGGAAGATGTTCGGCTCCAGTGCTTGCAACGCCACCCACCATACTCTGACGCGAGACTACGCGCTCGGCATTATCGAAATCGCCCAGCGCGTAAGTTGTGTCGTGCTACCCAATACCGCTAGTCGGGATCTTGCTGCGCCGTTTCCGAACACGCTCTCGACATTTGCGAGCGACGGCACGCCTGATCCAACTGTGACCCTTTGTTATTCATTCAACCCGCGCATAAGCGGACATAGGCGCTTCCGAGACCCCTTTGCTTAGCCTCAGAGGCTTGCGTCCCTTCTATAGTCGGCTTTTTGGGTAGAGCCGTCTCCTTATCTCTACCGACCTTGTTGAAATTGTACGCGCCTTCTCGAAGACGCTTGCCTTTGCGAGCCCATCATCCCGACCGACCCGGCCTGCGCTTACGCCATCGCCGCGTCCACCGGTTTGAGCGTGGCCAGAAATCTCCACAGACGATCCCAGGCAGCCGCCGTCCCTTGGGTCAGGATGACGCCCACCCTGCGCCCATGCAAGGTGACGCGGGACGGCAGGCGCAGGTAGCGCCGTCGAAAACTGTCCAGGCTCAGGGCCGTCGTCGAGCGTCCGTATGTGCGGGGCCGCCCGCGTCGGGCCTCGGCGCGTTCGGCGGCCTGGCGGCCCAGGTGAAGCAGGTTGTAGGCCAGCAGGTTCAAGGTCAGAAGCGCCTGGTTGGCAGCGAAGGCATCCCGGGACGGGGTGCGCTGACGCGGCTCTCGACCCCGGTAGTGTTGCTTGCGACGGGTGGTAGAGGAGAGCTGAGGCTGGAGGGTGGAGCTCAACTCGCCGAGCATGCGCTCGAAAAGGCCGCGCTGACGATAAAAGGCGACCAGGTCGCGGCCGCTCATCGTCTGGGGACTCTGGTCGGTGATCAGGAAGAAGTGGCGGGCGATGGGCAGCTCTTCCGTCTCGGAAGGGACCAGGACCAACACCACCCGCCGGGGCTGCGCCCAGGACCTGGCTTGATAGCGCAGCTCGCGACAGCGAAAACCCTCTTCCCGCAGCTCTTCCGGGTGCTGCGCCAGCTCCTGCTGATAGCCTTCCACCCAGGCACGAGCCAGCTCCTCCAGGCGCGCATTCTTCTTGATGCGCGCCACGTACGAGGTGTCGGCCCGCGCTTCCAGCTCACTCAGGAAAGACCCGCTCACCGAGGCCGCGTCGAAGCGCAGGATGAGGCGCCGGGCCAGATGCGACTGAATCCAGTCCAAGCGCTTGCCGAGAGCCTCTGAGGCGCCCTCATGGGCGTGCACGTTGCCCGGCCGCAGCACGGCACCGAAGAAATCGCCCGTCTGCGCCGAGCCGAGGAGCAGGGGATGGTACCCCGAGGCGTGGAAGTAGCCGTTGTATTCGACCCCCGCCTGGTGCCCGTGCGCCGGCATCGGCAGGGCATCCATGTCGACGGCCAACTCCTCGTATTTCATCCGTCCTTCCAGCAGCCGGCAACGAGACCGGGCGCTGCGCAGGACGGCTTCCTCCAACACCTCGCGGTTATAGGCAGTCGAGGCTTGCTCGAGCAGGCGCGACAGCGTCGGCTGACTGGCCAGTCCCTGCGGCCGGTCTTCGTCGCCGCTGCGCAACGGCGCCTGCCCTTTGCGATCGCTGACCGCCAGACGCAGGATCGGATCTTGGCGCAACGCGTCGGCGTCGGCGGCGTGGGTCCAGCCCTGTGCCAGCAGCACGATCTGTGTGCGCAGCAGCTCCGGCAGCGGGTGCGTGATCTGGTCTTGGGTACGGAGATCCTCGAAGTGGGCGTCGACCCAATCCAGAACCCGGCTGTGTTCGAGCAGTTGACGCAACATCAGCGCACCGGTGTCGCTGCCAAGGTGGGTGGGGCGGGCTTCGATGTGGATGGAGCGGTTGAAAGACGGCTGAATCGGCCCGGCTTGCTCGGACTCGGTGTGTGACGGTAATTCACCCATTGGGTGTCCTACTGTGTGATGGGTTCAAAGGGCGATACTGCCTTGTGTTTCCCTCTGAAATCTAAGCATGGGAGGCACCCAGTACAGCCCTCTCCACTAAAATTCCATGAATAACAAGGGCTGAGATCGCTTTTGGGGGTGGCGCGGAGGAGGCAGAGTCGTACGATATTTTCAGTTTGAACCTTGAGGATGGCCAGATCAAGAAAATCATTCCGGACGGGATCCTTCCAGCTTGGTCAAAGAACGGCCTACTTGCTTTTACAACCTACCGGGACAGCAACATGGAAATCTATCTTGCGGACCAAGAAGGCCGCCTCCGCAACCTCACCCGCCATGACAGCCCGGATGTTCGTCCTGCGTGGTCGCCCGAAGGCACTCGGATTGCCTTCGAGTGCCTTCGCTACGGTAACCCGGAAATCTGCATTTCAGATTTAGATGGGACGATTACAAGAGTGACAAACCATTTCGCGAAAGACTGGAATCCGGTCTGGACTTCAAAGGGAGAGGTTGCATTTCTCTCCCGCCGAGATGGGATAGGCATCTACGTGAAGGGAACGAAGGTAACCCGGATTCCTTCCCATGAAAGTGACTTGCAGCTGTCATGGTCACCGGATGGGGATAACTATTGCTTCCTGTCCAGCCGTCCTGAGCCCTTTTGGGGCTGGCTGGTTCGATTGGTTGATTTCTGATCTAACTTTAATGAAATAGTCGTCATGGAAACCCAAGGGGGAATCAATGCAGGTACTTAGTGGACTTCTTCTCGTCCTGATTTTTGTGAGCTTGGGTGAAGCGCATAGCGGGAATCGCCTGTACCCCTTCTACGAGCTTACCGATGAAATGCTGAGAGAAATCAATATACACGATGGATTTATCGACGAGTGGTATGAGATCGGCGAACCCACCATGACCCTGCTGGATTTCAAGACCAATGATGATTTTGTCCCTCGTGATCCCTCCAACCTCGACTTCCGCATCTGGCTGGCTTGGCACGACGAGCTGAACCGAATATATGCAGCCTTCATCGTAGTCGACGACGAATACTCGAACAACCATGATTGGTCTGGAGAGAATGTCATACCACAGGTTGACCTTAATGACAGCATTACGCTTTACCTCGATGCGGATCACAACGGCGGCAGAGGCACCCGTCCTGGTGGTGGCTCTCCGCTTGAGGAGAAATTGCCGATTTTTGGAGCAGCGCAGAAATACGATGCCATTTCACGAACAGTAAGCGGCCCAACCTTGACCAGCGCACACAGATTTGTCCAGCCCTGGCACACCTCCCCGCCCTACGGAGATGCGGGTGGAAGTGTAGCTGGAGAAAATCCCTTCATCTGGGTTGTCGAGATGTATGTCACGCCACAGGACGGATGGGGCGACAGCATAGCTGAAACCCCTTTCAGCGAGCTGTCCGCCAATCAGATCATCGGTTTCGCAGCTGTCATCCACGACAGAGATCCATCCTTTGATGAATCTTCTTCAATACCCTGGAACCCGGAAGACATTGACGATGAGGAAGCCTTCCTGTTGTTGTGGCGTTCAACGGCGGATCTATTCATCGATGGGCTGTTGCTTCCCGCTCAGGAAACGGCAGTCGAGTCCGTTACATGGGGAAGGATCAAAGCCTCTTTGGAGTAGGCATGCAGAAAAGGCCAGCCGCTCGAAAGCAGCTGGCCTTGCTGGTTGGTGACCGGTGAGGATCTCCGCTGAGCGCCGGTTTTATGCGGCTGTTTCCAGCTCGTGGATCCGCGACTCATGATCATCGGTGACCCGCTTCACGTCCTTGAACTCGCCGGTGACTCGGTCGAATCCTTCTTTCATCTGTGTCTCAAGTAGGTCAAATCTCTGGTCGATCTTCTCAGCCAGATCGTCGAGGTCTGCTTTAGTCGCTGGTCTGTCGGCCATTTTTCTGGTATCTCCTCGGCAGGAGATTGTCACCCCAGTGTATCTAGGGGAATCACATGTGATTTGGCCATCCATATGCCCCTATCTGTGCGTCGTTGATGCGGGTGACCATGCGCGATGCTAATCACCTGCTCGGGATCTGGCGCGATGCCTTTCCCGGTGCTGGGCCCAAGCTGTCAGCACAATCAGAGGGGTGACAATCTCCACGCAGAGGGGGTGACAGGCGCTGATCCGCTCTCTCGACAAAGAACACTCGCCGCGATCTTCATCAGGAGATAAGCACTCTGTCCAGCCAGCTGTCGATTCCTGAATTATCTCTCTTGCAAAGGCCACATCCTCTTCCACCTGACGTGGATCGGGATGGGGTTCTTCGGGTTCTATCCGAGTACCATCGGGCTGCACGTTGATGATGATCTGAATGGAAGCCAAAAGCTAACTTTCTGCCTTTCGTTACTATCCCGTATAAGTTCCTTTTTTTGACTCTCCTCAAGGCGGACAACGCACCGCCAGGGTCAGGCAGCTCCCGGAGGATCGTTTGCCCGTCCTTCGACCGAGCTCGCAGTACAGTCTGGTTGCCTGTCGGCACGTATCCGGATCAATCCGGGACCTGAGGACCGTTGAGGGCACACCCCGCCGTACGCCCGGCGACGCCCAGCTCGTCGAGCACGGTCGGCACGATGTCGACGTGACCCAAAGAACCCGCACACCCAGCGATCGTCGAGCAGATCGGTCAGGCAGGGATGTGGTCGTGCATGGGATGGCCGAGAAGCGTGAGGTGTGGCGCCACTTCTCGTCCAGCTGGAAACCGACCCGGCCGGGAGGGACGCGGCCGGAGGTCAGCTCGTCCGTGCGCCGGCTGAGCGAGTCCAGCTCCCCGGCGCTCATCACCGCGCCGAGCGGCAGGTAGCCGTCGGCATGGAATCGATCGAGCTGTTCGCCGGTGAGCGCCATCGGTCTACTCCTCGACCGGGGCGCCGCGGTCGCGGGCCCGGGGCGCCAAGACACCGTGCCAGGAATGGCTGCGTCGGCCCCTCAGACCGTGATCCGGATCCCGGCCCGTTCACCGGCGACGCGCACGTCCTCCAGAAACGACGCATCGGAACCACCGGCCCGAACCGCTACGATTTCGAGGTCCGCTTCGGCCACACGGTCGCCGAAAAGAATGAGAACGTCATCGGGGTCGCACTGGTTCGAGGTCCAGATCAGCCCTTCTACATCCGGGAACTGACCATGGATCGCCCGGGCCCACTCTGCCGTCCGGCCGTAGCAGGTCGGCGGGCTGGCTACCAGGTCCGCCCGGGCGACGTTCCACTTCCCGAGGTCTGCAGCGCGCAGATTGGCCAAGCGGATGGCGCGCCGCAGTTGAAGCGTGCCGTGCGACCGGCGGTCGATCTGGTATCTCGGCACGGTCTTGCGCTCCGCCTCGGCTGGCACGTCATGGAAGACCGTCTCGTAGATGGCCGAAACGAGTGTCCTGCCGGCGTACAGGGAAGGAACGCACCGCCCATTGCTGTCCCGGATGGGGGCAAAGCGTGTGGGGCCGCCCAGGCAGGGGTTGAAGGCATTCGGGGCGAGCCTCCGGTCGTGGACACGATGCAACAGCGCCCCGGCCTCGAGCACGGTGAGATTGGGTTTCGCCAGGACGGCCGGGGGGCTCGGGAGGGACTCCACGGCCGGCCCCTTATCCGAACGCGGGTTGGGCGAGTCGCCTGGCGGCCTGGACTACCTGATCGCCGTCATCCAGTCGCTGCTGCGGTTCGGCGCCGTCGAGCCAGCCATTTCCGGAGGCGAACCACAGCGCCGTCTGCCATGCTGTCGTCCCTTTGGGGAGGGCGGCGAGTATGTCCTTGATCACGGGACGCGGCGCCCCGTCCTGGAATTGAAACGCGGGGTAGCGGTCGATGCCCTGGCAGCGCACCGCGAAGATCCTGCCTTCCCGTTTCCAGCGCGATGCCGGTTCGCTCTTGTTGCGCGGCCTGAGGTCCGACGCGGCACGGACTTCCGCCGCCGTCAATACCGAAGTTTTCTCCAGGTAGTCGGCACGAAGCTGGACGTTGTCGATCTCGAGGTCGGTCTCGACATCGGCATGAGGAGCACGCGACAGCAGGAAATCGACCAACTGCTCGATATTGCGCTCGCTGAGATTGCGGGCGCTTTCCGCCCCCTTCATTGCCAGGACCCGGATCACGTGATCGGCCAGCCTGGCAAGCTGTCGGTCCGCAGTGCCGAGAAGAATCCACTCGTCCGCCGACTCGAACCTGGCGCCGAACCTCTCTTTGAGCCTCGCCGGCAGCTCCTCGACCTCGTCGGACCGGAGATGGAGAAAGGAGAGTTTTGCATGCTGGCTGGCCATACCGCCACCTTTCATGATATTCATGACTAGTGACGAAAGTATTCTATCTCATGCCCTGGTGCAACATCGAGGTCTGCACGATATCTCGTGCCCTCAGCAGTTCATCACGGCGTAAGGCGGACAGCGCACCGCCAGGGTCAGGCAACTCCCCTGAGGATCGTTTTGCCAATCCTTCGACCGAGCTCGCAGTACAGTTTGGTTGCCTGTCGGCCCGTATCCGGATCAATCCGGGGCCTGAGGGACCGTTGAGGGCAGCATGGTCGCCACCGCAGCCGATGGCCGCAGGACGCAGCGCTCGCCGCGCCGTCCGCCGCCGACGGCTCGGCAACCGGCTTGGCGGGCACGATGCGGTCGCGGGTCCGGGCCCGGATCGCCAGGACACCTTGGTAGCGCAGGAGATGAAACCGGGGCGGGGGAACCAGAGCCGCCAGCTTCTCCAGCAGTTCCATCGGAGACAGCAGGAGATGGCTGGTCCCATCCGACCACGGCGTTTTGAGCGCGAAGGAAAGATGGTCGGCATCGAGAATGCGCAGACGCCCTCCCGCCAGGGCCGGCCGGGCCACGTAGCGGCAGTCTGGACGCTCGCTTTCGACGCGCTCTCCCGGGCCGAAGCGGTCACCTTCGTAGGCTATTCCTTTCCCCCCACCGACGCCGCCGCCCGCGTCCTGTTCGCGAAGCACTTCGCGACCTCCCTGCCGCCAACATCACGGTCGTCGGGCTGGAACGCACCGACCAAGGCCAACGAGAACTCAAGGCGAGGTACCGGGACTTGCTTGGCAACCTCCCCGACCACTCGTTCTTCCTCGACGGAGCCCTGCCGTGGGGACCCGCGCCCTCACCGCCGACCAGTCCCAGCATCCCGCCACGGGTCCATGACCGCCCCACCCGGGATCACCATCCCCGCCCCACGTCCTCCCCTGACCGCCGCGCAACCCCGAGAAACGCCTACGAGCCGGGAGCTCCCAGCCCGGCACGGGGGCCGGACTGCCGTCTCACGATCCGCGCCATCGCCATCACGGCTTGTCGTGCGTCCCTCTCAAGTACCTCTTGCGGCAGCGCATTTTCGCCCACGCTACGTGCCGTCAACGTTGTCTCGCTCAGAGGCGCCCGGAAATGCGCGTGCGAATTCCTCAACTCGGCAAGCTCTCGGTACGTACACCACTCCTCCCCGGACAGCCACCCGTCCTCATTCGCTTTCTCGAGCACGGCGCGCAAGGGTGCTTTCTTTGCCGGCTCCCAGCCGGCCGCGTAGAGCTGCGCCGCCAGCTCGCGTTCCACATACGCAAGACACAGCAGCACGACCGCGAGGTCCGAGCCGTCCAGATAACAGCGCCTCACCTCGTCGAAGCAGATCGACGACTCGATCCCCGCCATGTAGCTGATCCCGTCCTGCGGGACGGGCATGATGCCGAGCAGGTCCTGCAGCCGTTGGGCGCGCCGCGCGCGTCCCTTGGCGTCGTCGGCTTCAAGCCACCGCGTCAGTTCCTCGATGTCCCGAGTGCCTTCATCCCCGGCCATGCCTTCCGTCCTCACTCCCCCGCCGCCTCGTCAGCCGCCGTAGGCGGGGCACCACCCCGCATCGGCGTCACCAAGTCCGGGACCACCATGCCCTTGCTGAAAAACATGACCTCCCGCCCGCGGGCCCGCCGCCGCGCGCTGTATCCGATCGAGTACTCCAGCCGCGCCGCTGGCTCGTAGAGGCTGCGTATGTCTTCGTCGTCGTCGTACGAGACGATCCACGGCGCGCTTCTCAACTCGACGAGCAGTTCCGCCACATCCGCATGATCGTCGGGCCCATAAGCGTCGTAGTAGAGCATGCGGCCCTTCTCGAAGTAGGCGGATCCACGTAGATCAGGTCCTTCACCCCGAAGGAGTCCCACCGCTCGCGAAAAAACGCGACCGCGTCCATGCAGCTCACCTCGATGCGACCGGCGCATTCTGCGACCTTGGCGATGCGGCGGGTTAGGTCTTCCCGGTTGAACCGCGCGTCCATGCACCACTTGGCATCCTGCTTTCGTCCCCCGATCAAACCGCCGTTCAGGATCCCCGAACGGTTCGTCCGGTTCAGGTAGAAGCACGAGAACCCCACGTCGAGCGTTGACGAGTCCTCCGGTCGGGCGAACACGGCCTTCTGCCGGTCCCATTCCTCGACCGTCAGCGGTGCCTCCCGAATCCGCCCGCAGAGCTCGTCGGTGTGCCGAAGGACGCACGTCCAGAACGCGCTCACGTGCGGGCTGATGTCGTTGACGACCACCCGCCGCACCACCCCCGTGACCAGCAGCTCGCAGGCGATGCCAGCCCCGCCCGCGTAGGGCTCGATGTACCGCCCGTCGGAAAGGCCGTTCGCCCGAACCACCGCGGCCATGAACTTGGCGAGCTTGCCTTTGCCGCCCGGATACCGCAGGGGGGAATACCGGCCGGTAGGCCCGATCCCTGCCCCCGGCATTACACGCTTCCGTACGTCGCGATCAGCAGCGGCAGGGACCCCTCCCATCCCGCCCTCAGATCGTCCGCGCTCGGCAGTTCGTACCTGTTGTGGACGAACCCGTTCAGCGACTGGATGGAACACGTCGACGTCTTGACCAACAGGCGGTTCCGGAACGCCCGCAAGTCCTTTGCGCTCACCTTCTTCTTCGATCTCAGGTCCTCGACCACGTCCGTCGCCTTCCTGGTGAGGTCGAACTCCCTCTCCCCGCCTTGTGGCCCCAGCGGCAGGTTGTTCGCCTTCATGTAGTCGTTGACCGCGAGCTCGACCACGGCGCGCAGTACGAAGGCCGCGGACAGGGGAAGCCTCTCGATGTTCAGCGATGCCGCTTCGCCCACCAGCATGCCAAGCTTCGTCGAGCTGCTCACGTCGAACGGGTGCGTCTTCGGCGCCAGCATCTTGCGCTTTCCCGGCGCTTTCTTCCGCCCCGGTGGCTTTCTTCGCGAAGTCGGGGGGCTCCCCGCGAGGCTGGTGTCGCGAAACGCCTTCGGCTTCGCGGCCCCCGACTCATCACCCGGTTTCAACTCCGGCGGTAGCTCGGCGAAGTACCTTTCGATGTCCGTTGCCCGGTTCAATCGCCTGGAGTCCACGTCGCCCGACAAGATGTCGTCGACGATCCGGCGCAGCACGGCCAGCGCCCACTTCGGGTCCGTTCCCAGAACCGGCGTCTTGCGCTCGCCGTCCATCTTCGCCGAAATCCCAAGGTGTACCTGGCCGGAGGCCGACTCCAGCAATCTCGTCAAGTTCGTCGACTTGCCGCCGCCAAGCGCCGCGTGCGCCTTGTCCCACTCCGTCTTCGAGTACCCCGCGTTCCTGCCCACGAACTCGATCACGTCGATCGTCGTGTAGTCGTTCGAGAACCGTTGGATGTCGAGCGGCTTCCATCTGATCCGGCCCTCCCCACCGGCGACACCCGTGTGCCGTCGCCTTATCCAGTCGTTCGCCTCCTCGCGGTCGTCGAACCAAACGTAGCGGATTGGTTCCACGTCGGCCCGGGCGAACCCCGTCGCCTCCCTAACAAGCGGCTTCGTTATCGACTCGGGGAGATCCGTACCCGCCAGGAGATCGGGATTGGTCAACACCTTCAACGCCGATAGACGGCGGTTCCCCTCAAGGACGAGGAATCCTCCTCGTTATCCTCCGATCTAATGACGTACAGGCTGTCGCCGGGATCGAGACCGTCGTCCCTGATACTCGCCATGAGATTTCCGAAGTGCTCCGGATTCAGCTCAACGATTCCGGCGAGCGCCTCCGATTGCGACCACGTCACGCCTAGGCGTGGGTTTTCCAGGTCCAGCAGCAAATCGTCAATTTTAAGTTCAAATTGCTCGGTCATCTTCTTCTTCGCTCCGCGACTTCCGTTCCGAATGTCCGTATCCGTCAAGTCACCTCGGCCCCATCCGCCAGCCAAAAGTATAGGTAAAATGGGGCACCTTTTTGGACTCAAGGCGGCCAGCGCACCGCAAGGCCTGCCAACTCCCCTGAGGATCGTTGGCAGGTCTCCGACCGAGCTCGCAGTACAGTCTGGTTGCCTGTCCGCCCGTATCCGGATCAATCCGGACCTGAGGGACCGTTGAGGGCACCCCCAGCCGTCCGCCCGGCGACGGCGACGGGTCGAGATGGAAGGTCAGGCGGCGAACTCGAACAGCGGCTCAGGCGGGGCCCTCGGCGGGGGCATCGCCGGCAGCCCTACTCCCTCCAGCCCGTGCGTGCCCCGGTGGCGATGAGCCCTCGCACCGAAGCGGTGAGAGCCGCCAACACGAGCTCCTCGTCGGCGAGCGGATCGGCGGCGGTGTCGTCGAGCAGGCCGCGTTTCGTGAACAAGCGGATGATGCGGCTCGCACTCGTCTCCACGATCTGCTGCACGGCTTGGTCGGACAACGGCGGGACCGCTTCCGTCACGAATACAACCAGGAACGGCCGCACGATGCCCTGCAGTAACGACCTTCGGTCGAGTTCTACCAGACCTCCCGCGTCCTTTTCCCAGAAAGCTGCCGCCCCTACACTACCCGGCCCACTGGGAGGTACGGCTCGTCAGCAGCAACGGAGGCATTCGCTGGAAAACCCAACGCGTAGCCGTCAGTCACGCCCTGCGTCAACACCCCATCGGCTTGGAACTCATTGACGACGGGGTCTGGGGAGTGAGGTTTGGTCCCCTCAGACTGGGTCGCATGGATGAACGACAGCTCACCATTACCGACATGTCGTCTAAAACCGTTCGTCGGAAACTGTAAACCATGTTCCCGGACTATTCTGTAAGGATGTACCCGACCGCTCAGCATATAATTCGGACCTAATCATAACCATTTCCAGTTTAATGAAGTCGGATTTCAATATTGGTTGGTGGAGATTTCATAAAATCAACTAAGTCAGCTAGTGTCCTGTCGTGTAATTAACTGTACAAACAATTGAAGGTGCCGTAGGTTTCTCTTATCCCCCTTCTGAAAGGAGAGACCTATGGTGACGGGGCGTCCATTACCGCCGTTAGAGCTGAGTCCGTCGGACCGGGAACGATTGGAATCGATGGCCAAATCCCGGAGCCTTTCCCACGGGTTGGTGCGGCGAGCCGAGATTAGTCTGCTGGCCGCAGAAGGCGGGCCCAATGAAGCCGTCGCCGCCGCCGTGGGTGTGACGCGTGCTACGGTCGGCAAGTGGCGCCGGCGCTTTCTCGAAAACGGGCTCCAGGGCTTGCATATGGTTTGCAGCCCCATCGACACAAGCACTTCACGCTTTCCACCGATCCTTTCTTTGTCGACAAAGTACGGGATATCGTCGGCTTATACCTGAATCCCCCCGAGCACGCCCTGGTGCTGTGCGTCGACGAGAAGAGCCCGATCCAGGCGTTGGAACGAAGTCAGCCCATGCTGCCCCTGGGACTGGGATACGTGGAAGGGGTACCGCACGACTACAAGCGCCATGGCACCACCACCCTGTTCGCCGCACTGGACGTAGCCACCGGGGAAGTGATGACCCAGTGCAAGCCCCGTCATCGTCACCAGGAGTTCCTTCAGTTCCTGCGCCACATCGAGGCCCACGTCCCCGCTGACCTCGATATTCATCTCGTCGTCGACAACTACGCCACGCATAAGCATGCCAAGGTCAAGCGATGGTTGGCACGGCGTCCCCGATTTCACGTTCACTACACCCCCCACCTATGCTTCGTGGCTCAATCAGGTGGAGATCTGGTTCAATATCCTTACCCGCCAGGCGGTTCGGCGCGATTCGTTCCGCAAGGTGTCGGAGCTCATCGAGCGCATCGAACGCTACACGGCAAATGGAACGCCAACGCACACCCTTTCGTGTGGACGGCTACGGCTGATTCCATCCTCGCGAAAATCAAGAGACTTTGCGAACGAATCTCTGCGACACAACACTAGATATAATGGGCTCCTCTGGAGAATCTGTGGGTGAGGAGGGGAGGCTGCGGCGATGGGAATAGAGGAGGCCAGGTAGCCCAGGCGCATCATCCCCCGGTATGTTGGGACAGTCCACCAAGACGGAACCCAACTACCTGTGGAGGGAATGATGCGCCTGATCACGGTACTAAACCGGTGCACGACCTTCAAGCGGTTTGTGTTTGAGGGCAGTCATTTTGACCGGCACGGAAGGATAATGGTGAGGATCAGGCCACGGAAAAACTCCCGGGGCGCGTGCAGCGGCTGCGGTCACTTGGCCCCCACCTATGACACGGCCCCCGAGGCCCGGCTGTTCGAGTTTGTTCCCCTCTGGGGGTTTCCGGTCTTTCTGGTGTATCGCATGCGCCGGGTTGCCTGCAAAGCCTGCGGCCGGGTGGTCGTCGAGAAGGTCCCCTGGAGCACGGGCAAGCACCACCTGACCGACCTCTACCGCTGCTTCCTGGCCCAGGGGGCCAAAAAACTGTCGTGGATCGAGGTGGCGCGTTCCTTCCGGACCCGTTGGGACAAGGTCTACCACTCCGTCCAGTACGTCGTGGACTATGGGCTCGCTCATCGCTGCCTCGACCAGGTCACGGCCCTCGGCGTGGATGAAATCCAGTATCGTAAGGGGCCTCATTATCTGACGTTGCTGTACCAGATCGACCCCCACCGCCGCCGCCTGTTGTGGATGGGCGAGAAGCGGACGAAGAAGGCCTTGAACGACGGCTTTACCGAACGGGAGCAGGAGCACCGGCGCAAGCAGGAAGCCGACGGCGAGCAGGAGCCGACCCGTTTCCTCGACCAGATTACCGTCATCTGCTCTGATATCTGGAAAGCCTACCTCGACGTTATCAGCAAGCGGCTCCCCACCGCGGTACCTATTCTCGACCGTTTTCACCTCATGCAGCACTTCAGCAAGGCCCTCGACAAAGTCCGTGCCGAAGAGGCCCGCAGACTCAAAGAACAGGGCCAGGATCCGGTCCTGAGCAAGAGCCGCTGGTGCTTCCTGAAGCGCAAGGAGAACCTCAGCGACTTCCCCCAAGGCTTGAAGCTGTCGGAGCTATTGAAGATGAACCTGCGGACGGTCAGAGCCTACCTGCTCAAGGAGGACTTCCAGCGCTTCTGGGACTACACCTACTCCGCGTGGGCTGAGAAGTTCCTCCAGCGCGGGTGTTTCCGTACGATGAGAAGCAACATCGAACCGATGAAAGACATCGCCGGAATGCTGCGGCGTCACCAAGAGCTCATCCTCAATTGGTTCAGGGCCAGGAAGCAGTTCAACAACGGCATGGTCGAGGGCTTGAGCCTGAAATGGAATCTGACAGGGAGAAAAGCATTCGGATGCCGCACCTTCAAGGCACTCCAAATCGCTTCATTCCATCAGCTCGGCGATTTACCCGAGCCACAATTCACCCACGAATTCTACTGACGAGCCGTTTTTTTACCTTCGGTACGTTTTCGCTTTATCTCATTTATTGTAATCCTACGCGCACCTAAAGCCTTACATAGGGTCAAAAAGTGCAGATGTTTATCTATCCCAAATCGTTTAACCGCTTCTGTGGAAGAAGCATACCTGTCCGTATCGAAAGGGCTTTGAATCAGTACAGAACCTGGCTTTACAAGTCCTTTATCAATTAAATTTTGTACTACGGGATTGGATTCCTTTATTGAAAAAGGAAGAATGTACACTTCTTCATTGAGTAGGAGATCCGCTCCGCCTTCTTCGTATTGTAAAGCATCGATGTCTTGTTGGTTCAGTACAAATACAGCTTTCCGACTAAGGGGTTCATTTGGCCAATTATCATCGGTCATGCTCTGTCTCCTGGGTATGATTCGAGGGTGGTTTTGGTGGGAAGTCTTGGGTTAGGCCTTGCCACCAATTAACTGGACTACTGCCGTCTTGCCGGCGCCGGGATCGTCGGCGAGCAGGAAGCGCAGCGGCTGCCGCGGCAGCATGGCCTCGTACACGGCGGTGATCTGGTGCGGCAGCGGCTCCACCAGGGAGGTGTGCACCGCGAGGACGGGATCGAACAGGTGGGCGAGGCGAATGCGGCGCGCCTCGGATACGAGACGGTACGCGGAGCCGTCGCCGTCGAAGCTCCAGGGGCGTCCCTGCTCGACGACTTCGAGGCGGGCTTCGTCGTGGCGGTAGAGGATCTCCTCGGCGATCCCGCCCGAGGGCGGGCGGTAGATCAGCGTCAGCGCCTCGGAGCCGTGCCACTGCACGCTTACGACCTCGACCGTGCCGTTCGGGAGAATGCCGCGCACGGCAGCGTTGGGCTGGAGTTCTTCGAGCTTCAAGGACCTGCTCTCCGATTGGGAACGGCCTACCCCAAAATGCGAGGCCAACGGTTTTCTTGGCCCTGCGTGATAGTAAATCAAGGAGGCAGAAATGAAAACCACCAAGAAGGTGGGGAAACGGCTCCGCGCCAGGGCGGTTTCAGGAGCTGATCGCCGGCGGGCAGGATGTGAAGAGGGGCTGGTTACTTCGGGGCTGATCGCGGGTGAAAAGTCGGATCAGCTTGGGGCCGGGCGAGGCGGCTGAGAACAAGCTGAACAGCGACAACAGCTTGTAAGGGCAAAGCCCGTATCATAGCCCACCCCATTGTGATAACAGTAGGGATAAAACAATCCCTGCAACCTGTATAATCTCAGTATAATCAACAGGTTGCAGGGATTATTTGGTGGAGGCGGCGGGAATCGAACCCGCGTCCGAAAGCAGTTCCTCCGAGACCACTACGTGCGTAGTCAGCGTTTGATTCTCGCCCCTTGCGGCTCCGGCTGACAGGATCCGCCGGGGGCCAGTTCACCAGATTTCACGAACGGCCCGTGAACGAAAGCGCGTCCGCTATCCTGCTTTTTTGTCGCAGGGGCCGGCGTCGCAGGCTACACCGGCCCCCACGGGCAGCCTTTTCAGGCAGCCAAAGCGTACGAGTTATCGTCGGCGCTTGAAGTTGTTCCCGGGATTTACGAGGTGTCGGGGACCTCGGCACGCTGTCTCGACCTCTCTGCCCCCGTCGAAGCCATGTCGCCCCCGGGTTTGAGAGACTCGTTGCGCACGCTGAACATCGCAGCGCGGTCTTCCCAATATACCGCTGCCGGCGCACACCGCAAAAAATTCCGCCTTCAGAACGCCTGCCCGATGGAGAAGTAGAGGCTGCGGTTGCGGATACGGTTGTCCGGGTCTCTGCTCCAGCCGACGTCGAAGCGAAAAGGAATGCCGCGCTCGTAGCGGAACCCGAGGCCGTACCCGTCCACCATGCGCGTCCACCGGGCGTCGGGGGCGTGGCGCCAGACCCCTGCCCGGTCCCAGAAGACGACGAACCCGAACTCGCCGGCGTTGATGCGCAGTTCGCTGCGCACGTTGGCGCCGGCGCGCCCGCCCCCTGTCGGCTGGATGCGTTCGCGGCCGACCCCGCGGACGCTGCCTTCGCCGCCGAGCTTGATCCAGTAATTTTTCGGGAGGTCGCGGTTCTTTCTGAGAGAGGCGGTCAGAAGCCCGCGGAATTGCTGCGCCCATACGAAATTGGGGTGGAGACGCAGGTAATAGCGCCACACCACCTCCCCATCGAGGACGCGCGTCGGCTTCCTGCCCAACTCGACCGCGTACAGGCCCCTGGTGTGGAGCAGCGTCCCGCTCGAGGGGGAGATCGGGTTGTCCCGGGAATCGCGGTTGAAGGTGAATTCCAGGTTGAGGGTGTTGGCCTCGTCGGTCAGCAGGCGGTGCCAGGTGCTGTCGATGGGGACTGAGCCGCAGGCGTAGTCGAGGTCACCTAGGGCGCACTCTCCCCCGGAATCGCCTTCGTCGCCGGAAGCATCTTCGTCCCCGAATGGGTTGTCGTCGCCAAAGAACTCGTCGTCACCAGAAAGATCGTCCTCGCCTGCATCGGTTGAGCCAGGTCCGGAAACGCCGGAACCGCTGGGATCGTTGTTTCCGGGTGAGTAGTCGATATTGCCGTCCGGCACGGGCTGATTCCGCGACTGCGTCCAGTTCAGCTCGGTGCGGGCGAGATATCGCGCCGCATCGGCCGGCTCCCACTGTTTCGCCAGGGTGCTTTTGAACTGCAGGAGCCGCTCGATCGACCGGTAGTCGTACTCCGAGGCCCCGATGTATTGTGCCACGTCCGTGGGGCCGACCAACAGCAGCAGTCCGTTGAGGATCGAATCGTTGGAGGTCAGCAGCGCGAACTGCGTCGAGTCATCGGGATCGGCGTACACCTTGGTTCTACCCCACTCGTCGGTGAGACTGGCCGTCACCGTCAGATCGGCTCCAGACTCGAAGACGTCGCGCTCGGTGATATCGAACTTGGCGCCCTGTTCCGGACGCCCGAGGCTTCCCGCCAGACCTAGGCGGGTCCCCCTCCCGAGCCAGTTGGCGTGCTCGAGCCGGGTCTCCGCCCCAGGCTCGGTGTTGTTGAAGAATGCGAGGGCCTCGAGGTGGATGAACTTGCGCTCCTGCAGCGAGATCTCGATCGGCTGCAGGCTGTCGCCGGGAGCGACCGCCGGGGTCGACAGGGTCACCGAGCGGAACAGGTCGGTCCGCGACAGGTTGTTGCGCGAGAGGCGAAGCTGATGGGGATCGAACAGCTGGCCCTTGCGGAAGGTCAGCTGGCCGCGCACGAGCCGGGAGCGGGTGTGCAGCGGTTTTCCCCCGGTGCGCTCGCGAATGCTGATTTCGCCGAAGTACATGCGCCTGCCCGGGGCCACGTCGTAGGTGACGCGGGCGAGCTTGCCTTGCGCGTCGAGCTCGGTGCGGTTGCGCACCTCGGCATGGGCGTATCCCCTGTTGTTCAGCAGCGCCAGCAGGGCGCGCTCGTCCTCGATGACGGTTTTGTACTCGAAGAACCCTCCCGCACGCGAGCGCAGCGTGCGGACGAGGTCCTCTTCCAGCGCCCCGTGCGTCTCCTCCATCGACACCCCCACCTCCTCGAGCTTCCAGCGCCTGCCGCTTTCGATCCACAGCCGGATGTGCAGGCGGTCCTTCTCGTCGAGGAGGTATTCCTTGCGGGCGATGTCGACATCGAGGTACCCGATCCCGCGGTACAGATTCTCCAGTTCGGCGAGATCGTCGCGGAAATAGCGACGCCGGAACGGCTCCCCTGCACGCGTCCTCATGGCCGTGCGCAAGTATGGATTGCCGAACGGTTTGCCCTGCGGGTGCACGAAGCGGATCCGCTTCACCTCGACATTCTGGCCGTCGAGGTCGCGCAGATCGACCTCCCGCCTGGCGGCGTCGGCCGGAAGAGACCCGATCAGGGCAAGGGCGACAGCGAGGAGGCGGAGCGGCATCAGAACTGCTTCTTCAACCCGAGACCGACGCCGTAGAGCTCGTACTCGGAGTGGGCCTTGGCCCGCAGGGTCATGAATCCCGCCAGCTGGTACTCGAGCTGCGCCTCGCCTATGGAGGGGTCGTGCGTGATCGCCTCGTAGCGCACCCAAAGGGGCAGGGGCCACTTGAAGTGCTTGCCGATGCGCAGGGCCGGCTCCCCGGAGGTTCCCAGCACCGTTCCGGAAGGCAGCAGCTGGAATTCGTCGAGGCCGATCCGCTGCAGCTGGCCTCCGAGCAGCAGCTGGCCGACCGCGGTTCCGGCAGCGCGGAAGACGTCGCGTTCGGCGACCCCTTCCGTCTCCGAGGTGCCGAAGGCGAGCAGAAAGATCACCTGGCTGTCTTCGAGGTCGCCTGAGTTGAAGACGGGGTTGGCGCGCAAGGTCGACCCCTGCAGCGACATGGTCACCGTGCGCTCCTCGTTGTCGGCCATGTCGAGGACCTGGGCTTCCGCCTCGAGGTCGAGCTCCGGGTCGAGCAGTAGCGGGTCGTAGGCGAGGTCGAGGATGGAGTAGGTCGGCACCAGGCGATCGAGGATGATGCGCCCCCTCTTGAAGACGAACTCGTTGTTCAGGGCGATTATCGTTCCCTCTTTTTGCACGAACATCTCACCCTGAATGCGGGGCTTGTAGAAAGTTCCGTACACGCGCCCCGAGCCCTCGAGAAGGAGATCGGTGAGCTCGTTGCGCACCGCCATTTCCCGCACGTCCACCTGCAGGTCGAGGTGGACGGTTTCGAGGAAGGGGTCCTGCAGGGCGGACGGCGGAGGCGGCAGGGGAGGCCCCGTCAGGTCGACGAGGGGTGGCTCGGCGATGCCCTGGTCGAGTCGCAGCTCTCCTTCGAACAACGATCCGTTTTCCAGGCTGCGGAACCGCAGCCGGCCTTTGGCCGCCGGCACCGAGAAGACATCGTCGTACTCGTACGGCAGGCTGTCGAGCACCAGGACGAGGTCGTAGTCGAGCCCGGCCGCGGAAATCTCTAGGTGGCCGCTCAGCTTGCCCTCTCCCTCGCCACTGGACGGGTAGCCGGCGAAATCGGTGAGCACGCCGCGCTCGCCGGTGAACTCGATCCGTCCCCGGGGAAAGACGTAGCCCGGATCGACGTCGATGAACCGGAAGGCGACCTCCTCGACCTCCACTCCCCCGTGCACCTGCGGATCGGAGCCGAGGCGGGTCGCCTCCAAGTCGAAGCGGACGAGCCCGTCCAGGGACTCGAGGTCCGGCACCTGGTCGACGAAGATGAAAAGGTTGACGCCCTCGGTCCGCGCCGACAGCTCGGCTCTTTCCCAGGACGCTTCCCAGGTAAGCGGATGCACCGGAACGCTGCCGACTACGGCCACCTCGTCCGCCAGCGGCGTCGACCAGAGCGCCTGAACTGTGGCGAGGCCGCCGGCAACCTCGACATCCGCGGTCAGGTCGCCGAACTCCTCGGTCGCGGCCTCGGCGGCGCAGGAGAGTGAGCGTTCGCCCGCAGAATCAGTCAGCGCCGCGGTGAGATCGACGGTGCCCGCGGGCAGGGCGGACTCCCCGACACCGAAGGCAGTCGCGCTCCTCAGGTCTACACCGTCGAGCTCGAGGGTGATCCTGTGCCTTCCGCTGCCCGACTGCAGCCCTGCCGAGACCGCCCCCGCGGGATGGTCGTAGCGGCCGCTCTCCTCGTCGAGGCGGGCAAGCGCCAGGGTCATGCTCTGAAGCTCCTCGCCGCCGAACCGGAACTCCACTTCTTCGTCTGGTGCCTGCAGGTGCAGCGTACCCCGCCCGATTTCCAGGTGGCTCAGGCGGGCGCTTCCCGACAGGCTGGTCCATGGGATTCCGGAGGTCAGGCCGTCCGCGGGAAAGGAGAGGGCGCCGCTCAACCCCAGCGAGCCGCCGACGCTGTCGTCGAGGGCGTAGCTGAGAAATGGTCCCAGGTCGAGACTGCCGGCCCGGACCCCGAGATGAGCGCGCCCGGGGCCTGCGTCAGCCTCCCCCAACAAGACCGCTGCCGGCATGGCTAGGCGGACTGCGAGGCTGCCGGCCTTCGTTTGGCCGCTGACGGCTGGCTGCGTCAGCTCGACAGTGGCGACGGTGCTGTCGCGGTGCGATACCACGGCCCGCAGCCTGCCGAGCGGGCGCTGTTGCAAGCGGACATCGGACAGCTCCAGTTCGCCGTCCAATTCGGGGCTCTCCGCGGTACCCCGCAGCTGCAGCTCCAGAGCGCCGCGGGCGGTAAGGGCGCCGTCGGCAAGGGTCAGGAGGACGGAATCGATCGCCGCCCGGGCCGACAGCGAGTCGGAGATGCGGGCGGAGCCGGTCAGGGTGCCGGCAGGCGTAGCCAGAGAAACAGGGGCGAGCTCGGTAACTCCGCTGCGGTGGGTGGCGCGAACCGGCTCCCGGGTCTGAAAAAGCTGGTCGTGGAGCGACAGCTCGACCTGCTCGAGCTGCAGCTCCGCGGAGAGCAGCTCCGGCCGCCCTCTCTCGCCGCTGGCGGACAGGTCCCCGGAAAGCAGGAGGTAATCCACCCGGTCCGAGGTGAGGTCGCGGCGGCTCGCGGTAGCGCTGTCGAGCCGGGCGGTCGCGGAAAAACGGCCGGTCCCCTCAAGGCGGGCTTCGGCGTCCAGACCCTGGCCGCGCAACAGCACGCGGGTGGTCCCGTCGTCGAGGGACAGGCTGGCGTCGATATCCCCGGCGCTCCAGCCGCCGTATCCGACGTCCCGCAGGGCGATGGTCGCGGCCAGACGCGCCGCCTCCCAGGCGAACGACCCCGCCTCCAGCTCGGCGGTGACCGAGCCGGACAGGTCCGGAAGCAGCCGGTTGAGCTGAGTTGGCTGGATGGCCGCGTGCAGGGTGTCGACGGAACCGCTCTGCAGGTCGGTTTCGACACCGGCGCGCATGCCGCCTCCGTCGAAAGAGAGGGTCAGCTCAGTATGCCGCCAGTCCGCAATCGAGGCGCTCAGGGACAGCGGGCCGAAGTCCGGGCCGAGTCCGGGCAGCTCCTCTACGGTCAGGTCCGCGGCGAGCTTCCCGGGGGAAAGATGCCCGGTGACCGAGGCCGGCATGGAGGCGCCTATCAGGGGGCCGGGGTCGAGCCTTCCCAGCAGATCGATGTCGTACCGGTCCGCGGCGGCGACCGTTCCTTTCGCAGCGAGGGAGCCGAGCGTCGATTGAAGCGCCGCGGTTAGTCCGGGGCCGTCGAGGTTCGCCTCGAGGGTGAAATCGAGGTGTGTTGCCGCCAGCGGCAACCCGGAGAGCCGGGCGTCGAGGCGGGCGTCCAGCTCTCCCCACGCGGGGCGCCCGCCGGCCTCCAGGGTGGCGGAAAGCAGGCCCCCGGCCCCTCCCCCGGTCAGCGGGGCGATGGCGAGATCGGTGATCTCCAGGCTGGCCTGCAGGCTGTCCCTGGCGCCGTGGGTGTACTCTCCGCCGAGGCGCACCCTGCCCTCGCCCCCCGCTCCCGCGACGAGGAGGGAGTCGAGGAAGAGCCTTTCTTGGGTCAGGAGTGCCGCGGCTGTCGCCGTATAGCTGCCGAAGACGGAATCACTCAACGCCGCGGCGGCCGCAACCTTGAGGTCGAGCCCCGCCAGGGATCCGGACAGGATGATCTCTCCCTCACCGCGAAGGTTTGGAGAGTGTGCCTCGAAGCCGGTTTCCAGATGGAAGGGAAGGGATCCGGTCAGTCCGAGAGTCCCGGTTCCGGCCGCGGTGAGCCCGGCGTTCCCGGCGGTTGCGCGGGCGGACAGGCTGTCCGCTACAAGGCGGTCCGCCTCGACGGTAAGCAGGGCCGCGAGCGCCCCGGATACGTTTGTTTCCCCTTGGATAAGCTGGATTTCCGGGGCAGTGAGCCGCAGCCGCCTGCCGGAGGCGGGGGACCGCGGGGAGTCGACAGTCGTTCCGAAACGGAGATCGATCCCTTTCGCCAGCACCCGCAGACTGTCGTCGCGGAGCACCAGCTCGGCGGCGGAAACCGTTACGGAAGGGATGTCGTCGAGCGGCAGGGAGTACTGCGGGGGTTTCGCCGCCACGACGGGAGGCGGTGCCGGGTCCGGTTCCGAAGTCGAAACGGAGTCCGGCTGCGACAGGTCGATCTCGATTCGCGGCGCATCGACGACGATTTCCCGATCCCAGACCGAGCCGGCCAGCGACCTGGCGGAAATCGCCGGCGACCCCGACCGTTCGGCAGCGTGAACCTCTTCAAAGCGGGGTTTCCCTAGCAGCGAGCCTCCGGTGGAACCGATCTCCACCTTCCATCCATGCCTTGGGGCCGCCTGCTCGATGACCCGGGCCAGGAGGTAGACCCCGGCAGGAGTCAGCAGGAAGAGGAGGAGGAGGGCGGCCAGCGCACCCGCCCCGGCGTAGACGACGGTTCGCCGCATCGATCAGGCGCCTGGATGCCCGCGGCCTGGCTGCCGGACTCGGGAAAAGGCTCGCCCGGCGGCCATCACCGGGTCGTGCGGGTCAGTCCACCGGAGACGTCGAACAGCGAATCGGGAAGGGCCGAGCTGGAAAGGGACTTCACCGTTCGCAAGAGCTCGAACACCTGGTTCTCCTTCTTGGCACCCTGCCTGGTGAAGACTTTGAGGACGGACTGCATGTGGAAGCCCTCGAGGGCGTCGAGCTCCTCCTGCAGGCTTTGGGAGTCGGTGATCGCTTCCGGGGCTCCCCCGATGCCGGAGCGAATCAGCGATGGATAGGAGGTCTTGCGAGCCTGCAGTTCCTGAAACCGCTGGAGATCCCGGTATCCGGGGAAGTCGTCGGCCACCCAGGCCTGGTACAGGTAGCGATTCTGGCGCCGCACTTTCCTGGTTCCCGGATCGAGGTGCTGGACCTTCATCTCCGCGGCGACCCGGCGGCAGAGGATGCCGGCGACGCGTTTGGTTTCGTCGAGGGTGCGGGTGCGGAATTCCACTTCGCGGTCGGGGTCGCCAGCGGCCGCCTTGGCCGCAGGAGGGGTGCCCGGCCCGGCTTCATCTGAGGTGCCGGCCGGGGGAAGCGATTCCCGGGAGTAGTTTGCTCGGGTGTGGTCGAGTTGCAACAGGTTTGCCCGGTCGAGCTGAAGGATGGTGCTGCCGTCGGTCGTCACTCCCTGCCGGCGCAGCGCTTCCGCTCCGCTTTTCGAGGTCTCGATAAGCGAGTGCACCCGCTGCCGCTGTCCCTTGATGTACACGTGGTTGGTGGTCTTGCGGGCCCCCGTCTTCTTCGGGCCCACCCCCTTGTTGACGATCTCCTCGACGTAGGAGACGTCGGCAGCGGCCGGGGAGACGACCCAGCCGACGGCTGCAACAGCGATCCACACAAGCTTCATACAGTTTCCTTCTGCGCGAATAGATCCGGTCCCGGCGGAATGCCTGCGGTGTCTTCGGGCCGCGATCCGGGAGAGCCCGTTTTTTCGCTTGGGAGCGGGAACTCCAGGAGGCTCGCCGGTTGTCTTCCGGGCATTGGGCAGCACCGGTCGTACGTGGGTGTGCGTGTTCAGATCGGTTGCTGTCGGTCAGTCGCGGTCGCCCCGCAGAATCAGCAGCCGCACGAGGTGCATCAGCGAGGTGGCGGCGGCGGCGACGTAGGTCAGGGCCGCGGCGTTGAGGACGCGCCTGGCCAGGACCCCTTCCTGGGGGGCCAGGTAGCGTCCGTCCACGAGCTGCGCCATGGCGCGCGAGCTTGCGTTGAATTCGACCGGGAGGGTGATGACCTGAAAGGCGAGAACCGCGGCGAACAGGGCGATGCCCACGTCCATCAGGAAGGGGACGCTCTGGTTGAAGAAGAAGCCGATCATGAAGAGGGGGAAGGCCGCGGTCGATCCGATGTTGGCGATCGGCAGGAACGAGTGCCGGAGATTGAGCGGCAGGTAGCCACCGGCGTGCTGGATGGCGTGCCCCACCTCGTGGGCGGCAACGGCGAGTCCGGCGAGGTGGTGGCCCCGGAAGATGCCGCGCGACAGCCTGACCACCCTGTCGCGCGGATCGTAGTGGTCGTTCAGCACCCCGTCAACCTCCTCGACGGCGACGTCGTAGATACCGTTCTCGCGCAGCAGGCGGCGCGCGGTCTCCGCGCCCGAGATCCCGGAGGCCGAGGCGACCTGGCTGAACTCGCCGTACGTGCGTCTGACCTTCCACTGCGCGTACAAAGCCAGCAGGATGCAGGGAATGAGCAGCACCATGGTGGAGTCGAAAAAGAAGAATGGCATGCCGACGTCCTCCTCCTCAAAGCGGTTCCAACGTTCAAATGTGAGCCAAAGACAGGACTTCATCAAACAGGAACCGCGGGGAACCTGTTGCGGTTCCCCGCGGCTGAAACGGGCGGTGCGGCGACGCCGTCAGGCGGCCTTCACCTCGATCTTCCGGCCCCGCTCTTCGGCGGCGCGCGGCAGATTGACGGTGAGAAGGCCGTCCCGGTAATTTGCCTCGACCTTGTCCGCCTCGACCCCGAACGGCAGCCTGATGCGGCGGACGAACCTGCCGCTGCGCCGTTCGCGCCGGTACCAGGTTTCCCCTTCCTTCTCCTCCTTTTCCAGACGCGAGGCGGTCAGAGTCAGAACCCCGTCATCGACAGCGACGTCGATTTCTTCGGGCTTGAAACCCGGAAGCTCCGCCTTTACGGTGGCGCCTTCTTCGTTCGAGTTGACGTCGACAGCCGGGAGATGGGCGGTGTCCGTCTCGCCCCCATTGAAGAGGCGGTCGAACTCCTCGTGGAGCGATGCGAGCCCTGTGAACGGGCTCCGCAAGCCGGCAGGGCCGGGGACGGAGTGGCGAAAGATGGTCGGCAACATGGTGAACCTCCTTTTGGTTGTGAGTTCGGCTTCTGCAGCCGATTGTTGCGCGATCAAGGCTGAGCAAGTGCCGTGCCAGAGGTTGCTGAACTACCGTATCCCCTTGTTTTCATTGCGGTAACTGATTGCAAGCAGTGCTTTCCTCCAAGGCAATGAAGCGTGATGCGCCGAAATGACATGGATCCGGATGCTGCATCCGCACGATTCAATGTCATTATGGCACCAAGGTGGGATTTTCCTTTATTGAGGTTTTGACACAAAGACTGCTTTTGGTTATTCTCGGCGCGGGCCAACTGCATAAAATACATATGGTTATTACCGGTCAGTCAGATGGCGGCGCTTGAGAATTCAGGCTTGGGGAATCTGGGTGAGGTTCATCGCAACCTGAGCCCACCGCGCCTGTACCAGGAAATCCTGAAGCGTGGGGAGGCCGTGGTCTCCCGCGACGGGGCAATCGTCGCCGAGACCGGCGCCTACACGGGGCGCTCCCCCAAGGACAAGTTCATCGTCCGCGACCCCGATTCGGAAGGGGACATCTGGTGGGGGGACATCAACCGCGAGTACGCGGGCGATTTCAATTCCCTGCTCGGCCAGGTCGCCGGCCACTTGGAGGGCCGCGATGTTTTTGTCCAGGACCTGTACGCAGGCGCGGACCCCGTTTACCGGCTGTCGGTGCGCGTCGTCACCGAGCTGGCGTGGCACAGCCTGTTCGCCCGCAACATGTTCATCCGCCCCCCGCGCGAACAGCTCCCGTCCTTTCAACCGGACTGGCACCTGATCTACGCCCCCGGCCTGCGCGCCGAGCCGGAGCGGGACAACACGCGATCCGAGGTCTTCATCGTCCTCAACTTCGCCGCCCGCACCATCCTGATCGGCGGCACCCGTTATGCCGGCGAGCTCAAGAAATCGGTGTTTACCCTGTTGAACTACCTCCTCCCGAAGCGGGGCGTGCTGAGCATGCATTGCTCAGCCAACAAGAACCCGCAGGGAGACTCAACGCTTTTCTTCGGGCTGTCCGGCACCGGCAAGACCACCCTGTCGGCCGACTCCCGGTACGAGCTCATCGGGGACGACGAGCACGGTTGGAGCGACCGCGGGGTTTTCAATTTCGAGGGGGGCTGCTACGCCAAGGCGATCCGCCTGCGACAGAACCAGGAGCCGGAGATCTTCGCGGCGTCGAATCGCTTCGGCGCGGTCCTGGAAAACGTCGTCCTCGACCCGGAGTCGCACCGGGTCGACCTCGATGACGACTCGAAGACCGAGAACACCCGCTCCTGCTACCCCCTCGATTTCATTCCCAACGCCAGCCTCGACGGACTCGGGGGTCATCCGAGCAACGTCGTCATGCTCACCTGCGATGCCTTCGGGGTGCTGCCCCCGGTGTCGAAACTGAACGGCGAGCAGGCGATGTATCACTTCCTCTCGGGGTACACCGCCAAAGTGGCCGGAACCGAGCGCGGCGTCAGCGAGCCGTCGGCGACCTTCTCCCCCTGTTTCGGAGGGCCGTTCCTGGTGCTTCACCCGACATGGTACGCGCGCCAGCTCGGCGAGCGCCTCAGCCGGCACGGGTCGAGCTGCTGGCTCGTCAACACTGGTTGGAGCGGGGGAACCTGGGGAGAGGGAGAGCGCATCAGCATCGCCTATACGCGCGCCATCGTCTCGGCGATTCTCGACGGCCGGCTGGAAGCGGTTCCGCGCCGGGTCGATCCGATCTTCGGGCTGCAGGTGCCGAAAGAGTGCCCGAACGTTCCGGCCGGGGTGCTCGACCCCAGGTCGACGTGGCGCAACCCCAACGCATACGACGACCGGGCGCGCGAACTCGCCGGCCGCTTCGGCGAGCACTTCGCCGAATACGGGGCACTGGCTCCAGAGTTGCGCAAGGTCGCTCCCCAGCCAGCGTAGCGCCTGCCTAGCACTCCAAAGGTTCAGATTTCGGTTTTCAGCTGGATAAGCGCCGGCCAAGAAACCGGCTCCGGGCGATTCGCGGCAGGAAAACCTGAGCTGGCGACGGGCTCCGTGACGGTTGGCCAAGCGGAGCCTCCTACGGAGAGGGATCCGGTTTCAGCTCTGCGGCCGCGGCGTCGCGAACGACGTCCGCCTCCACCGCAGGTGCGCCGGGCGACACGATGTCGGCGGGCAGGCTGAGCTTGAGCGGCACCGCGGCACCCGCGGAGACGATCATCTGGAAGGCCTCTTCGATGGTGAGGTTGGTGAGCCGCAGCTCGCGGAGGGGGATGATAAGCATGAAACCGGTGGTGGGGTTGGGGGCCGTGGGAATGAACACGCTGTGCGCCGCCTGCAGGCCTCCCTCTCCGGGGACATCCCCGGCGACGAACCCGAGGGTCCACAACCCCCTGCGGGGATACTCGAACAGGATGACCTGCTTGAAACCGCCCCTGTCGGGAGAGGTCATCGTCTCCATCAGCTTCCGCACCGGTGAATAGATGGTGCGCACCACCGGAAGGCGCTCGAGGGCTTCGCGCGCGTCCTGCACCAGCCGGCGTCCCAGCACGTTGCGTGTTATCAGGCCGACGACCCAGACGATGGCGAAGGTGAGGACGAAGCCGACGCCGCGGTAATACCAGTCGGCGTCTCCGAACATGGCCGCCACAGGCCGGATCAGCGGCCGCGAAAAGCGATCGGCGGCATTGAACAGCCACAGCAGCACGGCGCCGGTGATCCACAACGGGGCGATCACCGTAACCCCGGCCATCAGCGTGGTGCGCAGAGCGTGCAGCCTGCCGGAGGAATGGCTCTCCGTTCCGAAAGTGGAATCGATCGGATTGATCTCTTTCTTTTCCCTGTTCACAGTCGCAATCCGCCAATACGCGATCGATATGCCAACGTATCACCGCCGTACGGCGCCGTCAACGAATGGACAGGTGGCTCATGGCGGCCCGCTTTCGCTTCCCCTGAGAATCCCGGGCTCGTTTCAGCGCTCCCCGCGGCACCGCTCCCGGCAGGCGCCGTGACCGCTCCCTGCGCCGTCCTGCTCAGCGGCGGGATGGATTCGGCGACCTGTCTCTGGCAGGTGCGCGACAGCTGGCCGGGGCCGGTCCACACGGTCGCCATCGACTACGGCCAGCGCCATCGCGTCGAGCTCGAATACGCCCGCAAGCTCGCTGCCCGGGCCGGAGTCGAGCGACACGAGGAGCTCGGCCTCGAGCTGCTGTCCGCTCTCGGGGGAAACCCGCTGACCGACGGCGCCCTCGAGGTGCCCGACGCCGACGAGCTGCGCCAGCGCGCCACCGTCGTGCCGTTCCGCAACCTGCTGTTTATCGCCGCCTGCGCCGCGTACGCGGGGGGCCGCGGAATTCGCGAACTTTTCATCGCCGCGGTGCGCGACGACTACGAGGCCTACCGCGATTGCCGCCGCCAGTTTTACGACAGCGTCGAGGAGACTTTGGGGCTGGGTGCCGCCGAGGAGGGCAGCTACCGCATCCACACGCCGTTGATCGACAGGTGGAAGGCCGGGGTGGTCGCCGAGGGGCGGCGCCTGCAGGTCCCGTTCGAGCTTACCCACACCTGCTACACCGGCCGGCGGCCGGCGTGCGGCCGCTGCGACGCCTGCAGCGAGCGCATAGCGGCGTTCCGCGCCAACGGAGTCCGCGACCCCCTCGCCTACGAAATCGATGTCGACTGGGCGGCATCGGCCTGACTGTCCGTTGGTAGAGTTGCTCTGCAAGCCACAGCCCGGATGGGCTTGTTCCACGGGCTGCTGAACTCGACCGGGGCCGAAGCGCTTCGAGCGTCCCCTTCCAAGGGGACGAAGCGGTCTGCCCGGTACCTCCCCCCCCTCCACCCGAACACAGGAGAACCCGCATGCCATCGGTGAAGGAGATCTACCAGTTCGACGAGCTGACCTGGCCGGAAGTGAACGAGGCCGTGGCGATGGGCAAGATCCCCATCCTCGCCACCGGATCCGTGGAACAGCACGGGCACCACCTGCCGCTGAAGGTCGACCACCTCTGCGCCCACTCCGTCGCCGCGGAAGCGGCGCGACTGAAACCGGAATTGAGCCTGGTGCTGCCGCCGGTCACCTACGGGTACGTCCACCACGTCATGGATTTTCCCGGCTCCCTCAACATCCACTTCGAGCACTTCATCCAGTACGTCCTCGACATCTGCAAGTCGCTCGCCTACCACGGCTTCAAGAAGATGATCCTCGTCAACGGGCACGGCTCGAACCACAACCTCGTCGACATGGTGTCGCGGCGCGTGCACGTCGAGACCGACGCGAGCTGCGTCTTTTGCAGCTGGTGGCAGCTGTTGCGGGTGAATCCCGATTTCGACAAGGAATGGAGGGAGAGCGTATTCCCCGGGGGTTGCTCGCACGCCTGCGAGCTCGAGACCTCGATGTTGCTGTACCTGTCGCCGGAGAGCGTTCGCAAGGAGAAAATCAGGAGCGAAATCGCCAGGACCAACCAGCTCGGCTCGAAGTTCGTCTGGACCGACCTGTTCAGCGCCGGGCCGATGGGACTGATCCAGTGGACGAGCCAGTACTCGGACAGCGGCGTGATGGGGGAGGCGGAGAAAGCGACCGCGGAGAAAGGCAGGATCGTGTTCGAGGAGGCGAGCCGGAACCTGGCGGCCTTCATTGAGGAATATCACGCCATGGAGATCCGCGGGCGCACCCGCCACCAGGAGCGGGAACCGACGATGCCGCTATCGTACCCGACGGACTGACGCAGCCGCGGTGAAGTGGGCAGGGCGTTTGGATCCGCACCAAGGGGCCCTGCCTGCGAGGATCGGGACGGGCTCCCCGGGTGCGGGATTCCGGGTAAGGTTCGGGAAAAGGAGCGCGCGGGATCCGTCATGGCCCCGCCTACTGGACCGGTTCGATCAGGTCCCCGTTCATCCGGTAGCGGTTTCCGCACGCTTGACAGGCAGGTTCCCCACCTTGGGGCAAGGTCACGCCGCAGCGGCAGACCCAGCCCACCTGGCGCGCCGGTACCCCAACGACCAGGGCATGGGCGGAAACGTCCCGAATGACGACGGACCCGGCCCCTACGAGGGCGTAGCGGCCGATCGCCAAACCGCACACGATCGTGGCGTTGGCCCCGAGTGTGGCTCCCTCGCCGACGATGGTCGGCCTGAATTCCTCCTTGCGCTCGATGAACGCGCGCGGATTGATTACATTGGTAAACGTCACGGACGGACCACAGAAAACGCAGTCTTCCAGCAACACCCCTTTGAAGACCGAAACGTTGTTCTGGATCTTGCAGCTCCTGCCGATTCGCACCTCGCGGTCGACATAGACGTTCTGGCCGAGAATGCAGTTTTCGCCTACGCGCGCGCCGGCCATGACGTGGCTGAAATGCCAGATCCTGGTTCCGCTTCCGATTTCGCACGGTTGGTCGACCACCGCGGTCGGGTGGGCGTAGAATTCCGCTTCGGTCGTCATGGGCGCTCTCGGGAATGATTGCCCGCAGGCCGCGGGCATGATGAGAAAAACAACTTTCCGTTCACCATCAATTATAGTAAGGGGAAGGCCCGCATGAAGCTGATCACATACACCTCCAAGAAGGAAGAGTACGTCGGCGCCGTCATCGCCCAGGACAAGATCGTCGTCCCCCTCGATGCTGCCGACCGCGCCCTGGCGCGGCAGGAGAAGCGCCAGCCCGTGGGTTGTTTCGACAGCATGCTGTCGCTGCTCGGAGCAGGGGCAAGGGGCCTTGCCGCGGCCCGCAAGGCGGTGAAAGCGGTGGAAGATAACCTCGGCGATCCGCCGAAAGCGGACGGTGAAACAACCCTGCCTGTGACGCGGGTGCGCCTCAAGGCCCCGGTTCCCAACCCGCGCAAGCTGTTCTGTCTCGCCGGCAACTACCAGGACCACATCGAAGAGGGGGGCGGCAAGATGGCCCTGCAGGACAAGGAGACCCCCCGCGTATTCATGAAACCGCCCACGACCACCGTCATCGGTCCGGGCGACACCATCCGCATACCGCCGGTTGCCCAGTCCATCGACTGGGAGGGGGAGCTCGCCGTGGTTATCGGCCGCCGCGCCAAGGGGGTGAAAGCCGCCGATGCGCTCAAGCACGTCGCCGGCTACACGGTCATGAACGACGTGTCGGAGCGCAGTCTGCTGATCAAGAAGCGCACCAAAAGCCGCCCCAAGGACGAGTGGTTCGACTGGCTCAACGGCAAGTGGCTCGACACCTTCGCCCCTCAGGGGCCCTGGATGGTGACCTCCGACGAGATCACAAACCCCCAGGATCTCAACATCAGCACCTACGTCAACGGCCTGCGCAAGCAGTTCAACAACACCGGCCAGATGCTGTACCCGGTGGCGAGCATCGTCGAGTACATCTCGGCGATCATCACGCTAGAGCCGGGCGACATCATCAGTACGGGCACGATCTCCGGCGTCGGCGCCACCACCGGCTCCTTCCTGAGCGACGGGGACCGGGTCGAGATCGAGATCTCGCGTATCGGCGTGCTGCGCAACAACGTCGGCGACAGCAAGAAGTAGAGGCTGCGGCGTTCACATCCGCCGCGCCCGAAGACCTGCCGATGAGACAGTGACGGATCAGGACGTGCGCGGCTCGGCCCCGCCGACCGCACCCGGACTCGGGAGCCGGGCATTCGCCGTCCTCTGCGCCGTTTCCTTTTTCAGCCACTTCACCGCCGCTCCCTTCGCCACCCTGCTGCCGGTCTACGTCGATGCCGACGTCGGCGCGAGACCGCTGTTCACCGGATACCTGCGCACCCTGATGTTCGCGCTGGGCGGCGTCTTCGCCGTGGTCGGAGGCCGTCTGTGCGACCTGTTCGGGCTGAAGCCGATGCTGCTTGTCGGACTGGCCGGATCGATCGCCGCGGGCCTCGCTTTCCAGAGCACCGACTTCCGCTTCCTGACCTTCTTCGTGATGCTCGCCGGAATCGCCGCCGGACCGATGAGCGCCGCGGGCCAGAGCTACCTCATCGCCACCGCCGGACCGCAACGACTCGGTCTCGGAGGGGCCCTGTTCTTCCTCACCTACACCCTCGGCAGCTCCGCGGGAAGCCTCTGCACCGGCCTGCTGAAACCGCTGTGGAGCTTTCAGCAGATCGGCGCGGCCATGGCGGTCGGAGCGACCGCCGTGGTCCTCGCCGCTGTGCTGCTGCTCCCCGATATCGCCGGACGGGCGGCGGCCTCCCGGGGGCCGGAGAAGCTGTCGCTGTGGCGAGCCTACCGCCCGTTGCTGCGGCAGCGCGAGGTCCACCTCCTCGTCGGCATGCGCCTGGGCATCACCTCGTTCTGGGGCATGGCGATACTGGTGCTGCCGCTGCTGGTGTTTCGCGTCAGTGGCAGCGCTGCGGTTGCGGCCTGGTACGGGGCGGTCTCACTGGCCGCCGCAGGTGTCTGCCAAGTGGCCGCCGGTTGGGTGCGGGACCGCTATGGACGCACCCGGCCGCTGCTGGTCGCGGCTGCCGGCGTCCCCGCCTGCGCGCTCTGCCTGGGGTTCCGGGCCGATTCCCTGACCGGGCTGTTCCTGTTCGGCACGGGGTTGGCCGCGACCGCCTGGGCGGTCTCTGTGCTGGTCCCGGGGTTGATCGACGAAGTGGCCCCGGCCGCGGAAAAGAACCGGCTCGTGGGACTCGGCCACCTCGCCTGGAGCGCGGCGATGGCGCTCGGCGGCCTGGCGGGCGGCCTGCTGGTGGAGATCGATGCCGGGCTGCCGTTTTTCACCGGGGCGGCGCTCTCCCTGGCCGGGACAGCATGCCTGTACCGGCTCTGCCGGCAGCTTGACCGGAAGCTGCACCCGGCCGCGGCCTGACTCGGAGAACGCTCGTGCGCAAGGGCATGCTCTTCCTCATCGCTGTCGGGCATTTCTGCGTCGACTCGTACGCCCAGATGCTGGCACCGGTGCTGCCGCTCGTAATCGGCCGGCTCG
Source organism: Candidatus Latescibacterota bacterium (assembly GCA_965206595.1). Lineage (GTDB taxonomy): Bacteria > Latescibacterota > UBA2968 > UBA8231 > UBA8231 > CBDCXV01. Next base: position 849,954 of record OZ242214.1, read on the forward strand.
GGATTTCCCTGACCTCGGCAGGCTTTCTCGGAACCATCACCTCGCTGTGTAGCCTGTCGCAGCCGCTGCTCGGGGTGTGGGCGGACGGCATGCGCCGGCGCTACCTCGTGCTGGCCGGTCTGCTCATGGCCAGCCTGTTCGCCCCGCTGCTCGGCATCGCCCCCAACTACGCGACGCTGCTGGTCGTGCTCTGCCTCGGCGGCCTCGGAGTGGCCGCTTTCCACCCCCAGGTGTTCTCGCTCGCCGGTGAGTTGAGCGGCCACAGGCGTTCCTTCGGCATCGCCCTGTTCGTGTTCGGCGGCACCCTCGGCCTCGGCTTCTCGCCGCTCTGGGTCCCCTGGTACGCCACCGAGATCGGCCTGGAGTGGCTGCCCGCGGCAGGCCTTCCCGGGCTCCTGCTCGTCCTGCTGATCTGGCGTTTCGTGCCGCTCGACAACCCCCATGTGGTCCACGGACAGCGGACCTCGCTACGCGCCAGCCTGCAGGGCAGGAAGCGGATCCTGCTGCTGATGACGGTCGTCGTCATCCTGCGCTCGGTCACCGGGCTGGGCTTCGGGTTCTACCTCCCGGTGCTGTCGGAGGCGCGCGGGCTCGACCTCGTCGCAGGAGGAATACCGCTGTCGCTGTACAACCTCGCAGGGGTCGCCGGGGCGTTGCTGTTCGGCTATCTCGGGGACCGCCTCGACAGAAAGCCGCTGATCTGGGGATCGATCCTTGCCGCGGCTCCCTCCCTCTACGGCTATCTCCACAGCGACGGCCTCGTCGCCTACGGAATGCTGGCGATCGGCGGCGCCATGGTGATGGCCTCCAACTCGCTGCTGGTCGCCATGGCCCAGGAACTGGTGCCGAAGAGCTCCGGGCTGGCCTCGAGTCTTCCCCTGGGGTTCAGCTGGGGGATCGCGGGACTGACGCTGGCACCGATCGGCTACCTCGCCGAACGGCTCGGGGTCGAATCGGCCCTGACCCTGCTCGCCGTCCTGCCGGTCGCGACCGCGGTTTTCGCCCTCTTTCTGCCGTCCGACCGCGGCCTTCAGGCCGGGGGCGAGGAAAGTCCCTCCGGGGAAACGGCGGCGCCTGAGGAGCCGGGCGGAAACTCCTGAAGCCCCGTCAGACCCTGCTCGAAATCGGCGATCAGGTCGGCCGCGGACTCAATGCCGACCGCCACCCGGACCAGGCCGCTGCGGATTCCCAGGGTCTGCCGTTCCGCTTCCGACAGGCCTGCGTGCGAAGTCGCTTCCGGCCGCGTGATCAGGGTCTCGACACCTCCGAGGCTGGGGGCGAATGCCGGAATCCGCAGCCGCTCCAGCAGTTTCTCCGCTGCGGGCCTTCCCCCCTTAAGCTCGAAGCTCAGGACCCCGCCGCAGCCGGAGAACAGCCGCGCGGCGCGCTCGTGCTGGGCATGCGACACCAGCCCGGGGTAGTTCACCTGCGTCACCGCCTCGTAGCGTTCGAGCATCCCGGAAAGGGCCAACGCAGAGGCGTTCTGGTGCCGTACCCGTAGCGCCATCGTCTTCAATCCCCGGTGCAGCAGAAAACAGGCGTGCGGATCGAGGGTGGCGCCGAGATGGTTGAGCCGGCGCCCGATCCGGGAGATCAGCTCCCCGCCGGCGACGACGCAGCCGGCGACGATGTCGGAGTGGCCGTTGAGATACTTGGTGGCGCTGTGAATCTCGACGTCGAACCCCAGTTGCAGCGGCCGGAAGTTGACCGGGGTTCCGAAGGTGTTGTCGATGATGGAGATCAGGCCGCGCTCGCGTGCGAACGCCACCACCGCTTCGAGATCGGCCACTTCCAGCAGCGGGTTGGTCATGGTCTCGAGGTAGATGGCGCGCGTTCGTCGGGTCGCCGCCTCATCCCAGGAGTCGGGGCGGTTGCAGTCGATGAAATCCGCCTGCAGCCCGAAGTCGGGGAGGTCGCCGGTGAACAGGCTGTGGGTGCCCCCGTACAGGCAGCTCTGCGCCAGCAGGCGGTCTCCCGCCTTCAGCAGTCCCATCAAGGTGGCGGCGATCGCCGCCATCCCCGAAGAGGTGACGATTGCGGCCTCGCCGCTGCAGACCGCGGCGAGCTTGTCGTGAAGGACGCGGTGATTGGGGCTGTTGTTGAGGCGCAGATAACGGATCTCCTCGTACGCCGTTTCCCCGCCCGACAGGTAGGTGGCGCTCTGAAACACCGGCAGCACCACCGAGCCTTCGATCTTTTCCCCCTCTCCTGAATGGATGAGGTCGGTCTCGATATCGCGCTTTTTGTTCATGTCCGAAGCAGGTATTTGTCGAGGAGGTGTTGGTAGATGGCGACGAAGTCGCCGCGGCCGTTGCTGCGGTTGTAGAAGAAGCAGAACGGGTTGGGGTTGAGCTCGAGGATGCGCAGGCCCCCGGGGCCATCGATGACGTCGATGGCGTAGAACCCGAGCCGGATCACCGCGGCGACGCGCCGGGTGAGCTCGGTCATCGCTGCAAGCAGCGGCCCGTCCCCGACCCTGACGGCGCGCCCGCTGGCGTGATGCAGGGGGTTGAGACCGCCTCCGACCTCGTCGCTGGTTTTCTCGTAGGCGAGCAGTAGCTCCGCTTCGCTGGCGACGATGCGGTACTCCACTCCCTCGACGAAAGCCTGGATCAGCAGGCTGTTGTCGAGAAAACCTCCGCCGGTGAACAGGTTCTCCAGGCGCCTCGCGGCCCCCTCGCGACAGCGCTCGAGGTAGACTCCCTGGGACACGGAGGCCCGCGGCTTCTTGATGAGCAGGGGATACTGCATGCGCTCTCCGAGGTCGTCGAGCATCTCTTCGACGCTGCCGTGGGTCTTGTAGCGGTGGAAGCGGTCGTCGGCGTACGGGTTGAACACCTGCATCGAGCAGGGGACCGGCAGGCCGGCGGCGGCGAACAGCTCGTACTGGTAGCCCTTGTCCTCTGCGAGCCTGGCGGCGGCGTAGTCGTTGAACGGGTGGCGGTTGCGCAGGAAATAGAACGGCCCTCCCGCCCCGTCGACCCGCAGGAGGTTGTCGTTGTCGGAGACTCTCTCGCACCGGAGGCTGCGGGCGCGGCAGGCGATTTCGACGCACTCGAGGCTTTCCAGGGCGACATCTTCGCTGATTCCCTCGGTTTCGCACGGGAGCCGGAAATGCTCGCGCGCGCGCGCGACCAGGGCCAGCGATCCGGTGACGCAGACCGGCAGCTTGCCCGAGGCGGCGACCTCGAGGGCCCTGGCCAAGGGCTCGACGGTTGCGGGGACTTCTGCGGGGAGGTGGTTCAGCAGATCTTCGGGCGGCAGGGCCTTGGGGTGGCCGGAGGAGGTGGCGATCACCTGCCCGGCCAGCGGTGCCAGGCAGTCGAGGATGGCGCCGGCGTCGTGGCCGCTCCCGACGCCGACGACGAAGCGCCACTTCGGATGCAGGGCCCGAAGGTCCGCGGAGAGGCCTGCCGCGGCCGCCCGGTTGTGAGCGCCGTCAAGCAGGACCAGCGGCTTCCCGTCGCGCTCGACCGCCTCGAAGCGGCCCGGCCACTGGTGCCGGGCGATCGTCGCTTCCGCATCCGCGGGGACGAGGCGGTCCCCCAGCAGGAAGGCGGCCGCGGCCAGTGCCAGACGCGCGTTGGCCGGGTACGTGCCTGGCCTGCTGCCCTCCGACCGGGGGCAGGCCGGGTACGGCCCCCCGGGGCCGCAGCCCGAGGACTCGGCGCGGGTCACACCACCCGGGACCGCTGTGTAGAGAGGAACACTCGCGGACTGGCAGTGGTTGCGAATCCGCTCGGCGACCCCGGCCTCGTGGGCATCGGTGGTGAACAGGGGCCGCCCCGGCCGCGTGATGCAGAGCTTGTCCGCGGTGATCTCCAGGACGTCCTCCCCCAGGACGTCGGCGTGGTCGACGGCGATGCTGGTCAGCACCGAGAGCTCGTGATCCCAGGCGTTGGTGGCGTCGTAGCGCCCCCCGAGACCGACCTCGAAAAGCGCGTAATCGACCCCTGCGGCCGAGAACAGGTGCGCGGCGAGCGCGGTGAGCGCCTCGAATTTCGAGAAGCCGCCGAATCCCTCCTCGTCGAAGCGGCGGGTCGCGTCGTACAGGAAGGTCACCGCGTCGGCCCAGTCGTCCGGCCCCAGCAGCAGCCCGTCTACCTGGATGCGCTCCCGCTGGCTGTGCAGGTGGGGGGAGGTGTAGAGCCCGATCCTGCCGTCGCCGCGCAGCAGGGCCTCGAGGAGGCTGGCAACCGTGCCCTTGCCGTTGGTTCCACCGACGATTATCGAACGGAAGCCGTTCTGCGGATCCCCAAGCCGCCGCAGCAGCGCCCGGGTGCGGGGGAGGTAGTGGTGCAGGGGACCGGCAGGAGGGCGCCCCCGTTCCCAGTCGGGCAGGGTATCGAGGAATTTCCTGGCTTCTGAGTATTCCATCTTCTGACAGATCAGCGGCGGATGGCCGTCGCCCGGGGAGCGGCCTTCATGTCGCCGGGCATTCCCAGGCCCGGCCTGCACTGGAAATCCCGTCTCCGAGAGGGCTTCGGGGCGCGTCGCACACTGGTGTTTCCCACGCCTCAAAGAGCGCCGTCATCGGTCCGAATCCGTGCCGTTCGCCGTGAGGCGAACGGCCATCCGAGGCGCGTCGCACCCCGACAGTCCCCAACGCCTCAAAGAGCGCCGGCATCATCCACCCCGGGTGTGCATCTCGCGATGCGGATCGACCTTCAGCTCTTCGACGTGGTAGAGCGCCCCCCGCGTCGGCTCGTTCAGCCGCTCCTCGGCGCCGCGGTCCCTGCGGCCCTCCCAGACACGGCGGATCCGCGCGACCAGATCCCGGTGCGTCAGCCCGTCCCGCAGCCACTCGCGCAGGTTGTACCCCTCGTTGGCGTACAGGCAGAGGTACCACATGCCGTCCGCGGTAACCCGGCTGCGGTCGCAGGTGGCGCAGAACGGCTCGGTGGTGGAGGCGATGATGCCGAAACATGTGCCGTCGGGCAGGAGGAAACGCTCCGCCGGGGCCGCTCCCCGGCCCGGGGCGGCCTCGATGGCGCCGTAGTGCCCCTCCAACCGCGCGAGGATGTCCGCCTTCGAGAAGACCCGCTCCATCGACCAGAGGGTCGCCCCGCCGACATCCATATACTCGATGAAGCGGACCTCGGCACCTACCTCCTTGCCGAACTCGATCAGGTCGACGAGCTCGTCGTCGTTGAACCTCCGCATGATGACGGTGTTGATCTTGATGTCGGAGAAGGCGACGCGGGCGGCCTCGCGGATGCCGGTGAGAACGCGGTCCAGGACCACCCGCCTGGTCAGGGTTTCGAAGCGGGCGGGATTGAGGGTGTCGAGACTCACCGTTACCCGGCTCAACCCTGCCTCGTGCAGCGGCTCGGCCCATTTGGCCAGCTGCGTCGCGTTCGTCGTCATTGCCAGGTCCTCGACCGCGGGGCGCCGGGCCAGCCGGGCGACGAGATCGACGAGGCCGCCGCGCAGCAGCGGTTCCCCGCCGGTGAGGCGAACCTTGTGCACCCCGAGCTCCCCGAAGACGTCGACGGTGCGCTCGATCTCGTCGAAGGAGAGGATGTCCTCTTTCGGCAGCCAGGTGTAATCCTCCTCCGGCATGCAGTAGGCGCAGCGCAAGTCGCAGCGGTCGATGACGGAGAGGCGGAGACTTTCGAGGGGGCGGCCGAAGAGATCGTGGGCCGTGGCGCGGTGGGGGTGCGAGCTCATGCAGTAGAAAAGGGATGAACAGCAGGTCGAGAACAGGGCGCCGCGAACCGGCCAGCTGCGCCGTTGAAGCGGTGATTTTCCCGCGGGTGGCTCATCGTTTTGGTGACCTTCCGGGTACCCGTCGAAAGAACCGTCCGGGCTGCTAAGTTGAGAAAGGACAGGAATATACGGACTGCCCCCGGGGCGGCAATCCGTTTGCGACCCCACCCGGAGGGGGGCATATTAGGTGCCCGTCAAGGGGGAACCTGGCGCATCCCGTCAAATCGGGCGGCGGCCGTTCCGCTGCGACGAATCCCCGTCCATCCCGGTTTCCCCACCTGCCGACGAAAGCCGATGGCGAATCCCGAAACCGAGCGCCTCGAGAAGATGCTGCGCGAGCAGCAGTACGTCGCCGACCCCGCCATCGCCATGTCCCTTCACTTGGCGCGAACCCTGAACAAGCCGCTCCTGGTCGAGGGGCCGGCAGGGGTCGGGAAGACCGAGATCGCCAAGGTGATGGCGCGCGCCCTCGACACCGACCTGATCCGTCTGCAGTGCTACGAGGGCCTCGACACCAGCACTGCCCTGTACGAGTGGAACTACCAGCGCCAATTGTTGCAGATCCGCCTGGAGGAAGGGGGGGAGCGCAGCCTCGACGAGCGCCAGTCCCACATCTTCGGCGAGGCCTTCCTGCTCAAGCGGCCCCTGCTCGAGGCGATCACCCACCACCGGCCGCCGGTGCTGCTGATAGACGAGCTCGACCGCGCCGACGAGGAGTTCGAGTCGTTCCTGCTCGAAGTGCTGTCCGACTGGCAGATCTCGATCCCCGAGGTCGGCACCATCGCCGCGACCCACATCCCGCACGTGGTCATCACCTCCAATCGAACGCGCGAGCTGTCCGACGCCATCCGCCGGCGCTGCCTCTACCTGTGGATCGACTACCCCGGGTTCGACAAGGAGCTGGCGATCGTGCGCGGCAAGGTCGACGGTCTCGACGCGCAGCTTGCCGACCAGATCTGCCGCTTCATGGCGCTGGTGCGCCGGCAGAAGCTGGAGAAGGTGCCCGGTGTCGCCGAGACTCTGGACTGGGCCAAGGCCCTGGTCGCCCTGCACCGCAACCACCTCGACCCCGGGATCGTCGAGGAGACCCTCGGGGTGGTGTTCAAGGACTGGACGGACGTGCGCCAGATGCAGCAGACCCTGCCCGAGTTCCTCGAAGAGCTCGGCATCCGCGCCAAGGCCCCTCCCGGAACGGGGCAGGCCCAGGAGGCGGGGCAGCCCGCTGCGGGGACCCCCGGTGGCGGATAAGCCGTCCAACGGCCGGAGACCGGCCGGACTGGAGGACCTCGCCCTGCGTGGAGAGCTGAGCGCCAACGTCGTCGGCTTCTGCCGGCTGCTGCGCCGCGAGGGAGCCGGCCCCGGGGCGGCCGAGGCCGCCGACGCCCTGCTCGCCCTGGAGCGGATCGACCTCCGAACCGGGCAGCATTTCTACGAAGCCCTCAGAACCTGCCTCGCCAAGAGCCGCCCGGAGCAGGATATCTTCGACTCCGTGTTCGACTCCTACTGGAAGGTCTGGGACCGCGCCGGCGAGCTTCTGCGGGGGCAGGGGGCGCGGGAAGAGGAGGAAAACAGGGAGATCCGCAATCCGTGCGCACCGGAGCAGCAGCCGGCGCTGAGAGCGGTCACCGCCTGGCTCAAGGGAGAGAAGAAGACCGGCGACGAGGAGCCTGCCCCGGGATACAGCCCGTTCGAGGTGATGGCCCGTCGCGACTTCGCCGGCTTCCGCGCCGACGAGCTCGACGAGATCGGCCATCTGGTCACCCTCATCGCCCGGATGCTCGCCAGGCGCTTCAACCGCCGCTACCGCGACAGCTCCCGCCGCGGCCGCCTCGACCTGCGACGCACCCTCAGGCGCAATCTCCGCCGTGGCGGAGAGCTCGTCGATCTCAGCTTCAGGCAGCGCCGCCGCCGGCGCCTGAAGCTGGTCCTGCTGTGCGACGTCAGCCGCTCGATGGACCTCTACAGCAGCTTCCTCATCCAGTTCGTCTACGCCTTCCAGCTCGCCTGCCGGCGCGTCGAGACCTTCGTCTTCAGCACCTCCCTGCGGCGGGTCACCGACACCCTGGCCAACGAGGACCTCGACGAGGTGCTGGCCGCGCTCTCCCGGGAGGTGCCGCAGTGGTCGGGGGGCACGCGCATCGGCGCCTCCCTGCAGACGTTTCTCGACGGCTTCGGCGACGCCCTGCTCGACCACCAGACCGCGGTCATCCTGCTGAGCGACGGCTGGGACACCGGCGATATCGACCTGTTGCGCGATACCATGCGCGACATCCACCGCCGCTCCCTGGCGGTGATCTGGCTCAACCCGCTGCTCGGCTCCGAGGAGTACCGCCCCGACACCCGCGGCATGCGCGCCGCCCTGCCCCACGTCGATCTGTTCGCCCCGGCCCACAACGCCGCCAGCCTCAAGGAGCTGGCCTCCGTCCTGGGGCGCATCCAGCGCCGCGACATCCCGGCCCGTTTCGGGTTCCACCAGCGAGAGGAGGTGGAGGTCGAGGAAACCGAGCCGTCGGTGGCGCCGGAAGAGGCCCCGAGGCCGAGCACGGCCGCCAACCTCGAGCGGCTCGCCCGCGAGATGCAGGAGAAGCGGCAGCGCCGCCAGGATCAGGCGTCGGCCTGAGCTGCCCGCCGCTGCCGTCCGTCCTCGTCATCCGCAAGGGCAGGCACAGTCCCCCGAACCAAAGAGTGCGGCCCCTGTTGGCGTCAGTCTTCCGGGCTGACCACCCCGTTCACAGACGCAACCAGTAGTTGACCTTGGCGAGCCAGATGTTGTCCCCGTCGTCGGTGAAACTGGCGGCGAGGTCGCCGGCTCCGAGGCGGAGGTCGTCGTCGAAGGCGCTGTGCGATTGCGCCCAGACGAGAAACAGCGTGCTCCCGGGCGCGTACTCCCAGCGGAATACGAGGTTGCTGCGCAGCGAGCGCCGCCTGAAGTCGGGGTTGGACCGGTACTCCTCGTACGGAGTGAAGCGGTAGGATTTCGGGGCGGTCAGCTCCTTGATGGCGCCCTAATCCCCGGTGGCGACGAACGGTTGCATGTACAGCTGCAGACTGGCGTCGGGGGAGAACAGCAGGTCGAAGCGGGTGGTCCACTCGAGCACCCGCGGCGGACCCCCGATCCGGCCTGCGGCTCGACCCAGGGGCCGAGCCGGTGGAAATCCGAGCGGCGTATGAACCCGAGGTCGTTCGCCGAGAAGCGGGGGGAGAAGGTCGCGTAGTTCAAGCCGCCTTCGATTCCGCCGCCGCGCTTTCCGAAGTCGGTTTCGAAGGCGGCGCCCTGGCCGTCGGCGCGGGTGCGGCTCGAGGCGAGCTGGCCGCGGAACTGCCATTTGTTCCTCTGCCAGTTGAGGTTCCAGTCCGCCCCGCCGGCGTAGGCGTCGCCGCCGCCGGAGCGGTTGACCGCGGTGAAGATGCCGCCGACGTGGGAGTTTCCGGCGAGAAGGTCGCGTTTCAGGCGCGCCACCCCGTAGTGGGTTCGCGGCTGGGCGAGGTGGCTGCGGGAGCCGGATTCTCCGGGATCGCGCACGCGGGTATGCTCCTCCGCGGTCAGGGCCTGCAACAGTCCGAAGGTCGTTCCCCCGGAAGTGCGGCCGGTGACCTTGGACGCCTCGAGGATGGTCGTGAAGTCGGGACGGTCGATCACATCGGTGCCGGCCGGGGTCGGGAAGCGGGAAGGGCGGCGGCCTATGCGGCGCGAGTAGAAGAGGTCGAACGGCGTGTCGAATACCTGGGCGTCCTTGCTGAAGAAGGGCCGGCGCTCCTCGAAGAAGGTCTCGAAGACACCGAGGTTGAGCACCGCGGGATCCGCCTCCACCTGGCCGAAGTCGGGGTTCGCGGTGCCGTGGAAGACTGATGCTGGAGGTCAGTCCGTAGCGAACGTCGGCGCCGACGTTTCCGAGAAAATCGCTTCCGTCCGGTCGACGGAAGTCTGCGGCGAAAAGATCGAGCGCCCGACGAGGTGCGGCCGCACCTCGAGGACGGTTTTCGCGGAGACGTCCCGGATCCCGCGCAGGTCCCCGAAGCGGGATACGAACCCCTCGTCCTGCACCCCGAGGGGAACCCAGAAGACGTTCTCCTTCAGGCGCGACGTGTAACGGTCGATCTGCAGTCCCCAGGTCGAATCGGCCTGCGTGAAGCGGAAATTGTGGAACGGGATGCGCAGCTCCGCCGTCCACCCCTGTTCGTCGATCCGCGTTCGCGATTCGAACACCCCGTCCCAGGTTTGGGTCTGCCGGTCGTCGTTGTAGTAGACCCCGTCGATCACCGTGCCGCCGGCAGTGATGAAAAAGGAGTAGGCGGTCTGGCGGTCGTGGTTGGAGTCGAGGGTGAGGTGAATCCGGTCGGTCTCCTTGACGATCCACTGATCGCGCCGGCCGAGGCGGGTGACAGTCTCCTCCGGCTGTGCATCGAAGCAGGTCACTCCCGCGTACAGGGCCTCGTCGTCGTAGAGGAAGCGGACCTCCGTGCGCTGGGTGGCGGGGAGACCTTCGTCCGGGAAGCGCTGGGTGAAGGAGTCGATGACCGGGGCGTGCTGCCACACGGTTTCGTCGAGCAAGCCGTCGCAGCGGATGGGGCTGTCGGTCCGCACCGCCTCGGCGGTGGGAACGGAAGCGGGGGCCGCGGCGGGAAGTGCGGCGGTCGTGGAAAGGGCGATCAGGAGAGCGAAAATCATGGCCGGCTCGCAGTTGGAAGGTGAATGAATCCAGGCTACGGGCGGTTTTGAACAGTGTCAAAAAACGTGTGCAGAAAATTCGCGAACGCGTGGAATGAGGCCGGAAACCCGGTGGAATCGATCTTGCAGGGGGAAATGGCAAGGGAATTCCCGAGTGAATCTCCCGGACGATTCCCTGCTCTCGCTCGACGCAGCGCGCCGCGGGGACTGGCGCTCTCCAGGGAAGCGGAGGTCTTTCGTCCCAAGGCCGGAAAAAACCAGTTCCGAGCCGGTTCTGTGTTTCCCGGGCCGACGTGTGTCGTTAAGATCAACGCCCGTCGAGACGTTGTTCCCCGGAACCCGAAAATGAAAGAGGACCCATGCCAGCACCGATCGCCCTGCAGCTGTACACCCTGCGGGAAGCCGCGGCCCGGGACTTCGAGGGCACGGTTCGCACGGTCGCCGAGATCGGCTACCTCGGCGTCGAGCCGGCCGGTTTCCCGGGCACCACCCCCGAAGGGGCCAAAAAGCTGTTCGACGACCTCGAACTCGAGGTCTGCAGCGCCCACCTCCCGCTTCCGGCGGGAGACACCCTGTCCGAGTCGCTGGAGACCGCCGAGGCCCTCGGCACGAGGCGCGTGATCTCCGGCCGCGGCAGGGATCAGTTCTCCTCCCTCGACCGCATAGCGGAGTCGAGCGATCTCTTCAACGAGGCCGCGGCGAACTGCGCCGGGCGCGGATATACCTTCGGCATCCACAATCACTGGTGGGAGTTCCTAGAGGTCGAAGGAGTGCCGGCGTACAGGCATCTGCTCGGGAAGCTCAGCCCCGAGGTCATCTTCCAGATCGACGCCTACTGGGTGCAGACGGCCGGCGCCGACCCTGCGGAAGTCATCGCAGGGCTCGGAAGCCGCGCCCCGCTCGTGCACCTGAAGGACGGCCCGTGCACGCGGGAGGACGACATGCTGCCGCTCGGCGAGGGGGTCACCGACTTCGACCGCATCGCCGCCGCCGGCGACAGCGTCGAGTGGTGGATCGTCGAGCTCGACCGCTGCGCCACCGACATGACCGAGGCGGTGGCGATGAGCCACGCCTTCCTGACCGGCCGGGGCTACGCGCGGGGCAGGTAGCGGCCATGCCACTTTTCAGGGTTGCCGCGGCGCAGTTGCAGAAGGGAGGTGTCCCCCACTTGGAAGGTTTCCCTGCCCGGATGGCAGGGGCGCTTGAACGCCGCAAGCGGCCGGCGGGTGCAACTGCCGGCATCCGGGAACGAACCGGCCCTGCCGATTCCGACTCACCGGGGGCCGCGGCGTGAGCACGGCTCGCGGAAACAGGGCCGGCCGCGGCCTCTCCGCCGAGTACCGGGAGCACCTGGCGCAACGCGACCGCGCCTCCCTCGGGCTGCGCTCCGGTGATCTGACCTGGCGGGGATTCTGGATCGGCAGTCTGCTCAGCTTCTTCCTCGCCACCAGCGCCCCGTACGCCAACATGGTGCTTGCGGACTACGTGGCGGCGGATTTCGACACTCGGGGCGCCATCTTTCTCTTCTTCCTGCTGATCGGGGGGTTGAACCTCCTGTTAAAGCTTGCCCGCGGGATGGGCCATGCCCTGTCCCTGGCCGCGGTAACCGCGGCGGGCTGGTCGTGGGCGTACCAGCCTTTCGACGCACTCGATCCCTACTCCCCCGGCCTCCACTTCTCCAGCCTGCTGGTGCTGGCCACGCTGGCCAACGTCGTTGCCGTGGCGCGGGGCCGCAGCCTCGCTCTCAACCGGTCCGAGCTGATCCTCGTCTACGCGATGATGCTGATCGTCTCCGCCCTCTGCACCATGGGGATGAGCGAGCAGCTGCCGGGGATGATCTGCGCCCTCTTCTACTACGCCTCGCCGGAGAACCAGTGGGCGGAGCGGCTGTTCCCGCACCTCGACCGGCGCACCCTCGTAGACGACGGGGCCGGCAACGTACTGTTCTACGAGGGGGTGGGGGAAGGGGAGATCCCGTACGGCGCCTGGGTCGAGCCGCTGCTCTGGTGGGCGGTCTTCCTGCTGGCCCTGTACGTGGCGATGGTGTCGATCGTCGTGATCCTGCGGCGCCAGTGGATGGAGCGGGAACGGCTCGCCTATCCGGTAGTGCAGGTCGGGTTGGCGATGATCCGGGGCGAGGACCAGGACCGCCTGGTAAACCGCTTCTTCAAGAACCCTTCCATGTGGATAGGGTGGTCGGTTCCGATGTTCTTCGGCCTTCTGGGGGCCCTGCAGTCGTACGGTATCAACGTTCCCAGGCCTTCCCTTACCTGGACCGCCTCCCTGTTCGGCGTGCAGCCCGTTACCATGGCCATCAACTTCGTCGTCCTGGGGTTCTCCTACCTGATCCACACGCACCTGGCTTTGGGAATCTGCGTCTTCCACCTGCTGGCCAAGTGCGAGAAGGCCTTCTTCCAGATCGCCGGAATCAACTCGTCGCAGACGATCATCTTCGGAGTGGCCGGCTTTCCCCTGCTGGGGTACCAGGGAACGGGCGCGCTGATCGCCATGGTCCTGGTCGGCCTGTGGCTGGGCCGCGAGCATCTCAAGGCGGTGGTGCTCAAGGCGGTCGGCCTGGCGCCGCACGTCGACGACAGCGGCGAGATCATGTCCTACCGCGGCGCCGTAGCCGGAGCCGCGGGGGGAGTTCTGGTGATGGTTGTCTGGCTCTGGATTATGGGCACGCCGGCGTGGATCTCCCTGGTCTTCGTCGTCGCGGCGCTGCTGATCTTCATCGGCATCACCCGCATCGTGGTAGAGGCCGGCCTGGTCCAGCTGCGCGCGCCGATATGCGCCCCCGACCTTGTGATCCAGGGGATCGGCTCCAGCCTGGTCGGAACCACCGGAGTGATGAACCTGTCCCTCGCCTACCTGTGGGCCGCGGACGTCAGGGTGTTCGTGATGGGCACCTGCGCCAACGCCCTCAAGATGATCGAGGAGATGGACCCCCGCAGCCGGCGCCTGGTGTTCCTGGCGATCGTCCTGGCGCTGCTGATCGGCGCCCTCGGCTCCCTGTGGATGATCTTCCACCTGACTTACAAGTACGGCGGGATAAACATGAACAGCTGGTTCTTCCACAGGGGGCCGGCCGTCGCTTACGAGAATGCGGTGCGCAACCTCGAGCCCCAGGGGGTGTACTGGCCGGGGGTGGGGTTTTTCGCCGGCGGGGGGGTGGCGATGGCGCTGATGATGTTCGCCCGCGCCCGCCTATCCTGGTGGCCTCTCCATCCCATCGGTTTTCCCATAGGCGCCAACCACATGACCGACTGGGCCTGGTTTTCGGTGTTCCTCGCCTGGGCCATCAAGGTATGCGTGCTGCGCCTCGGAGGGGCGTCCGCGTACCACCGCAGCGTGCCGTTCTTCCTCGGGATTCTCACCGGGGAGGTCACGAGCATGGGGGTGTGGCTCGTCGTCGGCTACTTCACCGGAACCATCTCGTACGCCTGAGCCCGGCGATTCCCCGCGCCGCGGATCGCCCTGGCACTAACGGAAGGGGATCCCGTCCCGGTGCCAGGGGAAGCGGAAGCTCGGGGTTGCTGCGTAGCGCTGCATGCCGATGCAGAGCCGGACCTGGGCGCCGGGACGCAGGTGCACCTTGAAACAGCCGCCGTCGACGGCGATCTCCTCCCCGTCTCCCGAGACCACTTTTCCGAAGCGGTGCTCTCCGAAGGAGCCGGCGGCCACCAAAACGCCGCGCGCCTCGACCGGGCTGAGGTTGACCAGGGTCAGGGCCATGCCGTCCGCCTCCAGGCGCGTCACCAGGGCGGCCACGTCCGGGGGCAGGCCGGGCCGCCGCCGCTCCGGGTCGTAGTAGCGCACCCGCCCCTGGGCGAGTCCACCCCAGTAGATCGGCTGCGGGCCGCCGCTGGTCAGCTGCACGAGGGCTTCGGTCACCACCGGGTTGACCTGCTGCCACCAGTGCACGTCGAGGGCGGTCAGGTCCTGCTCATCGGCAAGCACCCTGGCGAGCCGGTCGCAGACCTCGCGGTAGTTCGCCTGCAGGATGCGTTCGGGATAGTCCGGGGCCTCGCCGGCGAGGAAGCGCGTCCAGGCGCGGTCGTCCGCGGCGCGCACTGACCGCTGGGTTACGCCTGCCCACTCCTCCTCCCCGCCGCGGCGCAGGACCTCGAGGCGCTGCCGGTCCTCTTCGGCCATCGACGCCGCCCACAGGTGCACGGGCAGGTGGGGGGCGGCCGCACCGAACTCGCACCAGCCCTCGGAGGTGTGCTTGTGCGGCACCAGCAGGCGGCCCTCCTCCTTCCTGGCATGGGCGATCAGGGTGTCGAGGTGCATGCGCGGCAGCTCGAGATACCCTGCGTCCCCGGTCACCAGGCAGGCCGCTTCCGCGGCGATGGTCACGGCGCAGGACATCATCTGGTGGCCGTAGGTCCCGGTCCATCCGTAGAAGCCCCCCCACCATTCGCCCCCCCGGGTTTCCCCGACGATGCCGCCGTGGCCGACGTTGTCCGGGACGATCCCTCCGTTGGCCCGGGTGCGCTCGATCCAGGCGCCGGCGTACTCCTCGATCCAGCCGCGGTAGCGCGCCTCCCCGGTGTAGAGGAAGGCGGTCGCCATCAGGGGAACGATCCCGAGGTTGACGGTGACGTCCCCCTGCATCACCACCTCGTCGAAACGGCGGTGGACCTGCTCCCGCAGGTCCGCGTCCAGCCACCACTCCGGCGGCGGCGGCTTCCACCCCGGACCGAGGGTGGCGTGCCCGTGCTCGATGTTGTAGCGGACGTCGCTGAAGCGCGCGCTCGCACGCGGCCCCCTGCTGCCGCTGAACGGCGAGCGCACGATCCGGTGCCGCGGGTCGTAGTTGGGAGCCTCGGGGTCTTCCCCGAGGTAAAAGCCGGCGAAGCGCCGCGCCCGGCGCATCGTCTCCCGGCTGGTCGGGTCGGCCATGCCGAGGTGGTAGAAATAGATGTAGTTCTCGGCGTTGTGGAACCAGTCGTCGTCGCTGATGAACTCCCTGTGGGCGCGGCCGTAGTCGTACTCGATCTGGCGGGTGACGGCGTTCCACTGCTCGAACGACTTGACCCCGGTGTAGTCGCTGCCGCCGAGGGCGTGGTAGTGGGGCCAGTTGAAGAAGGCCTCGTACAGGTCGTCGGCCCAGACCCCGTCCCCGGGGTAGTCCTCGCGCCAGACGAGGGCGCCCCCCCGGCGGGTGTACTTCTCGAGAAAGATCCGCGCCGCGGCGTCGATGGCGTCGATCAACTGCCGCTCGAGGACCGCCCATCCTGGCGGGGCGGTGCGTTCGCTGCCCGTAATGGTCTTCATCAATGGAGTCATCCCTCTGTTTTCTGCCCGTGGCCGGCGGCGGGGAGCGTGCCGGGTGACTGCGGCCGCCCTCATTCCTCGCCGGCGAAAATTCTGCGGAACTCCGCGAACGACACGCGCAGATCGATGTTCTGGCAGTCGATGGCCGTGACCGGCGTGTCCCGGCGCGTGTAGCTCCAGCGCACTGGCTGCTCGAAGTGCCAGAGCCGGAGGGAGCGGTAGTAGCGGCTCAGCAGCTCGTCGGTGCGCTCGTTGCGCGAGCCGCTCGGGTAGGCGAAGTGGCTGGGGGCGAACCCGAGGCGCCGCTCGAAGATGCTGTTGGCGAGCTCGGCTTCGCGCAGCACGCCCCCGTCTCCTTCCTCGGCGTGGCGGTCGGCCAGCTTGCAGTGGGTCGCTGTGTGGGCGCCGATCTCCCAGCCGTCTTCGACGAGCCGCGCCACCTGCTCCCAGGTCATGAACGGCTTCTCGACCACCCCCTCGGTGAGGGTGCGCACCGCCGCGGAACGCCCACTGCTGGCCGCATCGATGCCGTCGGTGATCGGGAAGCAGGTGGCGGGGTACCCGAAGTCGTCGAGGAGCGGCTTGACCACGGTGGCCGTGTCGAGCCAGCCGTTGTCGAAGTGCAGGACCGCGGCCTTTTCGGGCAGCCCGGTTTCGCCGAGGAGCCAGTCGACGACGCGGGAGGTGCCGGCCACCGTCCAGCCGCCGGCGCGCAGGTATTCGAGGTGCCGGGTGAACTCCGACAGAGCGACGACGCCGGCGGTCCGGGCGGCAACGGCAGCGGCCAGTTCCGCGGAGTCATCGGGGTACACGTGGTGGTAGACGAGAATCGGTACGCAGCGGTCCATCTTTGTCCTTCCCGGGTGCTGTCCCTTTCTTTGGAGCCGCTCAATCTGGAGCAACCAGCCGATGCAAACAAACGCCGACTTGATGCAAACAAACGCCGACTTAGTAACGCGGTTCGCCTTCATCACCGATACCCATTACCACCCGGACGCCCCCTGGGATTTCGGGGCGCCGAAAATGCTCACCCGCGCCCCGGAGGTCCTGGCGGCCACGGTTCCCGCGGTCAACGCGCTGCAGCCTGACTTCATCCTGCACGGGGGGGATCTGGTCTGCGGGGGTACCGCCTTCGAACTGCCGGACGATCTCTACGAGCAGTCCCTGCGCGACGTCGCCGCGGCGTTCGCCGGGTTCGAGGCCCCGGTCCACTGCGTTCCCGGCAATCACGACTGCCGGGCAAGCGACCTCTCCTTCGATGCCCTCGGCAGCACCTTCCCGGTTCCCGGCATCCTCGAGATCGCCGAGGTCGCCCCCCGCCTCCGGGTCGCCCTCGCCAACGTCTACCACACCGGCCACGGAGACGGCGGCGGCCTCTGGACCGACGAGCTCGATGCCGCCCTGCGCGCGGCAAATCGCGACGCCCTGGCCGCCGGTTCGGCGCTCATTCTCGTTCAGCACCCCTGGATCCTCCCCAACTTCGTACCGGAAGGGGGCGGGGAAGACGCTGGTTGCATAGAGGGCGCCGTGCGGCTGCGCGCCACCCTCCGCGAATGCCCTGCCGTGGTCGCGGCCTTTACCGGCCACCGCCACATCAACCGCATTCGCATGCTGGGGGACCTCGTCGTCGTCGACACTGCCTGCCTGATCGGCTACCCCTTCGGGTTCCGGGAGGTGGCGCTAGATTCACGGGGCTGGATGACCTGCCGCTTCCACCCGCTCGACCTGCCCGAGCTGATCCGGGAATCCTACGGCCGTTCCGACGAGCTCACGAACGACCGCTGGCGGGGCGAAGAGGGGGACCGGGACACAGTTGTCCTGCTGCCCAGGCTGCGGGAGCTGTGGCGGTAACCGGGGCCATGGCGAGTCTCGCGATCGACATCGGCGGCACCTTCACCGACGTGGTGGTGGTCCGCTCCGGACCGGAGTCCCTGTCGGCAGCCAAGGTCCTCACTACCTATCCCGACCCCTCCCGGGGGGTGCTGGAAGGGGCGGCGAAAGCCTTGGAGTCCGCCGCGGTGCCGCCGGCGCAGGTCGAGCGCCTGATCCACGGCACCACCCTGATCACCAACGCCCTGATCGAGCGCAAGGGCGCGCGCACCGGCCTGCTGACGACGGCCGGCTTCAGGGACGCCCTGGAGATCGGCCGCGAGGGGCGCTACGACATCTACGACCTCTTCCTCGAGCTGCCCGAGCCCCTGGTCGAGCGGCGGCTGCGGCTCGAGGTGAGCGAGCGCCTGAACGCGCGCGGCGAAGTGCTGGAGGAGCTGGACGAAACCACGGTCCGCCAGGCCTGCATGCAGCTGGCCGAGGAAGGGGTCGAGGCGGTGGCGGTCTGTTTCCTGCACTCCTATGCCAACTCCGATCACGAGCGCCGCGCCGCGGCGATAGCCTCCGAGCTGCTGCCCGAAGCCGCGGTCTCCGCCTCCCATGCAGTCGCTCCGCAGATGCGCGAGTACGAGCGCGCCTCGACGACGGTCGCCAACGCCTACGTAAAGCAGCTGGCCGGGCGCTACCTGAACAACCTCCAGGACGGCATGCGCCGCCTCGGGGTGCCGGCGCCGCTGCACGTCACGCTCTCCAACGGCGGCACCGCGACCGCGGCCACCGCGGCCGAGTTCCCGGTGCGGCTGGTCGAGTCCGGCCCGTGCGGCGGCGCCCTGGCGGCCGCGGAGGCGGCGAGGCGCTGCGGCTTCGAGGACCTGCTCGCCTTCGACATGGGGGGGACCACGGCCAAGGCCTTCCTCAGCACAGGTGGGGAGTTCCCGATCACCACCGAGTCCGAGGTTGCCCGCGTGTACCGCTTCAAACGCGGCAGCGGACTGCCCCTGCTGGTCCCGGTGCTGGACATGATCGAAATCGGCGCAGGCGGCGGCAGCATCGCCCGCATCGACCCGCTCGGCCTGCCCGCGGTCGGCCCGGAGAGCGCCGGCTCTTCCCCGGGGCCGGCCTGTTACGGCCTCGGCGGGGAGCTTCCGACGGTCACCGACGCCGACCTTCTGCTCGGTTTTCTGAACCCCGACTTCTTCCTCGGAGGGGAGATGGCCCTCGACCCGGAGGCCGCGGCGCGGGCGGTCTCCCGCATCGCCCGCGGCCTGAGCGACCCGGACCGGGCCGGGGGCGATGCGGGCAAACCTGATACCGCCGCGGCGGCCTGGGGGATCCACCGGCTGGTCAACGAGAACATGGCCAACGCCGCGCGCGTCCACGCCGCCGAGCGCGGCCTCGACGTCGCCGCCTGCGTCATGGTCGCCACCGGCGGCGCCGGTCCGGTGCACGCCTGCAAGGTCGCCGAGCTGCTCGGCATCGAGACGGTGATCGTGCCGGGCGCGGCAGGGGTCTCGTCGGCGATCGGGCTGCTGCTGGCGCCGCTGTCGTTCGACTTCTCGCAGTCCCTCGTCGCCCGGCTGGAGGAGGTCGACCCCGGCAGGGTCGACGAGCTGCTCGCCGGCCTCGAAATCCGGGGGCGCGGCATCGTCGCCGCCGGAGGCGTGTCCGGGGAGCAGGTCGAGGTGGTGCGCACCGCGGACATGCGCTACGTCGGCCAGGGGCACGAGATCCGCGTGCAGTTGCCGGACGGCAGCCTTCAGGAACAGCCAGGAACCGCGCTGCAGGAGGCCTTCGACGCCGAGTACAGCAGGTCGTACGGGCGCATCTGCGAGGGGGTTCCCGTCGAGGCCATCCACTGGCGCGTCACCGTCTCCGGGCCCAGGCCGCGGCTGCGGCTGCGGACCCCGGGGTCGTGCGGGACGCCGCTGAAGGGGGAACGCGAAGTCTTCTTCGACGGCTGCCCGCGGCCGGTGCCGGTCTTCGACCGCTACGCCCTGCCGGCCGCTTTCACCGCAACGGGCCCCCTGATCGTCGAAGAGGTGGAATCGACGACGGTGGTGCCGCCGGGCTGGAGCCTGAGCTCGACGGAGACAGGGGAGCTGCTGGCCCGAAGCAGCCGATCCCGGAGCGCCTGAAACGATGGACGACGTCACCCTCGAAGTACTCTGGAGCCGCCTGATCTCGATCACCAACGAGCAGGCCGCGGCCCTCATGCACTCCTCGTTCACCACGGTCGTGCGCGAGGCCGGCGATCTCTCGGCCGGGGTTTTCGACCGCGGCGGCAACATGCTCGCCCAGGCGGTGACAGGAACCCCCGGGCACATCAACACCATGGCGACCGGGGTCCGGCACTTCGCGCGCAAGCACCCGATCGACAGCCTGAGGCCGGGGGACAGCCTGGTGACCAACGACCCGTGGATCGTCTCCGGACACCTTCACGACATCACCGTCGTTACCCCGGTGTTCCACCGCGGCAGGGGAGTCGGCTGGTTCGCCAACACCTGTCACGCCATGGACATCGGCGGCCGCACCCTCGGAGCCGACGCCCGCGAGGTGTTCGAGGAGGGGCTCAACATCCCGATCATGAAGCTGTTCCGCGAGGGGGAGCTCAACCGCGAGCTGATCGACATCGTGCGCGCCAACGTGCGCGTCCCCGACGAGGTGGAGGGGGATCTCTACGCCCAGCAGGCCGGCAACGACGCCGGCGCCAGCAAGCTGATCCGGATGATGGAAGAGGAGGGCCTGGAGGACATCGAGGATCTGTCGGGGGCGATCCTCGGCCGCTCCGAGAAGGCGACGGGGGACGCGATCGCCGCCATCGCCGACGGCACCTATGAGGACGAGGTCGAGATCGACGGTTTCGACGAGTCCCTGAAGATACGCGCCGCCATTACCGTGGCGGGACGGCGCATCACCGTCGACTACGCCGGCAGCTCCCCCCAGGTCGACCGCGGCATCAACGTCGTCTACAACTACACCCACGCCTACACCACCTACCCCATCAAGTGCGCCGTCAGCCCCGAGGTTCCCAACAACGAGGGCAGCTTCCGGCCGGTAACGGTGCGCGCTCCCGAAGGCACGATCCTCAACGCGCGCTTTCCGTGCGCGGTCGGGGCGCGCCACCTGATCGGCCACTTCCTGTCGCAGGCGGTGTTCGGGGCACTGTCGCAGGTGATTCCCGGGCGCGTCCTCGCCGACGGCTCGGCCGGGCTCTGGAACACGCAGCTCGAAGGGCGCGACCGCGACGGCCGGCTGTTCGCCTACATCTTCTTCTCCGCCGGCGGCATGGGCGCACGCCCGGACAGCGACGGGCTGTCGGCGACCGCCTTTCCCAGCGGCATCCGCGGCGTCCCGGCCGAGGCGATAGAGTCGGTGTCTCCGGTGCTGATGCTGCGGCGGGCCCTGCGTCCGGACTCGGGCGGGGCGGGGAAGTTCCGGGGCGGCCTCGGCCAGGAGATGGTGCTCAAGATCGACAGCGAGGAGGAGACCCTGCACTCGCCGATGTACGACCGCACCCGGTCCGCGGCCAGGGGGTTCGACGGCGGCGGGGACGGCGCCCCGGGGGAGTTCTTTCGCGGGAACGGAACCCCGCTGCACCCGAAGAAAAAGTACCTGCTGCAGCCGGACGAGACGGTGACCCTGCGGCTACCCGGCGGCGGCGGCTTCGGCTCGCCCCTCGAGCGCGACCCGGGCAAGGTGCTCGAGGACGTACGCCAGGGCCGGGTCACCCCGGAGGCGGCCCTGAGGGAGTACGGCGTGGTCGTCGACACGGAGCGCTGGGCCGTCAACACCGAGGCGACCGCGGCGGCGCGCCAGGCCCTGCGCAGGCGGGCGGAACCCGAACCGGAAGGAGGAGGTCAATGACCCTGACAGAACAGCTCGTCGACCTCAGGCCGGACCCCGGCGGCGGGGACCGCATCGCTGTCGTGCGGGACGGAGAGGTCTCGTACCTGCCGGCGCAGCGCGTCGATCTCGGCATCGACCACCAGGGCGCCTCGGGAAGCTGCCGCTACATCCGCCGGGCAGGGGACGGCGACCTGTTCGTCACCGGACCCACCTTCGAGCGCCGCATGTTCCGTTCCGCGGACGGGGGCCGGTCCTGGTCCGGGCACCAGTACGACCTCGGCATGGAGCGCTTCGACCTCGAGCAGATGCCGAGGGACAGCGAGGCCGGCTGGGTCGGGGCCTTCGAGATCCTCGAAGACGGCACCTTCCTGCTCAACGTCATGCCCTCGAACCACCGCCGCAACAGCGAGTCGTACATCGCCCGCTCCGGCGACCGCGGCGCCACCTGGTCGGTCGAGCGCATGGAGCTGCCGCTCGGAAATCACCGCTCCGTGGCCGCGGGCAACTCCGACATGATCCAGCTCTCCGACGGCACCCTGCTGCTGACCATGGACCTCTTCTTCTACCTCGAGATGGCGGAGGAGAAGGAGGTGCCGGTCGAGCAGCGGGGGGTGTTCGCCCATCTCCTGCGCTCCGGCGACGGCGGCGTCACCTGGCCGGAGAAGAGCCCCCTGGTGATGCACGGCGCCGAGGTCCACCTGCTCGAGCTGCCGTCGGGGAAGCTGCTGTCCGCCATCCGCAAGCAGCGCAACATCCGCCTCCCCGGCGACCCGGAGGATATCGAGGCGGAGATGCGCGCCAACGGCTACGACCCGGAGTACACCGGGTTCGAGGAGCCGATCGACGACGAGGCCGCCCGCGTCAAGTCGGTGTTCGTGTCGGAGTCGGGGGACGCCGGCCGCACCTGGGTGAACGAACGGCGGGTCACCGGGTACGAGCAGTGCTCCGGCGAGCTCACCCTGCTCGCCGACGGCACCACCCTCGTGCTCGCCTACGACAGCCGCTACCACGACCGCTTCGCCCGCGCCGGGGTGCGCGCCCGGGTCAGCTACGACGCTGGCGGCACCTGGGAGCCGGAGGAGTACATCCTCGGAGAGGGGGAGAACTACGCCGGCTGCATCGCCATGCCGGACGGCACCCTGATCACGGCATGCCCCTACCGGCACTGCGGTCCGATCCAGGCCGTGCACTGGAAGCCGCCGCCGAAGGGGTGATCCGGCTGCGGAATTCAGCCGGGCGGCGGCAAAGGGAGGTCCCGCTGCGGGGTTCCCGGCCCCGAAGAGGCGAGGGGCTGGCCTGGGGTATCCACCGCGACCCCTGGCGCCGGGGTGAACCGGCGAGGGGGCAGTACCTCATCGCCATCCATGCGATGACTGGTGCCTTTGGCGAACAAGCGTATGAACGAGGGCGCCGCAGCAAGCCGGGATGCCGTGGCCGAATTCACGCGGAACTCGGCGCTCAGGCACCTGACCAAAGAGGGCGGAGATGACCATAGCCAATGATCGGCGGCAACAGTTCGAAACGGAGGGATACCTCGTACTCGAGGAGGCGATCGCGGGGAGCGAGCTGACCCGCCTGCAGGAGGCCTTCGACTCGGCCGCCCGGGCCGGCAAGGCGAACTGGCTCGCCGGAATAGCCGCGGGCAGGACGCCTCCCGGGTTCTACGACCTGCCGGACCCGTTGTCGAGGGACGGCGTCTTCCTCGATCTCGCCGACCACCCGAGCTACTACGAGACCCTGATGGAGCTCACCGGCGGGGAGCTGATCTTCCTGGGGATCGCCGCCCGGCTCCTGCCGCCGAGCCCGGTCAGCTACACCGGGTGGCATCCCGACGACCTGCACAGCGGCCCGCCGATGCTGCTGAAGGTCCAGAGATCTACGTCGACGACGTCGACTCCCGCGAAGGGGCGTTCGCCTTCGTGCCGGGAAGCCACAGGCCCGGTTCCGGCCCCTATCCGTACGTCGCCCGCCTCGACAGCATGCCCGGGCACAAGGTCATCCTCGGCAAGGCGGGCACCGCGGTCATCTTCGACGCCTTCGGCTGGCATACCGCCTGGAGCAACCGCGGCACCCGGCCGCGCAAGTCGGTGATCCTCACCTACGAAAAGCCGGACGAACCGAAGCAGAGCCCCTTCTCCGGGCTCGCGGACAGGCTCGCTACGCCGGAGCGCCGCCGGTTGTTTCTGTGGGAAACCCGAGCAGGCAAGCCATGATCGTAGACTCGCACGTTCACGTGTTCGCCCGCGCCTCCGCCGAGTTTCCGCGCGAGGTCGGGAAGGGGCGTCCAGCCAAGCGCGAGGAGCCGGCCGAAAAGCTGCTCGGCCTGATGGATGGGCACGGGGTCGACCGCGCCGTGCTGGTGCAGACCGGGGGCTCCGAGCTCGAGCACCACCGCTACCTGCGGCACTGCCTGCGCTCCTGGCCCGGCCGCTTTTCCGGGATCGGGCTCATCCCGGAGCGGACCGCCTCCCCGGAAGACCACATGGACCGGCTCGCCGGGGACGGGGGAGTCATCGGCTTCCGGATGCGCCACGTCGGCGGCCCGGCCGATCCGTTCGCCCCGGTCGACGTCAGGCAGCTGGAGACCTATCCGATCTGGCGTCGCGCCGCGGAGAAGAATTTCGTCCTCTGGCTCTACATAAGGGCCGAGGACACCCACCTCGTCCCCTACCTCGTCGAAGCCTTCCCGCAGGTCCGCGTCGTCTTCAACCACCTGATGGTCTGCCCCGGCACCGGGACCTTCACCTGGGACGGCGAGGGACGCCCCCGGATCGAAACTTCAACCGGCTTTCCCGCCAGCCACTACTCGCTGCTCTGCCTGCGCGAGTACGACAACGTCTGCGTCCACCTCTCCGGGCAGTACGCCGTCAGCGGGGAGGAGTGGCCCTACCGCGACCTCACCGGCGTTCACGAGCGCCTGCTGACCAAGACCTTCGGGGCGGACCGCCTGATGTGGGCTTCCGATTTTCCCTGGATCGCGGAGAACCCGGGCTACGGCAGGATGATGAAGGTGATCGACGAGCTGCTGCCCCGGTTGAGCGCCGCAGAGCGCGCCGCCATCATGGGGGGGGACTGCGGAACGCTTCCTGCGGCTTCAGTAGTGTCCCGGGTTCCACTCAACCTGACTTGAGCTTTGCCCGGAGGGCCTTGGGAAGCGACTTCCTCAGTGGATCGTCGAGGCGGTAGAATACTTCCTCGTCGGGCCCGGTATATCCGGGGAACACGTAGTCCATCCGCAGCTTGGCCAGTTTGTCGATCTTGGGGCCCCACTGCTTCGCCCGGTGGGGATTGAATCCGAAATCCCACTTGTGGTCCCGCACGAACAGGGCGTGGCTCGTGAACAGGAAGAACCTGCCCCGGTTTCCGGCGATCAACAGTATCCGGGGCAATCCCTGAAGGGGGGCGTATTCCCACTCCTCGGCCTTGTACTCATTCGGATCATTTTGAAGTAGCTGTACTGACTTCCAGCGAGGTGCCCGAATCCGTGGTCGCAACGCCTTGGCCTTGGCCCACCTCGGCCCCCTCAATACTGAAGGGAAGCCTTGATCCGAACCCAAGAGACCTCATGCACAGCCGTTCCGTCCACCTCGACCCCATCGGGTCCCAGCAGCAATCCGTCAGCAAACAGGTCCGCGTTCCCAAACACAGCGCCCTCATCGCTAAGCGCAATCGGAAAAGCGAAGTATCCGCCCAAGCCAGGATGCCACCCGGTGTCGCCGACGTAGAGGTTGCCGTCGTTGTTGTCCTTCAAGGAGTTCTCCGGCCCCAGCAGCTCGTCGACCTTGCCGCTGATCCGGGAGTCGGTTTCCAGGTAAGCGGTTTCCGGGCGGCCCCTGACCCAGTCGTGAATGGTCTGCCGTTCCGCCAGCGCCGGCCCCTGCCGCTCGCGTTCCTCCCGCATCGCCGCGTCGAACTCGCGGCTGATAAGGTCGATCTCGGGTGCGGGGAACAGCTGCCGCTTGACGACGAAGCCGAAGGTGTGGAACTGCTGCTGGTCTTCCGTTCTGCTCACGGGGACTCCCTCCCGAGGTACTGGTCCATCGCTCCCTGGCGGTAGTCGTAGCGGGGGAAGTGCCACCAGGTCTGGCCACGCTCCCGCATGACGTCGCGGATCAGGCGGCGGCGGTACAGACTCTCGAGGTTCTCCTGCTCCATCGCCGCCGGATCGAAGCGCCCGAGGATGGCCCCCTCCATGCGCCGGGCGACGCCGGCGTGCCCCGGGTCCGCGGCGAGGTTGTTCCACTCTCCCGGGTCGGCCTGCAGGTCGAACAGCTGCGGCTCGTACCCGTGGATGTAGTTGTACTTGTAACGCCCCTCGCGCATCATGATGCAGGGCATGCCGACCGCTTCGTGCGCCTGGGCGAAGACGCAGCGGTCGCCGCCGCCCCCCTCGATGACCGGCAGCAGGCTGCCGCCGTCGTGGGGCAGCAGGTCCCGGATGCCGGCGATCTCCGCGAACGTCGGCAACAGGTCGAGCAGGGACACGGGGGTCTGCACCGCGCTGCCTGCCCGCCAGCCATCGGGGAAGCGGACGATCAGCGGCACTCTGCAGGACCACTCGTAGAAGCAGCGCTTCTGCACCATCTCCCGCTCGCACAGCATGTCGCCGTGATCGCTGGTGAAGAGGACGACGGTGTCGTCGGCGAGCCCGGTTTCGTCGAGGGTGTCGAGGAGGCCGCCGAGCTTGTCGTCCATGTAGGTGGTGACGCCGTAGTAGGCGCGCCGCACCCGCTCCATGCTCTCGCGGCGGCGCAGGTCGAAGCGGCCGACGCCGTGGTAGGCGTTGAGGCAGCGGTCCATCTGCGAGCGGCCTTCCTCGAATCCATCGGGGAATTCGGCGATGTCGATCTCCGCTCCTTCGTAGAGGTCCCAGTAGCGCGGCGGCGGCCAGAACGGCTCGTGCGGGTGGTGGTAGGAGGCGACCAGCAGGAACGGTTCCTCCCTCCGGCTCTGCCCCCGGGCCCGCAGGTACTCGAGCGCCCGGAAGTGGGTCTCCTCGTCGTAGCTGAGGGCGTTGTGCCAGCGGCCGACCTCGATGCCCCCGCCGACGTAGTTGCCGGCGTTGTAGGTCTGGCGCTGCGCCATCACCTCCTCCGGGTCGGCGCCGCGGTTCTCCTTGATGCGGATCCACTCCTCGCGCACCCAGGTGAAGTCGGAGGAGTAGATGTCCGTGGTCAGCCGCCGCCGAAAGCCGTGGCGCTGCTCGGCGCCGATGAAGTGCATCTTGCCGGACAGCACCGTGTCGTACCCGGCCGCGGCGCACCAGGTGGCGAAGGTCGGATGGTCGCAGCCGAGCGGGGAGCCGTTGTCCCAGGCGCCGATCTCCGAGGCGTGGCGCCCGGACATGAAGCAGGCGCGCCCAGGTGCGCAGAGGGGAAAGGGGGTGTAGGCCGAGTCGAAGCGCACCCCCTCTTCGGCGAGCCGGTTCAGGTGGGGGGTGCGCACGACCGGATGGCCGTACGCCCCGGTGAGGGCGGCGACCATCTGGTCGGAAACCACGAGCAGGATGTTCGGTCGTTCAGCCATGTCGCTCCTGTCGTCCCGGGGCAGCGAGCCGTCCGGCGCCGAACCGCACTAGCCCTCGAACAGATCGCGGGCGACCGCTCCCTGACAGTGGGCCGGAGGCTCGACCCCGAAGAGGTGGCAGTAGGTCGCCACCACGTCGACGGCGTGGATGTACCCGAGCTCTTCAACGGGGCGTTCGTACCCCTGCTTCACGCCGGGGCCGGCGATCATCATCGTTCCGAAGCTCGAGGAGAGGTCGTTGCGGGTCGGCAGGAAGCCGCCGTGATGGGCGCCGTACACCTCCGGGGCGCCGGCGGCGCCCCCTCCGACGATGCCGCGCCACTGGCCGAAATAGCCGCTGACGTATCCGTGGTCCCAGGCGAAGACCACGTCCCCGCACTGCGGTCCCCACTGTCCGAGCAGGTAGGCGTCCCGCTTCGGCAGGGCGATGGCGACCGGGGTTCCGCCGACCTCCTCGTCGACCCAGGTGCGCAGCGCCAGCAGCAGCTCCCGCTCGATGCGGTCGAACTTCTCCCCCGGCCCGGCGTTGATGTAGATGTCGAACCCCTTGTCGTCCTTCAGGTAGGCCCGCGTCCTCTCCCAGTCGATGTCCTCCTCGAGCACCAGGTCCTCCTCGACGCGGCTGCCCCCTCCCGGCTTCAGCACGGTGAATCCCCGGTCGTGGAGGTACTTGCGGATGTTGGCGACGCGGACGTCGGGGTAAGCGCCGTGGTCGGCGAGGACGCTGACGTAGGTGCCGGGGCCGGCCGCCTCGCGGATGCGCCCGAGGACGCGGTCCCCGACCTGGTAGGCCTTGCGGAACATCTGCATCGCCTCCTCCGCCTTCCCCGGATCGTACCCGGGACAGGCGGGGTCGACGTCGTTCAGGTGGATGTGATTGAGGTAGTCGAACAGGTGCCAGTGGCAGATGAAGAAGGAGCAGTCCTTCTCCTGCAGCATGTAGTTGGCGACGTCGGCGAACCAGAGCCCCTGGTACTCGCACTCCTCCATGGCGGTGTCGAAGTCCGCCATGCCGTGGGTGTAGGGCAGGGTCGAGGCGTGCTCCTGGTACGGTCCGAAGCGGTCGACCAGCTCGGCGGCGAGATCGCCTGGGTAGGTAAGCCGTCGGCGAAGGTCACCTGCGAGCGGTAGAGCTGGAGGTGGGTACCGCCGGCGCTGAGGGCGACCGGCTTGAAGCGCACGGAGGCCCGCTGCCGGTGCCCGGCAATGGCGAAGTCCCCGATCGCCCACTCGCTCCAGCAGCCTGCCGCGGCGGAGGCGAGAGGGGCGCTGCCGTCGCGGTCCCGGCAGACGGCGACGCGGTCGTACCCCTTCCCTTCGGAGTCGGTGACCAGCACCTGAAGGAGGGTGACGTCCCCGCCCTGTGCCGCCTCGATTTCTATGGAGGTCGCCAGCGGCGGCGACTTGCCGGGCGGCAGGTTGGTCCAGCCCTCTGCGGGCCGCAGCGGCGCAACCTGCTGCACGCTCCGCTGCGCGCGCCGCACCGCGGTGCCGTCGTGGTCCATCTCGATGCCGCTCTCTGCGACAGCGGAGGTGGTGTACGCCTGGGCAGCGGCGATTTCGTAGTCGGTGCTGGCGTGTCCGGGGTGGCCGTACCCGTCGACGACGTAACCGGTCTTCACGCCGGATGGATCCGCGGCCGGATAGTGCACGGCAACGGATTTGAGGCCGGCCCGTTCCAGGGCGTTCCAGATGCGCTCGGCGCTCAGGGCGCGGCCGTGGAAGCTGCTGACCCGTTCCCCCGAGGGCAGCTGCACGCGCCAGCGCGTGGCCCCGTGGGTGCCGGTGTGCGCTCCCGTCGACAGGGTCGCCCAGTTGGTCGGCGTCCAGACCGGGAAGGAGGGGGCGGTCTGGTTTACCGCCCCTTCGGCGAGCATGCGGGAGAAGTTCGGCAGGATCCCCTCGGCGGCGAACTTCTTCACCATCGGGGTTATGAGGCCGTCCATGCCGTACGCGCAGATCCTGGTGTCCATTCCTGTCTCCGGTTGGGGCAGCCCGGGGGCTACTGCGCCAGGTGCCAGTCGGGATCCTCGAGTGCCTCGTAGACGACGCCCCCCTCGACGTCGCGAGGCATCGGCACCCCCATCAGGTAGCAGATGGTCGGGGCGACGTCGACGGCTCGCACCTGGCGCCTGAGTTCGAGGTCGCGGCGCACCCCGGCGCCGGCCATGATGAAGGTGCAGTGCTGCCCGCCGATGCCGAGCCGGGCCGACGGCAGCTGCTTGCCGTGGGCGCCGTCGAACTCCGGGCGCAGGGCGTAGACCACGTCGCCGACCAGGTCGCCCCAGAGGTTGACCATCTCGGCGTCTTCCCGCGTCAGCGCCAGCGCGAACGGGCACAGGCCGGTCTTCTCGTCGACGTACCCGTTCAACGCCGCGATGATGTCGAGCTGGGTCTGCCGGTACTCCTCCTGGGCGACGATACCGGTCGGCTCCCGCCCCTCGAGGTTGATGAAGACGTGGACGAGCCCGACGTCGGCGGCAATGGTGCGCTCCCAGTCGATCCCGCCTTCCTCCTTGCTTGTCAGGAATCCGGTCTCTTCCAGCACCTTGGAGACGTCCACCGCCCCGTACTGGGTCGGGGTGCCGCCGTGATCGGAGACCACCAGACAGACCGTGTCGTCGTCGGCGAGGGCGCCCACGCGGCCGATCATCGCGTCGACCGAGGCGAAGGTGCGCTCGAGCCCCTCACGGCAGCGCGCCAGGGTGTCCGGGTCGGCGCCGCTGACCTCGTCCGCCTGCGCGAGGAAGAAATGGCTGGCGTAGTCCGGGGCGTGCGACTCGATGAAGAGGATGTCCCACTCCCGCGACCCGGCCAGGTACCCGGCGACGTCGGCGAGCCTCTGGTGATGGAAGTCGAGAAGCTCGAAATAGGTGTCGTCGTCCACGACCCCGAGGGCGTCGCGGGCGGGGTTCTGGAGGAAGTTGCCGACCTCTTCGTCGAGCTCCTGCGACAGCGGCACCGGCGCCGTGTACCCGAGGGCCGGCCAGATCTGCGGCATGAAGAGCTCGAAGCGCTCGAGGCCGGGAGCCATCGCCACCAGCTTGGCCTGCACGTATCCCTCGACCTCCTCGCCGTCGATGAGGAAGGTGTCGCGCCACCACTCGCTCCACTGGCCTTCGGACAACTCGGCGACCGCGGTGCCGCAGTCCCTTTCGCGGCAGACTAGAAGGCGGTCGTAGCCGTCGCCGCCGCTGGCGTAAGCGAGGCCGTAGTAAGACCTCGGTTTGGCGGTGCTTCCCCTCGGCTTGCGGCCGCGGGTGAGGGGCCTGACGGTCAGCTCCACTGCGCGCGGCGGCATCTGCGACTCGGGCAGATTCTTCCAGTATCTGCCGGCTGACTTTATTCGCACAGGGTCGGCGACCTCGACGGTCTGCAGGGCGCTCGGGTCGAGGGTCTCCGGGTCGCGCTCGCCGCCGACCGGACGCGGATTCCAGTCCCCGGCGACGAACAGGTGGTAGCCGGCGATCTGGTGCACGTTCGACACCCCCGGGCCCGTCCCCTCGACCTGCACGCCGTCGCGGACCGTCGGCGGCCAGGACATCTCCCACTTGACGAGGATCGGCTTGCGGCCGGCGCGCTCCATCGCGTTCCACAGGTATTCCGATTTCGACAGGCCGGTGTTGATCCCCCAGGCCGTCTCGTCGA
Source organism: Candidatus Latescibacterota bacterium (assembly GCA_965206595.1). GTDB lineage: Bacteria > Latescibacterota > UBA2968 > UBA8231 > UBA8231 > CBDCXV01. Next base: position 880,462 of record OZ242214.1, read on the forward strand.
GGCGGCCGCCGGGCTTGCGGATGTTGAAGTCCATGACCTCGTGGTTACCCGGCCAGGAACCGGTCGAGGTGGCCGTCCATCCCGGCGGGGTGAGGGTCGGAAACACGCCGACCATCGGCCGCTGAACCCCCCTGCCGGCCAGGGCCGCGAGGTTCGGCATGTGACCCCGGTCCATCATCCGCGACACCAGCTCCATGCTGGCGCCGTCCATGCCGATCACGATGGCTCGCTTTGCTGGTGGGTTCATTTCCTGTGTCCGTCCTCTCCGGGATGGGTGTGAGTGTTTGCGGCGGTGACTGTGGATTTCCAGGCCGGGACAAGGTACGGCTGCCGGCACCTGGGTTCCACCGCGACGGCCGGGTAAAATCGGCCGGCCGGATGGCCTGACGATTGGAAGCCCGGCGAGCTCTGGCTCGGACAGCAGGGGCACCGAGTTCAGGCGACTCGTCAACGCCGCCAGGTCCGGGTGAAAGCCTCCGGAGCCGGCAGCCCCCTCCGACTCCTATCCCTCCGGCTCCGTCACCGTCAGCACCTGGTTCACCTCGATGTCCTCCAGCGTCTGCACTATCCCGCTCGGCCAGCGCAGTGTCACCCTGTCGACGCGCCTGGCCTTGCCGAGGCCGAAGTGGACGCGCATGTCGTCGTGCCCGAGGTAGCTGCCGCCGCTGCGCACCTCGTTCACCTGGCGGTGCCCGGCGGCCTCCAACTCGATCCGGGTTCCCACTCCGTCGCGGTTGCTCCTGCTGCCGACCGTCTTGACGAGCAGGTAGTTGTTGGCGTTGCCGCCATCGTTCCGCAACAGGTTGGGTTTGCCGTTCAGGTTGAGGACGAAGATGTCGATGTCCCCGTCGGCGTCGTAGTCGGCGAATCCCGCGCCCCTGCTCACCTCGCGGATCGCCAGCCCCGGCCCCGATTCCCGCGAAACGTCGCGGAAGGTCCCGTCTCCGAGATTCTTGAACAGCAGGTTGAGCTGGGCGTAGCTGGCGTTGGTGTGGGGCAGGTCCGCCTCCGGGTAGGTGTGGCCGTTGGCGACGTAGATGTCCTTGTCGCCGTCGTTGTCGTAATCGAACAGGGCCGTTCCCCAGCCGACCTCCGGCTCTCCGACCGCGGCCACCCGGGAGACGAAGGAGACGTCGAGGAAGAAACCGTTTCCCTCGTTCCGGTAGAGGGTGTTGTGCTCCCCCTCGAAATTGGAGACGAAGATGTCGAGACGGCCGTCGTTGTCGTAGTCGCCGACCCCGACGCCCATGCATCCCTGCTCGGTGCCCTGGGCGTCGAATCCCACCCCCGAACCGAGCGCCTCGTCCGAGAAGCTGCCGTCTCCCTTGTTGACGAACATCATGTTCGGAGTCATGTCGTCGGCGACGAACAGGTCGGGCCAGCCGTCGTCGGTGAAGTCGGCGAACACGGCGCCGTACCCGTAGTGCTTGCGGCCGGCCATGCCGACCTCGGCGGTGACATCGGTGAAGCTGCCGTTGCCGTCGTTGCGGTAGAAGACGTCCGCCTGCGGTATCATCCCCCTGGGGCCGCACATGATGTCGTAAGTCTTCCAGACGCAGGGGACCGTCGACTCGTAGTCGAGGGAGAAGTCGATGTAGTTCGACACGTACAGATCGAGGTCCCCGTCGCGGTCGTAGTCGCCGAAAGTGCTTGCGGTGCCGTACCCCTCGTCTCCGACCCCGGCCTTCGAGGTGACGTCGGCGAAGCGCCGGTTTCCCAGGTTCCGGTAGAGGGTGTTGCGGCCGAAGTTGCCGACGTAGAGATCGAGGTGCCCGTCGTTGTCGTAGTCGGCCGCGGCGCAGCCGAGCGACCAACTGGTATCGCCGACGGCCGCGGCCGCGGTCACCTCGGTGAAGTTACTCCCATCATTCCGGTACAGCCGGTTGCGGGGATGCTCTTCTTCGGGGAACCCGTGGAAGCTCGAGCCGTTGGCGACATAGAGGTCGACGTCGCCGTCGTTGTCGTAGTCGAAGAAGGCGGTGCCGCCGGTCGAGGTCTCGACGATGTACTTCTGGTCCCTGCCGGAGACGTTCGTCCCCACCAGTCCCACCTCGGCGGCGACATCGGTGAATTGCACTGTTGCCGGGGCCTCGGGCGGGGCCGCGGCCCCTGGGCTTCCCCCGAAGAGCGGCGGACAGAGCCCCCCGAGAACCAGGCCGACGAGCAGAGCCGCTCTCATCGGCTATCGTCCTGTTGAAACTCGCCGAATCGAAGGGCCGGGGAGGGATGGCTCGGGGAATGTGATTCCAATCCTGTTTGCGGGTCGGCAATACGGTCGGGGAGCAACGGAGCTGTCCGGCCAGGCCGCCGGTCGGCCTTCGAGGTGGCGGTACGACGCGGCCGACCACAGGGGGAGACCACGAGCATGTTGACGAAGAAGATCCAGTTGAAGGCGAGATCGAACCTGCCGGTGATCGCCGCTCCTGCCTTCGCCTTGAAGTCGTAGATGCGGGAGAACCCGTACTGCTGCATGAGGCTGTGCTGGTGATCCCACAGGGTGACGACGAGGATGAGGCTCAGCGGCGCGTAGCGCATGGCGAGATAGGCCATCAGCACCAGCATCACCGGGCCGACGATGAAGCAGTCGCGCCAGCGGCTGAACTCCGCGGGCGAGCCGTATACGCGCAGCCAGGTTGCGAAGTGGTGCGGCACCGTCACCCATAGGGCGATCGCCGCGAGCGCCGCCCCGGGCAGGTACCGGTTGGACAGCAGTCCCGCGGCAACGGCCAGGAAGGGGAGCGTCAGAAACCAGATGAAGTCCGACCTGCGGTCGATTTTGTAGACGTTCCTGAAGGGAACGGCCACGCTGCTCATCAGATTCGCCCTTTGTATTTTGTTGCCTGTGTTGAAATAGCCGATCCTGGCAGCGGTCGGCAACCCCGGACTCCCCTGCTGGATCGGCCTGGCCGGGGGGCTCCGGAACCGGGTGGTTCAGGGTGCCGCAGGAAAGGGCCGCGATCGCTGTCACAGCTGAAAAGGCATGTCCCTTCTCAGGCGGGATACGAAGGAGATGAATTTCTCCTCGTTGACGGAGACGACGGACTGGTACCGCCGGCGCAACCCGGCAAGGCAGGTTCTAACCGCGGCGCGGCCAGGGTCCATACCTTCGCGACCTGACCGGGGATCAGGAGGCCGGCCCCGAAGCGGTCCCGGTGCTCTTCGATGTACCGGCGGACCATTGCATCCGACACCTCGACGAGCTTGGCGGCGCCGGAGCGCACCAGGGAGAGCACGTGCGGTTCCTGGGCCGTGAGGGGCCTGTGCCAGCGCAGGTGGCAAATCGGCAGGCCCGGGGGGGGGTTATCTGGAAGGTGTCGACGCGGGCGAGACGGGGGAGGGAGGCCCTAGCGGCGGGGCTGGCATCGTCGCCCGCGGCACAGGCGAGCACGGCGACGGCTTCGGCTGGAAGGAGGCGGCGGTTCATGGCGGGCGGGCCCTCCCTGACCGTCAGGGCAGGTCTTCCAGATCCGCGGCGGTGACGCGGGCGAAGGGCGCCACACCATGCTTCCCAGCCCCGGCACCGCGGCCGACCTCCCTGGTCAGGGAGTACATCTCGAGAACCCCGATCCGCTCCCCGGGTCCGTGCCCCTCGTTCCATCTGCGGAACAGGTGCTCGGCGAGCGGCTGCCGGTAGGGGCCGCTTTCCGCGTCGACCAGCTTTACGTGCAGCCTGCGCCAGCGGTGGTTGGGAAAGGCGTCTGCACGCCTCGCCGCGGGCTCGAAGGAGGTGAGAACTCCTTCCTCGAGGATATCGATGGCGCGGCCGTCTCCCAGTATGCCCCGGTAGATGTACCAGTAGTCGCGCGGAATCGCGGTGTGGTACATCCCCCAAGCCTGCGGCAGCATGGCAGCGTTGCCGATCGCCTTCAGCCACTCCGGCATTTGCCGATAGCGCAGGGTCGAAAAGTCCCAGGACCCCACGACGTACGCCAGGAAGAGCAGGCAGAGGGTGTTTCCCGCGCGCCTTCTCCAAGGTGCGAGACGCCCTCCTGTCAGGCGCTGCAGCCTCCCTTCGGCCGAGTCGCCGGGAGGCGGCCTTTCCCAGCGCCTGGCGAGAAGAGTCCGCAGCGGTTCCAACCGTCGGCGGACCCCGGTGCAACATCGGCTGCTCCAGAAGGAAGGCGGCAGGAACAGGGCAAGGCCGGACAGGGAAACGAAGGCGAACAGCCCGACGTGCAGGGTGAGTTCGATGCCGAGGTGAAAGCCGGCGAACAGGGGGACCGCCGCGGCGCGCACCGCTTTCCAGGGGGCCAGCAGCGCGAACGGTCCCGCGATCTCCAGCAGGACCGTTCCCCTGGTGAGCCCCTCGAGGAGACTCTGGAAATCCACCAGGTATTCGCCGGGAGGCTTCACCAGCATGGAATAGCGGAGCAGGTGGTCCATGGCGTCTCCCCCGAGCCAGACCCCGTTGAGCTTGGCCAGCCCGGAGTACCAGTAGACGATGCAGACCTGGAAGAGGATGGCGGCGCCGGCCACCGACAGGGCGTGGCCTTCCGCCGCCCGGGCTGGGGACTGCGGCCTCCGCAGGGTGTCGAGGGACCACGCCTTGCCGAGCGGCAAGAACATGCTCCAGAACAGCAGCAGCCGCAGGTACGAGTCGCCCGCGTTCAGGACCAGCGGCATGCGCGCGTGGAGGGAGACCAGTAGGACCCATGAAAGGATGGTGGCGAGGCGGGCGTGCCAACCGGCCAGCAACGCCAGGGCGCAGAGGCCGGCGAGGGCGAACAGCAGCCCCTGAAACCGGCTCGATGCGGAGAGGAAGTGCAGGGACCAGCGCCATCCCTCGTGATACTGCCCCGTCAGCGCCAGCGGCAGGATCCCCTCCTCGGTGTACATGGCGGAAAAATCCTGCAGGCGGATGACGAGATCGACGAGCAGCAGGGCCGCGGTGCAGACCCGGAACAGGGCCAGGGAACGAGGGTCGAGGCCGAAGACCAGATTCAGTTTCGACTTCACGGGGGGGGGCCGCCTCCATTGCGCCGTTCGTATATTCGGACCTTTGCACTCGAAGTGAATGTAATGAATGCATGGCGGGACCAACGTTCAAGACACTCGCCGCTGCAGGTTTCGCACTTGCGGCGGCCGGATGCGAGCCGGGAAAACCCCCACCCGCTGCGGGTCCGGTTGCGGAGATCCGCACCGGATCCCCTGCCGCAGGCGTTGGTTTCACCGACGTCGCCGCGGAATCCGGGCTGTCGTTCCGCAACCTGTCAGGCACCGCGGACCAGGAGCTTATCGTCGAAACCATGTCGGCCGGCGCCGCCTTCCTCGACTTCGACGACGACGGCTGGCTCGACCTGCTCGCCGTCAACGGCACCTCCCCGGGGGCTTCTCCCGGGGAGGGAAGAAACCGCCTCTTCCGCAACGAACAGGCTGGCCCCGATCGGGCCTTGCGCCGCTTCGGCGAGGTGACCGGCGACACCGGTCTCGGCTCCTCGGACTGGGGAATGGGTTGCGCGGTCGGGGATTACGACAACGACGGCGACCCGGATATCTACCTGACCTACTGGGGCCCCGACCAGCTGCTGCGCAACGACGGTGACGGCGCCTTCGCCGACGTTTCCGCGGCCGCCGGTTTGGGCGACCCGGGCTGGGGTTCCAGCGCCGCCTTCGGCGACCTCGACAACGACGGGCTCCTCGATCTCTACGTCGTCAATTACCTCGAGTTCGATTTCGAGAACCCTCCTGCGGGCGGCAGGAAACGGCGTTTCAAAGGTATGGAGGTCTTCTACGGGCCGAGGGGGATTCCCGCGCAGGCCGACCGCCTGTACCGCAACGGCGGGGATGCCTTTGTCGACGTCAGCGCGGAAACCGGTATCGCCGGCCACGCCCTCCCCGGCCTGGGGGTGACCCTGGGGGATTTCGACGGCGACGGCGATCTCGACATCTACGTCGCCAACGACTCCGAGCCGAACCAGATGTACCGCAATGACGGCGCCTGGCGCTTCGCCGAAACCGGGACTGCTTCGCGGGTCGCCTTCACCGAGGACGGCAGGCCCCAGGCCGGCATGGGTGTGCACGGCGGCGACTACGACAACGACGGCGACCTCGACCTCTTCGTGACCAACTTCTCGGAAGACGTCAACACTCTCTACCGCAACGACGGCGACTGGCTCTTCGCCGACGCCACCTCCCGCGCCGGGCTCGACGGGGCCGTGCGGCCGTTTCTCGGCTTCGGCACCGCCTTCTTCGACTGCGACAACGACGGCTGGCTCGACATCTTCGTCGCCAATGGCCATCTCTACCCCCAGCTCGAACAGCTGTCCTCGGGGTTGCGCTACCGCCAGCGGAACCTGCTTTACCGGAATGCAGGGGGACGCTTCCGCGAGGTCGGCGCAGCCGCAGGCCCCGGCATGTCTGCTGCTGCGGTCAGCCGCGCCGCGGCCTTCGGCGACTACGACAACGACGGCGACGTCGACGTATTCGTCGCCAACCTCAACGAGAAGCCGGCCCTGCTGCGCAACGAGGGAGGAAACCGCAACAACTGGATCGGACTCGAGCTCGAGGGGGGCGAGAGCAACCGCGACGCCATCGGGGCCTCGGTGCGGGTGTCGGCCGGCTCTCTCGTGCAGATGCGGGAGGTCCACAGGGGATACGGCTTCCAGGCGCAGCACGATCCGCGGCTCCTGTTCGGCCTTGGGGACTCGCGGGAGCCGCCCAGGGTGGAGATCCGCTGGCCCTCCGGGAAAAGGCAGATCGTCGAAAACCTGCCCTTGCGCCGCTACGTCGCGATCCGCGAAGGAGTGGATGGATTTCTCGCCGGGCCCGAGAGTGAGCCCATTGCCGCTGCCGCCGGCCCCGGAGCGGCCCCGCCGGAACCCGGAGTTGGGGAAGAAGAACCTGTTCTTCCCTTGCCCCCCGTTTCCCCCCCTTCGGCCCCCTCGCGGAAGGCCCCTGCTGCGGAACCGGGACTCGACCCCACGGCACAGCAGTTCTATCAGGCGGCGCGGACGAGCTACGCCGAGGGCCGCATGGCCGATGCCGCCGGAGCCCTGAAACAGGCGGTGCGCGCCGATCCCTCCGGGGACCGCGCCTTCCTGCTCTTGGGGAAGACCTACCTGAACCTCAACCGCGACCGGGAGGCGGCAGCCGCCTTCGAGAAGGCGCACGCCCTCGATCCGGGGAACTGGGAGTACTCCAACCTCCTCGGGGTCGCCTACAAACGGGCGGGCCGCATGGAGGACGCCCTGGCGGCGTACGCAACCGCGACCACCAGCGCTCCCTGGGCGCCTCGGCCGCACCTCAACCTCGCCCGCATGTACGATGAGATCGGCCAGCCCGGAAGCGCCGAAGTAGAGCGCCGCCTGTTCGAGAGATGGCGGCCGCTGCAGCGGGAGGCGGAGGTTGCCGAAGACATGGTGAAGTCGGATCCGGGCGACCCCCGCGGTCGCAGGAATCTCGGCCTCGCCTACGTCCGGCAGGGGCGCCACGCCGAAGCCCTGGCCGAGTTTCTGCGCGCCTGCGACCTCGATCCGAACGACGGCATGGCCCGCTACGGGCTGGGGGAGGTCCTGCACCGGGAGAAACGGTACGCCGAGGCAATGGAGAGCTACGAACTGGCACTCGAGCTGGTTCCCGGCGATGCCGCGGTACACACCGGCCTCGGCAAGTCCCTGGCCGCTCTCGGCAGGTTCGAGCAGGCAGCGGAGCAGTTCCGGACGGCCCTGGCGTCGGATCCGGACCATGCCGCAGCGCATCTGGGACTCGGCGAGCTGTTCCTGAAACAGCGGGACGAAGCCGCAGCCGTTCGCGCCTGCGGGCGCGCCGTCCAACGCCAACCCGGCCTCGCCCTCGCCCACAGCTGCGTGGGAAGCGCCCACGCCGCGGCCGGGCGTTACGATGCCGCGGCCGCGGCCCTGGGGAGAGCGCTGGAGCTCGACGCGCGCCTGGTCCAGACCCGGTACGCACTGGGACTGGTCCACCACCTCCAGGGGCGCTACGCCGAGGCGGCCGGGGAGTGGGAGCGGGTGCTGCTGCTGGCCCCCGACCACGTCAAGGCGCGGCAGGGAATCGCGCGGGCTAAAAGGGAGTCCGAGGGCCGGAGATGAATCGGTGCACTCTCAAGAGGCCGGGCGGGCGCTCGCCAAGGCCCTGGAGCGAGCTGAGACCCGACTACTCGCTGGCCCACCTGTTTCTCAGCGACGTCTACTCCAGGATCGACGCGCGGCGAGGAAGCGCGGCACCACAGGGAGCGCGCCCGGACCTTGTCCGCGCAGTCCGGCGGGAAAGGGGCTGCTGCTGAAGAGGACTCACCTTACGGGCAGGGCAAAATCCAGCCTGCGAAAAAGTCATTGATCCTCTCCAAGCCATTTTGTACAATACACAGCTATTACATCACAGCTACATCACAGCGAAGCCGATTCCAGCCCCCCGGCGGTCCCGCCGGGGGACACCCGATTCTGGAGGATTACCACATGCGAAAACAATTTGCCGCAGCAGCAGTGGCTGCAGCCGTGCTCTGCATGAGCACCTTTTCATTCGCCCACGTTCCGGCTGACTTCATCGGCCTGATCTGGCAATGGCCGTCGAATCAGGTGCCGGTCCTCGATGGCGACCTCAGCGAGTGGTCGGTGATTCCGGACGACTACTCCTTCACGACCGACGAAGCCGTAGCCCAGTTTACGCCGGGAGACGGCATGTACGTCACGAACGACGTGCCGGACCTCGCTTCCATCGACTTCAAAGTCACCCCTTCCTACGTCAACGGCGAGAGCCGGTTGTATTACGGTTACGAACGCTTTGACGATGTCTGGACGGGTGACGACGACATCGAGGTGGTCATCGACGGTGATCACACGGCCGGCACTTTCTGGTCCGAGGAAGGGATGTCGGACGAGGAGGCTGCGCGCGCCAAAGGCCGTCAGGCCCAGATATACCACATCTTCGCCGACGACGGCTTCCGGCTCGGCGGCGATCGCTGGAACTGGTTCTGGATGACCACCGGCGACTGGCAGGAGCAGCCCCCGTGGTCGGACATCGGGTTTCAGTACGAGGGGACCCCGGGTTCCTTTCAGGAAGTGACCCTGTCCGTAGAGTTCTATGAGACCGTCTGGGATGACTACAACTACCAGGATCCGGATGGCAGCATTCAGCACCTCCTGACGGAAGGGGAGATCATCGGGCACAAGGTCCACGTGTGGGAGTTCGACGGGACCGAGGAAACCTACCGGACCGACGGCTGCGAATGCGGCGCCAACTGGTCGGAAAACACTGAAGGCGGCTCGTGGGGAAGCGCGGATTTCCTGCCAGACTACCTGCTCGACGAAGTGCAGACCGATCTGCTGCCGAGCGCCGTCGAAGAGGATAGCTGGGGCAGCATCAAGGCTTCGATGAGGTAAGAGCCAAGGCCCTGCAAGGTCAGAAATAGTAGCAGAATAGCGAGCGGGGGTGCCGCACGGCCGGCACCCCCGCTTTCTTTTTGCCTCGCCGTCTCCCCCCTGCTTCAACGGAGGTACGTCCTTGTCCCGTATTTCCTCCGCAGCCCGCGTACGTACTCGACGAATCCTCTCCGCAACGCTGCTATATGCAGGTATCCACTCGCTCGTCTACGGGATTCGTCGTCGAATGGCTTCATCTCCGGGGGACTCTTCTCGACGACCTCGAAGACGGAAAACCCACCCTTCACCCGGATCGGCCCCACGACCTGCCCCACGGCAACCACTTTCGCCTCTTTGTATAGATCGGAAAAGCCGCTGTATTTGCTCAGCTCGAGCCGCCCGTCATGGTGCGCTGCTCCTTCGCGGATAGTGTGCATGCGGGCGAGCTCCGCGGCGTTTTCTCCGGCGTCGAGCTTGTCCCGCAGCTGCCGGGCGAGTTCCCTGAAGGCGACGAGGATCTCGGTGACGACGATCTCCTCCTCCGTCTGGAACTGCTCGGGATGAGCCTCGTAGTAGGCGAAGGACTCGGCCGTGGAAGGGGGTAGAATCCGGTCGTCGACTTCCCGCTTGCGGAGGGTGCTGACGAGCAAGTCGTCCCGTTTGTTCGCTATCGCCGCTTCGAGCCGCGGGTTCTTCTCCCCCCGGGTCAGGGGTTTCATCTCTTCCAGAAACAGCTGCGCAGGGATGGCCCGTTTCTGCAGGAGCGACTCGAGGAGACCAGGCTGGTCCGTCAATTCCGGATTGAGATTGGCTTCGGGAACGAGGGTGACGAAATCCTCGAATGACAGGCTCCCCCCTTCGTACAGGCACAGGATGCCGTCGGGCAGAGTGGATGATTCGAGCCCTGCGGCGGCAAACTCCCGGAACAGCTCATGGAGCCGGCCGGTTTCACGGGGGGAGTAGACCTCGTACAGGGAATCGAGCAGGGCCTGGCGCCGGGCCGCTACTTTGATCTCGTACAGTTCGTTGATCCAGGGATGGCGCTGACGCGCTCGCGCCAGGGAAGGCGAAATCGGCCGGAACCTGACCGGGACCTCGTCCGCCACCTTGATGACGGCGTAGTTGATGGCGCCCTTGTAGAACACCGGGATCGGCTCGGAGGTTTCCCCGGTTTCGAGCTCGAATATGCCGTGAAGGGCCTTCATGGTGCCGTCCTTCCTCAGGAACTGCACGCTGTCTCCGCCGATCTCCCGGGCCGGGTCGTTGAGGGAGCGCTCCTTCAACAGCTGGGCGAAATCGGCGCCGGCCTCCAAGGCCTCCAGCACCTCTTCCGCCTCCTCCCGGGTCGGCAACAGAATCCCGGCGATGCGCACGGCACGGTCCCGGTGCGTCTCCTTGAAATAGGCCCGCATCTCCTCCTCGGTTATCGAGACCGCCTGCGTCACTGTCCGGTACTCGTACATCTCGACCAGCTGGTTCTTGCGGAAGCGCTCCACCGCTCTCCCGAGCCAGGCCTCCTCGGCGATTCTCTGCTCATGCGCCTCCAGCAGCAGAGCCTTCTTGTCGACAAGGGCTCTCAGCAGGGCGCTGTCCGACTGCGCGGGGGCCGTCGGCGACAGCGTCCCTTGAACCGATGACCTGAACCGCTCCAGGTCGGCGCGGGTGATTTTCTCGCCACCGATCTCCGCAACCACTTCATCAGGCTCGGCCCCGACGCGGTTCCATGGGAACAACAGGGCTACGGCGGACAGGATCCACCACCATCTGCAACGCATTTCCACCATTCCTTCCGTCATGGGAAAGCCCCTTCCGGAAGAAGGGGCCCGAGTGTGAAACAGACTGGTTCTTCAGTACGCGACTGCGATCGTCGTCGCCACGTGGGTATCCTTCACGCCCGTCCCCTCGGTGGCGGTGTCCAACCCCAGCCGCACCGTATACAGCCCCGGAGGGACCCGGTTTCCCGACTCGTCGAGACCGTCCCAGGAGATCGCGTAGCGGCCCGCGCTGACGTCGCGGCGCTCCTGGATGCGGCGCAGGCGGCGGCCTGCGAGATCGTAGATCTCCACCTCGGCGGCGCTGCCGGCTCCCACCATGACTACCGAAAACTCGAACAGGGCCGCGTCGTTGATCCCGTCCCCGTTCGGCGTGAAGAGACCGGGGGTCTGCAGTCCCTGAAGCAGGTTGCCGCCGCCGCCGGCGGCCTCGGCCACCACGAGCAGCGAGTTCTCCCCGGCCAGCCCGGTGGCGTCGCCGACGTCGATCCGCTGCCAGAACTTCCCGGCGGAGTTGCGCAGCCAGGGCTCCAGCTGCCCCCCCGACGAGTAGAGCGTCGCCGGAAAAACGAGCCGCACCAGGTCCACTCCCGATTCGATCAAGGGAAACCGCACCAGCAGGCTGTCGCCGAAGCTCGCCACGGTCGCCTCCGCCACCAGGAGATCGCTAGGATCATCCGCCGCGGCCTCGAACTGCGAGGCGCGGCCGGCGTACAGCCGCACCCTGTCGGGCGCCGTCTCCTCTTCTCCGAGCACCATTCCCGAAGGAGGCCGGATCACGAGCTCGTCGAAACCGGTCTCCAGGGCATCCACGGCGACGTGGAGGGTGAAGCGGCGCTCGACTCCCAGGGTATCCACCCGCGTCGGGGTCACTTCCCCGAGCAGCCGGCTGGCGACCGGTTCGGCGAAATGCAGGCGGATCGACCGCAAGGTCGCCGCGGTGTCCGGCCTTTCCGAGAGCAGGGAGGCCCGGATTTTCAGGATTTTTCGCGGTGAGGGGGACTGAATCAGGCTTCCGGTGGGATCTTCGTAGCGAGTGCTCCACGGCGACCACTCCGGACCCTCCTCGTAAATCACCCTCTTGTCCTTGTTTTTGGTGAAGCTCTTCTGTCCGCGGCTGTAGAACTTGTCAGCCCCCTCCTGTCCCCTTCCGTAGAGCAACCCGTCGTCGCGATAGTACAGCGTATCCGGGATCAGCACGTTTCCCGTTTTCGTCTGCAGGACCACCTGGGTCCCCGGCGGGGTATCCGCCTCCCACTCGATCACGGTCAGGTTGCGGCTCCCCGGCAGCTCGATGGGATTCGACAGCAGCGCCACCTCGGGATGGTACCCCGTCCCGAACAACTGCATTTCCGACAGCGGATGAGTGCCGCTGCAGGTGTTGATCTCCCAGGCGAAGCGGAAGAAACGCGCCTTGATGTCGTCGAAATCGTGACGCCTCAGGCGCATGCCGCTCGCAGGTACTACCGATCCGGAAAGAGTCTCGTCCTCCGCCTTGCTGTAAACGGCCGTCGCCGTCCACTCGAGACTGCCGTCAGCCTGCCTCGCACCGTCCGAGAAATCGAGGCGATAGCTGCAATATTCATTTCCACCAAAGCCAAACGCCCTGAAGTTCGCAACCATGCGGTAGGCATTGATCCAGTACCACGAGGCGAGATCGAAAAACAGCTCATCCTCGTTCCTCTGGTCGTGAGTCCCGAGGGGAAAGGGAAAGCTTGTGAGGACATCACCGTCGAAGAGAATGTCGGCGCTGAACTCGTGGCGCATGCCGATCTGTCCTCCCCGGTCCGCCACTCCGTGGATGATCTCGTCGCCGGTTCCCCAGACCTCCAGCTCGGCCAGCCTCGGGCGCTCGCGCCGGAAATAGCGGATCGGGCCCCGGCGAGCCGGCTCGAGCTGCACCCACACCTCCCGGGGCACGGCGACCTCCCTGCCGTCCGGCTGTTTCTTTGTATGCTCGACGAAACCCCGTTCCGCGGGCGCCAAGTCCTCCCAGGCCGCCATTCCCACTTCCCCTTCTCCGACGATCCTCCCCCGGTCGAGGTCGCTGTCGCGGACCACGATCTGCAGGAAGCGTCCGAGGGGATCGACCTGCCCGGGGGTGGTCTGGGACAGGTCGAGCTCGAACACCCGCTGGGTCTTGTTGGGCACCAGCGTCTGTATCACCGGCACGTAGTTGCGGACATCCGCCTCCTTCGCCGACGGGGGCTTGAGCCCGTTGGAGACCAGCACGTCGAACAGCAGGAAAGGATCCCCCTCCGCCTCGGGGACGAAGCGCACGACGATGCGGTCGATGATCACCAGGCGCCCGAGGTCGACGGTGAACCACCATTGAGAAGGGAGGTCGACGTCTCCGGAGGGCGGGTCCGGCTCCCAGAAGGTCGACATGTCTCCGTCGAGCACGTTGACGACCTCGTCGCGGTTGGTTCCGGCCTCGATCCCGTCGAGCAGCTCGATCCGGGACCGGTCCTTGTCCTTGGCGGATTCGGGGGGATGGAGGCGGAGGAAGTCGACGATATCGAGGGAGGCGTTGGTGTTTCTCCTCAGCCGCCCGGGTCGGACCCCGTCGTCTACGACTTCGATGGTGCCGGCAGGGAAGTCCCATTCGCGCCAGTGGTCCGGCCGGTCGACGACGATCTGATCGCCGACCCTCCTGTATCCCTGCTGGGCTCCGGCATCGGAGAGAGGTTGGAGAAGGAGGACGGCCGCGCTCGCCAGGGAGCCGGCGAGAAGGCCGCTTGCGCTCAGGATTCGGGGGCGGTTTCTCATGACCATCTTTCAGTAGACGAGGGCGACGGCCTCGGTGACCCCGCCGGTCGTCGCATCGGTTTCCACATCCATGCGCAGGAGGTATATCCCCGGAGGCAGCAGATCCTGCCCGTCGGTCCCGTCCCAGGTTTCGCGGAAGCGGCCGCTGGCCCGCTCGCTGAGGATCCCCGCCACCCTTTTGCCGGAGAGGTCGTAGAAAGAGACTGTTACGGGTACCGAACCGACCATGTTGACGAGCTCGTACTCGATCGTCAGCTCGTCGTTGATGCCGTCGCCGTTCGGCGTCAGCGCCGGCGACGAGAGCCTCAGTCCCGCCACCGATTCGGCCTCGATCTCGGTCAGGCTCACGCTCAGGCTGTTGCCGTCGACCAGCGGGTCGGCGTCCCCGGCCGCGACCCGCTGGTGCACTTCCCACTCCCGGGTGCTGTCGAAAACCCGGCCCGAGAACACGGTTCCGTACTGGAAAACCTGGGCGCGGAAGATGACCTGGATCGGAATCAGCGAACTCTGGGCATCTCTGCGGTACTCCTCCGGCAGCGGTATGACGAAGCCGTCGGGCCCCACCTGGGCGAGGCCGCTGGCGTCGAGGGTGTCGATCGCCGAGGCGTCGGTGGGGGAGCTCAGGATGACGGTGTCGACGCTCGCCGCCCGTGCGGGAGTCTCGATCTCGATGCTGTCGAAACCGAGGTCGTCTTCCGCGAACTCGGGAAGCAGGGTGTACACGAACCGCACCGTTTCCCTGGACGGCACCTGGGCCGGGGAGATCTCGGCGACCAGCTCGCTGACGATCGGGGGCTTGCTGACGGTGAACTCGATGTAATCGAGCCGGCTTCCAGCCTGGATCGGCCGTTGCGAGAGGAAGTTGGCGCTGAACTGGATGAACCGCCGCGGCAGGTTCCCCAGCAGCCGGTCCTCCCCCTGGTCGAAGTCCAGCGGCGGGGTCCAGAACTCCCAGTTCTGCGTGTCCGGGGCGATACCCGACTGCTCACCGGCCTCCAGGTCGAAGTAGGCGTCCCGCGTAAGCGGTTTCCCCGAAGCGTCGAACCGCGACCGCTCCTCGCCCCGGAAGGTATTGCGCCAGTATACGTTGGGGTCGGTGTCGCTGCCGTTGCGCACGGTGAGCTCCACCGCGGCCCCCTCGTCCCGCGAGCCGGACCAGGTCAGCGTCCCGAGACTGCCGGGTTCCCCGAGATCGAGGATGTTGGAGGTGTAGGTCGCCTCAGGGGCGAAACCGGAGGCGTAGATCTCGAACTCCGCCACCTCCCACTTGCCGACGATGGTCTCGAAGAGGATGTGGCGGGCGGGAACGTCCCCCATGTCGAGTTCGAGCAGGGGTACGGTGTTCTCCAGCATGATGTGGCGGAGGTTGAAATTCAACGGGCCCGAGCGCCAGAAGAAGTTCATGTCCCTGGTGCCCTCCTTCAGCGGATCCCCGTCGCTCGTTCCGATCAGGAAGGACTTCACCGGGCGCTCGTCGAAGTACTTGGGGGTCGGGTACATGCGGATCAGGCGGATCGGAAAGGCGCCGCCGAGATCGAACCAGATAGCCTTGGAGTTGCCCCCCGGAAGGTTTCTGTTGGGGCTGCACTGGTTTCTGGGCAGCCTCGAAGAGCAGCTCGAGCCCCCCTTGAAGTGGCTGCCGCCGCCGTCGTACGCCGTCGTCGGATCTCCGTCGAACAGGAAGTCGAGCTGCGGTTCGTCCTTGAAGCCGTACCCGTCCGACGACTTGACCCAGCCCCCCGGCCGCTCTCGCAGGGTCGACGTAAGGTTGACGCGGTGGTCCATCGTTTCGGGACCTAAGGAGCCGTCGGTGGTCTCGATCAGGTGCGCCGAGCCGAAGCGGTCCTCGTCGAGGGGGGTCCAGGAAAGGGAGACGAACTCGACGTCCCAGTTTTCGGGGAACTCGGGCTCGGGCAGGTCTTCGGGGCCGCCGAGTCGATAGACGTAGAGGGTGGCGCTCGTGTCGGCGACCAAGCCGGGACCGAGGGCGAGCAGAGCGCACAGGGAAAGGGCGCTAAACAGGTTGGCTTTTGATCGGTCCATCGCGGGACCTCCTTTGATGCAGGGCCTTGCGTCAAACATATATGCTGACCGAGACGGCATGCGGCTATCTCAGGGCGGCGAAAAGGGTCAGGTAGGCGAGGCCGGCGGTCGTCGCCTTGCGCTCGGCGGCGACGACCTCGAGGGAGCGGCGGTCGACGCGCAGTCCGAGTTGCATGGTCAGCTTGTACCCGAGGAACTCGCTGACGTTGGTGAGTTGGAGCGCCGCCGCTGTGCCCCGGAAATCGCCCGAGATCGTCCCGGCCGGCAGCTCCTCCTCGCCGCCTCCCAGCTCCTCGAAGAAGCGCTGCTCCAGCCCGGCCTTGAGGCGGCTCCTCTTCAGCACGGGGAACTCGACCAGGAAGAAGAAGATGCCGTCCCAGGAGCGCCGCTTTCCCTCGCTCAGACTGAACGGCGTCTCGCGCAGAAACTCGCTCTTGAACCTGGGCGACAGCTCGACCCGCCCGTACCTCTGCAGGTATTCGATTTTGTTGATGAGCCCGAAGAACCCCGACTCCCGGCGCCCGTTGCGCCCCTCCGGTCCCAGGGGATCGAACACCGACAGGGTGTCGCCCACCGCGTCCAGGCTCACCTGCAGGTCGCTGTCGCGCTGTCTCCAGGTCTCCCACTTCAGGCGGCTCATCGACCTCCAGGGCCGCCTGCCCGCCAGCTCCCAGTCGACGTAGAGGACGTTGATCCAGGTGTCCTTCGCGGCCAGCGGGTCGAGGACCGGCTCCATGCCGCCGCTGCTCGAGATGGGATTGCCCAGCACGGGACGCTTCATGCGCCACTGTACCAGGTTGTCGGGGATGGTGTCTTCCGCCTTCCTCAGCATCTCGAAGACGCGGACGCGCCCGGCTCGCGGCGTGCTCCTGTCCAGGATGAGCAGGCCGTAGCTGGTCCGGTTCCCGCGGCTCGACCTGCCCATCTCCTCCCGCAGCTGTCCGAGCTTCAATTCGATCTCGGGGGTGATCTCGACCCCGCCGAAGAGATTGTAGCCGAAGTGGTCCTTCTTGTAGGGGTAGTCCGGCTCGTCGTCGTTCTCGAACCGCTCGATCCAGCCGTTGTTGTTGAGGTCCATGCCGAAGAGGAACTGCGGCCTGTCGGAGCGGAAGCGCAGGAAGGGCTCGTCGTAATCGGGGAAGAAGTTCGGCCGCTCCGGCGTCGTGTTCTGGTTGAAGTCGGAGATGAAGTCCTGGTTCTCGTCGTACCCGGGAAAGACCTCGGGGTCCGCGACGCCGCCTAATTTAATGGAGGCCTGACGACTGGCCCGGATGGGGACCAGAGATCCCTGCCCCAAGCGGCGTTGATCGGGCTGGCGGTCGTTGTCGTCGTTGTCGTCGACGTAGTCGTAGAGCAGGTTGCTCGCCTCGGTGTCGTAGTTGGGCAGACCGCCGAGGTCCATGAGCAGGACGCTGGTCGTGTAGTCGTCGTCCATGCCGAACCCCTCGGCGAACAGGGACCAGGGCCCACCCCTCCAGGAGGCGTTGACCATCCACCCGATGGCGCGCTCGTGGCCGGGGAAGCCGGAGACGGCGCGATGCTGCCTGCGGGTCACTCCTGGGTACTTGCGGTACTGATTGTTCAGGTTGACCTCGCCGTAGAAGTCGAAGCCGTGGAAATTCCGGATCTCGGCGGTGACGCCGGCGATGTTGTTCGCCGTGGGCAGGCCGTAGTCGAACACGACCTCGCGCTGGTTGAGCCGGTTCTTGACGTTTCCGGCGGCGCGCGTCACCGTGCGGAACTGGGGGACCCCCTCCTCGTTGGTCTGCCGGTCCGAGGTCACGGCGATGGCGTAGTCGTTGGCGACGATGAGCCTGACCCGGAGGTTCTCGATCGCCGCGATCGCCTCCTCCGTCTCGGTCGGGGTCAGGCCCAACTCGGTTCCCAGCAAGGAGCGCAGCGTGAGGGGTTCCAGCTGCGCAACCCTTTCCTCAGCGACGATCTGCGGCGGCAGTTCCAGCAGGTAGTTGAGGACGATCACGTCGCCGCCGTCGGCGGTGCGGAACCCCTCGATCAGCTTGCCCTCGCCGATCCCCACCTCCCCGGTGACGAACTGAAGCCCCGGAATCGCCTCGAAGCCGATGTCGCTGCCGACTATGACGGTGTCGATCGGCACGATCGCAACCCCGTCGCCGGCGGGCACCTCGCGCATTAGAGTCGTAGTGATCTCTATGTCGCTGCGTATGAGAAGGCCCCCCCCTTCGCCGTCCTCCGGCGAGTCGTCGGAGATCCTGACGGCGAGGGTGTTCACCCCCCTCGAGGCCTGCTCGGGCGAGAGGAAGCCCTTCAGCGGGTTCCCCTGCAGGGTTTCGTAGGTGCCGCTGTTGTTGTGGCTGTTGACGAGGTTGAAACCGAGGGTGAGGGCGTCGTTGACGTCGAATTCAACCCGCCCCCCGGCGAGCGCGGTCGTATTTCTCACCCTGCCCGCCCCGGAGGCCAGCATCGGGAGGTTGATCCTCGAAAACAGGCCGGTGGCGCGGTAGCGGCCGCTCTGCATGCTCGTGACGACGCCGTTGAAGCCTGCCTTGCGCAGGGTCATCGGGGTCAGCAGCGCCGAGATCTCGTCGCCGATCAGGATCGAGAAAGAGGTGTCGCCCCGGCGGTCGGAGCTGATCAGCAGGCGGCTGAACCAGCCTATGTACTGCCCCTTGCGGACGACGTTGGAGCTCTGCGAAAGCAGCGGCTGGGTCTGGCGCCAGTCGTAGATCAGCCAGCCCCTTGAGGCGAGGTTGCCGTAGAGGTCGTAGAAGTAGTCCCCTTCCTGGCCGGGAGCGACGTAGCGCAGGTAGCTGTCGATCCCCCAGTTGGTGTACTGCCACTGGCGGCGGCCGTACTCGGCGAACTGGGTAGGCGGCATGTACCACCGGTGGACGGCCGGATCGAGGGTCTCGGCGTATATCGGCACCCCGGAGGACCGGAAGAACAGCTCCTCCCCGAGACGGGAGCCGAGGCGGTTGCCGTACTCGACGGCGCCCAGCGGGGCAGCGGCCGCCAGATGGAGCAGGACCGCCCCTGTCAACCACGCCCTTGTCTTCGCCCGCATCTTCTTCACCTCTACTGGCCCGCGTACACGGTGATGAAGCCGGTCGATTCGGTCGCCCCTGCCCTCGCCTTCTCGAACTCCCCGGCGGCGCGGTCGGCGAGCTGCACTCTCTCGGTGAAAAACCGCGCCAGCCGGAAGCCGATCTGGGTCGTCAACCGGTACCCCAGGTAATCCGAGGCGTTGGTCAGCTGGATGGCGCCGATGAGCGAGCGCAGGTCTCCGGTCTCGCCCACAGCCCCGAGCTCGAGCATCTCTTCCTCGTCGGCGAGCCGTTCGCTGAGCTGGGCGAGCTCCAGTCCCAGGGTCAGCGAGCTCCGCGCCAGCACCGGGAACTGGGTGACCAGCGTCGCAATCCCCGTCCACTGCTCCTGGCTCTTCTCCGCTTTCAGGAAGGCGTCGCGCCTGAGGAACTCGCTTTTGAACTTCGGCTGCACCGTCAGGCTTCCCAGGGTCCAGTTGAAGTCCGCCTTGTTCACGAGGCCGAAGAGGACGGGCGTGGCGCGCAGCGGTCTGCCGGACGGATCCCTGGGATCGCCGGCCCTGTTGTCGTAGAGCTCGTACTTGAGCTTGTTGGCGATGCGCAGGTTCGGTACCGCGGTGTAGTCGAGGCCGATCCAGGCGGTGTTGACCCAGGTGTCCTGGGCGGGGAGCACGTCCTCGACCAGGGGCGGGTGGCCTGCCACCTTGAAGGGAGAGACGTCGCGGCGGTCGTCGGCGATCGCGTCTTCGGCCAGCTTGAGCATGTCGAGGACGCGCACGCGTCCGAGGTTGGGGTAGTCCCTTTCGAAGCTGGCGATCGCGTAGGTCGTCCGGTTGCTGCGCTCGTCGGAGATCATGCCCTCGTCGAGCCTGCCCAGGGTGATGCGGGCCTCGGGGGTCACCTGCATGCCGCCGAAGAGGTTGAAGCCCCGGCGGTCCTGCCTGTACGGGTAGTCGGGCAGCTCGTCGTTCTCGAAGCGGTCGACCCAGCCGTTGTTGTTCAGGTCGATTCCGAAAAGGAATTCCGGCCGCTCGACGTCGTGCCTGAGGAACGGCTCCTCGTAGTCGGGGACCGTGTTCGAAACCGCGTTGTTGTCGTTCTGGTTGAAGTCGCTGATGAAGTCGTTGTTCTCGTCCCAGCCCGGGAAGACGTTGGTGTCGCTCAACTTCGAGCCGGATCTCACCCAGTCGGGGATGTCGTCCTGATCGTCGTTGTCGTCTACGAACTCGTAGGCGTGAATCGGCAGGTTGTCGTACTCGACGTTCCCCTCGGTATCGACGACGAAGCTTCGGGTGGAGTAGTCGCCGTCGATGGCGTACCCCTCGCCGTACAGAAAGAACGGGTACTCCTCCTTCGACACCGTCAGGTAGCGGGCGTCGGCGGTCCGGCGCGAGATCTCGTGGCCCTCATTGGCGGTGAACAGGGTGGCGTTCGGGTACTGAGAGTAGCGGAAGCTGCGGTCCCATTCCGCGTAGAAATCCACACCCCAGAGGTCGACTCCCTCGATCGTCGCTCCGGCCACGAGGTTGGCCGTCGGCAGGCCGTACTCGAACACGACCTTGCGGATGTTCGAGATGTCGGTGACGTTGCCGGCGGCCCTCGTCACCGGCAGCAGCGCCACCCCCCCCTCGAGGATCTCGCTGGTTATCGGAGGGGAGGGAACTCCCGCCACGGTCCGGCCGCGATACGAGCGCGCCCTGCCGGGCTGCTTGTTAGACCAGATCTCGACCTTGTAGTCGTTGGCGAGCACGTAGTCGAACTCGACCGAGACGATATGGGTCTCGTCGAGGCCGGTCTCCGCGGGAAGCTGGAACCCGGGGTCGGTGAAGTCGTAGTTCAGGATGATCGGCTCGTCGCCGTCCGCGGTCCGGAACCCCTCGCGCTCGAAACCACCGAGCACCAAAGGCCACTCGGTGCCTGGACGCACGACGTCCGCCAAGGTCCACACCCGCTCCTGTCCGGTCTCGAAATCCCGGGTGGTGATGCGCACGTCGTGCTCGAACAGGGCGGCCCCGGCGACGCGGTCGGCGGGCGAGTCGTCGCTGAGGATGACGGCGATCGCCGTCAGCGGCGTCCCGCTCTGGCCGGCGGTCAGGTTCCCGGCAACGAGGTCCCCGGTGAACAGCTCCAGCGCCGAGTTGGAGTTGCGGGCGTCGACGAAGGTGCCGCCGAGGGTTACGTGATCGCCGAGCACGACCTCCGCCCGTCCGCCGAACATGCTGGTCGAGTTGGTCTGGCGGTCGGCCTGGGCCTGGGCGAGGATGATCGGGTTGCTGATGCGGGATCCGAGGATCGTCGCCGCGTACCGGTTCCCGGTAAAGTCGACCTGGACGCCGTCGAAAGCCGCCTTGGAGAAGGTCAGGGGAGTCAGGGTCGTGCGGATCTTGCTGCCCACCGTGACCGAGTAGGTCCGGTCTCCCTGCTTGTCCCTGGCGATCGTCGCGTTGCTGAACCAGCCGGCGAACTTGCCCCC
The DNA here is from genome assembly GCA_965206595.1 of Candidatus Latescibacterota bacterium. Taxonomy (GTDB): domain Bacteria; phylum Latescibacterota; class UBA2968; order UBA8231; family UBA8231; genus CBDCXV01. The sequence continues at coordinate 901,859 of OZ242214.1, forward strand.
CTTGAAGACGCTGCTGCCGTCGGAGAGCGGCTGTTCCTGGCGCCAGTCGTAGACGAGGAAGCCGCGGCTGGCGAGGTCGCCGAAGTAGTCGTAGAAGTAATCCCCTTCGACCGCGGTGTTGACGTAGCGCTGGTAATGCCGGCGCCCGTAGTTCGAGTACCGCGACTGGAGCCACCGGTACTCGTTGTAGAGCTCTTCCGGGATGTACCAGCGCTTCACCGTCGGATCCAGGGCCCCGAACATCACCCCGCGTCCCCGGGGCTCGAAGCTCACCTCGCCTCCCCGCTGCACCTGGTGCCGGGAGCCGAGATCCCCGGTTTGTCCGAAGCCGGGTGCGAGCGGCGGCAGCAGGGCGCAGGCCGCGGTCCAGGCCAGGAATATCCGTCGCGCGCGCGCGCTTTGGTCGCGGGAAGGCATCAGTACGCGACCCCCACAATGCCGACCCGTTGCACACCCCCGGTCGAAGCGTCGAGTGACACGGTGAAGATGTAGTTGCCCGGCGGCACCGTTTCCCCGGCGTCGTTCAGGCCGTTCCACGGGTGCGCGAAGCGGCCGCTGGGATCCTCGCCGTCGTACAGGCTCGCCACCTTCCGTCCGGAGAGGTCGAACACCTCGACCCTCACCCGCCTCGGCTCGGCGATGTTGGTGATGTCGTAGTGGATCAGGGCGCCGTCGTTGACCCCGTCCCGGTTCGGCGTCAGCACCGCGGGGACCGCTTCGACGTTGATGAGAAGGTCCCGGGTTATCGGCACGGACACCGACAGGTTCCCCGGGTTGAGACTGCCAACCGGCAGCGAGTCGGGATCCTCGAGGCCGCCGTCCCCGAGGTCGGCCGCGTTTCCCGGAACGAGGTCCTGGCCGATGCCCGGGTGGGCGGCGTTCCGGGCGCGCCCGGTGAACAGGGTGCCGAAGCGCAGCACCGAGTTGTCGAAGCCGACCTTGATCACCGCCCTTTCCTCCACCCTCGGGAAGGAGATGACCAAACCGTCATCCCGCACCTCCTCGATGGAGACCTCGTTGCGCGTGACCGGCAACGCGTCGAGCGCGGCCCCGGTGAAATCCGCCGCCTGCGGCGATCCGCCGCGCTCGATTTCGATCCATCCCACCGCGGGAGTCCGCGTCGGGGTGTCGATCTCGATGCGGTCGAAGCCGACGCCGTCGGCGGCCGGCTCGCAGAGAACGGCGTAGGTGAATCCGGTGCGCTCGCCCACAGCCGCGGCGCGGGGCAGAATCTCGGCGATCAGCCTGCCGGCGAAGGCGGGAGAGAGGGCTTCGAAGCTCAGCCCTCCGAGCCCGGTGGCGGCGTCGAACGAGTCGTTGGCGAACTCCACCATGAACTGGAAGTACCGCCGCGGACCTGGGGAAGAGATGGAGGTCCCCCCGCCGGCCTTTCCCAGGGACTCGGGATCGACGATTCCCGCGGCCGGGTACGGCGCCGACCAGGGGCTCCAGTTGGTCAGATCCTCCCGCAGATCCCCGCGCTCCGATCTGTCGACCTCTCTTCTGTAGTACTCCTGATCTATCTCGAGAGCGGCCCGCTGCTCGAGGGAGAGCTCGTTGTAGAACAGCAGCACGTCGCGGCCGTCGAGGTCGGGATTGTCGAGCACGGTTTCGACGATCTCCCGCAGCTCCTCGTCTTCGATGGCGTCGGCGCGTTTCCACAGCGCTTCGATCGGGATGTCGACCTCGAAGATGTCCGCCTCGACGAGCTGCAGATCGATGCGCCCCGAGGGCTGCAGCCCCACCCGCGGGAACACCACAGTGGCCGGATCTACTCCCGTTCGGGTGCGGATTCGCATCTCCGACAGCAGCGGATCCCCCTGCTGTTCCTCGACCCAGCGGATGTTCCCGAGAAGGGTCGGGATGCCGAAGTCGATGATGTTAGAGACGTAGGTCGCCTCGGGAACGAAGCCCTGCGCGAAGGCCTGGAACTCGGCGATCTCGAACTCGGTGTTGGTCAGCACCTTGAGCCTGAGGTGGCGGACGAAGCGCGGCTCGATCCTGAGGTCGACGACCGGCTCATCGTTCTTTTCCACTGCCTCGAGGGTCTCGAAAATCAGCACCCCGTTGCTCTCGCTCTCCGGGGCGCCGTCGTTCTCGAGGATCTCGAACGACTTGAGGAAGTCTTTTTGATTGGGGAATCCAGGGGCCGCGTAGGCCGGGTCGGCGTTGCGCGGAAAGAACCTGATGCGGTTCAGGGCGAAAACGGCGCCGAGGTCGAACTGCATGATGAAGCCGCTCGCCCGCGTGCTTTCCCCGGCCCGTTCCGGACGGACTTCCAGGGCCGTCTCCCCGTCGTCGTCGATCATTTTCGGAAACTGCCCCTCCAGCGACCGCAGGCTGAGCGTCGGCGTCGCCAGCGACCCGCCCCTTTCGGGCGAGGTCAGGCCGATCATGATGTTGCGCTCCGTGTCGACCTGCTGCGGAAAGATCCAATCGGGCCGCTCCGCGGTGCCGAAGTCGATGACCCCGCCGGGGGCGTTGGTCTCCTCCGCGGTGGTGAGGCCGCGGATCACGGTCGGCGGAATGTCCCCTTCGTCGCCCCACTGGATGCCGCCGGGGCCTCCGATGACGATGGTTTCGACCTGTGCCTCGGCCGCCGGCAGGAGGGCTAGCAATGCGATGAGGAGGATCGCCGCCATCACTTGATCCCCGCGTACACGGTGATGAAGCTGATCGTCTCCGACGTCCCCCTGCTCCTCTTCTCGAAAACCCCGCCCTCGTCCGCCTGCACCCGCTCGGCGAGGTTGCGGGCGAGCCGGAAGCCGATCTGGGTGGTCAGCCAGTATCCCTGGTAGGCTGAGTCCGTCGTCAGCTGCACGGCGAGATTGACCGAGGTCACGTCGCCGGTCTCCCCCGCGGTTCCCGCGGCGATCATCTCCTCTTCGTCGACGGTCCTGTCGACGAACTGCGCCAGCTCGAGCCCGGTGGTGACCTCGCTCTGTTCGAGATACGGAAACCGGGCCAGCAGCGTCGCCAGCCCCATCCAGTGCTCCTGGTCGACGCCGATCACCTCTCCGAGCAGCGACTCGCGCACGAACGGCTGCCGGCGGAAGTACTCGAGCTTGGCCTTGGGCTCGACGCTCACCGCGCCGATCGAGAAGCCGTACTCGACCTTGTTGACGAAGCCGAGGAGGGTCGGCGAGGCGGTCAGGGAGCGGCCTTTCAGATCGGTGGGTTCCTCCTTCACGTGGTTGTAGATCTCGTACTTCAGCTTGTTGACGACCTTCAGGCGCGAGGCCGCGGTGTAGTCGAAGCCGACCCAGGCGGTGTTGATCCATGTGTCCGGGGCCGGCAGCAGATCCTCGATGACCGGCCTGGAGATGGCCCGGCGATAGGGGGAGGGGGCCAGGCGGTCGTCCGGTATCGTGTCGCTTGCCCGCTTCAGCATGTCGAAAACGCGCAGCCTCCCGAACCCGAGCCGCCTGTCCATGGTGAACAGGCCGTAGGTCGTTCTGCTGTCGCGGTCGTCGGAAAGCATGCGCTCCTGCGCCCGTCCCACCATGAGCCGGGTGTCCGGGGTCAGGTGGAGGCCGGCGAATGCGTTGTACCCCCTGCGGTCCGTCTTGTACGGGAAGTCGGGCAGGGTGTCGTCCTCGAAGCGGTCGATCCAGGCGTTGTTGTTGAGGTCGATGCCGAAGAGGAACTCCGGCCGGTCGACGTCATGCCTGAGGAACGGCTCCTCGTAGTCGGGAAGGGTGTTGCGCAGTGTCCTGTTGTCGTTCTGGTTGAAGTCGGAGATGAAGTCGTTGTTCTGGTCCCACCCCGGGTAGACGTCGGTGTCGCCGGCCTGGGAACCGGGCCGCACCCAGTCGGGAAGACGGTCCTGGTCGTCGTTGTCCTCTACGAACTCGTAGAGGTGGAGATCGGGGCGGTCGTAGTCGATGTCCCCGTTTTCGTCGACGACGAAGGCGCTCGTGGAGTAGTCGCCGTCGATTGCGTAGGCCTCGCCGTAGAGAAAGAAGGGATATCTCTGTTTGCGGGCCGTCACGTAGCGGGCGTCCGCGGTCCGCCGCGAGATCTCGTGACTCTCGTTGGCGCTGAAGAGCGCCGCGTTCGGGAACTGGGAATAGCGGAAATTGCGGTCCCATTCTGCGTAGAAGTCGATCCCCCCCCACACATCGGTACCCTCGACGGTTACCCCGGCGATCATGTTGGCGGTGGGCAGCCCGTAGTCGAAGGTGACCCGGCGGATATTCGTTATGTCGTGCACGTTGCCGCCGGCGCGGTCGACGAGGAGCAGGGCCGGGCGCTGGGCCTCGATGATCTCGCTGGTCAGGGGCGTATCGGGGGGGCCGTTCCGTCCCGTCTGCCGGTCCGACCAAAGCTCGATCCTGTAGTCGTTGGCCAGCACGTAGTCGAACTCGACGGCGAGGATGGTCGTCGGGTTGGGGCCGATGTAGTCCGGGTGGTTGAAGTCGTAGTTGAGCACGATCCGCTCGGCGCCGTCCGCGGCGAGGTAACCGCGGCGGGCCAGGCCGCCGAAGACGTCCGGCCAGCGGCCGCCGGGGCGCACCACCTGGTCGAGCCTCCACTCGCTGTCTTCGCCGGTCTCGAAATTGCGGCTGGTGATGCGAATGTCGTGGTCGAAGAGGGCGGCGCCGGCGGCGCCGTCTTCGGGCGAGTCGTCGCTGAGAACGACCGCGACCGTCGTGACCGGGACGTTCGACTGGCCTTCGGTGAGGTTGCCTGCGGCGAGGTTCCCTCCGAACAGATCGAGGTTGGTGTTGGAGTTGCGGGCGTCGACGAGGGTAGCGCCGACGGCGATGAAGTCGCCGACCTGGGCGGTGACGCGGCCCGCGACGAGGCTCGTGGAGTTGGCGGTTCGCGCCGGTTCGATGGTAACGGAGGCGGCCGGGTCGCTGATCCGGGAGGCGAGGATGGTCGCCGCGTACTTGTCCGCTACGTAGTCGGCCTGCACGCCGTTGAAGGTCGGCTTCGAAAAGGACAGCGGCGTCAGGGTGGTGCGGATCTGGTTGCCCACGGTGACGGCGTAGCCGTTCTGCCCCTTGGCGTCGCCGCTGATGGTCAGCGAGCTGAACCAGTTCTGGAACTGGCTCCCCTTGAAGATGGCGCTCCCCAGGGCGTTGGGCTGGTCCTGGCGCCAATCGTACACCAGCCAGCCGTGGCTGATGTAGTCGCCGTAGACGTCGTAGAAGTAGTCCCCCTCGATGGCGGTGTTGACGTAGCGCTCGTATCCCCGGGTCGCGTAGTTCGTGAACTCCCACTGGCGCCAGCGGTGCTCTTCGTACAGCTCCTGTGGAATGTACCAGTGCCGCAGGGTGGGATCGAGGGCGCCGAACAGCACCCCCGGACCGGTCGGCTCGAAGCTGACCTCGCCGTCCGCGGAGACCCCCAAGCGGGTGCCGTACTCCTGCGCATGCAGCGGGGCTGCCAGGAGGAAAGTGAGGAAGAGAGCGGAGTTTCCGAGTTTCAGGGCCGGTCTCCGTCGGCTGAACGACCTTGCGCTGTTGGCGGAGGTCCGGGTATTTACCAAAATCCCGAACAGACCTATGGGACTTGCAGACAGAATTACCGGATGATCTGCCCGAACCGCATGAGGTAACATATTAATGAAAAACGTCCTCAAAATCGACCCGAAATCAACCTGGCGACCGATTTTCGGAAAACCAGCTTTACCTGTTGGTATTGATAAAATTTGGTATTGATAAAATTATGTCCGTCCTGAAGAAGCGGCGGCCGCGCCTGGCGGGAGCAGCCGGGGCGGCCGCGGGCATGTTTCTTTCGCAGTTGCCGGGTCCACTCGCTGCCGAGGTCAGGAAACCCCTGGCCTATCCGGCGGACGCGGTCGAGCCCCCCTGGGTCGACACCAGGCGGGACATGCAGCTGGCAACCGCGGCCCGGTTCCGGGCTTTCGTCGGTTTCACCTTCACCGACCGCTGCAGGGAAAGCGGAATCGGGTTCGTCAACGTCACCACCGCGGACACCGGCAAGAACTACCGGGCGTCGCACTACGATCACGGCAACGGCGTCGCCGCGGCCGACGTCGATGGCGACGGTCTCGCCGACATCTACTTCAGCACCCAGGTCGGGGCCAACGAGCTGTGGCGCAACCTCGGGGGCGGCAGGTTCGCCAACATCACCGCCACCTCCGGAACGAGCCTCGCCGAGGCGCTCGGGGTCGCCGCCTCTTTCGGCGATACCGACAACGACGGCGACCCGGACCTGTACGCGACCACGGTCCGGGGGGGCAATTTCCTGTTCGCCAACGATGGCGCCGGCAGGTTCACGGACGCCACCGCGGCCTCAGGCCTGGCCTACAGCGGTCATTCGTCGGCCTCGGTTTTCTTCGACTACGACAGGGACGGCCTGCTCGACCTGTTTCTCTGCAACGTCGGCGTGTACACGACCGAGGAGATCCTCGAGGCCCCGGCGGACGCGCTGGACCCGGGGAAGGGGGAACCCTACCAGTATTTCGCCGCCCACGCCGATGCCTTCGCCGGCCACCTCAAACCGGAGCGGACCGAGCTCAGCATCCTCTACCGCAACGAGGGGGGCAACCGCTTCTCCGACGTGTCGGAAGCGACCGGGCTGGTCGATACCAGCTGGTCGGGAGATGCCAGTCCGATCGATGCCAACGAGGACGGCTGGCCCGACCTGTACATCCTCGACATGCAGGGAAACGACGATTACTTCGAAAACGTCGGGGGGCAGAGATTCGTGCGCCGCAGCAGGGAGGTCTTCCCGAAGACCCCCTGGGGGTCCATGGGGGTCAAGGTGTTCGACTACGACAACGACGGCGATTTCGACCTCTTCGTCAGCGACATGCACTCCGACATGAGCGACGAAGTCGGGCCGGGCGACGAAAAGAAGAAGGCCGATATCAAGTACTCGGACGAGTTCCTCGCCAGCGGCGGCCACAGCATCTTCGGGAACGCCTTTTACCGCAACGAGGGCGGGGGCAGCTACTTCGAGAACTCGGACGGGATCGGCGCCGAAAACTACTGGCCCTGGGGCTTGAGCACGGGAGATCTGAACGCCGACGGCTACGACGACGTATTCCTCGCCTCGAGCATGAACTACCCCTTCCGATACGGGGTCAACACGCTGCTAGTGAACGACCTGGGAGAGGCCTTCCTCGACGCCGAGTACATCCTCGGGGTCGAGCCGCGGCGCGACAGCCGCACGACCAAGGCCTGGTTCCTGCTCGATTGCGGGGGAGCGGACAAGGAGCACGACCGCTGCGAGGGGCAGGACGGCCTCATCGAGATATGGGCGGCCCTGGGCTCGCGTTCCTCCGTGATTTTCGACATCGAAGGAGACGGCGACCTCGACATCGTCACCAACGAGTTCAACTCGGAGCCCCAGGTCTTCGTCAGCGATCTATCCGAAAGGAAGCAGATCAACTACCTCGGGGTGAAGCTCGCCGCCGGCACGTCGAACCGGAGCGGCATCGGCGCCGTCGTCAGCGTAGAGGCCGGAGGCGCCAGCTACAGGAAGGCGAACGACGGCCAGTCGGGCTACCTGTCGCAGAGCGACCTGCCGCTCTACTTCGGCCTGGGGGCCGCCGCTTCCGTCGACCGGATCGTCGTTCGCTGGCCCTCGGGGACGACGCAGACGGTTCCGGGGCCCCTGGCAATCAACCGGCTCATCGAGGTAACGGAGAAGTAGGGCCCCCCGCCCGGGGGTGCTCCGGCAGCGGGCCTCGCTGGCGGCGACTCCTTCGCGGCGTGTACGGGGCTCCGATTCGCCCGAGGGATGGATACGGCAGACTGGGTCGTGAAAACGCCTTCCCCCTTCACCCTCCGGGGCCTATTAGCCGGCACTCTCCTGTCCCTCTTCGTCGGCATCGCGGCCCCCTACGGATTCATCGCCGTGCGCGGGTCGTGGTGGGGGTCGAACGCCTCCTCTCCCGGGGCGATCTTCCTGTTCTTCATCTTCACCTTTTTCGTCAACACCGCCCTCGGCCTGGTCAGGCGCCCCCTCGCTCTCGGCCGCGGCGACCTCGTCCTCGTCTACGCCATGATGGCCATGGCCATCACCGTGCCGACGCAGAATTTCCTCGTCTACATCATCCCGACCATCTGCGTTCCCTACTACTCGGCCAGCGTCGAGAACAACTGGGAGTCGCTCATCCATCCCTGGGTCCCCGAGTGGATGGTTCTCCGGGACTTCGACGCGATCAGAGGTCTGTACGAGGGACTGCCCGCGGGGCAGTCGATTCCGTGGGCTTCCTGGATCGTGCCGCTGGGGGCCTGGTTCTCCCTGTTCCTCGCCCTCAGTCTCATGATGATCTTCATGTCCGCCATCCTGCACCGGCAGTGGGCGGCCAACGAACGGCTGGCCTACCCGATGATGCAGCTGCCGAGGCAGATGATCGAGGAAGGGGAGGGCCCCGCCGGGCTGGTCCAGCCCTTTTTCAGAAACCCGGTAACCTGGGCAGGATTCGCGCTGCCGTTCGGCCTCTTCGGCCTCACGGGGCTGAACCACTACTTCCCGATCGTTCCAGACTACCCGTTCTGGCACGGCGGCATCGAGCTCTTCGAGGGGGTCGGACTGCCGCTGGCGGTGAGCTTCGCCTGGATCGGTTTCTTCTATCTCGTCGATCTCGGCATCGTCTTCAGCATCTGGTTCTTCTATCTGGCGGGAAAGGTCGAGGAAGGGGTTTTCAATTCCCTGGGGATCTCGAGCCGCGAGACCTTGAGCCAGTACGAGAACTACCAGACCGCGGACCTGTCGCATCAGGCGACCGGAGCGGTGATCGCCTTCGTCCTGATCGGGCTCTGGACCGCCCGCCCCCATCTGGCCGCGGTATGGCGCAAGGCGTGGCGGCCGGCTTCCGGGATCGACGACAGCGAGGAGCTCGTGCCCTACCGGGCCGCCCTGTTCGGATGGTTCGGCTGCCTGGCGTTCGTCCTCTTCTGGCTCTGGCAGTCCGGCCTGCCCGCCGCCGCCATACCCCTGTTCACCGGCATGGTGCTCATCTACTACATCATGATAACGCGGGTGGTGACCGCCGGAGGCATCCCCACCAGCCGCCCCCCGATCGTGGCCCCCTACGTCGTCATTTCGGGGATGGGCGCCTCCGTCCTCGGCACCAAAGGCTTGGTGTCGCTGGGATTCGCCATGGGCTGGCAGGCCGAGATGCGCCTGTTCCCGATGATTCCCTGTGCCAACGCCCTCAAGCTCGCCGAGATCGTCCCGGGGCCCAAGGGCAGGCTGTTCTGGGGGATGCTGATCGCCCTGCTCTGCAGCCTGGGCGCGGGAACCTGGCTGCTGCTGACCCTGGGCTACGAGCACGGGGGCATCAACATGGTCGGGCCGCTGCTGTCGAACGGGAACAACTGGCACTTTCTCAATCCGCAGCTGAACGACCCTCCCGAGGCCAACCTGCGCGGCTGGGTCTTCACCGGCATCGGCGCCGCGTTCGAGGGATTCCTCATGTGGGCCCAGCACCGCTGGTACTGGTGGCCGCTTCACCCCCTCGGATTCGCCATTGCCGTCGGCTTCATCACCTCCCACATCTGGTTCTCGGCGCTGCTGGCCTGGACGCTGAAGGCAGGGATTCTCAAGTACGGGGGCATCAGGCTGTTTTCCGGGATGAAACCGTTCTTTCTGGGCCTCGTCTTGGGGGAAGCGTCGAGCGCGGGATTCTGGCTCTGCGTCGACGCGGTCACCGGGGCAACGGGGAATCACATAACCGCCATGTGAGCCCTTACACCGGGCTACCGGCCTGGCGTCTCTGTCCGCGTCCCGACCGGCTGGCGAGGAGGGCTGGGCGCGCCGGTGGAGGTCGCTCCTGGCGGAGCGACCATGCGCCGCGGCTACGGTCCGGGAGAAACTGTACTGCCCTGCCGGAAAGGGAAGATCCCTTCCCGAAATCCGGATGCAGGCAAGCTCACGGCTGGAAAAAAGGCTTGAATTCTCCCTGCTCCATTTGTAAAATATGTGAGTTCAACAGGGAATACAGGGCCATTTCCCGGACGATCCGTCATCCACACCCAACGAAGAGGAGTTGCTGTATGAAAAGGCGCCGCCGCCGCGGTTGCCGAGGCCCCTGGGGGTGCACTCCCAGAACACCCGCCGGTTGCCGGGAAACCAGTACGTCGCCTGCACGTGGCTCGGCGCCGGGTGGCTCCACTCGTACCCCTCCAGCCCTTCGGCGCAGGCCCACACCGCCTCCGGAAAGGGATCGTCGAGGACCATCATCACCAGGCTCATCAGGTGCGGCCCCATGGCCAGGGCGCCGCCCCAGGTGCTGGCGCGCACGAAGTCGACCTCGCCGAGCCGGCCCGAACGTACCAGGTCGCGGACCGCCGGATACTGGGGGAAGAACCTCAGCTGCGTGTTGACGACGACCCGGCAGCCGGTCCGCGCGCTCACCTCGGCGATCTCCAGTGCTTCCATCGGCCACAGGGAGAGCGGCTTTTCGACGATGACCGCCTTCACCCCGGCTTCGGCGGCGGTGCTGATGCCGGCGAGGCGGTAGTCGGGCTGGGTTACCATGTGGAGCACGTCGGGGCGCTCCGCCTCGAGCATTTTCTCCAGGTCTCCGTAGCGCGCCGGTACCCCGTGCTCGTCGGCGTACGCCCGGCACTTGTTCTCGTCGAGGTCGCAGCAGGCGACGAGGGTCATGGAATCGATTTCGGGGTAGACGAGCGCGTGCTGGTGGGACTGGGAGCCGCACCCGAGGATGGCGGACCGGTACATGCTTCAGTGTCTTTTTTTTCGGGTCCTGGCCATGGCGGCTCGATGCGGTTTGCGGAAACCCGGCAGTCCGGGGGCCCCGGGTATCGCGACCTTGCCGCGGGCTGTTGGTTCAAGGTCGGGAATATAGCTCAGCACCTTCCGGCCTGACATTCCTTCTTCGACCGGCGCCAATGATGACGAAATTCCAGATGACTCCGTCGCGTCGAACGTCGTGAGGCCGCGAGGATGGGTCGAGATTGCGGAGACAACCTGCGGAAAGGAGTCTTGGTCCGGCTTGCGAGTGCCTGGAAAAGGAGATTGTGCGCCCACCCCTTGTTGGGTAATTTGGCCGCCCGCTCGAAAGCATCCAGGCTCCGCTTCGCCGCGGCCCCCACCTCGAACTATTGATACCCAAATGGAGAAAGCGTCATGAGTTGGGAAGTGGTCGATCGCGTAAAAATATACCACGAGGCAGGGATGTACGCCCTTTGCCCCAACGTGGTTCGCACGCCGTCCGGAGACCTGATGGTATTCTTTCAAAGAGCCCCGCATCTGGGTTATCCGCACCACGGCAATCCTCTGTTCAACGTGCAGGCATGCCGCTCCCGGGACGAAGGACGGACGTGGAGCGAGGCAACCCTGGTGACGTCCGATCCGCTGGGAGGAATCATCGACCGCGGCGTTCACACCCTTTCCGACGGGAGCATCTTCATGCACTGCTCGTGCACGGAGCTGGTTCCAGCCGAAGGGTCGGAGGAGCCGGGGGGGCATGGGACCGAATGGATCTCGCGGCCGGGAAAGCCCTTCTGGGTCCGGTCCCGGGACGACGGCCACACCTGGACTGCCCCCAGGCGTTTCCCACCCGTGCCCGACGCTGTCTGGGGTCATCCGGCCGACCACTCGGGGGTCTGCAGGAGCGGCCTGATCGAGTTGCCGGACGGACGTCTGCTCGTTCCGAGCAAGGCGACCGACCGCCCCGACGGCTCCATGCCCTGTTTCGGCATGATGCGAGTCTCCCGGGACATGGGCGAGACGTGGGAGTACGGAGGAAGGATCGCCGTCGACCCCGTCGCCCACTTCAGCGAGCCGGCCATACACCGCACTTCGAGCGGCCGCATTCTGGTGATTTTCCGCTGTCATGCCAACCAACCGATGGACGAGAGCCTGCCCCTGAGGGATCGCCAGTACAACGGCCGTTTTCAGGCCCTGGTCACCTCCGACGACGACGGCGAGACCTGGACACCGTGGCGGCGCTCGGTTCATGGATACCCCGCCCATATGCTCGGGCTCAGGGACGGGCGCATCTTTCTCACCGTCGGCACCCGCTGGGAGGGACAGTCTGGTTGTCTCGCCAGGGTGCTCGACCCCGAAGGGAGCGAGCTGGAGACTGCACCGATCTACGAAACCGCGCCGGACCTGGAGACCACCCCGGATGCGATCATCCAGAGCGACTCGTTCAGCCATGACTGCGGCTACCCCTGGTCGGTGGAGCTCGAGGACGGACGGGTCCTGGTAGTCTACTGGCATCACTACCCGGACAACCACAGGGGCATCGAGGGGGCCATCGTTGCCGAGCGTTGAATGGCCATCAAGGCAAGGAGAATCCCGATGCTGCTTTCGCCATTGCACAAACGTGTTTCGTCGCTGGCCCTGTGTCTTGCGCTCTCGGGGTGTGCCGGCAGCTCCCCCATGACAACTGCGAACCGGTCGGAGGTCGGCGCCTGGGAGATCGGAACTCCCATCGTCGCCTACTACCACGGACCCGGCGGCGGGGGGGGCAGGTGGGGTCCATTGACCGACGGGATGGCGAGAAAGCTCGTCGACGGGGGGTTCAACCTGGTATGGGGGAGTTCAGTCGAAGATCTCGACGTCGCCCATGCGCACGGATTGCGGGTAGACCTCATCGCCTGGGGCCTGAGAGAGCCCGGCAGCCTCGACGACCCTGCAGGCAAGGCGAGGATCGACTCGGTCATCGACAGGGTCAAGGACCATCCCGCCCTGTATTCCTACGCCATCACCGACGAGCCCAGCGCCGTCAGGTTTCCGGAATTTGCACGGCTCGTCGAATACATCCGCGAGCGCGACCCCGCCCACCTGGCGCACATCAACCTGTTTCCCACCTACGCCAGCGCCGTCGCCCTAGGCACCTCCGGCGGCACCGTCGAGGCCTACCGGGAGCACCTGCGGCAGTACGTCGATATCGTCAGGCCCGACCTGATCAGCTACGACCATTACAACTTCTACACGAACCACGACGGCAATCAGTATTTCATGAACCTCGCCCTCGTGCGCGAGGCGGCACTGTACGGGGGCATTCCCTTCATCAACGTTATACAGGCCGTTTCCCTGGGCGATTCCCACCGCATACCCGACGGCGACGAGAGCAGGTACCTGGCCTATACCACGCTTGCCTATGGCGGCCAGGGCATTTCTCATTTCGTGTACTGGCCCTACGGGGATTTCCATGGAGGCATTTCCGGATTCGAAGACACGGAGTGGAACGCGGAGCGTGCCGAAGCCGACGCCGCGGCGCCGCTGACCCCGTTGGGAGAGGCCGTGCGGCGAATTCACCCCGAGTTCATCGCCGTCGCCGAGGAGCTGCAGCCGTTGACTTCGCTCGCCGTGTATCATTCCGGGCAAGCCCCCGCCGGGGGGATGGTGGAGGCGCTGCCGGCCGATGCTGCTTTTTCCGTAGATCCCCCTTTTGATCCGGAGCGGGACATGGGAGTGCTCTGGGGCTTCTTCGGGTCCGACGGCGAGACCACGCACGTCCTCGTGGTGAACCTGGACCACGGCAAGGAGACCGCGGCCACGGTCGTCGGCCCGGGAGACATGGAGGAGTTCGACGCCCAGGCACGCAGGTGGCGCCCGGCCTCTGACGGGTCGCGCTCGCAGCTGGATCTGGTGGCCGGCGGCGGCAAGCTCCTGCGTCTGCAGGATGGCCCCTGAGCCTGGAGCAACCGGCGGGCGGCCATGGTCAGCAGCCGGCGCGCTCTGCTGCAAGTCTGGCACGAACCGGCCGGGGCTGGTGGCGGGTCTGATTCCCTGAGCCTCGTCTCCGCTGTGCCGGCCTCCCGTTGAACGCAGATGTTCAAGCTCGTGGTCGATGGGTTCGAGGGTTTCTTCAACGGCCGCGAAACGCTCTGCTGCCCCGGTCTCTGATATGGAAATGACTCACGGAGGTTCCAGGCACATGCTGAAGATTCTCAAAGTCAAAGTCGAGGAACTCACCCGGGAATCCTTCGCGCCTTTCGGGAAAGCGATCGCCGCCTTCGACGAGGCCAGGCCGGAAGTGCGGGTGGGCGCCCTCGTGGAGAACGCCTACGAAGTCACCGGAAACATCCCCGATCCGGTGCCTGAGAAGCTGGCGCTGAACGAAGGCCGCCTGCGAGCCCACTTCGCCTGCCACGACGACGCCGGCCAGTCCTTCTATCCGAGCCGGCACTGTCCGTCAGTGTTCTGGGTGGCGCCGGTGCAGCCGATGATCGAACCGGAAGATCTGCGGGCCTTCTACTCGGATGGAAGTCTGGGCGTGTGCATGAACCTGGGAGTCTGGCATACCATGCCGGTCTGCCTGAAAGGGGACGAGGTCTTCCTGACCGCCCGCGGCGACCAGGACTACCACGCCCACTCGATCGACGTGCACTTCGACGAAGACAGGGGGCTGGCCCTCGAGCCGGATATGGAAAATTTCCCCGGCTGGAAGGGCTGAGCGGAAAGGACGGCATGGAGAAGCTTCGCCTGGGGCTGGGATGCGGCGGCATCGGCGCCGCGCCTGTACGAATTGAGGGAGTGGACGGAGAGTCCTTGTTCGAGTCCGCCGTGGCGGGCAGAGCCGTGAAAATGAGCGAGGTGGAGAGCGGTCGAATCTGCGAGTACCAGGATCAAATCGCAGCGCCGGGGATCGGGTAATCGTGAAGCTCAAGCTGGCCTGCTCTGATTTCACCTATCCGGACCTGCCCCACGACCAGGCTCTCCAGTTGATCTCCATGCTGGGAATCAAGGGGGTGGACATCGGGCTGTTCGAGGACCGGTCCCACCTGAGACCATCGTCTGAATTCAAGAGCGTGCGCCGCTCGGCGCGCAAATTGAAGAAGAGACTGGACGACCGGGGTCTGGTTGCCGCCGACATATTCCTGCAACTGGCATTGGACTACGAATCGCATGCGGTCAACCACCCGCAGCCGCGACGTCGGCACCAGGCACGCGACGCCTTCCTCAAGGCGCTGGACTACACCGCCGAATGCCAGGGCAGGCATCTGACGGCTCTGCCCGGTGCGCACTTCGCGAAAGAGAGCCGGGGGGACTCGCTGGCCCGGGCGGCTGACGAACTGGCCTGGAGGGTGGAGCGGGCGAAGGAGTGCGGAATCACGTTCGCCATAGAGCCCCACATCGGGTCTTTTGCGGATACGCCCAAACGCGCCGAAAGACTGGTGCACGACGTGCCGGGCCTGACCCTGACCCTGGACTACGCCCACATGTATCCGCGGGGCTATCCGGAGGCACAAATCGAGCGACTGATTCCATACTCCAGCCATTTTCACGCCCGGGGAGTCAACCGCCGCGGCACTTGTGGCCTGGAGGAGAACACGCTGGACTGGAAGCGCCTTTTCCGGGTAATGGACAAAGCCGGTTACCGAGGATGGATCGAGCTGGAGTACGGCGGCAACAACGTTACGGACACGGTCGCGTTTCGCGACTACTTCCGGACACTGTTGGGATGAGTGCGCACGCGCCGGCTCGATGCCCCCCCAGGTGAACCGTCACCGAGAGGAGGAGAATTCATGTGGAAATCGGTCAAGATAAAAGTCGAACTCCTCAGGCCGGAGTACTTCGCCCCGTACGGGCATCTCATCACCAGCCTGGAGGAACGCAGGCCCGACATTGTAAAGGGCAACTACAGTTCGTACGAGAAGCACGCCTATGCGGAAATTTCTGCCGGAGAGCCGAAAGACGGACCGGAGTGGTATGCGGAGGGCAAGAACCGAATTCCCCTGTCAGAAGGCTTGAAGCGGGGCCATTTCGCCTACCACACCGATGCGGGACAATCCTTCTTCCCCGAGAACGGCAAACCGACGGTGTACATCGTCGGCGGCGTCGGGGAGCCGCTCAGGCCGGAGGAAATGCGCGCCTTTTACGGTGAGGGCAAGGTGGGGGTCTGCCTGCATCTGGGCGTCTGGCACACGATGCCGATGTCCGTGGACGGCGAGGAGCTGTACACGACCATACGCGGGGATCAGGACTACCACGAACACTCGGTCGAGGTCGAGTTCGATCTGCAGCAGGGCCTGGTGATCGAGCCGGATCTGGACAACTTCGATCCGAACGCGTGACCGGGCCTCCCTGATGACGAATGAGGTGAGGACTTCGTGATTTTTTCGGCTTCGAATCACTCTGGGTGAAAGGTCTGCAGCGGATCCGATCGCTCGCTGCACAGCTGGCCGGCCTCGTCCTGCTGGCCGCCGCGGCCGCGGTTGCCGACAGCCCCGGCGCGGCCGTCGACACGACCGGCGAGCACATGGCCCGTTGGCTCCAGCACCCGCAGCGGGTCGCTCGGGTTATACGGGCTGAGGTCCCCCCGGTCATCGACGGCGTCCTCGACGACGAAGCCTGGCTCGGCGCGCCCGTGCACGCCGGCTTCATCCAGCGCGACCCGGACGAGGGAAAGCCGGCCACCGAGCGCACGGAATTCAAGGTTGTCTACGACGACGAGGCGCTCTACATCGCCGGCATGTGCTACGACAGCCAGCCCGACCGCATCACCGCCCGCCTGGCCCGTCGCGACGAGTGGCGCGAAAGGGACATCTTCGAGGTGAGCCTGGACCCCCATCACGATCACCAGACGGGTGCGTTCTTTTTCGTCGGCCCTTCGGGCTGGGTGGGCGACGGGATCTCTTACAACGACGGCGGCGGGGATTGGACCTGGGATGGGGTGTGGGAAGCGCGCACGAAGATTCGCGACGACGGCTGGTCCGTGGAGATGAAGATTCCCTACCACGACCTGCGGTTCGCCGAGAAGGAGTCCTACACGTGGGGGTTCAACGTGGTCCGCAGGATCTCGCGCCGGCAGGAAAGGGTCTACTGGACCCTCGTCCCGCGCGGCGTCAACGGCTGGATTTCCCGCTTCGGCCATCTCGAGGGGATCGAGCGGATCCGACCGCCGCGCCGTCTGGAACTCTTTCCCTTCGCCCTCGGCCGCAGCACCTTGTCGCCCGGCATCGACGGCGAACGAGACCGGCGCGACCTGCACTCGGCCCTCGGCGTCGACATGCGCTACGGCCTGACGTCCAACATCTCCGTGAACGCCACCGTGACCCCCGACTTCGGTCAGGTAGAGGCCGACCCGGCCGTTCTCAACCTGAGCGTCTTCGAGACCTTCCTTCAGGAGCGCCGGCCCTTCTTCCTGGAGGGGATCTCGATCTTCCAGACGCCCGGGCCGAACATCGCCGGCATCGAGGGACCGACCCGGCTGTTCCACTCCCGGCGCATCGGAAGGCAGCCGTCGCGCTTCGGCCTGCCTGCGGGTGCCGAGGAGATCGACAGGCCGGGCAGCACGACGATTCTCGGGGCCGTGAAGGTTTCGGGCAAAACGACGGGCCGCACGGCCTTCGGAGTCCTGAACGCGGTCACCGCCAGGGAGCAGGCGCTCATCGAGGAGCGCCTCGCCGACGCCCGGACGGGTCTTGCGGACACGGTACGCAGTCGCTACGAAGTCGAGCCTCTCACGAACTACTTCGCCGGCCGCGTGCAGCAGGACGTGCTGACCAACTCGACCCTCGGTGCCCAGCTCACGGCGATGAACGGCGAGGGCTTCGATCCCGCATACGTCGGCGCCGGCGACGTCCACATGAAGTGGTGGGACAACGCCTACCGCGTCTACAGCCGCCTGGCGGTAAGCCGTGCCGGGCAGGCCGACGAGCGCGACACCGGCTGGGAGGGGACCCTCCACCTGTCCAAGCCCTACGGCTCCTTCGGCGGGCAGGCCTACGTCGACGCTCGTTCGCCCCGCTTCGACGCCAACGACCTCGGTTACATGAACCGCAACGACCGCCTGCAGGCCGGCGCCAGGCTGTTCTACAACATCCTCGACCCGAACCGGTTTGCGCGCCGGTCCGTGTTCAGACTCGACGTCTGGCACCACTGGAACTTCGACGGCGACGAGCTGTCGCGCGGCATCGACTACTACATGCGGTACCACCTGCACAGCTACTGGGGGTTCTCGACCTATCTCGGCCGCGAGTTCGACGCCGACGCCGACGTGAACACCCGCGGCGGACCGGTCATGGTTCGTCCCGGCCGAGTCTCGGCGAGTCTCCGCGTGTGGAGCGACGACCGCAAGCCGGTGAGCGGCTGGTTGGGCACCAACGTGGTCTACGGCCAAGGCGGAGACAACGTCAGAAAATGGATCGGCGTCCTCGTCGAGGCCCGGCCTGTGTCTGTCGTCGAAATCCAGGTCAATCCCAACTACCATAACCAGAAGAACCATGCCCAGTGGATCCGGAACGTCGACGACGACGGGGACGGCGAGGACGACCGCTTCGTGTTCGCTGAGCTCGAGAGCCGGGTCTTCGAGATCGTCGTGCGCGGCACCTACGCCTTCACGCCGAGGTTGAGCCTGCAGCTGTACCTCAGCCCCTTCGCGACGACCGGCGACTACGGTGCCGTCAAGGAGCTCGCCAGGCCCCGTTCCTACGAGTTCCTGCCCTACGGCGTGGAGGACAACCGCGATTTCAGGCGGAGGGCCCTGCGCTTCAACCTGGTCATGCGCTGGGAGTACAGGCCTGGCAGTACCCTGTTCTTCGTGTGGCAGCAGAACCGGGACCGCGACTTCGACGACGCTCGCGATCCCGACTTCAAGCCGCTGAGCTCCGTCGTTCGCTCCTTCACCGACGGCGGCGACAACATCGCACTGGTGAAGTTCAATCGCCGGTTCGGGCTGTAGGAGATCGGGGTGAGGAGCCGGTCATCGAGAGGGCTGCAAGTGACATCGCAACAGAAGTGCGACCGTCGAGGTAGACTGATCCCGTTCGTCGTGATCGTTACGGCCTTGCTGTTCCCCGCCTGCTCGAACAGACAAAGGACAAGGAAAGTTCAAGCGACGGCGGGGCGTCGCCTGCGTCCATCAACGGCTGCGATCCGGCTTCGGCCGTCGACCACCTCGGCAAGAGCGCATCCGTGGTGCGCTTCGGTGGTATGGCTGGATTCAACTACGATCCGCAATGCATTCGGGTCAGTGCGGGGGCGAGGGTTACCTTCGGCGGCGACTTCCGGTTCCATCCGCTGGCGCCGGGGCAGGTGGCCAAGCTGATGGAAAGACTGGAGGCGGGCCGAAATTGAAAGTCGTCGATGTCCAACGCACCACCGTCGTGGTGCCGTTTACGCCCCGCCAGCAGCAGATAACGGCGCGCGAGGTCTACAACTGGAATATCCTCGAACTGTGCAGGGTCTCGACCGACACCGGGCACGTCGGGTGGGGGGAGACGGTCGTCCATTACACCTGGGGCCGGGTAACGGACGGGGCCGTGGAGAAGGTCCTGGGGCAGAGCCCGGCCCGTCTGATGCATGACGACTCTCTCGGCTGTGGTCTCCAGATGGCCCTCTTCGACGTGGTCGGCAGGATTCTCGAGGTGCCCGTCCACCAGCTGCTGGGCACCAAGGTCAGGGACTGGGTGCCGGTCTCCTGGTGGTCGATCGATGCCTCCCCGTCCCAATGGGCGGAAGAGGCGCAGGAGGCCGTCGCCAACGGCTACACCAGCTTCAAGGTCAAGCCGCGACCCTGGTGGGACATCCTGGAGCAGGTGGAGGCCATCCACCAGGTCGTGCCCAGCCACTTCAGGCTGGACCTGGACCCGAACGGGACCTTCCAGACGGCCGCCGCGGCCATCCCCGTTCTCGAGAAACTCGAGCGCTACGACATCGTCGCCATGTTCGAGGAGCCCATCCCCCGGGACGACATTGCGGGCAACCGGCGGATTCGGCAGGCCATCAATCGTCCCCTCGCCATGCACTTCGGCTCACCTCCATACGTCACCGTCCTGCGCGAGGAGGTCTGTGACGGGTATGTACTGTGCGCCGGCGAGTCCGCGGTCATGCGGCAGGGCATGCTCAGCGCCGAAGCGAGAATGCCCCTCTGGCTGCAGCTGGTCGGCAACGGTCTGACCACCGTCTGGGCGGCCCATCTCGGGGCGGTTCTGACCCACGCCACCTGGCCGGCGATCACCTGTGTCAATCTGTTCACGCATCAGCTGCTCAAGGAGAAGATCGAGGTCGTTGGCGGGTACCGCGAAGTGCCCGCGGGTCCGGGGCTCGGAGTCGAAGTCGATGAAGACGCGGTGGAGGAATACCGCGTGCCCGAGGCCGAACTCGAACCCTTTCGAAAGAAGGGTCAACCATACGACCATCCGGAGCCGCGGATCATCAACACCATCCTCTACCCGGATGGCAGCTGCGTCCACATGGCTCACGCGAACCAGGGCTATTCCTACTTCATGAAATCCGGAAACGGACCGGCACAGGTCGAAGGCGTGCGGCTCGAGCTCCGGCCCGACGACGGCTCGAAGGAGTGGTCGAGTCTCTTCGGGCGCGCCTGCGTCCGGCCGGTCCGCGACCGCTACCGAAGCCGGTGAGGAGTCGCACATGCCGCTGAATCTGAATCACGCCGATCTGACCATAGACACCCCCTGCACGCCTCCGGCCTGGGCGCTGATGGAGCGCGAGCTGATTCGCGCCCAGACCCGTGCCTGCGAGGTTTTCTTCGCCAAGTACTTCGACGAGCGGGGATACCTGAAATGCATCCCCCGCTGGGGTGGAAACGACGGCCCCGACGACGCCATCGAGAACCTCGTCCACTGGCCCACCCTCTACCTTCTCGGGGGCTCCGATTCACTCATGGAGATGTGCAAGCTGGCCTGGGAAGGGCACCTCCGTCAGTACACGGAGGCAAAGACCACCGAGGTGCCGTTCGCCCGGGACGGCATGTACTACAAGGAATTCCCGGTCATGTTCGACTGGGTTCACAACGCCGAGGGCCTGACGACGTTCAACCACCACGGCCTCTTCGATCCGTACGAGCGCAGCTTGCAGGACCGGGTCCGCCGTTTTGCCGGCTTCTACATGAACGAAGACCCGCAGGCTCCCAACTACGACCCGGAGCACAAGATCATCCGCAGTCTCTTCAACGGCAGTCGCGGGCCCCTGCTGCGCAAGGCGACGGCCATCGACTGGGCAGGCGATCCGCTCGAGGAGGTGGAGGGGCGGTTCGTCGCCCTGCACGGAGAGCGCAGTTTCGAGGAGATGCTAGAACATTTCGCGGACTACACCGACATCATCGGCGACCACCCGCAGAACATGGTGGCCACGGCGCTGGCGTTCAACGCCTACGCCCTGACCGGGGAGGCCAGGTACAGGGACTGGGTGCTCGAATACGTCGACGCCTGGTGCGACCGCACCAGGGAGAACGGCGGCGTCATCCCGTCCAACATCGGTCTCGACGGCACTATCGGCGGGGCCTGCGACGGCAAGTGGTACGGCGGCTGCTACGGCTGGGCTTTCACCGTGACCGTTCCTCCGTCCTACGAGCCGAGCCATCGAAACTCGGTCTTCCGGAGCATCACCGGGTTCGGCAACGCCCTGTTGCTGACCGGGGACCAGCGCTACGTCGACGTCTGGCGGGGGATGCTCGACGAGATCAAGGCGAACAAGAAGGTCGTGGAGGGGCGGGAGATGTACCCGCACATGCACGGCGACGAAGGCTGGTACGCCTTCTCGCCGCAGCCGTATTCACACGGGGCGCTCGAGGTCTACTACTGGTCCATGGACCCGGCGGACCTGTCGCGGCTCTCGACCACCTCCGGTTGGACCGGCTTTCTCGAGGGCAGCAATGCGGATTTTCCGGTGACCGCCCTGGGCGAGGATTTCGAGACGCTGCGCCGCAGGATGGAGCATGTGCTCCAGGATCCCTCGACGCCGGACACCCGGCTCTCCGACAACACCAACCGGTACAATCCCGCCATCGTATCCAACCTCGTCCACCTGATGCTGGGCGGTCTTCCAACCGAACACAGCGGCCCGCTGCACTGCCGGGTGCGCTACTTCGACCCGGTCCGGCAGCGGGCCGGTCTGCCCGAGGATGTCGGCGCCCTGGTGGAGAAACTGGGGCCGGACTCGATGACGCTGCGGCTGGTCAATCTCAACCAGAGCGAGGCGCGCGTTCTCGTCGTGCAGGGAGGAGCCTACGGAGAGCACCGTTTCGTTCGCGCCGCGGCCGGGGAGGACGAAGTGGAGCTCGATGGCTCCAGTTTCCGCGTGCGGTTGGCACCGGGAGCGGGGGCTTGCATGGAGATAGAAATGGAGCGCTACGCCAGGCAGCCAACTTTCGCCTTCCCGTGGGATTACGGGACCGCGGCCCGCGAGTAGGCACTGCGCGGGCTTGGTCCTTCGCGTACAAGTCCGAGTGCGCAACGACAGGGGTGGAGACGGGATTGAGGGAAAGAATCGCAACGATGATGTTGTGGATCGAACGGCAATTTTTCTCTCGAATGCAGCGGCGGCCGAATTCACGCGGATTGCCCGCGCAGGTACAGGGTTCTCCGGGAAAGCATTGCCCATGAGACCGCGGCGACTGCAGGTGGGGGTGCGGCACCTCCTTGCACTGGGGTCCACCATGTTGGGAGCGCTTTCCACCATGGCAGCTTCACAACCCTTCACGATCGCGGATCCCGAGTCAGGCGTTGCGCCTGTCGTCATCGCGCCGACCGCGTCAGCTCTCACCCGGACGAACGCGGAAGAGCTTGCCCGGATCATCGAGCGGATCTGCGGCCATCTCCCCGCCATCACGACGGAAGCGCCGGCGGAACGGGCCATCGTCGTCGGCACGGCAGCAGAGTTTCCGGACACGCCTGGAGCGGGGGACCTGAAAGGCCAGGGCCCGGAGGCCTTTCTTTTCAAAAGCACGGCCGAGCGGCTCCACGTCGTCGGCAACAGCGACCTTGGTGTGCAGGTGGGGATCTTCACGCTGCTGCGAGAGTTGGGCTGTCGCTGGTTCTTCCCCCACGAGGCCTGGACGGTCATCCCCGAGCGGGAGACAGTGCGGATCGAGCTCGACCGGACCGAGAGCCCGGACTTCGACTACCGGCGCATCTGGTACGGCTGGGGTGCGCGCACCGAAAAGCTCGCCGCCGACTATTCGGCGTGGAATCGGCACAACCGGATGCCCGGGTGGTTCGGCATCGCCTGCAGCCACGCGTGGGCCCAGTTCGCCCCGGGCAGCCTCCTCGAGGAGCACCCGGAGTACTTCGCGCTCAGAGGCGGCACGCGACAGGGCCATCAGCCCTGCACGACCCATCCGGATGTGATCCGGCTGGCGACCGACCACGTGCTGAGAACCTTCGAAGAGGAGCCGCAGCGCAACATGGCGCCCTTCGATCCGAACGACAACGGCGAGTTCTGCGAAGGGGACCGCTGCCTGGCGGTCGGCACCGTCAGCGATCGCGTCTTTCTGTTTGCCAACACGGTTGCCGAGGGCCTTGCTGTCCGGTTCCCCGACAAGTACCTGGGACTGTTGGCCTACGCCTGGCACACCGATCCGCCGTCCTTCGCGCTGCACCCGAATGTCTACGTGCAGCTCACCAGGGGTCTGCGCCGGACGAAGATGACCTGGGAGGAGCAGATCGAGGCCTGGTCCGACAAGGCCGGTGCCTTCGGCGTCTACGACTACTTCTCCCTGCACGAGTGGGACGGCAGCATGCCGGGCAAGGCCAAGGGCGGCAACGTCGAATACCTGCGCAGGAACATTCCCCACTACCACAGCCTCGGCGCCACTACCCTGGACGGGCAGTCGGGCTGCAACTGGGGTCCCAACGGTCTCGGCTATTACCTGACGGCACAGTTGACGTGGAATGTCGACGCCGACATCGACGCCGACGTCGACGACTTCTACGCCGCGGCATTCGCCGAGGCCGCGGCGCCGGTGCGGCGGTTCTACGAACGCTGGCAGGACAGCAACGAGATGAGCGAGAGAACGCTGGTGCTGGCGTACCGGGATCTGGATGCGGCACGCCGGCTGGCCGCAAGTCCCGGTGTCGAGGGGCGCCTGGATCATCTGATGATGTACCTGCACTGGCTGCGTCTCAAACACGAGTTCGCGATGGCGCGGGATCCGGAGGTGATCCTGCCGCTGGGCCGGGAGCTGATCCGGTACTCCCGGAGAATCATGGACACGGGCCTCATCCACTCCCAGGCGATCGTCCTCGGCTGGGATTTCTACAAGAGGATTCGCGGCGCCCACGGGTATGAGAAGGTCACCGAGTTGGAGGGCGTGACCGAGGAGATGGTGGAGAGCTGGAAAACGGAGAGGACCGACATCCCCGCACATGCGGAGATCGTCCGGCTCTTCGACGAGGGGCTGAAGATCTACGGCGACCGGGAAGTGCCGGAGGAGCTGCCGGCGCGGTGGTCGCGGGACCTCGTTCCGGTTTCGGTTCAGCCGTCGGAGCCGCTGCTGCAACTGCTGGATGGCCGCGCGGAGTCGCGGTTCTTTTTCGAGAAGGCCCTCCACTACTTTGCCGCCGAGGCCGGGGAATCGCTGGCGCTTCCCTTCATCGTCTTCCCGGATCATACCCTCGATGGCCATTGGACGCTCAGGAACGCGGAAACCGGCGAAGTTGTGGAGGAAGGTGACGTCCTCGAACAGCAGAATGAGAGCGCGGAAGTCAGGCTGCGGACTCCGCGCAAGGGCCTCTACGTGCTCGACCCGGGGGCCGGCTACAAGAAGGGCGGCCGGCTCGGATTCGGCCGTCGGCACATGGTGGTGGAGGCGTCCCCACGGAGCGAATTCACGACCCTGTACCCGGGGACTCCCCCCGAGGTCGAACCGCTGTTCTTCTTCGTGCCGCAAGACACCGAAATGTTCGTGCTTCGCGTCCACGCTTCCACCAGCCACGAAAGCGACGTTCGCTTTTTCGGACCGGACGGCAGGCTCGTTTCCGAACACCTCAGGCTGGTAACCGGCGCGGACCTTTCCCTGCCCGTTGATGTCCCGGTAACCGTGCCGGCAGGAGACCACGGGATCTGGGCCTTCACCATCAGCCGCAGTCCCCGTGCCACCGTCCAACTGCGCGGGGTTCCTCCCTATCTCGCCCGCCATCCGCATGAGCTGCTCATACCGGGGGATGCGCTCGTTCGCTGACCCCTCGGCAACCGAAGCGCCACCTACCGGCAAACCGATTCGGCGAGGCCTTGCCGCCGATGCCCCTACCCGAATGCGATGATGTGTTGGCGAAAGGCGGAGTGGATTGGAGGGGAGGCCGATCGGCGTTCAACCGGGCCGGTTGATCCGGAGTCTCCGGAGGCAGTGGTCGAGAGGTCAACCGGACACGGAAAAGAGCCGGTTGTTGGCCGGCAATCTCAGTACGTGCGAATAGTGATGAATCTCCTCGCTTCCCACGTCAGTCGGCACCTCGAGGACGAACTCGGCGAAGTGCGGGGCATTGAATGCGACGAAGGCCAGTGAGATCCCATCGGCTTGCCGTTCGCGCCGTGTACTCAGGTCGGGAAAGGCTACAGGTCCGGTATCCACCTGGTAGGCGCTCCGCTCGCGGTTGGTGTTCATCGACTTGACCGGGTACTCGATGATCGCCCGAAGCCCGGTCTCGTCGTTTGAGATTTCAGTCTGCGCGACGAGCGGATCGCCAGCGTAGGTCGCGGCGCAGATCGCCCGGCCATCCTCGAGCTCGACAACTTCGCCGCCTGCGACCAGGAGGTACTTCTGTCCACCGAAGAAGTCGCGCGACGGCACGCAGCTCCTGTAGTGCTCGTGCGAGTGCGCCAGGCGCCGGAAGACGATGGATTGGTCCGGTCCGTAGATCGCCATGAAATCGTAGTTGGGCTCCTTGAAAAGATTCCGTTCGACAAAGACCTCCTCGCTCTTGCAGGAGCCGGTCTGGACGTAGTCTTCGCTCACGCCTGTGCTTTCGTCCGTGATCCGCGTGCGGGATTCCACCCACATGCGTACTTCGTTGCCCGGTCCCTTGCCGAGCACGAACGAATGGCCGTAGTCCAGTGGTCTCATCACATGTCCTTATGGTTTTTGGAACCGCTATGCAATTTCGGCCGGGAGGACGGTGTCGACGATTCCGCAGGTCAATATCCGACCCGCCGCTGCCACTGTGGCCAACTGACGGAATCGCGATCGATTTCGGCCTTGAAGGGGATTTCGTACAGGTGTACGGCAAACGGCGCGAATGAATCAACGAACACGCCTTCCTCGACATCGAGCAGACGGTTCTCGAAGCGCACGGCCGTGTGGTCCGCAAGACCGCTATCGGGCAGAGGCAGCGTGAAGCGGGCCTTAACCGGCTCGTCGAGGCCGTTGACGGCGATCAGGAAGTAACCGCTCGCTGTCTCCCGCAGGGACAGGTGCAGGGGGTTGTATGCCAGCTTCTCCGCATGCATGTCGGTTTTGATCTCGTCGACGTCGCCGGGGCCCTCGATGATTTCCACCTCGAGTGGCTCGCTCACCTCCGGTGTCACCAGGTAAGGCGCGAGGGTGCGCAGTTCCGCGGTCAGGTCCGCCCACTGCGCCCAGTAGCCAGGCGACGATTCGTTCACCCACCACTCCTCGTCGCCGGTCCCGTAGTGGAAGCTGAAGTAGGCGACGCCGCTGATGCCGTGCGCGACGGCCATGTAGGTCATGCAGCGGACCTCCGTCATGGTCGGGGGCCGATCCCCTTCTCCCCCCTGAATCGGTGCCATCTGCACGTACATCCATCCGAGCTTGCCTTCTGTACCAGCACCGGCACCCTTGACGACGGCGTCGGAGAATTGTGCCATGTGGGTCAGCGGAAACAGTGGAACGGGATAGACGTCGTCGGAGTGGATGTCGGCCACATGCCGGTATTCGCGGTGGTCCTTCTCATATCCGTAGGCCAGGTTGAGCCACACCGGATGGTCGGGATCCAGCCTCCTGATCAACTCGTATGCCGGCAGAAGCTCTTCCGGCGGCATCGTGTAAGGCAGATCGAGATGCGGCTTGCCTTCGTCACCCGGTCCGGGGTTGCGGATATTCGGCTCGTCTTCCAGATCCCAAACCAGCAGGCCCGGAGCATCGCGACATGCCAGCACGATCTGTTCGACCTGCTCGAGGTTGCGGCAGATGCCGTTGCCCAGATGAACCGCCGCGTACATGCCGTTGGCGAAGGCGTCGTCGACGTCGGCGCGAAAGCTTTCGGGGTCGGCTCGGAGCCCGTGGGTGTTGACCATGTTGAAGCCTTGTTCTCCCGCCTCGGGCAGAGAGAAATGCCAGTGCGCCGCCCAGGCGATGCTGATCGGGAAGAAAGGCAACCCGTTCACGTAGAGGCCCTCGTCCCGGATTTCGACCCGCTCGACCGGTGGGGGTGGTTTTCCCCACGCGGAAACGCTCAATACCACGACAAGCCCCGCCCGCATGAGCACCATATCCATGACCTCCTGCTCCAGGATTGCGAGAACTGCTGATTGGCCATACTGACGTGTCCGATACTCACCCGATAGACGAAATCGTTGGCGGCGTCCCCTTTCCCCGAACCGGCCTGCTTGGGGCAGAGCCAAGTTTCATGCCGCGACACCGACATGCCTCGGCAGTCCGGGACGCAGGCTCGCCGGTACCCGCTCACGCCTTCGGTACCACGAAGACTTCCACTTCCTCGATGACGATGTCTCCATCTGCCTCCGGGTCGGCGGCGACCAGCTCGACCAGCAGCTCGTTCCAGCCCCAGACCGCCGGGGGAGCGCTAAGCGCCATCCAGCAGGTCGCAAACGGAGGATCGGGGGCGGGCTGAAAGCTCTCGGCCACTTCCCGCGAATACCCCTGGCGCATTTGTGCTGAGACCATGTTTTGGTCGAGGGGCTCACGAAAATCGACGCGCGCCTCGTTGTCGCGTATCCGCAGGTCGGCGGCGGGTATCGGGGTGCCGTTGACGGCCACCTTCAGGTGATCGCGGAGCGTCATGTGGGCGCAGCGGAAGAGCAGCATGGCGGCCTTGGCCTCGTGCAGATTTTCGCGAATGGAGAAGCGATAGACCCCCGCCGACGAAAGCGAAGTCCGGTGGAGAACGACGCGCTGCGCCTTGACGGCACCCGTGGAGGTGCGGTCCCGCCCGAATCCCATGTACCCTCCCCAGGTGGCGTCGAATATGTAGTGCCGGCGAGCCTGGAGGACCCGTTCGGGCTTCAGGTCGCAGGCATCGAACAGCGCAAAAGGGTAAAAGGGTGGGTGTGCGTCACCCCAGTCGTGGCCACCATGCATGTACTCGAAGTGGTTGTACAAAGAGACCCCGTCCGCCCCGGCTCCGTACATGTTCTGGGCGAGGGCGCGCCGGGTATCATGGGAAATAGGCTCCTGCTTGAGACGGCGGCGGGCCCCGACGCTGGTCCAGGGCATTATTCCGGGGTAGAGCATGCAGTCGAATGACCGGGTGAGCTCGGCGAACTCCTCGTAGGCGACGTTGAAATCGGCGTGCATGGTGTCCTGAGGCGAGATGTAGTCGACCGTCGCTCCGCGAATCCATTCCTCGACGTCGAGGCCCATGTTGCGGCATTCCTCCAGCGAGGAAAACACGCGCGCCCCGAACACCCTCGGCTTGCCCGAGTGCCGGGAAGGTTCGTCGAGGGCGGCGCGGATCCGCCCCAGCATGCTGGTCATCAGATCGCGGCGGTCGTTCCCGGTGTCCGGTGGAAAGTAGCGGTGGTCGCGGTAGCAGAGCTCCACCCCGTCGACGGGGAAGCGCCGCGCCACTTCGGTCACCACCGAGACCATGAAGTCACGTACCTCGTCATGGGTAAAGTCCAGGGGCGTGCTCTCTCGATAATGTTCTCCCTCCGGCGGAGATTCCGCGATCAGGAACCGGGGGTTGTCGACGATGAAGCCTGCCCCGGCCCCGACCCCCTGGGCCGTTGAGACGGCGCCGTGGTTGTCGTTGACGCGAAAACCGGCGAAGCACTCGATGCCGCGGCGGTGGCATTGATCGACGAGGATCTCGAAGGGCTGCACCCCGGAGTCGAGCAAGGGCAGGAATCGCCTGTGTTGTGGCCGCGCGTCGTACTCGAAAGCGTCTCCGCGCCAGTACACCGACCATCCCTGGGTATAAACCTCCTGGACGAACGTATCGATTTCGGCGGCCGCGACGGCGTCGATCCAACCTCTCAGATCCTCTTCGCGAACCGGATCCGGGAGGTACCGGGAGGCGACGCTGGAAGGGTCGCTGACGTACAGGATGCGGCGGCTGCCGCGCGGTTTCAAACCATCGGAACTCGTCATTCTTCCAACCTCCTAAGGGACAAATGATCCTGCTTGCGAAAAAGCTGTCAAAACGTCATCACCGGGTTGAAGCTTCCGCCCACCAGGTAGTCAATCCCGTACCAGACGCCCGCAGTGACGAACTGGCCTAGAATAAGCCCCATGAAGAAGGGGCGGCTGTGCAGGTAGAGTTGGATTCCACCGTATTTCATCACCACGGACTTGATGGCCCAGGCCAGGAAGACGCTGAAGAACATGGTGCCGAAAACGGCGCTGGTGGGAAAGCCCAGCGGGTGGATGGGCCACCAGGAAAAGCGCTGGCGGCCCAGCATCAGCAGGCCCATGACGGTGGCGCCGATGGCGGTGTAGCCCCAGTTCTGCCAGTGAGGACCCTCGATGGTCTCGAGTCGGGCGGCGGCGATCTGGAAGGGGAGTTGGGCCGACCCGAGGAAAAACACGTCCGCGTTGACGCCGCCGTAACGGTAGCTCAACTCGAGGATCGCCCAGACCGAGCTGCACAGGGTCACCACGATCGCCACCAGCATTGCCCAGAAGATCAGGCGCATGCCCTTGCGTATGGTTTCGGCGGCGAGTTTCAGGGCATTTGCAGAGGAGGCCATGACGAAGGTCAGAATATCGCTCGCCCACACGTAGGTGAAGGCGAAAGCCATGATGCCGGAAGCACCCAGGACACGAGTGCCGAAGCCGGCGGTGACGAAGTCGGAGGCGATCATCGGGGCGAAAATGAAGGCCAGCCCCCCTTCGGCGACCACGCGGGTGATGCCGATGAAGAGAACGAAGGCGAACAAAAGGTAGATCGGCGTAACCCAGCCCGGCAGCCCCGACTGCCACAACCAGACGCCGACGAAGAGCAGGCTGCCGATCAGCAGGAGTACGGCTGCCCGGTAGGAGAGGATCTCCTCCGAGTCGTCGACTTCGCTTGCAGAAGAAAGGGCCTTGCCGAAAACCTGGCGCAGGTGGCCGCGGGCCGTCCACAGGCCGAACAGGACGAGCATGATGACGGCGCCGAAGCCCTGGTGCACGACGATGCTGCCGGTGTAGGCGCTGTAGTTGCCCAGGAGCGGATCGAATTCCTGAACGCCGAGCACGTTGAGGACGCCCTGCTCGACGGTGTTGAGCAGGTAGAAGAAGCAGAGGCCGAACGCTATCTCCCTGTTGATGAAGTAGGAGAAGCCGAGCATCTGGAAACTCACGTTCAGGGGCACGTGCACCGAGTCGCGGAAAAGCCCAATCGAGCCGCCGTACAGGGTGGCGGACGGGATGCTGGGGATGTAGTGATTGAGGCCGTTGAGGCTCTGGAGGATGGCGGGGACGGCGAAGCCCGCCCACATCACCGGATTCTTGAAGAAGGGCCTGATGATGCCAGGTCTCTCGTCGTCGTCCTGAATCATGGCGATGGGCAACTGCACCAGGGGATAGACGAGCCGCTCGCGCTCGACCCACTGCCTGCGCAGGATGACGGTGATGCAGATCATGGCCAGGTACACGGCGATGATGAAGGACAGCCAGTAAAGCAGGGGAGGCAGCCACATCCCCCACGGTATGCCGCGTCCGAGGGGACCCCCTTCGTAAAAACCCTTGACATCCGCGAATTCGGTGGAGGGCATGATCCAGTCGGGAATGTGTGGCAAAAGCAGTTCACCCCAGTTGTTTTCTGGAGTAGCGTAGTAGATGACACCGGTGATGTCGGGGAGCAGGAAGGCAGTGAATCCCCACTCTGGAATGGCGGTGGCGACGATCCACATGATATAGACGAGGGCGAGTTCGGCCCGACTCAACATCCAGGAACGGCGCAGCAGGCCCAGGAAGGGGTTGAAGAACAGAACCAGGAAGAAAAAGAGGATGATGGCGGCGGGGGTGTTGAAGTAGGAGGCGATGCGGGAGCCGTGGAGCACCATGTTGCAATAGGGCACCGCGCTGCCGATGGCCGCCGCTCCCAGGGCGCCGAGGATCAAGGCGCGACAGGTAGGTTTGAGGGAGGGGGTTTTCGTGTTCAGGACGGGCCTCGGGCAGGAAGGATGGCCGCGGAAGGGCGTGGAGGGTACCCGGATTGGTGGAAACTGTCAACGAATCCCCCCCTCGCCAGGGGGCGATTCTCAAAGAAGCTTCGATAATTGCCGTATCTCATTGTAGAATAACACATTACGAGTATATCCCGGTATGGAAATTGTTCTTGACACGCAAGCTTGGATTAACGTATGGTATGATATACATCCCCTGCAGACTGCAGGTGTACACAAGTGTAGTAAATCGCACACTCTCTTGTAGTAACACACTTTCTCCCAAGGAGGATTGGAACCATGCGAAAGCTACTTTTTCTGCCGCTGGCGGTGGCCATAATGGCCATACCGGCGTCTGCACACCAAGGCTCCGGCCCGTTTCTGGCCGTTCAGTTTCCCGACGATGGGTTGCCCACGATCGATGGGGACATAGGCGAGTGGCAAGCGCTTCCCGATTATTTCCAGGTTCTGATCGAGGATGGTAATGGGCCCCCAGCCGACTGGAACACTGAAATCGACAAGGCGGACCTGGACTTTGGTTATTGGGGGGGCTACAACGCCAGCAACGATAAGTTGTACGCGGCCGCCTGGGCGTTCGACGACATTCACGTGAGAGATGACCCCGACGGCACGGACTGCGCCTGTAATGACGACAGCTACGAGTTCTTCACGGACGCCGATCACAGTGTCGACACTGGCGGGGACTACGGTATCGGCTGGTGGAATATCACGTGGCCTCCAGTGAATGGTGTGTCCCATGCTGGCGGCGGAGGACCCGGGTTCAATCATGATCCGGAGTACTTGAATTACGCCGTCACTTTCGAGGGCGAGGAGTTCGGCGAGAGCACTTATTACTACGAAGTGGAATTCGCTCCTTTTGACGTATTGACGAAGGATGCCGACGGAAACGACAACGGCTCTGTCCAGTCCACGCTCGATCCGGGCGAGACCATCCATTGGGAGATGATCATGACGGACGACGACGCCGAATTGAGCGACCGAGCCGAGCAGTACCCCAATGGCCGGTGGAAGAACGACGGCTGGTGGTCCCTCGGAGTAGGAGCTGCCCACAGCGATACAGCTCCTGACTGGGAGCTGGACACCGATGTCACCAGCGCCATGGCCACGGCGGTGGAGAGCAAGACCTGGGGCCGCTTGAAGTCCCGGTTTCGCTAGTCTTCGGATTGAGGCCGATCAATACGATCAGGCGCAATCTTTTTTTGAGGATACTGAACGAGGGAGGGGTTGCATTACCTCCCTCGTTTTTCTTTTCACGCCCTGACAGAGAGTCGGGAGACCTCATATGTACGGATCTCCCTCAATGACGAGGGCACCCCTCTGGGCCGCGATCCTGCTGCTCTGGTCGAATCCGGGTTTTTCCCAGGAACAGCCGGGTTACCGGATCGATATCCAGAAGCGGCAGATCACCGTCAACACGGACAAGCAGTGGGGCCAGTGGCTCCTGGGGGATCTGGAGCAACCGCTCGATTCGGTCAGCCAGGACGTCCTGGAAGTGCGGATGAAGAACGGCGGCCGGGATGCCCTGATCGTCCCCCGCGAGTTCCGCAGGCAGGTGGACGCGCTGACCGATGCGCCCGGCTTCAGCCACGTCATCGACGCCAAGGACAAGGCGCAGTTCATCTCCGTCTTCGAGGAAGGGGGACCGCGCGCGCCCGGCGGCATCAAGAACGCCGGCTCCAACCTGGCGCTGGCAGACGGTGCCATCGACCGGGGTGACGACCGGTTAGAGACCTACTGGGAGCCGGACCTGGACGAGCCGTCGTTCAAGTGGTGGATCGAATTCGACATGGGCCGGTTGGTTTCGGCCGAAAAGATCATCCTGCGCTTCGTCGACGAAGAGCTGGGGGATCCGTTCCTGCAGTTCCGGGTTCTGGTCTCTACCGGATTGCTCAAGTTTGACAGCAGTGTGCGGCCCCTGGACTACCGCACCGTCGGCGGCACCACCCGGGGGATTCGGGATCAGCGGGAGTTCACGTTCGACCTCGAACCGGACGTGAAGGCCGACCCTGATTTCACCGGAACGCCCTTGCAGTACGTCCGCATCGTGGTGACCGACAGCAACCTGGACCGGGCCGAGGAAGTAACCCGGGAAGTTTATGAGAATGACCTGTCGCCGGAGAGCCGGGGGAGAATCGAGTACTATCTCAAGAGCTTTGACGGCGACGTGGTTCTAACGACGAGGGAAGCGTACGAGACCATCGAGACAGAAGAGCCCGACCGCCTGGGTCCGGTGCGCTACTATCGCAGGGAACGTCCGCGCCTGGCGGACGTGGAAGTTATCACCGCAGGCGACAATATAGCTCTCGGGATTTTTGAAAGGGGTGGCAAACTCACCTACCAGGGCACGTCGCCGGGTATCCTGGCCAATGCTTTCAACGGCAGCTTCCTGGACGAATGGCGTGCCAGACTGGTCATGCAACCTGGACAATCCGGGACAAGCGACGGTGGCGGGGGGCCGCTCATCATCGATCTGGGGGCCTTGTTCTGGGTGGACGCCTTCCGCATCCTGGGCGACCCGACAGAGGCCCAATACCCACTCTGGGGGTGGACGGTCCGGGTTTCAGACGGTTCCACCGCCTCGGACGGTACCCCGATCTGGAACATGGTCTCGCCGCCTGAACGGGAACGCAACGCGACCACGAACAGGTTCATCTATGCGGAGGACCGTTTCGAACCGCTTCGAACCCGTTTCATCGAATTCGTCCACCTCGACGGCTCCAACACGGCGACGCCCACGCATGTCGGCGTGCGCGCAATGCAGGTGTTCGGCGAGGGCCGTGTCGCCGGGGTGGTTCTCACCTCCCCCCTGATCGAGTTCAAGGACAGGAGTAACCGGCGCCAGGCGCACGCCCTGACCCGGGTGGAATGGGTCGGCGAGACCCCGCCCGGGACCCGTATCGAAGTCCGCACCCAGACCGGCAACGAGGTCATTCCGAAATGGCGGTTCTTCCTCACCAATGGAACAGAGGTGACCCGCGACAACTACTGGAACAGGAGGACGAAACCAAAAGACAGAGGCGATTCCCTCGCGACCTTTTCCCAGGGGGTGGATTGGAGCGCCTGGAGCAGGGCCTACGAGCATTCCGGGGACCGATTTATTTCGCCCTCGCCGCGTCGGTTCCTCAGACTGCAGGCTACGCTGGATTCAGACCGGCCGGATGCCGTCGCCACCCTGGACTCGATCATCGTCCACTTCACCGATCCCTTCGCCAGCCAGGTCCTGGCGGAGGTAACCCCCCAGATCGATGTCGCCAGTGGCGTGCCGGACACCTTCTCCGTCTTCGTGCGGCCGATCTTCCGAGCCGACGAGCCGGATACCAGCACCCGTTTCGACGAAATACGGGTGCTGGCTTCGCATCGAACGGAAATGGAATTGATAGAGGTGCGTGTAGGCGGACAGGACGCGCTCCTGGCAGGCGAAGAAGCCGAAGTTGAAGAATTCGGAGACGATGGCCAGGGTGGTTTCGTCAATTCAGCGGGAGATCGCCTCGAGATCCTCTCGACCCGTGCCGACACCTTGTGGATAAGGCTGCCGGGCTTCGTGGACTACGACGCCGGCAGCCCCCCGGTTTACTACCGCATCGCAGTGGCGCGGGATGAAGCCCCGCTCGACAAATCCGGTGGCGTGCTCACCGAGGCGGCTTGGAGCCGGTTGCCGACGGAGCCGCTCAACGAGCAGGGCCGCATCGACTATTTCGAGGTCACGGCGACCGATCCCGAGACGGGCGCCCAGACTCTGCGCCTGGTGAATGAGGGCGACTACAACGAACTTCCCTTTGAATCCCAGGGGCCGGTGCGCTACTATCGCGCACTTTTCGATGGCGAAGAGGTGGCAATTGGCAACGACGGAGAGTCCTTGACCCGGACCAGCTACAACCAGCTGTCCA
Organism: Candidatus Latescibacterota bacterium; assembly: GCA_965206595.1. Lineage (GTDB taxonomy): Bacteria > Latescibacterota > UBA2968 > UBA8231 > UBA8231 > CBDCXV01. The sequence continues at coordinate 936,709 of OZ242214.1, forward strand.
GCAGCCAGAAAGGGCCGGTCTTGCGCGAAGGCGAGGTGGTGGAGCTGCGCTTCCGTTCCCGCATCTTCGTGAGCGGCACGACCTTCTCCGCCGAGGTGGCCAACTCGAAGGAAGCTGACACGAGGATCCCCGAACTCTGGCAGAAAGCGGACCCCGGCAACGCCATGGAGGAGATCGACGGTCAAGGGACGGCCGTCATTACCCCCATAGGCGACCAGCCGGCGCTGTCCGCTCTGGAGATCGGGCCGAATCCCTTCACTCCCAACGGCGACGGCATCAACGACCGGGTGAGGCTCCTGCTTTCGGTGTCGAATGTCGATGCGCCCCGCCGGATCGAAGCCCGGTTCTTCACCCTGGCCGGCGTCGAGGTCGCCGTGGTTTCGAGTATGGCAGCGGGCGGAGAACGGGTGCTGGAATGGCATGGTCGCAGCGGTCGCGACAACGCCGGGGAGCTCGTGGCGCCCGGGCTCTATCTGTGCCGCGTTCACGTGGACAGCGACGCGGGCTCTGGAAACACGCTGGTCCGCCTCGTCAGCCTGGCATTTTGAGAAGGAATCCACCACCATGCGTGCCAGGGGTTTCGTCTACGGGTTGGCCGGCCTTCTCATCGGCCTCGCCGCCTCCACAAGCGTGCATTCGCGCAGCATGCTGGTGATCGGTGAACGCGACAATCCGTGGTCATCCGACCCCGGAATGTCGGTGGAGCACCGCACCTGGGGCGAGGCCAGGGCTGAAAGAGAGGAGGGCCTCTACCCGGACTACAACGAGACAGCCCTGGGAATCATCAATCTGGACACTTCCGCGACACACGTGATGCCGATCAGGGTGACCCCGGACTTCAATCTTTCCCTGGGCTATGAGGAGCGGGGAGGCTGGCAGCGAGAGCGGGTTTTTCAGCGCGTCCCGGGGTATTTCGAACGGGCTTTGGATGGAGACATCACCACCGTCTACAATTACCGGGGCGATTTCGGGGGCCCGGAGGGAACACCCCAGCCGACCGTGGACCTGGGAGGCATTTTCCCCATCAACCGGATCGTCTTCTACACCCACCCGGACTCCAGCGAAAAGTACGCCGATGTTTTCAGACTGTACGTCGACGGGGCGCTGGTCCGCGAGGAGCTGGACAACAAGAAGGACAGCGTGGAAGTCACCTTTCCAATGCGGCACGGGCAAGTCGTCGCCATAGAGCCCATAATCCGAAGAAACAAGGCTGGCATCTCGATCCCTCCCAAAACCTGGCAGCTCGCCGAGTTCGAGATCTACGGCGACGGCTACGTGCCCAAAGCCTCCTATATCTCCGAGATCATCGACATTGAGCAGGTGGCGCCCCTGGGGTCCGGGGAGCAGGCCAGCTGGGGCCGGCTATACTGGACCGGCACCCGGGACCCGGGTGCCCGGACCGTCATCCGCACCCGCACCGGCCGCGCCGGGGACACGCCCAACAACGGCGATTTTCCCGACCCCAGTGTCTATTCCGTGTTCACCGGGCGGGGTGACGAATTGTCGACTTTGACGGTTGACGGCGAGCCATTGACCCTGGCCGACTACAGCAGTCTGGACTATGCCCCCCAGCAAGCTGCCATCACCTACGATATCGAAAACTGGAGCTTCTGGTCGACGCCCTACGATTTCGACAAGGGCGCCGAGGGGGTGCCCGTGGTTTCGCCGGGGCCGCGGCGCTATATCCAGTTTCGCATCGACTTCTTTCCCACGATCACCGACGGCAGTCGCCTGGAGGCGATCGGGTTCGACTTTTCCAAGCCGCCCAGCGCCAGCAGGGCCGTCGCCGAGATCTTCCCGAAGGAGGTGCCGGCGGCGGTCGACACCACCTTCACCTACACCCTCCTGCCCGAACTGGCAGACACCGATCGCGGCTTCGACAGCCTGGAGATCGAGACATTCGTGGAGCCTTCGGCGGTGCGCCTGGTTCGGATTGACGGTGCGGGCACTGAAAAGATCATCTGCGAACCGTGCCTTCTTCACCCGGACGACACCCACCCGAACGCCGAGATCATGGACGATCGTCTCGTCGTGCACTTCGACACTCTCAAGGGAGTCGCCGATGCCGGGAAGCGGGTGCAGGTGGTGTTCGACGCCTCCGTGGTGAAGTTCGGCACGGAGTTCAAGGGCCGCATATTCATCGATGGCAGCGACGAAGTGCGACAGCTTGTGGACGGCGGGGATGCCATCGATCGCTACAGCGCAGGCGGGGTCGTGGTGACCATCCCCTTGAGCGAGGAGCTGATCAGTCAGGTGCGGGTGCAGCCGAGCCCGTTCACGCCCAACGGGGATGGGATCAACGACGAGATTAAGCTCTCCTATGCGCTGCTCAACCTGACCGACGCAGCTGCCGCCGACGTGGCCATCTACGATCTGACCGGCCGCCGGGTGAGGCAGCTGCGAAGCGAATCGCTGGTCAGCGGCATTCACGGTGAGAATTGGAACGGGCGCGACGATGATGGCAGGCTCGCCCCTCCGGGAATTTACATCTACCGGATATCGATCGAGACGGACGAGAGGAATGAAGACCATAGCGGCATCGTCTACGTGGCCTACTAGGAGCTCGTGGCGGACTCCCCGTCACCGCAGTATCGCGGGCTGCTGCTTCATCGGGGTGACCGTTTTCTTCGTCCACGGGAGCCTGGCGCTGGACACCCTCGTCGGCGGCGGAGTGGAGAACACCTGGTCCGATTTCGGCACTGCCCCCGGGAACGTCATCGATTTCGCAACGGAGCCCGGCTGGATCGCGCCCATCCAGATCGACCCCGAGGTCAACCTCATCGAGCAGATCCGCGCCAGGGGGGGAACAGTGGATATCGATTCTCCGAACAGTCCGGTCCGCAGGACCCAGGGCGACCAGGTGCTGCAGGATGCCCTGGACAACATCATGAACGGCTCGGTTTCCGAGGTGTACGACCGCAAGATCGCCAACTCGACCTTCGGGGAGCACATCGACATCGATCTGGGTGCTCCCCTCGGCATGGATCGCATCGTCTTCTATCCCAGCTCCCTCTTTCCCCGGGAGTTTCTGAGGGCCTTCTACATCCAGGTCAACGACGGCAAGAGCAATCTCGCCGAGTCCGGCAACCCCGAATGGAACACGATCGGCAGATTCCACGAACGGCAGAATACCAGGACCCGGGCCGAGATGCGGATACCGCTCCAGTTCGTCCGCTACCTGCGCCTGACATCCCAGTACCACGGGGGATTCGAGATCGACGAGATCGAGCTTTACGGTCGCGGCTACGTGTCGGACGGCAGCTACCTGTCCAATCCCTTCGACCTGGGGGAGCAGGGCTCACTGTGGGGCCGGATAAACTGGTCTGCCGCGGCCATCGGCGATCCCTTTCGTTCCGGCATTACCGTGCGCACCCGAAGCGGCCGGGATGCGCAGGATTGGAGCCCCTGGTCGGAGCCTTATCGGCTGGCCGAAGACCGCGGTATCCAGATCACCTCACCGGCCCCCCGTCGGTTCTTTCAATTCGAGATCCGCTTTGCCAGCGAGGACCTGGAGGCGGCACACAAGGTCGATTCCCTCTCCTTCGAGCACTCGCCGCCGGTCGCCCAGGAACTCGTCGCGGAGATTTTCCCGCGTCAGGCGCAAATCGGCGAGGGCAAGGAATTCGTCTATGCCGTGCGGGCCTTCGGGCCTTCCGACAGGGGCTTCGACACCTTCGAGGTCCGGACCTCGGCCCCCATCGAGCGCCTCGAAGAGATTAAGATCCTCAGTCAGGAGGGGGATCTGCTCCTGAACAAACAGGGTGCAGATGCGGACGAACACCTGGTGTCCCCGCATCCTTTCAAGGTGCGTTTTCCCCCCATCACGGAAGATGGTTCCGTGCTGAAACTCCGCTTCGTCACATCGGTTCTGCGCTACGGCATCGTCTTCGACGGATGGGGGTTGAACGAGGGATCCGACGAGTTGCCGCAGCCTGCGGTTCCCGGCAACGCCGTGGATCTCAGCGGCGACTTTCCCGGGCTGAACCTCCTGGATGAAGACAAGCGCTCGAACCTGACCGTTCTCACCGACATCGAGGGGGTGGCTCTTGTGGACGCCGTGGAGGCTGTGCCCAACCCCTTCACCCCCAACGGCGACGGCATCAACGACAGCGCCGAGATCCGCTCCGACGTCTTCAAGCTCACCAAGGCGACGCCAGTCGAGGTCGTCGTCTACGATCTTTCCGGCCGCCGCATCGCCGTCCTGTTCGCGGGCGAGATCGAGAGCGGCCGCCACTCCGTACCGTGGGACGGCACCTACGCTGACGATCGGCTCGTGCCGCCCGGACTCTATCTGCTCAAGCTCGAGGTAAAAGCGGACGTCAAATCAGAAGAGGTCCTGGGAACGGTCGTCGTCGTCTATTGACGAAAACCTCCATCGCCGGTCGTGCACAGCAGAGTTTGTTAGGGTATCCAGAGGAGGGTTTGTAGTGAAAAGACCGGCTTTTTCCAACCGTGCTGCTCTGTTCGCCTTGACCGTCATCGCGGGTTCCGTTCCCGTTCTCGCGCAGCAGGACTATGGCTCGCGCCTGGGCACGCGCAAGGCGGACGTCTGGAGCTACCAACCCCAGGGGACCAGTGTGCTCACGGGCACTCTCGATCCGGCCATGCGCAAATGGTACGTGCCTGGCGAGCTCTACCAGGAATTCCGCTGGCGCCAGTGGGAGTACACCAACTACGCCCGCGAACCCTTCCAACGCTACGTCGACATCAATCTCGAGGGCGACTATTTCTACGATCTCTACGGCAATTACATCTCCAAAGGCTGGCTTATCTACAACCACAGCCAGAATCAACCCCGGGCCCAGTTGGGAAATTCACTCTTCAAGGACGACAGGTTCAAAAATTGGTTCTCCGGTGTCCTGATCGCATCCGACCACAAGGGCCAGTACCACACGTCGTTGAGCATCGGGAGCTCACTGCGCACCGTTCTCACGCCGATGACCTTTTCCAAGCCCGACTTCGACGGTCTGCAATGGGACTTCGCCTCCGACAAGTACGAAGCCACCGTCCTCTATTCCCGCATCAACCTGCCTGGCGGCGAGAAGACCCCGACGGCTATCGAGCTGACCAACAACACCACCCTGTTCGGCGGCCGGGTGACCGCCCAGGTGGGGGATTTCATCAAGCTCGGCGCCAATTTGGTCAACGCGCATCAGTCCCACACCGACCTGGAGAGTTTCGAAGGCAGTCTCATCAAGGGGGAATTGACCCAGGATCAGAACGGGTCCCCGGTCGAGTGGGTCGAGCTCATCCTGAGGGACGACTCGCCGGAAGACGGCGAGGGAGGGACCTCCTTTTTCGAGGGAGGCTCCGATCTCGTCATCACCTACATCGACGGAGAGCAGGAGACCGCCAGGCAGATCGGTTTCGAACCGGTGGTCCAGGGAGGGTTCGAGCGCACCGGCTTCAGGGCCGCGGACGGCAGTGAAGAGATCAGCGTGAGATACGATTTCGACAGCACCGGCCCCGCAGGTTTCGTGGACAATGCCCGCGGAGACAAATCGGAGATCGAACGGGTCCGCTTTCAACTGCCGGTCGGCAACGACTACCAGGTCTGGGTGAATTCCAATCGCCAGACCACCCATTTGGGCGGGGGGAGCGCGACTGCCGATCAGACCACGCCCCTGCTCGTGGCCCGGGCCGAGGGCAACGTCCAGGACAACTCCAACCTGCGCCTGCTCAGCTTCGATTACGGCCTGCCAACGGGTACCCAGGTCGTCGGCGCTACTATCGAGATGACGGATGTGTTCGGCGTCAGCGTCTATGGCGAGTACGACGTGTCCTACAACTACAGGATGTACCCCAACGCCAACCTGATAACCCATGACTCCTTCTCCGGCGTCAGGGGTGATCGCCGCGCCGACGCCTGGATGGTGAACCTTTCCAAACAGGCCTACCCATTTTTCCTCTTTGGTGAGGCCTTCAGCATGGATCACGATTACTCCACCAGCACGGTCACCACGAGCACCACGCCGCGGACGGGGTTCGTCGACTACGGGAACCCGCGCTTCTTCTATGAATTCGTCGACGACAACGACGACCAGGACCGGATCCCCGACCTCGCGCGCAAAGGAGCGGGCAACGGCGACTTCGACATATTCCCCGGATGGGACGAAAACAACGACTTCATCTCCGACTTCAACCAGAACGACAACCGCCGCAGCGCACGACGCAACGAGTTTCCGGACTACGAAGAGCCCTTTCTCCGCTTCAATGTCGATCGACCGGAGTTCCTCTTCGGTCCCGACATGAACAACAACGGCTGGATCGACAGGTTCGAGAACGACAACGAGCCCGATTATCCCTACCGGCGGGATCACCGCGGCTACAACGTATATGCCGGCGCCAACATCACCCCGGAAATTCGAGCGATCGTCGGCCGCATGGACGAGCGCCTCCTCTCGGAAGACCGGCACAACGAGACCAACTACCTGCTCGCCACTTTCGACCGGGACTATCCGGGGTTCGGTCGTCTGCGCGTTTACGACATGGTCAAGCGCGCCCAGGACAACATTCGCGAGAACCTGCTGCAGTGGGCTTACCAGACCGCCGAGTCCGAAGGGCAACCAGTCAACATCACCGACCCCCTCCTGCTCGAGGACGGCTGGCACAACAGCCTGTGGTTGAATTTCGACTACACCGGGGTGCGGAGCCTGCGTTTCATCAACAAGGTCAAGTACGACCTGACCCACACCCAGCTCGGCAAGGAGGATCGCAGAATTCGCGGCCAGCTGCAGAACGAGCATTTCTTCGGCGTCATCAGCAAGGTCGGCTACGAGTTCAGCCTGGGCCGGATGAAACTGGAGCCGCGATGGAAGAGCGAGTACCGGAACCAGACGCGCGATCATGCCGCGGTCGGTGAGCGCGAAGAGCTCACGGAGCTGTTCTCCGTGCTCGCTCGCTTCCCCATCCTGAGGAGCTCCTATGTCGAGGCGGGGGTGGAGTACATCCAGTTCAGGGATCTGCGGCAGGATCTCAACGATCTGAACAATCGGGTCCTCGCCGTGCAGTTCACCAACACCAGGGATTATCTGGGCTACAAACTGAGCACCCAGATGGGGGTCAAGTTCGACCGGCGCGACCCCGAAAACGGGCCGGCCAGGAGCCTGCAGAGCAGCTTCATCAGCGTTTTCGCCGGGCTGGAGTGAATTGAGGGATATTTGATTCGAAGAATAGTTCCGGGTTGTCTCCTCTTCGTCGTCGCCTGCGCCGACACCCCTCCCGGCGAACAGGCCGACGCCCCCTCGGCGGTCATTGCCCGGGTCGTTGAGGAGTCCATCGACAGGCGCGAAGTCGAGGAGTTCGCCGCTTCGCTGTTGCCGGGATTGCGCACTGAGAAGGGCGGGGATGCCGCCCGACGCGACTACCTGCAGACGCTCATCGACGAAAAGCTGCTGGTGCTCGAAGCCCGCCGTCGGGGAATCGACACCACCAGCGCGTTTCAGGCCGGCTACCAGTACGCGGTTCGAAGGCACGTAGTCGATCAGTACGAGAGACGCCACCTCCACCCTCTCGTCAGCATCACCGGGCAGGAGGTGCGGGCGCGTCTCGCCAGGGACGGACTCGACCGCGAGAGGCTCCTGAGCTGGATAGTTGTGGAGACCGAAGAGCAGGCCGCCCGTCTTCGCCGGCGCCTGGAAGAGGGGGCCGATTTCGCCGAGCTGGCGCGGCTCCACTCGATCGATGAGCGGTTTGTCGACACGGGTGGGGAAGTCGGTTTTGTCGACGGATCCGTGGCTGGCCGGGCGGGTATTCCCGTCGAGCTTTTCCGCGAGCTGGAATCGGGCGAAGTCTCGGAGCCGCTGCCATCGCGCGGAGCTTATCTCCTGGTCCGCTTTACCCGGGAGCGGGAAGAGATCTCACCCAGGAACCGCCGCATGGCGCGCGCCGATCTCGGGAAGGAGAAACTGGCGGTCGAAAGGCGGGCGCTGGTCGAGGAATTGGCCTACGAATCAGGCCTTTCGCTGAAACCGGAGGGACTGGCGATCCTGGTGGGCAAGGAGCCTGGTGGAACGTCGCGGCCACAGCTCACGCCTGCCGAGGCGGCCGCCACGCTCTTTACCTACGAAGGGGGAGAAATAACCGTCGGTGACTACGACTGGGCGTTTCGCCATCTCGGACGCAAGCCCGGGCTTGGGGACAGTGTCGCCGTGGTGGAGGCCGCCCGGGTCTGGGTACTGCCCGACATCATGATCTGGGAGGCGGCTCGGAAGCTGGCCTATCACGAGACCCCCTCAGTGCTCGAATGGAAAAAACGCAAGGAAGTCGAGCTCCTGCTGATGGCTCTGCGCCGGACGGTCCGCGACCAGGTGGAGGTCAGCGAGGAGGATGCCAGGCAGTTCTATCTCGATCACTCCGGCCTGTTCGTCGAGTCCTCCCAGATCTGGATCCAGGAGATTCTCGTGGATGATCCGGACGCGGCCACCGTCGTGCGTCAACGGTTGGAGTCGGGAGAACCGTTCGAGGACCTGGCACATCTGACCGAGCGATCGGGTACCGAGGACGGGAATCTGCACTTGCACGGGCATCAGCGGGCCCGGTACGGGGAGCTGGTGGACCGGGCGCTCGCCGCGGATGTGGGTCAGTTCGTCGGTCCAGTGCAAGTCCCGCAGGGCTATTCCGTCTTCCGTGTGCAGGACAGGAGGGTGGGCCAATTGCAACCTTTCGCCGCGGCTGAAAGAAGGGCGACGGCCTCCCTTCGGGTGATGAGAGAGGAAGAGCTGTTCAACAGCCTGGTCGCCGAAGTGCGGGAGAAGTATGCGGATCGGGTGCGAATCTTCGAGCCGGAACTCGGCGCCATACAGCTTCCCGAGGATGACTTGAGGCAGCTGGCAGCGCGGGACAGCGTCTACGACCTGGGCATCGCCCACGCTCAGAAGGGCCGCACAGCGGAGGCTATCGAGGCTTTTCGGACGGCCATCCGCATCGATTCGACGTTTCTCTCTTCCTACCATGACCTCGCGCTCGCGCACGCGGCCGAGGGAGACTTCGAGGCCGCGTACGCCGAAATGGAAAACGCCCTTCGCGTGGGCGGGGAAGGATCCGCCTACACGTACCGCCTGTTGGCCTTTTTCCATTCCAATCAGGGACGCTACGAAGAGGCGGAAAAAGCCCTGTGGCAGGCCACCGAAGTCGATTCGAACGGCGAGGAAGCGCATTACGAGCTCGGAGTCCTGTACAACAGACAAGGTCGTCCCGGGGAGGCTGAAAGTTCGTTCATGCAGGCTTTGAGGCTCGATCCAGCTTACAAGGAAGTGTGGAATGAGCTCGGCGGACTCTATACGAACGCAGGACGCCATGACGAAGCGGACAGGGCCTTGAGGCGGGCCCTTGAAATCGATTCGGGCTATGCGCAGGCCTACTACAATCTGTCCCAACTGCGCTCGGCGCAGGGCCAGGCGGAGGAGGCAACGGCCCTGCTAAAGCGTTTCGAGAGCCTGTCCGGCAGCCCGGCAAAGTAAAAAACGGAGGATCGTGCCATGAGAGTGCTGATTTTCCTGACCGTGCTGCTCTCGTCGTTCGTTTTTTCCGACTGTGGCGGAAGAAAGTTGGTCGACAGCGGTGGAGGGGGTGACGACGAAATCCTGTTTTTGAACGAAACCCCCGAGAACGTCTACCGGATCACGGTGGTGGGTACCACTGCGGACTTCACCCTCCGAGCATCTTCCCGCAAGGCCGTAAAGGTTCCGGTGGAAGAAGACCATCCTGGCTTCAACGTCAATATCGAGAAGATCGAGGGCGAGGTCGGTGAGGCGCGAAAAACGCTGTTCGGCGTCAAGCCGGGTGAAACGGTTCGCATTTCCTTCGAGGCGGGCACCACGAGCGGAGGGGAGCTGGGTGCGGGTCTGGTTTCCATCGAGGTCGTGTTCTGACAAAGCGGCACTAGTGCCGAGGGACACTGACAACACACACTCCGCGAACCTGGTCGTCCGACTGACCAGGAGGGCGAAACGGCTTTACCAGGAGTGCTCGCGCCGAACGTGGTGCGGTGCCGTGCTGCTGTTCTCGTTCGCCCTCCTCTGGCGCGCGCTCTACCTCTACCAGATGGCGGCTCGGAGTCCATTCTTCGATGCCCCCATGGTGGATGCACAGACCTATTCCCAGCAAGCGGAACAGCTCGCCGCGACGTTCAGCCTGGGAGACGGGCCGTTCACATGGCCGCCGCTCTATCCCGCCTTCCTGGGCATTCTCTACTGGCTCTTCGGGGCTGATTTTTACGCCTGCCGCCTGATCCAGTTCAGCCTGGGCGCGCTCAGCGTCGTACTCCTCTACCTGATCGGCCGGCGGGTATTTTCCCCGGGCATCGGTCTGGCCGCCGGGGCCGTGGCCGCGGTGTACGGACCGCTGATCTACTTCGAGGGGGAACTTCTGCCCCCGGTGCTGGCCATTATGCTCAATTCGAGCCTCGTACTCTTTCTCCTTCGCGCAGGTACCGTCAGACATCCCTGGTCCTGTCTTGCTGCCGGACTCCTGCTGGGCGTGGCCGGCCTCGCCGTTGCCCATGTGTTCCTCTTCGGCCTGGGGGTGGCCGGATGGATTTTCCGGCGCAGAGATATGGGGCTGCCTGCCCGGCTCGGCCGCGTCCTGTTGCTGGCCCTGGGGATGCTTCTCGTCATCGGCGGCACGACGTGGCGAAACTACCACAAGGGTGGCGACCTGGTCCTGCTCTCCTCGGACTCGGGCTTGAATTTTTATCTGGGCAACAACCCGGATCAGGCGCGAACGGTCAGGTTGGGACCGGGCGCGGAGTGGGATGAGCTGGTCCGGCAGCCGGTCCGGCAGGGACTGGAAAAACCCTCGGAACAATCGGCCTATTTCTGGCGGGCGGCGGCCTCGTTCGTCAGAGAGGAGCCGGCAGCCTGTCTGCGGTCTCTGGCCACGAAAGCGTTCGACTTCTGGCAGGGAGGCGAAATCGGGCGTCACACCGATATCTATTTTGCCCGCGCCCATTCCGCGTTGCTGGCCGGGCTGGTGTGGCATCACTGGCTCGCCTTCCCGTTCGGCATCGTTGGCCCGTTGGCGCTGGTCGGACTGCTGCTGGCCATCGTCGAAAGACGAGCGGGTCTGATCGTATTGTTTGTCCTGTGTTATGCAGGAGCGGTCGTCGCCTTCTCGGTGACCGCCCGCTACCGTCTCCCCGCGGTGCCGATGTTGATCCTGCTGGCCTGCTACGCGGGCGCGTGGTTGAAGGACCAGGTGTCGGCCAGGCAGTGGCGGAACGTGTTGCCGGCGGCAGGTCTCCTCCTCCTTGTCGCGTGGCCGCTGAACGCAAGAGCCATCACGCTGGCGGACGACGCCCAGGACCGGTATTACGCCGGACTGGCCTACGCCCGCAAAGGTATGCCGGCGAGGGCGACCTTGGAGCTGCGAAGAGCCCTCGACTTGGATGAAGGTCACTACGATGCACGCCTGAAGTTGGGTGAGCTCCTGGTCGATCTCGACAACCCCGCTGAGGCTCGAGAACAATTCCGGCTGCTGGCACAACGTTTTCCGCTGCGGGCGGATCCCCGGCGCAATCTGGCCAATCTCTATCTCGAGGAGAAGAGAATCGAAGAGGCCGTGGTCCTCTTCGAGGAGATCGTCGACCTGGAACCGACAGCTGCCCGCTCACACTTTGGCTTGGCCGGGGCCCTGCGTCTGGCGGGACGCCTGGAGGCAGCCAGGGACTCCTACCTGAAGGCCGTGGAACTGGACCCCGATCATTTTGAAGCCGGGTATCATCTGGCAGTCCTCTACCAGCAGGAGGGACGGTGGCGGGAAGCGGAGCACGTGTACCTGCTGCTCCTGCAGCAGCAGCCCGGGCATGACGACGTGCGCAACAATCTGGGATACAGCTACCTGAGACGGCGGGAATTCCCGGCGGCTGCTGCGGAGTTTTCCCATGTTCTCGACAGCAACCCGGATCACGTGCTTGCTCGCCGGAATCTGGCCATTGCCTACGAAGGGCTGGAACGCAACCGCGAGGCGGTGCGGGAGTACGAGCGTCTCATCCAGCAGGGGGAAGAGATCGAGGTGTACAATCATCTGAGCCGTCTCTACGGCAAGATGGGGCAACCGGAAAAAGCCGAGGAGGCACGGCAGAAGCACCGGATGGTGCTGCGGCGCGAGGAAATTTTCGGAGAGTTGCGCGAGCTCGCAGAGCAGATGTTCCAGGGAGCTCCAGGAGCCCGATGAAACTGAATCGCTCCGGTTCAGGGATTCCTTCCTCAGGGATGGCGCCGGAAGCCAGATCGCCGGGTGCGCGAAGGAAGATGTCCCTTGACAGCGCAGACAGGTGGAAACCCTGCAACAGGCAGTTGACAATGAAAGCTACCGCCCGTTTGGCACACAGACTCTTTACCGGATTGTTGGGACTTGCCCTGAGCACAGGCCTGCAGGCCCAAGCCAAGCCTCAGCGAACAACCCAGGAAATTGCGGCCCTCAAGAAACAGTACTGCGGTGGCTGCCATTTCCCCCCTCCGGCGAATCTAATGCCTAAAAAAGACTGGCCCAGAGTGATTAAAGCCATGCAGGACCTGACCATAGAGCGCGATGGCCGCCCTTTCTTCCCCGACGATGTGCTCAGGGATCTTACCGCTTTCTACTACGACAGTGCTCCGGCCGAGCTGCCCAGGCTGCCCTATTTCGACAACACTGACAGTCCAGTTGCTTTCCACATGAGAGAGATCGGCGAGAAATCGGTGTTGCCATCGGTGATCAAAATCAGCAGCACCGATTTGAACAGCGACGACAAATTGGAATTTCTGCTGTGTGACGGAGAGAGCAATCAGGTAAACCTGTTGCAACAGGTCGAGGGCCAATGGCAGGAATCGAAACTGGCGGATGTGGCTATTCCAGTGAACACCGAGGTGGTGGACTATGACGCGGATGGCGACAAGGATATCCTGGTGGCGGCGTTGGGTTATTACCCCCCATCAGACGAGCTGGCCGGCAGGGTGGTGGTATTGGAACAGACCAGGCTCGATCAATTTGAGAAAAAGATCCTTCTGGAGGGGGTGGGTCGCATCACCGATGTTCGCAGCGCTGATATAGACAAGGACGGCGACCTGGATATTGCCGTGGCAATTTTCGGCGGCAATACTGTGGGAGAACTGGCCTGGCTGGAAAATCGCGGCGAGGGCCAGTATCAAAAACATACCATGGTGAATACTCGCGGCGGCTTGAACCTCACGCCCACAGACCTCAACGGCGATGACATGGTGGACTTTGTCAGTTTTGTCTCCCAGGAGTATGAGGCCATAATCGGCATCGTCAATCTGGGCGATGGCAAGTTTAAATCCGACACCTTGACTCAAGCCCCGCATCCCATGTTCGGCTCCACCGGCATGAGCCTGGCCGACCTGGACAGTGACGGCGATCAGGATATCGTCTTTACCAACGGCGACAACTACGATCTGCAGTGGGACCCCAAACCGTATCACGGGGTGCAGTGGCTGGAAAATCTCGGCAGCTTGAAGTTGACGGGAGCCGCCGGCGCCGGCTCCGAGGGCGAGGTGTTCTACGCTATTCAGTATCACGAAATCGGCCGCTTTTACGGTGCCGTGGATGCGGTGGTTGGAGATTTGGACAAGGATGGGGATATGGACATTGTCGCCAGCAGCTGGTCCAATTACTGGGAGGATCCCAGGCGCCAGAGCCTGATCTGGTTTGAAAATGACGGCTCGCAGAGGTTCAAGCGCCACAATATTGCCAAGCGTCCGCAAAGTGTAGTTTCACTGGACCTGCGTGATATCAACAATGACGAGCGGCTGGATATTATTGCCGGGGTATTCCGGGTAGACCTGCTGATGAATGTGTTGAGGGATCCGAAAAATGGTTTGGGTGAGGAAACAGGCCCCAAAACACGGGTGATTGTCTTGGAAAACAAACCAGCGAGATAAAGAAGAAGAAGAAGAAGGCGGGAATATCTGGAGCACGCCAGCTCGCATCATCGGCGCTGTCCACTGCACGATGTGGCCGCGCATCAGTCGAACAAGGCGGAGGGCAGGGGCTCTACGAGGGGCATGATCCAATCTTTATGTTTGAAAGTCCGGGTCTTGGCCAGCAAATCAATTTCGGGATCTATGAGAAATTGGGACTTTCTTCCGTTCAGCCTGAGGCGTGATTCCACCGTTACAGCTATCCGTCCCAACTTATGCAGCTCGAGGTATCTTTCCCCGATGTAATGCGCCGCTTGCAGGATTTTATCAGGGTCTGTGGCCATAACCTCAATTTGTAATGGTGTAAACATATCACGGGTCCTGACCAACAACTTTTTGTTTCTTTCCTTGTCGTGAATATAGAAATCCAGTTTATATCTTTTGATGCTTGAGCGCATCCCCCAACTGAATACTATCCCTTCTTCGGTCCAATGGGCATTGCCATCTATCAAATGATGGCGGAGGGGAATGAGTAATTGCAATATTACACATATGCTGATAAAGGAAATGGTTAACTGCTGCCGCTTGTTCAGGTTACTGCCCGGAGTCCATTCCGGTGTTTCAGGATTGAAATTTGCGAAGGCTTTCTTCCTGAATTTTTCAAAAATGTCCCGAGGCCAGGATGGAGGCAGCAGAATCAGCGTTGTTACAAGCATGAACAGGGCGAAGAAGCCGACATTGGTGATGAAGAAATTCATTATGTGAAACAAAAACAATGAGATAATTCCCAGCTTTCGAAAAGGCCGAAAAACCAGCATGGGGACGAGGAACAGATCAAGAAGGAGGCCACCGTAGGCCGTCCCGTATATAAACCAGGGATCCTGGCAAAATTGTCCAAAAAAGGGAAGGTGGGTTCTCGATGAGAAGAGACCTTTGGTGACAAAACCCCTCAACCAGTCCTCATTTAACTTTGTTATTCCTCCAAACAGATAAGGCATGGCGATCTGAAATCGCAATATCCAGACAGTCCACGCCGGAACCGTTGCAGAGCAATGACTTCGACCTCTCCAGGCGTCGTATGAAAATTTGTTGCCTGCGGGAACGAAGATCAGGATCAGACTGATCCACCAGGCCAGATAGAAGTAGGTGTCCCAGATAATCTGATTTATGAGCAAAAAGTAGGTCAATCCCAGGAAGAACAGGGAACAGCTCAAGGTATAGCGATAGCCTATACAGATAGAGAGAGCCAGCAGTATAAGTAGCACAAAAAACAGATACATGTATGGACCAGGTAGTGGGTCGACCCATGCGAAACCTATATAGTGGAAATGAAACTGAGGATCGATCCAGTTTGCTTTAATGTCGAACTGGTCCAGAAAAAGGACAAAAGTCAAAATCATCATTAAACTGTAGACTATGCGAAAACAAATCAGGGAGGATATATCAACCGGTTTGAAAAACCAGGCAAAATCAATTTTCATTTTATGGGAATTCATCGCTCAGAAGCTCCTTCGCACGCGCTCGGAAGGACCCCCAGGCAGAGGGGCCGTCGAAATCGTCCTTTTATGTGCACGAGTCCTGCGGCGCTGCCCCGCTGTCCCCCCTTGCGCTGTAGCGCGATGGGGCCGGGCGGGTAAGCGGCGTTCCGGAGCGGACAGTTGGCATCTCTCCAACGCACAACACCTGATGGATCCACTTCGAGAAATACGTCTCCGTCTCGTGCATGCAGGTTTGTATCATTTGCGTAAACCTCCCGGACAGGGTTGGTGTGATCGCTCTATTATAGATTAGGTTATAGGCCAAGTCCACGGTTTTCAGGCCGGTTCGTAAGGTTCACGTAACCGTTCAGTCCCCCCTGCAGTAGTTTGAGCATATAAAGAAATACCTAAGCGGGTTTTCGGGTTCGTCGGTATTTTCGGGATTGGTTGTGTGTTGGAGATTTCCCTGGATACGGCGACCCCATGAAGAGACCTCCTGAGAGTACGATTTCCGAAGGCGACCTGCGCCAGCGCATTGTCCAGCTTGAGCAGATCGTGGAACAACAGACGGCGCGCATTGGGGAGCTGGAGCGGGAATTGGCCCGCCGCAAAGGGCGCTCCCGCCGCGGTGCCCGGGCCGCCTCGTCGCAATCGGGCGCTTCCTCCTCGCCGCGCACCGACACCTCCCGTCGCCGGTCCTCGGGGCGCTCGCCGGGCGGACAGCCCGGGCACGAAGGACCCGGCCGCTCGTGGGTATCGGTCGAGCAGGTGGACGAACGGATCCCGGTCAAGCCCAGCCATTGCCACGGATGCGGGCACCGGTTGACGGGAGACGATCCTCATCCGCAGCGTCACCAGGAAGTCGTCCTCCCGCCGCTGCGGGCCGAGGTCATCGAGTATCAGTTGCACACCCTGCGCCGCGCTCACTGCGACCGCCTGACCGCAGCCGGTTGGCCCGAGGGCGTGTCGCGCCACACCTTCGGTCCCAGCGTGCAAGCCTGGGTCGGCCTGCTGGCCGGGGCCTACCGGCTGAGCAAGCGCAACATCCGGGCGTTGTTGTCCGACGCCTTCGGCCTCGAGGTGTCGCTGGGTACGGTCAGCCGACTGGAACGGGAGGTGGCCGCGGCCCTGGCGGCTCCGGTCGAGGAGGCGCGCGCCTTCGTTCGCCGACAGGGCCTCGTCAACGTCGACGAGACCGGCTGGCGCCAGCGCCGCGCCAAGGCCTGGTTGTGGACCGCGGTGACGGCCGGCGTCACCGTGTTCGCCATTCGCCCAAGCCGGGGACGGGACGGGGTCGATGAGGTGCTGGGTGCGGACAACCGGGCGGTGGTCGGCTCCGATCGCTATTCGGCCTACGCGCATCTGCCGCTACGACGCCGGCACGTGTGCTGGGCTCATCTGCGGCGCGCCTTCGAGGAGTTCGTGGCCCGGGGCGGAGAGGCCGGGCGCGTCGGTCAACACCTGTTGGACCGCAGCGAGCAGCTGTTTACCTGGTGGCATCAAGTCCGCGACGGCACCCTGTCCCGCGCCCGCTTCCAGGACTATATCGACGATTTGTGTCTGCGCTTTCGTTTTCATTTGTGCTATGGTCAGCAGTTCGCCGACGCCAAGACGGCGGCCACCTGCGCCAATCTCCTCGACCTCGGGCCGGCCCTGTGGACCTTCGCACGCCGGCCCGGCGTCGAGCCGACCAACAACGAAGCCGAACGAGCCCTTCGCCATGGCGTGTTGTGGCGTCACACCAGCTTCGGTACCCACAGTGCCGAAGGCAGCCGTTTCGTAGAGCGCCTGCTCACGGTACGCGATACCCTGCGCCAGCAGCAGCGCAACGTCCTCGACTATCTCAGGATGGCCTGTGACGCGGCCGTGTCTCAGCAGCCGGCGCCCTCGCTGCTGCCTTCAACCCACTCCGCCATTCGTTAATATTCTGCTACCATTCCGCCCCCGGCCCCAACCTGCCAGGGGAACTGAACGGTTACAGGTTCACTACCCGCTTCGGCGACTGTAAATCCTCGCCGGTGTCCCGGCCCACGGATAACGTGAAAACTTCCGGCGCCGAGACGGGATGGATCGCCGCCCGACAATTGCATGGGATTCCCGGGATCCCACACCAGGTCCTGCCTTGCACCTCTCGCGGGTGTCCAAATGCGGAGGTGCTGGAGGAAGGCGGCATAGTCGGATGAGCCGGATCAGGATGACAGTCCCGCCAACCTGCTTCCGCATCGACTCCCAGCGGATGGAGTGCACGTGCCGGGCGTAACCCGCGACCTTCGCGATCCGAACCGGGCGATTTGTCATGTCGCCGATTGGGCGGTCCTCCCTCATCCCCGGCAGCGACCGTCAGCGCTGACTTTTCATGGCTGCTTCGAAACAGCCCGGGGGGTGTTCGATGTCGAAGGCGGTTGGAGGCAACGCGTGAGCCCGGGTCAGGCGAATGGCTCCCATCCGGGAATTCCACCCCGGCGAGTGCCGGCATGACCGCAATAGTGTACCTCCTCTTCTTCTTTTCGGGGGCCGCCGGCCTGATCTACCAGGTCATCTGGGTCCGCCAGTTCGGCAACGTCTTCGGCAACAACGTCTACTCCGCCTCCCTCGTGATCGCGGTGTTCATGTGCGGGCTCGGGCTCGGCAGCTACCTGGCCGGTAACCGCTGCCTGCTCCCGGCAGCCTGCAACCGAGAAATCCTCAGTCACCCTCCTTGCTCGCTTGTCAACCCTAACGTTGCATAAATCAGCTTGAAGGAGGTGGTTGTGATCAGGCCGCATCCTTCAGTGTATCGAGAAAATGCAACAGATCTTTTTCGATTTTTGGATTCGAGTTCATGGTCAGGGTCAACTCGCCCTTGGGCTGAGTGAGACGCCCGGCGCGATGCAGGAAGCGCTGACGCAAGGTTCCCAGGGTCTGGAAGGTCCACGCCGCCGGACGTTTGGCACGCGAATAGTTGGATCGCGCCTGCGCCAGCATCTGCATTTCGCGCCCCAGGTTGTGGGCCATCATCGCACCCAAAGTAACCATTCGGTTTCCGAGCAGCCGTCGGGTGGGGATCAGATCCAGCCCGGCCTGTTGCTTGGCCTCGGCGAAGATCCCTTCCTGAGCGCCGCGGCCATAGTGGAAGAGGAGCACGCTACGTGCCGAGCTCGGCTTGTTGGTAACCACAACGCGGTACTCGTGATCGAATGCTCGGGGTTCGAACAGTGTAACCGTTCAGTCTCCCTGCAGTAGTTTGCGCATGTAAAGAAATACCTAAGCGGGTTTTCGGGTTCGTCGGTATTTTCGGATTGGTTGTGTGTTGCAGATTCTCCGGATACGAGCAACCCCATGAAGAGACCCCCTGAGGGTGCGATTTCCGAAGGCGACTTGCGTCAGCGCATTGTCCAGCTCGAGCGGATCGTGGAACAACAGACGTCCCGCATCGCCGAGCTGGAGCAGGAATTGGCCCGTCGCAAGGGGCGATCCCGCCGTGGCGCTCAAACCTCCTCGTCGGGTTCCTCCACGCGGCGTACCGATGCCTCCGGCCGTCGCCGGTCCTCGGGGCGCTCGCCGGGCGGACAGCCCGGGCACGAAGGACCCGGCCGCTCGTGGGTATCGGTCGAGCAGGTGGACGAACGGATCCCGGTCAAGCCCAGCCATTGCCACGGATGCGGGCACCGGTTGACGGGAGACGATCCTCATCCGCAGCGTCACCAGGAAGTCGTCCTCCCGCCGCTGCGGGCCGAGGTCATCGAGTATCAGTTGCACACCCTGCGCCGCGCTCACTGCGACCGCCTGACCGCAGCCGGTTGGCCCGAGGGCGTGTCGCGCCACACCTTCGGTCCCAGCGTGCAAGCCTGGGTCGGCCTGCTGGCCGGGGCCTACCGGCTGAGCAAGCGCAACATCCGGGCGTTGTTGTCCGACGCCTTCGGCCTCGAGGTGTCGCTGGGTACGGTCAGCCGACTGGAACGGGAGGTGGCCGCGGCCCTGGCGGCTCCGGTCGAGGAGGCGCGCGCCTTCGTTCGCCGACAGGGCCTCGTCAACGTCGACGAGACCGGCTGGCGCCAGCGCCGCGCCAAGGCTTGGTTGTGGACCGCGGTGACGGACGGCGTCACCGTGTTCTCCGTCCGCAAAAGACGCAACCGCGACGGCGTCGATGAGATGCTGGGTCGCGATCGCTATTCGGCCTACGCGCATCTGCCGCTGCGACGCCGGCACGTGTGCTGGGCTCATCTGCGGCGCGCCTTCGAGGAGTTCGTGGCCCGGGGCGGAGAGGCCGAGCGCGTCGGTCACCACCTGTTGGACCGCAGCGAGCAGCTGTTTACCCGGTGGCATCAAGTCCGCGACGGCACCCTGTCCCGCGCCCGCTTCCAGGACTATATCGACGATTTGTGTCTGCGCTTTCGTTTTCATTTGTGCTATGGGCAGCGGTTCGCCGACGCCAAGACGGCGGCCACCTGCGCCAATCTCCTCGACCTCGGGCCGGCCCTGTGGACCTTCGCACGCCGGCCCGGCGTCGAGCCGACCAACAACGAAGCCGAACGAGCCCTTCGCCATGGCGTGTTGTGGCGTCACACCAGCTTCGGTACCCACAGTGCCGAAGGCAGCCGTTTCGTAGAGCGCCTGCTCACGGTACGCGATACCCTGCGCCAGCAGCAGCGCAACGTCCTCGACTATCTCAGGATGGCCTGTGACGCGGCCGTGTCTCAGCAGCCGGCGCCCTCGCTGCTGCCTTCAACCCACTCCGCCATTCGTTAATATTCTGCTACCATTCCGCCCCCGGCCCCAACCTGCCAGGGAACTGAACGGTTACTCGAACAGATCCAGTTGCAGTGCTTCCTTGGTCTGGCGCTGTACCCTACGGCGCACGAAGAGAAACCGGTACGAGGCCGGCCAGCTTTTGGGTTTCCAGTCCCTCTCGAAATAGGAGCATTGCTCATCGAGATAGCACCAGCGCTGGCGCGCCTCGATTTTGTCCTTGAGTAGCGCAAAGCGTTCGCAAGGGACACTGATCGTGCATCCGACGCCATACAGGTCCATGAGGGTAAGCGTGTGGTGGCTGAAGAAGGCGCTGTCCAGTCGGGACTCGAGCACGGGGTGCGCCAGTTCGTCGCGCACGCGATCGAAAACGTTCATCATGAATTCATGAGCGTCCTTGCTGTCATGGACGTTGCCGGGCCGGTGAAGGACATCGAAGAATTGACCGGTTTGGGCCACCGTGCAAAACAGGTTGTAGTAGCTGCGCGCCCCTTTTTTCTTGGGATGGTAGCCGACCGCGGTACCTTCGGCATGACCACAAGTGGAGGACACCGAGCCGTCGAAGTCGAGGGTCAGGCGAGGACAGCGTTCGCGCCGGAGCGCTTGCACCACCAAGGTCGAAGACAGGTGGCGCACTTTTTCGACACTGGAAGGGCCCATTTTCGCCAGCGTGCGACTGACGGTGGCCACATCTGGAAGGCGACGTACGCCCAACAAGCGCAAGACCACGGGATCGTCCCGGTAATAATCGACGTCGCGCAGCCGCCGGAAGCCCAGCAGCAGATGCAAGATGAGCCACATTACAATGAGATGGGGACCAAAGATCGCTGAGCTCTTGGCGGGGAAGCATGGCTTCAGTCGAGCCTTGAGATCCAGGCGCTGGAAGAGGAGTTGAAAAACAATCGTTCCGGCAAAGGAGGTA
The DNA here is from genome assembly GCA_965206595.1 of Candidatus Latescibacterota bacterium. GTDB lineage: Bacteria > Latescibacterota > UBA2968 > UBA8231 > UBA8231 > CBDCXV01. Next base: position 957,696 of record OZ242214.1, read on the forward strand.
AGCTGTTGATCCTCGAAGCGAAGACGCGGGAGCTTGTGAAAACGGGCTAAAATGGCTTGGTTGCTACACTTCACTTGCGGTGTCCTCCTGGAAGGGGTCGATAAATGTCTTGGTCGACATCATCAATACCCCATTTTCAGAGACGCCGCAAGTGAAGTGTGGCAGTTCAGAGATGAAAAATGCCCTGTTTTTATGCAACCAGAGGGTGAACCAAACGGAATGATTCCTCACCCCAGCGGCTTAACCCGTGGTATCAATCTGACATGCTTCCGAGTTTCCGGGCTAAACACTTGAGGACCTGGATGTCCTTCTCTCTGGTATTTTCTCTACTATATTATACCAGATTTTCTTTAAATTCGCGGATTAGTTTACTAAAGTTGCGCTTGCGTAGTTATCTATATAATTCCCATGCAATCTTCCTCGGCCTGCTCACTGCCATGAGTGCCACTGGCGAGACTCCTTCTTTCGAGAACGACTACGGCCGCGCCGATATCGGCAAGCCGTGGGAGTCGATGGTAGACGGTCAGGGCCTCTCTGGATGGCACGCCAGTGAAGGTCCTTTTACGCCTTCCGTATGGCGCCGCGAGGGAGACGCAATCATCGCCGACACAAAAGCGGCCAGCCGCGGGCGGCTCGTCCAGGGAGATGGGACGTGGGCTGCCTATGAATTCAAGGTACAGGCCACCATAGAGAAGGGATGGGCCGGTCCGCAGCTCGTGTTCGGAATCTCGGACGACGGCATTTCGTCGCACTTCCTGACATATCTGACCGGTTGGAAGACCATGGTCATTGTCCGCCGCAACGAGGAGACTCGTGAGGACGTCAAACTCGATGTCGTCGACTTCGTTATGGAGCCTGGTCGGGAATATGACCTTGTCCTCAAGGTCCGGGATCACTCGGTGACGAGCTACGTCGACGGTGTTCTGATCAATCGGTTGACGCTGCCGGGGGCGCCGCGCGGTGCCGTTGGGCTGGCTGTCTGGGGTAACGACTCTGTCGTTCTGTTCCGCGACCCGAAGATCAGGCACTACTACAAGCGATAACCGCCACCACCACTGACCAGGAGGCACCATGGAAGACTGCATATTTTGTCAGGTGACTTCAGGGAATGCGGAATTGCTCGCCAAACTGACATGATGAATCACGTCACCTAACAGCACAAACTTGAACACTCGCTACAAGAACGATCACTGATTCAGGATACGGACATCAGCCAGAAGCGTTTCGGAATCCGAAGCAAGGGCTTCGACGCGCCCTGACAGTCCGTCTCTTTTGCCCTCGAGCAGCCTGCCGTAGGCCTCGGCCCACCGCGCGTGCAGTTGCCAGTAAGGCTGGCGGTACGGCGCCATGATCTTGACGATTTCCGCATCGCGGTGGTCTTCCCACATGGCAGGCTCCACCTCGCCCATGCGCTTGCCGATCCGATCAAGCTGTGATCTGATGCCGGCATAAGGTTCGCACCCGGCCAGCAGGGTCTCGAGCAGTTCGCCTGCCTGGCGCGCGTTTTCCCCACCCAGTTCCAAGCCTCCCTCCTGCTGCAGGGCGTTCCTGGCAATTTCCTGCAAATGAAGCACTTGCGAAATATCCAATTCCCAACTTTTCGCCGTTGATATATCCGGCGTCATAACCCGCAAGGACTCTTCGATGCGATTGGCGCGGATGGCATCGGCTTCAGCCCGGCATTGCTGTGCAGAACCGATCATATAGATATGCCCGTCACCCGGTAACAACGACACCTGCGATTTATCCGTAGCGTCCTTCAAGCTTCTCAGGTCCAGGACCTTTCGATCCTGCCAAGCAGCGGGAAGCTCCAAGGTCGCGGATTCGGAAGCGCTGACATTCTTGTTGACGACCACGAGATAATGGACGTCTCGCCTGGGCGCATGCAGCACGCCAACGATCACCCGATCTTCATTGTCCGTTCTTACCACGGTTTCGAAGTCCACCTCGGCGTCGAGCAGACGCCTGCCGATCGGTATCAGCAGTTCGCCAAGTCGAGAGATTTCCTCAAGGAGATTGTTTAGTGGATTGCACCATTGGTCGGCGAGCGTTTCGGCGCGATCCCAGTTGAAGTTGTAATAGATGATGCCCCGTGCCCCGCCGGCGATGGACCCGTAGGTCATGAGTCGAAGCTGGGCAAGGTTGGGAAGAATGGCACCCGGACGCCATTGCCGCGAGCGCGAATCACCGAATGTCTGCAGAACAATCCAATGGCGCTTGTTATTCGATTCCTTGGCTACTTTATAGCACCATTCATACAAGTAGTCTGGGCTCTTGCCGAATCCCAGAGGGTAATTGTCGCTGAGATACAGGCATAAGTGTGGTTTGTATGCCTGAATGTTTGCTGGCTGAAAATGCGCAAAGGTCAGCGAGCTGAAACGCGTCGTGTCGAGCCGCGCCAATACCCTGGCCGCCCCGGCCGCCGGCCAAAAGTCGAGAATCGGTCGCTCATCACCGATGTCATAGCCGATCACGGCTCGGTCACCGGCGATGGCGTCGACCCAGGGTTTGACGTATGCCTCGGCAGCGTCGGGGCCCCCTTGTCCGAAATGATGAAGGATAGGACGCACACGCGCGCTCATGCGCATGCCGGTTTGCTCGGCCGCCTTGGGGGTGGGGCCGAGCGTCAGGCTACCGTCATGGATATGCAGGAATGCCGATTGTTTGTAATTCAGGTGATGCCTTGCCATCACATCGAAAACGTGACGGTGCGTGAGGTGGTGTTCCCCGATATCCGACGAGTCATCATACATCCCGAAGGGAAAGAACTCACGCAAGACAGCCGGTTCAGCCAGCGGGCCGTCACTTGTCATTGAAAGCCATTGCCCTTCACGTTCCTGCTCCGTGGCGCTGAACTCACGCAAGCGCATCCAGTCGATTTCCAGTTCTGCGGGATGTTTGCAATGAACCTTGATTGACAAGCCAACCAAAGCCTGCGGCCGCCATGCCTCGGGAATCGCCTCATCCGGAAACAGGCGCCACGCTGTCGTCTGCCATTGGACCAGGGGAGAAATATAGAAAGTGACCGTTCTCTCCGATCCGTCGGCAGACAGATACGTTGGCTGAACCTCCACGTGGATGACTGGATCCGGAGCAGTAAGCCTATGGCGTATTTCCAGCATGGGATTGTTCCCAAGCGACAACTCACCAAGCTTTGGCCACGTCAGCTCTGCGCGATCCTCCATTTTGTCGAACTGTCCCCCAAGGGTGACAACACCTTCCCTTGAATGAAAGATCAGACGATCGGGCTCTGAGTTTTTCGAACTTCCGTTGATGAAGACGGGCTTGTCGGCACCATTCAGATTGCCGCCATCGAAATCCGTTCGCCAGGCTTCCTTCATATCTTCTCCCAAAACCGATTTGTTTGTAAACAAGATCACCAAGAACAGACACCAATATCTGCAACAACTCTTTGCCATATCAAGGGCCCCTTTCTACCGATAATATCAAAAACAATCAAGCCGCCACAAAATGGATACGGGAAGGCGAGGCGGCCGTCGCGGCCTGTAATCGCGCCGTCGGTGGTGTCGACGATCTGCACTCTTGGGGACTCTGAAACCGGGGAGTAACCCCTTCAGCCTCGCGCAAGTTCATCGATTGCCCACCCACCCAGCTCGGGGCATCTCTTACCTCGTACCCGTGCCGGGACGGACCGCTAATTCTCCTCTTCCAATTCCGGCAGCAGCACGTACTTCACCCACCCGAAATCCGGGTCGATCTCGAGCGCCTTCTGAAAGGCCGCCCCCGCCGGCTCCCTTTCGTCCCTGTCCATATAAGCGAGGCCGAGCCAGGCGTAGGCTTCGCTGTGCCCCCATGCAGGCTCGACGGGTTCGGCAGGCTTCTCCAGGGCAAAGAGCTCCGCGGCCCGCTGAAATCCCTGCATGGCCCTTTCCTTGTTGCCTCCGAACATCCTGGGAGTGTTGTAATCGCCGATGGCCGCGCTCAGCACCACGCGCGGATTGTCGGGGGCGAGCTCCATGGCCTTCTTGATAGCCTTCCCGGCCTTGGGTCCGATGAACATGCTTTTGACAGAACTCAGGCCGATCTGGCGGCCGTACGCGCTTGAAAGCAGGGCATGGGCTTCCGCCGCCTCCGGATCGATCCGGGTCGCTTCCTTCAGATGCCCCACCGCGCTGTCGAGGTGTTCGGAAGCGGCGTCCTTGTTCTTCTCGCCCTCAGCCAGCAGCAGGTTGACGATGCGGAAATCGGCCAGGGCGATGTAGTAGTGCGACCACGCGGCCAGGCTGGTATCGGCCAGGGCGCGCTCGAACGTCGCCCGGGCCGCGTACATCGCATCGAGGGACCCCTGGTTTTCTCCGGCATGCAGCATTCGTCTTCCACTGACGAGAAGAGAATCCGCCGATTGCGGGAAGGCGGGACAGGCGATCGAGAGCATGAAAGCGAGGGAGAGCGGAAAGCGCAGCATGGTTGGCCTCTTTGGTGAAGATGAAGGTCAGTAGTTCAGGGAGACGGTGGTGCCGAAGTAAACGGACCGGCGAAAGAGGGAGGTGCGCGGCCGTCGCCGGGTATAGTCGATGCTGTAATCGTAGTCGAGCACGTTGGCGCGGTTGAGCAGGTTGTTGACAGCGAGGTAGAAGACCGCCCGGTGCCCGGAGCCGAAGAACAGCAGATAGCTGAACTGTCCGTCCACCTGTTGAAAGGAGGGCAGCCGTTCCGAGCCGACCGGTCCTTCCACCGGCAGGTAGTAGCCTCTGCCCGCCACGGGCACGGCATCGACGACCGGGGTGATGGGACGGCCGCTGGCGTATCTCAGGGTCAGGCCGCCGCTCAAGGTGCGGACGATCCGCATTTTCGCGACCCAGGTCAGGTTGTGGGTGATATCGAACGGTGAAGGAGCTTCTTCGCGCAGCGTCTCAAACCCCAGGTGGCGCACCTGCATCCGGCGCGAGCGCAGCAGACTGTAGGCCATCCAGCCGCTGAAGCGCGTGTCGAGAAAGGCGCCGTACTTGCAGAAGAGGTCGACACCGGAGGCCCGCCCGCTGCCTGTATTTGCAAGGTTCAGGACGGGGTCATCCAGCACCAGATTGCGGTAGGGCTTGTAGTACCCCTCCAGCCGCACCAGGAACCGCCCGCGTTCGTGGTGCAGGCCGCCGATCCAGTGCTGGGCGCGCTGGGGTCCCAGATTCGGGTTGCCGCTGGTGGGGTTGTATGCGAACGGGGCGGGGAACTGGTGGTAGATGCCCCAGGCGAGCCGGGCGTTCGTGTCTTGCGAGAGCTGGTATCGCGCCGACAGGCGCGGGTCCACGACCAGACCGCCCCCGAGGCTGTGGCGGTCGGCGCGCATACCGGCATTGGCGACGATGCGGCGCCCTGGTTTGAAATCGACCTCGAACCAGGCGCCGGTACGCCGGGCGCTGTAGGAGGCGTCGAGCTCGAAGACCTCTGCCTCCGGGTCGAGGATGTCGCCCTGGGGGATGCTGCCCACGAAGCGGTTGCCGGCGTGCTCCACTTCGCTCCCGAAACGCAGGATCCCGAATGCCCCGAGGAAGCGTTCCCAGTCCGTGCGGATCTTGCCGGTCAGGTCGCTGGGAGTCAGGTCGAGGTTGCCCAGTTGCCGCCGGGCCGAGTGCCGGTTGAGCGAGGCGCTGGTCCGGATGGACCAGTCCGCCCATACATCCGTCCACTGGAGATTGTGCAGTGAGTTGTCGCTGCGGCCCCGGTAATGGCCGTCGAACGAAGGCTCGGCCACGCGCACGCCGATCTCGTTCCCCCCGTTGAAGCTGAACAGCTTGAGGCGTCCGGTCGGCGAGTACCGGTAGACCAGGTTGAGGTTGCCGTCGCGCCCCCGCGGAGTGATGACGAATCCGTCGCGGTGACCGTTGAGGCGGAACATGAGATCGGTAAGGCTGAGATTCTCCGTGAAGCGCAGGCCGAGCTTGTCCTCGACAAGGGGCAGGTCGAGTCCCACGGAGCCGGCGGCAAGGCCCAGACCGAGCGTATAGCTCCGTTGCGCGGGCATGTCCAGGCTCTCCATCGCCAGCACCGCGGAAAGCGCGTTGCCGTAGCGGGCGGAGAATCCACCCGTGGAAAAGGCCGTGCCCTTGACCATGAACGGAGGGATCGTGCCGAACACCCCGCCGGTGGGGGATTCGTACCGGTAGGGATGGACCACCGTGGCCTGGTCGAGCAGAACGACGGTCTCGCTCACGTCGCCGCCGCGGACGAAAAGGCCGGCCCCATCATCCACGGTGGCCACCCCGGGGAAGGTCTTGAAGGCGCGGAAGATGTCGGCGGAAGCCCCCGGCGTCGTGACCACATCGAGGGGGGAAAGGGTGACGGTCTCGTCCTCCCCGGTGGTGTAGGTGCTGGCCGTGACGAAAAGGTTTCGCCGAGCTCGATGAGGGCTTGCCGCAGCACCAGGCGAACCGTCGCGGTATCGCCCGCGGCCAGGTGCAGGGTCTGCCGGGCCGGTTCGAAGCCGATGAAGGTGGCGGCCAGGCCGCGCCCTCCGAGGTGCCGGGTGGAAAAGGCGAAACGGCCGTCGCGGCCCGTTATGGCGCCGTCGGTGGTGTCGACGATCTGCACGTTGACGAAGGCCATCGGCCGCTGTGATTCGTCGACGACCTGTCCCTGAACGAAAGCCCTGCCCTGCGCCAGGGCCGGCAAGGAGAAACAGGCGCCGAAAAGGAGAGCCAGCACTCGCGCGCGCATCTCAGAGCCTGGCGCCGGCGATCACCGTCTGCAGGGCCTCGAGGTGGGTCTGCAGGGCCTTGGCGCCTTTTTTGGTGAGGCGGTACCAGGTCACCGGCCTGCGGTTCTCGAAGCGCTTGGACACGCCGAGGTAGCCGGCGTCCTCCAGCTTGCGCAGGTGCGCCCCGAGGTTGCCGTCCGTCTCCTGGAGGAGCTGCTTCAGGCTGGTGAAGGTCATGGCGTCGACGTCGGCCAGCAGCACGCAGGCGCCGAGGCGGCTGCGGTGTTCCAGCAGCTTGTCCAGCCGAACCAGGCCCCCGGAGGTGACCTCAGCCGGTTGCGACGGCTTCTTCATCATCCCTCGGTTTCATCCACAGGGCGCTGGCCACGAGAGCCGCGGCCGTGGCCAGTCCGACGATAGTCCAGGGCCAGGCCGGGATGTGGTCGACCGCGGCCGATCCGCAGATGAGCAGGACCCCCGGCCAGAGGGTGCGCCGGTCGAGGTGCAGACCGCCCAGGAAGAACACGGCGCCGGAGAGAAGGGCGAAGAGCTGACCGATTACCCAGCCGTCGAACCGGTGGGAGAAAGCGATGGACATCACCGCCACCCCGCCGAAGAAGATGCAGCCCCAGTGCAGGGCACTCCTGGCGCCCAGACCGGACCTGAGGAGTCCCCGCTTCCTCTCCTGCCGGGTGCCCAGGCCGAGGCTGACCAGGAAGCCGGCGGCCGGGGCGACCATCCAGTACACGGGGGCGTACTCCATGGCGAAATCGTTGAGAGCGTACCCGGCGGCGATGATCACCGCCCACATGAGGGTTATACCCAGGTAGCGGTACTGCCCCTCCTCCCGCCGCTCCACCGCCTGGCGGACGAAGGACACGTCCTCTTCGAGCTTCTGCGTCACGTTGGGTTCCATTCGTGAGTCTCCTTTCGCGGCTGCCGTCCCGGGAGCCGGGGGAGCGGCGGCCCTTTCCATTTGGTAAGGCTGCAGAGTTTTTCCAACTCATGCAGAGTTCTCTATAAAATAGAGTTGACAGGCCCATTGTCAACTGTTTATTCAATACAGAATCCCCTACGTCTGGAGGCTACCCATGAGACATCCGAAGAAAGCGACGCTGGCGATACTTGCCCTGCTGCTGTCCGTGCACGCCGGTCTGGCCCTGCCTGCGCCGCCCGACTCGGTGGTGGCAGCGCCATTCACCCCGGCGGGGGTCCAGGACCAGGGCCGCTTCATCCTCTTGATTTGGAATGCGGTGGAGGGAGCGGACGGATACCGGATTTACCGGGAGATAGCGGTCACTACGGGCACCGATGAACAGGGAAACCTGGTAGAGCAGGATCCCCCCGAGACTGCCCTCGTGCGGTGGGGCAGCATCGATCCAATGGAGCCTGTCGTCAGGGTCGTCGTCGCTACCGTGGACAGCGATACGAACAGTCTGTGGGCGGTCACGACGGTGCAGAATACCGATGACGGGCCGGTGGAATCGGAGCCGGTGTACTTCCATGTACAGGTGGAAGGGATAGCGACGGGAGTGCAGGCACGCAGTTGGGGGGCTGTGAAAGCCGCCCAGTGAGATCACTCTTTCGGCGCGGAGAAGCCAAAGGCTTCGAAGAGCACAACCCCCGCCTGGTGCCTGCTTGCGCAATTCCGCGTGAATTCGGTCGCCGCTTCATTACGCGCGCAGGCACTATTCCGGTTCTCGATGGACTACCCCGAGTCCAGCCGGAGATTGACCGCCTTCTCAGGCTCGTCCTGGCGATCCCGGTCCTCATCCTGTCGTCCTGATCACTGCCTCCCCTTCTGCGGTTCCAGGGTTTGGTCGAGGATCGGGTGGTTTCGTCAAAAGGGTTGCTATCGGCCTTCAGTAGTCGACGGTCTCAGGTTGTCCGAGAGCCAGTGGGTGGTAATGTTTTTGGGACCCTTTAAATTCCTTGCTGATCCCTTCCATTATCGCTATCTCGGCTTCCGACCTTTACTAATCTGTCTTCGGGCGTCATTGACAGGACGACTGTGTCGCTGGCGAAGCTAGGCACGTTGTTGTCCAGTGCGATCACCTGCAATCTGCCTTGATAGTTTTTAACTTCCGCCATCAGCAACCGGTAGGTATCATCGCGACGCTCGAGTGCCTTCATTGGATCGAAATACAAACCCTCTGGAAAGGCCATCAGCCTGGATGTCCTGTCGTCGCTCAAGTAAACCGGTCCTATCTTCTGACAATCACACCATTGTTGTAAGTAAATCCAGAAATTTGTGACGGATAGCCGGATATGCGGTGCATCATTGGCGGAAAAATGCTTCCGCTGTATTCCTTTAGAAGTTGTGTGGCATCGTTAGTGAAATGAAGGAAATAGATTCAAGAAAATCGGCGTTCGCCAACACGGCGTGCGTGATCAGCTATCGCAGTAAGCGAACGTTCATGTTCCAATGCTGCACGTATGGAGTTGATCACCTCCGTGCCTGGCAACCTTGATAACTTGGCGCGGGAAATACCGAATCGGGAAGCCCCCAACTCGACGATTTGCTTCTTCAAATACCGTTCGTCACTGAGAATCCTTTCGACCTCTTCACCAGCCATGGACGCAAGGTCCGGCGGAAGTTCGATTGGCGGCTTGGTGCCCGATTTGTGGTGTTTTGACCCTGTAGACGCATGCAACAATTCTGGCAACTCATCAATGGTGCGGGACTTGAAGGGCTTCAATACCTCTGCAAGACGACTAAGCCCATCGCTCATTTGTGGATTACCAGTTCGGGCGTCCGCCTGCATGCCTGCCAAGCGAGACAGGTATTTTACAAGATCGCCAACCAGCAAGTCGGTGTTACCCTTCTGGGTCTGTGCTCCCGCTTTTCTCATAGGGCATCAATCCGATTGAGAATGTTTTGAGTCAGAGCTTCAAATTGGGCGTGGATGCCGCGACCACCGATATTTTGCGAAGATGAGCGGTCAAAGACCGGAACCCGGCCAGTCAGGGCTTCGGATACACCCGTACCTTGATGAATAAAGGGTTCTAGGAGAAGATTTCCCCACCGCCTTTGCATGGACCTCAAGTGTTGTGTGTGATCGTTGGTATAGCCCGAATCTGCATTACCCGCAACCTGAATACGACAGACCACTAATCCAACCAGTTGAGTTTCAGAGACGAACATTCTTCTCTCTTCGCCCATCGCTGCCAATTCATTGAGTCTGACATCTATACCGGACTGGATCATGTTGCGGAGATGAGGAGCGCCTCGCTCCATAACGGCTTCCGGGACTACAGGGACAATATATCCATGGCTGGCGGCAATGGCATTCTGGGAAACTATCTTGGTTGCCGGGGCGCAATCGAAAAGGATATAATCGTAGGAACCATCGGCACCCGTATCCTCGATCCAGCGAGACATTAGAGTACGTTTGTTCCACTCGGATTGAATGGCGTTCCCTTGATGCGATGCCGTGAGTTCGATTTCCGTATCATCCAAGGCAAGATTTGCGGGAACAATGTGGATATTTGCATAGCTGCCGTGCACACCGAACTGAGATGGCTGGATGATTTCTCTACCGGGCGCTTGGTGGTATAACTGGACTTTTGCAAACTCCGCTTTTTTACTAAAGTTTGAGATGTGCGACAATTCGCTGCTCTGTCCACCCTATTGAGGCTTGGTCCACTACCCAGGAGATGGTTTTGCTGAGCGTCTCTCGCGACACGGCTCGACAGGCTTCGCCAATGGTCGTCAGCACGGTATGAGCCCAGTCACGCGCACGGCCCTGCCGCATCCGTGCCATGAGCAGACTGTGCGTCAGCATCACGAGGTACCTATGCCGGGTCTGGCCCTCGCCGCTGCGTAACTGACAGTCTCCCATGCCCAGATGGTGCTTGCCGTCCCGATGAAAAGTCTCGGTGCCCGTCCAGCGTTTGCGATAAACATTCAGAATACGACTGATCTCCCAGTGCACGCGATTGGTCAGTAGAAACTTGACCGCTTCCCTGCCGTTCTTGCGATCCCACAGGATCACCAGGCGAACCCGGTGCTCGAGCTTGGGCAGACTCAGGGTTTTGGTGAAATACCATTGTTTGCGCTTGCCGATGCTGACCTGTTTGCGATCCTCGGGCGGGATATTCGCAGCCACTTCCGCGGCCTTCATCAGGCCGCCCTTGAACTCGACCTTGCGGTTGCTCTTCAGGGCTCCTACGTAGCCGCGCTCATGACTATGGAGGTGATCGAGACACTCGACACTGCTGAAGTAGCAGTCGAAGGCGAAATCGCCCGGGATCTGTCGGAACACGACCCAGTCCACCAGCTCTTTGAACAGCTCGGTATGGCTCTTGAAGGAGGGGTCCGTCTCCCCTTCCCGGCCCTTGCGAAAGCGACGGAATTCCAACGGATAGTATTTCCCCGAGGTGCACACGTAGTTGGCGATGACGTAGTCGTGCGCAATCATATGGCGCTTGTCCGAGTGATCCCAAAACCACCCCACATCCTCGATCTTTTCTCCGCTGTGGCCGACCAAGGTGTTGTCGATGGCGATCACCCCGCGCCCTGAATAGCGCGTCGAAGGGTGCTCCTGCAACCATTCCAGGCGATGTTCGTTGAGCCATTTTCCGTCCCACCGCACCTGCGTAATCCAGCGGTTCAGGCAGGACTGATCGGTGGTCTCGACGAACTCGGCGTTGATCGCCGATACATTTTTGCGTTCGGCCACCATCAACCCGGTTAGATACTCGCCAAAGTGACGGCGCTCCGGGGCGTTGGCGAAGAGGCCGCCGAACTCGGCCACCGCTTCTTCAACCACCGTGGGAAAATCAACAATACCTGGCATGAACAACCTCTCTCATGGCCAGGGGAAACCGAGGCCGGGGATGCCTTCGTCCTACCAAACATACCAAGTTCCATCGAATTCGTGCTACCCTCTAATCCTTGACCGATTATCCAGGAATTCTGCCTTTTGCAAAAGTCCAGGTGGAGCCAAGAAAATTTCGGAAAATAAGGTCGACGGTTTCTCCTGAACCCGCGGCCTGTTCCCAGGCGCTAGTTCCCAAGCAGACTATCGATAGACTGCTTTGGTGGTCCATATCGACGAGCAATACCCGCGCACCGTGAAACCTCGCAAGGCCAGCGGCGAGATTAAATGCGAGCGTGGTTTTTCCTACGCCCCCTTTGAAATTGATGACACTGATACGTTTTGCCATTCGTAGTTCTCCTCTTTTAAAGACAATTTAGTCTAAAAAGACGCGAGTCTGGAGTGGTTGTCAAGGGAGTTTCTACGTTTGCACTGCGGTCAAGGTCCGTCTTCTAGACCGGGGTCAGGTTCGAAGGCTTTTCCGGCCGTTGGAAAGCCCCTGGCTTTATGGGAGCTATGATACACCGGGGGAAAGGCCGACCACGCGTAGATTAGGCAGTCCTCCTGCAAGACAAGGGCGGCCAAAATTACCACGCCAACCCCACCCCCCGCTCCCGCAGATCCGCCCGCTGGCGCTCATAGTCCGGCATGAGCCGCCCCAGGGCCCGCCAGTAGTCGCGCCCGTGGCCCCGGTGCCGAAGGTGCACCAGCTCGTGGACCACCACGTAATCCACCAGACGCATGGGGGCCTGGATGATGCGCCAGTTCAGCCGGATTGTCCCGCTGCGGTTGCAGCTCCCCCAGCGCTTCTGCTGGTCCGCGATAACCACCCGGGGCATCGCGACGCCAACCTTCGACCGCCACGCCTCCACGCGTTCCGGCAACCGCTCCGCGGCGTGACGCCGCAGCCACGCGACCAAAGCCGCTCTCACGTGATCCCTCTGCCCCTCCCCCGCTGGCGCGGGCACGTGCAGCCACCCCCCGCGCAGCTTCGCCTCCCCCGGCCCCCCGGAATCAACCTTCAGCCGGTAGTGCCGTCCCAGGTACATCACGCTCTCGCCGCTGACGAACTCCCGCGGCGGAGGAGGATCCCCCGACTCCACCCCCCGGAGCCGCTTCACGATCCACGGTGCTTTCCGCCGGACCATCGCATCCAGTCGGCTGGTGCTGATCTGCTCCGGGGCCACGAGCAACACCCAGCCTCCGGAATCCACCGTCACCGCCACGGTCTTCTTCCGCCGGGCGCTGCGGCGGATGGCATAGGTCAGGCGCGTATCCCCCCAGGCGATCTCCGAAGTTTCCAGGCTGCCGGTCATCGCTCGGTCCGCACCTTGGCCAAGTCCACGATTTCGACGGCGAGCGCGTCCACCGCCTTGGGGTTGATTCCGCCGGCGCGGAGCAGCCGCTTGATCTTGCTGCGCATCTCCCGCTGCACGTCCTCCTTCTGGTGCCAGTCCACCAGTTCGGTGAACGGCGCGACCGCCTCGTCGATGAGGGACGCCAGCTCGCGGTTGGCGGCGTTGTAGGTGACGGTCTTCTCTCCGGCTTGGATCGGTCTCCCTTCCTTCAACAGCCCGTAGATGGCGAAGCCGCGGGCGTCGAGGCCGATGTCCTGGGCCTGGGCCTGCTCCCCCTTCAGTTCTTCGCGCAGGCTGTTCAGGAGCGACAGTTGCTGGGCGGCATCGAGCCGTTCCAGCCGGCGCTGCTGGATGATCTCCTCCAGGCGCTGGCGCAGCGACTGGTAGAAGGCCGGGTTCTCCTCGACGCGGACGTTGATCTCGTGGCGGATGGCGTGCTCCATCTCGCTGGCCTTGGCTTCGTCGCTCTCGAGCGCCTCGACCTTCTCGTCGAACTCCGGCGAGAAGAGCTGGACCTCCTTGACCAGGATCTCGATGCCGGCCGCGGCGACCGCTTCCGCGATAAGCTGCCGCACCTTCTCTCCGCAGCCGGACAGGTCGAGGCGGTCGTCCCGGTAGCGGGCGCGGGCGGTCCCCCGGATCTTGCCTAACCAGCGCAGGTCGGCGTGGTACGCGAGCGCGCGCTGGTCGGGCAGCAGCATGTCCATCGACTGGCTGAAGCGGCGGAAGGCGAGGTCGAACTCGGCGCGGATGTCCTCCGGCTCCAGCACCCGCACGCAGGAGTCGAGGTCGTTTGTGTCCGCGACCGACTGGAAGAACCTCATCGCCGCGGCGTGCCGGCACTGCAGCCGCGGCAGCTCGTCCACGCTCGGCGTCAGCGCCCCCTGGATCTCCGTCGTCGAGAAGATGGCGAGCGCCTCCTGCAGCTTCGCGGACACGCCCCAGTAGTCGACGACGAGGCCGTAGGTCTTCTCGCCCCCGTGCGGGCGGTTCACGCGGGCGATGGCCTGCAGCAACGTGTGCTCCCTGAGCGGCGCGTCGAGATACATGACCTGCTCGACCGGCGCGTCGAAGCCGGTCAGCAGCATGTCGCACACGACCAGCATGGCCAGCGGATGGTCGCGGTCCTTGAACCGTTCGATGACCCGGTCCTGCTCCTCCTTGCCCAGATGCCAGCGCGCAAGCCGCTCCTCGTCATTGTGGCCCGACGACATAATGAGGGCCGACTCGGGACCGTGCAGCCGGTCCAGCGTCTCCTTGTAGCTGACCGCGGCGTGGCGGCTGGTCGCGACCACCTGGGCCTTGAAGCCGTTCGGGGCGATGAACTGGTTGAAGTGATCGATGAGGTCCAGGCAGATCGCCTCGATACGGCGCGGAGCCCCGGCGGTCTCCTGCTCGGTGGCGAACCGTCGCTTGATGACGGCCCGCTCTTCTTCGCTGCGGTCGGCGAAGACGCGGTCGAAGACCTGGTCGATGGTCTGCCCGATGATCTGCAGCTCGGCGAGCCGGCTCTCGTAGAAGATCGGCACCGTCGCCTTGTCCCGGACGGCCTGTTCTATGGTATAGGTGTCGATGTAGGAGCCGAAGGTCCGCAGGGTGCTCCGGTCCTTCTTGTCGATCGGGGTGCCGGTGAAGCCGAGGAAACAGGCGTTCGGCAGGGCCTGCCGCATGTTGGCGGCGAGGCTCTGGTACTGGGTGCGGTGGGCTTCGTCCACCATGACGAAGATGTTGGCGGCCTCGGACAAGGTCGGATGGACCTGCCCCCGTGTGCCCCGCCCAGGGCCTGTGAGTTCCTGGAACTTCTGGATCGTCGTCATCACCGTCCTGCCGGTCGGATGTTCGAGGATCCGCCGCAGATCACGCACGCTGTCCGCCCGCTCCGGGTTGGGGAACCCGCACGCGGTGAACACCCCGGAGATCTGCTTGTCGAGCTTGGTGCGGTCGGTGACGATGACGACAGCCGGTTGCTGCTGCGACTCGTCGCGCCTCAGCTTGAGCGCCAACCAGAGCATGGTCAGGCTCTTGCCCGACCCCTGCGTGTGCCAGACGATCCCGCCCCGCGCGCTCGGTTTCGGCGCCGTCCTGATGCGCCGCATCGCCTCGTTGACGGCGATGAACTGCTTGTAGCGGGTCAGCTTGCGGACGGCGCGCCCGTCTTCGATCTCGAAGACGACGAAGTTGCGGACGATGTCGAGGAGGTTGCGCGGCTCGAGGAGCCCGTAGAGCAGGATGTCCTGCGGCGTCGGCATGCGCCCGAGCTTCTGGCCGAGCTGTACCGCGCTCAGGGGATACGGCTCCTTCCATTCGAGAAAGAACCGATCCGGGGTGCCGACGGTGCCGTAGACGGCGCGCTCCCCGCAGGTGCCGACGAGGATCTGCGCCGCCTCGAACAGCTTGGGCGCGCCCTGGTCCTTCCAGCGCGTGCCGGCCTCCTGGTAGCGGTGGAGCTGCTTGACCGCCTCGGCCTTCCAGTCGACGCCGATGGTCGGGCTCTTGCACTCGATGATCGCGAGCGGCAGGCCGTTTACGAAGGCGACGACGTCGGGGATGACGTGCTTCTTCGGCCCGAGGACCCTGTACTGCCGGGTGACGATCCACTCGTTGCGGGTCGGGGTTGTCGAAGTCGAGGAACCGGACCGTGTGGCTCTTGCGTCCGTCGCCGCGGTCCTGCTCCAGGGCGATGCCGTAGGTGAGAGAGGTGTAGAGGGTCTGGTTGGCCTCAGCGAGACTGGCGGCCGGGACTTGGGTGACCGCCCTTACGGCCTTGGTGAGGTTGGTTCCGGAGAGCCAGGGGTTCAGCCGGCTGAGAGCCAGGGTGAGGCGGCCGGTCAGGATGGGCTCCTTGAAGCTCGCACGCTCGCGTTCGAGGTCTTCCGGCGGGACGTAGGTGTAGCCGAGGGACTGCAGCAGCTCGGCCGCGGGGCCCTCTGCTAAATGAAGCTCGTCCCAGCCGGTGGTCTGAGGGGTCATGCGGCCTCGGTGTCCGGGGTGACGCGGAGCTCGCCGGTGAGAAGGGCAGCCATAAGGGACTGTTTGGCTCTTTGAAGTCCCTCCATCTTCTCCTCTTCTACTTGCAGCCTAATCTCAAATCCACCGAGTACCCCTTCCATCTCGTCTTGTTCCGAGAGCGGGGGCAGGGGAACTCTCAGATCATGGATTGGACCTTGCGTAACGAGCGGCTGTCCAGATTTCTTCCGCAGCTTGGCCAAGTTCTCGAACTGCAGAAGAGGGGTCAGAAACCCAACGTTTACCGGCCGCAGCCAGTCCCGAGTATAGAGCGCGTTATCAGACACCCAACAAGCCCGATCCGGGCGGTGAACTACCCCACAATATTCCCCGACTCGTCCAACTACCAAGAGTGGCGGCTCCGCGTTCGATGACGACGTAAACCCGGCAATACCATTACCACCGAATACAGGGTATGGATTCTCGGTCGAGGTGGTCTCTTCGAGGGATCGAACCGCGATGCTCTTGCCACTTGTCAATTTGAAGATTTGCCCCAACTGAACTACTTCCCACTCCGCTGGAATCTCCCCAATCTCCGTCTGCTTGAACCGCGTGTGCCGGCCCGGCAGGCCCCGCGTGAGCAGCTCCTGCATCAGGCCGCGCTTGACGACCTGCACTTGGTCGATGACCGCCTGAGTCTTCTCGATGGCGTCGTCCACCGAGGAGAGGATGGCGGCAATCTTGCGCTGCTCGGGAACGGGCGGAATCGGAACATTCAGGCTCTTCGGGCAAGTCCCATTTTCAGTTGAAACAAAGCACAGGCTCGGTTGAATAGATCAGCCCGTCATAGCGAGCTGTTTGATACCGAGCTCGCCTTGCAGGGCGTGCCGCATCGTCGGTAAGTGACGGTAGCCCTTGACCCGGCGCAGACGCGGTTCGATGTCCAACAGCGCCGTGGCTACCCAGCGGTGACGCTGCGATGAGTTGCTCCAGCGCCGCACGTTATGCGTCAACTGCTCCAGGAGACCGTTGACGTTCTCGATGCAGTTGGTGGTACGGAAGGAATTCTTCAACATCGGCATCACTCCCAAGCGGTGCAGGGTGAGGGTCTCTTCCAGGCCTTCCTCGAGGCTGCGCAGGGCGGACTGGTTCGTCAGCTCCAAGCCCGGTTTGAGCGCCTCCAGGGCAGCCTTGGCCTCCTCGTACGTCGCTTGCCCGTAGGCCGCTTCCATTTTGTAACGGATCCGGGCCTGCTCGCTCTTGGGCAGATACGAGACGACGTTCTGGCGTTTGTGATACTGGCAGCGCTGCACGCAGGCATGCCCTTTCAGCACCGACCGCACCGCCTTGTACAGTCCCTTGCCGCCGTCGAGGACGACCAGCAGTCCGGCTTCATACTGCAAGCCTCGTTCGACCAGATCGGACAGGAAGCGCCGGCAGACGCGCTCGTTCTCGGTGGCCGCCTGCACGAAGCCTAGCGGAATCTTGTGTCCGTCCAGGGTGACGCCCAAGGCGATGAGGATCTCCTCGTCGGCGAAGCTCTTGCCGTCGAGAAACAGCGCCACCAGATCGTATCCTTGCAAAGATCGCTCCTGGAATTCGGCCAGCTTTCGCGCCGTGCCTTTCACGTAGCGCCGCGACACCGAGGAACCGGACCGGCCGAAGGCGGCCGGGACGGCCTCGGCGCAGGCCTCGTAGTCGCGCGTGGCGATCCCTTTCAACACGCGCAGCAACAGACCCTCGTCCTGGTTCCGGGGCCTCTGCAGGGCCGGGTAGGCCGCCAGCGGCACCTCGGTCCGGCTGGCCACATTGCGCACCCGCGGCACTTCGACCCTCAGTTTCTGATCGCCCAGATACACCGATCCGGACTGAGATCCCCAGCGGCGCACCGGCTGCTCGGCCCCCTTGCGCTGATAGCGCGGCCCGGCCAACTCCTCGACCGCCCGTTGCAATTCCTCGGCGACGGCTTGCAGACCCAAAGGAATCAGGCATTGGATCCCCTCGATGCGCGTATCCAGATCGCCGGTAAGGGCGGCGGCCTCCGCATTCACGGGGCCGATTTCCAGGCTGCGTTTGACCTGCTTCCGGGGTCCTGATAGCTTGCTCATGGCAGGCTCCTTTCTGTTACCTGATACGAGGTTTTCCGCAAAAACTTCCCGTACCAAGGTAGCGAGGGGAGCCTGTGCTGTTTCAACTAAGATCGGGACAATGCCTTCTCTTATCCCCCTTCTGAAAGGAGAGACCTATGGTGACGGGGCGTCCATTACCGCCGTTAGAGCTGAGTCCGTCGGACCGGGAACGATTGGAATCGATGGCCAAATCCCGGAGCCTTTCCCACGGGTTGGTGCGGCGAGCCGAGATTAGTCTGCTGGCCGCAGAAGGCTGGCCCAATGAAGCCGTCGCCGCCGCCGTGGGTGTGACGCGTGCTACGGTCGGCAAGTGGCGCCGGCGCTTTCTCGAAAACGGGCTCCCGGGCTTGCATGATGAGCTGCGCTCAGGGGCGCCACGATCGAGTACGGATGAACAGGTAGCCGAGGTGGTATACAAGACCCTGAAGACCAAGCCCAAAGACGAAACACAGTGGTCGGTGCGCTCCATGGGCGAAGAAACCGGCTTGACCAAGGACGCGGTTCATCGCATTTGGCGCACGTATGGTTTGCAGCCCCATCGACACAAGCACTTCACGCTTTCCACCGATCCTTTCTTTGTCGACAAAGTACGGGATATCGTCGGCTTGTACCTGAATCCCCCCGAGCACGCCCTGGTGCTGTGCGTCGACGAGAAGAGCCGGATCCAGGCGTTGGAACGAAGTCAGCCCATGCTGCCCCTGGGACTGGGATACGTGGAAGGGATTACGCACGATTACAAGCGCCATGGCACCACCACCCTGTTTGCCGCCTTGGACGTAGCCACCGGGGAAGTGATGACCCAGTGCAAGCCCCGTCATCGTCACCAGGAGTTCCTTCAGTTCCTGCGCCACATCGAGGCCCACGTCCCCGCTGACCTCGATATTCATCTCGTCGTCGACAACTACGCCACGCATAAGCATGCCAAGGTCAAGCGATGGTTGGCACGGCGTCCCCGATTTCACGTTCACTACACCCCCACCTATGCTTCGTGGCTCAATCAGGTGGAGATCTGGTTCAATATCCTTACCCGCCAGGCGGTTCGCCGGGACTCGTTCCGCAAGGTGTCGGAGCTCATCGAGCGCATCGAACGCTACACGGCCAAATGGAACGCCAACGCACACCCTTTCGTCTGGACGGCTACCTGAACGGTTACCTCCACCCATCCTGACCGCCCTGCACGAAGACGTGGCGGATGGCTTCGTTATTTGTGCGGGCGCACATCGCCTGTTGAAACAAGCGACCGTTTGTGAGGAAGCGAACAAATCCTTCTGGTTGCAACTTGTCGGCACCGGGATCACCACAACATGGGCAGCCCACCTCGGTGCCGTATGCGCTCAAGCCAAGTGGCCGGCGATTACCTGTATGAATATCTGGGAGAGCCAACTCATCACCGAACCGATCGAGTTGCGCGGCGGTTTCTACCGTGTGTCTGAAAAACCGGGTATTGGTGTGGAAGTTGATCAAACAGCCATGCAGAGATACGAGGTGGACTACTCCTTCGTGGACCTGCCCCGCCAGGAACCTATCTCAAAATAGGCAAACTTAAACTTATTCTCGAAATAACAGTGATGTCCCATTGGTGTATGGTCAATCTGACCGACATGCAATGGCAACGAATCCGCCATCACTTTCCTGAAGAACTTCGTCCCAAGAGCCATCCGGGTCGCAAACCGGTTTGCACGCGTGATGTTTTTGAAGCCGTCCTTTGGATTCTAAACACCGGGGCTCAATGGCATATGTTGCCGCCGTGCTATCCGAACTACAAAACCGTGCATCGCCGTTTTCAAAACGGGTGTCGTCAAGGGGTGGTACGCGAAGTTCTCATGGACCTGGCCCAGACCCTTCACGAGCAAGGGGGCCTGGACGAATCGGAGGCTTTCATCGATGGCATGTTCTCGGCGGCCAAGGGTGGAGGTGCCGATATCGGCCACACCAAGCGAGGTAAGGGGGTGCGGGTCATGGGGATCGTGGACGGCAATGGGCTTCCCTTGTCGGTGAGCACGCATGCAGCGAACCATCATGAAGTGACGCTGGTTCAGTTGACCTTTGACTTTTACCTCATCGAAGACCAACCTGACAACTTGATCGGCGACAAGGCGTACGACAGCGATTCGTTGGATGAAGAACGTAAGAAAGACGGGATCGAGATGATCGCCCCGCATCGCCAGAATCGGACCAAGAAAAAGACTCAGGACGGACGGCGATTGCGGCGTTATGTGCGGCGTTGGATGGTTGAGAGATTCTTTGCTTGGCTTCAATGGCAGCGTCGAGTGATCACTCGCTGGGAATTGTATCCGGAGAATTTTCTTGGCTTCGTCCAACTTGCATCCATTTTGATTTTACTTAAACAATTTCAATTTTGAGATAGGTTCATGTCTATCGCTATGCCCGCGCCAGCAGAGAAACCACCTACTACGGCTGCAGCAAACAGGAACTCCATGCGGTCTATCCGAACGACGCCATGCCTGCTTCCGAGACGGGATCTTCTCTGGAAGCCGTTCCCGACGACGGAAGTGATGTGTTCAAGGAACTCCATGATGCCGTGCAGGGCGGCAGGACTGTGCGCCGGCTCGAGCAATAAAGGGGCCTGGACCCGGCCGCGAGTCTCCGCTGCAATCAACCGGCCGTAGGATCTGAACCGCGGCCGCGAATCCCGGATTACTCTGCATCAAACCGGATCCAACCATCCATCTGCCCCTGCTGGCCATCTCGCTCCTCTTTGTGGCTCCACCGCTGCCAGCGGGGATGGGAGCGGGGTTGCTGTTAAAGAAACGACTGAACATTCAAGATGCGGGAACACCAATCGAGGCGTGGATCTGTGCAAACATCCACACCTCATCAACTTTTTCCAACACGCCCGTCATTCGCATCACGAACTCCTCCAGTGTGCCTTGCCATTTGAGTCGCCACACCTGACGCGTGTAGAACCACCCGACGTTTTCCCGTTCATGGACGTCAAGATTGATAAACTTAATGCTGAAATCCTCTGTGCTTGCGACGTGGTTTCGGTAATACGCCGCGATCTCTGCGCCCCCCTCAACAACTTCATCAGAGTCGGTGCCGATCTTAACATAGTGAGAGGCAGGACGCATCATTGCAATGAGGGTTTCAGCATCTCCAATAACAAGCGCGTCAAAATACGCCCGCACCGTATCATGCGCATTCGACATCATGAAATCCCGTAAGGGCATCCCAATTGCGGCAATCCCACATGTGTCGATGCGTATCGACGATGGGTAGCATGGTCTTTCCTTCCTTTATTAGTAACCGTTCAGTCTCCCTGCAGTAGTTTGCGCATGTAAAGAAATACCTAAGCGGGTTTTCGGGTTCGTCGGTATTTTCGGATTGGTTGTGTGTTGCAGATTCTCCGGATACGAGCAACCCCATGAAGAGACCCCCTGAGGGTGCGATTTCCGAAGGCGACTTGCGTCAGCGCATTGTCCAGCTCGAGCGGATCGTGGAACAACAGACGTCCCGCATCGCCGAGCTGGAGCAGGAATTGGCCCGTCGCAAGGGGCGATCCCGCCGTGGCGCTCAAACCTCCTCGTCGGGTTCCTCCACGCGGCGTACCGATGCCTCCGGCCGTCGCCGGTCCTCGGGGCGCTCGCCGGGCGGACAGCCCGGGCACGAAGGACCCGGCCGCTCGTGGGTATCGGTCGAGCAGGTGGACGAACGGATCCCGGTCAAGCCCAGCCATTGCCACGGATGCGGGCACCCGTTGACGGGAGACGATCCTCATCCGCAGCGTCACCAGGAAGTCGTCATCCCGCCGCTGCGGGCCGAGGTCATCGAGTATCAGTTGCACACCCTGCGCTGCGCTCACTGCGACCGCCTGACCGCAGCCGGTTGGCCCGAGGGCGTATCGCGGCACACCTTCGGTCCCAGCGTGCAGGCCTGGGTCGGCCTGCTGGCCGGGGCCTACCGGCTGAGCAAGCGCAACATCCGGGCGCTGTTGTCCGACGCCTTCGGCCTCGAGGTGTCGCTGGGTACCGTCAGCCGGCTGGAACGGGAAGTGGCTGCGACCCTGGCGGCTCCGGTCGAGGAGGCGCGCGCCTTCGTTCGCCGACAGGGCCTCGTCAACGTCGACGAGACCGGCTGGCGCCAGGGCCGCGCCAAGGCCTGGTTGTGGACCGCGGTGACCGAGGGCGTCACCGTATTCTCCATTCGCCCCAGCCGGGGACGCGACGGGGTCGATGAGATGCTGGGTGCGGATAACACGGCGGTGGTCGGCTGCGATCGCTATTCGGCCTATGGGCATCTGCCGCTTCGACGCCGGCAAGTGTGCTGGGCGCATCTGCGGCGCGCCTTCGAGGAGTTCGTGGCCCGGGGCGGAGAGGCCGGGCGCGTCGGTCACCACCTGTTGGACCGCAGCGAGCAGCTGTTTACCTGGTGGCATCAAGTCCGCGACGGCACCCTGTCCCGCGCCCGCTTCCAGGACTATATCGACGATTTGTGTCTGCGCTTTCGTTTTCATTTGTGCTATGGGCAGCGGTTCGCCGACGCCAAGACGGCGGCCACCTGCGGAAATCTCCTCGACCTCGGGCCGGCCCGAGCGCCTGCTCACGGTGCGCGATACCCTGGGCCAGCAACAGCGCAACGTCCTCGACTATCTCAGGATGGCCTGTCAGGCTGCCGTGTCTCAGCAGCCGGCGCCCTCGCTGCTGCCTTCAGCCCACTCCCCCATTCGTTAATATTCTGCTACCATTCCGCCCCCGGCCCCAACCTGCCAGGGAACTGAACGGTTACCTTTATTAAGTGGTTAAATCTCAACTCGGCTCTCGTACACCTGGGCATGACCACTTTGGTCCGACGCAAAAACCACGTAGCGTTCACCCGGGGAGAAATGCGGATGCGGATGCGTGTGCTGCGGCGCATGGACCGCGACCACTCGCACCACCACCTCCTGTTC
Source organism: Candidatus Latescibacterota bacterium (assembly GCA_965206595.1). GTDB lineage: Bacteria > Latescibacterota > UBA2968 > UBA8231 > UBA8231 > CBDCXV01. The sequence goes on from OZ242214.1 coordinate 980,510, forward strand.
CCGCCCCACCCGGATCATCTCCCGCGCCTGCGCCACCAAACTGCACCAAGTGGTCTCGCACAAATTGTGGATGCCGTGGCTCGACAGGTATATCGAATACGCGTAGTGCGAGGGCACCGGCGTGACGACCAACGCCGCCTCGGCGATCCCGTCCCTGACCAATTCGCGCACATCGTAAGCCCGCACGCCGAGCGCTGCGGCCGCCCGGTCGCAATGCTCCTCGACCGGATCGACGCAAGCCACCACCTCGACCCAGTCTTCAAGCGACGGCAGCAAAGGCTGATAAATGGTGCTGGCGCGATTGTAAGGATTTCGGCGCCTTTCTGATCCGAAGCTCCTTCCGGCGGGGGGCTCGAGCAAATCAGGTGAGGAAAGTCACTTCAGCGTCCACATAGTAGGCGCATTGACTGCAATTGACTATTATGCGCCGGTGAGGAAACACCCCCATGAAAATCGAATCGATCGACTTCCAAATCCTCGAAAGCGATCCCGTTGAACCGGAGTGGCGTCCACTGCGGGCGATGCGAGAGTATCCGGGGTCGACCAAGGTGCGGTTCGGGCATCGGCTGTTCAGCGGGGACGGGATCCGCTTGGAGCCCAGGCCGGCTTACACGTGTCTGCTCCGGATCCGAACCGATGCGAATCTCGAGAGCATCGGATCCTTCTCCTCCGGCTGGGGGAAAGAGGATCTCGAGTGGGGGGCGCGTACGTTCAAGGTCCAGTGGGAGCCGGAACTCGTCGGGCAGGATGCACTGAATCGCGAGTATATGTGGCACAAAATGTGGATGGCCCGGCGCTACTTTCATATGACATCGACAGGTCCTCTCGCTTTGATCGACACGCTTTTGTGGGATCTGGCGGGGCTCCACGCCAGGTTGCCTGTCCACAAGCTGCTCGGTGGATTTCGCGATCGTGTCCCGGCCTATCTCACGGAAACGGGCATCCCCTACGAAGACACGCTGAAGTCGGCGCAACGGGCAGTGGACGAGGGTTACAAGGGGTTCAAGGACCACTCGATGCTGGGCGTCGAAACAAACCTCGCCCTCGCCAGGGACATCCGCAGTCTGGTCGGCAACGAGATGGCATTAATGCACGATCCCGTCCAGCAATACACCGTTGAAGATGCCATCAAAGTGTCGCGCGGGTTGGAAGAGCTGGGGTACATATGGATCGAAGAGCCCCTGCAGGAGTTCGACATCAACGGGCTGAAACGTCTTTCCGACGCGGTTGATCTACCGGTGATGGCGCTCGAATCGATACATGGAAATCCCTACCTGGCGACGCCCTATCTTGTGGCGGGAGCGATCGATATCGTGCGGAATACCGGGCTCGGGATCACCGGCAAGATGAAGCTCGCGAATCTTGCAGAGATGTTCGGACTGAATGTCCACGGTGGAGGGGCGCAGGTTGTGGCCGCGACCCGAAACGACGACTGGTGGGAAGTGGGGGCGTGGCTGCCGACGGTCGCTGACCGCTCGATTTCTGCGGCATTTGCTGGCCTGATACGGGAAACTACGGAGGTCAGGGACGGCTATATGTATGTGCCACAGACGCCTGGGTTGGGGCGGGAGATAGACTGGGCGCAGATTGAGGCGAGGACCATTTTAAGGGTGTAGCCGCGTTTTTACGCAGCCATCGTGCGGGGTTGAAATGAACAACAACGACTGAAAAAATGGGCTCCTCTGGAGAATCTGTGGGTGAGGAGGGGAGGCTGCGGCGATGGGAATAGAGGAGGCCAGGTAGCCCAGGCGCATCATCCCCCGGTATGTTGGGACAGTCCACCAAGACGGAACCCAACTACCTGTGGAGGGAATGATGCGCCTGATCACGGTACTAAACCGGTGCACGACCTTCAAGCGGTTTGTGTTTGAGGGCAGTCATTTTGACCGGCACGGAAGGATAATGGTGAGGATAAGGCCACGGAAAAACTCCCGGGGCGCGTGCAGCGGCTGCGGTCACTTGGCCCCCACCTATGACACGGCCCCCGAGGCCCGGCTGTTCGAGTTTGTTCCCCTCTGGGGGTTTCCGGTCTTTCTGGTGTATCGCATGCGCCGGGTTGCCTGCAAAGCCTGCGGCCGGGTGGTCGTCGAGAAGGTCCCCTGGAGCACGGGCAAGCACCACCTGACCGACCTCTACCGCTGCTTCCTGGCCCAGGGGGCCAAAAAACTGTCGTGGATCGAGGTGGCGCGTTCCTTCCGGACCCGTTGGGACAAGGTCTACCACTCCGTCCAGTACGTCGTGGACTATGGGCTCGCTCATCGCTGCCTCGACCAGGTCACGGCCCTCGGCGTGGATGAAATCCAGTATCGTAAGGGGCCTCATTATCTGACGTTGCTGTACCAGATCGACCCCCACCGCCGCCGCCTGTTGTGGATGGGCGAGAAGCGGACGAAGAAGGCCTTGAACGACGGCTTTACCGAACGGGAGCAGGAGCACCGGCGCAAGCAGGAAGCCGACGGCGAGCAGGAGCCGACCCGTTTCCTCGACCAGAAGCGACTCCCAAGGCTTGAAGCTGTCGGAGCTATTGAAGATGAACCTGCGGACGGTCAGAGCCTACCTGCTCAAGGAGGACTTCCAGCGCTTCTGGGACTACACCTACTCCGCGTGGGCTGAGAAGTTCCTCCAGCGCGGGTGTTTCCGTACGATGAGAAGCAACATCGAACCGATGAAAGACATCGCCGGAATGCTGCGGCGTCACCAAGAGCTCATCCTCAATTGGTTCAGGGCCAGGAAGCAGTTCAACAACGGCATGGTCGAGGGCTTGAACCTGAAATGGAATCTGACAGGGAGAAAAGCATTCGGATGCCGCACCTTCAAGGCACTCCAAATCGCTTCATTCCATCAGCTTGGCGATTTACCCGAGCCACAATTCACCCACGAATTCTACTGACGAGCCGAATTTATTGACTACTACAACGACTGTATTGTTCTGGTGATCGACGGAGATCACGGCGGCGGTGCGGGTAGTGACAACATTGTCTCGGTGGAAGAGGCCGCGGAAATTCGGAACAGAAGCCAGGAATATTTCGCCATCGCCCGCACCCCGGAAGGGCCGATTCTGGATGAAACGTTCACCAGGTCCAGGTCGGGAGAGTTCGCCTGGACGGTCCTGCCCCCTTATGGGGACGGCGGAGAGGGGGGTGGCCGGAGAAAACCCGATCATCAGCGTGATCGAGCTGTACGTCACCCCGTTCGACCGCTGGGCGTGGGACGACATCGAGGGGAGCGCGGTCAGCGATCTGGCCCCGAACAAAACAATCGGCTTCGGGATCATGGTGAATGAGGAGGACCCTCCTGAAGACGAATGGGGCGCGCCCTGGGTCGAAGCCTCGCAACCTGTCGATCACTACAGTCGATCACTACAATGGCATTTGGGCCCTGCAAGCCGACGGCTATCTCGACGGCCTGCTGCTGCCTCCGGAAGGCGAACTGGAAGACAGCGCGGTCGAGTCGGTATCCTGGGGCCGGATCAAGGCCGCCCTGGAGATGGAGTAGCCGCATACCCGGCCATCCCTGACGCCGCCACCGATCCTTCGATGGCGTCCAGCAAGGAGGAAGATTCATGGCCCCTTCCCATCCCAGCAAGCAGTTGCAAGCCCTCGGCCTGCTTATCTGGCTGGCCGTCTCCGCCGGAGCCCACATCGGCGACCGCTTGTACCCGATCCACTATCTCAGCGACGAGATGCTGGAAAAGATCGACCTCAAGGACGGCTCGGTGGAGGAGTGGCAGGAGCTGATCAGCGAGCCGTCCATGACCCTGCTGGATTTCAGAGAGGTAAATGACAGGTCACTCGATCCGTCCGACCTCGACTTCCGCATCTGGCTGGCCTGGCACGACGACCCCGCCCGTTTCTACGTGGCCTACGTTGCCAGCGACGACATATACCAGAACACCCACGAGTACAACGTCAGCGAAACTTCCGTACGAGATTTAATGATCCTGCATGACAGTATCACCTTCGTGATCGACGGGGATCACAGTGGTGGTGCGGGCTGTCCCGGTAATTGCTCCATGGAAGAGTGGACGGAGATTCGCAGGCGAAGTCAGGAATACCAAGCCATCGCCCGAACCCCTGACGGCCCGACCTTGGATGACAGGCCGACCAGGTATTTGTCGGGAGAGTTCGCCTGGACGGTCCTGCCCCCCTACGGGGACGCCGGCGGAAGCGTGGCCGGAGAAAACCCGACCATCAGCGTGATCGAGCTGTTCGTCACGCCGTTCGACCGCTGGGCGTACGACGACATCGAGGGGAGCGTGGCCAGCGATCTGACCGCGGGACAGGTCGTCGGCTTCGGGATCATGTTGTATGACGAGGACCCACCTGAAGACGAGTGGGGGCATGTCTGGGTCGAAGCCACCCAGCCTGTCGATCACTCCAATGCCATCTGGGGGATGCAGGAGGATGGGTATCTCGACGGCATGCTGCTGCCCCCCGCCGGCGCGGAATCCGGGGAAGACAGCGCGGTCGAGTCGGTTTCCTGGGGCCGGATCAAGGCCTCCCTGGAGATGGAGTAAGGAGGGAAAGCAGATGACTGGTATGCGAATCGAAAAGCATTGCTGCGCCGCCCTGGGCCTCGTCCTGTGGCTGGCCGTCTCGGCCGGGGCTCACGTAGGCGACCGCGTGTACCCGATCGCCTACCTCAGCGACGAGATGCTGGAACGGATCGATCTCAGGGACGGCTTGGTGGAGGAGTGGCAGGAGCTGCTCGGCGAACCCACAATGACCACCCTGGATTTCGGGAGTATGCTGGATCCTGATCCGTCCGACCTGGACTTCCGCATATGGCTGGCCTGGCACGACGATCCGGACCGTTTCTACGTAGCCTTCGTGGCCAGCGACGACGAGTATCAGAACACCCACGACTACAATGTCAGCGAAACCTCCGTACGGTCCCATATGGACCAGCATGACAGTATCACCCTGGGGATGGACGGAGATCACAGCGGGGGTGCGGGCTGTCCCGGTAATTGTTCGGTGGAAGAATGGACGGAGATTCGCAGGCGAAGTCAGAAATACGACGCCATCGCCCACATCCCTGACGGCCCGACCTTGGATGACCGGGTGACCAGGGAGGCGATGGGTGAGTTCGCCTGGATGGTCCTGCCCCCCTACGGGGACGCCGGCGGAGGCGTGGCCGGAGAAAACCCGACCATCAGCGTCATCGAGCTCTACGTCACCCCGTTCGACCGCTGGGCGTACGACGACATCGAGGGGAGCGTTACCAGCGATCTGACTGCAGGACAGGTCATCGGCTTGGGGATCCAGGTGTACGACACGGACCCGGCCGGAGACCCACCTGAATTCGACGGGTTCGCGCTGCCTTGGTCATCCGACCCCATTGAGCATAATGTTCTCTACTGGGCCATCTTCGGCATGCAAGAGGACGGCTATCTCGACGGCATGCTGCTGCCCCCCGCTGGCGCGGAATCCGGGGAGGACAGCGCGGTCGAGTCGGTATCCTGGCCGGATCAAGGCCCCCCTGGAGATGGAGTAGCGGGCGTACCCGCTGTCCCGTCGTCCTCCCTACGCCACCACCCTTACCTCGGGCCGGCCTGACACTTGGCCAGCCTGCATTCCTTCGGCTCCGGGAAATCCCGTGGCGGTGCCGGCGATTTTTCCGAAACCAGGATCGCTCCCGCCGGCTACAGCAGCGGAAGAGCCTCTTCCAGAGAGATCTCCCTGAAGCTCTGGCGAGCCCCGTCCCGCGGCATGCCGTCGAGGAAGCGCTCGCGCCGCCGCTGCCAATCGCCGTCCCCTTCCACCGAGTCGAACATCGCCGCCGCCCAATCGCGGATCGGTTCCGCCTTGGAGGTGGCGACCTCGAGGGTCGGCTCCTCCACCTGCCCCTCCTCTGAGTACAGGAGGCAGCGCCTGACGTTGCGCTCCAGGCTCGCCATCTGCACCCGCTGAAACTCGTTGCTCCGCGGCGGCCGGTCAGGCAGCAGCAGGATGCCGACGCCGCGGTCGGTGATGGCCGCGGCGGTTTCGTTGGCCCCTTCGGGGACCGGCACGTCCTTGCGCCCGGGCCAGATGTCGAACATGGAGTACGACGCCGGCGGCTGCCGCCGTTGGAACGAGAAGAAGTCGGGGTAGGCGAAGAAGTCGCCCCCCTCCTCGCGGTAGCGGTCGTAGAAGGCGGTGACGCAGGCCATGATCAGCAGGGTGGCTCCCGCCCCTTCGCAGCCCTCCGGAGCGAACAGCCCGAGCCGGTCGGTCCTGGCGAAGCCGGCGAAGTAGCGGGCGTGCGTCGTCGCCTGCCCGCGGTCGACGATCTCGAAATCGGTGCTCGCGAAGACTGCCGTGCTGTGCATGTGCTCTCCTTGTGCGTAAAGCGCGAGGACTTTCGTGCCGTGAATAGCTACAGGTCGAACAGGGAGGGCGGGTCCCCCTCCGGATAGCGGTCGAGGTATCTCTGAATGTACTTCCGGGTCACGGGGGGCATGCGGTCCAAGTGCCCATCCCGGGTCAGCGGCTCGCGCTGTCCGTGCTCGTGAGCCATCACCGTGGCCCCGGCGCTCCAGAAGGCGCAGTGCAGGGTCCAGCGCTTGCGCCCCTCCGGGTTCCAGCCGCGGTGCCAGAGGTTGGCGTTGTAGTAGGCGATGTCCCCCGGCTCCAGGCCGACGACGAGGGCGTTCGGCATCGCTCCGGATTCGCTGCGGGACGCCTCGATCTCCGCGGCCGTCGACGCCCGCCGGTGACTCCCGGGGACGATGTGGAGGAAGCGGTCCCCGGCAACGAGCGGCGCGTTGAACTGCACGAAGCTGCCCTCGTGCCGGCGCAGGTACGCGGTCTCGTCCGCGTCTCCCGGACGGCACAGGTCGCGGTGCCATTTCTGGGTGTACGGCTGCCCGCCGCCCCCGGCGAGCATTCCGAACAGGCAGTGGCGTACCTCCCCGCCGCTAACCAGGGCCTCGAGATGGGGTGCGAGGTCCGCGTCGATCCAGTCGGCGAAGGCCGGGTGGTACTTGTCGGGGTTCAGCAGGTGGCCGGTGCGTGCCGGCAGACGGAGCTCGCGGTCGATCCAGCCCAGCTCGCATTCTCCCGCAAGGCCCTTGTCGATCATCCGCTCCACCCCCTCGAGAAGGGCCTGTACGCGGGATTCCGCAAAGGCCTGCCGCAGAACGAGGACCCCTTCCGTGGCGTACGTCCCCTGGTCTTTTTCCGAGATGGCCTTCAACGGTGGATCAATCTCCGTGAACAGTTGGCGGTCCGGCGCTGCCCGCCTTGTCTCACGCCTTCCAAGCGCCGTGCCGCGGTCCCTCCTTCGGGGCGCCGCGGCGTTTGCCTGAACCGCGGGCGTGGAGTCGTGCGGAAATGTAACGCCCTTCGCACAACCATCCGCGGTTTTAAACTTGCCCGGCTTCATCCAGACCCAATCCCGTCAAATTCGCAATATGCCCTGCCAGCTCGGCTTCGTACAGCCGCCAGATCACGCATGCAATACGCGATCATCAGCACTTTACCCGAGGTTGCAGATGCGGCAATCAGTTCCTGGCAGGCCGCTTCATCATTGGCCATGGGTTTTTCGAGCAGGACGTGAACGCCCGCATTGAGACAGGCACATCCTGCGGAAGAGTGCAAATCGTGGGGCAGCGCGAGCAATACGGCATCTACCGTGTCCAGGATCTCGCGATAATCCGTCGCCACACAGGCTCCGGGAAATTGCTGCGCGACTGCTTCTGCGCGTTCGGGAACGACATCGACGGCAGCGGCCAATGCGACCCGGTCGCTCAGGGTGTGAAACCGCCGCATGTGGACACCCCCCATGCCGCCACATCCGATCATACCCAGTTTGATCATGTGCCTTTCCCTTTCCCTTGGCCGGGGTTCACTCCTGTAGAGTCCGATAGCTGACTGATATGAATAAGGGCTTTTTTGAGGGGGTCAGGTCAAGCGGTGCAGGTGTCTTGGGAGTTGCCCGGCGCAGGCTTCTCGGTCGGCGGGAAAACCCCGCTGAAACTGCGATCCGCCCTCGGGCAATCCAGCCGGCTGCACGGGGCGCGGTAACCTTGAGTCATGCGGTAAGGCCCCCGTCTTGTTCTTCAAACAGAACCTGCCCCCGCCGCGGGACCGTTGAAGGGAGCGGGCGTTTTTTGGTGTCTCCGGTACCGGCTCGTACTTTTTCTGTCCGCACAACTCCTTGCGCCGGCGCCGCACTTTTCGTGCGCCAATCATCATCCGCACCTTCGCGACAACTCCATGGCAAATCAGGAAACAGGCATATCAATGAGAAACAGTCTGCTCCTTCCCGCCTCGCTGACCGCCCTCTGCCTCTTCGCGCAATGCGGCGATCCCGGGCAGGAACCGCCCGCGCCGCAGACCCCGGAGGCGGCTCCGAAATACACCGGCGATCTTCCCGACCTGCGGTCGCGCGGCGTCCTGCGGGTGATCGTGCCGCTGGATGCGATCTCCTACATGCCCCGGCAAGGGGAGCAGGTGACCCTCGACTACGACATCGCCCGCGACCTGGCCGAGGCCCTCAAGCTGAAAGTCGAGCTGGTCGAGGTCGGGGATTTCTCCCAAATGATGGGTAAGCTCCTGGAAGGGGAGGGGGACGTGGTCGCCGCCAGCCTGACCATCACCCCGGACCGGCAGAAGCGGACGGCGTTCTCGGTCCCCTATCTCCACGTCGACGAGTACCTGGTCACGAGGTCGGGGGGGGATCTCCCCGAGACGGTCGACGACCTCGCCGGCATGGAGGTCAGCGTGCGCAAGTCGAGCTCGTACTACGGGACCCTGGTCGAGCTTCAGAAGCAGGTCCCGACCCTGCGCATCGACACCGTGGAGGAAACCCTCAACATCGAGGGAATACTCGCAGGAGTCGCCGGCGGCAAGTACGAGGCGACCGTGGCGGACGCGCACCTGTGGCAGGCCCTGTCCAGTTACTACGACGGTCTGGCGACCCCGCTGGTGCTGGCCATGGAGCGGCCGATCGCACTGATGATGCGGCCAGGCGACAGCGAGCTCAAGGCGAAGGTGGACGAGTTCCTCCACGCCCGGCAGTTCACGCGCGGGGGCCAGCAGGAGTTCACCGACGACCTGCCCGGACTGATCGAACGCGGCCGCTTGCGCATGATCACGCGCAACAACGCCATGACCTACTTCATCCACCGCGGCCTGCAGGTCGGGTTCGAGTACGAGCTGATGAAGAAGTTCGCTTCCGAACATGGCCTGCGTCTCGAGATCGTCATCCCGGACAGCCACGCCGAGTTGCTGCAGTTCCTGAACGAGGGCAAGGGGGACGTCGTGGCCGCGGCCATGACCATAACCCCGGAGAGGCAGGCCCTGGCCGCCTTCAGCCGGCCCTACAACGAAGTGGACGAGCTGGTAGTGGTACGGGCGGACAACGATACGATCTCCAGTCTTGGCGACCTTGTCGGCCGCACCATCCACGTGCGCGCCAGCTCCTCGTTCTACACGACGCTGACGGCCCTGCAGGATTCCCTTGAGGGCCTCGAAATCGTGGCGCTGCCGGACGACGTGGAGACCGAGGATATCCTCGCCGGGGTCGAGGAGGGCCTCTACGACATCACCATGTGCGACTCCAACCTGCTCGAGGTGGAGCTCGCCTACGGCCGCCGGCTGAAAGCGGCCTTCAGCATCAAGTCGACGGAGCTGGGCTGGGCCGTGCGCAAGGGGAACCCGGCCCTGCTCGCGTCGCTCGACCACTACGTGAAACGGGAGAAGGGCGGCCTCTTCTTCAACATGATGAAGAAGCGGTACTTCAAGAACTCGCGGGCAATCGCCCGTGCCAAGGACTCCATGCGGGTCGACCTCGGCGGGCAGCTGTCCCCCTTCGACGGGCTGGCGAAGAAATACGCGGTGCGCTTCGGCCAGGACTGGCGCCTGCTCACCGCGCAGATGTACCAGGAATCGAAGTTCGATCCGGATGCCGTGAGCTGGGTCGGGGCCCAGGGACTGATGCAGATCATGCCAAAAACCGGGCAGCAGCTGGGATTCAGCAACCTGCAGGATCCCGAGGAGAGCATCCACGCCGGGGCCAAGTACATGCACCAGCTCCTCGACCGCTTCGGCCGCGAGATCCCGGTGGAGGAGCGCATCCGCTTCGCCCTGGCGTCCTACAACGTCGGCTACGGCCACCTGCTCGACGCCCGCCACCTGGCGCGGGAGCAGGGGTGGGATCCCGACCGCTGGTTCGGCCAGGTGGAGGAGGCGATGCGCCTGCTATCGCAACCGGCCTACTACAAGCGGGCGCGCTACGGCTTCTGCCGCGGCGGCCAGCCGGTGCACTACGTCGAGAACATACAGGACCTGTACGGCGCCTACGTCGCCATACTGGAGAACGCGAGGTGATTGGGAAGGGAAGTAGGGATCGCCGTGGTTAACGTCCTCCATCAGGAGACCGAGACGGACCGCCTTGTTTGCCCGTCGCTGACCGGTTTATTCTTTGGGGGCGGGGAAGAAGAACGGCAGCATTACGTAGTAGCTCATCGGCCTCCGGTGGCGGCTCGATGACCGTGGGCCTAATGCGGTCATATCGCGAGAGGTACGGAATGGATTATCATAAGTATGTCTTTTGGAAGGATGGCGATATGTGGCTTGGTTACCTGGAGCGCTATCCCGACTATTGGACCCAAGGTGAGACGCAAGAAGAGTTGCGAGAAAACCTGAAGGATCTGTACGGCGACCTCACAGGCGGCCTTATCCCTTGCGTGCGCGAGGCTGCTGTGTTGGAAATCGGATGAAGCGGCGAGACTTGATCCGAGCTTTGGAAAGTATGGGTGTAGCCGCGTTTTTACGCAGCCATGGTGTAGGGTTGAGAGGTAGTCTTTTTAAGGTGCCAGTTCCAGAAAGCCTGCCATCGTTTCGATTGCACGTGGATTCGTAAGTTGAGAATCTGCTGTCCGCCTTCGCGCCTCCAGCGCATGCCGCTGCGTTTGAGTCGATGGCCGACCAGGGTCTTGGCGGCCGCCTCCACGGGACCACTGGAGAGGATCAAGCCCGAAGCGTGATAGCCGGCGTAGTCCATTTTATCCCGGTTGTTGCGGAAGTAGCCCAGTTCGGTGGTCGCCTGACGATGGCGTTGTGATCCTTTTGGGAGTTGGCGCCGATGGTAGGCCAGGGAACGGATCAGGCCCTGAACGGCACCGGGCTCATGGCGCAGTTTGTGGCGCCATCGTCGATACCAGCGAAAAGCTTTTCCCGACCGCTTGCCGAAGAGGTGCTCGGCGGCGTGGTAGAAGTCGAGAATGCGGGTGAAGCCGTCGAACACCCCGAGCCCATCCATGGTACGCCAGATCTCGCGCTTGCCGTCGGCCAACACCACCCGGTGCTCGTAGCTCCCTTGCTGCAGCGCCCGATCCGTCTGGTTCACCAGGCCGTTGACCAAAGTTTCCATTTTCGCCTCCGGCATACGGGCGGCATAGCGCACGTCGACGCGTTGGGGTTCCTCCGCCTCGGGATCCAGCGGCGTCAGGTAGGTGGCGACCATGCCCACCCCCGCCTCTTTCCAGGCCGTGGGGGCGCTGTCGGTTTCGCTGTCCATCGGTCGTTCGGCGGGCCGTCCGCGCTTGGGTGCCGGTTCCCGCAGGGGCACGGTAACTCCGTCCCAACTGACCACCAGGGTGTCGCCCTCGGGATCCAGCGGCGCCGCTGTTTGCAAGGCCAACTCGAGTTGTTCGGCGTGGTCCTCGGCATACTGTCCGACCCGGGTCAACAGCTGCTGAATCGCCGTGCGCGAGGGCGGCTCGGGCAGCAATTCACGCAAGCTGTTCTCGACCTCGGCAGGGACCATGCCGGCGCCCAGAAACGCCGTCAGGCGCTCCCGTTCCGGCACCATGAATCGCTTGACCATGCCGCAGCGCTCATCCAGAGGCACCCGACTCGGTCCGCCGCGATCGGGCTGATACAGCCGCCGCGCCACCACAACCTTGCCCCACAGGGTCATCCACTCCTTGTCGACCACCTGCTTGAATCGGTACACCTTCCCCTGGTGTACCACGGTGTCGTCGCCCAATTCACAAGCTTGGGCCAAGCGTTGGAAGCCGCTTCGACCGATGTCGTCCAAACACGATCGAAACTCCCCCAGCATCTGGCGAAAGGCATCCGGTCCTGCTTGCCCGGACTGCAGGCGATGTTCCCACTGCCGGACATTTTCCTGCAGGTTGGTCAGGCGAGCGCTCAAATCTTGCGTATCTTCCATCCGGGACCCCTTTCCGGTTTTTGGGCGTAAGTGCATATACCCAAAAGTACAACTCGTACCCGGACTTGGGGTCCCACTCTTGTTAAGAAATGCGTAAAATGGAGGCTACACCCGAAAGTATGGGTTGTATTTTCATTCGGCATGGAGCCAAGCACGACTGGTATCAAAATCCGCGGACCAAGCTGTCCCAACCTGTTCCTCGCCACCGGGAGATTAATGATCAGTTGGCAAGGCGCATTATCAAAATGCTGGCGCCGTAAGTCGTCCACTGACAGGATTTTCCCCCACCAGACAATAGGCGATGATTAAAGAAAGAACTGATACTCCTTAGGTATCAGGGGTTCCATCTGCACCTTACTTAAAGTTTTAAAACTATACCACTACCGATTTTGTCCCCTCAGGAGTACCGCTGCCGCACCGTCCGCTCTCGATCCCTGGCCCGGTCCAGGGCGTGAGGGAAACGCGGGTTGGGCAGGGTGTTCGGTCCCGGTTCGTAGGGGAAGCGCTTCTCGACGTCCACCACCACCTCGATGCCCAGGCCCGGGCCGTCCGGCAGGGTCACCCAGCCGTCGACCGGCCGCGGTGGATCCTCGAGCAGCTCGTAGCGGAACCCGTTCGGGTACATGAAGAACTCGCAGATGTGACCGGTCGCGGCGGCGGCGGTCAGGGCAGGTTGGCCGCGGTTCCGATCGAGGACTGCCAGTTGTGGGGGACGATGCGGATGCCGTGCTCTTGTGCAGCGCCGGCGATGCGCAGGTCCTCGGACAGGCCCTGCCTGGACGCGTCGATCTGCATGGCGTCGTACACCCCCCGTTCCAGCCACGGGCGGATTTCCTCCAGGCTTTCCAGGCTTTCGCCGCCCCACAGCATGACGTTGGGCATGCGCTCCTTCAGCGCGAGGTAGTCGTCGAACTGGGCGGGTCCGGTGTCTCCCATCGGCTGCTCGAAGAAGAGGAAACCGAGGTTGTCGATGACCGGGGCGATCTCCAGGCACTCCCCGTACGTCCATGAGTCGTACCCCTTCTTCTCGAGGCCGAGGTCGAAGTTCGGGCCCACGGCCTCGCGCAGCCGCCGGCAGACTTCTCCCAGCTCGGCCGGGGTAACCTCGGCTTCTTCCCAGTCCGTCCCGGGGCGCCACTTGAAGGTGTCGAACCCCATCTCCCGGTACTGCAGCGCTTCCTGAATCAGCTGCTCGGCGCCGAACGGCTCGCCGTCGCCGCGGTCGTGCCAGGTCCAGTTCACCCCGCCGCTGGCGTAGACCCGCACCCGGTCGCCGCGCTCCGGGGCGAGCAGCCGGTGCAGCGGCTCTCCCTTGGCCTTGCCGATGAGGTCCCAGCAGGCGATGTCGGCCCCTGCGGACAGGCCCAGGGTCTCGACGTCGAACGGGTTTCTGCCGATCAGGTGCCGGAAGTCGCCGTCGCCGTCCGCCGGCTCGACGCCGATGCCGACCAGGCCCTCCGCCGTGAAAACTTCCAGCAGGCCGATGTCGACCTTGGTGAGCACTACCGGGCCGCACTCGTGGACATATCTGCCGTCGGACGGCTTCGAGGTCAGGCGAGTCAGCGTGGCGCCGGTGATGGTGAGGTTTTCGCGGCCTGTGCGGTCGGCGATGGGGGTCGGGCTCGTGGCTTCGCTCACTGTCTTTCTCCGTGGAAGAGATGGGCGCTTTGGCGTTGAAGGGTACGCCCCCCGGGCCCAAGGCGTCAGGCCGGTGCCTCAGCCTCCGGGAGGGGACGGGCTCCCCAGGGCCCCGAGCATGGAACCGGCGACGACCAGCAGGGCCCCGCCGACGCGGGAGGGGCTCAATTCTTCCGGCCTGGCCAGGTCCGGCAGGAGCAGGGCGAACATGCCCGCAGTGACGAAGACGACCACCGGCGACAGGGAGAGGAGAACCCCGATCCGGGAGGCCTCGATGTGCTCGGCGGCGTTGGCGTAGCAGAGGTAGGAGGTGAAGGTGAGGACGCTGGTGGCCGCCAGCAGGCCGAGGTGGATGGGGTCGAGGCGGCCGTAGTCGGCGAACCGCACCAGGGGGAACAGGAGAATCGTCCCGGTGGCGTAGATCGGCAGCAGGATCGCCTCCGGAGGCAGCGCGGTCAGGAGCTGCTTCTGGCTCAGGAGATAGACCGCCCAGGCCACCGCCGAGAAGATCAGCAGCAGAATGCCGAGGCCGAACCCCTGCAACTCGCCGGCCAGGTCTCCGTAGCGGGGGCTGAAGAACAGCGCCAGGCCGGCGAGCAGGAGGGCGATCCCCAGCCACTGGAGCCGGCCGAAGGACTCGCCGAACAGGAACAGGCCCCCCAGGAGCATCAGCATCGGGGCGAGCTGGATGACCACCTGGGCGGTGCCGGGGCTGACGTAGCGGAGGGCGGCCATGAAGGTCAGGTAGTTTGTGAGCAGACCGGCGACGCAGATCGACAGCAGGAGCAGGCGCCTGCCGCGCAGGCGGATCAGCTCGCGGCCGCCGCGGCGCATCACCATGGGCAGGAGCAGGGCCGCGGTGATGGCGAAACGCATCCATCCGACGGCGGTAACCTCCAGGGATTGCACGAGGATGGCCTGCAGCACCGGCTGCGTCCCCCACTGGAAGACGGCGAGCGCGGCGAGAGACAGTCCGAGGGCAATGCGTCCGCTCGCACTGTGCCGGGTCACTGCCACTTCTCGATCTCCACGAGGGCGGCGGCGATTCGCCGTCTCAGCTCCTCCGCGGATTCAGGCGTCCACTGGTAGAAACCGCGTCCCGTCTTCGCCCCGAGCTCGCCGCGGGCCACCTTCTCCCGCAGCAGCGCGGGCACCTCCGGTCCGGAGGCGAGATGGGGGAGGAGGTTGCCGGCGATCGAGGCCACCAGGTCCCAGCCGGCGAGCTCGAATACCTCGAAGATGCCGGCCGTCGACCAGCGGCGGCCGATGCTGTTGCTGAGGGCGTAGTCGATGTCGCGGGGGGTGGCGACCCCGTTCTCGACCAGCCAGAGGGCCTCGCGCAGGAGCGCGAACTGCAGGCGGTTGAGGACGAACCCGGGGACCTGTCTGCGGACGACGATCGGGCGCTTGCCCACGTGTTCGAGCAGGGAGCAGACGGCTTGCAGGGAGGCGTCCGAGGTCGCGCTTGCCGGCACCACTTCCACCAGGGGAATGAGGTGGGGCGGGTTGGCGTAGTGGGTGACGAGAACGCGGTCGCGCCGGTCCGTCTCCGGAAGGAAGCTGTCCGGCATCAGTCCCGAAGTGTTGCTCGCGAGAATGGCGCGCTGCGGGCAGAGGCGGTCGAGGTCGGCGAACACCCGGCGCTTGAGCTCGAGGTCCTCGTACACCGATTCGATGGCGAAGTCCGCCCCGGAGACCGCCTCCTCGAGATCGGGGGAGCCGTGCAGGCGGGAGGGGACCGCCTCCGCCTGTTCCACGGTGATGCGGCCGAGGCCGGCGAGGTAGTCGAGGCCGGCGTCGATGCGGGCGCGGGCCCGGTCCAGGCTCGCCCGGGTTCGCGCATGCATGCGCACTTCCAGGCCGGCGAGGGCGAGCTCCAGGGCGATCCCGTGGCCCATGAGGCCGGCCCCGACGACGGCGACCCGCTCGATCCGGTCCGCGGTTACGGGAGGTTCCGCGGGCGGCCTCAACGGGGTCCCGCGGGCAGCGGGATGCCGATGGCGGCGAGCTGCTCCTCGACCTGGCCGGCCCAGCCGCGGTTGGCCGCCGGGCTCGCCGGGCTCGGATGCAGGATCTGCCCCAAGTGGAAGGTGCCGTCCCCGAGGGCGGCGCGGGCGCGGTCCCAGCCGAACCTGCCGACCCCGAGGACGAACGACGGCGACACGTGCTCGGCGATCTGCCGCAGGGCGCGGTCGCAGGCGGCGAACAGGGGTTCGCGCTCGGCCGGGGGCAGCTTGTCGGGGGTGCGGTTGCGGCCGCTCTCCTCGAGGAAGGCCAGCGGGCAGTAGTTCCAGACGAAGAAGCTGTCGAAGAAGCGGTCGGCGGTGCCGAAGCGGTCCCGCGCCCACCCCCAGAAGCGGCGGCCGCTGACCTCGCTGCGCTGGCAGTCGAAGCCCTCGATCGCCCGCCGGGGGTGCTGGGAGCGGGGCCGGCTCACCCCGCGGTCGATGCCGAGCCAGTCCCTGACCAGCTCGACCTCTCCGAACGGGACCCCGGTCTGCATCATCCCCCAGGGCCCGGGGTTCATGCCGACGAGCAGTACCTTGGCGCAGCGCCGGCAGTAGCGCTCGAGGTAGGCGGCGTGCGCTTCGAAGGCGTACGCCAGCGGGTTGTACACGTGCGCGACCGGGGCGGCGAAGCGCAGGCTGCCCGCGGCGCGGCTGAGGGCACGGGCGACGGCGACCGGCGCGGGATCCGGCGTCACTCGCTGTACACCGCCTCGATCAGGCCCCTCATGTAGCCGATCGCGTAGAGGCGCTCCATCGAGTGGGTGTCGGCGAAATCCTTCCAGGTCAGCTGCGGGAAGTGGTCGGGGCGCGCCACCCCCTCGTACCCGCTGTCGCGGTAAGCCCGGACGCAGGCCGCCATGTCGTGCTTGCCGTCGTCGTGGAAGGCCTCGTCGAACTTCTCCGGGGTCCCCCTGATGTCGCGGAAGTGGACGAAGTGGACCTTCTTCTGCTCTCCGAAGTGGCGGATGACGCTCGGCAGGTCGTCGGTCATGAGGCCGAAGTTCCCCTGGCAGAGGCCGATGCCGTTCACCGGGCTGGGCACGAGATCGACCATCCTCTGGTAGTTATCGACGCTGCTGATGATGCGGGCGACCCCCTGGATCGGCGACAGCGGCGGGTCGTCGGGATGCATGGCGAGCTTGACGTTGGCTTCTTCGGCTACCGGAACGACGCGCTCGAGGAAGTACTTGAGGTTGTCCCACTGATCTTCCTCGGTGATCTCGCCGTGCTCGCCGGCCGGGTGGGTCCGGTTGAACTCCTCGAGGTCGAAGCCCGTCACCTTGGCGCCGCCCCGAGTCGGGATGTCGGAGGAGGTGCGGATGACGAAGTGGACGGGCATCCAGGCCGGGCACCAGACCGGGATGCCGGCGGCCCCCATGTTGCGGATGAACTCGCAGACGACGGCGATCTCCTCGTCGCGGCCTGGCCGGGCAAGCTTGATCTCCTCCATCGGGGGGCGGCTTTCGATCACCGAAAGCTGGTAGCCCATCCTTTCGTACTGCGCCTTGAAGCGGGCCAGCGAGGCGCGGCTGAACGGCTGCGCCTCGTCCTCTATCGATTTGCCCGGGAGCGGCTCGAGGCCGAAAGTGCCGACCGCGTGCGCGACGCCGCACTGGCTGCCGAAGGTCGATACCGCCTCTGCTTCCGGGCCGAGCGCCAAAGCGATTTTCACAGGTTCTCCTTCCGATCGGTTTCGAGAATCACCGCGACCATCTCCCCTTCGAGCACGCGCGGAAAGGTGCGCAGCACGAGAATGTGCCCGCCGCGCTCGGCGCGCATCTCGTGCACCGCGGAGCCGAGGGGGTCGCACACCGTGCCGAGCAGGTCCCCCTCGCGCACGCGCTCCCCGAGCTGTACGGCGGCTTCGAAATAGCCGGTGACCGGCGTCTGGTTGTGCAGCCCCATGTCGCCGGAGCCGGGGCGGTCGTCCTCGACCACGTGCTCGACCCGCGAAACGGGCGCCGGGCGCGCGATCATGTCCAGCGTGGCCATGACGTTCAGACAGCCTTCGAAGTACGCTTCCGCCCCTTCCGGATCGCACCTGCCCGAGCCCTGGTACTCGGCGTAGATCGCGGCGACGCCAGCGTCGCGGGCAACCGACAGGGAGCGGCCCTGAAGCGTCGCGGTCGTGCCCCAGATCACCGGCAGGTTGAAGGCCCGCGCCATGGCGCGCTGCCTGCCGAGGATTGCAGGATCGGGGAGCAGGCCGTACCCCGACATCGGCCACACCGAGGAAGGGGAGCCGCCGGTGTGCAGGTCGATGTAGCAGTCGGCCGAGCGGATCAGCTCGCTGAGGGCGTGGGCAATGCGCATGGTCACCGAGCCGTCGGGGTCGCCGGGGCAGACGCGCGCCAGGTCGAGGCCGTCCTCCGCGGTGCGGGCGCCGCGCAGGTAGGCCGCCTCGTTGACGACCGGCACGAGGGTGAGGCGGCCGCGAAGCTCATCGCGGCAGGTGCCCTGGAAATGGGCGATCAGGCGGCGGACGGCGACCATCGACTCGAACTCGTCGCCATGCACTCCCCCGGTGATCAGCAGGTGGGGCCCGGGACCGGAGCCCTCGATGACGGCCCGCTGCAACTCGACGGCGGCGCTCACGGTAGCTGCCAGCGGCTCGGGTTGATGCCGGGCGCTTCCGACGCCATGCCGGGCGGCTTGTTGCCCCCCTCGGGAATCCAGATGCGGCCGCTGCGGTCCCCCATCAGGCGGCGCACCTGCGGCGACAGTTTGGCGACCTCCACCTCGTCCCAGGGGGCGATCGGTTCGGCGGGCCCGGCCCAGGTCGGCCGGTAGGAGAGCTGCAGCGACTCGCGCGCGTACGTGCCGGTGTTGGGGTAATTGCCGTGGAAGACATTGTTGTTGAACACCAGCGCCGCGCCGGCCTTGCAGGTCACCATCACCTCTTCCGGGTGCTCCTCGTAGCGCAGGTAGGGGTTGGCCTGGTTGTGGAAGCTCAGGTGGGTGCGCGGCACGACGCGGAAGGGGGAGACCTCGGGCACGAGGTCGTCGAGGTAGTAGAGCACCCGCAGCAGCCTGGGGCAGGTGTACTCCGCGGCGAAGATATTCGACCCCCAGGGCTGGCCGTCGCAGTGGAGGCTGATCCCGGGGTGGCCCGGCTCGGAGCGGCCGTAGTCGTAGGACATGGCGACCACCTCGCCGCACAGGGTTTCGAGGAACTCGATGGTCGGCGGCCAGGCGATCAGCTCGGTGACGGCACCGCCGGCGAACTGTACCGCGGACTTGCCGCGCTGGTGGACGCTGTAGTCGACGTGGGTGGTTTCGAACCCGGCGCACTGGCTCTTGAGCCGGGCGATGAGGTCGGGCGGCAGGCGCTCGGGAAGGATGACGTACCCCTCCACCTCGAGGTGGCGGATGCATTCGCCGAGAGAGATCCGGCTCCAGTCGCGGTCGTCGATGCGGGGCATGGTGCGGGTTCCGTTGGTTGCCGTGGGCGCAGGTTCCGGGCTGGAAGAAACGCCCCCGCAATCCCCTGTCAATCGCTGCACCGACGGCCGAAGGGTAGGGGTCGGTTTGGAGAGGCGGTGCCGGTTTCAGGTGCCGCGCTTCAGGCCGGCGGGCAGGCAGGGGCAGCCGCCGGGGCTTCGGGGACGCTGCTTCGACCAGATCCACCCGCCAGTCCGCTGGACGCTCTTCTCCGAGGGCGGCAGTTTACGTCTTCGCCCCCGTGGAACCCGGTTCGCTATCGGGCGTCCTTTCTTTTTTCCGCAAGATTCGATTTCTCTACTCTGACACAAAGGAAGCACGATGAAGGAAAGCACGATGAACTACACTTTCGGTGCCGCGGTCGTTGT
Source organism: Candidatus Latescibacterota bacterium (assembly GCA_965206595.1). Classification (GTDB taxonomy): domain Bacteria; phylum Latescibacterota; class UBA2968; order UBA8231; family UBA8231; genus CBDCXV01. Next base: position 1,000,131 of record OZ242214.1, read on the forward strand.
TCTCTGCCTCGGAATCTCCGGGTGTTCGGGTGAGCCGCCGACAGGGGGAACTCATGATTCGGATGTCCTCACGGCCAGCGGTGACGAACACATCCGCGACGGCGGCGGCGAAAACGGTGGAGAGGCTGGCGAAGAGTCGGGTACCGCCCTGTCGCTGAACGAGACCTTCGATAGTGTCAGAAACGGTGTTCGGCTGGTGATGTCCTACGAGGCGGATGACAATTCATTCACCGGTACTTTGAAGAACACGACCGGGGAGACCTTGCAGGAAGTGCGCGTCGAGGTCCACCTGTCCAACGGCAGGGAGCTCGGTCCGACGACTCCGGTCGATCTCGATCCCGCCATGGAACGGAAGGTGAGGCTGGTGGCGACCAGCAGGGATTTCGACGCCTGGACCCCTCACGCGGAGGTAGGACTGGGCGAGCACGCCGGATCGGACGAAGGAGGCGGAGAGCACGACTAAGGCCGGCCCCGGTGCGGCGCGCCCCGGGGACAGGGCCCTCAAGCCCTAGCCCATCTGCAGGAGAACCTTGCCGGTGAGACCGGCAGCCATCAGGCGGAAGCCCTCGTCCGCTTCTTCGAGGGGAAAGCGGTGGGTGATCAGCCGCTCGACATCCAGGCCGGCCCGGTGGAGGGCGAGCATCTCGGGGAACTCGCTGAAGTGGTAGTACCAGGAACCGACCGCGGTGATGTCGCGGCGGATGAAGTCCGCGCTCGGGGGCAGCTCGACCTCCGGCTGCTCCCCGTTGAAGACCACGGTTCCCGCGGTGCGCACGGCGCGGAAGCACTGCCTCGCGGTCTCGGGTCGGCCGGCGGCCTCGATACAGACGTCCGCTCCCCTGTTCCCGGTCAACCGGCGGATCGCCTCCGGCACGTCCTCGGGGACGCCGGCGTCAATGGCGTGGGCGGCCCCCAGTTTTCCCGCGAGGCCGAGCAAATCGCGACGCATTCGACAGGCTCGTTCCTGAGCTTGGTCGAGGTGTGGTAGGGGACGCCGAACCCGTCTCCGGTCAGCAGCACCCCCGCATCCCAGGGAACGTCGTCGGGCAGCACGTGGCAGGCCCTGGCCGCGGTGACGAAGCGCTCGGCGTGGGTGCTGCCGTGGTAGCTCCGCTCCTCGCACCAGGTGTACTGGCCGCGGGCGCAGCAGGGACAGTCCCCGCATCCGCTGATGGCGCTGACGCCGACCCGCTGTCCAACCCTCGGGGCGCTGACGCCAGGACCGACCCCGGAAATGACGCCGGCGGCCTCGTGTCCGGAGTTGCCGGTTTCCATGCCTTCACCCCGGTAGGCTTTCAGCTCGCTCCCGCACAGGGCCGAGACCCGGGTGTCGACGAGCACCTCGCCGGGGCCCGGTTCCGGGTCGGGGGCGTCGACGCAGACGACCTTCTCGTCACCGAGGAGACGTAGGGATTTCATGGTGTTTCAGGGATCGCGGCCGCGGGGAAGGGGCGCCGCAGGGGCGGGCAAGGGCAATCCGTAGCGAAACATGGACGCGGCAACGCGGACGCGGAGGGGGCGGAAACTCACGAGAGTCTCGGCGAGGGAGCAAAGGGCGGCGCCCGACAGTGAGGGCGGAAAGGTTCGCCTCAGGGGGCCGCAGTTCGAGCCGTTTATCAATGCTCATGTCCGCAGGAGCGAGCCGCCATTCAGGCCACGGTCCGGGGGAAGGCCACCGCCTCCGAGAACAGCGGCCCGAACCAGCTTTCATCACGGGCCGTCAAGCGGCAGCTCGGCCTCGAGGTCGACGGGGCGCCGCGCGGCGATGGAGCGCCTGACGGCGGCCTCGACCTGAAGCTCACGCAGGCCTGCGATCCCCGGGACCGGAGGCGGCTCTCCGGCGCGCAAAGACTGCAGGTAGGCTGTGACGGACTTGGCGAACGAGGCCCTGTACTGGTCCCAGCGGGACTTGTCCTTCGGTATGGCGTGCAATTCGCGGCGGCCTGAGGCGTGATCGAGCACCTCCATGTCGCCGTCGAGATCGCGCAGGTGAATGCGGTCCCCCTCGAAGTTCAGAGTCAGCTCGAAGAGGGGAAGGTCCAGTCGAGAGCGGAGGTGCCGGTCAGGGTGCCGGTGGCGTCCCCGGCGGTGCGCATGGCAGCGGTGACGTCCTTGGCGGCGGCACGGCCCCCCCGGGTCCCTACGCTCTCCAGGGCCGCGAGTTCGGCTACCGGTCCCGCGAAGTGGTGGACCAGGTCGATGGCGTGGCTCCAGCAGGCGAAGTGGACGAGCCCGGTGAAGTTCACCACCGCCCCGAAGGAACGGTCGGCGACGATCTGTTTGGCCAGCATCACCTGATCGAAGAAGCGGTAGTTGAAAACCATGGCCGTCTCGCAGCCGCAGGCATCCGCCTGCCGCATGAGGGAGCGGGCGTCGAGGAAGTCCTGCTCCCGAACCCCCGCCTGCCCGTCGCGGGCGACCAGCGGCTTTTCGAAGAACAGCCGCTTCGGTCCGTGGGCGAGCAGAGCGGAGGCGGCTTCGAAGCGGTCGTTCTCCCTGGTCAGCACGAGGATCGCATCAGGATTCCAAGCGACCAGGTCCCCCGGAGACTGGAAAGCCTGCCCTCCGAAATCTGCGGCGAACTGCCCGGCCTTGCTCTGGGTGCGGTTGTAGTAGCCGAGCTCGACGTCCTTCTCCGCGGTCAGGCAGGGCATGTAGTTGGCCCTAGCGACGTTGCCGGTTCCGGCGATGCCGATTTTCAAGGGCATGTCAGGGTTTTATTGCGTTGGTTCGAGCCTGTTCGATCTTGTCAATCTCCATCTCGACCAAGACCCTGCCTGGTGTTAATTCCCAGCTCTTTGACAAGAGCTGGGAATTCCTCAACCGACGTTGAAATGTTCATTACGTCGGCGCAAATTTGGGTAGCTTCGAGAAAATACTCCTGAGACAAACCATGTGAGAGGCAAAATATGGACTCTAGCGCGTCAGAATCTAGACCTGCGTAAATAGCTGAACCAGAGTGTGATGCCAGGCATCCAATTCGATAATCGAATAAATATCTTTTTTCAAAGGAGGTGCCAAATTGCTGAGCACGTTCCCTGATATTCATACCGGACCAATGTATTGGTGGCTTACATGAGTTTGGCTTAGCGCCTTTTGTCTTTCCCCAGTGCTTGACAATCTTGCCGCGTATATCCTCCTCCTTTTCCGGTTGCGAAACGAGCTTACGCTGATGTGCATCCTGAGTTGAGACATCGGGGTTTCGGTCCGCAAATTCCACGTAGTCTTTCGCCATTTGAAATCTCTCGATTTCAGGAAAGGCATGGAATTTTGCCACCATTTTTCCGTTTGTATCTGCATCCAACAGCTTTATGTCGAGGAGAAGTTCAAAAAGAGCTCGTGCTACCGTTGCTGCAGCCTGAAAGTGACGTGGATCATTCAAACGGATCAATGATTGAACCCAGGCATACATTCGGAAATAGGTGCCAGTTATCGCAGTTTCCTTATCTGTTTTTTTGAGCTGATCTCTTAAGACGGGAATCATTACTTTCTGCGCGAATTCCCCAATAGCATCGGTGCCTTGGTAGAAGGCCTCAGTTTTTTCTCGAACCGAATATTCGGGCTCTTCCGCTTTGAGGAGATCTTCAAATGTGGCCATTGTGGTTGTCTTGTACTGGGTTGTCTACGAGTCTGCCGGTAAATCCAAGTTGGATTTATTCGAACCTTGCGTCATGCAGTCGCCAATACACGTCGGTTTCCTTGAGGGCCTCGTTTTCCTTGGCATAGTCCCAGGGGATCTTTCCTTCTGTGTTTCTAGTCGCCGGGTCGGCACCTGCGTCTAAGAGCGCGGTGATGACAGCGGGATTTTTGTTGCGCGCCGCAGCGTAATGGAGGTAGGTGTTGCCATGCTTGTCCCGTGCGTTCGGGTCCCCGCTGGTTTTCAGTAGGGCAGCGATCACGGTGGGATTTTCGTTGCGCGCTGCAGCGTAATGCAGGAATGTGCTGCCGTAGTTGTCCTGTACGTTGAGATCGGACGCAGAGTTCAGCAAGGCAGGAAGGATTTCCGGGTTTTTGTTCCACACCGCCGAATGCAAGAAGGTGTTTCCGTGCTTGTCCCGTGCGTTCGGGTCCGCCCCGGCTTTCAGCAAGACGGAGATGGTTTCCAGATCTTTGGTGCACGCGGCAGCAAAGTGCAGGGAAGTAAAGCCGTTTTTGTCCCGTGAGTTTGCGTCTGCCCCAGCGTCCAGCAAAGCAGCGATGACGTCAGGGTTTCGGTCTCGGGGATTTCGTCCGAGATCCTTGGAAGCTGTTGGTGTTCTGGCAGAGTCAGGTGGAAATTCAGCATAGATATCTTTATATCCCTCCGCCAAGGCCGAACCCGAACCCGATCTGATAAACTGTGAGTAACTTACACCTAGACTTTCCTCGAGTTTCCTTATCTGTCCGAATGCTCCGGTGCTATAGGCATACCAGACTCGGTCAGGAATTACAATCCTTGGCATAAGCAAAAAAGTAGTGATGACTTCCGGAGGTTTGTTTCGAAGGCCCGCCCGATGCAGGGGGGTATAACCTTCTTTGTCCCGCGCGTTCGGGTTGGCCCCAGCCTCTATCAGGGGCGTCAGCAAGGAAGGGTTTAAATGGACAGCGGCATGGAGAGGGGTATTGCCCTCTTTGGTCCGAGTGTTCGGGTCGGCACCGGTCTGAAGGCATCCGGTTACCTCTTCGACGGTGGCGGTTTTAAAAAACTCTTCTGTGTTCCAGCCATCGCAGTCGGTACCCACGGTCGGTGCGGCCGGGAGCAAGAGGTATAAGCTGAAAACGGCAACAGTTGATTTCATGGCAATTCCATTTCGACGGGACTGACGGCCCGCAACCTTCCTCGGCCTATCCCCAACGTCCCTACCGCCCCCGCAGGTAACGCCCGATGCGCTTGAGCCCCTCTTCGATCTTGTCGACGTCGAGGGCATACGACAGGCGCACCCGGTCCGGGGAGCCGAACCACTCCCCGAGGTAGGTGATGACCTTGTAGCGCTCGAAGAGGTCGCGGACGAAGTCGAGGGGCTCCTCGACCCGGGGCATGACGTAGAAGGCCCCTTCCGGTTTCCACAGGTCGAGGCCGAGGTCGGACAGGCCCTGGTAGATCAGGTCGCGGCGGTGGCGCCAGACCTCGAGCTGCTTCTCGGCGAAGTCCGAGGAGACCCCCACAGCGGCAAGGGCCATCTCCTGGCCGAGGATGTTGGTGTTCATCGAGGTGTGCGTCTTGACGGCGATCACCTCCTCGACCAGCTCCTGGTCGACGGACCAGAGGTAGCCGACCCGGAAGCCGCACATGGCGTAGGTCTTGGAGAAGGAGTTGATGGTGACCACGTGCGGCCCCTTGAGGAGGTAGTTCTCGCGCACGTAGATCAGGTCCTTGTAGACCTCGTCGGAGAGCACGTACACCCCGAGCTCGCTGGTGAGTTTCTCGATTTTGGCCAGGGTCTCGATCGCCTCGACCCGCCCGGTCGGGTTGGAGGGGGAGTTGACGATTACGGCGCGGCAGTCCCCGACCTTGGCGGCGAAATCGTCGAAGTCGATGCGGCCGTCGATGGTGTCGGTGTAGACCGGCTCGAGGCCGGCGAAGCGCGCCATGTGCGGGTAGGAGTAGTAGTAGGGGCGCGCCATCAGGACCTTGCCGCCGGGCCCCTGCTTGCGGGCGATCACCCGCAGCACGAGGTCGAGCGCTTCGGAGGCGCCGTTGGTGATGACGAAGCTGTGGGGGGTCGAGTCGGGGTACTGACCGGCCAGCGCCCGGCGCAGCTCCACCATCCCCTGGATCAGCCCGTACTTGAAGTCGCGGTAGTGGGGGAGAACGTGGTACGCCTCGGGAGGCGGGGGCAGGTCCGGCTGCCCCGATCCGAATGAAATGACGTCGTCCCCCTGCACGCCGATGAAGGTCGCGGGGGACAGCTCTTCTTTTCCCATCCTGGTCTCGTTATGAAGGTTGTTCAGAAAACCGGGTTGTCGCCTGCGAACACCTGCCGCGCATGGGGGGAGAGTCTGCCGGCGGCCAGCATCCGCTCCGCCCAGTGCGGCGGTACTCCCTCCGACCACTTTCCCGGCTCGGCATTGGGGTCGGGGCTCCGGTAGGCCATCAGCAGCCCCCAGCGCACGGGGGCGTCGGGCGCCCGGTAGCCGACGAAGTGCGGCATGTGGTGGACGAAGGAGACCATGCTGCCGGGCGGAATCCGCAGGTGCACGATCTTCAGGGGCTCGCCGGTGAAGGCGTGGATCTTGCCCGGCAGCCAGTCCCTTTCCATCTCCTCGTCCCCCTCGTTGCGGCCGCCGTCCCATTTGTAAGGTATGCGGTAGAGGTGAGATCCGGGAATTACCGCGAGCTCGCCGCCGTGCTCGTCGTCGGCCCCCTCGGGGTAGCAGAGGGTGCGGATGCACTGCTCCCGCAGGTACTCCTTCGTTAGGGCGCTGCCGTCCCCGACCCGGTCCTGGACCTCGTAACTGCCGTCGCGGTACGGGTGGCCGTGCCAGCGCCGACCTCTCGACCCGGGGGAGCGGTTCATCAGCACCAGGTGGTCGAGGACGAAGCGGTCGCCGAATAGCTTGCCGAGCAGCTCCATCATCTGCGGATGCGCGGTGATGACGTCGAGGATGAAGCCGTCGTACGCCGCGGCCCAGTACTCCGGCATCATCCCCTCGGAGTCGACACCGGGGGTGACGAGGGTGGGCTCCGGACCGAAGAGCCCGTGTTCGTGCATGTAGGCGCGGCCATCCCCAGGGAGGCAGCGGACCGCTTCGCAGCCGCCGAGGGTGCGCTGCCGCGCCTCGATGCCGAGTTCTTCGGGTGCGGGCGGTTTCAGGCCCCGGGCCGCGTAGTCGATGGCCCCCCAGTCGGTCGCCATGATGATGTCGTCGTTGAGCTGCTGCAGCCTCTCGAGACTGGCGGTGAACCGCTCCCGGCCGGCTTCGGTGAGGACCCCCTCCCAGACCCAGTACCCCTCGCGCTCGAAAGCGGCGCGGTCGAAGGCGGCCAGGACCTCCGGCCGCAGCAGCTCGTCGAGGCGGGCGGGGACCGCTGCCGAGTCCGTGGTGGTATCCGTCGTCATTGATTTGATCTCCGGCCGCTGCGGGAGGCAACGGCTGACCGTGCCCCGGTTTCAATGTGCCGATCCCATCAACACTTCCTCAGCCGGTCGAGGAGGGCCTTGGAGTGAGGACATGCGGCTTCAACGAGGGCGGGGTCGGCCTGCGCCAGCAACTCGAACGAGACTTTGCCCTTGGCGTAGGGTCTTTGGCATTCTGCGGTCGCGCGTTGGAGCGCCTCGATGACCCCCGCCTTGGGAACGGTTTCCAGCTGAGGCCATTGACCGAGCGCATTCTCCCTGAACTTCCGGCCGAAATAGCGCTTCAGCGAATTGCGGTCCGCCAGCAACCACGTTTCCATCAGCTGCACCATCAGAAATGCCTGGTCGTCGCCGGTCCCCCGCGGCCGGTGCCAGCCATCGCGCGCGCGCAGATGTTGCCAGACCGAATGTTCCGCCTCGAGAGCATCCTCACTGTCAACGAGGAGAAGCGGCACGCGTTTCGGGTCGGGATACTCAATCGCCCTTGCAAAGAGATCGAAGGTTCGATCTCGTCCGCCTCCGCGCACTACTCGGGGCAGATGGTCCTCCAATCGTGCAGCTGCAAAAAAGGCCGTTCACGAGCGGCGGAAGAGGCGTTCCAGGTTCTGGTCCCTAGCTCCTCCGCCCTCGATATAGATGACGGCCCTCACCAGCGATTACCGCCGAGCTCCCCCGAACTCCAGAGGTCGCCGAGGCTGTACTGGTCCAACCATGTCCTCAATCTCTCACCGTCAAGCCGCTCGAACCGCGACTCGCCGTTGTCCTGCTCGCACACTACGATGCTCGAGGGGGTAGTCGGAGAGGGCATCGACCAACATGTGAGAGTGAGTGGTGACCACGATCTGCATACGCTGAGAGGCGTTGACGAGCAACTCAGCGACCTTGGCGACAACGTCGGGATGAAGGCCCAGCTCCGGCTCCTCGATGGCGACCAGGGACGGCGGCTCGGGATGCAGCAGAACGGCCAGCAGGCAGAGGTAGCGCAGGGTGCCGTCGGACAGGCGGCTCGCTGGAATCTGGCGTCCGTCCCCTTCCTCCAGGAAGAGGGACACCGTCCCACCCGTAACCGGGCAGTTGACGTCGACGATGCCGTCGAAGAGTTCCTGCAGCTCCTTGAGAAGTTGCCGCTTGGCCGGCCCTTGGAAGTGCGACAGCACGAGGGCGAGGTTCGCCCCTCCCTCGTTGAGGAAGTCGGGGCGGTCATGCGTGCTCTGGTTCCGGCGCCATTCCGCCCCGGGACCGAACGACCAGTTCCGATACAGGCGAATGCGCTCGTAATGGTTCTGCAGTCGGTGCATCTCGGGGTAGGTTTGGGCATCGCGAACCTGGGACAGAACGGATTGCTCCGGACTTGACCGCTCGTGTTGGAGAAGGAGGTCAAGCGTGTCGGATGGCCAGGAGTGGGGTCCCCCCTCCGGTCCATAAGCCAAGTCGAACGTGTGATATCCCTGGAGAAGGCGGTAGCAGAACCCGGCTTCGGCCGGGGTCGCGGATTTTCCCGCGTGCTCGATGCGTTCCCCGGTAACCTCGAAGAGCCCGCCGTGGTCGGTGAATTCCAACACGTGCCGCAAGGGGGCTTCCTCCCCGGAATCGTTGATCACGGCTTCCAGCGTCGCCTTGCCCGGCGATTCATCCCCTTTCCAGAGCCACTCCCACACTCCTCCTCCGCGTTTGATCGGTCCTGAGAGTTCACGCGGCGCCGCGCCGAGCAAACCCAGCACTTCCAGCAGGTTCGATTTTCCCGAACCGTTCGGGCCGATCAGGACGTTCAGGGGTTCCATGGGCAGATCGATTCCCTGCGGTCCGAAGGACAACAGTCCCGAGACCTTGAGTCTCCGAATCATCATGCCGGCTTCCGTCCTGCTTGATTCGTTCATGGGTTAGCCGAATTCACCCGTCCACATGGGTCCGCAATTCTAAAGTACGACCTCTCACCGCAGCAGCCCTAGCTGGGGGCAAGGCCCGCCATGGAAAGGGTGGTCCGGTGCATGACGCGGCGGAAGCGGCCGTCCCAGGGCCGGCCGCGATGCAGGCAGCTGACGTTGTCCCACATCACCAGGTCGTGCCGCTTCCACTCGTGGCGGTACACGAAGGCCGGCTGCGTCGCCCATTCGAGAAGCTCCGCCAGCAGGGCGCGGCCCTTCTCCACCGGCCAGCCGACGATATGGGTGGTGTACGAGCCGACGAGGAGGACCTTCTCGCCGCTCTCGGGAATCGTGCGCACCAGCGGCTGCGGCGCCGGGGGCGTGTCCTTGAGGAACTCGTCGTCCATCAGGCCGGGGGCGACCTGCTGCCGCGACCAGGCGATGCTGTGCTCGGCGACCAGGTCCTCGATCAGCTCCTTGCGCTCGTCGGTGAGCGTGGCGTAAGCGGCGCGCAGGCTCGCGTACTCGGTCTCGCCTCCTGCGGGCGGCACCTCCTTGGCCGACAGCAGGGAGCCGCGCAGCGGCACCTTGCGGAAGGAGCCGTCCGAGTGCCACAGGGTGTTCCCCTTCTGGTAGAGCATGCGCTGGTCGTCGGGGGGGATGACCTCGCCGTTGTCGTCGACGTTGCAGATGACGCCGACGGGGCCGCCGTCGCCGACCGGGTCGCTGGGGATGGTCATCTCGAGGGGGCCGAACCCCTCGCTGAAGGCGACGTGCTGCTCGTCGCCGATCTCCTGGCCGCGAAAGAGGAGGACCGAGTGCCGGTGGAAGGCCTCGCGCAGAAGGGCGAAGGTGCCGCTGTCGATGGGGGAAGCGATGTCGACGCCGTGGACCTCGGCGCCGATGTGCTCACTGATTTTTTCGATTCTCAGGGTCATGTCTGGTTTCTCCGGGGGCTGCTGCTTCGGTGACTGGAAGCGGGGACACCGGGCAGCCGCAATGCCGGTCGACCGGCGGACGTGCGCTCCTTCAGGTGCTCCGCTTCAGGGATGAAAATCCAACTGCCGGGGACACCGGGCAATCTGTCGGAAGTTCGGGCTGCGCCAGTGAGACCTGAATCGGTGCAACTCAGGGTCAAGGGAATCGGTTATAGGGCGACCGGTGAGACCGGGTTTGGTGCAACCTGCGAGTGAAGCGGGAAGAGGAATCCGGAAAGCCTCGAGCCGGCGCATATACGAGGTGGTGCGATCGCGCCCCCGGAACAGCCAACCATTCCGCCCTCCATGCTCCAGCGGTGGGGACAGTGAATATGGTTCCTGCCGTGAGCCCGGGGGGGCCTGCTACGCGGGAGCTTCGTTCCCCCAGGGATACGACTCGACGAGGAGCAAGCGGTCGGACGCGGGCAGCCGGACCCGGGCGCCCTCCCGGCCCGAGGAGGAGCAGATGGCGAAACCGATCTCGGTTGCGCGCCGGGCTTCGGGGACGTCGCAGGCGGTGCGCCCTCCTTCCTTCACGGCGCGCACCAGATCGGCGACCATGTCCATTCCCGCCGGCCAGCCTTCCGCCTTCGGCGGCAGGGGCAGCGGCTCTTCGGATGCGTCCTTGTGGATGCGGGCTGCGGCGGCGTCTGCGAACACCGAGATGCGCCCTTCTTCCGAGGTGATCTCGAAGGCGGGGCCCTTGGGCCCGTCGCAGGTGACGAATGCGGTGAGGCCGTTCTCCATGCCGATCTGCGCCCGGCAGGGCGGGTCGCTGCGGCGGCGTTCGTCCTGAGAATCGCCGGGGTCGAGAAAGCCGCTGACCCAGGTAGGCTCCGGGTCGCCGAGAAGCATGAGCATGGCGTCGTACCAGTGGCATCCGTGGTTGATCGTATTCGGGATTCCGTAGGCGACGAGGTTGCTGATCTCGCCGACCGGGGCGGCCGCAAGGGCGGAGCAGAGCGCCCGGTACGCAGGGTCCCAGCGGCGGTCCAGGGCGAAGGCCAGGGGAATTCCCTCGCAGGCGGCGACGACGCGGTCGAGCTCGGCGAGGCTGGTCACCAGCGGTTTGTCGCAGAGGATTCCCCGAACTCCGGCCGTCACCGCCTGTTCGATCTGATCGGCGTGCATGGTCTGCCGGGTGGCGATGCAGACGAGGTCGGGCAGGACCTCGTCGAGAAGCTGCTCGTAGTTGTCGAAGGCAGGCACCTCACCCCAGACCTCCCGCCAGCACTCGACGAATCCGGCGCGCTCCGTTTCTCCGTAGTCGAAGACACCGGCGACTTCGGTTTCAGGATGGGCGCAGAAGGCGGAGGCGAAGTTGTGGCTCCCCGGCTTGCGCAGGAACTGCCGGTGGCAGCCGGCGATGGCGACGCGCAGCATGCGCTCAGCTTTCTGTTCCCGGGTGCCCGGCATTGGGCTTGTACCCGGGAGCGTGGCTGCCCGGGGCGAACTCGAGTTTCGTCATGCTCCGGAGCCCGGGCGCGAGAAAACCTCCGCCTCCGGTTCGAACCTGAAGGCGCGGTTACCTGCGGCGTACGTGAGGAGTTTCATGTGGGTTTCCTGCCCCGGCGCGAGAAAACCTCCGGCCGCGGCTCGAAACGGACGCCGTCGTCGAGCGGATAGACCGGCCGCCTGCAGATGGTGTGCCCCAGGCTCGGAAGGTTGGCGCTCGTGGATCCCGGGGCGTCGATGTTGAAGTTCGCCGCGGCCCAGGCGGTGAAAAAGCGCTCCTGGCAGTGGGGGGACTTCACCACGACGAGGTCGAACAGCCGCGGGTCGCAGCCGTGGGCGAAGAAGAGGGAGCGGTCGAGGAGATAGACCGGACGCGAAGTGACCACGATGCTCATGCGGCCGGCCAGAAGCAGGGCGGTGTCGCCGGCGTCCTGGCGGGTCCCCCAGGTCTCGAAAGGGTAGGGGCCGGTGCGCAGCATGGTGACGGTGGCCTCGATCTGCAGGGGGGTGAAGCGGGGATCCAGGGTGCCCCCCAGCGAGAAGCGGCCGGTGTTGCCGACACCGGTCTCGAAGGCCTGCCGTACCGCCGGGGGGTCGACCAGCGGCGCGAGAACGGTTCCCTCGTAACCGGCCTCGAGCAACGCCGCGAGGATGAAGTTGCTGTCGCCGCTGGCTCCGGAGCTGGTGGCGTCCGCGGCATCTGCGAAGATCGCCGTGCCTTCGAGGCCGCGCGCCTTTTCGATAGCCTCTTCTACCTTGACGAGCGACGCCTGCATGCGGGCGCGGTCGGGCCAGAAACCGCGCGCCAGCTCCAGCGCCTCCGTTTCAGCGGCCTCGGGGTCGCCGTCGGTGACCACGAGGCTCTGCGAGCAGAGCTCGGGCACGTCGGTGAAGGGGTTGCCGATCATCATGCCCGCGGCCAGCGTCTTCCCCGAGCGCTCCAGCTCCTGCGCACGGCGGATGGTCTCGCCGTAGATGCCGGTCTCCGTGATCAGCTCGTCGCCGCGCACCAGCGCCGGAACCGGAACCCGGGCGACGACGGGGCGCAGCCCTTCGTCAAGAATGCGCAGCAGCAGGCGGGCGGCGCGCGCGCCGGTGTCGGCGAAGTCGACGTGCGGGTAGGTGTGCAGCAGGGTGAGGGCGTCGCAGTGCTCGAGCATCCGCCGCGTGAGGATGCCGTGCAGGTCGAGGGAGATGACGATGGGGAGGTCCGGCCCCACAAGCCGCCGCACCTCCTGCAGGAGGTACCCCTCAGGATCGAGTTCTTCGGTGGCCCCCATGGCCCCGTGCAGGGTGAAGTAGAACCCGTCGGCTCCCCCGCGATGCTCCCGCTCCACCGCCCCGAGGAGCTCCGCGGCGAGGCGCTCGAAGTCCTCTTGCACCAGGGGGCCGGAGGAGCAGGCGTCCCCGCCCCACAGCGGAACCGGCTCGACGTCAGGCCTCCCCTCGAAAACTTTAAGGGCCCCGCTGACGTAGGTCTCGATGCCGCGATGATGGGAGAACAGCTCTCCGCCCCGCCTGATGTCGAAGTCCCCGTACCGGGTCTCGACCGGGTTGAAGGAGGAGATCTCCTGCATGCACTCGGCTACGAGGATTCGGTACATGGCCGCTCAGTGTCCGTAGTCTGATTTAAGGGTCGATTCGTCCCGCCAGCTCGGACTTCTCAGCTCCGCCTCCCTGGTCTTCTTCGCCAGGCAGGAGCAGTTCCGGGCCAGGACCTCGAAGAGGCGGTTGGCGACGAGCCGGTGCCCGAGGTCGTTCTGGTGCACCCCGTCGTAATGGACCGTCCATGGCGCTTCACCGCTGGCCTCGAGAAGGTCGGCGTAGAGACAGCCCAGTTCTTCCGCGACCTCGGCGGTCGCGGCGTTGAAGCTCTTGAACAGGGGCAGGTTGGCGTGGCTCCAGGCCGCGCCCCCTACGGTGAAGTCGGTCATGAAGTAGGGACCGGTAAGCAGGATGAGCGGGTCAGCGCGCACGCGCACGCGCCGCACCAGCATGGCGAGATCCTCGCGGAACTGCGGCAGCGGCGTGCCGCCGCGGGCGTCGTTGAGGCCGTAGGAGATGATCAGCAGGTCGGGGTCGTGGGCGAGGACGTGCTTCTCCAGGCGCTCCGAGGCGGCCGGCTTTCCGCTCTCTTCATAGGAAGGGCTGCGGGTGGAGATGAGGTTGGCGCCGATCCCGGAGTTGACCACCCGCGCCGGCGTCTCCTGGAAGTCGTTGATGAGGCCGCCGAGAACGGCAACCCAGCAGCGCTCCGGGGAGGTGCTCCAGCCGCCCGCGGTGGTGCTCTCCCCGAGGGCGACCAGGCACCGGAATTCTTCGGCGTGCCAGTTTTTCTTTGAATTCAAGGAATTCAAGGGTCGATTCCTCCAGGGCCTGATCGCTGACTACATACACTTACCGAATAAAATTGGGTCTATCCGGGTTTTTCAACGCCGAAACGTAAGTACGGAAAGTACCTGAGCCCTTGCTGTTCATCTGAGTACATGACAAGGCCATAGGTCGTTCCCTATGCTTGGTGTATCCCCATCAAGCACTCCCCAGGAAAGGGAAGGGAAGGCGACCTATGACCGCTATGAAGTTCGTCTCCAAGCTGTTCAAGTTCAAGGGGTTTGGCGCTGTCGACGTGTGCTTCGAAGGACACGGGGAGGAAGCGGCCGTCGTGGTCTCGGTGCAGCCCCACAACAATGGGTGCCGGTGTCCCCAGTGTGGGCGCCGGGGCAAGATCGTACGGGTCATGGAGCCCCGCCGCTGGCGCGACGTCCGCATCTGCGGCCGTACCGTCTGGTTGTACCACCGCCCTCGAGAGATCCGCTGTCCGACCCACGGCCGGCACGTCGAGGAGGTGCCCTGGGCGGCGCCCTCGGCCCGGGTCAGCTACCGCTTCGAATACCTGCTGCTGACCTACTGCCAGTGGATGCCGCAGGTCACCGCCGCGCGCTTGCTGGGCCTGGCTCCTTCGACCCTGTCCGACCAGGTGCACCGGCTCATCGAGCGCCGGCGTACAGGCCATCGCATCCGCGCGCTGACGACCCTCGGCATCGACGAGATCTCCTACGCCAAGGGCCATAAATACGCCACCCTGGTCTACGACCTGGAGCGCTCCTGTGTCGTCTGGATCGGCAAGGGCAAGGCCCGCGAAACGATCGATACGTTCTTCCGGGACCATCTCAGCGCCTTCCGGAAGGCCCGTATCCGCTGGGCCTGCTGCGATATGAGCGAGACCTTCATCGGCGCCATCCGCCAGCACTGCCCCAACGCCCAGCTCGTCCTGGACCGATTCCACGTCGTCAAGGCCCTCAACGAAGCCGTCGACGAGGTGCGCAAGGAGCAGTGGCGGCAAGCCTGCGGCGAGGACCGCAAGCTGCTCAAGGGCCTGCGCTGGGTGCTGCTGCATCACTCCGCCCGGCGCTCGCCAAAGGACCGGCGCACGCTCCAAACCCTGGAGAAGGCCAACCGCCGCATCTACCGCGCCTGGCGCCTGAAGGACGAGTTCGAGCACTTCTGGCGCTACAAGGCGCGCTGGGCCGCCGAACGCTTCCTCAAGAAGTGGACGACGGCGGCCCTGCGCAGCCGCCTGGAGCCCCTGCGCAGGTTCGTCAACACGGTGCGCAAGCATGCGGCCGGCATCACCGCCTTCGTCGACACGCACCTGACCAACGCCGCCGCCGAAGGCCTCAACCGCATCATCCGCATGGTCAAGAACCGCGCCAGTGGATTTAAATCTCTGGATGCCTTTGCCGACCTCATCTACCTGTGCGTCGGAGACCTCGATATCCCTGCGCAGATTCCGGCCCGATTCCGTACAGTGTGAACCCCTCAAAATCTCATTGGGGAAACGCTATAAATACCACGTTGAAAAACCCGTATATAGCCATAAAATTGGAAGCCTGAGTTCACCAAGGGTTACCTATTCTGTGATAGTATTTACCAAATCATTAAATGTCCAAAAATGTCCAAATGTCCGAAAAAATATCATCCATAGATCATGAAAAATTGCTATGAGGTTACCCCGATTTCACGGACAGTTTCCGTTGGGATTTTTTCCCTTTGGTAAGTGCCAATTTCCCTAATAAACTGACAATCCGTAATAAACTGACAATCCGTCCTCAGGTTTTATCGTGATGTCGATGGCGCTTGTTCCGGTGATTGATCCACAGGAAACAGATCAGCCCGAGATGGCTGTAAGCGGGATGGCTAGGGGTATAGTCTGGTTCCAATCCATCAGGTTTGCTGTCCCTTGGGGTGCAGGGACTTCGAGCTGACTGACCAGGTAGCGACGGCTTTTCGGTAAGCGGCCCCTCGATGTCCTGGAGGGCAGATTCTGCGGCTCTCTGGCCGGGTCTTGGATGCGTTTGTCTGTGTCTGTTTGTGCAGGTCACTGGTCTTCTTTCACAGGCCCTACCTGCCAATAGACTGAACCCGGATGCGTTGGTGTCTCACGCTATTTTGCGTGGGGTTGGCTAATTGTCCTTGAAGGTAGTTCCGGAGGCATTATCGCAGCAGGGTGAGTTTTCGCGTCTGAACGTTCTCGGTTGTAACCAGCCGGTACAGGTAGACGCCGCTAGCCAAGGAGCGGCCCCGGTCGTCGCGGCCGTTCCAGTGAATCCGGTGGCCCCCCACCTTTTTCGGTCCCCGGTGCAGCACCGCCACCCGTTGCCCGGTCAGAGCGAATACCTCTAGCTGGGCCGGACCTGGACGCAGCAGGAACCAGGAGATGACGGTCTCGCTGTTGAACGGGTTGGGAGCGTTCTGATGCAGTTGCGGTCCGTCGGGCAGGCCGATCCTCTCTCGAGCGAGGGCCAGCAGCTTGCTCCGCGCCGGATCCGTGAAGTGGTCGGCGAGGAGGAAGAAGTCGCCGAAGTCGACGCTGCCGCTGCCGTCGAGGTCGAAGCGAGGATCGTTACCTCCGAAGGCGTCGGCGAACAGGAAGAAGTCGGAAAAACCCGTCTCGCCGTCTCCGTCGAAATCCGGGGTGGCCTTGGCCGTGGCGGTGAAAGCGACCGGGTCGAGACCGGCCACAGATACGGTGACCGTGTTGGCACCCGGTTCGCTGCCCAGGGTCAGGGTGGAGGCGGCTTGGCCGTTTTCATCCGTTGTGTCGATTGTTGCCGAAAGACTTCCGCCGCCGGCGGTGACCGCGAACCTAACGGTGACTTCGGCAACAGGATTACCGTGCTGGTCCAAAACGGAAACCACGAAGGGATCAGCCAAGCTGGACCCCGCAGCAACCTGCTGATCTTCCCCCGAGAGTTTGGTCAGGATCTGGGGATGGGGTAGGACAAGCTGCAAATCCCACAGCAGGGCCGTGCCGTCCTGTGAACCCGACGCGAGAGTAGTTCCGTCGGACGATAACACCACCGAGGAGACGTCACCCGCATGTCCCTCCAAGGTGGCGGTAAGGGACCCTGTCGCCACGTCCCACAACCTGACCGTTTCATCCCCTGCCCCGGAGGCGAGGGTTCTTCCGTCGGATGAAAAAGCAACAGACCAGACCGCACCGGTATGTCCTTCCAGGGTGAACACTTCCTCCTCTTTCGCTACGTCCCACAACCTGACTGTTCGATCGTATCCCCCTGATACGAGACTCGACCCGTCTGGCGAAAAGGCCAATGAGTTGACCAACCTGGTATGACCTGACAATGCGGCAACGTTGAGCCCCGTGTCTGTGTTCCAAAGAAAAATCGTCCCGTCCTGTGATCCGGTGGCCAGGGTTGAGCCGTGGGATGAGAAGGCCACATCTTTGACTCCATCCGGCACGGACAGAGAAAGGGAAAGGTCTCCGGTAACGACGTCCCACAGCTTGACATCCCCATAGAATGTTGCGGAAGCCAGTCTCGTCCCGCCGGGCGAAAACGCCAGCGACTCGACCTCGTCGGTGTGCCCTTCAAGAGTAGTAAAATTCCCGGTGTCAACATTCCGTAAACGGAGCTCCCAAGTGGACGCTGAAGCGAGTGTCCTTCCATCCGGTGAGAAGGCCACAGAATTAACGCCGGTCTCAAAACTCTCAAGAGTGGCGATTTGGTGCTTGGTTGCAACGTCCCAAAGTTGGACCGTGCCATCAGCATATCCGGTCGCGAGAGATGACCCATCCGGAAAAAAAGCAATCGATTGGACCGAGGGTGTAAATCGTTCGAGGGTAGCGACATTGTGCGTGGCCACCTCCCACAGGTTGACTTCGTAAGCGGACCCTGAAGCCAGGGTGGTCCCGTCGGGGGAGAACGCCACCGATTCGACGGCATCAGAATGCCCGCCCTTGAAGGTAGCTGTCAGAAGGCCCGTCTCGAGGTCTCGCAGCCGGATGGTTTTGTCCAACAAACCCGCAGCAACTGCTGTGCCGTCCGGAGAGAACGATATCGAATTGACAGTCTGAGGCCACCCCAACCAATCGTCCAAGTGTCTATAGCTTACGATTTTCTGCCTGGTAGCCAGATCCCACAAGTTGAGAATTCCATCCGTTTCTCCGGCCGTAGCCAGCATTGCGCCGTCGGGCGAGAAGGACAGCGCATGCACTCCATTTTCATGTCTCAAAGTGGCGGTGGCTTGTCCTGTTGCCGGGTCCCAAAGCATAACTGTCCCATCGTGCGACCCGGAAGCCAGGCTCGTTCCGTCAGGGGAGAAGGCTACTGTATATACCACATGGTCATGTTCCTCGAGGGTGGCGATATGCTCCCCCGTGCTCACCTCCCATAACCTCACCGGGTGTCTTAGCTGATTGTTACGGTTTCGGTGGTTGTTTTCAGGTTTTCGCGGTACTGCTGAAAGACCCGGTCAAGCGTTCCATTGTACAAGGCGCAGCGCAGGGCCAGAATGGCGTTGCTGTTTTCCTTATACCACCAAGCGCCCGACCGTTTCAGACGAACATGGCCGATGAAGCGATGCGCCGATTCGATCGCCCCCGACCCGATCGGGTATCCCCCCTTGCGATGGCTGCCGAAATCGACTTGGTGCAGTCGCTTTTGCAGGTAGGTCAAGGCCGTGCCGATGGCCTCTCCGGCCTCTTCCGAGAGCGGCTGCATGCGCTGCAGCCCCCAGACCACGCCGGTGCCCTCGCCGCAGAACAGGCAAAGCCAAGGTCGCTTCCAGCCAATGGGCAGCACGCGCCGCATCGGCGCCGTATTGGGCCTCGGCCACCGCGTGCAGGTAGCGGCTGCAATGGGAGTAGTCGAGGATCTGACGGGCGCCGGGGAACAGCTCTTCCACCCCCTTCCAGATCCACGGAGCGCCATCTCCGATGGCACACAAGCGCACCTGATCCTCCGGGATCAGCCCCGCCTCCTTGACCTGGCGCAAGGCCGCGCCGAAGGCCTGTTCGTTGCCCATCTGGTGCCAGGAGATCAGCTGCTCGATGCGCTCATCGTCTATCAGGTAGAAGCGAAAGCCCTTGGCTTCGTGGTATTCCCCCTGCCAACGCCTTCGCCGAGACCGGCTCTTCTTGCGTCCGGGACGGGTGCCTTTGGCGGTCTGGGGACGACGGGGCACGTCGGCCTTAGTCGATGGCCAACACCACGATGGGCCGCCACTTGCGACCGGCGGCGGCGTGCGCAATGCGATCCTGGATGTCGGCCGCGTCCGGACACACCTGCAGCACGTCCAACGACCCGGTCTGTTGCAGCACCTCGTGAATCACACAATCGCTCATCGACGCGTCGGTGAGCTCGTCCAACAGTTCGGCGGCGCGCCGGTGGGGCATCTCCAGCCCCAGCTTGACCCCGGCCTGCTGCACGTCCCACTGCTTGCGCTGCGCCGACAGACCGAGAGCTTCGTCCAGCGGATAGAACCCGTACTGACAGCCAACGCAGTAGAAATAGGGACGCTCCAAGGTCACCGGCCCGAGCAGCGTCTCCTGCGTGCGCGAGCGAGACGGGCGCGCTCGCAGCAGGCCTTTGCACTTGGGGCAGGCCGCCTCTTCCTGGGCCAGGAAATGGCCGTGGCGGCGTTCGACGAAGGCTTCCACCAAGGCCGCGGGGAGCCCGGAGCGCTCTTGAGACATCGCCGCGGTGATCTCCATCAACGTCGGCGCACAAGATCCGCGCGCGCTCATTTGCGCCTCCACCCGATCCAGCCATTGGTCCAAGGCTTCATGCGCCCGGCTTCGAAAGCGGTCCTGACTCTGCCGCTCCTGAAAAACTTCCAGAGAGAGAATCGCACTCATCGCTCCCCTTCTTTCTGAAATCAGGGGAGCGCGCCGCAGGGGATGCGGCAAAAGAAAGCAACTTACTGTAAAATATACACATACGCCACCTGAATTGCGCTATGACAATTACTTAAGACGCCCACCTCACCCTGTGGTCGAACCTGACCGTGAACTCGTCAAACTTCACAAAATTGTGGTATGCGGTGGCGAGCAGGGAACCATCGGGAGAAATGGCTATCGAGTATACGTGAACCCGGTTCTCATCCACCGTAATACGGACAAGGTCCTCTCCTGTGGTCACGTCCCATACAATGGCGGTGCCGTCGTGCGAGCCCGAAGCAAGGGTTGCTCCGTCAGGAGAGAATGCCAGGGATGTTATCTGGCTTGTATGCCCAGAAAACAGGGCGAGTTCACGGAAGGTGTAGACGTCGAAGATCCAGATACCGATGGTACCCGCTGCTGCCAGATATTGACCGTCGGGGGAAAAGACCAATGCCCTTTCGTCCGCGCTGAACGCTCCTTTTCCCAAACGGCCTGTCGCACCAGCAGGCAAATGCCTCGTTCGATAGTCAACGTCCATGGGAGGAATTGGGGACCCTACTCCCATAGCGTTGAAGGTCACCAGGTCCAACCCGGGAACGGATACCTGGACGATGTTCGTTCCCGGATATGGCCCCAGGGTGAGGATCTGTTTGGCCACACCGTCGGCGTCCGTAATTGCCTTGGCGAACGTGTATTTCCCATTTAGCTTTCCACCTCCGTCGATGATGGAAAAGGTGACAACCACTCCTTCTATTCCATTGCCAAGTCGATCCCGCACTTCAACGACAAAAGGTCTGTCCAATTCGCCGTTCGGCAGGCCTTCTTGGTGTTGGCCGGCTATCGCCTCCAGCGCCTGGGGACGCGGCCCAAAATACCGGGACATATCCCAAAGGTTCGCGGTGTAATCCCATGCTCCCGAAGCCAGGGTCGATCCATCGGGCGAAAAGGCCACAGAATGCACCTGGTTCGTATGACCCAAAAGGGACAGGATATGAGACCTGGAGGCAACGTCCCAAAATTCAACCTTTGTTATTCATTCAACCCGCGCATAAGCGGACATAGGCGCTTCCGAGACCCCTTTGCTTAGCCTCAGAGGCTTGCGTCCCTTCTATAGTCGGCTTTTTGGGTAGAGCCGTCTCCTTATCTCTACCGACCTTGTTGAAATTGTACGCGCCTTCTCGAAGACGCTTGCCTTTGCGAGCCCATCATCCCGACCGACCCGCCCTGCGCTTACGCCATCGCCGCGTCCACCGGTTTGAGCGTGGCCAGAAATCTCCACAGACGATCCCAGGCAGCCGCCGTCCCTTGGGTCAGGATGACGCCCACCCTGCGCCCATGCAAGGTGACGCGGGACGGCAGGCGCAGGTAGCGCCGTCGAAAACTGTCCAGGCTCAGGGCCGTCGTCGAGCGTCCGTATGTGCGGGGCCGCCCGCGTCGGGCCTCGGCGCGTTCGGCGGCCTGGCGGCCCAGGTGAAGCAGGTTGTAGGCCAGCAGGTTCAAGGTCAGAAGCGCCTGGTTGGCAGCGAAGGCATCCCGGGACGGGGTGCGCTGACGCGGCTCTCGACCCCGGTAGTGTTGCTTGCGACGGGTGGTAGAGGAGAGCTGAGGCTGGAGGGTGGAGCTCAACTCGCCGAGCATGCGCTCGAAAAGGCCGCGCTGACGATAAAAGGCGACCAGGTCGCGGCCGCTCATCGTCTGGGGACTCTGGTCGGTGATCAGGAAGAAGTGGCGGGCGATGGGCAGCTCTTCCGTCTCGGAAGGGACCAGGACCAACACCACCCGCCGGGGCTGCGCCCAGGACCTGGCTTGATAGCGCAGCTCGCGACAGCGAAAACCCTCTTCCCGCAGCTCTTCCGGGTGCTGCGCCAGCTCCTGCTGATAGCCTTCCACCCAGGCACGAGCCAGCTCCTCCAGGCGCGCATTCTTCTTGATGCGCGCCACGTACGAGGTGTCGGCCCGCGCTTCCAGCTCACTCAGGAAAGACCCGCTCACCGAGGCCGCGTCGAAGCGCAGGATGAGGCGCCGGGCCAGATGCGACTGAATCCAGTCCAAGCGCTTGCCGAGAGCCTCTGAGGCGCCCTCATGGGCGTGCACGTTGCCCGGCCGCAGCACGGCACCGAAGAAATCGCCCGTCTGCGCCGAGCCGAGGAGCAGGGGATGGTACCCCGAGGCGTGGAAGTAGCCGTTGTATTCGACCCCCGCCTGGTGCCCGTGCGCCGGCATCGGCAGGGCATCCATGTCGACGGCCAACTCCTCGTATTTCATCCGTCCTTCCAGCAGCCGGCAACGAGACCGGGCGCTGCGCAGGACGGCTTCCTCCAACACCTCGCGGTTATAGGCAGTCGAGGCTTGCTCGAGCAGGCGCGACAGCGTCGGCTGACTGGCCAGTCCCTGCGGCCGGTCTTCGTCGCCGCTGCGCAACGGCGCCTGCCCTTTGCGATCGCTGACCGCCAGACGCAGGATCGGATCTTGGCGCAACGCGTCGGCGTCGGCGGCGTGGGTCCAGCCCTGTGCCAGCAGCACGATCTGTGTGCGCAGCAGCTCCGGCAGCGGGTGCGTGATCTGGTCTTGGGTACGGAGATCCTCGAAGTGGGCGTCGACCCAATCCAGAACCCGGCTGTGTTCGAGCAGTTGACGCAACATCAGCGCACCGGTGTCGCTGCCAAGGTGGGTGGGGCGGGCTTCGATGTGGATGGAGCGGTTGAAAGACGGCTGAATCGGCCCGGCTTGCTCGGACTCGGTGTGTGACGGTAATTCACCCATTGGGTGTCCTACTGTGTGATGGGTTCAAAGGGCGATACTGCCTTGTGTTTCCCTCTGAAATCTAAGCATGGGAGGCACCCAGTACAGCCCTCTCCACTAAAATTCCATGAATAACAAGGGTTCAATCACACCCAAATCGCCTGAACCCAAGGCAAGAACAAAGCCATCGGGCGAAAAGGCCAAGGAAAAAATGGTTCCCGAGTTGCTGGTAATGGTGTTGATTCTTTGTCCCGTGGTTACGTCCCACAGTCGAACCGTTCCATCCAGATTGGCCCCGGAGGCGAGTGTGGAGCCATCCGGGGAGAACGCTAAAGACAGGACCCAACTCGTATGACCTTCCAGGGTTGTGATTTCGCGGCCGGTCTCAATTTCCCATAGCTTGATCGTGTGGTCATATGACCCGGAAGCCAACATCGCTCCGTTCGGCGAAAGTGCCACCGCCGTGACTGGCTCCGCATGCCCCTCCAGTGTGGCTGTTTCACGGCCGGTCTCAACTTCCCACAACTTAATCGTATGGTCATAAGATCCGGAAGCCAGAAGGGTCCCGTCGGGCGAAAACGCAACCGATACCACGGGACCTGTATGCCCAGCGAGGGCACCTATTTCCCCTCTCCTTTCCAGGTTCCACACCTTGACCGTGTGGTCCACTGACCCGGAAGCCAGGATGGTTCCGCCGGGGGAAAACACAACCGCCAGGGCATCGTCAGACTCGGAGAGACTGCCGATTTCCATCCCCGTCTCCACGTCCCACAGTCTGATGTTTTCACCATAGGCTCCGGTGGCAAGTGTTTTCCCATCCGGGGAGAATGCTACAGAATGGACCTGATTTTCATGCCCTTCAAGGGTCACAGGCTTTGGTTTCGAATCCGACTCCAGTGTGATTTTTTTGCTCCAGACATTCCCGTCCAAATCGATGGTCCATACCTGAAGGGGATGTTCAACAGGATCTGACAGACTGGTGAAGCTATTGGATGGGAAGACCCCATTGTGTTGGAATTCGATGACCGCATTTGTTTCCCCGTCCATCTCGCGGCAGGAAATGACTTCAGGAAACCCGACGGCCGGATGTGGCTTTGCTGTCTCAACGGATAAGATTACTTGATGAAGACCGTCCGGATCATTGACCTCGAGTCTAACCGCAACGCTTGTCGAGCCCGGTGGATATAAGAGGGACGAAAGAAGCTCGATGGTTGAATTCTCACTCTCCTCGTCTCCAATATCGGAATTGAAGTACGGATGCACCGATAAATAAGCGCCGCTGCACATGGATAATTTCCTCAAGTAATCCCCGTAGGACATGATGAATGCATCATCGCGGAAATCGTGGTGTAGCCCGAAGGCATGTCCAAGTTCGTGAGCCACCGTTTTTAGTGAAAAACCGGCAGGAACCAACGCATAGCCCCTGCCCTTTCCGTCGTATCGACCTCCCCCGCTTGCCCGCCCGTCAATCAGGTCTGAGCTATTGTCAATGACGAACAAGTACACGTTGGCCGCCCCGGTATCAAACACTTCGCGGACTTCACTCATCACCCCGTCGAAGGTATTGTCGAGATAATTGCTGTCAGGGTGCTGTCCATCGAGTCGATGGACAATGGCATCACCATGCTCGTCCGTTTCGAACTGAAACGTCCTGTTTCCGTGCCCATGAGACTGCATCTGCTCGGAATAAAAACCCTGAACCAGGGCAATGGTTCGCTTAATTGAATCGACCACCGCTTCCCGGTACGGGCGGTCATTCGGCAGAAAGTAGATCATCCCGACGGTTCGGGGTTCACCGACGTTGAGATCCGCAAGCCGCTTTCCTGCCGGGCGGGGGTTTTGTCGCTCCCACTGCTCGAAGTCGAACGGCAGACAGCGCAGCGTGTCCGGGGGCGGAGTTGAAGCGTGGAGATGCGGTGGTTGCCAGAAAATCAGGCCGATGAGGGTCAGAAATACCGGGTGAATGGAACAAGCAGCAAGCTTTTTCATTTTTTATTTCCTCAGGCCCAATGATCCGATAGATGGGTCGACACAACCCAGAAAGGGTGAGAAGTCGGGTCCATACTTTTGGCCGAAGAGAATCGTCAACGCCGACGAGACCGACTGGTGATCCTGTGGGATCGAAAGAACGGCAGGGAAGCGGTCAAGTTTCTACTGACCAATCGCGTGCACTGGGAGATCAATCGATCGCAAACGCTGGACGGGCACCGAGACCTTCATCGGGAATGCAAGCACTATCTGGGCATTGGAGACTGTCAGTTTCGCAGCGGCGAGGGCCAGCCCCGGCATATGTGTACCTCGTGATGCTGGCGCACAGTCTGTTCATGGCGCAGATGCGGCAGGGCCGTGCGCGTGACTGGGCTCATACCGTGCTGACGCCCATCGGCGAAGCCTGTCGAGCCGTGTCGCGAGAAACGCTCAGTAAGACCATCTCCTGGGTAGTGAACCAAACCACAATAGGGTGGACAGAGCAGCGAATTGTCGCACATCCCAAACTTTAGTAAAAAAGCGGAGTTTTCAAAAGTCCGATCAAAGAGAAAGTGGTGGAAATCGTTTCCATCAATGTTCCTAACGCCAAGTAAGTTCTGGTTCAAATTAAATCGGATTCGGGGCACCAATTATCGAAATCGTCTGACCTCCAAGAAGCTATTTAGCCCTCCGGCAGCACCTCGCGAAGTACGCGCAGGTAGTTGCCCCCCATGATCTTCGCGGTGTCCTCCTCGGAAAAGCCGTCCTCGAGCAGCGCCTCGGTTATCCAGGGAATGATCGCGGTATTGAAGTGCGTGCCGATGCCGACGCCATCCGCCCCCATCAGGTCGACGGCGTAGCGGATCAGCTTCAGGGTCGCCTCCATCTCCTCGTCGTCGACCCACTTGTACGGGGCGTCCTCCTCCGGGCGCCCGATGGACGGCGTGATGCCGAGCATGCCGCCGTTGGCCGCCAGGGCCTTCATGACCTCGTCGGGAGTGCTGCGCGGGCTCGGGTCCTCCTCGAGGGCGCGCGGGCCGGAGTGGGTGTCGATCACCGGTTTCTCCGACACCTCGATGGCGTCGAGGGCGCAGGGGTCGTTGGTGTGGGCCAGGTCGATGAGGATGCCGCAGCGGTTCATCTCCTCGATCATGCGCACCCCGAGGGCGGTCATGCGCCCCCCGGACCGCAGCTCGTCGGAGACGTCCCAGCCCAGCTCGCGGGTCGCCTGACCGATGGTGATCATGCGCAGCCCGAGGCGGGCGAACTGGCGCAGCGCCCCCGGGCTGTCGCCGAACCAGTCGCTGCGGTTGGCCCCCATGAGCACGGCGATGCGCTCGGGGTCGGCCAGGGCGCGGTCGAGGTCGGCGGCGGTGCGCACCAGGATCACCTTGTCCGGGTTCTCCTCGACGTTGCACAGGAAGCGGTCGAGCACCGTCAGGCAGAGCAGGGTCGGGCTGTTGATGGCCATGCTGAGGTACATCGGCTCGCTGTCCGGGCGGCCCGGGCGGTAGGTGGGATCCTGGGGCCAGGCGGCGTCGAAGTTCATCTCGGGCACTGCGGCCCCTCCCTTGCACATCACCACTTTCAGGCCCCAGTCCCTGAACTTGGGGAAGTCGCCGCGGCGGGAGGTCTCGTCCCTCTTGCCGAGGTCGATGTCGGAGACGGTGAAGCGCGGATGGCCGAGGTTGAGGGCGAGCAGGTCGGCGATCGGGTGGTCGCGGTGAAAGCGGCGGGTGCGCTCCGAGATCGAGTTCATCGCTTTTCCGGGAACAGCGAGGTGTCAACCGGCATGAGCCGGAAGTCGGATAAGAATTCACCCATGCAGTACATCTGGACGTCGCCGGTCATGCTCCAGAAGGCGTCGGAGGTGGTGTTGCTGGTGTCGGCGTCGATGAAGGACCAGGCGAGGCCGATGACGGCGTCCTCCTGCAGGTCGTGGAGAACGCTCTGCTCCGGCCCGTCCGGGTGCAGGTCGTCGAACGGGGTGAGGTAGCACTCGTAGGTGACGGTGCCGGCGGAGCCGTGCTCCCCGGGAAAGCTCCAGCCGACCGCGGACCAGGCCTCGTCCTTCGTCCACAGGGGCTTGCCCCAGTACCAGTGCCAGTAGTAGCCGTTCAGCGGCGGCATGTAGAGGTGGTAGTTCTGCGTGAAGGCGCTGCGGTAGCGCAGCTCCCGCTCGTCGTTTTCCGAGAAGCCGACGACGCGCTCGGCGCCGTGGTCGGCGTCGATGACGATCTCGAAGATGTCGGCCCCGTGGACGTTGGAACCGGTCAGCCGCGACAACGGGAGGTCGAGCGAGTCGGGGTTCTCCTTGTGAAAGCGGACCACGTCGTCGTACACCTCGGCCATGAAGTAGAGGCGGTTGAGCTCGTCGTTCCAGGCCGCGGCGGCGCGCACGATGTTGAGATCGGCCGGGTTGTGCTCGAGGCTGGTCTGCTCCTTGTGCTGGGTGTATTTCTCCAGGTCGAAGATGTACTGGGCAGGCAGCAGGTCCCAGTCGCTGAGGTCCCCGTCCATCACGGGAACCCGGTCCCGGGGGAACTGGAAGAGCGGGTGCTCGGTGTCTTCGGGGAAGTGGGCGGCGGCCTGTGAGGCGAACAGGGCTGCGGCGGCAAGCAGGGGCAGGCGCCGGATGCCGGCGCGGACGCGAGGGTTCATGGGGTTTCTCCGAGGTTAATCCGCGGCAGGGCCGCCCGCACCGCGGCGGCGACGGCGCGCCCGAGAACCTCGTCCCCGGCCGCGGTGAAATGGACGCCATCTTCGGCCAGCAGCTCCGCGGCGCCGCCCTCGACCACGGCGGCGTGCAGGTCGTTGACGGCGACCCCGAGCCCGGCGGCGACCTGGGCGGCCGCGGCGTTGTAGGCGGCGACGTCCTCGGGAGTTCTGTTGACCCCCTTGGCGGTCGCGAGCTGGCGCCCGAGGTCGACGGGGGTGGTGAGCCCCAGGATGAGGGCTGCACTGGTTTCCCGCTGCAGGGTCTGCAGGATCCGCTCCAGGTTGGCGCGGTACTCGTCGAGGGGCACGCGGTTCTCGGGCCCAGGTCCCGGGTCCCGGGCCATGTCGTGGAGGCCGGCGTTGAGGTGGACGATATCCGGGTCGCGCGAGATCACCCACTCGTCGAGATGGGCGAGAATGTTGCGGGTGTTGCCGCCCTGGACACCCCCCATTTCTATCACCTCCGCCCATCCTGCCAGCTCGCGGACGGCCACAGGTTCGTACCCCTTGCGAATCGAGTCGCCGACAAGGATCACTGTTTTCACGTGAGCGTATTCTCCTCTCTGTTGCTGATATCCTGTTCGAGTTCGGGATGGCTGGGGCGGCTGTCTCTCAGGCCGGGCCCGGGGATGCGGTTCCACTCAATCGGTTCGGCGCCGCCGCCGTACTCCGGCAGGAGGTGGGCGATGCGGGCGCGCGCAGCGGCCGGCCATGCATCGATTTTCCTCTCCGTTACGATGTGGGTCCGGATGGACTCGGGCAGCGCATCGAAGGCCGGGAAGTACCACAGGGTGATGACGGTGCGGCGTTGCGCGGAATCGTTGGCGTGCGCCGAGTGCAGCAGCCGCGAGTCCCCGATGACGAGGTCGCCGGCCCGCACCGGCACGTCCACGGCCTCGTCCACTGTCTGGTACACCAGGCTGCGGGGATCTTCCATTTCCCGCAGCGCGTCCGTGTGGGCGTCGGGGACCGCGTCGTGCAGGCGGTGGCGGATGAGGTGCGATCCGGGAATCAGGCGCAGGCAGCCGTTTCCGGGGGCGGTGTCGACCGTGTAGTACATCAGGAAGACCTGCTGCGGCACCGGGTCGCCGTAGCTGACCGGGTGGTTCCAGCCCCACCAGTCCTGGTGCCAGAACAGCGGCGGGCTCTGCGGCGGCTTGCTGATGACGAACCCCGACCACCACTTCGGGTGCGGGAAGCCGAGGCTGCCGAGGGCGGCGATGGCGGCCGGGCAGCGCACCAGCTCGGCGAAGGCCGGGTCGTCGAACACGGAGATCATGCTGCCGGTCGACTTCTGCTGCTCGAAATGCTCCGGCGGCTGCCCGTCGAGAAGGGCGTCGGAGATCTTCCGGGTCTGCTTCAGCAGGTCGCAGTCGAGGATTCCCTCGAACAGGCAGAACCCGTCCCGCAGCAGCTGCCGGCGTTTGTCGGTGGCGGTAGCGGTCGTCATATTGGTGGCTCCGAGAGCGGGAAAATAGTCCAAAGGCGGACGGCAACAACCAGAACCGGGGCAACCCCAAACCAGGCAGGCGAGAGATGAGCAGACAGTACAGGGCGGCCGTGATCGGCCTCGGCCGCATGGGCAGCACCTTCGACGACGAGATGACGCGCGGCGGTTCGATCTATCTCCCGTACTGCCACACCCCGGCCTTCGTCGCCTCGCCGCGTACCGAACTGGTGGGCGGCGCCGATCCCCACGAGGGGCAGCGCTCGATCTACGCGGAGCGCTGGGGCATGCAGGGGCACGTGTACGCCGACTACCGGGAGCTGCTCGCAAAGGAGCAGCCGGAGATCGTCAGCGTCTGCACCACCGCCCGTGTGCGGGCGCAAATAGTCGAGGAAGTGGCCGCCTCGGGGGCCCGGGCGATCTGGGCGGAGAAGCCGATCGCCCTGACCCTGGAGGAGGCGGACCGCATGGTCGAGGTCTGCGCCGGCAACGGGGTCGCCCTCGCCGTCAACTGCGCCCGCCGCTGGAACCCCCACTACACCAGCGCCCGCGAACTGATCGCCGCCGGCGAGATCGGCGAGCTCCTGCAGGTGACGGCGTACGCCCAGTGCGGGCTGTCGCACAACGGCAGCCACGCCATCGACGCGATGCGCTACCTCGCCCTCGACGGCAACGTCAGCTGGCTGTTCGGGGAGCTCGAGTCGGACGCCGCGGCCGCGGGGGAGGAGGATCCCCAGGGGAACGGCTACTTCGTTTTCGACAACGGCGCCCGCGGCTTTCTGCGGGCGATGCCGACCGGGGCGGCGACGGCATGGGAGTTCGACGTGCTGGGAACCGAGGGGCGGGTGCGCCTGCTGGAGCAGTCCCTGCAGTTCGAGCTGTGGAAGTCGGTGCCGGGAGGTCCGCGGGGCCGCCCTCAGCCGGCGCGGCTGCCGTTTCCCTACCCGACCCGCATTCAGGGGATGGGGCTGACCATCGTCGACGACATCCTCACCGCGGCCGAGAGCGGGGGCAAGCCGCGCTGCTCCGGCGCCGACGCCCGCCACGCCCTGGAGATCGCCGTGGCCCTGCGCGAGTCCCACCGCCGCGGCTTCACCCGCGTCGACCTGCCCCTCCCCGACCGCTCGCTCGGGATCCTTTCCGCGGAAATCGGACAGGACCAAAGCCCGGCGCGGGTGCGCCGGCTGCAGGGATAGCCCGGAGCCCCACCGCCCCGAACCGCTGCCGCGGCGAGGGCAGGGTCCCGTCAGTCCGAGATTCCGAGCAGCTCGATCTCGAAGATCAGCACCGAGCAGGGAGGGATCTTGCCGGGCTTGCCCTTCTTCTTGTAAGCGAGATCCGGGGGGATGGTGAGCTTGGCCTTGCCTCCACCGCTGAGCATCTGCAGGCCTTCCACCCACCCGGGAATCACGCCGGACAGCTTGAACTCCGCGGGGCGGCCCTGCTTTTGGGAGCTGTCGAACACGGTGCCGTCCGGCAGGCGGCCCTCGTAGAAAACCCTTACGCGATGGCGCGGTTGCGGCTTGGGGCCGAGGCCGGCCTTGAGCTGCCGGAACACGAGCCCGGACTCGGTGCGCACCGCCCCTTTCTCGGCGGCCGCGTCGGCGAGGACCTTCTCGTTCTCCGGGGTGGCGCAGGGGTCGGCGCAGCCGCCGGCCAGGGCCAGCAGCGGCAGCAAGAGGATCAGCGGCATGACGGGTCCTCCTGTCGGGAAGTGGGAGGCGGTGTACGGCGGCGGTCTTCAGCCGCGGCCGTACACCGCCTGGATCATGGCGCGCATGAAGCCGGTGGCCAGGGCGTGGCCTTCGCGGCCCCCGCGGTCGCCGGGGATGGCGGGAGTGTGGTCCATCATGAAGGGGCCTTCGAAACCGGCCTCCCTGTAGGTCTGCATGGCGCGGTACATGTCGACGTCCCCCTCGTCGATGAAGACCTCCTCGAAATGGCGGCGCGAGCCGCGCACGTTGCGGAAATGGACGTAGGCGATCTTGCCGAGGGCCCCGATGCGGCGGATCGAGGCGAGCACGTCGACCCCCATCTCGGTGACGCAGCCCTGGCAGAAGAGCATGGCGTTGCTGTCGCTCGGCGCCAGCGCGAAGATGCGCTCGTACTGCTCCAGGGTGGAGACGATGCGGGCGGCTCCCCCCATCGGCTCGGGAATCGGAGGGTCGTCCGGGTGCAAGGCCATGCGCACCCCGCACTCCTCGGCGACCGGGAGGATGCGCTCGAGGAACCAGGCGATGTTCTCCCACATGCCCGCTTCATCGATCTGCTTGCCGCGAGAGCGCGGTTCCCACGCCGGCTCGGTCCGCTGCCACTCCTCGTAGTCGAAGGTGCTGTAGTGGGCGCCGCCGCGGCCGACGGCCGAGGTGGTGCGGAAGTTGCCGATCGGCTTGAAGTTGTAGCCCAGGGTACGGACGCCGGCCGCGGCCATCGCCCGCAGGGCGTCCTTCCACTGCTCGATCTTGGCGTCGCGGCCGGGGCGGGCAAGGGTGATGTCGTCGGCCCCCTCGAGGGCGACGTTCATCAGCTTCAGGCCGTGTTTCTCCGCGAGCTCGCGCGCCGACTTGAGGAAGCCGGCCATCTCGTCGAAAGTCGACAGCTCCCCCTTGTCGTCGGCGGCGAAGTGGAGCGGGTTGATCGTCAGGTAGTCGACGCCGATCGCCTTGAAGAAGGCGAGATTGTCGTCGTTCAGGCTCCCGTGTCCGAGCTGTTCCTGGATGAACATGACTATTTCTCCATGGCGGCGAGAAGCGCCTGCACGTACCCGACCGCGTGCGCCCAGGCGATCCTGCGGTGCCGGTCGTCGCCGTCGAAGCTCGGCATGTGGTCGAGCTGGAGGCCGCCGTCGAAGCCGACCTCCCGCAGGGTGTGCAGCACCGACAGCAGGTCCATGTCGCCGTCGTCGATCGCCACTTCCTGGTAGCCGCCGTGGGTGGGGATCTGGCCGCGGACGTTGCGGATGTGGGTGTGAAAGATCTGGCCCTTGCGCCCGTAGCGGCGGATGTCCTCGTGAATGTCGACCCCGGACTCGTAGCGCGTGCCGACGCAGTAGAGCAGGCCGTTATGCGAGCTGGGGACCAGATCCATCAGGTCGGTCCAGCGCTGCGGGGAGACGTAACAGTTGGAAAGCGGCGGATCCCCGGGGTGGGTGATCAGCCTGACGTCGTGGTTCTCCGCGACCGGGACCAGGGCCCGCAGCATCTCGAGGGACCGCTGCCAGTGGTCCTCTATGGAAACCGGCGGGTCCCAGGGCTCGGCGGCGAAACTGGCGTTCATCCTGTCGGCGCTGAAACCGCCCATCCTGTAGCCGCCCCGGTGCTCGAACAGGGCGCCGCCGCGATGGCCCGGGTGGTCGAAGTGGAAGGGGGTCGACAGGAAGGGGATGCGGAGCCGGCCCATGATCTCGATGGTGCGGATCAGGTCGTCGATGTCCTTCTCGCCGCCGGGAAGGCCGAGCATGAAGTTGCAGGGCTCGTCGGGGGGCGCGAGTCGGTAGAGCCTCAGTCCGGCCCCTTCGATCCGCTCCTTGATCCGTTTCAGCTCATCGGCATCCGGGTAGCCCTGCTCGATCCAGCCGGGGACGCTCTCGGCGTTGTGGATGTCGATGCCGTCGGCCCCGATCTGGGCGGCGAAGCGCAGGAACTCGTCCGACAGATCGGACTGGCGCAGAAGGATCTGCACGACCTCATCCTTTCTGGAGGTTTCCGGTGGCCAAAAGGGTAACTCAATGCAGCAGCAGCCGACACCCGCGCGCCGGCCGGGGCAGGACCCCCGCAGGGGTTCTTCCGGGCCCGGTATGTGATTCCGGTGACACCTGTGTCGACCAGGTGCCGCGGGAACCCCCGGGGCCGAATGGGGCCACGGGTGCGTAACCTCCTGTAAAAAAAGATTTTGTCGACCGCTGCCGCAGAAGTATAACGGGGCGGCACCGGAATTGCCCTGTCGCAGTGAGCCGATTCGCAAGGAATCGGAACTCTTCACACCAAAAAGGAGACTGCGACATGAGCCATGCCCGAACCTTATCCATGTACACCAGCCTGCTCCTGGCCTTCCTGGTGGCAGCGGCCCCCTTCAGCACCCCGGTCGCCGCGGGGACCCCGGGGGAGGTGGTGTTCAGCGAGCTGATGTGGATGGGTAGCGAGTCCTCGAGCGCTGACGAGTGGATCGAGCTCTACAACCGCGGGTCCTCGGCGCGGGATCTCAGCGGTTGGACCATCACGCAGACGGGGAATGACGGCGAGGAGACGGTGATGCTCCAACTGAGCGAAGGCAGCATAGCTCCGGGGGAGGCGTTCCTGATCGCCAACTACAATGCCGCGCGCTCGCAGATCAGCGTCGAGCCGGATGTCGTGGCGACCGCGGTGGCGCTGCCCAACAGCAAGCTGCAGCTGCGCCTCTACGACGGCGACCCCGGGGCGGGCGGAAACCTGGTCGACTCCGCGGATGACGGCAGCGGCGCTCCCCTGGCAGGGGACAACAAGCAGAAGGCGGCGATGGTGCGGGTCGAGTTCGGCACTGACGGGTCGCTGGAACAGGCGTGGGCGACCGCGACCGAAGCGAGCGGCTGGGACGACGGCAGCGTCGAGCTGGGAACGCCCGGGAGCATCCCCGAGCGGCTGATGTCGATGTCGACGGGGGGAACAGGGGAGTCGGAGTCGACGGAAACAGGGACCGGGCCGGAGGGGGGGGAGTCCAGCGAGACCGGCGAGGCAACCCCCACTGCGGTCGAAGGGAGCAGCTGGGGCGTGGTCAAGTTTCGCATTCAGCCGCTTGCGGCCGTGGGCGGCTAACCATCGCCGCTGTCGGCAACGCCGCGGATGCCGGCCGGCAGAATCCCGTCCCATTCCAGGGGCGGGATTCGGAAAGAGGGTGGATTCCCCGGGGACCTGTGGGAGAGCCGTGCGCACGATCAGGACCAGGAGCCGTGGTGAAAGTCGCTTCGAGGCGCGCAAACCGGCGGCCAGAACCGGTCGCAGACCGAGCGGGCTGGTTCACCTGGCTCCTGGCGCCGGCACCGTTCAGCCGGCCACCTGACCGTATCCTTTCCTGCCCAAGGCCCTCAGCCGGTGTGGTGGGATGAAGCGAATCCGGGCCGCGTCTGTCCCTCAGCTATTTTGGAGGGATGGGCGGGGTCCCGGCAGGAATCCCCCTTGAGCACCCGGCCGGGTTCACCGCGGCGGCTTCGGTGATCTTGAGAGAGGGGACCGAGGTGTCGAGCTCGGCGCGGATCCCGACCGGAAGCACCAGGCGGCGAGGGAAATGGCTGAACGGAAGGCCGGCGACGATGGGGAAATCGGTCCCCCGGGCATGCTCGAGGGCGAGCTCGGCCAGGGTCGGCGCTTCCTCCATCTCTTCGGCGGTGAAGCAGTCCCTGAACTGGCCGAACAGGAGCCCTCCCAGGCGCTCGAGGACACCGGCCAGGCGCAACTGGTTCAACATGCGGTCGATGCGGTAGGGGTACTCGTCGATGTCCTCCAGGACGAGCAGGGCTCCCTCGAGCGGCGGGAAGAACGGGGTGCCGAGAAGACTGCACAGCAGGGCGAGATTGGCCGGCACCAGCGGTCCGCGCGCGGCCCCCGGACGCACCACACCCATGGACTCCGTGGCCTCGGGAACCGTCCCGAGCGGCTCAGGAGACGTCAACAGCGGCCAGAGCGAGGCCTCGACGAGGGGGTCCCGGCGCTCGCCGAGGTCGAAGTCGGCCAGGGCGCCGTTGAAGACCGCCAGCCGGGCGCGCGAGTAGAGCGCCAGCAGCAGGGCGGTGGAGTCGCTGAAGCCGGCGACGATCTTCGGGTCGTTGCGGACGGCCTCGTAATCGAGCCGGTCGAGCAGGCGCCCGCTGCCGTACCCTCCCCGGGCGCAGAGCACCGCCCTGATCTCCGGGTCGGCGAAGACGCGGTTGAGCTCGGCGGCGCGGGTTTCGTCCGTTCCCGCCAGGTAGTAATGCCGGTCGTGAATGTCGGGAGATACCTCCAGGCGGTAGCCGAGCTGCTCGAGGTAGGCCGCGGCCTCCAGAGGTCCGCGCTCGGAAGCGGGACGCGAGGGGGCCACCAAGGCCACGAGATCCCCCGGCTCGAGAACACCGGGGCGATTCAGGCCTGCGGACATTTCCCGCTCCCCGCTCCCCGCCGTTTCAGCAGATCGACGAAGGACCGCTGCACCCCGCCGAAGCCCCCGTTGCTCATGAAGACCACCAGGTCCCCGGCGGATGCCTCGGAGGCGAGCAGTCCGAGAATCTCTTCCTTCGACGGCGCGAAGCAGGCCTGTCGGCCTCCGCGGCTCAGCTCCGCGGCAAGACGTTCCGGAGAGAAGGGAGCATCCCCGCGCGCGCGCTCCGGACGCGGCACTGCGGCGAGGGTGACGCGGTCCGCCGCGGCGAAGGCATGCAGGTAGCGCTTCTCGAAGACATTCCTCGCGTTGGTGGCGCTCGCCGGCTCGAACACTGCCCACAGACGGGCGGGGGAGTAGGCTTCCCGCAGGCCGAGCAAGGTCTGCTCGACCGCGGTCGGGTGATGGGCGAAATCGTCGATGACGGTGATGCCTCCGAACTCACCGAGCAGTTCCTGGCGGCGCCGTATTCCGGTGAATGAGGACAGTCCCTCGGCGATCGCCGCGGCCGGCACTTCGAGGTGGGCGGCCGCGGCCGCGGCTCCGAGGGCGTTGCGGAGATTGTGCTCGCCGCTCAGACCGATCTCGAAGCGGCCGAAAACGCGCTCCCCTTCCAGTATCGAGAACTGCTGCCGGCCTCGACCCTGCACTACCTCGACGGCGCGCCAGCGGCAGGCGTCGCCCATGCCGAAGGTCTGCACCGGCGCCGGTGCCAGCGGCAGCAGCCGCGCGACCACAGGGTCGTCCCCGTTGGCCAGGATCAACCCGTTGCCCGGCACGGTGTTGAGGAGGTAGCGGAAGGCCCGTTCGATCTCGTCGAGGCTCGCGTACAGGTCGGCGTGGTCGTACTCGATGTTGTTGACGAGAAGCAGCTCGGGGCGGTAGAAGAAGAACTTTGGGAACTTGGCGAAGAAGGCGCTGTCGTACTCGTCCCCCTCGATGACGAAGCAGCTTCCCGAACCCAGCCGGTACGGGCGCGGGAAGTCGCGGGGAATCCCGGCGACCAGGAAGGAAGGATCGAGACCTGCGGAGGCGAGCAGATGGGCTGTCATCGCCGTGGTCGTGGTCTTGCCGTGCGTACCGGTGACGACGACGGAACGTTTGGAAACCAGGAAGGCGTCCCGCAACAGTTCGGGCAGGCTCGTGTACGGGATGCGGCGGTCGAGGGTGGCTTCGACCTCGGGATTGCCGCGCGACACGGCGTTTCCCACCACCACGAGGTCGGGAGCCGGATCCAGTCTGGCCGCGTCGAACCCCTCGTACACGCCGACGCGGGCCTGCTCGAGGAAATCGCTCATCGGCGGATAGGTATGGGCGTCCGAGCCGGTCACCCGGCAGCCGCGCTCGGCGAGCATTGCCGCAAGCGATCCCATGGCGGTGCCGCAAACCGCGATCAGGTGAACGTGTGCGCCGGGACGGGGTTGCATCGATCGGATTCGAAGTGCCGGGGGGATCCGGTGGTGAGGCGGAGAGAGCGGCCGGAACGGTCCCAGGGAGAGCGGACGGATTGCCCCTGGACCGACTGTAAGTTTGATTTAAACATGAATTAGCGCAAGTGCCGCTAACTCGTTGTCTCCCAACGACTTACAGATTATATCTGAACAAGAGAGCACGGGTATATATTTGAGCACTTCAATCGATTGGGGCCGTTAACCGGCTTTTTGCGTCACCCGCTAAGGATGGCTGGAAAGTATAAAAAAAGCCCCCCGGAGGCGACTTCCGGGGGGCTTTTCTGTGAGGAGGATGTGCGGGTTACTGTGGAAAGACGCGGCGGATACGCTCGATTGGCTGTTCGCTTCTCATTTTGTTCCATACTTCCAAGGCAGTGTACGCGAAGCTGTCCAGCAGGAGACGCAGACCGGCTTCCGAGGGAACCCATTCGATTTCTCCTGTAACCTCGAAAACCGATATAACATCCGCGGAGTCAAATTCTCCGACTTCCCTGTCAAATTCGGTTACAGGCTCCTGCCGTTTCAAATAGCTCGCGCTGCCCCTGGCTACTCCCGTTTGCAAGTTTGTCACATCCTGCCCGCGATAAATTGCGAAAGTTTTCATATCTACTTCCTTTCCCTGTTGGGGTTAAATGATGTCCTAAATATATAAATTTGTGCAAGCTACGTCAAGGACATAACCGGCTGTTTTTTTGTGGGTTACGCTAATGGAGTAGATGCTATTTTTTACATGATATTTTAATAGTATGTCAGCCTGATTTATGCTGGCTCCAGCAATCCGGAATGGCATGAATCGCACAGATAAATAACCCGAATTTCCCGCTTCACTTTCGGACCTTTTCGGCGCCACACCTTCCGTCGCCAGGGAGGGCCGGTGATCGGAAACAGGCACTCTTCGCATTGCGCCCGCTTGAGGCAGTAATGGCCTTGTCTCCATTTTTCTTGCAAAACCGATTCCCAAAGCGTCAGAGCCGGCGTCCCCTTCTTCAAACCCTTGGCCTTCGAGACTGCCTTTTTAGCGGCTTTTTGCGGCCTTTTTTTAGCCGGCCTGGGGACTTTTCTCCTGGGGACTGGTATCGGCCTGGGGACTGGTATCGGCTCTGGTGCGGCCTGCTGGCAGGGTGCGGACTCTGGCTTTGGCGGCAAGGTCAACGGAAGATTGCTGGTCAGAAGCCATTCCGCGATTGGGATTTTCTTGACTTTTCCGGGCATGTTTTTCATTGGTCATTTTTCCGTTCTTGCAAAAAAATCCCCGCCGGCGACCTGCCACGGGTGCCAACGAGGATTTAGGAGAAAGAAA
Source organism: Candidatus Latescibacterota bacterium (assembly GCA_965206595.1). Lineage (GTDB taxonomy): Bacteria > Latescibacterota > UBA2968 > UBA8231 > UBA8231 > CBDCXV01. Next base: position 1,037,399 of record OZ242214.1, read on the forward strand.
CAAACAGGCTCTCGGCCGTTTGTCTTTCGCCCTGCCATTATCGGAGTTCGCAGTTTTCGCAGAAAAAAAGCCCGATGGAAGAAGCTGGATTCTTCTTCCATCGGGCTGGCACGTCCTATGCGTCCATGGATGCTCGACCTTGAAAGGTGTCTTGGCGATCCATCCTGCCTCTGTTTCAAACATAAGCATTGCCTATGGATTGTGTCAAGAACATAAAATTTTCTTATGGACCGCCTTTTCCAGAAAATCCTCCGATAGTTGTTTGTGCAACCGGTGAGGAACTTCGCCTCGACCGCTTGCACAACAGATTCAAGGCGAGCAGCAGGTCAGCGCTTTTATGTGTCCACAGTCTCACTTGGAGGCGCTGACAGCCAAAATCCCCGCTACAAGTGGAACCTGCCTTAACGGGGCCTATGCGTTGGAGGTTGGAGGACAACCTCTGAGGAGAATAGGAAGGGCAGGCAAGCAGATCGAAGCTTGAAGGTCTCCTCCATGCGCCAGCAGCGATCATTGCTGGCGTTGCGTCTCGGAGCCTCTAACAACTCATTGGCATGAAGAGGTAACTGAGTTACCGCAGAACTCCTTACGGACAGCGAGATTTTTTATTGTCTCGTGGCGTCCCCGTAGGGCGTTCTGCATCTGAAACATAACAATCTATTGGCATTTGTTGTTTATCAGGAAGAGATAAGAACCAATATAACTAGAAGTACCCCGCACGGCATGCTATTTTTTATCGTGCACATCATCGATTTAATCGATGATAGGGAGAAATCGAAGATGAAAAAACAGGATTTAGAAATCGAAATCAGCGGAACAGTAGCGGGAAGGAAATTTACCGGACCAAAGATTTTCGAACGGTTGGCGGAGCGACTTAGACCGGGCGGCAGAGAAGAGGCACAGAAAGCTTTAACGGAAATTGCCCAAGACTTCACCCGGACAGAAGCGGAGCTATTCAGCAATCAAGGCAGGGTAGGTTCCCGCTCAGGTTGGAAGGGATTGAAAGCGAGCACAAAGAGACGCAAGGGCAATTCAATGATCCTGATCGACAAAGGACGTTTAAAGCGCAGCTTGACAGACGTAAACAGTCCAGACCATTACAGTCTTGTCACAATCTCCCGTCGTGGACTGGGATTGCACATTGGGACGAATGTCCCCTATTCGAGATTCGTGAACGCCAAACGAAAACTTATCGAGCCGACGAGGGAGAACGTCAAACGTTGGTCTCAGATGTTGGCTCGCATCTTCACCAAGAATTGAGCCATCATCGATTAAATCGATGATGGGGACCCCTGCGCCAAAGTGATTTTCATACCTATGGGAACGTGGATGGCCTTTCCCTTTCACCATGAGTAAGACACCAGTTGCCGCCAATCGGCTCTACCAACACAAACACAAAACCGTCAAGCGTTTCGAGGCTATGGGCTCCCGTAGAGAGCCTTTGCAGCCTCTAACCTTCCGGGAGTTCGTCCAGACACTCCGCGTCCCTTCGTCACACCCCAGGCTGGCCGGAAAACCGCTACAATTTCAACGCTGGCAATGGGCCTTCCTTAATGACTTATACCGGACGGGGTTGCAAGAGGTTGGGTTAAGTGTGGCGCGAAAAAACGGAAAAAGCTCAATGCTGGCTGCCGCTCTATTGTGGCAACTACTTCACGGGCGCGAGAGTTGGCGTTGCCTGCTGACTTCAGACACTGGCGACCACAGTGCAGAAGTTCGGCGCCATATGAAAGAGCTTGCGGAGGCAAGCGGCTATCTCGATGACGGGCCGGCAAGTGAACAGTTGCTTTCATTTCGCAGCGGTCCCCAGGCAGGCAAAGCTATTTCCAACCTGAATCAAGCGGAGGTTCATTTTCTCACTTCCGGCCCTACAGCCGGGCAAGCGGGCGGCGGCGATTGGGTCGTTGTAGATGAAGCGGGCCTACTTGGCGAGAATCAGCGGGAGTTGTGGAACAGCCTGTATCAAGCTGTCTCGGCCCGCTCGGGGCGCTTCATTGCCGTAGGTGTCCAAGGTCGCGGGCCGATGTTTGCAGAGCTTAAAAATCGCTCTACGGACTCGAAGAAGGTGGCCTTTCACTACTACGGAACAGACGGCGCAAACCTCGATGACCGGGAAGCTTGGAAGGCTGCGAATCCCGGTTTGGGGAAAATCAAGAGCCTCGCCTACATGGAGGCTGCGAGCGAGAAAGCAAAAGCCTCTCAACTCGATGAAACAGACTTCCGTTTGTATGACTTAAACGAGCCTGTCGAAAAATCAGCGGAGCTAATTTGCAGCCTCTCAGACTGGCGAGTTTGTATTACGGACTCCCTTCCCCCTCGGACAGGACGTTGCTTTTTCGGGTTCGACCTTGGCGGCAGCCGCTCGATGACGGCAGCCGCTGCCGTTTGGGAAAATGGACGGTGTGAGTTGTTCGCAGCCTTTCCAGACGAGCCCGACCTACTCGCAAGGGGGGATGCGGATAACGTCGGGAGGCTCTACGCGGCCGCACAGACAGCCGGGGAGTTGACGACCTATCCAGGGAAGCATTGTGACGCGGGCGCTTTCCTGCTGGACTGCATGGACGCTCTGCAAGGAGAGAGGATCGTTTGTGCGGGAGCGGATCGCTACCGACAAGCCGAAATTGAGAAGGTGTTGGAGGATTCGAAAATCCGGCTCCCCATAGTGTTTCGAGGGACCGGAGCGGGAGTAAAATCGGACGGCTCTTTCGATGTGCGAGCTTTCGATAAATGGGTGACGACTTCCAAGTTGAAACTCAAGGCGCACTTACTCGCAGCGCAGGCGATAACAGACTCCCGGATACGCTACGATCAGGCCGGCAACCCTGCCCTGGACAAGAGCGGGAAAAATTCTCGAATTGACATTCTATCCGCCTTGTTAATGGCCGTTGGCCTATGCGAGAAACACGGCGCCAAGGCCAGACAGCGCCGACCCCTGCGAGCGGAGGCAGTTTGATTGCACCGGTGAAAAATTCAGTCTACAAAACCGCAAGGTGGCAACGGCTGCGGAAAGAGGTATTGAAGCGGGATGGCTACCGGTGCACGATTTGTTATCGAGCCGGGCGTCTGCACGTCCATCATCGGATTCCGGTTCCTTACAGGCTGACTCCTCCGATAATTGCAAAGGTGGTTTTCAACTTGGAAAATCTCCTGAGCGTTTGCGGAACTTGCCACAACGAATTACACGCTCGCATGAAGTCGGAGCCTCCCCCAGGTTGCAAACCATTTGCTCAATACGTCCAAAACCTAATGAAGGAAATTGAAAATGACAGCATTGCAGAAACTCCAAGTCAGTCAATCCGAACTAAGAGAAAAAGCGTCAACCCTGCTCGCCAAAGAGAATTTGTCTTCTGACGAGAGAATCGAGCTTGACGGACACACCCGGCGACTTACCGAGCTTGAAACGGAACTTCGGGCGGCGATTTTGCTTGACGAGACGGAAACGGCAACCGAAGGCGACAATAAGGCAAAGGAAAAGCAGGAGCTTGCCGGCAAATTAAAGCTTGGTCGTTACCTTGGCGCAGCCGCGACAGAAGAAAGGATTGCAGACGGTCCCGAAGCGGAATTTGCGCAAGAGGAAAAGCTTGAAAGTTTCCAAGTTCCTTTTGAGGCAATAGCTCCGCGTGAAACGGAGAAAAGGGTAGATGCCACTACCTCGGCGCCTTCGGACGTAGGACAGGACCAGGACCCTATCTTGAGGCGAGTTTTCGCGAGGGGCGCGGCATTGTGGTCTGGCGTTGTCTTTCCGTCTGTGGGCGTTGGCGAGAAACAATTTCCCGTTCTCAGTGCTGGAAATACTCCCGCCCTTATTGCTAAGGATAGCTCGCACGATGCAACGGCGGCATCTTGGGAAGTCAAGGTTTTATCTCCCAAAAGAATGACGGCGCGATACACGCTCGCAATCGAAGACGCAGCCGTTTTCGCAGGTATGGAAGCTGCTCTGAGAGAAGACTTGAGCGGCGCCATTGCTCAGGAAATTGACAAAGAGATTTTGGCGGGAGATGGAACCGGACAACATGTAAGCGGATTTTTCGACCTAAGTTCCGGCCCCTTAACTGCGCCATCTGATCCAACAGCGGAAAGCGGAAGGCCTGACTACATCGAGGCCATCGCCGGCAGTGTGGACGGCAAATACGCACTGGAAAATGGCGACGTGAAGCTTTTGATCGGTTCGGGAACAAACAAGCATATGGCGGCGAAGTTTGGCAGTGGCAACGCCAGCGATATGACCGCTCTGACACACGTCAAAGCGATTTCGGGGGGTTGTCGTGTCTCTGCTCACGTCCCGGCAGTAGCGACCAAGTTCCAGCTTGCCCTTGCCTGTCGGAAAATGGGTAGCGCCGTCGCTCCGGTTTGGAAAGCTGTCTCGTTGATACGCGATCCCTACAGCAATGCAGGTTCCGGTTTGGTCGCGCTGACGATGCACGTTCTGTGGGCATTCGACGTGCCACGACATAACGGTTGGAAGCTGCTTAAATTTCAGGTTCAATCGTAGGCAGTGGAAACACGGTTTACAGAGGTTCGCGCGGACGGGCGCCATTTATTCGGGACTGTCGTTAAGTATGGCGATACCGCCGTAGTCGGGGGGCAACCTGAACGGTTCGCCCCCGGCTCCCTTCTCTGCAATGACGTAATATTGAACCGCCAGCACGAGCGGGGCGTCCCATTAGCTCGCACTGGCGCTGGATTGCTTTTGCGAGATTCCCCGGAAAGCTTGCGAATGGAGGCGCTGTTGCCTCCGACAACTGAGGCAAGCGACACCCTAACCCTCGTTTCTTCGGGCGTCCTGCGCGGCCTTAGCGTCGAATTTGAGGCCATATCGGAACATGATGAGGGAGGCACAAGGGTTATTGATATGGCGAACCTTTCTGGGCTGGCTGTATGCGATAGGCCAGCTTTCAAGGAATCGACAATAGAGGCACGGGCAAAGGGCAGGGCAATCTCGGGCAAAATCCCTTACAACCAGACGGAAACGATTGCCAACTCGGGAAGGGTGCGTAAATCCCGCATTGCACCGGGCGCCTTTTCATATTCGATTGACGATGAGGAACAAGAGATTATCGCGCAGATTGGCACGGCGCCGTCTCAGATACTCGCTTCTAAAAAGGCGGGAAGTCTCAGACTCGCCGATTCCCCTACCTCGCTCGCCATCAACATCGATGATGTGATCGGAACCAGCTATGCGGATGACTTTCTGAAGCAAATGGCTTCAGGGCAATTTGCTTTAGGTGTTCGGCCTATGTATCGGACAGACGGCGTTGCGGATGCCTTCGAAGACATACCGGAACCCGGCAACCCAAGCGTTATGATTCGAACCGTCCATAATGCGGTTTTGTATGCCGTCTCGTTCGTGCACCGAAAGCGTAAAGGCGATTCAAGCGCCGTAGAGCGACGGAGGAGGGCGCTATGGCTGTAGACGTGCAGAAGGTCGCCCTTGCCCTTCACATCATCACAGACACCACAGACACGCTTGAGGCAGCCATAAGCGAGCGATTGACGGACCTTTGCGAGGTAGCGGGTGCGGAAATACAGCGATACGCTCCCGGCGCACCCGAACCCATAAAGCGGGAGGCAGCGGTTAGGTATTGCAGCTATTTGTTCGACGTAGACGGCAGCCAACACCCCAACTATTCAACCGCTTTTACCAACTCGGGAGCGAAGGGTTTGCTTTCAACCTGGCGCAAACATACCGCAAGCGTAATCGAAAATGCCTGATCTTGAAAAAGCTCGAAGGCACCGTCGAAAAACCTCCCTCAATGAAATTGTCGAACATGCGCCAACCGTAGAGGGTGAATACATCCCCCAGGGGTGGAAAAAAGTTTGGGCAAGGAAAGAACCGGAAAACCTCGAAGAGATAACCAGTTCTCGCTCTACCTTAAGCATTGAATCGGAAGAGGGTTTTGCGGTCTTCGTGGTTCGGTTCAATCCAAGATGGAAATTGAACGATTGGCTAAGGGAAAAGCTTACAGCCTACCGAATAAAGGAAATTGAGAACATAGACCGGAACCGCTGGCAGGTTTTGACGTGCAAGGAATCAGAAATACCATTGCCCCCCAAAATGAAGACCACTTGAAAAATGTGGCCTTTCACCGGTAAAAAAACAGAGAAGCGGTCTACCGAGGTAGACGGCTATACCAATATCCTACTCAACAACATCGAATCTCAGGCAGACAGCGACGACGCTGGCCTTGTGCGTGGTGTGGCTGCACTCGAGACGGCGGTGGGATTATGGCGACGTGCCTTCGCAAGTGCCAGCGTGGAGCCTGCTACACCCCTTACAAGGGCACTGACCCCGGAGTTTCTCGGATGGCTCGCTCAGGAGTTGGTTCTACGTGGCGAAGGGTTGGCAGTGATCCAAGTCGAGCGGGGCCGGCTGGACCTTCTCCCGGTAGGTTCCTTCGCGGTAACGGGGAGTGCTAGCCGGCGGAGCTGGCGCTATCGGTGCACGGTATACGGACCCTCTTCGACCTTCACCTATCAGCGGGCGCCAGCGGGGCAAGTCATTCACTGCCGATGGAGCTATCAAGCAGAATTGCCCGAGTTTGGCGCTTCCCCGTGGAGAAGGGCGCACATTTCTTCAACCCTACTTGGCAACCTTGAGAAGCGTTTGAGCGAAGAGACGGGCGGAATTGTGGGGAATTTACTGCCGCTGCCGAGCGATCCAGCGGTGGCAGCGGTAGACGGGGAAGAGGTTGACGCATACGAGGGTTTGCGAAAGACCCTGAAGACGCTCAAAGGCAAGACTGCCCTTGTCGAGACGACAAGCGGCGGCTACGGGGAAGGAATGAACACGGCCCCTCGTAAGGATTATCAGCCGGTTCGACTTGGCGCGAACCCTCCCCAGTCATTGCGGGAGTTGAGGGAGGATGTTGCACACTCATTGCTGCAATGTTGCGGGGTGCCCTTGGGGTTGGTCAGTGAAAGAGGCGACGGGGCAAGTAGAAGAGAATGTTGGCGCCAGTTTCTGCACTCTTCCATAGCGCCACAAGCGAAAATCGTCGAACACGAATTGAGCGAGAAATTGGAGACGAAAATCTCGTTGAACTTCGACAAGTTGTTTGCCAGCGACATTATGGGCAAGGCGAGGGCAGCCGCGTCACTGGCAAAGGCCGGCATCGAGATTGACGAGGCGCTGCGAATGGCGGGATTGGAGTAGCCAGGAGGCGAAGGTCGAGGGTCCTTCGTCCTGCGGGCGGAGGCAGGGCACTTTGGGCCAAGTGCCCTGCCTTTTCATTGCGGGGTGAAGCCTTTTAATGGTCGGGCTCACTCCGCCCTGGAGCCGTTGCCGGACATCCCGGTAGCGGCTCTTTTTATTGCTGCCCGTAGCGGTATTTGGCGACTGCGCCCCTTGCGGCAAGTTGCCCCTTGGCGTAATGGGCAGGCATCATTGGTGATTCCCATCGCCCGCAAACCATCATCTCGACAAGGCTGGCGCCGTTCTCCGCCAGACTCTGAGTAGCCCCAACTCGGAGCGAATGTCCCGAGAATCTCCCCTCGAAGCCTGCCTCCTCACATCTTTTTTTCACGATTGCCCGAACCGCCATAGGGGTCAGCCCCTTGGAACCTACTGTCTCAGTGGGGGGGCTGTCGGGATTCCGCTTTTTGCGGTTCACGAAAACTCTACGGAAGACTGCCCCCTCAGTGATCTTCGCAGCTTCCATCCATGCCTTGAGGCGCGTAACCGTAGGCACCCCAATGAACATGGACGGTTTTTTCTTCCCTGTCTGATCCGTTTTCGAATGGCGAATTGTCAGTAGGGCGGAGCCGTTGGGCTGGAATATCAAGTCGTCAACCTGAAGGGCGACCACCTCCCCTGAGCGCAGTAGGGCGTCGCTTGCCACACCGAGAAGCGCAGCATCCCGGAGCCCCGGCAGGCTGCCGTCAGCCGCCAGAGTAGCCAGAACGTCAACTTCCCCCCATTGCAGCCCCTCCACTTGCCCCCGGCCCATACCACGACCCTTGCGGCGAATTCCGGCAATCGTTCTTTCTGTGAGGGGACCGACAGGACAAGGCTCCCCCGTCAGACGGGCTCGGAACCTCACAGCATTAATGGTAATGTTCAGGGTTCCGGGGGCTATTCCGGCTCGGAATCTCCTATCCAGATAATGGGCAAGACTATGATCGGTAATCTCTCCCATCTCTTTTTCCAAGCTCAACAGGGCTTGTTTGTAGGTTCTCCGGCTGCCGGGGGACAGCCCCTCCGCGATGAGTTCGCGAACGCCAAGGGAGACCGCCGAATGTGCCGCGACAAGGTCTTTCATAAGATTCCCCTCTTTGACACTCTGAAACTTTAGTATGTAAGATTTATATGCTAAAGTTTTATGATACTTCAAAAAAGCGTGTTTTCCCTCTGGAATCACTAAAGAGAAATTTCGGTTCAAACATGAATTTACGCAAGTGCGGAAAAGGCGGCGGCGGCGGAAACCCGGTGCCGAACAGGAAGGTCGGTAGATGAGCCCGGAAGAGGCCGGCACGGCGCCGGAAATCTCGGTCGTGATCCCCGTTTACAATGAGCGCGAGAGCCTGCCGGCGCTGTGCCAGAAGCTGAACGCGGCCCTCGACCGCATTGCGCGGGCGTCGGAGATCGTCTTTGTCGACGACGGCAGCAGCGACGGCTCGTTCGACCTCATCGGGGAGCTCAGCGGCCGCTACCCGCGGATCCGCGCCCTGGGCTTCCGGCGCAACTACCGCAAGGCCGCGGCCCTGGCGGCCGGTTTCAAGGCCGCCCGGGGGGACGTCATCGTCACCATGGACGCCGACCTCCAGGACGACCCGGACGAGATCGAACACCTTCTGGACGCCCTCGACGGCGACAAGGACCTCGTCACCGGCTGGAAGAAGAAACGCCTGGACCCGCTGAGTAAAACCCTGCCTTCGCGGCTTTTCAATCTCGTCACCTCGATGGTCGCCGGCATCAGGCTGCACGATTTCAACTGCGGCCTGAAGGCGTACCGCCGCGAGGTGGCCGAGGACTCCCTGCCCTACCTGTACGGGGAGCTTTACCGCTACCTGCCCGCCATCGCCCACTGGAGCGGCTACCGCGTCGGCGAAATCCCGGTGCGCCATCACCGCCGCATGTACGGGGAGTCGAAGTTCGGAAGCAGGCGGCTGCTCAACGGTTTCCTCGATCTGCTCTCGATCACCTTCGTGGTCCGCTTCATGACCACGCCCATGCACGTGTTCGGAAGCCTCGGACTCGCGGCCACGGCCGCGGGCGCCCTGATCGGCTGCTACATCACCTACCTGTGGGCGGAGACCGGCACCATACAGCACCGGCTGCCGCTGCTGCTTCTCGGGCTCCTGCTGATCATCGTCGGAGTGCAACTGTTCTCCACGGGACTGCTCGGCGACATGGTGGCGAGCATGCACCAGCGGGAGGGGCGCACGCCGCGGATCAGCCGCCGCCTGGATGGTGACGGGGCAACCCCCGTAGAGGATGCGGAGTGAGCGCCCTGGCCGACCTTCCGCCAGCGGTCCTGGTGGCGGCGGCGGCAGTCCTCCCTGCGGTGTGGGGGAGTCTGGTCGCCTGGGGCTTCACCGAACCCCGGAGGTTCCGCAACCGCCGGCAATTCAAGGCCCCGGAGCTGGCGGCGGAGGACCCGCAGGTCCCGACCTACTACATATAAATCGGACCCCTTCCTCCGCAGGTATTGGGAGCGATTCGGCACTCCTGAACGGGATCAAGCAAGCCATGCCAGAAGGGCAGAGAAATTCATTATGGCTGGAAACAGGAGTATCCCGTTGAGTGATGAGACCGCCATCCGGGAAGGACAGACCCTGTCCGGCTCGCTGTTCAGCGAGCCCATGCGAGTGGTTACCGTTGGCTCCAACGGTCCCGGAATCTGGGTCGCAGGACTCGTCGGCCAGCAGTCGGAGCAGTTTCGTCAGGTCACCCTTACGGAGGACGACATTGCCGACCTGACCATCGCCGACTCCGCATTTTCCTTCGACGGCGACGGGCGGCTCCTGCGTTTAGGTCTGCAGGCATATGCGCTCGGCATCGCCTACGAATTCGACCCTTATTTCGGGCTGTCCATTTCGCGGGTGGATCCTCTGCCCCACCAGCTCGAAGCGGTCTACGATCACTTCCTCAAATTGCCAAGCGTGCGCTTCCTACTCGCCGACGATGCAGGAGCAGGCAAGACCATCATGGCCGGTCTCCTGATTCGCGAACTCAAGCTTCGTGGGCTTATCGAACGGGTCCTCGTCGTCTGCCCCGCGAACCTGACGTTCCAATGGCAGCGTGAGCTCAAGGAGAAGTTCGAGGTGAAGTTCCTGGTGCTGAAAGGCAGCGACATCCGCGATCAGTTCGGCGTCAACCAGTGGATGGAGCAAAAGCAGATCATCACCTCCCTCGACCTCGCCAAGCGCACCGAGATCCTTCCCGGACTGGCTCAGGTGCGTTGGGATCTGGTGATCGTCGACGAGGCCCACCGCATGTCGGCGCGCGACGAGACGCACAAGAGCCAGCGGTACCGGCTGGGAGAACTGCTGCGGGACAGCGCCGATAACGTGCTGCTGCTGACCGCCACTCCGCACAAAGGGGACCCCCAGAACTTCAGCCTCTTCCTGCAGCTCCTCGACCGGGACGCCTACGCCGACGTAAGCTCGATCCGCGATGCCATGGACAAGAGGCGCGCCCCCTTCTACCTGCGACGCACCAAGGAGGCGATGGTCTATTTCCCGGAGCGCCATGAGGACGGAACCTGGATTGCCAAACCGGTATTCACCAAGCGCATACCACGTACCGCCGGTTTCGCCATCGATGGCCCCGAGTTCGAGCTGTACCAGGCAGTCACCCGCTTCGTAAAGCGGCAATGCACCCGAGCCGCGGCCCAAGGGGACGACCCGCGGGCGCGAGCCGTCGGTTTCCTGATGTCCCTGTACCAGAGGCGCCTCGCCTCCAGTACCTATGCCATGCGTCGTTCGCTGGAGAACCGGACAAAGCGCCTGGAGGACGGCCTTACGCGGGCCCAGGAAGTGGTGCGGACCGCGCCCCCGGATCTTCCCGGTCTGGAAGAGCTCGAGGAGTTCGAGGACGCGGAGCGCGAGCGCCTGGAGAGGATGCTGGAAGCGATCACCCTGGCCGGCAACGCCGAGCAGGTGCGGGAAGAGATCGCCGAGCTGCTGGAGCTGGCCGAGGAGGCGAAAGCAGTCGAAGGCTCGGGCAGCCAGGCGAAGCTCCGACATCTTCGGCGGATCATGCAGGAGGAGGGGTTCTTCGACCGGCCCGACCAGCGCCTGCTGCTGTTCACCGAGTTCAAGGACACCCTCGACCACCTGATGGAACAGCTGAAAGCCTGGGGCTTCCGCGTCGGCTGCATCCACGGGGCCATGAGACCCGGCTCTCGCGACGAACCGGGTACCCGGCTCTACACCGAGCAGCAGTTCCGCGAAGGGGAGATACAGGTCCTGGTCGCTACCGAGGCGGCCGGCGAAGGAATCAACCTCCAGTGCTGCCACATTCTCTTCAACTACGACATCCCCTGGAACCCGAACCGCCTCGAACAGCGGATGGGGCGCATCCACCGGTACGGACAGCGGCTAGACTGCCTGATCTTCAACTTCGTCGCCACCAACACCATCGAGGGGCGGGTCCTGCAGCGGCTGCTGGACAAACTCCAGGAGATCCGCGACGCCCTCGATGACGACGCGGTATTCAACGTCGTGGGCGAGATCCTGCCGTCCGCGCACGTGGAGCGCGTGCTGCGCGACTTCTACGCCGGCAGGCTTGGGGAGGAAGACTTCGAAGACCGGCTCCTGAGGGACGTGGACGAGGGTCATTTCCGGAATATCTGCCAGACGGCGCTGGAGGGGTTGGCCGCCAAGAAGCTCAATCTCGACATGCTCATCGAGCGCCGCGCGCGGGCCCAGGAAAGGCGCCTCGTGCCCGAGACCATCGCGCGGTTCATCAAGGAATGCGCGCAGTTTTCGGGCCTGGTCCTGAAACCGGTCAGAAACCTGGCGCATACGTTCGACCCGGCTCGCGTGCCGCCCGGGTTGAAAAAATACGAGCGCATGCCGGACTGGAAGCTCCCGGAGCTTGCGGTTCGCTATCCGCGCCTTTCGACGGACCGGGACACCGCGGAGGAGCACCACCTCGAATGGGTGACCCCCGGACATCCGCTGTTCGAAGCCCTGCGCCGCCACAGCCTCGATCTCGGCCGAGACGCCTGTGCCCGTGGGGCATGCTTCCGTTCACTATCCCACGAAACTCCCGCCCGCCTCGACTTCTACAGAGCGAAGGTCGTCGACGGTCTCGGACAGATCATCCACGAACGGCTGTTCACCGTGGAATTGGCGGAAGGGGTCTCACCCTGTCTCCGCGAGCCGGATATCCTTGGCAACCTGATTCCCACCGCAGCGCCGGATTTCCTGCCCGCTGCGGCCTCGCTTCCGGAAGCCACCGCCTGGCTGAACGAACATGCCCTGATCCCGTTCATCGACGAGGTGCGCAACGAGCGGTTTGCCGAGGTCGACCGCATTGCCGAGCACGTCGAAATGTCGTTGAAGGAGGTGCTGCAACGGGCGGACGACGAGATCGGCCGGGCTGATGAAGAGGTGGACGAGGGGGTAACGGGGGCCGAGGGGCGTCTGGCGCAGGCCGAAACCCGCCACGCGGAGGTGTGGGAGCGTCGCGAGCGACGGCGCGAGGAGCTCAAGCGGCAGCGAGCCGTGACCCTTCAGGGAGTAGAGCGACTCGCCAGCGCCCTCGTTCTTCCTCATCCCGAAAGCGACACTCTGGACGTCCGGGGCTTGCGCCCGCATCCCGAAACCGAAATGACGGCGATGAAGGTGGTCATCGAACACGAGACCGCGCAGGGCCGCCAGGTTGAGGATGTCCATGAGAAGGACCTCGGGTACGACCTGACCAGCCTCGATCTACAGTCCGGGGAGCTGCGGCTCATCGAGGTGAAGGGGCTCGCCGGCGCCACCGGAAGCATCCTGCTGACGCCGAACGAGCGCCGGGTAGGGGAGGACCGGCGCGACTGTTACTGGCTCTACGTGGTGACCAACTGCGCCAGCGCACCTGAGCTTCAGAAGCCGATAGGTGATCCAGCGCGCTTCCCTTGGCGGGAGTTTTCCAAGGTGGAACACTACTACCTGAGCGTGAATGCCCTGAAGCAGCCGATGGAGGTTCGGGACAAATCCCCAAAGTGAGATGAAGCGATGAGTGACCTGAAGATCCGGAGACTGCGCCTGCGCAATTGGAAAAACTTCGCCGACATCGAGGTCGCCATAGAGGGCCGCGTGTTTCTCGTAGGGCCCAACGCATCGGGAAAATTCTTGGGTGGCGATGTTCCAGGAGATAACCAGGTCGAGGAGTGGCTCTTGAACCTGAGACTGGCCGCGATCTCCCCGGAGTGGACGGCCGTAACCATGGACGGGATGCTGCTGTTCGGGAAGAATCCCAAGCGGTTCCTTCCTCAATCAGGCATCCGGGCCATCTGCTATTTCGGCGAGAACCCGGATAATACTTTCCGTGCCGATGAGGACCTGAAAGGACCACTGATTCCACTGCGTGGTCGAGACGGTTCCCTGATGGAGTCAGGGCTGGTCGATCAGGCTTGGGATTTCGTGCGGCGAAATACGACGACGGCGGGCTTGGAAGGCGCCGGGAAATCAATGCCTTGGAATATCCGGAGAGCGTGATCAGGGAAGCCGTAGGGAACGCCCTCGTCCACCGCGACTACGGCATCGCAGGTGCGGAGGTTATGTTGGCCATCTTCACGAATCGCCTGGAAGTCGTAAGTCCCGGGAACCTGCCCCATATGCTGACGCCCGAGAAAATTGCCTCCGGCGCGCGCCACGCGCGAAACCAGACGCTGGTAAACGTGATGCGCGATTATGGATACGTCGATCCCAGCGGCATGGGGGTGCGGAAAAAGATCATCCCCGGAATGCGCGCCCACAACGGGACCGAGCCCGATCTGATCGAGGAGGAGCACCGCTTCACCGTGCGCTTGTGGAAGGAGCGTAGCCCAGTGTAATGGAACGCAATTGTCCTGCTCGAAAGACCGATTCTCCCTCGGCTGGTCCCAATTGGCATCCATGGTCACCCGGAGCCGAAAGGCGCGGCCTGAAGATCGCGTCATTCCCGAAGAGTCGATTGAGGCTTCGATAAGCATCCGAGGAATTGTACAATGCATGAAGTGAGATCGATTCAGGACCTGTTGAGCCAGATCGGCCGCGGTGAAATCCTGCTCCCCGAGTTTCAGCGCGGCTATGTCTGGAATCGAGACCAGGTGCGGGGGCTGATGCAGTCGCTCTATCGGAAGCACCCCACCGGACACCTGCTGATCTGGCGCACCTACAAGCCGTCCCTGGTTCGCGGCACCGAGGCGCCGTCTGACCGGGCATTCCCTGTTGCTGCTCGATGGGCAGCAGCGCCTGACGACCCTCTACGTGCTGTTCAGAGGGGAGGCACCGCTGTTCTACGAAGGGGAATCCCTGTTCTTCGACCTCTACTTCAACATCCAGACCGAGGAGTTCATGTTTTGGCAGAAGTTGCGCATGGAGAACAACCCGGCCTGGATCGAGGTCCACGAATTTCTGCGCGAAGGGTTGACCGGGCTGCTGGAACGGCTCGAAACCCTTGAGGAGGAACGGCGCGCCCTCATTCAGCAGAATCTTTCCCGCCTCAGTCGCCTCGACCAGGTCCGCAACTACACCTACACGGTCGATCAGGTGTCCGGGGACGATTTCACCGTTGAGGAGGTCGTGGACATCTTCAACCGGGTCAACAGCAAGGGCACACCCCTCACGAGAGCGGACCTCGCCCTCGCGCACGTCTGCAGCATCTGGCCGGAGGCGCGGGCGGAATTGCGAGTCTTCAGCACGGAGATGGGGAAGCTCGGCTTCGAGGTAGATCTCAATTTTCTGGTGCGCTGCCTGGCAGGGGTGGCCACCGGCTCGATAGTGCTCGAGGGCTCCTTCATGAGGACTCCCGCAGAGACCTTGAAGTCCGCATGGGAAAGGATGCAGCCGGCGTTCGAGCACCTGGTGGGGATTCTTCGGCACGAGACCTTCATCGCAGGTCTCGACGACCTGCCGACCAACAACGTCCTCGTTCCGGCCACAATCTACCTGGTGGGGCAGGGTGGGCGGTTTCCGACCGACGCCATCAAGCGCCGCTTCATCCCTTGGCTCCATCTGGCCGGTCTGTGGGCGCGCTATTCAGGGGCCAGCGAAACCAAGCTCCAGCAGGACGTCGCACTGGTGGCCGGACGCGACCTCGATCCGACTCACGAGCTTGAGGCTGCCATCCTGCGAGAACGCGGCCGGGTCACTCTGGAGGCGTCGGATCTCGACCGGGCGCGCATCAACTCAGCGGTGGTGCTCCTCAGCCGCGTCGTCGCCCGCGCACGCGACGCCAGGGACTGGTTCACCGGCATCCGCATCTACGACCCTGCGGTGGGGCGGAGCGAGGGCGAGGAGCGCCACCTGATCTTTTCGAGAAACCTGATGAAAGCGGCCGGATTCAAAGACCAGGAGCGGACCAGGGCGGTGGCCAACCGGGCCTTCCTGGGGCAGAAACCGCCTCAGCAGTACCGGAATGCCTCGCCCGAGGAGTATCTGCCGGAGGTGCAGGAGAATCAGCCGGGCGCGTTGAAGGCGCAGTCGGTTCCCATGGACCGGGAGCTCTGGAAGCCCGAACGCTTCCTCGATTTTCTGGCTGCTCGCCGGCGCCTGTTGGCGGAGGCGATGAACGAATTCATTGCAAGCTGGATTCCCGAGATCGAGCCCGGTGCCGTTGACGAGGATGGCGTTCGGCGCCTGATGGCGGAGGACGAAGGTGAGAACCTGGAGTTCAAATCGAGCCTGCGCTGGGACCTGAGGGAAGAGCGAATCAGCAAGGATATCGAACACCTGGTCGTCAAGACCCTGGCAGGATTTCTGAACGCGCAGGGTGGCACGCTTCTGGTCGGAGTCGACGACGCCGGCGGGGCTGTCGGACTCGGTGCCGACTACCGCACGCTCAAGAAGCGCGACCGTGACGGTGTCGAGAAACGGCCCCGTGACGTATTCGAGCTGCACCTGCAGGGACTGGTGGTCCGCAATCTAGGCGAGGCCGCCTCCTCGGCTTTCCTGACGGTCAACTTCCACGAGATCGACGGCGAGGACATCTGCCAGATCACCGCCGAGCCGAGCGACCACGCGATCTACGTGGACCATCAGAACGAAGCCGTCTTCTATTTGCGTACCGGCAACGGGACCAGGGCGCTTCCTGTGGACGAAGCCGTCAAGTACGTGCAAAGCCGATGGGGGGGATCAGGTTGAACCCTGCGTCTTCCCCTTCTCGAAAGGGCAGCCCAACTCACTCTCGCCTTAGTTACGCGGGTCATGGTTCAGCAATTGACTAAAGTGGTCCAGTAAAAAGTAGCTTCGCATGCAGAGCGGCTCGTCAAATAACCAGGACTTAACCTTCGTGAGGCGTTTCCTAAGCGATCTCGTGAACAACGCATCTCCTTACCGAGGCGTTCCAAGGAGTTATTTGTGGTCGCAAAGGGGCGAAGGATCGATGTTCCTGGAGCCGGAGACACTGGCAGAATACAGGGAAGTTCGTCAGAAACTGTTGAATAAGTTCGCCCCTGACGAAGATCTTTCAGAGTCAGCCATTGATTCGGCGCTTAGGACCGCCGTTTTCGAAGTTGTCGATATTCCCAAGCGCCGCGATCAGGATCTGTCAATGCGGTTGGATCACGCGCTGAGGAAGTTGCAGACATTTCTGGCGAATCCATCTGAGGAGTATGAGTGTTGGATTGAGGTTGGGGGCTTGGACCTTGATTCCCTACCCGCCTGTTTTGGGGGCGTTCGCTTCGTTGTATTTGGAGCAGAGCAGATTCAGAACCTCAAGGAAGCAGGCCAAAGGAAACACTTAATCGGGCAATTAGAGGGGTTCATCGATCTATTACCAGACCGTCTATTAGATCGCTCAACTGCAGTCATGAAAGTCAGCGCACGCGATGCGAAGGCGGCCCTGTCTCTAGCCGAGCGCAAGATTCGTGCCATTATCGAATGTCTGAACTTCTTCTCGGACACGATTCCTGGTTATCATGGATCGCTCTACTTGCCCACCAATCAAGAATCGCCCAGTGGGGTTGCGCGTTTGGCCGTCGCTGACAGTGGAAATATGTACACCGATTATTCTGACGACAGGCCGGTAGGGATTTTTTCTATTGGTGAGGTTCGCGAAAGTGCTGAGGGGAAGGTTCGCGGTGCGTTTGACCGCGTGGAGTCTTTACTCGAAGAAAGCAGGAATGAAGTAGAGGAATTGCTGCTGACAGCTGTCCGTTGGGCAGGAAGAGCAACTGTAGCAAGGACACGGGAGGAGACATTTCTGCTGTTTGCGATTTCTTTAGAATGCCTGGTCCTGCCGACGGAGAAGGACGAACTAAGGTATCGCCTGTCTCAGCGTGTCGCGCGGCTATGTGGAGAGGATATGGATCAGAGGCTGGAATTGGCTAAGATAACAAAAAAACTATATGACGTCCGGTCGAAGATCGTTCACAGCGGTCATTACGAGGTAACAGAGGATGAGCGCGATGAGATTCGAATTGCCGCAAGAGTTGTGATTCTCAGATTGCTCACGGATCCAGATGTTAAGCAGTACGGCAAGCCAAACAAATTACACGAATACTTCGAAAGGCTAACGCTCAGGTAGATCATGGAAGATATTTGGCGATTTTTTCGAGTTATGTGCAGACGAGTGTGTTGTTCTCAATGATTCCCAGAGAATGCAAGCGACTCGCCGAGGTGGACTTTCCCATTGCCGAGGTTTCCAGGCACGCGGCGAGGGAGAAGTCCATTCGGCACGGACATCCGAGCACGCTGCACCTGTGGTGGGCGCGGCGGCCGTTGGCCTCGTCGCGGGCGGTGTTGCTGGCGCTGTTGCTGCCGGATCCTTGCGACCCGAAATGCCCCGTGGCGTTCAAGCGGCAGGCACGGGAGATCCTGCGGGAGGTGCGACAGCCGCCGGTGGATGACGCAGACCTGCGCAAGGCGTTGCTCTGGTTCATCGCCAACTTCGCAAACTGGGACATGGCGGCGCATCCGGTCTATCTGCGGGTGGGGCGCAACCTGGTGAAGGCGGCGCACGGCGAGGAGACGCCCCTCGTGGTGGACCCGTTTGCGGGCGGAGGCTCAATTCCGCTGGAGGCGTTGCGGCTGGGCTGCGAGGCGTTCGCCAGCGATCTGAATCCGGTGGCGTGCCTGATTCTCAAGGTGATGCTGGAGGACATCCCGCGGCACGGGGCCGGGCTGCCCGAGGAACTGCGCCGGGTCGGCGGCGAAATCAAGCGGCAGGCGGAGCAGGAGCTGGCCGATCTGTATCCCAAGGACCCGGACGGGGCGACGCCGATTGCCTATTTGTGGGCGCGCACGGTGCGCTGCGAAGCGCCCAACTGCGGCGCGGAGATTCCGCTGATGCGTTCGTTCTGGCTGTGCAAGAAGGCCAAGCGCAAGCGGGCATTGCGGCATCGAGTCGAGCGGTGCGAAGGGGAGCCACCGAGCGTCGAGTTTGAGGTGTTCGAGCCGGAGGCGGATAGAGAGGTGCACGGCGGCACGGTGACGCGAGCGCGAGCGACTTGTCTGTGCTGTGGCGCAGTGCTGCCGCCGGAGCGGGTACGGGCGCAGCTTGCGGCCCAACGGGGCGGCGCGGATGTGATTTTCGACGCGGACGGGCGGCGGACGGGTGGGGCGCGGATGACGGCGGTGGTGACGCTCAAGCCTGGGCAGGTGGGGCGGCACTATCGGATGCCTACGGGTGCGGACTACACGGCGGTGCGAAGGGCTCAGGAGCGGGTAGCGCGGATTCTGGAGGAATGGGAGAGGGGCGGGAAACAGGGGCTTTGCCCGGTGCCGGATGAGCCGTTGCCGCCGATTGGTACATTGGGCTTCCGTGTACAACGCTACGGGATGCTCCAATGGGGCAACTTGTTTACGGCGCGGCAGAAAGTGGCTTTTACCATTCTGAGCGAGGCTATTTCGTTAATAGCGATAGATAAATCGTTCAAAGGGCTTCTGGCAATGCTCTGCACGAAACTGGCTGACCGGTGCAACAGCCTTGTGAATTGGAGCCTCGGCGTCGAATGCCCTAATCAACTCTTTAAGGGCAATGCGATTCCAATAGGTTGGGACTTCGGAGAAAGCAATATCCTAAGCGACTCATCTGCTTCAATTGAACAGACACTAGAAAATATAACTCGTAACGTGAAAGCCACAGTGATTGAAGGCGCTCAAGTCGGAGCAATCCAACCGGCCGACGCCACCGACCACCCCTTACCTGATCAAACTGCTATGATCTGGTTCACCGACCCACCCTACTACGACGCAGTTCCCTACGCCGATCTTTCCGATTTCTTTCTTGTATGGTTCAAGCGTGGGCTGCCAGATCACCCGCTGTTACGCGATCCTTTCGACTCGGACAATCCACTCTCGCCGAAGACTGCTGAGGCGGTGCAAGACGAGACTAAACAGGATGAAGGTAAACCCAAGGACCGCGATTGGTTTGAGGAGACTATGGCGAAAGCCTTCGCCGAGGGCCGTCGTGTGCTCAACGAAGACGGCATCGGCTCGGTCGTCTTCGCTCACAAAACTACTGAGGGCTGGGAAGCGCTGCTCTCCGGCATGATTCGCGGAGGTTGGACGATCACCGGCTCTTGGCCAATCGCCACCGAGAGGGTGTCGCGTCTCCGCGCCCGCGATTCCGCCGCCCTTGCCACCAGCGTCCACCTCATCTGCCGCCCGCGTCCCGAGGACGCCCCTATCGGCGACTGGGCCGATGTCCTGCGCGAACTGCCGATCCGCGTCGCTGACTGGATCGAGCGCTTGCAGACCGAAGGCATCCGCGGTGCCGATCTGGTCTTCGCCTGCATCGGCCCGGCGCTCGAAATCTTCAGCCGCTACCGCGCCGTCGAAACCGCCGAGGGCGATATAATCGGCCTGCCCGATTACCTGGAGAAAGTCTGGGAAGTAGTCGGCCGCGCCGCGCTGCAACGGGTACTCGGCACTGCAGAGGCGCAAGCCCGCAACGGCCTGTCCGGCGCGCTGGAAGAAGACGCCCGCCTGACCGCGCTCTTCCTGTGGACGCTCCAGAGCACGGCCCCTGTTGCAGAGAATCAGGAACAAGACGACGAGGCCGACGAAGAAGCCGTCGCCAAGGTAGCAGCCACGGGATTTGCGCTCCCCTTCGACGTAGTGCGCCGCTTCGCCCAGCCCATGGGCATTGACCTCGACACCTGGACCGACCGCATCATCGGCCAGGAAAAGGGGGTCGTGCGCCTGCTGCCGGTTTCCGAGCGGGCAAGGAAGCTTTTTGGTGAAGAAGGGGCTGCGTCCGGCGCCGATAGGCTGGAGGAGTCCGCTGGTCGCAGGGAGCCGCTACAGCAGGAGCTATTCTCCGACCGGGCGGAAGACGCGGCTCTTTTGGTGAGGGAGAGGAGGCCCGAATACGGAGCCGGGGAGGAAGGGTCCGGCGACACCACCCTCGACCGCATTCACCAGGCCATGCTGCTCCAGTCCAGCGGCCACGCAAACGCCCTGCGGTCGCTGATCGGCGCCGAGCAGGAGCGCGGCCCCGGCTTCCTGCGGCTCGCCAACGCGCTATCCGCCCTGTACCCGCGCGGCTGCGAAGAGAAGCGGCTTCTCGACGCCATGCTGCTGGCGGTGCCGCGGTAACCATTTCCATGGCCGAACCCGTCCTCAGCCGGCTGGTAATGCAGCGTTTCCGCAGCCTTCCTTCGGAGCAGGTGGAATTCGACAATCCGACCTTTCTCGTCGGTCAGAACGGCTCGGGCAAGAGCAATTTCGCCGATGCCTTCGCCTTTCTCGCGGAGGCAATGGCCTCCCCACTGCAGGCCGTTCTCGAACATCGCGGGGGATTTTCCACGGTTGGCTATCGAAGCTCCGCCAGGGGCCGTCCGTCGAACCTGGGTCTTACGGTGGTGTTGAAAAACCCGGACAGGGATATCACCCAGGCTCGGTACGGATTTGAACTGCGCGCCTTGAGGGGCTACGGCTTCGAGGTCGTGCGCGAGCAATGTGCCGTATGGAGGGCTGACGGAAGGGGGGATTGGTTCGACCGCTCCACGTCCCCGAAAAATGACAGAACCAGTTGGGCAAGTACCACCGATTCCCTGGAGCCGGTCATGGAACCGAATGCCCTGGCCCTGCCTCTGGTCGGGGGGGACTCGCGCTTTCAGGCGGTTTCGCGATTCCTGTCCGAAATGTGTGTATACAGGATCGAGCCGGTAGTTCTCAGGGAGATGCAGGATCCGGACGGTGGTGTGCGCCTGCGTTCGGACGGCAGCAATGCCGCGAGCGTAATGCGCGAGATCCAACGAGGATCTCCCGACGCTTGGAAGCGAATCCTGGAGCTTCTTGAAACCATTGTCCCCGGGACCGTCGGCCTCCAGACCAAGAAACTAGGCAACATGCTGACGCTGGAGTTCGCCCAGGACTGGGGGAAGTCGGAGCCGGTGAAGTTCGAAGCGTACAACATGTCCGACGGCACGCTGCGTGTGGTGGGGCTGCTCGCCGCCGTCTTTCAACATCCGGCCCCTTCGCTCCTCGTAATCGAGGAACCGGAGGCCACGATACATCCGGGGGCCCTCGGCTCGGTCCTCGACCTGTTGCGACACGCGGGCCGGTCCATGCAGGTCGTGGTGACGACGCACAGCCCCGACATCCTCGATGCGGAGTGGATCGAGGATCGCCACCTCCGGATTGCCGACTGGGACCAGGGAGGGACCCGTATCTGTCAAGTTTCACCGGCAACGCGTGCCGCCCTTGGCGAGCATCTGATGGGCGCGGGAGAACTGCTCCGCTCGAACGCTTTGACGCCCGAAGAGCTGTTCAGTCAGGATCCGAACAAGAACGAGTTGTTCGTGGAGGACCTCCCGTGGTGGTGATTCAGCCGATCGTCGAAGGCCACGGGGACGTTGCCGCGTTCCCGGTACTGCTGCGTCGTTTGGTCGAAGAAGCTCAAGCCTGGGAGGTCGGCATCGGACGGCCGATCCGAAGACGACGTAATCAGCTTGTGGAAAAGGCCGAGGTCGAGCTGGCTGTTCGGCTCGCCCTGCTGCAACCGGACTGTGGCGGCAGTCTCATTCTGTTCGACGGCAACTCCGATTGCCCGGCGGAGTTGGGACCAACCATACAGGCCTGGGCTACAGCAGCGGCTGGCCGCGTGCCCTGTGGAATCGTCATCGCACATCGGGAGTACGAGGCCTGGTTTCTGGCCGCGATTGAATCGTTGCGAGGATATCGCGGGATCAGGGGCGACGCCGAGCCTCATCCGGCCCCGGAAGGACCTCGTGACGCCAAAGCGCAACTGGAAACCCGGATGACCATTGGCACGAGCTACCTTGAGCGCACCGACCAACCGGCGTTCAGCGCGACGTTTTCGTTGGCCGATGCCTACCGCGGTTGCAGATCTTTTCGAAAGCTCTCCGATTCATTCGGATTCCTGGTCCGTTCCATGGGGAAGGAAATAGGTGCGTGGCCTCCCCCCGCCTGGACCGGGACTTGAGCTGGAGTAATGAGATGGCTCCCCGGATGAAATCGAGAAACGAGAAAAGAGACAGGAGCTGAAATGGCCCTCGATCCCTGGTACAAGGTTGTGACCCTTCGCAAGGAAGTGCGCGAGGGCCGCTCGTTCAGCCCGGACGAGTTCGCCATCGCCCTCGAACAGGTGCTCTCCAGAACCGCGCCCGAAGACTACAGCGACCCGGCCCAGTTCTTTTCGCGCACCTGTTTCACGCGGGCGTTGAAGGAGCACGCCGGCATGGTGCTCCGGCGCCTCGCCGGCGAGTCCGGGAACACGGCACCGGTCCTGACGCTGATCACCCAGTTCGGCGGCGGCAAGACGCATACCCTTACCGCGCTCTACCACCTGGCACAGGCCGGCGCAGACGCCTCCAAATACTCCGGGGTGGCCGATCTCCTGAAGGAGGCCGGGATGGCGGAAGCCCCCGCCGCCAGGGTCGGGGTATTCGTGGGCAATGCCTGGGACCCGTCCGAGGGCCGGGAAACCCCCTGGATCGATCTGGCCCGGCAGCTGGCAGGCGACGACGGCGTCGCCGCCCTGGGATCCGCGGCGCGGACCACCCCCCCGGGAACCGAGGCGTTGGCCAAGGTGTGCGCTGCGGCGCAGGCCCCGGTGCTGCTGCTCTTCGACGAGGTGCTCAACTTCGTCAACCGCCACCGAGTCATGGCCGAGAGCTTCCACGCTTTTCTGCAGAACCTGACCGTCGCCGTCACCGGTACCACCCGGGCCGCCGCGGTCATCAGCCTTCCTCGCAGTCAGGTCGAAATGACCGACTGGGACCAGCAGTGGCAGGAACGGATAACCAAGGTGGTCCGACGCGTCGCCCGCGATCTGATCGCCAACGACGAGTCCGAGATCAGCGAGGTGGTCCGCCGCCGGCTCTTCGAGGATCTCGGCAACCCGCGCGTTCGCAGGAAGGTCGGCAAGGCCTACGCGGACTGGTGCTTTGAGCGTACGCCACAACTCCCGGCCGAATGGCTCGCCGTCGACACCGCGGCGACGGAGGCCAAGGCAAGGGAATTCCTCAGGGGCCGGTTCGAGGCCAGCTATCCCTTGCATCCGGCGACCCTGTCGGTTTTCCAACGCAAGTGGCGCGCCCTTCCCCAGTTTCAGCAGACCCGTGGAGCACTGGCCATGCTGGCGCAATGGATCTCATGGGCCGCCCGCGAGCAATTCGGAAAGGCGCGAACCGAGCCGCTGATCACCCTGGGATCGGCTCCCCTGGACGTGGCTGAATTCCGGGCGGTGGTCCTTGGACAGCTGGGCGAGACGCGGCTCGACGTGGCCGTAGAAGCCGATCTTGCAGGACCGATGGCGCATGCGAAGGCTCTGGATGCGGACGCGACCGGGGCTCTTCGCGACATCCATCGCCGGGTGGGCACGACCATTCTGTTCGAGTCCTCCGGGGGTCAGGTGGACAAGGAGGCTCATCTGCCGGAATTGCGCTTTGCCCTCGGCGAGCCCGAGGTCGACACAACCACCATCGACAACGCCGCCACAGCCCTGGAGAAATCGGGGTTCTTCATTCGCAGGGTCGGGACAGACGGCTATCGCATCCATCATCAGGCGACGTTGAAGAAGGTCGTCAGCGATCGGCGGGCTTCCCTCGATGAAGAGACGGAGATCAAGCCTAGCATCCGCAAGCTCGTTGAAGGGGAGTTCAAACGCGGGGCAACCATTCCCGTGGTCTTCTTCCCGGAGGACAGCGCCGCGGTCCAGGATTCTCCACGCCTTGCGGTTATCGTCCTCGACCCCGAGGCGGAGTGGAGGGATGGCGACCAAGTGGTCGAGAGCATTGGCGATTGGACGAAGGAACGGGGCAAGTCTCCACGCCTCTACCCGGGCTCGCTGGTCTGGTGCGCCAGAAAACCCGGGCGGGAGCTCCGCGAGAAGGCCGAGCTGTGGCTCGCTTGGCAGCGGGTTGAACGGGAAGTGGCCGAAGGAGTCCTCGGCACCGAATACGACCGCGCCGATCGCTCGGAGGTCCATGCCCGGGTTCGGGATTCCGAGGAAGCGGCCAGGGAGGAGGTATGGGCCGGATACCGCTTCGTAGCCCTCGCCGATTCCCAGGAGAGACACGGGCTCAAGGTCGTCGATCTGGGGGCAGGCCATGCCAGCGCTGGCCAGACGCTCTGCGGGCGGATCATCGGCGCGTTGAAGGCCGAGGCCCTGCTCAACGAGAATGTGGGTGCCGGTTATATCGACCGAAACTGGCCGCCGGCTTTCAAAGAGACCGGGGCTTGGCCCCTCACAAGTTTGCGCCAGAGCTTTCTCGACAGCTCGTTGACGAGGTTGGTCGACCCGGACGCGACCCTTCGGCGGCAGATCGTCGAGTTCGTGTCGAAGGGGGATTTCGGTCTGGCTTCAGGTACCAAGAACGGCGGTTTCGAACGGCTGTGGTACGCCGAGCAGGTAGGCCCGGAAGAAGCGGCGTTTGAACCAAGTGTTTTTCTGCTTACCAGGGACAAAGCCAGGCAACTCAAAACGTCCCCCGGAGACCCGCCGCCGCCACAGCCGGGGCCGGCCCCAGGCCCGGGTCCGGAACCGCCTCCGGAACAGTCTCAAACGGAAACTGGTCCCGCGCCGGGTCCGGTCACTCGAAAAACGTCGCTCAGGCTGTCCGGGACCGTACCCTCGGAAGTCTGGAATCTCCTGGGGCGCAGACTCCTGCCCAAGCTGCGGTCCGGGGACGACCTCAGCGTAGGTATTGATTTTTCGGTCAGCGTCGGCTCGCAGTTTGCCCAGAACATGGAGACGGAGCTGCGGCAGATTCTCGATGATCTCGAGCTGGGCGACCGGGTCCGGGTCGAACGGTCGTAGTGGTGTCGAGGCAATGCCTGCCTGGGCCAGTCTCGTGGAGCTGCCGGCGGAGAATCCGCAGGTCCCGAGCTACTACATATAGCCTTACCCGCGGTTCCCGCCGGCCCGCTTTCGCAGCTCTCCAAGGCGCCGCGAAAGCTTCTCCATCTCCTCCTCTATCAGGCGGATCTCGTCGCCGACGCTGATCTCGCCGTCGCGCTCGAGGTGCCGGCGCCGTTCCTCCGCCTCCTTTTCCGCCTCGGCCTCCGACATCGAGTTGATGATCACGCCGATGAACAGGTTGAGCATGATCATCGTTCCCAGCAGCACGAAGGAGACGAAGAAGGCCGCCCCGAGAAGCGGCCGGCCGCGCGAGGCTTCGCGCAGGTGGGCCTGGGCGAAGTCGCCGTAGTTCGGGTAGGCGTCGCTGCCGTACATCTGGATGTACATCACGTCGGTCCAGTCCTCGAGGGTCACCACCCGGAAGAGGGTGAGCAGGGCCGTCGACAGGTCCTGGAAGTGGACGGGGTCGTTGCCGCGGAACAGGAAAATTCCCATCACCGCGTAGACGTAGAACAGCACCGCGAGCAGCAGGCCGACATAGCCCAGGGAGGGGATCGACTTGAGAAGCGAGCCGACCAGGAGCTGCAGCTTCGGCACCGCGGTCACCAGCCGCAGGGCGCGCAGCACCCGCGCCAGCCGCAGCACCGCGGCGTACGGTCCCCCGACCGGCAGGAAGCAGACGACGACGATCAGGAAGTCGAAGACGTTCCAGGGGTCGGCGAAGTAGCGGTACCAGCGGCTCCCGTGGCGGGCGATCTTGAGCGCCGCCTCGACGGCGAAGATCCCCAGGACCAGTGCGTTGAGCCGGTGCAACAGGTCTCCGTGGGCCTCGACCAGGTCCCGCGAGGTTTCCAGCCCGACCAGCAGGGCGGCGAGCACGATTACCGCGAGGACTCCGTGCTGGAACCTGTCGGAGTCTACCAGTCTACCCAGCCGATCCGTCACCTGTCTCCAATCTTTTTTGCGCCATCAGGAAAAGCGACCGGCCCCATGTGGCCGAAGCGAGGGGCCACAGCCCTGCCCGACTACAGCTGCTCCGCCAGCTCGCGCAGCAGCCGTTCGTTTTCCGCGTCGGTGCCGACCGATATCCTCAGGCAGTCGCGCAGGCGCGGCTCGCTGAACCAGCGCACCAGGATGCGGCGCTCCTTGAGGCCCAGGTACAGCTCCTCGGCCGGGGGGGACTCGATGCGCGCGAGCACGAAGTTGGCCTCCGAGTCCCATACCCGGAAGCCGAGACCGCGCAGCGCTTCCGTCAGCCGCTGCCGCGTTCTCCTGACGCGCGCGGCGTTGGCCCGCATCTCCTCGATGGCGTCGAGAGCCGGGGCCGCGGCGGCCTGGGACAGGGCGTTCATGTTGTAGTGGTCGAGCACCTTGCGGATTCCGGCGATCAGGTCGGGCGGGCCGAAGCAGAAACCGATGCGCAGGGCGGCCAGCGAGAACGACTTCGACATCGTGCGGGTCACCAGGAGGTTGGGGTAGCGCTCCACCAGGTCGATGCAGCCGCCGTCGGAGAAATCGACGTACGCCTCGTCGACCAGGAGCACGCCCCGGGTGCGTCTCGCCATCTCCTCGACCGCGCCGGGGGCGACCGCGGTCCCCGTGGGAGAGTTGGGGTTGGCCAGCAGGGTCAGGCGGGCGTCGGCGGGGGGAAAGCCGGCGGGGATCCCGAAGTCGTCGTCGAGGTCGCAGCGGACCGCAACGGCGTTCTGCAGGTCGATCAGCTTCTGGTAGTAGGGGTAGGTGGGGAAGGGGATCGCCACCGGCTGTCCGGGGCCGGCGAAGCAGCGCAGGGCGGCGTTGAGCAGCTCGTCCGAGCCGTTCCCCATGACGATCTGTTCGGCGGGCAGACCGAACCTCTCCGACAGCTTGGCGAGCACGGCGACGGCGTCCGGGTCGGGATAGCGCTGCAGGTTGCCGTCGCAGGCCGCCCGTAGCGCCGCGATAACCCGGTCCGACGGCGGATAGGGGTTTTCGTTCGTGTTGAGCTTGAGGAACTCCCCGTCTCCGGGCTGCTCGCCAGGGACGTACCCCTCCATGCTGCGGATGTGCGGAAGGAACGGATCGGGTGGCACGGTTCGCGTATCGACTGATGAAGGGGCGGAAAGGAGCAGGGCCCGGGTGCGGGGAAGTGGCGTCGGCGGTCTGGAGCCGGCCTCAGGCCGGGGGCAGGTCCGGGTCGTCAACGCGCGTGACCTCGTTGATTCCCTCGAGCTTGGAAAGCCCCTTGATCATCGACTGCAACTGGCGCGCGTCGGTTACGTCGAGCTCGAACTTCCCCACGACCCGGTGCAGCCGTGTGTGGCTTGCGGCGCTGCGGATGTTGGCGCCGGCCTCGCTGATCACCCGGGTTATCTCCGTCAGCAGGTAGGTGCGGTCGGTTCCGGTGATGCCCAGCTGCACGTGGAACGACTGCTCCTCGTCGACGTCCCACTCCATCACTGTGACGCGGTCCGGGTCCTCCGCTACGTCGGCCATGTTGGGGCAGTCGGTGCGGTGGACGGTGATCCCCCGCCCCTTCGTTATCAGGCCGACGATGCGGTCTCCGGGAATCGGGGAGCAGCATTTCCCGAAGTGGATCATCATGTTGTCCAGGCCCTGGATGCGAATCCCGCTCAGGTCGCGGAACAGCGGGCGGATGCGCCGCTTGGGACGCTTCGGCACGAGGCGGTTGACGACTCCGCTCACCGACAGTTCGCCGCTGCCGACCGCGGCGTAGAGATGCTCGCTGCCGGCCAGCCCCAGCTCTTCGGCGAGTTCGTCGAGCGACTCGCTGCGCACGGAGTGGCGGTACTTCTTGAGCTCCCGCTCGAGGATTTCCTGCCCAAGGCGCACCCCGTGGGAGAACCTCTCCTCGCGCAGCCAGCGGCCGATCCAGTGGCGCGCCTTGCCGGTCTTGACCATGTCGAGCCAGCTGCTGGTAGGGTGCTGGTGCTGCGAGCTGATGATCTGGACCGAATCGCCGCTGTGGAGCTCGGTTCCGAGCGGCACGATCTGCCCGTTGACCTTCGCCGTCAGGCAGTGGAGGCCGATGTCGGTGTGCACGGCGAAGGCGAAATCGATGGTCGTCGCCCCCCTGGGCAACTGCAGCAGGTCGCCCTCCGGGGTGAACACGTAGATCTCGTCCCGGTAGAGCTCGACCTTGAGGTTCTCGAGGAACTCCATCGGGTCGGCGGCTTCCCGCTGCCAGTCGAGCACCTGACGCAGCCAGCCGATGCGCTGGTCGTTTTCGACCTCCGTCGGCTGTCCGGACTTGTAGCGCCAGTGAGCGGCGATGCCGATCTCGGCGGTCTGGTGCATCTCCCGGGTGCGGATCTGGACCTCCACCGGGCGTCCGTCCGGTCCCACCACCGAGGTGTGCAGGGATTGGTACATGTTGGTCTTGGGCGTGGCGATGTAGTCCTTGAAACGGTCTGAGATCGGCACGTACAGGCTGTGCACGAGGCCTAGCGTCGTGTAGCAGTCGCGCACCGACTCGACGAGAATGCGCACGGCGCTGAGGTCGTAGATCTCCTGGAAGGTCGTTCCCTGCGTCCTCATCTTGTTATAGATGCTGTAGAAGTGCTTCGGCCGGCCGGTGATCTCGGCGTCGATCCCGGTCTTGGCGAGGTCGGCCTCGATCGGGGCCTTGAACTCTTCGATGTAGACCTCGCGCTGCTCCCTCTTCATCGCCACCTGCCGCCGGATGTCGACGTACATCTCCGCGTCGAGGTACTTGAGACTCAGATCCTCGAGCTCCCGGCTGATGCGGGCGAGACCGAGCCGGTAGGCCAGCGGGGCGTACACGTCGACGGTCTCGCGGGAGATCCTTCTCTGCTGCTCGGCGTCGACGTGGTCGAGGGTGCGCATGTTGTGCAGCCGGTCGGCGAACTTGACGAGGATCACCCGCAGGTCCTCGACCATCGACAGCAGCATCTTGCGGTACGATTCCGCCTGGCGGGCTTCACGGCTCTGGTACTGGAAGCGCTCGATCTTGGTCACCCCGTCGGTGAGGGCGGCGATCTTGGGGCTGAACTCCCCCGCGACCTCCTCCAGGGTGACCGAGGTGTCTTCGAGCACGTCGTGCAGCAACCCGGAGGCCACCGTCGTCGAATCGAGGCGGAGCTGCGCGAGGATGCGGGCGACCTCGACGCAGTGCTGCATGAAAGGGCGCCCCGACATGCGGGTCTGGCCGGCGTGCTTGTCGCTGGCGTAGCGGTAGGCGCGCGCGATCAGATCGAAATCCGCCTGCTCGTTGATGGAGGCGACCTCGATCAGCAGCATCTGGAGTTCGAGCTCGCTCGTCTCTTCGAGGACCTCGTCGAGACTGCGCAGCCGGTGCGTCGCCGCGGCCGGGGCCCCGTTCCCGGCGGACTCGGGGGTTTTTGCGATTTCGGTCAGTTCGCTCATTCAATCTTTCCGTCGACCCTCAATATACCGAACCGAGGTCCCCCGACAAAGGGGGAAGTATCGCATAATGAACAGGAACAACAGGTTACGCCGCCCGTGAGCACAGGAGATGGAATGGACCGCAAGGCTCCGCCCGTACATTATTCCGAGCGCGGATCACAGCCATTACCGGGTAAGCTGCCGAGTATGCGAGACTGGTTCGAACTGAGGAGGATACTGACCGCCGGGGACGTCGCCCTGATGCTGGCCGTCGCCGCCGGGGCCTTGCTGGCGGCGTGGCGGCAGCCGCCGGCTGTCCAGGCGGCTTTCGCCCTGGTCGAGGTCGAAGGCAGGGAGGTGGCGGTCTATCCGCTGGCCAGCGACGGGAAGCACGTCCTGGAGGGCTGCAGCGGGGAGGTGGTGATCGAAATCCGCGATGGCGCCGCCCGTTTCGCCGAAGCCGGGTGCCGCAACCGGATCTGCGTCCTCACCGGGTGGATCGGGCGGCCCGGGGAGATCGCCGCCTGCGTGCCGAACGGGATGGTGCTGCTGCTGCGCGGGGAGGGGCCCACCAGGCGGCCTGGCGGCGTCGACGCCTTCAGCGGCTGAGCGGGTGCCCTCGATGTCCGCCAGAGAGCTGACGCGGCTCGGCCTGCTCGCCGGCGCCGGCCTGATCCTCTTCCTGCTGGAGGCCGTGGCGCCCCGGCCCCTCCCGTGGATGAAGCTGGGGCTCGGGAACCTGCCCGTCGTCGTCGCCCTCGACCTCTTCGGGGGCGGGGCGGCCATCGCGGTCGCCGTGGTGAAGATCTTTGCCGGCGGCCTGGTCAGCGGCGGTTTCGCCAGTCCGGCTTTCGCCATCGGCGGCGGGGCGGGAATCGCCAGCGTCGCCGCCATGGCCCTGGCCAAACGGGTGGCTCCGGGTCTTTTCAGTCTGGTAGGTCTCAGCGTTCTCGGAGCGGTCACCCACCAGCTGACCCAGCTGCTGATCGCCCGTGTCTATCTCAATCACCCCGGCCTGCTCAACTTCCTGCCGCTGTTCATGCTCACGGGGCTGGTCAGCGGCTTAGCGATCGGCATGATCGCCCACTGCTGCGCCGCCCGGCTGCGCCGTCTCGACTGGAGCTGACGGTGCCGGAGGCACGGGCTGCGGATTCGTTAGCGATTGCCAGAAAGGATTAATCTCCTTTATTTGTGCGGTTGAGCCGGCGCAGAAATCCGAATCCCGAGCGGCATCTGACCGAAAGATCGGCAACGCTCCACAACCTCCGCGTTCGTTCGCAAGGCCTCCGACAAACCATCTTCCCAAGCGCATGAGAATACGACCCGTCAGCGCGCTCACGGCTTTACTAGGCAGCGCTATCCTGGGGTCGAGCCCGCCCCTGTACGCGGAAGTCGATTTCAGGGGGCTCGAGCGGCTGGCCCCGAAGCAGCGTCTCGAAGAGACCGTCCAGTATCTCTCCGGTCTCGGCTCGCGCGTCGCCGGGTACCCCGGCGCCGAAGCCGCCGCCCTCTACATCCAGCAGCAGTTTCGCGACATCGGGCTGGACGGGATCTCCTTTCAGACGTACGACATCTCCATCCCGGTAGAGAAGGGTGGATTCATCGAGCTCGCCGGAGGGGATGCCGGGCGTTTTGCGATTCACGGACTGTGGCCCAACCTCGTGCGCACCTCCACGCTTCCCGACGGCGGCATCGACGCGAAGCTCGTGTACGGCGGCACCGGGGAATTCCCCGAGCTCTCCGGCACCGGGATCGAAGGTTCGGTCGTCCTTCTCGAGTTCAACTCCGGCGACAACTGGCTCAACTGTGCCTACCTCGGCGCCGCGGCGATTCTTTTCGCCGAGCCGGACTCGACTGTCTATCTCGAGGGGGAGAAGAAATTTCTCACCATGCCGCTCGACATGCCGCGCTTCTGGATCGCCAAGGAGGCCGCCGAGAACCTGCGCGGGCGGCTGGAGGAGGGCGGGTCCCTGCCGGTGCACCTCGAATACCGCATGGACTGGGAACGCCGGCCGGCCTGGAACATCCTCGGCGCCATTCCGGGGTACGACCCGCTCCTCAAGGAGGACACCATCGTCCTCGAGTCGTACTACGACGCCATGTCGGTGGTGCCGGCGCTGGCTCCGGGGGCCGAGCAGGCGGCCGGCATCGCCGCCCTGCTCGAGCTCGCAAGGTACTTCCGCGACAATCCGCCCTCGCGGACCGTGGTCTTTCTGGCAACGTCGGCGCACCATCTCGCCCTTCGCGGCGTAGACGATTTCATCCAGCGCTACCTGCGCAAGGAAGACCCGTTCATCGATCGCATGGTCGTTCGCAGGGTCGTCGAGGCGGCGCTGGCGAGAGGCTTGATAGAGTCGGAGGGAGTCACCTACCGGCTGGGCAGCCTCGAGTTCCACGGCAAGGAGGGACTGATCCGTGAGATCGCCGACAACGACACGATCCTGGTCCGTTCCGTCCTGAAGGCCGCCCTCGAAGAGGAGGACGCGGTGCGGCGGGAAGGGGACCGTTTCCTCGTCGCCGATGAATCCTTCTCCAGCCTCGAGAAGCTCGAAGCGGAGCTCGCCGACGACGAGGACCTCAGGCTCGCCTTTTACAAGGAATGGGTCAATCCCAAGGTCGATTCCCTCGGCGTGAAGCTGTTCGTCAGCCTGGACCTGTCGACGCAGACCGACGAGCTCGGCGTCTGGAACAGCAACACGAGCTTCTACTACAAGCGCTACTTCGCCCCCTTCGGCAAGAACTTCATGTCGTACGCCCGTGTCCTGAGCCGCGAGCTGGGGTACGACGACCGCGACATCCTCGTCAACGGCATCAGCCCGGAGGGCGGCAAGAGCTGGGAGACCTTCGTTCCCGGCGAGATTTCCGTGAACAGCGAGCTCGTCCTCGACACCGGCACGCCGGCCCTGGCCTTCGTCACCGTGAACGACGCCCGCTTTCTCGTCGACACCCCGCTCGACCGCGCCTCCGAGGTCAACCACGAGAACCTGGCGCGCCAGATCAGGGCGCTGGCCGGGATGTTTCACATGGCCTTCGAGGACCCGGAGCTGTTTCCCGATTTCAAGATGCGCCTGAAGGACACCATGCGCACCCTGAAGGGCAGGACGATGGTCTTCCCGAGGCGCAGCATCGTTCCCGACCTGGCGCGGCCCGGGGCGGTAGCCTCTGTCCGCAACGGCAAGAAGAAGTCCTACAAGGGGGTGCGGGGAGAACACTTCGAGGTGGTCGACTCCGACGGCGCCTTCTACGACAACCGCATCCGCGTCAACTCCGTGCAGATCGAGGGGTACTTCATGGACCCGGCCACCGGCAGCGTCACCTACGCGCCGGACCGCGGCGAGCAGGGGGACGGGTCCTACCCGATGAAGATCTCCATGGACTGGCGCGACAAGCAGTGGATGGTGGTGCTGTTTCCGTGCGAGTCGTTCAACTTCTACGACATCGTCGACCCGCGCTACCTCACCAAGCTTTCGCAGGTGACGATCTTCGACGAAACCAACACGACGCCGGTCGAGTACGGGTACACCATCGGAGAGGGCCCCTCCGCCAGGGGCGAGCCGGTGGGGGTGCTGTTCGCCCGCCCCGGGACCATCATCAAGCTCGGCTTCGGCGCCAGCATCCTCGGGTTCCGTTCCCTGCTGCTCAACTCCGAGTCGGCCGACGACATGGACCGCGCCCTCGGCGCCGGGTTCGCGATCCAGCCAGGGACCTCGTTCGCGCGCACCTCGTACCGCTCCGCCAGGGACATGTGGACTCTCGACGAGGCCCGCATGCGGGAGCTCAAGAGCTTCGCCATCGAGAACCAGCGCCTCAACGCCCTGCACGATCGCGCCGAGGAGGAGCTCGAAAAGGCGGAGCTGGCACTGGCATCGAAGGAGTGGGGAGAATTCGTCAAGTACACGCGCGCCGCCATCGGCCTGGAGTCGCGCGCCTATCCCGACGTCAAGTCGACGCAGAACGACGTCATCCGGGGCATCATTTTCTTCATGGCCCTGGTCCTGCCCTGCGCCTACTTCGCCGAGCGCCTGCTGATCACCGCGGCGACGATCAAGAATCAGATCCTGGGATTCGGGAGCATCTTCCTCGTCATCTGGATCATCCTGTCGGTGGTGCACCCGGCGTTCCAGCTCTCCAATCCCTTCGTGATCCTGCTCGCCTTCGTGATCCTGACGCTGGCGGTGCTCGTCATCTGGCTCATCTCGGGCCGCTTCAACGAGCAGATGAAAAAGCTGCGCACCGAGGTGGCGGTGATTCACGACACCGACGTATCCCGTTCCAGCGCCTCCCTGACCGCCTTCCTGCTCGGCATCTCCAACATGAAGCGGCGCAAGCTGCGAACTGTGCTCACCTTCACGACCCTGCTGCTGCTGACCTTCACGGTGCTCTCCTTCACGTCGATCCAGACGTCGTTGCGCTTCAATCAGATCGAGCGCGACAACGAGGGCCTCTACGAGGGGATCATGATCCGCAGCAAGGCCTGGACCCCTCTCGAGGAGTCGGTGTACGAGTATGCCCTGAGCCACTTCGGCGACCGCGCCGTGGTTGCGCCGCGCAGTTGGTACGACAACAAGACCAAGGCCCACATCAAGATGAAGCGCGGCGTCGGCAGGCATAACGCCCTCGGGGTGCTCGGCCTGACGCCGCATGAGAGCGAGATCACCGGCCTCGACCGCGCCCTGATAGCGGGGCGCTGGTTCCGGCCCGGGGAGGAAAAGGTCTGCATCATTCCCAACGACATGATCGGGACGACGCAGGACAAGCTCGACATCGACCTCGCCGCGGTAAATGTCGGCGAGGGGGTCGAGATCCGGGTGTTCGGCGATCAGTTCAGGATCGTCGGAGTGATCAGCTCGAAGAAGATGAAACAGCTGAAGGATCTCGACGACGAGATGATGACGCCGGCCGACTTCGCCGTCACCGGCGGCCAGGCGGTGCAGGAGATGGCGGAGGAGGAAAAGCGGGAGAAGGAGGGCCTCGAGGACGCCAAGGTCGTTATCAAGCCGTTCGTCCACCTCGAGCCGGCCAACACCCTGATCGTTCCCTACAACACTTTGCGCAACATCGGCAGCGGTAACCCGCTGCAGTCGGTGGCGGTGCGCTTCGAGGACGAGGACGTGTCCGTGCGGCGCGAGATCGAGGAGTTCCTGTCGCGGCTCGCGGTCACCCTTTTCGCCGGAGTTCAGGAAGAGGGTGACGAGTACGTCCGCGTCTCCATCTACAGCTCGCTCGGCATGACCTCCCTTTCGGGTATGGCCAACCTGTTCATTCCGATCCTGATCGCCGCCCTGATCGTGCTGAACACGATGATGGGGAGCGTGTACGAGCGCTTCCGCGAGATCGGCGTCTACTCGTCGGTCGGGCTTGCCCCGGCCCACATATCCTGGCTGTTCATGGCCGAGTCCTGCGTGTACGCCGTCCTCGGAGTGGTCGCAGGATACCTCGCCGGACAGATCACGGCGACGACGCTGATCAAGTTCGATCTGGTCGCCGGCTTCACCCTCAACTACTCGTCGCTGTCCGCGGTGATGTCCTGCATCCTGGTGATGGCCGTGGTCATGCTGTCGACGGCGTATCCGGCACGCAAGGCCTCGCAGATGGCGGTACCCGACGTCACCCGCAAGTGGCGACTGCCGCCGCCGTCGGGGGACGAGTGGCATTTCGAGTTTCCGTTCACGGTCAGTGGGCACGACGTCATCGGGCTCAGCGTATTCCTTATCGGCTACTTCGACTCGTACAGCGAAGAGTCGATCGGCACCTTCTACACCGACGGGGCCAGCCTGCGGCGTTTCGACTCTGAGCACGGCGAAGGTTACTCGATCGACATGAACATCTGGCTGGCGCCCTTCGACCTCGGGGTGAGTCAGCACGTCGTCATCCGGGCCAACCCGGAATCCGAGCACAACATCTACTCGATATCGCTGGACATCCGCCGCCTCAGCGGCGAGGATGCCTCCTGGCGGCGGGTCAACCAGCGCTTCATGAACGTCATCCGCAAGCAGTTCCTGATCTGGCGGACGGTCGACGCCGAGGCCAAGGACTCGTACCGCGGTCAGGGGGTCGAGATCCTCGCGGGTGAGCGCACCGAGGTATCGGCTTAAGGGGCAGCGGTCAAGGGAGCGAGCGAAGGGAACCTCAAGTGCTGTTTCGCAAGAACAAGAACCCCAACGCGGAAATAGAAGAGTACCGGGATCTGCTCGATACCCCCGAGACGTTCGAGGAGGGGTTCACGACCAAGACGATCCTCGGCGTCCTGTTCGTCGCCTTCGTCATGATTCCCGGGAACATCTACCTGGGGCTGATGGTCGGCGGCAATCTCGGCGCCGCCGCGGAGTGGGTGACGATCATCCTGTTCGCCGAGATCACCAAGCGCTCCTTCACGACGCTGAGGAAGCAGGAAGTCTACGTCCTCTACTACGTCGCGGCCGGGCTGATAGCCGCCGAGACCGGCTCCTTCCAGGGCCTGCTATGGAACCAGTACCTGCGCCAGTCCCCGGCGGCCAAGCAGTTCGGCATCGCCAACCTGATTCCCGACTGGTTCGCGCCCCCTCTCGAATCGGCCGCCCTGCTGCAGCGGACCTTCCTGCACTCCGACTGGCTGCTGCCGATCGCCCTGCTGGTCGCCGGCGTGCTGATCGCCCGCGTCTCCTGGTTCACCGCGGCGTACGCCCTCTTCCGCGTCAACTCCGATTACGAGCGCCTGCCCTTTCCCTTCGCCCCGGTAGCGGCCCAGGGGGCAACGGCGCTGGCCGAGACAACCCAGGGGGTCGAGTCCTGGCGCTGGCGGGTGTTTTCCGCAGGAGCGATGATCGGGCTCGTCTTCGGCACCCTCTACGTCGCCATCCCGGCGATTACCGGCGCCCTGCTCACCGAGCCGATCCAGCTGATACCGATCCCCTTCGTAGACTTCACCCAGGTCACCGGTAACTTCATCCCGGCGACGCCGCTGGGATTCACCGCCCATCTCGGACCGATCTTCGCCGGTCTGGTGGTCCCCTTCTGGGGGGTGATCGGGACCTTTCTCGGGGTCGTCGCGCACTCTATCGCCAACCCCATCCTCTACAAGTACGGTCTTCTCGAGATCTGGCAGCCGGGGATGGGGGCGGTCGAGACCTTCTTCGTCAACAGCGTCGACTTCTGGATGAGCTTCGGCATCGGCACGACCCTGGCGATCGCCATCATCGGCCTCTACCAGGTCACCCGGGCCCTGATAGGCGCCCGCGATGCCGGAGGCAGGGTCGGGGAAGTAAGGCGCAGCTGGGAGGTCCCGAAGGGCCGGGGAGATTTTTCGCTGTGGACGGCGCTGGGGCTGTACGCGGTGGCCACGAGCGGCCTGATCCTGATCGCCGCTTTCCTGCTGCCGGGGTTCAAGGGCTTCATCTGGTTCTTCCTGTTCTTCGGCTTCGTCTTCACCCCGTTCCAGTCGTTCGTCAACGCCCGCCTCTACGGCATGGTGGGGCAGAGCGTCGATATCCCGTTCGTACGCGAAGCGACCATCATCCTGTCCGGGTACCAGGGGGTCGATATCTGGTTCATACCGTTCCCCCTGGGGAACTACGGCAGCCAGTGCCAGAAATTTCGCGAGATCGAGCTGACCGGAACCCGCTTCACCAGCATCATCAAGGCCGAGGTCTTCATGGTGCCGATCGTGCTGTTCACCACCTTCCTGTACTCGTCCTACGTCTGGAAGCTGGCACCGATTCCCTCGGCGTCGTACCCGTACGCCCAGGTGATGTGGCGGCTTCAGGCCTTGCAGACCTGTCTCTGGTTCACCGGGACCCTGCGCAGCGAAATGGATTACCTGCCCGACCGCTCCGAGGCGACCTGGATGCCGGCGAACCTGGTCGAGGGGGAGTGGTGGTACTGGCGGGTGCGGGCCGTCGACCCCGCCTGGCTCGAGTCGAAGGGCAAGCAGGGGCAGGCCGGACCGTGGTCCGAGAAGCGGGCTTTCTTCACCCATTTCGACGAGGGGGAGCCGGAGCTGCCAGAGCATCCTCCCGGCGCCATGAAGAGTGTTCCGGATGTGGGCGCAGCGGCGGTTGCCCTGACCGGACCGGCGGTGACCGCGGTCTCTCCGGCAGTCGACATCGGCATTATCCGCACCCCGAGACCGGAGCTGGTGGTGCGTTCAGACGAACCGCTTCCCGAGGGCTGGGAGTACTACTACGCCCTCGACACCGACCCCAACTTCTCCAGTCCGTGGATCCAGCGCACTACCGACGAGCCGTGGCTGTTCCGCGCCATCAAGCCGAACATCATCGCCGCCGGCGCCATCGTCGGCCTGGGGAGCTACATCCTGCTGTCGATTTTCGGCCTGCCGATCCTGCTGGTCTTCGGGTACGTCCGGGCCCTGACCACGATCCCGCACTGGATGGTAACCGAGGTCATCGGCGCCATGCTGGCCCGCTACTATTTCTGGGGCAAGTACGGCAAGAAGGAGTGGCGGCTGTACGCGCCGGTGCTTGCGGTCGGGTTCGCCTGCGGCATGGCGCTCATGGGGATGGCCGCGATCTCCATCGCCCTGATCCAGAAGTCGGTCTCCGTACTCATCTTCTGATTCGCCACAGGTGCGTTGCCAAATGGCTGACCGTGGAGTCGAGTGGGCGGACTTCGGATGGCAGGGGATTTATCTGCGCGTGCCGGATGACTGGAACCTGGGCAAGGTGGACGGCGACGCGAAGAGCGGCTACGCCCGTCTCGACGACGCCGAGATCGTCCGCGCCGAAGTCGAATGGCGGGAGACGCCGGACCGGGGACGCAGACTGCCGGTCCCCGACCTCGTAGAGCGCTACCTCGACAAGCTGGCGAAAAAAGCGGAGAAGGCAGACACTCCCTTCTCGGTGACGAGGCAGGCAAAGTTCCTGCGCGACAAGCGCTGGCTCGAGGGGGCCGAGTACGAGGCCTTTACCTGGCGCGCCGACTACCTCGCCTACAATCTGGCGCGCGCCTGCCCCGACTGCGGGCGCATCCTGCTGCTGCGCGTTCTCGCCCGGCTCACGGAGAACCTCGAAGAGCTCGCCGACCGGGTCTTCCGCTCCGTCGCCTGCCACAGCGCCGACAGGATGCGCTACTGGAGCGTCTACGGCATGACCTTCCGAGTGCCCGAGGAGTTCGCCCTCTCCAAGCACGAGCTCAAATCCGGCAATATCCAGATGACCTTCGAGAGGAAGAACCAAAGCTGCCGGGTACAGCGCCTCAGCATGGCCCAGATGCTGCTCAAGGGGACGACCCTCGAGGAGTGGTATCCCAACTTCTTCCGCAAGGAGCTGCGCGATTTCAACTGCGACGTCGCCGAGACCGGGGTGGGGGATCACCAGGGACTGCGGGTGACCGGGCGGCCGCGCAGCCGTTTGCGCCAGCTGCTGCGGCCCCTGCCGCTGCTCAACCCGCGTCCCCGCCAGCACCTCGACGCCCTCGTCTGGCACTGCGAGGAGGGGAACCGAATCTGCGTCGTCGAACACCTTTACAAGAGGGAAAAGGAGCGCGACGACCTCACCGACCGCCTGAGCGCCGTCTATGTTTGCCACCCGCAAGAAACCGAAGCTGACGCGCGAGGCGATGCTCAACTCGCGTCCGGCGCGTAACGACCTGCTTCAGTGGGATAAGACGGAAAGCGGCGAAGCCCGCATAACCGTCACCCGCATCGACTCCTGGAAGGTGCGGCTGCTTTCCAAGCTGTTCTACGTCCCCAGGAAGCGCACCATCACTCTCGACGAAGTCGGCACCGAGATCTGGCAGATGTGCAACGGCCGCACCTCGGTCGGGCAGATGATCGAGGAGCTGCGCGTCAAGTACAAGCTCGACCGCAAGGAGGCGGAGGTGTCGCTGCTGCAGTACCTGAAGACGCTGGGCGAGAAGCGATTCGTCGGCTTCGTCCTCGAGGGGACGGAGCAGTCGGAGCGGCAGCAGAAGTATTCCAGGGGGGACGCGAGCGGCAAGAGGTGGGAGAAATAGTGCCTTCCCGCGTAAATCGGGGTCGAAACGAAGGCGAGGAGGAGCCACGTCCTTTCGCCGATGCATCGGCGAAAGGATTCGCGTGGATGTGCGGGCGCGGGCACTTGCCGCCCTGAACGTCACCCGCCGCTCGTGGCCCCGGTTCTTCCCCTCGGCGGGAGGCCAGAATCTCCTGCCACCTTTCCACTTCAGGATACGAAACCGGTACGCTAGGCGGCAGAGATGACCGGAACCCCCGACTGGCAGCACAGGTTCGCCCGGTTTCTGTCGCACCTGTTCAGTCCGGCGGCCATGGCTGTCTGGGTGTTCGCCGGACTGGGGATCCTGCGCCCAGGCGAGACCGACTGGAAGGCCCTGGGGATTGCCCTCGCCCTGTTCACCCTGCTTCCCTGCGCCGTCATGGTGCTGCTGCGCCGGCGAGGCCTCGAGGACGTGTACGCTCCCGAGCCGGCCCTCAGGCAGCGCATCCTCCTGATGGGAACAGTCTGCTATCTGACAGGTTTCCTGGTTCTTTCGGCCGTGGATGCGGCACCGACCATGACCTGGAGCGCCGCCTCCATCACCTTGGCCGCGGCCGCCGTCCGGGTGATCGACCGCTTCTGGAAGATCAGCATACATTCGGTCGGGGTCGCCGCGGGGGTGTTCGTCCTCGTGAAGGTGGGCGGCCCCGGGCAGTGGCCCCTGCTTGCCGCCCCTCCCCTCGTCGCCTGGGCGCGGCTGCGGCTCGGGGCGCACACGGTCCCGCAGCTGCTTGCCGGGATTCTCCTCGGGGCCCTGGTGCCCGCCCTTCTCCTGCCCCATTTCCGCTGATCGCCATGCACACCGTGACCGGCCTGGTCAGCCGCCTGACCTTCCACAATCCCGACAACGGCTACACGATCGCCCAGATCGAGCCGGAGCCAGAAAAAGGGGAACGGCCACCCGAGGGGATTACGGTGGTCGGAGTCATGACCACGGTCGCCGAGGGACAGACCATCGAGGTCACGGGCACCTGGGAAGACCATCCCAAGTACGGAAGGCAGCTCAAGCTCGAGTCCTGCCGGGCGGTCTTTCCGACCACCGAGGAGGGGATCCGGCGGTTTCTCGGGTCGGGACTGGTAAAGGGGGTGGGGAAGAAGTTCGCCGAGCGCATCGTCGCCCATTTTGGCGGGGACACCCTCAAGGTGCTCGAGGAGAATCCCCGGCGCCTGCTCGAGGTACCGGGACTGGGCCGCAAGCGGGCGGGGATGCTGGCGCGGGCATGGGCGGGGCAGCGCCGGATGAGGGACACCATGGTTTTTCTGCAGTCGCACGGAGTCGGGTCTGCAGCCGCCGTGAAGATTTTCCGGAAGTACGAGCAGGAGGCGATCACCAAGGTGAGAGAGAATCCCTACCGGCTGCAGAGGGACATCGACGGGATCGGGTTCGTGACCGCCGACGCCGTCGCCTCGCAGCTCGGGATCGCGCGCAACGCACCGCAGAGGATCCAGGCGGGAATCCTCTACCTTTTGGAATCCGCGGCCGGGGAGGGACACGTGTTCCTGCCGCAGTCCGAGGTCGTCGAAAAGGGGAGCGAGCTTCTGCAGGTCGGCGCCGAGCTGTTTCCAGCGGCCCTGGAGGCCCTGGACGGCGAACGCCAGATCGTACGCGACCAGGAGCGCTGCTTCCTGCCGTATCTCTATCACTCGGAGGTGAAGGTCGCCGCGGCCCTGGAACGGCTGCTGCGAACCGAAGGGGCCGATGCGGAGTTCGGCGAAGACCCGGGAACGGAGCTGGATCTGAGCGCCAGTCAGCGCAGGGCGGTCGAGACCGCCCTGCGGGAGAAGGTGGTGGTCCTGACGGGCGGACCCGGTACCGGGAAGACGACGGTTACGCAGGTGATCCTCCGCCATTTCGAGCAAGGGGGCCTGCGGGTCGCCCTCTGTTCCCCCACGGGTCGGGCGGCCAAGCGGCTCGCCGAGGCGACCGGCCGCGAGGCGAAAACCATCCACCGGCTGCTGGAGTTCATGCCCGCGGAACGCAGGTTCCGCCGCGGCCGCAACGACCCGGTCGAAGCCGATGCCGTAATCGTCGACGAGGCCTCGATGATCGACATCCCGCTGATGCACGCCCTGCTGCGCGCCCTGTCGCCGCATGTCCGCCTGCTGCTGGTCGGCGACGCGGACCAGCTGCCGTCCGTGGGCCCGGGGAACGTCATTGGGGACGTCATCTCCTCCCGGCGCGTCCCGGTTGCGCGGCTGACCGAGATCCACCGGCAGGAGCGCCGCAGCCGCATCGTCGTCAACGCCCACCGCATCAACGCCGGCGACTGGCCGGAGCTGAGCAACAGCCGCGACGGCGACTTCTTCTTCGTCGAGGAGGAGAATCCCCCGGAGGCCGCGGCCATGATCTCCGATCTCGTGGGCAGCCGCCTGCCTGCCCACGGCGACTACGACCCGGTCGGCGACATCCAGGTGCTGACCCCGATGTACCGGGGGGAGACCGGGGCCATCAACCTCAACCGCCTGCTGCAGCAGCGGCTCAACCCGGGGGGCAGAGTCTCCCGGACAGGGGAACGGGAGCTGCGTGTCGGCGACAAGGTGCTGCAGATCCGCAACAACTACGAGCGCGCCGTCTTCAACGGCGACCTCGGGCGCATACTCGCTTTCGACCCCGAGGAAGGCTCGATCCGGGTGGGTTTCGACAGCGGCGTCTCATGCGAGTACGGGGCCAACTCCCTCGACGAGATCGTGCTGGCCTACGCCATCAGCGTCCACCGCGCCCAGGGTTCGGAGTTCCCCGTCGTCGTGCTGCCCCTGACCACCCAGCATTACCCGATGCTGCAGCGCAACCTGCTGTACACCGCGGTCACGCGCGCCCGTTCCCTGCTGGTCGTCGTCGGCGGCAGGAGAGCCCTGGGCAGGGCGATTTCCAACGACGAGGTCGCCAAGCGCTACACCGCCCTCGGCGAGCGGTTGCGGGGTTCGAACTGAGAGCCTGCCGGATGTAGCCGCTCCGGCGCTTGCGGCGGTGCCCCGGTAGAACTGCGGCCAACATCCCAATCCGTTTTCCGGCGCGGTTTCCGACCCGCGCCCAGAAGACCTGTCGCGGCCTGCTCATCTGCTACGGGAGAGCTCGGGCGGCGGCCGGATTTGAGGCGGACCGCGCGCCCGCTACAGAAACAGCTTCTTGAAGATCCCCTCGGGAAGCAGACGCACCACCAGCATGATCCAGCGCCAGAACCAAGGGGTGTAGACGACGTTGCGGCGTTTCCTCCAGGCCCGCAGGATGTCGCCGGCGACGCGGTCGGGAGAGGCCACGAGAAACAGTCCGTCCAGCCCCTCGGTCATCGGCGTATCGACGAATCCAGGCTTTGCCGTGAGCACGTGAACCCCGGCGCGATGCAGCCGGTTGCGCAGGCCCTGGAGGAACAGGCCGAAGCCTCCCTTGGCGGCGCCGTACATGTAGTTGGACTGGCGTCCACGGTCTCCTGCGACCGAGGTGACGGCGATGATCCCGCCGCTTCTCCGGTCCTCGAGGTAGTTGGCGAGGTGGCTGAGCGTAAGGGCGGCCCCGGTGAAGTTGGTCTCCAGGGTGCGCACCATCTCCCCGGGGTCTCGGCGCACCTGCTCCTGGTCACCCATGTAGCCGAACACGAGCAGGACGAGCTCGAACTCCCCGGCCGCTTCCTGAACCCGCGCGGCGAGACGGGGAAGCTGCGTGAACTGGAGGGCGTCGAACTCGAGCAGGGTCGCCTCGCAGTTCAGGGTCAGCTCGAGATCGCTGGCCAGGGGCCTGAGCTCCTCAACGCGCCGCGCCGCCAGCACGAGCCCCCAGCCTTCGGCGGCGAGGCGCCGGGCGAGGGCCTGGGCGATTTCGGAACGCGCGCCGAGTACCAGGGCCCGCTTCACGTCAGTCCCAGGCGGTCGGACTGCAGCGAGCGCAGCCGGCATTGCGGATCGTACTGCTGCTTGACGCCCCGGAACTCGTCGAGCCGCGGGTACATGCGGCGAAACTGCTCCGGTTCGAGGACGGCGTCCTTGGCGAGGTAGACCCTTCCCCCGGCCTCTGTCACCAGGGCTGTGAGCTCCCTCAGTGCCGCGATTGCGCCGCCGTCTCCGACCGGCAGGTCGAGGGCGAGGGTGAACCCGGGCAGGGGAAAGGAGAGCGGACCCATCCCCTCGGGGCCGAAGGTCTTGAGCACGGCCAGTGTGGTGAGGTGCCCGCCGCTTCCGAGGCGCGCGATGAACTCTCCGATCACCCCCTCGCCGGCGGCGAACGGGACGGCGAACTGGTATTGCAGGAACCCGCC
Source organism: Candidatus Latescibacterota bacterium (assembly GCA_965206595.1). Lineage (GTDB taxonomy): Bacteria > Latescibacterota > UBA2968 > UBA8231 > UBA8231 > CBDCXV01. The sequence continues at coordinate 1,081,387 of OZ242214.1, forward strand.
GCGGCCATAGGCACGGTTCCAGTTGCCGACGGCGTCGAGCGGGTAGAAGAAGGGGTCGTAATGGGTCAGGGAGTCTGCCTGACGGCGCCATTGCCGGAGGTAGTACGCGGCGTTGAACAACCGCGCCGTCAGCCGGTTGACGAACGGACCGGGCAGCGGCAGCGGCAAGTTGAAGCGCTGCGGCCGGTGGAGAGCATGCGGATTTCCCCTCACCTCGTCCGCGGCCGCGTGCCTGCCGAGGGAGACGAGACCGCGCCCGGGGTTCCGGGAGAGGCAGTCGATCCAGGCGACCGAGTAGAGGAACTCATCCTGCGTATCGACCAGGACCCGGCAGGTCTCGGCGAGATTGCCGGTCCTGACCGTGCGCGTGCGCAGGAAGGAGCTGGAGACCTTGCGCAGGCGCAGGGCCGCGGAGTACACGAACCCCGTGAGACCCATGCCGCCGAAGGTGGCCCGGAAGAGCCCCGGGTGGTCGTGACGGGAGCAGCGAATGACGGAGCCGTCCGGGATCACTATCTCGAGCTCGTCGACGAAGTTGCTCAGGCAGCCGTCGCGGTGGTGGTTCTTGCCGTGGATATCCGCGGCGATGCAGCCGCCGAGGGTGGAGAACTTGGTCCCGGGTGTCACCGGAAGAAACCAGCCGAGGGGCAGGGAGAAGCGGATGATTTTCTCAAGAGTGGCCCCGGCCTCGGCGCGCAACACCCCCGTCTCCGGGTCGAACGACAGCAGGCGGTCCAGGCTCAGCGTCGACACCACGGACGGGAACAGGCAGGCATCGCCGTAGCTGCGGCAGTTTCCCTGCGGCAGCACCGGTTGGGAACCGCGTGCGAAGCGCACCAGGTCCCGCAGGGCGCGCGCCTTCCTTCTCTTTCCCGCGATGACGGGGTGATTGCCCCAGCCGGCGAGGCGTTGCGTTTTCACGACAGGTCCTGCAAAGGGTGAGGAATAGCCAAGGTGGGGGAGCACCGGGGAGGTAATGATGATAATATGCCCTTTCCCCGCCCGGCAAATCCCAATGGCAGGCCCGTTGGAGGACAAGTACATTAACCACGGCAACCATCGGTGAGGTGCACAGGTCTCAGGCATTTCGGGCGGAGCCGATTTCGTGCTTTCCTGGGCTCGCCTGCCGGAACCCGGGGCCACGACGGTGGCCGGCCGTCGCGGTCGAGCGGCATTTTCCACGCTTCTGACCGATCCCGTCTCAAGGCTAATCGAGTTGCAGAACCAATCCTTTCACGTGCTCCTGTTTTCCGGTCTGATCGCCGTCGCGGCAGGACCGCTGCTGTCGGCCGGATTCGGCCAGGTCGAGCTGTTCGCACTGCTCGGAATGCCGGTGTACGTCTGCGCCACCGGGGCCACGCCCCTGATCGCGATCCTGATCTACAAGGGGGTATCCCCGGGTGCCGCGCTCGCATTTCTGCTCACTTGCCCGGCGACGAACGTCACTACCTTCGGAATCCTCACGCAGTTGCACGGCCGCCGCATTGCCCTGGCGTTCGGCGCCGGGATCGCCTGCCTCGCCGTAGTGGCAGGGCATGTCGTCAACGCCTTGGGGCCGGCGCTCCCGGGAACCCCCCTGAGTCACGCCCACTTCTCTTCCACCGGATTGCAGGAGATCTCCCTGGGAGTGCTGGCCCTGATCGTGGCCGCCTCCCTGCTGCGCCGGGGTCCGCGCGGCTTTGTCGGTCAGCTGTTCGCTTCCGGGGGAGGGCAAGTCCATCCCGAAAGCGCCGGGCACGCCGCCTCCCCGGACGCAAGCGACTGCTGCGCCGGCGAGGACGCGGCGCCTTCCTCGGAGGAGAGCGACTGCTGTGCCCGCGCGGATGCAGGTCACACCCCGCCTGCCGTCGAGGAACAGAACTGTTGCTCCCACGAGAACGTCGTTTCCTCCCCGCCTGCCGCCGAGGGGAATGACTGCTGCGCCAGCGGGAACCGCGCCGCCCCGTCAGCGGAAGCACGCCCGGAACCGGCACCGGTCCCCGGCTGACAGTCACATCCGATGGCCTCGTGCGGTCCCCAACGCCCAGGCGGACATAGCGAAGCAGGTGCGCGGGAGTACGCCCGGGACGTCCGGCTCCTCCTCGCTGCCGAGCACGACGACCCTTTCTCCTTTCTCGGGATGCATTCGCGGCCTGACGGCGCCCTCGGAGTGCGTGTCTTCAGGCCGGATGCCCGCGCGGTGACCGTGCGCGCTCCCGACGGCACCTGCTTCGAGAGCGAGCGCATCCATCCCGAGGGTCTGTTCGAGACGATCATCGCCGGTCGCGACCCGTTCCCCTACGAGCTGGAGACCACCGACGGCCGCGGGGAGGTGGCGGTAGAGCGCGATCCGTATTCCTTCGCGCCGCTCGTGGGCGACTACGACCAATACCTGTTCAACGAAGGCACTCACTGCGAAGCCGACCGCTTCCTGGGGGCCCACCCGTGCACAAAGGGAGGTTGTGACGGGGTGGCGTTCGCCCTCTGGGCACCGGCCGCCTCGAGGGTCAGCGTCGTCGGCGACTTCAACGGCTGGGAAGGCAGGCGCCACCCCATGCGCCGCCGCGGCAGCTCGGGCATATGGGAGCTGTTCGTCCCCCACCTCGGGACAGGGGCTGTCTACAAGCACGAGATCAGGACCGCGGGCGGAGAGCTCCTGCTCAAGGCCGACCCGTACGCCTTCCGCAGCGAAGCGCCGCCGCGTACCGCCTCGGTCGTCTGCGACGTCACCGCCTTCGAGTGGAGCGACGCCGACTGGATGTGCACCCGCGGGGAGCGCGACTGGCTTCGGGAGCCGCTGGCGATTTATGAGATCCACCTCGGCTCCTGGCGCCGCGGAGAGGGGTGCCGCACCCTCGGATACCGAGAGCTGGCGCAGCAGCTGGTCGACTACGTCGCAGAGCTCGGCTACACCCACGTCGAGCTGATGCCGGTGGCCGAGCACCCCTTCGGAGGCTCCTGGGGATACCAGGTATCCGGGTACTTCGCGCCGACCGCCCGTTTCGGGGAGCCGGCCGATTTCGCCTGGTTCGTCGATTTGTGCCATCGCCGCGGCATCGGCGTGCTGCTCGACTGGGTGCCGTGCCATTTCCCGGACGACGCCCACGGGCTTGCCCGCTTCGACGGAACCCACCTGTACGAGCACGCCGACCCGCGCCAGGGGAGGCATCCGGACTGGGGCACCTCGATCTTCAATTTTGGACGCCGCGAGGTTGCGAGCTTCCTGCTCTCCAACGCCCGCTTCTGGTTCGACCGATATCACGTCGACGGCCTGCGCGTCGACGCTGTCTCCTCAATGCTCTACCTCGACTACTCGCGCCGGGAAGGGGAGTGGGTACCCAACGTCCAGGGAGGCAGGGAAAACCTCGAGGCGATCGATTTAATGAGACGAATGAACGGGGCGATCCACGATCGTTTTCCCGGGGTGCTGATCATTGCCGAGGAGTCGACTTCCTGGCCGGGGGTTTCGCGGCCCGCCGCGGAAGGGGGGCTCGGGTTCAGGTACAAGTGGAACATGGGCTGGATGAACGACGTCCTGCGCTACATGTCGCGCGATCCGGCTCACCGCAGGGATCACCAGTCCGACCTGACCTTCGGCATGCTCTACGCCTGTGCCGAGAACTTCGTGCTGCCGCTGTCGCACGACGAGGTCGTCCACGGCAAGGGATCGCTGCTGGGGCGCATGCCGGGAAGCGATTGGGAGCGCTTCGCCAACCTCCGGCTGCTCCTCGCTTTCATGTACGGGCACCCGGGGAAGAAGCTGCTGTTCATGGGAGGGGAGTTCGGGCAATGGTCGGAGTGGGACTGCGACCGGGGACTCGACTGGCATCTGCTCGAGCACGCCCCCCACAGGGGAATCCAGAGTCTGGCCAGGGACCTCAATACCCTCTATCGGCAGTCGCCGTCCCTCCACCGCCTCGACGCCGATCCGCGCGGCTTCGAGTGGATCGACTGCCACGACGCGAACAGCAGCGTGCTGTCGTTCCGGCGCAGGTCGGATCGGGTTGCCGACGGAGAGCTCGTGATTGCGTGCAACTTCTCCCCGGAGACCCGCCGGGGCTACCGGATGGGGCTGCCCCTGCCGGGCAAGTACGAGGAGCTGCTCAACACCGACGCAGAGATTTACGGGGGCAGTGGCGCCGGGAATCGCGGCGGGGTGGAAGCTGCCCCGAACCCCTGGCAAGGCCTGGACTGCTCGGCGCTGGTGACCCTGCCGCCGCTGGCTGCGGTGGTACTGAGGCGAAGCCCGCCCTAGCGCAGCCGGGGGCATGCGCCAAACCGGGCCGGGGCGGCATCCCGTATATTGATTGTCATGCCAGGCAGGGACTATGCCCAAAGAGGAAGAGCGCCGACACGGAAAGAAGATCTTCTCGACATGCCGGACATGATTCCGATTCTCCCCGAGCGGCGGTCATGGTCCCGGCCGGCGCCTGGGCCCCGGTGCAGGTGAGGGGCCGTTTGCTGCGGCGGTCTCTGCGCCGCCATCCGCTGGCCGTCTGCGGGGCTGCGATCGTCGCCGGGCTGGTCGTTGCGGCCCTGTTCGCACCGGTTCTCGCTCCCAGCGATCCGTTCGAGCAGAACCTCTACCAGCGGCTCGCCCCTCCCTCGTTTTCGAATCCGCTCGGCACCGACGAGTTCGGGCGCGACATCTTCAGCCGCATTCTCTACGGAGCGCGCATTTCCCTGCGCATCGGGATCGTCTGCATCGCCATCGCCCTCACTTCGGGCACGCTGATCGGGGTAACCGCCGGCTACTTCGGCGGTGCCGTCGATACCGTCCTGATGAGGGTGGTCGACCTGATGCTCGCCTTTCCCAGCATACTGCTCGCCATCGCAGTGGTCTCCGTCATCGGACCCGGCATCGACAACGCGATCGTTGCCGTCGGCATCGTTCTCGTTCCGCAGTTCGCGCGCATGATGCGGGCGACCGTGCTCGCCGTGGCGCAGATGCCCTACGTCGAGGCGGCCAGGGCCCTGGGAGCCGGGGACTGGCGCATCGTGCTGCGCGCCATCCTGCCGAACTGCCTTGCCCCCCTGATCGTCCAGGGCAGCCTGAGCCTCGCCACCTCCATCCTCGACGCCGCCGGGCTCAGCTTTCTCGGACTCGGCGCCCAGCCCCCGGCCCCCGAATGGGGGGCGATGCTGAACAGCGGGCGCGAGCTCCTGATCGTGGCACCGTGGGTGATGGTATTCCCCGGACTGGCGATCTTCGTCGTCGCTCTCGGCTTCAACCTCTTCGGCGACGGTCTTCGCGACCTCTTGGATCCGCGCGCTGGCGACCGCATCGCCGCGGAGACCAGGGCGTGAGCGGGCGCGGCCAGGCATTCATATGGGCCGCCGCGGTGGCTGCGGCCCATTCCCTCGGCGGCTGCGGGGCCCCCCTGTGGCCTCGCATTCAGGGCGGCGCCGCGGAAGAGGAGCAATCCCGGCAGAGCCAGCGGGCGATGCATTATTTCGTGCAGGCGAAGGTGTTCGAGAAACAGGAGAATCCATTCGGGGCGATTGTCGCACTGCGTAGCGCCGCGGATCTCGATCCGACCTCGCCGACCATCTACGCGCGCCTCGCCCACAACTACGAGAAGATCGGGGATTACGAGCAGGCGATGGTCTTCGCGGCCAGGGCGCTCGATCTCGATCCCGGTCTCGACGAGCTGCGGCTGCAACTGATCCGCTGGTACGAATCCGCGGACAACGCCGCGGCCGCGACGGTTCATCTCGAACAGCTGATCGCGCGTCAGCCGGCCCGGTGGCCGCTCTACTCCCACCTGGCGCGCCTCTACCGGGAGATGGGTGAAGCCGGTCGCATCGACCGGCTTTTCAACGATCTCCTGTCGCGGGAGGACACGCCGGAGGACATCCGCGTCAACATTGCGTACACGCTTTCGCGCAGCGGCCGTCCGAAAAGGGCAGAAAGAATCTTTGGGGAAATCCTCAGGAATAACCCCGGCTCGGAGGAAGCCTGGATCGGTCTCGCTGAGGTCCACCTGTCGCGGGGGGACCGCGAGCGTGCCGTCGAGCATTTCGTCGCCGCGGCCCATCATTTTCCGGAAAACACCGTGATCATGTCGGAGCTCGCGCGCCTGCTCGACGGTCCGGAGGACCTGTCCCGATTCGACGGGGCTGATCCCGGGTTCCTGTACCGGCTCGGCGAGGCCCTGGCAGCCGTTGAGAGGTTTGAGCTCGCGGCGATTGTTTTCGAGCGCATCGTCGGGCTGCAGCCCGACCGGGTCGAGGCCCGGCTCGACCCGGCGCGCTACTACCTGCACATCGAGGAGTACGACCGCCTCGACGAGCTTTTGAGCGAAGCCGTCGAGGCGATGCCGGACAGCGTCGATCTCTACCTTTTCTGGGGACAGGCCCTTGCCCGGCAGGAGCGTTACGAAGAGGCGATCGCCACCTTCCGCCGCGGATTGGAGCGGCTGCCCCGCAACGTCGATCTGCTCGAGCGCTGGGGCTATGCCCACGAGCAGCAGGAGCAATACGAGGAGGCGATCGAGGTGTACCGACAGGGTCTCGCCGCCGGCGCCCCGCCGGAAGCGATGTACCTACGCTGGGGAATTGTCCTCGGACGCCAGGAACGCTGGCTCGAGGCGCTCGGACGCTTCAGCAAGGCTGCCGGGGAGGCCCCCGACGATTCCAGCCTCGGCGAAGCCTTCCTGCACTCCGGGATCGCCCTGGAGAACCTCGGGCGCTGGCAGGAAGCGATAGAGAAGCTGAGGCAGGCGACCGAGCTGGACAGCTCAGACACGACCCCGCTGTTCTACCTCGGCAGCTGCCTCGAGCAGGCGTCGCGCAGCCTCCCCGACTCCGCCGCTCACTTCGATGCCGCCATCGCCGCCTTCGAACGTCTGATCGAGCTCGATCCCGGCGATGCCTACGCCCTCAACTACCTCGGGTACATGTACGCGGAGCGCGGCATCCATCTCGAGGAAGCACTGGGCCTGCTGATCCGCGCAGTCGCGATCGATCCCGACAACGGGGCGTTCCTCGACAGCCTGGGGTGGGCTTATTACCGCCTCGGCGAGTTCGAGAAGGCGGAGCGCTGCCTTGTCAAGGTGATGGAACGGCTCGTCGAGGAGGACGACGAGGATCAGGCGGTCATCTACGATCACGCCGGCGACATCGCCAGGGCCCTCGGCAAGCAAGGGGAGGCGGCATCCCACTGGCAGCGCGCTCTCGAGCTGACGCCGGAGGACGAGGAGCTCCGGCGCAAGCTCGGCGCCGGGATCCCCTGAACGGCCTGTCTTAGAAACCCCGGCCAACACTTTTCTCCGTTCACCTGCAGGCGCACCCCTTGCCGGCAATCCGAGCCCTCCTCCTCCTCCTCTCTGTCGCTGGGCTGCTAGGATGCTCCCACCGCGCTCCGCGCCAGGGCTGGCAGTCCGGAGCGGACGTCGGCGAGCTGCTGGCGTTGTCGCAGCGGAGCTTCGAGCAGCTCGAAGGCCTGACCGCGGAGGCGGCAATAAGGTTTCGCGGCCCCGAGGGGAGCGGCAGGGCGACCGCGGCCATCCTCTACCGCAGGCCGTGCGAGTTGCGGCTCGAGGTCAAGGATCCGCTTTTCAGGCAGGTGCTTTCCGCGGTCGTGCGCGGGGATTCGATGGAGGTTCTCGCCGGCGGGGAAACCTGGCGCGGATCGACCTCCCGGGGGCTGCACCGCTACCTGCCGGTTCTCGACCTCGGAGGCTACGATCTGCGCTACCTGCTGTTCGGCATCGTCGCTCCCTGGCAGCCGCACGAGGTGCCGTCCCTGTCGCACCCGAGGGGGGACCGCGTCGTCGCGACGGTTGGCGGGGACCTGGGAAGTCGGTCGATATCGGCCGATCTCCACCGCGGCTTCGTATTTCGCGAGGAATCGGTCGCCGCCGATGGCGGTTCGTGGCGCCGCGACCTGGAGCGCTACCGGGAGATTTCCATTCCCGGGGGCGCTGCCGTCCCCCTGTACCTGCCGGGACTCGTGCGTATCGTGCAACCGGGGGCGACCCTGGAGATCGACGTGCGCAGCTATCGGGTCGCCGTTTCCGCCCCGGTGCCCTGAACCGCCGTTCTCAGCGGCGGTAGCGGATGCGCGGGTCGAGGCAGGCGTAGAGGATGTCGGCGATAAGGTTGACGACCATGAACACCGTCGCCAGCAGCAGCACCCCTCCCTGAACGGCGCGGAAGTCGCGCGCCTGCACCGCCAGGAAGACCCAGCGACCCAGGCCGGGCCAGGCGAAGATCGTCTCGGTGATGACGGCGCCTCCCAGCAGGTAGCCGAATTCGAGAGCGATCACGGTCAGGGTCGGCACGAAGGCGTTCCTCAAGGCGTGGCGAAGAACGACGAGCCGCCGCGGCAGGCCCTTTGCCCGGGCGGTGCGCACGTACTCCTCTCCGAGAACCTCGAGCAGGCTGGCGCGGGTCATCCTCGCTATGAAGGCGAGGGGGATCGTCGCCAGGGTGAGGGCCGGCAGCGCCAGGTGCCAGAGCGCGTCGACGAAGCCGTCCCAGTTGGCTCCCAGGACCGCGTCGAAGAGGTATAATCCGGTTATCGCCTCGACCTGGACCGCGGCGCCGAGGCGCCCGGATACCGGGAAAAGGGGAAACTGCACCGCGAGCAGCAGCATCAGCATCAATCCGAGCCAGAAGACGGGAATCGAGATTCCTGCCGTGGCCGCCACCATGCTGACGTAGTCGGCGACCTTGCCCTGTGCCAGGGCGGCGAGGACCCCGAGGCCGATGCCGCCGGCGATGGCGATGATCATCGCCGCCAGGGTCAGCTCGCAGGTGGCGGGGAAGCGCTGCAGGATCTCGGTGCTGATCAGCTCGTGGGTGCGGAAGGAGCGGCCGAGATTACCGCGCAGAAGGTCGCCGAAGAACCTGGCGAACTGCACGTGGAAGGGCTGGTCCAGCCCCATGTCGAGGCGCAGCGCCGCGATGCTGGCGGCGTCGGCGCGCTCTCCTAGCATGATCTGCGCCGGGTCCCCGGGAACCAGGTGGATCATCAGGAACACCAGCAGGGAGATCCCGATCAGGGTCGGCACCAGGAGCGCCAGCCGCCGCAGGACGAAACCGGTCAACGGGGCGCTTCCGCAAACGGCCCCCGCGGGCGGCTCAGTTCGAGAGGACTACGCGGTGGAACCACTTGCTGCCGGTCGGATGCAGCGCGAAGCCGCGCACGTTCGACCGGAAGGCCGCGGTCTGGGTGGCGTGCACCAGCGGAACCCACGGGGCATCCGCGTGGATGATCTGTTGCGCCTTCCTGTAGAGGGAGGTGCGCTCGGCCATGTCGCCGCTGCGGCGGGCGGCGACGAGCAGCTCGTGCAGGGGGTCGCTGCGGTAGAAGGAGACGTTGTTGGCCGGCTTGACGGCCGCGGTCTTGTCGAGCAGGACGTAGAGGAAATTGTCTGGGTCGCCGTTGTCCCCGGTCCATCCCAGCAGGCACATCGGGTGCTCCCCGGCGAACACCTTGTCGAGGTAGGTGCCCCACTCCCAACGCACGATTTTGGCCCTGACGCCGACGGCGTCGAGGTTGGCCTTGATGGCGACGGCGATCTTCTCCGGCTGAGGCATGTAGGGCCGCGGCGCCGGCATCGCCCACAGTTCGGTCTCGAAACCGTCGGGAAACCCCGCCTCGGCGAGCAGCCTGCGGGCCCGGTCGGGGTCGAAGGGGTACGGCTCGACGCTGTCGTCGTACCCCCACATCAGAGGGGGCAGCGGGTTCTTCGCAGGAACCGCCAGCCCGGAGTAGAAGTTGTCGACCAGGGCCTGCTTGTCGATGGCGCAGTTGATGGCGACGCGGACGAGGCGGTTGTCGAACGGGGGCCGGTCCATGTTCATCGCCACGTAGCCGACGTTCATGCCGGGCTGGGTCAGGAGTTGCAGGTCGGGATCCTCGCGGATGGCCTCGATGAACTCCGGGCTGACGTTGTCGATCCCCTGGATGGCACCCGTCCTGAGCTCGAGGAAACGGACCGAGGCATCCTGTATCGGCCGGAAGATCAGGCGCTTCAGGAGCGGGGGCTTCCCCCAGTAGCTGTCGTTGCGGTCGAGCACGATGCGCTCGTCCTTGCGCCACTCGACGAACTTGAACGGTCCCGTACCGACGGGATTCTTGAAGAACTCGGGGCCGTGCGCGGCGACCGCGGTCGGGCTGACCGCGGCGCAGAAGTTCATTCCCAGGGTCGCGAGGAACGTGGCGTTCGGCTCGGCGAGGCGCACGACGAAGGTCGAGTCGTCGGCGGCCTCCATCGCCGCGACGACGTCGCTCATGCCCATGGAGTTCCAGTAGTTGTAGGCGCCCTGCACCTTGTGGTAGGGATGGTCTTCATCGAACTGGCGCGCCAGGGAGAACTGCATAGCCTCGGCGTCGAAGGGAGTGCCGTCGTGAAAGCGGACCCCGGTGCGCAGGCGGAAGGTCCAGGTCAGGCGGTCCTCGGAGACCTCCCAGCTTTTGGCCAGCTGCGGAACCACCGTGGTCGAGCCTTCCCCGTAGGTGACCAGGTTTTCGTAGATGTTGTCGCAGACCTTGAAGGATTCGCCGTCTCCCTCCAGCGCCGGGTCGAGTCCGACCGAGTCGGAACCGCGGCCGAAAACCAGGACATGATCCGCCTCGCGCACGCAACCGGTCAGCAGCATGGAGGCGAACAGCAAACACCAGAGGCAGGGCAGTGCCAATCCGGTGAAGAGTGCGTCGCGTGGGGAAACGGGGACGGGGGCCGCGGCCTGCCGGGCGATCGGGGGCGGGAACGGCCGCCGCGGGGGTATTGCGGCGGAGACGGCTCGCCGTCTCACTCGGAGAAGGCGGCGTCGAACGCCGCTGCGGAGGGCTCGAAGTCGACTTCCTTCACGAAGGCGCAGGCCTCGGCGGCGCCGTGCTCGCGGTCCATGCCGCCGTCCTCCCATTCGACCGAGAGCGGGCCCTGATAGTCGATGCGGTTGAGGGCGCGGATGATCTCCTCGAAGTCGATGTTGCCCCTTCCGAGCGAGCGGAAGTCCCAGTAGCGCCGCCGGTCGCCGAAATCGACGTGGCCGCCGAACACCCCGGCTTCGGTCGGAGTGGCCGACCAGGCGACGTCCTTCATGTGCACGTGGAAGATCCGCTCTGCGAACCGGTAGATGAACTCGACGTAGTCGACGCCCTGGTACCCGAGGTGGCTCGGGTCGTAGTTGAAGCCGAACGCGGGGTGGCCGTCCAGGGCCGCTAGGGCGCGCTCCGCGGAAGCGATGTCGAAGGCGATCTCCGTGGGGTGGACCTCGAGGGCGAACCTGACCCCCGCCTTCTCGAACTCGTCCATGATCGGCTTGAACCGGGATCCGAATTCGGCGAACCCGTCATCGATCATTTCGGGCGGGGTTGGCGGAAAGGAGTACAGAAGGTGCCAGATCGGACTGCCGGTGAACCCGTTGACGACGTCGACTCCGAGGCGCTTGGCAGCATGGGCGGTTGCGATCAGCTCCGCGGCGGCGCGCTCGCGTACCCCATCGGGGTCCCCGTCCCCCCAGACGTGGGGCGGCAGGATCGCCTCGTGGCGGCCGTCGATGTTGTCGCACACTGCCTGTCCGACGAGGTGGGCGGAAATCGAGAAGAGCTGCAGGCCGTGCTTTTCGAGCAGCGCACGCCTCGCCTTGCAGTAATCCTCGTCGGCCTTTTCGACCTCGAAGTGGTCTCCCCAGCAGGCGAGCTCGACCCCGTCGTATCCGAAGGAAACCGCTTTCTCGCACATGGCCCTGATGTCGAGATCAGCCCATTGGCCGGTGAACAGTGTGACTGGTCGCGCCATGATGTTCTCCGTTTGTGTTTGCCTTCTAAAGGTCCCGGATGCGGATCCAGCCGCGTTCCTTCGCCGACAGCGAAACCGCCTCGAGCACCGCCTGCGCCTTGACTCCGTCGGCGAAATCCGGATGCACCTTTCCGTCCGACGCTATCCCCTGCATAAGGTCGTAGACCTCGTGGATGAAGGTGTGCTCCCAACCGATTATGTGTCCGGGCGGCCACCACGCATCCATGTAAGGGTGCGTCCCCCCTTCGTTGACGATGATCTCGCGAAAGCCCTGCAGGTGGCCCGGGTCGTCGCGGTCGTAGAACTGCAGCTCGTTCATCTTTTCGAGGTTGAAGCTGAGCGAGCCCTTGCTGCCGTTGATCTCGAAGCGGTTGTGATTGCGCCTGCCGGCGGCAAAGCGGGTCGCCTCGAAGGACCCCAGGGCCCCGTTCCTGAAGCGGGCGAGAAAGAGGGTCGCGTCGTCGACGGTGACCCTGCCCCTTTTCCTGGTCTTACCGCGCGAGGCGCCGAGGGCGGCGTCTATCTCTTCCGCCAGGGGCCGTTCCCTGATGAAGGTCGCATCCGCTCCGACGACCTCGGTGATGTCTCCAACCAGGAAATGGGCGAGGTCGATGATGTGGGCGTTCAGGTCTCCGTGCGGCCCGGAGCCGGCCTTGCTCTTCTGTAGCCGCCAGACGAGCGGGAATTCCGGATCGATGATCCAGTCCTGGAGGTAGACGGCGCGCCAGTGGTAGATCTCGCCCAGACGTCCCTCGTCGACGATTTGCTTGGCCAGGGCCACGGCGGGGACGCGCCGGTAGTTGTAGGCCACCATGTGTTTGACCTTGGCTTTGCGCACCGCGGCGAGCATTGCCCGGGCTTCGGAGAGGTTGTTGGCCAGCGGTTTCTCGCAGAACAGGTGCTTGCCGTTCTCCGCCGCGGCGATGGCGATGTCGGCGTGGGTGTTCCCGGGCGTCGACACGTCGACGAGGTCGATGTCCTCCCGTTGCACGAGGCGCTTCCAGCTCGTCTCGACCTCTTCCCAGCCGAACTGCACGGCCGCGGCCTGCACGGCCTCCCGGTTGCGGCCGCAAAGGGCCTTCATCACCGGCATCGCCCCGGCATCGGGGAAGAAGAAGCCCATGTCCTTGTAGGCGTGGCTGTGGGCCTTGCCCATGAACTGGTAGCCGACGAGTCCGACGTTGATCTGTTTCGGCATGGGGAACTAACTCCCGGATCGGGGGAAGCTGATTCTCCCTCCAGGTAGGAGGGGCAGGTAATTGCAGTGGTAAGGCCGGCGGGCCCCTAAGTAGATGGGGGCTCCGGCGACTGTCAATAGCCGCCGCGGGGGTGAGCGGCCGCCTCGAGGGGAGCTCCTTCAGTTCGGCAAGGCCAGGCCGGGGATGGCGCGGTCGTGGAGAGTCACCGGGTGGACAGGATGCCCGCGACCGTCAATGACGGATCGCTTTCTGGCGCCGCAGGTCGACGTCGAATACGCGCAACTGGCCGCCGGGGAACTCCCCGATCAGCTCGACGATGCCGTCGTTGTCGAGATCGAGGGTTCCCAGGCGCTCCCCGAACGGCTCGGGGGACTGCCACTCCAGGTCGCGGAAGCGCGCGTCGAAGACGAACCCGTCGTTGAGCACGATCTCCTCGGCGTTGTCCCCGTCGACATCGGCGACGATGATCTCCACGGCTTCGATGTTCGACTGGTCGGAGCGCCATTCCTCGAAGCGGTCGAGGCCGTCGTAGATGATGAGCATGCCGTCGCCGCAGAACACCATCTCGAGCTGTTCGTCGTCGTCGACGTTGTGGAGGATCATCGCGGTGATCGACTCGTACTCGTTGGGAGGGTTGCTCCACAGGGTGCGGTAATCCCCGGAGTCCAGTACGTAGATGCGCCCTGTCTCGGTGTAGACAAGGAGCTCCGAGAGGCCGTCGGAGTCGACGTCGGAGACGAAGAGGCCGCCGACCGGCCCTTCGAGATGCTCGCTGATCCAGACCTCCTCGAACGCCTCTCCCTGATCCTCGAATACATGGAGGAACCCCCGGGCCTCTCCGAGGACGAGCCGAGCCGGGTCTTCCGGCTTCGCCCTCGGCAGCAGCCCGAGGTTGTCGAATTCATCGAGCGACCAGTTCTCTTCGAGCCGGACCGACAGGGAGTCCCTTGCCGCGGCAGGCGAGGCCGCTCCGAGGGTCGCTCCGAAAAGAGCGGCCGCCGCCGCAATCCCGAGTGCAGACAGTTTCATTCCTGGCTCTCCTCGCCGATCGCCGCCTTCGCCGCTTCGTACACGGCGAGGATCGGTACCTTGCGCTGGCGCGCGCGCGCCGCGCAGTCCTCGTATTCGGGCGCGAGCCGCCGGCCGCCGTCGAAGTGGCAGACCTTGACGCGAACATCCCCGTGCGCAGTCGACACGGTGGTCGAGCTGCGCTGCAGCTTGCGCCGTTCGACGGGGTGAAACCGCACACCCGTGGTGGTAGTTTCCCCGAGAACGGTCTCGACGGCCGCCTCGACGCCGGCGGGGTCGACGAGCACGCTCAGCAGGCTGCCGGGGCGGCCTTTCTTCATGTAGACCGGGGTGATGTACACGTCCTTGGCTCCGCGCTCCAGCAGCAGGTCGAACAGGTAGCCGTACACCTCGGGGTTCATGTCGTCAATGTTGGCCTCGATGAGCAGAGCGTCGTCGCGTTCGAGTCGGGTGCGTCCATCGGGCGGGGCTTTCGCGAGCTCGCCGATGCGAACCCTCAGGGCGTTGGGCACCGAGGGCAGATCCCGCGCTCCGGCACCGTAGCCGACCTGAAGCAAGCGATACTCCGGCGGGGCGCTGAAGTCCGCAAGAGTGGTGATGATGGCCGCTCCCGTAGGGGTGATCAGCTCCGCTTCGACATCGGTCTGGATCAGCCGCAGGCCGGGCACGCCCTCGCACAGCGCCAGGACCCCGGGGACCGGCACCGGGTAGCTGCCGTGGGCGCACTGGACGAGCCCGGTGCCGCACCGCAGGGGGGACGAGTGCACGGCGGCGACTCCCAGCAACTGCAGACCGGCCACCGCTCCGACTACGTCGACGACCGCGTCCAACGCTCCCGCTTCGTGCAGGCGAACCTCCTCGACGTCGACGCCGTGAACCTGCGCCTCCGCCTCGGCGAGTCTTCGAAAGACCTTGAGGGAACCGCTCCTGACCTCCTCGTCGAGGTCGCTCGAGGCCAGGAGTTCCTCGAGTTCGCCCAAGTGGCGGTGGCCGCCCCCGTCCGCATGCGAGTGGATGTGATGCTCATCGGTTTGTGCGATCGCTTTTCCGCCGAGGCGGACCTGCACGCGGAGGGGCCCTAGGCCGCAACGCTCGACCCTTTCGACCCGAAGGTCTGCGGGAAGCCGGAGCTTGGCGATCTCGGCGCGCAGGAGATCGGCGTCGAGGCCGGCGTCGACCAGCGCCCCAAGGACCATGTCGCCGCTGATCCCCGAGAAACAGTCGAAATGGGCTAGGCGCATTGGCACGGTCCGGTTTCGCGGGGGGTCAGGCTCTACTTCCTGAATTCGGCCCTGCGTTTGTTCCAGTCGAACTCCGAGGCGAAATCGTAGACGTCGATAAAGTCCTCCAGGCAGTCATTTTCCGTCCTCCCCAACTGCTTCGCCGATACCAGGTTGAAAACGATGTTGCCGAAGTCCTCGGTCTTGTAGACGCCCCAGTGCTCGAAAACGGTACGGGTCAGCGGCCCGAACCGGCTGAGCCCGAACTCGCTGATTCCCCTGAGCAGATCGGCGCCGGAGACATGTCTCTGATCGTCGGGCATGCCCGCCTTTCCGAGACTCTTTACCGTGTAATTCAGGGCCTCGTACAGGAAAACGTACGCCTCCCTTGCGTAGCGGCCGTCCTGGTCGACCAGGTGGTCGACGGCTCGGTCGAGGTTGGCTTTAGGGGACAATTGGTCACCCATGTCATCGCCCGGGGTTCTGGAGTGCGAAGGACGGGCCGGCTGCCGCCGCCCGGGCGACGAGTCGGTCGCGGTGAGCGAAGAAGGGCGCCTTCTGATTCTCGGGAAGGGGTGCGACCTTGGCCTGCCTGTTGACGCTGGCCGGGTTGCGGTGGCGACCGTTGCGCAGCAGTTCGTAGTGCAAGTGAGGGCCGGTCGTGCGCCCGGTGGCTCCGACGCGGCCGACAACCTCGAACTTGTCGACCCGCTGGCCCTTGCGCACCGAGATGCGACTGAGGTGGGCGTAGCGGGTCTTGTAGCCGTTCGGATGTTCGACCTCCACCAGCTTTCCGTAGCCGCCCTTGCGGCCGGCGTAGCTGACAGTCCCGCGCGCCGTGGCCCAGACCCTGGTTCCCTTGTCGGCGGCGAAGTCCATGCCTAGATGGGGAATGTTGCGTTTCAGGATCGGGTGGAAGCGCTTGTTGCTGAAACCGGAGCTGATGCGGCGGTAGGAGAGGGGACTGAGAAGGAACATGCGCTCGACCGACTTGCCGTTCTCGTCGTAATACCCCGAGCCTTCCTCCGTCTCGTAGAACACCGCCAGTTGCGAAACGATCTCGCCATCGTAGCGGGCCAGCAGGACGCGGTCATAGCGCACGAATATCCCGTCCTTGAAGAGCTTGCGAACTACCAGGCCGAGGCGGTCCCCCTTCCTGGGGTCCTTGTTGAAATCGACGACCGACCCGAAGATCCGGTCGGCGAGCAGGTCGGTGAGCAGCATGCTCTCGCCAGCGCCGGCCATGGCGTTGGACAGGTTGTCCTCGATCGTCACCTGCAGCGCGACCACCGAAGTGTCGAGTGGTTCCGTGATCCGTCGCGCGGAAAAACCGCCCGCGGCGGTGCGCTCTACGTGCAGAACCTGGTCCGGTTGGTTGCGCTGCAGGTAGGAAAAGCTGGTAACCTCACTCTCCTGGCCGACGACGAGCCGGTAGCTGTCGCCGGGTTTCAGGCTCGATGCATCGAACAGGTCCCGCATGGCCTCGTTCAGGTGCGCCACCTCGAGATCGGAGACTCCGTGCCGCTTCAGGGACAGGTATAAGGTGTCGTTCCGGCCGATGGTATCGAGCAGGGCCGCTGCCTCGGAGGGCTCGGCTGCTGCCGGGGCGGGGACAGGTTCGATGGCCGTCCCCCCGGCGGCTGCGAGCGGTTCGCCAGGAGTGCGATCAAGGCGGATCACCGCGGCGACCGCGGTCAGGGCGATCAGCACCGGGATCACCGTCCAGAGCCAGAGCGAATAGGGGGAACGGGTCATGTACAGGAGGCGGTCGGGAGTGGAACGGTTACGCCGCCGCCGGGGGGAAGTACAGCCCTTCGAAGGGCTTTGCAATTGCCGTAACATGTTTGTTATTATACACCTACGTAAAAAATGCGTCAAGAAATTCCACACCGTTCACCGGCGCAGCGAAGTTCTGCGGAACCCGCGACAACTGCTGCCTCGACACTCTCGGAAGGCGCCGTAACCGACGCCCGCGTCGACCTCAAGGGGCTGACGCCGCAGGAGCTGGCCGCCCTGGTCGTCGAGTTGGGGCAGAAACCGTACCGGGGCCGGCAACTCTGGTCCTGGATCCACGAGCGCGGAGCCGCGGACTTCGACGCCATGACCGATCTGCCCCGAAACTTCAGGGAACGGTTGGCGGAGCGCTCTGGCGTCGCCGGAATGCCCCAGCGAGAGCGCCTGCGGTCGCCGGCGGGAAAGGCGGTGAAATTTCTCTTCGAGGTGCCGGGCGGGGGACAGGTGGAAGCGGTCTACATCACCGACGGGGCACGGCGGACCGCCTGCCTGTCCTCCCAGGTCGGGTGCCCGCTGGACTGCCGCTTCTGCGCCACCGGGAAGATGGGTTTCCTGCGCAACCTCGGCGCCGCCCAGATCGTGGATCAGCTCCTTCAACTCCAGGATTACTCCAGGTCCCTCGGAGAAAGGGTGACCCACATCGTGATGATGGGGATGGGGGAACCGCTGCTGAACTACGACCAGGTGGTGCGGGCGCTGCACATCATCCGCTCCCAGGAAGGGGGGATCGGCGGTCGCCGCATCACGGTCTCTACGGCGGGGTACGTTCCCGGGATTCGGCGGCTGGCGGACGAGGCTCTCAACGTCAGCCTGGCGATCTCCCTGAACGCCACCAGCGACGAAACCCGAACCCGCCTGATGCCGATCAACCGCAAGTTCCCGATCGCCGAGCTGCTCGATGCGGCGCGTCTCTTCTACCAGCGCCGCGGGCGCCGGGTGACTTTCGAGTACGTGCTGATGGCGGGGGTCACCGACAGCGATGGCGATGCCGTGCGCCTGGCCTCGCTGTCGCGGCAGCTGCCGTGCAAGATCAACCTCATTCCCTACAACGAGCTGAGCGGACTGCCCGCCGGGGAGGAGGTCTTCACACGCCCTTCCCGGCAGCGAGTCAGGCGCTTTACCGAGCTGGTCAGAGCCAACACCGAAACCGCGGTCACCGTCCGCGATAGCCGCGGCGGGGATA
The DNA here is from genome assembly GCA_965206595.1 of Candidatus Latescibacterota bacterium. Classification (GTDB taxonomy): domain Bacteria; phylum Latescibacterota; class UBA2968; order UBA8231; family UBA8231; genus CBDCXV01. Next base: position 1,099,547 of record OZ242214.1, read on the forward strand.
TCGACGCTGCCTGCGGGCAGCTCTACCGGCGCCTCGAAAAGCGCGCTGACTCCCGCCGGTCCCGGTGAGAAGGACCGGCGGCTGCCGGTCCAAGGGAAGTGAGCTACAAAGGCCACCTGGTCGGAGGAGTTCTGGTGGCTACCGCGGTGGCGGCCGCTGCGGAAGTTAGCGGCGGGGGTCCCGGAACCACCTTGGCCCTCTTCGCCACGGCCTTGTTCTTTTCGCTGTTTCCGGATCTCGACACCTCGTCGCGCCCGCAGCGATGGTTCTTCAAGGTGGTCTTTGCCGCTTTGCTGTACCTCGCCTGGACAGGGGAGTATCGAACCGCTACCGCGGTGGCGGTGCTCGCGCTTCTGCCGGTCCTGGATCACCATCGCGGCTGGACCCATCATCGTCTGAGTCCGATCGCCGCGGCCGCGGTTGCCGCCGCAGGGTACGCCTGGTGGAAGCTGGACGGGGCCGGTCCCGGGGAGTGGTTTGCGGTTCTTCGTGAGCTGCCGCAGGGACTGGAGGTGGGATTCGCCGGGGCGGCCCTCGCCGGCTGGTACACCCACCTGTTTCTCGATGGACTGTTTCGGGTGTTTCCCCAGGAGAAGAATTCCTGACTTCCTCCGGAATCGCGACGTCGCCTTGCAAGGCGAAGGGAGCGGTTCAGCCGACAGCCGCGGCGATTCGCTTTCGCAGGCGAGGCAGACCGCGGTCATTCCGGAGGAACTTCCTCCCTCTCCGTGTCCTCTTTCCGGGCCTTGCGGTCGACGAACGACTTGATCTTCGACACCGCCTCCGGCATCAGACCGAGGATCTGGCTCCAGGAGACATCCTTGTCGGAAAGGGTGAGGATCTGGGCCTTGCCGTCCCGGTCGATGACGACGAAGGCAATCGGCTCGACGGTGGCGCCGCCGCCGGTGCCGCTCTGTCCCTTGCCGTGCTGCCCGCCCCCGGCTCCGAAGCCGAAGGTGATCTTGCTCACGGGAATGAGCGTCAGGTCGCCGGCCTCTACCGGCTCCCCGATGACGGTTTTGGTCTGCACTATCCGGTGCAGCTCTCCCATCACCCGCTCGATCAGACCTTCTATGGAAGTCACTGGCGTTTTTCCCGGTTATCGGTTGCCTTCATGAAGCTCTCCAGTCCGGCCTGAATGGAACCCATCGAGCCGACCGCAAGCAGTCGGAGAGCCGTCTGCCTCCCATCTCCAGCCCAAACCGTAGACCGGAAGCGGCCAGACGCATCAGGGACAGATGCAGGCAGATCTCCAAGCGGCCGCAGAACACTTGCTCGCGGAAATCGGGTTCGAGTTGGATCTGCAGCTGTTTTCGCCGCTGCGGCAGGGCTGCTTCCAGGCTCTGGACGACACCGTACAGATATCCGGTCTTCGCCGGATCACCCAGTCCGACGCGGCCGTCGACGCGGAGTCGGCGCAGGTTGATGCAGCGCGGCAGCGCCCGCAGCATCCGCAACCCCGGACGGATGGCGACCCGCCGCAGACGCCTCGGTTGCGTCCGCCTTCTTCGCCGGGCTGTCCGGTCCGGCCCCTCTCCTGCCGTCTCCGCGGCTCCCTGTCGCTGCTGTTCGGGAACCGGTTCCTCCCGGCCTCCGGCTCCGCCTCGGTACCTCAGGGGAAAGGCCAAGCCTCCCAGGGAGCGCCGGGCAAGGGTCGGACCCCATCTCCAGGCGTCAGGACCAGTGAAGGCGACCCCCACGAGCCCGGCGAGCAGCGATGCCTCGGCACGTATCGCCACGGCACTCCCGGGCAGAGGCCGGTCGATCCGCATGCGCAACGCGACCGGGAGGGCAACCAGCGCCAGCGCGGCGCCAGACAGGTACAGGAAAATTTCGAACATGCGAATCCTGTCGACCACTGTTGCAGCGGTCGATCCGGGGAAACATGAAACCCAAGTCCGGGAGCGTCAAGAAACGCCGGCTCCGCTGCATCCTGCCCAGGGACGCCGGACAGCTTGACAGCCCGGGCTTTCGCCCGTTAAGGTTGAAGTGACGCAAGTGCAGTTAACAAAACAACTTGAGCAAATTTCCTGAAAGCGCTTATGGCACTGTCCAAAGGGGGAGCGGGGCTTCCGGTTGCCCTCCTGATCTGCTGGCTGGGGGCGGCTGAAGCCCGCACCACCTTTTCGGTCCGGGCGGACCACGCCGCGGTTGCCGGACCCGGCCTGGAACACGTCCTCACGCTTTCCCTCAGCTACTTTCCCGGCGACGGCGAGGCAGTCCTGCTGACGGAGATCGACTTCGATCCGGGGCTGCTGGCGGTGGCGGGTGCAACTTCGACCGCCGGCGCCGCCACTCTGCATTCGGGCCGGATCGAGATAGACTACGGCAGTGAACCCCTTGCGGAGGTGGCAGAGGACACCCTCCGGATCACCGCCACTCCCGAGACGTCGCTTGTTCTTGACATGCGAACCTACTCGTCGTTGGAGGGGGAGGCTGTCCCGGCGCACGCAATCGTATTCCCTCTCGAGGTGCGATCCCCCGTTCCCGTCGCTGTCTCCGTCCGGCCGACCGCGGTGTACCCCGGAATACCGTTCGAGCTGGCCATCAGCATTCGCAACCTCGATACGGAAGGGCGTCCCCTCGAGTCGTTGGTATGGGAGTGGCCCGAGGTGGTGCAGGTGGGCGAGGGTGCGGCGGAAGGGGATCTCGAGACCCTCGTGGAGGCTGGGGACAGCGTTGCCGTTACCTGCGATCTGCAGGTGCGTCGCGGAGCCGCGGGAACCGTTGCTCTGAAAGGGATTGCAGTTTCCAAAGCTGTCTACGGGTCGCCGCTGCCCGCGGTCTACCTCGACCTTCTTCCCGTGCCCCAGGCCTCGGCAGCTTTTTCCGGAGGCCGTGCCGTCAAAGGCAGCACCAGCGAGCTGCAGTTCACTTGGCGCAATGACTCGCAGACCTCGATCCCGGTGAGGGAGTTGCGCGCCCAGATACCGGACAGTTTTCGTGAAATCGCCATCATGGACGCCTCTCCTGCCTCGGCGCGAGTGGAAGTGGAATCCACCCCCTCCGAAGAAGGTACTCCCCCTGGCTGGCCATCCGCCTGGTGGCACCTGGTCGTCCGTCCCGAATCCGAAGAGCTGCGCCCCGGGGGACAGGTCGAGGTCTCCCTGGGGCTGCGGCCGGCTCGCTCCGGTCTGTTCGGATGCGAGAGCGCATTCTACCCCGAAGCCGGAGGGGATCCGGTTCCTCTGTCCGGCGACGTCGTGGTGAGTGTTGTCGAGGAGGACCCGCAGATCGGGGGAGAAACCGGGGGTGCGGTGGCTGAAATCAGGACCGACCTCGAGGCGGTCCAGGCAGCTCTCCAAGGGGGAATCCGCAAAGAGCTCGCCGATCTTCCCCTGGGCACGGGTTCCCGGATCGAGCTCGAGGCCTCGGAGGAAGACGACAGGAACTGGATTGCTGAGGACATCCTGACCGCGGAGCTGATCAGGAGAGGATACCGCGTGGCCGTGAAATTTCCGGATTCGGGTGGGGACACAGGGGCCGCCCTCAGCTACCGGGTCGCCGATGCCCGCGTGGTGTACTCGCCGCAGAAGGGCTGGAATCCGATGGCGGCAAAGCGCCGCCGGGAGGCGATCGGCGACCTGTTTCTCTCTTTCGAGAATGCCGACCGCGAGCTGTCCTGGATCAGAAGAATCCGGGGATACGGTGTCGAAACGGTTTCCTCGGAGGGGAACCAATGGCTGGGCGGTTCGGAAACCGTGGACCGGGTCTCCGTGGATCCAGGGAACAAGGCGGTCGAGATCGGGCTCTCGGGCATGATCGTCGGCGGGCTCTTCTTTGTCTTCTTCGCCCCTTGAACCGCTGCCTCGGGGGGGGTCGATCGCTCTCGCTCTTCTTACGCCGATCTGCCTCGATCGGGGTTTGTTCAGGCTTCCGCCTTCTTCTCGAAGAGCCACATGCCGAACCCCATGGAAGCGAGCCCGACGGCGACCGAGTACGCGGCGATCATGAAATTGACCTCGACGGAATCCAGACCCACGGCCAGGGGGATGCCGTAGGCGGAGTCGATCCGCAGCGACAGCTCGTAGGTGCCGAGGACCGCCGGAAGGGCGAGCACCCCAGGCAGGGTGCGGAGATACCAGTACAGCACGAAGATGGTGAAGGCCGCGGACGCCAGTCCGGAAAAGCGCCGCACCACCAGCCTGAGGCCTGCGATACCGCCGGCTATGCCCAGCATGACCCCCATGGCGGACAGGTAGATGACGCCGTTGAGTACCAGGACGTCCAGGGCCGGGAAGAGGGGGATTCGTACCTCCGCTACCCGGTCGGCGAGGCCGCGCAATTCGCCGAGAACGGCGAAGAGACCGGCGCTGCTCATGGCGAACAGGATTATGCCTAGAGTCGCCACCGCCGCGGCCTTGGCGGCGAATATCCGGGCCCGGGATACCGGCAGGGAGAGGAGCAGGTAATGGGTCTGTCCTTTCACTTCCTGGGTGAACGAGTGACTGAGCGCGAAAGGCAGGACCAGCAGCCACGCGTAGGGGACGAAGCTCCACAGGACGTGGATGGAGGGGAGGACCTGGGCATCGTCGAAAGACAGAACCGCAATGATCTCCAGGAAGGCGGTCACCAGCGGCAGCAGGATGAACAGGGTGCGGTGCTCCTTGATCTCTTTCAGGTACAGGCTCTTCCAGGTATTCACGCTACCACCTCCTCGAAAATGTCACCGAGGGACATGCCGCGATTTTCCCTCAGCTCTTCGACGTCGCCGATGACCGCAATCTCGCCATGCCGCAGGAAGGCTACTTCCTCGATCAACTCTTCCACTTCGCCGACGAGATGGGTCGAGATCAGGATCGTCTGCTCTCCGAAGCGGAACTCACTGAGCAAGGTTTCCAGGATGCGCCGGCGCGAACGGCGGGTCGATGCGCCCCAGCGGCTCGTCCATCAGAACCAGCTCACTCGGCCAGGAGAAGGCGGCCGCCACCTTGAGCCGCGCCCGCTGGCCGTCGACGTTCATGATGGCGAGAAGCCGGCGCGACTTCTCCATGTCCCACCCCGGGAAGAAGGCGGCCAGGAACTCGAACTGCTCGATTACGCCCATCCAGTCGTAAAAGGGACTGACCTCGGGCAGGTAGGCGGTTATGCGGCGGGTTTCGACCCCCACCGGGAGTCCGGAGATGCGGGCGCTGCCTTCGCTGGCACGGGCGACCCCGGCCAGGATCTTGAAGAGCGTGATCTTGCCGCTCCCGTTTTCTCCGAGGATGCCCATCACCCGTCCGCGTGCGACGGTCAGAGAGATGCCCCCGAGGGCGGTTACACCGGGATATCGCTTCCACAGGTTCTTCACTTCTATCATCGGCTTGCCTCCGTTAGGATTTCGCCAACCAGGTCCTCGATCTGGGCTCGTGAGAGGGCCAGGCCGCGGACCTCCGAGACGAAGCGGTCCCGCGCCTTCCGGGCCAGGGTGCTGCGCTCGCTGTCGATCCGTTCGGTGCTTTCGGTTAGCGAAGATCCATGGCCGCGTCGCGTCGTTATGAACCCCTCGCGCTCCAGCTCCATGTAGGCCCTGGACATGGTGTTGGGATTTACCCCCATTTCAGCTGCCATCTCCCGCACCGACGGCAAACGGTCCCCGGCCCTATAGACTCCCTGAGCGGTGCGCTTTTTCACCGCCTCGATGATCTGCAGGTAGATGGGCCGGGTAGGATCAAAGTCGGGAACCATCTATTCGCACCATTCCGATGTCTCTCTCAATCTCGACCTCCATTCGAAGGTAGATCCCGTTTCGCCGCGGGGGTGCTGTGCCGATCTGATTGCGGGAGGAAACGAATGGGACCACATCGTATCCTATTGGCATAGTGTTCTATTTGTATAGTACAACAATATTGTAGACAGGTCAAGTTTTTATGGTGTCATTGCCCGAATCGGATGCCGGCAAGACCGCGTTGCAGTACTCTTACGGCAAAACTCGCAGTTATGGCAGTTATGGTGGAGGAGAAAGATGCGGATTCGAGTGATGTACCTGATACTCGCAGGGCTGATGAGCGCCGTCCCGGTCCGGGCGGATCATCTCACCTTCTACGACCCCACCCTTCCCGGAAGGTCGCCCGCCTTAGGAAACGAAGACGCCCCGGTTTTCGACGCCGGCATTTCGCCGGTCCGGGGAGAGGTGCCGGCTGCGGATCCTTCAGGCGCTCCGCGAGAGGGGGCGTTCGTCCGGAATTCCGGCTCGGATTTGGCGAGCCCGCCGCGGGGAAGGGCCGCCGCCGCGACCGTTCGCGTCGTCTGGCAGGAGGAGGGCCGGGGCGGGACAGCCGCCGCCACGGAGGAGGACACGGATGCACTCAGCGAAATGCTGCGCTCCGAAGAGCTGAGCCTGGGCCTGATTTTGGGGGCGCTGGCTCTGTCCCTCTTTCTCGGGGCCGCCCACGGCCTTGAGCCGGGCCACGGCAAGACCGTGGTAGCTGCCTATCTGGTCGGCTCGCGGGGTACCGTGGGCAACGCCATGTTTCTGGGCGGAGTTGTCACCTTCACGCACACCTTCAGTGTGATCATGCTGGGCTTGGTGGCGCTCTTCGCCACCCAGTACGTCCAACCGGAGCAGATCTTCCCCTGGCTCGGCACCGCCTCCGGAGTTCTGATCATGGCTCTCGGCATATGGCTCCTCGCCGGTCATCTGAGGAAGCTGGACACCCGCGGTCACCACCATCACGACCACCACGGTGATCATGACCACCATCACGACCACAGCCACCATGACCACGGCCATGAAGGGGAGGATCACCACCATGGGCATGGCCATTCCCACAGCCACGAGATTCCCGAAAAGGTGACCCTGGGAAGTCTCCTGGCCCTCGGGATTTCCGGCGGCATCGTCCCGTGTCATGGGGCGTTGGTGATCCTGTTGCTGGCGGTGGCCCTGCATCGCATCGCCTTCGGTCTGCTGCTGCTGCTCGCCTTCAGCGTCGGGCTGGCCGCGGTCCTGATCGCCATCGGCGTGCTCATGGTCAAGGCGCGTCCGCTCGTCGACCGTTTTTCCGGGGACAGCAAGTGGATACAACGCCTGCCGGCCGTCAGCTCGGTCATCATCATCGCCGTGGGCCTGGGGATAACTGTCAGAACCCTCATTGGCACGGGGGTCGTCAGCGTCCACCTGTAATCGGCACCAGGCAGCCGCAGGCGGTCGCCAGGAAACCGCCCGGGGAACACCTGTTCGGTCGCGAAGTCCGCAAGTCCAGTCAGGCGCAGTAGATCACCGGGTCTGTTTACTGCCGGACAGGCAGGCCGCCGCCCCGAAGTTTCCGGTGAAGGCCTTGCCGGCGGGATGGCCACAGGTGCAGTCAGGGCCGGTGAATCGCAGGTCGTTTCACCGGACATGGGCGGATCGTCCTCCGCCCGCCGGGTTCCATCCGCGCGGCAGGACGATGAGCCGCATCCCGGGCCGGGCGGCGTTGTAGAGTGCGCGGATGTCCCCTTCGTTCAGTCGCACGCTCGGCGCCCGGACCACCCCCCATTCCGGGGCTGCGTAAATCAGCATTTGACCCGTAAGCCAGAGCGCGCAGTCTCTGTCGCCGTCCTCGGCGAGGTAATCCTCCCAATCGAATGACGACTGCGAGTGCCCCGGGCGCCCGCTGCCTCCCGGGGCCCGCCAGTAACGTCGGATCTTCCCCAGCACTTCCCGTTCGCCGCCGCCGCCGGTGAGGGAGTCGAGGACAGCCGGGCAGCGGCGCAGCAGGGCCTTCTGCTGCATCAATCGCACCTCCGCCGCCTCGTAATCGAGCAGGAGATAGGGCTCGCTGGCATCGATCGCCTGCACCCAGGCCTGCAGGGCGCGGTTGATCGATTCGAGTTCCGCGATTTGTGTGGGGGTTTGTGAGGCTGGCAACGGCGGCACCGTTGCGGAAGCGATTGCCGCAGACAACAGAAAGCCCCTCATGCGAAATCAGTCCCCGAGATTCTCGCGAACCCGGCCGAAAATCCCGCGGATTCGCGCCATCGCTTCGGCGCTGAGCGGGGGGCCGTTGACGGCGGCTGCGTTTGCCTCGAGATGGCGGATGTTCGCGGTCCCGGTGAGAACGGTCGACACCGCCGGATGCGAGGCAGCGAACTTGTACCCCGCCGCCGGCAGGGACGGAACACCCCCTTCGAGGAGCCATCCGAGGGGATCCGACAGATCGACGGTACCGGCGTCGACAACCCCGCGTTCCACCGCGTCCCGGATGCGCCGGCGCAGATGTTCGGGACGGCTGAGGCCGCGACGGACCGCCACCATGTCAACAACCCCGACCTGCCGCTTCAGGCAGCGGTCGAAGACGAGCTCCTCTGCCGAGGGGCTGAGAATGCCGTAGGCGATCATCATCGCGTCGATGGCCTCGATGTCGAGAGCCCGCCCGACGACTTCGTGGTTGTGGTCCCTGCTGTAGTTCTCGGAAAGTCCGAGGAATCGGCACTTGCCCTGCTCGACCAGGCGGATGGCGGTGGGCAGCTGGGTTTCCATGACCTCGTCATACAGCTCCGGGATCACGCCGTGGAACTGCACCAGATCGATAACGTCGACGCCGAGCCGCTCGAGACTCCCCTCCACCGACGCAACCACTTCATCGCCCGACGGCACGCGTCCGTCGATCGCCGAGGGAAACTTCGTCGCGATCAGGTACTGGTCCCTGGTTACGCCGGAGAGCATCCTGCCGAGGAGGGACTCGCTGTCGCCGTATTGCGACGACGAGTCGATGAAGTTGACCCCGAGCTCCAGCGCCCGGCGCAGCATCCGGCCTGCCGCGGTTTCGTCGACGCCGGAGGTTTGGCCGAACAGGCTGGGGCCACCGGTCCCAAGGCTGAGAAGCGAAACCCGCAACCCGGTGCGACCCAAAGGACGATAGCGCATGGCGGTTCAACTTTCACCGATATCGAGGAGTATCTTCAGGATCCCGGGCCGGGTCGCCCGCTCGAAAGCTTCCAACCCGTCGTCGATGGCGAAGCGGTCGCTGACCAGCGGGGCGACATCGATGGCTCCCGAGGTCAGCAGGTCGACTGCGGGGGCAAAGGGTCCGCAGCGCGAACCGATGATCGTCAGCTCGTCCACGACCAGCGGAGCGGCGTCGAGGTGCAGGCGGCCGGCGTAGGTGCTTTTCATAACCAGGGTCCCCCGTGGTCTGAGGGCGAAGCGGGCGAGCTCGAAACCTCCCGGAGAGCCGGTGCACTCCACGGAGAGGTCGAAGCTGCCCTCCTCCACCTCCTGGGAGGCTACCGTGGCGATGCCGCGCCTGCGCAGCAGCTCGAGCTTGTTTTCATGGCCGCCCGCGACGGAAAGCCGGCAACCGGTCAGGGCCAGTGTCTGGCCGATAAGCTGCCCGAGCTTGCCGTCTCCCACTACCAGCACCCGGTCATCCTCGCCGACCCGGACTTGCTCCTGAATCTGCAGGGCAGCTGCAAGGGGCTCGGTGAACACCGCCTCCGAGGAGCCGAGGCTTTGCGGGACGACGTGCAGGTTCCGCGAGGGAAGAACGAGGTGTTCGGCGAAGGCGCCGTCGCGGGCGGCGATTCCGAGAACGGTGCGATTGCCGCAGTGGGCGGGCACTCCCGACCTGCAGCGGCAGCAGGATCCGCAGGCGGCGTTTATTTCTCCGACCACCCGTTTGCCGGTGAGAGGGCCCGACTCGACGATGCCGACGAACTCGTGGCCTAGTATACCGCGGAAAGGGTAGTAACCCCTGGTCAGCTCGATGTCGGTGTTGCAGATGCAGGCGACGAGAACTCTGACCAGGCACTCGTCGGCTGCGGGCTCCGGTCTCGGCAGGTCGAAGCGGAGGGTGAGCTTTCGCTCCTCGAGCCACAACCCTTTCACGGTTCTTTTAGGCTGTGTGAGTCGGTCAGATGCGAGGGTCAGTAAATGAAGACCGGGGTCCCCAGGTCGACGTTTTCGAACAGGTAGGCCAGATCCGGCGCGCCAACCCGCACACAGCCGTGGGTGATGCTCCTGCCGAGGTTCGTTTCGTAGAGCGTGCCGTGGATCATGTAGTCCTTGGCGAAATAGAGGGCGTATTCTCCCAGAACCCCCCGTTGAAAGCGGCGCCGGTCCTCGGCGAAGATCGGCACCGCCTCCTCCGATTCGAGAAATGCCCACTCCGGCTTGATCCAGATCGGGTCGCGCTCCTTCCGCAAGATGGAAAAGCGTCCCATGGGAGTGGCGAAATTCCACCTGTGTTTCGCCTTGGTCCCTTCGAACCTGCGAGCGGCACCCGTGGCGCAGACGGCCTGGCGCAGGATCTCGTGCCCCCGGGCGCGCAGCAGCAGGCGGTTGTCGTGAGTATCGACGACGAGGTAGGGTGCATTCGGTTCCCGCTCGGAGAGCTGGTTGAGGAGAATGGCCTGCCTCCTTCTCAGATCCTCCAGACTATCAGATGCCCCCGGATACGGAAGGGAGCAGAGAGCTATCGCGGTCACCACTAGTAGGCGCATGGGCAACAGGAACAAAGAAGGGCCGGGGAGGAATTCCTCCCCGGCCCTTGGGCGCATCGTGAAACTTTTTCTACATCTTGAGATACCAGGGCGTGTTCTTCTCGACGAGCTCATGGTATCTGGCGACCGCCTGCTCAACTCCGCTGGCGACGGCTTCCGCTGTGCTCATGGCGCTGTTCGCCTTGGCAGTAGCCTCCTCGAACTCTTCGCTGTCGACCGCGGCGCGGGCGGCAGCGAGGTCGGAGTCGGCACCCCCGAGGTCGGTTTTCAGCTGTTCGATGTCCACTTCGGTTCCCTTGCCGGCGGGAGCGGCTTCGAGGCTTCCCCTCGTTTGCTCGACTGCGGCAGCAGCCTCGGCGATAGCCGCTTCCGCGGCGCTCATGGCTGCGTTCTTGGCCTCGGTTGCGGAGGCTGCCGCGGCGTTCGCCTGGCCGGTGGCGTCGGCGAGTCCGGGCTTGACCACCTCGTCCCAGTTCTTGAACCACTTCTCGGCTTCGACATCGTAGGCGCTCTTGGCGTCGTCGAAGGCACGTTGCGCCGAGGCCAGCTCATTATCGGCGTACTTCTCAGCCCCCGCATCCCTGGCGGCCTGCAGGGCTTGACTGGCAGCGTCGAGATCTGCCTTGGGAGGATCGCCGCCGCATCCCAGTGTCAGTCCGACGGCCAGAAGCACTGCAAGCAACGAAAATACCCGCGTTTTCATATCCTCCTCCGAACCTGCTTGACAGGTCCGCTCGGCAGACCTGAAAGTGGCGTAAATAGAATAAAAACAAACTAAAATTTGACATTGCGGTTGTCAAGCAGAAACCTGCCAACCGCTACCGGTTCCCCGAGGGGTTCGCTTCTCCGGGAGGAGGTCGATCACAGCTGGTTTTCGGCCTCCTCGGGCTCCCCGAAATCGTCGTCTTCGGATGAATCGTCTTCGTAAATCCAGCCGCACTCCCGGCACAGCGGGTGATCCTCCTCCCTGGGACTGAAGCACTGAGGGCATCGCTGCCGGCGTTTGCCGAAGAAGCGGATGGCGATAACCGCCAGGAGCAGGCAGGCGAACAGCAGGTAAAGCGTTGTCGTCACGGCAGGTCGGGTCTTTCCCGGTCCCCGATTGCTCGAACCAAGTGAGCTGCAGGGCTCATGGTTCAGGACGGGATTTGCTCAGTTTTCTCAGCCGCCGCCGGCGTCCCCAACGGGTCGGCTTGATGCGCTGTCGTCGCCCTAGCGGCGCCTGAATGAGACCGGCTGCTTCGAGGTTGTCGAGAATGCCGTTGAGCTTTTCCGGGTGGTTGGTGATAATCCCCTGCACTCCCATCTGAACCATGTCGCGCATCACGAACTCCTCGTCCACCGTCCAGGCCCAGACGGAAACCGCACGTTTGCGCATTTCCTCGAAGAAAGGGGGGGTGAGGGTGGCGTGCCATATCGCCAGGGCGTTGGCGCCCACCTCCAGCACCTGCTTAATCAGCCTTCGCGCCCTGACCCTGGAGGGAACGGCCGGGAGCTTCCCGATCAGGAGGGCGGTCGGAATGCCGGCATCGAGGAGCTTGACGCGGCGGATCGTCTCCGGGTTGAAGGACTGGATGACGACCTGGTCCGTCGCCTCCATGTCGTCGACGATCTGCAGCACCTTCTCGGCGAGGAATTCCCCTTTGATTTCGACGAGAAGGAGAGCGCGGTGGCGGGTCGTCTCGATCGCCTCTTCGAGCAGGGGGATCTGCGCACCCTTGAACTCCCTGCCGAACCAGGTTCCGGCGTCCGCGTTGCGGATCTGATCGAGCGTCTGCTGTCGAACCAAGCCGCGGCGGTCGGTGGTTCGGTCGAGGGTCGCGTCGTGGATGACTACCACGCGGCCATCGCTCGTCCCGTGAACGTCGATCTCGATCGCGTCCACTCCGATCCGGATGGCGCGCTCGAAGGCCGCCACCGTGTTTTCCGGTGCCGAGCCGGAAGCGCCGCGGTGGGCGATGCGCACCGGGTGAATCATGTCCGTCGCTCCGCTCTGGGAATCGGTGTCCGAAACGCGGGAAAGTATATGGCGGGGGAGGATGGCCGGCTAACCGGCGGGGGCAGGCAGCACGATGGGAACGCGTGCGAAAACATGGCCGGCCAGGGGCCGGCTAAGCACCGTACTTGCGCAGTCTCGCGGCGTGAGCGAGGAGAAGGGCCATCAGGCTGGAACTCGGTATGCTCCCGATGCTGCCGTTGCGGCATCCCCTCTCGGAGAAGGCCGCCCCTTCGTGAGGCTGGGCCCAGCGACTGGCGATGGCGACCGGAACCGGATGCCAGCTATGGCTTTTCACCAGCGACGGGGTGGAGTGATCCCCAGTGATGGCGAAGACTTCCGGTTCGAGTTCCTGAATGCGCGATACCGAGGTATCCATCTCTTCGAGGAGGCGGACCTTTTCACCGAAATCGCCGTCCTCTCCGGCGCTGTCCGTCTTCTTGAAGTGGATGAAGAAAAAGTCGTGACGGTCCCAATGCCGGCGCAGCAGCTCGCACGACGAGGAGAGGTCGCCGCCGCCTGGGATTGCGGACATGCCGACCGCCTGCGCCACCCCCCGGTACATCGGGTAGGCGGCGACCGCCAGACCCCGGAGTCCGTACACCTCCCCGAACCGCGGCATCTCGGGAATAGTGCCGAATCCCCTTATCAGGACCATGTTGGCGGGCGATTGATCCCGCAGCCGCTTTTCGGCCTGGGAGAGAAAGCTCGTCACCGCGGCCTCCGCCCTTGATGCCGCCCCGTCGATGGCCGAAACCGCCCTGGGGGCGACACCAGTCTGCTGGGGGTCCGATTCAGTCAGGCGGGCGGAAAGACCCTCTCCTCGAAACACGATTGCGGCCCGGTACTCCATCTCGGGAACCAGTGAGATCTCCGTGCCGGGAAGGTCGATATCGGCCAGGAGCGCGCACAGGTGCCGGCACTGGTCCGTCGAGATGCGGCCGGCGCGCCGGTCGGTCACCCTGCCGTCGGCATCCACGCTGCAGAAATTGAGCCGCGCCGCCAAGTCTCCGGGGCGAAAGTCCATCCCCGTTCCCAGTGCCGACAGAGCCCCGCGCCCGATCTGCCAGCGCCACGGATCGTAGCCGAACAGGGCCAAGTGGGCAGGACCGCTTCCCGGTGTGAATCCCGGCCCCAGGGGCGTCAGCGAGCCGCACGATCCGCTGCGGGCGATGCGGTCGAGGTTCGGGAGCATCGCGCTGTCCAGCTCCGACCTGCCGGTGTCCGGATCGGGAAGACCACCGAGTCCGTCGATCACGAGCAGGACAATCTTGCTGTCGCTTTCAGGGACCAGCAGTCGCCGGGTGAAGTCCGAGCTGATCATGGATGGAGGCCGTTTTCAGAACGCCAAGTCTCCCCTCACCGGCTCTCCCGAAGTGCTGACGACGTCAACGTCGATTTCCCGGTTGCCGTCCGCAGAGGTTTCAGGAACCGGCTCGGAGGAAACGGAAACAGAGCGGCGAGTGTGGTACATGTCGCGAACCATCAGCTGTACTCCGTTGCCTGCCCCTTCGTACATGTCCGGTTTCAGCTCGAAGGCAACCGCCACGTGGTCTCCCTGGGCGAGTTCGTCCGCCGCGACCCCGTTCCTCCACCACACCGCCGACGTCCGCCGGCCGTCGAGGTTGAGGACGACGCGAAGGTGCTCCCCTCCCTGTCCCATGCGGGCACGGTCGACTACCTGGAGATCCCGGGCGGCGAACACCGGTGATTCGTTGCCGCTTCCGAACGGCTCCATCTGCGCAAGGGTCTCCAGCGTCGGTCCGCCGATATCGGACGGGTCGAGGAGAAGATCGATCAGAAGCTTTGGCGCCATGTCCGCCTCGGTCAGCCGCTCGTTGGCATGCCTGATGAGGTCGGCCCGGAAGGCCTCGAAGTTCTCTCCTTGCAGCGAGAACCCGGCCGCCGCAGGGTGACCTCCGTACGTAGTGAGGTGTTTCGCGCAGGAACTGATACCGCCATTGATGTCGTAGGCCTCAATGCTGCGCGCCGATCCGACGTAGACCCCGTCGCGGCGCGCGTCGGTGACGATGACCGCGGGGCGGTTGTATTTCTCGACCACCGCACCCGCGATCAACCCGATGATCCCGGGGTTCCAGTCCTCGCCGAGGAGGACGAGGAGGCGGTCCATCTCGAGGTCGTCTTCGGACACCAGGCTCTGCGCCTCGCGCGTGCCTTCGCGCTGCAGTTCGCGGCGGCGGCTGTTGAGCTCTTCGAGCTCCCCTGCCAGGGTTTTTGCGGTGTCTTCGTCCCTGGCCCGCAGGAGCCGCAGGGAGAGATCGGGCGAGGCCAGACGACCGGAGGAGTTGAGCCGGGGTCCCAGATAGAAACCGACAGAGGTCGTGTCGACCGGTCCGTTGTCGCAGCGGGCAGCCGCCTTCAGCTGTTTTATCCCGGGCCAGGAGGACTCCTGCATGGCCCGCAGCCCCCGCCGGATCATGACGCGGTTCTCGTCGAGAACGGGGGCGACGTCGGCGACCGAGCCGAGGGCGACGAACTCGAGCAGCTGGTTGAGATAGCGCCGGCGCTTCTCCGGTGTCATGAAAGTGGTGCAGAGAGCCTGCACGACCTTGAAGGTGACCCCGACCCCGGCGAGACCCTTGAACGGATAGTCGCAGTCACGGCGATTGGGATTGACGATGCTGTGGGCCGGCGGCAGCTCCTCGTTCTGGCGGTGGTGATCGAGGACGATGACGTCGAGATCATGTGAGTGCGCGAGTTGCAGGGCCTCGAAGGCGGAGATGCCGTTGTCGACGGTGATGATCAGCCCGGCTTCGCGCTCCAGGGCGGCCGCGACGGCACGCGGGCTGATCCCGTATCCGTCGCGGTGCCGGTTGGGAAGCATGTAGTCGCATTCGGCCCCGACCGATTCTAGGAAATCGAGGAGCAGGGCGGTGCTCGTGATGCCGTCGGCGTCGTAGTCGCCGAAAACGAGGATCAGCTCCTTGTCGTGGACTGCCCGGGAGATCCGTTCGACTGCACGGGTCATGTCTTTCAGAAGCTCGGGGGCGTGCAGGGCCTCGGCTCCCACCGCGAGATCGCTCCCCTCGAGGCCGCGGCACTGCAGAAGGGCTTCGCGGACCGAGGAATAGGGAGGTTCGCGCTGGATGTTCCAGATTGGGTATTGGCGCATTTTGGGTACCGGTGATTCGAGGGAGAGGGCGTTTGCAGGGGGAGGGCGGCAATATACCTTGGAGGAGTGCCGGGTCAAGTGTAGATTCGAACCGGATTCTCGAGTTGCTCCCTTCGAACCGCTCCCCGCATCGCCGTCAACCACCTCTCCATTTTCCTGTTCGCACTTCGTGAAGCACCGGTCCGACGTCACCCGGTCCGTTGACGGGGCGCGCTCCGCGGCGCTGGAGGTCCTGTGCGCCTTCGACGCCGGGAAAGGAGCCTTGGAACAGATCTTCCAAGGCGAGGCTGCAAACCTCGACAGCCGCGACCGCCGCTTTGCCAGACAGCTGGTCAACGGGGTAGTCAAATGGCGGGCGCGGCTGGACTGGAGCGCGAACCAGTTCACAAGGCAGCCTGTCGAGAAGCTCCCCAGGGATGTTCGCAACCTCCTCAGGCTGGGGCTCTTCCAGTTGCTGTGGCTCGACCGCGTGCCGGCCAGAGCGGCGGTGCACACTGCCGTCACGCTCGCAAAAAGACGCCGCAGGGGAAACCTTGCGGGGCTGGTCAACGCCGTGCTGCGCAGGGCCTCGATCGAGGCGTCGTCGCTGCCGCTTCCCGACCGGGCCGGGGATCCGGTAGGGTACCTGGCCCTCGCTCATTCCCATCCCCCCTGGCTGGTGGAGCGCTGGCTGCAGCGATGGGGCGACTGCGAAACCGAAGCGCTGCTCGAGGCCAACAACCGTCCGCCGCCGCTGTTCGCGAGGATCGACGCGCGCCGCGCCGGCGACCTCGCGGCACAGCTCCCGCAAGGCGCCTTCCATCCCGACCCGGTGCCGGATTTCGAAGGCTGCTTCCGGATCCGGGAAGCCGAGGGTCTGTTCGATTCCCCCGCCTTTCGCGCCGGGCTGTTCTGGATACAGGACGTGAACGCCGGTATCGCCGCTTCCCTCCTCGACCCGAAGCCGGGGGAAAGGGTGCTCGATGCCTGCAGCGCTCCCGGTGGAAAGACGGTGCAAATCGCCCTGGCGATGGGAGGCCGGGGATTGTTGGTCGCCGCGGACTCGGTGCCCTCCAGGCTTCGGTTCGTCGCTGAAACCTGCCGGCGCATGAGGCTCGAGTCGGTTGCTATCGTCGCCCAGGATGCGGCGAAGCCATCCTTTGTCCCGGGCACCTTGGGGCCTGGCGGTTTCGACCGCGTGCTTCTCGATGTGCCCTGCAGCAGCACCGGGGTCCTGGCGCGCCTTCCAGAAGCGCGCTGGCGCCGCCGCTCCGGCGACCTGAAGGGATACGCCGCCCGCCAGCTCGACATTCTCAGAGCGGGGTACGAAGTTCTGAAGTCCGGCGGCGTTCTCGTCTACAGCACCTGCTCGCTCGAGCCGGAAGAAAACGACCAGGTGGTCGCCGCCTTCCTGGAGCAGACCCCGAATGCGGCACTCGAACCGGCGCATCGGTTTTTTCGCGCCCCCTGGGCCGCGGCATATGTCCAGACCGTTCCCGGTCGCGAAGTCGGCGATGGCGCCTTCGCCGCCCGCATCAGGAAGAAACCGGTCCCGATCAGATGATGAGATGTCTCTTGCGCAGGGTTTTTCTGACAGCGGTGACTGCAGCCGCCTCATTGGTTCTGGTTCTTCTGCTTCTCGACAGTGTCGTCATGCCTTACGTGGTAACCGTGAAGCGGGTCAGTGTGCCGGATGTCAACCGCCAGTCTTCCCGCGAGGCCGCCATGCTTCTTGAGCGGGAGGGCCTGCGAATGGCCGTGCGCGACAGTGTCTTCAGTGAGGCCGTCTCCCGAGGACACGTCGTCGAGCAGTCCCTCGACCCGGGAGAGCTGATCAAAAAAGGACGCCGCGTGTTCGTCGACCTGAGCCGCGGTCCGCGGCTCCACGAAGTGCCGAACGTCACCGGAGGCAGCATCCGAGAAGCCCGTCTGCAGATTGCCGGACACCAGCTGCGACTGGGTGATTGGGTGTACATCTCATCCAGGGAGGTCCCGCGAGGGGTCGTGGTGCGCCAGGAACCGCCTGCGGGCACCAGCCTCCCCCGTGGAGGCCGGCTCTACCTGGAGGTCAGCAGCGGCTCTCCGTCAGCCCTCAAGTGGGTGCCCGACCTCGATGGGCTGCCGGTCGCCGCCGCCGGAGACACCCTCCGCAAGTACGAGATGAGCATGGGGGCGGTCATCAAGCGCCCCGGCAACGTCTCGCGGCCCGGAATCGTTCTCGGCCAGCGCCCCGCAGCCGGGGACCGCGTCGCCCGGAATACTCCCGTCGAGCTGATTGTCAGCGCCGTAGAAACTTCCGGGAGAGGACCACAGTGAGACTCCGTGACCTGAAAGCGGAAGGGGCCGTGAAGGCCGCGGAAATCAAGGTGGGCCCGTCTCTACTGGCAGCGGATTTCTCCCGGCTGGGGGACGAGATCCGAAGGGTGGAGGACGCCGGCGCCGATTTCCTCCATCTCGACATCATGGACGGCCATTTCGTACCCAACCTGAGCTACGGGATCCCCGTGGTCGAAGCAGTGCGGCGAGCCACCGGCCTCGAGCTCGACACTCACCTGATGCTGAGCGCCCCGGGGCAGTACCTCAAACCCTTCCGGGACGCAGGAGCCGATTCCCTGACCGTCCACCTCGAAGTGGCACCGGACCCCGCCGAGCTGATCGGAAGCATCCGGGATCTGGGTCTCGGCTGTGGGATCGCAGTCAACCCCGGCACTCCGGTCGAGGGGCTCCTGCCGTTCGTCCCCGACCTCGACCTCGTCCTGATCATGTCGGTCGAGCCCGGTTTCGGGGGCCAGTCTTTTCAATGGGAAGTCCTCTCCAAGGCCCGGGACCTGTCCTCCTGGATGCAGTCCCGCAGCCTGGCGGTTCCGATCGAAATGGACGGTGGCATCTCCCCGCAGAACGCGGCGGAGTGCCGCGATGCCGGGGTTGGCCTCCTCGTCGCAGGCTCCTCGGTTTTCGGGGCTGGCGACGCCCCTGCCGCCATCCGCGCCGTCCGCGGGAGCGGCTGACCTCCGGCCCGGCCCCGGCGGCCGTCAAAATTGCCGGTTGTCTTCGATGCTCGTATATTCAGCTACTTTTGTCAGTCCGTTTTTCCTCTTCCGAACCGGTTGGGTCGATGTTCGATCGCTTGACAGAGCGCCTGGATGACGCCTTTCGCAAGCTGCGGGGACATGGGCGCCTCAGCGACCGCGATCTCGACGACTCCCTGCGCGAAATCCGCCGCGCCCTGCTCGAGGCGGACGTCAATTTCGATGTCGCCAGGAGCTTTCTGAAACGGGTCCGAGAGCAGGCGGTCGGCCGCGAGGTGTTGCGCAGTCTGACCCCGGGCCAGCAGGTGATCAAGATCGTTCACGACGAGCTCGTGTCCCTGCTGGGAGGTCAAAGCGCCCCCCTCGCCCAGGCTGAGCGGCCGCCGACGGTGATCCTCCTGGTCGGCCTGCAGGGATGTGGCAAGACCACCGCGGCGGCAAAGCTGGCGTCCCACCTGCAGGGAAAGAACCGGCCTCCCCTTCTCGTCGGCGCCGACGTGTACAGGCCCGCGGCGTTCGACCAGTTGCGCACCCTCGCCGACGGGCTCTCGGTGCCGGCGTTCGGCGGCGGCTCCGAAGGAAACGGCGATCCGGTGGAGATCTGCCGGCAGGGAGTGGAAAGGGCGCGGTCCGGCAACCGCAGCGCCGTAATCCTCGACACTGCCGGGCGTCTCGCCATCGACGAGGAGATGATGGATGAACTGACGGCGATCCGGTCCGCTACCGAACCGGATGAGATCCTGTTCGTCGCCGACGCCATGCTCGGGCAGGACGCCGTCGAGACGTCCGGGAGGTTCTGCGAACGCCTGGAGTTCACCGGATGCATTCTCACCAAGATGGACGGCGACGCGCGTGGCGGGGCTGCCTTGTCGATTCGCGAAGTCACCGGGCGGCCGGTCAAATTCATCGCTGCCGGCGAGGGGGTCGAGGCCCTGGAGCCGTTCCATCCGCAGCGCGTGGCGTCCCGGATCCTGGGCATGGGAGATGTGGTTTCCCTGGTCGAAAGGGTGGAGCAGGCCTTCGATCAGGGCCATGCGCGGAAGATGGAGGCAAAGCTCAGGCAAAATGCCTTCACCTTCGACGATTTCCGCGAGCAGCTGGGGGCAATACGGAAAATGGGCCCTCTCGACCAGCTGCTGGGAATGATTCCCGGTGCCGGCAAGGCCTTCAGGGAGGCACAGGTGGACGACAAGGCGTTCGTTCAGGTCGAGGCGATCATCGACTCGATGACCCGGGCCGAACGGGTGCAGCCGCAGATACTGAACGGCAGCAGGCGGCGGCGCATCGCGCGCGGCAGCGGCACGAAGATCCAGGACGTCAACCGGCTTCTCAAACAGTTCCAGGCAATGCAGAAAATGATGAGGCAGGTGAACCGCCCCGGTCGCGGCCGGCGCGGTGCCGCCAGATTGCAGTTGCCCGCAGCGTTTGGGTGACAACTACACTTCGCCGCGCCGTTCCTTTTGCGAACGGTGCGCCATCCCGGAAAAGGAGATCCGTTTGGTCAAGCTTCGTTTGAAGAGAACAGGTCGCAAGGGGCGGCCGTTTTACAGAATAGTTGCCATGCATTCGACCCTGGCGCGCGGTGCCCGGTCGCTGTCGCAGGTGGGCACGTACGATCCTGTTCACGCCCGCGTCGAGGTCGACGAAGAAGCGGCCGTAACTTGGCTCAAACAGGGTGCGCAGATGACGAAAACCGTCGAGGACCTGTTGAAAAGCCAGGGAATACTCGCCCGTTTTCGCGGTTTCGAAGGATCCGTTCGGGAAGGGGCCCTCACCAGTGACAAGCCGAAGCGGCGCCGGAATCTGGCGCGGGCAGAGCAGATCGTGGTGGCTGCCGGGGACGGGGATGGGCAGGAAGAGGCGGACGGCGGGGAATAAGGCGTTGGGTTCCGCAGGGAGTGAGTTGCGTTGGGGTTCCGCGGGTGGACTGGCTGAAGATGCGGGTTGACGATCCGGCTGCGGTATCGGCCCCGCGGCAGTCGGAACGAGCGGCCACCGCGAAGAACGGGAAAGGCAGGGAAGGGAGAGAAACGGGAGACGGGCAGGAGCGCATTGCGATCGGCTACGTGGTGCGTCCGAAAGGAGTTCTCGGCGAGGCCGCTGTCGAGCCCCTGACGGAAGATGTCGATCGCTTCGACGACGTCGAAGAGGTCATCTTGGAACGTTCCGGACAGCCTCCGAAGCGGCTGCGAATTGCCGGATGGCGGCTCGATGGGCGTGGAATCCTGGTAAAGTTCACCGGCATCGACAGCCCCGAGACGGTAGCCGAAGAAGTCGCCAAGGGGTATCTGACCATCCCGCGCGACGAGGTTCCGGAGCCGCCGGAGGGAACCATCTACGTGTTCGATCTCGTCGGCTGTCGTGTCGAAGACGAAGGCGGCAACGGGCTGGGGGAGGTGGTGGACGTCCAGGAAATGCCCTCCGCCGACTTGCTGGTGGTCCGCAATGGCCAGCGTGAAATCCTGATTCCCCTGGTGGGTGAATTCGTCCTCCAAGTGCTGCTGGCGGAACATCGCGTTGTGGTAACCGGCGTCGAGGAGTTGGTGCCACTCGGGGCGCTGGTCAGAACCGGGCGCGACATAAAATGAGGATCGACGTCGTAACGATTTTCCCCGAGTTCTTCAGGACGCCCCTGGAGACGAGCATACTGCAGCGGGCGGTCGCAGCGGGGCATGCGGAGATTTGCGTGCACGACCTGCGGGAATACGCCACCGACCGCCACAGGACGGTCGATGATTCTCCCTTCGGCGGGGGCGGCGGCATGGTGATGAAACCGGAGCCCGTCGCCGCGGCGTGGGAGGCCCTCGACCTGGCGCGCGGTCACTGTGTCTACCTCACCGCTGACGGCGAGTCGTTGAATCAACCGCTGGCGGAGCAACTTTCGCTGGAAAAGCAGCTCGTGCTCCTGTGCGGCCACTACAAGGGTATCGACGAGAGAGCGCGGCGGTTCGTCGATCGGGAAGTGTCGATCGGAGACTACGTTCTCACCGGCGGAGAACCGGCTGCCCTGGTGTTGATCGACGCCGTCGTGCGCTTGATCCCGGGGGTGCTCGGAAACTTCACGTCCGCCCTCTCCGACTCGTTCCACGACGGGCTTCTCGACTGCCCCTGGTACACCCGGCCGGCCGAGTTTCACGACGTCGGGGTTCCCCCCGTGCTGCTGAGCGGCAATCACGAAAAGGTCGTGGAATGGCGGCGCCGGCAGTCCCTGAGGCGCACTTTCGACCGCCGTCCCGAAATTCTCGCCAGGGCCGAGCTGGACCCGGAGGAACGGAGGTTGGTCGACGAGTGGCGGCGGGAGGAATCGCGCGATCCGACTCCTGCCGCGTTACCTTGGCAGAAGCGGATCCACAAATGAATCTGCAGCCCGTTTGGTTTAAATCGAAAGGAGTAGCAGGATCGTCATGGACATGAACATGTTGCGCGAAATCACTGCATCACAGTTGAGGACGGATATTCCCGACTTCGGTCCCGGAGACACCCTCCGGGTTCATGTGCGCGTGATCGAGGGGGAGAAGGAGCGTACCCAGGTTTTCGAGGGAGACGTCATTCAGCGTCGCGGCGGAGGAGTCAACGAGACCTTCACGGTGCGCAAGGTAACTCAGGGCGTCGCCGTGGAACGGATCTTTCCGCTGCATTCTCCGAGGATCGCGAGGATCGAACCGATCCGCAGGGGCAAGGTCAGGCGAGCCCGCCTGTTCTATCTTCGCGCCCGCAAAGGTCGTTCCGCACGGATCAAGGAAAAGAGGTAGCACACCCGTGGCTCGGCGCGACCTGCCGTTTACGAACCGGAACTGGATCATCCTCGGCGGCGGGGTGGCCGTCATCGCCGCCGGCTATGGACTGCTGAGCATTCCGCCAGCGGACGGGTTCCTCTCCCTGACGATGGCCCCCATCCTGCTGGTTCTCGGCTACTGCGTCGTCATCCCCTGGGCCATCCTGTACAAGGACTCCGAAGCGAGGGAGTCTCCGGGCAGGGACCGGGAGGCCGGCTGAACCAGGACACCCGGATGAAAGAAGCGGCAGCAATCCCGCCCGAATCGCGCATCCAGGACCACGATCCCGGCCTTTTCACCGAAAAGCGGGTAGCCGAAATCGCGGACGACATCTGCGATTTAGGCGATGAAGCTATCCGGTTCTTCGAGACAAACGGGTACCTCGCGGTGGCGCGCGCATTCCCCGAAGAGATGACCGTTGCCGCCCGCTCCGCCATCGACGACCTGATCGAGGGGCGCCGCTCCGACTTTCGCGGCTTGCAGTTCGAGGCCGGCCTGGGGGACAAGAAGAAGCTGAGCCGGGAGCAGCGCCATCTCGGCGTCCGCAAGTTGATGAGCTTCGTCGCCTACGACCGGCGCCTGCAGAACTTGGCCGAGTACCCTCCGATTCTCGACGTTGTGAGCAGACTGTTGGGTGGCGAGCCGAAGCGGTTCCAGGAAATGGCCCTGCTGAAGCCGCCGCAAATCGGGCGGGAAAAACCGTGGCACCAGGACTGTGCCTACTTCAACCTTCCCCTCGGGACGCCGGTTGTCGGGGTCTGGATCGCCCTCGATGAGGCGACCATCGCCAACGGGGCTCTGCGCGTCGTTCCCGGATCCCACCGGGAGGGACCGGTAAACCACTTCAAGCGCCGCGACTGGCAGATATGCGATTCCGAGGTGGCGGTCGGGCGCGACGTCGTCGTGCCCCTGAAACCCGGGGGCGTTCTCTTCTGGCACGGCATGACCCACCACGGCAGTCCCAGGAATCGATCCGGCCTGAGGCGAAGGGCGTTGCAACTGCATTTCAGGCCGCGCGGTGTCGCCGAGACCACCACCGAAGACCGGATGACCCTCTTCGGTGGCGACGTCCGCGGCGCCACCTGCTGACCGGACAAAGCGATGCAGAGCCGCTTCCGGCGGCAGGTTTCAGGTCTTTCCAGGAAGGCCCTGAGATTTTGGACGTTATCTACAGCGACAGGCACCGCGGCCACGACCCGCCGTTCGAGTTCGCCGCGGACGGGATGTATCCGTATTCAGATTCTCCAGGGCGCGCCGAAGCCATTCGCCGCGCCCTGGCCGCAGACCCGCGCTTTCGTTTTGCGGAACCGGAGGGGTACGAACCCGGGTTGCTGGCCGAGATCCACGATCCCGGGTACCTCGGTTTTCTCCGTGCGATCTATCTCCGCTGGGTGGAAGCGGGGAGGCCGGAGGCAGGGGTCATCCCGGATTCGTTCGCCCTGCACCCGCAGGCGACGCTACCCGGGAATCTGCTCGCTCAGACTGGTTATTACTGTTTCGACGCCCAGACGCCGATAACAGCGGGCACTCGCGACGCAGCCTTCACCTCGGCCGGCTGCGCTCTCACCGCTGCCAGCCTGCTCCTCCGGGGAAAGCGATCCGCTTACGCCCTCTGCCGCCCCCCGGGGCACCACGCCTCGCGGGCGGCGTACGGGGGGTACTGCTATTTGAACAACGCCGCCGCGGCTGCCTCGCTGCTGGCCAAGGTCTCGGGCAAGCCGCTGGCCATCCTCGACGTCGACTACCACCACGGCAACGGCACTCAGGAGATTTTCTACGAATCGGAGGAGGTTGCGACCGCTTCCCTGCACGCCGACCCGAACGGGGCCTATCCCTTCTTCTGGGGATATCCCGAGGAAACCGGAGCCGGCCCGGGAGCCGGGAGCAATCGCAATTTTCCCCTGCCCGCCGGCACCGGCGACAGGCAGTACTGCGAGGAGCTCCGGCGCGCCCTCGACTACCTCGACCGGTTCTCCCCCTCGCGAATCGTCGTCTCCCTGGGGGTGGACACCTCCGCGAACGACCCGCTGGGAGACTTCGAGCTCACCCTCGACGGGTTTTTCGCGATCGGAAAAACCCTCGCGGATTTCGGCAAGCCGGCGTTGTTCGTACAGGAAGGGGGGTACGACATTGCCACAATGGGCGAGGCGGTGCGGGTGCTTTTGGGCTCGTTTGAATGCGAATTCCGGACGGTTGGCACAGGTGGAGGAAGCTGATTAGGTTCAAAACCTGCATCGTCGCAGTTGAACTCTCGAACGCGAAGGAGGGAAATCGTGGCCAGGGAAGTATCGATTCAGTACTGCACTTCCTGAGGGTATCTAAAAACAGCCGTCAGTTTGGCGGAAGATATTCTCGAAGATCGGAAAATGGACCTGTCCCAGCTGGTGATCCTGCCGTCGGACGGCGGCCGTTTCGAGGTGACGGTCGACGGCGTGCTGGTATTCTCCAAGCTCGCCGAGAACCGCTTCCCGGAGCACGACGAGATCAAGGCGCACTTGTAAGGAGGCCGGGCGACCGGCGCGGCGGAACCACGCCGGCGCTACAGCAGGCCGAGCTGACTGTCCCCCGTCTCTGCTTCTACGGCGAGCTTGGCGAAGGGGTGGCATCCCCCGATGCAGAAGGTGCACAGGTTCGTCTCCGGAATACCGGCCTGACGGAAGGCCGCCAGCATGCTTTCCGGTGACAGGTAGACCACCGGCATCCCCATCTTGTCGCTGATCTGCTCCCGGGTTCGCCCCCTGGCGATGAACTCCTCTCCCTTGGGTGGGTCGGGCGGCATGTCGACCCCGAACATGCAACCCCGGCCGACGTCGTCCTCTCCCATAATCCCGATGGGCGGGGTGTAGCTTACGAGATACGCCTTTTTCACCCCCAGGTCCCTGTAGAGGAGCTGGCGGGCGCGAATCGAGTTGTTGCCCCGTATTATGCTGTCGTCGATCATGACGACCGTCTTTCCCTGCAGCTGCGGCTTGAGGCCGGGGAGCAGGTGAAGGTTGTCGTCGATCGACTTCCTGCGGTCGTCCGCGGTCGAACCCTGGAAAGAGCGTTCCCCCCGCATCTTGTAGAAAACGTGCCGGAACGGCAGCCCGACCTTCTTGGCGTAGCTGCGCGCCGCGACCTCGGGGCATCTGGGCAGGAAGGTGACGATGTCGGCATCCTCGGGATGGAACTCCTCGGCCAGCATTTCCCCGAGGGACTCGCGGATCTTGCGGGCGCTGACGTGGTTGATGATCGAGTCGACGTCTACGATGTAGTTCCACTCGAAGAAACAGTAGGCCGGGCTCGATTCGACGAGGGTTTCCTTGCTGTAGTCCCCTTCGGGTGTCAGGTAGTAGGCCGAGCCCGGCTCGAGGTCTTCTATGTATTCCCCGCCGTTCTTGCGAAAGGCGATGTCCTCGGAGGCGACGCCGTACTTGCCGTCCTTCCATCCAAGCACCCCGGGCTTGATGCCGGTGCGATCCCTCATGACGAGCACGTCCCGCTTGCGCCAGTCCGCCAGCGCCATGGTGTAAGCCCCCGGGACCTCTTTCAGCATGCTTTGCTCGCCATCGCGGCGGTATATATACAGCAGGGCTTCCGTGTCGCACTGCGATTTCATTGCCGCCAGGTCTACTTCCGAGAAAAAGCGCTCTTCGACCTGGCCGTTGTGTACGGCGACGATCTCACAGCCCCGTATCAACAGATGAGTCCCGCGATCTTCGGCGAAACCGCCGAGGGTGTGGGGATGCGCGTCTTTGAGGATCTCGTCCTTGCGCCCGCTGGTGGCGTAGCGAATGTGGGCCATGTAGGTGTGGTAGCGCGGGCTGGGAAAGATCTTGTGCAGATCGGTGACGTCGAAACGATCGACCGGCCCTTCCCACTTGATGACATCGATGCTGGATTCGCCGACCGCGGCGATGCCCGCGGCCTCACGGCCCCGGTGCTGGAGGGAGCGAATGAAAGAGTAGGCGTCGTGGAGGGTGTGGGCGACGCAGAAACCGCAGTTGTGGCGAACGTTGTCGGACATGTCAGGGTAGGGGCTGAATATAACGCCTGCCAGAGCCGCGGGATAGGCCGAGGGGAGGCCAAAAAAAAGAGAGCGGCCGCATCGATGATGCAGCCGCTCTCATTATTCGCAGGCCGATTTCTGCTACACTGCCGATTCGCCGGTCTCCCCGGTGCGTATCCGCACAACCTCGTCAACCGACAAGACGAAAATCTTGCCGTCGCCGATGTTGCCGGTATTCGCCGCTTCCTTGACGGCGTCGATCGCCTGCGAGGCGGTGCCGTCGCCGACGACCACCTCGATCTCGAGCTTTGGCGTGAAGTCGATATGGTATTCGGCGCCTCGATAGACTTCCTGGTGACCTTTCTGCCGCCCGAAGCCCTTTACTTCACTGACCGTCATGCCGACCACCCCAAGGGAGCTCAGGGCTTCCTTGACGTTGTCCAGGGCGTTCGGCCGGACGATGCATTTCAACAGTTTCATCTTTTGTGCCTTCCTTCCTGCGTCGCTTGTGGAATTGGGAATGTGCGGCGCCCCGTTGGTGCTATCCGTGGTGACGGCCGGAGGGTAACTCGGCCACGCGAGCGCCCCCCGCCGGGATCAGTCCGAGTAATATCCCTGCTCGTGGTGAAGCGAGATATCGAGTCCGCGATCCTCGTCCTCGTCGGAAACGCGCAGTCCCACGATGGCGTCCACGATCTTGAGGATGATGAAAGACAGCACCGCGCAGTAGACGATAGTGAACACGACGCCGAGGATCTGCGCGCCGAGCTGACCACCCACCGAGTCCTTCGCGAGCCCCATGCCTCCGAGGCTCTCCGTGGCGAAGACGCCGGTCAGAAGTGCGCCGACGATACCCCCTACCGCGTGCACGCCGAAGGCATCGAGCGAATCGTCGTAACCCAGCGACTGCTTGAGACTCGTCGCCGCCCAGAAGCAGATGAGTCCGGAAGCCAGCCCGATTGCGATGGCGCCCATCGGGCCGACGCTGCCGGAGGCAGGGGTGATCGCCACCAGACCGGCGACCGCTCCGGTGGCCATGCCCAGCACGCTGGCTTTGCCGTGTTTGATCCACTCGGCGATCATCCAGCCGAGGGCGGCCGAAGCGGTGGCCACCTGCGTCACCAGCATCGCCATGCCCGCGGCGCCGTCCGCGGCCACCGCGCTACCCGCGTTGAAGCCGAACCAGCCGACCCACAGCATCGAGGCGCCGACGACGGTCAGCACCGTACTGTGGGGCGGGATCACCTTGTCGGGGTATCCCTTGCGCTTGCCGATCACGAGGGCGACGACGAGGGCCGCTACGCCGGCGTTGATGTGAACGACCGTGCCCCCGGCGAAATCGAGTACCCCGCGGTCGCCGAAGAAGGAGCCGGGGCCGCTCCACGCCATGTGGCAGACCGGCGCGTACACGACCGTCGACCAGATCGCCATGAACAGCAGGGTCGCCGTGAACTTCATGCGCTCCGCGAAGGCGCCGACGATCAGGGCCGGGGTGATGATGGCGAAGGTCATCTGAAAGGTGACGAAAACCGTCTCCGGGATCGTGCCGGACATCGAGTCGGCGCCAACCCCGGACAGGAATGCCTTGGACAGGCCGCCGGCGAACGAGGCGAAGTTGGTCACCCCTGCTTCCATGCCGGTGGTGTCGAAGGCGATGCTGTAGCCCCACAGGACCCAGATGATCGAAATCAGGCCGGTGATGGCGAAGCACTGCATCAGGACGGACAGCACGTTCTTGGTGCGCACCAGCCCGCCGTAGAAAAGTGACAACCCCGGGATGGTCATGAACAGGACCAGCACCGTAGACGTCAGCATCCACGCAGTGTCGCCGGAGTCGAGCTCGTCCGCGCTGGCTGCCCCCGGCAGCACCAGAAGCAAGGCCAAGGCGGCGAAAACGAGGAACCCCCGGTTTGGCAACCGGCGGGTACTCCCGCGGTACACCTGTACGGCGCGAGGCGATTCCATATCTCCCTCCCTTGTGATATGGTTGATCATGAACGGACTCCCGGTCTCAAGGCTGCAGACCGGCAAACCAAAGGCATACTCCGGGGTCGGTCAACTTGGTTCGGCCGACCGATCGGCCCATTTGTAGGCCGCTCTGGCGTTCTCCGACCAGTACTTGGCCGCGGTGTTTTCCCCCTTGCTTTCGAAATACCGGCGCACCAGGCCGATCACGGTTCCGTAGTCCCCTCCGACGTCGGATACGGGCCAGTTGCTGCCGAAAATCAGGCGGTTCTCTCCGAACGTCTCCCAGAGCAGGTCGAGAGTCGGCTCGTAGTATGCGAGCTCGGTGGGCGCCGGTTTGACCGCGGCAAGCTCCACCAGTCCGGAGACTTTCATGTACAACTGCTGAAACACCCCTGCCCGCTGCATGCACTCCGCCCAGTGCGAGTCTGGGGCGTTGCCGTCGATCGGCACGCTGGCCAAGTGGTTGATGACGATGCGCAGATCCGGCATTCGTTCCGCCAGGGAGCAGAGGCCCTCGAAGTTGTCGGTGTTCATCAGCACGTCGAGCTCCAGGTCGCGGGCGGCCAGCAGCTCCATGTCGGCCAGGAAGCTGCCGGTTTCGATCTTCTCGAAAGAGCCGCCGCCGACCCTGATACCCCGGAACAGGGGGTTGGCGGCGAAGCGGTCGATGTCGGCTGCGAACCCGTCCCGGTCGGGGGCGACGTGTCCCACCAGGCCGACGATCCAGGGATCGGAGGCAGCCAGATCGAGCACCCACTGGTTGTCCTCCAGCCAGGCGCTGGCCTCGACGACGACGGTTCCGGTCACCCCCTCGGGAACGGCGAGCTCGCGGTGGTGCTCCGGTAGCACTGTGCGGTAGAGGAGGTCCTCGTCGGCCCCCGGCCAGGGCACTCCCTGCGGGCGGGCAGGGTCGTAGAAGTGGGTGTGGGTATCGATGATCATCGTGCGGCTCCTTGATTCGAGGGTTGGGCATGGGTTGCCGGCGGAGCTCCGCGATGCCGATGTACGTCCCGGAAACAGTTGCAACAAACCGGCCCCCGGGAACCCCGCCACGCAAGGGCCTGAGCGAGTCTAACGAAGGTATCCGGCGAGGGACGGCAACCCCAGCCTGCCCGGGAAGGGTGTGCTTCTACAGGTAATCCACCGCCGGCTCAATGGGCGTCGAGCCAGGTGGGACCGGTCCCCATCTCGACGACGACAGGAACTTTCAGCGGGAGCGCCGTTTTCATCGCCTCCTCGACAACCTCCCTGACCTCCTTCTCCTCCTCGATGAAGAGGTCGAAGACCAGCTCGTCGTGGACCTGCAGCAGCATCCTCGTCTTCCAACAGCGCTCCTGCTGCTCACGGTGGATACTCGCCATGGCGATCTTGATCATGTCGGCGGCCGATCCCTGGATCGGGGAGTTGATGGCGTTGCGCTCGGCGGCCTTGCGCGCCGCGACGCTGCGGGAGTTGATGTCCCTCAGGTAGCGGCGCCTTCCCATCATGGTCTCGACGAAGCCGTTGGCGCGTGCGAATTCCACGGTTTCGTCCATGTAGGTCCGGACCCCCGGGTATTCCTCGAAATACTGTTCGATCATTTCGCCTGCCAGCTTGCGCGGCAATCCCAGGCGCTCGGACAGACCGAAGGCGGAGATCCCGTAGATGATGCCGAAGTTGACGGTCTTCGACTGGCGCCGCATGTCGGCGGTCACCATCTCCGGGGGGACGCCATAGACGCGGCTTGCCGTCACCGTGTGGATGTCTTCGCCGGTGGCGAAGGCCCTGGTCATGCGCTCGTCCCCGCTGATCTCGGCGATGATGCGCAGCTCGATCTGCGAGTAGTCGGCCGACAGCAGGGTGAAGCCGCCGGGGCTGGGGACGAAGGCCTTGCGGATCTCCCTTCCCCTTTCGGTGCGGATCGGGATGTTCTGCAGATTCGGACCGCTCGACTGCATGCGGCCGGTGGCGGCGAACGCCTGCTCGTAGTAGGTGTGGATGCGTCCGGTTCTGGAGAAAATGGCCCCCGGAAGCATGTCGAGGTAGGTCGACTTCAGCTTCGTGCACAGCCGGTAGTCGAGAATCTGGCGCGCGATCTCGTGCTCGTGCGACAGCCGTGTCAGCACCAGCTCGTCGGTCTTGTACTGCTTGGATTTCTGGGTGCGGCGCGCGTGGGGATCGAGCTTGAGCTTGTCGAAAAGGATGTTGCCGAGCTGGCTGGGGGAATTGAGGTTGAACGGCTCTCCCGCCAGCTCCTCGATGCGCCGGGCGGCGTCCTCGATATCCGCTTCCATCTCCCCGGAGAGCTGGTCGAGGGATGCGGCGTCGACGCGGACGCCGGCCGTCTCCATGTGGGCGAGCACCGGGATCAGCGGCGCCTCCACCTGCTCGTAGACCGCGGCCTGATTCTTTTCCTCCAGGAGGTCCTCGAGTATTCCGGCGAGCTGCAGGGCGACGTCGGCGTCCTCGACGGAGTACTCGAGGACCTCCTGGAGCGGCACCTCGCGGATGCTGCGCTGCTCGGAGCCCTTTTCCCCGATCAGTTCGGAAATCGGAATCGGGCGGTACCCGAGCAGGGCCTGGGACAGGTAGTCGAGACTCCGCCGCATGTCGGGAACCGCCAGGAAGGCGGCTACCATGGTGTCGAACAGCTTCCCCCGGACCTCGATGCCGTGCCACAGGAGGGTGACGACGTCGAACTTGAGGTTGTGGCCGATCTTGGCGATCTCGCCGCTTTCGAGGATCGGCCGGAAGTCCTCCAGCACCGCGGCGGCTTCCTCGCGAGGTTCCGGGAGGGGCACGTAGAACCCGGAGTGGGGCTCGAGGGCAACGGCGATGCCGGCGATGTCGCAGGATTTGGCATCGAGGCCGGTGGTCTCGAGATCGATGCTGATCCTCGAGCTGCCCAGAAGCGCGGCGATCAGCTCCGCCCGGCCCTCGGGGTCGGACACCAGGCGGTAGTCGTGCTCGACGTCGGCGATGGTCCTGAGCTCCACCGCATCCCCAACTTCCAGCTGGGCGCCGTCCCCGGGCGCCTGCGAAGCGGCCCGCACCTGCCGCGGCGCCGCGTGGAAGCCGTCCCCGAACAGGCGCCTGCCGAACATGTTGAACTCGAGCTCGACGAAGATCTGCTTCAGCATCCCGGCGTCGATCGGCTTGCGCTCGAAGTCGGGGAGGGACCCTGGAACGGGAACGTCCCTGACGATGGTGACGAGCTTCTTCGAGAGCAGGGCCTGCTCTCGGTGCTCTTCCAGCACGGCGCGCCGTTTTCCTTTGACCTCCTCCAGCCGCCCGAGAAGGTTCTCGACCGAGCCGAACTCCTGGATCAGCTTGGTCGCGGTTTTCTGCCCTATCCCCGGAACACCGGGAACGTTGTCGATCGCGTCCCCCATCAGTCCGAGGATGTCGCGCACCTGGTCGGCCGACTCGATCTGCCATTTCTCCCGCACCTCGGCGTCGCCGAGAATCTCGGTGCCGCTCCCGGAGCGTCCGGGCCGGTACAGGTAGGTGCGCTCCGAGACCAGCTGGGCGAAGTCCTTGTCCGGAGTCACCATGTAGGTGGTCGCCCCCTCGGCTTCGGCGCGCTTGACCAGGGTCCCTATGACGTCGTCCGCCTCCCACCCCGGTTCCCGGATCACGGGAATGCGGAAGCCCTCGCAGATCCGGAAAATGAACGGCATCGCCTGTCCGAGATCGTCCGGCATGGCCTCGCGCTGCGCCTTGTACTCGGCGTACTCCTCGTGGCGGTGGGTCGGGCCCGGGGCGTCGAAGACGACGGCGATGTGGGTGGGGTGGTACTTGTCGAGGATTTCCAGCAGCGTCGAGGTGAACACGAACGGCGCCGCGGTGTTGACCCCCGCCGCGGTCGTCGGCGGGTTGTTGAGCATGGCGAAATAGCCGCGATAGGCCAGCGCCATGCCGTCGAGGAGGTAGAGGATAGGGGGGCCGTCTTCCAGGCCGGGAAGAGCGGCAGCCGGAGGGGAGGCGTGGTCGCCGGCAGAGTCGTAATCGGTCATTGAGTGAAGGTGGGTCGGGAGTTGTGCGGCGCCTCGGTGCGGCGCAGGCGCATCAACTAATGCCATGCCCGGTACCAGGGCAAGTCGCCCGGCTTTCTTGATGAGGCGTCCCGATGGCGCCAAATTGTCGTGCCGCAGAAACGACAGGAGCGCAGCGATGGCGAAAGCCAGGAGGGGGAATCCCCCCTCCAATACCTCGGGAAAAAAGAAGAAGCTGGATCGCCAGTACTACGAGAAGGAGCTGGTCGAGCTCCAGGTCGAGCTGGCCAAGCTGCAGGAGTGGATACGCCAGAATGGACTGAAAGTGGTCGTCGTCTTCGAGGGCCGCGACGCCGCCGGGAAGGGGGGCGTCATCCGGCGCATCACCGAGTCGCTCAATTCCCGCATCTGCCGGGTCGTCGCCCTCGGCACCCCCACGGAACGCCAGAAGACTCAGTGGTACTTCCAGCGTTACGTCGAGGAGCTCCCCGCGGCGGGAGAGATGGTCCTCTTCGACCGCAGCTGGTACAACCGCGCCGGCGTCGAGAGGGTGATGGGGTTCTGCACCGAGGAAGAGGTGGAGGAGTTCTTCCGCACCTGCCCCGAGTTCGAGCGCATGCTGGTGCGCTCCGGGATCATCCTGATCAAGTACTGGTTCTCGGTTTCCGAGGAGGAACAGGAACGGCGCTTCCGGCGGCGCATCTCCGACCCCGCCCGGCGCTGGAAGCTCAGCGGCATGGACCTGGAGTCGCGTCGGCGCTGGGTCGACTACTCGCGGGCAAAGGACGACATGTTCCGGCATACCGACATAAAGCAGGCGCCCTGGTACGTCGTCGACTCCAACGACAAGAGCCGCGCCCGCCTCAACTGCATTTCCCACCTGCTGAGCATGATCTCCTACAAGAACGTGCTCCCCGACAAGCTCGAGGTGCCGCCCCTGCAGCAGGACGACAGCTACGTGCGCTCGCCGGTAGATGACCAGACCTTCGTGCCGGAAGCGTACTGACACGACGACCGGAGAAAGGACCTATGCCCCGAACCAGACCGCCCGACCCGACCGCCCTCGGCCGCGGCTTCAAGCGCCGCCTCAGGTCGGGCGAGGTTTCCCTCGGCCTGACGGCGATGGAGTACCTGCGGCCATCGCTCGCCAAGCTCTACGCCCACGCCGGCATGGACTTCGTTTACATCGAGAAGGAGCACGGGCTCTTCGACGGCCCCGAGTTGACCGATTTCGTGCTCGCCGCCCGCGACAACCGCCTGCCTGCGATCTCGAAGCTCGGGGAGCTCAACCGCGCCGAGACAGGGCGTCTCCTCGAAGCCGGGCTAACGGGCATTCAGCTGCCGAGAACGGAGAGCCGCGAGCAACTGGCCGCCCTCGTCGACTACGTGAAGTTCCCGCCCCTCGGAACCCGTGCAGGAGCTCCCGGATACGGGAACACCGACTACGCTCTGCCCGACGATCACGCCGCCTGGCTGCGCAAGGCCAACCAGTCGACCGTCGTCGTCGCCCACATCGAGACGGCGCGCGGGCTGGAAAACGTCGAGGAGATTGCCGGAACCCCCCATCTCGACGTCATCTACGTCGGCCCCTACGACTTCGCGATCGAAATGGGGCATCCCGGAGACTACGATCACCAGGACGTGCTGGCCGGGATGGAGAGGGTGCTGCAGGTCTGCCTCTCGCGCGGCATCGCCTTCGGTACCACCGCGTCGAGTCCGGAGGCCGGCAGGCGCTGGATCGAAAAAGGCTGCCGCTATTTCGAGATGGAGACCGAGGTCGAGTTGATCGGTCACGGGGCGGCGCAGGCGGTGGCCGCCTACCGGTAGGGCCCTGTGGCGCGGAGGTCTCTCAGGCGTCGCGCCAGTCGAAGATCACCCCCAGCATGTCCTTGTCGCGGCTGAAGATCTTGTCGTACGCGGTCTTCATCCCGGTGTAGCTCAGCCGGTGCGTGATCGTGTGCCGGGGCTCCAGCCTGCCGTCCGCCATCAGCGACAGGGTGTGGGCGCAGGCGGTGCGCCAGGCGAAGCGGTCCCCTCTGGTGGGGAAGAGATAGCCGCTCTGCTCCGAAACGGCTATCAGCGAGATCCCCTTGATATAAAAACGCTCCATCGCCAGCGGGTTGTGGTCGAGAGGAGGCTCGCCGCGGCCGGGAAGGCTGACGATGGAGACGCGGCCGTTGGGGCGCACCACCTCGAGCGAGGTGCGCAGGGCCGGCCACGGGTTGGCGGTCAGGATCACGAGGTCGACCCCGATGCCGTCGGTGAAGGCGTCGGTCTTCTCGGCCAGTTCCGGATCGTCCGATGCGAAGCAGGCGTGGGCGCCCATCCTGCGCGCCGTGTCTATGCGCGCCGGGCTGTTCCCCAGGCCGATGACGCGCGCCCCGAAGCAGGGCCCCAGCGCTACCGCCCCCATGCCGAGGATGCCGAGG
Organism: Candidatus Latescibacterota bacterium; assembly: GCA_965206595.1. Classification (GTDB taxonomy): domain Bacteria; phylum Latescibacterota; class UBA2968; order UBA8231; family UBA8231; genus CBDCXV01. Next base: position 1,134,223 of record OZ242214.1, read on the forward strand.
CCGACCACGGCGACGGTCTCTCCGGGGGTGAACCAGGCCTTGCGGTAACAGTGGGCGCTGAGGGTGTACAGTTGCGACCATACGGCATCTTCGGGGTCGACGCCTTCCGGCACCTTGACGATCTGCCAGTAGCCGTCCTCCTCGGCGACGTACTCCGACTGGTGCCAGACCCGGGACACGACCCGGTCTCCGGGACGGAACCTCGTCACCTGCGAGCCGACCGCCTCGACGATCCCGAGGTTGCTGTCCCCGACCTGGCGCGGGTAGTCCGGAGCCCCGGGCACTCGTTCCGCTCCTTCGTAGTTGCCCCGGTCGGTCCCGATCTTGAGGGCGGAGATCAGGGTGCGCACGTGGATTTCGGTGGGCCCGAGGTTCGCGGTGTCCAGCTCCCGCTCCTCGATATGCAGATCCTGCGGCCCGTACAGCATCGCCAGTTTCATGGTCGGTTCTCTTTCCGTGTTTGGCAGGCCGCTGCCTGCGGGAGTGAGTCCTTCAAGTTTCGGCCCGAGCTGCAGGGCACTCGGCCGCCTACCCTTTCGGCGATGTGACGGGGAAGGGTAGGCCCATTCGGAAACGCCCGTTGAAGCTCCGAGTTCAGCAATGCGCTCCTCTTGGTAGGTACCCAATCCATCTCGCGCCCTGTCTTTCGGCAGCTCGGGGGTAAGATCGCACTGCGGAGGAGAACCGCGGTGGATCACCGGAGGAGGTCCCGTCCGCGACTGCAGGCAACCTCAGGTGGGGGCTACAGGGCGGCGCGTTCGAACTCGGCGATCACTCCGTCGTCGATCGCCGTGGCCGCGGCGCGCACGTTCATCTCCAGCTGCTCGATGGTGAGGCTGCCGATCGGGTTCCCGTGTATGCGCGGCTCGCGCAGGCAGAACTGGAGCGCCAGCTGCAGCAGCGACAGCCCCCGCTCCTCGCACCACAGCCGCATAGCCTCGGCGCGATGGTGGTCGTCCCGCCATTGGTCCCGCGGCGCGATCCTCTCTCCGGGGGTTCCCGTAAGCCAACCGCGCATGATCGACCAGCCGTTGAGGACCCCCATGTCGCTGTCGGCCGCGGCCCCGAGGAGGCCGGAAGCGGCGGTCCTGCCCAGGAGATTGTAGTCGCTGAAGGTCAGCAGCACGTCGGTGCGGCCCGAAGCGATGGCGGCGCCGTGGAAATCGTGGGAGCGCATGCCGTACCCGAGCCAGCGGACCCAACCGCGTTCGCGCGCTGCTTCCAGGCCCTCGAGGGTGCCGCCGGCCGCCAGGGTCGGCTCCATGGCCGGGGGATCGTGAATCAGGAGCACGTCGAAATGGTCGGTTCCCAGGATGCCGAGCTGATCCTCGACGTCGGCGAGGACGCGGTCGCCGGAGTAGTCCGGTTCTCCCTCTCCGTACCCGCCCCAGGGGGCGGCGCTGTGGCAGCAGACGCGCCCGCTGACGACGATTTCGTCCCGGGCCACCACTTTCTGCCTTATCGCCGCCCCGAGCTTGCCGAGCGAGTCGCCGTAGCAGCGCGCGCAATCGAAGTGGTTTACCCCGATGTCGACGGCGCGGCGGATCATGCCCGCGGCCTCCGCCGCGCTCACCGGCCCGAAGTGATTTCCGAATCCCTGGGTGCCGAAGGGGATGACCGGTATTGAAATCCCGGTTTTTCCCCAGCGACGCCGGGGACAGATCAGTTCCTTGTCAGGCATGAAATTGCAGGAAAGCTCCTGCAGTTCGGGTTCCCGGCCTTCGAGCCGGTGGCGAAAAACTCCATTCTGCCTGCGGCCGGCCTCGCCTTCAGGAGCGGTTCCCGTCGCCTCCTACGAGAACCCCAGCAGCTCGACGTCGAAGAGCAGGGTGGCGTTCGGCGGGATCACCCCGCCGGCTCCGCGCGCGCCGTATCCCAGCTCCGCCGGAATGATCAGCCGGTATTTCGCGTCCACCTTCATCAAGGCGATGCCCTCGTCCCAGCCGGCGATCACCTGCCCTGTTCCGAGCTCGAACTCGAAGGGCTGGTTGCGCTTGTAGGAGCTGTCGAACACGGTGCCGTCTTCGAGCATGCCGGTGTAGTGGACGCGCACCCGGCTGCCCGCAGAAGGTGGCTCGCCGCTGCCCTCTTCGACTACGATGAACTGCAGACCGCTGGTGGTCGAGCCGGGATTGGCCATGGCCTCCTCGTCTATCTCGAAGATCACTGCCTCCCCGGGGGTGCCGGTCTCCGGGTCGGAGGATGGATTGGTGGAGTCGCAGGCCGAAAGCCATGCCGCGGCGGCGGCCAGACCGGCGGAGACGGCTCGCAGCCAGCGCCTGCGGGGTTGGTTCTGGTGCAATCGTTCCTTGATCATTCCCTCTCTCCGGATATTCGGGTGATCCACCCTGACGTCGCGTCGCAGTAGAGCAAGTCGTCGCCGCAGATGGAGAGTCCGTGGGGCTCGGGTGCGGACCCGGGCACGACTATGCGCTCGAGTTCGGTCCCGTCTTCAGGGTCGAGCTTGAGGATGACGCGGTCGCTGGTGAACACCACCCAGGCGCCGCCGGCCGTGCGCACGACGCCGTGGGCGCGCCCGTAGGGAAGGGGGATGGCGTGCACCACCTCCCATCCGTCGATGGCGACCTTGCTGAGCGTCTGGTCGGCGAGGGTGGTCACCCAGAGGTAGCCGCTGTCGATGTGGTCGTACTCGATGCCGTGGACGCCGGTCTCTCCTGGAACGCGGAAGCGGTCCAGGGTCTTTCCGGTACGGGGGTCGACCCTGAGGATCTCGCCTCTCTCGGCGTCGGTTGCCCGCACCGGCCGCCACATGCTGCCGTCGCCGTTGGCCGCCAGCCACAGGGCGCCGTCGCCGTACGCCAGGCCGCTGGTGTTCGAGCTCTCGCTCGGTACCTCCCGCAGCCACCGGGTGACCCCGTAGATCGAGGGCTCGGCCATCTCGACGAGGGCGACGCGGTCGGTGATCTGATCGGCGATCCACAGTCCTTCGGCGGTGACCTGAAGCCCGTTGGGAACGCCGCAGAGGGCGCGAAACAGCCTTTCGATCCGGTACGCCATCGGGCAGCTACGAGCGCGCGACCGCGGCCGGCCGGCCGCGGTCGCGCCGATTCCCAGGCCGCCTCGGTCAGCTCGATCACCCGCAGGCCGCATTGCGGCGGCACCTGGACCTCGTCGCGGCCGAGGATGGCGTCGACGAAGTTGCGGGTCCGGGGTGCTGCCCCCGGGCAGGTTGGCCGGCTCGCACGGCTCGGCGCCGGCTTCCCTCCAGGTGATGCGGCCGTTGCGCATCATCACCGCGGCCCTGGTTCCCCAGATGGTGATGTCCTCCCAGATCCCGGATGCAGGAGAGTTGCCGACCACGGAGATGTTCCCGAGGGCGCCGTTGGCGAACCTGACATTCATCGCCGAGTTGATGTCGACCTCGGATTCGAAGTTTTCGATGAAGGCGTGGACCTCGGCGGCTTCGAGACCGGTCATCCACAGCAGGATGTCGAGCAGATGGCTGCCCGAGTCGTTGAGCTGGCCGCCGCCGCTGAGGGCCATCTGCTGGCGCCAGGTCCCCCGCGATCCCAGGTACCAGCGCTGGTCCTGGAGCGCGGAAACGAACTGGATCTCCCCGAGCTCTCCGCACAGTACCTGGTTGCGCACGAAGCGGAACTCGGCGGCAAGGTGCCTCTGGTAGGAGACCATCAGCAGCTTTCCGGCCCGCTCGGAGCCGGCGATGACGTCGCGGGCGTGGTCGACGCGGCAGACCATCGGCTTCTCGGTCAGCACGTGGAGGCCGCGGTCCAGGCTCGCCATGATCTGCTCGTAGTGCAGGGTATGTGGAGTGGAGATCTGAACGGCGTCGAGGTCGGGGCCGGCGAGAAGCTCGCGGTAGTCGCCGAAAGCCGGCGTCTCCGCCAGCTCGCCGTAGCGTGCGCGCACGCGGTCGATGGCTTCGCCGCTGACGTCGGCCAGGGCGGCGACTTCGACCTCGGGAAAGCCGAGAACCCTTCCCATGTGGCTGGAGGCGTTGCCGCCGCAGCCGATGAAGCCCATCCTGATCCGGTTCATTTCCAGTTTCCCGCCGCCCAAAAAGGGCCGAATATACCGCCGGCCCCGGACGCCTCAAAATAAAGGGTGCCGTGCAAGAGGTGCGGTGTGCGCCCCCCGGCCCCGCCTGAATCAGCGCACCTCGGATCCGGGGGGGAGGTCGCGTTCGGGCACGACCAGGGCGAGGTTCCCCTTGCCGTCTTCTGCGGCGAGGATCATCCCCTGGGATTCGATCCCGCGCAGCTTCGCCGCCTCCAGGTTCGCGACCAGCACGACTTTTTTGCCCGGCAGATCGGCGGGATCGTACCAGGCGGCGATGCCGGCCACAACCGTCCTCTCCTCGTCGCCGAGGCCGACCCGCAGCTTCAGCAGCCTGTCGGTTTTCGGCACCGCCTCGGCCTCGAGGATCTCGGCGACGCGCAGCTGCACCCGGGAGAAATCGTCGATCGCTATCTCGTCGACCGCTTCGCTCATTTCAGCGCTTCCTTTCGCTGCCGCATCGGCGGCCAGTTTCTCCCCGGGGGCGGCCAGCTCCGCCTTCGGGAACAGGATCGGAGCGACGGCGGGGACCGCCGTGCCCGGGGCCGCTCCGCCCCATTCCGCTGCCGACGCCAGGCTCTGCTCGACGGGAATCCCCAGGCTGGTGCGGATTTCGCGGGCTTTGGAGGGCATGGCCGGCTCCAGCAGAATCGAGGCGATCCTGAGCCCCTCGACGACGTTGTAGAGAACGGTGCCGAGGCGCTCCCTGCGGGAACCGTCCCGGGCCAGCACCCAGGGCTCCTGGTCGTTGAAGTAGCGGTTGAGCATGCGCACGAACTGCATCACCTCCTCGAGGGCGGCGAAGAAGCGCAGCTCCCCGACCAGTTCGCGCATCCGCTGCGAAAGCGCCGTTCCCGCCGCGGCCACGGCGTCGTCGTCGGCCCCCTGCCGCGGCGCCGGAAGCACTCCGCCGAGGTGCCGCAGGAGCAGGGCCCGCGCCCGCGCCAGCAGGTTGCCGAGGTCGTTGGCGAGATCGGCGTTGTGGCGCTCGACGAGATCGGCTTCCCCGACGCTGCTGTCCTGGCCGTACGGCACCTCCTTTAGCAGGTAGTAGCGCAGGGCGTCGGCTCCGTACTTCTGCGCCAGCTCGAAAGGGTCGACGACGTTGCCGAGGGACTTGCTCATCTTGCGGCCGTCCGGGCCCATCAGGAAGCCGCCGACGTTCAGATGCCGGTACAGGGGAATCCCCGCGGCCTTGAGCATGGTCGGCCAGAACAGGGCGTGCTGCTTGAGGATGTCCTTGCCGATCAGGTGGGTGGCGGCCGGCCAGTAGGCGGCGTACCGCTCGCCGTCCGGGTAGCCGAGGCCGGAGAGGTAGTTGAGGAGGGCGTCGAACCAGACGTAGGTGACGTGTCCTTCGTCCCAGGGCAGCGGAATGCCCCAGGGCACGCGCTCCCTGGGGCGGGAGATCGAGAGGTCGTCGAGGGGTTCGCGCAGCAGCGACAGCACCTCGTTGCGGTACCCGGTGGGGCGGATGAAGTCCGGGTGCTCCTCGATGTACCCGCGCAGCCAGGGGCGGTACTTGTCCATGCGGAAGAAGTAGTTCCCCTCGCGCCGCTCCTCGGGCACGAGGTCGTGGTCGGGGCACCTGCCGCCGACGAGCTCCTTTTCGGTGAGGTAGCGCTCGCAGCCGACGCAGTACAGCCCCCCGTACTCTCCGAAGTAGATGTCGCCGTTGTCGTGGACAGTCCGCAGGACCTCGGCGACGACCTTCTTGTGCCGCTCCTCGGTGGTGCGGATGAAATCGTCGTTGCCGATTTCGAGAGCCGCCCAGGCGCGGTGAAACTTCTCGCTGAGGCCGTCGACCCAGGTCTGGGTGTCGACTCCGGCCTTGCGCGCCGACTCGTAGATGCGCTCGCCGTGCTCGTCCGTTCCGGTCAGGGAAAAGGTGTCCTTGCCGTCGAGCCGGTTGAAGCGGGCGAGGAAGTCGGCGACCACGGTCGTGTACGCGTGGCCGATGTGGGGGTCGCCGGTGGTGTAGTAGATGGGAGTTGTTACGTAGAATGCGTTGCCCATCCCGGTCGTCTCTTTCGCTGTGGTCAGATCAGGGTGACGGCGTCCTGCAGCGGCGTCGTCACCTCGGGTCCCGTCTCCGCGCTGATGTACACGTCGACCTCGAGCCGCACTCCGAAGTCGGGGAGGTAGATCCCCGGCTCGACGGTGAAGCCGGCTCCGGGGAGGACGCGGCGCGTGTCGCGCGACTCGTGATCGTCGAGGTTGACCCCGAGTCCGTGAACGGCCGGTCCCGGCCCCAGGCTGTGCCCGGTCCGATGCAGGAAGAACTCGCCGTACCCCGCGTCTTCGATGAGGGAGCGGGCGGCGCGGTCCAGCTCCCAGCCCTGCAGGACGCGACCCTCGGCGTGCGCCTCGCGCAGCCGTGAGAGTACACAATCCCGGGCGGCGCGGACAATGTCAAACACCTCGAGTTGTCGCGGGGCCGGCTCCTTACCCGTGAAGCCGACCCAGGTGATGTCGCCGAAGACTTTCTGCTCGCCAGGAAGCCGTGCCCACAGGTCGATCAGCACCCAGTCTCCCCGCCTGATCGGGCTCGAACCGCGTGGCTGCGGGGCGTAGTGGGGGTCGCCGCTGTGGGCGTTGGCAGCGACGATCGCCGGGTGATCGGTCTCGAGGCCGCGGCCGGCCAGCTCCCGGTCGATGAACTGCTGCACCTCGAACTCGGTCGGGTTGCGCCCCTGGTCGAGTGCGGAGCGGATGTACTCGAAGGCGCGGTCCCTGACCTCGGCGACCGCGGCGCAGGCGGTGCGGTGCGAGCGCAGGGCCTCGGCGCTCCAGGTGTTAAGCGCCGCCTGGTGCAGGTCCGCGGAGCCGACCACCTCGACGCCGAGGGACCTCACCAGGTCGAGGGTGCCGCCGTCGACCCAGGACAGGGTGGGGAGCTGGCCGTCGGGGGAGTACTCCATGGCCACGCGCCGGCACCCGGCCAGCAGCTCCCGCAGCCTGCGGACCAGGTCCTGCCGCGACGAGTAGGAGACCGTGGATACCCCGCCGATGCCGGCGCAGCGGGAGGTCTCGATGGCGCTGACGAGCAGCACCGGCTCCCTGCCCCCGGCCGCAATAAGGAGGAAGCCCCTGCGCGTCATGCCGGACCAGCCGGGCAGCAGCTGCCGCATCACCGGGTTGCTGCCGCGGAAATCGTACACCAGCCAGCCGTCGATACCGCTGTCCCGCATGAAGACGGCCGCTTCCGCGGCGGCGCGGGGGAATTCACTCATGTCCCGTCTCCCCGGGTTTCCGCGGAATCGAGATGCGGTCGCAGATAGCGGCCCGTCCAGGAAGCGGTCACCGCGGCCACCTGCTCCGGTGTGCCCGCCGCGACGAGTTCTCCGCCGCCGGCCCCGGCCTCGGGGCCGATGTCGATCACCCAGTCCGCGGCGGCGATCAGCTCGATGCAGTGCTCGACCACCAGCACGGTGTTGTCGCGGTCGACGAGCCGCTGCAGCAGCTCGACCAGGAAACCGATGTCGTCGAGGTGCAGGCCGCTTGTCGGTTCGTCGAGGATGTAGAGGGTCCGCTGCCGCTGCGGCCGGCTCAGCTCCGCGGCCAGCTTGACCCGTTGCGCCTCGCCCCCCGACAGGTCGGAGGCCGACTGCCGCAGAGGCAGGTACCCGAGACCGAGCTCGGCGAGGAGGCGCAGGCGGCGGGCGAGGCCGGGGATGGCCTCGAACAGGGACAGGGACTCGTCCACGGTCAGGCCGAGGACGTCGGCTATGGAAAGGCCGCGGTAGCGGACCTGGAGCACTTCGGAATTGTAGCGGCGGCCGCCGCAGCCCGGGCAGGGGTTCCGCAGGCCGCTGAGCAGCAAGCCGGCGCCCGCGGCCAGTCCGCTTCCCCGGCAGGAGGCGCAGGCCCCCTCGCCGGCGTTGAAGCTGAAGTGGGAGGGGCGGTACCCGCGTACCCGCGCCTCGCGCAGCCCCGCGAACAGGCCCCTCAGCTCGGTGAGAATGCCGGTGCAGGTCGCCGCGTTCGAGCGCGAGCCGCGCCCCGGGGGCCGCTGGTCCACGGCGATCACCCGCTCGAGGTGCTCGGTCCCCGAAATGCCGCCGTGGGGGAGGGGCCGCCGCCGGGCATTCTGCAGCTTGCCGGCCAGCGCCGGGTAGAGGGTGTGCTGGACCAGACTGCTTTTTCCGGAGCCCGACACCCCGGTGACGCAGACGAACAGTCCCAGGGGTATGTCGACGGCGATCTCCTTGAGGTTGTTGCCGGCCGCGGCCTGGATTCGCAGAACGGAAGCAGCGGCTGCGTCCCGCCGGGGCGGCGCCGAAGGCCAGCGGAACCCGGGGGCGAGGTAGCGGCCGGTAGGGGACCCGGCCGCGGCCAGCTCGTCAGGCGTTCCGGCGGCAACCACCTCCCCCCCCTGCGAGCCGGCCCCCGGGCCGAGATCGACGGCGTAGTCCGCCTGCCGGATCAGCGCCGGGTCGTGCTCGACGAAAACCGCGGTGTTTCCCGCGTCGGTCAGCCCGCGCAGGGCCCGCCCCAGGCGCCCGGCGTCGCGGGCGTGGAGGCCGGCGCTCGGCTCGTCGAGGAGGTAGAGCACCTGGGTAAGTCCCGAGCCGAGACCCCCTGCCAGACGCAGGCGCTGGAACTCGCCGCTCGACAGGGTGTCGGCAGGCCGGTCGAGGGTGAGGTAACCTAGTCCGAGATCGCCGAGAATCGCTGTCCTGCCGGCAATCTGTTCGAGCAGGGGGGCGGCGACGATGGCGGCGACGCCCTCGAAGGAGGCCGAACGCGCAAACTCCCCGGCCTCGTCCATGGTCAGCGCCAGGAACGTGGCGATGTCGAGGCCGTCCACCTCGACGGCGAGCGCCTCGGGGTTCAGCCGCCTGCCGGAGCAGGACCCGCAGACGGTGTCCGCGGTCCGTTCCTCGATCCAGGCCAGCTCCTCTCCCTGCGCTTTCGCCGCCTGACTGTCGAGCCAGGCCCTGATTCCCCTGAAGCGGCCGCGGCCGCGCTCTCCGCTCCAGAACCGCTCGAAGGTTTTCGCCGGCCAGGTACCCGCCGGCTGCTCGGGATCGACCTCGCGGCGCTCGCAGAACCGTATCACCTCGAGGCGCAGACCGTCGTGTCCGAAGTCGTCCCACAAGGGGGAGAGGGTCTCGCTGACCGATTCGGACCCCAGCAGCAGGTCGGGACCGCCGCCGCCGCGGGCCCCGAGGCCGCGGCATTCCCCGCAGGCTCCTTGGGAGCTGTTGAAGGAGAAGAGGGACGGAGTCATCGCCTTGAAGGGGCGCCCGCACGCGGAACAGGAGGGGCGGACCGAGAAGCGATCCGGTTCCTTTCCCGGCTCCCACAGGGCTACGCGTCCTTCGCCGGAATCGACCGCGGCCTCGAGCGAGCCCTGCAGGCGTCCCATGGACTCCGGCTTGACGACCAGCCGGTCGACGACGATGTCGACCGCTTCCCCGGAGGCGATGGCCGCGGCGAGCTCCTGCGGGTCGATCTCCTCGAGAACGGGGGTCTCCCCGCGCAGCCGCAGCCGCGTGTACCCGGTTTTTTCCACTGCCTGCAGCAGGTCGTCGTCCCCATGCCGAAGCCGGAACGGAAGCGGCGCCAGGACGACGAGGCGCGTGCCTTCAGGCAGGGCTGAGGCGGTTTCGAGCAGCTCCTCGAAGCGTTGCGAGTGCACCGCGGCGCCGCACCCCATGCAGTGGGGGTTGCCGACCTTGGCGAAGAGCGCGCGGATGTAGTCGTAGAGGCCGGCCGCGGTGGCGGCTGTCGAGCGGGGGTTGCTTCCCCCGGAGCGCGCCTGATCCGTGGCCAGTGCAGGGGCCAGGCCGTCGATGCGGGAGACCCGGGGCCGGCGCAACCGGGGGGGTGCAGGGCCTCCGGGCCTCCCGGTCTCGAGCGCGGCGAGGAAGCGCCGGCGCGCCTCGGCATAGAGGGTGTCGAACACCAGCGAGGATTTTCCCGAGCCCGAGACCCCGCTGACCGCCACGAGCTTCCGGTGCGGCAGGTCGACGTCGACTTCGCGGAGGTTGTTCTCCGCGGCCCCGCGGATGGCGACAACGCCGTTCATTTCAGGCGACATGGTGGGTCATGCAGGTTTCGAAAATGCCTTGGGCCGGGGCTGCCATTACCGATCCTTCCGAACATGAGCCTTTGTTCGCGTAGGCCGGGAACGGACGGTTGGGCGACGGCTAGTCACCTCTCGGAGACCCGCCCTGCCGGCGGCTTCCCGATACGGGCGGCCGCCACCTGAAGCGCCCGCAGCGCGTGAAACAGAAGCGTCGCCGCCATCCAGGCCGACATTGCCGTGAGCGCGGCTCCGGCGGCGTCCGCGGCCACCCCGGCGGTCATCATGAGCAGGAGGATGTTACGGCGGGCGGCGAAAGGGTGGAACAGGGCGTCGCCGCGGCCGAAGTCGAAGATCTCCCTGCCGGTAAGCCTGCGGAAGCCGCCGCTGACCGCCTTGTCCAGGGCAAAGCAGGCGAGCAGGACCCAGGTGGCGACCGCGGGACCTGAGGCGCTCAGCAGTCCCCAGTCGCTCACCCCGCCCCCGAAAGCGGCGAGCCAGAGCCCCAGGGCGGGGACTGCGGAGATGTGCTCGACGGCACCCATGCGGTCGCTGAGGTTCAGGGTCAGGCGCGCCAGCTTGCCGTCGACGCTGTCGGCGATCACGCCGGCCCAGGCCAGGGCGATTCCGGCTCCCGGCATTCCCAGCGCGAAGCAGGGTAGCGCCAGCCAGATCGCCGCGATCGACAGGGCGGTGACGCTGTTGGGGGCGACCGCGGTGGGCGCCAGGCGGCGGGTGACCCAGCGGACCGGGTGGTAGTATCCGTGGCTGGCGACGATGTCGATGACCCCCTTGAAGGTGAGGCGGTACATCAGCCGCTCGACCTCGGGCAGCTGCTCCTGGCGCTCGAGCCGAACCATGACCGGGGGCATGGTGAGCCTGAGCTCCGGGACGTAGGAGTCGAGCTCCGCGGCGCCGGTAGTCCGCGTCCGCTCCAGGACGGCCTTCCACAAGGCAGACTCCGAGACCCCGTTCTCCTCGGGCGGCAGCTGCGCCAGCTCGGCGACGAGCCCGGAATCCGCCCAGCCGGCACGCAGGCCGCCTCCCGTCACCGAATTCCCCGGACCGGCCGCGAACAGGTGGTCGAGGACGCGGTCGTCGTACACGCCGTCCCCTTCGAGCAGGAACAAAGGGGATCCGATCCCGGCCACGGCGTCGTCGAAGCCGGCTCCGCAACCCGCCTGGTGAAACTCGACCTCGAGATCGTAGCGGCTCGCGAAGTCGGCGCGGATCCGCGGGGTGCCGTTCTCCGCAACGGCGACGCTGGCGCAGGCCACCCCTCTGAGGGCGAGCTGGCGAAGCTGTCTCTCGACGAGCGACATCCCCCACAGCTGCCAGCAGGAGGCGGGCCGGGTAGCGTCGATCCAGGCCGTGATCATCGGGGGCAGGCTGCTTGGATCACAATCTTGGCAGCACCGAGACGACCGCGGCGTTGTAGTCGTCGACCGAGTCGATCTCCGCCCAGGGCAGGTCTCCTCCCTCCACCGCGAACAGCTCGCCGCGCTCGATCAGGGGGCCGTACGCCGAGGTCGGGAAGACGTCCTTGCGCCGCCCGGCGACCAGGCGTTCGACCTCGGCGGCCACGGAGCGCGCCCCGGCGGAGTCGAATCTCGCCAGCTGCACGCTCTGCGCCTGACAGCTCGACGGGTCGAGGCTCTTGCCGATGGCCGCGACCGCGCCCCCCTCCTCAATGCGCACGTTCATCTCCCCGGCGACGCGTTGCACCCGCGAATCGACGGCGATGGCGTTCGGCCTGTCGCCGCCGAGCATCCGTTCGAGCAGGGCGGAATGAAAGACGATGTCGCAGTTGAACAGGAAGGTCTCGCGATCCAGAAAGGCGCGGGCGAGGTAGAGGGAGTAGATGCTGTTGGTCGACTCGTAGTCGGGGTTCTCGACGAAGCGGACCGAAGGCAGAACCCGGCAATGGCGGCGGACCTGTTCCGCCTCGAAGCCGACGACGAGGACGATCTCCTCGACCCCGGCCGCCCGCAGCGCCGCCAGCTGCAGATCGACGAGGCGCCGCTCCCCGAACGGCACCAGGCACTTGGGCAGTCCGTTGGTCATCGGGTTGAGCCGGGTGCCGGCCCCGGCCGCCAGGACGATGGCCCGCCGGGTCACGGGGAACTCCGGCTGCCCGCCAGCTTCGAGCCGAGGCCGCGGACTGCGCGCTGCAGGAGCAGCCGGTCCTCCGGCTCGATGCCGAGCCTCCACAGAAGCAGCCCGTAGGCGGCGATGAAGGTAGCGCACGCGAGCGCGACTCCGGGCAGGGACCCGGGGGCCGCGGCCGCGGATGCGAGCCAGGCTGCCCCGGCCGCCGCCGCCGCCGCCGCGAGCGGCTTCACCTGGCTGCGGTCGAGCGGGCGGATGCGGTGGAGGCGCCAGACCTGCAGCACCCGCAGGGAATTGACGAAGAACATCGACAGGGTCGCTCCGTAGGCCGCCCCGATCACTCCGAATTCGTTTATGAGCCAGAGATTGAGCGCGAAGTTGACGAGCAGCCAGAGACTGTTGTTGAAGGTGTTGAGACCGGGGCGGCCGGTCATGGCCAGCAGCGGCTCGATGAGGGCGAAGGTGCCCTGGAGCAGCATCCCCACGGCGAGGACGTAGAGGATCTTGAGCCCGACCGCCAGCTGCGACGGCTCGCCCACCCATTTTTCGCCTGCCCAGCCCAGAAGGCTGTCACCAACAATAAACAAGGTGGCGAAGATCGGCAGGTTGACGGTCAGCAGCCAGCGCGATATGACGACGAAGCGCCGGGCTATCTCCTCCTCCCTGCGCAGGTGGGACAGCTCGCTGATGACGGAGCTGAAAACCGGGTCGAAGGCCTGAACCGCCTTGAGCATCGAGCTCGCCACCCGGCGCGCCACCGAGTAGATCCCCACCTCGGTCAGGCTGACGAGCTTGCCGAGCATCAGCACGTCCAGCTGCGTCAGGACCGCAACCATCACGTCGGCGAGCATGACCGGGGTCGAGAAGCGGGCCAGTGCGGCGATCGGGGCCGCTCGCAGGCTGGTCAGGGTGCGCCGCAGCGAGAAATGCCGGCTGAAGTAGCGGGCGGCGAGGAAGCCGCAGGCGGCCGCTGAGCCGAGTTGCACCCAGGCGACGGCGATGGCGAAACCGGACTGTGCGGCGCGCTGCTGCTCGGGGCTCGTCCACTCCGTGCCCCCGACGCTCAGCGCGATTCCCAGGCTACCGGCCAGCAGCAGCAGGGGACCGGCGACCGAGAAGACGTACACGGCGTAGCGCATGATGCGCAGGGCCCGCGTCGCCGAGAGGAATATCCAGGCCGCGGTGACGAAGGGGGCGGACCAGGCGAGGATGCGCAGCGGTTCCTGCAAGGGCAGCTGGCCGGGCTTGTGGTAGAAGGCGGCGACCTGCCCGGTTGCCAGCAGGAGCCCGGCGACCACCGCGGCGCTGGCGAGGGCTCCGATCAGCAGCGAAGCGGCGAGGGTGGCATCGACCTCGGCCGGGGGCGGCTGTGTGCCGCGGCGGACCCCCCCGGCGATCAGGAAGCGCACGACCCCGCGCTGGAGTCCGAAACGCGCCACCCGGTTCACCGTGGCGACGAATCCCCAGGCGACCGAATAGGCCCCGACCACCTCGAGGCCGCAGAAGAGGGCGACAACGGCGAGAAAGGCCGCCCGCGACAGGCGGCCCGCCTTGCCGACGAAAGTCACCAGGGCGCCGCCGGCGAGGTCCCTGATGTCGCCGAAGGAAGCGTCGAGTTCGCGGTGCGCCTCCTTCTCAGGTGGCGGTCTGCCGCTCTCTTCAGTCATGCGATCTCCCCCCGGTGATGCGGGGGCGCAGGCGCTGGAAGTCGATGAACCGGATGCCGCGGCAGCCGTTCAGGGTGTGGGTGCGGACCGCGCCCGGGATGGCGTCCGCCTCGAAGCGCGTCATCGGCTCCTCGGCGAAGCGCTCCGGGTTGAGCTCGAGGATGCGTTGGAGGCAGATGGCGCTGCCGTAGCGCGGCGTGCAGTCCTGGGCCGGACGCAGCAGTTCCCCCCCGTTTCTGATCAGCCGTCCCGCGGGACGCGACGAGCGTACGTCCGACTTGACCGGGTTGCGAGGGTGCTCCCGCCAGGGTCCCAGCGGGCTGTCGGCGTAGTAGAGGTGCAGCTCGTCGTGGTTGGAGATCCCGCGCTTGCCGACGTTGAGGAACATCCACCAGGTGCCGTCGATTTCCTCGAGAGTGGCGTCGGCCGCGGACAGGCCGTCGAGAAGCACCCTGTCCAGCTCCCAGTGCAGAGGGAACGACAGGCAGCGGTACAGCTCGACGGATCGGTTGCGGCAACTTTCCGGGATCATGTAGAGCTGGTCCTGCCAGTGAAACAGGAACGGGTGCGAGAGGTGGTGGCTCATCTCGAGGGCGACTCCCGCCTCGCTGACGGTTTCCCCGTCGAGCTCAAGTACGGAGATGCGGCCCTTGCCGCGGCGGTACAGCCACTCCTCGACGAAGACAAAGCAGCGCCCGTCGACCTCGACCGGGAAGGGATCGGCCCAGAAGCGGTCCCCGGGCGGGATCAGCGGTCGCAGCCGGGCGGGGCGCACGTTGGCCGGCTGCGGGTCGCGCTCGTACGCGAGGCACCACTGGCGCCGGTAGAGCGTTGCCTCGACGGCGCCGCGCAGGGCCCGCCAGGCCAGCCTGAGGGCGAATACCACGGTTCCCGGTTCCCCGGGCGCCGCGCCGCCGTCGCCGTTCGGCAAAGCCTCTTGGGGTTCCCGGGTCGATCCACCGACCTCGGCGAGGCATTCGGCGCCCCGGGCGTGGATTTCCTTGAGCTTGCGCGCCGGCAGGTGGGCGGCCTTCCAGCAGTGGCGCTGGCGGTTCCTCCAGACCGACTTGTCGTTGGTGCGCGACCAGGAGCGGTAGATCGGCTGCTCGCTACCGTCCGGCAGCGCCGCCCAGAGGGTCGTCGCGGTCGCGGCCTTCCCGGAGACCACCTCGGCCGCCCCGGCGCAGCGGCCGCCGGCGAACCACCAGAGGCCGTAGCGGGGCGGCGCCAGCGGCCCGCGGAGTTCGGCCAGCTCCCCCAGCAACAGGAGGACATCGAGACCGGCGCAGGAAGGCAGCGGCCCTTCCGGATCGAAGCGCAGCATCCTGCCATGGGCGGCCGCGGAGAGGTCCGCCGCGGCAAAGGCATTGGGGCGGATGCGCGCGCAAACGCGGTCGAGTGCGGTATACAGGCGCCACAGGAGACCGGCCCGCGGTCGGAGCCCGGGGTCCGACCGCTCCGCCACACCGACCAGGGCGACCTCGGCGATCCGGGTGGCGGCGATTTCGCGGACCAGGTGCTCGACCCAGGCAAGGTGGCCGTCCGCCGGCAGCAGGACCCCGACCTTGAGTCTGCTGTCCGCACTCACGGGCAATCCGACCTCCCCGAACTGCTCCGGGTTGTCTCCAGGGCCTCCGTCATTCCGGTACCGCCATGGGGCGAAAGGGGCTTCGAAGTGCCCGGACACCATTTTGAGAAACAGCTGTCGCGGTGGCCTCCCGCGGGTGGGATGCTCCGGGATTGCAAGTCATCCGGCCTCGTACCCGTTTCTCGCCAGGGCCGCTCCGGCGACCCGGTGGATGGCGGCGATATCCTCCGCCGACAGCCTGCCGATGCTGTCCCCGTTCATGTTTCGTATCTCCGCTTCGACCCCGTGGATGCGCCACCGCGACCGCAGCGCCTCTGTCGCCAGCGGCTCCAGTCCCAGGAAGCCGGTCACCTTTCCGGCGGTGGCCTCCGGCGCCGTTGTCAGCTCCTCGTAGCTGATCCGGAGAAACCGCTGCGTATGGGCGCGGTCGGCATCGACGAGGTCGTCGGAGGCGCGCCACTGCTCGGCGCACAGCTCGATCGGGTAGCCCTCGCGATAGTCGGTGTTTCCCCACCTGGCGGGACGCGCCTTGCGCCGGATCCCCTCGGCAACCGCGTACCCGTTGCGGATGATGTAGACGAAAAAGGCCGGCTGGAAGAACTGGTTCAAAAAGGGGATCCTGGCAGTGTTGGCGACCGACTTCTCCAGCAGGTTGGCGGCACTCCGTGGGTAGAGCAGCGACCACTGGCGTTTGACCCGCCGCGCCCTCTGCGCCCCTCCGGCCTCCCCGGCGAGTCGGACCTGGTCGAGGCACTGGCACCACATCCGGTTCCAACCGAACTCCTCGGGTCGGGGCAGCCCGTCCGTGAGCCGCACCCCCTCGCTCGGCAGAGCGGCAATCCCGGGGTGGCGGGCGAGAATGCGGCTCAGCAGGGTGGTGCCGGAGTTGTAACAGCCGATGACGAAGATCCACCGCCGCGGCTCGAGGTCGCGGCCGAACACCGCCGCGGCACTGCGTATCGGGGCTCTCTTGAGCAGGGCGGCTTTCAGACGGAGTCCGGCGCCGGCGTCGGGATCGGCCAATTCAGAGGCTGCCGGCAACTGCCCGCCGGTCCCCGGCGAGCACGGACTCGAGGACGGGATGACAGCGGTCGGCGAGGGCGTCGACGCTGAACAGGGAGCGCACCCGGGCCTTGGCGCGGTCCCCCATGCGGCGGCGCGCGCCGCAGTCGGCGAGCAACTGCATGACTTTTCCGGCGACCTGCGGCGGATCCGCGGCATCGGCGAGCAGTCCGGTGTCGCCGTCGAGGATCGCTTCCGGCACTCCCCCGGAGCGGGGTCCGACGCTGGCGAGGCCGAAGGCCCCGGCCTCGAGCAGGACGTTGCCCAGCCCTTCCCCGCTGCTGGTCAGCAGGAACAGGTCGTTCTCCCGGTAGTACTTCCAAAGGCGGGGGGACCTGGCCGGGACGGCACCGGCGAAGCGGACCCGCACTCCTCGACTCCGCGCCTCCTCCTCCAGGCGGGGGCGTTCCGGGCCGTCGCCGACGATGGTGTAGCCGGCGTGGGGAAAGGTGCGCTGCACGATCTCCATGGCGGCGATCGCCACGTCCACCCTCTTCTGTGCGGTGAGCCGGGAGACGGTGAGAACGGAGGCTTCCCGGGCTGCCTCTTCAGGCCGGTCAGGAGAGGAAGGGGAGAGGGCAGGATCCGCCTCGGCGATCCGTTCGAGCTCCGGCGGGATGGCGGAGAACGAGACGAAGATGCGGTCGCCGGAAACCCCCTTGGAGATGGCGATCTGCCGCAAGTACTCGCTCGCCGCGGCAATGGCGGCCGAGCGCCTGTAACAGCGGCGCTGCGGTATGCTCTCCAGTCTGCGCAGCGTGTCCCTGCCTGGCAGCCGGGTGCGGATGTCGGTGCCGCGAATCGAGGAGATTACAGGGAGGCCGTGGGCTATTCCCGGCAGTCCGGCGACCCGCGTCGCCATGCCGTTGGTCGTCCACAGGCAGTGGGGCCGTGTCGACGCCAGGGCGCTCCTCAGGCCCCGCCAGGCGGCGATGTAGGCCCTGGGAACATCCTGGGCGCGACGCATGCGGATCACCGGAAAGGGCTGGGCGCGGTCGAATGCGTCGCTTCCGGCTGTGGTACACTCCCGAGTGAGCATGGTTACCTGAACCCCGCGCCGCTGCATTCCGGTGGCGAGAGCGCAGGCGTACGCAGCGGTTCCGACCGACTCGGGGGGGAAGTCGGTTCCGAAGATCAGCAGTCTGTCACTTTCTCGGTTCAAGGGGGGCTCCCGGAAGCGCGTCGAACCCAAAATATACGGACAGGCGGCGAGCTTCCCTGGACCGCTGGCCGAACGCGATGACAGACCGCGTCCCGGGGAGGCGCCCGACTGTTACGCGGCCTCCGGAAAGCGGTCTGCGACTTCGGCTATCTCATTGACCCGCCGTCATTTTATTGGCTTATTCAAATGAGTTCAGGGCTGCTTCGAAAGGGAGGCAGCCCTTTCATTCGACAGCCCGCGACAGCGCACGTCGGCGCTTCGTTCATCCGGGTTACGGCGGTCTTTCGGCCATTCCTTCGAGCGACTCACCACGGGCCGTCCGACCTCCGGTTCGAACCTCCAGCTTCGCCCCGCCGATAACAGTAGTGTGAAAGCGATCATCCTCGCAGCCGGCCGCGGAAGCCGGCTTCGGCCGCTCACCGACGGCCTGCCCAAGTGCCTGCTGCCGATCGGGGATAGCACCATTCTCGAGCGCCTGTTGCGCAATCTCGAGATCTCGGGAGTCGGCGAGTCGGTGCTGGTCTGTGGCTACCGCATCAACCAGGTGCGCCAGGCCGTCGAGGCCTGGGACGGGGGCGTCGGGATTCGTCTGGTCTCCAATCCCTTCCACTCGGTGGCCGACAACCTTGTCTCCCTGTGGGCGGCGCGTTCGCACATGGACGGAGACTTCCTGCTCATCAACGGGGACAACGTATTCAGTCCGGCGGCGCTGCCGCTGCTGGCGCACACCGATTCCCCGTGCTGCCTGATGGTGCGCCGCCGGGATACCTATGATGTCGACGACATGAAGATCGCCATC
Source organism: Candidatus Latescibacterota bacterium (assembly GCA_965206595.1). Classification (GTDB taxonomy): domain Bacteria; phylum Latescibacterota; class UBA2968; order UBA8231; family UBA8231; genus CBDCXV01. The sequence goes on from OZ242214.1 coordinate 1,152,676, forward strand.
CGCGGCGACGGTGTCGTCCGCATCGGCAAGGACCTGAGCGCCGGCGCGACCACCGCGGAGTCGGTCGGCATTATGCAGTTCAGCGGCCGCGGCGTCGACTGGATTCGCGGAATCCTGGAAGAGAGCGTCATGGCGGACGGTGCCATGCAGTCCCTTTTCCCCCGCGCCTTACAGGGCATCATCGACCAGGGGCGCCACGTCAGCTATCTCGACATCGGCCGACTGCCCTGCGCCGACGTCGACACCCCCGAGGACCTCGAACAGGTGCGCCGCGAGATCGACCGCTACACCCGGCTTGAGGCCGCGGTCCAGGAACCCGCTTCCCCAGGGGAGCCGGCGTGATCCAAAGCGGCATTCTCGCCTTTGACAAAGGGGTGCGCCCGGAGCGGCGCTGCGCCGGGCTCACCCTCTTCGAGCGCGGCATTCGCACCATGGCCCGCGCCGGGATTGAGCGACTCGTCGTCGTCGTCCCCGTGGGCGCGGCGACGAAGCTCGGCAAGGTCACCCGCCGGCTCGACCTGCAGCTCGAGATCGTGACTTGGGGCACCGCGCCGACCCTCGCCTTTCCGACCGGGGAGGGGGTCCTGGTTCTTCTGGGGGATTGCGTCCATCACCACACCTCGCTCTCCCAGCTGACCGGGCGCGGCCTGCAGGGGGCGGACCTCGTGGTGCAGACCAGTTCTCTTCCGTCCGGACAGGATCCGGCTCTTCACCTTGCGGCAGGACGCGGTTCGGCGCGACTGCACCCGCTTGCCGGGGATGGGGACGGCGGTCCGGTGGCGACGGGGGCCTTTCTCTGCAGCGCCGCGGTCGGTGCGGCGGATGTGGCGACCACGGCCGCCGGGCGACCCGATGAGGGGACCTTCCTCGCGGTGACCGATTTTCTGGCCGAGCGCAGCGCCAGCCGGCAGGTCGCGACGGCGCCGGTGGCCGAGGCCTGGCCGCTGTGGCGGCGCGTGGCCGACGCCCGCACGTCGCGGCAGGCCAAGGCGATGCTGTTCTCCCAAGTGACGAAGGCGACGAGCGGCCCGGTGTCCCGGCACCTCAACGCCCGCATGTCGATTCCGGTCAGCAAGCTGCTGATCGAAACCGGGATCTCACCCCACCTGGTGACCGTCCTCTTCGTCATGCCCCCCGGCCTCGTCGGCGCCTGGCTGATATCGCGGCCGGACGAGTACCTCAGTTTCGTACTCGCCGGGGTGCTGTGGCAGCTCGCCGCGGTTCTCGACCGCTGCGACGGGGAGATCGCCCGGGTGCAGCTGTCGGAGTCGAAGTTCGGCGCCTGGTTCGACACCTTGACCGATAACTTCGCCTACCTGTGCGCCTACGTCGGATTCCTGTTCGGGATCCAGCGTGTGTACGGGGACCAGCCCCTCTATCTCTACCTCGCCCTCTCCGCGGTCGGGGCCCTGTTCGTGATCCTCGGGGTCATGTACACCTACGCGCTCAAGACCGGCAGCGGCTCGCTTCAGAAGTACCTGGTCGGGTTTTCCAGAGAGGTTCCCGAGAGCGCGAAGGGAATTCTGTATCGCTTTCTCGAGCCCTCCGCCTTTATTGCCAAGCGCGATTCCTTCTCTTTCGTGTTCCTGGTCTGCTGCCTCGCCGATGCCTTCGCCGTCCTCTACTGGTACACCGTGGGCGGCCTCCACCTGCTGGCGCTCGGGGTTCTGATATCGCTGCGCAAAATGCTGCATGCCCACAGGATGCAGGTCGAGGACGCCCCGGGGTACGGAGAGTCGCGGCCGTGAAGATTCTGCGCCTGCTGCTTCCCGGATTGGGCCTGCTGCTGCTCGGCTATCTCGTCGGCACCCTCGGCCTGCGGCAGATCCTCGACAACCTGCTGGTTATGAGGTGGTGGTTCCCCGCGGTTCTCGCCCTCGCCTTCCTTTGGCACGTAACCAATTCCATCGCCTGGGGTTTCGCCTTTCCGCCCGACGCCTTCCGGCCGCGCCTGCGCACCCTGTTCATGGCCAAGCTCGCCGGCGAGGCCGTCAACCAGCTGACCCCCCTGGCCAACATCGGCGGCGAACCTCTGAAGGCGTTCCTGCTGAAGCAGCAATCCCCGGTTTCGCGATCCCTCGCTGCAGTGGTCGTCAACAAGACGGCGCAGATTTTCACCGGCCTGATGTTCACCCTTGTCGGGCTCGGGCTCGTAGTCGCCCATTGGGACCTGCCGCAGGCCCTGCCGCTCCCGGTCAAGGCCGGACTCGGCGTCCTGGGTCTGCTGGCCGCGGCGATGACCGCCGCCCTGTACATCAAGCACCGCAGCATGTTCTCGTCGCTGCTGGCGGCCTTCCGGGCGCTCGGCCTCGGCGATTTCGCCGACCGCCAGATGGACAGCGCGGTCCGCACCGACGCCAGCATCGGCCGCTTCTACGGGGAGCACAAAGCGCGCTTCGCCCTGGTCATGTTCTTCCACGCCCTCGGCTGGCTCCTGGGAGCCTGCGAGACCTACGTCATCCTCGAGGCTCTCGGAGCAGGGACCGATTTCGAGATCGCTTTCCTCATAACTGCACTGACCGTCCTCATCAACAGCCTCTTCTTCTTCATGCCGTCGAACATCGGTGTCCTCGAAGGGGGCGGGGTTTTCCTGTTTCTCACCCTCGGGCTGAACCCGGCGCTCGGACTCTCTCTCGGCATCGTCAAGCGCATGCGCAAGATCATCTGGATCTCGATCGGTTGGCTCTTTCTCACTCACCTCGGCCGCGCTGCCAGTTCCTCGGTGACCGCCCATCTCGGCGCTGATCGGAAGTCTGCCGCGGGGACGGGTGAGGCGCTTCGCAACAGCCTCACCTCGCGGTAGCGATGCCGGCGCGCATTCCGTCCTGGCTGGTGGCGCTCGCCCTGTCCGGGCATCCGGGGTTTGCCTCGGGGCCGGAGTCGGCCCCGGCCCCGCCTTCGGCTCCCTGGTCCCTCGAAGCGCTGGTAGCCCGCGCCCTGAAGGAAAACCCGGAAGTCGCCGAGGGGAGATGGCGGGTGCGCGGCGCCGAAGCCCGTCTCGACGAGGCCAGGGCCTCCGGGCTGCTGCCGAGGCTGCGGCTCGAGAGCGCCTCCGGGCTGGTTCCGGACGCCGAGGGGGACGTGTTCAACCCGCCAGTGGATACCACCGGGTTGCGTTCCCTCGGGGTCTTCAACCGCACCGAGCTCCAGTTCGTGCAGCCGCTCTACACCTTCGGTTACCTGCGCAGCCTGCGGGAAGCGGCCGCCGCCGGGGTCGAAGTGGAGGAGTCGTCGCTTGCCGGCGTCGAGCTCGACGTCGCCCTGCAGGTCAAGGAGTTCTACTACGGTCTTCTCGCCGCCCGGGATCTCGCCGCCCTCGCCGAGCGTCTGGGCGAGGAGCTGCGCCGGCACCGGGAGGAGGTGTCGCCGGACGATCCCTCGATTCCTCTGTCGGCGCCGTACAAGCTGGAGCTCGCCCTGCTCGAGCTGGAACGGCGCCGGCGGGAAGCCGTCGACCAGGCGGCCCTGGCGCGCCGGGCCCTGGCCTGGACCGCGGGTATCCCGGAGGATGCGCCGCTGGAGCTCGAGCAGGAGTGGATCGAGCCGACTCCGTCCGCGGTGCCGCCCCGGGATTCGCTGTTCGTCCTCGCTTTCAGGAAGCGGCCCGACTGGCGTCAGTTGCGAGCGGGAATCGCCGCAAGGCAGGCGGTGCAGGAGGCGACTGCCAAGGCCTACCTGCCGCAGCTGTTCCTGACAGGGGGGGTGCGCTACGCCGTCGCCCCGAATCGCACGGACCAGCACAATCCCTTCGTCAAGGACGAATTCAACTATTTCAGCGGCGGCATCTTTCTCGGGCTGCGGCAGTCGTTCGAGTGGGGGCTGCTGGGGGCGGAGGCGGCCCGGGCGCGGGCAGATCTCTACCAGTTGCGCGCCAAGGAGACCGGGGCGGTCCAGGGCATCCGGCTGGAAATCGAGCAGGCCTTCGGCGACTGGGAGCGCGCCCGCGACGGCCTGGAGTCGGCGCGCGAAGGGCGCCGCACCGCGCGCCGCTGGCTGCGCGCCGCCCGCGACGAGTACGAGCTCGACCCGGGGCAGGTCAAGGAGCTGGTCAGCGCTTTCGAGGCCTTCGCCGGGACCGAACAGGGGTACTACAAAGCGGTGTACGACTTAAACATTGCCGTCGCCCGCCTGGAGCGAACCGTGGGAATGACGTCGTCGTTCGAATGACAGGGTAGCCGTGGATTCCTCCCGTTTCGCACGTATTCTGGCTTTTCCGGCCGCGGCCCTCCAACGGGCCGCTGTCCTCTCCGGGGCCGTTGCCCTGTGTTGCTCCGCCGCCTCGGCGCAGCCGGATCCGGGGCCCTGGGAGGAGCTGCGTGGCGACCTCACGCGGCTCAACGCCGCCCTCGCCGATTCTTCTCCCCCCGCCCTCGAGGGCCTCCTCGACGAATGGGCGGGCAGCCGCGTAGATCACGAGGGCTTCACGCGGACGGTGTTCCGCGACTATTGCGCCAGGACCTTGAAGGACTACGGCAAGTTCATGTCCGGGGAGGAGCTCGACGATTTCGTCGCCCTGCACGAAGAGCGCCTGCAGAAGGAGTTCCGCGCCCACTGGATTTCCGCCCTCGCCGCCTACCTGCGGGAGGGGCCGTTGACCTCCCTCCGCCTGGTGGAGATCGACGACCGCGGCGACAAGGCAGAGGTGAAGATCGCAGCCGGAACCGGGCCCGGAGGGGAGCCGCGGACCCTGATCCTGAAACTGCTGGCGGAGGGGCAGGACTGGCGGCTCGTCGACGTCGAGGCCGGCGACCTGCGCGCCAGCGACCTGCTGCGCAGCCGCTTCGAGGAGATCCTCGTCAACGAGTACTCCCTGCCCGTCCTCGAAGCGCAGATGCGGCAGCGGCCCTACGTCGTCCTCGAGGACTTCTCGAACACCGAGCCCGGCCGCCCGCCCGAGGGCTGGGGCTGGAGAACCAAGGACCGCGACAAGCCCAAGCCGTACACGGTGCTGGCCGCCGGCAGTCAGCGCTACCTCGCTGCCCGGGATTTCGGAAGCTCGATCATTCTGCTCAAGGTCTCCCACTGGAATCCGCGGCAGTACCCGATTCTCACCTGGTGCTGGCGCGCCGAGTCGCTACCACCGGGCGGGGACGAGCGCTACGGCCCCACCAACGACAGCGCCGCAGGCCTCTACGTCTTCTTCTCGCAGAACTGGCTGGGCATCCCGCGGCAGATCAAGTACGTGTGGAGCACGACGCTTCCGGAGGGAACCGTCGACCGCCGCAAGCGCTTTGCCAGGCCCTGGTTCTTCGTCGTGGAGACGGGTGCCGACAACCTCGGGCGCTGGGTGTTCGAGCAGGTCGACCTTCTCTCCGACTACGACCGCGTCTACGGGGGGGAACCGAAGAGCCGGACGCGCGGTCTCGGCATACTGACCGACGCCAACTCCACCCATTCCTACGCCGAGGCGCATTACGCCGACCTGCGGGTGTGGACGCGCGAGGCGCTCGAGAGGGGGGCAGTGCGCAACCACTGCGAGTGCCTTCCCGAACCGCCCGCGACCGCGGGGCCGGGACAGGCCGCGAACGCTTTGGGGGAAGCCGACCCGGAGCGGCCATAGAGGGAGTATCCATGTCATTGAGAATGCTGCTGTTGCTGCCGGGTCTCGTCCTGGCCGCCTGGAACGGCGCCGCCGGAACCGAGGAAGCGGCCGGGGGTGCCGCGGGACCGGGGAGCGCGATCGTTTTCCTGCAGGCCCAGGACAGCGCCGTCCGGGATATTCTGGCCGCGAGCCCGTCGGAGGGCCTTTCCGATGAATACCGCCGGCAGGTCAAGGAGCGCATCAACCTCGCCTTCGACTTCGTCGAGCTCGCCCGCCTGTCGCTGGGGGACCACTGGGAAGGGCGCAGCGAAGCTGAGCGGACCGGGTTCGTCGAGACCTTCCTGGGCATCGTCGAGGAGCGCAACTTCGACAGCTTCGTGCGCTACTACCGCGAGGGCGGCATCGAGTACCAGAGCGAGGAGATCGAGGGCGGCCGGGCAACCGTCCACGCCACCGCGCCGCTGCGGCGCGAGCGCGTCCCCATCACCTACCACCTGCACGGGATCGATGGCCGCTGGCGCATTTACGATCTCGCCATCGACGGCGCCGGCACCGCCGCGGGCAACCGCCGCCAGTACGCCCGCTACATCGAGCGCCACTCCTTCGAGAAGCTTCTGCAGCGGCTGAAGAGCCAGCTCGAGAGCCTGTCGGCCGACTGATCGGGCAGCGATGCGCGTCAGCTACGAACGCATAGTCCACTACGTCTACCACCACCACATCGGCATCATCCTGGTGGCGCTGGCCCTGTCGGTCGCGGCCGGCAGCTTCGCCGTGCAGCTGCGCATCAAGGCGGATTCCGCCGACCTGCTGCCCGACGACTACACCAGTGTTCGCGAGCTTAACCGCATCAAGGAACGGGTCGGCGGCATCGGGCCCTCGATGGTCATCATCACCGGCAGCGACCTGCAGCGCTGCGTCGACTTCATGCTCGTCCTCGCCGACTCGCTGGAACGCAATCCCCTGATCAGCTCGGTGATCCGCGGCAAGAGCACCGGGTTCTTCAGCCGCAACCGCCTGCTCTACATGGAGACCGGGGACCTCGAGGAGATCCGCCGCCGCTTCGAGGACCACGTCGAGCTCGAAAAGCTGAAACGCTCTCCTCTCTACTTCGACTTCGGCGAGGAGGAAGAGAGCGACCTCGACTTCAGCGACATCGAGAAGAAATACGAAGGGCACCAGGCCAGCGGCCTCGACAGGGACTACTACCTGACCGAGGAGAAGAACGGGGTGATCCTGCGCCTGTATCCGACCGGCGTGATCACCGACATCGAGTTCACCCGCCAGCTGCGCCGCAGCCTCGACGAGACCATCGCCGCGGTCGACCCGGCCCGTTTCCACCCCGACATCCAGTGCGACTACCAGGGCAGCTTCAAGAACGCCTCGCAGCAGTACGAGGTCGTCGTCGACGATCTCAGGTCCTCGGCGATGCTGGCATTCGTCGGGGTCCTGGTGCTGATATCGATCCACTTCCGGCAGGTGTTCGCCCCGATCTTCATCATCCTTCCGCTGCTGATGTCGCTGGCCTGGACCTTCGGGCTGACCAAGATCGTCATCGGCAACCTCAACCAGATCACTGTCTGCCTGTTCGCGATCCTGTTCGGCCTCGGCATCGATTTCGGAATTCACATCTTCGCCCGCTATCGCGAGGCGCGCCGCCGCGGCATGGGCACGGAGGAGGCCCTGGTCGAGACCGTCGTCCACACCGGCAGCGCCCTGACGACCACCGCGGTAACCACCTCCGTCGCCTTCTTCTCGCTGCTGTTTTCCGACTTCAAGGGGTTTTCGGAGTTCGGCTTCATCGTCGGCACCGGCATCCTCTTCTCCCTCGGGGCGATGCTCGTCGTCTGCCCCGCCTTCATCGTGCTCGCCGAGCGCTTCGACCTGATCCGGCTGCAGCAGAAGAGCGTGCCCGTGCACCTGCTGCGCATGGGCCGCTATCCGTTCTCGGTCGCGACCGTGGCTCTCGGGCTGGTCGCCACCGCCTATTCCCTCTACCACCTGAACGACCTCCACTTCGAGTACGACTTCAAGAAGCTGCGTCCGGAGCTGCCGCGCTCCGGTCCGATGGCGACGCTTCCCGAGGATCTCAAGGAGACGCGCTCGCCGGCGATCGTGCTGACCGAGAGCTTCGAGGAAGCGACGGAGGTGGTGTCGGCGGTGAAGAGGATCAAGGCGGCGCGCGGCGATTCGTCGACTATCCGCTCGGTCAGGAGCGTCTACAGCGCCCTGCCTGCCGACCAGGAGGAGAAGCTGGCCCTGATCGCCGGCATCCGCGGCCTGCTCGACAGCAACCAGCGCCTGTTGAGCGACGGCGACCGGGTGCGCCTCGATTCCCTGCGGCAGTACCTGGAGGTCGAGAGCCTGTCGCTGGAGGATCTGCCCGAGGATCTGACCAAGAGCTTTTCGAGCAAGGACGGCGACATCCTGTCGTTCGTGATGATCAACGCCTCGGTGCCTCTCCGGGACGGCCGCAACGCCATGAACTTCGCCCGCGAGATCAAGGAGATCCGCACCGGAAAGGGCACCTACCACGCCTCGAGCGCCCACATCATCTTCGCCGAGATGCTCGAGCTGATGCTCGACGATGCCGTGAAAGCGGTGGTGGTGACCCTTCTCGTCGTCTTCGTGGTCCTGCTGATCGATCTGCGCAGTGTCGTAAACACGGTGCTCGTGCTGACGCCGTTACTGACCGCGCTGGCCTGGGTGACCGGGTTCATGTACCTGCTCGACTACCGCGTCAACATTTACAACATGGTCGCCTTCCCGACAATCATAGGCATGGGTATCGACAACGCCGTGCACATCTTCCACCGCTACCGCGAGTCCGGGAAGGGCTCGCTGCGCCTGGTGCTGCGCACAACCGGGGTGGCGCTGGGGGCGACGACGATGACGACGATGGTGGGATTCGCCGGGCTGGTGCTTGCCCATCACCCGGCGCTCTTCTGGATCGGAACGGTGTCGCTGTTCGGACTGGGCTGCTGCTTCGTCGCCGCGGTCACCCTGCTGCCGGCGTTGCTGCAGCTGCGGGAGGGAAAGGTTTGAAGCTGCCCGCCGCCACCGGGGCGGGTACAAAAAGAAACCCGGCCGGGAATCTCGGCCGGGTCGACTTTCGATCGGCTGCGGCTGAACGGGGCAGGTCGATTGCCCGGATTCGCCAACATCCGATTTTTGATTTGCTGACGGGGAAGAACCCGGTCAGTGGAACCACTCAGTTCAGTGTGATGGAGCGGGAGACGGGACTCGAACCCGCGACAACAACGTTGGCAACGTTGGGCTCTACCAACTGAGCTACTCCCGCAAAAAACCTCGACAACCCACGCAAACAGGGGTGTTGCGGATCCCTGTTTGCCCGATCTAAACAAGCGATGAAGGTAGAGATGATGCCCGTACCAGTCAAGAATTCACCCTTCCGTTGCGCAGCTCTGTTTCTCCTGGGCTCGTTCGCCCTTTCCGGGTTGGCCTGTCAACCCGGGGGGCCGTCCCCAGCGCGCCTGCAGGCGCGCTGGCACAACAATCAGGGGGTCGTCTACATGGACCAGCACAACTACGTGCGCGGCCGCGAGCAGTTCGACGCCGCGGCCGCGGCGGACCCCTCGTACGCGCTGGCCCGTTCCAACCTCGGGATCGCCCTTTTCAGCCTGGGCAAGTACGACTCCGCCCTGGTGACGCTAGACGAAGCCCTGGACCGCGACCCGGACCTGCTGCACGCCCACTACACCCGCGGGCTGATCTTCCACGCCCAGGGCAAGGAGCACGAGGCGGCGCTGGCCGCCTTCGAAGCGGTAGCCGCAGCCGACGACGACGATCCGCTGGTGCACTACTACCTCGGGCGCGCCCTGGGGAAACTGGAGCGCGGGGGCGAGGCGGTAGCGGAGTTCGAGCGCGCCATCGAGCTCGACCCTGCCAGCGTCTCCGCCCACTACGCACTCGCCCATCAGTTCCGGTTGCAGCAGCGCACCGCGGAGTGGCGCCGGACGCTGGAGAAATTCGACCAGCTCAGCCGCGCCGGACACGAGGGAGTCAGCTCCTCCTACCTGGGCCAGGGGAAGTACGCCGAAGCGCTCGCGGACGGCAGCTACGCAGGCGAGGCGCGCGCGGCGCCGGCCGCGGCGATCTCCTTCGAGCTCCGCCAGGAGGCTTCCGCGGGGGAGCCGCCGCTGGCCGCCGCCGCGGTCCCGGGGATCGAGGGCGGGGACAGGCCCGGCCTGGTGGCCGCTACCGCGGCGGGGATTCGCCTGTGGTCGGGGAGTGACGGGAAGGGGTTGGGCGCGGACGAACGCTGGAGCTTCCCGGTAGCGGTGGAGGATGCCCGCGACCTCGCCTTCGGAGATTTCGACGGCGACGGCGACCCGGACATGGTCGTCAGCGCCGCAGCCAGCCATGCTGCCGTCAACGAGGGCGGACGCTTCGGGAAATCGATCCCCCTCGGCGGGGCTTCCTCGCGGTCGGTTCCCGCCGACGTCGACCACGACGGCGACCTCGACCTGCTGCAGGCAGGGCCCGGAGGCAAGCGCCTGCTGAGCAACGACGGCAGCGCCGCCTTCACCGACATCACGAAAACGGCAGGGGTAGGGGACGGTCCCGGACGGGAGGCGGTTTTCTCCGATTTCGACAACGACCGGGACGTCGACTTCCTCGTCCTTTCAGCCGGCGGGAAGGTCGAGCTGTACGAGAACAACCGCGACGGCACCTTCTCCGACCGCGCCGCCGACCGCGGCCTCGGCCTGCTCTCCGAAAACGGCAGCGCCATCGCGGATATCTGCGTCGGCGACCTGTCTCCGGACGGGCGCATGGATATTGCCTCGATCTCGCCGGGGGGAGAGGTCCGCACCTATCAAAACCGGGATGGACGCCGGGGTTTCGAGGGCAAGGATACCGGAAATGTCGGTCTGGAAGAGGCCCGCGGCATCCGCGCCGCGGACGTCGACAACGACGGCGACCTCGACCTCGTCGCCTTCGGAAAGGGCGGAATCCGTTTCCTGCAGCGCACCGGCGGCGGCTTCCGGCCGAGCGCTGCAGCGCTGCGCGCGGGGGAGGCGGCCGGGCTGGTGCTGCTCGAGGATTTCGACGGCGACGGCGACATCGACCTCTGGTCCGACGGGGAGCTGCACGCCAACACCACCACGGGCGGCAGCTGGGTCCGCATCGGGCTCAGCGGCCTGAACAGCAACCTCGACGGGTTCGGCGCCAAGGTGGAGGTCAAGACCCGCAGTCACCAGCAGAAGCGGGAGCTGCGCGGCGGCAGCCGCTCCCCCTCGAGTCTCACCTTCGGCCTAGGAGCGGCCGACTCGGTCGAATTCGTCCGCATCCTGTGGCCGAGCGGGGTCCGGCAGACGGAGCTGGCGACCGCGGCGCGGCAGCGCCTCGACCTCGTAGAGCTCAACCGCAAGGGGACCTCGTGCCCCATCCTCTACGCCTGGGACGGAAGCCGCTTCCGTTTCGTGACCGACTTTCTCGGGGGGGGCATCATCGGGTACCTCACGGCGCCGGGCGAGTACTACACCCCCGACCACGACGAGTACGTGCGCATCGGCGAGCTGGCCCCGAAGGAGGGGCGCTACGTCCTGCAGGCGGCCAACCAGCTCGAGGAGATCATCTACCTCGACGCCGCCGAGCTGATCGCCGTCGACCATCCCCCCGGGCTCGAAGTGCACCCGAACGAGCGCCTCCTGTCGGCGCCTCCGTACCCGCAGTTCGAGGCCTGCGCCCTCGCCGGACTGCGGCCGCCCGCGTCGGCCCATGACGACCGCGGCAACGACATCCTCGGGCAGCTCGAGCAGGTCGACGACGACTGGTACGACGGTTTCGAGCGCCTGCGCATACACGGGTACGCGCGCGAGTACTCGCTGATCCTCGACCTCGGCGATCTGTCGGGAATGAAGCGCCCGGCGCTGCTGGTCCACGGCTGGGTCGACTACGCCCACTCGACCTCGAACTGGGCCGCTGCGCAGGCGCGGCTGCAGCTCTCCTCGCCGCGGCTGGAGATTCCCGACGGCGCCGGAGGCTGGCGCACGGCCATCGCCGACCTGGGTGTGCCCGCGGGACTGCCGAAGCGGATGCTCGTCGACCTCTCCGGATCCCTGCCGGCCGGGGTCCGGCAGGTGCGTATCACCACTACGGCAGCCGTCTACTTCGACCAGATCCTCATCGGGGATATCGCCCAGGCCGGCGTTACCGTTCACCGCCGGAGATTCGAGGCCGCGGACCTGCACTGGCGCGGCTACCCGGAACACACCTCGATCAAGGGGACGTTCGCCTTCCGCTACGACTACGACCGCCTCGATCCCTACACCGACTGGGGCACCCACGCCGGTGCCTTTACCCGGTTCGGCCCGGTGTCCGACCTGCTCCGGGAGGTGGACGACCGCTTCGTCATCATGTCTCACGGGGACGAGCTGACCATGGAAGTCGCCGCCGCCGCCTTTCCGCCGCTGGCCGAGGGCATGAGCAGGACCTTCCTGTTCTACTCGGACGGCTTCGGCAAGGACATGGACTTTCACAGCGCCGCCTCCCTCACGGTGGAACCGCTTCCGTTTCACGGCATGAGCAGGTACCCGTACCCGGCAACCGAATCCTACCCGACGAGCCCGGAACACCTCGAGTACGTGCTGGAGTACAACACCCGCCGCGTCGCCGGCTACTACGAATAGCCTGCCCGCCAGGAGAGATCCGGCCGGATGCTGAAGACCCTGCTGCTGACCGCACTCGCCTGCATGGGAGTGTACGGAGCGTCCATGGTGGTCGCCGTCAACCTGTTCGACGACGACCTTCCCGCTATCGACGAGCTCGAGCGATTTCAACCCAAGCGGATTACCAAGGTCTTCTCCGCCGACGGCAAGCACCTGCACAATTTCCTCGAGGAGAACCGCGAGCTGCTCAAGGGGTACGAGGAGATTCCGAAGGCGATGGAGGAGGCCCTGATCGCCATCGAGGACCGCCGTTTCTACTCGCACTGGGGCATCGACCTGCGGCGGATCTTCGGGGCCGTGTACGCCAACATCGTCTCGCTCGATCCCACCGCGGAAGGGGCGAGCACCCTGACGCAGCAACTGGCGCGCAACCTCTACCGGCAGGTCGGCCGCCAGAGCGGCAGCGGCACCTTCGACCAGGTGATGGCGACCTACGCGCGCAAGATCCGCGAGCAGATCACCGCGGTCCACGTCGAGCGCCTCTACACCAAGCGCGAGATCCTGACGATGTACCTCAACACCGTCTTCTTCGGACACGACGCGCACGGCCTGAAGTCCGCGGCGCGCCTCTATTTCGACAAGGAACCGCCGCAGCTGGCGGTCGAGGAGTGCGCCCTCCTCGCCGGGCTGCTCAAGGCCCCCAACTACTACAGCCCCATGGTCGATCCCGAGCGCGCCGCCCGGCGCCGCAACGAGGTGCTCTCGCAGATGGTGCGCGCCGGCACCCTGGCCGAGGCGGATTACCTGCGGCTGCAGAAGCAGCCGGTGGAGGTACGCAAACGGCAGCGGGCCGAGACCTACGGCCTCGCCCCGTACTTCGTCGAGCACGTGCGCCAGCAGCTCAACCGCGAGTACGGCCTCTCCCTGTACCGCGACGGGTTCAAGGTGTACACCACCCTCGATTCGCGGCTGCAACAGATAGCCGAAACCCTGTTCGACGTCGAGATCGGCAAGGTTCAGGAGAGGGTCGACAAGTTCATGGCCTCCCAGACCCACGGAACGCCGGATTCGGCGCTGGTCCAGGCCGCCTTCGTAGCCCTGGATCCCTCCACCGGGCACGTTCTGGCCATGATCGGCGGCCGCGACTTCAGCGAAAGCGAGTTCAACAGGGCGACCCAGGCCCTGCGGCAGGCCGGCTCCTCCTTCAAGCCGTTCGTCTACACCGCGGCCTTCGACAACGGGATCTTCCCCATCGACGTGTACGAGGACAACGCCATCACCATCGTCGATCCGGTTACCGGGAAGGTCTGGGATCCCGAGAACTACGACCACAAGTTCAAGGGACCGATGACGCTGCGCGACGCCTTCAAGCAGTCGCGCAACCTCGTGGCCCTGAAGCTGGCGATCGAGGTAGGTCCCGAGCGGGTCGTCCAGTACGCACACAACATGGGGATCACGGCGCCGCTCCGCCCCTTCGCGTCGATCGGCGTCGGCACCAGCGAAGTCCATCTTCTCGAGCTGGTCGCCGCTTACGGCGTGTTCCCCAACAAGGGGGTGCTCGTGCCACCTGTGGTTGTCGAGCGCATCGAGGACTCCGAAGGCAACGTGGTGTTCGAGCCCTCGGTGATCCCCAAGGAGGTCCTGCGCCCCTCGGCAGCGGTGCTGATGACGGACCTGATGCGGTCGGTGATGGACGAGGTGGGCGGAACCGGCCGGGGAGCGCGGACTCGCTACGGCTTTCACTCGCCGGCGGGGGGCAAGACCGGAACCACCAACGAGTACGCCGATGCCTGGTTCATCGGCTTCACCCCGCATCTCGTCGCCGGGGTATGGGTGGGGCTGGACGACCCAGCCCAGACTCTAGGGCGGCAGCCGGGATCGCGCGCCGCGCTCCCTTTGTGGGCCTACTTCATGAAGGAGGTGTACGACACCATCCCCGAATACCAGAAGCGCCGCCGGCAGGACTTCGACTACCCGCAGGGGCTGGTCACCTCCCTGCCGGTCTGCGAGGACAGCCACAATCTGGCGACCCGATACTGCCCCAGGAAGTCGGAGGACCTGTTCATCGCCGATGGGGTCTTGCCCGAGCCCTGTCCCCTGCATGGAGGATCCGGGGGCCGGAAGCGGGACCAGAGGTTCTGAGCATGCCCGGACTGGCACGGCCGACCTCGGGGGCGGCGGCTGTTCGGAACCATCGACTCCCCCCTTCCCGTAACCCTCTTGGCACAACGGGAGACTTTCGATGCCGCAACTGAGCGGCGAGAAACTCGCCGAAGAGCTGCGGGTGCTCTACGATCAGGTGCCGGCGACCTGCTGCGCCAACTCAGGGGAGTGCTGCTCGCTGACGGAGAAGGAGATGGAGGAGGGGTACGCGACGATGTTCCCGCTCTACCGCGCCGAGTACCTCAACATCGTCCGCTGGGTGACCGAGAATTTTTCCGAGGAGAGGCGGAAGGAGCTGCTGGCGGTGACCGAGGAGCGGCCGCGGCGCTGCCCCTTCCTCGCGGCGGACAACCGCTGCTCCATCTACCCGGTGCGGCCGCTGATCTGCCGCACCTACGCGGTGATGACTCCCGCTACCATTGCCGAGGCGGTCGAGCGCCATGAGGGGGAAGTACCGGAGCGCTGGATCAGGAGTTTCGCGATCCGGGAGGGCGGCATGGTCTGCCCGCGGGTCATGGTTACGCAACCGGAAAAGCTCGTGCGCCACGCGCACAACCTGATCGCCTCGGCTTACGAGCGCGCTCTCGTCCGCCTCGGCCGGAATATCGATCTGGTGGAAGGGGAGCAGCGTCAGAAGCTGATCCGCCGACTGATCGGACGCCGGCTTCCGGAGCGCTGGACCTGGGGCGGTTTCAACGCCCTGCGCTTCCCTCCTCTCGAATGGATCCGGACCAGCTTGGGGAAATACTGGAACAAGGCGGAGTTCCGCGAGCCCTGAGATTCAGCACGCGGGAAGGGGCGACCTCGATTCCGTGAGGTCATCGCCGATTTCTTCCGGCCCCGGGGGACGAAGCGGCACTGGTGAGCGCCTCGGGTGACAGTGTTCCCGGCGATCGGTCCCGGGAAGTTACGAGGCGACCAGGGAGCGCAGCACCCGCAGGTTCTCGACGTCCTCGGCGAGGTCCTCCCCCTTCGGGGTCTCGATGATCACCGGGATATCCTGCAGGCGCTCGTCGTTGACGACGTTGCGGAACCCCCCTAGGCCGATCTCCCCTTTCCCGATGTGCTCGTGGCGGTCGACGCGGGAACCCAGCCCCCTCTTGCTGTCGTTGGCGTGGATTATCCTCAACCGCTCGAAGCCGAGGATTCCGTCGAACTGCGTCATGGTCGCGGCGTACTCCTCCGCATCGGCGAGGGGATACCCGGCGGCGAACAGGTGGCAGGTGTCGATACATGCGCCCATCTGCTCGCCGTTGTCGACGCGGTCGATGATGAAAGCGAGCTGCTCGAAGCGGTGTCCGAGATTGGAGCCCTGCCCGGCGGTGGCTTCCAGGCACAGGCAGACCTCGTTGCCCGGCACCTCGTCAAAGATGCGGTTGAGGTTGGCGGCGATGCGTTCGAGGCCTGCCTCGACCCCGGAACCGACGTGGGAGCCCGGGTGAAAGACGAGGTTGGGAATGCGCAGGAGGTTGCAGCGTTCCACTTCGGTGACGAAGGAGGCCAGCGACTTCTCCTCGAGCCCGGGATCGGGTGAAGCGAGGTTGATGAGATAGCTGTTGTGGGAGCAGGCGACCCCGATTTCGGTGGTCGCGATCGCTTCGAGGAACTGGTCGATCTCCGCGGCGGCCAGCTTCTTTGCCCGCCACTGGTTGTTCGACTTGTTGAAGATCTGGACGGTGTCGCAGGTCGCCTCCCGGCCGCGCTCGATGGCGTTGAAAACCCCTCCTGAGATCGATTGGTGGGCGCCGAAAAGCATGGTCAGAAAGGCTTGAGGACGGCGAGGAGGACGATAGCGATCATCAGCACGGTCGGGATCTCGTTGAAGACCCGGTAGAACTTCTGCGTCTTCCTGTTCTGCCGGCGCTCGAAATCCTTGCGGTAGCGCGCCATCATGCCGTGCAGCGCCCCCAATCCGAGGACGAGCAGGAGCTTCAGGTGCATCCAGGCTCCGGTGCCCGGAGCGCCGGCGCCGGTGGCGGCGATCAGCAGGATTCCCGTGACGAAAACGGCGATTCCCGACGGGTTGATGATGACCCGGAGCAGGCGGCGCTCCATGGTCTCGAAGGTGCGGTAGGCGTCGGAGTCGACGGCTACCCCGGTGTGGTAGACGAACAACCGCGGCAGGTAGAGCAGTCCCGCCATCCAGGCGATCATCGAGATGAGGTGGATCGCCTTGAGCCAGAGGTACCAGGGAACCAGGATCTCGATCACGTCGTTCCCACCACCGCGACCGCCTCGACCTCGACCAGGAGCCCGGGGACCACCAGTTGCGGGGACATCACCGTGGCGCTCGCCGGCAGACGGCCGGGGAAGGCCGCGGCGCGGGCGTCGTTGTACTCGCCGTAGCGCCCCATGTCCGTCAGCCAGGCGGTGATTTTGACAACGTCAGCCAGGGTGGCCCCTGCGACGGCGAGCACCGCGGCGATGTTGGCGAAGACCTGGTCGGCCTGGGCGCGCATGCTGTCGCCGCCGACAATGCTGCCCTCGGGGTCGAACGCCACCTGCCCGGAGACCCAGATCGTATCTCCCACCTGGACCCCCAGGTCGTGACTGAGGTTTGCGGCCCAGGTCCAGCCGGGTGGACGCAACGAGATTCTTGCAGCCATGTTCACTCACTCCATTGGAAACACCGGCGGCATCAAGGCGCCGCCCGAGCCGGACAACCCCTCCGGGAACGCCGCCCAGTTATCATTCACAATGCCGGCAGCGCTGTCAATTGACCCCGCCGCAGCGGCGGTATAGGTTGGCCGCAACTGAGCGACTTATCCTCACGACGAATGTCCATCCCGAGCTGACCGCCATGTTGATCAAGGACGTCAAGTTCTACGTACAGCCGGACGGCACCCGCCGCCGCAGCGCCGCGAACGGCGGCATGGGGACGCTTGAGAAGGTTCCCCCCGGCCTCTCCGGCCTGTTCACCCACTCCGCCGGTTTCCGCGACGGTTCGATCCGCATCGACGAAAACCTGATCGATCCCGGCGCCCTCTGCCTTGAGTACGCCGCCGCGGAGGAAAGCCCCCACTTCAAGTCGACCATCCGCCTGGTCACCGACGGCGGCTTCGACGCCTGCGCCAATTTCGGCGGCGGCTTCCACGCCGATGACCTCGAGTGGGCGGCCAAGGAGTTCAAGGTCAGGCTGGCGCCGATGCTGCTCGGGGTCGACGCCTTCGACCGCGAGTTCATCTGGCAGCGGCTGTGGTACGCGCAGCGCTTCTTCTACACCGGCCGCGGCTTCGTCGACATGGTCGACCGCATGCTCTGGGACCTGGCGAGCCGCTACGCCTGCATGCCGATCTACAAACTGTTGGGGGCCTCCCGGGAGCGGGTGCCGGCGTACCGCAACATCGGTGGGGACACCATCGACGCACTGGTCGCGAGCGCCCTCAAGGTCAAGGAAGACGGCTTCGTCGGCTGCAAGGACCACTCCTACCGCGGCGTCAAGGGGAACACGCAGCTCGGAACCGAGCTGCGCCGGGCCCTGGGGGACGGCTTCATCCTCCTACATGATCCAGTAGAATCCTACACCTGCATGGAGGCGATCCGGATCGGGCGCGAGCTCGAGAAGCTCAACTACACCTGGATCGAAGAGCCGCTGCAGGATTACGACATCCTGGGGTTGAAGAAGCTGTGCGACGCCCTCGACCTGCCGGTTCTGACCCTGGAGTGGATCGGCGCCATCGGCGGCCAGCCGTTCAACACCGCTCCCTACCTCGCCCTGGGAGCCGCCGACATCGTGCGCCAGCGCGGGGTCGGCATCACCGGATCGGTGAAGCAGGCGCAGCTCGCCGAGAGCTTCGGCGCCCAGGTTCACGGCGGCGATCCGCACACCATCCTCGCCAACAGCAACGATCCGATTTTCGAGGCGGCAGGAGGCGGTCTTTCCCCTCGCCCCCCGGACGAGGCGCTCGACTGCCGGGGCACCACGGTCGTCGAGAACGGCTACATGTCGATCGCCTGGAAACCGGTGCGGCCCGCGGAACCGGACTGGGACGAAATCGAGCGCACCTCGGTCGCCGTCGTTTAGTAGCAGTCAGGCGGGAGGCGGGGTGCGCTCCTCGCCGCCCCGGATGCCGACGCTGTCCCCCATCTCGCGATAGTCGACCCCGGAACGGCCGTTCCAGTCCCACATCACCTCGCCGTCCTTCAGGGTCAGCTCGCAGACCAGGCGCCGGTCCCCCTCGTAGCGGCCATCGAACGAGTCGAGATATCCGAACGAGCCCTCGAGCAGCTTGAGCACGGCGACGTCGGCAGCCGCTCCCACCGTCAGGTGGCCGTGCTCGGGGCGGCCGATCACCCGGGCGGCATCGACCGTCGAAGCCTTGACCA
Organism: Candidatus Latescibacterota bacterium; assembly: GCA_965206595.1. Taxonomy (GTDB): domain Bacteria; phylum Latescibacterota; class UBA2968; order UBA8231; family UBA8231; genus CBDCXV01. The sequence goes on from OZ242214.1 coordinate 1,171,336, forward strand.
CGTCGTTGAGCGGCATCCCCATCACCAGGCATTTCGACATGGTGGTCGCCATGTCGAGCATGCCGACGTTCATGCTCATCGTGTGCAGGTCGGTGGAGATCGAGTCGGGATAGAACCCCTGCTCGATGCAGGGAAGGGCGTTCGCCCAGACGAAGCTGCCGGCGCCGTGCCCCAGGTCGAACAGCACCCCGCGCTCGCGCGCCTGCCATAGGTAGGGGTAGAGGTTGCCGTCGGGGTCGCAGATCGGAATCGGCCCCCGGTACATGTGGGTGCTGATGTCGCCGGGCCGCAGGCGCTCGCCGACCAGCTCGTAGTAGGGGCGGGTGCGCTGGAAGAAACCGAAGTCGACCATGACCGGGAGGTCGGCGCGCCGCCCCGCATCGAGGGTGCGGTCGACGGAGGTCCAGTCGGGACCGCGGTAGTGGGCGGTCTTGATGCCGACGACGATGTCGGCGTGCTCGCGTGCCGCGGCCGCGGTCCGCTCCGGATCCATGTCGGCGGCGTTCTGCTCGGTGCTGTCGGTGGCCATGCCGAGACCGGCGATGTTGACGAGGGCGTAGGCGCGGGTGTCGAAGCGGTCGATGACGCGGTGGCGGAAGTCGTCGAGGTTGCGCCAGCCGGACGATCCGGTGTCGGCCATGGTCGTCACCCCGGTGCGGAAGCCGAAGCCGTCCGGCAGGACGCTCCTGTCGCCCGCCCAGGCATCCCGGTTTCCCGGGGTGGCGTAGAGGTGGACGTGGATGTCGACGAGTCCGGGGGTCACGTAGAGGCCGGAGACGTCGATCGTTCGGCCGGCCTGCGAGGGGGGGATTCCGGCCTCGATCGCGGCGATCCTGCCGTCGGTGACGGCGACGTCGGCAGGGGTGTCGATGGAGTTTCCGGGGTCGATGACGTGGCCGCCGGTGAGCAGCAGGTCGAATGGCATGGGGCACCCTTTCGTTGAGCGTGATGCAGCTAACGATAGGTCCGGGCCTGCAGCGGTTCCAACCTTACCGCACCCGGTATCGGCCTGCCCTTCTTCGCAGCATGGACTGGTGCGCCGTCCGGCCAATACCTTGGGACAGGTTCGGACGGGTGTTCCTGCCTGCGGTCTTGAAAACACAGTGCCGGATACATTGCTCCATCCCGGGCCATGCAGGCCGGGCGGGCGCCAAAGATTCGGTTCGGCAGGTTTCCGGGAGACCTACGCCGCGGCGACGAAGATCCGGGTCGCGGGCAGGGTCTCGGTCTTCGGGTCGCCGTCCTGGCAGGCGAGTCGAAACAGCAGTCGCCGCCGTGCCACGAGCTTCTGGCGCACGCGTCGGACCCTGGCTCGCTTTGCAGGCATGATTTCTGGCCGCAGAGTGGAAGAGGTGCGGGGTCGGGAAGGGGAAGGGTCGAGTGCTTGCAGGTGCCACGGGACCCTACTCGGCGAGCGAGGGGTTGGGCAGGATGGTCGCCTTGACGCACTCCATGGCCATGGCCTTCCGGGTCGCCTCCTGCACCCCCTCTTCGGTGAAGGGAAAGACCGTCTGCAGGCGCGACCAGGGGTATCGCTCCCGCGCCCGGTGCAGCATGTCGACGCCGAGCGGCAGGTCCCCCGCGGTGATCCCCCAGGAAGCGACGATGGTCACGTCCTTGGCGCAGATGCGGTGCCAGTTGGTCGCGATCGCCCCGGCGTCGGTGAACTGTCCCATCTCGACATAGGTGCCGCCGTCGCGGAGCATCTCGATACCCTCTGGGCCGGCCGATGGGTGGCCGGCGCAGTCGATCACGAGATCGGCGCCGAACCGGGCTCCAAAACCGGCGAGGAGGTTCCGCACCGCGTCGATGCGGGCCGCGGAAGTGGGATGGTCGTCGAGACAGATGGTCCCCGCCGCGGAGAACTCCCGGCAGAGGGCGAGCCGCGGCTCTTCCGGGGCGCCAATGACGGCGATGGTCCCGGCCCCCATCTCGCGCGCCGCGGCCACCATCAGCACCGCGATCGGTCCGGCCCCCTGCACGACGACGGTATCGCCGTACTGGAAACCGCCCGTCGAGCGGGCGCGGCCGAGAGCGCGGATGCAGCAGGCGAGCGGCTCGGAGAGCGAGCCCTGCATGCAGGTCATGTCGTCGGGCAGGCGGTAGATCTTGGTCGCCGGGAACATGTCGAGGTCGACGTAGACCATCTCTGCCCAGCCGCCCCACAGGTGCGGCGGCTGGGCGAACGGGATGTAGCGGCCGTAGTAGGTCGGGTTGAGGCACTTGTTGGCATGGGCGGGGTAGTGGCGGCAGTAGTGGCACTCGCCGCAGGGCATCAGCGGCGGGATCATGACCTTCGCTCCCACCTCGAGCGGCTTGCCCATGTAGTCGGCCTCGAGGCCGGGTCCCTTCTCGGCGATTACACCGGCGACCTCGTGCCCGAGGGTGAACGGCCAGGGAAGCGGCTTCGGCCAGTGCCCCTTGAGAATGTGCAGATCGGTGCCGCAGACGCCGCAGGCCCCCACCTCGATCAGGGCGGCCCGCTCCGGAACCCGGGGCCGTTCCACGGCCTGGATCCGCGGGCGCGCTCCGGGGCCGTCGAAGGTGGCGACCTTTACCGTGGTTGCAGCCAATGGATGGCAGCCTTCCAGACTGCGGCCAACTGATTCTCCGCGGCCTCTCAGCTTGCGGGAATCACCGGCAGCAGCACGTGCGACGGGTGGTCGGAGTCGTGGTAGACCGTCTGCCTTGCCCGGCGCATTTCGGTGTCCCTGCCGAGCTCGTTTCCGGTGTTAGGGTTGCGGTCGAAGCGCGGGAAGTTCGACGACGAGATCTCCAGCCTGATCCGGTGCCCGGCGAGGAAGAGATTGCCGGTTGCAGCGACGTCGATTTCGTACCGGTAGATCCGGTTCGGCTCGAGCAGCGACTCGCTCTCGAACCCCTCGTGAAAGCGGGCGCGGAGGATGCCGTCGCACAGGTTCATGGCGTAGCCGCCCGGGGAGACGTCGACGAGCTTCGCCGTCCAGTCGGTGTCGAGGCCGTCGGTGGCGGCGAACAGCACTACAATTATCGGCCCGGTCACCTCCATCGCTTCCATCAGCGGCGCGCTCGTGTAGCAGAGCACGTCGCCGCGCATCTCGACCGGGCGCTGGTCGTACGGTCCCCAGGGGACGATGTGGGGGGAGCAGCAGTTGTTGCCCCCGTTGGTCTGCACCGGGAGCTCGGGGTCGTACACGTAGCGGTCGGGAGGCTCGTTGCCGGGTTCCTGCGGCGCAAGCGAACCGTCCCCGAGGAGGGTGTTGGCGTTGCCTTGCGAATGGAGGTGCCATTTCTGCCAGACGGTGCGCGCCAGCGGCCACTCGTGTTCGTCGCGCCACTGGTTGCTCCCCATGATGAACAGGCGCAGGGGCGGCTCGTCGGAGATGCCGTTGTCGATCCCCTTGAGCCAGTAGTCGAACCAGCGCAGCTCCAGACCTTCGAGGTCGACCATCGAGTCGGCGCCGAAGTCGACGTCCCCGGTCCTCGTCGAGGTGCTCAGGCCGTGGGGCCAGGGACCGACGATCAGCTTGCTCTGCTTCGCCTCGTCTGTGGCGCCCTGCCGGCGCAGGCCGTTGAAGCAGACGAAGGTGTCGCGCGCGTAGAGATCGTACCAGCCCCCCATGTTGAAGGCGGGGGCGCGGATGTCGCCGAAGCGCTTCTCGACGTCGACCGCCTCCCAGTAGTCGTCGTAGCATGGATGGTCGACCCAGTCCTTCCAGAACTGGATGTTGCGGCCGGCGAGCTCGTCGATGTCGGCGAGCGGCAGGCCGCGGAAGGCTTCGGTCCAGTTGTGGTAGTCGATGTTCTGGGCGGTGCGGCCGTTGGTGCGCATGCCCCAGGTCATGCAGACGCCGAGCTGCAGGGCCCCGCCGGGGTGGACGAGGCCCTGGTAGAAGTCGGCGCAGATGACGCGCGGGGCCATGCAGGTGAGGTGGTCGCTGGCGTGCACGGCACTCTGCCACTGAACCAGGCCGAGGTAGGAGCCGCCGGACATGCCGATTTTACCGTTGCTCCATTCCTGCCTGCCGATCCATTCCTGGGTGTCGTACCCGTCTTCGCCGTCCGGGTGAAACGGGTAGTAGGTGCCGTCGGAGTCCCAGCGGCCGCGGCAGTCCTGGGCGACGCAGACGTAGCCCCTGTTGGCGAGGCTGCGGCCCTTGGCAATGACGCTGTTGTTGTCGTACGGGGTGCGGATCAGCACCGTGGGAAAGCGCCCGGAAGCCCGCGGCCGGTAGACGTCGGCAGAGAGGTCGACGCCGTCCCGCATCGGCACCTTGAGATCTAGTTGCAGGTCGACATCGTAGGTTTCAGCCAAGGCTCTGTCTCCGGGTAGGTTGGTAGCAGGGGCGGGCGACCTTAGCGATCTTTTTCACGGCTGTCAATCAGATACACCCACCGCTTCCCGGCACAACTCCCGCTCCGCGGGCGGCCGGATCCGGCCCCTGGGCGAAGGTTCATTTTCGGCACGGCCTGCCGCCCGGAGCCCATGATTCGGGCCGGCACCTGCGCCGGGCAGCACTTCCATCAACAGGTGAAGAAGATGGACCCCTCCTGTCTCGAGCACTGCCTGACCGAAGAAGAGCGGCTCGCCTTCGAAAGGGACGGCTATTTCCAGGTCCCGGAGGTGGTGCCGATCGACCTCGTTGCCCGGCTGGAGGCGGCGACCGACCGCATCGAGCTGCCGTCCGACCCCCGGGAGTCGTACCTGCTACTCGACTTCATCGGCAGGGACGACGCCTTCCTCGAGCTCCTCGACTGGCCGCTGACCTTCCCCAAGGTGTGGGGGATCCTCGGCTGGCACATCCAGCTCTACCACTCCCATGTCGTGGTGACGCCACCGCTTTCCGAGGAGAACCGCCGGCTCGAGAGGCGGCTCGGCTGGCACCAGGACACCGGAAGGCTGAACATCGAGCTCGACGGGAATCCGCGGCCCCGGGTGTCGCTCAAGGTCGCCTACTTCCTCACCGACACCTCGCAGCCGCACCGCGGCAACTTCACCGTCGTGCCGGGGAGCCACCTGCGCAACGAGCTCGAGCTGCCCGGGGACGGCTCCGACCCCCCCGGGGCTACCGAGATCCGCGCCAAACCGGGGGACGCCGTCTTCTTCGACCGCCGGCTGTGGCACGCGGCCGGCCGCAACCGCTCCGACATCACGCGCAAGGTGCTGTTCTACGGGTACAGCTACCGCTGGCTCAAGCCGCGCGACAACATGACCGTCGCCCACTACATGGAGCGCAGCGATCCCGTCAGGCGGCAGCTGCTCGGCGTCGGGCCCACCGGAGGGATGGGGTTCACCTCTCCGAAGGAGGAGGACGTGCCGTTGCGGGAGTGGATCCGCGAGCACCTGGGAGAGGAAGCGGTGGCCGAATAGTCGCGGAGTCCGTCTACTGGGGATATCATCCATTCCCAACCTGACAGACGAGGAGAAGGCCTGGCTTCAACCCTACCCTGCAGACGTTGGCAGCCCGGGACTGGTGTGCAGGAGATTCGCATCATCGCCTCAAAGGCAGGCGGGGAAGCCATATCCGACCCGGATGTCGACATCATGGTGGTGATCGCCGGAGGAAGCTGGGAAGAGAAGGATGCGGTTGCATGCCTCCTGGTTGCGGGCAGAGCAGGCGCTCGAAGCTGCCCGTCTGTTGCACCACAACCAGCTGTAGCGGATGCGATCACGCCGTGCTGCATGCGTCTTGGCCAGGTTCAAATGCACGCTATGCTTCCTATCCATGGCCGTGATCATGAGCACGGACTTCCGCCATTTATTCAGAGGTAGAGGCTGATATTCGCCCGATGCTCGATTCCGCCCGAAAAGTGCTGCGCGACGTCTTCGGCTACGGCGAGTTCCGCCCGGGTCAGGAAGCCGTCATCCAGGCCGTCCTCGAAGACCGCGACTGCCTGGTCCTGATGCCAACCGGGGGAGGCAAGTCGCTGTGCTACCAGATACCGGCCATGGTCCGCCCGGGCACCGGCGTCGTGGTTTCGCCGCTGATCGCCCTGATGCAGGATCAGGTCGTGGCGCTGCGCCAGGCGGGCGTCGCCGCCGCCTTCCTCAACTCGACGCTGCCGTGGGTCGAGCAGACGGAAATCGCCAACCACATGGCGCGGGGCGCCCTGAACCTGCTTTACCTCGCGCCGGAACGCCTGCTGCAAAACGAGACCCTGGCCCTGCTGGAACGCTCGTCCGTCAATCTGTTCGCCATCGACGAGGCGCACTGCGTATCGCAGTGGGGACACGATTTCCGCCAAGACTACCTGGGGCTCGACGTGCTCGCCGAAAGGTTCCCCGGTGTCCCTCGGTTGGCGCTGACCGCCACCGCCGACGCGCGCACCCGCACGGAGATCGTCAAGCGCCTGCGGCTCGCCGATCCCGCGCGCTTCGTCAGCGGCTTCGACCGTCCCAACATCCGCTATTCGGTGCGCGTCAAGACCAATGCCAACCCCCAGCTGTTGGGTTTCCTCGACGACCACCAGGGCGAAGCGGGCATCGTCTACTGCCTGTCGCGGCGCAAGGTGGAAGCCACGGCGGAGCTGCTGTGCGCCAACGGTCATGACGCGCTGCCCTACCACGCCGGGTTGCCTGTGGAGACGCGCGCTCGCAATCAGACGCGGTTTCTGCGCGAGGAAGGGGTGGTCATCGTCGCCACCATCGCCTTCGGCATGGGCATCGACAAGCCGGATGTGCGTTTCGTCGCCCACGTGGACCTGCCGAAGAGCCTCGAAGCCTACTACCAGGAGACCGGCCGCGCAGGGCGCGACGGCGAGCCCGCGGAAGCGTGGATGATCTACGGCCTCCAGGATGTCGTCCGCCTGCGTCAGATGGTGGAGGAATCCGAGGCCGACGAGCAGCACAAGCGCGTCGAGCGCACCAAGCTCGACGCGCTGCTCGGCTGGTGCGAGGTCACGGTGTGCCGGCGCGCTTCCCTGCTCCGCTACTTCGGCGACGAGCCGCCGGATTCGTGCGCCAACTGCGACGTCTGCATGGCGCCGCCGAAGACCTGGGACGGCACCGTCGCCGCGCAGAAGCTGATGTCGTGCATCGTCCGCACCGGGCAGCGTTTCGGTGCCGGCCATGTCATCGATGTGCTGCGCGGCAAGGACACCGACAAGGTTCGCCAGCACCGCCACGAGCGCCTGTCCACCTACGGCATCGGCGCGGATCTCGGCGACGGTCAGTGGCGTTCTGTCCTGCGCCAGCTCGTCGCCGGCGGCTACGTGAGTTCCGATCCGGGGCAGTTCAACGCCTTGACGCTGACGGCGGCGTCCAAACCACTGCTGCGCGGCGATGCGACGTTGACCCTGCGCGAAGAGACGAAGGTCGCCAGGCGCGAGCGGACCCCGGCGAAGACCCGCGACGACGGCTTCGAGATCGTCACCGGCGACGAGGCGCTGTGGGAAGCGCTGCGAGAGACCCGCCGCAAAATGGCCGACGAGGCCGGCGTGCCGCCTTACGTCGTCTTCCACGACACCACGCTCAAGGAGCTCGTGCGCGCGCGACCGGATGCGGCCGAGGCGATGCTCCGCGTGCACGGTGTCGGACAGGCGAAGCTCGAACGCTACGGCGAGGCGTTCCTGGCAGTCATCGCCGCGCATCCACCGCCGGATGCGCCTGTTCCTACCACGTCGGCATCATGAGGATATGAACGCCTGCGGAAGCAACTTCGGCCATGAATGGGTTATCCGCTCGCACGGCCGCGGGGCTCCCCATCATTTTCCGTTACCATCGGCTCGTGCCCTTGCCAGATCCTGACGGATGTCCCGGGCTACGCGGGGCTCGCGTCCGAGTTCCTGCTCCAGCGCTGTCGTGAGCGGCAGCAACAGCTTCGTGGAGGGGGATGCCTGGATGATCTCGCACATGCGTTTCTGCCCGAGATCAATGCTGAACTCCATCAATGCGTCGAGGATTTCCTTCGGGAGGGAGTCAAGTTCTGGAAGGATTGCGAGAATCCATGGTGTCCGCTCGCACGAAGTCTGCCGGGGTCCGTCAAGGGGTGTCCGCGCCTTGATTCGCAACGGTCGCCCGAATCGGCTGCAAGGGCCGGCCATGGATCAGATATAGTCCTGGGGATCTTCTGTCAGGATATCTTCGCTCTACGGGGCAAAGTAGGACCTTCTGGTAGAGAAGGATCAGGCCCCTCAAATCAACTACCCCATTCGGACTATCTCTCGAAGGAATCGCGCGAAGTTCCGCAAAGTACGGGTTTCTTCCGCGGAGAGTTCGTCTGGATCAAAGTGCATGACGTCGTTCCGTATGTTCCTTACAGCATCCAGTTGCTTTGCAAATTCGGTTCTTTCGATATTCAAGTCGAGCTTGCCCCAGTTCTCTCTGTTGCTCAGAAGTTGATGGTATCCCCCAAGTGTGAGATCGGCAGACCCTTCCACTTGGCGTCCTCCTTCAGAAGGATTTGAAGCAGCCCCATTTGCTCGACTGTGAACTTTCCGCGAATAAGCTGACGCAAGTGACCTTCGATCTCGCCGAGGAGCAAAAATGGCCCGGCAAGACTCATGAATTGAGTGGAGAGGTCACTAGCTGTCACGATCCCAGTAATGATTCCGCTGGTGTCCTGCACCAACACGTATTCATGGGCCGCAATTCTCCCTATCGCATCAAATAGAGGGGTACTCTTCGGAATCAGCTCTGCTGGACCCATGCACTGTCGAACGTATTCGCACTGCCGCCCAAGAGATAAGTTGGCACCGATCGACTTCCAGCTAATCATGCCCTTCACCCGCTCGTTGGTCATCACGGGAAGCTGAGAATAGTCATGAAGCTGCATTATCGTGGTAGCAGCACTCATGGCTTGTTCTGGTTTGACACTCACTGGCTTCTTGTTCGCAGCGGGTAGAGTATCGATTTGGTGAATGGGACCGGCTGAATCTTCTAGGGACTGGTCGTCTGTAACTTCGGAGTTGAGTCGAATGGAGATTCCTGAGTCTATGTATGCATACTCAAAATCTGGTTGGGTCCGAAGGTTCAACTTCTCCAGTGTGTTTCGAATATGGCCTACAATCCAGCTCCCTCGCTTGGCATAACCGAATTTCCCCAGAAACTCTCGCACCGTCAGCTTTTCGACCTTCGGGGCCGCACCTTTTTCGATGTCATCCTGCATTTGTTTTGCCGTTTTCTTCAGCCAGTCATGAGCGTCTTGCATAGTGCCTTCCTTTCCTTGCTTGCCTCGCCTCTTCGGTCAATCCTCATCGGCCGTCCAAGATATCCTTCAACGTCTTGTCGGCTGGGGGCGGGTCTTCCTGCGCCGCGAACTCCGGTGGGACGAACAGCGCATTGCCCGGCGACCAGAGTTCCATGCTCTCGGCATGTTCCTCGAAATACCTGGGATCAGTGGTCACGCGCAGGCGGTCCGTCATGCCAGGGGCCAGCAGGCCGTATTCCCGATTTCTCATTGACTGAACATCGAAGCCGGGGGGCATGAGATCGGGGGATCCGATCACCCGGTCGAGGTCCTCCATGGTGACCGGTGACCGCGGTCGCTCCGGCACGGCGAGGTCTTCCTCGGTCACCGCATCGATATCGAAACCACCTCTCTCGGATTCACTCGCCTGCCGTTCAATCGCACCCACGACCCGGGCGCGCTCCGTCTCTTCACGCCCACGGCCCGACAGCACCGCATCGGATATGACGCCTGGGAGCTTCGCAAGAATCGGCTGCAAGCGCCCGACTACGTTCTCAAACAGGCCGATACGGTTCCTGAGCGCCCGGTAAATGTCGGTTTCCACCGTGCCCTCGTAGTGCAGGTTGACGATCCGAATGGTGCCATGTTGCTGGCCGAGGCGGTCGATACGGCCGATGCGCTGTTCCACCCTCATGGGGTTCCAGGGCATGTCGTAATTGATCAGGGCGCCGCAGAACTGAAAATTCAGACCCTCGGCAGCGGCGTCGGTGCATAGCAGGACATCCGCCTCACCCTCAAGGAACCGGCGCTTGGCGTCGTCGCGGCTGATCCGGCGCCAGGTGCCGTCAGCATACGGTACTTCCCCGCCGCGTCCCGAGAAGCACATCATCCTCGAATCCGTGTCCTTTCGGAGTTCCTCGCGCAGGAAATCCATGGTATCGGTGTACTGCGTGAAGACCATTGCTTGGCCGTACCCGTCCTGGCGGAACTCATCAAGAACGCTCTTCAGGCTTTCGAGCTTGCTGTCGGGGGGCAATCTGCCGATGCGGTTGAGGAGACTGCGGATGTCGGATTCCTCCTCTGCCGCAAGGGCCTCTCCTTCCACCATTGCCCACTCACCGACATCAAAGACTTCGTCAGTTGTTTCATCGTCCGGTATGTCTTCGTCGAGGCTCGCCAACTGAGCTGGATCCCCCGCAGCAATGGCGTCGAGATGGTTTTGAAGCGTTCTGCTCAGGGCTCGGAAGCTGCTGGCGAGACGGCGGCGATAGATGGTCATGACAAAGCCTACTGCGGTGCGCTCCCTGGCGCTGGCCTGGTTGTAGGTGCCGGCGATGTATTCCTCGACCGCGTCGTAGAGTTCCCGCTCTTCCGGGGTCATCTGGAGAAAGCGGTCCTCGACCCGGCGCTGGGCGATCGGCGTGTCCAACATGCCCGCCCTGAAATACCGCCGCAGCAACTCGCGGGTATGTCGCGAGACCAGCCTGCGCAGCGGCGTACCGGCCCGCATGATCCTGATTGCCGCCCGCCGCTCCGTCGTTTCCAATTGGCGTCGCGGGATGCTGGCAGCGTCGCGCAGGGCACGGAGGATCTTGTTGACCTTCAGACGGGACATGTCGGCGAGGCGCTGCGCATCTTCCGTCTCGATCTTGCCGTAGACCCGTTCGGCCGACTGAAACAATCGTGCCATGCGGTCTAACTCTTCTGGGGAGGGATTCTCCTGCTCGATGTCCTGGAAAAAGTCGAGAAACGCCCTGTCGTTCCATTCGGGTGGAAGGCCGAGAAGGTCCAACAGGTCCCAGACCTCAATGGGATGAACCTGCATTGGCGTGGCCGTCAGCAGAACCAGTCCTTCGGTGCGTTTTTTCAGACCCTGCATCAGCTGGAGAAGCGTGTTGGGCCCGCCTTCCCGCTGGCTGCCCGCGGCGCGCCGCCTGGCATGGTGGGCCTCGTCGAGTATCACGAGGTCCCACGGTTCGGCTTGCTCCAAAAGGGCTGAGGAGCGATCCCGCCTGCGCATCAGTTGGCTTGAGGCAATCACCACAGGTTCCCGGTGCCAGTGATCGCGGCCGGCGTCGCGCTCGTTCCGTCCGCGCCAAGCCGGGGAAGGGTACCAGATCAGCTTGCCGCCGTCGTAGATCGGCCAGTTGAGGTTGAACTTCTCGCGCAGCTCGATCTGCCACTGGTTCAGGACAGCCTTGGGCGCCAGGATCAGGATCCGTTTGATGCGCCCCGCAAGCCAAGCCTGGCGCAGCAGCAGGCCAGCCTGGATGGTCTTGCCGAGGCCAACTTCATCGGCGATCAGTAGTTTGGGCGGCCAATTTCGGTAGAGGCGTTCAAAGGCTCTCACCTGGTGAGGCCAGGGAGTGACCGCCGAGGTCGTTTCGCCTACATGCTCTCCCCCCTGTGGCAATGAGGGCGCATTCCGGATGAAGGACCAGACGCGGCTCCGCAGATCGAACTTCGGGCCTTGGGCGGGTGGTTCTGGTTCCCGGGCCGGAGGCTCCGGCTTTTCGGGCAGGGCCTTCATCAGCTTGTTTTCTAGCTTCTCCAGCCGGGCGGGCTTGTCGTTCGCCGGCATGAAGCGCATAAGGTCCCGGCGCGCGGCATCGGGAACGTCGAGGACGATCACCCGCTTCGCCTTGTTGGCCCAAATGCGGGCGAAGTTGGCCTCCTCATCCGCGACCCTCTGGGGTTCCGAACCCCAACTCGAAAAGACGCTGATGCTCTCCCAGTTATGGCGCCAGCCGGCGGCGGTCTCGTTGATGCTGCCGTTCCAGGCGATCTTGTCACCGCCCCGGTCTTCGATGATGCCGGCCTTCTCGTGAAAGATGCCGTCCGCCGGAATCGGCCTGGAATCAGCATCGCAGGGAACAGCGACCTTCACATCGAGAAAGCCGCGCGCGACCATCCAGGCCAACAGTTCCAGGGCTTCGGAAGAGTCGGTGTCCGGCGGGGCAAGGGGGAGGCTCGTCAAACGCCGTTCGACGAGATCGCGTAACTGCTCCCCCTTTTCGATCGCCTCGATCTCGGGCGCATTCAGGGTGCAGCCGGCGACGAGCCGCATACGACCCTCGTTTCTGACCAATCCTTCGATGCCGCGCGCAGCCAGTGAAAGAGCGCAGGCATTGAAGTATCCGGTCAGCCGGTCGTAGCGCTCGGCATCCTCAAGCGCGGGTACGTAGAACAGGGTGACGAGATCGCCGTTATCGGGGGTGTATTTGAGCTTCCATGTGCGATCACGGAGCATGCTCACACATCGTCGTCCTGCCAGAGCCTGAGTTGCTCGGGCTCATCGATCTCGTCGCTGAAGGCAAGACGGGCCAGGTTGTAGAGGGCTTCAAAGTCGCTCCCCGAACCCGCAACCTCCCCTTCGAGCTCGATGCCGGAAAAAGCTCTGGATACCGGTAGCACCTCGAGGACCGCCTCGAGGGCCGCGAAGAAGCGCGGATCCTGGTCCACCAGCGTTTCGGCGAGCATTTCCCTGGCCGCGTCGAGGGTTCGAGAACGGGCCATGTTGGCGGCATGGTGGATGGCGTCGATCATGCCCCGTGAACCATCGGGCGGACCGAGTGTACCCTTGGCCGCCCGATGGGCGCTGTCCCACAGCAGGATATCGCTGCCCTTCTTTTGCGCCAGCCGCCCGACGATGTCGTTGTCGAGATCGATACCGACGGCGCGGGCGAGCCTGAGTGCTTCGTCGTAGGAGAACGCCGGCGCACCGAAGGCGTCCCAGGCAAGCACGAAGAAGGCGGTGGGCGGGTCGAGATCGGCATTGGCCTTGAGGTGGGTCAGTTGCTCAAGACGCCAGCGCTTGACCTCCCGGCGTGCCGCGTCGAGGGCGTCTTCCGGGGTGGCGGCGTAGGGATCCCATTCCTCTTCAAACAGTTCCTGCTGAAGCCGCCGCCGGCGCTCCTCTGGTACCTCACGCGGAGTTCCCCGCTTCAACGGCCAGTGGCGCGAGAATTCTTCCAGGGCAGGACCGAAGGAAGCGAGATACAGATCGACCCCGGTAATGCCGGCCTCTTGGAATCCCTCGACTCGCGTACGAACCGCGTGGGCGACCTTCGGTTCCACGTCTTCCCAATAGACCGAGGTTGAGGTTTCGTAGACCGACGGCCCTTCGCGCACCCCTTCAGCGTATGTCTCGTCCGCACGGGGATGCCGCGGCCGGCAGGCCAGGAAGATGGTGCTGTTGGCCGCGGCCTTGTTCTTGATATGCAGGCTGCCTTCGGCCTCGGTGTTTATGGGCCAGGACGCGGTGATAACGAAGCCCGATTGCATCAGACCGGTGGTGAGTGCGTCCCAGGCACCGGCCGCCTTGTGGGTGAACATCAAGGTCATGATGCCGTCTGGTTTCAACACCCGACGACACTCGGCGAAGATCGACGCCATTCGCTCCTGGTAGTCGCGCCCTGCGAGCGCTCGGGCGCCCTTGTGTCCTTGGAACCTCGCCGGGTTGGCGACTGCTTCGTTGTCCTTGTCGGTTAGGTGTGTGCGGAACAGCTCGGGGAAGACGTGGCCGGCAGTACGCTTGAGCCAGACGTAGAAGAAGTCGGACAGCTCGGCGTACATGACATTGTCGTAGTAGGGCGGGTCGATGATTACTGCCTCGATGCTGCCGTCCGCGATATGGTCGAGGCTGTCGCCCGGCTTACAGGTGATGGTGATGGGGGGTGAGGTGAACTCTGCTTCATCCGCACTTTCGAACAAATCAAAGCGATCGCCCCTGGACTCCGGGCAAACCAAGGCGACGAGCTCGTTGATGCACTTGGCTGTCTTGTCGATGGCCCAGTCGTACCCGACGCCCGACACAAGAGGAGCCATTTCGGCGTAAGACCATACAAATGCGAAATCGTGTCGGTCGAAGATGGACCTGACTCGACCGGTAGTATTGTCCCAACGTCCGGCCCGACTGTTGTAGTTCAGCAAGGTATCGAGCATCAGGGCCAAGTACCCATACGCCGCTTGCCGAATCTCGTTCAGCTTTCCTGCCTCCCGATCAGCGTCGAGCATTTCGCGAAAGATCTCGACACTGGTGCCGTGGCAAAGAAGCTGGCGGGGCGAAAATAGATCACGCCATAAAGGTATGCCGTAGCGTTGCGGTTCCGTGGTCTTGTTGCCGTCGGGAATTCTCTCGCTCGGCACCATGTCCAGCGCCTCCCACTCCGGCAGCTTCTCGGCAAGTGCGGCCTCGATTTCCGCGCTGTTGTCGTCCTCGGAACGGGGCGCCCGGTACCCGCGGACCCATTTATCCTTTCCGCGCTTCCCGGATTTCAATTTCCTGGCGACGCGTTTCTTGTAGACGACCGCGAAGAGTTGCTCGCCCATCTGGCCGTCCTGGGCTTGGCGCTTGATGTCGTCGCCGTCGATGACGCGGCCGCAATCGGAATAGGGGCACGTGCCGTCGCCGCGCGACACCGTGCCGTCCGATTGTTCTGCAGCGGACTCGACAATATCGAAGGAGCAGACGCGGTCCTGCTTCCCAGGGCCGGCGCCGAGGTGGGGCTTTAGCCGGACCCCCATGCCTCCGGGCGCGAGCCGCCAGTTGGGTGACAGGGGCACAAGGCCATCGCAGTAAGGACAGGTGATGGTGCGCGCCCAGAGGTATCCGTCCGGCCGTGTATTGTCGCGCAGCCCGGAGCCGACGGAGGAGAGATGGCGGCCTTGAATGGCCTGGACGAGGGAGAGGAATTCCTTCCTGCACAGGGCGGCGGCGCAGCAAAAGGCCGCCTCTCGGCACGTCTCGACCATCTGGGCCAATCCGCGCACATGATCGTCATGCCAGTGCGTCGCTACGATCAGCCTGACGGTCGTGGAGGGGTCGACCCCGATACTCTCCAGGTACCGCAGGGCATGCGGTCGCCCGTCGGGATCGAGGCAGGAGTCAATGACGATCCAGGCGCCGTTGCCGACATGCAGGACGATGCTCTCTCCATAACCAGGACCGAAGACGGTGACCTCGAAGTCCCCGGGCCCCGGCGGCCCTTCCTCCTGAGTCACGGACTGAGCGATCGTGAGATTCGCTCCGCCCACTTCCGGCCTTCCTCAAAGTCGGCAGCAGTCATCCTGGGGAGATCCCGAAAGACTATCTGCGAGACCCGTTTCGTTCCGGATGGCGAACGTTCGTAGCCGATCACCCAGCGAAATATGTCACCCTCGCGAAGCTTCCCGGCATCATCCTCGGAAATCTCCTCCATCGGGATGGTCGCCTCCTCCGTCTCGAAAGACCTGCCCGCGGTCAGATCCACCAGCCTCGCCACGAACTCGTCCTCACCGATCTCCACTACATAGCCTTCCCATTCCTGCAACGCGTGAAGGGTTGCAGAAGGTGCCAAGCGTGGGCCCGGCTCTGGTAGAGCGACAATTCGAGAAATGGCATTGCCATCCTGCCCGGGGCCCTGCAGCACTGGCAGGGTCGCGCTGGCAGTATCCTGATCCCCTGTCCTTGTTGTCGGGGATGATCGCACGCCCTGCTCCAGGGCCAGGCTGAGCACTTGGTTGAGGTGTCGAACGGGGGGGGCTGGCAAGGCATCCTCATCGAAATCGCTGAGCCCGCCTCGGTGGTTCCCGTGTTGAGCCGCTGTAGATTGAACTGCATGAGACATGAATCAAGCCCCCTTTGCCAAGGACATGATGTGATCGATGATGGCGTTGCTCCGGGCAAGTGATTCTTCGAAGTTGGCCTCGAAGAGTTTCATCAATCGCTCGGCGGTCCCCAACTGGGTGCCGTCGATGGCATAGTGATCGTTGACCCTGACATGGACCCCGTTTCTGCCCTCTCCGACCCGGTGGGATGGCTCCACCGTGACGTTGATCTGACCGCCATCTGGTCTGCCCCCGGGATTGACTTGTGTCATCGTCAGGGAGGTCATCCCGCCATCCCGGCCATCGGGGCCGAGGTCGCGCCCCCAGGTGCCCCAAGGTTCAATGGGGGCCAGGGTCCTGCCGATCCGGTCCCGCTCTGAGAAGTCACGGACCCGGAAGTGAACATCCCGGTTGATTCCCAACGCCGTGACGGGCGTATGGTGCAGGTATTCCTTGAACGTCCGTGCGACGAGGTCGCACAAGCGAACGTGCGGAGCCTGCCAGGTCTCGACGATGAATCGCTCATCGGTGACCTGGAGACGAAGCCACTCAGTGGCGAACTCCGTCACGTGTTGGCTGGCAACCCGGAGATCGGCACTCTCTGCGACACCCTCCGGCAAGAGGCCGTGCAGCGCGAACCAGGCAGGCGTGAAGATGGCGGGATTGAAATCGCCGAGGACTACGACGGCGGCGGCGCTGATTTCCGGTTCGATCCTCATGGTATGGGCTCTCCGGTCATCGCTTGGGTTCGGTCAAGAGGAAGCGCAAGGCCGTCAGCACCCGGCGCGGTTGCTTGCGATGCATGGCCATGCCCAGCCAGTACGCCGCCTCCTCCCGTTCCATTGCCTCGATTCCTTCGGTCACCGCCCGCATGTTGTCGCGGCTGCGCATAGGGGCCAGAGTGCGGAACAACAGCCCTATTGTCAGCGCCAGATCTTCGCTGAGGGCGTAGCCTCGTTTCCTTGTATCCGCATTTCCCCCGAGCTTGATACCCGACTGGGAAAGCCTCTTCAGCACCCGGTGCTCGACCAACTCGAGGTTCCGGCCCCGAAGCCCCGCAACGCGCTGGGCGGCGTTCACCTGCGGGGTGGCTTTGGTGGGGATCTGCCAGATTTCATACTCGGCATCGGCCGGGCCGTAGCCACGCACCCGCAACTCGTACCGGGGGGCTGATGCAGGTGTCTCGACCTGGGTGATTCTCTCTAACCGTGCCATCAGGCCTTTGCCTCCGCAGTCGCCGACACATACGCGGCGCCGCTCGCGTACCGGGAAAGGCGCTCGGTGAGCTTCTCTGCCGCGTCTCCTTGCATGGACAGACCATCGGTGAAGGTCAGCTCGAACCCCGTATTCAGGGTCTTGGCGCTGGCGTCCCGCAACTGTGGCTCGAGGAATTCCCTCACAGGCTGAGCGTCCGATACCGGGCCTCGGAACTCCAATTCGAAGGACCCACCCTCGCGGGTTTCATAACCACCCGTAATGGTGACCATTTTGTCCGCACCGGAAACGGCACCCACGGCACCGAGCAGCCGGAAGGCGTCACCAGCCTCGAACATGCGAATGGTCAAAATCCCGATGTGCCTGACATCGTGCGCCCGCGCCTGCTCCCACAGCTGGATCAATGCTTCTTTGAGGATACCCTCTGCCGTCAAGGATTCGGGCTCCGAGCCGTCAGAATCGTCCGAGTGGTCGGAGTCGTCCGAATCGTCGGAGTCGTCAGAATCGTCGGAGTCGTCAGAATCGTCCGAATCGTCCAAGTCGTCGGAGGCGTCCAAGTCGCCCTCGGGTTTCCGCGGCCACATGCCGGCATTTTTCGCGTAAGCCATGGTAAAGATTACGGACTGCTCATCGATCAGGATGGTGGCCGATGGGTCTCCTGGGCCAAACAGCAATTCTCCCCGTTGATAGACGTATTCCCCCTGGTCGATTCCTAGCCGGACGCCGCGGATAAAGATGTCGTCACCGATCAGGGTAGGCAGTGCAGGATCGCGCCGGAACTCATCGCGCAGCGACAGCGTGGTGATCTGGCCTTTCTTGAGCGGCGTTCGGTCCCGTACATAGGACGGCGAATCCGGCTCGTCCTCGGGAAGGCGCAGTTTCCCCAGGTCTCGCAATGCCCGAACGACCTGTTGCTGCCCTGCCCCGGGTTTATCGGACGCGGAATGGACGTCGATAGCCGAGTGGGCGAGATCGACCTCGCTGGTGCCAACCAGGTTCCGGGAAGGGTAGAAAATGTGCCGGTAGCACTGCTGAATAGCGATGGCGAGTTCATGCTCGGACCGGGCTTCCATCTCGCGCACCCGGTCCTGCTGGTGCTCCGCCAGATCAATGAGGCGGTCCGGCTTTTTCAATTCCCGCAGCGCCAGACGATGATGGGTCTTGCGGCGCATCTCCTCCTTGCGGGCGTCGTCGGCGACCACGAACACCAAGCTGTTTCGGAGCGCTCTCAAGGCCGAACCTTCCGACCCTTTCCGCGCGAAAATCCGTTCGATCAACTCGGGTACGTCCTCGACCGCACTGCCGATGGTCACCGCGTCGTAGGCCAGGAGGACGAGTTTCGGCCGGCCGTCGCCAACCTCGTCCGGGACGTCGAACGGCCCTCCTGGGAATGACACGGCCTCGAACGTCCTGCCGCCGAATATCTCGCGGATGCGGTCGTTTAACTGAGCGCGCGCTTCCGCGGCGTCGACGTGGCGCTCTTCACGGCGGATGATCTGAACCAGATTCGCTTCGGCCAGAAAACGCATCGGAGCGCCGGGGCGGTCGTCGAGATATGCGGATTCGGCGATGAACTTCTTCCGCGCTTCGTCGATAAAGCTGAGATCCGTGGTTGGACCTAAAACAGAATAGAGCAACTGCTTCTGCGAAATTCCCTTCAACGGATCGTTGAAGGCGAGGGTGTGCATGAAGACGGTGCGGGCGACGTACACGGCGTACGGCGGCATGCCGCTGTGATGCGCACTGTCGATCTCCTGCGCCAACGCCTTCTTCTCGTCCGACCCGGAGGCTACGTCGTTCGAAATGGCCGGCACGTAGGCGGACTGTCCGAGGCGAGTCACGATTTCCTGGCGGATCGGCTCGTAGCCCGGATCGATATGGTGAAGATGAATGGCAGTCGCGTCCTTGGGCTTTTCTTCCCAAAGATGCGAAACCGTGCGGGCAAGCAGCCGCAGCATTCCGCGCACCCGCTGAAAATTGCCCAGGGTTGCGGTCTTGCCTCTCAGGGTCTCCAGAACTTCCGGATGCAGTGGGTAGCTCGAAAGAAAGGTCTCGATGGTCCCGGGCCGTGCGGCATCATCTCCCAGAGATTCCCTGTTGGCCGCCCAGAGATCCCGGTAGGCATCTGTTACCGCCGAAATCATGGTGTCATCAATCGATTCGAACAGGCGGCGACGGAGCACCTGAACCGTCTCGTCTTCCTCGGTAGGATTCAACAGGGTCGCCTTGCGCGCAGAGACGCTTTCCGCTTCCGCCATGTGATCGGCGATGAACTGGTTTTCATCGCTGTAGGCGTCGGTTGCCCGCCCGTCCTTGCCGATGGCAAGGGTATAGACGAGGGCGGCCTTGGGCGCGCTTTCGACAGCCTTGAACAACGAGGTCAGGAAGGCCGTCAACTGGTCCCGGGCGTCTGCGAGGTTTCTCACCTTGCGCAGGTAAACCGAAAGCTCGTCGAGCAGAATCAGGGTCGGCTCGCCCCCGAACAGTTCCCGCAAGGTCTCGGCTCCAGGGGCGATGCGGCTTTCATCGCTATTGCGCACCCTCTCGTACCCGTCCTTGCCCGCCAGTGCATAGGCGATCTCGCCCCAAGGAGTGTGGGCCAGAATTCCGTCACCCATGGCCCTGCCGTTGGCCGGGTCCGCGTTTTCTCCATCGAATGCGGCGACCCGAACCTTCCCCCCCGGAAGCAGGGAAGGGTCGATGAACTCAGAAACATTCGACACACCCTGCATGCCCCGGGCGGCATGGCACAACGCTATCAGTCCGTGGGTTTTGCCACCCCCGTAAGAAGTGTCCAGCCGGAAGATCGATGCCACCTCACCGCCGGCACCGGTCAGCCTCCGGCACACATTGGCGAGCAGGTTTCTGAGGCCCCTTGTGGGATAGGTGGTGGAGAAGAAGTGTGCCGGGTCGAGATATTCGGCGTTACCGGAGCCGGTGATGACTTGGGCGAGATCGGCAGCGAAGTCGGCCTCGGTAATCGCTTCCTCCAGAACATCCGAGCGGGGCCGGCATGTTTCGAATATCGTAGGGATGGTCATTGTTTTCGCTCTGTGGACTCGTTGGTCATCCGGCTCGGCTGCGGGTGAGATGGGTATGAAGCCGGGTGCCGGTCATCAGTCGTTGGTTCCCCCTGGCGGGTGAAAAGACGCCGGAGAATATGACATAATCTACTAATGGAAAGAACAGGAACCGTGAGAATGGAGGCGGATTTTCTTGATAATTCAGCCTCGAGACGGCACCTTTGAGAAAGCACCCTTCACAAAATTGGAGCACTGACATGGGACTTACCGAAGAACAACTGAAGATGTTCGACAACGACGGCTTCCTGCTGCTGCGGGGCGCCCTCTCGGACAGCGACATCGACCCCGTGATCGAGGAGTACGAGGCGCACATCGACCGGCGGGCGAACGAGCTGTTGGCAGAGGGGAAGATCGGGGATCCGCACGCCGATGCCCCGTTCGACAAGCGGCTCGCCCTGATCAACGACCAGTGTGCGGAGATCTACGACGACCTCGACATATACCGGCTGCGGGGGAAGGCGTCGTTCGAATTCCTGCTCAACGACAACCTGCTGGGTCTCGTCGAACCCATCGTAGGGCCGGAGATCACCTGCAGCCCGATTCAGCACATCCGCGGCAAGCTGCCGCACGGAACGACCAAGGTGGGGGACGGCCACGTGGCGCCCTGGCACCAGGACGCCGGCGTGACCTGGGAAGAGGCGGATCCCCACTTCATCCTGACGGTATGGCTGCCGATAGTCCCGGCGACGCCGGAAAACGGCTGTCTCCAGATCATCCCCAGGGTGCACAAGACCGGGCTGTGGAAACACGAGACCATCCAGGGCAGGGGGACGGTGATCGCCGAAGAGGCGATGCCCGACGTCGAACCGCTGACCCTGCCGATGGAGAAGGGGGACCTGCTGTTGATGAGCAAGGAGATCCCCCATCGCTCGACCCCGAACCACACCGACACGGTGCGCTGGAGCATGGACCTGCGATACCAGAAGACCGGCACCCCGACCGGGCGCCCGTTCTACCCGGACTTCGTGGTGCGCAGCCGCTCGAATCTGGACTCGGTGCTGACCGATCACGGCGAGTGGGCGCGGATGTGGGCAGAGGCCCTGGCAGCTGAGGCGGCCAGGGGCGCCAGGCATCACCGCTGGGAGGTAGTGGCGGCCAAATCGTAGACGGCACCACCCGTCGACCCTGTCGCCGGCAAGGCGCCGCCTCGAGCGGCAGGCGCCCGAGGCGGGCAACGGTTTTCACACAGCTGGACAAGGAAAACGCGGGAAAGGCGCGTCTCGAAATCGGGGCGCGCCTTTATTCATGAGGGGCGGCCCCAGCCCCTTTCGCTTTTTACGGGAAGCCGGGTGAAATCGCCGGTATCGTCGATTCCGGCTAGGGGAAGTCAGTCGCCGCCGAGCTCGGGCGGCGGACCTGCATCCTCGTCGAGGGGGTACACCGGCCGCGAGATGCGCTGGTAGGGGAGCGACTTGAGGTCGGCGCTGGTGCCTCCCGGCAGGTCGACGGCGACGATGCGGGACGCGATGGATTCGTAATGGACGCGGAAGCCGTTCGGGGATTTGCACACCACGAGGTCGAAATCGAGCGGCTCCAGTCCCTGGGCCTGGAAGACGCGGCGGCCCACCCACATCACCGCTCTTTCGGTGACCATGACGCGGTGCCTGCCCGCGGCGAGCACCGCGGTGAGACCGGCCTCGCCCGGCATTCCCCCTTCGTACGAGAAGTCGCCGTCGCCGAGGCTCACCACCCTCGCTTCGACCTCGAACGGGGTGTGGCGTTCGCTGTCGATGGTCCCTCCGAGCGGCAGGGTCAGGGTAGCTCCGACACCGGCCTCCGCGGCCATGGCGACCGCCGGGGCGTCGACGACGGGAACCAGGGCGCGCTTCGAATAGCGGTGCTCGAACAGCCCTCTGAGGACGACGTTGCTGTCTCCGGGAGCCCCTGACGCGGTCGAGTCCGCGGCGTCGGAGAACACGGTGAGCCCGCCGGTCCCTTCGGCGAGGTGGACCGCCTCGGGCAGGGGGGTCAGCTCGGCCTGCATGTCGCCGCGGTGGCGCCACATGAAGCGGGCGAGCCGCAGCGCCTCCCGCCGCGCCCGCTGCGGATGGTTGTCCGTGGTGACGACCACGTTGGAGCGCAGGCCGGGCACGTCGGTGAACGGGTTGCCGATGTTGACCCCCGCGGCCAGGCAGGCGCCGGTCTTCTCCAGCATCTCGCAGTGATGGATCGCTTCCCCGAAGAGGCCGGTCGCGGTGATGAGATCGTCGCCGCGCACCAGCATCGGCAGCTGGATGCAGGCGGTTGCCGGTTTCACCTTGCCGTCGAGAAGGCGCAGCAGGTTGCGCGCCGCCCGCTCCCCCGTAGAGACCATGTCGGTGTGGGGGTAGGTCAGCAGCAGATTGACGACGTCGATGCTGTCGAGCAGTCGCGGGGTGAGGATGGCGTGCAGGTCCATCGGCGCCGTGATCGGCTTTCCGGGGCCGAGGATTTCGCGCACTCCTGCGGCCAGCCGGCCCTCGGGATCGTCCTCCTCGACCCCGGCCATGGCCCCGTGCAGAAACAGGAAGGCGCCGTCGGCGTCGGCATGGTCGCCCACGGAAGCGAGGATCTCGTCGAGCAGGCGCTCGAGGTCGGCCGCGGCGACCGGCCCCCCGGTGGCGTCGCGAAAGGCGTGGACCGTCGGTACCAGCTCGATGTCGTCGCGGGCTTCGAGCACGGAGATGCCGCCGGCGGTGGCGCTGTCGGTGCCGCGCAGCTGGTCGAGGATCTCCCGGCCGCGGCGGATCTGGAAATCCTCGTAGCGCGTCAGCAGGGGGTTGAAGCTGCCGACCTCCTCGTAGAGGCCGGCGATGAGGACACGTTTCAAGGGTGCCTCAGTCGATCTCGGGCCGGGGCGGATCGGCCCAGTGCCCGCTCGGGTCGCTGCCGCTGACGACGACCCCCTCGGAGTTCCAGTTGTACTCTGCGCGCACTTCGGTGGCGGCGTAGCGCAGGGTGAGGCCGCAGCGGCGGCGGTCGCACAGGTTCGGCGCCGAGCCGTGCAGCAGCAGGTCTGAGTGCAGAGATATCTCTCCCGCCTCGAGCTCGACGTCGACGACTCCGTGCCCGAAGCGTTCAGCCTCCGGGACGGTCTGGTTGAGGATGTTGGCCTCCGACTCGGCGCTGCGGACGAAATCGAGGTGGCCGTGCAGATGTGAGCCGGCGACGAACTGCATGCAGGCGTTTTCGCGGTCCGCCCTGTCCACGGCGAGCCAGACGGAGACCGTCTTCGAGGGAGTAAGGGGCCAGTAGCTGGCGTCCTGGTGCCAGGAGACGCGCTTGCCGTCGCCGGGCATCTTGCAGAAGAAGTGGGCGCCCCAGGAGATTAAATCGCTGCCGAGGATATCCCCGACGTAGGCGGTGATGCGCCGATCCCTGAGAAGGTCCCAGACGAGGCCGTGCTTCATGTGCGCCGACACGATCGAGTAGCTGTCGGCCCCCTGGCGCTGCGCCTCCTCGAGCCAGCCGTCGAAATGGGCGCGCAGCTGACCGATCTCGCCCTCCGGGAACACCTGGAACGGCAGCAGGTACCCCTCGCGGTTGTAGGACTCCAGCTGCCCGGGGCTCAGCTTCTCCCCGGCGGTAGCCGGCGCGGGGTGAAACCGCAGGTCCCTGTCGAGGGCGGCCAGCTCCTCCTGGGTGGGAAAATGGCGTGGGGTGGAATCCCAGAAACTCTTGCTCACGTGTTCTTTCCGCGCTGCGCTGGGGAAGCTCGCCAATATCAGCCGGCCCAAAGTCGGGGTCAATCGGGGAAGTGGCCTCGGGGCGGGTCTGCATCAGCCGTTGCCGCCCCAGGCAAGGGACCCGGCCTCGGCGTCGGTCAGTCCCAGGTCGGCCTCTGGCTCGGCGCCGCGGCGTTCCCGCCAGGCGCACAGCACCTCGATCAGCTCCGGCAGCGACTCCGTGGTCAGAATACTGCGCCGCGTCGCCGAGTTCCTGTCGAGGTCCTTGAAGTAGAGGGCGAGGTGCTTGCGGGTTTCGAGCACCCCGACCCGGTCTCCCTTGTGGTGCGCCATCAGCTTCAACTGCTCGATGGCGAGGTCGATGCGCTCCGGCAGTCCGACGTTCCTCCTGCCGGCGAAGATCCACGGGTTGGCGATGGCGGCGCGCCCGACCATGACTCCGGCGCAGCCGGTCTGCTCGCTCATGGCGACGGCGTCCTCGTAGGTGTGCACGTCGCCGTTGCCGAACACCGGCAGGCTTGCCGCCTCCACTGCCGCGGCGATCCAGCCCCAGTCCGCCCTGCCCTTGTATTTCTGTTCCACGGTGCGTGCGTGAACGGCGATCGCCCGGGCGCCGGCCTCCTCGCAGCGTTTGATCACCTCGACGATGTTGACCGAACCGGCGTCCCAACCGATGCGGGTCTTGACGATTACGGGGATGGAAACCGCCTCGACCGCGGCGCGCACGGCGCGGTACAGGCGGTCGAGATCCCGCAGGTAAGCTGCGCCGCATCCCTTGCGCAGGATCTGGGGCACGCTGCAGCCGAAGTTGATGTCGACGAGGTGGCATCCGCGCCTCTCGAACTCGCGCGCCCCCGCGGCGATGAGATCGATGTCGTTGCCGTAGATCTGGGCGGCGAGAAGGGACATTCCGGTGCGGTCGTAGACGGCCGCGTCCGAGAAGTCGAGCAGCCTGCGGGTGCGCGCCGAGTTTTCTCCGATCACCCGGCAGTTGATGAACTCCACCCCGACGGTGCGCGCCCCCAAGCGGGCGCAGATCAGGCGGAACACCCAGTTCCCCACCCCCGCCATCGGGGCGAGGGAGAGCACCGGCATGCCGGGGCGCAGAGGGCGCACTCGATGCGGCCCGATCCCGAAGCCGTCACCCGGCTCGTTTTGGGACGGCCCTGGATGCGCCTGCGCCGGTGCTGTTGCGAGGGAAGAGGAGGACATTGCTGTGCCGGCCGCCGCCGAAGGCGTCCGGGGCCGCGCCGGAACGGGATCAGCTCCCCTGTTGCAGCTGCAGTTCCGCGGCCCTGGCTTTCGAAGCCTCGGCTTCGGCGATCATGCCCTTGCGCTGGTAGAACATCGACAGACTGATGTGGACGAGGAAGTCGTCGGGATTGATCTCCGCGGCGCGCTTCGCCGATTCCAGGGCGGCGTCGAAATCCCCGAGCTTCTCCCAGACGTGTGCCAAGGCCTGGTGGACGTCGGCAAACTCTGGATCGATCTCGAGGGCCCGCCGAAAAGCGTCGGCGGCGGCCTCGAACTCCTGCCGGGCGTAGTAGTCCAGGCCGGTCATGTAGAGGGACAGTTTGTCGGCTTCGGTCATTGCCTGGGTTCCGGGGCCGGCGCCGGGAACTGCTGCCGGATCTTGTCCAGAGAAGGGTTGGACAGAGTTGGGTCGCCGGAGGAAAATGAAGCAGCTACATCCTTGAAGACGGTGTCTGAATCGGCGTTTCCGTCGACGGTAATCAGCCTCCCCAGGCACCGGTAACGGGCGATCACGGGGCCGGTCTCGCGGTGAAAGGTCGCCATGCGTTCGCGGATCACCTCCTCGGTGTCGTCGGGGCGCTGCTCGAGGCGCCCGGCGACCTCGGCCGCGGGCGGGGCGCCGTCGAGGTGGAGGTTGTAGATCGTCCCGGTCAGCGGGTCGACTCGGCGTCCGGTCATGCGGTGGATTACCGCCTCGTCCGGAACGTCGATGAAGAGGACGCCGTCGAGCTGCAGGCCGCGGCGGTCGAGCAGTTCTTGGAACGAGTCGACCTGGGGCAGGGTACGGGGGTACCCGTCCATGACGAAGCCATCGCCGACATCCTTCTGGGCAAGGCGCTCGGCGACTAGTTGATTCACGTGGTGGTCGGGCACGAGGTGCCCGGTCCGCATGTAGTGTTCCACGAGGACCCCGAGGTCGCTTTGCGAAGCAACGGCTTCCCGCAGCATGTCGCCGGTGCATACCTGAACGATGCCAAAGTGCTCGACAAGCCTCTTGGCCTGCGTCCCCTTACCGGAGCCAGGGGCACCCAAAAGGATCAAACGCAAAAAGCTGTTCTCCTGTAGTGGATCGGGTGGCTGATTTTATGTAGTGGATCGGGTGGCTGATTTTCGGCGAGGTTGGTTGAGGCGGGAAGCGCCGCATCTGCAGCAGTGGAGTTAATGCGGGCGGAAACGAATCACTGTATCTAACCAATCATCCGGGGTTTTGCAAGCCCAAGCTCCCTTTTCAGATTTCCGGAAAGTCTCGTGGGAGGGGCGGACCCCGGCGCGGGGTCACGGAATTGCCCTGTTCCGCGCGGGGCCTCCCAGCCTACCCCTGTTGCGGAGAGGCCCGTAGTACCGAGGAAGCCGGGTAATGCCGGTGGAGGGAAGGGGCCTTGGTTCGAGAGCAGCGGAGGACGGAGGACAGGACATGGGGACTGGCGAAAGCCTAACAGCTCCGGGAAAAGTTCAGAGACTCCAGACGACGCTACGAACGCGAAGGTGTGAATGCCGCCTACGAAATCGGGGAGTACTGGGACAAGGTCACGCAAATCGACGTGGTCAACTTCAGGCAGGACGGCCGCACCGATATCGGAGAATGCAGGTGGGGGGCAGTGCGGTCGGCGGCGTCCTTGGCCGGGGAGCTGCAGAAAAGATCGAGGGCTATCCGAACCGCCGCGGTGCTGCGCTGCAGGGCCGGGTCCTTACGCGCGGGAAACTGGGGATAGGCAGGTCTCTGGCAAACGTGAGCTGCCACTCACTCGAAGCCCTGCACCACTGCAGCGTACAGCGGATAGACCGATAAGGAGCCCGAGTCTCCCACCCGGGGCCTGCACTGATTAAGGGAATGTTTTCCAATATGTTACGCCGTAGCCCCCCCGGGCGGCGGAGGCGGAAGATTTTGCTTGCTCGACGTGTCCGGATTTTGCTTGCTCGACGTGTCCGATTGTGGTACCCTATGCCATAATTCCGCGTCCGACACGATCACGGCGGCCGCGATCTGGCCACCGCCGTCGCGCCACGGAAGGCCGTCGACTCCACCCATGACCAGAAGCTCCGTGTAATAACCTCTCAGAAGGAGGAAGTTATGAGAAAGCCGATCCTGCTCGCAGCAGCGGGCCTTTTCGCCTTCAACTCGGCGACCATAGCCCACGATCCACCGGAATTTTTGGCTCCGGTCTGGCAGTGGCCGGCTGGCGCCGTGCCGGTACTCGATGCGGACATGTCGGAGTACGACATCGTCCCGAGGGAGTTCTGGCTCCTGTCAGAGGACCTCATTCAGAACTACGACCAGGCGGAGGCCAGGGTCGCCCAGGGCGAGACGGCCGATCCTGCGAGCTGGGACATGCGTTTCCTCATGAGCTGGAACGACGAGACGAACCGCATCTACTTCGCCTACGAAGAATACGACGACTATGAGACTTCCACCCCCCACGACAATTTCGAGTTCGGTCTCGACGCCGACCACTCGGGGGGCAGCATGTGGTTCGACGGGACGGACGAGGAGAATAATCGCGAGCGGGGCCGCCACGCCCAACCCTTCCACTGGTCCTTCAGCGGGGGTTGTGGTACTACCCATCGGGGGGTCTTTGGCTGGACTTGGTTCTGGATGACAGAGGCGGACTGGTACGGCGCCCCGAGATATACCGACCACGCGTTCAAGTATACCGAGGGATCGCCCTGCAGCCTCTCGGAGACCAGGAAGAACGTCGAGTGGTACCAGGTCTTCTGGGACGACTTCAACTGGGCGGATCCCGACGCGCCCCTGCACGACTTCGAGGCCGGTGAGATCATAGGCGCGCACCCCCGCCTCAAGGATTTTGATCACAACGAAGAGAATGACGACACTGAGGATGTGCCTCCCGGAACGGCAAGCAGGTGGGTGCTCTCGGCGCAAGGCGCCGCGTTCGGCGACGCCGATTTCTGGGCCGATTTTCAGCTCATGGGGGTCGCTGATGACTTCCCCTCCGCGGTCGAGGAGGACAGCTGGGGCCGGATAAAGGCTTCAGTGGCCAGGTAGAACCGCGTCCAACGAACACCAGAAATAGGGGGGGGGCTAATCAAGCCTCCCCTATTTTTATGTGCGCCATCCCGCTCGGACTTGTCCTCCTCGTCTCCGGCGCTCTCCTCGGTGGCTGCGGGGAGAACGACGCCGAGATGAATCGGCTGTTGGAGCAGGGAAAGGGTCATTACTGGAAAGGGGAGCACGCCTCGGCGATCGACGTCCTCGAGAGGCTCGCCAGAGATCGACCCGATGACCGGGAAGGCCACCTCTATCTCGCCAAGTCCTATCTGTCTCTTGGTCGGCACCAGGAGGCCGAGCGCCAGATCGAGGCGGCCATGGCACTCGCACCCGACGACGCCAGGTTCTTCGAGCTTCTCGGGATCATCCACACTGCGCGGTTCACTTCGAAACCGTACACCGAGACCTGGCAGCGCCACGGCGAAGACGCCATCGCGGCTTTTCAAAGAGCGATTGCCCTCGATTCACTGAGGCCCGGTCCCTACTACAACCTCGGCATCATGTACGACTACCTGGACAGCACTCGACTCGCCACCGAGGCCTTTATCTCTGCCCTGAGAGCGGACTCCACTGTCGCCCCCGTCCACAAGAAACTCGGCCTCATCTACCGGAATCAGGGTCTTCGGCAGGAAGCGATATCCCCTCTCGAAAAAGCCGTGCATTACGCTCCCGACGATGCGGAGTCCTACTTCAACCTCGGAATGGCCTACGGCGACATCCGCGATTTCGACAAAGCGGTCGCCAGCCTCGAAAGAGCGGCTGAACTCAATCCCATAGATCACAAGATCCAACATACTCTGGGCACTATGTACATGCGGCAAGGCCACCAGGAGAAAGGGCGGCGCCTTGTGGAAAGAGCCAAGCGCATGCGCCAGCTGCTCGGCAGACTCCACGCAGAGGTCACGCCGCCGAGGTACGGAGCCGTCTCACTCGGCTCGGCGAAGGATCACTACCACATGGGCCTAGTCCACATGATGGCGGGACGGCTCGATAAGGCCATCGCCGAACTCCGCCAATCCGCCGAGATCGATCGCGACCGCAAGGACCCTCAATCGGCGCTGGGCATGGCGCTCCTCGAAAGCGGCAGGGCGGACGAAGCCGTCGTTCCCCTGCAGCGAGCCGTCGAGCTGGATGGGGAGGACCCCATCGCGCAGATGCGACTCGGATGGGCCTACCGCGAGCTGGATCGACTTCCCGAGGCGCTGAGGGCTTTCGAGGAGGCGTCCCGTCTCGACACGAGCCTTCCCGAGGCTTTCTTGAATCGTGCTGACATCCACTTTCGCAGAGGCGATTTTCGAGGATCCATCGGCTTGCTGCGGCGCGCCATCGAGCTGCGCCCGACCTACGCCCGGGCTCATCTGAATCTCGGCGCCTCGTACGTGAGGCTGGCCCGGTTCGACAGCGCCGCGGCAGCCTATGAGCGGGTTACGGAGCTGCAACCGGAGAACGCCGTGGCTCACCTCTACCTCAGCGATGTGTACGGCACCCTGGGCCGGCCCGACGACAGCGAGCGAATCAAAGAAAGGGCCAGGGAGCTGACACAGCGGGGGAACTGAGGGGCCGTCCGCTTGATCGACGCCTCGGATAGTCATACGTTGCCGTCTTTAATCGACCTTACCTCTTAAGAACGGGGATCGAGCTCCCCTTTTTCGAGCTCCCCTTTTTCTGGTATAGAGGAAATCCTGCGTCGATGTGTAATCCTCTGCTGACAGCGATAGTCAACGTGCGTGCCGGTCTGGTTGCGACGTTTCTGGCCGCCTCGATTTCGGCCGCCACGGCGGCCACGGAGCTCCTGGTCATGGGTGGAGTCGACGGCCTTCCGTGGCGCGACGGCGGTGGCCAGGTCGCGGCCACCGTGATCGTGTCTGACCAGGCGATCGAGCACACGAACACTCCTGGTGGCGTCGTGGACTTCGAGCGCGAGGGGAAAGAGACCTGGATTTTTCCCTCGGAGGCGGACACGAGTGAGAACATCCTCATCGGTTTCACGTCGGCGTCCAGGGGCGGGAGCGTGGAAACACCGATCCCGTCCTTCGAGATTCTCGAACCCGACTTCAGGAACATGCACGACGGCGATGCCAATACGGCCCTCGTCGTCGCGGCGGAGCGTTTCGGAGCATCCGGTGCCAAGGGTCTGATCCTCAATTTCGACCTCGGTTCGGTGTTCGCCATCAACCGCATCCGGTTCTCTCCGCGCGCCGCCTTCAGGCGCGACTTCACCAAGGGCTACCAGCTGTTCCTCAACGATGGGTCTCCCGAGGCCGTACGGGCTAACAGTCTGATCTGGGACGAAGTGGCAGAAGAAGGGCAGAATGAGGAGGTCGATGTCGACATCCGCTTCGACACGAGATTCGTACGCCATATCCGCTTCCGATCCACGGCCCTGCCCACCTTCGAGATCGCCGAGTTCGAGGTGTTCAGCGAGGGGTTTGCGCCACAGGCCCTGTATCTTTCGGACATCTTCGACTTCGGTGAACCGGCGATCCTCGGAAACCTGCGCTGGGTCCGGGAAAAAATCGGCGACGAGGCCAGGTCTCGGGCTCTGATCCGCACCCGGACGGGAATCGATCCCGAACCGGTTGAGTACACCCGCATCGGCGTGCAATCTTCGGGCCGCCAGCTCCGATCGGGCGCCCTCATCACCGATGTGCCCATCGATGCCCTGTGGAAGAAGGCCGAGGACGTGGAGGACGCGGACCTGAAGTCGGTGGTGGAAACGCTTCTGGATCACGAATCCCGCGACGGGCGCGAGGTGTTGCTGGACTTCACCAGTTTGCCGCTGGAGGACCGGCTGCGCCTCGCCCTCGACGAGGACGACTATTTCGACCTCGACGCCGACGAGAGGTCCGTCATCCGGGACGATCTGACGAACTGGAGCTCGTGGTCGGCGCCCTATCCTCTGGATGGCGTCGTGGACGAAGGCCGGCTCGCGGATCCCCTGGCCGGAACGCCGGTTGCCTCACCGACGCCGCGACGGTACTTCCAGTTCATGATCCAATTCTTCAACGACAGCTTCAAAGCCGCCACCGGGACCGGGGCCCTTGCCGTGGACGTGACGAAACCCGCCTTCGCCCAATCACTCATAGCCGAAATCTTCCCGCGCCAAGCCGAGGTCGGCCGGGAGACGGAGTTCACCTACGCCGTCCTCTACAGATCTGACGGGCGGGATGCCGGGTTCGACCGCTTCGAGGTCAGGACGCCGGTGAGGACTGAGAGCGTCGGCCGGGTCGAGATCTCAGAGCCGGATGGAAATGTCACCTTCGCCGACTTCACCGGGCAATCGCTGGCGAATCCACCGGTGACACAGGGGCAGTTCGGCATCGAAGAATCGCGGCAAGACGGGTTCGTCATCTCCTTCCCCCAGGTGCAGCGGGACAGCACTCTCTTGAAGATCGACTTCAGCAGCGCCGTCCTGCGAGTGGGAACGCGGTTCAGCGGCGGGGCGCGGAACAGCGCCGACACACTGTTCGCGCATCCGGTGATAGCGGGGAATGCAGCCGATCTGAGCCGTGGACAGCTGGTGGATCCCGACGGGCCTGTCGGCACGCTCAAGGAGAGGAACCTCTTCGTGGACGTGCAGGTCGTCGACCAGTTGCTCGTCAATGTCGGCACGGACATCGGCGTCTTCACGCCGAACCAGGACGGCATCAACGACACGGTGACCATACAGTACGACGTGACGAACGTCGCGCCGGCGCTCGCAGTAGAGGTGCGGATTTTCGACCTCTCGGGTCGCCTGGTCAGCTCGCAAACGCAGGGACGCCGCAGCGGCCGCTACCGACACACATGGGACGGACGGAACCAGGCCGGCGAGCTCGTCCCACCCGGCAACTATGTGTACGCCGTCTCAATGAATGTTCCCGGCTCGGCTGACGCGCAAAGCGCGGGGGTCGTCGGTGTCGCGTATTGACGAACCGCCTGCTGGCAGAGCGATTTTCGCGGCACTGTTCCTGGGCCTGACGGCCTTGGCGAACGCCCCGGATCTCGACGCCCAGCAGTACGGCGCCCGGCTCGGCGTGCAGGAGGGGGGCGCCATCTCCTTCGAGCCAAAAGGGTGGGGCGTCCTGTTCGGCGCCCTCGATCCTGTCGTGCGGCGATGGTACGTGCCACAGGAGCTGTACAACGACTACCGGTGGCGGCAATCGGAATACTCGAACTACGCCCGCCAGTACTATCAGCGCTACGTCGATACCAGGATCAACGGCGACTACTTTTACGATTTCTACGGTGACTACATCGGCTTCGGTTGGCTGATCTACGACTGGCGGCAGCAACGGCCCTCCTCAGATGGCAGCGGTATTTTCAAGGGCAGGAATTTCGGCAGCTTCTTTACCAACCTCACGGTGAGCGGCGATTCGCAAGGGCAGTACGGCTATGCCGTCACGGTGGGCACCGAGCTGCGCACCACACTCACGCCCATGACCTTCTCGAAACCGGATTTCAACGGGGTCCAGATCGACTTCGCGTCGGACCGGTATGCGGCGACGATTCTGGCCTCGCGCATCAGCGACCCGGCCCCTTTTGCCACGACCTCGCCTCTGAGACGGCGAAACATCACGAGCCTCGTGGGCGGCAGGGCCACGGTCCAGGTCGGAGATCACATCACCCTGGGCGGCACCCTGGTCGATGCCCGCAACGGCAACACCGCCCTCGAGAGGGGCGACCCGATTGCCGGCAGCCTCACGCTCGGTCAGAGCGGGACGCCGGTGACGGCGATCGCCATCGTCCTGAGCGATGACAGTCCCGAGGATGGGGAGGGTGGCGCGGCTCTGTTCGGCCACGACGTACAGATCACCGTCAAGGACTTCGACACGGGGCAGGAGACGGTTCACACCCTCGCCGAGGTGGTGCGGCCGGGAACGGAGTGGCCGGCCGTGGTCGGGGGGTTCGACCGGGAGGGCTATCTCGCCGCCGACGGCACCGAGCGCATAGTCCTGAACTACGACTTCACCGATCCCGCCTTCCAACTCCTGCGAGAAGACGGCACCCGGATCGACGCCAGCAACATCATCGAGGTCGAGTTCGAATACGTGCTGGCCAACGACTACCGGATCCAGATGTGGTCGAACCGGCAGACCGGCACCGGCGGGGGGGGGGACGTGCCCCAGCCGCCGCTGACTGGTGCCCTCATCGACCAGGCGGAGCCCGTTCTGTTTACCATCGAGCGGGCGCGGGGCAACGTTGCGCACCTTACCAATGTTCAGGTGGTGAGTTTCCACTACGGTCTGCCCACGGCGAACCTGGTGGGTGGGTTCACGGTCGAGGCCACGGACTTGCTCGGCTTCGACTTCTACGGCGAGTGGGATCGGAATGTGCGCTATTCGCAGTATCCCAACACCTTTCGCTTCAGCGCCAACAAAGGGCACGAAATCTCGTCCCGCAGCGCCGAGGCCTCGCTGCTGACGATCTCCAGGCAGGACTACCCTTACTTTGCCTTCGCGGAGCTCTACTCTATCGACGAGGACTACTCGACGAGCGCGTTCGTCTCCGACAATCAGGGGGACTTCAAGTACGATCAGCCCGTCAGCGTGCTCTACGAATTCGTCGACGACAACGACGACAACGATCGCCGGGCGGACTGGTCGAGGGCGGGCGGTGGTACGACCGATACGCAGGTCTACCCGGGCTGGGACGAGAACTGGGACTTCATCTCTGATTTCAACCAGAACGATTCCGGCGCCATTCCGAACAGGATTCCCGACTACGACGAGCCGTTTCTGCGTCACGATGTGGACCGCCCGGAGTTTCTCTTCGGCATCGATTTGAACAACAATGCCTGGATCGATCGATTCGAGGACGATGACTTACCCGATTACCCGTACAAAGCAGACCGACGGGGCTATAACATCTTCGGGGGAATTCATCTGACGCCCGAGTCCCGGCTGTTCCTGGGCCGAATCGAGGAGGAGATGTTCTCCGACGAGCGCCAGAGCACAGGCACCTACGCGCTGTTCACTGTCGACAAGGACTACCCGGACCTCGGCCGCGTGCGGGTCTTCGACATGCTCAGACGCGTCGCCGACCGCATCCCCGACGACCGTCGGGCCTCGGCCTTGTTCAGGGGTGCTCCGCTGCAGCCCCTCGTACCAGACATCCTGCCGGCGCCCGATACGTGGATCAACACGGGCTGGGTCGGCTTCGATTACGCAGGGGTCCCGCGACTGAAAATCATCAACAAGCTCAAGCACGAATTCTACAACCAGGAGAAGGGCGCCCGCGACATCGACGGCCGGCCGCTCGACGAGGTGACCACCTTCTTCGGGCTCGTCAACAAGGTCGAATACCGTCTCGATGCGGCGGGATTGAGTCTGTACCCGAAGCTGAAGAGCGAGTTCCTGTATCAGGAGGCCTTCGCAGCCGAGGACGACGATCGGCACCACTGGCAGGGCCTGTTCACGCTGATGGCCCGCTTGCCGTTTCTCAGGCGCAGTGAAATCGCCGCCGGGATCGAGCTGGCCCGCTTCGCGGAACGCACCGTGGACGAAGAGGCCATGATCGAACAGCGCCTGGCCGGTGAAACCGGGGATCTCCGCTCGGCCGTGTTTGGCGTTCAGATGTCGAACCGGTCCGAGTATCTCGGCTATCGTCTGACCACTCAGCTTGGCGTCCGAATCACGCGCCTCTCGACAGAACTCATCGAGCTGGCCCGGACGGATCCGGACATCGTCTTCGCCCGGGAGTGGGAGGGGGAGACGGAGGCCATGAGCTTTTTCACCATTTACGCCGGACTCGAATGACGATGGCTGGCCATCCACGTGCCAGAATTCTCGGGACGAGCGTACTGCTGGCGGCCCTGATTCCCCTCCCCCTGCTCGCTCAAGGGCCGTACGGTTTTCGGATCGGCAACCGCGTCGGGGACGAAGTCCTCTACCGTCCCCGGGGGGTGAATATCTACGCAGAGGCCCTCGACCCGACCATCGGTCGCTGGTACCTGCCGGCATCGATGTTCGGCGAGCGGGGCCGCCGCCAGTGGGAATACACGAACTACGCTTCCGACATCTACAAGCGGTATGTGAGCAGCACACAGGAGGGGGCCTACTTCTACGATCAGTACGGCGACCTCATCACGCAGGGGTGGCTGATCTACGACTGGCGCCAGACACAGCCGGCCAGTTCGGGCGGTTCCCAGGTGCTGCAGGATGCGCGCTACACCAGGTGGTTCGACCGCCTGGTCATCGCCTCCGACGTAAGCGGCGGGCGGGGGTACGCGCTCACCGTTGGGGACGAGATGTTCGCCACTCTCACACCCATGACGTTCCGCAAGGCCGGCTTCAACGGACTGGTGGGCAGCTACGCAGCCGACCGTTTCCGCTTCACCGGTGTGCTGTCGAGAATCTCGAACCCCGCCTTCGGCGGCCTCGTGAGCTTCTCCAATTTTACCAATCTCATGGGCGGCAGGGCGGAGGTGGATGTGGCCGACTTCCTGACGGTGGGCCTGAATTTCATCAACAGTCACAACAACAGCGCCACCCGCGACGCCTTCACGGGGAATCCGATGAAGGGGTTCCTCAGCGCCGTGCAGCTGTCCGAGCGGTTGGAGCTTCTCGTACTGCGGCTGTCCGACGACTCGCCCGAGGACGGCGAAGGCGGAGTCGTCCTCTTCAGCGACGATGTGCAGGTCCACACGACACTCGTGCGCGAGCTGCCCGATGCGGAGCCTCCCGTCATGGCTCGGATCGATACGGTCATACTGGGCAGCGACATCGGTTTCCAACCCGTCGTGGAGGGTGGCCGGCTGGAGCGCGGTTTCCTGACGGCGAGCGGAACCGAGGATATCGTGCTCAAGTATCCGCTGGTGGAGCGACCGGAAGCGGATGTGACCGATCTGAGAACACTGCTGATAGATCGACTTCGCCTTACACCTGAGGAGGCCGAGGACGCGGTCTCCAACATCAGGGATGTCCGGTTCCGCCTCGTCGTGGCAAACGACTACCGCATCGAGGCGACCTCGAACCGGCAGACCGACGACGCTGACGTGCCTCAGTTCCGGCTCGTGACGCGGGCCGAAGGGAACGTGAAGAACGGGCTGAACCGGCAAGAGGTCGTCTTCGATTACGGCCTGCCGACGGCGAACCAGATCGCGGGGATTTCGACCGAGATCCGCGACTTCCACGGCATCGACTTCTACGGCGAGGCCAACCTCAACACGACCTACCGCAAATACCCCTCGGGCGGGCTCGATAAGCACCGCGCCATCTCCGGCATTCGGGGGGACGAGCACGCCGTCGGCTTCATACTCAACCTGTCCTGGAGACATGGCCCATGGTCCGTTTTCGCCGAGGGGTTCGGCATGGACGACGATTACACCACGAGCGTGCGTCCTGTGCGAACGGGGGGCCGTACGAATTATGATCCAGAGGCCACCAACGTGCTCTACGACTACGTCGACGACAACGACGACAACGACCGGCACCCGGACCAGCTGCGCATCGGCGAGGGCAGTCTCATTCCCGATCCGCAGCGGCCGCAGGTGACGATCGAGTCTCGCGGCAGGGCCGATCCCGAAGTCTTTCCGGGTTACGATGAGAACGGCGATTTCATCTCCGACT
Organism: Candidatus Latescibacterota bacterium; assembly: GCA_965206595.1. Classification (GTDB taxonomy): domain Bacteria; phylum Latescibacterota; class UBA2968; order UBA8231; family UBA8231; genus CBDCXV01. The sequence continues at coordinate 1,207,804 of OZ242214.1, forward strand.
TCAACCAGAACGATATCCCCGGACGGCGGAACTTCTTCCCCGACTACGACGAGCCCTTCCTGCGCTATCACGCCGATCGTCCCCGGTTCCTCGTCGGGATGGACCTGAACAACAACGGCTGGGCGGAGCGCTTCGAGAACGACGACCAGCCGGACTACCCCTACAAGAAGGACCACTGGGGGCGAAACGTATACGGCGGTGTCGAGCTCTCTCCGGGAGCGAGATTGAGAGTCGGACAGCTGCGGGAGGAGACCAGGAAAAGCTCACGAGAAAGCGTGGCGACCTACGGACTCGCGACCGCCGACGAGGATCGGCCGTGGGGGCGGGTCCGCTTGTTCGACATGCTGAAAAAGGTAGAGGACGACATTCCCGATCACTTGATGCAATGGGTCATCCCGAGGACGGACTTCGGGCGCGCTGCCACCTCGCGCGGGCGGAACCAGCCGGTGCAGGACCCCCTGGCAGCCGAGGACACCTGGATCAACAGCTTCTACGCCGACTACCGCTACGACAGCCCCCGCGGCTGGGCGACCTTTCACCGCTTCAAGTGGGAGACCTGGCGTCAGCGTCAGGCTGACGTCGAGGTCACACTCGATGCCGCCGGCGACACAGTCTCTGTTTTTGATCCCCTCGGTCCGGAGGGACGAAACGGACGGGAGCACTCCGGGTTTACCGGCCTGATCAACAAGGTCGAATACGTTCACGACCTCGGACCGATGCAGATCGAGCCGCGATTCAAGAGCGAGTTCCTCAGCGAGACTCCTTTCCGGCGCGATGAGCTCAAACGGCGCTCCTGGGACGCCATCTTCTTCCTCCAGCTGTCGATGCCGCTGCTCCGCTCGACCCAGCTGCAGGCCGGCTGGGAGCAACGCTTTTTCCACGAACTGATAGAAGACGAGGACGAACTCGCGGGCCTGTTCAGCGGCGATTTCCGCGGCTCGGTGCTGGCGCTCCAGCTGACGAATCGCAGTGATTACCTGGGCTATCACGTCACGACACAGCTGGGCAGCCGCATCGATCGACGTTCTCTAGAGATCGTCGACGGCGATCGGGACACAGATACCTCCGGTCTGATCTTTCTCACCGTGATGGCGGGCCTGTAGTGGCTGGCCGCCGGCTGCTCACCCTGGTCGCCATACTGCACGGACTTGCCGTAGCGGCAAGTTCCGCGTCGGAGAGCAACCCGGTGATCGCCCAGGTGGGGGCGACGGAAATCACGCTGAGCGACTTGGAGTCGTTTGGCGCCAGCCTGCCGGAGGTCTACAAGGGAGAGGAGCCCGGCGTTTCGTCGGACAGTCTGTTGCTCGAGAGTCTCATCGACAAGACCGTCCTGCTGCAGCAAGCCAGAGCGATGGGAATCGACGAAGAGCCCTGGTTCGATCCGACGATCTCGCGCTTTAGAGAGCAGAGAATGCTCATCCTCCACGGACAGCGCGAGATCAACGCCAAGGTCGTCGTCACCGAGCAGGAGATACTGGAGCAATACCGACAGACGCAACGCGATCGGGCGCTCCGGTTCGCCGGAATCATGTTGGCGACTCGTGAGGAGGCGCTCGGGGTACTGGCGGAGCTGGAAGAGGGAGCTGACTTCGCCGATCTGGCGCGACAGCGCTCGGTCTACGAAGAGACCAGGGACCGGGGTGGAGACAACTTCAAGTACCTGACCAAGGACGCCACCGCGGAGGAGATTAGAGAAGAGATCTTTCGCCTCGAGGTGGGGGAGCTCTCCGAACCCGTGTCCCTCGCATACAAGGGCGCGAGACACTATGCGATTTTCAAGATACTGGACGAGATGCCACTTCCGGTAGCCGAGTCTGAGGATGTGCTGCGGGGAGAGGTCTTTGCTCGAAAACAGCAGGAGCGTGTAGCGGCGGTAAGCGATTCGCTCGTCGAGGCGTACGCGCCGCAGATCCAGTTCGAAGTCGTTTCCGATCTGCTGCGATCGACCCACTCGACGCCGGGAGACACTGCCGCGGTGGCGGGTATCGACCCGAGCGTCGTCATCGTCGACTACCGAGGAGGGCAGCTCACGGTCGGAGATCTGCAGAGCATGGCGCCCCAGGGACAGGGATTTGCCGACAGCACCTCCTTCGTAAGGTATCTTCGAGACCGCGTCATCGTCGATCGACTTCGCCTGGAGGAGGCGCATGCCGCAGGACTGCACCAGGACCCCTCGGTCGTCTCGGCGGTGGAGGCCGAACGGCAGGACCTGCTCATGAGTACCGTGCGGGATCGGGAAGTGGTCGAGCAGGTGGCGGTCTCACCCGAAGAGGCCAGGGCCTACTACGAAGATCACCCGGAGCTCTTTCAAACCTTGGACGAGATGGAAGTGATCGAAGTGCTAGTCCCTTCTCCGCAGCTGGCGCGGCAACTGAAGCAAGAGTTGGAACAGGGGGCGGACCCGGAGGAGCTGGCGACCTCGCACACGTTCCGCAAGGGGCGGGCGCACCACGGAGGTCGGATCAAGCTGGGCACGGTAACGCGCTATCCAGACGTCTACGAAGCGGCGAAGGAGATGGAGGTCGGCGACATCGGGGGGCCGGTGAAGGTGAAAGACGGATATTCCGTGTTTGTGATCCTCGACCGCAAGTCGCCGGAGCTCAAGCCGTACCACGATTTTTCCAAGCGTCGCGCCACAGCGTTCGTCACAATGCAGAAAAGATCCCGGGCCTACAAGGACTACGTGCGCCGGTTGCGGGACAGGTACGGCGTAACGGTCTTCTGGGACGAACTGCAGAAGATCGACAGATCGTAGAGCCCATGCTCGGACCGCGCTCGTCCACTCCGAGCATGTCTTCGTCGCGATCCCCCTTCACCTGGAAAGGCCTCCTCGTCGGCTGCCTGCTGTCGCTGTTCGCCGGCGCCCCTGGGTTCATCACCGGCCAGATCTGGCTTTCTGCCTTCGTCGCCTGGCTCCTGAAGGCCGTTACCCTGCAGTACGGTGGCCCTGGTCTCTTCGCCCAGCTGCGGCCGTTCTTCCCGGGCCTCATCCTGGGAGAGACGACGACAGGCGGCGTGTGGCTCGTCATCGACGGCATAACCGGCAACTACGGCAATCGCATCACGGCCATGTGAGACACTGGTGCGCCGCGGGCTTATGACCTCATCGATGGGAGCCATCATTCTCGCCCTGTTCTTTCTGTCCGGGGCGTGCTCACTGGTCTACGAGGTCATCTGGGTGCGGATGCTGCTGGTCGTATTCGGCGTCAGTGCCCACGCCGTCAGCACCGTGCTGGCGTCGTTCATGGCCGGCCTCGCACTGGGCGGGCTCTACTTCGGTCGAGCGACGGACAGGCGGGCGGAACGGCTGAGGACATACGGGCGACTCGAGATCGCCATCGGCGTGTGCGCCCTCGTCGTTCCTTTCATCATCGGAGCTCTGGACGAAGCTTACGTCCTCAGCTTCCGGCTCAGCGGTGAGAGTCCCTTCTTCGCCGCCGTCACTCGCCTCGCACTCGCCTTTGCCGTCCTCATCGTGCCGACGACGCTGATGGGTGCGACCTTGCCCGTCATGAGCAAGTTCGCCGTCGATCGTATTGCGGGCACTGGTTCGACGGTTGGCGGACTCTACGCGGTGAATACCTTCGGTGCTGCCGTTGGAGTGTTCGTAGCCGCTTTCATACTGCTGCCCAGCGTCGGAGTGACTGGCGCCACCTACCTGGGCGCCGCGACGAATCTGCTCATAGGAGCTACCTCTCTCCTCCTGAGCCGGACATGGGCGGAGGTGCAAACGCGGGAACACGACATCGCGGCCGAAGAACATCCGGTTGTTCCGAGGCCGACCGTCCGGCACGACTCTTCCGAGGCTCTTCCGACCTGGATGCGTCCCCTCACACTGGTGGCATTCGGCCTGTCCGGGTTCACCGCTCTGGGCTATGAAGTGGTGTGGACGAGGCTGTTGACGATTCTCCACAAGGCGGCGACAACGCTGAGTTTCAGCACCATCCTGATCGCCTTCCTCCTCGGCCTCGCCTCAGGTGGAGCCGCCAGCGCACGCCTCGCGGATCGAGGGCGGGATCCCGCCCTCGCCTTCGGCGCCATCGAGATGCTGATCGGACTCTTCGGCCTCGCCTCGATCGCCCTCCTGGGTGGCGGCGTCGCCTACTTCAGTTTTCTCGAGAGCGCCTTCAGTCTGTCGCCCGAAGCGGATCTGCTCATTGTCGCCGTCGTCGTCATGTTCGTCCCCACTTTCCTCATGGGCGCCGTTTTTCCGATAGCCGTTCGGCTCCAGGTGACCGGACTGCAAAGCGTGGGCCGGCGCATCGGAGACCTCTATGCGGCCAACACCGGTGGGGCTATCGCCGGCTCCCTGGCGGCCGGGTTCGTTTTGATCCCCCTCCTCGGGACGCAGTTGACGATTCAGGCCCTGGCGTGGACGAATGTCGTTCTCGGGGTTGTCCTGCTCCTCGCCGGCCCGCTGACTCGATTGGGGAGAAAATGGGCCCTTGTCGCGGTCTTGGCGCTTCCGGCGGTGGCCCTTGAAGTCGCTGTGCCGGGGGATCTTTTCGCAAGACTTCTGGATCAGGTCGACCCGCAGGGTGAGCTCATCTACTACAGCGAGGATGTGGGAGGCACGGTCAGCGTCTATCAGATCGCCGACGGCCATCGCAGCCTGCGGGTGAACGGCACTGGCGAAGTGCGCACCGACCACGCCGCGATGCAGACGTTTCGCACCCTCGGCAATCTGCCTCTCCTATTGCACCCCGAGCCCGAGAAAGCTCTCGTCGTGGCCTTCGGCGGGGGCGTGACCCTGTCAGCGGCGGAATTGCACGGTCTGGAGCGTCTCGACTGCGTCGAGGTCGTACCGGCCGTGTTCGGGGCAGCCGGCTACTTCGCTGAGTACAACAACGGCATCGCCGGTCGCTTCGACTCGTCTCACATCAATTTGATCGCCGAAGACGGGCGAACCCATCTGCTGCGCACGGACGAGCGCTACGATGTCATCATCTGCGACGCCACCCATCCGACGACGGCGGACAGCTGGCTGCTGTACACCCGCGAGTTCTACGACCTCTGCCGCCGGGGCTTGAAGGATGGCGGCTTGCTCGCTCAATGGGTGCCCCTTCACGGCCTGACGGCCGAGGATTACAGAGTCATCCTGCGGACCTTCAGGTCCACGTTCCCGCACGTTTCGGTATGGCTGAACGAAATCTACACGATCCTGCTCGGTTCCTTCGACCCCCTGCATATCGACTACGCCAGGCTGCAGCGACGGCTTGCGCGACCCGAAATCGAGGCTAATCTCGCGCCGGTCGACCTCGGTGACGCCGTTTCCTTTCTCAGCACTCTCGCTCTCGACCGGGCGGCCGTAGACCGCTGCGTGGGCAAGGGCCCGATCAACACCGACGCCATGGCCCTGATTGGTTACGCCGACAGCGATGCCTACGGTCTCAACGGCGTGGCAGCCCTCGAAAGCATGAGGCGCCATCTCATCGAAGAGGTGGACGCCTCCATGCTTTCGGGCGCCTGCCCGGAACAGGTGGAAAGGCTCGAGAAGCGCCTCGCGGCACGCCGCTACGCCGTCGAGGGGACGATCGCCATGCTCAAGGGTGACAGGAGCAGAGCGCGGGAGCGGTTCTGGCGTGCCGCTGCGATCGATCCAGAGGAAAACGTGTCGCGCCGATTGCTCGAGGTGCTGGGCGAACGGCACTAACGGGAACACGGCACCATCGGCTTCGGCGAAACGCCCCGAGCCAAATGCCGCTGTCGTGGGAAGGCGCCTTCTCGGCGACGAGGCCGAGTTTCAGGGGGAGCGCGCCATCATGAAGCCGCCCGAAACCGGCGAGCCGGCAACTTTCCTTGGGCATCAGTTGTGAAATGACGATTTGACGGCCGTCAAGCCAACCACAAACCGCCCGCCCGTCACTTGACGCGCGCCTTTGAGAACACTCTTTTTTTCTCGAAAACATGAGGAAGAGCCCGCTTTGAAGTCTCGCCTGTTCGACATAGTCCTCACTGTGACTGCGCTGTCCTCGGGCGCTGCCGAGGCAGAGGATTACGGCTCCCGACTCGGGGTGGCGCGGGGAGGCGATGTGAACTTCCAGCCCAGGGGATCGGGGGTGATGTTCGGCGCTCTGGATCCCACCGTCAGGCGCTGGTACGTGCCTCAGGAGCTGTATCACGAATACCAGTGGCGACATTGGGAGTACAGCAACTACGCCAGGGTAGGGTACGAGCGCTACGTCGATACCAGGATCGCGGGAGACTACTTCTACGACAACTTCGGCGATTTCATCAGCTATGGCTGGCTCATTTACGACTGGCGTCAGGACCAGCCCCAGTCGCAGGGCAGCAGTCTCTACAAGGACCCCAGATTCACCGAGTGGTTCAGCGACCTGACGGTGAGCGGCGACGCCCGCGGTCAGTACGCCTACGCCGTGACCGTTGGGAAAGAGATCCGGACTACGCTGACACCGATGACCTTTTCCAAACCGAGGTTCAACGGTGTTCAGGTCGACTTCGCGGCCGACAAGTACGCCGCCACCGTCCTCGCGTCGCGCATCACTGACCCCGGCATTGTCAGGACCCAGACCCCCTCCGTTGCAAGCAGCCACACCAGTCTCATCGGCGGGCGGGCGACCGTTCAGATCGGCGACTTCATCACCCTGGGGAGCACCCTGGTTGGCGCCAGGAACTCGAATCCGGCTCTCGACATGTTCGACGGCAATTTCATCGCCGGCAACCTGACGGCTGGCCAGAGCAGGAAGCCCGTCACCGTGGTCGCTGTCGTCTTGAGCGATGACAGCCCCAAGGACGGCGAGGGAGGGGCAGCGCTCTTCGGCCACGATCTGCGTATCAGGACCAGGGACTTCGAAACCGGGGAGGAAACCGTCCACACCCTCGCCGAGGTCGTGCGCGCGGGCGCGGAATGGCCTGCCGTGTTCGGGGGATTCGTCAAGGAGGGGTTCCTGGCGGCCGATGGCGTCGAGCGGATCACCCTGAACTACGACTTCAATGACGCGGCCTACATCGGTCCGGACCTGACGAGCATCATCGCAGTGGAGTTCGACTACATCCTGGCCAACGACTACAGAATCGACATGTGGTCGAACAGGCAGACCGGCCTGAATGGCGAGGAAGATGTACCCTTGCCGCCTCTGACGAGTGAAGTCTTCGAGCAGCAATCGCCGGTGCTGCTTCCCGTGGAGCGGGCCGAGGGGAACATCAAGGACATCTCCAACGTGCGGGTCGTGCGCTTCGAATACGGTCTGCCCACGGCCAACCTGGTGGGCGGATTCACGATCGAGGGCAAGAACCTGCTGGGCTTCGACTTCTACGGCGAGTGGGACCGGAACATCAGGTACTCCCAGTACCCCAACGCCTCCCGCTTCGCGGCCAATCGGGGACACGAGATCTCCTCACGCAGCGCCGATGCGGCGCTGCTCTCGGTCTCGAGACAGGGCTATCCCTACTTCGCCTACGGCGAGCTCTACTCGGTGGCGGAGGATTACTCCACGAGCGCTTTCGTCTCCGACGATGAGGGGGAATTCCAGTACGACGTCCCTGCCAACGCGCTCTACGAGTTCGTCGACGACAACGACGACCAGGACCGCCTCCCCGACTGGGCCCGAGCGGGCGCCTCGTTCGTGGACCCGGAGATCTTCCCCGGCTGGGACGAGAACAACGACTTCATCTCCGACTTCAACCAGAACGACAACACCTCGGTGCCCAACACGATTCCGGACTACGAGGAGCCCTTCCTCAGACATCACGTAGATCGGCCCGAATTCCTGTTCGGCATCGACCTGAACAACAACGGCTACATCGACCGCTTCGAAGACGACAATCTGCCCGACTACCCCTACAAGGCCGACCGCAAGGGGTACAATGTCTTCGGGGGATCACACCTCACGCCGGATGCGCGCATTTTCGTGGGGCACCTCGATGAGGAGATGTTCTCCGACGACCGCCGCAACCGGACCACTTACGCCATGTTCACCTACAACAGGGACTTCCCTTCGTGGGGGCGGCTGTGGGTCTTCGACATGCTCAAACGCGTCGAGGACACGATCCCCGAGGATCGGCGGGCGCCGTCACCTTTTCGAAACGCCCCGATCCAGCCCCTCGTCGAGGACATCCTTCCCGCACCGGAGACGTGGGTGAACACCGCCTGGCTGGGGCTCGACTACACCGCAGTTCCGCGTCTCGAGATCAACAACAAGCTCAAGTACCGGATCTACAACCAGGCGGCCGACGACCCGCGCGACATCGACGGGCGGCCGCTGGAGGACGCATCCGTCCTTTTCGGTCTTATCAACAAGGCTGAGTACGGTCTGCCGCTGGGCAGACTCAGCGTGACGCCCAGACTCAAGAGTGAGCTCCTGCTCCAGGACGCGTTTGCCCGAGCAGACGAGCCCCGCGAGCACTGGATGGGGCTGGCGGCGCTCGTGTTCCAGTTTCCCGTGCTGCGGCGGTCACAGTTCACGGCCGGGCTCGAGCTGGCGCAGTTTCACGATCTCGTCCTCGACGAAGAGGACGTCATCAGGCGGGCCGAGCTGGGGGAAGCGGTCGAGGTCGGCGAGACCCGGGACTTCCGCTCCGCCACCTTTGCCATCCAGTTGTCGAACCGATCCCAGTACCAGGGATTTCACCTCACCACGCAGCTCGGCTTCCGGGTCGGCCGCACCTCGAACGAGTTGATCGAGCGGATTGAGCCGGGCCGGTTCGAGCGAGACAGCGAAGGCTTCACGGAGACGGTGAGCTTCATCACCCTTTACGCCGGGACCGAGTGACTTTTTTGGGGGAATGGGGGGAATGGGATGGTGTGTACATGTTGGTATATTAAGTGAGGCCCCTTACAGGGGGGTTCCCGCGATGATGAGAATTCCCAACCTCGCCTGTCTGCTGTGCGCCTTCGGCGTGCTGTCCCTCGGTGTACCTCGACCGTCCTCCGCCCTCGACATCTACCGCATAGGTGGCGCGAATCTCGATGCCCCCGAGCAGTGCGGCGATGTGAACGTGACCTGCCATTTCCTGGAATGGGACGATGTCGTCGATGCCGAGAAATTCGGCAGCGCTCACCTCGTGGCGCCGACGCCGGACTTCCTGCAGCCCGAACAGCTCGACCCGAGTGTCAACCTCACTCCCCTCATCCGGGAGCGGGGAGGATCCATCAGGGTCATGGACCACATCGGCCACTGGTCTGAAGCTCCGGACCTCGATCTCATGTTCGACGGCGACTACGAGACGGCCTACACGGGACTCGGGATCTGGTTCCAGCTGTTTTGCGGGAACTGGGATGCCGTGCAGGCCGATTTGAGCGGGCTCCCCGTTACGAGCCCAGAGCGTTCGGACAGGTGCAGGGCGATCTGGATCCAATTCGGGGAAGAGACGCCGTCTCCCCTGCCGATCAACCGGATCGTCATGCAGCCGTCGCAGACTTTTTTCAACGAGCGCTTCATCCCCGCCCTCCGCCTGGGCACGAACGATGGTGGGTTCGGCACGGCCGGCGCGCACGACGGGCACGTGGAATGGCGCGGCGGAGCTCGCCTCTATTTCGACGTGCGCTACGACATCAGGGAGAACACGACGCCCCTTCTCGACCTGAAGCTACCGGACGAACCGGTCGCCGGAATCCTCTTCCAGGCCGTGAACAACCTGCCGTGGGAGATCGCCGAGTTGGAGATCTACGCAGACGGGTTCGCCTCGCAGGCGAACTACACTACCCAGCTCATCCCCCTGGGCTGCGACGGCGCCGACCTGCTGGACTGCACGCCGGACCACCTGTCGAGCCTGGGTGAGCTGACCTGGGGCGGCGAGATCCCGGAGGGCGCACGGCTGGACCTGTCCATGCGCAGCGGCGGAGACGACGACCCCAACATTTACTGGCGCAAGACGTTTCGAGGAGACGAGCGCACTGCGCTGGACGCCGCCGGGCGACCGCTGACGCGCAGGGCCTACGAAAGGCTGGAAGGGGGGGAGAAGGCCGGCACCAGTCCCGATCAACAGAACTGGGAGTTCTGGACGCCGCCGCTCGATTTTGAGACTCGTCGCGCCGATCTGGTGGGTGACAGACCGCACGCGTTCGTGCAGTTGCAGGCCGACTTCAGCTCTTCGAAGGCGCAGGCAGGGGCGCGGCTCGACTTTCTGCAGTTCGCCGTGTCGACGCCGCCGGCGGCCTCACAGGTGGTGGCCGAGATCGAGCCGCAGCAGGTGCCGCTCGCCGAACTGACCCGATTCACCTACAAGCTGCGGCCGGACATCGGCGAGCGGGATCTGGGGTTCGATACCATCGAGATCGAGACGCCGGTGGCGCCGGCGAGCGTCGATGAGGTTCGTATCGGGCTCGATACGTTGCGCGCCGGCGAGTTCGGCGTCGATTCCCACGACGGCGAACGGTTTGCGGTGCAGATTCCGCGCATCGGTCCGGTTCAGAGTGGCGATCTGATCGAGGTGGTATTCCAGTCCGAGGTGTTCAAGGTGGGTACCGTCTTTTCCGCCCGCGTCTTCGCCAGCGATCGGCCGCACGAGGTGCATCAGCGGGTGACGGCCGGAGACGCCGATCCGCTCGCGGACAGCAACTCCCTGACGGTACATCCGGCGCAGATCGGGAAAGCTGTGATCCGTGCGTTCCGGGTCTCTCCGTTCACGCCCAACGGGGATGGCATCAACGACGTGCTTCAAGTCGAGTACGATCTGGTCAACGTGGCCGGGCAAGTGCCGGCCGCGCTGGGAGTGTTCGATCTGTCGGGCTCGCGGATCGCCAGCGTTCTCCTTCCCGCCGCCGGCAGTGGTCGCTTTCCGGCCGCCTGGGACGGCACCGACGACGGCAACGATCTGGTGCCGCCCGGTCTGTACCTGCTTCGGCTCGAGGTAGAAACCGATCGCGGTTCGGAGACGGCCCTCGCTGCGGTGCCGGTGGTCTACTAGGAGCGATGGCAATGGTGAGACGATTCGCCGTGAGTGGTTCCCTTCTGCTGGCGTTGACGGTCGGCGCCCACGGCCAGGACGGACACGACATCCGCGCCAATCAGGTCGTCATCTCCGATGAGGAGCACTGGCAGCAATGGCGCTTCCCCGAGGGCACGGTGGACGTGCTCCCGGCAGGCGCAGTGGGGCCTCATTTCTGGAGCAAGGGGACGAGCGTCGCCACAGAGCACGATATTGTGCAGAACCTTCGCAGGAATCCGCCCGAGTACCTCTCCAGGAAGGCGCCGGAGGAGTTCGAGCTCCTCGACGCCATCGATGCGGGGTCGAATCACCGCGCAACGGCGAATCTCTTCGACGGCGACCCGAGCACCTACTGGGAGCCCTCCTTTCCCGATGACGAGACCATCGATCCGGCATCTCAGGCGTGGTTTACCGTCGATCTGGGCAAGATCGTCATGGCCGAGAAGATCGTGCTCAAGTTCGTGGACGAGGATCTGGGTGACCCCTTCCTTCTATTCGATGTTTTGACGTCGGACGGACAGACGCCCACAGCAGCGCAAGGCGCCGAGAGCCTGGAGTTCGCGCGCGTGCACACGACCCTCGAGCCGAACAAGAGCCAGCGCCAGTTCGAGATCGATATGTCCCAGTTCAGACGCGTCGACACGGTGGAGAGATGGTGGGCCTTCGAGACCTTTGCAGAGCAACAGGGCTGGCACCCCTCGTTTGCTGAGGTGACACAGGATCCGGAAGTGCGCAAACGCCTGGTTCGCCACGTGCAGGTCGTCGTTTACGGAAGCGCCTTCAGGCGGGGCCGCCAGGTGAGCGAGGCGATCTACGATTCGGTGCGGGTGAATGCGCCCCGGGATACGGGGATGGTAGAGTACGTGAAGAAGCTCCTACCGAGTGGAGAGCGGGCGGTCTCGAAGGACGTGTGGGAGGAGTTGCCGTCTCACCGGCAGGGACCGGTTCGATACTGGCTCCGCGAACGTCCCAGGCTGGCGGAGCTGGAGGTCTGGTCCAAGGGGGACGACATCTTCGAGGGCTTCGCGAGAAGATGCCAGGAGCCGCCGTGCCTGACGTGGACGCTTCCCAATGTGCTCAAACCGCCGGCCACGCTCATCGACGGCGATCTGTCGAGTCATCAGAACCTCTCCCTTTATATCGGCCAGACCCCTGATTGGTACAACATGCGTGTCGATCTGGGCTCTCTGTTCTGGGTCGACGGCTACCGCCACATGATTCAGTTCCGGGGAACGCCGCACGCCCGCACCCTGCCGGAGTGGGGGCTCGACTTCTCCGACGGCACCCGCGAAGTGGACGGCAGTCTGAAATGGGACAGGAAGCTCTTCGACGAGACGCCTTTCACGCGATCGCGCATCATCGCCCTCGACGAGGTCGACTTCGAGCCGATCAAGGCCCGTTACATGAGACTGGAATGGCTCATGCACCCGGAGGGCACGGCGGCTCTCACCGTCAACCTGGCGGAGGTCCAGGTCTTCGGGGAGGGCTACCAACCCGAGGTGACACTTACTTCTGACCTCATCCGGCTGAGAGGGAACCGCAACCTCTTTGCCATCGAGTGGGATGCCGACACACCCCTTGGCACCGAGGTGGCCCTGCAGACGCGGACGGGCGCCAGGCTCGATACGGTGTTCCACTACTTCCGCATCGTCGGCGAAGACACCCTCGAGATCGTCAGGGAGACCGAGGAGGAGGCCAAGAAGGCGTACGACAAACTCCGGCTCGGAAAAGGGCCGATCGTGCCCGAGCTGGTCGCCGCCGGTGACTGGGAGCCGTGGAGCGAGCCGTACACCGATCCGGAGGGAAGCGCCATCACCTCGCCCTCGCCGCGGGAGTACCTGCTCGTCAGGGCGACCCTGCGGTCAGACGATCCCCATACTCGAGCTACGCTCAAGAGCATCCGTCTCAGCTTCGACAGTCCGGTGGCCCGACGGCTGGTCGGCGAGCTGACACCGGGATTGGTCGAGCTCATGGGAGAGGCCCGACCCTACATTCTCGAGGTAGCGGTCGACAACCTGACAGCCGGATTCGACGAGCTTCTCGTGAGGCCGCCGGCGGGGATGCAGCTCACCTACGGGACGCTCTACGCCGGCGAGGAGCCGGAGCTGGCCGAGGCGGCCGATATGAGCGGGCTCGCCCTGTCCGGTGTCGAGACGCTGGCCGAAGGGGACAGTCTCCATCTCAGCTTCCCCGCCATCGAGCGCTCCGACGACGTGGAGAAGATCAGGCTGGAGTTCACCGGCACTCTGTTCTCGGCCGGCGGGCGCCTGCATGCCAGCCTGCGCCGCAGCGAAAGCGGACAGGGGGCCTGGCAGCGGGTAGACGAGAAGGTTCCCCGCTCCTCTCTCATGGTACTGGCTACGACGCAGAGTAACGATCTGTTCAAGGACTTGACGATCGATCCGCCGGTCCTGACGCCGAATGGGGACGGCGTGAATGAAGAATTGACCCTGGCCTTCACCGTCCTGCTGGCTGCTCCCAACACGGCGGTCAAAGCGGAGATCTTTGATCTGAGCGGGCGGCTTGTGGCTCGCCGCGTCGAGGTGCGCGAGGTGAGCGCAGGGCCTCTCGAGATCACCTGGGATGGACGTGACCAGCAGGGAGCACTCGTGCCGCCCGGGGTGTATGCCGTGAGGCTCGGCGTCGATGGTGACACCGGTGATACCGCGCTGACCAGCCTGGAGCTCCTGCGCACCATCGCCGTGGCCTACTGAACCCGAAAAAGCCGCCACACATGCCCTCGGCGCTCGTCACCCCCGACGGGCGCGGTATGCCCATGCGACGATTGCTCACATCGAGCGCCATCCCGCTCGGGCGAAGCCGTCGCAGCCTGTCCGACGAAATGCGCAAATCGCCGTCGGGATGTGTCGGCGCTGGCTGCTGCCTTCTCGGCGGAGCACAATCATGGACAACCCCCGTGGGAACTGGAGCGGAGGAGCCGGGGACGGCAAGACCGCACTCGAGCATGATATTCGCTGCGGCGGCGCCCTACTCAATCAGGAGAGCGGAGACTGGCCGGCCTACTTTGCGGTCAGCTCCCCCAGCGCCTACAACGCCGCCCGCCCTCACCTGGCCCGAGAGCCCGCAGGGGTCGAATACGCTCGGTTGTTGGACTGGACCCACCTTCAAAAAATCGCTGACGAGGTACCAGACAAAGTTGGGCTCATCGTCGGGATCGGAGGGGGGATAGCCCTCGACGCGTCCAAGTACGTCGCGCTGAAGAAGGGGATGCCGCTGGTGCTGGTCCCGATGATCGTCTCGACCGGCGCTATCATCCACAGCATTTTCGCCAAGTGGGACGGCCACAAGACCATCGGCCCCAGCAGCACGTGGCCCTGGATCGACTTTGACCATGTCGTAATCGACTGCGATCTCGTGCTGCAGGCCCCCTACTATCTGAACACCGCGGGGCTCGGCGACGTGCTCTGCGGATACGCCGGATTCTGTGAATGGCGGCGGAGCACCAGGCTCGGCATCGGTGAGCCCTTTGATGAGTCTGCCATCGCCGTTACTTCTGAGTATTCCACCATATCGCCACGGAGTTCCCCGCGACCCTGAACTCGGACGGAGACCTGACGGCGGACAGCATTCGCCTGAATGTGAAAGCCGTCCAGGACCGGGACGGGAAAAGCCTCCGGCACCCGGCAGCTCCAGCCTCCGATCATGCCCTTTGGCTTGGCGCAGAGGAAGTCAACGGCAGGAGCTGGATCCACGGCGAGTTTGTCGCTTTTGCAGCGGTCGTCGTCGCATGGCACTGCGAAGACGACACCGAAACGATCACAGGTTGGCTCGACGTGTGCAAGGTGCGCTGGCGCCCCGGTGAGATCGGGGTCAGCAGGGATGAGCTGCGCAAGTCTCTCGAATTTGCTCCCAACTACATGTCCGACGCCACCCGCGAAAACGACATGCCCTCGAGCTTGTGGACCGAGCCGATCACCGGCGCTCGGTTCGATGCGCTGTGGGAGTTCCTCGAGAAGGCATAGAGCCATTGCCGCCCGCCCTTGTTCCTTGACTCAAACAGCCGAAAGTCGGTTGCTATTCCGGTCTCCATCCACAAACCGTGCGACTGGCGCCATCCTGGAGAATTGAATGGAGAGAATCACCGCCACGGTACCCGTCACCACCCCGCCCTCATGGGCCGTGCAACAGCGGCTCCTGCTGCACACCCTGGAGCGATCTGCCCATCCTTTCTGGGACCGGTACGTGCGCGACGACGGCGAGCTATACTGGGACGAGAGTTTCGGCGGCGTCAGCCCCGACGATTATGGTTTCGGCGGCAGCAGCCCCGACGATTTCTACGAGGCGTTCTTCAGCTGGCCCCTCGTCTACCTGATGGGGGGTGGCGACCATCTGCTGGAAATGGCGCATCGCGGCTGGGAAGGGGTCACGCGACTGCTCACCCGGTGCGGTACCGTGCACAAGGAGTACGCCCGGTGCGAAGACCAGTTCCACCAGTCGGAGAGCGACATCTTCTTCTACCACCTGTGCATGGCCGATCCGGCCAATGCCAGCCTCGCCATACGGGCGCGACGCTTCGCCGGATTCTACCTGAACGAGGATCCCGAAGCGATCAACTACGATCGCGAGCACCGGATCATCCTGTCGCCGTTCAACGGCTCGGGTGGCGCTCGCCAGACACCGACTGACGCGCAGCCGCACCCGTTTCGCGCGCGCGAGAACTACGGTCTGCCCACGTACGAACTACCCGACATCCAGAGCTGGAAGGACACGCAGGACGACGAAAAGGCGAGGCGTGTGGGCGAAGTCATGCACGGACGCTGGTACAGAGGGGACGTGGCCGCCAACCTCGCGATCTCGAGTCTGGTCACGAACGCCTTCCTGCTCACCGGCGAGGAGAAGTATCGCGACTGGGTTGTCGAGTACACCGACGCATGGATCGAGCGGGCGCGGGCCAACGACGGGTTGATCCCGGACAACGTCGGTCACTCCGGGGAGGTGGGGGAATACATCGACGGCAAGTGGCACGGCGGATTCTACGGCTGGACGCTCTATCACGGCTGGTACAACCTGCAGATGACGGTGACCGTCGCAGCCGCCAACGCCTATCTGCTGACGCGGGACAACCGCTACCTGGAATTTCCGCGGCGTCAGATGGACCGGATACTCGAGCTGGGGCAGATTCGCGATGTCCGGCGCGAGCACATGAGTCTGAGGCACCACTGGATCGGCCAGTTCACGGCCATGGGCGATCGGACGGAGACCTTGCTGGTGCCGTACCGTTACGGCGACGCCGGTTGGTTCGACTGGCAGCCCCCTTCACCCGTCTTCCTCGCAGCGCTTTGGAACCTGTCGATGGCTGACGAGGATTGGCAGCGCATCGAGCGCGTGCGCGAAGCCGAGGCCTACGACTGGAATGCCGTAATCTCCTACCGTACCAAGGAGGATTCCGGTCACGAGCAACCCTGGCTGCGTTTCCTGGCCGGCGCCAACCCGGACTATCCCGAATGCATCCTGCAGGCCAGCTACCAGCAGGTGGCCTGGCGCCTTGCCCTCGTTCGGGCCGAGACCGAAGTCGGCACCCATCACGACGTCCACCGCTGGCAAGACACGGACCCGGTTTCGTCCGAGGCCCTCATCCAGCTGACCCTCGGCGCCCCGCAGCCGATCTACAACGGCGGCCTCCTCCACTGCCGGGTGCGCTACTTCGACCGTGGGGCAAGACGCCCGGGACTTCCCGAGGATGTCGCCGCCCTGGTCGAGAAGTTGGAGGCCGACCGCACCGTAGTCCGCCTCGTCAATCTCAACCCGCAATGGGACCGCGAGCTGATCGTGCAGGCCGGTGGCTACGGAGAGCACCGGTTCACGGACGCGGAGTACGACGCGTTGACGAGTCCCTATCCGGGCCCCCCCAACCGCTATGCGCCCGACCCCACCACGGCGGAGAGGCGCCGGGTTTCGGTGAACGGCAAGCACCTGCAGGTGGCGCTGCCGGCCGGGACAGAGATGATCCTTGAGCTGGGTACGCAGCGCTACGTGAACGAACCTGCCAGCGCCGGCCCTTTCTGACTCGCACCCGCTACTTCCTCTTCTCAACCAGCTCGATCTCGTAGTTGTCGGGGTCGGTGACGAAGGCCATCCGTCGCTCGTCCTTGAACTTCTCTCGCCAGCCGTCGGGCCAGATCTCCAGACCCTCTTTCTCAGCTCATTTTCTTCAAGGTCGTCGTTCCAGAACCAGAAGGGGATGATGCCGAACTCGCGCGGCGGATCGAGGAAGGTTTTAAAGGCTTCGTCGAGACTCATGGAACCCATTCAACGCAGAGGACGCGGAGAGCGCAGAGGGTAGGCAGGGGGTGCGCCCACCTGGACTTGGCGGTTCGAGTAGTGGGGTGGTTGCGTCATTCGGACGTGGCCCAGCGTTGGCGGAGGGCGTCGCCCCACTCGATCACTCTGTCACGAGGACTGCCGTCACGAAGCGGTTGCCGAACCAGTCTGCTTTCGTGTTCGAGAAGTTTCGCTCGACACGATGCAACGGCGTCCGCAAACTCGGGTTCCGAGGCGATGTTCTTCGTCTCCCACGGGTCGTTGTCGAGATCGAACAGCTGCTCCAGGCCGAGGGCGTCGGGGTCCGGTCCTGGAGGGATGAAGTCCTCGGCTGGCCTCCTTCAACAGCCGGGTCAGGCGCCGGATGTCGACACGGGCCAGCTCATCGGCCGTGAGGTATTCAACCAGGACGGCGCGGCTCGCGGCGCCGAAGAGATCGGCGAAGTGCTGTCGGTATTCGGGAAAGGCCAGGTCGAGGAGACTGATGAGATGACCTTTTTCGGCCTTGGCGGTCTGGGCGCACTGGAAGCGCAGCCGCGTGAGGTCCCGCAACTGGCGTACCCTGGCGATCGGGAATGGCGCAGACCTTCAGGTGCGTCTCGCGCAACAGATGGGCGATCAACAGCGCATCGGCACTGTCGGTCTTGGTGCCACGGATGGTGATGTTCCGCCGCGCCGTCACGACCAAGGGGTTGATTACTTCGACCGGATAGCCAGCCTGGACCAGCGTTTCGGAGAGGACCATTCAGTAATGTCCGGTCGCCTCCATGCCGACGCGGATGTCGGCGGGGGGTTGTCCCGTTTCGGTGAGCCGTTGACGCAGCAGTTCAACCCCGTCGCGAGAATGCGGCACGGCGAGATTCCGGAAGACGGTCTGGCCGTCCTCATCCAACAGCGTGGCGCGATGGCTTCGTTTCGCCACGTCGATACCGAGAGTCCACATTGGCGAGCTCCTTGGTCGAGAGACCGAAGCTGCCCACGATCAGGGTGACGCCAGCTGGCACATCCTCGTAGCCAGATCAGGGAACCGATGTCCCATCAAGCGGTAAGTGCATGTGCTGGCGAGATGGCGGTCTATCCGAGAGGACCGAGCCTCGAGGAAGCGGAAAGCCAACCCCAGCAGCTTCGCTGATCCAGCGATCGCATCGCTGGCATCGGAAAAGCAAGCACTGAGAGTACGCTGCTGTTCACCGTCTCGCCGGTCACAAACCACCTGAAGTGGTCTGCACCTATTATACGAGGAAGAATAACGGGCATTATCGTTACTTTGGACGAGGTAGTATGGGCCGAAAATCAGGCAGTGTCGAGGGGCGCCGAGGGGGAGAGGCTGAATCAGATGGTCTCCCGGTCCATCAATCGGGCGGTCTCGATGGCTCAGAAGGGATTGAATGTCGCTTCCGGGCGCGGTCCTCCCCTACAGAAATCAGATTATGAGCTCTAAAGGGGCGAATTCGAGCTGGGACTGCGGTGAGCGGCGAGGCGGGGCGATTGGTGGTGGACGAGCGGAAAGACCGACCCCTCCCAGATAGGCCCGGATGGATGTATGGTCGGTCAGTGCCGCGAGGATCCGCATGGAGCCGCCACATTCATAACATTTGGTCACATCAATGGCGAACACTCGGGCCAGAAGTGTTGCCCAGGCCAGACGGTGGGCGCGTTGCTGTGGTAGGATGAGAGCTGCGGCAGTCCCGCACTCGCCCGCCCCACTCTTGGTATCCACGGATCGGAGAGGGTGACCCACTCCTGTCGAAGATCTGTCATCGGTTTTCCGTGGCTGCTAAACCCGAACGCGCTGCCAGGGACCGGGCTCTCGACCTCCGCGGCAGGTGTAGAGAGCGCGGTCCTCACAGGAGACGAGGAGGCTGTCGAGGGTCATGCCGTTGCGGGTTAAACGGTGTCTGCCAAACGGCAACTGATGGATCCAGGGACCGGGACCGTCGCGGTCGGTGAGGATGCTTTTGGCGGCCGGAACTCCAAGGGGGCACCGTTCGTCGAGGAGTTTCGCCATCCGCGGTCCGCGGTATGCGGTGGTAGAAGCAGAGCCGCGTTCGAGGCGCTGACGGGACGCTCGAATGGCGCCCTCACACATATAGTGATTGGCGCGGCTCAGCGCATCAGCTGACTGGTCGACGGTAGTGTAACCGGGCAGACCCTCAACCACGGCGATCGTCCCGTCGGTGTCACCGAGGAAGAAGATGAAACAGCCGGCGTGTTCGACAGAGTCGAGCCAGCGCAGGGCGGCGTTCACGGTTTTGCGGCGCAGGATCTCAGCGATGACGACATAGGTGGGCACTCCAACTTCGGGTTGGAGTCGCGGCATGTGCCCCGAGCTCGTCCACATGAGGGACATGCCGTGTTCGTTGATGCCGGCTCCTGCCCACAGACCGGGAAAATGATACGTGAGGACGCGCGGACTGCCCTGGGGCGCCAGGCGCAGCAAGCCGGCCCAGGGATACAGCTGAGCTCCCCAGTCCCAGTTCATCGCCACGAGGGTCTTTCGACCTCGTGTCGCGCTGCCGGCAGCGGCGAAGGCTGTGCAGTGGGGCGTGTGATAGATTTCCTCATGCAGGGCGAGGAGGCAGACCTGATCGAGGGTGAGCCCAGACCCGCCGGCAAGGCCCTTCATGAAGCGTGCCGAACGCCGCGCCGAGCGCTCCACATGTTTCCAGCAACGGCGGGCATAGCTCAGATTTTCTGTCGACGGGGAGACCTCCTGGTAGTAGAAGCCGAGCATCTCCGTCGCCCAGCGCTCACCATACTGGCGGCCACATTGTGTTTCGGTGCCTCGGATGGTGTGCACCGGCAGTTTGTCGCGATTGCGGCTCATGTTGACTTCTCTCCACTGCTACCGGCCTGGGTTGCCACCGCCAACCCCGCCGCGATGATAGGCTAGTTCAAGCTTTTCTGACATCAAGGAACCGGAGCTTCCTCTACCACGATCACACCCTCAATGACGTTGTTAACCCGGAACAGTGGACACCCTGGGGCAATTTCCGCTTCGGTTACCAACCTTCACCCGAACTATTTGGACGTCTCACCCCGGAGCGCCGCCAAATCGTCCAACCTCATAAAAACAAGGAGGAAATTACAATGGCAACCATCCTCGCCCAGGATTTTACTACCGTCGTTCGTTCCTCGGACCCGCAAAACCTCTACATCGGCTCGCCGATGCTGACGAGATTATCGTCCGGCCGGATGATCGCAAGCTTCGAGTGGTTCCGCCCCTCGCCGGTCTCCACAAGCCTCCCCGGTCAGTTCAAGATCCTTGTGAGCGATGATCGTGGAGAAAGCTGGAGCGAAAAGGCAAGTCTAAGCATCATCTGGCCGTCGCTTTTCGTTCACGATGATTTCCTTTATGTGATAGGAAGTAGACCCAAATCGCGCGAGATCGTCATCTCGCGTTCGGGTGACGGGGGAGAGACCTTCACCCAAGAAAAGGTTTTGTACGAGGGACGTTTCCACAACGCTCCGACCCCCGTTGTGATGAAAGACGGTTTTGTTTACAGCGCTTTCGAGACCTGTGCGACCGGCCACCGCAGCGAGTGGAATTCTTTGGTAATAGCCGGCGACCAGTCGGGAGATCTGCTCGACCCCTCCGCCTGGAGGATGTCCAATCACCTGGACTTCCCCGGCGTTCCTCCTACCCTTACCAGGGGCTTTTACAAACCCAGCTTCGAGGACAAAATCGCTGAGGACAGCTGGCTTGAAGGAAACGTCATCGATGTTGGTGGTGAGATCCGCGTGATCCTACGAACAATTATCGATGCTCACTCTACTGCAGGGCTGGCGGCGGTGTGTGGCTTAGAGGATGATGGTAAGCAGTTAAGTTACCGCTTCCTGCAGTTCTACCCGATGCCGGGAGCTCAATGTAAATTCTACATCGTTTATGATGATGCCAGCGGTCTCTTCTGGACGACGGTGACTCGACCTACCAACACCTGGCAGGATAGAGAGCCTCTTAAAAAAATCGGATTCGCCGGGGCCCCGGGAAACGAGCGCCGCATCCTTATCCTCATGTACAGTCTAGATGCCCTAAACTGGTTCGACGCCGGTTGTGTGGTGATGAGCCGTAGTCCGCTCGAATCCTTCAGTTATGCTTCACAATTAATAGATGGAGACGACCTACTGGTGATAGCGCGTACCTCACAAGGGGGGAGGAACCAGCACGACACCAATCTGGTGACCCTTCATCGGGTAGTAGATTTCCGCAACCTCGCACTGGAGCTGAGGCCGGATATATGATAAGAACTCAGTCGTCGGCCTCGAAGACGCCCTCCCTATCGATGCGCTCGTAAACCCGCCCGAATTCCTCTGAATCATCGTCCTCCCACAACTCCATTCGGATGCCTCGAATAGCACCCTCTTCACGCCCGGTCATCGCGGTTATGGCAGGTGTTGCCGAAGTGTACAGTTTCTGGCCGCCTGGCAGGTGTAGAATGCCGATGTTTCTCGACGACTCCGCGGAACCCTCTGAGCTTTTCGCCGCCAGTTCCGCCAGCTTCTCCTCGTCCACCTCGACGCCCAGGCCGGGCCCTTGCGGCACCGGGGAGCACCCCTCGGTAACGGGGATTCGCTCTCGCGTGACGTCGTCCTCGTACTGGTCATCCAGATGGATGGAGTGACCTGTCGCCGTGGGCAATACAGCCGCGATATGCAGCGCGAACGCCTTGGCAAGCGTACCGCCGGTGAGCTGCAACAGGACCTGCGCGTTTGCGCGGGCGCAGGCAAAGCCGGATACGAGGGTATCGCCGATCGACACGCCGCTGAAGAGGTAGGTGTCGGCCACTCCGGCCTTCACTTCCTGGAGGCCGGAGTGGCCGGCCGCCACGTGGAAAATCAGGGGGATCGCGACCTTGTCCCGCAGCCTGCACCAGCTGTCCAGATCGCTTTTCGGCAGGGGATCCTCGATATGGCCTACGACTGGATGTGATTCCAGCTCTTTGATGAGGGGCAGTACTGTGGCCAGCGTCCGGTTGCCATTAAAGTCGTAGTGAATCTTGAAACCTCTCGGCGCCACTTCCTCGGCCGCGCGCGTCTGCTCCATCACATCGTGGAACGCAGCGGTGTGCATCTTGAAAACCCGATAGCCCTGCGCGGCGGCTCGCTCGAGCTCGCTGGCGAACTCAGCGGGCGATGACTGCGCCGTCCAGGCCGCAACCGACACGGCATCGCGCACCTTCTGTCCCATGAGCTTGTAGGCCGGCACTTGGAGGTGTTTGCCCATGAGGTCGTAGAGCGCTCCGCCCAGACCAGGGTCGAGAGTGTTGTTGATGAAATCAAAAGGGTCACGGCCGATGAGCGGCTCCACTGCTGCTCGGGGTAGCCCGCCCAGGCGATGGTCGCCGTAGCCCACCAGGCCGTTGTCCGTTTGCAGCTTGTATATGGTGCGGTGTTTGACACCCTGGAATCTCACTTCCCTCCCTTTATAGCGACTGGCGAGCCGGGGCCGAATCGGAATTGTGTCGATTTTCGTGATTTTCATATCTCAGTTCCTCCTCTCAGTTCCTCCCGAACAGACAGCGAAAAAGTAGATGTGATGCCGGTTGGCGCCCAACAACAACAGATTTCATGTCCTCCGCTACCCGACTGAAAGTATAGGAATTATGAAGGGCCCTTTTTATTGCATGGTCAAGTAGTGGCGGCACCTCTTCCGCCCTTTTTTCCGCCTAGTAGAACAAGTTCCGGTAGACTGCACACAGAGACACGGTCCTCGAGGACCTGCAGACCTTGATGGCCGCTAATGCGACACATAGACGACTTAAACCCTTCACAGCAGACTATTGTCGCAGCACGTCCGGGAAAGCGATCAATCCCTCCCGCGCCTCGTCGGTCATGATATCGGGATAGGAGATGTACCCGTCCCGGTGAAAGCTGGCGATCTCCTCCGACGTCGGCCCGCTGCGGCGAAAAAGCGAATTCATCATCCTCCGCTGTTGGAAAGGGACACTTCCGGCGCGAGCGTCGGCTCGAACGATGATGCGGCGCTGGCGCCTCAGCGCAACTGCATGGCATCCGAATGGTCCATCGAGCCGATTGCCGGCCCCGAAGTGAGGCTAATCCACCTCCCGCGCAAACCCGCCTCGATCTGTTCACCAACTCGCCGGTTCCCTATTATCGCACGACGTATACCCCTGCCCTCGTCATCGCGTTCCCCGGTAGGGACCCGACGAGGAAAACTG
Organism: Candidatus Latescibacterota bacterium; assembly: GCA_965206595.1. GTDB lineage: Bacteria > Latescibacterota > UBA2968 > UBA8231 > UBA8231 > CBDCXV01. The sequence continues at coordinate 1,231,155 of OZ242214.1, forward strand.
TGCTCGAAGCGCATACAGATCTCCCATCTCGGGGCCGGAGAGGCCGTGTCGAGAGGTGATTCGGTCTCCAGGCCGCTGGCTTCCGCGGTTCAATCCAGCCTGCAGCGGGCGAGAATGAAATCACCTTTCAGTCTCCAGGGACTCCTCGTCGGTACCGCCCTCAGCATCGTCATCGGGCTCGTCGCTCCCTATGGGCTCGTGTTCCAGTACTTTCTCATCGGCTTCAACCCATCCTCTCCGGGCGCCATCTTCTTCTTTTTCATCCTCACTCTCTTCGTCAACGCCATTCTCGCTCTCATCCGTCGGCATTTTGCCCTCTCCCGCGCCGACCTCGTGCTCATCTACTGTATGCTGCTGATGGCCGTCACCATGCCCACGTGGGGACTCGGATTCTTCCTCATCGGCACGATGATCTACCCGTACTACTACGCCACACCCGAGAACCGTTTCGCCGAGCTCTTTCACGATCTCATCCCCACGTGGATGGCGCCCCAGGATATGCACGCTATCGAGTATTTCTACGAGGGGCTTCCGAAAGGAGCCTCCATCCCCTGGGGAGCCTGGGCGGAGCCGATGCTCTGGTGGTTTGCCTTCATCACGGCCCTGGGCCTCATGCTCGTATGTATGAGCGCCATTCTGCACCGTCAGTGGTCGGTCCACGAGCGGCTCACCTATCCGATGGCGCAGCTGCCCCAGAGCATGATCGAAAAAGGGGACAACGCCGCCTCGCTCGTGGCCCCGTTCTTCAAGAGCAAGGTGATGTGGCTCGGGTTCGCCATTCCCTTCATCTGCTTCAGTTTCACCGGACTGCACCACTTCTTTCCGGTCGTGCCCCCGTTCCCCTTTTTCCATGACCGCCTCTGGTGGTTCGATCACACCGTGTGGCTCGTCCTCGCCTTCAGCTTCGCCTGGGTCGGATTCTTCTACCTCGCCAACCTCGAGATCTCCTTCAGCATCTGGTTCTTCTACGTGATGCTCAAGTTCGAGGAAGGAGTCTTCAAAACGCTCGGTATCGCCAGTACCGAGAAACTCAGCTCGTACGAGTATTCCCAGCCGGCGGACCTGACCCACCAGGCGACCGGCGCCGTCATCGTCCTCGTGCTCTACGGGCTGTGGATCGCCCGCGTCCATCTGCGCGATGTGCTGCGCAATGCCTGGAGCCCGGCAACTGGCGTGGACGACAGTGAAGAGCTGCTGAGCTACCGCACCGCCACGGTCGGATTCCTGGCCAGTCTCTTCTTCGTCACCGCCTGGCTGTGGCGCTCGGGCGTGCCCGCGCTCGTGCTGCCCGTGCTCGTCGTGGTGAGTCTCATCTTCTTCATCCTCGTGGCCCGCGTCGTCGCCACTGCCGGCGTGGCTACCGCGCGCAGCCCCATCGTCCCGGCCTATTTCATCATCTCCGGCTTCGGCACCTCCATACTCGGCTCCCAGGGGCTCATCGCCCTCAACTTCACCTTCACCTGGCAGGGTGAATCCCGCACCTCGCCGATGGTGGCCTGCTCGAACGGCCTCAAGCTGGCCGAAACGATCCGGGGCCCCAAGGGCCGCCTCTTCTGGGGTCTCATGATCTCGCTGGTCTGCAGCCTGGGAGCGGCAGTCTACATCTCACTGCATATGGCCTACACCTATGGTGCCGTCAACCTGGACGCGCTGGGCACGGTGGGAGGCCACGGCTGGCCCTACATCGGGCCGACCATAATGGAGATGCCGGAGATGAATGTGCGGGGCTGGATATTCAGGGGAATCGGCGGGCTCGCGGAGGGGTTTCTGGTCTGGGCTCAGCACCGCTGGTTCTGGTGGCCCCTGCACCCCGTCGGCTTCGCCATCGCCGTGGGCTGGCTCACCGGCCATATCTGGTTCTCGGCGATGATAGCCTGGGGCATCAAACTGATGATTCTGCACTTCTGGGGACCCGGGATGTTCCAGAGTCTGAGACCATTCTTTCTTGGTCTCATACTGGGCGAGGTTGCCGTGGCCGGATTCTGGGGGGTGATCTATCACTTCACCACCGAGAAGGGCCACTGGCTGACTGTCATGTGAGACAACTCAGCCCGCGGCGAGGACCTCGCGAACGACCTGCGCCGCCGTCTCGATGTCACCGTCGTCGACGCCGCGATGGGTGAGAAACTTCACGGAACCGGCATCGAGCACGCTCACTCCGACGCCTCTGGCGAGGACGCGCTCGCTGAACTCCTCCGGCGTCATGCAATCGATGTCCACGCGCACGATGTTGGTTTGCACGGTCTCCATATCCACGCGGATGCCGTCCATGTCGGCGAGTAGCTCCCCCAGACGTCGCGCCCGCACGTGGTCCTCGGCTAGCCTGGGGATCATGGTATCGAGGGCGACGATGGCGGCGGCGGCGAAAACCACCGTCACCGCGTCACCCGCGGCTTTCACCTCCCGCACCCGGTCCCGGGCGCCGGCCAGGCTGGCCAGGGGTTCCTCGCGTGAGCCGGGGTTGTCGTCGCGGCCATCGGGACTCACGTGGAGGACTGCCTTCGCGCCGGCGGTGACCCCGGCGCCGGTGGTGATGGCGGTGCACAGCATCACGGCACTCCAGAGATTCACGGGATGATTCTCCTCGAGCCACGCACGGCGACCTCGCCGTTTCGCAGATCGCCCATGGACAATCCTCTATGCCTTCTCGAGGAACTCCCACAGCGCATTGAAGCGAGCGCCAGTGATCGGCTCGGTCCGCAAGCTCGAGGGCATGTCTTTTTCGCGGGTGGCGTCGGACATGTAGGTGGGAGCAAATTCGAGAGACTTGCGCAGACTCATCCCTGCTGACCCCGATCTCACCGGGGCGCCAGCGCACCTTGCATACGTCGAGCCAACCTGTGATGGTTTCGGTGTCGTCTTCGCAGTGCCATGCGACGACGACCGCTGCAAAAGCGACAAACTCGCCGTGGATCCAGCCCCTGCCGTTGACTTCCTCTGCGCCAAGCCAAAGGGCATGATCGGAGGCTGGAGCTGCCGGGTGCCGGAGGCTTTTCGCGTCCCGGTCCTGGAGGGTTTTCACATTCAGGCGAATGCTGTCCGCCGTCAGGTCTCCGTCCGAGTTCAGGGTCGCGGGGAACTCCGTGACGATATGGTGGAAATACTCAAGTAACGGCGATGGCAGACTCATCAAAGGGCTCACCGATGCCGAGCCTGGTGCTCCGCCGCCATTCACAGAATCCGGCGTATCCGCAGAGCACGTCGCCGAGTCCCGCGGTGTTCAGATAGTAGGGGGCCTGCAGCACGAGATCGCAATCGATTACGACATGGTCAAAGTCGATCCAGGGCCACGTGCTGCTGGGGCCGATGGTCTTGTGGCCGTCCCACTTGGCGAAAATGCTGTGGATGATAGCGCCGGTCGAGACGATCGTCGGGACCAGCACGAGCGGTATCCCCGTCTTCAGGGCGACGTACTTGGACGCGTCGAGCGCTATCCCCCCTCCAATCCCGACGATCAGCTCAACTCCGTCTGGTAGCTTGTCAGTGATGTTTTGAAGGTGCGCCCAGTCCAACAATCGAGCGTATTCGACCCCGTTGGGCTCTCGGGCCAGGTGAGGGCGTGCTGCGTTGTATGCGCTGGGCGAGCTGACCGCAAAGTAGGCCGGCCAGTCGCCGCTCTCCTGATTGAGAAGGCCGCTGCCGCAGCGAATATCATGCTCGAGTGCGGTCTTACTGTCCTCGGTTCCTCCGCTCCAGCTCCCACGCGGGTTGTCCATGATTGTGCTCCTCCAAGAAGGCAGCAGCCAGCGCCGCTACGTCCCGACGCGCTATTTGTCCGTCGTACAGGCTCTGTCGGCACTGAGTTCCCGGGTCATTTCCGAACCCCAGCGACCGTGAAACCGGCTCTCCCGTAGAATGCAATTGCACGCATATCTGTTGAGTGTACTCCACCCGGCAAGATGATGCGAGATCGGTAGAAATGGCGAGCAGCCAACTCTATCCCAGCTTTCAACCAAACTATCTAAAATGCCCTACCGAGGAGTAGATAATGCCCAGACGATTCCAAAGAAAACGAACTGAGGGCTGGAGAATGCCGGAGGGTGCCGTCTATGTCGGCCGCCCTACCAAGTGGGGTAACCAATTCACCGGTCCTCGTCATGTCGCCGTGGCCAATTATCGCAAGTGGATGAACGAACCTCAGTGGCAACAGCTCCGAGAGGCAGCCAAGCGCGAACTCCGCGGCAAGGACCTCGTGTGCTGGTGTCCGCTGGATCAGCCATGCCACGCGTGTACTGAGTGTACTGCTGGAAATAGCAAACAAACACTAATACGACAAGCTGGCTGTACCGACCTGAAGGACCTAGCTCCGACCGATCAGCTCATCGAGATGCCTCAGCGAAATCGCTACCAACTCTCGTCTCGTGGAGAAGCTCTACTGGTAATGCTGAACACAGCCAATTGGGACGCGTAGCCTTCGAAGCTGAGTCAACCCTCTGGTTGCATAAAAACAGGGCATTTTTCATCTCTGAACTGCCACACTTCACTTGCGGCGTCTCTGAAAATGGGGTATTGATGATGTCGACCAAGACATTTATCGACCCCTTCCAGGAGGACACCGCAAGTGAAGTGTAGCAAACAAGCCATTTTAGCCCGTTTTCACAAGCTCCCACGTCTTCGCTTCGAGGATCAACAGCTTACCTCCTTTGCCGGAACGATTGTTTTTCAACTCCTCTTCCAGCGCCTGGATCTCAAGGCTCGACTGAAGCCATGCTTCCCCGCCAAGAGCTCAGCGATCTTTGGTCCCCATCTCATTGTAATGTGGCTCATCTTGCATCTGCTGCTGGGCTTCCGGCGGCTGCGCGACGTCGATTATTACCGGGACGATCCCGTGGTACTGCGCTTGTTGGGCGTACGTCGCCTGCCGGATGTGGCCACCGTCAGTCGCACGCTGGCGAAAATGGGCCCTTCCAGTGTCGAAAAAGTGCGCCACCTGTCTTCGACCTTGGTGGTGCAAGCGCTCCGGCGCGAACGCTGTCCTCGCCTGACCCTCGACTTCGACGGCTCGGTGTCCTCCACTTGTGGTCATGCCGAAGGTACCGCGGTCGGCTACCATCCCAAGAAAAAAGGGGCGCGCAGCTACTACACTCTGTTTTGCACGGTGGCCCAAACCGGTCAATTCTTCGATGTCCTTCACCGGCCCGGCAACGTCCATGACAGCAAGGACGCTCATGAATTCATGATGAACGTTTTCGATCGCGTGGGCGACGAACTGGCGCACCCCGTGCTCGAGTCCCGACTGGACAGCGCCTTCTTCAGCCACCACACGCTTACCCTCATGGACCTGTATGGCGTCGGATGCACGATCAGTGTCCCTTGCGAACGCTTTGCGCTACTCAAGGACAAAATCGAGGCGCGCCAGCGCTGGTGCTATCTCGATGAGCAATGCTCCTATTTCGAGAGGGACTGGAAACCCAAAAGCTGGCCGGCCTCGTACCGGTTTCTCTTCGTCGCGCCGTAGGGTACAGCGCCAGACCAAGGAAGCGCTGCAACTGGATCTGTTCGAACCCCGAGCATTCGATCACGAGTACCGCGTTGTGGTTACCAACAAGCCGAGCTCGGCACGTAGCGTGCTCCTCTTCCACTATGGCCGCGGCGCTCAGGAAGGGATCTTCGCCGAGGCCAAGCAACAGGCCGGGCTGGATCTGATCCCCACCCGACGGCTGCTCGGAAACCGAATGGTTACTTTGGGTGCGATGATGGCCCACAACCTGGGGCGCGAAATGCAGATGCTGGCGCAGGCGCGATCCAACTATTCGCGTGGCAAACGGCCGGCGGCGTGGACCTTCCAGACCCTGGGCACCTTGCGTCAGCGCTTCCTGCATCGCGCCGGGCGTCTCACTCAGCCCAAGGGCGAGTTGACCCTGACCATGAACTCGAATCCAAAAATCGAAAAAGATCTGTTGCATTTTCTCGATACACTGAAGGATGCGGCCTGATCACAACCACCTCCTTCAAGCTGATTTATGCAACGTTAGGGTCAACTATGGTCCCAATCAATATTCAGATCGATGAGTAGATTTGACCAACATGGAAGCTCAGACCGTTCGGATTACCGATCTGAACGACCATTCTTCATCTGCACAGATCGTGTTGACATGGTTCTGACGGCGCCATAGTATGCCGAGCGGATACGGATAGCTCGCTGAGAGACTGTGCTCGTGAGCTCCTCGTGCATTTCAAGCGAGCGGAGGGAAACCATGGCAGACACCCTGAGAAGCGTCAACACATTGTTGAGAAGACCACCGTCGAGGTTTGCAACAGCACTGATGCCGCTCGCTGTCGTCGGTGTATTGGTACTGTCTCCCCTTGTCACGCCAGCCGCCGCTCGAACGGAGGCATTTGAAGTCGGTGATGCCAACAAAGACCAGCTGCCAACCGGCAAGGAGGCTGACGGCATACTCGGCGACTTCGTGATGCGGAACGACCTGATCGAAGCGACTATCTCAGGCGATCTGCCAAGACGCAAGGCAAATATAGGCGCGTTTTGGGCTGCCATCACACCAGGCTGCGTGTATGATCTCTCCGTACGAGGTTCCAGAAACGACCAACTCACCCTGTTCTCCCCGTCTTTCCAGCAAGGGGATGTCAATTATGTCCGAATCCTGGATGATGGGAAGTCTGGCAAAGCAAGCATTGAGACGGTCGTATCTGCGGCCAGGAACAGTGGTCTCTACAAGCGCCATCTCTATCACCTCCAGGATGGCTGGCGAGGCCTTCTAATCGAGACGACCCTGCGCAACGAAGCCGATTCGACCCACCGAGTCGGCACGGAGGACCGGCTCGAAGATTTTCAGGCCGATGACCGCAACGTGGGTGAAAATACTGTCATCTACATTACTGATCCGGCGGACAAGGCGGGGTACGCATTCGGTTGGGTCGCTGAAGCGCCGGTCGATACACTGGAGCTGCTGCCCGGTCAGGAGGTCACCTACAAGCGTTTTCTGGCCGTCGGCACATCTCCCGCAGAGGCATACGGACTGGTGGTCCAGCGCCAGGGCGAATTCGGCACTGTTTCGGGTGTGATTGTCGGACCCAGCGGGAAAGGCGTACCGACGGCACACATCGAGATAACAAGCGACGACGACACACTGGCAGCCTATCCCGATGCTGACGGCAGGTTCAATTTTGCACTGCGACCGGGATCATACGATTTCCTAGTGACGGACGTGGGACGAGCGGAGGTACGTCAATCGTTGGCGCTAATCTCCGGTGAGGTCCGATCGCTGAGTTTTGAGATGGACCGGGCCTCCACCGTCGTCCTAGACATTCGCGATGAGGACGGCAGGAGCATCCCCTGTAAGGTCCAATTCATTGGCATTGAGGGCAACGAGTCACCCGATCTGGGACCCAGCACAAGGGCGCACGGGTGTCTCGACCAGTATCACTCGGAGACTGGTCGGTTCGAAGTGCAGGTTCCGCCGGGAGATTACCGCGTCCTGGTAACCCGCGGCATCGAGTTCGGCCATCTCGAGAAGGAGATACAACTGCGTCCGGGTCGCACCGAGAAAATTCGGGGTTTACTCCGCCGGCTCGTGGACACAGAAGGTTGGGTCAGTACCGACTTCCACAACCACTCGACGCCCAGCGGCGACAATGTGACCAACTCCCGCGACCGCGTAATCAACCTGGCGGCAGAGCACATAGAATTCGCGCCAACAACCGAGCACAATCGGCTCTACGATTGGCAGCCGTTCATAGACGAGCTGGGTCTGGCGGACGAGATTGTGACGATCCCTGGCCTCGAGATGACCTTGGCGGGTGCTCACCTCAACGCCTTCCCATTTGTACCGGACCCGTACGCTCAGGATGGGGGAGCTCCGGAATGGCAGTTTGATCCTCGGATCAACGCCATCGTGCTGCGCGATTTTCAGCGTTCGTGGGAAGACCTCATGCCGGAGCGATGGGTCCACCTCAACCACCCGAACATGTCGTTGGATTTTGTCGACCGGGATAAGGACGGTCGAGAAGATGGCGGCTACCGCGGGTTGGCTGTATTGATTGACGGGGCCGAGGTGTGCGGCAATTGGGAGGTGTGGGGTGAGGACATACTGGCTCGTTCACCGTGGCGAGTCGTGACTCGAGACGAGGAGGAGGAAGTGCGGCATCGTCGCGAGTTCATCTGGCTGCAATTGCTCAATCGCGGTCATCGTTATACCGCCATCGCAGTATCCGACGCACATACGATCCACGGTAACGGCGTCGGCGGCTGGAGAACATACATTACTAGCAGCAGCGATCGACCGGCCGATATCGACTGGAAAGAGGTCGTAGGCAATGCCAAAGCCGGTCAGGCTCTGATCACCAACGGTCCCTTCCTCAGGGTCGAGACGGTCGACGGTACGTTGCCGGGAGGCAGTGCGCGAGCGCAGGGATCAATCGCACTGCGTATCGAGGTACAGTGCACTGACTGGATCGACATCGACCGCGTCCAGATCCTCGTCAACGGCCGGCAGCACCCAGATCTCAACTTCACGAAGGAATCTCATCGCGACTGGTTCAGCGATGGCGTGGTGAAATTCAACCGAGTCATCGACGTACCCCTAAGTCAAGACAGTCATATAATCATTGTCGCTACGGGCGAAAACTCGGATCTGTCGGTTGGGTACGGCAGCAGTTGGCAGGCACGGATGAAGCCGGTGGCCTACACGAATCCGATCTGGGTCGATGTGGACGGAGGCGGATTCGTGCCTAACGGGGATGATCTCGGTTGGGACTTGCCAGTAATGGAGAAGACGGTGGAGGAAGTACGCAAGATGCTTGAAGCCGCCGGGCTGGACGATTCTGGCGTCTAGCAGGCAACGCGCGCAATCACCGCGGATACTGACGAGGGTGTCGTCAGATTCGGTAAACGACAGCCCTATCGAAGCTTTCTCTGAGTCTCATGACTCAGGGAGTTGGTCAAACTTCACGAGTTCTTGGTAGTAGAGATATCCAACGTCCCTGCGCATCAAACCGTGCAACTGGCGCCATCCTGGAGGATCGCATGGAGAGAATCACCGCCACGGTACCCGTCATCACCCCGCCCTCATGGGCTGTCCAGCAGCGTCTCCTGCTGCAGACCGTGGAAAGATCGGCCCTTCCCTTCTGGGATCGGTACGTGCGCGACGACGGCGAGCTATACTGGGACGAGAGTTTCGGCGGCGTCAGCCCCGACGATTATGGTTTCGGCGGCAGCAGCCCCGACGATTTCTACGAGGCGTTCGACAGCTGGCCCCTCGTCTACCTGATGGGGGGTGGCGACCATCTGCTGGAGATGGCGCATCTCGGCTGGGAAGGCGTGACGCGACTGCTCACCCGCTGCGGTGCGGTGCACAAGGAGTACGCCCGGTGCGAAGACCAGTTCCACCAGTCGGAGAGCGACATCTTCTTCTACCACCTGTGCATGGCCGATCCGGCCAATGCCAGCCTCGCCATACGGGCGCGACGCTTCGCCGGATTCTACCTGAACGAGGATCCCGAAGCGATCAACTACGATCGCGAGCACCGGATCATCCTGTCGCCGTTCAACGGCTCGGGTGGCGCTCGCCAGACACCGACTGACGCGCAGCCGCACCCGTTTCGCGCGCGCGAGAACTACGGTCTGCCCACGTACGAACTACCCGACATCCAGAGCTGGAAGGACACGCAGGACGACGAAAAGGCGAGGCGTGTGGGCGAAGTCATGCACGGACGCTGGTACAGAGGGGACGTGGCCGCCAACCTCGCGATCTCGAGTCTGGTCACGAACGCCTTCCTGCTCACCGGCGAGGAGAAGTATCGCGACTGGGTTGTCGAGTACACCGACGCATGGATCGAGCGGGCGCGGGCCAACGACGGGTTGATCCCGGACAACGTCGGTCACTCCGGGGAGGTGGGGGAATACATCGACGGCAAGTGGCACGGCGGATTCTACGGCTGGACGCTCTATCACGGCTGGTACAACCTGCAGATGACGGTGACCGTCGCAGCCGCCAACGCCTATCTGCTGACGCGGGACAACCGCTACCTGGAATTTCCGCGGCGTCAGATGGACCGGATACTCGAGCTGGGGCAGATTCGCGATGTCCGGCGCGAGCACATGAGTCTGAGGCACCACTGGATCGGCCAGTTCACGGCCATGGGCGATCGGACGGAGACCTTGCTGGTGCCGTACCGTTACGGCGACGCCGGTTGGTTCGACTGGCAGCCCCCTTCACCCGTCTTCCTCGCAGCGCTTTGGAACCTGTCGATGGCTGACGAGGATTGGCAGCGCATCGAGCGCGTGCGCGAAGCCGAGGCCTACGACTGGAATGCCGTAATCTCCTACCGTACCAAGGAGGATTCCGGTCACGAGCAACCCTGGCTGCGTTTCCTGGCCGGCGCCAACCCGGACTATCCCGAATGCATCCTGCAGGCCAGCTACCAGCAGGTGGCCTGGCGCCTCGCCCTCGTTCGGGCCGAGACCGAAGTCGGCACCCATCACGACGTCCACCGCTGGCAAGACACGGACCCGGTTTCGTCCGAGGCCCTCATCCAGCTGACCCTCGGCGCCCCGCAGCCGATCTACAACGGCGGCCTCCTCCACTGCCGGTTGCGCTACTTCGACTGTGGGGCCAAACGCCCGGGGCTACCCAAGGATGTCGCCGCCCTGGTCGAAAAGGTGGAGGCCGGCCGCACCGTGGTCCGCCTCGTCAATCTCAACCCGCAATGGGACCGCGAGCTGATCGTGCAGGCCGGCGGCTACGGAGAGCACCGGTTCACGGACGCGGAGTACGACGCGATGACGAGCCCCTATCCGGGGCCCGCCAATCGCTATGCGCCCGAACCGATCACGACCGCAAAGCGCAGGGCCGCCGTGAACGGCAAGCATCTGCAGGTGGCGCTGCCGGCCGGGACAGAGATGATCCTTGAGCTGGGTACGCAGCGCTACGTGAACGAACCTGCCAGCGCCGGCCCTTTCTGACTCGCGCCCGCTACTTCCTCTTCTCAACCAGCTCGATCTCGTAGTTGTCGGGGTCGGTGACGAAGGCCATCCGTCGCCCGTCCTTGAACTTCTCTCGCCAGCCGTCGGGCCAGATCTCCAGACCCTCTTTCTCCAACCGGTCGCAATACGCGATCAGGTCGTCGACGCCGATGCAGGTGTGGATGAGGTCTTCCGGCACTTCCGGTTTGTAGTCGGACTCGGCGAACTCCAGCGCGAAATCGTTGCCGGGCAGTTCGAGAAAGGCCAGGCGGTTGCCGGCCGGAGACGACGTCGAGCCCTTCGGTATCAGCGAGTCAGCGAACCGATCGCTCCGGAGAGCTTCCAGCCTCACAGTCTGCTGAACACTTGGGAGAATATCTACGCCGATTGGTCGTCGGAGGAGCTGCAGTACTACTGGAAGAAGTGAGACCTCGAAGTCGCGGAATACGACAGCAGCTACTACGACAGGCGCGATGAACTAGCTTTCGAGATGGCGGGAGAGGGGGATGAAACGGCGCGATCGGCTCTACAGCGCGTCGTGGCGCGGAGCGAGGACGCGGGGAAGCGGAAACGGGCGGAAGAGCTGCTGGCGAAGCTCGACTCAGCGTGAGTGGGCGATGGGCTCATGACCTTCCACGATCCCTCAGGAACCTCGATGCGGAGGATGTCGTGCTGGTGAGGAGAGAGGACGCGGATAGAAACCGGATCGATCGTATCGCCGCCGTCGACGCGACCGAGAACGGTGCAGACGTGCCGATCGAGGAGGGCTCGACCCGTGTTGGGGCGCTAGAAGCCGTCGTGCGGCCCTTCGACGACGTGTTCCCACAGACGGATGCACCGGCCTGCGAAATCGGGGTTCTCCGCCACGACGGCCCCACAAGCGGAGCCTGACGGGTAGGATCCTTCGTCGTAGAGGATAACTTTCATGTCGAGAGAAGCGGCTTCCTCTACGACGCGGCGGACGAGTCGGAAGTACTCGTCGGTGAGGTAGCCCACGCGGCGGGAGAGGCCGATTCGCGCGTGGGGCATGACGCCGCCGAACCCCGCTTCGTGAAACGCACGGAGCTGGCGAATCAGCTCATTTTCTTCAAGGTCGTCGTTCCAGAACCAGAAGGGGATGATGCCGAACTCGCGCGGCGGATCGAGGAAGGTTTTAAAGGCTTCGTCGAGACTCATGGAACCCATTCAACGCAGAGGACGCGGAGAGCGCAGAGGGTAGGCAGGGGGTGCGCCCACCTGGACTTGGCGGTTCGAGTAGTGGGGTGGTTGCGTCATTCGGACGTGGCCCAGCGTTGGCGGAGGGCGTCGCCCCACTCGATCACTCTGTCACGAGGACTGCCGTCACGAAGCGGTTGCCGAACCAGTCTGCTTTCGTGTTCGAGAAGTTTCGCTCGACACGATGCAACGGCGTCCGCAAACTCGGGTTCCGAGGCGATGTTCTTCGTCTCCCACGGGTCGTTGTCGAGATCGAACAGCTGCTCCAGGCCGAGGGCGTCGGGGTCCGGTCCTGGAGGGATGAAGTCCTCGGGTTCCTTCGGCCTGTACTCGGTGACGTACTTGAACCGCCCGGTGATGATCGCACGGCCCCAGTAGTTGCTCTCCACGTAGGCATAGTCGGGCCAGTCTGAGGCACCCCTCTCGAGGAGGGGACGCAGGCTTCTGCCTTGCACATCGTCAGGCGCGTCGACAGCTGCGTAGTCGAGGACGGTTGGGAGGAGGTCGACGCCCGACACGAAGTGCTCCCGGTCGAATCGCCCGCTTCCCACGTCCAGACGATCGCCAAGGGTTGCGACGATGGTGGGCACGCGGATGCTCTCTTCGTAAAGCGCGAACTTCTGGAATGTCCGGTGCTGTCCGTTAGCTTCGCCGTGGTCGGCCATGAAGATGATCAGCGTGTTGTCCCGGAAGGAACTCTTTTCCAGGGCATTGAGGATCAGGCCGATCTGCTGATCCGCCATTTCTGTGAATCGGGCGTGGTTCCACGCCAGAAAGCGCCATTGCTGGTCTGTCCAGTCAGCGATTCCGTTGAGGATCCGATGATGGATGAGCGGCTGTTGGCCGCGGCGGAAAACCTGTTGGACGACCGTCTCTCGTTCGTCGTAATCGAAGTTATCGGGCAGGGGCGGGAGGTCGTTTTCGGAGAAACCCTGCTCTTCGGGTCCGGGGATCGTCTTGACTTCGTGATTGTGCTCGTACTCGCAGATGTCGTGGGGGTTGACGAGGCCGATCTGAAGGTAGAACGGGTTCTCTGAGTCCCGCCGGTCGAGGAAGTCGATCAGCGCGTGGGTGGAGACGCGATCGTAGTACTCTCCGCCCCCGGCAGCGATGTCCCACTTGCCCGTGTAGAGGTTCTGGAAGCTGTCCCGCATGGGTCGCCCGCCGATGTGCCACTTCCCGCAATGAACGGCGTCGTAGTCGCTTCGGTTTAAGACCTGGCCGAGGTCGGGGATGTCCTCGTGCATCAGGCCGCTGTTGAAGCAGACACCGTTCTCGGACGTGTAGCGTCCCGTCATCCAGCTGGCGCGAGAGGCCGAGCAGACTGGATCGGCACAGTAGCTACGCATGAAGCTGGTCCCGTTCCGGTGCAGGCGATCCATGTGAGGCGTTCGGACGTGAGGATGCCCGTAGGCCGATACGACGTTCCACGTCTGTTGATCGGTGTTGATAAAGAGAATATTCGGCCGGTCCATCACGCCCCTCGCTCGCAGAGGACGTAGGTGGAGAACATCGTGGAGACGAGGGCGACGTCACCGGACTCGGTCACCCACCAGTAGGAGGGTGGGAGCCCCTCACCGGAGAGCACGTATCCAGTCAACACGTGCGATTCGAACGTCCACGTTTCGAGGGGGTGGATTCGACAGCCGAGCTTGAGCGTTTCGAGGTCTTCGAGAACGGAGAGTCCGCCGACTCTTTCGGTCATTGCAGGGAGGATGTCGACAAGTGCCCAGATGGTCGTAACGGGGGAGTGGGGCGGCACCTCACCTGCGCCGAACGAGCGTCCTCGTTGGGTTGTGAGTGAAATCGTCGATTCCTCGAGCGATCCCCGCCAGTCGACTTCGTTGTAGATACCATCGGCGCTGTTGTGTGCCTGGATGCGCCAGGGGCTGCGGAGCGGTCGTAGTGGTTCGTCTCCGCAAGTGAAGTCGAGGATGAGGCGCTCGCCGCTCGGGGTGTTTTCGTGCGTGACGTGGTAGCGCCAGTCGGCTTCCGTTCGTGTTCGCTCGATGACGAGCGAGCCGATGCCAAAATCCGGGCTGTGGCCCCGGTTGAATCCACACCAGAAATTGGGCAGGATGGTGTAGCGATGCGTCTTCGACGTCGCGTCCGGATCGACGGGTGTGGAGGAGAGGGCCTGGGCCAAAGGTTGAGCGAGCTCAGACCGGACGCCCCAGTGATCCGTCTGGTCGGTGTAATCAACGCTCCAGTGCAGGTCGTTCATCAGGAAGGCAGGGCTCAGAGTTCAGAGTTCAGGAAGACCTGTACACCATCAGATTGATAAGGCGCGAGATTGGACCCAATGGTGCGCTCAGGACGGTGAAGAATACGTAGGCTGGTAGGACCGTTCACAAGGGTTCGAGCTCGCCCAGCATGGTGGGGACGAGCTCGGATACTGTCGGGTGGATGTGCATGGCCCGCTGGATGACCGTGTACGGCGCCTTCGCGTACATGACGTCGAGGAGCGCGTGAACGACTTCGTCTCCGTTGATACCCAGGATGGCCGCGCCCAGGATCTCCTCGGAGTCGGCGTCGACGAACACCTTCATGAAGCCGTCGGTTTCGCTTCGCTCCTTGGCGCGTCCCACATCGGCCATCATCCGTTTGAAGTATAGACAAGCGGTAACATGTAAATCCCGATCGCGGGCAAATATCTGTTCTCCGTTTAGTTGAGGATAGGGGTGTAGGGACGATTGTTTTTAAGGACGCTGAAGACAACGTGGAGCATCTTGTTGGCGACGTGGGTGAGGGCGACGAGGTGATGCTTGCCGCGGTCGATTTGCCGTTGATAGACCTGGACAAACAGCGGATCATGGCTTTTGAAGACGGCGATCTCCGAGGCCTGCATGACGGCGGTGCGCAGATAGCGACTGCCGCGCTTGGACATCCTGCCGCAGCCGACCTGATCGCCGCTGTCGATCTGCTTGACGTCGATACCGGCGGGGGACTGTCCCGTTTCGGTGAGCCGTTGACGCAGCAGTTCAACCCCTTCGCGAGAGTGCTGCACGGCGAGATTTCGGAAGACGGTCTGCCCGTCCTGACCCAACAACGTGGCGCGATGACTTCGTTTCGCCACATCGATACCGAGAGTCCACATTCGGCGAGCTCCTTGGCCAAGAGACCGAAGCTGCCCACGATCGGGGTAACATCAGCTGACACATCCTCGTAGCCAGATCAGGGAACCGATGTCCCGTCAAGCGGTAAGTGCATGTGCTGGCGCGTATGGCGGTCTATACGAGAGGATCGAGCCTCGAGGAACGAATAGCCAACCCCAGCAGCTTCGCTGATCCAGGATACCTCACTGGCATCAAAAAGCAAGCACAGGAAGTACGCAGCTGGTCGCTGTCTCGCGGGGCCAGACCCAGCTGAAGTGGCCTGCACCTATTATACGAGGAATTATGAAGGGCCTTTTTTATTGCATGGTCAAGTAGTGGCGGCACCTCTTCCGCCCTTTTTTCCGCCTAGTAGAACAAGTTCAGGTAGACTGCACACAGAGACACGGTCCTCGAGGACCTGCAGACCTTGATGGCCGCTAATGCGACACATAGACGACTTAAACCCTTCACAGCAGACTATTGTCGCAGCACGTCCGGGAAGCCCAGATATTACGCCACGGGCCACGGTATGGACTCAGGGTCGTGGTTACTGGCACCAAGAGTCTCTTCCAGACCTTCGCGGACGCCCCTCGATCACCGACTCCCTGACGGTGATGTCCAGGTCTCTCAAGGGGATGAATTTGCCTCGAATGGGAATGGCCATGACCCTTCTTCGAGTGGCCAATGGGACGACCTGCACTGTCTCGTCGGCCGGCATGCCCCCGGTGATGGTCTACCGATCTGAGGCCGGCGAAGTGGACGAGATCGAACTGTCCGGTTATCCACTTGGCGTGGAAGGTCGCCCCCAGGACGACGACATCACGCTGGTCGTGCTGAAGGTGACTCCCGACTTGTGACTGTTCGGTTGTGCTCCCATCTTTGTCATAGACCATCGCCGAGAGAGCTCTCTGTTTGACCTAATTCGCTATTAAACAGGTAGTCCCGCAGTATCGAGAGAGATCAGAAATGGCTCGACATGCTGACTACGACCCTTTCGCATGGGTCTACAACCAGCACTGGGGGTTCTACGCCTCCCGCGTACTCCCCATTCAGCGCGGCGAGCCGCAGGCTGCTCTGGCAGTGTACCGCGAATTCGTCAAGACCGCTAAGCCCGATGACGGACGTCTGAGCGACGTGCGCATGCGCATCGCGCAGCTGGAGTCGCGGTGAGCGGCAGTAGTGAACGCGCCCTGAGGTTGATGCTCCCGGCGCTGCTGGGCGCCGCATCGCTGCCGGCCGGCGAGGGCAATGCGCCTCCCCCGGCGCAACAGACGCCGACCTTCGTCGATGTAGCCGAGGAGAGCGGTGTGGACTTGCTGACGTTATCGGGCACGCCGTACAAGGCCTACATCGTCGAAAGCACGACGGGGGGCACGTCTGTTTTCGACTACGACAACGACGGCGACGTCGACATCTACATCGTCAATGGCTCACGGCTGGCCGGCTTCGCAGAGGCTGCCGCACCGCGCGCCACGCTCTATCGCAACGACGGCAACTGGCGTTTTTTCGATGTCGGGGCTACGGCCGGCGTCGATCACGCCGGCTGGGGCATGGGTTGTACGGCCGCCGATTACAACGCTGATGGCTGGCTCGATCTCTACCTGACCAACTACGGGCCCAACGCGCTCTACCGAAACGGCGAGGGCCGCTTCCTCGACGTCGCCGCAGAGGCCGGTGTGGCGCACGCCGGGTGGGGCTCGGCGGCGGCTTTTGCCGACTTCGACGGCGACGACGATGTGGATTTCTACCTGACCAATTACGTGGATTTCGACCCTGACTACACACCTCCCGACTCCAGTTTGTGTCGCTGGCGCGGGCTCAGTGTCTTCTGTGGTCCCGTCGGCCTGCAGGGGGCGGCAGACGTCTTTTACCGCAACGACGGTCCGCAGAGTTCATGGTCCTTCTCGGTGGCCAGCGCTGAATTCGGACTCGCCGACTATCGGTATTACGGCCTGGGAGCCCTGGCGGGCGATTTCGATAACGACGGAGACCCCGACCTCTACATCGCCAACGACTCGACTCCGAACGTACTCTACCGCAACGACGACGGACGTTTTCACGATACGGCTCGGATCAGCGGCGTTGCGTACAGCGAAAACGGTCTGGAACAGGCGAGCATGGGAATCGCCGCCGCAGACTACGACGCCGACGGCGATCTCGACCTGTTCGTGACAAACTTCGCCAACGATAACAACACACTGTATCAGAACATGGGTGGCGGTTTCTTCTTCGACACCAGTTTTGCGGCCGGGCTCGGGGCCGCGAGCTTCACCGAGCTCGGTTGGGGTGCCGGTTTCTTCGACGCCGACAACGATGGCGACCAGGACCTGTTCGTCGCCAACGGCCACGTCTACCCGTCGGTGGACGACCACGGGGTGGGATCGAGCTACGGGCAGCGCAATCAGCTGTTCGAGAACGGCGGCCATGGCGTGTTCAGCGACGTGACAGACAGCGCCGGACCCGGTTTCGCGATCGCCGAATCGAGCCGAGGGTCTGCGTTTGCCGACTTCGACAACGATGGCGACCTGGACCTCATTGTAGTCAACCTCGATTCGCGACCCACGTTGCTGCGCAACGACGGGGGGAACCGCGGCAACTGGTTGAAGGTGCAGTTGCGCCAGCCGGGTCATAACACCCAGGCCATCGGCGCGCGCGTGACCGTGCTGGCCGGAGGGCGATTACAGATGCGCGAAGCCCGGGCGGGGGCCAGCTATCTGTCGCAGAACGACGCCCGGCTGCACTTCGGACTGATGACAGAGCAGGTTGACCAGCTGACGATTCGCTGGCCCGGTGGTGAAAAAGAAATGTTCACAGAGGTTCCGGTGAACCGCTTCATTGAGATCAGGCGCGGCCACGGCCTCGTCGTGCGCCCATCGAGCGCTACGGAGCCATGATAGTTCCCGGAGGCTACGGCTCGACGACTTCGATACGCCGGTTAGGCTCCAACGGGCCGCGAACTACCTGATGCTGCCCGGACAGCCAGTCCACCTCGACGCTGTCGACGACAGCCGCATCGCCCAATCCGAAGTAGAGCGGATACAGACTCTGAGACAGGTACCCCGACTGCCCGTCGTACACTTTGGTCAGGATGCGGCCGCCGGCGTTCAGGTCGACCCGGTCTGGATGGCCGCCGCCCTGCGCCAGATCGGCCCGGACGGGTTGGCCTACTGGCCTCGGCTCCCGTGGGTGAATGCTTCTCGCCGCGGTCTGGCCGGAGACTCACAAGCGGTACTACAGCAACATCATGCAGGTATGGAGGGATGCCCAGAACGGGAACATGCCGATCCATGAGGCCGGCTCGCGGCTCGAGTACGTCGACAACGATGGGTCACCTGAGTGGGATGAGCTGCAGAAACGGGCGCAGGAGGGTCCGGTCTTCTCAGCAGTCTAGATAGTCCGTGCCTCGCAAACAGCTGTCCCTCCGCGCCGTCGCCACCGGAGCCCTGCTCTCCCTCGGCATCAGTGTGTTCTTCGCCTGGGCCCGCCTCGGCATGGCCACGACCGGCATGTCGGCCGACTACATCACCGCCGCCGCCATTTTCTTCTTCTTCGTCCTGACCGCCGCGATCAACCCGCTGCTCAAGCTCGTTCGTCTGTCGTGGGGGTTTGACCGCTCAGAGCTCATCGTCATCTACATCATGATGATCGTGGCTTCGGCGATCCCCACGTGGGGCTTCACGGCGAACCTGATTGCCCTGCTGCCATCGGTCTTCTACTACGCCACACCGGAAAACGAGTGGGCCCAGCTCCTGCATCCCCACGTGACCGAGTGGCTCGTGCCGCAGGATCCGGAGGCCATCAGGTACTTCTTCGAGGGCCTGCCAGCGGGACAGCCCATCCCCTGGAGCGCCTGGATGACGCCGCTCCTTGCCTGGGTCTCCTTCATTCTCTCCATCTACCTGATGATGATCACCATCATGATCATCATGCGCCGCCACTGGGTCGAGCACGACCGTCTCACCTTCCCGTTGCTGCAGCTGCCGATGGACATGACCGAAGAGGGTGAGCCGGGGTCGAAACTGACCCCTTTCGTCAAACAACCTCTCATGTGGGTCGGTTTTGCGCTGCCATTCCTGCTGTTGAGCACCTCGGCTCTCAACCACTACTACCCCTTCATCCCCGAGATCTCGCTTCGGCACTCCGTTCCCCTCTTCGGCAACGCCATGGTGTTGACGACAAACGTCAACTTCATCGCCCTCGGCCTCTCCTATTTCCTGAGTCTGGACGTCTCTCTGAGTGTGTGGCTTTTCCACCTGCTCGCAAAAACCCAGATCGCGGCGGAAAGCCTCCTTGGCTTCAGCCTTCACGGACGCCGCGATCTGTTCACGGAGGGATCACTTTCAGTTGCTTACCAGGGAATGGGCGCCATGCTCGTTTTCGTCCTGCTCGGCCTGTGGACGAGTCGCAGTTACCTCAAGCAGGTGTGGGCCAAGATCACCCGCGATGAGGGAGCTCTCGAGGACGGAGACGAACTGCTGTCCTATCGCGCCGCCGCCGTCGTCCTGACCCTGTCGGCGCTGTATGCCACCGGCTGGCTGACCGCTGCCGGCGTGCCGCTGCCCGTGTCCATCCTCTTCATGGCCGTCGCTTTCGCCATCTTCTACGGTCTCGCCCGCATCGTCGCCGAGGGTGGCCTCGGGTTCGCGCGGGCCCAGATGACGGCCCAGCCATTTGTCATCAACGCCGTCGGCACCGAAATGATCACCGCGCCCGGACTGGTAACCCTCGGCTTCAGCTACTGCTGGGCCGGAGACCTGCGCACCATGGTCATGGCCTCCGCAATCAGCGGCATGAAACTCGCCGACAGCGGCAACGTCCGCGGCCGGCTCCTGATGTGGGCCATGCTGCTGGCCATCATCATTGCCCTCGCCGGCTCAGTGGGTATGCTCGTCTGGATGGGGTATCGCTACGGCGGTATCAACCTCGACTGGTGGTTCTACAACCGCTTCGGCGAGATTGTCCACTCAGATTCGGCGCACAAGATCGCCAACCCGATTGAGCCGCTGGAGCAGTGGTCCGTCATCGGCCCTCGGTATCTCTTCGCTGGAATCGGGGCAGCGGTCATGGGGTTCCTCATGTGGGCCCGCCACCACTGGGTATGGTGGCCGACTCACTATCTCGGCTTTCCCATCGGCGCCACGCTGATGATGAACTGGACCTGGTTCAGCGTATTCCTCGGATGGGTGCTGAAAGCCCTCATCCTGCGCTACGGCGGAGTTTTCCTCTACCATCGCCTGCGGCCCCTGTTTCTGGGGCTCATCCTCGGACACGTCTTCGTGTCCGGTTTCTGGGTGATGTTCGACTTCGTCACAGGCGAGACGGGGAACGAGATCCCCGTCTACTGATCTGAGGGTTACCCGCTTCTGTTGGCGTCCCCCTCCCACGGCCCATCGGGGTAGGCGTAGCGGACGCTCAGTTCCGCGTCGGTTAATTCGAGGGGAATCTCACCGGCAATCCGCCCATTCCTCCGCCCCACGTCGGATCTGTATATCGCCCTGCAAGAATCGGAGCGGAATTTATGTCGGGTTTATAGAGACGAATAATATGGCATCGGGCTCACAGTTGCCGGCTCCGCTCTGTTCAGACCGGGTCTCCGGCAATTGTGAGCCCGATGTGTAAAATCAGACGGCTGCTGTGTATTCGAGTTCCAATCCCCGGTAGACCGTTTCCGGTGTAAGGCCCGCCTTTTCGAGACACTCGGCGATGAACCGGATTTCTGAATCGGAGAGTTTCATCAACGGGGGCCTGACACCCGCGTAGCTCAAGCGCCCCAGCAAGACCAGCGCTTCTTTCATGCGGTTGTGCATGTCGAGAAGCGGCTCGCGGTAAAAAGCCCGGACCATGTGGTAGATCCGGTCGTTCACGGCCTGGGCAAGGCCAAGGTCTTTGGATGTCACGGCCTCCCACAGGGCTACCTGGAGGTCGGCAATCACACTTCCGGCGCCCGAAAGTAAGCCGTCGCATCCCATGACGCAGGAACCGAGCAGCCACGCGCTGTGGGTGGTCAGCACATTGACGGGCCGGTCCAGGGCGTGCAGCTCTCGAATGTGTCTTTCGTGCAGGGCGCCGTCGTTGCACCAGTCCTTGATGGCCCGAATGGTGGGGAATCGCTGGCAGAGATCCAGCAGGGTGTCGAGCGGATATCCGAACCCGCCGCCCAGGGGATACTGAAACAGGATGATGGGCAGCCGGGTTTGTTCGACGATACTTTCAATGTGACGGATTGCCATTTCCGGCCGAAGTTGCCCGCCAAAGGCCGTGCTTGTGGCCGGGAAGACCAGCAGGCCATCGGCGCCCAGGTCCTCCGCCATTTTCCCAATGTGTCCAGCCTCCAAACTGCTTCCGGTATACACACCCGCCACAATAGGAAGTTGGCCGTCCAGTTCGTCCACAGCGATACGGATGCCCTCCTTCTGTTCGTCGAAGGTGAGCGCGTGGATCTCGGCGGCGTGGCCGTTTACCGTTATTGCACTGATCCCGGCGACGGAGGCCAGATCACGCAGGTGGTTGCGGTAGGCGGGCCCGTCGATGGCCAGGTCCGTGTCAAAAGGCAGGAGACAGGCCGGTATGACGCCGGACGGAGTGAATTCGTGATCAGACATTCAGAACTCCTCTCGTTATCCGTTTGGAACTCGAATTCGCGGCTTGAGCTCAGTCGAGCCTCACTGACCGCCAGGCCGGGCTGCCTCTGCGAGACCATGGTGATCACTGACTACGGCTCGTCTGACCGTAAACACCTCTGAGTTCACCCTCATCGATGTCGAGATGCGCCTCGCACACCCTCACTCAAGCCGCACCGCGCGCCAAGCAGCTCTCGACCGAGCCAGAATTTCGCTGTAAACTAACGATCTCTTTAGGCGAAACAGATTCCGGCGCTCCTCGCTTAGGAGCAGAAAACGGAACCCCTACAGTCCCAGCCTTTCGTACTGTTCCACCGGCGCGTCGCACTCCTCCATCAAGGTGCGCAACAAACCGGTCATCCGCTCCTCTGCCTCCGCATCCTCTAGCGGCTGTTGCTGCCAGGGATCGCTGTGGAGATCGAAGAGCAGGTTCTCGAAGCTGAACCGCGGTGACTCCCACTGGCCGCTCGTGCGCATGAGCGAACACCCCTTGGTGAATGAGAACGGCTCGGCCAACTTCAGGCCGGCGAACTCTTCTACCGGAAACATGTCGTGCATATTCGTGGGCATCAACGTGTACTCGTGCAGCGGCCCGTTGTCCGCCGTCGCGGCGGCGCGCATGTACACGTATCGTCCGTCGGTGACGTTCACGTGGCCGCCGTGGATTCCGAAGATCCCCGCCTCCCTCACCGGCCGGTCCTCGGCAATCGCATAGCGCAGTGGCACGCCGAGCATGTCCGGCGTCAGCTCCAGGCCGAACAGGTCGAGTAGCGTCGGCCCCAGGTCGATCGATGGTTGCACGAGTGCCGAGCGCCGCTCGTTGCCGGCGCCACAGCGCGGGTCCCAGATGAAAAACGGCGTGTTCCCCGTCTCGCGGTACCAGGGCATCGACACCTTGGCCCACAGGTCGTGCTCTCCAAGCAGGAACCCGTGATCGGTCCAGACGATGAGCATAGTGTCCTCCCACATCTCCAGACGATCCATCTCGTCGAGCACGTCGCCGAGCCGGGCATCACACATGCTGAGAAGCGCCGCGTAGTGCCCGCGGCACTGCTGTACGAGGTCTTCCGATTCTGTCACCTGTCCGTAAATGGGCCAGTCGAGCAGCGGCGCCGAGCGCTCTTTGATCAGCTCGGGGTAGAGGTCCTGGTAGTGTCGTTGGGTGAAGAACGGCTCGTGCGGATCGAAGGTCTCGATCTGCAGGAACCAGTTGTCTTCCTCATGGTTGCGGCGCAGGAAGTCCAGGCCGGCTTCGAAGGTCTTTGACTGCGGCTGCTCCTTCTCGCTGCGCATGAAGGCGCGGTTCACCCGGTCCTGATTGTTCCATTGGCTTTTCCCTGAATTCTGGCCGGCGCTGCTGACCGGCGGCGCCTCGGCGACCTGGCCCATCCATGGGTCTCCTTCCTGGCCGCGGTGGAACTGCCATGTAGTGTACTGCGTGTGGTAGGTTGCACCCCCGGTTCCCCAGTAGTGGAGGTGGTCGCTGATCAGGTGCGAGGAGACGCCCTGCTCTCTCAGCATCCTCGGTACCGAATCGTCGAATGGCTCGAGCGGCCCCCACGACCGGTGCAGGAAGTTCGGCCGACCCGTGTGCAGGTCGCGACGCGCCGGCATGCATGGCATCGAGCAGATGTAGCTCTTGTCGAAGATGACCGTGCGCTCTGCCAATTGCTGGAAGTTCGGCGCATGCGTCCAGTCGCAGCCATAGGGCGGCAGCATGTGCCGGTTGAGCGAGTCGAACATCACCATCACTGCTCTCATGATATCTCCTGTGGATGAACCCGTCTTGGGCTAAACACCTCTGAGTTCACCCTCATCGATGTCGTGAGGCGGATTTCAACTCGATCCTCATCCTTGGCGACGCAGCGACCGCGCGGCAATGCCAGGTGAGGTATTTCTGCGACAGGACACTGATATGTATTGACCCTTGTCAACCCCTCCGAGGTGGATTTTTCGGTAGTTACCTTTGCCTTGGTTTTTTGCCGGGAACAGAAGGGACGACTTTGGCGACGGTTGATCCGACTGATATTCGCGGGTTGGGTACCGCCTGTCCTGGGTTCGTCGCGGAGCCAGCCTCAGTCTAGTGTCGAGGGTCACCCCATAGGGCGCCTCATAGTGTCTTCGAGGGTTCTCCTAACCAGTCCCTTCTGTCCCGGTCCGTTCACATGAGCAATCCCACTCCGTTGCCTGAAACCTCGCTCCTGTTAGGCGGCCTTTCTGACTGTGCTGCCCGGTTGTTTGAGCTCCCAGGCGATGGCCCAGATGAAACCCAACAGGTCGCGCGCAACGGCGGTGCAGACCTTGTTCTTCGGCATCCCTCGCGCCGTCAACCGGCGGGATAGCGTCCACACAGTCGTTTCTGCGCCTTCCAGGCGATCGCCTGTACCGCCGGGGTCGTCTGCTCGGCTCGCCGCTGCAGGTGCGCGGTCTTGCGGGCCGGAAACCGATTAGCTCCAAGCCGCTTCGGCCAGCACCCGCCGCACGTGGGCATTGCCCGCCTTGGTAATCGCACCCCGCTGCCGGCGACGGCCGCTGGAATGCTCGCTGGGCACCAGACCGACGAAGGCCATCAGCTGGCGCGGCGAATCAAAGCGGGTGAGGTCCCCCAGTTCCGCCAAGGTCGTGATCGCGGTCAGCGTGTTCACCCCGCGCAGCGCCATGATGGCGCGGGTCTCGGCTTCCCGCGACCAGCCCGACAGGGTGCGCTGCAATTCCTCGTCCAGCCCCTTGACGCGAGCCTGGGCTTGGCGCACCGCGTCGACGTATTCCTCAAAGACGATCTGCTGGGCCGGAGGATCGAAGCGCTGCCTCTCGAGCCAGCGAAAGTGGCTCTGCGTCCAGCGACCGCGACCCGAGTAGATGCGACCGTGGCGCTGCAAGAAGCTGGTCAGCCGTTGGCGCACGCGGCGCTCGGCATGCTTGAAGTCTTCCCGGCAGCGCTCCAGATCGCGCATCGCCTCCTGCTCCGGGTCAGGCACCCACACCACGGTCAGCTCGCCGTGTCGGTGCAGCCGCGCCAGCGTCATCGCATCCCGCCGATCGGTCTTGATGCGGTCGCCCGGACGCCGCGGAATCAGCGACGGCGCCACCACCATGCACGCGTGACCCAACGCGGTCAGCAGCCGGTAGACGCCGTAGCCGCAGGGGCCGGCTTCGTAGCAAAACCGCAACTGCGTCGATGCATCGGCCAACGTGCCCGCCAGCTTGGCCACCGCTTCGCCCGTGGAGGCGATGGTACCGTACAGCCTCGGCTCGGTCCGATACGGATCGGCAATGGCGACGGTGATGGAATCCCGGTGTATGTCCAACGCTACCACTTTCGTAGGTTTACGCATGGCCTCCTCCTTCTCGCTGGGGATAGGTCTTTGGGTGAACTGCATTTGTCCAAAGATAACCCCCGAAAATCGAGACTGGAGGAGGTCTTCATATACGCGTCAATACATAAGGTCTAGTGGTTCAACTAGGTAGCAGTGCGAGGTAGAGTCGCTTGAGTTTAATGCGTGCATCCGCGGTGGTGAACCGCCAGTTGATGACGGGCGGGTCTTCGAGGCGCTCCGTGAGCCAGGCTTTCACGTGTTTTCCTAACTGCTGGATCGTCGCGATGCGACGATTGAGGCACTGCCGAAAGAGCACGTTCAGTCCGATCTCGGCCATGTTGAGCCAGCTGCCGTGTGTAGGGGTGTAGTGAATGTCGAGTTTGTCAGCGATGCGCTTGGCTTCGTCCGGTTCGAAGACCTCGTAAAGGGCCGCCTTCTTATGGGTGCTCAAGTTGTCGATCACCAGCGTGATCTTCTCGGCCTCAGGGTAATGGACATCGACGAGATCCCTGACGGTGTGAGCCCAGTCCCTCATCGTGCGCTGTTCACTCACTCGGACGTGGCAGCGACCCGTGAGGGGCTCCAGCATCATGAAGACGTTGGCAACCCCGTTGCGGACGTATTCATGGTGATACCGCGCCGGACACCCCGGCGCCACCGGCAAGGGCTGCTGCGTTTCGCCGATCAACTGCTTGCAGGTCTCATCCAAGCAAATCAGCGGATGGCTCGGGTCGTACGGCCGTTGATAGATCTCCAACACGTCCTCCATCGCGCAGACGAACTCGGCACTGGGTTTGCCCGGCAGGCACCACATCTCCCGCTGCCAGGGCTTCAGTTCTTTTTTTTAGCGTTTGGCGGACCGTTTCCGGGCTGACGCTGTCAACCAGCTCCAAGGTCACGAGGCGGTCTGCCAGCAACTTCAGGGTCCAGTGCTTCCTTCCCTCGGGGGGCTCGCCGCAGGCCAGAGCCACCAGATGGGCTTCGGCTCTGCCGTCGATCTTCTTCGCTTTCCGATTCTTCTGCTCTTTGCGCTGCAGCGACGCCTCGAAGCCCTCTTCCACGAACCGCTTGCGCAGACGCTCCACTGTGCTCGGATGCACGTCGAGCGCGCGTTCGATCTGCTCATCGGTCCAGTGCTCACCATGCGGACCCTGGTCCGTCTTCAACAGGATCCTGGCATGCCGTTGTTTGTAGGCCGCCGCCTTCCCCTTCGAGATCAAATCGCGCAGATGAGCTCGCTCCTCCGCTGTGAGCGTGACAATGTACTTTTTCTTGGGCCACGTCGATCTCCTCTCCTGACAAAGGGGCCTCAGGAGAAGGATACGATCCCCGGCCTCAAAACGCTAGTTCCAATATCCATCAATCCTAACTGGATGAACCACTAGGAGAGTTCGTGATTATGAAACGTGAAACGATTGGTTGGTCAGGTCGGCCAATTACAATAACTCATTCAGCTTGGATCTCACCCACTAAACTCCTGCCGTCTATTTCGATAGTGGGCTTGATATCAAGCCATTCCGCAAATGTCGGTGCAATATCAACAGTTCGTACTTTTGGCGAATGGAAACCTGCCTTTATCCCCGCTCCCATAAACACAATTGGCACATGACTATCGTATGTGTATGGCGAGCCATGATTTGTCGGGATATCGTTAAGTAGGTAAAACTCTTTGTAACGCAAAATGAGATCGCCCGACCTTCCCGGATGATAGCCATTTTCATAGAGATCATAATAGGGACGGCCATTGCTTACTTTTCCTGTCAGCTCTTCCCTGCTGAAAACGTCCACTACCGAACCAAACTGCTTCAATTTTGGAATCAACAGACGATTGAGTTCTCTAGCACTGATTCCCTTTGATTCTGCGGCGGCATAATTTACATAAATTCCCGGAGACAACCCAAGTATCAGACGCTCAGTAATCTCTAGATACTTAGCACTTTCAATGAATATTTTCTGAATCTCGGCTAATAGCTTTTCATCCGAAATACGCTTGGCGTCAAAGCCGCGCCTAGCCAGGTCCTCCACAAGTGGCAACACCCCATGATCACTGCTAAGTGCAACGATATAATTTTCAGAGCCAATCTGCTGGTCAAGGAAGTCAAGAAATTCTTCCAGATAAATATCCAGTCTTAAAAAATGATCTAAACTCTCCTGGCTCAAGGGTCCAAAGGTGTGGCCGATTGCATCGGCTGAAGAACACCCAACGAAAAGTAGATCGGGTGATTCATCGGTACCGAGATTTTCATTCTTGATAAGTGTCTTTGCAAACTCCAGGATGAATTCATCTGCAAATGGCGTGATTTGCAAAGCTTGGTAATATTGCCTATCAGGCTCAGTGCCTTCAAAATTGTGGGGGAAGGTAGTATTTTTGCCATAATTTTCAGCGGTAAAACTATCTTCCCGCGCCAGAAAGTAAGTTTCCCCCTGCATCAGCTTTTGCCAGCCAGGTTCAAAAAATTGCTCGACTACCCTGGATTCATTGAAATTCTCAACCCAGGCGGGATAAGACTTCAGGTAATATTCCGATGTAATGATATTACCATTATCATTGTTATACCAATAAGCAGCATCAGGCTTTTTCCCTGCCATCATAACTGCAGAGCCGGATTTTCGAGAAATGGAAAACACTTTGCTTTTCGGCGATTGCATTTTCAGCCAATCCCCCAGAGCTGGTATGAGCACTTTCACCGGAGAACGCCCTTCACGGGGTTCTTTGTTGGGATAGCCAAGAGGCGGATAGCTGGAATCTTCACCGTACCCGAAAGCGCCACGCTTTTTTTGGACGCGGTCAAACCAGGAATTTGCCACGATACCATGTCGAGAAGGGTGAGAGCCGGTTGCAATTGTAGCATGTCCCGGTCCGGTCTGAGTCATATAATGACCATGATGCGCATTTGTAAAAACAGCGCCTTGATCGAGCAACCGCTTGAAACCGCCCTTATATATACCGGCAAATCGAGAAAGATGGTCGGCGCGCATCTGATCGACGACAATCACGACAGCCAGTTTTGGGGGTGTGGACTCTTCGGAGGCTCGTGTTTGAAAACCGTTGGTGAGGAACACAGCTATGAAAAAAAAGCTTTTGATTACCCAGGCTCGATTCATAGGATTTATCCTTGATATGCTTGATCTCAAGCAGAACTCTCAGATCGGGGCGAATTTTCAATTCGAGAGATGAAACTATCGTTTACCACGCTTGCGTGTCCAGACTGGACTGACGGGGTACACCTCATTGGTCTCCTGACGGCCAGAGCATTTGTTTCGTCTCCAACCGGCCTGAACCCTTTCTCGATGGTCTGATCCGGTGGTTTAAGGACTGGTAGCGCAACCCACGGTCTGCCCCACCAAACATCACCCCATCCAGGTCATCCGGGGCTTGGTAGCTCACCGCGATCGCGTCCCTGATCCCCCTCGACGTGGCGTGCGGCCGTATCGCTCCAGCACTTCGAGCCGTGGCCCGAAGAGGTGGAAGACCTGCACGGCGACGGTACATCAGCCGCTGGGATCAGGCAGGATTCAAAAACCTGGATGATTCAGCCACACCGGGCTGAGAAGCAGTGGCGGCAGCGGGCGTGGCCTACTCGCCCCCCGCTTTGGGGCCGCGCCGGGCGTGCAGGATGACCATCAGGGAGGAGACGTCCGCCGGGGAGACCCCCGATATCCTGGAGGCCTGCCCGAGGGTGCGGGGCCGCACCGCGGATAGCTTCTGGCGCGCCTCGGTCGACAGCTTGTCCGCCTCCGCCTCGAAGTCGAAATCGGCCGGTATGGTGAGCTCCTCGAGGCGCCGTACCTTGGCGACCTCCTGCTGCTGCCGGTCGATGTACCCTTCATACTTGATCTCCGCCTCGACATGCTCGGCGGCGTCGGCTGGCAGGGGCCGCGGCGGGGGCGACAGCTCGCAGACGTCGTCGTAGCCGAGCTGCGGCCTGCGCAGCAGGTCGGCTAGCAGGGCCGCTTCGGAGATCTTCGCCGTGCCCTGTCTTTGCAGCACCTCGTTCGTCCTCTCGCCGGGTCGGACGCGCACGCTACGCAGGCGCGCCAGCTCCTCGGCGACGTCCCGCTGCTTGCGTCGGAACCGGCTCCAGGCGCCGTCTCCCACCATTCCGAAGCGGCGCCCGTGTTCCATCAGCCGGTAGTCGGCGTTGTCCTCGCGCAGCAGCAGGCGGTACTCGGCGCGCGAGGTGAACATCCGGTAGGGCTCCGGCGTCCCCTTGGTCACCAGGTCGTCGACCAGCACCCCCATGTAGGCCTCGGAGCGCTGCAGCACGAACGGCTCCTCGCCGCGCGCCTTGAGCACGGCGTTGATGCCGGCGAGCTGGCCTTGGCCCGCGGCTTCCTCGTACCCGGTGGTGCCGTTGATCTGCCCGGCGAAGAAGAGGGAGTCGACGAGCTTGGTTTCCAGCCATCCGTACAGCTGCGTAGGCGGGGCGTAGTCGTACTCGACGGCGTAGGCAGGGCGCATGATCTCGGCGCGCTCGAGACCGGGAACGGTGCGCAGGATGTCGTGCTGGAGCTCTTCGGGCAGGCTCATCGACAGGCCGTTGATGTAGAACTCGAGGGTGCGGACCCCCTCCGGCTCGATGAAGATCTGGTGGCGCTCGCGGTCGGCGAACTTGACGATCTTGTCCTCGATCGAGGGGCAGTAGCGCGGTCCCACCCCCTCGATGCGGCCGCTGTACATGGCAGAGCGGCCGAGGTTCTCGCGGATGCGGTCATGCGTTTCGCTGTTGGTGTAGGCGACCCAGCAGGGGAGCTGCGGCAGCGCGGGGCCCTCGCTTTCGTACGAGAACATCCGCGGGGGCTCGTCGCCCGGTTGCCTCTCGAGGGCGTCGAAGTCGATGCTGCGGCCGTTGACGCGCGGCGGCGTGCCGGTCTTCAGGCGCCCGATCTCGAACCCGAGGGAGGCGAGACCCTCCGAGGCCCTGTCCGCAGCCGCCTCCCCGGCGCGGCCGGAGCTGTAGCTGTAGTCGCCGACGTGGATCCTGCCCTTGAGGAACGTTCCCGTGGTCAGGATGACGGTGCGCCCCCGGTAGAGGATTCCCCCCTTGACCCCGACCCCAGTGACGCGGCCGCCTTCGACGATCAGGCTCTCCATCATTCCCTGTCGCAGGTCGAGGCGTTCCTGGGCCTCGCAGGTGTACTTCATTTCCAGCTGGTACACTTTCTTGTCGCACTGGGCGCGGCAGGCGCGCACCGCGGGACCGCGGCTGGTGTTGAGGCGGCGAAACTGGATCCCGGAGCGGTCGGTGTTGGCGGCCATGGCGCCCCCGAGGGCGTCGATCTCCTTGACCATGTGACCTTTGCCGATACCGCCGATGGCGGGGTTGCACG
This sequence comes from Candidatus Latescibacterota bacterium, assembly GCA_965206595.1. GTDB lineage: Bacteria > Latescibacterota > UBA2968 > UBA8231 > UBA8231 > CBDCXV01. Next base: position 1,261,654 of record OZ242214.1, read on the forward strand.
ACATCTGCGCCACGGTGTCGAGATTCATGGTCAGCAGCAGGGTCTCGGCCCCCATGCGAGCCGCGGCGAGGGCGGCCTCAGTGCCGGCGTGACCGCCGCCGACGACGACGACCTCGTAGGTCTTGGGGTAGGTGCTCATGAGTCCCTGCCGTCAAACTCCTCTTCGAGCTCCAGCACGAGTGCTTCGAGCACTTCCTGCGGGCTGCCGGGCCGCTCCTGCCTGCCGGTCCAGCTCCACTGCTCGAGGTAGTCGTCGGTGCCCTCGAGCCCCTGCTCCATCGCCGACTGGTCGATCGCCTCCTGGAAGCGGTCGGGCATCTTCCGCGACAGCGGCCGGCGCCCCTCGAAGACGCGGACCTGGGCGGGAATGTTCTGCCAGTAGAGGATCTGGTAGTGGGCCATCTGCTATTGCTCCTGCTGCCGCGGCCAACCGGCTGCGGCCATGGCTGCGGCGAATCCGCGGATATGGTCGGGGCCGGTTCCGCAGCACCCCCCGACGACCGCGGCGCCGGTGGCGAACAGGGCGGGGACCTCGGCCGCCATCTCTTCCGGGGTCTGCGAATACACGGTGCGCTGGCGCTCGAGACGGGGCATGCCGGCGTTCGGGAAGGCGATCGTCTTTTTGCGGGCCATGCCGCGGGCGTCCATCGCCTCGTTGAGCTGCTCGATGCCGAGCAGGGCGTACGGCATGCCGGTGTGCTCGCGGCGGCGCTGCTCGGCGCCGCAGTTCAGCCCGAGCAGGTCCACCGATTCGAGGAGATCGTCGCCGTTGGAGTGCTTCCCCGAGGCGAGGATTTCGAGCAGGTCCCCCGCGGAGTGGCCCCAGTCGGTCCTGTAGACGATCTCCCGGGTACGGCGGTCCCGGGTGTACTTGTAGGTGAGGCAGAGGGCGACTGGAAGCCCGAAACGGCGCGCCACGTCGACGGCGATCGCCGCTTCGTTGGCGGAGAACATCGTTTCGATGACGAAGAGGTCTACCCCTTCCTCGGCCAGGGCGGCGGCGACCCGCTGGTGGGCGTCGCGGACCTTGGCGTCCGGGATGCCGAAATCGGTGCCGCCGGCATCCGCTTCGATGGCGCCGGGGGAAGGGCCGAGGCTGCCGGCGACATAGATGTCTCGCCCGGCTTCCGAGGCCGCCCGGCGGGCATGGGCCGCGGCCAGGGCGGCGATGCGGCCGGCGTCGGCTTCGGGATCGGCCATCTCGAGGTGAAGCGGAGAGCCGACGAAGGTGTTGACGTGGATCATCTCGGAGCCCGCTTCGATGTAGCGGCGATGGATGTCGAGAACCGCGTCGGGGTGCAGCTGGTTGGCCATGGCGCTGTTCGGCAGCTCGATGCCGCGGGCGAACAGCTCGGTGCCGAAGGCGCCGTCGTAGAGGAGTGGACCTTCGTCCAGGCGCTCGAGAAGCGGTTTCATCTCCTGGGGCGCGGCCTGCGGCGCGGGGGGCCGCCGTCTCCGAGCTCCCCCTTTCGCCATGCCCGGATGTAACCGGCGCAGTGCTCGTCCCTGCCCATCAGCACGTCCTCGGCCAGCTGGTAGGGACGCGAACTGCGGTCGAGGGCGAACACCTTGTCCGGCCGGCTGGTCACCGGGTCGATGATGCCGCTGTCGGCCCCGGCCTCGACCGCGAGCACCATGAAGACGTCGTTGATCCACTTGCGGCTCGGGATGCCGAATGAAACGTTGCTCAGGCCCCCGGTTATGTGAATGCGGGGGCCGTATTTCTCGCGCAGGCCGCGGATCGCCTCGAAGCTGTGAAGGCCGAAGCGGCCGTCCACCGAGATCGGGAATATCAGCGGGTCGATGTAGATGTCGCTGTCGGCAATCCCCCTGTCGAAAGCCGCATCGACCATGCGCGAGGCATTGCCGATGCGCTCCTCGGCGCTCTCCGGCATCCCGGAATCGCCCGCCGCGGTGACGATGACGCCGGCGTCGTGCTCGACGGCGAGATCGAGGGCCTCGAGGCGCTCGAGCGAGGCGGAGTTGAGCAGCGGCCGCCCCCTGGACTTGTCGCACGCCTCCAGGCCGGTGGCGATGGTCTCGACATTGGAGGAATCTACTGACACCGGGATTTCCGACATGCCTTGCACGGTGCGTACGAGCCAGGCCATCGCCGCCTTCTGTTCTTCGAGCTTCAGCGAGATTTCGTCGACGTTGAGGTCGAGGAAGTCGGCCCCCGCCTGTTCCTGGCGCTGGACCAGCCGCTCAAGGTACTGCATCCCCTCTGCCGCGGGTTCGCCCTCCCCGGACATTGCCCCCTGCAGGGCGAACTTGACGTGCTTGACGCGCCCTTCTTCGTAATCCTGGGTGCACTTCACCGCCTCGGGAATGGCCAGGCGGCGGCGTTCGCCCGCAGTCGAAGTGTAGCGCACCGCTTCGCGCCCGTCCGCGTCGGCGGTCACGAGCTTGCCGCGGCGCATCACCACCCGCGTGGTGTGGATGTTCTCGCCGACGATGATGAAATCGAGATCGGGGTCCTGCAGCTTCATTCGCTGTTCCCGGAAAAATGGTTCATTCCGCCTGCTGCCCGGAATGGTTCGCGGCGTGGTGGTCGCGCCCGAGGAAGGTGTTGCCCCAGGCGCTGGTCCCTTCGAGAGTGCCGTCGCGGTAGACGACCGGCCGCTCCAGCATCCCTTCCTCTTCCCCGTAAGCTTTCAGGCGGTCGTACGCCCGCACCCAGATGCAGTCCTTCTCGCCGACCTCGCACTTGCCGTCGCGGGTACCGCCGCAGGGACCGTTGCGCTGGTTCTTGACGCACTGCGACTCCGGGCAGAGGAAGGCGATGTCGGGCAGCGAGCAGTCGCCGCAGTCGCGGCAGTCGAAGGCCGGCACCTTGACCGCCTGCTCGACGGCGTGAAGGAGCCTGCGCGTCCCCGGGCTGTTGTCGGCCGCGGCGAAAAGTTTTTCCCCTGCCTTGAATGCCGGGCGGTCCGGTTCGAACAGAACCTCGTGGGCGGCACGGTTGAGCTTGTAGGTCAGCGGCACCTGGCGGCGCAGGGCGCGGCGGGCTTCGGGGGTTCGCGAAGCCTCGTACTCGCGGTTGATTTCGGTGGAGGCGAGTCCGGTCTCCGGGTCGGCCTCGAAGAAGAAGAACTCGTCCGGGGCACCGTAGCGGAAGTCCGCGGCGAAATCCCGCCAGTCGTCGTCGCCGTAGGAGGCCGTCAGCTCGAGGATGCGCGCGTAATCGTCGTGTTTGAGGTGGCCGCCGAGGTAGGCGCCGCGGTAGCCGAGGCCGCGGGCGACGGCGCACTGCCTGGCGGCGAATTCGAGAAGGAACTGCTTGCCCTTGTCCCTGCCGCGGGCGTGTCTCTCGACTTCGGCGAGCAGCTCGTCCGACACTACCACTCCGGGAATGCGGCCGGCGTTGAAGTAGCGCGCCGCGGGTCCGCTGAGGACGTAGACGTTGGCGAGCACCGGAACATTCATCCCCTTGAGCGCCATGTACTTGACCAGCTCGTCCATCTTGCGGGCGTTGTAGCCGATCTGGTTGATGACGAAGGCGGCCCCGGCCGCGACTTTGCCGGCGAGCTTGAAGTACTGCGGCATGACCTCGCTCTCGTGACGCTTGTAGTTGTTGACCACGGCGCCGAGGAAGAAGTCGGTCCGTTTCATGCGCGCCCGGCGGCCCTTGGGAGTCCGGGTTTCAAGCCCCTGGTTCATGTCGGAGAGCATCTTCAGGAGGCCGACCGAGTCGATGTCGAAGACGCCGCTGGCGCGGCCGCGGAAGCCGTCGGCCGGGTAGTCGCCTGAGAGGGCGAGAATGCTTTCGAACCCCTCGCTGGCCAACTGCCAGGCGTGGCTCTGCAGGCCGTTGCGGTTCCAGTCCTTGCAGGAGAGGTGGATGATGACGTCCTGCCCCCGCGAGAGCAGGTCGAAGCCGAGGGTGTCGGCGCTGAGAACGGCGTTGCCGCCCGGGTTGTCGGTGATGCTCAGGGCGTGGATCCCCGGCAGGTCGGCGAGGCTGCGGGCCAGCTGCATAACCTTGCTGCCGCCGCGCTCGGTGATGACGCCGCGCGAGTTGACCAGCTCGACGACGGTGGCGAATTCGCCGGTGTGTTCGAGCAGGTGGCGCAGAGAGCGCTTGTTCCAGGAACCGGCGGCTGCGGTCGCGGTGCTCACCGGCCTCACGCTCCCGCGGCGGCCGGCGCCAGGCGGGCGGGCATCGGTTTGAACTGGCAGCCCTCGACGAAGACCTCGAAGAAGTCGGGGGTCGTCTCGAGTTCGAGGTGCTCGATGTCGTGGACGAGTGTTTCGATTTGGGCGCGCCGCCGGCGGTTGAGCAGCACCTCCCGGGCCCCCTGGACCGCGGCGTTTCCGACCTTGACGATGCGCTCCCGCGGCACCGGGGCGAGGAAGCCGATGTCGATGGCGTTGCCGATGTCGATGTAATTGGCGAAACCTCCGGCGAGGTAGAGCCTGGAGATGTCGCCGGGATCGACTCCGAACGCGCGCAGGGTGATGAACTGCCCGCAGAAATTGGCCGCCTTGGCTTGCGCGAGGTTGCTGGCGTCGTCGCGCGAGAAGGTGATGCCGTGCTCGGGAATCAGGGTCATCTCCCGCTGCTTCCTGTCCCCGAAGACCCCCATTTCCGTCATCCGTCCGCGGCGCCGCAGCTCGGCGAGGAGATCGACCAGGCCGGAGCCGCAGATTCCCTGCGGAGGCAGCCCCCCGATCGTCGTGTACTCGAACTCCCGGCTGCCGTTTGGGGCGAGGCGCAGCGATTCGATCGCCCCCTCGTATCCCGGCATGCCGAACTTGACGAGCCCGCCCTCGAAGGCGGGGCCGGCCGGACAGGAGGCGGTCAGCATGCGGCCCCGTCCGGCGACGACGACCTCGGTGTTGGTGCCGACGTCGACAATCATGGCAGCCTCGTCGGCGTCGCGGTCAATACCGCAGGCGGCGATGGCCGCGGCCGTATCGGCGCCGACGTGGCTGGCGATCAGCGGCATGCCGTAGACCTTGGTGTGCAGGTTGGCGCGCAGTCCGAGGCGGCGGGCGTCCGCGACCAGGGCGGTGGTCGGCCTGTTGCCCTCGAGGTAATCCTGCTCGATCAGCGATTTGTACGGCTTCTGCCCGATGCTCTGCACGTCGAGCTTGAACAGCAGGTCGCGCATGGTCGAGTTGCCGGCGACGACGATCTCGTAGATCTCCTGCCGGGCGAACCCGAAGCGCCTGCCCAGCTCGACGATCTCGTGGCTGACCGCGTTGGCCAGGGACCGCTGCAGCTCTCCCCTGAATTCGCCGCCGTCGTAGGAAATGCGGTGCATGATGTCGCTGCCGCCGAAGCGCTGGGGATTCTCGAAGGATCTCACCGAGACCGTCGCTCCCGATTCCAGGTCGATCAGCTGCATCACCACCGTGGTGGTGCCGAGGTCGATCGCCAGCCCGTAGAGGTGCCCGCGGTAGGCGTCGACCGGCTCGCCATCGTAGAGCACGTCGACGCCCCGGCGCGTCACCACCGGGTCGAGGGGGATCTCCTTTTGGACGCCCGCGGTCAGGATCTTCGGCGTCCGCCGTAGCGGGGCGAACTCGACGTCGACGTCGTCGCGGAGGATCTCGGCCTGGCAGGCGAGGCGGTAGTTGTCGCGCAGGAAGGACTCCGCCTCGGTGGGCTGCGTCAGGGCCTCGATGCCGCTCCTGATCTCGACCACGCACTCGTGGCAGTGGCCGGTTCGGTAGCAGGAAGTGGGCACCTGCACGGCGAGCTCGTCGGCGTAGTCGAAGATCGTCCTGCCTGGGGATAGCTCGGTCCGCATCTGGTCGTGAATCACCGTGGCCATGTCACCCGCTCCGGCGGCGGTCTCCGGCCTTTCCCCTGATGCGGGAGATCTTGTCCCGGGCCTTCTCGACGGCCCCGGGGTCGGAGTCCCAGGCGTCGCGGTAGTCGAAACTGCCGTCGTGGCCGCAGATGAGCGGAGACCCTTCGGAGCGCGCCGGCAGCTGGTTGCGGCAGCGGATCTTCGCCGTGCACTCGTCGTGGCGGTTGCGGTACGGGCAGCGGTAACGCGACTGCTCGTCGGCGTGGGAGACCATGTCGGCGAACAGCCCGGTGATACGGTCGAGACGCTGTTGGTACTCCTCCTGGGTGATCTTGCGCATCGTGCCTTCCGCTCAGGCCTTCTCGGCGACCAGCTCCTTGGCGAGGGCGACGCAGGCCAGGGCGTCCTTGCCGTAGCCGTCTGCCCCCATGTCGTCGGCGAACTCCTGGGTCACCGGCGCTCCGCCGACCATGATCTGCACGTCGTCGCGCAGATCATGGTCGATGAACGCCTCGATGGTCTTGCCCATGTTCGGCATCGTCGTGGTCAGCAGCGCCGACATCCCGATCAGGGGCGCCCCGTGCTCCTCGACGGCGTCTATGAATTCATCTCCGGAGGTGTCGACCCCGAGGTCGATGACCTCGAAGCCCGATCCCCGAAGCATCATGATGCAGAGGTTCTTGCCGATGTCGTGGAGGTCCCCCTTGACGGTCCCCATGATCACGGTGCCGGCGTTCTCCACGCCCGCGGCCGACAGGATCGGCTCGATGTGGGCCATGCCGGCTTTCATGGCCCGCGCGCAGGAGAGCACTTCGGGGACGAAGATGAAGTTCTCCCGGAACTTGATGCCGACGATGCCCATGCCGGCAATGAGGCCGTCGTCCATGACTTCGAGCGCCTCGATGCCCTCGTCCAGGGCCTGTTGCGAAAGCCGGTCGACGGTCCCGTGGTCTCCCTCGATCAGGGCCGCGGCGATTTCCTGCATGAGCGGCCGGGCGGCGGCGAACAGCTCGACGGTGCGCTCGATTTCCTCGGGCCGCTCTACGTATTCCTCGATTTCGAAGCGGATCGTTTCGTTCTGAATGTCGGACAGTTCAGCCATCGTCAATTCAGCGTCGCCTTGGTTGCCGAAGAGGCGCGCTCCCGGTGCCAGTCCTGCACCGCTTTGGGGATTTCCACCAAATTCTCGATTGCCGTCTGCAGCGGTATGGCGCATTCCGGGCCGACCAGCTGCACGCCGGCGTCGAGGTTTCGGTATACTTCGGCGCGCACCTCTTCGGGGCCCTTCGAGAACAGCGTTTCCGGGTTGTTGATGTTGCCGACCAGCGAGATCCGCTGCCGCATGATGTCGACGGATTCCTGCGGCTTGTTCTTCGAGTCGTAGTGGAAAGCGGCCATCCCGGTCTGGGCGATGTACTCCATGCGGTCGACGGTGCGCCCGCAGATGTGGAGAATCAGCGGAATCGGGATGCTCTCGCTGAACTCGATGTGCATGTCGCGCAGATAGCGTTCGTAGTACTCGCCGCTGACCAGGTCGCCGGTGGCGTGGTCGGGCAGGGTCAGGGCGTCGGCGCCGGCCTCGATCTGGGCGACGCCGAAGTCGACGGTGACTTTCTTCAGCTTGTCGAGGATGGCGCGCGTGGCATCCGGATCGTCGAGCGACAGCAACAGGAAGGGCTCGACGCCGAAGCAGTGGTAGGCGAGCGACCAGGGCCCCATGGTCTTGCCGATAACCGCGACCTCGTCGCCGTACTCCCGCTTGAGGATGGAGATCGCCTCGAGGACGCAGCGGGTGTCGGGGTGAGTGCAGAGATCGTCCGGAATGACGATGTCCTCCAGCTTCTCGTAGATCGGCTCGCGCATGCGCACCGTCGGCCAGTTGTCCTTCTGCTCCCACTGGATCTTGCAGCCGAGGGCCGAGGACTCCTGGATGATCGTGAATACCGGCATGATGGTGTCGAAGCCGAGCTCCGTGTACCCGGTGGCCGCGAGGCGGGCCATGAGCTCGGGCTTGCGGTTGGCCTCGGGAAAGGGGGCGCCGACGAGGTCCATCAGCTCGACGGTCGCCACCGAGGTCGGATTGCACACGGGGGTGCGGTCGACCGGCTCCCGGCGCAGCGCCGCGAGCACGCGCTCGCGGCTCGTCATCGGTTTGATATCTGCCATGAGACGTTCTCCTTTTCGGTTTCCTGCTTCGTCTTTTCTGTCCCGGTCACAGATCCCCTGATGTCCTCGAGCTACCGGTCCTGCGCGCTCGGAGCGGAGAGAACTCCCCGCGCCGCCGCGGCCTCGGCCTCGCGCATGGCGGTGCGCACGTTGAGGGCCCGGGGCAGCAGCACGGCGACGAGGTTGTCGTGCGCCTGGCCGCATTCGAAGCGGACCTGGTCCCGACGGTCGCCGGCCGGCTCCATTTCCCCGAGCTTGGCGAGGCCGCCTGCCGTGGCGGCGACGCGCCGCAAGGTCATGCTTTCGCCCGGGTCGTCCGCGGTTACAGTGTACAGACCTTCCCCCTCGCTGACGGCAACCATCTCCTTGCCGGCCTTCTTGTCGAAAACGCTCAAAGGTCTGGGGGCGAGGTCGCTGCCGTTGGGGAGCTTGCAGGCCTCGAGGAACAGCCGCCGACAGGCCAGCTCATGGCCGCGGCCGCAGGGAAAGCGCAGGCAGCCCGGGTTCTCCGGAGAGTCCTCGACGTTTCCCATCACCTTCATCGCCTCGGTGATGAAGCCGACCCGTTCGCCGGCGTCTTCCCTGCCGCTGTAGGTGTGGACGAGAAACTCGGCCCCGCCGGATTCCTCCCGGCGGTACAGAGCTATGGAGATCTCCTCGCAGTGCAAGTCCATCGGCACGAGCTCGATGCGGGAGCCGAGGTCGAGGATCCGGGGCATGGCAACCTTCCTTGACAGCGCGCTGCCGGCTGAGTATCAATAGAAAATCTGCCTGATGGTCAGACCATTGGCAACAGGAAAGTACGAAGGCAGCAGATAAAAGCAATCATGAGTTCAGGTGAAACGAGCCGAGGGAGGGCGGGAGCCGCGGAAGGAGCGGAGTTGCTGCGGCCGGTCCCGAAAAGCTCGGTCAGCGAGGCCATCGTCGATCAGATCATCGACCTGATTTCGCGCAACGTGCTCAAACCGGGGGACCGGCTGCCGTCCGAGCGGGAGCTGTGTGGTCGCTTCGCGGTCGGGAGAACCTCGGTCCGCGAGGCCCTGCGGTCGCTGTCGGTGATGGGCATCCTCACCGGCCGCGTCGGGGACGGCACCTTCGTGGCGGACAACGAGAGCTACCTCGGGCGCGCCTACGAGTGGGGCTTCGCCCTCGACCCGAAGCAGGTCGGCGACCTCATAGAAACGCGGCTCATGCTCGAGTCCAACACGGCGTCGTGGGCCGCGGAGCGCGCAACCGGGGAGAACCTCGATGCGATCGCGGCGACGCTGCGCGGAATGGAGAAGGAGATCGAGCGGCCGGGGGAGTTCCTCGAGTTCGACGTCGCCTTCCACCTCGAGGTCGCCCGCGCCGCCCACAACTCGATTCTCTACAACCTGGTGCGCACCACCCGCGGCTACCTGCAGGAGTGGATCAAGGGGAGCCTGGAAACCTCGTCATCCCGGGCGGCGGGCAGGGCCCGCCTTTCGGTTGCCCAGCATCACGAGGTGTTCGACGCCCTCGCCGACAAGGACGCCAAGGCTGCGCGCGAGCGCATGCGCGCCCACGTCCTGTCGAGCAGCAAGGATTTTCAGTCCCACCTGCGTTGAGGCGCCGGGGCTCGAACCGCCCTGCGGATTGCCTGAGACGGTCCTGCGACCATCACCGGATTGCTCTCGTTCCCCAGGCGGTCGACGGCGCTTACCGCAAACTCCCGGCGCTCTGCGCGCCCGGGTCCCGACCACGACAGCCCGCGGGGATCGAGTTCGTGGCCTGTCCGGGTGCCGGGAAGGATGTGGTAGGTCCAGCTCGTTCCCGCCTTCGAGTACACCACGTAGAGAAACGGGTCTTCCCCGGCCGGCTGCTTCCATGAAAGTTCGACCCGGCTGCCGTTCCGTACCATCGGGGCAACCTCCGGAGGCGGCGGCGGGGTGGAGTCGAGCCAGGTCCAGCGGGGAACGAGCGCCGGCTGGGCGTAGAGCCGGGCCCCGATCGAGGTGGCCAGCTGCCGGGAGGGGCCACTTTCGGCTTGGATGGCGCGCATGCTGAAGTGCAGATGCCCGTCGCTCTCGAGGATGTCGCGAGCCAACGCGATCTGGTCGATCACCTCCCTGGCAGGCCACTTGCCCTGGCTCACCCTGCTGGTGAACATGCCCGGCCAGAGGTGGCGGCCTTGGAGGTTGTTCTCCCGCCACCAGGAAAGCAGGGCAGGGAAGCTCCGGGCCTCGGCGGCGATCCGCCAGTACAGTTGGGGGGCGAGGTAATCCAGCCACCCCTGCCGCAGCCACAGGCGGGGGTCGGCGAAGAGGGTTTCGTACTGGTCCACTCCCCCTTCCGTGCCGGGAGGATGCCCCGGCCTCCAGATGCCGAACGGACTGATGCCGACCTTTACCTCGGGCCGCCGCTGTTTGACTTCCCGGTAGAGATCGCGGACGAAATCGTCGACGTTGCCGCGGCGCCAGTCGGACCGAGACAGGGAGCCCCCGGAATCGCGATAGGCCGCCCAGCTGTCCCCATCGGGAAAATCCGCGCCGTCGTTGTAGGAGGGGTACGGGTAGAAGTAGTCGTCGAGGTGGATGCCGTCGACGTCGTAGTGTTCGACGACCTCGAGGATGACCGCCATGGTGTGCGCCCGCGCCTCGGGACGCCCGGGGTCGAGCCAGTAGTAGCCCTTGCCGCCGAGCCGGAGCGCGAGGTCGGGGCGCCGCGAGACGATCGACCGGGGAGACAGTTTTCCCCTGTGCCCGGGGTGGTTGGCGCGGAACGGATTGACCCAGGCGTGGAGCTCGAGGCCGCGGGCGTGCGCCTCGTCGACCCAGAAGCTCAGGGGATCGTAGATCGGCTGCGGCGGGAGCCCCTGCTCGCCGCTGAGAAAGAAGGACCACGGCTCGAGGGCGGAGGGGTAGATGACGTCGCACTGCGACCTGATCTGAAGGATCACGGCGTTGAAGTTGAGGGCGCGGCAGCGCTGGAGGATGGCGATCGCTTCGGCCTGCTGGGTGCGGCTCGGAAGGCCGGGGGCCGACGGCCAGTCGATGTTGGCGACCGTCGCCACCCATACGCCGCGGAACTCACGGGCAGGCGCCGGCAGGTCCGCGCGGTAGAGCGGGCGGGGGGTGGGAAGTGAGCAGGAAAGGACGAACCCGGCCGCGAGCGCCGCGCCGAAGCGCTGGGCGCGGGGCGGGTTCCTATCCATCAATAAGGGTGCGATTGATGAACTCGGTGATGTCCTCAATCTTTTCGAGTTCGGTGGTCAGCAGGCTCTGCGCGATCCGCCGGGTGAGGTCAAGGGTCGGGGGGTCCATGTCCAGCGGCGGGGTTTGGGCCCTGGCGAGCAGCAGACAGCCGAAGTTCCTCACCGCGGAGCGCTCGACCTGTGGCTGCCGAGCGTACCGGGCGACGCTGAAATAGGACAACCAGAAGACGTTGATGGCCTCGAGGTATGCGGCCTTCTGCGGGCTGTTGATGATCGCCTTGAGACACAGGTCGCTGCAGTAGAAGGCGAGGTCGAATTCCGGGCTCCCGAAATGGGCGGTGGCGAAATCGATGAGGTAGATCGAACCCTTGTTGACCCAGACGTTGCGCGGGCGAAGGTCGCCCAGCACCATGACCCTGCCGCCCTTCAACAGCTCTTTGGACTGATCCTCGATGACCTTCTTGTACTCGGGAAATGCTTCGGCGATTCGGCCGTACGCAGGGGCGATGCGCAACTGCTCGAAGGGCTTGCGGTCATTGAACATTTCCCTCAAGGCGCGCGCGTTTACCGTGTCGTTGTGAACCGTGGCGAGCAGCTCCCCGCACTGGGCGGCGATTTGCAGGTCGACGCGCCCGCGCAGGAGCTCGTTCTCCCACAGCAGGGCCTCGCGGGGGGGGGCCGTGGTGACGAGGATGAAATTGCTGCGGTCCAGCAGAAGGGAGGTGGGAACGAAGTCGGGGGGAACGATCTCGGCGAGCACGCCGATACAGGCGTTCTCATGGAAGATCCGCTTGCGGTCGAGATAGATGCGCTCCTTGGTCTGCTGGATCCGCGAGTGCGCCTGCTTGACGATCAGCCGCTTCCGCGAGGTGACGACCGCGTAGATGGTGTTCTTCCTGCCGTCTCCCACCGGGTCAATCTCCCGGATCGATTCCCCCTGAACGACGATCTTCTTGCGGCGCAGGTACGGCGGGAGCGATTTCTTGTCGAGGTTGATTATGGGCATGACTCGGGTATCATCCGGTTGATGGCCGCGGCGGCGAGACGACTGCTGCGCCAGCCGCATCTTCGGGTTGTGGGGAGAGGGGGCGGACCGCGGCCATTTCGAAGCCGCTCACCTGCCGTTCGGCGTGGTACGAGCTGCGCACCAAGGGGCCGGATTCGACGTGGCGGAAGCCGAGCTTCAGCGCGTAGTCGCGGAGTTCCACGAATTCGTTCGGAGGCACGAAACGGGCGACCGGGTGGTGGCCCTTCGAGGGGCTGAGGTACTGGCCGAGAGTGAGGATGCTGCAGCCGACCGCGGCGAGATCGGCGATGACATCCTCGGTCTCCCGGCGAGTCTCACCGGCTCCGAGCATCATTCCCGACTTCGTCGGCGCCGGGCTGAGCCGGCGGGCGCGGTCGAGAAGCTCGAGCGAGCGGCGGTATTTCGCCTGCGGCCGCATGGAGCCATACAGCCGCGGGGCGGTTTCGATGTTGTGGTTGAGTATGTCGGGACCGGACTCGAGCACGGTCTGCAGCGCTTCGGGACTCCCCTGGAAATCCGGTATCAGCACCTCGACCGTGGTACCGCGGCAGAGGCGGTGGACCTCGTCGAGGGTTCTGGCGAAGATGCGTGCGCCGCCATCGGGGAGCTCGTCCCTGTTGACCGAGGTGATCACCGCGTGCCTCAGGCCCAGGGTGGAGATGGCGCGGGCGACCCTCAGCGGTTCCCCTTCGTCGAGACCTTGCGGACGCCCGGTGCGGATGGCGCAAAAGCCGCAGCTGCGGGTGCAGATGTCTCCCAGGATCATGAAGGTCGCGGTGCGACTCCCCCAGCAATCCCCGATGTTGGGACACTGGGCGCTTTCGCACACCGTGTTGAGCCTGAGCTCCTTTACCAGTCTCTTGAGATCGAGGTAGTTGGGGCTGCCGGGGGCTCTGACCCTGAGCCAGGAAGGTAAACGGCCCTTGCTCTTCATATCATCATCAAAAACAGTTAGTTGCGTCTGTTTGGCGGATGCTTCCGGCAGTTCCCGGGGTCCCGGGATTTTTAAAATATAGTGGGCCGGCAGACGTGACAGCAAGTTACGCATGCATGATTGCATGCGTAACTTGTTGAAAAACATAGATATGCAATATTTGTCGAGGAATTCATGGATAAGTGCCCAGTTGTGTAGTTTTCAGGCAGGTAAAAACAAAGGCCCGACTTCCAGACGAGGAAGCGGGCCCGGTCGGAGCAGCCGAAGGCAAACCAGAATATACGAATCAGAATTTGGTAACCGGATCTTCGAGCACCCCGAGGTCCGCCGGCCTATCCTCGAGTGCGGAGGTATCCGTAGCCGCGGCGATGGCCTCCTCGTCGGTCAGGCCGATCTCGATCCGGCGAAAGTAGCTCTCGTAGCGCTCGGGATCGACGATGATTTCCCTGGCCAGCTGAACCTGGGGATCGACGGCTACGTCGTAGGCATAGGCGGCCTTCATTCCGAAGGCCTTTTCAAGGATGTCGAAGGTCAGCCTCCATTTGATCAGCCCGGCGTCGGCTTCCCAGTGCTTCTCCTCGATCTTGTCGATCTCCTTCTTCAGCCGGCGCAGGGGCTGGTCCAGGCTGTCCTGTTCTTCCTCTTCCTCGACCTTCTCCTCGAGGTTCAGCAGCCTGCTCTCGAGTTCGCTGACATAGGAGAACTCCTGTGCTTCGACGTACTCCCGGAACTCCTCGAGGACCGAAGTTCCGGCGACGAACTCGCGGGTCAGCCCCGGATTTTTTGCGGGGTACTCGCGGGTGAAGCGAAAGAACTTGCTGTCCAGGGTCCAATAACCCTCCAGCTGGGCGAAAAGCGGCGTGCGCGTGCGACCAGGCGAGGAAATGTCGGGAGTGATTCCTCCAGCCCCGTGCACGATGCGTCCCTGGCGCCTGGTTCTGAATTCCTTGTCAGAAAGCGCGACCAGTGTGGAGTCCTTGCGCATGCGTTTGTCGATCGAGCGCCCGCTGGGAATGAAATATGCCGCCACGGTCAGCTTGAGCTCCGCTTTTTCGCCGATGGGGAGGGTTTTCTGAACCGAGCCCTTGCCCACCGACGGCTGGCCCAGGACGAGGGCGCGGTCCCAGTCCTGCATGGCTCCCGAGACGATCTCGGATGCGCTGGCCGAGCCGCGGTCGACCATAAGCAGCAGGGGCCCTTCCCCGAAACTGGGATCGCTTCTTGTGAAGTACTTCGTCGTGTCCTCGAAAGCACGTCCGGCGGTGTAGACCACGAGGTGGTCCTTCGGCAGAAACAGATCCGCGACGCGCACCGCTTCGTGCAGGTAACCGCCGCTGTTGCTGCGCAGGTCGAGTATCAGCCGCTTCATCCCCCGGCCGATGAGGCCTGCCAGGGCGGAGTCGACCTCGCTGGCGGAGTGTTGCTGGAACTTGAGCAGCCGTATGTATCCGGTGGAGTCGGGGAACATTGTGGAATACGACACCCCGTCGATGTGGACTTTCTTGCGGATGACGGTGGTCTCCACAGGATCTTCGACCCCAGCCCGAAGCAGAGTCAGCGTTACCGGGGTGCCGGCCTTGCCGCGCATGAGGCTCGCCGCATCGCTCGCCGACATGTGTGTGGTGGAGCTGTCGTCGATGGCGATGATAATGTCTCCCGACTTCACACCGGCGAGTGCCGCCGGCGTCTTCTCGTGCAGCAGCGAGGCGATGGCGATGGCGCTGTCCGGGCGAATCACCTGAATGCGGAACCCGACCCCTCCGTATTCCCCCTTAACGTCGATGCGGAAGTTGTCGAGGTTCATCATTTCCATGAAGACCGTGTCCGGATCGAGCATCGACATCATTCCGGCGATGCCGAAGCGGACCAGGGTGTCGGCGCCGACGGTGTAGAACGCCTTGCGGTCGAGGTGGTGAACGATCCTCTCGAGACGGGTGAAGTTATCGGGCCAGCTGCCGCCCTCCCCGGACCAAGTGAAGTCGGACCCCGGATCGAGGGCGCGGAAGAGGCCGTCGACTCCTGCGCGCATCAGCGAGTCGGGTGGAACCTCGTCGATGTAGAACTTCTTGAGGTGCCTCACCACGGGGAGCAGATAGTCCCGAACCTGGTCCCCCACCTTGGTCTCCCTCCCCTCCGCGAAGGCGTACCCAGCCAGCAGCAGGTGAGTTGCGAACGCCGCAGCGACCCCGGTCCGGAATGCCATCCCGTATCCTTAGTGTCCTGTCCCGGAAGTAGATTGCCGGAATTCGGCCGCCGAGGCACCCGGCTCGAAAGGCTCCTGAGCGAGTCGTACCGAGGGTGTACGGGGAGCGAAGGCAACGCAGCGAGCGGGAATCGATCGGCTGCCGAATGGCATGGAATTGAAGGGATAGGACATTAGTTCAGATTTTACGGATACTTACAACACCTGCGACAAAGGTATACAGGGGGCCTGTGGGCCGCAATGCAGCCGCGGGAGGGAATTCGTCGCGTAGACCAGGGACTATTTCGGGACACGGCAATAGCCGCGGATTTCGTCCCGCAGGAGGGCCGAGAGTTGGTCGGCGATTGACTTTCAGGGATACCGTGGCTACCTTGGAAATTCCTGTCACGAGCAGGTGACAGTGCGAAACAGCGCTGTTTTTCAACGGCGCCCAGATGATTTTTCCGATTTCGCGTTTGATTTGGTTCCTCAGTCGAGTATCGAATTGAACCCGGATGTCGTCTGGACGCACTGCCCGCCTCGTTCCCACACTCCATCCACTTTTTCGCAGCCCACCGATTCAGTAGAGCGTTTCCCAGAATCCTGAGCGAGGTATGCCCCGCAAGAAATACACCTTCATCGTGATTCCTCCCAACGACGGGCATGTGAAGGAGTTCAGGATTGCGTCGCCTCTTCTCGGAGCTGCGGGTCTGATGCTGATCTGCGGCGCCCTCGGCTATTACGCGTCGGGATATCACCTGCGCGCCGACCAGTCCTCGATGGTTGCCGACCTGCGCTACGAGAACCTGCAGCTTGCCACCGCGCTGCAGCAGACGCGCAGGGAGGTCACCGGACTCGAAGAGGTGATGACCGAGCTGGCACAGAGCGACTACCGGCTCCGCGCCTTGCACAACATGGAGCTCGACACCGAGGACGCGAGACTGGGTGGCATTGGCGGCTTTAGCGAGTTCGGAGTGGAGGAGCTGCCCGAGGAGTTCGCCTTTCTGCCGGCCCGAAAACGATCCCTTGTCGAGGATATCAAGGGACGCATCTTCCGGCTGCGGATGGAGGCGAGCTTTCAGGAAGTCAGCTACGACCAGATCGCCAGGAACTACAGGCTGAGCGAGGAGGGGCGTCGCGCCTTGCCGACGATCTCCCCGGTGCCGCAAGAGCTGGCGTGGAAGTCGTCCAAGTTCGGTCCCCGGATCGATCCGTTCACGGGGCGCAAGGCTCGCCACTTCGGTCTGGACCTGGCAGGGCGCAGGGGTACGAACGTCATCGCCACCGCGGACGGGGAAGTCATCCACTCCTACCACGACAACCGTCTCGGAAAGGTGATCGTCATCAAGCACGACCTGAGAATGACCACCAACTCCGGTGAAGTCTACGCCCTTCAGGGAACTTTTCGCACCGAGTACGGCCACCTCGACAAGATGCTCGTCAAGAAGGGGGACTGGGTTGAGAGAGGTCAGAGGATCGGTACCATGGGCAACACGGGACGCTCGACGGGACCGCACCTGCATTACGCCGTGCGCTACCAGAACAGTAAGACCGGGGGCTGGAACGGCTATCTCGATCCGGAGAATTTCCTTCTCGACTGGCCCGAGGACAACCGCGTGGCCGGCTGGCTCTCGGCCGCGGCAGGCGGATAAGCACGGACAGACGGTGGAGAACCCGGCTTGCGCCCGAGCAGACCGGGTTTTTTATGTACCTGTGAAAACCGTTCGGGCAGTCTGAGTCGGTCATGCCGGAAAATATCTCAGCAAAAGTCGCCGCCGTCGCCGACGATACCACTCTGGTTCTCAACGTCGGTTCTGGACAGGGAGTCAGCGAGGGCATGGTGTTCGCCATCGTCGCCGAGCAGCAGGAGATCACCGATCCGGACTCGGGGGAGAGCCTCGGTAACTGGGAGGTCGTGAAGGCGCGGGTGGTGGTCGAGCACGTGCAGGAGCGCATGTGCACAGTGCGTTCTCCGCTGAGACAGGAGATCGACACCACCGGCACGCTCAGCACCATGATGGTGCGCCATTCCTTTGGAGCTTACGGCTCTGCGGCGGGGGACCGCGCCAGCATGCAGGTGCGCGCCACCGGTCTCGCGGGACGCCCGAAGGTTCGTCCGATCGAAATCGGTGACCGCGCCCGCCTGGTTAGGGAGGAGCAGGGACCACAGCCGCCAGAGTCCCCTGCCACCGAGCAGCCGGTGGCCCCGGATCTGCCCTCCAAGACCTATGCGACGGCGGCGACCGCCGAGAGCGCCGATCAAGCCCCGGCCGAACCGGTGCAAGGCGAGTCCCGGGCGCCGGAAGAAGCCTCCCCGGACTCGGAGAAGTCCGAATCACAACCTGGAGCCTGAGGCTCGGCTTCGCGAGCCCCGTCCTCCCCTGCTGCTTCGCCCTCGCCTCACTCGGCGCCTGCGCCCACTACTCGACCAGCTCGGGGCTCGTCGGCGGCATCCGCAGCGTCGGCATCCCGGTAGCTGAAAACAACACCGCCGAGGAGCGGATCGCCGAGACTCTCAGCGAGCGCATCAGCGACGCCTTCACAGTCGACGGCCGCCTGCGTGTTGTCGACGAGGAGAGCGCAGATGCCCTGCTGGTGCTTAGGCTGGCGGCACTGGAGGACAGCCCGTTCACTTTCACCGCCGAGGAAGTGACCGAACAGTACCGGTTTCGCGTCTGGATCGAAGCCGAGCTGGTGCGCACCAGCGACCAGAGTTCGCTGCTCGACCTCGATAGCCTGGAGGGGTGGGGGACCTACGACGCGGCGCTTCCCGACGAGGAGGGGCGGGATTTCGCAGTCGAAGCCGGGCTCGACATGGTGATCGAAGAGATCGTCGACCGCACTACGGCGAGCTGGTAACCTCTGGATCCCTGCCGGCCAGACGCACCAGAACCCCGACAACCAATCCGCCCAGCAGCAGACCGATCCACGGAGAATACAGGTACGCGCTCCCTGCGTACCCCAGGGCCGCGGCGGCGACCATCGCAGTCAGGGCATAGGGGATCTGCGTGCGCACGTGATCCATGTGGTCGCAGGCCGCCGCTATGCTCGAAAGCAGGGTGGTGTCGCTGATGGGAGAGCAGTGGTCGCCGAAAATTGCGCCGTCGAGCACGGCGGCGGCGGCGAGCACGGCGACCGGCATGCCCCCGAGCTCGTAGGCGAGCGGCAGCATCGAGGGCAGCAGGATGGCCATCGTCGTCCACGAGGTCCCGATCGCAAAAGCCACCAGTGCGGCCAGCAGGAAGGTCGCGACCGGAACGAGCCCGGGAGCCAGAGAACTCCCCAGCGCCGAGACCAGGTAGGCGCCTGTACCGACCGCCTGGCAGGCCTCCTTTATCGCCCAGGCCAGCAAGAGGACGACGAGGGCGTGGCGGAAGCTGGCGATACCTCCGATCCAGGCCACGGCGACGCGGGCAGCGCCCAGGGGGCGGGCGCCAGCCGGCGAGCGGCGAGTGAGGGCGATTGCACAGGCCGCGGCGGTCCCCGCCATCGAGGCGAGGAACATCACCCGGGCACCGGCGGCATTGCTGAAGACGGCGATCCAGTAGCCGCCGTCGGCGAGAAAGAACCCCCCTCGGGCTGCCTGGACGGCAGGGGAATCCCACGCATCCCACTGCATGCCTCCGAGAACCCCGAAAATCACCAGACCGACGGGAACGGCCGCGATCCCCCAGTGAGGCTGCACCCCTGCGGGTGGCTTCAGGGAGTCGCTCTTCTCGCCGGTCATCGGCCGTGCGCCCTGCCGCAGGACGGCACCCGAGGCCGCGGCGCGGCGCTCGGCCGCAAGCATGGGGCCGTAGTCGCGGCGCATCAGCACGGTACAGGCGACCAGGACCAGGGACAGGAAGCAGTAGAACCGCGACGGCAGGGCGAGGAAGAACAGCTCGTACCCCGACACCCCGGTGTCCAGCTCCTTCATCACCTCTTCTAACAGCCCGACCTCGTACCCGATCCAGGTGCTGATCAGCGCCAGGCCGGCCACCGGGGCGGCGGTGGAATCGACGATGTAGGCGAGCTTCTCGCGCGACACTCGGAAGCCGTCGCAGATCGGGCGCATGGTAGTGCCCACCACGAGGGTGTTGGCGTAGTCGTCGAAGAAGATCGCCATACCCATCAGGAAAGCGGCCAGCCGCGCCGAGCGGGCCCCTTGCGCCCGCCGGGCAAGCAGTTCGGCGATTCCCTGGGTCCCCCCCGCCAGAACGACTACCCGGACCATGCCGACCAGAGTGGCCGTGAAGGCGAGTATGTAGAGCTGGAACGATTCCCTCAGCGGTGCCCATACGAAGTCGACGGCGGCGCGCTGGAGAACGGCGAAGGGAAAGTCCCACCCCCCGGCTTCCGGCATGCTGATGGCGGCCGCGGCGACGATGGCGGTCGCCAGGCCCAGGGCAAGCCTGCCGGTGGCGACCGCGGTGAGGATGGCGATCAGCGGTGGAAACAGACTCCAGCCGTTCTGTTCCCCGGCTTCCGGCAGCGCCGCTGATACCGCGATTCCGGCGAGCAGGGCGGCGGCATAACGAACCAGTCCCATGGTGTTCCTGGGGGTGATTCCATTCACAGGTTAGCGCGGCGTCGATCCCGGAGGAATGGCTCCGGGATTCTCCAGTTTCCAACCAGCGGGCCGTGGGTATCGACCGTACGTCAATGGGCGCAGACAACCCATTGGGCTCGGTCCGTTTTTTAGCAATGCACCCGAGACAGGCCGATTCGGTGACTGGTGGGTTATCGGTCGGAGGGCAGGGATTCTATCTCCCCCTCGGGCACCGTGGACATCTCGAGTTTGAAGGCGAGGAGATAGATCATCACGCAGCCACAAATCCACCATGCGATCTGCCATACCCAGAGGGTGGGGATGCCGAAAGACCACTCGGCGGGGTCGGTCTGGTTGCCGAGTACGGCGAACGGCCCGATGGCGAACAGGAACCAGACGACCACCAGACCCCAGACTGGAAGCCTCCACTTCCGCTTTTCGGGCGGCAGCGCCGTGTGCTGCGCGATGAAGCGGTGATAGCGGTCGCGGTGCTCTGCTTCGGCCGCGGTTTTCGGTTGCGTGAAGGCACTGACCGCGACCGTCAACAGCAGGTTCACGAGGATCCCCCAACCGGCGCTGTGGATCGTCAGCGGGTAGCGCCCGATGCCGATCAGGCCTCCGAGCTCGGTCACGTAGGTGAAGGTGACGGCGAGCAGACCCCCGATCAGGCCGCAGACCACGCCGGCGGAGGTGAAGAAGCGGATGTAGCAGATGCCGAGAAGCGCCGGCCACATCTGGAGACCGTAAGAGACCGCGGCTCCCCCCAGAAGCACGAGCAGGTCGCCGCTGGCGAGCCCGACAATCAGGGCGAGGGTGATGACGACGGCGACGGTTATTCGGCCGACCAGGACCTGGGTCCGGTGCGAGGCTTCCCGGTTGAGGAAGTGGCGGTAGAGATCCCGGGTGACGATGCCGCTCGCCGTCGACATGTAAGCCGCCCCCGTCGACTGCATGGCGGCGAGGGCGCAGACGGCGAGCAGCCCGACGAGCCAGGGAAAGCCGTCGGACAGGGTCGATATGAGGTAGGGGACGAGGTAGTCGGAGATCGGTTTGCCGGCGTCGTTCACCGGGATCCCGAGCCTTTCGACTCCCGGCAGTAAGCCGCGGTCGAGGATGGCGCCGCCGAGTCCCTGGAAGGCGGTGAAGAAGAAGAGGATGGCGCCGATCACGACGGAGGAGGCGAAAACCTGCTGCCAGGGAAAGGGCCGGGGATCGCGGTTGGAAAAGGCCCACATGGAAAAAGCAGGGGCCGACTGTATGCCCATCAGGGCGAACATGTAGGTCATGATCATCAGCCCGGTCCAGGGACCGCCCGAGAGATCCCAGAACATGGTGCCGGCCCGTTCGAGAAACGAATCCGACTCCGGCCGGGTTGGAATGGCGACCATGTCGCGGCTTTGCGCGGCGAGGCCTGCGAGGCCGCGTTCGAAGTTTGCCCAGCCGCCCACGAGGTCGAGGGCGACGAAGCCGAGGATGACGATGCCGAGGGCGAGAAAGATGCACTAGGCGCAGTCGACGTAGGCGACCGAGCGCAGGCCTCCGGAGGCGACGTAGAGGAAGACGACGATCGACAGCAGGATCGCCCCCCCCTCGATATTGCCGATTACGGTGGCTTCGAGGGCGGTGCCCTCGACGAGGCGTTTGAACAGGATTCCGGAGGCACGCAGCTGGATTCCCAGGTACGGCACCGAGAAGACCATGGCGACGACGACGGTGAGCACCCGCATCCAGTCGCTGCGGTAGTAGTCGCTGAACATCTCCCCCGGGGTGATATACCCGTAGCGTTTGCCGAGAAGCCACTGCCGCTTGAGGAAGATCACGCCGGTGAGCGGGATCGTTATCGCGTAGAAGGAGGCGAAGGCGTAGGGAAGGCCGACGCCGTAGATCGTGCCGGGATGGCCGACGAAGGTCCAGCCGCTGAAGGAGGTGGCCGTGGCGGCGAGGACGAAAACCCATAACCCGATGCTGCGGCCGGCTATGAAGTAGTCGCTGGCGGTGCGCGCCTGGCGGGCACCCTTCAACCCCCAGAAAATGCAGTATGCCCAGTACCCCAGAATGAAAAGCAACAGCCAACCGAGCTTTTCCACGGGTTCAGCAGCGCACTGGCCGGGTTGCAGCTCCGGCGTCGGGGTCGATTACGGTCGTTACGGTCGTTACGGTCGTGAGGAGGGTGGCGGTGGGCATGCTGACGATCTCCTCTTTCACCGCGGCGACGTCGTTTCTGCAGCCTGTACCGGATAGGAGAGCAGCTGCCTTGTCCCGGCACGGACCCGAGTTTTCCGGGATGGTTGCTGCTTCCCTGGAGCACGGACCCCTTCGAGGAGGGATCCTCGGAGGTGGGCAGGGCACTAGTTCGGGCGGCGCAGGTGCCAGAACAGGTTGGTCACCCGCCAGCTGCCTCCCCGTTTGCTCAGGGTCCACAGAACGTGGCGGTCGGCCGAGTGGGTCGCATCCCCCAGGGTGTGGCCTACGGTGACCTTCTCGCGGGCGACGGCGAGGGCCTCGGTGCCGGAAGCGCCCATGCTGGTGTGGACGATCTCGCGCTCGATGTCGTAGGTCGTCAGCTCGAGCCGGTTGTCGAGCCACTCCTTCCAGACTTTCTCGCCGCTGAACACGACGATCCACGAAGCCGGGGTGATCAGGCCATAGGCGTCGACGACGGTGATCTTGTCGTCGTAAACTCCAGAAAGGGATCCGGAGCTGCCGTCACGCCAACCCTGGGCCTCTTCCTTGAGGAACTCCTCCAGTTCCGCGTCCACCCCAGCGTCGCCGGCAAAGCGGCCGGCGGTGCTGTCGCCGATATCGTGGATGAAACCGGTGGCGAACCATTCCTCGTCCCGCTTCTCGAAAAACCACAGGTCGTTGACCCAGTACTGGCTGGCGGTACCGGAAGCGCGTTCGCTGACGGAGCCCGAGTCGACGACGGCGACGAAGGCCCTGCCCCCGAGGACGTTGACCAGCAGGTAGGTGCGCTGGATGTCGTACTTGCTGGCCCGCAGATCTTCCTCCAGCGCCCGGGCGTAATCTGAGGCGGACTCGTGCACGACCCTCCAGCCGACAGGGTCGATCCGTCCGCCTCCGTCGTAGACGACGAACCGCTTTTCGTCGTACGCAGAGGCCATCAGCTCGACGTTTCCCCGGCGGCGGCCGGAGAGCTCCTTGCCCAGGGCCTGGTGTATCAGCAACGTCGCCGCGGCATCGGCAAAGGCGGTCGCGGGAACGCAGAAGGCGATCAGAAAGAACAGGCGGCAGTTCGCGAGGGTGGCGGAGATCATGAGGAACCTCCGAGCTGCCCGAGGGCCCATTCGGCGTAGTAGGCGACGGTGGCATCGTCGTCGTCGACCAGGGAGGCGAGCTGCTCGCGAGCCTCCGGAGTAGCGATCCTGCCGAGGGCGATTACTGCGTTGTAGCGGACTTCCGAAGAGCTGTCGGAAACCGCGTCGCGAAGTTGCGGGACCGCGGCGAGAACCCGGGCCTGGCCGAGGACCTGGGCCGCCCCGGAGCGGGCGAGCTGTTCGTCGTCCGACAAGGTTGCGATCAGGCGCTCCTCGACCGCCCCGGAGCTGCGTTGCACTTCGATCAGCGATTTCACCGCGTTGACGCGCAGGATGGGATCGGTGCTGCCCATCGAGGCAAAGAGGAAATCGGTTCCGCCCTCGTCACCGAGCCGTGACATCGAGGCCGAGGCGTTGAAGCGGACGAGGTTGCTCGGATCGTCGAGAAGCCTGGAAAGAGCGCCTATTGCCCCGGGATTGCCGACGTTGCCGAGGGCCTGCGCCGAGCGCATGCGGATGTCCGGATCGTCGGATTCCAGCTGTAGCAGCAGGCGTTCCTCCACGACGCTCAAGGAAGAGGAGATCTCCTCGCGGTACGGGCTGCCGGAGGCGAACAGCTCGACCAGAAGGGGAACCCCGAAATAGTTGGTCCGGCGCAACTCCTCGATGGCGATCTTCGCGAGCGCGGGGTCGGTCTCGGTGGCGAGGGCGGCGTGCACTACTCCGGCGCCGGAAGCTTCGTTCATCTTCACCAGGGCCATCGCCGTGTAGAGGCGGATGACCGGATCCCCTTCGGCTTCGAAGAGCGCCTTCAGGGCCGTGACCGCCGGCTGGTTGTACCCCAGTTCCCCGACCGCCCTGAGACTGGCGACCCGCTCGGCGAAGGTGTATGTCCCCGCCGCGGTCCGGGGGTGAATCTGTGCCGACGCAGCCTTGTGTTTGATGCGCCCCAACACGACCGTGGCGCCGGTTCGCGTCTGCTCGATCTCGGCGCGGAATTCCCGGTAGTCCTTGCCCTTGTATTTCGCGGGGTCGAGAAGAACCATCAGCTGGCGCGCCGCGGGGCGCCCGATGGCGACCAGCTCGTCGACCGCCTGGTTCCAGCCTTCCGAATCGATCTGGTTGGCGGCGAGAACCTCGATCTGTTCAGCGACTTCCTGCTCGGTTGTCGTGCAGCCGATCCCCAAGGCCATCGAGGCCAGGGCGAACAAAATCCGTGTCCTGATCATGGGCTCGAAATCACTCGACGTTGTCGGGCTGGAAGTGTGAAAGTAGCTTTGCGGGCAAGGGCTCAAGCACGGGAATCTGCTCTGCCACCGGCTTCCTGGCCGGCTTGATGCGGATATACAGTAAGAGGCTCCAGAATGAAGGGTCGTAATCTAAATCGCTCCCAAGGCAGGAGCAACCGGATACCGTGATCAGCGGCATCCACTGGCTGGACTGGACCGCCCTGGGGCTGGTCGCCCTCCTCGGCTTCCGCGGCTATCGGCAGGGGCTCATCCTCCAGTTGGCGACGTTCCTGGCCATAGGCCTCGGTCTTCTCGGCGGACTCCATCTCCAGGACGCCGCCCTGCCGCTGCTGCCGGACTTCGAAATGCCCCGGCTCCGGTTCGCGGCCAGCTTCGCCCTCGTGTTCGCCTCGATCGCCCTCAGCGTGAACGTCGTCTCCCGGCTGCTGCGCAAGGCGGTGCACGCCCTGTTCCTGGGATGGATCGACCGCCTGCTCGGAGGGGTTTTCGGAGTGCTGGTCGGGCTGCAGGTTCTGCTCGCGGCCGTGCTGCTGATCGGCCGCTACCTGCCGAAGGGGGTCGGCTGGCTGCAGGAGAGCGTGGTTGCCCCGGGGATGTTGGCCATCAGCGCCCGCCTGCTGCCGCTGCTGCCGCAACAGTTCACACGGTTTTTCGAACATCGCTTCGGCGACCTGATCTGAGGTCCCAGTTACGGGGCGACCGCGGAAAAAAGCGTATAGGCCGTAGTCCAGTGCACCTTGCGCCCGTTGAGCTGGCGCTCGAACAGGCCCCGCACCAGCCGCAACGAGGCGTTGTCGAGCTGCCGGTGCAGATAGCGCGCAAAGGTCGGGTGTTTCTCCCCGCCCGGGTTGAACCAGTGGCCGAGTTGCCGCATTGCGATCCGCCGCACTGTCGTCCGCTCTTCGGTCGCCCACTCCACCGTCTCGAACCCCGCCTCCTGCAGCAGCCGTTTCAGGTCGCCCTCCACCCAGTTGACCCGCGGGTTGTCGGGGTCGTCGTAAATCGCCTTTTCGGCGCTGACCACGCGCTCCCTCAACCCCTCTTCCAGCTCGCCGAGATCGACTAGCCGACACAGGCGCTGGGCCCGCCGCTGCACCACCTCCCACAGCCGCAGCCGGCACCCCGGCGCGGCGAGGCCGCGAAGCTGGCGGGCGATCTTCTCCTTATCCCCCGAGAAACCGGCGGCGTTGCGGCCGATGATCGCCTCGAAGCGGATGCCGGGGTCCGCGGCTTCGAGGGCAGGGCCGAGGTCCTCGATGGCGGCCTCGAGAACATGTGGACGATCCAGCTCTTCCAAGTGGGCGGCGGCCAGCTCTCGCAGACCCACCGCGGAAGGGGCGTCGATGCAGACCGACCATACCGTTCCCTCGGGGACCCGGCGCAAAGCCTCCCAGGTCAGCAAGCCGGAGCCGGCTGCCAGGTCGAGGACCCTGTCGTGGCGCTCGAGTCCGAGGGAGTGGAAGACCGCTTCCCGAAGATGGCCGTTGAGGGCGCCGGTCTCGCCTCCGGCGCGTTCCAGCCACTGGTCGCGGGCGCTGTCCGCGGGCGAATGGGACAGGTGTTCGGGCGCCGGCAGGTCGGGACTGCCGCTCTCCATAACCGCGGCGAGCTGTAGCTCCCGGCGCCGCACCACCGAGGTGCGGATTGCCGCTTCGTGCCCCTGGTCGGAGGGCTGGTAGAAGACGCGTCCCTGGAGATTGGCGGGCAGGTACTGCTGGGCGACCCAGTGGTCGCGGTAGGCGTGCGGGTAGAGGTAGCCCTCCCCGTGGCCGAATCCCTCGCTGTCTCGATTGGCGTCCTTGAGATGGTTGGGGACCTCGTCTTCGCGCTCCTTCTCGACCGCGGCGAGGGCGTCGAAGAAGGCCATGGAGGAGTTGCTCTTGGGAGCGGTCGCCAGGTGCAGCGCCGCCTGAGACAAGGCGAAGCGGCCTTCGGGCAGGCCTACCCGGTCGAAGGCCTCGGCCGCGGCGACGACCAGCGGCAAGGCGCCCGGGTCGGCGATGCCGACGTCCTCGCTGGCGAAGATGATCATGCGGCGAAAGAGGAATCGCGGGTCCTCCCCGGCGTAGACCATGCGGGCGAGCCAGTACAAGGTGGCGTCCGGGTCGGAACCCCGCATCGACTTGATGAAGGCGCTGATCGAGTCGAAGTGGTAGTCCCCTTCCTTGTCGTAGAGAACCGCCCGCCTCTGGATCGACTCTTCGGCGACGGCGAGATTGATGTGCACGCGGCCGTCGCTCGGGGCGGTAGTCTCGACGGCGAGCTCGAGGGCGTTGAGCAGCGCCCGGGCGTCGCCGTTGGCGACGTCGACGAGATGGGCAAGGGCGTCGTCGTCAACGGTCAGGCCCTCGAGGCCTCCGTACCCGCGGGGATCGGTCAGGGCGTTGCGCGCCACCGCGTCGAGGTCGCTCTCGGTCAGGGACTTGAGCTGGAACAGGCGGCTGCGGGAGACCAGCGGCCTGTTGACGGCGAAGTACGGGTTTTCCGTGGTGGCCCCGATCAGGATGACGGTGCCATTCTCGACCCAGGGCAGGAGCGCGTCCTGCTGGGCCTTGTTGAAGCGGTGGACCTCGTCGATGAAGAGGATGGTGCGCTGGCCGTGCAGGTGGCGGAGGTCCTTGGCCTCGTCGATAGCCTGCCGGATGTCGGCGACCCCTGCGAGCACGGCGTTGATGGTGATGAAATGGGAGCGCGTAGTGTTGGCGATGACATGGGCGAGGGTGGTCTTGCCGGTTCCCGGTGGGCCGTAGAAGATGAGAGAGGAGAGCTGGTCGGCCTGGATGGCGCGGCGCAGCAGCCGTCCGCGCCCGAGGATGTGCTCCTGGCCGACGAAGTCGTCGAGCGCCGCGGGGCGCAGGCGCGCCGCCAGCGGCTGTTCGTGCTCTAGCTGTTCGCGGCGTCCCGCGGCGAAGAGGTCGAGGTCGGGGGCGCTGCGTCTGGGTCGCTGTTCCGGCATGGATTCCGGCATCGGGCAAAGGCTGTACCTTACTTGGAGACGAAGGTAACGGAGCGCGAATGGCCCAACAATTCGGAAGGGATAATGCTGGCCATCGACCAGACCGGGATTGAAACGGAGGAGCAGCTGATCGGGCAGCTGACGGCACCGGCCCCCGCGGTGGTGCGGGCCGCGGCCGCTCTCGACGGGCCGGTGATGGTACTCGGCGCCGGCGGCAAGATGGGGCCGACCCTGGCCGAGCTGCTCGTCAGGGCCGGGGCGGAAGTGATCGCCGTGTCCCGCTTTTACCAACCGGGTCTGCGGGAATATCTCGGGGGCGTCGGAGTCGGGACGATTGCCGCGGACCTGATGGAGGAGGGATCCCTGCAGTCGCTGCCCGATGCCGGGCAGGTGCTCCTGCTCGCCGGCCACAAGTTCGGCTCCACGGGGGACCCCGCGGCGACCTGGGCGGTCAACGCCGAGCTGCCGGGCGGCGTCGTCTCGCGCTATCGCGACGCCCGCGTAATCTACCTGAGCAGCGGCAACGTGTACCCGTTCACCGAGGCCGGGGGCGGCGGCTCCAGGGAAACAGACCCGGTCGGCCCGGTCGGGGAGTACGCGCAGTCGCGCCTGGGGGGAGAGCGCCTCGCCGAGTACGCGGCATTGAAATACGGCACCGCGCTGCTCACGGTGCGTCTCTTCTACGCGACCGAGCTGCGCTACGGCATAATCCGCGACATAGCCGAGCGCGTGCACGCCGGCGAGCCGGTCGACCTGACGACGGGGCACGTCAACCAGATCTGGCAGGGGGACGCCATCGCCTGGCTGGCGCGCTCCTTTCCGCTCTGCTCCCACCCGCCGGAGGTCATCAACATGACCGGACCGGCGGTGCTGTCGGTGCGCGCCATCGCCGCCGCGGCGGGGGCCGAGATGGGGCGACAGCCGGTGTTCGCCGGCAGCGAAGCCGAGACCTCCCTTCTCGGCAATGCCGGCAGGCTGATCGAGCTACTGGGGCCCCCGGAGATTCCGGTGGAAACGATGATCCGGTGGACGGCCCGCTGGGTCGCCCGGGGCGGGTGCAGCCTCGGAAAGCCGACGCAATACGAAGTGCGCTCCGGGCAGTTCTGAAGGGGGGCGAGGAAAGCCGCGGAATGAAGGCGCACGTCCGCTACACCGAAACGCTGAGGGGAACACTGAATCCCCCGTCGTCGAAGAACTACACGACCCGCTACCTGCTGGCCGCGGCCCTGGCCGAGGGGGAGAGCCGCGTTTATTTCCCCGCCCGCAGCGAGGATTCCGAGGCGCTTCTGAGATGCCTGCGGGCCCTGGGCGCGGGAATCGAGGAAGAGGCGGACGGCGAAGGGCGCCGGCACCTGCGCATCCGCGGATTCGGCAAGCACCCCCGCCAGGCCGGCACCCTGAATGCCGGCAATGCCGGCGCCGTCACCCGCTTCCTGATGGCGATCGGGTCCCTGCTCCCCGAGGTCCGCTTCGAAACCGACTACGCAGGATCGCTCGGACAGCGGCCGCACGGAGACCTGCTGGCAGCGCTCGCGCAGCTCGGGGCGCGTTCGCAGTCGGACCAGGGAATGCTGCCGGTCACGATCCGCGGCGGCCGCCTGCGCGGCGGCAGGGTGCAGGTCAGCGGAGCCCTGAGCTCTCAGTTCCTGAGCGCGCTGCTGTTCCTGGCGCCGTTGATCGGCGAGGAGGTCGTGATCGAGGTCGTCGACAAGCTGGTTTCGAAGCCCCTGGTGCGGACCACGCTGGAAGTGCTGGCGGCAGCAGGCATCGAAATCGCCGCTCGGGAGGATCTCATGCGCTTCGAGATTCCCGGCGGGCAGCAGTACCGGCCGGGAGAGTACTCCGTGAACGGGGACTATCCCTCGGCGGCGGCGGTGCTGGCCGCCGCCGCCGTCACCGACAGCGAGATCGCCGTCGAGCGCCTCTTCGAAGACCGGCAGGGGGAGCGCGCCATCATCGAGGTGCTGCGCGGTTTCGGGGTCGGCGTGCAGTACGACGGCCGCACCGTGAAGACCGGGAAGCACCTGGGCCTGCGCGGAATCGAGTTCGACGGCGACACCGCCACCGACATGGTCCTGGCGCTGCTGCCGATGGCGGCTCTGGCGTCGGGTGAGACCCGCGTGTTCGGCGTCGGCAACCTGCGCCTGAAGGAGTGCGACCGCATCTCCGTCCCGGTGCGGGAGCTGCAGCGGATCGGCGTCGACTGCGAAGAGGGGGCCTCTGAGATCGTCGTCAGGGGGAACCCCGGTGGCTACGAAGGGGGATTCGAGGTAGACACCCACGAGGATCACCGCGTCGCGCAGATGCTGGCGGTGCTGGGCCTGCGCTGCCGCAGGGGGTTGACCCTCGCCGACGCCGACACCGTCGCCAAGTCCTACCCGGCCTTCTTCGACGACCTGATCGCCCTCGGAGCCCGCATCGAACTCCGCTGACATGAAATTCCGGGTAAAGCGGATCCCGCCCTTCTTCCGGCGAAACGACCTCATCCGGCCCTTGTGCTGATTTCAGGCGAAAAGACTCCATTTGGCCGGGCAGATGGTACGGCACCTTCGACCGGGTGGACCACCGCGGCATACCTGAACCCGGGTGCATCCTCCTTCCTGTTCGGAAACGCTCCCGTCCCCTCGCTCTCGCCGCCTTCTGTTTCGATAGATTGCCCCCCTGCCATCCGGGTGCTGCCATCGCCCCGCCTTCGCAGCTTCAGAAAGGGATGGATTGACATGCCGACTTCCGGAAGGTGCGACTGGTGAAGATTACCGGAGTCCGTGTTCTCGAGGTCGAGGCCTCACGCCGCGGCAACTGGATCCTCGTCGAGGTGCGGACCGACGCCGGGTTGACGGGAATCGGCGAGGCGAGCCAGAGCGGCAACGATCGCCTCGTTAAGGAGAACCTCCTGCAGCTCGGGGAGCGGCTCGCCGGCGCCGACCCGACCCAGCCCGAGGTGATCTGGGAACGGCTGACGCGCTCGAGCGACATTTTCGCAGACGGCGCCGGACGGGTAGCTGCGACCGCGGTGAGCGCCATCGATCAGGCGCTTTGGGATATCGCCGGGAAGGCGCTCGAGGTTCCGGTCTGGCGCCTGCTGGGGGGCAGGCGACGCGAGCGAGTGCGGCTCTACGCCAACCTCAACCGCGGTACCCGCGACCGCTCGGTCGAGGGGTTCGCGCGGGCGGCCGGGGCGGCGGTCGAGGCCGGCTTCCGCGCCGTCAAGTGCACCCCGTTCGACGAGATCAGGCACGACCGGCTCGACCGCGACGGAGTGGAGGAGGACCTCGATCTCGGCGTTGCCCGTATAGCCGCCTCCCGGGAAGCGGTCGGTCCCGGGGTCGATCTGCTCGTTGACTGCCACTGCCGTTTCAACCTCGCGCTGGCGCGCAAGGTCGCCGAAAAGGTGCGCGCTCTCGACCTCTACTGGTTCGAGGAACCGCTGCCGCGAGACCAGGTCGGGGAGATGCGCTCGCTGCGCGAGTCCTCCGGGCTGACCCTCGCCGGAGGGGAGGGGTTCTTCGGGCGCGAGGGGTTCTGGGAATACGTCAGTCAGGGAGCGGTCGACGTCATCATGCCGGACGTCAAGCATGCCGGCGGCATCAGCGAGTGCCGGCGCATCGCCGCCCTGGCGGAGACGCGGAACATTCCGGTGGCTCCGCACAGTCCGGCCGGACCGGTGTCGACGATCGCCGGGGTCCACCTGGCCGCGTCGATCCGGAACTTCCTGATCCTGGAGTACGCCTTCGGCGAGGTGCCGTGGCGCGAGCAGCTGATTGCGCCTCCGGAGCGCATCGAAGGCGGTTTCATGCGTCTGCCGGAGGGCCCGGGATTTGGGGTGGAGCTCGATCAGGAGACCGTCCGGGCACACTTGGCATGGGAGGGGTTCTCGTGAAAAAATCTGCTATTCCCGTTGCCGCAGTAGCCGTACTGGCGGGCTTGTTTTCCGCCGCCGAGGGGATCGAACCCGACCGCCACCCGGTGCGGGCGGAGCTGGTCGCCAGCCGCGCATCGGTACGGGCGGGGGAGCCGTTCGAGCTCGGGGTGAGACTCGAGATCGACGAGGGGTGGCACACCTACTGGCGCTACGCCGGCTCCGCGGGAGCGCCGAGCCGTGTCGACTGGAGGCTGCCGCCGGGACTGCAGGCGGGGGAACTGCGCTGGGAGGTGCCGCAGAAATACGACGAGCAGGGCCTGGTCGTGTACGGGTACGCCGGCGAGACCATGCTCAGCGCCGAGGTCAGCGGGGTACCGCAGGCCGCGGATTCCCTCGCCATCGCCGCCGAGGTAGGCTGGCTGGTCTGCCGCGAGCTTTGCATCCCCGGCGACACCCTGCTGACTCTGATGCTGCCGCTTGCCGGTGCCGGGTCAGCCGCCAACGAGGATCTCTTCGAACGGCACCGCCAGCTCTTTCCCTTGCCCTGGGAGGGCCCGGCCGAGCCGGTGCGCCTGCAGCACCGGGTCGAAGACGGGCCGGAGGGCGGGGAAACGGTGGCCCTGACCATCACCCCGCAGGGAGGGGATGTCGCAGTCGACGGCGCCACCCCGGACTTCTACCCGATCGAAGGGGAGGGTTTCTGGCTCGATCCCCCTTCGCGCCGCCTCGATTCCACCACTTCCCAGGTGCATCTGCGGCTGAACCTGTACCTCGAGGGAGAGGAAAGGCCTGGCGAGTTGATGGGAGTGGTGGTGTACGAGAGGCCCGGGGATCGGCGCCCCTCATACAAGACCGTCACTCTCGATCTCGCGGCCGGCCGCCGAACCGGCCTGTCGGCACTGGAGTTCACCGGCGCCCAGCCTTCCGCGGCGGACTCTCTTCCTGCGTACCTGTTCTTCGCCCTGATCGGCGGGCTGATCCTCAACCTGATGCCCTGCGTCTTTCCGGTGATCTCGCTGAAGGTGCTGGGGTTCGTGTCGCAGGCCGGCGAGTCGCGCGCCCGCGCCCGGCAGCTCGGGCTGGCGTTCTCGGCAGGAGTGGTGGCGACCTTCCTCGGTCTCGCCGCCGCGGTCCTGCTGCTGAAGTCGGGTGGGGACCAGATCGGCTGGGGATTCCAGTTCCAGTCGCCGGCGTTCGTCATCTTCCTCTGCGCCCTGGTGTTCCTGTTGAGCCTGAGCCTGTTCGGCCTGATAACCGTGCGCATCGCCGTAGGGCAGGGGAATCTCGGGGGACTCGCAGACGGGGAGGGGCTCGCCGGCAACTTTTTCAACGGCGTCCTCGCGACGATCCTGGCGACCCCCTGCACCGCCCCCTTTCTGGGCACTGCCCTCGGGTTTGCCTTCAGCCAGAGCGCCGGGGTCACCGTGGGGATCTTCCTGGTGACCGGACTGGGAATGGCGCTTCCGTACGTCCTGCTCGCGGTGGAGCCGGGCTGGCTCCGCTTCCTGCCGCGGCCCGGTCCCTGGATGGAGCGCTTCAAGCAGCTGATGGGGTTCCTGCTGGCGGCCACGGCGCTGTGGCTGCTGTGGGTGCTCGGCAAGCAGCTCGGCGTTGAAGCGGTGATATGGACCGCCGCCTTCCTGCTGGCCCTGGCGATGGCGGCGTGGATCCCGGGGCAGTGGATCGACCTGCGCAGCTCGGGGAGGCAGCGGGCCGGCGCCTGGGTGGCTGCAGCGGCCGTAATCCTGGCCTCCTACGCGGTTTTTCTGCACCCCCTGCTGGCCGCGGAACGGCAGCTTACCGAGGCGTCCGCCACGGAGTCGGCCGGGTGGCTCGATTTTTCGCAAAACGAGGTGGAAGCCCAGGTAGCCGCGGGCCGCCACGTCTTCATCGATTTCACCGCGGAGTGGTGCTGGACCTGCAAGGTCAACAAACGGGCGGTGCTCGACACCGAGGAGGTGCGCGACCGGTTCTCGCGGCTGGACGTCGCCCTCGTGCGCGCCGACTGGACGAACCGCAATCCGGAGATCGCCGGCCTGTTGAGGGCCTTCGGGCGCTCGGGAGTCCCGCTCTACGTGATTTTCCCCGGCGGCCGCATCGATGCCCCCCTGGTACTGCCCGAGGTGATTACCACCGGAATCCTCTTCGATGCCCTTGAGGAGGCGGAAAAAAGGCGTACACAGGGCTGAGCCGGAAAGCTGATGGCGGAGGAAGAACGGATCATGAAGACTACGGTTGTGGGCAGTTACCCGATCCCGGACTGGCTGGCGGCGATGCCGTCGAGGCAGGCGCTCGCGGACGCCATGGCCGTCGTTCTCAAGACTCAGGAGCTCGCCGGCATCGACGTAGTCGCCGACGGCGAGCTCTCCCGTTTCGACGTCAACCACCCGGAAACCAACGGCATGATCGATTACTTCGTGCGGCCGCTGGAGAACGTGCGCGGCGAGATCACCCGGGCCGACGCCGCGGAATTTCGCAGGAATGAAGGAATGTCGTATCGCGCCCGGCCCAGCGCCGTCGTCGAGGGCCCGCTGGCCGAGGGCACCCTCGACCTGCCGGGGGATTTCCGGCTCGCCCGCGGCCTCACCGCCCGCCCCCTGAAGTTCACCCTGACCGGGCCCCACATGCTGGCCAAGACCCTTCTCGACCGGCATTACCGCTCGACCCCGGAGCTGTGTCTGGCCCTGGCCGAAGTCCTCGCCGGCCAGGTTGCGGAGATCGACGCCGACGTGGTCCAGGTGGACGAGGCCAACCTCCCGGGTCATCCGCAGGAGTGGAGGTGGGCGCTCGAAGGGATCAACCGCATCCTCGACGCGGTGCCGAAGACGCCGGCCGTGCACCTCTGCTTCGGCAACTACGGCGGCCAGTCGATCCAGAAGGGAACCTGGGAGCAGCTTGTCGACTACCTGAGCAGCCTGCACTGCGACCACGTGCTGCTCGAGCTCGCCCACCGCGGCAATTGCGAGCTCCCCCACCTCGGGCGGGTCGACCCGAAAATCCGCTTCGGCCTCGGGGTCGTCGACATCAAGTCGACCGTCGTCGAGAGCGCCGACCTCATCGCCGCCCGCATCGAGGAGGCGGCTGCGGCGGTCGGCGAGGAGCGCATCGCCTTCGTCAACCCGGACTGCGGCCTGTGGATGCTCAAGCGGTCGGTGGCCGACCGCAAGATCGAAGCCCTCGTCGCCGGACGGGATGCGTTCGCGGGCAACTGAGCGGTCGCTCGGGGACTGCCAGTGTTCGGCGCGCGCAGGCACCAGCTTCGCAAGTGACCTCCGTTTCCGTCGTCGTTCCGGTGTTCAACCGCAGGGAGCTCGTGGCCCGGGCCCTGGAATCGGTATCGGCCCAGACCTTCACCGACTACGAGATCATCGTCGTCGACGACGCCTCGACGGATGCTACCTGGGAGTACCTCGGATCCGAATGGAAGGAAGCGCCGCTGCGGCGGCTGCGGCACCGGATCAACTCGGGGGTGTCCGCGGCGCGCAACACCGCTATCGAGGCGGCTCGCGGAGACTGGATCGCCTTGCTCGATTCCGACGACGAGTGGATGCCGGAGAAGCTCGAAGTACAGATGGCGGCCCTCGCGGAAAGCGGCTTGGCGGTCTGCCACACCGACGAGATCTGGATCCGCAACGGCGTGCGCGTGAACCCGCACAAGCACCACGCCAAGCAGGGCGGCCGCATCTTCCAGCACGCCCTGCCGCGGTGCATCATCTCCCCCTCCTCCCTCCTGCTGCGGCGCTCGGTTTTCGACGCCATCGGCCTGTTCGACGAATCGCTGCCGGCCTGCGAGGACTACGAGCTGTTTCTCAGGCTGACCTGCCGCTTCGAGGTGGTCTACCTCGAGCAGAAGCTCACCGTCAAGTACGGAGGTCACGCAGACCAGCTGTCGCGGGCGCACCCGGCCATGGACCGGTTTCGCGTCCGCGCCCTCGACCGCCTGCTGGCGGACGCGACCGCGCCGTTGTCGGCCGAAGAGCGGGCAGCGGCGCGCGACACCCTGATCCGCAAGGCCGCTATCGTCCGCGACGGCGCCGTCAAGCGCGGCAATACCGGCCTGCAGGAAGCAATGGCGGAATACCTGTCGCGCTGGGGGCCGCTGCCGGCGAGGACTGCCTCCCAGGATCCTGAGACCGTTCCATAACGGGGTGGTTCCTGGGCGACGGATCGCCAACAGATCGTGGGGACCGGGCGGATCTGGCCAGGAGTTCTTGTTGCTGTATCGGTCCGGGGGGTGGGTCGGTTCCCGGCAGCACCGTCCTTCGCCGGGGATTCCCGGGCACGCAGCCACTGATTCTCCAAGGCCGCTAGTGCAGCTCGAACAGGTTCTCGAAGTAGCGCCCGCAGTCGCACAACGTCACCGGAACGTTACAGCGCCGCTCGATCTCCGCGATCAGCCCCCGGACCGGAGGGGTCAGTCCGGCCGCGCAGCACGCGCCCTCGACGGCGCGGTCGAAGTGGTCGCAGAAGGTCAGCGCTACCGCGGTCGGGCCGTTGAGCATGACCGCCTCCTCGAGGTGCTCCCACGAGATGCCCGCGGCCTTGCGCCGGCGCCTGCCGCTGGTGACCCCGTGTTCGACGATCCCCCGCTCTTCCACCGCGGCCTCCGGCAGCTGCAGCGGCAGCGGGCCGGCTCCGACCCGGCTCGGCAGCGCCTTGATGACGAGCACGACCTCGCCGATGTGCCGCCAGCTGAGACCGGCGTCGTCGGCCAATGCTGCGGCGGTGCAGTTGTCGCTGGTGCAGAAGGGGTAGTCGGGAGTCAGGGCGAGCGACAGGTGGCTGCCCTGGCTGCCCTCGATCACCACCGTCTCCCCGGCGGCGCAGGCGGTGTTCAGCTCGCGCGCCACGTCCGCGGTCAGCGGCGCCAGCTCCTCGATGTCCCGGGCCTGCCGCGCCCTGCGCATGACGAACTCGGCCCTGGCGACGCCGCTGCCGCTGGCGACCGTGCCGATGCCGGTCAGGTGAGGGTCCGCGGCCTCGCGCTCGCGGTATTCCGGCAGGATGACGGGACAGCGGTAGTCGACGCGGACGCGGCCGGAGAGCCGAAAGGCGGCATCGTGTCGGGCGATCTCGGACGTCAGCTTCTGCGGGTCGACGGCGACGCCGCTGCCGACCCGCAGCCCGGTGCCGGGGTCGAGGAATCCGCAGGGGAGCTGGTGGGTGCGGATTTCGCGGCCGTCC
Source organism: Candidatus Latescibacterota bacterium (assembly GCA_965206595.1). Lineage (GTDB taxonomy): Bacteria > Latescibacterota > UBA2968 > UBA8231 > UBA8231 > CBDCXV01. The sequence continues at coordinate 1,297,952 of OZ242214.1, forward strand.
TCGAAATGGACGCTGTGGCCGGCGTTGGTTCCGGTGCCGGCGCGGACGCAGTACGCGGCCCGGTGCTTCCGGGACAGCCAGGCCGAGACCTTGCCCTTTCCCGAATCCCCCCAGAAGGCGTCGACGACGATGATTGCGCTCATTCCCCGTTCTCCTGAATCCAGTTCGCGTTGACTTCGCCGAGCGGCGCGCGCCGCTCGCAAACCAGGATACCGTTCGGGCGAGCATAATCAAAATTTATATATTTCATGAATACCATAATTATTGAATATCAAGGGAGCGATGAGATGGAGCTGCATCAACTGCAGGGTTTTTTCGAGGTGGCGCGCGAGGGAAGCTTCACCCGCGCTGCCGACAAGCTCTACCTGACGCAGCCGGCGATCAGCCTGCAGCTCAAGGGGCTCGAGGAGGAGCTGGGGGAGACGCTGTTCGAGCGCCGCCGCCGCAACGCCCGGCTGACCCCGGCGGGGGAGATCCTGTTCCGGCGGGCAAAGGCGGTGTTCGACGAGCTCGCCGCCGCCCGCGCCGAGATCGAGGGCCTGCGGCAGGTGTTGCGGGGGAGGCTGGTGATCGGCACGAGCGACACAAACTGCTCGTACGTGCTGCCGCCCGTGCTGCGGGGATTCCGCGACCGCTATCCCGAGGTCGAGATCGACATACGCAACAAGATGTCGTCCGAGGTGGGGCGCATGGTGCTCGGGGACGAGGTCGACCTCGGGTTGGCGACTCTGCCGGTGCGCCATCGCAGCCTCGTAAACGAGGTCCTGTTCGCGCGCCGCGACGTCCTTATCTGCCGGCCCGACCACGAGCTGGCGGGGAAGCGCTCGACGACGCTGAAAACAGTGGCGGCGCAGCCGCTGCTGGCGCTCGAGCAGGGGAGCACGACGCGGAAACTGATGGACGAGATGTTCCTGCGCGCCGGTCTCGACATCGAGGTGGCGATGAACCTCGGCAGCATCGAGGTGCTGAAAAGGTTCGTGGAGATCGGGCTCGGGCTAGCCTTGGTGCCGGAGGTGGCGGTCGCCGCGGAGACCGCGGCGGGAAGGCTGGCCGCGGTGCCTGTGGCCGGGTTGCCGGCCCGGGACATCGGCCTCGTAGAGCACAAGGGGCGCAGCCGTTCGGCGGCGGCGGCGGCCTTCGTCGAGATGCTGCAGGCGCAGCTTTCGGGAAAGAAGCTGTGATGATGGGGCGAACCCGTGAAGGGCATCCCTCGAGGGGCTGTCTGCATCGGTCCCGGCGGCTGCGCCTGCGTCCGGCCCGTTGCCCTCGGTCGGAGGGCTTCCCTCGCCAAACCGTCAGGGTTCCCGGGTTACGGCCTTGGCAATCCCGTCCAGGTGGCCGGGGAGGGATGGCACCGAGGTAAAGGCGCGACACTCACGCTCGGGATCGAAGTGCCCGGCAGGGGCCCAGCCGTCACCTGCCGGGCAAAACGCCTATCTGGAATAACCGTCAGCCTGCTTTGGCGGCGGCCTGCGCGATCCTGTCGAGGGCGCCGGGAACGTCGGCGCCGAGGTGAAGACGCAGCACCCGGCGTCCGGCGTCGACGAGGGCCTGGCGGTCGCCGCGGGCCTGCGCAGCCTTCAGCACCCCGAAGGACATGGCCGATTCCGGGCTCCCGGCACGGTCCGGTATGGCCGCGTCCTCGGCGTCGTCGCAGGTGAGCTGCAGGAACAGCCCGTGACCGGCGTCCCCCTTGTGCAACTGCCCCGTCGAGTGCAGAAAGCGCGGCCCGTACCCGGCGGTGACCGCCATTCCGGTGCGCTCCCGTATCGCCAGCCGCAGGCGCTCGAGGGCGGCATCGGTCGCTGCGTCCGGGGGGAGCCAGGCCTGCAGGCAGACATAGCTGCGCCGCTGCGCCGCGGTCGAGGCCGCGGCGAACATGGCGGACAGCGCATCTTCCAGGCAGGAAGCCTCCGGGCCGGCCCCGTAGATCCCCAGGTCGCCGTCGACGACGGCGGATTCCTCGGGCGGCAGGGTGCGGTCGCGGCGGTAGGCTTCCGTCATCTCCCCGGCCAGCTTCTTGGCCGCTTCGACGTCCGGCTGGTCGTAGGGGTTGATCCCGAGCAGGTGGCCGGCGACGATGGTGGCGATCTCCCAGATGACGAACTGCCCCGCGACGTCGAAGGCATCGTCGATGTTGAGGGGGATCACCGGGTGCCCCGCGGCCGCAAGGGCTTCCAGCCTGGCGTCGAGGGCCGAATCGCCGGCAAGCCGCAAGCGGACGAACAGCCTGTCGCCGGCGTACTGCTCCGGCCCGGAGAGCGCTTCGCCGGCGACAGGGAGGATCCCTTTGCCCTCCTTGCCGGTGCTCTCGGCGAGCAGCTGTTCGATCCATGCCCCCAGCGGCGCAAGGGCGGGAGAGGCGACAAGGGTCAGCTTGTCGCGCCCGGCGAGGGCGCCGCTGGCGATGGCGGCTCCGAGAAAGAGACCGGGGTTGTCCTCTGTGGAACGGCACTGCTCGACCGCTTCCCGCGCCCTCTCCAACAGGCGTTCGACGTCGATGCCGGCCAGACGCGCCGGCACCATCCCGAAGAACGAAAGCGCCGAATAGCGGCCGCCGATGTCGGGGTCGTTGAGGAAGAGGTGGCGGAAGCCGAGGCCGCGGGCCAGCTCCTCGAGGCCGCTGCCGGGGTCGGTGATGGCGATGAAATGATCCCCGGCTCTCCCCGGTCCGAGGGCATCGCCGAGAAGGTTGTAGAAGTACTTGAGGAAGGAGATGGTCTCGACCGTGCCCCCCGACTTGGTGGCGGCGATGAAGAGGGTCCGCGACGGGTCGAGCCGGCGAGCCTGCGCGAGCGCCGCGGCCGGGTCCGTGCTGTCGAGCACGGCGAGGTCGAGATGTCCGCGGGCGAAGCCGAAGATTCTGCGCATGACTTCAGGCGCCAGGCTCGATCCCCCCATTCCGAGGAGAAGGGCATGGGTGTAGCCGGCGGCGCGGACGGCCTCCACCACCGGGTCGATTTCGCGAATCTTCTGCACCATGGCATCGGGGCTGTCCATCCAGCCCATGCGGTTGCCGACCTCGGCCGGATCGGGTGACCAGAGGGAGTGGTCCTTGTTCCACATGCGTTCGACGACGGAATTCTCGCGCATGCGGATCAGGGCGGTCCGCACAGGCTCGGAAAGGCTGGCGAGGTGAGAACTCGAAATGCCGTTCAACTAGTCAATCTCCGCAAGCAGGTGGTGGCGAATGCCTTGAAAAAAGTAGGCCGCGATCATGGCCGTCTCCATTTTCTCAACTGCGGAACAGGTCTCCTTTCCGCGTTGACAGAAACTCCGAGGGGATTAGTGGTGGATGGAGGAGGGCAGGCAGGTAATTCCGGTTTCAATTGACGGGACGATTTCTTGACTGGAAAAGATGGGCGGAATAGATTCGGATCTTTAAGCCATCACAGGGGTTTTTTCTATCGGCACGGTCCTCCCTTCCGCCGCCTGTGAACGAATCGGCAGCTGAACGCACCGGGCTTCGCTAAAAAAAACAGCCTTTCAAATTTTAAGAATCGGTTGAATGAAGAGACAGGCAGTAAGCGGTGTGGGGAAAGGGCTGTATTTCTTCACCTGAAATCGAATCACTCAACTCAACAGAGGGAGAAACTGCAAAAATGAGTATTCTGCACGAAGGCTGGAAACGCAGCTTCGATGTCTACGACCGCATCAGGGAGCTGGGAATCGATCTGGGTTCCAAGGGCGAGTCGGTCTCCGACCCGAAAGGGCGGCGTATCGCCAGCGTGACCTTTACTCCGTCCGGCCTGGTTTTCACTTCGGGAACAGGGGGCGGACAGGGGGCCATGGCCGACGATGACGCCGACATCGAGCGTGGCTACGAAGCCGGCCGGGAGGCGGGAATCAGCCATCTGACGAGTCTGCACTGGGCGCTGGATCCCGAGGGCACGCTGAACGACGTCTGGTACTGCGTCAAATGCATCGGCATGGTCAACTCCCCTGGAGGGGGGATCTTTACCAAGTCGCCGGGTGTCGTCGACGGCTACTCCACCCTGTTTCACGACGTCTTCGGCGGGCCGCTGTCGAGCTCGGCCACGGACGGCCTGGACTCGTCGCTGTCGGGGTGGCATGCGCGCAGCGCCGTTGCCGGGTTCGACCTGCCTGGCGGGATTACCATAGAGCCGGAGATGATCTTTCAGATCGACCCCGAGCTGGCGACCCGCATCATCAGGGAACGCGGGCCGCACGTGTGAGCAACAATAAGATGAACCTCGAAGTTTTTGCCGAAGGCGAGGATTTCTACTCGCGGGGACCCGGCACCGCTCCACCGCTGCGCTGGATGCAGGATGAGGGGCACTGGGTCTGCACACCCCGGGATATCCCAGGAAGTGCAACCCAGGTCGAGGTTGCGAACCTGCCTGTCGAGCTGCAGGAGGAAATGCTGGCGTACGCGGCGCGGTCGGCTACCGCGGGGCTGCAGTACCGCAATCCGATGAATTGACCGCTGCTTCCGGGGTGGTTGTGACGGTATTTGAGGACCTCTGTACGCTAGCTGACGATAGACAGCCGCTTTAGCTCAGTTGGTAGAGCACCTGATTTGTAATCAGGCGGTCCCCGGTTCGAGTCCGGGAGGCGGCTCCAGGTAAGGGTCCGGTCGCGACATGCGAGCGGACCCTTTTTCTTGCAAGCCGATGAGGGCGGCGGCGGTATGAAGTTCCTCAGGGTCCTGCAGGAAACTTATGGGGAGCAACTCGATTTCCGAACCGTTCCATTAAAGTTTTCTTGGGGCCGAAGGCTTCCGGTGAGGTATAAAAAATAGTGAAGTATCCGTCCCCGCCTGACCGCTCCTTTCTCCCCGGAAGCAACGGCCACCGATCGGAGGCCATACTGTCGGCTGGAGGGTTTCACTCCCCTGGTCGCAGCAGGCAGTCGTCGTGCAGCGATTCGATCGGCCTGAAGTCGCGGTGGGCGATCCACTCGGCTCGTTTGAACCTGCGGATGTGGTTGTCGACGCGGCACAGGCTGAGATAGACGATCACCCGTCCCCAGGGGCTTATGTTCGGGGGCGAGGCGTGCACGATGTTCGAGTGGAACATCAGGACGGCGCCCGCCTTCCCTTTGGGCGCCTCGATCCCCCCTTCGTCAGTCAGCCGGGCAACCGTTTCCTGGTCGAGAGTCCACAGCGGATACGAGGTCGTCAGGGTATCGTGGCCCGCCTCGATCACTCCCTGTCTGTGGCTGCGGGGGATGATGTATAAAGGGCCGTTGAACTCGCTCACCTCGTCGAGGAAGACCGCAATGTTCATCGCCCTCGGTTCCGGCATCCCGTCGTCCCGCGCCCAGGTTCCGTAGTCCTGGTGCCACTGCCAGACATCGCCGCTGAAGGCCGCCTTGCCGTTGATCTTGTACTGGTGCATGTACACTGGTCCGTCGAGGAGTTGCATAACCGGACCGATCAGGCGCGGATGGCGCTCCAGGCGGGCGAAGACCTCGTTGTAGGTATGGGCGGCGAACGCCGTGCGCACGGCCTCCCCATCCTTCTCGCGCCAGACCTCCTCCCGGTGCATGGAGAAGATTACAGGCAGCTCGGCTTTCAGGACCGCGATCTCTTCGGGGGCAAACAGATTGGGGAGGAACACCCAGCCTTCGGTTGCGAATTGAAGCAGCTGGTCTTCGTTCAATTTCATCGGAGAGCAAAGCTCCTTTTTTCGAGCCCGATCTGATTCCGCGGCACCATCGGATGCAGAATGAAGCTCCCCGGCGCCGGGGCGGAAACCGGGGCCGGGGTGGTGTCGATAACAGGGGCGGAGAAGGGAGCCGGCGCAGGTTGCAAATCGGTTGATCCCCTGGCGCGCCTGGAATATGTTGGTGGCGTCTCCTCTTAAATCAATGGCCCCCCAAAACCCGTGGCAACGGAAGTTCGCCCCTGCCTGTCTCGCCGCCGTAACAGCCGCGGAGTGACGGCCGATCCAGGGCACGGGATTCAGCCTCCGGGCACTCGAAAATGAACACGCGCGCGACCTACGATCTGCACCTTCACAGCTACTGGAGCCACGACGCCTCCGCGGCTCCTGAGAGCCACCTGCGCCGGGCGCGGGAGCTCGGGGTTCGCTGGATCGCCCTCACCGAGCATTACCACCTCGATTCGCTCGCGGAACTACTCGAAGCCGCGGCCGGCTACCCGGAAGTGACCCCGATCCCCGCGGCGGAGCTGACCGTCGAGACCTCGATCGGGGAGGTCGATCTTCTCTGCTACGGGTTCCCGCTTTCGCAACCACCGGAGCTGCGGGAGCTGCTGCACACCTACAGGGAATGGCGGACCGAGATGGGCCGGTCCCTCGTCAGGGGCCTGCGCGAGCAGGGTTGCGACATCGACGAGAGCGGCCTCATGGACCTCGCCAGAACCTACCGTCGTTCGGATGTCGTCGACCGGCACGGACTCACGCAGGTAAAGGGGGAGGCGCTGCGTCGATACCTGCTGGAAACCGGCATGATCGGTAGCGATGACGAGTTCGCCGGGTTCCGGGCCAGGGCAAAGCAGCTGGGAGGGGCGCCTTCGTATCCCCCAGTGGCCGAGGTGGTTCCCGCGGTCAGGGGATTGGGAGCGGTGGTGTCGATCGCCCACCCCCACGACAGCTTCGACCAGGGGGACCGCACCCGCATGGACGCCCTGCGGGAGGAGATCGGTTTCGACGGCATCGAGTGCGCCCATCCCATGGTCCCGCCGGAGTTCACCCCGTTCTACCGGGCCTACTGCGTCGACAACGGACTGGTGTCGACCGGCGGCTCCGATTCCCACACCGAGGCCGACATCGAAGCGGGTTTCGCCGGTCACGCGGGAGCAGACGAGTGGTTAGAGGAGCTGCTCGAGCGCCTGCCCGCCGCCCGGAAGTAACCGAGCCGTCCCGAGGCCTCGGGCCCGGGAGCGGCGTACTATCCCGCGGCATGGGGGCCGCTGGCCACCTGTTCGCCGCCGCCCTCTGCCTTTCGCTCGCCGCGGCCGCGGCCGCCGACCAGGCCGCCCGGCTCACCGCCGACATAGAATTCCTGACCTCGAACGGCTCGCGCGCCGTCGGTTATCCGGGCGCCGCCGCGGCTGCCGGTCGGATCGAAGACCGCTTCCGCGATCTCGGGCTGACCGACGTGCGCCGCCGGGAGTACCGGGTCGGAATGCCGGTGGACCGCGGCGCCTCCCTCGCGGTCGAAGAGACCGGCCTGTCGATTCCCCTCCTGTGCATGTGGCCCAACCTCGTGCGCACCCCCACCCTTCCGCCCGCAGGCCTGCGCCTGCCGCTGGTGTACGCCGGCGGCGGCGAGTGGGCGGAGCTGAACGGGCGCGAGCTCGAGGGCCGCGCCGTTCTCATGGAGTTCAACAGCGGTCTGAACTGGATGCGACCCGCCTCCCTCGGGGCCGCTGCCGTGCTCTTCATCGAGCCGGAGGAGACGACCGCCAGGGAGGCCCAGCGCAAGTACGCGGTCGCCCCTCTCGATGTTCCGCGCTTCTGGATCGACAGCCGCTCCGGGAAGCGGCTGCGCCGGCGCCTCGATGAAAAAGGGGAGCTGGCGGTAACCCTGCGCGGGCGCATGGACTGGGAGATGCGCCCGGCGTGGAACCTGACCGCGTTTCTGGAGGGCGCCGACCCGGAGCTCGCCGGAGAGACGGTGGTGCTGCAGGCTTACTACGACGCCGCCTCGGTGGTTCCCGCCCTGGCCCCGGGAGCGACCGCTGCGTGCGGGATCGCCGCCCTGCTCGAAACCGCGCTCCATCTCGTCGAGCAGCGTCCTGCGCACAGCGTCCTCTTTCTCGCCACCTCCGCCCATTACCAGGCGCAGCAGGGGATCGTCGACTTCGTCAACCGGCGCGCCCGCACTCACGAGGAGTACTCCGCCCGCTACGGGGAACCGCTCGACATAAGCCTTTTCGTCGGATTCGACCTCTCCGGGGGCAGCGACCAGCTGGGGGTATGGAACAACCTGTCCGGCGACGAGCTGCGCCGCTTCTTCCTCCCGTACTCCCGCGTCTTCATGGCCCACGGGGAAGCGGCCGCAGGGGAGCTGGGACGGGATGCCGAGCGCGCCTTCTTCAACGGCGTCAGTCCGGTCCGCGGCAGGAGCTGGGAATCGCTCGCACCGGGGGGAATCAACCCCGACGCGGGATGGGTTCACGCCGCGGGAGTGCCTGCCCTCACTCTGGCCACGGTCAACGACGGCCGGCAGTCGGAGTCCACCCCACTCGACCGCGCCGTCGACATCGGCAACCTCGACCGCCAGGTGGAGCTGCTGAAGCGGACGCTCGCCGGGGTCCTCAACAATCCCGAGCTGTCCTCCGGGCGCGCGGCCCTGGCCGGGGTCGTCAAGGACCGGATGCGGGATCTCCTCGTCCAGGCGCGGCAGTATCCCAGGCGCAGCCAGACTCCCGACCGTCCGGTGCCGGGCGCCCTGGCAGTGCTCAACACCTACGACAAGCAGGAGACCGGCGTTCACGGGCAGCGGGTGGCAATCGCCGACGGAGACGGCAACGCCGTCTTCAGGGGGATTCCCTCCACCGCGGAGAAGCTCGCCGCCTTCGAGCTCGACCCGAAATCGGGGGCGATCCTCGCGGCGCCCGACCTCGCCAAGCGCGCCTCCCAGCACCACGGGAAACCGCTGCCCACCGGTTATCTCAGGGCCGCGGCGAACCGGTCGATAAACATCCGGACGATCGTGCTGTTCAAGACCCGGGGCCGCGAGATCTACTCCCTCATCAGTCCGCGGTCGCTGCTGGGGTACGGGGCTCCGACGGTCATGAACCAGGGCGGCGCCGAGCCGCGGCAGTACGGGTTCCTGCTCAGCAAATACCCGGAAGAACCTGCCGGAGTCCTGTTCGGTCCGGCCCTGGGAGGCGAGGAGAACCGCCTGCGGTTCTTCTTCGGCGGGCTGCTGGAACAGCGGCTGCTGCTGCTGAACAGCAAGGGGCACGGCAGCGAGGAGGAGGCCCGCGGCATCGGCTACTCCCTGGGGGAGGAAGCCCTCACCCGGCTGACGGAGAAAGCGGCGCGCGACATGTGGCGGCTCGACGAGCAGCGGCTCGTGAAGCTCCGCGAGCACTCGATCGGCAGCCGCAGTCTCGAGCGCCTGCACCAGGGCGCCGGGGAGCTGCTGGAGGAGGCCGCCGCGGCGGCCGCGGAGCTGCGCTGGGACCGCTACGTCGCCAGGGCGCGCGAAGCCCTCGGCCTCGAGGCGTGCGTCTATCCCCGGATCCTCGAGACCCTCAACGACGTGATCAAGGGGATGGTCTTCTTCCTGGCGCTGGTGGTTCCCGCGGCCTTCTTCGGCGAGCGCCTGTTCTTCGCCGCCGCCGACATCCGCCGGCAGCTCCTCGGACTGGCGGTGCTGGTGCTGCTGATCTGGATGATCCTCTCGCAGGTGCACCCCGCCTTCGACATCGCCCACCCGCTGGTGATCGTGCTGGCGTTTACGATCATGGCCATGGCCATCCTGGTGCTTTGGATGGTCAGCGCCCGTTTCAACAAGACCGCGGCCGAATACCGGTCCCGGGTGGCGCAGGTGCACAAGGCGGACGTATCGCGGTTCGGCGCGGCCTACGTCGCCTTCATGCTCGGCATTTCGAACATGAGGCGCCGCAAGCTGCGCACGGCGATGACGCTGATCACCCTGACGCTGCTGACCTTCTCGGTGCTGTCGTTCACCTCGTTCGAGGACCGTGTCCGCTTCGTGGCGATGCCTGCTCCCTTCGAAGGGGAGCGCCAGGGCCTGCTGATCCGCGACCGCAACTGGGGGATGCTGAGCTACCCCGCCTGGGACTACGCGCGGTCCCACTTCGGAGCCGCCGCGGTCCTGGTTCCGCGCTACTGGCATTCCGGCCACAAGGGGAGCGCCAGCTACGTCGAGGTGCGCCGCGGGAAGAGGGTTGCCCGCGCCCTCGGAATGATCGGGCTCGCCCCCGGCGAGCGCCTGGTGACCGGGGTCGACCGCTGCCTCGTCGCCGGCAGCTTCTTCGAAGAGGGGGACGAGGAGACCTGCCTGCTGCCGGATGAAATGGCGGATGCCCTCGGCATCTCCGCCGCGGACGCCGGCTCGGTCCGCGTCCGCGTTTTCGGCCGCGACCTCCTGGTGCGGGGGATCTTCTCCGCCGCGGCTCTCGACGACCTGCGCGACCTCGACGGCGGCAGCCTGACCCCGATCGACACCCGCGTCGCCGCCTTCGACCCGCTCGACCAGCTGCTGGAGGCGGCGGAGGAGGAGGGGGGGGAGGAAGCGGCAGTGGTTGAGATGACAGCCGCCCTGCACCTGCCGGCTGCCAACGTCCTTATCACCCCGCACCGGACGCAGCAGGACTTCGGGGGGTCTCTTCACTCGGTGGCGGCGCGCTTCCGCGAAGATTCACGGCCGGTCGAGCTCATCGAGAAGTACCTGCTGCGCGTCGCCGCCTTCATGTACGCCGGAATCCCCGACGACGCCGGCGGCATCTCCGTGTACCGCTACAGCTCCGTCGGGCTGACCTCGGTCCAGGGGCTGGGAGCGCTGGCGATACCGGCGGTGATCGCGGCGATGATCGTCCTCAACGCCATGCTCGGCGCCGTGTACGAGCGCTTCCGCGAAATCGGCATCTACTCCTCGGTCGGCCTGGCTCCCGTCCACATCTCCGTGCTCTTCCTCGCCGAGGCGACGGTGTACGCCATTCTCGGGGTGACCATGGGGTACCTCTTGGGACAGGGGCTCGGAAAGCTGCTGATCGCCCTCGACATGCTCTCGGGGATCACCCTCAACTACTCCTCCGTCTCCGCGGTGGTCGCCGCCATCTCGGTGATGGCCATCGTGCTGCTGTCGACACTCTACCCGGCGCGGGTGGCGGCCAGGGTGGCGGTCCCCGAAGCCGTCCGGCGCTGGCGCCCCCCGGATCCGGACGGGGACCGGTGGGTCTTTGCGTTTCCCTTCAACGTCAGCGAGTCCGAGGCCGCGGCAACCTGCGGCTTCCTGCACTCCTTCTTCGCCGCCCACGGCGGCGCCGTCGGCGGCAGGATGTACACCGAGGGGCTCGCCCTGCAGCGGCGGCAGACCCCGGCCGGGGCGTCGTACAGCATCGACTTCCGCATGTGGCTGTCTCCGTACGACCTCGGGGTGAGCGAGAAGGTGCGCCTCGAGCTGACCCCCGCGGCAGATGCCCCGGGGCTGTACGCGATCGCCGTGGAGATCGAGCGCGTCAGCGGCGAGCAGCTGAACTGGCGCCGCCTCAACGGCCCGTTCTTCAAGGTGCTGCGCCGGCAGCTGTTGATCTGGAACACCCTGCCGGCCGAAACCCGCGGCGGGCACCGGCACACCGCCCAGCGGCTGCTGGAGGCCGGGAAGCAGGAAGAGTCGGAATCTCCGGGGCCGCGACTCGCCGCAGTCCCGGGCGAAGACCCTGGGGAAACCGGCGAACAGCGCCGGTCGCCGTTCTCCTGGCGGGCAATCGCCATCGGCGCCGCCGGCGCCGCGGCGGTCGGGGTGGGGGCTCCCTACTGCGTCTTCATGCTCAAAGGGTCCTGGATGGCGATCAACAGCACGGTGCCGATCGCCATCTTCTACTTCTTCATCGTCGTCGTCATCGCCAACGTGATCCTGGGTCTTGTGGCGAGGAGGTGGGAGCTCCCCAAGGCGGACCTGATCCTGGTCTACGTCATGCTGACCATGGCCGCGGCGGTACCCAACCAGGCCTTCGTCGGCTACGTCATCCCCTGTATCGCCGGATTCTTCTACTACGCCACCCCGGAAAACAAGTGGTTGGACATGTACCTGGCCGACGTCCCGGAGTGGATGGTCCCCGACATCGCCGCCGCGGAGCTGTTGCACGAGGGCCTGCCGCCGGGGGAGCCGGTTCCCTGGCAGGGCTGGGCGGAGCCGCTGACCTGGTGGTACCTCTTCTTCCTCGCCCTGAGCCTGATGATGATCTGCCTCAACGTGATCCTCCACCGGCAGTGGTCGGTTCACGAGCGGCTCGAGTACCCGATGGTGCAGGTGCCGCTGCACATGATAGAGCGCTCGCAGGGGGCCTTCGCACCGCTCGGTCCCTTCTTCAGGAACCGCTGGGCCTGGATCGGATTTCTCGTGCCGTTCCTGCTGCTCGGCCTGGGCGGGCTGCAGCACTACTTCCCGGCGGTTCCCGTCTTCAGCCCGAGCTTCGGCGCCCTGTCGCTGATGGACGGCGCCTTCATTCTCAAGTTCCACACCAACTACGCCTGGGTCGGGATTTCCTATCTCGTCAATCTCGATGTCACCATGAGCATCTGGGTCTTCTGGATTCTCGGGGTGTTGCAGAAGGCGCTGTTGGGCAAATTCGGGGTCGCCCCGACCGAGACCCTGAGCTTCTACTCGCTGCACTCGGCCGACCTCGCCCACCAGGCGACCGGGGCCTGCTGGGTCTTCGTCGCCTGGGGCCTGTGGGTCGCCAGGCGCCACCTGAAGCAGGTGCTGTCCAACGCCTTCGGGCGCCGGGCGGTCGACGACTCGGAAGAGCTGATCTCCTACCGCGCTGCGGTCCTCGGGTTCGCCGCCAGCCTCCTGTTCATCGGCGCCTGGCTGTGGAGGTCGGGGATGCCGCTGGTGGTGCTGCCGATGTTTCTCGTCTCGGCGCTGATCTTCTACATCCTGGTGACCCGCGTGGTGGCGACCGCCGGGGTGGCCACGGCGCGCTCGCCGATGATCTCGGCGTTCGTCGTCATCTCCGGCCTCGGCAGCGCCTTCATCGGCACCAAGGGCCTGGTGGCGCTGACCTTCACCTATCTGTGGCACTCGGAGATGCGCCTGTTTCCGATGGTGGTGTGCGCCCAGAACCTCAAGCTCGCCGAGACCGTCCGCGGCCCCAAGGGGAGGCTGTTCTGGGCGATCTGCATCGCCCTCGTGGTCAGCCTGCTGGCGGCGACCTGGATCATCCTGCATCTCTGTTACACGTACGGCGGCATCAACCTGCACACCTTCTTCATGCAGAGTCAGTCGATTCGCCTTTTCAACGACATGGCCAGGCATATCCAGCACCCGGTCGGCCCGGACCTGCGAGGATGGGGGTTCACCGGCATCGGCGCCGCCATCGAAGCCGGCCTGATCTATGCACAACAGCGCTTCTTCTGGTGGCCCCTGCACCCGGTCGGCTTCGTGATCGCCAACGGCTGGCTGACCAGCCAGATCTGGTTCGCCGTCTTTCTCGGATGGCTGGCGAAGTTCGTCATCATGAGGAACGGCGGCATGCAGGTGTTTCTCGCGGCGCGTCCCTTCTTCATCGGGCTGATTCTCGGGGAGGCGACCGCGGCCGGAACCTGGCTGGTGGTCGACTATCTCGCCGGCAGCACCGGAAACCAGCTCACCCAGATGTAGCCGCCGATGGCCGAGTACCTGACACGACAGGGGCGGGGAACCGCGGCACCGCTGGCCGCGGTCGGACTGGTGTACCTGCTGACCCTGTTCTGCTTCGAGCGGGACGGCCTGTGGACCACGGACAACGCCGCCAAGTTCCTGCAGGTGCGGGCCCTGCTGCAGAGCGGCTTCGCCAGCTTCGCCATTCCCTGGCCCGGCAGGAGCATCGACCCGGAGTTCATATACAATCCCATGCCGTTCCACTTCTCGTCGGTGCGCGACGGCGAGCTGTACTCCGTGTTCTCTCCCGTCTTCGCCATGGTGTCCGCGGTTCCGTACGCGCTCCTCGGCTACTGGGGGCTCTACCTGCTGCCGTTCGCCTCGGCGCTGCTGATGCTGCGGGCGGTCGCCGGGCTCTGCGCTGTATGCGGCGGAGGCGCCAGGGCCCGGCAGGCCGCGGTCCTGATCGCCGGCCTCGCCACCCCGGTCTGGTTCTACGGCGTCGCTTTCTGGGAACACTGCGCAGCCGCCTGTCTCTGCCTGTGGGCGCTGCTGTTCTTCGCCCGCTTCGTCGATGCCGGCGCGACCCGGGATCTCGTGCGCGGCGCCGTCCTCGTCAGCCTCGCGGTCTATCTCAGGGACGATCTCTATCTGCTGTGCGCGCTGCTGGCCCTGGCCGCCCTTGCGGCCCGGAGATCGAGGTGGCTGCAAACGGCGCTCTGGTGCGGTGGCACCATGGCGGTCTGCCTGGCACCGCTCTGGATCTGGCAGTGGCGGCAGATGGGCAGCCCGCTCGGACAGCACCTGTCGACCCACCTCGTCTCGTCGGAGGGAATCCTGGGGCACCTCCTCGACAGGCCGAAGGTCTTCTACAACCTGCTGGTGGCCGCGACCCCGGCGCCGATCGTCTCGATCTTCCTCTCCGCCCCGTTCCTCTACGCCTGGCTGCGCCGCCCGGGGTTCGGCGCCTCCGGCTATCGCACCGCCCTTCCCCTGTACGGCGCCGCGGCGACGGCCAGCGCCCTGCTCGCCTTCGCAGGCTACTTCCTCTTCGACAGCCCCCTGGCCTATCTCCTGGCCTCGTCGAACAGCCTGTTCGCGGCCGCGCCTCTGGCGATCCTCGCCTTCCCGCGCTGCGGCGAAGAGGGACGGGTGCGCCGATGGCTGGCGCACCTGGCGATCGCCTACGCGGCGCTCTACGCCGTCGCCGCCCCCGACCTCGGCTCCTCCGGCCTGCACTGGGGCAATCGCTTCCTGCTCCTCCTCTACCCGGTCTGGTCGCTGCTGGCCGCGGTCAACCTCGAGCAGTGGCTGCGGCTGGAAGGCGGCGGCTGGAGATCCTGGAGGTCCTGGAGCCTCGCCGCGGTGGTCGCCGTCAGCGTCGGGGCGCAGCTGTTCTCCGTCGAGCTGCTGCGCCGCAAGAAGGAGTTCTCCCACCGGCTCAACGACTTCGTCGCGGCGAGCCCGGAGCAGGTGGTGCTGACGAGCGAGCGCTGGGCAGGGCACGAGCTCCATCGCGTCTTCTACGACAAGCCGGTCTTCTACGTCGAGTATTCCCATGCCATGGACGCCCTGCGGCAGAAGCTGAAGCAGGCCGGGTACGACAGCTTCCTGTTCCTGACGCGCCGGCAGGGAGTAGTCTGGCCGGCGCCCCCGGTCGCAATCGGGGACGGCGGTTTGAACTGGTACGGGATGAGGGCATTTTCAGGCAGCACGTCGGCGCGGCCGCGATAACCGGAACCGAACCGGCGGCTGCCCACCCCATAGAATGAAACCGGGAGGAGATCACGTGACCGAACGCAGATTCATCCGCACCAGCGACCGCGATCTCGTCAGGGTCGGCGTCCTCACCGGAAACGGCGGCCACACCCTGAACATCTGGGGCGAGAAGATGAACCCCACCGGCGATTTCATCCGCACCACCGGGATGATCCTGACCCACGTCTGGAGCGTGCGCCCGCAGTTCGCCGCGCAGGTGGCCGGCAAGTTCCGGGAGACCGTCGCCGTCGAGGATCCGCGCGACATGATCGGCCAGGTCGACGGCGTCATCGTCGACGACATCACCGCCATCTCCCTCTACCCGGTGCTGGCGCGGCCGTTTCTCGAAGCCGGGATACCGACCTTCGTCAACCGCCCCTTCGCCACCTCCCTGGCCAAGGGCCGCGAGATGATCGCCTGCGCCGAAAAGCACGGCGCCGCCCTGTACACGATGTCGTCCTGGGAGGCATCGGAGAGCATCGGCGACCTGCGGCTCAAGCTGGCCAACATGGGGGCGATCAAGGGGTACGTCGCCCACAATTCCGCCAGCGACTACTACTCCCACGGCCTGCACGGGGTCTGGTACATACACGCCGCCTTCAGGGAGGAGATCGCAAAGGGCCGGGTGCGGCTGGCCGCGGCGGCGTATCACACGCAGGACTGGCGCACCCCGGGGGGCGTGATCGTCTTCGAGCACGAGGGCCCCGGAGGCCCCTTCCACGGGGCCCTGCACCAGGTCTCGGGAGCGGACGGGGCCGGGTACATGCGCGTCCTGGGGCCCCCGGAGTTCGGCGACGCCGAGGGCCGCGTCCCGGCGAGCGCCCAGCATTTCATGTACAACACCTGGAACTCCGCGCAGCTCGTCCTCCAGGAGATGTTCGAGACCGGGACAGCGCCGGAAACCGGGGAGGCGTTGATGGAGAAGCTGCGCATGTTCCTGCTCCCCTTCTACTCCGTCCTCGAGAAGGGGGGGGAAATGGCCCGGCTGGAGGAGATCGAGAACTGGGAGCTGCCGCGGCCGTCGGAGCCGCTGATGAGGGACGGCCACCCGACCGACAGCGCCTTCCAGGTCCTCTACAGCGACGACGAGATCGAGGCGGTCGCCCGCCGGCTCGGAGGGGCTTGAGGAATCGGCCCGGTGCGGATCCCGTGCCCCCGAAATATCCGGTTGGGCGCGGTCGCCCGGTGGCGCAGCTAGGGGAGAACATGGTTGGCGGCGGTCTTTCGAGATGGGACGAGGCCGCGGAGTCGGTGCGGGTCGAGAAGCTCGAGCTCCCGGGTGCGTTATTCGCGGGAGGGGTGAGGTCGAGGCTGTCGAACCGCTGGGGCTGGGAAACCGGTGTTGGAGCCGGCTCGCAACTACAGGTTGCATGGGATGCAATTGCCGCTGGAAGAGGGGCCGGTAACATGCCTTCCTCGAGGCCCGGCTCGGCAAGCCGTCTGCGGTACTGGAGTTCCCCTCCCATCTGGTTTCCAAGAGCGCTGGCCGCATGAACACTCCACCTGGCCGTCGCGTCAAATATTGACGATTGACCTGGGAAGATTATTATGCGTCTTGAACATAATGTTCGAGACACATAATATGCCCGTACCATGCGCCTCGAGTTTCTGAACAGAACGCGGGAAGTCGACCGACTGACCAGGGCCCTCGTCGCCGAAGAGCCCGGCTTCATTGTGGTCTTCGGCAGGCGTCGATGCGGCAAGTCGACTCTTTTACAGCAGGTAATGCGCCCGGGCGATATCTACTACGCCGCGGACCTGCGCGAAGCTTCTCTGCAACTCCCTGCTCTTGCCGGGGAAGTGGCCCGGTCCATTCCGGGCTTCGCCGAGGTCGATTACCCGTCCTGGCCGGCCCTGCTCCGGACCCTGGACGCCCGCGCCGACCGCGGCACCTGCCTGGTCCTGGACGAGTTCTCCTACCTGGTTCAGATCTCCCCCGAACTGCCAAGCCTGCTGCAGAAGTTCATCGACGACCGCGGCCGCCGTATCCACCTGACCATCTGCGGTTCCTCCCAGGGGATGATGCAGGGCCTGATCCTCGATGCGGCGGCCCCCCTGTACGGCCGGGCGAGCCAGGTGCTGGCCATCGGTCCCCTTGCCCCCTTCTGGATTCAGCAAGCCCTCGAGGTTCGCGGTATCGAGGCGGTGGAACAGTATGCGGTCTGGGGGGGAGTGCCGCGCTACTGGGAGCTGGCCCGGGGATGCACCGGCCTGCAGGAGGCCATCGAGGAGCTGGTGCTCGACAGGTACGGCGTCCTTCACGGCGAACCGGAGCGCCTGCTGCTCGACGACATGCGCAGCGCCGTGCAGGCAAACTCCCTGCTGTCGCTTATCGCCAACGGCAGCCACCGGCTCTCCGAAATCGCGGGACGCCTGGGAAAGCCCGCAGGACACCTGGCCCGCCCCCTCGCCCAGCTGATCGAGCTGGGGTATATCCGGCGGGAAGTCCCCTTCGGCGAGACCACCAAGTCGACCAAGCGCTCCCTGTACAAGCTGAACGACCCGTTTCTGATCTTCTGGTACAGGTACGTTCAGCCCAACCGGTCGCTGTTGGAACGCGACATGATCGACGATGTGTCCCGCGCCATCGGGCAAACCTTCGCGCACCACGTCGCCGATATATGGGAGGATCTTGCCCGCCTGTCCACGGCCTCTCTGCCGGTCGGGGGCATCCGCTGGGAACCCGCCCAACGGTGGTGGGGACGCGGCCTGGACGGGCAGCAGATGGAGATCGACCTGGTCGCGGAGGATCTGGAGGGTGAGGCCTTGTTGCTGGGCGAGGCCAAATGGCGGGAGGGGCCGGACCAGGGCGCGATTTTCGAACGTTTGCGCAACTGCGCTGAGAACTTTCCCCGGGCAAGGGGAAGGAAGGTGATTCTTGGGGCCTGGTTAAAGCAGGGTGGCGGAGCGAAAGCCCGGCCAGGGGAATTTGTCGTCGATCCTGGGGCAACGCTGGCGGTGCTGCGCTGAGATGGAGATCACAAGGATGCGGATCGGCTGACGGACGGCTCGATATGCAGGTATGGGGCCCGTGACTATGTCCTGACCAAGGCAGCCATCTGTCGCCGGAATCGGATACGAAATGAGATTACGAGATGGAAGGTCAGGCGCTGCAGGACGTCAGGTCTTGCTGTTTCCTGTCTCGATCTCGTTGATAATCGGTATAGCCTTCTCAGCAATTTCAATAAACGTGTTTACAAAGTAGCTCGTGATTTCCCCGCCGTTATCCTGGCATTCCTTATGCAATTCCGGGACCAGTGAGTACCAATTCTCCCGGTCCTTTTCAACATAGTCCCCCCATGGCGACATAGGAGTTATTCTGGCAGAGCCAAGCTCGTCCTTTAGTTTCCTTTCAAGAAGCTGTCGTCGTTCCTTATCCACCTTCACCATTTTCCCTACCGGCATTGGACTAAATACGCCAATGTACCAGCCATTTGGCCCCTTACGCTGATTGCTCAGCGAAATATGGGTGTTCAGAATGGATCCTCCTCCTTTATACTGGACCCAACAGGTTCGGTACATTCCGATGAAATTTGCAAAACTGGTGTCATCCTTATAGTTCTGATCGACCGGTAGGTCACCGACAAAATCCTTGAGTATTTCACTCTCTCTTTTCGCCTGCTTGGTCGCGGAATATAGTTGCTTAAAAAATTCCCAGCACACTTTTTTCCTGATGGCAGGCCAAGACTCGTAAACTTTTACAGCGGTTCTCATATTGTCCTGATCTGACATCACGAAGTCCCGGATCGCGTCGGCTTCGATATCGGTAGTCATGGTTTGGCCTCCAAATTTCCTTTGGCAGAATGTCTCCGCATCGCGAAGAAACCAGCGCAACCGTTCCACATCGCAGTTCTTACGGCTTTCTCCGAGCCAGTCGGCGAGCGAATGAGAAAGGCGAAAGTCATTGAGTTCGTCCTCTACCTCCTCATGACTTCTGTTTCTGTAGTACGGCATGATGGCAAAGCGGCCTTTCCACTTCTCGTTCAGCTCATCCTTGTGGATGCTCCACTCTGAGGGTTCTTCACCTGTGGGTGAGAGGTAAATCAAAAGAAACCGTTCCTCGTATTCTTCCTCAAGGTATTCGAGGTAGTCCTTGACCTGGTTTTCCTGATCGTGGGCATAGGGTTTGTTCTCGATAGCCAGACAGTACTTTCCATCGGGGCCATGGATTTCAACGACCACGTCAATTTGCCTCCCCTCCTCAGTCCTCTGCTCGCGGACAACGGAAGTTCTCCTGTCAAGATCTGGCCAGTTTTTTAGAGGCTCGTGAAAGC
This sequence comes from Candidatus Latescibacterota bacterium, assembly GCA_965206595.1. Classification (GTDB taxonomy): domain Bacteria; phylum Latescibacterota; class UBA2968; order UBA8231; family UBA8231; genus CBDCXV01. The sequence goes on from OZ242214.1 coordinate 1,317,256, forward strand.
TCTTGAAATTCGCCAGGAACGTCCGGAGAAACAGCGCTCCCTGACCATGGCTCGCTTCAGGGTTGAACAGATCCGCAATAATCCGGGAAAGTCCCAATTCATTGGTCTTCAAGTAGTCGAGCACGTTGAATCTGCGCGCCAGGTTTCGGTCGAGCTCGTGTTCTAAAACCCTCGCAGTCTTCAGTCGAGGGGCCAACTCGTCAAAGAAGCGTTTTATCTCCATGAGGTTGTATTTTCCTTGCATTCGGGAATTGGTTCCAGCCGATCGGATTCGTTCAATCGGATGCAAGGTGGAGAGGCAATGCAGCCCGCAACGCCTCGGTTACCCTGCGCTGGTCCTTCTCCTCCAGGCGCGCCAAGGTACCGAGGATGAGTCCTTTGTCAACCGCGAACAGCTTCATCCGCGCGGGGCAGGGTTTTCGCAAGCCGGCCTCCCTCCACTGCTCGAGGGACGTGTCGAGGTGCCAGGCGCTGCGGCTGGCGCTGGTGATCATCATGAGCAGGGTAGAGGCGTTTTTCCGGTTGAACGTCCGGTCGGACAGGACCAGTGCCTTTCGGCGTTTGGAGCGGGGCAGGTCGCTGAACGGGAAAGGCATCTCGACGAGGTCGAAAGGGCTACAGGTCATCGTCTTCCCCGTCCTGCCACTCCGTCAGGGTCGGCTCCAGGGCCCTGGCCCACTCCAGGTCGATTTTGGAAGCCTTGTGGATGCTGACCCTGTCCCCCTCCACTTCATAGGCAAGGGCGTCTCCCGGATGCAGGTCCAGGGAACGCCGAATGGCAACGGGAACCGTGGTCTGTCCCTTGGATGAGATTGTGCTGAATATGACCGGTTCCATAAGTGGAATTGACCTTAGAGGCAGGGAGAGTGGGTCCTCTTTGTGTGCTTTGCTCGTAAGGTGCCCTTGGTAGGAACCGCAAGTCCGCGGTTGGATGGCAATGCGAGGGGATTCCTTCCGGCCCGGGTCACCCGGCCGGCACCTCGACCGTCATCGGCACCTCCTCGACCGGCAGGCCGTTCTCCCGCGCCCACTCCTTCACCGTTTCCGGCAGGGCCTCACCGGGGACGCCCCCCAACAGCTGCTTCTCCACCGGGCCAGCATCCTCGGCGAGCTCGGCGTCCGGCAGCCGCAGGCTCGGATCGACGCGCATCCAGCGGTAGGCGTACCCGTAGATGACGACTTTGGAGACGCAGTCGCCGGTGTTGGGGGCGACGCTGGTGGAAGGTGCGGTTCTCGAACAGGACCGCGTCCCCCGCCCTCGGGGTGAGCTCGACCATGGCCGGCGGATCGACCTCCCCCTCCGGAATGCCGAGCGGCTCGCGGAGCCGGTGGCTGCCGCGTGCGAACATGGTGATGCCGCAGCGCGGCCCGGGGAAATCGGTGAGGCAGTAGCAGACCTTGACGCCGGCGCGCACCTGTCCGTCGTGGCCGAGATCCGGGGTCAGTCCGATGTCGCGGTGCCAGGTGCGCAGCCCGCGGTCCTCGCTTTCGGGACCTTGTAGATGACGGCCGCGGTGTGCAGGTGGATGTTCGGGCTGAGGAGCTGGACGACGTACGGGACCGCCGGGGAGTGGGCGAGCAGCGGGCGCAGCCCGGGCTCCTGGACGACGCTGTCCCTGAGCTGCAGGTAGGCGCTGTCGGCGTCCGGCTTCTGGCGAAACCGCCCAGCCCGGAAATCGGCCATCAGTCGGTCTCCCGCTTCGGTACAGCGCGTGCGCTCGCTTTCGCTCAGCACCCCCGGGGCATGGAGGTACCCGTCCCGCTCGAAGGAGCGGCGCCGGTCGCTGGAAAGGAAGGCCATATCCATCGGTGACAATTCCTCGTCGAGGTTGCCCGGACCCTGCCGGGGTGGCAAGATTCAGAACAGAAACCGAAAGCTCCAGGTAGGGGTAATTCCCAAAAAGGAAAGGAACAGTAAATGATCGATACCCTGCTCATCGGGGGTAAGGGCCAGATCGGGTCGGGGCTGCGAATTTGGCTGCCGCGGCTCGACCCGGACTATGAAACCACCTCCGTCGACCTGCCGGGTGCGCCGGACAAGGCGCTGGAAGCGTCGGCGCAGAGCAACTTCGTCGAAATGGACGTCTGCGCCGATCCAGATGGTCTGCGCCGCCTGCTGGAGGGGCGCGATCTCGTCGTCTACCTCGCCCGCACCAGTCCGCTGCAGGCGATGAACTCCATGACGGATCTGGTCTTCGAGTCCGTGCGCGACGTCTGTCCGCAGGCCCTGCTCATCGGCTCGAGCTCGGTGCATGCGGTGGACGGGGCGTACTGGCCGTTCGACAGGGAGCCGTACGCGACGCTCGCGGCGCGCCGCTTCGATGAGCTCGAGTCGCCGCCCGAGCCGATCCCGGCGCGGATGGAAGCCTGCCCCGCCAGCGATTACGGGGAGGAGAAGGCGTACGTCGAGCGCTGGGCCGAGCGCTTCGCCGCCGAAGGGCTGGCCGCGGTCGCCACCAGGTGGGGTGGCGTCAACGTCCACAACCGGAATGTCGGGGAGATCGGGTACTTCACGGTCTGGTGCCACCAGGAGGATGCTGCGCGCATGGTCGACAGCTGCTGCAAGGCCCACCGGGACGGCAGGCTGCGCAGCGGCGCCCACTACTTCGTCATTTCAGACAACAGGCACAACATCTTCGACATCGAGACCCCCCGGCGCGAGGTCGGGTACGCACCGGTTCACGACTCCGAGGTCTTCTTCGGGTAGCGGCGGTCACCAAAGGGCGGTAGAGGGCGGCAGGTCCCGGATCTCGCCAACGCCCTGTATCAGCCGGTCCGACTGTGGTAACGAAAGTCGTCGAAACAGGGGTCCGGTCCCGGATTTTCCGCAAGGCGCCTGAATCCGAGGGATGACCTGGTTCCCGGGGGGGTCACGGAAAAATTGCCAGGTCCCGGATCTCGAGCGCATCCCCTCCGAACCGTAACCCTCAAAGCCGGCAGAGTGCCCGCGCCTTCCCCCGGTTCCGGCTCAGCGGTTCAGCCGGGGGCGCAGCTGGTCGACGTAATAGGAGGCCGTCCACTCCCGCGGGTTGATGCGCAGCGCCCGGGCGTAGGCAGCCAGCGCCTCCCGTCGCTCCTTCCGGTAGCGCAGCACGTCCCCCCGGATGACCTCCTCCCTGGCCCTGAACCAGGTGTCGAGGGTATCGCCGCGGGCCGGGGTCCAGGCGGGGTCGGCCAGTTCGAGCCAGGGGATGAGGTCGACCGGGCGTTGCTCGGTCTCGCGGGCGAGATCGAGCAGCACCATCCAGGTGGCTGCCCCGAATCCGCGCGGGCCGACGAAACTCAGGTGGGGATGGTCGTCGGTGTTTAGCGGGCCTTCACCGACGTACCTGCGATACGCTTCGGACCCGAAAAAGAAACAGCCGAGGACGGCGAAGGGGCGGTCGAGGTCGACTTCCTCCAGGCTTTTGCGCACCGGGGGCGAGGCGAATTTCTCCATGAGCCGGCTGTAGGAGATCGACAGGGGGTCGAGGGTACCCACCATGATCGCGTAGTTGTTGGTGCGCCAGAGGCTGGCGTGGGGGAACACGGACTGGAAGGTCCGCAGGACGGTCTTGAAGTCCCCGACCGGAAGTCCGTGAAACGGCAGCCACTGCACGACGATGCCGCCCGGTTTCAGGCGCGACCGGCACAGCTCGTAGAACTCCCGTGTGTACAGCAGCCAGCTGTCGGTGCTGGTGGGATGGGTCGCGTCCCCGGTGATGACGTCGTAGCGGCGCCCGGTCCGCAGCAGGAAGTTGCGGCCGTCGTCGATGATCAGCTCGATGGGATGGTCGTCGAGACGCCCCAGGATCTGGTGATTGTAGGGGCCGAACTCCTTCCGCGCCGCCTCCACGACTTCCGGTACGAGCTCGACGCACTGGATGCGGTCGACGTCGTGCTGCGCCACCGCCCCGAGGGCGATGCCCCCGCCCAGGGCCACGACAAGGACGTCCCGGGGGTCGGGATGCAGCAGCATCGGCAGGTGTCCGAGCAGGCGGAAGAGCTGGAAGGAACCGTAATCGGTGGGGACCTGTGCGCCGTTGTTGAGCAGCATCTTGCGGTAGCCGTCCCGCTTGCCGGTAATGGTGATGATTCCCTCGGCCCCTTCCTCGTAGAACAGCAGGCTGAACCCGGATTGCGTGGGACGGGACAGCTCTCGCATCCCCTCCCCGGGAGAAGCGATGATCACCGCGGCCGCGGCGGCCCCGGCCAGGGCCAGGGTTCCCAGCTTCCGTCCGGACCGAAGCAGGGGGTTGGCGGCGATGGCCGCGGTCCCGACCAGCAGGTTGAGGCCGCCGAGCAGACGGAAGGTGCCCTCGGTGCCGAAGAGCGGGATCAGCAGGAGGCCGGCGGCGAGGGAGCCGGCGAAAGCCCCCAGGCTGTTGGCGGCGTTGACGTCACCGACGCCGCGGCCGACCTGCCGAAGGCTCCGGGTGCAGATGCGGCTCACTACGGGAAAGGAGGCTCCCATCAGCAGGGTCGGCACCAGCATGATGCCGAAGGCCATGGCGAAGATGCCGCCGCGGTAGCTCCACCAGGAGCCCGCCCCCTGGATCGCACCGACCCAGTCGGAGGCGGCGGCGAAGAGGGCGACCGAGGCCATCCCCATGAGGCCGACGGCGATCTGGAAGCCCCCGAACATCGACAGCAGGTCGCGGCGACTGTCGAGAAGGAGGCCGCAGAGGAAGCTGCCGAGGCTGAGGCCGAGCAGGAACGCCATCAGCACGATGCCGAACTCGTAGTGGGAGTTTGCGGAGAAGGCGACGATGAACAGGCGCACCCAGGCGACCTCGTAGGCGAGGGCGGCGAACCCCTGGAGGGCGAAGCCGAGGAGAACGGCCTTCAGCGCCAGGGGGGACAGGGGGATGGTCCCAGGCTCTGACGGCCCCGCTTGCGGAGCCGGCTCCGGGGCCCGTTCCCGGCTGTCCCCTTCCTCCTCCTCCTCACGCGGGCTCCGGACGCCGCGGCCGATCCAGCAGGCCAGCGATGCCACGAGCAGGTTGACCATGCCGACGGCGTAGCCGCTGCCCCGCAGGCCGAGCTCCTCCATCAGGAAGAAGGTGACGCCGGCGACTCCGGCGACGGCCCCGAGGGTGTTGGCGGCGTAAAGCAGGCCGACGCCGCTGCCGAGTTTCCGGAAGCGCCGCACCGAGGACCTCGAGATCACCGGCAGCGTCGCCCCCATGGCCGCGGTCGGGATCAGCAGCAGCCCGAAGGCGAGGGCGAAGCGGGCCGCGGCGAAGGCCGACGGGTTGTGCTCCGTCCACTCGGCCTCGGCCAGCCATCCGGTCGTTGCCAGCAGGTGGGGGAACAGGAAGGCGAAGAGGCCGACCCCGGCCTCGAGGCAGGCGAACACGAGAAGGGGCCTCCGCACGCCGTCGATCCAGCGTCCGAAGCAGAAACTGCCCAGGGCCAGGCCGGCCATGAAGGCGCTCAGCACCGTGCTCACCGCCGGGAGGGTGGCGCCGAAGACGACGATCAGCATGCGCGCCCACAGCACCTGGTATACCAGTCCGCACGCCCCCGAGAGCAGGAAGAGGGCCGGCAGCCCCCATACAGGTGAGGAGCCGGTGCGGTTGTTTTCTGCGTCCACGTGGATTCCGTCGTTGCGCCGGCGAAGGGGATCATCCCCTCGATATCATGCCCGCCGCGAAGGGCCTTCGGTCCACCCGGGGCAGGGCCGCTTCCCCCTGGCAACTCCCTGGACTGTTCCGGGGAGTTTCGCGGACGGCAGTTGAAAGCTCATTCAGCTAACATCCCTGGCGCAGCCAGGAGCTGCGGCCGATCTGCTCCGCCGGTGCCGCTTCCGAGCTGCCGCGCGAGCCGGTTTCGGAGCTGTGCCCGTCACCCGGTTCACCAGCGGATGACGTCCCCGATCATGCCGGTGAAGTAGTCGACCACCATCCAGGCGCCGTGGCTGGTCACCTGCCCGAGGACCATGCCGAGGAACAGCGGCCTCAGCCTGCGGTAGAGGGGGGAGCCGCCGTAGCGCAGGATCAGGAGCTTGAGCAGCCAGGCGATGAACATGCTCGACCAGGCGAAGAACATCATGTAGGTGCCGCCCACCGGAAACCCGATCGGGTGCAGGGGCCACCACAGGAAGCGGTGCCGGAGCCAGGTCAGGGCGAGCATGGCCGCGGCGCCGGCCGCAGTGAAAGCGCCGCGCGGGCCGAAGAAATTCCAGTCGTCGACCGGCGTGGAGATCGCGGTGGCGACGTTGCGGAACGACCAGTCCCCCATGATGTGGTAGAACCAGTAATGCAGGTTGATGCCGCCGTACTCGTAGGCGATGGCGATGATGGTCCAGGCCGAGCTCGCCAGGCTCACGGCGATGGCGAGCATGATCGACCAGAACAGGACCGGGCCGCGAATCCCGGCGAGGTCGGCGAGCCGCGCGCCGTTGGCGACCGCGGCCATCAGGCTGATCTTGATGTCCCCTGCCCAGCCGTTGCACAACCCCAGCACGGTCAGTCCCTGGGCGCCGATCGGCCCGTTGCCGAACGCCATGGCGGTGAACGCCGTCGGCGTCATCTGGGCGCGGCCGTACCCCATCCCCCCTTCGGCGACGATCTTGGTCAGCCCGAAGAAGACGACGAAGGAGATTCCCATCAGGAACACGGAGACGACCAGGGGCAGCCCCGCCTGGTTGAGGAACAGGACCGCGTACGCCGTCGCGGCCAGCAGAATCCAGACTGCGGTGCGGTGCCTGAGCAGCCCGTTCCCGTCTCCTTCGTCAGTCCGCGAGAAGGCGGCGCGAAACGCGGTTTTCAGGTGCCCTCTCGCCGTCCACAAGGCCACCGCGACGAGGGCGATCATTGCGCCCATCGCCTGCTGGGCGGAGGCGATCGACCCTTCGGTGTGCATCAGGCGCAGCTCCGGCACCGAGTAGCCGAGGCGTCCGAACAGGGCGAGTTCGACGTAGTAGAACAGATAGAAGAACCACAGGCTGAAGGAAATCTCCAGGCTGAGGAAGTAGGTCAGGCCGATGACGATGAACCAGATGCTGAACAGCAGGTGGCGGACCTCGGGAAGGACCTCCACGGTCGTCGACAGGCTGATCCCGGACAGGCCGGTGGTGTAGCGGCTCAGGGCGTTGATGCCGAGCAGCACCATCGGAATGGAGAAGCCGATCCACATCGTCGAGTTTTTCAGGAACGGGTTGATCCTCCCGCCGTCCTCCTGCACCATGTCGGCCGGCAGCTGCACGAGCGGGTAGACGAGGCGCTCGTGGTGGGCCCACTGCCGGTGCATGAGCGCCACCATCGAGATCATCATCAGGTAGAGGGCCAGGACGAAGGAGCCCCAGGCGGCCAGGGGGACGAACCAGGCGTCCCAGGGAATCGGCTGCCCTTTTGGCAGCCCCTCGAAGAAGTAGAAGACGGCGAGGTCGTCCTGCGGTACCAGCCAGGATTTCAGGTGCGGGTGAATGAGCTCCGACCAGGCGTTCTCCGGCGTCGCGTAGTAGAAGACCTCGGCGAGAAAGGGGATCAGCTGCGCGGTCAGGCCGACCGTGGGAATGGCGGTGGCGACGATCATCATCGTGTAGACGAGGACGAGTTCCTGCGACGACAGGGCCCACTGGCGCCGCACCAGCACCAGCGGCGTGTTGTAGACCAGGATCAGGAGAAAGAGCAGCAGGATCGCCCCGCCCGAGATGAAGTCGCCGGTCCAGTTGAAGGTGCCCATGACGAGGACGCCGTACGACATGACGACGTTGATCACCAGGCACATCAGGGTGCCGATGAACAGGGCTTTGAGGGGAAATCGTTTCACCGCGGGCGGTCCGCCGGGGGGACGGGGGTTTGTGACGCAGGCGAGCGGGGAGTATGCTAGCCGGCCAACCGAAGAACGCCGGGGAAACTCGGCGACATGCGCGGGAAAGGAAAGTGGGTATCGCCAGGCGCGCGGTTCTCTACGGCGCTCCCATCCTGATCGGCCTCTACCTGCTGGCGCTGCTGGCCGCCCGGGTCCGCGGGCCGGTGCCGGCTCCCGGACATCCGTACTTCGCGGGCACCGGGTTTCTCGTCATCGCCCACCGCGGCGGAAGGGGGATGGGTCCGGAGAACACCCTGCCGCTGTTCCGGGAGGCGGCGGCGGCCGGGGCGGACGTCCTCGAGATGGACGTGCGCTTCAGCACCGACGGGGTGCTCGTCGTGCATCACGACCGCACCGTCCGCCGTACCGCCGGGGGGGGCGGCCGCGTCGACTCGCTGACCGCGGCGCAGCTGTGGGAACTCGACGCCGGCTTCGCCTGGACCCGCGACGGCAGGAGCTACCCGTTCCGCGGCAAGGGGTACCGGATCCCGCGGCTGGCGGAGGTGCTGCGCGCCTTTCCCGGTCAGCGCATGATGATCGAGCTCAAGCCGCGGCTGCGGCGCGCCGCCGAGGCCCTGTGCGGGGAGATCCGCGACGCCGGGATGCAGTACCGGGTGGCGGTCGCCGGCTTCGACGGAGACACGCTGGACGCCTTCCGCGGCCTCTGCCCGGAGGTCGCCACTTCGGCCGGCGGCGGGGAGGTGATCGCCTGGAAGGCCCTGCACCTGCTCGGGCTGGGGAATCTCTACGCTCCGGAGTTCGCGCTGTTTGCGGTGCCGGAGCGGATCGGGAGGTTGCGGCTCGTCGACCGCGGCTTCGCCTCAAGGGCCCGGGAGCGCAACCTGCCTGTGCAGGTCTGGACCGTGAATGAAACCGAAGATATGCAGCGGCTGATCGACCTCGGGGTGACCGGCATTCTGACCGACCGCCCGGTACGGCTGCTCGAGCTGCTGCGCGATAAAGGACTGAGATGAAGGACGAAGTGCTGGTAGCGAACGGCCTGACCAAGACCTACCGGAGCGGCAACCGCTCCTCCCCCCTCACCGTGCTCAGCGACGTCAGCTTCTCGGTGCCGCGCGGCTCCACCTGCGCCGTGGTCGGCCCCTCGGGAAGCGGCAAGACCACCCTGCTCGGGCTGTGCGCCGGCCTCGACCGCGCCTCCTCGGGATCGGTGGTGCTCGACGGCATGGCCCTCGATGAACTCGACGAGGACCAGCGCGCCCGCCTGCGCAACGAGAAGGTGGGGTTCGTGTTCCAGACCTTTCAGCTGGTGCCGACCCTGACGGCGCTCGAGAACGTGTCGGTGCCGCTCGAGCTGCGGGGTGAAAAGGGAGTCGAAGCCCAGGCGCGCGAGCTGCTCGAGCGTGTCGGACTCGGCCACCGCACCGGCCATTACCCGGCGCAGCTCTCCGGCGGGGAGCAGCAGCGGGCCGGGCTGGCGCGCGCCTTCATCAACCGGCCGCGGATCCTGTTCGCCGACGAGCCGACCGGCAATCTCGATACCGAGACCGGCGGGGTCGTCGCCGACCTGATGTTCAACCTCAACGAGGAGGCGGGCACCGCGCTGGTGCTGGTGACCCACGACCTCGAGCTGGCCGGGAGGGCAGGACGGGTTATCCGCCTGCACGGCGGCCGTATCGCCGAGGACTCCGGGCCCCCCGGCGGGACGGTGAGCGCCTGATGGACTGGGTTCTGCGCATGGCCTGGCGGGACAGCCGCGGCCGCCGCGGCCGGCTGCTCCTGCACACCGCTTCCATCGCCGTGGGGATCGCCGCCCTGACCGGGCTGCGCGGGTTCTCGCGCACCATGGAGAGGAACGTCGACGAGCAGGCGGCCACTCTGATGGGGGCCGACGTCGAGATCGAGAGCCCCACCCCTTTCGAGGGGGAGCTGGGGGGTATCGTCGATTCGCTCGCCGCGCTCGGCGGCCGCAAAGCGGAGGAGGCGGAGATGAACTCGATGGTCCTGTTCCCGGCTTCCGGCGGCAGCCGGCTTGCCCGGGTGCGCGCCCTGCAGGGGGGATTCCCGTTCTACGGCGAGCTCGGCACCGACCCTCCTGAAGCCGCGGCCGCCTGGCAGTCCGGGGGCATGGCCCTGGTCGACGACGGCATGATGCTGCAGTACGGCGTCGCCGTAGGCGACACCATCCGCGTCGGCCGCGAGAGCCTGGCGATCGCCGGCCGCCTGCTGAACCTGCCCGGGGAAACGGCCTTCCGCAGCGACCTGCAGCCGGTCGTCTTCATGCCGCTGAGCCGCATCGGGCAGACCGGGCTGATACAGCGGGGAAGCCGGGTGCGCTACCGCGCTCATTTCCAGCTGCCCGTAGGCACCGACGCCGCGGCCCTGTCCGCCTCCCTCGATGAGCGGCTCGAACGCTTCGACGCCGGCATCGAAACGGTGGAGGACCACAAGCGGCGCCTCGGGCGCACCCTGCGCAACCTCTACCGCTTCCTCGGCCTCGGCAGCTTCGTCGCCCTGCTGCTCGGGGCGGTCGGCGTCGCCAGCGCCATCCATGCCCACGTCGAGCAGAAGCTGGAGACCATCGCCGTTCTGCGCAGCCTCGGGGCCGCCTCCGGGGCCGCCCTGCGCATCTACCTCGTGCAGGCCTTCGCCATGGGGCTGATCGGCTCGCTGGCCGGGGCCGCGGCCGGCACCGCCCTGCTCTGGCGGCTGCCGGCCCTGCTCGCCGATTTCCTCCCGAAAGAGCTGGGAGAGCTGCAGGCGGCGCCGTCGCTGCCGGCCCTGGGCGAGGGCGTGGCCGCGGGTTCGGCCATCTCCCTGGTGTTCGCGGCCCTGCCGCTGCTCGCGGTGCGCCGGGTGTCGCCGCTGCTGGCGTTGCGCGCCTCGTACGAGGCGGAGCCGGGCCGCAGCGACCGCCTCGCCCGCGCCCTGCTGCTGGGGCTGGCCGCCGGGGCCACCTTCCTGCTGGCATGGGCTCTCGCCGGGCGCCCGGACCACGCCCTCTACTTCGCCGGCGGAACCCTGGCGGCGCTGCTGCTGCTGGCGGCGACGGCGCGCCTCCTGCGCGGCGCCCTGCGCCGCTTCCTGCCCTCCTCCTGCGGCTACCTGCTGCGCCAGGGACTGGCAAATCTCTACCGCCCCCACAACCAGACCCTGCTGCTGCTGGCCAGTCTCGGCCTCGGCACCTTCCTCGTCGCCGCCCTCTACACGGCGCAGACCTCCATTCTCGGGCACGTCAACAGCGTCGCCGGCGGCCAGCGGCCGAACATGGTGCTGTTCGACATCCAGAGCGACCAGAAGGAAGCGGCCGCCGCCCTGGTGCGGGAGATGGGGATGCCGGTGATGCAGGAGGTCCCCGTGGTCGCCACGCGGCTGCGGGAGGTGAAGGGAAAAACAGTGGAGGAGCTTCTGAGGGACGGACCGCGCCGGGGGCGCTGGGCCCTGCGCCGCGAGTACCGCGTCACCTACCGCGATTCCACCACCGCAACCGAGGAGATCGTCGCCGGGCAGTGGCGCGGGTCGGCCGCGGACACCGCCTTCATCTCTCTCGAGCGCAGGCTGGCGGAGGCGCTCGACGTCGCGATCGGGGACCGGCTCCTCTTCGACGTCCAGGGGGTCCCGGTCGAGGTCGTCGTCGGCAGCCTGCGGCAGGTCGAGTGGCAGCGCATCATGCCGAACTTCCTCGTCCTCTTTCCCGCCGGGGTCCTCGAGGAGGCGCCCCAGTTCCACGTTCTCGTCACCCGCTCCGGCGACGCCGAAACCCGCGCCGGGCTGCAGCGGCGGGCGGTCGGCGACTTTCCCAACGTATCGGTAATCGACCTCGACCTGGTCCTGATCACCGTCGACAAGGTGCTCGCCAAGGTCGCCGTGGTGGTGCGCTTCGTCGCCCTGTTCAGTATCGCCACCGGTCTCGCGGTGCTCGCCGCGGTGGTCACCGGCAGCCGTTTCCAGCGCCTGCGGGAAAGCGCCCTGCTGCGCACCCTGGGAGCCAGTCGCGGCCAGGTCGGGAAAATCCTGCTGATCGAGTACCTGCTCCTCGGCGGGCTCGCCGGGCTGGTCGGCTTGCTGCTGGCGATGGCCGGGGGCTGGGCCCTGGCGGCCTTCGTCTTCGAGGTCACCTTCGCGCCCTCCTGGCAGGCCCTGGGATTCGCCCTGATCGCCGTGCCGCTCTGCACCGTGCTCGCCGGCCTGCTCGGCAGCCGCGGCGTCCACCGGGCCCCGCCCCTCGAAGTGCTTCGGCAGGCAGACTGACCGACTTCGACCCTGAATTGGTGGTGCAAACGACCCATGGCATGGGGGGACTACCCGTTCGACTCTCCCGCCAGGCGGCGCAGCAGCGGTTCGAGCGAAGCCCACACCACCGCGGCGACGCGGGCGTGTCCGGCCGCGTTCGGATGGATGCCGTCGGCCGACATCAGCTCCGGGTCTCCGCCCACCCCTTCGAGCAGGAACGGGATCAGCAGGGCCCCGCTCTGCTGGGCGAGACGGGGAAAGAGGTCGCGGAAGCGGCCGGTGTAGTCCGGTCCGAGGTTGGGGGGAAGCTGCATGCCGGCGATCACCAACTCGACCCCGGGGTTGTTCTGCCGCGCCCGCGCGAGAATCGCGGCGAGGTTGCTCTCCGTCTGCTGCAGCGGCAGACCGCGCAGCCCGTCGTTGCCCCCCAGCTCGAGGACGAAGACATCGACCGGCCGCCGCAGGACCCAGTCGACACGGCGCAGCCCCGCGGCGCTGGTCTCGCCGTCGAGGCCGGCGTTGACGACGCGGAAGTTCCACCCCAGCGAGTCGATGCGGCTCTGCACGAGGGCGGGGTAGGCCTGCTCCCTCCCGAGGCCGTACCCCGAGGTCAGGCTGTCGCCGAAGAAGAGGATGGTGCGCGCGCTGTCCGCGGAGGCCACTGCGGCGGTTGGGGTATCGGCAAGGCAGGGGAAAGCCGCGACCAGGGCGCAGAGGGCGAGGAGCCCGAGGGAGAGGAACCTCCGTGGCGCCCGCGTTCCGGGTCGGGCCTTACGGCCGCGGATTCCCGCGCTGGTTAGCCCAGGGGTTCTGATTCTGCTTGATCGCACTCGCCCGTCTCGATATCCGGGATGGCTGTGGTGCCGGCCTCCAAGGCCGGCGGATCGTCCGAGGGACGGCGCGTTTTCTTCCGCCCCGGGGACCGGTGAAGGTGATTGGTTATCATTGAAGGAATGATATGGAGACGACGTTGGAGAACCCACCCCGTTCCTCGGGCAGGTCAATTGGACCTGATTCCGGCCAAAAATTCCGATGCGATCAAGCCGATGGGCCGGATTGATCGCAGGTCTCCGGGATTTCCATCAGAACTGAGTGTGGAGGAGAGATGTGACTAGACCGACAGAAGCAGAGGCACGAGATGGCTACCGAATCTGGCTACGCTACTCAGACGGCGCCGCCGGAGAGCTGGACCTATCTCATCTTGCTGGACGGGGTGTATTCGAAGCCTGGAACGACCGCGCCTGCTTCGAGGCCGTCCACATAGGTCCTGCCGGAGGGATCGCCTGGGGACAGGAAATCGAACTGTGTCCCGATGCCCTGTATATGCAACTGACTGGCAAGTCCGTTGAAAAAGTGATGTTTGGGGCATGGGCTCTGCTGGAAGATGCCTGAAATCTCCCGATTCTATGGAATCGTTATTCGGATGTATTTCGATGACCATGCACCTCCTCATTTCCACGCGACGTATGGTGAAGAAGAGGCTGTGGTCGGAATCGATAGTTTGGCCGTATTGCATGGGCATCTTTCTCCAAGGGCGCTTGGGCTGGTGGCAGAGTGGGCTTCCATGCATCAAGAAGAGCTGCGAGAAGCCTGGAATCGCGCGAAGCAGCTCAAATCTCCAGGAAAGATTGCACCGTTGAATTGAGTCGGAGCTAAACGATAGACCATAACCTCACGAGCACCCATCCCGGGTCCATCATTCCGAGAAACCCGCCGGGGGTCGCAACCGCTGACCGGTTCGTCCAGGCGGCCATCCACCCCTCTGCTGCCAAAGCCTCGACAAGCCAGGGAACCCGCGGCTGCGATGAAGTGCCGGAGCGCAGACTGCTTGTCGGCGACGACGGTATCGAGGTCGCCGAGTTCCTTTCGAAACCGGTGGAGCACTGGGTGTGTCCGTGACCGATTCGCACAGGGTTCAATGAGATGAGCAGCGAAACGCCCGCAACCCGTCCTGACGGCGAGATCGCCGTCTACGAAACACCGGATGGCGAAGTGCGTGTGGACGTTCGCGTTGGGCAAGAAACCGTTTGGCTGACCCAACGGCAGATGGCGCAAGTTTTCGACACCACTCCCGAGAACGTCCAGATGCACTTGCGTAACGTATTCTCCAGTGGGGAGTTGGAGGCAGAGGCAACTACCAAGGATTTCTTGGTAGTTCGAACCGAGGGGCAGGGCGGTTCACAAATGACGGGGCCACATCAATTCGCGAAGCCGCCGCTTGCGCCGCCGGCCACAGGAGACCGGAATGGATGAGGACCTGCTGATTCTCGAGCCAGGACAGAAGCGGTTCTTCGACGACAACGGGTACCTGCTGCTGCCCGGCTTCTACAGGGCAGCCCAAATGGGGGAGATGCGGCGGCAGTACCACGAGCTGGTCACCGACACCGGCGAGCGGCCGAGGAACATGAGCTACTCCTTCATGGAGCCGGTCGCCGGGTACCCTCCCGACCGGTTCAACCCGAAGAACGTCGTCGGCATGATGGACCAGACCTTGGCCGGCGACTACTGGTTCGACCAGTTCACCGAGCCGCGGATCGTGTCGGTGATGGTCGACCTGCTCGGGCCGAACCTCGACTTCCACAACGGCAAGATCCGCAACAAGCCGCCGGGATTCGCCAACACCCAGGGCTGGCACCAGGACTGGCCGTACGAGCTGCACACCGAGCCCGACCTCGCCGCGGCGATCACCTACCTCGACGCCACCGACGCCGGGGCCGGGGCCACCGAGGTGGTTCCGGGAAGCCACCTCGACGGCTTCCTGCCGACCGCGGAAGGCGGGCCGACCCTGGTGCAGGAAGAGGTGCCGGAGGAGAGGCGCGCGGTCATCAGGGCGCAACCCGGGGACGTGGCGATCATCCACGTCCTGGCGGTGCACCGGGCCGGAAACAACAACACCTCGACGAGCCGCAACGCCATCATCAACGAGTACAAGACCGCGGAGACCATAGACCGCTGGAACAACCGCTGCGCCTTCGCCGGACTGCCGCTGGCGCGCAACCGCAAGCTGCTGATGCCGCGCGTCAGCGAAGCGGGGAAGGACAGCCGAAAGGGATAGCCGACATGACACAGAGTTGGGAGCGAAGCGACAACGAGGTCCTCGCCACGCTGCAGGACGTGGTGGCGATAGAAAGCGTCAACCCCGCGCTGCCCGGGGGCCGGGAGGGGGAAGGGGGCATGGTCGAGTACCTGTCCGGCTTCTTCGACGGCGTCGGGTTGCCGTTCGAGCTGTCGGAGGCGCTGCCGGGCCGCCGCAACCTCGTTGCCCGGCTCGAGGGGGAAGACCCGGAGCGGGCGCTGCTGTTCGAGTGCCACATGGACACCGCTTCCGTCGAGGTGATGTCGATTCCCCCGTTCGAGCCGCACATCCGGGACGGCCTGATGTACGGACGCGGCTCCGCGGACACCAAGGCCGGGGGCGTCGCCATGATGCACGCCATGCTGCGCTTGGCCGAGGCGGGGGAGAAACCGCCGCGCACCATCATCTACGCCGGCTCGGTCGACGAGGAGTACCTGATGAGGGGCGCGCGCCACCTCGCCGGACGCATCGAGGTCGAGGCCGCGGTCATCGCCGAGCCGACCGACCTCGCGGTGATCCGCGGCCACAAGGGAGTGGTCCGCTTCCACGTCGCCGTCAACGGCAAGGCCGCGCACAGCTCCAAGCCCTGGCTCGGGGTCAACGCCATCTCGGGGATGGCGCGGCTGGTCACCCGCCTCGAGCAGGTGATCGGCGCCGACTACGCCTCCCGCAACGATCCCCTGCTCGGCAGCCCGACCCTGAACGTCGGCGTCATCGAGGGGGGCATGCAGGTCAACTTCGTGCCGGACAGCTGCCGCATCGAGGTCGACGTGCGCACCATACCGGGGCAGACCGCGGAGGAGGTGACGGCGCAGTTCGCCGCGGCGGTCGCGGAAGTGGAGGGAATCGACGCCGTCCTCGAGGAACCGTCCATCACCCTGGGAGCCCTGGGTACCGCCGAGGACGCGGAGATCGTGCAGAGCGCGGCCGCCGCCTGCCGCGAGGTCCGGGGGGAGGCGGAAATCGCCGGGGTGCCGTACGCCACCGACGGCAGTCCGTTCGCCGACCGCGGCGTGCCGACCATCATCCTCGGGCCGGGCAGCATCGACCAGGCCCACGGCGCCGTCGAGTGGATCGAGTGCCGGCAGGTGATTCAGGCGGTCGAAGTGTACGAGCGGATCATGATGAGTCCGGGCAAGGGCTCGTCGTGAAGTAACTGGTCTACTGCGGCGACGCTTGGATTCGGGGGCTCGGCTTGGAAGCTCGCTTATTCGCGGCGAGACCCAACCGTCCTGCGGCGCAGTGTGCGCTCGGCGAGAAACTCCGGGTCGGGAGCCGGCAGGCCTTCGGTGAAGGGCTTGAAGACGCAGCCCTCCGCCAGCTCCATCGCCGGCTGTGAAAGGTCTTGGCGGTAGAAGCGGGAGGAGGGGAACAGGTCCCCCGGGTAGGTGAAGTTCTCCAGGGTCGCCAGCTCGACGCAGATCGAGCCCCCGAGGGCGCTCTCCAGCATGCCGCCGACCCAGACCGGAATGCCGGCGTCCCGGGCCATGTCGTGCACTGCCAGGGCGTTGGCAAGGCCCCCGATCCTTCCTGGCTTGATGTTGATGTAGCGGCAGGCCCCGATGCGGATCGCCTGCTCCGCGGCGCGCACGTCGACGATGGTCTCGTCGAGACAGATCGGGGTGCCGATCCGCTTGGCGAGCTCGGCGTGATCGAGGAGGTCGTTGTAGTGAAGGGGCTGCTCGATGAAGGCGAGCCCCATGCCGTCGATGGCCTTGAAGAAGGGGAGGTCGTCGAGGCTGTACCCCGAGTTGCAGTCGATGTGGAAGGTCATGTCCGGGAAGGTCGAGGTGACGACCTGCAGCATCTCGAGGTCCCAGCCCGGGGCCGCTTTCAGCTTGATGCGCGGGAAGCCGGCGTCGACGGCCTTCTGAATGTTTCCGAGGAGCATGTCGTAGGAATCCTGGATGCCGAAGTCGGCGCCGGCGGCCACGTCCCGCGTCTGTCCGCCGAGCAGCCGGTGCAGGGGGGTTCCGGTGATCCGGCTCTGCAGCGTCCACCAGCCGATCTCGATGGCCGCCTTGGCGAAGCTGTTCCCCTTGAAGATCGCCAGCCGCTGGTTGAGGTCGGCGGCGGTGTCGAACTCGCGCCCTGCCACCCAGGGCCCCATCACCTCGGAGACGTGGTAGAAGACCGACCCGGCGCTCTCGTTGAGATAGGTCGGCGCGAAGAAGGGGGTGCTCTCCGACCAGGCGGCGTGCTCGCCGCTGGTCAACTCGACGAGCACCGAGTGGATGTCGGCGTCCTCGCCGTAGGCGGTGCGCCATGGATAGATCAGGGGCATCACCGCGTAGTACACGTCTAGTCTGTCGATCCGCATCTGCCTGCTCCCGGTTTTTCAGCCTTTGCCGCGCCGGGCTTTCCTCTGCGTGGGGCGCAAGAAGGGGCGCTCCCGCCGTGCAGCGATCCGGCGCGTTCCATGAGGTCAGCCGATAAAGGCGTTTTCCCGGGCAGGGTCAAGCGGTGCCCATGAGGGGCGCTTCTTGACCTCGGCGGCGAATCGGGCCGTATCATTCCCTGCGGGCGGGGCGTCCTGCCCTTGCCCGATTCTCTAACGAACCGACGGAGGTGACGGATGATCGTCGATACGCATGTGCACATCTGGGAGATCCCCCCCAAGGCCCCGGTGGGCCCGACGGCGCCGCGCTGGTCGAGTCTTCCGGACGAGCCGGCGACCGCGGAGCTGCTGCTCGAGGACATGGACGCCAACGGCGTCGACTGGACCGTCCTCGTGCAGACCTCCTTCTCGACCTGGGACAACGGCTACCTCGCCGACAGCGCCCGCAAGTACCCCGACCGCTTCGTCGTCCACGGCCTCGTCGACCCGCTGGCCCCCGACAACGCCGGGACCGCGGCCTACTGGATGGACGAGCGCGGCCTCGCCGGCTTCCGCTTTCACCCGATGTACTACCGGACCGACGACCCGGCCGAGGGCAGCATCCTGACGCGGCCCGAGAACGAAGCGATGTTCGCGGCGATAGCGGAGCGCCGCGGCATAATCCAGGTCCACGCCTTCCCCGAGCACGCCGGCCAGCTCGACTACGCCGCGTCCCGCTGGCCGCAGATCACCTGGCTTATCGATCACATGATGTACCCGCAGCCGCAGTGGGCTGAGGAGAACTGGGCGCCGTACGACCCGGTGCTGGCCCTGGCCGACCACCCCAACGTCGGCATCAAGATCTCCGACGTGCACAACCGCTCGCAGCAGGAGTTCCCGCACGCCGACATGTTGCCGGTGGTTCGCAAGGCGGTGGAGGCCTTCGGCGCGGACCGCATTCTCTGGGGCACCGGGTACCCGGGGGATCTCCGCGTCAAGCACGGCTGGCCGACGCTGCGGGATGAGCTGCGCATCGTCGAGGAGGCGTTCGACTTTCTCAGCCCGGAGGAACGCTCCGGAATGCTGGGGGAGAACGCGGCGCGGATCTGGGGGCTGAAATGAGCGTCAGGGACCCCTGATGGACTGCGGAATCAAAATTTCACGCCGGAAAGTACGTGCATTTCTTGAACTTGCCCGACCTAACCGTTGGACGTCCTCAACACATCGCGCATGAGCTCCCTGGCCGGCCGGATGCGATTAGTGAGAATGTCCAGCGCGAAACGTGGTGGCCCCGAGCGCCGACACTCCGCGGCCAGCAACTCCTCTGCCAGGTCCTGGGTTTGCCCTTTCGATGTCGACGCCAAAAGCCGGACGGTTGACGCGCGAACACTTGGCTCATCATTGTCCATGGCGAACTGTCGAAGAGTTTCCACAACCTCGGGATCTCGTTTCAATCGCGCTTGGAATGCGTCCAACGCATCCTCGGGGAAATCCCATGGACTTGACGCCGGCCTCGTGACGAACCGGGCAAGGGCTGTAGCTACTTGTTCGCGTGTTCCTTGTGCACTCAGCAGCCAGAGTTGGGCGCCGACATGGAATCCGCGCCACCTCTGTCTCTCCACAAGATTTCCGTATTCGCGTACCACTATCTCGTGATCCGGCCAGTGGGATGCCAATCCGACCAGTGCGCCTCCCCGCGACCGCAGATTGTCGCTGGACGCAATAATCGCTGCGACAGCGGAAGAATCTTCGGAGAACTGCGCCGCCAGACATTTCGACGCTACGACCACGGTTCGGGCATCAGATAAGTGAGTAGGGTTCTGTTCGTCGAACTCCCCTGTCAAGACCCGTTTGCAGCAATCCAGTAGCAGCGAGCTGCCGGGTCTGAGGCGTGACAGAGCCGCCAGCCCGGAAGCCTCCAGCACCACAGACTCGTCCCCGCAGTATGCGAGGAATCTCGTCCTCAAGAGGGATGAGCGGCTTAGGTAGGGTACAAACGCCCTCCAGAAGCCGGCAGGATCGTCGTTCCATCGGCTAAGGCGACTAACTGGAAAGCCCCCCGTCGCCCTTTCCAGTTCCTCCCATCGCTCTGCCGCCAGTTCAAGAACTGGTGCATAGTCCCTGAACTGATGCACGAGGTCAATTCGGAGGGCCTCGTCGCCGCGTTCTTCCTTCGCATCTGCGAAGACGTCGAAGCGCCCGAGGGCCAGCAGGCCGCCGAAAGCCGCCGCGCGCAGTTCGTCGTAGTGGGGCCCGATCGCGTGGAGTTGGTCGCGCAGGACTTCCGTTCTACCCTGAGCCTCGCCGGGTGTTGTGAGCGCAGCATAGGAAAGTCCGATCGTCGCTTGGATCATTGCATGTTCGTCCGTCTCCAGTTCGCACTGTTGCAGCGCCTCCCGCAACGCATTGTCATCGAAGCGTTGGCTTGCCCTCCTCGCAATGTATCGGCGAAACACCGTCGGAAGCGGCGCCGCACGCTGCAGTATCAACGGTGCGATCTCCGGGTCGCTGCCGTAGACGCCTGCCATTGCCACCAGAGGGGACGATGGCTCCCGTAGACGCTCCAATGCGAACTCCCTTACCCTCGGATCGGAGTGAAACCGGGCGATCAGTCCGCCTTCGCCCCTGAACCTGACCGGAGACTTCCTGATATGAGGAAGGATTGCGGACACAGCCTCCCCGTCGTCGATCTCGTTTCCGAGGGTGGCAAACCCTTCTATCACGAAGTCCGTGCGCGAGACCTCCGGAAGGTCACAGATCTCCTTCAGCAGTCGAAAGCTCTCGTCGACCGAACGGACAATCGCCGGTAAGTGATGGGCAATGTGCTGCCGTTCTTCGGGTGGGATCCGCGGGAGCGGTTCCAGGACAGCAGTAACCTCGGGATCGTCGATCCCCCAGCCATGTAGCAGGCTCCAGACCGGCCAGAATCGCAATTCGCCCGTTTCGGCCGCCCACCTCAGCATTGCCCGCTTGGACGCGTCGCTCCTGAGAATCGCGGCCACCTGCGCCACTTCGTGGGGGAGACTCGAGGATTCCTTCTCCTCGAACCAAGTCTCGACGGCCCTACGCACGTTCGCATGTTCGGACAGGATCGGCTCCAGAAGTTCGTCCTCCGGTCGCGTTCCCCTGAACGGGAAGTAGTCGCCCCTTTCTATTTCCTCCTGTACCCAGCGGGGCACGCGGGGATCTTCCCGATGGAGCCTCATGAGCATCGATCGGGCGTTTTCGTTGCTGATGTCGTACTTCGGTGGGCCGCGCCAGCCCACGACCGCCCAACAAGCGTCGTGCAATTCGCCATCGTCCGCCCAGTCCGCGACCAGCGCGTCCATAATCTCCGCGGTGAGGCTGCCCTTGAACCTATTCCAACCCGTGCCCAAGGTGCGCAGCAGCGAATCCCTCCCCTCATCACCTCGGCGACCGCGGCGGTACAACGCCAGGGTGGCTACCGTTCGAATTTGAATGCTCGGCGAACGCTCAGCCTCGTGCAGCCAGTCGTCCAGACCATCGACGGACGGCCAGCCCCGGCTCAGTGCATCAAGCACCGCCGCCGTCACCCAAGGGTTCACGGACTCGTGACTGAGTGCGATCAGGCGGCACTCAACCTCGGGGCTCCTACCAAAAGCCCTCGCGAGACTCGCTGCGGCCGCCAGCTGGTTGCTGTCCCCTTGGAGCACGAGCTGCAGCGTCTGGGCAAGTTCCTTCGTCGGCGGCCACCGACCGAGCTGTGCGTGAAGGTCCGCTTGCCACTCGGTGACCCCGGGCCACCATCTCGCAAGCCGTGTGACTATCGCCTCGCCGATGGGGCCGGCGCGCGGACCATCCAACGCCAAGCCCAGCAACTCGAGCCCTTCGGTGTCATCCGTCCCCGCTTCAATCCGACTCAGGCTGTCAAGAGCCGCCTGCCGACCGACCGCCCCCGAGACAGACGCCGTTGCGAACGCGCCGTCCGCGAGCAGCCGCCGCCGATCCGTCGAGTCCGGTTCCCCCTCTCGTTCGTCCAGTATCGCATCGAGTATCCGCTCCACGTCGGCCCTGCGCTTTAGGGATTGGAGCAGCGCAAGAATGGCGCCGCGCCAGCGCGGCTCGCCCGCATGGCTGGACACGAACTCAACTTGGTCTTCCAGCGTTCGGGTGGCGAGTTCCAAACCTGCGAGGTGTTCACGAAACGCAGCATGGCAGAACGCGAGTTCCTCCGGACCACACTCGACTAGCAAGCCCGAGGTGTCCGCATCGACGTCCGTCAGTTCCCCCGCCCCGAGTCGGGCCTGCTCCCTAGACCACGCGGGTCCGCCGTCCGAATCAGCCAAGAAATCCTCGATGATCCGCCGGGCATCGCCGCGATCAATCCCGGCGTCCGCGCCCCGTACCTGAACCTCGAAAGCCAGCTTCGCTAGAGCTTCGCTGCGAACGTCGTCGGTCGAGAACATGCGGGTTCGTGGTTTCACCTCGGCGGCGGCCGTCGCACGCCGATTGGGATGCACCTCCAAGAGGATTTCGATGAGTTTCTGAAACAACTGGAATCGTGTGTTCGGTAGGATGATCTGGCGCGCCGCCACCGAGAGCATCCCGTGGAGCAGCAACGGATTGCCTGCGAGAGACTGCAGGCGACCGTTATGCTCCAGTTGCTGGAAGAACTGCTCGACCCGAAGCGCGACGGGAGTTGCCACGCTATCGTCCTCGCTCAGGAGCTTGGTCGCGAGGTCGCGCTGTTGGCGCGGGTGCAACTCCACCAGTCGCGCAGTGTTCCAGTGACCGCTCATGGGGCCCAGGCGGCGCAGCCCGGCCGGGCGCGCGGTCGCTATGGTGAACACGTCGTGGGTGCGAGCGAAGGTTTCGATCGTGGCGAGCGTCGTCCGCGCGGCCTGTGCGTCGCTGTACTCGTCCAGACCGTCTATCAGCAGCACCAGTCTCTCGTCGAATAGCGCTTCGATAAAGGAGTTCTCCAGTTCGCTTTGGGGTACAAACGCCCTGAACGTCTCTCGGATTACCTCCGCCAACCCCACCTCGCGTTGTTCCTTTGCCGCGAGGCGGCTCCAGAGTGCAAAAGGGATGAGCAAAGGTATGCGCGCCCCGAGCCGGTCATGGACCCCAGGGAACAGTTCTGGAGTGCGCACCAAGTCGAGAGCCAGGCACCGCAGAACCGTGCTCTTGCCCGAACCGGGCGCGCCCGAGAGCAGCAGCGCTCGCTCGCCCTGCAACAGCCAGTCGTCGAACGCAACGGAAGGGGCCACGGACGGTTCGCTCGGCGGTCTGCGGGAACCGGCGGGTTTCCCGGGGTCGCCGTACTTGTCGAACTTCCAGGCATCATCATCCTGTCCGGGCGCTTCGGTGGGCAAGTCCTCCGGCTCCAGCGACGGTTCGAGAAACGGATTGGCCGGATCGACATTGGGGACGACGAAGCGCTTGCGGATGTCGCGCGCATCCCGCCGCGCCGGGTCAACATTCAACCCCGGGTCGAGTTGCTGGCTCCGCGCGTCGTAGGTCTCCGCCAGACGTCTCCGCAGTGCAATCACGCGTTGCACCTCCAACGGACGTTTCAGGCTCGCCGTGACCTCCTCGCCAGCAAAGGCAACGAGCCAGCTCCGACCGAAAAAGTCGTCGACGATCTCCGGATGGGTCCTTAGCTTCTCGCTGAGTTGGGTACCGTCGACACCTTCAAACACGATGCCTTGTTCAAGAAGCCGTGCGGCCTGTGCCTCGATCGTGTCCTGCAGCGCGGTGTCCGCGAGGCTTGCACGGACGCAAAAGACGAAGCGCTCCGCCGACGCAGCCCAACTTCCCATGAGGAAGTCGTCGACAGCGCTCTCGATGTCGGGCGTGCCCACGTCCTTCCGATTTCGGGCTTGCCAACAGATGTGTCCACCGCCAGTTAGACGCGCATAGACGTCGATACCCTCCTGAGCTTGACCGGGTCGCCCGTACCGCGCGCAATACACCACGTCGGAATTCTGGCGCGCCAAGCGGAACACAAGCCGTTCGAAGTCTTGCCAGGAGAGCTGGTCATAAGGCAATTCCGGAATCCGGGTTTCTGCCGGGGGGGCCTTGACGACCGAATCCGGAAGCTCCAGGAGACAAGCGGGGGCCGTCTGGGCCCCTGAAGGCACGATCGCGTCCTGCAAAGCTCGACTACCTCCCAATCACGGCTCGGACGTAACCTCCGCACCGGGCGCTGCACGTACTCGATCGCCGCGCAGGTCGCAATCCCTCCCGAAGACACTTCACCGCAGCACCGCGCCCTGCGCTGGCAGGATGATTGAAGTGCTTTAGTTCCCGCCGTTGGCGGGCTTCGATGGATCCTCTGCGCCGCTTCGATTTCGCCGCCCGTAGGCGGACACCAAAAGCGGGTCCACCTCCGATCACGCACTCTTGCCGATGACCGATGAAATTGACAGGCGGTCGACGCCGAAGGGTTACCGCGCACACATACCGCGCACACATATGGTAACAAGTGGGCGCCCCAGAGTAGGCCAAGAGCAATCACCCGTTCATAGGCCAAGAGCAATCACCCGTTCAAATGTAGAGCCCTAAGCGCACGACAGCACCTTAGAGCGCTGTCTCCGTAAATTCGGCGCACAATACGACCCGCACATGGACGACCTTGGTCGAGGCCCCGAATCGCCACCGTGGCAAGTCTGAGGCATCTGCGGAGGCGACCAGCGAGTCGAGCGCTCCGTCCTGCGCCCATCGCCTGGGCTGGGCGCTGCTTGCCCGCGTGTTTCTGCCGACCCCAGCGAATGCGCAGCCTGTGGCGGGCGCCTGAAACCATCGCCGCTCTGACCGATCCCGCCTCGATCCGGACCTACCTGCAGGGAGTAGGGCTGCCGGCGTGGGCCCCGCCTCAGCCGCTGTTGGATTTCGCCGTCTGACCTCCTTCGCGATGGGCTCCCGGCACCGGTGAGCCGTACGGAGGAGTGCGCCCTCAAGTACCAGATCGACCCCTGAAACGGGCCGAAATCAAATTTACTCTGAGCCTTCTCAAACGATTCTGGAGGACGATAAGCGATTCACCAGGGACCCTGATGGACCCTTGCGCACGTTCTCAGCGAACGGCATAGTACCGATATGTGCCCTGATCACGTGCCCCAGATCTCGGGCCCGGCGCCCCGAGACGTGGCGTTTAGCTACGCCTTCGGATACATCCAGGCGATCATAACAAGCCGTGAATCACCTGCCCTGAGCACTGGCCATGGGCGTGGCATTGCCGGGTCGCCGGTCTTCAGCAACGCGTCGCCGCGTCTGCGTTAGTGTGGTTCGGAGGAGAGCGGTATGACCGTGCCCGCATTCATTGCCTATTCGAAAGAGAGCGCCTACAAGCGGATCGATCACAAGAAGCAACTGTTTCTCGACAACGACGTCATCGGGGTAGTCAAGAACGTCAAGCGCAGCGTCCACGAGCCGGCCAAATTCGAGGGCAATCCCGTGATAGAGCAGGACCGGCCGTGGGAGAAGTTCGCCTACTTCCGAACCTCCAGCTACACGGTGCTCTACGACGAGCGAGACGGGTTGTTCAAATGCTGGTACGAAGATCTGCCCACAGGCCACTCCAACTTCGCG
Source organism: Candidatus Latescibacterota bacterium (assembly GCA_965206595.1). Taxonomy (GTDB): domain Bacteria; phylum Latescibacterota; class UBA2968; order UBA8231; family UBA8231; genus CBDCXV01. The sequence goes on from OZ242214.1 coordinate 1,342,194, forward strand.
CGGTTTCTATATGCGGTCTCCCAAGACGGAGTCAACTGGACAAAACCTGAGATCGGGATCGTTGAGGATGGCCGCAAGACAAACATCATCTGGCGAGTCCCGGAGGGGGGCATTCATTCAGCCTCGATTCTGATAGACCCCAACGAGTCCGACCCCGCTCGCCGCTTCAAGTCCGTCTTTTGCTACGAGAGGCCCAACCTGAATGTGCCCAAGCGCACGACGATGGCGACGACCTTCAGCGATGGTCTGTCGCTGGCTTTCTCGGCCGACGGAACCAACTGGACTCCCTACGAGGACAACCCCGTCATCACTGAATACGGCAGCGACGTGGAAATCCTCACCTGGGACCCCATCGATGAGCAGTACGTAATGAACTGCCGCGCCATACACGTCGCCGATAGTCCCAATCCCGCCACTGACAGTTGGTTCCTGCCCTACGCCCCCGACCAGCCCCACGGCGTCTACAGTCCCAGGCGCAAGGTGTCGCGGGTGGTCAGCGACGACTGCATTCACTGGTCGGCCCCGGTGATAATCTCCGAGCCCGGTCCGGACGACGATATCCAGGAGAGCCATTATGGCCTGACGCCCTGGCGGGTGGACGATTACCACCTGGGGTTCCTGATGGTCTTCCACCAAGTGGACAACACCCTGCATTTCGAGTTGGTCCACAGCCTCGACGGCTTGAACTGGAAGCGCCTGACACCCGGACGCTCGGTGATTCCCCGCGGCGAGCCCGGCACCTACGACTCGCTGATGATCGAGTGTCCCAGCCCCTTCGTGACAGTTGGAGACGAGCATTGGATCTACTATGGCGGCTCCTCCATGCACCACGACTACTACGGTCATCCGCAGGTGCGCGGCGTTCCCGAGACGAGCCGACATCCCAAGGCCAGGACGCACCTGGGGCTGGCCAAGATCCGAGTGGACGGGTGGGTTGCACTTGAGGCCGGGTTGCGGGAGGGCTACGTCGAGACCAAACCCATCTACTCAGAGGGCTCGAAGCTCATCATCAACGCCAGGTGCAACACCGACGGCTACGTCGCCGTCGAGGTGATGGATAACTGGAACAACGTCTGGCCCGGGTTCACCCGCGGGGAATGTGATGTCTTCAACGGGGACAGCGTAGACCACGTGGTGTCCTGGGAGGGCCGGTCAGAGGTGAACGAGGTCCCGTGGTGCGTTAAGTTGCGCTTCTGGATGAGGAATGCGGAACTCTACTCGTTCCGCATCGCCGACGAATAGTTTAAGCAACCCAGCCAGACATTGTGCGAATCTCCTTGTTCTATTCGTGACTTCAGATCCGTGTCCGCCCTTGATAGATGAGAGGATGAACAATCCCGACCTCCTCTATCCCAGCGTTGAGGTCGTCCGGGAGTACCCCACGAAGCGCAGCAGACATATTGAATTCGACTTCTTGGAGATTACTGAAACCAACAACGATGGACTGTTGCTTTTGCTCTGAAAGCATCCAGCGGATACAGAGTTCCGCCATGGGAATATCAGCGTCCGCATGAAGGTCAAGGAACCTGAAATAGGACGCCTTGAATATCTCGTCCATCCAATCGGGAGGACTCTCCCGCCATGCGTTTTGGGGAACGGCAAGCCAACCTTTCATCAATGGTGCACCGATCACAACGCCTGCCTGTAGGTCTTGAGCAGTCGGGAACAGGAATTCAACAGCATTCCTGAAAACCGGGTTGAACTGATGCGCTGTCATGACAGAATCAACCTTGATCACTTTCAGGATTCGCGCCAACACGCGTGCATTCTTAGCCGTCAATCCGATAAAACGGGCCTTGCCGCTACGCTTCGCATCTGCGAGGAATTTGACCGCCGGCGCATTACAGAAGTCGTAGTCTGTGTCATCCTCAATGAGTGCACCCCAATCCACCGCATCTTCATTTTCGGGGATATCGTCAGTCCACCATTTCATGTAGTCCGCTTCGTGAATCTGGATGATGTCCACGTAATCGGTCTGAAGTCGCTTGAGGGAATTCTCGAATTGCTCCATGAGCTGGTCGGCGCTGCGATGACCCTCCAAGCGGGAGCGCTCACGGTTTGTAAATCCCACTTTGGTAGCAAGGATGACCTTGTCTCGTTTTCCTTTCAAGGCGGCGCCCAGCATCGTTTCATCCCTGCCGTCCCCGTAGTTTGCGGCTGTGTCGAAATAGTTCACGCCGTAGTCAATCGCATAATCCACACAACGATTCACACCATCCTGCCCTTGACCTGCCATAAAAGCAGAGCCGAGTCCGAGTTCACTGACGTTGAGACCTGTCTTACCTAGTATGCGTGTTTTCATTGCCGTTGTTTGTACTCGTACTGATTCGTCCAGTTCTTTTGAAAATCGAAACACAAAGAGGCATAGCTTCCAAGCGACCGTTACCGGGTCAGGAAATCATGGAATTCTGCAACGCATCCGTTACCAGGAATTGCCGGAGCCACCTGTTTCGGGTCCTCGACTTCCGAATAGTCTTTCGATTTCCGCCTGCCTACCTGGCGCTGTCGCACCCCAGGACCATCACCTCGCACTGGTGCAGGGTCGGCCACGGGTCCGGGGTCTGCAGACCCTCGAGTCCGACCAGGACCAGGTTCTCCCCCCTGCGGACCGGTGGATCCTCCACCACGAGCCAAGTGCCGTACTGGTTCTCCAGCTTGCCGGCGCCGGCGAGCGGAACGTCGCGGCCGTTGACCTGGCAGAAGATCCGCTCCATGCAGGCCTCGCAATCGGTCAGCCGCAGGCGCAGCTCGGTGCCGAGTATGCGGCCGTCGGCGAGGCCGGCTTCGATGTCGTCCTCGATGACGAGGCTCATCTCGTATCCGGAACCGCCGGTGGCGCGCGCCGGCATGCTCAGGTCGCGGGGAACCTGCGGGTAGTGGTCCCCCGGGGAGTGGTGGACGGCCCCGCCGAGGGCGGAGTCCGACACCGAATAGCTGCGGTCGCGGCGCGCCAGCCGCTGCGGATCGGCGAGGTCGGCAAGCAGGGCGAGGTGGTCGTCGTTGTACTCCTCCTCATCGAACGGGGAAGCGCGGTGGTGCCGGTAGTCGTAGTTGAAGACGTAGACCCCGGAGGCCCCCTGCTCGTACCCGTTCAGGGCCGCCCCCCGCAGGACCGCGGGCACGCCCCGGTCGTAGCCTTCGTGCGGCGAGGTCAGGTGGGTGGCGCCGTCGAAGCCGACGTAGACCGGCACCTCGCTCTCCCCGGCGCAGGCGACCGCCTCGGCGATGTCGAAACGGGCGGGACAGTAGGAGGAGGAGGAGAGCACGAAGAGGTCGGCCACCGGCTCGCGGATCCAGGCCCGGGCGTCGATGCCGATGGCGCGGGCTTCGGCAAGGCAGGGAGGTACGCGAGCGATCAGGGAGATCGGCTTTCCCTTGCGTTCCCCGTGGCCGCGCACGATGGCATGGGCCTCGCGCATGAAGCGCGTGAGGGTGTCGAGGTTGTCGAGCAGGCGCCCCGGCCGGAAGTAGGGGGGGCCGCGCATCCAGTCGACTTCGACGCCGTCGAAGTCATAGCGCTCCAGAGTCTCGTCGACGAGCCCGAGGAAGCGGTCGCGCACCTCCTCCTGCTCGTAGTCCCACTGCCAGCAGAAGTTCCAGCGGTCGGCGCCGCCGGCCCGGGTCGGGGTGGGGGAGCCGATCAGCAGGTCGGGCCGCGACTTCTTGTGGCGGCTGCGCACCTGCCACTCGCGCCCCTCGTCCGAGGTGTGGGCGTCGTTCATGCGCATCGAGGCGATCGCCGCGATGCCGTGCCGGCGGCAACCGCCGATGTAGATCCGCATCAGCTCGCGGCCGTCGGCGATGACGGCGTCCATGCAGTTGTAGAGCTGCTCGAGGCGGCTGAGCTCGAAGCCGCCCGCGGTCATCTTGCGCACCGGGTTGCCGTCGGCGTCGACGTCGGGGTCGGGGTCCCAGACCTCGGTGTCGTCTCCCCACATGGCCGAGTGCGGGCTGCCGCGCCAGACGACGTCGTCGTCGATGCCGATGAGCCCGGCGAGGGCGTCGACGCCGGCCGGGACCAGGGCTTCGAGCTGGTGGGTGACGTCGCCGGGGTTGCGGTCCGGCAGGTAGAAGAGCATCCAGTTGCCGTCGGTGTTGAAGATCAGGCGCGGAAGTCTGGTCATCGCGGTCTCCGTTGTTTCGATTATGGGTTCCTGCCGGCGTCAGCCGGCCAAGATAGCTTACCCCCGCAGTCGCGTGAACGGAGAGCGAACATGTACCGAACCGATCTCGTCCTCAACCGGAACTTCCGCCCGGGAGCTCCCTACGGACCGGAGTAGCGGGCGCTGCTCGACTCGGAGTCGATGGCCGCGGTCAGGGAAGAGGTCGGTTCCTGGCCCGGGTACGAGCCGACCCCCCTGGTGCGGCTCGACGGCCGCGCCGCGGCCGCGGGGATTGCCCGGTTGTGGTGCAAGCACGAGGGCCCGCGTTTCGACATCGGCAGCTTCAAGCCCACCGGACCGACCTACGCCATGCTGACCGTGCTGCGCGGCGAGATCGAGAAGGCCGCCGGCGTCCGCCACGCCCCGACGCGGGAGCTGCTCGACGGCAGGTACGCCGCCGCCGGGGTCACGGTCTGCGCCGCCACCTCGGGCAACCACGGCCGCGCCCTGGCCTGGGGGGCGCGCATGTTCGGCTGCCGCTGCATCATCTACATGAACGACAAGGTGAGTTCCGGAAGGGAGGCGGTGATCGCGTCCTTCGGAGCCGAGGTGGTGCGCGTCCCCGGCTCCTTCGACCGGGCGGTGCAGCGCTCGTTCGAGGATGCCGAGGAGAACGGCTACTTCGTCATCTGCGACCGGCAGCGGCGCTATCCCGAGGTGCCGCTGCGGATCATCCAGGGGTACGCCCTGGTCGGGGAGGAGATCGCATCGCAGCTGCCACTACCGGAAGCCCCCACGCATGTCTTCGTGCCCGGGGGCAGCGGCAAGCTCGCCTCGGCGGTCTGCGCGCGCCTTTGGGAGCGCTACGGAGAGGCGCATCCGCGGGTGGTCACCGTCGAGCCGGTCTCTCGCCGATGGAACTGCTTGAGAAGCTGGCAGCTTTGGTCCCTCCGCCCCGGTTTCATCTCCTGCGTTACCACGGGGTCCTGGCTTCGCGCGGTGATCGCCGTAGAGTTCGCCGCTTGACCTGCCTTCTCGACCCGCCTCCGGCGCCGGCCGTACGGGGGCGTGTCCTCAACGGTCCCTCAGGCCACCGACCTGCGAGCTCTGACGAAGGACCAGCAAACGACCCTCAGGAATCTGCCGGACCCTTGCGGTGCCCTCGGCGCCTTCGCGGAGAGTCCGCAAAGGTGCCTTGATTTACCTATACATCTGACCGATATGCGCGATGCCGCTATCCTGGCGGTCGCCTCCGACGCCCTGCTCAGGGTCGGCGAGGTGGCCGCGCTTCAGGTCGACGACATCGCCTTCGAGGCAGACGGCTCGGGCATTGTCACCATCCGATCCAGCAAGACCGACCAGGAAGGACGTTGAGACAAGCTGTACCTGGGGAAGACCACCGCGCAGAGAATCAAGGCATGGCTGGAGAAAGCCGGCCTCCGGGAGGGACCGTTGTTTCGCCGCGTCTTTCTGAAGGGCAGCCGCGTCGGCGACAAAAAGATGAACTCGGACAGTCCGTCAGATCATCAAAAAGCGGTGCGCGGCCATCGGGATCGTGGGGCACGTCTCCGGCCACTCGCTACGCGTCGGCGGGGCTCAGTCGCTGGCCGCCGGCGGGGCTTCCCTACCGGAAATGCAGACCGCCGGCCGCTGGGAGTCGCCGCAGATGCCCGGACATTACGCGCGGGGCCAGCTGGCCGCCAAGGGCGCCGTGGCGCGGATCAAGTACCCTCAGGAGAGGGGGCGAAATGACTGATGGCCCTGGCACGGACTCTCCCCCCGGGACGAATGAAACGCTTCCGGCTTCGCCCGTTCCGGCCCCGCGGATTCTTGACCTGGCTGACGCCCGAGGGAAGACCCTTTCCGCGCAGGTTTGGCGCGCGGATGCCAGTGTCTTCCCGAAAACCAAGAGAAAGTACCGATCCGCGCTGGCAAAGTTCGACGAGGCGGTTGCCGACAAACCCGTTGCCGACTCCGTAATCGCGGACTACCTCGCCGACCTGCACGCGGCCGGAAAATCACCGGGGACGTGCAACCAGGTCGTTACTGCTCTCAAGTACCGCGCCCGGCTGCAGGGCACCCCGTTGCCGGTCGGCCCCTTAACCCAACGGGTTCTTGCCAGGATCTGGAAGTGGCCGGAGGTCCTTTTCGCGCAGATTTGGACCTTCGCCGGCGTCTCCGATCCGGTCACCGACTCCCAGGCCGCCGGCTACCTCGCGGGCCTGCGCGCCTCCGGACAATCGCCGGCCACGTGCAGCCGGATCCTCGATGGGCTCGAGTTCCGCGCCGAGCAACAGGGCATCCCGTTTGAGGCCGGTCCTTTGACCCGACGGGCTCTTGTCGGGACCGGTGCCGCGCGGCCCGAGCTATCCGCCAAGGTCTGGGATCTCGTTGCTGCCAGTGTCGCGGAAAACACCAGGAGAACGTACGGAGCCGTACTGGCGAAATTCGACAGGGCCGTTGCCGGGGCACCTGCCACCGATGCCCTGGTCGCGGGCTACCTCGCCGGCCTGATGATGGCCGGTATTCGCCGCAAAGGCCGGGGGCGGGGTCGAGGTCAGGTCCAGGGGGTGGATTTCGCGCAAGCCCTCGCCGTGGGCGCCGCTGCCGCCGAAGACGGATTCCTTCAGGGGCTGCGCGACGCCGCGCTCATTGCGGTCATGTCGGACGGCTTGATGCGCGTCTCCGAGGTCGCCGCACTCCAGGTCGACGACATCACCTACGAACCGGACGGCACGGGCATTGTCACGGTCCGGTCCAGCAAGACCGACCAGAAAGGAACCGGAGCGGTTCAGTTCCTGGGGGCTGCCACCGTGGAGAGAATCGAGGCATGGCTGGACAAAGCCGGCCTCCAGGACGGGCCGTTGTTTCCCCGGATGCACCGTGGCGAGACGGTCGGCCAAGCCGCCCTCAGCACGGTTTCCGTCCGGAATATCATCAAACGGCGGTGCGCCGACGCCGGGATCGAGGGGGACATCTCCGGCCACTCGCTCCGGGTCGGCGGGGCTCAGTCCCTGGCCGCCGGCGGGGCTTCGGTTGTCGAAATGCAGACGGCGGGCCGCTGGGAATCGCCGCAGATGCCGGGACACTACGCACGGAGACAACTGGCCGCCCGGGGAGCCGTCGCGCGGATCAAGTACGGTTACGGTGCTCCGTAGGCCGCCCGGGCCAAACCCGTGCGCCCCCCCCCGGGGAGGGGGGGGTTACACTCCGTTTCAGGGGGTTGCGCTACGTGACATTTGTGATCCAGGGTAGAAATTTCTCATAAAACCCGTTTCAGCCCAGGGGTGGCGGGCTTTTCGCTGGAGCCGACCCCAATCCCCGTTACCGCCCCTTGCTCCACGCTCGCATGATTCGCGGCGTCCCGTACCACGCATGGCAGCCGAAACCCTTGGGCGGATCGACCGGATCGGGTATCAGCCCTTCTTCGCGGCAGGCGACCGTCAGTTGCCTACACGCCGTCATGAAGCCCAAAAAGCCCAGATAGTAAGGCTGTCCCAGCAAGTGTGAAAACTCCAACTCGTCCACCTTCTCGGCAAAAGCCGTTATCGCACCGTCGAGCACGTTGCAGGCGAGTTCGGCGCAGATCGCATCGACCGTTCCGATCAACCACTCCTCGTCTGCTCCAGTCACAACCGGCATGCCCAACCGCCAGCGCCCGTTTTCTAACTGAACTAAATAGCTCTCCTCGCTGTATTCCGCCAATCTCGATCTCTCCTCTTCGTCCGCGTCGCCGAGCAAATCCTCCTCGCTTATAGGTCCCTCGCACAAGCCGCCGACAAATCGATCCAGGTCTTCGAAGCGCAGAGACTTTATACAATCGCCTCCGACCATAAGGCGCGGCTCCGCTATACTGCCCATGCCCATGTCGTCCCCCTCCACCTCCACCCCGCCAACCCGGAAAGAAGGCTCCTTTTCGACACCGCAATGGCCTACCAGATACCAAAAGTCCACCGGCCTGAGTGGATAGGTCAGAATGCGATGTTTACCCCAATTGGGCAGCGACGACACTTGCCGCCCCAGACCACGCATGACAATCCACTCCGGCAACGCGATCCAAGCCAGTTCCTCATAGGTAAATCCCTGCCAGCCGCACAACGAAGTATGGCTCAGGGCCTCTCTGAGCTGCGGCAGGCGGCGCTTGAGGATGGCTATGCCCTCCCGCACCGAATACACGCTCTCTTCCAGCGACAAGTACTCTTGGCGCGCCATAAAGAGAAAGGCCGTCTGATAACGACCGGGAAAGGGCTCCTCCAGTATTTCTCCTTCCACCAAGCCCGGCACGATGTCCTGCACATAGGCCTTGTCGGCATGCAACAGACGGGCTAGTTCCCCAACGCTTTTTGCCCTCTTGCGGCAGAAGTAGAGCAAGCGCCTAGCCAGCAAGCTGTTCGTCTGCCGCAGCGGATGCAGCGGATCATGCTGGTTTTCGCACTCGCCTATGACCTCGATATTAAGCGTCTCAGGTGTTTCCATTGGCATCGTCGTCTCGGGTGCCATGCTCTCCAACTCCTTTCTCAATCTTTTGCGCCCCTGGAAGAGTCGGGCCTTCACCGCCCTCACAGAAAGCCCCATCTCCTCGGAGATCTCCATAATGGATTTGTCCTCTATATGAAAGGCGGTGAAAATGCGGCGCGAAGAGTCCGACAGACTCTGCGCCGCTTCTGCGATGGCTGCCCCTATTTCACGCGATAGCAGCCGCTGCTCCGGCGTGCGTTCCCCCTCCGCTACCATCGCGTGCCGGGCGAGTAACTGATCCCGGCACTGCTGCTTATCGCACCAGTCGAGTGCCAAGCGATACATCAGCGTGCGCAGCCAAGCGTGAAAAGCGGCCCCCGTCTGCAACTCGCCAAGCCGACTCCAAGCGCGGACAAAGGTCTCCTGCAACAGATCCTGCGCCTCATCGATCTCGCCGCCGCTCAAGGTGCAGGCATAGGGCCATAGCTGTGCCGAATGCCCGCTCGAAGAGCCGCGCAAAAGCCCATTCGTGGCCTTCCTGTGCGGCGGCCACCAAATGGGCGTCATTTACCGTCTGGCCATGGATTAGCTGATATTCTCGCATCGCACTTTACGCCTTTCTGTCTCCTAAGACGGGGCGACGGCGTTAGAGGTTATATTGGGCGAGAAAAAAATGGCAACAACAGGGGGGTTCACCTTGCGGTGATGGGAGATGGATCCAACTGCAAGAAATTACAACTACAATTTTAACAGACACTTAAAAGCTAGGCGCCTACAGAGCGGGGCGGGAAGGCTCCCAAGCCTTGATCCAACCGACCCCGGTTACTTAAACTCCCCTTGGAGTAAAAAAAGCGGGCAGCAGTCCCCTGATCGACGATCAGCGACTGCCCGCCAGAGCCGGGGGAGGCACCTTACCTGGTCAACGCCTGGCGCAGGTCCTCCAAATCGGTGAATCGCATCTGCGCGAGCTCGGCGACCATTGCCAGCCCCTGGTCATCGGCCAATTCGGGAGGCAGGACGGTTATCATCGTCCCGCTCGACAACCGGGTGGCCGACGTCGCATTTTGCTGTCCCCAGGAGCTGGCGGGGCAGGCATGAGTCGCCCTGCCTCCCTGCGTAGCGCGAACCACCACGGCCAGTAACCACACCCCCCGTCCGGTTGCTTCAGGCCGACGAGGTGGCCCTTCCGGACTTTCAGTTCGGTGCCGGGGACCAGGGGAACGTGAGGGATCTCCCCGAGGTCCTTCCGGACGCGGGCGAGGTAGGACTTCGAGCGCTTGTTGGCTAACCCCCCTTGGCGTATCCCTGAGCAGATGTCCGAGCAGGTTTTGACGTGCGGCCGCACTTTCCGCCGGGCGGCGGGAATGGTTTTTCTGCATTCACTGCACTTCATATGTGCGCCCCTTTCCTTTCTTTTTGGTATCCTCTGAGGCCGTCCCGCCCCCTCGTCAAGACAGGGATCCCAGGAGGCGGAAGATGGCGTTGAGGATGCGGCGGCCCAACGGTTCGGTTGGGTTGCGCTCGAGCCACCGCGCTTTGAGCAGCTCGCTTTCCCGCCGCCGGCGGATTGCGGCCTCCAGATCGGTCGCGGCGGCGGCCTCGAAATCCCGATGCGTAAGGGGTTTCCGTTTCATCGCTTCTCCGTCTTCTCCGTCTTTGCGGGGGCCGCCCATTCGTTTCTCCTCGTTTCTCCTCATTCCCAAAAGATAAGATCGTTTCCCCCCTCGGAAGGTGCCAAGCCCCCGGTCAGCTCCTCGCCGCCCGGCAGCTCCCGTTTTCCGGGCCGGTCCGAGGGGGAAGGGGAATTATCGGTTGTGGTTGTGCCGCGATTCGGCCCGGTGAAGCCGCGCCTGCAGCTGCTGGTTCTGCTTGCGTAGCGCGCAGACCCGCTCTCCCAGCGCCTGAACGGCGTCGTGGCGGCGCTTCACAGCGCCCCAGGTGGACCGCTCGACGGCGGTGCCGGTCGGTCGGCGTTGCCACACGGTGACGGATCCCGTCCTCGTCGGTGAGGGTCAGGGTATCCCCTGCGACCTCGAACTGGAACACCAGCTCCTCGGCGATCTCCTCCGCGCTCGGTTCGGAGCCGGTCAGCTCCTTCGTCGCGGCCACCAAGGCGTCCACGAGCAGGTCGATCAGCTCGTCCCGGGTCAGCCCGTTGAACCGCAGGGTGGCCGGATCGACGACGACCCGCAGCAGGGGGTTGCCCACGTCCCGGAGTAGGTCACGCCCAGAGTGTCCCCGGCTCCCGTGATGGTGCCGGAGAACGAGAACCGGCCGTCCTGCGGTCATCTTGCGCACCGGGTTGCCGTCGGCGTCGACGTCGGGGTCGGGGTCCCAGACCTCGGTGTCGTCCCCCCACATGGCCGAGTGCGGGCTGCCCCGCCAGACGACGTCGTCGTCGATGCCGATGAGTCCGGCGAGGGCGTCGACCCCGGCAGGGACCAGGGCTTCGAGCTGATGGGTGACGTCGTCCGGATTGCGGTCCGGCAGGAAGAAGAGCATCCAGTTGCCGTCGGTGTTGAAGATCAGGGGCGGAAGTCTGGTCATCGCGGTCTCCGTTGCTTCGATTATGGGGCTCCTGCCGGCGCCGGCCGGCCAAGATAGCTTACCCCGCAGTCGTGTGAAACGGAGAGCGAACATGTACCGGACCGACCTCGTCCTCAACCGGAACTTCCAGCCGGGAGCCCCCTACGGCCCGGAGCAACAGGCGCTGCTCGACTCGGAGACGATGGCCGCGGTCAGGGAAGAAGTGGGCTCCTGGCCCGGGTACGAGCCGACCCCCCTGGTGCGGCTCGACGGCCGCGCCGCGGCCGCGGGAATTGCCCGGTTGTGGTGCAAGCACGAGGGCCCGCGTTTCGACATCGGCAGCTTCAAGCCCACCGGACCGACCTACGCCATGCTGACCGTGCTGCGCGGCGAGATCGAGAAGGCCGCCGGCGTCCGCCACGCCCCGACGCGGGAGCTGCTCGACGGCAGGTACGCCGCCGCCGGGGTCACGGTCTGCGCCGCCACCTCGGGCAACCACGGCCGCGCCCTGGCCTGGGGGGCGCGCATGTTCGGCTGCCGCTGCATCATCTACATGAACGACAAGGTGAGTTCCGGAAGGGAGGCGGTGATCGCGTCCTTCGGAGCCGAGGTGGTGCGCGTCCCCGGCTCCTTCGACCGGGCGGTGCAGCGCTCGTTCGAGGATGCCGAGGAGAACGGCTACTTCGTCATCTGCGACCGGCAGCGGCGCTATCCCGAGGTGCCGCTGCGGATCATCCAGGGGTACGCCCTGGTCGGGGAGGAGATCGCATCGCAGCTGCCACTACCGGAAGCCCCCACGCATGTCTTCGTGCCCGGGGGCAGCGGCAAGCTCGCCTCGGCGGTCTGCGCGCGTCTTTGGGAATGCTACGGAGAGGCGCATCCGCGGGTGGTCACCGTCGAGCCGGAGGCCTCGGCCTGCCTGCGCGAGAGCGCCCTCGCCGGCAGGGCGGTGGAAGTGGGGGGCGACGCGAGCACGGTCATGGACGGGCTGGTCGTCGGCAAGGCCTGCGTCAACGCCTGGACGATCCTGGGGGCTGGGGCCTTCGCCTTCATGACGGTGGAGGACCGTGCCGCGACCGACGCCATGCGCCAGGCCGCCGAAGGGGCGGACGGGGACCCCGGGGTCGTGCTCGGCGACACCGGGAGCGCCGGCTGGGCAGGGTTCCTCGCGGCGTCGAGCGACCCTGGTTTGCGCGAGCAGCTGGGGTTGGACTCCGACAGCCGCGTGGTGGTGGTGGCGACCGAAGGGGCTACCGACCCGGAGGTGTACCGAGAGATCGTGGGCAGGAGCCCCGAGGAGGTGGAGGGGAGATAACCAGGGAAGTCACCCTCCCCTTGGCCGCCCTGTCTGGTCGGCAGATGATCCCAAGGTCTCGCACGTGACCATCGGCACGGTCTTGGAACGGCATAAGGTCACCTCCAACAGACCACACCTGGAAGGAGTCGAAGGATCCGGGCTTCTCCTCCCCAAAAAGCCCCTGCCCAGCTTCCCTGTGCAACTTTTTCGACGTAGACCAAGATCTCCGAACAGATGTTTCGGGCCAGAGCGTAGTGGTCTTGGTGGGGGTGCGAGATCACGCCTCCCAGCAAGCTGCCATCCGGCTCCTGAAAACCAGAAACCTGAGGCAGCAGGCCCTCTTCCTCTTTCCTCCAGATGCCTTCTCGACCCGTCGCCGTCGCCGGGCGTACGGCTGGGTGGGCCCTCAACGGACCCTCAGGCCCCGGATTGATCCGGATACGGGCCGACGGCAACCAAACTGTACTGCGAACTCGGTCGAAGGACTGGCAAACGATTGTCACTCAGGGGAGTTGCCGGACCCTTGCGGAGCGCTGTCCGCTTTGACCGAGAGTCCAAAAAGGCGCCTCATTTTTCCTATACTTCGGCGAAGCATCCCTGCCAAGACGGCGTCGAGACCTAGACCCAGACGCGGCTGCCGGACGGCAGTCCGGCGCGGCCGTGAAAGGCGTCGGCTTGCCAGACGGCGGGGAACGCCGGGACAAGAGCTAAGCCTGTAGGGAACGCAAGCGTCGAATTATCTTGCCCGAAGGAGGTATGTCGGGCTATTGGGGTGATGCAATCTCCCCCAAAGGAGAGAATCTCGGGATGGGACACGAAAGATCAGGGGCGCTCCCACGTTCGCAGCAGTGGCGAGAGGTTGTCTCTTCGATAGCGGCACTTCAGACGGAGGGACAAGTCTCACAGGTCGCGAGGGCTACGATCCATAATGTTCGTAAGCAATTTCACCTGATTCATAGAGATAGGGGGGTAATAGCAGCGTTCGGCTTCCTGATAGCGCTCTCGAGATCATCCGTCTCAGATCATTCTCAGCGGCCTCATGTTGACCTCTCATCAAATCCCTCACCGCTGCGAATCTCCATAGACCTGTCTAAGTGGATCAAAGCTCACCTTGACTCCGTTGAGTATGCTGATATCGCACAGAAGGCTGCTACGGAGGTGGTCGGAACGTGGACCCGCCAGCAACAGCAACAATCGACCATTTTCCCCGAATACAGCAACGCTTCTGAAGTGTGGAGGAAAGCCGGAGGCGCCAGAGGTTTCTGTGAGGTAGCGAGGATTTTCTTTGCCAAATTCACTGAGAGATACCTCCATTTCTTCTTGGATAGAGAAGCCTCAGCCGTCCTCCCAGGTGTGGAGGAAAGGGACGGGTTTTCCAATCTCCTAGAAGAGCATGTCGATGCCGTTTCCACCCATGCGTTCGAAACCTCCAGAATTACGCAGTCATTCGCTGCCGGTTGGTACAACAACCACGCCCGTACGCGGATGCCTTCAAATGAGGAAATAGAGGGATTCTTACGGGTCGCATTCGGCAAGATCCGGGAGGAACTGATGCGGGAGAGTGTCGCTAAATGACTCGCCCCATCATTCTCTGCAATGGTGCCGAGATGACGCCGGGGAAGGCCGCGGAGTCCCTGTATCGGCTAGACTATCTGGATGAGGCCACAAGGAATGTCAAACTACTACTCCCTGACTTCGTCAAAGGGGTGTATCACCTACCCGACCGATTCTTAGCCCTTGTTATTCATGGAATTTTAGTGGAGAGGGCTGTACTGGGTGCCTCCCATGCTTAGATTTCAGAGGGAAACACAAGGCAGTATCGCCCTTTGAACCCATCACACAGTAGGACACCCAATGGGTGAATTACCGTCACACACCGAGTCCGAGCAAGCCGGGCCGATTCAGCCGTCTTTCAACCGCTCCATCCACATCGAAGCCCGCCCCACCCACCTTGGCAGCGACACCGGTGCGCTGATGTTGCGTCAACTGCTCGAACACAGCCGGGTTCTGGATTGGCTCGACGCCCACTTCGAGGATCTCCGTACCCAAGACCAGATCACGCACCCGCTGCCGGAGCTGCTGCGCACACAGATCGTGCTGCTGGCACAGGGCTGGACCCACGCCGCCGACGCCGACGCGTTGCGCCAAGATCCGATCCTGCGTCTGGCGGTCAGCGATCGCAAAGGGCAGGCGCCGTTGCGCAGCGGCGACGAAGACCGGCCGCAGGGACTGGCCAGTCAGCCGACGCTGTCGCGCCTGCTCGAGCAAGCCTCGACTGCCTATAACCGCGAGGTGTTGGAGGAAGCCGTCCTGCGCAGCGCCCGGTCTCGTTGCCGGCTGCTGGAAGGACGGATGAAATACGAGGAGTTGGCCGTCGACATGGATGCCCTGCCGATGCCGGCGCACGGGCACCAGGCGGGGGTCGAATACAACGGCTACTTCCACGCCTCGGGGTACCATCCCCTGCTCCTCGGCTCGGCGCAGACGGGCGATTTCTTCGGTGCCGTGCTGCGGCCGGGCAACGTGCACGCCCATGAGGGCGCCTCAGAGGCTCTCGGCAAGCGCTTGGACTGGATTCAGTCGCATCTGGCCCGGCGCCTCATCCTGCGCTTCGACGCGGCCTCGGTGAGCGGGTCTTTCCTGAGTGAGCTGGAAGCGCGGGCCGACACCTCGTACGTGGCGCGCATCAAGAAGAATGCGCGCCTGGAGGAGCTGGCTCGTGCCTGGGTGGAAGGCTATCAGCAGGAGCTGGCGCAGCACCCGGAAGAGCTGCGGGAAGAGGGTTTTCGCTGTCGCGAGCTGCGTTATCAAGCCAGGTCCTGGGCGCAGCCCCGGCGGGTGGTGTTGGTCCTGGTCCCTTCCGAGACGGAAGAGCTGCCCATCGCCCGCCACTTCTTCCTGATCACCGACCAGAGTCCCCAGACGATGAGCGGCCGCGACCTGGTCGCCTTTTATCGTCAGCGCGGCCTTTTCGAGCGCATGCTCGGCGAGTTGAGCTCCACCCTCCAGCCTCAGCTCTCCTCTACCACCCGTCGCAAGCAACACTACCGGGGTCGAGAGCCGCGTCAGCGCACCCCGTCCCGGGATGCCTTCGCTGCCAACCAGGCGCTTCTGACCTTGAACCTGCTGGCCTACAACCTGCTTCACCTGGGCCGCCAGGCCGCCGAACGCGCCGAGGCCCGACGCGGGCGGCCCCGCACATACGGACGCTCGACGACGGCCCTGAGCCTGGACAGTTTTCGACGGCGCTACCTGCGCCTGCCGTCCCGCGTCACCTTGCATGGGCGCAGGGTGGGCGTCATCCTGACCCAAGGGACGGCGGCTGCCTGGGATCGTCTGTGGAGATTTCTGGCCACGCTCAAACCGGTGGACGCGGCGATGGCGTAAGCGCAGGCCGGGTCGGTCGGGATGATGGGCTCGCAAAGGCAAGCGTCTTCGAGAAGGCGCGTACAATTTCAACAAGGTCGGTAGAGATAAGGAGACGGCTCTACCCAAAAAGCCGACTATAGAAGGGACGCAAGCCTCTGAGGCTAAGCAAAGGGGTCTCGGAAGCGCCTATGTCCGCTTATGCGCGGGTTGAATGAATAACAAAGGCTAAGTAATCGCCATAGCTCACCCCGTCATCGCGTAGGGTGGTGCAGAAGCTCCAGACTTTGGAGACGATGGGAGCGGTGTTCATGTGGGGGCATCTCTTGTCTTGAGTCGCACAGCCAAAGCCTCGCCGCCGGCAGTTCGGCGATAGCGCTGGTGGCGACTTTGCGGTTTGTCCGGGAGGGTCATTTCGATCAGACCGGCCCTGAGGGCGGGGCCAAGGTATGCTTCCACGAAGTGAGGCCGGTTGCTTATGCCCAGGATGTCCTGTAGCTGAGGACGGTTCATTTCCCCCGTGAGGATCGAGATCAGGCGTTCAACATGTTCTGTGACATGTATGGTCTCATGTATGGTCTCATGTACGGTGTCTTGTGGGGCGTTCTGACCCTTCTTCTTGTTTTTCAATGACTTATCTTGTTCGGTCTCATGTTCGGTCGCCGCAAGCGAGGCCCGTTCATGGACCGGTAGGCGCACTCGAAACCAAGTGCGGTCGTCGTCGCTCTCAAAAATTGGATCCGGGGAGCCGTTCTGCCGCATGGCCCGGAAATCTTCGGCACGCCGGTTGAGCGCGCCTCGGCGAGGTCGAGTTCTTTCAGAAACTCACCAATACGCCGGTTCCGGTAGCGCCTGCTCACGGCCTGCCCCTTCTTGAAGTCATCCATACGGATGGAGCGGTCCGCACCCGGATAACTCAAGACCAGCAACTCTTCGCGGGTGATCCGAACTTCAACCGGCTCCCGCTCCTCGTATGAGCGATGGTAGATGTCGTTCACCAGCGCCTCTTCGATGGCACCAATCGGAAAATTCCAGAATCGCTCGGCCTCCGGCTTGTGGGGATACTTGACGACGATTTCCTTCAGGTAGTTCCGCTCAATGTAGCTGATCGCCTCGCTGAGAATGATGGATAACGGCCCGCGGAACTCCTTCTCCTCGAACTGATCGCCGCCCGGCCCATCGGGAAACCACACGACATCGATCTGGGTGGCCGGAAAAAACCTGTCCGGCCGCTCATTGAAGAACAGCAGACCGACGTTCTTCGGAAACATCGCCTCGGGCGGGCCGCCGACGATATTCAGGCGCTTGCCCAAGTCCTCAACAGATAGGCCCTCTGCTTCCGCTGCCAGTTCCGCTGCCGATTTCCCCGAGAAACTCACGGATCAGCCGATGGGACAGGTCATCAAGCGAAGCAGTCTGGCGATAGCGGTCGTCAAAAGGTACTGTGGCCGCCAGACTGAGCAGCTCACGCTCGTCCTGACCCTTGGCGCGAACCGTGCTGCTGTGTCTGCGCATGAAGTAGGCCCAATCGTTGCGCTCCGCACTCAGATTCACTTTGGCTTTGTAGGGACGGGTTTCGCCGCCGGGTACCCAGAGGACGAGGATGGTCTGGCCATCGACGTTATAGGTAGCGGTGAGGGGATGGTAATGCGGCTGTATGGCGGCATGCCCCAGATTGAGTAGTTCCTTCTGTATCGCATCGATGGCATCGGGCCTGATGCCCTTGGGCGGCAAAATTGGGCGGCCGTTTTGTTCCTCGACGCCCAGGACCACGTAACCGCCGCCTAGATTGTGGAAGTCGTTGGCAAAGGCGCAGATGGTGTGCAGCACGCTCTGCGGATTCCAACCAGCTTTGTACTCGATGCGTTCGCCTTCGATGGGGCGCTGGCGCAGCAGGTGGTCGATGTTGATGGGAAGTTTGCCGGTCATGCTGTTGCCGTTATGCTTCTGCGTTTTGCCCGCGTGTTGTTTTGAGACCGTGCAGCTTTTTCGGCTTTGATGCGCTCAAGAAGGCTGGATGCAAGCTCGTCATCAGGGTCTTGCGGGACGAGTTGGCCGGAGAAGGCTTTTTTGAGGGTGGATTGGCGCAGCATCTCCGCCTGATTCAAGGCCGAATCGATCTCTCGCTCCTGCTGCTCGATCGCCGCGAATCGCTCCTCCAACAGTCGGACAATTTCTTGCTGTTCGGCCAGAGAGCAGAGAGGGAGCGCGATCTGAGCAAACTTGAATGCACTTAAGTGGTTGATCCCCACGCCGCCTGCAACTTGAGCAAATTTCCCGCTTACATAGAAGAAGCGATACAACCAAAGCAGATAAACCGCATAGTCACGACAATGTGGTTGATGCCTGATAACGGTGTTTTGAAAGCAGCAATTCGGGATCTGATCGTTCCAAATCGCTGGCTTTCCGACTTGCGCTGCGCTGCCGGATGCTTCGGACAGCACTAAATCACCCTTTTCCAAACAGTATGCGCTTAGTTCGTGAGGAAGGAAGTCCATGTCGAGGATGTCGTCCAAATCCAAACCTTGTTTCGTAATGTTCGCAGCTCGTATGTACTTTGTAGGGTAATCCTTCGACCTGTTCTTTGGCGAACGTTGTCGACCGAGTTGGACGATTCCTACAGACTCGACGGTCAACCGTAGCCAACCATTCGGCAGTGCTTCTAGGTGGGCAATCTCCTCTTCTGTCATCGTTGAAACTGACTTGGGCATTCTTGGTCGAGCCGGCTTCTTGCCTGACTTGCCGCCTTCCTCCCATTTCTTGACGGTGGCCTCCCACCCTTGGAGTTGCCGCTCGTAGCGCGTTTTTCGCTCCTGCTTGATGCGAGTGAGTAATTGTTCGGGCGTCTCAAGCTTGCCTTTGTTCTCTCCGCGCCACTGGGCCGTGAGCTTGCCTTCGAAGGCGTGCTTGAGCACGGCTTGGCGGTAGATATTGAGCTTCGCCCGCGCCGTCTTCAGGCTCTCGACGCCCTTGTCCAGTTCGGAAAATAGTTCCTCGATCTTGGCGACGATGCGGCGTTGTTCATTGAGAGGAGGTAGTCCAAAGTGGAGACCTTCAACAAATCCCTTGGTAATGGCTTTGAATGTCGAGCCGGTGCCCTTGCCCGAAATCTCGGGTTCGATGCTTCTAAAAAGATACAAGAGGAACTTCGGAGCTATCCCACCGCAAGAATGAATAGCTGCTAGACCACGGCCAATACAGCAATCTTGTTGCGCGAGATTGGTCGGTCCGACTGGGGCTCTAACTGACAGGAGAGTCGCACCCTGTTTGGCGATTTTGTTGGGCTGTGAGCAGTACATATTGACCGTTGGGTATAGATCTCCAAACTCCGCCTTTCCTTGGAAGAAGGGGAGACCGTCGCCAGAACGGTTGTAGGTTGTTGACGGCGGTGACTGCCCCATCACGATGTGCGCGAAGTCGGGCAGAACGCATTGTTGCCATCCGTTTGGAATCATGGTACTCACAAAATCGGTCGTCACCTATGCAGCCAACGCCTCATTCAATTCATCAATCACGCTATCCATCCGGTCGCCAAAGATCCTGTACATCTGTCCTAAGCCGCCCTTGCCATCGAATGGAGCCATGTCCAGATCGTCGCGGCCCAGATGAAACGAGGTGATGATGTGGTCACGGATCATGCGCAGCCATTCCATCTGCTCCTCATTGAACTTCTCTCCGCTTCCACTGTGATGCGTCATGATCCAATTCTGAAAATTGCGGCGCACGGTTTCCGAATAGGGAGACAGTGTCGCGTCGATACCGCAGACGCGGCGGATCAACGCCACGAGCGCGGTCAGTTCACTGGCCGGTTGGCTGCCCTTGTATTCATCCAGCAAGGAGTATGCCTGCCAGACCCGCAAAGGGGCCAGTCGAGGCTGGTCGCTCTTGAGCTTGTCGAAAACCTCGCGGATCATCTCGAATGTCAGCTCTCTGCGCCTGTGCGGTTGGGTGTAGAAGATGGTCAGGGCTTCAATCATATCTCGATTCGCTTCCAAATACTGGCGGAACTCCTGTGCCATGGCTTCGGCATTCTCGTTCGCGTCGCCTTCCCATTCGGCGCGCTCCACGGTGTCCAGGCTGTCATGGTCGATGATCTGTTCCTTGTCGCGACGAATCGAGTCGATCAGCTCGACCAACTCGCCGTTGAACACGCTGGCCGCGTCACGGACTAGTGTCCTGTCGCAGAGATTCGTTCACAAAGTCTCTTGATTTTGGCGAGGATGGAATCCGCCGTAGCCGTCCAGACGAAAGGGTGTGCGTTGGCGTTCCATTTGGCCGTGTAGCGTTCGATTCGCTCGATGAGCTCCGACACCTTGCGGAACGAATCGCGCCGAACCGCCTGGCGGGTGAGGATATTGAACCAGATCTCCACCTGATTGAGCCACGAAGCATACGTGGGAGTGTAGTGAAGGTGAAATCGGGGACGCCGTGCCAGCCATCGCTTGACCTTGGCATGCTTATGCGTGGCGTAGTTGTCGACGACGAGATGAATATCGAGGTCAGCGGGCACGTTGGCCTCGATGTGGCGCAGGAACTGGAGGAACTCCTGGTGACGATGACGGGGCTTGCACTGGGTCATCACTTCCCCGGTGGCGATGTCCAGGGCGGCAAACAGGGTGGTGGTGCCGTGCCGCTTGTAGTCGTGCGTAATCCCTTCCACGTATCCCAGTCCCAGGGGCAGCATGGGCTGACTTCGTTCCAACGCCTGGATCTGGCTCTTCTCGTCCACGCACAGCACCAGGGCGTGCTCGGGGGGATTCAGGTATAAGCCGACGATATCCCGTACTTTGTCGACAAAGAAAGGATCGGTGGAAAGCTTGAAGCGCTTGTGTCGATGGGGCTGCAAACCATACGTGCGCCAAATGCGATGAACCGCGTCCTTGGTCAGGCCGGTTTCTTCGCCCATGGAGCGCACCGACCACTGTGTTTCGTCTTTGGGCTTGGTCTTCAGGGTCTTGTATACCACCTCGGCTACCTGCTCGTCCGTGATCGATCGCGGCGCCCCTGAACGTAGTTCATCATACAAGCCATTGAGTCCGTTGTCGAGAAAACGCCGGCGCCATTTGCCCACCGTAGCTCGCGTCACACCCACCGCGGAAGCGACCGCTTCATTGGGCCAGCCATCGGCGGCCAGCAGCACCATCTCGGCTCGCCGCACCAATCCGTGGGGAAGACTTCGTGATTTGGCCATCGATTCCAGTCGTTCCCGGTCCGACGGACTCAGCTCTAACGGCGTTAATGGACGCCCCGTCACCATAGGTCTCTCCTTTCAGAAGGGGGATAAGGGAAACCTACGGCACTTTCAATTGTTTGTACAGTTAATTACACGACATGACACTAGCTGCTCCCCAACCTTTTCGCGTGCGGCCGGTGACGGCTCGGCATCGTCGGGCACGCGCTCGGTCTCGCGGGCCTTCGCTTCGATTTTGTCTGGGTCGATGGCGTCCAGCAGATTGCCGACGATAGCGGTTAGTTCGATGCCGCCGGTTTGCTCCTTTATCCGCTCCTGCTCAGTTGGGTCGAGTTGCCGGTTGAGCCTGGCGAGACGTCCGGCGAGAGAACTCACCGTGTCTTCATCGTGGGCACCCATCATCACGCCCATGGCGAGATCCTTGAGTGGCACGGAGGGTTTGGTGATGAGCGGCTGGCTGGCGGTCTTGAGTGATTTTGTGACGCCGACGGCGTCCACGATTACATAGTGGGTCTTTCCACTGACAGCGGAAGGCGAAACTTTCTTGAGATCGTCATGGTCGAGTGTGCGGGTGCCACGTCCCTTCATCTGCTCGAAATAGTTGAGGCTCCTCACGTCGCGCATGAAGAGCAGGCATTCGAGCGGCTTGACGTCGGTACCCGTGGCAATCATATCCACGGTCACAGCGATGCGCGGGTAGTAGTCGTTTCTGAACTGGGCGAGGATGGACGCTGGGTCTTCCTCGGTTTTGTAGGTGACCTTTTTGCAGAACTCGTTGCCTTCCGCGAATTCTTCGCGCACGGTCTGGATGATGTCGTCGGCGTGGCTGTCGGTCTTTGCAAAAATCAGTGTCTTCGGGACCTCGTCGCGGCCAGGGAATATTTCTGGCAGTTTGTCGTGGAAGGTGCGGACCACGGTGCGGATCTGGTCGGGGTTGATCACGGCATGGTCCAGTTCGCGAGCGGTGTAGGTGACGTCTTCGTCCTGGATTTCCCAGCGCCTTCGGCGTGTCAGACGCTCGCGCTTTTCGACCTGCTGGAAGGCCTTGAGCTGACCGCCATGTTTTGTCCTTTCCGTGTCGATGACATAGATCTCGTTGCCGACATTGACGCCGTCGGCAACCGCTTGCTCATGGGTGTACTCGCTGACGACGTTTTTTCTGAAGAATCCGAAAGTGCGGTTGTCCGGCGTCGCGGTCAGGCCGATGAGATAGGCGTCGAAATATTCGAGAACTTGCCGCCAGATGTTGTAAATCGAGCGGTGGCATTCGTCGATGACGGTGAAGTCGAAGAACTCGGGTGGAATCCTGTCGTTATAGACGACCGGCATCGGTTTTTTTGGTGTAACCATTTCCGCCGGATTGAGCTCTTCGGTGGCTTCGTCCAGCTCCTCGCCCTTCAGGAGCGAATACATGCGCTGGATGGTGCTGATGCAGACTTGGGTGTCCTGCGCGACGAAAGAGGATTTTAGACGCTGGACGTTGTAGAGTTCGGTGAATTTCCGGTTGTCGTCGCTGGGCACGTAGGCCATGAATTCCTGCTCGGCCTGTTCTCCCAGATGCCTTGTGTCCACGAGAAAGAGGATGCGCTTGGCGTCGGCGTGTTTGAGCAGCCGGTAGATCGAGGTGATGGCGGTGTAGGTCTTGCCCGAGCCGGTGGCCATCTGAATCAGGGCCCGCGGGCGGTCATCTTTGAAAGATGACTCCAACTTCTCGATGGCCCTGATCTGACAGGCCCTGAGGCCTGCAGGCTCTAAATCCGGAAGCTGTTGGAGGCGTCCTCGAAGCGAACCCGACTGGGAGTGCCAGTTCTGTAGCGTCTTTGGCCGAGGGTAGTTGAACACCTCCCGTGAACGGGGCTTCGGATCTTGTCCGTTGGTGAACCGCGTGAGCACCCCAGTACTTTCATAGACGAACGGCAGGGGTTCTTCATTTTTCACCCACTTGAGCTTGGCGGCGGCATAGGCGGCGGATTGCCCCTCGACAGTCGTGATTTTATGACCCCATTCCTCCGGCTTGGCCTCGACAATGCCGACAGGTTTCTTGTCGACAAAGAGAACGTAGTCGGCTGGGCCAACATCCGTCTGATACTCACGAACGGCGACCCCGAGCCCAGCGTTGAAGTCGATTCTATTCTTGTCCTGAACTATCCAGCCCGCATAGGACAGCCGTCCGTCGATTTTTTCTCGCGCTGCCTGTTCGGGGGTCCGGTTAGCTCTCGCCATTCTGCTTGATCCTTTGACCCGCTATGGTGTGGAGTGAAGGAGCAAAACTGATCTCCGAGCATTCGAAGGCCTACGAAACCGTGATCCAAGGGTAATGCAGTGCTTTTTCACTGCACAAGCCATTCCCCTCGGACCAAGGAACCCTCTTATGCCCATCCGGCCCCATGTGACAGGGCCTAAGCTTCCCCACCGCATACCGCTGCACCGCATCCTCGTCCAGCTCGACCCCCAGTCCCGGCTTGTCCGGGACCACCGCATATCCATCCCTGACCAGAGGCTCCGCGAGCAGGCTGTGCTCGTGGACGAAGTTGCCGCACAGGTCGCTGGCCAGGGTGCAGTTCGGAGCAGCGGCTGAAGCGTGGAGACGGAACGCGTCGAAGATCCCCAGGTCGACATTGGAGGCCTGCCACACCGGGATGCCGGCGGCATCGGCGATTCGCGCCATGTCCAGGAAGCCCCAGTCCGAAGGGGCGACATTGATCCCGTCCACCGCGTCCCGGTATACCATCTCGATAACCTGGCGCGGGTTCTGTAGATGAGGGGCGATGATAATGGATGTCTCGTTCTTGAGCCGCCGATAGTCATCCACGTCGTCTTTCGGGATCGGGTCTTCGAAGACGACATCGTACGCTTCTATTTCGCGTGCCAGCGCCAGTGCCTGGTCGACGGTGTGAAACCGGTGGTTGGGATCGAGGACGATGCGCAGTGAGGGCGCCGCCTGGTGAATGGCGTGCACCCGGTCGGCCACGTTCCCGTCGTCCAGGGTGCACTTCACCTTGATGCCGTGGAAGCCCATGTCCGCGGCTCGTCTGGCGGCCGCGGCGGACGCTTCCGGGCCCATGCGTGCGATCCAGTAATCGACGAGCACGCGGTGTTGGGACTTGCCGCCGAAAATGCGGTACAGGGGCCAACCGACCGCCTTGCCGATCAGGTCCAGAAGGGCGATGTCGTATCCACCGCCGCCCAGACTGCGCGGCTCGAAGTCGAGCGGGTTCCTGCCAATCAGGTCCGGGACCGGATCCTCGCGGTCGCCGAAATAGGGGCCGCTCATGCCGAGCCCGGTGATCCCCTCGTCCGTGTGAATGCGCAGCACATCCTGCCTTCTTTCCCCGAGGGGGGCGGGATAGGATTCGGTGAACTCCTCGTACTCGGGCGGCGGCAGGATCCCGGGAAGAAACGGAACGCACACCACCGTCCGTTCCAGATGCGTAATCCTCATTTAATCAATCTCCTCCGTAGCGGGACCATCTCTGCCGTCGTGCCGGGAAGCGGCCGGGTCCCGGCTACTCCTTCAATTCGCCCCCAAACCCGATCCGCCCTTCGGCGCCGGGGGAATACAGCACGTGTACGTTTTCCCTGGGCCTGTCGAGGATCCGGGCGACGGCTTCCGCGATGCCGGCCATCTCCCGGCGCAGCTCGACCGCATCGGGCAATTCGTAGCGCAAGACGCTGACGAAGGTTGGACGCACGCTCCCGTCGATCAGGGTCCTGTTTTCGGCGTAGTCGCGCCGGTCGATCGAGCGCAATCTTATCCACGTGCCCCCCGGCTCGCTGCCGAACAGGTCCCCCAGCTCGTCGACGAGAGACTGGAGCTGCTCCTTGCTGGCCACAGGTTCCGAGGCGTTCGTCACGACCTCGATGTCAACAAAGGGCATTTTGCGCGGCTCGATTCAGCGCTTCGGAATCGGTGATTCGGCTGCTGCCGGCATCATCCTGTTGCGGGGGATCCTGGAAATCACTGCCGGAGGAAACAGTCGAACCAGCCGACCACCTGTTCGAAGTACTCCAGCGTGAAGAAGTGACCGCCCGGAGGCCGGTGCACGAGAAAGCGCTCACTGGTCTCCGCGTAGGCCGGCGCCACGGTGCGGACGAAGTCGTCGACGGCGGTTCGCGGCATGTCCACATCCTCGAGGGGCGCGACGGCCATGAACGGGCGGGGGGCGATGCAGCCGGCGACGATGTCGCCGTGGTCGAAATAGCGCAGCAGGTGGGGCACGAAGACCAGGGAGCTGTGGCGCTGGATGTTGCCCTCGTGGATCAGGCGGGACAGGCTGCCCAGCACGCCGCAGACGGCGGCGCCGGCGCGGATGATGGGATCGCAGGCCATGGCCGTCCAGGTGGCCATGCCGCCGAGAGACATGCCGGTCAGGCCGATGCGGGTGCCGTCGACCTCGGGGAGGGAAGCCAGGACGCGCGCCGCCAGCAGGGCTTCCTCGGCGACGATGCCGGCGTGAGGGCGGCCGTACGCCTCCAGCAGCTTCGCCTCCTCCTCCCATGCCTCCTCGGTCCCGCGGCGGACCACGGATCCCTTGAGGGAGATCGAGATCGTCGCGTATCCGCGGTTGGCCAGCTCCCGGCCCCATCCCCGCAGCTGCCCGCTCTCCGGGTCAACCACGAGCTCCCTCGCAAGGACGTTCGCCGTCGTGCCCCCGGTGCCGTGCATGCAGACGACCCCGGGTACCCGGCCCCCGGATGGATCGAGCGGCACGAGCGCGGTACCTGTCAGGGTTTCGCCGAGCGAGTTCACATACGATACCCGCAATTCCCGGTTGGCCCCGTCGTCCGCTACTGCTTCCACGGTCGATTCGACCGCATCGGGCACGCGGTCCAGTCCGAGAAGCTCAAGGAACCTGGCCCGCACCTGACCGGCCGGGGTGTGCCGGGGAAACGCGGGGCGGATTCCTTGAGGAAGCGGGTTGGGCATCATCTCTGTTGCCGCCCCTTCAGAAGGTGAGGTCGATCTCCAGGCCGACCAGGGAGACGTGGCGGTCGGGGGCGCGGGAGTCCGAGAGCAGGCGGACCTCGATCTCGTTCTCTCCCTGTCGCAGCGGCGGGGTGGTTGCCGCGAACGTGGCGCTCGCCCCGTCGACGTGCTGCTCCACCGGCTCGGCGGGGTAGCTCAGCCAGAACAGCGACGCCGCGGTCAGCTCCTGCCAGCCGTCGAAGGAGACCTCGGCCCCGCTCCAGTCCAGCTCCTGGCCGTTGAGGCGGACGGACAGGGAGTCGTCTTCCTCCAGGGCATCGAAACGCAGGGTCAGCCGGCAGGGGCCGAGCTCGCCGGCCTCCCGCGCCGCTTCGAGATCGTCGGCGACGGCCAGGCGCAGGACCGGGCCCTGGCCGGGGTAGTTGGGCTGCAGCCGCACCGGCAGCTGCGTCTGCGACTGCGCCAGGGCGAAGGCGCTGCTGTGCCCGGAGGAGCCGTACGCCGAACCGGTGGTCTCGAGCTCGTAGCGCTTGTCGAGGCGGCGGAGCTTTTCGAGGTCGGTCAGTTCGGAGGCGATGCGGCGGTTCCACTCCGGGGAGCGGGTGTAGAAGTTGTAGAGGTAGACGCCGTCGGCCCCGTCGTTGAGCCAGCGGCAGGCCAGGGCGCGCAGCTTGCGGTCGTCGCTGTCCCGGGTCGCCTCGATGCAGCCGTACACCAGCGCGTCGTTCCCCGCGGCCGCGGCGACGAACTCCTCCACGGAGGTCTCGAAGGAGATGAAACCGCCCCCGACGACGACGATGTCGACGAGGCCCTCCTCGAGCCAGGCGACGACGTCGAGGCCGACGCGGCTGCAGTCGGCGATCCCCGGCGGCACGCGCACCCCGAGCAGCAGCGGGCGGCCGCGATCAGCGGCGACGGTCCGCATGCGCGCGCGCACTTCGCGCACGAGGCCGGTCATGAAGTGGCGGTTGGCGTACCCCTCCTCGACGCGGAAGAAGGCCGGGTGGCGCATGAAGTCGAGCTCGACGCCGTCGACGTCGAAGCGCTCGAAGCACTCGCAGATGATGCCGGTGACGAAAGCGCGGTTGCCGGGGTGGGCGTAGTCGAGGCCGGTGCCGATGCCGTGCTCGATGGTGCCCTCGGCGAAGCGCTCCCCGGGGCGGGCGATCAGGCGCTCGGGGTGGCGGCGGCGGTAGTTGCCGTACCCCGGGTGGCGGGGGTCGATGACGTAGTGGCTGTTCATGCGCACGCGCGCAAAGAACGGGATGCCGCTTTCCCGGCAGAGCCTCAGCATCGCCGTCAGCGGGCCGCCGCACTCCTCGATCAGGGAGCGCACGTTGGCGGCTACCTTCGGGTAGGAGTCGTCCCCGCCGGCGGAGTGCACGAAGGAGTACAGCTCGTCGAGGCCTTCGAGGGAGGGCTGCTCGGCTCCGAAGATCTCGCCGATTGCGGTTTCGAACTGGTAGACCTCGTGATCGCCCGTCGACCACCAGAGGGCGCCGCCGGTGCCGGCGTACCCGGCGACCACCTTGTCGCGCAGGTCGGCCTCGGAGACCGGCGGGTCCGAGCTGAAGATCCAGCCGTCGTCGGTGAAGATGAGGGGCGGGAACCCGGGCTTTGCCATCAGTCGATCTGTACCGGCGGGAAGAGCTCGTCGATGCGGGCGCGGACCTCGTCGAGCAGTCCCGGGTCCGGCGGCGGCTGCGGCGGCCCCGGGAGGTTGTTGGGGTAGAAGCCGAGCAGCTGAATGGAGGACTTCATCACCCCGAGCCAGTTCTTGCTGACCGCCCAGTTGAGGAACGGCTCCTCGTACCTGAAGACGATCTCCCAGGCGCCGTCGTCGTCGCCGTCGATCAGGCGCTGATGGAACTGCAGGGCGATCGCGGGCCGGAAGGGGGCGATCGGGCAGAGATAGGCGGGGGAGCCGAATCTGTAGCCGAAGGCGAAGTTGCGCATCTGGCCGCCGCTGATGACGCCGAACTGGTTGCCCGCGGAGCCGCGCGTGTAGTCGTAGTAGGCGGCGAACATGTCGGCGTCGTTCTTCATGCCGATGATGTACGGCCGCTGCGAGAGCTCGACCGCGGTCTCCACCGGCAGCATCGGCTGGGTGATCGTCCACAGCAGCAGCGGCATGTCGTTGACCCCCTCGATCTGGTCGAAGTAGCGGGGCAGGGCCGCGGCGGTCTGGTTGTAGCCGTCGACCTGCACCTTGACGGCGTCGGCGCCGGCGGCGCCGGCGTGGGCGAGGAACTTCCGGGTTTCGGACGGCTTCCAGTACTTCGTCGATGCGATGAAGAGAGCGCGGCCGTCGTTGGCGGCCCCGACGACCTCGGTCAGGCGGTACACCTCCTCGTCGCTGAGGGCGGCGAACTCGCTGCTGCCGTAGGTCAGCAGCAGGATCGGGACCTGCTGTCCGGCGAGCCAGGAGACGTAGGCGGAGACGGCGCCGTAGTTCACGGTGCCGTCCTCGTTGAAGCAGATGTTGAGGGGCACTACCGGGCCCTTCATGCGGGCGTACGCGGCGCTGGCTCGGCTCATTCGGGTTCTCGATTCCTCGGGGAATTCGCGGGTTGTTCGCGCCGCGGACTGAGGCGCCGCTGTGCTTTGCGTCGCGCCGGGGGAGCGGCGATGTTATGCCGCCCGCTCGCGCACAATGGATCAGGAGGAGCGGCAGAAGGTATCGCCGCTCAAGAGGAGAAACAAGGCGTGAAGCTCTCCCGGACAGGCCGCAGAATCGAAGCCGAGCACGGCGTCATCGCCAGCTTTCCCGACGACTTTTTCGGCTATTTCGGCTGGCCTACCATCGCGCGCATGCCGGACGGAACCATTGTCGCGGCCGCCTCGGGGCTGCGCAACGAGCACGTCTGCCCGTTCGGGCGCAGCGTCTTCTTTTCCAGCGCGGACGAAGGCCGCACCTGGTCGAGCCCGCGCGTCGTCAACGACTCGCCGCTCGACGACCGCGACACCGGGATTGTGAGCTGCGGCGGCCGGCGCCTGCTGCTGACCTGGTTCACCACCGACAACCGCCGGCAGCTCGAGCGCCGCTCCGGGGATCTCGACGAGGAGGCGCGGCGCCGCTGGGAGCAGGGGTTGCTGCGGGCCGGGGCTCCGGATGCCGGGGAGTGGGTCGGGGCCTGGGGGCGGACGAGCGCGGACGGCGGCGACAGCTGGTCCCACCCGATCCGGGTGCCGCAGACGGCCCCGCACGGGCCGATCCTGCTGGCGAACGGGGAGCTGCTGTTTTTCGGGAAGCTGTTCGAGGTCGACATGGCCGGCTTCTCCGCGGGCATCGGCGCCATCGCCGCCATGAGGAGCAGGGACTTCGGCCGCACCTGGGAGCCGCTGGGAACGGTGCCCCCGTTCGCAGGGACCGAGGAGGGGAACTACCACGAACCCCACGTCGCCGAGCTGCCCGGGGGCAAGCTGGTGGGGTTGATACGCCTCGAGCCTGCCCGGGAAGGGGCCGACCCCGCCGATCTCGGGCTGGAGCGGTTCATGCAGATGTACACCGAATCGAACGACGGCGGCGTCACCTGGTCGCGCGCGCAACCGATGAACTTCCACGGCTCCCCGCCGCATCTGCTCACGCACTCGAGCGGGGCCCTGGTGGGAACCTACGGGCGCCGCCGCGAGCCGTACGGCGAGCGCGCCATGATAAGTTTTGACCAGGGGGAGAGCTGGCAGTACGACTACATCCTGCGCGACGACGGTCCCGACAGCGACCTCGGGTACCCGTCGAGCGTCGAGTTGGACGACGGCAGCATACTGACCGCCTATTACCAGAAACCGCGGGCGGTCGAGGACAAGTGCGCGTTTCTCTGGAGCAAGTGGAGACTACCCGACCCGAAAGGAGCTTGAGCCGTGATAACCGACAAGGTGCTGGGAGCGTACGCAGCGGTGGGGTCGCTGGCCCCTGCCGAGCAGGCGGAGTGGTATGGGAAGGCGTGCAGCGAGTGGAAGATCGACACCTTCGAGATTCCGCTGCTGGGAGGAGTACCCCTGGCCCCGGAGCTCGTCGAGGCGTTCACCGCGGGCTCCGCCTCCCTGGTGGTCACCATGGTGGCGCAGTGGGCGACCAAGGGGCAGCAAAGCCCCGGGTACGGACTCTCGTCCCTCGACGAGGGGCTGCGCCGCGAAGCCCTGCTCGACGTCCAGTCGGCCATCCAGCAGTGCCGGGCCCTCAAGCACCGGGGGATCGGCATCCGCGCCCTCGAGCTTCACACCGGGCGGCGGACCGGCAGCGCCGTTGCCCACGCCGTTTCCTTCGCGCGGAGTCTGCAGGAGCTCGGCGAGGCCGCGGCCGCGGCCCTGCCGGAATGCGAGCTGACCGTCGAGGTGACCGACAGTCTGCCGCCCGAGCACCCCATCGCGTTTCCCGGGGCCAAGAAGGCGTCCCTGCAAACAGGGGAACTGATCGAGGCGGTGGCCGCCGTCAACCGGAGCCTCACAGGAAGGCCGATCTTCCTGGCCCTCAACTGGGGCAGGCTGCTGATCAACGGCGACCTTCCCCTCGACGTCGTCGAGCAGGTGCTCGCATCGCCGGTGCCGCTCGGGGGGGTGATCCTGTCCGGGGCGAATCCGACGCCCGACGGGTTCGCAGACGCCCACAACTCCCACCTCGACCTGGGCAGCGGCTTCACCGCCGCGGACGCCCGCGCCTGCGCCGAGGCGCTCCAGGCCGCGGACGACTCCTGCTTCATCGGCATGAAGTGCGGGGTGACCTCGAGCGCGGGGGAACTGACGCCGGAGCAGGTGCTGACCGCGGAGGCGGAGTTTCTCAACGGCGTGTAGGCTGCCATTGCGCCTGCCCGCCCCTCAGGACGGCCGAATCGAGTAGCTGTTTTTCGCCCGCAGCAGCAGGTTGGTCGATGCGAGGTCCCACACCTCGTTGAACACCGTCGGCTTCGGCCTCGGGGGCGGGTACCCCTCCGGGGCGTTGGCCGGGTCGATCAGCTCCTGGCGGTCCAGACCCCGCGGCCGGTCGAGCCACTCCTTCTCCGATTCGGCCGCCTTCACCTCCCGACGCAGGATGAACTCGACGCGGTCGAAGCGGGTGAGGGCGACGTCGGCGACGAAGGTCCGCCTCAGGTCGGCGCCGTCCCAGGTGCCGAGATCCGGCAGCAGGATCGGCCCGGTGCAGACCTGGAACTGCGGCGGGTCGGTGTTGACGTTGATGAGGTTGACGGGGAACTCGACGGTCACCTCGAGGCCGCTCGTCTCGTCGCGCCAGGTGCAGACTCCGTTCAACAGGTCGTCGCCGAGAGAGGCATCGACGATCTGCCGGCGCGTCGTGAGCTCATCGCCGCCGTCGAAACAGCGGATGACGATGCGGTGATCGGCCCAGGCTTCGGCGTGCGGTGTCATCCGCGAAGGCTCCTGTTCCCCGCTGGGACGCGCCGCGATGGTGTAGGCCCCGGCGCGGCTGAAGGCCATGCGCCACTCGCCGCTGGGTATCTGGAAGAGGTTGCTGTCGGCGATGGTGTACTCGCTGCGGCAGGGAGAGCCGAGAAACAGCTCAAGTCCGTCCCCGGAGCCGGGCTCGCGAATCCTGCATGCGGACTGAAGGTTGAAGCGGACGCGGTAGACCTCCCCGTCTTCGCCGACGAATCCGCCCATGTATTTGAAAAAGGGGTCCGGCTCGTGGGGGCGGCTTTCCCAGGTGAAGGAAGAGGCGTGAAAGTTGATCATCATCAGGCTCCGCTAACGGTTAAAGCCGGCTCCAGCGCCAGCTGCTCGAGGGCGCGGTCGACCGCGCCCCGCTGTTCGTCGCTCAGGGGCAGGGCGGGCAGCCGCGGATTCCCGCACTCGATCCCCAGCCGCCTGCCGAGCACGTGCTTGCATATGGCGACGTAACGGCCGCCTTCGAAGAGGGAGATCAGGGCCTCGACCACATTCGAAGCCCGGGTTTGCGCCCGGCGCGCCGCCTCGAGGTCGCCGGCCTGAAATGCCTGCCAGATCGCCACCCAGAATTCGGGGGCGATGTTCGGCGGGCCGTCCACGCAGCCGACGGCTCCCGTGGTCATGGCCGGGAGCATCCAGTGGCAGGAGCCGGTGAAGGTCGCCAGCCCCATGGAGGAGAAGACGCGGATGTTGTGGAAGTTCGGCGCCGAGTGCTTGAGGCCGGTCAGCTGGGGAACCGCATCCTGCAGCTTCTTCATCAGGTCGGCGGTGATCTCGACGTTGGTGCAGGTCGGCAGGTTGTAGCAGAAGAAGGGCAGGTCCGCGGCCGCGGCCACGGCGCGGTAGTGCTCGACGATCTCCTCCTCCCTGCGGGGGTAGAAGAAAGTTGGCACGCAGCAGATCGCATCCGCCCCGGCCGCGGCGGCGTGCTCGGCCAGGGCCGCGGCCCGGCGCGTGGTGAGAGCCCCGACGTGGTGGATGTGTACGGCCCTGCCGCGGCAGACCTCGGCGGCGATTTCGGCGATGCGCCGGTTCTCCTCGTCGTCGAGCAGCACGCTCTCCCCGGTGCCGCCGGCGACCCAGAAGCCGTGAACGCCGCCGGCGATGTTGAATTCCAGGATCCGCCGCAGGCTCTCCTCGTGCAGGCTGCCGTCGGCCCGCATCGGGGTGACGAGAGCGGGAACGACCCCCTTGAACTGGTTCATTTTCTGTTCCTTCGTAGTGAAAAGTTGGCACCGACAAACAGGGTGTCCGATTGCGGGCCGTCAAACCTGCGTGCGCGGGGATCGCCGGCGGAACCCGCGGGCGGCGCCTCAACGTCGGCGAATGATCCGGGGAACGATAACCATACTTCACCAGGAGAGAACGAAATGGCCGCTGCAGTCGCGTACACGTCGAAAGTGGGAATAGAGAGGGTGAAGGGGCCGCTGCGGCGCGCCACCCTGCCCGTGGAGCCGGAGCCGGTGCTGTTCGGCGTCCATTCCGAGGTCGCCGAACACTACGGGGTCGACCTCGACGTCGTCGAGCCCCACGCCACCACCCTCGACTACGTGGTTGCCGCCGCGGCCGGGTGACTGACCGGAACCTTCGGGGGCGCGCTGGAGGCGCGCGACGTAGCGGCCGGCGAGGGCCTGCTGTGGTCCGAGGCGACCGGGGAGATCGAGAAGGAAGGGGGCGTGCTGGTCATCAAGCGGATTCACGTGAAGTACCGCCTGAAAATCGACGCGGCGAACCGCGACAAGGCGGAGCGGGTGATGAAGGCGCACGTGGCCTACTGTCCGGTGGCGCGGTCGCTGGCCGGCAGCATCGACATCACCACCGAGCTCGAAATGCTGGACGCGTGAAGTGAAGATCGCGCTGATCGGCTACCGCGCCTCGGGGAAATCGACGTTGGGCCGCGAGCTGTCGCGGCCGGCCGGGGCCCCTACGAGGCAGAGGCAGCCTGCCGGCACCTTGACGTGATTTTCGCGACATGTACAATACATCTGTACATGTACATCGGGAGAATAAAAATGACCGCCATAACGACCTATACCCAGGCCAGAGCCGAGTTCGCATCGCTCTGCGCCGAAGTTGCCTCCACGCGCGAGCCCGTGATCATACGGCGGCGCAACGCCGAGGATGTCGCGCTGGTTTCGGCCGCCGAACTGGCCAGCCTTCTCGAGACCGCTCATCTCCTGAGATCGCCCAGAAACGCCCAACGTCTTCTTGCGGCTATCGACCGCGCACAGAGCCGGGCGTTGTCTCCTTCTTCCGTGGAAGATCTCCGCAGGGAGCTCGGGCTTGTCCAAGAGGACGAGTAGAGGTGCACCTTCCACCCGCGAGTGGACAGGGGTATTCCATCCCGAATTCGTCGAAGATCTGCGTTACTGGGTAAGCACCAACCGCAAGGTCAGCCTGCGCGCCTTCGACCTGATACAGGCCGTGCTCGGCGACCCATTCTCAGGCATCGGCAAACCGGAACCCCTCAAATACCTCCCGTCCGGAACCTGGTCGCGGCGTCTTACGGAAGAGCATCGCCTGGTGTACATGGCAAGCGAAGGGCGAATAGATTTCCTGCAGGCACGCTACCACTATTGAGGGATCGTATGGGACGGCCGCGAACGAAGAGGTCCGTGCGATGAAGATCGCCCTGATCGGCTACCGCGCCTCGGGGAAATCGACGCTGGGCCGCGAGCTGTCGCGGCGGCTCGGGTGGCCGCTGCTCGACATCGACCGCGGCATCGAGGCACGCTTTCCCGGAGAGACCCTGTCCGGGCTGTGGCTGCGGCTAGGGGACGGCCGCTTCCGCGAGATAGAGGCGGAGGTCGTCGAGGAGATGTGCGCCGGCGACGAGTGCGTGATCTCGTTCGGCGCCGGCACGCTCGGCAAGCCGGAAAACCGCCGGCACGCCTGCGGCGACGCCCTCGTCGTCTACCTGGAGCTGAGCGCCGAGGGGTTGTGGGAACGGATGCAGGCGGATCCCAGGAGCGCCTCGACGCGGCCGAACCTGGCCGGTGGGGGCTTTCAGGAGGTGGAGGAGCTTCTTGCCGAGCGCGACCCGGTCTACCGCGAGTGCGCCGGTCTGATAGTGGATGCGACGCTGCCGACGCAAAGGCTCGCCGAAATCGTCATGACGGCGTACCGCCAACGCAGAAGGGAATAGCCCCTGGCAGACCTGATAATTGACTGACCGGTCAGTCAGTCGTTCGTTATGTTTTGACTGACCAGTCAGTCATTCGTGGGAGCAAACAGCAGAAGGTATCGACAGGGAGCATCTCTGAGAATGTGCCAGGCCAGTCATGAAGATTGAGGGCGCCGGCCGCGTGCCGGCTCTGTTCGGGCTGGGTTGCGTCTGCCTGACGCTTGCCGCCTGCGGCGTCGAAGAAGCGAACCGGGGCGCACGCGGCGGCCAGAGGCAGGATGCCCGACCCGGAGGTGGGGGGCGCGGCCCAGGCGGCGGGCGTCCCCCCGCAGCGGCTATCCCGGTAAAAGCGGAGCCTGTGGTCAGGCAAGACCTGCTCGCCTACCTGGAGACGTACTCCAGACTGGAGGCGGAGCGGCAGGTCACCGTCCTGGCGCGCACCACCGGCCTCGTCCAGCGGGTCCACGTAGAGGAAGGGGATCGGGTCAACGCCGGACAGGTCCTGGTGGAGCTCGACCAGGAGGAGGCGAGCCTGCGGCTGCGGCAGGCCCGGGCGGAGCACGCTGAAGCGAAAGCGAACTTCGAACGCTACAAGGTTCTGCACACGGAAAACATGGTGAGCCAGGCCGAGTTCGAGGGCACGCGACTGCGCTGCGAGAACAGCGAGATCGGCCTGGAAGAAGCCGAGATCGGTTTCGCCCACACGACCATCCGCGCCCCGATGGGGGGTGTCATCACCCAGCGGATGGTGGAACTCGGTGACCTCGTGCGCGGCAACCAGGAGATCTACGTGGTCGCCGACCTCGACGTTCTGCTCGTGCGCATCTTCATCCCTGAGCGGCGCATGTACCAGGTCCGTCCCGGGCAGGAGGCCACGCTAGGCGTGGAAGCTCTGCCCGAGCAGACCTTTGACGCGCGTATTCGCCGGATCAGTCCCGAAGTGACCGCCGCAAGCGGCACCGTCAAAGTGACCCTGGAGGTGCCGGCAAGCGGCCTGCTCAAACCCGGTATGTTCGCCACCGTCCGACTCATCACCGAGCGCCACCCGCAGACTCTCGTTATCCCGAAGAAGGCCCTCGTTCTGGAGACGGAAGAGGACGATGTCTTTGCCATCGTCGATGGCAAGGTGCGGCAGGTCCCGGTCGAGCTGGGTTTGATCGAGGGTGACCGCGTCGAAGCGCTGTCAGGTGTCGCCGAGGGCGACCTGCTGATCACCGTCGGTCACGACGGCCTCAAGGAGGGTATCGAGGTGCGCGTCGTCGGGTTGGAGACGGCGATTGTGGCGGCTGCGGACAGCGCCAGCGGCGCAGACCAGCGGCGCGCCGGGCCCGGGCGGACCCCGTGAAACTCGTCGAGTTCTCCACCACCCGCCGGGTCACGGTCGCCATGCTCATGGTGGCTACCGTAGCCTTCGGCGCGGTCGGATTCTCGCGTCTGGCGGTCAACCTGCTGCCCGACATCACCTACCCGACGATCACCGTGCGCACCGAGTACCCGGGTGTAGCCCCGCAGGAGATCGAGCGCCTGATCTCGGAGCCGGTAGAGGCGCTGGTGAGCGTCGTGAGCAACGTCGTCAAAGTCTCCTCCATATCGCGCGCCGGGGTGTCCGATGTCGTCGTAGAGTTCGGCTGGGGCACCAACATGGACTTCGCCTCTCTCGACGTGCGCGAGAAGCTCGACCTGGGCAACCTGCCGCGCGACGCCGGCAAGCCGATCCTCATGCGCTTCGACCCCGGCCTCGACCCGATCATGCGCGTGGCCTTCTACGGCAACATCCACCTGATGGAACTGCGGCGAATCGCCGAGGAGTACCTGCGACCGGAGCTGGAGAGTCTCGAGGGTGTCGCCGCGGTGCGTATCGAAGGGGGCCTCGAGGAAGAGATACAGGTCGAAGTCAACACGTCGCGCCTGGACCACCTGGGGATCTCCGTCAGTGACGTGACCAGCCGGCTCAGCGCGGAGAACGTCAACCTCACGGGCGGCGTGCTCAAGGATGGCGAAGCGGAGTTCCTGGTGCGTACGCTGAACGAGTTCGAGACCCTCGATGACATCGGCGAGATCATCGTCGGCCAGATCGGCCGCGCGCCCATCAAGCTCAGCGACGTGGGGCGGGTGTTCAGAGGGCACCGCGACCGCGACCTGGTCACGCGCATCAACGGTCGCGAGTGCGTGGAGGTCGCCGTCTTCAAGGAAGGGGACGCCAACACCGTCAAGGTCAGCAAGGCGCTCGAGGGCCGCCTGGACGCGTTTATCGAGGAGAACGACCGGCTGCTGCGTGACGGCGGCGGTATGGATGTCGTATTCGACCAGGCCACCTTCATCCAGCAGGCGGTGGACGAAGTGCTGAAGACGGCCCTGATCGGCGGCGTTCTGGCGGTGCTGATCCTTTTTCTCTTCCTGCGCAACCTGAAGAGTACGCTCATCATCGGCCTGTCGATCCCGCTGTCTGTGATCGCCACGTTCTTCCTCATGTTCGCTTCCGATATCAGCCTCAATATCATGTCCCTGGGCGGCCTGGCGCTCGGGGTCGGCATGCTGGTGGACAACTCGATTGTCGTCCTGGAGAGCGTGCAGCGCTACCGCGACCGGGGAATGGGGGCGCTGGCGTCGGCGCAGCGCGGCGCCGGAGAAGTCGGGCGCGCCGTCATAGCGGCGACGACAACCACGATATGCGTGTTCCTGCCGATTGTGTTTGTCGAGGGGATCGGCGGTCAACTTTTCCGCGATCAGGCGCTGACCGTGACCTACTCGCTGCTGGCTTCTCTCGTCGTCGCCCTGATGCTCATTCCGATGCTGTCGTCGCTGAGTCTCACCGACATGCTCGAATCGACGTCCGCGTCAGGCCCTTCCCGAAGCGTGACCGGCCCCGCGCTACTCGTGCGCGGCGCGCGCGCAGGGGCGGCGGCGGTCGGGAGGTTGGGCGCGCTCCCGCTGTGGCCTGCCCACTGGTGCTTCGACGCCGTGTTCGGAACGCTGCAGCGCGCTTATCCGCTGCTGTTGCGATGGTCGTTGCGGCACCGCCTGGCGGTGCTCGCCGCCGCCCTCGCGCTTACGCTGGGAATCGTGTATCAGGCCCGGGATCTCGGGGTAGAGCTGATCCCGGAGATGAGTCAGGGGGAATTTCTCCTCGACCTGGAGTGGACACCCGGTACACCCCTCGAGCAGACGGCCACACGAGTGGCCGCGATCGACGGACTGGTGCGGGACCTCCCAGGCGTCGCCTCGGTGTTCGCCCTCGTCGGCGCCGGCGGCCAGACTGGCGGCACTGCGGGAGAGCAGAAAGAGCACACCGCGCATCTGCACGTGCGGCTCGTGCCGGGAGTGGCGGAGGAGGCGGTGATCGAACAGGTGCGCGCCTTCCTCGTGGACGCCCCCGATCTCGAGCACCGGTTCTCGCGTCCTTCGTACTTCTCCTTTCGCACGCCGATAGAGGTCGAGGTGGCCGGCTACAGTTTGCCGACGCTGCGGCTGCTGGCCGCCGACATCGCCGCCCGCCTCGAGCGCATCGAAGGGCTGACCGACATCCGTTCGAGCGCCACCGGTGGACAGCCGGAGATCCGCATCTCCCTGCACCGGCAGCGCATCGCCGAGCTGGGCACCACCGCCCAGCGCATCGGCGACCTGCTGCGCAACAAACTGCAGGGTGAAGTGGCCACCGAGCTGGCCCGCCGCGACCGCAAGATCGACATCCGCGTCCGCGCCCTGGGCAAACAGCGCGAGACCCTCGACGACCTCCAACGCATGGTCGTCAGCCCGAACACCAGTCCCGTACCGGTGCCGCTGTCAGCGGTGGCCAGCGTCCAGGCGGTGGACGGCCCGGCCGAGATCCGGCGCATCGATCAGGAGCGGGTGGCGGTGGTGTCGGCCAACCTGCGGGGAAGGGACCTCGGCGGTGTGGTGGAGGAGATCGAGCGTGCCCTCGGGGACGTGCCCCTGCCGGAGGGTTTCGCCGTCACCATGGGCGGCCAGAACGAAGAGATGGTGCGCTCTTTCGACAGCATGAAATTCGCCCTCGCTCTCGCTGTATTCCTCGTGTACCTGGTCATGGCGTCCCAGTTCGAGTCCCTGCTGCACCCGCTGGTGATCATGTTCACCATCCCCTTCGGGCTGGCGGGCAGTGCCGCCGCCCTCGTGGTCACCGGCACGACGATCAGCGTGGTCGTGTTGATCGGACTCATCATGCTTGCCGGGATTGTCGTCAACAACGCCATCGTGCTGGTGGACTATATCAATCACCTGCGCCGCAACGAGGGGCTCGACAAGCTGGCGGCAGTGGTGCGCGCCGGGGAACTGCGCTTCCGGCCGATTCTGATGACCACGTCGACCACGGTGCTGGGCCTGCTGCCCATGGCCGTCGGCCTGGGTGAAGGAGCCGAGGTGCGCGCTCCCATGGCGATCACCGTAATCGGCGGCCTCCTCATCTCTTCCGCACTGACGCTCGTGCTGATCCCGGTTGTGTACGCGAGCCTGGATCGAGGCAGATGACGGTGACGAGGAGAACACGATGCAGCTGACCGAGTTCTCCCTGCGGCGGCCGGTGACGATGGTGATGATTACCGTCTCGGCTGTCGTCCTCGGGTTGGTGGCCCTTACCCGGCTGCCGGTCGAGCAGCTTCCGAGCGTCTCCTCCTCGGGCATCACGGCGATGGTGACCTACAACAGCTCGTCGCCGGAGGAGATCGAACGGAAAGTGACGATCCCGCTGGAAGCGGCGCTGGGGACGCTCAGCAACATCGAGCGCATGAGCGCGTCGTCGGGGCGCAACTCGGGATCGGTGCGCGTCGACTTCAAGGCGGGCACCGACATGGACCTGGCAACCATGCAGATGCGCGAGCGCGTCGACCAGGCGCGCGCCTTCATGCCGGCCGACGTGGACCGCGTCCGCCTGCGCCGCTGGCAGAGCGACCAGCGCCCGATCGTCTACGCCAACCTGGCGTGGCGCGGCGACGGCGATCGCCTGCTGGACGTCATCACCAAGGTCATCGAGCCCCGCCTTCTGCGCCTCAACGGCGTCGCCAACGTCGTCATCGACGATTTCGAAGCAAAGCAGCTGTTCGTGGAGCTCGACCGTGAACGGCTGCAGTCCCACGGAATTTCCCTGGCCCGGCTGGGACGGCAGCTGCGCGAGAACAACGTCAACGTGTCCGTGGGCAGGGTCCTGGATGGCGGGCAGCGTTACCAGGTGCGTCTGGTGAGCGAGTTCCAGGAAGCGGAGGCGATCGCAGATCTGCCGCTGATGGGGGGCAGGTTCCGCTTGCGGGACATAGGCGAGGTCGACTACGGGTTCCCCGAGAAAACCCGCTACGAGCGCCTCGACGGCGCCGAAGCGCTGCAGCTGGAGATCTTCAAGGCGTCGACAGCCAACGTCGTGGACGTCGGCAGGAGAGTGGCCGACGAGCTCCGGCGTCTCGAGGCGGAGTACGCGGGCAAACTCGACCTGGCCATCGTGCGCAATCGCGCCGACTCGGTGCTGCGGGAGGCGGGAACGCTGGTGGATACCGCCCTGCTGGGGGCGCTGCTGGCGATGTGCATCATCTATGTCTTCCTGCGCAACATCCGCTCCACTCTCGTTGTCGGCATGGCGATTCCGACGTCGGCCTTGTGTGTGTTCATCGGTATGTACGTGGCGCGCGAGGTCTTCGAGTCGACCATTACCCTGAACATGGTCTCGATGATGGGTCTCATGCTGGCGGTCGGCATGCTGGTCGATCCGGCGGTAGTGGTCCTGGAGAGCATCTTCCGCCACCGCCAGGAGGAGAAGCGGACGGCGGATGACGCAGCCCTCGTCGGCGGTCGCGAGGTGGGTATGGCGGTGCTCGCCGCGGCGCTGACCACAACGTGCGTGTTCGTGCCTTTCTTCTTCCTTTCCGACAGCCGTTCGGCGACCTGGATGCGAGACGCCGGCCTGGCCATCTGCCTGGCCGTCATCGTCTCGATGATCGTCTCCCTCACCTTGTTGCCGCTGGCGGCCTCGCGGTTGTTCCGGGATGGTATGGAGCGCTACGACCGCTACATCAAGCTGGCCGTACTGGCGGCAATCGCGGGCGCGGTGTGGCTCAAGATGCGGGAAGCGGGATACGAAGCGCTTCTGACCTGGTGGACGCGCTGGCTCAGTCTCCTCGGCGCCTCGATCGCCGGCATGGA
This sequence comes from Candidatus Latescibacterota bacterium, assembly GCA_965206595.1. GTDB lineage: Bacteria > Latescibacterota > UBA2968 > UBA8231 > UBA8231 > CBDCXV01. The sequence continues at coordinate 1,382,730 of OZ242214.1, forward strand.
GGGGACCTCGGTTGCCGCGCTGGCGCTCGCCGCCGTGGCGCTGGGGTCCGCTGCGGTCTTCGTCGCGCGCCACGGTCTGCGCTCTTCCTACGGCAGGCTGCTGGGCTGGACCCTCGACCATCGCTGGATCGTCCTCGCCGCCGCCCTGGTACTGACGGGGACCGGGTACTACCTCTACGAGAACATCGAACACCGCGGCACGCCGTGGCAGCCCGAGCGGCGCGTCGACATCTCGGTGACCATCGACCGCAGTTACAGCCTCGAGGAGGTCGCGGCGCATTTCACCGAAATCGAGCGGCGTTTGCTGGCGAAAAAAGCCGACCTCGACATGGAGTCCCTGACGACGCGGTCGGCCAGCGCCGAGGCAGAATCCGCGCCTATCTCGTCGACGCCGACGACGGGCGCCTGACGACGGCGGAGGCGGGCAAGGCGGTACAGGCGCTGCTGCCCGAGAAGGTGGGGTACACCTACAAGATGGGCCGCACCCGCAGCTGGCTCGGCAACACCCTGGGTGTCGAGGTGCAGCTGCACGGACGCGACCCGGAAGTGCTCGCAGTGCTGATCGAGGAACTTGCGGTCAAGCTGGGGCAGATGCCCGGGGTGCTGGATGTCGACACCAGCCTCGAAGATGGGACGGAGGAGGTTCACGTCAGAGTAAACCGGGCGCAGGCCCTCAACTACGGCCTCTCTCCCAGGGAAGTGGCCTCGGGCATTTCTGCCGCCCTGGGGACCAGACGCACGAGCGGGTTCAAGTCGGAGAATCGAGAGATCGATATCGTCATGCAGCTGAACGAGGGAGACCGCGCCACCCTCGACCAGTTGCGCAACAGCACCTTTGACGGGCGCGACAGCACCTCGATACAGCTCGCCGCCCTGGCGGACTTTGAGATTCGCAGGGGGCCGCGCGATCTGAGCCGGGCAGACCGGCAGCTCAACGTCACGGTGTTTGCCAACACCAAAGACCGCAACCAGGCCAGGGAGCTGACCGAGCCGATCCGGGAGATGATGGAGTCGATGGACCTGCCCCCGGGCTATTCGTGGGATCTGGGAAGGGCCTCCCGTTGGGAGCAGGAAGATGCCAGGGACAGCGACTTCACCGCCATCTTCGCCGTACTGCTCATCTACCTGATCATGGCTTCGCTGTTCGAGTCGCTGGCCCATCCCTTCACCATCATGCTGGCGATCCCGTTCTCGCTGATCGGCGTCGCCCTGGGACTTTCAGCGCTCGGAGTTTCGTTCGACAACAACGGCGCTCTCGGCCTGCTGATCCTCTTCGGAATCGTCGTCAACAACGGCATTGTCCTCATCGCCCACGTCAATCACCTGCGCGCCGGAGGCCTGTCGCGACGGCAGGCGATCCTGCTCGGCGGACAGCACCGGCTGCGGCCCATTCTGATGACCGCCAGCACGACGATCCTCAACCTGATGCCGATCGTGCTGCCGATGGCGTACGGGACCGCGGAGGGTTTTTCCAAGCGCTGGGGCCCCACCGGCCTCGTGGTCGTCAGCGGGCTGGCATCGTCGACGCTGCTGACCCTCGTGCTCGCACCGACGCTTTACAGTCTGCTGGACGATCTCGCGACCTGGTTGAGGAAGGTTATGAAGGTGTCGTACCTGCCCGCAGGCGTGGCGGTGGGAGACAGCGCCGCGAAAGGGGCTCACCGTGCAACAGAGTGAACGCAGAGCCAGGGTGATAGAAACAGCGGCGCGGTTGTTCTCGGAGCGTCGTTTTGACGAAGTGTCGATGGAGGAGATCGCCGAGCGGGCCGAGGTCGGCAAAGGCACGCTGTACACCTACTTCGCCAGCAAGGAAGAGCTCTATTTCGCCACCGTCTTCGAAGGCATCGCCAAGCTCAATGAAACCCTCAGGCTGGGCGCCAGCGATCCCAGCGATCCGGAAAATCGACTGCGCCAGATGGTCCGGGGGATCGTGTCGTTTTTCAGCAGGAATCGCTTCTTCTTCCGGTTGATGGCGGTGGAGGACAACCGCACCGAGGGCGGCAAAGGGGAAAGCCGCAAGCGCTGGCGCGAAGAGCGGCGCGCTCAGCTGGACGCCATTGAAACCGTACTGCGCAACGGTTGCGAGGCCGGGGCTTTTGAGATCGCGCATCCCGGAGTCGCAGCCACCGTCCTGCGCGACATGGTGCGCACGGTGCTGATCAGCACGCGGGACCAGAATCTCGGCGTCGACGAGAGCGCCGACCTCGTATTGGACATCTTCCTGAGGGGGATCAGAGCACGTGGGCAATCGTCAGAGAACTGAAACGGCGCGTTGCGGAAGTGGGCCTCGAACAGCTGCGCCCGACGGTCGTAGTTGGGAAGCTCGTCGAGCACCATCGGCAGGACGCCGGCGTTGGCAGCTTCTGGAGCAGGGGACAGGTCAGTTCCAGCGATAGGTTCGCGCCCCGCGGCTGCCGGCGCGGGCGAACTTCCAGGCGGTGACCCACTCCTCGCGGTCGCGCACCACGAGCTCCGGATTTTCGCTGCTGCGCACGTAGAGGCCGGGCAGATGCGGGCGGCCGTTCGGCATGCGGGCGTCGTTCCAGCGCAGGTCGAGACTCCAGCGGATGGTGTCGGCCCGGTTGGGCTGGCTGCTGTGGGGGGTGCGGCAGTGCTTCATCAGCAGGCCGCCGCGCGCCACCGGAACCTCTACCGGCTCGGTGTCGGGCAGCTCCTCCGGGTCGATCATCCAGTTGCCGCCCATTTCCGCCGGTGGTTTCACGTGCCTGCGCAGGGGTTCGTTGTGACAGCGCGGTATCACCCGCAGGGTGCCGTTGGCGGCGTCGGCGTCGACCAGGGGGATCCAGGTGGTGACGACGAGGGTGTTGTCCGCCTCGGGGAGGAGCACGCCGAGGTCCTGGTGCCAGCTGGTGTCGCGCGCCCACTCCATGCTCGAGAGTCCGCCCTCGTAGTCGCCGGTGGCCGGCAGCTTGGCGCGGATGTGCTGGCAGGGGTTGGCGAAGATCTCGGGGCCGACGACGGACTCGACGGCGTCGAGCAGGTTTTCGTTGCGGAAGAAGTCGAAGATCCCGCTGCCGAGGTTGCCGGGGATGTTGATGCCGTCGGTGGCGCTGGCGTCCGCCCGCCCGAGCGGAATCAGGCGCTTGTCGAAGGGCAGCTCGGCGTAGCCGCGGTCGACCTTGCCTGCGGCGAGCAGCCGCCTGGCGTTGTCGTCGACGATCTCTTCGAGGTCGGCCTGCACGGGGGCGAGGTCGGCGTCGCTGAGGACTCCGGGCACGTGCACGTAGCCTTCGCGGTGAAAGAATTCGAGTTGCTCCTGGGTCAGTCCGGACATGGTCGCTGCGCTCGTTCTGGTTTCAGGGGTGTGGGTCTGTGCAGCCGTGGAGATGGTTCCTTTTCAGGTCGGCAATCGGCACCGGAAGGCCTGCGGCAGCACCTGGAGCGGGCGCGGGATGCGCCCTGGGGCAAGCTGCCGGGGAACGGAAATTAGAACCGGGCACCCCGGCGGGCAAATGATCCGGCGGCCGGTTTGTCAGCTCCGTACCTGCTGCCGGATATTTGGCAGTTCCCGGTCCGGGGCCGTCCACGAGCCCCGGCGGAACGAAACAGGAGACCATGACGAAGCGGGCGCTGATAACGGGAATCACCGGGCAGGACGGGTCGTACCTGGCCGAGCTGCTGCTCTCCAAGGGCTATGAGGTCGTCGGCCTCAGCCGCCGTTCCACGAGCTACCATCACCAAAACATCGGCCACCTGTCGGGAAGGATCACTCTCGAGTACGGGGACCTGATGGACGGCCCCAGCATCGAACGGATCGTCGCCGAGTACCAGCCGGACGAGGTCTACAACCTCGCCGCCCAGTCGGTGCCGGCCGACAGCTGGACGCAGCCGGTGGTGACCGCGGAGATCACCGCGGTCGGCACCACGCGCATTCTCGAGGCGGTCAAGCGCTACTGTCCGTCGGCGCGCTTCTACCAGGCCAGCAGCCGCGAGATCTACGGCGGTTCCCCCGCCGAGGTCATCGACGAGTCGACGCCGCTGGCGGCGAACAACCCCTACGGGGTGGCCAAGCTCTACGCCCACCAGATGACGGAGACCTACCGCGAGTCGTACGGCATGTTCGCGTGCGGCGGCGTGCTGTTCAATCACGAAAGCCCCCGCCGCAGCCTGCACTTCGTCACCCGCAAGGTGACGATGGCCGTGGCCTGCCTGCAGACAGGGACCGGGGAGGTGCCGCTGAACGAGGCCGGACTGCCCCTGGTGAGCGGCGGCAAGCTGCGGATGGGCGACCTCGACTGCGTGCGCGACTGGGGGTACGCAAAGGAGTACGTCGAGGCGATGTGGCTGATGCTGCAACAGGACGAGCCCGACACCTACGTGATCGCCACCGACACCGTGCACACCATCCGCGATCTCTGCGAGGTTGCCTTCAGTCACGCCGGGATGAGCTGGGAGGAGCACGTCCTCTGCGACGAGCGCTTCATCAGGCCCACGGAGATAGGCGCCTCGCGCGGCGACTACTCCAAGGCGAAGGCGGAGCTCGGCTGGGAACCGGGGACGATGTTCGACGAGCTGATCCGACTGATGGTCGACGCCGACGTCGAGCGTCTCTCGAAGTAACCGATTCGATTCACCACCACACGAAAAGGCGGAAAATCACATGAGCATGTTCGATCTGAGCGGCAAGGTAGCCATCGTCACCGGCGGCAACAGCGGCATCGGCCTCGGGTTCGCCCGCGGCCTGTCCGGAGCCGGTGCCACGGTAGCGATCGCGGCGCGCAACGAGGAGCGGAACGCGGCCGCGGTGGCCGAGCTGGAGCAAGCGGGAGGGCGGGCGCTCGCCGTCCGCTGCGACGTCTCCTCCGAAGGGGAGGTCGAGGAGATGACGCGCAAGGTCGTCGAGGAGGCCGGCGGCATCGACATCCTCGTCAACAACGCCGGCACCAACGTCCGCAAGCAGCCGGAGGACCTGAGCTACCAGGAGTGGAAGCTGGTGCTGGAGACCAACCTCGACAGCGCCTTCCTGTGCAGCAAGGCCTGTTTCCCGGCGATGAAGCGGGCGGCGGCAGGAAAGATCCTCAACAACGGCTCCATGCTGTCGATCTTCGGGGCCCCCTGGGGGTCGCCCTACGCCTCCTCCAAGGGGGGGATGGTGCAGCTGACCAAGTCCCTGGCGACCGCCTGGGCGCAGTACAACATCCAGGTCAACTGCTTTCTCCCCGGTTTCATCGACACGCCCCTGACCCGGAGCGCCCGCGCCCAGATCGAGGGTCTGAGTGAAAAGGTGCTGGCCCGCTGTCCCGCCGGGCGCTGGGGGAGTCCCGACGACTTCCACGGCCTCGCGGTGTTCCTGTCGAGCCCGGCATCCGACTACATCACCGGCACGGCGATCCCGGTCGACGGCGGGTTCTCGGTCAACATGTTGTAGCCGCCGGAGGGGAGGATTCCGTGTTCCATCCGGGTTGGACCGGTGCCGGTTGCCAGACCTTCCCTCGAACAGCGGCCATGGACCCGGGCAGGGGATCGCAGGCCCGGTGCTCCCGCAGACAGTTCGCTTCCACGGCGCAGTCCACTGAAAGTCCGCAAGCATGGCAACACTGATAACCGGCGGCACCGGATTCATCGCCGCCGAGATAGCGCGCCTCCTCGTATCCCGGGGGGAAACGGACCTCACCGTTTTCGACATCGACGACTCGACCCATCGCCTCGATGAAATCGCCGGCAAGGTCAAGAGGATTCGCGGCGACGTCGGCAACTTCAGCCACGTCCTCGACGCGGTTCGCGACAGCTCTCCCGAGGTCATCTACCACCTCGCGGGGATGCTGTCCCTCGGCTGCGAGGCGGACCCCCACTCCTCGATACGGGTCAACGCCCTCGGGACCTACCACGTTCTCGAGGCGGCGCGCCTGTTCGGGGTCGAGAAGGTGATTTTCTCCAGCAGCATCGGCACCTACGGAAGCGGCATTACGACCGCTGCCATGGACGATCTCACCCTGCAGCGGCCGGTGCTGCTGAACGGGGCCTGCAAGCTCTTCGGCGAGCACCTCGGGCTCTTTTACCGGCGCAAGTACGGCCTCGACTACCGCGGCCTGCGCTATCCCCCCGTGGCCGGTCCCGGCGTCAGGACGCTCGGCGTGACCCAGTACGTCTCCTGGGCGATCGAGGAGAGCGCCATGGGGAATCCCTTCGCCATCTGGGTGCGGCCCGATACCAGGGCTACGGTGCTCTATTTCAAGGATGTCGCGCGCGCCACGGTGGAGCTTGCGCAGGCGCCTGCAGACGGCCTGCAGATGATCAATTACCTGCTGAGCGGGCCGATGCCGACCGCCGGCGAGGTGGCCGCCATGGTGCGCGAGCGGGTGCCCGGGGCGCGGATCGAGTTTGCCGTCGACGCGGAGCGGCAGGCCCTGATCGAGCACGCGGGCAGGCCGATCGACGACCGCTGCGCGCGCCAAGAGTGGGGGTGGAAACCGGCCTACGGCCTGCCGGAGATGGTCGACGACTTCCTGCGCGAGCTGCGCCAGAACCCCCACCGCTACGGCTATTGAGGCCGGAGCTCACCCACTCTTCCGGCCGGCATCCGGCACCCGAGCCGGGCGGCGGCCGGTCGACAACGCGGAGCCGGAAACCATGAGCGCAGAGATCTGTTTTGCCGACGCCACCGAGTTGGCCGCGAGGATTCGCAGCAAGGAGCTCTCTCCCGTGGAGGTCACGTCCTCCTTCCTCGACCGGATCCAAGCGGTCGATCCCGGGGTTCACGCGCTGGTGACCCTGGCCGACGGCGCCCTCGAGCAGGCGCGGGAGGCGGAACAGGCGGCGGTCCGCGGCGACTTCCGCGGCCCCCTGCACGGGGTGCCGTTCACCGCCAAGGACTGCTTCGACACCGCGGGGGTGAGAACGACGCGGGGTTCGCTGATTTTCGCCGGCCTGGTGCCGGATACGGATGCCGCCGCGGTCGGCCGGCTCAAGGCCGCCGGGGGCATCCTTCTCGGCAAGACCAACCTGCCGGAGTTCGCGCTGCGGGCAGAGACCGCCAACCGCCTGTTCGAGCGCACCCTCCACCCCGGCGACCCGGAGCGCACCTGCGGGGGGTCGAGCGGTGGGGAGGCCGCGGCGATTTCCTCGGGTCTCTCCCCCCTCGGGATCGGCACCGATCTCGGAGGTTCCAACCGGCTGCCCTCCCATTACTGCGGCATCGTGGGATTCAAGCCGACCCACGGCTGCATCCCCCTGACCGGATCGTGGCCGGAGCTGACCTGCCGCCACATGCACGTTGGGCCGCTCTGCCGCAGCGTTCGCGACGCCGCCCTGGGGCTGTCGGTCATGTCCGGTCCCGACGGGGAGGACCCCTACGCCACGCCGGAACCGTTCCGCCAGGCCGGGGAAGTCAAAGGCGAGATCGCCGGCCTGCGGGTCGGCGTGTTCATCGAAGGGCCGTTTGCGCCGGTGAAGAAGGAGATTCGCGACGCCGTGTCGCGGGCGGCATCGGTCCTGGAAGAGGGGGGATGCGCCGTCGAGGAGGTCGATTTCGACTGGTCGGACAGGCTGCCGATCGACGTCTGCATGGCCATGGTCAGGGCCGAGCTCGGGCGTTACCTCGAACCCTTCATCCGCGGCCGCGAGGAGGAGCTGAGCGAGCCGATTCGAGGTCTGCTCGACATGCCGCTGCCGTCCCTCGAGGAATTCCTCGACTCGCTGGTCAAGCGCGACCTGCTGGCGCGGGACATGGCGGGCTTCTTCGCCTCCCACGACATGTTGCTCTGCCCCACGGCACCTGTAACCGCCCACGGACACGAAGCGGAGACGCTGCTCATCGACGGCGTGGAAGCCGGTCCGGGTCACGCGGCCAACATCACCGCGGCGTTCGGCCTCGTCGGCTGCCCGGCCATGTCGGTGCCGTTCGCCAGGAGCGGGGAAGGGCTGCCGATCGGCGTGCAGGTGGTGGCGCGGCATTTCGACGAGGCGACCCTGTTCCGGGCGGCGTCCGCCCTGGAGTCCGCCGGCGGGCAGGGTGGCAGGGCCTGACCGGTCCGGGGGATATCAGGGATTCGGCCGCCTGCCCGCCCCTCACCCCTTCGGCACCACCAGGGCGCGGTCGCCGTAGGGAATCGAGTCCATCCCGGTGTCGTAGATGCGTTCGAGGAAGTCGCGGTCCCACGGCCGTTCTGCAGCGGGAAGCCGCTCGACCTTGCCCTCCTTGAGGAAGATGAAGTGGTCCCCGTAGAGGAAGGCGCTGTTCGGGTCGTGGAGGACAGCGAGGACGGTGAGGTCGGCGTCGACCAACTCGCGGATCAGGCGCAGCAGGTGGGCCTGGTTGAGGAAGTCGAGGTGGGAGGTCGGCTCGTCGAGAAGGATGAGGCGGGGCTGCTGGGCGAGGACGCGGGCGATGCGGACCATCTGCTGCTCCCCTCCGGACAGCTCGGTGTAGGTGCGCTCTCTCAGGTGGAGGATGCCGACCCGCCGCAGGGACTCGACGGCGATCTCCAGGTCCTCCCGCTTCGGCGCGTAGGAGACGTAGCTGGCGCGCCCGGTGAGCACCACGTCCTCGACGGCGAAGGGGAAGACCGGGCGGTGGTGCTGCGGCAGGTACCCGAGGACCTTGGCCCGCCCCCGGGTGGAGAAGGAGCCCAGCTCCTCCCCCATGATGCGCACCTCGCCGCGCTGGAATTCGAGCAGGCCCCCCAGAATGCGCATGAGGGTCGACTTGCCGCTGCCGTTCTTGCCGAGCAGGACGGTGAACTGCCCCTCGGGAATCTCCAGGGAGATCTCGTCGAGAATCGGCCTCCCCTCGTAGGCGAAGGAGAGCCTGTCGACCGCTATCGCCGGGGCTAATCCTCCCATCCGATTCGCGCCTTCTTGAGCAGGAAGATGAAGAACGGCCCCCCGAGCAGGGTGGTGAAGACCCCGACCGGGATCTCGAAGGAGGCCAGCGTGCGCGAGCAGGTGTCGACCAGCAGCAGGAAGGTTCCGCCGAAAGCGAAGGAGGCCGGCAGGGTGTGGCGGTTGTCCGGCCCCAGGAGCATGCGCACCATGTGTGGCACCGCCAGGCCGATCATGCCGATGACGCCGGCCACGGCGATCGCCGCGGAGGCGGCCAGGGTCGCCGGCACCAGGATCAGCACCCGTTCCCGCTCCGGGTTCAGCCCGACTGCCCGGGTCTCCTCGTCCCCCTGGGCGAGTACGTTCATGCGCCAACGGAACAGGAACAGCCAGACGACGCCGATCCCAATCCCCGGGGCCGCGGAGCGCAGCTTGGCCCAGCTCGAGTTGTGCAGGTTGCCCATGGTCCAGTGGACGATGGTCTGCAGCTTGTACGGGTCGGTGAGGAACTGGACGATGGTCAGCAGGGCGGTGAAGATGCCGGTGACGATCACCCCCGAGAGGATGAGGGAGACCACCGACACGGTCTTGCGGGTGCGCGCCAGGAAGTAGGCGAGGCCGACGGCGAGCAGGGCGAACCCGAAGGCGGTCGGCTGCACCGGCAGAAGCGGCAGCGTCAGGGCGAGGGCGGCGCCGAAGGCGGCCCCGGAGGAGAGGCCGAGTATGTAGGGGGCGACGAGGGGATTGCGAAACAGCGCCTGCAGGGCGTTGCCGGCCGCGGCCAGGGCGCCCCCCACGAGGAAGGTGAGAAGGATGCGAGGCAGCCGCACCTCCCAGACGATGGTGCCGACCAGGGCCTCTTCCGGGCCGCCGGCCCCCTCGCGGAAGAGCAGGCCGTAGAACCAGGACAGGATCTTGCCCGCCTCGGCGCTCGCGGACGGTCCCAGCAGCAGGGAGCCGAAGAGCACGGGAAGCGGAAAGAGGTAGATGACGCGGCGGCGCAGGGCGGTGTTCATCGACCGAGGACCGAGGTCGGGTGGGTTCATTTCAAGGTTGCTGAAAGGGGTTCAGGGGGACGGGAAAATAGAGCGGCAACCATCTGCGGGCTAACCCCCTTCACCGGAGAAGGAATGCCACGGTCTTCCGCGGTCTCGGGAGGTCCCCGTGTCCACCTCCGGCTTCCGAAGTTGTTGCGTTTCCCACAATATGTCCTGATATTGATGTCCTGATATTGGACGGGATAGATGCAATGAAGCCAAATTCATTTTTCAGCAATTCTCAAATGGAGGCCACTATGAAGTTCGTACTGCTTTCCCTGCTCGCTTGCGTCTTTACGCTGAGCGCCTGCACCGACAGAGACCCTGTTTCTTCCAAAGAACCTGCCGTTGAGACGGAGGTGGCCGCCAAGCGCATTAGCAGCGGCTTGACCTTCAGCGCTCCTGTAGCTGGCCTGCCCGAGTCGAAAGGGATGGCTGACGGGATGGCCGATGACGACGGGATGGCCGAAGAGGATGACGGCATGGCCGAAGAGGATGACGGCATGGCCGAAGAGGATGACGGCATGGCCGAAGAAGATGACGGCATGGCCGAAGAAGATGACGGCATGGCCGAAGAAGATGACGGCGACGACGACGAAGGAGAAGATGACGGTGGTGACGATGACGGTGGTGACGACGGCACCGACGACTCCACGAGCTAAGGCTAGTGTGTAGTTGGATCGGCCATCCTGGTACAGGAGGCCGGTTCCAGGTAAACTGAATGGAATGAAGCCCCCGGTGGCCTGTGCCGCCGGGGGCTTTTTTTATGGCCAGAGGGGCAAGGTGGCCCCCAGGATCCCCTTTCTGAAGCGGACTGCGGGTCGACCAATCCCCTTTCAGGAGGATCCGCCTGAGGTTGTCCGGCCTTGCCGAGACAACCCCGGGCTTCAGCTCCGGCCACCGCGGAGCAGCCCCAGGAACCTCCCCTGCTGGGTGGCGAGGGAGTACTCGACCTCGACCCGTTCCCTTCCCATCCGGCCCATCCGGGCCCGCAGCTCCTGATCATCGACCAGCTCGAAAAGCCTTTCCTTCCACTGCTCATCCGTGCCCGCGAGAAATCCGGTGACTCCGTCCACGACGATCTCCCTGTTGATCCCGACGGGACTGGCGACGACGGGCAGCCCGCTCGCCATGTACTGGAGCAGCTTGTAGCCCCCCTTCCCCAGGGTCCAGGGATCCTCGGTCAGCGGCATGATCCCGATGTCGAACCCGGCCAGTTCGCCGTTTTCCTCGTCCAGCCTCCACTCCTTGGCCTCCACGGGCAGGCGGGCACAGGACCAGGAGGTCACCCCGACGAGGCGGAGCCTGATTCCCGGGCAGCGCTTTCCGAGCCTTGCCAGGGGCGCGCGCAGAAGGTCGAGGTACTGTGCGGAGGAGGGGCTTCCCATCCACCCCACGACCACGGTCTCCCCCGTGCGCCGCTCCCGCGAGGGGGGACGGATGGCCTCGGTGTCCACCGGTCCCGTGATCCTGGTGACCTGGCAGTAGCGGACGGCGTAGGCGCCGGTGTAGTCGTTCTCGACGACCGCCCCCTCCGCCAGCCGCAGCATCGCCGGCAGGCCGCGGCTGTTCCTGCGCTCCTTCCAGGCCGCGGTCCAGTGCCGGCCGCGGATCTCGGTGGTGAAGACGGCGTCGTCGAAATCGAACAGCACCCGGGGCCGCCGCAGCCGGAACAAAACCCGCACAGGCCAGGGGAAGATGACTTTCTGCACGAACAGCAGGTCGCAGTCGAGACTCGATAGCCAGGCTCGCAACCCGCACAGCAGGGAGCGCCACCAGGTGCCCATGTAATAGAGGATCTTGCGCCAGGGCCTCTCCGTCGCAAGCAGTCCCGACCCCGCGGTCCCGCCGTCCGGAACCACGGTTATCACCCGGGTCTCGACGCCGTTGCGGTGCAGGTAGGGGAGGTACTGGAAGACCCGCGTCCGGCTGCTCGCCGACGAAGCGCCGTACTGGGTGACGAAGAGGACCCGCATGGACCAGACCTTGCGTATCGGGGATGACCTCCTCCGTCGAGGTGCGCAGGTTTCGAGCGCGCGAGGGAGGCCGCGAAACCTGCGCTGCCCCGGGAGGCGGGAGGCCCCCGGAAGTCTACCAATTATCCGCGCCGGATGAACAGGGCGGGAATTCGACGGGCGCGCGGTGGCCTGTCCGGGGCCTCCGCAACCGCGGCGGAACGGCCGGAAATTTCCCTTGATCCGGCAACCTGCCGGGCCGTTTTTAGCACGTCATCCGCAGCTGCACAAAGCCAAAAGGGAGGGGAGAGATGACCACCGAGTTGAGTTCCCTCAGTGTCATTTTCACCGAGTTCTACTACTGGATTACGGTCGTGCTCATGTTCTTCATCCACGTGGGCTTCTGCATGTACGAAGTCGGGGTCTCACGGCATAAGAACCACATACATACCCTGATGAAGAACACGATGCTGATACCGCTGGTCACCATCACGTTCTTCTTTTTCGGCTGGTGGATCTATTTCGCCTTCCCCAACGGACCCGGCTTTACCGGGGGCCTCGTCGAGGCGCCTCACGCAGTAGCCTGGAGCCAGCTCATGGGCCCCCACATGGGGGGCGCCGGCGACCCTGACGGTTGGGCGCGCCTCAACGGCGTCTTCTGGGCGGCCTTTCTCCTGTTCTCGTGGACGGCCGCCTCCATCGTCTCGGGTTCGGTCATCGAACGCATCCGCTCCTCGGCCTTCTGGATCCTGGCGATCCTGATCGGATCGGTGTTCTGGGTCATCGACGCGGCCTGGGGCTGGCACGCCGAAGGCTGGATGGTGCAGCTGCTCGGTTATCACGACGCCTATGCCTCCGGGGTGATCCACGCCATTGCCGGCGGCTTCGCTCTCGGGGTCCTGGTGGTGCTCGGTCCGCGCATCGGCAAGTTCGCCCCCGACGGCACCCCGAGGAGCCTGAATCCCCGCAACCCCTGGCTGGTGACCATCGGACTGTTCCTGATCTACACTGGCTTCTGGGGGTTCTACGTGGCCTGCAACGTTCCGATGTGGGACGTGCAGAGCGGCGACGGAACTTTCTACTCCGCCACCAACATCTACCTCGCTCCCACGACCTTGTCGGCGATCACCGTGAACTTCCTCATGGCCCTGTCCGGAGGACTTCTCGCGGGTTACGTCATCTCCCGGGGGGACGCCTACTGGACCTATTCCTCCGGCCTCGCCGGGATCATCGCCGCCTCGGCAGGCAACGACCTGTACCATCCGATCCAGGCGATGATCATCGCCGCCCTCGGCGTCCTGTTCATGTACAAGATGCACTACTGGGTCGAAAGGCGGTTCAAGGTCGACGACGCGGTGGGCGCGGTGGCAGTCCACGGCTACGCCGGTTTTTTCGGCGTCGTCATCTGCGGATTCGTGCTCTGGGGCTATCCCTCTTCCCCCAACGGGGACTACGCGTCCATCAATCCGTTGGGTCAGATCGCCGGCGCCGTGATCATGTTCGCGGTGTTGGGCTTCATCCCGGGGTGGATCGCCGCCAGGATCATCAACGCCCTGGGCGGGCTCCGCATTCCGCGGGAAGTCGAGCTGGCAGGCCTCGACTTCAGCACCGCCCACGACCGCGCGCAGGAGGAGCAGGGCATCATCCACGCCGAGCGCGAGGAGCTCGGCAGGGTCTGATTCGCCTGACGTCCCCTCGAGGGGCGGAGATCGGAACATAGCAGCATACCGGAATACAGGAGAAAGTCATGACTACGGGAAACGTCGAAAGCTGGGGGGGCAACATCTCGGAGATCGGCCCTATGTACCCCTTCGTCGGTTCGGAGGTTCTGCTGTTCGTTGTCGGAATGGCCCTGTGGGTCGTCTGGCACGTCCTGCAGATCCGCACCGAGACGAGGAGCTACGAGGACGAGATACAGCGTTTCGGCGACAAGGAGACGCTGCAGAAGATCCTAGATGCCGAGGATCCGTACGCTCCCTAAGAGACGGAGGAACAACAACCGACCAGCAGCAGCGCAGCCCGAAACCGGGAGGCCCTGAGCCTCATCCCATCGGCATAGGCCCCTTCGTGCGTGAGCACGTGCCCGTGTGGGGGGGGCCTTCCCCTCCGGCCTACCAGTCCACGACCGACCCGTCGTCCGGGTCGAAGTGAACTCGATAGGGACGCGGTTCGCCGACTTGATCCATCAGCTTGTCTTCGTCGATGGCGATGCCCCGTGGGCAGGGGTCGGTGGCCGTTGGCGACAGGCGGCAGAGGTTTTGCAAGCAGGTCCTCGTATTCGTTGCCTCCGCCCTCCTGGGTGAGAAAGTTGGGGATGGCAGCGGCGATCTGCAGACTCGCTGCGAGCGAACAGGGACCTTGGGGGTTGTGCGGGGCCAGCGGCGAGTAGTAGGCCTCGGCCATGCCGGCGATGATCTTCAATTCCGTGATGCCTCCGGCATAGCAGACATCCGGCTGCAGGATGTGGGCGGCGCGCTTTTCGAGGATTTCCTTGAATCCCCACTTGGTAAAGATGCGCTCGCCGGTGGCAATGGGGATGTGGGTCTTTTCGGCGAGCTCGGCCATGACATCGACGTTGAGGGCCTGCACGATTTCCTCGTAGAACCTAGGGATGATACGGTTCGAGCGCCTTGATGAGCAGCGAGGCGGTAGGAGGCTGTACTGCGCCGTGAAAGTCAACGGCGATATCGACGCCGGAGCCGTGTTGTTCGCGGAGCGCCTTGAAACGCTCGACGATCTCATCGACGAATTTCTGGCCCTCGATGTATTTGAAGGGGGAACGCGACGTGCCCGGACCCACCTTCATGGCGTTGACGCCGGTCTTTTCGCTCACTTCGCCATATACCCGAATCCGATCGCGCGTTGGGCCGCCGAGCAGCTTGTACACGGGCACGTCATAGCATTTTCCGGTGATGTCCCAAAGGGCCATGTCAATGCCGGAGGAGATGGCGGTTTTGATCGGGCCCCCGCGATAGAAGGCGCCGCGGTGGATGGCCTGCCAGTGATGGGTGACCGGGCGGGGATCCTTTCCTACCAAGATAATCGGCGACTTCGAGGGCGCCGGCGGCACATGCCTTGGCGTCGTTCTTGAGCATTTCGCCCCAACCGGCGATACCCGCGTCCGTCGAGATCTTGACGAAGACCCAGGAGTTTTTGAGAACGAACGCCTCGATCCTGGTGACCTTGATCGCATCGTTGGGCCCGATCGGGGCTTGAGCGCTCGACATGGCAACAATCCTCTGGTTTCTGGGTGATGCTCCGGCCGCCGGCGAATGCTTCTGCGGCAGCTTCGAGTTTCCTGGAGTACCGGCTCCTGCGGTACCGGAATGGAGCGGCTGGATTTTCCCCCTGGTGCCGAAGGCTACCTCGAGCTTCGGTCAGGTGCCGTTCCCCGGAGGAATTGGCGTCCGCGGGCTCAGCCGCGGTCCGGCCCCGAGGGCAGGGGCGGCAGCTCCCCCAGGCGCCCCCCGTAGAGCTTGTTCAGCAGGCCGGCGCGCAGGACCTCGGCGTCATCTTCCGGGAACCGGTCCGGGTGGCACCAGCGCGCGACGAGATCGACGGTGAAGATGTACTTCAGGGTCCAGAAGTCGCAGGAGAACGGATCGGGAAGCTCGTGCACCCTCCCGTTGCGTACCGCCTTGACCGTGCGCCATCCTGACATCTCTCCCAGGTCCCCGGTGTCGAGCCGGTCGTTGCACCACATGACGATCAGCTCCGGGTTCCAGACGAGGACGTTCTCGAGGTTGACCACCAGCGACTCGAGGTCGCTGCCGGCCGCCACGTTGGTCCCGCCGGCCAGCTCGATCAGCTCCTGCACGGTGCTGTTGCGGCCGGCGGTCCC
Organism: Candidatus Latescibacterota bacterium; assembly: GCA_965206595.1. GTDB lineage: Bacteria > Latescibacterota > UBA2968 > UBA8231 > UBA8231 > CBDCXV01. The sequence goes on from OZ242214.1 coordinate 1,398,344, forward strand.
CAGCGGCCCCTGGGCCCACATGAAGTAGACGCGCGGCAGGGCGGATGGCCCTTCTCCTTCGAGGGGGGCGACCCTGCGCCGCACCGCCTCCAGCTCCTCACGGGCGATGGCGAGGAGTTCGTCCGCCCGCTCCCGGGTGCCGGTCAGCTCGCCGAGGGCGGCGATCTCCCGGTGGATGTCCTCGAAGCGCTCGATGAAGACCCCGAAGACGGGGATCCCCTTCTCCTCGAGGGCGGCTATCGACTCCTCCTGGCCGGACCAGACGATCACTAGGTCAGGCTGCAGCGCCACCATGCTCTCGATATTGACGAAGTCCCAGTTGCCCGGCGTCGCCAGGGTGCGCTCGCGCATGCGCTCGTCCATGGCAGCGTAGTACGGGAAGACGCTCCCTTGGTAGACGTTGGTCGAGATGCCGACGAGGCGGTCCTCGGCCCCGAGCATGTAGAGTCCGCTGAGGGCGCTTTCGAGCAGGCAGACGATGCGCTCCGCCGGCTTCTCAAGCTCGATGCGCTTGCCGCGGAAATCGGTGACCCTCACCCCTTCGGTGGCCGCCACCCCTTCCGCGGCCGCAGGATCGCCGGGGAGGAGGAGGGAAAGGGGAAGAAGAAGGAGGAGGTGAAAAAGCAGGGGCCCCGCGGCGGCCGCTCCCGGTAGGGGGGGCGCCGCGGGGCCGCAAGCTGCAACGGTCATCGGCTAGTGCCTTCGCGTGCAGGCACTAGAAGCTGACCATCAGACCGCCGTTGGTCGAGAAGCCGGGATCCTGGAATCCCCAGGGCATCTCGAAGGTCTGGTTGGTGAGGTTGTAGGGCTCGAGGAAGAGGGTCAGATCGTACCCGTCCCGGGTGCTGACTCCGTACTGGACCCGGGCGTTCACCAGGAAGTACCCGGGGAGGGGGTCGTCAGCGTCCGTGTTTGGATCATCCTTCCTGATGTCCGAGTAGATGCCGCTGTAGGATTGGGCCGTGACCGTCGCCCGCAGGCCCTGGGCAAGGGTCAGGTGGACGCCGAGGCCGATGACGCTCTCAGGAACGAAGTTGATCTTGGCGCCGATCAGATCCTCATTCTCGTGCTCTTTCACCTCGGCGTTGGTGTAGGTGTAGTTGGCGAACCACTCCACCATGTCGCTAAGGCGGTGGGTGACCTCCAGTTCGGCGCCGTTGGTCGCGGTGTTGCCGGCGTTGATGTCCTGCGACTGGGGCGCGCCTTCTACCTCCACCTGCACGATCTGGTCCTCGAGGGCGATGTTGAAGCCCCGCAGGCCGACCTGCAGACCCGCCATGGGCCGGTAGTTCACGCCCAGGTCGATGCTGGTGCCCGCCTCCGGCTTGATGTCCGGATTGGGCAGGTGGCCGCTGTCCGTGCTACCCAGGGGGACGGTGCCGCCCACCGACTTTTGGGAAGGGGCCTTGAAGCTGGTGCCGAAATTGGTGTACACGGCCAGCTCGTCGCTGTGGTTGTAGCGGGCCCCGGCGCTGTAGAGGAGCTTGTTCCAGGAGTTGCTCTCTTCTCCCGGAGGAGCGCCGCTCAACAGCTCGATGTCGTGGGCGATGCTCGTGAAGCGTGCCCCGGCCCGCAGGGTGAGGTTGTTCAGGCGGAACTCCTCCTGGGCGTAGAGGCCCAGGCCGGTGGCGGTGCCCTCGTTGTTGGTGTTCAGAACGCCCGACTCCGAGGTGTTCTTGTAAGAGGCGAGCTGGTAGTCGGCGCCCACGGTGAGCACGTCTGACTCGCGGGTGATGACGGAGACGGAGAAATCGGCCGGCATCACCGACTGGTCGACGCCGTCCTCCGAGCGCAGGGCGAGGCTCTCGGGGATGACCACCCCAAGGGAATCGCGAGCGAAGTTGTCTTCCTCCCAGCGGCGCACGTAGTCGCGGTAGCCGACCTTTGCGCGGGCGGTGATCTTGTCGGAGACCGGGTGGATGTATCCGGCGTTCAGGGTGGTGTAGGTGTGGCCGAAGTCCCGGTTCGGGCGGCCGCCATCGCCGGTGTGCCAGGTGCGGTGGGCATAGAGGGAGACCCGCTGGCCGCTGTCGTTGAGGTAGTAGGTTCCCCGCATGTACATCTTGGTCTTCTCGTAGTTCGGGGAATCGTCCTCGAGCATGTTCAGCCAGGAGTTTCTATTGCCGTCCTCGTCGAAGGTGCCGTAATAGGTGTAGTCGGAGTCCTCGTGGTGCCCGCCGAAGAAGAGGTGCAGGTTGCCGGCTGCCCTCTGGTGGAAGAAACGGCCGCCGATCGTCTTGTAGGAACCGCCGTACACCGAGGCGCTGGTGCGGGTGTTCCTGACCCTCTCCCGGAGGATGAAGTTGGCCGTGCCCGCCAGGGGCGACTGGTTGCCGGCGAAGTCCATGGCGAGGTAGGTCGGATAGAGCACCGAAGCCGAACCGCGCTGGTCCTCTACCCGTTCGAATGCCCAGGGGTCGAGGCTCTGCAGATCGACGAAGGCGTCGATCGGCAGGCCGTCGAGCATGTAGCCCTTGTAGGTGTGCGCGAGGCCGCCGGAGGACCCCCAGTTGGCGTCGTTGCGGGACAGCACGTTGGCGAAGTTGCCCGGGCTGTAGGAGAGGATTTCGGCGAGGTTGCCGTTGCCCTGGACCAGGGAGCCGATCTCGTCGGAGGTGATGATGGAGATCTTCTGGGTCACGTTGCCCGGCGTCTGCGGCAGCTTGGAGCCGGTGACGATGACCTCCTCCATTTCGGTGATATCTTCCTCATGGCTGTCGGCAAAGGCCAGGCCGGCGCCGAGGCAGAGGAACAGCGGGATGTGAAGAAGTCGCTTCATTGAGTATGCCTCCCGTGTGTGAAGCGGTGCGAACTACGAACTACGCAGGGTGAGTATATTCCCGTGACCGGCCCGAAAGCCGGTGTCGAACAAATAATAACTAAAAGGGATTCCCACTTCATCCACAGGCCATTCACTGGCCGGATGAGGATGCGAATCGCAGCAGAAGGAAAGTGGATATGAGGTTGCTGGCCATTTTTGCTCACCCGGACGACGAGTCGTTCATCTGCGGCGGGACCTTGGCAAAGGCAGCGTCCGAAGGGCACGACGTCCACCTGGTCTGCGCCACCCGCGGGGAGGAGGGAGAGATCGTCCACCCCGGGATCGACCCGGACCGCTACCCCAAGGGGGAGGAACGGGGAAGGCTGCGGTCCGAGGAGCTGGAAAGCGCCGGCGCGATCATGGGAGTCGCCCCGCCGGTCTGGCTCGGCCACTGCGATTCAGGCTTCCCTGTCGAGGTCGGGCGCGGCAACCCGCGGGCGCTGATGAACCAGGAATCGGTTGCCCTGGAGCGGCAGCTTCTGCCGATCATCGCGGAACTGCGGCCGCAGGTGATGATCACCTTCGACCCCCACGGGCTTTACCCCCACGCCGACCACGTCGCCATTCACCGCGCCGCGGCCGCGGCGTTCTGGTCGGCCGGCAGCGTCGCGCAGCCGGCGCCGAGGCGCCTGTACTATCCGGTCTATCCCCTGGAGTTGTTGCGCGAGACGCAGGAAAAGCATTCCGCTGCCCCGATGGCCGACGTCGAGGCGGACCTGTGCGGGGTGTCGGACGACTCGATCGCGGCCGCAATCGACATTCGCGGCCATGAAGAGCAGAAACTGGCCGCGATCTGCGCCCATGCCTCGCAGTTCGGCACCGAGGAGCAGGCGCGCGCCCAGATCGAGCAAAGGCCTCAGATGATGGCAGTGGAGCATTACGCTCTCGGTGGCCTGAGGGGAAGCTTCCCGCCGATGCCGGTCGACTGCCTGTTTTCGGGCTTCTAAGACTGAGGCGAGTCCCGAAACAACCGCTACCGGGCTGGGCAAGCCCCTGCATGGCGCCCGCTTCGCCGTTCCGTCCCGAGAAACCCGGGAAGCCCGGGACCCGATCACTCGAAGTCGGACGAACTCTGGTTGAACTGCGTCGGCCAGCCGTTCCCGCATCGGCGTCGAAAACCGCGAGCCAGACGGTGACGGTCTCCCGCGGTTCGAGGGGCCAGTACCTGGCATCCTGGTGCCAGGGAACCGTCGATTCGTCGTGGGGGAACTTGATGAAGAAGGCCCCTCCCCACTGGTAGAAGTCGGGGCCGAGAAGGTCCTCGACGTAGTCGAGAACGGCGGGGATGCGGCCCAGCTCATGGACCAGCGGTTCGCCTTGTGCCAGTTGTTGACGCGGTAGATGTCGACGCTGTCCGGCACGCTGTCGACGAGCTCCGTGAACTCCCGCTGCAGCGTCGCGACCCCCTCCTCGTCGAGCAGGCGCAGGTTCTTCAGGTAACCGGTCTCGTGGAACTGTTCGATCCGGGCCGGGGTCAGGCGCAGGCCCCTGGCCGCGGCGGCGATTTCAGACATGGGAGGTCTCCTCGTCGGGCTGGTGAAAGGGCCATGGCGAACCGACGCAAGGCCTAAGAGCGGACCCTGATTCTGCGTGCCTCGCGAACCTCACGGAGCCCCGCGCCGTCAACTCCAGGGATTGCGGACGTCAATTTCCGTTCTCCTGGCGAATCGGACCGCTGACCGGCCGGTCCCTCCGGCAGCGGCTCCGCCTACAGAGGGCTGGTGGTCGCCGCGGCCCCTGCCCGCTCTTCGGCCCACGCCTTGAGCGGGACGTCGTCCCAGTTCGAAGTGATCCAGTACTGGGAGGAGGGGTGGAACTCCGGCGTCTCCCCGAGGGGAGGCGACCCGGTGGCCAGCGCTCCCAGCAGCTGGCGGCGTATCGGAGAGCTGCGCGCGATCAGCTCGGGGTCCTGCTCGATGTAGTCGGTGGGCCGCAGCCAGCGGTAGTGGTAGCCGACGTGCATGATCTGGCGCGTCCTCGCCGACAGGTTGGGGCCGACGCAGTGCCAGGTCGCGGTGCGCCAGAGCACCGCGGTGCCGGGGGGAATCCTCAGCTCGACCGCGTCGTCGGGATCGACCGCGGAACCGTTCCGCAGCTCCTGCGGCCGCCGCAGGTGGCTGCCGGGCACCACCCAAAGGTTGCCGGAGTTCGACTCGCCGAGGTCGGAGAAGGCATAGAAGATCTTGACCTCCATGAACGGCAGGCGCCCGTCGAGGGAGGGGGCCTCGAACAGGTAGCTGCCGGCGAGATCGGGGTGCCAGTTGACGTTGCGGTACCCGGCCCGATGATCCTCCCCGTCGCCAAGGCCGACCCCTCCGGTTCGCATCCGGCGGGGGTAGGGCGGCCGGTAGTCGAGGTGGGAGGTGCGGATCTGGATGTTCCAGCCGATGGCGTCGACGACCAGGGGAAGGGCCTTCGGGTGATCGATCAGGTCGAGGAAAGCGTCGTGCTGGGCGAGGGCGTTGCGGACGGCAAAAGGCTCTTCGGGACCGAGGCCGGTCGATTCCCGGAGACGGGCGGCCACCTCGTCGACCGCTTCGAGCAGGCGGCCGACTTCGTACGGCTCGAGGAAGTCGTCGAGGATGACGTACCCCTTCTCCTCGAAGTCCCGCTGCTGCTCTGCGGTCATGGCGATGGCCATCGTTCGGCTCTCGTCGCGCCTTGGGGGGTCAGTTCGACCCGGCCCAGCGCACCCCCTGGGTCATCAGCGCCTGCATGGCCGGACGCTGGAAGGTGCCGGCGGTGTGCCCGAGGGCGGTGTAGAAGACCCGCCCCGCCTTGTACGGCTTGACCCAGGCCATCGGATGCGGCTTGTCGCTCCACTCCGCCGTGGCGAGGATGCGGATGGCGGGATCCCAGGCCGACATGTAGATCTCGTCCTCGACCTCGAAGTCGGAGATGCCCCGGGTCACCGGGTGGGTGCCGTCCTCGATGTTCACGGTGAAAGTCAGGCCGGGAGGATGCCAGTTGGCGTGCCCGCCGAGGAGATCGACAGCGCGCGCCCCGACCCACCAGCCGGTGCCGTGGACTCCGACCAGGCCCTTGCCGCCGGCGACGAAATCGAACAGCCCGTCCTCCTGTTCCTGGGTGAGGTCGGGCTCCCGCAGCACGCCCCCGTCCGGCCCCTGGAAGGCGCGGGTGAACCCGGTTCCGAACACGCAGGCGTCGAACTCGCGCAGCGCCGCGGAAGCGAGGATGTCCTTGTCGCCGTCCAGTTGCGCTTCGAGGTCGCCGGCCGTATTAAGGAATCCGCAGATCACCTCGGCGCTCTGCCCGAAGCCGTGATTTTCGCCCGACAAAACCAGAACCTTCATTCGCAGTCCCTCCGTTGTGGTGGAATAGCATCCCGATATGGTTGCTCAGCAGGCCAAGGCCTGCCGCAGCCCAGATGGACTTCAGCAACGGGCTGATAACCCGGGGAAGATAGATATGGAGCTCGTGAGATATCCAGACAGCCGCATCGAAGTGCTCGACGACCGCTTCGCCCGCTACAAGCTAGCCAACGCCGCCCTCGAGATGCTGTGGACCGGGGGACGCTGGCTCGAGGGGCCGGTCTGGTTCGGCGACGGTCGCTACCTGCTGTTCAGCGACATCCCCAACGACCGCATCCTCAAGTGGGAGGAGGAGACCGGGGAGGTGTCCGTTTTCCGCAAGCCCTCCAACAACAGCAACGGCAACACCCGGGACCGTCAGGGCCGCCTGGTCAGCTGCGAGCACCGCACCCGCCGGGTCACCCGCACCGGGCACGACGGCACGATCACCGTGCTCATGGACCGCTTCGAGGGGCGGCGGCTGAACGCACCGAACGATATCGTGGTCAAGTCGGATGGATCGATCTGGTTCACCGACCCGGGGTACGGCATCCTGATGGATTACGAGGGAGGCCGGGCCCCCTTCGAGAACGCCGCCAACGTCTACCGCCTCGACCAGGAAACCGGAGAGGCGACGGTGGCTGCAGGGGACTTCCGCCGCCCGAACGGCATCTGCTTCAGCCCCGACGAGTCGCTGCTCTACATCGTCGACACCGGGCGCTCCGACGGCCCCGAGCACCCGACCCACATCCGCGTCTTCGACGTCGAGGGGGAGCGCCTTGCCAACGGCCGCGTCTTCGCCGACATGGAGCCGGGCGCCTCGGACGGCATCCGCACGGACCTGGACGGCAACCTGTGGTCGGGGGCCTGTTGGGGGGGAGAGGGGTACGACGGCGTCCACTGCTTCGCCCCCGACGGCGCCCTGATCGGCAAGGTCCACCTGCCGGCTCCCTGCTCAAACCTCTGCTTCGGCGGCCGCAGGAAGAACCGGCTGTTCATGACCTGCTCGCAGTCGCTGTTCTCCGTCTACCTCGAGACGAACGGAGCGCAGACTCCGTAGCTCTCCGCCCGGATCCGGGCTCCCCGGTCAACCTGGGACAGCCGCCGGGCGAGGAGGGCTCACTCGATCCAGAAGGAATACAGGCTCGCCCGGTGCAGGTAGAACTTCAGCTGCACCGGTTTTTCGAACACGAGGTCGTGCGGATTCTTCCAGGCGACCCTGGCGCGGGTCGAGTCGCCGGTGAACGGAGGCGGGCGCTCGGCCGGCACCCAGAAACCGGGGATCGGCCGCCCCGACTCGGCGTCGAGGATCTCGGTGTAGATCTCCCCCCAACGCGCGTCGGCGTTGATGTAGACCTCCTCCCCCTTGAGCTCGAACGGCCGCGTCGTGACGACGCCGTTGTCGCTGCCCTCGAGCGACACGAAGCCGTCGGGCCGCAGCCTGGCCAGCGACAGGGCCCCGCTGTCGGTGAAGTGGCGGGGATCGACCCCCATGCGATGCAGCTCGTCCAGCTTGTCGCGGCGCTCGTAGTTCTCCAGGGACGTACCCCACCTGAGGCCGTTGTAGTAGCACCAGATCTCGCCGTCGTCGCGGACGACCGGCTGTCCGGCCATCAGCAGCTGCCCGGTATCGTAGGTTTCCCCGTCGTATGGCTCGACCCCGAGGAAGACGGCGCGGTCGGCGACCCGCTCCCAGTGATGGAGGTCGCGGGAGACGCTGAGCTCCACCTGGTTGATGCGGTCGAAGTTGGTTGCCGGCGGAGGGTTGGCTCCGAAGGGGTTGAACAGCACCGGGAAGCCGACGTAGAGCCCCTGGTAGGGGAAGACGGCCATGTTGTAGACCTCGGCGATGTAGTCCTCGCCGTCGACCCCGGCAGGGGTCACGTAGGCCGGATCCTCGACGATTTTGCGCACCCGCTGCCGGCAGTTCTCGTGGTCGATTTCGTCGGAGTGGAAGATCAGCTTCGGCTCGCTGAACTCCTGAAAGTCGGGGCCGCTCGTCGAAAGGAAGATCGAGCGCCCCCATTCCGTTCCCTGCTTGACCATCGCCAGGTACTGGCCGCTGTAGGGGTCCCGGGTAAACTGCGACTCGTCGCTGCTGGGGATCGCCGGGGCGCCGGTCGGCGTCCACCGGAAGCCGTCGGGCGACAGCGCCGGCTGCCGGCCCCAGGCCGCAAGCAGACCCTTGTAGCGCCGCTGCGGATCGGGATCTGCGTCGTCCCGCAGGAGGTGGTAGGCCCGCTCGCTGCGGTCGCCGCCCGGGTCAGCGGCGAGGTTGTTCTGCCGCGACCCTTCCCACTCGAACAGGCCGAGGTCGGGCAAGTCCCAGTGCTCGCCGTCCGCGGAGGTCGCGTAGCGGAGGTGGTCGCCGAAGTACCACCACTCCCATACCTGTTTGCCGGGGTTCCACTGCGGCGAGTTGCGGCTCTGCACCCCGCCCGGTATCAGCGGGCCGCACTTCTTCGGCTGGTGCAGGCGCCGGGTTATGCGCTCGCTCGAATGGATGGCGCCGTCGTCGAGAAAGAGCTGGTGGAACCGCTTCGCCTGGAGCATGGCATTCTCCTCAATGAAGGGGAGGCGGCCGTCTGGTTCACGCGGCCGCCTTGCAGGGAGCGCGGCAGGTTGTGCGCAGGTCGACGGGAGATCTTCTCAAGGCGATACCAAAGGCTGGTGTCACGGGAACGACCGGGTTCGGGAAGGGTCGAGGCCTCCCTTGACGATTCGCTTTCCGCAGCGGGAGATCGGGGCAGGAACGGAAGCCTCGAGCTCCGGGGCGGGAAATGGGCCTCCTCCTCAATGCGGCTCCGAACCGGTGGTCCTCTCCGGCGATGTGCAGCTCTCCGCCTTGGCCAGGGCCTCGAGCCGGGCGGCGATGCCTGCGGCCAGCCCTCCCGGTTTCACGCCGACGACCGACAGGTCGCCGCGCCCTGCTGCCGCGGTGAGACTGGAGAGATCCGCCACCCGGAAGAGCCGCGTTCCCGTCCGCCGCCGCCGTCCGAGTTCTCTCCAGGTGCCGGCGGCCAGGTCCGTAGAAGCGAACAGGCAGGCGAGCTGACGGACGCGCCGCACCGCGGACAGGCCCATCACCGTGTCCCCGGACTGGCAGCCGATGCCTATCAGGCGGGATATCGCCGCGACCGCAGCTTCGTCGAGCAACTCGGCCTCGACGGAGGGGGCTGGCCTTTCCTTGTCCCGCTGATTTCGTTTTGAGGACCCCACGGCCCGAACCTATCATCCACGCAAGCGCACCGCCAGGGGTGCCCCCCGCGGGTTCGAGCAGGCAAGCGGGTTCAAACTGGGACTCCACTTTCTCCCGGTAAAACGGATCCGGACTATTCACGAAAGGGCTCTCCATGTCCGTCGATAGACCCAGCCGCCCTAGTGTCCTGTCGTATAATTAACTGTACAAACAATTGAAGGTGCCGTAGGTTTCTCTTATCCCCCTTCTGAAAGGAGAGACCTATGGTGACGGGGCGTCCATTACCGCCGTTAGAGCTGAGTCCGTCGGACCGGGAACGATTGGAATCGATGGCCAAATCCCGGAGCCTTTCCCACGGGTTGGTGCGGCGAGCCGAGATTAGTCTGCTGGCCGCAGAAGGCGGGCCCAATGAAGCCGTCGCCGCCGCCGTGGGTGTGACGCGTGCTACGGCTTTCTCGAAAACGGGCAAGTGGCGCCGGCGCTTTCTCGAAAACGGGCTCCAGGGCTTGCATATGGTTTGCAGCCCCATCGACACAAGCACTTCACGCTTTCCACCGATCCTTTCTTTGTCGACAAAGTACGGGATATCGTCGGCTTATACCTGAATCCCCCCGAGCACGCCCTGGTGCTGTGCGTCGACGAGAAGAGCCGGATCCAGGCGTTGGAACGAAGTCAGCCCATGCTGCCCCTGGGACTGGGATACGTGGAAGGGATTACGCACGATTACAAGCGCCATGGCACCACCACCCTGTTTGCCGCCTTGGACGTAGCCACCGGGGAAGTGATGACCCAGTGCAAGCCCCGTCATCGTCACCAGGAGTTCCTTCAGTTCCTGCGCCACATCGAGGCCCACGTCCCCGCTGACCTCGATATTCATCTCGTCGTCGACAACTACGCCACGCATAAGCATGCCAAGGTCAAGCGATGGTTGGCACGGCGTCCCCGATTTCACGTTCACTACACCCCCACCTATGCTTCGTGGCTCAATCAGGTGGAGATCTGGTTCAATATCCTTACCCGCCAGGCGGTTCGCCGGGACTCGTTCCGCAAGGTGTCGGAGCTCATCGAGCGCATCGAACGCTACACGGCCAAATGGAACGCCAACGCACACCCTTTCGTGTGGACGGCTACGGCCGATTCCATCCTCGCGAAAATCAAGAGACTTTGCGAACGAATCTCTGCGACACAACACTAGCCTGTCGAGTCTCCGCAGGGAGGCGAAATCCCTGCTCGACCGGGCGCGGCGCAAAGAGCATGAAGCGTTGGCCCTCATTGGCGAGCACCACCCGGACCCGGGAGAGTTCAGCACCTATCGCGACGCCTTGCTGGTGGTCGCCCGCAAACAGGGGCATGCCGGGTGGGGGGAGTTGCAGCGGGCTTTCGAGGAGGAGGCCGGAGCCTCGGGAAAGCTCGAAGAACGGGCCGATCTGTTCGCCGAGCTCGCCTGCCTTTCGTATCGCGGCGACGACCACGTCAGCCGCCGAGAGCGCGCCGCCCGCATGCTGGGCGAAACTCCTGGGATTTCCAGGGTGAGCCCCTGGGCAGCCGCGGCCGCTTCCGATGTCGAAGCTCTTGGGCAGCTGATCGGGGATGGGGAAAGCGCGGTCGTCCCCGGCGGGCGGCGCGACTGGCCGCCCCTCCTCTACCTCTGCTTCAGCCGGGTTCCGGATGCCCGGCCGGGGGGCGACGCCCTGGCCGCGGCGGAATTTCTGCTCGCCGCCGGCGCCCCCGGCGACACCAGCGTCGGCCCGGAGGAACGGGGGGGCTGGAGCTGGTCGGCCCTGACAGGGGTCATGGGGGAAGGGGAGCATGGCCTCCTGCAGCAGCCCCCCCACCCGCGGGCCCGCGAGCTGGCGGAGGTGCTGCTCGACGCCGGGGCCGACCCCAACGACTCCCAGGGGCTCTACAACACCATGTTCACCCCGGACAACGAGTGGCTCGATCTGCTCCTGTCACGCGGTCTGCAGGCCTCCGCAGTGGTCTATCCCTCCCACGACCCGCCGCTGAGAACCCTCGACTACCAATTGTGCTCGGCGGTGAAGAGGGGGGTGGCCGAACGGGTGTCCCTGCTGCTGGGGCACGGCGCCGACGTGGCGGCACCCGATATGTACAACGGCCGCTCGAACTACGAGAACGCCGTTCTCGGAGGCTTCCCGGAGATCGCGGAAATGCTGGCCCAGCACGGCGCCGAGGTTGTCGAGCTGTCCCTGGAGGACCGCTTCACCGCGGCGGTGATGAGCGGCGACGAGAGCAGGGCGAGACAGCTGCTTGAAGAAGCTCCCCGCATGATCGAGAACCCCGAGCTGCTCCAGGAAGCGGTCACCAATACCGCGGCGACGCGCCTGCTTCTCGACCTCGGGGCCGATCCCGACGCCCCGAACGAGAGGGGACGCGTCCCCCTGCACTGGGCCGCCTGGGAGAACAGCGGCGAGGTCGTCCGCCTGCTGCTGGCTCGCGGGGCGAACGGCGAGATCCGGGAGCGGGACCACGACGCCACCCCGGTCGGCTTCGCCAATCACGCCGGCCACTTCGAGCTTCGCGGCCTGCTGCTCGATCACAGCAGGGACGTGTTCGACCTGACCGCCTACGGAAGGGCGGGGCAGCTCGCCGCGGTCCTGGAATCCGACCCGGACCTGGCGAATGCCCGCCTCGTGGGAGGGCACACCCCGGTTCACGGCGTTGCGGCAGGCCCCGAAGGGGAACAGGTGCTCGACCTCCTGCTCGCCCACGGCGCCGACATCGACGCCCCTGCAGCCGACGGCACGACTCCGCTGTCCGCGGCGCTCGAGCGCGGGGACGAGGAGCTGGCAGCCCTTCTGAGGGCGCGCGGCGCCAGGGAACCCGAGGGGGACTGAGGCTCCCGGCGTTCCGGTTCGCCGCCGCAAAACCGACCATCCTGCCGGTTCCTCCACTGACCCACCCGGGAGATCGGGTGCATTCGGCCGGGGCAACGAGGTGCCCCCCGGCGGTGAAGCAGCTGTCCGCCGCTTGTTCCGGGTCACCTGTTTGCCTATTAACGTGTCCGGCAGGCCTCGCCGCGGCGGGGCCGGGAGACCCAGGAGACACGCGGAGAATAGCGATGGCCAAACGCGACCTGAACTTCGATCCCGAAGAGGGGATCGGCTTCATGAACATCGACGAGACCGACTACGGCGCCATGACCCTGGGGGAGAAGATGCGCCACCTCGAGGTCGAGGGGTACGTCGTCCTTCCCGGCGTTCTCGACGCCGATCGCATGGACCGCATCAAGCAGGAGATGGCGGACGCGCCGATGGGGACCAAGGACTACAGCGACTGCCAGACCTACCACCGCGAGCCGCAGTGGTACAGCCCGGCCCTGGCGGAAGCGATCGCCAATCCGCCCGTGGTCGAGTTCCTCGAGGCCCTCTGCGGCGAGGAGATCGTCTTCACCCGCGGGCTGTTCACGCGCACCCTGTCCGGGTCCCCACCGATCTCCCTGCACACCGACGGGCAGCCGTTCGGCTCCTCGATCTTCGGGTACGAGGGCAGCTCGCCGAAGCTGCTGCGGGTGCTCTACTACCTCGACGACCTCACCCCCGAGCGGGCCCCCCTGCGCGTGCTGCCGCGATCCCACCTCTCCTTTCACGCCGATGCCAACCCGTACGTGCGTTACAAGTCGCACCCGGGAGAGGTGACCCTTTGCGCAAAGGCGGGGACCGCGGTCGTATTTCCGGTCAACATCTTCCACGGCACCCACCCCAACCGGTCGGATGCGCTGCGCACCCTGGTGCAGCTGGGGTACCGTCCGGCCTGGGCGGGCCCGATTCAGCCGATGGAGGATTGGGACCCCGAGCTGGTCGCCGCCGCCCCGGCCGTGGCGCGCCGCTTCCTGCAGAGCCTCAACACCTCCGGGGTCGACTGGGAGCAGCCGCACAAGCCGGCGGGGATGAGGGCGGACGCGCCGGCGATCGCCCCGGAACGCTGGGAACAATGAGCCGTCCGAGCCTGCTGCTGGCTTGCAGCAGGGAGGTGCGCGCGGGATGCCTCGCCCCTGCCGACATCGAGCGGCTCCAACGGTTCGCCGACTGGTCCTGGTTCGAGTGCGAAGGGGGAGGCATCGAGTCGACCAACGAGGACCCCGCCACCGCCGACGAACTGATAGCGCAGGTCGGGGACAAGGACGGCCTGATCGTCTGCCACGGATCTCCGACCGTCGACGGCCGCGTCCTCGACGCCGCTCCGAAGCTGCGCATCGTCGGCGAGCTCGAGGGAGACCGCTTCGCCAGCCGTCTCGATCTCGAGGCCCTGTGGAGGCGCGGGGTGCGTACCGTCGACACCAACAACGCCGCCTCCTACCCGGTGGCGGACTGGGCCCTTGCCCTGATGCTGATAGCGGTCCGCAACGGCAGCCACCATTACCGCCGCATGATCTCCGGAGAGACAGTAGCCGACGCCGCGGTCCTGGAGACCGGGGCCGGCACCCTGATCAACAGGGAGATCGGCCTGATCGGGTGCGGCCACATGGGCCGCCGGCTGATCAGGCTGCTGCAGCCGTTCGAGCCGGCGCGGATCTGGGTGCACGACCCCTACCTGCCGCGCGAAATGGCCGAGGCCGTGGGGTTCGTGCAGACGTCGCTCGAGCACGTTCTCGGCCACTGCGACGTCATCGTCTGCCTGGCGCCGCTCACTCCGAGGACGCGGCGCATGGTCGGCCGTGCCGAGCTCGACCTGATCCGGCCGGGGTGCACCTTCGTCAACGTGTCGCGCGGGCCGATCGTCGATCCGCAGGCCCTGATCGAGCGGCTGAAGAGAGGGGACATCACCGCGGGGCTCGACGTCTTCGATCCGGAGCCGGTCCCCCCCGACAACGAGATCCTCGAGCTGCCGAACGTGTTCCTGAGCCCGCACATCGGCTGGTACGGTCCCGCGGTGAAGCAGCAGTATTTCACCCTGATGGTCGATGAGCTCAAGCGCTTCTTCGGCGGCCACGAGACCTGGTTCGACCTGACGCCGCGCTCCCGCGACAACCGCCGGGGCGCCTGATGGGGATGGGGATTCTGTTGAAGCTACGTGCAGCAGCCGGGATGCCCGGCCATCGACCGGGGCGACAGCCCGCCTGCGGGGCAGCTCTCCGGGGAGGCCGGCCATGAGGGGGCCGCGGCTGCCGTACCGGTACGACCACTACACCTGGCCGGAGCTGCGCGACCTCGTGGCGCGGCAGCCGGCGGTGGTGCTGCCGGTCGGCTCGACCGAGGACCACGGCCACCACCTGCCGCTCGACGTCGACACCTTCGTCGTCAGCGAGGTCTGCGAGGCCGCGGCGAAACGCATCCCAGACGAAGTGCTGCTGCTGCCGGCCCTGCCGTACGGCTTCGAGGACCACCACATGGATTTCCCCGGCACCATCACCGTGACGGACGAGCACCTGCTGCATTTCGTCCTCGACATCACCCGCAGCGTCGCCCACCACGGCTTCCGCAAGATCCTGATCGTCAACGGCCATGGCTCCAACAGCCCGATCCTCGAGCTGGCGGCGCGGCGCACGGTGATAGAGACCGAGGCGCACTGCGGGCTGCTGATGGGGGGCTCGGCCGAGGCCGAGAAGGTGCGCGAGTCCGAGGTGCTGTCGCACGCCGACGAGATCGAAACCTCGGTGTACCTGCATCTCAACGAGGAGGCGGTGCAGATGGACAAGGCGGCCCGCGACGAGAAGATGCCGGTGGGGCGCTACTACTGGCGCGGCTCCCTGAAGGGGAAGGGGGCCTCGCCGCTGAAGATGATGGACCACTGGTCGCGGGTCTCCGAAACCGGGGTGATCGGGGACGCCACCCTGGCGACGCGGCAAAAGGGGGAGCGCGTGTTCGCGGCGGCCGCGGCGCAGCTGGCCGAAATCATCCGGGAGTTCCGCGGTCTCCCGATCGCTGAACGCGTCGACCACCACTGATTCCGATGACGGCTGCTTCACAATGGGAGCCGGTGGAAGCCGGCCGCGGAGAGATTCTCAAGGCCCACGAGCGCCCGCTGGAGCTGCTGGGGCGCGGCGAGGTCCCTGCCCTGGTTATGCGCCGGGCTTTTGATCCCGCCCACTGCGCCGCCCTCGTCGAGCGCTTCTACGAGCGCCGCCTTTTCTACGACCCGCGGGGCGAGGGGGAGGCGGTCTCCCGCGTCGACGTCGGGACCAGCCTCGGGCGCCACCGCGGCGACCCCGAGGGGTTCTTCGCCCACGCCCGTCAGACCCAGGACCTCTTCGAGACCCTTTTCGAGGGGTACGACGATCCGGTCGCCTTCATCTACGAGACCCTGTCGGCGCTCGCCCCCGGAAAGCGGGTCATGGTCGCCCGCGAGCCGGACGGCCGTCAGTACGGCCCGGCGATCTTCCGCACCTACTACGAGGGGGTGGGGCACACCCCGCACTTCGACTCCGCCCGCAAGCGGTCGAAGCTGTTCGACCTGCAGGTGTCGCGGTTCGAGAAGCAGTTCGCCGCGGTGTTGTGCTTCCAGAACGCCCTCGATGACGAGGAGGGTGGCCACGCCTTCCTCTACCGGCGCCAGTGGTCGGAGGAACTGACCGAGGAGCTGCCCCGTTTCCGGGAGTACGCGGCCGGGCACGGGATCGAGCGGGTTCGGATCGATCTGCAGCCGGGGGACTTCTACATCTTCTGCTCCGAGACGATCCACGAGGTGCCGCCGCCGAAAGGGGATCGGCCCCGCATCGTCCTGGCCAGCTTCTTCGCGATGTCCCCGGAGGACGACGAGATCTACGTCTGGTCCTGAGCTTTTCCGGAAAACCGCCGGGCTCAGCCCCCGTCCGCGAGCTTCTCCGCCTCGGCGGCGACGTCGATTCCGACCATTTCGGTCCAGGCGTCGAGGAGCCGGCCGGTCACCTCGCCCGGCCTGCCGTCGGCGATCGCTTGCCTGTCGACGTGGGTGACCGGCAGGATCGACCAGGGGGTGCTGGCGAAGAAGGCTTCGTCCGCGGTGTGGATGTCGTACGGCTGAAGGTCTTCCTCGCTTGCGGGAATCCCGGTCTGCGCGGCGAGGTCGAGAACCGTCTGCCTGGAAACCCCGGCGAGGATGGCGCGGTCGTCCGGGGTGCGGAGGACGCCCCCGGAGACGATGAAGACGTTGTACCCCGACCCCTCGGTGAGGTTGCCCGCGGCATCGGTCAGGATCGGCCACGCTCCGGGGTCGAGGTCGTTGGCCTCGATTTCCGCCATGGCCATGTTCATGCGGCTGAGGTGCTTGATCTTGGGGTCGAGGGCGAGGGGATCGTAGCTGCGGGTTTTCGTGACCACCGCGTGCATGCCCTCCCTGTAGTAGCGGGCGACCCATTCGTTGGCGACCGGGGCGTACTTGATGTAGAGGTTCGGCGGCCCCGCCATCCACGCCCGAGGGCCGCCGGATCCCCGCGTCACCAGCTGCGTTATGATGAAATCGATGCCGGGAGCCCGCTCGCGATTGCGCCGGATCCCCTCCTCGGTCAGGGAGAGCATTTCCGCGGGGGACAGCTCGAGGTCGATGCGCACGTACTTGAGCGACTTGTACAGCCGCTCGATATGCTCTTCCAGCCGGAACCCCTTGCCGCCGAAGGTCCGCTCGACGTCGAGCACCTGGTCGCCCAGAAGGGTGCCGCGATCGTTCGGGTCGGGGAGCATCCGGCTCATCGGCAGCCATTCCCCGTTCTTGCAGCCTACCAGCTCAGGCATTGCTCAGGCGACCACTATCGGGCGGTGGAGCAGGGTCTGGCTCTCGTAGATGGAGCCGCTGCGTCCCGGGCGGATGACAGCCGGCTCGGGCACCGCGGGAACGTCGGTGTGTCGCGGCTTGGCGATCGGCTTCCCCCTGATGATGCAGGCGTCGAACGCGGCCATGTCCTCCGGCGGGTTCTTGATGGGCCAGGCATCGGCGGCGCAGTACTGCAGCAGGTAGAGACGGCGCGACCGGGTCTGGGAAGTGTTGGGTGCCGAGGCGTGCAGCATGGTGCCGTGGTGGATGGTGATCCCGCCCGCCTTCACCTCGACCGGGACCGCGTTCTCCGCGCCGAATTCGTTATCGGTGACGGCCCCGACGAAGAACTCCTCCTGGTAGTGGTTGTAGATCGGCCCCCGGTGCGATCCGGGGACGACCAGCAGGCAGCCGTTCTCCAGGTTCATGTCGTCGATGGCCACTCCCACGGCCAGGATGTCTTCGTTGGTGCGCGCGCAGAAGGCGTAGTCCTGGTGCCATTCGACCGGGCTGCCGAACCCGGCCGACTTCATGTTGAGCTTGCCGCTGAAGTGGCGGATGTCCGGGCCGACCAGCTGCGCGACCTTGTCGAGAATGCGGCTGTCGCGGAAGATGCGGTCGTACGCCGGGTGCAGCTCCTCGGGATGCTTGAGGCGCCGCAGGCGCGGGGAAGCGGGGCTGTGCCCGGGCTCGAGGTCGAAGTCCTCGTCGTTCTCCGTCACCTGCCGGGAGCGCTCGACGAACTCGTCGGTTACCCGCCTGAGCTCCTCGATCTCCGGGCCTGAGAAAACCCCTTCCACGCTGGTGTAACCCCGGGCGTGGTAGGCTTCGACCTGTTCCTGTGTCAGCATGGATGCTCCTTTTGCTCAAGGTCTGGGGGGTGACGCGATGGAAACAAATACGGGGTCCCGCGGTGGAAAAACAACGAGTGCCATGCGCCGGGGCCAATCACTCCAGGGGCGGTATCCCCTGACCCGCGGCGGCGCGCCGATTCCAGGAGACCCTGCCGGCGGCGACGTCTTCGAGGCTCAACTTCTCGCCGCCCCGCTCGGCCGAGCAGTTCGCTCCCAGCACCGCGACGAGGCTGTTGACGCTCGCCGGGTAGGGCGACCGCGTCGCCGTCGGATCTTCGGCCCTGACCGCGGCGATGAAGGCGCGCGCCTGCAGCGCCTGGCAGTTCCGGCCGCCCCTGGCCGCCTCCTCGTCCTCGAAGACCGCGGTTCCGTTCTCGACCACCCTGTCGCTGCTCCATTCGACAATCGAGTCGTCGCCGACGACGGTCAGGGCGCGGCGTCCGGGGCCGGAGTCGCCGTCGTACAGGACCCTCGCCGTCGAGGCGTTGGCGAGCAGGCCGGAGGCGAAGCGGAAGTTGGCGGTGTACACGTGCGGCAGGTTCATCGGCTCGGGCCCCTCGCCGGGCCGGCGCCACTGGTAGAAGGCGGAGACGTCGGCGATGTCGCCGAGCAGGTAGCGCAGCAGGTCGACCATGTGGATGGTGTTCTCGACGAAAGAGCCGCCGCACTCCTCGTAGCGGCTCGTCCACCAGCGCAGCGGCTTTCCGGAGTAGAACATCTGGATCGAGGCGTGCCGGGGGGTTCGCTGACGCAGGAGCTGCCGGGCGGCCTTCGCCGAGGGGTGGTAGCGGAACTGGAAGCCGACCTGGCTGACGATGCCGGCGCGCTCGATGACCGCGGCGGTCTCGACCGCCTCGGCGGCGTCGAAGCTGACCGGTTTCTCGACGAACAGGTGGATCCCCCTTTCGGCGACCTCCCTCACTTCGCCGGTGTGCCAGGTAGGGGGCAGGCAGACGTAGACAGCGTCGAGCTCCTCGCTGTCGAGCATCTGCCGGTAGTCCCCGTAGGTCGCCGCGGGCCCGTACTCTGCGGCGCGTTCCTTCAGGGCCTCGGGGTCGACGTCGCAGAACGCCTGCAGAACGACCTCCCCGCTCCCGACCAGGGGGGCGAGCGCCGGAAGGTGCGCCCGCGAGGCGATGTGCCCGGTGCCGATGACTCCCACCCTGACAGCTCTCATGCTTTCGGTCTCCTGGTCATGCAAAGGCAACCATCCGCCGGCAGGCTCGGAGGCGGTGCCACGGGTTTTCCGGCGCGGCTATGCCGGGGTTGATCGCAGCGAGCCGTGCCGTACAATGCAGCCGCGAGGATAAGCAGTTCGACCTGAGACGGGAAGAAGCGACATGGAAGCGAAGAAGTACCGCGTCGCCGTGGTCGGCGGCGCCGGCACCTGGGGCCGCTACTACACCCGGGCCTGCGCCGAGCATCCGCAGTGCGAGATCGTCGCCCTCGTCGACAGGGCCCGGGAGAGGCGGCAGCGGTTCGCCGAGCATTACGGAATCCCCCGCACCTGCGACTCCATCGAGGAGCTGCTGGCCGACGAGGTGCCCGACATCGTCACCGCCAGCATCCCGGTCGCCTGGATACACGACACCGTCGTCGCCTGCGCCGAGGCCGGGGTCAGGGCGGTGTCGTGCGAGAAGCCGATCGACTACCAGCTGTCCCGCGCCGACGAGACCGTTAGGATCTGCCGCGAGCGCGGCACCGCCTTCGGCTGCGGCACCGCCCACTGGGGAGAGCCGTTCCTCCCCGAGACCGTCGCCTGGCTGCGGGAGGGCCACCTCGGAAAGGTGACCGCCGCGGCCATCCCAGGCGGGCTCCCCACCGAGGTCTCGGGAGGCGGCTGCCACATCCTGGCCATGATGCGCTTCGTAACAGGTCTCGAGGTGGAGTGGGTCGAGGGAGTCACCCATCCCCCGGAACCGACCTTTGCCGCCGCCGAGGCCGAGAGCGACACCGAGATCGATCGGCCCGCGTACGGCAGGCTCGGGCTTGCCGGCGGCGCCGTCTGCGCGGCGCTCGATCCGCAGCTCGGGCACCGCGGCTGCATCCTCTCGGTCAGCGGCGAGAACGGCCGCGTCTGGATCTCGCGGCCGCGGCCGGTGATCGTGCTGGGAACCGGGGCCGAAGCGACCCCGGTCTTTCCCGAGTTTCTCGAAGGGCCGCCGCCGTCTCCCGGGGCCATGCACATGATCCGCCACGCCATCGACCGGCTCGTCGCAGCCTGCGAGACCGGGAGCAGCGAGGTCTCCTGCAGCGGCGCCGACTACCTGCGCGCCCTGGAGACCGCCATCGCCCTGAACCACTCGGCCGCCCGCGGCGGGGAGCGCATCGAGCTGCCCCTCGAGGACCGCTCGCTCAAGCTCTACCCGCATCCCTACCGGCTCTACGGCGGCGATCAGGCCGGCTGGGAGAGCATCGGCTACAGCGGCCCCCCGGACATCGCGGCGTAGCTGACCCCTCGGTTTCCTTCCCGCCTTTCTCCGGCTCCGGGCACCTTGATCGATCCGCTTCCGAGAAAGGAATAGCCAGGTGGATTCGCTGACCCAGGCGGCCCTCGGCGCCGCGGTCGGGTACGGGGTCCTGGGGCGGCAGGCCGGCCGCAAGGCCCTGGTATGGGGCGCGGTTCTCGGCACCCTTCCCGACCTCGACGTGTTCGTGCCGCTCGGGGACGACGTCGCCGACTTCACCCACCATCGCGGCCCCACCCACTCGCTGCTCCTGCACGCCGCCGCAACACCAGTTATCGCCTGGGTAATGGGACGGGTGCAGCCGTCGATCCTGCCGTTCCGCCTCCGCCGCTGGCTGCTGACCTTTCTCTGCCTGACGACGCACGCCCTGCTCGACGGCTTCACCGCGTACAGCACGCAGCTGCTCTGGCCCCTGCCGGTGGCGCCGACCGCCTGGTCTACCCTGTTCATCATCGATCCCCTCTACAGCCTGCCGCTGTTCGCAGGGGTGATCGCTGCGATTGTGTCGACGGGAGAGAGAGCGGCGCGCTGGAACCGCCTGGGTCTGCTGCTGAGCACCGCCTACCTCCTCCTCAGCATAGCGGCCAAACTGCACGTCGACGGGGCCGTGCGCGAAACCCTGCGGGGGGATCCCGGGGCGGGATCCTTCATCTCGGGTGCCACACCGTTCAACATCCTGCTGTGGCGCGTCGTGGCGATGGACAGCGACGGTTATCGGATCGGCTACTACTCTCTCCTCGACGACGCGGACCGCGTCCGCTTCACCCGCTACCCGGACGACCGGGAACTTCTCGAAGCCATCGCCGAGGAGGAGCCGGTAGCCGACCTGAAGCGGGTGACCAAGGGATTCTACGGGGTGCGCCTCGTCGGCAGCGAAATCCAGGTCGCCGACCTGCGCATGGGGTTCGAGCCGGCGTACGTGTTCCGCTTCGTGGTCGGGGAGCTACGGGAGGGTCAGGTAAGGCCGGTGCCGAACCGCCGCGCCGGGGGCGGCCCCGACGTCATGACCCTGGGCTGGATCTGGCGGCGGATATGGGACGAGTCCCTGTCGCCTCCCCATCCGGGGGAGGGGCGGTCATCCAGCCTCTTCACTACGGGACGCAAAGGGTAAGGATGCGGCGCCAAGCCGTGGCGGGGCGTACCTGGCGTGGGCGAAAATCTTCACACTCCCGTGCGCTGACCAACCCAGTCATAGAGCAAGTCCCCGGAATACAACGGACGCGAGCACGGGTGGTCCGCCCATTACGACGGCGAGTGGGTCTCGGCCGTACTGGCGGTGTTTCTGCGCGTGGTGGGCGGCTGGTATCGACGTCAGGCGCAGGCCATGGGCCATGACCGCGCGCGGTGGGGCTCGGTGACCTTCGTCCAGCGGTTCGGTTCCTCCCTGAACCTCAATCCCCACATGCACGTGCTCATGCTCGACGGGGTCTACGTCGATGGGGAGGACGCTCCGGTTTTCGTAGCGGCCCCGCCGTTGTCGGACCAAGCCGTGCAGCAGATCGTGGAGACGAGTGCGCGCCGCATCATCCGCTTGTGCACGAAACGCGGCCTGTTGGACGACACCGCCGCCGATCCGCTCGCCGACGAGGAGCCGGTGCTGGCGGCTCTCACCGCGGCTTCGGTGCGAGGGCTCACCGCCACACCGGGGCCCGCGCCGGCCAACGCCTGCGCCGGGTCCTGAAAGATCCGGCCACCGGGGTGCGTACGGCGCCCTTGTGCTTTGCTTCGCGCGGCTTTTCGCTGCATGCGGCAACGCGGATCGCAGGCCCTGACCGGCGCGGGCTCGAACGCTTGTGCCGCTACGTGGCCCGGCCGCCCTGGCGGGAGGGCGTCTGCGCTTTGTCGATGCCGACCCTCTTTCCTTCGCGCTCAAAACGCCGTGGTCGGATGGGACCCGCCATCTCCTGCTGTCTCCGATGGACCTGCTGGAGAAGCTGGCGGCTCTGGTTCCCCCGCCCCGGTTTCATCTCCTGCGCTACCACGGGGTCCTGGCGCCCCGGGCCCGGGCCCGCGAGCGCATCGTGCCGGCCAAGCCGGTTGCCGAGTCGTCGTCGGCGGACGGCTCGGCGAGCGTTGCGTCCTGCGGCCATCGACTGCGGTGGGCGACCCTGCTGGCGCGGGTGTTTTCCTCCGACCTCAGCGAATGCGCGGCATGCGGCGGTGGCCTGAGAATCATCGCCGCCCTGACCGATCCGGCCTCGATCCGGACCTATCCGGAGGGGGTAGGGCTGCCGGCGATGCCCCCGCCGAGGGCCCCGCCTGAGCCGCTGTTCGAGTTCGCCGCCTGACCTGCCTTCTCGACCCGTCGCCGTCGCCGGGCGTACGGCGGGGGGTGCCCTCAACGGTCCCTCAGGCCCCGGATTTTGATCCGGATACGGGCCTACAGGCAACCAAACTGTACTGCGAGCTCGGCCGAAGGACTGGCAAACGATCCTCAGGGAGCTGCCTGACCCTAGCGGTGCGCTCAGCGCCTTGACCCGAGAGTCCAAAAAAGGTGCCTCATTTTACCTATACTCAACGACGATGATGGCGCTCATAGCTCACCTCCATCTTTAAGAGACTGTTTCTGCATCGACCTTCTAATCCATTCGACAACCTTGATTCTCTCGTAAAAACCCTACGTCCCCAGAATGCCCGGTTTTTTATACAACATATAGTGTATGCCTTGTCTTAGTTGGCCAATATATAGTGGCGCTCTAGTGTGCTGAATCGCTGAACATCCTGAAAATGGGGTTAATACGAAGGAGTCAACCTTGACTCCCTCGTAACAACCCCGTTTTCAAGGCAGAGAATTTTTCTTGAAACTTTAGTTTCACCAACATGAAAAGAATCGGGAATGCGCCGCTATTCAAGCAGCTTCAGCGCTCTATCGTCCGATGGCCTCGAATCGGGCTTATAAGGCCTTTTTGCGGCACCGAAAAGGACCTCCGTTCCCTTTTTCAGCCCATCGCCGGAGCTATGGCTTCGGGTTTGGGCGTAAGCGCCCGCAGCATTCTCTTGAAATTGCAGGCCAGGGCTTTCAGGTAGACGGCCAGCTCCACGCGCCAGCGTCCGCGCACACGCAGGGCGCCCAGCCCGTGTCTTCGTTTCAGTTCCGAGACCGTGGCCTCGATGCCGGCGCGAATGCGATAGCGCTCCTTGAAGGCGCCGCTGGCGATGGCGCGGCGGCGGCGTTCGAGGTTGACGGCTTTCAGGTCCACGGTTACGGCGTAGCCGTCCCCGTCCTGGTTCGGCCGCACCGGGCAGAGGGGAAACAGGGCGCAGGTCTGGCAGCTTCGGCGCTCGAAGGTCAGCACCACGTGGTGCTTCTTCTTCTCATACGACGTTTGCTCTCTAGCCAGGTATCCGGCCGGGCAGATGGCCGGATCCCGGAGACGGGCCTCGACGAGGAAGTCGGCTTCGGTCACCGTATCGGGGCGCTCCTCGACGTCGACCTGCGGGCCTTTGACCGGGCTGACCAACTCGGTGCCCAGGCGCTCGGCGTTGACGGCGTTGTCGCCGGAGCCGAAGGCGGTGTCGGCGACCAGCTCGTCGGGTCGTTGCCCGCGCTCTTCGAGGGCCTCCAGCACCGGCATCGTCGCGTGCTCGTCACTGGCGCAGGCATCGGTCACCGCTACGTGGGTGATCCTGTTCACGGTGTCGGTCTGGTCGTCGTCGGTCTGGTCGTCGTCGGTCTGGTCGTCGTCAGTCTGGTCGTCGTCAGTCTCGACGCAGGTCTCGGCGATCTGCACCTCATACCCCTTGCCCTTGCGGCCGTGGTAGGTGGCCTCGGCATCATAGGGGCTTTGCAGCGAGTCGCTGCCGACCTTCTCAGGCGCCTTCAGCACCACCGGCACGCCGCCTTCGCCGGCGTCGTCGTCCTCGGTCGAGGGGCGCTGCTTGTCCACGATCACCTCACACTGCTCCCACAGCAGGCGCTGCAGCAGCGCGTAGGATGCCAGGCCCTCCGCCGCCGTGCCCGCAAACAGCTGATGGAGACGGTAGAGGTCGCGGGCGCACACCGGCAGCCGCCTCTTGCCCGTGCCGGAGGGCGCGTCCTGGTAGGCCGTGGCGCTGCCGTCCTCCTTCAGGTAGCGCTCGCGCAGGCGCTTCGACACCCGCCCGTACAGGCGCGGATGCTCCGCCGCCAGGGTTTTCAGAAAGTGACGGAGGGTCTCACACAACAGCCCCAGACGCGACAACACCGCGATGTTGCTGAGCACGTGGGTGGAGTCCAGACGCTGCCGGGTGACCTTCGTACCCAACGCTTGGAGAATGCCATCCGTGGTCGCCTCGAACGCCTGCCGGCCGCGGTCATGGGCCAGCAAGCGAGCGCGGAAGTTGTGCAGCGTCAGGACGTTGTTAGTCCTCGTCTTCTGCGCCAGGTGGGCCTCCTCCGGGGTCAGCTCCAGGGCGTGCTGCCACAGCAGGCTGAACTCCAGCTGCTCCAGCGCCTCGGCGTCGGTCAGAGCGAACATCTCCTTGAGCAGAAGCACGCCCAAGACCGTCGCCACCGGCTGGTTGGGACGACCGTTGTCGTCGCAATACAAGAGCGCGAACTGTTCTTCGTCGATCAGCGGCAAGGCGTGCGCGCGAAAGCTCTCGGCCCAGCTCGCCTGCAGGCGCCGCTGCTTGGACGGAGGCACCAGGTTGCGGCTCTCGAACAGGGTGCGTTGCGAATCCTTCGTACGAAACATCAGCCCCATCCAGTAAAGAGGAAGTGTGTGACGGATTGGTATACACCAATATACCAGGAACCCTTGATTATCAGGGCTGTGAGAGAGGGGTTTTTACGAGAGAATCACTCTTGTTAAAAAGTGCGTAAAGTGGAGGCTACACCCTTTCCTGCTGTGGGGATGTTGGCAGGTACCCGAAGACCCCAATTTGCTCGCGCAAGTCGGTGATGTTCGCATAACTGTCGAGGTTTTGCAGACCTATGCTGCAAAGGCGCCTACCAACATGGAAGAATTCCAGGTTGAATACCGGGATCTGCTGCAAACTTTAGTGGATCGGGAGGTGCTGCTGCTGGAAGCCCAAATCCGGGGAATGGCTGAAGACTCCTTGGCCCAGTCACGACTCCGTGAGGATGAAACAGAGCGCCTCGTGCAAGAGATGCTTTCGCCAAGTTACCGCCAGGCTTTCGGTTACTCCTGAAGAGGTGAGAAGGGAATTCGAAACTGGTGGCTGGGATGACCAGGTCCAGTGCCTCCAGATCTTCGTGTCCGATTCGGCCAGAGTAGGAATGCTGTTGGACAAGTTGCAGGAGGGGGCCGACTTCGAGGAATTGGGCAGGCGCTGGGCGGAAGACCGCCTTTTCAAAATCCCGACCGGTTCGGTGCAGAGGTTTTCTTACTCTGCCAAGGACGGACCCCGAAAAGTCGTGGAGGCGGTTTTCGATTTGTCCGCTGGAGAGGTGACTGGGGCCATCGAGATCGACGGCGGATGGGTCATTGTCAAGGTTTTGGAAAGGCGTCGGGTTCCGTTCGAGGAGGTGAGGGAGAAGGTTCAAAACTGGTTGACCCGTAGAAAAAAGGAGGCTTTGCGAGACGTCTATTTCATTTCGCTGCGAGAGAGCTTCGAATTGGCTTTGAACCAGGAAGGAATTGACCTGGTACTGCGGATGCTGAAAGAGGGGGTCCGCGGCCATGGGCTGGCCGCGGAAGAGCGCATGGTGCCGGTGTACACCTACAGGGGAGGAGCGCTAACGGTAGAAGCGGCCCTTTCGGCGATAAAACAAGGACCTCGAAGTTCGGCCGACCTTTCCGAAGGCCTTGTGATAGAGAAGTTGAGAGAGGTTCTCAAGCGCAGGCTGGTACTGGCTGACGCCCGGTCGCGAGGTCTGGATGAGACCGAGGAATTCAGGAAGTGGAGACGGGGGAAGAAGGCGGACCTGATGATCGGCATGTTGCGCTCCCGGGTCCTCGATGAAGAACTAACGGTCTCGGAAGAAGAAATCCGGGCCCGTTACGAGGAGCGCAAGGAGCATTTTCGTCAGCCTGCAAGTGCTCGGGTTCTCGACCTCCTCGTCAAGGATCCCGGAGAAGCGAGAGCATTACGGCGGGAGATCGAAGCCGGCGGGGACATGCGCAGTCTCATACGTCGCCACAGCATCCGGGAAAATTCCGAGGAGGGGGTCCTGGAGGTTTACGAAGTACAGTCCATGATTTTTGGAGAAGAATGGCTCAACGCGGTCATGAATGCCCCGGTGAACGAACTACGGGGACCTGTCGAGAGCAAAGGGGGATTCTCCCTGTTCAAGGTGCTCGAGAGAAGACCCCGCGACTACTTCCAGCTCGAAAACGAACGCGTGCGCATGACCCTGATCAGGGAGATCAGGGAAATCAAGGAGCGGGTACTGTTCAATGAGTTCCTGGAGAGCTTGCTGCGCAAGCATTCCGACCTGATCCATGTTTCAGAGGAGAATCTCGAGCGCATGGAGGCTGAGAGCAGAACTGAACTACAATAGGTTGATTGGGCAACCACCTAGAGGGAGGATCTGTCCTGACCTCCGGCCCTCAAAAGGCGGAGATCGAAGCGTTCTTCCGCAGCTTCTACTCTCGCCCGACTCGCCGAGGCCCCGGTTCTGCTGAAGGTTCGCGAGCCGCTCGAAGGGGAGGTAGCCCTTACCGGCCCCCCGCCGGATCGATGGCGATCAAGGCTGTCGAGCACCTGGCATCGGCCCGGTCCCAACAGGACCGACCGCGCCCGTCGCCCCCGTGCCCTGCTACTTCTCACGCTCTTGGATAAAGGGGTGGTCGGACTTCCGGCGGACGGTCACCCAGGAAAAGGCGAAAAAGCTGTTTCCGGCCCTCAGGTACCTGCTCGGCTTCTCGTCCAATCCCAATCGTCAGGGGCTGATCCTGCCCGCGGCGGATTCGGCGCCGATTTTTCAGAAATACAGTTTGTGCAGCACCCGCAGGTTGCTGCCCGGCTCGGGCAGGATCTCCTTGACCCGGTTGAGGTGCCTGCGATAGACCGCGTCGGTGGCGTTTTCCAGGCTGGCCGAAAAGGCGTGCAGACGCCCGCGCCAATGGGCGAGGTATTGCCCGGACAGATCAAGCACGGCGTAGCCGTCGGTCGGTTCCTCGAACTCGCCGGGACGGCCCTGGGCCGCGGCGAGGCGAAGCGCGACAGTGCCGCTCAGGGATTCCCGCCCGCCGGTCAGGCTGAAACGGCCCTGCAGTGGAGGCATCCGGGGCAGCGGCTCGTCGTCCCGGTCGCTCAACACCCCTCGCACATGGCTCGCGGTGACCGCGGTTTCCCAGCTACGCGACAGCTCCCAGTCGACGGCGACCTCGGCACCGCGCATGCGGGCACGTTCCCCGACGGTCCGATACAGGAACAGGTCGGCGCGCCGCCGACTCTCCTCGCCGGTGTTCCTGGGAAAGATGAAGCCGTCGATGTCGTTGCGGAAAATGGCGAGGTGGAGATGTCCCCCGGGGTGGTGGTAGTCGGCGAACAGCTCGAGCCCCCGCCCGCGTTCGCTGTCCAGGGCGCCGTTGCCGACTTCGTAGGAGTACGCAGCCAGGTGCGGCCCCTCCGAGAACAGCTCTTCGATTCCGGGAGCCCGGAAGGTGCGCATCAGGGTCGCGCCCAGGGTCAACGCTTCGGTGGGGCGATAGTGAGCGGACAGGCCGCCTGACAATCCCGCGAAGTCCCGCCGCTGTATGCGGCCGACCATCCGGGAATCCCGCTCCTCCCGTGGTCGGACGCTGCGAGCGTCTAACCGCACGGCCCCGTTAGCGGCCCAGGAACCGCGTTCCCACTCCTGGTAGGTGAAGCAAGCCGCGGCGTACTCGGTTGCCGGAGGGGTGAAGCTGAGGCCTGCGGCGGCGTAGTTGCGGTATTCGTACCAGACCCCGGCGGCGCCGTTCTCGAAGGGACCGACGGGATTCAGGCGGGCGAGACTGGCGAGGTGGTGGGTCAGTACCCCGAACTCTATGCCCTTTGATCCGCTGGCCTCGAACTCGCCGTGCTGGTAGCGGGAGAAGGTGTGGTGCAGCTCGAGCTGCCTGATCCGGTCGGAAACCGCAAGAAGCTCGGCGCGCGTTTCCAGGTGCTGGCGTTCGAGCAGGATCGACACCCCAGACGGGTGGGAGCCGATCGGGTCCGGAGGTATGCCGTACTCGGAATCGTAAAGGCTTCCGGAGAAGCCGAAGTGGCCCCAAGGCTTCACCAGACTGACTCCCAGCGATCCGTTGCCGGTGCGGATGTCGGTGTTGGCAAGGGTGCCTCGCGGAGTCGAGACATCCCCTGCATGACGCAGGCTGCTGTCGAAGCGCAGAGCGAGCGGTCCCAGCGGCTGTTCGAATGCGAGCCCCGCGGAAAGGCCGCCGGTGACGCTTTCCCCCTGCCAGACGAAGGAACCGTTGCGCTGCTGCGGCTGTTCGGAAGGAACGTACCCGCGGACGACGTTGACCACCCCTCCCAAAGCATTGGAACCGTAGAGGATGGTCTCCGGGCCCCGGATCACCTCGATGCGTTCCGTGGTCATCGGTTCGATCGCCACGGCGTGGTCCGACGATGACGCGGACAGGTCCCCGGTGCGTTCCCCATCTTCGAGCACGAGCAGGCGGTCGCCGCTCAGTCCGCGCAATACGGGGCGGGAGGGCGCCGGGCCCATGGTTCGCTGCGCCACTCCTGGTTCAAAGTCAATGGTCTCGGCTATGGTGCGGCTGAGATTCTGACGGAGTTTGCTGCCGCTGAAAACGACTTCGGGTTCGTGAAGCGGGGAGACAGGCCGCTCGTGCTCATCCTCGACAACGGTCTCCTCCATGTGCAGGGCATCATGTCCGATCTGGAGATCGACGTGGGTTGTGTCTCCCTGCTCGACCCGCACCTCGAATCGCGCATCGCGGTATCCGAGGTGCAGCGTCTGCAGGATGTACATCCCCGGGGTCAGGGCGGGAAAAAGGAAATGCCCTTCGCTGTCGCTGACGCGGCCGTGGTTGATCCCCTCGATGACCACGGTTGCCCAGGGCACCGGGTCGCCGCTGTCGGCGTCGACGACGTGCCCGGCGAGCGCCCCTGTTGCAGCGGCGTACAGGGGCGCTGCCGACAGGTATGCAGCAAGAGCAAACGTTCGGAAGATCAATCCTTTTTAGCCTTCCTCATCGTGATCCTCGTCGGCGTGGGAGTCCTCAAAGCCCGGACCTCCTTCTTCGACGTGGACTTCAATATCCTTGGAAACGAAGTCGGCGTGGTCGTTGTGGTTGAGCTTGATCACCATGGTGGTCTGCCCCTCTTCCAGGCCGGAAATGTGGAATGCCCAGGGGCCGTCTTCCTCGTGCTGTTCGATTTCGGCGATGCTTTCGTCGGCGATTTCCCAGTCAAGGGCATAGCCGTCGTCCGCGTCCGGGGTGAACAGGTCGCCGTCCTCGGCAATGAAACGCACCGACAGCAGGGGGGTTTCCAGGCCGTGGCCCACTTTGATGTCACCTTCTGTCTCGCCGTTCTCGTAGCGGACGAGCTCCTCGCCGCTGCCGAAGATGATCAAGCCGAAGGCTTCGGCGTGCTCTTCCCCCTCATGGGGGTCTACGGGATTGTCGTCGTCGCCACAGCCGGCAAGGAGCAGTGACATGAGAATCGGTGCTGCTGTCGAGATAATCCTGAGCATGGTATGGTTCTCCAGGTTGATGTCCCTGTGACCCGAAGGTCCCGGGGTTGTGATCAATGTGATACCGGTCGGAACAGGCAGGAGACATGGGCCTACCGCCTGTATCCACGCGGGTCGGGTAAGGAGAACGCATCCGCACCCCGCCGATCCAGATGGCGCGGAAGCGTCGGGCGGTGGCGCCAGGATGGCGGAAAGGGACTACGTGAGGCGAGTGCGGATGCTCAGGTGCGGGGTGGGGCGCGATTCCCGAAAGAATAGCCGCGGAAGAAAAGCGGCGGCGGGACGGACCAGATGACCTGGTGGCGGGTGCGGGGTCCGGCGAGCAGGAGGGCGAGTGCAAGGATGACGCCGACGAGCAGCACCAAGCTGCTCTCGAGCATGCGGGCCGGGCAGTTTTCCGGTTCGGTCGATCCTGCGTGGAATAGCTGATGACCAAACGGGAGTGTAAGGAAAAGTCCGATCAGCAGGGCGGCAAAGCAGAGCACCGCGAGATTCGCGAGCCCTCGACAGCCTCTGTGGTATCCGGTAAGCAATGGTCGTCAACCTTGCTGTCAATGTACTCCTGCTGACGGTGAACCGTCAAAGTCGGGCAGGAGGGTCCTCAGTGGCATCCAGTCGGGCGCGGCCTTACTTCCAACCGGCATCCACCAGGCAGCTCCGTTCGCTCCCGACGCCATTTGGCCAGGGCAGGCTTTGGCAATGCGTAGTTCGGAAAACCATGGTGCTCGGGGGTGAGAGTCGCTTTGGAGGCGAGAGCGGCCAGCAGACCAAAAGGGGCCACTTAATCTGCTCTGCCAGCGGCGGACAAAGGGCCGGTCCAGCTGTATGGGAATCCTGCCGGGGACCAACAGCCCCCGGCAATAGTGTTCGTGACCGACGGCATCTACCACACCCTGTCGAGGTTCGCACCTGCTGTTGGGGAAATGACCGAGGAGGAGCTGGAGGTTGCCCTGGATGCCATAATGCCTTGCTGAGGGGATTCGATGAAATTCATCAGCGACCGCGCCTGCTCGGATTTGGCAGCAACAGAGGGAGGCGTTCGTCCCCGCTGTGCCGGCTGCCCTCCCATTGGGCCAGGGCGGCTTTACGGCTGCCTTGTCGTCGCGCTCAATATCAGTCTGCTACACTATCGGCGATCGGATTTCGAACGGAAAAGAAACGAAACGACTGGAATGGTTTCTCATGCGAAAAGAAACGGAATACTCCTGGAAGGAGCATCGCGTCCTTCGGGGTGACGGCCGGGGCGGATACGTCGTTCATCCGGCGCAGTACCGGTTCGTGCCCCGCTACCGGGGGGTGAAGGTCCTCCCCTTCGGGCTGGCCGCCACGGACAACGGGGAGATTCTGCTAACGGGGGCGGCGAGAACCGGCCGCGGTCCGTCGGTGTACGGAGAGACCGTGGCTTCCATTAGCGCCGACCTCGGGGTTACCTGGAGCGAGTACGAAACCGCGGGGTTCGGTCCGGCCGTGCGCCTGACCTTGCTCGGCCGCGGCAGGCCTCTTATCGAGACTGGCTGCGCCCCTTGCTCGCCGAGCTTCCAGGGGCGCGCTTGGCTATCGTCGGGGGATGCCCGTCCCGGGAGGACCTCGAGCGGTTCTTTGCGGGCACGCCCACGGTGTTCGTCGGATACCTGCAAGGGGAGGAGCTCGCCCACGCCTACGCCAGCGCCGACCTCTTCGCCTTTCCCTCGGCCAGCGAGACCTTCGGCAACGTCGTCCTCGAAGCCGCGACCTTCCGGCAGTGGCAGGCATTCAATCTGCTTTCGTTTCCTCCGATGCCTCGATCCACGGCGCCAGTTCCGTCCCCAGTCCGGGATCCAACTCAACGGCTCTTTGGAGGTGGAACAAAGCCTGGTCCC
The DNA here is from genome assembly GCA_965206595.1 of Candidatus Latescibacterota bacterium. Taxonomy (GTDB): domain Bacteria; phylum Latescibacterota; class UBA2968; order UBA8231; family UBA8231; genus CBDCXV01. The sequence goes on from OZ242214.1 coordinate 1,430,137, forward strand.
GATGATCCGGGATGGGGGCAAGGATCTGCCCCAGGCCTCCATGGACACGCGCTTGTTTGTCGTCCAGCTTCAAGGACAGCTCGAGAAACTTAGCAGCATTCTCGTGGCTGTTCTCGCGAAGTGCGATATGCGACAGGAAATTGTACGCCTTGGGAAGTGGATGAATCCGGATTGACAACGACAGTAGTTCGGCCGCGGTTACCTTTGCTCCGCGGTCGTATAGATTCAGGGATAGAATTGAATATTGATTCGCCAGCCAGGATGTATCACTAGTGGGCTGGGAGGCTTGGCGAGCCCCTTCCTCAAGTACGGAAAAGGACAAGCCGGGCAAACCAAGTTCAACCAGACTCATCCCACTTGCCCAGAAATACAGATACTGAAAGCGATCCACGGTCCCGGTCAGGTACAGTTCCATTGCCTCTTTGTCTGACTGCCCCATCCGCTTCAGAACCTCCGCTTCGACGAGATGGGCAACCTTCGACTGGGGCAACTGCCTTTTCGCTTCTGAGATCGCCCGCAGGCTCGCGTTGAGGTCCCCTTCCCGAAGGGCGGAAGCCGCGGTTTCCAGTAAAGGATCGGCACAATACGGGCTTGTCGGCATCCGCTCCTGAAAATGCGTCCAGGCTGCTTGCCACTCTGTTTCATCCTTTCTGAAGACCATGACAGCCGGGTGGTCGAAGCCGGTGAACGACGGTTCGCTCCCATCGTCCCGGAATTCCAGGCCGCCGATGGAAGGGTAGTTTTTGAAACGGCGGACCAAGTCAAAACCCAGATCGCCCTCCACCAGCGCCTCGTATAATGCCGCCCCGCCCGGAATCAGCTCCGGGACTGCGGTGAAATGCTGATAGCGGTTGACGTCGGTGATGACGATATAGTCCAGAGCGTCCAACTGCCTCTTCAGCCAATAGAGCTCTCCTTTGCAGGTCGCGAATCCGCGGAATTGGAAGAGCATCAACGTTTGGAAAGCACCGATTTGGAATTTTGCGGGATCGATCATACCCCGCATGGAGAAGGCGCCCCGTTCGACTCCGATACTGCTGTTGGCCGGGACATGGTCGTTTATCCACCGGGCAGTCTGGACGCGGCTGTCCTCACGGGTATAGAGGCTGGCAAAGGCAACGCCGTACAGTGCGCTGTACGCGAACACCGCGGCGCAGATGCCGACGGCGAGCATGCGCACCCGGACGAAGCGGGGAGAGCGGACGAACCAGACGCAGAAGTCGGCTGCCAATAGGGCGAGGAAAGGGAGCAGGGGCAGGAGATACCGTATGTGCTTGGTATGCAGGCCGCCGATCAGGAAAAAGTAGATCCCCGCCCAGAGCAGGATAAGTCCATTTCGATGGTTCCTTTTCCAAAGGCCGCGGGATATCCCGAGAAGGAAGAGGAGGGTAAGAGGCCAGCCCACTCCCAGGGGCCACAGGTGGGTCCAATAATGCAGGTATGGGACGGTGTGAACATCCACCAGGCTCCAGGGAACGAGACGCTCTCCCCGAGCCACTATCATCGAATATCCCAGGTCGTCGGAGGAATGGGCCCGGAAAATCAGGTCCCAGTCCGTAACGAGAAACGGCTGGAGCGCCAGCAGGGCCAGCACCGCGGCGAGACCTGCCATCCAAATCCGGGGTGCCAGGACTGCCTTCAGGTGTCGCTGGCGAACCAGATGGCCGGCCAGCAGCACGAGCCCCACCGACAGGCCGATCAGGCGGACGGCCCCACTGAGCCCTATCAGAAAACCGGACCATATGAACCACCGCCTGTCATCCTTTTCTAGTGCATTCAAAAGGGCGTGAACCGCGGCCAGGACAAGCAGAGCGAACAGCCCGTCGACGGTGTAGAAATGGGCGAGCTGGATCGCCAGCGGGGCTACGGCAACGATGAAGACAGCTAGCAGCCCGGTCAGCTCACCGAACCAGCGAACCCCGGCCAGCCAGACCAGGTACAGCGTCAGGCAGGAGACCAGCACCGCAAGGGTGCGGGCAGTGAGATATACATACCGGACATCATCGGGCGATTCCTGAGATTTGAAGTCGCGGCCGAGAACGATCCGGTTGAGCTCCAGGAAGCCCCGCAAGAGATAGACAGGGAGCGTGCCGTAGCTGGTCAGCTCTGGGGCGAACGGGTCGATGGGACCCAGGGCAGCCTGGACGAGAGTGGTTTCATCCGGATGGAAATGGTAGAATGCTCTGTCGCCTGTGGACTGGTTTGGTCCAGGCAGCACGAAGGAGCTGTCCCCCCGGGTCAACCCTGCGAAGCGCAGCGAGCAGCCCAGTACGAGGCATATAGCCAGAAAGAGGGAAGGGACTCGGGTTTTCTTTCTATGTCCACTCATGGGTGGTTTTTTACGAACAGCATGACCGGGGCATGATGGCTGCCGGTTCAGTCCCATCGATACGTGGAAAGTCCGCCATCAGTTGCAGTTCTTGTCGGCATTTTTAGCAAGGGTGGCAGGGCAGCGAACCTCTGGAGGAAGCAGGGCGGATGATGACTGCGGGACATCGGGGGTGGGAGGGACTGAGGGAAAGGGGGGGGACAGCTGCCCGGCGGCAGCCCTGTCGGGCACAGCTTCGTTTCCGCCCGAGACAGTTAGTGGCGGACCTCGGCGGCAATAGCGATTCCCGCTACGCCACCCGCTGGCCGCCCCGCAGCACCGGCAGCCGATCCCCCCAGGGCTCGCCGGTGCGCACCAGGACCGGGTCGGGCACGTGGTACTGGGGCACATAAGCCCGCCGCGGCCGGTCCCTGGAGGTATTGGGACCGCTGCGATGCAACAGCAGCGATGAGAACACCGCCACCTGCCCGGCGCGCATCTCCACCGGAATGGCCCCGTCGTCATCCACCTGGGCGTTCTTGCCCCCGTAGCGTTGCTCGTCCTCCTCTTCCGTTACGTGCTCGAGCACGCCGCGCCTGTGGGATCCGGGAATGATCCATATGCAGCCGTTCTCGAGGTCGGAGTCGGAGATCGCCGTCCAGCAGGTGATGTACTCCAGCGGCTCCGTCTTCGTATAGCCTGAATCCTGGTGCCAGTCGAAAACCTTGCCGAGGCCTCCGGGCATTTTCGTCGTCGCCTGGTTGTAGTAGAGATCCACATCCTCCCCGATTAGGAGGCGGCAGGCTTCCAGGTAAACCGGCTTCCTGAGGAAATCGAGCGCCACCGGGCTCAGGGTGTGAAACTGGGAGAACGAGCGGCGTCCGCGAGCGCTTTCCACCGCCGGGGCATCCCCAAGGGCCTCCGCCTCGCGCACGTGCTCGGCGTATACCCGGTCCATCTCCGCCGCCATCGGTTCGAGCTCCCCAGGAGAAAAAACCACGCCGGTAACGAAGTAGCCCAGCTCGCGAAACTGCTGCACTTCTTCAGTGCTGATCAGGGTCATGGGGCACCGCTTTTTGAGAGGTTGCTTCCGGTTGGCCACCCGGGCCCGGAGGAGAAAGAGGTCAGTCGCGGGCGTCCGGGGGCGATGAGAAAAATCCCTTCAGGGCGACGGCCAGCACCCACAGCAGGCCGAGGATGCACAGACCTGCCGAAGGCACCGCCAGCCATTGCAGCGAAGCCTTGGCCACGCCGGTGCCCCCCATACCGGGAGCTCTGAGCCCGGCCCACATCCAGAACAGCGGATACAGGACGGCCCCTGCGCCGAGGGCGAGGGCGGCCAACCTTCGGGTCCCGGGGGAGGCCGGAAGGCAGGATAGCAGGAGAATGAGGGCGAGGGCGGCGGTGCCCAGGCCGTTGGCATGCAGGTGGGCGCGCTTGAAGTAGACCCAGGCCTTGTCGATGACTTTCTGCATTTTCGCCGCGTCCCCGCCGTAGGCCTGCGGCAGGACCGCTTCCCCTTCGGCCTTGAGATGGGCCTTGATGTCCTCTTCGAAGGCGCCGAACACAGCCCCCAATCCGAAGCCGTAGCAGAGGGCCAGGAGGGCAAGGAGCGTCCCGAACTTCATCGGCGTGATTTTTCCCATGTCGATCAGATTGGTATCCAGTCGCGCAGGTGTCAAGACGTCGGCGTGACCGATGCTCGTTCCAGCGAGACCCCCTCAACGACAAGGAGCGGCGCCGGTGCATGAAAAGGGCCGGCCCCGGGAATGAAATCCAGGACCGGCTCTTCTCGCTTCCTCCTTGTAGAGCGGAGGACCCTCCGGGGAGAGAGAGGGAAATCGCGAACCGTTACTTACTTGAGCAGTGTCATGCTGCGGGTCTCGATGCCGGCAGGAGACTGCAGACGGTAGAAGTAGGTGCCGCTGGAGAGGCCGTCGCCGCTGAGCTCGACCCGGTAGGTTCCCGCCTGGCGAAAGTCGCTGACAAGGGTGCCGATGTGCTGGCCGAGGGCATTGTAGAGATTGAGCCGGACCTCTCCCGGCTGCGGGAGCGAGTACCTGATGGTAGTGGACGGGTTCCAGGGATTGGGATAGTTCTGAACCAGGTAGAAATCGGATGGCGCCCGGAGATCGCGCTTTCGGAAGCGACTACCGTCTCCACGCCCTGAACGAGGATTCCGAGGTGGTCGAGAAAGGTCCAGCCGGCCATCCAGAGATTGTCGGCGTCGAAGGCCCCGCGATATGCGACTGCCTGGAAGAAACCGTCATCCGGGGGCGGCACGGCGCCTGACAGGGCCGGGCTGCCGGACATCGGGCGGGGGTCGAGGGCGCCGTCGTTGGTGCGGGAGATGCCGGTCAGCTGCACGGTACTGTAGCGATCGCCGAGCCCGCGGATGTAGACGTACTTCCCTTCCATTACAGTTGCGCCGGAAACGTGAGACATGGCTTCGGCGGCATTGCCGCTGCCGGCGCGGGAGATGTCCTCGGAGCTGATCGCATCGCTTACCGCTGGCGCCTTCTGCCGTTCCTTGAGCAGCGATGCCTCGGTGTTTCGCAGGGCGCGAACCTCGACTACCACCTCGTCGACGGCGATCGCTTCCGAGGTCAGGACGAGATCGAGGCGCAGAACCTCGCCGGCTGCGACCACTGCCTCGGTTACGGTCACGGTGTTGTAGCCGATCATCGAGCTTTCGATCTCGTAGGTGCCGGCCGGGACGTCGGGGATCCTGAAGTCCCCCTCGATTCCGGTCACCGTGCCGAACCCGGTCTCCTTGAGGTAGACGTACGCACCGACGAGGGGTCTCCCGTTTCCCCGTCGATGATGTCGCCTGCTACAATACCGGTTTGTGCGCCCGCTTCCGAGGGCCCGGCGATGGGAAGCAGGGCGCCGAGAAGCAGTGCGCCGAATACCTGGGTCGATCTGTGATTCTGCCGCATGACGGGTGATTTTCTCCCAGGAGGTGAAGTGGATCCCACAGCTTGAGAATTGTAACCGGCAGCGATGGAGGGAGAGTTACGGAATTGTGACGATTGCGTGTCGCCAAAGCGGCTGGGTGGTTACCACAAGGACGGGCCCCGGCGATCGTAACCGGATCGCTATGAAGAGCCGGGCGCTCCCGCGGTTCAGCGATTCAGTAGGTAAGCGGAAAGGAGGCTACCGCGGTATCGGTTCCGGAGTCCGCCCTCACGGTAAGGCGCAGCAGGTAAATGCCCGGGGGCAGGAGTCCGCCCGTTTTACGTCCGCGGCCGTCCCATGAAGCCCAAAAGCGGCCGCTGCCCCTGCCCGAGGTCTCCAGGTCTGCCACCCGCCTGCCCCTCAGGTCCAGGACCTCCAGGCTCATGGGCACGTTTCCGGCAAGATTGACCAGCTCGTATTGGATTTCGAGGGCCTCGTTGACCCCGTCCCCGTCGGGAGTGAGGGCCGTGAGGGACAGTTTCTGGATCGAGCGCTTACGGGGGTTCCGGGCTCTGACGGTCAGCCCCTGCCCATCTGTCCGCGGGTCGACGTCTCCCGGGGCAATCCGATGGCGGACTTCTCTCGGCCTGGTGCTGTCGAACACCCTGCCGGAGAACAGGGTAGACGCCTGAAAGACCTCGGCGCGAAAGTCGATCTCGATCGGTTCACCGGTGAGCTGAATATCGATGAAGGGCAGGCGCACCACGGTGTATCGGCCGTTCCAGGGTTCCACCTCGTACTCGTCGCTGCCGAGGGTTCTCGCTCCGATCCGCACCTCGTCGACGGACGGGGCGACCGGCACGTCGAACTGAATGCTGTCAAACCCGGAGTCCTCCTCGGAGACGACGGCAAACAGTTTGTAGGTGAAGGAAGTCACCTCCCCGAAGCGGGTCTCCGGTGGGACGATTTCAGCGGTGATGAGCGAGGCTACCGGGGGTTGGGTGATTTCGAATTGGAGATAGTCCATTCTGCCGCCGGTGTTGCTGGTCGAGCGGAAATCGATGGCGAACTGCGCGAACCGGTGCGGCAGGGTGGTGGCGAGATCCAGCCGGCCTGACGCAAACTCCGCGGGAGCAGTCCAGAATTTCCAGTTCTGGCTGTCGGGGGTGATGCCGGCCGCTTCCCCTCCTTCGAGACGTCCGTAGGCTTGACGGGTCAATTCCACCCCGCCGGCGTCGAAACGCGACCTTCGATCTCCCCGGAAAGTATTGCGCCAGTATTGGTGCGGGTCTTCGTCGGTGCCGCTGCGGGCGCTGATCCTTACACTGGCTCCGGGGGATGCTTCTCCGTTCCAGTACACGGCGTCGAGGCTTGCCCGGCCGCCCAGGTCGATTATGCCCGAGATGTAACCGGCTTCCGGGACGTACCCGTCGCCGTAGATCTCGAACTCGGCGATCTCCCACAGGTCCAACGGGGCGGTTAGCACGACCGCCTGAACCGCGCGGCCGATTTCAAGTTCGAACTCGGCACTAGTGTTCTCGAAGTCCTCGAACAGGACGTCGAATTCGAGGTGCCCGACCTGAAGCGGAAGCTCGCGCGTCGGGCCGCCGAACTTGAACCGATTCAGCAGTCCCGGCACTTCTCCCGGGCGAATGGGACTGCCCTCGGCGACACCTAGTGTCAGCTCGGGTATGAAGCGGTCGTGGGCGTGATCGGGACGGGTTCCGAAGCGGATGCGGCTGATGTTGTAGGGATTGCCGAGATTGAAGACGAGGATCTTGTAGTCGACAACGCAGTCGCAGCCGGGATCGTACAGGGCCATGGCGTTGTAGCTGCCCGATTGCCCCTCCGAAGACCTCTTTCCCGCGGAGCCTTCGTACACGCTCGCGGGATTGCCGTCGAACAGATTGTCGATCTGGGGTTCGTTCTGCAGCCGTCCCGCGGTGGTGGAAACGCGGACGGAGCCGCCTTTGTCCCGTATCGAGGGGGTCAGGTTTTCGTCGGGAGAAACAAACACCGGGGCGATGGCGCCGTTCTCGAAAGCGATCAGTCGAGTGGAGCCGAACTCACTGGCGGCGGCCTCCTCCCATGTGATCTGGACCAGATCGACCCCTTCCGGGGCAGGAAGGTCCTGCCCGCCGACGCGGACAATCGTCAGTGCCCCAGGGTCCCGGGATGACCACAGGAAAACCGAGAGTGCGACAATGAGTGCAGTTGCCGGGTGTTTCAACCCAACCCCGCGCATCTTTGCATAAAGACCCCGGAAACCGCAAGCCGTGCACTGTTGCATTGGAGCGGGACGGGGGGGTTGCAAACCATTGGGCTGGCCGGCGAAGGTGTCATTCGTACAGCTCGACCGCCGTTTCCCCGCGGGCAAAGCGCTGCGCCGTCTGCGCGGCCGACTGGGAGCCGATGCTGCGGCGGGCGTCCGTCGCCCAGCGGGCCAGGCCGACCAGAAGCTGGCCCCGGGCCGGATGCCCTGCGCAGTGCTCCCACTCGTCGAACACGGTGCGCAGCGTGTGCAGCAGCGACCAGCCGTTGTCGTCCTTGAGAATCGTCAGGCCGAGCTCGGACAGCAGCCGGTTCCCGGAGTGACCGCTGTTGAGGTAGTCTCGGGTCATGCGGCCGATGTCGCGGATCCGGATCGACTCGACGGCCTCCAGGATAGCCTGCAGGGCCCCGTCGGCGGCGGGGTTCTCTCCCTGTTCCGGTTCGGAGCCTCGCCCCGGACGCTCGGTAAGTTTCCTGGTCGAGATGTTGAGCCAGCGGTTGTCGAAGAAGCGCCAGGCCGCGTGATAGCAGGCGCGCGCGGCAATGGCGAAACCGGCCTGTTTCTCAATTGACCTGAGGCTCGAACCCAGAGCCATTTCCCATGCCAGGTCGTGCCAGCCAGGGCTCATGCCGACCGGCGTGCGCGCCATGCGGTCGGCCGCCAGCAGCACCATGGTCGTGGCGATCCGGTCTATCGAGGCCCCCTGTCTCAAGACCTCGGAAACGGCCCCGAAGGTCGTGGCGATATCCCCGCTCACCAGGGCATCGGAAAATGCGTTCTCGTCGAAATCCCCGCCTCCGCCCTGCTTCGATGCCTCTTCGATCACTGCATCGGCGGCGGTGAACAGATCCATGGCCTCGCGCAGCACGTCCATCGGAACGGGCCGGCCGCGGCCGAGCATCTTTCCGGCGAGGTTGCAGACCAGCTCCTCGCTCAGATCCCATCCGAACTCGTCGAGCAGCTCGGCGAGATGGGTGAGGTTCCTCAGGTTGTCCTGTTGCCCCAGGAAGTGGGGCAGCACCGCGCACTCCAGCAGCAGGGGAACGATGGCGCCGTCGTGACCCCGCAGGCGGCGCGCGGTTATCAGGCACTTCTCGATCCCCTCAGGCATCTTGTCGGAAGCGAAGAAGCGAACCCATCCGGCGAGCTTCGGCCAGTCGACCGGCGGCGGCAGAGGTTCCACCTGAGGGCGGTCCCCCGCCGTTCCCGCGGCGGCCGAGGCTGCCATCATCAGGGGGATCAGGCGGTCCTCCGGCTCGTAGCGCCGCGCCACGTTCAACCCGTTGACGAACTGGGCGACGTCGTGGCCCCCGTTCTCGTGCCGGTGGGTGGTGATGTGCCCGCCCATGTGGCGCACGATCAGCTCCAGGGTTTCCCGCTCAGACACACCCTTGGCCAGCAGGATGGCGATCGCCTTCGACAGCGTCCAGCTGTCGCCGTTGTTGAGACCCTCCTGCAGCAGCAGGAAGTGGGCGTCGGGGCGCTTCGAGCCGCCACTGGCCACGTCGACGAAGACAGCCCCGTCCCGCACCTGCACCGGGAAGGTGTCGAGATCGTCGCAGCCCCCCGTAAAGCAGCCACCGCCCGCCATGTCGTAGCTGTACCCGTGCCAGTCGCAGGTGAGGACGCCTCCGCGGGCGATCCCCCTGGTGAGGGGGTAGCCCATGTGGGGACATTGGTTGTCGGTCGCATACAGCTCGCCGTCGTGAAGGAACAGGGCGACGCTGTGCCCATCCACCCGCACCGCTTTCGGCTTTCCCTCCTCGACCTCGGCGAGGTCGGCAACCCTCGCGAAGCTGTCCTTCATCATGATCTCCTCTTCAATCGTCGAAGACGCCTACGGTGGTGCGGCCCTCGGCGAACCGCATCGCCGTGGTCGTGGCCGATCCGCTCTCCGCGTTGGTGCGGATGTCGGTGGCGTAGCGGGCGAGGGCGACCAGCAGCTGGGGCCTCGAGGGATGTCCGCACCCGGCCGCAGGGTCACCGGAGCCGCCCGCCTCCCACTCCTCCGAGATGGTGCGCAGCGTGGGCAGCAGCTGCGGCCCTGTGTCGTTCCAGAGAATCAGTCGCCCTAGCTCATGGAGAAGCCGACTGCCGTCGAAACCGGCATGCAGATAGGCGTGGACCTGGTCGCCGACTTGGGCGACCTGCAGGGTTTCCACCGAGCCGGTGATGGCGGCGATGCCGGCCTCCTCGGTTGCCCAGGCGTGCTCCCGCGCCGGCTCCGGGGTTGCGCTCAGGGGGTGCCTTGAGATGTTGAGCCAGCGATCGTCGAACAGCTGCCAGGCGAGGTGAAACAGACCCATGACGGCGACGCGATCTCCAGCTTCGGCCTGAGCGGTTCGCAGCGACCGGGCGAGATTCAGTTCCTGGGTCAGACACCCCCAGCCGGCATCGACGTTGACGGGAGTTCGGGCCATGCGGTCGGCGGCGAGCAGGACAAAGGTGGTGATCAGGCGTTCCAGGCGGACCCCGGAGGCCAGGGCCGTGGCGACCCCGTCGAAAGAGCGATCGATGTCGACGCTCAACAGCGCTTCAACCAGGGCATCTTCGTCGTATTCGATCCGGGTGCGATCGCTTTCCGCGGCGCTGTCGATCGCCTGTCTGAGGGAGATCATCTTGTCGATGGCGTCCCGCTTGAACAGCTGCGGCTCGCCCCGCCGCTGGCCGACGGTCTTGGAGCCGAGATTCAGGGTGAGCTCGGAGGCCGCTTCCCAGCCGAAGGATTGGGTCAGCTCGGTCAGGTACCCCAGGGTCTGGAGATTGTCGCTGAATCCGAGAAAGCCGGGCTGCGCGGCGCATTCGTACAGCAGCGGAAGGATGCGGCCCTCGTCCCCCTTGAGCCGCGCGGTGAAAAGGCACCTCTCGATGCGGTTATCCTGGCCGTTGCGGGAGAAGAGCCGCACCCAACTGGCGATGCGGTCCCAGGTGACCGGCTCCGGCAGGACGACCACCTCGAGGCGCTCCGACGCTTCCCCGGCGACGCAGGTGGCCGCGGTGGCCAGCGCCATCAGGCGGTCCTCGCCGTCGTAGCGGCGGCCGATGGCTATCCCGTTGACGAAGCGGGCGAGATCGACGCCGGCGCCGGCGCCCCGCGAGCTGGCAACGTGTCTGCCGAAATGCCTGAGGATGACGGCGACGATGTCGCTTTCCGGTACCCGTCCGCGCAGCATCAGGGCCATGGCCTTGGAGATCGTCCAGCGGTCCTCGTGCAGTAGTCCTTCACGCAGCAGCCGCAGGTGCTGCTCCCTGCGGCGGTAGGCCCCATCTCCCGGGCGAATCCAGACCTCCTCGCCGCGAACCTCTACGGGAAACACCTCGAGGTCGTCGCACATGTTGTTGAAACAGCCGCCCCCCTCGAGGTCGAAGCGGCGTCCGTGCCAGTCGCAGGTGAGAACGCCGTTGCGGATCGCCCCGCGCGTCAGCGGGTATCCCATGTGGGGACACTGGTTGTCGGTGGCGTAAATGCGGCCCTCGACGTTGAATAGGGCGATGCTGCGCCCTTGGCCGACCCGGACGGCCTTGGCGCCTCCCGGTTCTATCTCTTTCAAAGCCGCTACTCTGGTCCAACCGTTTGCCGTTGCCATTTCCTATTTCGATTTGTCGAGGCAGTGCCGGGATTGCCCGCCGGGGATCACCGGGCCGCCTTGACCCCGGGCATGGCCGGGACGTAGGACTGCCGGCGCCGATTTCCCGATGTCCATGCGGCGTCGGCGGGGTGGTGCTCCTCAAGCCATTCCCGCAGCGGGGCTTCGCCCTTTTCTGGCGCGTACGCGCTGTTGTTGCTCGGGTTGTCGCGGAGCAGCTGCCGCCGGATCGAGTCGAGCCCTGGGTAGAGGTGTTGGACGGTCATGTCGTCCTTGGGCAGCAGCCAGCGGTAGCTGTAGCCCATCATCAGCATCTTGCGCGTCTCGTGCCAGCTGTTGACGCTGCGGCTGTGCCAGATGCGGCGGTCGATGATGACGGAGGTGCCGGGCGGCACGCACAGGGGAATCGCCCCCTCCGGGCTGGAGCGGCCGTCTTCGGGAACGTCGATTTCGTCGTGCAGGTGCGATCCCGGGACGATAAGTGTGTTGCCGCGGCCGGTCCCGGACATGTCGCTGACGAAGAAGAAGACTTTGATGGAAAGCCGTGGGCGCGGCGTCGCCTCGATTTCGTCGTTAACCCGCATGCTGTCCTGGTGCCAGGCCACGGTGGGGCCCGATCGCCGCCGGTCCGGGTCGCCCGGGGGGGTCACCAACAGGCCGGAGTGGTAGATGCAGATGTTCCAGCCGAGTATTCCCCAGACCTTGGGGAAGGTGGTCTCCCAGTCGATCAGGTCGAGAAACAGGGGGTTCTGGCCGATGATGTCGGGAATGTCGATGGGGTCGTGCGGCCCGAATCCATAGGCGCGCTGCTTTGCGGCGACCAGGCGGTCACAGGCATGCCGGAGGGCCTCGGTGCGGTCGGACGGCAGGGCGTCCGGAACGACGAGGTAGCCCTGTTCCTCGAACTCGGCGCGCTCCGAATCGGTCAGGCAATGGGCCAGGCAGGAGGGAGTCATGAGCAGAAAGATAGAACCGGGGACGGCCTATCCAAATAGTGTCAGGGGCAGGGATGCGAGGGCAAGCAGGGCGATGGCCAGGACCCGGAGGTAGCATCCCTTCGCGACTGTCGGCGTGCCATCAGGCGGTCGACACCTTACCATGATCGCCGCCGGTCCATGCCGCTACAGGCTAGTCCAAAACAGGGCAGGAATGAAACAACTTGGAATGCGGGGGAAACAGTGGTACCGTTATGCTAGTGTCCTGTCGTATAATTAACTGTACAAACAATTGAAGGTGCCGTAGGTTTCTCTTATCCCCTTTCTGAAAGGAGAGACCTATGGTGACGGGGCGTCCATTACCGCCGTTAGAGCTGAGTCCGTCGGACCGGGAACGATTGGAATCGATGGCCAAATCCCGGAGCCTTTCCCACGGGTTGGTGCGGCGAGCCGAGATTAGTCTGCTGGCCGCAGAAGGCTGGCCCAATGAAGCCGTCGCCGCCGCCGTGGGTGTGACGCGTGCTACGGTCGGCAAGTGGCGCCGGCGCTTTCTCGAAAACGGGCTCCCGGGCTTGCATGATGAGCTGCGCTCAGGGGCGCCACGATCGAGTACGGATGAACAGGTAGCCGAGGTGGTATACAAGACCCTGAAGACCAAGCCCAAAGACGAAACACAGTGGTCGGTGCGCTCCATGGGCGAAGAAACCGGCTTGACCAAGGACGCGGTTCATCGCATTTGGCGCACGTATGGTTTGCAGCCCCATCGACACAAGCACTTCACGCTTTCCACCGATCCTTTCTTTGTCGACAAAGTACGGGATATCGTCGGCTTGTACCTGAATCCCCCCGAGCACGCCCTGGTGCTGTGCGTCGACGAGAAGAGCCGGATCCAGGCGTTGGAACGAAGTCAGCCCATGCTGCCCCTGGGACTGGGATACGTGGAAGGGATTACGCACGATTACAAGCGCCATGGCACCACCACCCTGTTTGCCGCCTTGGACGTAGCCACCGGGGAAGTGATGACCCAGTGCAAGCCCCGTCATCGTCACCAGGAGTTCCTTCAGTTCCTGCGCCACATCGAGGCCCACGTCCCCGCTGACCTCGATATTCATCTCGTCGTCGACAACTACGCCACGCATAAGCATGCCAAGGTCAAGCGATGGTTGGCACGGCGTCCCCGATTTCACGTTCACTACACCCCCACCTATGCTTCGTGGCTCAATCAGGTGGAGATCTGGTTCAATATCCTTACCCGCCAGGCGGTTCGCCGGGACTCGTTCCGCAAGGTGTCGGAGCTCATCGAGCGCATCGAACGCTACACGGCCAAATGGAACGCCAACGCACACCCTTTCGTGTGGACGGCTACGGCCGATTCCATCCTCGCGAAAATCAAGAGACTTTGCGAACGAATCTCTGCGACACAACACTAGATGGTATCCTCTCTTCAAGGAGGTAAACTCATGGAGAAGCGGATGCTGATGGCAGGCGTCGCTCTCGCCTTCGCGAGCGCGGCCTGGGGGCAGTGCCCGAGTTCCGACGTTCTGGCGCCATCCCAGGCCACCGTCCAACCCTACGGAAGCCACCAGGATCAGTTCATGCTGGTTTCGTGGGAGTCGGTCGAAGACGCAACGCGTTACACGATTTACTGGGAGATTTTCGTCGACTACCAGGTCGGTCCCAGTGGAGAGGTCGTCGAGCTCGACGAGCCACGGGTTTCCTTCGTGCCGCTGGGGACGGTGGATGCCCTGCTCGACAGCGAGATGCAGCGCGCGGTCTTTGGGACCGGGGATTCCGAGCCCACGGGCTGGGGCGTCACCGCCGACATGGATGTCCACGGCGAGTGGGTTTCGTCGCCGATGACGACTGCAAGCCTGGTCGTTCCCGAGACCACCACCGCTGTCGAAGCGGTGAGTTGGGCGGAGGTCAAGGCGACGGCCGCCGAGTAGGCACCTGCCACATCAGAAGTTCCGACCCCGTCGAGCCATGCTCGGCGGGGTTTTTTTTACATGCCGAGTGCCCTGGCCCCGGTCCGGGTCAGGCGAGCCGAGGTCCACTCCGGCTCCCAGGTAAAGTCGACGATGCACTGGCGTACCCCGTCCACGGCGAGCACGCGGTCGCGGATCGGGTTGCCGATGAATTGGTACTTCGGGCGGCCGCGGTGCGGCATCGTCATCAGGATCCTGGCCACTCCGTCGTCGACCCGCAGATCGTAGATGTACCCCATGTCGACCACGTTGCTGTCGATCGCCATCAGCTGATCGTCTTCGACCTGGCGCAGGGCCTCCCATACAGAGCGTTTGAGCGCATGGTCGGCGGCGCCGGCATGGGTCAGGCCGGTCTCGCCCGGGCGCCCCAACCTTCCGTTGGCGGTTGCCTTCACCTCAGGTAGCTCTCCTTCCGAAACCGAAAGCGGGTTCAGCAGACGACGGCGCAGGTCCTGTACCATTTCGCGGCCGTTCTCCTCCGGGTAGTGCGAGGCGAAGTATGCGTTCTTTGAAAGAGCGCCGACCCCTCCTGCAAATCCGTCCTGCCGTGGATGGGGGCGCGGCACCAGATCTGGCCGCGGCCGAAATAGCTGAGGTTGGGAGGACCGCTGTGGTTCAGGGGGCCGCAGTTTTTCGACCGATGCTCCAGCCAAAGGGCTATGAAAGCGTCGCGGCTTTCGCGGCGGAAGAACCCGACGCCCCATTGGTCGTTCTCGTGGGAAACTGGCACTTCCCCTTCGTGCAGAATCCCCTCGCGGTCGATCCAGACGGAGTCGCTGAACGGCATCCCGTAGAACAGCCACTCGTCGTCGCGCACCACGTTGGTCTCGAAGCGCGCCAGCGCATCCATGCGGCTCTCCTTGAGGAACCAGGGGAGCCCGGCGTAGAAGGTGTAGGTCAGGTCCATGTGCAGCCGGCTCGGCGTAAACACCGGGTGCAGGGAAGAGCGAGGAAACCCCCAGCGGCGCACCTGCACGCACAAGGGGCCGCGAATCACCTCGTAGTTCGGGCAGCGGGACCACCCGGTTACGCGAAATTTTTGGTAGTTGCCGGAGCCCATGTAGTCGTGGCCCCAGTCGATTCCCGGAGGTTCGCCGTGCCCTTCTCCCCCGGTGTACAGCTCCAAGGGGGCGCCGTAGGGCACGATCCCGAAGCCGCGTCTGAACTGCAGCCGCTGCAGCTGGCCGTTCTGGGCGGAAAGGTGGGCGGTGAAGTGGTTGCTGGCGATGCTGAGGCCGAACTCCTCGCCGCTGACCGCCAAGTCGGTAGGGTACTCCGGCAACTCGGCGTCGCGGTTGCCGTACAGAATCAGGTACCGGCCGCGGCTGTTGGCCGGCAGATCGACCTGGAGCAGCAGCCGGCAGCTTCGCACCTCGCCGTCGAACACCTCCCGACAGACCTGGCTCGGCACCTCGCGCAGGGTCCCGCTTTCGTCATCGATCCTGGCGACGCGAAGCTCGCGTCGCAGATCGGTTACCTGGTCGGCAGCAAATTCGACGACGCTCTCGACAGGCTCCCTCGATCTTTCCAGGCCGGCGCTCTCGGCGATCTCCAGGACCTTGTAGAAGGCCCATCCCCGCGCCCAGTCCTCCCACGGGTCCGGCAGCCCCGCCACGCGCCCGAAGCTCGAAGCCGGGGAGGGGGCCGCTTCGCCGCTGCCATGGCCGGACAGGTGCCGCTGGCGTTCGAAGGTCAGCGTCTCCTTGATCGACTCGGCCAGCGACATGGCGACATCGATGTTGCCCTCCCGGTGTGCAGTCTCCAGGAGGCGCAATTTCACCTCGACGCTGTCGGTACGGTGCCGGTATTCGGTCTCTGGCATTCTTCTTTCTCCTGTTCGGATCTCCGGCCGGCCGGCTGTCCGGCCTGGCACCTGGGCCGATCGCTTCAACGCAGTGGCAGGAAATGTCGGCAGAATCGAACCAGTCCCGGTCTCGGGGCTGGCTACGACTGCATGCAGGCCTCTGCTTCGGCTACGTCGTCGGCGCTGCCGATTATCAGGGGAGTGCGTTGGTGGAGGCTGTCCGGCACCAGGTCGAGTATGCGCGTGGTTCCGGTCGAGGCGCATCCGCCGGCCTGCTCGACGACGAAAGCCAGCGGTGCCGCCTCGTACAGCAGCCGCAGCTTGCCGCTTTCCGATTCGCGATCGCCCGGGTAGAGAAAGATCCCCCCCTTGAGCAGGTTGCGATGGAAATCGGACACCAGGGAACCGATGTAGCGCCCCGAGTAGGGGCGGCCCCTGGGCTTGTCGTTGGCCTTCAGGCTGCTGATGTAGTTTCGGACTCCGGGAAACCACTTGTCGGCGTTTCCCTCGTTGACGCTGTAGATCTTGCCTCGAGAGGGGATGCGGATTTTCTGGTGGGAGAGCAGGAACTCGCCGAGGGTCGGGTCGAGGGTGAATCCGTGGGTTCCCCTCCCGGTTGTGTAAACGAGCATCGTGCTCGAACCGTAGATGATGTAGCCGGCGCACACCTGGTCGGTACCCCGCATGAGGAAGTCCCTTTCGGTGGGGCGCCGCCTTCTCCCTTTGCGCCTGTGGCGGTAGATGGAGAATATCGTGCCGATGCTGACGTTGACGTCGATGTTGGAAGAGCCGTCCACGGGATCGAAGACGAGGAGGTAATCGCCGCTTGGATGCCTGGCGGGGATGGTGTAGACGTCGTCCATCTCCTCGGACGCCATGCCGGCCAGGTGGCCCGTGTGGTCGGTGGCATGGATTATCGTGGAATTGGCGAACTCGTCCATGTGCTTGACTTCCTCGCCGTGGACGTTGACGCGTCCGGTCAGGCCCATCACCTGCGCCAACCCCGCCTTGTTGACTTCGCGGGCGATCAGTTTTCCGGCAATGGCCAGGGCCAGCAACAGCTCGGAGAATCCTCCCCTGGCCTCGGGGAACCGGCGCTGCTCTTCCGTAATGAACCGGTGGAGGGTGGTCCCTCTTTCCATGCCGGGGAGTGGATCGGATGAAGTCGTCATCTGTGGGGTGCCCTTCTTGCCGAACATAAAGGGGTTGCCGCAGGTGCGGTCAAGGCGGATCCGCCTGGAGTGGGCATTCCTCAATCTTCAGGAATTCGCGTCCCCAGGCTACAGCTCCGCGGCAAGAACCCACATCGGATTCTCTCCCACCTCGTAGCTGTCGAGGAAAGCGAGCTCCCCCGAACCGCGGTCGATTCCATACGCCGACATCCTGCCGCTGTCGACGCCGGCTGCGAAGACGAACTTCCCTAGCGGGTCGATGTCGAACCCGCGCACGTGGGGTTCGGTCGGGACGCGACAGATGAGGGTGAGTTCCCCGGAAACCGGATCGATGGCGAAGCAGGCAACCGAATCGTGGCCGCGGTTGGGAGCGTAGAGGAACTTCCCCGAAGGGTGAACTCGCAGCTGCGAGGTGGTGTTCCCGCCCCGGTCGAAATCGGCGGGCAAGGTCGAGATCGTCTGAAAGGGTGGCGACAGGCGGCCGTCCTCCGCAACGCGGTATGCCGAAATGCTGCTCCCCTGCTCATCGGTCGTGTACATCACCTCGAGACGGGGATGGAAGCGGATGTGCCGCGGGCCGGTCCTCGCAGGGGGGACGAGGACGCCGAGATCCTGCAGCGCGATCTCGCCGGTCTCGCCGTCGTAGGTGTACTGGAAGATGGCGTTCTGGGTAATGCAGTGGGGAACGTACACGTACCGGTTGTTGGGGTGTACCTGGACCGAATGCGCTCCCCGAATCGAATGGACCGTACAGGCCGCGGGGGCGATCAGGGCCCCGTCTTCTCCGACGCGATAGCTGCTCGCACGGGCGCCACCGTTGCTCGAGGTGAGCATGAACCTGCCGGTGGCGTCGGAAGTCGCGTACACGGAATCCGACTCTTCGGCGATGGTTCCGAGAAGATCCAGGGATCCGTCGCGCGGGTCGATGGCAAAGCTCGCGAACCGGCTGGCCCTGCGCTGGACCACGTAGAGGACCCGTTTTCCCGGCTCGATGGCGATGGCAGCAGGTCCACCTCCAAGGGGGGTCTGGTGAGCCAGGTCGAGGGCGCCGGTTTCACCATCCATGGAGTAGGCGGCGACCCTGTCCTCATCCATGATCGAGACGTATATGTAGCAGGCCATCCTGTCTCCTCTGGTTTGGGTATGGGTTGTCCAGGGCAACCTACGGGAATCCTTCTCCTGCGACCAACGCCGCGGGTGGAGCCTCGCGACCCCGTCCCTGGGGATCGGCTCGCATGCGGTAGAAATCCCTTATATCCGGATGCCAGGTACAGGATGGGTTGCGACCACGGGCGCTCCCTTTCCCTCGATGCCCACAAACACGGGCCTGGAGGGAAAGGGAGCGGAACGCGCTCTACCTGCCGACACCGTACTACACTCCCGGCGGCCGTGAATGGGAGGAACTCGACCCCGTGCTGCCTGCCGGCTTCGACCCGGAGGGGCCGGCGGAGTTCGAGGATTTCTGATTTGGGGAAGAGTACGTGTCAGCTCCCGACGAGGGGGCGGGACCACGAATGCAGCGGTGGCGAAGGACTGCACGTGTTGAAGATCATCATGGGGCTGTTCGAGTCTGCCGCATACGGCCGTCGAATGGAAATGCCGCAGAAACCGGAGTCATCCCCTGCTGCGCTGGCGCCGGGAACACGGCCTCGGCGATCCAGGACCGTGCCGAGAGACTACGGGGAGTGGCTGGCGGTCGAGGATGAACGACTTGCCGGGAAGAGCCCGAACGCGTAAGTCCGGGTTCGTACCGAGGGGGCGGATGCCCCCGTAGCCACTGACAGCTGGGGGGATCAGGCTGCTTCGGACAGGTTCTCCGGCATGTTCTCGAGCCTCGTCATCCAATAGTGGGCGTCGAAATTCCCGTCGCCGGTCAGAAATCGCCACAGCTTGATCCTGTTGACGATCTCGAGACGCCCGTCGGCCGCCTCGAACCAGGGCTCCTGCCGGTTGAGGATCGTCGGGATGCTGTCCTCTCTGTGGCTCGAACCGCCGTAGATGATTTCCGGCCCTCCCCCTTCATCGAGGTCATCGGTGTTCCACAGTCGCAGCTGCCGCACCGTGGGGTTCAGGCGGATCTTGAACATGTAACGGACCCGGTCGGTCTTGTTCTGCCGGCCGCAGTGCCAGATGCCGTGGTGGACGACCGCCAGGGTGCCCGCTTTGCACACCATCGGCAGCTGTCCGAGGAAGTTCTGGTAGCGGCCGACGTCGAGCTCGTTGACGCGGCGGAAATGGCTTCCCGGAAGCAGCATGGTGCCGCCCATTTCCAACGGCACGTCGTGGGGGAAGTACATCAACTGGATGTCGAAGTGCATGCGCATGTCGATGATCGAGTCGCCGTGCAGCCCCTGGGCATGGCCTTCGTTCGGCTGGCGGACGTGAACGGCCTGATGGTCGAACAGGGGGTCTTCTCCGACCAGGCTCTGGATGATCCCGTGTATTTCCGGCATCCTCAGCATCTTTCCGACAGGAGAGGGGTCGGGGTAGCATTTCGACAACGGGGTGCCGGCGGGTTGGCTGTCGATGCCGCCGCCGTCGATCTCGGCGATCACCGCCCGATTGATCTCCCCGGGTACGATCTCGTCCAACTGAAGCACGCCGCGGGCCACGAATTCAGCCATCTGACTCGAGTTGAGCAGGTACTTTTTTTCGACCATCAGTCGATCTCCTCCAGTTTCTCGAAGATGAACTCGTTCTTTTGAAACGAAGTGGTGTACTCGGTGTCGGGGTAGGGAGGGATCAACTGCGGGAACTGGATCACCCTCCACCCGTCGAGCAGGGCGTCGAGGCCGGTTTCGTACGGCGGTTCGCTGCTGTCGCCGGTGGTGTGGTGCTCTTTTCCGGTGCCGTCGTAGAAGGTCCATCCCTTGACCGGGCTGTCTAGCGCCGAGTAGGACAAGTAAAGAATCATCACCTTCTGTCTGCGCTCCGGCATCTCCTTCTCCATCCCCAGAAGTGCTGGGTGTCGGGCAGTCACTCTTCCTGTTTCACCAAATGATAAGCACTTCCGGGCCCTGCCGTCAGGCGGATGCAGGCGCCGCCGGCAGGCTGACCAGGGCCCGGTCCCTGATCGGCAGGTGGACGATCGCGGCCGCGACCCCGAGAACGATGGCCCCGACCCAGACAGCATCGTACGATCCGGTGGCATCGTAGATGCGGCCTCCGAGCCAGACCCCGAGGAATCCACCGACCTGGTGGCTGAAGAAGACGATCCCATAGAGCGACGAGAGCCTGGCGGGTCCGAAGATCTGGGCGACGGTACCGCTGGTCAGCGGCACTGTCGCCAGCCAGAGAAACCCGATGGCGCAGGCGAAGATCAGGGCGGTCGCCGTGGTGACGGGCACCACCAGGAAGCCGCTGATGACCAGGGCCCGGGCGAAGTAGAGGAAGCTGAGAAGGTATTTTTTGCGGTAGCGATCCCCGAGCCGGCCGAAGAGATAGGATCCCCCCATGTTGAACAGCCCGATCAGGGCGAGGGCGGCGGCAGCGGCCATCTCGGGTAGCCCGTGATCGCCGAGGTAGGCCGGCAGGTGGGTGGCAATGAAAGCGACATGGAATCCGCAGACGAAGAAACCGGCGTTCAGCAGCAGGTAGCCCGAATGCTTGCCCGCCTGTGACAGGAGGCGGGAAAAGTTGTCCTCGAGGTCGGAGGTGCGGGTACCCTCCCGGGCATGCGATGCCGGAGGGAATCCGAGTGCGAAGAAGGCGATGGCAGCGACCACGGCGGCGCCGTACAGCAGGGTGGCCTGCCACGATACGGTGTCGATCAGCCACTGGATCAGCGGGACGAGGGCGAAGGTGCCGAAGGAACCGGCAGCGGTTACGATGCCGAAGGAGGTGACCCTCTTTTCGGCCGGGACCACCCGGCTGACGGCGCCGAGAAGGACGACGTAGGACGTGGCGCTGAGAGCCAAACCGACGAGGACCCCGAGGGAGAGGAAGGTGAGCCAGGGACCGGTAGCGACGGCGAGGAGGACGAAGCCGGCGGTGTACAGCAGAGCCCCGGAGGCCACTACCCGGCGCGGGCCGATGCGGTCGGCGAGCATGCCGGCGATCGGCAGCCCGAACAGGATGTTCTGCAGGGCCATGGCGAGGCTGAAGGTCTCCCTGCCCGTCGACAGGGATTCCGTCACAGGTTGCAGGAACAGGCCGAAGGACTGCCTGGCTCCCATGGAGATGGCGACCGTGACCGCGCTGATCAGGATGACGAGGGTGGATTTCTTCACGACGAGGCGATCCGCAGGGATTCAGGACATCTGCCGCGGCTTGTGGCCGGGGATCGGCGATGGCTACAATCCGCATCCGGCCGATTGCGGAAGGAACCCGGAAACCGCGCCAGCCTTCGTAAATTCAGGGAGAAAGGGGACCGGGAGGCGGGGTGGTCGGGCGGGGCAAGGGAAGATCAGGGCAATCCGCTTTCAGGCAGGCCGCCGGGGAGGTAACCGTCCGCATGAGTTCTCTACCGCTAAGCGAAATACATCTCCCCGGAAAAAGGCAGGGGTTGCGAAGGCCGTTCGTAGTGGATCTGTTTCGGAGTCCTTTCGAGGGCCGCTGCCCACTGGTCGCGCCAGTCCTCGTAGCGGGTTTCCGACCCCGGGTCGCGACGGCTGCGAACCACGCTGCTGGGCCACTCCGGCCGCGGTGAGGGCTCCCCGGCCTTCTGGTAGCGCAGATCCATGCTCCAGCGCACGCCGTCGGTGTTGTTGGGGCCGGAGCCGTGCGGGGTCAGCTTGTGCACGAACAGCACGTCCCCCTTCTTCATCGGCAGCGTCACCTTCTCGACATCGGGCAGGTCGTGGTGGTAGGTCCAGTAGACCATGCGGTTGCGGTGCACGCGGGGCAGAACCTGGAGGCAGCCGTTCTCCTCGGTGGCGTTGACGAGGGGCACCCAGACCGTCACCTGCAGGATCCCGGCAGCTTCCTGGGTGGTGAATACGGCGTCCTGATGGAAGATGACGTCCGTCGACGGCATCTTCGGGCGCACGTGAGAAACCGCGTTGCAGCTGATTTCGGGACCGATAAAGGGCTCGATGAGATCGACGAGGTTCTCGTTGCGCAGGAACTCGAAGGTGGCGCGGCGGCGAGTGACGCCGATATCGGGACAGCCGTCGACTTTCTTGGAGTCCTCGCCAAGCCGGGCAAGTCGGGTTTCGAATGGCTCCTCTGCGTGGAGATCGTCGATCTCCCCGCGGGCGTGAAGGTCCCTGGCGATCCCGTCGACGATGGCGATGTGGTCCTGGATGAGGGGTTCGAAATCGGCGTCGGTAAGTCCCCCTTCGACAACGACGTACCCTTCTTCCTTGAAGAACTCGAGATGTTCGTCGGTGGTTTTCATGTCGGCTCCGGCGTTTCTGTGAACTCGAGAATTGTCAGGCTTGGATTGTTGGCAAACCATCATCTGAAAATAGCGAAATTGCGTTCTGCGCCACCAAACCGAAGGAGCATACGATGCCAGATCCACATTCCCTGGAAGGAAAGAAAGCACTCGTGACCGGCGGCCGGCGCCGCATCGGCAGGGGGATCGCCCTGTCGCTGGCGGAGGCGGGCTGCGATGTCGGAATCAACGACCTCGAAGAAGACGCCGACGCCCTGGAGACCCTGCGCCTGATCGACGAGCGGGGCCGCAAAGCCGCGTTCTTTGCCGGCGACATCTCCAACAGCGCCCGGGTCGAGAGCATGTTCGCCGCATTCCTCGAACGCTTCGGCCGCATCGACATACTGGTGAACAACCCCTACGGCGGCACCGGACAGCCGTTTCTCGAGCTCACCGAGGAGAACTGGGATGCCAATCTCGATATCGGCCTGAAGGGATTCTTCCTGTGCAGCCAGCAGGCTGCCCGGGCAATGGTGGAACAGGGGGACGGGGGCTGCATCGTCAGCACCTCCTCCGTTCACGGGGTGCGCGCCTGGAAGGAAGACACCCCCTACGGCGCTGCCAAGGCCGGCGTCCTGCGCCTCACCGAGAGCATGGCCGTCGACCTCGGCGAGCACGGTATCCGCTGCAACGCCATCATGCCCGGCCACATGGACACGACCCACACGATCGGCACGCCCCCGCCGGAACGGGGAAGCATCGAGGAGGATCTGTACGCTTCGGTGCCTCTGCGCCGGCGCGGCACCCCGGAGGATATCGGCCGCGCTGTCGCCTTTCTCTGCTCTCCTGCCGCAGCCTGCATAACCGGGGTATCGCTGGCGGTCGACGGCGGCCTGCTGGCAACTGCACCGGGAGACTAGCCATGGGGAAGGCGGTGATCGCGGACAACTCCTGGATGCAGTTGCGCAGCAGGGACAAGGAGTACGGGGCCACATTCGAAAAACCGTTTCCCGTCGGCACCGAGTACTACCGCCCGCCGACCCCGACCCAGGAATTCTGGGACGCCGACTTTCGCCGCATAAGCGCCGCGGGCATGAGCATCGTGCGTGTCTGGTACAGCTGGAACTGGGTCGAGACGCTCCCGAACCGGTACGAGTTCGACGACCTCGACCTGCTGTTCGAAACGGCCGCGAAATACCGGCTCAAGGTGTGGCTCGACACTCCTCTGGGCACCCACATGGCCGCCCCTGCCTGGATGTTGCGCGAACACCCCGACATGCGCGCTGTCTGGCGGGACGGCAGCGTGCAGCAGGACGTGGCCGGGGACTTTTCTCCCCATGGCAGCATGACCCACAACTTCGACCACCCGATGTGGCGGGTGTACGTCGAACGCTACCTGCGCCAGCTGGTGCCGCGTTACAGGGACCACGAGGCGATGGGTATCTGGGGCACCTGGGACGGGATCGGCTATGCCGCGGCCTGGACGGCGCCCGAGCCGTACCCGCCGTACAACGACTACACAATCGCCAAGTACAAGGACTGGCTGTACCGGCGCTATACCCTCGACGAGCTCAACGAGAAGTTGCTGCGTCGCTACCGCTCCTGGGAAGACGTGCAACCGCCGCGCAGCAACGCCGCCATCGTCGAGATGCTGTTGTACAGGCAGTTCCACTGCGAGAACATGGCCGACCACCTCGGTTGGATGGCCGCCCTCGTCGACGAGCTCGACGGCCGCCACGAGCAGCGCTCGCACGGCGGCTCCTACCCGATGCCCCACCACGAAACAGTGAGTCCGGCGATCGACAGCTGGGGGCTGTCCCACCACTCGGCGGACCGCCTGACCAGCGGCGATCCGTACAGCCTGGCCTGCGAGGCCTACGGCTTTCACTGGTGCCGCCCCATGGGGCGGGACGGCCGCTGGTGGAACGAGGAGATCTACGGCAGCTTCGTCGGCGGCCTCATGCCGCGCGAGAAGATGACGATCGGTGAAGAGTCGGCCATGCACATCTGGCTGACCCTAATCGAAGGGGGTGCCGGCGCCATGTTCTGGCAGTACCGGCCCGAGTACATGACCTTCGAGGCTCCCGGGCTCAGCATCATGGCACTCGACGGCGGCCCGACCGTCCGCTTCGCCGCCGCGGAGCGGACGATCGCGCAGATCGATGCGATCTCCGACCACTTGCCGCTGTCGATCCCGCGCTCCGACATGGCCATCGCCTACAGCGGCAGCAGCCACCAGGTTTTCGACTTCAACGACGCCGGCTTCAAGTTCCTCCAGCACCACCGGGGCATGTACCGGGCGCTGTGGCCTCACAGCGTCGCCGTCGATCTCGTCACCGCGAAGACGGACTGGTCCGGGTACGGGCTGGTGTACCTTCCCAACTTTGCGGTCATGGAGGAGGAGGCCCTGGCGCGGCTGCGGGGAGTGCTCGAGGACGAGCAGGGGCCGCGCCTCCTGGCCGACGGGTACTTCGCCACCTTCGCCGGCAAGGGACACTGGAGCTTCAGTCCTCCCGATGGGCTCGGCGACCTGATCGACTGCCGCATCGCCGACCTCGACATGGTCAACGAGCAGGATGTCGCAGCGGCAAGAAACCTCCTTGCAACCCCATACGGAGAATTCCGGCTGCCCGCGGGTACCTCGTACTGCATCATCGAGCCGGGCAGCGGCATGGAGGCCGTCGGCACTATCGGAGGCCGGGTCGTCGGGGTGCAGTCGGCAGGCCAACGGATGACCTGGTACGGCGTCTCCCTGGCGGCGACCGGCTCCTCCACCGTGACCGGGCAGCCGGGCGGGCCCTCGCCGGTCCCGGTGGTCGATGAGAGCGTGGCCCTGGCCATCGCCAGGGAGGCCGGGGTCGAGTCCCGGTTCGATATCGGCGGGGACCGCGTGGTCGCGTACCGGCGCCAGTCCAGACGCGGCGGGTCGCTGGTGTTTCTGTTGAACCTCGAAGAGCGGACCGCGAGGACGACGGTGGGGTTGCGCTGGAAGGTAGACGAGGCCCGGGATCTGCTCGCCGGACGGCCACTTGCCCTGGTCAACGGCACCTTCCAGTTGGAACTCGCTTTCGGCGAAGTGGCAGTGATTCACTGCACTGACGCCTGAATCGTTGCGTAGGGGGCACACACGGTCCGGGGCAGCATCCGGCAGGGAACATCCTGCCGGATCTGTTTGCTGAAATCGATATTGCCGTTCCGGGCCCCCATCCTCGCGCCGACCGGGGCCAGTGGCTTCCCGCCTAGATCGAGCGGACAACACCCGTCAGCACCCCGACTATCCCGCATGAGGGAAGGGGACGGCGGCAAGGGTGATCCCCGCGTCCGGAAGCGGATCAGCGACCAACCGGCCGCTATGGAACGTCACGTCCCGAAGGAATGGGTCGGCTCTCCGCGAGGGAGGAGCGAGCCCGTTCCCCGGCTACGTACCCTCCCGCGAAGTCGGTCCAGATACCGGGGTACTGCGAAGGTCATGGAGACGCGGTCGATCGGTGTTCTTTCGTCCCGTACTCTTCGCCGGAAGTGCTGAAACCGGGAGCCGGGAAAGGAGAATCATGAGGCGTGTAGCCAAACCGGAGGGCCTGCACAACATCGTCGTCGAGGAAGTGGAGACTCCTCGGATTTCTCCCACGGAGGTCCGCGTAAAGACGCAGCGCACTCTGATCAGCCGTGGCTCGGAGATCGGCGCCCGCTACACCCGGGAGGGCCCTGTCGACCCGGCCATCATGGGGTACTCGCAGGCCGGCGTCGTCGTCGAGGTGGGCGCCGAGGTCGACGGGTACTCCGCGGGGGACCGCATCGCTTCGGTGCGGCCGCATGCCGAATACGTCGTCGTCGACGTCGAGCGCCACAGCGGCGACATCATCCCGCTTCCCGACGGGGTCAGCTTCGAGACCGCTACCTTCTGGCCGCTGACGACCAGCTCGGTCCGGTGGATGCAGGAGGCGGGTATCGCCCGGGGGGAGACCCTCGTGATCCTGGGACAGGGGCTGGTGGGGAGCCTGTGCATGCAGGTCGCGAGGAAGCTGTACGCTCCCCGGATCATCGCCGTCGACGCGCTGCCGCTGCGCTGCGACCTGGCGCGGGCCCTGGGTGCCGACGAGGTGGTCGCCGCCGCCGCGGAGGATCCGGTCGAGGCGATCCGCGGTCTCACCGGAGAAGGGGCCGACGTCGTCGTCGAAGCGGTTGGCGGACCGGGCGGCGTCCGGGCTTTCGAGCAGGCCCAGGAGATGCTGAAACGGGGTGGCCTTCTGCACGTTTTGGGTCTGTACGAAAACGAGCCGCTTCCCCTCTATTCCAACCGGATCCAGGGCCGGCGGCTGCTGGGAGGGTACATCGACCTCGATGCCAGGAAGGCGAGCTCGGTGGAGGCGATGTCCCTGCTGGAGAGCGGGGCCATCGCCACGGAACGGATGATCACCCACCGCTTCCCGTTCACCGAGGCCAAGGAGGCGTTCGACCTGCTTTACGGCCGGCCCGGAGAAACGATGGCCGTCATCCTGACTTGGGGCTAGCCGGTTTGGAGCCCCCGGACAGATCGGCACCGGTTCATTTTTTCCAGGGGAGCCAGGCGCGGGAATCCCGTTTGACAGCCTCGGGAACGGGGCCTTGTTTCCAAGCGATTACCCTGCCTCTGGACCGCCCACAGTGAATATCCCGACCCCAGCCATTTTCCGAGTCGCACTCCTTTTCCTCATTTCCTGCGCACCGCTCACGAAACCGGTGCCCGAACCCGATTCCGCTGCCACCGAGCCGGAGGAGGCGCAGGAAACCCCCCTTGAGCGTTACCTGCAAAGCAGGCCGGCGGAGGAGACCGAGACCAAAAGCAAAAAGCCCTGGATCGCCGTCCTGCCGATGAAAGACGAGTCTGGATTTCGCGAAGGTGTGTGGGATATAGAAAACGAGCTTCCAGCCCTGCTGACCGAGGAACTGGGCTCGCAGGATGTCTGGCGCTCCGTTCCGTACGACGCAGTGCGGCAGGTCGCAGGCGGTGCGCGCGATCACTGGCCCGACGAGGAGCTTATACGCGTCGCCGTTCTGTTGCGCGCCGACATCCTTCTGAAGGGAACGGTTCTCGACTACAACATGGAACGGTTCCATGTCGGAGATCCGCTCCTCGCCGGGTACAAATCCTTCAGCGGCATCGCCGAACTGGAGCTTAGCGCAATGCGGGGAGGGGACCTGTCGACGCTCGGAAGGCTGTATTCGAAGAAGGAGACGACCGACCGCGACCTCGGACTCGACCTGTTCGGCAAGCCGCGCGAGCAGGACTTCCAGTACGTCAATCTCGACAAGATGGCGTTCGGCTCCGACGAATTCCGCGCCACTCCCATAGGTGAGGCAACCGTGCAGGCGCTCGTCGAGGTGGGGGACAAGCTCTCCGAGCTGATTCGCCCGGGGAACATTCGCCTGGGAAGCGAACCGGCGAAGATCCTGTCGGTGTACGGCGACGAGATATTCATCAACCTCGGGAGCGAGAACGCCGTGCACAGGGGGTACCGCTTCGAAATCTACCCCGGGCCGGAGCGGGCAATCGAGAAAGAGCTGGACACCTTGGTGAGCGTGGGCTTGGTCGAGGTTGCCGACGTCGTCGGGGCGCGCGTATCTCGAGTCGTGATGATCGGCAACGGGGAAATCGCCTCCGGTGACCGCCTGAAATTCGTACAACCCCAGTAGTCGAGAGAGGAAAGCCGGAAGGTGGAGGGAGTTGTCAAATACCAGCGGGGCCGCGGGTTCGTGGAGCTTCGCGACGTCGAGGAGCAGCCTCCCGGGCCCTCGCAGGTGAAGATCGAAGTGAAGGCGAGCGGGATCTGCGGATCCGATCTGCACATCCTGCACGACACGATCAACTACAACATCCGCACCCCGGTGGTCATGGGCCACGAGTTCAGCGGCGTCGTGATCGAAAAAGGGGCCGGGGTCGGCGAGGGGGTGGCAATCGGCGATCGCGTCACGGGTGAACCGAGCATCGAGATCTGCGGCAGCTGTTCCTACTGCCTGAGCGAACACTACAACCTCTGTCCTGGCCGCAGGGTGATGGGCTACTACCACAACGGCTGCTTCGCCCCGTACGTCAACGCCCGTTTTGTCCATCGCCTGCCGGACAACGTCAGCTTCAAGGCGGGGGCGGTAACCGAGCTCCTGGCGTGCTGCGTTCACTCCGTAATCGAACAGGCGGGGGTGGCTGCCGGTGACTTCGTCGCCGTCATCGGACCAGGGCCGGTCGGTTTGTTCTCGGCGCTGGTAGCGAAGGCGGAGGGTGGAACGGTGATGGTTTGCGGCACTTCCAGGGATCGCGAACGTCTCCGATTTGCCGAAGAGCTGGGGATCGATGAGACCGCGGTCGTCGACGGGACCGACGTCGCAGGGCGGGCGCGCGAGTTGACCGGGGGCTACGGCGCAGATGTCGTTGTCGAATGCGCCGGGGTGGCACCGGCCATCGACCTCGCTCTCGACATGGTGCGCAAACGGGGCAAGGTGTCGCAGATGGGGCTGCCCGGGAAGCCGGTGCAGGTCGACTTCGAGAAGGTGGCCTACAAGGAACTGCAGGTGAGCGGGGGGATCGGACAGAGGCGGCCGGCCTGGGAGCGGTCTCTGAAACTGATGGAACAGGGCGTGATCGACTGCGAGAAGCTTGTCTCACACGAGCTGCCGCTGGCCGAATGGGATCGCGGTTTCGACATGATGGAGAAGCAGGAAGGGATCAAGCTCGTGCTCCACCCCTGAACCGCAGGGCCACCACCGCCCCACCTGACATGGCGCGTCCTCGTCAGGTCGTCCTGCTGTTGTCCGTCCAGCTTGCGCTCGCACCCTTCAGGACCGATGCCGTTGATTCACAGCCGATCGACTGATCGGGCAGGCAACCCGAAGGACACAATCCGAGTCCCCTCCGCAGGCAGCTATTTCTTTTCGGAATCGTCGTCGACAACCTCGTAGTCGGCATCGACGGCCCCGGATGCCCGGGCTTCACCTCCAGCACCGGGGCCCCCTGCTTCGCCTCCGGCCGCCTGGTCGGAGGCGGGGGCCGCATCGCCCGCCTGCTGCTGGGCTTCTTGGTAAACGATCTCGGCCAGCTTGTGAGAAGCGGCGTTCAGCTTCTGGACCGCGGCGTCGATCGCCTCGGTATCCCCCTCCTCTTCCAGCATCTTCTTGAGGTCGGCGATCGCATCCTCCACCGGCTTGCGGTCTTCAGCCGACAGCTTGTCGCCATGCTCGCCGAGCGACTTTTCGCTGGCGTACACCAGTTGATCCGCTTCGTTCCGTTTGTCGACCTGCTCGCGTCGCTTCTGGTCCTCTTCGGCATGCGCCTCTGCATCCTTCTGCATGCTTTCGATGTCTTCCTGCGACAGGCCGCTCGAAGCTTCGATGCGAATCGACTGTTCCCTGTTGGTGCCCTTGTCCTGGGCCGAGACGTTGAGGATGCCGTTGGCGTCGATATCGAAAGTCACTTCGACCTGGGGCAGGCCCCGCGGCGCCGCGGGGATCCCGTCGAGGTGAAAGCGCCCCAGCGTGCGGTTGTCCCTGGCGAATTCCCTCTCCCCCTGCAGGACGTGAACCTCGACGGAGGGCTGGTTGTCTGCCGCTGTCGAGAACACCTGGCTCTTTTTCGTCGGTATGGTCGTGTTGCGCTCGATAAGGCGGGTCATAACGCCGCCCAGCGTTTCGATGCCGACCGACAGGGGCGTGACGTCGAGGAGCAGCACGTCATCGACGTCTCCGGACAGGATACCGGCCTGAATGCCCGCCCCGGTCGCCACCACTTCGTCCGGGTTGACGCCTTTGTGCGGCTCCTTTCCGAACAGCTCCTGCACCAGCTTCTGTACCTTGGGCATGCGCGTCGAGCCCCCGACCAGTATCACCTCGTCGACCTCGGAGGCGTTGATTTCGGCGTCGCGCAGGGCCTGCTCGCAAGGGACGCGCGTCCTTTGCACGAGGTCCTCGACCAGCTGCTCGAACTTCGCCCGCGAGAGGGTGGCCTGGACATGCTTGGGCCCGGTCTGGTCGGCGGTTATGAAGGGGAGGTTGATTTCGGTCGCGCCTGCGGAGGACAGCTCGCATTTCGCTTTTTCCGCCGCCTCCTTGAGGCGCTGAAGCGCCATTGCATCCTTGCGCAGGTCGATTCCCTCGGTCCGCTCGAACTCCTCGGCGATCCAGTCGATGACGCGCTGATCGAAGTCGTCGCCGCCCAGGTGAGTGTCGCCGTTGGTCGATTTGACCTCGAATACCCCATCCCCCAGCTCGAGAATAGAGATGTCGAAGGTGCCGCCACCGAGGTCGTACACGGCGATCATTTCGTTGCGCCCCTCCTTGTCGAGTCCGTAGGCGAGCGCCGCGGCGGTGGGCTCGTTGACGATTCTCAACACCTCCAACCCCGCGATGGCGCCGCTGTCCTTGGTCGCCTGCCGTTGGGCGTCGTTGAAGTAGGCCGGCACGGTGATGACCGCCTGCCTGACTTCCTCTCCCAGGTAGTCCTCGGCGGTCTGCTTCATCTTCTGCAGCACCATCGCCGATATCTCCGGGGGAGTGAACTCGCTGCCGCCGGCTTTGACCACCGCCAAGTCGCGGTTTCCCTTCGCTACCTCGTACGGAACCTCGGCGATTTCCTGGGAGACCTCCTCGAAGCGGCGGCCCATGAAGCGCTTGATGGAGAAGACCGTATTCTGCGGATTGGTCACCGCCTGCCGTTTCGCGGTCTGGCCGACAAGGCGCTCCCCGTCTTTCGCAAACCCGACCATCGAGGGAGTGGTGCGCCCCCCCTCGGCGTTCGAAATCACCGCAGGATCCTTGCCCTCCATGACGGCCACGCACGAATTTGTCGTACCCAAGTCTATGCCAATAACCTTGGCCATCGCCTTTTCCCTTCTCTTTCTGATTGAGAACTGCGTGCTGGTGGATAGTTGAGGTTCCTAAGCCGCAATTTCTGTGCCAGCTAGTCAGTCATTCGATATCCGTTTGTTTATTATAAGGTTAATTCGTTTCACGGGCGAATAGGGGAAAATCGAAAAAACTGGCATTATGACTGCTATATATGCAAAAATGGCACATGGGCCCGATCATACGCGCCTGAAATTGACACCCGTCGCATGGCCCGGGTAGATTAGGTCCTACCCGTTTCCTCCTGGACATACTAGAAGAATCGCGGGTCCGCCCCCCCAACCAGTAAGGAGGTCGAGCCCCGGGAAGGACAGGTCGGGGAGCGCAATGGCCGCGGTTCCGGGGCCCCTGCACCGATTATGCCCTGCTGATGGGACGACACCTGCTTCCCCCGCATGCAAGGAGAGCAACCACAGCGTGTCTGGATTCGACCTGGTTTCCGAGTACCGGCCTGCCGGCGATCAACCTAGGGCCATTGAAGAACTGGTAACCGGGATCGGCAGCGGACAGCAGTTCCAGACCCTCCTCGGAGTCACCGGCAGCGGCAAGACCTTTACGATGGCCAATGCCATCCAGCAACTCGGTCGGCCGACTCTCGTCATCTCCCACAACAAGACTCTTGCGGCGCAGCTGTACGGCGAGTTTCAGGGGTATTTCCCCGACAGCGCGGTAGAGTACTTCGTCAGCTACTACGACTACTACCAGCCGGAAGCCTACCGCCCGGCGACCGACACCTACATCGAGAAGGAGGTCGACCTCAACGAGGAGATCGACCGCTTGCGGTTGCGGGCGATGACCTCCCTGCTCGAACGGCGCGACGTCGTTATCGTTGCGACCGTTTCCTGCATCTTCGGCCTGGGATCCCCGGTCGAGTTCAGCGAACAGAAGCTGACCCTGCGGGTGGGGGACCGGGTCGATCGGGACGAGATCCTCCGGCGTCTGATCGACATCTACTACAGCCGCAACGATCTCGAGCTCAAGCGCGGGCACTTCCGCGTGCGCGGGGATATCATCGAGGTCATCCCCGCCGTTGAGGAGAGGGCTGTCCGCATCGAGCTGTTCGGCGACGAGGTGGAGGCGATTGCGGTGGTCGACGCGATTACCGGCACGACGCGGGAAAAGAGGGAAGAGGCGACCTTCTATCCCGCCAAGGCGTACGTCACCGACGAGGACAAGACCGAGCGGGCATGCGAGGGAATCCTGCACGAGCTCGAGGGCCGCCTCCTCGACCTGCGAACGGAGGACAAGCTCCTCGAAGCACACAGGCTGGAGACGCGCACCAAATACGACGTCGAGATGATCCGCGAGATCGGCACCTGCCCTGGGATCGAGAACTACAGCCGCTACATGGACGGACGAGAGCCCGGACAGGCGCCGTACGTGTTGATTGACTATTTCCCCGAGGACTACCTGCTGCTGATCGACGAATCGCACATGACGATCCCGCAGATTCGCGGTATGTGGCGGGGAGACCGGTCGCGCAAGGACATGCTGGTCGAGCACGGTTTTCGCCTGCCGTCAGCGTACGACAACCGGCCACTCTACTTCGAGGAGTTTGAAGAACGGGCCGGCGACACCGTCTTCGTTTCGGCAACACCGGGGCCGTACGAGCTCGAACGGTCTGGCGGGGTGATCGTCGAGCAGGTGATCCGGCCCACCGGGCTCGTCGATCCTGAAATCGAGGTGCGTTCACTGGGCAACCAGGTCGACGACCTAATGGAGGAGATTCGCCGGCGCGCGGAACGGGGGGAGAGAGTGCTGGTTACGACTTTGACGAAAAGAATGGCCGAGCGCCTGACGGAGTACCTCGATCAGAACGGCTTCCGGGTGCGCTACCTGCACTCCGAGGTCGACACCTTGGATCGCGTCAGCATCCTGCGTGACCTGCGTCTGGGGGAGTTCGACGTGCTTGTGGGAATAAACCTGCTCCGCGAGGGTCTCGATCTACCCGAGGTTTCTCTCGTTGCCATTCTCGACGCCGACAAGGAGGGATTCCTGCGCTCGGAGCAGTCGCTGATCCAGACCGTGGGGCGGGCAGCGCGAAACGCCGCCGGACTTGTGATCTTCTACGCCGACAAGATGACCGGTTCCATGCAGCGCACGATCGCCGAAACCGATCGCCGCCGCCGTTTGCAACAGGAGCACAACGAGGAACACGGCATAGTGCCGCAAACGATCCTGCGCTCCGCGGAGGACATCATGCAGACGACCTCCGTCCTCGAGCACGCCCGCCAAGACAAGACAGAGGCGGTGCGTGAATCCGCAGCCAACTACGGTGCCGCCAAGGAGGGAGACACTGCCGAGCTCCTGGCCGAACTGGAAAAGCGGATGGACCAGGCGGCGGCCGCCCTCGAATTCGAAAAAGCCGCCCAGCTTCGGGACGAGATCAGTCGCCTGCGCGAAAAAGCGGCCGGCTGAGAGCTCCGCGTCGGGTATCGGGCCCGTCCTTGTCTGGTGCATTTCCGGGTATTTCTACGGGAATTCCCGTGATTGACCATGCCAGTCCGGGGAAGTACATTGGGCCTTTCGTCAGCCGCTGCCACTGCGGTCTACGCCTCGTAATCCCCGGACATACAACCAGAAAAACAGTCTCATGGCGAGTAGCACTGGACCGGTAATCGTCGACGTTCAAGATGTTACGATGGTGTACAACGCCAGGAATCGGGACGAATCCACTCATGTCCACGCGCTGAGGGGGCTCACCCTGCAGGTGTTGGAAAACGAGTTTTTCGCCATAATGGGGCCGTCGGGATCCGGCAAGAGCACCTTGTTCAATCAGATCGGGGCCCTGCAGACCCCGACCTCGGGGCAGGTGCTTATTGAAGGCATCAATCTCGCATCCCTGTCGCCGCAGCAGCTAGCCGCCGTCCGTTGTTTCGAGCTGGGGTACATCTTTCAGACCTACAACCTGCTGCCGGTCATGAGCGCCCTGATGAACGTGTCGCTGCCGACGATATTTGCCGGCATGTCCACGGCGGAAGGAGAAGAGCGGGCGATGGAGTGCCTGCGCATCGTCGGGCTGGATGACAGGGCCCATCACCTTCCTTCGGAGTTGAGCGGCGGACAGATGCAACGGGTCGCCATCGCCCGGGCTTTCGTCAACAAGCCCCGCATAATCCTGGCCGATGAACCGACGGGCAATCTCGACAGCAATACCGGTCAGGAAATCATCGATCATATGAAGAACCTGCAGGAGGAATCCGGCACTACCATCATCACTGTGACCCACGATGACAAGATGCTCTCCGCCGCGGACAGGATGGCTTGGATCCGGGACGGCAAACTCGAGCGGATCGCCAACCGCGAGGATATCGAAATCCGTATGGGAAGCATCAGGGAGCACTAGCAGCACAGGGTTCCCTTGGGATATCCCGGTCGGGCTCAGCGAAGCTGGGCCCTTCTTTTTTCCAGGCCCTCCCTGAGAAACAACTCACGGTTCCCAAAAGCTCCAGCCAAGGTCAGGCCGCCGTCTACGGCGATCAGTTGACCGGTCATGAACGGCAGGCGAACAAAAGCGAAGGCCGCCTCCGCTATTTCCCCGGCTGTGCCAATGCGGGGGATCGCCTGGGCTCCCCCTTCTGCCATCAGGCCGTAAGTATCGGCCACCGTGAATTCCTCGCCCGAGTCCGGGTCCGACAGTCCCGAGGGGCGGCGCGTCAACGGAGTGTCGATAACTCCCGGACGCAGCGCGTTGGCCGTGATATTGTAGCGTCCGCCTTCGAGAGCAGCGCCGATGACGGCGTGATTCAGTCCCGCCTTGCTTACTCCATATGGAATGCGAGTCGACTCCGGAGCCACGTCGGAGATCGATGTAATGAAGAGAATGCTGCGGTGTGCGGGCTGATCCCCCCGGGCCTGTTCCGCCTCTGATTGAGCGATCATATGCTGCAATGCGCGCTGCGCCAGGCGGTAGGCCCCTTTCAAATTGAGGTCGAGGACGCGCTCCATCTCGCCGTCGAGATGCTCCGGCGGGCACTCGTGGAAGCGGAATCGCTGCAGTTGGCCGCTGTCATCCTTGAGGTAGTTGACGATGCCGCTGTTGCTGATGGCGACGTCGAGTCTCCCGAACTGTTCGAAGGCCTCATCGACGAGTCGGAACGGCTCGTCCCGTTGCGCCAAATCCGCGCCGATGCAGAGGGCCTCGACCCCGTCCCGGGAACGGATCGAGTCGGCGATCTCCTCAGCTCTCTCGCGTCCGGAATGGTAGTTGATGACTACGTCGTAGCCGTTGCTGGCAAAACAGCGGACCATGGCCTCCCCGATCCCGCTGCTGGATCCAGACACGAGGCATACTGGTCGGCTGGCCACCGTATGGGTTTGTTCCGGCTGGAGGCGCGACAAATGCGCTCGCCGGTCAAGCGAGCACAGGTTTCCCCCTCATCGAGCGGACGGCTTCGATGACTTGGTCGACACTGGGAATGGTGGGCATTTCGAGGGATGGACTGAAGGGCACGGGAACATCCGCAGCAGCGATTCGCATCACCGGCGCGTCGAGGTAATCGAAGGCCGCCTCGCTGATCCGGGAGGCTATCTCCCCGGTGACTCCGTAGCGGGCGGCGCCCTCGTCGATGACGACGGCGTACCCCGTTTTGCGCACCGACGCGACCAGCGTTTCGGTATCCAGAGGAAACAGGGTGCGGGGGTCAACGACTTCGGCACTGATTCTTTCTGCTTCCAGGGCGGAGGCCGCTTCGAGTGCAACTCCAACCATGCTCGACGTTCCGATCAGGGTGACATCGCTGCCTTGGCGGCGAATCGCCGCCTCCCCGAACGGTATGGTGTACTCCTGGCGAGGTACCGGGCCAACATCGTTGTACATCATCTTGTCTTCAAAAACGAGCACCGGGTTGTCGTCGCGAATGGCGGTCTTGAGGAGCCCCTTCACGTCTTCGGGACAGGAGGGAACAGCGACCTTGAGCCCGGGGATGTGGGCAAACAAGGCGTGCAGACTCTGCGAGTGCTGGGCGGCGGAAGAACGCCCTGCACCCATGGAAAGACGTACTGTCAGGCAGACCTTGCACTGGCCTCCGGTCATGTAGCGGACTTTGGCCGCCTGGTTTACCAACTGGTCCATCGTCAACAGGGAAAAGTCGCCGAACATCAATTCTGCAATTGGACGCATTCCCGTCATCGCGGCACCGACGCTTACACCGATATAGCCGGCCTCCGCGATGGGAGCATCAATAACCCGTTCCCCGCCGAACTCCTCGAACAGTCCCTCGCTGCACTTGAAGATGCCGCCCGATTTGCCGACATCCTCGCCCATAAGGAAGACTGTCTCATCGCGACGCATTTCCTCGGCCATAGCCTCGATGATGGCCTCTCTGAAACTGATTTGGGCGATCTCAGGCATAGATATCCTCAAAGGCCTGTTCGGGCGGCGGGAGCTCGGCTTTGCGTCCGAACTCAACCGCTTCGACGACTTCGGCTTCGACCTGATCTTCGAGCGCCTTGAGTTCCGACTTGCTCGCCATCTTCCAAGCGATCATCTGCCCCCCAAGGCGGTTGATCGGATCTTTGTTCTGCATCCACCAGTCGAGCTCCTCTTTGGTGCGGTACCCGGCGGCGTCGCCGACGTGATGCCCTCGATACCGGTAGGTGTCGGCTTCGATGAAGGTCGGGCCGTTGCCACTGCGCGCTTTCTCCACTGCCCTGGAGACGCCCCTGTACATTTCGACCACTCCTGAGCCGTCGAGCCGGACACCCTCCAAGCCCAGTCCGGCTGCCCGCTTTACTATCTGATCGACGCCGGTGACCTTGTCGAATGGGGTATGCTCCCCGTACTGGTTGTTTTCGCAGATGTAGACCACCGGCAACCCCCAGATGACTGCCATGTTCACGGTCTCGAGAAGGATGCCTTGATTCGCGGCTCCGTCACCGAAGAAACAGATGGCAACCTGGTTTGAGCCGCGCATCTTGGCAGACAGTGCCGCACCGGTGGCGATGCCGAAGCTCCCCCCGACAATGCCGTTTGCACCGAGGTTGCCTCTGGAGAAGTCGGCGATGTGCATCGATCCCCCCTTGCCGCGGCAGTATCCGGCTTCCTTGCCCATGATCTCCGCCATCATCCGGTCGAGGGCAGCTCCCTTAGCGAGGCAATGGCCGTGTCCCCGGTGGGTGCTAGTGATGTAGTCCTCCTCGCGAAGAGCCGAACAGGCGCCGACTGCGATCCCCTCTTCCCCTATGTACAGATGCGCCAGTCCTGGCATCAGTCCGCGGGTGTACACGTCCCATACATGTTCTTCGAACTTGCGTATCTCCCACATCCTCCGGTACATACCCCACGCCAAATCGGAGTCTATCTTGGCTGTTTCCCGGCGGCGGACGGGGCCGGAGCCGATACGGGCAGGGGGGATCTTCCCAGAGTTCCCGGCTTTTTTCACCGGGGACTTGGCCGTCTTCCTTTTGCCGGTGGTTTTCGATTTCTGCTTTTGCGCCATGGTCGTCTCAGCTGCCGCCCCCGCGGCGTGAAGTTATTCGAGTCCTGTGACAAATCCAGAAAGATAGACGCCGATTGCCGAAAGCGTCAACACCGCCCGGATCCTCTGAAAACGCCGGAAGAGGCCTCCCGCACCCCCGGAAATGCCGGTTGCGGCAGGCACGAAAAAAGGCAGTGGCGAGTCGCCACTGCCTGCAATCGAACGAATTGGTCGACGGCTACTTGTTCTTGAAGTAGTTGGCGTTGATCTCGATATAGTTGTGCCACTCTTCGGGGAGATCTTCCTCGGCGAAGATCGCTTCTACCGGGCACTCCGGCTCGCAGGCCCCGCAGTCGATGCACTCGTCCG
This sequence comes from Candidatus Latescibacterota bacterium, assembly GCA_965206595.1. Lineage (GTDB taxonomy): Bacteria > Latescibacterota > UBA2968 > UBA8231 > UBA8231 > CBDCXV01. The sequence continues at coordinate 1,468,074 of OZ242214.1, forward strand.
GGTCGATGTAGAGCATGTTGACACCCTCACCGTCCGTGGGATGGATGCAATCGACCGGACAAACCTCGACACAGCCCTTGTCCTTTACATCAATGCACGGCTCGGCGATGACGTACGTCATTTTTTCCCTTCCTGCTTCTTTTCAGAAATGGTTCCAGCGGCGAAATAAAAAAACCGGATAGTTCGTATATACAGACGGCCAAATGAACTGTCAAGAAAACGGAAGGGAGCACCACCAAGCAGCTTATCCACAGGGGTGAGGGAATGAAGAACGAATACCCGGGATTCGCCGGTCGAGGGTTGGCGTAGCAGCGGCGCCTGGGGAAGGAATGCTATGGCCGAAAGAGGGGAGGTATCAAGCGCGGCAAACGTTTTTCAGCAGGGTCTCGACATCGAAATCGCCGGCGACCTTGATTCGCAGGATGAAGCGCTGCCTGGGGTCGGGGTCGCGATCGATGGCAACATCTGCGCCCGGATATACGCTACCGAGGACGGAGCGGAGATGCGGTTCCAGCACCGAAGCCGTCTCCTCGGTGTTGGGTGCGTTGAGCCGGTCGTTGACAGTCAACAAAAGCTCATCCCCGCGGAAGCGAACCTTCCCGGCGAGCCCCGATTCTCTTTCCAGCCTTCGGCATGCCTGGAGTGTAGTCATCAAGGCACGCCGAAGGCGTTCCCCGAGCCCTCCACCGATTTCTACCTTGCGGGCGCAGTACAGTCCAAGGCGGCGGTCGCTGCAGTCGAGTGCGTAGTTGTGCTCGTGCCCGACAAGCAGCGTTCGCGGTCCGTCGGGAACATGGCTGTAGTCGGCGACGTCGACGAGGGTTTCTTCACTCGTTTCCGGAATCCACGCGTTGAAGACGCGAAAGGCCTCTTCGGCGCTTATCGACGATTCTTCCTCGAGAAAGAACTTGACTTCGATCCGCTGCAGGTCCATGTCTGCCTACACCGCCTTTTCCGCCATCGCGCTACGGTCGTAGCAGGCGTACGCCGCTTCGATAAACAGCCCTGCTTCTTCGATAGCGCGGAACGAGATTTCCTCACGGAATTCCGTGACGGGGGTTTCGTGCATGCGCAGCAGGTAGCGTGCGAACTTGTCCTTGGCGTAGGTGTCGAAGAACAATTCGGTATCTACGAAGCGCATGCGGAACTCTTCGACGACGACGTCCGCGTCTTCCGGTACGTCGAGCCACTGGCTTTTCACCAGGGCCTTGGCGGCGTGGACCATTGCCCTCAACGCCGTTCCGTAAGCTTTTTCGAAGTCGCCATCGTCGTGATGGATGTGTGCCTCGAACAATTCCCGCTCGCAAGCAGATAGTTCGAAATTGGCCAGGGGAACCACTTCCCCAGCGCATTCCCCCTTGCCCATGTCGCCGGTAGTGAACTCCCGGGTGTCTCCCCAGTCGCGGTAGAAGGAGGAGTCCTGTTCGTACGCCGGCACCGGGGTGAGATCCTCGAGCATCTCCTTGATTTCCCGCTTGCCCCGGCGGCCCATGAAGGACTGGAAGGTCTCGCCTCTTTCCCGCTCCTGCACGTAGCGCTCGGTAAGCCGGGTAACGACAGTGGGCACGTTCTTCGACGGAATCGCCACCATGGGCAGGCCGAATGCACCGGCGTTCTCCCTCCACATGCCTCCGAGCACCACCTGGAAGTGGGGTACTGTGATGCCGCCGATCTTACGGCTGATACCGTAAAACCCGAGATCGGCGGTGTGGTGCTGGCCGCAGGCGTTGAAGCAGCCGCTGATCTTTATATGCAGGTTCTTCACTGCCTCGTCGAGGTTGTGGTAGTTCTCGGCAAGCCGTTTGCGCAGCTCGCTCGCCAGACCGCGAGAGGAGGCGATCCCGAGTTTGCAGGTGTCAGTCCCAGGGCAGGCGGTCACGTCGACCACCGTGCCGGCGCCGCGGCCGTGCAGTCCCAGTTCCTTCAACTCGCCGTAAAGAGCGGGAAGATCCGCCTCGCTGACCCAACGGAGGACGACATTCTGCTCGACCGTCGTTCGCACCGTGTCCTTGACGTAGCGACGGCAGATGTCGGCCAGGCCCCGCAACTGGTTGGAGGTGATGTCCCCGAGGGGAAGGTAGACGGTGGCAACGGAATACCCCGGTTGCCGCTGCTGGTAGACGTTGGTCTCGTGCCATTCGGGGAAACCTTCTGGAGCTTCGGCGCCGTTGAGTGAGGAACCCGGCCTGAGCCCCTGTTCGTCGTGTAAGTGCAAATCCTCTATATGCTCGGTCCAGCGTGGGTCATGCGGCAGCGTCTTGCGCTCCTCGGTCACGAGGCGCTTGAACTCGTCGATGCCGAGCTTGGCCACCAGGAACTTTATGCGCGCGCGGGCGCGGTTGTTCTTTTCTCCGAGGCGGGCAAACACCCGTGAGATCGCCTGCGCCGTCGGAAGCAGCTCTTGGACGGGAAGGAAATCGTCGAAAAGTTGCGCCTGGTGGGGAACGGCTCCCAGTCCTCCCCCGACGCACAACTCAAAGCCGCGCTTTTCGACGCCGTCGACGACTTTCGTAACTGCTATTCCGCCCAGGTCGTGGAGGTTGGTCAAGCCGCAAGCTTCATGCTTGCAGCCCGACAAAGCCGGTTTGAATTTGCGCCCGAAATCCTGAACATCGGGATGGCCAAGGAGGAATTTCGACAGGGCATTCGCATACGGGGTCACGTCGAATGCTTCTGAGCGGCAAACTCCTGACAGGGGGCAGGCGGTGACGTTGCGCACCGAGTTGCCGCACGCCTCCCGGGTCGTGATCCCGACCGAGGCCAGACGCCGCATCAGGTCGATGGTGTCGTCGATGTGAATATAGTGAAGCTGCACGTCCTGTCGGGTCGTTATGTGGCAGATTCCGTCCGCGTATTCCTCTGCGGTATCGGCGAGCATGTCCATCTGTTCGGTGGTCAACCCACCGAAGGGAATCTTGATGCGCTGCATGCCGGGAGCGTGCCAGACCGTGTTGGGGCCCTTGGTCCTTTCTTCCGGATAGGACAGCGCCTGGGTCTGCGAACCGTCGAAGCGCTGTCCGTTGTCGTACCGTTGCCCGTACACTCCCCGCCGCAGGCGGGTCTCGGCAAAAATCACCTCGTCCAATTTGTCCTGCCTGCGCAATTCGAGCTGGGTCTCGAACTGGTCGATTTCAGTACCGAGCGCCTCTGGAATTCGATCCCCGAGGTTCTCTTTCCAGGATCTTGGTTCGCTCATGGGAATGTCCCCCTGGTCCCGCAGTCGTGGTGAGGTCGCCTTGCAGGCGAAGCCGGCCAACCGGCTCCGAGAGCCGGTGCTGAGCCGAATGAAAAACGGCGCGGAATCTGAACTTCAAGCCCGTACGTTAAGGTGGTGGGGCGTAAAGTGTCAACCACCATGGAGAGCGATATCGAGCCCCGTTCTCCTCCGGTTGCGGGTTCGGATGGCGATTGACACCCCGCCGGGGCCCCGGTATTATGAACGCCCGATTTTTCCACATCTTTCTGCGGCAGGCCATGCCTCCGGATGCCGAACGCCGCCACCGAGCATTTCCCGAATGCCCCAGCCACTGAGTTATCCCGAGCCACCCGAGACGCTACGCCGCGGCAGCCCTTGGGCCTGTCTTAAATTCTTCGGTCCGGGAGCTATCATCGCCTCGGTCACCATCGGCAGCGGGGAGACGGTTTTCGCCTCCCGCGGCGGGGCGGTGTTCGGATACGCCTTGCTGTGGTGTTTCGTCGGCGGCGGTATCATGAAGTTCGTCCAGGTCTACAGCGCCGCCCGCTACATCACGCTGACAGGGGAGCATCCGATCGAGCGCTGGAAGCACCTGCCAGGGCCACAAGGCTGGGCAGTGTGGATCCTGGCAATCGGCACCCTCCTCTGCTTCCCGCTGTGGTTGTCGGGGCTGCCGAAAATGCTGGGTGGCCTCACGGTCTGGATCTTCGACCTCGGGGAACAGCAAATGTGGGGGGATCCGCATGTTTGGGGAACCGCCTTCGTAGTCGCTGCCATTACTTGGACCATGGTGCAGAGCTACGCACTGCTCGAGCGCGTCCAAACCCTGATCGTGGGCCTGCTCCTGATCTTTATACTGATCGCGGTCTTCGTCACCGATCCCGACTGGCTGGCCGTAGCATACGGGACAATCGTGCCGAGCATTCCTGCGTATCAGCCATGGCTCCTTGAGAAGTACCCCGAAGTGGAGTCGCGGTCCCCCTGGATCGAGCTCGGTACCTATCTCGGGGCCATCGGCGGCGGCACCCAGGATTATTTCGGTTATATCGGCATGCTGCGTGAGAAGGGCTGGGGACTGCTGGGCAAGCGCGTGATAGGCGATTCCTCCGGAGTTTCGTTGAACAAACAACCGGACAACCTGGCCAGGGGGCGGATCTGGCTGCGCGCACCTCTCATCGATTCCGTCGGATCTTTCGCCTGTATCGTCCTGTTCACGATGGCGTTCATGATCCTCGGAGCCGTCATCCTCCATCCGCAGCAGATCGTTCCCTCCGGCCTGCAGCTGCTATCGGTGCAGGCGGAATTTCTGACCCGGCTTGATCCCCGCCTTCTTTATCTCTACCAAGTCGGCGTCTTCATCGCCTTCATGGGGACGATTATGGGAGCCTACGAGCTGTACGTGCGCACGACTCATGAGTGTCTGAGGCTAATGGTTGCAAAGGTCAGGGACATGCCCTTGTCGCAATTGCGGATCTGGGTGGTCGCCTATTGCGGCATTTTTGGAGTCGCCATCATGTGGCTGGGGGGCAATCCCGTGCAGATCGTAACCCCGGCGGCCATTTTCGGCGGCGTTCTGACGTGCGGACTCTGGTGCCTTCTGATGGTCTGGACAGACCGCCGCTTCCTGCCGCCAGAATTGCAGATGAAGCTGCCCCTTCTCGTTCTCAATATCGCCAGCGGCCTGTTCCTTCTCGGGTGGGGTGTTCGGGGCGTTTTCGATTTTGTCCTGTCGCTGGCAGAGTGAGACTGCCGTCGCGCCGAGGCGACTGATCATTGAGCACTCCTCCCCAGATCTGGGATGCCGTCGAGGGCATCATCGGCTCCGCCACCAGGATCGGCCTGGCGGTCACCGGCGGGGGGAGCGTCGCGATCCCGTGGCTGGTGAATCACCCGGGGGCCTCGCGCGCGGTCGTCGAGGTACAGGTCCCCTATCACCCCGGCGCCCTCCAAGGCTTCTTGAGTCGGTCGCGACCGCTTCCGGTCAATGAGGAGACAGCGCGGCTGATGGCTCACCGCGCCTATTGCCGCACTGCGGAACTCGTCAGTGGTGGTCCGACGAAGGGCCCAGCTTCCGGCTGCATCGGCGCAGGCTGCACAGCCGCTCTCGCTACGACCCGCAGGCGGCGGGGCGAGGACAGAGCCCGGATCGCGGTACGCTCCCGCGATTCCTACGAGACCTTGTCGATTGCCTTCGACAAGGGAAAAGCCGGCCGCTTCGATCAGGAGGATGTGCTGAGCAGGGAGTTGGTTTTCGCGCTTGCCCGGGCCTGCGGGGTTGCGGTTCCTGCATCCCCCTTCTCTCCGTCCTGGTGGAAGCTCCGCCGCCGCCGTTTCCCCGTAGTGGCGGAAATCGAAGATGTCATGTGTGGAGAGCGGGAGGTCGCCGTCTGGAATCCGCCCTCAACCGGTGCCAGCGGGGAACCCGAAAAGCCGTCCCGATCGGATGAGCGTCTGTTTCTGTCAGGCTCCTTCAATCCTCAGCACGAAGGCCATCTGGGGCTGGCGCGGGCAGCGGGGGAGTTGAGCGGACTCTCCCCCATGCTGGAGCTCTCGATCGCCAACGTCGACAAACCTGAATTGACCTATACAGAAGTCCTCGCCAGGCTGAACACGACCTCCCTGCCGGTCTTCGTAACCAGAGCAGCCACCTTTGTTGAAAAAGCGCGCCTCTTTCCCGGCTGTCATTTCGCCATCGGCTACGACACCGCGGTGCGGCTGCTCGATCCTGCCTATTACGGGGGCCGGGAAGGGGCGGTGTCCGAAGCTCTGGCGGAGTTGGATCAGGCTTCGTGCCGGTTCTACGTCGCCGGCCGCCTGCAACATAATCGGTTCGCGACCATGAACGACCTCGAGCTTCCTCGGCGCTTCGCGCATCTCTTCGTCGACCTGCCGGAAAGCCTGTTCCGCAGCGATTGGAGTTCGACCTCGATCAGGGAGTCCGAAACAACAGAGACCACCAGCGGGTCGGCACCATCCTCGAAGGAGTCGGTTGAACCGGAATGACCCTGGCAGCCCTCGAACAGGTGGATCGTTCCGGCAGCCATATTGCCTCCCGGCTGCGCAGGCTGGTAGCCATCCCCACCGTCAATCCTCCCGGGGAACGCTACGGGGAGATGGTGGACTGTCTGGAGAAATCCTGTGCCGGCCTCGGCATGGAGACGCGCGTTCACCAGGTGCCTGCGAAAACCGCCGAAGCGGCGGGAATCGCTCCGGGCTATCCCCGTTACAATCTGATTGCGCGGTGGGACGTGGGTGCGGCGCGCACCGTCCACTTCAACGCTCATTACGATGTCGTCCCGGCAGCGGGAAAATGGAAGTTCCCCCCCTTTCAGCCACAGGTGGAGAACGGCTGGATATACGGGCGCGGTTCCGGAGACATGAAGGGATCGATCGTCGCCCTGCTGACTGCCATCGATTGCCTTCGCCGTAGCGGCGCGCAGCCGGCGTTCAACATCGAATGCTCATTTACCGCCGACGAGGAGACGGGCGGAGAGCTGGGAGCCGGGTACATCGTTCGCCAGGGACTGGTGAATGCCGAGAGTGCAGTCGTGTGCGAAGGAGCTTCCGGCACGCGGGTAGGCCTTGGTCACAACGGCGTACTGTGGCTGTACGTCCATCTTCAGGGAAAACCGGCGCACGCCTCGAACCCCGACCTAGGTCGCAACGCGTTTGAAGCGATGCTCGCTGTTGGCGGTCACCTGCAGCGACACAAGAAGGAACTGACTACCTCCGCGAGAAGATATCGTGATTTCAACGGCAAAGACCGCTATCCGACACTGAATATCGGGGGGGTCTTCGGAGGAACCGGCCAGAAGGTCAATACGGTTCCGGGCGATGCCTTCTTTAGCATCGACCGGCGGGTTCCCCCCAACGAGCGCATCGGGCAGGCGGAACGGGAGCTGCGTTCGAGCATTGCCGTGGGGGCGGCGACGCAGCCGCAGGTTCGCTGCCGGGTCGAAACGGCACTGAGGATCGACCCCTGCGTGATGGATGCCGCTCACGATCTGCCGCAGCTGTTTTCCCGCTCCGTCAAGGCGGTGCGTCGCCGCAGTGCGGGATTTCGCGTCACCAGCGGATTTACCGACCTCCATTTCTTCATCGAGGAAGCCGGCATTCCGGCCATCGGCTACGGGGTCGACGGCAGGCGCGCCCACGGTGCGGACGAGCGCGTCCGCCTGCGGGATGTCGCCAGCACGGCGAAGACCTACGCCCACTTCATGCTTACGGGGGTGTGAGCGCGGGTGGATGTTTTCAAGGAATTCCTGCGCGTCTCGTACGATCACTTCGGTGGCCTGATCTGCATTAACATCCTGTGGTCGCTGTTCTCAATACCTTGGCTCGCCGTCGCCGCGGCCGCGGTTCTGTACGGGGCGGCCCTGCAGGGGGATTGGGCACCTCATGCCCAAGTGCTTGCCCTCGTTCTCGCCACCGAGTTCGTCTGGTTTGCTCCCCCGACGGTCCTTCTGTTCCTCGCCGCCCAGCAGTGGCTCGATGGTCGCGGGGCTTCATTCAGGTCCTTGGCGGGGCAACTGCCCGGACACGCCCTGCGCGCCCAGAGTGCGGGACTGGCAATAATGGCGACGACTTGCCTGCTGGCGGTCAACCTCATCTTCTATCACCACCTCGGCGGCTGGCTGGGAGCGATTCTTTCCGGGCTCATGGGCTGGCTGTTGTTGGGGTTGTTCCTGGTCTCGCTATACGTCATACCGATGCTGCTCGCCGGCGAGACCGGCCTCCGGGGCGCCAGCCTCGGCAGTCTGCTCTTCGTCGTTTCCAACCCGGGCAGGTCGCTGGTTCTGCTCGCCCTCGTCGCAAGTCTGCTTATCCTCGGACTGGCCTCGGGAATCGGACTGCTGTGCGGTATCTCCGCGGCCATTGCGCTGCTGGAGAGCGCCTGGGTGCAACGCCTTGCCCCGGAAGCGGAGGGGTGCAGTTCCACCTTGAGGAACGGCAATGAGAGTTGAGTGCACCAAACTGGTTACCGGCAGGCAGATGGCCGCCATCGACAGGGCCGCCATCGATGGGCACGGCATCCCCGGGATCGAGTTGATGGAACGCGCCGCGTCCCGGGTAGTGGAGACCATCCGCTCACAGTGGAACGGTCTGGAAGGGCTTGAGATCGCGGTGGTTTGCGGCAAGGGAAACAACGGTGGGGACGGTTTCGCAATAGCACGCCTGCTGCACCAGGCGGGAGTTCCCGTTCACGCCTTTACCACCTGCGAACCGGCAGCGTTTTCGCCCGATGCCGCCCACCACTTCGCCCTGCTCGTCGCCACAGGGGCATCGGTACGGAAATTTCCGGGGGGCGGTGCTGCGGACATGCTCGCCGAGTGCGATCTCGTGATCGATTGCCTGCTGGGTACCGGACTGCGGGGAGCTGCCCGGGACAATGCCGCCGGGATTATCGAATCGATCAACGACAGTGGGCGACCCGTCGTCTCCGTCGACATACCCTCGGGAGTCGAAGCTGATTCGGGAAGGATCCGGGGTGCGAGCATAAAGGCCGCGGTCACCGTCACCTTCGGCCTCCCGAAGATCGGTCAGTTGTTTCACCCCGGTCGCAGCCGTTGCGGCAGGCTTCACCTTGTAGACATCGGTTTTCCGGAAGAGGTGGTTAAATCCACTCCCGCGGCAGGGTACCTGATTTCGGAAGCTGCCGCGGCCGAGCTGATCCCGCGTCGGCGGGAAAACGCTCACAAGGGGGACTGCGGATCGGTGGTTGTGGTAGCCGGTTCCGCGGGTATGACCGGGGCCGCGGCACTGACCGCCATGACGGCGCTCAAAACCGGGGCGGGACGGGTTACCGCGGCCATCCCCGAGAGCCTCAACGACATTCTGGAGATGAAGCTGACCGAACCCATGACCTGCCCGATGCCGGAGGTCCGGCGTCATCGTTGCCTGTCCCTGAGGGCACTCGGGGCCATTCGCGGCATCGCCGTCCGTGCCAACGTGCTGGCGATCGGCCCCGGTCTCGGAACCCATCCGGAAACCACCGAACTGGTGCGCCGGGTACTGACCTGCGAGGAATTGCCGGTGGTGGTCGACGCCGACGGGCTGAATTCCCTGGTTGGTCATTCCGATGTATACAGGGCATCCGCATGGAGACCGGATTCGGGCCCGAACAGAGTGTTGACTCCCCATCTGGAGGAATTCTGCCGACTCACCGGTTTGTCGAAGGAGGAAGTCGCCGAGGACCCGATTGCGAGCCTGGTCCGGTTCGCCCAGGACTGTGGAGCCGTCGTCCTCCTCAAGGGCGCCCCTACCTGTGTCGGTTTGCCGGATGGAAAAGCCTACGTCTGCCCCTCGGGAAATGCCGGCATGGCGACCGCGGGCTCCGGGGATGTGCTGACGGGGCTGATAGCCGGGCTCATCGCCCAAGGGCTGCCCGCCGACGAAGCCGCGTGCTGTGGCGCCTTTCTGCACGGCCGCGCCGGGGATATCGCCCGCGACCGCATCGGTGAGTGGGGGTTGGTGGCAGGCGATATTCAGGATGCGGTTCCCGAGGCGATTATGGACGTATTCGGGCAAAAATGCGGGGGTATGGAGCAGCCTTGCCACGCTTGACTTGGCAAGGGGGATCGAGTACCCTATTGCCGGCTTCGAGTGGGGGGAAATCCCCTCATTTTTCCTTTCGGTAGCGTCGCAAACTCCCCGGAAAAGCTTCCCCGATACTTGGCGGTTTTGCCGTAGGCGGCAATTTCTCCAGACCTGACTCGAACTGGAAATGACAAAAGTCCGAGAAGCGATAGAAGAGATAATCGAGGAGTCCTATCTCCTGGGGCGTTCCGAACGGGAAATCCGCCAGGATTTCAAGCGCTTCATCGATACCTGTTACGCCGTCATAAACGAAAACATCAAGGATCGCGACGTTGTTTCCAGTCTCGCGGAGAATCTCGAGCGCGAGCAGGCGGTCCTGATCGTCGACCGTGGCGACGGCTCTGCCGAGACTGAGCCGGATGGGGCAACCGCAGCTTCAGACGAGGTCCGGCCTCCTGAAGATTTTTGTGAGGAAGTCGCGCGTCGCAAGCGCCAGATCCTTCGCGCCATCGCCAAGTACGATCCGGAGCTGGTGCGCCTGATAAACGAGCACCGCTTTCAGTGCGAAATTGACGAACCCTTCAGACCCCGGTTCAGACGGTCGCTTCCAACCGGCCGGCAAATCGATTGGGCGACCCTGAAATTGCAGCTGCTCAAAATCGGCTACGCGACAACGATCGGCCTGATCGTTCTGCTGATCTGGCTCGGCTTCGTACAGAAGACTTAGGCGTTCGGCGACCCGCCTTCCGGATGTGACAGCAACAGGGAGAGTTTTCCGAGGACGCCTGGCTCGGCACCGGCAAACACTCCCCGTCTTCCGCCGAATCACCCCGATAACTGACTCTACTTCCCTCCGCAGAGACCGGACTGGTGCTCTGCGTTCTTCATTTCGAGGGCAGGGCGCGGCTACCACCCCTTCCCAGCTGACAAGGTATGCCCAAGCGTTCTGATATCGACAAAATTATGCTGATCGGCTCCGGCCCGATCGTCATCGGCCAGGCATGCGAGTTCGACTACTCGGGTACCCAGGCCTGCAAGGCCCTGCGCGAAGAGGGGTACGAGATCGTCCTCGTCAACAGCAACCCGGCGACGATCATGACCGACCCCGAGTTCGCCGACCGCACCTACATAGAGCCGATCACCGCTGAGGTGTGCGAGGCGATCATCGAGGCCGAAAGACCCCAGGCGCTGCTGCCGACGGTGGGAGGCCAGACGGCGTTGAACACCGCGGTGGAGCTCGGGGAGCGTGGAGTTCTCGAGCGTTTCGGGGTGGAGCTGATCGGCGCGCGCCTCGAGGCGATCCGCACCGCCGAGGATCGCGAGCTTTTCAAGCGGGCAATGGATGAGGCCGAGCTGGAAATGCCGGCCGGCCACTTCGTGCATTCACTCGAAGATGCGGTGGAAGGACAGCGGGAGCTCGGCTATCCGACGATCGTTCGACCCTCCTTCACGCTCGGGGGATCCGGTGGCGGCATCGCCTACAACGGCGAGGAGTTCGAACGCATCGTCAGCCACGGACTCGATCTCAGCCCCATCGGGGAAGTGTTGATCGAGATGTCCGTGTTGGGGTGGAAAGAATACGAGCTCGAGGTGATGCGCGACCTCAACGACAACGTCGTCATCATCTGTTCGATCGAGAACTTCGATCCGATGGGGGTGCACACCGGCGACAGCATTACCGTGGCCCCTGCCCAGACCCTGACCGACAAGCAGTACCAAGAGATGCGCGATGCCGCGATCCGGGTGATTCGGCGCATCGGCGTCGATACCGGGGGATCGAACATTCAGTTCGCCGTGGAACCGGACACCGGGCGCATGGTTGTAATAGAGATGAACCCCCGTGTGTCGCGCAGCTCCGCCCTCGCCTCCAAGGCGACCGGCTTCCCCATCGCGAAGATCGCCGCAAAGCTGGCGGTAGGATTTACCCTCGACGAGATCACCAACGACATAACACGGGAAACCCCAGCCTCTTTCGAGCCCACCATAGACTACGTAGTCACCAAGATCCCGCGCTGGGCTTTCGAGAAGTTTCCGCAGACCCCCGACGCCCTCGATACCCAGATGAGGTCGGTGGGAGAGACCATGGCCATCGGCAGGACGTTCCACGAGTCCCTGCAGAAGGGGCTTCGCAGCCTGGAAATCGGCCGCTCCGGCTGGGGTGGGGACGGCAAGGACCTCGACCCGTTGAAGGTTTCCGACCAGGAGGTCCGGGAGCGGCTCGTCAACCCGAGCTCCCAGCGGCTGTTCCATATCAAGGTCGCCGTCGCCAAGGGGTTTTCGCTCGAGGAGATCCACAGACTGACCCGTATCGACATGTGGTTTCTCGATCGCCTCTACGAAATCTTCGAAGTCGAGTGTGCTGTCCGCAAACGCCCGATACTCGACGACGCGGCCCTGTTGCGGCGTGCCAAGAGGTTTGGATTCAGCGACGCTCAGCTCGCCTACTTGCAGGGATGCGACGAGGGGACCGTGCGCGAGAAACGCCGGGAACAAGGTGTAGAGGCGGTATTCAAAACCGTCGATACTTGCGCCGCCGAGTTCGAGGCCTATACACCCTACCACTATTCGACCTACGAAAGGGAAAACGAGTCCAGGCGCTCGGACCGCGAAAAGATCGTCATCCTCGGCGGCGGGCCGAACCGCATCGGGCAGGGTATCGAGTTCGACTACTGCTGCGTTCACGCCTGCTTCGCGCTGGCCGAAGACGGTTACGAGACCATCATGATCAACAGCAACCCGGAGACGGTGAGCACCGACTACGACACCGCCGACAAGCTCTACTTCGAGCCCCTTACCGTCGAGGACGTCCTTGCGGTCGTCGAATGGGAGCGACCTCTCGGGGTAATCGTCCAGTTCGGAGGCCAGACGCCGCTCAACCTCGCCCTTGATCTCGAAGCCGCCGGGGTTCCGATCCTCGGGACCACCCCTCAGAGCATCGATCGCGCCGAGGATCGCGAGCATTTCGGCAATCTGCTGCGCCGTCTCGACATCCGGCAGCCGGAGAACGGCATGGCGAGAAGCCTTGAAGAAGCGCGCGGCGTCGCCGAGCGGATCGGCTACCCGGTGCTTGTGCGGCCCTCGTACGTGCTCGGCGGGCGCGCCATGGTAACCGTCTACGACGAGAGCCGGCTCGAGACCTACATGGAATCGGCGATCTCTGTATCTCCTCAGCACCCTGTCCTTATCGACCGCTTCCTCGAAGGGGCTCAGGAATTCGACGTCGATGCGGTCGCCGACGGACAGGAAGTTCTCGTCGCCGGGATCATGCAGCATATCGAGCACGCCGGGGTGCACTCCGGGGACAGCGCCTGTGTGTTGCCTCCCTATCAAATCGCAGACGAGAACCTCGAACTGTTGCGCCGCTATACGACGGAGCTGGCGCTCGCCCTCAACGTGGTTGGTCTGATGAACGTCCAGTACGCGATCTGCGATGAGCGCGTCTACGTCCTCGAAGTGAACCCGCGGGCATCGCGCACGGTGCCGTTCGTCAGCAAGGCGACGGGAAAACCGCTGGCCAAGATTGCCGCCAGGGTGATGGCGGGGCGCAGTCTCCGTGAGCAGGGCATCACCACTGACATCACTCCCGCTCACGTATCGGTCAAGGAAGCAGTGCTGCCGTTCAGCAAGTTCCCCGGCGCCGACGGCATCCTCGGGCCGGAGATGAAATCGACCGGTGAGGTAATGGGTATCGGCAACGATTTCGGGGAAGCCTTTCTCAAGGCCCAGATGGGGGCAGGCTCCATGTTGCCCCGGTCCGGCCGCGTCTTCATAAGCGTCAACGACCGCGACAAACTCGAGGTTCTGCCGATTGCCCGCCGGCTTCAGGATGCCGGGTTCCAGCTGCTGGCGACTCGCGGAACCTGCGAGTTCCTGCGCGCCCGGGGGGTGGACGCGGAGAAGATAATGAAGATTCACGAGGGCAGGCCCCATGTGGTGGACGCGATCCGCAGCAAGGCCATCGGGCTGGTGGTGAACTCACCCCTCGACGAGCAGTCGCAGTACGACGACCACGCCGTGCGGCGGGCTGCGATCATGCACTCGATACCGTACACCACGACGCTTGCAGGTGCCCGCGCCGCCGCTGCTGGTATCGAGGCGCTGCAGCGCACACCGCTGAAGGTGCGGGCACTACAGGACTATCACGCCCCCGCCGACAGGTGATTGCACCCTTGCGAATTTTTCCCGCGACACCGGCTGCGCTGCTCTTCTTCTGCGCATCCGTGCTGGGTGGCTGCGTCTATTTCAATACCTATTTCAATGCCCAGAGGTATTTCCGGCAGGCGGAAAAGGCGAGGAAGGAAATCGAACAGCAGCAGCCGGAGAGGACAGACCGGGAGGACCGTCGATCCCGGCCTTATCGTAGCCAACAGCGTAGTCGAGGCGGGGAGGCCCCGAACGACCTGTACGAACAGGCGGCTCGCAAGGCCTCCAAGGTTCTTGAGAAGCATCGCGACAGCGATCTCGTAGACGACGCCATGTTCCTCCTGGGCAGGGCGTTCTACTGGCAGGGCGACTACCGCGATGCCGCGAGGTCGTTCAGGGACCTGGAGACCAACTTTCCCGAAAGCGAGTACTTCACCCGTTCCCAGTACTGGCGCGGGCTATGCATGGAGGGCCAGGGTGCCTATGCGGAAGCGCGAAGCATCTATCGCACCCTTTTCAGCGCTGCTGCGGACGCCGACATAGCCGCCCTCGCCGGCATGCGTCTCGGCGAGATAGCATTCAAGCAGGAGGAGTATGCCTCCGCGATTCAGGAGTACAGATCGACCTTGGAGAGCTTTCCGAAAGCCGGGAACCGCGCAGAGCTGTGGCTCCGGATAGGTGAAGCCGCAGTAGCGCTGGAGGACTCCTCGCTGTTCGGTACGGCCGCCGACGCGTTTGCTGAGGTGTTGCGCGAATCTCCTGATAACGGGATCGAGTACAGAGCGCGCCTGGAGCAGGGCCGCCTGTTGTACCAGATGGGAGATGTCGAGGAGGCAAGGCATACGTACCTGCAACTGCTCAAGGACGGGAGCTTTCGAACCTTCGAAGGGCAGACCCGCCTGCTGATCGGTCAGTACTACGAGGACCAGGGTTTACCGGAAGAAGCCCTCGGTGAATTCACCCGGGTCCGCGATGATTTTCCCCAGACCGACGCCTCGGCGATGGCGATTTACCGCACCTCTCTCATCTATCTGAGCCGCAACGCCGACCGCGTCCTGGCGCGGGATTACCTCGAGACCGTGTCCGCGGAGAAGAGGAATTCCGAGGCGGCGCAACTCGCGAAGGAAACCCTGTCCGACCTGAATGAGGCGGAAAAGCTGCTGCGCAAGATCCATGTGGCGGATTCCCTGGATGTCGCAGAGGCAGCAGCTGCCGATTCCGCGGCCCTGGCGCTGGCCGCCGCGCCCGACAGTGCGGCAATGTCCGGGAATGCACCCGGGCTAGCGGACACCGCTATCTCCGACAAGGAGGTCGACCAGATCTTACCGGGTATCGAGATGCCAGCGGTGCCCCCGGCGGACAGCTCGGAACTTGCCGATGTCGCCACCGCCCAGGCCGACACGGCTATCTCCGGCAGGGAGGTCGACCTAGCCTTCCCTGGTATCGAGATGTCAGGGGTGATCCCGGAGGACAGCGCTGCCGTGGCTGCCGACGTCACCGCTCCGGCGGACACGGCCCACTCCGGCAGGGAGGTCGACGAGGTTCTGGCCGGTATCGGGATTCCGGAGGTGCCCGCGGCGTCCGGCGTCCGGAACGGGGAGGACGAGGAGGTAGGATCGCGGACCTCTTTCGCAGGCGGACGGAAGAAATGGGAGGATCCCAGGAAGAAACTGGACGAGACCATCCTGGCCGTCGCCGAGATCTATCGGGACCGTTTCGCAATGCCGGACTCGGCCATCCACTTCTATCTCGAATTCACGCGGCGTTTCCCGGAATCGCACCAGGTTCCCAGGGCCCTCTACAGCATCGCCTGGATCCATACCGAAATGAAAGGGGACGAGGAGTCTGCGGCCCCCTGGCTGCAGCGACTTGTCCAGGATTTCCCGCTGACGGAACACGCCAATGCGGCGAAAGAACTACTCGGCAACGAAAGGGACGTCACCGCAGAACAGCGCGCCCTGGAGGAGTACGAACGCATCGAGAAGATCCGTCTGGAGGACATCGACTCCCTGGATCGCTACATGCCGGAGTTCGACCGGCTGATCGCGGAGTTTCCGGCAACCGAGTCCGGGGCGAGAGCGCTGTGGCTGACGGCCTGGACCTATGAGAACGTCGCCGGGGACTCCACAGCGGCTGAGGGCAGGTACGCGCGGATAGCAGAGGAGTTCCCAGGCACCCTCCTGGCCACGCACGCGCTCGAGCGCCAAGAGGCGCGTGCCGAGGGGCTGCTGGACAAGCTGGAGCGGGAATTCATTACGCTTCGTGGGGGGGAAAAACCAGGTGAGAAGGTAACGACGATCGCCGTCGAGCCGGACACGGCCGATTCAGTGTTGCTTGCGCGCAAGTATCTCGGCTTTGCGCTGCGCGCTCATCGCCGCGGAGTCCTGGAAACGGCGCGGGAGTATTACGAACTCTGTCTCGAGGAGAAGCAGCGCAGTCCGGAAGCCCTGTTCGGGCTGGGGGAAATAGCGTGGGAAGGTGCCTACTTCGACGACGCCCTCGACTATTATCACGACTCCTTGAGGATGCGCGGGAACCTGGTAGGGGTTTATTACCGCCTGTTCGCCGTTCACACCCGGGAAGGCCGCGCCGATTCCTCCAACCACTATCTGCGCGAGATCCTCCGCAAGGACCGGGACAATCCTGCCGTCATCTCCTTGAGGGACGAGTTCCCCACCTTGTTGGAATCCGAAGATCTCGACATGTCGACCCTGGAAGAGATCGACCTGCCCCTTCCCCCGCCTGAAGATCTTTACGCTCCGCCCAGGTCGCTGCTGCCCCTGCGCGAGGAGGCGGTGGTCCGCAAAAGTAGTCTGCCGGTGCTGCCGGCTGGTGCCGGAATGGATTCGGCTGAGGTCATCGTCGATATCCTCGTCACAGTCGAGGGGAAGCCAGCCGTTGTCGAGGCCTTTGTCGGGGAGGAGTCGCTGGTTCCCGAAGCCCTCGAGGCAGCTCGCCAGTACGTTTTTTTCCCCGCGATAGACTTGGACGGGGAAAAGGTGGAAGTGTGGGTGGAGATTGCGATTCCGTTCTACCCCAGCCGCGGGACCGATCCTCAGTTAACCTCGGAGTCCGATTCGGGCGGGGCCGACTCGGTACTCCCCGAAACGGTGGCGTCGAAGGACGGGGTGCCTGTCGGGACCGTACTTCCTCCGGTCCAGCGGCAGGCGACGGACTCCGGGAGCGGACAAGAGGAGGCCGAATGAGCGATTACACGTCTCCCTCCGATTCCGAGGTTATGGTGGAGTCGAACGAAGAGGTGGCCGCCGATTTCTACCGCCTCCGCCTTTTCCATCCTGCGGTGGCGAAGAGAGTTGTCCCCGGCCAGTTTGTCCAGCTGCAGGTGGGCAGCTGGGGGATGGCGCCGTTGTTGAGGGTGCCCCTCAGTGTCAGCGCCGCGGATTTGCGGAAAGGAACGATCGAGGTTCTGTTCGAAGACATGGGCCCGAAAACCTCCCTGCTGAGTTGCGCCCGCGAGGGGGAGCATTTACGCTGCATTGGACCGCTGGGGATTGGTTTCCCGGATCCACCAGCGACCGCGGTTATGGTAGGGGGAGGTATCGGGGTTCCTCCATTGCTGTTCCTGGGTGAACGCCTGCGTGCCCGGCACCATCATGTGCGCCTTCTAGTGGGCGCTCGGGAGGCGGCGAAACTGCTGCCGGAAGAGCTCCTGTCCGCAGCCGCTTCCGAACACCGGATCGCGACTGACGACGGCAGTACCGGGCAGAGGGGATTTGCAACCGATCTGCTGGTCGAGGAGCTCAGCACCCTATCCGCGGTTACGGTCTACACCTGTGGACCATCGGCGATGATGGCCGCGGTGGCGGGGATCTGCCGGGCTCGGGGCATTGCCTGTTTCGCGTCGCTCGAGGGATACATGGCCTGCGGGTTCGGAGTCTGCGTCGGCTGCGTCGTTCCCCGGGTTGCATCCGACTCCCCTTACCATCGCTACAGCCGCATCTGCGCCGACGGGCCGGTGTACGATGCCCGCGAGATCGCCTGGGAAGATGTGCACTCGCTTCCGTAGTGCCGCTGTCTTCTCCGGGAACAGGAATCGCGCCCGCAGGGATCGGTGCGACAGGAAATGCCCGGGTGGCAATGGTTGAGCTGGCTACGAGGTTCGCCGGGATCGAACTGCGAAACCCGGTGCTCCTGGCGTCCGGGACGTGCGGGTATGGCGAAGAGCTCGAACCATTCGTCGATCTGGGGCGGGTAGGGGGCTTGGTGACCAAGACGATCACCCCCGAGCCACGATCCGGAAATCCCCCTCCCAGAATCGTGGAAACCCCCGCGGGGATGCTAAACTCGATCGGGTTGCAGAATCCGGGCCTTCAGGGTTTCATCGCCGACAAGTGGCCCTACCTGCGGGAGCTGGACACCGAGGTCGTCGTCAACATCGCCGCCCCTACCGCAGAGCTGCATGGCGAGATGGCCGCGGCGCTGGATGCTCTCGACGGTATTGCGGCTCTGGAAGTGAACATTTCCTCCCCCAATATGCGCGACGGGGGAATGCTGTTCGGCTGCCGGCCGGAGGCGTCGGCAGAGGTCATCGCTGCAGTCAAGGGGGCTACGAAGCTGCCGGTAATCGCCAAACTCACGCCCAACGTCACGGACATCGGCGAGATCGCCAAGGCGGTGGAAGGGGCCGGAGCGGACGCCATTTCGCTGATAAACACCCTGGTGGGTATGGCAGTCGATGTCCGGGAGAGGCGACCGTTGCTGGCCAATGTCACCGGCGGCCTCTCGGGTCCTGCGATCAAGCCGGTGGCGCTGGCAATGACATGGAAGGTGCGGAACGCTGTCGCCGTGCCGCTGATCGGAACAGGGGGAATATCAACGGCGACGGACGCAATCGAGTTCATGATCGCAGGGGCCACCTGTGTGCAGGTGGGCACCGCGACGTTCGTTATCCCTGATGCCGCTCTTGCTGTCGTCGACGGCATGCGCGCGCATTGTGAAGAGAACGGCATCGACGACATCAACACGATCGTTGGCACTCTGAAGACCTAGCTCTCGACGGGAGGTAGCCACGGTGGCCAGCGCGCGGTCGACGGGATCCCGCAGCACCCTGTTCTCCCTGCTGCTGTTGTGGACCCAAACGTGGGTGTTCCACACTGCCTGCACTCCCCAACCCATATACAGGAATACCCCCTCGGAAATCGCGGCATCCTCCGCTTCCGCCGGGCGCGGGGGGCGAATCGCGAAGCCGCGAAAGACCGCCCACCCGGTCGACGTTTCCAAGATCTCCAAGGAGAACGCATACCAGATCGGAGTGGCTTCCTATTACGGCGAGAAGTTCCACGGCCGCAAGACGGCGAACGGCGAGATCTTCAACATGTACAAAATGACCGCCGCTCATCGCGTGCTGCCGCTGGGAACGATGATCCGGGTCACCCATCTGACCAACGGCAGGAGGGTGGTCGTGAAAGTGAACGACCGCGGGCCGTTCATCGAGGGAAGGGTGCTCGACCTTTCCTTCGCCGCCGCACTGGAACTGGAGATGGTGGCCGCCGGGACCGCGGAGGTTATGATCGAAATCGTCCGCGAGGTCAACTGACGCGGCGGTTCGGGCGGGTTCATCCTTCCTGCATCGGGACGAAGCGCACGGGCATGAGCGTTTTTTGCTCGAGCCGTTCGCCCGCATTCCGCCGCACCAGGACGAGCTCCTGTTTCACCGATCCGAGGGGCAGGATCATGCGGCCCTCCGGCATTAATTGCTCGCAGAGCCTGGGCGGAATCTCCCTGGGGGCGGCCGAAGCGACAATGGCATCGAATTTCGGCCCTGCACAATGGGGCCATCCCCGCGCTCCGTCCCCCACGAAATAGGAAATGTTCGTGTAGGCCAGCTGCCCCAAGGTTTTCCGGGCGCGCTCGGACAACTCAGGATAGAGCTCCACTGTGCAAACCCCGGCCGACAACTGGGCGAGCAAGGCGGTCTGATAGCCACAGCCCGTGCCGATCTCCAGAACGCGTTCCGTCCCTCGCAATTCGAGAGCCTGAAGCATGTAGGCGACCACATAGGGTTGCGAGATGGTCTGATCGAAACCGATCGGAAGGGGGTGATCTTCGCAGGCCCGGGTGCGGTATTCCGGGGCGACGAACAGATGTCGCGGAACCTGTCGGAAAGCAGCGAGCACATCGAGGTCGGCAATGCCTCTGGCAACCAGTTGCGACTGCACCATGCGCTCACGGTCCGCGGTGAAATCGACTTCGTAAACCCCCGAGTGCAGGTTCGTTCGGTCTTTTCGGAACCAGCCAGGCATCACATTTCCTCCAGGGCACTCAGGACGGTGCGAACGACGACGGCGACCGGAATCGAGTCGATATCCCCGTTTTCCGAGGCGATCACCGCGGCCTTTGGCCCCAGCGGTCTCCAGACCACCGGGTTCGTCGGCCCGAACAGGGATACCGTAGGGGTTCCCACCGCGGCGGCTACGTGCCCCGGTCCGGAATCGTTGCCGACGAACAGGTCGATGCGCTCGAGAACTGCGGCCAGTTGCGCGACGGTCCTCGGCGAAATGCGGAAGACACTAGGAAAAACCAACTGCCCGATGTCCATTTCGGCCTCCAATTCTACCGGACCGAGGAGGAGGATGACTCGGACTCCTGCGCCAAGCAACTCATCAACCATCGCCGCGAAATTCTGTTTCGGCCAGCACTTGTGCACTCCTCCGCCGCCCGGGTGAACGGCGACCAACCGGTTACCTTCCCGGCGGCGGAGGATCGAAATCAGGTCCCCGCCCAGATCCCGCTCCAAGTGTTTTCGTTGTTCAGGTCGCAAGGTGATGCGAGGCTCCCACTCGTTCACCGGTACCCCCAACTCCCTCAGGGGTTGGCTCAGATGACGGGTGATGTGCTGGGCAAAGCCTGCCGGGGGCCGCGGGTCCCAAACGGCGACATCTCCCCCGACGAGCTGCTGAAGGCGGTTCCGAAGCTCGTGGACACGCGAGGAATAGGCGAGCAGAAAGCGACTGCCGGAGAGCGCGGCACGTTCGGTGGGCGGGATGTCCGAAGCGGAATCGTAAAAAGAGGCGACAGCAGCCCCGCCGACGTCTGTAAAGAAATCGGAGCCGGCGACGTCTGCCATCATTCGAGGAAAGACGAGATGGATCGGCAAATCGCCGAACTTTCGGCGGAGAGCCACCGTTGCCGGCAGTGTTAGGACGGCATCACCCAGTGCTCCGGAGCGCATGACCGTCAAGTGCTGTTGGGTGGTCATCTTGCCAAAGACAGAGCTGCCCTGTATCTTCGAAAATTCGTTTCCCGCAAGTAACTTAAGATGCATCTCACGGGGTGGCGCGAGGCGACCGCAAGCCGACGAACCACGCTGGGCGGGCGCAAAAACCGCAAGTGATACTCACGAGCATGGTTGGACTGATCGGAAAAAAACTGGGGATGACCCAGGTCTACAACGACAAGGAGGAGCTCGTTCCCGTCACCGTCGTGGCGGCAGGTCCCTGCCCCGTCGTCGATGTCCGCACGACCGAGCGCAACGGCTACACCGCGGTTCAGCTCGGCTTCGAAGAAATCGACCCGCGCAAAGTGAACAAACCCGAGGCAGGTCATTTTGCCCGGGCAAACGTCTCCCCTCAGCGCATCCTGCGCGAATTCAGGTCCGCGGGTGCTATCGACATCGAGATCGGACAGGTGCTCAGTGTCAGCCAGTTCGAGGTAGGGGACAGGGTGAAGGTCAGTGGCACCTCCAAAGGCAAGGGGTTTGCAGGCGTCGTCAAGAGATATGGATTCGCCGGAAAAAAAAGCTCCCACGGTACTCCTGACCGGGTTCGCCATCCCGGGTCGATCGGTCAGGGAACAACCCCTGGTAAGGTGTGGAAGGGCAAGAAAATGCCTGGGCACATGGGTGCCCGCGCAGTTACGACCCGGGGGCTTATCGTGGTAGGGGTCGATCGGGACCGAAACCTGCTGTTCGTCAAGGGGGCCGTTCCCGGCGCTTCCGAGGGGTACGTGACGATCCGTAAACAGTGAGATCCCGAGGGGCGTTCGCGCTTCCGGTTCGAGCGACAACAACCAAGACAAAGGGAAGTGGCGGCTTGCAAGGCCGCTTTTTTTATCCAGGGGGCCACTCCAACCGGCGTCCGCCCAGCACGTGGACATGTAGGTGGTCCACTGTCTGCCCTCCGTCCGCTCCCGCGTTGATGACGCATCGAAATCCACGTTCGGAAAGGCCTTCTGAAGCCGCCACTTCCCTGGCGACGACCAGCAGATGGCCCAGCAGGGACTCGTCCTTCTCCCCGGCATTCTGAATTCCGGCCAGCGGTTCTTTCGGAATGACCAGAATGTGGACCGGTGCCTGGGGGTTGACGTCGCGAAACGCCATGCTGCGATCATCTTCGTGGACGATATCGGCGGATATTTCCCCTTTGATGATCTTTGAGAAGATGGTTTCAGTCACGACAGGCTCCTCGAGTGAAATGGCGAAGGAATACCACGCCTGCCCCTTATCCGAGGGTTGCGGTCACTCCGCACTTACGGGCGAGATCGTGCAGCAGGGATAGGGTCGAAGCCGCAAGCGGAATACCCCTCTCGCAACGGTCAAGGCGGCGCTTCTCCTCCAGCTCGCCGGGCACGAAGATTTCATCCACTCCCGGCATGCGCGGGGAGCGTTTGATGGCAGCCACCATCTCTGCTACCTGCATTTTGAACTGGGGCGACCGCATGAAGCGAGCCGGGTCTATGCAGATGAATGAATGACCGACTCCTTTTTCACCTACGTGCCTGGGCACCGCAGCGCGGTCCACGCCGAAATAGGGGGCGCCGCCGAGAAGGCCGGCGAGAAGCTCGATCAACAAGGTGAGTGCGTATCCCTTGTGCTCGCCGATGGGAACGATGGTTCCACTGAGTGCTGTTTGGGGGTTGGTTGTTGGCTCCCCGTTCAAATCCCGGGCTACACCCTCGGGCAACGTTTCTCCAGCGGACGCGGCGAGTTCGAGGTTTCCCGCGGCGATGGAACTCATGGCGAGGTCAATGACCAGCGGAAAATTCTGATCGCCCGGAACTCCCATGGCGATCGGGTTGGTTCCGAACATCGGCCGTGTACCCCCAGTCGGGGCGAGACGGGGACTGGAAACGGTCATCGAGATGGCGATCATGTCCCGTTCCAACGCCAAAAGGCAGTACGTCCCCGCAGCTCCGAAATGCCGGGACCGGCAAGCGGTCACCGTGGCCGATCCACTTGCCCGCGCCTTGTCGATGCAGACCGACAGGGCGTGCCGTCCAACCAGTTGTCCGAGTGCGCCGTCGCCGTCCACGCGCGCCCAGGCGGGCCCCTCTGCGGCGGTGCGTATCGCTGGCGAGGGATTGGTGAGTCCCGACTCAAGCTCGCGGGCGTAGCGGCCCAGTCTCATGCTTCCGTGACTGTGGATGCCGCGCAGATCCGACTGAACGAGGGTGCCGGCGACGAATTCGGCGTCCTCCCAAGGCACGCGGTAATGTGCTAGGACTTGCGCGCAGAGCTCTGTCAATCGGAGATGATGGACTCGCTGCATCGAGGCTCGATAGGCGTGAGGATGGGGTGGCAATCGGCCGCAATATACCAGGGCCAGCGGGAGCTGTGCAACCGCCAACGGCAGCCATCGAAACACTTTGACCCTGAACAAGCCGAACCCTACATTGCGCGAATTACATGGATCTCTCCATCGTCGTTCCCGCGTACAACGAATCCCGAAAAATCACCGAAACCCTCGACGCGATTACCTCCTTTCTCGATGATCGCCCATGGCGGTGTGAGATCATCGTCGTAGACGACGGCAGCGACGACTTCACCGCAGAGATCGTCGATGAAGCGTCAAGAGGCGACCAGCGCATCCACTGCCTGCGCAACGAGAGGAACTGCGGCAAGGGGTACTCCATCCGCAAAGGGGTATTGCATTCCCGGGGCGCCGCTGTCGGCTTCATCGACGCCGACAACAAGACGGAAATCAGCGCTCTCGATCAGGTAATGGAACAACTCGGCAATCTCGGAGTCGACGGGGTTCTGGGGGACCGCACGCTGCCCGGCACGGACATCAAGCAAGCTCGAAGGGCGTACCGTCAATGGGGCTCGGAATTGTTTCGGTACATGCTCCGGACCTGCGTGGGGCTCCCCGGATTTCCCGACACACAGTGTGGCTTCAAGTTCTTCAGACAGCCGGTCGCCAAGGACCTGTTCCAGCGACAATCCGTAGACGGCTACATGTTCGACGTCGAGGTCCTCTTGCTGGCGGTTCGGTCCGGGTACAACCTCGTGCGGATTCCGATAGTATGGCGGGACGATCCCGACAGCCGCTTCAAACCGATTACCGGCATGCTGAGAAATCTCGGCGACCTGCATCGAATACGGTGGAGCGCAGGTCGCTCCAAATAAATGGGGGATGCCTGAATTCCTGTTTCTCGTGGCCTTGGGTGCGGTTGTCGGCACCGTGGGGAGCCTCGTCGGCGCCGGGGGTGGGGTCATTCTGGTTCCCGTTCTCATTCTCCTCTATGAGGGGGAGGTGGCGAGCGAGATTACCTCGCTGTCCCTGGTAGTGATTTTCTTCACCGCCTTTTCCGGCTCTGTCACCTACGGTTGGATGCGCCGTATCGATTACGTTTCCGGGATTGCCTTCGCCCTGGCGGGAATCCCCACCGCAATGGCGGGAGCCTACCTGTCGCAACACGTGCCGAGACTCTACTTCGATCCGCTGATGGCGGCGATCCTGGTCCTGCTCGGCGGTTACACTTTTGTCAACCCGCGTTCGCGCAAAGCGAACACCGAGAATTCTACGGACATCGAGGCAAACACCAAGCGACAATTGCGGCTCGGGTGCATTCTCAGCGCCTACATAGGGGCCGTTTCGGGTATCCTCGGAATCGGAGGAGGAATTATCCGCGTGCCGGTCATGGTGAAGGTCCTTCGCTTCACCCCTCACGTCGCTACCGCCACATCGCTTTTCGCCCTCACAATCGTCTCCTTTGCCGGTACCCTCGTGCACGCCTCGGGGGGGCGCTTCGAGGGCCAAAGCGACAAGGCGTTGTTTTTGGCGATAGGTGTGATGGTCGGAGCCCAGATCGGCGCCAAACTTTCCACCTTGGTGCAGGGCCCCCTGCTGCTGCGGCTGCTCTCGGCGCTTCTTGTGGGCCTCGGTGCCCAGCTTTTTTACACATTGGCACAGCGCTGGTAACCGTCGCCGGCTAATCGTTACGAGGAGAGAAGATGATGTCATTCAACATGGCCTACAGCACGCTCAGGTGGCAGCTACCGGACCTCGAGCCTGCCCTGGTCGCCCTGAGGGAAGCCGGGTGGGATAAGCTGGGAAGGGCGCCTGCCGCTCGACTGGCTCGGAACCCCTAGCCGCCTCATGCAGGTGTGCGCAAACGCCGGCATGCCGATGACGATCTTCACCGCGGTCGGGTCGCCTGACGGCAGGGATTTTGCACATGTGGAGAGGAATCGCCGACGCATGGAGTTCGCCGCCGAGGTGGGGGTCCAATGCTTCATGTTCATGAGTGGGCCAAAACCGGAGGGAAGGGAGGCCGACGACGACGAGATCCGCCGTGCAGCAGAGGGTGCAGACGAGTGGGCGGAGTACGCCGCTGCGCGGGGACTAGAGATAAGCTATCACATTCACACCAACACGCTGGTCGACTCCATCGCCCAGTGGCAGCTGTACATGAGCTGTCTGAAAAACGCCAAGCTCTGCATCGATGTCTCCCACGCCCGGCTTTGGGGTTACGACCCAGTCGCATCCCTTCGGGATTTCTGGAGCCAGCTCAACTACGTCCACCTCCAGGACTTCAGCTCCTGCACGCGTGGTGAGAACGGTCTCTACCATCCGGTCTGGTGTGACGTCGGCGCCGCGGAAAACGTCGACTTCCCCGCAGTTCTCAAGGCACTGGAGGGCTTGGGCTACGAGGGCGTTATCACCAGCTGCCCGGGAGAGCCCGTGCCAGGAGCGGACGATCCGATCAGCGAGGCTCGGCGCAGCGCTGCGACCCGTGCTTACCTGCGGGGGTTGGGTTACTGACCCCTTGGACCTTCAGAAGCCCATGCGTTTGTCGACTACATTCAGAACCGGCTCTCCTTTGAGGTAGCGTTCGAGCTGTGCCGAGAAGAACTCGTAGACCTTGCGGGGTCGGTGCTGAGAGGCGCCGGCGCGATGAGGAGTAATTACCAAGTTGGGAGCGTTCCAGAGCGGATCGCCGGCGGGCAAGGGCTCGGCTTCGGTGACGTCGAGCCCGGCACCGGCGATGGAGCCGGATTCGAGGGCTTCCAGCAAGGCCGCTTCGTCGATTATTCCGCCGCGGCTGGTGCAGACGAGGTAGGCGGTTTCCTTCATACACGCCAACTCTTGGCGGCCTATCATGTGATAGGTCTCCTTAGTTCTCGGGCAGGCGACCACCACTGCATCTGAACGGGCGAGCATGGTATGCAGGTTCTCTTTCGTAGGGGGGGAGACCTCGGCGACTCCTTCCGGGGGTTCGGTGCGAACCGGGTCGAGAGCCAGCACCTTCATGTCGTATCCCGCGGCTCGTTTTACGGTTTCCAGCCCGAACCCGCCGAGACCGACGATACCTAGCACCCCGCCTGTCAGCTCCACCGCGGCGCCTCCTTTCCACTCCCGGCGTATCTGGCTCTGCACGGCAGGAAGGATCCCGCGTGCCAGGGCCAGGAGCAGGGCCCAGGCGTGTTCACCCCCTTGTGGCGCGTACAGCCCCGCCATGTTGGTGATGGCAACTTCGTCCCGCTCCACGATAACCGGGTCCAGGAGCTTGTCCATACCGGCGCTGAACGACTGAATCCACCGGAGGCGTTTGCCGGCGGTAGTCACGGGCGCGGGGAAATGACCCATCAGTACCTCGGCGTCGGCGATGTCGGCCAGGGCCTCTCCGTCCGTGCTGGCGTGCACCAGTTCGTGGTCTCCAAGGCGCGAGACCATCTCCTTCATGTCGTGCAGTTCTTCCTCCGTAAATCCGTAATAAACGATGACCTTCACTATAGTCTTCCTCCATGATCAAGTCGGCGTAGTGCCTGCCAGAATGGTGCCGGTCTCCTTCTCCAACGTCCGCTCCAGGCGTGGCCCCAGTTTGGAAACCACCTCTGCGCCGACAAAACAGCCGAGACGGGCGGCCTCGGCGATCCCGAAATCGCGGCAGATGCCGAAAAGGAAGCCGCCTGCAAAGCTGTCACCGGCCCCGGTTGTATCGACGGCATGTACGGGTACTGCGTCGACCTGGACCTGGGTTGTGCCAGCGCTGACGACCACACCGTCAGCCCCCCGCGTTACTACGACCATCGGAACTCGGTGCGCCAGCTCGGAAACAGCTTGATCGAGCTTCGCCGCGCCGGTAAAGACGAGAGCCTCTTCTTCGTTGCTGAACAGCAAGTCGACTCCGCTATCGACCAGCTGATTAAAGCGCTCCCCGAATGCCTGCACGATCGCCGGGTCGGAAAGCGTCAGCGACACTCCGACCCCCGCGCTACGCGCCCAGCGCCGGGCGAGACCGCAGGCTTTCATCCCCGGCTCCGAGGTCAGCAGGTATCCCTCCAGGTAGACAAAGCGGCTGCGGCGGATTACCTCACGTTCGACCTGGCGGGGGCCGACTCCAGCGCTCGCCCCGAGGAATGTGTTCATGGTGCGGTCGGCGTCGGGAGTAACGAATACCATGCACTGGCCGGTTTTTCCGCGGCCTCGAGCCGTGGCTCCGCTTTCTACACCCGCCTCACTCAGGTCGCGGCAGTAAAACCCCCCCCACTGGTCATCTCCAACACGAAAGGCGTAATGGGCACGTCCGCCGCAGCGGGCAAGGGCGATCATCGTGTTGGCTGCAGACCCACCCGAAGCGGAATTCGCCGGGGCCGCGGCCAGAGCCGCCTGCAGTTCCACCTGGCGATCTTCATCAACGAGGGTCATCACTCCCTTGGCAATACCGTGATCCCGTAGGAAGGATGGGTCGACGGGATATTGCAGATCGACGAGGGCGTGACCTATGCCATATAGATCGTTGTGGTCCATACCTATTCGCGGGCCTCAGAATTGCAATTGGATGAATTTCCATGGAGCGAAACGAAAACATAAAAAACCGCAACGGAGAGCCCGGCAAAATGTCGCAGTAGGAGAAAAACAGCCTGGAAGCCTTTTCAGCGAAAGAGCTGGCGGTTATATTCGGTTATAATAACCACTAAAATCGCATCTGAATGCGAGTCGACGTGATCTGCCAAACGTCAAACCCCGAACCACAGGAGGTATCATATCGCAAAACAGCAACAGTCGTTTACGAGGATCAACGACGCCATTCGCGTCCCGGAGATTCGACTGATCAATTCCGACGGGACTCAGGTTGGCGTCGTGGGAAAATCGGAGGCGATGGCGATGGCGGAGGAAGAAGATCTCGATCTCGTAGAGGTCGCGCCGGAAGCCAGGCCGCCCGTTTGCCGTATCATGGACTACGGAAAATACCGCTTCGACAAAGAGAAAAAAGCCAAGGAGGCGCGCAAAAAAGGGCAGGCTGTGCAGATGAAGACGGTGCGAATCAAGACCGCCAACATCAGCGAGCACGACATGGAGTACCGCCTTGGTCACATTCGGGAGTTTATCGGCAAGGGAAATCTCGTGAAAATCAGCATGCGCTTCATGGGCCGCCAGGTGGCCTACCGCGACCGCGGCCGGCAGGTCATGCAGGAGGTCGCGGAGAAACTCCTTGACGTTGCCGTAACCCACCAGCATCCGCAAATGGAAGGCCGCGAGATGTCCATGATCTTGCGGCCTTTGTAACACCGAAGTGAGTTCGCCGGATCGGCGGGCGGCGACATCCCCCTGTTGATCCTGAGAAAAGACTTCCGGTATCCAACCCCTCTCTGATTGCCCCCTGCTTAGGAGGATCGACCTCCGATTCCACATCCAAACACGGGCGAGATTGCCTTTGGTCGTTGCGCTTGGGATACGCAGCTTCGTCATGTAACGAATCCCTGTCTCCGATTGTGAATCGGTGACAACCCTCGTTAGGATTCCGCGTTTTCCGGCTTCAAAATCCGCTTCGTACCACCCGCTCCTGCCCAGGCATGCATGGCTTTCTGCCTGAAAGAAAATCCAGATAGACATTCGACCAGTGGCCCATACCGAATGACAGGACAGGATTGTCGTATCCGCAGGAAGCACCCCTTGCTCGCGTGCTTGGATTCGGTCTCGGTTACCTGTCACTACCAAGCGATTTCACTTTAGCTCTTGAGCAGATGCGACAAGGGTGTGCTCTTGGCATCCGTCCATTCCAGCGACGACTGGAAAGGAGCGCTCAGCTGGTCCTTTTGGGGGCAATAGCTGACATGGGGCGAAAAGTAGGAGTATAGTGCCGAATTGCGAGGGTTCGGGGAACTGTTCGGTCCCGAACTATGCACTAGTGTCTCGTCCCATGAATTAGCTTAAAAAGTCTGGTCATCTTTGCGAGAATCGATTCGGCCGTCGCCGTCCACACAAACGGGTGTGATTGGGCGTTATAGCGGTCGGTGAATTCCTGAATGTTGGCGATCAGGTCCTTCACCTTCTTGAAGGTCCCACGGCGGATGGCTTTCTGCGTGAGGATGCCGAACCAGATCTCCACCTGGTTGAGCCAAGAGGCGTAGGTCGGTGTATAGTGAACGTGGTATCGCGGACGCGCTGCGATCCACCGTTTGACCTTTTCGTGCGTGTGCGTGGCGTAGTTATCTACGACGAGATGGATGTCAAGGTCTTTGGGGACGTTTTGATCTATGTATTTGAGGAACTGCAGGAATTCCTGGTGCCGATGCCGGGGTTTGCATTGGGTCAGGACCTTGCCCGATGCGATCTCGAGCGCCGCGAACAAGGTCGTGGTGCCGTGCCGGATATAGCTGTGCGTAACGCTTTCCACATAGCCCAGGCCCAAAGGCAGAATCGGCTGCGTCCGTTCCAGGGCTTGGATCTGGCTCTTCTCGTCGACGCATAACACCATGGCCTTGTCCGGAGGGTTCAGGTAGAGGCCTACGATGTCTCTGACTTTGTCCACAAAAAAAAGGGTCGTTGGACAGCGTGAAGTGCTTCTGCCGATGCGGCTGCAGACCAAACGCTTTCCATACCCGTTGAACAGTGGACTTGGAGAGGTTGATCTCGGCGGCGAGGGAACGGCACGTCCAGTGCGTGGCCCCCTTCGGTGGGTGCTCGAGAGTCGTATGAATCAAAGCGGCGACCTTCTCATCGCTTATCGACCGCGGAGACCCCCGGGGCGCAGTTCATCGTAGAGCCCCATCAGGCCTTGCTCGCAGAAACGACGGCGCCACTTGCCAACCGAAGCGCCCGACAGCCCAAGATGCTGACCGATCTGTTGATTGGTGAGCCCCTCATCGCTCATCAAGACGATCTTGGCTCGCCGCACATGCGCATGAGGCAGGCTACGGGAACGGGCCATGGATTCGAGTTGGGCACGAACTTCCTCACTGAGGTCGAGCGGCTCCAGGGGACGTCCCATTGCCATAGGTTCCTCCTTGCGGTATCGCTACATAGGAACCTACTGAGGAAATCATATTTATTCAATATATTCCTGGGACGGGACACTAGGAGACTATGAAAGAAGAGCGCCGAACCGGCAGCCAGAGGAACGTCGATCTGGGTGTCGAGATCGATATCTTGGCGCTCGGTGAGAGACTCGTTCTGCCTCACGAGGATTCTCCCCCAATCCTGTAGGCCCCATGCGTGACTGCGCGGGATGATCTTGAAGCAGCCGTTACCCGCCGTTGCCTCGGTCAGGGCAATGCTCACGGTAACGAGAGCAGGAGGATCGATGGGCCAGTACGCGGAATCCTGATGCAGCGCGTGGGCCGAACCGTGAAACGCAGGCTTGAGCATCAGGGTACTTCGGAATAGCAAAAGATCGAGGGAATTGAGCAGCCTCTGGGCGATTTTTATCACCCTGGAGTGAACTGACAAGACGTTTGAACAGGTCCGAGTGGGTCCCCGTGTCTTCGATTTTTCGAAGCACCGGAATTCCCCGATCGCCGTCAAAAGCGCTCTGACCATGAGGTTCGGGTTGAAAACTGCTCCCCGCCAAACCCCCGAGCGTCCTGAGTTCCGCAGCGACCTGATGTAGTCTGTCCACCTCCGCGTAACAGTCCTCGACTTCGGCAGGCGACAGCAGATCACGGATGACCAAGTACCCCTCGATGGAGAAGAAGTCGATCTGTTCTGCTGTTATCAAAATTCGAGCCCCACGAGCAAGACGAGAATCTGATCGAGTTCCCGATCAGGAAGCGGAGACCGGAAGGAACATTGGCCATGGGCTGTGAAGGCAGACGAAATCGGATAGATACTACCCCGCCAAATTCCGGGAAGGATCCTGCACAGCCAGATATTAGAAACGCGGTCTTGATTCGCCTGAAGGATTGTCCTGGATGATCGGGTCGGATTCGGGCCTGGATTCTTCCGTCGATCCGCTTTGACTCTCCAGACGCTCCGTAAATGTGTTTAGGCGTTCATCCGCCTCGTTGAGCATGCGCGCCGTCTTGGCGCGCTCCTCCAGCACCTCTTCAGCTATCTCCATGGCGGCAAGAATCGCTATTTCAAAGGGCGATCTTTTCCCCGCTTCCTCGGCAGCCCGGCGCATTTTTTCATCGAGATATACTGCGGCTTTCTCGATGTACTCGGGGTCTCTGGAATTACTTCCAAGGCGGAAGTGGTAATCGTAGATGTGGACTAGGACACCATCTTTTTTGGACATGGTGTTTTTGGCGGGAATGGGGTCACGAAAGGGAATGGACAGAGGTTTTTACAAAAAAAAAGGGGGGACTTCCGCGATCTCCCCTTACTCCCGGAAGCCCCCTCTGTTGCGCGCACTACCACGTGGTGAGTCACAGTATATAGTGTGTCTGAAAATATGTCAACCATATATTGCGTAATTTTGCTTCTTTTTGGTTTTTTCAGCATTTTTTCCGCAAGGTCCTACGGCACACCAGATTTGCCCCGAAAACCAATACGGGGACGTTTAGCAAATTGTCGTAAGCCATTCTGTCCCCTTCAATTAGAACTTGACTGGCGGGGCGGCCCTATGGTGAAGGAGGCAGGGGGCTTGCGCCGAAGGGGTCATCGCCGGACGAGTTGCGCAATTATCTGATTTTTAACATCGTACACCCGTTTTTACATTGGTCCGGTTTGAAACCCACCAGAGCACCATCTCCTCACCTCGTCGCTCGACGGGCGCGAAACTCGTCCGTTAGCGATCCGGTTGACCATATTACTGAATCAAGGCATGTTTGAACAAGGTTTCCCTTTCCATAAATAGCCACATACTCATTGTCGGCGGGGGGATCGTCGGTCTCGCCATTGCTTACCGGATGCTCGTTCGTTTTCCTGGCATTCGGATTACCGTTCTGGAGAAGGAGAAGGAGCTCGCCTTCCACCAGACCGGGCGCAACAGCGGGGTGCTTCACGCGGCTCCCTATTACAAACCGAACTCTTCCAAAGCCCTCCTCTGCCGCGCGGGATTGAGGGCGCTGACGGAGCTTGCCCGGGAACAGGGGATTCCCTACGAAATCTGCGGCAAGGTCATCGTGGCCAAGGAAGCGTCGGAGGAGGAGAGGCTACGCAGGCTGTTTTTGACCGCCCGGCAGAACGGAGTGAACTGCGAGCTGTTAGGACGTGAGGCTCTGCTGGACCGCGAGCCCCACGTACGGGGTACGCAGGCGATCCTCGTTCCCGACACGGGCATCATAGACTATCGGGCAGTTGCCAATCGGCTGGCGGAGTTGATAGCCGCTGCGGATGGGGAAGTTCGCCTCGGCACCAAGGTCACTGGGTTTCGCCGGGACGGTGAGCGGCAAATCGTGTCAACGGATACAGGGGATTTTCGCGGCGATCTAGTCGTCAATGCTGCGGGTTTGCACAGCGATCGCCTCTGCGAGAAAGCAGGAGGCCGGCCCGCAGCAAAGATTCTGCCCTTCAGGGGTGAGTATTTCGCCTTGAAACCGGAAGCCCATTTTCTGTGCAACCATCTCATCTACCCTGTCCCCGACCCCAACCTGCCTTTTCTCGGTGTCCACTTCACACGCATGATAGAGGGAGGTCGCGAGTGCGGGCCGAATGCCGTGCTCGCCTTTGCGCGGGAGGGCTACGAGTTCTGGGACTTCGATGCTCGCGATTTCTTCGAAACGGTGACCTACCGGGGGTTTTTGAGAATGGCCTGGCACTGGCGGAAGGTCGGAATGGCCGAGATGTACCGTTCGCTGAGCAAGGCGGCGTTCGTCCGCGAACTGCAGGAGTTCATCCCCGCCGTGGCGGCGGAAATGCTAGTGCCTGCTCCCGCGGGAATCCGGGCGCAGGCGGTGTTCCCCGACGGGGAGCTCGCCAAAGACTTCGAGATTCTCATCGAGGGTCCTTTCGTGCACATTCTCAACGCACCCTCTCCGGCAGCGACCAGTTCGCTGGCGATCGCGGATCGCGTGATCGACGGGATAGAGTTCTGAACCCGATGGCATTTCGAGTAAAATGACGAGGCAAGCTTACCTACTATTACAGTGGCGAGAAACCGGTTCTTTCGGCTCTGGTCACCGAAGATCTGGGGAATGGCGATCTCAGAATTCATTTTGCGGGCCTGACCGGTGGTCACTCCGCGACTGGGATTCTGGGACTCGACGGGGTCCATACCATGAATCCGGCAATGGAGGTGGGACTGGTGTTCAGGTGCTGGGAGAAATGGCTCCGCGATGCAGGGATATGCGATTCGATTTCCAAGATCGACTTCATCGAGGTGCATGCTTTCGCCGCGCAGCCGAAGGCGCCCAACCCGGTGCTGGCTCCGCAGCGGTTCGCCGACGAACAGCAGCGCCTATACAATGAATATGCGGAGGCGTACAGCAGCTTTTTCCACGAACAGATGCCGGAGTGTGGCGTGCCATCGCGCTTCACCGTCCACGTCGTCGACTTTCCCGACAAGGCCGCCTCGTACGAGTTCTACAGCGTCGGCCTCTACCAGAAGAGCCTCCACGCGGAGGATGAGGGATGAGCCGAAGCTTCGACCTCCCATTTGGACAGCGGGTTTTAAAGCTTTCTCTGCCTGAAGCCGCGGAGGTCGATTTGCTGATGCCAGCGGCGCTTGCAGCCGAATCCGACGGAGCATCGATTGTCAGCCGGGCGCTGAGAGAGCCGATCGGCAGTCCGCCCCTGGACGAGGTGGTCACTTCGGGGCAGACAGTAGCGGTGGTAACGAGCGACAACACCAGGCCCTGCCCATCCCGTCGGCTGCTACCTCCGATTCTCCGCGAACTGCAAGCGGGTGGAATATCCGCAGACGCCACCACGGTCGTTGTGGCGCTCGGACTGCATCGACCGCTGTCGAACCAGGAACTGCGCGAACTCGTGGGACCCGAGGTGCACGATTCAGTGGAGGTTGTCAACCACGATCCGGCCAATGTGGTTCGGATAGGATGGACCAGCGCAGGCACACCGGTGGACCTGTTTCGACCTGTCGTTGGCGCCGATGTCCGGGTAGGGTTGGGAAATATCGAGTTCCACTATTTCGCCGGGTATTCCGGCGGAGCGAAATCGATTCTCCCTGGGTGCGCCGGAGAAGAGACCGTGAGTGCCAACCACGCTCTGATGGTCGAGCTGGGAGCCCGGGCGGGTGTTCTCGAAAGCAACCCGGTCCGGGTCGACCTCGAGGAGGGGGTGGCGATGATCGGCCTCGATTTCATCCTCAATGCCATCGTCGACAGCGACCACCGGCTGGTTGACGCGGTGGCTGGTAACGCCACCAATGCCCATCGCCTCGGATGCAGCATTATGGCCCGGCGAGACGCCGTGGGGGTAGACGGCAAGGCGGATATGGTGGTCGTGAGTGCAGGCGGCAAGCCGTCGGACCTGAACCTGTATCAGGCCCAAAAGGCGCTTGAAAACGCCGGCGCGGTCGTCAGGGACGGCGGTGTCATTATCTGGGTGGCCGAGTGCCTGGAGGGTTACGGTAATTCGACCTTCGAACAGTGGATGCGACAGGCGAACACACCTGAGCAGGTGCTGGAGCGCATCGCCCGGAGGTTCATTCTGGGAGGACACAAGGCCGCGGCCATCGCGTCGGTCCTGCTCCGAGCGGAAGTCTACCTCGTGTCGGCGATGGGGGTAAAGCTGGATGCCTGCGGAATAATCGGCTTCGAAAGTATCGACTCAGCCGTCCGAGCCGCTCTGGAGAGGGTCGGCCCCGACCCGGCCGTCGCCGTCATCCCCCACGGGGGTTCGACCTTTCCGATACCGGTCGGAACAACAGAAGCTGCGTGAAGGTAGTTGGAGAGCGCCTCTCCCTGAGCGCGAGGTCGGAATAGTGGCTGGATGTGAACCCTCTCGGCACAGGCGACAGCCTCTGCAATTCCTTGCTGATCTGGTGGGTAGCAGTACTCGAACCTCCCGGAAACAGGCCGAATTACCGGACACCCGGTTGCCGCGTCCATCTCGGGTCTTCCTGTCCGGGATAGCAGCCTCAAGGCACGTATAGTAGGTGGCCTTCATTTGGTCTACGGCGAACATCCCCTGACACAGGTATTCGGCGAGGGCACAATGTGCATTAGCTATCTGCCCGATATGACCCCCACATCTCCAAGTGGAGTTTCTCTATTTCAGTGCGCCCTGAGCCGGAATCTCGAACAGGTCCAGCTGTGAGCTTGCTGGCTTGGTGACGGTGAAACTGGAAACACCCACACCAAGTAGCCGGACACCGCGATGGAGGGCTTGAGAACGCTGTAACAACTCCACTGCGAGGTCCGCAACCACCTTGCCGTCGCACAGACCTGTTGCGTGTGTCCGTGACCGGGTAACGGTTTCGAAATCCGGGTAGCGAACCTTCACGGTGATTATGCGTCCCAGTAGTCCGCGGCGCTGAAGGCGAGCGCTCACCTCCTCGCTCAGGCGTTGCAGAGTTGCTCGCATTTCCTCGACACTGAAAACATCCTCCGGAAAGGTCGTTTCGCTGCTGAGCTGCTTTGGCTCACGCCTGGGGCTGACCGGGTCATCGTCTCGGCCCAGGGAACGGTGGTGGAAGTAGAGACCCCGTTTGCCAAAATTGTCAATAAGTTTCTTCAGGCCTACTTGCGCGAGCTGACCGATCGTTCCGACCCCCATCTCCATGAATTTCTCTTCCGTGACTTTCCCGACTCCGGGGATCTTTCCAACCGGAAGTTCTCTGAGAAACTCATCAACTTGCCTTGGCATGACGACGACCAATCCGTCTGGTTTTCGCAGGTCGGAGGCCACCTTGGCAAGGTATTTATTGGGCGCCAGTCCCGCCGAGGCAGTGAGTCGGATCCGTCGCCGGATATCGGATTTGAGCATCTTCGCGACCCTGTGCCCAAGGGGAACGCCGAGTTTGTTGTTGGTGACGTCGAGATAGGCTTCGTCAAGAGCGACCGGTTCGATGAGATCCGTGTATTCGCTGAAGATTTCGTGAAGAGCTTGCGAAATCTCACGGTATTTACCGAAATCCCCGGATACGCGAATGACGTGAGGACAGCGAGCCAGGGCCGTTTTCATCGGCATGGCGGAATGGATCCCGAATACGCGGGCTTCGTAGGAGGCAGCGGCAACCACCCCGCGGCCGCTTGGGTCGCCCCCGACTACTACTGGTTTTCCGGCGAGAGAGAGGTCGTCCCGCTGCTCGACCGAGGCGTAGAACGCATCCATGTCGACATGGATTACCTTGCGGTGTCCGGTAGTCGGGAGCGAAGGGTTCATCCCACCAAGGCCGCTGAAAACCGAAAGCGGCTAAACCGGGAATGGCAATTCGCTGACGGTTACCGGAGAAGGGGTGCCCTCCACTCCCTCAAAGGTCAGTTCGGTACCGGGAACACAGAACTGATCGCGAACGTAGGCGAGGGCAATCTGGGAACCCAGGGTGGGGGAATAGGCCGAGGAAGTGATTTCACCCGCTAGGCGTCCATCGCTCGAGACCAGCCTGGAGGATCCGTCGATTCGACCGGCAGCTGGCATCCGCAGTCCGACCAGCCGCTGCTTCACCTTGTCGTACGTGTCCAGCCTGGCGATGACTTCCTGGCCCAGATAACACCCCTTGTCGAGGTGGATTGCTTGATCCAGCCCGGCTTCCCAGGGGTTGTGATCCTCCGTCAACTCCCGCTCCAGTGCCGGACAACCTTCTTCGACCCGGATGGTTTCAAAGCCGCCATCACTCAGTTGAACTGCTCCCGCGCCATGCATACGCGAACCTAAGGTTCTGAGGTCAGAAAAATCCCCGATCATCCGGACGCCTGGAAGGCGGCCATAGTGCAGCCCGAGGAACCTCTGCTTCTGGCCGTCGGTTGAGATCAGGCAATGGGGTGGGATCGTTCCGCCACCTTCCACCGCCGGGGCAATTTCGGAAAGGATGGCGCGTGACTCGGGACCGATTACGTCCATCGCGGTCGTTTCGGTAGTCAGGTCTCGAATCGAGATTTCTTCGGTGAAAATGTAGCGGTCGAGCCACTCGACCAGCCGCCCCCCGTTGGAGGAGGGGATTACAAGGAGGGTGTGATCACCATCGAGCCGCGTGAAGCTTCCGCAGGAAACGATGCGGCCACGGTTGTCGGGGAACACCGCCGCGAGTCCCTCGCCCGGTGGAAGGTCGAGGAAATGGTTGGTTGTCAGGCGGTGCAGGACGTCGAGGTGATCCGGGCCGGAAAACAGGAGACGCGTGTAGTGCGAGATATCCCTGAAAGCCGCTCGAGTTCTCGCGGCTGCAGTTTCCACCGATAGTTCCGCGCTGCAGTGATTCAAGAGGCTCGGTGCCCCGTAGGTTGGGCAATTTCAGCCATGATTCCGGTTCGAAATCATGAACCGGTTGAACCTTGCCCTGTTGTCCAGACCAAAATTCCTGTCGAAACGCTCCAAAATTCAATGAGGTGTTCTCATGCGCCAAATGTGGAGCGTTTCCTCAAATGGGTATGCGATGGAGTCAAGATACGGTTCATGGGTGCCGCGGCAAATCGAAATCTGCCGAAGAATTTGAGGGTTCAACCCACTACTGTCCGGTTGAGCGCTTT
Source organism: Candidatus Latescibacterota bacterium (assembly GCA_965206595.1). Taxonomy (GTDB): domain Bacteria; phylum Latescibacterota; class UBA2968; order UBA8231; family UBA8231; genus CBDCXV01. The sequence goes on from OZ242214.1 coordinate 1,505,942, forward strand.
GAAGAATCGTGTAAGTAATGCATCTACAATGAGTTGTGCGAATAAATGACCGTTGTCGATTTGAAATCGATCGTAGATTTGGGCCCTTCAGCACTGCATTAACCCGTGAGGGAATGGCCGATGCATACGGGACGAATGGTATTCTCACAGCTCATGGATTTCCTACCCAGGCACGAGTTCAACAGATGCGTACATCGGTACCATGGCAATTACAGGACCCGGCACTTCAAGTGTCGCGATCAGTTTCTGAGCATGGCCTTTGCGCAGCTCACCGGTCGGGAAAGCCTACGGGACATCGAGACCTGTTTACGCGCGATGCAGCCCAAGCTGTATCATGCCGGCATTCGATACCCGGTTTCCAGGAGCACCCTGGCCGATGCCAACGAGAACCGGGACTGGCGCCTCTATGCCGACTTCGCTCAGGTGCTCATTGGCCACGCCCGCAAGCTATACAGCCAAGACGACTTCGGAGTACAACTCGAAGAGACGGCGTATGTCTTCGATTCCAGCACCATCGATCTGTGTCTTTCGCTGTTTCCGTGGGCCCGATTCCGTCAGCGCAAAGCCGCCATCAAGCTCCACACGTTGATGGATCTACGCGGCAATATCCCCTGTTTTATTCGCATTACAGAGGGGAAGACGCACGATGTCGGCCTGCTCGACGAATTGATTCTGGAACCGGGCGCCTTCTACATCATGGACCGCGGGTACATCGACTTTGCGCGGCCGTATACCTTCACGCAGCAGGCCGCGTTCTTTGTCATCCGCGCCAAACGCAATCTGGATTATACTCGGCGTAGGTCGCGCCCAGTCGACAAAAGCACCGGCTTGCGCAGCGACCAGACCATCGTACTGCACGGACCCGGGACCTCACAAGACTACCCCGATGTCCTGCGCCGCATCAGCTACGTCGACCTCGAGACGGCGAAGCGGTTCGTTTTTCTCACCAACCATTTCGTCCTTCCCGCCTTGACCATCCCGCAGTTGTACAAATGCCGCTGGCAGGGGGAGTTGTTCTTCAAGTGGATCAAACAACATCTGCAAATCAAAGCGTTCTTCGGCACCTCCGAGAACGCGGTCAAGACCCAGATCTGGATCGCTATCAGCACGTACGTGCTCGTGGCCATCGTCAAGAAGCAGCTACACGTCGACCGCCGTCTGGCCGAAATCCTGCAAATCTTCACCGTTTCGCTGTTCGAGAAAGTCGATATTTTACAATTGCTTACGGAAATCAGCTCCCAAAACCAATCAGAGCATCTTTGTAACCAGTTGAATTTGTTCGACTTATAACCGGACAGTAGTGGGTTCAACCTATACTTGAGAGAACGCCAGAGACGCTCGATAAAGACGTTGTCCTTCCGTCTGCCCTTGCCGTCCATCGAGATCTCTACCCCGGCTTACTCGAGAACCTCGGTGAACTCCCGACTAGTGAACTGGCTGGCCCTGATCGGTGTTGAGGATTTCCGGTTTCCGTAGCGGGCCAGCGCCTCCTGCAGGGCCTCCCGGCAGAACGTACTGTCCTGGGTGTTCGACAGCCGCCACGGAAGCACCGTGCGTGTCGCCCAGTCCATGATCACCACCAGACAGTGAAAACCTCGTTGCATCGGGATATAGGTCACGCCGGCACACCACACCTAGTTCGGCCGCTCGATCCTCAGATGGCCGAGCCGATACGGATAGACCCGATGGGACCCATCCGGCGACGCGACGTCTGCGGCTTGCGATAAAGGGCCGTCAGTCCCATCTGTCGCATCAATCGACCGCACGCGCTTGCGCGCCCGACCCCATGGCCTTGGCGCCGGGTGACGGGTCATCTGCCGGGACCCATACCATGGCGTGGCCAGAAACTGCTCGTCGATGCGGCGCATCACCTGCCGGTTGAAGAAACTCTCCCCTCGACCCGCGTAGTAGTAGGAGGAGCGCGAAAGGGAGACCAAGTTGCACTGGCGCACGATTGGGAGCTGGGGATGATCCGGATCGATCATCGCTTCCCTTCGGTCGCGGCTCAACGACCGAAGGCGCGTGACAAAAAATCGTTCTCCACGGTCAGCTGCCGAACTTGGCGTGCAGCGCTTCCACCTCCGTTTCATGCTCGGCGGCGCTGGAAGATGTCTTGCGGGCGAACACCTCCGGAAGGCTCTCCCGGGCTTGCCGTTTCCATTGCGCAATCACGTTGGGGTGCAGGTTGTGCTTGGCAGCGGGCTCGGCCATCGTCTGGTCGCCGACCAGGGCCTACAAAGGCGACTTTGGCCTTGAATTGGGCGGAGAAGCTACGTCGTTTTCCCATGTCTCCAGTCCTTCCGCAGAGAGTCGGATCCACCTATCGAAACTGTCCGAATTCCGGGTCCACCTCTGGGATCTGAAATGTTGACGGTCGGTTGCGTGAGCAGAACCATTTTCCTATATTGGCTACATTACATACGGAACGACCCTGAGCGGAAGCGGTGGATCACTCCAAACGCTTCCGCTTTTTATATGCACCTCTCGCAAGGCACCGGTGGGGAAGTTTCTGTATGGGTTTTCGCAGGTGGTGGACAAAGGGAGAGTCCACCCGTTGCAGCTTGCTCGAGGCCAGGAGTGTCATCCCAATGAGCGAAGTGTACCTGTCGAGAGAAGGCTACCAGAAGCTCCAGGAGGAACTGCGTGAACTGAAGGGAACCGAACGTCCGACGGTTCGAGCGGCCCTACAGCACGCGCGAGAGTTCGGGGACTTGTCCGAGAACGCAGAATACTCCGCGGCAAAGGAGCGTCTGATGTTTCTCGAGCAGCGGATCAACAAGCTCCAAGAGATCCTCAGCAGGGCTCGTCTCATCGAGAACGAGAACATCCCGGACGACAAGGTGTATATCGGGGCTACGGTCGAGCTGCTCGATCTCAAAAAAAACAGAGAATTTACATACACCTTGGTGTCTCCCGAAGAGGCCGACTTTGAGCAGGGAAAAATTTCCACGGTGTCACCGATCGGGAAAGGCCTTCTCGGCCACCAGGAGGGGGAGGAGGTCGAAATTCAGGTTCCTGCAGGACGCCTTCACTACAAGATTGTCAGCATTTCCCGCTGAAGTGCCCCAGCGACAACCGATCTAGGCGCAACTCCCGCTCCTACAAGCTGTTGGGTAGTTTCGTTTCAGACTGAGACACTACCAGCTGTTGGACAATTGACATACCAATACAAGTTACTTACCTTGAGTAGTCTGTAACTTTTTGGTGAATGCGGCTTGGTTCCGATGCCCTCTGGGACCGGGTTGCGAACGCTGCGGGAGTAGCTCAGTTGGCTAGAGCGCGAGCCTTCCAAGCTCGATGTCGCGGGTTCGAGTCCCGTTTCCCGCTCCATTTTCGAGTTACGAGGCCGATGTAGCTCAGTCGGTAGAGCGCGTCCTTGGTAAGGACGAGGTCACCAGTTCAATCCTGGTCATCGGCTCCAGATACTCTCGTTGTTACAATTCTGTAGGAAACAGGTTAGGCCATGATACTGTCTTGGTTTTCGGGCCGTTTCGTTGCCTAGCGTCAGCTGAATCGAGACAGGCCCGGCATGCCACGCGACCAGATTCACCTTGCATGCGACAGTTGCAGCAGGCAGAACTACACGACAACCAAGAACAGGCGCACACATCCCAGCCGCGTGGAGTACAGGAAATATTGCCGGTTCTGCCGCAAACACACGTCTCATCGAGAGACCCGCTGAATTTCTGCGCGGGTCGACTGACACACGAGTCTGTTAGGTCTGTAGCTCAATTGGTAGAGCACTGGTCTCCAAAACCAGCGGTTGCAGGTTCGAGTCCTGCCAGGCCTGGTTTTTTCCAGAGCGGGTAGTGGGAATCCGGGCTACTGGGGATGTGGGAAAAAGTAACCACTTTTTTGGCTGAAGTTCGCACTGAGTTTACGAGGGTCATATGGCCAACGCGAACCGAACTGGTCAATTCGACCACCATTGTGATCGTTTTTTCCATAGCCTTCGCCATCTTCATCGGGCTATTCGACCTGATTTTGTCCTACGTACGCTCCATCCTTCTTGCCTATTGAGGCCTCGTCGATAACGTGACTTCCGCCCCTCCGCATTCCCATCCTACAGCAGCCGAATCGGCTCTCAAACAGTGGTATGCCCTGCACACCTACTCGGGACACGAAAACAAGGTAAAAACTTATCTGGAATCGCTGATCCAAGCAGGTGATGCGGGAGGAACCATCCACCAGGCAGTGGTCCCGACCGAAGAGGTTGTGGAGATGAAGGGTGGCAAGAAGACCGTTACCAAGAAGCGCTTTTTACCAAGCTACGTCCTCGTCGAAATGGAGATGAACAAGGACGCTTGGCACGTGGTCTCCAACATTCCCGGAGTGACGAATTTCGTTGGGCCTGCTCGCAAGCCGCAGGCGCTCACTCAGGAAGAGGTTGCCCACATTCTCGGCCACATAGATCGCCGCAAGTCGCAGGAGGTCGAGGAAATCCCGTTTCTGGTTGGGGATCAGGTAAAGGTCAACGACGGGGCCTTCAAGGATTTTGTCGGAACGGTACAGGAGGTGATTCCCGAGAAACGCAGACTGAAGATAATGGTCAGCATTTTCGGGCGCGGGACCCCCGTCGAACTCGATGTCCTGCAGGTAGAGCCGGCGGAAGAGCGTCCAGCAAACCGTTGAGGGGAAGGGCCAAACAGGCGATCAGGTGAGGCGAACAAATATCTAATGGCAAAAAAGGAACTCGCAGTGATTAAGCTGCAGATACCCGCCGGGAGTGCGAGTCCAACTCCTCCCGTGGGGCCGGCGCTCGGCCAACACGGTGTCAACATCATGGAGTTTTGCAAGGCGTTCAACGCAAGAACTCAGGACCGCCAGGGGTTGATCGTACCAGTTGTAATAACCGTATACGCCGACCGCAGCTTTACCTTCATTACCAAGACTCCACCGGCCTCGGTGTTGCTCAAAAAGGCGGCCGGTATCGAGAAGGGATCGGGAGTTCCAAACCGCGACAAGGTCGGTACCGTGACCCGCGACCAATTGGTCGAGATTGCCGAGGCCAAGATGGAAGACCTCAACGCCGACTCCATCGCCGCTGCCGTGGAAATGATTGCCGGAACTGCACGCAGCATGGGTCTGATCGTCGCCTTCCCGGGGCAGAATCTGCAACAAGCCCAGGCATCGCAGGCCTAGGCGGGAAATCTTGGTCCCTAAGCGAGAGGAGAGAAGGACGTGCCCAAGCGGAGCAAGAGCTATAAACAGGCTGTCGCCGTCTACGACCCACGCGAGACCGTGACGCTAGAAGCGGCTGTCAGGATGGTTCAGTCTTTTCCCAAGCGCGAATTCGACGAGTCCGTAGAGTTGGCGTTCAATCTCGGAATCGATGGTCGGCAGGCTGACCAATCGATTCGTGGTACGGTCATTTTGCCCCACGGAACGGGCAAGGAAGTCAGAGTTGTGGTCATCACTCAAGGGGAGCTTGTAAAGGAGGCAGCCGAGGCCGGGGCGGACTTTGTAGGTGGTTCGGATATCGTCGAAAAGATTCAAAACGGATGGCTTGATTTCGATCTCGTAATCGCATCCCCCGACATGATGGGGCAAGTCGGGAAACTCGGGAGGATCCTCGGTCCGAGAGGGATGATGCCGAACCCGAAGACAGGGACTGTAACCCGCGCCATTGCTCAGGCAGTCAGGGAATCCAAGGCAGGTCGCATTGAGTATCGCGCCGACAGCAAATCGGGCAATAATGCTCAGGCTCCGATCGGCAAACTTTCTTTTTCAGAGTCGGACCTGCTCGCCAATGCCAAGGTTTTTTCAGAGGCCATCCTGCGCAACCGACCGGCTTCGGCCAAGGGGCAGTTCATAAAAAAAGCGGTTCTGTCCTCGACGATGGGACCCGGAATTCGAATCGATCCCTCCTCCGTTTCCCTTTAGCAGAGATTATGGAGCGTTCAAAAGGATTCAGCTAGGGAACCGATGCCCACAGACGAAAAAAGAGAGTCGGTAGTCAACCTGTCGCGGAAGATGTCTGAAGCCAAGTCCATCTTCCTTGCCGATTTCACCGGTGTCGACGTCGAATCGGTGACGCGATTGCGGCGTTCGCTGCGCGGCGCTTCGGTCGAATACGAAGTCGTCAAGAACAGGCTAGCCAAACTCGCCGTCGAGGATGCGGGACTGGAGGGGTTGACCTCCTATTTGAGAGGTCCGACGGCCATGGCCTTCGCCCTCGACGATCCTGTAGCGCCGGCAAAAATCCTGCAGCAATTTATCGACGACGGCGGCAAGCTCGCCATAAAAAGTGGTTACATGGATGGGCAGGTGCTGACTGCCGACCGGGTTGTGGAGCTATCCAGGCTTCCCTCGCCCGAGGAATTGCTAGGCAGGGTCGTAAACTTGGTGCAGAGTCCGATTTTCGACTTGGCCTCTACGCTGGCCTGTCTGCTTCGGAATGTAGTAGGCGTGTTGTCGGCCATCGAAGAACAGAAGCACAACGATCAATCGACAGACAACCCATGATGGAGGTTCATCGACAATGAGCGAAGAGGTAAATCGGAGCCCGAAGATTGAAGAAATTATCGAGACCGTTGGCAGCCTCACGGTGTTGGAGCTCGCTGAACTGGTAAAGGCGCTCGAGGAAAAGTTCGGCGTATCTGCGGCTGCGCCTGTGATGTTGGCTGGTGTTCCCGCCGATGGAGGTGATTCGGCGGCGGTCGCAGAAGAGAAGGACTCATTCGATGTTGTGCTGACCAGCGCCGGAGACAAAAAAATCCAGGTGATTAAGGTGGTCCGGGAGATCACCAGTCTTGGCCTGAAGGAAGCCAAGGCCCTCGTCGACGAAGCCCCCAAGGCGGTGAAGGAGGGTGTCACCAAGCAGGAGGCGGAGGAGATCCAGTCCAAACTCTCCGAAGTGGGCGGTACAGTAGAGATCAAGTAGGCCAGTGCCAGAGCGGCTTTGCCCTAAAAAGCGATCTTCACCACGGTCTCCGGGGTTGCACGCCCATCCCATCCTGAGACACTGCAGCGTCCAAGCGAATATTTCCGAGCACCGTATCCCTCTCCTGCGCCGGATGCCGGCGGCTCCTTGTGTAGCGGGCAGTAAAGGTCTGTGCCCCGCCCCAATGTTGAGCAGACGGTACGCCACCATCCACCTCAAAGAGGAGGCCCACCCTTGAGCGGAATAAACAATGGCGGTATCGACAGACAGTCCTTTGGAAAAATCAAGGAAGTCGTCGCCATGCCGAATCTGCTCGAAGTGCAGATCGAATCATATCGGTCGTTTCTTCAACTGGATACACATCCCAAAAAGCGACACCGGAGTGGACTCCACCTTGTGTTCGAAAGCATTTTTCCTATTTCGGACGCGCATAACATCCATACTCTGGAGTACGCCGACTACTCGATCGGAAATCCCCGCTACAGCGTCGAGGAGTGTCGTGAAAGGGGAATGACGTTTGCAGCTCCGTTGAGAGCTACGCTACGCCTCGTTGCCCGGGACAAGGACAGTCCCGAAAAACCCGTAAAAGACGTAGTGGAACAGTCGGTGTTTCTCGGAGAGCTTCCACTGATGACGGAGCAGGGCACTTTCGTCATCAACGGTGCCGAACGCGTAGTGGTCAGTCAGCTGCACCGCTCACCAGGCGTGTTTTTCGACGAGACGATGCATCCCAACGGGAAGCGACTGTTCTCGGCCCGCATTCTCCCTTCAAAGGGGCCGTGGCTCGAGTTCAGTATGGATATAAATGACATTATGTATGTCCACATCGATCGGCGCCGCAAGCTTCCGGTGACCCTCCTCCTGCGAGCGCTGGGGTTTTCCAAAAGCGGCGAAGTTCTGTCCCTTTTCCGCGAAGAGGTCCAAGAGGAAATAGCAGACGAACTAATCGGACGTTATCTCGGTAGGGAAGACGTCGTGAACAGGAATACCGGCGAGGTGATCGTCGAGGGATACGAAGAGATCACCGAAGAAAGCTTCGAAGCGCTGAAGGAAAGCGGAATCGGTAAAGTCAGCTTGCTGGCTGGTCCGGATGCGAATGATCCCGGGGTCCTGGAAAACACCCTGAAGAAAGATCCCAGCGAGAGCGAAGGAGATGCCCTTACCCGCATTTACAATCTGCTGCGCCCTGGGGATCCCCCTAACATAGAGACCGCCCGCGGGCTTCTCGATCGCCTGTTCTTCCATGCCAAGCGATACAATCTGGGCGATGTCGGGCGGCATCGCATCAACAGCCGGCTCGAACTCGAAGTCCCCGTCGACAGCACCATCCTTCACCTCGAAGACTTCATGTGTATCATCAACTACCTGTTGGGGTTACGCATGGGTCAGGGGTTCACCGATGACATCGACCACCTGGGCAATCGTCGCGTTCGCCTTGTCGGCGAACTGTTGGCAAACCAGTTCAGCATCGGCTTGACGCGTATGTCGCGTACGATACGCGAGCGTATGAACCTGAAGGACGAGGAACAGATCACCCCGCACGACCTCGTCAACGCGCGCACCGTTTCCACTGTGGTACAGGCATTCTTCGGAAGCAGCCAGCTTTCCCAGTTCATGCAGCAGAACAACCCTCTCGACGAACTGACCCACAAGCGACGCCTTAGCGCTCTCGGGCCGGGCGGCTTGAGTCGGGACCGCGCAGGTTTCGAAGTGCGCGACGTGCACTACACCCACTATGGCCGTATCTGTCCGATTGAGACGCCCGAAGGTCCGAACATCGGCCTGATTTCTTCGCTGAGCACATTTGCCCGAGTCAACTCCTTCGGGTTCCTGGAGACGCCGTACCGCAAGGTCGTGAACGGCAGGGCGACGCAGGAGATCGAATTTCTTTCCGCGGATCAGGAAGACCGCTTCACGATTGCCCAAGCGAATGAAATCGTCGACGAAAACGGACAGTTTGCAAGTGCTCTGGTCAAGGCGCGTCGGCGCGACGACTACCCAATGGTGTCCCCCGAAGAGACTCAGTACATGGATGTTTCTCCAAAGCAGTTGGTAAGTGCCGCGGCGGCCTTGATCCCCTTCCTCGAACACGATGATGCCAACAGGGCTCTGATGGGCTCCAACATGCAGCGCCAAGCCGTGCCCTTGCTGTTTACGGAAGCCCCGCTCGTCGGAACCGGTATGGAAGAGAAAGTCGCCCGCGATTCCGGGGCAGTAATCCTCGCGCGCAACCCAGGGATAGTCTTGGCGGTGGATTCCGACCGTATCGTCGTAGAGCGCGACAAGCGCAGCAGTACGCCGCTTTCGCCCCTCGACACCGCGGACACGGACGAGTACAAGCTCATCAAGTTCAACCGCAGCAATCAGGACTGCTGTATCAACCAGCGGCCGATCGTGCTTGTCGGCGACAAAGTTGCCAAGGGGCAGGTGATTGCTGACGGCCCGGCTACCGATTCGGGTGACCTCGCTTTGGGTATGAACGTTCTGGTCGCCTTCATGCCCTGGAACGGCTACAACTTCGAGGACGCCATCGTTATCAGCGAGCGCTTGCTGAAGAAGGACGTGTTCACATCGGTTCACATCGAGGAGTTCGAGCTGCAGGTGCGCGACACCAAGCGCGGACAGGAGGAGATCACCCGCGAGATTCCCAACGTCAGTGAGCAGGCCGTGCGCAACCTCGACGATGAAGGGATCGTCCGGATCGGAGCCGAGGTAGGCCCCGGGGACATTCTCGTGGGCAAGGTGACTCCCAAAGGGGAGACGGAGCTGTCACCGGAAGAGCGGCTCCTACGCGCCATATTCGGCGAAAAAGCCGGAGACGTCCGCGATGCCTCTCTCAAGGCCCCTCCAGGCATGGAAGGGGTGGTCATCGGCCGCAAGGTTTTCTCGCGAAAGGATCGCGGCGACGCGTCGCGCAAGAAGGAGAAGGCTGAGATTGCCGAGCTGCGCGCAGAAGCGGTAGCAAAAGGCAAGTACTTGCGTGAAGAACGCGACCGCCAGCTTGTCGAGTTGCTGCGCGATCACAAACTCAATACCCTGCTCAGCAAGGAGGACAGTAGAGTCGTCGTCCGCGAGGGAGCCCAGATCAGCGCCCGACTGCTCGAACAGGTCGATTTTTCAACCCTTGTCGCCGGCCAAGGATGGACCGAGAGCCAATCGGTAAGCGACAGCGTAGACACTCTGCTGCGCTATACTTCCGAGCAAATCCAGCTGGTCGAGGAGCAGGCCGAGAGGGCGATCGAGCGGTTGACCCGTGGCGACGAACTGCCCCCGGGCATCATCCAACTGGTCAAGGTGCACGTCGCAAAGAAGCGGAAGCTGTCGGTCGGCGACAAGATGGCGGGCCGTCACGGGAACAAAGGTGTCGTTGCGGCCATTGTTCCCGAGGAAGACATGCCATACCTCGACGACGGCACGCCCGCCGACATCGTTCTCAACCCTCTCGGTGTGCCTTCGCGTATGAATCTGGGCCAGATTTTCGAGACCCATCTTGGTTGGGCTGCCGAAGCTCTCGGCCTGCACGTGGCGACTCCCGTGTTCGACGGTGCCTCGCTCGAGGAGGTCAAAACGATGCTCAAGGAGGCGGGTTTGCCCGAGGACGGCAAGGCGACCCTGTTCGACGGGCGCACGGGTCAATTGCTAGATAAACGGGTGACCGTGGGTTGCATCTACATGCTCAAGCTCACGCACTTGGTTGCGGACAAGATTCACGCCCGCTCGATCGGACCCTATTCCTTGGTCACCCAGCAGCCCTTGGGCGGCAAGGCGCAGTTCGGCGGGCAGCGCTTCGGAGAAATGGAGGTATGGGCCCTTGAGGCATATGGGTCGGCATATACCTTGCAGGAAATGCTAACTGTGAAGTCGGACGACGTCGCCGGTCGGTCGCGCATCTACGAGGCTATCGTCAAGGGCGAAAACCCCCCCGAGCCGGGCATTCCAGAGTCCTTCAACGTGCTGGTCAAGGAGCTTCAGAGTCTTTGCCTCGACGTGATTCTGGAGGACAGCATGGTATCGGAACCCTACTAGTTGAAAAGCTGACTCGGCGGGCCCAGCGAACCCGACATCGTGAGAATCTGCCGGTCGCACTCGACCTTACTGAATAAGGGAGCGCAACGTGATAAAGATAACTAACTCTCGCAAGCCGACGGACTTCGACTCGATCCGCATCCAGCTCGCGTCGCCGGACACTATCAGGTCCTGGTCCCACGGGGAGGTTACGAAACCGGAAACGATCAACTACAGGTCCTTCAAGCCGGAGCGCGACGGCCTCTTCTGCGAGCGCATTTTTGGACCTGTCAAGGACTGGACCTGCCATTGCGGCAAATACAAGGGAATTCGCTATCGCGGCGTTGTATGTGATCGCTGCGGCGTCGAAGTGACCCAGGCCAAGGTTCGCCGCGAGCGACTCGGCCACATCGAGCTAGCCGTTCCCGTTTCCCATATATGGTATTTCAAGTCCCTGCCGTCGCGAATCGGAGCGTTGCTCGACGTGTCGATGCGCAACCTCGAGCGCATCCTCTATTACGAGTCCTACGTGGTGATCGATCCCGGTGATTCCGATCTAGAGAAGATGGCACTTCTGACCGAAGAGGAGTTGATGGAGGTGCAGGAGCAGGGCTATGACCCCGTAGTCGGCATGGGAGCCCCGGTCGTGCAGGATCTGCTCGCCGACATCGATATCGAGGAGCTCTCAGCGGAGTTGCGCGCCCGGGTGCGCATGGAAACATCGGTTCAGCGCAAGCAGGAGGCATTGAAACGCTTGAAGGTGGTCGAGGCCTTTCGTCAGTCCGAGAACAGGCCGCAGTGGATGATCCTCGACGTGATTCCGGTGATTCCCCCCGACCTTCGGCCCCTGGTCCCCTTGGAAGGGGGCCGCTTTGCGACGTCCGACCTCAACGATCTCTACCGTCGGGTGATCAATCGCAACAATCGTCTCAAGAAGCTCATTGGCATAAAAGCACCCGAGGTTATTCTGCGCAACGAGAAGCGCATGCTTCAGGAAGCGGTTGACGCCTTGTTCGACAACGGCCGCCGCTCCCGCGCGGTGCGTGGCGACGGCAACCGCTCGCTCAAGTCGTTGAGCGATCTGCTCAAAGGTAAACAGGGGCGTTTTCGCCAGAATCTTCTGGGAAAACGCGTCGATTATTCAGGCCGTTCGGTGATCGTCGTCGGGCCAGAGCTCAAGCTGCACCAGTGCGGCCTTCCTAAAGGAATGGCCTTGGAGCTTTTCAAGCCGTTCGTGATCCGCAAGCTCGAGGAGAAGGGCTTGGTCCAGACGGTCAAGAGCGCCAAGAAGCTGGTCGAGAGAGAACGGCCCGAGGTCTGGGACATTCTTGAGGAGATAATCCAGGATCATTGCGTCCTTCTCAACCGCGCCCCGACGCTTCACCGTCTCGGCATCCAAGCATTCCAACCGATTCTCGTCGAGGGCAAAGCGGTCCAGTTGCACCCATTGGTATGTGCCGCGTTCAACGCCGATTTCGACGGCGATCAGATGGCCGTACACGTGCCCCTCTCGTTCGAATCCCAGATCGAGGCGCGGCTTTTGATGTTGTCTTCGCAGAATCTGCTCAAGCCGGCAGACGGCGAGCCGGTGATAATGATGGATCCGAAGGACATCGTTCTCGGCAGCTACTACCTGACCAAAGTTCGATTCAGCGCCGCGGACAAAGTTGAACGTCGCTTCTCTAGCCCTACCGAGGCGATTGCCGCATTCGATAGCGAGCGAATCGGCATGCACCAGCCGATCAAGGTCCGCGTCAAAGGGAATCTCGTCGACACCACCGTTGGAAGATTGCTCTTCAACGAAGCGATGCCCCCCGAGATGGAATTCGTCAATCAGAACATCGAAAAGGGGGACATCAAGAAGATCACCGGGGAGGTTTACCGCGTGATGGGCAATCGTCGTACGGCGGAGTTTGTCGACGATTTGAAACATCTTGGGTACAATCACGCGACGCTCGCAGGAATAACGGTTTCCGTGGATGATGTCGTCGTACCGGCTGAAAAGGACGAAATCATCAACGGGGCGTTGAGCGAAGTCGAGAAGGTACGAGAGCAGTACGCCAACGGCATCATTACCGACGGCGAGCGCTACAACAAGATCATCGACATCTGGACGCACGCCACCTCGTCGGTATCGCGCGCTGTCCAGTCGGCGCTTGAAAATGCCGAAGAGGGTTTCAACTCGGTCTTTATTATGAAGGATTCCGGCGCCCGGGGAAGCGAGGACCAGATCAAGCAACTAGGCGGCATGCGCGGCTTGATGAACAAACCTCAGAAGAAACTCACCGGTGCGGTTGGCGAGATAATCGAGACGCCTATCATTGCCTCGCTCAAAGAGGGCCTGTCCGTTCTCGAGTACTTCATTTCGACGCACGGTGCCCGCAAGGGGCTGGCGGACACCGCACTGAAGACGGCCGAAGCCGGATATCTGACGCGCCGCATGGTCGATGTCGCCCAAGACGTCGTGGTAAGCGAAGAGGACTGCGGAACCGGACAAGGGCTGTGGGTTGGCGCCCTGAAGGACGGCGAGGAGATCGTCGAACCTCTGGCGGATCGCATCCTCGGCCGTGTGCTTCTGGAGGACGTTGTCGACACCGAAGACAATGCAGTGGTGAAGGCGGGCACCCTGCTGGAGGAGGGGGATGCGGATGGAACCGCCCAGACCGGGATTGATCGGGTGCGCATTCGTTCGGTTCTCACCTGTGAGTCGGAGCGTGGCGTTTGCGCAAAATGTTACGGTCGTAACTTGGCTACCGGAAAGATCGTGAACGTAGGGGAAGCCGTCGGGGTAATTGCAGCGCAGAGTATTGGGGAGCCTGGTACGCAGCTGACCTTGCGAACCTTCCACATCGGAGGCACCGCCAGCCGCATTGCCGAACAATCCCAGATCAACGCTCGCCGCAACGGTACCGTGCAATTCACCAATATCGTCACCGTCGACCATCCCGATCTCGGGTCGGTGGTGGTCGGCCGCAACGGAGTGATTGTACTGCGGGATCAGCAAAATCGGGGCCGCGGCACAGTGAGCGTTCCCTACGGGGCAAATCTGAAAGTGGTTGACGGCGAGTTCGTCGACGCCTCACAGGTTCTGTACGAATGGGACCCTTACAACCACGGCATCGTCGCCGACCGTGCCGGGCAAGTTCGGTTCACCGACATCGTCGAAGATGTCACCTTGCGGGAGGAATTCGACGAAACCACCGGCATGACCGCCCGCGTCATCGTCGAACAGCGTGACCGCTCGTTGAGTCCCCAGCTGGAGGTGGTGTCGCCCAGGGAGGGAACGAGATCATTTATAATCCCGGTCGGTGCTCGCCTGCTGGTCAGCGACGGTGAGGAGGTTCCCGCCGGAACGGTCTTGGTCAAGATTCCCCGCGAGCGCACCAAGACGCGGGATATTACCGGCGGCCTTCCCCGGGTGGCGGAACTTTTCGAAGCCAGGCGTCCCAAGGAGCCGGCGGTGATTTCCGAGATCGACGGTGAGGTTTTGTTCGGCGGCATGGTGCGCGGAAATCGTGAGGTGCTCGTGACTTCTCCGGAGGGAGAAGAGCGCAAGTACCTGGTGCCGTACGGCAAGCACCTGCGAGTGCAGGAGGGAGATCAGATCGAGGCCGGAGAACGGCTGTCTGAGGGTGCGGTCAATCCTCACGACATTCTGCAGGTCCAGGGTGTTCACATGGTTCAGGAGTACCTTGTGAACGAAATCCAGGATGTGTATCGCCTGCAGGCCGTCGAGATCAACGACAAGCATATCGAGGTCATCGTCCGCCAGATGCTGCAAAAGGTCCGTGTGCTCGATCCGGGGGATACCAACTTTCTCGAGGGCGAGGAAGTCGACAAGATCAGGTTCAACAGAGAGAACGGAAAAGTCATTACCGACGGCGGCGACCCCGCAACCTGTCAGTCCATACTTCTCGGAATCACGCGTGCTTCGTTGCGCACCGACAGCTTCATTTCCGCGGCTTCGTTCCAGGAAACGACGCGAGTACTGACCGAGGCGGCGGTTCAGGGCAAGGTCGACCACCTCAGGGGACTGAAGGAAAACGTGATTATCGGACGGCTGATCCCGGCAGGAACAGGAACCTCGATGTATCGAACGGTATCCTACACCGATCTCGAACCAGAGCTCGATGAGATTCTCGAAAATGCCGGTAACGGTGAGGCACCGGACAGCGACTTTAGGGCGGAAGGAGCGACCGTTTTCAGCGAATGATAGGGAAGTACATTTCGGTTAATGGACGTTGAGGCAGTTGACGCATATAAAGTTTATGGTTAGATTATGAGCTTATCCCAAACCCGAAGCTTCTGAACGATAGAAGGCCGCCTGTGCTCTCCCAGGGCAGCCAACGAGGGGCGAGGGGGGATACAGATGGCTTTGGTTTTGACTTTTAAGATGAATGGAATCAGTTGCTGCGGGAACACTCTAAGACTCGAACTAATCCGGTAGAAATTGCCGACCATAAACCAACTGGTCCGTAAGGGCCGCAAGAAACTGTCGAAGCGTCGAGATGCCCCGGCCCTGCAGGGGTGTCCACAGCGGCGTGGCGTTTGCACGCGCGTTTACACGACGACTCCGAAGAAGCCGAACTCGGCACTGAGAAAAATGGCACGCGTTCGGCTTACTACGGGACAGGAAGTGGCCGCCTACATCCCGGGTGAGGGAAATAATCTCCAGGAGCACTCGATCGTTCTGGTTCGTGGGGGCAGGGTCAAGGATGTTCCGGGTGTCCGCTACCACATAATTCGCGGAGTTCTCGACACGAGTGGGGTGTCGGAGCGCAAGCAGGGTCGCTCGAAATACGGAGCGAGGAAGGAATCCTGATGTCGCGCAGGCGCAGGGCCGTCAAACGCCAAAAACTTCCGGATCCCAAATACAACAGTGTGTTGACGACCCGGTTCATCAACTGTCTCATGACGAGGGGCAAGAAGAGCGTGGCGGAGCGCATCTTCTATCATGCCGTGGAGATGGTGACCCGGAGATCGGATCAGCAGGGGATCGACGTGTTCATGAAGGCAGTGGAAAACTGCAAGCCAATGGTCATCACCAAATCCCGGCGTGTGGGATCGCAGACCTACCAGGTGCCCCTTGAGGTCCGTCCTGAGGAACGCACCACGCGCGCGATTAAGTGGCTCATACGGTACGCCCGCGAGCGCTCCGAACGGACAATGGCCGACCGGCTTGCCAACGAGCTTCTCGCCGCTTCCAAAGGGGAAGGGGGGGCGGTGCGTGCCCGTGATGACGTTCACCGAATGGCCGAAGCCAACAAGGCTTTCGCTCACTACCGATTCTAAGACGTTTCACTAGGCGATTTCATGGCACGCAATTTTACCATAGAAGCTACCCGGAACATTGGCATCGCCGCCCATATCGATGCGGGCAAGACGACTACGACCGAACGGATCTTGTATTACGCCGGGCGCCTGCATCGCATGGGGGAAGTCCATGACGGCACCACGGCCATGGACTGGATGGATCAAGAGCGCGAACGCGGCATAACGATCACCTCGGCTGCTACGGCCTGCGAGTGGAAGGGTCATCAGATAAACATCATTGACACCCCCGGACACGTCGATTTCACCGCCGAAGTCGAACGTTCTCTTCGGGTGCTCGATGGTTCAATCGGAGTCTTTTGCGCCGTCGGTGGAGTCGAACCGCAGTCCGAGACGGTCTGGCGACAGGCCGACCGCTACCGAGTGCCCCGTATTGCATTTGTCAATAAAATGGATCGAAATGGGGCGGATTTTTTGCGCGTCCTCGAAATGCTACACGACCGGCTCGGCAGCAATTTCGTCCCGATTCAGCTCCCGATCGGTTCCGGCGAAACTTATACCGGATTGATCGACCTGATCGATATGAAGGCGACGACCTACGAAGAGATGTCGCTGGGTGCGAAATTTCACGAAGGGGAGATCCCTGACGATCTGCTGCCTCAGGCGCTCGAGTATCGCGAGAAAATGCTCGAGTCAGTGGCCGAGTTCGACGATCACCTGCTCGAGAAGTTTCTCGAAGGGCAGGAGATCGCGCGTAGCGAACTCGTCTCGGCGCTGAGAAAGGCGACGATTTCGCTGAAGGCGGTGCCGGTGGTTTGTGGAAGTGCCTTCCGCTACAAGGGAGTGCAGAAACTGATCGATGCGGTGGTGGATCTGCTGCCGTCCCCGGTTGACGTGCCGCCGGTTTCCGGTGCAGTGCCGCACGGGGAAGAGGTCGTGCAGCGCGTCGCCGCCGATTGTGAGCCTTTCGCCGGCTTGGCATTCAAAATAATGACTGATCCCTTTGTCGGCAGATTGTCCTTCGTCCGGGTTTATTCCGGGACCTTGGAGGCTGGGTCGTACATATACAATCCTGGGACTGGCAAACGCGAGCGCGTCTCACGCCTTCTCGAGATGCACGCCAACGACCGCACCGAGCGCAAGGCTGTGCACGCCGGCGACATAGTCGCCGTTGTAGGTTTGAAGGACACCACCACCGGCGATACGCTTTGCGATGAAAGTCACCCCCTGCTGCTCGAGAAGATCGAATTCGCGAAGCCGGTCTTGCACGTAGCGGTTGAACCGAAAACCCGCGCCGATCAGGAGCAGTTGTTCGCTGCCCTTACTAAGCTCAGCGACGAAGACCCGACCTTCGTCGTACGCATCGATGAAGAGACCGGGCAGACCGTCATTTCAGGGATGGGGGAATTGCACCTCGAGGTTCTGCTCGATCGCCTTTCGAGGGAGTTCAGAGTAACGGCGAAAGTTGGCAAGCCGCAGGTTGCGTATAAAGAAGGTTTGGGGCGGGGGGTGCGGGCTACCGGCCGATTCGTGCGCCAAACGGGTGGTCGCGGCCAGTATGGTCACGTTGAAATCGAAATAGAACCGGGGGACCCGGGAAGCGGCATGGTTTTCGAATCGAAGATTACAGGCGGCGCCATTCCGCGCGAATACATCTCCTCGGTTCAGCAGGGAATTCAGGAGGCCATGACGAGCGGTCCGATTGCGGGTTATCCCGTTGAAGACGCTAAGGTCATCTTGCTCGACGGCTCCTACCACGAGGTCGACTCTTCCGAAATGGCCTTCAAGGTGGCCGGTTCGATGGCCTTCAGGGACGGGACGAAGAGGGCGAAGCCATTTTTGATGGAACCTGTCATGGACCTTGAGGTCGTCGCCCCGGAGCAGTATCTCGGCGAAGTGATTGGCGACCTGACTTCCCATCGTGGCGAAATCCAGGGTGTCAACACGCGGTCCGATGCCCAGGTTGTCGTTTCGCGAATCCCCCTGTCGGAGACTTTCGGTTACGCGACGCGCCTGAGATCGCTTACGCAGGGGCGAGCGGTTTTCAGCATGCAGTTCGCAAAATATGAGCGGGTTCCGGCCCAGATCAGCGAGGAAATCGTAGAATCTTCGGGTCGATGATTGGGCTCCGCTTCTACACTGATTCGCAATAGACAGACAAGGAGATCTAAGGACGACATGGCGAAGGAACAATTCGAACGAACGAAACCCCACTTGAACATCGGCACTATCGGGCATGTCGATCACGGAAAAACCACCCTGACCGCGGCGATCACCCTGAATTTGGCCGCCAAGGGCTTCGCCGAGGCAAGGTCGGTTGACGACATCGACAACGCTCCAGAAGAGAAGGCGCGAGGCGTTACGATCAACGTTTCCCATCAGGAGTATGAAACGGAATCCCGACATTACGCCCACGTAGACTGTCCCGGACACGCCGACTATATCAAGAACATGATCACCGGCGCCGCCCAAATGGATGGCGCGATTCTCGTTGTCAGCGCCGCCGATGGACCTATGATTCAGACCCGGGAGCACATCCTGCTTGCCCGCCAAGTCAATGTTCCGCGGATCGTCGTCTACATGAACAAGGTGGACATGGTGGACGATCCCGAGCTTCTGGATCTCGTAGAACTGGAGACGCGCGAACTGCTGTCCGAATACGATTTTCCAGGTGATGACCTTCCCATCGTTCGTGGATCTGCCCTGAAAGCGGTAGAAGGGGAGAACAGCGAGATGGGCATGGGGTCAATCGAGGAATTGATGCAACACGTCGACGAGTACATCCCGATGCCGGAAAGGCCCGTCGACCAGCCTTTCCTGATGCCGGTCGAAGATGTATTCAGCATCACCGGGCGTGGGACTGTCGGGACCGGCCGCATCGAGCGCGGTCGGGTCAAGACTGGAGAGGATGTCGAAATCGTCGGCATCAAGGAGACCCGTAAGACGGTGTGTACCGGCGTCGAGATGTTCCGAAAAATCCTCAATGAAGGAGAAGCGGGCGACAACGTCGGGTTGCTTCTGCGCGGCGTCCAAAAGGAAGAACTGTTCCGCGGAATGGTGCTCTGCCAGCCCGGTAGCATAACTCCGCACACCAAGTTCAAGGCCGAGGTGTACGTGCTGACGACGAAGGAAGGCGGTCGGGACAAGCCCTTCTTCACGGGGTACCGGCCGCAGTTTTATTTCCGCACGACCGATGTTACGGGGGCGATCATCCTACCGGAAGGAACGGAGATGGTCATGCCCGGCGACAACGTCACGATGGATGTCGACTTGACGCCCGTTCCGATCGCGATCGAAGAGCAGTTGCGCTTTGCGATCCGTGAGGGAGGCCGCACAATCGGGTCCGGCGTCGTGGTCAGCATTGCGGAATAGAGAAGCTGGGATAAGCGAGGGTCCACCGTGGCTGTAGATCGAATACGCATACGATTGAAGGCATACGACCATGCCGCCTTGGACAGGTCTGTCGACGAAATCGTTCAGACCGTCCGGCGAAGCGGGGCGCGAATCGCTGGCCCGGTACCGTTGCCTACCGATAGGACTGTTTACACCGTGCTGCGCGGGCCGCACGTCGACAAGAAATCGCGCGAGCAGTTCGAGACCCGTATTCACAAACGCCTCATAGACATCTACGATTCCACGCCGCAAACCGTCGATTCTCTGATGAAGCTCGATCTTCCTGCCGGAATCGGCATCGATATCAAGGTCTGAGGGCAGGTTCGCCGTGGGCACAAGTGCTGAAATTGTGAATATCGAGGGAGAAACAGTCGGTGCCGTCCAACTTCCTGAATACCTTTTTGGTGCCGAGGTCAATGAGTACGCAGTCTACAGCGCGGTCGTCGCCTACGAAACCCACCAACGGCAAGGCACTGCCTCCACGAAAACCCGTTCGGAAGTCAAGTGCACCGGCCGCAAGCACCACCGCCAAAAAGGCACCGGTCAGGCTCGGCGCGGGACGGCCGCCACCAATTTGCTCCGGGGCGGGGGTGTTGCGTTCGGTCCTAGGCCCCGAGCCTACTCGTCGAAACTCACCAAACAGCTGAAGAAGAAAGCGCTTTTTTCCGCCTTGTCGCTGAAAGGCCGGCGTGGGCGGGTTAAAGTCGTTCAGGATTTCGAGTTTCCCGAGCCGAGCACCAAGTCTTTTGCCGGCGTGCTTGGAGCGATCGGTCTCAAGGGAGAGAAGGTGCTTTTTGTGACACCTCACAGCCAGACGACAATGGTCAAATCCTGCCGCAATATTCCAGGTGTGGAAATAAGGCCTGTAAACAGTGTCTCGACCTACGACGTGGTTTCGGCCGATACAGTGTTGCTGACAGAAGGGGCGGTAGACGCACTTGCCGGGATTCACTCAGGTAAATGAAAAATCCACGCACCGTATTGCACGCCCCCGTCGTCACCGAAAAGGCGACAAATCTACGCGATCGAAACACCTACACTTTCAAGGTGGATCGACGGGCCAACAAGATCCAGATCCGGCACGCGGTCCAATCGATCTTCGATGTCAGGGTCCAATCGGTCAGGGTCCTGAACGTGCGTCGAAAACCGAAACGGCAAGGGATGTTCGCAGGTTCCACGAGTGCGTGGAAAAAAGCCTACATCACCTTGCACGCCGGTGACGCCATCGAAATTCTTGAGGCCGTATAGTGGCTGTTAAGAGATTCAGGCCGATCACACCGACGCAGCGCTTCAAAACGGTCAATTCCTTTGATGAAGTAACGGCTTCATCTCCCGAAAAGAGCCTGACTGCCGCACTGTCAAAATGCGGTGGGCGCAACAACCGAGGCCGCATCACAATGCGCCGCCGCGGAGGCGGTCACAAACGCCGCTACCGGATTGTCGATTTCAAGCGCGACAAAGACCGGGTGGAAGGGAAGGTGGCGACCATTGAATACGATCCGAACCGTTCGGCATTCATTGCATTGATCTTCTACCGGGACGGGGAAAAGCGTTACATCCTCGCCCCTCGGGAACTGAAGGTAGGCAGCATCGTGAGTTCAGGACCGGAGGCTTCGATCGCCGTTGGGAACGCATTGCCTTTGTCGAGGATCCCCGTTGGATCGACGGTTCACAATATTGAGCTGAACCCCGGGCAGGGCGCTCGTCTGGCTCGCAGTGCCGGGGTCGGAGTTCAGCTCATGACAAGGGACGAACGCCGGGCGCAGTTGAGAATGCCTTCCGGGGAGATTCGGGAAGTTCCGGTGGAGTGCCGTGCTACGTTGGGTCAAATAGGCAATGCGGATCACCGCAACGTGGTTCTCGGCAAGGCAGGCAGGTCGCGCTGGCTCGGCAGGCGACCGAAGGTCCGAGGGGTGGTGATGAATCCGGTTGATCATCCGCATGGTGGGGGCGAGGGAAGGTCATCGGGAGGGAGGCATCCCGTGACCCCATGGGGTAAGCCTACCAAGGGACGCAAGACTCGCCGCAGGGGCAAGAAGTCGGACGCCTGGATAGTCCGGCGGCGACGAGTCAAGTAGGCAACCGGGTAGAGAACGCATATGGGTAGATCTGTGAAAAAGGGTCCGTTTGTCGACGACAAGCTGGCTTCCAGGATCGAAAACCTGAACAGAACGGGGGAGAAAAAGGTGCTGCAGACTTGGTCCAGGCGATCTACCATAACGCCTGATTTTCTCGGGCATACGCTCGCCGTTCACAATGGCAACAAGTTCATCCCCGTCTACATCACCGAGAATATGGTCGGCCACAAGCTCGGGGAGTTCGCGCCGACCCGAACCTTTCGCGGCCACGGTGGCCGGGCAACCGAGCGCACCACGGGAGTCCGCTGAAATTCCAATGCGAGCGAGAGCAGTTGCCAGACAGGTCGGTGTTCCGGCCACCAAGGTGCGTCAGGTTATCGATCTGATCCGCAGCAGGCCTGTGGAAGAAGCGCTTACCATCCTTCGGTTTTCGAATAGAGCGGTGGCGAAAACCGTCGAAAAGACTCTGCGCTCGGCCATTGCCAATGCCATCAATCAGGACGAAGAGAACCCGGTCGACGCCGACGACTTGGTCGTCGGATCGATTTTCGCCGACGAAGGGCGAGATTTGAAGCGGATCAGACCGCGCGCCCGCGGCGCCGCCCATCGGATCCGCAAACGCCACAGCCATATCACCGTCATCGTAACCGACGAGACTGGTCCGGCGGCCAATCATGCGAACGTGAAAAAACAAGGGCAGGAGTAGTGGGTCAGAAAACACATCCATACGGATTCAGGCTGGGCATCATTAAGGGATGGCGCTCCAACTGGTTTACCGACAAGGAATACCCGGAACTCCTCAAGGAGGATTTGATGCTGCGTCGGTACATCCAACAGCGCCTGCAAAGGGCCGGTGTCTCCCGTATCAACATCGAACGCCGTCCCAAGAGAGTGACAATCGAAGTATTCACCGCGCGTCCGGGGATCGCCATCGGCCGACGGGGTGCCGAAGTCGACAAGCTGAGGGACGAGTTGAAGCAGCTGACCGCCAAGGACGTGTCGCTGAATATTCAGGAAGTGAAGAAACCGGAACTGGACGCCCAACTGGTCGCGGACAACCTCGCACGTCAGCTGGAGCAGAGAGTCGCCTTTCGTCGCGCAATCAAGAAGTCGGTTGCATCGTCGATGCGCATGGGTGCCGAAGGAATCCGCATTGTCTGCTCAGGTCGCATCGGCGGGGCCGAGATGTCTAGGCGCGAGCGTTCCGAGCCCGCGGGGAGGGTTCCTCTGCACACGCTCCGCGCCGACATCGACTACGCCACCGCGACTGCTTTCACGATATCGGGGACGGTAGGGGTGAAGGTCTGGATTTGCCATGGAGAGGTCGTCGAGGAGGACGGAATGACGACTGACGGCATCGGACAAAGACAGGGATAAGTGTACAACCCATGTTGATGCCGAAAAAAACCGAATGGCGAAAGCAGAGTCGTGGCCGCATGAGAGGGCAGAGCAAGGGGGGCGCCATGGTCTCCTTCGGCGAGTTTGGACTCAAGGCGCTGGAGCCGGGATGGATCAGCAACCGGCAGATCGAGGCGGCTCGGATCGCGATCAGCCGGGCAATGAGTCGAACCGGAAAGATGTGGATTCGCGTTTTCCCCGATAAACCGATTTCCAAGAAACCGGCTGAAACGAGAATGGGAAAGGGAAAGGGGGCTCCCGAGGGTTGGGTGGCGGTTGTAAAACCTGGACGCATCATGTTTGAACTGTCAGGTGTTCCCCTGGAGATGGCCAAGGAAGCCTTGCGGAAAGCGGGCAACAAGCTGCCCATCAGGACAAAATTCGTCGAGCGGACGGGCGGCGTTTGAAAGCGATCGAACTGAGAGAGCAGAGTGTCGGAGAATTGACCCGGCGCTTGGATGAGCTGACCGAGGAGCGATTCAACCTGAGGTTTCAGCACGCCCTTGGTCAGTTGAGCAGTCCGATCAGGCTGCGGGAGGTGCGGCGTGAACTCGCAATGGTGCGCACCGTACTGCGCGAGCATCACCTCGGCATCCGCGTGCTACCCTCGGGTTCGGACGAAAATGCGGGTAGTTAATAGATCATTGCAACGTAGCGGCGGTAGCCGCTCTGTGAGAGACGAATGAGAGAAGCAGCTGACAGAGGCGGTCGAATCTTTGAAGGCACCATCGTGCGGGCTCGGAATGGCAAGACGCGCATCGTTGAGATCGATCAACGTTTGGCAAACAGACTGTATGGACGTCGAATAAAGCGGATTGCCAAATTCGTTGCCCACGACGAAACAAACCAATCCGAAGTCGGCGACGTGGTGCGCATTCGTGAAACCCGACCTTTGAGTCGCACGAAGCGATGGAGGCTGATCGGGATTGTAAAAAAAGCACAGGCCGGGAAATGAGAGGACTGAAGCGGTCGACCGTCTAATGGTGAGAGAATACTCTGTCCTCAGGATGGCCGACAACGCCGGGGCGCGACGGGGCATGTGCATCCGCGTCCTCGGCGGTTCGAGGAAGCGTTACGCTGGTGTTGGTGACATGGTTGTCGTGGCAGTGCACGACGTGACTCCGAACGGTCCTCTCAAGGAAGGGGAGGTCTGTCGGGCCGTAATCGTGCGCACGAAGAAGGAGTTTCGTCGGCCAGACGGCTCCTACATCCGCTTCGATGACAATGCCGCTGTCCTTCTCGACACAAACAACGAACCGCGTGGAACTCGCATTTTTGGTCCAGTGGCCCGCGAGCTGAGAAACCGCCAATTCATGCGCATCGTCTCCCTGGCTCCTGAAGTGGTGTAGATAGTCCTATGCCGGTTATCGGAAATTACCAGCGAATCGCGGCCGATTACTGCGCATCTCGGCAGTACCCTCTTCCGCCGTGCCCTGTCCGGACATTGCGTTCCGAACGGATGCCGCCGGATATCTCCGCGACCTGAAACTAGCGAGGGCGCTGACATGTACTTCCGACAGGGAGATACGGTAGAAGTCATCAGTGGCAACGAGAAGGGAAAGAGAGGCAGGGTGCTTAGGATCTTCCGCCAGACAGATCGTCTGATCGTCGAAGGCATACGCATGATGAAGAAACACACCAAACCGACGCAGCGGGACCCGCAAGGGGGAATCGTGGAGCGCGAAGCGTCAATCCATGCTTCGAGTCTCATGATTGTCTGTCCTCAGACGAACCGGCCGACGCGCATAAGGAAGCGGCGTCTGGAAGACGGTCGCAGCATGCGGGTATCGGTGCGTAGCGGCGAAATGATCGACTCGGAATGACGCGGATGTCCAGGCTGAAAGAGGATTACCGAAAGCGCATTGTCCCGGCCATGCGCGAAAAGTTCGAATACAACAATGTCAACCAAGTACCGAAGCTGGAAAAAATCGTGGTTAACGCCGGCGTCGGCGAGGCTGCCCAGGAATCGAAGCTACTCGACAATGTGGTTGCAGAGCTCACGGCCATCACTGGCCAGCGGGCGACGATTCGCAGGGCGAGGAAAGCTATCTCCAACTTCAAACTGCGGAAGGGAATGCCCGTAGGGGCGATGGTCACCTTGCGTCGCGAAATCATGTACGAATTTCTCGATCGACTGGTCAATTTCGCGCTGCCTCAGGTCAGGGACTTTCGCGGTCTGTCGAACCGCAGCTTCGACGGTCGCGGAAACTACACGCTCGGGATCAGAGAGCAGATCATTTTTCCCGAGATCGATTATGACGCGATCGATCGCATTCGCGGCATGGATATAACTATCGTCACCTCGGCCGCGACCGACGAAGAAGCCCTGGAGCTGTTGCGGCAGTTCGGGACACCGTTCACCAACTGACCAGAACGCGAAGAAACGGATAGCGAATGCCGAAGAAATGTCTCCTGATCAAGGCCGCCCGCGAACCGAAGTTCAAGGTGAGAAAGTACACTCGCTGCCAGCGCTGTGGCCGACCGCGGGCCGTTTATCGCAAGTTCGGATTGTGCCGGATCTGTTTCCGCGAGCTCGCCTTGCAGGGCGAGATCCCCGGTGTGACCAAGGCGAGCTGGTAGGTTATTGCGATGAGTATGAGCGATCCGATTGCCGATCTCCTGACGCGTATTCGAAACGCATGCCACGCAAAACACCCGCGTGTCGACATCCCCGCCTCGAAGTTCAAGAGGGAAATTGCCCGCGTTCTGGCGGAAGAGAGGTTTATCGACAACTTCGCTTTCTACGAAGACGGGAAACAGGGCCAGCTGCGCCTTTACCTGCGCTACGGCGAAGACTCGGTCAGCATAATTCAGGGGTTGCGGAGAGTCAGCAAGCCGGGACTGAGACAGTACGCGACGAAAGGCAAAATCCCACGTGTGCGCAGGGGTTTGGGCATTTCGATTCTCTCGACGTCGCGCGGTGTAATGACCGACAGGGATGCGCGCAAAGCCGGGGTCGGCGGTGAGATTCTCTGCAGTGTCTGGTAGCGCCGGGAAGGCAGGCCAAGTCGAAATCTGGAGAGCAGGAAGATGTCTCGTGTAGGCAAACAACCAATCGAACTCCCACAGGGAGTCGAAGTCGCCGTGACGCCGCCGGAGGTCATAGTAAAAGGTCCAAAGGGGGAGCTCAAGGTCGGCTACAGAGCCGAGAGAATTACCGTCGAGGCCGGCGAGTCCGAAATCACTGTAACCAGGGACTCCGACGAGAAGGTGTCGAAGGCATTGCACGGACTTACGCGTTCGCTGATCGCCAACGCCGTTGTCGGTGTGACCACCGGGTACCAGAAATTTCTCGACGTGCACGGCGTCGGTTTTCGCGCCGAGCAGCAGGGTAGGAAGCTGACTCTGCATATCGGTTACTCCCACACCGTGGAATACGAGGCCCCGGAAGGCGTCGAGGTCACTCCTGTCGATCCGGTTGGCGGCTCCCAAGCGAGAATCGCCGTCTCGGGAATAGACAAACAGAAGGTCGGCCAGGTGGCGTCCGAGATTCGCCAAAAGCGCAAGCCCGACCCCTACAAGGGCAAAGGCATTCGCTACGAAGGGGAAGTCATCCACTGGAAGGCCGGCAAAGCCGGGGTCGTATAGGTCGGAGAATTTCCGAAGATGAATGCGGGAAAGATTGCCAAGAAGAGAGCCGCACGAGCGCGTCGGCGCAGCCGGGGTCGCAAGACGGTCGTCGGAAGTCTGGAGCGCCCCCGCTTGGTGGTGCACCGGAGCCTGCGCAACATTGAGGCCCAGATCATCGACGATCACACGGGACATTCCCTCGTAGGAGTATCGACGCTTTCTCGAGAATTCGAAAAAAATGGTGCCAAGCGGGTGGAGCAGGGTCGTGAACTTGGCAAGATTATCGCCCAAAAGGCAAAAGAGAAGGGCATCAACCGCGTGGTTTTCGACCGCGCAGGGTTTCTGTATCACGGCATTGTCAAGGCCGTCGCCGATGGTGCCCGCGAAGGCGGGTTGAGTTTCTGAGTGACCGCAAGCCGAAAAAAGAAAGCGACTGGGGGGCCGGAGTTGGCGAAGCGAATCGACGCAGGCAATCTGGAGTTGGCAGAAGTGGTCGTACAGAATAGCGTCAGGCGCGTATCACACGTGAGGAAGGGCGGGCGCAATTTCAGCTTTTCCGCCATGGTTGTGGTCGGTGACCGCAACGGACGTGTCGGTGTGGGCTCGGGGAAGGCTGGCGAGGTCGCCGAGGCGATACGCAAGGGGACCGAAAACGCCAAGAAGAACGTCGTCGAGGTACCCGTAGTCGACGGAACAATTCCCCACGAGATCGTCGGCAAGTTCAGCGCCGCCAAAGTGCTTCTGAAACCGGCCTCTCCGGGAACCGGAGTAATCGCCAGTGGCGGCATCCGTATCGTGCTCGACCTCGCTGGAGTTCATGACATCCTTACCAAGTCCCTCGGCTCATCGAATTCGCAGAATATGATCAAGGCTACCTTGGAAGGTCTTCGCGAGCTCCGAGGTGTCGAGGCGGTGGCGAGAATTCGCGGCGTTGCGGTCAAGGGTCTGCGATGAAACTCGCGATCAGGCAAAGGAAGAGCGCCATCGGGAGGGCGAGGAAGCAGCAGCGGACACTGCAGGCCCTCGGCATCCGACGGATGCATCAGGAGGTGCTCCACGAGGACACTCCCCAGATCAGGGGTATGATCAGGTCGATCTCCCATCTCTTGGAAGTCAAGGAGATCGTCAACGGGTAATAGATCGAAGGAAAACAGCACGGTTTCTCACATTATGGATTTGGGTAATCTCAAGCTGCCTAAAGGGGCTCGTCGAGCGGCCAAGCGTCGCGGCAAGGGTGTCGGCAGCGGCACCGGCAAGACCGCCGGCCGCGGTCACAAAGGACAGAGGTCCCGTTCGGGAGCACGGCGCGGAAGCCGCGTGGGGTTCGAGGGCGGACAGATGCCGCTGCACCGCAGGCTTCCCAAGATCGGGTTTTCCAACAAGCGGTTTCAACGTGTATACCAGATTGTCAACCTCGCCGAGATAGAGTCCCGCGGTCTCGAAGGGGAGGTGGGTCCTCCTGAAATGAAAGCCGCGGGGCTCATTCGCAAGGCGACTCTGCCCGTCAAGGTTTTGGGAGAAGGCACGTTGAGTCGTCCCTTGAAGGTCTTGGCCCATGCGTTTTCCATCTCGGCCAGGGAGAAAATCGGCGCAGCCGGGGGCAGCGCCGAAACGCTTGAAAATAGGTCCATCTAACGCAGCAACATGCCGGTTCTTCTCGAAAGCTTTCAAAACTGCTTCAAGATTCCCGATCTGAGACGGAAGATTCTGTTTACATGCGGTATCCTCATCATATACAGAATTGGAGGCCAGATTACGGTGCCGGGAGTAAACTCCGCGGTGCTGCAGGAGTTCTTCTCGGGTGGGGGAAACACCCTGTTCGGACTTTACGACATGTTCGTCGGCGGTGCCTTCACCAGAGCGACGGTTTTCGCCCTCGGTATTATGCCCTATATCAGCGCCTCAATCATTCTGCAGTTGATGGGCGCGGTGGTTCCCTTCTTCCAGAAACTGCAACGGGAAGGGGAAGAGGGACGCCGCAAGATCAATCAGTACACCCGCTACGGCACCGTGGTTCTCGCCGCGGCCCAGTCTTTGGGGGTCAGTTACTTCCTTGAGAGCATTCGCGGCCCGGGTTCGGGCCTCGATGCCGTTATCGATCCGGGTATTGGTTTCCGGCTGATGACGATGCTGACGATAACGGCAGGAACGATTTTCATCATGTGGCTCGGCGAACAGATAACCGAGCGAGGCATCGGCAACGGAATTTCCCTGATCATTTTCGTCGGTATCGTGGCAGAATTGCCCTTCGCGGTGAAGAGCGAGTGGCAGAACTACCTGCTCAACCGCGGCTTCAGTAAAAGCCTAATCGAGGAGATATTCCTCGTCGCTCTGATGGTCGTCATCGTCGCCTTCGTTGTGTTACTGACACAGGGACAGCGCAAGATACCGGTTCAGTACGCCAAGCGCGTTGTCGGACGGCGGGTTTACGGCGGACAGACGACTCACATTCCGCTGCGCATCAATTCCGCCGGTGTTATCCCGATCATCTTCGCGCAGTCGATCATGTTTCTGCCCGGAACGGTGACCCAGTTCTTTCCGGAAAACGAAATGATGCAGTGGCTCGGGGCTTTTTTCACCATGGACTCCCTGTTCTACTGGGGGGTCTACGCCACCATGATCGTGTTCTTCTGCTATTTCTACACCGCGATCGTGATGGATCCGAATCAACTCGCAGACAACATGAAACGGCATGGAGGCTTCATTCCGGGAGTGCGTCCTGGTAAACGCACGGCGATGTACATCGATCGCATCATGACCCGCATCACGCTTCCAGGCGCCATCGCCCTCGCAGCGGTGGCGATTTTCCCCTTTTTCGTGACGCGCCAGTTTCAGGTGACCCAGTCCTTCTCCCAGTTTTTCGGCGGCACGGGACTGCTCATCATCGTAGGGGTCGCTCTCGATACGCTGCAGCAGTTGGAATCGCAACTGATGACCCGCCACTACGAGGGGTTCATGAAGGGCGGCGGCAAGATTCGCGGCCGGCGCCAGTGAGGCGGAATTGCCGGAGGTAGGGGAATGAAAGTCAGGGCATCAGTAGGTAAACGTTGCTCCGAATGCAAAATCATCCGTCGCAACGGTACCGTCAGAGTGATATGCAAGCGCAACCCGCGGCACAAGCAACGTCAGGGTTGACAGCAGACCTTGCAAGGAGAGATACCATGGCACGCATAGCCGGCGTCGACCTGCCTCGAGACAAACGCGTACAGGTGGGATTGACCTACATCTACGGGATCGGGGGCACCTCGTCCGACAAGATTCTGGCCGAGTCTAACGTCGATCCCAACACCCGGATCAACGCGCTCACCGACGAAGAGCTGACGCGGCTGAGGAACATTATCGAGAGTAAGTACAAGGTCGAGGGGAGTCTGCGCGGGGAGGTCAACATGAATATCAAGCGCCTGATGGACATCGGGTGCTACCGCGGGCTACGACACCGGCGGGGATTGCCTGCAAACGGCCAGCGTACACGCACAAACGCCCGCACTCGCAAGGGGCCAAGTCGGTCGATTGCGGGTAAGAAGAAGGCGCCCAGGAAGTAGGGCGCTCGCGAGGCGAAACCACACCGAGGGCTCCTTCGAACCGAAGCTGACTGCCTTTAAAGGGATACCGAATGCCACCCGAAAAAGCGAAACGGCGGCGAAAGAAGTCGAAAAAGGTCGAGGCGCTGGGAATAGCCCACATATTCTCAACCTTCAACAACACCATCGTCACTCTGACCGACGTCGAGGGCAACGTCATTTCTTGGGCGACCCCCGGGAAGGTCGGCATCCGCGGCAGCAGGAAGTCGACCCCGTTCGCGGGTCAGCTGGCGGCCGAGCGAGCGGCTCAAGAGGCAATCAACATGGGGCTGCGTCGGGTTGAGGCTTGGGTAAAGGGTCCGGGAGTGGGTCGCGATTCCGCGATTCGGGCATTGCAGAACGCGGGATTGGAGGTCTCCGCCATTCGGGACGTCACTCCGATACCCCATAATGGTTGCCGGCCGCCAAAGCGGCGCCGCGTGTGACGTAACTGAAACGAGCGAAAGGCTGAACCCACCGTGAGCAGATACACAGGGCCCAATTGCAGATTCTGTCGCCGAGAAGGCACCAAGCTGTTTCTCAAGGGAGAGCGCTGCAGCCTCGAAAAGTGTGCCTTCGAACGGCGCAGCTACGCGCCGGGGCAGCACGGGCAGGGCATGCGGCGGAAGCAGTCCGAGTACAGCGTTCAGCTGCGCGCCAAGCAGAAGCTGGCGCGCATGTACGGCGTCCGCGAGGGACAGTTCCGCGGCTACTACAGAGAGGCTACCAGGGTGCCGGGAGTAAGCGGAGAAAACCTCCTGAGGCTGCTTGAGAGCCGCCTCGACAGCGTGGTCTTTCGCCTTGGGTTCGCCCCGTCGCGAAAGGCGGCAAGGCAGTTGGTCAGGCACAACCACTTTATGGTCAATGGCCGGCGCGTCAACATCCCTTCTTGCCTGACGAGGCCGGGTGACGTGATCGATGTGTGGGAGAAAAGTCGCCAGTTGGAGGTTATTCACGAGTCGCTGCGGCGCGCTCGCGAGACCGTTCCTTGGCTGTCGGTGGACAAGGCGAACCTGAGCGGGTCGGTGTTGGAACGTCCCGCGAGGGAGGATATCCCCACGCTGGCTGAAGAGCAGCTGGTAATCGAATTCTACTCACGCGTGTAAGACGGCAGCGGACTTCGGGACGAACCAATTTCGTCGCCGAAACATCTTTCGCAACCAAACCAAACCAAACCGGGGGTCAGTAGCCATATGGCATTAGATGGTCTTCAGATGCCGCGTCTCGTTGAAGTCGACAAGGACACGCTAACCGACACCTACGGCTCGTTTACGATGCAGCCGTTGGAGCGCGGATTCGGCGTGACCGTGGGACACGCGATCAGACGCGTCCTCGTATCCTCAATTCAGGGTGCCGCCATCAGGTCGGTAAGCATCGAGGGCGTGCAGCATGAGTTCTCCGTGGTCAAGGGAGTTCGCGAAGACTTGCCGGAGATCGTGCTGAATCTCAAGGAGGTCGCCATTCGCTACCACGGAGAAGAGGACCGTGTTTTGCAAATCGAGGCCAAAGGGCCAAGGGCGTTGGTCGCAGGGGATCTAACGGTCGATTCAGCGGTCGAGGTGTTGAATCCCAATCTTCACATCGCAACCCTCGGCAAAGAGGCTCACCTGAAGATGGAGGTAGCGGTCGGCAGGGGGCGTGGCTACGTGTTCGCCGAGGAGAACAAGCTTCCGGAACAGCCCATCGGGACCATTCCGATGGACGCCAACTTCTCGCCGGTTCTCAAGGTCAATTACGACATTGAGCACGCTCGCGTCGGTCGTCGCACGGACTACGACCGGCTCAATCTGCAGGTATGGACGGACGGTTCCTTGCGGCCTGAAGACGCCATGGCGCAGGCGGCAAGGATTCTGATCGAGCATTTGGATCTTATCGCCAATTTCCAGACGGAACCGGTGCCCGATCCAGAGCGGGAAATCGATGACCAGATCAAGCACATTGCCAAGCTGCTTGCCATGTCGGTTGACGACCTCGAACTGTCCGTGCGATCGGCAAACTGTCTCCGGGCGGCGGGGATCACGAATCTAGGCGAACTCGTTTCGCGCAGCGAAGCGGAGATGCTCAAGTTTCGCAACTTCGGGCGCAAATCGCTCAACGAGCTGGGCGAAATCCTCGACGAAATGAACTTGGCGTGGGGCATGGACATCTCGCGCTTCGAAGACGTCGAGCTCGACGAGGAGCCCGAAAGCGCCCTGGCGGAGGAATGACGCAACTCATCCCGAGCCCGATCGTCGGGGTCGGACGAACCGGGACCACGGATCTCACGAAAGAGCAATGGTACACAGGAAAAAAAAGGCCAAGCTGAACCGGGACCGCAGCCATCTCAAGGCGATGCTCGGAAACATGGTCACCTCCTTGATCGAACACGAGGCTATCCATACAACAACTCCTAGAGCGAAGGAACTGAGGCGAACCGCCGAGAGTCTGATCACCTTTGCCAAAAGGGGCGATCTGCATGCGCGTCGGCAGGTGTTGCGCACAATCGCCAACAAGCGGATAGTGGCAAAACTTTTCGACGAGATCGGCCCGCGGTATTCCAATCGCAACGGTGGGTACACGCGGATTGTCAAGGGTGAGCCGAGGCGTGGGGATGGTGCCGAGATGTGCATGATCGAACTGGTCGACAGGCCAGGTAGCCGAGTTCCCGAATCCGTTCCAACCTCGGGTCAGGAAGCGGAAAAGGAAGAAGAATAGGGGCGACCCAGGGTCGAACCACCGGGCCGGGAGTGCCTACTCCCACAACCTTAACGCGGGGCGCGCTTTTGATGGTGAAGACGGCACCATCTCGTGCGCCTCGCTTTTTCATGTACCCCGGTTCATCAACCATCCGCACCGTAACGAGTCCGGCCAGTGCCAAGGCGGGGAGACAGGATCGAGCTAGAAATTCGCGAGCTGACGGCCCAGGGTGACGGATGGACCAGGGTCGGCGACTCGGAGTTCATCGTTCGCCGAACCTTGCCCGGGGACCGTGTGGAAGCGACCGTGCGCAGGAGGAAGGGGGGAACATGGGAGGCGACTGCGGACCGCATAACGAGCACCCGGATCCCCCGGGTAGCCCCCGAATGCCCTCACTTCGGGGTGTGCGGCGGGTGCCGCTGGCAGGACATCTGTTACGGCGACCAGTTGCGACTGAAGGAAGGGATGGTTGCCAACGCACTGGAACAACAGGGGCTCCGATGCGACGAGCAAAGGCCGATTATTGCGAGCCGTGCTCCGTTTTTCTACCGCAATAAGATGGAGTTCTCCTTCGGCAGGGATTGCGGAGGCGGCACGTTGCTGGGGTTGCACCACCGCGGCCGCTACAACCGGGTTTTCGACGTGCGCGACTGCCGCCTCCAGTCCCAGCTGTCGAATCGGATCGTCGAGACTGTGCGCAGCTGTGCCTCCGCGGGGAAGGTTCCCGTGTACGACCTCCAGACCCACGGAGGGATACTGCGTTTTCTCGTGGTCCGGGAAGGAAAAAATTCCGGCGAGGTGATGGTGAACCTGGTTGTCTCCGAGTACCCGGACAAGGGAGTCGGAGACCTGGTTCGCTGCGTCCTTGAGAGGGTTCCGGAGATAACGACTTTTGTCGTGACCCTGCACCGGGGAAAGGCCCAGGCCGCCATTGGAGAACGGGAGTTCGTCCTCAAGGGAAGCGGCAGGATCTCGGAGGTTTGCGGAGGGTTCGAGTTCGAGATTTCAGCGCCCTCCTTCTTCCAGACCAACACCGGTCAGGCGGCGGTTCTGTACGAGCAGATCGCAGCGCTAGCAGGCGATCTGACCGGCGCCACTGTCCTCGACCTCTACTGTGGAACAGGAGGCATCAGCCTTCACCTGGCAAAACGGGCCGACAAGGTGATTGGAGTCGAGCAGGTCGAGGAGGCGGTGGCCGACGCAGGCGTAAACGTCCAAAAGAACGGAACGGGAAACTGCACCTTCATGGCAGGCCCTGTTGAGAAGGTGATCGCCACCCTGATGGCGGAAAACGAGAGATTCGACCTCGTGATCGCGGACCCCCCGCGCGCGGGAATCCCCAAATCGGTGCTACGGGCCCTGATCGGAATGAGACCCCCGTCCCTCGTATACGTCTCCTGCAACCCAACGTCCTTGGCCGCTGACGCGAGAGTTCTTTGCGAGGGGGGGCTGCGATTGCGGTCCCTGCAGCCGATCGACCTCTTTCCCCAGACCCCCCATTGCGAAGCGATCGCTCACCTTACGCCGGCCTGAGCCCGGGAACCGCGCTGCCGGACGACGTTGCTGCAGCGGTGGTTATTCTCTATCCCGTTGTCAGACAACCCGCTCCTACCGGTATACCTCCTGAACTCCTGCCGTGCAGGGGGGATGGCCTTCGCGGCAACGATATGGGCCAATGCCGCAAGGCGCGAGGGAACTTCGACACCGGTTTCCCCTGAGATGGCAACCGATCACACCATCCCTCATGCGCTCGGTTCTGCCGTGCAGGCGCGCGTTCTCGTCGTACTGGGGGAAACCGATGAAACCAGGCACCTGGTCGCCTTTCTGAAGGAAGAAGGGTACGAGGTGCTGTGGGCCCGCGAGAGTCAGTCGGCCTACGACATCCTCGATACCGAGCCCGTCGATGGACTGATCTGCGACCTGCAGGCCGAACGGGTAGATGGCTTGCGGCTCGTTCAACTCTCCCTGCAGCGCAATGCCGAGATCTGTTCGATTGCGGTCGCCAACACGACCCCCGAGGGGATCGAACTCGGAACCGAGGCGATGCGGCAAGGGGCGTACGATTTCCAGGTGCGTCCGCTCATCCTCGCCAAGATCAACGCGGTTCTGAGACGAGGTCTCTCACACCAGCGTCTCGTCGACGAGGTCTACAATCTCCATCGCCGTCTCGACAGGCGCTACCGCTTCGGGGGGGTGATGCGCCGCTCCTCTGCGTGGCAGCGGATATACAGCCAGATCGAGCAGGTCGCTCCCTCGAAAGCCACGGTCCTCCTGCTGGGAGAAACCGGAACCGGCAAGGGAGAGCTGGCGAAAGCCATCCACCAAAACAGCAATCGCCGCGATCGCCCCTTCGTCGAGACCAACTGCGGCGCCCTGCCGGAAGCGATCGTCGAGAGCGAGCTGTTCGGCCACGAGAAGGGGGCGTTCACTGGAGCCTCGGCCTCCCGCAAGGGTCGCTTCGAGCTTGCCGACGGAGGCACCCTCTTTCTCGACGAAGTCGGGGACTTGACGATGCCGACGCAGGTCAAGCTGCTCCGCGTCGTACAGAATTCGGAATTCGAACGGGTAGGTGGCGTGGAGACGCGCAAAGTCGATATCCGCCTGGTGGCAGCCACAAATCGCGACTTGGAAACGATGGTTTCCGAAGGGGAGTATCGGGCAGATCTGTTCTACCGGCTGAACGTGATCAGCATCGAGGTTCCGCCAATACGGCAGAGCCGCGAGGACATCCCCATCCTGATCGACGAGTTTATTCGCGAATTCGCCGAGGAGAACCGGCAAAAGACGGTCGGCATGACTCCGGCGGCAGTCGACTGCCTGGTGCAATACGACTGGCCCGGCAACGTAAGGGAGCTGAAGAACTGCATGGAGGGGATGCTCGTCATGCGCGCCTCCCCTCGCAGGCTCGACGTTGAGGACGTCCCCGACCACATAAGGAACCCCGGGGGAAGGCCGGCTGTTTCCGTAAAGGCGGGGATGACGATGAAGGAGATCGAAAAGCAGGCGATTATCGACACCCTGGAAGCAGTCGGCTACGACCGGCGCCAGGCCGCCGCGGTGCTCGGGATCGGCCTAAGCACCCTGTACAGAAAAGAGAAGGAATACGGACTGAAAGGACGTGGGAAATCACGCCACCGAACCCGAACCGGGAGCGAGGCCCCGGGGCCGCCTCCAGGCAAGTCAGCCCGGCTTCTCACCCGGAAGCGGTCGTAGCAGGAAGACCGACCATCTCCGGTTTCACGGATCTCCGGTTGCAGCCGGACTGTACAGGTCCTTGATAAGCTGGTTCAGAACCTCCTGCGGCCGGGAAAGCACCTTCGGGGTGATTTCGAACTGCTTCATTTCCAGCAGCTGCAGGCCGTGGCCGTAGTCCGAAAGGAACTCTGCGCAAACCTCGCCCGGCAACCGGCCCTGCTCTCTGGCGATTTTCTTTACCGCCTCGACGGCCTCCCCGGAAAAACTCAGGCGAATACCGTAGTCCCGAGAGAACTTCGCAGAAAAGCTTTGCAGGCTGGTATCTACAAGCATGGATTTCAATTCACCATCGGGATCGAGGACGGTGCGTTCGGTCACGGTGAATGACTCGAGGTCCGTGGAGGGCAGCCGGGTTTCGAATCGAAGCAGGACTTTCTCGACCACGCTGACCAGCCCCCGTGCCCCGATATGCTCTTCAAAAGCCATTTTCGCCAGCTTCTGCAAGGCCTCATCGGTGAAATCGAGATCGATGCCGTAGGCTTTGAAATCCCGCTTTTTCGACATTATGACGCTGCTGTTCTCCCCCCTGAGGATTTCGAGCAGGTCATTGCAGTCCAGGCTATGGAGCACAGCAACGACGGGAAGGCGTCCGATGAACTCCGATTCGAATCCGAAATCGATCAGGTCTTCTGCCCGGACCTCGTTCAACAGTTCGCCGTCGGCAACGGCGTCCTCTGCCGGGGCGCGCGTGTCACGGAGTCGAAAGCCCATGGCTCCGCGATTCAGGCGTCGCGCGATGATTTCCTGGAGTTCACCGAAAGCCCCACTGACGACGAAAAGGATGTTCCGGGTGTTGATTTTCTTGCGCTCCGCCCTACCGGTTTTCTGGATCTGAATCACCGATTCCATTTGCGAAGAGATGTCGTGCGGGGCTTTCAGATCGACCTCTGTTTCCTCCATCAGCTTCAGAAGGTTGCGCTGTACCCCTGAACCGGACACATCGGGGCCTGCCGTCGTTCTCGTCGAGGCAATCTTGTCGATTTCGTCTATGTAGATGATTCCGTGCTCGGCGAGCTCGATGTCGCCTTCGGCATCGGATACCAGCTCTCGCACCAGGTCTTCGACATCGCCTCCCACGTATCCGGTCTCGGAAAACTTCGTGGCATCCGCCTTTACGAACGGTACTCCCAGCTGGCGGGCGATCAGCTTGATGAGGAAGGTCTTGCCGACACCGGTCGGGCCAATCATCAGCACGTTGTTTTTTATCGATCCCACGAGCACCTCTTCGTCATCGATCGGGAGATTGAGACGGTTGAAGTGGGTGCAGATCTTGGTAGCGAGGATCGCCTTGGCTTTCTCCTGCCTGACGACGTATTCATCGAGATAGGCTATCAGTTCCTCCGGCTTGAGGCTGAAGTTCAGCTTTTCGCCGGGTGGAGAAGACAGTTCGCCATCCCCGCTACCCGCGGGTTCCGAATGAGGAGAGGGCTCAGCTACCTTCTCGTATTGCTGAGACAGAAACTCCCGTAGTTTTTCCGGGTCCATCCCCGGCTTTTCCATGTGCACATCCATGACAAACTCCCGCAATTGACTGGTCGGCGAGCACCGAATATACCGGAGCCCGACGCAGGCGACAACGATTGACAGTCGATTATCTCGCGCATAAATTACGCTCCCACATACAGATGTGGCGTTTCTTATTCAGCAGGACCAGACTCCTTCAGGGCGCGCCGACTCCAGGCGAAGCCTTGGTTGCGACGGCTTTCTCGTTCAGCCTCGTGGCCGTGGTTTCCTTTTCCAGTCCTACCTCGGCACAACCGTTCCCGAGACAGACATATTCCCCTGAGGCCGAACGCAAGTTCGCCAACGGTTTGGCTTCCTACTCCCAAGGGGATTATGGAGAAGCGCTGAGCGCTCTGGAAGAAGTAAGCGCCATGCCCTCGAATCAGCGCTCATCCGCGGCGCTGCTGCTGGTGAGCAGAGCCCTGGTGCGCCTGGAACGGTACAGGGAAGCCCTGGAGGCTGCCCACCGAATTGAAATCGGCTATCCGAACAGTCGCTACATCGCGGATGCCCGCCTTGTGGCCGGGGATTGTTATTTCCAATTGAAACGTTACCGCGAAGCAGCTGCCGAGTACGCCCGCCTGCTGGCGACTTCAGGGCCGTTGCCGCTGCAGGCGAGCGCCGCCGAAAGGCTGGCGGCTATCGTCAAAAACCGGGTGATCACCACCGAGGAACGAGAGCGAATCGGCCGGTTGGTTGGGGCCGAGCGTTTTCGGGACGCCGTGCTGTTCGGCGAAGCCCGGTGGTATGCCCGCCTGGGGTGGCACGACCGCAGCCGCGCCGCCCTCACCGCCTATCTCGACAGCGTGGAGAACGGTGTTTTCGCCGCCCTCGCCCGCAGGATGCTCGAAGGCGACACGGCGGGGAATGCGGCGGAAGGAGAATGGAGAGCCGGGGGACTGTCCGTCGAATCAGGGGTGATCACAGCGTCGGAGTCGGCGGACCCGGATGGGAGGCCTGCGATCGGTATCCCGATGCCCTTGAGCGGGTCCCGGAGCTACGTGGGTGAAGAACTCCTCGCTGGCATCCAGATGGCGAACGACCGGATGAAGAAGCCCTTCGAGCTCAGGGTCATCGACATCGGTGAGCGCCGGCTCGTGGGAGCGCAAGGGTCTTCGGTTTCCATTTCGCAGGGGGATGGCGGCAGCCTGCTGCGGACGGTTTCGGCCGTGCAGTCATTGGCCCGAGATCAGGATGTGGTCGCCATAATCGGCCCGGTGTTCAGTCCCGCATGTGTCGCGGCTTCCGTAGTGGCAGAGGCGGCAGGCATCCCCTTGATCGCGCCGCTTGCGCAGCAGAGCGGTCTCGACACGCTCGGGCGGCACATTTTTCAGCTGAACGTGGTGCCGGAGATCCAAGGACGCGTCCTGGCCGAGTACGCCACCCTCGTCCTCGGGTTCGGCACCCTCGCCGTTCTCGCCCCGCTGACGGACTACGGGTGGAACTTCCACCGCGCCTTTGTCAAACTGGCCGAGAGCAACGGCGGCGAGGTCGTACACAGCGACTGGTACGTTCCGGAAGAGACGACCGATTTCAAGAATCAGTTCGAGGCCCTCAGACAGGCCGGGTTCCGCCTGATGCCGTCCCCGGATCCGGTCGATTCCCTCGCCGTACTCGACTCGCTGTCACTGGCCGTTTTCGATACGACGGGGGCCGGCGAGGCGACGTTCTACGAGCTCCTTGATACCGGCATTGAAATGACCGAAGACCCCGCGGATTCGACGGAGAGATTCATCGATACGATCGACGGCATCGCCGTGGTCGTGGAGAGCTTCGACGACGCCCGCACCATCGCTGCGCAGCTGCGCTTCTTTCGATTGGAGGGGAAGGTGTTGGGCAACGATATCTGGTATCGCCCGGAGGAGATTCGTCAGATGGGCCCGATCGAGAGGAAGTATGTCGAAGGAGGGGTGCTTGTTTCCGGCCGATACCTCGCCGCTTCGAACCGGGCATTTACGGATGAATTTCGCACCCGGTTCGGTCGCGATCCCGGACTCGCGGTCCATGGGTACGACGCCGCCGGCATGCTGATCAAGGGATGGGAGGAAGGACACCAGACACGGGCAGCGCTACGGGAATGGTTGGAGCGAGTTCGGGGGTACGAGGGGGCAGCTGGCCGTGTCAGTTTTCCGGATGACCGGCGAGCGAATACGGAGCTGACCCTGCTCAGGATCGATTCCCGCGGGCGGGTGAGGGCATTCGGCAACGGCGACCTTCCGGGGCTTGCTCCCTGACATCCATCGCAGAGCAGATTTCCCTTCCACCCGGCTTCTCGGCAGCACCTAACAGCTTATCCAGCCGGATCTTGCGCTCTTTCGAGGTGAGGCTATATTTGAAAACTTTCGGATAATCAATGCACCACAATCCCCTCTGGGCGGAATTGCCATACGGACGCCCACTCAACAGAAACGCGATGCCGACATACGATTACGAATGTCAGACATGCGGCAAGACTTTTGAGGAGTATCAGAGCATAACGGCCGACCCTCTGGCAGAATGCCGACAGAAGGGCTGTCGGGGCAAGGTCACCCGTCTAATCGGTGGCGGCGGCGGTCTTCTTTTCAAGGGTTCGGGGTTTTACATCACTGACTACAGAAGTGACGGGTACAAGCAGGCGGAGAAAGCGGCGAAGGAGTCGAGTTCTTCGGGCAAGCCGGACAAATCCGACAGCAAGGCGAGCAGTTCCGGAAACGCCGACAGCGGGGGCGGGAAGAAAAAGGCCTCCAGGGAAGATTGAACAACTACCCAGCCGAAAACACCGCCAGTGGCTCGCGGTTCGGGAACCGCAGATCGGCCCGGGCGTCGAATGCGGGATCGCGCAGGGAATTCCGGCAGATCGGCCGTGCGACCATGGCGGTTGTCGCCGCGACCTGCGCGATCTGGACCGCCTGTTCGCGGGATACCCCGGAACAGGCGATGGCCGCCGCCGAAGCCACGGCGCAGGCCGCGGCGACGGACAGCACTTCGCTGAACGTGGCGGCCGCGCGGTTCGGCGATTTTCTCGAACGTTATCCGCGGCACGAGTCCGCTCCGAAAGCACTTCGAATGCTGGCAATGATCATCCAGCAGCAGGGGGATATGCGTGGCGCGATCGGACATTACGAACGGCTGCTCGAGGAGTACGCCAGCAGCGAGTACGCCGACGACGCCCAGTTCATGATCGGGTTCATCTCCGAGGAGTACCTCGAGGAATACGCGCGCGCCCGTGAGTCATATCGATTGGTGATCGACCGTTATCCCGATTCGGAACTGGCAGCCAGCGCCCGGCGGCTGTTGCCCAACGTTGGCAAGGCACCCGAGGAATGGGTCAAATTCCAGGAAGGGACAAGCTCGCGGTAAGCCGCCTCCCGTTCCACCGTTTTATAACCGATGACCGAGGCAGTTCCTCTCACCCTCCGAACCGGAGATCCTCCCACTAAGCCCGGACCGGGCAACCTGCAGGGCTGCAAAATAGCTAGGTGTGGCGTTGCCCCCCCGGGGGCATTCGCCGGGGGCAGACAGGTTTCCGTGACGACCGATACCGACA
The DNA here is from genome assembly GCA_965206595.1 of Candidatus Latescibacterota bacterium. GTDB lineage: Bacteria > Latescibacterota > UBA2968 > UBA8231 > UBA8231 > CBDCXV01. The sequence goes on from OZ242214.1 coordinate 1,547,060, forward strand.
TACAGGCCATAACGGAACGCGTCCATAGGGACTCCCAGGCGGTCGATCTCATCCTGCAACAGATGGACCGTGTGGTCGTCGGCCAGCGGCACATGGTGGAGCGCCTCGTCATCGGCCTGCTGTGTAACGGCCATGTCCTGCTGGAGGGCGTCCCGGGACTGGCCAAGACACTGACGGTGAGCACCCTTTCCAGGATAATCGGCGGCGAGTTCAAACGGCTCCAGTTCACCCCCGACCTGCTTCCCGCCGATCTGACGGGCACGCTCATCTTCGATCAGGTCTCGGGTACCTTCCGGCCGAAGAAGGGCCCGATATTCGCCAACCTCGTGCTCGCAGACGAAGTCAACCGGGCACCGGCGAAGGTGCAGAGCGCCCTCCTCGAGTCGATGCAGGAACGCCAGGTGACGATCGGGGACGAAACCTACCCCCTGGACGACCCGTTTCTGGTGATGGCGACGCAAAACCCGATCGAGCAGGAAGGGACCTACCCGCTCCCCGAGGCGCAGATCGACCGTTTCATGCTCAAGGTCAAGGTCGGGTATCCGTCGCGGGAGGAAGAGCGCTCCATTCTCGACCGCATGGCCGAGGACGGCGACATCGAGGTCGAGGCGGCGGTTTCACTCGACGACATACGCACGCTCCGCAACTCGGTGCGCCTTGTGTATGTCGATGACAAGATCAAGGACTATGCCGTCGACCTCGTGCACGCGACTCGCAATCCCGCTGGGGCGGAAATGTCCGAGCTCGCCGCTCTCATCGAATACGGTTCCTCTCCCAGGGCGACGATTTTTTTGGTGCGGGCTGCCCGGGCCCACGCCTTCATCCGCAAGCGGGGGTACGTAACCCCGGAAGACGTCAAGGCGGTCGGCGCCGACGTGCTGCGCCATCGCATCGCCGTCAGCTACGAAGCAGAGGCCGAGGAGATCGACTCCGAGGAGATCGTCAGGCGGTTGTTCGACGGCGTCGAGGTTCCGTGAGGTCGACTTGATACCCAAGGAAATATTCGACAAGGTCCGGCTGATCGAGATTCACACCCGCAGCGTCGTCAACAGCCTTTTCGCCGGTGAATACCACTCGGTTTTCAAGGGTCGGGGAATGGAGTTCGCCGAGGTTCGCGAGTACCATCAGGGGGACGACGTTCGCAGCATCGACTGGAACGTAACCGCCCGCGCCGGCCGGCCGTTCGTCAAGCTTTTCGACGAGGAGCGGGAACTGACGGTTCTGCTGGTGGTCGATGCCAGCGGTTCGGGCGCCTTCGGCAGTGCCGACAAGATGAAGGGGGAGATCGGCGTCGAGATTTCGGCGCTGCTCGCTTTTTCCGCAATAAAGAACAACGACCGCGTCGGGCTGCTGATTTTCACGGACGAGGTCGAGGTCTTCGTGCCGCCGAAGAAGGGGCGCCGCCACGTCCTGCGCGTGATTCGCGAGCTGCTCTACTTCGAACCGCGCGGGAGCCGGACCTCTCTCGCCACGGCGCTGGGATACCTCGACCGGGTGGTTCACCGCCGCGGGGTGATGTTCCTGATCTCCGACTTTCGCGACAGCGGCTACGAGATGGCGCTACGGCGTTTGAGCCGCAGCCACGACACCATAGCGATCAACCTCGTCGATCCACGCGAGGCGGAGCTGCCCGACGCCGGCATGCTTGCCTTGCACGACGCCGAAACCGGGGACCGAATTCTCGTCGACAGCGGCGACCCTCGGGTGCGCGAGGCTTTTGAGGCTGCCGAGGCCCGCGCCGCGGCCGCGCGACAACGGCTGTTCCGTAGCCTCGGTGTCGACGAAGTACGCGTAGATACGTCCGGTTCCTACATCGAGCCGCTCATCCACTTTTTCAAGGCGCGCATGAGCCGCAATTAGAAAACCTGCTGCCAGCAAGAACGGGAGGAGCAAAGGGTGATAGAGGTCAACGATCTGTCGAAGTACTATGGCGATGTGCCGGCCATCGACGGCGTGTCGTTCAGGGCCGACAAGGGGGAGATTCTCGGCTTTCTCGGCCCCAACGGAGCCGGAAAGACGACGACGATGCGGGTATTGACCTGCTACCTGCCACCCTCGAGCGGCAGCGCATCGGTCGACGGCCACGACGTGGTCGAAGAATCCCTCGAGGTCCGCAGCGTATCGGTTACCTCCCCGAGTTGCCACCCCTCTACAGTGATATGACGGTCAATTCCTACCTCGGCTTCGTCGCCAGGATAAAGGGGGTTCCCGGCTCCGAGATCGGCGCGCGAATGGGCGAGACCATGGAGCGGACGGGAATCGCCCACGTCCGCGACCAGGTGATCGGCCACCTGTCCAAGGGTTACCGGCAGCGCGTCGGGCTCGCCCAGGCGCTGGTGCACAACCCGAGCGTCCTCATTCTCGACGAGCCTACGGTTGGATTGGACCCGAAGCAGATCATCGAGATCCGCGAGACGATCAGGGGGTTGGGAGGTGATCACACCATCATCCTCAGCACCCACATCCTGCCCGAGGTCAGCATGACCTGCGAGAAAGTGGTGATCATCAACGCAGGCCGCATAGTCGGCGAGGGCACCCCGGAAAGCCTGATCGCCGAGTTGAAGGAAGGGGAGATGCTGCGCGCCCAGGTTGCCGGACCCGCGGATGAGATCCGCTCGGCCATAGAGGGCCTGGAGGGCGTAATCGAGGTGCGCGAGGACACGGCCGGCAGCCCCGGCGACGCCGTCTTCATCGTCACCGCGGTTCCGGGACGGGAGATCAGGGACGAGGTCGCCAAGCGGCTCGTCGACGGAGGCTACGGACTGCGCGAGCTGCGCGGGCTCGAGATGACCCTCGAGGATATTTTCCTGCGTTTGACCACCGAGGAGGAGGCTTGACCATGCGTAACCTGCTCGCCGTTTACTCCAAGGAGATGCGATCCTATTTCGTATCCCCGGTCGCCTACGTGATCGCGGGAGTGTTCCTGTTCCTGTCAGGCTACCTGTTCCGCAATATACTGATGCAGTTCAACTGGTGGTGCCTGCAGTACAGCCAGAGGGCGCAGTACATGGACGCCAGCGGAATGCCGCCGCTCAACCTCAACGAGATGGTGGTGACCCAGTTTTTCGCGGTCATGGACTTCATCTGGCTGCTCGTGGTGCCGATGCTGACGATGCGGCTGTTCGCCGAGGAGAAGAAGACGGGAACGATCGAGCTGCTGATGACGTCGCCGATCTCGACGACGCAGATCCTGCTCGGCAAGTTCTTCGCCTGCTTCACCCTGTACACCTCCATCGTCGCCTTGACCCTGGTGTACTGCGGCATCCTCGAGGTGTACGGCGACCCGGACTGGGGACCGATCTGGTCGGCCTACCTGGGATACCTGCTGCTCGGGGCCACCTTCATCGGCGTCGGCATCCTGGCATCCGCGGTCACCGAAAACCAGATCGTCGCCGTGCTGCTCGCCTTCGGGGTTCTCCTACTGCTGTGGCTGATCGACTGGTCGGCGAGCTTCGCCGGTCCGACGCTGGCCAAGGTCCTGCAGTACCTGTCGATCATTCAGCATCTCCAGGACTTCCAGCGCGGCGTCATCGACACCAAGGACGTGGTCTTCTACCTCAGCTTCGTGTTCTTCACCCTTTTCGCCACGGGCCGCGTCATCGAGTCCAGGCGCTGGCGGCGGTAGGGGGGATGAACAGTAGGGATGCACTATTTCTCACCTACCTCCGTAACATGCACAACGAGAACTGACCCATGATCGAAGCGCTAGGGTTGATAACTATCTGGTTATGTCTTGGGATTGCTGCTTCTCTGATAGCCAAAAACCGAGGCGCATCCGCATTCATTCCTTTTTTGTTGGGTGTCCTTCTTGGCCCTATTGGCATACTGTGGGCATTGTCAAAAGGGAAACGGTGCCAACACTGCAAATCCAAAATTCATTCTGCAGCGACGGTGTGCCCCAAATGCGGTTCCACTCAGTTGGAGGCCCTCCCGCGACCTGCTCATCCGTTGACAGGGTCGTACACCACTCACATCAGCCTGGCCGGAGCGGCCCTCGCCCTCATGGGAGGGCTGGCGCTGGCCCTCGATCCGGAGGAAGCGGGCGTCCAGCTGGCCTGCATCGGCGCCGGGGTGCTGGTGATCGCGGTTTGCGCCGCGATCAACCCCGCCCTGTTCAAGCAGTACTCGAGCTGGCTCAACGCCCTGTGGGGGAGCATTCTGGTTCTGTTGATCGTCGTCATGGTCAACTTCGTCACCAATTCCCACCCGCAGCGGTTCGACCTCACGGCCGGCAAGCTCCACAGCCTCTCTCCTCTCACGGTGGAGTCGCTGCAGGGGCTCGACCGCGACGTGCGCGTTCTCGCCTTCATGGAGAAGGGGGAAGACCAGAAGCTCGAGGGCCTCCTCAAGCAGTACTCGACGTACAGCAGCTCCTTCGATTTCGAGCTCGTCGATCCCGACCGCGATCCGCAGAGAACGAGCGACTACGGCATTCGCCGCTACAACACCGTCGTGGTAGAGTCCGGCGAAAAGCAGCAGCAGGTCACCGAGCTGACCGAGAAAGAGATCACCAACGCGATGCTCAAGGTGACCCGCGATCGCCAGTCCTTCGTCTACCTCACCGTCGGCCATGGCGAGAAGGGGGTTGCCCAGACCGACCAGGGGCTCAGCAGACTTCGCGATCGCCTGCAGGAGATCGACTACGTGCTCGAGGACTCCCTTTTCCTCGCCAGGGAAGGGGAGGTCCCGGGCGACTGCGCGGTGCTGATCATCGCCGGGCCGCAGTCCTCCTTCTTCAGCACCGAAGCGGACGCCATCGCCCGCTACCTCGACGCCGGAGGCGCGGTCATCGCCCTCCTGGATCCCACACACGAGAGCGGACTGGAGCAGCTGTTCTCTTCGTGGGGGGTCGAGCTGGGCGACGACTTCGTCATCGACACGAGCGGAATCGGAAGCCTGTTCGGTCTCGATTTCACCATTCCCGTCGCCGTCAGCTACGACCAGGAACATCCGCTGGTCCGCAAGCACCGCTCGGGAATCATGACCTTCTTCGAACTGGCGCGCTCGGTCCGCTTCGTCGAGACCGATGCAGTCGAGGGTGCGGAACTGGTCATGACGAGCAGCCAGAGCTGGGCTGAACGGGACCTCAGCGCCCTCCTGCCCGGGCAGGGGAAGCGCACCGTATCGCTCGACGAGGGCGTCGACCGGACCGGCCCTGTCTCCCTCGGAGTCGCTGCCATGCGGGAGGAGGGCGGCAGGCTCGTCCTTTTCGGCGATTCCGACTTTGCCAGCAACCGCTATTTCGACCTGCAGGGAAACGGCGATCTCGTCCTCAACGCGATCAGCTGGCTGGCGGCGGACGAGGGCCTGATCTCCATCAGGCCGCGCGAGGCCGGTTTCAACCCGATCGCGCTGACCGACAGCCAGTCGGAATGGATTTTCTGGATCGGCGTCATCCTCTATCCGCTGGCCGTTGCCCTCGTCGGTTTCTTCGTCGTCTCGAGCAAGGGCCGCTGGAGCGTGCGCGATCTCCTGGCGGCGGGTCTGGGCTTGGCGCTCTCCCTCGGTATCGTCACCTTGGTTAACGTCATCGGCGACCGCTATCACAGCCGTCTCGACGTGACCGCGGACGGGCTGTTCACGCTGTCGCCGAAGACACGGGACCTGCTGGAGCGGGCGGAACGGCAGGACCGCTTCATCTCCGTAAAGGCGTTCACCTCCGAGATGGAGTCGATGCGCTTCCGGGAATTGATGGATGAGTACAAATACGAGACGCGGAATTTCGACTACGAGATTGTCGATCCGCAGCAGCGCTCCCTGGAGTGGAAACAGTACGGGGTAACAACCCGAGGAACCTCCCTCGTCGAGGTGTCGGGGGACGGCAAGGTGCACGGCGAACGCATCGAGGAACAGACCGAAGAGGCGCTGAGCAACGCGATCAAGAGTGCCCTCGAAGCACGCGAGCGCCGCATCGCATTCGTCGGCGGGCACGGCGAGGGGATGCTGACGGAAGTGGACGGAGAGGGGTTCAGCATTCTCAACGGGCGCCTGAAGGAGCTCAATCTGCAGATCGACGAGGGCGTGCGGCTGGACGGCGCCCCGATAGCGGCTCAGACTCTGGTCCTCCTCGGCCCGAAGGAGCAGTTGTCGAGCGCCGAGGCGGTGGCCTTCGAAGCCCTCCTCCGCAGGGGCAAGGACGCCGTCCTCCTGACCGACCCGGGTGTCGCCACCGGGCTCGAATCGGTGCTGGAGGGGTACGGTATCGACCTCGGGAACGATTTCGTCGTCGACCTGAGCGGTATCGGGCAGCTTCTCGGCACCGACGTTTCGGTTCCGGTCGTACTCCAGTACGGCAACCACCCGGTGACCGGGAAGATCGGCTCCGGCACGATGAGCTTCTTCCCGTTTGCGCGCTCGGTTTCCCCGGCGCAGGGCGATCCCGCCGGATCCGAGATCACGGCGTTGGCCTACACCCACCGCAGCAGCTGGGCGGAGACCGACCTGTCGCCGCTGGCCGGAGAGGGAGGGCAGGTCGAGTTCGATCCGGAGAGCGACCGCCAGGGGCCGCTGTCGCTGGCGGTCGCAGTCAAGTCCGACCCGGACAGCGCCGCCACTGGGGACAAGACCCGTCTCGTGGTCTTCGGCGACTCCGACTTCGCCCGCAACCAGCACTTCGGCCAGCAGGCCAACGGCGACCTGATGATAGGCGCTCTGAAATGGGTGACCGAAAGCGAGGATCGTCTCACGATCCCGCTCAAGCGTCCTGGTTCCAACCCCATCAACCTCGTCGGCAACCAGGGGGACGTGGTGCTGTGGGTCTCCGTGTTCGTGCTGCCTTTCGCGGTTGCCCTGTCGGGATTCGTCATCATGCTGCGCCGCGGCCACCAAGCCTACTCGTCCGGGTTTGTCCGCTGGCTTCTGTACTCGCACATCTCGGCCGCAACCGGCCTCTTCGGCCTGGCAACGGTGGCGATTGCGGACGGGAGCTCCTTGGCCGGGTTCGGCTACTTCATCGTGGCGGTCGGACTGGCGATGGCCGGTTACGGCCTTCACCGCAAGGAGCCCTGGTCATGGCCCGCGGCCCTGGCCCTGAGCGCAATCGTCGTCGGCGTCGGGTTCGCGGCGATTCCCCACGAGACGCTGCAGTTGGTGTCCGCCGGGTGGTGGATTGCCAATGCCTGTATCCTCGTCTGGATCAAGAGCGACTTCACTCCGAATACCGGGACGGAGAAGTAGGAAATGCGGTTCAAGACCAACCTCGTCATCAGCGCCGTTTTCGCGGCCCTGCTGGCATTCGTCTATTTCTACGAGATAAAGGGCGGGGAGGAACGCGAAGCAGCGGCGAAAAAGGCCAGGCAACTTCTCGACTTCAGTGACCACGAAGCGACGCGGATCTTCATCGACCGCGTTGACACCGCCATCTCGGTGGCCAAGACGCCGGACGGCTGGCGCCTGCTGGAGCCGGTAGCCGCCGACGCCGACCAGAAGGCGGTCGAGAGGTATCTGCGCAACCTGCGCGAAACCGAGATCGAGCGCGTCGTCGAGGACAGCGCCGCGGCGGCAGGCAACGCGGATCTGGCCGCAAAGTACGGGCTCGAGAAGCCGAGGCTGCGGGTCCTGATCGAGCTGGCGGAAACGGTCCTCGACACCGTCGTCCTCGGGCAGGACAGTCCGACCGAACGCTACGCGTACGCGCGTCGCAGCGGTGAGAACCCCGAGATATTCACCGTGCGCGCCTGGCGCCTCGACAACCTCGACAAGGGGGTTTTCGACCTGAGGGATCGGAGAGTCCTGGCTTTCGACAGCGACGAGGTGCGCGAGATCGGCCTGACCGGCTTCGCAACCGAAGGGGATCTCACCATCATTCGGGAGGAAGGGAGTTGGCGGCTGATGCCGGTCGACCGGCCCGCGGACGAGTCCTCGGTGGAGGAGCTGTTGCAGGAGATTTCGAGCTCCGAGGCAGAGGCCTTCGTGAGCGAAACCCCCGGAGAGGAGGAGAAAGCGAGTCGCGGCCTTGCCGAGCCGATACTCGAGGTCTCCCTGCTGCTGGGTGAGGAGCGGGCGGAGAAGCGGCTCGTCATCGGATTGGAAGCGGAAGACAAGGGGCACCATTACGCCCTCGACCCGAGTCGAGCGCCGATTTTCCTGATCGATTCCACCCTCGTCAACGCCGTCGGCAAGAGCGCATTCGACCTGCGGGACAAGCAGCCGGTAGCTGTGGAGGACCGCGACGCGATCGGGAAGATCGAGCTCTGGCAGGGGGGCGAGGCGGCGTTCACTGCCGAGCGCGATACGACCGGGGGCTGGAACGTCTCCGCTCCGGAGGATCGCGAGGCCAAGTCGTGGAAACTCAACAGCCTGTTGAGCGACATCGACGGCATCGAGGTCGAGGCCTTCACCGCCGATGCCGCGGAGGAAGCCGCTATCGACATCTCTCCGTACGGCCTCGAAGTTCCCGCCGTGCGCATTCAGCTCACCGACGACCTCGAAGAGAGGGTGGAAATCAGGATCGGGGAGGTCGACGGAACCGCCTATCTCATGCGCACGGGCGTGGCCTCGGTGTACCGGATCGGCTCCGATGCCCTCGATGATCTGAAGCTCGGCCTCGACGAGGTGTCGAAAGCGCCGGCCACGAGCGCAGCGGACGACACTTCTGCCGAATAGAGGACGGGGGGATGTTGCGGCACCGCGGTCCGCTCCGGATATGGGCAAGCGGGTTCGCCACTCTCCTCGCCGCCGCCGCCGCCCTCGCCCAGCGACCCGCGATCCCAGCCGGGGCCTTCGATGTCGCCGCCGAGCTTGAAACGGCGGCCGCCAACATCGGGGCGCCACTGACCTTGACCCTGCGGCTGCGCTACCCGGCCGGGTACTCGCCGTCGTTTCCCGAGATGGGAGAAATCCTTCCGGGAGAGCTGGAGGTCGACGCCGCCTCTCCCAAAGTCGAGCGCCGTTCCGTCTCGGAACAGGAGACCGAAGCGGTCGCCACCTACGAGGTGTGGGCGTTTGACCTCGGTGAGCTGACGATCCCCCCCATCCCGGTCCGATTCGCCGCCGCCGGGAAGGACACCCTGTTCCGCAGCACCGCGCCGCTGGCTGTTGGAATCGTGCCGGTCCGCGACCCGGAAGACGACGAACTGCGGGACATCGTTCCCCCGCTAGTGATCTCAGGCGGGATTCCGGTCTGGGTTGTCGCCTTGCTCGCAACCGTGGCCGCGGTGGGGGCGGCCTGGGCCCTGAAGGTGTTTTTTCTCGATCGCCGGCATCGCGGTGCCGCTGCCCAACCATCTCCTCCACCTGTCAACTACATCGCCGAATTCAGGAAGATTGCCGGTATGGGGCTGGTTGCGCGCCGCGCCCACAAAACGCATTACACCCTGCTGGCGGAAACGCTGCGGAGGTTTTTCGAAGACAAGGCAGGGGTGGAGGCGCTTGATCGGACGACTGCCGAGATCGAAGGGGCGCTCGCTCGCATCCCCGGTTTTCCCCGAGAGATCGAACGCCAGGTTGCCCTGTTTCTCAAGGATGCCGACCTCGTCAAGTTCGCCCGTCACGTTCCGGAGACCGTCGAAGCGGAGGCGGGACCGGACAGGGGGATCGAGATCGTCAAAGCTCTGGAGGACTGGCTGCGGGAACAGGCGAGAGCCGCGGTAGCCCAGGCCGAGGCCGCGAAAAGCGTGAGAGAACCGGAGACCGGGGTCGGCTCCCGGGGTAATGGGAGCCCTGCGGGGCCCGGTGCGGGGTAGGCGAGTGGTGGAGAATCTGCGTTTCGAAAACGGGGTATGGCTGCTGGCACTGGTGCTGCTGCCGCTGCTCCTGTACCGCTATCTGGTCGAGGAGCGAGGTGACAGGGGCAGCATCCGCTTCTCCAGCCTGGAGTCTTTCGAGGGCGTGAAGCCCGGCCTGTGGATGCGGTTGCGACACGCCGTAGTGGTGCTGCGGCTGGCCGGGCTCGCCTGCCTGATCGTGGCGATGGCCCGCCCCCAGGCCGGCAAGGAAGTCGTCGACGTGACCGCCGAGGGGATCGACATCATGCTTGTTCTCGACGTCTCGGGAAGCATGGAAGCTCGTGATCTCGGGGACGCCAACCGGCTCGAAGTCGCCAAGGAAGTGGTGTCCGAGTTCATCGCCGGCCGGCACAGCGACCGCATCGGGATGGTCGTTTTCGCCGGCGTGAGCTTCACCCAGTGCCCCCTGACGCTCGACTACGACGTCCTCCTGGAGTTCCTCGCAGATATCGAGATCGCCTCGAGGAGCTGGGACGGCACCGCCATCGGAATCGCCCTGATCAATGCCTGCAACCGGCTGCGGGACGCCGACGGCAAGAGCAAGGTCGTCATCCTGCTGACCGACGGAGTCAACAACGCAGGAGAGATCGACCCCATGACCGCGGCCGCGGTCGCCGAGGCTACCGGCATCCGCGTGTACACGATCGGCGTCGGCGGCCGGGGCAACCAGGCGCCAGGGCGCCGGGGCCGCGGGCCCGAATTCGACGAGGAGATCCTCAAGCAGATCGCCACGTCTACCGGGGGCCACTACTACCACGCCACCAGCCGCGAAAAGCTGAAGCAGGTGTACGAAGAGATCGGCGAACTCGAAACCACCCCGGTGACGAGCGCGATCCATCTCGACTTTTCCGAACGCTACGGACGCTTCCTCTGGACCGGATCAGCCCTGCTGCTGCTCGGGTTCGTCCTGGCCAACACCCGGTTCCGCCGGCTTCCCTGAAACCGAGCCCCCGATGCGCTTCGCCCACCCCGACAATCTCTGGCTGCTCATGGCCCTGCCGCTGCTCGTGCTTTTCGCGTTTTGGGCCGTAGCCGCCAAGCGCCGCGGTCTCGCCCGCTTTGCAGCGCCGCAGGTCGCCGGCAGATTGACGCGCAGCGTCAGTGTCGTTCGCCAGCGCTGGAAGTACTGCATCGCCGTCAGCGGCTTTGCCTTTCTCTCCCTCGCCCTTGGCGGCCCGCAGTTCGGGGCGGAGTTGACGATGGCCAAGCGCAAGGGAGTCGACATCGTCATCGCACTCGATGTCTCCCGGAGCATGCTGGCCGAGGATATCGGCCCCAACCGGCTGCAGCGGGCACGTTACCAGATTGGGGAGCTGCTCGACCGGCTGGAGGGGGACCGCGTCGGCCTCGTTGTGTTTGCCGGCAAGGCGTTCGTCCAGTGTCCCCTTACCCTCGACTATGGGGCCCTGCGGCTGCTTTTGTCCGTCGTCGACGCCGGCAGCATCCCGGTCCAGGGAACGGCGATAGGGGAGGCCCTCGAGCTGGCGCGCAGCTGCTTCGACGAAGGGGACCGCCAGCACAAGGCGATTGTGCTGTTCACCGACGGAGAGGATCACGTCGCCGATCCGATAGCTGCCGCGGACAACGCCGCGGCAGAGGGTGTACGCATATTCGCGATCGGCATGGGCACCTCCGACGGCGAGCTGATACCGATCAGGCAGGACGGGGGTGGGGTCGACTTCCACCGCGACCGCGCCGGAAATCCGGTGAAGACGCGGCTCGACGAGGGGGTGCTGCGCGAAGTGGCCGCCCTCAGTGAGGGGGCGTACTACCGCAGCAGTTTGCGCGGGGTGGAGATCGAAGAGATATACCGCGAGATCGCCAACATGGACCAGAAGGAGTTCGAGTCGCAAAGGTTCACGCGCTACGAGGAGCGCTACCAGATCCCCCTTGCTCTCGCCCTCGCCTGCTTTGTTCTCGAGTCGCTGCTGGGGGACCGGAGGCGACAGCGGCTGGAATGGAAGGGCCGTTTCGAATGAACGGTCCCGATCTCCGATCCGGGGGGCGTGTAGAGCACTGCCGCCGTGGATGGGCCGTCCTCGTTCTGGTGCTGACCGAGGCCATCCCGCTGGCCGCAGGCGCGTCGACGGTGGGAGACAAGGCCGCGGAGCGCAGCGCCGAGGCGCTCGAGCACTACAACGAGGGCAATTTCGAAGAGGCGGTCGATCGCTACCGGCAGGCGCAGATAGAAGACCCGGATTCCCCGGAGCTGTTGTTCAACGTGGGAAACGCCTTGTACAAACAAGGGGACTTCGAGGCCGCTGGCCGCGCTTTCGAGGATGCGTCGTCTTCGCCGCCCCTGTCACCTCGCAGTTTCTACAACCTCGGCAACACATTGTACCAGAAGGAGATGTATCCCAAGGCGGTGGAGGCGTACAAGGAGGCGATCCTCCGGGGATTCGACGAGGAGGCCGGGAAGGCAAATCTCGAACTCGCCCTGCGCATGCAACAGCAGCAGCAGCAACAGCAGCAGCAGCAACAGCAGCAGCAGCAACAGCAGCAGCAGCAACAGCAGCAGCAGCAACAGCAGCAGCAGCAACAGCAGCAGCAGCAACAGCAGCAACAGCAGCAGCAGCAGCAGCAGCAGCAGCAGCAGGGCGAACAGCCGGGGGAATCCGATCCGGGTGAGAGTGACGAGTCTACCGGAGACCCGGAACAGAATCCTCGGCAGGACGGGCTCCGGGAAGGAGACGAGGAGCCGGGGCAGGAGGGGGAGTCCTCGCCACCCCGGGAAGCCCCCGAAGATTCCGGAAAACCTGAAGGGGAACAGCCGTTTCCGGGCAAGATGAAACCGTCGGAAGCCGAGCAGTTGCTCGACGCCTTTGCCGACAGCGAGCAGGATGGCCAGCGTCGCCGCTTCCGGGTGGAGGCCAGGGCGCAGGTCAGGGATTGGTAGGTCTGAATTGCACTTTTCGCGGCTGATTGCGGCTGCTGCCGTAGTGGTGACCGCAGCCTCGTTTGCGGCGGCCGAGGTCGAGTTCACGGCCTCGGTGGATCGCACCAGGACGACCAGATCCCGGCCGATCGAACTGATGCTGTCGATCTCCTCTTCGCAGAATTTCCCGAAAGTCCCGACGCCACACCTGAAGCTCGACGAATTCGACGTGTACGGTCCCTCGGTCGGCGTGCGCACCGAGATCGTCAACGGCCGCGTTACCCACGCCCGCGAGCTGACCTACACCCTGTACCCGCGTCGCGAGGGGGCCTTCGTCATCGGGCCGGCTACACTGGAGCTGGGGGGTAGGAAGTACTCGACGAAAGCGATCGAGGTGGTCGTGGCAAAGGGAGAGGGAGAGGCGGAACCGCAGGCCCTCGAGGACAACCTCTTCGTCCGGGTGAAGCGGGACCGCGAGCAGGTCTACGTGGGCCAACAGGTGCTGCTGTCCTACGACCTCTGCTACCGTTACCAGCTCCGCGACGTCGGCTTCGAGGAGGTACCCGTGTTCTCGGGATTCTGGGCCAAGGATCTGTTCGTCGCCCAGCGCCTCGAACCGCAACGGCAGGTGATCGGCGGAGTAGCCTTCAATGTCGTGCCGCTGCGCAAGGTTGCCCTGTTTCCCGCCAGCGCCGGGGATCACGTCGTCGAGCCCCTGGTGATCCGGTGCAGCATTTCCGAGGGAAGAAGAAGGAACAGCCTGTTCGACGCTTTTTCCCTGTTCAACGATCCGTTCTTCGGCCGCGGCCGGACCCTGCTGGTGCGCAGCCCCGAGGTCACCGTCGAGGTACTGCCCTTGCCTGCGATGGGACGGCCCCCGGAGTTCGACGGGGCGGTGGGAACCTACCGGATGGTGTCGACCCTGCAGCCGCCGGCGCCGCGGGCAGGAGATCCGGTCACTCTCACCATCTCGATTCAGGGAAAGGGGAACATCGGCGCGGCCGGAGAGCCGCGGCTCGGGGATTTTGCGGGATTCAAGAAGTACGACCCGAAGGTTTCCGAAGAGGCGGGGGATACCGGCGGCGGTTACGGCGGCACCAAGACCTTCGAGTACATCCTGATCCCCGAAGCCCCGGGAACTCTCGCCATTCCCCCGGCGCGTTTCACCTTTTTCGATCCCGAGGCGCGAGCATACCGGACGCTGCAGACGGATCCCCGCGAGCTCGCCGTCAGCGGCCATCTGCGGGAAAGCGAGGAGGGTACCCGTTACCTCCTGAGCAGAAAGGATATCGAAGTCGTCGGGACCGACATTCGTCACATAAAACCGGATGTAGGAGAGTTGGGGGACGCAGGGATTCTGTACCGCAGTGGTTCTTTCTGGCTGGTGCAGGCGATGATGCCGCTGGCGTACGCGGGTCTTTACCTCTGGCAGCGCCACCGCCGCCGGCTCGAGGGGGATGTCGCGTACGCGCGCCGCCGGGGCGCTCGGGGCGCGGCCGGACGCAGGCTGAAAACGGCGCGCCGAATGCTGGCCGAAGGCGCCCCCCCTCCGGATTTCCACGCGGAGATCCACCGGGCGGTGCTGGAGTTCGTCGCCGACCACCTCAACCGTTCGGCAGCGGGGCTGGAGAAGGAGGAGTGCTCCGAAGAACTGTGGCGCCGGGGTGTGCCGCAGCAGACGGTGGAGGATCTCGGAGAACTGCTTGAGGAATGCGAATTCGCCCGCTACGCCTCCGGAGCGTCCTCGGCCGAGGAGATGAGGCGCACCCAGGATCGTGCCGAGGAGCTCATGGAACGGCTACAGAGGGTGCTGGCGTGAAGACCCGGTCCCTGCTCGCGATCTCGTTGGCAGTCGCCTGCGCCTGCACACCGGTTCCTTTGGCAGGGCAATCCGCGGCCGCGGGGCTGTTCGCCGAGGGCAACGACCTCTACCGCGCCGGCGAGTACGAGGCGGCTCGCGACACCTACCTGCGGATCGCCGGCGAAGGCATTCGCGATTCCCGCCTGTTCTACAACCTCGGCAACGCCTGCTTCAAGTCCTCCCGCCTCGGCGAAGCGATCGTGTGGTACGAGCGCGCATTGCGGCTCGAGCCCAGGGATCCGGACATCCTCGCAAACCTGCGCTTCGCCCGCCAGGTGAAGAGGGACCGGGAGCCGCCCGCGGAGGAGAATCCGCTGGCGCGCTTCGCCGCCGCGGTCTACGCCTTTCCCACCCTCGACGAGCTCGCGGTCGCCTTCGCCGCGACCCTGCTCTCCGTCTGGGTGCTCGCCTGCCTGCGTTGGCTGCGGCCCCGGGCTGCACGGGTCCAACTGCCACTGCTGGCCCCATGCGCAGCTGCCTGGGTGTTTGCAGCCCTGTTTTTCGCCTCGCGCATCTACACGCACGAATCGGCGAAACACGCCATCGTAACGGCGCAGGAGGCGACAGCCCGCAGCGGACCTGGCGGCGACCAGACGCCGGTGTTCGTGCTTCACGAGGGTACCATGGTGCGCATCGACCGCGATGAGGATGGATGGTACCTGGTGCGGCTGCCCAACGGCAGCGGAGGATGGATGCCGAAGGCCGCGGTGACCGACATCTGAAGGCGAGGGAAGTCGCTTGTCGTATTTGGGCGATCTTGCTACAATTGGGCGGAAGATGCCTCCTTCGCCACCCACCCTGCACACCCTCACCGGTTTCCCGGATCCGTTTCCCTGCTACCAGGCGTTCGGCCCCCTTTCGGGTCGATTCGCCGGCAGCGTTTTCCTCCCCCTCCTCTCCGGTACGGGGGCAGGCAACGGACCGATAGCGTGAAATACCTCCTGACAGGCGGCGGTACCGGCGGCCACGTTTATCCTGCACTTGCCATTGCCGACGAGCTGCGCCGCCTGCATGCCGACGCGGAGTTCCTCTACGTCGGTGTCCGCAACCGCCTGGAATCCAGGGTCGTTCCCGCCCGGGGGTACGCCCTGCGCTACGTGCGCTCGCGCCCTTACCCGCGCTCACTCTCGGCGTTGCCTCAGCTGCTTTTCTGGCTGACCCTGGCGGCCGGAGTCGGCCGCGCTCTGCTTATTTTGCTCCGCTTCCGGCCCGACGTAGTCATCACCACCGGGGGTTTCGTCAGCGCCCCCGTGATGCTCGCCTTCGGCATTCTCCGCAGGCTGGGTGTCGGCAAGACCAGGATGTTTCTCTACGAGCCCAACGCCCGTCCCGGCCTGCTCAACCACACGGTGGGGCGGCTGGCCGACCGCATAGGCGTGGCTTTCGAGCAGGCTGGGCGCTGGTTCGATACCCGGCGCGTCGCGGTGGTCGGCTACCCGGTTCGCCGCGAGCTCCTTCAACTCGACCGTGCCGCCGCCCGCCAAAGGCTCGGTATCGATCCAGAACGTCAGGTGCTGTTCGTCGTCGGCGGTTCCCAGGGCGCGCGAGAGATCAACCGCGCCGTGGTCGAGGCGCTGCCGCGACTGCGACAACGTTCGGACCTGTTCGTCCTGCACGTCACCGGGGCCACGCCTCCCCGGGGGGCATCCGAGGAAACCTACGACCCAGTCGCCGACACCGAGCAGCGGTTGCGCGAGTCGGGATTGGCCGGCGACACCTCGGACTGGTACCGGCGATTGCCCTATGCGGAACAGATCGAGGATCTCTACGCCGCCTCCGATGTCGTCGTCTGCCGCGGGGGCGCCGCAACGCTCACCGAAATCGGCGTTTGCGGCTTGCCTGCCGTCATCATTCCACTGTCGACGTCCGCGGACGATCACCAGGCGATCAACGCCCGCGAGATGGAGAAGCGGGGAGCCGCGGTTGTCCTCTACTCCGAGGCGTCGTGGGAAGGGGGGGCAGTCACCACCAAGGTCGACGGCAAACGCCTCGCCGCAGCGATCGAGGGATTGCTCGAGGCCCCCGAGGAACGGCGCCGGCTGTCAGCCGCGGCGCAGGGGGTGCCGCGGCGCGACAGCCTGGATCTGATCCGCAGAGAGCTCGAAAGTATGGTCGGAGGGGAAAGGCCGGCACCCCTCAACCTCGAGTCCCGGGGAGACGAGAGGCTGCCGAGCGATCCGAACGCCCTGGTCAGGAAGGTACGTGAGCGGGTGGAAGATGCCGGGGGGGTCCAGGGTATCCCCGACCGCGAGCTGGCCTACTTGCGCTACCAGGCGGACCGTCTCCTTGCGTCGAGGGAGTGGTACGAAATTCCATTGGGCAAACGCAACGTCGGAATCAAGCTTTCAGGCTATCTCGAGCAACGGGACCGGCTCGACCTGTTGCTCCAGATTCTCCAGGACCGCCGGCAGGTGGGGGCTTTGAAGAGACTGCTCGGGGGCGACTTCCGGCATTCCGGGATTCTGAGGCGAAACACCATACAGATCGCACTGCGGTGGCTGCGGGTCGTCGGAGAGCCGCAGGTCGAGGCCGCGCTTCTGGTTGCCCTTGAGACCGATCCCTATTTCGAGGTCCGGGCCGCTGCTGCGGATCTGCTCGGGGAGGCCGGCAATCCTTCCGACCGCATCGAGAGCGCCCTCGTGAATGCGCTGTCGGACCGCTCGCGGCGCGTCGTCGCCAGGGCGATACGAGCCCTGGGGGCCGTGGGGCGGGATCCCGGGCTGATCCGCTTGCTGCGGAACTTCTACCATCACCCGGACTGGCAGGTCCGGCACGAGGTGGTGCTGGGGCTGCAGAACCTGCTTCGCCGCGGGGTGCTGAGCCCTGCAGAGATGGCCGGTGAGGCAGAGCAGGTGCTCGCCACGTCGCCGAACTTCACTCCGGAGTTCCCTCTGAAAGAGAGTCTTTCCGAACTCGCCGAGCTCGCCGACTCTCCTGCCGATGCGTCGGAGGCCCCCGGCGCCTTCAGAGCCGGGGGCGGATAAGGAAACCCGTGCTGGTCTATCTCGGCGACTACCTGCAATCGGTCCAGTCCCTCTCCTACCTGCGGCTCTTCGACTCGATCAGTTTTCGCGCCATCGGCGGCGCCATCACCGCCCTGGTGTTCACCATCCTGTTCGGCTGGCGCATAATCCTCTACTTCTACCGCTCCGGCAAGCGCGACACGTCACGAAAATACACCGATTTTCCGGTTACCGATCACCCGGCCAAGACCTACGGGGGCGGACTGCTGGTGGCGGCAATCACCCTGAGCGTGCTGCTCTGGTGCCAGCTGCACAATCCGCTCGTGCTCATGTGCATGGCCGCGGTCGCCTGGTTTGCCGCCCTGGGATACACCGACGACTACCTCAAGGTTCGCCACGGCAACAACGATCGCGGTCTGTCGGAGACCGCCAAGCTGGCGCTGCAGTTCCTCTACGCCATCGTCTTCGCCGTCGTCTTCGTCTCAGATTGGCTGTCGCCGCTCCCCCCGGGGCTGGCGACGCAGCTCTACCTGCCGTTCCTGAAGAACCCCGTAGTCGACCTGTCGTGGGGGTACGTGCCGCTGATCGTGTTCACCATCATCGCCATCTCCAACTCGGTGAACATCGCCGACGGCATAGACGGCCTCGCCGTGGTGCCCGTAGCCTTCGTCGTGGCGGTGTACGGAGTCTTCGCGTACGTCTCCAGCCACGTCAGGATCTCCGAGTTCCTGATCTTTCCGTTCATTCCGGGGGCCGGAGAGGTCGCCATCATCTGCACCATCGTGTTCGGAGCCTGCCTCGGGTTTCTATGGTTCAACTCCTACCCCGCGAACGTGATCATGGGGGATGCCGGGTCGCTGGCGCTCGGCGGCCTAATCGGGACCCTGGTGGTTCTGGTGAAACAGGAGATCCTGTTCCTGATCGTCGGGGGAATTTTCGTGGGAGAGGCCCTGTCGGTGCTGATTCAGGAGAAGATCGGCATCAGGTGGCTGGGACGTAGATTTTTCCTCAGCGCCCCCATCCACCACCACTTTCAGGCGCGGGGCATCGCCGACACCAAGATCGTAATCCGCTTCTGGATCGTCGCCGGTATCCTCGCGCTGTGCGGCCTGGCGACCCTCAAGATCCGCTAACGACGCGGCTTCCCCGGAGTCGATACGGCTTCCGCCCGGGAAATGCCACGGTTTACAGCAGTTGAATTCCGTAGAGGAACAGCAGCATCAGGATCGCGCCGGTGAGAGCGGTGATCCACAGCGGCATTCCTGCGTCCCCGTCGAAAACCTCCCGCCTGTAGTGTCGGTACTCGCTGGAAAACACCCGATGCCCCGAGCCCAAGAGGATGATCATGGCGGCCATCAGGAAGTCGACGCCCCGGGTTTCGGGGGCGAATGCCCGCGCCATCCCGAGTCCGTAGGGGACCAGGGTGACGAGCAAGCCGTACTCCCGGGAAAGGATCCCGTAGAGGATGATTCCGGCGCTGAGCGAACTGATGGCCATCGAACCGACGGCGTCCGGCAGCGGTACTTCGAGCTTCAGGACCAGGAGGGGGATGCCGACGACGAGATGAAGCCACATCCCGCAATAGGCGAAAAGGAAGACAGGGCGGCCCGGCGAGCGGGAGCCCGTGAGGAACTGGGCGAAAGAGGGTCGCTGCATGGTTTCGTGAGGGCTCGACCCCGGGGAGGGAGGAAGCCGAATTGCGTGGGGGGAGAGGGGGGTATATACAGGAGCTGTTTCCCTCTGTCAAGCGCTCCGCCTGCGCTCCCGGAAAGTCCGGATAGGCCTTTCCGCGTCGATTTCCGTGGGCTCGAAGACCCGCCTGCGAGTCGCCTCCTCCCCCCGGATTGCGCTGCGGTCGCTGCGAAGCGGCCTCATCACCGGGGGATGCGGACGAACTTTCGGGCCGGGGCGATCCCGGGAAGTAACAGGTGCTCCGGCTGACCGGGTCGCAGCTGGCCACGGCGATCGAGGAAGTTCCGGGCGTGGGCTCCAGGCGGGGCAAGGCGCTTCGGGAGGCCGGGGTCGAAACCGTGGCGGATCTGCTCCTGAGGGTGCCGCGGCGATACCTCGACCGCAGCGCCGTGGCGATGATTTCCGAGCTCGCGGCAGGAGGGGAGGTGACCGTGATCGCCACGGTCACGGCCTGCGCCTCCCCAGGTTTCGCGCGCAGCCGCAGGGGACGTCCGCTGCCGGCCACCGTCGACGTCAGCGACGGCTCCGCAGCCCTCCGCTGCGTCTGGTTCCAGGGCGGCCAGTACGTCAGGGCGGAAGTCGGCGATCTCCTTGCTCTCAGCGGCAGGGTCGAAGAATACCGGGGGCGCCTGCAAATGCCCCATCCGGAGTACGAGTTCCTCTCTGCAGCAGGGGATCGCGGGCTCATTCACACCGCGGGTATCATCCCCTTGTACGCCACCACCGCCGACATGAAGGAGCGCGGCCTGCGCAGTCGCGGATTCCGGGCAATCGTCAGAACTGCCCTCGATCGATACCTGCCGGGAACAGAGGAGTCCCTCGACCCGGACACGCGCCGGAGAAACGATCTCGACGAACTTCACAACTCGCTTCGCACCATACACTTCCCTGAATCATTTGACGCGCTCGACAGGGCGAGAAGACGCCTGGCTTTCGAAGAGTTCTACACTCTGCAGCTATCCCTCCTGAAGAGACGGCAGAGGGCGGGAGATCAACGGGGGCACCAGCTCGGCAAAAGCACCAGCCTGGTGCCCGGGCTGTTGTCCTCTCTCCCGTTCGAGCTCACCAGGGCGCAGTCGCGCACCCTGTCCGAGATAGCCGCGGACATGGGTAGTCCGCGGCCGATGCGGCGACTTCTGCACGGCGAGGTCGGCTCCGGCAAGACCCTGGTCGCCCTCTGCGCCATTCTTACCGCGGTGGAGGCCGGGTACCAGGCCGCTCTGATGGCGCCGACCGAAATCCTCGCAGAGCAGCACTTCTTCTACCTGCAGTCCCTGCTGCAACCCTTCGGTGTCGCCGCTGTGCTGGTGGCCGGAGGGCAGAGGAAAGCTGTCCGCGAGGAGGTTCTGACGGCGATCGAGACCGGGTCGGCAGCGGTCGCCGTCGGCACCCACGCCCTGATCGAGACCGAGGTCAGGTTCCGCGGCCTCGGCCTCGGGGTCGTCGACGAGCAGCATCGCTTCGGTGTTTCCCAGCGCCGCAGGCTGTACGAGAAAGCCCCCACCGCCGATATCCTCGTCATGACCGCGACCCCGATTCCCCGGTCCCTCTCCCTCAGCCTGTACGGCGACCTCGAAGTCTCCGTCCTCGACGAAGTACCCCCGGGGCGCAAGCCGGTGCGCACCGAGCTGCGGACCCCCGCCAGCCGTGCCAGGATCCTCGAGTTCGCCGCCAGCCGCCTGCGTTGCGGGGAGCGCGTCTACATCGTGTACCCGGTCATAGAGGAATCGGAAAAGCTCGACCTGAAGTCGGCGGTCGACGGGTTCGAAGAAGTGAGAAGCGGTTCCGGGCCCCTGGCGGAGTTCGAGGTCGGCCTCCTGCACGGGCGCCTGGGCAGCGTGGAAAAGACCGAGCAGATGGAGCGTTTCGCCCGCGGGAAGGTGCAGGTCCTCGTCGCCACTACCGTCATCGAGGTGGGCGTCGACGTTCCCGAAGCGACGGTCATGGTGATCGAGCACGCCGAGAGATTCGGGCTGGCGCAGCTGCACCAGCTACGGGGCCGGGTGGGCCGGGGAGAGGGGCAGGCCTACTGCATTCTCATCGACTACTCCGGGGTCGCTGAGGGGGAGGGCACACCAAGGGCGGAACAGCGGCTGCGGGCGTTCTGCTCCACGAACGACGGTTTCGAGATTGCCCGCTTCGATCTCGAGATCCGCGGCCCGGGGGAGGTGCTCGGAACTAGGCAGTCGGGTCTGCCCAGGTTCGTCGTTGCCGATCCCCTGCGGGATCTCGAACTGATGCAGGCCGCCCGCGCAGAGGCGAAGCGGACCCTGTCGGGGCCCGATGATTTCGACCGCATTTCGGAGAAACCGGTAAACCCGGTCGCTACCCCTTCCGCAGGGGATCCACCGGCAACCCCGGCCAGGTGATGAGCCCTCCAGCCAGATCCCTGTCCGGCCGGTGGTCGGCGCTGGTCCTGGGCCTCGCGGTCGGCGCCGCGGTCGTCCCCTGGCTGCTTGCGGAGTGGGAGCTGAACCGGGCCTGGGGATTTCCCCTGGACGATTCCTGGATCCACATGCAGATTGCCCGCAACCTCAGCAGCGGCCATGGCATGTACTTCAACGCGGGAGAACCTGTCTCGGCCTCGTCCGCCCCTCTGTGGACGGTTCTGCTGGCGGGGTTGCACCTGCTGCCGGTCGATGTCGTGATGGCGGCGAAGCTGGTGGGTGTCCTGCTGCTGTGGGGAACGGGAACCTTCACCTTCCTCCTCGCCCGCCAGGCAGGATTGAGCGGCGGCTGGGCGTTGCTTGCCAGTCTGTCCGCGGCGACCACCCCGAGGTTGATCTGGGGCAGCCTCTCCGGCATGGAGATCACCCTGTACGCCGCCGCGGCGACTGCCGGCATCTGGCTCTGTCTGCGTTCCCGGGGGGCGCCACCCGGGCGGGGAGCCACCGCCCTGCTCGCCGCGGCCGCACTGGCGCGGCCCGAATGCCTGCTCCTGTTTCCGGTCCTTCTCCTCGACAGCTGGCTGCGGATGCCTCCGGCCCCCCGGATCCGGGTTCTCGGTGACCTGGCGCGGCCCTGCCTGCTCTTCGCCCTGCTGCTCGCTCCCTTTGTCGTCTTCAACTTCGGCACCATAGGACATCCGTTTCCCAATACCTATTACGCCAAGGTCGGACCGTACGGTCTGCCGGGAGCACTGGCCCGGCTCGATGTCCTTCAAGTGTTGAAATGCCTCGTCTACTACCCACTGGTGCAGCTAGTTGAGACAATCGAGTACGGCGTGACAAACAACACGGTTGTCACTGCAGGAGCGCTCGCGGGGGCCATCGCCGCCCTGCGCAGGCCCGCGGGCCCGGAGCGGCTCCTCCTGGTTCTGATTCTGGCGCTGCCCCTGGTCCGCGGGATATTGGCCCCGTACAAAGGAGCGACTTTTCAGCACGGCCGCTACGTCGCTCACCTGGTTCCACTGATGGCGGTCCTCGGAACCATAGGTCTTCGCGATTCCCTGGTGTGGCTGTGCAGGTCGAGTTCGGCCGCCTTCCTGCGGAAATCCCGGATTCTCCGGCCCGGCGGCCTCGCCTGGATGGCGGTGGTCCTCAACGCCCTGCTCATGCAGCCGGGCGGGGCCAGGCAGTTCGGAGAGAACGTCCGCGATATTCAGCAGATGCACCTGCCGATGGCTCGCTGGATCGCCCGGGAAGCTCCGGAAAATGCCGTGGTGGCGACACACGACATAGGAGCCCTCGGGTACTTCAGCGGGCGGCGGATCATCGACACTGCGGGACTGATCACCCCGGAGGTGCTGACCTATCTGCGGCCCGGGCAGGCTGCCGATCAGGGGGTGCTGGAATTCCTGCTGGCGAGGAGACCGGAGTTCGTCGTCGTCATGCCGAACTGGTACCCCCAACTGGTTGAATCCAGATATCTCATTCCGGTACACAGCGTTTCACTCGAGTCGAGATCCATCAGCGCCGGCGATCTCCTGGTGGCCTACCGCACGGAATGGCCTTGACATATGCACATTTGTTTAGTAAAATTGTGTGCACTTGTTCGGCCATATGCAAAGCGCCAGGAGGATCTTGGAATTGGAGAGATTTGATCGCGACCGCATCGAGCGCGCAGCGCGCATTTACGCCAGCAACCGGGATGCCGGCCTGGCTCTGGGAATGGCTCCAAGCAGTTTCGGCCGGCTTTGCCGGCGCTTCGGAATCGAGACTCCACAGGCCCGTCGCAAACGCGGGGGCAGGGGGTATCTCTCCGGAGATGGCGGAGAGTGAGGTTGGAGATGGCCGCCGGAAACATCAACAAGGTCATACTGGTCGGGAATCTCGGCGCCGATCCGGAAATCAGGTTCACGCCGAGGGGGACGCAGGTGGCCAGCGTGCGCTTGGCGACCGACGACGACTGGACCGACAACAAGGGGCAGCGGCGACGGCACACCGAGTGGCATCGGCTCGTCATGTGGAGGCGCTTCGCCGAGATCGCCGACCAGTACCTGAAAAAGGGAAGCAAGGTCCGCGTCGTAGGCAGACTGCACACACGCAACTGGGAGGACGCCAACCGGCGCCGGCACTACGTCACGGAGATCATGGTCACCGATCTCCAGCTCATTGACGCCGCCGGAGGGCCCGGAGAGCTCGACATGAAATACGGGCGCGGGGAAGAAACCCAGCTCGAGCTCGACGCAATTACCCGTTCCGCTTCTCCCGCTGCTACGGGGATCTCCGATTTCAGAGCGGACGATCTGCCGTTCTAGTGGGCACCCGCAGGAAGGCCCCGGATGCCGCGGACCTCGAAAGGGTAGATGATGGAACTGCCACCAACCCTTTCTTGACCCTCGATCCGGCGTGGGGTCATATTGCCCCGAAGAGCAAAAGCACCTGCCGGTGCCGCCTGAAACAGGCAACCCTCCCTTGGCGCTTGAATACGGCCGCCGAATTCAGCGGAACCTGCTCCTACAAAAAAATAGAAGTCTCCAACGCAGGATTGAGCCGATGGAATTGCTGTCCGCAGAACGAATTCGCGAACTGACTTCCGAATACGAAGGGGCCCGGTCCGAGGACGGGCGCCCGATGGTTCCCGATGATATCCTGGAACGGATGAAGAAGGTGACGACCGAGGAGGCCTGGGGCGTCCTGCATGGCCAGGAGTACCACTTCCAGTTCGAAGGGGACTGGATCAATCTCCACCCGGAGCGCGTCTTGACCGGGCGCGCCGTGACCTGCCGCTACGTTCCTCATCGCCCCGATCTCCACCAGGTCACGGAGGCGGCAGGCAGCAGGGAAGGCCGCGTCGGCGGTCAGAACTCGTGGGTGATCGACACCCTCGTGTCCGGCGACGTCCTCGTCGTCGAGCTCTTCGGGAAGATCGTCCGCGGCACCTTTATCGGCGACAATCTCGGCACCGCCATCGCCGCCAACACCGGAGGCACAGGACTGGTCGTCGATGGCTCGATCCGCGACACCCAGCGGGTCCGAGAGCTGCCGATCAACGTCTTCGCCAAGGGGCTTCACCCGACGGGCATCGGCGAGGTCACCCTGACGGAGATCAACGGACCGGTTCGCGTCGGACAGGCGTCGGTGCTGCCCGGAGACATCGTGCTCGGAACATCCAGCGGCGTCATTTTCATCCCTGCGAAGCTTGCCCGGCAGGTGGTGGAATCGTCCGAAATGACGCGCCTGCGGGATTACTGGGGAAAACAGTCCATTCGCGAGGGACGTTACAGCCCGGGTGAAATAGACCGCGGCTGGACCGAAACGATGAATGCCGAGTTCGAGACCTGGAGCAGGACCGTCGACGTAAACAGGCTGGAGTACTGAATCGTCGGCGATGCCCTTCCAGGTGCTTTTCCTCATTTTACTGATCGCCGTTTCCGGGCGAAACGCCTATGGGTGGTGGGGTGATGGACACGAGATCGTCACGAGGGCGGCCATACGCGCCCTTCCCGAAGAAGTGCCGGCGTTTCTGAAGGAAGGGGAGGAACTGGTCGCCAGCAGCGTTTACGATCCCGACCTGGCAAAAAACCGGTCCCTGCCGAACCTGCGCGACCGCGAGCATCCCGAACATTTTCTCGACATCGAGCTTCTGGCCGGCAGACACCTGCCGGCGACGCGGTACGAATTCGTGCGGCTGTGCGGCGAGGTCGGGGTCAGCCCTTCCAAGGTCGGCTTCCTCCCCTATGCCGTCGCCGAGTGGACGGAGCAGTTGACCCTCGCCCTGGCGGAGCACCGCCGCTGGCCCGGGCTGGAGGCGCCCAAAAGCAAGGCTCTCGTATACGCCGGACTTCTAGCCCATTATGCCCAGGATCTGTTCCAGCCCCTGCATCTCACGATTCATTACGACGGCTACGTACAAACGGAGGGAGATTCGTCGGGCGGCGGATCGAAGCTTCACGCCGGTATCCACGAAAAGGTCGACTCGGTAATCGATCGGCTCGCTCCCGACCCCGACGCTCTGGCATCCGATTGTCGCCCGCAGCCCTTCGGCGACCTGATGGCGGCCGTCATGAGCCAGTTCGCGCAGAACCACGACAACGTCGCCAGGGTGTACGAGTTGGCAGATGATTTCGAGCCGCTCTCAGAGCCTGCCGCCCGGTTCGGATTGCAGCAGGCCGCGGCCGCGGCGGAATTCACCGCCTCCCTCTACCTCACGGCGTGGCGGGATTCGGAGGCCGTGCGCCTGCCCGGATGGCTCAATCCCCCAGCGCCCGGCAACGGCAGCGGCGCCAAGTGAATCAGACCGAGAGACTGAAGCCGCTCGCCTCGACGGCCCTGTTCCAGACCGCCTCCTCGATGTCGAAGCCGGATCCGGGGGTATCGGGGACGACGAGGTGGCCATCCACCATCTCCCAATCGTCGGCGATCAGTCCGGGGAAGCCGGCCGGCTCCGCTTCCAGGAGGTCGAAATGGGGTATGGAGGCGGCAAAATGGGCGTGAGTGAAGCGCTCGACGAGCTACCCCAGGTATGGGGAGCACAGCGCGCTGCACACCCCTCCAGCCGGGCTGACACAGCGCGCCACCAGGTCAGTCCGTACTGGTGGAAGTCCTGCTGCACGACGTCGATCCAGCCCTCTTCGACCAGGTCGAAAAAGCAGGGGGGGGGGGGATGGAATTCCCCATCTGCCACCATGGTGTCCCAGCCGTTCTCCCGGATGAACTCCTTCAGCGCCTGATTTAGCGGCAGGTCTTCGGGAAAAGGTTCCTCGAACCAGTAGATGCGGGCATCCGCGGTCTCCGCCAGCAGCTGCCGTGCACTGTTGAGAGTGTTGCCCATGTTGGCGTCGATCAGGATCCTGGCATTCGCTCCCGCTGCCTCCCGGACGGTCCGGATCACCAGGGCGTCGCGGGCCAGACCCTCGGCGGCAGGCATCCAGCGAGCCCCCCTCCCGACCTTGATCTTGAAGTTGCGGTAGCCGGAATCCCAACCCGATTGCACCTGCCGACTGTACAGCTCGCGCGCCTCGGCGTCGCTCAACTCGAGATCGTCGATGTAAATGGAGCCGTCGTACAGCTCTACCTCGCGCGAGCCGCGTGGGACCGAGCAGCCGGTAAAGGGGCAAGCCCGCCAGGCGGGCGCACAGGTCCCAGAGCGGCAGGTCGATCGGCACCCCTGCCTGACTGGCCCCGTCGGGCATCGAGAACAGCTCTCCGATCCTTCTGCCGACCAGTTCGGCGGCCTGCTCTTCGGCGATCCCCGACCACCCGATTCCCATCCCCCCTCCGGCGGTCCGAATCCGCACCACCTGGTCCCTGATCACGTCTCCGTGGACGGAGATACGAGCGTTGCGTCCCAACTACCGGGGTCGCCGTCCCAGTAGCACGCCCTTCTCGATGCGGTCGATGCGCTCGCGTGCGATGGTTTCGAACTGTTCCATGCCGCCTTTTCCGGTTTCGCCCGCGCCGCGGGCAATTGCGATTGACACTGTGCCGGCCGGCAGATACGGTAGGATCCGGGCATCCTGCCGGCAATTCCCGGACGCTCGCCAGGAATTGCTTCGATGTCCGTCTGCCGGTCCGTTCCAGGCCAGGCAAGAATACGGAGGCGCGGGCTCCTGACCGAAGGAGGTAGTCATGCCAACATGGGTCCGGGATCTTCTGAGCCACGACGATCCCCGGGTGCGATCGCAAGTCGGCCGTCAGCTTTTCGGCCACCGCGTCCCGTCTCAGAGCAACCTCGCCAGCGGGTCTCTCGTCGAATTCACACACGGTGGCGGCCTCTGGTTCGGAGCCGTGTTGCGGCATTCCGGCCGCCGTCTGCTCGTCGTCGACGTGCGCGGCCGCGAACACTGGTTGCGGCGCGCCAAGATCCTCGACCTGTCGACCAGCAAGGTGCCCACCCTGTCGAGACAGGAAGCTCTGTCCCATCTCCGCCGCATTGACGAGCAGCGCCACGCCCGCAGCCTCGCTGTCGAGCTACAGCCGCTTTGGGAGGTCACCGCAGAGGAAGGGGAGGGCCGCGTGTGGTCGCTGGACGAGCTCGCCGAGCTCCTTTTCGGTTCACCACGACCGGACGATCGTGCGGTCCTTCTGCGCGCTCTCTGGGAGGGCCGGTTCTTCGCGCGCCACGCAAACGGGTGGTCCCCGCTTTCCCGCGAGACACTGGCTCGAACTCTGCAGCTCGAGTCGCAAAAAAGGCAGGAGGAGAAAGAGCTTGCCGAGGTGGCGGCATGGGTTCGCCGGGTCGCCGACGGGGCCGCCCCCGACCCTCGTCCGGCAAACGCCGAGGAAGCGGTTCGGCTGCTGCGGGATGCCGCCGTTTACGGCAGCGAAAGTCAGCGGCGCTCGCAGTCGGCTGTCCTGATGGAGAGGGCCCACCTTCACGGTCCCGGAGCGGCCTTCGATGTGCTCGTACAGCTGGGATTCTGGGACAAGGATGAGAACCTCGAACTGCACAGGTGCGGGGTGCCGCCGGAATTCTCTCCTGAGTCCCTGCGTGAAGCCGAAAGGCTCGCCGCGGTGGCCGGCAGGTTCGCAGCGACCCGAGTCTGGCGCCGGCCCTACGCCTTCGCCGATCCGGCCGATCCGTCAGCGGCTGTTGCCGTTCTGGCGCGGCGCACGATTCGGGGATTCCGGCTGCAGGTGTACCTGCCCCTGGTGGCAGCTGTGGTTCCGGCCGGCAGTGCCCTGGACAGGGACGCCGCTGACCGCGCCACCAGCATCGAACTGCCGGACCGGCGCCTCCCGCTTGTTCCCCCCGCCCTGGAAGAATCCCTGCGCTTCCGCGGCGAGCGGACAACTCCGTCCCTGCGGATCGAAGTGGTGCTGGGACGCGATCAGCGCATCCGCGACTGCCGCATCGCCCTGTGCCGCATCCGCCCGCGCATGATTTCCTCCGATGCCCCCATTGCCGGAGGACGGGCACCGGGCGGGATGCGTGCCCTGGCGGGGATCGCCGCGAAACTGCGCGCCCGCCGGCAGGGCAGGCTGCCGATGGAGAGAGTGCCGGACAGGGAGCCCGGCATCCGGGTCGCCGGCAGCAGAGTGACGATTTCCCGCACCGACAGCATGGAGAAGATGATCCTCGAGGAGTGTGTAAACGTCGCCAGCGAGGCATTGGGTGCATGGTGTGAAGAACGCCGGATCCCGGCGCTGTACAGGACTCGGCCTCTGTCCGGGGATACTCCGATCGAAGCGGGGGCAGACCGGGAATCGGCGGACTCCGCGGGGTTGCGTTCGTACCTGTTGCGAAAAGCGGGTACACCCGAGTCGATGCAAGTGAGGCCTGCGGAACACGAGGCCCTCGGCCTGTCCCGTTGCGCCGCCGGAACGGCGCCGCTCGACCGCTATGAGCACTTCGTCATGCAGAGACAGCTGATCGCCGCGAAAAGAGGGAGGGCTCTGGTTGGCGAAGAAGAGCTGAAACGTCTGCTCGGCGAATGTGCGGCGGGAATCGAAGCGGCCCGCAGGGTCGAAAGACACGGCCGCCGCTACTGGCTTCTGGCGGCGCTCCAGCCGTATCAGGGCGCCGACCTCGAGGCGACGGTGATACGGCGCTCCGGTCTGGGGTACACGGTTCTGCTCGATGGCTTCGACATCGAGGGATACGTAGCGGCGACAGAGATGTCAGCCCACCCGGGGGATCCGGTCAGGGTCCGCCTGCAACAGGTCTCACCCAGGAGGAACCTGCTGCGCCTCGGCGATCTTCGCAGGCGCTAGACATCACCAGCGTTACCCGGCTCGATCGGCTCTGCGGCAGTGGAATCGCCGCCTGCTGTTCGCTTGATTTCCCGCCAGGCACAGGGAAACTCGGAAAAAGGAGGATGCCGAATGGCGGCGCTGAAGGTCGGGATCATCGGGGTGGGCGGCATATCGCGGTCTCACATGCCCGGTTGGGGGGCTTCGGAACATGCCGAGGTGGTTGCCGGATGTGATATCGACGCTACGGTGTTGCGTTCGTGGGGGGAGGAGCAGGGCGTTTCCAGGCTGTACCCGACCCCGGAAGAGCTGTTCTGCGACCGGGAAATCGACATCGTCGACATATGCGTCCCAAACATGCACCACGCCCCTCTCGCGGTCGCCGCGCTCGAAGCGGGAAAGCACGTGATCTGCGAAAAGCCCCTGGCGCCGACTCCAGACCTGGTGCGTGAAATGATCGCTGCGCGCGACAAGTCCGGAAAGAAGCTGATGACGGCCCAGCATTTCCGCTTCGAGCCCTCGGCGCGGGCGATGAAGGCCGAAATCGATCTCGGGGTTCTCGGCGACATCTACCACGCCCGCAGCTGGATGCTGCGCCGGGGGTTCGCTCCTACCGGCCCCGGCTTCGTGCAGCGCCGGCTGAGCGGCGGCGGACCGTGCATCGATATCGGGGTTCACATCCTCGACCTCACCCTCTGGTTCATGGGAAACCCGCAGCCGGCAGCGGTCAGCGGCGTCGCCCGCGCCGAGATCGCCGGGCAGGAAGGGGCCTTCGGCGGCGGGCGCCGCTCGATTCCCCCGGAATTCGACGTCGAGGATTTCGCCGCGGCGTTCGTTCGCTTCGACAGCGGCGCGACCTTGATCCTCGAAGTGAGCTGGCTGCTGCACCACGACACGAGCGGCGAGGACATGCAGATGTGGCTGTACGGGACAGCCGGCGGCCTGCACTGGCCGAAGTGCGAAATTCTGGAGACCAACTACCGGACGCGCCAGTTCTACAACAGGGCGGTGAAACTGATGCCGGAAGGTCTCGAGGCTCACGCCCAGGAGTGCGCCGAGTTCGCCCGGGCGGTCGCCGAGGACGCCCCCTCGCCGGTACCGGCGGAGCAGTCCCTGCAGGTAATGGCGATTCTCGACGGCATCTACCGCAGCCAGAGAGCCGGAGAAGAGGTCAGTCTGACCTAGTGTTGTGTCGCAGAGATTCGTTCGCAAAGTCTCTTGATTTTCGCGAGGATGGAATCGGCCGTAGCGGTCCAGACGAAAGGGTGTGCGTTGGCGTTCCATTTGGCCGTGTAGCGTTCAATGCGCTCGATGAGCTCGGATACCTTACGGAACGAGTCCCGGCGAACCGCCTGGCGGGTAATGATGCCGAACCAAATCTCCACCTGGTTGAGCCACGAAGCATAGGTGGGGGTGTAGTGAACGTGAAATCGGGGACGCCGTGCCAGCCATCGCTTGACCTTGGCATGCTTATGCGTGGCGTAGTTGTCCACGACAAGAGGAATATCGAGGTCAGCGGGGACGTGGGCCTCAATGTGGCGCAGGAACGGGAGGAACTCCTGGTGACGATGACGAGACTTGCATTGGGTCATCACGGCGCCGGTGGCGATGTCCAGTGCGGCGAACAGGGTGGTGGTGCCATGGCGCTTGTAGTCGTGCGGTACCCCTCCCACGTATCCCAGTCCCAGGGGCAGCATGGGCTGACTTCGTTCCAACGCCTGGATCCGGCTCTTCTCGTCGACGCACAGCACCAGGGCGTGCTCGGGTGGATTCAGGTACAAGCCGACGATATCCCGTACTTTGTCGACAAAGAAAGGATCGGTGGAAAGCTTGAAGTGCTTGTGTCGATGGGGCTGCAAACCATACGTGCGCCAAATGCGATGAACCGCGTCCTTGGTCAAGCCGGTTTCTTCGCCCATGGAGCGCACCGACCACTGTGTTTCGTCTTTGGGCTTGGTCTTCAGGGTCTTGTATACCACCTCGGCTACCTGTTCATCCGTACTCGATCGTGGCGCCCCTGAGCGCAGCTCATCATGCAAGCCCTGGAGCCCGTTTTCGAGAAAGCGCCGGCGCCACTTGCCGACCGTAGCACGCGTCACACCCACGGCGGCCGCGACGGCTTCATT
Organism: Candidatus Latescibacterota bacterium; assembly: GCA_965206595.1. GTDB lineage: Bacteria > Latescibacterota > UBA2968 > UBA8231 > UBA8231 > CBDCXV01. The sequence continues at coordinate 1,578,378 of OZ242214.1, forward strand.
GGGCCCGCCTTCTGCGGCCAGCAGACTAATCTCGGCTCGCCGCACCAACCCGTGGGAAAGGCTCCGGGATTTGGCCATCGATTCCAATCGTTCCCGGTCCGACGGACTCAGCTCTAACGGCGGTAATGGACGCCCCGTCACCATAGGTCTCTCCTTTCAGAAGGGGGATAAGAGAAACCTACGGCACTTTCAATTGTTTGTACAGTTAATTACACGACAGGACACTAGGGTTCTTCCCACCAATCAGGGACACACCAGCCGGCCCCTTTCTCCTCCGACTACCGCAGGAGACCTGCCCAGCCGATTACCCCAGCTTCGCCAGGACAAAGGGGGAACGGTCCTTCGCAGGGTGTGAACGGGGTCCTCCGGGAAGGTCGGCTTCATTCCGCTACTGCGCCGGCGCAACCCAAGAGGTCGGCGATGGTACCGGTTTCGAGCGTATTGATCACGTCCGACGCTTCGAGCCAGCCCTTGCGGCCCAGGCTCACCCCCAGCCCGATGTAATCGAGATGGCCGATCCGGTGGGCGTCGGTGTTGATGGCGATCCGGACGCCCCGCTCCCGGGCCTTCCTGATCCAGCGCCAGTCGAGGTCGAGCCGATTGGGCTGCGCGTTCAGCTCGAGGGTTACGTTGTTGCCCGCGGCGGCCTCGATGACGGCCTCCATATCGATCTCCCAGCCCCGTCGCTGATTGAGGATCCTGCCCTCAGGATGGGCGAGTATGCGAGTGCGGGGGTGCTCGATGGCGCGGATAACCCGCGCTGTCTGCCTGGACTCGTCCATGTTCATCCCGTTGTGGACGGCGACTACGACAAAATCGAACGCCTCGAGGAGTTCGTCGTCGTAATCGAGACTGCCGTCCCGACGGATGTCGCATTCTATTCCCTTGAAAACCCGGAAGTCTTCCCAGGTCCCGTTCACGGCATCGATCTCCCGGTGCTGTTCGGCAACCTCTTCCGGTTTGAGTCCGAACACGTACCCCGCGGACTGGCTGTGGTCGCAGATTCCGAGATAGGAATACCCGCGCCCGCGGACCGCCGCGGCCATCTCGGCGACGCTGTCCATGCCGTCGCTGTACGAGGTGTGCACGTGCAGCATGCCGCGAATGTCCCCGGGCAGGATGAGGTCGGGAAGCGTCCCTGCGGCGGCGGCCTCGACCTCGCCGAGGCCCTCGCGCAGCTCCGGAGGGATGTAGCTCAGCTCGAGGGCGGCGAAGAGATCGGCCTCCCCCGCACAGGGGACGGCGTCCCCGGATCCGGTGAAGAGCCCGTACTCGTTCAGGCGCATGCCCCGGCCGAGGGCCCGCGACCGCATGGCGACGTTGTGGTCCTTGCTGCCGGTGAAGTGATGGAGAAGGGCGGGGAACCGGGCGTCCGCTACGATCCGCAGGTCGGCCTGGATGCCGCTGTGCAGGCGCACCGAGGTCTTGGTGTCCCCCCTGGCGATCATCTCGCGCACCGTGTGATGGCCGGCGAACGCAGCCGAGACCGCGGCAGGGTCGTCGCTGCCGGCGACGATGTCGATATCCTTGACGGTCTCCCTGCAGCGCCGCAGGCTGCCGGCAATTCCGGCCCTCTTCGTCGCGGGCAGGGCGCGCAAGGCCTCGCACAGCTCCCCGGCCTGGGCGGCTGCCTCGTGCAGCAGCCAGCTTTTTCCAAACTCCCGCAGGCGGCCGATCGCGGCGAGAATGTTCTCCCGGGTCTTTGCCCCAAAGCCGCCGAGCCGGTCCAGGCGGCCGTCACGGCAGGCCTTTTCGAGCTCCTCGACCGATTCGATTCCCGCGCCCTCGAAGAGAGCCCTGACTTTCCTGGTGCCGAGCCCCGGAATCCGCAGGACGTCGAGCAGGCCCTCGGGGATCTTTTCCTTCAGATCCTCGTGGGCAGCCGCCGACCCTGTAAGGACGAACTCGGTAACCAGTTCCTCCACCCCCTTGCCGATCCCTTCGATTTCGGTCAGGGTGCCGTCGGCTGCCATTGCTGCGGCATCGACGCCGAGCTCCTCGATCATGCGCGCCGCGTTGGTCATGGCGCGTACGCGGAACGGGTTGTCACCGTTGAGTTCCATCAAGGCGCCGTGGCGGTTGAGGAAATCGACGACCTCGGCGTTGGCGGGGCAGCTCACGCTGCGCCTTCCCGAAAACGCGCCAGGAGTACGAGCATCTGGGCGGTGAGGGACTCGTTGCCGGCCGCGAGTCCGGGCTTGATCAGCGTGCAGGGTTGATTGTATCGCCGCACCTGTCCGCCGAGATCGAGCATGCGGCCCCCGGCTTCCCGAACGAGCAGGTCACCGGCACATACGTCCCATTCGTTTTTGGGCTTTACGCTGACATTGAGGTCGCCGAGCCCGGCGGCAACCAGGGCGAGTTTGTAGGCTACGCTGCCGACGGGACGCACCCTTGCAAAGTGGGGGCGCAGCGGATCGATCTCGCCGCGCGCGGTTTCGCTGCGGCTGACGATCAAGGTTGCGCGGTCAAGCCGGTTCACCGCGGTGCAGAAGACCCGCTTGCCGTTGAGAAAACAGCCACCCCCGCGCACGGCGCTGAACAGCGCCCCGGCCACCGGGTTGAAGACGACGGCGACGACCGGATTCCCATCCTCTACCAGGGCAATGGAGGTGCCGAACTCCCCGATCTGGTTCAGGAATTCCATGGTACCGTCGATCGGGTCGACGATCCACAGGCGCCGATTCTCGAGGCGTGCGGGTGAATCGACGCTTTCCTCTGAGAGCCAGCCACAGCCCGGGCAGGCAGCGGTCAACAGCTCGTGAAGGCGGGCGTCGACCTCCAGGTCCGCCCGCGTGACCGGATCGTAGCGGGCGGCTCCGGGGGGCCCGTCGCTGCTGCTTCCCTTGTCGCGGATTTCCCTTGCGGCTCCATAGTGCGACAGCAGGATCCTGCCCGCTTCACGGGCGGCGGCGATGGCAGCCTCGAGCTCGGGTCTCATGGGTAGGAGAGGTCCTGTCCTCGATTTCAAGCGTCCAGGTTCCTGCCAGGGGGCGTCGTCAACCTCGTCTTGACAATTCCGGGCGGGCTCCGGTAATCTAAACAGACAGAAATAAGCCTGTCCCGGCCCCCGTGGGTACCGAACCTCCCCGATCGCAAAGGCAGAGTCGCATGTTTCTAAGGAACTTGCTGTGCTGCAACATCATAATGGCAGTCACCGTCATGGGGTTGTCAGTGTTGCCGAACGCCCTGTACGGCGACGATGACCCCATCGTGGCGACCCTGGAAAAGATCGCCGCGGACGAATCCTGGGGAGAGGTGGTTCTCAAGTCCGGAAAAGTTCGCGCGATTCAGGTCGTCGCGATCGATGGTGAGGAAATCTCGGTTCGCGAGGTCATCGGCGCCCTGCACGAGCGCCCGGCAACCTACTCGCTCGGTCAGTTCCACTCGATCCGCGAGCTCGGAAGCCGCCGCATCCCCATGCGTCTGGCGGCGTACCAGCCCCGCCGTTCCCTGGTAGCCGCCCTGACGATCGAGACGCTGATCCCGGGAGGGGGATTCTTCTACATCGGGGAATCCCGCCAGGGATTCTCGCTGTTGCTTTTCTCCGCTGCCGCGGTGGCCACCGGAATTTTGACAGGTAAGGATGGGGCGGCCGGTTGGGTGCCGATCGGGGTGTGGTCCAAGTTCGGGTCCCTTCTCCATCTGCGCGATCAGGTACAGGCCATCAACGCCTACCACGAGCGCCGGCTGGACGCCGACTCCCGCAATGGCGATGCCGGGGGTCTGTCTTCGGCGACGCCCTTCGTCCGTTTGGGTTTCAGGTTCTGAGGCCACCCTGCAGGCTGTGCAGGCAGCATCAGGTCGGCGCGTGGGCCGGGAGGACCGTTCTTCCGGGAATGCTTCCGATGCCCTCCAAAGCCGCTCGAGAACCTGCCGAGAGCGCCTTGGATTGCGGTAAAGAGGCATTCCTTAACCAACACTGAGACAGACGGTCAGTCTCGTCGTTCAAAGTCGACGACGCGCTTTTGCGGGGAGAGGTCGATTTCATCGATGACGGCGCCTCCGCGAGCATCGAGGACCAGTGAGACCGCCGCGGCGACGTCGACCGGCAAAAGGTGCTGGCCCGGTTCGGATCCGGGGCGAAACTCCAGGTTTTCGTGAAAGGCGGTCCGCACCATTCCGGGATTGACGAGGGCGACGCGGATTCCGCTGGCCGCGGTCTCCTCGCGCATCGATTGCGCGAACCCGCGGAGGGCGAACTTGGCAGCGCAGTAGAGCGAGCCCCGGCGTCCGCCCTTGGCCGCAGCTTCGGAACCGATCAACACGACATCCCCCTTGCCGCGCCTCCGGAACCCCGGGAGAAAGGCGCGCAGGAGAAAGACCTGACTTGTGAAGTTGAGGTCGAGGGCGCGGCGAATCCTGTCGTAGGAAAACTGCTCGAGGTGGCCGAAAACGGCCTCCCCGGCGTTGCAGACGAGGGCGTCGATCTCCGGGTGAGCCGCGGCTATCCCGGCCAGCCGGTCAGGCAGCGCGTCGAGGTCGGCGAGGTCGATCTCGACCGCATCGAAACCTGTGAGCCCGTGACAGGGGAATTTGCCCAAGTCCCGGGCTAGGCCGACGACCCGATCCCCGGCTTCCAGGCGAGCCTCGCACACGGCGCGGCCGATTCCGGCGCTGGCCCCGGTCACCAGGACCGTCCGGCTCATTCTGCTACTCCGGCACGCCGGTGCTCAGGCACGGAAACAGGACCTCCTCCGGGACGTATCGCCGCAGCTCTTCCAGGCAGAAACCGAGTAGATCTTCGCGAAGGCGGCTGGGATACCCGGTCTCCCCGGCGGTTTCCTCGAGGCTCGCGAACAGCGCTTCTTCGGGGTAGAGCGTTTCCATGCGGCGGTGGAAGGGGCGGGGCAGGCGCAGGGTGCCGAGGGAGACCGAATGGACAAGGTCTCCGCGCACCTCGGCAAAGGTTTCGGCGAAAAGCCCCCGGTACGACTGGTGAAAACCGGGGCGCCAGATCAGCGGATCGAAGCGCAGGCCGACGGGCCATCCGGCTTCCTGAAGCCGTGCCGCGGCGGCGATGCGGCTGCGCACCGGGGGAGCCCCTTTCTCGTACATGGCCAGCTCGGCCGGGTTGAGGCTGTAGGCGACGACGACGTTGCCGAGTGCGGATTTCAGGGGGGCGGTTCGCACACTCTTGGTGCGCAGCTCGAACAGCGCCTCCGGGTGAGCGGCGAAAAAGGGCAGGAAGTCTTCGACGAACCCCGTGATCCCCTCCATCGCCAGGCTGTCGCAATCGTAGCCGGTGAAAAAATGGGGCTCCTCGGGCTGCTTTCCACTGGCTGCGGCCGCATGGAGCTCCTCCTCGATGTCGGCCTTGAAGTCGTCGAAATCGACGAAAACCACCATGTGGGCGGAGCGATACATTCCCTGGAGAAAGCAGTAACGGCAATCGTACAGGCAGTTCAGCATATGAGAGAAATAGAAATTTCTGCTGCTGCCGATACCATAGCCCGGCGGCGCCGGAAGCACCCGCCGGCCCTGCTTGGCCGCGAGGATGAGGGCGGGGTTGCGTTTCTGGAGCCTGAAGCTCTGGCCGGAGCGGTTGAAGATCTCGCCGTAGCGGGCACAGTCGACGATGGTGGCGCTGGGAAAACGCCGGCAGATCTCCCGCGTGCGCTCGCAGTCGCGCACCGCTTCCTCGACGTAGAGGAAATCGAACATCGTCACCCCATCCGGTCGGGAAGCGAAAGTGCGAGGCGATTCTTCAGGAGGCGGATCACCTCCGCGCCGGTGCGCGGGTCCTGTCCCTGGAAGCCGGCCACGGCTTCGGCGCGGGGAGCCGCGGCCCGCAGGCGTTGCAGCAGCCGCCGCAGCTGGTGCCGCTGCGTCTCGGTGAAGTGCCAGCGTTCCAGCAGGCGCCGGAACTCCGGGTCGGCCGCGGTCAGCGGTCCTGGCAGGCGCAGGAGCGCCGCGAGCTCCGCGACGATATCGGCGACGAGCTGCAGGTGGGCCCCGATCAGGGCCCTCGCCCTGGCCGCGGTCACCGTCGCCGCCGGGGTGGAAGGGTTGTCGGATACGACCTTGAAGCAGTGGATCAGCTCCGGCGTCGTCTGGTCGCTGGCCGCGGCGAAGAAGGGGTGTGCTTCCATGTCATACGCGGCGTCGCCGGGGTACTCCCGCTCTACCCGGGCGACCGTGGCGACCTCGACCGTTGGGCAAGGGGGTGTGAAGGGGAACATCGGGTAGAAGCTGCCGGTCTCCCGGTCGCCCCGGCTTATCTTGTGTGCCAGCAGCGGGGTTCCCACCGGGTGCCGGCGATGGCCGGCGATGCCGACGTTGAGCCAGGCGCAGGGCAGGCGGCCTTCTCCTTCGCCGCGGAACGTTCGCACCGCTGCCTCGGCTCCAGCGGCTCCCGGGCCGCACGAGATCAGCGACAGTTCGACACCCTGCCAATGCCCTTTCCAGAGCCGCGCCCCCCCATGTCTCCCCGCTGGCGCAGGCTTGAGCCGCCAGCCCTTGACAAGCGGCTTCGCCTCGGCGGGAAGGGCGCACAGCAGGCGCAGGTCGACGGCGGGCAGGAGGCTGGTCTTACCCCCAGCGGAAGCGTCGTTGACCGTTCTGTCCTCGTCGTCCAAGTTCATGGAAAACAACAGCCAATGGTCACAAGAGGCGGCGGAGTGAGAAACGGATTCTTCAAGGGGCACGGGCTCGGAAACGACTACATCGCCCTCGATCCCGGCGACCTCGATTTCGAGCTCACACCAAGTGCAATAAGGGCGCTGTGCGACCGCAACCGGGGTCTGGGAAGCGACGGTATCCTCGCCGTCGCCCCCACCGCAAAAGCGGACTTCGGCGTCAGAATATACAACCCCGACGGCAGCGAAGCGGAAAAGTCCGGGAACGGTCTGCGCATTCTCGGGCGCTACCTGCATTCGACCGGAAGGACCTGCCGCAGGCGCTTCACCGTAGATACCATGGGCGGCCTCGTCGGGATCGAGCTGCACATCGACCGCCACGGAGACGCCAGCGCCGCCACGGTCGCGATGGGGAGCGCCTCTTTCCACCCGGGGGACCTGCCCTGCACCCTGGCCGCAGAGGAGCTGATCGACCAGCCGATCCCGGTAGACGGCAGGGAGCTCCGTTTCACCGGGGTCAGCGTCGGCAACCCTCACTGCGTCCTGTTCAGGGAGAAGGGGCAGGAGTGGTCGCGCCGCGAGCTCCTCGATCTCGGACCCCGGCTCGAGAACCACGAGCTGTTTCCGCGCCGCATCAACGTTCAGCTCGCCGTTCCGCTCGGACCGCAATCGATCTACATCCTCATCTGGGAAAGGGGGGCAGGGGAGACCCAGGCGTCCGGCTCCTCCTCCTGCGCCGCGGCCAGCGCCGCGGTCCGCCTCGGACTGGTGGGCAGCCCGGTCACCGTGCAGGCTCCGGGTGGCGCCCTCGAGATCGAGGTCTCCGACGACTTCGATCTGACGATGAAAGGGCCGGTCGACGAGGTTGCGACAGGCAGCTTCACACCGGCGTTCATCCGCTCCCTGCGCTAGGGAGTACCGCGGTGCAGGGATGAAGCCGGAGATCGCCGCCGGACTGCTGGAGGCCTGGAACCGCAAGCTCTACCTGTGGTTCTCCCAGTACAACGAGGAGTACGCCGGGGGGCGCCTGCGACGGCCGGTCATCACGCTCGCTTCCGGTTGCCGGCAGCTGGGCAGCTGGGACCCTGCCATGCGCCGCATCACCATTTCCGTCGAGCACGTGCGCCGCGATCCCTGGCTCGAGGTCATGGAGACCCTGCGCCACGAGATGGGCCACCAGTACGCGCACGAGGTCCTCGACGCCGACGAACCGCCGCACGGTCCGGCCTTCCGGCGCGCCTGCGAAATCCTGCGCTGCTCCCCTCGCGCCAGCTCGGTTCCAACCGGTGAACGGCGTCCGGGGGAAAAGGATGAGCGCATCGTCCGCGTCCTCAAGAAAATCCTCTCGCTGGCAACCAGTCCCAACGAGCACGAGGCCCAGGCCGCGGTGAACAAGGCTCGGCGGATGCTGCTGGAGTACAACGTCGATCTCGTGGCCCTCGACCGCGAGCGCAACTTCGACTGCATGGCCGTCGGCGAAGTCAAGGGGCGGCGGTCGACGTGGGAACTGTGGGTGGCGGCGATCCTCAACGAGTTCTTCTTCGTCGAGGTGTTGTGGGCGCGAACCTACCACCCCCACCGCGACAGGATGGGAACCGTGCTGCAGCTGTTCGGCACCCCGACCAACCTCTCCATGGCCTCCTACGTCCACGACTACCTCGGGACGCTGCTGCCGCGGCTTTGGGATGGGTACCGCCGCGACAACGGCCTTACCGGAAATCGCGAGCGCATGCGCTACTATGCCGGAGTTGCGCAGGGATTCCACGACAAGCTCGCCCGCGAAGCCGAGGCCGCGACCAACGCCTGGCGCCACGGAGGTTCCAATGACCTCGTGTGGAAGGGGGACAGCCGCCTGCAGGCATACTACCGCCACCTGAACCCGTACGTGCAGACGCGAACCACCTCCGGCGTGTCGGCGAGCGAGGCATTCCGCGACGGCCTCCGCGAAGGCAGGAAGGTCGACATTCGCCGGCCCCTGACCGCGGGCTCCGGCTTCGGCGGTCTGCTTGGACCGGGGTAGCGCATGCGGGCAGGGCGCATTTTCTGCTGGTTCTTTCTCCTCGCCGCGGGCCTTTCAGGCCCTGAGCGGGGGAGCGCGCAGCTCTACCAGTTCGGCAAGAACAAGGTCCAGTACGACGAGTTCGAATGGCAGAAGATGGAGACCCCCCACTTCGACCTGTACTTCTACCCCGAAGAGCAGGAGCTCGCTTCCTATGCAGCCCGCATGGCCGAAGAGGGGTACCGCGCCGTCGAGCAGGTCTCGGGCCATACCGTGCAGCACCGCATACCCCTGATCGTCTACTCCTCCCATGTCTATTTCCAGCAGACCAACATCATACCGGGTTTCCTGCCGGAAGGGGTTGCCGGGTTCACCGAGTCTCTTAAAGGGCGCGTGGCCCTGCCGTTGAGCGGGTCGCTTCCCGAGTTCGAGCGCGTTCTCGTGCACGAGCTCGTGCACGTGTTCATGTTCGACCGCATCCGCACCGTGCTCAAGGCCAGGGGTGCCGCCCGCTACCGGCGCGGACCGCTGTGGTTTTCCGAGGGGCTGGCCGAGTACTGGTCCGGATCGTGGGACAGCTACGGCGACATGATCATCCGCGACGCCCTGTTCTCGCAGCGGCTGGTGCCGATCGCGCAGATGCACCGCATTTATGGCACCTTCCAGATGTACAAGGAGGGGCAGTCGATCTGCGAATTCATGGCGGCCCGCTACGGCGAGGATGTCTTCGTCCGCCTACTCGACAACTGGTGGCGGTCCGAGGAGTTCGCCGAGGTGTTCGAGATCACCACCGGCGAGCCGCTGGCCGAGTTCGACGAGAAGTGGGGCTATTTCCTCCGCAAGACCTACCTGCCCGATATCGAAAGCAGCGATCCCCCCGGGGAGATTTCCCATGCGGTCACCCATGCCGGTTTCAATCTCAAGCCGGAGATCGTCCCTGGCGGCAAGGCAGACGGCGGAGAGCCGGAGGTGCTGTTTTTCCACAACCACCGCGGGCATTCCCAGATCGCCCGGGCGCCTCTGCAGGGAGTCAGTGCCGAGCCGGAGGTCGTCGTTGCCGGCACGCGGCTGCCGCAGTACGAATCCCTCCACGAGCTTAACAGCAGTCTCGCCGTTTCTCCCGAGGGCCGGTTCCTCGCCTTCTCCGCCAAGCGCATGGGACGCGACCGCCTGCACGTCTGGGACCTGGAAACCGGGGGCCTGGAGGCGACGATGAGTTTCGATGACATCGTCGCCATATCGAGCCCGACGTGGTCGCCGGATGGAGGTCGCATCGCCTTTTCCGGAGCCGGCAAGGGGGGAATTTCCGACCTGCACGTGGTCGACGTCGCCAGCGGTGAGCTGGCGCGCCTGACCGCGGACCTGTTCCACGACCGGGACCCGGACTGGCATCCCGCCGATGACCGCCTGGTTTTCAGCTCGGACCGCTGGGAGGCTGCGGGCCGCGAGGGGTACTACAACCTCTTCGAGTACGATTTCGCTGCGCGCAAGGTGCGCCCGCTGACCAGGGGGAAGAACAACGACCTGCACCCGGCGTGGTCCCCCGACGGCAGCCGCATTGCCTTCAGTTCGGATCGGGACGGGAGGTACGACCTGTTTCAACTCGACCTGCAGGACCCCGGGGCGGCGAGCCTGCGCAGACTGACGGGGGTTCTCACCGGCGTTTTCGACCCGGCCTGGCTGCCGGACGAAAGCGGACTCCTCTATACCGGTTTCGAGAGCGGCGGCTTCCAGATCTACCGGCTCGACCTCGAACCCGGCAGCGACGAGGAATCCGTGCCCGGAGAGCGCACGGACCTCGACTCCCTCGCCGCGGCCGCGGACTCGGGCTGGAACCTCGAGGGATCGGGCGCTTCCGGGGCCATCGTCAAGAGCCGCTACCGCAAGCACCTCAGCCTCGACATCGCGCAGAGCCAGATATCGCAGGACCCGGTTTTCGGGACCTCTGGCGGTATCCAGGTCGCCTTGAGCGACATCCTCGGTAACGACCAGTTCTACTTCGTCCTGTCTCACATATCCGGCAGCGACGTCGGGTTCTTCAACGGCCTCAACCTCGCCCTGGGCCGCCTCCACCTCGCGCGTCAGCTCAACATCGCCTGGGGGGCATACCGCCTCAACGATCGCTTCTCCAGCCGCTTCGGCCGCTTCGTGCGCGAGAAGCGTACCGGCGCCTACACCGAGTTCAGCTTTCCCTTCAGCCGCAACAACCGCATCGTGACCCGGCTTTCGGTCCGCCACGCCGATATCGACCGGAGCTTCCAGGGCCGCAAGCTCAAGGGCTGGCTGATGTCGAACCACGTAAGCTACACCCACGACGGCAGCTTCTGGATTCCCACCGGGCCGCTGGAGGGCACCCGCTACAGTTTCGGGGCGGGCCAGAGCGTCGACTTCAAGAGCTCCCGCCGCTTCAACGTGACCCTCTTCGGTGATTATCGCCGCTACCTGCGCCTGTCCCGGCGCAGCAGCTTCGCAATGCGCTACATGGCCAGGCACAGCCGCGGGGAAGTGCCGGAGTTCTTCTCCCTCGGCGGCAGCTGGACCCTGAGGGGATACCCGTGGCGCTCGCTCTGGGGGAACAACCTCCTTCTCGCAAACCACGAGCTTCGCTTACCCCTGGTCGACCGCATCGTGCTGGCGTTCCCGTTCGGAAACATCGACATGAGTGCCTTTCGCGGCGCCTTGTTCGTCGATGCCGGCAACGCCTGGAGCGACAGCTTCGGCGACTGGCGCGGCAGCTTCGGGACCGGCGTCCGCATCGCACTGGGGGGCGTCTTCGTGTTCCGGCTCGACGCCTCGCGCCGCACCGATTTCAAATCGATCGGAGACAACACCCATTGGGACTTCTTCTTCGGATGGGATTACTGAGAGTCGGAACGCCCGGGGATTTTTTCTGCCCGTTAATGAGGTGGCTCGGCGGGCGAGGCTGGGCCATGGCGACCGTCGAGGCCGCCCGCCGCCCGGATGGGCTATTTCAACGGGTTGTCAAGTTGAGCGCCCCCGGACTGGCGGCACTCCTGGCGCTGTGGGGCTGCCAGCCGAAGCTGCTTTTCCTGCCCTCGACCATCGGAGATGCGAGCCAGTGGCTGCAGGAGAGCGGCTCCCCGAGCGGCTCCTCCTTTCGCAGCGACGGTCCGGAGCCGCCCTTGCGGCTGCGCTGGCGACAGCAGATAGACAGCGTTCCCCTCGGAGGGGCCCTGCTCTCCGGGGAGCTGATGCTGCAGCTGACAAAGACCGCTACCCTGGCGGTCCTAGACCGCCGCAGCGGGCTCCCCCTGTCCCGGAAGGGCTTCGACAACGACATCTGCGGTCCGGCCGCGGTCGCCGGGACCTCCTCGGAGCTGCTGCTGCTCGGGGAGCTCGGACGCAAGCCGGCCCTGCGCGCCGTCGACCGGCGCAGCGGCGAAACGGTCTGGAGCCGTCCGGGAAGGTTCTGCTCCGCACCGGTAGTGCGGGGAGACACCCTGCTGATCGTGCGGGAAAACGGCCCGCTGCTTTCGCTCTCCCTGGCCGACGGCGGCGAGCTGTGGTCGCGTGAGCCCGCGGCGCGATGGGTGACCCCCCCCTCCCTGGCGGACAGCGTCGCCTACATCTGCGACAGCGAAGGCGCGGTCACCGCCCTGCGGCTCGTCGACGGCAGCGAACGCTGGACCCGGTCCCTGGGCTCGGGATTTTGCGGGCGTCCCGCGGTGGCCGGAGGGCGCGTTTTCGCCGCATCCGCAACGGGGGACGTCTTCGCCTTGGCCGGGGCTTCCGGCGACCTCCTCTGGAAAGCGGCGCTCTCATCCCTTCCTGCGCCCGGGCTGGTGGCAGGGGAAGGGATGGTTGTCGCCGGCTGCTCGGACCGCAAGCTGTACGGGATCGACGCCGCAACCGGAGAGATCGCCTGGCGCTTCGAGACCGGGGCGGCGATTCGCTCCACCCCGTCCGCTTCCGGGCGGATCCTGTTCGCGGCAGGTAACGACCAGTTCCTCTACGCCCTGCGCATCGATACCGGTCATCTCGAGTGGAAGTTCAGGCTCGACGGACCGGTCTCCGAGCCGGTGGTCGCAGTGCGCGACGCCGTCGCCCTGGCGACCGACTCGGGAACGGTCTACCTCTTCGGGAGGAGATAGGTGCGCCGCCGGGATCAGAGTTTCGAAACAGGCGCAGGGCCGCGGCATCGGATGGGTGCCCTGCACTGGCTCGGTGCGGCCCTTGCGGCCCTGCATCTGGCGGTCCTGCCCGGGTACGCCTTCGACAGAACCGCGCTCGCCGGGGAATCCAGGGCGGAACCCGCGGTGACCCTCTCGAGCAGGGTGTTTTCACCCCTCGCCCCGTTTCTTTTTGAAGGGGTTCCGCCCTTGGTCCCAGCCGCAATTCCGGCGCATGCGCCACGTGCTGGGCACCGGCAGCCGCCGTTCCCGGGGCCGGCCCTTGGGAGCCCGCTGTCCCGGCAGGGCAGTGCCGGGAGCGATCGGGAGAAGGGGGATCGGTCCCGGTTTTCGGCGCCCCTCTACCTCAGCGCCGCCGTAACGGTTTCCGCGGCCGCTGTCGCCCGCTTCAGCAAGGACCGGGCCGACAACGCGTATGAAACCTATCTCAAATCCGCGGGTCGCCAGCGCCAGCAGAACCACTTCGAAGAGGCGGAGCGCTACGACCGCATCGCCGGGGCCGCCTTCGCCGCAATGGAAGCGGGGCTGGTATGGTCCGTCTACCTGCTGTTTTTCTGAACGTGACTGTTTCCCCCCCCGTGCGCCTGCGCTTTGCGGCATTCCCTGCGCTGGCCTGGCTCGCCCTGGCCTGCAGCGATCGCCAGCACCGCAATCCCTTCGACCCGATGGTGGAAAACCCCATCGACAGGGTCACTGCACTCGAGGCCACCGCCGGCGACCAGCGGGTCACTCTGACCTGGGACTACACCTACTTCGAGGATCTGGTCGGTTTGCGGATGTATCGCTTGACCGCCGGGTCGGGGGAAAAGGCCGTGGACCTAGCCTCCGGGCAGACCTCGTACGAAGACCTGGACGTCGTCAACGGCACCGTCTACGAGTACCGGCTCGCCCTCGTGATCGCCGGGGAAGGGGAGCGGGACTCCGGAGTGCTCGAACGCGCCACTCCCGGGACCGCGTTCGCCTGGGTGGGGGATCCCGGCAGCGGGCTGGTCTGGCGCCTCGCCCCGGACGGCCGCAGTTCGGTCTTCGCCCAGGGCAGGTTCCCCTCCCTCGCTTCGATTGCCGTGACCAGCCAGAACCGCGCCTGCTGGGTCGGCGACCGGAGATTCGGCGGACTCTACCGGATCGACCCGGGAGGGGATCTGCAGGAAATTCCGGGTGACATCGAGGGGGTGGGGGAGTTCGCCGCGGCCGCTGGTCTCGGCTGGATGATCGAGGCGGAGGGGGATCGCGTCTGGTGGGCGGATCTCGCCGCGGCCTCCGATTCCCTGCGGCTGACTGCCGTGGATGCCCACTTCGAGCAGCCGTCGGCGCTCGCCGCGGCCCTCGACGCCTGCTGGATCGTCGACGGCGTCGAACCCCGGGTGCTGCTCTACCACCGCGACGGCACTCGTATCGCCGCCTGGAACGGGCTGGACTCACCCGGTGCGATCGCCACCTCGCCCGCCTCGGAAGGAGGGGATGACCAGGGCCGGCGATTTCCCTCCGAGGCCTGGGTGCTGATAGAGGAGGAGAGCCGCCTGGCGAGACTGGAGGTCGGCTCCCCCGCGCTGGAGATCGAGCTTCCCTTCGAAACAGGGGTCGCATTGGCCGTCGATGCGGCCACCGGAGACTGCTGGGTCCTGGGGGAAAACGGGGTCGCCGCCTTCGGCCGCGACGGCGCCCTTCGCGTACATTGGGAGAGCCTTCCGGTCGGGGAGGGACGGGATCTCGATGTCGACGCCAGTCATCGGCAGCTCTGGATCACCGGGTCCGAGGGCCTCTGGAAAGTGGGAATCGAGGGCTCCGGGGGGACGTTTCTCGGAGGGTTTTCCAGACCGTTGCGGGTACAGGTGGACCCAGGTTCGGGACCTTAGCCCCGGCCCGGGAGTTTGCGGGCCTGGCGCCGGTTTTCTACCGAGGTCAATGGCATGAGCTGCGGAAAAATCATCAGCATGACAGGCTTCGGCAGCGGCAGGGCGGAAGGGCCCGGTGCCGCGGTTAGGGCGACGGTGCGCTCGCTCAACGGGCGATTTCTCGACGTCCAGGTCCGCTGTCCCGCTCCACTCCGCGACATGGAGAGCGCCATCGGCGAGCGCGTTCAGGAGGTCCTGGCGCGGGGCAAGGTGACGGTTCTCGTCGAGCTCGAGGAATCCCCGGGGGTCGACGACGCCGGACCGGTACTCGACCTGGAGGCGGCGAGGCGATACATCGCCGGGTTGAGACGGCTCGCCGAGGCCGAGGGTATCGAACCGGCGATTTCCCTCGGATCGGTGGCGGGGATGCCGGGCGTGTTTCGCAACGACCCGGTCCAACTCGATGCGGATAGTGCCTCACCCCTGGTGCTGGCCGCCGTCGAAGAGGCACTGCGGGAATGCAGCGAGATGAGGATGACGGAGGGGCAGGCCCTCGCCGCGGATCTGCGCGCCCGCGTCGATTCCCTGAAAAAACGGCAGAAGGAGATGGAGGTCCTGGCTGCCGGCTGCAGGGAGCAGCATCTCACCCGCCTGCGCGAAAAGGTGGCCTCCCTGCTCGAGCCGGGCGCGATCGACGAGGATCGCCTCGTGACCGAAGTGGTGATGATGGCGGAACGGAGCGACGTAGCCGAAGAGCTCGTGCGCTTCCGCAGCCACACCGGGCAGTTCGCGGAAACCCTGGAGGCCGGCGGCGACGTCGGCAAGCGTCTCAACTTCCTGCTCCAGGAGATGCACCGGGAGGCCAACACCATCGGCTCGAAGGCGACTGCAACGGAGATTGTTCACGAGGTGCTGGCGGTCAAGGAGGAGATCGAACGGATGCGGGAGCAGGTCCAGAACCTGGCGTGACCGCAGCAACCATGGCCTGCAACAAGGCGATAGACGTCGTGACCATTGGGGGTTTTCCCGGCTCCGGCACCAGCACCGTGTGCGAGTTCCTGGGAAGGCGCACCGGATGGCGGCATCTCGACGCCGGCAG
Organism: Candidatus Latescibacterota bacterium; assembly: GCA_965206595.1. Lineage (GTDB taxonomy): Bacteria > Latescibacterota > UBA2968 > UBA8231 > UBA8231 > CBDCXV01. Next base: position 1,594,040 of record OZ242214.1, read on the forward strand.
GACGTTCCGGGAGATGGCCGCCGAAGCCGGGGAATCCATGGCCGCCTTCTGCCGCCGCGCCGAGGGCGATTCCGAACTCGACCGCGGCCTCGACGCCCGCATGATCGAGGCGGTCCGCACCGGCTGCGGGGGCATGATCCTCGAAGGCCGCCTCACCGGCTGGATGGTCGTGCGGGCGCAGCTTCCTGCGCTGAAGGTGTGGATTTTCGCGGACATGGCCGTGCGGGCAGACCGCGTCGGACGCCGCGACGGCCAGACCGTCGAGGAGGCGCTGCAGGAGATGATGCTTAGAGAGCAGTCGGAGCGAACCCGCTACCGCGATCACCACGGCATCGATATCCGCGATTTGTCGATCTACGACCTCGCAATCGATTCGGGAAAGAAGGCGGCGCGGCAGGTGGCCGACCGCATCGCCGAGCGCCTCCCTGAGCGCCTCCCCGACAGCGGGTGAATCGGGATGGGACTCGAGGGACGCAGGATCCTTCTCGGGGTAAGCGGTGGCATTGCCGCTTACAAGACACCCCTGATCGTCAGACTGCTAGTCACCTCCGGCGCCGAAGTTCGCGCGGTCATGACCGCGGCCGCGGCACGCTTCGTCACCGCGACCACGCTCGAGGTCGTGACCCGCCACGCCGTTCACACCGATCTGTTCGAACGCAGCGGCGAGTTCCCCGTCCTCCACGTCGGCCTCGGCGAATGGGCGGAGCTGCTGCTGATCGCCCCGGCGACGGCCAACACCATCGGGAAGATGGCCAACGGCATCGGCGACGACCTGCTCTCTTCCGTGCTGCTGACCGCGGCGGCCCCTGTCCTGCTCGCCCCGGCGATGGAAGAGGGGATGCTCGAAAACCCCCACGTGCGGCGCAACGCCCGCCTCCTGCGGCAGCAGGGGGTCGGCTGGATCGAACCGGAAGAAGGGGAGCTGGCTTCCGGGGCCCACGGCAAGGGGCGCATGGCGAGCCCGGAGGCGATAGTCGGTCAGGCGGAGGATTTCCTGGAGACGCACCGGAGAGGGGCGCCGGGCGGGTCAGGGGACCTTGCAGGGCTCACCGTGCTGGTCACTGCGGGACCTACCTGCGAGGATCTCGATCCGGTCCGCTTCATCAGCAACCGCTCGACCGGAAAGATGGGGTACGCCGTTGCCGCCCGGGCGGTCCGCCGTGGGCCTTGGTGAAGCTTATCAGCGGGCCGACGGATCTCCAGCCTCCGGGGAAGGCGGAGGTCGCCCAGGTGCGCAGCGCCGAGGAGATGCTGGACGTGGCCCGGGAATGGTTCCGGGAGGCCGACATCGCGGTCATGGCCGCGGCTGTAGCCGACTATCGCGCCGCGGAGTATTCCGAAGACAAGATCAAGCGGGCGTCCGACCGGATCACCCTGGAGCTGGCCCCCAACCCGGACATCGCCGCGGAGCTGGGGGCGAGCAAGGGGAACCGCGTGGTCGTCTCCTTCGCCATGGAGACCGAGGAGGGCAGCGCCCGGGCGCGCGCCAAGCTCGCCCGCAAGAAGAGCGACCTCATCGCCCTCAACAACCTCCGGGAGGAGGGGGCCGGGTTCGCCGTCGACACCAATGTCGTAACCCTGATCGATGCCGACGGCAGGGAAGAGGCGCTTCCGAAGATGAGCAAAATGGAGGTTGCCGACCGGTTGCTCGACCGCGCTCGCGAGCTGCTTGCGCGCCGCAGGAAATCCGGTTGACAGGGCGCTGCACCCCTCTCATTTTCTGGCCTGAAACCACCCCCACACCGAGCTTCATCTCGATGGCAGCGACAGAAGGGCGCCCTGGCAGCGGCGGCGATTCCCTCGGCCTCGCGGCGCGGTTCCTCGACGACCTCGTGGCATTCGAGGGCCCGGACTTCGTTCTCCCCGCCGGCCTGGGAGATGCGGAACCCCTCCCGGGAGCAACGGGAGGGGAAGCCGGGCAGGCAGGCGCCTCCGCCGTGCTCGACGCCTTCCACTCGGAGATCTGCAACTGCACCGCCTGTCCCTTGGGACACTCGCGGCAGAATTTTGTCTTCGGCTCGGGAAATCCCGAAGCCGGCATCATGTTCGTCGGGGAGGCTCCGGGGGCCGAGGAGGACCGTCAGGGGCTGCCGTTCGTCGGGGAGGCGGGCCGACTGCTGACCCGGATCATCGAGGCGATGCGGATGCGGCGGGAGGACGTCTACATCTGCAACGTGCTGAAGTGCCGGCCTCCCAACAACCGCGATCCCCTGCCCGAGGAGGTCGACCAGTGCGAGCCGTATTTCAAGCGGCAGATTGAGATCGTGCAGCCGCGCATCATCTGCGCCCTCGGTCGCGTCGCCTCGCAGGCGCTGCTCAGGACGACATCTCCGCTCGGGGCGCTGCGCCGCACCCTGCACCAGTACGAGGGGATTCCCGTGATCGTCACATATCACCCGGCTGCCCTGCTGCGCAATGCCGGTTTCAAAAGGCAGACGTGGGAGGATATCAAGTGGCTCCGGCGCCAGTACGACGGAGTGGAGCTGTGACCGTTCCGGAAAGGGGAGAATCGCCGTGAACCATGGGAGGCCGGAGAACGGCCGTGGCCTCGACCGCCTGCCGCCCCAGGCCGTCGACGTCGAGCAGGCGGTCATCGGCGCCATGCTGATCGATCAGCGGGCGGTGGGGCGCGCCATCGAGATTCTCGACGAGGGCTGTTTCTACCACAATCCCCACGCCAGGATCTTCTCCGCCATGATCTCCCTGTTCGATCGCAGCGAGGTGATCGACCAGCTCACCGTCAGCGAGGAGCTCAAGAAACGGGGCGAGTTCGAGGAGGTGGGGGGCCTGGTCTACCTGTCGACCCTGGCGGCCGACGTCGCCACCGCGGCCAACATCGTTCACCACGCAAACATCGTTCTCGACAGGGGACTGAGCCGCTCCCTGATCGAAACCGCGGCGCTGATTACCGACCGGGCTTTCGAGGGCAGGACCGAAGTGTACGAGCTCCTCGACTGGGCAGAGCAGCGGATCTTCTCGCTCTCGGAAAGGAGGCATTCGAGCGGCTTCGAGAGCATCGAGAAGGTCCTGCACGACACCTTCGAGCAGATCGAGCAGGCCCATAACCGCGACTCCGCGGTCTCCGGGGTCGACACCGGTTTTTCGGATCTCAACGACCTGACATCCGGCCTGCAGGCGGGGGATCTCGTCATCCTCGCGGCGCGTCCGAGCGTCGGCAAGACGGCGCTGGCCCTGGGCATGGCACGCAACGCCGCAGTCGAGACCGGGAAAGGGGTGGCGATCTTCAGCCTCGAAATGTCCAAGCAGCAGGTCGCGCAGCGGCTGCTCTGCCTCGAGACCCGGGTCGATCTGCACAAGCTGAGGACCGGCCGCCTGCGCGACGACGACTGGCTTCGCCTGACGCGGCAGGTAGGCAAGTTGGCCCAGGCCCCGATCTTCGTCGACGATACCCCGGGCATCACCATTCTCGAGACGCGGGCAAAAGCCCGGCGCCTGAAGCGCGAGCAGGGCGTCGAACTGATCGTTATAGACTACCTGCAGCTGATGGGAACCCACGTCAACGTCAACAGCCGCGAGCAGGAGGTGGCGCAGATCTCGCGCGGGTTGAAGGGGCTCGCCAAGGAGCTCGACGTACCTGTGCTCGCCCTGTCGCAGCTGTCGCGGGCACCCGAGGCGCGCACCGGAGGGCGGCCGCAGCTGTCCGACCTGAGGGAGAGCGGCTCGCTGGAGCAGGACGCCGACGTGGTGATGTTCATCTACCGCTCCGACCTGTACGTCAAATCCGACGAGGCGGGCAGCCAGGAGGGAACTGCAGAAATCATCATCGGCAAGCAGCGCAACGGTCCCGTCGGCTCGGTAAAGCTGATGTGGGACGAGGGCTGCGCCTCCTTCCAGGACCTCGCTCCGGAGTTCCGCATAGAGCAGGAGCCGGAATTCTAGTTCCTGGTGCGTGCTACTTCGCGTGACCTTGGCCCTCAGGGTCCATGTGAACTTGGTCGAACGGTTCTTCGGCGAGCTGACGCAGGACGTGATCCGGGACAAAAGCTTTGCCAGCCTCAGAGCGTTGGTGCACGACATCGAGGCCTACTTGGCGGAACGGAATCTGGCTGCCAACCCTACCGCTGGAAGGCCGACGGAGAGAAATCCTGCGCAAATCCAGCGCGTCCGGGAGGCCTTGGCGGCGACTTCGGACAGTACTTATTAATTCCTTTCAATTATCGGACACCACACTAGGCCCAGCGCACCAGCCCCATCTCCAGGGGGTTTTGCAGATCGGGGTGGTTGGGCAGCACGCGCAGTGTGTAGCCGAGGGATCCCGGGGTCGAGCAGCGGTAGTTTCCGGTGAAGGTGTGCCGGTCATCTCCATCGGAGTTCGAGTACTGCAGCGCCGTGGATTCCCCCTGCACGATCTCCTGACGGGCGTTGACGCGGCCGGCAAACAGCTCGACGCGAACGTCATGCGGTGCCAGGGATCCGAGGCGGACGCTCGCCGAGGCGGACGCTCGCCGAGACAGGTATGCTGGCGCCGACTTTCGACCGCTGCGGCGAGTAGGCTTCGACCGCCTCGATCCGCACCTCCGACCAGGCGGAGCGGATCCCGGCCTTCCACTCACTCAGCCTGGCGATCCGCTCACGGTCGCCGTTGAGCTGTTCCCAGCGTCTGTGGTTGGGCAGGTAGAGATCCTCGAGATACTCACGCACCATGCGGTTGGTGTTGTACTGCGGAACGAGCGTCGCCAGCGACTCCTTGATGCGCTCGATCCAGCCGCAGGGGACCCCGTCCAGCGAGCGGGAGTAGAACAGGGGGATCACCTCGGTCTCGAGCAGGTCGTAGAGGGCATTCGACTCGACTTCGTCCTGGTAGTCGGTGTCTTCGTACATCTCGCCGCGGCCGATCACCCATCCGGGACGCAGCTCGCAGGCCTCCTCCCACCAGCCGTCGAGGACGCTGATGTTCAGGGTGCCGTTGATCGCCGCCTTCATGCCGCTGGTGCCGCTGGCTTCCTGGGGTCGTCTCGGGTTGTTGAGCCAGACGTCGCATCCCTGGACCATGAAGCGGGCGATGTTGATGTCGTAGTCCTCGAGGAAGAACAGGCGCCCGGCGAACGGTTCCTGGCGCGACAGGGCCACAATGTCGCGGATCAGCTCCTTGCCGGCGTGGTCGTGGGGATGGGCCTTGCCGGCGAACAACACCTGCAGCGGCTGCCGCTCGTTCTCCATCAGGGCCGCGAGGCGGTCGGGGTTTCTCAGCAGCAGGGTGCCGCGCTTGTAGGTGGCGAAGCGGCGGGCGAAACCCAGGGTGAAGACGCTGTCGTCCAGCCTCTGCAGGGATCGCTCCGCCCTACCCGGGGGGACGCCCTGGCGCCGGAACTGGCTGCGCAGGTGGCGGCGGGCGAAGTCGAGCAGGCGCTGGCGGCGGACCTGGCGGATCTGCCACAGCTCTCTGTCGGGCACCCGGCGAACCGCTTCCATGTCCTTTCCGCAGTCGGGGGAGAAGCGCCAGGCAGACCCCACCTCGCGGTCGAGCAGCTCAGCCATCTGCGGGGACGCCCATGTCTGGCTGTGCACCCCGTTGGCAATCGCCGCGATCGGTACCTCGGAAGGGGCGAGGTCGGGCCCACAGGTGATCCCACATCGACCGGGCCACCTCTCCGTGAAGCCTGCTGACGCCGTTGGCCTGGGCGGACAGCCTCAGTGCGAGCACGGTCATGCAGAAATCGCTGTCCTGGTCCCCGGGGTCGACGCGGCCGAGCCCGAGGAGCTGCTCCCGGGTGAGGCCGAGATTCTCTCGGTAGCCGCCGAGCCAGGCCTCCACCAAGTCCGGAGGGAACCAGTCGTTCCCCGCGGCGACCGGGGTATGCGTGGTGAAGACGTTGCCGGCAACGGTGGCCTCGCGCGCCTTCTCGAAGTCCAAACCCTGTTCCGCCATCATCGAGCGGATGCGCTCCAGCGCCTGGAATGCGGAATGCCCCTCGTTCATGTGACAGATTCCGGGGTTGACTCCCAGTGCCTGCAGGGCCCGGATTCCGCCGATTCCCAGAAGCATCTCCTGCCTTATGCGCATTTCGCGGTCGCGCCGTACAGAACCGCGGTGATTTCGCGGTCGTGCGGTTCCTTGCGTTCGAGGTTGGTGTCGAGCAGGAAGAGGGGGACGCGGCCGACGTCGGCGCGCCATATCCGGGCGGCTACGAAACCGTGGGGGTAGGGGACCTCGACGGTCAGGGCGGCCCCCGAGGAGTCGAGGACCGGTTGGACCGGAAGGCGATCGAAGTCGTTCTCGGGATAGGTCTCGAGCTGCCAGCCGTCAGGGTTGAGCGTCTGCCGGAAGTACCCCTGGCGATACAGGAGGCCGACCCCGACCAGGGGGAGGCCGAGGTTGCTCGCCGACTTCAAGTGGTCCCCGGCGAGCACCCCGAGGCCCCCCGAATAGATCGGCAGGGATCTGGCGATTCCGAATTCCAGCGAGAAATAGGCGATCTGCAAACCGTTCTCACCGCACGTCTCGTCGAACCAGGTCTTTCTCGACACGTACTCCTCGAACTCGGGGTCAGTCTGGCGATGCGGGCCGTGAGTTCGCCGTTTGCCTCGGTCGCGGCCAGACGGTCCGGGCTCAACGAGGCGAGAAAGCGCAGGGGGTTGCGTCCCGACTCGAACCAGGCCTCGGGGTCGATGTCGAAGAACAGCTCGAGAACCTCCGTGCTCCAGCTCCACCAGAGGTTGTAGCTGAGGTCCCACAGAGGGGCAAGCGGCGCCGGCAGATCGGGGATTACGTGAATGGTGGCAAGAGGTTTCATCGCAGCTTTCACGAGGGCGGTTCGGGTGTTTGCGGCAAGAAAGGGGCGGCCTTCGGTTTGTGTCAATTTTGCCGCCGCGGACAGTGCCGCTGCCGATTGCGGGTTATATTTTCCCCCGCCCACCCCACTGCCGGGGCAGCCCGTGACGAGGGCGCGTTCGACGTTCGCCAGGGGTTGCCTGCCTTCGGGCTAGCGAACGCGGCAGTCGGCTCCCTTGCCAGCGAAAGTGTGTTCCCATGCCCGACCGTCCGGAAGTAATCCTCAGCGGTTTCGCCGACGAAGGCCCCGAAGACAAGAAGGCCGAGGCGCAGCTGACCATGCTGGCCGCCCTCGGGATGAGCTACTACAGCTTGCGCTGGATCGATGCCGGACAGGGGGTCAAGAACGTCATGCAGCTGACGCGCCCGGAGATCGGCAGCCTGCGGAAGCTGCACGCACGCTACGGAGTTCGCGTCTCCTCCATCGGCTCACCTATCGGCAAGGTGAAGCTCCTCGATCGCGAGGACGGCTCGGGCAACCAGTACGTGCCGTTCCGCCGCTACCTGAAAGAAGACGTCGCCCGCGCCATCGATCTCGCCGAAGAGTTCGAGACCAGGCTGATAAGGGGATTCTCCTTCTACCATCCCCGCGGCGACGACCCTGCCGGGTACGTAGATGCCGCGGCCGAGAGGCTGGGGGAGATCGCCGCGCTCTGCCAGCGCCGCGGCGTCTTCTTCGGACTGGAGGTGGAAGCGAATCTCGTCGGGCAGTCCGGACATCTGCTGCGCGCCCTTCACCGCAAGGTGAAGAATCCCCACCTGTTGCTGATCTTCGATGGCGGCAACCTGTCGAGTCAGAACCTGACCGCGGTCGAGACCTTCCAACAGTACCGGGCGATGCGAAACGGCATCGGCTGGCTGCACGTGAAGGACTACAAAATCGATCCCTCCCTGGAGTGGAAGGGGTTCGTCGACGAGGAGCGCCTGGAAAACTTCGTCCCCGCGGACCGCGGGGACTCGGGGCACGAGGCGATCCTGCTCGATTTCAGGAACCGCATCCCCGCTCTCGACAGAAAGCTCAGGCGCCTCGGGGTCCCAGGAGTCTTCCTCGACCTCGAGCCCCATCTCCGGGGTGGAGGGCAGTTCGGGGGTTACAGCGGCGTCGACGGGTTCGGCGTCGCCCTGCGCAGCCTTACGCGGCTTCTCGATTACGTCGGTATCGGCTACCGTCTGACTGCCTACGAAGATCTGTAGCCCGCCGCAGGGGCCCCGCGCAGCCTGACGCGCGATTCTCGACTGCGCCGGATTTCAGCTCGCTGCCTTTGCCTGCGAACGCGGCAGCCCCACCAGTCCTGTCCGGGTATCGATCGGGACCTTTGCGACGGCCCTGCAGGCACTAGCGCCCCGAGGCGAGCAGTTTCTCGTGCTCCCTGGCAAAGCCGCGGCTGCCGTCGTCCTCTATGACTTCCAGGCCGACGCCGCGCTCGAACCCTGGGATGCTGCCCTTGTAGAAGGCCTGCTGGTATTGCGATTCGTCGGTGAAATCCAGGGTGCGCCTGCCGCCACCGGCCCCTGGCCAGCTGATCCGCAGAATGCGCTTACGCTCCCGGTACTGGCTCGTCGGAATCGGCGCCCCGGGATCGACGCGATAGCGCTCGATGGCGGACTCGTCGACATCGACCCCCAGCCCGGGGGCGTCCGAAACTGCCGCGTACCCGTCGACGATCTTGAGACGTTCGCTCAGCAGGTCGTGCTCCCAGAGCTCGCTGCAGGTTATGTAGGGCAGTTGCGCGTGCGACAGGGTCGAGCCGAGCTGCACGGCGAAGGCGGTGGTCAGTCCGGTTCCGACCAGCTGCAGCCAGAACGGCTTGTTGAAGCTCGCCGCCAGGGCGTTCTGCGTCCGGCAACCGGAGATGCCCCCGCCGACGACGAAGCCGTCGCTGCAGTGGGCGTGAAGCACCTCTTCGCGGAAGTGCTCGACGATCGGTTTGCGCACGCGCTCGCGCAGGATGCGGGCGCCGGTGGGGTCGTTGGCGAGGTAGAAGGGGCTTTCGTACATGCCGACGTTGGCTGCCTCGTCGAGGCGTTGCAGCATCACTTCAGCGCGCGCCGGATTGAGCAGAAAGCCGTTGAAATCGATATCGAACCTGTAATCCGCCGGCACCACCTCGCTCACGGTTTCCACCTGCTCGACGATGTCCCACCAGGGCCGCGCCTTCATCTTGAAGCAGGTGTATCCCCGGGCTACCGACTCCTTCGCCTCCAGGGTCCAGTCCGCCGGGGACATGTCGATGTCCCACCAGGAAACCGGGCAGCGGTCCCGGAGCCTGGTGCCGATCAGGGCGTGGGCAGGGGTTCCGGTGGCGCCGCCCACGGCATCGACCACCGCCATCTGCAGTCCCTGCCCAAGGCCGTCGTCCTGCATGACCGCCAGCGGGTTGGCTCCGTTCAGGCGTCCGAGGTCGCCGCCGCCGCCGTCTCCGTAGCCGACGCTGCCGTCGTCGAGCTCCACCCGGTAGACGTGCACCCGCTCGTTATGGGTCAACGCCCTCTGCATGGCGCGGGTTACGTGTTCGGCATAGAATGGGATGTTGAGAACGATTTCTTCCGCTCGCGCGATTTTCATGACTCGAAGCCTCTCTGGAATGGTGCCGCAAGTGAGCCCCAAGTATACGGAGTTCCTGCGCCTCGCCCGAGAATTGACCGGTTTCGCCCACGCCCGCGCCCTGCTGAGCTGGGACCAGGAGACCTGCATGCCGCGGCGGGGCGCCGCTGAGCGGGCGCGCAGCATCGGCCTCCTCGCCGGGCTGTATCACGAGAAGCTGACCTCGGCTCCCCTCGTCGACCTCGTGGGAGAGCTGTCGGGGGATTCCCTCGAAGCGGACGCCGCAGCCAACCTGCGCCTGGTCGAGCGCGAGCAGGACCGGGCCCTGAAGATCCCGCGGCAGCTCGTCGTCGAGCTCTCGGAGACGCAGGCTCGCGCTCACGAGGCCTGGGTCGAGGCGCGGCAAAAATCCGAGTTCGGAATGTTCGCCCCCTGGCTGACCCGGATTCTCGAGCTGCAGGGGATGGTCGCAGACTTGGTCGGGCACGAGGGCTCGATCTACAACGCCTTCCTTAACGAGTACGAGCCGCAGGCGCGGGTCGAGGAGGTCGCGCCCCTGCTCGGAGAACTGCGCGACCGGCTGCTGCCTCTGGTCGAGGCGATCCTGGCAAAGGGGAGACCAAGGCCGGACCTGCTCGACCGCGATTTCCCGCCCGAAGCCCAGGAGGAGTTCGGGCGCGAGGTCCTGGCCGCTCTCGGTTTCGACCTGGAGGCGGGCAGGCTCGACGTCTCCGTTCACCCTTTCTGCTCCGCTCTGGCTCCGACCGACGTCCGCCTGACGACGCGCTACAGCTCCTGCGCCCTTGCCGAGTCCCTGTTCGGTATCATCCACGAATGCGGCCACGGGCTGTACGAGCAGGGCCTGCCGCAGGAGGCGATGGGAACGCCCCTCTGCCAGGCCGTCTCCCTCGGCATCCACGAGTCGCAGTCGCGCCTGTGGGAGAACATGATCGGGCGCAGCCGCGAGTTCTGGGAGCATTACCTGCCGAAGCTGAAGAGCCGCTTCCCCCGGCAGCTCGAGGCCGTGGGACTCGAGCAGTTCTACGCCGCGGTCAATCACGTCGAGGCGACCCCTGTCCGGGTCGAGGCGGACGAGGTGACCTACAACCTGCACATCCTCCTCCGTTTCGAGCTGGAGCAGCAGCTGGTCGGCGGAGAGTTCGCCGTGGCCGAGCTGCCGGAGCGCTGGAACGACCGCATGGAAGATTTTCTCGGCATCCGTCCCGAAAACGACGCCGTCGGCGTGCTCCAGGACATCCACTGGTCTTCCGGAGCGATCGGTTATTTCCCGACCTACTCGCTGGGCAACCTGTACGCAGCCCAGTTCTTCGATTGCGCCCGCCGCCAGATGCCCGGCCTGATGCAGGACGTGCGCCGCGGGGAGTTCGCCGGACTGCTGGGCTGGCTGCGCGACAACATCCATTCCCGGGGGTCCCGGCTCACCGCGGGGGAGCTGGTCGCAGAGGTCGCAGGCGAGCCACTGTCGACCGCTCCCCTGATCGCATACCTGGAAACCAAGTACGGGGAGCTGTACTCGCTCTGAACCGCGGGGCGGGCTGCTTTTTGCAGCAGAGAAGGGCAGCAGCCGGGCACCCCCTGTTCCGGTTGTAGCCTTACCCCCCGATGCCGGGAGACTGCAGAGCGGCAAGCCCGGGCACGAGTGTCTCGGGACACTCAGGCTCCATGGTCCCCCTGGCGAGGCGTCGATTGCCCGGAGAGACCGGGGGCAAGCAGGAACCGGCAGCGACCGGTCACCCGATGACAGCTGAGAGCAGGCGCAGGTGGTTTCCGCCCAGAATGCCTGCCAGAGCCTCCTCTCCGTACCGGCGCTCGACGAGTCCGGCGGTTATGCGCGGGAAATCCGCGGCGCTCTCCAGCAGTGTGCCGCCGCCGTCGAAATCCGACCCGAGCCCGACCGCACCGGAACCTGCCACGGAGACGGCGTGCTCGATGTGGTCGAGCAGGTGGGACAGGCCGGGGTTCTCCCCGGCGAGAAACTGGGGCACGAAGGTCAGGCCGACGACGCCCCCCATTTCGCCGAGGGCGCGGAGCTGATCGTCGGTCAGGTTGCGCGGATGCCCGCAGAGCCTGCGGCAGCAGCTGTGGGAAGCAACCACCGGGTCGCTCGACAGCTCGAGAACGTCCCGGAACCCGGCGTCGTTCAGGTGCGACACGTCGATCAGCATACCGCACTGGTTCATCGCGGCGACCACCTCGCGGCCGAACCCGGTGAGGCCGCCGCCCCCGACAACCTCGCAGCCGTCCCCGGCGTGGGAGCGCGTGCTGTGGGTCAGTGTCATGGTGCGCACGCCGATGTCGTACAGGGAGTCGATGATCTGTACGCTGCGCTGCAGGGCGTCGCTGTTCTCCACGGCGAGCAGCGCGGCGATCCTGCCCCGTTCCCTGGCCGCGGTGATGGCCCCGGCGGTGAGGGCAAGCTCGATGTCGTCGCCGTGAGAGGCGATCTCCCGCTTGAGCCAGGCCAGCCCGTCGAGGGCGTAGAGGAGGTAATTGTCCCAGGCGTTGGTGACGTCGACGGCGAAAAAGGCGGCATCGATGCCGCCCTTGCGCATCCGGGGTATATCGACCTGCAACGGGGAGACGGCAGGGTCGATCTGCTCCCGCAGGTGGCGAATGGCGCCGCCGCTACGGCTGCGTTCAGCGGACGGCTCTCCCGCCAGTCCGATGTTGCCGCGGCGGATATGGCCGACGGTGCTGTCGTTGTGCGAATCCACGACGAGGCATTCTCGATGTATTTCACCGGCATCGATCATCTTTGGTCTCCCGGTCAACCTGCTTTTCTCGGTTGGTGGCGGAGTTTCTGCTTTCGTATCCCGACCCCGTCGACGTGGATCTCGCGGTCGCCCTTGTACTTGATCGCAACCAGCAGTCGCTGCGTGCCTGCGAGTGAAAAGCCGAGCCGGTACGCTTCGCCGGTGAACGGAATCGACAGCCAGGCAGGGGAGAATACCCCCTCGGCGACAGGGGTGGTGAACCCGGCAATCAGCTCGGGGCGAGTGCGGTTCTCCGAGAACCAGCGCCGGGCGGTCTGTTCGACTGCCTCGTAATCCGCGCTGCCCGCAGTGAAGACCGCGGCGAAAATCGGCTCCGCCCGGCGCTCGAACAGCACCGGCAGCGTCGAGCCGCTGAGCCGCAGGTCGAGGAGGTAGCGCCCCTGGTCGAGAGGGTCCGTGGCGACCAGGACCATGTCGTCCGACCCCAGGCGGTGCTGCTCGTCGAAGACCTGAACCTCGTCGTCGTCGAGGTCCAGGCGAACCGGAAGCATGGTGAATACCAAGGGGCCCAGGGACAGCTCTCCGGCTCCTGAAAACAGGAACCAAGCGTATCCGATATGGGGCTTGTCAAGATAGAAATGGAATTTGAAAAGGCTCGTATCCTGCTCGGCCCCCATGAGCATGAACAGCCGCTGTTCCCAGTGCTGTGTGGCAGGAAGGACATCGCGATAGCTGACCACCGCGGTGTGTGGAGCCTTCCCGGTTCGGCCGCGCGACACCACCGGAACCTCGGCCCGGTAAACCCCCGGATGCAGCATCGCCAAGCGGTACGAGGCCAGCAGGCCGGGGGGATCCGAAGGGCCATTTGCCGAGTAGCGGCCGTCCTGCTCGCTTCCGGTTTCGGTTTTGTAGAATCCAGCATGCAGAATCCGGGAGTACCGCCGGGAACTGATGCCGCCGCCTGCAACCTCCGTCAAAATTCCCATCATAGGGGAGCCGTGCGTCCGGATTGAAGCACCTGCAGCGTCCGCATACCCCCAGGCGACCGGCACGAGAGCTGCGAGACCGGCGATAACGAGGCGGGCTTCGCGTCGCCGGAAGATTTCGCCAGCACCGAAAAGAATCAGCAGACCAAGCCAGAACGATATCGCGAGATACGGTATGCCTGTGATCCCGCCCTCGAAGAAATGGATGGAGAACGGGTAAAAGGCGGCCATTTCCCGGAAGTCTAGGTGGTCCCCCTGATATGATCCCTCGGGAAACACGAGCGCGGAAGCAATGCTGTCCCAACTGACCGCCAGACCGAGCAGGTAGGCGGCGACGGCGACCGCGGACCTCGACAGGGCGGCGATTCCCGCAGCGAGGCAGGGGAGCAGGGCCGGCAGGGCGGTCACCAGGAATCTCGCGGGCGGGCAGAAACCGAATTCCCAGCTCGGATGGATGCCGTTCGTAACCGCGGTGGCCGTGTACAGAGCGGCGACCACCAACAGGCGCCGGTCTCGGGCGCGGACCAGCGCCAGGATTCCGGCAACAGCGACGAGAAAAACGGGGGAGTTGTTGACCAGTCCCTTGGTGCGGTGCAGCCAGTGGCCGGGAAGAGAGACCAGCCAGGTCGCCGGCTCGAGGGCGTTCTCGTCCCAGGCGTTGCCGGGGCGGAAGGAGCCCATCCAGTCGCCGGTAAAAGCGAAGTGGAAGGCCAGGACTCCAGCAAGGGAGGCGCCGGCAGCGGCGATCACCCCCGCCATGACAGCCTTTCTCCTGGTGCTGAAGAAAGCCTGCAGGGAGACGAGCCCCCCCAGCAGCATGCCGAGGGGGGCGTAGCGCGGGTGCAGAAGGACCAGGCAGGACGGGATGAGGGCCAGGCACGGCAGCAGGACGGGCTCCGCGGGCAGGCGGGAGTAGCCTCTCCCCGGCTGGAGCCAGTGGCTGAACAGCACGAGAGAAAATAGCGTTGCCAGCAGGGCGGGGACTTCGGGGTAAAGCTGGGCGCTGTAGATAAAAAGCGGAATCGTGGTTGCGGCCGCGGCGACGCTGGACAGGGCGGCGAAGCGGGACAGTCCCAGGCGCACGAGCCACAGGTAGGCGAGCCCGCAGGATGTCGCGGTCAGCAGGTTCATGAACAGGATGCATGCCAGCCTGGGGTTGGCCCAGAGCTCCAGTCCGGTCCAATAGGCGGGAACGAGCAGGAGGGAGAGCCCGATCGGATGAACCGAGTGGATCTTTCCCGGCGGCGAGGCCGGGGCCTTGTGCACGGCGAACCGAAGGGAATGGTATTCCGTAACGTCGCTGTTGCTGAGGTTGTCGGTGAGATCGAAGTCGCCGTCGCGAAGCAGACTCTGGGTCACCCTCAGGTAATGCCCCTCGTCCCCGTGCAGCATGGTCATCTGTCCGATGTAGATGCCGTACGCCGCGTAGATCAGGAAGGCGATGCAGGCGACTGCCGCGGCGATGCCGGAGTCGGGCAGGGCCCGGATTCGTTGGCGGAAACGGTTCGACCAGCTCTCGCCCGAGGCGTCCAGCCCCCTGGCTGCGGCGATGCAGCAAGCTCCCGCAAGCGCCCAGCCGGCATGCGGTGACCACAACAGGGTCAGCCAGGGAAACAGGTCGGTGACCGGGTTCCACAGGGCGAGGAGGCGGAGCAGGAGCAGGGTCAAGACGAGTCCCGCCGCGGGAAGGAGGGGATCGACACCACGCGGACCGGACTTCGCCGAGCGCGTAGCAAGGAGGAGGGCGACCGCGGCGAGCGCGGTGAACAGCTGGCCCCCGAAGCCCCACTCCGGCTGCCAGCGCGGATCTTCGACCGCGGCCCGCAGGCGTTCGTGGGAGAAGGCGATCAGCACGTCGAAACTGTCGGCGACGAACCAGCCGGCGAGACCCGCGGCCAGCAAGGCCACGGCGGCAAGGGCCCGGCTGCGCCCGGACAGGGTGGGGACCTGCCATTCCGGAAGATTCATTGCGCTTGCGGGAGCGGCGGTGTCCCCGCGGGAATACGCGGGTTCAGGCGCTCAGCGGTCGCAGTCCAGGGCGATGCGGCTGCCGGTGGCCTTGTTCTGGAATTGATACTTGCCGCTGTAGGGGTTGGAGGTGGAGCGGTCGAGGCGGGCGAACACCAGCTGGCAGATGCGCCTGCCTCTACACAGCCGAATCGGCAGCCTGTTGGCGTTGAACAGCTCCAGGGTCAGGGTGCCGGAGAAACCGGGATCGACCCAGCCGGCATTCTGGATGAAGAGGCCGATGCGGCCGATGGAGCTGCGCCCCTCGACGAAGGCGGTCAGGTTGTCGGGCAGCCGGATGGACTCAAGGGTCGCCGCCAGCAGGAAGGAGTGCGGCGGAATCACGATTTCTTCCTGGTGCAGCTCCTGGTAGCTGATCTCCTGATCGAGCCGCATTGCCTCCAGGCGGTTCTCGTCCACCTTGAGAAAGTGATCGCTGAGGCGAAGGTCGATGGAAGCGGGCTGAATCTGGTCCGGGGTGTGGGGATCGACCCCCAGCTCTCCGGTGGAGAGCAGGTCGCGAATGGCCGCGTCGGAAAGGATCATCGCACCCGGCTGGAGAAGGGCAAGCGGGGCGCCCTATCCGGCTTGCTTCCAGTCCCTGGCGAGCCGGGTCAGCAGACGGACCCCGAAGCCGACGCCCCCCTTGGGTATGTAGGGATTTGTCCGGGTGGTCCAAGCGGTGCCGGCGATATCGAGGTGGACCCAGGGGGAGTCGACGAACTCCTGCAGGAGGGCCGCTGCGGTGATCGCCCCCCCGGAGCGCCCACCGGTGTTCTTCATGTCCGCAACCTGGCTCTTGATCTGATCCCGGTACTCCGGCCACAGCGGCAGCGGCCAGACGCGCTCACCGGTCTCTTCCCCCGCTTCCAGCACTTTCTCCTTGAGTTCTTCGTCGTTTCCAAGCATGCCCGCGGCGTGCGATCCCAGGGCAATGACGCAGGCACCGGTCAGGGTCGCCAGGTCGACGATGGCGGCCGGTTTCAGCCGGCGCGCGTACCCGAGTGCATCGGCGAGGATGAGCCGCCCCTCGGCATCGGTGTTGTCGATCTCTATGGTTTTCCCCGTGATCGTTTTGAGGACGTCCCCGGGCTTGAACGCTCTTCCCCCGGGGAGGTTCTCCGTCGCCGGCACCAGGCCGACGATGTGTTGGGGAAGATCGAGGTCTGAAACCGCCTGCATCGCCCCGATCACCGCCGCGGCTCCTGACATGTCGAACTTCATGTCGCCCATGCGGTCGCCCGGCTTCAGTGAAATGCCGCCGCTGTCGAAGGTCACCCCCTTGCCGACGAAGACCAGGGGTTTGCCGCCCTTGGCTCCTCCGTGCTCCAGCACGATGAACCGCGCAGGTTCGCTGCTGCCGCGGGTCACCCCCAACAGCGCCCCCATGCCCAACCGGCGCATGCCGGTTTCGTCGAGCACCTGGCAGCGCAGACTGCGGTTGCGGGCGATCCTGCGGGCGATACTCGCCAGGTAGGTCGGGGTTGCCGTGTTGCCGGGGTGGTTGGCGAGGTCGCGGGCAAGGGAAGCGGCTTCCGCAATGGCGCGGCCTGTCCTGTTCCCGCGGCGGGCGGGGGCGAGCTTCGACTGGTCGAACTCGACGATGGCGAGGGCGCGCAGCCGCGAGGGCTTTCTTTCCCGGGTCTGGTACTGGTCGAAGCGGTAACATGCGAGGATGCTCCCCTCGGCGACCGCCTGGGCCGCCGCCTCCACCTCGATCCCGCCCTCGCCCGCGCCGTGGAGTATGGTTGCCGCTCTCTCGACCCCGAGGTCCTGGAGCGCTGCCGCCGCGGTTCCCGCGGCCTGGCGCGCGGTCTCTGCGCCGAACGATTCCTTCCTGCCGAGTCCGACGACGAGGACGCGGGGCGCCTCGATGCGGCCATGGGTGTACAGCAACAAGGTCTCGTTCTTCCTGCCGGCGAAATCCCCGTCGGCAACCGCCCTGCCGATCAGCCCCCCGATCTCCCGGTCGACGGCGCCGGTGGCTCCTCCCGGCCGCTCGACGCCCTCGAACAGGTTGACGATCAGCGCCGGCTCCTTGCGCTTTTGAATTTCACCACGCGTTACAGTAATATTCATTTTCGTTCTTACTTAATGGCCAATCTGAATCGCCAATTTTCCGCTGCGGAAGGCGGGGGATTGTAGATTTGCCCTATCCGGGTGTCAAGCATCCATCGCGACCGCATGCAACTGTTCCTGATCCGCCACGGGCAGTCGTTCAACAACGCCCTGAAAGACGTCACCGCTCGAGTCGCCGATCCAGAACTTACGGAACGGGGTGTAGAGCAGGCGCGGCTCGTCGCCGCCCACCTCGCCGCCGGCGGCCATCTGAGGGGGTCCGAGCGCGACAGCGGACCGAAGCTCGACGAGCTCTGCTGCAGCCCGATGATCAGGGCTCTGCAGACAGCCGAACCGATCGCCCGGGCCCTGGGATTGACCCCCAAGGTCTGGGCCGACGTTCACGAGATCGGGGGGATCTTCCTCGACAACGATGACGGCACGGCCACAGGTTTCCCGGGGTGCACCCGGGAGGAGATCACCGGTCGGTTTTCCGGTTTCGCGTGCGACGGTATCGGGGATCGCGGCTGGTGGCTGGGCGCCAAGGAGACCCCGGGAGAGGGCCGCGGCAGGGCCCTTGCCGCGGCCGCGGAGCTCACCGCCCGTTCCGGCGAGCCGTTGCGGGTAGGGGTCGTGTCGCACGGCGATTTCATGAGCGCCCTGATAAAGGCGCTGGCGAATCACCTGCCGAGCTGGGGTCTGCAGTACCACCACGAGAACACCGCGATCACGAGAATCGACTTCGATGACGGGGTCGTGGTCGAGTACTTGAACCGCGCCGACCACCTGCCCGCCCACCTCCTCTCCTACTAGGCTCGCGACAATCGCCGCTGTCCGGCCAGAGCTGAAACGGAGCTGAATCGTGAAGGTATACGCACTGACCCTCAATCTCGTCGACGATGCCCGGACCATTGAGGAATACAAGGATTACCACCGAAACCCCTGGCCCGAGCCGCTGCAGGGATTGAGGGAAGTCGGCATCACCGACATGAAAATCTTCCTCCTTGGCCGCCGCATGTTCATGTACATGACGGCTGTCGACGAGTTCGATCCCGACGTCGATTTTCCGCGTTACATCGAACAGAATCCCAGGGCCGCGGGATGGGACGAACTGATGAGGACCTTCCAGGAGCGCGTGCCGGAGGCAAAGGCAGGGGAGTGGTGGGCCCTGATGGAGCAGGTTTTCGACCTGCAGGAGCACGTGTGACGAGGGCAGACCCGCTCCTGGCGATGGAGGGCGTCGGGGCCGGTGCCGGGGAGTCCTTCAGCTTGAATTTCTCCCCTGGTCCCGCGCTGCTGCCGAAATCTGTCAGGGAGCAGATAGGGGGCCACTTTGCCTCCAGTTCCGAGGGTCTTTCGATCGTCGAGATCAGCCACCGCAGCCCCGAGTACGAGGAGATCCACCACCGCGCCCTGGCGCGGTGCCGGGCGCTCTACGGGATCCCGGACGACATCGAAGTACTGTTCCTGGGAGGAGGGGCCTCGCAGCAGTTCGCCATGGTGCCGATGAACCTGCTGCGCCGGGCGCGCTCGGCCGACTACATCGATACCGGCTCCTGGTCGCGGAAGGCCAAGGCCGAGGCCGCGCGTCTCGGCAGGAAGACGAGGATCGCCGCTTCTAGCGCCGACAGGGGATACAGCTACATCCCGGGGCAGGACTCTCTCCGCCTCGAGGCCGACGCAGAGTACCTCCACCTGACCAGCAACAACACCATTGTCGGCACCCAGTACTGCGGTTACCCGGACAGCGGCGAGGTTCCGCTGGCCGTCGACCTCACCTCGGACCTGCTGGCGCGGCCCGTCTCCTGGGAGCGGGTCGGAGTGGCCTACGGCGGCACCCAGAAGAACGCCGGAGTCGCCGGGTGCACGCTGGTTTTTTTGCACCGCGACCTCCTCTCGAGGGAGGAGGATTCGATCCCGGCGATCTTCCGGTATTCGACCCATGCCGGTGCCGCCTCTCTCTACAACACCCCCCCGGTGTTCGCCGTGTTCGTGCTCGATCTCGTCCTCGGGTGGCTGGAGGGGTCCGGCGGTCTCGACGCCGCGGAAAGGCGCAATGACCGCAAGGCGCGCATCCTCTACGACGTCATCGATGGCAATCCTGTGTACCGGGGCTTAGCCGAGCCTTCCTCGCGGTCGGCGATGAACGTCACCTTCGACCTCTCGGACCCGCAGCAGCGGAGCCGCTTTTCAGCTGCCGCCGAGCAGCAGGGATTCGTCGGGCTGCAGGGCCATCGCTCCTTAGGGGGACTGCGCGCCTCACTCTACAACGGCATGACGGAAGAGGGTTGCCGGGCCCTCGCCGATTTCATGCGCGACTTCGCAGCCAGCCTGTAGAGATTCCTCCCGCAGAACCGCAGAAGTTTCACCGCGTCGGAAGAACGGACCGACCGCGAATGCGGCATCCGGGATCAGGGGAAGTTCCGCCTACCCCCCTTTCCGGATGCAGCTTAGCCACTCTATGGGCGGGAGCCCGCTTTTTTCCGCTTTCCCTCGCTCCTGGCGGTTCGGTGTTTTCCCGCCTGCAGGCGGTCGGCAGCCTTGACGGAGCCGATGTGGAGGGTGTCGTACGCCTGCTGTGAGCTCTCGAATGGACCAGGGTGGCCGGTTCCGTGCCACTCGAGGTTGGTGTACATGGGATTGGTGCGCCCGGTCTCGCGCTCCCTCCTGGCAACCCAGCTTTCCATCCTGCCGCGCAGGGTGGCGACGATGTCCGGCTCCCTGTCGGCGAGGTTGTCGAGCTCGAGAGGGTCGCGCACGAGGTTGTAGAGCTCGAGCTCCGGTTTGAAGTGGAAGTCGGGCTCGAGCGCCTGGATCAACTTCCATTCCGGACTACGCCACCCGTGCTTGCGCATCCAGGTGCACTCGGTGATGTAGAAATCCGAGTAGTTCGAGGGCTTTTCCCCGGCGATCAGCGGCAGCAGCGAGCTGCCGTCGAAGGGGATTCTGCGGGCCGGGATTCCCAGCAGCTTCAGGATCGTGGGCATGAGATCCTGGTGCAGCGAGAACCCCGAAACCCTGCTGCCGGCAGGGAGTCGTCGGGGAAGCCGCATGATCAGGGGCACGTGCAAGGTGTTCTCGTAGAGGCCGTGGTGATCGAACCAGCACTCGTGCTCGTAGAGGGTCTCGCCGTGATCGCCGTTGAAAATCACCAGGGTGTCCTCCCGCAGTCCCAGCTCGTCGAGACGGGTCAGGAGTCGCTGGATACAGGCGTCCATGTAGGCGACGGCGCCGTCGTACTGGGCGACGGCGTATTCGGCGTCCGTCAGGCCGGGGGGCATCCACTGGGCGAAAAAATCGCGAAACGGCTTGAAAGCCCAGACCGGCTCCATCGATTTGTTCTCCGGGTCGAGCTCGTCGCCGCTGTAGAACAGGCGCTCGAACGGGGCGGGAGGCAGGTAGGGAGCGTGCGGGTCCATGTGCCGCAGGAAGAGAAAGAACGGCTTCCCTGCGGCGGCGAGGCGCTCGAGCTCCGGGACCGCGACCTCGTTGAGGTTCTCCGCCTTGGGGCTGCGTCCCTCGGCCCAGCTGCCCCAGCCTGCGTACTCGAGGTAGCTGTCGAAGCCGCGCATGCCGACATTGTCCCCGCCGACGCCGGTGGTGTTGTACCCGTGTTCGCCGAGTATCCGGGGAAGGGTCAGAACGTCGGCGGGCACCTCGGTCTTGTGGCGCAGGGCGACCACCGTCGTCGAGAAGCAGTCGCGTCCGCTGAGCATCGACGTGTAGGCCGAGGTGGTCGGGATGTGGGGGGCGTAGTTGCGCTCGAAGAGGACTCCCTGCGAGGCGAACCGGTCGATGTGCGGAGTCGTCAGGCGTTCGTACCCGTAGCAACTCATGTGGTCGGCGCGCAGGCTGTCGACGCCGAAGAACAGCAGGTTGAGCTTTTTCCTGGCCATGGTGGGTATCTTGGTGAGTGTGTGTGCGAACAAGGGCTGCCTGAGAGGAGCCAAGCCTAGGCCCGGTCCGGCAGGTGGTCAAGAAACGGCAGGGCGCCCGATTCCCTCCTCGAAGGTGGGGGGCGCGCTGCTGCTGACAGCGTTCCTGTCGATCGTCTGGGGAGGCTGCAGTGAAGGACAGGACGAAGGCGGGAAGCCCACGGCCGAGGCTGCCCGGGGAACGGCAAATTCCGCTCCCCGGGGCGGTGGTGCAGGAGAGGAGAGGAGGCGCGATCCGGCCACGGAGTTCCGGCGCCGGTTTCTCAGCCCTTCGTCATCCGACTCCGTGCGCCAGCTTCTGGCGCGGCACCTGTTTTCCCGTGATCCGGCCTTTCTCGCCAGAGAGTATGGAAATCCCGCCAACACCGCGGCCGTCAGGTCCGCGATCAACCGCGGGGTCGCCGCCGGGGATACCATCGTCATACCGCTGCTGGTCCTGCTCTTCCAACAGCGCGGCGGGGAAGAGTGGATCGATTTCGAGGTGGCGCTGCTGAGCTTCGGCCCAAGGGCGGAGAAACCGCTCGCCGCCCTTCTCGGGGATGCCGACCCGTCGGTGGTGCTGCGCGTACTCGACGCCCTCGGCAAGCTCGAGGCGAGCGCTGAGATCGGTGCGGTTGCCGAACAGCTGCGGCACCGGGATTCCTGGGTCCGCATCGGCGCGGCGCACGCCCTCGGCGAGATCGGCGACACCACTGCGGTCGCCTTCCTTATGCAAGCCCTCGACGACACCAGCTACTCGGTGGCCAACGCCGCCATGGTCGGCCTCGGCAGGCTGCGTGCTGCCAGGGCGTACGACAGGCTGATCGAGTTCACCGGAAGCGACAACCAGCACGTTCGCAAACACGCGGCCATGGCCCTCGGCGAGCTGGGGGACCCGGCGGCCCGGCCGGTCTTGCGCAGGCTCGCCGAAAGGGACGAGGACTCCGGCGTGCGCTTCATGGCCAGCCGTGCAATCAAGGTGCTCGAGGGGGAGTAGCATTGTGAACGGCTCGGCCGCGGCCGCACTCTGCGCTGCTGCCCTCGCCGCCGCGGCGTGCGATCAGGGCAGAGAGAGACTGGTCGACTCCCTCGAGGAGTTGCGTGCCCGCTCAGGGGAGATTTCCGACGTGAGCCGTCCTGTGGTCGGACCGTCCGATCCTCCATACTCCGACCGTGTGATCTTTCCGAGCGGCCTGAGGCTCGAGGGCCTTTCCGGAAACAGTCCACTGGCCGAGTCGTACCCCGACGAGGAGGGCGACCTCTTTCCGTTCGGCAGCGAGCGCCGCGTCCACTACCGGCCGGTCGAGTTCTTCATCGATGTCGAGTCGTTGTCGGAAGCGTTGCGACAGCAACAGGTAAGCGAAAATTTCAAGCTGGCAGAGTACGTCCGGCTTCCCGAGCGCAACGGCGATCTCAGCATCTATGTCGATCCCGAGATCGCCTTCTACGCCCAGGAGCTGCGCTATGCATGGGGGGGGCCGCTGGTGCTTTCCTCGACCTTCCGCAGTCCGGAGTACAACGCGGAAATAGGCGGCGCCCTGTTCAGCCGCCACATGTACGGAGACGCGGTCGACATACGCGCCCCGTCGCCACAGACGGCCCAGGACCTCTTCAACCTGGCGAAGTTTCTCGACGTCAGCTTCCTCGAGCCGGCCTCGCTGACGATCGAGGGTCGGGCAAACCCCTGGATCCACATCGATACCCGCGGCTGGCCTCTCAACTCCCCGCAATCGAGATGACATGAAGACGCTTCTTCTTCCGACCGCGATCGCCGCAGGTTTCGCCGCTTCCGCGAGCGCCATAGACTGGACGAACTTGCGCCCGGACATGGAGATAGGGGCGCCGCGCATCGCCCTGGTAGATATCGACGGCGACGGGGATGCCGAGCTCGCTGTAGGGGGGCGGGTGGGGACCTTCCTGTCTCGGGACCGGGACATCTTCCGTCTCGAGGTGCTGCCGGACGCGTCCTCGGCGCCCCTTGCAACCTCGATGTTCGACGCTGTCAGGGACGTTGCCGGCGCCGACCTCGACGGCGACGGGAGAGAGGAGCTAGTCGTCGCCGGCGGCGGTGAGCTGGCAGTCATTGCAGTTCGGGATGGCAGCCTCGTCCCTGTACCCCATCCCGGCTTACCCGCTTTCCCTGGAGCGGCTGCAGGGGGGGTGAATCGCGTCGATTGCATGGATGTCGACGGGGACGGCGAAGTCGAGATCGCCTGGGTGGAAACCTGGAGGGAAGCTTCGGGGGAGGGGGGCGCAAGCACCCTTCTGCGGGTCGCCTCGGTGTCCGCGGACGGTTCCTGGCGGCTGCTCTCCGACACGCCGTTGCGTGCCCACGTCGGAGACCTCTGTTTCGCCGATCTCGACGGCAACGGCCTCGGCGAACTGGTTGTCGAGACCGGGGTGGAGGAGATCGGCGGCCGGCTCGACGTGTACGCCATGGCCAACCGCGGTCCCGAGCTCTCCTTCTCCCGGCCGGCCGATGCCGAGGCGCGGCGGCTGCTGAGCCTGTCCGCGGTGCGCGACGGCAGCCGCGACCTGCTGATCGCCGCCACCGTCGACGGCAGGGTGACCGCTTTCTTCCAGCGGGGGCAGGAACTGCAAGGGATGCACTGGCGCCTTCGCCTGGATCGGGGGACCCGGGTTACCGGCGTGGCCGTTCTCGGAACCGGCACCGGGGGATCAGGTCGCGCCCTGAAGCTCCTCATCGGGTGCGCGGATCCGGGCAGGGGCAGCGGCGCCCTGGTCTCGGTTTCCGGCCTGAACCGATGATCCGAAGCAAGGGGATCTGGCGGCTGATACCACCGTCCGAAGAACGGGGATGCGCGTTGGTAAGGGCTCTGTTCCTTCGCCTGCTCGCCGTCGTGTACCTGATCGCCTTCAGTTCGCTTTGGGTGCAGATACACGGGCTGGTCGGCAAACGGGGAATCCTGCCGGTGAGGGAGTACCTCGATCGCGCTGGGTCGCTGCTCGGGGACGCGGCCTGGCTGCGGGTTCCGACACTCTGCTGGGTGGGCTCCGGGGACGCCGCTCTCGACATCCAGTGCGGACTCGGGGTGGCTCTCGCCCTCACCCTGCTCGCTGGGGCAGCCCCTGCGGTGTCCGCGGCAGGACTCTGGGCGCTGTACCTGTCCTTGTTCACCGCCGGTCAGATATTCCTGTCGTTTCAGTGGGATCTGCTGCTGCTCGAGACGGGCTTCCTCGCCATTCTCTGGTCGCCCGGATCGTGGCGGCCGCAATGGGTATGGCCAGCTCCGTCGCGGCAGGTGTTGTGGCTGCTGCGCTGGCTGCAGTTCCGGCTGATGTTTTCCTCCGGGTTCGTCAAGCTCGCCAGCGGCGACGCTGCCTGGCGGGATCTGCGCGCCCTGGACTTCCACTACGAGACGCAGCCGCTGCCGTCCTGGACGAGCTGGTACGCCCATAACCTCCCGGAGTGGTTTCACAGCGGCGAGGTGCTGGCGACGTTCGCCATCGAACTGATCGTCCCGTTCGCGATCTTCGCCGGGTGCCGTGCCCGCCTGGTCGCGGCGGCCGCCTTCGCCCTGCTGCAGGTCGTCATTGTGGCGACCGGCAACTACGGGTACTTCAACCTGCTCGTACTCCTCCTCTGCGTGCCGTTGCTCGATGACCGCCTTTTAAGGCGTTTCGTACCGGGGGAATCGCCGTCCACGGGCGCACCGCAACCGGGGCCGCCGTCTGGTCCTCACAGGCGGCGACTCCCCTGGAAGTACCTGGTCCCGCCCCTGATCCTGCTTCTGCTGCTCCTCAGCAGCATGCAGCTGGCGGCCACGGTCGGTCTGCCGGTCTCCAGGCCCTCATTTCTCGCAGAGACGCGGCGGGCCCTCGCGCCGTTCCGCCTCAGCAACAGCTACGGGCTGTTCGCCGTCATGACTACCGAGCGGCCGGAGATCGTCGTCGAGGGCAGCATGGACGGGGAAGATTGGCAGGCGTACGAATTCAAGTGGAAGCCGGGGGATCCGGGGCGCGCTCCCGGCTTCGTCGCCCCCCACATGCCGAGGCTCGACTGGCAGATGTGGTTCGCCGCCCTGCGCTCCTATCAGGGCGCCGCCTGGTTCGAGCGCATGATGGCGCGGTTGCTTCAGGGCTCCTCCGAGGTGACAGGCCTTATCGAGACTAGTCCCTATTCCCGCCCGAAGTACGTGCGGGCATTGCTGTACGACTACCGCTTCGCCGACCGGAAGGAGCGGGGAGAAAGTGGAAACTGGTGGCGCCGCAGGCTGCTCGGGGCCTACAGCCCGGTGCTGTTCCTGCGGCAACCGAGCACCGAATCCTCGATTGTCGAAAACCAGTCTCGACCTTAAGTTTCGGATTTACTGGAGGTTGACTGTTGCGGTCGCAGCAGCAACGAATGAGCGGTCGCGGAATCTGTCCGCTCACGAGCTGCAAGGACGTTTGGAAGGCGGTTTGAGATGAAAGCGGTGCGTTTTCACCAGACAGGCGGTGCGGAGGTCCTGCGATACGAAGAGGTGGCCGATCCTGCTCCCGGGCAGGGGGAGGCCCTGATCGAGATCGAAGCGGCCGGGCTGAACTACATCGACACCTATCACCGCGAAGGTCTCTATCCCGTAGCTCTGCCTTGCACTCCCGGGATGGAAGGAGCCGGCGTGGTGCGGGAAGTCGGTTCCGGTGTGGAGAGTGTTTCGCCCGGAGACCGCGTCGCCTATGCCGGGGTCATGGGCTCGTACGCGCAGCTCGCCTGCGTCGACGCAGAACAATTGGTGCCGATCCCGGACGGGGTGGACATCGAGACTGGAGCCGCGGCCCTGCTTCAGGGCATGACCGCTCACTACCTCGCCCACGGGAGCTACCCCCTGTCTGCGGGAAAGGTCGCCGTCGTGCACGCCGCTGCCGGGGGCGTCGGCCTGCTGCTGGTACAGATGGCAAAGCGCGCCGGGGCTCGCGTCATCGGCACGGTGTCGACGGAGGAGAAGGAGCAGCTAGCGCGCGAGGCGGGTGCCGACGACGTCATCCGCTACACCGAGGTGGAGTATGGAGAAGCAGTGCGCGAGCTGAGCGCGGGCGAAGGGGTGGACGTCATCTACGATTCGGTGGGCAGGACGACCTTCCGGAAGGGGCTCGAGCTGCTGCGTCCCCGCGGCTACATGGTCCTCTACGGGCAGTCGAGCGGTCCGGTGGAGCCCTTCGACCCCCAGCTCCTGAGCGCCGGGGGCAGCCTGTTCCTGACGCGGCCGACGATGACCCACTATATCCTGACCCGAGACGAGCTTCTGCAGCGCGCAGGGGATGTCCTGAACTGGATAAAAAGCGGCGAGCTCACCCTGCGCATAGGGGCCCGCTATCCGCTCGCCGAAGCCGCGGACGCCCATCGCGCTCTTCAGGGCAGGCTCACGACGGGCAAGGTACTCCTTCTCACCTGATCCCCACCGTTGTCCCCTCGGCCGACTCCGCAAGGGAGGAAGCGTCCAGATGAATCAGCCTTCAACAGTAGAACCGGAACGGGAAGGCCAGGCCCCCGCTCCGGCCCAGCTGGCGGGAGAACCAGAAGAGAGCGCCCCGGAAGCCACCGCCAAGGTCGAGAGTGCCGTGTCGGCAGACCGGTCTGCGGGAGAGTCCACGCCGCCCGAGGAGATACCGCCTCCCGAGGGGATGAACCAGGGAAACGCCGAGAGCGGCCCTGTCGAAGAGGCGGAAGGCGGCTCGGAATCCGCGGATTTCGCCGCCATGCTCGATGCCTCTCCCGATATAGGCAGCACGCAGGAACTGGTCCCTGGTGAGAAAATCAGCGGCGTGCTTTCACAGGTGAAAGGGGAAAACGCTTTCGTCGACTTCGGAGGCCGCAGCGAAGGGGTCATCCAGGCGAGCGAGCTGATGAACGACGAGGGAGAGATGGTTTTCGGCAGCGGCGATCCGCTCGAGGCCTACGTCGTCAGCACGGACGAGGAGATCGTCCTGTCCCGATTTCTGAGCAAGGATCAGCGGCAGGCGGACATGCTCTACCGAGCCTTCAAGTCGGGAATGCCGGTCGAGGGAAAAGTAACCGCGGTGAACAAATGGGGCCTCGGTGTCGAAATTCAGGGGACCCGCGCCTTCTGTCCCCAATCCCAGATCGACACACGTCCCGTAAAGAGCACCGAGGAGTACCGCGGGCAGACGCTGCAGTTCCGGATCTTGCGCTACCGCGACCACGGACGCAACATCGTGCTGTCGCGCCGCGCCCTGCTGCAGGCGGATGTCGACAAGGCGGCCGCCGAGGTCCGGCAGCAGGTCCTAAAGGGGGCCCGGCTGCAGGGAAAGGTGACCCGCTTGGAGTCCTTCGGGGCGTTTGTAGATCTCGGCTGCGGGGTCGAGGGCCTGGTTCACGTCTCGGAGATGCGTCACGAGCGCGTCGAGCACCCCCGGGAGGTCGTCGAGGAGGGTGCGGAGATCACCGTCTGCGTCATCAGGACCAAGAATCTGGGAGACCCCAAGAATGAGCGTATCTCGCTGTCGATCAAAGCGCTGGAGGAGGATCCCTGGGGTCAGGTGCGCAAGCAGTTCGAGAAGGGTGAAGTCGTGCAGGGCACGGTTGACGCCGTCGAGGACTACGGCGCCTTTGTCGAACTCGCGCCCAATGTGCGCGGCATGGTCCACGTTTCTGAACTCGCCGAGCGCCGCGTCAACCACCCTCGCGATGTAGTCTCCATCGGCGACAGCGTCAAGGTCGCCGTTCTCGAGGTCGATTCCCGCCGCCGCCGGCTGCGCCTTTCCATGAAGCAGGCGGAGAAAGTGGAGGCGGACAGCAATCTCGAGGAGTTCCGCAAGCGTCAGGCCGAGGAAGTCGACAACGAGGTGGCGGGCAATGCGCTCGCAGACGCCCTGAGGCGGGCAGGCCTCGGCTGAAGCCTGCTACCAGCCAGTGTCCGCACCGCCAATAGCCGGCAGCATTCTCGATTCCCTGATCGGCCCCGGCAGCCGGGATGGGTACTACGGCGAGTTCGGGGGCGCCTTCGTCCCCGAAATTCTGCGCACCACTCTCGACGAACTCACCGATGCCTTCTACCAGGCCGCGGAGGATGCCTCCTTCTGGGAGGACTTCCACCGGGTTATGAGTACCTACTCCTGCCGGCCGACCCCGATCACCCGTCTCGATAACCTCTCTGCCGAACTCGACGGTGCCTCTCTCTACCTCAAGCGGGAAGACCTCAACCAGACCGGCGCTCACAAGATCAACAACGTCATGGGGCAGGGACTCCTCGTCCGCCGCATGGGAAAGAAGCGGGTGATCGCCGAGACTGGAGCCGGACAGCACGGAGTCGCCACCGCCACCATGGCGGCGCGCTTCGGGCTGCGGTGCACCGTCTACATGGGAGCGGAGGATGTCGAGCGCCAGCGTCCCAATGTCTTCTGGATGGAGCAGCTCGGGGCCGAGGTCATCTCCGTCGAGGACGGCACCGCCACCCTCAAGGACGCGATCAACGAGTGCTTCCGCGACTGGGCTTTCTCGATGGAGGACACCCACTACGTGCTCGGCACGGCCTGCGGGCCGCACCCGTTTCCGGCCATGGTCGCCCGCTTCGTGCACGTCATCGGACGCGAGTCGCGCCAGCAGATGCTGGAGGAGTGCGGCCGTCTGCCCGATCGCGTGTACGCCTGCGTCGGCGGAGGCTCGAACGCCATCGGCATGTTCCTCGGTTTTGTCGACGATCCCGAGGTCGAGCTAGTAGGCGTCGAGGCGGGAGGGCTGGGGCTCGAATCCGGGCACCACGCCTCCCGCCTTGCCGGGCACCATGGCTCGGCAGGCGTCGCCCAGGGGTACAAGACCTATTTCCTTCAGAACGAAGAGGGGCAGATGCTCGACACGCACTCGGTGTCGGCCGGCCTCGACTACATCGGGGTAAGTCCCATCCTCGCCCACCTGCACCAATCGGGACGCGTGCGTTTCGAAGCGGCAACGGACGAGGAGGTGATCGCCGGATTGCGCAGGCTGATGCGCAGCGAGGGGATCGTCGGCGCGCTCGAGAGCATGCATGCCGTCGCCGCAGCCCTGCGCGAGGCGGCCGAGTTGCGGGGCGACCGGATCCTCCTGATCAATCTCTCAGGCCGCGGCGACAAGGACATCTTCACGATCGGCGACGCTCTCGAGGATGAGAAGTGGAAGGGATTCCTCAAGGACAAGGCGTCGAGGCTGTGAATCCCGGCGGGCTGGCGGCGTTGCGCTCTCTCTCCGGGTTCCTCCAATCCGCCTCGGTAATGTCCCCAGGTCGGATGCATCCCGCCCGACCAGATGGAAACTGATTTGCGCCAGGAAAAACTAGAGGATCACGTACGCGCCGAGCTGGTTCGCGACGACCGCGCCATCCTGTTGATGGCCCACCTGATCGTCGGCTTCCCGTCACTCGAAGCGAACTGGCGCATGCTCGAGATCATGCAGGACGTGGAGGTCGACCTCGTCGAGCTGCAGATGCCGTTCAGCGAGCCGGTCGCCGACGGTCCGACCTTCGTGCGCGCCAACCAGCTCGCCCTCGAGGCCGGCCTCTCGGTGGACGAGTACTTTAATTTCATGTCCCGGGCGACGGCGAGTTTCTCCTTTCCCCACCTGATGATGGGGTACTACAACACTGCGTACAAGCTCGGCCATCAGCACTTCTGCGAGCGTCTGTACGCCGCGTCCGCGGCCGGTTTCATTCTCCCCGACCTTCCCATTGAAGAGTTCGGGGACCTCTTCGACCTCAGCCGCGACAACGGTCTGAGCCCCATTCTGCTGATGACCCCCACCAACAGGGAGCATCGCCTTGCCGCGATCGGCGAGCTTGCCAGCGGTTTCGTCTACGCCGTGGCGCGCAAGGGGGTGACGGGGAAACGGACCGAGTTGGAACAGGGCCTGTACCGGTTCGTCGATCGCTGCCGGGCGGCGACCCGGCTGCCGCTGGCCGTCGGCTTCGGCCTGCGCCAGCGGGAGGACGTCGAACTCCTGCACGACCGCGTCGAGATCGCCATTGTGGGGTCCGTCCTGCTCGATGCGTGGGAAAGCGGTGGCGAGGATGGGTACCGCGCTCTGCTGAAGGAGCTCGCCGGAGGCAGGGCCCCCGCCTGAAAGGCGGCACGTCCGAAGCCGAGCCCTCCTGCAGCAAGTCGTTCACCAAGGGACGGCGGCGGCAGTCCCTGCAGTATCAATCAATCCATGAAGAGCCCGCCGTTGACATCCACGGTTTCACCGGTGATGTGGCGGGCGTCGTCCGAAGCGAGGAACAGGGCGCAGGCAGCGACATCCTCGGGCTGCCCCTTTTCTCCAAGCGGAATGGTGCTTGCGAGGTCGGCGTGGTCGGGGGAGAGGCCGCGCGTCATCGGGGTGTCGATGACTCCCGGTGCCAGGGCATTGACGCGGATGCCGTGGGGCGCGGCGTAGCGCGCCAGGGTGATGGTCAAGGTGAAGATCGCCCCCTTGGCCGCGGCGTAGGGAGCGCTGGCCGCGAGCCCCCCGTTCTTGGCGGCGAGCGAGCTCATGCTGAGGATCACCCCCTGGCGGCGCGGCATCATCAGCTTCAGCGCCGCCTGCGAGCAGAAGAACATCCCCTTCAGGTTGATGTCGATCTGCTTGTCCCACTCTTCTTCCGAGCAGTCGTGGACCTTGGTGTGTACCAGGTATCCGGCGTTGTTGACGAGGATGTCGAGGTGGCCGAACTCCGCGGCGACGCGATCGACTCCCTGACGCACTTCCCTGGTCGAGGAAACGTCCATCCGGATCGGCAAGCCGGGAATCGGCAGGTCGGCGCTGGTCGCCTCCGCGGTATCCGCGTCGATATCGGCGACCGCCACGCGGACGCCTTCCCCGGCGAAGCGCCGGCATATCGCTTCGCCGATGCCGCGCCCGCCACCGGTCACGAGTGCTGTTTTGCCTTCGAGTTTTCCTGGCATCCGCCATGCTCCTTCTTGGGTAGTGTGAGTCTACGGATCGCCTTTTTTCCCAGCAAGCGCCTCTGCGCCGCCCGGTCGATAAGCTAGCGCTGCAGGCAAGGCCGGGTGCTGGGGTGCCTGACAAGGCGCGCGGCCGGGTCGAATCGCAGGGGATCGGGCATGGAGCACAACCCCCCGTATTCGGAACGCTTCTCCGAGCGTTTTCACGAACCCGGAGGTCCGCAACCGCAAGAACCGGGCCCAGCCCGGATGGCCTTTTTCACCGGGCTGCCAGGGATCGCGGCGGCGGCGGGCATAGTGACACAGCTGTTACGGGCTCTCCCTACTTTTCGGTGAGTCTCCGTCGAACCCAGTCCATACCGAGGAGGATCAGGAGCCCATGTCACAATCCACGCCGGAACTGAAGCCGCGAAAAGAGAGACTGGAGCCGGGAAGCCTGCGGGAACAGCGGCAGATCCTGGCCGACACCTGCGGGGAGCTGCTGCGGGCGGGGGACGAAGGGACCCTGCGGCTCGTGCTCAACAGCCACCACGCCGCCGACCTCGCCGACCTGGTGCGGCGCCTCGGGAAAGAGATCCGCCCCCGAATCTTCGGCCTGCTAGGGGCCGGCCTCGCGGCGCAGACCCTGGCCGCCGCCGACGCGGCCACGGCGCGCGCCGCGGCCTCCGAGCTGCAGGAGGGGAAACTGGCGGCCATCGTGTCGCGGATGGCGCCCGACGCCGCCGCCGACCTGCTGGCGGAGCTGCCTCCGGATCTCTGCGGCCGGATGCTCGAGCAGATGGAATCCGGGCAGGCCGCCGAGATCGAAGAGCTTCTCGCCCACGCCGAGGAGTCGGGTGGTGGCATCATGACTTCGCGACTGATCGCCGTCCGCGATTCCATCACCGTCTCCGAATCCGTTCACTACCTGCGCGAATGGGCCGGGGACGAGGAGATCCTGTCGCTGTTTGTCGTCGACGATGACGGCCGCCTGACCGGCACTCTGTCCCTGCGGCGCCTGCTTCTGGCCGAGCCGGAGACCGTCATCGAGGATCTCGTCGAGCCGGATCCGATATCGGTGCAGGTCGATGTCGATAAGGAAGAGATCGCCCGCATCTTCGCCGAGTACGATCTGCTCGCAGTGCCGGTGGTCGAGGAGGGGGGGGGGAGCTCGTCGGGCAAGTCACCGTCGACGACATCGTCGACGTGATCCGAGACGAGGCGACGGAGGACATCTACGAGATGGCGGCGATGAGCTCGGAGGAGGTCGGCGAGCGCTCGACCTTCGCGGTCATGCGGCGGCGGCTGCCCTGGCTTCTGCTGTGCCTCGCGGGCACCCTGGCCTGCGGGGCGGTGATCGATCGCTTCGAGGATCTCCTGTCCCGCCTCGGGGCGCTGATCCTGTTCGTGCCGGCGATCATGGCGATGGGGGGGAACTCGGGGATTCAGACATCCACCGTCACCGTGCGCAGCCTGGCGACAGAGGACTTCCCGCAGCGGAACCTCCTGCATGTGGTGTGGCGGGAGCTGCGCACTGCCCTCGGCATGGGGCTGGTCCTCGGGCTGCTGGTGGGAGGGGTGGCCGGGATGTGGACGGAGGCCGGGGTCGTCGCCGCCTGCGTGGGCATTGCCATGGCCGCGGCGATCATCCTGTCAGCGCTGCTGGGTGCGGTGGTGCCGCTGTTTTTTCGGGCTCTCGGAATCGATCCCGCGATTTCGTCCGGGCCGCTGATCACCACCCTCAACGATGTCCTGTCGCTGGCGATCTACTTCGCCATCGCCGCGGCGGTTCTGCCGATCTGGAACTGATGCCAGGCACGGCTGCGGGAACCGATCGTCCCATCATGGATCCAATTCCACCCCCCTCCATGAATCGCCGTTCGAGGTCCGGGCAATGGGCAAGTGGACTGCCGAGCTGGCTGCCCGGCCCGGGGAATGGGCCCAACCCCGTTTGCGGCCAAGGCGGGATGGGATGAATTTCTTCCTGTGATCGCCAGAGCTTTCCAGGTAGCACTATCACGGGGTGATTTGTGAACAGGGTCGTCAGCATCGTCCTGGGCGGGGGCCGCGGAACACGCCTGTTTCCCCTCACCAGGTTCCGCTCGAAGCCGGCCGTGCCGATCGGCAGCAAGTACCGCCTGATCGATATTCCGATCAGCAACTGCCTGCATTCGGGTGTCGAGCGCATCTTCGTCCTCACCCAGTTCAACTCCGCCTCCCTCCACCGCCACATCAGCGCCACCTATCGCTTTGACAGCTTTTCCGACGGATTCGTCGAAATACTGGCCGCCGAGCAGACGATGGAGAACACCAACTGGTACCAGGGCAACGCGGACGCGGTGCGCAGGCAGATCCACCGCATCATGTCGCGCAACGCAACCGAGTGCCTGATTCTCTCGGGCGACCATCTCTACCGTATGGACTACCGCGCCTTCGTCGAGGAGCACAGACAGCGGCAGGCCGACGTGACCATCGCCGTCAAACCGGTTCCCCGCCACGCGGCCCCGGAGCTTGGAATTCTCCAGGTGGACGGGGATGGACGCGTCGTCGATTTCGTGGAGAAACCGAAGTCGGAGGCGGCCCTCGACGATCTGAGACTCCCGGAGCGCGGCGCGCAAGGGGAAGAGATGTACCTCGCCTCGATGGGCGTGTACGTGTTCGAATGCCCGGTCCTGACCAGCATGTTGATAGCCAACGACGAGGATGACTTCGGCAGGGACATCATTCCCGACGCCATCGACAAAGTCGCCGTGTTCGCCCACAGGTTCGACGGCTACTGGCAGGACATCGGCAGCATCCGCGCCTTCTACGATGCCAACATGATGTTGACGGACCGCGAGCCGGCCTTCGAGTTCTACAAGCCCGACGCGCCGATCTACACCCACCAGCGCTACCTGGCCGGCTCCCGGATCGAGAATTGCCGCATTGACCGCAGCATCGTCGCCGAGGGCTGCCGGATCAGCGAGGCGGAAATCGAGCGCTCCGTCATCGGCGTCAGGAGCACTATCGCCCGGGGCGCGCGTTTGTACAACACCATTCTGATGGGGGCCGACTATTACGAGTCGCCGCAGGATCACGAGCGGCGCCTGTCGCGCCGGCTGCCGGCGGTTGGCATCGGCGCCGGCACGGTCATTCACCGCGCCATCGTCGACAAGAACGCCCGCATCGGGGAAAAGGTGATCATCGCCAACGAGAGCAACGTCGAACGCGCCGACGGGGAAGGGTATTACATTCGCGACGGTATCGTCGTGGTGCCGAAGGATGCCGTCGTCGCCGACGGAACCCGCGTCTAATGCCCGTGCGCAGGTAGGCGTACGAAAGCGAGCGAGGACCAACTGCGTCCTTCCGCCGAGTCGCCCCGCTCGCAAGGTTCTGAGCCCGTCGTCTTGAACAGGTCGGCCAACCGAGGCAACGCCCTCCGCCGGTCAGGACACCGGAGTCAGATGTCGTTGACGGAGCCGTCCGCGGGGTCCCGCCGCGCCGGGCGCAGCCGCCATTCCCGCAGCCTGTGCCGCTCCAACCCCGCAGGGTCGATCTCGATCCCGAGCCCGGGTCCCTGCGGCAGCTCGACGTACCCCTGGTCGAAAACCAGAGGGGTCTCGAAAAGCCCATCCCCGGTACCGCCGCCGAACTCGTGGATCAGCAGGTTGGGTATCGCCGCCGCGGCCTGGATGGAGGCCGCGACTCCGACGGCGTCGGCAGCCGAGTGGGGTGCGATGGCGATGTAGTGGACCTCGGCGTAGGCGGCGATCTTCCTCATTTCCAGGATGCCGCCGCAGTGGCGGATGTCCGGCTGCAGCACCGCGGCCGCCTTCTTCTCACAGATCTCGCGAAAGCCCCACCGCGTCGTGTTGCGCTCCCCGGTAGCTATCGGGACGGTCGTGGAGCGCGCGATCTCCAGCAGGGCGTCGACGTTCTCGGGATGCGCCGGCTCCTCGACGAACATCGGGGAGAACGGCTCGAGTTCGCGCAGCAGGAGCCGGGCCATCGCCGGGCTCACGGCGCGGTGGAAGTCGACGGCTACGTCGACTTCACTCCCGACCGCCTCGCGCACCGCGGCGACGCGGCTGACCACCGCGGCGATCGCCGCCGGGGTGTCGATGTAGCGTACGGGGTCGGGAAAGGGAGTCAGCTTGACCGCGGTAAACCCCTCGCGAACCGCCTTCCTGGCGCTGGACGCGAACTCCTCCGGGGTGGTGCCGGCCGCCGCGGCGTAGACCCTGACGCGGTCGCGGCAGCTGCCCCCGAGCAGCCTCCAGACCGGGGTGTCGAGCGATTTCCCCAGGATGTCTAGGCAGGCCATCTCGATGCCGCTGAGGGCGGCGAGCAGGATCGGCATCTGGCGGCTGTAGCTGGAGCGGAACAGCGCCTGCCAGTGATCCTCCACCTGGCGCGGATCCCTGCCGATCAGGTAATCCCCCATGTCGTGGACGGCGCGGGCGACCGTGCGCCCGTGCTCGTAGTTCATCGGCGAGCCCAGTCCCACCAGGCCCTCGTCGGTCCGCATCTCGAGCAGCAGGCCGCGGTGCTCGATCGGGGTCACGTCCAGCCGGGTGATCTTCACAGTTCGGGTCGAGGAAGGGGGCCCCGGAATCCGGTATTCCGAGAGCAGGCAACAGGCAGACTCAAGAGGCGACCGCCTCGGCATACGCCGTTCGCGCCGCACCTTCGAGCAGCCTGAGGTCGCTGTTGAGGTCGATGAAGAGGAATCCCTCGGCGATCCGCCGCCGGGCTTCGTCCGCGCTTTTTACCGGAATTCCGCACGGCTTGCCGGCGCGCTCGCAGCCCTGCCGGAACGACTGCAGGGCTGCCTCGTGATCGGGGTGGCCCGCCTCGACCCCCATCGACAGGGCGAGATCCCCGGGGCCGAGGAAGCCGATGTCGACCCCCTCGACCGCGGCGATCGCCTCGCTGTTTTCGATCCCCTCCATGTCCTCGATCTGGGGGATGCAGAGGATCAGGTCGTCGCAGCGGTCGCGGTAGTAGGGCGACATGGTAACGCAGCGGCCAGTGCCGGAGGAGCGCAGCCCGCGCGGCGGGTAGCGCACCGAGGAGGCGAGCCGTTCCGCCTGTTCCGGGGTGCTGACGTGGGGAAAGACGATCCCCAGGGCCCCGGCATCGAGAAGGCGCCCCGCGGTGGCCGGCTCGTGGTCCCATGCCCGCGCCAGCGGCACGGCCCCGCGGGCTTCGATGGCGCGGAAGGTGTTGGTGATGGAATTGAGGTCGAAGGGGCCGTGCTCCCCATCGACGCACAGCCACGGGTACCCCGCCGCAGCCATGACTTCGGCCGCCAGGGGGGAGGCCATGTTGAGCCAGGATCCGATCGAAGGCCTGCCCGCGGCCAGGGCCTCGCATATCAGGGAAATCTCTTTCATCGCAAATCGTTTGCCTTTCCGCTTGGCGGGGAGGTTTTCATGAGCAGACCGACTTCATCTTTTCCGCTACCCATTCGATGGCGTAGTCGGAGACCACCCTGCCCTTGTGGGCGGTCGCCAGGTCGCGGGCTGCCCGGTAGTAGATCGGGTCCTTGTCACGGTAGTTGTCGGCCTTGATGTCGAACCGCTCGCGGTCGTAGTCGACGTCCTCCCAGTGTACGTTTTCGGGAAAGGCCGCCATTGCCATCGAGGTCTCGAACTCGGCGGCGTGGGCGGGGCAGTCCCCCGACTCGAGATGCTCGGCGACGAACTCGGGCGGGTACGACTCCCAGTAGGAGCAGAACTCGACGTCGATACCCAGCTTCTCCCGGAACTCCTCCATGTGCTCCCGAAGCGGTCCGTTGCCGGCGTGGCCGTTGACGATGAGGATGTGCTCGATGCCGTGGCGCTTCAGGCTCTCGCAGATGTCGAAGGCGACCGCGGCGAAGGTCTCGCGGCGCAGGCTGAGGGTGCCCTTCCACTCCATCCAGTGCTCGGAAATTCCGACCGCAATCGGCGTCGCAACGACTACCGACGGATACAGCGCCAGCGCCGCCTGATGGGCGACGTACACGGCGCTCGCGGTGTCGTGCTCCATCGCGAGGTGCTCGTTGTGCTGTTCGGTGCTTCCCGTCGGCAGCAACGCCCCTCTCAGCTCCCCGGAGGCGAGGCGCTCGCGCACCTGCTTGCGGGTCAGCTTCCAGAGTCTGACTTCACCTGATTTCACAATCGGCTCCTTTCTGGGTTCTCAATCGCCGCGGCTCCAATCGCCAATGGCCGCAAGATGCGACCCTGTCGTGGTGATCCGGCTAAAAGGGGGACAAGGTGACCGGGCGAGGGATTCCCGGCAAGCCATTCAGCGAGCGAATACAGCCCGGCATGCAGGTGGCTGAAGAAGATGCCAGGGGTGGGGCGCTGCAGGAAGGTTGGGGGGCCCTGTCAGCCTGCCGACTCGATCAGTCTGTCGACCTCGGAGGTGAGACGGTCGAGGACTTCTTCGTAGGAGAAGCGCCCGATCAGCTCCGGTCCGCGCTTGAGATTCACGAAGCTCGGGGCGCACCAGAGCCCGAGATCGGCGTCGTCGGTCTCTCCGGGTCCGTTGACCCGGCAGCCCATCACGGCAATGGTGATGGAGTGGCGCTCGGCGTACGCCGTGACCTCGCGAACCTTCAGGGCGAGATCGACGAAGGCGTTGTTCTCGACACGGGAGCAGGAAGGGCAGGAGATGATGTTCATCCCCTCGGGCCGGAATTCCGGAACGGAGCGGAAGCGGCCGTTGGCGATGTCGTCGAGGATCTGCCTGCCGACGCGGATCTCCTCACCCTTATCGTCGAAGGGCAGCGTCAGGGAAACGCGAACCGTGTCCCCGATGCCCCGGGAGATCAGCTGCTCGAAAGCGATGCGGGTCTTGATGACGCCCTCTGGGGGCATGCCGGCCTCGGTGACCCCGAGGTGGAGGGGCACGTCGGGGCGCTGGGCAGCGAACCGCTTGTTTGCTTCGATGACCTTGTTGGGATCGGAATCCTTCAGCGACACGCAGTAGCGGGTGAAACCGAAGCCGTCGAGCATCTCGCAGTGCTCGAAGGCGGAGGCGAGCATCGGCGAGATCGAATCCTCCGGGTCGAAGCGGGCGACCTGCTCCGGGTCGACGGAGCCGCAGTTGACGCCGACGCGAATCGCGCAGTCGTTCCCTGCCGCGGTGTCGGCGAGAAAGGCGACCTTGTCCCGCACCGGCCGCTCGGTTTCGTGGTGGTACAGGTGGCCCGGGTTGTAGCGGATTTTTTGCAGGTGCGGGGCGACCGCGGTCGCCAGGCGGTAGTTCTCCTGAAGGTCGACGGACAGCGGGGTGTCGGTCTCGCCCGCTATGCGAGTCAGGGCTTCTGCGTCTTTGCGACTGTCGATGGCCACCCGTATGATGTCGGCGCCGGCCTTCTCGAGGAGGCGGACCTGCCTCGTCGTGGCCTCGATGTCCTGGGTCCGCGTCGCCGCCATGCTCTGAACGGCGATCGGATGGCCGTTGCCGATCACCGTGCTGCCGATCCGCACCGTCCTCGTCGGGTTGCGCTGGGGCAGGTTGGTCATTTTCCGAACTTCCAGGTTCCTGGGAAGTAAGCGCCGTTTCGCACTCAGGGATTATATGGAGGTCGGTTGGAGCCTGTCAAAGCAGTTTCGCGGGATGGCCGGAGGCCGCTGCCGGGGCCTGCGAACCGTGCCGATGGCATCGGGGGAACCGCCCGGGAGGCCGCGACGTGAAGGAACTGGGGGATCGATGACTCACAGGATCGACAAGGGCAGTCCGAGTCTTTCCGATGCGGACATCGAAGGCCTCCTCGAGGATTTCCGCGCCATCCTGCGGGGGGGCAGGCTGACACAGGGGCAGTACCTCGACCGCTTCGAACGCGAGTTTTCCGAATACGTAGGGGTAGCCCACGCCGTCGGCATGAGTTCCGGCACCGCCCCCCTGGAGGTAGCCCTGCGCTATTTCGGCGTCGAGGGGGGCGAAGTGATCGTACCGACCAACACCTTCGCAGCCACCGCCAACGCCGTGATTCTCGCCGGGGGAACCCCGGTCTTCGCCGATCTCGACCCGTCCACCCTCTGCAGCGGCCCTGGTGAGATCGAAGGGCTGCTTACCGGGCGGACCCGGGGTGTCATCGCCGTCCATGTGGCCGGGTTGATCGTGCCCGGCATCGAAAACATCTCCTCCTGGTGCCACGCCAACTCCCTCTTCCTGCTCGAGGACGCCGCCCACGCTCACGGCTCCCGGGTCGGAGACCGCCGCGCCGGCGCCCTCGCAGATGCCGCTTCCTTCAGCTTCTACCCCTCCAAAGTGATGACCAGCGGGGAAGGGGGGATGCTGACGACGGACGCTCCCGGGCTGGCCGCGTTCGCGCGCAGCTTCCGTTCCCATGGGCAGGCCGCGCAGAGCCGCAGCATCGTGCGGCTCGGAAGCAACTACCGCCTCCCCGAGCTCAGCGCGGCGCTCGGCCTGAGCCAGCTGCGCAAGCTCGATGAGATCATCGCCAGGCGCGCCCGTCTCGCGGATCGCTACCGGCAGCGGCTGGGCAGCCGGGGCGACGCCCGGCTGATTGCGACCCCGGCAAGCCAGGTTCACTCGCACTACAAGTTTCCCCTGGTACTGCCCCCCGGAATGGGGCGGGACTCCATGGCAGCAGCGCTAGCGGCGCAGGGGATTG
The DNA here is from genome assembly GCA_965206595.1 of Candidatus Latescibacterota bacterium. Classification (GTDB taxonomy): domain Bacteria; phylum Latescibacterota; class UBA2968; order UBA8231; family UBA8231; genus CBDCXV01. Next base: position 1,633,541 of record OZ242214.1, read on the forward strand.
CCACGGGAAGCATCTACTGGCCCCCGTGCCACCTCGAGCCGTATTTCGCCGGTCAGTCGGGAGAGATCCGGGCGTGCTGTCCGGTGGCGGAGGAGGTCCTGTCGAGAACCCTGACACTGCCGCTGCACACCGGCATGAGCCTCGAGGATGTCGACGCGGTCTGCGAGTCCCTGGTGCGAGCTTTCAACTGAACCACCTTGATCCCAGACTCTTTGCACGTTCCAAAGTAAGTAAGTTATTGTTTACTTACAGATGCGACCGAACCGAAGGAATGAAATAATCGCCGCTACGGTCCGGGAAGCTGCCCGGCACGGGGTCAGCGGTTCCACCGTCCGGGGTATCGCCGCGGAGGCCGGAGTCACCGAGGGGGCGATTTACCGCCACTTCACCAGCAAGGAGGAGCTGTGCCAGGCCGCTTACTGTCAGATCGTCGACGAAATGGCCGAGCAGAAACAGGCCATTGTCCGCAGTCCCGGACCCATACCGCACAAATTCCGCTCCTGGATACTGGTGACGTACGAGTATTTCGACCGCCTTCCCGAGGCTTTCGCCTATGTCCTGCTCAAGGATCATAATTTTCCACCGGAGATTCGGGAAGTCGCTGCGCGGCAGGGGCAGATGTTGACCGGCCTGATCGAGGAGGCCGTGGCCGCGGGGGAGATCGATGAGATCGACCCGAAGCTTGCCGTCAGCCACTTCACCGGCCTCATGCTCAATCTCCCAAGGTTGATCGGCGAATCCTCGCTTCCGGGCCCGGCCGTCCAGTACCTCGACGACGTCGTCGAGGCGGTCTACCGTGTCTTCGGGATCGCCGCCGGCAAGGAGGAGACAGATCGTGCCGGAGGATAACAACCGCGTCCTGGTGCTCGCCCCGCACACCGACGACGGCGAATTCGGCTGCGGCGGCACGATCAGCCGCATGATCGAGGAGGGGCGGAAGGTCTACTACGCCGCCTTTTCGACCGCCGAGGAGTCGGTGCCGGAGGAGTTCCCACCCGACGTCCTGGAGACCGAGGTGAGAGAAGGCACTCGCGCGCTCGGGATCGCCAGCGAAAACCTGCTGGTCTACAAGTACCGCGTCCGCCACCTCCCCCACGTCCGTCAGGAGATCCTCGAAGAGCTGGTGCGTCTGCGGCGGGACCTGCGACCCTCGACCGTATTTCTCCCCAGCAGCCACGACCTGCACCAGGATCACCAGACCGTCTACATGGAGGGCCTGCGCGCCTTCAAGATGGAGACCGTGCTGGCGTACGAGCTTCCCTGGAACAACATCAGCTTCGACTGCCGCCATTTCGTCGTGCTCCAGCGCCGCCACGTCGGCACCAAGGTCGCAGCGCTCAGGTGCTACCGGTCTCAGCAATCCCGGCCATACAGCGATGAGGATTTCATCTGGAGCTGGGCGAGAAGCCGCGGGGTCCAGATCTCCGTCCAATACGCCGAGGCCTTCGACGTGTTGCGGTGGGTCCTGCCATGAGCCCTGCCGGAAGCGGGCACCGGGTGGGCGGAAACCGTGTTCTCACCGCCCACCAGCCCAACTACCTGCCTTGGCTCGGCCTCTTTCACAGGGTCGCGCTGGCCGACGTATGGGTCCTAGCCGACGACGTTCAGTTCAGCAAGCACGGGTACACGAACCGGGTGCGGGTGCGCACCGCTGCGGGATGGCAGTGGCTGACGGTCCCGGTCAGGACCAGGGGGAAAGGGGGTCAGCAGATCCGGCAGGTGGAAACCAACGGCTCGAACTGGCAGTCGAAGCATTGGAGGACCCTGGAGTGGAACTACCGCAGCGGTGCCCATTTCGACGAGTTCGCGCCATTCCTTGCGAGCTTCTACGCGGAGGCGCGGTGGCGCCACCTCGTCGACGTCAACGTCGCCCTCTGCGATTTCCTGCGGGGCCAACTCGGCATCGAGGTGGAGACGCGGCTGAGCTCGGGCATGGAGCTGCGCCGGGAACGGAGCCAGCGGCTCGTCGACATGGCGCTCGCCTGCGGCTGTGACGTCTATCTCGCCGGCGGAGGGGGCTCGCGCCGCTACCTCGAGGAGTCCCGCTTCGCCGAGGCCGGCGTCGAGCTGAGGTTCGTCGATTTCGAGCACCCGGAGTACCGCCAGTGCTTTCCCGGTTTCGAAGCCAACATGACCGCCCTCGACCTGTTGTTCAACTGCGGAGCGGAGTACGCGCGAAGGGTTATGAGGAGTGCGAGAAACTGACATCCAATTGATAGAGTTGCTCTGCAGACGAGGCCGAGTCATGACCGCCGAAGACAAGGCGCGCAACAGGGCCGAATCGCTGGGGATCCGGGGAGGGGGCGTAACCCCGTTTACGGAACGCTCTTTCGAGCGTACCCAACACGAACCCGAAAGGTCCGAGGCCGTCAGGGCCCGTAGCCCAGTTGGGCTTTACCAACGGGCTGCCAAGGTCTGCCAGCTGACCAACGTGCACAGCCCGCTGGACCAGCGCATCTACTACAAGGAAGCCTTCAGCCTGGCTGCAGCCGGGTATGAGGTCTGTGTGGCGGGCCCGGGCCCTCGCGACATTGAGGGGGTGCGCGAGGGAGTGCGGGTGGTGACCGTTCCGCGGGGCCGCGGCTTTTCCGGGCGCCTAGGCAACGCCCTCAGGCTGTTCCTCAAGGCCGCTTCGATGCGCGCCGACATCTACCACTTCCACGATCCCGAGCTGCTGCCGTTCGGGCTGCTGTTGCGCCTGATGGGGAGCGAGGTCATCTACGACTGCCACGAGCATTTCCCTCAGACGGCGTACGTTCGCCGCTGGGTCCCCGGAATGCTGCGCGGTTCACTAGCGGCCGCCCTCGACCGCCTGGAGCGCTTCATTGCAAGGTTTCTCAGCGGCGTGCTCGGGGTGGTCGAGGAACAGGGGAGCAGGTTCGGCCACCGGCCGTTCGCCGCGGTGAAGAACTTTCCCCGCCTCGAATGGTTCCAAGCCAACGGCCGCCTCGCCGAGGGCGGACATCGGGAGGAGTGCGAGCTCCTCCACCTCGGATCCCTGTCGGCCGACCGCGGCAGCGATTTCCTCGTCGACGTCATGCACGAGCTCGCGAAGACGCATCCCGGGGTCCGGTTGCGCGCCATCGGCCGCTTCCACACCAGGCAGGACGAGGCGAACTTCCGCGGCCGCCTGGAAACCTGCGGTCTGCAGGACCGCATCCTCTGCCAGCAGGAGCTGGTCCCCTACGACCGTCTCGGGCAGGAGATCCGGCGCCACCGGATCGGCTTGATTCCCGGCCAGGTTTCGGTGAAAAATCTCGCTCCCTTCATCCCTACCAAGCTTTTCGAGTACCTTGCCTGCGGAATCCCGGTGGTCGCCAGCGACCTGCCTTCCATCAGGGCCTTCTACGAGGAGGGGGACTGGGGAGCGATCGCCGACCCGTCGGATCCGGCGGCCCACGCGCGGGAGATCGCGCGACTGCTGGAGGCTCCAGCAGTCGCGGCAGAAAAGGGACACCGGGGCCGGGCCCTGGTCGAGGAGCGCTACAACTGGGGGCTCGAGTCCCGGAAGCTGATCGCCTTCTACGACCGCATCCGCAACGCCAGCAGCACTGATCCCGGAAAGGAGAAGGGATAGCGGCGTGATGAAAATGCCATCTATGCTCGATCGCGGGGTTCTTCCCCTGGCGCTGGCAGGCCTGGTCCTGGCGGCGACGGCACCGCCGTTGTTCGCAGGTGCCTGGAGCCAGGAAAAGGGAAGCCTTTACCTCAAGATATCCGGCATCTCCTACTCATCAGACGAGGTCTACAACGACATGGGAGACCGCCAGCCCATGGGGGAGGAGAACGACTCTTTCGTCGGCTCGCAGGGGTTTCTATACGCCGAGTACGGGCTCCGCCATCGCTTCACCGCAATCGCGCAGGCCAACGCCGGAGTCCTGGTGTCCGAGAACCGGCAGGTGCACAGGGAAACCAGGGGAATCGGCGATGTCGACATCGGCGCCAGGTTTCAGCTGACAGACGGCCCCGTCGTCCTTTCTCCGCTGGTGACCTTCAAGCTGCCCACCGGGTACCACGCCGACTACGATCCCCCGTTCGGAACCGGGAAGATCGACGCCGAGGTGCGCATCCTGGCCGCCCGCTCGCTGTATCCGCTGCCGCTGTACGTCGGACTGGAAGGAGGGTACCGGATTCGCGGGGGGGAGTATTCCAACCAGGTGCCCTGGTTTACCGAGGTCGGCGTTACTCCGCATCCCAGGCTGTTCGCGAAGGCGTACCTCGAAGGCAAGGATACCCGGGTCAGCGAGGACACCGAGGATCTCGGCGTGGTCGGGGGCTCGGTCCAGGTGTCGGAAGGGGATTTTTCCAAGGCCGGACTCAACGCGGCCTGGAACCTCCAGGGCCCCTTCTGGGTAGACGTTCTGGTCGAGCGCACGATTTCCGGAGAGAACATCGGCGCCGGTGCCTCCCTCGGCATCGGCGTTTCCTGCAGTTACTGATGCAACGCGGGAGAGGAAATGAAATGAAGAGGCAACAGAGCCGGCGGCGTTTCCTGCAATCGAGCGGAGTGGTCGCCATTTCGGCGCTGGTCCCGCAGTGGGGGTGCGACAGCAACAAGGTGACCTTCCGGGAGATGCCCACGGCACCGCCCATGGACATGCCGCCCGACACTCCGATGGAGGAGATGCCGGAGGCCAGGATCTCCCCGAACAGCCGCTTCTACCTGCAGTCGATCAACGGGCAGAACTACGATCCGAAGATCGATGTGGCCAACTGGAGCCTGCGCATCGACGGGCTGGTCGACAGCGCGGTGGAATCGCTGGCCTACGAGGCGATCACCTCCATGCCGATTGTGCGCCAGACGATGACGATGCAGTGCATCGGGAACTGGATCGGCGGGCCCTTGGTGGGGAACGCCGAATGGGGAGGCACCCCGTTGAGCAACCTGCTCGACATGGCCGGTGTCGGCGGGGACGCCATCCGCGTGAAGTTCTACAGCGTCGACGGTTACACGACCTCCATCCCGCTGGAGCGGGCACTGCGGGAGGAATGTCTGCTGGTCTGGGAGATGAACGGCGAGGTGCTGCCGTCCAAGCACGGCTTCCCGGCGCGTCTGATAAACCCGGGTCACTACGGCCAGAAGATGCCGAAGTGGATCACGCGGATCGAGCTGATCGACGAGGTCTACCTGGGGTACTGGGAGAGCAAGCCGAAGAACAAGCCGTTCAAATGGTCGGACGACGCGGTCGCCACCATCAACTCGCGAATCGATTCGCCGCTGTCACTGTGGGACGACGTCAAGGATCCGGCCAACGGCGGGGTCACCATGCGCCTGCAGACCGTTCGCGGGGATGCCGACACGGTGTTCTCCATACACGGGATCGCCATGGCCGGGGAACGCAAGGTCGATATCGTCGAGGTGAGCACGGATGGCGGGGCTACCTGGGAAGAGGCCCAGATCCTGAACCACCCGCGCGAAAACGTCTGGATAGCCTGGCGCTACGAGTGGCACCTGCCGCCCTCGGGCCGCTACGAGATCGTCGCCCGGGCAACCGACAACGCCGGGGACAGGCAGCCTGCCGAAGACGAGGGGGCCGATCTCTACGACGGTCGCACGGGCTGGCACCGCGTGCCGATCGACGTCGTGCGCACGGAGGTGTAGTGGGTGTTCCCGGGAACAGCTTGGGGAATCGAAGACCCCCGCCCTGCCGTCGAGGTGCGCGACGAAGCCATACGGGTCGATACTGCGAACGGGCCATGCCGGGCGCCGGGATGCAGCGGCGACCCGATTCCCCCGGAACTGCGTGCGTAGGCTCTAGTCTTCCGGGAACCAGTTCCCGATCTTGTCGCGAACCGCCAGGGCCTGCCGGGGGCTCGAGATCTCGAATTTACTGCGGGGCTGGTAGGATCCGTCGCGCTTCTGATAGCGCCTGATCGACACCTTCTGGGGGCCGTATTCGCCGGTTTTGCGATCGAGATCCTGGTAGAGAAACATGATCGTCGTCCAGGATCCCTTGCTCAGCACCTCCTTGTCGAGCTGCTTGCGCAAAACCTTCCCGTCTTCCTCGTACTGAATCGTCAGTTCATCTACTATTTCAGCCATGAATTCAAATTAACGGCTCGCCCGGCGGCGGGGCAAACTTCGCCACCGACAGTGGTTGCCCTGCCCGAAGTTTTTCTGGTTCGCAGTTCCTTGCCGCCCAGTACAGCGGCCCATATACTGAACTTGAAACAAGCAGAAAGGACCCGAATCATCCCTTCCAATACGAGGATCGAGGACAAGTACGAGCTGGAGGAAGGCATCGTTTTCCTCACCGGCATAGAGGCGATCGTGCGCCTGCTGGTGGAGAAGCAGCGCCACGACGAGCAGCAGTCGGGGGCCGGGGCAGTCAACCAGACGTACGTCTCCGGGTACGAGGGGTCGCCGCTGGGAGGGCTGGACCTCGAAATCGTCTCCCAGCTCGAGGTCCTGAACCGGCGCGGGCGCACGGTGCACCAGTTCGGTATCAACGAGAAGACCGCGGCCTCGGCGATGCTCGGAACCCAGTACGCACCCTCGGCCGACGTCGACGCCTTCTGGTACGGCAAGGCGCACGGCACCATGTGGATCCCGGACGAAGTCTGGCTCGCCAACCTCGCCGGTACCAGCGGCAGCGGATCGATGGTGCTCCTGTGCGGGGAGGACCACCGTTCGAAGAGCTCGGTATCGCCCGGGAGCAGCGACTGGGTCCTGCGCGGCAGCATGGTTCCCATCTTCTACCCGGCCAGCATCGAGGAGATCCTCAGACTCGGGATGCACGCCATCCACTTGTCCCGCCACCTCGGGGTGGTGACGGCGCTAAAGCTCGCGACCCCGCTCTGCGACGGCGCCGGAACGGTCCGTCTCGGGGAGGTACGCCCGGACATACACCTGCCGGAGGACGACTTCGAGAAGAGCTTCAGCCCGATCGTCATGGCCCTCGGGGCGCTGCCGATGCAGAAGGAGCTGGTCGAGGAGAAGCTACCCCTGGTCGAGGAGTACGTCCGGCTCAACAGGCTCAACCGGATTCACCCCGCCAACGGCACCAGCCCGACCGCGGCCGGAATCATCGCCACCGGCAAGTCCTTCCCCGATGTCAGACAGGCTCTGGAGATCCTCGGCGTCGAGATCCCGGTGCTGCAGCTGTCGGTTACCTACCCCCTCGACCAGGAGATCGTCCGCGAATTCGCCCGCACCCTCGGCCTGCGGACAATCTACCTCGTAGAAGAACCCGGACCCTTTGTCGAAGAGGGGGTGAAAGCCGCCCTCTGGGGTTCGTCCGTGGAAGGGGTGTACGGCCAGTACGACGAAAAGGGAAAACCGTTCGTGCCCTCCTGGGGGGAAGTCGACCCCGAACGGATCGTCCAGCTGCTTGGACCGCGTCTCCTTCCCTCGGCTTCGTCGTCGGCAACCCCGCTGTACAGCCGGCTGGAGGATATCCTCGGGCGCACTTACTCCGAGGTCCCGAAGGTCGCCCCGATGTCGTGCGGGGGATGTCCCTACAACAGCTTTCGCGACCTGAAAGGGGAGAAGCCCGGGGGCGCCATCGGCTGCAGCTCGATCCGGGCGATGGAGGCCTACGACTACGGGGTGCTCTACATCCCGACCATGGGTGCGGGAGGCTCGATCTACAGCGGCACCGCGCCCTTCAACGGCAACAGGCACAGCTATCAGTACCTCGGCGACGGCAGCTATTTCCACAGCGGCAGGGGGGCCGTTCAGAGCTGCGTGCAGGGGGATGTCAACATCACCTTTCTGCTGCTGTTCAACGGCTCCGTTGCCTTGACGGGGGGACAGCGGCCCGGGGGCCAGCGCAGCGTCGCCGAGGTCGCCGGGGAGCTCCTCGCCCTCGGGGTGCGGCAGGTCGGGATCGTCAGCGAGGAGCCGCAGCGCTACCGCTCTCTGAACCGGGAGAACGTCCGCGTGTTCGGCCTCGACCGGCACGCCGAAGCGCTCGCCCACTTCAAGGGAGTCGGCGGAACCACGGCGCTGATCCTCGACAAGGAATGCGCCACCGAGAAGGGGCGCCGGCGGCGGCGTCTGGGCGAGCGGCCCGAGAGCTACATCCTCGTTCACGAGAGGCTGTGCGAGGGGTGCGGCGACTGTTACCGGCAGTCGGAGGGCTGCGCCGCGCTCTACGGTACGGAGACCGAGTTCGGGGAGAAGACGCAGATCCGCCAGGCCAGCTGCGTCCAGGACGGCCTCTGCGTCGACGGGGAATGTCCTTCTTTCGTCAAGGTGACCCCCCGCTCCGACTCCGTGGGGCTGCGCCGTGCGATCCCGGAGCCGCTGCGCGATCTGCCGGAACCGGCGGTCGATTTCGACCTGCAAGCCGAGGACTACACCATCTTGGCGGTAGGCCGCGGCGGCACCGGAGTGGTGACTATTGCCCACCTCGTCGCCTACGCCGGCATGCTCGACGGGCTCAACGTGTACCTGTCGAACAACACCGGCCTGGCGCAGAAAGGCGGCCCGGTAGAAGCCCCGATAATCCTCAGCCGCCGCCGCCAGCCGGTGTTCAACCGGCTGTTTCCCGGTTCCGCGGACCTGTATCTCGGCTTCGATCTGCTGCGTGCCGCGGAACCCGGGAACCTGAAGTTCGCCTCATCCGATCGCTCCGTCGCCCTGGTCAGCTCGACGCGCCTTCCGACGGCCCGGATGAACAGGAATCCCGGGGGGAAATTCCCCGATCCGGATCACCTTGCCGGGCTGATCGACCAATGCAGCCGCAAGTCGGACAATATCTACATCGACACCTTCTGGCTCGCGGAGAAGCTCTTCGGCGACAGCCTGTACGCCAACATGCTGCTGCTGGGAGCGGCGTACCAGACCGGGAGTCTTCCCCTGAGCCCGGCCTCCTTAGAGGCCGCCATCGCCCTGAACGGCAAAGCCGTGGAGGTCAACGTCCAGGCCTTCCGCTGGGGGCGCCTTGCCGTGGCCGACCCGGGGCGGCTGCAGGCGCACGTCGGCCCGGTCGTCCCCGACGACGAGGACCTCATCCGCGAAAGCCGCGGCAGGCTCGGCAGTGACAGCGAGCGCTCCCTCCACGACGAGGCGCTGCAGTCGATCGACCTGCCGGCCGAGCTGGCAGCCCGTTTCAGCACTCGTATCGCCGATCTGATTTCCTATCAGGACGAGGCGTACGCGAGGGAGTACGTCGATTTTGTGCGCTCGGTGGCCGCCGCCGAAGCCGGGCAGGGGGACCGGCCGCGGTCTCTGACCCGGGCGGTAATCCTCAACCTGCACAAGCTGATGGCTTACAAGGACGAGTACGAGGTGGCGCGGCTCGCCCTGGACCGGGAATCCACGGAGCGACTGGCAGGGATGTTCGACGGGGAGGTGAGAATCTCCCACTACCTCAATCCCCCCACCTTGAGGCGTTTCCGGGTCGGCAAGATCGCCGTCGGCCCCTGGTTCCGGCCGTTGTTCTCCTGCCTGCGCGCCTTGCGAGGGCTGCGCGCCACACGCTGGGATCCCTTCGGCCGCACCCCCTGCAGGAAGCTCGAGCGCGAGCTGGTTACATGGTACAGGAGTATGCTGCTGGAAGTGGCCGAGCTGTTGTCTCGGCCCGGAGCCACGGCCGCGGACCGCAACCGGGCGCTGGAGATCGCCGGGGCACCCGACTCGATTCGCGGGTACGAGCAGATCAAGATCGAGTCCGCGGCGAAAGCGAGGGCGCAGGCCGAGGCAGGTCTGCGGGAGCTGCGTGGCCTGGCGGACCGCCGATAGGGAGCAGGCGGGACCGGGGAATCAGCGCAGGCGGACTTCTACCACCTCACCCGAGCGCCGGGCCTTGCGCATCGACCTGAGAAAGGCGAAGGCCCGCGCTGTTTCCTCCCTGACGGCCGGCTCGCGGTCGTTCCCTTTGGCGACGGCCCGGCAGAAGGTTCGAAGCCATTCCGGTTCGGGTCGCAGGCCAGACGGTTGCCGAACTTCCTGGCCCCCCGGTCCGAAGGCGACGACCCGGTTGGCCGCGGCGGCGTAGGTCAGGATTCCACCGCTTCCGAGAAACAGGTAATCCCCCTCGGGAGCCCCGGCCCGGATCGCAGAGAGCTGGGCGGTAGCGCGATTGGCGAAAGAAACAGTAGCCGCCGCGTGCGTGACCCTGCCCGCCGAGGTCGCGGTGACGTGGAGGCGCGTTGGATCGGAGCGAGCCAGGGCGGCGGCTTGGTGGCAGGCATCGGCCAGGGCCCACCAGATCGCCGTCATCCCAGCCCCCGCAGCTTCGACCGCGGCGCGCAGGAAGACCGGCTTGCCGAAGTCGACTTCGGCGCTGGCTTTCAGCAGCTTTGCGTGCGCCCTCCCATGCTCGTACAGCCCCCCCCAGCCCAACGCCAGTCCGTGTTTTCGGGCCGTTCCGCAAACCGCCTCGATACCGTCAGAAGTGGTGGCAGGCAGGCCGCGGCAAAGCACGTGAAAGCCGGCCTCGAGGGCGGCGACGACGTCGCCCTCCAAGTTCCGGTACGGCGACAGGAAACAGGCGATCCTCCTGTCCCCGTCAACGGCGGACAGGGCGCTGCCGACCGTGTCGAACGAGGGAATTCCCGGAATCCGCCCCTGGCCAACGACGGAGGCGACCTCCAGGCCCCCGGCGAGCTCCTCGACGAGGGACCGCTGGTCTCTGCCCGCGACCAGGCAGACCGCGCTCACGAGTCATCCCTTTGCAAAAGGCTCACGGGCCCGTTCTCGACGATGGAGCGGTATCCGCCGAGAAGGATTTCCATGTGATCGCGGGCCTCCGTCACGGAGTAGAACGGCTGCCGCTCTTCGTCCATCGCCGCCACGAGATCCTCCAGGCCGTTGGCGAGGCAGGGATCGTCCACCAAGGGGGAAGCCGTGGTCGGAGATGGGGTGTGCCACTGCATCGGATCTTCGGCGGGGGGGTGGTAGTCGGAGGCCGTGATGGTCCGGCTTAGCGTCGTTTCCAGCAACGGCCGCCTGGCGTCGACCATGGCGCTGCGCTCGCTGCCGACGAGCCAGGCTCGCGACGGCCCTCCGGCCGCATGAGTGGCAACTCCGACCCTTCCCGCGCACAGGGTCGCCACGCGGCCTCCGGAATCGACGAGGGTCATGGTGGCGAAATCATCGGCGCGGTGGGCAGCGTGCTGAGCGAAGAAGTGCGCCCCGCCGTGAGCAAGCACCTGCCTGATCGGCCCGAAGCATCGCTGCACAAGTCCCACCGAATAGGCCCCGACCGTAAGCAGCTCGCGCTTGATGTCGGGGAACTTCCAGCGGCCTGCAGGCAGGAAGTCGCCGGGGACGGACAGGCCGGGGGCCGGCCAGCCCTTGCAGAACAGGATATCGGAGTGAACTCCGAGCAGCTCTCCGAGGTCGCCGCTGTCTATCAGCTCGCGGCACCGGCTCACCAAGGTGCCGTAGGTGTAGCTCGGCACGATCGCCCTGACCCCGGAACGGGCAACGGTCTCGACGACGGCGTCGCACTCGTCGAGGTTGCCGCCCATGAACTTGTCTATCCAGAGGTGCTTTCCGGCGCGGGCGGCGCGCATGGCGAGGTCGGAACGGCGCTCGATCTCGTGGCCGATGCTGACGATGTCGACCCCCTCCATTCCGAGAGCCCCGTCCACTCCCTCGACGTAGGGAACGCCGATCTCCCGGGCCCGCTTCCGGTTCAGGTCCTGCAGATGAGGCTCGATGTCCGTTTCGTCGGCGACGGCGACAATCCGCAGGCGCGGATGGCTGCTGAAGAGGGGGACGAAGGTGTCCTGGTGGCTGTGGCGGCTGAAGCTGACCAGCAGCACGCCGTAGGTGGCGGGCATTCCGTCCAAGGGGGTTGGGGTGGGCGCTCGCCGAGGACCGTCGGGTCCTGCGCGAGAAGGGACAGGCGGGCAAGATACTCAGGGGGAAAATCCCTGTAAACCGGACTTCCTCCGGCTTCTCCTGCAAGCAGTGCAAGTCTCGGAGGGACGGCAGTTGGGTTCCGTCAGGTTCCGCGGGTGTTGCCCCACAGATCGATCTGCAGCCGGCCGCTGTAGCTGAAGCCTTCCCGCTTGCAGACTTCGGCCACCCAGGGCCCGCGGGCCTTCAGCTGCCCGCCTTCGACCCCCTCCGGCATCAGGAATACCTGGCGCCGGGGGATCGAAAGTTCCTCGACGAGGCGCACCACCTCGGCCGTATCCTCCTCTTCCTGCAGCACGAACTTGAACTGAAGGTCGATTCCCGACTCAAGGTACCGCGACAGCGGCTCGAAGCGGTTGTTGCGCAGGTGAAGGGCGCGCTCCGCAGTATGGTCGGACCCGGGCGTGCTGTTGGCGAGCTTGGGGGAAAGGCTGAATAAATCGGGCCGCACCGCGGGCTGGAAGATCGTCCCCGCGGTCTCGATGGTGGTGTGATGTCCGCGTTCTCTCAACGACTCGACGAGAGGGGCGAGGTCTTTCTGCAGAAGCGGCTCACCGCCGGTGATCACCGCGTAGGGAACGGCGCTCCATGCCGCGGTTTCCGCCATGATTTCTTCCACCCTCATGTTCCTGCCCTCGGGGTTCCAGGAGGTGTAGGGGGTGTCGCACCAGGAGCACCTCAGGTTGCATCCGGAAGTGCGGATGAAGATGCACGGTACGCCGGTGTAGCGGCCCTCCCCCTGAAGGGTGTGGAAGATCTCCGATATCAGCATCTGCCCGGGGTCGTGGGAATGAGCTCATCCGCCGAGCAGCTGGTCGATCTTGGCGGCGCAGATGAAGTCGTTTTCCGAAAGGCCGTCTATCGCGTGGGTGCGGTACTTCACCTTGCAGGCCCTGTATCCGACCTCGAGATCGGGGTGGTGGTTCTCTCTGTTGGCGAGCCAGGCAACGGCATTGACGAACGATATCGTCTCGAAGTAGTTGCGGAAACGGAACCTTTTCTCGATGCGGCCTGCGACCGCCTTCCACCCGGGGATGGAGGCGATGTGGGTCTCGATTTCCGCCTCGGTCAACGGAGGCACGCCGGCTTCGCACGGCTTGCAGGATCTGGCTGCCAGGTCGGTCATGGGAATGCGGATCTCCCGGTCATGGGTCGGCGAAATCGCAGCTTGTACGAGGAAAGGTACCTCTGCGAGCAGGGCCCTTCAAACGTACATTGTCATGCGGTCGACCGCGGCGCTCGTGGTTGCCCGGACACGAGATGCAGGCGATTCGACGTGAGGTGTAAAATGGGAATGGAGAGCACGTACAGGACGCTGATCGAACAGATCGGGGAGGATGCCGGACGCGAAGGACTTGCCCGTACGCCCGAGCGTGCGGCGAGGGCCATGGGGCACCTCACCCAGGGGTACCGGGCCTCCCCGGCCGAGGCCGTCGGGGGCGCCATCTACGATTCCTGCTCCGACGAAATGGTGGTGGTCAAGAACATCGAGCTGTACTCGCTGTGCGAGCACCACGTCCTGCCGTTCTTCGGCAAGTGCCACGTAGCCTATCTGCCCAGGGGCAAGGTGATCGGACTGTCGAAGGTGGCGCGCATCGTCGACGTGTTCGCCCGCCGCCTGCAGATCCAGGAAAACCTCACCATGCAGATCGCCGACTCGCTGATGGATCTGCTCAATCCCCTCGGGGTGGGGGTAGTCATCCAGGCGCGCCACCTGTGCATGATGATGCGCGGGGTGGAGAAGCAGAACTCCGAGATGGTGACTTCGCGCATGCTGGGAAGCTTCCGGGAAAACGGGCAGACGAGGTCGGAGTTCCTATCCCTGATCGCGGACTGAGCCCGGCTGCCTGCGCCGCCGCGGCGATCTTCTGCGCTGCGGCGCTTGCCGTTACCGGAGCCTCGGCAGCGGAGAAACCCCCGTATGCGCCGGGCGAGGTCCTGGCCCAGTGGTCGCAGCGGACCGCGGCCGCCAAGATCGCCGCAGGTTCGCCGCGGCTTCTCGACCATCTGCCTCCGGGATACGGCTGGGTCGAGGAGACCCCCGTGGTTCCCGCACGGCCGCTGGCCGCGGCCAAGGCGGGCGCCGGCACCTCGGTAATGGCCTCCTGGAGCCTGTTGCGATACAGCGCCGGTACCGATCCCGCGGCGGTCGCCCGGGACCTTCGAGGCCGCGATTTCGTGGCGCGCGCCCACCCCAACTATCTCCGCTCCTTCGCCTCTCCCCCGAACGATCCGCTTTTCCCCGAGCAGGGCAACCTCGACGCCATCGGCTGGGACGAGTCGCTGGCGACGGGTGGGGACGTAGTCGTCGCCATCATCGATTCCGGCATCGACCGCGAGCACCCCGACCTGGCCTCCCAGCTGTGGCACAATCCGGTAGAGGCGGACGGGCTCGCGGGGGTCGACGACGACGGCAACGGCTACGTCGACGACGTGACAGGCTGGGATTTCACCGATGCACCCGGGTTGCCCGGCGAGGGGGATTTCCGCTTCCGCGACCCCGACCCGGATGACGAGTCCGGGCACGGCACGCACGTGGCCGGTATCGTCGCCGCGGTCGCACCCGGGGTGAGGGTGATGGTCCTGCGCGCCGGCTTCACGGTTTCCGGTTCCGGCTATCTCGAGGACGACGACATCGCCGCCGCCGCGGTGTACGCCGTCGACCAGGGCGCCGACATCCTCAACATGAGCTTCGGCGATCCGGTTTTCTCCCCCGTCATCGGGGACGTCGTCCGCTACGCCCGCTCCGCGGGCTGCCTGGTCGTGGCTGCGGTCGGAAACGAGGGAAACGACGAGGTCTTCTACCCGGCGCGCATGGAGGAGGTCGTGGCGGTGGCCGCCGCGGATGACGAAGGACAGCCGCTCGCCTTCTCCAACTGGGGATACAGCGTCGACATCGCCGCCCCCGGGCTCGCCGTCCACGGACCGGTGCCCGGCGGCGGGTACGCGGAGCGCTCAGGGACATCGATGGCGGCTGCCCACGTCTCAGGGGTCGCCGCGGTTACTTGGTCGCGCCAGCCGCAGCTCACCGCCGGGCAGGTGCGCGGCGCCCTGGCGAACAGAGCCCTGGATATCGTCGCCCAAGGGTGGGACCGCTGGTCGGGTGCGGGCCTCGTCCAGATGGCGGCAGCCCGTATCGGCGATCCGGCCGCGGTTGCCATCACCGGGCCGGCTTCGGGCGCAGTCAGGGCCGGGGAGGTTACCGTTCGCGGTCGAGTCTGGGGGGAAGGGGTGGAGTACGACCTGAGCTGGGGCCGCGGCCCGTTTCCCGAGTCCACCGAGGTCCTGCTCAGCGGCAGATCCCGCGCCGGCGAGAACAGATTCGAGGTCAGCTGGCCAACATCGGGACTCGCCCCTGGTCCATACCTGCTGCGGCTGCTGGCGGTCGCGGGAGGGAACAGGCATTCGCAGCGGCTTCTGCTCGATCTCCGGCAGGCCGCCGCAGCGGTGTCGGATCTGCGCCTGGAACGCGTCCTCAGCGGACCGGGATGGACGGACATCCTGCGGTGGGAAACGAGCGCGCCAGCGGCCGGGACGGTGATACTTCTCGAGCCCGCATCGGGGGACACGGTGCTGCAGATTCCCCTTGGCGGCGATCGACTCGAGCACTCCGTGTCCCTGCCGGAAGATCTCCTGCACGGAGAGTACAGGGCTGTCGTGCTGCCGGAAGCCGACGCCGGGGAAAGCGCCGGGAGCCTCGACTTCGACATCGGCGACACCGGCATCCGACGCTGGACGCTGAGGCAATCGGGTGCGCTCCCGGACGGGTACCTGCTGCCGCAGCCGACCGATTTCGACGCCGATGGAATTCCGGAGATCGTGGCGATGGGGTACGGAGGAGCCGGGTACAACCCGTCGGCCTTCTTCGAGCTGCCCTCCGGTTCCCGGGCCGTTCACCTCTCCTCGAGGCCATTCATCCCGTGGAACGCCCACGACCTCGATGGCGACGACAGGGGGGAGATCATGGCGGTCGATGCCGAGCGGGTGCGCCTGCTGGAATCTGCGAAGCCCGGCTCCTTTCCGACCGAGGTTGTCTTCGAGATCACGCAGGTCTGGGGAGGGGAGGTGGCTGACGGGGACGGGGACGGGCGCATGGAGATGTTCCTGCGCTCCAGCCGCTCCGAGCAGTTCCGCGTTTTCGAGAGCCGCGGGGACGATTCCTTCGCGGAGACCGGAGCCCTCGCAAACCCATCGGAGGGTCTGGACGGCCTCGGTGAGCGCCAGGTCGCCGCGGACCTCGACGGCGACGGCAGCCTCGAGCTGCTCGCCGGGGACGAGGACGGGGACCTGTTCATCTACGAGAGCATCGGCGACGACACTTGGCGCCACACCTGGCTCGAGCGCCTGGAATCGGGAGACAGCCGCGTGGTGGGAGGGCCGTTCGACACCGACGCCGACGGGCGCCTCGAGTTCGCCGTCGCCAGTCTGGCCGCCGACCTGTTCGACCCGGGGGAGACGAGATGGAAGGGGACGGTTTTCGAAGCCTCAGGGGACAATCGCTACGAACCGCGCTGGAGCGCCGAGATCGTCGGCGGTGCAGGCGCCGGCAACGGCATAAGCTCCGGGGATTTCGATGGCGACGGAGTTCCGGAAATCGTCCTGGCCCTGGTGCCCAACCTCTATCTGCTGAGAACGGATCCCTCCGGAGCCATGGTGCCTGTCTGGCACATGGAAGTCGCCAGGGTGTACCGGCCTCTGGTCGCCGACGTCGACGCCGACGGGGTCGTCGATCTCGTCGCCAACTCGGGGGAGATTCTGGAGGTACATTCGCTGCCTTCCGGCGACAACCGGGCACCCCGCCTCGATGCGCCGGCGAGCTTCTCGGCGCATGCGGGTGGCGAGCGGTCAGTCCTGCTCTCGTGGACAGCCGTATCGGGCGCGCGCAGCTACCGCCTGTTCCGCGCAGGCGACGATGGGGCGGACCTGCAGGTGCTGGTGGGGTCGCTCCGGGGCACCCGCTATGAAGACGGGGACGTCGCGGCCGGAAGTGAGTACAGATACGCGGTTGCCGCCCTGGATTCGCTCTCGGAGGAAGCGGGCCATCGGTCGCGGGAAGTCACCGTCACCCCGGAGCCGAATCCGCGGATCGAAGCGGTCCGGCGCGCTGCGGACAACCAGTTGTCGGTGCGGTTCGACTCGGAAATGGGCCGCGAGATCGGCGACCATTTCCGCTATCGGATCGAGAGCCACGGCATCCCCAGCTCCGCGGCCGCGCACGCCGGCGCCAAGCGTGTTCTGCTAACCTTTTCCGCCCTGCCGACCGCGGGGGAGTTGGCGCTGGCGACCCGGGGCCTGCGCAACAGCAGGGGGACTCCCCTCGATTCGGAACGGTTCCTTTTCGAGCTGTTCCAGGAGGCCTCGGCGATACGCCTGGTGCGCGCCGACCCTGAAACCCCGACGCGCCTCGTCCTGCACTTCAGCGAGCCGGTGACGTTGGACGCGGAGGGAGCGGCAGGGAACCGGTCCGGATTCGCCGTCGACGGGGGCCGGGTACGCATCGAGGATCTGATTCTCGAGGACGGCCGAATCGTTCTCGTCCTTTCGGAAGAGACGCCCCTGCGGGCCGCGGGCAGCCGCTACGAGGTCGCCGTCGTCGACCTGGCCGACCGTAACGGGCGCGCCATCGAGGGCGCGGTTTATGTCCAGCTCTCCGCCGCCTCTCTCGCCGAGGTATCCGTGTTTCCCAATCCGTTCGACCCGGCCCTCGGCGAGGTCACCGTTGCCGGCCTGCCGGTCGCCTCGGAGGTCATGGTGGCGACGATTTCGGGAGAGGTGGTCTGGACGCAGTCTGAAGAGGACGGGGACGGGGGGCTTCGCTGGGACGGTCGCAACGCCAACGGGAGACCGGTCGATGCCGGCCTGTACCT
The DNA here is from genome assembly GCA_965206595.1 of Candidatus Latescibacterota bacterium. Taxonomy (GTDB): domain Bacteria; phylum Latescibacterota; class UBA2968; order UBA8231; family UBA8231; genus CBDCXV01. Next base: position 1,651,223 of record OZ242214.1, read on the forward strand.
GGTACGCGTCGCCCACCAAGGTGTAACGCGGCTGCGAAAGCTCGCAGTTATCCGGGGGCGCTGAGGGAAAAAGCAAAGCGGGCGGGAGCCCGAAGCCCCGCCCGCCTCTGCCGGAAAACGCTGCGACCAGCTGCTAGTACCAGCTGCTAGTGCGGGTGTCCATGACCGCCTGCTGCGACCGCGGGGCCTTCTTCCGCCGGCTCTTCGGCAACCAGCGCCTCGGTGGTCAGCAGCAGGGATGCGATTGACGCGGCGTTGCTCAGGGCGGCCTTCACGACCTTGGCCGGGTCGATCACACCCATCTGGATCAGGTCGCCGTACTCCTCGCTTTGGGCGTTGTACCCGTAGCTGCCCTTCCTGCTGCGAACCTCTTCGACGACGACGGCTCCTTCCTGCCCCGAGTTGGCGGCGATCTGCCGCAGGGGTTCCTCGAGGGCGCGGCGAACGATGCGAACGCCCATCCCTTCGTCCTCGTTGTCCAGCTCGACCTCGTCGAGCTTGTCGATGGCCCGCAGGAGGGAAACGCCGCCACCTGGAACGATCCCCTCTTCGACCGCCGCCCGGGTCGCGTGCAGGGCATCCTCGACTCTGGCCTTCTTCTCCTTCATCTCCGCTTCCGTCGGCGCACCGACGCGAATCACCGCGACCCCGCCGGCCAGCTTGGCGAGCCGCTCCTGCAGCTTCTCGCGGTCGTAGTCCGAGGTGGTATCCTCGATCTGGGCGCGGATCTGCTCGGTGCGTCCCTTGATGTCGGCGGGCTTTCCGGAGCCCTCGATGACGATAGTGTTCTCCTTCTCGACGTGGACGCGCCTGGCCTCGCCGAGGTCGTTCAGCTGCACACTATCGAGCGAGATGCCGAGATCCTCGGTGATCACCGTGCCGCCGGTCAGGATGGCGATATCCTGCAGCATCGCCTTGCGGCGGTCGCCGTACCCGGGCGCCTTGACCGCGGCCACCTGGAGGGTGCCGCGAATCTTGTTGACCACGAGGGTGGCAAGGGCCTCCCCCTCGACGTCCTCGGCGATGATCAGCAGGGGCTTGCCCGCCTTGGAGACCTTCTCCAGCAGCGGCAGCAGGTCCTTGAGGTTGCTGAGCTTCTTCTCGTGGATCAGCAGGTAACAGTCCTCGAGAATCGCCTCCATGGCCTCCTGGTCGGTGATGAAGTAGGGGGACAGGTAGCCGCGGTCGAACTGCATCCCCTCGACCACGTCGAGAGTCGTGTCCGTGCTCTTGGCCTCCTCGACGGTGATGGTGCCGTCCTTGCCGACCTTGTCCATGGCATCGGCGATGAGCTCGCCGATGAAGGTGTCGCCGTTGGCGGAGATGGTGCCAACCTGGGCGACTTCGCTGTGCTCCTTGACCTTCCGGCTCCGGGTGTCGAGGCTGGCGACCGTGGCGGCCACCGCCTTTTCGATGCCGCGCTTGATCTCCATGGGGTTGAACCCGGAGGTCACCGCCTTCAGGCCCTGGATGTAGATCGACTCGGCGAGAACGGTGGCGGTCGTGGTGCCGTCTCCGGCGACGTCGCTGGTCTTGGAGGCGACCTCCTTGACCATCTGCGCGCCCATGTTCTCATAGGCGTCCGGAAGCTCGATCTCCTTGGCGACGGTGACCCCGTCCTTGGTCACCGTGGGCGAGCCCCAGCTTTTGGCCAGGACGACATTGCGCCCGCGCGGGCCGAGGGTCACCTTCACGGCATGGCTCAACTGCTGGACGCCGGAGAGGATCTTTTCCCTCGCCTCTTCCCTGAATGCTATCTGCTTGGCAGCCATTGATGTCCGCTCTCTCCGCTTACGAGATGATCGCGAGGATTTCTTCCTCGCGCAGGATGAGATGCTCTTCACCGTCGAGCTTGACCTCGGTGCCGGAGTACTTCCCGATAAGCACCCGGTCCCCCTTCTTCACTTCCAGTGCGACGCGCTTGCCGTCCTCGAGCCGGCCGGGTCCGACGGCTACGATCTCGGCCTCCTGGGGCTTTTCCTTCGCGGTGTCGGGGATGATGATTCCCCCGACCTTCTGCTCTTCTTCGTCGTCCAGTCGCTTGACCAGGATGCGGTCGGCAAGAGGCTGAATCTTCGACTTCGCCATGGGTTGGTCTCCTTCGGTTAGGGTAGGGAAGGCCGCGTGGCTTTCCATTGTGGCGAATAATATACACGCAATTATCGTGCCACTTTGTTTATATCAGAGATAAATTCATAATAAACAATGTGTTAAGAAGAAAAATAGAATGGATGCAGCAGCAGCTATTTTTTGCTATATAGAGAAATTACTAAATTATCAAGCGTGTAGTTTTCTGATAACTACTTGATAATAATTGGTTTATTGATGTATTACCAAAATGGAAATTTTCTCAAGGCTATTTCTTCAATTCGGGAAATTACAGCCTCAGAGATGCTGGAATTGGAACCTGGAGCCGCGGCCGGGCGTGCGAGCCAGCAAGTGGCCCGCGGGTCCCCGGGGATGAGACTTGGGTTCTTCTTTCCGTAGCAGCCATATGGTCGTTACCGGGGCCAGCTCTGGAATAGGCTGGCACCTTTCCCTGCAGCTCGCGCGACAGGGTGCGCGCCTGGCCCTCGTCGCCAGGCGGGCGGACTGCCTCCGCCGTCTCGCAGGCGAGATCGCCGTGGCCGGGGGACCGCGCCCGCTCGAGTGCGCCTGCGACGTCGGGGACTGGGACCAGGTCGAAGAGATGGAGAACCAGGTCGCGGCCGCGCTCGGTCACGTAGACGTGCTCGTCAACAACGCCGGACGCGGCGCCTACGGACCTCTGGCTCAGGCAGATCCCGACGACCTCAGCGCTGTTGTCCGCACCAACCTGACCGGGGTCGTCTACGTGACTCGGGCCTTCCTTCCGGCGATGGTGGCGCGGGGTTCTGGACATCTCGTTTTCGTTTCCAGCGTGCTCGGGGAGCTCCCCGCGCCACACCACGCCGTGTACGGCAGCACCAAGTTCGCCGTCACCGCGCTCGCCGAGAGTTTGAGGCACGAACTGGCGGCAGACAACATCGACGTCACCACCGTCGAGCCCGGCCTGGTGCGCTCCGAGTTCGCCTCCATAAGCGGCACGCCGGCGGTGCGCTTCGACCAGCTGCCCTCCAAGAGCGCCGCCCGGACCGCGGAGCTGGTTGCGGCCGCGATCCGCCGCAAGAGCAGGTTGTCGATCACCGATGCGCTGTCGGCACAGGCGATCAGGGTGCGGCGACACGCCCCGCGGCTGTTCGCCCGCCTCTTCGGCATCGCCTGCAGGCGCGCCTTCCGCAACGATCTTTCCTGAGGAAACCGGACGCCGCCGGAGGGAGGTGTCCCCCCCGGCGGCCTTTTCGTGAAATCGCCCGAGATCAGGGCGGAGACCGGAATTCCCGACACGCGGCCGGTGCGCCTGCGGAACCCCGTCCTTCACCGCGACGCCGGGTCGGGAGCAGCTATACCGAGCGGGGTCCGGCGAACGGCCGTTGGCCGGGCTCGTCGAGCTGCAGGCGGTAGACGGCCCCTGAGGCCTCGCTGACGAAGAGCTGGTCGAAGTCGATGCCGCCGAAGGTCATCCCCGTCGGATGCCGCCCGGGGATCTCCCAGCTGTCGGCGACTGCCCCGTCGGGATCGACGACGCAGATTCCGACTCCTTCCTGTCCCACCAGCAACATGCCGCGGGAATCGAGCAGCAGGGAGCCCGGGCGTCCGCCGCTCAGCTCGACGAAGACCTCGCGGTTCCGGGAGCTGCCGTCTTCCTCCAGCTCGAAGCTGACGATTCGTCCTGCACCCTGCTCGGAGGCGAACAGGGTCACCGCGTCGTCGAGCAGCACCAGCCCCGCCGGAGAGGCGAGGTCTCCCGCCAGCTGCTCGACCTCCCCGTTGAGGTCGCAGTGGAAGAGCGATCCGCTGTTGGCAGTTGAGCCGATGTCGCAGAAAAGCACTCCTCCTTCATGGGTGAAGCAGAGATCCCGCGGCCCGGAGAAGCGGCGGCCGTGGCACTGGCTGGCGTACACTTCAACCGCCTCGTCCGGGGACACCAGCAGCAGGTGATGTCTGCCGCTCTCCGCTACGAAGAGGTCGCCCGAGTCGTCGAAGGCGATCCCCATCGGAAGCCCCCCTGTCTCGGCGAAGGGGGTCAGCCTGCCCCCTTCGGATATCCTCGTAACCTGGCCGGCCCCGGCCCCGGCCTCGGCGACGAAAAGCTGATCGTCGGCATCGAACGCCAGGCCCTGGGGAGACGCCAGGTTTTCCGCTATCAGTTCCGCTGTGGGCATCGGGATTCCACGCAGACTACCAGCTGACGTACCCGCCATCGACCAGCAAGGTCGAACCGGTCGTGAAACTGGAGGCGGGGGAGGCGAAGTACAGCACCGCGGTCGCCAGTTCGACGGGATCGCCCCAGCGTTCCATGGGGACCTTGGACTGCATTTGCCGCGCCGCTTCGGGATCCCTGAGCAGAATCTCGTTGATCGGGGTCGCAAACGGTCCGGGGCAGATGGCGTTGACGGTGATTCCGGAACGCGCCCATTCCAGGGCGAGGGTGCGCGTCAGCTGCACGATTCCCCCCTTGCTGGAAGCGTACGGAGTGCGGCCCGCTATCGAAATGGAGGAGAGGGTGGACCCGAGGTTGATGACGCGCCCGAACCGGCGTTCGACCATCACCGCTCCAACGGATCGGCAGTAGTAGAAGGGCCCGCTGAGGTTGATATCGAGCACGGTCTGCCACTGCTCGTCGCTGAGCTCGAGGATCGGACCGCGAATGTTGATGCCGGCGTTGTTGACGAGGATGTCAATTGTGCCGAAACGGTCGCACACCGCGGCGACAGAGGCGTCGACCTGGGCACGGTCCCGGGCGTCCGCTTCGATGGCGAACACCGGGTTGCCGGTGTGGGCTTCGATCGCCTCAGCGGTCGCTTGCAACTCCTCGAGGTGGCGGCTGGTGACCGCGACCTGGGCCCCGGCTCCGGAAAGGGCGGTAGCCATCACCTCTCCCAGTCCCTTGCTCGCCCCGGTGACCAGCGCGGTCCTGCCATCGAGGCGGAACAGTTCAGTTGAGCTTTTCGGCAGTTTCATCAACGAGGAGCCGGTGAGGTTGCGGGTGGTGCGAAGCGAGCGGGTGTAAGCGGGTTTCTGTTCTGGAGCGGGGAGGCTTCTTTCCGGCGACGATTCGGTGGCTGGCTCAGGGGGCGGCCGGCACGACTCCGGAAGGGGTTACCATTTCTCGGCCCGGACCATCTCCCTGGCGAGTTCGCCGAGCTCCTCGACCAGGTCTTCCTTGTCCTGTGCGCGCGCCTTGCTGGTGATCTGCATCGTCAGGGCGATCAGCCCGAGGCCGAAGATCCGCTGCAGGGATTCGGGCGTTTCGGGGTTCAGGTCCGGGATCAGCTCGCCGAGTTTGTTGAGCAGATGGCGATGTTTGTCCGACAGGTCGATGACTTCGAAAGACATGGCAGTGGCGGCGAACCGCGTTCGCCTGTGGCGCGCAAGTATTCTGTGGCGCGCAAGTATAGGGTATGCACCAGCCCTGCACAATCCACCTGAACCCCTCAGGCGGCCGCTTCGGCGACGACTCGCTTGCCATCCCGTCTCAGGGTGCTCCAGGGTGAATCGGGATCGTGATCCCAGGCGACGATCCACCCGTCGGAGCATGCCGCCTCGATCCAGCGTTTCTTCTCGCGCAGGGTATCGTGGGGGTACATGTCGTAGGCCATGATCCAGTAGGGGGACAGGTGGTGGCGCGTCGGGACGAGGTCGCCGGGGTAGAGCAGGGTCTGCCCGGCGTCCTCGACGACGACGGCCTGGTGCGCCGCGGTATGCCCTCCGGTGACGCAGGTGCGAACACCCGCGATGATGTCGGAGTCGCCGTCGAGAAAGCGCATCCGGCCGCTTTCGGCGAGACGCCGCAGGTCGGCGATGGCGTAGCTGGTGCGCATTATGCTGCGCCCCGACAGGGCGTCCTCGAACTCCCGCCTCTGGACCCAGTACACGGCATTGGCGAAGGCCGGGCGCAGGGCGCCGTCCTCCGCCGCGGCCAGGCTGCCCGCGGCGTGGTCGAAATGCAGATGGGTCAGGACGACATGTGATATTTCGTCGCTCTCCACCCCCGCGGTCCGCAGGTTGTCGACGAACCCTGGACCGGAGCCGATGGCGAAGATGTCACGCTCTTTCTCGCTGAAGCGGTTCCCGCACCCGGTTTCCACCAGCAGGTGCTCGCCGGCGCAGCGGAGCAGCAGGCAGTTGCAGGCCATCGGAATCCGGTTGCGTTCGTCGGTGGGGCAGAGGGGTTCCCAGACAGGCCGGGGCACGACCCCGAACATGGCGCCGCCGTCGAGGCGGAAGCGGCCGCCGTCGATATGAGTAACCGAGATGTCGCCGATCTGCAGGGTGTTCATGGAAACCGCCCCAGGGCCGGCTGCTCCGGAAAGGTCAGGACAGGCCGCCTTTCTGCCGGGCATCGTCCCAGGCCTCCTTGAACTCCCGGATGGTCTCGACGGTGCGCGGGTGGTGAACCATTTCCGGCAGGAACTTGAACGGGGTGGTGACGATGTGGGCTCCGGCGAGGAAGGCGCGGGGAATATCCCCGACCTGACGCATGCTGCCGGCGATGATGCGGGCCTTGAACCCGCCCCGTTCGATGAACTCGGCCGTCTCCCCGATGGCCTGTCCTGAATCGCTGCCGAGGTCGTTGATGCGGCCGACGAAAAGGCTGACGTAGGTCGCCCCGGCCATCATCGCCATCAGGGCCTGGCTCGAGTTCATCATGCAGGTGACGTTGACGCGGATGTCCTGCTCCCGTTCTAGCTTGTGGATGACCTCGACTCCCTCCAGCGACATCGGGATCTTGACGACGATGCGTCCATCCCAGGAGGCGTACTCTTCCGCTTCCGCCAGCATCTCCCCGACCTCTTCGGCCACCACCTCGACGCTGACCGGCCCGGGGCAGCAGGCGAGGATTTCGCGGACCCGGGCCTCGAAGCTGCCCGGCTCGGCCGTGGCCGCCAGCTTGGGATTGGTGGTAACTCCCGAGATCACCCCGAGTGAGGCTGCCAGGCGGGCTTCTTCGATGTCGGCGGTGTCGATGAACAGTTCCATAGGAAGGGTTTCCCTCAGGCGTCCGAGATGCGCTCCCGCAAGCGGTCGCAGATGAGGTGCTCCAGGGCGAGATGAAACGACTCGACCTGTGGCGTCGAGTCGATGGGAACGACGATGCAGACGTCTGACATGCGTTTAAGGGCGCCGCCGCCGAAGCCGCTTAGGCCGATGGTGCGGGCCCCGCGTTCCCTCGCAAGCCCCAGGGCGCGCAGCAGGTTCTGCGACCAGGCGCCGGCGTTCCCCTCGCCGGAACCGCCGTGAACGCTGATGAGTATGAGCACGTCCCCGGCGGCGACGAACGGCTCGAGCTGCTCGGCATACACCGAGGCCGGTCCCTCGTCGTTTATCAGGGCGCTGTATATCGGCATGTTGTCGGTCAGCGCCATGACCCGGAACCGTTTCTTTCCCGCCGCCGCCGTCCACTTGGCGAGGTCGCAGGCGAAGTGAGAGGCGGTCGAGGAGGAGCCCCCGTTGCCGGCGATGTACACCGTCGAAGAGTTCTGCCAGGCCTCGAACAGGATGTCGATCGCCGCGGAGATCTCCTGCCGCGGCATCTCGCCGATCACCGCAGCCATGGTCGCGAGGTACTCCTCGATGTAGCCGTTGTTGTCCATGTCGTTTTTCCCGAATGCCCTTCTCAGGCATTCATGAGCACTTTGGCGCCTTCCCTGTCGAATTGGTAGCCCATCTCACGCAGCCCCTCGGCCGCCATGGTCCGGCGCAGCTCGCCGCGGTGCTCCGCGGGGCAGAAGAACATCAGGAATCCGCCGCCGCCTGCACCGAGCAGCTTGCCTCCCAGAGCGCCTGCGCCCCGTCCCGAATCGTACCACCTGTCGATGTCGCCGCTCGACATCCTGCCCGAACGCAGCTTCTTCGTCTCCCAATGGCGGTGGAGGAGGCCGCCGAAGCGGTCGAGCTCGCCGCCCTCGAGGGCCTGCCTGATCTCGAGGCCGATCCGCTTGACCTCGTGGAGGCTGTCGATGACCTGCGCGTTCCCCTTGCGGGTGTCGGTGTCCTGTTGCTTGAGCAGGTCGAAGCTCTCGCGCTCGATGCCGGTGTAGAAGAGGAGCATGCTGTTGCGCAGCTCCTCCCTCGTGTGCAGATCGAGCTCGAGGGTCGAAACCGCGACCTCCCCGCCGGCATCGATCTCCAGAATGGTCACTCCCCCGAACGCCGCGAGGTAGTGGTCCTGCTTGCCGGCCGGCTGCCCGGCGCGCACCGCCTCGACGTGATGTGCCTGCTCGGCCAACTCCTGCCTCGGCACGCGTTCGAGCCTGTGTTCGTAAAGGGCCGCGAGCAGGGCAACGGTGAAGGCCCCGGAGGATCCCATGCCGGTGCGACCGGGAAGATCGGCCATGGCGCCGATCTCGACGCCGCCCTCCGTGCCGGTGTGGAGCAGCGACTCGCGCAGCAGAGGATGTTCGATATCGGAAGGGTGATCGACCCGTTCCGTCTTCGAGTACTTGACGCGAAAGAACTCTTCCACCTGCAGCTTGTTGAGCTGGATGTAGACGTACTTGTCGATCCCCGCGCTGAGCACGAAGCCACCGTGCTCGCGGTAGTAGGAAGGCAGGTCGGTGCCGCCTCCTCCCAGCGGGATGCGGAGGGGGGCCCTGGTAGTGATCAATTCCGGGATCCGATGGTGACGCCGGTCGCGACTGCCGCCCTGACCGGGGGGAAGGTGAGATCGAAATCGAATAGAAGTCAGGCTCGCGCCGTGCGCAAGATGCCCTGACGGCGCATTTCCCGCGAGCTGCCGGCGTAGTAGTCGGCCCCTCCAGAACCTCGCTGGCGCACCCAGTCGACGTACGCGGAGAGGATCTCTCCGAGGGATTTCTCCGCCCGCCACCCGAGCCGGGAAAGCTTGGCCGCGGACGAGGCCGTATGGCGGGTGTCCCCGAAACGGTATTCCCCCGAAACAACCGGTTCGATCTGCTTGCCGCAGATGTTCGTCAACAGCTCCGCCACCTCCGCAACCGTGTGAGCGCGCTGTCCGGCGACGTTGAGGGACTGGTAATCGGCGCGCTCGTCCTCGTAGGCGAGCAGGTTTGCCCGGGCGACGTCGCCGACGTACACGTAGTCGCGAAGCTGCCTGCCGTCCTCGTAACACACCGGGGGCTGGTCGTTGAGCAGCCGCAGGGTGAAGATGCGGGCAATGCCGGAATAGGCGTTGAAAAAGGAGTTGCGCGGTCCCTGCACGATCGAGTAGCGCATGTTGGCGACCGGGATTCCGTACTTGCGGCCGAGGCTCAACGCGGTCATCTCGAGTGCGTACTTCGAAATCCCGTAGGCCGTGTGCGGATTCACCACCGCCTCGTCGATCGGGCGCGGGGTTGCCGGGCGCATGCATTCGGGGCAGTGGATCTCCCAGTCCCCCCGCGCCAGCGCTTCGGCGGCGCGCGCCACCGGGTAGAAGAGGCCGTGCTCGTCGCAGGAATACGTCCCTTCGCCGTACACAGCTTGCGACGATGCCAGCACCACCTTCGAGACCGGCAGCTTCCTGGCGACGATGATCTCGAACAGCAGCGCCGTGCTCACCGTGTTGACGCGGAAGAAGGTGCTGAAGTCCGGCATGTAGTCCTGGTAGGCGGCGAGGTGGAATACGCCGTCGACCCCCTCGAGAGCCGCTTCGAGATCCGCCCTTTCGCAGACGTCCCCGCGCAGCTTGTCAACCTTCTCAGGCAGGTATTCCGGCCAGCCCTCGGGATGGACGCGGGGCTGCAGGCAGTCGAGGACGCGCACCTCGTAGCCGCGCTCGACGAGGAGGTCGACCGTGTGGGAGCCGATGAATCCGGCGCCTCCCGTAACCAGGATCCTGCTCACCGTTGACAGGTAAATCGCGGAGAGAATCGGGATTGCGAAGGGGGGCTGTACAAAGCTCGAAATCCGGGCACTGAAATCGTCCTAACTCATTCGACAATATAGACATAGGAATGGTCCCCGGCAATTCGGGCACGTTGACAGCCGGGGCCGGCGGGGCCTAGTTTCACCCCTCTTCGAAACAACCTCCACGCCATTGGTCGAGGCCGCGATCACACCGGACGCCGCGCACAATCACTCCACCGGCGGAGACTCTTCCGCGGTCCGGCGGTGGATTAAAACCGGAGCTCTGGCCCTCTTCGGGCTGGTCTGCGGCATGCTGCTCGCCGAGGCCCTCCTCGTCCTGGCGGTTCCGCAACTGCACCGCAGGCCCCGGGTCTGGCAGTTCGACAGCGAGCTGGGGTGGGGTCACGTTCCCGGCTCGCACGGAAGGCTGGTAAGCCCCGAATTCGACGTCGAGTACCGGATTAATCAACGCGGTCTCCGCGACAGCGAGACCCACCCCTCCGGTGCGCCTGGGAAGCGCCTCCTCCTCCTCGGGGACTCGTTTGCCGAAGGCTGGGGCGTCGACATCGAGCAGGCGGTCAGCGAACAACTCGAAGAACGGCTCTCCGACGGAGGGATCCCGGGGGAGGTGTTCAACCTCGGCGTCGCCGGGTACGGGACCGACCAGCAGCTGCTGCTGTTTCAGCGCCTTTGGCGCGCCTACTCCCCGGATATCGTCCTGCTCCTGTTTTACGGAAACGACCTGTGGAACAACGCTCTCAACCGGGGAATCGGCATCGAGAGGGGGTACAAACCCCGTTTCGTCCTCGGTCCGGGGAACGGCCTCAGGCTGACCGGAGTACCGGTGCGACGCACTCGCTACTGGGACCTCGACGGGGACCTTCCGATGGACCAGCGCGTCTCGCGGTATGCCTACGAGAACTGGCACCTCGCCGTGCTCCTTCGCAAGGCCTTCGCACCGGAGGTTCCAGCGGCCCAGCGGCGGGAGTTCTACCTCGCCCTGTACGGCACCGGCCCGGACTCGGACCGTTTCGAGAAGGCCTGGAAAATCACGGAACGGCTGCTCCTGGAGTTCGACACCGAGGTTCGCCGCGCCGATGCGGAACTGCTGCTGGTGTACGTCCCGGCGATCGTCCAGATCGAGCGGGAGGACTGGCAGGCCAAGGTCTCCCAGTACGGGATGCTCGAGGAAGAGTACGCCCTCGACAAGCCGAACCGGCGGCTCGCCGCGGCCGCGGCCGACCACGGGATTCCCTTTCTCGACCTCTCGCCGGCGTTCCTCGCCGCCGCGGTCACGGAGACTCTCTTCCACAGGGACAGCCACTGGAACGCCGCAGGGCACGCGCTGGCCGCCGATACCATCGCCGAGTTCCTTCACCGGCAGTCCTGGCTGCGCTGAAGGCAGTGACTCCGGACCCCCGCCCGCTCTCCAGCCGCTGAGACCGATGGCGAAATCCTCCGTCCCGATTCTGCTGCTCGTCCTCGCCGTGGCCATGTATTTCCGGGAGGCGTTGACCCTCCAGGGGGCCTTCTTCGTTCAGGACGTCATGGTCCAGAACTACCCCTTCCGGCACTTCTGTTCCCAGATGCTCAGGCAGCTCGAGCTTCCTCTCTGGCACCCGGGTATCAACTGCGGTTTTCCCCTGTTCGCCGAGGGCCAGGCCGGGGTCCTGTATCCCTTCAACCTGCTGACGGCGCTGCTGCTGCCGACCTGGGTGGCCATCAACTACAACGTCGCCTTTCACCTCTGGCTCGGGGGGATGGGGACCTTCGCCTACCTGCGCCTGATCGGCGCCGGCCGTGCGGGGGCGCTGACCGGCGGACTGACTTTCGCGCTGAGCGGTTACGCCGTCGTGCGCGCCATGTCGCAGAACTTCGTCGACGCCGCGGCCTGGATGCCGTTTCTGTTCGCGGCACTGGAGCTGGCCGCGCGCCGTCGCAGCATTCGCTGGCTCGGTCTCGCCGCCGCGGTCTTCGCCCTGCAGCTGCTTGCCGGCCACCCACAGGCAGCCCTGTACTGCGCCGCGGCCGCTTTCCTCTACGCCCTGTATCGAGGCCTCGGGATGCGGGGATCCGGCGCCAGGGACGTCAGCCGGCTGACGTCCCCCCCCGCGGTCTGGACCGCGGCCGTGGCCGCGGCGTTCGCCCTCGGCGCCGGCATGGCCGCGGTGCAGCTGTTGCCGACCTGGGAGCTGGTGCAGTTGTCCGGCCGCTCGGAGGGCCTCGATTACGAGCAGTTCGCGAAGATGTCGCTGCCCCCGGAGCGCCTCGTCTGCCTGCTGCTGCCCGACTTCTTCGGCAACTCGGCAACCGGTTCCTACTGGGGGAGGGAGGCCGGTTTCTTCATCCAACTCTGCCCCTACGTCGGGGTGCTGCCGCTGTTGCTCGCCCCCTTGGCGCTGCGCGGAAGCCGCAATCGGTACGCCCCCTTCTTCGCCGCACTCGCCGCCGCGGCCCTGCTGCTCTCCCTGGGCAGGTACACCGTCCTCTACGAGATCCTCTACGAGCTGCCGGGGCTGAGTTTCTTCAGGATTCCCACGCGCTTCCTCCTCTGGTGGGCGTTCGCCGCCGCGGTGCTGGCAGGCCTCGGGCTCGACCGGCTTTGCAGCGGCGAGCACAGGAGGTGGTGGCTGGGCTCGTTGGTCGCCGCCGCCCTCGTGGCCGCCCTCGCCGCGGGAGTCAACGGGGACCTCGTGTCAGCGAATCCGGATTCCGGCACGGAGCCGGTAGCCGCGGGCCGCTACCGGGAGGATCTCTCCTCAGATATGCTGCGCTGCGGCCTCATCCTCGCCGCCGCGGTGCCGCTCGGTTTCGCGGCCGGTCCCGGCCGCAGGCGGCGTTGGACGGGCTGGGCTGTTCCGTTGGTCCTGTTTGCCGACCTCGCCGCTTTCGGCCGCTCCTTCAACGGCGTGATCGACCCGGCGGTGTACCTCGAGCCGCCGCGGACCGCGGAGCGCATCGCCGCCGCGGCCGCGGCCGATTCTCTAGCCGTGGAGCTTCCGCCCGGCGGGCGCTTCCGCGTCGCCAGCTTCGTGTCCGAACGGGGCAGCGGGCTCGACTGGCACTCCGGGTGGGTTTACGACCTCGGTTCCTACCGGTCCTACCCGGAGACCCTGCGGATGTACACCGGCTCCGTCTACGGCCTGGCGAACTCGCTGCCGGGGTGGAGTCCGCTGCACCTGTCGCGGCACTGGGAATTCGCCAGGGGGTATCCTGGATTCCTGTCCCTTGCCAACGCGCGCTTCGTCGTTACTCATGCCCCGCTCCGGCAGGCGGGACTGACTCTGTTGCACCGCGGGGAGCTGTTCCTGTACGAAAACAGCCATGTCCTGCCGCGGGCCTTTCTGGTCGGCGAGGCAAAGGTGATTGCAGGTGCCGGGAAACGCCTGCGCTACATGCGCGGGGACCGGTTCAGACCGGAGCGCGAGGTGATCCTCGACAGGCCCCCGGATCTCCGGGGTGATGGAGGAAAACCCTCCGCTGGCGCGCCCCCCGCTGGCGGGGGATTCCCCTCAGGCCAGGCCCACATAACCCGCTACGACCCGTGTCGCGTGGAGGTCGCGGTGGCGCCGAACGAGCCGGGGTTCCTGGTTTTGAGCGACAGCCACTATCCCGGGTGGCGGGTGGACGTCGACGGGGAAGAGAGGCCGCTGCTGCTCGCCAACCATGTCTTTCGCGCCGTCGCCCTGGGGCCTGCGGACCGGGAGGTGGTCTTCAGCTTCGAGCCGGCCAGCTTCCGCATCGGGGCTTCGGTCAGCATCGCCGCCCTGCTGCTCTGGGCGGGACTCAACTTCGCCGCGCGAGGGCGGGCGCCCTGGGCGGAGGGGACAGTACCAGAGGGGCGCCGCATCCTCTCTTCGACCTGCCAACTCCTCCTCATCCTGTTGCTGCACGCCGCGATCAGGCAGTGGCCCCTGTGGGCGGGGATGCTCGACCGCTGCCGCGCCCCTGCCGGCTGGTTTTAGGCGGGCCCGGGTTTCGAGCTTTCCGGAGAGAATATCGAGGAAGGGCACCGGGGCCCGGGCTCTGGAGCGCTAGTTTCCCACCGGCGGAGGGGCCCCGGCCTGGAGGAGCTGCGATAGCCCAGAAGTTGAAGCGCCATGAGGTCGGCGCTGCAGCCAGGTGTATCTCCCTTCCGGACCTTCGAGATGACGGGAGGGTTCTGGGATCCACGCCGGTTCCCTGGCCGGACGCGAAGCTTCTCGTTCGGGATGGGTGGAAGAAGTGGTCTCTGTCAGCCGTTGCCGGCAGCCGCGGCTGCTATGGCGGCGATCGCTTCGGGATTCACCAGGCTGGAAGTATCTCCGGGATCTTCCCCCAGCCAGGCGCTGCGGATGACGCGGCGCATCACCTTGGCGTTGCGGGTTGTCGGCAGGTCCGGCACGAAGAGCAGGTCTGCGGGGCGCATCGGTCTGCCGAGCTCCGCGGCGACTTTGTCGAGCAACTCCCGTTTGAGCTGCTCGTCCGCGGTGCTTCCGGGAACCGGCACGCAGAAGCAGACGACGTCCGTTCCCTTGACCGGGTGGGGGACGCCGACGGCGCCGGCCTCGGCGACCGCGGGGTGGTTGACGAGGATGGACTCGAACTCCGCGGGGCCCAGGCGCTTGCCGGCGACGTTGATGGTGTCGTCGGAGCGGCCGAGGATGTACCAGGATCCGTCGCCGTCGATGGCGGCCCAGTCGCCGTGCACCCAGACGTCGTGCCAGCGCGACCAGTAGGTCCCCAGGTAGCGCTCCTCGTCGTTCCAGAAGCCGCGCGTCATGCCGATCCAGGGAGCGCGCACCACGAGCTCGCCGACCTCGCCGCGGAGCGGTTCGCCGTCCTCTCCGGCCACGTCCGCGGCCATGCCGGGGCAGGGCCCGGTGAAGGCGGTCGGCTTCGACGGCTGCAGCAGGTTGCCCATGAGGATGCCGCCGCTCACCTCGGTGCCCCCGGAGTAGTTGATGATGGGCAGCCGTCTTTCCCCGGCGACCTCGAAGAGCCAGTTCCAGGGGTCGGGGTTCCAGGGCTCTCCGGTGGAGGCGAACAGCCTCAGGGAGGAGAGGTCGCGCCGCCTGACGAGCTCCTCTCCGTGGGGGATGAGGCTGCGCACCAAGGTGGGGGAGAGCCCGAGGATCCCGATCCTCTGCGTCTCCACCAGCTTCCACAGGCGGTCGGGCCCCGGATAGTCGGGGGCGCCGTCGTAGAGGACGCAGGTCGCTCCCAGCAGGGCGGCGCCGAAGACGAGCCACGGCCCCATCATCCAGCCCATGTCCGTCACCCAGTGAACGACGTCCCCGGCGTGCACGTCGGTGCCGAAGCACATGTCCTGGGCAGCCTTGACCGGGAACCCGCAGTGGGTGTGCACCGCCCCTTTGGGGCGGCCGCTGGTGCCCGAGGTGTACATGAGCATCAGCACGTCCTCGGCCGCGGTCGGCTCCGGCTCACAGGCGTCCGGCATGCCTGCGAGCAACTCGTGCCACCAGTGATCCCGTCTCTCGACCATCTCCACGCTCCCGTCCGGGGTAGCGAGTCGGCGCAGGACGACCACGTGCTCGACGCAGGGGGCTTGTCTCAGGGCCTCGTCCGCGGTCTTCTTCAGCGGCACCTGCCGTCCCCGGCGGCGGGATCCGTCGGCGGTGATCAGGGCCCTGGCGCCGGCGTCCTCGAGGCGGCCGGCCACCGCCCCGGCCCCGAAGCCGGAGAACAGCGGCAGCAGGATCGCCCCGATGCGGGCGGCGGCGAAAAGGGCGATGACGATTTCGGCCGACATAGGCATGTACAGGCCGACGACGTCCCCCTTGCCCAGCCCCAGGGAGCGCAGGGCGTTGGCGCAGCGGCCGACCTCGTCGGCCAGCTCGCAGTAGCTGAGGCTTGCCGCGTTCCCCTCCTCGTCCTCGGCGACCAGGGCGGTTCGCCGCGCCGTTTCCGGGTCCGCCAGCCACTTGTCGAGGCAGCTCTCGACGATGTTGAGTTGCCCGCCGACACACCAGCGGGGGAACGGCATTCCCCGGGACAGATCGAGGACCTGCGTCCAGGGCCTGGCGAAGCGGATGTCGAGGAACGCGATGACCTGTTCGGTGAACCAGCCTACCTCCTCGGTGGAGCGCCTTTGCAACTCCTCGAGCGAGCCGACGCCGGCTCGCTCCATAAACGCGGCGAGGTTGCTGCCGGCGACCTGTTCCGGGTCCGGGTGCCAGGCGAAATCGAAACTTACCGGACCGGTGCCCGCGGCTGCGGTTGCGCTCATGGAATCCCCCGCAGTCACACCGCGTAGGCGACCGAGCCGTCCTCGGAGATCGGGGTCGTGCCGGTGTTCATCGGCGAGAAGGCTCCTGACTCTGCCTCGGGATCGAGCTCGACCCCGAGACCGGGCGCCTCGGGAACAGTCATGAAGCCCCCTTCGCGGCGGTGGGCGCAGCGGTAGATGGCGTTCTCGGGCGCCTCGTCCCTCTTCGTGTATTCCTGGGTGACGAAGTTGGGGATGCTGGCGTCGAGATGGAGGGAGGCCGCGGTGGTCAGCGGCCCGAGAAAGTTGTGGGTGACGACGGCGCAGTGGTAGGACTCGGCGATCGCCGCGATTTTCTTGCAGTGGGTCAGCCCGCCGGCGAGGGCGACGTCAGGGCGCACGTACTGAGGCCCTCCCGCCTCGAGCAGCTCGCGGAACTCCCAGACCGTGGTCAGGCGCTCGCCGTTTGCGATCGGCACGCTGGTACGGCGGGCGATCCCCGCC
Organism: Candidatus Latescibacterota bacterium; assembly: GCA_965206595.1. GTDB lineage: Bacteria > Latescibacterota > UBA2968 > UBA8231 > UBA8231 > CBDCXV01. The sequence continues at coordinate 1,667,823 of OZ242214.1, forward strand.
TGCGACTGGATGCTGTCGATCTGAATCGGGTCTTCGAGGAAGTAGAGGTTGAACGGGGCGAGGGCCTCGGCCACGGCGAGCGCGGTGAGGGGGGTCAGCTTGCGGTGCACCTCGACGACGAGATCGAGATCCGGGCCGCCGGCTTCGCGCGCCGCTCCTACCAGTGCCTCGGCGTTCCTGACGATGCGGTCGAGGCCGCTGTCGGGATGCAGCGAGGTGATCGGGTCGAACTTGAGGGCGGTGAAACCTTCGGCGACGGCGTTGCGGGCGGTTTCCGCCATCGCCTCCGGCGTCGCCCCTCCGTCCATCAGGCAGAGGCGGATCCTGTCGCGGCAGCGCCCTCCGAGCAGCTCCCAGACCGGAACCTCGAAGCGCTTTCCCTTGATGTCCCAAAGCGCGATGTCGATGGCGCTGAGGGCGCCGGCCACGACGTTGCCGCGAAACGGGCTCATGCGGTAGAGGTGCTGCCAGTGATGCTCTATGCGCAAGGGGTCCTGGCCGACGAGATAGCGCCCGAAGGCGTCGACGACCCGTTCGACCGCCTCGGGATACCCCCAGCAGGCGGTCTGCCCGAGGCCGGTCAGTCCGGTGTCCGTGTAGACCTTTACCAGGTAATTGCTGCCGAGGTAGAGCGACTCGAGGCGATCAATTTTCATGTGTCCACCACCACTTTTCGGAACTGGAAGAGCCCTGGCGGGCGGGCCGCAGGCGGTTGAATGCCTGCGGGCAGGGCGGCTATATTATCGCCCCTGTCAGCCCGCGGCAAACGTGGTTCAGGCTACGGCCCTTCGCCGCCGATTGCCCGGGCTCAGCTGCAGCGCGGCCGGACCATTGGCCGCTTCAGCATCCCTGCCCACAACCTGCATTCCAGACCCCAGACCGGAACCTCCGTGGCAGAGCTCAGGTTCGCCGCTCCCGAAGAGCGCCGCGTCGCCCTCGTAACCGGAGGGGCCAGGGGCATCGGACGCGCCATCGCCTTGCGTCTGGCTGCGGACGGCCGCGACCTCGTCATTGCCGACATTCTCGAGGAAGAGGCTGCCGAAACAGTGGCCGCGGTCCGCCGGCAGGGCAGGGAGGCGGTTTTCCTGCGCACCGACGTCGCCGACGAACCGGCGGTGCGCTCCTGCGTCGAGGGGGCGCGCGAGCATTTCGGCCGCCTCGACATCCTGGTCTGTTCCGCCGGCATCCTCGGGCTGGAAGCGGACTTCCTCGAGCAGTCGCCGGCCCAATTCGACAAGGTCCTGAAGACCAATCTGTACGGCGCCTTCTACGCTCACCAGACCGCCATTCCCCACATGCTGGAGGGGGGCTGGGGCCGCTGCCTGTCCATCACGTCGGGCGCCCGCGGGGGCTCCCCGCACCAGGTCCCGTACTGTGTCTCCAAGGCGGCCCTCTTCTGCTTCGTGCGCTCCCTCGGCAACGCCTATCCCAAGCAGGGGGTTTTCGTCAACGGGGTGGAACCTGGCCGCGCCCTGACCGACATGGTGGTGCCGCGGTTCACGGCCGAGCACCTCGCCAATCCCGGCACCCCGGTAGGCCGCTACTCCGATCCCGAGGAAGTGGCCGAGGTCGCGGCCTTTCTCTGCTCGGAGCGCAACACCTATACCACCGGGTCGATCTGGAGCGTCAAGGGAGGCAGCGGCTAAGTGGTGCCGCCTGAAGTGTTGCTCGATTCCCGGGGCGACGGCCCGGGCGGCTGGGCCTCCCGCTTCTCCGGGTTCTCCGGGAAGGTCGAGGTCGCTTCCCAGGCCGACGTTCCCCAGGCGCTGGAGGAGATCGAAAGGGCGGTTGCCAGCGGCCTCCACGCCGCCGGTTTCCTGACCTACGAGGCCGCCCCCGGCCTCGACGCGGCGATGCGCACGAGGGCTCCCGGAACCCTGCCCGTGCTCTGGTTCGGTCTGTTTTCGGAACGCCGCCGGCCACCCCTGGACAGGCCTTGGCCGCCCCCGGCGGGGGCTTACGCTGCCGGCCCCTGGGAATCCTCGATGGACAGGTCCGCCTATGCCGCCGCGGTGGAGGAGATCCACCGCTACATCCTGGCCGGCGATACCTACCAGGTCAATTTCACCACCCGCATGCGGACCCCGATCTCGGGAGATTTCCTCGCTCTCTACGACGACATCTGCGCCGCTCAGCGCTCCGGTTACTGCGCCTTCCTCGACATCGGGTCGCACGCGGTTCTGTCGGCGTCTCCCGAGCTGTTCTTCTCCCTGAAGGATGGCCGGCTGCGGGCGCGGCCGATGAAGGGGACCCGCCCGCGCGGCCGCTGGCTGGAGGAGGACCGGGCCCTGGTCGAGGAGCTGGCATCCGATCCCAAGGAGCGCGCCGAGAACGTCATGATCGTCGACCTGCTGAGGAACGATCTCGGACGCGTCTCCGCGGCCGGATCGGTCGTGGTCCCGAGCCTGTGGCAGGTGGAGCGGTACGAGACCGTGAACCAGCTCGTCTCCCAGGTCGAATCGGAGGTTGAACCGGGCACGAGCCTGCGGGACCTGTTCGCCGCCCTGTTTCCCAGCGGTTCGGTCACCGGGGCCCCCAAAGTGCGCACCATGGAGCTCATCACCGAGCTCGAGACCGCGCCGCGCGGCATCTATACGGGGTGCATCGGCTACCTCTCCCCGGGAGAGGAGGGCGTCGGAGGCGGGTCCCCGCGAGGGGGAGTCACCGCCATGGAAGCCTGCTTCAGCGTCGCCATCAGGACCGTCTGCGTCGACCGCGGCCGCGGACAGGCGGAGTACGGCGTCGGCAGCGGGGTTACGCATTACTCCGCCGCGGCCGCCGAGTTCGAGGAGTGCAGGCTCAAGGCCCGCGTTCTCACCGAGCGCCGGCCTCCGTTCGATCTGTTCGAGACCTTGCGGCTCGATACCGGGGCTGGCGTCTCCTCCCGGGAGGGGGGATACTTTCTCCGCGACCGCCACATCGCCCGGCTGCGGGACTCCGCCGCCTACTTCGGCTTCGCCTGCGACGAAGAGCAGGTGCTCGCCGCCCTCGAAGGCCACGCCCGCGGGCTGCGGCCGGGGGGAGGCATCCACCGGGTCCGACTGGTGCTGTCGCGGGCAGGAGAGGTGACGGTGAAGAGCCGGCCGCTCCCCTTCGCCGAAGGCTGTCCGCTGCGCGCCGGGATCGCCCGGGATGCGGTGTCGAGCGGCGACGTGTTCCTCTACCACAAGACGACCAACAGGCAGGTCTACGAGGAACGCCGGTCCCACTGCGGCGCTGGCGAGGTGCTGCTGTGGAACGAGCGCGGCGAGCTGACCGAGGCTTCGATCGGCAACATCGTCGCCGTTTCGGAAGGGCGGCGATGGACGCCGCCGCGGGAGTGCGGGCTGCTGGCCGGAACCTACCGGAACCATCTTTTGGAACTGGGGGAGATCGAGGAGCAGGTGATCGCCATCGACGAGGTGGAAGAGGCGGAGGGGCTGTTTCTGATCAACTCCGTGCGCGGTTGGGTCCCTCTCGAACTCGTTGGTATCGGGACGGCGGGCGCTGCGCCGCGGCAGCGGGAGCCCGCCGCAGACATGGGAGCAGGATGATGTACAGAATGGGCGAAGCGGAGCTGAAGCGGCTGCGCAGGGTGATCGAGAGCGGCAAAATGTACCGCTATGAAGGAGGGGAGTGCGATCTCTTCGAGAAGCGTTGGGCGAGGCACGTCGGAGTCCGCTACGCGCGCATGACGCGCAGCGGCACCTCGGCCATCTACACGGCCCTGGTCGGCCTCGGGGTCGGTCCCGGCGACCAGGTGATCGTGCCGGCGTACACCTACATGGCGACCGCCCTCGGGGTCCTCAACGCCGGGGCGATTCCCGTGGTCGCCGACGTCGACGAATCCCTCACCCTGTCGCCGCAGGACCTCGAAAGGAGAATCACCCCGTTCACCCGCGCCGTGATTCCCGTGCACATGTGCGGCTTGTCCAGCGACATGAACGCGATCATGAAGATCGCCCGCAGCCGCGGCCTGCTGGTGCTCGAGGACGCCTGCCAGGCGGTCGGAGGCGGGTACCGCGGGCGCAAGCTCGGCTCCATCGGCCACGCCGGCGCCTTCAGCTTCAACTTCTTCAAGAACATTTCCTGCGGAGAGGGGGGCGCCTTCGTCGCCAAGACCCGGAAGGTATTCGACCGCGCCTCCGTGGCCGCCGACTGCTGCGCCTACTACTGGAACCCCGAGATACACAGCGACGACGTGCAGTTCGCCGGTCACAACTTCCGCGCCTCCGAGTTCGAGGGGGCGATCATGAACGTGCAGCTGCGGCGCATCGACGGCATCCTGTCGCGCATGCGGAACCACAAGAAGGAGGTGATCGCCGCGGGGGAGCAGGCCGGCCTGCGGTCGATCCGCTACAACAGCATCGACCACGAGTGCGGCTCCCACGCCGGGTTCCTGTTCGACGACGAGGGCAGCGCGCGCCGCTTCTCCGACAGCGTCGCCGCCGCCGGGGTCCGCTCGTTCCTGCCGATGGACACCGGGCGCCACGTGTACACCCGCTGGCACCCGATCCTGCGCGAGCAGGGGTCCCACCACCCGGCCCTCGACCCGTTCAAGATCCCCGCGAACCGGCGCTGCAGGGTGAAGTACTCCGAGGACATGTGCCGCGACTCGCTCGACATCCTGGCGCGCTCCGTCCTGATCGGCATGCACCCCGACGACTCGCGCTCGCGAGTGCGCGCCATCTGCAAGGCCGTGGCCGCGGCCGCCTGAGAAACCGCCAACCTGATCCGAGGCTCGAAATGCTTGCGACATCCAGAACCCTGACCATTCTCGTTTTCTGCGCACTTCTCCCGATCCCCGCGGGCGCCGAGGCCGAAAAATCGATCACCATCTGGTGGGCGCAGTGGGACCCCGCGGTGGGACTGCAGAAGCTCGGGGACGAGTTCGCCGCCGAGACCGGGATCGCCGTCGAGGTGCACCAGATTCCCTGGGCTTCCTACCAGGACCAGGTGTTCCTCAACTATCGGCAACAGGCAGACCGACTTCGACATCGTCGTCGGCGACAGCCAGTGGATCGGCCGCGGCGCCACCCGCGGCCTCTACCTCGAGCTGACCGACTGGCTGCCCCAGCACGTCGACATCGAGGCCATTCACCCCCTGGCGCGCCATTTTCTGATGGAGTACCCCTCGGGCAGCGGCAGGTATTTCGCCGCCCCCTGCGAGACCGACGCCCTCGGCTTCGTGTACCGCCGGGACTGGTTCGAGGACCCTGCCGAGCAGGCGGCGTTCGCGCCAAAGTACGGCCGCGCCCTGCAGCCCCCGGACACCTGGCAGGAGTTCCGCGAGGTCGCCGAATTCTTCTACCGCCCCGATGAGAAGCGCTACGGCTGCGCCCTGCTGACCGGCCGCAGTTACGACTCGCTGGTGATGGGGTTCCAGCCCTTCCTGGGAGCCTGGGGGGGCTCCTGGGGGAACAGGGAGACCTTCGAGGTCGCCGGCCACGTCAACAGCCCCGAGGCGGTCGCCGGGTTGCAGTATCTGATCGACCTCCTGCAGTTCGCTCCCCCGGGAGGGGTAAGCGCCGACTACATGCAGGTTCTCGACGCCTTCATGAACGGATCGACGGCGATGGTCCTCGACTACTTCCCGTTCTACCCCGGGATCGTCGACGCCATGGGGGACAAGGCGGGGTTCTTCCTGGTGCCGCGCAACGGCGACAGCCGCGTCATCAGCCTCGGGGGACAGGGGTTCAGCATCTCGACCAAGGTTTCCGCGCCGCAGCAGGAGCTCGCCAAACAGTTCATCGCCTGGTTCGAGCGCACCGAAGTGCAGGAACGTTGGATCACCCATCCGGGCTGCTTCACCGCCAACACCGGGCTGCTCGCCAGCGAGGCGTTCGCCAGGGCCTACCCGTTCAACGCCGTGTTCGCGCAGTCCCTCGACTACCTGATCGACTTCTGGAACGTGCCGGTGTACAACGAGCTGCTCGCCGCGGCGCAGCGCAATCTCGGAGAGGCGCTCGACGGGGCGAAGGAGCCGCAGGCCGCCCTCGACCAGCTCGCCGCGGAGCACGAGCTGATCATGAAGCAGGGCGGCCTGCTCGAATAGCCGCTGCCCGCCGAAGAGTGCCGGACGCGTCCGCATCCGGGAGGGCCCGGGGCGCCGCCCAACGCGGGGAGGGCAGGTTGCTGGCGTACGGATTCGTCGCCCCCGCCCTCGCCGTGCTCATCGGCGTCAACGTATTCCTTCTCCTGTACAGCATCTTCCTCAGCTTCTCGAACGCCGAGCTGACCGGTGGCGACTACCGGATGATCGGCACCCTCAACTACGGCTTCGTCTTCCTCGACCCGAAGTACGCCGCCGCCTTCCGCACCACTGCCCTGTTCGTCGTCGCCGCGGTTTCCGTCGAGCTGCTGCTCGGGTACGGGCTCGCCCTGGGGTTGCGCGCCGACTTTCGCGGCAAGCCCGCGGTGCTGACCCTGCTCCTGGTCCCGATGATGCTGCCGGCGGCGGTGATCGGGCTGTTCTGGAAGCTGATCCTCAACGGCAGCTACGGCGTCCTCAACCAGGCGCTGGGAGCGCTGGGCCTGCCGCAGCCGCAGTGGACGACCGACCCCGGCCTCAAGCTGTTCTCGGTGCTGATGATCGACATCTGGATGTGGACCCCCTTCATGCTGCTGATCTCGCTGGCCGCCCTCAACTCGATCCCGGCGGCCATCTACGAGGCCGCGGCCATCGACCGCGCCTCCCCCTGGAGGCTGTTCCGCCGCATCGTTCTGCCGATGTCGGCGCCGCTGGTCGGCCTCGCGGTGCTGCTGCGGGCCACCGACGCGATCAAGCAGTTCGACCTGGTGATGGCGATCACCGGGCCGAACGACGGCGCCACGCAGACCCTGAGCGCACTGCTGTACCAGGTGATGTTCCGCGACGGCAAGGTCGGCCTCAGCTCCGCGTACTCCTACGTCGTCCTGGTGGTCGTCATCGCCTTGGCCACGGTCTTCATCCGCTACCTGCACGGCCAGCAGGGCCGCAACCTGCAGGGCGGCTCCGGGGAGGCGGCGTGACTCCCCTGCGGATTCTCTTCATCGCCGCGTACGGGGCGATCTCCCTGATGCCGCTCGCCTGGCTCGGGCTGACCTCGTTCAAGTCCAAGGCGGACAGCATCAGCACGACGGCGAAGTTCCTGCCCGCGGCGGACGGGAACCCCCGAAGGCATTCGCTTCAGGCCCACCCTCGACGGCTACCGCCGCCTCGGCGAGCGCTACGCCGGGGCGCGGCACGACTACTTCCACTACCTGCTCAACACCGTCCTCATAGGGCTGGCTAGCACGGCCGCGGCCGTCGCCCTGGGCACGACCTGCGCCTACGGATTCAGCCGCTTCCGCATCGCCGGGTCCCGGGACTGGCTGTTCTTCATCCTCTCGACCCGCTTCCTGCCGCCGCTCGCCGTGGTGATCCCGGTGCTGATGATGTACCGGCAGTTCGACCTGCAGAACACCCACGCCGGGCTGATCCTCCTCTACACCGCCTTCAACCTGTCGCTGGCGGTCTGGCTGATGAAGGGGTTCGTCGACGAGGTGCCTGCCGCATTCGAGGAGGCCGCCCTCGTCGACGGGTACTCGCGCCTGCACGCCTTCCGGCTCATCGTCGTGCCGCGGGTGCTGCCCGGGATGGCGGTGACCGCGGTGTTCTGCATGATCTCCGCCTGGAACGAGTACGGCTTCGCGATGACCTTGAACAACCAGGAGGCGGTGACCGTGCCGGTCTACTTCGCCGGGCTGCAGGGGAACGTGCAGGGCCTGCCGTGGTCGCAGATCGGCGCCGGGGTGCTGCTGTTCGTGCTGCCCATCGTCCTCTTCACCGTGCTCGTGCGCCGCCACCTGCTCAGGGGGGTGACCCTGGGGACGATCAAACGATGATCCGCGGCCTCGACCTCCTGGCGCGGGCCGGCCTGGCCGCGGGAATCTCGATGATGTTGCAGCCCTGGTGGGCGGGGGGCTTCCGCTGGGGCTTCTTCGTCACCGCCGCCTTCACCCTTCTCCACATCGCGACCAGCCGTCTGCAGACCGGGAGCCGGGACCGGGAGAGCCCGCCCCTGTCCGGGAGCGAAGGATGAGTTTTCTCGAGATCGAGGGGCTGACCAAGACCTTCCCCGGCGGCGTCGAGGCGGTTGCCGGCATCGACCTCGTCTGCGAGGAGGGGGAGTTCGTCGTCCTGCTGGGACCTTCCGGCTGCGGCAAGACCACCACCCTGCGCATGCTCGCCGGCCTCGAGACCCCGACCAGCGGGCAGATACGGATCGCAGGGGAACCTGTGGAGGGCCTCCCCCCCGCCCGGCGCGACGTCGGCTTCGTCTTCCAGTTCTACGCCCTGTACCCGCACATGACCGTGGCCGAGAACGTCGGTTTCCCCCTGGAATGCGACGGCGTCGGCCGCGGCGAGCGCCGGGAACGGATCGCGGCCCTGCTTGCGCAGATGCAGCTGTCCCACCTCGCCCGGCGCCGCCCCGGCCAGCTCGGCGGCGGCGATCAGCAGCGCGTCGCCCTCGCTAGGGCCCTGGTGAGGCGGCCGCGGCTCTGGCTGATGGACGAGCCCCTGGGCACCCTCGACGCCGGTATGAGGGCGGAAATGCGCGAGCTGATCCGGGAGCGGCAGGGCGCCTCCGGGATCACCACGGTGTACGTGACCCACGACCAGGAGGAGGCGATGAGCCTGGCGGATCGCGTGGTGGTGATGGACCGGGGGGAGGTCTGCCAGGCGGGGGGGCCCGCCGAGGTGTACGACGACCCGGAGAATCTGTTCGTCGCCCGCTTCATCGGCAGCCCGGGGATGAATTTCGCGGAAGGAGAGATTGGCGGGGAACCACCTGTGTTCACCGGCTCCCTCGACCGCGAGGGAAGCGGCCGCCTCCCGGTGGAAGGAGGCAGGCCCGGTCCCGTCACCCTGGGGATCCGCCCCGAGTTCCTGCGCCCCGATCCTTCCGGCCCGCTGCCGGCCACCGTGGTCGTCGACGAGCTGCTCGGCCGCCACCGCAACCTCCACCTCGACACCCCGCTCGGCAGGGTGATCATGCGCCTGGGCGGGGAATCGGCGGAAACGCCGGAGTACCGCCCGGGGGAGCGCCTAAGCGTCACCTTCGACCAGGCGCACCTGCGCTTCTTCGATTGCGACACCGGCCGCAGGATCTGACCGTGGCAGTGCTGCAGATCGACAACCTCCACAAGCGCTTCGGCGACGTCGCCGCCCTGCGGGGAGTCGACCTGGCGGTCGGCGCAGACGAGACCGGGGTGGTCCTCGGGCCGACGGGAGCGGGAAAGACCACCCTGCTGCGCACCGTAGCCGGGCTGGAGACCCCGGACGCCGGCTCGATTCTCCTGGGCGGGGAGGAGATCGACGGATGGTCCCCGGCGGCCCGGGACGTCGCCCTGGTTTTCCAGAACTTCTCACTCTACCCCGGCTGGACGGTGCGCCGCAACCTGGAGTTTCCCCTGCGCGCTCCGGGGCGGCGGGAGACGCGGGGCGAGATCGACGAGCGCCTGCGCTGGGCTGCGGGGATGCTGCGGATAGGGCACCTGCTCGACCGGAACGCCGAACAGCTGTCGGGCGGGGAGATGCAGCGGGTGGCGATCGGCCGGGCGATCGTGCGCCGACCCCGCCTGTTCCTGATGGACGAGCCCCTGACCAATCTCGACGCCAAGCTGCGGGAGGAGCTGCGCGTCGAGCTCGTGCTCCTGCGGCGCGAGATCGGCCTGCCGATGGTGTACGTCACCCACGACTGGAGCGAGGCCCTGGCGATTGGGGACCGGCTCTTCGTCCTAGCGGATGGAGTGGTGCTGCAGCAGGGCACTCCCCGGGAGGTGTACGTGCGTCCCGCCTCACCGACGGTGGCCCGGCAGCTCGGGCTTGCCGGGACCAACATCTTTCCCGTGACCGTCGCCGAAGGCAGGGTGTGGCGGAACGGTTCCGGGGATGCCCCGGGGCTCGAGATCGGCCAGGTCGATCCGGCGTCACCACCTGTCTCGACCGAGGCGGTTATGGGTATCCGACCCGAAGACGTCGACCCGGCTGGTGGAAAACAGCCCGCGCGCGTGCTGGTCGTCGAAGAGGCGGGACCTCGGGTGACGGTGCTGGCCGAATGGGGGGGAGAGCCGATCCACCTCGCTCTAGAACGCGCCGCGGACCGTCCGTCTCCGGGGGACACCATCTACCCGCGGCCGCGCATGGACCGCGCCATCTGGTGGCCGCGGTGAGTCGGGTGGTGGTTCACCGCCCCCACCCCGAGCCGGAGACAGGCAGGGCGACGGTACGCGACATAGCCGCCTTCCTCGAAGCTACGGGAGTCAAGCCATGATGGAATACAAGGGATACACCGCCAAGATAGAATTCGACGATTCCGTGGGCCGACTTCACGGGCGGGTCGTCAACAGCGGCCCCTATCCGATTGCCACCTTTGAAGCCACCGACGTCGAGGGGATCAGGCGGGAGTTCCACCGTTCCATAGACGAATACCTCGCTTCCTGCGAGGAAGATGGAATCCAGCCCCGAAAGCCATTCTCAGGCAAGCTCAACCTTCGGCTGGGCCCTGACCTGCATCAGCGCGTGGCACAGTTTGCGGCCGAGAGCGGATTGAGCATGAACAGCTGGATTCTGCAGGCGCTCGAAAAAAGCGTGTCCCCCGAGGTCGAAGCTCGTTGATGCGATTCTGGTTGCAATTGAGGGCAGGTAGAGCAACTAGGGGAAATCGAGTCTCCTATGGCGCAGACAGACAATCCGCCCTTCAGGTTGATCCGTTCGCTCCGTAAGGGAGAAATTAACATGGATAACTTCGCGATGTTCGCGATGGGGGCAGTAGCCCTTGGCATCGCGGCATTCTCGTTGATTTCCCGCGCCAAGAGGGTGAGGAACCTTGCTCACCTACGCGCCCGAGCGGAGGCTGGGGATACCTCAGCTCAGCCTCGGGCGCATGTACTCAACGGGTAACGGTGTGCCCCTGGATTCTGTTGAAGCGGTTCGGCGGTATCGCCAGGCAGCGGAGCAGGGGAATGCTTCAGCACAGTTCATCCTCGGGGGCATGTACGCCGAGGGTAGCGGTGTGTCACAGGATGATGACGAAGCGTTTCGGTGGTTTCGCCAGGCAGCCGATCAAGGCGATGCCGGAGCCCAGTACAAACTTGCGGACATGTACTCCTTGGGTATTGGAGTGTCTCAGGATGATGTCGAAGCAGCTCGGGGGTTCCGCCAGGCAGCAGTGCAGGGGAAGGACTCCGCACAGTACTGTCTCGGGCTCATGTACGAGGCCGGGAAGGGTGTGCCTCAAGATGATGTGGAAGCCTTTCGGTGGTTCTCCCAGGCAGCTGATCAAGGCAACATCTATGCATTAGGCCGTCTTGATTTGCCCCGGTATTTAGCCGTATCCGAGCGGTGCGACGCTTTAGCCGCGGCGGAGCAGGGCGATGTCGAAGCGCAGGTCAAACTCGGATTCATGTGCGCCAAGGGTAGGGGTGGAGCGCAGGGTGCTGCCGAAGCCGCCCGGTGGTTCCACCAAGCAGCTGAGCAGGGAAACGTGGAAGCCCAGGTCCAACTGGGATTCATATGCTATGGGAAGGATGATTTTGAAGCGGTTCGATGGTTCCGCCAAGCAGCCGAGAAGGGCCGCCTCGAAGCGCAAGTCCAACTCGGGCATATGTTCGAATCGGGCCAAGGTGTGTCTCAGGATGCTGCCGAAGCGGCTCGGTGGTACCGAATGGCAGGCGAGCAAGGCAACGTTTCGGCCCAGCGCAGTCTCGGGAGCATGTACAAATCGGGCCGAGGTGTTTCTCAGGATGTTGCCGAAGCGATCCGGTGGTACCGAATGGCAGCCGATCAGGGGGACGCCCTCGCGGAGCTTGAGATAAGATGCGCAGAGCATATGACCAAGTTGAAAAGGGTATCGCAAAGGTTGAAAAAGGAAATTTTCAAGGCCAAGGACGAAAAGGTTAGGTTGTTCAACGAAATGGCTTTCCATGACGCAGTGCGGGACGCCGAGCAGGTGACCAAGGAGGCTTTCACCGAGGATCCCAGTGTGCCACAGGATGATACCGAAGTTTTTCGGAGGTTGCGGCAAGCAGCCGAGAATGGCAACCCCATAGGGCAGGTCAAACTCGGATTGATGTATTCCTTAGGCAGGGGAGTGACCCAGAACGATGTCGAAGCGGTTCAGTGGTATCGGCTGGCAGCCGATCAGGGCAACCTCTCTGCCCAGGGCATTCTCGGGTCCCTGTACGCTGGGGGCCGGGGAGTGCAACAGGATGATGTCGAAGCAGTTCGATGGTATCGCAAGGCGGCGGATCAAGGCTGCACCTCAGCGCAGTACAATCTCGGGCGAATGTATTCCGACGGTCGCGGTGTTTCTCAGGATGATTCCGAAGCCGTTCGGTGGTACCGCAAGGCGGCCGAGCAGGGGAATGCCCAGGCGCAGGCCAGGCTCGGGTTCAGTTACGCCCGGGGTCTCGGGGTGTCCAAGGATGATGCCAAAGCGGTTCGGTGGTTTCGCCAGGCTGGAAATCAGGCTCCCTCCGATTTTCAGGTCAGTCTCGGGGGCATGTACGCGGGGGGTCACGGTGTGTCTCAGGATGATGCCGAAGCGGTTCGGTGGTACCGCCTGGCAACCGACCAGAGCGACGCCTCAGGACAGTACAATCTCGGGATGATGTACGACGAGGGTCGCGGTGTGCCGCAGGATTTCGTCGCTGCACACATGTGGTTCAACTTGGCTACTGCCCGAGCAACTGGAGAGGATCGCGAGCGGGCGAAAAAGGCCCGTGATGCAGTCGCGGAAAAAATGACCACGAAGGCGCTCGTCGAGGCACACCGCTTGGCGCGTGAATGGGAAACGGACCACCCGATGTCGCAGTAGCATCCGAAGTGCCGCGGATCAACAATATACTCCCATCACTGGTCGAAATTCCTTTAACATTTAACCTTCCCAAATTTCTGAAGAATGTAATTCCAGACTTCAGGGAGATCAGATGGATCAAGAGGTCATTGTGAAGGAGGTCGAAATCAAAAGTTGGGAAGGGTTTCTGTCTAAGGTCTCTCAACTGGATTCCCTTCCCGAGGAGTTCGTGTATAGAGGACAAAAGGACAGTTCGTGGAGCCTACAGCCCAGCCTTGCCAGAATATGGGACTGCTTTTCCAATGCAAGGGAAAACGAGGTGCGAATCAGTGATGTGTTTTTGAGGAGATCGACCACGTTACTTAGCCCGAATATCTTTGGAGAACTCATTCGGCATAACAACATTCTCCAATGGTGGGCGCAAATGAGGCATCACGGGGCGCCCACGCGAATACTGGACTGGACCAGATCTCCCTTTGTAGCGGCTTACTTTGCCTGCGAATCCGGATGTAAATCAGGCGCTGTGTGGTGTTTGAATCGGACAAAATTTCACAACCTCAGCATGTCAGAGACAAACAAAATCCAGGAATCCTACAGCGCTTTCGTAACATACCTTGGATCAATACCTGACATTGAAGACCGGAAAACAATGGAGCGGATGTTGTACGGAGAAGATCAACCGCACTTGGTTGCGTTCGCGGATACGAACCTCTTGACGGACCGCATGGAAAGACAACAAGGGTTGTTTTCCTACAGCAACCTTCCCCACATAGATCACGCAGATGGGTTAGGAAATTACCCTGGGGTTCTCACCAAGCTCGTTATCTCCGACGGCATTCGTTTTGACCTCAAAAGAGAGTTCATGCATCAATTGCGGTTGATGAACCCCTTGTTATTCATGGAATTTTAGTGGAGAGGGCTGTACTGGGTGCCTCCCATGCTTAGATTTCAGAGGGAAACACAAGGCAGTATCGCCCTTTGAACCCATCACACAGTAGGACACCCAATGGGTGAATTACCGTCACACACCGAGTCCGAGCAAGCCGGGCCGATTCAGCCGTCTTTCAACCGCTCCATCCACATCGAAGCCCGCCCCACCCACCTTGGCAGCGACACCGGTGCGCTGATGTTGCGTCAACTGCTCGAACACAGCCGGGTTCTGGATTGGGTCGACGCCCACTTCGAGGATCTCCGTACCCAAGACCAGATCACGCACCCGCTGCCGGAGCTGCTGCGCACACAGATCGTGCTGCTGGCACAGGGCTGGACCCACGCCGCCGACGCCGACGCGTTGCGCCAAGATCCGATCCTGCGTCTGGCGGTCAGCGATCGCAAAGGGCAGGCGCCGTTGCGCAGCGGCGACGAAGACCGGCCGCAGGGACTGGCCAGTCAGCCGACGCTGTCGCGCCTGCTCGAGCAAGCCTCGACTGCCTATAACCGCGAGGTGTTGGAGGAAGCCGTCCTGCGCAGCGCCCGGTCTCGTTGCCGGCTGCTGGAAGGACGGATGAAATACGAGGAGTTGGCCGTCGACATGGATGCCCTGCCGATGCCGGCGCACGGGCACCAGGCGGGGGTCGAATACAACGGCTACTTCCACGCCTCGGGGTACCATCCCCTGCTCCTCGGCTCGGCGCAGACGGGCGATTTCTTCGGTGCCGTGCTGCGGCCGGGCAACGTGCACGCCCATGAGGGTGCCTCAGAGGCTCTCGGCAAGCGCTTGGACTGGATTCAGTCGCATCTGGCCCGGCGCCTCATCCTGCGCTTCGACGCGGCCTCGGTGAGCGGGTCTTTCCTGAGTGAGCTGGAAGCGCGGGCCGACACCTCGTACGTGGCGCGCATCAAGAAGAATGCGCGCCTGGAGGAGCTGGCTCGTGCCTGGGTGGAAGGCTATCAGCAGGAGCTGGCGCAGCACCCGGAAGAGCTGCGGGAAGAGGGTTTTCGCTGTCGCGAGCTGCGCTATCAAGCCAGGTCCTGGGCGCAGCCCCGGCGGGTGGTGTTGGTCCTGGTCCCTTCCGAGACGGAAGAGCTGCCCATCGCCCGCCACTTCTTCCTGATCACCGACCAGAGTCCCCAGACGATGAGCGGCCGCGACCTGGTCGCCTTTTATCGTCAGCGCGGCCTTTTCGAGCGCATGCTCGGCGAGTTGAGCTCCACCCTCCAGCCTCAGCTCTCCTCTACCACCCGTCGCAAGCAACACTACCGGGGTCGAGAGCCGCGTCAGCGCACCCCGTCCCGGGATGCCTTCGCTGCCAACCAGGCGCTTCTGACCTTGAACCTGCTGGCCTACAACCTGCTTCACCTGGGCCGCCAGGCCGCCGAACGCGCCGAGGCCCGACGCGGGCGGCCCCGCACATACGGACGCTCGACGACGGCCCTGAGCCTGGACAGTTTTCGACGGCGCTACCTGCGCCTGCCGTCCCGCGTCACCTTGCATGGGCGCAGGGTGGGCGTCATCCTGACCCAAGGGACGGCGGCTGCCTGGGATCGTCTGTGGAGATTTCTGGCCACGCTCAAACCGGTGGACGCGGCGATGGCGTAAGCGCAGGCCGGGTCGGTCGGGATGATGGGCTCGCAAAGGCAAGCGTCTTCGAGAAGGCGCGTACAATTTCAACAAGGTCGGTAGAGATAAGGAGACGGCTCTACCCAAAAAGCCGACTATAGAAGGAACGCAAGCCTCTGAGGCTAAGCAAAGGGGTCTCGGAAGCGCCTATGTCCGCTTATGCGCGGGTTGAATGAATAACAAAGGTGAACATAAACGGTTTCAGTCTGTTCCCCGATCTCGATGGGATCGGCAGGTATTGCATCGAATTGGCCCGTCACAACGTGGAAGCGGTATGGTAATTAAACCATAGGAAGGCAGTTTGAATGATCAATAGACTTGCCCATGCGTTGCTCCTGCTGGCGCTGGCCTGCGGAGAGGAGGACAAGGGTACGGGGCCTGTCCCGGAACCTGGTCCGGATCCCGTCTCCGAACCGGATCCCGAAGCTGCGCTTTTCGCTGCGGAGGTAGCGGCTGTTCGTGAAGGGTGTGAAGACGGCTGCATTCTTGCCGTCGCGTCCAACGAATCGGACGACTACGGGGCCTGCTACGTGTCTTGTGTGTGGGAAAGTGAGAAGGAGTTGTGGAAGGTCAGGATGTTGGAGGTCCTGGCCGAGTTCCACGATCAGGGGATCGAGGTTGGGTTTCCCGTTTCCGACCTTCCAGACAAGTATTTCCTCGAGATCATCGGCTCAGGGGACACACCTCGCACCTGGGTTTCAAGGCTTGCCTTGACGTTTGCGGCCATGGCGGGTGATGGGGAAACAGTGCGCTTTTTGTTGGAACAAGGGGCCGATTTGCCGGGCGATACGGAGGTTTTCTTTCTGCCAGGTGGGGCGGCAATGGAGTTTGTCCGGATCGAGGGGGGGACGTTCTTCATGGGATCGCCGTCTTCGGAGGAGGGCCGGTGGGATCATGAAGGTCCGCTGCATGAGGTGGAGATCAGCACGGGGTTCTGGTTGGGCAGGTACGAGGTGACGCAGGGGCAGTGGGAGGCGGAAATGGGGTCGCGGCCGTGGTCTGGAGGAAACAATGTGGTTGAGGACCCCTTCCATCCGGCGGTGTATGTTTCCTGGGAAGACGTGCAGGCATTCATTGAGAAGTTGAACAGTGCCGCGGGTGAAGCACTGTATCGTCTGCCGAGTGAGGCGGAGTGGGAGTATGCGTGTCGGGCGGGTACCAGGTCTCCGTGGGCGTTCGGGGATGACGAGAGTCGGCTTGTCGATTATGCGTGGTATTATGCCAATACGTTCGATGTGGGTGAGGAGTATGCTCATGCGGTGGGTCTGAAGGTTGCGAATCCATGGGGGTTGCACGATATGCACGGGAATGTCTGGGAGTGGGTGCATGACTGGTATGACGGGGGCTATTATCGAGATTCCCCTCGAGTAGACCCTCGGGGGCCTGAAACCGGCTCATCTCGCGTTATCCGGGGCGGCCGTTTCGACGATTTCGCCCGGTTTGTGCGGTCGGCGAGTCGCCACAACGTCTCGCCGGGGCTTCGTGGCGAAGGCTTGGGCCTGCGTCTTTTACGGGATCCTTGACCGATGTGCTCTTTTCCCCTTGACCGGGGAGCACTTCGGGATGCGCGGCCTCAATCGAGTCTGGCATGACAACCCCGATCACCTCCCTGACAGCCGTCGGCGGAATCCTCCTGCCCGATCTTCGGGCGCGCTCGCTCACTCTGGACTCCCCCCGGACCCTGACCCCGGTCCGCAGCCGCGCCGAGTGGCAGAAGCGCGCCGCGTACATCCGCCACCACATCCTCGCCTGCGCCGGACTGCTGCCACTGCCGGAGAGGACCCCGCTCAACCCTCACATCTTCGAGCCGCTTCAAAGGGAAGAATACTCTGTCGAGAAAGTGTTTTTCGAGAGCCTTCCGGGTTACCTGGTCTGCGGCAACCTCTATCGGCCGCTGCGGCCGGGGAAGACCCGGTTTCCCGGGATCGCGCATCCGCATGGACACTGGTCGGGGGGCCGCCTCGAGAACGGGGATGCCTGCTCAGTCCCGAACCGCTGCATCGAACTGGCCAGGCGCGGGTTCGTCAGCTTCTCCTGGGACATGGCCGGGTACCTCGACAGCGGCCAGATCGCCCACCGCGCCTTCGGCGGCCCCCGCGAGGACCTGTGGGGTATCGGGGTTCTGGGCATCCAGCTCTGGAACAGCATCCGCGCCGTCGACTTCCTGCAGAGCCTGCCCGACGTCGACGCCGGCCGCATCGGCTGCACCGGCGCTTCGGGCGGCGGCACCCAGACTTTTCTGCTGACCGCGGTCGACGACCGGGTGACCGCGTCGGCGCCGGTCAACATGGTCTCCGCTCACATGCAGGGGGGCTGCGTGTGCGAGAACCAGAGCCACCTTCGCGTCGACATCGACAACGTCGAGATCGCCGCGGCCGCGGCCCCGAGGCCGCAGCTTCTCATCGCCGCCACCGGTGACTGGACCGCCCATACCCTGGAGCACGAGTACCCGTTCGTGCGCTCGGTATACCAGCTCTTCGGCGCCGCCGCGAAAGTGAGCGCGGTTCGTTTCGACGCCCCCCACAACTACCACCGGGGAAGCCGCGAGGCGGTGTACGCCTTCTTCGAGCGCTGGCTTCTGGGGTCGCGCCGCCGCAGCCGTCCGGAGGCGCCGCTGCAGGTCGAGGCCGAGGGGGACCTTCGGGTTTTCTCCCGCCGTCCCCGGCCGCGGTCGGCGTTGCGCCGCAACGAGGTCGTCCCCGCCTTGGTGGCTCGGTCGGAAAACCGGATGGGCTCGTTCGAGATCCGCATCCCGGAGGATCTGGACAGGTTCCGCAAGGCCATGGGCCCGGCCCTTGAGCACGCCCTCGCCGCGCACCTTCCGGACGAGGTCGCCGCCCGCGACTGCGGCCGCTCGAGAATTGAGGGCGGCTACCTGCAGCGCTTCGCCCTCGGCCGCGCGGGGGCCGGGGACTCGGTGCCGGCGATCCTGGTCTCGCGCCTGCCCCTGCAGGACCGCGCCCCGGTCACTCTGCTGCTGCACCCGGCCGGGAAGGGGGCAGGCTGGCAGGGGGAACGCATGCCGCAGCTGGTCGCCGGGCTCCTCGGCAGGGGGCAGCAGGTGCTCGCCGTCGACCTGTTCGGAACCGGTGAGGCCGGATCCCTTGAAGAGGCTGACGCCGGAAAAATCCATCACTATTTCACCTACAACCGAACTCCCGCCGCCAACCAGGTTCAGGACATCCTGACGGCGCTGGCATTCGCCCGGCAACACGGCGGCGGGTCCGTCAACCTGCTGGCCCTGAAGGGAACCGGGGTCCCGGCTCTGCTGGCACGGGCCCTGGCACCTTGGGCAGGCAACGCCTGCCTGTCGCTGGCGGCTTTTTCGTTCGACGACCGCAGCTGGCTCCGTCACTGTTTGGTTCCCGGGGTGCGCAGCGCCGGGGACGTGCGCACTGCCGTGGCCCTGGCAGCTCCCGGCCGCCTTTTGCTCCACGGGGCAGGCCCCGGTTTTCCTTCGTCCTGGGCTCGGAAGGCGTACCGGGCCGCTGGCAGGCCGCGTTCCCTGCGCGTATCTCCGCGTGCGGCTCCTCTGGAAGAGATGGTCCGGTGGACGGCTGCCGTTCCCCGGAGTTGACTGGGGAGTCCGCGCTTCTCAGGTATGAATTACTGACCGAAATGGCGAGGTTGTGGAACGGGAGACCAAGGAGACAACGATGGGCAACGGGGACCGCAACGAAGTCCTGGTTATCGGAGGGGGCGCAATCGGGGTGGCCAGCGCCTACTACCTGGCGCGCAGGGGGGTCGCGGTCACCCTGGTGGAGAAGGGGGAGATCTGCTCCGGCTGCTCCTACGGCAACGCCGGCCTCCTGGTTCCCAGCCACAGCGTGCCCCTGGCCGCTCCCGGGGTGGTTGCCCAGGGGTTGAAGTGGATGCGGCGCCGGGACAGCCCCTTCTACATCCGTCCCCGCATGGACGCGCAGCTGATTCGCTGGCTGTGGCGGTTCTACCGCTCCGCCAACCACGGCCACGTGCGTCGCTCCGTGCCCCTGCTGCGCGACCTGAGCTTCGCCAGCCTCGAGCTCTACGACGAGCTCGACCGCATCGAGGAGTTCGACTTCGACCTGCGCCGCAACGGCTATCTGCAGGTGGGGAAGAAGAGCTTCAGCAAGGACGACGCGGAAGTCCGGATACTCAACGAGGCCGGGGTCGTCGCCAACGTCCTGACCCGGGGGGAGGCCCAGGAGCTGGTGCCGGAAACCGAGCTGAAGATCGGCGGAGCCATCCACTTTCCCCAGGACTGGAACCTGTCGCCGCACCGTTTCGTTACCGGACTCGCCGCCCAGGCGGCCGCGCTCGGGGCCGACATCCGCACCGGCACCGAGGTGCTCGGGTTCGAGCGCAACGGCTCCCGGGTCTCCATGGTGAAGACCACGCGCGGCGACTTCAGCCCCGGGGAGATCGTGCTGGCCGCGGGTTCCTGGTCCCCCGTGGTGGCGCGCGACCTCTCCCTGTCCCTGCCGATCCAGGCGGGTAAGGGGTACAGCATCACCTTCAAACGCCCGCCCCAGGCGCCCTCGGTGCCGATTTCCCTGGCCGAGGCCAGGGTGGGGGTGTCGGCGATGGGGGATTTCCTGCGCTTCGCCGGCACCCTCGAGCTGTCGGGACTGACCCTCTATCTCGATCCGGTAAGGGTGGCCGCCATCCTGAAGGCGGTTCCCGGATACATGCCGGGCCTGGATCCCGGAAAGCTGGAAATGATCGAGATCTGGCGCGGCATGCGGCCCTGCACCCCGGACGGCCTGCCTCTGCTCGGGCGCCCCGAAAGCCTGGCAAACCTCACCGTGGCCGCGGGCCACGCCATGATCGGGGTCTCCCTGGCGCCGGTCACCGGCAAGCTCGTCAGCGAGATCGTCTGCGGCGAGGAGCCGGGGATCGACCTGGCGCTGACCCGGCCGGAGCGGTTCGGCTGATGGCCGGTAAAGCCCAGCTGCAGGAGATGAAGCGGGCGGGGCGGAAAATCACCGTCCTCACCTGCTACGACTACCCGACCGCCCTGTGGGAAGAGGAAGCGGGGGTCGACGTCGTCTTCGTCGGGGACAGCGTCGGCACCAACGTTCTCGGGTACGCCAGCGAAACCGAGGTGACCATGGAGGACATTGCCCACCACCTGAAGGCGGTGCGCCGCGGGGTCAGGGAAGCCTACCTGCTGGTCGACCTGCCTTTCGGCTCGGCCGACACTCCCGGGCAGGCGGTGGAGAACGGCCGGCGCCTGGTATCGCTGGGAGCGGACGGCGTAAAGCTCGAGGGGTTCAAGCCGGAAGCGGTCCGTGCCCTGAGCGGCGAGGGCCTCGATGTGTGGGGGCACCTCGGTCTTACCCCCCAGTTCCACAGGGAGCGGGCGCTGCAGGCGAAGACCGCGGAGAGCGCGGCCGAGCTGGTCTCGCGGAGTCTGGAGCTCGAGGGGGCGGGTGCGGATTTCCTCGTGCTCGAGGCGGTGCCGGAGGAAGTGGCCGCGGCCGTTACCCGGCGCCTGTCCATACCGACGATCGGCATCGCCGCGGGCCGCTGCACCGACGGCCAGGTGATCGTCGTTTCCGACCTGCTCGGGGCCGCCGACCTCGAGCTGCGCCACGTCGACCGGCTCGCCGACAGCAAGGCGGATGGGGTGCGCGCCATCAGGGCCTTCGTCGAGGGGGTGCGGGAAGGGAGCTTTCCCGCGGAAAGGCACGTGCGCCACCTGAGCGCAGACGAGCTCGCGAAGTTCGACGCCGGGGGCCCCCAAGCCGGGGGCAATTAACTGGAACCGCCCCTGCCGGCCAGGTCGAAGCGGGACTCGAGCCGGGGCAGGTCGACGCTCGCCAGCCGGACCTGAACCACCTCGTTCAAATCCAGCCTGCTTCCTCCCTGAAGGTCGATCTCCAGGGCGAGATCGGGGATCACCGCCACTGCCCGCGAGCCGCGGTGATCGACGATTACCGCCTCTCCCTGCCAACCGGGGCACTGTCCCAGCCAGGCGAGTGTCCAGTGGCGGCGGCTCATCCGCTCCGCCTTTCTCACGCACAGGACCGCGGTTTCGGCAGCCCCCATCCTTTCGACGATCTCCGCTTCGCTCAGGGTCCGCTCTCCGCGCAGGTGCAGGCGCAGCTGCTGGTGGGCGACGAGGTCGAGGTAGCGGCGCAGCGGGCTGGTGACCCGGCAGTAGGCCTCCACCCCGAGACCGGCGTGCCTGCCCCTCGCTGCGGAGGACCGCGACGGCAGCTGGCGCCGGCGCAGCGCCAGGGCCCCGGCAAGTCCCCACCCGGCTCCGGGATCCTCCGGGGTCTCCGCAGTCTCCTGGAGGACGAAGGGGAACGGCAGCCCGTGGTCGGCGGCGTACTTCGCAGCCCCTTCTCCGGCGAGAATCATCAGCTCGGCGACCAGGCCGCGGCTTGCCCGGCGAATCAGCGGGCAAATGTCGATTGCCGCGGGGCTGGACCCGGCGTCGGCGCGGATGTCGACTTCCGGCCAGTCGATGGCGACCGCCCCCGCGGCGCTCCGGCGCCCGGCCGAGCGGTCGCCGACCTTCTTCAGGCCGGCGAGACTGTCGTTCCCGCCCTCCAGCCGAAGCTCCGCCTCCCCGTAGGTCAGACGGGTGACCGCTACGGTGCTGACGGCGATTTCGATCAGGGCCGCCCCGCCCGACGGATCCGGACGCAGGTGGAAGGAGAGCGCAGGGGAGCGCTCCTCCAGGCCGAGGCCGAGCCGCTGAATCAGCGTTTGGGGCAGCATCGGCACAGTGAGGTGGGGCATGTAGAGGGTCTCCCCGCGGCCGCGCGCCTCCAGGTCGAGCTCGCTGCCGCCGGCAACGGCCGCAGCGACGTCGGCGACGTGCACCCAGACGCTGCCGTCGGCCGGGTCGATGCTGACCGCGTCGTCCGGATGGTCGTTCCCTTCGTCGTCGATCGCCCAGGCCTCGAGGTGGGTCAGATCGACCCGTTCCTCCTCCGGCAGCCGGACCGGTCCCGGTTCCGGGGGCGGGGAGAGGAGGGCGCCGCTGCGCTCCGGGTAGGGGAGGTCGCCCTCGTTCCAATAGCCGATTTCGAGCAGCAAGGCATGGGCGTTCTCCGGGGACTCGCGCCTCTTCAGGGCCCGCAGGGCGCGGCTGTCGCCGCGGCGGCCCCTCGCCATGCGGACGGTCTCTTCGAGAAACCGCTTGTCCCCCTCGATCCAGGTGCGGTTGTGCAAGCGCTCGAGGAACCCCTCCCAGGCCTGCCGCTCCCGCTCGGCCTCGAGGCGCCGCCGGGCATCCTCGGCCACCGCCGCTGCCGAACGCGCGCGGATCCGCTGCGGCGTCCCTTCGAACCACAGCCCTTCGCTGAGAATCCGCCAGGTCGCCCAGGCCGCCCGCGGAGTGAAGCAGTCGTAGAGCAGGTCGCAGAGGGTGGGCAGATCGACTCCCTCCCCGCTCTCCTCGAGCAGCTCCCTGGCGGTGTCGATATCGGCGTCCGCGGACCCGGCTTCGAGGGAGGCGAGGTCGCCGCGGGCAAGCGGTCCCGGGTGCAGCCCGATCAAGTCCTTGGGGCGCACCGAGCGGGAACCGCCGTCGACTTCGATCTCGATGCGGTCGTCTCGGACATTCTTGACCCTCGCCGGGCGGTTTCTATACAGTACGAGGGCGTCGAGTGCGGGCTTGTCAGCGGGGGGCTTGACGTCAGGCATGGGCAGGGTGGGGCCAGAAGGTAACCTCCGGGACGCGAACTCGAAACGATCACAACTACCCGAAAATGCCAACGGTACTGGGAATCGATCAGGGCACCAGCAGCGTCAAGGTCGTCCTCATCGACGAGAGCGGGCGCGAGCTGGGAAAGCAGATCGCCGGCTATCCGCTGCTGAAGCCGCGGCCCGGTTGGGTCGAGCAGGACCCCGAGGACTGGTGGCGGGCTGCCTGTTCCGCGGTGCAAGCGCTGCTCGCCGCAACCGGGACCGACCCGGACGACATCGCCGGAGTGGCGCTGTCGGGCCAGATCAACGGCGCCGTGGTAGCGGATGCCTCCGGGGCCTGCCTGCGCAACTCCCTGATTTGGCTCGATCACCGTTCCGCCGAGGAGTGCCGGTGGGCGGAGGAGCGCGCCGGCGATCTGCTGCGCGACCGCGCCTTCAGCCGCGTAACCCCGGTCAACTTCCTCGCCAAGCTGTTGTGGCTTCACCGCCACGAGGCCGACCTCCTGCGCAGGGCTACGTACATCCTGCTGCCGAAGGACTGGCTGCGCCTGCGCCTGACCGGCGTCGCCTCCAGCGAGATATCCGACGCCTCGGTAACCGCGGCCTTCGACCTGCGGCGGCGGCAGTGGTCCGGGGAGATCCTCGATGCCCTCGACCTCGACGCCGCCAAGCTTCCGGCCGCGGTCGAGTCCCCCGAAGTCGTCGGTGCCGTAACGACGCGGGCCGCCGCGGAGATCGGCCTGCGCGCCGGCACCCCGGTCTGCGCCGGAGGAGGGGACATACCCTGCATGGTGCTCGGGAGCGGTATCGTCCGGCCCGGGATCGCTGGGCTGGGGATCGGCACCGCTGCCCACGCGGTAACCTGCGTCGAGGAGCTCGACCCCCGCGGCGTCGACAAGCTCTGGCCGATGTGCCACCCGGTCCCGGGGCAGTACGCCTGGCTCGGGTGCTCCTACACCGGAGGAGCTTCCTTCACCTGGGCAAAGGAAGCCTTCGGGATGTCGTCGTACGAGAAGATGACCGCGGCGGCGGAGACCGCTCAGGTCGCTTCCGAGGGGCTGTTCTTCATGCCCTGGCTCGAAGGTTCGGCCACCCCGTGCCCCGACCCGGAGGCGCGCGGCGGCTTCGTCGGACTGACGCTGCGGCACGGCCGCGCCGAGATGATCCGCGCCGTGATGGAGGGGGTTGTCTTCGAGCTGCGCAACGCCCTCGAGTGCTTTTCCGGAATCGGCATCTCCCTGCAGGAGGTGCGTATCGGAGAGGGGGGCTCGCGCTCGGCTCTGTGGAGGCAGATGCAGGCGGACGTCTTCGGCCGCGAGGTGCGGGTGATCGACACCGAGGACCTTTCCGCTGTCGGGGCTGCCCTGATCGCGGGAGTCGGCTGCGGCCTCTTCGAGAGCTTCGAGGCCGCCTGCGAAAAAGTGGTGCAGCTGGGAGAGACGGTCCGCCCCGGAGAGGCGGAAGCGCGAGCCTACGCGGCGGCCTTCTCCCGCTACGAGCGCCTGTACCCGACGATGAAGGACTGGTTCCACGGCGCCCCATGAGGAGGACGTGAACGACAGGGAGAACGGCTCCGATCCGCTGGCGCCCGCCGGACTCCTGGCGGAGCCGCGGCGGAAACCCTGGGTCTGGCTGGTGTACGCCCTGCTGCTGGCCCTCGCCATTCCCTGGTACTGGCCCGCGGGGTACCGCGGACCGCTGCTGCTGGGGTTCCCGCTGTGGGTGGCCGCGACCGTCCTCTGCGTCATCCTCCTGGCGGGCTGGACATGCTGGGTGATCGCCGCCTGCTGGCGGGACGGGGAGTGAAGGATGGGCTCGGCAGCGGATCCGCTCGCCTTCGGTCCGGGCGCCCTCGCCGCGGTCGCCTTCTATCTGCTGTCGATGATCGGCATCGGCTGGTGGGGGAGGCGGCAGCGCCGCGGCGACAGTCTCGCCGACTTCTACCTCGCCGGCCGCTCCCTCGGCTTCGCCGTTCTCTTCCTGACCCTGTACGCGACCCAGTACAGCGGCAACACCCTGTTCGGGTACCCGGGCAAGTCGTACCGGATCGGGTTCGACTGGACGGTCTCGCTGCTGTTTATGTTCGCCATCATCCCGGGGTACCTGCTGTACGCACCCCGTCTCGTCGCCCTGGCGCGCAGACAGGATTTCATCACCCCGGGGGATTACATCTCCTTCCGCTTCGGCTCCCGTTCCCTGACCCTGCTCAGCACGGTGACGATGGTCTACGCCCTCGGCAACTACACCCTGGCGCAGCTCAAGGCGATGGGGGCCGCGGTCGAAGGGCTGACCGACGGCGCCGTCCCCTCGGCGTACGGGATCGTCGCCCTGGCCTTCATCATGGTGGTGTACGAGACCCTGGGCGGCATGCGCAGCGTCGCCTGGACCGACGTCATCCAGGGAATCGTCCTGCTGACCGGCTTCGCCGCCCTGCTCTTCATGATCCCGGGACTCGGGGGCGGTTTCACCGCGGTGGTGGAACGGCTGTCCGCCGCCGACCCCGTCAAGGTCGAGGCGCCGTCGCTACGCCAGTGCGCGACCTGGCTCAGCTACGTCGTGCTTGTCGGCGCCGGCGCCGCCATCTACCCGCAGGCGATCCAGCGCCTCTACTCAGGCCGCTCGGTCGCCGGGCTCAAGCGCGCCCTGTCGCTGATGGCCTTCATGCCCCTGACCACCACTCTGATCGCCCTGGTCTGCGGGATCACCGGGGCGGTTGTTCTTCCCGGCCTCGAGGGGACCGCGACCGACCAGTTGCTGCCGCGGCTCTGCGCCCTCATCATGGGTCAGTCCGCGTTCGGGTACTGGCTGGTCGTGCTCGTGTTCGCCGCGGCTCTGGCCGCCCTGATGTCGACGGCGGACTCGGCGCTGCTGTCGATCTCGTCGATCTTCACCCGCAACGTCTACCAGGCTCACATCCGCCCCGGCAGCAGCCAGGCCGAGCTGACCCGGGTCGGCAAGCTCTGCTCCTGGACCATCGTGGCGGTTCTCGTCGTCGTCGCCATCGGCACCGAGAAAACCCTGATCCGGCTGCTGGAGCTGAAGTTCGAAGTGCTGATCCAGATCGCCCCCTGCTTCTTCCTCGGCCTCTACTGGCCGCGGCTCGGGGCCGCCGCGGTCCTGGCAGGGATGATCGCCGGCCTCGCGTTCGGCTTGGGGGCGACCCTTCTCGGCCACGCTCGTATCTGGGGGTTTCACGCCGGGGTCGTCGGCCTCGGGTTGAACCTCCTCGTCTGCGCTGCCGGCTGCGCCGGCTCGCGCCTGTCCGAAAGGAGAAATGCCACGTGAAGATCACCTCGATCGACATCTGGACGGTGGTGGTGCCGACGATTCCCGGCCGCGTGCACAGCCGGGAGTGGGTGCCGGAGACCGGCTGGGACCAGGTGCCCAAGCAGATCCTGCGGATCAACACCGGCACCGAGCTCACCGGGATCGGGGAGACCGGCCGCGGCACGGAGGCGGCGACGGTCGCCGCGGGAGCCGCCCGCCTCGTCGGCCGCGATCCGGAGTCGATCACCCTGCGCGATATTTTCCGCGAACCGGCCGACGGCACCGAGGAGATGCTGGAGATCGGCACCGGGGAGGCCTACGAGGCCTTCGAGATGGCGGTGTTCGACCTCGCCGGCCGCATGCGCGGGCTGCCGCCGACTACTGGATGGGCCACCAGACCCCGGAGGACGGCAGGCGGACGGTCGAGCGCGCCCTCGAGCAGGGATTCAGGGGAGTCAAGATCAAGTGCCGCATCGAGGAGCCGATGGTCGAGCGGCTGCGGGCGATGCTCGACGCCGCCGGCCCTTCGTTCAAGGTGACCGTCGATCCCAACGAGCGCTTCCACACCGCCGAGCAGACCATCGCCCTCGCCGGAGAGCTGGCGCCGCTGGGCAACGTCGAGGTCTTCGAAGATCCGATCCCCAAGACCGATGTCGAGGGCTACGCCCTGATTCACGAGGAGATCGACCTGCCGCTGGCGATGCACCTCGGGGAACCTGGGCAGGTGCTGGCGGCGATGACGGCCGATCTCGTCGACTGCTTCAACCTCAACGGCGGCCCGGTCGGCTTCATGCGCAACGCCGCGGTCGCCGCGGCCGGGGGCATGCGCTGCTGGCACGGGTCGGGGAACGACCTCGGTATCGTCGACACCTGCTACGTGCACTGCGCGGCCCTGGCCCCCAATTGCACCATGGCCTCGGATTTCGTCGGCTCCTGGACCCGGGAGGACGACCTGATCCTCGAGCCGATCCCCTTCCGGGACGGCTTCGTCCCGGTGCCGTCGCGGCCGGGGCTCGGGTGCGACCTCGACCTGGAGGCCCTGGAGCGCTACTGCCGGGCCCACCAGGTGGTGACTCCGTAGGGAACCCATGCTGAGGGAAAGGACACCCCGGAACGTGTCAATGGAAATGAGACACTTCGCGTGAAAGTTTACTGTCCTGTTCGTGCGCATTCGATGATGGTCGGGGGTGGGTTGATCCACACCTCGGCTGGTATTTTCGGTGCTTGGGGCGGCCCCTTTACGAAGCGCTCGGGATGTCGTGCATGGGCGTCATCGAGGATGGATTGGCGCGCTGCCTGGAGCTCCTCGGCGCGCCCGTGATGTACCGCCTCCGGGGTCAGCAGGCCCAATCCGCTATGGCGATGGCGGGTGTTGTACCAGAGAAAGAACGAGCGAAAATACGCCCGCGCCTGCTCCGGGTCGGCAAAGCGGCCCGGGTAGGTGGGCGCGTATTTGACGGTTTTGAACTGGCTCTCCGAATAGGGGTTGTCGTCGGCGGTTCGCGGGCGGCTGTAGCTGGCCAGGATCTCGAGATCGACCAGCAGCTGCGAAAAGGTCTTGGCCGTCATCGGGGCGCCCCGGTCCTGGTGCAGGGTCAGCTGCCCCGGCTCGATGGCTTGCTTGCGGCAGGCGGTCCGGATCAGGCGCCGTGCGCTGCCGGCGCTTTCCCGGGTGGCCACCATCCAGGCGACGACGTAACGCGAAAACAGGTCGAGCACCACGTAAAGCGGATACGTCCCCCCTGTACGCGGGCCCGCCAGACGGGTAATGTCCCATGTCCAGACCTGGTTGGGGGCCCTGGCCACCAGCCGCGGCGGCTCGGCCCGAGGGTGGCGGCGCTGGCGGCGGCGTTCCCGCACCTCGCCGGCGCCGTGCAGCAGACGATACATCGTGCGTTGGGAACACAGGTAGCGTCCTTCCTCCAGCAGATTCGCGTATACGGCGGCCGGGGCCTGGTCGACGAAACGGTCTTCGTGCAGGGTAGCCAGTACGTGGGCGCGCTCTTCCGGGGCCAGGGCACGAGGCGAACGGCAAAGGCGCCGCGTCCCGGCGCGGCAGCGGGGGGGTGCGGTGGCGATAGACCGAAGCGCGGGCCACCCCCAGGGCGCGGCAAGCCGGGGCCACCCCGACCGTGGTCGCCAACTGTTCGACCGCCGCGCTCATGCGTCGTCGCCGTTGGCGGGCCGGTTCAGGGGGATCCCCAGGATCTCGGAGGCTTTTTTTTGGATCTCGAGAATCACTTGGGCCTGCTCCAGACGCCGCCGCAGACGGGCGTTCTCCATGCGCAAGCGCTCGTTGTCGCTGGCCACCGGGTCCCGACGACGGCCTTGGGGACCCCGCGGCGTGGCCAACGCCTGCAACGAGCCTTCCCGCCGCGCCCGCCGCCAGGCGGTCAGCTGCGAGGAGTACAGGCCCTCGCGGCGCAGTAAGGCACCGACCTCCCCGGGAGCCCGGCAGACATCGGCTTCTTCCAGTACCCGCAGCTTATACTGGGCACTGAAATACCGACGCTTGGCTCTGTCTGGCACTTCCGGATCGAGACGAGGAACCTCGGGGGTGGACTCTTCCACAGGCAACGAAACTCGCTCCGCCTTTCCAGTACGGGAAGCCATCTTCTATCGCTCTCCTTTCCGCCCTCCTGACTACTCTAAACTCCGATGCGGAAATGTCTCACTCTATGAAAATGTCTCACTCTATATTGGCACGTAGGGCCCGGTCGGCACCTCCACAGGCTGCCCACGTCCGGCTGCCGACCTGATCGTCCGCCTCAATGCCGACCGAGCCTCCTGTCTGGCCCTGTCCATGTAGCCGTAGGTGCACATCCTGGGATCCACCCACCGCGGAATGGACCGGGGCCTGTGCCGATAGTGCGAATTGTAGATGGTTTCATGTCCATCGGCCGGGCCGTTGTGTCCGTGAGCGAGCCCGTTCCGGAAGATGCTCACGAGATTCTCCGCCTGGCTCCCATGATAGATCAACCCTGTCTCCTCGAAGCGGGGAAGAAGCCAGTTCATCTCTTCCCGGGACATTACGCCAGGCATGGGGAAAGCCTCCCTTCAGCTACAGCCGGATCATAGCCGATTCGCCCGAAGTTCCTGAGTGCCAGGTGATATCCGACATTTCGAAGGATGTTCCACCAGAGTCCCGTCCTCGAGCGCCGCATCCGCTCGGCTATCGAGCCCACCGAATAGAATTCCCGGGCCGCCCACTCCGTCCCCATCAGCAACTCCACCGGAGACATTCGGGCGGGCTCGAAGACAACGTGCTTCTTCCCGTCATACTTCGACCAGTCCCTGGTCAGAATCCGCCCCTCCGCGTCCAGCCGCCTGAACAAGGCCGTATTGGGAAAGGGCACCAGAATCCCGATGGTCGCCGAATCGATGGCGATCTGGCGAAAATACTCCACCGTATCACGAAATATGGAGCGCTCATCGTTATCGAATCCGAAGACAGTACCGGCCTGGATTGCAATTCCGTGGGCATGAAGGCGGTGGACCGCTTCATGGTATCGAGAGACATCGTTGTGCTTCTTGTTCGCACCGTTCAGACTGGCTTGCGAGACGGACTCGAGGCCGATGAAGAGCGCCTTGCAGCCACTCTTCGCCGCAAGGCGCAGGAACTCGTCATCGAAGGCCGCATCCAAGGTCGCCTGGCTCGTCCACCACCTGCCCAACGGAGCCATGGCCTCGAAGAGCTCCTTGGAATGCCTGCGATTCGCGTTGATGTTGTCATCCCAGAACACCAGCGCCTTGCCGGGCATCCGGCGGATCTCATCGGCCACCTCACCGACGGGGCGGTACCGCATCCGCCGCTTGTACATGGCCGGTATCGAGCAGTAGTCGCAATCGAAGGGACATCCGCGGGTGGCGATGGTGACCCCCTTGCCGTAGACACGCCCCTTGATCAGGTCCCAACGCGGCGGCGGCATTCCCTTCAGGTCGGGCAGGGACTCACTGTGATAGACCTTGGCGAGCCGGCCCTGCTCGAAGTCCCCCAGCAGGCGCGGCCAGAGGAGCTCTCCTTCCCCGATGACGACTGCATCCGCGTGCTCACCGACCTCCTCCGGCATGAGGGTTGCGTGAGGACCTCCGATAACCACCGGGATCCCTTGGTCGCGGTATCTCCTGGCCAGCCCGTAGGCATGAGGGGCGGCGGCGGTGTTGGCGGTAATGCCCACCAGGGAGAAGGGCCGGTCGAACCGGACTCTCTGCACAATCTCGTCGGTGTGCGTAACCCGCCAATGCTCGGGAGTGTACGCCGCAATGAGCGGCATCGTGAGCTGAGGAAAGCGAATGATCCGGCGGTAGCGGACAAACCGCGACTTCTCGGATTCCGCCGTGATCAGTTCAACCCAGTGCGTGTATGTCCGTCTGCCCATCCGTCGCTCGAGGTCTGGCACTGCGCGGACAGTTTCCATATGGTCACTTCGAGGTAACCACAGGACTGAGGTGTACCCCGTCAACCGGAAAAAAATCGGGCTTGCGCAGACGGCGAGGACACCCTGTCGGCATCGCCGGCGGGCACTTCGCTCCCGGGTCCTGGCAGTGGGCGCGGCGATCGCTGCCTTTCTCGCGGCTTCGGCCTGCGACCGCGGCCTCGAGGCCGAACCGCCGCTCACCGGCATCTCGGGAACCGTGACCTTCCAGGGGGAGTGGACGGAGGATATCGGCCAGGTAGCCGTAGCCGTGTACCGCGACCTGCCCGAGGAGGCGACGGACCTGTTCGGCCTCAGCGGCGCCGATCAGGATGTCCTCCTCGGCAGCCGCAGCTACGACTATTTCGTGCCACTCGAAAACGAAGGGGTCTACCGCTGGATCATCGTCGCCTGGCGGCGGCCCGACGCCTTCTGGGATTTCACCTCCCTCCTCGGGTGCTATCACGTCGAGGGGGATTCGCTTCCGGGAGCGGTCGAGGTCTCTCCCGGCCGCGTCACCACCGGCATCGACCTCACCGTCGATCTCGGTCTGGTCGCCGATCCCCCCGAGGTCGGTTCCACCCTCTGCACCGCGGTTCTGCCCGAGGCCCTGATCGAGGCCGCCCAGGGGGGCTCGCAGTGATGACGTCCGCCCGTTTCCTCGGCCTGGTGCTGCTTGCAGGCGGCATGCTTTCGTCCGCATCGGCGGTTCCGGAGACCGGCGCCGAGATCAGCGGCCGGATCGTGGCCGCCGGCGACAGCACCGCCCTTGCCGGGGCGAACGTCTACCTGGAAAAGACCGGAGAGGGATCCCTCGCCGGGGAAGGTGGCAGCTTCCGCTTTGCGGTCGAGTCGGGGCCGCAGCTCCTCGTCATCTCCTTTGTCGGTTACCGCACCCGCTCCGTCGGCATCGAGGTCGGAGACGGGCAATCCCTCGATCTCGGCAGCATCCTCCTCGAGGAGTCCGCGGTGGAGCTGCCCGGAGTCGTGATCACCGCGACGCGGAGGCCGCAGCCGTTCGCCGAGGCCCCGATCAGCATGTCGGTGACCGACCGGCGGGAGCTGTCCGGCTTCAACTCATTCAGCCTCTCCGGGCCTCTGCGCCATCTTCCCGGTGTCAGCCAGGTGGGCAGCCAGGTCAGCATCCGCGGTTCGAGCGGGTACAGCCGCGGCACGGGCAGCCGCGTGCTGTTGCTTTTGGACGGGGTCCCGGCGCTTTCGGCCGACCAGGGGGACATCAAGTGGGACATCATCCCGGTCACCGAGGTGGAGCGGGTCGAGCTGATAAAGGGGGCCGGTTCGGCCATGTACGGAACCGGTGCGCTCGGCGGCGTCATCAACGTGTTGACCCGCTCCCCGTCGGAGCTTCCCGAGACCCGCTTCCGCCTCGTAAGCGGCCTTTACGACCAGCCGGCGCATCCCTCCTGGAAGTGGCGGGACCTCATGTACCTCGGCGGCGTCGACGTCAGCCACTCCCGCACGACCGCCGCGGGCGGCTACCTCGTCTCCTCGGGCCACAAGCGCGGCACAGGGTACCGCGAGAACGGCGAGTCGACCCGCTACAACCTGTTCGCCAAGGGGACCCGCCAGCTCGGCAGGCATACCCGCTGGACCGGACTGGCAAACTGGGCGTACGACGATCACGCGGTTTTTCTGCAGTGGAAGGACCGCGCCAGCCCGCTGTTGGTACCGGAAGGAGACCGCGACGCCGCCACGGTTTCCTGGAAGCTCAACCTCAACACAGAGATGACCCACCTCGTGAATCCGGGGACGAACCTGCGGTGGCGGGGGTTCTACTTCCGCACCGACTTCGACAACACCCGGGCGGCCGGCGGCCTGGCGTCGGCGGGCCACAAGATCGGCACCGAACTGCAGCTCGACCTCGGGGAACGGCTCGGCAGCCGCGGGGTCATCGTCGGCGCCACCGGGATCTACGACCTGGCGCGGTCGCCGGCCGATTTCCTCGGCGAGCGCACCGTTCTCAACACCGCCCTGTACGCCCAGAACGTCGTGGACTTCCGGGACCTCGAGGTCACCCTCGGCATGCGCGCCGATCTTCACCGCCGCGGCGCAGGAGAGGGTTCGGAAGCCGGGGGGCCGTGCGGGTCAGCGGATGCTAACCGCCGGATCGCCGCGCACACCGAGGCCCAGTTCAGCCCCCAGATCGGGCTGTCCTGGAAAGCGGCCCCCGGCGCCATCCGGCTCTCGGCCGGACGCGGTTTCCGGGCCCCCTCGGTCACGGAGATTCACGTTCAGGCCGATGCCTCGGGGATTCTCGTCTGTCCGAATCCCGGCCTCGCTTCCGAGCGCAGCTGGTCGTACGAGGCGGGGATCAGGCGGGTTCTCGCAGGGGCGCTCGCCATCGACGGCGCCCTGTTCTGGAACGAGTTCGAAGGCCTGATCGAAGCCAGGCCCGAACCGACCTCGGCGATCGTCCCCCGGGCGAGCTTTCGCAACATCTCGCGCGCCCGCATTCGCGGGCTGGAGCTGGAGCAGCAGCTGGCGCTTCCGTTCGGGGCGATATGGAAGGCCTCCTACACCTACGTCGACGCCCTCGAGTTCCTCGCCGAGGGGGTGCCGCTGCCGCCGTACTGCCACGACGACCTGCGTCCCGGGGACACCGCGCCGCTGCCGTACCGGTCCCGCCATGCCGTCACCTCGAGCCTCGGCATGGGGAGGGGGTCTAACCGGGGCGGCCTCAGCTTTCGCTACATGAGCCGCTTCGAGCGCGTCTCGGGACTGTTCGCCGAGTGCGGGCGCGACCACTTGCCGGTCTACCTCGTCGACGCCTTCGTCGAGCGCCGGGTCGGCCTCGCGACGCTCACCTTTCGTGTCGACAACCTGTTGCGCTACCACTACATCCTGTCCGAGCGCGAGGTACGCCCCCTGCGGCGGGTCACCGTAGCGCTCTCCGGGACCCTGTAAGGGGCCGCTGCCTTCATGGCGAGCCACGCCTGTCCCTGGCAGGAGTGGAGGGAGGCCCTGGACAAGGGCGCCTTCGCCGGTGAATTCGCCCGCCTTTACGGCCCCGGTCAGGTCGCCCTGTGGGAGCGGAGGTACGCCCGCGCCCTCGACGCCTATGCGGAATCGTACGGCAACGGCTCCCGGGTCGTGTTGGTGCGCTGCCCCGGGCAGATGAACCTCATGGGGATGCACCTCGACTACGGCGGCATGCCGTCGCTGCGCATGGCGGTCAGGGGCGCCGACGTCATAACCGTAGCAGGCCGGCAGGAAGGCTCCTCGGCGACCGGCGTCCGCCTGCGTTCCATCGGGGATTGCCCCGGGGCAGCGGATCCGTTCCCGGCAGTCGAGCTCGAACTGCGCGACATCGACCCCGGGCGGGATGTCCGTTCCCGGGAGGCGTTCATCGATTTCGCCAGCGGCGTCTGCTCCCGGCGCGAGCAGGAGACCGGCAGCAGCCTGGCCGGCGATTGGGGAGTGCTGCCTCGTGGTCAGATGGCCTATCTGTCGAGCCGCTTCCGCGGCCGCATCGGTGGATTCGACGGGGTGCTCTGGAGCAACGTCCCCTCTGCCGGAGGTATGTCGTCCTCCTCGGCGGTGGTGGTGTCGACGGCCTACGCCGCATTGGCCGTGAACGGCCTGACTCCTGGGGTGGATATTCCCCTGGTGGATCTCGCCGACGGCATCGGCATCTCCGAGTGGCTGCGCGGGACGCGCGGCGGCTGCTCCGATCACGGCGGCATGATCATGGGCAGGGAGGGAGAGCTGGTAGCGGTCGGGGCGCTGCCGGCCGGCGACGAGGGACGGGTGCGGCTGCCGCCGGAATACGCCGCGGTCAGCTTCGACAGCGGCGTTCCGCGGCGCTACGACGAGGCCGCCAAGGACGAGACCGTCATCTCCTATCCACTTGCGGTCTTCGCGCTGCGGGAGCTGGTCCTTCCGGTGCTCGCAAGAGACGCGGATTGTCCCGGTATCGCGGGACGAGGGTGCCTGCGGCTGCTGCGGGATGTGACCCCGGGGAACCTCGGTCTCTCCCAGGCGCAGATCTTCGAGCTGCTGCGGGCGCTGCCGCGCCGCACCTCGTTGAGGGAGGTCGAGCGCTGGGCAGGGGAAGCCGGCAGGGAGGCACAGTTCTCCGACTTTCGCGACCGCGAGGTCGGCGACCGCTACCCGCACCTGTCTGCGGATCATCCGATTCTGCTGCGCCGGCGCGCCGCTTTCGCCCTGGCCGAGCAGGATCGCGTGCACATGATGCGGGACTTCCTCCACAGGGGCGACATGGGCAACGTCCTGCGACTGATCCGTCTTTCCCACTCAGGCGAACGCGACCGGGAGGTCGGCGGCGAGCTGTTGGCGCGCCACGCTGCCGGGGTCGCCGCAGGAGACGGGCGCTGGCGCCTCTGCTTCCTGGCGGGAGGGTACGGCCGCATGACCCCCGAGTACGACCGCGTGGTGGAAGCCGTAAACAGCTGTCTCGTGGAGCTCGGCGGAGAGGAAGCCGGGGCGGTGCAGCGGCTCGGAGCCGGCTGGGGGGGAAGGGCCGGCGGCCTGGTGCGCCGCGACTGTGTCGAAGGGGCCCCGGCGCGGCAACTGGCGGCCGCGGTTGGCCAGCGCACGAGAATCGAGATGGAGCTGCAGGCGAGCGTCGTCGCCCCTGGGGACGGGGCCTCCCTGCTGCAGCTCCCGTCCTGAGGAGGAAAAGATGGAACAGGAACAACAGGCAGGTTTGCTGCAGGGCGTCCGCGTCCTCGATCTGACCCGCGTCCTCGCCGGCCCCTTCGCCTCGATGATCCTCGCCGATTTCGGGGCCGAGGTCGTCAAGGTCGAGCTTCCCGGAACCGGGGACGAGGCGCGCGGGTTCGGGCCTTTCGTCAACGGCGAGAGCGCCTACTTCGCCAGCGTCAACCGCGGCAAGAAGAGCGTCGCCGTCGACCTGCGCAGCGAGCGCGGGCAGGAGCTAGTGCGCGCCCTGGCCTGCAGGTGCGACCTGCTGCTCGAAAACTTCCGCCCCGGCAGCATGGCGCGGTTCGGACTCGGTTTCGAGCGCCTGCACGCCGAGAACCCCCGCCTTGTCTACGCCTCGATATCCGGTTTCGGGCAGACCGGTCCGTACGCGGAGCGGCCGGCCTACGACGTCATCATCCAGGCGATGAGCGGCATCGCCAGCATCACCGGGATCGAGGGCCAGCCCCCGGTCAGGGTCGGCTCCTCGATAGCGGATCTGAGCGCCGCCCTCTACGGGGTCATCGGCATGGTCGCCGCCCTGTCTCGGGCCCGGGAAACAGGCCGGGGGCAGCACCTCGACGTCTCCATGCTCGACTGCCAGATCGCCCTGCTCGAGAACGCCATCGCCCGCTACGACGTCTCCGGGGAGGTGCCTGCACCCCTGGGCAGCCGCCACCCGGCGATCACGCCGTTCCAGTTCTTCCGGGCCGCGGACGGGTACCTCGTGATCGCGGCCGGCAACAACCGCCTGTGGCGGTCGCTGTGCGAGACCATCGGCTCCCCGGAGCTGTGCGAGGACGAGCGCTTTGCGACCAACGAGCTGCGCACCCGGAACCACGCCGAGATGGAAGAGCTGCTGGCCGCCACGCTTGCGCGTCGTCCGGTGGAGGAATGGTGCGACCTTCTCGGTCAGGCAGGGGTCCCGTGCGGACCGATCCACGACATAGGGGAGGTGGTGGCCGATCCCCACGTCGCCGCCCGCGGCGCCATCAGGCGTCAGGAGGTGCCGGCCGCCGGAGCCTCGATCGCCGTTCCAGCCTCACCGCTGAGGTTCTCGCAGGCCGACTGCGTCCTCGATCCGCGCCCGGCTCCCGACCTGGGGCAGCACACCGATGAAGTCCTCGGGGAGCTGGCCGGGGTTTCCCAGGACGAGCTGGCCCGCCTGCGGACCGAGGGCGTTATCGGGTGAGGGGTCCGCGCCGGTAATTCGCGGAGACCGGACAGCTACATCCAGTCGATGGGGGATCCCGGCCTCCGCGGCCAGCTCGTCGAGGCGCCCGGCTTCCTCCCTGCCGATGCGGATGCCGGTCTGCCGCTGCTCCTTCTCCAGGCGGTCCTCGACCGTTCCCGGCAAGGTGGCTTCGTCGTACCCCTGCAGGGGAATCATCTGCTCGCGGGCGAGGCGGACCATCTCGTCGACGCCGTTGCGGAAATCGCCCGGCGGGCAGAAGAGGCCGATGTCCATCACCCAGACCATGCCACCGAGTCTGGCGGCTGGGTATCTCCGCTTCGTCTCCCGGCACGACTCGTCGGCGAGGCCGACGAAGACCCCCCCGAGGGCGGTGGCGGCCGCGGTGTACCCCATCGACTTGAAGAACGCCGCGGGGATCAGGGTTTCCAGGGCCTCGTATTCCGGTCCGCGCCAGTAGTCGGCCATGATGCAGGTGGCGCAGTCGAGGACGACAGGGGGCTCCGAGGCGCTCGGCAGGCCGAAGCTGAGGGGCGGATTGCCGTAGTACATCGCCCGCTTCCCCTCGTTCGACTCGTAGTACTGCGGGTAGGACCCCTGTACCGAGAAGGCAGTGCAGCCCTCCTCCATGGCGCGCCGCACGTAGTGCCCGGCCGAGCCGTAATGGCCGATGTTGCAGGCCGCTCCGACGGCAACCCCCTTGGCGCGGGCCTTCCGGACCGCCGCCTCGGTAGCCATCATCATGGGCGAGTACCCGAGCCCGCCGCCGCCGTCGATCTGGATCGCCACGTCCGTCTCCTTGAGGACGCGAATCTCGGGGTCGGTGTTGACGACTCCGCCCTTTAGCGCGCCGCAGTAGCCGCCGAGGGCGCGGGTCCCGTGGGAGCGCACCCCGCGCAGATCGGAGTTGACCAGGCAGCGGGCCAGCAGCGAAGCCTGGTCGCCCGGCATGCCCGCATGCTGCAGGCTGGCGGTCGCGAAGGCCAACAGGTCCTTCTCGGCGATGCGTCTGAATTCTTCCGGGGGTCGGTTCATCGCGGCCCTTTCAGGAGTGGTACCTCAGCGCCCTGCCCGGCAACACCTCGGGCAGGGGATCGACCGCTGCCCCCCCGGAAATCACCGGAACGCCGTTGACGAGCACCGTGTCGATGCCCGTTGGAAACTGGTGCGGATCCTCGTAGGTGGCGCGGTCGGCCACGGTCTCCGGGTCGAAGACGACGACGTCGGCGTGGTACCCCTCGGCGATACAGCCTCGCCGGGTCAGCCCGAAGCGCTCCGCGGGGCGGCCGCTCAGCTTGTGAACCGCCTCCTCCAGGGAGAACAGCTTCTGTCCGCGCACGCAGGGGCCCAGCAGGCGGGGGGCCGATCCGTACACCCGGGGATGCACCTTTCCGTCCGGGAAGTAGATCCCGTCGGAACCCATCATGTAGAGGTCGTGTTTGAGGAAGGGGGAGATCAGCGAGTCGTCGCCGTGATGGAAGACCAGCAGCACGGCGAGGCCCTCCTCGATCAGGAGGTCGCAGAGGGCGTCGGCGGGCGCCTTGCCGACCGCCTCGATGTACTCGGCGACCGAGCTGCCTATATGGCAGGCGTTCTCCGCGCTCTGCAGCCAGGCGATATGGGTGTGGGGGAAACGGGTCGGCTCGAGGTCGGCGGCGAACTGTCTTCGCAGGGCCGGGTCCTTCAGCTTCGCCATCACCGCGAGCGGTCCGTCTTCCCAGATCTCGTACGGGAGCAGGAAGTTCAGCATCGTGCTTCCCGGCAGGTAGGGATACACGTCGAAGGAGAAGTCGACCTCGTGGCGCGCGGTTCCGTCGACGTACTCGAGAACCTGTTCGATGGTCTCCTGGTCGGCTGCTTTCAGATGCGATATGTGCACGGGAATCCCGGCGCGCCTGCCGATCTCGACCGCCTCTTCCAGGGCGGCGAGAATCCCCTTCCGGTAGCGCATGTGGGTGACGTACAGACCGCGCTCCCCGGCCATTGCCTCGCACGCTTCCACGAGCTCGTCGGTGGTGGCGAAGCACTGGGAGATGTAGTCGAGGCCGGTGGAGACGCCGACCGCTCCCTCGGCCATGCCGCGCTCGATCTCCCGCCGGATCAGGGTCATCTGGTAGTCGTCGGGGACGCCGCGGCCGAAGCCGCAGGCCATGCTGCGGACGTTGGCGTACGGGATGTGGGCAATGGCGTTCTGTACGTTCGCCCCGTCGACGCGTTCCATGTATTCCCCCAAGCTCCTCCATCCGTCGTACTCGCTGTACGACAGCGCGTTGAGCGACTTCATGTAGAAGATCCACTCAGGTGCGGTTTCGCAGTCGACCGGGGCATAGGAGATGCCGTCCGCCATGATGACCTCGGTGGTGAACCCCTGGGATGTCTTGGCCTGCAGGTGGGGGGTCTTCAGCAGCCAGGCGTCGGTGTGGTTGTGGGTGTCGACGAACCCCGGGGCGACGATCCTGCCCGAAGCGTCGATGCGACGAACGCTCGCAGATGCGGACAGGTCTCCGACCGCAGCGATGCGGTCGCCGGAGACGAGGACATCCGCCCTGAAGCGTGCGGCGCCCGTTCCGTCGATGACGGTGCCGTTGAGGATGGCGATTCCTGTCATGAGGCTGCCGGGAAATGCAGGCCGGCGGTTTCCGACAGCGGTTCGAGCTCGTAGTCGTCGAACCACGTGGTGCCGGGGCCGTCCTGGCGGAGGACGATGAGGATCGCGGTGATCTGCGGAGGCGGGGGACCGTGTATCTCCACCTCGAGACGGGTCCAGTCGTTGGTTCCGGCAAGGTGTTCGGAGCGCACGAACGGGAACCGCTGCGGCGCGTGGAAAACGTTCCAGGTCATCGAAAGGGAGGCGCCGCGGCCCCCGACCTCTTCGGTCTTCGCCCATACCGAAATGCGGAAACCGGTCGAATCGCGCCACTTCGGCATGAACATCCCCTCCGATTCCTGGGGCAGGCACCACTCGGACGGCCCGGCGGTCCGCTTGGAGACCTTGAGGGAGAAGCGGTCGGAGCGCCCCTCGTCGGGGCACCACTCCAACCCCTCTCCCTCGGGAAGCCAGACCCAGGGGTCGGTAGGGTCGCTGGACGGTTCGTCGAACCGCAGTCCGGTCGCGAAGCTGCTGCGGCGCTCGTACCGGGGAAGCTCGGCGAAGCCCTGGTGCAGGATCGGGGGTACCGGCTCGGCGCGCTCCTGCAGCCGGTGGGCGTGTTCGTCCGGGCAGAGCCTGACGCGAAACCGCGGGGACGGCACGTCGTACAGCTCGTCGCGGGAGAACCGGGCCCCCAGGTGGATGTCGTACCCCCAGCTGCACACCCCGACCGAAGTTCGGTCCGCGGTGTCGCCGACGAACTCGAAGGCAGGGTTGTTGCCCTCGTCGTGGGCGAGCACGAACAGGCCGCCCCGCTTGAACGCCTGCGGCGACGGGATGCCGGCCATGTGGTTGAGCGGCATCTGCCAGACGCTCCCATCCGCCTTCTCGGCGAGCAGGTGGGAGTAGCGCTTCTTCCACATGCCCGGGAACTCGATCGAGGGGGCCGGAATGTCGCTGTACCAGGGATCGCTGTACTCGAAGAGGACTTCCTCGGCGCGGTCGAAGAGCTCGGGGCTGTGGAGGTCGAGGTGGGCGGTGAAGTCGTAGACGTAGGAGGCCGATTCCCCGTCGTACGTCAGGACAAGGACCCGCAGCGAGGTGGCGGCGCAACCCTGGTCCCGGGAGAGGACGCTGATGGTCAGGCGGTCCGTCCCTTCACCTGTGACGGCTACGTCGATCAGCTCGGTGGTGCTCAGGTGGCCGAGTTTCCAGTACATCTGCACCCCGGCGACGAGGGGCCTGCCCCCGGGAGCGAGCTTCAGATCCCGGAGGTTTATCGGTTTGAGGTTGGCATCGAAATAGCGTAGAATCTGCTCCGGCTGCTCGATTAGGATGTTCTCGAAGCGGGCGATCGGCTCATCCCCGTCCTAAATCCATTCCTCACCGGCCGAGACCCCGCCGTGGGTCCTGAAAGTGAAGCAGCTTCGATGGCCCATGGGCACTTGTTTGGTTGGGTGTCCCGAGGCGGAGCAGCGTAATCCACTCCATCCGTTCCGGTTGCGGCCGCCCCTCATCCCGGCGGAAAACGGCTTTCACCTGAGGCGGCCTGCTTTAATTCAGCAGCGATTGCTGTCGAGGCGAGCCGTCGAAGATATCGCCGCCCCAAACCGGGAGCAACAGCGCCCACCAGCCGCACCTTTTCCTTCCGCGCCGTTTCCGATTACGAGGTGACGACTTGATAGTCGACCCCCACACCCATGTATGGGTCAACGATCCCGAGTTTCCGTGGCCGGCGGAGAACCCCGGTCCGCCCCAGGAGGACCGCACCGCGGAGATGCTGCTCCGGGAGATGGACGCCCACGGCGTCGATAAAACCGTGCTGGTCCAGGTCATCCATTACCGCTGGGATAACCGCTACGTCGTCGACGCGGTGCGCCGCTACCCGGGCAAGTTCATGGCGGTCGGCCGGATCGACCCGGAAGACCCGGCCTCCCCCGACCATCTCAGCATGTGGACGGAGGAGCACGGACTTCACGGGGTGCGGCTCTCTCCCTCGGTCGATGCCGTCGGCGACTGGTTCGGCGGCCCCCTGATGCC
Organism: Candidatus Latescibacterota bacterium; assembly: GCA_965206595.1. Taxonomy (GTDB): domain Bacteria; phylum Latescibacterota; class UBA2968; order UBA8231; family UBA8231; genus CBDCXV01. Next base: position 1,709,014 of record OZ242214.1, read on the forward strand.
GCCGATCTTCGCCCGCGCCCAGTTTCTCGGGGTTCCGCTGCTGCTGTTGACGGGGCCTTCCCGCCTCCGGGAGCTGGTCCCCCTGCTGGAGGCGCACGGCGACCTCGACGTCGTCATCGATCACATGGCCGACATCCATCCCGACGACGCCGCGGGCAGAAGGATCCTGATGGAGCTGGCGCGCTTTCCCAGGGTCTATGTCAAGATCTCGCACACCTGGAGCATTTCCCGCCAGGCCTATCCCTGGGCGGACACCCACGGGCTGGTAGAGGAGGTGTACGAGTCTTTCGGCCCCCGGCGCATCATGTGGGGCACCGATTGGCCCGTCTGCCTGGGCAAGGCGGAGTACGGACAGACCCTCAGCGTCGTCAGGGACGAGATGAGGTTCGTTTCAGCCGGGGACCTGGAATGGGTGCTCGGGAAGACGGCGCTGCGGCTGTGGCCGTTCTCCTGAGCGTTTCTGGAGTGCCGCGGGTGGAGGGCTGGAGATGATCCGCATCGGCATCGTCGGCTCCGAAAACAGCCACACCGCGGCGATCGCCAAGGTCCTCAATGTCGACAGGAGAGTGGCGCGCGCGCGTAACCCAAATCTGGGGCGAGACCTTGGCGTACGCGCGCGAGGCGGCAGGGTCGGGGCGGGTTCCGGTCATAGTCAGGAAACCCGAGGAGATGATCGGGGAGGTCGACGGAGTGGTGGTCGATCAACGTCACGGGGCCGAGCATCTGTCCGCGGCAAGGCCGTTCCTCGAAGAGGGGCTGCCCCTGTTCATCGACAAGCCGTTCTGCTACCGGACCGCGGAGGGGCGGCGCTTCCTGAAGCGGGCGCGGACGCTCTCGGTGCCGGTATGTTCCTTCTCGGTGCTTCCCAGGCAGGCGAGTTTCCGGTCGCTGCAGGAGAAGGTCCCCCGCCTCGGGACCCTGCACTCGGTTACGACCACCGGGCCGTGCGACGTCAGGTCGAAGTGGGGGGGCATCTTTTTCTACGGCATCCACCAGGTCGACATGCTGGTGCGGCTGCTGGGGTACGACTTCTATCGCGGCTGCGTCACCCGGGGCCGCGGCAGCAACCACACCGCCTCCGTCCTGTATCGCGACGGCGCCGTGGGAACGATGAACCTCATCGGCGCGGGCACTCCCGCCTTTCACGTATCCGCGATCGGGGAGAAGGGGCGGCTGGACTCGGTGATCGCCATGGACAGGAGCATGTACCTCGCCGGGGTCCGGGAGTTCGTGCACATGTTCGCGACCGGTGAGACCTCCGAGACGGACGAGACCATGCTCGGTCCGGTTGCCGTGCTCGAAGGTCTCGAGAAATCGCTGGCCCACCCGCACGCGCGGGTGGGCCTCAGACTGTAACCAGAAAAGGAGCGATGGCGACGATGCAACTGAAAACCGCCGCGGAGACGCGCTACGACGCCGTCTCCCTGGGTGAGGTGCTGCTGAGGATCGATCCGGGAGACGTGCCGACGGCCAGGGCGAGGACGGCGCGCATATGGCAGGGCGGGGGAGAAACCAACGTCGCCGTCGGCCTGAGCTACACCTTCGGGCTCAGAGCCGCGGTCCTGACCGCCCTCGTCGATGACGGCGTCGGCCGCAACATAGAGAACCAGCTCAGGGAGGTGGGGCTCGACACGAGCCACGTCATCTGGTTCAACAACTTCGGAAAGGGGAAGTACAGCACCGACGCCAAGGGGACGCTGCACAACGGCGTCAACTTCACCTGGGCGGGCAAAGGCCTGCTTCCCTCGGTGACTGAATACTACCGCGCCCACACACCGATCCGGGAAATCGGCCCGGGGGATGTCGATTGGGATCACCTGTTCGGCGAGGTCGGGACCCGCTGGTTCAGCACCGGAGGCATCTACACGCTGCTGTCGCCGAAGACTGCCGCCCTTGCCGAAGAGGGGATGAGAAAAGCGGGGGAGCACGGCGTCGGGCGGTCGTTCGACCTCAACTACCGCTCCAAAGTCGAGCCGGACAAGGAGCGCGCCCGCCAAATCAACCGCGGCATCGTCCCCCACGTCGACTTCCTGGTCGGCAACCACGACGACTTCGACGACGCTCTCGGGTACGAGACCCAACCGGTGCCGAAGGACGCCCCGTTCGAGGAATGGCTGAATGCCTATACGGGGATGCTGCGGCAGGTCGCCGGCGACTACCCCAACATCAGGCTGATCGGCACGCAGCTGCGCGGGGCCCTGAGCGCCGACCGCATCGACTGGGGGGCAGTGCTCTACGATGTCGAGAGCGACGCCGTGCACCAAGCCGTGGTGCGTGAGAACGTCGAGATAGCCGACCGCACCGGAGGGGGCGATTCCTTCGCATCCGGCGTGGTCGCTGCCACGCTGAACGGCAAGGGGCCGGAAGAGGCGGTCCAGTGGGGGGCCGCCCACGGCATCCTGGTGCAGGAAACCCCCGGTGACATCACCTTCGTAAAGCAGGGCGACGTCGAGAAAGAGATAGGCCGGGCCCTCGCTGGCGGGGGTGTATCGGCGCTGCGCTGACGGCCGTCCGCTGGCCCTTCACATACCCCGGCGGATGCCCTCTGTCGCAGCGGAGTCATGGAGTCCTTTCCACTTCAGGCCATTATTGGCCGATCCATCCGTCTCCGCCTGAGCCATGGTCATCTGTTTCCGGGCAAGGGCAGGTAGCACCCCTTCCGCAAACCATCTCCTGGTTTTTCGCGGAAATCAGCGGGCTTCGCGAACTTCGCCGCGGAGCCCCGTCCATACGCAGACCGCCATACCCAGCAAGACGATGGCGAACGGGAAGCCGGATGCAAGCGAGGCCGCCTGCAGCGAGTTCAGGCCTCCGCCGAGCAGGAGGGCTATGGCGACCAGTCCCTCGACCATGCACCAGAAGACACGTTGGGCTGCCGGGGCGTCGACCCTTCCGCCGGCGGCGATGGTATCGATGATCAGCGATCCCGAGTCCGAAGAAGTAACGAAAAACAGGACCGTAAGGAGTATCGCGACGGACGAAAGCAGCTTACCCAACGGGAGCTGGTCGAACATTTTGAACAGGGCGATCTCCAACCTCCACGCCTCGACGTTTTCCGTCACGCCGGTATAGCCCTCGACGACATGTTGGTGCAGGGCGGTACCGCCGAAAGCACCGAACCACAGCAGGCAGGAGGCGGCCGGAAGGATCAGCACGAAAGTCATGAATTCGCGAACCGTGCGGCCTTTCGAGATGCGGGCAATGAAGGTGCCGACGAAGGGTGCCCAGGCGAGCCACCACGCCCAGTAGAACGTCGTCCAGCCATGCAGGAAGTCCGTGTCCTCGCGCCCTGCCCAGTTGCTGAGAGGCACGATCTTTGCGAAATAGCTGCCGAGCGCAGCGAACATGCCCTGGAGAATGTAGAGCGTCGGTCCGAGCAGGATGACCGCCGCAAGCAACAGGAAGGCGAGGATCAGGTTGAGCTGGCTGAGCCGCTTGATACCGGAATCGAGGCCTGCCAGCACCGATGCCAGGGCGATGGAGGTTATCACCACGATCAGGCACACCATGGTGGTGCCGGTGGCGGGAACGTCGAACAGGTAGTTCAGACCCGAGGTCAGCTGCTTGACTCCAAGGCCGAGGGAGGTGGCGAGCCCGAAGAGCCCGGCAAAGATCGCGAAGGTATCGATGATATGGCCGGGCCAGCCCCAGACGCGGTCGCCGAACAGGGGGTGAAACGCCGAGCGGATGGTGAAGGGAAGTCCCCGGTTGTAGGCGAAGTACCCGAGGGCGAGTCCGACGAGCCCGTATATGCCCCATCCGTGCAGCCCCCAGTGAAAGACCGTTGCCGCTATGGCGACCGCAGCCGCTTCCTCGGTTCCGGCGGCAATTCCCAGCGGCGGGTTCTGATAGTAGTAGACCGGTTCCGCCACCCCGTAGAACAGCAGGCCTATCCCTACGCCCGCGGCAAAGAGCATGGAGAACCAGGTCGTGTTGGAGTACTCCGGTTTTGCTCCGGCGCCCCCGAGGCGCACCCTGCCCAGAGGGGAGAATGCCACGTACAGGCAGAAGAGCAGAATGAGGTTGGCGGTGGACATGAAGAACCAGTCGAGCCTCGTGGTGAGCCACTCGCGGGTATTGTTGAATACTTCGGTTGCCGCTTCCCGGAACAACAGCGTCCCGATGACGAAGGCGACGATGGTGATACTGGATATCACGAACACCGGAGTCAGGTGGATCTCCAGACCGAACAGCTTCCGGTACTGTACGTCGTCAGGCCGTAGCGGTTGCTTTTCCTCTTGGTTCATTTCAAAAGGTTTCCTCGCCGCCCCTCACGATGCCGAAGGGCTTGTTTTCGCCCCTGAAGACACTGGGGGTGGAGGGTATATAGGTGGGCCGCTGTTCCCCGCCGGGCAGGTCTGAATAGCGCCAGTTTCCAGGGTGGGCGAATCAGCGGGCCCGGCCGAAGCGGCCGTCGCCTAGCGTGATAGTTTGGAAAGGGGCCTCCCCCTCGCCGCAGATCGGTTCCCAAACAGGAACCCGTTCAGAACAGCTTTCCCGTCCCGGAGGGGAGTTGGAAGGAGACCGCAAGCTTGAACCGCCGGCCCTTGGAACTGTGGGTCAAGCCGTCGTGGGCGTGTTCCCGGTTGACCAGAGGCGGCTTGGCGCCGGTCAGGTTGAGCGCCGAGAAGGTGAGGCCGATTCCCCCGGACAGGTTCCACAGGAAGTTCAGGTTTCAGGTCAGGAAGGGGTGGACGGTGCGGAAGTCGGAGTCCGCGGTCTCCCGCTGGTCTTCGTAGGAGGGGATGTAGTTCAGGTGCTGGACCAAGCTGTAACCACCTCGGTGGTAGCCGGCGGCGAGCCGCCATTTCCATTGCGGAATCGGCACCGCGATCGGAAGGGACTCGTTCAGGTAGCCTGCAGCCTCCTGCGCCGATTGCAGCTCCAGTCCGTTCAGGAGCAGTGCCCGCACGCGGTACTCGCGCGTGAAGGTGCCCCTCAAACCGCCTGAGAACTCCCCCTTCCCGGCGGGATACCTGGTGCTCAGGTGCCAGTCGAAACCGGAGGTCTTCAGGCCGGGTGAAGGTGAACGGCCCCGCTTTCTCTGCGCAGTCCCTGTTGCCCAGGACCCCGCAGGGGTTGAGATCGAGGTTGCCCGGCTCGTTGGGGAAAGCGGACACGTCGAAGTGACGGAACTGGTAGCCGACAGCGTAGCTGGCGTCCTCGATCCATGTGCCGGTCAGGGTGGCCTCGGCGACCTCCAGGGTAAACGGTGTTGTCCAGATTGACTTCCTCGTTGATCCAGGCGAGCAGTTCGGGGCTGTTTCCGAGGCCGGGACTCGACGGCGGCCGTTATCCCGGCCTGCACGGACAAGGTTGCGCTTGCCCGCGAGTAGCCGATCAATTCCGCCCTCACCTCGTGCTTGCCTACAGGAAGGTCGGGAAGCACGAGGCGTCCCTTCTCGTCCGACAAGCCTCCGAGGTCCACCCCAGGGATGTAGACCCGGGCCGCTTCCACGGCCTGGCCGTTGTCGTCGTCGATCACGGTGACGACGAGTACACCTGTGGACTGCGCCCGCAGCGGTCCGGCCAGAAGCAATGCCGCGCCGATCAGGGTTGGAATGGAACTGCTCCGAGGCTTCATGTGACCACTCCTCCTTGGGGCAGCATGCTGCCGGCTAAAAGCCGGCATGTCCTTCCCGGCGGGCCCTTACGGCCCCAGTTGCCAAGTGACCGCCAGCTTCACCCGCCGGCCCTTGGGGTCGTGGGTGAAGCCGTCGTACGCCTGCTCGATGTTGACCAGGGGCGGCCGGGTGTCGAGCAGGTTCATCCCCGAGAGCACCATGTTGGCGCCCCTGGGCAGGCTAAACAGAAAGCTCACATCCAAGGTGACGAAGGGGTCGATAGTACCGAACAGATCTTTGATGGCAGCATTGTCGGATGCCATAGATCCCCGATCCTCGTACGAAGAGATGTAGTTCAGGTAGCTCACGAGGCTGTAGGTCTTCCAGTGATAGCCTGCCGATGCCCGCCCCTTGAACTTGGGAAGGGAGGTCGCAATGGGATTGCCGAAGTTCAGGTAGCCGGCCGCGTCAGCGGCCTCCTGCAGTTCCAGGTCGCCCAGCATCAAGGCCTTTGTCTCGTACGCCAGGATATAGCTGCCGTCCAGACTGGCGGCGACCTGCCCCGAACCCGCGGGCGCCCGCGTGCCCAGGTGCATGTCGATTCCCGAAGTCTTTACCCCCGGCCAATTGACGATATCGACTCGCACCCGCTCGAGTTTCGAGGCGTCGCAGGTGCCGGTGCCGACCCCGTCCGGGCAGACGATGAACTGCTTCAGGGCTTCCTTGTTCGCATCATACAGGGCCGTGATGGCCCCGTGCGGCATGGCACCGATGACATCCTTGAAATCGTAGCTCCAGTAATCGAAGGTCGCTTCCACGCCCGCCGAGGTGATCAGGGCGAGGCCGGCATTGTAGGTAAATGCCTGTTCGGGTTTGAGGTCCTTGCTCCCGATTCGGTCCACCGTTTGATAGGCGCCCGTCTCATTGATCCACTCGAGCGTCGAGAGCGGGCTTTCGTTCACATCGTCCAGCGACGGCGTGCGAAACGTCGTCTGCACCGAGCCGCGCAGGAACAGGGACTGGGTGGAGGATTCGGCCAGCTGCAAACGCCCCCCGAACTTGGGATTGAAACTGCTCGCCACATCGTGGAACTCGTAGTTGGCGGCGAGCTGGGTGTCGAAGCGAGACCCCAGGCTCAGAGGAATCTCGGCGAAGATGCGGTGCACCGTCTGCGATTCATCATACGGCCGATTCACATTGGTGAACGCATAGGGACCGAACCTGTCCTCGGCTGAGCAGTTCATATCGCCCACGACCGGGCAGGGGTTAATGGTCACGTCCCCCTCGTCGTTGGGATCGCCGCTGGCATTGAGCAGACGGAACTGGTAGCCGCCCGCGTAGCTGGCCACGTCCTCGATCCAGGTTCCGGTCAGCGTCGCGTCGGCCACCAGCATATCCGCGGTGCTCTGCAGATCGACTTCCTGGTTGAGCCATTTCCGCAACTCGGGGCTGTTGGCAAGGGCGGCGCGGTAATCGGGGTTCCCCTGGGTCGAGAACTCCGAACCATGTTGATCCGCAAACTCGATGGCATTGCCGAAGGGGTTGTAGTATTGGCAGTCCCCCTGACCCGCCACCTGGCCGTTGAGCGGGCCGAGCCGCATCCCGGCAAGGGACGTGAGATCCGCATCTACGCCAACGCCGCAGTCGGGTCCCCCGAACCCGCGGAAGCCGAGGAAGAGCCGCTCGATGTACACCCCCGGCAGGTTGTAGTTGCCCTCGGTGCGGGAATAGGACAGACCCAGGTCGTAATGGGTCTCTCGACCGCCGAACGACGCAAAGTCCCCATTCGCGGAAGCCGCCACCCGCCACGTGCTGGAGTCGCGGCCATATATACGCCCGGGACCCGAGTTGCCGAAGGGGCGGCCGTTGAAATACCAGTTCTCGCCGTCTTGGCAGTCGGCGTAGTAGAGGTCCCCGTCCTCGCCGCCGTAGTCCTCGCAGAAGGCCTGCCGGCCCGGGTGATCGGGCGCCACCTCCATGATACTCGTGTCCGTCAGGGGGAAGGGAGGGTACGAAGGGGTGGTGTACCAATTGGGGATCTCGGCCGCTGCCCACAGGCCCTCGAAGTGATACTCCGTGCCATTGTCGAGCGCACCGTTGATTTCGGTAAAGGCACGGACATGGCTCATGTCCTCGATCAGATTCTCGTACTGCTGGTAGCGGAAGCGGCAGGTCCAGGATTCGCGAAAGCCGCCGAACTGCTCACAACGAGGGGCGTGGATGGCGGCCGTCCATGGGGCAGGAGCGCCAACGGCGAAGGTGCCCGGGTTCCCCAGGCTCGACCATCCGAGGCGCTGCCCGCCGCCGTGCCACGGCTGCAGCAGGTAATCCCTTTCGGTGGACGGCAACTCCCGACGTTTCCGCCATTCCCCGGCGACAACCGCGTGGGCACCGCCGAGTTTGCCGCCCCATATGGCGCCGGCGTCGGTATCCCCCGCATCGGCGAAATACTCGTGGTTGGCCGAGACTTCAAACCCCGTGAAGTCGGAACGGGTCAGGAAGTTGGCGACCCCGGCCACCGCATCCGACCCATAGATGGCCGCAGCCCCCTCCTTGAGCACCTCGACCCGGTCCAGGGCGATGGAAGGGATGGCATTCACATCGACGAAGCGTCCACCGATAAGGCGAGCCGGCACATAGGTCTGGCGGCGGCCGTTGAACAGCACCAGGGTCCGCGAGGCCCCCAGACCGCGCAGATTGACGTTGGCGATGCTCTCGGAAAGGGTGGCGGCCTGGCCGGAGTTGTACCAACTGCTGCGCTCGCCAATCACGCCGTGGCTGGCACTCAGGTTCTTGAAGAAGTCCACGGGCTGGGGTGAGCCCTGTTCCTTCAGCTTTTCCCGGCTCGCCGTCGTCACCGCGTAGGGCAGGTTGATGGGGGACTCCTTGAAGGCGGTGCCGGTCACCGCGGTCTCTTCGAAGAGGATGGCCGCTGGTTCCAGGCGCAGCTCGACGTCGGCGACCGTGCCGGCCTCCACCGCGACAGTCGCCGTTGCCCGGGAGTAGCCGATCGATTCGACCGTCACTTCATGTTCTCCTACCGGGACGTCCAGAAGGGTGAAGCGTCCCTGCTCGTCCGACGATCCTCCGAGGTTGAGGGCCGGGATGGAGACCAGGGCGCTTTCAAGGGCCTGTCCGCTGGGGTCGTCGACGACGGTGACGGCGATCGCACCGGTCGTTTGCGCCTGTGCCGGCGCGGCTCCGAGGAAGGCCAAGGCGACCAGCATCGAAATGCAACTGTTCAAAGTGTTCATCGGGCTGCTCCTCAATCGATTACAGGTTCCGCCAGTCAGGACCGTTGTCTGACTTCCAACGCAGTCAGAATGGGGGATGTACTGCCGGGGCTTCGGCGGCAACCAGGCCGCGGGGTCGATGCAGATGTAGATGCATCGGAAGGGTGTCCTCTGCAGGCCATTCGATCTAGGAGAGGGGGGCTTGCCGGAAGCCTGTGGGTCGTAGCGCCCAAGGTCCGGATGACCCCTCTACCAGGCCTCTGGTATCGGATGGTTTCCAGGGAGGACCACCAGGAAGGTGATGGGGCTTGGAGGGCCATCGTCAGCGTTCTTCCCGGAGATGGGGCCAGACGGGCGCGTGAGGTGTACCCCCTCGAGTGACAACGGGTCGGAGAATGCAACACTGGTTCTGGTTTTCCCTGTTCGAAGCATGGGGAGACCTTACATCTCCATGCAGCTTGGGAGTTCAGAGTACGGCAATGGAGCTGGCTCGATCCGAAACCTGACCGCGTGACCCGTGGGATCCCGAGTGGTACGAGGTTTGTGCCGTTCCGAGTGCCAAGACGATTCGCCTGGGCGTAGAACAGCTACCTCTTTTTCTTCCGCGTTCCCGAGCGCCCCGGGAAAGTGAGTTCCGCTACGCCTGACTTGTCCAGCTCCCCCTTTCCGATCTTGATCATGCGGTCGAACTGGCGTTTTGTCGTCCGCGCCAACGGCAGGTCGAGCCCGGCCTGGCGCGCCACGGACAGGGCGATTCCGGAGTCCTTGGCGGCGTGGGCGGCGGAGAAGTAGCACTCGTGATCGCGTGCCACCATGTCCTCTCCATCGGTCTCGAGAACCCTCGAGTTTGCCCCGGTCTGGGAGAAGACTTCCATGAGCATCTCCAAGTCGAGACCGAGCGCCTTTCCGAGTCCGAGGCCTTCGGCCAGGCCCGCAGTGTTGATGTTCATCACCATGTTTACGAGGGCCTTGACTTCGGCTGCATTGCCCGTGGGGCCGATGTAGCGCAGGGCTTTGCTCATGGATTTCAGCACCGGCAGAACCCTGTCGTACACCTCGCGCTCGCCGCCGCACATCAGGTAAAGGGTCCCTTCGCGGGCTTGTGTGATGCTGCTCGCCATGCATCCTTCGAGGGTGGAGGCACCGGCTTCGGCAGCCCGTTTTTCGACCTCGCGATGGGCGTCGGGTGTAATGGTGGCGCAATTGATGAACGTCCTGCCCTCCGCCCCTGCGAGCAGGCTGTCCCCGCTCAGTGAGAAGATCGAGCGCATTGCCTTGTCGTCGGTAACCACGGTGATGATCGTGTTAGCGGCCGCGGTGACTTCGGCCAGCTTTTTAACCGCCTTCGCTTCCAGCTCCTTGGCGAGCCGGGTTGCCAGGGAAGGCCTGACGTCGTAGAGGACAGTGACAGGAAAACCGGAGTCCTTGAGATGCCTGGCGATGTTGGCGCCCATGCGGCCGACTCCGACAACGCCGATCTGGAACTTCTTTTTGTTCACTCTAGGCATGTGCCGATCTCCTTGTGCTTGTTTGAAAGCCCGACCTTCGTTGGCATTGCGACCTTCGTTGGCATTGCCAAGTATGCCGTAAAGCGGCGTGAAGATAGGGTGAACTCCAGAGGGCGACAAGCAGTTGCCGGTGCAGACTTCAGGGCAGGCTCCGGCCTGTTCAGAATCTGTACTGCCACTCAAGGTCCCGGCACCCGAGGCCTTCTTGTGCCCGGAATTATTGCGGGCGAAAAGGGGGGAGAATGCCCGATGTCGCGGCCCAAGCCTCAGGGCACGAAAATGTCAGATGCCTTGCCGCATGACGCGTTTGCCATTTGCTTGCTCTGTCTTTCCGAGGAAGCCAACGGGGTGAACGGGAGATGAAAATCGGCGTAACGCAGATTGTTCTGGGTCGGATGAGTCTGGACGATACACTCGAGCTTTGTCAGGAGGCCGGGTACGACGCGCTGGAGCTTGTCTTCAGTCCCGGCAAGGATCTCGACGTGCATATGAGCGAGCCTGACCTCGCCAGGGTGGCGACGCGTTGTGATAGGGCAGGGGTCAAGATTGCGAGCGTGATCGCCAACCTCCCCGAGAGGGGCAACCTGCTGAGCCGGGAGGCAGGGGAGAGAGAGCAGTGCTGTCGTTGCGTATCGCGTGCCCTGGAGATCGCCGCTACTCTCGGTGCCGGGGCGACGCTCCTCCACCCGGGACAGCTGCCCGTCGAGGGCACCTACCTCGATGCATGGAACGATCTCACGGAAGCGCTGGCGCGCCTCGCCAGCGAGGCGAAGGCACACGGGGTGGCAATCGGCTTGGAGAACGTGTGGAACAAGTTCCTCCTCAGTCCGGACGAGGCCGTCAGGCTGGTCGAGGCCGTGGGCAGCGAGTGGATCGGCATCTATCTCGATACTGCAAACATGATGGCGTACGGATACCCGGAGCACTGGATCCGCGCCCTGGGATCGCGCATCGTGCGCGTGCACCTGAAGGACTTCGACCGCGCCGGGCACAGGTTCGTCAACCTCGGGGAGGGGGACACCGACTGGCCAACGGTCATGGCGGAACTCCGCGCCGTCGGATACACATCCTCGCTCATCCACGAAGTCGGAGGAGACCGGTCCACCCTCGTCGACCTGGGAGAGCGCATGCGGCGCATCGCCTCCCTGTAACGGAAAGGAAGAAGACCGAATTGACCTACGTGAAGAACTGGAGAGACGTTCAGCCGAACATCTCCCACCTGAGCGCCGTTCATTGGGGCGGCCTGCGGCCAGGCGCGGGGGGAGATCCCGACGACGACCGTGATCGCCTGACCCGGCTGGGCGGTTTCGCCCGCCACGCCCTGCAAGGCCGCAAGACCTCGGACCATCACAAGCACGACCGCCTGGAGCAGGTGTACTACATCCTGAGCGGGTCGGGCGAGGTCCTGTTCGACGGCAGGCGATTCCCCGTCGAGAGCGGCGATGCCGTCTATTTGCCCTCGGGTCTGTACCACCAGATGTTCAACGACATGAACGAAGACTGGCTCGAGCATCACGTGATCAGTATGCCTGTCGAGGAGGACGGCGGCGGCATCGCCATCCGCAACTGGCGCCGGGCGAGCCCGCAGGGGGATGGCGGTGGAGCCATCCGCTGGCACCAGCTCGGCCCCCTCGGGGAGGGGGATTCCGGCTGTCTTCGCGGCATGGCGTTCATCGACCGCGAAGCCGTGCAGCCGCAAAGCAGGTCGGCGACGCGCAGGTGCGGGGATCTCGAGCAGGTTTATTACGGGGTCGAAAACTCCGGGGTGATCACCGTCGACGGGGAAGAGGTAGCCTTCACCGAAGGGGACATGATCCACCTCCCTCCCGGCTGCGAGTACAGCATCGCCAACCCCAACCGGGACTGGGTCAGCTACCTCATCATGGCGGCCTAGGGGCCTGTCCGGGTGTTTCATTCGGGCAGGACTCGCATCGGCCAAGGTCGGGCACGGTCAGGGTCACGAAAACAGCGCTGGAGAACAGAAAAATGGCTGCATTGCAGGAACTTCACGCGGTCCTGAACGATATGATGGCGTCGATCGCCGGTGGCGGGAAGCAAGGAGGGGATGATATTGCGGGGAAGCTGGCCAGAATCGACGACCTGTGCCGAGAGTTGGGGGCCGAGGCCCCTCCCATGCTCCGGCATTTCCTCGAGAAGCGCAGCTATGCAAAGGCGCTCGAGTTCCTCGATGGAGCCGACCAGCCGGAAACGCCGAACTGCCAGTAGGGGATGCACCCGAGCCGCCGCGCCATCTACACCGTTGTCGCCGGTATCCCTCATGGACGGGTCGCCACCTACGGCCAGGTAGCCGCTCTCGCCGGAGTGCGCGGAAACGCACGGCAGGTCGGGTACGCACTCGCCGCGATACCGGAGTCGCTCGATCTGCCGTGGCACCGCGTGATCAACGCGAGGGGCGGGGTGTCGGCGAGAAAGCGGACCAGGCTGCACGACCTGCAGCGCCAGCTTCTTGAGTTGGAGGGGATCGAATTCCTGGGCGGGATGGTCGACCTGGGGCGCTTCCGCTGGAACCCGGATCCCTGTCCCACCTGTTGAATCACCCGGTCCGTCAGTAAGCATGCCCCCCATGATCGCCACATTTGTGCGGGAGTCCGTCGGGGCGGAGGGCCGTTGATGGCAGGGTCACCCACCCTGAACCGGCGCATCCTCAGACTGGCGGTCCCCAACCTTTTGGCCGCGGTCTCGGTGCCGCTGATAGGCATCGCGGATACGGCGATGATAGGACATCTCGAACAGGTGGCTTTTCTGGGTGCGGTAGCCACGGCGAGCGTGATCCTCGATTTCATTTTCTGGGGCGCGGGTTTCCTGCGCATGGGGACGACCTCGATCGTCGCCCAGTACCACGGCGCCGGCGACCGGCGCGCCTGCGCCCAGAGTCTGTACCGCGGGCTGCTGCTGGCGCTGGCCATTGCCGCGGCCATCCTGCTGCTGCGGCAGCCGATCACCTTGATCGGTTTCGAGCTGGCCGGCGGCAGCGAAGAGGTCCGTTTCTGGGGACAGCGGTACATCGACGTGCGCATCTGGAGCGTTCCGATGAATCTCTCGGTTCTCGTTCTCACCGGGTTCTTCCTCGGCACCGCCAACGTCCTCGTTCCTATGTACATCACCTTCGCCACCAACCTGGTGAACGTGGCCGCAGATTACGCCCTGATATTCGGCCACTGGGGGGCGCCGGCGATGGGGGTCGTCGGCGCCGCCTGGGCGGCCCTGCTGTCGAGCGCGGTCGGGCTGGCCATCGGCCTTCTGGCACTGGCGGCGAGATACCGGGATTACCTGCGGCAGGGGGTCGGGCAGCTGTTCGAACGCGGTGCCATGCGGCACCTGATATCGACAAACAGCTACCTCCTTGCCCGCACACTCTGCCTCCTGTTTTGCCAGTTCTTCCTGCTCGCTGTCGTGTCGCGCCTAGGGGAGGTTTCACTGGCGGCCCACGCCATCCTCTGGCAGATCTGGGGCCTCGTCAGCTACGCCGTGGACGGCTTTGCCCACGCCGCCGAGACCCTGGTCGGCAACAGCCTCGGAGCGGGTGATTTCACGGGGGCCCGCCGGGTCTGCAGGCGCATCATGGTGTGGGGAATCGGAATAGGGTCCTGTTTTGCGGTGGCGTTCGGTATCGGCATGAATGCGCTGGCGTCTGTTTTTACCGAACACGGAGAGGTCGTCGCGGCGATCGTCCCGCTCACCCCGATGCTCGCCCTGGCGCAGCCGATGAATGCCGCGGTTTTCGTGTTCGACGGCATTTTCATCGGGGCCAACGACGTCGCCTACCTGTCGCGAGCCATGCTCATTGCGGCGCTTCTTTTCTTTCTCCCCGCGGTGACGCTGCTGGTTTTCCAGCTCGAAGGGGGGCTGCAGGGAGCCTGGCTGGCGTACATTGTGCTGATGCTCGGGAGGTTGGTGACGTTGTGGAAACGCTACCGTGACGAAGCCTGGCTGCGGACCTTCGTCAGCTCCCGGTGACCCGCTTTCTCCCAATCCACGGACAAGGACAAGGACAACATGGCTTTCATTAAAGAAGAGGAGCTTCCCAAGCTGGAGCTTTTCCCCAAGGCATTCAGCGGCATAGTTGCCGGAGAAGGAATCATGCTGTCGTTTCTCGATCTCCACCCGGGCTGCGAAATACCGGAACACAGTCACCCCCACGAACAGGCCGGACTGGTCCTCCAAGGCAGTTTCCGCTTCCGCATCGGCTCGGAGGAGCGGCTGACCGGCCCGGGTGACGCCTTCATCGTCCCTCCCGATGTCGTTCATTCCGGAGAGGTGGTGCAGGGGCCGGTGAGGATCGTCGACATTTTCTCCCCGCCTCGCGAGGATTACCTCGAGAAGTACAACCGCTTCAAGGAGACCTCCGCTTCGACCCGGTGGGAGTGAAAGAGGACCTCATGCCAAGAACCGAAATCACTACCGCGGATTGCGCCACTGTTCTGGTCGTCGCCATTACTCCCCGGCAGGGGAATGGCAGCATCGATGTCGAAGGTGCCCGGCGCAACGCCGAGTTCCTTATCACGAGCGGTGCCGGCTTTCTGATGCCGATGTGCGGAACCGGACTGGTGTACGACGCCAGCCTGGAGGAGTACGAAACCGTAGTCGGCGCCGTTGTCGATCAGGCAGCTGACCGGGCTGTTGTAGTGCCAGGAATCGGTCCCGGGTACGGGCGCTCGCTCGAAATGGCCGCCATCGCCCGTTCCGCGGGTGCCGCCGGCGTCATGATCATGCCGATCGTCGGTCCCGCTTCGGACAACGGTGCGAAAGCGGGTCTGGAGGAGATTGCCCGAGGCATCCGCTTGCCCGTCCTCCTGTACCAGAGACGGCTCGACATCATGCCCGTGAACCACGTCGTCGAGCTCTGCCGGTTCGACGAGGTTGTGGGGCTGAAGTACGCTGTCGACGATTTGCCCGCCTTTTCCAGGATTGCCGCGAGGGTGGCCCCGCACGCGGCGATGGTCTGCGGCATGGCGGAAGATCCCTGCATCGACTACCTGGAAGCGGGGGCGGTCGGGTTCAGCTCCGGCATGGCAAACTTCGTCCCGAGAATGAGCCTGGAGCTGTTGCGCTCGTTTCGTGCCGGGGAGACCGCGGCCGCGGCGAGCCTTCGCGCTGAAATGGTTCCCTTCGAAGACATGCGCGGCGAGGACTCCGCCCGTTACAGCTCCGCCGCTCTGCACGCTGCCATGGAATACGCTGGCCTGGCAGGGGGGCCGGTGGTTCCGTTTACCGAGCCGGTCGCCGCGGCGGATCTGCCCCGTCTGCACGAAATGATGGACCGGCTGCTGCGCCGGGAAGGCGAACTCCGGGAAGGGGCCTCTGCGGCGCTGGTAGGGGGGGAGGGATCTGCATGATGGCGGCTGGCCACGGGCAGCTGCGCGTCGGGCTGGTGGGAACGGGGGGGGTGTGCGACCAGGTTCACTACCCCGGCTTTTCACGCATTCCCGGAGTGGAGGTGGCGGCGCTGGTCGAAGTCGACTCCGACCTTCTCGTCAGCAGGTTGCGCGAATGGGAGGTTTCCGAGGGGTACACCACCCTTACCGAGGCGCTGCAAAAGGCGGAGCTCGACGCGGTCGCCATCGCTACGCCCAACAATCTGCACCGGGATCTCATAGAGGAAGCCTTGGGAGCGGGGTGCCACGTCCTGTGCGAGAAGCCTCTCGGAATGAACTACGAAGAGACCCGCGAGATCTACGAAACGGCCGCTTGCTCCGGCCGGAGGCACATGACCGCCTTTTCCTACCGGTTCGTCCCGGGAATGACCTATCTGAAGCACCTCGTCGATGCGGGTGAGCTGGGCAAAATCAGGCATGCCCGTTTTCAACGCCTTCAGGACTGGGGAGAGCATGCTATCGGCTGGCGGCAATTCAAGGATCGGGCGGGATCGGGCGAACTCGGTGACATGGGCATCCACCGCATCGATTTTGCCGAGAATCTGCTGGGGCCGATCCGTTCGGTCTGCGCGCACATGAAGCAGTTGGCGCGCCGGAACCGAACCGAGGCTGGACAGCCTTGTCCCCCCCAGGACGTCGAGGATTGGGTCGCTTGGATCGCCGAGTTCGAGAGTGGGGCCACTGCCGTGTTCGAGATGGGGAAATTGACCAAGGGACACGGGCCGCAGGGAGATCACGACCTCGCCGAGTTGAACGGCACCAGGGCTTCCGGGGCTTATCGCCTGCACACGCCGCACGAGATTCAGCTCGGGGAACGCCGCTGCCCGTACAGGACCGTCCAGGTTCCCGAACGATTCCTCAAACGTACCGGTTCGCCGCGCGATCCCAATGAGGGGGTCCCGACGACGGTATTCCGCTACGATCAGGCCTGGGAGTTCGTCTCCGCCATCAGGGAAGGCCGCGAGTGCGTGCCCTCCTTCTATCACGGGATGCGGGCCCAGCTGGTTGCCGACATGGTGGTGAAGGCGGCGAGCGAGCGCCGCTGGGTGGACGTTCCCGAAATCGAGCCGTTCTCCTCCCCATAGAGAAATAGCCGAGGAACAAGGTCGTCCAAGAAGCCGCCCGCCGGTACCGTGGAGGGTTACCATCCCGGCTGGGGGCGGTCATTCCAGAAGAGGTGGTTGCTCGCGGAAGGAAGAAGGTGCCCGCCGGGAAAGACGAAACCGCCAGCCGCCTTGGCCTTTGATGTGGGATCCGGCGACAGTGAGCAGGAGCTCTGCCAGATCGGAATCCCTCAAATCCGGTTCGTTGCGGTCACCGTCAATGACCGGAGACCGGCGGTTCCCACGTCAGACTCGAGCGAACGGCATTTCACCAGAGAACCGGGCTGCTGCTGCGACCTGTGAATCGGCGATTCTCCGGCTGATCCCTTGAAAATTTTCGCAGTGGGCTCTGGGCTTTGCGATGGAAGTGCAGATCAGCTCTCACGCAGGGCGACGACGATATCTCTCAGTACCCGGGGGTCCGACAGCACGGCGCGATGGCGCTCGGGCAACCATAGCTTCCAACCACCGGAATAGGCCCTGTGCCGGCCTCCTGCGAACAGGGCGGACGCAGGAGAAACCACCGGATCTCCATTGATTCGAAAGCTGACCACGCGATCGGCCATCTTGGGGAATTCGGGGTTTTCGAGAAAGCTGCTGTCTGGAGCGAGGTCGGCAAGAAGCCGCGGAAACCTGCTGCGCGGCCATTTTGAAACGGCAGCCACCCACGTTCCTCGAAACGGAGTCGCCAGCGCGAAAACGCGGCTGCGGTTGTTTTCCCGGGCGTGACGAATCGCGACCAGGCCCCCGAGGCTGTGTCCGACGTAATCAGCTTCGGTACCCGGCTGTTCCGGTACCTGCGCGACGAGCTCCGCCAACGGCTTGTCCCGGTTCAAGTGCGGGAAAATCACCTGCGTGTCGGTGTTGGAGAAGCAGCGATGCAATGTGTCGAGAAACGGTTTCCAGCGCAGTGGGCTGCTGTCGTACCCGTGTAGGAGGACGAGTGGTCGGGCAAGAGGTCGGGGGTCAGCGGCGAACCTAGCCAGCTCCCTCCGGGCGCGACCCCTGTCAATCCCGTGCCGTATCCGGGCAACTGCAGCCATAATGGCCAGTCCGATCGCGCATAGGAGCAACAGGATATCCCCGTGGCGAACGTAGAAGGTCGCGGGGACGGGTTGCGGCAGGCCGACGGCAATGGCCGTCGTTTCGAACAGGTTTGTAGCCGCCAGCACCCTGCCGCTGGGGGCGACGGCCCCCGAGATTCCGGTGTTGGCAGCCCGCACCATGGGTAACCCGCATTCCACCGCTCGCACCGCGGCCATGGCCATGTGCTGGTACGGTGCGGAGGTGTGGCCGAACCAAGCATCGTTGGTGGTGTTGATCAGCAGGTTCGCATTGTTCAGCGCCAGGGTTCGAGTGATTTCCGGGAAGATCGACTCGTAGCAGATGAAGACGCCGAGGCGAAGATCCCCGTCCGGCAGCCCGATGACGCGATGCGAGTCCCCGCGGGTGAAACGACCGCTTTCGGCGGTGAGCTGATCGAGGTATGAGAAAAGTTGCGGGAGCGGCAGGTATTCGCCGAATGGCACCAGGTGGACCTTGTCGGCGAAGTCGACGAGTTCTCCCCTCCGATCCATCAGGAAGGCGCGATTGTAAATAGGATGACCGGCGACTCCACTACGGCCTTCGAGGCTGCCTACCAGTATCGGGGTGTCCAGTTGGCGGGCCAATCCGGCGACTCGCTCCCTGTACTCCTCGTAAACCGGGTCGGTCAGGTAGTAGGGAAGGGCGGTCTCCGGGAAAACGATCAGGTCGTATTCTTCGCCGGAGTTCTCCGCCATGAATTCGCGCGTCAGCTCGATGTAGTGGTCGGTGGTGCGACGCTTCCGGTCGGCCTTCCACTTTGCGTCTTGGGGGATGCTGCCTTGGATGACAGCCACCCGGAACAGTTCTGCGGCTGTAGGTTCGTTCGGGACCGTTGCCAGCCGATGATGGCCGTACGCCACGATGCCCACCATCGCTATCAGGACCGGACCTGAACAGAACAGGAGTCGTCGGGGCACCAGGATGGCCTGAGCCGCAGTGGCATTTACCAGGACTACGGCGAAACTGAGACCGTAGATTCCCGTGACGGATGCGAACTGCAACAAGGGGAGGTTCTGATGCTGGGAATACCCTATCTGCTGCCAGGGAAATCCGGTGAGGATCCAGGACTGGGCCCAGTCGAGTAGAACCCAGACCGACGCCGCCAGCCAGCTGAAGAAGGGACTTCTCGACGGCAAAGACCGGCATATGAGGAAGAAGAGGGCCGGATAGAGGGCAAGGTAGAGAATGAGAGCAGCGGTCGATGCCAGCGCCTGCATCTGGTTCAGTCCGCCGTAGTTCGCCAGCGTTTCTGCAATCCAATAGATGCGACCAACACCAGCTGCGATGCCGCATCCCAGGCCGACCAGGAATATCTGGCCCGCGCCGAGTGGAATGTTTCGTCTCAAGCCGCACAGAAACGCCGGCACGAGGCAGACCCATGCGAGGAGGCCGATGTCGATGGATGGGATACTCAGGGAGTAGAGCGTCCCCGAAAATCCCCCGGAAAGAAGAAGAGTCGGGAGTCCCCGGCCGCGCAGCCAGCGGACGCCCTTCCTCCTCACGACTCCATGTATTCGATTATGGGAGTACGGATTTTTTCCAAGGCGGAGCGCTCCAGGGCGGCGACGGCTTTCCTGTGCATCTGCAGCTTGGAAGCGACCTGTCCCGGGGACTTCTTGTGTTGAAAGCGCAACTCGACGACTTGAAGCTCGTCCCGAGTCAGCTCTCCGAGCGCCTGCATGACCTGCTGGCGCAACTCCTGGCTCTCGACGCGGTCGAGAGGGGTCTCAGGCAGGAATTCGGCCAGAAACCGTTCGTCCAGGCCGACGCGTTGGGGCTTCCCCACACTTGCTGTATGGTCGGTGATGCGGCGGAAACGGCTCATTGGCTATGAAACTCGCGCAAGGGAACGGTCTTTCTCGCAAGCAGTTGTGGGGGAAGTCTTGAGTTGTGGGGAAGTCTTGAAATAAATAGGGAGTCGACGGCAAAGCCGACGACTCCCTAAGATGGTAGCGGGGGCAGGATTCGAACCCGCGACCTTTGGGTTATGAGCCCAACGAGCTACCAGACTGCTCCACCCCGCAACACGACTAAAATATACTCGACGGGGAATCGGGATGCAACAGGTCGTTGGTCGACAGTTCATCGCTTACCGGTGCGGTAACGGTCCCCTATTGCTCCTGGGCCTCGCCTGCTATCGGCATCCGTTTCAATTGCACTTGGGCGATTCGCTGTCCTTCCACTTTGAGGATCTCGATGTCGAAGCCCGGAATCCGTACGGTCTGCCCCTCGTCAGGCACTTCCCCGAGATGATCGTAGATGAACCCCCCAAGGGTGTCGAAACCGTCGCTGGGAAGATCGCTTTCAAGGATCTCGTTAAGCTCGTCGATGTTGATTCTCGGGTTAACGACCAGGATATCGCCGGGACGCCACTCAAACAGGGCTTCCTCGGCATCGTATTCGTCTTGCAGCTCACCCACGATCTCTTCGACCAGGTCTTCGGTGGTGACCAATCCGGCGGTCCCGCCGTATTCGTCGACGACGATGGCCAGGCGCGTTCGTGCGGCGCGCAGGTCGCGGAGCAACTCGTCGATCTTTTTTGTTTCGGGGATGTAGTACGGCTCATGGGCAAACGGCAAGGGGTTCGCCCCCTCGCCCTCCTCTGCCATCAGCTCAGCAACCGACATCTCCATGCCAATATCGCGGCGGTGAACGAGCATCCGCAGAAGGTCCTTCGCATAGACGATTCCCCGAATTTTATCCAGCGATTCTTCGAATACGGGCACCCTCGAATGACCCTTGTTTTCGATCACGCGAAGGAGGTCACCCAGTGAAGAGGAGATATCCAGAGAGGTGATATCGACCCGGGGAACCATTACCTCGCGGACCACCCGATCATGGAAGCCGAACACTCCCTGAATCATGTCGCGCTCGGTTTCCTCCAACACCCCCGTCTCCTGTTCTGAGTCGACGATGTTTCTCAGCTCCGCCTCGCGGGCTTCCTTGAAATTCTCTTGAGAAGCATCGCTGCGCGCGACCCGTTCTACAAGCCGGGCTGGAACGCAGAGCAGGTGAATGGGTGCGAAGAGCAACGCCAGGCTCGGAATCCTCGCCTCCTCGCCATCCTCTTCGAAACGCACCCTGCGAGCCAGGCCGGCGAGCAATGCGACCGCTACCGATGCGATTCCCCCGGAAATGGCGGCAGCAAGTTTCGGAAATGAGAACGACAACAGGAAATGCGTGATCGACACGGAAAGAATTACGACCCCGAGGGTCTGACCGATCCTTGCCATGAGGTGGAGCAGGTGCCTGGACTCGTGGATGCGAAGCATGGTAGCGGCCCGGGGTACCCCATTCTCATGCATGCGCTCGAGGGATGATCTTGAGAGGGAAGTGAAGGTCGCCTCGTAAGAGGCCAAGGCAAAGAGCCCTATTGAGGCAAGGACAAACAGTAATAACTCAGCTATTTGCGGGGGTTCCAAAAAAGCGGGCTACTCCTTTCGCGCAACACTGCCGGCCAGGACAGTCTGGGGGGTTGGGCTTGTGAACGAATCTGTTTCTGACTCCATGAAAGCCAACCTTTTGGGAGTATCGTGATCAAAACCGGCAATATGGAGGAGGGCGTGAACCATCAGGCGACCGATCTCCTCGAGCTCCCCGACGCCCATGTCGGCAGCCTGGGAGGCAGCGCGCTCTTTCGAAATGTAGATTTCTCCGCGTACTCCTCCAATCGTCGTAGGCATCTCAGGAGATTCATCGCTTGCGGAGTAGTCGAAGGACAACACGTCGGTGGTGCGGTCGATTCCCCGAAACGTCGAATTGAGCCGGCGAAGCTGGCTGTCATCGGATAAAATCAGGTCGATATCGCCACTGATTCGGTGACGGTCCATCACCCGCCCGGCCACCTGTTCAAGGTAGGATCGAGCCGAAGTGGCGAACTCAGGTTCGTCGCACCAGCACAGGACTTTCAGCATCCTTTTTTTCCTTGAGGCCGCCCTTTTTCTGCCACGGATACTCCAGACGGCCGTGCATGGTTCCCATCAGAACCGGAATGAAACTCTCCTCGATGCGGTGAAGATCTCTCAGGGTGAGCGGACATTCATCCAGCTCTCCACTTGTGAATTTTTGTTGAATGATATTCCGAACAAGTTGCCGCACGCGGTCCGGGGTGCGTTCGCTCAGGGTGCGAGCCGCCGATTCCACCGAGTCGGCCAGCATCAGAATGCCAGCTTCCCTGGTCTGGGGTTTCGGCCCGTCGTAGCGATAGTCGTCCCGTCGGACGTTCTCGACTCCGAGCTCGACGGCACGTGTGTAGAAGTACTCCTGCACTGTGGTCCCGTGATGTTGAGGAATGAGATCGATCAGGGCCTTGGGTAGCCCGTGCTCCTGCGCCAGCTCGATTCCGTCTTTCACGTGGGAGTCGATGATCAGCATGCTCATGCTGGGGGTCAAATGATCGTGAGGGTTGCGGCCGCCCTGTAGACCTTGATTCTCTGTGAAGTATTCCGGCTTCAGCATTTTTCCTATGTCGTGGTAGTAACACCCTACGCGCGCAAGAAGCGGATTGGCGCCAATCGACTGCCCCGCAGCTTCGGAAAGGTTTGCCATGACCAAGCTGTGGGTGTACGTGCCTGGCGCACGGATGGCCAGATCGCGCAGCAAGGGTCGATTGAGGTCAGACAGCTCGAGAAGGGTTATGTCGGTCGTGATGTGAAACAGGCTCTCGAAGATGGGGAGCAGGCCTTGGATTACAATTGGCGCTGACAAGCCTGTGATAACACCGGGCAGTACGTGACCGTAGATCTCTTCATAGGGAACAAACCGCAGCAGATCGGTGGCCGCTATCAGAAGACAGTACGATGCCGGAAGCAATATCATGGCGCGATAGAACTGATTCCGGTGGCGGACGTGCCTGACCGCGTGGACGGAGACGGCCGACGTTAGAGAAAAGACCAGGGTGACGTAGAAATCTCCAAACAAGCTGCCGATGAATAGCGCGAGCAGAAACGAGACCACGAGCCCGACCTGTGAGCTCAACAGGATGGTCATCAGCATGGCGGCCAAGGGAGTAGGCACGAAATAGGTCTGGATTTCGTTGGCGTGGATGTAGGCGGCGACAGCCGCAGTCGCCATGGCGATCAACGCCAACAGCGTCAGGTGTGCGGCACTTGCGTAAATCTGAGGCTCACGGGTCGCCAGGTAATAACCGAAAGTCAACAGCAGAAATGCAGCGATCACGGCAGCCGAGATGCTCTGCAAGTATCGGGTTGTCGGGTGTTTCAGCTCCTCGCTCGTAAACTGCTGGGCCAGCGCCTCCAGTGCTTCGACATGGACCGCCTCAACCTTCTGGTTCTTGTCGATAATCATCTCGTCGCGGAGATAACGGCGCTTGATACTGGCAACACTGCGGCGCGCCTCCTCCCGAAGGCGGCTCGTTTCGCTCTGGTCGACACTCAGGTTGGGGTAAACGAACAAAGTCAGAAGCTCCTGAACGGCTTCAGCAACGCCGCGTTCCTCGAACGCCTGGTACGCCTCGATCAGCGACATGAGCTGCCCGCGCTTCAGATCATTCTCGTTGTGCAGCATTTCTATTGAGAATGGCGTCCCGTCGATGCGAACCTGAGCAGTGACAGCGACGATATCTCCCTGTTTACTGGCGATGACCCCATTGGAATACAGGTCGGTCAACAACTGAACCCAGGTGTGCTGCAGGAGATCGAGGGAGTCCGCCGCAGTCGATGAGATCAGGAATATCAGCTGCTTGAGAGAGGTCTCCGAAAGCAAGGGTACAATGCCCGGCAGCTCCCTTTGCAGGCGACGATACTTGAGCGATTCGGGCATCTGCATGCGGCTGTTGGGCACCAGCACGGCCAACACCGAGTCGAAGCGGGACAGTTGCCGCTTCTTTACCTCTTCATGAAGCTGCAACACGGTCGGCACTGTCTTTTCGGCTGCGCTGCGCTCGATTTTCAGCTCTTCGTCACTCTTGCGGACAAGAAACAGGAACGGGGCGTTTATGCGCTCCGGGGCTACGCTGCCCTCCCGTAGCTCGCTGATTCCGTGCGGTCGCTGGAACGGGGAGAGATAGGTCAGCAGACCGACCACGGCGATAGCGAGCACGATGCGAAACAGCCGCATCCCACGCGAGCCGGATTGTGTGCCTGCTCCTGACCGCGAGCGGGCAGTCGAGCCCGTGGTACGCGCCCGCCAGCGTCGGAAGGTCGAAAAGAGATTCAAGGTGGTTTTCCCGGTCTTCGGGTCCTCGTTATCCCTTAACGGCAGTCCGAATCAAAGCTTTTGTCGTGGATATCGTAAGCCTTGATGATCCGTTGGACCAGTGGATTACGAACGACATCGCGTTCGGTCAGGTTAACGAATGCCAAGCCAGTTACGCAGGACAGGATTCGGCGCGCTTCGACGAGACCGGATGGCTGGGAACCAGGCAGGTCCGTTTGGGTGATATCACCAGTTACCACTGCTTTGGAGTGTGCGCCCATTCTCGTCAGAAACATCTTCATCTGAGAAGCCGTCGTGTTCTGAGCTTCGTCGAGGATGATGAAAGCGTCGTTGAGCGTACGTCCCCGCATGAAGGCCAGTGGAGCCACCTCCACGAGCTTCATGCTTTGGAAGCGCGAGAGACGTTCCGGCTCCAGCAGATCCTGAAGAGCATCGTAGAGAGGCCTCAGGTATGGGTCGACTTTCTCTTCGAGGGCTCCAGGAAGAAACCCCAGACTTTCCCCTGCTTCGACGGCGGGCCGGGCAAGCACGATGCGTGAAACGCGTTTTTCGCGAAGCGCGGCGACGGCGGCAGCAACTGCAAGGTAGGTCTTGCCGGTGCCCGCAGGACCAATCGCAAAAACAACATCGTGGCACTCGACAGCCTTCAAGTAGCGCGCCTGTCCAACGGTACGGGCGGCTACGGTTCTCCTGTACGTCTTGATTACGCCGTTGTCCTCGATTTCCGGAAGGGGAGGATAGTTGCCCGGGTCGATCTGATCTTGGTCGAGAATGGATTTTACTTCCTCCTCGCTCAAGTGCGGGTTCCTTCGGATTGATTCGACGACATACCCAAGCAACCCGGATACGTGCTCGACCGATTCTCGTGGACCGTTGAGGTGGAGGTGGTCTCCTCGTGCAACAATCTTGACGCGGTAGTTGCGCTCGATCGAATCGAGATGCTCATCATTTCTGCCGAAAAGAACTAAGGGGTTTATATCGGCAAGGGAGATTGACTTTTTCAGCGTTTCCAAGCAGGTGGCGAAGGGGGTGGGCCGCCAATACGAGAGGATTGTTGCAGGGTTGTTACTCTCGGAGAGACTGAGAACAAATACACGAAGGGGTCCGAGCACCTGTCTCCAAGTTTGCTCGAACCCCCTTGAGATGAGAACGTCAGGACGCGGTCAATCGCTCTGCAATCCGCGGTCAATCGCCCTGGAGAGAAAGGATGAAATGAAAAATCAGTTTGCAGGAACCTCCAGAACCTGGGCTGGGAAAATGATATTCGGCTCGACGATCTGTTCCATATTGGCCTTGTAGATCTTGTGCCACATGGTTGCGTCGTTGTACACCGCAGCCGCGATCTTCGAGAGAAAATCACCACGTGTGACGAGGTAGTGACCTTCGGAAACACCAAACGGAACCGAAAGCTTCTGTTTTGGATAAATCATGTCTGGATCGCTTATCTGTTCCGTGTTTGCGCGGTAGATCCGGGGCCACATGTACGGGTCTCCATAAATCGTCTCGTCCGCCGAGATGGCCCAAAGGTTATCCCCCTTTTCAACCTCGTAAACAATCGAGACGACATCGCGGATCTGGAGATCGGTAATGAGGGTGCCGAGGCGGAGAATCTTTTCGGCCATTTCAGGTATGGCGCTGATCTTGCTGGTTTTCAATTGCTCAACCTGAGCGAAGACATCCTTGACTTCCCCTTGATGTCGCACAAGCTCTTCCGGGGCCAAGGCGGTCAAGCCTTCCAGTTGGCGAAGGAGGAGATCGAGAGTGTTTCCAAAATTACTGATCTCGGCAGCTGTCGCACCTACCAGAATATGAATATCGGCAATTATCCCAGTGATCTCGCCATCGAGTGCGGCGATCTGTTGATTCAGCGCGGCAATCTCGGCATCCAGCTGTGCAATCTGTGAGTTCGCGGCTTCCTGTCGCTGCTGATAGTCGACCATTTGGGCCTTGTACTCCTCGCGGGTCATTTTGTCTTGTGCGAAAGCAGTCCCCGCAGACAGGATTAGGACAACGGCCAGCATTCTCTTCGTCATCTCGTAACCTTTCAATCCAAAATCGTTAGGTCGATTTCCAAAGATAGTGGTGCATGTGTCATTAACAACTCACGCTGAGTAAGGTCGGCGGCGTTATTCGCCAGACATCCCAGCCAGCGCTTCGGCTGTACCGTCCCTCTTTTCCTCCAGAGCCTTCTTTTCAGCCTTTTTCTCTGCCAACTGACGCTCCCGCTCGGCTTTTTCTGCCTTTTTCTGGGTGACCTGCTGCTCGGCTGCCTCCGTTGCCTGACGATTCTCTTCCAGCACGCCCAACTCCTTCTGAGAAGGGCCGCGTGCACATCCTGCAAAAAGGGAAAGGGAAAGTGTCAGGGCGGCAAGGACGAAAAGAGCACTTGATTTTCGGAGATTGTAGGAAGTCATCAATTATTCTCCAGATCAGCTCGAGAGGGCGCTGACATTGCTGGTGGTTAATGCTCGCCACAAGGTAAAAACGTCCAATGGGGATGTCAAGTCAAGACTGGAGGAATTACTGTTCTTACAAAGGGTTACGGCGATCCGAGGGGATGGTTGAGACCCTGGTGAACCCTGTTTTTCCAGATTATACAGGCCGGGTGGCGATGCCGAGTTCGCGCAACTGAACCTCGGTGACTCTGCCTGGTGCGTGTTCCATCAGGCCGACCGCTCGGTTGGTTTTGGGGAAGGCGATCACTTCCCGGATCGAGTCCTCTCCAGCGAGCATGGCAACGACGCGATCAAATCCGAATGCGATACCGCCATGGGGAGGGGCTCCGTATTCGAGGGCATCGAGCAAGAAGCCGAATTTGGCCCCGGCTTCCTCTCCGCCCAAGGCAAGAAGTTCGAAGATCTTCGCTTGAAGATCCCGCTGGAAAATACGCATGCTGCCTCCGGCGATTTCGGTGCCATTGAGCACCAAGTCGTATGCGCGAGCGCGAGCCTTCAGAGGCTCGCTGGAAAGAATGGCGATGTCCTCCTCCAGCGGCGACGTAAATGGGTGATGGACGGCTGTAAAGCGCTTTCCTTCCTTATCGTACTCCAGCAGTGGAAATTCGGTAATCCATACAGGGCGCCAAACGTTTTCCGCGAAATGGTCGAATCGTCTCGCCAGCTCGAGTCGCAGGGCATTCAGCACCTTCGCCACTACGGACGGGTCGTCGGCCACCAACAGAAGCAGGTCTCCTGGTTCTGATCCCAGCTCGCGAATCAGAAGTTCTCTGGAACGACTGGGGAAGAACTTCACAATCGAAGATTCGAGACCGCTGTCGGTGTGTTTGATCCAGCTCAACCCCCTGGCCCCAGCATCCTTCGCGAAGGCGACTAATTGGTCGATCTGGCTTCGGGGCAATTCGCTGCCCCCCTTTACATTGATGCCTTTTACCTGACCACCTTTTTCAAGCACGGACAGGAAGACCTGAAACTGAGATGCAGCGGCCGCAGCCCCGGCATCCTTGAGTTCGAGGTCGAAACGCATGTCAGGTTTGTCGCTGCCGTAGCGGTCCACCGCCTCGGAATAAGCCATACGAGGAAATGGATCCGGCAATTCAATTCCTCGTATTTCGGCAAACAGACCCCGCGTAATGCGCTCCGATACGCCCATAATATCGTCTTCGGAGATGAACGACATTTCAATGTCGATCTGGGTGAATTCCGGCTGCCGATCAGCGCGTAAATCCTCGTCCCGGAAGCATTTGACGATCTGGAAATAGCGATCGAATCCCGAAATCATCAGCAGTTGCTTGTACGTCTGCGGAGACTGGGGGAGAGCGAAGAAATTGCCCGGGTTTACACGGCTGGGGACAAGGAAGTCCCGGGCTCCCTCAGGAGTGCTGCGAACCAGAAAGGGGGTCTCGACCTCGATGAACCCCTCCGAATCCAGGATGTCCCGGGTTTTTCGGTAACAGCGATGCCTGATCAGGAGATTGCGTTGCATAGGGAAGCGCCGCAGATCCAGGTAACGATGGCGCAGTCTCGCCTCCTCGCCGACGTCGACATTGTCATCGAGGGGGAACGGAATCGGGATGGACGTGTTGAGTATCCTCAGTGAATGACAATTCACCTCTATCTCCCCGGTTTTGAGCCGGGGATTGACCATGCCTTCGGGGCGGTTTTCAACCTCACCCTGGACCGCGATGACGAACTCGTTGCGCAGGGATTCCGCCTTGTGGTGAGACTCGGCATTGTTCTGGGGGTTGAAAACGACTTGGGTCACCCCATAGCGGTCTCGGAGATCGACGAAAATAACCCCCCCGTGGTCGCGACGCGTTGCCACCCATCCCATGAGGGTCACCTGCTTACCGAGGAAATCGGCCGTCAGTGTCCCGCAGTCGTGGGATCGCTGCCATGTACCCAGGCCTTCGACGATTTCACCCATATCAACACAGATGAGGAAAGGAGATGAAATTCCCGGCGATCCAGACGCCGGAAACCGATGCCGACGGAGTTTTCAACTATATGGGGAACCCCTAACACTGTCAATTGATCGGAAGTGCCTCGGATATGGTGCAACTTGGTGTGTTAACGAGAGATAGGTGCCTTCGCACCGCGTTGACACTCGATTCCCTACGTGCCAATATAGAGTGAGACATTTCCGCATCGGAGTTTAGAGTAGTCAGGAGGGCGGAAAGGAGAGCGATAGAAGATGGCTTCCCGTACTGGAAAGGCGGAGCGAGTTTCGTTGCCTGTGGAAGAGTCCACCCCCGAGGTTCCTCGTCTCGATCCGGAAGTGCCAGACAGAGCCAAGCGTCGGTATTTCAGTGCCCAGTATAAGCTGCGGGTACTGGAAGAAGCCGATGTCTGCCGGGCTCCCGGGGAGGTCGGTGCCTTACTGCGCCGCGAGGGCCTGTACTCCTCGCAGCTGACCGCCTGGCGGCGGGCGCGGCGGGAAGGCTCGTTGCAGGCGTTGGCCACGCCGCGGGGTCCCCAAGGCCGTCGTCGGGACCCGGTGGCCAGCGACAACGAGCGCTTGCGCATGGAGAACGCCCGTCTGCGGCGGCGTCTGGAGCAGGCCCAAGTGATTCTCGAGATCCAAAAAAAAGCCTCCGAGATCCTGGGGATCCCCCTGAACCGGCCCGCCAACGGCGACGACGCATGAGCGCGGCGGTCGAACAGTTGGCGACCACGGTCGGGGTGGCCCCGGCTTGCCGCGCCCTGGGGGTGGCCCGCGCTTCGGTCTATCGCCACCGCACCCCCCCGCTGCCGCGCCGGGACGCGGCGCCTTTGCCGTTCGCCTCGTGCCCTGGCCCCGGAAGAGCGCGCCCACGTACTGGCTACCCTGCACGAAGACCGTTTCGTCGACCAGGCCCCGGCCGCCGTATACGCGAATCTGCTGGAGGAAGGACGCTACCTGTGTTCCCAACGCACGATGTATCGTCTGCTGCACGGCGCCGGCGAGGTGCGGGAACGCCGCCGCCAGCGCCGCCACCCTCGGGCCGAGCCGCCGCGGCTGGTGGCCAGGGCCCCCAACCAGGTCTGGACATGGGACATTACCCGTCTGGCGGGCCCGCGTACAGGGGGGACGTATCCGCTTTACGTGGTGCTCGACCTGTTTTCGCGTTACGTCGTCGCCTGGATGGTGGCCACCCGGGAAAGCGCCGGCAGCGCACGGCGCCTGATCCGGACCGCCTGCCGCAAGCAAGCCATCGAGCCGGGGCAGCTGACCCTGCACCAGGACCGGGGCGCCCCGATGACGGCCAAGACCTTTTCGCAGCTGCTGGTCGATCTCGAGATCCTGGCCAGCTACAGCCGCCCGCGAACCGCCGACGACAACCCCTATTCGGAGAGCCAGTTCAAAACCGTCAAATACGCGCCCACCTACCCGGGCCGCTTTGCCGACCCGGAGCAGGCGCGGGCGTATTTTCGCTCGTTCTTTCTCTGGTACAACACCCGCCATCGCCATAGCGGATTGGGCCTGCTGACCCCGGAGGCGGTACATCACGGGCGCGCCGAGGAGCTCCAGGCAGCGCGCCAATCCATCCTCGATGACGCCCATGCACGACATCCCGAGCGCTTCGTAAAGGGGCCGCCCCAAGCACCGAAAATACCAGCCGAGGTGTGGATCAACCCACCCCCGACCATCATCGAATGCGCACGAACAGGACAGTAAACTTTCACGCGAAGTGTCTCATTTCCATTGACACGTTCCGAACCGCGGCGCATGATCTGGCCCTGTAAGCGATTCGATTTTACCTGGGCGGACTGGCGTTTCGCCCTCAAGTCGTGCCTGTATCCCCCGCCGAGGGGAAGGGTCGTAGCACGTATCGAGAGCCTGTGGTGCGAGGACCGCGACGCCATCGCCTGCCTAACGGCGCGCTCGGGGTTCGACCTGTTCCTTCGGGCGAAACGGTGGAAATCTGGAGACGAGATCATCTTCAGTGCCCTGACCGTGCCGGACATGCCCCACATCGCCAGGCAGCACGGTCTGCGGCCGGTACCTCTCGACATCGACCCGCTGACGACGGTGTGGGACGCGCGCTCGCTCGACCAGCTGATCGGGCCGCGCACCCGGGCCGTCGTTCTCGCCCACCTGTTCGGAGCCCGGATCGACGTGGAGCCGGCGGTAGCCGTCGCTCGCCGGCATGGCGTCGCCGTCGTGGAAGACTGTGCCCAGGCGTACGCGGGACCTGGCTGGACCGGCCACCCGCAAGCCGACCTGACGCTCTTTTCTTTCGGACCCATGAAGATCGCTACGGCCTTCGGCGGGGCGATCGCCCGCGTGCGCCACCCGCAACTGCGCGCCGAAATGACAGCAATCCTGGAGCGGGACCCGGTCCAGTCGACGGGTGAGTTCTTGCGCCGTGTGCTACTTTTCGGCGTTCTGAAATGGGCTTCGAAGCCGACGATTTTCGCTGCTCTGGTCTTTCTGGCCAACCTTCTGGGTTTCGACCGCGATAGCTGGATTCGCACCCTCACGCGCAACGTCCCTCGTGATTCGCTCATGCCCCACATCCGCCGCCGTCCCTGTGCCGCACTTCTCGGTCTGCTGGAGCGCAGGTTGGGGGAGGGAGAAGCCCCGGTGACCCGACGCGTAGAACCGGGCTGCGCCCTGTTTCGGACCCTGGGTCGCGAGGTCGAGCTGCCTACCCGCGACGCCCCCACGCATGCCTACTGGATGGTCCCGGTGCTCGTCCGCGACCGGGAAGCGGTGAAGATCCACCTCCGCAGCCAGGGGTTCGACGCCATGTCGGAACGGCTTAGCGTGGTGTCCGACGGCGACTCCCCGGCCCCCGGAGCCCAGCGGCTTGCGGACGCCGTATACCTGCCGTTCGATCCCGAGATGCCCGGAAGCGAGCTCGAGCGGCTGGGGGCGCTTATGACGCGTCTGGCCGCCCGTGGAGGAGAAGTGGAACCGGAAGAGAATTACCGGCAACTGGCCAGGGATCGCGGAATAGGAGAGGTTTGATTGCAAGGATGCCGGCTATCGCGAACTCACCATTCCATCACCCTATTTCAATGCGCCCCACACTTCAACTAACCGCGATAGCGGTCCTGGCGGTCTCTCCGCTCCTGGCGCAGCAGGGCACGATTCGGGGAAAGGTCACCGACAGCGAATTCGCCAGTCCGCTTCCAGGGGCGAATCTGCACGTCGTAGGCACCGCAAGGGGAACGGTTTCGGATGGGAAGGGGAATTTCGAGCCGAGCGTGTCTCCAGGGTCACATACCCTGCAGGTGAACTATATCGGCTACCAGTCCGCCCGGAGCGCCGTCGCGATTGCGGCCGCAGACACGGTGGAGGTCGATTTCGCCCTGGTCGAGCGAACCTTGATGGGGGACGGAGTGGTGGTGGTCGGATCCCGGGCGGTGCGAACCGCCCGGGAGACCCCGGCGCCGGTCGATGTCCTTTCGGAGACCGAGATCTGCCAATCCGGCGAAACCGAGACCAACCAGACCCTGGGCCAGCTGGCCCCTTCCTTCAACGCCTCTCACCAGCCTATTTCCGACGGCACCGACCACATCTACCCAGCCAGCCTTCGCGGCCTGGGCCTCGACCAGGTGAAGATGCTTGTGCTTGTCAAGGGCAAGCGCCGCCACTCCAGCGCCCTGATGCACGTCAACGGCACCTTCGGCCGGGGCACTGTCGGGGTAGACCTCAACGCCATTCCCAAGGTCGGGGTCGAGCGCATCGAGATCCTGCGCGACGGGGCCGCGGACCAGTACGGCTCGGACGCCATCGCCGGGGTGATCAATATCGTTCTGAAGGAGAGCACCGAAAGCCTCCAACTCAACAGCCTGATGGGAACTTCGGGAGAAGGGAACGGCGATCAGGTCAAGACCCGTGAACTACGTTTTTCCACTTGAGGACCGAGGTTTCATCAACGTGACTGGAGAGTTCTTCGATCGCGGCCGCACTGCCCGCAGCGGTTTCTACACTGCGGACACAATGTGGCTGCAAGAAAACCATCTACCCCGGGAGGCATTCAACATGCCATCGGGCAGAGCAAGGCCACGTTGCGCGAGAGGGGGTGGAATTTGCTCGCATGGAAGGCCGATGGCGGCCCCCATGACCCGACATGCGTCGGCACTCGAAATTTTCTTGCGCCAACTTTATCGAACTCCATTATAATTAGGTCATAGGAATTCTCCACTGAAGGGAAAGAGAACAGATATGAAAATCACGCACTCATTCCAGCAGTTCTCACTCGCGGTACTCGCGCCCATCGCCAGCGGTTTGATGTTGGCCTCGCCTGCCCCAGCCCAGTTCGATCCCGGTGAGACGGCGGGTGTCTCGGTCGGAAGCAGCGCGGGGGGCTTGTTACCCATTACCGAGCTCGAAAACCAGATCGGCTTACGGGGTACCGCCTATTTGCGGCGGGGTCTGCTCCCGAATTGGCAGTTC
Organism: Candidatus Latescibacterota bacterium; assembly: GCA_965206595.1. Lineage (GTDB taxonomy): Bacteria > Latescibacterota > UBA2968 > UBA8231 > UBA8231 > CBDCXV01. Next base: position 1,741,925 of record OZ242214.1, read on the forward strand.
GAGCTCAACGGGGGATACGAGCGCCTCTTGGCCACCGATTCCGCAACCGATGTGACCACCATCAGCGGCCGCCTGCTGTTCAGCCCCATCACCAGCAGTGATTGGAACCTGTTCCTGTTCGGGGGTGTCGGCCTGATGCGTTACGATTGGGATCAACCCGAGATTTCCAGTTTGCGCACCTCTGGACTGGATGTCATCGGATCGGTCCCGATGATTCCGCTGGGCACCGGGATCCAGTACAAACTGTCGGACAATCTCGCCCTGGAGGTCACCATCGGCTATGAGATGGCCCTCAGCGACGCCGTCAATGCGGTCGAAGAGGGAGGGAACGACGCCTCCCTGCAAGGTAGGGTCGGGCTGACTCTCGGCAGCTTCGGCCCGCCGCCGGTCCCACTCGCACCGGTCGCTCCCATGCCTGAACCTGTGGCTCCTCCTGTTGAGGCCGTCCCGGAACCCCCGATGGAAGAGGTGGCGGATGAACCCGAGATGCCGGCTCCTGCTCCAAGAGTGGTCCTGTTCGCCCTGAATTCGACAAAGCTTTCCAGCGAAGCCATGGGAGTCCTCGACGACGTTGTCATGGATCTGGAAGAGCTACCCGAGATCGGGGTGATGCTGCGCGGCCACACCGATAGCACCGGCAGTGTCTGGTACAACTCCAAGCTGGGTATGAGGCGGGCAGTGTCGGTCCAGAAGTACCTGATGTCAAAGGGAATCGACGCCGGACGAATGAGCCTCGAATCCAAGGGGGAGAATGAACCGGTTGCCAGCAATGCAACCAAGGAGGGGCGTCGGCAAAATCGCCGCGTGGAGATCATAATCTCTGAGTAGGCCGTCCGACCTGTAGCCATAAGGGGGCGTCCACGACTAGGAGAGGTCGTGGACGCCCTTACCGTACATCCTCTCCCTTCCATTTCCCACCAACTGAGCAACTCGTTGCGTCCGAGACCGCCCGAATAAGCTACGCCGGAAGGGTATGTCCTCGATGGAGTCGATCCGGACGTGGTGGAGGTGAGAGTGGCCGGTCCGCGCCGGGAGCTGCTGCTGGCCAGTCCGGAGGATTTCCAACTGGTGCTCGGCAATGCCTCTCTGGTCAAACTCAAACGCCGGACCTTCGCCATTTCTGGTGACGATGTGCGCCATCCAACAGCCCTGGAAATCCTGGGGGTAAGTCCGGAAAAAGTGCGCCTGTCGGTGCGCGAGACCCGCTGAAGGTTCCACGGCGGAGGCACCGCTCCTTCACTTCGCTAGAAGAACTGACCGATCCCGAAGGAAAGCTGCCAGACCCCGCCCCTGGCCAGTCCGCGAGCCAAGTCGGCGCGCATGATCGGGGAGTCGTATATCCGCGGCAATCCCAACCGCACCCCGAGGCCGGCAGCCGGTTTCAGGTCGATCTCTTCCCCTCCGTACCACGCATTTCCGGCATCGAAAAAAACGGCACCCGCCAATACGTAGAGGCCGGTGCGTTTGATGGTCGGGCGAGCTTCAAGGTTGAAGAGCAGCCTTCGGAGGCCGTCGAAGCTCCTCGGGGGATAGCCGCGAAGGCCCCGGTTCAACCCCAGCAGATACTGCGTCGGGTCTTCGGGCCGCGCAATCGAGGCGTAACTGACTCGGAAGGTGACGCTGTGCACCCTGAGGATCCGCACGTACGCCTGGAATTGGGATGACGTGATGAAGTGAGACCAGGATCCCCCTCCAATTCGGGTGCTTGCGAAAAAACTGGATAAGAGGTACAGGCCGGGCCGCGGGTTGAGACGGGGAGCTACCTGAAAGGCGATCGCGGGATAGGTTCGGTTCGAGCCCAGGGCCCAGTGGGAGATGGAAAGGGTTGCACCGCTCCAGCTTCCGATCTGGAGGTCCTCCGCCCGTCCCAGGGATTGCAGGAAGCGGGCCCGGGCATACCGGGGCTGCCAAATGAGGATGCCGGTGCCGACGACAACCCGTCTCCGGTCTTCCGGCGCATGGGAGAAGGGACGCGTCGGGTCAAAGACCTAGTCGGAGACCTCGAGCCGAACACTCGATCTGACCTTGATCCGATTCCCGGCCGAATGACCGGCCCAGATGCTGGCCGCCCCCAGGCTGCTGCGGTAGCGCGCCGTCAGCGTTCCAGAAAGAGTACCGCCGGACCAGGCTTTCCGAGCTGCGCAAGGCCGCGCCGAAGCTCCACCGGGACGACAGAGAAGAGTACGGCTGCGAAAAGGAAAGGGTGGCGAGGTGCCCTTCTTCTGCGAGTTCGAGCTGGGTGCGAAAACCGAAGTGCGAACCCAGCAACCGCGGCTCCCGGTAGAGCAGGCCGGCGCTGGTTCCCGATACGGCATCGCTGCGGGCGGTCGCCTGCACCAATTGGCCACGCCCGAGGAAGTTATAATCAAGGGCAACAAGACCGAAGCTGATCTCGCCCAGTTCCCCCGCGAAGAGCGGCGATATGGCCCGCGAGTACAGATCTCTCACTTCCACCGAGATGTCGACGCTGTCGGCTGTCGACGCCGCCGGCAGCATGCGCACGCGCACGTTTCCGAGGAATAGAAGCCGGCGAAGGTTGCGCTCGCTCTCCTTCACGAGGTTGGTGTCCAGGCGTTCGCCGCAGGCGAACAACAGCTCGCGCCTGATTACCTCGGCGCGAGTGCGGCTGTTTCCATGAACGGAAATCGAGCCGATGACCGAGGGGGCAGCCAGTGTGTCGGCAGGTTGCGAAGTCCCGGGTGCCGCTGCAAGGAGCCACCCGAGCGCCGCGGCAGCTGATGAACAGGTGGGCTGAAGCATGATCACAACCTCCTAGTGTCCCGTCCCAGGAATATCTTGTAAAAATGTGATCTTCTCATTAGGTTTCCCCTAATAGGGATACCGCAAGGAGGAACCTAATGGCACTGGGACGTCCCCTGAAGCCGCTCACCCTCAGTGACGAAGTTCGTGCCCAACTCGAATCCATGGCCCGTTCCCGTAGCCTGCCTCATGCGCATGTGCGGCGAGCCAAGATCGTCTTGATGAGCGATGAGGGGCTCACCAATCAACAGATCGGTCAGCATCTTGGGCTGTCGGGCGTTTCGGTTGGCAAGTGGCGCCGTCGTTTCTGCGAACAAGGCCTGATGGGGCTCTACGATGAGCTGCGCCCCGGGGGTCCGCGCTCGATAAGCGATGAGGAAGTCGCCGCGTTGATTCATAAGACGCTCGAGCATCCACCGAAGGGGGCCACGCACTGGACGTGCCGTTCCCTCGCCGCCGAGGCCAACCTCTCCAAGTCCACCGTTCAACGAGTATGGAAAGCGTTGGGTCTGCAGCCGCATCGACAGAAGCACTTCAAGCTGTCCAACGACCCTTTTTTTTGTGGACAAAGTCAGAGACATCGTAGGCCTCTACCTGAACCCTCCGGACAAGGCCATGGTGTTATGCGTCGACGAGAAGAGCCAGATCCAGGCCCTGGAACGGACGCAGCCGATTCTGCCTTTGGGCCTGGGCTATGTGGAAGGCGTTACGCACAGCTATATCCGGCACGGCACGACGACCTTGTTCGCGGCGCTCGAAATCGCATCGGGCAAGGTCCTGACCCAATGCAAACCCAAACCCCGGCATCGGCACCAGGAATTCCTGCAGTTCCTCAAATACATAGACCAAAACGTCCCGAAAGACCTCGACATTCATCTCGTCGTAGATAACTACGCCACGCACACGCACGAAAAGGTCAAACGGTGGATCGCAGCGCGACCGCGATACCATGTTCACTATACACCGACCTACGCCTCTTGGCTCAACCAGGTGGAGATCTGGTTCGGCATCCTCACACAGAAAGCCATCCGCCGTGGGACCTTCAAGAAGGTGAAGGACCTGGTCGCCAGCATTCAGGAATTCACCGACCGCTATAACGCCCACTCACACCCGTTTGTGTGGACGGCGACGGCCGAATCGATTCTCGCAAAGATCACCAGACTTTTCAAACTAATTCATGGGACGGGACACTAAGAGGGGGTCCCAAAGGGCAAGAGGCTGGGGCTTGGAGTTCGGAGGCTGGTGCAATTGATTTTGCTGGCGCCTCCGGTGCAGGGGGACGATCCGATAGCCAAACCTTACCCCTGATCGGACGCGTCCCCGGATCAATTCATTCGGACCGGAAAGGAGAAATCGTGAAAGCGAGTGGACTGAAGCAGCGAATCCGCAGCGGCCACACCGTCATCGGTTTGGGAGCTCCGATCTCGGCGACCAGAGGTTACTTCGAGCGCGCCATGGAACAGGAGTCGTACGAGTTCGTGTTCACGGACGGGCAGCATTCTGCGGTCGGTGACTCGCAGCTGGTAGAATTCTGTGCCCTGGCAGATGAGTTCGACCTTCCTGTGCGCTTCCGGATCAAACACGCGATGCACTGCCAGCTGATCGGCAACTTCCTCGACCTCGGGGCAGGAGGCATCGAGGTGCCCCAGACTGAAACGGAGCAGACGGCCAATGAAGCGGTCTGGAATTTCTACTACCCTCCGCTGGGGAGACGGAGCCTCGGAGGAGGAGCGCGGCGCAACATCGGCGTTTTACCCGACCCCAGGGCCTACGCCGACTGGTGGAACGAGAACGGCGTGCTTTGGCTGCAGATAGAGTCTCTTTCGGCGACGTTGCACGCCCACAAGCTCGCCAGATCGGAGGTCGACTGCCTGTCGATAGGCCCTTCCGATCTCGGGTTCGACATCGAGGCTCACCCCCATCCTCCGTACGGGTCGGTCGAGGAATGTGTCGGGGCGATCGCGAAGTCAATCGGTGGGACGGAAACAGCGATCTGCTTCCGCACCGGGACTCCGGACCGCAGGCCCCAGTACGCCGACCTCGGGGTGTTCCTGGAGCGTCCCAACCTCGACTGAACGATAGGGCCCACTGCTTGCGAATCGAGATGGGCTTCGGTACCATTCGAACCGAAGCTGTCTATCTTCCGACAACTACGTTTCCCACAAGGAGTTGCACCATGCGAGCCCGCCGAACTGCAGCCGCCGCTGCCCTGGCAGCCGCCCTGGGGACTGTGCCCGCCGGGGCAGATCTGTCTGCCTTCGCGGGTACAGTGGAGTTCGACGAGGACGTCAATCTGGAGAGTGCCCCCGGGTTCGGCCTGCGCTGGGGCAGATCAGGGGCGACCTTCGGGGGCGAAACCTCACTGTTGATCTCGCGGCCAACCCGGAACATTCACGACGGCGTGGAGGAGACGACCACGACCGCCGTATTTTACGAAGGCCGCTTCCTGGTCAATTTCCCCACCGGCGACCTGAAGCCGTTTGTCGGGGTCGGCATGGGAGCGGTGACCCTGACTGCCACCGATCCCCCCGGGAACATAGATGACGCCGACCTCCTGCAGGCGCTGAATGCCGTGTCCGATCTGCAGACGAACACTGCCTTGAGCTATGGCGGTGGAATTCGATACCAGGTTCAGGAGCGGTTTGATATACGGTTCGACCTCCGTCAATACCAGGTGTTTTCCGTTAGAGGGGCCGTGGTCGCCGAGGCTGCCAGGCAGGTTGAGGAAATTACGGGAGCCGACCTCGATACCGAGGACTACACGGTGCAGTTCAACGAGATCAGTGCAGGCATCGTCATCAATTTTTGATCCCCGATGGGAAGGTAGGGCGATTCTGGTTATCCCAATTTTAGATGGATGGAAAACCGACCTCATCCCGGGGGTCGGTTTTTTCATTTCCGGACCACAACGAGGCTTGGCGTCGGATGAGTCGTTGTTCGGGGTGCTCCATGACGCCTGCTGACGGGCCGTTTGCAACCCTCTTCGCAGTCTCAGCGGAAAAGCTGGCCGCTGACGATCGAGCCTGTCATCCGGGCGCTTTTTTCGACCGCCTTGATCGCGGTCGAACCTGAAAAGCTGCAAGCAAAGAAGCAGGCCCAATGATTTCCCGTTAGCCACCGTCGAAGGGGAAACCGCCTGTTCCTCATATTATGGGGCTTTTCACCCCCGCATGGCGGTCAGCGGCATATTCGGGTTCGTCCGGGTGTATCGGTTCCCACCTGATACGGCTGATCGTGGGGACTCGACCTCCGGCGTCGTTCCAGGACTCGACGCCGGGACAGTCCTTTTTACCGGTCCCTGCGGACAGGGTGCCGGGTGGTGCGTCGGTGTGACCACGCACTGGCAGGATGCGGCGTGATTAGAAACGGACCTGTCGTGGTATCGGGGATCCCGAGATCGGGAACTTCAATGTTGATGGAAATGCTTTCCGCCGGCGGGGTGCCGCCCCTCACCGACGGGATTCGCTCTGCCGACTGCGACAACCCGGGGGGGTACTTCGAGTTTGAGCCGGTAAAGCGGATTTCCGAGAATTCGGAGTGCCTCGAGCAAGGGGCCGGAAAGGCGGTCAAGGTGATCTCGCGGCTGCTGCAGGATCTGCCGCGGGACCGCCGCTACCGCGTGATCTTCATGCTCCGCGACCTCGATGAGCTCCTGTCCTCGCAGCGGCAGATGCTGGTCCGCCGCGGAAGGTGGACCGGTTGTGAGGGAGAGGACGGCGTTCGCGCCGCATTCGAGAATCACCTCGAAGCCACGAAAAGGTGGCTGCGAGAACATGCGCAAAATTTCGAGGTCCTCTACCTCCAATTTGAAGAGGTGCATGCGGACCCTCGCGGTGAGGCCCGCAGGGTGTGTGAGTTTCTCGGGGGAGGGCTGGATGTCGAGAGGATGGCGGACGCAGTAAACCCGGATCTCTACCGGCAGCGATGCTGAGAATGGTCCGGTGGCTCCCCGTACCTCTGCTGGGCTGCTGCGTCTACTGATTACTGATGTGTCGGCCCCAGCGACGGGATCGTGGTCTGTCGCGAAACGGATGTCCGTAGCGAATAGCCTACTCCCCTGGTCATGGATGCGGAAGATGCAACCCCCAGGTGACACAGTAACGGAGAAAAACCGACTCCTGGATTCATTTCTGTCTGCGAGGCCGGGGGCAGGTCACAGGCGTCAGGAGGGCCGACGGGGGTGAGGGCGCGGTTTTTCGCGGGAGTATTTTTATCCACCTCGTGGTGGTACGGGGCACCCCGAGGTCACCCTACTCAGGGGAGTCCATGGCAACAGTCTCGAAATTCTTCCCCGAGACAGGAAGCAGGACCCGGTTGGTAAACGGCATTGAGGGTGGCGAAGATGAAGGCGGACGAGGTGGCTCGGCGCGGTGTAAGTGGCTGAAACCTTCCCGAAAGGGCTGCGAGCGCAAGGGACACTGTTTTTACTCTGGTTGCCAGGGAGCCGGAAAACGATCTTGCACTGGCATGAATCGCCTGTGGGGTCTGTTTTCGTTTTCGCTCATGGGCACCAACGCCAACGGCGCTGCGAATTTTCCGTGGCAGCGGCGATAAAACCCGGTGCCGGCGGGAGGGACTCGGAACCCGCATGGCTACCCAGCGCCGGCAAGCAGTGAGAAGGTCGTTTCCGCTCCCGCCACCTTGGCAGGCACTACCTTTAAGGATACTCTTTGCGGTGAAGTGGGCAGGTCTTCGAATCGCAGGTTTGTCGGGACCAAAAAATCGGAATTGTTTACAAAGTGTAACTCATTCTGGGAGTACAATGTGAGAAGTTATATAGTTCCATTTCTGGTGTCATTCTCGCTGCTCGCCTGCAGTCAGAACTACAGCGAAAAACCGGTGGAAGAAGCCTTGCGGGAAAAGGGGTTTTCACCGCTTCCCACTGCCATCGAAGCAAGCGGTGGTCCAGCCGTTTCCTCCGGGAAACGCTGGGGAACCCTGCTCGTCACAGTGCCGCCAGGGTGGAGGTCGCGGCCTCCTTCCAGCAGCATGCGGATCGCAGAGTACGTTCTACCCGCACCGGAAGGATCGTCCGCCGGCGCGGCGGAATTGGCGGTTTTCGCCGGAATAGGAGGCAGCGCCGAGGACAATGTGAATCGTTGGTACGGCCAGTTCGAGCAGCCTGACGGGACGCCGACCGCCGAGATGTCACGTCGTTGGGATGTCTCCGGCCGCAGCGGAATCACCGCGACGGTCGTCGATATCAGCGGCACCTTTAAAGGGGGTATGGGTCCTATGGCAGGCAAGACCATGCCAGATTTCCGCATGCTTGCCGCCATCGTCCAGGCAGGGAGTACCGTTTACCACCTGAAGCTTACAGGTTCCCGGACCTCCGTCGGTCTCTGGGCAAGTGATTTCGAACGGCTGGTGACTTCACTCGATCTGGGGGGATAGAAGCGCCTCGGGCTCGGCCGCCCGAATTGAACTGCGGGAATCCAGGGAAAGGGACGTAGTATGTACATGCATCTTGAGGACGAGTTCGGGGACGTGGTCGGCAAAGCGCGTCGCGGACAGGAAATCTCCACGGCGCAGCTTGCCAGCCCTTCAGGACTGAGCGTGGAGGAGCTGGACCAAATCGAGGCGTATCGCCTGACGCCGGACATCGAGGGGGTCGACCGCCTCGCCGACAGCCTTGGCCTCCATCGCGACAAACTTCGGGCGAGTGCGGGGAAACGATTTTTTCCGCTCTTCCCGGCAGGGCGTCCCGTCGAAGGGGCGGTCGTGGAGATGTTGGTGCTCGGCAGCGATTTCCTGATGAACGGCTACGTCGTCGGCTGCACCGCGACCCGGCAGGGAACGGTCATCGATCCGGGATTCGAGGCGGGAAAAATACTGAAGACTGTCGAGACGCTGGGTCTCGACATCGTCTCAGTGCTACTCACCCACGGTCATGGAGACCACACTGGCGCGCTGTCCGAGGTGTGTCAGGCGACAAGCGCGCCTGCCTTCATCAGTCATGCGGATTCCTCCATGCTCGGGAGTCTGCGCACCAAGATCGAAGGTGAGTTGGTGGAAGGGCAGATTTTGGCGGTGGGGAATCTCCGGTTCAGAGTGACCGCCACAGGGGGACACACGCCGGGAGGCATGACCATCGTGCACGACCAGTTCGCCTTTGTGGGGGATGCCCTGTTTGCCGGATCACTCGGGGGCACGCAAAGCCGGGCAGCATACGAGAAGCAGCGCCAGACGGTTCGCGAAGGCATCCTCGGCCTCGACGATGTGATCCTCTATCCGGGACATGGACCGGCGACGACCGTGGGGGAAGAAAGGGCGAGCAATCCCTTTTTCACCTAGTTCCGGTCCGGCCCGGTTCAGGGCTCGGGATATTTCCTGTCGTTCAGAGCCCAGTCGTATTCGGCGAAGGTGATGGCGACGTCGGGATTCGCCTGCAGGTATTCCGCGTCGCTCTCCTGCAGATAGGGGAGGAGGAAGCGGAGTTGCGGGCTCAGCGTCCGAGGTTCATCCGGATTCCGCGGTGAAAACCCTGCTTCGAAGTCCGTGGCGAACCACTCGAGGAGTTTCGACAGGTAGATGGTCCCTACACCATCGTCTATGCGCACGTGGGACGCGGTGCGGGCAAACCGTCTTGTCGCCCCATCGAGGCGCTGCTCGAGAGTGGGGCCGTCGAAGACCCGATTCTCGAGCGGCGGACAGCTCGCTGCGGCGCAGTTGATGGCGAAGTGAATACGCGCATCCCTGAATTCCGGACGGATGATCCGGTTCTCCAAGTGATCGAGGGTCAACTCCACTCCACCTAGGACGAACTTCTGTTCCCGGAAGAACCAGCCCTCGGTTCCGACCGCCATTACGCTGGCAACGGGGTATGCGGTAACCACTCCTTTCAGGACCAGAGCGTTGTAGGCATTGATCCAGTAGGCGAGTCTGTCGCCTGGTCGGGAGAATCGATTGTCGTGGGAGTGAGGACTTTCCAGGGCAAGGCTGTCGACGTAGGTATCGAGGTCGCCAGGCTGTGAACTAAGGGCGCGATAGTCCACCGCACCTGTGTTTGCGACATGCTTTTTCAGAACGCGGTCGAGAATTTCGTGGGGGAAGGGAGCAGCTGGAGTTTCCCCCGCAAGTGCTTCGAGCGGCAGCACCACGACGAGTAGGTGCAGAGCGGCACGCAACGAAAAGCTAGAAGTCATTCTCTGGTAAGTCCGTATCGAGCGGGGCACCTGTTTCCGGGGGTTCTGCGGCAAAGTGGTCGAGTGACGGTCCCTCTTCCAGGGGCGGATAGCCGGGTAGTTCGGGTTCTTCGAGTTCTGGCAGCCCTGGCTGCGAGATTCCCCCGAAGAAAGGGGGGTAGCAGGATGGGTGACGCAGGCGGCTCAGTGCCCTTTCTTTGATCTGCCGGATGCGCTCTCGGGTAACACCCAGCTGGTCCCCTATCTGGTCGAGGGTCAGCGGCTCGTCGCCGTCCAGGCCGAAGTAGCGCAAGATGACGTATCCTTCCCGCCCGTCGAGGTGCTGCAGGATCTCATCGATCTGGGCGCGTGCCGATTCCCCGACAAGGCCGCTGTCCGGCATGCTCTGAGCGGCATCGGTCAAGGTATCGAGCAGGTTTCGGTCGTCGTCCTTTTCGAAGGTTTCATCGAGCGAGCGAACGCTTCTCCCGCTCAGCAATGTGTTTACGACATCCTGCGCAGGTATCTCGAGTTCTTCGGCTATATCATCTACGTTGGGCTCGTTCTCGCGACCTTGCCCGAGCTTGCGGGCTGCTTCGGAAATTTCCCTCAGCTGAGAAAGCTTGTTCAACGGCAGGCGAACGGTTCGAGCCTGGTCGGCCACCGCCTGCAGAATGGATTGGCGAATCCACCAGACCGCGTACGAGATGAACTTGAAACCTCGCGTGCCGTCGAAGCGCTCCGCCGCGGTCAACAGGCCGAGGTTGCCTGCGCTGATCAGATCCGGCAGCGACAGGCCACGGTTCTGGTAGTTCTTGGCTACGTCGATGACGAAGCGCAGGTTCGCCTGCACGAGCTCGTTGCGGGCTTCCATGTCACCCTTGTTTATGCGCGCCGATAGCTCGACCTCGCGTTCGCGGGAGAGCGGTTTGGAGTCGGTAATGTCACTGAAGTAGAGGCGAATGGCGTTTTCACCGTCGTGCAAGGAATCCAGCATGAACTCGATCTCCAGTTGCGGGAAGGGGAGTGGAGTCGGCATCAGGCCGGCCGGCAACGAACTGCTGCCTGCTGCGAAGTCAGTACGGCCGAATCATACAGCAGCTGGAAAGGGGCGTCAAGACGTGGCAAGCCCAGGGACACATGGCGGTTCGGGGCCAGATGAATCGCCCCGGCTGCTCGCGATCCAAAGGAGTGACAGGTGAGTGAAAAGGGCGTGATCGCTATCCGCGGGGCACGCGAAGGATGTCTGCAAGGAGTGAATCTCGAGATTCCGCTCGGCCAGCTCAGCTGCTTCACAGGCCCCGCGGGTTGCGGTGCCCGGACGTTTGCGGTCGACGTTCTGTATCGCGAGGGGAGGCGGCGCTACCTGCAGGCATTTTCCGCTTTCGAGCGCGAATACCACGACGGTCTGCAGAAAGCGGAAGTGGACGAGATCCTGGGACTTCCACCCGCGATTCTGCTTCCCGGAATCCCTCCTCGACGAACGATTGCGGAATTCATCCGGTTTACGGAGGTGGTCGCCCTGCTGTTCGAGCGCCATGGCGAGAGAGCGTGTCCCGCCTGCGGTGGCAGCTGTGCGGGGTATTCTGTGGCAGAGGCGGCACGGCATGCGGTCGAAAACTTCGCAGGGACCCGGGCGCTGGTAGTAGCCCCGGTAGCATTGGAAGCAAAGGTTGAACCGGCGGCAGTGCTCGAGGAAATCAGGCGAGCCGGCTTCGCCCGCATCCTGATCGCGGGCGAGGTCGCACGAAGTGAGGAGGTTGCTCCGGACGCCCTGGCGCCGCTGGGGGATACCTTGCAGGTGATCGTCGACCGCGTTGAAATCGGCGAGGATACCCTCAATCGCATCGGCGAAGCCTTGCGCACCGCCCGTGCCATGTCCGGCGGGCGCTCTTCGCTGATTGCGGAGAAAAAAACCAAATCCCTGAATCAGCAGCTCACCTGCACCTCTTGCTGCAGGGAGTATCCAGACGTCTCGGGTGAAGAGCAGGGGGAGCCTGCCAATGCCGTTTCCGACAGCGGCCGAGTACCATCATCGTTTGCCGGAAATGCGCCGGAAGATGTCCTGGAGATGGGGATCGATCAGGCGGTCTCCTGGCTCGAGTATGTGGGCGAATCGACCTCCGTGAAAGGGGACGCGCTCGTTCAAGGGGCGCTTGAAGAGGCAGCCGGAACGCTCTCCCGGCTTGCAGGTCTGGGACTGGATCACGTTCCGCTGCAGCGGTCGGCTGCCGATCTGGCCTCGGGGGAGTGGCTTCGGCTGGTCCTTGCTCTGACTGCGAGCAGGTCCCTTACGGGGATCCTCTACATCGTGGAACCCTGCTCCGGTCTGGACGAGGCGAACCTGCGTCTGGCAATGCAAACCCTCGGAGAGCTGGTTTCTGCCGGTAACACCGTTGTGGTGATGGACAACGCCCCCTCGGTGGTCACCGCCAGCGACCAGGTTTTCGCGTTCCGCGGCGGGGAGGCTTTTTTCGCACCTGATCGGACGATGGATGAACCTGCGAGGGAGAAAACCGTCCGCCCGGTCGAATGCTCCGGAGTTGGGGATTCAGCGGCCTCGATCCGCATCTGCGGCGCCGGAGATGGAAAGCACAACAACCTGCGTACCATCGACATCGAGATCCCCACGGGGAAGCTCGTCGTGGTTACCGGGAGTTCGGGAGCGGGGGCAACCAGCCTGCTGCGAGACGCAATTGCCCCAGCTCTGCGGCGGCCTCCCGGTGCGAGAGGAGGCTCGGGCGCGCGTCGGGAGGGCGCCGGCCGCGGCTTGATCTCCCTGTCGACCGGAAACCTCCGTCGCCTGACCGATCTTCGGGATCTGCGGGGCCATGGAGACGTACCAGTCGTGCAAACACTGGGACTGCTGGGGCCGATTGCCGCCCTGTTTTCCAGGCAGCCGACTGCCGAAGCCCTCGGCCTGAAACCGGAGTGGTTTCATTTGGATCGGCCGGGTGGACGCTGCCGGGTATGTCAAGGCAACGGCCAGCTCCGCTTCACCATCGATTTTCTCGACGATGTGGCCGCTCCCTGTCCCGGCTGTGAGGGACGCAGGTACTCCGCAGAAGCTCTGAAGGTCACACACCGCGGCCGCTCTCCGAGCGATATCCTCGAAATGACCGTGAACGAGGCAAGACAGCACTTCAGCCGGGAATCCAGGATCGCCTCTCGACTGGACACGCTCTCCCGATTCGACATGGGAGAATACCGACTGGGTGAGCCCACCCGCAGGCTGGAGGTGGCCGAGAGGCTCCGGCTTCAACTTGAAGTCGCCCTTTCGCGGGCATCTGAAAAGGACCTGCTGCTTCTGGATGCCCCGCTGGCGGGAGCCCATCCCGACGATGCCTCCGCCCTGGCAGATCTGCTCGCGGCGATTGTGTCCAAAAAGGCCACCGTCATCGTCGCCGATCGCCATTCCAAACTGCTGCAAAGTGCAGACTGGATTCTAGTGGTTGGTCCGGGCAGCGGGCCAGACGGCGGCCTGGTAGTCGCCGAAGGGGTTTTACAATATGGCGGAAGTGCAGTGTAAGTCGTTCCGGATCGCCGGGAGGCAGATCGCTTGACGCCGTATTTCACTATTGTATATTGGTGCAACCATAGAGTTTTCGAGGTATTACACGGTTTTCGCAAACCTCCATGCCCGTAGAAATCGATCTTCAGCAACAGCGAGTAGCCCATCTCGATCTTACCTCTTTTGCCACCGTCAAGACCGGCGCCAAGGTGCGGGAAGCGCTGGTACGGATGCGCCAAAGCCGAGTCAGTGCCATCCTTGTCCAGGACGAGGAAGACGGTCTCATCGGAATATTTACCGAGCGAGACGTCCTGCTGAAGGTAGCGGACAACCCATCCACCCTCGACAACGTCGTCGATGACCTGATGACGGCCGATCCGCAGTCAGTTACGTCGGATACATCGGTCGGTCATGCCCTGCACCTGATGAATGCAGGTGATTATCGCAACGTCCCGGTGCGCGACGAATCCGGGGCGGTGATCGGTAATTTGTCTCAACAGGCGATGATCACGTTCCTGACCGATCATTTTCCTCGAGAGATCTACAACCTGCCCCCGGATCCCGAGATGATTCCGACAACCCGGGAAGGGGCATGAGATGATGGTCGGTACGGACACCCGGGGACAGGCATCGGATCAGCGGCACCCTCTCATTTCGTTCTCCTCCACTCGGCAGGAGTAGCTCCCCCATGGTCGACTCGGCACCTTCGAAGCGATATTCCTCCGGGAATAATGAAGGGGCCGAAACCCGCGATTCCGTGGTCATCCGCTTCTCCGGTGATTCCGGCGACGGGATGCAGTTGACAGGGGAGCAGTTCACCAACACCTCCGCGGTCTTCGGCAACGACGTCAGTACTTTTCCGGATATCCCCGCGGAAATCCGGGCACCTGCCGGGACGATTCCCGGTTTGAGCGGCTTCCAGGTCCACTTCGGCTCCTCCGATCTGTACACAGCCGGAGATCAACCGCAGGTCCTCGTCGCCATGAACCCGGCAGCTCTCAGGGCAAACCTCGAGGACTTGGAGCCGGGCGGGGTCATCATCGCCAATAGTGATGCCTTCACCAAAAACAACCTGCGCAAAGCCGGCTATTCAGAGTCACCGCTTATGGGAGATTCCCTGAATGGCTACGAACTGCACCAGGTTGCTCTGACATCGATGACCCGCAGGGCCTTGGAGGGCATCGACGGCATGTCGAACCAGCAAAAGGACTTGTGCAAAAACGCTTTTGCGCTCGGACTTGCTTTCTGGATGTTCGACAGGCCGCTCGAAACGACCCTGAATTTTTACCAGACGAAGTTCGGCAAGAATTCGCGGGTGGTGGAAGCAAATACCCGCGCCCTCAAGGCAGGCTATCACTTCGGCGAGACGACCGAGACGTTTCAGTCCCGGGTTCGCGTCCCGGGCCGCACGCACGTAGAGCCGGGAACGTACCGTCGCATTACCGGCAACGAAGCCCTGGTTCTCGGGTTGGTGACGGCTGCCAAGAAGGCGAACAAACCGCTCTTCTACGGCAGTTATCCGATCACCCCGGCAACTCCCATACTCGAAGGGCTCGCCCCTCTAAAGCATTTCAACGTCCGCACTTTTCAGGCTGAAGACGAGATGGCAGCCATCGGATCGGTGGTCGGGGCGGCTTTCGGGGGGGCGTTGGCTGCCACCGCGAGCAGTGGTCCCGGGATTTCGCTCAAGAGCGAGGGGGTCAATTTGGCAGTCGCTCTGGAACTACCTCTCCTGGTAATCGATGTCCAGCGCGGGGGACCGAGTACGGGTCTGCCCACCAAGACGGAACAGGCGGATCTGCTGTCCGTGTTGTACGGCCGCAACGGAGAAAGCCCGGTTCCCGTACTCGCCGCGGCGACCTCGGGTGAGTGCTTCGACCTCGCGCTTCAAGCCTTTCGCATCGCCGTACGCTACATGACCCCGGTGTACCTGTTGTCCGATGGCTACCTCGCCAATAATTCTGAGCCTTGGAAGATTCCGAATGTGGACGAGATCGAACCGATTGTCGTCGAACATCGCACCGACCCGGCAGGTTACCAGCCCTACATGCGAGACCCTGAGACTCAGGCGAGGCCCTGGGTCCTGCCGGGAACTCCCGGCCTCGAGCACCGCATTGGCGGTCTGGGCAAGCGGGATGTGACCGGGGATGTGTCGTATGCCCCCTTCGACCACGAAGAAATCGTCGCCAAGAGGGCGCAAAAGATAGCCGGCATCGCAGATTTCATCCCCGAATTGGAAGTCGAAGGCCCCGATCAGGGGGATTTGTTGGTGTTGGGCTGGGGCGGTACGTTCGGAGCGATCAAAACGGCAGTTGGTCAGGTAGCCGCTGAGGGCAAGTCAGTAGCCAGTGCCCATCTTCGTTATCTGAACCCGTTTCCACGCAATCTCGGAAACGTCCTCGGACGTTTTCGCCAAGTCCTGGTGCCGGAGCTGAATCTGGGTCAGCTCGCACTGCTGATCCAGGGACGCTACCCGGTGAGAGTAATTTCGTTGAACAAGGTGCAGGGACAGCCGTTCCAGATCCGCG
Source organism: Candidatus Latescibacterota bacterium (assembly GCA_965206595.1). Taxonomy (GTDB): domain Bacteria; phylum Latescibacterota; class UBA2968; order UBA8231; family UBA8231; genus CBDCXV01. The sequence continues at coordinate 1,757,848 of OZ242214.1, forward strand.
AGATCGTCGCCAAGATCAAACAGGTAGTGGGGTAGTGATGGACGTAGGAAATCCGATATGAGTGAGGCAGTCGCAGAAAGCAAGCTGACGCGGAAGGACTTCGTCTCCGACCAGGAGGTGCGCTGGTGTCCTGGATGCGGTGACTACGCAATCCTGGCCCAGATGCAAAAAATACTGCCCGAAGTGGGGGTTGCCCGCGAGAAGATGGTCTTCGTTTCCGGCATCGGCTGCTCGAGTCGTTTTCCGTACTACATGAACACGTACGGCATACATTCCATCCACGGCAGGGCCCCGACCATCGCAACCGGGCTCAAATCGGTCAATCCCGACCTCAGCGTGTGGGTCATCACCGGGGACGGCGACGGGCTCTCGATCGGGGGCAATCACCTGCTGCACTGCCTGCGGCGCAACGTTGATCTCAAAATCATCCTCTTCAATAATCGAGTCTACGGCTTGACCAAGGGGCAGTACTCTCCGACATCGCTGATCGGTCACCGCACGAAATCGACGCCGATGGGTTCGATCGACTACCCGTTGCAGCCGATCTCAGTGGCGATTGGAGCCGAGGCTACTTTTGTCGCCCGCACGCAGGATACCAACACCAAGCACCTCAGTGAGGTCCTGAGGCGTGCAGCGGACCACAACGGAACCGCGTTCGTCGAGGTTTTTCAGAACTGTGTCGTCTACCATCCGACCGCTTGGCACCACACGACTGACACCCACGTGCGTGACGACAATATCGTTTTCGTCGAGGAAGGCCAGCCCTTGGTCTTTGGCAAGGACCGTGACCGGGGTGTGCGCATGAACGGTCAGCATCCCGAGGTGGTGACTTTGGGCAACGGAGTGACCGAGAGGGACCTGATCGTGCACACGGAAGCGATCGAAAACACCAGCTACGCGTACATGTTGTCGCGTATGGAGAATCCGGAATTCCCGTTGCCTTTCGGCATCCTCCGCGCCTTGGAGAGACCTGCGTACACGGATATGCTGATAGCGCAAGTCGAAACGGCCATAGAGCAGAATGGCGAGGGTGACTTGAATAACCTCCTTCACAGTGCAGATACCTGGGAGGAAATCGGATGACCAAATCCCAACCGGGGCCTACGGAAATCTCCTCAATCTGGGGCCGATTCATTCCGTCAAACGGTCTTGCGTCCGTTCCTGATACTTCAAGACCAGTTCGACATGTCCGGCCCTCTTGCCGAGGTCGGCACTTCGGCGGCGGGATCTTATCAATCTGCTTTTAGGCGGGACGCCACAGTGACGGGATTTGCCGGAAATGTTGGCAGCCAGGGGGTCATCTGTCCTGCGTGCGGGTACGACAACATCGCCGGATCCGATGTCTGCGAGGAGTGCAACCAGAGCCTATCCGAGCAGTACATGGAGGATGTCGAGACCGCAGCCGAGACGAGCATCTTTACACGTCCGCTTCTCGAGTTGAACCCGCGACCTGCCGAATGCGTAGAACCGCAAACATCCATAGCAGAAGCGATATCGCGTCTCCAAGGCCGCAACATGGGTTGCGTGCTGGTGACCGGAAACGGTGGTGAGCTCGCCGGTATTTTTACAGAACGGGACGTCCTCTACAAGGTGGTGGGGTTGATTGGCAATCTCGACGCCTTTACGGTCGAGAGTCTGATGACGCCGGGACCGTCGGCACTCAAGCCATCCGATCCCATCAGCCATGCCCTGCATCTGATGGGGCTTCACGGCTTTCGGCATGTCCCCCTCGTCGACGAAGACGGGATTCCGGTCGGTTACGTATCATTCAGAGATATTGTTCGTTTCATGGAGGAAATGCTCTCGCCCCCGGAATAGCGGGCCCCGAAGGGAGTCCGAGAGAGATCCAGGATTGAACTCGCGAGGTTCGGCTATTAGCCGCTGGGCCTCGTTTTTTTTCGCAGACGAAATAAGGTCGGAGTCCCCCAAAAATGCCAAGAATTCGCCGCCTGACTGCTGTTTGCGCCCTCATCGTCGCCGGGGTTCTATTTCCGTCACCGGGATCGACCGAACTCCGCTCCGAAGACCTCACAATTGTTCGTTCCGTCACTGAGCGCGACTGGCTGAACCTGAAGTTGGAGCTTCTCGGACTTCGCCTCAGCTACCCGGCGTACAGAGTAAGCCTATACCTAACCCCCTCCAACGTCATCGCTTTTGATTTTTTTCTCAGCGCTCCGCTTGCCCAGCACCTCGAAGATTCCGGCCGGGGAGAGACTGAGCGTGTTCTTTCCTACCACGCCGAGGGAATCCTGAACCAGGTGATGACGATGCTGCGCGAGGAGTTTCCGGAACTGTGGCCAGGTTTCGACTCACGGCGGGACTTCAGCGGGATCTTCCTGAAACCGGGAGAAGAGTTCGACGCCCTGCCTCAGGAGGTCGCGTTCTGGCGTAATGACCGCCTCAAATGGCGGGACTGAGGCGATTTCAACCCCGAATTTCCGAGGCCGCCCAAGCGACGGCCGGTTTATTCGGGGTCCTGCAGGTCCTGAGCCCCGTACAGCGACTCCCTCAGCGTGATCGTCTTGTCTATCACCGGCAGCTCGGTCGTGATCACCCAGCCATCCACCCGCTTTCCGAGGACGGTGATCGTCTTCGGCTCGGCGCGGATCACTTTCTCGCCACCGTACTGAGCGTGTCTTTCCTTGTCAACGCAAAAGAAAACGTGCGTCCTGATTACTCCCTGTTCTTCGCTTTTCACCACTTTCTCCTGAATATTGCGCCGTCCTTCAGCCAGCGTATCCATGCACGGTATCGATCATGGCCCGCACCGCATCGATCGGTGTCTCGGGATGAACACCGTGGCCGAGGTTGAAGATATGGGGTGTGCCGCGCGTCTTGTCCAGGAGTTCCCGGGTGACGGCTACCACCTGCTCTATAGGTGCGAACAATGCCGCCGGGTCGAGATTGCCCTGAAGGGGCATGGAGGGGCCTAACAGATCGCGGGCATGGCGTATATCCGTGCGCCAGTCGATGCTGAAGACATTGGCCGCCGTCCGAGGCAATAGCCGCAGCAGGTGGGCGGAGCCGTGGGCAAAATAGATGGTTGGGACCCGCAACCGCTTCAGCTCCGAAAATATCCGTTCCAGGAAGGGCAGGGCGATGCGTTCGAACTGAGCTTCCGAGAGCTGGCCAATCCAGGTGTCGAATAGCTGAACCGCTTCGACTCCTGCGTCGACCTGCATTTTCAGGTAGGAGATTACTACGTCGGTAAGTTTGGTAAGGAGGAGATCCGCAGTATCCGGTTCGGCGTGGAGCAACCTACGGAAGTGGGTGAACTCGCGCGCACCCGTGCCTTCGGCGAGATAGGTAGCCAGGGTGACCGGGGCACCGGCGAAGCCGATGAGGGGCACGCCGGGGGGGAGCCCTGCGCGGACCAGCTCAATCTCCCTCCTCACATGAGGCAGATCGTCCTCGGGATCGATGGTGTGCAGGTGACCGACGTCATTCCTGGTGCGCACGGGGGATTTCAACACCGGACCCGGCTGGAAGGTCAGTTCACACCCCATGGGTTCGATCGGGGTGAAGATGTCGGCAAACAGGATGGCGGCATCGACTCCCAACATCTCTACCGGCATCAAGGTCACTTGGGCGGCGAGCTCAGGCGTGTTGAAAAGGGTTGAAAGCGAGCCTGCCTCTTGCTTGAGATCGCGGTAAGGTTTGAGAATCCTTCCGGCCTGGCGCATAAGCCACACGGGCCGGCGCGCAACCACCTCCCCGGCGCAGACTCTGAGGAATTCGGAACCTTGCTGGTTACCGGATGGCGGTGTCTTTTTCAGCGGGCACACACCCCGAAAAATCCGTGCCGCCTTGCCGTCATCCTGAGCGCCGCCAATGAAGGTTCGGTTTTTCCAGACGATAACCTTCTGGAATCCATTCCAGACGAGGTTTTTTGCAGGGGCTGCCGTCTACTTCCCGGGCTCGACCATCCATTCCGGTAGGGTGATCCTGAATTTGCAGATACCCTCGCGGGGTTCCAGCGAAACGGATGCTGCCGAGACGTTGGCTCCGATCACCTGCGGTTGGTCTTCATTCTCATGGAAGGCGAGGATGCGGAGCCTGGGCATCCTGCGGTCGGGCCACAGGCTTCCGGGTCTGATTTCGATGTCGCCTTCGCATTCGATAGGGTAGACATCGATCTGCCAGGCTTCCGTCTTGACCACGGCAGCTCCCGCAAGGGAGACCGGGCCTAGGGAAGCGCGCTCGCCGCGCGTGTCGCAGTAGAAATAATCTCCGCAGTCCGCATAGTCGATCCGTCCGTTTCCAGCGTCGGCAGAATAGACGAAAAGACCGTCCGGGGAATGGGCGAGGAATGAGGCCGGGGGAAGCCTGTACTCCCTGGCTTGGTGCTCGACGGTCCAATCGTTCGACCAGCTGGCGTTGACGCAGACGCGCAAGCCGTTCCGATAGTGCACCTCGACCTGGCTGTCTTCGTATACGCCCGATACCAAAGCCTCGGCAACTTCGAGCAGACTCCCGTCACGGTGGTAGAGAATCGACTCGACTTCACTGTTCAGATAGCGGCTCTGCAGTTTCAGCAGCAGGTAGTAGGTTTTCATCACCGAGGCCAAGCCCCAATCCTCGATTACGGGCAAAACCCCTGCGTGGCCATAGGCAACAGTTGTCGCAATGTATCGATCGAGCCAGGCGCTACGGCTGGTGCGCTCGGCAACGGGGGGCGAATGCTTTCCGAAGAATCGTTCGGTCGTTCCAACGCCGGCGTTGACATGGGCTCCGTGCAGCAGCTTCAGGTCGAAATCGAGCAGGAGCGGAATCCGGTGCGGATTCGGTCCGGAAAGGTCGGCCAGGAAACCGGACAGCAAGCCGGCGTACATCCAGTGACTGCCACCCTCACCGACGATTAGGCGCGATGATTTTCCGGCCATCCCCTGGAGCTCCTCCAGCAGCTTCCGTTCCCGATCGAGAGATTTGGAGAAACTCGCCGAGTCCGGGGTGTCTGAGTCGTAATCGATTCGACTCGAGGGCGGGGTGGCCGCGTGACCACTGATGAAGGCTCCTGCTTCTTCGAAACGCTGAAACAGCGTCGGCAAATGGTTTTCTGCCGTATCGTTCACCTTGGAGGGCTTGAGCAGGTAGCGATCCTTTCCTCTGGGGATCGGATTTCCGTCAGAGCCGAGTCCGGCACTGGTTTTGCCCCAGCCCTCCGCTTTCGAAGAAAATTCCGTATACCCGGAAGCCAGAGTGTACCTGTATCCGAGGTCCTGAACCGCTTCGAGGTATTCGAGCAGGGCGTCGTCACCTCCCTTGGCCTCGGCGCCGCTCAGCGACATGCCGAGGCCGTCTTCCCAGACGTCGGCCGGATGGTTGACGAGAACCTGTTCGAGGCCCCATTGCTTGAACGAGAGAAGCTGCTCGTAAACGTCCACGTAGGCTTCTTCGGAAGGGGGCAGAGCCGGAACCTGGTACCAGATCAAGTCGTCGAGTTCCGCGCTCCCGGAAGGGCGCTGGCCTACCGGTATAGTCGGCAGGACCTCCTCGAACTGGCGGGAGACCGTCAGAATCCAGCGTTCGCGCAGGGCTCGTCTGCGACCGTCGGAAGCCGGATGGTAGCGGCATCCGCCGCCGAGTCGAATCTCATGTGCCGAATCGTGAGCCGGGGGTGCATACAGTTCCGCGGCGGATGTTTCGGTCCAGTCCAGCATGCTGGAGACGAAAGCCCCTGAGGTTGCGAGCAGAAGCGGCGATTCGTCGCCAAATGAGAAATAGGGGATTTGAATTACGCGCGGGTGGACTGCCCCGGAGACGTACCCCAAGTCGAGTCCGCTCGCTTTGCCGTTGCCACCTTCCAACTCGATTACGAGCGACTTCTGGTGGATTCGGATCCGGTACAGAAAATCGGCGAGCTCTTCTCCGTGTTTCCAATGCCACCTCGCCTCGATGCAGTCGCCGACAGGTTCACATGAGACGAAATGGCGCTCGACCTCTTCGTCGTCTGCGGACCAGATCTTCCCCCCCATCTCGATCGTAATGCCGCCTCCCTCTGCGAACTTGATCGCGTCGGAATTGTTGATCTCAACCTCGATGTCGGAGAGGTTCCCCTCGATCGGGGTGTAGACATAGCGGACGACCGCGGAAAGCGAGCGCGCTTCGAAGATGAAGGAGATGCCTTCCTTCTCGACGGAGTTCGATACTTCTTCAGTTACTGACGGAAACATTATACCGTTGGGTATGCGCAGAATTATACCGTTGGGTATGCGCAGAATTCGTGGAGCAGCCCTTCGTCCCGGATTCCCTTGCCGCCAGTGATGAGGGACGCTTGCCGGGGTCCGGAGATGCAGCGCTGGACGCGTGTGTGCTCGAAATCATCTCGTGGCCGGGCTGCCCTCTCCTCGCCTGTCGGCGACAGCGGGACTGCGGAATGTTGATGCGACACGTAAATTGGAAAAATTCCAATGATAAGCCAGTGAAAGGGTCCGTGCAAGAAAACCGGGCTGAGGGAATCTCCCATCCCTGAAAGGAACCCTGTTTGGGCGGAGAATCGACGGGATCTCAGCTCCAACCGTCGGAAACGTTCTCACCGGTAAGGGGTGGGTGTTTGTCCCTATGGACTGACCGGCGAGGGCTGTTTGATTCAACCGGACTAGAGGGACGGTAAGCGGTGGAGTTGACACCGGCATATCCGCCCGATAGACTCCATTAGTCTATTTTCCACAACAAGTTAGGGTTCGACAGTGTTGGTTACCAAGTTAGGGTTCGACAGTGTTGGTTACCGCGATCGTTTTGGCAGCCGGTCAGTCGCGGCGCATGGGGCGGTTCAAGCAGCTTCTCCCCCTGGAGGGGTTCACGGTTATCGAGACGGTGATCGAACGCCTCGGAGCCGTGGCAAGGCGGAACTTCGAGCTGGCCACCGTGGTAGTTCTCGGCCATCGGGCAAAAGAGGTCGCGCCGCTGATGGAGGGCAAAAATCTCGTTTGCGTGGTGAACGAGCGCTATCGGGAAGGGATGGCGACCTCGGTACAGGCGGGGGTTCGGGCAGCGGAGCCGGAATCCGCCGGATACCTGATCTGCCTCGGCGACCAACCCGATCTCAACACTGGCGTCGTCGAGAAGATCATCCACCGCTCGCAGTCTACCTCGGGGGGAATTGTTGTGCCGACGCATGTAGGAAAGAGAGGGCATCCGGTTTACATCTGCCGCGGCTACCGGGACGAGATTCTCGCTTTGACGGCGGACCAGGGGCTAAATACCCTCACCAGAAAACACGCCGAGGACACCGTCGAGGTCGAGGTGGATGCAGCGGAGGTGCTGGAAGACCTGGACACGCCCTCGGACTACGCACGCCTCGGTACCCGTTTCGCAATCGCGGACAGAGAGGGTCCGGTGCCGGTGGTCGGCCTGTCAGGCTCGCGTCGAGCTGAATCCCGCTGAAAGCAATGGAAGACATTCTGGAAGAGGTTGTGGCGATGCGGCGCCAGGGCCGGCGTGGAGCGCTGGCCTCCTTGGTGGAGAGCAGCGGTTCGATCCCGATGAGCGAGCGCGCCAAGATGCTGGTCCGCGATGACGGCAGCGTCGCCGGGACCATAGGAGGGGGCTGTCTCGAAGCGGAGATTCTCAACGTCGGCAGGGAGGTGCTGTCCAGCGGATGCGCCCATACGACGCGTTACACAATGACCGAGAAGCAGGCAGGGGAGAGTGGGCTCAACTGTGGGGGTACGGTGCGCATCTACACCGAACCGCTCGAGCCGGATATCGAACCGGATCTTTTTGCCGCAGTGGTCGACGCAAAATCCCGGCGCCGCGAGTGCGTGATGGCGACCGTGCTCGCTTCGCAGAAGCTGCCCGATCGCGAGTCGAACAAACTGCTCCTGTTTCCCGAGGGAGACCGTCTCGGGCGTCTCGGCGCAGCCGTCCTCAACGAGCGTGTCGAGCAATGGGCGGGGGAAGTGCTCCAGCGCGAAAAACCGCGGGTCTTCAACCTGCGGGAGGAGACTCTCGACCTCGACCTCCCCAGCCGCGAGGCACTCGGGGTGGCACGGTTTGACCGGGTCGAAGTGTATCTCGAACCCTTCATGCCACCCCCGGTTCTCTACATTTTCGGCGGTGGTCACGTCGGCGCGCAGATCTGCAGCCTGGCAAAAAACTCCGGGTTTTTCGCCGTCGTCATCGATGACCGGCAGATGTTTGCAAATTCCGAACGCCACCCCCGGGCAGACGAGTGCGTGGCCGCGGAAATCGAGGAGGTCTTCGGGCAGCTTCCGTTCGACGATCAGACCTACGTCGTGGCCGCCACTCGCGGGCACCAGCACGATGAGACCGTTGTCGAGCTGGCAATTAGAACGCCTGCCCGCTACATCGGAATGCTGGGGAGTGAGCGCAAGAAGCTGATCCTCTGGGACCGTATCGAGGGGCGGGGCGGCGACCGCAGCCGTCTCGAGCAGGTGTATGCACCGATCGGATTCAACATCGGCGCCGACACTCCGGAGGAGATCGGGATCAGTGTAGTGGCCGAGCTGATCGAGGTCCGCAGAGGCAGAGTCAAGGAGTGGAAGACCAAGAGAGCGGGGGCATGACGGCAGACGGCCCTCTTCGTTACGGGGTGGCGGCCTGCCAGGTCGACCAACCGAACCCCGAGACGCGCCGCGAGATATCCCGCAATACGGACCGCATGATCGAAATGATCGACATGGCGGTCACGGGATACCGGCCCTTTAGCGACGTAAGGCTGGTCGCTTTTCCCGAGTTCGGCCACGCTGCTCCAATCTATCCGACCGCGAAAAGCCTGCTGGCGAAACTGACCCTCCCGATTCCAAACGAGCACACCGAGCGTTATGTCGAGAAGGCCCGAGAGCTCGGCATCTACATTCAGACCGGAAGTTTCCTGGAAGAAGATCCGAAGTGGCCTGGCAAGGTATTCAATGCGACCTGCCTGGTTGGTCCCGACGGCCTTCTGTCGAAGTACCGCAAGGTCAATCCCTGGATTCCCTGGGAGGTACACGCCAGCCCGCACGATCTGGACGGGTACGACGAAGAGCTGTTCCCGGTAGCAGCGACCCCGATCGGCCGAATAGGGGCTGCGATCTGTTACGACTGGATTTTCCCGGAACCGTTGCGGCAGTTGACCGCCAACGGGGCCGAAATACTGGTCCGGGTTTCCGCCTACATGGACCCATGGGGAGCCACTTCCCCGATGGACTGGTGGACGGTGGTAAACCGCTGTCGCGCACTTGAGAACACCGCCTACGTCGTCGGCGCAAACCAGGGTGCTTCGCTCCGCCATTTCCCTCCGTTCTCCTGGCCGGGAGGGAGCATGGTAGTCGACTACGAGGGCCGGATTCTTGCCCAGGCGGACCCGGGACAGGGAGAGAAAATCGTGGTGACGACGATCGACATCGGAGCGCTGCGACAGGAGCGCGGCCGGCGCTCCGGGCACCTGGGACTGGCTCATCTGCGCAGCGAGGCGTATCAGATGTACAGGCGGTCCTTTTTTCCCCGCGGACGTCTCACCGATGCAGGCAATAACACTTTCGAGATGAACGAAAATCTGATTGCCGAGGCCAGGTGCTCGGCCGCTGGCGAGCCTGCCGAAGCGGAGGAATGACCCAGTTCTCCCGGACCGTCTGCATGCTGGCGGGAAACCGATTAAACGGTCTTCCCGGCTGCGTTGTCCAAGGCCGTGAGCGAGACAGGAGTGCCGCAGCCGCCAGGAGGCAGGCGCAGAGGCGTCATGATTGGAGATTCAGCAGCTATTTCCAAGCGATTTTCCACAGCAAGCGAGATCCCCTCCGATGCCGAGCTGGTGAACCTGTTCCGGCAAGGGCGGGAATCTTCATTCGACGCCATAGTTCGGCGCCACCAGGACCGGATCTTTGGCTTTCTGGTGCATATAGTCAGGGATTCGGACGAGGCCGCGGATCTCGCACAGGAGACCTTTGTGAAAGCCTACAAATCCCTGCACAGGTTTCGCGGCCATTCCTCACTATATACCTGGCTCTACAGAATCGCCTTGAATACTTACCTCAATAATTTGCGGAAGACCAAGTTGAGAAATCTGTTACACCTCGATTTCGAGAATTTGCGGAAGACCAAGTTGAGAAATCTGTTACACCTCGATTTCGAGGCGGTTACCCGAATTGAAAAACACGCTCTCCATGGTTGCGACCCTGAAGAGGAACTGGTGATGAAGCAGCAGATCGCTGTAATCGAGGGGGCGATCCGGGATCTGCCGCCCCGGCAGCGAAGTATTAGCGAAGTATTTTTGTAATGCGGCATTACGACGACCTGTCCCACGGCGAGATCGCCGAAGTGGTGGGGACATCGGAGGGGGCGGTGCGGGCTGGGTATTTTCACGCCGTCCGCAAATTGCGCGCTGTCCTGGTCGAGAGCGCCGCTTCGGAATCGTTTACGGAGGAGGGGTAATGTCAGCTGACAAGCCGAGAGCTTCGGCCTGCAACGAACAGGCCCTGCTCGAGTATCTGGATGGAAGTCTTCCGGTCCACCGGCGCACCTTAGTCGAAAGCCATGCCGAACGGTGCGAGGTCTGCCGGCGAAATTTGGCCGGCTTTGAGAAGACCCTTGCAATGACCGCAGCCGTTCCGGTACCGGCCATGGATGCCTTCGTCTCCTCCGGGTTCGGAGCCAGGATCCGGCGTCGAATCGGGGAATACAGCGGCCGGAGGTCGTGGGCGAGGCGGTGGTCTCCTGCTTTTTCCGGAGCGATTGCCGGTGCGGCTACTGTGCTCCTTGTTCTTGCAGCCAGCGAACGCCTCTCTTTGGTCGAACCCGAGCGGCCTGCGGCTTCCAGCCTTTCCGCGGACCACGATGGCAATGAATCCGCCGGCTCTTCTGGCCTCGAAGAGTTTCTGGCAACAGTCCTCCTCCTCCTGTATGAGGATGAAGTATATGGAGGGGAAGTCCCGGGGGTGGCCGTCCCTCCCGATCTCGATTCCGAAGTCTCCGAGTATCTCCTCGACACGGCGAGCGAAGCGGAGTTGCTGGAACAGATGGAGTTGTTGGCCGAGGGAGAAGACCTCTACGCGTTGACAGGGAGTGAGGAAAGGTGATGGCAACCGCAACATTCGTTTTCCTGATGCTGTCTCTCACAGAGGCGGTGTGGAGTCAACCGCCTTCTGAAGACGGGCGTTCACGAGACCGCATTCAGTTCCTGAAAATGTGGAGGCTCGTCGACCAGCTAGAAATCGACGTCGATCAGGCCGCGGTGCTGTTTCCCCTCCTGAGCCAGCACCACCGCAAAATGGACGAGATGCGGACTCAGAGAAAACAGGCTGCCCGCGACCTCAGGCATCTCCTGGGAGGGGAATCTCCCAAGGACTCTGCGTTGCTCGCTGCCATGGAAAAGGTAGCCGACCTCGACAGCCGCTTGCGGGTGACCGATGATGAGTTCAAAAAGAGACTGGAGAGCCACTTGACGGTTCCGCAACGGGCAAAGCTCGTGCTGTTCTCGGACCATTTCCGGCGCGATCTTCGCGAAATCGTGGAAGGCATGCGGACATATGAGGGCGGCCGCGGCTCGAGGTGGCGCGAAGGTCCCCCTCCGACTCAGGAAGAGCGCAACCGGGACTGACGGATCCAGGCGCTTGAAGCGCTATTCACCGCGGCATGTAGAGCGCACCCTGAGCAAGTACGACACCAGGGAGACGGCCGTAGCCGTGGGCAGGAACCTTGAGCTGTCCATCGTCGAGACTGCGGATGCCTACGCTCTTCTGGACCGGCTCATAGAACGGGATCCGCAATGTCATCAGCGCTTTCCGTACTGGGCCGAGGTGTGGCCGGCGGCCCTTGGTCTGTCGCGATGGTTTTACGACAGGCGATTGCCAGCGGCAGATGCCGTCGAGCTGGGCTGCGGCCTGGGGCTGGTCGGCATAGCGCTGGCGCGCCTGGGTTGGCGCGTCGAAGCGACCGATTACGTCGAAGACGCACTGGTATTCACCTCCCACAACGCCGCCAGGAACCGGGCAGGGCCCGGCCACCAGGTCGCCTATCTCGATTGGCAGCACCCGGTTGGAAGACCCCACGAGTGCATGGTCGCGTCCGATATCGCCTACGAACGCCGTGACCACCGCTACCTGAACCGCCTTCTGAAATCCCTCCTCAAACCGGGGGGAAGGCTCTATCTGAGCGACCCGCGCAGACCTGTTGTCGCCACTTTCATCTCGGGTCTTCGCAACCGGGGGTACACCCACCACCAAGAGACAATTGAAACAAACTGGCGGGGGCAGGAACAGGAGGTCGACATCCACGTCCTGACCCGGCCTACGAACTGATCTGCGGACGGGTTCCGGGATTCCGCCCTATCCCAGCAGCGTTTGCAGGTGAACGTCCACGGAAGACGCCGTGGCCCCGAGATCGTATCCCCCTTCGAGCAGGGAGACGAGGCGACCGTCGCAATGGTCGCGCGCCATGGCGGCCACCGTTTCCGTCAATATCTCGAACCCTTTCTCAGTCAGCTGGACCCCTCCCAGCGGATCGGCGCGGTGGGCATCGAATCCAGCGGACAAAAGCAGGAACTCCGGCTCGAATGAGTCGATTGCAGGCCGCAGCACCTCAGCAAAAAGATGGGCGTATTCGGTGTCTCCGGTCCCCGCAGGGACGGGAACATTCAGCGTCGCCCCGGTACCGGCACCGACCCCTCGTTCCCCCGCGGCTCCCGTTCCGGGGTAGTGGGGATACTGGTGAATGCTGAAGAACAGGATATCGGGATCCGATTCGAAGCTGTGCTGGGTCCCGTTGCCGTGATGGACGTCCCAATCGACAATGGCTATGCGACGGACTCCGTGGCGGATGCGCAGGTGCCTGGCCGCAACGGCGACATGGTTGAAGTAGCAGAATCCCATCGCCTGTTCCCGCTCGGCGTGGTGACCGGGAGGGCGGTGGGCGCAGAATGCATTGTCTACAGTACCCGAAACCACGGCATCGACAGCCGCGATCGCTCCGCCAGATGCAAGGCGGGCGGCGCCAAACGTCGCCCCTGAGATGCCGGTATCGGGCGTCAGGTCGGTGGTTCTTCCCGTCGCGGAGAGGCGCTCAATGAAGTCGACGAAGTCGACGTGGCGGGGGCTGTGGACCTGTATCAAACTCGTCCGGTCGGCCTCGGAAGGCTTGAGTCCAATCAGACGCTCCCAGGTGCCTGACTCATGCAACCGGCGCGAGATCGCCAACAACCGGTCGGCGCACTCCGGATGTCCGGGACCGTTGTAGTGATCGAGGAACCGATCGTGTGTCAGGAAGCCGGTGGCCATTGGGACCGTTCGCCATGGTAGCGAACCGCAAGGATCGCCCTTCGACCGAGATGACGGATGTCTTCGGCGATCTCGTCACCCCGCAGCTGCTCGTGGTCATACCACCTGAAACGGGCAGCCTCGCGCTCGTTGAGGAATACCTCCCCGGAATCGCTGACCTCTGCGAAGAAAATGAGATCGATATGCTGGTGTTCCGGTGCGATATCCTCGAGGAGAATGCAGGATGGCTGCGTCAGCACAGTGACGTTTCCGAGGATCCTCCGACTTCCGAGAAGTTCGACCTCGAGCCCGGTCTCCTCGCGGACTTCGCGAACTGCCGCCTCCTCGGGTAGCTCGTTTTTCGCTATGTGACCTCCAGGGGGAAGCCATGCTTGCATCTTGTTGTGCCACAACAATAGAACCTTATGGTTCCGGACGACGAACGTAGTCGCGGTGAAGTCTCGGGAGGGGATGGTCATGGAAGCGGCCTGATGTTCCCACATAATACTCCCTCCCCCGGGTCGGGCGGCGGGAGTCGGTTACAGCTGCCCTCGGAGCGACCTTTGACATCCCCCTGAGGCGCAGAATATTCTAACCCCCACGAGGTTTCCTTCTACATACAATCGACGATCGGCTGCACCAGCCCGGGGTTTTCAGCCGCTACCACCCTTCCCCCACCGCCCGCGGATACCACGATCCGGGCGGATGCAGGAAGCAAGGAGGGTGAAAGCCGATCCCCTGAATGGCGCCCAGTAACGAAAAATCCCTCAGGATGAATCGCACCTGGAAAACAGGATCCGTTTGGGAGCGGGCGGTTCTCAAATGGAGATCGTTGTTTCCCTCCGAGAAAGAGACACTCGACGTTTTCTCGGAACTAAAAAGGGCGGAGCGAATTCTGGTTCTGCCCAGTGACCGCCCGGGCGGCATTTTTCTCGGGGTCCCAGTATACATGGGGCTTCGCTGGTGCTATCCGGACGCCGAAATAGCCCTCGTCTGTGGAGAACACATGGCAGGGCTCGCCAAGCAGATCCCCTGTATCGACGAGGTCATCACCGCCGAGCTGGACTCCGGCCAGATCTGGAACTCATCCCTGCGCGGATTCACAAAGTCGCTGCGGAGTCGCCAGTTGGATCTCGCTTTCTGCCTGGGACCGGACTGCAGCTTCCGACTTTGCCAGGTTTGCGCCGAGAGCGGAGCCCGGCTTCGGGTCGGATTCAGTCGCCCGGATCCGGGAAATTGGTTCAACATCGAGATCGTGTGCAAAGACAGGCATGCTTTCGAGGGGAGGCAGTACGAAGTGATGTTGAGCCTGCTAGGTCTGGAGAGTGGCGGAAAGGGCGGCTGGTCGATCCCTCAGGATCGTTACCGTGAGGTGTGGTGCCGCCACCTCTCAGGAGAATTCGGGGCCGGCGACGTCGTCGCCATCGACCTGTCGCGGCGGGAAGGGAAGGGGATGAGCAGGCGGCAGATCGACGACATGGTCCGGGACCTGATCGAAGGGGGTTCAAGGGCGGTCCTGTTCTTTTCCCTCGCGGAGAGAAAACTGGTCGACTATCTTAAATCGACATACGACAAACAAATTCTCGCCTTCGATTTCCAGGATGTGACCGCGGCGGCCGCCCTGCTGGGAGGTTGTCGCGCACTGATATCCTGCAACACCGATATTCTGCATTTGTCGATTTACCTTCAGGTCCCGGCGGTTGCCATCTTCGACGAAGATTCCCGGCGTTGGATCAGTCCCGGAAACGATCGGGTCGTGGTCGTTCAGGCCAAAAACGTGCGGGGGGTGAGCATCAGCGAGATCCGGGAAGCACTGGGCAAGGCCAGAAGGTTGCAGCCGCCCCCGTCCACCCTATAGTCTCCGAAACCGCCGCAAAAGGCGAGGATGTAGCCGGAGGCGAGCGGTCATTTCCCAAGCAACAACCCTGCATTCAAACAGGCGATAGACAAGAGAGGTTCGATGGCTACGGAAGTCGTCATGCCCAAACTGGGACTCACCATGGAGACCGGGACGATTGGATCCTGGCTGGTATCCGAAGGGGAAACAGTGACGCGTGGGGCACCGCTGCTCGAGGTCGTCACCGACAAGGTTACAATGGAAGTGGAAGCCCAGGCCTCCGGGGTTCTCCGCAGAATCCTGGTACCGGCAGGGGAAGAGGTGGCGATCGCTACTCCGGTCGGTATCATTGCCGATGCGGAGGAAGAGATCGGCGATTTCGAGTCTCTGCTCGCGGCAAAGGCAGGAAAGGGAGAGGCGGGGAGGAGTAGTACCCCGGAGCATGCGCCCGTGTCAGGGCAGCCACTCGCAGTTACAAGAGGTTCGCCGACTCCCGGTCCCGTCTCGCCTTCGGGCCATGGGCGGCCCCATCGGGCATCCCCAAAGGCGCGCAAGATGGCGGCCTCCCTCGGCCTCGATCTGACGTCCATTCAGGGTTCGGGACCAGGCGGGCGCATTGTCAGCTCCGACCTGAAAGCCCACGGCGGCTCAGCGGCGCCAGAGGCGGTCCAAGTTCCCGAAACACCGGCCGCGGCTTCCGCGCTGGCTGCAGTCCACGCACCGGGGACGGTCGAGTTGACTCGTGCCCAGCAGGTTGCTGCCGAACGGCTTACGGCCAGCTATCAGCAGATTCCCCACATCCACATCGGGATGGAGATATCCGGGGTCTGGCTCCAGCAGTTCCGCCAGGGGTATGCCATCGAGGGGAAAAAGATCTCCTACAACGACCTGATCGTGCAGGCGGTTGGCCGGGTTTTGGGAGAACAACCCCGTTTCAACAGCGTGCTGGACGGAACCACCTTGACGCAGCTCGGGGAGGTCAATATCGGAATCGCCGCAGACACCCCGCAGGGGCTGATGGTCCCGGTAGTCCGCAACGTCCCCAACCTTTCGCTGGAGCAGATTGCCGCTGAGTCCAGGCGCCTCGTTGATGCCGCCCGCAACGGCCGCTTGCAGCCGGACGACATGGCAGGCGGCACGTTTACCATTTCGAATCTCGGCATGCTCGGAGTTTCTCGTTTCACTGCCATAATCAATCCCCCTCAGGTCGCAATACTCGCCGTAGGCACCCTCGAAGACAAGGTGGTGGCCATCGAGAATCACGGGATGGCGGTTCGCCCCCAGATGTCGGTGACCCTGGCAGCCGATCACCGCGCCCTCGACGGTGCGGCCTGTGCCCGGTTTCTCGGCCGCCTGAAGGAGACTCTCGAGACGCCCGGTCTTCTGGCCTGAGCAGAGATCTATTCCGGAGCCTCTGCCCCATATCGCGATCACAGCCGCTTTGCTTGACCGCGATATGGGGCAGGGTTATTTTCAACGGCGCACGTAACTTTATGTTTCTTCAACTTCTTAGGACGATTCTCCAGTGAGACTGGATCGCCGAACGCAGCTGTCGATCGCGTACGCGATACTGACCGTTCTGCTCCTTCTCGTCATTCAGAGTTATCTCCAAGTCCAGGTTCATACGCTTCCATACAGCGACTTCCGCGCCATGGTCGCTGAAGGAGCAGTCCGGGAAGTCTCCATCGGATCCGATTCGATCACTGGCAAGTATTTCTCAGACGGTGCTGAGAAGAGTTTCGTGGTGACCCGGGTGGATGACCCGGAATTGGTCAGCCTCCTCGCCGAGCACGATATCGATTTTTCCGGTAAGATCGAGAGCACTTGGTTCACGACGCTGCTGTCCTGGGTTCTTCCGGCCCTGATTTTCGTCGGTATCTGGATGCTGATGGCCCGCCGCATGGGGGGTGGATCCGGGGGCTTGATGTCGATCGGCAAGAGCAAGGCCAAAGTGTACATGGAGAAGGGGACGGGAATAACCTTCGACGACGTTGCCGGTATCGACGAGGCCAAGGAAGAGCTGGAAGAAGTAGTCGAGTTTCTCAAGACCCCGGAGCGGTTTCAGGCCCTCGGAGGCCGCATACCGCGGGGGGTGCTGCTGGTCGGTCCCCCAGGCACGGGAAAAACCCTGCTGGCAAAGGCCGTGGCCGGGCAGGCCGAAGTCCCCTTCTTCTCGATCAGCGGTTCGGACTTCGTCGAGATGTTCGTGGGAGTCGGGGCGGCGCGTGTTCGCGATCTTTTCGAGCAGGCGAAGAAGCACGCTCCGGCGATCGTCTTCATCGATGAGCTCGATGCGCTAGGCAAAGCCAGAGGGGTCGGCTCATTCGGTGGCCACGACGAGCGCGAACAGACCCTGAATCAGCTTCTGACCGAACTCGACGGGTTCGGCACCAACGTTGGAATTATCCTGATGGCCGCGACCAACAGGCCGGAAATTCTTGACCCGGCGTTGCTGCGACCGGGGCGCTTCGACCGTACCGTTACCGTCGACCGGCCTGATGTAAAGGGACGAACCGCCATCCTCGAGATTCACGCCCGCGATACCAAACTCGCCGACGAGGTCGAGCTGAAAAAGGTGGCGATCCAGACTCCTGGGTTCGCCGGTGCCGATCTCGCAAACGTCGTTAACGAAGCGGCGCTGCTCGCCGCGCGGCGTGACAAGCAAACCATCACCATGGATGAGCTCAGCGAGGCTGTGGAGCGAGCCGTCGCAGGCCTCGAGCGCAAGAGCCGTGTCCTGAACGAGAAGGAACGCCGCATCGTCGCCTATCACGAGGCGGGTCACGCGATCGTCGGAGAAGTGCTCGATGATGCGAATCCCGTTCAGAAAATTTCGATAATCCCCAGGGGAGTCGGTGCTCTCGGCTACACTATGAACATGCCGACGGAGGACCGTTACCTGATGACGAGGGAAGAGCTGCTCGACAACACCTGTGCCCTGCTGGGGGGACGCGCCGCCGAAGAGATCGTTTTCGGGGAAATTTCGACCGGCGCTGCCAGCGATCTGCAGAAAGCGACGCAGATTGCCGAGAGCATGGTAAAGGAATACGGCATGAGCGAAAGGCTCGGCCTTGTCGCCTATCGCGAAAGCCGTCAACAGCAGTTCCTGGGAATCCCCAACGGGGAAAAACTCTACAGCGAGGACACCGCCAGGCGCATCGACGGCGAGGTAGCGCGCATCATCGACGAGTCGTACTCCAGGGCGAAGGAGGTTCTCGTCGAACGGCGCGAGGTGTTGGAAAAGGTCGTAGGGGTGCTGTTCGAAAAAGAGATAATGGAGGGGGAAGAGTTGCGGCATCTGCTCAGCGGGGATGAATCCGAACCGCTGTCCGAGAGCGCAGACGGGAACCAGAGCGGCTCGGAAACCGGCCCCGACTCTTCCGCTTCCGGTAATGGAAAAACCGCCGACTCCGACGTCAGCGTTGATTCCGTTCCAACCGACTCCCTCGCACCCACCCGCCCCACTGCCGACGACGGGAGCCGCGAAGAGTAAACGACCCAGAAGGGAAGATGTCATCCCGACACCTCCCGTTTCCCGGGCTGGAGCCCAGGGCCTTGGGCCGGACCGCCGGATCGGGCAGCAGCCCTTCTGCTTCTGCACACAAGTATTTCCCCGGAGATTGATCTTCAGGATTCCCCGGCGAAGCCCCGGCTTGGTGGAACTGGGCTCAACCCCGCACCTCTTCTGCCTTTTCTGCAGTTCGTGCGGAACGGATCAGGATCCCGCACCAGTATCCGTTCAGGAGCCACCCGCCATTCTTTTCAAGAATCTCGAGTTCGGGGCATCGCAAGCAGGAGGAGCGCCTTCATGGTGCAGTCCGCTCTCGCCTTCGCATCGTCCTTGTCAACAGGGCTGAGTTTCGCCTCTACGAACAATCCTGTACAGCTGTTCGCAGCTGTGGCGTGCAAGTGCAGCCCCTGCTCGCGCTGACGGGCTTCAATCTTGAACCGAAGCCTCGAAAGCTCCGGGGCCGGCGGCAATGGCTTCCTGGCGCCCCTGCGAAACCGCGATTTTCTGCGCCTGCTCATTAGCAACGGCCTCTGGTGGCAGGCCATGGGGGTCGAGCAGGTCGTCATCGGCTGGCTGGCGCTGGAGCTGACCGATTCGGCCTGGTGGGTGGCGTTGATCGGGTTTTTCCGCTCGGCCCCGATGCCCCTTGCCGGGGTTTTCGGGCCGGTTATCGTGGAGCGATTTCAGCGCCGACAGGTTATCGTTTTCGCCCAGAGTGTCACTTTTCTCTCGGTCGGCACGGTCACCCTTCTTCACCTGCAGGAGTCACTGTCGTACTGGCATCTGGCGGCCGCGGCGACGGTTACCGGCACTGTCTGGTCCATGGACTGGCCCACGCGCCGTTCGCTCTTCCCGGACCTGCTGGGAAAAAGCAAGGTTGTCGACGCCATGTTCCTCGACAACCTGCTTCAGGGCGTTACCCGAGTGTTCGGCCCGCTTTCCGCAGGCGCCATCGTTGCCGTCATCGGCACCCGGGGGGCCCTGATCGCCCTGACTGCCACCGCAGGCGTTTCGGTGCTGGTACTGGCCGGCATCCGCACCCGGTCGCGCTCACCGCAACGACCTGGAGGTCTGGCCGATTCCGCCCGACGCTGCCGAGATGGCCTGCGCTACGTCTTCGGCAACCGAGCCATTCTTGGGGTTCTTCTGATAACGGTGGCAATGAACCTGTGGGCGTTTCCTTACCTGGATCTGCTGCCGGTATTCGCCCGCGACATCCTCGGAACGGATGTCCTCGGGCTCGGGTTGCTCGGGGCCGCCAGCGGCCTTGGAAACCTGGCCGGTCTGCTACTGATCGCCTTGCTGAGAAGGACCAGGAGCCAAGCGTGGATCTTCGTAGCCGCCTCCATGGTCTCCTGTCTGGGGTTGATCGGTTTCTCGCAATCGAACTCGTTGCCGGTGTCGTTGTCGATTCTGGCAGCCGTAGGCGTCGGACATGCGGGATTCAGCGTCATGCAAAGCACGATTATTCTCGTCGAGTCCTCCGACCTGATGCGGGCGAGGGCGATGGGGACCCTCGTGATCGCCATCGGATTCGGACCCTTGGGACGCATTCTGGCGGGGGGAATGGCCGAGACCTGGAGCCCTCCGGCCGCGGTCGGCTGTATGGCCGCGTCTGCCCTGTCGGTCATTGCCGGCATCGCCTTCGGGCTGCGGGGGTTCGTTCATCGAAACGATCCTGCCCGCTGATAGAGAAGTATTTGACCGGTGCCGGGGGCGATCCCTATGGTAGAGCCTTTCTACCCGCCTATGGAGATGTGAACCGTGTCATCGATGGTTGGGGCGCAGCTATTCACTCTGAGGGATTACCTCCAAACCACGGAGGACATTCGCGCCACCCTCAGGAGGGTCAGCGAGCTGGGGTATACCGCAGCGCAGCTTTCGGGCCACGGAGCCGGAACCCCCCAGGAGATTGCCGATTTTGCCGCCGAGGCGGGGGTCGCCATCGTCGCCACTCACGTCAGCTACGACCGCGTACGAGATGACGTCGAGGCGGTGATCGCCGAGCACCGGCTGTGGAACTGCCGGCACGTCGGCATCGGAGGCATGCCTGCCCAATACCGCAACGCCGATGGGTTCGAGCGTTTTGCAGCCGAGGCCTCGCAGGCGGCACGCCCCCTGATCGATGCCGGACTGACGTTCAGCTACCACAACCACAGCTTCGAGCTCGAGCGCTTCGGGGACCGCACCGGGCTTGAGATACTCGCGGCGGAGAGCGACCCGGATGTGTTCTGCTTCGAAGTGGACACCTACTGGATCCAGCACGGTGGAGGGAATCCGGTTTCCTGGCTTCGGCGGCTGCGCGGGCGCATGCACCTGGTACACCTCAAGGACATGGCGATGAGCGGCAGCCGGCAGTTGTTCGCCGAGGTCGGGGAAGGCAACCTGGAATGGGGGCCGATCCTGGCCGCCTGCAGGGAAGCCGGCATCGAGTATTTTCTCGTCGAGCAGGACCAATGCCTGGGCGACCCTTTCGAGAGCCTCGGCACCAGCCTGAAGAACCTGGGGGCCATGGGACTTTCCTGAACCCTTTGAAGGATCCGCCGCCCTCGCAACCAACCGGAAGGAACGGAAATTGGGACACCTCGAACGCTTCGAGCTGAAGGACAAAATCGTCGTAGTCACTGGCGCCGGCCGCGGTATCGGTCGCACGATTGCCCTCGACGCGGCGCGCTCGGGGGCAGACGTGGCGGCAGGCAGCCGCACCCTGAATGAGCTGGAAACGCTGGCCGCAGAAGTTCAAGAGATCGGGATGAACTGTTTCTACCATCCCTTGGACGTCGTCGACGTCGCCTCGATACAGGCTTTTTTCGACGCGGTGGTCGCCGAGTTCGGGCGCATAGACGTGCTTGTCAACAACGCCGGGTACAACAAGCTGGGCAAGATCCTCGATTACGACGAAGTGCTCTACGATCAGATCGTCGACGCAAATCTCAAGAACGTCTTCTTCTGCAGTCAGATCGCAGCCAGAAAGATGATCGCCGCAGGCAACCCCGGCAGTATCGTCAACATCTCGTCACAGGCCGGCGTCGTGGGTGCTCCGGAACGGGGTCCGTACAGCGGTGCGAAGGGCGGGGTGAACAACATGACGCGCACCATGGCCGCAGAGTGGGCTGAGTTCGGAATCCGCGTAAATGCGGTTGCCCCCACGGTAACGAGGTCCCCCCTTGCGGAAGGGGCGCTGAAGGCGAGTGCGGCGTTTCGCGAAGCGGTGCGGACCAAGAACCTGCTGCGAGGGGATCTCGCCGAACCGGAAGAGATCTCAGCCCCGGTTATTTTCCTCGCTTCCGAAGCTGCCAGTATGGTGACCGGTCACACTCTCGTCGTCGACGGAGGCTGGACTATCGTCTAGGGCAGGGGCCAGTTGATTCGGGAGGACCTGCCAAACTGTGCGAAAGTCCGGCGGTTCTTCAAACCAGGACGGGGAGATTTGTGAATTCGAGGCAGGACTCGATTTCTCCTTCGTCCATCATTCCGATGACAAAGGCGTGCACTGCGGGGAGGCCCATGACGAACTCGACTGCCCCGCCGGGATCGGACGCCAGTTCGCTTCCCCCGCCCATGACCTTCATCCCGTAGACGCCCTGCCCCCTGGCGTCCATAGCTTCGATCACCGGAACGACCCGATCGGGGGATGCGCACATAGCGTGCCCGGCCGGGTTTATGCGCACAAGATTGACGTCTACCCAGTCGCACTCCGACGCGGCTTGCAGCGCACCGAAGTCGTGGCAGGAACAGCCCAGGGCCCGCACCCGACCTCTGGATTTGAACTCGCTGAGGACGTCCATCGGGCCACGCATCTCCTCCGGCCAATCAGCCGAGGTCAGGCAATGCAGCAGCAGGATGTCGATATAATCGGTGCCTAGCTCCGCCAGGAAACGCTCGACGTCGGAGCGAACCTCCGATGCGGTCCGCGAGACGGTCTTCGTGGTAACTGTCACCGATTCCCTGCTCACCTGGCGGAGGGCGTCGGCCACGTGCGGGTGGGTTCCGTACATGTCGGCCGTGTCCCAGAAAGTGATTCCGCGTTCGTGGGCGTAGCGCAGCAGATAGGAGAGCCGCTCGACACCGAGGTCCCCCTGGTTCGAACGGTGATGCCACCCTTGGGTTCCGGTTCCGAAACAGAGGCGAGAGGTTCTGATCCCACTAAGGCCGATGTCGACAGTTTCCATCATGGCAATGCTCCCCCAGGACGAGGCGATTGGGCTTCCTCCAAGCGAGGCCGTTGGCCCTGGTAGCGGGCTTCCAACCGGCACTCGATCTTGCGTTGCGCCTCTTCGCCGATGCCGGCCACCCCTTCCCGACAGACCGCGGCGCGGGAAAGGAGGTTGACGAGAGCGAGGGCGTCGTCGATGTCGATTGCTTCGGGTCGCAACCGCTTCTTTCCCCAATTGTGGTAATGATCGAGCGGCAGGGCGACCGCGGCCACTTGGAAACCGGCCTGCGCCAGGACCGTTGCCTCGCACGCGCCGCCATCCATCAGCTTCCGCTGGTAGGGAAATCTCGAATCGGTGCCGGTCATCTCACCTTCCGCGATGGCGACCAGCCCGGCGCTGAGCCCGGGATCGAATACCGATATGCGGTCTCCGACGCGAATGACCGGACCAGCTCCCAGCTCCGCCCCGGTACGGCAGTTCGAGCACTCGATGTTTATGTAGGTCGAATCCTGGGGCAGCAAACCGCTACTTACGGCCGCCATCATGCCGCCGAATCCAGTCTCTTCCGCCCGGGTCAGCAGTAGTCCGGCACAGTGCTTGAAGGGACTGCGCCGCAGTTGGTCCAAAACGGCGATCGCCACTGCCACCCCGGCGAGGTCGTCGCAGACCCGGCCCCGAAGCCGGCGTCCCCGCTGCCGCAGCGCAGGTAGCCGCCACATTGCGAACGAGTCCGGGGTCAGTAGCCTGGCATCCGCCTTGGAAATGCGGACCGAAAACAGCGGCTGTCCTCCCACAGGTTCGGCATACGATTCGATAGCACCCCGAACCGGGGCCTGGTCTGCGGTTCCCGCCGGATCGTAGATGTCGACCTCCCCCTTCTTCGCCAGATCGAGGTTCACGTTCCCGGCGAGCTCGAACAGGTGATCACGGAGCGAGAGAGGTTGGGAGTAGAGGAGTCCGGGATGGTCCATGTGGGCGGTCATTACCACCCGGGGGACTCGTCCCGAATTCCCCTCCCGATCGCAAAGGAGCAGGAGATTGCCCACCGCATCGGTCTGCATCGCTAGATCCAACTCCTCTGCATGGCGTGAGACCGCCTCTATCACGAACTGCTCGCGAAACGGCGCCGTCGGGAGCGACATCAATCGGTGGGCGAGATGCAGAAACCGCTTCTCCGCTTTGCCGTCGGTGGTATCCATTCAGAAAATGCCCTGCTCGAAATTGGATTCTTGCAATGCCCGATGCCTGCGCGCGCAAGTTCGTCCGAGTACGAGATCAGAACCGCCGAATTCACGCGGCATTGCTCAAGGGACCGGTCTCAGCAAGGTCGATCAGGCGTGTACTCCGTGTCAACGCGGTAACGGACCCGGGATTTTGGATTGCCCAATCATTTCCGAAGGAATACTTTGGCTCCTGTTTCAAACCTTCCAATCGAATTTGGGCCTGTCTCCCACCTCCGCACCGGCTTTTCCGCGGGCCCGAGGATTCCCGCGATGAGGTTGCCGCCCGCCCGCCGTACCGCCCTCATTGCCGCGGCATTGGCCGCTTCCGCGGCAGGCTCCTCGCAGGACGTCCGGACGACTCTGGCCCCCGACCTCACCGCCCGGGTCGAGGCGGCAGTGCACACCTTCGCCTCCGGCTCCCGTGTCACAGGCTACCCAGGAAACGCGCGTGCCGCCTCCTTCATCGAGGAGAGCCTGCGCCGCAGCGGCTGTGTCGACATTCATCGCGAACAGTACGACGTCGTGGTACCGATCGAGGCAGGCAGCCGGCTGGTGCTTTCGGACTCTGATGAAGTTATCCCCATTTTTGGCTTGTGGCCCAACCATGTGCGCACCACCAGCACCCCGCCTGATGGGATCGAGCTCCCCCTGGTGTACGGAGACCGGGGGGAGTACGCCGACTTCGAGGGACTTCCGCTGGAGGGCAGAGCCGTGCTCATGGAATTCAACACCTGGGATCACTGGACGCGGGCAGCCAGGTTCGGCGCCCGCGCTTTCATCTTCATCGAGCCGGAGGATACCGGCTACCTGCAGACCCTCGACAAATACACCAGCGTCCCCTTGAACATCCCCCGGTTCTGGATCGACCGCGAGAACGGCCTGAAGCTCCGCCGCCGAGTGGCCGGCGGCGACCCGGTTTCCGTCGTTATCCACAGCCGCATGGACTGGCGTGAGCAGCCGGCGTGGAACATATGGGGAAAGGTGGTCGGGTCGGACCCGGAGCTGAGAGACCAGACCATAGTCGTCGACGCCTACTACGACGGGATTTCGGTCGTTCCCGCCCTCGCACCCTCCGCGGAGACCTCGTGCAGCATCGTCGCCCTCCTCGAGCTTGCCCGGCACCTGCAAGCGCACCCGCCTGCCCGTACAGTGATTTTGTCTGCGACAGGGGCCCATTTCCAGGGGCAGCGCGGTATGATCGAGTTCCTCGACCGACATGCCAGAAAGGACGAGGACTACGCCAAGTGGATGGAGGAGCCTCTCAATGTCGATCTCTTCCTAAGTCTCGACCTGAGCTCGCGGACCGATCAGGTCGCCGTCTGGAACAACTCCAACCGGTTTGAGCTCAAGCGGCTGTTCGTTCCTTTCTCGCGCCGATTCACCAGGTACTCCAAGGAGGTTGCAGCCGCCCAGGGGCGTGAGCCAACCGCTGCTTTCGCCAATGGCATCAGCCCGATCAGGGGGATCGACTGGTCCACGCTGGCACCCGGCGGAGTGCCGACGAGCGGAACGGTGGCGATGGAAGCCGGGCAGCTCGCCCTCAGTTTCGTCACCACACACGACGCCAGGCTATCCCTCAACAGTCCGCTCGACCGGGCGGAGGGTGTCCGCATCGAACAGCTGGCTGCGCAGATCCAGTTTCTGAACGGAATCCTGTCTCTTGCTTTAGACGATCCGGAGTTGCTGTCGAATCTCGAGGAGTTCGACCCTGTTCTCCGCGACAATCTCCGCACTCACCAGATCAAGGTTCGGTCCTTTCCGAGGCGTGCACAGATTCCGAACCGCCCGGTGCCCCAGGCCGTGGTTAGCGAAGGGTTCGACCTGGTCTTCAAGGGGGTCCAACAGGAACGCTATTACCTGACGAACCAGGACGGCGACGTGACGTTGCAAGGCCTCGTGGTCGGGAATACCACCGGTATTTCCGCCTTCGTTCTGGATCCGGAGACGGGTGAGGTCCAGTTTGCCCCCGACCTGAGCAAAAGGGCGCAGAGGTTTGCGGGAGAACCGGGATTCAGCGGAAAGATCTCGTGGGTGACCCGGTGGACGGCGGACGAGAAGACCCTCGTCCTGTTTCCCTGTGTCCCCGGTGAGCTGTTCGGCCTTGGCGGTAGCTCCGACAGCTTCAAAATCCTCGACCGCAGCGGCCGCGCGCCAAGGCAGTTCGGGTATTCGCGCAGCAGCTTCGCGTCTCTGGTCTACGCCGACCGCGACCTTCCCGAACAGACCGACGGTCTGAAAATCATGGCGGGAACGTCCGGGAGTGCCCGCTTTCTTCTTAACAGCCCGGGAGGGAACGACGAGAGCACGGCGCGGGGGATCGGCTACCACTTCAAACGCGACACCTTGACCCCGACAGGCTTCTACGTGGTTCGCGACATGATGCGCCTCAACGATGCGCGCCTGCACACGATGCGGAAGCACGCCATCGAGAACCACAGCGTTTCCCGTTTTCAGGAGAACGGGCGCCGCTTGCTGCAGCGGGCGGCGACGGCCCTTTCCGAGCACCGCTGGGACGACTACACAAGCTACATACGCGAAGCTGGCGGGATGATCTTCCGTGCTTATCCATCGGTGATCGGTACCCTGAACGACGTGATCTTGGGGATGGCTTTTTTCCTCGCACTGGTGATTCCGGCCGCCTTCTTCGCCGAGCGGCTGCTCCTGGCCTCACCCGATATCCGCATGCAACTGACTGGCTTCGTAGCGGTCCTGATAGTGATCTGGGCGATCCTCTCCCAGGTCCATCCCGCTTTCGCGATCGCCCATCCGCTGGTCGTCCTGCTCGCCTTCGCGATCATGGCAATGGCGGTTTTCGTACTCCTGATGGTGGTGACTCGCTTCAACCGCTACCTGCGCGAATACCGCGCCGAGCAGGCGAGGGTGCACCAGACCGACATAAGCCGGTTCAGCGCCGCCTACACCGCCTTCATGCTCGGGATTTCCAACATGCGCAGGCGCAAGCTGCGGACGAGCCTGACCCTGGGCACGATCACCTTGCTGACCTTCACGGTCCTGTCGTTCTCCTCCTTCAAGCCGGATGTCCAGTTCTTCGCCTTTTCTCACCCGCACGAGGGGGCATACGAAGGCGCCCTGATTCGCCATCACAATTGGGACTGGATCGGAAGGTGGAAGATCGAGGCGGCGAGGTCCTACTTCGGCGAACGCGCCGTCCTTTCCCCACGCAACTGGTACATCGCCGATCCCTCCGAGGCGAAGAAGTACATCCGGGTCAGCCACGGAGAACGCTCCTCACTGGCCACCGCGATGCTCGGCCTCTCACCGCAGGAACGCGATGTTACGAGCGTTCACGCCGCCCTGGTCGCCGGAGACTATTTCGATTCCCCGGAAGAGAAGAGCTGCCTGATCTCTGTCGAAATGGCGAAGAACCTCGGTTTCGGTGGAATGCGGACGCCGGCGCCCGGGGACAGTGTGCGCGTCCTCGGGACAATGCTGCGAGTGCGAGGACTGTTCGACGCCGATGCCCTTTACGCCCTTCACGACCTCGACGACGAACCGCTGACTCCGGTCGATTTCCATCGCTCCTCCGCGGAGCTCATGGGTTCCCGGCCCCAGGACGTCAAGGACACCTCGGAGAGGGAAGAAGAGACCAGGGCCTTCGTGCACCTGCACCCGGACAACGTCGTCATTCTGCCTTTCGAGGCGTTGCGCGGTGCAGGAGGGGAGCTGCGGTCCGTGGCCATGCGTTTCGAATCCGGCGCCGACATCCGGGGGATGATCGAAGGGTTCATCACCCAGACCCCGATGACGCTGTTTGCGGGGACGCGCGACCCGGAAAGCGACCGCATCACCGTTGCCTCGTTTACCTCCTTGGGGCTGACCTCGGTCGAGGGGTTCCAGGCCCTCGTGATTCCGATGTTGATCGCCGGACTGATCGTCCTCAACGCCATGATGGGGGTGGTGTACGAGCGTTTTCGCGAGATCGACATCTACTCTGCGGTCGGGCTGGCGCCCATGCACATAGCCCTGCTGTTCATTGCCGAGGCCTGTGTGTACGCCGTCCTCGGGGTTACGTTGGGTTACCTGCTTGGGCAGACCCTCGGAAAGGCGATTGTCACCTTCGACCTCTCCGCAGGGGTCAATTTGAACTACTCCTCGTACGCGGCGATGGCCTCTGCGGCGGTGGTCATGGCGATCGTGCTCGCCTCTACGGTCTATCCGGCACGGGTCGCGTCGCGAGCGGCGGTTCCGGACCTGGTGCGACGATGGAAGCCCCCCCGGCCCATGGGAGACCGCTGGGAGTTCGAGTTCCCGTTCATGGTCAGCTCCGGGGAGGTTGTGGGAATTTGCGGTTTCCTGGCGAACTTTTTCGACGCCTATAAGGAAGAGTCGATCGGAGACTTCTACGCCGAAAAGGTGACTCTCGTCAGTGAGGAGCCGGCACCCGGGGTCCGGCAGTACTCTCTGCAGATGCTCACTTGGCTCGCCCCGTTCGACATGGGGGTCAGCCAGTACCTGCAGCTAGATTTTCTGCCAGCCAACGACGGTAGCGGTATCTATTCGGTTGAAGTATTCATTCAGCGACTGAGCGGCCAGGATACCTACTGGCAGCGGGTCAACCAGCGCTTCATGAACACCTTGCGCAAGCAGTTTCTCCTCTGGCATACCCTCAAGGCGGACGCCCGGGACTATCACCGGGAGAAAGCCAAGGCCATGCTCGGTTCACCCGTACCGGCGACATGAAATTCAGGCGCAAGCTCAAGCAGAATCAGTGGCAGGAGGTAGAGGAGTACCGGGCGCTTCTCGAGCCACCCGACAAGTTCGAGGACGGCTTTACGATCCGGACGATCGTCGGTGTCCTCTTCATTTCCCTGATAATGACGCCGGGGGAGATGTACCTCGGTTTGGTTACCGGTGGAGGAATAGGGGATGCGGCCCAGTGGGTCACCGTCATCCTCTTCCTCGAAGTCGCCAAGCGCTCCTTCACGTCGCTGAGGAGGCAGGAGATCTTCCTGCTCGTGTACGTGGCCAGCGCGCTGGTGGCGCGCGAGGAAGGGGCCTTTCTCGACCTGCTGTGGCGCCAGTATTTCGTGCGCTCCGCGGAGGCGGAACAGTTTGGCATCTCCAAGCTGCTGCCGACGTGGTGGGCGCCGCCGCCCGACTCGGTCGCCCTCGCCGAACGCACCTTCCTGCACCCGGACTGGCTGTGGCCGATCGGCCTGCTCGTCATCGGCACCATCGTCGGCCGCATTTCCTGGTTCACTTCAGGATACCTGCTGTTCCGGTTGATGTCTGACCGCGAGCAGCTGCCGTTTCCGACGGCGCCGATGTCCGCCCTGTCCGCCATGGCGCTCGCCGAGGAGAGCGGTGACGAGGCCGAGACTTGGAAGTGGCCGGTTTTCAGCATCGGCGGCGTCATCGGCGCGATCTTCGGCTCCGTGTACGTGGGGATCCCCGAGGTAACCGCGGCGATGGGTTCCAGGATCCAGGTGATCCCGATCCCGTTCTGGGACCTTACGCCATTTTTCGGGAGTCTCCTGCCGGCCACGCCGCTCGGCATCACCCTACACCTAGGCCCGATCTTCGCCGGCTTGCTGATGCCTTTCTGGGCGGTTATCGGGTCGTTCTCCGGGGTCGTGGTGCACACCGCAGTCAGCCCCTTTCTCTACTGGAAAGGAATGCTTCCGAGCTGGGCCCCGGGGATGACGACAATCAACACCCAGATCGCCACCAGCATCGATTTCTGGCAGGCCTTCTCTGTCGGCATCACCCTCGCGGTCACCGTCATCAGCTTCTACCAGCTTCTGGCCAGCGGCCGCCGCGAGCGCGCCGAAGCGCGGGAACGGGTTCTCGGCCAGCGGAAGGAGTACCCGAGAACCTGTCGCCACGACGGTTGCAACCGGCCCTCCGAGGTGCGCGGCTACTGTCTGCCCCACCTCGGCCGCGGCGATTTCAACCTCTGGCTCTGTCTGGTGCTGTTCGGGCTTGCGGCTTTCTACCCGATCGTGCTCGCAAAAACCCTGTTCCCGACCCTGGTCACCACCGGGCTGCTTCTCACCTTTTTCGGCATCGCCTTCGTGTACGCCCCGATCATGTCGTTCGTCAGCGCCCGCCTCGACGGCATGATCGGGCGCGAGGTCTCCATTCCCTATGTCAACGAGGCCGTCATCTTCCTCACCGGGTACCGCGGCGTCGACGTCTGGTTCGTGCCGTTTCCGACGCGGAACTACGGCGGCCACGCCGAGGGGTTCCGGGTGGTCGAGCTGACCGGGATGCGCTTCACCAGCCTGCTCAAGGCGGAGCTGTTCATGCTGCCCATCATCCTCGTGGTGAGCATGATGTACTGGAGCATGCTCTGGAGGCTCGGCCCGATCCCGTCGGAACGATATCCCTATGCACAGCTGATGTGGCCCCTCAAGGCGTACCAACAGGCCCTCTTTTTTTCCAGCACGATGTACAGCCGAAGTTGGCGAGCGGGGGAGACCCTCGCCGACGGCACGGCCATCTCCCGAGGCCAGATCGTGTGGAGCCCGCACAACCTGCAGGACGGTTACTGGTGGTACTGGCGGGTGCGCGCCTCGCATGACGTCGAGATACCGGACCCCGACAAGCGCTACTACGGCGAGTGGTCGAAGACCGGTTATTTCTACACCGATTTCAGCGGCCGCAAGCCTCCCGATGTTGCCGCAGCGCCGCACCTGCGGGCTTTTTCCCCGCCAAAGGAAAGGGCATCCGAAGGGCAACCATCCGCCCCGGAACTGGTCTGGCCGCCCCCAGGTGAAATCATCGACACCCCGAATCCGAACTTCGACGCCCGCTTGAGCACGGCCCCCCGGGATTCCGTCGAGTTCTACTTCGAGGTCGATCGCCTGCCGACCTTCGACGGCGAGTTTCTGCAGCGGTCCTCCGACATTCCCCTGCTGTTCGAGGCGCACTGGCGCGATCTCAGCTTCACCGGGGACCGGCGGGACAACGACGGCGACGGGCTGGTCGACGAAGAGCTGAAGAACGGACTTGACGACGACGGTGACGGGATTACGGACGAGTCCGACCTGCAGCATCCGCTCGACGGACGCAAGTGGCCGATCTCGCTTTTCGCCGCGGGCTTCGGTCTCGTCGCCTACTTCACTATGGCCTTCCTCGGCTTGCCGATATTCCTGATATGGGGGTACGTCCAGAGCGTCAACGGCATTCCCCACGCCCTGCTGCCGCAGATCGCCGGGGCCCTGTTGGCGCGCTTCTACTTCTGGAAGCGGTACGGCAAGCAGGAGTGGCGGCGCTACGCCATGGTCCTGAGCGTCGGCTTCGGGGTAGGGATGGCGTTGATCGGCATGTTCTGTGCGGCCCTGGCGATGATCAGCAAGGCAGTCACGGCCCTGCCGTACTAGCGCGGTCTCTGTGTGGACCAAGGGAACTCGCGCTTCTATATTCGAACCGAGGGCCATGAACCTTTTCCGCCGCCTCTTTGAGATCGGCCGCTCGCGGCTTCAGGATCGCCAGCCCGGGCAGGCACCCTGGTTCGAAGCGGATGGTTTCGGCGGGGACAAGCCCGATTCCAAGGGAAAGCGCACGGGCTCCGGTCCCAATGTCGACCCGGCTCTGGCCGAGTATTACGCAAACCTCGAATTGCCGTTTGGATCCGATCTGGAGACCGTGCGTGCCGCATGGCGCCGGATGATGAAGCAATACCACCCTGACAGACATGCCCGGGACGAGGAGAAGCGCCGCATGGCGGGCGAGCTGACGGCGCGACTCACAAAGGCTTACAGGGAGCTTGAAACCGCGCTGTCAAACCGGGAGAAGGAGCATTGATGTCGGAGCGCTTTGACATGGTCAAGGAATACGTCCTCGAGCTGGGTTTCGAAATCGACGAGGAAATCCCCGAGGAGGAGATCGTCATCATCAACGACCACGAGCGCGGCATTCACAACCTCGTCATCGACTGCGAAGAGTCGGTGCTCGTGCTCGAACAGTTGATCATGAAAATCGATACCGAAGCGGGGCAGGAGGTGTACCGACGAATTCTGCAGATGAACCGCGAGCTCGTGTTCGGGGCCTTCGTCCTCAACGATGCCGCCGATACCCTCTTGTACCGGAACACCCTCGCCCTCGGCACTCTCGATCTCAACGAGCTCGAAACCACCATCAACGCACTCAGTCTCGGCCTTGCCGAGAACGGGGAAGAGCTGCTGAGGTTCGCGGAACAGCTAGCGCCCGAAGCCTAGAACGAGAGGAGCAGCAACTCATGGGGGGTATTTTCCAACGTCTTTTCAAAACCGGGCAGGCCGAGGCACATGCCCTTGTCGACAAGCTCGAGGATCCCATCAAGATCAGCGAGCAGGCGATCAGGGATCTCAAGAAGGATCTAACCGACAGCCTCAAGAGTCTGGCCGAGGTCAAGGCCTTGGCCATTCGCATGGACAAGGATGCCGAAGACGCCAAACGGCTCGCAGGCGACTACGAGCGCAAGGCGATGCTGCTGCTGCAGAAGGCGCAGTCCGGGGATATGGAAATGGTGGATGCCGAGCGCTTGGCCGGGGAAGCGCTGACCCGCAAGGAGGAGGGAACGACCAGAGCTCTTGAGTCGACCCGGCAGGCTCACGCCCAGCACGCGATGGTCGACAAGATCCAGGCCAACGTTAACGACATGAAGTCGAAGCTCGCGTCGTACGAAAACGACCTGACCATGCTCAAGGCCCGCGCGAAGACCGCGGACGCGACCCGGAAGATCAACCAGAGACTGGCCAACGTCGATTCTCGAGGCACAGTCGCCCTGCTGGAGCGTATGAAGGAAAAAGTGGACGAGCAGGAGTCGCTGGCGGAAGCGTATGGGGAGATGGCCGATTCCTCGCGCTCCGTCGACGACGAAATCGACAAGGCCCTGACACAGGGCTCCTCCTCCAAGGCGGACGACTCGTTGGCCGATCTCAAGGCCAAAATGGGAATTTCGTAGCTCTGCGGCGGGTAGACTTCCACCTTTCTTCCTGATATCGCCGTTCCCACTTCATTGTCGGGCGCTCCTGCGATGGATGGCGTCCTTCCCAGCGGCCTTTCCCGCGATCTCCCATGAGACCCCTGTCGCGGAGGGCCTTCCTGCGGGCTTTGGCCGGTGGTATGGCCCTCGGCTGTGGAAGCGCCGGAGACAGGCCAAACCGCACTTTCGGGATCCCAGGAGAGATCGCCAACGCAAACTCGGCGCAACGCGGGCATCTGCTGCGCTCACGCCACGCACCCGAGGATTTTCCTGCTGTCGCGGGGCCGGCCCTCGATGTCGCCATCGTGGGTGGCGGTGTCTCTGGACTGGCCGCGGCCTGGAAGTTGAAGGCCGCGGGGGTTGACCGGCTCTGTCTGTTCGAGTTGGAACCCCGGACCGGTGGAACCTCGATGTCCGGGTCGACCGACGGCCGGGTTTTTCCGTGGGGAGCCCACTACATCAACATCCCACCTGCGGAAGCCGATTGCATCCACGAGTTGCTCGCCGACATCGGGGTCATTGCCGGGTACGACGCCGCCGGAAGGCCGCGGGTGAATCCGGAGCACCTCGTCAAATTCCCGCGCGAGCGGCTCTTCCTCGAAGGGGACTGGAAAGAAGGGCTCGACCCGCTCCGCAACGCCAGCTCCGAAGCGGTGGAACAGGGGCGCGAGTTCGAGGACGAGATGCTGCGCTGGACGATTCTGGCAGGACGCGACGGGCGCCGCGGCTTCGCAATGCCGGCTGCCTACAGCACCGCGGATTCGGCGGTCCGTGATCTGGACCGGATATCGATGGCCGACTACATGGAAAGCCGGAAGTGGACGGCCGCGCCGCTGCGCTGGCTGGTAGACTTCTGTTGCAGGGATGACTACGGCTGTCTCAGCAGCGATGTCTCGGCCTGGGCCGGGATCCACTATTTCGCATGCCGGCTCTACGACCCGCGGATCTCCGAGCAGTACCCCAGCGACACCCTGACCTGGGAACAGGGAAACGGCTACCTGACTGAGGCGTTGGCGAGCCGATTGATGCCTGAAGAACTGCGCACCCAGACCGCAGTGGTGGCCATCGGACCCGCTTCCGAAGGGGCCGAGCTTGCCTGCGTCGACGTAGTATCGGGCCGGCGTTACCGGGTGCGTTCCCGCTCTGTCGTCTATGCCGGCAAGCTGCACACGGCTCCTTTCGTCGTCCCGGAAATGCCTGCGGAGCAGCGCCGTGCGATGTCGCGGTTGCGCTACTCTCCCTGGCTGGTCGCTGCCCTGCACCTGAACAAGGTTGGCGCCGCCGACCTGTCGCCCGCCCGGGTGGCATGGGACAACGTCCTTTTCGATGGGCCCTCCGTCGGCTACCTCGACGCCGGCCATCAGGGACCGGTGTCGCACCGTGGGAGGACCCTGGTCTACTACAGGCCGTTCGCCCGCGATCCGGAAAAGGACCGCCGCTCCCTGCTACACCGGGGCCACAGGTTCTGGGCGGACGCTGTGATGTCCGACCTGACTGCGGCTCACCCCGAACTCGAGGACCTCGTCGAGCGCCTGGACCTCTACCTGTGGGGACACGCAATGGTGAGGCCGGAAGCCAACGTCATGTGGGGCAAGGACCTTCAGCTCAGAAAGCTCCGTTGCGGCGCCATCTGCTTCGCCACATGCGACGTGTCCGGACTTCCCCTGTTTGAAGAGGCGGCCTTCCACGGGATGCGCGCAGCCGAGGAGTGTCTCGATCTTCTCGATATCCCCTACGAGACCTCCCTGAAAGGGTTGCCCCGTGCCTGACGAGGCGCCCCCTCCATCCGCCGAAAGCGCCACATCTACCCTCGGCGTAGCGGTGCTGCTCGCATCGGTTTTCGCCGCGTCGGGCTGCGCCATTATCTACGAGCTGCTCATCGGCACCATTTCTTCCTACTTCCTCGGCGACAGCGTCGAACAGTTTTCGCTGACGATCGGCTTCTTTCTGGCCGCAATGGGAGCAGGTTCCTGGGCCTCAAGGCTTTGCGAGCGCGACCTTCTGGCCAAGTTCATATCCATCGAGCTCTGTCTCGGGCTGGCTGGAGGGTGTTCGGTGCCGGCTTTATACGCGGTCTACTCGTATTCGGGACAGTACCGCTACTGGATGATCCTCTTCATTCTGGCCATCGGGGGCATGGTCGGACTGGAGTTGCCGCTGCTGGCGCGCATCCTGAGGCAGTACGGAACCCTGAGGCAGGTGCTGGCGGATCTGCTGTCCCTCGACTACCTCGGCTCGCTGATCGCCGCCCTGCTCTTTCCCTATCTGCTGCTGCCCCTTCTCGGGACGTTCGACACCGCGCTCGTCACCGGGGGTATCAACGTCGGTATCGGGGTGGCCCTGCTGGTCGCGTTTCGCGGTGCGCTGAACGGGAGGCGCAAGCGCTTGCTCGCACTGCAATCCGTCCTGTTCGCGGCGGTGCTCGGGGGCCTTCTTCTGCGCGCGGAGGCACTGCGTGAGCGCTGGGAAAGCAATCTATACAGTGACCGTATCGTCTACAGCGTTCAATCCCCGTATCAGAGGGTGGTGCTGACGGAGTGGAAGGAGGAGATCAGCCTGTTCCTCGACGGACATCTGCAGTTCTCTTCCACCGACGAGTACCGCTATCACGAGGCCCTCGTCCACCCCGCGATGTCCCTGGCCAGCAGCCGGGAAAGGGTGCTGATCGTCGGCGGCGGGGACGGCCTTTCGGCACGCGAGGTATTGAAGTATCCCGACGTCGCGGAGGTCGATCTGGTCGACATCGATCAGGCTGTGACCAACCTCGCCCGCCGCGACGTGCGCATGACGAATCTCAATCGCAATGCCCTGAACCGTTCCCAAGTCCGCATCCTCAACGAGGACGCATTCCTGTTCATCCAGCAGGAGCAGATCCCCTACGGGGTCATCATCGTCGACCTGCCCGATCCCCGGTTCGATTCGCTGAGCAAGCTGTATTCCGTCGAAGGGTACCGTCTTCTCAAGAGGCATCTGGCTCGGGGAGGGATGCTGGTTACGCAGGCGACCAGTCCGTATTTCACGAGGAAGACCTTCTGGAGCATCGGAAAAACTCTGGCCGAGTCCGGGTTGCGCGCCGTTCCATACCACGTGCCGGTGCCGTCCCTGGGGGAATGGGGTTTTTTCCTCGCCGCAGATGCCGCCCTTCCTCCCTTGACGGAGGCACCCCTTGTCGTGCCGACAAGCTACCTGCGGCCGGAAATGTTGCGGCCAATGACGGTTTTTCCGCCAGACATGAGACCGGTGGAGGTGGAGGCGAATCACCTGGACCGGCCTCTCCTGGCGCAGTACTATAGGGAGGACTGGGGTCACTGGTAGGGTTCGGGCCGATTCCTCCTGGAGCTCTCCCGTTGCTTTATCCCTAACCCGGATGTGGGCGTGTTCGAATCGATATGGTGAGTTTCAAAAAGCTGTGGCGTCGCGACAAAGAGCCTGAGGTCGACCCGCTGGTCGACTACACTCTCGACAAGATGAGGATCGGCTTTTTCGTCGACTACGATCTCCAGACCTTGGAGGTGACCGCTATCTCCGAGTACAATTACGATGGCTTGGAGACGAAAGAGTGGCAGCTTACCGGCGGAAGTCAGGTGCGCTTTCTCGAGCGCGTTGCCGAGGACGGCAAGGTGGAGTGGACCCTGACCCGGCGCATTCCCCTGCGCGATGTCGAGGGGAACGTCGCCGGGACCATCCTCGACGAAGGGGAACCCCCTGAGCAGGTCTGGTTCGAAGACATCGAGTACGCCGCGGTCGAATCCGGGTCCGGGTCAATGATCGAGACAACGGGGGACTCGGGAGCGTCGGATGCGCGTGAGTTCGTCAGTTGGAGCTACGAAGGAGAGGGCGCGCGCGTCCTCTACGTCGTCCAGTCCGGGGACCGCGACTTTACCGCTTACGAAGGTGAGTATGTCGAAGAGTACCAGTTCACCAACATCCTGCCTGCCGGCTGATCCCACCCCGATTGCTTCCGGGGCGGCCCCACGCCGGGACCGCGGCGCCTGCGGCCTGCTTCGGGTCGTAGGGGTTAGCCTCTGTTTTGCGGGCATCTTCAGCTGCGGCAGGTCTTCCGATCCGGTGGACAGCCTGATCCGCGATCTGGGCCGTTATCCGGAGTACTCCCTCATCGTCGACGACCTGCGCGTCGACGACGGTTTTTTCCCCGACTATTTCATTCGCTTCAGAGTGCTGACCGCCTCTGGACAGCGGATTGCGGGGCGGGACACCCTCGTTTACAAACCGAAAACCACGGAGTGGATGGAGGTTCCCGGGGAGACCTTCGCCCGCTACGAGCATTACCTGGGCATGGTGGTGTCGTCGAAAACCCCTGACGGCCGAACCACCGGGGTCAGGCAGGCTCATCCTCCGGGGTACCAGTATGTCGGCAATTCCCAATACGGACACTGGGGAGGCGGGGGATTCTGGCAGTTTTACGGCCAGTACGCCTTCATGAGCCAGATGCTGGGGGGATGGAACATCGGCCGGGGCGACTATCAGAACTACCGGCGCA
Organism: Candidatus Latescibacterota bacterium; assembly: GCA_965206595.1. Lineage (GTDB taxonomy): Bacteria > Latescibacterota > UBA2968 > UBA8231 > UBA8231 > CBDCXV01. The sequence continues at coordinate 1,795,202 of OZ242214.1, forward strand.
ACTACGAGCGCGGGCGTCCGTACTTCGGACCCAAGGAAGGGGGACGGCAGGCCTTCGGCACACGCGGAAGCGTGACGCAGAAGACGCGTCCCAATTTTTACAATCGCTACCGCCAGCGTGTAAGCTCCGGGGGCCGCGGCTTCGGCACGCGTGCGCGGAGCGCCTCCACGCGAGGTGGATTCGGCCGGGGAAAATGAAATGTCCGGAAATCAAGTGATAAGGCTCGGAACAATCCGAGGTTCGGCTGACAGCCGGGGAAGGATTTGGTCGGCATGGCGGAACAACTGAGCTTCATGGCCCGCTCCGCGGTCTACATCCTCGAAGCATTCGTGCTGATGTGGATCGCCAAGTTCGCCTATACCCGCATCTACCGGCGGGTCTCCCTGAAGGATGAGATCTTCGGGCGCTCCAACAGCGCCCTCGCGGTTTCCACCGCCGGGTACCTGCTCGGGATCGCCATCGCCCTCGGCGGCGTGCTCTCCGGCCCTTCCGCGGGCTGGCAGGCCGACTTGACCTCCATCGCGCTTTTCGGCCTGCAGACGGTGGCGATGATGCTGGTCGCCAGCTTCACCTGCGAAAAGCTGCTGCTTCCACATTTCGACAATACCAAGGAGGTCGTCGAGGACCAGAACCTCGGTACCGCCTTCGTCGAGGCGGGATTGCATATCGCCAACGGGCTGATTCTTCTGTCCATACAGCAGGGGGCGGGACCCTGGTTGACCGGAATCGCGTTCTGGGCAATTGCCCAGGTCGTTATGCTGCTGGCGGGACTGCTGTACGAATGGACCACCCCGCACAGCATCCACGACGAGCTCGAGCGCGACAACGCTGCGGTAGGTCTTGCTTTCGGCGGCGTTCTGATAGGCATGGGGAACATCGTCAGCATCTCGGTCGGTGGCGATTTCGCAGGGTGGGCGGAGAGCCTGAAATTGTTCGCCGTGGATGTCCTGTTCGGTTTGGTCGCTCTCTACATCATCAAGAAACTGACCGATCTGCTCCTCGCCCCCGGGGTGAGTCTTGCCGGGGAACAGACCGCGGAGACTCCGAGGATCGGAGCGGGATTGCTGGAGGCGTTCGGATACGTAGGCGGGTCGATGCTTATCGTCTGGGTCTTCTGATTCCCGCTCTGGTTTCCGCTTTCCGCTTTTCTGTAGCCGAAACCCGGGACGGGTCGCCTCGACCCTAACTGAAGTTCCCGAAACAGGAACTGCGAGCGTGATGTTTGCAGGCGATTACCCCCCCCACCCCCGGAACAGGTCCCCGGGGGTGGGGGGGGCGAACTTCGATACATGACAGGCGGTATTTCTCCGGCCTCTAAAGGCATGGTCTCCTGCTCAGGTGGCGCTGGATGAAGAAACCAGGGCCTCCGAAAGCTAGGTACGTCGCCGTGGAAATGGCGTGCAGGACGGTGGCGCATGCGAGGGCGGAGGTTAGCGGAACCGAGTACAGCAGGTTCAGGGCTTCCGTGAAAAAGAAGTGGTATGATCCGATTCCCCCCGACGTAGGCATGACCATCCCCAGCGAGGAGATCGCCGAGACTACGAAGCAAGCCAATATGCCCAAGAAATGGGGAGATTCGTCGAATCCGAAGGCGAGGAAGGCCTGGTAGATCATCAGCAGGTACCCGGCATTCAGCAGCAGCGAAGCGATCATGATTTCCGTGTACGCAGACCGGGCGTGCAGTGCCTGAAGCCCGTGCACGAACGTATCGAGGAAGCCGGTAACCCTTTCAGCCAGCCGGTGCGACAGCTGGTCGAGGATGGTGTGGACTAAGGCGACGGCCCTGTCGCGGTACACGGAAACCGCTATCAGCAGGATCAGGCTCACCATACAACCGACCAAGGCCAGCAGCGCGAGCGGCTCCATCCAGGGAAAGGTTTTCTCGTTCTGTCCGCGCAGCAGCAGTATGGTTGCTCCGATCAGGAAAACCAGCCAGAACATGTCGAGGGTGCGTTCGACGACCACCGTTCCCAGAACGGAGCCGATGCTGACTCCGCGTCTCCAGTTGAGACTCAGCGCTCGCAAAGCCTCCCCCGAGCGGGGAAGGATGGTGTTGCCGGCGTAGCAGATAAGGAGGGCGAGGCAGGCGTCCAGCAGGGTGACCTCGCGTGTGAACGGTCGCATCAGCGCGATCCAGCGCCAAGCGCGCAGGGCGATGGTGCCGAGTGTAGTCGCGACGATGACGGCGACCCAGGGTGCGGAGATCAGCTTGACCGACTCCCACAAGGCGCGCGAGTCGATCCCCCGGAAAGCCCAGTACAGGAACATCCCCATGAGCCCCAGGCTGAGAAGGTAGCGCGCCAGCCGTTTGATTGATGAAGCGATCACCAGATAGGGCCCCCCCGTGTTTGCCTCAGCGCGACGCCGGGGTCACGAGGGTTATCGCCGAACTGTCGGGAGACCGGCCAGGAGCCTGGGCACCCCGATTGGGGGTTCCGCAAAGGGAATTCGGGAAGCAGGTAAAGGAGAAAAAGGAGACAACCGTTTTGGTACGCGCGATTAGGCGCAGATGGCCGCTGCTGTGTTGAAGGGGGAAATCGCGGTTCAATCCAACCGTATCTTTCGTGCGATTCGCCCCATCTCTTTCGGCGTCCTCCCTGCCCGGACACCAAACGATGAAACTAGCGCTTGCGGTAGACTTCGTCTGGATCGAAAACCTGCTTGTCTTCGACGACCCATCTCTGGATTCCCTCGTCCCAACGCCGGTAATAGCAGGAATAGTAGCCGTATGCGCAGGCTGCCACTATCTGTCGCACCCTGATTTCGAGGGAGTTGTTGTCGCAGTTGATGCGTATCTCCTCGACCTCCTGCACGTGGCCCGAGTCGACTCCCTTGGGAAAAACCTCTTCCCGGGAACGCCGAAATACGTGCACCCTCCCCTCTGCGAGTGTCTTCTCGAGGGCCTCGGCGTTCATGTAGCAGAGAACGAGCAGGCGTCCCGACTCGCAGTCGGTTACCGCTGCCGCGACCAGACCTGAAGAATCGAATCGGACCTGGTCAACCAGAGACATGACCATCTCCGCCGCGGTTCCGCGGATGCGGGCGGATCTTGCCGCGCTCCGCGAGCAGGTCGAGAAGCATTGCAGCTGCTTCTTCCGGGTTGCACGACGCCGTGGAGATCACCAGCTCGGGGTTTTCGGGAGGCTCGTACGGGTCCGATACCCCGGTGAAGTTCGGGATGTCACCCGCCCTGGCCTTGGCGTACAGCCCCTTCGGGTCCCTCTCCTCGCAGAGCTCCACAGGGGTGTGGATGAAGACCTCGAGGAAGTCTCCCTCCCCGAGACTGGCGCGCACATTATCGCGATCTTCCCGGTAGGGGCTCACAAAGCTGCTCAACGTGACGATACCGGCATCGACGAATAGTTTACCCACCTCGCCGATGCGGCGGATATTTTCAGCGCGGTCTGCCGCGGAGAACCCCAGGTTTGAATTGAGGCCGTGGCGGATGTTGTCCCCATCGAGGACGTAGGCGTGGAAGCCCCGGGCGGCGAGCGCGTGTTCGGCGGTGAAGGCGATGGTGCTCTTTCCGGAGCTGGGAAGTCCGGTGAGCCAGACCAGGACGCCGCTCTGGCCGAGTCGAGCCTCTCGCTGCGGCCTCCCCACGTGGCCTTCGTGCCAGGTTATGTTGGTTGCTTTGCTCTCAGCCGCTGACAATTCATTCCTCCTTCGTTTCTGGGGGTCGACGTAAACAAACCGCCGACGGAGACTACCGGTCCATATCTGAATTGTAAGGATTCAACCCTTCTGGCGCTGTCTCCCGGCGGGCATGGATAACCCTGCAAGCCCAAGAAGCATGTTGCCGTTGCCAGGAGTAGGCAGAGCAGTCCCGAGTCCTGCCGGAAACGGGTCTTAGGCCACAACGTCCTCTTCGACATCGCCTACGAACGTCCCGGTTTCGGTGTCGCCGCAGCAGAGGCGGGCGATCGTCGATTTTTCGGCGAAGTCGAAAACGTGAAACGGCAGGTGGTGGTCCCGGGAAAGGATGACGGACTGCTGATCGACTACGGTGAGGTTGTTGCGCAGGATCGTATCATATCTCATGCGGCGATACATGCGCGCTGACGGTTCCTTCCGTGGGTCGGCCGTGAAGATACCCCGCGCCCTGTTCTTGGCGAAAAGGAGCCCTTCGCAGCGGGTCTCGAGAGCTCGCTGTGCCGCGGTGTAGTCGGTAGTGACGTAAGGGTTACCGGTGCCGCCGGCGAAGATGACGATGTAGCCCTTTTCGAGGTGATGAATGGCGCGCAGGCGAATGAACGGTTCGGCGACCGTGTTGACGGGGATAGCGGTCATGACGCGGACTTCGACGGATGAGTTGGAGCGCCCTTTGAGGACGCCTCGCAACATCAGGCTGTTTATGATCGTCCCCATCATTCCGATGTTGTCCGCCTCGGCGCGCTCGATTCCCCACTGTGCGGCGAGATGGCCGTGAAAGATGTTGCCACCTCCAATTACGATCGAGATCTGCATCCCCCGGGTATGCAGGGCGAGGATCTCGTCGGCAATATGCTCCAGTGACTCGGGAGAGAATCCGAACTCTCGTTCCCCTGAAACCGCCCGCCCGCTCAGCTTCAACAAGACCCGTCCGTATTTCATCCAGCTTGCCCCCCTCCTGGTTTCCAACTGGTTGTGCGCCAATAAAAAAGGCCGCCTACAAAAGGCGGCCTTTCGAAACCTTCCGGGATTCCGGATAGCGTTTGATGAGAGCATCGACTTCCGCGTTGAAGCGACTCACCTGGTCGGGGGCACCGCCGACAAAATCGCGATTGTCGATTATCTCCTCTATCTCCCGGGCCGTCAGTGGAATGCGGTCGTCCTCTCCCAGCCGCTTGACCAGCCCGCTGCCGTCGGCTTCGCGGCCGTCCCGCATGCGCAGGGCCGCGTCGACAGCCAGTTCCCTGACCGCCTCGTGGACCTGCTCGCGACCGGCACCCCGTCGCACCGATTCCATCAGCAGGGTGGTGGTGGCAAGGAAGGGCATGTATTTCTCCAACTCCCGTTGCAGGGCAGCCGGGTAGACCCCCATGTCGTCAACCACGTGCAGGGCGCTTTCGACCATGCCGTCGAAAGCGAAGAAGGAGTCGGGTAAGGCCACCCTGCGCACCACGGAGCAGGCGACGTCCCCTTCGAACCACTGGTCGCCGACCATTCCGGCCGCCATCTGCACGTACCCGGAAAGGACAACTTCCAGCCCGTTGATGCGCTCGCTGCTGCGCGTGTTCATCTTGTGCGGCATGGCCGAGGATCCGACCTGACCTTCGGCAAACCCCTCCGTGGCGGTTTCCGCTCCCGCCATAAGGCGCAGGGTGCGCGCAAGGTTGGCGATGCCGCCCCCTAGTTGGAAAAGGCAGCTGATGACGTCGAAGTCGAGGCTGCGGGGATAAATCTGGCCCACCGCGACGAGCTGGCCCCGGAACCCCAGATAGGTGAGCACCATCTGCTGCAGCCGGGAGAGCTTGTCGACGTCCCCTTCGAACAAGGTCAGTTGATCCAGGCCGCTACCTACTGCCCCCTGCAATCCGCGAAGGGGGTAGCGCTCGATCAGTTCCTCGAGCCGGCGGAAGGCGATCACCATCTCCTGGCCGAACATGGCCAACCGTTTGCCCATGGTGGTCGGCTGCGCCGCGGCGTGATGGGTGCGGCCGACGACGACGAGGTTTTGCCACTCGCGGCTGCGCCGGCTCAGTAAATCGAGAAGGTGGACGTACTTCGGCGCGATTAGTTGAAGACTTCTGAGGATCTGAAACTGCTCGACATTGTCGGTGAGGTCGCGGCTGGTCATTCCCTTGTGGATCTGCTCGTGACCGGCCAGGGCGCAGAATTCCTCGATTTTCGCCTTTACGTCGTGCCTGGACTCGGCTTCACGTCGGCGGATCGAAGCGAGGTCGATCTGCTCCTTTGTGCGCTCGTACGCATCGATAGCTGCCGCGGGAACTTCGAGGCCGAGATCGCGCTGTGCCTTGAGCACGGCAATCCACAGCTCTCGTTCGAGCAGAATCTTTCCGCGTTCGGACCACAGGCAACACAACGACTGGCTCGCGTAGCGAGAGGCCAGGACGTTGGGGACGCGGTCCGTCATCGGGCAATCATTGCGATTGTGGTGTTTCGATGTTGAAGCAGGGATGGGAGAGACGATACGGGAAGCCTGCTTCAGCGATTGTAGGAGGAAGCCTGACTGGAGTCGGTTCCGGGGCGGTCCTTCGGGGAATGCGGCCACCCTTATGGCAGATAATAATCATTGAAAAAGAAGATCGCCAGCATCCGAAAACGCATCCAAGTTCTGTTAGATCAACCCGCAAACCTGCCAGTAGAGGACGTTCAGGGGACACAGCACCAGGGCAGAGAGAATGGATATGGTCATCATGCAAGCCACGAGCTGTCCCATGGTGAAACCCCCGAACCCAAGGGCGACCATGAACGGCGCGGACTGGTACGGCAGGAAAACGAGGGTTGTGGCCATGGCGACACTCATGGCAGCGGCCACCGGTGATAGTCCGAGCAGGCCGCCGAATTCGAGCATGGTCGGGGTCACCACGGCGGCTACCGCGGCGATATCCATCAGGAAATCCAGGGGCAGCACCACCGCGGTTATCGCCAGGTGCTGCTCCGGAACCGGGAGCGACTCGATGTCGGCGCGGGAAAGCATGTAGTCCAGGGCAAGCCCTGTGAAGCCGCTCTGTTGCAGGATCGTGCCGATCCCGAAGAGCGCCACGAGGTAGAACAGGAAGGGGAGATTGGCCTCGCGGATCTGACCCAAACGAAGCGGTCCCCACCGCGGCAGAAGGCACACAATCACGAGGACGAGTCCTACGTACACGGGGGGCAGATGGTGCAGTGTATCGGTCGCCCACAGCGCTACCCCCGAAAGCAGGATCCCAAGCACGCGGCGCTGGCTTCTGTCCAGGGGGGGAGCAGGGGTCCTCAGCTCCTGTCCACAGTCGGATGGAGCGAGACGGCGTGCGAACAGGAGCCAGACCACTCCGGCGCAGAGGGAGGTGCGCATGACACCGATGACGGGAAACATCCACTGCAGCCACTCCCCCCAGAAGAGAACGCGACCGGTTGCCTCTTCCAATCGTCCGGCGACCACGAGGTTGGGCACTGCACCGGTGAGGATGCCACAGCCCCCGTAGTAGGTGCTGCAGACCAGCGACAGCAGAATGGTCGCTTCGAGAAGAGGGTTGTTTTTGCCGCGGCCGCGCTCGATCAGGGCGACGCCGAAGGGCACCAGAAGCATGACCCGCACGACTCCGGAAGGGATGAGGATCGCGGCGGCCAAGCCCAAGGCGTGAAGTGAAACGAGCAGGCGAAATCTGCTGCCTCCCAAGAGGCACCTCGCCCTCGCTGCAAGGGCGCGATCGAGTCCCGATGAGCTGAGCGCAAGACTGAGCACCAAGCCAGCGAATACGAGCCAGACCGCGGGATTGGCAAAGGGCTGAAAAGTCTCCTTGAAGGAGAGCAGCTCTGTCAAAGGCATCAACAGCAGTAGGAGGAGGGAGGTCAGCTCGATCGGAATCGGCCGCGCGGTCCAAAGGATCACCGCGCAGACGGTCACCCCGAGGGCGCGCTGGGCAGCTGGAGAAAGGAGATCGAAAGGGGCCGCAAGCCCGGTACCCAGCAGGGCAAGTGCGAGGAGGGATGGGGCAACCTTCCCGATGGAAAAACCGCCTGCGAGCGCCATAGTCGCACGCGACCGGAAACGCACTGGGAATTACGGGCGCACCACGGAACCGTCCGCACGCCGGTCCTCGGCGGCGTAACTCGGGCGGGGCCTGTCGAAAAGGGAAGATGCTTTCTCCTCGTCGATGTCGACGCCGAGCCCGGGGTTGTCGCTGGGATACAGGTACCCCCCTTCGAGCACTGCATGGCCTGGGAAGGCTTCGAGTTCCTCTTCGCTGAAGTGGTTCTCCTCCTGAATGCCGAAGCTGGGGGAAGCCATATCGAGATGCATCGCAGCCGCCTGGTTCACGGGATCGTTGTCCCCTCCTTCCTGCCAGGCGGTCTGAACCCCGAAGAATTCGCACAGTGCCGCGATCTTGCGACAAGGGGTGATCCCACCTGCCTTAGACACCCGCACGCGCACGTAGTCTATAAGCCGCTCGGTGATCAGGGGCACGTACTCGTGAGGGTTGACGAACAGCTCACCCATCGCCTGCGGAGTCGTGCACTGCTCTCGGATCATCCGGAACCAGGCGATCTGTTCCGGCGGCAGCACGTCTTCGAGAAAGAACAGGCGGTAGGGTTCCAGCAGCTTCGAAAGCGCCACGGCGCTCTGCGGCCTGAGGTGCTCGTGCACGTCGTGAGTCAGTTTGGGCCCGAAACCGAGCTTCGCCCGGAGGTGTTCGAACATTTTCGGGATGGTTTCCAGGTACGCCTCGTCATCGAAGACCTGGGCGGCCGGCCAGGCGTCTTTCGGCCGCCCGGCGCGCTCCGACTCGATGAAACCGCCCCCTCCGTACCCGCCCATCTGGCAGCGGACCACGGGATACCCCTCTTCGAGGTAGCGCTGGATATCGTCGCCGAGGCTCTCGTAATCGTTCCCGCTGGCGTGGGCGTAACAGGGCACAGCGGTGCGGCAGCGCCCACCGAGCAGTTCGAAGACCGGCATGCCGGCCTCTTTTCCCTTGATGTCCCACAGTGCCATGTCGATGCCTCCGAGGAGGACATTGAGAATCGAGCTGTTGCGCCAGTAGGCGCTGGTGTTGGTGCTCTGCCAGATATCCTCGATATCAGCGGCGTCGCGGCCGATCAAACGGGGGGCAACGACCTCTTCCATGGCCGTTACCACGGCAGAAGAGTGGTGGTAGTCGTTTGCGGAACCGATCCCCCACAAGCCTGGCTGGTCGGTGATCACCTTTACGATGACCCAATGCCCGCCCGCCCGGCTCCTGATGCAGCGAATCTCCTTGATCTTTGCCACTCCTGAAGTGTCCTCCTTGGCTGGGAGCCAGCGTCTGCCGGTTTCTGTTTATTTTCCGACGAACAACAGGCTCAATTCCGGCACGTACGTAATGACCAACAGGGCCGCCAGCAGAATCCCGAGAAAGGGGAGTGATGCCCGGTAGAGGGTCAGCACGGATTGATCGAAACGAGCGCTGGCGATGAAGAGGTTGATGCCCACGGGGGGAGTCGAGTACCCGATTTCGAGATTGGTCAGAAAAATGATGCCGAGATGAATGGGGTGGACATCGTATGCGGCGGCGATCGGCAGGACCAGGGGGACCACGATAACGAGGGCGGCGAACATGTCGATCATGCATCCGACTGCCAGCAGGAAGAGATTCAGCAGGATGAGAAACAGAAAGCGACTGGAAATTTCCCCCTGGATGAAGGCCAACAGACGCGTGGGGATCTCGGCGTCGACGACGTAGTTGGTGTAGGCAAGCGCCGCGGCGAGAAGGATGAGGATGCTGCCTACGAGGACCATGGTATCGCGCGCGATGGCAGGCAGTTGGCGCAGCGGGATTTCGCGATGGACGGCGACCTCGATTATGAAAACGTAGAGCGCGCTCAGGGCAGCCGCTTCACTCACTGCGATGTAGCCGCCGTAGATGCCGGCTACTACCACCGGCGGCAGAAGGAGCTCCCAAGCGCCGGCGCGCACTGCCCGAAGGGCGCGGGTTGCGGAGAACGCATGCCGCCGGTCCGGTGCAGTTCGCCTCCCGACCATGTAGCTGTAGATCGAAAGGGCCAGTACCAGCATGAGGCCGGGAAGGATCCCGGCGACGAACAGCTGGTCTACGGGGGTTTCAGCGACGATGGCGTAGATTATGAGCGGTATGCTTGGAGGAAAGAGCAGGCCCAGGGATCCTGAGGTCGTCAGCAGGCCGAGGGAAAACCGCTCTGGATAACGGGCGGCTTTCAGGGCCGGATACAGTAGCCCCCCGAGGGCGACGATAGTCATTCCCGAGGCCCCGGTGAAAGCCGTCAGCAACGCACAAACTGTCAGGGCCATGATCGCCAGACCGCCCGGAAGCCACCCCAGCAGCTCCTCCGAGAGCCGCACCAGACGCCGGGCGGCGTCGCTGTGTGAGAGGAGGAAGCCGGTAAAGGCGAACAGCGGTATCGCCGACAGCACCGGGGTGTCGGCGAGCCGGTACATCTCGATGAAGAGGATGGTGAGATCGAGCTCGCCGGCCGCAAAGCCGGCCAGGGCCAGCGCGGCGATGATGATGAACAGCGGGGTGCCGGAAGCGGCGAGCAGGACCGCGGCGAGGGCGGTCACGGCCATTTATCCGGCGATTTTGCCCGGAGCCAGTTTCTGCAGCCCTGCACTCCGAAGCGGAAGGCGAGGACGGCGAAGGTAACGGGGAAGATGAGTTGAAGCACCCAGGTTGGCACGGCCAAGTCCCCGGCGGAGCCAAAGGTCCGTTCGTCGTTGACGAAACGCACGGCGAGGTGACAGAGAAGGATGCAGGTCCCGCATGCGAACAGAGAACCGAGGCCGTCCGCCCACGCCCGCAGGCGAGGGGGCAGGGCCCGCAGAACAGCGTCTATGCGCAGATGCCGGCCACTCCGGGCGGCCACGGCCGCGCCGAGGAAACCCGCCCACAACACCAGGTGGCGGATTGCCGGATCCCCCCACAGCAGTGTCAGCCCGAACAGGTTGCGCAACAGGATCTCACCCACCGCCAGCAGGACCAGGGAGAATGTCAGGAGGGTGAGGACGCCGTCTTCGATGCGGTGATGCCAGGGAGCCCGGGGATCTGACACTTTTCTACTCCTCCGGTAGAACCTCGACCTGACGCTTCCGGTATTCCCCAAGATACCTTTGTACCATTTCGTATGATTCGTCGGAGAAGGCGCGACCTTTGAGCTCGGGCAATGATTGGGCTACAACCTGCTTGAACAGTTCCACCTCCCGGGCGGGAAAGTCCACCGCGACAACGCCGTGGTCGGTTGTCACCCGCAGGGCATCCTCATTTTCCGAGCGGTTGAGAATCCTCTGTGCGCGGATGTGGCGATCGGAAACCTCCTGGAGGATTTGTTGATGCTCCTCGGAAAGTTTGGCAAACGCACGGCGGTCGACGAGGAAGGCGCCGAGTACGTAGTTGATCGGCAGGGTCGTAAAGTAGCCGACGCGGGTGAACCACTGGAGCACGATCGCCGCGGCCGGTGAGGTGTATACCACTTCGACGAGGCCGGTTTGCAAACCGAGAAGGACATCGGGAATCGACAGCGGCACGGAGGTTACGCCGATCTTGGCGAACAGGACCTCGCTTACCGGCTCACCCTGCAGCCGCCAGACCTTCAGACCGCGAATGTCGTCTACTCCGGCGATCGGTTGCTGCGAGAAAAGGTACACGAAACCGATATCGAACCACCCGAGGAGGATGTAGCCCTTGTCGGCGTACCCGCGTCGATAATACTCCTGGGTCCCGGCAAGGACATGCTCGATCTCGTCGTAGCCCTGGAACAGGAAGGGGATCTCGAGGGAGAGCATGTCTGGAAAGATCGTGCTGGTGCCGGTTCCCCCGAATCCACCGCCGTGCAGCTGTCCGACCCTGATTTTTCGGATCATCACATCCTCGTTACCCTGGACGCCCCCCGGATAGATTTTCAGGCGAACCTTGTTTTTCGTGCGCTCTCGCACCTCGCTGTCGATGTCGCGCAAGGTTTTCACCCATCCGCTCCCATCCGGGGCCAAGGTGGCGATTTTGAGGGTTTGCCCATGGGCCAGACCCGTCAGGCCGATTGCTATCGCGGTCGTCGCGGAGATCAGGTGCTTACGTGTGAGGTGGCCTGAGGGCGCTTTGCAGATTGGTGTATTTGGGGTGGTTTTCACAGCTCTTTTCGGGGGATCGGTGGTGATACTCAGGTGCCCATCTCCGATTCAGCGTGTTGAATCGGAGATGGGAGCTGCTGGCCGCGGCGAGGTGAAGGAGATTTGGTTTGGATGCCCGCCTTGTGTCGGCGACACAGTGCCAGACCGGGGTCCGCCTTCTCTTTCTAACCCGCTTTTCACTCTAGAAAATATCGTCGGTGGCCAGTAGCAGCCTGCGGGCCTGGCGATGGGCAGCCTCGTTTTGCAGGGTCAGCTCCGGGGCGGAGTCGGCTGGAATGGCGAGAGCCCGCTCCAGCAGAGAGACGTAGAGTTCTCTGTCGAATTGCTGCACCGCGAAGAACTTGGCCATCTGGACGAAAACAATGGCCGATTGCTCCTCCGTCAATTCCAGGGCGCGCTCAAAATGGAACCGGGCTTTCTTCGGTTGGCCCCCCAGCATCGGGGGGAGGGCGGCGTGGTAGACGCCAAGAAAGATGTGAGGGCTGCCGTCCTGATATGTCTCGTCCTGTTCCAGCACCCATTCCATCAACAGTATGACGCGCGGGAGATCGGCCAGTGCCGCCATCGATCCGGTGTTCAGGCTGATCCATGCTCCCCAGGCGCTCGCTGCCCAGAAAACTGCCTCGAGATCCTTCCGGTCGAGGATTTCGCTGATGGTTGCAAAATTCCGGTAGGGCGCATTCAAGAGCGCAGCAGCACGGTCGTTCAGCATCATGGCGCGGCGACCGAAATCCCTGGCGCGGCTGTATACCCGCAGGGCGCGCTCCGGGTCTTCCGCCTCGACGAGGACACCGTAGCTGGTATATCCCTTTGCAGCTTCGATCAGGAGTCTGCGATTGTCGGGGTCGTCTTCGATCATTCCCTCGAGCAGCAGCAGAAACGTCGGAATTGCCTGGGAAACGAGCGTGACGTCATCGTGTTTCGCCGTGGCCGCGGCAACATCGGCCATCAGTGCTTCTGCGAGGCTGCTCCGGGCGTAACCACACCCGGTGGAGGCCAGCGCGGCTAGTACCATTAGATAGGAGAGAGTCCGGATGTAGCTGTGCATGAGGATTCCTGAGCTACCGGGCGCACCAGCCTCCGTCGACTACCAGCAGGTGGCCGTGAATGTAGTCGCCTGCTGCGGAGGAGAGCAGAACCGCGGCCCCCTTGAGGTCATCCGGATCTCCCCAGCGCCCCACGGGAATGCGCTCGAGAATCGCCTGCGAGCGGAAGCTGTCTGCCCGCAGAGCGGTGGTGTTCCGGGTAACCATGTAACCGGGAGCAATGGCGTTTACGTTGACGCCGTGAGGTGCCCATTCATTGGCCAGCGCCTTGGTCAGCTGCGCGATAGCCCCTTTGCTGGCGGCGTACCCGGGAACGAGAATCCCTCCAGAAAAACTGAGCACTGAGGCAGTGGAGATGATCTTCCCGCGACCCTGCTGCAGCATCAGCTTGCCCGCTGCCTGGCTGCCGAACCAGACGGCGTCAAGATTGACGCGCAGGACCTCGTCCCAGGCTTCTTCGGGGTGTTCCGCGGCAGCATCCCTGTGGATGATCCCGGCGTTGTTGATAAGAATGTCCAGCCGTTTCTGCCAGTCGTGGGCCACGGATACGACTTCCCGCAGCTGGCGTCGGTCGCCGACATCGCATTCCAGGGCGAGAAAACGGCCCCCAGATGCTTCGACCGCCTGCTCGACCTCGGCAAGATTGGCCCGTTCGCGGCTGATCCCGACGACATCCGCTCCAGCTTCCGCCAGACCCTCCGCCATGGCCTTTCCAAGTCCAAAACTGGCCCCGGTCACCATGGCGACTGAGTCATCGAGACGAAATCGATCAAGCACCGATTTCATACTTCCTCCATCAGGTCTTGCTGGGGGCGCCGAGGTCGCGAACTCGAGAAAGGATATCCTCCGCGAAACTCCAGGGATCCTCGGCCTTCTCGCAATCCTTGAGCAACTCCAAGGATTGGCGCAGATCGTTTCCTGTCAAGCCGTACAATTCGGCGAAGAGCTCCAGGCGGCTGTTGTAGCGTCGATAGGATAGGAGGCGGGCGTTGTTAAGTTCCCATTCAAGAAATCCCCGGTACCGCGAAGGGTCCGAAAACTCCAAGAGTTTTGCTTCGAACCGCCGCTGCCATGCGCTGAAGAGGTCGGTCCGCAGGCGAAGCACCTGTTCCCGTGGCAGTTGCTGGTTGTAGAGACTGTCGAGGCCAGCGACCACCTCCTGCATGAATAGCCGGAACCGCTCGACATCGGCGCGACGAGCCCGCGCCTCGGCCACCCTTTCGCTGCCGACGCCGTAGCGTTGCTCAAGGAAGCGAAGAGAGCCGACGTTTCCGACGTACGTCGCCAGGCTTTCGTTGAAATCCGTGTGATCGGGAACGTAAATCGTAGAGTGGGTGAGTTCGTGTATGATCAGGTCCGCCAGGGCATCCTCCGGATACTGCAGCATGGTGCTGAGCACCGGGTCGGCAAAAAATCCGAGTGTGCTGTAGGCCGTGACCGGTCGCATAAGGGCGTCGTACCCGCGGGCTCTGAGGGAATCGCTTTCCGCCATCGCCAGTTCGCGCCGGAAGAATCCCTTGTAGGGTACGGATCCCACGATGGGAAAGTGCCATTGGTAGGGCTCGAAGCGGTCCGGTGGCGAGGCGCTTGTATTCCAGAGCACGGGTCGGCCTTCGGTGTCGACATAACAGCTGTAGTTGTCGGAGGCAGTCAGCCCAATGATCTCGAAAGCGAAGGCTTTTACGTCGGACACGAACTTGAGCCTTTCGACTACGGTCGCGCCAACAGATTCTTCCCGGACCAGTTCCGGGATCGGTCGGCAGTCGAGAATCAGGCTCAACTGGCCTTTTGCGAGATGCCAGAAGTAGGGAAGGTCGCCAACCTGAAAGCCGCAGCCGAGAATGGCTCCGAAAGCGAATACCGCCACGATTCTCACCAGCCCCGGGCGGGCGTATGCGAGGAGGTTCACCGGTTCGGATGTGGTCCAAACTTCGGTGGCAGGCTGGAAATTGGGGAAATGGGCGAGGATCGGAGAGAGAGAACGAGGAATTCGCTCGCGAAGGCATGCTGCGGCCCGATCCCGTTAGTCGCGGGACAAGGCATCTGCGTCACAAGGCCTCCATTGCCCGATCCCGGCCCGATTTCGCCTCAGCCGATTGCGGATCGACCAGCAAGGCATTGTCGAACTGCTCTAAGGCGAGCTGGGGTTCTTCCAATGCGATCAGCACCTTTCCGAGGCCGATGTAGGCATCGAGGGAGTTGATGTTGAGTTCAATTGCCCGTTCGTACCCCGCCCGTGCTTCTGATTGGCGCCCGATTTCGGCAAGGGTGCTGCCAAGATGAACAAATCCGGGGGAGTAGTTGGGAGCGGACTCGGTAGCGCTTCTGAAATGCTGTAGAGCCTCTTCCCTCCGGCCCCCTTTGAGGGCGATTTCCCCGAGATCTATTGAAGCTAGCGGATGGTGCGGCTCGATCGCAAGAGTGCGCTCAAAGGCTGCGATCGCCTCGCCCAACTTGTTGTTGGCGAGGGCATTGCGACCTCGAGAATAGGTGAGGAAGGTCGCCCTGCGCCGATACTTGTAGGCCAATTCCGTTCGTTCCTGCTGGTGAAACGAATCAGCTAGTCCCGCCAGGGCGTCGACGTTAAGGCTATCGATGTGCAGGATCATGCGAAAGCTTGCAATCGCCCCAACCGGTTCTCCCTTTTCGAGCTGATTCCGGCCGCGTTTCGCAAGTAGCCCGATCCGTTCCGATGGGCGGGGTGGTGACTCGCCTATCTCGTTGCAGCAGAGTAGAGCAACAGAACAAACTGGGAGTATGAAGCGGGTGAGATTCAGGCCGTGCGAGGGAAGGTCGGGGTGGCAGTTACGTGCTGGTTGTTCGGCACCATTGGGAGTTGGTGCGCTACGGGGACTTGCGAATCTTTTCGTCGAATATGATGTTGCCCTCGGAGTCAAGGACCTTGCCGTCCTCGGTGAACTCGTATTTCATGGACTGCCCAAGGGTGAGGTGTCGCTGAACCTCGTCGAGATCGTGATCGTATTTCTCGATCAGTTTCTCAATTGGACCTTCGAAGCTGGTCGCCTTCCACTTCGGACGATCCTTGTCCCGCTCCTTGCGCTCGTCTGAAGTCATGATCGGAAGACGTTCAGCTGCCGGGGCGAACCGGCCGGCGACCTCCTGCTGACGCCTGTATTTCTCGTGGCGTTTCTCGGATTCGCTCAGCATTTCTTCGGGAACTTGGCTCAATCCATCCGGTTCGCCGGCACCCGATGCGCGACGAAGCTCGCTTAGGCGACTCTTGGCGTCATCCGTTTCCCGTTCGAGACGTCGCTCCCGTTCCGCCTCGAGACTGGGATCGGTGCCGATTTTTCGTAGCACGGAGCGGGCAGCGCGGTTCATTCTGGAGCCTCCCTTGCGACTTTTGGAATTGTCAGTACTAGGCGCAGGTGATCGGGACTGAGACTGCCTATGCCGTGAAATAATATAAGGTTAGCATCATCTTATATGCGAATTATATGCGAAAATCTTGCCAGTTGGCGAACCCGATCGGTGTCCTTATCTTTCCGCGCCCATCGTATATGTCGAAAATGGAGGTTCCGGCGCTCCGTTTTGCACCTCCACGTAGACGCTTTTCGTGGCGAGTCATCCCTTCGGATCCCCGGAATTTTTGGAAGGGCTGCGGGGGGTGTCGGCGTTCTGCCCCGCCCGTCGGCAAACTGGAAGTCGAACTACAAAGCCCCGAAAATTCAAACAAACGGCTGTTTTTGAAGACCGAACGCGAAGAGGAAGAGTGCAACTGCAATGGCTTTCCTGAACGGATTTCTTTCCAACGACATCGGAATTGACCTCGGTACCGCCAATACTCTGATTTACGTCAAGGGCGAGGGTATCGTATTGAACGAGCCGAGCATCGTGGCGCGGCACATCATTACGAAGAAGACCATTGCTGTCGGAGCCGAAGCCAAAGAGATGATGGGCCGTGAGAATTCCGAGATCGAGACGATACGGCCTTTGAAAGATGGCGTCATCGCCGATTTCGAAGTCACCGAAGAGATGATTCGGCATTTTATTCGTAAAGTGCAGCGCAACAAGCTGTTCGTGCGGCCCAGGATAATTGTCTCCGTTCCTTCCGGAGCTACGCAGGTGGAGAAACGGGCAGTGCGGAATTCCTGCGAGAGGGTAGGAGCCCGCGATGTCTACTTGGTCAGTGAACCGATGGCCGCCGCCATCGGGATCGGTCTCCCGGTCGAGCAAGCGGTCGGATCGATGGTGATAGATGTCGGTGGTGGCACGACGGAGATCGCCGTTATCGCTCTTTCTGGAATGGTGACTCCCGAATCGATCCGCGTTGCAGGTGATGAGATGGACCTCGCGGTCATCGAGTGGATGCGAAAGAAGTACAATCTGTTGATTGGCCCCCGCAACGCGGAGCAAGTGAAATTCGAGATCGGCTCTGCGGTTCCGCTTGAACCCGAAGAGGAAGCCCAGGTACGCGGCAGAGATCTTGTCGCCGCGATTCCAAAGACCCTGACGGTAGATTCCCGAGAAATACGAGAGGCCCTGAGTGAACCTGTCGAGCAGATAATAGCAGGCGTGCGTCGTGCCTTGGAGAGGACCCCACCCGAATTGGCCGCTGATATACTCGACCGCGGCATGGTTCTCAGCGGCGGTGGCGGAAAGCTGAGGGGGTTGCGCGAGCGTTTGATCGAGGCGACGAGCCTGCCCACCTATCTGGACACCGAAGATCCCCTTTCTGCCGTGGTGCGCGGTAATGCGCGTGTCCTCGATGAGTTCGATCGCTATCAGAAGGTTCTTTTCTGACGCTGCCGGGGTACTGATTCTGCGCCTTGCTCAGGGTATTCTGCTGCCTGCAGTTCGGAAACAGGGCTGTTCGTGAAAGCGCTACAAGCCCACAGAAGTCATCTCGTGATTCTCCTCGCAGTAGTTCTGTCCCTGACGATGATGGGACTACCCGAGGAGTACCAGAACACAATTTCCGGGTACTCCCGGTCCACAATCCTGAATACGGGGCAGTGGTTATTCTCCAGGGTAGCCAGATATTCGCGGAGCGGGAGGAAATCCAGGTATTTGCTCGCCGAAAACGTCCGTCTCTCCTTGGAAAACATGCAGCTGCGAGAAGCGGCCGAAGAGAATCGTCGCCTGCGATTGGAGCTTGAGTTCCCACAACGACGGCCGTTCAGGAACCTGATTCCCGCCGAGGTTATTGGGCGGGACCCTGACCAGCTCTACGACACCATCGTCATCAACGTCGGAAGCGACGCGGGAATCGAGACGGGACAGCCGGTGGTGACGGCAGCGGGTCTGGCGGGCCACGTACTTCACGTTGACGACAACACCTCTACAGTTCAGTTGATCATGCGTTCCAGGGTTAGTTCCGTAGTACAGCGGGGCCGTGCTCACGGCGTAATTTCGTGGGTTCCTGGGGGGAGGTTTCAGCTTCGATACGTCGATGCAAGCAGCATTATCGAGCCAGGAGACCGCGTCGTTACATCAGGTCTCGGCGGTCGATATCCCAAGGGCATTACCGTCGGCTATGTAACCGAGGTCAAGGACCAGAAGGAAGACCCTCTTTTCAAGGCCGTATTCCTGCAGTCGGAAGTTGATTTCTGGGACTTGGAGGAGGTTTTCGTCATGGGTGGTATGGCCGTCCGGTGACAGGTCGATGTTTGGTTTCTCGTGGGAATCCGGTTCCAAACGGTGGAGGTTCTCTGCAGATGAAGATGCGTAAGCGTCTGAACCTGAGTGCGATAGCGTAAAACGTGAGCATTTCATTCCCTTGACAACCCCCGGGGGTTTGATTATTATCTATACCCGCTCCAGCTCAAGGAATTCGAATGAGTCGAGGTGGGCTCATTGGATGGGATCTGAGACCAAAAAGGCGCTTGGTGTTTCTCAAAGTATCGTGCCCTTGAAGGGTGTTTCGAGCCTTCGCGCTATAGATGAACAAAGGGAGGAGCAGTCTTGACCAAGGCTGAAATCGTTCGGCAGATCGCCCATGCCACTGGCTTGACGAAAACCGACACGGCAGCAGTGGTCGATGGCTTTATCGAGTCGGTGGTCGATGCGCTGCAGAGCGGAGAGCACATAGAGATCAGGGGATTCGGAACTTTCAAAGCCATCAGCAGGGCGCCTCGAACAGGTCGCAATCCTCGTACTGGGTCAGAGGTAAAGATATCGAGGCGTCGAGCGCCCGTTTTCAAGCCATCCAAGGAACTGAGGGTCCGAGTGGAAAATAGCGGTTCCCCGACAGGAGCAAAGAAAGATGCCGTGTGGAAAGAAGAGAAAGCGGCATAAGATCAACACACACAAACGCAAAAAGCGTTTGCGAAAAAATCGACACAAGAAGCGCGCTCTGTAAGAGTTTGGTCGCTTCGGTCGGAACCCGGTCGCAGCCGCGAGCTATTAGCTCAGCTGGATAGAGCGCTAGCCTCCGGAGCTAGAGGTCACAGGTTCGAATCCTGTATAGCTCGCCATTTTCCCGTTTCTGAGGTAGACAGATCGTCGGGGTGTGGCGCAGCCCGGAAGCGTACCTCCTTGGGGTGGAGGTGGTCGCAGGTTCAAATCCTGTCACCCCGACCATTCTTTCACATGTGGGTCATGGGTCATCGCCCCTCTTTGGGTGAACGACTCATGACCCTTTTACCATTTAGGCAACATGCACAACGTCGGCATTCGGGGTGTAGCGCAGTCCGGTTAGCGCACCTGCTTCGGGAGCAGGGGGTCGGCGGTTCGAATCCGCCCACCCCGACCATCGTAATACTCCTGCGATCAGAAATGATCGCAGGAGTATTGGTTCCCTCTCTCAAGGGGGTGGGGCCCAGAAGAAATTGCCCCGAAATCGTGTCATCGGGACCGACCATTGCCTGATCGCGTAGAAAAACGAGAAACGATTGTAATTGCAGGACCTACTGCAGTGGGGAAGTCAGCCCTTGGCCTCCAATTGGCGCGGGCTTTTAGTGGCCAGATCATCTCCGTAGACAGCCGTCAAATCTATCGTTTCCTGAATATCGGTACTGCCAAGCCGACACGCGCAGACCAGGAGCAGATCGCCCACCATTTCATCGACATTTGCGATCCGGACGAACACTACAGTGCAGGCCGATTCGCTCGCGAGGCGCGGCGCCTGATTTTGGCGCTTCACGACCTGGGGGTTATTCCGATAGTGGTCGGGGGATCTGGTCTTTATCTGTCAGCCCTCGTGGACGGACTGTTCGAGACCGACATCCCCACTTCCGATCTCAGGAAAACTCTGACAAGGAAACTGGAAAGAGAAGGCCTTCCAAGTCTCCATCAAGAGCTGGGCAAGCTCGATCCCATCGCCTATACCAGCATATCCCCAAAGGATGCCTCCCGTACCTTGCGGGCCCTTGAGATCTCCCTCGGGACCTCGGTAAACCGGTCGCAACACTTGCGACAGCATTACCAGACAGGGCTTGCAGATGCACCGATGATGTTCGGTTTGTGGCGTGACCGGGAATCCTTGTACCGGCGGGTGAATGACCGCGTCGATGAAATGATGGCCAAGGGATGGATGCTTGAAACCGCCAAGCTACTGGAAACGGGACTCACTAAATCAAGTGCAGGTCTCGGATCACTCGGGTATGAAGAACTGGCCCGTCATCTTGAGGAAGGAACCAACTTGACGAGAGAGGTTGAGGAGATTAAGCAGCGCTCCCGCAGGTATGCTAAGCGCCAAATTACCTGGTTCAAAAAAGACCGGCGCCTGCGCTGGCTCGATCTCAACCGCCTTGGGCAACAAGGGGCGTTCGATCGAATCGCAGCTCAGGTGTTCTGGCGTCGAGGCTACTGCTGAAACGCCAACCAATTTTCAGGGGACGGTAACATTGACACAGAACTTGGATTCCTTATCTTAACCCGTTATACAACATAGAGTTGGCTTCAATTGGCAGCTGTCTCAATATCCTTCTTGCCGTTGTTAGATTTGCGATGGTCGTTAGGGAGCCTCTTTGGGAGCGGGAGTAGTTCAGGGGTAGAACGCAAGCTTCCCAAGCTTGATGTCGCGGGTTCGATTCCCGTCTCCCGCTCCATTTTTCCCACCGAATCACTTCATTCGAGCGACGACCCCCATAGTAGGAGCTGCGCTGATCGAGCTGGCCAAGGGACTCAAGCGGTTTGATTTCGGGCTCCCTGTCTGGGTCTCGCCGGGACAGCTTTCCCGTTGCCAGTGAATCTGGCCCGGTCCACCCCTCGCCCGCTCCCCATAAACCGTCGATACTGGAGGGGCGGCCTCGTCAGGTCGCCCGAAATCTTCCGCATGGGGGCAAAATCCGATCGCCCGTGACACTCTACCGTCTCGCCCCACTTCTCTGGCAGGTGTTCGGCCGTGGTTGATGCACTGGGTTCAAGGTAAACCGTGATTTCAGTCAAGGACATCGAAAAAAGTTCGCTCGCAGCGCGGGCAGGCTTTCGGTGTGGAGACCGCATTTTGGCGGTAAATGGGGAGGAAATTCGCGATCTCATCGACTTTCAGGTTCACAGCGCGGATCTCCAGCTCCTGTTCGAAGTAGAACGCGATGGGGAAATTTATACCGTCGAGGTCGACAGGGTGCATGGCGAAAATATGGGGATCCACTTCGATGAGATGCGACTCAGGCGTTGCAACAACAAGTGCATGTTCTGTTTCCTGCATCAGATGCCGAAGGGCTTGCGGCGCAGTCTTTACTTTGAGGATGACGACTACCGGTTGTCCTTTCTACACGGATCGTACGTGACCCTGACGAACATGAGGGATGCCGATCTCCACCGCATCATCGAGCAGAGACTATCGCCCCAGTACATCTCCGTTCATGCGACCGATCCTGAGCTCCGGCAGCAGCTTCTCGGCCGCAGGAAACCAACCGTCCCGATACTTGACAGGATTCGACTGCTCGCAGAGCAGGAGATTGAAATGCATGCACAAGTCGTAATCTGTCCCGGGATAAACGACGGGGCGCACCTAGAGCGCACCGTCCGTGACTTGGCCGGATTCTATCCGGGTGTGCGCTCAGTAGCATTGGTCCCGGTTGGGCTGACCCGTTTCCGTTCTCACTTGCCGAGGCTGCGGACGGTTACTCCAGAACTTGCAATCGAATACCTGAATGCTGCTGAGACTTGGGGTTCGCGGTTTGTCAGCGAACTCGGAGAGCGCTTCATCTATGCTGCCGACGAGTTTTTTCTGCTCAGTGGACGTCCGCCGCCGCAGGTCCGTTACTACGACAGTTTTCCCCAGATAGAAAATGGCATCGGTATGGTGAGAACGTTTCTCGATCGTTGGGAACAAGGAAAGTTCTACCTCCGAGATCTTGCCGTCCGGGGTGATAGTTGGGGGATCCCAGTGCGAATGGCCTTGATAACCGGAACCTTGGCGGCCAGGTTTTTGGCTCCCGTCGTCGACGAGCTGAAGCGCCTCGCCTTACCCCAGGCAACTCTTGTTCCAATCGAAAACGACTTCTTCGGGCACGGAATAAGCGTTTCCGGCCTCCTGACGGGTCGAGATATCATCGCCGCATTGAAATGCAGCCCGTATGATCTGGCGATACTGCCTCCGAACTGCATTAACGGGGATGGCCTGACGATCGACGATATGACAGTTGCCGATCTGCAGGCTGCTACAGGAATCCCGGTCTCGATCGGAGAGTACGATCTCGCTCGCGGACTGGGCAATCTTCTTGGGAAGGGTAGTTCCTCGGCGGTGCGTTCATGCGGCGACGGCAGGCAGCTGTCCGAGCTCGGCTTTTTCGTCGGGTCCGGCAAAGAGGCGTGGCCCCGGGAAGATGAGCGGTAAATCGACGGAAGGGGACCATCCGATCGGATTGCTACGGCCCCTTGTGGCCATCGTGGGCGGTCCGAATGTCGGCAAGTCGACGCTATTCAACAGGCTTGCACGTCGGCGGCAGGCAATTACCGACGATCACCCCGGAATAACCAGGGACTGCATCGCCGTTGAGGTTGAGTGGAATGGCAGCCGTTTTTCCCTGATGGATACGGGCGGATTCGTTCCCTTTTCAAAGGATGCCATTGAATCGGCGGTGCGGGAGCAGACAGAGTTCGCTGTTGAGCAAGCCGATTTTGTCATGCTGGTGTGCGACGCCACTTCCGGTGCCACCGCTACCGACTGCGAGGTCGCCGAGGTACTGCGACGAAGCGGAGTAGAGTCCCTCCCTGTCATCAACAAACTCGATCACCCTGGGCAGGAGGATGCCTTGTTGGGGGATTTTTTCAACCTTGGGTTGGGGACACCGATCCCAGTTTCGGCGGCATCCGGGCGGCTGTCAGGGGACCTTCTCGATCTCCTGACAGCTCGATTCGATGTCCCGGAAGCCCCCTCCGGGTCCGGGGAAGAGGAGGATACAATCCGGGTCGTACTTGCCGGCAGGCCAAACGTTGGAAAGTCAACATTGATGAATAGACTCGCCGGTTCTCGGGTTTCCATCGTCCACCAAAGGCCGGGTACCACCCGCGACACCACCGAAATCCGCATCCACTGGGAGGGACGCCGTTTCCTGCTGATGGACACAGCTGGGGTGCGCCGACGCCGTCGGATAGATGACCGGGTGGAGTACTACAGTTCGCTACGCGCGGCGCGTGCGGTAGAACAGGCCGATGTCACCTTGGCGATCATCGACGCCGTCGAGGGGGTCACGACGCAAGACGCCCGAATCATGTCAAAGATCTTGGACTCCGGCAGCGGGCTGGCAGTCGCGGTAAACAAATGGGATGTCGTAGACTACCCGAAGGACGCCGGACAGTTCGCCAACCGCATCCGAGATCGGTACCCATTCCTGCGGGATTTTCCGGTTGTCGTTCTTTCCGCCTTGACAGGGAGCCGGGTCTCTCGATGTTTGGAAACAGCCGCTGCTGTCTTCGATAGCCGGCGGCGTCGAGTGCCCACTGCACGTCTGAACAGGCTCCTTGGGCAAGTCACGGCGAAAAGCCCAGTTCGCGGAAGTGGCCGTGCTGTAAAAATTCTGTACGCTACACAACAGGCAATATCGCCGCCCTCTTTTGTCGTTTTTGCAGATCATCCCGAACTGGTGTCCGATTCCTACTCTCGAAATCTGGAAAAAAGCCTACGGGAGGAATTTGATTTCATGGGTTCTCCTCTCAAAATCTTCTGGCGAAGCCGACGGGACAAACGGAAATCAGCAAATTAGGAGTTTTCAATACAGGTGTCTCCATTTGGATCATCTGAATCCAGACGCGCTCTGGATACGAAACTCTACTACAGCATTGGCGAGGTTGCAGAGATTACCCAGTTGCCGCAGTACACCTTGCGCGCTTGGGAAAAGGAATTTTCCTGTCTGAGGCCGCGCCGGGTGCGCGGAAAGAACCGCGCCTATCGCGAACGCGATATCGGCATCATACTCCTTATTAAGCGCCTTCTGCACCATGATCGCTATTCGACCCGCGGTGCACGGCAGAAACTGAAGAGCGAACCGGAGCTTGTCCGCAGAGCCGGTGAGTCGTTGAGGGCATTTCTTAGTGCAGGAGAGGTAGAGGTCTCGACCGCATTGCAAGCCCCTGCAGGCAAGCGACCCGCAAGGGTGTCTGCAGGGGCTTGCTCGACCCCTAGGGCGGTCTCCAATGGGCAGACTGATAACAGGCAGGTTTTCCAGTTCCTGTCCGAATTGCGAACTGAGCTTGAGAGCCTCCTGAAGCTGCTTTCGTGACCAGAATTCCTGCCGTTCTATTTCTGACAACGCGCTGAACCAGAGTGGATTATAGGCAATACCTGTGTATCTGTACAATCCAATCTTGCTTAAATCCAAGCAAGCCTCTACCTTTGATAGGTCTATTTCTGATTCTGAAGCCCGATTGTTCATCAGAACTTCCCTGCATTGGAGGCGTTCCCCCCTTGGAGCAGGTTGACAGTGAGTCGGCGACCTGATACGCAGGAGACTTATTCTCACCGCCATCGTGAACTCGACCCTGATCCAGAGGCTCTTCGGCAGCTCCTGATTGTGCTTGTTGAGCCGGTTGTCGCCGAATACGAGGCATCGCTGGTGGACGTAGGGGTTTTTGGAAAGAGAAACTCGCGCTCCATCCGTGTGCTAGTACACAAAGATCCGGGGATCACGCTTGACCTGTGCGAGTCGATCTCCCGGGAGATTGGCGACCTGCTCGATGTCGAAGATCCGGTTTCTGGTCGCTATCGACTTGAGGTTACGTCTCCCGGCCTTGACCGACCCCTCGTCACCGACAGCGACTTCGTGCGAGCCTCGGCAAGACAATTGAAGGTGTTGCTCCATTCAGGACGCTCTGTTTCGGGGCGGCTGGCCAATTGGGACCCCGACGCGATCGAGTTGCAGATCGAGATAGAGGTGGTGGATCGCATCCCTCGCTCGGAAATAGCGAAGGCAACGATTGAAGTGGAAATGTAGTTTGGACCTGTCAGAGTAGTAATGTAGTTTGGACCGGTAACCCTCGAATTCCGGTTTGACCGGCCTCTAAAGCCTGCAACGCACGGAATGGGCAATTCAAAATTTCCTGGAGACAGATGAACAACATCAATGTTGTCGAAGCGCTTAGTCAGATAGCCAGAGAGAAGAACGTGGATCGCCGGCTGGTTATCGAGACTTTGACCGACGCGCTGGTCTCGGCGGCAAAAAAGCGTTTTGTAAATGCCGACAACTTCGAGGTCGAACTCAATGCCGATACTGGCCATATGGCAGTTCTCGCTCGCAAGACCGTGGTTGAAGATGTCAATGAGCCGGAACTAGAAATCGACTTGGAAGATGCGCGTCAAATCGACAAGCAGGCGCAGCTAGGGTCGGTCGTCTTCGAAGAGTTGAACCTCGCCGATTTCGGTCGCAATGCGATTCAGGCAGCCAAGCAGATTCTTGTCCAGCGGGTGCGCGAGGCCGAGCGCGACCGTATTTACGACGAATTCAGTGGTAGATTGACTCAGATCGAATCGGGGATCGTTCAACAGATCAGCCACGGCGATATCCTCATGAACCTCGGGCGCGCCGAAGCGGCGATTCCCCTCAAGGAGCAGATTCGGCGAGAGAGATATCGCCAAGGAGACAGCGTTCGCGGGTATATTTATGAAGTGCTCAAGTCGAGCCGCGGCCCTCAGGTGCTGCTTTCGCGCACCCATCCCGAATTCTTGCGCAAGCTATTTTCCATCGAGGTGCCCGAAATTGCGGAAGGTATCGTGAAGATACACGCAGTCGCCAGGGAGCCGGGTGAAAGGGCGAAAATCGCGGTGAGCTCCAATGATGAAAGGGTCGATCCCGTCGGCGCATGTGTTGGAGTTAAGGGATCCCGGGTACAGGCCATCGTCAGGGAGCTCAGCGGTGAGCGGATCGATATCGTGCCTTGGATTGACGAACCTCAGATATTCATAGCCCGGTCACTCAGTCCCGCTGCGATTTCTCGTGTCATCGTCGACGAGCGGCGCCAACGTGCCTCTGTTATCGTGGAAACGGATCAGCTGTCCTTGGCGATTGGAAAGTCCGGGCAGAATTCCCGTCTCGCCGTGCAGCTGACCGGTTGGGGACTTGATATACTAACGGAAGAAGAGTACCAAGCCCGTCGGCGGCGAATCGATGAGAGCCAGCAAGAGTTGCGCGAGCTGGAAGGAGTCAGCGAGCTCATAGCAATCAGTTTGGCGAGTTCCGGGTTTATCTCGATCCGGGCGATCGCGGAGGTAGAGGTCAAACTTTTGCAGACCGTGCCCGGTCTCGAAGGCGAAGATGGAGCTCTTGCTGCCAAGCTCAAAGCAAAGGCCGAAGCGTACGTGAAAGCGGCCGGGGCGCGCGGGGAAGAGTTGCGACCTGCGACGATTCAGGAACTGGAAGCGATGGAAGCTGCCGCTGCAAAGGAAGCAGCCGTAAGGGAAGCCTCGGAGGCGAGCGAGGGGTCAGCACGAGCCCCCGATGCCCCTGGCGTGCCGCAGTCGTCAGCCAGTCATACCGATGACACCGGACATGAAGCTGCAGGCGTGCTTGGCACCACCAATACGACCAATGCTGTAACCGCAGTTTCGGACATAGACGCGTCGGGGGCGGGGGTAGTTCCGACCAATGCCACCCGGAGCGATGAATCAGCCCCGGCGAACGAAAAAGCGAACAACCGAAGCGAGTGAATAAAGGGCGGATCTCCTTTTGGAAAAACGCAGGATTTACCAGGTAGCGAAGGAAATCAAGCTATCGAGTGACGCGCTGATCTCGATGCTCAAGTCGCTTGGTCACGAGGTCAGAAGCCACATGAGCGTCGTGACTCCCGAGATGACCGAGGCGATAACGCGGAAAATCGAGGAAGAGAAAACTGCCTCCAAGGAGGAAGTGCAGCGACAAAAGGAGAAAGAACAGTCTCGACGCCGACAGGAGCGGCAAGCCCGAGCCGGACGGACGCGAAGTGATGCCCCCGGATCGGGAGAACGCGGAGCCGGCCAGCGCGTGCGCGAGATTATCGGACGGCAACGTGCTCCCGGAATAACTCCCCTCCCGACGAAAGAAGAGGGGGATCGCAGGCGCTCAAAGCGACGGGGAAAACGCGGCGATAGCCCCGAGCCCCGGGAGTCATCCGGCAAACCTGGGGAAACCGCCCCTGACGCCGCTTCCGACATGAGCGGTCGTTGGCGCGGAGGAGGAAGGCCAAGGCGCCAGCGGCAGACTGATACCCAGTCGGTTCAAGACAACGTCCGGAAAACGCTGAGTGAGATCGCCGAAGGCCGGACTCGGCGGCGCTATGATCGCGGGGGCGGCGAGGAGGGCGATGGGGGAGACGGAGACGGGGCGCAACAGATCCGGGTCAGGGAGTTCTCCACGGTCGGGGAGTTGGCTGAACGGATGGGGGTACGTTCCGCTGAGGTGATCGCTACCTGTCTGCAGCTGGGAGTGGTTGTAACTATCAACCAGCGCCTCGACATGGACACGATCGTTACAGTCGCGGACGAATTTGGTTTTGTAGCAAGGCCGGTGGAAGAAGAGGAGGAGGAGGAGGAGGAACTGCAGGAGGATCTCGGCCTCGAAGAGAAAGTAACCGGAGAGCTCGAACCGCGACCGCCGGTTGTCACGGTGATGGGCCACGTCGATCACGGTAAAACGTCCCTGCTCGATTTCTTGCGGAAAAGCGATGTGGTCGAGGGTGAATCGGGCGGAATCACTCAGCATATCGGCGCCTACGTGGTGCACTCCCCCGACGGCCAAGCCATTTCTTTCCTTGATACCCCGGGGCACGCTGCCTTCACGGCGATGCGCGCCCGCGGCGCGCGGGTCACCGATATAGTGGTTCTGGTCGTTGCCGCCGATGACGACGTCATGCCCCAGACGGTCGAAGCCATTGACCATGCCAAAGCCGCCCAGGTTCCCATAGTAGTAGCCATAAACAAGATGGATCTGCCCACTGCCGATCCCGACAAGGTCAGGCGGCAGCTGGGCGAGCGCGGTGTCCTGTTGGAGGATTGGGGCGGCAAGGTGCCGTGCGCCGAGATTTCAGCTATGACGGGGCAGGGAATTGACAAGCTGCTCGAACTGGTGATCCTGGAAGCCGAACTCCTCGAACTCAAGGCAGTTCGAGACAGGAGATGTCGTGGTACGATCATCGAAGCCCAACTGGACAAGGGCAGGGGCCCGGTCGCAACCGTGCTCGTGCAGGAAGGTACCCTGCGCGTTGGGGATCCGTTTGTAACCGGGGTGTACGGCGGTCGGGTGAGAGCCCTGTTCGACGAGGATCAGCAGAGAGTCCGGGAGGCAGGGCCGTCCATTCCTGTAATGGTCCTGGGTGGAAGCGGAGTACCTCAAGCAGGTGACACCTTCGCGGTGGCGCCATCCGAGCGGGAGGCCCGTGAAATCATCCAGAGGCGGCAGCAAATCAAACGCGAGCATGAAATCCGCAGCAGTCGCGGAATGACGCTGGGCGATCTTCAGTTCCAGATCCAAGAAAAGAAAATCAACGAACTCAAGGTCATCGTTAAGGCGGATGTCGATGGTTCCGTCGAGGCGATAACCCAGGAGCTAGGCAGTATAACCCATGAAGAGGTGCGCATTTCGGTCATTCACAGCGGGGTCGGCCGGGTATCGGAATCGGATGTGCTTTTAGCCGCGGCGTCGGACGCGATCGTAATTGCCTTTCACGTGCCCACTGAGGCGAAGGCCCGGGAAGTTGCCGCCAGAGACGGCGTCGACATTCGCAACTACGAGGTCATCTACGAAATCTTCGAAGAGTTGCGCTCCGCGCTTTCCGGATTGCTCGCTCCAGAGCTCCAGGAGCGCGTCATAGGAACCGTTGAGATTCGACAGATCTTCTCCTCCTCCCGGGATGGCAAGATCGGCGGCTGTTATGTCCAGAGCGGCAAGATTACCCGAAACAACAGGGTCCGTGTAATGCGCCGTGGCGAGTCGGTTTTTGAAGGCGGAGTTGCTTCGCTGAGGCGCTTTAAGGACGACGTGCGAGAGGTGCTCGAGGGGTTCGAGTGCGGCGTAGCAGTAGCCGGTTTTCCCGACATTGTCGAAGGGGACTCTCTTGAAGTCATCGAAGTAGTGGAATCAGCTCGCTCCCTTTGATCCCCTCCCCATCGGAAAATGACCGTACCGGAAAGTGATCGTATTGGTAGGTGAAGTTCAGCTGTACCTGCCTGAGAGCAGATCGCTGAAAGACAAACGACAGGTTTTGAAGAGTCTCAAGGATCGCCTGCACAACCGCTTCAACGCCTCCGTGGCAGAAGTCGGCTTCAACGAACTCTGGCAGCGCAGTACCGTGGCTTTCGCCGTCGTCAGCAATGGAATGGATCCCGCAGAGGAGGTGATCTCCAAAGCGATCCGATACATAGAGGACGATGGCAGGGTGCAGGTGCTGGACGCTTCGGTCGAGGAACGGTAGCCCCAAAAACGATGGGTGTGTCACACCGGGCAAGCAGGGTTCGCGAATCGCTGTACCGCGAGTTCAGTGACATTGTTAGGAACCTTAGAGATCCCCGCATCCGATCGGCTACCGTAGTCGACGCGGAGGTGTCACCGGATCTGAAACACGCGCGAATGTTCGTAAGTGTTCTGGGCTCGGAGGAGGAGAAGAAAGAGGCGGTTGCGGCACTCGAGAATGCCCTCGGCCATATCCGGCGTGAAATCGCGCAACGTATTTCGATGCGTCAGATTCCTGAAGTCAGTGTGGCCTACGACGACACTTCGGAGAGGGCGGCGCGACTGACGGCTCTCATAGAAACGGCGATGTCCACAACAGGATCTGCCAGCAGCGGGGATGAAGGCCAGTCGAGGCATTCTGATCATTGACAAGGAAGCAGGGCCGACATCGCATGATATTGTCGCCCGGATGCGTCGGATCCTCGGGTTGCACCGCATCGGTCACTGCGGTACCCTCGACCCGCTTGCAACAGGGGTACTTGTTCTCTGTTTTGGCACCTACACTCGACTGAGTGAAGCAATTGCAGGGACCGACAAGGAATACCGTGTGCGCTTGTTTTTCGGAGCCACGAGCGATACGGGAGATGCCGAGGGCGTTATCGAACCGGTAGCTGAAATGCGAATTCCGAGCCGGGATGACGTCGAAGCGGTCTTGGTCCGCTTTCGCGGTGAGATCAGACAAATCCCGCCTGCATACTCCGCTGTGAGGGTGGGCGGTGTTCGCAGTTACCATCTGGCACGCCGGAAAAAGGTGGTTGAGATACCAGCAAGATCGGTTCGTATTTTGCAGCTTGAGGCTTTGAAGTGTGAATATCCGGACTTCGAAATGCGTGTTGTCTGCTCCAAGGGGACCTACATTCGTTCGCTGGCAAGGGATATCGGCGCCGCTCTGGGTTGCGGTGCGTATGTGGCCGACCTGCGTAGGACGAGAGTCGGGAACATGGATCTGTCGGTTGCCGTGACCGTGGATGAAGTGCAGAAGGCATTTGATGGAAGTCGGCTCGAGGAACTACTCGTACCGACTTCCCGCGCGCTGAGTTCTCTCCCTGCGGTTACGCTGTCGAGCAGTCAAATCAAAACGTTTTTGCACGGCGGAACCATCGCTGCTGAATTCGTTAGCGAGACAGCGCCCGAAACTGGCGCGGAAAGGGAAGCAAACGCCGAGACATGCGCGGTCTATGACGAGGCGGAACGCCTGTGCGGTCTGGGATCCTGGGTTGATGGTAGTCGGTCGAGTTTACGGCCGTCCAAGGTCCTCCTTCCGGGTGGAGTTGAGGAATAGCACCTTGACCGCACCGGTTTTCGGATACACGCCAGCAGGCCCATGCTGACGGGTAAAGTGGTAGTTGGCGAAGGTCGCGGGCGTTCGCTCGGTTTTCCTACTGCCAATCTCGATGTTGAGGGAGACATCGAAAAGATGCTCGGTAGCGGAGTGTATGCCGCTATGGCCGCCTGGGAAGGTGCCGAGATTGAATATCCTGCGGTCGTTAATGTGGGAGTCAGGCCGACATTCTCGCCGGGCGAGCTGGCCGTAGAAGCCCACATCATCGATTTCGCCGGAGATTTGTACGGGAAGACCTTGCGGATCCGGACAGTGAAGAAATTGCGAGACGAACGGCGCTTTCCCAACCTCGATACCTTGGTCGAACAGCTGGGAAGGGACGTAGAGATAGCACGAGAGGTAATCCGGTCCACAGAATGAACTGCCTGTAAGGGGTAACAAAATTCGATTTTCAAGGGAGACAGACTTTGTCCATCACTACAGAGCGAGCCAGGGAACTAACCGTGAAATACGGAAAGAGCGAAACCGACTCCGGGGCTGTGGCCGTGCAGATTGCGATCCTGTCGGAACGGATCGGGAATCTCACGACCCATTTGCAGGCTCACCGGCAGGATTTTGCGACTCGTCGCGGATTGCTGCAATTAATTGGCCGGCGGAGGCGGCTGCAGAAGTATTACCAGAAAAAACATCCGGAAGGATATGTGCAGCTCATAAAGGACCTCCAACTCCGGCGCTGATCATTCGTCAGGTCCCGGGGGTTGTCCACAGTACGTTCCCTGAGTAGATAGGAACAATCGCCGATTTGCCGCTGAACGTGCGGCGTACCTTCATCCACGTTGTCCGTAAACATGCTAGCTTGTGGGGACCGGGTGCCTAGTGTAGTGTCCGTTAAATGGAAGGAATTAACCCCGCTCGGCTTCCAGCGCCTGCCGGGCGCGTTGGATCTTGCGCAGGATGTCCTCGCCTCGCGCCTTCCACTTGTAGGGCTTGGGGTTCCGGTTCCTCTCGGCCAGATAGCTTTCGATGTCTTTCACCAGCGCTTTGACGCTGGAGAAGCTGCCATCGCGGATCACGTCCTGCGTCAGTTCGCCGAAGAAGCGTTCGATCAGGTTTAACCAGGACGAACCGGTCGGGGTGAAATGGAGGTGAAAGCGCCGGTGCCGAGACAGCCCCTGTTTGACCCTGTCTTCTTTGTGCGTGCTGTAGTTGTCGACGATCAGGTGCAGATCCAACTCCTTCGGGGTTTCTCGGTCGATCTGTTTCAGGAAACGCAGCCACTCCACGTGGGTGTGCTGCTCCTCGGTGCGCGCGATGAGCTTGCCGTCCAGGTAGTTCAACGCGGCAAACAGGGTGATCGTCCCGTGGCGTTTGTAGTCGTGCGTCCTGGTGCGAAGCTCCCCCACGCCCAAAGGCAAGCCCGGCTGACTGCGCTCCAACGCCTGACACGGGCACTTCTCGTCGCAACACAGGACCAGGGCCTTTTCGGGGGGATCGAGATACAGTCCGATCACATCCCAAAACTTCTCTTCAAAGCGCTTGTCATTGGACACCTTGAAGGTCTTGGTCAAATGGGGCTTGATGTCGTTGGCCTTCCAGATGCGGTGCACGCTGTCCGGCGACATCCCCACGGCTTGAGCCATGGTGCGAACCGTCCGCCGCGTACGCGGTTTCGGCGGCTGCGTCGCAGCGGTGATGACCTGCTCGACCTTATCGGAGGGAAGAGAGGGCGGTCGCCCGCGGCCCTTCGCATCCTGCAACCCGTCCAAACCGTCGCGTTCGAAGCGTTGCGACCACTTGTTCACACACGCCACGCTGACCCCAAGCTCCCGGGCCACCTGCGCCTGTTTGATCCCTTCGGCGCGACGCAAGATAATCGCCGCGCGCAGGCTATCGCGCGGCGACGCGGTCGACGCTTTGACGCGGCCTTCCAGCGCTTGTCTTTCCGGTTCGGTAAGGTCCACTTTGGAGATGGGTCGGGCCATACCGGAAAGATAATACGGGGGAAATCAGTTAATGCAACCCATTTCTCGGACGCCACACTAGGGTGGCTGCGATTCCGCGAGTTATGGGAGTCATGCCCGGGATCGGGACATCCTGCATCCCGTGGTGAAAATGCACACACGAAACGAGAAAGAAAAAGATGATTCACAAAGTCGAAGCTGAACTAGGTGGACGCACGCTGTCCCTTGAGACCGGAAAGGTAGCCAAACAGGCGCATGGGGCGGTATGGGTCCGCTATGGGGATACCATATGTCTTGTCACCGCCTGCAGGTCACAAAACGCCACTGATCGGGATTTTCTGCCGTTGACGGTGGAGTACCGGGAGAAGTCGTATGCCGCCGGGCGGGTCCCCGGTAACTTCTTTCGCCGCGAGGGGCGGATGGGGGAAAAGGAAACCCTAAGTGCCCGCCTTACCGACCATTCGATCCGCCCGATGTTTCCGAAAGGGTTTGCTTACGAGGTTCAGGTTTTCATCACCGTTCTGTCCTCTGACAACGAAAATGACGCTGATGTGCTGGGCATGGTGGGCAGCTCAGCGGCCCTGGGCTTGTCGGACATTCCCTTTGCCGGACCCCTCGGTGCGGTCCGAGTCGGACGGGTTGACGGCGAGTTCGTTGTCAACCCGACGGTTGGCCAACGCGATGAAAGCGACATGGACCTTATCCTTTCGGGAACCAGGGATTCGATAGGAACGGTCGAGGGGGGCGCCCACGAGGTTTCCGAAAAGGACCTTCTCGCGGCGCTAAAATTCGGCCATGAGCATATCGTGCAACTGATCGACCTTCAGGAGGAGCTCATCTCGCAGGCCGGCAAGAGGAAGATGGCATTCGAAGCGCCTGCTGTTGATCCCGGGATAGAGGCCGCGGTTCGCGAGTTGACGGCTGAGCGAATAACTGCGGCCAACCACGCCACCAGTCGCGAGGCGCGCCATGATCTCGTCGATGGAATCTACAGGGAAACGCGTGAAGCCCTTGCCGAGCGCTTCCCCGAGTCGGACCAGCAGATCGACGAAATCATTTATGGTCTGATAAAAGCGGACATGCGGCGCATGGTTCTCGAGGAAAAGCGCCGCATAGACGGCCGGGCTCTCGATGAGGTCAGGACGGTCACGTGCGAGACGCAGATACTTCCGAGGGCTCACGGTTCGGCATTGTTCACGCGTGGCCAGACCCAGGCCCTGTGCGTGGCGACCCTGGGCAGCAAGCAGGACGAAAAGATGATAGACGACCTCAGCGGAAAGTCGTTCAAGTCGTATTTTCTCGACTACAATTTTCCCTCCTACAGCAACGGGGAAGTCTCCTTCCCGCGCGGGCCCGGGAGGCGGGAAATCGGGCATGGCCACTTGGCCGAAACCGCCATCGGGCCGGTAGTCCCGGGGGTCGACTCCTTTCCTTACACCATCCGCTTGGTCTCCGACATCGAAGAGTCCAATGGATCGACCTCGATGGCGACGGTATGCGGCTGTTCCCTGGCGCTGATGGATGCCGGAGTTCCGATCAAGAACCCGGTCACCGCTTCAGGGGTCGGGTTGATCAGTGAAGGGGATGACTGGGAGCTGTTGACCGATATCCAGGGAGCCGAGGATTTTCTCGGAGATATGGACTTGAAAGTGGCCGGCACCGTCGACGGTATCACCGCAATTCAGATGGAGAACAAGATCCAGGGTGTGGAAATCGGCATCCTCGAAGAGGCGTTCGCCCGTGCCCGGAAGGCGGGGCTACAGATTCTCGAGATCATGAACCAGGCCATAGCTAGCCACCGCGAGGAGCTGTCCGAATACGCCCCGCGCATCGAGTTCATGAAAATCGACGTCGACAAGATAGGAGCGGTTATCGGCCCGGGCGGTAAGACGATCCGGGAGATCGAGAAGACGGGCGCTTCCGTTAACGTCGAGGACGACGGTAAGATCACGATTTCGTCCGTCGAATCCGGAGCCGTGGCCAGGGCCCGGGAGATGGTCGAGGCGATCACCGCCGATGCCGAGATCGGTCGGCAGTACGAAGGAACGGTAAAGCGCATCATGCCCTTCGGGGCCTTTGTTGAGATCCTGCCCGGAAAAGAAGGGCTTCTCCACATTTCCGAGCTCGACCACAAGCGCGTCGAATCAGTGGAAGATGTCGTCGAGGAAGGGGGAAGGATTGCCGTGAAGGTTCTCGAAATCGACAACTCTGGGAAAATCCGACTCAGTCACAAGGCAACCTTAGACCAGCCGGATAATCGGCCAAACCGGGAAATGAACCTCGAAAGAAGCCGCTGACCAAGTCGGGCGACACCGCCACTTGCCCCTCGGGCAACTGACATAGACTACCGTGCAGTCTTTTGTTCGGTAGTCTTTTTGGTTGTGGACGCACTGCCGGGGGGGCAGACTGAAAACCAGTATTCTGGGCAGTTATGGAACGAGTAGAAATTCGGGACATCGCCGCTTTTGATGGCCGCGAAGTCGAGTTGAGGGGTTGGCTCTACAACAAGCGGTCGAGCGGCAGGCTCCACTTCCTGCAAGTCAGGGACGGGACCGGCCTCATTCAGTGCGTATTGTTCAAAGGAGATATCGGTGTCGAGGAGTTCGTGCGTACCGGGAACCTGCCCCAGGAGTCGGCGATTGTCGTCAGGGGGAAGGTGCGCCAGGATCAGCGCTCCGCACTCGGCTACGAACTGGGGGTCTCATCGATCGAAGAAGTCCACGAGGCCGCCGAATACCCGATTTCACCGAAAGAACACGGGGTGGCCTTCCTGATGGAAAACAGGCACCTCTGGCTGCGCTCCTCCCGCCCACACGCTACGTTGAGAATCCGCAGCTACGTCATCCAGGCCTGCCGCGACTTCATGGCTCGGGAGGGATTCATCCTGATCGATGCCCCGATTCTGACTCCTGCTGCCTGCGAGGGAACCACCACGCTTTTCGAGACCGACTATTTCGGGGACACTGCCTTCCTTACCCAGAGCGGCCAACTGTACATGGAAGCAGCGGCCATGGCGTTCGGAAAGGTCTACTGCCTGGGACCGACCTTTCGGGCGGAGAAATCGAAGACGCGGCGACACCTTACGGAGTTCTGGATGATGGAGCCGGAGATCGCCTACTGCGACCTAGAGGGCAACATGCAGGTTGCCGAAGACCTCATCTGTTTCGTTGTCCAGCGCGTACTCGAACAGGGCGGTGACGAGCTCGCTGTGCTGGAGCGCGACCCCGCCCCCCTGGAAGCGATGTCGAAGCCGTTCCCGCGAATGACCTACGACGAGGCGGTCGTAACTCTTCGGAACAATGGGAGGGATATCGAGTGGGGAACGGACTTGGGCGCAGACGACGAAAGTGTTCTTTCGGAACAGTTCACTTCACCGGTCCTCGTGCATCGCTACCCTGCGGAGGTAAAAGCATTTTACATGAAGCGAGATCCGGAGAACGACAAGCTCGCTCTCTGCGTCGACATGCTGGCTCCCGAGGGATACGGGGAGATCATCGGCGGCGGCCAGCGCGAAGATGATCTGCCGGTCCTCGAGGAACGTCTCGAAGAACACGGCCTGCCGCGAGTGGCCTTCGAGTGGTATCTCGACCTGCGCCGATACGGTTCCGTGCCGCACTCCGGTTTCGGAATGGGGATAGAACGTGTGGTAGGGTGGCTTTGTGGGATCAGGCACGTGCGCGAGACCATACCGTTTCCACGGATGCTGCAGCGGCTGTATCCTTGAGCAAGTATCGGACGAGACAACGACCTTGAAGACAACAGAGATGAAGGGAAGTTATCGGTTTCAGGAGATTGAACGTCGCTGGCGTCAGCGATGGCTGGGGGAGAAGACGTTCAAGACGCACGGTCCCGGTGAAAGCTCAATCGCCGATTCCCGGCCCAAGTGTTATGTCCTCGACATGTTTCCCTATCCCAGCGGGGACGGCCTCCACATTGGCCACCCCAAGGGTTACATCGCCAGCGACATCTACAGCCGCTTCAAGAGGATGCGCGGATTCAACGTTCTGCACCCGATGGGATTCGACAGCTTCGGCCTGCCTGCGGAACAGTACGCGATCGCCAACAACGTGCACCCGTCCACGGCGATACGCGAATGTATCGATCGCATGCGCGGGCAGCTTCAGGCCTTGGGTCTGGCCTACGACTGGGATCGGGAGCTGGCGACTTCGGACTCGGACTACTACCGCTGGACCCAGTGGATCTTCCTGCAGCTCTACGACTGCTGGTTCGACCCGGATGCGGTTCAGATGGACGCCGCAGGTCGCGAGATCAAGGGAAAGGCAGTGCCGATCCGGGAGCTGGAAGATGCACTTGCCAATGGACGGCGTGCTCTCTTCGACCGCGATCTCGAAACCCTGGTCTCGCTTCCAGGAGGGGAAAGCAGAGACCGTTCCCATGCCGGCTGGTCCCGGCTGACGGAACCGGAACGGGCCGCGGTGCTAAACAACTATCGGTTGGCCTATCAGAAAGAGGTGACGGTCAACTGGTGCCCTGGGCTGGGCACGGTCCTGGCCAACGAAGAAGTCACTGGGGAGGGCCGTAGCGAGATCGGCGATTACCCAGTGTACAAGCGGCCACTTAGGCAGTGGATGCTGCGTATCACCGCCTACGCTGATCGCCTGTTGCACGATCTGGATTCAGCAGATCTGCCCGACGGACGCGGGGGCCGCTACGCCCTGGATTGGCCGGAGCCGATCAAGCTGATGCAGCGGAACTGGATCGGGCGCAGCGAAGGGGCGGAGATTTTGTTCGACCTGTTGCAGCCGGAATCCCGCGAAACCGCGACGCCCCTGAAAGTGTTCACGACTCGTCCCGACACCTTGTTCGGGGCAACCTTCATGGTAGTCGCTCCCGGTCACCCGCTTCTCGACCCGGACAGTTCCGGGTATCTCGTGCCCGCGCATTGGCCCCAAGGCACGAGGGAAGCCTGGAAAAATGGGGGGGCGTCCGGGCCGTGGGAAGTGGTTGCCGACTATGTCGCCACTGCAGCGGAAGCTATAGAGGTGGCAAGGGAAATCGACGAACGGGAGAAGTCGGGGGTGTTCACGGGAATATGGGCCCGCAACCCGGCCAGCGGTGTTGTGATTCCGGTTTTTGTCGCCGACTACGTCTCGATAGAGTACGGAACCGGCGCCATAATGGCGGTTCCCGCGCACGACGACCGCGATTTCGAGTTTGCGAACAACTACGATCTCGAGGTGATCCAGGTCGTCCAGGCGCCCGAGACCGCCGGGGTGGAAGAGGGGGAGTGCTTCATCGGCGATGGCACCAGCATCAATTCGCCCGCCGACGGCGACAGCGACTTCTCCATCACGGGCCTGTCGACGGCCCGGGCAAAGGCAGCAATCACCTCTGCACTGGAAAGCGCTGGCGTGGGACGATTTGCGGTTCGCTACAAGCTGCGCGACTGGACCTTTTCCAGGCAAAGGTACTGGGGAGAACCCTTCCCGCTGGCTACCACCCCCGACGGTTATTCGGTCGTTACCGATCTACCTGTCCTGCTCCCAGAGATGGAGGACTTCCGTCCGCAAACCTCGGATGATCCCGACACTCCGGTTTCCCTGCCCCTGGGGCGTGCCGGCGACGACTGGCGGGTGGTCCCCGTAAAGGGAATCGAATGCGAGAGGGAACTGAACGTCATGCCCCAGTGGGCGGGGTCCTGCTGGTATTTCGTGCGCTTTATCGATCCCGCCAACCCAGAGACATTCTGCAACGCTGACAAGGAGCGGCATTTCATGCCGGTCGATCTCTACATCGGCGGCGCCGAGCACGGGGTGCTTCACCTGCTGTATGCCCGGTTCTGGCACAAGGTGCTGTTCGACCTGGGGCACGTCTCCTCACCCGAGCCGTTCAAGAAGCTGTTCAATCAGGGAATGATTACGGCCGATGCTTTCACCGACGCCCGCGGCGTCTACGTCGACATCCGCGAGGTCGAGCTGCGCGATAACAAACCCTTCCACTTGCGGACCGGGGAGGCCCTGACTCGTTCCGGCGGCAAGATGGGGAAGCGCTACAAGAACGGGCTGCCCCCGGAGGAGGTTGGGGAGGAGTACGGCGTCGACACCCTGCGCCTGTACGAAATGTACATGGGCCCCCTCGAGCAGAGCACGCCGTGGAGCATGGAGGGAATACGAGGAATGCAGCGCTTTCTGCAGCGCGTGTGGCGCAACCTGGTTTCTCAGGAGGGAACGGCCAGGAGGCTTCCTCCGGGACAAGAGGAAGATGTCGCGTTGCGCAAGAAGCTTCACCGGACGATCTCCAAGGTGACGGATGATATCGAGGGATTGCGGCTTAACACCGCCATCGCGGCCCTGATCGAGCTCAACAACGACCTGGTAAAAAAGGAGCCGGTTTCGGACGAGATGGCCCGTTCCCTTATCCTGATGCTCTCGCCGTTCGCCCCTCACCTTGGAGAGGAGCTGTGGAGCATCTGGGGTTTCGGCGACGGAAATCTCTCGGTCCAGGACTGGCCGCGGCCCCAGGCGGATCTGATGGTCGAAGAGACCGTGATTTTGCCTGTGCAGGTCAACGGCAAGGTCAGGGCGAGCGTTGAAGTGCCAGCCGGAATCACCGAAGACGCGGCAAGAGAGTTGATCCTCGAACTCGAAAACGTTCGCCGCTACCTTCCGGATTCAGGACGGCCCAGGCGGTTTGTGTACGTGCCAGGTAGAATCTTCAATATCGTAGTCTAGATGCTGGCTGGTTGGATGGTTCCGATTTTCTAAGATGAAATTACCTGTAAAATTTATTTTGTAAACTAACCCGCCCCGACTTGGTGAACCGCCCGCCAAAACGGCCTGTTGGGTACCCGAAAATAAACTTCGTATAATTGTAGTTAACAAAACTAATCTAAAGACACATGGCTGAACTTCTCCCTTCAGTATCTCCGAAAGAGCTCGCCAATTCCGGCACAGTACGGGAACTGGTTACGGCCAGCGTCTCGGAGAACACACGCCGGGCCTATCGGCACGCGCTAAGCAGGATCGACCAGCACCTTGCCGGGGGTCCGTTGACAGACGGATTGCTTGCCGACTATATCGCGGGCTTGCACGTATCCGGAAAATCTCCGGCGACCTGCTCCCAGGTAATCGCTGCTGTCAAGTTTCGAGCAAAGTTGCAAGGTTCACCTTCTCCATCCGGTCCGGCAACGGACAGAGTTCTGGCGGGTATTCGCCGCGCGGGCAAGGGCCGCGGTCGTGGCCAGGTACAGGGCGTTCAGTTTGCCCAGGCGGACGCCGCGGCTGCAGTTGCTTCCGACGACTCATTGGCCGGAATGCGGGACTCCGCCTTGCTGGCTGTCGCCTCGGATGGCCTGCTCCGCGTTTCGGAAGTCGCCGGTGTGCAAGTAGCCGACATCTCCTTTGAAATCGACGGTACAGCGCGTTTGACGATCCACCAATCGAAAACGGATCAAGAAGGAGCCGGAGTCGTTCTGTTCCTCGGCGAGCCGACGGCCTGGCGGGTCAAGACCTGGATGGATGCTGCCGGGATCGAGGATGGACCCGTTTTCCGGCGTCTTCACCGCGGCGACAGTGTTGGAAAAAAAGCCCTGAGCACCGTATCCGTCCGCAACATCATAAAGCGCCGATGCGCTGCGGCGGGAATCGACGGAGATGTCTCTGGTCATTCCCTTCGGGTAGGTGGCGCCCAATCTCTTGCTGCGGGAGGTGCTTCGATTGCGGAGATGCAGACTGCCGGCCGTTGGACATCCCCGCAAATGCCCGGTCACTATGCACGCGGCCAGTTGGCAGCGCGAGGCGCCGTGGCGAGAATCCGTTACGGTTCCTGACTGGCCGGGGTCCCAAGGAACAGTTGATATTCCGCAGACACAGGGTGTTCTGGAATTTCCGGGTAAACCCTCACTAATGTCCCACGGGATTTACATAAGAAATATTATGTGAACTATGGTTCTAAGAACTCGCCCTTTTTCGGCTGTTCAGGTGCGACCGAACAGCCTGTCGAGATGGCTGAGTGTAATCCGAATAAAAATGGGTCTTCCGTGAGGGCAGGAAAAGGGCTCTTGCGCCTTCAGCAACCGCTGAATCAGGGTCCGCATTTCTTTCTGATTCAGGCGGTCTCCTGCCCGAATTGAAGTGTGGCAAGCCATCGAAGCCGCGACTGCCTCCTGAGTTGTCGGTCGAGTCTCGTTCTCCTCGATCAGGTCGCTGACGATCTCCTGAAATAGGGCTCCGTCTCCCCAGTTTCTGAGTTCGCTCGGGATGGAATCGACAATCAGGCTGGTAGGACCGAATTCACGCGCTCCAAAGCCGATTCTTTCGAACAAGTGGCGAGCATCCTGAAAAGCAATCATCTCCAAGGGAGACACGTCGAGCGTCAGGGGCAACAGCAGCTGTTGGGAGGTTCCCTGCTCCCGGTCGAGCTCCTCCAGAACCTCCTCGAAACGGATGCGTTCGTGAGCGACGTGCTGGTCGACTATGGCGATGCCGTCCGAGGTCGGTGCCGCGATGTACTTGTTGTGGATCTGCCACATCGGGGCTGAATCTGCGGCCGATGACAGTTGGTCAATCTCCTGTGGCGTCAGCGGTTGACCTGCACTCTCCGCGGTCCCCAGCCTGGCCGGAGGCAACAGGGAAAGCGACAACTGATCGAGGTCGGTATCGTGCTCCGGGCCGAACGGTTCAGCGGGAGTCTCCAGTACCCTGCCGTGTCCCGCTGCCCCGGTAGATGGTGCCCCGTAAGCAGGTCTCTCCCCCGTCGAGCCGATTCCGGAAGCAGCTCTGAACGCGCTTGCCTCGGGAACGTCTAGTGCCTGTCGCACAATGGATTGCACTGCCTTGACGAGATCCCCTTCCGAGGAGAAGTGGACCTCTTTCTTGGTGGGATGGACGTTTACGTCGACGGTCCTGGGATCGATGTCGAGCCAGAGCGCAAATACCGGGTGCGCATTATGGGGCAACAGGCTGCCGTAAGCTTCGTATACTGCGGAGTTCAATTTCCGGTGGTAAACAGGCCGGCGGCGGACTGTCGCGTATTGCCGGGTGCGACTGCGCTGACATATTTGCGGGGATCCTGCCAGCACCTCTACCGAGATTCGACCGGCCGCTCCAGCATCGACGTTTGAGGCCGCGTGCAGCAGTAGGTCCTGGTCGACGGCAACCACCTGAGAGACGCGTTTCGCGCGGTCACCCGAGTGGAGGTCGAGGGTCACGCGGTCGTTGTGGGTCACGCGGAACGCCACCTCGGGATAGGCGACGGCTAACTGGGAGACACACTGGGTTATGTAACGGGCTTCGGTATCCATGTGACGGAGGAATTTTCGGCGCGCCGGGGTGTTGAAGAACAGGCTGCGTGCACTCACCGTAGTGCCGCTGTCCCTGGCGATGGCACCGAGATGAGTACGGACTCCACCTTCCACCTCGATCCGGGTGCCTTCTCCCTCTCCCCCATTGCAGGTTTCGATGGTCAGCCGGGAAACCGCCGCGATGCTGGCCAAGGCCTCCCCTCGAAATCCCAGTGTGTCGATGGCGAACAGGTCACTGGGACTCTTCATCTTACTGGTGGCGTGGCGCTCCACCGACAGGCAGGCGTCCCCGGCGTTCATCCCGGCGCCGTCGTCGGCAACGCGGATCAGCTGCCTGCCCCCGGCAGCGATGTCGACGTAGATGCGTTCCGCGCCCGCATCGAGAGAGTTCTCGACCAGTTCCTTGACCGCTGAGGCCGGTCTTTCTATCACCTCTCCCGCGGCGATCTTGCCGATTACGTTTTCGGACAGTCTGTGTATGGTCGCACTCATGATTTTGGGGGCTACCGGAGTTACAGGCGCGCGGAGATTTCCTCCACCTTGCGGTCGCGCTCCTCTATAGAGATCAGTCCTTCGCGGAACTGGCTTTCTACTTCCTGCAGCATCTGTCGAGGACTGCCGAAGCGGAGATTGTTGCGTGCCTGGGCGACCAGGTGCCAGATCCCCAGCCCGAGCATGCCGAACACGACGGCTGCCCACAGTCCGGTTTTGCGGTGCGTACCCGGCTCCCCTTCCCTTACGGAAATCCCGAGCTTGCCCCACACCTGCCGTTGCGCAGCAGAGATCGGCTGGCTGAACTCGACAAAGACAGAGCTTGCGGCCGTTCCTCCCTGGTTTTCGACGTACTCGGGCGCGCGTGGGTCCCCTGCATCGCGCAAATTAAAGGCGCTGCGCAGCTCCGCGGTCAGACTCGCCGGTCCCTGGATGACGATACTTTCCACCACTCCCGCCTGAGAGAGCTCGAGGAAACGATCCTCGTCCACCGGGGTCGCTTCCCCACCCAGTGCGTTGATCAGAACGAGCACGGCCATTAGGCCGGAGGCCAGCATCAGGGCCAACCTGACCGGCCCAATGGCCGGAATTTCCGAGTCCGGCCGGGAAGAAGGTCCAACTTTCGGTTCGCGCTCCAGCATCGGCTCACTCCACTCTCACGTCGGAGCTGAAGAGCTCCCGGTCCTGCCTGGCCGACTGCTCCAGCCAGGTGCCCAGGAACAGGCAGCGGTAGATGTCCTCGACTCCGCACGCCGGTCTGCCACGTCCCGTCAGGACCTGCACCAGATTTTTGTACTGTCTGTCCCGTATTGCCTCGGTCTGTCGCGAGAGACTGGTCGTCAGCTCCACGGTACCCTCACTTCCATGGGCAGTGATGGTCACTCGTTCCGTTGAGTCGAGTCCGCGCACCTGAAGCACCGCCTCTACGCCGTTGACGAAACGAAGCATTGCCCAGACTGCGTCTTCGCTGGGCCGGTTGGTCAGCAGGCTGCGGCTACGCGCGTGCACCGAATCGACAGGCCCGGCGAAACGCTCGCTCAGCAGGAGAAGCTCGGTTGCACCGAGGAAGGAGACGCCCGAGCGCGTCGATGGAAGGGTCTCCTTCGGTATGCTCATGTGGAGATCCATGTACAGGCAGCGCCCGATGTGGCAGCGTGCTGCCAGCAGGTCGGTTGCGATGTCGGCTGCCAGAACGGGCGAGGCCATGAGGACCCGCTCCCCCATGTGCTGGTCGAGGAGCCGTAATTCCTTCAGTCCCCCCGACGATCCGGCCAGCGGTCCGTCGACGAGGACGGGCTTGTTTGCCCGAGCGCTCTGGAGAACCCAGTACTCCCTTTCGGAAGCCGGTGTGCAGACGACAACCCCCCGGATATCGGCATTGAAATCGAATTCTCCAAACGTCTCGGGGCTCGATATCCGGTCTGGGGAGGATTCCCCACCCCGGGTGGACAGCCGC
Source organism: Candidatus Latescibacterota bacterium (assembly GCA_965206595.1). Lineage (GTDB taxonomy): Bacteria > Latescibacterota > UBA2968 > UBA8231 > UBA8231 > CBDCXV01. The sequence continues at coordinate 1,839,312 of OZ242214.1, forward strand.
AGATGCGGCTGCTTTCGAATCGCTGTCTCGTGTTCGGCGATGCGATCCGAACCGACGATCGCCAGTTCGAACACCGGGTGGGGCATCTACCTGCTCTGGGAAATGAAGGTCTGCGAGCCGGATTTCGGGGGGAGGTAGTAGAAAGCCCGGATAATTTTTGGAAGATATCCTGGTATCCAGATGAGATCAACGAGCACCGTAGAAAGCGGGCATGTTCAGGAATCGCCACGCTTCCGGCGCTGCATCCTTCTGATAAGCCGCTTGTTGAACTCCAGGGCGGCGTTATAGCCGTCGAGACGCAGCAGGTAGTTAAAAGCTATGGCTTCGGCTATCACGGTGATGTTTTTCCCGGGGAAGATGGGCACCGTAATCTCCGGAACTTCGACCCCGAGGATGAATTTCCCCTTGTCGTCGATCCCGATGCGTTCGTAGTCGAAGTCCGCCTGCCAGTCTACCAGGGTCACCATCACTTCCACCCTCTTCTGCCGGCGAGTGCCCCCGATTCCGAACAGCCTCTTGACGTCGACGACGCCGATGCCTCGAATCTCCATGTGATCCTGGAGCAGTTCCGGGCTGCGTCCCACGAGAATACCCTGCGCCTGCCTTGTGACTATCACGGTGTCATCGGCGACCAGGCGGTGCCCCCTTTCCACCAGATCAAGGCCGATCTCGCTCTTGCCAATGGAACTGCGACCGACAACGAGAAGACCGACTCCGTGGACGTCGACGAGGGTGCCGTGCATGGTGACCTGGGGAGAGAACACCGGGTCGAGGTAGAAGTGCAGGAGGTGGATGAACTTGGTCGTGTCGAATTCCGTCCTGAGCAGGGGGATGTTGTTCTTGTTGGCGAGGATTCTCAACTCGGGAAGCATGCGGCCGCGGCCGGTAACTACGATACAGGGCAGTTCGAACTGGTAGATGATCTCCAACGCCTGCAGGCGCTGGTCCGGAGGCAGGCTGCGCAGGTAGTCGATTTCGAGATTGCCTAGGATCTGAACGGGAGCGAATGTGAAGACCTCGACAAAACCGGTAAGGGTCAGACCCGGACGATGGGCGTCCGCACTGTTGATGGTTCGTCCCATCCCCTTGTCGCCGGCAAGCAGACGCAGGCCCAGCGGGCGCCCGTACTGTTTCAGCAAGGAGTCTATCGTCAATTCTGACATCAGGCTGTCCGCTCTGGAAGGCTTTCCTGAATACGCTTGAATCCTTCGTAGCGCAGGCCCGTTATCGTCCCGGACTCCACCGCTTCTCGAATCGCACACCCGGGCTCTTGGATGTGGGTGCAGTCCCGGAACCGGCAATGCCCGGTCAACGGCACCATTTCGACAAAATACTTGATGAGCTGGCCGCGGTTAACTCCCCAAGGTTGCAGTGACTTTACACCAGGGGTGTCGGCGACGTAACCGCCCCGCGGCAGCCGGTGAAGATGTACGGAAGAAGTGGTATGGCGCCCGCGGTCGTGTCTCTTCATCAACCCGGAGGTAGGAAGGTTCAGGCTCGGATCGATGCAGTTGAGAATCGTCGATTTGCCGACCCCGGACTGTCCGACGAGCGCCGAGACGCGGCCGGCAAGCATTTTTGTCAAGTCGTCGATTCCCTCCCCTGTCCGGGCTGAGGTGAGAAGTACGCGATATCCCAGGTCCCCATATATGCGCTCGACCCCATGCACAGCCGGGCCCTCTGTGAGGTCGATTTTGTTGAAGCAGATCAGGGGCTCGACCTTTCCCTCCTGGGCCATCACCAGGGCGCGGTCAATGAACCCCGGGCGGACGGCGGGTTTGCGGGCGGCGACAACCACAGCGAAGCAATCGACATTCGCAGCGAGAATCTGCTCACATGGCCGGCTTCCCGACATTGCACGCGAGAGCTTGGAATGCCTGGGATGCCGGTTCTCGATCACACCGGTCGATTCGGTCGTAGGCTCGAATTCAACCCAGTCCCCGGTAGCTACAGGAGACTGGACGTCTCGCCTCCCGACTTTCAACCGCCCTCGAATCTCGCACTGCCAACTCCTGCCATCCGCCTCGACGGTCGATTGCAACCCGGATACCCGCAACACAAGCCCCTTCATCCGCGACTATTCCCCTCTTCCCAGGCGCTCGGCAAGGTATTCGGGCAAGTCCGCCTGGCGCAGTTTCTCCTGGGTCCTCTCGACGGGGTACTCGACCCGGAGCAACTGGACGTACTCCGCGTCTACGTCCCAGAGGGCGTAGGATGCCCTGCAGTCCCCGTCTCGGGGCTGTCCGACGCTCCCGGGGTTGATGAGGTAGCGATGCGGTCCCACCGAGACTTCCGATGAAGTCAGCGAAGTCACCTGGCTGCCTGTACCGCAATGGATCGCCGGGCAGTGGGTATGGCCGACGAAGGCGAGCCTCCAGTCAAGCCTCTCGAGGCACCAGGCGATGTCTCGGTGCAGAATCATGTGCAGCCAGTTCTCCGGCCGGACCGGGTTGGCGTGGGCGAAAACGGCATCGTATTTGACGTGCCGGAATCCGAAATGGCGGATGTAGTCGAGTTCGACTTCGGAAACGAGATTGCGTGATCTCGATATCGTGTTGCGGGCCAATGCGTTGAAGCAACGGATCTGTCTGCCATCGACAAGGGCCTGGTCGTGATCTCCGAGCACGCACACAAACTCGTTCTCGCGAAGTCGGTTGACGCAGGCGACAGGATCCGCGCCGTAACCGACGATATCGCCGACGGCGATGAAGTGATCGGCCCCCTCGTTTTCCGCTGCGATCAAGACCGCCTCGAGGGCTTCGAGGTTGGCGTGAATATCTGCGAGGATGGCGTATTTCAACGGCGATTCGGCGGCGGTCCCGCGGCCTACCTCTTTTCAGAGGTGGTTTCTGGGGCGCGGGTTGTTGCCGCTCCGCTAGAAAAGAGCACTGATGGAGGTCTCTTCGTGAATCGCCTTTATCGCGTTGGCGAAGTGTTCGGCTACGGAACAGACAGTGAGCTTGGAATGCTTCTCCTCGGGAGCCTGCGGGATGGTGTCGGTCACCGTCAACCCGGCAAGAATGGACTTGCCAATCTTGGGGAGGGCGGATTCAGCGAGGGTACCGTGAACGCATCCGGCGTAGATCGCCTCAGCGCCTCTTTCCTTCAAGGCCTCGGAACCGGCGATTACGGAGTCCCCTGTTATGATCTCGTCGTCGAAGAGGATAGCATTCTTCCCCTCGACGTCCCCGATGGCGCCCATGACCCGGACCTCCCCCTCCGGAGTTCGCCGGTTGTCGAGGACGACGAGAGGTAATCCCAGATGACGAGCGTACTCTTCCGTGACTTTGGCGCGACTGATATCCGGTGCGACAGCGACCGCGTTCTCAATGTCCCGGCTGCGAAAGTTCTCGCATATGGTAGAAACCCCGCTGAGCTGATCGATTGGGATTCTGCAGAACCCCATGATCTGCGGGCTGTGAAGAGTCATGGTTAGGATGCGGTCCGCACCGGCCTCGGTGAGAAGGTCGGCCATCAGCCGGCCGGCGACCGATATGCGAGGTTCGTCCTTGCTGTCTGCGAGCGAGTATGGGTAGTAAGGCAGTACTGCGGTGATTCGTCCGGCGGACGCGAACTTCATCGCGTCGAGGGCGATGAGCAGTTCCATAAGGTGCTCGCTGACCGGGGCGCAGGAGGTCTGAATGAAAAAAACGTCGCAGCCGCGGACGTTCTCGCAGATCTTGACCTTGAGATTTTCGTTGCTGAAGCGAACGGTCTCGAGGCCCCCCGGTGCCACCCCCAGCGATTCGCAGATCCGGGCGGCGAGGTCTGGATTGCTGTTGCCGGCGAAGACCTTGAGCTTGTTGGTCATTTTTCCTCCGCAGGCAGCGAGCTGTTCACAGCCTCCTCAGATGCTCGCGGGCCTTTGCGACTACGGGAGATGTCGGAAAATCCCGCGCGATTCGCCGCAGCGCCTCCTTCTGCGCCGCGGCATCGCCGGCCAAAGCGTAACAGCGGGAAGCGCTCATCAGGGCCAAGGATGCCTGCTGCCCCTCGTACCGGTCTGCATACTGCGCGTATTTCTTGGCGGCCTGGGCGAACTGGCCCTGCGATTCGAGGCAGGCCGCTACCCCGCTCCAAGCAGCGAACACGAGAACGTCGACATCTCCGTATTCCTCCAGGCCGGTCTCGTACAGACGCTGGGCTTCGTCGAGCCGACCCTGCTGGAAGTAGCGGTTGGCGAGGTAGAGCACCCCTTGGGCGGCTGCGGGCGTCCCACGGTGTTCCCTGATCAGGTTTTCGGCGATTTCCAACGCCTGCGCAACCTCCCCGTTGGCGTCCGCCATCAACACCTGGCCGAACGATGTCGACGCCTGCAGGCGCGCCTCTTCCTCAGCGCTGCGAAGATAGCCTATCAGCACGACGGTTACCGCTACCGCTGCTGCCGCGGCAATGACGAACTGCATCCGCTCTTTCAGGAAGTCCGCGGCCTGCATGATCCACTCGACGAAGCGGTCTTCCTCAAGCTCTGCTCTGGTAGGTCTTTCACTTCTTGCCATCAGGCACCTTTGTCAGTCGCGATACTGGATTACCGACTCGACGCGGTACTGGGCGAGCCGGTCGCGCCCCCGGAGAGCATTCAGCTCAACGAGGAAGCAGACAGCTGCAATATTTGCTTCAAGTTGTTCGAGCAGGCGGCAGGAAGCAGCCATTGTGCCGCCCGTGGCGAGAACGTCGTCGACAACCAGCACCCGATCCCCCGGTTTCAAGGCATCGCGGTGAATTTCCACCGCCGCGGTCCCGTATTCCAATTCGTACTCTTCACCGACGACGGCCGCAGGCAGCTTTCCCGACTTCCGGACCGGAACAAACCCGCAATCGAGGGAAACGGCGATGGGAGCCCCGAGGATGAATCCGCGCGCTTCAACCCCGACGACCATGTCGACCTCGGATGGCTCGAAGGGGGCGGCCATGGCCGCCACTGCCGCCCTCAGTCCGCAAGGGTCCTTGAGCAAGGTGGAAATGTCCCGGTACAGTATCCCCGGCTTCGGAAAGTCGGGGATGTCCCGAATCAATTCAGCCAGCCGATCGGCCTGGATTTTATTGTCGCTGTCCATACGGTTCGACCGTCGATCACGGGCATGAAATTGCCGCGGAGAGGACATCGAAAAACGACGGAACTCACTGTTACTTATTAACATAAGTTGTCAGAGTTCCGGGAGTCAAAGAGCGGACCAAATGGTAGCACGAAACCTGGTTTCGCGATCTGGAGGATATCAGAACAGCGTGTAGATGAAGGGGGCGAGCGCAGACCCCTCGGTGAGAACGATCAGCATTCCGAGCAGGACAAGGGTTGCGAAAATCGGTCCCAGCCACCACTTCTTGCGGACCTGCATGAAGGCCCACAACTCGGATATGATGCTGAATCTGCTCGGCATTTCGGTCCTCGAAAGGCTTGGGGCGTGCCGTCAGTCGAGCAGGCGGCTGACCGACTCGCCGTGGTGGATGGCCTTGATTGCATCGCCGAACAGGCGAGCAACCGAGATCACTTCGATCTTTTCCGTTTTTGAACCGGTCGGCATCGGCACCGTGTTGGTCTTGAGAAACAGCTCCACCGGGGAGGCCTCGATGCGTGCAATGGCATCACCGGAAAAAACTCCGTGGGTACATCCGGCAAAGATGCGCCGAGCCCCGCGCTCCTTGAGCAGGCGGATGGCTTCCATCATCGAGCCGCCGGTCAGGACCTCGTCGTCGAACAGGAGTGCGTCCCGGCCCCCGATGTCTCCTATGACGGTCTGCACCTCGGCTACCTCGTCGTCTCCTTTGCGCCTTTTATCCATGATTGCAAGAGGAAGCTCGAGGCGGCGGGCGTAATAGTTGGCCTCGTGGGCGCTGCCGACATCGGGAGAAACCACCACCGCGTTGCTGAGATCCCGGGTCCGTAAAAGGTGATTGCACAACAGGTTGGTCGCCCACAGCTGATCGACGGGGATACGGGAAAAGGCGGCGATCTGGGGCGAGTGCAGGGTCATGGTCAGGATGCGGTCGGCGCCTGCGGTTTCAAGCAGATCGGCGACGAGGCGCGCGCTGATCGAGATGCGCGGCTCGTCCTTCTTGTCAGAGCGCACGTATGGGTAGTAGGGCAAAACCGCCGTTATGCGGCGCGCCGAGGCGTATTTCAGGGCGTCGATGATGAGCAGGAGCTCGATGAAGTTGTCATTCACCGGCGGACAGGAGGTTTGAACGACAAAGACGTCGTCTTCCCGGACGTTCTCGTTGATCTGCACCTTGATGGTGTCGTTCGAGGCGCGATCGACCGATAGACGTCCGGGGGGGCAGTCGAGATATTCGCAGATTTCCCTGGCGAGCTCCGGGTTGCTCGATCCCGCCATGATTTTCAGGTAGTTCTTCATCATCCCTCTACCACTGTCTAACCGCCCGAGGTCGGAGCTGACGAAACTTCTTGATCAGCCGAGGCCGGCGGCGACATCTCTGGCGAAGTAGGTGATGATCAGGTCTGCCCCCGCCCGCTTGATACCGAGCAGAATTTCGTCTCTGATGCGTACCTCGTCGATCCAGCCCTTCTCCGCTGCGGCTTTGACCATGGCGAATTCCCCGCTGACGTTGTAGGCAGCCAGGGGAACATCGAAACGCCGGCGCGCTTCGCGCAGCACATCGAGGTACGCGAGCGCCGGCTTGACCATGATGATATCGGCACCTTCCGCCAGATCGAGCTCGATCTCCCGCATCGCCTCGCGGCTGTTGGGGGGATCCATCTGGTAGCCGCGTCTGTCGCCCCTCTGCGGTGCCGACTCCGCAGCTTCCCGAAACGGGCCGTAGAATGCGGAGGCGTACTTTGCAGCGTACGACATGATCGGCACGCGCGAAAAACCGTTGCAGTCGAGCACCGCCCTGATTCTTCCGATTCGCCCATCCATCATGTCGGATGGGGCTATCATGCCAGCCCCGGCCTCGGCGTAGACCAGAGCCTCCCGCCCCAGCAACTCCACGGTGCGATCGTTGTCGACCTCGAGGCCGCCAGGGATCGCTTCCTGTCGGAGAACGCCGCAGTGCCCATGATCCGTGTACTCGCAAAGGCAGACATCGGCGATGACGAGCAGGTTCAGGCCGGCGTCCTTGATTGCGCGGATCGCCGCGGGAACGACACCGTTCGGGTCGTAACCGGAAGTGCCCACTGCATCCTTTTCCCCGGGAATCCCGAACAGGAGGACGGATGGAATCCCCAGGCCGGCGACCTCGCGGCATTGCTCGACGAGGAGGTCGACCGAGAGCTGGTGGTTCCCCGGCATCGACCGGATCTCGCGCTGCACCCCCTCTCCCGGACAGACGAAGAACGGCATAACCAGATCTTCGGCCCGCACGCTAGTCTCGCGAACCATGCTGCGGATGAGGCGATTTCCACGCAGGCGCCGGGGCCGATGCGGACCGATTTCCGAAAGCGACTGCTCGAAGGCCGGGATCCCGACCGGTTCACCCTTCATCGCCTACCCTCCAGTGTCCTGTCCCGGAAACAGATTTTAAGAAATGGGGCGGCGAGCCGGGATGGATCGGCGGAAGAATTGCGGATATTGACGGGACAGGACACTGGTCCAACCTGACACCGTTGAGAACGTCGCCAAATCTTTGATCGATGAAATGCTACCACCATCCGGAATATGCAACCTTCGCGCCGGGCAGGATTCAACCTCAAGCCGGGGCCAGAGCCGACTCCATGTCACCAATGAGATCTTCGGGGTCCTCGATGCCGACGGAATACCGTATCAGCTCGTCGGTAATTCCGATGGCCTGCCGATCCTCCCAGCTCAGATCGTAGTACGAAATCGTCGCCGGATGCGATACCAGGGTCTCGACACCCCCGAGACTGGGTGCCAGATAGGGTATCGTCAACCTGTGGACGAAATTCCTGGCCGTCTCCAGGTCGCCGTCGAGGTCGAAACTGACGACCCCTCCGAACCCGTGCATCTGTCTTCTGGCGACTTCGTGATCGGGATGGCTGGGAAGACCCGGGTAATAGACCCGTTTGACCTTGGAGTGGGCTTCGAGGAAGGCTGCGATTCTCAGCGCGCTGTCGTTCTGCCTGGCCATGCGGACGGCCAGGGTTTTCAGTCCCCGGATGAGCAGGTAGCTCGATTGCGGGTCGGCAATGGTACCGACGATGTCGCGGAACTCCTTGATGGCAGAGATGATTCCCTCGGCGCCGCACACCGATCCCGCCATCAGGTCGTTGTGTCCCCCGAGGTACTTGGTGGCGCTGTGGAAGACGAGGTCGACGCCGAAGTCGAGGGGACACTGGTTCATCGGGGTCGCAAAGGTGCTGTCGATCAGGACCTTGAGCCGGCGCTCCCCGGCGAAGGCGACCAGTTTCTCCAGGTCGACGACGTGAAGATGCGGGTTGGTGGGCGACTCGGTGAAGATCAGGCGCGTATTCGGCTGCAGGACCTGCTGCAGCTCGTCGAAATCCCCGGGGCGCACGAAGCTGCTCTCGATGCCGAATTTGCCCAGGACGTTGCACAGCTGCACGGTGCGCCGGTAGCAGTCCTCCATTACTACCAGGTGCTGGCCTGAACGCAGCATCGCCAGCAGCGCGGTCGAGATTGCACTCATCCCGGAGGAGAACAGCAGCGCCTGCGCGGCGTGGTCCAGATCGGCGAGTTTCCTTTCTGCGGCGGCCAGGGTCGGGTTGCCGTAGCGGCCGTATTCGTACTGCGTCCGCTCCCCCGCCTTGTAGGCCTCGAACTCGTCGAGCGTATCGAAGACGAAGGTCGAAGTCTGCGCTATGGGGTTGGTCAGGGACTTGGCTCCCTTGACCCGGTCCTCCCCTCCGTGAACGGAGCGCGTCGATGCTCCGGGGCGCGCCCTGGATGGAGGGCCCGCAGCGGGGGTGGTTTCCCCTTCCCGCGACTCGAAAGATTTCCCGGACACCGACTTCCCCAATTCAGCCGGCCAGAGTGGGAACCGCTTCGATCGATTTCAGCACGGTCGCGCGTACTTGTTCGTAATCGGGATCGACCTCGACGGGCCGGTTGGCGTTTCGGGGAACGACGCCGAATACTTCGCGCAAATTGTCGGAATGATAGTCGATTTTGAAGTTCGGAAACTTGAGGCCGTGCGCCGTGGAGATCACGACCACAGTGTCATTCGAGCCGATGGTACCGCGCTCAACGAGCTTGAACAGGACGGCCAACGCCACTCCCGTGTGGGGACAGGTGAACAGTCCGGTGCGGTCAGCCCGGTCAGCGGCTTCGGACAGTTCCTGCTCGGTCGCCTGCTCCACGACACCGTCGAACTGCCTGAGGACGCGGACGGCCCGCTCCCAACTGACGGGATTGCCGATGCGAATGGCGCTGGCGAGGGTGCTGCCGGCATGCTGCGATGAGAACGACTCGAAGTTGTCCAGATAGCTGAGGTACAGTGGGTTGGCCATTGCGGACTGGGCGACGGCAATGCCCGGCAGATGGTCGATTATCCCCATCTCCCTCATTTCGAGAAACCCCTTCCCCAGGGCGCTGACGTTTCCGAGGTTGCCTCCCGGGATGACGATCCAGTCCGGAACCTTCCAATCGAACTGCTGTGTCAGTTCGATCGCAACCGTCTTCTGGCCTTCGATGCGCAGGGAATTCTTCGAGTTCGCGAGGTAGAGGTTCTCACTGGTGCAGATTTCCTGGACGATCCGCATGCAGCCGTCGAAATCAGTTCGGATCGACAGCGTAAGAGCACCGTTCGTGATCGGCTGAATCAGCTGCGAAAGGGATATCATGTCCTTTGGCAGCAAGGTGATCACCGGAATTCCGGCTGCCGCTCCGTAGGCGGCCAGGGCGGCGGAGGTGTCCCCGGTAGAGGCGCAGATGAGCGCCGGGATGTCGGTTCCCTCCGAACGCATTTGCCGCACCATGGAGACCAGTACCGTCATTCCCAGGTCTTTGAACGACCCGGTATGGCTGTTCCCGCACTGTTTTACCCAGAGGTCCTGCAGCCCGATCTCGCGGCCCAGCCTCTCCGCCCAGAACAGGTTGCTCCCCCCTTCGTACATCGACACGACGTTCTTTTCCTCGACCTCGGGGCAAACCATCTCCTGCTTGCCCCACACCGAGCTGCCGTACGGAAAATCATTACGCATGTAGCGGCGGTCGAATAGCTCGCGCCATGCGGCCCCAGGTCTCTTCCGCAGTTCCGTCATGTCGTGCTGGACGGACAGCAACCCCCCGCACTCCCCGCACTCGTAGACCATTTCGGTAAGCGGGTACGTCTCGTTGCACTTGATGCACTGAAACCAGGCCTGATACCCCATGATTCTTCAGTCGTACAAAGGTTTCGAGGTCGCGCCGATACCGGGTGCCGCCCTCTTGGGAAGGTTCAGAATCTACCTTTGGCGCAGAACACCTGCAAGAATTGGAGCCGTCCTCCTCACCCGGAAAACGGCGTTCGCCTGCAGCTGTTGTCGGAGGGGGCTACAGGGGAGGCCACACACCTCCCGAACTGTTCCATCTACTTTCTGGTTGGGGTGCCGAAAACCGGGCTCAACCAGGGGACAGGGCGGCCTCGAGCGCGGCACCGGCATCCGCGGCCACACCCTGGCCGTGCAGAACGGCTGCCGCGGTCGCGAGAAAGAGAAGGACATTCTCCAGGCTCGAGGTGTGTCCCATCAGACCGAGGCGCCAGGCCTTCCCTTTGAAGTCGCCCAGGCCCCCGCCGATTTCGATGTTGAACTCCTCCAGCAGACGGAGCCGGGCTGCGGCGTCGTCGACGCCGTCGGGAATCCGCACCGTCGTCAGGGTGGGGAGTCGGAAGGGCTTGTCGACGACGAGTTCGAGGCCCATCGCCGTCAGGCCGCTGACCAGGGCACGGTGATTCTTCGCGTGCCGCTTCCAGCGAGCTTCCAGGCCCTCCTCGAGAACGAGGGCCAGTGCCTCTCTGAGCGCGTAGTTCATCGACACCGGCGCGGTGTGGTGATAGACGCGGTCGCTTCCCCAGTACTGCTCGATCATCGACAGATCGAGGTACCAGCTTTGAACTTTCTTGCGCCTGTTGCGGATCAGTTCGAGGCAGCGGTCGTTCAGGGTTACAGGGGATAGTCCAGGGGGACAGCTAAGGCACTTCTGGGTGCCGCTGTAGCAGGCATCGATGCCTAGGGCGTCCACCCCGATGTCGATACCCGCAAGCGATGTCACGGCGTCGACGACGAACAGGGCTCCGCGGCCGCGGGCGAGGGCGGCTATCTCTTCCAGGGGCTGCAAGACCCCGGTCGAGGTCTCGGCGTGCACTATGGCCAGGAGCTTTACGTCCCCCTGAATTTTATGGAGCGTCTCCGCGACCTCGTCCGGGGCGACCGGGCCGCCCCATTCCGCAGCCACCATGAAGACTTCCGCACCGCAGCGCTCGGCGACGTCCCGCATGCGCTGGCCGAACACCCCGCAGGCGCATACAACGACCTGGTCCCCAGGCTCGATGAGGTTGGTGAAGCAGGTCTCCATTCCTGCGCTTCCAGTGCCGGAAACCGAGATGGTCAGTCGGTTCTGCGTCTGAAACACCTGCCTGAGAAGATTTTTCGAATCCTCCATCACATTGAGAAACTGTGGGTCCAGATGCCCGACCACGGGGGCCGCCAGTGCGGCGTACACGCGCGGGTGGACGTTGCTCGGCCCAGGGCCCATGAGCAGGCGCGGCGACGGATTTAGTCTTACAGGTAGGTTTTTTTCCAGGTTCACGGAATTCCTCCAGAGAAAGAGAGTATGCCGAGGTGCGGATCATCCCCCTGCCGGGGGAGGTAGTCGACGCAACACCATGGGCACGAGCAGGATATCGAGGGCGGCCTCGGGGATGAGGTAGCTGGCGTTGTACCCGAGGGAATATCGCCATACCTCCATGTCCTCCGGCGCCAGGTGGCCGAAGTAGACGACCCCGGACAGGAAGTGGAGACCCAGCCGGACCGCCGCGGCAACCGCGATGGCCGCGGCCGGGCGAGGCCAGCCAAGGCCCTTTTCCGGGGTTCGCCCAGGGGCTGCCAGAGCGGCGATTCCCACCGTTGCGTAGGCCAGGGGGTAATCCAGAACCAACTGGATCGGATGTACGAAATAGGGGGCCATGGCGAAGTGAACGACACCGTAGGCCAAGCCTGCCATCCCCCCGGGCAACGGACCGTGCCTGAGGGCGACGACGAACAATGGAACCGAATCCAGGCTCACCGAGCCTCCGTAGAGGAGGTGGGGAAGCTTGAGCTTGAAGAGGCTCAGCACCGCGGCCAGGGCAATGGCAAAGGAGAGTTCCGCCTGCACCCGGATCGGGTAGGAACGATTCAATATGGAAGAAGCCCGTAGCAAATGCCCGCTCGGTTCACGCGGGGCAAACCCTTGGGAATCGCAGTTTTCGCAGAGCGTACCTCAGCCGGGTAATTGCTCAGGGCCCAAGAATCCCGGGTGGTAATTGGCCCAGCTGGAGCGTAGGTCTCGAGTCCACACGCGCATCCCAATTTCATAACTGTATCACAAAGATCATTGTATCTATTTGTAGAAAATCAGGTTGAAGTTCGAATTCCCTGGGGTAAAGCCAGAAAGGGGGATTTGTTTTTGCGTGCTGGGTACGGAGAACGGAACCCAGGAGCGGCAGCGGCGTCCTACCTGATGCGGGCCCACCGGTCTGGGCTCGCACCCTCCCTTGCGGCCGGAAGCAGTAAGTCTGCTTCCGGCCGTTCTTCAATTCAGCCGCTGCAGCAGCATCACCCCTTGGGGAATGCGGATCACCCCGCTCACCTCGTTGACTTGCAGTTTCAGCACTTCCTCTTCTACTGCCTCCAACATGTCCCCAGGCCCGAAGAACCCGAGGTCACCGCCGTCGCGGGCGTTCGGGGCTTTCGAAAACTTGACGGCCAGCTGGCCGAAATCCTCACCTGCCTCGATTCGCGTGAGAAGGTCGCGGCCCTGCTCCTCGGAATCGACCAGGATCATGCGGGCCCGCAACTTGCCGGCGATGATTTCACGCAGGGCCTCCATGTTGAGGTTTATCGCATGTATTACGTCGGGATCCGGTGACAACTCCTTGGCGCGCTGGTAATAGGACAGTGCCCGGGAGTAGCGCCCCTGTTGCGAGTGCAGGAAGCCGAGGTTGTTGAATGCCTCGACGTCCCGCGGGAGCAGCTCCGTCACGGTTTCGTAATGGGCGATCGCCCTTTCCAGCGAGTCTACCCGGGTGTAATGGAACCCGAGGTAGCGGTGCGCTTCCGGATTGCGGTCGTCGAGAAGAAGTGCGGAGTCCAAGTGGGTCTTGGCCATCAACCGGTTTCCGGCCTGCATGTAGAGAAACCCGAGGGAGCTCTGAATCGCCGATACCTGTGGAGCCAGCCGGCGCGCTTCCTCTATGACGGCGATGGCGGAATCGAGCTGCCCGGCGGCGAGGAACGCCTCTCCCAGGGCGGAATATACCTGGAGTTGCCCCGGTCTTTCCGCCATGGAGCGCTTGAAGGCGGCGATCGACTCTGCAACCTTTCCATCCGCCAGGTAGAGCGTCCCGAGCCGGTTGAGCACCTCGGCGCTTCCGGCGCCCAGTTTCAGCGCCTCTTCGTAGCGGGCGATGGCGGGCTTGAGCTGCCCGCGTCCGGCGAGGAACTCCGCTTCCTGAACCAGCCGTACCATCGGCGGCAGCTCGGTGGCCTGGGTGTCCGCCGGTGCGGCGGTCTGCGCCCCCGCTTCATAGGCCTGTCCGTGATTGCACAGCAAGACCGCCACCGCGAGGAAGACCGCGTTCACAGGCATCACCTTCACCGCTTTCATAACGGGATTCGGCATGGTTTCAGGAATCCGTGCGCATTTCTGCGCCCGGTTTGCCCCCAGCCCCGAACCTGGCACGAAGAGCCTGTACCTGGTCGTTGTCGAGGGTGTTCGTGCGACCCAGTTGGCGTGCAACGAGGGCGATGCGGGCGCACAACTCGACGGTCTCCATCTTGAAGTGCGCATCCATCAGATCGGCTCCCAGGGTCACGGCGCCGTGATTGGCCAGCAGCAGGGCGTCGTAGTTCTTCCGTAGCAGTGGAATCATCGGCTCGACAATCCCCGGCCCCCCCGGCGTTCCGTACGAAGCCATCGGGATTCCCCCGAGGTTCACGATTACCTCCGGCAGGATGTAGTCCATCAGATCGATACCGGCCACAGCGAACCCGGTTGCGGTAGGCGGATGGGCGTGCACGACTCCCCCGGTTTCCGGTCTGAGCCGATAGGACTCGGTGTGCATGAGGATCTCCGAGGTAACTTCCCGGTCCCCATCGACCCGGTTGCCGTCGAGGTCGCAGACAACGAGCATTCCGGGGGTGAGAAACCCCTTGCTCACCCCGGTAGGCGAGCACAGCAGGCGATGCTTTCCGAGCCGTGCCGAGATGTTGCCGTCGTTTCCAGCCACGAAGCCGAGGTTGTAGATCCGCCGACCCACCTCGCAGATTTCCTCGCGGAGCCCCGCTTCCGTCATCGGGTTGCGGTTCCTTCGAACTCGCAGACGGACCGAACCGGCGCACCACTCACAGGTGAAAACTCGCTCGTGGGAAGGCCTGGGCCCGTCCGGCGCTTTTCAAACAGCGTTGCCGCCGCCTCTACCGATATCCAGAAGCCGCCAGCGACCGCCGGCAGGGCAACGTTCAGCAGCCAGAGCAGAAGGGCAGCGTTGATGGCGGCAATCGGATCGAGGCCGATGCTTGAGAAGACCAAAGCCGAGGCTGCCTCGCGGGGGCCGAGATCGAGGAATCCGACCGGGGCAAGGGTCTTCAAACCGAAAATAACCGGTATGGCAGCTATTCCCTGGGGAGTCAGCTCGATCCAGCTCAGGGCCAAGAGATAGAATTGGGCGAAGAAAACCAGGTTGAACAGAAGGGACCAGAGCAGAACGCGCAGAAACAGAGTCCTGGGGATCGAGACAAGCGCCGCAGTAATCCTGCCGGCAGCTGAAAACCAGGGTGTAGCGGCCGTCCATTTCCGCAGAAGGGGCAATGCTCCCCCATGCCGGAGAAGGAGTCCTCCCGCGGCAGCCAAACCCGCTCCACAGGCCAAGGCGGAAGCCGGATGTATGAAGGCCAGCCCCAGGACCGCGACAACGACGGTGACTCCGGCCGAACAGGCCCGGTCGGCGCCAGCCATGACAACGCCCTCGACCCGGCGTCCCTCGAACAAGGCGCCGCGGCCCAGCTCCCCCACCCTTCCCGGCGATACCATTCCAAGGGAGAATCCCACGAGCAGGGAGCGCAAGCTCTCATAGGCCCGGGTCGTCGGTCGGATCGAAACGAGGAGCTCGTGCCATTTTCGCCACTGGATTGCCACGCCGGCGAGGCTGCCGGCAAAGGCAAGGGCCAGAAGGAGGGCGTCGGCAGCGAGCAGATTGCCAACAAGCTCGGCCGGGCTTGCAACCAGGTGGAGGAGCAGTAACAGCAGAGAAAGGGAAATCGCCGTCTTTGCCAAGGGGGGAAAGATCGCGGTGAATCTGCACACGGGTTAGCTTAATTCACTGTTGGGGAATGGGTTGCGGCAAGCAAAAGAATGAGAAAGCTAGCCGGAGGAGGCAGGGCCGTCAAGCGGTGGCGCCTGTATTGCCCGATTTGTGGCAGGTTGCCGCTGCATTCCAAAGGTGCGGCAATCCCGACGGCAGCCTCAGGAGGGGAACCATGAGGGGCTGGGCTAAAAGGCGGGATACGCAGCCGTCAGCCGCGGAACAGGAAGTGAATGACGTCGCCGTCTCGAACAAGGTAATCCCGGCCTTCGGTGCGCAGCTTTCCCTGTTGTCGGAGCCGCTGCAGCTCTCCCCCGGCAGCGGCCAGGTCCTCGACCGCGGTAACCTCGGCGCGGATGAAGCCCTCCTCCATGGCGCTGTGAATTCTGCCGGCCGCGGCCGCGGCTGAGGTCCCGGAGGGGAGCTGCCATGCCTGAAGTTTTTCGTTGGCGATGGTGTAGAAGGCGATCAGCCGCAACAGCTTGTAAGCTGCGAGGACAAGACGGTCCACCCCCTTGGACTCCAGTCCCATTGCGGCCAGTAGTTCCTCTTTCTCCTCACCTTCTTCGAGCTGGGCAACTTCCGCCTCCAGCTGGGCGCAAATCTCCAGCACCCGGTCCTCCCCCACCCTGGCCCGGAGCTGATCGACGAGAACGTTCTCCTGCCTCGAGGTTTCTCCGATGTTGGCGACGTAGAGCACGGGCTTGGCAGAGAGGAGGTTGTAGCTGCGCACCGTCCGCATATCGCCTGGTGTCAGCTCGTTCCTGGCGTGCACGGGAACACTCTCCAACAGGCCGGCCTCCATCTTCTTGAGCGCTTCCAGCTCGGGCCGGCGCGGGCTGCGCGGATCGGTGGCAACCACCCGTTCGAGATGGGGCAGGGCATCCTCGATGGACTGGAGATCGGCGAGCATGAGCTCGCTTTCGATGGTATCGACATCCCGCGCCGGGTTCAGTGCGTCCTCGACATGGGAAACTGTGGGGTTCTCGAAACAGCGGACCACGTGAACCAGGGCATCGGTCTCGCGGACGTCGGCGAGGAACTGGTTTCCCCTGCCCTCCCCCTTGCTGGCACCCCGCACCAGGCCGGCGATGTCGGTGAACTGTATGCTCGTCGGGGTGCAGCTGGCAGGCTTCAACAGCTCGTCGAGGGTCCGCAGTCGCTCATCCGGCACTTCGACTACCCCGACGTTCGGGTCGATGGTGCAGAACGGGTAGCTCGATGCCTCGGCCGAGGCCGAGGTCAGGGAGTTGAAAAGGGTGGTCTTGCCGGCGTTCGGCAGGCCGACGATACCTGCAGTCAGGCTCACCTCGCCTCCTCCACGGTCGCGAGCAGCAGGGGCGCAACCATCACCGTCCTCTCCCGCTTGAGAACCGCGAGCCCCGGGGCACCTCCCCGCGGCTTGGATACGTGCTTCACCCGCGTGTACACGACCGGCACCTTCCTCGCCGAGCGGCCCTTGCTCCAGTAGGCCGCCAATCCCGCCGCCTCTTCGATGGTTCGCGCGCCCGGCTCTTCCTTGCGCCCTTCCCGCCGCAGCACCACGTGAGAACCCGGGTAACCGCTGGCGTGAAACCAGAGGTCTTCCTGCGAGGCCATGCGGTGGGTCAGCTGATCGTTTTCACGCTGGTTGCGCCCGACCCAGACCGTCCAACCGCTGCTGGTGCGATATCGTCTCGGGTGGGCCCTGGCAGGATCTCCCCTCTCCCGCTTCTGTTCGGGCGTGTGCTGTTCCATCCATTCCCTCACATCCGCCGGAAGTTCCTCTGAATCGGTCTCCAATTTCGCCAGCATCCGTCGCAGGCCCTGTTCCAGCCGCAGCACCCGCCGCAGGCGATCCGGCAGCACATGCAGGCGCTTTTCGAGCTTGCGCGCCCGCTTGAGGAACCGAGCCGCGTTATCCGCCGGAGAAAAACGCAGGTCCAACTCGATGGCGAGATGATTCGCCTCCGAGCCCGGGAAGGAATTTGGGAGTTCCAGGCGCGCCGTCCCAGGCTTCACCTCGTTCAGGTGGGCAAGCAGCAGGCTTCCCCGTTGCAGCAAGGAAGGGGCCTCGGCCGCTTCGTCGAGGTCCCGCTCCACCGCTTCCCGGGAACGTGTCGTCTTGCGCAGCTGGCGGGTCAGGGCCTGCCTCGCGAGCCTGAAATCGACTGTTCGCACCTCGGTCCGCTGCCGGCTCGAGCGCCACTCCGCCAAGGCAGAAAGTATCGAATCGAAACGACGCAGATCTTCAACCGGTCTCCGGGGCCTCAGGGAGGAAACCATCAGCCGTTCCCCCTCGGTGTACAAGAAACCGCCGGTTGCAACGGCCCTCTCGGCAAACATCTCCGCCCCGACCCTCCACAGCCGCTCGATGAGGCCGCCGTGGAGGGTCGCTTGCGGGCCGTCCGGTTCTTCCCGGGGCGCTTCGCATCCGGCTCGAAACAGCAACTCCGCGGCTACCCCGCGATCCGCCCCGGCGATCGTCCGCTGCAGGGCCAGCGGCAGGTTTCCCGGCTGTTTTCGCATCTCTTC
The DNA here is from genome assembly GCA_965206595.1 of Candidatus Latescibacterota bacterium. Classification (GTDB taxonomy): domain Bacteria; phylum Latescibacterota; class UBA2968; order UBA8231; family UBA8231; genus CBDCXV01. Next base: position 1,857,246 of record OZ242214.1, read on the forward strand.
CGCGAGGGCATCGGCGAAACGGGAAATGAAGTCCTCCCCCGGCAGCAGTCGAGGTTTTCCGGGGGGGGAGTACGTCCCGCCCTCGCGCAGCAGGCGCCCATGACAAGCTTTGCCCGGGATCGGCCAGATCCCCTTGATCGCCTGCGACCGCTCCGCGACCAGCACCGCCTGCACGCGCGGGGGAATAAGCTCGACTAGCAACAGGCCGTAGGTCCTTTCCCCCCGCCGATTGTCGCGGGCAAGCCTGATCTTAAGTACCCGGTCCCTCCGGTCCGCCTGCACTGAGTCGACGGCAGCACCCTGGAGGTAGCGCTCGGCGATGCCGTGAAGGGCGAAGGCAGCGGGCAGCGGAGCTCGGCGGAGGCGGACGAATCCGCGCGTCCCGAGCTCGAATGACAAGTGACAGTCACGGCTGCAGGCAATGGCGAGGGCTGGCTGGCGTCCCGTCGAATTGCCGTCTCCCCCACTACCCTGCCCATGGGCGAAGCCGGCGCGCTCGATCCTGTGTCCGGAGAGCTTCGCATTCAGCTCGAAGGCCAGGGTCTGGATGGTGAAGAGATCGAAGGACACTAGCTCTGATCCTCGTTCCCGGTTGTCCTGTTCAACCCGACTTCAGGGCTTGCCGGTTGCTCGCTGTGCAACCTGTTTGTCGAAGTGTCGAAACGGCTGGAATTTCCCCTGCGCGTCAGGTGCGGAATGCGACGGCCGGAGCTTCTCCGTCAGGGTCCGATGGCATCCAGGCTGGCCTCGAGTCTGGCAAGGCTTTCCCTGTACTCGGTCTGGCGCAGCCGCTCACGTTCCACCACCTCCCCGGGAGCCCTTTCGAGGAAGGCGGGTCGGCTAAGATTGGAATCCAGTCCCTTCAGCAATTTGGCGAGCTTGTCGATCTCCTTTTGCAAGCGCCTTCGTTCCGAGTCAATCGAGTCCACCAGAACGTGAACCACGATGTCCCTTACCGGGAACCTTATGTGCCCAGAATTGTGCGGCGAGTCCTCCTCCTCCGCGCTCGCAATCGGAACTCGGGTGAGTGTCTCGATGTAGCGGTGACGCTGGAGCATCGGACCCGCTAACGGCTCGATAAAACTATGTTGGATCGGAACCCGCAGTTCGCCAAAAATATTCCTGATCGCGGAGACATCTTCCTGTACGAGGGTCATCTCCTCCATCGCCGCTTCGTCGAGGTCCTCGCTTCGGGCAGCAGGCCAGGCCGCGGCCATGATCGCTTCTCCCGACGCGGCGTGCCGAGGCAATGCCTGCCAGATCGCCTCTGTGATGAAGGGCATGACCGGATGCATCAGGCGAAGGGCCTGTTCGAGCACCTCGACCAGGATCTCCTGCGCCAGGGCGCGTTCCGGCGCCGGGCCCGGCAGGCGCGGCTTGGCCAGCTCGACGTACCAGTCGCAGTAGTCGTTCCACAGAAAGCTGTACAGGGCGCGCGTGACCTCGCTGAAGCGGAATTTCTCCTGGTGCTCGTCGACGCGATCGATGGTTCGGGCCAGACTGCTGCGGATCCAGCGGTCCGCCAGCTCGGCGCTGGCGCTGGGCTCCTCTACCGGCTCGTACCCCTGGAGGTTCATGAGCACGAAACGCGCGGCATTCCAGAGCTTGTTGCAGAACGCCTGGCCCGATTTCGCGCTTTGCGAGGACTTCACCTCGTTGTCGGCGATTTCGGCATCGAAGCGGATATCCTGCATCGCCCCTGCCTGGTGGAGGAGCGAGTAGCGGGTCGCGTCCGCCCCGTACAGGCGCACGAGGTCCATCGGGTTGAGCCCAGTTCCCAGGCTCTTGCTCATGCGGCGCCCGTCCCTGGTCATCACCGTGGGGTGAACGAGCACCGTTTTGAACGGGACCTTCCCTGTGAGCTCCAGGGAGGTGAAAGCCATGCGCAGGACCCACAGGTAGAGGATGTCCCTGCCGGTGATCATCAGGTCGGTCGGGTAGAAATAATCCAGGGATTCTTCGGTCTGCGGCCATCCCAGGGTGGCGAACGGCCAGAGGGCGGAGGAGAACCAGGTGTCGAGGACGTCGGGGTCCTGGAGGAACTCGCTCCCCCCGCACTGGTCGCAGCGGTCCGGGCGTTCCCTCTGCACGATCGGCCTGGCGCCCCCCTCGACGGAGACCCGGAAGCTGCCCTCTGCCAGGGCCCGGTCGCGGGGCAGGTCCCCTGCCGCGGTGATGCCTTCTCCACTGCAGGGAACACAGTACCATGCGGGGATGCGGTGCCCCCACCAGATCTGGCGGGAAAGGGCCCAGTCGCGGATATCGTCGAGCCAGTCGATGGCGTACTCCCGGAAGCGGTCGGGGACGTAGGCGATTTCCCGGTGCTCGAGGAAGGGGCGGGTCTTTTCCGCAAGGGCCTTCATGTCCATGAACCACTGCTCCATCGGCAGCGGCTCGATGACGGTGCCGCACTTGTCGTGGTGAGGCACGGCGTGCTCGTACTCCTCCGTCCTTTCCAGGAGGCCAGCCGACTCAAGGGCCGATACGACGTTGCTCCGGCACTCGTAGCGTTCCTGCCCGGCAAAACGGCCGGCAGCGGAGGTCATCACCGCGTTGAAGCCGATGACGGCGATCTCCGGCAGGCCGTGCCTCTTGCCGATGTCGTAGTCGTTGGGATCGTGCGCCGGGGTGACCTTTACGGCGCCGCTGCCCATTTCGGGGTCGGCGTACTCGTCGGCGACGATGGGGATCTCGCGCTCCATCAGCGGCAGCAGCACCCTGCCCCCCACGGCCCCCTGCCACCTCCTGTCCTCGGGGTGGACGGCGACGCCGCTGTCCCCGAGCATCGTTTCCGGCCTCGTGGTGGCGACGACGACGCCTTCCGTACCCGATACCCCCGGGTACCGGATGTGCCAGAGGTGGCCCTGCAGCAGGCGCTCCTCGGTCTCGAGGTCGGAGATCACCGAGCGGCAGGAAGGGCACCAGTTGATCATGCGCGTGCCGCGGTATATCCAGCCGTTGTCATAGAAGCGCTCGAAGGCGAGCAGCACGGCCTCGACGTAGTCGTCGTCGAGGGTGAAGCGGATCCTGCTCCAGTCGTAGCTGCAGCCGAGCTGGCGCAGCTGCCGGTAGATGGTGTCGCCGTACTTCTCCTTCCACGCCCAGATCCGTTCGAGCAGCTGCTCGCGCCCGAGATCGTACCGGGTGATCCCCTCGAGCCGCTTTTCGACCTGCATCTGGGTGGCGATCCCCGCGTGATCGGTTCCCGGCAGACAGAGGGTCTCGTACCCCTGCATGCGGCGCCGGCGCACCACGTTGTCGTGGATGGCGTGCTGGATGGCGTGACCCATGTGCAGTTCGCCGGTGACGTTGGGGGGCGGAATGGTGACGCAGAAAGGTTTTTTCCCGGGATTGACACGCGCGGCGAAAAAGTTGCCCTGCTCCCAGAACGAGTACCATTCCCCTTCCGAGGCGGGGTCGTACTTCGTGGGCAGATTCAGCGACATGGACGGCTTTCAGTAGTAGGAGATTATCGGTGTAACTGCGTGTTCTGCAATCAGTTCAATATATGGGGGCGCATCGAACGATGGCAATGGCGTCCGGCCTTTACAGGCCGGACGGGGCGGTGATATACTTGCACGAGAAACAGGATGGATTGCGCTCTTCAGCGCCTGAAATGCCCATCTCCAAGATCACCCACATCCGATTACTTTCGATACCAACCTTGGCACACTGGGCGGACCTGCCGACCGAGCAGCGCAACGAAGCCAGCGCCCGCATCGACGAGGTTTCCACCTCGGAAATGCTGCGCATCATGAACCGCGAGGACGCCTCCGTGGCCGCGGCCGTGGAGAAGGAGCTGGGCCAGGTCGCCAGGGCGGTAGAACTTGTCGTCCGTGTTCTCAGGGATAACGGCCGGCTCTTCTACATCGGTGCCGGATCGAGCGGACGCCTCGGTGTTCTGGATGCCGCGGAGTGCCCTCCGACGTTCAACACCGATCCCGGCATGGTCCAGGCGGTTATCGCCGGGGGGCCGGAGGCGGTCTTCGCCGCGGTGGAGGGGGCGGAAGACAGGAGCGATTCCGGGGCCGGAGAGCTGCGCCGGCGCCAGGTCGGGGCGGGTGATTGCGTGATTGGAATCGCCGCGAGCGGGGTCACCCCCTTCGTTCTGGGCGGTCTCCGCGAGGTGCGCGCCCTCGGTGCGGCCACGATCCTGTTGACCTGCGGTGCCCCCGGACAGGTGGCTTCCTTCGTGAATGTCCGCATCGCCCCACAGGTCGGCCCCGAGGTCGTTACCGGATCGACGCGGCTGAAAGCGGGCACTGCCACCAAAATGATTCTCAACATGATCTCCACTGCAGCCATGATCCGGCTGGGAAAAACCCTGGGTAACCTGATGGTCGACCTGCAGCCGAAGAACGCCAAGCTGCGGGACCGGTCGCTGCGGATTCTTCAGATGGTGGCCGGGATCACCAGGGAATCTTCCGAAGCATGTCTTGGCGCCGCGGGCGACGATCTCAAGGTTGCCATCGTCATGCAGCTGTGCGGGGTCGACCGCGGCCGCGCCGGGACCATGCTCGCCGAGCACGGAGGCCGGATCAAGGAAGTGGTCAGGTTTTCCGAAAGCGGAAGCGCGGGAGTTGCCGCCTCATGAAATACGGCATGCTGGGAGAAACGGATCTCGAGGTTTCCCGGGTCGGGCAGGGGACCGTGGAAATCGGATTGCCGTACGGAATCGGGCTCCCCGATCCTCCCCCCGACGACGAGTGTGTAAAACTGCTGCACACCGCCCTCGACCGCGGCGTCACCTACTTCGATACCGCCGCCGGGTACGGGCGCAGCGAGGAGCTGGTGGGGAAGGCGTTCTCGGGCATGGGCGCATCCCGTCCCGTCATCGCCACCAAGGTGAAGCTGCGCGCCTCTGCTTCGGGGTCGCAACTCGAAGGGGCCGCGCTCGCCGAGCATGTGTGCAATTCAGTGGCCGCCAGCCTCGCCATCCTGATGGTGGACAGTCTGGACCTGATGCAGGTGTACGTCGAGGAGGATACCTTTGCCCGCCAGGAGATCAGCGCTCCCCTGCTCGAAGCAGTCGAGTCCCTGACCGCCAGGGGCCTGGTGCGCTTCTGGGGCGCCACCAGCTACGGCCCTTCCGACGCCAGGGCGGTAGTTCGTCAGGGGAAGCCGTTTCAGACGATCCAGGTGGCTTACAACCTGCTCGACAGAACCCTCGAGCATCAGGTTCTGTCTGACTGCCGGGAACAGGGGCTGGGGGTGGTGCTGCGCTCGGTGTTCCTGCAGGGGGTGCTCTCCCACCGCACCGAAAGCTATCCCCCGAACATGGAACCGCTGAAGCTGAGCGCCCGGAAGGCCGCGGCCCTGGCGGGCGAATACGGAATCAGTCTGTCCGAGTGCGCCCTGCGTTTCGCCGCCTTCGGTCCTGCGCAAGCGGACGTGACCCTGTTCGGAACCTTCTGCGAGGCCGAGCTGGAGCAGAACCTCGCCGTGGTCGCGGCCGGGCCTCTGCAGGAGGAGCTGGAGAAGAAACTCGCCCCCCTGGCCATGGATGGCAGCGAGCTGCTCTACCCCCACACCTGGGGCCTTCCGCATGCCTTCAAATAGAGGAATTGTCATGGACGACTTCCCCTGTCCGGGCAGGCCGCCGACAGGTCGGGATTCCTGTCCGGAAAGCAACCCACCGTCTTCGAGCCGCCCGGGTCCGGCCGGAGTCTCCGCAAGCGCCCCTCATACCGGCCAATGGCCTCGAACTTCACTACTGCCATGAAACTCAAGCCCGCGATTTCACCCCGGTCCCTGGTCGGTTTGGACAAGGAGGAACTCGACACTCCCGTCCTGCTGATCGATCTCGACAGGTTCGAGTCGAACATCGCAGCCATCGCCGCCTGCTGCCGGGATCACGGCAGCGGCTGGAGGCCGCACAGCAAGGCGCACAAATCACCGGAAATCGCCCATCTGCTGGTGGCAGCCGGGGCCACCGGCATTACCTGTGCGAAGCTGAGTGAAGCGGAAATGATGGTGTCCCACGGCATCGGCGACATCCTGCTCGCCAACCAGTTGGGGAGCGCGAGCAAACAACGCCGTCTCGCCGAGATTCAGAAACATGGGCGGGTCATTGCCATCGTCGACACCGAGGCGGTGCTGGAGCCGATGGCCACGGCAGCGGTCGCGGCGGGCACGACCATCCCGGTGCTTATAGATGTCGACATCGGCATGAACCGCACCGGTTGCCTCCCCGGGAAGGAGGTGGTCCGGCTCGCCGAAGCGATCTCACGGAGGCCGGGATTGCGCCTCGAGGGCATCATGGGGTACGAGGGTCACGTGCTGGAGATCGAGCCTCCTGAAGCGAAGGAAAGGGTCTGCCAGGAGTCGCTGGAAAAGCTGGTTCTCAGCGGGGATGCCCTCCTTGAGCAGGGCCATCGCTGCGACATCGTCAGCGCCGGAGGCACCGGGACCTACACTATCACCTCTGCTTTTGAGGGGATCACCGAGCTGCAGGCCGGAGGCGGCATTTTCATGGACGCGATGTACCGTGAGAGCTGCCACGTAGAAGACTTGCAGTTCGCCCTCACCGTGCTGGCGACGGTCAGCAGCTGCCAGCACAGCCACGTGGTCCTCGACGCCGGATTCAAGACCCTGTCCCAGTCGGATAGCGCGCCGCGCGCCCTCGGCCGGGAGGACCTCGACCTGCGCTACCTGTCGGCCGAGCACGGTGTTTTTACGGTCCGCGACGGGTGTGCGGGCCCCGAAGTCGGAGAGCGCATCGAGCTGCTGCCCTGGTACAGCGACAGCACCACCTTTCTCCACGACCGCTTCGTCGGACTACGCCGGGGCGTCGTCGAGTGCGTGTGGGAGATCGCCGGCCGCGGTTTGCTTACGTGAACCTGCTTCTGGTATCGATCGACAGCTTGCGCGGCGATCACCTGTCGCGCACACATCCCGATGTCGCGACACCCCGCTTCGATCGTCTGACCGCGGCCTTCAGCCTGGCGCCCAACTGCTTCTCCGTCTCCTCGGCAACCCGGCCGGTGCACCTCAGTCTGGTTACGGGGCTTTACCCGTTCGAGCACGGAATTCTGTCGCAGCGCCACAGCCGCCAGCGGGGAGGGCTTCCGATGCTGTTCGAAGTCTGCCGCGGCGCCGGAATATCCTGTACGGCGTTATCGGAAGCCTCGGAAATTTTCGAGGGACTCGATCTCGGCCTCCCGGTCGAACCGCTCGCTCCGGGGGCCGACGAGGGTGTCAGGCAGGTGCTTTCCCGTCTGGGCTCGACGCAGGGAAGCCAGTGCGCACTCCTCCATTACTGGAGCACCCATACCCCGTACGGGGCGGCTGACGGAATGGCCCTCGGGGAAACAGCCGGACTGCTCGCGGCCGGACGCTTCGACCTGGTCACGGCCCGATATCGGGGCGCCGTCGAAGAGGTCTTCGAGCGCAAACTCGCGCCGCTGATCGAATCCCTCGACCTGGCGGAATGGGCGATCTTCGTTTTCGGGGACCACGGCGAGAGCTGGACGGCTGCCGAGCCGTATCACGGACAGACCCTCGACAACAGCGTCCTTCGCGTCCCCTTGCTGCTGCACGTGCCATTCCGGGACAACCGCCGGTTTGTAAACAGGAGGCTGGTGTCCCTCGTCGATCTCTTCCCGACGGTGCTGAGTTTGCTGGGGGTGCCCTGCGACTACCGGGGGTTCGGCCGGCCGCTGTGGGAAGCGGCCGGACCAAGCGAGCACTACCTCGCCCAGATCGTTCCCCTGGAAGGCGGGGACAGGCGGATCGAGATGCCCGGAGATAAAGTGGAAATGGAACCGGAGAAGGAGTTGCTGTGGGCCCTTTTCGACGAGGTCAGGAAGTTCGCCTTCAACGAAGGCTCCGGGACAGGGGTACTTACCGAGACACTTACGGACCGCGTCCTGGAAACGGTGGCACAGCCGCAGACCGTGGCCGCCTATACCGGCAGGTATCGCCGGCTCCTGGAAAGGAGCGAGTATGCAGGTCGCCCGCTGCAGATGCCGCAGGAAGCGGGGCAGGAAGCCCTGGTCGAGCGCCGTTTGCGCGACCTGGGTTACCTGGAGTAGCCGCGGCTAGGGCCGGCATTCCTCACTTCCCCACCGGAACAGCGACGATTTGTAGATGTCGGGCCGGTGCGGCTTCAAGGTAACGATCTCGCAGTTTGGGTATGCGTCGGCCAGACTCTTCGGAGGCCGTTGGTCGTACCCGAGGGCGATCACGGCCGGGGCAATCTCGGAGACCACCTGAAGGAGATTGGCCCCCTTGTTTCCCAGCCTGACGACATCGGCGATTCCGGCGCCCTCGACAGTGGCCTTGCGCTCCTCTTCGCGGTGATCCGGAAGCCGACCTTTTATTCGCTCAACATTCTCGTCGCGGGCAACCACCACGAAAAGCTCCGTGCCCAGGGCCGCGGCCTGGGACAGAAAGGACTCGTGACCAGGGTGGAAATGGTCGAAGGTTCCGCAACAGAGAACGCGACGCCGCGATCGATCAAAGCTCATTGATGCGGCGGTCGATCCAGAAATCGGACCCGTGATCCTCGAAAAAAATGTCGCCAAACGCCCGCGCATCCTCGCGCGTTCGGAAATAACCGATGCGAACCCGGACCCCTTTGCCATCCGGCTGGGCGATCGCGTACGCCGGATATCCCAGGGCACTCAACTCGGCCACCCGCTTTCCAGCCTTCAGGGCATCGGCATACACGCCAACCTGAACAGTGAACGCCCCGTCCGGCTCATATGCCACAGCTCCGGCGAGCAGCTTCTCGCGCCCTGCCCCGGGTCCAGTGAATCCGGGGGTTCCGGTGGAGCCAGCGGAAGTTTTCTCTCCTTCCCCCTCGACCAGGGCACCTGTTTTCGGGGTCTCCTCGTACTGAAAGGCGCTCGAGTCGAGGACGATCACCTCAATCGGACCTCCACCCTCGTCCAGGCCGAATTCATCGCTGCGGTCGATTTCCCCGCTGCAACTGCAGAGGGTTGCGGCGATGGGCAGCAGGGTCCGCAGAAGCTTCCGCCCGACCACGGAACGGTCCGGGGCAGGGTTTATGTAACCCGAGCCGTGGTACGGAGGTTCATGCTTCGTCATCGGGATCTCACACGGGGCTTCCATTCCACCGCTCACCACAGGCACTCGAGGATGCAGCACTTGAAGGGGCGTCCTCCGATATGCATGGGCAGGACCGCGAGAATCTCGAAAGGCAGCTGCGCCGTGCGCAACCCGGCCATGACTCCGTGCAGGTCGGCAAACGGGATAACCGCGACCCCTCCAGGGGCGAGAACCGCGGCATAGGCCTCGAGTCTGTCCACAATCCCCGCTCTGGTGGTGCCGTCGATTACACAGCTGGCAGACCGCGGTTCGAAAGGCAGTGCAGCGGTGGCAGCGGCAACATGGCTGACACCCGGAATTGTTCTCGGAGACAGGGTGATGCCCCCGTCGCCCAAGGCAACGACCCGTTTCGGCCCTGACCGGGACAACTCCGCCAGTCCCGACTCCTGACAGTTAAGACAGAGAACGACGTCCTCCGGTCCTGGCTCCAGCAGCGTCATCAGAGATGCGATCATTGCCTCGGAGAGTCCCCGCTCGGGTCCCCCGGGGTGGCGCCGGGGACCGATTTGCACGCAGAACAGGGCTTCCGGTCCCGAGATCCGCAGCCTCAAGCGAAGCCCGGTTTTTTTTCCGGCCGAATCAAGGCCGTGCTCGACGGTCAGGATGGTGCGTACCTGGTCTTCCACATCCCGGCGCGTGAAGCGGTGCGAACCGGACAGGGTGCAGGCGAGCTGGTAGCTGTCGACGTCGGTTTCGGGATGACAGGTCCTGACCAAGTTCCTGGCTGCAGAAAGGTCCGCCCTGCGAAGTCGCTCGCAGACGCGCTCGAGTCCCGGCCTTCCCACGGTCACACCACGGAATCGCGACACCACCCCGGCGGCTGCAAGGGCGGAACGCACCGCTGTCAATTTTGCCGGAGAGCGGGTATAGTGAAAGTAGATCCGGCCGTTGCGGCGGTCGGATTCGGTCTCGAAACCCGTCGCCCCGGCCAGTTGCGCGCGCAGGGATTCGAGCACGGCTTTTTCGAGGCCGGCGACAGTGGTGATTAAGAAATCGTGGATCTTCTCCGTGCCGGCGCGCGAGGGCATGTTACGAAACCAATGGTCCCTTAGAAGACCTGGGCAACGGCTCGACCACGGAAACGGCACAGTGCTCCGGGGTGAAGCAGGTCAGCAGGCAGTGCTCGACATCCTGTTTGCGAACCTGCTCAAGAGCTACAGCGTAATCGAAGGGCCGCGCACCGCGGCTAACCGCGCCGTGGGCCATGGCGGCGCAGCTCTCGATATCTTCGTAGCGAAACAGCAGCGTTCCGTACGCCTTGCGGGCGGCGCGCTCGAAGTCGGCGCTCGCAATCCCGTCCCGAACTGCCTTGGACAACCGCTTCCGTACTGTTTCCTCGAAGCGTCCCGCATCGGCGACGTCCCCCCCTGTCAATGCGAAAACGAACGCCGGATCGGCGTAGATTTCCCAGCCGAAACTCTCACCATCGATCTCCCCCACCTCGTACTGGTCGGCGAAGAACTCGCTGGACGGCCCGAAGAGGATGTCCGCGGCCATGTCGAGGCAGATCTCCTTTTTGAGCAGCTCGGCCCCATCGATCCCGCACTCGCTGTCGTGAAAGGCCAGATACACGCGCGGACGCGCTACTGCGAGCCGGGAACAGACCCGGTCGGGCGCCGGAACTGGAGCCTGCCTCACGGGCATCTCGCCGGCCTGGTTGCGGCGAAGATAAGAGGAATATGCATCGACAACCTCGCATAGCTCCTTCGGCTGCACCTTTCCCGATGCGAAAAGGGAGATGCGTCCGGCGCTGTAGAAGTGTTCGTGGCAGGCGCGCAGCATCGGGCCGTCGATCTCCCTCAAGCTCGCGGGGGTCCCGGCGATGTCGATGCCGATCAGATGATCCGGGTAGAGGGCGCGCAGGGCGTTGGTGAAGCAGACCGATTCGACGTTGTCGGCGAACAACTCGATCTCGTGCGCAATGATACGCCGCTCGCGCTCGACCCCTTCCCCTGTGAGGTGCAGTTCGAGAGCCAATCGCATCAGGAGCTCGACGCTGCCCGTCAGGCCTTCGGCGCAGGTGACGGAAAACGAGGTCTGCGTGAACGAGGTCTGCGCGTCGACCTCGGCGCCGAGCACTGCAAACCTCGCGCTGATATCTCCCTCTTTCTTTTCGAAAAGACGGTGCTCGAGAAAGTGGGCGACCCCCGGAGGAGCCCCCACGGACAGCCTGTCGATGGCGCCGTACTCGACCGCAAGCAGGGCGTGGGACTGCTGTGCCTCCGGCTTCGAGTGGACGTACACGGGGATCGGGCCGCGGCCAGCTGACACCAACAGGCGCTCGCCGATTCGGGGTTCCCGGATTTCATTCAGGCGAAAGGAGATCGCTGCCTCCGCTCAACCTGCGGCTGCGGTTTTTCTGTTACCGAGGAAAAAGGTCGTGTCCAAAGCGGTTTTGCGCGCCATGAAGGCGATCTCTTCGGAAGTTACCGATCGCAGTTGCTCGTCCAGGTGGGCTGGTAAAGCCCTCACCCCGGCGATGCGACGCTGCAAATGGAATCGGACCAGCGATTCCCGGTCTCCCCCCATCGAAGAGAGGCGTTGCAGGGCCGCTGTCCTCGCCATCTCCAGCTCTTCCTGCAATGGACCGCGATCCCGGAGGGAGTCGAGTTGGAAATCGATCTGGCGGCGCGTCTCCGCATAGTCGACTGCATCGACACCGGCCTCGATGAACAGCAGCCCGCAGAGCGGTTCGATGAACGAGGCGACGTGATAGCAGAGCCCCCTGTCCTCCCTGAGAGACCGCTGCAGGCGGGAATGAAGATCTGCCCCCAGCAGGAAGTCGAGGAGCAGCATTGCCGGGTACGCGGGGTCGACGACCGTTACGCCGGTGCGGTATCCACACACCAGCTTCCCCTGCTGAATCGCCTCTTCTTCCACCACCTCCCTCACTTCGGCACCGGGTGCCGCGGGCAGGGGCGGCAAGGGAGGGACATACTCACGCGGCCACGAGAACAGCTCTTCACAAAGACCGAGCACCCGTTCGCGCGGCTCCCCCCCGCTGACGTAGATGTCTATTCCGTGCCGTTTCAGGCCATCACGGTGAGACGCAAGCAGGCCGGCGGCTTCGAGCTGCGGCAGATCTTTACACCTGCCGTGGGGGGCGGTTCCGAACGCTTCTCCCGCACACATGATCTCGATGCAGCGGCGGTGGGCGTACGCCGTCTTGTCGCTGAAAACAGACTCGATCTCATTCCTCAGAGCTGCTTTCTCCTGGTCCACCGCCGCCTTCGGAAAACCACATGGATTCCCCTCGACCTTGGGGTCGCGGAGCACGTCGCGGAGAAAGCGGAGGCCCTGCCCAAGGAGATCTTCCCGCTCCGGCAGGTAGCCTGGGTCGACGACTTCGAGAGTTACGTGCAGGATCTGGCTGCCCCCGATCTGATCCACACCGACCCCGAAGCCCGCCCCGTAGAGAGCATCGAGAAAGCAGTTGAGGCGACGCATGTCGGGCAGCGAGGACGTACCTCGCTCGAGCAGGCGCGCGATCAGGGCGCGCTCCGTCGCCTCCGGTGAGCGCAGTTCCGAGATCAGGAAGATGTCGACACGGGTTGATTTGTACTGCGAGCTGGGATGCAGGTGGAGATTGACGCCGTCCGCGAGTGGGTGGGTGTCGATTTCGCAGGTAGCGGGAGCATCGCCCCGATGACCGGTGGGTGCCGGTTTGTACTGCGCCGGCAAAAGCGAGGAGTCGGATGGATTCCCGCGGGAAGAAAGCGGGAGTTCCCTTCCATTTATGGGTCGCAATGCGTGAGGTATTCGAGGGTGGTTTGGCACTCCCGAAGGAGTTGGAAATGGGAGCGCCTGCAGTGGACGGGCGGCAGCTGATTCGACCAATGTACGGCCGGCATCGCAAAGAGCAAGCGGCCTGGCGGCCCTTTGCCGAGCCCTGGCGCTGTCGTAGCTTCGGGAAAACACGACGCCCACCCACCTGCGTTACCGCCATGGAAACGGATTCGACGACGGAAGACAGACCCCCCTCTCCTCTCGGCAACATCTCGGTGATCCTGGTCGAGCCGGGAACACCAGGCAACATCGGGGCGGTGGCGCGGGTGCTCAAGAACACCGGGATCGGGCAGCTGTCCCTTGTAAATCCCGGTAACTGGGACGTTCCGGAGACCCGGTGGATAGCGCATGCTTCAGGGGAGATCCTCGACAACTGCACCGTATTTCCCGATCTGGGTACCGCTGTCCGACAGGCCAATCTCGTAATCGGGACGACCTGCCGAGGGGGCCGCCTGCGAGAGCTGGAGGACGACTATCGCAGTCTCCTTCGCAGAGCCTGCGATTGCGCCCGCAGCCATCGCGTCGCCATTGTGTTCGGGCGCGAGCGGGACGGGTTGTGGTCGCGGGAGCTCGAGCAGTGCCACTGGCTGCTGCGCATTCCCGCTGCGGTCCCCTACCCTTCATTCAACCTCTCCCACGCAGTACTGTTAGTCGCCTACGAGCTCTTTCACGCTGCCTGGGAAAAGACCTCCTGCCCGCCAGCGGCAGGACCTGTTGAGGCTGACTTGGCCACCGCGCAGCAGACCGAGCGCCTCATCCGCAACGTTCTCGACGCCATGGGGGCGATCGGATTCAAGGGGTACAACGACGACCCGGAAACCTTCGCCCGGGTTCTGCGGCGCTTCCTTACCAGGACTCCTCTGGAGAGGCGCGACGCCATGGTCATCCACCGCGTCTGCAGCCAGATAAGGAAATTTTCGCAGGAACTGCGCAGAGGGGGTTGAGGCGGTTACCGGGGTGCCGTCAGCTTCCAGGTTCGAGCCAGCGTGCAAACCACTGCAGGGAGCGCTCCTCCATCTGTTTGGAGAAGGCGTGCCCTGTATCCGGTTCGATCCACAGGGCGATGCGGTCGGCCGCCCCGGCGGATTCATAGAACGGAACCGCCTCTTCATATGTACGGCGGGTGCTCGGTGGGGGCACGAAGGGATCCTCGGCTCCGGTCATCAGCAGCAGGGGCCTGGGTGCCAGAAGCTGGCTGATCCTGGAGGCATCAATGGTCTCCAGCCCGGGATAACGGCTGCGGAATGCTCCCAGGGCCGCGGTGTTGGAAGCCGCGGAGCGGCGCAGTTCTCGGGCAAGTGGGAGCCCCGGGAATACCACGCGCCAGGAGCCGGAAGCGAAGATCTCCTCCCAGCTGAGCTGCCCGGCTACCGAGACCACGACGCCGACTCTGGCGTCGAGGGCTGAGATCAGCAGCGCTTCCATTCCCCCCATCGACAACCCGAGCATGCCGATGCGGCCGCGGGCCGCCTCCGGTCTGGTACCGATGTAGTCGACCGCCCTCATGAGGTCGTGCACATACTCCCCCCAGACCTTGACCAGGCCCTTGCGCCGGATGGCGGCTCCGGAATCGCCGCCGCGCTCGCCGTGGTATGGCCTGTCGATGCTGAGGACGAAGAAGCCCTGCCGCGCCCACCTCGGCAGCAGCTGCAAGGGCTGCATCAGATCCTCTTTGCGATTGGGACTGCCCGGCATGCAGAGTATGGCCGGCGCCGGGCGGTGACGGGCGAGCTCGGAATAGCAGACAAGCGCCGGGATGAAATCTCCCCGCCTGCCCTGGAAGCGGACCGACTCGATTACGGTATCCCGTTTCTTCCAGCGCGACACCAGCTTGGCTTCCAGTGGGTTGCGAAACTCCGGAATTCCGAGGGCGGCGCGCACCTCCTTGCGGGTGACGGCGGGGTCCCCCTGGCAACCGGACCACCCGAGAAGGAAGCACAAGGCAGTTGCCAGCCGGGGCGGAATATCAGCGGGTTTCACGGCCGACTGCTTCCAAGTCGCTGTCGACCATCATCCGCACCATCTCCTCGAAGCTGGTTTTCGCCTCCCACCCGAGAACCCTCCGGGCATTGCCGGCATCGCCGCGAAGGATCTCCACCTCCGCGGGGCGCATGAATTTCTCGTCGACCACGACGTGGTCTTCCCAGTGAAGTCCGGCGCAGGCGAAGGCGACCTCGCAGAAGTCCCGGATCGAGCGGTCGACCCCGGTTGCGATGACGAAATCCTGCGGCTTCTCCTGTTGCAGCATAAGCCACATCGCTTCGACGTAATCCCCGGCAAATCCCCAATCGCGGCGGGAGTCGAGGTTGCCGAGAGCGAGCTGATCTGCCCGTCCATGCTTTATCCGCGCTACACCGCGGGTCACCTTTCTCGAAACGAACTCCAAGCCGCGCCGCGGGGACTCGTGGTTGAAAAGGATACCCGCGCAACAGTGCATGCCGTACGATTCACGGTAGTTGATCGTGATCCAGTGGGCGTAGAGCTTGGAGACCGCGTAGGGAGATCGCGGGTGGAAAGGGGTGGTCTCGTTCTGGGGAGTTTCGCGAACCTGGCCGAACAGCTCGCTGCTGCTGGCCTGGTAGAATCGAATGTTTTTGTCGACCATGCGGATCGCTTCCAGGAGCCGGGTAACACCGAGCCCGTTGATCTCGCCGGTGAGCAGCGGTTGCTCCCACGAAACCGGGACGAACGACTGCGCTCCGAGGTTGTAGACCTCGTCCGCCCGCGCCTCCTGAATGGCTCCCTGCAGGGAATTCTCGTCGAGCAGATCGCCCGAAAGAATCTCGATGTCATCCTGGATGTGGGCTATGCGCTCGAAATTCACCGTGCTGCTGCGGCGGGTCAGCCCGTACACCCGGTAGTCCCGCGCCAGCAGGAACTCGGCGAGATAGGATCCGTCCTGTCCCGTGATTCCCGTTATCAGGGCGCTCCTGGGGTTCACGATAACCCCGGTCCAGAACCCCCGTACGATTCTACCGGCGGACAGGTGCAGACGAGGTTGCGGTCTCCTGCGGCGTTGTCGACACGGGCAACCGACGGCCAGAATTTATGGTTTTTCGTCCACGGGGCGGGCCGGCAGGCGCGTTCCCGGGAATAAGGGTGGTTCCAGTCTTCGTCCAGGATCATGTCGAGCGTATGCGGCGCGTTCTTCAGGGGATTGTCCAGCGGATCGGACTTGCCCGCCTCGATCTCGGCGATTTCCCCGCGGATCGCGATCATGGCGTCGCAGAAACGGTCGAGTTCCGCCTTGGATTCGCTCTCTGTCGGCTCGACCATCATTGTCCCCGGAACCGGGAAATGGACCGTTGGAGCGTGGAAGCCGAAATCCATCAGGCGCTTGGCTACGTCGTCGACTTCGATTCCCACAGACCTGAAGGACCGCAGGTCGAGAATCGCTTCGTGTGCTACGCGCCCGCTGGAGCCGCGGTACAGGACCGGGAAATGTGGATCGAGCCTCGAGGCCACGTAGTTGGCGTTGAGAATTGCGACCTCGGTGGCGTCCCGGAGGCCCGGGCTTCCCATCAGTCGCAGGTAGGCCCATGAAATCAGGAGAATCAGGGCGCTGCTCCAAGGGGCTGATGCGACCGGCCCGATAGCGTTGGCGCCGCCCACGGGAATTATGGGATGTCCGGGCAGGAAATCACGCAGGTGCTCGGCCACGGCTATCGGCCCCATCCCCGGCCCCCCGCCACCGTGCGGAATGCAGAAGGTCTTGTGCAGGTTGAGGTGACAGACATCGACCCCGAGATCCCCGGGCAGGCACAGGCCGACCATGGCGTTCATGTTTGCCCCGTCCATGTAAACCTGGCCGCCACGGTTGTGAATGACCTCGCAGATCTCGCCGATCCCTTCCTCGAACACCCCATGTGTCGACGGATAGGTCACCATCAAGGCACCCAGGCGGTCGGCGTGGGCGTCGGCCTTGGTGCGCAAATCCTCGAGATCTATGTTGCCCTCCGCATCGCAGGCCACGACGACTACGGTCAGGCCTGCCAAGGAGGCCGAAGCAGGATTGGTACCGTGGGCGGACGCGGGAATCAGACAGACGTCGCGCCGGCCGCCGAACCGAGTTTCGTGATATCTGGATATCACCAGCAGTCCGGCGTACTCCCCTTGTGAACCGGCATTCGGCTGCAGGGAGACAGCTGCCAATCCGGTGATGTCGCAAAGCATTTCCTCCAGATCGGTGAAGATCCGCTGGTATCCCAGGTTGATTTCGACCGGTGAGAATGGGTGAATGTCGGCAAACGCGGGCCAGGTGATCGGCATCATTTCCGCGGTTGCGTTCAGTTTCATGGTGCACGATCCCAGCGGGATCATCGAGGTGGTCAGCGAGAGATCCCGGGCGTCGAGCCGACGCATGTAGCGCAGCAGCTCGGTCTCCGAGCGATAGGAGTGAAACACCGGGTGCGTCAGGTAAGGGCTCTCCCGTAACAGGCTCGGATCCCACGCCGGCGGTTCGCCGCCCGGCTCCGGGGCCCCTTCGGTCGAAAGCTCGCTGCCGCATGCCTCGGCAAGGACAGCGCGGAGCGCGTCGGCATCTCCCGGCCCGGTAGTCTCGTCGAGGGTGATGCAGATGTTCTCGCCGTTTAAGCGGCGCAGCTCGATCCCACGCCTGCGGGCGGCCTCGACCACCGCGGCGATCACGCTACTGCCTGCCTGCAGGCGGATGGTATCGAAAAACTGGCGGTGGACGAGGCGGTACCCGAGCTGTTCGGCCACCCCGGCAAGCCAGGCGGACAAGTGGTGAATCCTGGCGGATATGGTGCGCAACCCCTCGGGACCATGGTAGACGGCATAGAACGAGGCAACCACCGCGGGAAGCACCTGTGCCGTGCATATGTTGCTGGTCGCCGTCTCGCGGCGGATGTGCTGCTCCCGGGTCTGCAGGGCCATTCTCAGCGCCCTTCTTCCCGTTGCATCCCGGGATACGCCGATGATGCGGCCGGGTACCTGCCGCCTGAATTCTTCCCGCGCCGCAAGGTAGGCTGCGTGTGGGCCGCCATACCCCATCGGCATGCCGAAGCGCTGCGCGCTCCCTACCGCGATGTCGGCGCCGAACTCCCCCGGGGGCGTCAGCAGTGGCAGGGCCAGCAGTTCCGCGGCGACGGCCACGAGGGCACAATTCTCGTGGGCGCGGGAGCAGAATTCACGGTAGTCGCATAGGGCTCCGTCGCTTGCCGGGTACTGCAGCAGGCAGCCGAACACGGGATGGGCACCGAGGTCGAAGCTATCGTGGTCCCCTTCGACGATGTCGATCTTCAGGGGTCGCGCCCTGGTTCGGAGCACGGCCTTGGTCTGCGGGTGGCACGCAGAGGACATAAAGAAGGCCCGCGAGTGGTTCCTGCGTTTCTGCCTTTTCATCATTGCCATTGCCTCGGCGGCGGCGGTTCCCTCGTCCAGCAGGGAGGCATTGGCGAGCTCGAGGGCGGTGAGATCGCAAATCATGGTCTGAAAGGTCAGCAGCGCTTCGAGCCGTCCCTGGGCGATCTCGGATTGGTACGGCGTGTAATGGGTGTACCAGGCGGGATTTTCGAGGATGTTGCGCTGGATGACAGGTGGAGTGATGCAGCTCGCGTACCCCGTGCCCACGAAGGAACTCACCCTCTCGTTCTGTCGAGAGATCTCCTCCAGTTCCCCGAGGAGGTCGCGCTCGCTGACCGCCTCCCGGTAACGCAGCTCCCGCCGCGAACGAATGGTGGATGGGACCGTCTCTTCAATCAGCTCATCGAGCCGTTCCGCCCCGAGGCTGTGCAACATTTGCTCCTGTTCCCGCGGACCGGGACCTATGTGCCGTCGCGGGAATCCTCCACTCTCCGAAACAGCCACGCCATCAGTCGAGTTGGCGGGATCGCGACTCTCCATCAGCCCCTTTCTTCTTTCGCCTCGTCCGTACCCGGCTCGGTACCATCGGCAGCGCCGCCACTCCAGCCGGATGTAGACTTCCCCTGATGTCGATCTGGAGCCGTCCTCGGGCAGTCGCCGCGGGGTCGAGGAAGGCAAGGGCGATACCTTGGCGCAGGGTCGGCGAATAGGTACCGCTCGATAGCGAGCCGACCACTTCCCCATCGGCCAGGACCTCATACCCGGGGCGAGGCACGGCACGCCCTTCCACCGCCAGGCCGGTCAACTTTCTGTACCCACCCCGTGCGCGGAGGGCGACAAGGGCTTCGCGTCCGATGAAATCCCTGTCCGGCCTGTCATCGAGGCGGAGGATGCGGTCGAGACCTGCTTCCAGCGGGGTGATTTCCTCGTTCAGCTCGTGGCCGTACAGGCAGTACCCCATCTCCGTGCGCAGGGTGTCCCTGGCGCCGAGGCCGACCGGTGTGGCTTCAAAGTCGCGGGCGGCGCGCCACAGCTCAGGAGTCAGGGCAACCGGGCACATGATTTCGAACCCGTCCTCTCCAGTGTATCCGCTGCGGCTGACGACGAGATCGGACCCGCCGAAAAGGAACCGTGAAAAATGGAAATAACCCAGTTTCCCCGCTTCCTGCCCGACCAAGGCGGCGGTTACGCGTTCCGCTTCGGGACCCTGAATGGCGACCATCCCGGTAGCTGGACTTCTGTCCTCGACGATGGCCTCGGTACGATGGGCAGCCTTGGTTATCCATTCGAGGTCGGCATCGATTCGCCCAGCGTTTACGACCAGGGTGAACTCCGTCTCACAGAGGCGATAGACCGCCAGGTCGTCGACAGTGCCTCCTCGTTCGTTGCACATGACGGCGTACTTCATTGCCCCGACCCGGATCCGGGCAACGTCGACGGGGAGCAGGTGCTGCAGGAAGTCTACGCTTCCATGTCCGGCGATACGCAGCTGACCCATGTGGCAGACGTCGAAAATGCCAACCCCGGAACGAACGGCGAGGTGCTCTTGACCGATGCCGCGATACTGAACGGGCAATTCCCAGCCGTTGAAAGGGACCATCCTGGCTCCCTCGGCACGGTGGATTTCCCTGAGGACGGTTGTTTTTAATGGGTAACCTTTTTCCACAGGTCATCGGCGGCTTGCTCGAGCTCCGTCAGAGTGCCGCTGTTGTGGACCACAATGTCTGCGGCGGCGACTTTGTCCGAAGTCGGCGCCTGCGCACGGGTGCGCCTGGCTATCTCTTCCGCGGTTGTGCCGCGACTGGAGATAAGGCGGTTGTCCACTGCGGATGCGTCAGCCACCATGGCGACAAGCAGGTCTAACCGATCCTGAACCCCCCACTCCAGAATCAGAGGGGCATCAAGGATGACAGCGCCAGGCTCCGTTGTTGCCCGCCGGCAGGCATCGACCCGCATCCAGAGCTCCGGCTCGAGCAGTGGACGCAGTATTAAGGTCAAAGTCTGCAGAGTCCCAGGATCGGAGAACACAACCCTGCCGAGCTTCATGCGGTCGACACGGCCAGAGGCGTTCAGTACTCCGCAACCGAATGAACCGGTCACTGCCTCGACCACTTCCGGGTATTCAAGCACCTCATGGGCGACCTGATCGGCATCGACTACGAGAGCGCCCCGCCTCGCGAGCATTGCCGCAAAGGTCGACTTGCCGGCGCCCATGTTTCCCGTGATCCCGATTAGCTGGACGGGCGTCACAGAAAAATCGCCGCCTTGGCCGACGGTTTCCGGATAATCCAAGGTACTTCTGTCAGAAGGACTTCAGGAACTTCGCCAAGAGAGAGGCGAACCGAAAGTCGGTTTTCGCCTCAATCTCGACCTTGCAGGAACTTGAAGAACTCTGTGTCGAGGGGTTGCACGAGGACGGTGTTCTCGGTGAGAGATTTTTCATACGCCTCGAGAGTGCGGGTGAACTCGTAGAACTTGCCGGCGTTCTTGTACGCCGCGGCGTAGATCTTGAGGGCTTCCGCATCACCTTCGCCGCGAATTCCCTGGGACTGTTCGTACGCCTCGGCGCCGATACTCGCCGCCTCGAGATCGGTCTCGGCGCGAATCTTCAATGCCTGCTCCTCACCTTCGGCTCGGTAAGTCTTGGCTTCCCGCTCTCGCTCGGCTCTCATGCGGTTGAATACGTAAGCTTCGTTCTCAGGCGGAAGGTCCGCCCTCTTGACGCGCACATCGACGACTTCGATGCCGTACGGCCGCGCCGCTTCATCGGATCGCGTGGTCACGTCGAGCATGATCTCCTCGCGATTGCTCGCCACCACTTCCGTCAGCTCGTGCTGACCCAGTTCCTTGCGCAGCTCGGAGAACACGATGTCATCCAGGCGGGCAGTCGCCTCGTCGACGGTGCGAAGCGCTTTCATGAACACCAAGGGTTCGACGATACGCCAGCGGGCGTAATTGTCGAGAAGGAGGATTTTCTTGTCCTTGGTATAGATCGGATCTGGGTTGGCGTCGTAGTCGAGGAGGCGTTTGTCGAAGTAGTGGACCTTCTGAATCGGGCCGGGAAGCTTGTACTGCAAACCAGGTTCGGTGATCACTCTAATCGGTTCGCCGAACTGAGTGACGACGGCCAATTGAATCTCAGTCACCGTGAAAAGGACGAGATTGGCACCGAAAACGGCTACGGCAACTGCTATGACGAAGGCGGCGGCGGAACGCATTGACCGGGTGACTTCCTTCCTTGCTCCTAATTCTGGGACTGGTCGAGGTTGAGGATGTTGAGGAGCCCGCCGTTCTTATCGGATTTGATGATGTACTTTTTCAGGTCCGGAAGGATCTTTTCCATCGTCTCGAGATAGAGACGCTTCTCCGTGACGGCCGGGGCTTTTTTGTATTCTGCATAAACGGAGCTGAAACGGTCGGCATCTCCCTGGGCTCGCCGAATGCGCTCGATTTTGTACGCTTCGGCCTCCTTGATCAGGCGTTGCGCCTCACCTCTCGCCTTGGGGATTACGTCATTTTGATATCCCCGGGCTTCGTTGACCAGCCGTTCGCGATCCTCCTTGGCGCTGGCGACATCCTTGAAGGCGTCGTCAACCTGGGCAGGCGGCCCGACAGTCTGCAGCTGAACCGATTCCACAGACAGTCCGCACTTGTATCGGTCGAACAGCTCCTGGAGTTTCTCGTGGATTTCCGTCTGGATGCGGAGCTTCCCTTCCGTAAGCGCCTCGTCGATCCGATGGCGTCCGACAACCTGCCTGAGGGCAGCTTCGCTGGCATCGTGCACCAGACCCACACTGCGATTTTCGAAAACCCCCAATCCGGAGACGCTGAAGAGGGCATCGACGACGCTCGAGACGCGGTACTGAACCACCATCTCGACATCGATGATGTTTTCATCTCCCGTCAGCATCAGTGATTCCTTGGGCTTGGCGCTGTAGCGCGCCGGTGGCCCCGGGTCGATGGTTCGAAATCCGATCTCTTCGCGGTAGATCTGCGTAACCGATCTGGTGATGCGGTTTTCGATCGGCGATGGAAGGTGATAGTGCAACCCCGGATCGACGACGGCGTGCAGCTTGCCGAAACGTAACACCACCGCCTTCTCGTCGGGAGCTACGGTGTAGATGCCACTGAGAAGCCAGAGCCCGAAAAGAACACCGACGACGAGGTAAACGGTTCGCGGGTTCAGCTTCAGGGAAGAGACGGGGGATTTGGGAAAGTCGAACTGTTGAGGCATGCTCCCACTGCCTTTCGGGCTGTTGTATCGAATCCGCGAGAATCTATGCGTCCCGGAAATCGCTGTCAATTAGACCCCGGCAAAAGGGGGGAGAGGTTCGTCTCGGTTGACAACTGCACAGCGGCTGTCTATCGTCCGCAAAGAGTTGCTTTCGCTAATCAACCCTCGCGCCTCGCGCAACAGGACGAGCCTCGCGCCTCGCGCAACAGGACGAACTTCAGCTTCCCATGGCGGTAATTCCCGTAGTCATCGAGCAGACAGGGCGCGGAGAACGCGCCTACGACATCTTCTCACGGTTGCTGAAGGAGCGCATCGTCTTCATCGGCATGCCAATCGATGACGGCGAGGCCAACCTCGTCATCGCGCAACTGCTCTTTCTTGCATCGGAAGACCCAAAGCAGGACATCTCCCTGTACATAAACAGCCCCGGTGGACTAATCACGTCAGGGCTTGCCATCTACGACACCATGCAGCACATCCCCTGCGACGTCGCGACCTTGTGCGTCGGGCAGGCGTACAGCATGAGCGCAATTCTGCTGGCGGGAGGCGCCAGGGGGAAGCGCCATGCCCTTCCCCATTCGCGTATCATGCTTCACCAGCCTTGGGGAGGTATCGGCGGTCAGGCTGCGGACATGGAGATTCAGGCCAGGGAAGTCATGGACTGGCGTCAGAGACTCAACGATATCCTGGTAGCCGATGCCGAGCAGCCCTTGGCGAGGATAGAGGAAGTTACCGAGAGGAACTATTTCCTGTCGCCGCACGAAGCGCAGGATTTTGGGTTGATCGACGGAATCTTCGAATCTGCGAGCGAACTGGAAGCGAAAAAGTCTTCCTCGGGTTGACCTTTTGCCAGAAGGCTCTCCCGGACCAAGGGGTCCCTCAATCGAACACCGACCGATTGCGACCCGAATCCTTCGCTTTGTAAAGGCGCGAATCTGCACATTCGATCAATTTCTCCACTGAATCCGCCTCGTCGAGCGGAAATGATGCGATCCCCAGACTGATCGTAACCCGCTCGCTTCGCCCCCCGTTCGAGTGGAGCTGCCCGGCTACCGACTCCCTCAAGCGTTCCGCCAGAACGGCAGCCCCGGGACGGTCGGTGTGGGGCAATACCACGGCGAACTCCTCTCCGCCATATCGCGCCAGGATGT
Organism: Candidatus Latescibacterota bacterium; assembly: GCA_965206595.1. Taxonomy (GTDB): domain Bacteria; phylum Latescibacterota; class UBA2968; order UBA8231; family UBA8231; genus CBDCXV01. The sequence continues at coordinate 1,880,814 of OZ242214.1, forward strand.
CCTCCTTGCGTATCCGCCGTCTCGCCAGTTCTGCAGTGCCCTTCAAAACGGTGTCTCCGAACGGGTGTCCATAGGTGTCGTTCACGTCTTTGAAGTTATCAAGATCGAAAAGAATCAATGATACGGAGGTTCGGTGTCGACGTGCTTCGCCGAGGCGCATTCTCAGCTGCTTATCGAGGAAGCGTCGGGTGTACGCCCCGGTCAGCTCGTCGACAACTGCCTGTGCGCGCAGCAGATCCAGACGGTGCTTGACCTTCAGCAAGAGTTCAGTCCGCCGGACGACCTCCTCCGGGTCGACAGGCAGAGACAGGTAGTCCCCGACGGTGCAGTCGAGATATTTGGGGTAGTTGGCCGGCTCCCGACTCCCGCAACAACAGAATGGGGATGTCCTGTGAACGACACAGGGCGATCATGGTCTCTGGATAATCCGGAGTCACGGAGTCGGAGCGGTCCCCTATGAACACGAGGTCCACGCTGGCGGTAGTGAAGTAGGCGAGGGTCCCTGCCTCGGGTGGCATGGCGGTTATCACGTGATCTCCCGAGGAAATCGCCCTCTTCACCTTCTCGACGATCGCCTGGTTGCCTGAGAGAATCAGAATGTTACTCATGAAACAGCACTTTTCCCGGGGAACGCAACGACTTCCTGAATGGCATGGGTAGAGGTGATAAGCATGACGAGGCGATCGATCCCGAGGGCCATTCCCGCGGCGTCAGGCATTTGGTGCAGCGAGTCCAGAAAACCCTCGTCGAGCGGATAGCGCTTCCCGTATGGCCGGTGGCTGCGTTCGGCCATGAGCCTTCTTCTCTGTCGTCTGGGGTCGGTTTGTTCGCTGAAGCCGTTTGCAAGCTCAAGGCCTGCGATATATAGCTCGACTCGTGAGGCAGTGTGGGGATCGGTTTCCTTCTGCTTTGCCATCGGCGACAGACGCGATGGGTAGTCCATCAGGAAGACAGGTCTGGGCTCGCGCATCAAGGCCGGTTCAACCCTCTCGATCAACAGTTTGGCGAAGAGATCGTCCCATGAGTCGCCGAGATCTGTGCTCAGAAAACCCGCAGCTGCTGCTGCTCGGGCGAATTCCTCCTCGGACCACGAGAAATCGATCTTCAGATCGGCGTGGCGGCTGAAAGCTTCGACAACCGAGATACGTGACCACGGCGAGTCGAGCTCGACGCGGGTACCGTCAAAGGTCAGCGACTTCGAGTGGAGAACCTCGGCTGCAACGTACCGTACGAGATTCTCCGCATCCGCGGCTATCTCTTTATTGGTTTCGCCGGGACGGTACCACTCGAGCATGGTGAATTCGGGGTTATGGCATGACGTCCATTCCCCTTTCCTGAAACATCGGCAGACTTGAAAGATGCGCCCGAACCCCTCGGACAAAAGCCGCTTCATATGAGGCTCCGGCGAGGTAATCAGATAGCTCTCCGATGCCGGATCTCCGTCAGTCCGGATACGCATCGGAAGTATGTGACACTCTGGATTCGGGGCGGCTACCAAGGTGGGCGTCTCTACTTCGAGAAAACCCGCTTCGGTGAAGAAACGCCGGGTAGAGGCGATTGTTTTCGCCCGCTGCTTCAGGATGCGACGGCGGTGCATCCTAGTGTTTAATTGCATTAATTGTCGTTATAACGTATGTTGAGAGTATGCCCCGAAAAGCTACCCCCATTTCGTTGACGGAAGAGGATCGGGCCACCTTGAAGCTCTGGGCGCGGTCGGCTACCAGCGAACAGCGGTTCGCTCTGCGTGCGCGCATCATCCTGGCGGCCGCCTCCGGTCAACCGACCGATGCGATCGCGCAGCGGCTGAGGATGCGCACGGCCACTGTGAGCAAGTGGCGAACGCGCTTTGCCCGCCACGGCCTGGGCGGCCTGCAGGATGCGCCGCGGCCCGGTCAGCCGAAACGGTATGATGAAGAAACCGAGCACCGCATCCTCGACCTGGTGTCGCAGCCGCCGCCGGCCGGGCACGCGACCTGGACCGCCGCCCTGGTGGCCGAGACGTTGGGAGAGGTGTCCGTCCATCATGTGTGGAGAGTGCTGGGTCAGCATAAGATCCACCTGCAAAGGCGACGCTCGTATTGCGTAAGCACCGACCCGGAATTCGCCGCCAAAGCGGCCGACATCGTCGGCTTGTACTCGACCCGCCGGAGAACGCGGTGGGGGTGTGTGTCGACGAGAAGCCGTCCATCCAAGCGCTGGAGCGCGCCCAGGGCTAATTTACGCCTGCCCCGGGGTGCGGCGTTGAGCGGCTTCAGCCATCGCTACCAACGCCACGGCACCACGACCCTGTTTGCCGCCCTGGAGGTGGCCACCGGCCACATCCAGGGCGGGCACGCCAAGAGACGCCGGCGCCGGGAGTTCCTCGACTTCATGAACGACATGGTGGCCGCCTATCCGGCCGGCCAGACCCTCCACGTGATCCTGGACAACCTCAACACCCACAAGCCCAAGCGCGACCGCTGGTTGGCGCGCCATCCCAACGTCCACTTCCACTATACGCCCACCAATGCGTGCTGACTCAACCTCATCGAAATCTGGTTCAGCATCCTCAGCCGCCGCGCCTTGCACGGAGCCAGCTTTACCTCGCCCCGACAGCTGCGCAACGCCATCGACGCCTTCATCGCCGCCTACAATGCCAAGGCCCACCCCTTCGAGTGGAAGAAACAGAGGGTGTACCAGGGCCGGCTCCATGATACGTACGCTGAATTATGCAATTAGGCACTAGGCAGCTTTACCCGGTGCCTGACACGCGAGATGGGAACACTGGGTGAGAACCTGTGACTGTCTTCGTGCGGTTGATCAAGCCCGCTTGCGTTTGTGGACGAATGTCGGAGGGCTCTTGGCGTCGATGAAATCCCCGGTGATGATGCATTCCTTGATATCGCTTCGCGAAGGAAGTTCATACATCACCTCGAACATCGCGGTTTCCAACACGGCACGGAGCCCTCGAGCTCCCATCTCCTTCTCCTGACACAGCTTGACGACTTTATCGAGAGCCTCCTGCGCGAACCTTAGTACGAGGCCGTCCATCTCAAACAGCTTCTGGTACTGCCTCACGAGGGCATTCTTCGGTTTTACGAGGATGTCGTGCAGTGCCTCGGCACTCAATGGGTGCAGAGAGCTTACGACAGGGAGGCGGCCGATCAGTTCGGGGATCAACCCGTACTTAATGAGATCTTCAGGCTCGACACGGGACAGCAGGTGGCCGACGTCTTGATCGCCGGCAGTTTCCGTGCCAGCCCCAAATCCCATGGCACGCCTGCCGGTCCGGGCGCTGATGATCTTCTCGAGTCCATCGAAGGCACCGCCGCAAATGAACAGGATGTTTCGCGTGTTTATCTGGACCAGCGGCTGTTCCGGATGTTTCCTGCCACCCTTTGGGGGCACTCCAGAAACGGTACCTTCGAGAATCTTCAGCAACTCCTGCTGAACACCTTCTCCAGACACATCGCGCGTAATCGAAGGATTTCCTGATTTCCTGGCGATTTTGTCGATCTCATCGATAAACAGGATGCCGCGTTCTGCCTTGCCGACGTCGTAGTCCGCGGCCTGCAAAATACGCACTAGGATATTCTCGACATCTTCGCCGACGTAGCCGGCTTCCGTCAGGACAGTTGCATCAACTATGGCGAAGGGGATTTGAAGGATTCTGGCCAGGGTCTCGGCGAGCAAGGTCTTGCCTGTGCCGGTGGGACCGAGAAGGAGGATATTGCTTTTGGTCAGCTCGACCTCGGATTTGCCGGAATAAATCCGCTTATAATGGTTGTAGACCGCTACGGAAAGTGCTTTCTTTGCGCGCTCCTGGCCAATGATGTGCTTGTCGAGCTGGGTCTTAATCTCTGCAGGCTTAGGCAATGGATGGCCAAATGCGTTGGGCTCCTCCGCCTCCTCTTCTTCCAGAACCTCGTTACAAAGATTCACGCACTCGTTGCATATGTGCACTGAGGGCCCGGTGATGATTTTTTCGACCTGGGTGACTCCTTTGCCACAGAACGAGCATGTGACTGTATTTCTCGGTTTTTTCAACATCGGTGCCTCGCTCGATCCGACTATGGAGATTCCTCCATGTCTTCGGGCCGGGATTCGATGCTAGCTGCTGCAATATTGGCACTACCCTCAACAATTCCAGATTCGTGATTTTCAACTTCGGGCAGAGATTCCTGGGTTGGCTCCCCCGTTGAACCGGCTCCCCCCTCACCTTCCTGGGATGCGAGCTCTCCTCCGGGTAGCGAATGTGAAACCGATGCCTCATTGCCACCATCGGAGACACCAACTTCGTCGGAGGTAAGGGAGTCTTCGGGGTCATTCGATGACGCTGTCGTCCGGGGGACGACAGCTGTAGGTGAGCCACTTTCGGCCTCCCCTTCCTGGCCCTCACTGCTCTTCATAACGTTGATTGCTTGAAAACCCTTGGCTGTCTTGGTCACCATGAATTCAACCTCGTCACCTTGTGAGAGGCTGCGATCCCATGATGAGATATCGCGCCAGTGCACGAATACATCCGTCTCAGCACCAGTTGATATGAAACCGTAACCTTTGTCGTTGTTGAACCATTTAACGGAGCCCTTGGTCCAACTGTTTTCGACCAGCACCGAGTCTTCCCGACCTCCGCGCGGAGACTCCTGGGCAGGTTTTGCGGAAGGTGTTTTTCCTGATTCGACTTCGACAACCCGGTCCTGGATTTCTCTGAGGTTGTCGTCGTTGCCAAGCACCATTTCCACCCCTGCCATTAAGCCGACTACGTAGCTGCTGTCATTACCGTGCAGCTTTCGGGCCATGACGAGCTTTTCCGCAAGCGTTGCAATGGCTGCGTTATTCAGGCTCAGTGGACTCAAGAGTCGAAACCTCCTTTTAGCGACCGCTGTTCACCGCGGGTCGCGGTTCTGCCGGAAGAAATGCCGTAACCAGTGAATAATCACCCACTTCCGTGAATAAGCGGTTGGATAATTAGCATTTGAAGCTCATTTGTCAAATCATCTCTAAAAAAATCTACAAGCCCTGTCCTGTCCGAACCCTTGTCATGGATTGGCCCAATATGGCACTGCATGGCAAAATGGTTTAATGGGATTGTTTGGAGCAACAATGCGACTCTTATTCCTGGTGGAGGAACCGCAATTCCAAACCAAGCGGAACATCCATCGCCTGTCGACACATATGGCCGACGTCGATCTGAACTCAATCCGATATGACCGCGTCCAGCTTTCCTGTGATCTGGGACTTGGGGACCGCTCCGATCACCTGGTCGGCCACCTTGCCCTCCTTGAAAATCAAAAGCGTGGGAATGCTGCGGATTCCATACTCACCAGCGGTTTTTTGTGCATCGTCTACATCGAGCTTGCAGATTTTGGCACGACCCGAATACTCGTTGGCCAATTCCTCAACGATAGGAGCGACCATCCTGCAGGGGCCGCACCAAGCGGCCCAAAAATCAACGAGAACGGGTATCTCTGCGCTCAGCACTTCGACGCTGAAGTTGTCATCGGTCAAGGCAATCGGCTCGCTCATTCTCAAGTCTGTAGGTGATGGCACGCACGCGCGCGCTCGCAAGTTTTCGATGTCGTAACTGACAAATTATCAGCAGGTTATGCTGTTACCGGAATATAACGAGGGGGTCGGACCATGTCAACCGAACAAGGATTTGCCTTGCATGGAGGAGTAGTATTGGTCCACGGTGGAGCTGGTGAAGATCAGGTAAAAACGGTGTATCCATTTGAACAGGTTTTTGGGGGAAGTATACGGCAGGATGGAGGGCCGAGAAGGGCCCCCTGATCGGACCGCGGTTATGACTGATAGTTAGAAGGGCGTACCCGTGCATGCGTCCGGCTACCTCCGTTTTTTCAGGCAGCACTAGTGTCCCGTCCCAGGAATATATTGAATAAATATGATTTCCTCAGTAGGTTCCTATGTAGCGATACCGCAAGGAGGAACCTATGGCAATGGGACGTCCGTTGGAGCCGCTCGACCTCAGTGAGGAAGTTCGTGCCCAACTCGAATCCATGGCCCGTTCCCGTAGCCTGCCTCATGCGCATGTGCGGCGAGCCAAGATCGTCTTGATGAGCGATGAGGGGCTCACCAATCAACAGATCGGTCAGCATCTTGGGCTGTCGGGCGCTTCGGTTGGCAAGTGGCGCCGTCGTTTCTGCGAGCAAGGCCTGATGGGGCTCTACGATGAACTGCGCCCCGGGGGTCCGCGGTCGATAAGCGATGAGAAGGTCGCCGCTTTGATTCATACGACTCTCGAGCACCCACCGAAGGGGGCCACGCACTGGACGTGCCGTTCCCTCGCCGCCGAGATCAACCTCTCCAAGTCCACTGTTCAACGGGTATGGAAAGCGTTTGGTCTGCAGCCGCATCGGCAGAAGCACTTCACGCTGTCCAACGACCCTTTTTTTTGTGGACAAAGTCAGAGACATCGTAGGCCTCTACCTGAACCCTCCGGACAAGGCCATGGTGTTATGCGTCGACGAGAAGAGCCAGATCCAAGCCCTGGAACGGACGCAGCCGATTCTGCCTTTGGGCCTGGGCTATGTGGAAGGCGTTACGCACAGCTATATCCGGCACGGCACCACGACCTTGTTCGCGGCGCTCGAGATCGCATCGGGCAAGGTCCTGACCCAATGCAAACCCCGGCATCGGCACCAGGAATTCCTGCAGTTCCTCAAATACATAGACCAAAACGTCCCGAAAGACCTCGACATTCATCTCGTCGTAGATAACTACGCCACGCACACGCACGAAAAGGTCAAACGGTGGATCGCAGCGCGACCGCGATACCATGTTCACTATACACCGACCTACGCCTCTTGGCTCAAGCCGTGGGGAGTGATGTTTCCCCATGCGAGTGGACACCTCGAAGCGCCGAGTTAGATTTCCGGCAGGAGGTGTTATCATGACAGGAAAGTATGATCGAGAGTTCAAGCTGGAGGCTATCCGCATGGCCTCGGAAGAGGGGAGTACGGCTGTTGAGGTAGAGCGGCGCCTGGGCATCAGCCAGGGCCTCATCAGCCGTTGGAAGAAGCAGTTGAAGGCCAAGGCAGAGGAAGCCTTTCCGGGGACCGGCCACTTGAGTGATAGCGACGAGGAGATCAGGCGACTGCGTCGTGAGTTGACGCGGGTATCGCAGGAGCGGGATATCCTAAAAAAGGCGGCGGCCTTCTTCGCCAACGAATCGCGATGAGGTACGACTTCATCGAGGCGGAGAGGGCGAGGTACCCGATCACCATGTTGTGTCGAGTTCTGCAGGTGTCTCGCAGCGGTTTCTACGCTTGGCAGCAGCGTCCGATCCGTCCTCGGACTGAGGAGACACGGCGACTGGATGTCGAGATCAACGAGCTGTACGAGGCCAGCAGGCGGCGCTCCGGGAGTCCGAAGATCACTCGAGCTCTGGGGACACGAGGCTGGCGAGTGAGCAAGAATCGCGTTGCACGGCGCATGCGGCAGCTGGGGCTGCGCTCGATCGTCCGCCGTCGCTTCAAGGTGACGACAACCTCGCGGCATCGGTTTGCGGTAGCGCCGAATCGGCTGCAGCGCGATTTCACCGCGCAACGCCCCAATCAGGTGTGGGTCAGCGACCTCACCTACCTGCGCGTCGGTCGCGGCTGGCTGTATCTGGGGGTCTTCATCGACCTGTATTCGCGACGCGTGGTTGGCTGGGCGTTGAGCTCGGCGCTGGATCACAGCGTGGCGCTGACCGCTCTGAAGCGGGCCGTCATTCGACGGCGACCGCCGAAGGGACTGATCATCCACTCCGATCGCGGCGTGCACTAGGCCTGCACCGGCTTCACTGAGTGGGTCACCCAACACAGGCTTCGTGCAGAGCATGAGCCGTAAAGGAGACTGCTGGGACAACGCTGTGGCCGAGTCCTTCTTCCATCTGCTCAAGACCGAGTTGACCTATCACGAGCGCTGGTTCGACTACCGGGCCGCACAGCGCAGCCTTTTCGAATACATCGAAGTCTTCTACAACCGAAAAAGGACTCATTCAACCCTGGACTACGTGACACCCGACCCATTCGAGCAACAGTTATCCACAATCGCCGCTTGAGAGTGTCCACTTTTTCGGGGGAGTATCAGAGATCTGGTTCGGCATCCTCACGCAGAAAGTCATCCGCCGTGGGACCTTCAAGAAGGTGAAGGACCTGGTCGCCAACATTCAGGAATTCACCGACCGCTATAACGCCCAATCACACCCGTTTGTGTGGACGGCGACGGCCGAATCGATTCTCGCAAAGATCACCAGACTTTTCAAACTAATTCATGGGACGGGACACTAGGGCGCCGAGTTATGTGGGATGCAGGCACCTCGGAACCTGACATGGGGTCCTATGAGTGCAGCCGACACAGCCGTTGGAGGCATAGCTGAAGTATTTTTCCGTGCTGACTCCGACGTCTCGACTTGAAAAGCCGGTCCGCTTCGAGCAAGATCACCATTCCTGTCCAGAGGTCATCACTCGTAAACTGTCGAGCTTGCTGACGGTAGGATTTTAGGAAGGAAGGGGGAACCTTCATTTGCCGGGCCATGTCGGGTCTGGAGAGTCGCTGGTCTTCAAGATCCTTGGCCTTGAGAAGGAGCTGCAGGTGACGGCTGAGCATCGGCAGAATCCTAAGGGGCTCCTCTCCTTGGCTCAGCATTCCTTGAAGCATCTTCTGGGCGGTGGAATAGTCCTGCCGACCGACGGAATCGGCAAGCTCAAAGACGCTGGCGGCACTGGAGACTCCCGCCAACTCGACGACCGCCCGTGCCGAAATCGGTCTCCCCTCCCCAACATAGGTGGACAACTTATCAATCTCGCTAACCAACTGGCGGGTGTTGTTGCCAAGGTACAGAGCCAGTAGACTCGCGGCCTCCGGTTCGAGCTCCAGGTTGCGGTTTCGCGTGTGACGGATGAGCCACTGTGGAACCTGATTCTGGTAAGGTGTTTTGAATTCGACGTGTAGTCCCAGTTTCCCCATCTGCTGGTAAAGTCGGCGCCTCATGTCCACCTTCCCGCCTACGGCGATGAGAGTAGATGTCTCTTGCGGGTCGGATACGATCATATCGAGCTGGTTGCATTGATCCGCCGTGATCCTCTCGCACTTCCTGAGAATGATCAGCCGATGGCTGGCAAGCATCGGGTAGGCGAAATAACACTCGAGTAGTCTCTGAGAGTCGAGTGGGTCCCCGTAGATCAGGTCTGTGTTGAACTCCGGAGCGGCATCCGGTTGCAGCCTGGAAACCAGCCAAGCGGCGGTCTCGTCGCGCTCGAACTCCTCCTCACCGGAGAGCAGGTAAAATCGCAGTCGTGGGCCATGCTCGACTTCCGAGCGCAGGGTTTCGGAGGAGACTGCGCCGGTCTGCCTTCTATTCGCCGGGACGGATGTGACCATGCAGGTTACTAACTGCCGCTTCCGGCGCCATTCTCTTCGGCAATTTCGGTGTATTCGACGTCGATTGCGTTGTCGCGGTTGGCCTTATCTCGATCAACTCCCGCGCCGTCAAAGATTCGGGGTCGTTGGTTTCCTCTCAAAAAGCCGGTAACGACATGGGTTGCAATCACCACCAGAATGAGGATCAACAGCAGCTTGATCATGCTAGCAAAACGCTGCAATCACAAAATGGAAAGCCGAGGGGGGCGGAAGAAGAAGAAAGATTCGCGTATACGGAGGGATTTCGCACTCGAAGCTTCGACGGATGGCGATTTCCGGCGTCTTTCGGAACAATCGGTACCCTGCTCCTACCAACTGTTGGCTGGCCTATTGCCCGGGCCATTTCAAGGGGAAGGGCTCGGTCTTGCCGGCTTCGCGCCACATTTTGTCGAGGTTGTCGTAGTGATCGATGACCCTCTCTTTGATCAAGATGATCTGTTTCTGAGCGCTGATCGTAAAGGTGGGAAAATCGGGTTGAACTAGCTGGGTCAGGGCCCGTGCGACGGCTCTCTTTATGTTGTTGTGGCTTGCCTTGATGAATTTGTTCTTGGTTTTCCCGAAGTTCTCGAGACTGTCGTGGTACGCCTGGATGACTTCGCGGATGTCGCGCGCCTGGCGCTCGAGCGCCGGGCTTTTCAGATACCCCTGGTAGCGCTCAAGTTTGCTGTTGATGGGCTGCATGTTCTCGTACCGGACCACGTACGGTGTCAATTCGTCCGGTGGTTCGCTACAGCTAAAAAGCAGAATTGACGCCACCGCCAGCGACATCGCTTGAGTGATCTTCATTGTTTTTCCTCCTATTTTGGCGACGCGCTTGAACTGTTCGCCTTTTTAAACTTGCCGACCTGCAACGGAATGCATGCAACCGGATACCCAGTGGAAAAACGACTTGGCTTCCGGGCAGGCGGACAGGATCTTGAAATAGCCGAAACTTCGCAGCCGAGACCGCTGTCTCCCCGCAAATTACGTAGAATCCAGAATTCTGGAGATTGCAGACAGATTCAAGGTGCCACCGCCAGTGTGTTGTCCACGGTCGTAAATCGCTTGGAGAAACCAAAGTAAAGATGGCATTTCATCTGACAAAGTCCAGCTGGCTGGCAAAGTCAGTCAGTAATCACCTCTCTCAAGACAATAGCACAAACTCTGGATTCACGATTGCCCGAGTTTCCCAAGTGAAAGATGATTCATGACTTCATCGAAGAGGAGGCCGTTCGTGGAGACCCCATCCTCCCCGCGAATCGTTGCTTTCCCTCTCCAGTCGGTAAAAGTTCCCCCGGCTTCCTGCAGAATGGGTACCAAAGGGGCGCAGTCCCAAGGACTGAGGACAGGATCGAGCATAACCTCCGCTCGGCCAGTGGCGACCAGCAGGTGTCCATAACAATCCCCCCATCCTCGGAGCAACCCCACCTTTCCAGCCAAGCCATCGAATGCATGATTCCGGTGCTGACCGAAACTTCGACTACTGGTGTAGCAGACACAGGCCTCGCTGAGGTTCTTGACCGCCGAGACGCGGGTACGCCTCCCGTTCCACCAGCAGCCAAGGCCCTTGGCAGCGTGGACCATCTCGTCGAGACCGGGAAGGTACACAGCGCCGACCACCACTTCCCCCTTCTCATCCTCCAAAGCGACAAGCACACCATATAGAGGAACACCTTTTATGAACGATTTGGTCCCGTCAATCGGGTCAATGATCCAACATCGCCCGGAAGACCCGGATTTTTCACCGAACTCCTCACCGAGAACGCCGTCTATTGGGAAAACCTGCTGCAGACCAAGGCGTATGATCTCCTCCGCTTCCCGGTCCGCCGCGGTAACCGGCGTCGCGTCGGCCTTCAACTCCACCGCTATCCCGGTCTGGAAATGGCGCAGAGTCGCTCTGCCTGCCTTCCAGGCCAACTGCGCAGCGGTTTCCATCTCCTTTCCGAATGGACGTGTCACGAAGGGCAAGCCGGGCTCTTGATGGAAGAGCTGTTCCGTATTGTGGGGCCCTTACTGTTCAAGGGCCCCACAGGCTGAAGAGCATATGCGCCGCGGAAGGGGTTGGGAATCCTGCCGCCGTAGGCCGGAAGTCAGACCGGTCGCCAGAAACGAGGAAATCTGTGGGTTTTCCCGTTTTCAGCCCCTGCCACGGCTCTTCGTAAGTATATGATTTCATTAACCTACTGGTAGTGCACCCTACGCACAACAGAGAAAAATCACACCATCTTTTTTCCTAAAAATTGTGAATGGTCCCAGTGTCGGCGGTGTCAACCCGAGTTTCTTGCCCATCCTCGGGTGCGGATTCGGATTGCACAGATGAAAGCACCGCCCGGACCCGTTTTTGAATATTTTTGATCCGGTCTTCGACCTCCTCGATCGAGCGCAGAAGTTCCTCTTCCATGACCTCTATGGGCATAGTCGCTTCCTCCGGAAAACGCGAGGAGAACAAGCAGCAGTGGAGAGTGGGACTACGGGCGCGACTAGGCGCCGGAGGAGAAACCGGCTGTATAGAAACACCACTTGCGTCAGGAAACGGAGTACAACTAGTGTAGTGTCCGTTAAATGTGGGCTTACCCCGATTTCACGGACAGTTTTCCGTTTGGATCTACACCCTTTGATAAGTGATAATTCTCGTAGTTGACGGGAGACCGTTGTCCCAGGGCGGAATGCCGTCGATGGCGATTGTACCCTCTGGTTGCATAAAAACAGGGCATTTTTCATCTCTGAACTGCCACACTTCACTTGCGTCGCCTCTGAAAATGGGGTATTGATGATGGGCTATGTGGAAGGCGTTACGCACAGCTATATCCGGCACGGCACCACGACCTTGTTCGCGGCGCTCGAGATTGCATCGGGCAAGGTCCTGACCCAATGCAAACCCCGGCATCGGCACCAGGAATTCCTGCAGTTCCTCAAATACATAGATCAAAACGTCCCCAAAGACCTTGACATTCACCTCGTCGTAGATAACTACGCCACGCACACGCACGAAAAGGTGGATCGCAGCGCGTCCGCGATACCACGTTCACTATACACCGACCTACGCCTCTTGGCTCAACCAGGTGGAGATCTGGTTCGGCATCCTCACGCAGAAAGCCATCCGCCGTGGGACCTTCAAGAAGGTGAAGGACCTGGTCGCCAACATTCAGGAATTCACCGACCGCTATAACGCCCAATCACACCCGTTTGTGTGGACGGCGACGGCCGAATCGATTCTCGCAAAGAGCACCAGACTTTTCAAACTAATTCATGGGACGGGACACTAGGTGCGGCTGTAGGTCCTGAGCTGATCGCAGCGGCTGGGGTGCCGCAGTCGATGCAAAGCCTTTTCTTTGATCTGGCGGACGCGTTCTCTCGTCAGGCCAAAACGCACCCCAATTTGATCGAGGGTCATCGGCTCCTCGCCGTCCAGTCCGAAATATAACCGCAGGATTTTGGCTTCGCGACCCACCAATGAGCCGAGTGCAGTATCGATTTTTCCGCGCAGACATCCCCGCATCACGAGATTTTCGGGAGATTCTTGCCGGTCGTCGGGAAGGATGTCCAGGAGGCTATGGTCTTCTCCCTCCTTGAACGTGGCGTCAAGAGAACGAACAGAGCGGCCGCACATCATGGTTTCACGTACGTCCTCAACGGGAACATCGAGTTCGTTGGCGATGTCTTCGGGGTTCGGATCGTCTGTGCGTTCCTGCTGCAGGAGGCGGGAAGCTTTGGATATCTTGTACAGCAACCCGATTTTGTTCAGTGGAAGTCTCACTGTGCGGGATTGTTCGGCGAGGGTCTGCAGAATGGCTTGTCTGATCCACCAGACCGCATAGGAGATGAACTTGAACCCCTTGTTTTCGTCGAACCTCTCGGCAGCCGTGATCAGCCCAATGTTGCCGGCACTGATGAGGTCCGCAAGGGGGACGCCTCGATTTTGATACTCTTTGGCGACACTGACCACGAACCTCAGATTGGCTTCAACGAGGACATTTCGCGCACCTTCATCGCCGCACTTGATCCTGCGCGCCAGATCGACTTCTTCGGAGGAAGAAAGCGGGTTCGAGTTGGCTATCTCCCCGAAATAGGACCCCAAGCAGTCATCCATGTCCCAGAATGTTTTCGCGATCTCGGCCATGTGTCGTCCTTGCTGTTAAGGGAAGTTCTCGCACATGCTGGAAAGATGGTCCGCAGAGGATGCGGCCCGGTGTGCGGAGGAGATGACACCGGAAAAGGCCGATGGATTGTACGAGATGTAGCAAAAGGACTTGGTCACGGCAACAGCAAAGCAACAAACATAGACGGGGGCACATAAACCTGTCAAGCTGATTCCCGCTCTGGTCAAAGCCAGGTCAGCGTCTCCAACTCATTCGGAGGCAACGAGATCACCAAGGACAGCGGTTTGGAGAGCGAGCAACTCGAGGATCCCCTTGGTCGCCAGATCCAATAGCCCGTTCATCTCGTTCAGCGTGAAGGGGGTCCGCTCTGCGGTTGCCTGGATTTCGACGAGCCTTCCATCCCTGGTCATGACGACGTTCATGTCGGTGGCAGCGGAACTGTCCTCTTGATAGCACAGATCGAGCAGAGCCTCGCCGTTGACGAGTCCGCAGCTGACTGCCGCCAGTTGTCCCGAAATCGGGTCACCTTCCAGGGCACCCCCTGCTTTCATCTCAGAAATGGCTTCTACGAGAGCGACGTACCCTCCCGTGATCGCTGCTGTCCGCGTGCCCCCGTCAGCCTGAATCACGTCGCAGTCTACATATAGCGTCCTTGCTCCAACAGCTCCGAGATCAATTACGGTACGCAGGGAACGGCCGATCAATCGTTGAATCTCTCGCGTGCGGCTGTTCGGCCTGCCCATGGCAGCTTCACGCGGAATACGCTGTCGAGAAGATCCTGGGAGCATTCCGTACTCGCAGGTCAGCCAACCTCTGCCCGTTCCCTCTACAAACGGAGGAACGCGGTTCACACTGGAAACCGTGCATATGAGCTTGGTTCCCCCACTTACAATCAGAGCCGAGCCGGGCGCCGATTCCAGGTAGGATCGCCTGATCGTGGTCGGTCTGAGCTGGTCGGGCATGCGGCCGTCTACACGGGAGTCAACCATGTTATCGCACCGGGTGAAGCTGTTGGCGAAAATCGACGCCGGTCATGTTGACAAAACGGCACATCTCGGTAAGGCGGGAATAGATGCGGCCACTCTGCTGCCTGATCTCGTCCAATGGCTGGTTTGTGGTGACAATTGTGAAGCGCTCCTCGCTGTAGCGGGAATCTACGAGTTCGTACAGCTTCTCCATCTCAAACTCGGTACCGCGCTGAATACCGAAATCGTCGAGGAGCAGGTAGGGTAACTGGCTCAACTCCTGCTGAATTTGGAAAGTCTGTCCGTGGCGGTCGCTGTTTTCGGAGAAGGTATCGCGAAGTTGCTGGAAATACTTGCGAGACAAACTGAGGAAGCGGCCGGGGCGGGCCCTGTGCAGGATGAGTTCGTTGAGCATTATGCATCCGAGCAGGGTCTTGCCGGTGCCCGGAGGCCCGATCAAAACGAAGCCGCGGCGAGGTTCTTCATCACCGTCCAAGAGTGTCGAAACATACCCGCGCGCCTCGGTTGCCACTGCAATGGCACCGCCGTCCGGAGTTGTCAGGCAGAAATCGTCCTGAAATTTCCAACGGAACTTGGTGGGGACTTCAGCGAGCTTGAACAGTCGCTGAATTTCCGACAACCGCCGCCTAGCCGAAGCGCACGGGCACCACTGCAACCTCGAGTCTTCGTTCCAGTACTGATACGGCCGTTCCCCGCGACAACGGCACCCCCGCTCCACGCACTCGCACAGCTTCAGGGTCCCGAAGCGTCCGACTTCCACAGTTGGGTCGTAGCGCACTCCTCTGCCGGTGCAGGCGTCGCAGGACTTGGTGATAAAATGGGCAGTAGCCGTCAACTTTTCCGGGCTTCGGCGAGGGCGCGGTCAACGGACCGTTGAGCGTCGCGGTCGGAAATGTCGCGACGCCGGTCATGGACGCGTTTGCCGCGTGCAAGTGCGAGCTCGACCTTGGCTTTGCCGCTTTTGAAATACAATCGCGTCGGAACCAGAGTCAAACCGCGTTGGTCGGTTTGTCCGACAAGGCGCCTGATCTCCCAGCTGTGAAGCAGGAGCTTTCGCGGCCGGTCCGGGTCGTGGTTGAAACGGTTGGCGGGATCGTAGGCCCCGATATGCAGATTGAGCAAAAAAAGTTCGCCCTTGTCGATTCGAGCGTAGCTGTCCTTGAGGTTGACCTTGCCGTCGCGCAAGGACTTGACTTCGGTGCCACGCAATTCGATGCCGGCCTCCACTGTCGACAGGACCTCGAAATCGTGCCTTGCCTTGCGGTTGTGGGCGATCAGCTTGGTACCCGTTTCCGCCTTGGGGCTGGTGGTTTGCTTAGATGCGTGCATGCCCTTTTGTTTGACAGTTGGTGCTTGCGGGGTTGACCCTGCTTGGTGGGCCAACTAGCTTTCGTTCCGCCAATCATTGTGAGCCGAAGTGGCGAAATTGGTAGACGCGCTGCGTTCAGGGCGCAGTGGGGTTTATCCCCGTGTGGGTTCGAGTCCCTCCTTCGGCACCAACCATTCCCCGCCCTCGACTTGGGTAGTCGGTTGACCGTCAGTCGGTTGTCGGTGCCGCCCTTCCCCCAGACCTGTTGCGAAAACGGGTGCCCGAGGGACATCAAGAACATAATTGAGGAAGATGATAATGTCTCGTTTTCTGCATACGAGAATCCGGGTCAGTGACTTGGACCGCTCCATCGACTGGTACTGCACTCACTTGGGATTCCGGGTGGCAAGGCGGTCTGCCAGATCTCCCGCTGGAAATCAGATTGCCCATCTGGAGCTGCCAGGCAACGACCACACCCTTGAGTTGACTTGGTCAGAAGAATACGAGCTGAATGTTCCCGAAGACCTGATGCATATTGCGATAGGAGTTCCAAACCTGATTGAGTCGTGCGCTCAGATTGAAGAAGCGGGAATCGAGATCTGGCCTGACGGCTGGCGTGAGAAATTCATCTCAGGTGGGAAAATGGCCTTTGTCGATGACCCCGACGGCTACGAGGTCGAGCTTCTCGAAATAAAATAAAGTGTTTCAACAATGTGATACTCACCCGGTCGACGACAGTTTTGTAGCTGTGGGTGGGTTGCAGTACACGAGCTGTTGAGAAATTTGGATTTCCACGGTTCCCGGAATTACTGAGAGTTTTTTTCGCCCTATCTCTATACCATCCGCGCTTTCCCCGTTTCTCCGTGCGGTCGAAGCCGATGTCAGTTGGGGTCAGTTCCCGACTGTTCCTGTGCGTACAACCACTGAATGAAGTCACGAGCTGTACGTCCCCCCACAAGGTCGTGATTGTGCCGCATTCGCCAGACGTTGAAGGCGGCCAGCACCTCGTCGGCGCCGGCGGAGATACCCGCCCGTCCGGCATACGCCAGAACAAGCCGAGTGTATTCGCTTTTTCTGGGTAGATCCAGGAAAACCTTGAGAGGGAAGCGGTCGTCTATCGCCCTTCGCTCATCGAGACGCTGATGCTGTTGAGGATCGTAGAGTTCGAGGCGAGAGGAAGTCGTCGCGATTTCGCCGCCAGGATCGGGAATGCCATCGATCTGCTGCCGGGGTGGCCCTGCAGGCCTGTTCCCTTCGCGGTCGATGAGATCCTTGAAATTGGAGGTCGCGTAGAATACGAGGTTATCCGGAGACCTTTCGAGTCCCCCGTCCAGAACACTTGACAGCTGTCTGAAGGATGAAGATCGGCCGTCGAGTGAAATATTGTCGAGTACGCCGACAAACCTTTCCGGCCGATCCCGCACCAGGGGATAGAATTCCGATAAACGTCCGTGCAAGCGGGCGGGTATCTGGATTCCGCGCAACCCCCGAGCGAAATATCTGGTGATGAGACCGCGGATGAATGAAGATTTCCCGCATCCGCGTGGTCCCCAAATAAGCACATTATGTGCCGGAAGGCCGTTCAGAAGATGCTCGGTATTGGCCAGAATGATTTCGACTTTGGAATCATTTCCTTGCCACCAACCGAGGTCGAAACCATCGAAGTCGGATATTGGCTCAAGTTCGAGGCGATTCCCGTTTTCTGTAAGCGCAAAAGCAGGTGTGCCCTGGAAAATCCCGATCCCATGGGTGCGGACGAACCCGATCAGCGGTTCGGTCAAACATCCCCAATCGGCGGCGTCGCGAAACCTGGTTTCGATCTCGAGCCGGTCCTCGGACACGTCCCATGGGAGCTGTGTCGAACCATTTTTTGCAGCGGAAGTCGCCAATCTCGGAGGGAAATCAACCTCGCGGCAAGCCGGAGAAATGGGGCTTTGCTGCAGTTGAACGAATTCGGCCAGAGGAGTCTGTGCCAGTTGCTGGAGGCAGCGTAGGTCCGACTCGAGTAAGGCTCGCACCTCCGATGCGGGTATCAACCCTCTGTCGCAGACCTGCAGACAGGGATGGTCGGCTGCGGGAATGCGGCGGATGATGTACTCGTGCAACAGCGAACCTTGGGGTTGCTGAGCGAGCGAACCGGACTCCCACACCAGCTGTCCGATGAGCTCGAGATACGTAGAGCGGCTGTTGGTGCGCTCGTGATCCCCGCATCGCCCTGATGTAAGGGGTTTGTCCCTGAGTGCGTGCGCAAGCCGGTGGAGAAGCTGACGAATTCCTGGACTAAGTACAGTGCTGAATGGCGACAGGGTGTCGAGGGCGGATCTGAACCGATTTATGCTGCCGATATTCCCTGCGGCACCGACCCCATCCTCTCCCAATTCCGGGATATCCCTTGGTTTCAAGCCGCTAACTGTCAAGTCTTCTTTCACCGAACTGCTTCTCTGCTCAAGGGGCGTGACATTCCACCGCGGGGAATCTTGACGAACTGGGTGGAATCTTGGAAGTGTTGGCCAACGGCCCTGTTTGGACGCGGCCGACTATTCGCAATCTACTCCTTGTGTCCCGTCCCAGGAATATCTTGTAAAAATGTGATCTTCTCATTAGGTTTCCCCTAATAGAGATACCGCAAGGAGGAACCTAATGGCAATGGGACGTCCCCTGAAGCCGCTCACCCTCAGTGACGAAGTTCGTGCCCAACTCGAATCCATGGCCCGTTCCCGTAGCCTGCCTCATGCGCATGTGCGGCGAGCCAAGATCGTCTTGATGAGCGATGAGGGGCTCACCAATCAACAGATCGGTCAGCATCTTGGGCTGTCGGGCGCTTCGGTTGGCAAGTGGCGCCGTCGTTTCTGCGAACAAGGCCTGATGGGGCTCTACGATGAGCTGCGCCCCGGGGGTCCGCGCTCGATAAGCGATGAGGAAGTCGCCGCGTTGATTCATAAGACGCTCGAGCATCCACCGAAGGGGGCCACGCACTGGACGTGCCGTTCCCTCGCCGCCGAGGCCAACCTCTCCAAGTCCACCGTTCAACGAGTATGGAAAGCGTTGGGTCTGCAGCCGCATCGACAGAAGCACTTCAAGCTGTCCAACGACCCTTTTTTTTGTGGACAAAGTCAGAGACATCGTAGGCCTCTACCTGAACCCTCCGGACAAGGCCATGGTGTTATGCGTCGACGAGAAGAGCCAGATCCAGGCCCTGGAACGGACGCAGCCGATTCTGCCTTTGGGCCTGGGCTATGTGGAAGGCGTTACGCACAGCTATATCCGGCACGGCACGACGACCTTGTTCGCGGCGCTCGAAATCGCATCGGGCAAGGTCCTGACCCAATGCAAACCCCGGCATCGGCACCAGGAATTCCTGCAGTTCCTCAAATACATAGACCAAAACGTCCCGAAAGACCTCGACATTCATCTCGTCGTAGATAACTACGCCACGCACACGCACGAAAAGGTCAAACGGTGGATCGCAGCGCGACCGCGATACCATGTTCACTATACACCGACCTACGCCTCTTGGCTCAACCAGGTGGAGATCTGGTTCGGCATCCTCACACAGAAAGCCATCCGCCGTGGGACCTTCAAGAAGGTGAAGGACCTGGTCGCCAGCATTCAGGAATTCACCGACCGCTATAACGCCCACTCACACCCGTTTGTGTGGACGGCGACGGCCGAATCGATTCTCGCAAAGATCACCAGACTTTTCAAACTAATTCATGGGACGGAACATTAGCAGGCTGTTGAAAAAGCCTCGATTCCTTAAAAACCGCAATAACGGGATTGCTTGTCGTAAAAGCGTTTTTGAGTTCTTTTGCCGAATGCGCCGCTGTTTGAAACTTTTCCGTTACCCTTTTCGAGCTCGTTTCTATATATGAGAATATCGCTCCCATTGTCCATTTAACCGCAACACACACCCTACATTCTAAATCCTTCCGATTTTTCGGAATTCTCCGGTTTTTCAACGGCCTGTTAGGCGATCGTTTCCACTCCCAGGTCGAACCTTCGCGGCCATCCCTGACCTCGACACCTGCAGCGCCGAGTTCGTCTCTGAGCCGATCTGCGAGGTCCCACTTCCGGTCTTCGCGTGCCTTGAGGCGGCGCCGAAACAGGGCTATTAGCTCAGGAGGTAGATCAGTCTGTTTCTCGTCCCCTTCCCCACGGGGTTCGTAAAAAATACCGAACACCTGATTGATTTCGTCGAGAAACGAGACCACCGCCCCGGCGTTTTCGGGCTTCAAGTCGCCATTCGAAAGGTGTCGCTCGACATGGTGGATAAGGCCGAACACGGCCGCGATGGCCCGCGGCGAGTTCAAATCGTCGTCCATTCCCTCCTCAAACCCCTTTCGAGCGGCGGATATCCGATCCTGCCAGAGTCGGTCACCGGGTCCCCGGCTAACGGCTCCGATTTCTCGTACGCGGCCCCGCACCTTCGCGAGCCGCTGCTGAGCCGCCATACTGGACCTGACGGCAGCGTCAGAGAAGTTCAGCAGCGTCCGGTAATGCGAGGTCGCCAGCAGGTATCGGAAACCCTTTATCTCGGCTGCCGAACCGATGTCTTTTAATCGAATATGGTTTCCCAGGCTCTTGGAGATTTTCGTGCCGTTGATGTTGAGGAACTCGTTGTGCATCCAAAACCGTACGAACGGCTTTCCCGAGGCTCCTTCACTCTGGGCGATTTCGTTCTGGTGATGGGGAAAAACCAGATCGACGCCTCCGGTATGAATGTCGAACTCTTCCCCGAGGTACTTCCTGGACATCGCCGAGCACTCGAGATGCCAACCGGGACGGCCACGGCCAAAGGGGGAGTCCCATACAACGTCGCCATCCTTCTCCGTCCACCCCTTCCACAGGACGAAATCCCGCACGTTCTCCTTGTCGTAGTCGTCGCTGTCGACACGCGCACCATCCTGCATGCCGGCGGTGTCGATCCGGGCAAATTCGCCGTAGCCGGGAAACTTGGAGATCGAGTAGTAAACCGAACCCTCACGGCGGTAAGCCATGCCCTTATCTAGCAATATCTGGGTTAAATCCAACATCTCGGCAATGTGGTTGGTCGCCCGCGGATAGTGCTTCGCTGGAACCACGTTCAAAGTCTGCAAGTCAGCGAAGAATCCCTCCGCAAAGCGGTCGGTGAATTCCCGCAGAGAAATACCTTCCTGTTGCACGCGCTCCGCAATACGGTCGTCGATATCGGTGAGGTTCATCACGTGAAGCACCTCAAACCCCCGGTATTCTAGGTAGCGCTTGAGGACATCGGCGGAAACAAAAGATCTGAAGTTCCCGATGTGGGCGTAGTCGTAGATGGTGGGGCCGCAGCTGTAGATGCGAACCTGGGCTGGATCTATCGGTTCGAAAGGAACCTTCCGTCGCCTTGCGGTATCGTAGAGCGTCAGCATCGATGCGGGTTCACGATGGCGTCACGGTATGCCAGATTTTCGATTGAACTCGGCTCCGATTCCAGTTTTGCGTTTTGGTCACCCCAAACGAATCCTCCGCGCCCTTACAGGGCAGGTAGACTTGGGGTGACTCGGGGGGCTGTAATGTCGCCGAAAGACTAATTACCCTCAAGAGGTTCCCGGCGAAGTCTCTGTCCACTGTCCGAAACGCCCGAATCGTGCCGGAGCCTCTCCAAGTAGACCCCAAGCATGGTCGGTCGCTGCGTTTCTTCCGTGCAGCCGCAAGTGCTGGAAAAAACGAGGCCAGCTTCCAATCCCGACGGGAAACCTTCGACCCAGACCCTGAAGGGTTACCTGCTCCTCCCCTACATGTGGGAATCGATGGACGTGAGGAGCCGATGCCTTACTCACGCCTCTTCCATTCCAATGGTTGAGACCTGCCCCAGACGAATCGGCGGGACCAAGCAGTAGCACACTCGCACTGCCGGTCTCGGCAGTGACCTCCTTCCCCAGTGAATGGTGCCCCCGCCGCGATTCGAACACGGGACCCACAGATTAGGAATCTGTTGCTCTATCCTACTGAGCTACGGGGGCTTTCTGAATCCTTTTATCTGAATCCCCATTATATTGAATATAGGGTCGATGGCAAGACAGTTCACATCTAGACCCCACAGGATTCGGGCCTAATTGAGGAACGAGTTTCCTCCCGGGATTTACTGACCCCTTAGGTTGACTTCACGAAAAAGCGGTCATAGGTTTAACGACCCCTTACTTCACTTCGAAAGCGTCAACGTTCCCCAAAACAGACTGTAAACGCAGTCCCAGCCACAGGTTAGCCCACTGCGGAGGAGACCGGACCGCACTAAACATGCCGCAGGTATTCGGACGGAGTATGAACTGGGTTGCCAATGTCAGTATCGTTGGCGGCGGGCTCACCGTAGCTGTTCTCCTTGCTATCCTCTTAAATATCAACCGGTTAGACTACGTAAGCCAGGTTGGCGTACCCAAGGATCAGCCGGTTCCTTTCAGTCACAAGCACCATGTGACTGGCATGGGTATTGACTGCCGGTACTGTCACACCACTGTAGAGACCTCCGCCTTTGCAGGAATCCCTCCTACCGAAACCTGTATGTCATGTCACTCGATGGTATGGACCGAGGCTCCGATCCTCGAGCCTGTGCGCGCCAGTTATCGAGATGATGTGGCGTTGCGTTGGACCCGTGTTCACGATCTTCCGGATTTCGTCTACTTCAAGCACGACATCCACGTCAGCAAGGGGATAGGCTGTCAGACCTGCCATGGTCAGGTCGATCAGATGCCCCTTATGTACAAGGAAAATACCTTGAACATGGAGTGGTGCCTCGAGTGCCATCGAGCTCCTGAGCAGTTTATCAGACCTCGCGAGGAAGTGTTCAACATGCAGTACACCCCCCCCTCCGACCAGGAAACTCTGGGGCGAGGGCTGGTTGCGGAGTATGGTGTTCAAACCTCCCAATTGCGCGATTGCTCGGTGTGTCACCTATGACTGATCAGCCTGTTGCCATAAGTCGAAAACGCCTCGAGCTCAGGGAGATTCGAGCGGCCCTGTCGAAATCCGGGGGCCGGGGCTACTGGCGCAGCCTCGACGAGTTGGCCGCTACCGAGGAGTTCAGGGAGCTGCTGCACCGCGAGTTCCCGGAACGCGCTTCGGAGTGGCCCGATCCCGTAAGCCGTCGCAATTTCCTCAAGGTGATGGGCGCATCCCTTGCGTTCGGCGGATTGACGAATTGCACCATCCAGCCCGAAGAGAAAATCGTTCCCTGGGTTCGGGCTCCGGAGAATGCCATTCCCGGCAAACCGCTTTATTTCGCGACCGCCTCGACGCAGGGCGGGGTCGGCACCGGAATACTTGTCGAAAGCCATATGGGCCGTCCCACCAAAATCGAGGGAAATCCAGACCATCCCGCCAGTCTGGGAGCCACCGATTCAGTCACCCAGGCAGTTGTTCTCGAGCTTTACGACCCGGATCGTGCTCAGGTTGTAACTAACGCCGGCAGAATAAGTACCTGGGGTAGCTTCGTACAGAGCCTCACTCAAAAAGTCGACATACTGCGCCACAAGAACGGGGACGGTTTGAGGATTCTGACCGAGACAGTTACCTCCCCGACCCTCGGTCGCCAGATGCAGTCCCTGCGCGATCAGTTGCCGGCGATGCAATGGCACCAGTACGAACCTGCCAACCGCGATGCCACCCGTGCCGGATCCGTGCTGGCGTACGGCGAGCCGGTCAATACCTGGTTCGATTTCGCCAAAGCCAGAGTCGTCCTGTCACTCGACGCCGACTTCTGTAGTTCCGGACCCGGTGCCGTGCGTTACGCACGAGATTTCGCCGCTGGAAGGCGGGTGCGCGACGGAAAAAATGGATTGAACCGCTTGTATGCCGTCGAGACTACCCCATCGCCGACGGGAAGCATGGCGGACCACAGATTGCCACTAGAAAGCAGCGCGATTGAGCGCTTCGCCGCGGCGGTTGCCCAGGAGCTGGGGGTCCAACTCGAACGAGACGTCCAGATGTTCGAAGACACAGCCAACTGGGTTCCTGCCCTGGTCCGGGATCTGAAGAAAAACCCCGGTGCCAGCATCGTCGTTGTCGGACCGCATCAATCCCCGGCGGTACATGCGATTGCCCACGCCATCAACCAGGCCCTAGGCAACGTCGGCGAAACCGTTCATTATACCGATCCGCTGGAAGTTGAGTCTGTCGATCAGACCGAATCGTTGACTGCCCTCGTTGCCGACATGAAAGCCGGTGAGGTCGATCTTCTGCTGATTATCGGTGGAAACCCGGTCTACGACGCCCCACCCGACCTCGATTTTCCCGGGGCGCTTGCCAACGTCGAATTCCGTGCTCAGCTCAGCCTTGTTGCTGACGAGACCTCGCGCGCCTGCCACTGGCATGTTCCCCAGGCACACTTTTTGGAATCCTGGGGCGACTGTCGCGCCTACGATGGCACGGTTTCGATAATCCAGCCTTTGATAAAGCCGCTGTTCAACGGAAAATCCCCGCACGACTTGCTCGCGGTACTGGCTGGAGAGAGCGGGAAACCCACTCTGGACATCGTCAGGAAGACATGGGAGGATCAACTTTCACAGTCGGACAGCTTCGACCGGTCTTGGCAAACCTCCCTGCACGATGGCTTGGTAGTCGGTTCCGCGCTTTCGGCCAGAAAGGTGAATCTTCGGAGCTCGCTGTTGGTGCCGGAGGGCACCGGAGCGGTTTTGGACGAAGAGAACCTCGAACTGGTTGTACGACCAGACCCGTTGCTGGGAGGTGGGCGATTCTCGAACAATGGGTGGCTGCAGGAAACGCCCAGTCCGATCACTAAACTCACATGGGACAACGCGGTTCTGGTGAGTCCGGCGACCGCCGAGGAACTCGGGGTTGAAAATGAGCAGATTCTCGAGTTGCGCCGGGAGGGCCGTATGGTCAGGGCTCCCGTGTGGATCGTTCCCGGACAGGCAGAACGCACTCTTGTCGTACATCTTGGGTACGGTCGCACCCGCGCAGGCCGCGTCGGCGACGATGCCGGCTTCAACGCTTATCCCCTCACTTCCAGCTCGGGAATGTGGAGCACAACCGACCTGAAGTGGGCAAAGACCTTTGACCGCCAGCCCCTTGCCTGTACGCAAGACCACCACAGCATGGAGGATCGCCATCTGGTCCGCCACGCGGATCTGAAGCACTACGAGAAAAACCCCCACTTCGTCCACGAAGAAGCCCACGACTTCCCCGAGGAACTCACCCTTTACAACCCGGATGAGTTCAAATCGTCAACCGGCTACTCGTGGGGCATGGCCATTGATCTCAACGCCTGCATGGGATGCAACGCCTGTTCGGTAGCCTGCCAGGCGGAGAACAACATTCCAGTTGTCGGCAAAGAAGAGGTCCTCAACGGCCGCGAGATGTCTTGGATTCGCGTGGACCGCTACTACACCGACCTCGACGATCCGGAGATTTACCACCAGCCCGTGCCCTGCCAGCAGTGCGAGAACGCCCCCTGCGAACTGGTTTGCCCCGTAACTGCAACTACGCACAGCGAAGAGGGGCTCAACGACATGATTTACAACCGCTGTGTCGGCACGCGGTACTGCTCGAACAACTGCCCGTACAAGGTGCGCCGTTTCAATTTTCTGCAGTACTCCGACCGCGACACTCCAAGTCTCAAACTACAGCGAAATCCAGATGTGACGGTGCGCTACCGCGGCGTCATGGAGAAATGCACCTATTGCACCCAGCGAATCAACGCCGCCCGTATCGAGTCAAAGAAAACGGGGGACCCAATTGCCGACGGGAAGATCCAGACCGCCTGCCAGCAGGCCTGTCCGACCCAGGCGATAAGTTTCGGCAACATTGAAGATCCTAACAGTGAGGTGTCCCGTTGGAAGGCTTCGGACCTCAACTACGGCATCCTGACCGATCTCAACACGCGACCTCGAACCACCTATCTCGGCCGCGTTGCAAATCCGAATCCCGAGATTGGCAAGGCTTGAAATGAGATTGGTGGGTCCGAAGGCCTGTTGCCCTTATGTACTAACGAAAGGCACATGATGAGGGGAAAGGTGCTACATGTCTGAAGCGGCACCGTCATCGGCAAAAAGCTATACTCCCCCAGCGCCGGAACTAGGTCCGGGTCAGACCTCCTACACGTCGATCACCGAAAAGATCAGTGGTGTCGTTCTGACGCGGGAGACCCCGATACCGTGGTTTCTTGCTGCCCTCGTGGGATTCATACTCGTAGGGCTGCTTCAGGTCGCGATCGCCTATCTACTGTACGAAGGAGTCGGGATCTGGGGCATTAATATCCCGATCGGGTGGGGTTTCGCCATTATCAACTTCGTCTGGTGGATCGGGATCGGACATGCAGGCACCCTGATCTCGGCAATTCTCCTTCTCTTCCGGCAGAAATGGCGCACATCGATCAATCGCTCCGCCGAGGCGATGACCATTTTCGCCGTCATGTGTGCAGGCATGTTTCCGCTGATCCACACCGGGCGGCCGTGGCTGGCGGCGTACTGGCTATTTCCCTATCCCAACTCGATGGATATCTGGCCGCAGTTTCGTAGCCCGTTGATCTGGGATGTATTTGCCGTCGGCACCTACTTAACGATCTCGCTTCTGTTCTGGATACTAGGCATGATTCCCGACTTTGCGACGTTCCGGGATCGTGCGAAACACCGGGTTTCACAGGTGTTTTTCGGCATGCTGTCGATGGGGTGGCGCGGTTCGGCCATCCACTGGGAGCGCTACGAGATGGCTTCCCTGATGTTGGCGGGGCTGTCCACCCCGCTGGTGCTTTCCGTGCACAGCGTCGTCAGCCTCGATTTTGCGGTGTCGATAATACCGGGTTGGCATACTACCATTTTCCCGCCCTATTTCGTCGCAGGGGCGATTTACGCCGGTTTTGCCATGGTTCTAACGTTGATGATCCCCCTGCGACGGCTGTACGGCTTGGAGGACTTCATCACCGATCGACACCTAGACAACATGGGAAAGGTGATGCTTGTTGCAGGGCTTATAGTGGCCTACGGGTACTTCATGGAGCAACTGATCGCGTGGTACAGTGCCAGCGTGTACGAGGGCTTCATGATGTCAAACCGCATGTACGGGCCGTACGGTCCCTACTACTGGCTGCTGATTCTGTGCAACATCGTGGTTCCTCAGTTGCTATGGTCAAAACGGGTTCGCCTCAGCACCTTGTGGCTCTTCGTCGTGTCGATGTTCATCAACGTCGGAATGTGGCTGGAGCGCTTCATCATCGTCGTCGTCAGCCTCCATCGCGATTACATGCCCTCTTCTTGGGACATGTACTATCCGACGATCTGGGACTGGGCGACCTATGCCGGCACGATCGGCTTCTTCCTGTTTGCCTTCTTCCTGTTCGTCCGCGTGTGGCCCTTGATAGCCATTCACGAGATCCGCACGCTGGTGCCGATCGAGAAAAAGAAGCACTGAAGCGCCCATGGATCATCCGACTGTATCGTCGACCTACGGCTTGATGGCCGAATTCGAGAACCCCGAGGATCTTCTCGCCGCAGCTCACAAGACGCACTCCGCCGGGTTCCGCCGCATCGACGCGTTTTCGCCGGTCCCGGTTCACGGATTGGCCGCGGCTATCGGATTTCATCGCACCAACTTGCCTGTCCTGACCTTTGTGTGCGGTCTCCTCGGGGCGGTTTGCGGATACGGTCTGCAATACTGGATCCATGTCATCGACTATCCTATTAATGTCGGGGGACGCCCACTGCACAGTGGTCCCTCCTTCATTCCGGTTACCTTCGAGTTGACGATCCTGTTCGCCGGAATAGGAACTTTCCTGGGCCTGTGGATCGCCAACCGCCTGCCCATGCCCTATCACCCGGTTTTCAACGTACCGGAGTTTGCCCGCGCCACTCAGGACCGATTTTTCCTTTGCATCGAGTCCACAGATCCGCAGTTCGACGCCGCCGAGACGCGCTCTTTTCTGCAGTCTCTCAACCCGGTGAAAATCTCCAATGTCGATCCTTGACAGACGCGGACTCACAACCCTGAACGATACACTCCGCCGGCCCTCGTCGCGGATTCCGGACTGTTGTTTTGGAGCGGTTGTCGCGGTGTTGACAGTGCTGGTTGCCTCCGGTTGCGAATTGCGGCAGGCGATGTACGATCAACCACGTTACGAACCGCTGGAGGCATCCCCTTTCTTCGAAGATGGGCTATCATCCCGGCAACCGGTCGAAGGCACAGTTGCGCGTGGCCATCTTCGGCTCGATGACCACTATTTCCGAGGCACCGTCAACGGAGAACCGGCCACGACCGTCCCAATTCCCGTTACACGCGACCTGCTGGAACGGGGAAGAGAACGTTACGACATCTTCTGCTCCCCTTGTCACGACCGAACAGGCACAGGAAACGGAATGATCGTCAAGCGGGGGCTCAAACAGCCCCCTTCCTATCACGAGGACCGGCTTCGGGAGGCTTCGATCGGCCACTTCTTCGACGTGATGACCAACGGATTCGGCGCGATGTACAGTTATGCTTCCCGCATCCCCGTAAACGATCGTTGGGCGATCGCAGCTTACGTGCGCACTCTGCAGTTCAGCCAGGACGCCGACTTTGACGGTCTGCCTGCTGAAGACAAGGCGCAGCTTCAATGAACGCAGAACTGATTCGCCAGAGCGAGGCTCTAGGTCCCGATTTCACCTCGTTCGCTAGGCGTGCCCTCGTGGTAGGGGTGATAGGGATAGCACTTGCCCTGCTCGCTTACGCAACGCATCAGGAGCAGTTCTTCAAATCCTATTTGCTCGCCTTCATTTACTGGGTCAGTCTGAGTCTCGGCTGCATGGTCGTCCTGATGATCCACCACCTCGCCGGGGGCCGCTGGGGGTTCGCTATCAGACGCCTTCTTGAAGCGGGCACCCGCACCCTGCCCCTGATGTTCCTACTTGCCGTTCCTCTCGCCTTCGGCATTCACGAATTGTACGAGTGGTCGCACGAGGAAGTGGTCGCCAACGACCCTGTTCTCCAGAAAAAGACGGCCTTCCTGAACCCAACGTTCTTCATAATCAGGACGGTCCTTTATTTCGCAATCTGGGGAACGCTCGCTTTTTTCCTGAATCGCTGGTCTGCCCAGCAGGACATTTCCGATCAGACTCACCCGACACGCAGACTGCAGGTACTCAGCGGCCCAGGCGTCGTAATTTTCGTGGTGGTAACAACATTTGCTGCCATCGACTGGATCATGTCGCTTGAGCCCCACTGGTTCTCCACCATCTACGCCGCAATCTACATCATCGGCCAGATCCTGTTGACTTGGGCCTTCATGATCCTCATCGCAGTCAGTTTGTCCAAACGCCCCCCGCTCAATGCGCTGTTGACGAACGAGCGCCTTAGAGATCTGGGAACTCTGATGCTCGGCTTCGTGATGTTGTGGGCGTACACCTCCTTTTCCCAGCTGCTGATAATCTGGGCCGGCAATCTTCCCGAGGAAATCACCTGGTATTACACTCGCCTCAAAGGAGGTTGGGAGAATGTCGGGTACGCACTCATTCTCCTGCATTTCGCCTTGCCGTTTGTTCTCTTGGTTTCGAGCCGGATCAAGGCGAGAATTCCCGTGCTCTGTACCTTGGCCACGGGCATTATCGTCATGCGTCTGGTCGATTTGTTCTGGATCACCGCGCCGGCACTGGGCAAACCTGAGCTCGCCCTCAGCTGGATGGACATATCCATCCCTGTCGGTTTGGGAGGATTGTGGTTCTACGTGTTTTTCGGGCAACTCAAGAAACGATCACTGGTACCGCTGAACGACCCGCGTTTCAATTTCGAAGAGATAGCTGCCGAGGCAGACGAGGATCACCATGGCTGAGCACGAGGCTGATCACCATACCTCGGAAGCCGCCGGACACGAGATCACCGATGCTGCTCCGAAACCGCTTGTCAACGTCGGCATAGCAATGGCCGTGCTCGTAACCGGTACTTTCATCGGCATTGTCGTTCTTTTCAAGGTGCTCAACTACTACCAGCCGCTTTTGGAACCCGATCCTCATCCCCTTTCACAGACTCGGGCTGTGAGCTCCGAACCCAGGATTCAGGTAGATCCTCCCAAACAGAAACGGTCGCTGCGGGAGATAGAGGATCACGTCCTGAGAACCTACGACTGGGTCGACCGCGACCAGGGAAGGGTGCGGCTCCCGATTGCTCGGGCGATCGAAATACTCGCTGCGCGGGGTCTCCCGGAAAAAACCAGCAGTGTCGTACCGACCGACGAGGCGGAGAAATAGCAGATGGCGGCTCCCGGAACGCTGATGCGGGAAAAATCTGGGGCGGTGCTGATAGCCGCTGCTATGCTGGCTTTGTCTCCGGCTGAAGCTCAGCGACTGGAGAACGGGGTCGGGGACGACATCGGTATTGAACAGCGCCTGGGAGAGCATTTGCCGCTCGGCTTGACGTTTGTGGACGAAACGGGCCGAACCGTCGCCCTCGGCGACTATTTCGGCGCCAAACCGGTAGTGTTGACGCTGGTGTACTACGAGTGCCCGATGTTGTGCACCCAAGTGCTCAACGGACTGTTGCGCAGCCTCAGGGTGCTGGCTTTCAGCGTGGGAGAGGAATTTGACGTCGTCACTGTGAGTATCGACCCAGGAGAAAATGCTTCCTTGGCCGCTGCAAAGAAACGGGAATACAGCGAAAAATACCGCCGAGGGACAGGCTTCAACGGGTGGCATTTCCTGACCGGGACAAATGAGAAGATCGAACAGCTTGCTGAGTCAGTTGGGTTTCGTTACCAGTACGACGAAGAGACGGATCTCTATACTCACGCTAGTGGGATCATGATCGTCACGCCACAGGGTGAACTCTCCCGGTACTTCTACGGAGTCGAATACGCACCAAAAGATCTCCGGCTCGGACTGATCGAGGCTTCCGAGAATCGCATCGGAAATCCGGTTGACCAGATTCTTTTGCTCTGTTTTCAGTACGATCCGGCAACTGGCAAATACACCCTCGCAGTTCTCAACTCCCTTCGCGTTGCGGGGGTCGTCACAGTTTTCGGGCTAGCGGTATGTGTCGGTGCCATGCTGCGGCGAGAGCGGCGTCATCCCGGGCCGCTGGAAGGGAACGGCGTCTCGCCGCTCGCGAACACCAACTAAGCCGCCAATTCGCCAATGTCGAAAGAATTCCAACTGCACCCGGAACTCGCCTCCACGTTCGCGTGGCAGGTGGACGCGTTGTACTTCCTGCTGGTGGCTTTGTCGGTGCTATTTACTGCAGGAGTTACCGGCGCCATCGTCGTGTTTGCGATCAAGTACAGGCGCCGCTCGGACGATGAACGTCCGAAGCCCGTCCATGGCTCGATTCCATTGGAGCTGGCCTGGAGCATCGTTCCCCTTGTCATGTCCCTAGGGGTATTCACCCTCGGCGCCGACGTCTATTTCCGGCTTTACCGCATGCCCGGGGACGGCATCGACGTCTACGCAATTGGGAAACAGTGGATGTGGAAAATCCAGCATCCCCAGGGAAAGCGAGAGATCAACGAGCTCCATGTTCCAATCGGTGTTCCCGTGCGCATGACGCTGACGTCCGAAGACGTAATCCATGCTTTCTCGGTCCCAGCCTTCCGCA
Source organism: Candidatus Latescibacterota bacterium (assembly GCA_965206595.1). GTDB lineage: Bacteria > Latescibacterota > UBA2968 > UBA8231 > UBA8231 > CBDCXV01. The sequence continues at coordinate 1,912,121 of OZ242214.1, forward strand.
CAAAGCGGGATGTAGTACCGGGCCGCTACACGACCATGTGGTTCGAGGCGACGAAGCTGGGTGAGTACCACCTTTTCTGCGCCGAGTATTGCGGCACACAGCACTCGACCATGGTTGGGAAGGTCGTAGTGATGGAGCCCGACGCGTACCAGAATTGGTTGAGTGGCGGTGTTGGTGGCGAAACCATGGCAGAAGCGGGCGAGCGCCAGTTCCAGCAACTGGGTTGCCATACATGTCACAAGGCGGAATCGATCGGGCGAGGACCTACTTTGGTGGGCGTCTTCGGCAATCCAGTGCAGCTCGAGTCGGGAGAGACTGTGGTCGCTGACGAGTCCTATATTCGCGAGTCGGTGCTGAACCCGCAGACGAAGATCGTAAACGGATACAAACCGATCATGCCGACGTTCCAGGGACAGATAAGCGAAGAAACTTTGCTCCAGATCATCACCTACATCAAATCTCTCAGCGAGAGCGAATAGTATGCAGCGATCGCGTACAACCGAGGCGGTGTCGCCATGACAACTACCGTGGCTGAGACAGTGGGCAACGGTCGGCCGTCCAACTACCTGAACGCCTCCTACGGCATTAAGTCCTGGCTCCTGACGATGGATCACAAACGGGTCGGGATTCTCTATCTCCTCGTTCTTACCTTGTTCTTCCTGATCGGCGGCGTCTTTGCCTCGCTGATCAGGATCGAGCTTCTGACCCCGGAAGGCGACCTGGTCGAGGCGGAAACGTACAACAAGCTATTCACGATGCACGGCGTGGCGATGATCTTCTTCTTTCTCATTCCGTCTGTGCCGGCCGTGCTCGGAAACTTCTGCATTCCGTTACAGATCGGCGCCCGGGACGTCGCGTTTCCCAAAATCAATCTCACGAGCTGGTACTGCTACGTAGTCGGAGGTTCTTTTGCGACCTTGGCGATCATCATGGGAGGCGTCGATACCGGCTGGACCTTCTACACCCCATACAGCAGCACCTATTCCAACTCCTTCGTGATTCTCGCATTGGTTGGGGTGTTCATCAATGGTTTTTCGTCGATTCTGACGGGGGTCAACTTTCTCACCACTGTTCACAAGATGCGCGCTCCCGGAATGACGTGGTTCCGCCTGCCGCTTTTCATCTGGGCACAGTACGCAACCAGCCTGATCATGGTCCTGGGAACCCCAGTGGTAGCGATCACCCTTCTACTTCTCGCTTTGGAGCGCGGCTTCGGTATCGGCATCTTTGACCCTGCTCTTGGCGGTGATCCGGTTCTATTCCAGCACATGTTCTGGTTCTACTCGCACCCTGCCGTTTACATCATGATCGTGCCCGGGTTCGGGGTAATCAGCGATGTCATCGCCTGCTTCTGTCGCAAGCGGGTTTTCGGATACTCCTTTGTGGCGTTCTCGAGTCTGGCGATCGCGGTACTGGGATTCCTCGTCTGGGGACACCACATGTTCACGACCGGGCAATCGCTGTATGCAGGCATGGTGTTCTCGTTCATAACCTTTCTGATCGCCGTTCCCACGGCGGTTAAAATTTTCAACTGGACGGCGACGATGTATCGCGGCTCGGTCTCGCTTGAGTCACCGATGCTGTATGCCCTCGGCTTCATCGGCCTGTTTCTGATCGGCGGACTGACGGGACTATTCCTTTCTACTCTGGGCACCGTTATTCACTTGCACGACACCTACTTCATCGTCGCCCATTTTCACTACGTGATGGTCGGCGGCATGGTGATGGCCTTCATGAGTGGCCTGCACTTCTGGTGGCCGAAAATTACAGGCCGTATGTACTCCGAAGGGTGGGGCAAAATAGGTGCGGTGCTGATTTTCGCCGGCTTCAACTTCACCTTCTTCCCCCAGTTCGTGCTCGGTTACCTCGGCATGCCTCGCCGATACCACGTGTATCCCGAGGAATGGCAGATCCTGCACGTGATGTCCACTGCCGGAGCCTCCGTGCTTGGAGTCGGGTACGCAGTAATGATGAATACCCTTGTCTGGTCGCTCTTCAGAGGTCGGCGGGCAGACGCCAATCCGTGGAAAGCAAAAGGGCTGGAGTGGGAATTGCTTGCCTCGCCTCCCCCGGCGCACAATTTCGAAAGGACGCCAATAGTTACTTCCGAAGCGTACGCTTACGAAGAAGAAGACGTGACTCTGGCAGAACCGCACCAAGTTGGCGTGCCCAGGGAAACTGCCCACCCATGACCACTCACGCTCATCCCGCCGGACTGAATCACCAGTTCGACGACCTGCAGCAGCAGTACGCCGCGTCCAACATGGGGATGTGGGCATTCATTGCGCAGGAGATCATGTTCTTTGGGGGGCTTTTCGGGGCCTATACGGTGTACCGCTACCAGTACCTGCCGGCCTTCACAGAGGGAAGCAACCACCTTTCAATCGGTTGGGGAGCCTTCAACACCGCAGTTCTGATTGGCAGCAGTTTTACGGTAGCGATGTGCGTGCGGGCAGCGCAACAGGGGAGCAGCCGCGGAATGTTGAGGTGGTTGCTCGGAACCATGGTCCTGGGTTTGACGTTTCTGGGAGTCAAGGTCATCGAGTACTCGGACAAGATTCACCATCACTTGGTTCCCGGGTTGAACTTTCAATACGATGGGCAGCTGGCCGGCAACATGAAGATCTTCTTCTCCTTTTATTTCGCGATGACCGGCATGCACGCTTTGCATATGATTATCGGGGTGGGAATCATGCTCTGGTTGATCCCCAATATCCTGAAGGGCAGATACACCAAGGATTACTTTTTTCCGATCGAAAACTTCGGGCTCTACTGGCACTTCGTAGACATCGTCTGGATTTTCCTTTTCCCTCTGCTCTACCTCATCGGACGCGACCCATGGATTCAAGTCATGTAGTCCCGGTAAGGGTATATATCATTGTACTGAGCCTACTGTTCGTGTTCACTGTTGTCACGGTGCTCGCGGCCTTCCTCGAACTCGGCCCGCTCAATACCCCACTGGCTCTGTCAATCGCCATATTCAAGGCCTCCATAGTCGTCTTGTTCTTCATGCACGTGCGCTACAACACGCCGCTGATGTGGGTTTTCGCCGGTGCAGGTTTTTTCTGGCTGCTTATTCTTCTCGCGTTGACGATGCAGGACTATGTCTCGCGTGACTGGGAAACGCCTGCCCCGATCGAGTTCCTCGATATCAGGTCGCAATAGAGTCTTTCGAACTACCAGAAAAAAGCCCCGTCACCGACAAGGTGGCGGGGCTTTTTCAAATTCTGGTATAGTGTTGGGTTATGGCCCTGACAGCACGTCAGACGAGGTCGTCATCGAGAAGACCTGTAGACCGCACCAGTGCCAAAATCGCCGAATGCGGCACTACGACGTATTTCTCGCTGTCGAACTTGATTTCAACCGCTTCCTTACGAGCAAAAATTGCGTGATCCCCTTTCTGGGCTTGCAGGGGGATAAACCGCATGTGTTCCATATTTTCCGATGCCCACGGCATTTCGTCCTCGTCCGTTCTTGGAGGCAACGGGATTCCCGGTCCCACCTCTTCCACCTTGCCTGACTGGACATTCTCCTTCTCGAGAGCGGTCGGAGGGAGGTAAAGTCCCACCTCGGTCCGTTCCTCGTGCTCGTTGAGTTTGATAAGCACGCGATCCCCCACTACGATCAATTCTTTGTCGCCGCGAATCATTTAACTGCGCAAATCCTTATTCAGAAACCGGGTCTGCTGTCTTGATGTAGTGTAGATACTGCAATTCGGTTTCCAGAAAATAGTGGAAAATCTGCTGTGACTCAACGATCCGTCCGGTTCCTTCTCATGGCCTTCGATACTCCTGGCCGCAATGTAAGATGAGCGAGGCAGCAGGGTCCAACTCCAACGCACGGGGAAGAAAGGCCTGGAGAATTCGGCTTGACTTCTGCTCGCAACACAGATTATTCAGCACCGGCGACTGCCGCGCCTACGATTCCGGCTTCGTTGCGAAGCTGTGCGGGAACGACTCGAGCGTCGAGTTCCAGTTGGGGAATAAACTTCTCGTGCTTCCTGCTTGCCCCGCCCCCGATGATGATCAGATCGGGAGAGAGGTAGAACTCCATCTTCTGCAGGTAAAGATTGACCTGCTTGGCCCATTTCTTCCAGCCAAGCTTCCTCTTTTTTCGCACACTGTCCGCAGCCCAGTATTCGGCGTCGTGCCCTTTAAGCTCGACATGTCCGAACTCGGTGTTGGGAACAAGGGTTCCGTCGATGAACAGTGCAGATCCTATCCCGGTGCCCAGGGTGAGCAGGAGAATGGTGCCCACTTCGTCCTTCCCTGCTCCGAATCGAGATTCGGCAAGGCCGGCGACATCCGCGTCGTTGAGTACTCTGAAAGAGCATCCGGTAACTTCGTCAAGGTTCTCTTTGACGTTTTTCCCGAGCCATTTCCTGGAGACATGGGCGGCGCTTCGAACAACGCCCTGGCGGATTATTCCCGGAAATCCGCAACCCACCTGCCCGGACCACCCGAAGTGGGCGACCACCTCGGAAACTGTTCTGCAAAGGGAATTCGGAGTCGCCGGTTTCGGCGTTAGGAGGCGAAAGCGCTCGCGAACGATCTGACCGGTCGCTGTATCTACGACAGCTCCCTTGATTCCGGTGCCGCCGATGTCGATCCCGAGAACTTCCATCACTCCATCTCCATTCAATTGGTAATATCAATACGCCAATAGCCGCAGAACTTAAACCTAATACTCCGACATGCCTTGAGAGGCCGACTGCGGACAGGCGGGATCGAAAATGGGTCGTTAATCGACTAAGGCATTGCCACGAATTAACTGGACTACTGCCGTGGCTCTATCCAGTCTTTAACGCCCCAGCTTATGACTCATTTATTTCGCGACAGATCCTAAGAAATTCTCTGCAACCTGTTTCCATCGATGTGGTGAGCCCGCTGGGGATCGAACCCAGGACCTACGGATTAAAAGTCCGTTGCTCTACCGACTGAGCTACAGGCTCTTACCTTGGGAATCGGCTTTGCTGCAGAGAAAACGAGGCGGGGATGAATGGAAAATAGGAGCGGTGCCCGGCACGGTCAATTCCGCCCAGATCGTGATTTTTCGCCCGAGCCCGTCGATTTCACAGCCTGATGGACTCTCCCCTGGCGCTGGATGCATAAGAAGCCTCGACAAACCGCATCGCTCGGATGGCATCCTCTCCGTCTGTCACGAAATCCTTCCGCGTACGGGCGCAATGCACAAAGCGAGCGACGAATTCGGTGCCGACACGGCCACCGTACCCCGTTCCCCCCTGCGGCTCCAGGTTCACCATCTGGCTGGCAATCGTCTCCCATCCCGGTGCTTCGCTCTGGAGTTGGACCGTGTGGCCGGCTCCTTCGAATCCATAGGAGGACCAAGCGACGTCGCCGAGTGTTCCACGCACCGTCAGACTGATGTCGCCGTAGCGCTTGCGCAGCATGTATCCAGCGTGAAGGCTGCCGACTGCTCCGTTGGACATCGAAAACGAGACCGCCGCAGTATCCTCGACGTCTATCCCGGTATCGGACAAAGTGGCGACCTGAGCACTGACCGAATCGTACTCCAGACCGGTGATGAAACGGACGAGATCGATGGTGTGGATGGCAAGCCAGTGAAGAATCCCGCCGCCGGCAACCTCTTTGGAGAAAAGCCAGTGATCCTTGTTGCGCTGTTCGACAGAGCTGGTCACCATGCGTCCCTCGATGGAGACGACGCGTCCGAGGGCACCCCCGGCCACGAGGCGGCGCATCTCGCAAACGGCCGGGGCGAGACGGTTGGTGAAACCGGTTGCCCAGGGAGTCGAATGTCTGCGCGACAGCTCGTTGAGTCCGGCAATTTCGGCTGCGGTGCGGCCCGCCGGCTTTTCGATGATAATCGGAACTTCCTCGGACAGAAATCGACTTCCTGCATCCGCTGCCTGGTCGTTGCGCACCGACACCAGGGCGAAGTCGGGTCTCGCTGAGTCGAACAGTTCATCGAGACTGGAGTACACCCCGTCGATTCCTTCCTCGCTTTGGGGAACCGCTCCTTCGAGATCACAGACGAGCAAACGCCCAAATTCCGGAGTGGTTCTAAGGGTTTGGAGCCAGCTTTTGCTGTGCGGGGCCGTCAAGCCGACAAGTGCCGCGGTTGTCATTTCCATCCTCCTGTGCAGTCGACCCGGGCGCCTTCCCGGGACGACCTGTATATATCCTCAAGCAGGGCAACGGTTCTACGACCCTCTCGCCCATCGGTCCGGGGGGTGGCGTCATGCTCAAGGCAGTAGACCATATCTGCGACCACGCTTTCGAGCGGGTTCTCAATGGCTTCCAGCTTTTCCTCCAGACCCTCGCCGAAAATGCGGCAGTTGCCCTCAAGGGCCGCGTCGATGAGAACACCCCCCTCGGTGCCGTGGACCTCGGCGCTGAAATAGACGTTCTGTCCTGGAAACGTCGTAGTGCCGACGACGGCTCCTTTGGCGCCGTTGCGGAAATCAATGATGGCCATACCCAGATCCTCGGTCTCGATGTCGTGAGTGAGGATCGCCGTTTCGGCGTACAACCGTTCCGGTTCCCCCATGAACCAGAGCAGCAGGTCGAGAAGGTGCGATCCCTGGTTGGCGAGGCTTCCGCCTCCGTCCATTGCCCAGGTTCCGCGCCAGCTGTCGCCGCTTTCGAAGTACTCCTGGGAGCGGAACCACTTGAAGCGGACCTCCCCGAGCAGGGGCCTGCCGAGGTATCCCAATTCGAGGGCGCGGGCGACACGGTAGTTGGTATCGACGTAGCGACTCTGGTAATCCACGGCAAGCTTCACACCGGCGGAGTCGGCTGCCGAGATAAGCCGGTCGCATTGCCTCGTCGACACATCCATCGGCTTGGTGGTGATTACATGTTTCCCCGCCGCGACTGCGATACACCCCAGGTCTGCGTGCAACCCGCTCGGGGTCATCACCATGAACTACGTCGACGTCGCTGCGGCCCAGGCCCTCCTCCAGATTCGGAGCCCAGTCGACTCCCAGCTCAAACCCCACCGCAGCGGCGCGGGCTTCGTTCGTGTCGATCACGACGGCTAGCTCGGCCCCTTCGGTCTGCTGAATCATGCGGGCGCGCGCCTTGCCCATACCCAAACCGACAACCGCAAAACCAACCATGGCGCTCACTATATGGCCGACTTCAGGATCTGCTCAATTAACTCCTTCGAGCGCAGCAGACCTTCTTTTTGCAGATCGGCAGTCCTCCAGAAGTAATGGTCCTCAAGCTCGACGCTGAGGACGCCCTCGTAGCCGGCATCCTCCAGCCGCCGGATGACGAGCTGCCAGTCAACCATCCCCTCCCCCGGAATGGTGTAACGCCACCATCCCTCGCCGAATCCGTACCGCGACTCGAAGGTCGGTCCCAGGATGCCGCACTCGTAAAGGTTTTCGTCGATAATCTCGGTATCCTTGAGGTGAACGTGGTGCACGCGATCGGCGAACTCGTGCAGGAGCCGCACGTGATCGATCTGGATGCGGGCGAAATGAGAGGGATCGTAGCAGATTCCGAGGTTAGGTGAAGGAATGGCGGCAAAAATACGGCGCAAATTTTCGGGACTGCACCCGAGATTGGAATAATATGGCGCAGGCCCTGGCCACGGTTCTATTGCGATCTGTACTCCCACCTCCTCGGCGTGTTCCACCACATCGGGATACACCTTCTCGAAGATTTCGAACGACTTGGCGCGGGGCTGGCTGGGATCATCCGGCATCAGAACGGCGAAATAGGTTTTTCCGCCATGCCTCGCCATTTCGCTCAGGTCCTTCTTCAGGGTCGCGAGGGCATTGCCCCGCTTTCCTTCGTCGGCCGACAACAGACCGTTGCCGCGCGCATCGGAAGTACCGATATCCAGCCCTACCCGTTTGCAGGTTGCGACAATCTCACTCGTGAGCAGAGGCGTATCAACCGCCCCGAACCCGTTCTCCGACAGCCATTCGGCAAATGCGTCAAAACCGGTCTCTCCGGCGAACCCGGGCGGCCGGGCGCCAACCTTCATCATTGCTCTCGCTCCTCGTGGGGTTTATTGCGGATCTCAGCTGCGCCTGTCTCCAATCGTATCGGACCGGCTTCCGGCATTACCGCCCTCTTTCTCGACCCTCGCTTCCGGGGTTGAGCCATTGGCTGGCGACCAGCGAGAGCAGGGCCAGAAACGCACCGATGAAGAAAATCACGCGATAGCCAAAGTAATGCCATGCAAACCCACCCAGCAACGGCGCTGCTACAGCGGCGAAGTGATTCATCGTCACCCCCATCGACAGCGTCGGCTTGAGGTCTTCCACGAGGGCGATTTTGTTTAAATAAGTGGTCAGCGCGATAGCGCCGAAGAAAATCAGGTTGTCGATACAGTAGAGGACGTAAAGGATCGGCCGGTTTTCGATGATGCCGTACCCGACAAAGACGAAGATCACCAGAAAATAGCCGATGCTGAGCATCTGGCGTTCCCCCCGTAAATCGACGAGGCGTCCAATCATGGGAGCGGAAATTGTAATCAGTACCTGGTTGATCAGCACCAGGACCATGGTGGTCTCCACCGGCATCCCGTGAACCTTGACGAGTGCAAAAATCGCGAAGGTGATGAACATCTGCCGTCGGCACCCTTCGAGAAACTGAAGCAGGTAGTAGAGGCCATAGCGGCGTTTGAGCACGAACCCCTTCTCTTCAACCCCGGAATGTCCCCGCGAGGCGAAAAAAAGCGCCAAGCCTCCGAGGATGGTAGCTGCACCCGCGAGGATGTACATGCCTTCATAACTGATCCGCTCCAATAGGACCATGCAGGCGCCGATGGTGATAAACCAGGCGACGCTGTTTATGCCGCGCAGCTGGCCGAGCCACCTCCCCTTTCCTCCGGGCGGGGAGAAGCGCAGGGCCAAGGTAGATTCCATCGGGAGCCAGCAGTGGAAACCGATGCTCCACACCAACGAATAGACGGCCAGCTTCGGCACCGAGCTCACGTCGGCATACGCCATCAGACCCACCCCCATGATCGCCAGCCCCACTCCGGCAACCAGTGAGGGGGCCAAGCGAATCATCAAGGCGATGAAAAGGGCATTCAGAAAACCGGGAATCTCCCGAAGCGACTCCACCCAACCGAGTTCGTGTGCGTCGATGTCCAGGCGCTCGACGATGAAGTTGTTGAACAAGGTCAGCTGGACGCCGAAAAAGATGCCGACACCGAAAACGGCCGTTGCCAGCAGCGTAAAGTCGCGATTCCACTCGGAGAATGGAGTGTTCCGGAGCAGGCGCATCAGTCCCCGCCTTCAAGGCGGGCAGAAATGAACATCGAAGGGTTGTTTCGAAGGGAGGTTTAAAGGAACAAGCCGAGGTGCAGGTGCTTTTCAGCCGATGCCCGGGACCATTCTGCTCCCGGTTCGAGGTGCACTTTGGGGACTAATCAGAGAATGTCTTGGGGGAGCCCAAGGCATTGCGGCAGGCAACCAGAATCGATGGGAACGGATCTGCAGCCTGGCTCTGGAGCACCTAGTTCTCGAAAATTAAGGCTTCCCCCTCAACAAGGAGAAGGGTTCGTGAAAGATGAACGTGTATTTGTAGGAGATCTGACGCGCAAGGAGTTTCGGGAGCGCATGCAGGCGGGCACAATACAGGCAGCAATCGTTCCTACGGGTGCTACCGAGCAGCACAACGAACATCTGGAGATGGTACACGACATCCTGCATTGTGCTCACATGGCTGAACAGGCAGCCAGGCGCCTGCTGCCGCGGGTCGTGGTTGCTTCTCCCATATCGATCGGTGTATCCGAGCACTGGATGGAGCACATCGGAACCCTCACGGTCAGGCCCGAGATTTTCTGCGAGTACGTGTTCGACGTCTGCCGCTCCCTGCAGAGGGCCGGTATCGGGAACATCCTCATTCTGAACGGCCACGGAGGCAACGTAAAGCCGCTGATGAGACGAATAGACGAGTACCGGGACAAGCTGAAAATCAACCTGAGGTTCCAGTCCTACTGGGACGTGTACGATCCGGAGCTAGTTCAACAGACCATGGAACTGGGAAGATTGCCAGGTCACGCCGGCGAGTACGAAACCTCGACCATGTATGTTCTGGCCCCGGAAAGGGTTCATACCGAGGATATCGTCGACGAGGGTGGAGTCTTGGCAACTCGCGAAAAAGGAGAGCGCCTGATCGAGCCGGTGATCGCCGGGGTAGCCCGGATCCTGGAACAGATGATCGCCGGCGAGAAAGTCGACTGTCCACCGAAGACCTTCGGACCCGAAGGACCTCTCCACATGATGACAGGAGAGCCTCTGTAGGAAACTGCATAGCGGTTTTTCCCTGTGTTTGCCAATCGGCTCGTGCCGGTGTTATTTTGGATTCCACTTTCCTTCCTCATCCGACATCCCTTCCTGCATCGCGCTGCCTTCCCCGGGAATCCGCGACGAACCAGGCTCGCTGAAACCGGAACCTCCTGCGTGGAAACGATCGTTGCCGCCATAATTGCCGGCCTGCTCCTGCTCTGGGGGGGCGTCTTGGCACTCCTGAAAATGGTGGAGCGCTTCGAGAGCAAGCATGTTCTCGGAATCGGTGCGTACACCACTGCAGTCGCCGGACTGGTAATGGGCCTCGTCCTCTTCATTGCTCATGAGCGTCAGCGGGAACACCGGCGCGAACTGCAGGAGCAGATGGAGGGGGTTACTGAACGACTTGGCGATCTCAGTGAGCGCCTGGTCAGCCAACTGGCGGAGAAGGCAGACCTGACCGCCTCCGAATTCGAGGTGCGCTCTCGCCTCCAGAGCGAGAAGGTCGCCCATAAGCAGACCCGGGACACACTTGGGGAGTTGGGTGCGCGATACGGCGAACTCAAGGCGAAACTGGAGAAAGAACGCCGTGCTCGCCTGCAGTACCAGGAGGGGCAGAACGAGAAGGCGGAGGAGCGCTTCCGAAAAGAGGAGGAGCGCTACGAGGGGATTCGCGAGGTTCTCGACCTTCACCGGGGCACGACGAAGGGGATGCAGAAGCAACTAGCACACATTCAGGATGAGGCCGCCCGCATCCAGAAGCAGGTGTCGGGATTGAGCGCCAGTCAGAACAGCCTGATCGGCAAGGTGAGTTCAACCGCAGAGGTCCAGGACCTGAACACCCGAAAGATCGACGCCGTGGCCCGGAGCCAGGCTTCACTTTACCGCGACATGGCGCGAACCATGGCGCAGGTCGACAGTCTTTACAGATGGAAAAGAAAGTAGCCCCGGTTCCTTATTGCGTGGAGAAACAGATGCGTGTCTTCTGGAGAAGCGGTATTGCCGTCCCCTTTGCAAGTGCGGTTTTGTTGACGTTGTCCTGCGGACCTTCCGAGGAAGAGATCCTGTTTGCCGAGCTGCAGGAGGATTTGACCAAAGCCAACACGACCATCGACAGCCTGAACTACACAGTCGAATCTTCGAATATGCTTATCGACGATATGAGATCCCGCGTCGACAGCCTGCAGCGGGTTGACACCAAGCTGCTGCAGTCGGTTCAGCGCCTCAACAAGGCGGTCAAGAAATGGCGGGATCTCGCCCGGGATCACAAGCGCAAGAACGAGCAGCTCACCGCGGAGATCCGGAATCTCAAGCGCGAAAAACAGGCGGATATTCAGACCATCTCCAAGCTGCGACGGCAGGCCGACAGCCTGAACGCGACCTTGCTCGATGCCCATACCAGCATCCGGAGGCAGGAGGACCACATTCGGCGCATGGAAGTCGATCTCGTCCGTGCCCGGGAGGACGCTGCCGCCTTGCGACGGGCGCAAACTTCGGTGCGTGTCTATGCGGCGACCGAATCTTTTCTGGAAGAGAACAGCTACCTGAAGTCCTCGCGGGCCTTCCGCCGGGGTTTTCGAAAGTCGTTCAAGATGACGAAGAAACCGGAGCCGAACGACCTCTCGGTCAAGCTGGTAAAAGTAGGAGAGACACTGATGCTCGAAGGGGAGGTAAAGGCCCTGGTCGATCGGTACGGTTCGCTCAAGAAAGGGGATGATTACAAGTTGGACCGGAGCGAGGGAATGGCGATCCTGACTTTCTCCAACGAGATGCTTGGCGGCGCCGATGTGCTCGCCATAATGAAAGAGTAAACGAACAGCCGAATAATCCTCGCTCCACATTCAGTCCCGTCGTGGCGAGTCCCATCGGCGGCGGGACTGCTTACCAGCCGTGAACGAACACGGCTGTTCTCACCTTCTCCCCCGATTGATCCGTCGATAGAAGTGAATCGGCGTACGCGGCATGGCGCACGATCTGCTCGCGGCTGCCGCCTCGCCGAAACAGGTGAAGGTCCGCTTCCGGGTCGCTGATCAGCGAGGCTACCTGGCGGCGAAAGTCCGCTTCGTTCATGCGGCGCAGGATTTTCGTTCCGTCCGACGACAGCCCGAACCCGTGGTCGCCGTAGACGACGACCACGTCCCCCGTCCTCGGATCCTGTTTGTGAACCCGCCAAACCGGCTTGGATACGTTGAGAATCATGATGCCGAGGCAGAGTGTCAGCATCATGATGCCGAGAAACAGCTCTTTGCTGATGTCGTGTTCAACTACATCGGCGTCGACCTTACGCAGGAAGCGGCTCACGCCTGCGCTCCTTCATCGCGAGCCTGGAGCCACATCTCCTCGAGCCTGCCCAGCCGCCGGATCAGGTAGTCGGTGGCTTTGCGAAGCGGCAGAAAAGCGAGCAGTGCTACCAATGTAGTCTGGAAAGCGAGGACAAGGCCGTTCGCCATGGAGCTCAGCACCTTGAAGGTTTCCGTCGCCTCGTTGATGAAACCCAGTTGCTGCGCCATCAGCAAAATACCGCACACGGTTCCGAGGTAGCCATAGAAGGGAATCCGCGATAGATCGTTGCGGACATTCAACAGCGGCGTTCCCAGCACCCCAACAAGCTCTTCGAGCGCCTCGTCATCCCGCATCCTGATGTCCGCGTAATGCTGGTGACCGCGCCGGAATTTCGACAGGGCTTGCTGGCGCTGGTAGGCCAGTGTTTCCCGCGGAGGATCTTCCCTGGATGCCCAGGCAGCCTCTTCTGACTGCAAGTGCAAGGCGGTGCGTATCAGAACCAGCAGATGGCCGGAAGCCGCGCCGGTTACCAGTAAATACGATCCGCGCCCCACCCACTCGATGAGGTTGAAGCGGGCCGTCTGGGAGGCGAAGTAAAGGACGATGGCGCCGATTGTCAGTCCGGAAAGGGCTCCCAGAACGCTGGCTATTTCTCGCAGCCGGGGGGTGACGATTCCGTACTCCCGCTCGCGTCGAGAAATTTCGCGGGCACGGAGCAGCAACACGAGGCTGCCACTGGCCCCACAGGCCAAAAGGAACAGGACGGCGACGACGTAGGAAAGCCAGTTCACGAGCTTTCCCAAACCCCAGCTTCCTTCGAGGTCGATTCCGCGCGGAACAGCTTCCACCACCGGTGGGACGCTGCCCCGGTGTAGACAGACAGTATAGTGAACACCAGCAACAACCGGGCGTTGGGTTCGTCTCTCCCAATCCCGAGGGCTTCCCCTGCTGGGGGCGTGGCGACCGGACGACCACCCTGCGGTCCGAGGTCGCGGGGAGGCTGATAATCGAGACGGCGGTCTTCCTCCCCCTTTCCCGACCGGAGTGTAAACTCCTGGTGCGTCGCCGCGGACACCCCCTTCAACTGGCGCGCCGGCCGCAGGACGAGTTTGCGGTCGTCCTGGGGCAGAAGCTTCACCCATTTTAGCAGTCGGGCTGAAGTTGCCACGCTTGCCAGCTCTTCGGAAAGGGGCTCGCTCCTTCCGAGGCTGTAGGCAATCGGCGAGCGATGGGAACCCCTGAACCGCAAGTACGGCTCAACCCAGGTGTGCCTCTGCTCCAGGGCTTGTGCCAATCGGCGGCGCTCCTGCTGGAGATGGGCAAGGCGGCTGATCGCGACGTGGAAATCCATCGGCTGTTCTTTTCCCCAGGTGGGGGGCAGGCCGGGAACTGGCGCCCTGCGGTTTCCGGCTGCGCGAACATCCTCGGCAGAGAAGCGTGCACTCAGCCAGATCTCCCCGAAAAGCTTCTCCCCCCAGACGACCTTTGCTTCGGGGATATCCGGTTGTGCGTGGGTGTAGAAAATTTCCTCGGCCATCTGGTTACCGCTCCCCCCCTTCCCCCGCTTCCAACTCCCTTCACGAGTCGTTACCACCGGACTCAGGCCGCCGTCGCTCCATTCGACGTAGAGACCTGCCATGAAACCGCTCTCCACCCGGTCCGTGTCCCAGCAGTGGGCCTGCAAGAGGTTGTTTTTTCGCAGATAGAACTCGGGAATCTCTACTCGTGTCGGGATCAAACGGGTAGCGCTGACCGGGGTACCGTTGAGGAACAACTCCGCTTCGTCATCCGCCCAGAACAACAGCACGAGTTGTGCGTCGTTCGGCAGCAGGTTCCTGGGGGCGGATTTCTTGGTGAGCTCATCGACGCTGTCGGGACCGAGTTGCCGCATGATCGTGTCGACGGCCGCGGCCACAGCATTGTACTGCCGCCGCAGCGACAGGCTCTCGCCGTCAACCCAATCCGTCCGATGGCGACCCCCGGCGCCCGAACTCGCGTCGATGACGACCGCGACGAAAAAAACCGCAAGGGAACATCCTCCCGCCAGCAACAGAAGCATCGGTCTATACATCAGCTTCCAGGCTATTCTGAATTTGACAAAGCTGGTGTCAGAAAAACGGTTGTGGCAAACAAACCGTACGGGAAATCGCACGAATCATTCCCCCCGAATAGCCCGGGGAAATTTGACGTTTCGCCGGATTCCAGGTGTCAGGGATTCCAATGCTCCCTAGGCGGAACCGAGCCAGTGTTCAGGTCGACTCCATGCAGCGAAAGGTGCCGGAAATCCGTTTGCGATTCGATGTAAGCCCGAGCCGGTTACCGAGGTCGGTGGGTGAGAGGTCAGGTGTTCGACCTCGACTGTCCCCCGTCGACATTGATGCACGTCCCAGTCACCCAGCTGGCCCGGGGAGAAGCGAGGAAGGCGACCACCGCGGCCACCTCTTCGGGGGTTCCGAACCTGCCCGAAGGGATATTCTCCTCCACGAATTTGGCGATCCTCTCCGGGTTCTCCTTCTGGCGGCGTTCCCAGCTTCCGCCCGGGAAGACAATGGACCCGGGGGCTACGGAATTGACGCGAATCCCCTTCTCAGCCGCTTCCCTGGCGAAATTGGCAGTCATGCTGATCATCGCCGACTTGGCGGCGTTGTAGGAGATCGGACCGCCCGTCTCTCGACCGAAAATCGAGGAGATGTTGATGATGCTGCCGCCGCCTCGCTTCTCCATGACCGGTACTGCTGCCCTTGACATGCGTACGGCCGAGAAGAAACTCAGGGAGAATACCCGGTCCCATTCGTCGTCCGTGATGTCGGCAAATGGTGTCCATACCGATCCCCCCACATTGTTGACGAGGATATCGACCCCCCCATACCGGTCGCTGGCGGCCGCGACCACGCGTTCGGACTCATCCGGGGTGGTTACGTCGGCGACTTCCGAGCCGACCTCGACCCCGGCCTCTGCAAGTTTCGCCGCGGCGGCATGCAGCGGTTCCGCGGTTCGGGCGCAGATAAACAGATCGGCTCCCTCAGCGGCCAGACAGCGTGCGATTCCAAGGCCGATGCCACGGCTGGCGCCGGTAACCAGAGCGACCTTGCCTTTCAGTTCGAGATCCATCGAATGTTCCCTTCTTTCCTAGGCGGGGCTTTTCAGGACGAGGAGCAGGACATACACCACACACAGTCCGAGGAGGACGACGCCTTTCCACCTGTCGAAACGGTATCCGATCCGCATCAGCCCCAACATCGTCAAGACCACGACGAGCATGGCGGGGAACATGAAATGGATGACTTCTTCCTCCACCTTCAGGTCGTTGACGGTAGCCGAGGCTCCTGCTATCCAGCAGATGTTGAGGATATCCGCCCCGAGAATATTTCCGACCGCGACGCTCCCCTGTTTTTTGAGGGCCGAGGCGACACAGGTGGCGATTTCCGGGATCGACGTTCCCAGGGCGATCAGGCCGAGAGCGACGACGGTCTCGGAAACTCCGAGGCCGAGAGCGACCACCTCCGCTGATTCGACGATGTACTCGCTGCTGACGACGACCCCCCCCAACCCGACGGCAAACAGCAGCAGTATCCGCAACAACGAGCGTTCCGGTACACCTTCGGGCACGTCATCCTGGCTGGGATTGCGCCGTCGCTGGACGTAAGTGAAAACCAGGTAACCGCAAAAACCGACCACGAGGAGAAGCCCTTCCCAACGCGACAAAGTGCCGTCGAAGCAAAGGGCGTAGGCAACCACATCGACGCAGATCAGGAAAACCGCCGCGGCTCTGAATACCGGCCTGTCGATCAGGACCACAACCGGTGAGAGCAGCGCGACCAGGGGAAGCGCGAGGACGTCGTCGTAGATGACCGAACCGACGGCATTCCCTAGAGCCAATTCCGACTTACCTGAAGCAGCGGCCTGTACCGAAACCGCCAGCTCGGGGGCAGTGGTTCCGATACTGACGATGACGATGCCGATCAGGATGGCCGGTACCTGCAGGCGGCGGGCAAGATCCACGGCTCCCTCGACCATCCAGTCGGCACACTTCCCCAAGACGGCAAAACAGAGCACCATGATCCCTGCAGCAGTCCAGAAATCCATCGATTATCTTGTTGAAACTGAGGGAGTTACGGTGAAAGAAGAGGATTTGAAAAGGCCGCTTAGGTTAGGACCCACCTCCCCCCTTGTCAAGGGAAGGGATCTACTTTCAGATAGAAGAACAAGGGGCGGTTTCACTGATCTGCATGGCTTCGAGGTGGGAGTCAGACCGGTTTGGCACTGCCCCCAACCAGGTATTTCCGGGTGGTTGCATCTTCGTACACACAAGTCTTTTTGTAATAATTATTCTTGCCAGGGCATAATTATTACCTAACTTCACCTACTTCGGAGTAGGCGAAACAAGGCCCTTACGGTCATCCCATCGAGAGGGAGAAGAAAATCACGTGGAAATCACGGCCAGCGATCTCAAGGGCCGGACGGTGGTCATGGCCGTTTCCGGAGGACTGGACAGCTGTACCATAACCCATTGGCTCGCACGGCAGGGAGTCGGGGTAATCGCCTACACCGCTGACCTCGGACAACCGGATGAAGATGACGTCGGAGACGTGCGCGCGCGCATGCTGGCATGCGGCGCAAAGGAGGCCGTCCTCGATGATCTCAAACCTGAAATCGCCACCGCTGGACTGCAGCTAGTTCAGGCATCGGCACGTTATGAAGGCGGGTACTGGAACACGACCGCCATAGCCCGCCATGTGGTGGTTGCGGCAATGGTCCCGGTGTTGCGACAACGTGGAGTCTCGATTCTGGGCCATGGCTGTACCGGTCGCGGCAACGATCAGGTGCGCTTCGAACTGGGGGTCCAGATGCTCGATCCCGCAATCGGTGTGTACGCTCCCTGGCGTGACCCTGCATTCCTTCAGGAGTTCGGGGGTCGCCGGCAGATGATCGACTACTGCCGTGATTTCGGCCTGCCCGTCAGGGCGACTCACGACTCCCCCTATTCGACCGACGCCAACATGCTGGGATTGACCCACGAAGCGGGGGAACTCGAAGACCTCGCCACCCCGGCCTGCCGAATCGATCCGGGCATGGGACGGTTTCCCGTGGATGCACCGGACGAGCCCGAAGCTTTCGAGGTCCACTTTGAAAAGGGTTTGCCGGTGAAACTCGGAAAGCGCGAGGTTACCCCTGTCGAAGCGCTCGAGACCTGCAACCAGATCGCCGGCCGCCATGGGGTGGGGATCGGACTGCACACCGTCGAGAACCGCTTTGTCGGCATCAAATCCCGGGGGGTGTACGAGGCGCCCGGCATGGAGCTACTGGGGCGCAGTCACGAGTACCTGCTGCAGTTGATCCTCGACCGCCGCTGCCGGCGATTGTACGATCAGATATCGTCCCACATCGCCGAACAGATCTACCAGGGATACGGGTTCGACACCGCGACCCAGGCATCCTGGGCTTTCGTAAAACAGCTGAGCCGCATGGTCACCGGAACCATTTCCTCGACACTCTACAAGGGGAATGTGTCCTTTCGGGCCGCGGCGAATGCGCCGTACAGCCTGTACGACGCCGACACCTCCTCAATGGAGGAGATCGGTGAATTCGACCACCGCGATTCCCAGGGATTCCTCGGGGTTCTCGGTGTCTCCGCCCGGGCCCTCAACCACGCTGGTCAGAGCCGTTTGCGGGATGAATGAGAGGCGTGCCCGGCTTCGTCCGGTTGACCGTGAGGCGCGGTCAGAGATTCAGCAACGAGTCGAGATCTCCGAGAATGCGATTGAGCTCGCGGCGGTCGAACGCATCCAAATCCGGGCCGGGTACCCTTCTCTTTGCCGTTGCAATGAGGCCCCTTCTCACGAGAATCTCCTTGTAGACGGCCAGTCCGTACAATCTCTCGTAGCTCATCAAGGGAAGAATACGCTCGAAAAGAGCACGGGCTTCCTCCTCGGCACCCCGTTCCAGCTTGTCCCAGATTGAAGCGAGCAAGTCGGCATTGTGAGAGCCTGGCATGCTTCCGGTCGCTCCGCGCAGGTATTCATCTATGAGGAAGATGCCCCCCTGGCCGCCGAAAATGCCCCTGCAATCAGCGCCGGTCGCTGACAGCGTTGCCGAGATCCGCTGGGGTTCGGGAGCCACCTCTTCCTTGATATAGTCGACCCCCTCCAACTCCCGGCAGATCCGCGCCAGCAGTTCTGGGCTCATCGGGGTCCCGAGCGGGGCGCTGAAATTCTGTACGATGACCGGTACGCGCAGATTCCTGGAGAGGTGTTCGTAATACCGGAAACATCCGTCCGGTTCGCGGTGCAACACGAGGGGCGGCATCGACATCACTCCTGCGGCTCCCAGACCTTCGGCGAACCGGCCGAGCTCGACAGCGGGCAGTTCGTGGCCCGAGGTGATCGAGGCGATCACCGGCACCCGCTCCTGCGCGGCCCTGACGGCGATTTCCAGCCAGCGCCTGCGCTCGCCGTCCGACAGGGCCGTAAACTCGCTCGCATTCGCCGGGCCGACGATGCCGCGAACCCCCCCTTCGACACAGAGCCCGACCTGTCTTCGCAGCCCCTCTTCGTCGAGTTCCAGGGAATCCGAAAAAGGGGTGATGACTATGGCGAAAATCCCCGACCAGTTGTCAGCCTCTCTTTTTCCGATGGTGATTTCTCCTTTGTTTCCGCTGTGATTTCCCCTTTCCCCTGACAGCTATCCAGACCTGGATTCCGCCCTGGGCGACCGGCTCCCCGCGGAAGCCACCGTATAGCGCGGCCACCTCGAAACCGCTGGCGCGCAATACTTTTTCGATGTGTGTTCTGGAGCAGCAGCGCAACGACAGCCCGGTCGTCCGGCTTCGCAGAAACCGGCCGTTTTCGTCGCGCTCGTCGAAGATCAACTGCTGACGCAGAATTCGGGTATCTGCATCTACATTGCGTGTGTAGCGGACTTCCACGCTGATTCCGCCGGCAACTTCAAACCTGGTGTCGAAAGTCGGATCAGGCTGCCCGGCGAGCGATGACGGATCGAAGGTGTCGAATACCAGCGCCCCACCGGGGCTCAGATGCTCGCGTATCCGATGCAGACAGCGGCGCTGATCTGCATCGCTCAGGAGATGCTGAAAAGCGCGGTACGGAACGAGGATCAGGGGGAACCGCTCCCGAAGCCAGAAGTTGCGCATATCGCCGCGGATGGCATGTGCGATTCCCCGGCGGGAGGACCCGAGCGCAGCGAGCTTGGGCCGCAACAGCCGGAGCATCTGAGCCGAGCGCTCTATGCCGACTACTGCCTTGCCGGTTCCTGCTATCGGTATCAGGATACGCCCGCTGCCACACCCCAACTCGAGGATAGGCGAACCAGCCTGCTCGGCGGCGAGAAGATAGAAGTCGAGGTCGCCATCGACCCCGGTGAAATACTGGTCGTAGTACTGCGCCTGGGGGCCGGTGTATTCTTCGATGAGCTGGCTGATTCTACAGCAGGTCTTCGACCACCGATTGTTCCTCCCGCAGCTCGGTGGTCGTGGCATCGATCTTTTGCTGCGCGAAGTCGCTCAGTGGAAGGTTCTGAACGACTCTGCAGCTGCCGTTGCCGTTGCTCGTGACTGGGTAGGAAAAGATGATTCCCGGGGCGATCCCGTAACTGCCGTCCGAGGGCACCGCCGCGGAAAACCAGTCCCCCTCCGGCGTCGGAGACTGCAGGCTGATCACGTGATCGAGGGCGGCGTTGGCCGCCGATGCCGCGGACGACAGCCCGCGGGCGCTGATTACGGCAGCGCCCCGCTGCTGGACGACCTCGATGAATTCCCCCTGTATCCAGTCCTCGTCGTCGATGACGTCCGTTGCAGGCTTGCCGTCTATGCGGGCATTTTCCGCGTCGGGATACTGAGTGGCACTGTGGTTGCCCCAGATCGTCATGTTGGTTACCGAAGTCACCGGGACTCCCGCCTTCTTGGAGAGTTGGGTCATTGCCCGGTTCTGGTCCAGCCGCGTCATGGCGTGAAAGCGCTCAGAGGGAATACCGGCCTTGACTCCGTGGTTCATCGCAATCAGGCAGTTGGTGTTGGCGGGATTGCCGACCACCAAAACCCTGATATCGCTAGCCGCCCTGGCAAAGGCCTGGCCCTGGCCCACGAAAATCGGACCGTTCTCCCGCAGGAGATCCCCCCGCTCCATCCCCTTGCCGCGAGGTTTTGCACCGACGAGCAAGGCCCAGTTGACGCCGTCGAAGGCAACCCCGGCCCTGTCGGTAGTGACGACGTCCGCCAGCAGGGGAAAGGCGCAGTCGTCCAGTTCCATCACTACACCTTCGAGGGCTGGCAAGGCCGATGTTATTTCCAGCAGACGAAGGATGACCTTGGTATCTGGCCCGAAGATCTCGCCCGAGGCCAGTCGGGGTAGCAAGGCGTAACCAATTTGTCCTGCTGCGCCGGTGACGGCGACTCGAACCGTTTGTGCCATATCAGATCGATGCTCCTCGAAAAAACTGGGGTTGTGAATCGGTGCAAATCAAAACTGGAGAAACCGCCGGAACCCGGCAACCCGTTAATCGACGCAGCGGATACCGGGGTACCGGGACGGAGAGTAGACCGGTCCCATGGAGTGCATCTGTTGACACTTCGGGGCTGTGAGCTACCTTCTTCTGCCGCCTCGGAAGGGGGGATACCCAAGCGGTCAACGGGGGTAGACTGTAAATCTACTGGCGTACGCCTTCGCAGGTTCGAATCCTGCTCCCCCCACCATTCATCCCCCCAGGTACCCTGCTCGCCATCCACTCCGTTTTGCCGTCCCATCGGCGGCGCGTCGTTCTGTCCGAACCCCCATACAATCTTTCGTATGGTAACCACAAAAGTGAAAGCAGCCAGGGCAGCGACCTGACCCCATTGCCATATCCGCCAGGATATGGGTTCACGCTTCGGGAGTGCGCAGATTCGGCCGCTCGAGGATCTCTACCGGCGGCCAAGTGGAACTACCGACCTTTAAGCTCCCTGCGGATGGAAGCGAGCTTGTTCTGGTTTTCCCCGTCCAACCGGTTAAAGGCCTCGAAGAGAAACGCCAAGACCCCGCTGAGGAGCGCGCTCACCGCGAAGGCTCCGACTACGATCAGGGTTCGGCGTGGGCGGCTGCGGGTACGGGGAGGGGTCGCCGGGTCGAGGATCTGCAGGGTGGGAGTGTTGAGGGCCTCGCGGTATTTCGCCTCTTCGAATCTGGTCCCGAGGAAACGGATGATCTCCGCGCGCAACTCGACTGCGAGGGTGAGTTCGGAGTGCTCGAGCATCAATTTGGGCAGTTCCCGAAGAGGTGGACCAAGAGACTCGAGCGGCTCCGCGTATTCCGGTTGTCCAGGGTCACTCCCCGCCACTGCCAAATTCCCCTGAAGCTTCTCCACTTGCTCGCGGAGGGCCGTCACCTTCATCTCGTGCAGCTTTCGGTCTTCGTGCTGCGAGTACAGCTGGCGTTCCAACAGGCTGAGCTCGACCTCGAGTTCAGCCAACTCCTTGACGATTCCCTTCAGGACATCGACGGCGGCGCTGGTCTGGGCCTCAAGATCGACCAACCCGTGCTGCTCCTGAAACGACTGCAAGGACCTCGCGCTCAGCCTAAGCTCCTCCTCGGTCAGCTCGATTCGCTTTTCCAGGAACTCTTTCAGGTCGCGTGCCTGCTGGCGTTTGTACTGGCGATTGACCCTGTCGAGCTGCCTTGCCAACCCATTGGTCAGATTCGCGGCAAGTTGGGGATCATCCGCGCTGACGCGAATCGTCAGCGAGCCATCGTCTTCCATTTCGTATTCGATCTGCTCGCGCAGGGTTTCGATCGCCCTGTCGCGGTGGGGCACTCCGAAAAGTGAGACCAGCTCGAACTCGTCGACGATACCGCCGGCGACTCTATTGCTTTCGAGCAGGGTTACCAGTCGCTCCGATGGAGTGGCTCCTCCCACCAGACCGCGGAGACCTGCCGGCATTGCGTTTCCAAGGACAAAAGACAAGCCCATCCTGGCTCCTCCCTCTTCTTCGGGAGGCAACAGCTTCGTCTGCGCAGTCCAGGTCTGGGGCAGCACCAGGCTCGTGGCAACTGCGGCGATCGTAACAGTCAGTGTCGATACCACAATGAAGCGGCGCCACCTGACCAGTACCAAGAGGTGGTCGAGAAGGTTATGCTCGCCGCGGAGCCCGTGTTCGGATTCACCCATGGATTTCCACTACCATGCCAGCGTCGTCGAAGGGGAGCTGCAGGATTCGGCTTTCGATGCTGCTGTTTCTCCAGGTTTCCTGCATCGCCTTTCCGGGAAACTCGTCCCCGGCCCTCACGAAGGCGAGCACGGATGGGCCGGAACCGCTCAGCGCCGCTCCGAGCGCCCCCGCTTCCACAGCGGCGTCGCACACCGCCTGCATTCCGGGGACAAGGCCGAGCCTGTACGGTTGGTGCAGCAGATCGCGCATCGCACAGGCCAGCAGTTCGACTTCACCGGAGGCGACCGCGGCGGTGAGAAGGGCGACCCGGGCTTGGTTGGCAACCGCGTCGTCGAAGGCAACTGTGGCTGGCAAAGCTGCCCGCGACGGGATCGTCTCCAGTTCGAAGTCCGAAATGGCTACTGCCGCCTCCAATCCCGGGGGCTCGGGAAGTCGCACAAAATCGCCTGCCCCTGCTGCGTGAGCGGTCACGCAGAAACCTCCGAAGAGGCTGGCACAGACGTTGTCGGCGTGCCCCTCCCTGGCCGATGCCTGCGCCAGCAGCTGTCCCCGGTCGACCTCGCCTACAGCCAGGGCCGAAGCTGCGGCCAGGGCCGCCAGGGTCGCTGCGGCGCTGCTGCCGAGACCCCGTGCCAGAGGTATGCGATTGTCCGACTCGACTCGCAGATGCCCAGGTTTGTACCCGGTTTCTTCAAAGACCGCGGACATGGCTATCAAGACCGGATTGGTCTCATCACTCGGAAGCGACTCGGAGCCTTCCCCGGTCAGGGAGACATCGACACCGGCTCCAGGCAGCTCACTGACGATAAGAGTATGGTGGAGGGCGAGCGCCAGTCCGATGCAGTCGAAGCCCGGTCCCAGGTTTGCGGTGGAGGCGGGCACTTTCACGCGGACGTTCACGCCGGTTCCCGTGCGCAGCGCTCAAACAGCTCCGCAATCTCGACGCTGATCGCGTCTGCCACCGGAATCCCCTTTGCCGTGAGCCGCAAGTGGCTGTCACACATCTCGAGATAGCCCTCCGTCACCAGTGGAATCCGCTTCAACTCGCGCCCGAGCCGCAACTGCTCTTGTCCACTCAAGGCCACTCCGTCCCTGGTGCGCAGCCCCAGAAACAGGCGTTCCCTGTTCTCGATGGACAGATCGATTGCCTCCTGTCCAGCTATAGGAGAATCCCCCTCCTCCAGGGCCCTCATGTAGTCGTACAGATTCGCGCGGTTCCAACAGCGCACTCCCCTGAGGTGGCTGTGCGCAGACATGCCGACACCGAGGTACTCCCCACGAGCCCAGTATGCCGAATTGTGACGGCAACGATGGCCGGGCTTCGCGAAGTTCGAAACCTCGTACTGCTCGTACCCCGCTTGCGACAGCCTTTCGATCCCTAGGGAAAACTGCTCGGCCTCCTCCTCCTGGGATTGCGGTTGTACGCGACCTGAAGCAACCTGCCTCTCCAGCGCCGTCCCTTCTTCTATCGTCAGGGAATAGGTCGATACGTGATCGGGGGAGAGACAAAGGACTGTATCCAAGGTTCGCAGCCAATCGCTTCGAGGGACACCGGGAACGGCAAAGATCAGATCGAGATTGACGCTGGCGAACCCCGCCTCTCGAGCGCGTTCGAACGCGCTCTCCGCGTCCGCGGCGGAGTGAAGGCGACCTAGCTTCTTCAGGCTTGAGTCGCGGAACGACTGGGCGCCGATGCTAATGCGGTTGAACCCCACCTTCCGCAAGTCTCCGAAGTGGGCACAGTCTCTTCCTGGATTTACCTCTATGCTGATCTCGCAATCCGCTTCCATCCCACAGGCGCTGTCAGCGGTTTCGAGAATCCGGGCAAGGTGCTGGTCGTCGAGTCGGCTTGGCGTTCCACCGCCGAAAAACACGGTCGCAAAGGGGGCTCCGGGCTCCTCACCTCGGCGGGCAAGTTCCCGGCAGACTGCATCGACGTAACGCCCGTGGAGGGATCGCTTTCCCACGACCACCGCAAAGCCGCAATAGGGACAGTGCTGCGGGCAGAATGGAATATGCACGTACAGCCCCATCCGGTTCGGTTTCCCGTGGAAGGAGGAGGGCATCTTGCCCTAAATAACCCCCTTTCCCAGCCGCGACCATCGGATTCGCGAGGGCAGCGAGCGAACCGATTGGAAAAGGGAAACGCGGGCGTTTTCGTCCCCCCGGCTCGAGGCCTCGGGCTCGGACGACCAATACACAAGGAGCGCGCGCCCGACGGCGAATTCGTTAGGCAGGGATCCCCAGTGACGACTGTCGCGGCTGTTATCGCGGTTGTCGCCCACGAGAAACAGATGTCCGTCGGGAACGTCGATCGGGCCCATGTTGTCCCTGGGAGTTTGCGAGGCTTCGTATACACGGGGATCGAGGTACTTGGAGAACGGCGGATCCCGAAGCCGGACTCCGTCTACATACAGCACCTTTTTCCTTACCTCCACTCTTTGCCCGCCTGCGGCGATGCACCTCTTGGCGTACAGCCGCTGGCTGTCCGGCGCCCGAAAAATCACCACGTCTCCGGGGCGCGGGGCCCGCACCACGGGAAAGCGGAAGTTCGTGAACGGAATCTCGGCTCCATAAGAGATGTTTTCGATCAGGAGGTAGTCGCCATAGAGAACGGTGTCCTCCATGGATCGGGAAGGAATCCGGTAACTGTCGAAAAACAGAGCCGACATCGCCCCCATGGCGGCTACCGCGATAAGTACAAGAGCTTTTCTCCCTGCCTTTCCCTTTGCCGGCCTACGCACCAGTCTTCCCGGGCTCGCTCTTTTTTTCGTGGTGGTAACGCGCCCGCTAGCGACAGGTCTTGCTCGCGCCGCCATCAGTCTTCGATTCTTAGCGCCGCCAAGAAGGCCTCCTGAGGAATCTCGACGTTGCCGAACTGTTTCATTCGCTTCTTGCCCTCCTTCTGGCGCTCGAGCAGCTTGCGCTTACGCGTTACATCGCCCCCGTAGCACTTGGCGATCACGTTCTTGCGGAAGGGCCTTACCGTCTCGCGTGCGATCACCTTGCTTCCGATCGCCGCCTGGATCACCACTTCGAACATCTGGCGCGGGATCAACTCTTTGAGCTTGGCGCACAACCGGCGCCCCCAATCCTGCGCCTTGTCGCGGTGAATTATCACGGCTAGTGCGTCCATCAGGTCTCCGTTTATCAGTACGTCGACCCGCTGCAAGGGCCCTGCCCGCATCTCCTTGTGCTCGTAGTCCAACGACGCGTACCCCCGCGACACCGACTTGAGCCGGTCGTAGAAATCGACGACGACTTCAGCGAGAGGCAGCTCGTAATGGAGGAGCGCTCGGCTACCATCCAGGTACTCGGTGTTGACGTACGAACCGCGGCGGTCTTCTGAAATCTGCATGACACTGCCAATGAACTGGCTGGGAACAAGTATCTGCGCGTCCAGCATGGGTTCGCGAATCTCGTCAATCTCGGACAGGGCCGGCAGCAGTGAGGGGTTGTCGACCTCCACAACCTCTCCCTTCCTGGTGGAGACTTCGTAGCGAACGTTCGGTAAGGTGGTGATAATGTCGATGCGATGCTCCCGATCCAGCCTTTCCTGAACGATTTCCATGTGTAGAAGTCCGAGAAATCCGCAGCGAAAACCGAACCCCAGCGCTGGCGAGGTCTCTGGTTCATAGGTGAAAGCGGCGTCATTCAACCGCAGTCGATCCAGCGCATCACGCAATTCGGCGTGTTCGTCCGAGTTGACCGGGTATACACCGCTGAAAACCATTGGCTTGAGAGGCTTGTATCCTGGCAGAGGTGCGACCGTCGACGCTTCCGAGCCGGTTACGGTGTCACCTACCCGAGCCTCTGAAAGTTTCTTAACGCCGGCAATCAGGTACCCGACTTCTCCCGCCTGCAGGGAATCGCATGGAATCCGCTCGATTCGCAGTCGCCCGATCTCCTCGACCTCGTATTCCCTTCCCGTGGAATGGAAGCGGATTCTCCCGCCTTTGCGAACCTCTCCATCTACGACGCGGATAAAACAGATGACGCCCCGATATTGGTCGTAGAGCGAGTCGAAAATCAGCGCCCGAAGCGGACCTTCTTCCACACCTGATGGCGGCGGGACTTGATCGATGATTGCCGCGGCCACCTCCTCGATCCCAATCCCCTCCTTGGCACTGATACAGATTGCTTCATCTTCGGTTCCTGCCCCGATCAGATCCGCGATCTGTTGACGAACGCTGTCTACCTGAGCGCCCGGCATGTCGATTTTGTTGATACAGGGGATTACGGCCAGGTCGTGACCCATTGCGAGCAGAAGGTTGCTCACGGTCTGAGCTTCAACACCCTGAGTCGCATCGACGACGAGAACAGCCCCCTCGCAGGCGGCCAGACTGCGCGAGACCTCGTACGCAAAGTCTACGTGCCCGGGGGTATCGATAAGGTTGAAGGCATACACTTCGCCGCCCGGCGTCCGGTGTTGCATGTGCACGGCGTGTGCCTTGATGGTGATTCCGCGCTCGCGCTCCAAGTCCATGTTGTCGAGTACCTGGTCCTGCATCTGCTTGGGAGCGAGTGTTCCGGTGTACTCGAGAAAGCGATCGGCTAGGGTAGATTTGCCATGATCGATATGGGCGATAATGCAGAAGTTGCGCGTAAAGAACTGCTTGCTTGGATCTGTCACGATAGGCTGTCCGGTTGTTTTGCGATCAATTTCAAGACCTGAGGTTTACCCCGTCAACTGGACAGGAAGTGGCTGAAATATGGTGTCTTTGAATCTCGGTCTGTTCTTGGATCGGGGTTGTTCCCCGTACCGAATACCGGTACGGACTGAGGATCGGCCTGCTCCGAGGGGCGTGGTGCGCCTGGCAGATCCACCCCATGCCGGATCTTGGCTACTGTCTCGTATCCCTTCAGGTAGATGTCCTCGTATTTGAGCGAACGCCACAAGCGCTCGATGAAGATAGGCCTTGCCACGAATTAACTGCACCACTGCGGTGGAGGTATCCGGTCTGTAACGCCTCCAATTATGACTCATTTATTTCGTGACAAATCCATAGTGTCCCAGCAGCGCCAGCGGCCGTCTATGTTCATGCGCACCCCGGCGGCTCGACCCGCTGCGTAAAACTCGCTGCCGGTGAATTGCGAGCCTTGGTCGGTGATGATAATCTCGGGCGTCCCTGGGCCAGCGCTTCGTCCAGCGCTCCAGGCAGAAGGCCGCGTCCAAGGTGTTGGCCAAGCGCCAAGAGAGCACGTAGCGAGGGAACCAGCCATGATCGCCACGCGGCAGGTAGGCGATGTCACTGGCCCATACGATGTCGGGCAGGTCGACCACCCGCCGGCAAGGCAGATAGGGGCAGATTAGGTGCGAGGCTGTCGGCCCAGGACCTGCATGAGCCGGTGTGCGCGTTTGTGATTGATCGCGTAGCCCTCCTGGCGCAACGCCTGCACGAGGCGACGCACGCCTTAGAAAAGGATTGCGGGTGTAGAGGCGATCCAGAGCGGGCATGAGCTCGAGACCGAACGGGTTCGGCGGCCGAGCGCCGACAGTAGTAACTGGAGCGCGACAGCCCCGGCAAGGCGCACTGGCGCGCCACGCTCACCCACTCAGGGCCGACTTCGATAATCGCCCGGCGCTCAGTCACAGAGAGATTCATGATTTTTTTCAACCACTCAAGCTCCACCTTAAGGCGGCCGGTTTGCTGGTAGAGCTCGGGAATCAACGCTGTTTCGTCCTCTTTGCCGGTCTTCGACCGGGGCGGTGGAAAATCTCGGCCAGATGCTCCACCAACTGCTTCTTCCATCCGCGAATCAAGTTGGGAGGGAGGGATTACTTGCGCGCCAATTCGCTGATCCTGTACTGCTTGCGGGCGGCCCTCCAAGGCGACTTTGGCCTTGATCTGCGGGGAGTGAGAGGTGCGGTTCCTTGCCACCGGACAAATTTCAATAACCACTTCAACGCCTCGCCGAGTATTTCTATCCCTCGTAAGGGGCAACAGGGGCTTGGTACTGAGTGGAAGAGTACTGTACTGAAAGGAGAGGAAACATCGATAGGCTCGGGAAAATAGGCTTCTCTGCATCTTCTTGTCAAACCGGTACTTACGCCAACTCACCCAAGCTCCCAGATATTCGTCGGACTCTCCCAGGAGGTCCACGATGGCGCCTTCTCTCCCCCGTATTGGATGCTTCTGGGGTAAGGTTGATGTTGCCTTTGGAAATACTGGCCAGACCCCGGTGGAGAGTAACTGAGGCGAATGAACCCTAACGTTGCATAAATCAGCTTGAAGGAGGTGGTTGTGGTCAGGCCGCATCCTTCAGTCCTGAATCCGTGAAGCCGAGAGCCTGATTTTTGGTTGCTTTCCGAGGGGAATCCAGGGTATAGTAGAGCAGGATTTGGACTCACCCTGGAGGTGAAGAATTGAGACCGGTTTCGTTTCACATTACGCAGGGCGAAGAAGCGCTGACGTCGCATTCGGGCTTGGCCTTGATCGGGGCCTTGATGGGACGCACGCGCCTGGCAGCGCGGGTGGATGAGATCACCTTGGCGGAACGACCCCATCCCGAGGTTTCTCACGGCGACGTGATGGCGTCGATGATCGGCTTGCTGGCGCTGGGCAAGCCGGATTACGAGGCCGTGGAAGCGTTTCGTGCGGACCCTTTTTTCTGCCAGGCGCTGGGCCTGAATGCGGTGCCGTCGGCGGCCACCCTGCGGCAGCGGCTCGATGGCTTGTCCGGACCGGTGGAAGCCGCGATTCGAGAGGAGTCGGCCGACAGGGTGGCTCGTCACGCGCCGCCGATCACCCCCTGTTACGAAGTCGCCGACGGGCGTTACGGTCCCTGGATCGCGCTCGATATCGACGTGTCGGTGTTCGACAACTCCCACACCAAAAAGCAAGGGGTGTCGTGGACCTACAAGAAGGTCGACGGCTTTGCCCCGATCTTCGCCTACTTGGGCCAGGAAGGGTACCTGATCCACTGCCAGCTGCGGCAGGGCAGCCAGCACTCCCAGGAAGGAGCCCCGGACTTTATTCGAGAGACGCTGCGGCTGGCGCGCCGCATCACCAAGGAAAAGCTGCTGGTGCGCATGGACAGCGCCCACGACGACCTTGCCACCGTACGGCAGCTGCGGCGCACGCCCAAGACCGACTTTATCGTCAAGCGCACCCTGCGCCACGAATCGAAGCAGACGTGGCTGGAGGAGGCCCAGGCCCTGGGCCAGCGCACCTGTCCGCGGCCCGGCAAGGAACTCTTCACCGGGGCGCTGGTAGCGGACCGACAGGGGATCTTCGAACGGGTCGTTTTCGAGGTCGTGCGGCGCACGATCAGCGCCGAGGGTCAGGCGCTGCTGATCCCCGACATCGAGGTGCAGACCTGGTGGACGAACCTGGCAGCGCCGCCCGAGGACGTGGTCCGGCTCTACCGCGAGCACAGCACCTGCGAGCAATTCCACTCCGAGCTGAAGACGGACAGGGACCTCGAACGCCTGCCGTCGGGCAAGTTCGCCACCAACGCCCTGGTGCTGCTGCTGGCCATGATGGCCTACAACACCCTGCGCCTGTGCGGCCAGACCAGCCTGCGCGAGGCGCGCCGTCTGCCTGCCGAAAAGCACGTGACTTTTCGTAAAAAGGCCGGCCGTCGGCGGCTCCGCAGTGTCATTCTGGACCTCATGTATCAGGCCGCTCGCTGGGTCCGGCACGGGCGCCGTTTCGGCCTCAGCTTCGGCTGTTTCAACCCCTGGTTCGATGTCTGGAGACGGACCTACCTGAGAGTGTGTGCCTAAAGGCGACGATTTCCCCCGCCCTCGACTCCCCGGAGCACTCAAGGCACGCCTATGCACGCTCTTGCGACTCCTACCGACTGGGAGAGCCATCGGGAGCGGAATCCGACGAAATGGCCTGTCGGTGACACCCAAATCCGCTGTTGACAAGTACATGACTCAGATTAAATATCGAATTTGATCACTCGCTATAAAAGCGATCACGGATTCAGGTCAGTGTATCGAGAAAATGCAACAGATCTTTTTCGATTTTTGGATTCGAGTTCATGGTCAGGGTCAACTCGCCCTTGGGCTGAGTGAGACGCCCGGCGCGATGCAGGAAGCGCTGACGCAGGGTGCCCAGGGTCTGGAAGGTCCACGCCGCCGGCCGTTTGCCACGCGAATAGTTGGATCGCGCTTGCGCCAGCATCTGCATTTCGCGCCCCAGGTTGTGGGCCATCATCGCACCCAAAGTAACCATTCGGTTTCCGAGCAGCCGTCGGGTGGGGATCAGATCCAGCCCGGCCTGTTGCTTGGCCTCGGCGAAGATCCCTTCCTGAGCGCCGCGGCCATAGTGGAAGAGGAGCACGCTACGTGCCGAGCTCGGCTTGTTGGTAACCACAACGCGGTACTCGTGATCGAATGCTCGGGGTTCGAACAGATCCAGTTGCAGCGCTTCCTTGGTCTGGCGCTGTACCCTACGGCGCGACGAAGAGAAACCGGTACGAGGCCGGCCAGCTTTTGGGTTTCCAGTCCCTCTCGAAATAGGAGCATTGCTCATCGAGATAGCACCAGCGCTGGCGCGCCTCGATTTTGTCCTTGAGTAGCGCAAAGCGTTCGCAAGGGACACTGATCGTGCATCCGACGCCATACAGGTCCATGAGGGTAAGCGTGTGGTGGCTGAAGAAGGCGCTGTCCAGTCGGGACTCGAGCACGGGGTGCGCCAGTTCGTCGCCCACGCGATCGAAAACGTTCATCATGAATTCATGAGCGTCCTTGCTGTCATGGACGTTGCCGGGCCGGTGAAGGACATCGAAGAATTGACCGGTTTGGGCCACCGTGCAAAACAGAGTGTAGTAGCTGCGCGCCCCTTTTTTCTTGGGATGGTAGCCGACCGCGGTACCTTCGGCATGACCACAAGTGGAGGACACCGAGCCGTCGAAGTCGAGGGTCAGGCGAGGACAGCGTTCGCGCCGGAGCGCTTGCACCACCAAGGTCGAAGACAGGTGGCGCACTTTTTCGACACTGGAAGGGCCCATTTTCGCCAGCGTGCGACTGACGGTGGCCACATCCGGCAGGCGACGTACGCCCAACAAGCGCAGTACCACGGGATCGTCCCGGTAATAATCGACGTCGCGCAGCCGCCGGAAGCCCAGCAGCAGATGCAAGATGAGCCACATTACAATGAGATGGGGACCAAAGATCGCTGGGCTTTTGGCGGGGAAGCATGGCTTCAGTCGAGCCTTGAGATCCAGGCGCTGGAAGAGGAGTTGAAAAACAATCGTTCCGGCAAAGGAGGTAAGCTGTTGATCCTCGAAGCGAAGACGTGGGAGCTTGTGAAAACGGGCTAAAATGGCTTGTTTGCTACACTTCACTTGCGGTGTCCTCCTGGAAGGGGTCGATAAATGTCTTGGTCGACATCATCAATACCCCATTTTCAGAGACGCCGCAAGTGAAGTGTGGCAGTTCAGAGATGAAAAATGCCCTGTTTTTATGCAACCAGAGGGTGAACCCCCAATCCATCTACACAAAGACCCGGAGCGAAGCCTCGTGTTGGGAAGAGCCGAGCTAATTGTGCTGACTGTGCTCAATCTCTTGCTGGTTCATGGGGCCGACCAAGGCTCTGCGAACATCGGCAGATCATACCTGAAGCCCCTTAAGGGACGGGTGTAACGGAGAAAGACGTGGTTTCTTCAACAGAAAACTGCTGCAGAAGGAGACCGGAGTTCGGCATGATGAAACCAATCCGGTATCTCTACCTCTTCACCACTTTACCAGTGGTACGCGGGGACTGAAAATTTTGGGCCCTTGCACTCGATCCCTATGTGTATGCCCTGGAGTTGACCCGATTTCGTGGACACTTCATTTCTTGGAGAAAGGAAGGAGGATGTCCAACATGGCGAAATCCCATGTCCCGTATCCGCCGGAATTCCGACAACAGATGGTGGAGCTCGTACGGGCCGGTCGTAGCCCGGAGGCGCTGGCCAAGAAATTCGAACCGTCCGGGCAGACGATCCGCAACTGGGTGATCCAGGCCGAACGCGATGAGGGGGTGCGCCGCGACGGGCCGAGCCGCCCGGAGCAGGAGGAGCTGCGGCGGCTCCGCCGTGAGAACAAGCAACTGCGTATTGAACGGGGGATCCTGGCAAAAGCCACGGCTTGGTTCGCTCGCGAGGCCGACTCGGGGTGCGGCCCGTCTACGAGTTCATGAGAGCGCACCAGGCCGACTTTCCGGTGTTCACGATGTGCCGCGTGCTGAAGGTTTCCCCCAGCGGCTACTACGCCTGGTTGAAACGTCCGCCGTCGGGTCGCACTCGGGCCGATGCGGTGCTCAAGGCGCGCGTCGAGCAGATCCACCCACGCTGCCGAGGCACTTACGGGGCGCCGAGGATCCGGGCCGAACTGGCCGAGGAGGGGCGCGGCGTCAGTCGCAAGCGCATCGCCCGATGGAGGCTCGAGCTCGGCGTGCGTGGGGTATGCGGGCGGCGCCGGATCTCCACGACCCGCCGCAGCCGGCAGGGCCGGGTCGCCTCCGATCTGGTTAACCGGGTGTTTTCGGCCTCGGGCCCGAATCTGCTGTGGGTTGCCGACATCACCTACCTGCCCACCGCTTCGGGTTTTTTGTATCTGAGTGTGGTGGTCGACGCCTGGAGCCGCCGGGGGGTGGGCTGGGCCATGGCGAGCCAGCTGCGTACGCAGCTGGTGCTCGACGCCCTGGACATGGCCCTGTACCGGCGTCGTCCCCACTCGGTAATCCACCCCTCCGATCACGGCAGTCAAGTATACGGCCCTGGCCTTCGGGCAACGCAGCCGCCAGGCCGGGGTGCGCCCGTCGATGGGATCGGTCGGTGATGGCTACGACAATGCCCTGTGCGAACGCTTTTTCGCCACGCTGGAAAGGGAGGTGTTGGATCGTCATCGCTTTGCTACCCATGCCGAGCTAGCTGTTTTCGAGTACCTGGAAGGCTGGTACAATCGCCATCGACGGCATTCCGCCCTGGGACAACGGTCTCCCGTCAACTACGAGAATTATCACTTATCAAAGGGTGTAGATCCAAACGAAAAACTGTCCGTGAAATCGGGGTAAGCCCAGCTCGCCCAACGCTTTTGGACGGTGTTCAACCCCATTTTCTCACACTCTCTGAGCATCCGGGGTTGCGGAAAGCACTGGATGAACAATGAGGTCCCTCCTTGCTAAAATGAAATAGAGCCGTTATATTCCGTCCTTGTGTCTGTTCGGGATCAGCAAATCCATGGGATTTCGGTCCCAAACAG
This sequence comes from Candidatus Latescibacterota bacterium, assembly GCA_965206595.1. Lineage (GTDB taxonomy): Bacteria > Latescibacterota > UBA2968 > UBA8231 > UBA8231 > CBDCXV01. Next base: position 1,945,994 of record OZ242214.1, read on the forward strand.
TTGGGATTGGCCGGGAAGAAGGGCGCTTCTCGCAAAAGAGGAAAGAACAGCGTGCCGAAGCTGAAATCTTCAAAAAAACGACTCGTCAAGAGCCTTGCGCTGAGAACGAGAAATCGAAGCTACGTATCTGCGGTACGAACGGCCGTGAAGACTGTCTACTCGGCAGACGATGCCGAGACGGCGCAACGGGCCCTCGAATCGGCAGTGTCCATTATTGACAAGACTGCGAGAAAGGGAATCATCCATTCGAACAGGGCAGCGCGCACAAAATCGAGGCTTACGAGGCGAGTGGCTGGGATAGCTTGATCAGGACGCGGTCTTGCATCGACCCCGGCGCGTCCTTGACGCTGCGGGGTCGATGCGATCAGTGAGTAGTAAAGCACGCAGTAGATTCGCTGTTGTATGCAAATGGAGCTACATCTATTCTTTCCGGGGCCGGATCAATCGTAGACACCAGCGCTCAAGTATCTCAAACCGCTGTCGCAAAGGATGGTCACAACCCGCCTCCCCTCCCCCATTTCTCGGGCTACTTCGACAGCCTTGACAACGTTGGCTCCGGCTGACACACCCACCAGCAAACCTTCCTCCCGGGCCAAGCGGCGCGACATGGCATACGCGTCATCGTCACTCACTGGTCGGATTTCGTCCAGGATGTCGATGTCGAGGATTTCGGGGACAAACCCGGCACCGATTCCCTCGATATAGCTAAGACCGGGGTCCCCACCGGACAGCACGGGGGATCCTTCCGGCTCAACTGCGATTACCCGCATTTTGGGCAACTTTCGCTTGAGGACTCCGCCGACCCCCGTAACCGAGCCGCCGGTACCGACGCCAGCCACAAGCGCATCCACCTGTCCGTTCAACTGTTGCAGAATCTCGGCACCCGTAGTGCGTCTGTGTATCTCGGGATTTGCTAGGTTCGCGAACTGCTGCGGGAGGAAATACTCAGGGTTCTCAGCCTTCAACTCGATTGCCCGTTCTATGGCACCTCGCATACCCTCGGACGCAGGTGTGAGGAGGACCTCTGCTCCATACGCCTGCATCTGCAGCCGTCGCTCGCGGCTGGCAGTGTCGAACATGGTAACGATCAGCCTGTAGCCCTTGACCGCGGCGACCATCGCCAACCCGATACCAGTGTTGCCACTCGTCGGTTCGACGATTGTTCCGCTAGGTTGCAGATCTCCCGCTTCCTCAGCGGCCTCCACCATCGCCAGGGCTATGCGGTCCTTAACACTCCCTCCTGGATTGGCTGACTCGAGTTTTCCCCAAACTTCGGCACCTCCCTCCACCACCACCCGGTTTAGGCGCACAATTGGGGTAGCCCCGATCAACCCGAGGACATTTTCAACCGTTCTCATGAGCCGCGGTTCAAGTCCCAAATTGTTGAAAATCCCGCAGGGGTCCACTCGGGAAAGTTCGCAATGGGGGCAGGATACCATGTAGGACAGGTGGCTGCACGCAGCCTCCATTTTGAGGGATCTCTGCGGGCCAACCTACTGACAGGAACCAATTCGACGCCCGTACTTATTCGAGGGCCTAGTGTTCTGTCCCAGGAATATATTAAAAAGGTGTGAATTTCTCATTAGGTTACCCTAAAGCGATACCGCAAGGAGGAACCTATGGCATGGGATCGGGCGTCCTGATCTCATCGTGTCTCTCCTTCGGAAAAGGTCCTTGGAGAAAAATACCCACGAAGCGGATATTATGCTAGTTATTCCTGCGACGAGGCACTAGGTGTCGCATCCCCCCGCTATGGAAGGCACGATGGAAACCTTGTCGCCGTCCTTGAGTTCCGTCTCTTTGCCTTCCAGGAAGCGAATATCCTCGTCATTGACAAAGATGTTCACGTAACGGCGAAGCTCTCCCGACTCGTCAAGCAATTTCTCTTTGATGCCAGAGTGGGCGTTTTCAAGGCCCTCGATCAGGTCATCAACTGATGCCGCATCGATCTCTACTTCCGCCTGATTGTCAGTCAGCTTTCGGAGTGGGGTCGGTACGTTTACGCTCACTGTCATAGCTACCCTCCATTCTTGCTGTGTGCGGTCTACCTGCGGTCTAATTTCAATTCAAAGGGGGAGGATTGTTGGCATCGATTCCGATCCCGGGCGAGATGAATTTGCCACTGTTCAATCGAACTTCAGGAATAAACGCGATAGTATAAGCTCGGATTCCGGAAGCGGCCACCCAACGCCGATGCGAAGAGTCCCATGGGCGACCTTCGCTGCGTAGGCCGATAGCAATCGGACGATACCGCAAGGAGTTGCGGCCGCCGCTTCCGCAAAAACAGCCAGCGACGGAAATTACGCTGTTTCCCCAGTCGGAAAACAGAAATGCTGGTTCAGGCAAAAAGTTGGTTTCCGCAGAGCCCGTTCACGCCGAGCCGACTTCCACCTCTGCCTCTATGAAATCCCGCCTTCCTTCGTCCCAAGCAAACGCCCTGTGGCCGCGGACGCCGTCGCCGAAAACCGAGACGACGAGATACACAGCATGGGGGTATCCCGGTTCGTCCCAAACCATGGCGCGTTCCTTGTCTTCATCGGAGAAATAGGCATCGCAGCCGACGTGAGAGTGATAGAACCCCGATATCCAGCCCCCTTCGCGCTCCGCTGCGGAAATGATCCGAAACTGTTCCTGAGAGTCTATGAAGTAGGCGATGCGGGCGTCGCGAGGGTACCGTTGAGGGTCTTCCTGGTGCAGCCGATTCTGGACGTTCACGCACGAGTGCACTCTCGATAGCGGACTCATTCTTCCTACTGTGAGGATCCCGCAGCACTCGGCCGGGTGCTGCGCTTCTGCATGTCGAACAATCTGCCTCATACCTTGTTCGCTCAATCTGAGAACCTGCACTCTTACCGCACCTCCCTAAGGCGCCACATTTCCAGCTTCTTTCAGTGTCTTGCGCCACATTGGCGTGCTCATGTACTTGTCCCCGCCATCGCAAAATACCGTTACCACCACCCCTTCATCGAGCCCACGGGCAACTTCGACCGCCGCCCAGTAGGCAGCTCCCGACGACTGCCCAACAAGCAAACCCTGCTCCCGCGCCAATCTCAATGTGGTGTCATAGGCAATATCGGTATCGACGGTGATCTTGTAATCGAGAAACGATTCGTCATAAATCCCCGGCACGATTGAGCTCGCCATGTGTTTGAGGCCCTCGATCCCGTGAAAAGATTCCGGCTCGACGCCCACGACCTGGATCGCACTGTTATATCCCTTCAAGCCACGCCCAGTCCCCATAGCGGTACCGCTCGTACCCAGTGTCGCGACGAAATGGGTGACACCCCCTCCCGTTTCGCTCCAGATTTCCGGTGCTGTGGTGTCTCTGTGTGCTTTCCAGTTGGCCGGATTGTTGTACTGATCGGGTTTGAAGAAGGCCCCATCGCCGTTCTCGTAGATCCTCCGCGCCTGCAGAATGGCGCCGTCCGAACCCTCACCCGGATCGGTCAGAACGACACCGGCACCGTATGCCGAGAGGATGGCCTTTCGCTCCCGGGATACACTCGCCGGCATCGCCAGCAGTACACGGTATCCAAGGGCCGCCCCGATCATGGCGTAGGCTATTCCCGTGTTCCCCGATGTCGAGTCGAGGATGACCTTGCCTGGAACGAGTTCTCCGCTGCGCTCGCCATCCCTGATCATGCGCAGAGCAGGCCGGTCTTTGACCGAGCCACCAGGATTGAAGAATTCGAGCTTGGCGTACAGCTCGACCTTTCGCGGGATCTCCTCGTCGTGCAGGCGAAGGAGTGGAGTGTTGCCGATTTGGTCGACTACGGACGACGTCCCAGTCAAGCGTTGCTGTGAACCTTTGCATGCCTTACGTCAATGACTGCTGCCCAAACTCGGAGTTTCTCCAATATAGCCTTGAACAATCGGAACGTGTCAATGGAAATGAGACACTTCGCGTGAAAGTTTACTGTCCTGTTCGTGCGCATTCGATGATGGTCGGGGGTGGGTTGATCCACACCTCGGCTGGTATTTTCGGTGCTTGGGGCGGCCCCTTTACGAAGCGCTCGGGATGTCGTGCATGGGCGTCATCGAGGATGGATTGGCGCGCTGCCTGGAGCTCCTCGGCGCGCCCGTGATGTACCGCCTCCGGGGTCAGCAGGCCCAATCCGCTATGGCGATGGCGGGTGTTGTACCAGAGAAAGAACGAGCGAAAATACGCCCGCGCCTGCTCCGGGTCGGCAAAGCGGCCCGGGTAGGTGGGCGCGTATTTGACGGTTTTGAACTGGCTCTCCGAATAGGGGTTGTCGTCGGCGGTTCGCGGGCGGCTGTAGCTGGCCAGGATCTCGAGATCGACCAGCAGCTGCGAAAAGGTCTTGGCCGTCATCGGGGCGCCCCGGTCCTGGTGCAGGGTCAGCTGCCCCGGCTCGATGGCTTGCTTGCGGCAGGCGGTCCGGATCAGGCGCCGTGCGCTGCCGGCGCTTTCCCGGGTGGCCACCATCCAGGCGACGACGTAACGCGAAAACAGGTCGAGCACCACGTAAAGCGGATACGTCCCCCCTGTACGCGGGCCCGCCAGACGGGTAATGTCCCATGTCCAGACCTGGTTGGGGGCCCTGGCCACCAGCCGCGGCGGCTCGGCCCGAGGGTGGCGGCGCTGGCGGCGGCGTTCCCGCACCTCGCCGGCGCCGTGCAGCAGACGATACATCGTGCGTTGGGAACACAGGTAGCGTCCTTCCTCCAGCAGATTCGCGTATACGGCGGCCGGGGCCTGGTCGACGAAACGGTCTTCGTGCAGGGTAGCCAGTACGTGGGCGCGCTCTTCCGGGGCCAAGGCACGAGGCGAACGGCAAAGGCGCCGCGTCCCGGCGCGGCAGCGGGGGGGTGCGGTGGCGATAGACCGAAGCGCGGGCCACCCCCAGGGCGCGGCAAGCCGGGGCCACCCCGACCGTGGTCGCCAACTGTTCGACCGCCGCGCTCATGCGTCGTCGCCGTTGGCGGGCCGGTTCAGGGGGATCCCCAGGATCTCGGAGGCTTTTTTTTGGATCTCGAGAATCACTTGGGCCTGCTCCAGACGCCGCCGCAGACGGGCGTTCTCCATGCGCAAGCGCTCGTTGTCGCTGGCCACCGGGTCCCGACGACGGCCTTGGGGACCCCGCGGCGTGGCCAACGCCTGCAACGAGCCTTCCCGCCGCGCCCGCCGCCAGGCGGTCAGCTGCGAGGAGTACAGGCCCTCGCGGCGCAGTAAGGCACCGACCTCCCCGGGAGCCCGGCAGACATCGGCTTCTTCCAGTACCCGCAGCTTATACTGGGCACTGAAATACCGACGCTTGGCTCTGTCTGGCACTTCCGGATCGAGACGAGGAACCTCGGGGGTGGACTCTTCCACAGGCAACGAAACTCGCTCCGCCTTTCCAGTACGGGAAGCCATCTTCTATCGCTCTCCTTTCCGCCCTCCTGACTACTCTAAACTCCGATGCGGAAATGTCTCACTCTATATTGGCACGTAGGGGTTCAAGGCTCCGGGCTTCCCCGGATTCAGGTAGATGCCGGTAGTGGCGGTCATGATCGACGAAGTGGAAGAAGTGGTGAGATGATCTTCATCCCCCCGGGAGGGTGGGGGAATTTAGGCATCCGTATTAGGCATTTAAAATCTGGTTTAGTATTGGTAATAGCCCCCCGGTACAGAGCAGGTCTGTCCTGTGCCCCACCTGATTGCCAACTGTCGGCCTGCAAAGCGACCTTCACCACAGCCACAAGACCTTGCATCCTAAAGTAGAGTTGCGTAGGAGGATCTTGAAACGGCAGCTTGGCAGGCCTGAAAACATGCCTCCTGATCTAAGCCCGGCCCCTTGATCCGGTGCTTCGGTGATTCCCGCATTCTGTATCCTCACCTTGAAAATCAGAAAAAGGCAGGGTTGCCCGTGCCCGTGTTGACAGCATATGACCGCAGATCAAAACAGTCCGGTACGCAAAAGACCCCAAAGGGGTCGCCCCTCGGGGTCTTTCAATGATTGCCGCCGGAATCGGCGGCAATGGCTCCGGCGGTAGGATTCGAACCTACGACCAATCGGTTAACAGCCGACCGCTCTGCCAGCTGAGCTACGCCGGAAAATCCTTCTCACGTTCTAACAGCTGAAATTAGCCCCGACCAATACCACTGTCAATGCGGAGGATTGCTTTTCCGCCTCGTTCAGTCTTCGCCGTAGTATTCCTTCAATACCTCGCTGCGGTTGGGGTGCCGCAGCTTCTGCAGAGCCTTCTCTTTTATCTGGCGAACCCGCTCCCGCGTGCGCCCGACATGTCTTCCGATCTCTTCAAGGGTCATCGGTTGCTGTCCATCGAGCCCATAGTACATCCGCAACACGCGAGCCTCCCCATCCGTTAGCGTTTCCATGGCGCTACGGATCTCGTCTTTCAACTTCCCTTCCGACAGGACTTCGTCGCAGGCCGGAAGGGTTTCATCCGGAAGCAGATCACCCAGACAGCGATCCGCTTCGCCATCATCGCATGGGGTTTCCAGCGACACCGGGCGCTGCGCCATCCGCAGCAGCAGATCTATGCCGTCTGGATTGACATCGAGCTCCGCCGCGATTTCGTCGCTTTCCGGAGGACGCCCGAGCCGTTGCTCCAGCTTGGTCAGCACTTTGTTGACGCGAGTCAACTCCCCGATCCGGTTCAGCGGCAACCGCACGATGCGCGACTGCTCAGCCAGCGCCTGCAGGATCGACTGTCTGATCCACCAGACGGCGTAGGAGATGAACTTGAATCCCTTCGAACCGTCGAAACGCCTGGCAGCCACCATCAGCCCAAGGTTGCCTTCGTTTATCAGGTCGGAAAGCGGCAGCCCGAGATTCTGATACTGCTTGGCGACGCTGACGACAAAGCGAAGATTCGCCTGCACCAAGCGAGTGAGTGCTCCTTCGTCCCCATCTTTTATGCGTTTTGCCATCTCGATTTCGTCCTTCGCCGATAGTCCGACCGAGTCTTCGATCTCGTGGAAATACTGATCGACCAAGGTGTCGGTCTGTAGCGTGGAAGCCATTGGACACGCCCCTTCTCTCACAGGTGTCGAAATCGCGCTAAGTCCGCCCTGCCGCCTTTTAGGCCACATGAGGCGAACTCTCCGCACTTGGCACCGCCACTGCAATACGGCGGTCGCTGTGCTGTTCGATCTACTCGGGGAGGGGATCGAACACAGGGGAATCTGACGGCTGTCTCAAGGACGGTTCGTCAGCGTGGGGAAAGGCGGATCAACTTCGCGCGGGGAAGCGCGAAAGGGAGTCGGAACTACAACACCAAGGGGAGTGCGAAAACTACGACAAGGGGTAAACTCCGATCAACCCAGAAAAGCGAATTGCTGTATAGAGAGATAAGCCGGGGAGTTTTGTCAACCATTGCGATGTGGTTCTGGCCGTCGTCGGGAGATCGCGAACACAGAAGCCGTATCGCCAAGGGCGATCGTGTTGCGCATGTCAAATTCCGCCAAAATATAGGATAAGCGTCAGATTTTACAACACTTTTTTATCCGCTTTATTCCCGCCTGTTCGCCTGTCGGGTCCGGCCTCCGCGGCAGGAACCGCTCCAGCCTCCTGCCTCACCGACCTGCGGGGAGTTTCACACGGATTGCATCGAAGGTCAGGGTGTTTTTCAAACCGTGACAGGATGCCTCCATCAGGGGCCAGGAGAGCGCATGAGCGCTGCATTCTCGAAAACCCGGGTGGCGCTGGATTGATTCCCTTCCAGGCAGCCACCGGCATTTTACATATTGGAAACGAACTGCCAGCGTGGTCCCGTTCAATCATTTGACTGCTTCAAGTTGTATCAGGAAATAGGTCCGCCGGCTCATTCTGTTCGATTACAAAAACTCCCAGTATATTCTGCCCCCCTTGGCGAACGCAGGAAACCCCATACCGGAGAGGACCTACTTGAGTAATGTCGAAGGTTGCCCATTCCGTCTCGATGGCAAGCGCGCCGTAATTACGGGAGGAGGTCGCGGTATCGGCCGCGCCGCGGCCATTGCCCTTGCCCGCTGTGGAGCCGATGTAACCGTGGTCAGCCGCACGCGCGAGCAGCTGGAAGCTACTATATCCGAGGTTCAAGAGTTCGGAGGAACAGGGGTTGCTCTCGTCGGAGACATCGGCAATCCGGAAAGTGTCGACGCCCTCGTTAGAGAACTAGGCAGGAAAGGTGTGGCACCTGACATTTTGGTGAACAACGCCGGGATCAGCCCTGTCGTCAAACATACACAGGAAATCGAGCGCGAAGAGTTTGCGCAGGTCTTGGAGATCAACCTGAACGGAACCTTTGATCTCCTGCGCAGGCTTGCCCCGGGAATGCTCGAGCGTGGGAGCGGGTCGATCATCAACGTAACGTCGATTGCCTCCGAGCGGGCCCTGCCGTTGCTCGCTGCTTACAACGCCAGCAAAGCTGCCCTCGACGGGCTGACTCGAACCATGGCGGTCGAGTGGGCGCCTTCGGGAGTGCGCGTCAACTCCGTCGCTCCCGCGTACATCGAAACCGAGATGACGGCCGCTATCCGGGAGCGGGAGAAACTCAAGCGGGCCATTATCCGGCGCACCCCGGTCGGCCGCCTTGGCAAACCCGAGGAGGTGGCTTGGGCGATTGTCTTTCTCGCCTCGGAGGAAGCCAGCTACATCACCGGCCACACCTTGTTCGTCGACGGCGGCTGGACCTGCCTTTGACAGTCCCCCCGACGAGCGCGGCCGGCTACTCCTTCGAGTCGGCGATTACCTGCAAAGCCAGCTGCTTGCAACGGCCGATGTCGAAGTCGCGCAGGATCGTGATCTTCTGCGCTTCCAGCGATCCTTCGGCATGGATCGACAGCAGTTCGTTGTAACCGCCGAAGTCTGAGGCAGTCAGATCCCGAACGAGGTTGAAAGCCCGCAGGCGGTCCTCTGTCGCTACCCCCCCGGCTCCGCCGAGGAAACGCTCGATGTACTCACGGGTATCGGGATTCTCCAGATCCTTCTCCGACGGCCCCGTTACCACCAACCCTCCGGCGATGTCCTGCACCCAGCAGACCGCCTGGTGGTAATTGCTGGCAAAGTAATACTTGGCCAGGTTGGTCAGGATGATATTCGGCACCGCCAGGCCGTGTTCGGTGATACGGCAATCGAAGGCTGCGGCGCGGCTAAGCCCTCGCACGGTTTCCGCCCAGGCGATCAGCTTCGTCAGTTTCTCGCGCACGTGACTGGGTTTTTCGATTCCGTTGTACTCCGCCAACAGGGCCGAGGCTCCGATGAACATGTCGCAAAGGGGTGGCTTGTATGACACCGCGGTGAACCGGTGGAACTCGACGAAGGTGTTGGCCAGGAAACCGGCCGCTTGCCACTCTCCTTTGAGAAACACGTTCTCGTTGGGTATGAAGACATCGTCGAAAACGGTCAGGGTGTCGACGAGCCGGTGCTGTGAGCTGACCGGGTGGTGAAATCGGCTCGGCTCGGGAGAGCCGAACGGACTGGCGATAAGTTTGACCCCATCTGCGCCCACCGAAACCGCGAAGGCAACGGCGTACTCTGAGTCCCCCTCGCCGATGGCGCGCGTGGGAATGACGATGAGATAGTCGACAAAGGGTGAATTGGTGGTGTGAGCCTTGGCTCCGCGCACGACAATGCCGTCGCTGCGCTCTTCGACGATGTGGACGTAGTAGTCGGGGTGTGCCTGCTGAGAAGGCAACAGGCTGCGGTCGCCCTTGGCATCGGTCTGGGCCACCGCCAGGGCGAGATCCTCCCGTCGGCATTTGCGATGAAACGCCGCAACCCGTTCGCCGTAGTTCGTTCCCGCCTTGGAATCGACTACCCTGGTAACGAGATCGAGGGCGAAAAGAGCGTCGGTGCCGATCTCCTTGATCAGCAGCACCACGCTGCCCCCGAGACGGGTCGAGCGCTCGATCATCTCCCTGCGGTTGAGCAGATCCTCGGTACATGCCGGCTTTTTGAAATAGCGGCTGCTCAGCTCCCCATCCTCGTCTTCGTACACAAAGAGATCGCGATGGTCGGGATCTTCCGCGAGTCTGTAGTCGAGCGCCACGTGCTCACAGCAGATCCCGAGGTCGGGGTGGGTCGTCACGTCATCGACCCGTTCCCCTTTCGAGTAGACCGCTCTCCCGTCCCGAAGGCCGGCCTTGAATTCCTCTTCCGTGCGCAGTCCCATCGCTCAGAAATCCTCCTTACCCGTTTCGCATATCGATTTCCACGATCCTTCGGCTCTTGGGTTCATCAGTTTCTCAATGGCTTGCCGGTCTTGAGCATGTGCCGCATGCGCTCCCTTGTTGCAGGCATGCCGCACAGCTCGAGAAAGGTCTCTCGTTCGAGGTCGAGAAAATCCTGCTCGCTCGCTCCTGTGGGAGTCAGCCCGCGACCACAGACTACCTTGGCAAGGCGCACCCCCACCTCATGATCGTGATGGGTGATCCTTTCGGCATCGCGCTCCGCGACCAGGACCTGCTGCAGACGCTCCGCTTCTCGATCTCCGGCGGTTTGGATCACCTCCCTGACGGGCGGCTGGTACCCGGAGGCAAGATCGGAGCCGAGACGGAGAGCTTCGCCGACAATTCCGCCGTCGTTCATGCGCACCCTGTCTTCGGCTTGGACGAGCCCCCATTGCCTGCCCTGGTGGGCATTTTCGCTGAAGCGCCCGGAGGAAATCGTCTGGAAGGCGCGATCGATTGGCCCGCCGGCGCTCCGGCGGGCCATCTCCTTGCAGCCGCCGGCGCCCGGGATGAGGCCGACCGAGGTCTCGACCAAGCCGATGCGCAGCTCCGCGGCGACGACGCGTGCCGAAGCCGAGAGACAGAACTCGCACCCACCTCCCAGAGCGAGGCCGCGGGCTGAGGCGATCACGGGAAAGGGGGCGAAGCGAACCGCCATGCACGCCTCCTGGAAATCCGCTACGTAGCGTTCCAGCTCGTCCCACCTGCCGGACTCTGCCAGCCCCATGATGTAGGAAAGGTCGGCTCCGGCAGAAAAATTGCCGCCGTCTCCGTACAGTACCAGGAAATCCAGCCCCGCCCCTCCAACAGTGCGCTCGACCAGGGTCAGCGGCGAGGGGCCGATCACGTTCAGCTTTCCGGAGAAAACCAGGACACCCACCCCGCCGAGCCGCACCAGGCGGGCGTTTTCCACTTCGTCTGCAATCTCCCCGGATGCAAGCAGATCCGCATCGGTCGGGTCGGGAACCGGCGCGGAGCAATGCCCTTCTTCGGAGAGTGAGTACGCCTGCCTCCCACGGTCGGTGCTTGTATAGAACCCCTTGGCAGAAGACCGCGATATCCCCTCCAGCAGCCCGGGTACGGAGCGGCCGCTCTTCCTGAGATGAGCTGCCAGTCTGTCGGTCCCGATCAAGTCGGCGACCTCGAACGGCCCGGCCTCCCAGTTGAATCCCCACCTCATCGCGCGATCGATCCGGTCGACGCCTGCGGCCATTTCCGCGCCGTTTTCGGCTGCGTAGGCGATGACTTCCGCGAGATGGCCGCGGGCAAAATCCGCCAACTTTCCGCTGCTGTTCATCAACCCCTCGAGGCGGTCCCGAAAGCCGCGGCGCGAGGCGACCTCCGCTAGCTCTCCCCCGAGGTCCACCTGCCGTCGCGGTCTGTACTGCATGCTGGCGAGATCGAGGACTTCGATTTGCCCTGCTTCATTCCTGCGGTAAAACCCGCCCCCGGATTTTTCGCCTAGAAATTCCCCGGCGATCATCGGAGTCAGAAATCCGGGTGCCGCGAAGGTTTCCCGCCCAGGGCCTTCGGGTAGGTTGTCGTAGGCCGTTGCGGCAACGTCGGCGAGCACGTCGAGCCCGATGATATCGCTGAGTCGCAGGGTTGCGCTGCGCGGCCTTCCGATCAGCACCCCGGTCGCTGCATCGACCTCCTCGGGGACCAGGTCCGCCCGCTGCATGCGGTGGAGGGCATCCATGAGCGCGAAGACCCCTATCCTGTTGGCGATGAAGTTGGGTGTATCGCGGCACTCGACCACTCCCTTGCCGAGTTCCCGTTCCAGAAAGCGAGTCATCCGCCGCACGACCTCCGTGTCGGTATCCGCCGCGGGGACGACTTCGACGAGCTTCATGTAGCGAGGCGGATTGAAGAAGTGCACCCCCATGAACAGGCGCCTGAACTCTTCGGAGCGGTCCGTTGACATCCCGTTGACCGACAGACCGGAAGTGTTGGTGCTGATACACTGAATCACCGCGGAGCCGGCAACGGCGTCGTCGACGCGGGCGAGCAGCTCCCGCTTGGCAGCCAGGTCTTCGACAATCGCCTCAACGATCCAGTGAGTGGTGCGCAGGGGCTGGAGGTCTTCGAGTGACCGGCAGCGGATGGACCTGGCGATCTCGCTGGAGAAAAACGCCGCCGGCCTGCTGTTCAGGGCGCTGGCCAACCCCTCCTCTGCCAGACGGGTGGGGTTGCCTTCATCCGGGAGGTCGTAGAGATCGACGCTGAGACCTGCGTTGGCGAGAAGCGCTGCAATCCGCGATCCCATCACCCCTGACCCAAGAACCGCCACCCTTGCGAGCGGCTCGTTCCCCGACGCCATTTCCGCCTCGCCATAAGTTTTCAATCTCATGCCGACCATTTTGGTCCCAATTCCAGGGAGGAGGGCTTTCTCGAACTCAAGGCAAGACCGGGTCTGGTGCCGTACCAAACTAGACCGCACGCTCGTTTCCGGGCGGAACGGCGGATTGGCGCCAGAAAAGCCGAAACGCCCAACACGCAACCAGGTCCAGCCAACTGGGGAACTACAGCCTCTTGAGTAGTCCGGTGGCCTGCAGGTCGCCTGTACCGAGCCATTTCTGCAACCGCACGCGTACCGTCCAGATCGCCAGCGAAGTGACCGCCGCTCCGACCACCACGAAATACAACCCTTTGCCGACAACCTGGACCAAGGAGCCGGTCGAGACAGTCGTCATCGCAATAACGAGAAGGATGGAGGTCATTATGGTGATGGTGAGCCATTTGAGCGCCCGTTGGCACATGACGATCAGGGCGGCACACGTCTCGGGATCGACAGCATCTCCCGACCGTCTCCCCCAGAGAAGCTGAGGTTTTTCCGCCTTCTTTCTGTTTCTGGCCATGATTCAGGTGGTTTGCGTTTTGTCCTCGGTACGGGTGCGCTCATCCACGAGCGCGGAAGCGAGCTCTCTGGCTTCGCTGTCGGCTTCGAGCACGTCATCGAGCGGCACGACGGTCCCCCAGCCAATCCCGCCACCTGCCTGCTCGCAAACTTCGCGGTTGATCTCGTAAATGTCGAGAAAACCGATGCGCCCTTGGAGGAAGGCAGCCACGGCGATTTCGTCAGCGGCGTTGAGGGCCGCGGGTGCGCAACCGCCCGTCCTCCCGGCTTCGTAACAGAGCCGCAAACAGGGAAACCCGGTCCAATCCGGTTCCTCGAAGTGCAAGGCCCCGACGGCGGTCAGGTCGAGGGGCTCGAGGATGGCCGGTTCCCGCGCCGGATGGGTCAAGGCGTACTGGATCGGCAGTTTCATGTCGGTCCTGCCGAGGTGGGCGAGCCATGCCCCATCTGCAAACTCCACCATCGAGTGCACGACCGATTCCCTGTGGACGAGGACGTCGATTTGGTCGATCTCCACGTCGAATAGCCACGAAGCTTCAATCACCTCGAAACCCTTGTTCATCAAGGTGCCCGAATCGACGGTGATCTTGCTACCCATCTTCCAGGTGGGATGAGCCAGGGCCTGCTGTGGAGTTACGGACATCATCTGCTCCCGAGTCAGGCCGCGGAAGGGGCCGCCCGATGCCGTCAGTATCACCCGCTTCAGGCTCTCCTTCGGTTCCCCGTGCAGGCACTGCCATATGGCGCTTGGCTCGCTGTCGATGGGGAGGATCTCTCCTCCGTGAGCCCTGGCCGCATCCAAAATGATCCCTCCGGCCATGACAAGCGGCTCCTTGTTGGCCATGGCCACCTTCTTACCTGCGCTGACCGAGTCGAGAGTCGGCAGCAACCCCGCCGCACCTACCAGCCCGTTTATGACGACATCGACCTCGTCGATGACGGCAATCTCCCTGAGACCGGCGATCCCGGAGAGCACCGAGATCTCGGACGGCAGGCTCTCCCGCACACGGGTTTCGTCCTTGCCGTCGGCGACGCTGACCCAGCGGGGCCGCCAGACGCGTGCCCGCTCGATGAGCTTGTCTACCCGGCGCCCGGCACTCAGGGCGACGACGCGAAACCGATCCCGTCCCAGGCTTTCGATGACGTCGAAGGTCGAGTCCCCTATGGATCCTGTGCATCCGAGGATGGCTACTGCGGTGGAATCCGGGTTCATCGCGCGTTGTGGTCGTCCGTGCCGCTTAGAAAAGGACGCTCTCTCTTCCCAGACGCTCAGCTAGCTGGGAACGCCGCGCGGCCTTCGCTGCTGGTGGCGACGGTGGTTGCCGTGGCGGTTGTTGTTGCGCTGATCGCTCTTCGGCCGCTGGCGTCCGGTGAAACGAACCGACCGGGTCTCTCGGACTACCATTACCTTCACCTCACCCGCGAAGGTAAGCTCGTTCTTGACGCGCTCGGCAATGTCGAAGGCCAGGATTTCCGCATCGTCATCGCTTATGCGGTCACCGCGGACCATCACGCGGATCTCACGTCCGGCATTTATGGCATAGACGTCCTTCACCCCGTCGAACGAGTTGGCGATCTCCTCGAGCTTCATGATGCGGCGGGCATATCCCTCGAGATCTTCACGGCGCCCCCCGGGACGGCTCGACGAGATCGCGTCCGCCGCCTTCACCAGGAAACAGATCGGATTGAGGCGCTCGTGATCCTCGTGATGCTCGGCGATCACTTCCTTGACGACCGGGTGCTCCCCGTACCTGTCCGCCAGCTCCACACCGAGGTCGATGTGAGTGCCCTTCATGTCGTGGCTGACGGTCTTGCCGATGTCGTGCAACAGTCCAGCCCTGCGCGCCAACTTGGCCTCGACCCCGATGTCGCCTGCCATCAGCCCAGCCAGATGCGCTACCTCCAGGCAGTGCTGCAGCTGGTTCTGACCGTAGCTGCTGCGGTACTTCAGGCGCCCTATCGTACGCGGCAGTTCCGGATGGTATTCGGTCGCCCCGATCTCTTTCAGCGCACACTTGCCGGCCTCCACCATTTCCGACTCGAGTTCTTTCCTGGCCGCTTCTACAACTTCATCGATTCGGTTGGGCGTGAACCCCCCATCCTTTACCAGCCGCTCCATCGAGAGCGCGGCGACCTCCCTCTTGATCGGATCGAAGGATGAAATCAGGACGGTATCGGGAGTATCGTCGACCACGACCTTGACACCCGTAGCGTTCTCGAAAGCCCTGACGTTGCGCCCCTCCTTGCCGATGATGCGGCTCTTGAGGCCCTCATTGGGCAAGGCTACGGTCGCAGTGGAAAAGTGTTCAGCCTCTTCCACTGCGCAACGCTGAATCGCCTGCGCAATGATTTTGCGGGCTTCGCGGTCGGACTCCTCTCGCGCCCGGGCGCGCTCCGCCCGTATCATCGCCGCCGCACTCCCCTTCACTTCAGCGGACAGGTTCTCCAGCAGCTGTTCCTTGGCCTCTTCTGCCGTAAGGTTGGCGACCATCTCCAGCCGCTGCCGGTACTGATCGCGCTTCTGGTTCAGTTCGGCCGCGGACTCGCTCACCGACTTTTGGCGGGCTGCGACTTTGTGATCGTCGTCCTTCAGACGCGCCCAATCCTTGCGTAGATCCTCGCGTTTGCTGGTGAGTTCGCGATCCTTTGCAGCAACCGTGTTCTCCCGCTTTCCAATTTCGACGAGCTGGTTTTCCAGATCCTTCTCCTGCTCGGCCCTGGCCTTGTACCAGTTATCCTTCTCCTCCAGGATACTGATTCTTTGCGACCGCTCTTCCTCGGCGAGCCGGCGCGCTGCGCGTTTCTCGGCTTCTTCCTCCATGCGCGCCTGGCTGCTTTTCTTCAAAAAATGGAAAACCGAAAAACCGATCCCCGCTCCCAACACAAGGAGACCGGTGCAAAAGAGCGCCGCGAGCCAGACATCCACACTCGGGATGAAAGACTGCGTCGTGTTTACCATGGTAATTCACCGTTGACATCCAGTTAGTCGGGTTTGACTTGTAGTCCTTGAGTCCGGGTTCGTCCCTAGGCAAATGCGGCCTTGTCCTGATTCGGGCGAACACAGATCCTGCCTTCCCGCTACCGTCGGGCACGGAGCCGGCTCCGTGCGGGGCCATTACTTGCAATTCTCCCGCGCTTTCTGCATTGCGCCTGCGATCATCGCACGGCGCTCTTCGCTTCTGAGCCAGCGTTTAACCACATCCTCCGACAGCTCGTGAATGGGATCAAAAAACAGGAACAGTTCGCCGGGGCGAACCACCGGACTGAGGAATACGGCAATTCCGAGTTCCTGGTCGTAGAATTCGTGAGAATGAACGTGCCGCTTGCCGCCGCCACCCATCGTGTCGACGACGAAGTTCGGCATGTGAAATCCTGCGGTAACGCCGCGAATCTCCTTTTCCAGCCGCTGCGCCGCGGCCAGAGTCGTGCGCAACTCCTCGACTCCTTTCACCATGTCGTGAAGGAACACGTAGTACGGCTGAACGTTGATGTAACCGAGCCTGAGGACCAGCAGCTTCAAGGTATTCGCGTCGTCGTTCACGCCTCGTTGCAGCACCGCCTGATTGCGAACGACCATGCCCTCCCCGGTCAATCGGTCCAAGGCAGCTTTCGTCAACGCGGTTATCTCGCGAGGGTGATTGAAGTGGGTGTGGAGCGCGACCTGCTTATGCTCGCGACGCCCGCGCTCGAACACGCTGCACAAGGCCGCCACCCAAGGTTCATCCGTCAGCAGCTTCTGTGGCATGACCGCAGGTCCCTTGGTGGCAAACCGCAGTCTGCGGATGTGATCGATGTCCAGCAACCTGTCGCCAACGAGCTTGAGGTTTTCCGGCTTGAGGTTGTAGGCGTCGCCGCCGCTGATGACGATGTCCTCGAGCTCCGGGTGGTTGGCGACGTATGCAAAAACATCCTCCCAGCGCTTGGGGTTGACCCCGAAGCGGGCCTTCTCGACTTCTTCGGTGTCGAGCCCCACGGAATACGACCGGGTGCAGAACCGGCAGTAGACCGGACAGGTATCGAGCGCTAGGAACAGCCCCCGGTCGCGGTAGCGATGCGTGAGACCGGAAACCGGCGAGTCCGCCTGTTCATTCAGGGAATCGAGCCTGAGTTCGGGATGGTCCGGCGTTGTGCGCGAGGCCAACGGCAGGAATTGCGTGCGCAACGGATCGCCGTACGGCTCGCTCCAATCGATGAGGCTGACGATGTAGGGCGAAATGCGCACGCTCATCGTTGCGTTCCGCACCCCTCGCTCGGCGTCTTCCCAGAACCCGTCGGTGACCAAGCCCCCAAGAATTTCGCGGAGCTTGCGGACCGAGGTGATCGAGTTGCGACTCTGGAAACGGTGGTCGTTGAACTCCTCGGCACTCAACCGCGAGTAGGCCGGGATTCGACGCCAGAAGTCGTCGTCGCGAAGCCGGCGGTGGTCGTCTCCCAAGTCGGAGCCAAGTGAGGTTGGAACCTCACCGGACGACTTGTTTACGGCTGCGGACCACGCCGCGTCCTGGGCAGGCGTAGACATCTGATCCGGGGGGCTACCCAGCGCTGCCACCAGTTTGCAATAACTGGGGAACCGCGCCGGGTCCGGAAGAGAGGGGTTGGAAATGCAGCTGGCGAACCTTCGACTGCCATGCAACTCACATGGCGAATCGCCCGGTTAGCTTAGAGGTCGGGAATTTCGCTGACTGTGCCGCTTCTACCGTCAGTCCGGCAATCGACGATCATTTCCGGCTCCTTTGCCGATTGCCCTGCATCGACGTAGCAGGCTAACCGCGCAGGCCGATTCGTCTTGCCGCACAGGCCCGGGCCTCCAGACTAACTGCCTCTCTCCGGCGACTTCCCCTACCCCGCTTCCCCGAAACGCCGCGCCACCTCGTCCCAGTTGATGACGTTGAAGAAGGCGGCAATGTAGTCGGGGCGACGATTCTGGTAGGTCAGGTAGTAGGCGTGCTCCCAGACATCGAGTCCGAGAATGGGTGTTCCTTCCCCCGTCATCAGGGGATTGTCCTGGTTGGGAGTGCTCATCACGCTGAGCTTGCCACCATTGGCGACGAGCCATGCCCAGCCACTGCCGAAACGCTTGGCTCCGGCGTCGGAGAAAGCCTCCTTGAAGGAGTCGAAACCGCCAAGGTCGCTGTCGATGGCCGCAGCGATGTCGCCCGAAGGAGCTCCTTCTCCTGGTCCCATGACGGTCCAGAACAGGCTGTGGTTGGCATGTCCTCCGGCGTTGTTCCGAACAGCGGTGCTGATGTCCTCGGGCACCGAACCGAGATCGGCGATCAACTCCTCGACATCTTTTGCCGCGAGATCGCCATGCCCCTCGAGAGCTGTGTTCGCGTTGGTGATGTACGTGTTGTGGTGCTTTGAGTGGTGTATCTCCATCGTGCGCGCGTTGATGTGGGGTTCAAGGGCATCATATGCGTACGGGAGATCAGGAAGACTGTAGGCCATGACTCATCCTTTCGTGAATTTGAATATTGGAGTGTTCGCTGCAAAAAAAATGCGCCACCGCGCAGTCGCTTCCGTCGGCAACGCATCTGAGTTGAGAAATAAGGGATTTCCGGGAACCGATGCGAGGGGTGTTTGCAATCAACTCTCCGCGATCTGCCGCTTGGCGAGATCGGCCAAAGCTGCCCGAATGGCGTCCTCGGCGAGAACGGAACAGTGTACTTTCATGGGGGGAAGCCCGCCCAACGCCAGTACCACGTCCTGCTTGCTGATGCGGGAAATCTCTTCGACGGTGGTGCCGGTGACCATTTCGGTCAGGATCGAACCTGCGGCAATGGCAGCTGCGCAACCGAAGGATTTGAAGGATGCGCGTTCGGCGCGCCCGTCCGCAATGGACAGATACAAGTGAAGAACGTCCCCGCAGGCTGAATTTTCAGCTATCCCAACCGCGTCTGCGCCTTCAATAATGCCGGTGTTGCGCGGATTCCGGAAATGATCAAGAACGGTATTACTGTAACCGGACACGGGAAAAATAACCTTGTAAGTAACTGTTAATCAGTAGGTTCCGCTATTTTACAAGCGGCGAAAATGTACTCGGCTTCCATGCGGATGTCAACCGCGGAGGTCGGGGGCATCAGGTACTGAGGTCGAGAGTACCTGTCGCCCCTTGGCTGTTCTGCCAGTAGGCGCGCGCATGCTTGACCAGATCCCACATCACCGTTTCGGAAGCAACCGCGTCTACCAAGCGGTACATGCTTTCCCTCTTCTCCTCTTCGATCAGACCAAGTCCACCCATCATGGTCAGATGATGAACGAGTCCTGTCTGCAGCAAGGTCCGGTTCATTTCTGCCAGGCCAATTGTACTTTTGGTCTCGAATTCCTCCATCAATCCCTCGTAAAGCTGGGCGAGTTCGTTCGACAAGGTGGCCTCGATCTCAAAAACCAGATCCATGGCAAGAGTCCTTTTCGGGATGTTTCGGGGATCTTCTGACAGAAACCCGAACGGGCAAGTGCTTCTGCAACCCTCCTTCGGGCACAACCCTACGGAAGCTGCGTCGATCTGCCTCGGGCGGTCGATTCATGACTCGGAAAAGGCCTTTGTGGTTCCATCAGGGACCTCTCGACAACAGGCGCCAGCCGTAATAGAGAAAGGCCGCTATCAGGGCGATACAACCGGCTGCGACCAGGATGTCGAATAACACTTTCAGCGCAAAGAAGGCGCCGACGGCCAGCATCAAACCTCCCAGTATCTTGACCAACATCTCCTCTCCGATCCTCCTCTTTTCAAGCGACCCTGTGCCAACCTGTCCATCGAAGGCCAGCTCCGTGACGGCAGGTGGTGAAAGTGGCTCCAAAACCGAGGTCGGGCAATCGATCCGGGGATGCATTATCCCACCTCACCAAGACAACAGGCTGATTAATTCCAGCGGTCCGGGATGCTGCCGGCGGTCCGCAAGAGTGGCCGGAAACATTTTCAGTCATCTATCCTTGTCTACGGCCTGTCCTTGGGGACGGCCGCTTTGGGAAACGATGACCGTGGCCGCCTCCCCTGGCAGGGCTGTTTGGAGCTCGTTATCATTGACCCTCCTGTCTTCTTTCTACGGAAACCATCTGAAAATGTCCACGGCACCAGTCCTTGTGGGTCTTTGCCTATACCTCCTGTCGATGCTGGCCATCGGCCTGTGGGCCAGCCGGCGGATCGCAGTCTCGGAGGACTACATAGTCGCCGGCAAGCGTTTGTCCCTCCTGCTGGCGACCGGAACCCTTGCGGCCACCTGGTTCGGGGGGGGACTCTGCATCGGGGCGGCGAGCGCTGCCTATTCCGGCGGTTTCCTGGCGGTCATTGCCGATCCCTTCGGCGCGGCACTGTGCCTTTTTCTGGCCGGCCTCTTCTACGTGCGCATGCTGCGGCGCATGGGCCTGATGACGATCGCTTCCTTTTTCACCAGCCGTTTCGACGGCCGCGCCGGACTGCTGGCGAGCCTGTGCACCATCCCCGCGTACGTCGGCTGGGTCGCTTCGTTGATGGTTGCCTTCGGCAAGGTGCTGCAGTCCCTGACCGGCATGGATCCCACGACCGGCATCCTGCTGGCCGCCGCAGTGGTGTTGGTCTACACCTGGGCCGGGGGCATGTGGGCGGTCACCCTGACCGATTTCGTCCAGCTGACCATCCTGATCGCGGGGATGCTGATCATAACGCCGATGTTGCTGGCCGACATGGGCGGCTGGTCCACCATCGCTGCGCGCATACCCGAAGACAGGTTCCACCTGTACCCACGGGATGCCGGTGCTTCCGGCTGGTTCGCCTATGCCCGCGATTGGCTGGTGATCGGCCTGGGCAACCTCGCCGGGCAGGATCTGGTGCAGCGCTCCCTCTCCAGCCGCGACGAAAAGGTCGCCTGCCGCAGCGCCTACCTCGCCTGCCTGATCTACGCAACTATCGGACTGTTGCCGGTGCTCCTCGGGATGGCGGGAGCCGTCATTCTTCCCGGCCTCGAGGAACCCGATCTCGTGATGATGGAGCTCGCTTCGAGGTATCTGCCGACAGCGGCGCTGGCCTTGTTCGCCGGGGCCCTCGTCTCCGCCCTGCTTAGCAGCGCCGACAGCGCCCTGCTCGCCCCGGCAAGCGTGGTCGGCTGGGACGTGGTCCGTTTCTTCAACCCCAACGCGCAGGAGAGGACGTCCCTCCGCATCGCCCGCATTTCGGTGCTGCTGCTCGGGGTAATCTCCCTGGCACTCGCCCTCCACAAGACCTCGGTCTACGACCTGATGGTCGACTCCTGGTCGGTGCTGCTCGCCACGTTGTTCGTGCCCCTCACCGGGGGACTCTGGTGGTCACGCGCAAACGCCACCGGGGCCTTGGCGGCGATCGCTGTCGGCCTGGTCTCCTGGCTGTTGTTCGTCTTCTTGCTGCCGCAGCTGCCCGGTGACCTGCTCGCCGTGCCTTTCGCCGTTGCTGCGCTAGTTGTCGGCAGCCTTGCCGGTTCGCAGCCTCCACGCCCCCTGACGGACGCCGAGGGCCGCGTTCTCCCTCCGGAGAACCGACTGGGATGGCCCTTCGGCAATTCGCAATGATCCGCGTTTCCCAAAGGCCGGCACCGACCGGTTCTTTGCGGGAACAAAACCGCTCCGTAAAATTCATATAACTTGTCCGCCGCGGTGGCGGACAATAATCCCACAAAGGAGGAATCGCCTGGCTCATGTTTGGCAGGACATACCCGACGCTCACTCGCGCTTGGCCGGCGGCTGTCTCCATGGCGGTTGCCCTGCTGTCACTTACCCGTTGCGCCCCGGACCCGGAAATCACTTCAGATGACGGTGCAACGATGCTGCTCATCCCGGAAGGGGAATTCACCATGGGTGCGGAGGAGGGGGAGCTCGCGGATTTCGAAATGGGCAGGTACCTCAACTACGAAGCGGAGCGCCCTTCCCGGCGGGTTTCATTGGCCAGCTTCTACATCGATCGCCACGAGGTGACCAACGCTCGTTACCGCAAGTTTCTCGCCCACGTGAAGGCGTCCGGCGACGAGGCCTATCGGCATCCCGAGCAGCCGGATGGACAGGATTACAACCAGGATCTGATGACGGAAAATCTCGCCGGCGACGACCAACCGGCCGTGTGCGTGTCCTGGTACAACGCCCATGCGTATTGCCAATGGGCAGGCAAACGCCTGCCTACCGAAGCGGAGTGGGAGTACACTGCCCGGGGGGGAGATCCCTACAGGAAGTATCCCTGGGGAGGGAGTGAACCGGACGGCGACGGCATCTGGTGGGCGAACTACCAACCGGCTCGAGGACGCGGCGCCGACGGGTACCGGCTGTCGGCACCGGTCGGATCCTTTCCCGACGGCGTCAGTCCCTTTGGCCTTCTCGACATGGCGGGGAACGTCGAGGAATGGGTCCAGGACTGGCACGACCCCCATTATTACAGGCGCTCAAAAGAAACCCTGAATCCAACCGGCCCGGCAAAGGGGCGCAACAAGGTCGTCAAGGGGGGCTCGTACGCCACCGACAAATGGCACATCCGCGTCGCAACCCGCCTGTTCGGAAGACCTTCGCACCGGAGCGTGCAACTCGGATTCCGCTGTGCCCGCGATCTTTAAGGCGAGGTTGCCGTGAGTTGCCGTAACCTCGAGCAGCACCGGGTCGGAGTCGTTGCCGATACCCATGGCTTCTTCGATCCCCGGATTCCAAACCTGTTCGAATCGGTCGATCTGATTCTTCATGCCGGCGACGTCGGCGGGCGGGAGATCCTGCGCAAGCTCGCCGAGATAGCGCCAGTCGTAGCGGTCCAGGGCAACGTCGATCCGGGAACCGATTGCGGAGATCTTCCCGAAGCCGCCTGGGTCAGCATCGGCAAGCTCGACATCTACATGACCCACATCCTCACCCCACCCCAAGCGGATTCACCCCCGTCCGTCGATGCGCGCCTGATTCTCTTCGGGCACAGTCACCGGCAGCATCTCTCGGAACACTTGGGGACCTTGTATTTCAACCCGGCGAGCGCCGGCAGGAAGCGGTTCGCAAATCCTCGTTCGGTCGGCATGCTGGAGCTTGCCGGTGAGGAGGTCACCGCGACCTTCCTGTCTCTGGAATGACCGGCATCAGCAGGGCGGAGCAATGGGTTGACAGCACCCCTTCTGCAGCAATAACTATTCTCCGTCGGCAAACGCCGACCGGACAGCGGAACAACAACTGCAACACTAGCGAACGAGGAAAACGACGATGAAAATGCACGTAGGAGGCAGATGGATCGACAAAGCCGAGAAGATCGAAGTCCTGAACCCCTTTGATGGTTCCGTGGTGGACACGGTGCCCAAGGGAGACGCTGCCGATGTCGACGCGGCGATTACCGCCGCCGCCGAAGGGGCCAGGATCATGGGCGATATGCCTGCGTACGAGCGCTATCAGATTCTACACAAGGCTTCGGAACTCATGACCGAGCGTCTCGAGGATCTGGCGCGCACGATCACCATGGAAGAGGGCAAGGTGATTTCCGAGGCCCGCATGGAGGCAGCGCGCGCCACCGAGACCATCACCCTGTCGGCTGAAGAGGCGAAGCGTCTTACCGGGGAAGTTCTCCAACTCGACGGGGCCTCGAACGGAGCCGGGAAATTCGGGTTTACGATCCGCATTCCGGTCGGTATCGTCGCCGCG
The DNA here is from genome assembly GCA_965206595.1 of Candidatus Latescibacterota bacterium. Classification (GTDB taxonomy): domain Bacteria; phylum Latescibacterota; class UBA2968; order UBA8231; family UBA8231; genus CBDCXV01. The sequence goes on from OZ242214.1 coordinate 1,969,633, forward strand.
GTCACGCCGTTCAACTTTCCCCTCAACCTCGTCTGTCACAAGGTCGGTCCTGCGTTGGCCGCCGGAAACGCCGTCGTCGTCAAGCCGGCCACCGACACCCCGCTGTCGGCGTTGAAGTTGACGGAAATCCTGCTGGAGGCCGGGGTGCCCAGCGAGGCGATTCAGTGTGTGACAGGGTCGGGCGGCGTAATTGGGGACGCGATCTCCCGCGACCCCCGGGTGCGCAAGATTTCGTTCACCGGCAGCCGCAACGTCGGCGAACACATCTGCCGCCAGGCAGGGATCAAGAAAGTCACCATGGAACTCGGTTCGAACGCGCCTGTTATCGTCATGGACGACGCCGATCTCGACAAGGTCACCGACGCCATGGCGATGACGGGTTTCGCCAACGCCGGTCAGGTCTGCATCTCGTCTCAGCGCGTTCTCGTCGACGACGGGGTGTACGGCGACGTCATCGATTCCCTGAAACCCAAGGTGGAGAGCCTGGCGACCGGCGACCCGCTGGAAGATTCCATGAAGATGGGGCCGATGATTCGCGAGTCGGATGCTGCCCGCGTCAACGAGTGGATCCACGAGGCGGTGGGAGCGGGAGCGACGCTGGTCACCGGGGGTGAGCGGACCGGCACGCTTCACCAGCCGACCATCGTCGCCGACGTGAAACCGGAAATGCGCATCTCCAGCGAAGAGCTGTTCGGTCCTGCCATCGCCCTGACCCGGGTCGACGACATCGACAAGGCGATCACCATGGCCAACGACAGCAACTACGGTCTCAGCGCCTCGATATTCACCGAGAACGTCAACCACGCAATGAGGTTTGCGAGAGAGGTTCATTCCGGAAATCTCCACATCAACTTCGGCACTGTCTGGCGCGCGGACATGATGCCGTACGGCGGGGTCAAGGACAGCGGCATGGGCAAGGAGGGTCCGAAGTACGCCGTGGAAGAAATGACGGAAACCAAGATGGTGGTATTCCACTAACGAAAACGGGCATGCGGTGGTGGTTGCGCCGCCAGGCCCGGGGGACGATAACCGACAGATAGTGGGGATTCGAGGGCTGGATGAATGCTTTCTGCCGGGATGCAGATGGTTCCGGCCATTCTCAGCAGGAGCTCAGCAACCGAACATCCCATGCGCCCCCGGCGCGGAAAAAGGGGCTCCTTTTCAGGAGCCCCTTTTTTGCGTAATCAGGCTCCCGCCCTTCGCAGGAAGGCGGTTCGCAATCGCCCGGAAAGCGAGCCAGGAAGGCCGCATCCGATAGTCGCGCCGTCGATCGCGACTACCGGCATCACCTCGGTTGCGGTGCCACAGAGGAAAACTTCGTCGGCGTCCAGGTACTCGGCGAGAGCGCTGAACTCCTCGCGAACCGGTATCTGCAGATCGCCCGCCAATTCGAGGATGACTTCACGGGTTATCCCTGGAAGGATGTGCGGCCCCTGAGGCGCCGTTTTGAGAACGCCGCCGACCACGCAGAACGAACTCGTCGACGCCCCTTCCGTCACCCTTTCCGCGCCGTCGATCAGCAACACCTCAAAGGCGCCGACGGCCGCGGCCTCCTGCTTTGCCAGGACGTTGGGCAGCAGGGACACGCTTTTGATATCGCACCGTTTCCAGCGCTGATCCTCCAAAGTGATGGTGCGGACGCCTGTTTTCCAGAGGTTTGCGTCCGGCCTCAGGTTCTTTGAAGGTCATGACGACAGTGGGGGCGATTCCGGAGAAGAACTCGTGCCTCCGCGGAGCGACTCCCCTGCTGATCTGGATGTAAACCAGGGTCTCTGGGAATCCGGCGCGCTCGATCCCGGAGGCAATCGACCTGGCAACCCCCTGCCCGACGACGTCGTACCCGATTCCCAGCGCGTCGAGACTGCGCTGCAGGCGTTCGAGGTGACGGTCCATCTCGAACGGAATTCCGCCGTAGGTCGCCATGACCTCGTACACGGCGTCCGCAAACTGAAAGCCGCGATCTTCGACCGGCACCACGGCCTGCTCGACAGGAAGAAATAACCCGTTGACGAAAGCTAGTTCGGGCACGGTCGATGAAGTGAGCCGATGGCTGCTTCAGGAGTGTTGCAGAGCCGTCCAGAGGGCGCGGTAATAACGCATCAGGCGCACCGCGTCCGGACTTTCGGGAATTTCGGCCAGACAGAATCCCCGGTAGCCCGATTCCGAGAGCAGTTCGAACAGCCGCCGCCAGGGGTAGTCGTTCCAGAGTTCGGTGATGTGGACGAGGCGGATATCCTCCTGCAGTAGGCCGAAATTCCGGTCGATCGACCCGTCCTCCACGTCCTGGGGATTGGAATTCCAGCACACGAACAGGTTGTCCGAGCCGGCGTAGTCGAGGATGGCGCGAATGTTCCGGGGCTCGCAGGTGACCGGTCCGTGCACTTCGAGTCTAATCTCGATGCCGGCGTCGCCTGCGAAACCGGCACATTCCGCCAGGGCCTGGCCGATCTGCTCGAACGTCTGCTCCCGCGGCACGCCCTCATCGTCGTGAACGCGGTTCGGTCTCACCTTGACGCCCGCAGCGCCGAGGTCGGCTGCCAGACGGACGTACTCCTTGGTGCCCTCGATGTTGCGGCGCACCTCTCCGGGGTCGATGGCGTCGTATTCGAAGGCGGACCCCAGTCCGGCCAGCTCCACCCCGGACTCCTCGAAACGGGCGCGGACCTCCGCACGCTCCGCAGCCGAAAACCCCACCTCGACGCCGTGGGCATGGGTGGTGCGCAACTCCACCCCTTCGAAGCCGGTCTCCTCGCAGTTGGCGATAATCGTGTCCACGTCCCAGTCCCTGGCCAGTTGGTAGGTCACAAGACCCAGCCGCATTTCACCCTACCTCCATCGAAAAAGTCCGTTGCGGAAATCCCCTACTCTTGTCCATCCGGGCTTCCATGGCCAGCCCGGGACCGTGCTCGGCGAGAATGCCCCACCCCGTCCCCTCGTCGCCGGCAGATGGACTGCCATTGTAAAGAGCGCTTCGGTGCCGGGGAATCTTTCCTCCGCCGGCTCGAGATCTCTTCAACTCCCTGGGCCATCCCTCCTTCTGAAATCCGAGCTTGGCGCACCCAAGATCCCTTCGCCCTGTGCGACCGCATTGCCAGCCAATCGACGTCGGCGCAGACCGCATGCCACAGCTGTTCCCTGCCCCTGCCCATCAACGGCCCTCAGACTATCCGGAGCAACCAACGAACGGCGTTGTGCAACAGCAGCTGCACCATCGGGTGCTGCAGGGTTTCCAGGGTGTGGCCGTTGGCCAGGTAGGCTACGCGACCTTTGCCATACTCGTATGCCCAACCTGCGGGCGATTCCCTGCCATCTCTCCCGATGCTTTTCAAGAGCAGGTTCACCCGCTCGTAATCGAACCACAGGAAGTGCTGCTCGTCGACGATCTCGAAATCCGAGACACCCGCTGTGATGGGGTGGTCGCCCTGGACGACGCCAACGTCGAAAGGCAAAACCGGAGGATGTCCCTGGTAGTAGCCGCCCAGAACCCGCCGGTAGAGCCCGTTCCAGGGATAGGCCCACCCCGAATTGTGAAGGGGCAGGAAGCCGCCGCCCCTCCGCACGAAGGCCTCGACAGCCTCTTCCTGATCGGGCTGCATCCAGACTTCGTACGGCTCCTCGTACCCGTTGGGCCACTCCATGCCGTCACGGAGAATGGCGAGCAGCCGCTTGCCCTCGAGGTGCTCGTTATCCAGCCTCTTGAAATCGGTTGTGTACTCGATTTCGAGGCCGGCCGACTCTAGCGCGGGTCCGACCCCTGCAAAGGCATCCTCTGCCTTGTGGTAACGATCTCCGGCCAACAGTATCGCGTCTGCCATTGGTATTCCCCCGCCCCGTCAAAGGATGGTTATCATATGGCAATCCCGCGTCTTCAACCATGCCTGGTTCAGACCGGGAAGGAAACGACCTATCGGGGCCGAAATTTCAGACGTATCTCAGGACCGGATTTTGAGGGTGCAAATCCCAGGGAACGCCTGCTTCATGTTCCCGTTCTCCAGGACGCCGACCTGCTGGAGGCGTATTTGTGCGGGCAAACCTGCGGTGAGCGGACCTCCTCCTTGCCAGAATGGCCGGTGCCGTGTTGCGAGATGCCACTTCCAGAACTGCTATCTCAACTCAACGGAGCTGACCTGGAGGGGGGGGACCTTGCATACGCCGACTTGCGCTGGAGCAAACTCTACACAGCCAACCTGAGTGCAGCGCGGCTCGAGTACTGAAGTGTACCCCGTCAACTGGACAGAAAGTTGGGTAAAATAAGGTGCATTTCTCATGTTTCCTGGATCGGGGTTGTTCCCCGCACCCAATACCGGTACCGGCCGCCGGATCGTCCTTCTCCGAAGTGGCCTTTATGGGCCTGACCGAGAGGGAGAGTACGGGCACGGATGTAGATCCCCCTCAGGCCGCCCGGTAGACCTGAGCCGGCGTGGCATACCCCAGCGCCTGGTGAAAGCGATCCTGGTTGTAAAAATCGAAATAGCGATCCACCCCCTGCCGGATCTCGGCTACCGTCTCGTATCCCTTCAGGTAGATGTCCTCGTATTTGAGCGAACGCCACAAGCGCTCGATGAAAATGTTGTCCCAGCAGCGCCCGCGGCCGTCCATGCTCATGCGCACCCCGGCGGCCTCGACCCGCTGCGTGAACTCGCTGCTGGTGAATTGCGATCCCTGGTCGGTGTTGAAAATCTCGGGGCGCCCCTGGGCCAGCGCCTCGTCCAGCGCTTCCAGGCAGAAGGCCGCGTCCAGGGTGTTGGCCAGACGCCAGGAGAGCACGTAGCGGGAGAACCAATCCATGACCGCCACCAGGTAAACGAAACCGCGTCGCAGCGGCAGGTAGGTGATGTCACTTGCCCATACGAGGTCGGGCCGATCGATCACCCGCCGGCGCAGCAGATAGGGGTAGATTCGGTGCGAGGTGTCGGCGGCCGACAGGCGCCGGCGCACAGGGATCGCCTGCAGACCCAGGACCTGCATGAGCCGGTGTACGCGTTTGTGATTGACCGCGTAGCCCTCCTGACGCAACGCCTGCACGAGGCGACGCACGCCGTAGAAAGGATAGCGGGTGTAGAGGCGATCCAGGGCGTGCATGAGCTCGAGGCCGAACGGGTCCGGCGGCCGCGGCCGATAGTAGTAACTGGATCGCGACAGCCCCAGCAAGGCGCACTGGCGCGCCACGCTCACCCGCGTATGGCCGACTTCGATCATCGCCCGGCGCTCAGTCACCGAGAGATTCGTGTTTTTTTTTCAGCCACTCCAGCTCCACCTGAAGGCGGCCGATCTGCTGGTAGAGCTCGGGAATCAACGCTGTTTCGTCCCCTTTGCCGGTCCTCGAACCGGGCCGCTGGAAAAGCTCCGGCAGGTGCTCCACCAACTGCTTCTTCCATCCGCGAATCACGTTGGGATGGAGGGAATACTTGCGCGCCAACTCGCTGATCGTGTACTGCTCGCGGGCCGCCTCCAGGGCGACTTTGGCCTTGAACTGCGGGGCATGAGAGGTGCGTTTCCTTGCCATCGGTTATCCTCTGGACGGAGATGATTCTCAAATATCGCACCTTAACCAACTGTCCAGTTTTTGGGGTACATTACATACTCCATGCTCTCCGATGAGGCTATGTCCCGAAAAATGGTGTACGAAGGAGCCGAACAGGGGGTCCAGAGGTGATGCCCGGTGCGGCTTGGCAACGCTGACAGTTTGCAAAAGCCGGACCCGGTCGAAGGATTCGCCGAACAGGACCCTATCAAAGCAGAACCGCCAGAATCCCCGCACCGCCGACCAGTGTCAGGGCGGCCGACCGGTAGGACCGTTCCGAAACGCGCCGCTTCAGGCGCAATCCTGCCAGGAAGCCCACCGCGATTCCAGGAAAGGAACCTGCGCTCATGGCAATCGTCTCGATTTCCAACAGGCCCCTGGTATGGAAAAAAAGGGCGATAGAGAAATGCAGGATCAGGAAATAACCGATGAGATCCGCTCTCAAGGCGGTGTGGGGCCATCGCTGCTTTAGCCCCAGAAGGACCACCGGGGGGCCGGTCATGCCGCTGACACCCCCCATCAGGCCACTGAGCAAACCGGCCCCGCAGGTGGCCATGGCGTTGCTCCTGAAGGGTTTCCCCGAATGCAGGGCCATCATCCCTGCTCCCGTCAAGGCAACCAAGCCCGTCGCCGTGCGCATCAGGCCGGCGTCGAAGGTCGCGAGAGCGTGAACACCAACGGGTACTCCGACCATGGCGCAGGCGTACAGACGTAATACGCGACCCGCGTTGATTGTGCGAAAACAGTTGACGACGAGCAGCAGGGACAGTGGCAGCCAGCTGAGGACCACCACCGGCACTGCCTGGACAGGGGGCAGAACCAGGATGGCTATCGGCGTTGCGACCATCGCAAAGCCGAACCCCGTCACCGAAACGACCAAGGCCGCAAACGCGAAGAGGGAGTTGAGGAAGATGGCGGTCGATAAGTCCATCGAAACTACTGAGGAGGTACGAGGCCGCGTGCGGCTCTCACGAGGCAGGTCCCCCTGGCTTGTTTAGATGGTGTCGGGGGTTGGCAGGCCGTCCCTGGAACGCCGCGCCAATGGAAAGGCTCCTCAGGCAACTTGGATCAAGCGGGCGGCAACCGGATTTCTGGAGCAGTTTTCGCGGAATGTACGTGGCGGGTGTCGGGCTACAAAACTCCCGAGCGGGATTTGTTTGTGAAGACCTTCCCGTTCTGCGGCTGCCCACAGACCGGGTGAATCCGTCAAGCAGCCCCGCCGAATCGACACGTGATTCGGGCGCAATGGCCGGCCGGGCCTGAATGGACTGTTGTTTCTCGCTCGCAGGGCTGAACTTATGCCACTTATGAATGAGCAGGTGGAAACAGGATGCCTTGCCAGGGCGCGACAGATTTCCAGCACCCTCTTTCCGCATCAGGTAGAAGGGCTGGCGTTCCTGCTGGGCCGCAGGCGCTCGATACTCGCCGACGACATGGGGCTGGGGAAGACGCGCCAGTCGATTCTCGGGTTGACCGAAGCCACCGACGAAGGACCGTACCTGGTCGTCTGTCCGGCCTCGGTCAAGAGAAACTGGGTGCGTGAGATCCTGATGGTTCTTCCCGAAACCGAGACGCATATCGCCGGCCCGGCACCAGTGCCCGAGCCGGGGTACCTTGGCTGGGTGGTCCTCAACTACGACATCCTTCACCGGCAGATCGGCGCGCTCCTTGCGCACGACTGGAAGGGGCTGGTGTTTGACGAAGCTCACTTCCTCAAGAACCACCGCTCCATCCGCAGCCGAACAGGGACGCGCCTAGTCGCCGAGGCCGCCGGCGACCCGGTCGTACACGCCCTTACCGGGACACCGCTGGCCAACAGGCCCCGCGACCTGTTTCCCCTTCTGCGGCTGGTCGGCCACTCGCTGGGACGCAGTTTCCTCTCCTTCTCGAAGCGCTACTGCAACGGTCACAGGAACGATTATGGGTACTGGGAATCGTCGGGTGCCAGCAACGTCGAGGAGTTGTCGGTGCAGCTTTACGGTACCATGTTGCGCCGCACCAAAGCGGAAGTTCTCGACCTTCCGGACAAGGTGCGAACGTGGATCGACATCGACGTTCCCCAGCGCGCCATCGACCGCATGAACGATGCCGTCGGGCGATTTCTGGGCTCTGATGCGGAGCGCGACCGGCGCGGCTACAGGATGGGGATCGGGATGCTCCAGGGAGCCCGCCGAACCATGGCCGCGGTAAAGGCCAGGCATACCCTCGAATTCGCGAAGGGAGCTGTAGACCAAGGGGAGAAGGTCCTTCTGTTTTCCGGGTTCGTGAACCCCATCGAGCGTTTCGCCCACCACTTCGGAAAGCAGGCCGTGGTCATTTCCGGCGAGGTTCCGCAGTCGAGGCGCCAGGCCCTCGTCGACCGCTTCCAGGAAGAGGAGGAGGTGCGCGTGTACGTCGGGCAAATCCACGCCGGGGGCATGGGGGTCAACCTGACCGCGGCCAGCCAGGTGATCTTCAACGATCTCGACTGGGTGCCGGCCAATCACTTCCAGGCCGAGGACAGGGCCCACCGCATCGGTCAGACCGGCATCGTCAACGTCACCTACATGATAGCCAGGGGCACGATCGAGGAATTCGTGCGCACGGTCCTGGAAACCAAGGCGCAACTGGTGGACGACGTCGTCGAAGGCCGCTCCCTGGGGCCCGACCTCGACACCGACGTCCTCGCCGAGCTGAAGCGCATGCTCAAGGTCCTTGGACTGCACATGGAGACAGTTAGGGAGGACCTGTCCGGGGAGGATCTGCTTCTTAGCATGCGGGAAGCGAGCAACGCCTACCTCGAAGATCGAGGTGGCCACCTGCAGCCGGGACTGCGGGCGGCTCTCACCCCGGTTTCGGACCAGGCGATTCGCGCCCTGGCCAGCGTCCTGACCGGCCCGCGGCGACAGCTGTTCCGCTCCCGCAGCTCGCGGCAGGCTGGCCGGTTCTACAGCCTCGAAGTCGTCGGCGCGGACATCACCTGCGAGTGCAAGGGGTTTTCCTACCGGGGCGCATGCACCCACGTTCGCGAGTTGAAAGCCTGCCTGGTCGCCAGTTCGGAGCTGCCGGACGGCTTTGAGAGAATCCAGTGAAGCGCTCTCGCCGAAGCTCATCATGAGACCCCGGGAATGCGAACCAGGACGAACGTCACCGCACGATTGAGACTGCAGGCCAGCGGCGCGGGTGTGTGCACGGCGCCGCAAGGAACCGATTGCGCCCGGCAGTGCGCAATCATATCACGCGACCTCGGGAGATTCGAAAAATGACCAAAAAGCAGATCGACACAGACTCGGTTCGGGAGCGCGACCGCGCCCACGTTTGGCATCCGCTTTTACAGCACAGCCTGCTCGAACACCAGGACCTGATGGTGCTCGACAGGGGAGAAGGCTGTTTCCTCTTCGACAGCGATGGCCGGCGATATCTCGACGGGTACTCCGGACTGTGGAACGTCAATGTCGGCTACGGACGCACGGAGATCGCCGCGGCCGTGCACGAACAGCTGCAGCGGCTCCCCTATTATCCGCAGTCCCAGATCAACGAGCCCGCGGCGACGCTGGCCTCCCGCCTGGCGGAGATTCTACCCGGCGACTTGGGCCACGTGTTCTATTCCAACAGCGGCTCCGAGGCGAACGAGACCGCCTTCAAGATCGCCCGGCAGTACGGCCGCCAGAAGTTCCCGGGGCAGAATCGCTACAAGATCATCTCACGATACCAGGGATATCACGGATTCACCTTCGGGGCGATGTCGGCGACCGGCCAGACGAGCCGGCGCTCGAAGTTCGAGCCCCTGGTACCTGGATTCCTGCATGTCGATCCCCCTTACTGCTTCCGCTGTCCCCTGAAGCTGACGTACCCCAGTTGCGGTATTGCATGTGTCGAGGAAGTCGAGGAAGTGATCAGACGTGAAGATCCGGAAACAGTGGCGGCGGTGGTTGCCGAACCTGTCATCGGAGGGGGTGGGGTGATCGTACCTCCCGACGAGTACCTTCCTCGCCTGCGAGCGATCTGCGACCGTTACGGAGTTTTGCTTATTCTCGACGAGGTGATCACAGGTTTCGGCCGCACCGGAGCGCTCTTCGCCGCCCAGCACTGGGACGTGGTGCCCGATATTATGACACTCGCCAAGGGGGTGACGAGCGGCTACCTGCCACTGGCTGCATGCGCCGTCCTCCCCCACGTCTTCGAGACCTTTCTCGGAGCGCCCGGAGAGCAGCGCGAGCTGGCCCAGGTTTCGACCTACGGAGGCCATCCGGCCTGTTGTGCGGCGGCCTTGGCCAACATCGATATACTGCTGAATGAGGGATTGACCGAGAACGCCGCAACAGTCGGTTCCTATCTACTGGAACAGCTCGCTGCGCTACGATCACCGGTGCTGGGAGACGTGCGTGGCAAGGGGTTGATGCTGGCGCTGGAGCTGACCGAGCCGGGAGGCAGGGAGCTGCTGAACGCCGGTGCAACGGCTGCGGTGAAGAGTGCCATACGGGACGCCGGCGTCATCGTCGGACAGATGAGCCACGTGATCCCGGCGCCGGAGAGCATCCTCTATCTGGCGCCCCCGCTGATTCTGACCGCGGCAGAGGCGGACATGATCGTCGAAGTAGTGACCGCGGGGCTGGGGGCAGCGGCGTAGCACCGCTGCGTCTCAACCCCCTTTGGAAAGATGGTAGACGATCAGGTCTGTCGCCTCTCCGGCGCTCATGCGGCCGGTGTTGATCGTCAGGTGGTAGAGCAGGAGATCGTCCCAGTCGGCGTCGTGGTGGTTCCTGAGGTACAGCTTGCGCCAGCGATCGTGCTGTTCGACCAGCTCCTTCGCCTGATCGAAGCTGACATTACGCGATTGCATCAGGCGCTCGCATCTGACCTCGAGCGGGGCGATGATCTTCACGTGCACGGCCTTGTCGCGGCCCGAAAGAATCAACTGGCTGGCGCGGCCGACGATCACCGCCTTGCCCGCTTCGCCGTAGTCCTGGATCAGGGTGGTAATCAGGAGCTGGTAGGTACCGCGATCAAGGTAGGCGGCCTGTTCGCCTCCCTCCCTCTCGAGAACGTACGGGAATTCGAGCCCGAACTCGGGAAAATAGGCTGCCGACGAAAGCGGGAAACCACCCGGACTCATTTCGGGAACGAGCAGTCGCTTCAGGAAATAGCGCACCCTGCCCTCTCCCTTTTCGTCGTACTTCTCCACCTCCTCGACCGAGGTGTCGGTTATGCTGGCAATCTCCTCGACGAGCCGGCGATCGACATACTCGTAACCGAGGGCCTTGGCGACGTTCTCGGCGATGCGATCTCCCTCGCTGCCGAGCTGCCGGGAGACGGTGACTACATCCAGTTCCACGTCGAATCCCATCCTGTTCCGGTCGCTGTCAAACTAACCAATCCCCCTGCCAGTGGCAACAAATCGAAGCGTCCCGAAGCGGTGAGAAACAAGCGCCGTGGAAAAAATATAGGATAGTGGTTATCTTTATACGAGTGTTGCAGTTACGGCAATTCCAGGGGTGGAAAATCCCTCCCTTGGAGCCCCCGGAAACCCGCGCAATCGACATTGCCCAGAAGCGCCCTCCGTATCCTCGTAGCCGTTCAGAACCCCGCAACTGAAGAGGCTCTTGTGCGCCTGGCAGCGACCCTCGCCTCGCTGCCGGGAGGACAGCTGTATCTGACCCATGTCATGCGGTCGAACGGCACCAGCGAGGCCGAGCGCAACCGGACACTGTCGCGGGCAGCATCAGTGGCAAGGGAAACGGGGGCAGATGCGGAGCCCCACCTGCTGAAGGGCAAAGACGTCACCCAGGTCATCAGTTCGGCGGCCAGAAGCTGGGAATGCAACATGATGGTCATGGGCTGGTACGGGGATGTGAATCGCGAGGCCGTTCTTTCTTCCGACAACCGAGCCCTGGCAAAATCCGTCGACCTCGACACGCTGATCTTCAAGGAGAAGAGCTTCCGCCCCGCGCGCAAGATCATCGTTCCGACCGGGGGCGGCAGCCACTCACTCATGGGGCTGCAGATCGCCGCGGACCTCGCCCAGGCGTGGGGATCGGAACTGCGCGTGCTGCGGGTGGCTCGCGACCGTGAATGCCGGCCGCGAGATCCGATTCTGGAGCGCTACTGCAGCCAGGTGTACGCCGACACCGAGCTGCGGCTGAAGCTGCTCGGAATCGAGGCCGACATCGACGTCGTGCCTTCCGTCGACATAGTGGAACCGATCATCGAACGCACCCGCAAAGACGACTTCCTCGTTCTCGGGGCTTCCAACGACTGGCGGCAGGAGGAGTTTCTGGCCGGCTCGATTCCGGATGAGATCGCCTTTGAATCCCCTTGTTCGGTTCTTATGGTGAGGTCGAGGTCAACCGAAAACAACAGGTTGAGCGGGATCTTTTTCGAAAACACCATCCGCCTTCAGCTGCAAACCCGGGACAAATGGAACGCCATCGGACAGATGGTCGATGTTCTTGTGGAGGAGAGACAGATCCCCGCCTCACAGCGCGACCACGTCCTCGGTTCGGCGTTGCATCGCGAACGCAAGAGCAGCACCGCCATGGGGAGGGAGACCGCGATCCCCCATGCGGCGATCGAGAACCTCCCCAGCATCATCGGCGCCCTCGGAATCTGCCGCGAAGGCGTCGACTTCGACGGACTGGACGGCGAACCGGTGCGCTACATCTTTCTACTCCTCACTCCGAGGCAGAACTACCGCAGCTACATCCCCGTGCTCGCCCAGATCGCCTCGCTGATGCGGGGAGAGGATACCCGTTCCATGCTTCTCGACTGCCGCACCCCCGCCGAGCTCACCGCCCTCCTGAAGCGACGGGAATCGGGCTGAGAGCCGCTGGAAAACCCCTTTTCCCCGCCCCTCGGCGCCCCTGAAGAGCATTTCCTTCAAGGGCCCCCCAACCTGCCCTCCAGGCATTGAAGAGCCGGCACTATAGCTCCCACCCCGCCGCAGCCGCGGTCGATCTGGGAACCAATACCATTCTGATGGTTGCGGGCAGGAGGCGGTCGCCACGCCCTGGAGACCTCGAGATCCTCGACGACGCTCATGCCATCGCGCGGCTCGGACAGGGGGTCGATGCCGAGCGTCGCATTCAACCCGAGGCGATCGATCGCGTCTGCGATTGCCTGCTGCGCTACCGTGACAGGGCGGCCGGCCTCGGCGCGACCTGGATACGGGCCTACGGGACCTCGGCGCTGCGCGATGCCTCCAACAAGAGGGAGCTGATCGCCGCAGTGGTCGAGAGAACCGGGGTCGAACTCGTCGAGCTCTCCGGGGAGGAGGAGGCCCGCCTGACCTTCACGGGGGCGGCCTTCGGACTGGATCTTCCGGAGCGCTACGGAGTCGTCGACATCGGCGGAGGTTCTACCGAACTGGCCCTGGGCAAGGGTGACGGCACGGTGGAACAATCGATCTCCGTCGATGTGGGCGCCGTCCGCGTCAGCGAGCGGCTCTTTCCCTCCCTGCCCCCCTCGCCGGGGCAGGTCTGGAAAGCCCAAGAGATGATTGCCAGTGTGATGGCAAACCTCTTCGATGTCCCCTCCGGGATCCCGGTCGTCGGAGTGGCCGGAACCGTAACGACTCTCGGGGCGCTCGACCGGAGGATCGAGCGCTTCGACTCCGCGGAGCTCGACGGCCAGGTTCTCGCGCGTCCACGCGTGGTGGAGCTGAGCGACATGCTTCTCGGGTTGAACCTCGAACAAATACGGGCCCTTCCTCAGGTGAGTGATCAGCGGGCTGACATAATCACCGCGGGCTCGCTCATCCTGCGCCGCTTCCTGGAACAGTTCGGCCTGCCATCGGTCACTGTATCGACCAAGGGAATTCGCTACGGACTGCTGCAGCAGATGCTTGCCGGGGAATAGCAGAGGGACGGAAGTCGCCTCAAGACGTGCCGGAAAGAAGGCGGTTCTTGCGTCGATTCTCCCGGGTGGGATCACCTGGACAGGCTGGGCCGTTTCTCCATATCCGACACCCCGGGGGTATCAGGGCCTCCCCCCGGCTTGGATGCAACGCAGCCCGCTTCTACACCCCATCGGTAGGGGCGGCCCTTCCAGTCGAAGCTGCCCAGCGCCCCGAACAGGCCAACGGCGACGATGTAGAGGGGATGACTCAGGGTCCAGGGCAGAAACTGCCAGTGGAGATCCCGGCGCTGGAATACCTGCCTGGCGCGGGCGAACAGCGCTCCTTCAGCGGCGCTCTTCGCGAGCCAGGCAGCCGCGACGGAGAACCAGCTGACGGTCCCCCACCAGGCGAGAACGGGTGTCGCCAGGAGCATTGCACTCATGGCGAAGGTGCAGACCAGGTAGGCGAAGAAGGGCGGGTCGAGCAAGGCTTGGCAGGGAGCGTTCGAAGCCCAGCGGCTGCGTTTGGCGAGAAGCCCCGAAAGGGATGGGGAGGGGGGGTGGGCAACGTGCCCGTCGGCATCTCCCGCAAACAGAATACGCCACCGCCGCGTGCGCCGGATGAGCTGCATCAGGAGTACGTCGTCGCCCGAACCCCTGTGCATGATGCGGCCGTATCCGCCGACCTCATCGTACGCCGCCTTGCGAAAGCCGAGACTCTGCCCCGACGCGGCCAGTGCCCGCCCGCGACCGGCGCCGGCCGCGGCCGAGGCCATCAGGTTGAGGAAATCGACCGCCTCCCAACCTCCGAGAGCTCCCAACCGACCGTTGTCCAAGCGTATCCCGGAGTAGCCGATGACCACGCCGACAGTGTCCTCGTCGAAGCGGAGCGCCATGGAGGACCCCCAGCTGGGAGGCAGGCGGCAGTCGGCGTCGGTGGTCAGGACAACCTCCCCTGCCGCCTTCTCGACGCCGAGCGACAGGGCCCTCTTCTTCGATCCCGCCCGCCCAGGAAACCCGGAAGTCTCGAGAATGGTCAGGCGAAGGTCGCTGCCGCGGGCGAACTCCCTGGCGAGTTTCGCGGTGCGGTCGGTCGAGCCGTCGTCGACGAGGATCACCTCGTATTTCTCCGATGGCAGCGTCTGACGGTCCAGCCCCCGCAGGCAGGCGACGATGTTGTCCTCCTCGTTGCGGGCGGCGATAACGATGGAGATTTCCCGACGGGGGTGGGTGGGCTTTTTCCGGGTTCGGTTGACCTCCTCGCGGGAGGGGAGTCCCTGCCGGAACCAGAGGACCCCGGCGGCGTAGACGGCAGTGAGCCCTGCCAGCGCGACCTCGATGACAGACGCGTCCACCGCCGCCGGGGCTAACCGCGCAGCTCTTTGACAAGCGTGAACATGCCGCGGTACCCCTCCGAGCAGTTGCGGCACATGTCGACCGACTTGCGATCGGCCAGGATTTTCCGACGGAAGTCCATGTACGCACGTCCGCGCCAGATGTCGCGGAAGTCTCGGCCGGGATCGAAGCTATCCCCCATCCCGAAGTCGACATCCTTGTCGAAGCAGCAGGGAGCCACGGCCCCGTTCCAGTTCACCATCGAGGAATACCACAGCACCTTGCATCCCTTGCTGGGCTGACCCTTGACGAGCAACTCCCCGGAGGGGGAATCTTCGTAGCGCCGATAGTCGCCGTCTTCGGGCAGAAACTCTTCCACTTCCTCCGAAGAGTACACCTGCGCAGTCTTGACGAGGAATTTCTCGGCGCCCAGCTCGGCTGCCAGTCGCTCCGCCTCGGCGATGTCCCCCTCGTTATGGCGAAATACGATGAACTGCAGGTTGACGAGGGGGATTCTGGAGCCGAGTTCCGACTTGGCCTGTGCCAGCAGGCGGGCGCCGCGAATGACGTAGTCGAAACGCCCTCCGACGCGGTAGCGCTCGTACGTCTCCTGGTCGACTCCGTCGAGCGAAACGATGATTTCGTCGAGTCCGGAAGCGACGATCGCCCGGGCCTGCTCGATGTTGCGTATGTAATGGCCGTTGGTGCTCGTCATCGTCGGGATCCGTCTGTCCCGGGCGTAGCGAACCATGTCGACGAAACCCTTGTTGATGAAGGGCTCCCCCTGGTTCCACAGCATCAGCAGGACCAGGTGCTCACCTACCTCGTCGATGAGCCTCTTGAAGTCGTCGAGGTTCATGTGGCCGCGGGCCCGTTTCATCTCCCCGTTGCCGGAAGGGCACAAAGGGCACTTCAGATTACAGAAGTTCGTCGGCTCGATCATCATCATGAACGGCCGGCCCCAGACGACGGGACGACCCGTGGCCGACGAGAGCCCCATCGAAGCCAGCACCTTGCCCGCGTTCCACAGTCGTTTCCAGGTGAAGGCGTACCCGTAGCGTTCGATGTACCTGGGAATCGCCCTGGGGGACAGCATAAAGGCCAATGGAATCTGTTTCCGGTGTCGGTGGTTGGCAGTGCGGGTCGATCGGCAGTGGCGCCCTACGTCGCCTGGAATTCCTCTTCATCCTCCCCCTCCTCGCGCCAGCGAAACCAGCCCGCGGTGCCAGCGGGCACGAACAGCAGGACGTATGGAATATAGAGAAATTCGAGAATCGGCAAGAAAAGGATCAGCCTGCGGTCTTCGGCTGTCGGCGCGAAACCCTGAAGCAGAAGGAAATCTATTAACCAGCGTGCTCCCCAGACCGCGGGGAAAACGGCCGGCACCCTCTCGAACAGGAAGGTCTGAACTACCCCCCACAGCAGGGTCAGGTGAAGGAGGTAGACGGCCGCCCCCAGCACCTTCGCGGCCCCTCGATAGTGCCCCGCCTTGGAGGCGTGGCGCAGTTTCTGGTGCATGAGCCCATACCAGGATTCAGGTCCGGGATCACATGCAACCACCGCCTCGGGGTCGCGGCAGAAAACGAACTGCCAGTCGGTGGCCTCGGCTACCAGCCGGGCGAAGTAGACGTCGTCGCCGGCTACGAGATGGCCGATGTCGGCGTACCCTCCGACCTCGTCGTACACGCGCCGCCTGAAGGCGAGATTTCTACCCGTGCAGGAGAGCACGGCCCCTCTCCCGATGCTGCCGGCCGCAAGGGCGCTGACGGCGAGGTTGTCCAGGGCAAGTACCCGGTGCCGCAGCCACCTCGTCCTGCGCGGCCTCGCGTACCCTGCGACCAGCCCGACGCCGGCGGCGAACATGGAGGCCGTTATGCGCACCCAGGCCGGTGACGGCTCGCAGTCGGCGTCGGTGAACAGCAG
Organism: Candidatus Latescibacterota bacterium; assembly: GCA_965206595.1. Taxonomy (GTDB): domain Bacteria; phylum Latescibacterota; class UBA2968; order UBA8231; family UBA8231; genus CBDCXV01. The sequence continues at coordinate 1,986,227 of OZ242214.1, forward strand.
CAGCTCGCCGGAGCTGGCGGCGATCCCCCGTGCCAGGGCGCTCTTCTTCGGGCACTCGAACTCCCCATCCCCCTGGCTCAGCGACACCGGCTTTAGAGCGGGCCACTTCCCGGCGATTTCCCGAAGAATTTCCGCGGTTCGGTCGCTGGAGCGGTCGTCGACCACAACGACTTCGAACCTGCCGGCATAGTCCTGGAGCTGAAGCGACCGCAGGCAGGTGGAGATCGTGGCCTCCTCGTTGCGCGCCGCGATGATTACGCTGACGTCGGGAGTGGCCCCGGAGGCCGCTGGGGCCACTCGCCGGAGCCCCAGCAACAGCCATCCGACGGCAGCGGCGTACGCGCATCCGAGGAGGATCATCGCCGCCTGGAGCTCAAGCATCGATCACGAAGGGTGAGGGTGGAAGGCGAAAGGGCCTCCAGGGCCTGATCCTGCCCTGGAGGTCAGAAATAACCGTAACGGAGATCGAAGCTGACATCCCGGCTCGAGCCATCGCCGTAACCTGTGCGGCTCTCCAGGGCAATGTTCGGCCGCCACCTGGGAGGAAGGGGGACGTTGGTTCCCCATTCATGGGCGTAACCAACCGCCACCCCGAGGGCGGGGCGCACCCTCCATTCCAGATTCAGCGACAGCCTGGTCCAGACGTGGAGGTTTCCAGCGAGGAATTCCTTGGATTCACGGTCGTCCAACGGACGCCAGCCGCGATGCAGGTCCCCGCCGACATTGAGAACGGTACCGTCCTCCAGGATTTCGTTGCTCCCGTGGCGGGTGCGCGACAGGTTCGCCCCCAGACTCAGATCGCGGTTGAATCGGCGGCTCGCGGCCAACTCCAAGCGGTCGGCGTTCGGACCGAGCGAATGCCCGAGTGGGGAGTCGAAATGACGGAAAGTGTTGATCGGGAACTTGTGCGTATAGATCCAGGGCTCGATACGCACGTACTCGGCGCGCAGATCGGTATCCCGCAAACCGGCCGGATCTACCCACAACAGGCCTGTCTGCAGGGAAAACTTGTTGGCGAAGTCATCGCTGAAGATACGCAGCTTCTTGAGGTCGTCGACGACGTAGGCGAGGTGGAACTTCATCCCGTTTCCCGGATGGAGATCGAAATCGATGCCCATCATCAGGTTGTCCTTGTCACCCTGGTAGCTCTGGGCCGCCCAGTAGAACATCACCGGGTTGAGGTAGGTTGGCTGCGGGGGTCGGTCGCCGTACACCAGAACCTCGTGTAAGCCGACGTCGAGCCAGTCGAAAAGGGATGCTTCCACGCGGTGAGCGGCGAGGTACTTGCCGCGCTCCAACGGGCGCCTGACTCCGTTGACGAGGTACGACGCGGAACTATCGCCGACACCGGCACATTGGGGGGAATCGGGCCGGTCGGGACATGGGCGGAGGGCGCCGGCGATGCTCACCAGCTTGAGTATTCCGAACTGCCCGCGCAGACGGATCATGTCGAACGCTGGAGCATTGTCGCTCAACCCGAGGTTGTCCCTCGCCGCCGGGCCCCAACTCGCCTGACCTTTTCCGACCTCGACCATGAGATCCGGCAGCGGCGAAAAAAACAGCGCCGCTGTTCCCTCGTGAAAATCCGCTATATTGCCCTTCAGCTGCGGAACCTCCAGGCGGCGCTCGAAGACGTCGTCGCGAATCCGGTAGCTGCGGGTCCCCTGCTCGCGCGTCTGCAGAAAGGCGATGCGGAAGCCGACGCGCTCCCAGGCTTCACCCCACAGCACCCCCCCGAGCCCGTTTCGGTACACCTGCTCGCTACCAGCGCGGTTCAACCCGGAATGGACATCGATCTGATGTCGCAGCAGGAGATCGGCAAAAAGTTCCCCTTGGGGAGCGGAATAACCCACCAGCGGTTCGCCGCGGTGGACCCGCGCCAGCGCGCTTCCCCCGGAGCGGTCCGCCGCCGGGCTGCCGGTGGAGGAAGCGGCATCCTCAAGATCGAATTCCCGGCGCAGCAGGTCGAGCTCCGATTGCTCCACCTTGCTGAGGCGCTCGTGGTTCTCGCCGACCCGTCGCAGGGCCGCGGCCATTTCGGATCGCGTGAACGGTTTGATGCCGTCCCCCAGGCGCACGAGCACCCCTTTCGTCTCACAACGTTCCAGAAAGCGGTAGCTCCAGTGAGCGATCGAAACTGGGGTGGAGCCACCCCCGGCCGCCCCGGAATGAGTGTGCGCCAAAATCGCGACGAGCGCACTTAAACCCAGTCTTGACAGTATCATACGTGCCGGATAGTTTGCCCGCCCGCAAGCGGGAGATGTGGTCGAGGGACGGATGGCCCTTCCGTCCGCGGGGATCCCAAAAGTGCTCAGGTCGCGCGAGCCGGGCAAACGACTCGGAACATCAGCAGGAAAAAAATCAGGTGAGCCGTGAGCAGGTCCGCATTTTCGATTGACACCATCGCCGGCCGGGAAATCCTGGATTCCCGGGGCAATCCCACGGTTGAGGTCGACCTCCGCCTGCGGGGGGGAGCCCTGGGGCGCGCGGCGGTTCCCTCCGGAGCTTCAACGGGGGAACACGAAGCGGTCGAACTGCGCGATGGGGACGATACGCGGTATTTCGGTAAGGGTGTCTCTGACGCGGTCGCCAACGTCGCGTCACGGATCGAGCCTGTCCTGAAGGGGCGTGACGCCAGGGACCAGGAAGCGGTCGATCAGCTTCTCATCGATACCGACGGCACGGCGAACAAGGGAAATCTCGGGGCCAACGCTATTCTCGGCGCCTCCCTCGCCTGTGCAAAGGCCGCTGCGGCGCAGGCAGGCCTGCCTCTGTACCGCTACCTGGGGGGTGATTTGGCGCGCACCTTGCCCGTTCCCATGATGAACATCCTCAACGGCGGCCGGCACTCTGACAACAACGTCGACTTGCAGGAGTTCATGGTCATGCCCGTCGGCTTCGGTTCGTTTTCCGAGGGACTGAGGGCAGGAGTGGAGATCTTCCACCATTTGAAGGAAGTGCTGCGGTCCCTTGGTCACGCGACGGCGGTTGGGGACGAGGGGGGCTTTGCTCCCGACCTGGGCTCGAATGACGAGGCTCTCGATGCCATCATGCAGGCGATCGAAGGGGCGGGCTACCGTCCCGGAGAAGACGTGGTTCTGGCACTCGATGCGGCGGCCAGCGAGTTGTACGAAGATGGAGATTATCTGTTCCGTTGGTCCAGCGGCCGCAGCCTGCAACCGGAGGAGCTGATCGACTACTACGCCGGTCTGGTGGGCACCTATCCGGTACGCTCGATCGAGGACGGCCTCGGCGAGGACGACTGGGCCAATTGGAAGCTCCTGACCTCCCGGCTCGGCCGGGGAGTGCAGCTGGTCGGGGACGACCTTTTCGCCACCAATACCGAACGGCTGCGACGCGGAACGGAGATGGGTGTCGGCAATTCGATCCTGATCAAGGTCAACCAGATCGGCACCCTGACCGAGACCCTGGCGGCTATCGAGATGGCCCATCGAGCCGGATACACCGCAGTGATATCCCATCGCTCAGGCGAGACCGAGGACACGACCATAGCCGACCTTTCCGTCGCCGTGAATGCCGGACAGATCAAGACGGGATCGGCATCGCGCACCGACAGGGTGGCCAAGTACAACCAACTATTACGGATTGAAGCAGACCTCGGGCAGGTGGCCACCTACCCGGGCGCGGCAGCCCTGGCTGGTTCCACATAGCCAATCCGGGCCCCCGGCTTGGGCAACCCCCCTACGTACCACCGATATTCCCGGAGCCCGGGTACTGTTGCTCCAAATTCTCACATCGACTTCATGGAATTCCAGTTGTTCTTCAGTGAATTATCCGCTTTTCAATAGTGATTCGGTGCGAGAACTGGGGCTTTCATTGGGCTCCTCCACGGAACGCCCCGCGGCAAAATCCAACCCCAAATATCCCGCGAAGACCCCAGCCAGCACCCCGGCCCCGACCCCCCCGCCAAAGGCGTTGAACAGGACCAGGGCAGCCAGAAGCGAGAGCTGCTCCGATTCGTCGAGGTTTGCCCCCAGCGGAGGAGATCCGGTGGACCCCCTTCGCGACAGTAGCTTGACGACCGAGGCAGCGATGAATTTCACTGCGGGACGCAGCAGGAGGACCACCGCCAGCGAAATGGCGAACGATTCCCAGTCGATTCCAGCAACCTGAAGCCGGTCACCGAGAAGCCAGCCGAGCGCCAGAGGCAGACCGAAGCGGGCTAGTGGGCGTCCGCGCTCGACGACCCGGAGGATGTCGAGTCGCCGCAGAGTGCAGTTGATCAACCAGATGCCGGTGAACGCCCCCACCCAGAGCGGCTGCAGCCCGAGGCCCCCCGACAGACCAGCACCGACGAATGCGAAGCTTGACAAGAGGAACAAAAGGGGCCCGGTCGGGTGATACTCGCGCGAGGCAAGATCGCAGAGCAGGCCAATGATCCCGCCTAGTGCGGCTCCCCATAAAATCCTGTCAACCCCTTCCATTGCAATTAGTTGAGAAAGACCGAAAAAAGGTGTAGTCAGCTCGGAGGCGGGGGCTGGCATAAGGGCTGAAGCCACCCCAAGGGAGGCGATGGCTGCTACGGCAGAAAGGGATGGGCGCCGGAATTCGAGGCGATGCGTCGCCCGAAACGAACCGCTGCGTTCCCTGGTCGAGGACGGACCTGCGATGCATAACGCAGCCAGAACCATGGCTGCGGCAGGAGTGGCCAGATCTCCTCCGGTCCCAGGCACATTGCTCATGGCGTACACAGAGACGGGAGCAAGTACCAGGGCAATGAGGAATTGATAGAAGCCGGGAAGCAGGCTCGAGCCCCCCGCAAGGCGAAGAACGCGGAAGTCCAGGCAGCATCCGCAGGAAAAGCCGATCCATCCTGCGAAAAAGAGGGAAGCCAGGCCCGCGGCATCCCCAAGACCGGACAACCAAGGCGTTCCGCTACAGCCGAAGAGGAGCCCGACCACGGCACACAGATGGCGCTCACCGACAACAGCGACAACTCCCGGACTCGCGCTCTCCCGCTGCAACACCCAGCCGCGGACAACATACGCTCCGTACGCTGCGACGATGGCGGCGGCGACCAGAAATGCCGGGACCAGAGCGGGCATTCAGGCAGCCCCGTCTATCGGCCGTCCCGTGTCGAGGTCGAGATTGGCGAGGCCGGCAAAACGTTTGGGCCAGGCGTCGGCCAAGTCGCTCAGCGCAGCTCGACCGCGCGCCATCATCCGGTTCGTCGCCTCCTCCCTCGGCCGTTTCGGGTTGACCAAGCCTACTGCGTTCTCGAAGAACTCGACCGGCGCCAGGAGGCCGCTCATGGCACGGTAAAAGGGAGCAGAAATACGCCCTGCGAGGCCGGCCGCCGGACTGTGTCCCACCGGCTTGGCGGAACCCGCCCATTTGAAGATTGACGGCATTCTTCCGACCCAGCTCGCCAGTGACCGCCATCCGCGGCAGATGACTTCGTCGTCGGCTTCTGAGGGAAAATACTCCCGTGCCGCCCCCGTGAGTTGACACTCCTCTCCCGGCCGTACCGGCATGTCGATCTTTACCACCCACTCGGCAGCGGAACTTTTTTCCAGGACATGGCAGTCCAACCCCCACTCCAGGCTCTTGTGCCACAGGTCGGACCGCCCACTCAGTGCCCCACTGCCTGCGGCGGCAAGCGCGACCTCCTCGTTTATCAATGGGTGAATCCGAATGTCGGTGTAAAGGTGAAGAGCCCAGCCGGCCGCGAAGGCCTCCTCTGCCGGGGTTCGCGACAGGGCGAGGAGATGCCTTGCGAAGTCACCGGTTCTCTCGTGGTGAATGCGGTGGGAAAGGCGCCGGGGACCGCCGGGGAAAAAACCGATATCGGGAGCTACAGATCCGGCCTGGAATGCGGTCAGAAGCAGGGCGTCTTCCTTCCGGTTTCCTTTCGCCAAGGCCGGGAACGCGCGGCGGGCGAGCCACAGGTGAAAAAGGCTTCCAGCCAATCAGGCCAGCCGATCGAACCGCCGCCGGTGAAACCCCGGGAGTGGGCGTCTAGTGTCCTGTCGTATAATTAACTGTACAAACAATTGAAGGTGCCGTAGGTTTCTCTTATCCCCTTTCTGAAAGGAGAGACCTATGGTGACGGGGCGTCCATTACCGCCGTTAGAGCTGAGTCCGTCGGACCGGGAACGATTGGAATCGATGGCCAAATCCCGGAGCCTTTCCCACGGGTTGGTGCGGCGAGCCGAGATTAGTCTGCTGGCCGCAGAAGGCTGGCCCAATGAAGCCGTCGCCGCCGCCGTGGGTGTGACGCGTGCTACGGTCGGCAAGTGGCGCCGGCGCTTTCTCGAAAACGGGCTCCAGGGCTTGCATGATGAGCTGCGCTCAGGGGCGCCACGATCGAGTACGGATGAACAGGTAGCCGAGGTGGTATACAAGACCCTGAAGACCAAGCCCAAAGACGAAACACAGTGGTCGGTGCGCTCCATGGGCGAAGAAACCGGCTTGACCAAGGACGCGGTTCATCGCATTTGGCGCACATATGGTTTGCAGCCCCATCGACACAAGCACTTCACGCTTTCCACCGATCCTTTCTTTGTCGACAAAGTACGGGATATCGTCGGCTTGTACCTGAATCCACCCGAGCACGCCCTGGTGCTGTGCGTCGACGAGAAGAGCCCGATCCAGGCGTTGGAACGAAGTCAGCCCATGCTGCCCCTGGGACTGGGATACGTGGAAGGGATTACGCACGATTACAAGCGCCATGGCACCACCACCCTGTTTGCCGCCTTGGACGTAGCCACCGGGGAAGTGATGACCCAGTGCAAGCCCCGTCATCGTCACCAGGAGTTCCTCCCGTTCCTGCGCCACATCGAGGCCCACGTCCCCGCTGACCTCGATATTCATCTCGTCGTCGACAACTACGCCACGCATAAGCAGGCCAAGGTCAAGCGATGGCTGGCACGGCGTCCCCGATTTCACGTTCACTACACCCCCACCTATGCTTCGTGGCTCAATCAGGTGGAGATCTGGTTCAATATCCTTACCCGCCAGGCGGTTCGGCGCGATTCGTTCCGTAAGGTATCCGAGCTCATCGAGCGCATCGAACGCTACACGGCCAAATGGAACGCCAACGCACACCCTTTCGTCTGGACCGCTACGGCCGATTCCATCCTCGCGAAAATCAAGAGACTTTGCGAACGAATCTCTGCGACACAACACTAGCGGGTGGAGTCAGAAGGGGAGGTCGTCTTCGGCGTCAGTTCCGCCCCCGGCGGAGAACCCCGGTCCGCCGGCGTTCCCGCCCCCTATCTCAGGAGGTGGAGCGGGGGGAACAGGCGGCCCCTCCCCGGCACCCTCTGCTTGCTCCCCGCGACTATCGAGCATCTGCATGTCGTTGACGACGATTTCCGTGGTATAGCGCTTCTGGCCGTTCTGGTCCTCCCAGGCCCGGGTCTCGATCCTGCCTTCGACATAGACCTTGCTTCCCTTGCGCAGGTACTGTCCTACGATCTCTGCCAGCTTTCTCCAGAAGACCAGGCGATGCCACTCGGTCCTATCCTGCCGTTCCCCGTTTCGGTCGGTCCAGGATTCGTTGGTCGCCAGACTGACGTTGGCAACCGGGACGCCGCTCGGCGTGTACTTCACTTCCGGGTCGGAACCGAGGTTGCCGATCAGGATCGCTTTGTTGACACCCCCTCGGGACATTGGAAACTCTCCTTTCCTCGAAACCAACCCGAGTCCGCGAGGGACCGCCACATCGCGAGCATGGACCGGTGGAGTTAGTATTTTGGGGTACGTAAACCGGTCGGTGAAACAGGGTCAAGAGATGGGCCTGCCGCCCGTCAACAAATATCCCTTTCTTGAAATTCCCCGGCCGATTCATCCATGCTGCGGCTTTCAACCAATGTCCAGTATCCACCAGCCAGGGATGATTGCACACCCGGTGCCTTCGATTCAGCACAATCGCACGCCACATCACCTCAGCACGATCACCCTCAGATAGCGGGAAGCCATCATGAGCACTCCTGCCATGTATCATCGCCTGGGACTACGCCCCTTCATAAACGCCCGGGGCACCATTACCACCCTGGGCGGCTCGATCATGCCCCTGGAGGTGGTCGATGCGATGGTCGAGGCTTCGCGGCAGTTCGTACACCTCAACGAGTTGCACGAAAAGGCCGGGGCGCGCATCGCCCGGCTCACCGGAGCCGAAGGGGCATTCATTTCGGCCGGAGCGGCCTCGGGCATGCTCCTGGCCGGCGCCGCTTGCCTCACCGGCGAGGACCCCGAGTTCATCGGCCGTCTCCCTGACACCGGAGGCCGCGCCAACGAATTCGTGATCTCCCTTGTTGACGGCCACTACTACGTGCACCAAAGGGTTCCAGGTGTGCGGAGGCACCCTGGTCAAGGTCGGCACCCCCCATTCGGTACGCGCCCGAGACTATGCCGACGGGATCTCCGAGCGTACCGCGGCTTGCGTCTTCTTCCTGGGCAGCCAGCGCCGCGAGCAACTACCCGAGATCATTGAGGTGAGCCATGCCCGCGGAGTGCCCGTCATCGTCGATGCCGCCGCCCAGCTTCCTCCGCGAGCCAATCTGACCGAACTGACCGCAATGGGAGCCGACTTGGTGATCTTCAGCGGAGGAAAGGGACTTTCCGGGCCGCAGTCCACAGGTTTGATCCTGGGCAGGGCCGACCTGGTGCGTGCCTGCCGCATCAACAGCAATCCTCACTCCGGGGTGGGACGCGGCATGAAGGTGGGCAAGGAGGAAATTTGCGGGCTGCTAAGGGCCGTAGAACTGTTCTTCGAGCAGGATGAGGAGGCTGTTGTTGCGGAGTGGGTGCGCCGCTGCCACCTGATCGCCGAAACCGCGGCCGGTGTACCGGGGGTAGAGCCGGAATACCAGCCGCCCTACGCCAACCAGTTTCCTCCCGCCTCCCCCCTGATTCACCTCGTCTTCGGCTCTTACGCACCCATTACCGCAGCCCAGGTTGCCCGAGAGCTTGAAGCGGGGGAACCGTCGGTACTGGCCGGGTGCTCCCGGTATGTAGTGAGTGTGGGGCCACAAACCTTGCAGAATGGGGAAGCTGAGATCATCGCAGCGCGGCTGCGGGCGATTCTGTCCGGGTGAGTTGCCGCCAGAGTGATCTTTAAAGCAGGCGCGGCGATCGAGGACGGCGCAAGCCATACAGACAACCACAGGAGCCATTCATGCACCTCAAGCATATGCGTCCCAACCAGTTAAGCGACATGGTCGCCGGGGGGGGGGAACCCTCTCCTGGTCCCGGCCGGCTGCATCGAGACCCACGGCCCGCACATGGCGATTGGCCACGACACCCTCATCGTCGAGGAAATCTGCGACCGCGTCGCCGCGCGCACTCCCTGCGCAATTGCCCCCTCCTTCGACTACGGCCCCACCGGCTACGCTCTTGGCGGCCCCGCGGACGGCACCATCGATCCGGACTACGACTCGTTTGGCCGCTATGTAAAGAGCATCCTTCGCAACTTCGTCGAGATGGGCTTTCGCAAGACCTACGTTATCGTCATGCATCAGGGGATGGGCGGCCCCTTGGCCCTGTCTTTCAGCAAGGCCTCCGCCGAGCTCGGATTTGAGCAGGTGCTCGCGGCTGGCCACAAGCGCGGCTGGTGGGGGGACAGGGAAGCACTCGCCAGGGCCGGCGCCTGGAGCGGCCGCATCGAGGTTCAACCGATGATTCTGCCGGAGGCCAGTCCCCCGGCCGGCGGCGACCATGCCGGGTACAACGAGACCTCTTTCCTGATGGCGGTCCGCCCCGAACTGGTCGAACAGGACCGCCTCGACGACGATGTCCCCTGGTACTGCCTTCAGGATGAAGAGAAAAACAGCCGCACGGCCAACGCACGGCACGGCCGGGAGATGGTGAAGGCCGTGGTCGACACCTGGATCGCCAAAATCGATCGAGAACGCTGAGGACACCGGGGACCGACACTCTGTTTCGTTGGTGCCATCCCCGCCTTGATCGGGGAGGCCATCCAACCGCATCTCTCTCCCGGAATCCAACACCGACCAGTGCCTACTTCGAACCACTCCCCCGACGAAGTGTGAAATGGCGGTCCCGGACCCGGGAAAAACTCCCGCTTGCGGCCGCTTCCGATTTTCTCCTGCTTGACATTCCGCGCCTCCATTGCTATCCTGAACGAAGTCGCGACATACTCAGGAAGGCCGCGGAAAATCCCCCTTTCCTCGGCATCTTTTTCCCTCCTGTCGCGATCTCCTCCCGATTCCTCCGGGGTTCTTCCCCGCCTCAACCAGTCAAGCTTGGGCTTAACCAATCGCCTTGGCAGAGGTTGGATTCCGGCTTCCCAGTCGCGTTCTCAAGGTCGAACTAGATTATTCACTGCCGGTTCACCCCGGCCGCGTAGAACATCGCTCATGGGATCTCCTGTAGTAGTGCTCGACATCGGTGCCTCCAAGGTTCAGTGCCTGGTGGGTGAGGCGGTCGATGAGATCGGGCTCAAAATAACCGGTACTGGATCTTGCCCCTGTGAAGGCATCCGCCGGACCGTCGTCATCGACATGCCGAAAATGGTTGAGGCGGTCCGCTCCGCCGTACGGGAGGCCGAGCGTTCCGCCGGCCTCAAGATCGTCGGCGCCTACGTCGGCGTGGCCGGGGAGGATATTGAAACCCACATCAATCGCGGCGCCGTTGCCATTTCCGGAAGCTCCAACCCCATCGACGAAAACGACGTTCAGAGAGCCTTAGCGGCCGCGGAAGAGGCCTCCTCTCCCCCGGGAAGCGCGACGGTTCTGCACAGGTTCGTGCAGGGCTACGCTTTGGACGGAGAGCCCGTGCAGAATCCGCTCTGGCTCCACGGCAGCCGCCTCGAGGTGGAAACGCTCAGCGCAACCGCCCCCGCGCACGTCTGCACGACGTTGCGGCGCGCCGTTTCCCAAGCTGGCGTCGACATCGCCGGCTTCATCTTGGAAGCAGTCGCCGTGGGTTCGGCTCTGCTCTCGGTGGACGAAAAGGAAATGGGAGTCGGCATCCTCGACATCGGCGCGGGAACTTCCGACCTGTCGATATATCGCGGATCGCTCAGGTATCTCGCTGAAATCCCCTTCGGAGGAGAGGACATTACCAAAGATCTCTCCGTCGTTCTCAACATGTCCCCGCGAGAAGCGGAAAGATTGAAGCGCGAAGAGGGTTGCGTCCGCTGCCCGGCCGAGTCGGCCGACGAAGCGGTTTCATTCAGCACCACCGCAGGACGGCCGCATACCCTGGTCAGACATCAGCTCAGCGCCGTCATCGAAGCGCGCCAGCAGGAGATACTGGAGTTCGCAGCAAAGGAGATCAAGCATTCCCAGCAGGGTCATCTTATCTCCGCGGGCATGGTTCTGACAGGAGGTGGTGCCCAGCTGGGCAACCTCGACCAGCTGGGGGAGGAGGTTCTCGGGATGCCGGTCCGGATCGGTTCGCCCCAGGATGTCGTGGCCCTGGAAGCCTCGGACCCCACCTTCTCTACCGCCGTAGGATTGCTGCGTTTCGCCACCGAGCAGCACGATTCACCGGGCAGTATTCTGCCCGCCGGTTCTGGCCGCCGGGGCGGATTTTTCAGGCGCCTCACCAGGATATTCAGCTTCGCCATTTAGATTACCGCGAGTTGCTGGATACGAAGCTTGGCTTCTGTCCCTTCGTTGACAGAATCCGGGGAGCCTTTGAATATTGATTCTCTCGTAAAAACCCTACGTCCCCAGAATGCCCGGTTTTATACAACATTTTTATACAACATATAGTGTATGCCTTGTCTTAGTTGGCCAATATATAGTGGCGCTCTAGTGTGCTGAATCGCTGAACATCCTGAAAATGGGGTTAATACGAAGGAGTCAATATTGATTGTCGCCTCTCCGGGGCGGCGTCGAGCCATCGACTGCCACCCTAGCTCAGTTGGTAGAGCAACTCACTCGTAATGAGTAGGTCGCCGGTTCGAGTCCGGCGGGTGGCTCCAATAATGAGAACAGGCACCTGACGAACAGCGTTCAGGTGCTTTTTTCATGGTGGCTTTGTGCTGGTTGAACGGTAGTGACTGCATGCACTCCGAAACTCTCCCAGAATCCCAAATCAAGCCAGGATCTCCGAATCTCCCTCAGGAAGATGAGGGGAGATGACGGCCTCGGACCTTCCGGATCTCAATGCCGGCCTCAATGCCCTCAGCGCCCTGTTTCTCGGGCTGGGGTATTTCCAGATCCGACGCCGCCGGCCCCGCCGGCACATGCGCGCCATGCTGGCGGCCCTGTTCACCTCGGCTCTTTTCCTGTTCTCCTATCTCTTCTACCACTGGACCGTCGGGTCCGTACCTTATCCCCACCAAGGCTGGACCCGCTGGCTCTATTTCGCCGTCCTGGTACCACACGCGATCCTCGCCATGGTCATGGTGCCTTTCATCCTTCTGTCACTGTGGCACGCATACCGGGGGCAGTTTGGGCGTCACGCGCGGATCACCCGATGGATCTTGCCCGTCTGGATGTACGTGTCCCTCAGCGGCGTGGTCGTGTACGTGATGCTCTACAAAATGTAGCTGACGACTGTCCCGGGGGCCGGTGGCCTGCGGGCGGAACCCGGCACCTCCGCCGGGACGGCCATTTCTTGACATCGATTCGGAGCTCCGGTACACTCGAATCGTCCCCGCATCGATCGATGCTATTCTTCGCGATCATTCTGATTCACCCCTTGAAAACGACTTCACCGTGACCCCCACCTCTCCATGAGTAGGTCTTCGAGGCTGATCCTCGGTGCACTGGTGGCGGCCGCGGTTGCCGCTGCATCCGCCCTCACGGCCGCGGCCTCGTGGCTGAACCGGCCCACCGGAGTCGGCGAGCAGATGGTCCGCATCGACAAGGGGATGAACGCCCGCCAAATAGGCGATCTCCTCGAGGAACGCGGGTTGGTGCGCAGCGCCTGGGTCTTTTCTTGGAACGCGCGGCTGCGCGGGCTTGGCCGCCAGCTCGAAGCCGGCCGCTACTCTCTCTCCGGCGCCATGAGCAGCAGCGAGATCCTTGACGGCCTTCGTAAGGCGCCCTTGGAAATGGATCGCGTGACCGTCCCCGAAGGCCTGACCTTGAGCGAAACCGCGGCCCTGCTTCAGAAGCGGGGGTTTGCGGATTCCGCCCGTTTCGTCACCCTGGCCACCAATCTGGAAACGGTCCGGAGGCACGGGGTCGAGGCAGCGAGCCTCGAGGGGTACCTGTTTCCGGAAACCTATTTCTTCGACAAAGGGGTATCGGAGAAGGAGATCATAGATCGCATGGTCTCGGAGTTTTTCACCCTTGTCGACGCCCCTTGGATGGCGCGCCTCGACTCTCTCGAAATGTCGCTGCACGAAGCGGTCACCCTGGCTTCGATCATCGAGGGCGAAGCCAGGTTGGACAGCGAACGCACCATCATTTCGTCGATCTTCCACCGCCGCCTAAAACTGCGGCGCCGGCTCGAATCGTGCGCCACCGTTGAATACGCTCTGGGCTTTCACAAGGAAAGGCTGAACAACGAGGACCTGCAGGTGAAATCGCCGTTCAACACCTACCTCCACCAGGGCTTGCCTCCCGGACCGATCGGAAATCCTGGAAGGACTTCGCTGAGGGCGACCCTGTATCCCGCCGACACCGACTATCTGTATTTCGTGGCGCGCGGCGGCGGCACCCATTCCTTCAGTCGCACCCACAGGGAGCACCAAGCCGTCAAGCGGGCCATCCGGCGCGAGAAGCGCCAGCGCCGAAAGCCGGGGATAGCCGCGGCGATGGCGCCTTGACAGCGTTCTCCCCGACCGTGAATCCGATCACCGACCTCAACCCCGCCCAACGGGAAGCGGTTCAGTGCACCCAGGGACCGCTCCTCGTTCTCGCCGGCGCCGGCTCCGGCAAAACCAGGGTGCTTACATGCCGCATCGCCCATCTCATCGACGCCGCCGGAGTCCCGCCTTGGAACATCCTCGCCGTGACCTTCACCAACAAAGCGGCCGGGGAGATGCGGGAGCGCATCGAGGGACTGGTCGGCAGCGACAGTGCCGGCATCTGGATGGGCACTTTCCACTCGGTCTGCGCGCGCGTCCTGCGCTACGAGGCGCGGGCCTTCGGACTGGATTCGTCGTTCACCATTTACGACGAGGAGGACCGCCGCCTCCTAATCCGCAAAATCCTGGCGGACCTCGAGGTCGACGAACAGGAGCTTTCGTGGCGCGCTGCGGCCGGCCGCATATCGCGCGCAAAGAACGGAATGGCGGACGCCGAGACTTTCAGGGGACAGATCACCTCTTCCAGCCCGCCCCAGAACCGGATCACCGCCGACGTTTTCGAGCGCTACGAGTCGGAACTGGGGCAAAACAACGCCTTCGATTTCGACGATCTCATCTGTGAACCGGTGAGGCGGTTCCAGCAGCACCCGGAGGTGCTCGAAAAATACCGCAATCGCTTCCGCTACATCCTGATCGACGAGTACCAGGACACCAATCGTCCGCAGTACTTGCTATCCAGGCTACTGGCCCAAGACCACCGCAACATCTGCTGTGTCGGCGATGACGATCAGTCGATCTACCAGTTCCGCGGCGCCGACATACGAAACATCCTCGACTTCGAACGAGACTACCCCGAGGCCACTGTCGTTCGCCTCGAGCAGAACTACCGCTCGACAAAGCGCATTCTCGAAGCGGCGAACGCAGTCATCCGGAACAATCTCGACCGCAAGGGGAAAAGCCTCTGGACGCATGGGGAGGAAGGGGACCCGCTGCGCGTCGGAGACTGCGGCGACGATCGCACTGAAGCGCGTCATATCGTCGCCACGATCACCGAAACCTGTCGGAAGCAAGGTCTGTCCCTGAGCGAAGCGGCAGTGCTGTACCGGACCAATGCGCAGTCACGGGCACTCGAGGAGGAGTTGCAGCGAGGGGGGATTCCGTATGTGATAGTCGGCGGCATCCGCTTCTACGAACGCAGGGAAATCAAGAATCTCCTCGCCTATTTCAGGCTGCTGGCGAATCCGGCCGATGACGTTAGCTTGCTGCGGATCATCAACGTGCCCAAACGCGGAATCGGCGCGGCCACGGTAGGACGCCTGCGTGAGTTCGCCGCCCGGCACCGGATCGGGCTCCTGCAGGCGGTGGTGGAGGAGGAGAAAACCATCCCCGGCCTGAGCGCACGCGCTGCAAACTGCCTCGAGCGTTTCGCCGGCACCCTCCGCGGCCTGCGCCGCGAGTACGAGCGCATCGAGCTGCCGGAACTCGCCGAGCAGGTGCTGGTGCGGACCGGGTATCTCGACGCCCTCCGCGACGACCCTTCGGTGGAAGCCAGATCCCGCGAGGAGAACATCGACCAGCTGTTGGCGAGAATCGCCGAGTTCCACGAATCCGGGCCGGCGGAATCGAGCGGTTCCGACGAAAGGCTCGGTCTCGAGGGTTTTCTGGAAGAGGTGGCTCTGATGTCGCCTGTCGACGAGGCAGGGACCGAAACGGATTCCGTCACCCTGATGACCCTGCACATGGCCAAGGGGCTCGAGTTCCCCCTGATCGTGATCGCCGGCATGGAGGAAGGGCTTTTTCCGACAGCGCGGGCCATCCAGGAGAGCCGCAATGGTGGGGCCGAGATCGAAGAGGAGCGCCGCCTGTTCTATGTCGGCATCACCCGGGCGCAGCGCTTCCTGACGCTGACCTTCGCGCGCTGGCGCTACTCCTTCGGCTCCCTCAGCCCGACCGAGCCCTCCCGGTTTCTCGAGGAGATTCCGCAGAACCTGGTAGAGGTGGAGGAGGTCTCGCACCGCGAAGGGATTGGTTTCGCCGCCGCGCAAAGACGCGCCGACGCCGACCGCAGGAACGCCACCTTGCGGACACGGCGAATCCCTGCCCCGGAGCCCAAGGCGGCCGTGAAAAAAGGCATCCACTATGAACTCGACGAAGAGCAGGGGCCCGCGGCCGGGGACTCCGGCAACGACCTGCTCGCCGTCGGACGCTGGGTCCGGCACCCCGCCTTCGGCCGCGGCGAGATCGTCGACCGCGAGGGCAGCGGCGAGGATCTCAAGCTGTCGATCCGCTTCGGCTCATCGCGACCGAAGAAAATAGTAGTAGCGTACGTCCAGCTGAAGCCCGCCTAGAGCCTCCACTCGACTTTTCCGTGAAGGCGAAATCGCGTCTGTATCTCGGAGGGGGATAAATCTGCGTACTCCTCAATCCGGTCTCCGCGGCTGGAAGGAGTCTGATTTTGCCACATTGAGCCACCCCGCTTAGGTTTGCTAATTGATTAAATCAGAACCTTGGAGCAACTAGTGGGAGCGGCGGACCGCGGCCTTGACCAACCCCTTCGGGTTTCCTTTACAAACGTCGGCTGCAAGCTGAACCAGCATGAGCTGGAGACGCTGCAGAACGGTTTCGACCGCCGCGGCCATACCGTGGTCGGGGACGGGGAGGCGGATGTCTGCGTGGTCAACACCTGCACCGTGACCGGCTCGGGGGACGCCGATTCCCGCAAGGCCGTCCGCCGGGCCCGGCGCAGGAACCCGGGGGCCACGGTAGTGGCTACCGGCTGCTACGCACAGCGGCGCCCGCAGGAACTCGCTGCAGCGGGGGCTCACCTCGTTCTCGGCAACGACCGCAAGGCCGACCTGCTGGAGCTTGTCGAGGGCTACCTCGCCGGAGAGGAGTTGCCCCCGGCACCGGTGGGAGCCCCCGTCGGCCGCTTCCTCGAAATCGAGGGAGCCGTAACCCGGGGCCGCACCCGCGGCACCCTGAAGATCCAGGACGGCTGCGACGAGCACTGCACCTACTGCATAATCCCGACAGTGCGCGGAAAGGGGATAAGCAGGCCCACGGGAGAAGTGGTCCGTCAGGCGAGAAAAATGGTGGAGGCCGGGTACCGCGAAATCGCTATCACCGGTGTTCACACCGGCAGCTACGGCGGCGGCAGCAGCCTGCCAAGCACTCTCGTGCCCCTGCTGAAGGAACTCGACGGCATCGACGGCCTGGAGCGCATCCGCCTCAACTCGGTGGAGCCTGCCTACGTCAGTGAAGCGCTGATAGACCACGCCGCTACTTCGGCGAAGTTCTGTCGCCATTTCCACATTCCCCTGCAGAGCGGCGACGATTTCGTCCTGCGCCGCATGGGCCGCCGCTATCGGCGCAGCGACTACGCCGCCACGATCGAACGCATTCACTCGGTGATCCCGGATTGCGCCATAGGGGCCGACGTCATGGTCGGATTTCCTGGGGAGGAGCGAGTCCACTTCGAAAACACCTGCTCGCTCCTACGCGACCTTCCGGTCTCCTACCTGCACGTGTTCCCGTACTCCTTGCGCAGCGAAACACCAGCGGAGCGGCTGGCGGGACACGTGAACCGTCGCGAAAAGGCGGAGCGGGCGCGGGAGCTGATCGATCTCGGAAACGGGAAGCGGATGCGCTTCCACCGCCGTCTCGTCGGCCGCCGGGTCTATCCGCTCGTGGAGGACCGACGCGACCGCGTCAGCGGACTTCCACTCGGGCTGACCGACAACTACGTCAAGGTGGCCATCGACTCCAGCCGCGATCTTGCCCGGGGCAACATCGACTCCAGCCGCGATCTTGCCCCGGGCAACATCGTCGCCGCCGACGTCACCCGAGCGCGGGAGGACATGGTGTACGGGGCGGTCGCCGGGATACGGTCATGAGCGCTTCAACGGCCACACCGGAACGGCTGATCCCCCCGCAGGAGATTCTCCACGAGTCTGTCGGCCCCGCTGCCAACGTTGCTCTTGCCCCTGCGACGGGCCGCAGCGCCTACATCGAGACCTACGGCTGCCAGATGAACGTCGCCGATACCGAGTTGGTTGCGACCATCCTCGGCGACGCCGGATACAGGGTTTGTGATCGACCCGAGCAGGCCGACGTAATCCTGATCAACACCTGCGCAGTGCGAGAACACGCCGAGGAGCGGGTGATCGGAAGGGCCTCCCAGCTCAGCGGCCTGCGGGCACAGCGGGCAGGCCTGACGCTCGGAATCCTCGGATGCATGGCTCAACACCTCTCCAAGAGTCTGCCTCGGCGGGCCCCGTTCGTCGATCTGGTCGTCGGTCCGGATTCGTACCAGCGCCTTCCCGAAATACTCGCCCAGACCTCCGACGAAACGCTGCTCGACGTGCGTCTGAGCCGAAGCGAAAACTACGCCGGCCTCAATCCGACCCGGAGTTCGGGAACCAACGCCTGGGTGACGATCATCCGCGGCTGCGACAAGTTCTGCACCTTCTGCATCGTTCCCTACGTGCGCGGCAGGGAGCGCAGCCTCGAAGCCGCGGAAGTTCTAAGGCAGGTGCGCCGCATCGCCGCGGAGGGGTTCCGGCAGGTCACCCTTCTGGGGCAGACGGTCAACTCCTACCGGGACGACTCCGGTGTGGATTTCGCCGACCTGCTGCGATCGGTGGCCGCTGTCGAGGGCATCGAACGCATCCGCTTCACCTCCCCCTACCCCGTCGATTTCGACGACCGCACCATCGAGGCGATGGCAACCGTTCCGGAAATCTGCCCCTCCCTGCACCTCCCTGTGCAGAGCGCCAGCGACCGCCTGCTCGGGCTGATGAAGCGCGGCTACACGATTTCCCAGTACCGCGACCTCGTCGGCCTCTTGCGCGAGGCGGTCCCCGGCCTTTCCCTGACTACGGACGTCATCGTCGGTTTCTGTTCGGAGACCGAGGGCGAGTTCGAGCAGACCTGCGACCTGATGAAGGAGATCCGCTACGACTCGGCTTTCATGTTCAAGTACTCCGAGCGCCCGGGAACGGCCGCCCACCGCCGCATTCCGGACGACGTGCCGGAGCAGGTGAAGGCCGAGCGGCTGCAGGAGGTAATCCGGCTGCAGGAACGGATCTCGGGGGAAATCAACGAGGCCGCGGTCGGCCGCACTGTCGAGGTGCTGGTCGAAGGGCCCAGCAGGCGCAGTGCAAAATCGGGAACCCCCTGCAACTACGGGCGCTCCTCGCAGGGCAAGACCGTGGTTTTTCCGGAAGCAGCGGAGCCCAACTCCCTGATAGAGGTCCGCGTCGACCGGGTGACGTCCCACACCCTCTACGGAACTCAGATCGAGATCTGAACCCGGGGCTCCCTACAGGCCGTCGGCGAGCTCTTCCGTCCATTGCCCGTCCTCCCCTTCTTCCCACTCCTCGTCGCTGACATCCCCCCCGTTCCCACTCCGCGAACGCAGTACGATCGGTACTCGCAGTGGCGGCATTTGCGCCTGTCCTCGGTGCGCGGAAACCCCTCCGGTTCCCCTTTCTCGGCAAGGGACGCGATCTCCGCGATCGTCCTCTGCAGGCGGTCCCCCGCTTCCGCGTGCAGGGCTTCGGAGTAGCGGATCGGCTCTAGGGGGTCGGGGAACCCGGCGTGCCAGTACTGGAGATCGAGGCGCCCGGGACGATGGTCCTGCACCCGCTCCGTCAACCAAGGCGCGCCCCGTTTCGGTGAAGACGTAGCAGTACACTGCGGTTTGCCAGCTTCGCTGCAGCTCAGCCCCCAGCACCGGGTCGCCGCGGGCGGCCAGCTGATCGACAGGTAGCGCCGGGCGCGGGTGATGCCGACGTAGAGCAGCCGCAGGCATTCGGCGATCAACTCGACATGGCCGTCTCTCGTTGCCTCCGCACCGGTCAAGGTCGTCCGCGACGATGTCAGACTACAACAAACCGGTTCGCGTTCTCCGCGACCTTGCGAAAAGCGTCGGCGTACTGGCCTATGATCTCGGGCTCGCAGCGCTTGAACCAGGGAATCGAATAGCAACACTCGTTGATCGATTCCGTGATCGGCAGGCTGCCGGCCGGCTGTCTTAGGTCCCGGTCGCTGTTGGCGATCCGCGTCGGCACCCCGTGGCCGTAAATGTCGGCGTCGTTGAGCACCGGGTGGAGATGCATCGCCGACACCCCGGCCCCGGGCCTCACCTGAAAGCCACCACCGGCAATCTCGGCGTTCACCGCCTCGCAGAAGCGGGCGAGTGGGAGCCCGTTCAGCTCCTCGGCCCGGTAAAGGCCCCGGGCGGAGTAGAAGCCGCCCATGGTGCTGTCGCTGTCCCGAGGGGGCATGTGAGGACGCAGCCCCCTGACCCCCTCAAGCCGGTCCCAGAAGCAGTACATCGCCTTGCGGATTTCCGCCAGCCGGCCGCGGTATCGGCGCAATTGAACGCGCCCGATCGCGGAGGAGAGCTGGTGAATCCGGTACTTGCAGCCCCCAAGCGGGTAGCCGGCGAACGGAGCCAGCTCCGGATCGGAGAGGGTGCGGGAACGGGCGTAGTGACCGAAGGCGAGGGCGCGGTTGAAGATCTTCTCCTGAGCGGTGACCAGGAACCCTCCCTCGCCGGAAACCAGGGACTTCCCGGACATTATCGACATCGCTCCGACGTCTCCGATGGTGCCGAGCAGCCTGCCCTTGTACTCCCCTCCCTGGGCGTGCGACACGTCTTCGATGACCTTGAGACCGTGCTTCTTCGCGATCTTCATGATCGCATCCATGTCGCTGGGGTAGCTGCTGAGGTGAACGGCGACGATAGCCCGAGTGCGGGAAGTAATCCGGTGCTCGATATCGGCCGGATCGATGGTCAGGGTCTGCGGATCGACCTCGGCGAAAACGACGGTGGCCCCGAGTGAGAAGACCTGAAGCACCGATCCCCAGTAGGTCAGACTCTGGCAGATCACCTCGTCGCCGATCCCCACCCCACATCCGTACAGCGCGCCCTGGATCGCCGCCGTTCCGGTGTTGTGGCACAGAACGTGGGGGAGGCCGAACCACTCCCCCAGCTCCTTCTCGAACTCCAGGGTGACCTCGAAGTCCGACATGGCGCCGCGGCGGAGGACATCGAGCACCGCTTCCTCGTCCTCCCTGGTAATGACGGGCCACCGGAACAGGTCGCCTGGATCCGCGGTCAGGGCAGGCTCCCCCCCGTGCAGGGCGAGATCGTTGCCTCCGACGTTCATTCAGGAGCCGGCCGCCGCGAGCCGTTTCTCCAACTGCCGGGTCGTGGGCATGCGGTCGTACTCCCACACGTGCCTGACCACGCCGTCCTGGATCCAGGCCAGGCGCGGCCAACCGTGGCCCGCAGTAAGGCGCATCCAGTCCGACGACGATATCGTCGCTATGTCGAAGCGGGGTTTCATCTGCCCTATGAACTCCTTGAGCTCAGGAGAGTCCTGGGCGTACTCGTTGAGGCCGATGAGGCGCGGCAGACTGCCGGACGCCGCCCAGCGGTTGAGCTTGGGCACCGCCTTTTTGCAACGCGGACACTTCGGGTTGAACAGCTCGATGAGGTAGCTTCCCGAGGCCAGATCGACTTCGACTCCTTTGAGCTCCAGTCCACGCAAGGTCATTCCGGGCTTCAGGTCCGAACCTGCGAGCCGGTCCGCCTGGGGATAGAAGCGCAACCCGGTGACGGCCAGTGCGACGAGAGCCCCGACGCCGGCGAGCAGAGGGGCCCTCGCCAGTCCGGGGCGCGGCCATCGCAGGGTCCCCCTCCACCACCCGACCAGCAACAACCCGAGCATCACCGCGTCCTCGGCCACGGCCTGGCCTGGAGAGCGCTCCGCCAGGACACCGAAGCAGCCGCAGTCGACGTTCGCGCCGGTTCGCCAGGCGTAGAACGTCAGCCCCAGAAACAGTGCCATCATCACCACGGCCACGGGATAAATCAAACGCGGCCTCCAGTTTAGCAGGAGAGCCAGCCCGACCGCGGTCTCGACCGGACCGAGGTAGACGGCCGCGGAGCCGAGGTTGTGCCACATCTGGCGGTCCACTGTGAGCATATCGAGATAGGAGACCACCTCCCAGTAGAAGATGACCGGGTCCCATGACTTGGCGGCACCGGCTGTCAGAAAGACCAGCCCCATCGCCACCCGCGCCAGCGCCGCGAGCTTGGATAGGAGTGATGCTTCGAGAGGAACCGCCGTCATTTCGCCCCTGCCGTGTGAGTGCATGGTCATAAGCCACTGTTTGTGTTTGGTAGTTGAGGGAGGCCACATTTCGCAGGATCGATCTTCCCCTTCCGCCTTCCGAACCTAAGGAAATTAAGCGGCCGCAACTAAAATTGCGGCGTGGACCCGCCCGGATCTGGATTTTCCCGCTGCCCCGGCGCCGTCAATTCCCCCGCGACACCTGTAAAGATCGGGGTGCTCATCAGGGTCGAGCTGTCGCTGGAAGCCAGCATCCCAGGACTGAAACCTTCACCCGGCTCGGCGCCCCTCGTCAGCTTCTCCAGGCGAAAGCTCATCTCCACCTGTCCCGGGACTACCACGAGCTCCTCCCTGGAACCCGCGCACCCCCGGCCGCCGGAATCTCGAATTGAGGAATTCCTGACATGTCGTCGAGGCGTTGGTCGGCAATCCCTTTGTTGTCGATCTTCCCCGTTCGCCAGACCAGCTTCCTGCGGTTGCCGCCGAGATTGCCGACGAGCTTGGTCCCACTGCTTCCTGGATTCGGTTGCAGTGATGTCGCCTGGGTACAGGGCGGTGAACCCCCGTGTATCCCCGTCAGTAGGAGATCCTCGACGTGCGCATCCGTGACACCCGCCTCCATCCGGGGCACCGATCCCGTCCCCGGGTGGGCAAGAAAAACCCATGCCGCAGGGGGGCACACGTAGTCGAAGTAGCGCTGAACCGGGTCCGCCCCAGGTCTCCAAGGAGGGGGCGGTTACCAGCACTTTGAAAGGGTGAGTCCGTTGTTTACCGGTCAGGCACAGGAACCACGGCCCCGCATGCCCGGGGCCCGAGCAGGAAGATGTAGCCAGCCCTGCCCAGGGCAATTGCAGGAAGAAGCTGGATCAGTGCAGGCTCAGAAATCGGGGCAGGTACCCGCTCTGCCAGGTCAGGCACGCCGCGGGCAGGATGAGGTCGACGATTCCGGCAACGGTTCTTTCTCCTCACTTCCGGCCTGCCGAGTGGAAGGTGCGGTTCCGCATGCCAAACATGGGGGTGAACGCCTTCGAAATGGTGGCGTTCGAATGCGGCGGCGGGGCGCCGTGCCGAAACACGCAGCTGTCAGCGGCGGCCGGTCTCGCGTCGGGGTTTGCGGCCGTAGGTGATCGGGGCCTCCTTGTCCAGCCCCATTGGTTTATTTAGGTGCGACGGCTCCCCGACGGTTTCCTGAAACTCCCTGCCGGAGACCCTGTCCGCCTCTTCAGATGCCGCCTTCGGTCCTCCCTCCCCTGACCGCCGCCCCCGCGGCCTCGAGCGCTCGCCGCGGCGGTCGACTGGGGCCGCCTCCGCCTCCAAGCCGCTCACCTCCCCCACGAATTCTGCGGGAATTTCCCGGGAAAGAATCACCTCTCCCCGGGCGTAGAACTCGATACCGCCCTCTTCGAAAGCCCGCTTTGCCTCGATTTCGACGACGCACGGTACCCCCTCCTCGTGGCTGCGCGACTCGGCCATTTCCCTGGTCATGCTCAAGTGAAGATAGGAGCGGTCGACCGGACGCAGCCCTTCCTCGGCCACCCTGCGGCCCGCATTGACAGTGGTCCCCATGAACAGCTTTTCCGGCGGCGGGTCGATCGGATCGTCGTCGATCTCCAAGTAGAAACTGTGGCCGTACAGGGCCCGGATGTAGTCCTCGACGATTTCGAACCGCTTTGGCTTCGAATCATCTACGAGCCTGCGAATATCCTCCTCGCCTACTTCGGAATAACGCTGCTGCACCGCCTCGGTAACCTCGTCGAGGGGGATATACCCGTATTCGTCCATATTGAGTCCGAATTCGTCCGGTCGGTGGCGCAGAATCAGGGACAGCAACTTCGAAATACGACGCCGGTCCACACCTCTTCTGGGTCTCTCTCTTTGCATCTCGCTATCTGTTCTGTTTTTGCGTTCGACAGTTGCCTACGACCACTGATCGCGATAAGTATCGATTTCCCGGGCGATCTTCTCGTCCGACAACGCCAGGATCTGCGCCGCCAGCATGGCGGCGTTACGGGCGTTGTCGATCCCGACAGTGGCTACCGGAATTCCCGGCGGCATCTGCACGATCGAGTAGAGTGAATCCAATCCATTTAGGGCCCCAGACGCTACCGGCACCCCAATTACCGGAACCGTCGTATGTGCCGCCAAAACACCGGGCAGGGCCGCCGCCAATCCCGCGCCGGCGATCAGTACCCGCAGTCCCCTGCCGCGCGCTTCTCGGGCGTACTCCGCAGTTCGCCCCGGGTTCCGATGCGCAGAAGAAACCACCATCTCGTACTCGACGCCGAGCTCGTCCAGGAGGTCGGCTCCTTTCTGCATGGTGGGTTCATCCGATTTACTCCCCATAACTATGCCAACCTCGACAGCCATTCGCTCCGCTCCCTGGTCCGATGTAGGCTCGCGGCGCATAAACTGTATCGGAACAACCAGATATGGGCCGCGCTAAAGCTCCTTTGTCCGGGCGCAAATGACAAAAAGGGGTAAATCGCTGTCAAGAGGGGGTCCGCAGACCGGCGGGCGGCACCCCCACCCATGAAGGGAGCCGGGGTGTCAATCCATTTTATGCCGCAGGATGGCGGGGTAGTCGAGATCGCCATTCCAGGTGGAATCTTTCTCTTCGGCATCCTCGCTTGTGGCCCGGGAAAACCCTCCGAACTCCGGCTGCATCGCCTCCTGCAAGGGGCGCTGCTGTCGCCTGGGAACCTCTTTCTCTTCGAGGTTTTCGTAGCGGTTCGCCCTCTTGTTGAGGTAAAAGCCAGTGGCTATGACGGTGACGCGCATTTCGTCGACCAGGTCTTCGTCGATTACGGTTCCGAAGATGATGTTGGCGTCATGTCCGGCAGATTCCTGGATGATCGAGGCCGCTTCATTGGCCTCGTATAGAGTGAGGTTCGAGCTGGAGGTAATGTTGATCAGGGCTCCCCTTGCACCCTCGATGGAGACGTCTTCGAGCAGCGGACTGCTGATCGCTTTCTTCGCCGCTTCGAGAGAGCGGGTCTCCCCCTTGTGAGAACCAACGCCGATCATGGCGTCCCCCCCTTCGGTGATGACCGTCTTCACGTCGTTGAAATCAAGGTTGATCATGCCGGGAATGGTGATGAGGTCGGAGATCCCGCGCGTCGCCTGCAGCAGCACTTCGTCGGCACCGGCGAATGCTTCCTCGAGCGAGGTGTCGCGCGAGCAGATGGAAAGCAGGCGCTGATTCTTAATCACTATGAGCGTATCGACGTGCTCCTGCATCTCGGAGATCCCGGTCAGGGCATTGCGCATGCGCGGAAACCCTTCGAACTGGAACGGCTCCGTGACGATACCCACTGTCAAGGCCCCTTGATCCCTGGCGAGCTCGGCAACGACGGGAGCCGCCCCGGTTCCGGTTCCGCCCCCCATTCCGGCTGTGATGAATACGAGATCCGTGTCGGCGAGATGTTCGAGGACCTTGTCCCGGTCTTCTTCGATCGCCTGGCGTCCGATCTCCGGCTTGGCACCGGCGCCGAGTCCGCGGGTGATGTTGTCCCCGATGATGAGGCAGTGAT
Source organism: Candidatus Latescibacterota bacterium (assembly GCA_965206595.1). GTDB lineage: Bacteria > Latescibacterota > UBA2968 > UBA8231 > UBA8231 > CBDCXV01. The sequence continues at coordinate 2,011,597 of OZ242214.1, forward strand.
CGGCCTTCGAGACGTCCAGGTCCTGACTGTCGGTGTTGATGGCGATGAATTCGACGCCGTGAACTCCCGCGTCAACCATGCGGTTAATCGCGTTTCCTCCCGCCCCGCCTACCCCAAGCACCTTGATACTCGCCTTCTGGTCGTAATCGAGAATCTTAAACGTCATTTTTTCCTCCTTTGAGGGGACTGTGGGTTGAGGGCTGTCGCAGCGACTGCCCTCCTTCGGTTGATTTTCACGCTTCGGAGTATTCGCCGCCTACAGGAACATCGTTATCCAATTCCTCATGCGGCCGGCAGCTGTCTCGAGGAAGCCTGGACTGGTTCCTTCCCGGTACTGGCGGAAACCGCAGCTGTCCGCATCGTCGGCCGCCATCAGCACCAACCCCAGGACAGTCGCAAAGCAAGGATTCGCCAAACCTTCGCCGACGCCGGGAAACGCGGCCGGAACTCCCAGCCTTACCGGAATTCCGATTGATCTCTCGGCGAGCTCAGCCGCTCCCTCGACGAGGGCCCCACCTCCGGTCAGCACGATTCCCGCACCCAAGCGGTCGCCGTACCCGCTGTTCTCGATCTCTCGCCGGACCATGGCGAAGATCTCTTCCATGCGCGCCTCGATTATGGTTGCGAGATCCCTTTTCGCGACCTCCACCGGTTTGCGTCCCGACACTCCCTTCAGTTCGACGATGCCGTTTTCGTCGGCGCACTCCGGCAGGGCCGTCCCGTAGCGGCACTTCAGGTCCTCCGCCAGGGACCAACTGGTGCGCAGGCAGATCGCGATGTCGCTGGTGGCGTTCTGTCCTCCGACGCCGACCACGGTGGTGCGGCGTACCGAGCCCTCGGAATGAATCGCCAGATCGGTTGTGCCGCCTCCGATATCGACGACGCAAACCCCAACCTCCCTCTCCTCTTCCCGCAATACCGCGCGGCTGGATGCCAGCGGCTCGAGAATAAGGCCGTTCACCTCGATCTCCGTTCGCTGGATGTTCCTGCTGATGTTGCGCACCGAGGTGACGGCCCCCGTGACGATGTGCACCGAAGACTCGAGGCGTACCCCCGTCATGCCAACGGGGTCACGGATGCCGGTCTGGTTGTCGATTGAGAATTCCTGAGGGAGCACGTGAAGGACCTCGCGATCGAAAGGAATCGCCACGGTCCGGGCGGCTTCGACGACTCGGTTTCGATCCTCCTCGGTGATCTCGAGCCCGCCGTCGTCGCCTACCGCGATCGAGCCCCGGCTGTCGAAACCACGAATGTGTTCACCTGAGATGCCGGCATACACGGCCTCTATTTCAATACCTGCCATCAGCTCGGCCTGGTGCACCGCCCCCTTCACCGCTTGCACGGTCTTTTCCGCGTCGACAACCGTCCCCCTGCGCAAGCCATCGGAGGGGGTGCGCCCGTACCCGATGATTTCGACACCCTCCGCTCCGAGCTCTGCAATGACGACGGAGATTTTGGTCGTTCCGAGATCGAGCCCAACTACTCTGTTGTCGCGTCGCATTGATCAACCGCCCATCTGTCGACGACGCCTGGTTTTGGCGGCGAGACGCGGTCCGACGACGACTTGGCCGTCGTAACGCAGGTCGACGTACGCAGGGGGGAAACCCTTCTTCCCGTAGATCCGGCTCATCATCCGCTTCAGGAGACGCATGTGCTTTGCCGCCTCGGTCGCCGGCACCCTGACCTCCAAGCCGTCAGCAACCATCCTCAGAGCCAGGGCTCCGTCCGACAGCGGTTCGATCGTCGAAACGTTGCGGCTGAAGGAGCTGTCTCCATGCACCGCTTCGGTCAGCCAGCCCAGAATCGCGTAGAGCGACGAATCGGGGATCACATCTCCGGATTGCAGCGAGTCCCAGCCGGCGCCCTCACACCGGATCACGGGCAGGTCGAGGTCGGCGATTCGCTCCCCGGGCAGCGGGCGGGCGGGCAGGACTATTCCCTCGGCATCGACCCCGAAGGGATCGCCGCCTGCGTCGAGCCAGGCCAAGCGCCGCCGCTCTTTGACAGCAACGTAAATGCGATCGGGAGGACGCACGTGAGCGCGCGCGCTCCTGATCCAGGGCAGCTCCTCGAGTCGGCTGGCCAGCGAATCGAGGTCCACGGCGAAAATGTTGTCCCCCGCCCGCAGTCTGCTGGCGGCACGAATGTCCGCACCCGACAAGGTTCGGAGTCCGCGAACCTCGAGCGCCGCGAGCCGCAAATCCCTCGATTCGGAGATCTCCGCGCCAACCCATGCTGCCCCGCCGACCGCGGCCGCGGCTACTACGGCGACGAGCAACCTGCGACCGCGCGTGCCGCTCCCCTCCCTGTGCGGATAGGCTCCTCCGACTCTCACCATTCGTCGGGCTCGCAAGCGTCGCGTCACGGTCGGGGCCCTGAACCTGTTTGCCTCGCCAGGAGATCGACCGTCTTCTTCGCCGCCTCTCCGATATCCCCCGCACCGAGAAAGAGAACGAGATCGCCGGGAACGCAGACCGCCGCTACTGCGGCCGGGAGATCGAGCTTGTTCGGAGTGTACTGAACCGGTTCATACCCATGCTGCCTCATGGCATCGCGCAGGGAGCCGGCGCTCCCTCCCTCTGCCCCGCTCTCCCGGGCTCCGTACACGTCGGTGAGAAAGACGCGGTCAGCTGCCATCAGCGCCGCGGCGAACTGTTGCAGGAACACCCGTGTTCTCGAAAACAGGTGCGGCTGGAATGTCGCGGTTACCGGCCTCTTCATGACCCGGGCGGCCTCAATGGCCGCGCCGACCTCGGTCGGGTGGTGGGCGTAGTCTTCGACGACGAGAATGCCGCCGGCTTCTCCCTTGATCTCGAAGCGCCGCTCGACTCCGGTAAAACCGGAAAGGGCCGACCTGATCGCCTCGGCGTCGACCCCGAGCGAATGGGCTGCGGCCGCAGCCGCAGCCGCGTTCATCACGTTGTGACGACCTGGCACGCCGACCGAGATTTCGACCGCCTCCCCTGTTGGCGAATCGGTACTCAGCCTGAAACGGCTTCCGAGCGCCGCAAGTTCGATCTCCTCGGGCCGGTACTCGTTTGACGGATCGATGCCGAAGGCCGCGACAGACTTTCCCGCCAGCCTTCCGGAAACGGTCCGGCACCCCGGATCATCGCCGTTGAGAAGCAGGAGCCCGCCGGCAGGCGTCCCTGAGGCGAACTCCGCAAAAGCGTCGACGACCTCCTCTTCGCTGCGGTAGGTGTCGACGAGATGCTCGGCCTCGACGTTTGTTATGAGGGCCATCCACGGCTTCAGGTGCAGAAAACCGCGGTCGTATTCATCCGCTTCGAGGACGAGGAGCTCACCGCTTCCCAGTCCGGCGAGAGCGCGACCGTCTTTGCGGCCACCGATGAGGCGGGAGGGATCACAGCCGCTTTCCCGCAGGATCTCGAACAGCATGCTGGCCGTCGTCGTCTTGCCGTGGGTGCCGGCTACGGCGACCGTGCGGAACGAGTGCGACAGATCGGCTACCAGCCGTGCCCGGGAAACGGTGTCGATACCGAGGAGGCGAGCCGCGGCCAATTCCGGGTTTTCCCGTGGCACCGCGGCTGAGTAGACCATGAGAGAAACATCTTCGCAGACGAAATCTGCGCTGTGCCCGGCCTGCACCGCGACGCCGTCCGCTTCCAGATTGTCCAGCGCCGGCGAGGGATCCCGGTCCGATCCGCTGACCTTGCATCCGAGCTGCATCAGCAGACGGGCCAGACCCTCCATACCCACGCCGCCGACTCCGACGAGATGGACATGGGCGCCGGAGTCCGCCAAGGCGCGCAGTCGCTGGTCGTTCAGTCTCATCGCACCGCCACCGAAGCATTCGCCACGACCGGCATTCCAGGGGTCGACTGCGCGGCTCTGAGCGGCCTCAGCCTTCGCAGAAGGCTGCCGAACCGGGACAGCCTTGCTGCGGAAAACGGTGACGGGGGCTGCCCGGTCTCTCGGGCGACCGCGGCGAGAATCCCGATTCCGCTGAGATTCCACAGCAGTGAGGAACCTCCGTAACTGACCAGCGGCAGCGGCAGTCCCGTGGTCGGCAGAATGCCGGTGACCACGCCGACGTTGATCGCCGCATACACCGAGATCATGACCGTGATCCCGGCCGCGACCAAGAATCCGTGATAGGTCTGGGCATCGCAGGCGATGCGATATCCGTGGATGGCGACGGCGGCGAAGAGGGCGATCACGCTCAGCGAGCCCGCCAGCCCCAGTTCTTCCCCGATAAAGGCAAAGACGAAGTCAGTGTGCGGCTCGGGCAGGAAGTACTTCTGGACGCTGTCACCCAGGCCGACCCCCAAAAACCCACCGCTGCCCAGAGCGAGCAGCGACTGGGAGACCTGAAAGCCCGCTCCCCGGGGATCGGCACCGTGAAGGAAGCTGGTCAAACGCTGCATCTGGTAGGGAGAACTGACCAGGGACCAGGCGACAAATGGGACCACCGCCCCGGCCGCGGCGGCAAGGTGACCCGCCCCTGCCCCTCCGAGCCAGAGCATGATCATCGAGATGACTCCGATGGCGATGGCCGTGCCCAGATCCGGCTGCAGGACGATGAGCACCTGGACCGCGCCAAGAATCAGCAGACGGGGCAGAAGCCCGGTGCGCCAGTCTCCCATCCGCTGCTGATGACGCACCATGACATCGGCCAAGTAGAGAACGAGGGCGAGCTTCACGAATTCGGAAGGTTGAAACGACAGGCGAAACTTCTCCAGGGGAAGGGGAAAGGGCAGCCATCGCGACGCTCCCTTTCCCTGCCCGAAGACCAGAACCAGAACCAGCAGGGCGAGCCCTGCGAGCATCATGGGGCGGGCGGCTCGCTGCCAGATCTTCAGCGGCAGGCGAGACAGGATGAACATGATGCCGAGACCTATGGCCGCCCTGATTATCTGCCTTACCAGGAAGAAGCTGCTGTCGGCGTAACGCGTTTCCGCCAGGACGGAGCTGGAGCTATAGACCATCACCACTCCGAGGCCGACCAAGATAACTGCGATCAGAAGAATCTGGTTGCTTGCGCGCTGTGCGGCATTCACGGTCTTGCCGATTCCGTTTCGACCCGCGGGACGTGCGGTCGACGCCGCCTGCGACCCGCGGTCACAACTGCTACAGATCCGCAAGCGGACCTGCGGTCGGAAGAGGGAGAAGCCGCGACCTGCGCTGTCACTGCCGAACTGCGCGGCAGTGCATCCGGGCAGGGCGCGAGTCATTGCGTGGGGGTGCCGGACACCGGGTGAGGAAACCCGGAGGGGCCAGATGAAGCGGGAACTTCACCTGCCCTAACTCGCCCTTGGGCGAAATGACCGCTTTTAAGAGGCCTTGATGTTAAATTTACAAAGGGTCTGTCTGAAGCGAAACAAGTAACTTCTCGGCGACCTCTTCGAAGGCCGCCACGCGCGATGCCTTGATGAGGACTACATCTCCCGGACGAACCTCCGCACAGAGCTGCACGGTGAGCTCGGCCTTGTTTTCAATGTGCCGCGCGTTTTGGAGGCCTTCTTCAAGAGCTCCCAAGTGGGTAGAGCGGCTGAGCTGCCCGCACGTCAACAGCAACTCGACACCCGCTCTGCTAGCCAGCCTGCCGAGTTCCGCGTGAAGCTCCGGTGCCGAGTCGCCGAGCTCGAGCATATCGCCTAGTGCAGCGACACGCCTGCCACCGTTCGCCAACTGCATATCACCGAGCAGATCGAGGGCGGCTTTTGCAGACCCGGGATTGGAGTTGTAACAATCCTTGATGAGGCACGTACCGTTTTTCCATAAAACCTCGGAGCGCATCGAGGCAGGTTCGAATTCGGCGAGAGCGCATTCGATCTCGGGCGCCGGAACGCCACAGAGATCCCCTACCGCGGCTGCGGCCAGGGCGTTGTATACATTGTGCCTTCCGGGAATCCGGAGGTCAATGCGGATGTTCTGTAGAGAGAGGTGGCCGCGGCCCTCCTGGTCAAGAACAAGTCCCTCCCCACAAAAATGACTCTCACTATCGAGACTGAAGCCGAGGAGTCTCCCCTTTTTCTTCATGACCTCCCTGGCTACGACACAGTCATCGACGTTGACGAGAGCCAATGAAGACTCGTCCCCGATATAATCCAGGAGTTCCCCTTTGGCTTTGGCCACCCCCTCTACAGTTTCAAAAAACTCGAGATGCGCGGTCCCGATGTTCAGCAGGACCCCGATGGTCGGCTGCGCGACCTCGCAAAGGTAGCGAATATCTCCCGCCTTGCGCGCCGCCAATTCAACTACAACTGCTTCAACTTCGCCTGTCAAGCCCAAAAGCGTCAACGGCACCCCGACTTCGTTGTTTTCGCTGTTTAGCGTCTTGAGGACCTTCATGGTACGTCCCAGGACTGCGGCGGTCATCTCCTTGGTCGTCGTCTTGCCGGCGCTTCCCGTGATCGCTACGACGGGAAGGTCGAACCGCCTGCGGTACTGTTTGGCGATCTCTCCCAGGGCCTTGAGAGTGTTGGCCACTCGCAACACCGGCTGGCCGCCGACACCCTCACAGGAGTCTGCGATGGCGGCGCAAGCCCCGCGATCGAAGGCCTCCTCGACGAACCGGTTGCCGTCGAAGCTCGGACCGCGCAGGGCGAGGAACGCCTCCCCCTCCTGCAAGGTCCGGGTATCGGTACTGATGCCTGTGGGTGCTATGCCATCAGCCCCTTTCCCAACCCATTGCCCGTCGATCCATTGACGGATCTCCCCGGCAGTGACCCCTTCCATTCAGCCTCCCCCCCCTCCCGTCCCTCGTTGCCTCAGCCACTCCCGAGCGACGTGGCGATCGTCGAAATCGATTGCGTGATCAGCAAAAACCTGGTGGGTTTCGTTGCCCTTTCCCGCCAGCACCACCATGTCGCCGTCTTTGGCGACATGCAGCGCCCTGCCGATCGCCTCGCGCCGGTCGGTAAACAGGTGCGCCCTTCCCGGGGCGCTCATCCCGGCGGCTATATCATCGATTATCCGTTCGGGAGGCTCGCGCCGGGGATTGTCCGAAGTGAGGAAGACCACATCCGCCAACTCGCTCGCGATTCTCCCCATTTCCGGGCGCTTCCCCCGGTCGCGGTCGCCGCCGCACCCGAAGAGGCACACCAGCTTTTTTCTGGTGAGTTCCCGCGCCGTATTCAGAACCGTTTCGAGCCCGGCAGGTGTGTGCGCGTAATCGACTATCACCTCGAACGGCTGTCCTTCGTCAATGCGCTCGAAGCGGCCCGGTACGCCTTCGAACTCCGCGAGGGCCGCGGCAATCGTATCCGCATCGATACCGAGAGCGAGGCCGCAGGCGACGGCCGCCATGGCATTGGAACAGTTGAAACTCCCCGTCAACCCGGTGTGGACAGCGATTTTCCCCTGGGGAGTAAGCAGCGAAAGTGAGGTTCTTCCCCGCGCCCCGGAGGCAGACAACAACCGAACATCCGCATCTTCGCCCTTTCCGAACGTCAGCGCCGAACCATCGAGACTCCGACTCAGACGCCTTCCGCAAGGGTCGTCGAGATTGACCGCGGCGCAAGGCGATGAGTGCGGCTTGAGGAGATCGAACAGCTTTTTCTTGGCCTCGAAGTACGCCTCTTCGGAACAGTGAAAATCCAGGTGATCTCGGGTCAGGTTGGTGAAAACCGCGGCATCGAACCGGATGCCGTCGACACGGCCGAGGGCGAGGGCGTGGGATGAAACCTCGAGTGCCACCGCCGAGCGTCCGGCGTCGACCATGGCGCGCAATTCCCGGTGCAGTTCGGATGCTTCTGGAGTCGTGTTCGCAAGCGGTTCCATGAAGTCCGAGGCGAGGCTGCCCAGCGTCCCGAGGTAACCGCAGGAACGACCGGAACGATCGATGATGGCACGGATCAGCATCGCCGTCGTGGTTTTGCCGTTGGTTCCGGTAACCCCCACGGTGCACAGCTGGCGCGAAGGTTCTCCGTAGAAGCGGGCGGCGAGTTTCGCCAGGGCCTGGCGGCAGTCGCCGACCTCGATCACGGTAGCGGATCCCGTCCGGGCAGCTCTCTCCACTACCACCGCAGCGGACCCGCGCGCCACCGCATCTTCGACGTATTCGTGCCGGTCCCTTTCCTCGCCGCCGCTGATGGCTACGAAAAGGCCACCGGGACGCACGGAACGGGAGTCGCAGGCTATGCTTCCGATTTCGATACCGACCTCTCCCGTTACCCGGGCATCGGGCAGGACTTCCAGCAAGTAGCCAAGAGAGCTCGTGGAGGTGCTCATTGTGAATACGCCAGCGGCCGCTGGGCAAACTTGGCCAGGAGTACGGACTGCCGCACCGGCATGCCGGTCGGGGGAAAGAGGACCTCGCGGGGGTGGCCGAGCGTGCATGCGACCCGGTCCGCTACCACGGAACCAGGCGTCGGATCCTGGGAAATGACGGTAGTGCCTTCCCCGGCGAAGTGGACGGCCAGTCCCCTGATGCTCCCGTGGTAGCGGGCGGTTTCCGGGCTCAATCCCCGCAGGTCGGGAAGCACGGGAGTTGCCCTGGCGGCCAAGGCGGGGGGTTGCCCGCTCTCCGGCGCGCGCGGCCTCTTGATCCTTCCCTGAAAGTAGACACGCTCCATGACGCGGCGAAAAACCGGGGCTGCAACCCGGCCGCCCCACTTCTCGGTTCGTGGATTGAGCATCACGATCAGGCAGAGAAACTCAGGCTGTCGAGCAGGCAGGAACCCGACAAAGGAAACGACGTACTCATCCTTCGCGTACCCCCTGCCTTGTTTGGCAGCCCGCTGCGCCGTACCGGTTTTGCCCGCCACGTCGACTCCGGGGATCTTCGCCATCCGCCCCGTGCCATCGCGCACGACCTCGGCGAGAATCTCCCTCATGGTCGACGAGGTCTTCTCCGAGATCACCCGGCGGATCACATTCGGTTTGACGACGGTTCTTCCGCCTCCGCCATCGTCCATCACGCGCAGGATCTGCGGAGCCATCAGCTGACCGCCGTTGGCAATGGCTCCGAAGGCCTGCACCATCTGCAGTGCGGTAACCGAAACCTCCTGCCCGATGGCGATAGTTTCGAGGGAGCGATCGGACCACTTGCGCGCATTCCTGAGAAGACCGCCGCTTTCGGCAGGCAGACCGAGAGCGGTTCGCGTTCCGAATCCGAAGTTGCGGAGGTATTCGTAAAACCTGGGGCGCTGTAGGCGGCGGGCGATCTTCATCATCCCGATGTTGCTCGAATTTACCAGGACTTCACTGGCGGTGAGCCAGCCATGCTTTCCCACGTCCCGGACAATATCGCCGTTGGTCAGCCTGAACGATCCGTTTTCACAGTAGACGAGGGTATTCGGGATCGCCAGTTCCTCTTCGAAAACCGAGGCAGCGGTTATCGCTTTGAAGGTCGAACCCGGTTCAAAGGAATCGGTTATCGCCCGGTTGCGGCGTATTTCGGCTGGAAACTTTCCCGGTGCGTTGGGATTGAAGAGTGGAACACTGGCCATCGCCAAGATCTCTCCGGTATGGGGCTGCGAGATGATGGCATAGGCACCTTCGGAACGGGTCGAATCGACGGCCCGTGCGAGCTCCTCTTCGAGGATATCCTGGTATACCGCGTCGATCGTGAGAGTTAGGCTCGAACCGTCCTGCGGTGCCAGCTGTTCTCGATTGTGCACTGAAAGCTGCCGTCCGCGCCTGTCCACCTTGGTCAGCCTTTTACCGGTAGTCTCCCGAAGGGCGGAATCGTAGGATATCTCCACCCCCTCGCGGCCCTTTTTGTCGATATCGGCAAACCCCAACAGCTGGCCGGCCACCGATCCGAACGGGTAATAGCGGCACGTCCCCTTTTGCTCGCGGATGCCCTCGATTCCGGACGGGCGGTATGCGGCTGCCTCCGTTTCCGGAACCTGTCTGGCTAGATAGACGAACGGCCGCTTACCGTTCAGCTCATCGAGAATCATCTCGGGTTTGCGGCCCGTTTTTGCGGCGAAATGACGGGCAACCTCCTGCGGTTGTCGAATCTCGGAAGGGTGGCAGTAGAAGGATGTCGCCGGGACGTCCTGGGCGAGCACTCTCCCTTCACGGTCGAAAATGCGCCCTCTGCTGGCGGCGATATCCACCCAGCGGTCGTGCTGCTGCATGGCCTTCTCCGCGTAGCTGTGGTGCTGAACCGCTTGCACCTGCACCAGCCTGCCGACCAGAAGTGCCCAGAACATCGCCCCGGCAAGAAAAACAAGGCGCAGCCGCGAACGACCTTGGAGCTTTCCCGCTTCCGGTATCCGGCACTCGCCTTGCCGGTCAGTCATCGCCACTTCCTCCGCCGACCAGCCGATGCACCGGTATCATCCTCAGCTCCGATTCCGCCCGGCGAACAATGACTCCTGGCTTCTTCGCCCTGACCACCTCCGCCATCAGCCGGATGCGCTCATCCCTGAGGGAGGCGATTTCCGCTTCGGCCCCGTCGATGTCTCCCATCAACTCGGCGACTTCCACTTTGCCCCAGACGTACAGGATCGTCAGCGCAACGCCGGCGGCGATCGCGGTCACATAGGCTTTCAGTGTCTGAAACGAATACATGGCTCCGTTCCCGTTGCCGGTGTGCGGCCTAGACGGGCAGCTTTTCGAATACCCGCAGTCCGGCGCTGCGAGCACGGGGATTTGCGGCTGTTTCCTCGGCGGTCGCCGTTCGCCTCCGGTGGACCGAGCGGAACGACGGTTTGCCCCCGCACCTGCAGACAGGAATCCGCGGGGGACAGGTGCAGCCCTTTATCCTCGCGGCGAGCGCTGACTTCACGAGTCTGTCCTCCAGGGAGTGGTAGGAAATTACCGCCAATCGGCCTTTGCACGTCAGCATTTCCATGGCGGAACTCAGCCCCGATTCCAGCGCTTTCAACTCGTCGTTGACGGCGATGCGCAGGGCCTGAAACACCCGAGCCAGCGTCTTGTTCCGCATCTGCGGATGCGTGGATTCGACCGCGGCCCGCAGGTCGCCGGTCGATCTCATTCCATTGCAGTCTCTTCGGATGCAGATTGCCCGGGCGATCCGGCGCGCGCCGCGCTCTTCGCCGTAGCGCCTGATCAAATCGGACAGGTTGGCTTCCGAGACCTCCGCCAGCAGATCGCCCGCATGGACCCCGGCGCCGCGGTCCATGCGCATGTCGAGGGGACCGGTCTCCCGGTAGCTGAAACCGCGGCCAGATTCGTCGATCTGGTGCGAGGATACTCCCAGATCGAACAGAAGCCCGGAGACGGCAGTCGCCTCTGCAGTCTCCTCCAGCAGGATCGGCAGGTCGCGGAAATTGCCTTGATGGACCACCATGCGGCCTGAAAACTCCCCGGCAATCTGCCGCAGACGGGCGATCGCCTCCGGATCGCGGTCTATCGCGATGAGCCGGCCATCCTGGGCAAGTCGCCCAAGGATCGCGCGGCTGTGTCCCCCACCTCCGGCTGTAGCGTCGACATACACCCCTGCAGGGTCGTTGACGAGGCCGGCGACGACCTCCCTCACCATGACCGGCCGGTGGTATTCCATTGCGTCGATCCGTTTGCTTCAGGGTTCGGTAACTCAAAGCCGCAAGCCTTCCGCGGATTGGGTTAGTCCCGCCTGGGCAGGCGCCAGGTAGGAATTCCAGGCTTCCGGCTCCCAGAACTCGAGCTTTCTCCCGGCTCCTGCGATTACCATCCGTTCGGAAATGCCTGCACGATCGAGCAGTTTTTTCGGAAGGGTGGCCCTCCCTTGCCGGTCGAGCCTCACCTCCGCTGCCTGCGAGAAAACCACGCGGTAGTACTGGCGGGCATTCTGATCGGTATGGGGCAGATCGGCTATTTTCGTGGCGATCTCGCTCCAGGCTTGATGTGGGTGGGCGTTGAGACAGCCATCCAACCCCCGTGTCACTACCAGAGTGTCGCCATCTTCGGGAAGCAGCTTGCGTCGCAACTCCGCCGGGAGAAAGATGCGGCTCTTGTCGTCGACCGGTACGTCGTATTCCCCGAGAAAAAACTGAGCCACTGGCCTCCACCTTCTGCGAACCGCTTTCTCTTCCCCCCACCATCCACCTTTTTACACCACTTTACACCCCAGAGATAGTATACGGTTCCCCAGAAAGGGATGTCAAGGCAAATATCCGGTCTCCGCCTTGGGGACGAATGCCGATTCTGCCCCGCCACTTCCTTAAGCAACTGGTATCTATGGATGAGGAGAATGCGGGTGGAATTCCCGCTCAGGCCAGCTCTACAACCTGCCGATTGATGACCATGCCCCGGGCCTGGTACTTCTCTTCGTAGTTGGTGGGAACCCCTTCCCACTCCGCTTCGACCGCCCGCAGCCGCGGGAACTTCCCCAGTACCTCGAGCATGACCTCGAAGTACTCTACATGGTCGGTAGCCATCCACAGCCGGCCTCCAGGGATCAGGGTGCGCTCGATTTCGGCGATGAATTCGCTGTTGATCAGGCGGCGCTTGTGGTGGCGGTTCTTCGGCCAGGGGTCGGGGAAATAGATGTGGTAGGCCTTGATGGAGTCGGCAGGCAGGAAGAATTCGACGAACTCCCGTGCATCTGCCCGCGCCAGCCTCACATTTCTCAGCTGGCGTCTGAGACATCGCTGGTGGGCGATCCTCAGGTACTTGCTCGCCCACTCGACGCCGAAATAGTTCGTGTTTTCGTTGCACTGGGCGGCATCGATCAGAAAGCGCCCCTTTCCGATTCCCAATTCGACCTCTACATCATTGGCATTGCCGAACAGGTACTCGAAGTCGAGGACGGGGTCGCCTTCGCACCGCTCCTCGAGAGCGAGAATCAGGTTTTCGACTTGCCGGGTCATCTTGCCCCATCTGACAGGCGGGGGTTACCCTGACCACCATCGGAAACAGCACGGACGCCCCCCTGCATGCCACGAGCAGCGCCCGGATGATGGTTCCTGCTCCAGTCGCCTGTTATCCCGCCGCTTCGTGCGAGGGCAGGCCGCAGAACTGATCGTAGTCGATCAGCTCGGAAATCGAGGGGTTCTCCCCGCATACCGGGCACTCGAGATCGCGGCGGAGCTTGAGCTCGCGGAAGGTCATGTCCAGGGCGTCGTAGAGCACGAGCCGGCCGACCAGGGAGGACCCCTTGCCGATTATGAGCTTGACGACCTCGGTCGCCTGGATCACCCCGACGATCCCCGGCAACACTCCGAGCACACCTCCTTCGGCGCAGCTGGGAACCTCGCCGGGAGGGGGAGGTTCCGGATACTGGCAGCGGTAGCAGGGTCCCCCTGCGGCCGGGTTGTACACGGTCGCCTGTCCTTCGAAACGGAAGATGCTGCCGTCGACCACCGGCCTGCCCACAAGCACGGCGGCGTCGTTCACGAGATACCGCGTCGGGAAATTGTCGCATCCGTTGACTATGATGTCGTACTGCGGCAGGATCTCCATGGCGTTGTCCGAGGTCAGCAGCTCGTTGTGGGCACGGATCTCCACTCCCGGGTTGAGGTCGAGGAGGCGTTGTTTGGCCGCCTCGACCTTCGGCTGCCCGACCATCGATTCCCCGAACAGCACCTGGCGCTGCAGATTGCTCTTGTCAACGACGTCGGCATCAACGAGGCCGATGGTGCCGACCCCGGCGGCGGCAAGGTAGAGCCCTGTGGGACATCCGAGTCCTCCTGCTCCAATCAACAGCACCTTGGCTTTAAGCAACTCCTGCTGCCCCTGCTCCCCCACCTCGGGCAGCAGGATGTGACGGGAGTAGCGCTGGAGATCTTCCGCAGACAGGAGCCCGTTCTGCTCGATTCCGTAGCCGGCGTCTTTCCAGCCTTTGATGCCGCCGATCATCGAGCTGACGTTGGCGTAACCCATCTCTTCCAGATCACGGGCGGCCAAGGCCGATCGATTGCCGCCGGCGCAGTAGAGTACGATGCTCGCATCCCTGTCCATGGTGACATCCTCCTCGATGTTGAGCTCGAGGAATCCCCTGGGGATCAAATTGGCACCCGGGATGTATCCATCCAGGACCTCGTCCCGCTCGCGAACGTCGATGAGGTGCCGAGCCTCCCCGGACTGCAATCCGCGATGCACCGACTCGGGGCTGGCTTCGGTAATATGCCGCTTTATCCTGTCGAGCAGCTGACTCGAAGTGACAGACATTTTTTAACTCCTGATTGGGATTTCGTTTGGGGATATGGACTGTAATTCTGAGTTTTCATCTGCAATCATGTCGGATAATTATCTATAGCGTGTTCCCACCACGTGCAACCCCGCGGTCCGGTCGGTGCTGGTCTCGACCTACGCCGCGGCCATGGACTCCCGCTCCTTGGCGATCGCAGAAAGGATGAAATTCCCCGCCGACTCGATCTCTTCCTCAGTCGTAAAGCGACCGAGCCCGAAGCGCACGGTCTCTGCGGCGGCCGTATCGTCAAGTCCGATCGCCTTGAGGACATGAGAGGGCCCGGCGCCTCCCGATTTGCAGGCCGATCCGGAAGAAAGCGCGACCTTGTCGCGCAGGCCGTTCATCAAACTCCCGCTGTCGACATCTGGGAAGCGGAGGCTTAGGCAGCCCGGGAGTCGTAGCTCCGGGTGACCATTGGCGACCGCCGTTCCTGAGGCCTCGAGTTTGCGCTGCAGGTCATCGCGCAGAGCGCTGAGGCGCACTGCCTCCGCAGCCATCTCGAGACGGGCGATCTCACAGCTCGTACCGAGTCCGACTGCACCCGGTACGTTGATGGTACCCGAGCGCACTCCCCTCTCCTGTCCCCCACCTTCGAGCTGCGCGGAAAGGCGCAGGCGCGGGCGCCGATTCGAGCGCACGAAGAGCGCCCCCTCTCCTTTCGGAGCGAACAGCTTGTGTGCCGAGACCGACAACAGGTCTATGCCGAGGGCGTCGACATCGAGGGGGATCTTGCCGACCGCCTGCGCCGCATCGCAATGCCAGGGCACGCCGAATTCTCGCGCCACCTCGCCGATAGCCGCAAGCGGCTGGATGGTTCCCAGCTCGTTGTTGGCGGCCATGACGGAAATGAGCAGGGTATCCTCCGAAACGGCCGCGCGCAGTTCCCCGGGATCGAGAATTCCGTACCTGTCGACCGGCAACACGACGATCTCGAAGCCGCGCTTTTCCAGCGACGCGCAACAGTCCAGGACCGAAGGATGTTCGGTCGCACAGGTGATGATCCTGCCTCCGGGACGGTCGCTGGCTTGGGCGAAACCCTTCAGGGCGAGGTTGTTTGCTTCCGTGGCACCGCTGGTGAAGACGATTTCGCGTTCTTTCGCGCCGATGAGCCGAGCGACCTCGGCACGGGCGGTGGCCACGGCATCGGCAGCTTGCCAACCGAACCCGTGGGTCGTGCTCGAGGCATTGCCGAAATGGCTTTCCAGGAACGGCAGGACTGCTTCCAGCACCCTCGGATCGACAGGCGTGGTCGCCAGGTTGTCGAGGTATATCGGAGCGTGGGGTGCAGGAGGGTGGCGGGTGTAACTAGACGCTGAAGGATTCGCCACAGCCGCAGGTCGTGCGGGCATTGGGATTCTCGATCTGAAACCCGGAACCCATCAACCCGTCGTCGAAGTTCAATACGACTCCGTTGAGGTAGAGGCTGCTCTTGGGATCGACGAAGACGCGGACGCCGTTCGATTCGACCACCTGGTCCATCTTTCCGGGAGCTTCCTCGAATTCGAGTTGATACTGGAATCCGGAGCAACCGCCCCCGCGTACGGCCACGCGCAGGCCTTGGGTCGGGTCCCCTTCCTTCTCGAGCAGGGTTTGGATCTTGACGGCGGCGCCGTCGGTGACAGTAATCATCGCTTTTCAGGTTCCCGTTAAATTGCCGGAAGTCAGCTCTTATAGATCGCGCAATCGACCAGATCGGGTACATCTTCGATGCGTTGGTACACCTCGCAATTTTGACAATCGCGCTCGAACACCTTGATCGAACACCGCAGACACCCCTTCAGCGCTTCGATTCCGCGTGCGGTGCGCTGCCGCATTTCGGTGTAGTGGGCGAGTTTATATTCGATCTCGCGCTGCTGCGCGTCGAGAAGCTCGATCATCGCCGTGGCCAGCTCGCCCCCGGTCCCGGCCTTGCGTCGCAGGCTGAACATCTCGCCTATGCGATCGAGCTCAAAGCCGAGGGCTTTCAGACTCTGGATGATCTCGAGACGACGCAACTGCTCGGAGGAGTAGAGCCGGAAGCCACCAATGGTCCGCTCTTGGGGCTCGACCATCCCGAGCTCTTCGTAGTAGCGTACCGTGCGGGTCGATACCCCGGCGCGCGCTGCCAGATCGCCGATCCGCATCATCATGCGGGGAAACCCTTGTCCGAGCTCAACATACCCGGCTGACGTTTTTTTGGTCTTTGGGAATGTATCCACCCCCTTTCCGAGTGTCAACGAAGCGGCCCTGCCCGCGTTCTTATCGCCATGGCGTTGTGGCTACCTGAAGCAGGGGAAACATTCGGGCGAGGGGGAACTTTCACGCGCCATACAGGTTATACCGGACCATAAGCTGATGAAACCGCAAAGCCGCAAGAACGCGCTCCTCCGCGGGCTGATAAGCGGCGCTGGTGGTGCTGTTTGCAACAGGTTGTGCCCTCGTTGGGGGCGGCAACGACGCTCCATCAATTCGATCTGGAGGGCCCGGTGGAGAATGCCGAGCGCATCTTCGTCGGCAGGTGCGAAGCCGCCTCAACGCTGAAACTTCACGGCTGATCTGCACGCGGTACGAATTCGCCGTTGACGAGATGCTGAAAGGTGAGAAAGCGGACCGCATCGCGTGAACCTGCAAGGCGGTCCATACAGGCGCCCCCGGGGACGGGCCTGATCGCGGTCACCCGGATCCACTCCGATCCGGAGACCGGGAAGGTCGCCGACGCCGACATCGTCTTCAACGGTCGCGACTTCACTTTCGGGGATGGTGCGCAGCCGGGTGCCGTCGAGTTGCGCGACGTGGCCGTCCACGAGATAGGCCCCTGCTCGGGCTCGACCACACCCGCATCGAGGGACCGCCGGCGATTCGCCCGACCATGAATCCATTCTACAACGACGGCGGTCCGGGCGAAGAATTCACCCTCGAAGCAGACGACATCGCCGGGTTTCGATGATGTACCCTGCTCCCACCTTTGCCCTTTCGACAGGGAACAATCGCCGGCCGAATCACCGATGTCGAAGGCACCCCCGTCTTCGGGTGAGTGCTACGCCACCTTGTCCGGAGCCTTTCCCGAACTCGGAAACCGCAGCCGGCCCCGCAGGGAGGAATTCCTGCTTTCAGGCCTCCTGCCCGGCAGATATCGCCTGCAGATCGCCCCGCTTTCGGGACGCACCGACGAGGACAATTTCTCTGGGATTTTTTCCGGGGTCGGCATCGGGTTCCCGCGGGAGTACTACGACCATTTCGATCGCGAGGATCCTGCGACCACCCTATCCGTCGGCGCCGGGGAGGAGCTGGCCGGAGTGGAAATCACCACCGGATTCAGGCGTCAGGGATACCCCTACATGTGGCCGTTCGCAGAACTCGCCAACACCCCTTGCCGCGGCCCCTACACGGTGCTTGCCCGCGGTGAAAACGTCGCTGCGGCGGCGCTTTCGGTGCGGGTAGGCAAAAGCGAATACATTGCTGCGGACGCCGTCCTCATGCTGCCGATGCGACCCTGTAGAACTCTTTTCGAAGCTGAAATTCCAGGCCAGAAGCCCGGCTCTCGAGTTCATTATCAGCCGGAATCCGTCAGTCCCGGAGGCGGCCATAGAGACCGCAACCCGGGAGGCGACCGGGAGGCGACCCGGATCCGCCCTTGAGAGCGGGGCGGTTCCGTACGGGATCACCGCACTCGAGGATGTAGTCGCCGTATCCGATCTGCGCCACGATCGCGTTCTGGTTATCGACGGACCCGGAGCCCTGCTGCACTCGGTGCCGGTCGCGGGTCAGCCGCGCTAAATGGCGCTGAGCGCCGACGTTTCCCGTCTCTACGTGACCGGGCTTAGATCCTCCCTCCTGACCGTCATAGACACCAGGACCTGGCAGGTCTCCAACAGGATCGATCTGCAGATCGCAGGCTCCTTCGCAGTCGCGGCCACCCCGGGCGAAAGAAGGATCTACCTGACGCACACGAAGAGGGCGCCCTCATCGTGATGGATGCCGAATCGGAGAGCGTCGTCAGGCAGGTGCCGGTAGGGGTCGATCCAAGGGCCGTCTCCTTCTCGCCTTCCGGTGACCGCGTCTTCGTGACCAACGCCGGCTCGGGGGAGATCCACGTACTTTCGACCCGCGACGAGACCCTCACTAGCATCTACGAGATCGGTGAGGGAGCGAGAGGGATAGCGGTTTTTCCGCCCCGGCACTCCATGAGACCAGCACCCATACGGTTGATTCCGCCGGCCTCCCTCCCCGGTTCGGCATCGAAAGGCTCTACTCCAACCCCTTCAACGCCACGGTACGGGTCGAGTTCTCACCGGATCGACCAGTAGCTGGCTCCGGTGGTACGTCCCCGGCTGCAGCGCACCTGGAGATATACTGCTTGGGCAGAGCGTGCGGACCCTCGTCGAATAGGATGCCTCCTGGCAGGCATGTGGTTGCCTGGAACCGGCGGGACGGGGCCGGACTGCCCCTGGCCAGCGGTGTCTATGTCGCCGTCATGCGATCCGCGTCGGCTACGAGCAGCCGGAAAGTAATTCTTCTCAGGTAGCCGGTGTCGGGCCACTAGGAAGTCGCCGGGGCATCCTCGCGGATGAAACCCTCGACGCTGAAGTAGCGGAAGCCCGTATCGCAAAAGATGGTCACCAGCCGTTTCCCAGGGCCCAGACTTGCGGCGACTCTCAGGGCTGCCGCGACGTTTGCGCCCGAGGAGGGTCCGACCAGCAACCCCTCCTCTTTTGCCAATCGCCGGGTGTAGGCGAAAGCCGTCTCGTCCGTCACGCGGACGACCTCGTCTATGACGTCCTGCCGCAGGATCGGGGGAACGAAGCCGGCACCGATTCCCTGTATGCCGTGCAAGCCTGGCTCACCTCCTGACAGAACTGGCGAGCGCTCAGGCTCCACCGCGATTACGCGGACACCCGGGACCTCGCGCTTCAGCACCTCTCCCACCCCCGAGATAGTGCCTCCCGTGCCGACTCCTGCTACGAAGGCGTCGAGTTGGCCATCGGTCCCTTCGAGAATCTCACGCGCCGTGGTCTCGCGGTGGATTTGCGGGTTCGCGGCGTTGCGGAACTGCTGCGGCATGAAGATTCCCTCCGGGTTGGCGGCGACCAGCTCTTCCGCCTTGCGTATGGCCCCTGCCATATCTTCCGCGCCCGGGGTAAGGATGATGCGAGCGCCGTACGCAGCCATAACCGAAACGCGCTCCCAACTCATGCTGTCCGGCATCGTCAGGATGAGATCGTATCCGAGCGCCGAGGCCGCCATGGCAAGCGCGATCCCGGTGTTGCCGCTCGTCGGCTCGACGATCGCCATGCTCCTCTTCAGCACTCCCGCTTCCTCGGCGGCCCTGATCATGCTGAGACCGATGCGATCCTTGACACTGCCGCCCGGGTTGAGGGCTTCAAGCTTCCCGAGGATCTCCGACCCGTTCTCCGGCAAGATCCTGGCCAGCCGGATCATCGGTGTGGCCCCGATGGTGTCGAGGATTGACTTGGCGGTTGGCAGGGAGATCAAGAGGAATTTCCGGTAATCGGGATCACTTGGAGCGGGACTCCGGACTATCCCCGCCTCCGCCTGCGGGCCCTGCCCCCGGAATCGCTCTCCGCGAGTCGCTGTGCGAGGGTCTGGGGGGCTTCAATCGGCGGCGAGCAGACCATCTCCTCGCAGACGTAGGCAGCCTGCAGGCTGTTGGCACACTTTCCGGCGAGTAGCGGCACCAGGCGCTCGGCTTCCTCGGGTGTCGAGTCGCCCCCTGCCCGGGATGGCCAACCGCACATCACCTTGTTCGGAAGGAAATACTCGTAAACAACGGCGGCGAGTGACTGGGGGCCTGCACCCTCGCCGACAACGGCGATCTCGAGAGGGGTCTGCAACGAGAAATCCAACGCGCATCCCATCTGCGCGAAGGACGTCGGTGATCGCTCCAGGAGCCCTGCAAACGAACCAACCGTGCGAACCCCTTTATCCCACAGCGATTCATCTCCGGTAAGCGCCCCTAGGCGCATCATCGCCAGGGCGGCCATCGAGTTGCCGGAAGGCGTGGCATTGTCGAAAGGGTTCCTGCTGCGGACGATCAGGTCGGTGGCTCCTGCTTCCGTGAAGAAAAAAGACGCGCCCTCCGGGTCCCAGAATCGCTCCACCATTTGACCCGTCAGCTCGACTGCCGCCCGCAGCCACCCGGTCTCGTAGGAAGCCTCGTACAGATCGACGAGACCGTTGATGAAACAGGCGTAGTCGTCCTGGAATCCGCTCCCGCCCGACTTCCCGTCCTTGAAGGAATGCATCAGGGCGCCGGTGTTCGAGCGCAATTCGGAAAGAATGAAGGTTGCAGCGGCGTCCCCCGAGTCGATGTAGCGCCGGTGACCAAGAACAGCATAAGCCCGCGCCATGGCTGAAATCATCAGACCGTTCCAGGCGACGACGATCTTGTCGTCACGATCGGGCCGGATGCGCTTCTCCCTTACCGCGAGCAGGCGTTCTCTTCCAAGCGCCACCGCGCGCTGTAGTTCATCGACCTCGACCCCGAGTAATGCCCCCAGATCAGCCATTTCCGAGCTGACGTGGAGGATGTTCTTTCCTTCGAAGTTGCCCTCGGTTGTGACGTCGTAGTAGCGGCAGAAAAGGCGCGCCTGTTCCGCGGGAAGGTGCCCTTCGACTTCATCGCTCGTCCACAGGAAAAACAGGCCTTCCTCCCCTTCGCTGTCGGCGTCCTGGGTTGCGGAGTACCCGCCTCGGGGCTGCGCCATCTCGCGCAGAACGTAGTCCAGGGTCTCCTCCGCGACTCTGCGGTAAAGGCCCTTGCGCGTGACCTGGTAGGCTTCGAGGTACGTCACCGCGAGCAGGGCGTTGTCGTAAAGCATTTTCTCGAAGTGCGGAACCAGCCAGCGCTCGTCCACGGAATAGCGGTGAAAACCACCACCTAGCTGATCGTAGATCCCGCCCCGCGCCATTTTGTCCAAGGTGCGCTCCACCATGTGCAAGGCGTGCTCATTCCCGCTACGCAGGTAGAAACGCAACATCTGCGAAAGCCCCATGCTGTGGGGGAATTTGGGGGCGCTGCCGAAGCCGCCGAACTCGGAATCGAAGGTCTGAGCGTGGTGCTCGAATGCGGCGTCCTGCGTAGCGTCGGAAGCTCCCGGCTCGCGACCTCCCCCACCGAGACCTGCAAGGTCGCCTTGCCGCTGAAGGACGGACAGCAGACGCCCTGCCTGCTGCTCGATCCGGTCTCTGTGATTGCGGTAGTGGTCGGCCACCGCGGCGATGACCCTGGGGAATCCAGGTTGTCCGTGGCGGTCCTCGGGAGGGTAGTAGGTCCCTCCATAGAATGGCCGCAAGTCCGGAGTTAGAAAAACCGTCATCGGCCAGCCCCCGCTTCCCGTCATCGCCTGGACCGCAGCCATGTAGATCTCATCGAGATCCGGTCGCTCTTCGCGGTCGACCTTGATATTGATGAACATGTCGTTCATCAGGGCGGCAATGCGGTCGTTTTCGAATGACTCACGCTCCATCACGTGACACCAGTGACATGCCGAATAGCCGATGGAAAGCAGGATGGGGCGGTCAAGGGAACGGGCGGAATCCAGGGCTTCTTCTCCCCAGGGATACCAGTTTACCGGGTTGCCTGCATGCTGCCGCAGGTAGGGGCTCGTCTCCAGGGCCAAGCGGTTCCGCGTGTCCGGCTCGCTCATTGTCTTTTAAAGGAGATGAAATGATGTAACCGCTTGCTGCAGCAGTAATTCCTGGAATGTAACCTGGTGTCCCCGGGCCGACAATTTGCCAGGTGTTACGCATGATACCCAGCGACGTCGCCTGCAGTTCACAGGCCAGAGGCCCCTTCCTTCCGGCTGGTTTGCCGCTACCCCTTGCTCATCAAGGGGTTACGGCGTGCCACGAACTTTGGCATGGAACGTGCGGAAGGGGCTGCATCGATCATCCCCCCCAATCCCCGATACCCAGGGAGGTCAGAGCATGTCCGAACTGAGGATGCCCGCTGTGAACCAGGTCTCCATTGCCGGCAGGCTGGTTCAGGATCCGGAGTACCGTATCACCGACAACGGCAGCGCCAGGCTCAGTGCCCGCATTGCCGTCAACCGATCCTACCGCGACCGCGACGGTGAATGGCAGGACGAAGCGTCCTTCTTCAACATAGTCGCATGGCAGAAGCTGGCCGAATTCGGCGCCGAGCGCTTACGTAAAGGGACTCCCGTGTTCCTGACCGGAAGGCTTCGCAGCCACTCTTGGCGCGACGAAGAAGAGAACCCCCACTCGATCGTCGAGATCCAGTTGCGGAATCTCCAGATCCTGGAACGCCCCCTTAATTCCGAATCCTTGTCGAGCGTGGAAATCGACCAGGAAGGCGAGGAGGAGCTGGAGCTCGGAGCCGTTGCCGCCTAGGTAACTTTGCACGTGCCGGGAAACCAAACCAGGGCGGAAGGATTCGTCCTTGCGCCCTGGCGCCCCTACTCGTAAGGAGTCGTAGGGCGAGCTTGACCCCGTGCTAAGGTATGGAGGAGAAACCCTGCGATCGGTAGGATGCGATACCGGAAACCCCCCTCGATGCAAAACGCCCCTCCTCGATGCCTTTAGGCCGGGATCTCGAACAGCGTGGCTATGCCCATTCCGCCGCCGATGCACAAAGCCGCGATACCACGTCGGGCCCGGCGCCGCACCATCTCGTGAATCAGGGTGACCGCAATACGGGCCCCACTCGCTCCGACGGCGTGGCCGAGAGCGATCGCTCCTCCGTTGACGTTGACCCGAGCTTCGTCCCAGTCCAGCTCCTTACCTACGGCCAGGGACTGGGCGGCGAACGCTTCGTTAACCTCGAGCAGGTCGATGTCGTCAAGCGTCAAACCGGTTTTTCCCAACAGCTTGCGAATCGCCGGGGCAGGGCCGATCCCCATGATTCTCGGGTCGACTCCCGCGGTCGCCGTGGCTCTGGCACAGGCGACGGGAGCTGCCCCCCGGCGCCGGGCGCGGTCGCCCGACATCAAAAGGAGAGCCGCCGCCCCGTCGTTGATGCCTGAGGAGTTTCCGGCGGTCACGGTGCCGTCGTTTTTAAACGCGGGGCGGAGTTGCCCGAGACGCTCTAGGCTAGTGTCCTTGCGCGGGTGTTCGTCGACGTCGAACACCGATGGATCCCCCTTGCGCTGTGGCACCATGACCGGGGCGATTTGGTCCGCGAACAGCCCGGCGGCGTGAGCGCGGTGATAGTTTTCCTGACTCCGCATCGCAAAGCGGTCCTGGTCTTCGCGAGATATCCGGTACTGATCTGCCAGGTTCTCCGCGGTATTCCCCATGTGGCAATCGTAAAAGCAGTCCCAGAGACCGTCCATTATCATCAGATCGGTCACTTCTCCATGACCGAGACGCTGTCCCCACCGGCTCCCCTGAAGGCCGTACGGTACTCTGCTCATGTTCTCCGCCCCACCCGCCACCACGACTTCGGCCTCCCCGGTGACGATCGCTTGGGCCCCCAGTGCTATCGATTTCAGTCCCGAGCCGCAAAGCTTGTTTATGGTCATCGCCGGCACGTCGTAAGGCACGCCCGCTGCGACCGCGGCCTGGCGGGCGACGTTCGGTCCAAGGCCGCCCTGGTAAATCGTACCCATGATGACCTCGTCGACGTCGGCCGGGTCAGTCTGCCCCCGCGCCAGCACGGCCTGGACAACGGAAGATCCGAGTGATTGCGTATCGACCTCGCGCAACGCACCCCCAAAGGTCCCCGTGGCAGTGCGTACGGCGCTGACGACTACAGGGCTTGCCATGCTCTTCTCCTACCTCACAATAACGGGGAAAGGTCGCGTTGACCAGATGTAGGTACGATCCTATCTTTTGAAAAATCAACACCATAAGGAACATTCCGAGGGGGAGTGTTGTCCATTTTGAGAAATAGATCCTCCTGTAACACGCAGTCCTCAAGCATGATGGCACGGAAGAGGTGCAACCCTGAATTCGGAATGCTCACCGAGCGTTTCAGGTAAGGGGGAACCGCTCCGACACAGCGATGGGCAACCGACTCTTCGCCCTGATTGGTCGGACCTGACGTTCGGTTTCACTGTTTCTTTGGGGCAGTAGCTCAGTTGGGAGAGCGCGGGCTTTGCAAGCCTGAGGTCGTCGGTTCGATCCCGATCTGCTCCACCAGCCTTGCTCACGGACATTGGCCGAGGGTGTGGGTTCACACTCTCTACCGGGCATAAATCACGATTATGCTGACGACGAGCCAGAGTAGAATCGCGGCCTGAAGCGGTCGGTCCCGCCACACTACTTCCTCTGGTTCTGCTCCTTCCTCCCTGCGGTAAACCAGGAACAGGTATCTCAGGACACCGTAGAGCACGAACGGAATGGTCCACTGCATGTTTCGGTCCGCCTGCCCCGGTTCTTCGCCTACTCCCATTGCGTACAGGGCGTAACAAATCAAAGTCGCAGACGTAAAAATGGAGATCACCTGATCGAGAAACGGAAGGGAGTATTCCCGCAGTGTGGCGCGGTGCCGCTCGGCTCTCCCCCGCAGATGCACCATCTCCTGCCGGCGTTTGATAGTAGAAACAAACAAGGTGACCGCGAACGCGCAGAGTATGAACCAGGTCGAGATGTGCACGTCGATCACAACCGCCCCTCCCAGGGCTCGCAGGAGATAGCCCGAGGCGACGCACAGCACGTCTAGCAGTACGACGTGCTTGAGGCGGACGGAATAGGCGACGTTCAGGACCGTGTAGACCACAGTCACCCATCCGAAATCGCGATCGAGCAGGAAGGCGCAACCTCCACCCCCCGCGATCAGGAGGACGCTGGAGACAATGGCAGCCGGGACGGGCAGCGCTCCGGATGCGAGCGGCCTTTTCGATTTGAGAGGGTGATGCCGATCCTGTTCGAGGTCCAGCAGATCGTTGACCAGGTAGATGCCGCCGCTCAAAGCCCAGAAACAGAGAAAAGCTCCGAGGGCGCGACTGGCGAACGACCATTCCAGCAGATGTTCGGAGAAGACCAGAGCGGGAAAGACGAACAGGTTCTTCAGCCACTGGCGAGGACGCGTAGACAACAACAGGTCAACAAGCATACTGCAGTCGCGGCAGCCAGGGGCCCGTCAGGGACGGATTGATGAAGAAGGCAGCCGAGGTGCCCTCAACCGCTTTGATCCCCTGCTTTCAAGCGGGTTCTTCGAAGGCAATCGGGAAGTTCGGGGCCGGAATGTCTGGAGTAGTACAAAATTCCAAGACCCGGGGAACCAACGCACGTATATAGCGGTTTTGGGTTCGCCTGAATACATCCGGCCACTACACTTCCATTATCTCTTTCGCCTTCGACTCGATAATCTCATCCACCTGTTTAATGAAATCGTCGGTGAGCTTCTGGATATGATCTTGTGCAGAGCGGGCTTGGTCTTCGCCAATGTCCCCGTCCTTCTTGGCTGCATCGACGAGGTCGAGACCATCGCGGCGGCCGTGTCTAACCGCCACTCGCCCTTCCTCCGCCCGGTTGCGGGCAACCTTGGTCAATTCGATACGGCGCTCACCGGTCAGCTCCGGGATAGGCAGGCGAATGAGGACACCGTCGTTCGATGGATTCAGCCCCAGGTTCTTATCGGCGAGAATGGCCTTTTCGATGTCGGGTATCAGATTCGGTTCGTACGGACGCACTAAAACCAGCCTGGGCTCCGGGATGCTGATGACGGCCAGTTGGTTCAGGGGAGTGGGTGTGCCGTAGTAGTCAATACGGATGCCGTCGAGCAGGGAAGCCGACGCCCTGCCGGTGCGAATTCCGGCAAGTTCGCGCTTCAGAGCATCTATGGAGTTGCTCATCTGTCGCCGAACTTCCTCGTAGATCTCCTCCAACATGATTGCCTCCAGCGAGGACCGGGTCCCGACAGATCGATCTATTGACTACCCTCGCCCAGTCGAAACACCGAGAAGCGACTGATCGATATTTTCTCGCCCACCTTCGATGTCAGTTCGGTGACCAAGTCTTCAATCGACTGGTCGCTGTTCTTGACAAACGGTTGTTCCAGGAGGCAGACCTCCTGGAACAACTTTTCCAGGCGCCCGGAGACGATCTTCTCGGCAATGTTATCGGGCTTGCCTTCGTTTTTCGCCTGGTCCAGGTAGATCTCGCGCTCGTGCGCGATCACCTCGGAGTCGACTGAATCTCTGTCGATCGCGCGCGGCTGTTCTGCGGCGATATGCATGGCCACGTCTTTGGCGAACTGCTGAAAATCTTCGGTTCGCGCGACGAAATCAGTCTCACAGTTTACCTCGACCAAGACACCGAGACGATTGCCGGGATGAATGTAGGAAGTAACCAGCCCTTCGAGCGCGTCGCGCCCCGCTCGCTTTTCCACAGCTGCCATTCCCTGCTTCCGCAGATAGTCGACTGCCTTGTCGAGATCGCCCTTGGTCTCCTGCAAAGCCTTCTTGCAGTCCATCCACCCAATCCCCGTCTGTTCCCGCAGCTGCCTGACAACGGCCGCGGAGATGTCCGCCATACCTATGCCGCCTTTCCCTTTGCAGATTATTGCTGTGCTGCCTACGAGCGCTCGCTAGGTCGCCCGGAACCGATTACCGGCTGCCGGGGCCTGCGGCCTCGAACTTCCGGAATCTGGAGAAGTGGAAATCGAGCCTACCCCCGCAACAGCCTGGTCTACCGCTTCCCGATCGACTCCCTCGGCCGCCACTGCTTCGGCCTCATCGGAAGCTGCCCGGCCCTCAATCACTGCGTCGGCGATCAATGTCGATATCAACTCGATGGATCGGAGGGCGTCGTCGTTGCCCGGTATCGGATAGGTCACGAGGTCGGGGTCGCAGTTCGTGTCGACGATGGCGACCGAGGGTATCCCCAGTTTCCTCGCTTCGGAAATTGCCAGCTTCTCTTTTTTGATGTCGACTATGTATACCAGACCGGGAGGGGTGGCCATCTTGCGAATGCCGGCAAGCGTTTTGGCCATCCGCCCCCGCTCCTTCTCCAGCAACAGCACTTCCTTCTTCTTCAGCTTTTCGTAGGTGCCGTCCGTGGCGATGCGATCGAGATGGTCGAGGTGGCGGATGTTCTGGCGGATAGTCAACCAGTTGGTAAGCATCCCCCCGAGCCAGCGCTCCGTTACGTAGAACATCCCGCAGCGCTCCGATTCGCGCAGCACCACATCGACTGCCTGTTTCTTGGTGCCGACGAACAGAACCGATTTTCCTGCCCGGGCGGTATCGACGACCGCTTGGTAGACTTCGCCCAGCATCGTCACGGTCTTCTGTAGATCGACGATGTGGATGCCGTTGCGCTCTGTGAAGATGAACGGTCGCATTTTGGGATTCCAGCGTTGGGTCTGGTGGCCGAAATGCGTACCAGCTTCGAGAAGATCGCGAATTGCTATGTCGGGCATGTCACAATCACTTTCGTTTGGTGTATGGCGCGGCAGCCACAGCCTTCATCTTGGGCGTGAACCAATGAAAACAGGCCTCAAACGCATCAGAGGACCTGCTGCAACTCTTGACAAATGCCTTGCTATGAATTGCCGAAGGGCTTTGGGGGTGCAGCTAGACTCGAAGTGAGGGGGTTGTCCGGCTGCTCCATGGATTAGCAAGTCGTCAAAACAACCGGCGGTTTGCCTCGGGCCCTCCGCAGTCGCGGGGCTCAGCGCTTGGAGAACTGGAAGCGCTTGCGGGCTCCGGCCAAGCCGTACTTTTTGCGCTCCTTCTCCCTGGGATCGCGGGTCAGAAAACCAGCTTTCTTCAATGCCGGGCGCCAAGTCGGATCGTACTGGATCAGCGCTCGGGCGATGCCCAGACATGCGGCTCCTGCCTGTCCCTGCAGTCCGCCTCCATGCACACTAATCTGGATGTCGAACCGCTGGCGCGATTCGGTCAGGTCGAGAGGCTGGACCATCATCATTTCTAGGGCGTCCCGCCTGAGATAATCCTCAAGGCTACGGCCATTCATCGCGATCGTTCCCGACCCGGGACGGACGCGCACGCGGGCGACGGATGTTTTCCTGCGACCGGTCGCCTCGAAAGTCTGCTCAGCCATCATCCCGCCCCTTCCCCATTCAGAGGGTCAACTCTTCCGGTTTTTGCGCCGCGTGCCCATGTTCGGGACCAGCGTACACCCGCAGCTTCTTCAGCGTCTGCCGCCCCAGGACATTGTGCGGCAGCATTCCACGAACCGCTTTCCTGATCACGCGCTCGGGGTGTTTTTCCATCATCTCGCGGTAAGTCGTCGTACGAAGGCCTCCGGGATACCCGGTGTGGCGGTAGTAGACCTTCTGCTCCTCCTTGCGACCCGTCACCGCGACCTTTTCGGCGTTGACGACGATCACGTGATCCCCCATGTCGAGATGCGGTGTAAAGGTCGGCTTGTGCTTGCCGCGAAGTACATGGGCGATCCGCGATGCCAGCCGGCCCAGTGTTTCGCCGCTCGCATCGACGACGTACCACTTGCGATCAATTTCGTTCGCCTTAGGCGAGTATGTCTTTTCCACGCCGTGCTCCGCAGCGATTTTTCCTCAGGAAGATTTTTCCTCAGGAAATAGACTTTTCAACTTAAGGAGGACACCGCTGACTGTCAACATAAAGTCGGCGCCTCCAGGCCCGGAACAGGGCAACGGCGACCAGGGTGGCGATCACCGCGAGCACCGCTCGGTTGTAGTCCCGGAGCAGTTCGACGGCACGCTCCCAGTTGTTTCCGACGAGCAGCCCGGCGTAGATCAGCAGGCCGTTCCAGATCGCCATGCTCACCAGCCCCAGTCCGACCACCGGTTTCCAGCCCATCCCCCCCATTCCCGCGGAAAGCGCGATCACGGAGCGGATGCCGCTGAGAAAGCGGTTGGCGAGCACCAGCCAGGCGCCGTAGCGCTCCAGCCATCGCGTCGCGCGCTCGAGGCTCTGCACTGAGGCGATGCGAAACCGGGACTGCAGGATGCGGGCCCCGTGTCTGGCTCCGAGCGCGAACATCACCGAGAAGCCCAAGGTTCCGCCGAGGCAGGTGCATACGTACGCGGGGATCCACTCCAGCACACCGCGGCCGACGAGATAGGCGCTGAAGAGGACCACAACGTCGCCGGGCACTGGGGGGATGAGGTTCTCCAGGAAAGCGCTGGCCGCCAGGAAGAAATAGGCCCACAGCGGGTTCCATCGCCCCAATTCGGCAACCGCGCTGTTGATGAAGTCGACCAATTGCGCCCGCGGCTACTTTTCAACCTGAGCTACGGCTTGCGCCGCCATGCCCTCGGAGCGCCCGGTGAATCCGAGCCTTTCGGTCGTCGTCGCCTTGACCGATACCGCCTCCAGGGGAATCCCCATCGCCTCAGCCAGTTTTCCCCTGATGGCGTCCATGTGGGGAGCAAGCTTCGGTTCCTGCGCCATGACCACCGCATCCACGTTGACCATCCGCACCCCCTTTTCGCCGAGGAGATCTCGCACCTTGGCGAGCAGCACCAGGCTCGAGATGCCGCGATAGCTCTCGTCGTCGTCAGGAAAATGCCGGCCGATGTCGCCGAGCGCGGCCGCACCGAGCAAAGCATCGATTATGGCGTGAGTGAGAACATCGGCGTCGGAATGTCCTTCCAGACCTGCAGAGTGGGGAATGGTCAAGCCGCCAAGTATCAGCGGCTTGCCCGGCACCAAGCGATGGACGTCGTATCCCTGCCCTACCCTCGTGCTCGCGACGACTGCCGTGGCTGCCGGAATATCGGTTTTTTCGGGACGGCGCTTGCCCATGAACCATTCGACTTTCTCGAAGTCTTCGGGAGTGGTCATCTTGATGTTGAGGGAGTCGCCGGGAACGATGCACACCCTCGCGCCCATTCGCTCCAGCAACGTCGCCTCGTCGGTGGTCGGACGGGTACCTGCTGCCGCGCTCTCGGCGAACGCCTCGAGAAGGGTATCCCTGCGAAAACCCTGGGGGGTTTGCGCGTTCCACAGAGACCGCCGGTCCGGCGTCCCAACGACCACCCCCCCCCTCACTTCCTTCACTGTCTCCGTAGCCGGCAGCGCGGGGATGGCCGCCCCGGACCGCTCAGTCTCCTCGATTACCCGGTCGATAAGCTCTCGGGTGACCAGTGGACGCACGGCGTCGTGGATCAGGACGATTTCGTCCTCCGCCGTCGTCGCGCTCAGGGCGGAGCGAACCGAGTCGTAGCGCGCCCTGCCGCCGTCGACAGCCTGCCGCAGCTTGGAAAAGTCGCCGGCAAATTCTTCATAACGGGCGCGATCGGCGGGATTGAGGGCGACGATGATTCCCCCTACCGATCGGGTCTCCTCGAAGCAGCACAAAGTATGCCACAATACCGGCCTGCCCAGCAGTTTCCGGAACTGCTTGGGTACGGCCCCCGGCATCCGCGTCCCGCGGCCGGCCGCAGGAACCACAGCGACGACCTTGCCTGCTGTTTCACTGCGCTCATGCATGGCGGCCAAAAATCACTTTGGGTCGGGAATTCACGAGATGAACATGGCGTCCCCGTAGCTGTAGAAGCGATATCCAGCCGCTACCGCTTCGCGATATGCAGCGAGGACCGCATCCGTTCCGGCGAACGCCGACACCAGCAGCAGCAGGGTGGAACGCGGCAGGTGAAAATTGGTCAGCAGTGCGTCGACAGCCCGGAAGCGATAGGGGGGCAGGATGTAACATTTGGTCCATCCGGCCCCGCCGCGAACCAGGCCCTCCTCCGACGCCAGCGTTTCCAGAGTCCGCGCGGTGGTCGTACCGACGGCGACAATGCGGCCTCCTGCTCGCTTTCGACGACATATCTCCCCGGCCTCCGATTCGCCCAGCTGGTACCACTCCGCTTCCAATCGATGCTTGCGAGGATCGGTAGTTCGGACCGGTTCGAATGTTCCGGGTCCGACATTCAGGGTCAAGGGAATTACCCCCACCCCCATCTGTCGCAAGCGATCGATCATGTCCAAGGTAAAGTGAAGACCCGCGGTCGGCGCCGCGACCGCTCCCTCGCTGCGGGCATATACCGTTTGATAGCGCTCGAAGTCTTCGAAAATCGGACGCCGCTGAAGGTACGGGGGCAGCGGGACCTCGCCATGGGCGCGTATGATTTCCCGGTCCGGTCGACCACCTTCGAATCGAATGCTGAGGCGGCCGTCCGGCCCTATCGCAAGAACACGAATGGCCGCCCCGGGACGGTCTCCTGCGACGAGTTCCAGCCTTTCCGATTCCTTCAGGCGCCTTGTCGGCTTGCCGAGCGCCTGCCAGCAGCCCTCTTCGGTACGGTGGATCAGCAGCAGTTCGATCCGGCCCCCACCGCTCATCCTACGGGCCTGAAGCCGCGCCGGGAAGACCTTGGCGTCGTTGACGACGAGGGCGTCCGCGGGGCTCAGCAGATCGGGGAAATCGGCGAATGCGAGGTGCTCGTGCGAGCCGTCGTCGCGGCGCAGATGCAGAAGACGCGAGCCATCGCGACCTTCCGCAGGATGTTTGGCTATCTGGCTCGGAGGGAGGGCAAAGTCGAAATCTGACAGGTCCATCTAATCGAGAAAAGCCCGCCGAGCGGATTGGAGGAAGCGGAACCGGATGAGCCCAACCTACCCGGCTCGCCGGAGGGGGTCAAGCAGAGTAGTGAGGAAGCGGGTGGTCGGATGCAGTTGCCTGAACCGCGAAGGGGGATGTCCGTTGCCCGGGGTCAACGCCACCCTGGGGGGAAAAGGGCCCCACACCCGGAACGTGCGATCTACAGCTCCTATCGCGCAAAAGCGGATTTAACGGGAATGGCGGTAAATCGTGGAAAGAATCTTGAGGCCTGCCCGGAAGCTTCCGGCCACGGTGCCGCTGATCTTCGATTCCCCAATTCGCCTCCGATAACTGACAGGTACCTCCGCGATGCGCAGGCCCCTTTTTGCCGCCTTTATCTGCATCTCCACCGTCCATCCGAAATCCCGGTCCTCCATTCCCAGCTGCTCGAGTGCCGGCCGGTTTATGGCCCGGAACGGACCGAGATCGGTGTAGGATACTCCGAACAACAGGCGGATCAGCGAAGTGGCGAGAAGGTTGCCCAGCCGGGATTGAGGGGGCAGGGCCCACGGTTGGCGGCGGCCTCGCACCCGGGACCCGATGACGAGGTCGGCCCCCTCGGTGCATATGGGGGTCAGCAGTCGCCCCATTTCTTTGGGATGGTCGCTGTAGTCGCCGTCCAGGAAAACAACGACATCGCACTCCCTGAGCGCCGCAATACCCGCCAGGCACGCCTGGCCGTACCCCTTTCGGGGTTCGCTGACCACCTCTGCGCCGGCCTCCTCCGCCCTGGCTGCGGTGTCGTCGGTCGAACCGTTGTCCACAACTACGACTTGATCAACTACAGCATCGATCTGCCCGCTCTCCGCGAACCGCTTCGGGATGTCGGCGAGCACCCTGCCGATCGCTTCCCGCTCGTCGCGAGCCGGTATCACTACCCCGATCGACAGCCTGGGCGGGGGAACCTGGGATGGATCACCGGGAGACGCCATTCTTGTTGTTTGGGTGGCGGCCTCGAAGCCAGATGGAATGGCCATGACCGTGGGTCGTCGCGGGCTTGGTCAAGGCCGGGCCCACACGCAAAACCGCAACGAACCTGCGGTCCCCGC
This sequence comes from Candidatus Latescibacterota bacterium, assembly GCA_965206595.1. Taxonomy (GTDB): domain Bacteria; phylum Latescibacterota; class UBA2968; order UBA8231; family UBA8231; genus CBDCXV01. The sequence continues at coordinate 2,044,159 of OZ242214.1, forward strand.
CAGGCAAAATGCCGGGCAGGAAGATCTAATTCGGTTTTACCATCCGCTCCCGGACGGGAGTCAGCTTAAACCGGAGATAGGGGATCGGCTACAAATTCTTCTCGAGCCAGGAGAGCAACGCGTCGACGACTTCGGGATTTTCCAGCAGGTCGAGCCCATCCGCCGCCTGACTTACGTACACCACCCTACTTTCGTATACCACCCTGCCTTTGTAGAGCACCCTCCCATCATACACCTGATACTCCTGAAGTTCGTCCGGGACCAGCTTCAGGTCTGTCGGATCGTCGGTGGAGTTTTTCAGGTCCGAAGCATAGTCGGGATAGATCAAAAACCCGTCATCGGTGATCTGGCGAATGTCGTTCTCGGCGACGATGAACATCATCGAGTGCGGAGAGAAGTCCTCCACCTCCTCACCAACAGCGAACGGCTTCCCGGTGAAGTAATCAAAGATCCCGGGAGAAAGGGCGACACCTGCCTGGAGGTCGTCCGGGAAAGCCCCCATGCTCACGAAGGCGACATTGCCCCCTACCCCGGCCCCGACGATGGCGACACGGGCGATGTCCGCCGAAGGCTCGGATTTCAACCAGTTCAGGGCGGCGCGGACGTCGAGGTGAAAATGGTCGAGATCGGAAACAAGCAGGATCTGCTCGGTGCGGCCGTCGTCGGGATACGGTGTGTTTCCGTGGCCGCGCAGGTCGATGGCCAGGGGGGAATACCCCTCTTCGAGGAGCCGTTCGAACAAGCCGGCGAACAACCATTCCAGTCCGCCGATGAACGCGCTGAGTTCCCCGATATCGTGGACGAGGATCACCACGGGGTTCGGCCCGGGGACATCCGGGTGACTGTATCGGGCGCTGACCTCGACATTGTCCACGGTGGTGAAGGTGACATCCTTGACTGGATAGGCAATCCCCGGTCCGGTGGGGAATTCGGGGGCTTCTATTGTGATGTCATCCTCCTGGGTAGCGCAGCCGGCGGCCAGCCAGAACACCAATGAGAAGAGTAGTTGCCGAACGAAGGGTTTCATGCTACTCCCGGGGTTCCTTCCAATGTGAATTTCCCTTGCCAATTGCGTACAGCGCTTCCCTTGCCAATTGCGTACAGCGCCTTGCCAATTGCGTACAGCGCATGGATTAGCACAGCTCGTAAATTTAAGGTAACCAGGGAAATCGAGCGGTGCCAACCAACTACCCACTCTCCTGATCGATGATTCGCATACGCGACCTGTGCTTCTCCTTTCCCGGTGCCAGTACGAGCGCCCTGGACCGGGTGAGCATCGATATCGCGCCCGGAGAGCGGGTCGCTGTCATCGGACCGAACGCCTCGGGCAAGACCACCCTTGCCCGCTGCCTGAACGGACTCCTGCTGCCGGGCTCCGGTTCGGTAACGGTCGATGATCTCGACACCCAGGATCGGGATTCGCTCCCGTCGCTGCGCCGCCTGGTGGCGATGGTGTTTCAGAACCCCGACGATCAGCTGGTCGCCACCACGGTGGAAGGCGAGATCGCCTTCGGGATGGAAAACCTCGGCGTTCCTCCCCCTCTGATGCGGCAACGCGTTGACGAAGTACTGCATCGCTTCGGGTTGGAGCGCTACCGAAGCCATCCGCCCCATCTGCTGTCGGGCGGAGAGAAGCAGCGCCTGGCAATCGCCGCGGGGTTCGCCCTGCGGCCTCGCTATTTCGTTCTGGATGAGCCGACCTCGATGCTGGATACGGATGGGCGCGCCCAGCTGCTCGAGGTAGTCGATGAACTGAGTTCCAGAGAGCGGATCGCGACAATCCAGATCACCCAGGATGCCGAAGAAGCCTGTCGCGCCGATCGCGTGATCGTGATGGACCGCGGCCGCATCCTGCTCGATGCAACCCCGAATGCGGTCTTTGCCGAGGAGGAACGCCTGCGGGCCATCGGCCTGGAAATCCCCTTTCTAATCGCACTCGCCCGCCAGATTTCCGCTGCTGGAGGGACGGTTCCCGTGCGGCCGTCCCTCCCCGATCTCGCCGAGCGCGTGGTCGACCTGTGCGCAGGGAAAGGCGGGGCTTGTTTCGAAAGCCCTTCGAGAGATGGCATCGAAAGTAACGGCGAGACGCGCCCTTCCCTGCGGGTGGAAGACATCCACTTCTCCTATGAGATAGGTCCTGGTCGAAAAATAGAGGCGCTGGAAGGAGTAACCGCCAGCCTGTCCACCGGGGGGGCAGTCGGAATCATCGGCAGGAGCGGTTCCGGAAAAAGTACCCTGGCGCAGCATCTGAACGGGCTGCTCGCCCCGAGTCGCGGGCGCGTGCTGCTCGACGACAAGGATCTGTCGCTCCCGTCCGAGGCAGCCCGCATCCGCAGGCGCATCGGCCTGGTGTTTCAGTACCCCGAGGTTCAGCTTTTCGAGGAGAACGTCGCCGCGGACGTCGCATTCGGTCCGGCAAGCGCAGGCTGCGACGAAAGGGAAACGCAGCGGCGCGTGCGCGCGGCGCTGGCAGCCGTGTCCCTGCCTCACGAGCAGTATGGTTCACGCCTCCCGACCGCCCTGAGCGGAGGGGAGCGGCGGCGGGCGGCCATCGCCGGAGTGCTGGCCATGGAGCCGGAGGTGCTGGTCATGGATGAACCCACCGCCGGACTCGATCCCGCAGGATTCGCCGGCCTCCTCGACCTCCTCGCCGGGCTGCGAAAACGGGGAGTCGTTCTGGTGCTTATAACCCACGACGTCCGACTGGTGGCCGCGGCGACCGCCTGGGTCGTCGCCCTCGACCGGGGACGGGTCGTGTTCGAAGGGAGAACCGAGGAGGTGCTGAATCATCCGGATTTCAGCCGCCTAACCGGGTTGGAGCCTCCCCCCGCGGTGCGTTTCGCCCAGCGGCTGTCAGCAGCGGGCTTACTGGTCGCGCCGGGGATCACGCGCCAGCAGCAGGTACTGGATTTGGTAGGTGCCCTGACTGGAGCTGGTGATGGGTGAAACAGTCGTCATCCGCAATGGGCGCGTCCTCGACCCCGGGAACGGCTTGGACGCCGTTGCGGATGTCTGGATCGAGGACGGAGCAGTGCGCGCCGTAGGAGCCGCACTGCAGACCCCGGAAGGGACTCCCTCACTCGATGCAAGCGGCATGCTGGTCACCCCGGGCTGGATCGACTCGCACGTCCATTTACGGGAGCCGGGTTTCGAGGCCAAGGAGACGATCGCCAGCGGCAGCGCCGCGGCCGCCGCCGGGGGTTTCACCGCGGTCGTCACCATGCCCAACACCGAGCCACCACCCGATTCGGCGGCCGCCCTTGCCGATCTGCAGGCACGGGCGGCCGGGACCTGCGTGCCCATCTACCCGATCGCCTGCATCACCGAGGGGCGGACCGGGAAGCGCCTGGCGCCACTGTCGGACCTCGCCGCCGCGGGCGCCGTTGCCTTTTCGGACGACGGCGATCCGGTAGCGGATGCGGGCCTGATGGAAGCGGCTCTTGCAGTCTCGCGGCTGACCGGGGTTCCCCTGTTCCCTCACGAGGAGGTCAGGGAGCTGACAGCCGGAGGCTGCATGCACGAGGGAGCGGTTTCGCGGCGTCTCGGAATCCCGGGCATACCATCGGCGGGAGAAGAGGAAATGATCGCCCGCGACATCGAGCTCGTCGAACGTTGCGGAGGACACCTGCACGTAGCCCACATCAGTACCGCGGGCTCGGTTTCTCTGATCCGCGAAGCCAAGCTTAGGGGCCTTGCGGTCACCTGCGAGGTGCTGCCACACCATTTCGCGCTGACGGACGAGGCGGTCGCGGACCATGGCACTGCTGCCAAGATGAGCCCCCCGCTGCGCGGAAAGTCGGATGTCGAGGCGATGCTGGCCGGACTCCGGGACGGCACCATCGACACGATCGCCACCGACCATGCCCCCCACACCGCCGCGGAGAAACGACTTCCCCTTACCGAGGCGCCGTTCGGCATCGTCGGACTGGAAACCGCGGTCGGCCTGACCTTCACCTGTCTGGTCGAGACCGGGGTCCTCGGCGCCGCCCAGGCGATCGCAAAATGGACCACCGCGCCGGCGCGCATACTTAAACTGCCGGGAGGGCGGCTCGACATCGGCGCACCCGGGGACGTGACGGTCATTGATCCCGCCAGGCGCTGGACGGTAAGGCCGGAACGTTTTCGATCGAAGTCGAGCAACACCCCGTTCGCAGGCTCCAGGCTCACCGGCAAGGCCGTTGCCACCATAGTCGGAGGCGGCGTCGTTCACAACGAGATTTCAGAGCGAAAAGAAGGGTGAGGACTGGAAGGCGTTCTCGACATGGGTGACCTCGCAATCCTCCCCTCCGGACCCTAGCTGCACGGCCAGAACGTCGAACCTCACCTCGCATCTCCGGGGGATGCCGCGGCGGCGTATGAAATGCCTGGCAGCGCGCGTCACGCGTTCCTGTTTTTCGGCAACCACCCTCAGCTCCGGGGGGTAGAGCCGGGATTCGCTCGCCTTGACCTCGACGAACACTAGGCAATTCGGTCCGCGTGCCACGATGTCGACCTCGGCCCCCGCGCCGCGGTAGTTGCGCTCGAGCAAGCGATACCCCATGGCAACCAGATGATCCGCGGCCAGCTGCTCGCCGCGGGCCCCGATATCGCGCAAGCGCCTGCGGCGCTCTCGAACCGAAACCGCGAACTGGCGCTCCTCTTCCTCTGAAAGGGGAATCGCCGTCTTTTCGGAACGCAGCCAGCGCTCGAGGTCCTCGGAGCTGGTCAGAACCTCCAGCTGCCGGCGTCGCTCCCGGAGAGCTTGGCTGGGGGCAGGGCGAAGGTGCTCCGCAACCGGCTCGAAAGAGCGCCGGTGCAAAGGACAAGGGCCGTACTTTTCAAGGGCCTTGCGATGGCGGGCGCTCGCGTAGCCCTTGTTACTGGCGAATCCGTACTGCGGGTATCTCGAATCCACCTCGACCATCATCCGGTCGCGGTGCACCTTGGCGACGATGGCCGCTGCGGCGATGGATACCGAGCGTTCGTCGCCGCCGACGATGGCCGTCTCCGAGAATGGGGTTCCCGGCTTGAGGGAGCCGTCGACGAGAACCCGATCAGGCCTTGGATCCAGCTCCAGCAGGGCTTTTCTCATCGCCTTCAAGGAAGCCTGCAGGATGTTGAGCTCGTCGATCTCCGGGACCTCAACGGACGCTACCGCGACGCAATGAGCCTGTTCGAGAATCTGCCCGCAAAGCGCCTCGCGCACCTCGGGTGGCAGCTTCTTCGAATCGTCAATCTCCCACAGCCCGACACCGGGGCGGAAGGCGACGGCAGCGGCCACGACAGGCCCTGCCAGGCACCCGCGGCCGACTTCATCCACTCCAGCCACCACCTGAACCCCTGACTGCCAGAGGCGGGTTTCGAATTCGCGCATTCGTCGCGCGCGGGCGCATTCGGACTCGCGCCGGCGCATTTGCTGGCGGGCGCGAACGGCGATCCTGCGCACCCCTGCTCGCCTGTCGCGCTCGAGGACCCGGCAGGCACGCTGGTCGATGTCGGGGTGGGAGCGTACCAGCTCGTCTACCTGGGAGATTGAGAGCCGCTCGACCACTCCGGGTGTGATGCGAGTTACGGCCGCAGCCATTGGCTGATCCCGTTCAAGGTGCGATTGACATGGCCTCTACGTCCTTTATGTTGACGCAACGCGCATGCAGGTCGGGTGAGGGAACTCTCCCGGTTCTTCAGCGTCCAAAGCCGGAAGGGGATCCAATGTCGGTGGATAACATGGCAAAGATTGCAGCCGCGGTCCTGGTGGCGGCGGGGTTTGCGCTACGGCCACTGCCCGTCCCGGCGCAGACCGACATCGAAATACAGCCACTGACCGAGTCTGACACCCGGCTGTACCTCAACGACGGCTCGGTCATCATGGGCCGCCTGATCGAGCACAGCAAAGACCTCGTAATCGTTCAGGTAAAAGAGCAGATCTTCACCTTCGAGCTCAAGGAGATCGACCGCATCGTAACTCTCGATTCTCTCGGAGCGGGGGCGCGGACCGTCTCAGTCATCGAGTTCCCGTATATCAGTTTTCTGGGAGGAACCGTCGCCTTCGGCCTGCTGTCGTGGCTGCAGTTCGACACCGCTTCGGACCGCGACCGCGACGCCGACCTCAACGAGGCCAGCGGCGTCTCTGCACGGGCACGTGAGCTGCGCGACAAGGCCGAACGCGCGCGTCTGCTGGGGTGGTCCTCCGCGGTTCTGGCCGCCGGCAGCACCGTCGTGGCGCTGGTTCCGCGCAAGGAGAAACGGCGGGTTTTTCCCGAGCTCACGCTGCAGCCTTCGGTCTCCGGTTCACCCGGGTTCATCCTGGCATACAACAGACGCTTCTGATCTGGGGGCGGCTAGTGCCGTCCCCAGATCCAACCTGCCATCAAAGGGGCGAATGCCCCCAGCCTGCATGCGGGCAGGGGGCCAGATAGAGGCACTGGATGCCTCGGCGGATGAATTCCGGGGGCGTTCGCCATACCCCACCCATGCCTGCCTGCGCAATTCCGCGCTGATTCGGTCGCCCTCGCCCGCCCGCGTACTCGCGCAGGCAGGCACTACTTCGCCTCGGGGGGGCACGACCGATAGTCGGAGGGAGGCACCCTCGCCGCGAGGAAGTCGACGAGGCCGCGCAAAGCCAGCAGGTAGCTGTCGCTACCGAACCCTGCAACCTGTCCGACACACACTGGCGCCACGACCGAGTTCCGGCGGAACCGCTCCCGGGCGTGCACGTTCGTAAGATGGACTTCCACCGCTGGGAGACCCACCGCCGCCACTGCGTCCCTTACAGCCAGACTGTAGTGGGTCAGTGCCCCGGGGTTGATGACCACACCCTGGGCCCAGCCGCCCGCCTCGTGAATAGCGTCGATTATCGCGCCCTCGTGATTCGATTGCTCGATCCGGAGTTCGACACCGAGCTCTCCGGCCAAGGCTCGCATGGCGGCATCGATGTCGGCAAGCGTTCCGGAGCCGTACACATCGGGCTCCCGCCTGCCCAGCAGGTTGAGATTGGGACCATGTACGACCAGAATTCGTAGCGCCACTGTTGTCCTGCCCTTCTATTGGCCTGTCACTCGGAGATGGCGAGCCGCCCGTTCCAGCACCAGCGCCGACAGAACCACGCAGGCCGTATCCGCCCGCAGCGTTCGCTCTCCCCAGGAGAACAGCTGCACCCCCGCGGTGACCGCTGCCGCCGCCTCCGTTCCCGAAAAGCCTCCTTCCGGGCCTGTCATCAGACCGACGGAGGCATCATCCGCCTTAAGGAACTTCAATTCCGGGTGCGCCTTCCCCCGGGGGACCGATGCCATCACCACGATGCCGCAATCGCGCAGCAAGGCAGCCAGTACATCCTGGAAGTCGCGCGGCTCCTCTACCTGAGGTACCCGGGAGCGACCGCATTGTTTTGCCGCCTCCCGCGCCAGGCGCTGCCAGCGCTGCGACCGGCTTCCGGTCGCAACCCCCCTTTCCGCCAGCATCGGCCGAATCGAGACCACTCCGACCTCCGTCGCCTTTTCGACGACATGATCGAAGCGCTGACTGCCCTTCATCACCGCCGCGGCGAGATGAAGACGCACCGGACTTTCGCCGCGCTCAGGCTCTTTCTCCATAATAAGGCCGTGCACCGAGGTGCGCTCGATTCTATCGATACGTACACGGTAGAATCCCCCCTGCCCGTCGACGACCTCGACGAAGTCTCCGACGGAATACCTGCGGACAGTGACGTGGTGGGCTTCATCCCCCCGCAGCGTCAGCCGATCGGCGACGATATCATCGGGGTTTACGAGAAAGGAAGGCATTTTCTCCCTCTTGTGCGGGGGCTCACAACGGGCGAGCGGAAATACCGAGCCAGCCGTTCCTCTCCCACCGGCGAACGACGGCGAGGCCTGCCTCCCACAACCGGGATTCGAATCGATCCCGCTCCGCCGCCAGCAGGCCGGAAAACAGGATCCTCCCGTCGGCGACGATCAATTTTCGCAAGACAGGCAGGATCGGAAGCTGGAAACGGCTCTCGAGATTGGCGGCGATCACGTCGAAAGGGTCGTCTCCGGCGGCCTCGATGCTGCCGTGCAGGACCCGCACGCTGCTGCCGGCTCCTTCCCGGTTCGATCCGAGGTTGGCCTCGACGTTTTCCCGCGCACAGTTGACGGCGTCCGAATCGACATCGATGGCGACCACCTCCCTCGCCCCGAGTTTTTCCGCTGCAATCGCCAGAATTCCGGTGCCGGTGCCGACGTCGAGGCAGCGCCGCCCGCGGAGTTTCGTGGCCGCGAGCGCTTCGAGGCACAGCTGTGTCGACTCGTGGGTTCCGGTTCCGAAGGCCATCGCCGGCTCGATTGCGATGGCGATGTCTCCGGGGGAGGTCTCGACCTCGATCCAGGGTGGGTGGACCACCAGGTTGGGAGTAGGCCACACTTCCTTGTAGAAACGCCGCCATTCCGCGTTCCAGTCGCGGTCGGCAATGGCGTCTACGTCAATGTTCAGCGGTGAAATTGCGCTCCCCCTGAGCGCTTCCTCAAGGGTTGAACGGAGAGGGTGCTGTGCCGGGGGAGGCTCGTTTGCGAAGTAGGCGAGGACTGCGGTCCTGTCCCCGGTCTCGTCGATTAACTCGACCCCGGAGCTGCCGCAGTCGAAACAGAGCCCGACTGCGGCAGCTACATCCTCCGCCCGCAGGGTGAGGGCGATGCGCTGCCAACTAGCCCCTGACGGGTTCACGGGGCCGGCAGGTCTTCCAGCAGCGCCAACACCCGGGATGCGAGGGAGTCGAAAATCTGTTTCTCCTCACTACCTTCGCCACTGCGTGCCCCTACCGGATGGCCCCGATCCCCACCCGACCGGATTCTCTCCGATATCGGGATCTCCCCGAGGAAGGGAATGTCGAGGCGCTCGGCGAGAGCCCCGCCCCCGCCTTCCCCGAAAAGGCAATGGCGTTTGCCACACGACGGACAGTCGTAGTAGCTCATGTTCTCTATGAGCCCCAACACCTCGACCTCTACCTTGTCGAACATGGCGATGCCGCGCTCGACGTCGTCGAGGGCGATGTCCTGCGGAGTCGTTACGATTGCGGCGCCCGACAGGGCCACCGCCTGGCTGAGGGTAAGGGGAATATCTCCGGTACCGGGAGGGAGGTCGATGAATAGGCAGTCGAGCTCCCCCCACTCCACCTGGCCGAGAAACTGCTGCACAGCCTGGGCCAACAGGGGACCGCGCCAGACCACGGGGGTGTTCTCGTCGGCGATGAACCCCATCGACATGACGGCGACCCCGTGGCGGAGGATCGGAAGCAGGCGATTACCGCCCGTCAACTCCGGTTGCTCGTCGATCCCGAGCATCCGCGGGGCGCTCGGGCCGTAGATATCGGCGTCGAGGAGGCCGACTCGCGCCCCTGTGCCGGCGGCGCTCAGAGCCAGATTGACGCTCACGGTGGACTTGCCCACCCCTCCCTTGGCGCTGGCTACGGCCACTATGTTGCGCACCCCCGGAACGGATGCATTCGCGGGAAACGTGCGCGGCACCGAGGCCGTCCGTTCACCCACGAAAGGCGTCCCGCATGCGGTCGAAAAACCCCTTGCCTTCCCTGGCCGCGCGATCCTTGTCAAGGAGATCGAGCTCCTCGAAAAGACGGCGCTCCTTGGCGCTCAGGTGGGTCGGGGTCCAGACCGTGATCTCGACCAGCTGGTCGCCGACACCGCGACCGTCGACATCGGGAATCCCCTTTCCGCGCAGCCTCAGCACCTGACCCGACTGGGTGCCTTCCGGGATGGGCATCTTGACCCTGCCCACCAGAGTCGGCACCCGGACGTTGTCCCCGAGGGCAGCCTGGCTGATGGTGACCGGCAGGCGGTAGAGCACATCCTTCCCCTGCCGCACGAAGTCCGGGTGCGGTTGCTCCTCGATGAAGACCTGGCAATCGCCTGCCGCGCCGCCGCGACGGCCCGCGTCTCCCTCCCCTCGCAACGGGATGTAGTTTCCGCTGCTGACCCCGGGTGGAATCCTCACGGACAGCGTGGCCCTGTCCCTGACGGTGCCCTCCCCGCGGCAGTCGCGGCAGGGATCGGCAATAACCATTCCCTCACCATGGCAGGTGGGGCACGCAGTCACGGTCACCGACTGTCCGAAGAAGGAGCGCGAGACCTGCTGCACCTTCCCTACCCCACCGCAGGTTTCGCAGCTGCGCGGCGACGACCCGGGGGCGGCTCCCGAACCGCCGCATTCTCCGCACCGCCCCTGGCGGCTGAGGTGGATTTTCTTCTCGACCCCGATGGCGATCTCTTCGAGGGTGAGAACGACACCGACCTTGAGATCCCGCCCCTTCGGCGGCCCGGACGGGCTTCGCTGTCGGCGGCTGCTGCCGAAGATGCCGCCGAAAAGATCGCCGAACAGGTCCTCGAAATCAGAAGCGTGGGTGAAATCCGACCACTGGAAACCGCCTGAGCCGAAGTTGTTTTCGATCCCGGCATGGCCGTAGCGGTCGTAGGCCGATTTTTTCTCCGGGTCGCTCAGGATCTCGTAGGCCTCGGAGGCTTCCTTGAATTTCGCCTCAGCTTCGCTGTCGCCCTGATTGCGGTCGGGGTGATACTTGAGGGCCTGCTTGCGGTAGGCGCTCTTGATGTCGGTTTCCGATGCTTCCCGCTGAACGCCGAGCACTTCGTAATAGTCCCGTTCCGCCATCAGATCCGCCCGTCATGGCGACGCCTATTTCCCGTCGCTGTTTTCACTTTCTCCCTTTTCCACAGGAGCCTTGGCCACGACTACGCGCGCCGGCCGCAAGACTTTCTCCCTCAGCCGGTACCCCTTTTCCATTTCCTCCAGGACGGTGCCGGGCTCGCCGTCGGGGCTCTCCACTTCCAGCATGGCCTCGTGGAGGTTGGGGTCGAAGGGTTTCCCCGCGGCCTCGATCTCCTCGAGACCGAAGCCGTTAAGGATCGTCTGAAACTGGGACAGGATGAGCTCTACACCCTGTTTCAGGGACTGGGCTTCCGCGGCTTCCTGAGCGAGGGCCCGCCTCATGTTGTCCATCAGGGGGGCAATCTGGAGAAGGAGGTCGCGCAGGGTTTCCTCGCGCGACTCGGCCCGCATGCGGACCGCACGCTTGCGGAAGTTGTCCAGCTCTGCCGCCGCCCTCAGGTAGCGATCGTAGTTGTCGGCGGCTTCGGCACGCGCTTTTTCCAGCTCAACGAGGGGTCCGTCACCCGGCGTGGCCTCCCCTTCTTCTGCGGGGGCCTCCCCTTCGCTGCCGCAGTCCTGCGGTTCAGTCAGGTCTCCGGGACCGGCTCCATCCTCTGGATCGGGCTGGGCGGCCTCCGACAGATCCGGCGTGTCACCGGTCGACGGCGCCTCTCCGGCGGCCGGACCACCCTCCGCCCGAATCTCCTGTTCGCTGCCGTCGCTGTCGGATGGCGAGGTCTCCTCGCTGGTGAATCTGTTCATGGCGCCTGTCTGCTACTCTGCCTGTGGTAGGAAGGTGCTGTCGTCCGCCCGGTCACACCGGCCGGTTTTTGTGGAAAGGAAGGCACTGCCCGAACGTCAACCGACGAAGTCAGCGGTGCGGGAAGCGGTGTAGTTCAGCAGGGCTACGAGACGGTTGTAGGGCATTCGCTTCGGCCCGATTATTCCCAGCACGCCAACGGCGTCTTGCGCGGAGTAGCTGGCCGTTACGACGCTGCACTGGCGCATCTCCATGGGCTCGTTCTCCTCCCCTATCGTTACCACCACCCCCTCGCGGCCGGCAAGCAGGTCGGCGAGCACTTCCTTGCGCTCCAGCAGGTCCACCAGCCCGGCGACTTCGGACGAATCGCTGAACTCTGGCTGTTCGAAAATGTGGCGCGCCCCGGCTACGAACAGGCCATGGCCGCGCGGCGCCAGCAGCGATTCGATTTCGTCCAGCACGACCCGCAGGAGTTGCGGGTGTGAGATCCTCATGCCGCCCAGCCGCTCTCTGGCAGTCGACCTGATCTCGCTCATCGTGAGACCGGCGAGACGCTCGTTGAGCAGTTGCCTGACGGCATTCATATCGGACTCCGAGACCTCGGAGTCGACCTCGATAACCAGGCTCTGCACCGGTCCGCGGCCCAGGGCGGCCACCAGCAGCAGCTGCTGCGAGGTCAGCCGCACTAGCTCCAGACCCTGGAAAACCGCCTGTTCGAACCGGGGTGCCAGCGCCAGTCCGAGCTGGTTGGAAACGTCCCCCAGGATGGCGGCGAGCTGTCCGTGGATCTCGTCGGCGCGAACCTGCTGGAACACCTCTTCGAGATTGCTGCGCAGGGACTCGAACTCCTCTGCTGTCAGATCCAGTGTCTGCGTTTGTCCCTCGTCGACGAAGAAGCGGTAGCCCTCGTCCGTAGGGAGCCTTCCTGCTGAGGTGTGTGGCTGCCGAACGAACCCCTTGCGCTCCAGGCTCGACATCGTCTTGCGCATGGTCGCCGGACTGAACTCGAAGCCCTCGCGCCGCAGGATGGTTCTCGACCCGACCGGGGTACGCAAATCGACATAGGCCCTGACGAGGGCTTCGAGAACGAGGCGCTCCCGTTTGGTCAGAGATTCGGAAAGCAAGTCCGGCGACCTCCAAAATTTGTTTGGAAATGTGTCGAGCGGCGGTATTTCCGGGGCGGCGCCCGATGGGCTGCTTACTACCTAAATGCGAGAATAAACACCCCCTTCCGCGGCGTCGCGAAAAGGTACTGTCGCTGCAGGGCATGTCAAGAGTTCGCCACGACTCGAAACGGAGCGCCGCCCCTAGGCTTCCGAGCCTTTATTCCATCCTCGCAGCCGACCTCGGCATCGCTGTGACCGCATCCTCGGCTGCCATGCCATCGGAACCGGAATCCCCTGGTTGGAACCGGTCCGCAACTGACATAGTTTCCCATTCATGCAGCCCGTCCTCCGGTCCGTGGGCGAAACGACAATAGCGCCTCGGGCCGCGGCTGTCCCCTGCAATCGTCCATGAGATACACTGCCATTCAGTTCCCCATCCTGCTTCCCCTCCTCCTGTGCTCCCTTGTGCGAACCGAAGCGGAAACCGCTACGGCGGGACGGATGGCCGAAACCGACGCAAGCATGATCGAGCTGTCCGGGTTCTCCATCGACAAGTTCGAGTTTCCCAATATCGAAGGAGTGCTTCCGACCGTCGGGGTCAGCTGGCACGAGGCCCAGGAACTTTGCAGATCGCGGGGCAAGCGGCTCTGTTCGGAGCGGGAGTGGGGGATCGCCTGCCGGGGGCCGGAAAACTTCCGGTACGGATACGGCGACGAATACGAACCCCGGCGCTGCAACGTCCCCTTTTTCCATGACGGGCGCTGGATTCGCAGCGGACCTGCGGCCAGCGGCCTCCACCCCGAATGCATCTCCCCTCACGGCGTACAGGACATGATCGGCAATGTCTGGGAGTGGACGGACGGCTGGTACGACGAGGGCAGACGGTGGCGGGTGGTGCGCGGAGGTTCCTGGTTCAACAGCGTCAACTTCGCTCGCGTCGATGGCCGTTACGGCCTGCGGCTCACCCCGGACTACCGGCTCGACCTGATCGGCTTCCGCTGTTGCCGATCAGCCCCGGAGACACCCCCAGGGAATAATAAGTGACCCGGAAAGCCGGCGGGGCCCGGCGCGGGCTCCGGTTTTTCGCCGCATTGTTGCCGGCGCTGATGGCCTCCGGTCCGTGCCTCCGGAGTTCCGGTCCCCCGAGCATGACACCCACTGCTTACCTAAGAGTATCGTAGATCGACTCCAGCGCCCGCGTCTGGCGGCTGGCGTTGTACTGGTTCTCGACGTGGGCGCGACCGGCTCGCCCCATCGTCGGCCACCGCGACGGATCCTGGAGCAGGGCTGTCAGCCTTTCCGCAAGGCCCTCGACATCCCCTTCCCCGGCGAGCAGACCGGTTGTTCCATCGACGACGTACTCCGGAATATCGGCGTGCCTGGTCGCCACCACCGGCATTCCCGCGGCTTGGGCCTCGAGCAGAATCACCGGGGCCCCTCCCTCCCCGTCCCCATCCACCGCGGTCCTGCTCGGCTGGAGCAGGATGTGACACCGCCCCAGCTCTTCGAGGAGTCGCGAATAAGGGAGGAACCCCGGGCGCTCGGTGTACCGCCCGATTCCCGTTGCCGCCAGCGCTTCCTCGACCGCGGGCAGCTCCGGACCGTCCCCGACCAGCACGAGTCGTACGTCGGCCCCGGTGCGCTGGCGCGCGCGCGCCAGCGCTCTGATCCCGTCGGGGATCCCCTTCTTTTCCCGAAACGAGGCGCAGATCAGAACGCGGGTCTGCTCCCCCGCAGCCTGGGGATCGAACGGTATGCGGGCGAGATCGACTCCGAGATGGTGGACGGCGACCTTTTCTTCCGGGCACCCGATACGGCCCAGCTGCGATGCCATGGAGCTCCCCTCGGCAAGAAACAGCTCTCCCTCGCCGAACAGGCGCCGATAGCGGGATTGCCATTTCGGATTGCGGGCGGCCTGCGTGGCGTCGGCGCCGTAAAACGACGTCACCATCGGCAGGGCGGAGCGGCGTTTTGCGCGCAGGCAGCGAACCCCCTGGAAGCCGTGGTGCGCGTGAATGAGATCGGCCTGTTGCGCCCGCAGCACCCCCTGGTAGAAGGGGTACTGCCCGGAAAACCGGCGAATCAGGCGGTTGGCCGCGGATTTGAAAACCCCGAACGACTCGGCGGTGAAGACCGCCGCAACAGGGTACTGCTCGAGGTTCCGGGCCTCCTGGGTGAGGGCGACTGCCCGGTAAGACTGCAGCGAGGCCAGCTGGCTATAGATCCAGGAGCCGGTCTCGGGAAGAAAGGGAGTGGCGCAGTGGGCTACGGTCTTCATCGCTGGTTCTTCATCCGTTGAGCTGCCGCTATACTGCCGACTGATTCCCCGCCCGGCAAGGCGCGTGGGCAGGATGCCCCCCTCCCCAGGGAACCGTTGATCGCCACGGCCGGGCGATCCTACATTCGGGCCTTGCCTTTGCAGTTCCCCCGAAACCCGGTTGCTGCATGCATGTCTGAGCGGCTCAAGGAACTCGCAGGAAGGAAAGCGGTCGAACAGGTCCGCGCCGGAATGGTCGTTGGCCTCGGCTCCGGATCGACCGCGGAATACGCCATCCGCGCCCTCGGCGAACGCAGCGCTGCCGAGGGAATCGACGTCCGCTGCGTGCCGACGTCGGAGGCATCCGGGCGCCTCGGCCGGGAGGTAGGTCTGCAGGTAACGAGCCTCGAGGAAGAGCCGGCTATCGACCTGACGATCGACGGCGCCGACGAGGTCGACCCCGACCTCAACCTCGTCAAGGGCCTCGGCGGCGCCCTTCTTCGCGAAAAGATCGTCGCCGCGGCGAGCACCAGGGAAATCATCATCGTCGACCCATCGAAACTTGTCGACCGCCTCGGAACCAAAAGCCCGCTCCCGGTGGAAGTCCTCCCCTTCGCCTGGGCACTCGCCCGCTCCAAGTTGATGGAATTCGCCAGCTCCTCGGTCAGGCGCCGCAACCCGGGCGGAGGCGAGTACCTCACCGACAACGGCAACTACATACTCGACTGCAGCTTCGAGGAAGGCATTGGGAATGCCGCTGCTGTCGAAGAGGGGATCAACCGGATCCCCGGGGTTGTGGAGAGCGGCTTGTTCGTCGGACTGACCGACCTGGTCATCGTCGCGCAGGAAGATGGGACCTGTCGCGAATTGAAGTCCTGAGAGCGAAGGCCCAAGTGTTTCCCGCGCCGACCAGGAAGAACCCCTGAGACGCCATCGAACTCAGGGGGCTTCCTGTCATCGAGATCTATTCCAGCAGCCAGGGAAGGATTGTTTCGGCCCTGCCCTGGGATCGTTCAAATCCACCGCGTCCGCCGCGGGACCCCGTTCCAAATCACCCGGCTTGAAAAGCGGCGATCCCTCCTCCCTCACCGACTGAATTCGACACCTGCGGGGCCGGTGTCTCTGGTCTCCTCCAGTGGTTGCCTCAGGATGCCTACCCCGGCTCCCTGTCGCTGCACCCCTACCCCGTGGCGATAGACGAGCTCGCCTCCGTACAGGCTGGCCGTGTACAGGATACCGCAGCCTGCAAGGGCGGCGATTACCAGGCACCTCAGGGCCCGGCCTTGGGTCCGTCCCCGCAGCTGCAGCGGCAGGCGCCCGAGGAGAATTGCCAGAAACAGAATGAAAGCGACCGATCCCCAGTCGTCGTGGCGCTGCACCAGCTCGCTTACCACCTCGTCGTCACGATAGGGCAGGGCCGCCTGGTTCCCGGTTATCACCGCCGCTGCCGCGGCAGCGGTTCCAAGCAGAAGCAGTGCGTATCCCGTAGTGTGCCAGGCCGGCCGCCGCCAGAAAACTGCGGCCAGGTCGATAAGGACGCCGACCGGAAGCAGGGCGATCGCATAGTGGACGATCCAGGGGTGCCAGCTCATGGCCTGGTACGATATCCGGCGCCCGCTGGAGAGGCAAGCAGGGCAGGTCGGTTGACACTCGCGCGGGCAGGTCAGTATGCTCCGGGATTATGCCATCTCGCAACCTGGTGGAGCCTACCATGGCTACTGACCTGCAGCAGCACATCGATCAGACCGCTATCTGCGATACCCACGAACACCTGAAAAAGGAGGCGGACTGGGTCGACCAGGGTCCTGCGGATGTTCTCGTCGACCTCTTCACCAACTACGTTCCCGCGGACCTGCACACTGCCGGAGCCTCGCGCGAGGCACTGCAGCGGCTGACCGATGCGGGGGACCCGGACCTCGGGGCGCGCTTCGACGGCATCCGCGACGCCTGGGAGGCGATTCGGTTCACCGGGTACGGGGAGGCGGTGCGGATCCTGGGGGAGGAGCTCTACGGTCTCAGGGACTGGACCGCGGCGGAATTCGAACAGGCGCAGGCGCAATTGATGGAGTGGCGCCGGCCGGGAGGGCGCCACCGCCTATTGAGCGAGGTCGCCAACCTCGACCACGCCCAGACCGACGACGGCTGCTGGCCCTGCCTCGCGGACGCGTCCGGGCCGGAGTTCTTCTTCTACGATATCAGCTGGGCGGCCTTCTGCCGCGGCGACGTCGACCCCGAGGCGATCGAACGGGAAACGGGCATCGCCGTTACCGATACCGCCACCCTGGGCAGGGCCATGGAGGGAATCTTCGACAAGTACGCCCCCTGCGCCATCGCGGTGAAGGCACAGCACGCGTACAGCCGCACCCTCGCTTGGCGGGAACGAAGCGAGGCCGAAGCGGCCCCGGTTCTCAAACGCGCCCTGCGCGGCGAGTCGCTGGCACCGGAAACGCGGAACGTCCTCGGCGACTGGTGCTGGGCGCGGGGTTGCGAGCTCGCCGCGGAGTACAACCTTCCCTTCAAGCTCCACACCGGGTATTACGCCGGCAACGACCGCATGCCGGTCGATTTCATCAAGGGGGGCAACCTCTGCGCCCTGCTGGCGAAGTACCCGAAATGCCGCTTCGTCCTGATGCACATCGCCTACCCGTATTGCGACGAACTCGTCGCCCTGACCAAGCATTACCGCAACGTGTATGCCGATCTCTGCTGGGCCTGGTCGATCGACCCGTACAGCTCTGGCGATTTCGTGCGCCGCTTCCTTCACGCGGCCCCTGCCAACAAGCTGTTCGCTTTCGGCGGCGATACCCGCAATCCCACCAGCGCCACCGCCTACGCCATCCAGACGCGCCGCTGGCTGACGCGCACCCTGGAGGCCGAGGTCGCCGAGGGGCTGATGGCGGAGACCGAGGCGATGGAGGTCGCCACCCGCCTGCTGCGCCGCAACCAGCTGGATTGCTTCGATCTGGAAGGGACCAGGGCTGCTTGCCGGGGAGCAGTCGAAGCCGCGGCCGCGGGGTGAGACGAGCCGGGACGCCTGCCGCAGGAGGCAGACCCTTCCGCATCTGCACCCCGCCGGGAGCGCACCCCGGCTTTCGCTGAACTGTCCTCCAGGACCCTATCTTCTCCTTGAAATTCCCGCATTCGGGTCGTGCAGGTGTGGGCACTTCTCCCATCAATCGGCTAGCCCCGAGCTAGTGCCTGCCCGATCCCGCAGAAAACTGCCCGATTCACCTGAGAAAGGCATGGCAGAAGCGACATGACCGACATGAGACAGCACAGCAGAACCATCGTCGAGGGCCCCCACCGGGCCGGGGCGCGGGCGATGTACAAAGCCGTGGGGTATGGCGACGAGGCATTGTCGAAGCCGCTGATCGGAATCGCCAATACCTGGACGGAGATCGGCCCCTGCAACTACCATCTGCGACGCCTGGCGGAATTCGTCAAAAAGGGGGTGCGCGAGGCGGGGGGCACGCCGCTGGAGTTCAACACCGTGACCGTCTCCGACGGCATCACCATGGGTACGGAGGGAATGAAGACCTCTCTCGTCAGCCGCGAGGTGATCGCCGACTCCATTGAGCTCGTCGCCCGCGGCCACATGCTCGACGGGCTCGTCGCCATGACCGGGTGCGACAAGACGACCCCCGGGGCGGCGATGGCCCTGGGGCGCCTACAGATACCGTCGCTCGTTTTCTACGGCGGCAGCATCATGCCGGGGAAATTCGAGGGCCGCGACATCACCATCCAGGACGTGTTCGAAGCGATGGGAGCGCACGCCAAGGGGCGCCTCGACGCGGCCGGCCTCAAGGGAATCGAGGACGCCGCCTGCCCAGGTGCGGGCGCCTGCGGGGGCCAATTCACCGCCAACACCATGGCCACCGCGGTCGAGATGCTCGGCATCGCCGCCATGGGCAGCGGCTCCGTGCCGGCCACCGACCCGAAGAAGCAGGAGGTCGCCGTGGAAATCGGGCGCCTCGCCGTCGACCTCGTGCGTCGTGGGGTCCGCCCCGGAGATATCGTCACCCGGGCGGCGGTCGAAAACGCCATCGCCGCCATCGCCACCACGGGGGGCTCGACCAACGGGGTGCTCCACATGCTGGCGATCGCGCGCGAATTCGGCATCGACCTCGAGCTCGACGATTTCCAGGAAATCAGCAGCGCCACCCCGCTCATGGTCAGCCTGAAACCGGGGGGTCTGTTCGTCGCCCCGGATCTCCACCGGGCAGGGGGCATCCCCCTCGTCGCCAGGCGGCTGCAGCAGGCCGGGGTGCTGCGCGAGCAGTGCCGGACGGTCACCGGGCGCACCATCGGCGAGGAGGCCGAAGCCGCCCGCGAAACCCCGGGGCAGGAGGTGGTCCGGCCGGTCGACAAGCCGATCAAGGCGAGCGGCGGCCTGGTGATCCTGCGCGGCAACCTCGCTCCCGAAGGCTGCGTCGTAAAACTCGCCGGGTACGAGCGCACCCGGCACGTGGGGCCGGCCCGGGTATTCGAGCGCGAGGAAGAGGTCCTGCCGGCGATCGAGAACGGCACCGTCTCCCAGGGGGACGTGGTCGTCATCCGCTACGAAGGGCCGGTGGGAGGGCCCGGCATGCGCGAAATGCTGCACGTGACCGGCGCCATTATGGGAGCCGGCCTCGGAGACTCGGTAGCGCTGATTACGGACGGCCGCTTCTCCGGTGCGACCCGCGGCCTGATGCTCGGACACGTCTCCCCGGAAGCGGCTCGCGGGGGTCCGCTTGCCGCGGTTCGGGACGGGGACGAGATCACCATCGACACCGAGGCCCAGCGTCTCGACGCCGCCCTCGACAACGTCGAGATCGCCGCGAGGCTGCGGGACTGGAAAGCGCCGGAGCCGCGCTACCGGACCGGCGTCATGGCCAAGTACGCAAAGCTGGTATCGTCCGCTTCCGAGGGGGCGGTCACAGGCTAGCTGCCGGGCTGACGCCCGCACGCCAGTAGGTGCGTCTGCGATGAGGGGGGAGAGCATTCTGTGCAGGGGCTGCGAAACGGATTTCGGCTTCGCCGTCCCTTTCCACCGCTGCCCCGATTGCGAGGGACCCCTTTCCTTCTCCCTGGACCGCTCCTTCCCACCCGCGGAGATCGCCGCGCGGCCTCCCGGCATGTGGCGCTACCGCGAGGCCCTTCCGGCTTTCCAAGAGGCGATCTCCCTGGGCGAACAGGCGACTCCCCTGGTCCCGGTGGCGCCTCGGGAGTTCGGACGGGAGGGGGTGTTGTTCAAGTGCGAGTACACCCTTCCGACCGGGTCCTACAAGGACCGCGGCGCCGCCACCCTGGTCAGCTATCTGAAATCGGTCGGTGTCAAGGAGGCGGTCGAGGACTCGTCCGGGAATGCCGGGGCCTCGATGGCGGCCTACTGCGCCCGGGCAGGTATCGGCCTGAAGGTATTCTGCCCGCAATCCGCCTCCGAGGGCAAGCTGACGCAGATCCGGCTCTACGGCGCCGAGCTGGTGCGCGTTCCGGGGCCGCGCCCGCGGGCGACTGAGGCGCTGGTCGAGCACGTCGAGGCCACCGGCAGCGCCTACGCCTCCCACCTCTGGCACCCGCTCTTCCTCGAAGGGATTCGCACCATGGCGTACGAGATCGCCGAACAGCTCGGCTGGGCTGCCCCCGACTACGTCCTCTGCCCCGTCGGAGCCGGGAGCATCCTGCTGGGGCTGTTCGGTGGGTTCTCCGACCTGCTCGCCGCCGGCGCCATAGCGCGGCTGCCGCGGCTGGTTGCGGTGCAGGCCGCCAACGTCGCCGCCGTCTGCGACGCCGTGCGCACCGGCGCCGGGCGAGTCGAACCTGCCCGCGACCCGCAGCCGACCCTGGCGGAAGGAATCGCCCTGCCGGCCCCGGTCCGGGACCGCGAGGTGCTGCACGCGATCCGTGCCTCCGGGGGAACGGCCGTCTCTGTTGTCGAAGAGGAGATCGCTGCGGGAGCGGTATCGCTCGGCAAGGCCGGCTTCTGCGTCGAACCGACCTCCGCGGTCGTTTGGAATGGGCTGCGGAAGCTGACCGAAAGCCATTCCCCCCCTCCCCCCGGCGCCACCATCGTCGCGGTGCTGTCCGGGCACGGCCTCAAGGCCTCCCCGGCTCTGGCGGAAATCCTCGCCTGAGCCAGCTGACGGCTCCTCCGTTCCGGCTACAAGCCCTGCCCTCACCCCATTCCGCGTGAATCCGGACGCCGTTTCTTACTCGGACTTGCGCGCGTTGGCTTTCAGCTCCTTGAGCCGCTGCGCGGCTTCCGAGCTCCTGTAGAAATCGTCAAGAGGGAAACAGCCGCTGACCATGCCGTTGCGCGGGGCCGTGGTGCAGTCGCTGAAGGTGCGGCAGATCAGCTTGCGGGCCAGCCGCCCCCCGCCGTGGAGCAGATCGTGCGGCAGGTCGGGGTACGACAGCACCATGCGGCCCAGGCCGACGAAATCGATCGCCCCCGAGCGCACCGCGGCCTGGGCGACGTGGGGCAGAAACTCCTGCAGGTAGCTGTACCCCGACCCCACGAACACACGGTCCGGGAACCACCTCTTCAAGCGAGCGGCGGCGGCGATCTGCCTGGCCACTCCGGCGAGCGGGTCCTCGGGCGGCTGGTACCCGTCTGAGGGAGGAAACAGCGCCGGACGCTGAATGTGGGGGTTGTAGTACGGGCTGCCGCAGGTGAGGTTGACGAGGTTCACCCCCCACTCGCCGAGGGCGGCAATGAAACGGCGGGGCTCGTCGAGATTGATTTCCAGCGGATCCCGGGGGTCGAGGCCGAACCCGTACTGGTAGGGCAGAAGGGTATCGAAAGGCTCGGGGATCCCCGTGCCGGGCTTGCCTCCGCCTTCGCCGGGACCGGAACGAAACGGCACTAAGTCATAGACACTAAGGCGCACTCCCACTTGCATTTGTGGCGCTTCGTTTCGAATTCCCTCCACGATCTCTCGACAGAAACGGGTGCGGTTCTCGAAGGAGCCGCCGAACCTTCCTGGACGGGTGCGCGCGCTCAGCAGCTCGTGGCCTAGATAGCCATGGCAGTGCTTGACGTCGACGAAGTGGAACCCAGCGTCGCGGGCGATGCAGGCCGCTTCGACGTAGAGCTCGATCAGCCGTTGCAGATAGTCGTCGGAGACGGGCGCATGGCCGGGGTCGAGTCCGAACCTGCGGTCGAGGATCGGGTGCCGATATGCGATGCAGGGCTCCATCCGGTCCTTGCGGAAGGGCCGGCAGAAGCGGCCGGAATGGGTCAGCTGCAGGCCGACAACGAGGTCGTCGACCGAGCCGAAACGCTCCCGGTGCGCCGCGGTGAGGATCTCCCACAGCTCCCGAACTCCGTCGCGAGTCGTGGCGCAAGCCATCAGCTGGTTGGGATTCGCCCTCCCCTCGGGGCACACGGCAAACGCCTCGCCCCCCCAGATCAGCTTGGCGCCGCTGCGCCCGAAGTTGCGCCAGCGCCGGCGCACGTACTCGGTGGGCATGCCCTCCCCGGTGCCGTCCCAGCCCTCCATCGGCTGGATGGCGAAGCGGTTTCCCGCACGCCTTTCGCCAATGGCGCACGGCTGTGCCAGCGGCGATTCGGGCGCCGACAGCGGCGCTTCGTCACAGGGAAGCGAGGCCCCGATGGCCTCGAGGTGGGCGCGGAAATCGGCGACCTGCCGGAAGGCGGACACCCGCGGATGCCGGTCCCGGCGCCGCGGGGCCTCTCCCGAATCCGTCTCAGCCATCGGGGCTTCGGCGGTCACGCGCTTCCGGGTCGGACCTCAGCAGGTGTACGGTCCCCGCGATTCCTGCGACCAGCAGCGCCAAGCTGATCAGCTGCGCCCCGGTCAAGCCCCAGGCCTCGACCGGATTCAGGCGGATGAACTCCACTGCGAAACGGGCGCCGCCACTGAGCATCAGGTAGAGGAAAAATGTGGCGCCGGGCACCCGCAGGCGCATCCGCGTCGACCAGAGGAGGGCGAAGATCCCCAATCCCATCAGGGTCTCGTAGACCGGGGCGGGGTGGACTTTCTCGAGGGTGGGGACGACGCCGTCCGGGTACGCCATCCCCCAGGGCAGATCGGTGGGCACGCCGTAGTCGCCGTCCCCGGCCAGCTGGCAGCCGATTCTGCCGATGGCGTAGCCGATCGCCAGACCGATGCCGACGGCGTCGGCCACCTCCGGCAAAGGCGCGCCGCGGCGGCGCACCACCCAGATGACCGCGGCCGTCGCCAGAAGGAAGCCGCCGTGCCAGGTTAGGCCGCTGCCGGAGAACACGGCGCCGAGAGACTCGCTCCAGGTGGCCCCCGGTGGAAGTTCGAAGAGGATGAAGTAGAGCTTGGCTCCGGCGAGGCCGGCGAGGATACCGGCGGTGAGGATGGAGGAGGCGAGCTCGGGATCTATTCCCTTGCGGCGCAATTCCTTCTGGATGAAGTAATGGCCGGTGAGGAAACCGAGAACGACCATGGGACCGAAGGTGGGCAGCTTGAAGCCGCCGATTTCCAGCCAGTAGGGGTACATCAGCCCGTCGCCCCGGCGGCGCTGCCGCCGCCTTCATCCGCTTTCCCGGCGAGACGCGCGATCTCCCGCCGCACCTGCGCGGTGACCTCCCTGTAGACCTCGTAGTTCCCCAGGCGCTGGCGGCGGGCGGCGTACGGGGCCATCTCCACGGGGGGGCCGAAGTTAAGCCGCACCGGGTTGCGGCGGGGAAAGCGGCCGTGTTTCGGCAGCGCTTCCCGGGTACCGAGGACGTGCACCGGCACGATCGGCAGGTCGAGCTCCACCGCCAGCAGCCCCACCCCGGTCCTGAACGCCTGCAGCCGGCCGGCCGGCGACCGCGTTCCCTCCGGAAAGACCAGCAGCGGCCTGCGCACCCCGATCAGGCCGCGCAGGGCCAGCAGGCTTTCGAGAAACTCCTCCTGCCGGTCGAAGGGGACGGCGTCGAGCATGGTGCGCAGGAACCAGCTGAGCAGCGGCGACCTGGAGAAGTAGTCCCTTGCCGCGGCGAGGCTGAGGCGGTCGACGTGAGGCCTGACCGCCAGCAGTATGGAGGGGGCGTCGAGATGGCTCGAGTGATTGGCGGCGATCACGTAGGGCCGGTCGGCTGGAAGGTGCTCCAGTCCCCTGGCCTTCAGCGAAAAATAGAGGCGGAACAATCCCCCACCGGCGCTCCAGAATGCTTCCCGCAGGGCCCCGGGACCGCCATCTGCCGGGCGCCTGTGTTCCCTGTTCCCGTCTTCTCCCCGCAGCGCCCGGGTCCAGTACCCGCCATCGTCCGCCTGGGAAACGATCCCCTTTCCGGCTGCCGAAAACTGAGGCTCCAGTTTATCCATCAGGCTTCTCAGGGTCGGGCTGCGGTGGATCTGCCGGGGAAGCGAACGACCGAGCGTCTCCTCGACGACCGCGGCGAACTCGACCGACATCAACGAGTCGAGCAGGCTGTCGAGGGGGGCGTCGCCGTGGGCGAGCACCTCGGCCGGCGTCAGTCCAGTTATCCTGCTCAGCAGGTCGTAGACCGATCTCTCCCACGGCGCCAGGCTTTCGTCGACCTCGACCTCGGCGCCATGCAGCTGATGCTGCAGCTCCTCCAGCACCTGAGTCCGGTCGACCTCACCGGCGTGGTTGCGCGGCAGCGGCCGGCTGCGCACGTGCAGGCGCTGAATGCGCTGGTAGGTCGGCAGGTGGCGGGAAATCCCGTACGCCGCCTCCCTCACCCTCGAGGCCTCGGCCTCGCCGCCCCCTTCCTTCAGGACCGCCACCCCGTGAGCTTCCTCGCCCAGGGTGCGCGGGGACCTCACCCCGACGACGCTCAGCTCCGCCACCTCGGGCAGGCCGCGGTACAGCCCTTCCACTTCATCGGGATAGACGTTTTTCCCCGCCCCGGTGACGATCAGGTCCTTGCTGCGGCCGGTGATGAACAGGTACCCGTCGTCGTCGACGTAGCCGATGTCCCCGCTGTGCAACCAGCCGTCCTTGAGGACCTCGGCCGTCAGTTCGGGACTGTCGAGATACCCGGGCGTGACGTTGGGACCGCGCACGAGGATCTCGCCGCAGCCGCGGGAGTCCGGCTCGTCGATGCGCAGCTCGACCCCGGGCAGCGGGATTCCGACCGACCCCGGCCTGGCTTTTGCCGGCGGGTTGACGGTGACGATGGGGGACGTCTCCGTGAGGCCGTACCCTTCGTACACGGTAACGCCCTTGCGCCGGTAGCTCTCGAAGATTCCCGGGGCCAGGGGCGCGCCGCCGCTGACGACGAGCTTGAGCCTGGAAATCAGGGCGGCGCTGTCGCGATTCAGGGCGTTGCGCTCCTCCTCGCCGTGGCGGCCGAGACGTTCGATGCGATCGGCGAGGATTTTCAGCAGCCGCGGCACCGCGAGCAGGGCTGTCGTACCGGTTTCACGCATTGCATCGAGGATGACCCGGCTGTTGAGGGTCTCGAGGTAGGTGATCGTCGCCCCGCTCAGCAGGGACATCAGCAGCGAGCCTGTGAACTCCAGGCCGTGGTGAAGAGGTAGCAGGGAGAGGACGCGATCCCCCCTGTCGAGGCGCTGCACCTCGGCCAGGGCGAGCAGGTCGGAGAGGAAATTGCGGTGCGTCAGCACCACTCCCCTCGGTTCGATCGCGGTGCCGGCCGTGAAGATGATCGACGCCTCCATCTCCGGGGTGACGCCGGACGGTTTCCGGTTCCCCTGCGGCTCCGCTCCGGAGCTCTCCGACGGGAACGGCCTGCCTTCGTTTTCGAGGTCGAAGACAGGCAGCGGCCAGCCGGCCAACCCCGACCCCGTTTCGGGGTTCAAAGTCTCGAAGCAGGCGGGCGAGGCGATCAGGGCCCGGGCCCGGGTGAACGCCGCCAGCTTCCACACCTCCTCCCCACGGGTCTGGGGATCGACCGGAACCACCGTCAGACCGCCGATCGACGCCGCCATGTAGGCGATCACCCACTCCGGACTGTTTCCCGCGTACAGCAGCACGCGGTCCCCCGACTCGAGCCCCCAGCGCTGCCACAAGTCCGCCTGGGCTTCGGCCCGCGCCAACAGCTCCCCGTAGGCAACCGTGACCCAGGACTCCCCGCGCTTCATCTGCAGGGCCGTTCTCTCCTCGTAGCGGGCGCACGACCAGCGCAGCAGATCGGGAATCGTCTGCAGCTCCTCTTCCTGCTGCCAGCGCTCCTCTTCCGAGCCGACCTCGGCGGGGGCCTCGCGGAAGATCTCCTTTTCCCCGTCCCCCAGGACGTGCCGCCTCAGTCCGGGCAGATGGACGTCGCAGATGTAGCGCTCCCAATCGATGCGCTCGACGTCCATGTTGAAATCCTGCCGCTCCCCTTCCGGCAGAAGCGCGTAGAGCGCGCGGGCGCGATCGGTGGCAAAGCTGCAGTTCAGGTGGGTGTACGGATGGTAGATGTCGGCGTAGTAAAGGACCCTCTGCAGCCGGATCTTCATCGTCGACAGGAGCCGGCGTTTCTGCGGGGAAGCCCAGCGCCATCCCGAAGGCAGGCGCTTGAGCCACCAGGAATGCAGCGCCAGGGGCAGGGAGTACTTGAGCCGGAACTTCATCCGGAAGCGGCGCACGCCGGGGTAGGTCCAGCTCGCCAGGTGCGGAGCGCGGCCGTCGCGGCCGAGAAGCGGGTTGGCGCTGAAGTAGGTCACCAGGCTGTCGTAGAGCTGGGAAATCCGCACCGGGTTCCGGCTCGCCGTGGCCGCGTGGTAGACCTGCACCTCCCCGGGGGAGGCCTGGGTCGCCGCCGCCAGGGTGGTGTTGACGACGACGTCGACCGGGACGATGTCGAGGGCGAGATCGGGCCGCGCCGGGAAATCGGGCAACATTCCCTTGCCGTACGCCGCCACCAGGGGATCCATCACCTTCAGACCGGTGATCCACCCCGGCTCGGGATCCTCGAGGGAGCTTTCGATGATGCTCGGCCGCACGATGACGAGCGCCTGGCCCTCGCGGTTCCCGACCAGCAGCTGCTCCCCCATCGCCTTGGTGAAGGTGTAGACGTCGTTCCAGCCGTGCTCCCTGGCGCGCCGCATCCCCTCGTCGACGAGGCGGCGCTCGATCCAGTGCCTGCTGCGGTCCTCGGTGAGCTTCTCGAGCCGGCTCTTCGACAGCGGCCGGGTGCGGTGCTGCCGCAGGATGGCGCGCTCGAACCCGCGGCGGAGCGCCTCTCCCCGGCCCTCCTCGTACACCCCCCGGCAGAACTCCTCGCAGTCGGCGATCTCGCGCTCGGGATCGAACGGCGCCGACCCGGCACCCGGATTCGCCATCTGGCTGATGTCCCGGTCCAAGGGCAGGGGCTCCTCCGGAACCAGGCCGGTCAGGCGCCCGTTGACGTAGGCGGTTGAGACGTGGACGAAGTCGACCGGTTTGCGGCAGCCTGCGGCGAACTTCAGGAGGGCGAGCGGGCCGTGGGTGTTGAGGCGGATCGAGTCGTCGAGGGGCTCGTCGAAGACCACGGTCGCCGCGCTGTTGAAGATGGTGTCGATCTCTTCGCGCAGGCGGTCGAGAATCCCCGGTTCGACCCCGAAGTCCGGCTTGCCCGTGTCCCATGGGACGGCGGCGACCTTGGCGGCCTGGCGCGCGAAACCTTCTGGGTCTCCGTCGCGGTGGCGGCGGAAGACCGCGTCCTCCGCCAGCATCCGCTCCACCCGCTCTTCCGCGGAAAGGGTCTTGCCGTTGCGGCCGCGGCCCGGGCGGGCGAAGGCGTAAATCCGCTCCACCTGCGGCAGGTCGCGAAGGATTTTCGCGATCAAAGCCTGGCCCAGGAAACCGGTGCCGCCGGTGATCAGCAGACTGCGGCCGGCGTAATATTTGCGGATCATCTCGTGACCTGTCCCGTCATCTCGCGGCACTGCCGGCGCTCGCCCATCCCACTCGGGGGCCTTGCGAGGCGGGGGCCTCGGCCGCGCAATCCTGGCAATCCATTTCCGGAACGGAACACTTATTGTTGATCAGAGTCGGAGGGGTCGGCGGCGCGGGGACCTTGAGTCGAGAGGTCCGATCCGTTGCCTTCCTGTTCTGTCCGTTGGCGGTCGGAGCCCTGCGGGGGCTCGAGCCCCTGCCCGGTTATGTACGGGTGCCGGAAATGCTTTCTCAGCGCCTCCAGGAGCGGCTTGTCCAGCCGGTCCGGGGCGCCGTCGCCGCTGCCGGTTCCGTCTTCGGGACGCCTCGCCATTGCCATTCCTTCCGGGAAAACTCACTGAAGATACGGCGCCCCGTGGTGTCAGCAATTTGAACGGCGGCAGCACCGCCGCGGCAGGGGAGCCCGCACAGGAATGGAAAAGAATCAGACCGCCACGGGACGCTGGGCCATCATCGCCAATCCGGCCGCGGCCCGGGGCCGCGCCCCGCTCCTTGCGGCCGCGGCTTCGCGCTACCTGGGCGAACGCGGGATCGCCGCGGACCTGTTGGTTTCGGAGGGCCGCGGCCACGCCTGCGAGCTCGCCCGCAAAGCGATCGCCGAAGGAGTCGGCCGCATCGTGACGTGCGGAGGGGACGGCACCGTCAACGAGATCCTGCCCGCGGTCGCCGGCTCGCAGGCCGCTCTCGGACTGCTGCCTTGCGGAACCGCCAACGACTTCGCGCGCGCCCTCGGGATACCTCGGCAACCGCGTCGGGCGCTGCGCAACCTGGTCGAGGGACGCGAGGGCCGCGTCGACCTCGGGGCCTGCGGCGACCGCTACTTCTGCACCGTCGCCGCCTGCGGGTTCGACGCCGAGGTCAGCGAGGCGATGCGCGAGGGCCGCCGCCTGCCGGGAACGGCAGGGTACCTCTGGGCGGCGCTCCGCCACCTGTTCCGCTTCGAGCCGGCGAAGGTGGCGGCGACGGGGGATTTCGGCCGACTGGAGACCGAGGTGCTGCTGGTCGCCGCGGCGGTAACGCGAAGCTACGGCGGCGGAATGCGGATCGCTCCGCACGCCGATCCCGCGGACGGGAGGTTCGACGTCGTCATCATCGGCCCGGTCGCCAGGAGAACGGTGGTGGCGATGCTCCCCCGCCTGTTCCGGGGCAGCCACGTCCGGCATCCCGCGGTGCGCATCGAGCGTTCCTCGTTCCTCGAGATCGAGACACCGGGCGGCGCCCGGCCGCTGTACGCCGACGGCGAGCCCCTGGGAGAGACGCCGGTTTCCCTGCGCATCGCCCCGGGATCGCTTCGCGTCATTGTTCCGCGGCCCCCGGCCCTCGGGATGCCGCCGTGACCGCAGCGCGCCGCCGGACATTGGCGATCCAAAAAGGGAGGCGGCGAGTCTCTCCTTGCCCGCATCCGCTATTTTCGCCAAATTACAAGACCCCACAGCAGCGCTCTGCACCCCCCACCCGTCCCATCCCCCCTTTTGAGCCGTGACGCCCCATGGCATCCCGGGCCCAGAAAATCCGTCTGGCCGTCTTCCTGCTTTCCGCCGCCGGCGTGCTCCTGCTGTTCCTGTTCTACATGGCCGGACGCAGCGTCCTCACGCCGCGCCAGACCTACTTCATCGATTTCCCCGACTCGATCGGGGGACTTCGGCGCGGGGACAAGGTCAAGTACCTCGGGATCGAAGCAGGACGCGTCGAGAACACGTCGATCTCCCCTGACGATCACTCGGTTATCGTCGTCGAGATCTCCGTCGAGGGGGACAAGGTCCCCAACGTCATCCGCGAAGACACCCGGGCGCGGCTGCAAAGCGTCGGTCTCACCGGGTTGAAGCACATCGAGCTCGTCTCCGGATCGCCGGACTCCCCGGTGCTGCCTCCCGATTCCCGCATAGCCTCGAGTCCGACCTTCCTTTCCCAAATGGACGAGCGCGCCCAGAGGTTGACCGACAAGATGGAGCTTCTGCTCGAGAACCTCACGGAGATGACCGACCGGGAGAACAGCATTCAGCTCAACCGCATGCTCGCCGCCGGCAGCGAGTTCACCTCCAGCGCCAACGACCTGATGAGCGACAACCGCCGGGAGATCGACGAAAGCATCCGCAACCTCGCCGCCATGACAAAGTCGCTCGCCGGGGCCGCGGCCACCCTGCACGCCACCATGGACTCGATGAACGCCCTGGTCACCGACGGCGAACTGCGCGGCACCCTCACCGACCTGCGCCGCACCAGCCGTTCCCTGCAGCTTCAGATGGAGGGGCCGGTTCCGCAGCTGCTGGCGAACCTGTCGCACATGGCCGGCAATATCGACACCACCTTCATGCGCCTCGACCGCACCGTGATGCAGGGGCGCCGGAACTTCCTCGACGCGATCCAGGACCTCCAGGAAACCATGCTCAACGTCCGCCAGGCGACGGAGCTGATCCGGGAGAACCCCTCGATCCTGATTCGCGGCCGCGCCGACCGCTAGCTCCGTGCCGATGCCTGTGTCCATCCCCGGTTGCTCCCGGTACCTGTGGGCGGCGGCGATCGCCTTGGCCGCCGCCTTCCCCTCCTGCACGAGCCTGATCGGCGGCAAGGCGGAGATCCGCGAGAACCGCAAGTTCATCATCGAGTCGGGGCAGCTGTCGCTGAACCTGCCGAACTCGGAGCGGCCCTACGCCCTGCACGTCGAGGTCGGCAAGTTCGACATCTCCAGGCTGTACGACCGCAACCAGATCATCCTCAGGCAGTCCGCCGAGGAGGTCCGCGAGAAGGCCCACCACTCCTGGGCGGTGCGGCCCAGCGAGATGATCACCGACGCCGTCGAGGGCTACCTGAAAGAGGCCCGCCTGTTCACCGATATCCGCCAGGACTTCGTCGACGTCATCCCCGACTACCGGATCACCGGCACCGTCAAGTCGCTGGAACGCCTCGACAGCGGCGACCAGTGGTACGCCAACTTCAGGCTGTCGGTGCAGCTGGTCGACGGCAGGAACGAGGTCGTCAAGAGATGGGACTTCGACGACGAAGCGGAGCGCGTGTACCACCGGGATTTCGTGCACACGGTGACGGCATTCAACGAACTGCTGAGGCGCTACATGTACCGGGTGATCCGCGACATGGACCACATGTTCCTCATCCGCAAGCTGCAGCGGGAGAACCGTCCGTACCAGCACATCCTCGACGTGCCGAACGGCCGCGCCTCCGCCCCCGCCGACACGGCGGTCAGCGACAGCACCCGGGACGCCCCGCATCCCGACTACGATATCATCCCCGGAAAGGGCCTGTAGCATGCGCTGTTGCCGCTCCGCCCCCACGGCCCTCTGCCTCGCGTTCCTCGCGGTCCTGTTCGTTGCATTCGCGGCGGCCGACGAGAGCTCCTGGTCGGCGCCTCCCGGGCGCGTGCAGCTGGCCGAGGATCCGCAGCTGATCCCCAAGGGGAAGGGGATGCTGTTCGTGCCGATGATGAGCGTTCCCCACGGCAACGAGCCCAGCTACCAGATATACAGGGAAGAGGGAAAACTCGTCGGTTCCGCCAGTCCCGGCAGCGGCATGCTCCTCCCCCCCGGGAACTACCGGGTGCGCATCGGTTCCGGGGCGATCTCGCAGAAGATGAAGAAGACGGTGGAAGTGGTGGAAGGGAGCAGCACCCTGCTCAAACCGGACTGGTCGGCCCTGGTGATCGACGTCATCGACCAGACCCGCACCCCGGTCAGCGAATCGTACGAGCTCTACCAGGAGGAGACCCAGGAGAACTTCGGCCAGGGGTTCGGAATCGAGGAGGAACGCGGGGAAAAGGTCCGCACCTGGATCCTGAAGCCGGGGGTCTACCACGTCGTCAAGGTCGGCGAATCGTTCTCGACCATCCGCAAGTTCAGCGTCCGCCTGGAACCGGGGAAGCTGGTGCAGCGCGACCTCGTCTACAACGCTTCCTCGGGGAACTTCATCGGTTTCTACGCGCGCCCCATGCTGCCTTACGGGACCGCCCGAATCGCCAGGAACGTCACCTCGCAGACCGAGCTCAGCGGCTCGACACTGTTCCACACCTCCCAGAACACCGCCGGCGAGGACATGTCGAGCACCTCGCTGTCGCTGCAGGTCTTCAACCGGACGCGCTACAGCACCGAGCAGCACTTTGCCAACCTGCGGCTGATCTTCGAGGAGGGGGCCACACAGGAGGGGGACAAGGGCTTTCACAAGTCGATCGACAAGCTCGAGCTGCGGGGCACCTACATCTACCGCGTGTCGACCGCCTTCGGCCCCTACATGCGCGGGGTTCTCAACACCAAGCTGTTCTCCGACGACATCACGTTCGAACGTCCGTTCGAAGGGGACTTCATCATGTACGGCGCGCGCAACGACACCCTCACCAACCCGGCCGAGGTTACCCTGTCCCCTGCGTTCTTCCCGCTGCGCCTGCGCCAGGGTATCGGGATCAACTCCCAGCTGGTGCGCTCGTTCGCCCTCAACGCCGACGTCCGCCTCGGCTTCGGAGCGCGGCAGACCTACGTCTCGGACTCGTTCGAGCTCTCGAACGAGCGCTCCGCGACCCAACTCCAGAACGCCTTCAGCAGAGGCTTCGAGGCGGTGTTCATCACCGACGCGCGCCTGGCCAAGTCGATCAGCCTCGACTCGGAATTCGACATCCTGATCCCTGGGGGGAACCGGGACGATTGGGTGTTCAGCTGGCAGAATCGCCTGCGCATCTTTCTAACGAGCTTCATCAACCTCGACCTGGTGGGGGACCTCGAGCGCGAAGAGACGCTGAAGCGGCTGCAGGGACGGGAGCAGATCCTGCTCAGATTCTCCCGTTTCTTCTGACCGCCCCAGACCGATGAGCGAGGTCGCAGACATCGACGCGGGCATTCGTCTCACCGGCCCCCTCACCCTGGAGACGCTGCCCGGACTGGAAAGCCGCTGCCGGCGTCTGATCGACAGCCATCCGCACACCCGTTTGTCGGCCGACGTCACCGCGGTAAGCGCGATCGACACCGCGGGTGTGGTTTTCCTGCGCGGCCTGGCAAAAACGGCCGGGGCCTCGGGCAAGGAGCTGGTGGTCGGCCCCCTTCCGGAGGACCTGCAACCGTTCTTCGACTTCGTACGGCCTCCCGAAGCCGCGGCCAGCGAGGCTCCTGCACGTCCGGCGCTCGGCCAGCGCCTC
The DNA here is from genome assembly GCA_965206595.1 of Candidatus Latescibacterota bacterium. Classification (GTDB taxonomy): domain Bacteria; phylum Latescibacterota; class UBA2968; order UBA8231; family UBA8231; genus CBDCXV01. The sequence goes on from OZ242214.1 coordinate 2,076,855, forward strand.
GGCGACGCCGCGGAGGATCTCGTCGATCGCGCCGCGGATTTCCTCTACCTCGCCTCCGACCTCACCTGGGTCGCAGCGGCCGCAATTTTCCGGAGATTCGGCATCCGCCGCGGCACCTTCGTCGATCAGGCGGTCGCCATCGGCTCCCAGGGCCTGCCGATCGTCGCGCTCATACTGTTCCTCGTCGGCGGCGTATCTACCCTGCAGGCCGCGGCCCAGCTGCGTCAGTTCGGCGCCAACATCTTCGTCGCCGACCTGCTCGCCATCGGCGTCAGCCGCGAGCTCGGGCCGCTGATGACGGCGATCATCGTCGCCGGCCGCAGCGGCTCGGCGATCGCCGCGGAAATTGCGACGATGAAGTTCACCGAGGAGATCGACGCCCTGCGCACCATGGCTCTCGATCCCCTGCGCATGGTCGCCGTCCCCAAGATGTGGGCGATGCTGGCGACGGTGCCCCTGCTGACGATAATGGCGGTCTTCTTCGGCCTCCTCGGGGGGACCCTCACCGGCGTGCTCTCGCTCGACATCGCCCCGACCACCTTTGTCGCCCGGATCGTCGACGCCCTGCAGCTCAAGGACATCCTCACCGGCCTGGTCAAGAGCGTCTCCTTCGCCTGGATCATCGCCGTGATCGGCGTGCACCGGGGCCTCAACTCCACGGGGGGAACCACAGGTGTGGGCGTCTCCACCACCTCGTCGGTGGTCAGCTCGATCTTCGGCATCATCGTCCTCGACCTCTCCTGGGGTCTCATCTTCTACCTGTGACAACGGCGATGGCAGAGGATGCTCAGGCGGTACCCGCGATCGACATAGAGCGCCTGCGCGTGGCCTACGGGGACCATCTCGTGCTGCGCGACGTCAGCCTGCACGTCGGGAAGGGAGAGATCGCCGTCATCGTCGGGGGCAGCGGCTGCGGCAAGAGCACCCTGCTCAAGGCGGCCATCGGCCTCGTGGAGCCGAGCTCGGGGGCGGTGCGTCTGCTGGGATCGGAGCTGCGCACCCTGGAGGAATCCCGGCAGGGGGAGCTCAAGAAGCGGATCGGGGTGATGTTCCAGTACGGGGCGCTGTTGAACTCGCTGACGATCGGGGAGAACGTCGCCCTGCCGCTGGAAATGCACACCGACCTCGACGGGGACCTCGTGCGCGAGGTGGTTTCAACGCGGCTGCACATGGTCGGCATCGGTCAGGCGATCGACCGCTATCCGAACGAGCTTTCCGGCGGCATGCGCAAGCGCGCCGCCCTCGCCCGAGCCATGGTTTTGGAACCGGACATCCTGTTCTGCGACGAGCCGGGGGCCGGGCTCGATCCGGTGACCGCGGCCGAGGTCGACCGCCTCCTGCTTACCGTCAACCGGAGCCTCGGGATAACCCTCGTCGTCGTCACCCACGAGCTCCTCAGCATCGAGAGACTCGGAGGCCGCCTGCTGATGCTCGCCGGAGGTGAGGTGCTGTTCTCGGGCACCTCGGAGGAAGCGCGCCATTCCGGGAAACCGGAGCTGGAGGGGTTCTTCCGCCCGCAGTGAGGCCGCTGCGCCCCGGCTGAATCCACCCTTCGAGTGCTGGTCCCGCAATGAAATCGATTCCCCCCTTCCTCGCCCGCCTCCCGGACCGCTTCCGGAAAAACGGATTGGTGCGCGGTTTCCGGGCCTCGTACCTGGCGCGGATCTGTAACCCCGGCACCGTCTTCGACGTCGGCGTCGGACGCGGAACCGAGGAGCTGTACCGCGCATTCCCGAAAGCGAGAATGCTGCTGATCGAACCGCTGACCGAGTACCGCGAGGCGCTCGCGCGGATCTCGGGGAAGTACGATTGCCGGATCATCGACAAGGCGGTCGGGCGCCGCTGCGGACAGGCGGAGATCGCCGTCGACACGGGCGATCCGCACAAATCCTCTTTCGGGCGCCGCACCCGCCAGGGGGTACCGGGCGGTGCGCTTACCGCCCGAGCCGTCGAGATGACGACACTGGACCAGATCCTGCGGGAAAACCCCGATCTCGCCCCCCCCTTCCTCCTCAAAATCGACACCGAGGGGCACGAGCTCGAAGTGGTCGAAGGGGCGGACGAGCTGCTGCAACGGACCGAGGTCGTCATCGCCGAGGTCTCGGTCGCCGAGCGCTTCGAGGGCGGGTACCGGTTCGAGGAGTTCGTCGCCGCCATGGGCGCCCGCGGCTTCCGGGTCTTCGACTTCCTCAGGGTCCGCTACGTCAAGGGGGCCCCGGGGACGCGGTTCGCCGACGTAGTTTTCAGGAGGGCGGGGGCGGGATGAGAATCATCCTGATGGCGGCGATCTCTCCGGACCGCGTCATCGGCCGGGACGGCGCCATCCCCTGGCATTACCCGGCCGATATGCGCTACGTCAAACAGACGACCACCGGCCACCCCTGCGTGATGGGGCGGAAGACCTGGGAATCCCTCCCCCGCCGCCCGCTCCCGGGGCGGCCGAACCTAGTTCTCACCAGGCAGGCGGGCTACGAGGCCGCTTCGGGAGTGATCCTTTGCGCCAGCTTCGAAGAGGCGCGGCGGCGCTGCCAGGCGATGGGTGCCGAGCGCGTGTTCGTCCTGGGAGGGGAGGAGGTCTTCCGCGAGACGCTGGAGCTGGACGTAGCGGACGAGTTGCTGATCACCCATGTCCCCGACCGCGTCGAGGGGGACGTGCATTTCCCGGAATGGGATGAGCGGAAATGGCCTCTGAAAGAAGAATGGCGCGACCCGCCCACGGTTTCCCCTCCCCACTCGGAGAATATGGCCATGTTTATGCAGATTCAGCAGCAGCAAGGCCTGCGCTTCGCGAGGTACGTACGCCGGCGCGACCCCAATGGAACCCGAACCGAGAGAGAAACGGAGAGCGATGTTTGAACACCTGGAGCAGGCGCCGGCCGACCCGATCCTTGGTTTGACCGCGGCCTTCAAGGAGGACCCCGACCCCGACAAGATCAACCTCGGGGTCGGCGTGTACTGCGACGACCGGGGGAAGACCCCGGTTTTCGCCGCGGTGAAGGAGGCGGAAACCCGCCTGCTGGCCGCCCAGTCGACGAAGACCTACCTGCCGATCGACGGCACCTCGGACTTCGGCCGCGAAGTGCGGGAACTGCTCTTCGGGCCAAAGCTCGCCGAGGAGTACGGCGCCGCCGCGGTGACCGTGCAGGCTCCCGGGGGCACCGGGGCCCTGCGCCTCGCCGGCGATTTCTTCAAGCGCCTGTTCCCCGGCGCCAGCGTCTGGCTCAGCGAGCCGACGTGGGCAAATCACCCCAAGGTGTTCGCCGCCGCGGGCCTGCGGACCGCCAGCTACCCCTACTTCGACTCCGGGGCCAACGGCCTCGGCTTCGATGCCTTCTGCGCTGCCTTGGAGTCGGTGCCGGCGGGGGACGTGGTTCTGCTGCACGGCTGCTGCCACAACCCGACCGGGGTCGATCCGACGCCGGAGCAGTGGGTGCGGATCGGCAAAATTCTGGCCACCCGAGGCGCCATCCCGCTGGTCGATTTCGCCTACCAGGGGCTGGGGACCGGAATCGAGGAGGACGCCGCAGGGCTGCGCGAGCTGTGCACCTGCTGCGGCGAGCTCCTTATCGCCAACTCCTTCTCGAAGAACTTCGGCCTCTACCAGGAGCGCGTCGGCTCGCTGACCGCGGTGACCGGCTCCCCGGAGCAGGGCGCTTCCGTGCTCAGCCATCTCAAGGCCTGCGCCCGCAGCAACTTCTCCAACCCCCCGGCGCACGGGTCGGCCATCGTCACCGAGGTCCTCCAGGACGAGGGGCTGCGGTCGAGCTGGGACCGCGAGCTCGGCGAGATGCGCGACCGCATCAACGGGGTGCGCCGGCTTTTCGTGGAAACCCTGAAAGCCCAGGGAATCGAGCGGGACTTCGGCTTCATCGAGCGGCAGCGGGGGATGTTTTCCTTTTCCGGACTGGACCCCGCACAGGTGGCGCGGCTGCGGCAGAGGCACTCGATCTACATCGTCGGTTCCGGGCGCATCAACCTCGCCGGAATCACCTCGGGAAACATCGACAGGCTGTGCCGGGCGATGGCCGAGGTGATCGCGGAAAACTGAGTCTTTTGAGAGGCCGGCCTTGCGGCCACCGCGAGTGTGAAGCGGGGCCGCTGACTGCGAGGTGGATTGGACGGTGGTGCTGGTCCGCGGCCGGTTGAGTAGACCCCTTCGATCACCAGAGGCCTCACTTTGACGACAGTTGGCGGGGCCGCGCGGAGCATGCGGTTTTGACAGGGGAAAACGAGTTGATGGGCAGTGACCTGAAGGGAGTTATTGCAGCGCTAGTTTTACTGGCATTCGGGTGTGCCGGCGGAGGCGGGGGCCCGGTCGGACCTTCCGGCACCACGTTGGCAGGTACCTGGATCGATTCTCGGGATTCGGAGGACTCTATCCTCTTCCGGACCGACGGCACCTTTCGCAACGTTGCCGACGGCGATACCGCGGACGGCACGTGGCAGGCTGCGAACGGAATACTGACGCTGCGCTGCGAAGGGACGTTCAAGCCGGTGATAATCGGAGACTCGCTCTCCTTCGAGGCCGTGCAGCGAGGGTGTTCGCGGCTGGCGGATTGCGTCTTCACGGGAGTGGGACAAAAACTGGAAGGCTCGGACTGGGTCGACGAGTTCGGCCTGGTGCTGCGGTTCGAATCGGACGGGTCCTACTTCTGGGGGAATGACCTGGAACTGGGCTCGTGGGTGAGCGAAGGCGGGAACATCGTTGTCATCTCAGTCGACAAACCCACGTACGTGATCAACGGAGAGGTGCTCATAATCAGGCGCCATGACGAAACCGAAGGCACCACGTTCCGGCGAGGTTGAGCCAGCGGCGATCCGGGAACGAAACGACCTGCCCAGAGAGCAATTGCCCGCCGGCACTAGGAAACTGGTTCGGTCGACAGTTCGCGCAGGCGCCCGACGATCCCGGGTAGCACCTCAAGACAGCGCACCACCTCCGCCCCGGTGTTCCCCCACCCCAGGCTGAAGCGCACCGACGAGGAGGCGAGGCGCGGTTCCAGCCCCATGGCGAGCAGGACGTGCGAGGGCTCGGGAGCCCCGGAGGTGCAGGCCGAGCCGCTCGCAACCGCGATTCCCTCGAGGTCGAGACCGAGGATGACCGCCTCCGCCTCGACGCCGCGAAAGACGGCGTTGCAGGTGTTCGGCAGGCGCCCGGGATCGCGCCCGGCTTGGGAGGCAGCCGAGCTCCTGCCGTTGATCTCGACGGACTCCAGGCTCGAGAGGATGCCGGCTTCAAGCTGGTCGCGCAGCCTGCCGACCCGCTTGGCCGGGGTCTTTCCGGTCCCTTGCAGTTCCTCCTGGGCGAGTGCCGCGGCCGCTCCGAAACCGATGATTCCGGCGACGTTCTCCGTTCCGGCGCGTAGCCCCCCCTCGTGGCCGCCGCCGTGGGCGAGCGCGTGAAGCTGGGTTCCCGGGCGCACGAAGAGGGCGCCCACCCCCTTGGGGCCGTTTATCTTGTGAGCCGAGATCGAAATCAGGTCGGCGCCGAGGTCGGCCGCCCGCCACGGCAGCTTGGCGAACGACTGCACCGCATCGACGTGGAAGAGGCTGCCCCGCTCCCTGGCCGCGGCGGCGATTCCGGCGACCGGCTGCAGGCGCCCGGTCTCGTTGTTGGCGTGCATGACCGAAACCAGCAGAGTCTCGTCGTCGATCAGCTCCTCAACCCCCTCGGGAAGCACGGTACCCTCGCCATCGACCGGGGCGTACGCGACCTCCATTCCCAGCTCCTGCAGATGCTCGCAGGCGTGCCATACCGCGTGGTGCTCGATGGAGGAGGTGACGATGCGGCGGCGCCTGCTGCCTGCGGCGCGGGCTGCGGAAACCACCCCCTTGATCGCCCAGTTGTCCGACTCGGTACCGCCGCTCGTAAAGCAGACCTCGCCGGGAGCGCAGCCGAGGGCGGCCGCCACCTGCTCGCGCGCCTTGTCGACATCCGACCTGGCCCGGCGCCCGGCCGCGTGCAGGCTCGAGGGGTTCCCGGCCAGCCCGCCGAGGTGGGGCATCATCGCTTCGAGCACCTCCGGCCGCACCGGGGTGGTGGCGTTGTGGTCGAAGTAGATCATGTCAGTTGGGCTGGACCTCGAAGGAGATGGCGCGCACCAGAATCGGGGCCGCCGAGTGGACCTCGGGCACACTCTCGAAGGTGTCGCCGTTGGAGTAGGTGAATGTCTCGGGGTCGCCGCTTTCAATCTCCCCAGCGCGCAGCACCTCGACGGGGGGGGAACCTATGAGCTGGTTCTGCAGAAACTCGGCGAGCAGGGCATCCACCTGGTCGAGACCCTGGAAACGGTTGAGCTGGCCGTTGCTCACGAGTTCGGCGAGCTCCTCGAAGAGATCTTCGCGGAGCTCAAAATCCAGGCGCTCGGCAACGACGAAATAGAGCGTGTACACCTCGTTTACCAAGTTGAGGTCGATCCAGCTCTCTTCGCCCGGACCGTACTGCAGGCGGGCACCGTACACACGGTCGTCGGAGAAGATTCCCTCCCGCCATCCGTTCGAGAGCTGCAGGAAAGCCCAGACCGCGCAGGTCCTGCTGACCCGGAACCGCACCTGCAGCTGGTCTCCGCCGCGCAATTCCCCGCCTTCGCTCACATCTACCAGTTGCGGGAACTCCCCTTCGAGACGCCTCACCAGCAGGTGGAAATCGACGTCCGCGGCAAAGTCCGAGACCGCGGCCTCCCCCCCCCTGCCCCGCAGCTCGGCCAGGGCCTGCCCGCGGCGGTCCAGTTCCCCTTCCGACACCCTGCCCCGGGCGCTGCGCAGAACCGTGCCGTCCGCCCGGTCGACGAGCACCAGGCGCAGGTACGCCCAGGGCGGCTCGTAGCGCACCTGTCCGCCGAGCAGCCGCGGGGCCTCGAGCTCCTCCCATTTCCGGGGCAGGAGAGACCCCATCGACCAGCGCAAGGCCGGTTCGCCCCGCAGCTCTTCGAGAAGTCCGACGTCGAGGGCGACGGGCAAGTCGTGGGACAGGGCCGCCGACACCAGGGTCTCGTCGAGGGTCTCGGTGCGCAGGGTGCGCTTGCCGTCGGCGTCGCGAAAGCCGAGCAGGGCAACCGGCGAGTCGGACGGCTGCGCAGACGCCATCGCGGAAACCATGTTCCCCAGGACCGTCCCCACCCCATCCACGGGGGGCTTCCCGGCAAAGAAACCGCACCCGTACCAGCCCAGGGCGACGGGCACGGCCAGCGCCGCGGCGGCAGCGGCGCCCCACAACCTGAACCGCCAGGGTCGGGTGCCTCGGTCAGTGCCGGGGGACATTTCGGTAGAATCTGAATTCATGGTGAGCATTTGCCGTAGTGCCTGGACCCTGGAGTCGATGAACAATTTCAGGCTCCCGTTTCGGAAAATCGAAGGCTCGTTTTCCGCTGCCGTGAATATAACGTTCCGGCGGCTCCGGAAATCCGCTGCGGTCTTGATCGCCAGACCCCGGCAGCGAAACTCGCTTCCCACTGCAGGAGCGAATACCCGACTCGCCGGAATTTTCCATCGGCAGCCCGTCGAAAAAGCCCCTCCGGGCTGCGGCCGGCCCTTGCGGCCGCGAGCGGGCTGCAGGAGGACCCCCCGGAGGCCTGCGAGGAGAACGGGTAAGGGCCGGATGGAAAGTGGAAATTATCGCTCGAGCTGCTGAACGACGGGGAGAAAATACTCGCATGCCACCCTCTCCCAGCTCATCCTCGAGGCGATCACGTACCCCCTGCGCAAGTTATCGGCGAGATGGTCCTCGGCCAGCCGCAGCAGGTCGGCGAGCTGCCTGGCCGCTTCCCGGCTGCGAGCCACCTCCGCCCGGCGCCGGGCGCCGGCCCCGATCTCCAGGGCTCCGGCGAGGTCAAGTTTCCGGTCGAGTCGTGTGTATTCGGCGCGGATGTAGCCGCTGCCGACCCCGCCCTTTCCGGCGCTGGCCTGCAGGAATCCCAGGCAGCCGCAAACATCGCTGACGACGCTGAGGCTCCCGAAACCGATCGGCTCGATCTGGGCTATCCCGAACGGCTCGTAGATCGACTGCCCGAACTCGGCGTCGGTTCCCTGCCGCAGGTCGCTGAAATCGATGCCGGGCATCCCGCCCCCCCAGGCATCGGGGTCGATGCCGAACTGGTTGACGAACACCACCTTGACGGCGCGCGAACCGGCGTTGAAATGCCGCACTTGCTGGTCGAAATCCTCCTCCCCGCCGGCGAGGTCGGGGAACCCCTCGCGGTGAACGAGGGGCCACCCGTACTCCGCGGCCATGCGCCTCACGGCCTCGGGCTCCCGGCGGCCGGCCGCCGTCGCCAGCACAATCAGCACGGCCCTGCGGCCCCGCCCGACCAGGATATCGTCGAGAGCCTGGCACACCAGCAGGTCCCGCCACAGCCCCTTGCTCTGCACCAGCCTCGACACGTGGGTGAAGGCGTAGTCGGGCCGGAATCCGAGGAGCCGCTCTGCGAACTCCGCGAGCGCTGCGCGCGCCGACTTCCTGTCGCCGGGGGAGATCTCCTCGGCCTCGACGCCGTTGTACACCAGCAGCGGCGGGTCGGAGCGGAACTCGCCGCCGAGGAAGGCGAGCTCCCGCATCACGAGGTCCCCCACCGCCAGAACCTTGTCGCAGTGCCAGGCGCGGCGCACCAGGGCGTGCTTGAAGTAGTCGTCCTGGCTGCCGAAGACCTCCTCGAGCCCGGCCCCGGTTTCCGCGGTGGCCCGCATGGCGTTGTAGAACATCACGTCCTGTCCCGGGGACCCCTCGATTATGCGGCGCACGGTCGCCACCTCGTGGGCGTGGAACAGGGTGGTGAAGCGGGGGTCGCCGCAAAGAATCGACCGGAAAGCGGTGGGAAGCCCCATGAATTCGTGCGCCACCACACAGCAGGGCGACGGGACCGGAACCAGGCGGGCGACCGCGTCGAACGCGGGACCGGCGAGGCGCACGTACTGCTCGTACTCCGGATCGGCCTCGTAGCGGTCCGAGGTCAGGCCGAAACGCTGGTAGAGCTCGTGCTTGAATGCGCCGAGGCCCCGAGGCGGGCCGGTGACGTCGACCAGGAGCACTTCGACCGTAACTCCTTGGGCGAGCGGCCGCCGCCCGTACACCAGGCGCACATCGTGATCCCTCTCGACCTCCTCCAGGGCAGTGGCGACCGCCGTGTCCCTGACGCCGGAGATGCGGTCGTAAAGCAGGACTCCCTGCGGCCCAAGCGGCTGCCCTGCCGACGGATCGAACAGCGGTCCTACCAGGATGGAGCGCTCCACCGACTCGCGGTACGGCCGGCTCGCCAGCAGGCCCTGCAGGACAGCGCCGATGCCGCCGATCTTCTCCACCGCCTCGTGGGTTATGTGCGCGAGAGCCGTCATCGTTGCAGTCTCATCGGGGTATGGCTCGCCGGTTCCGCTCTACTTCGCGCCGGGGATTCCCGCGGAGCCGCAAGTGCGAGTCCGCAGGGTGCTTATTCGCAAAGTATGACCCAGGTCGAACAGTACCGCCTGGGCTTCATGGTCCGAGGGCGGCTTCAGGACAACCCGGCGGTCCGAGAGACACGCCGGGCTGGTCAGGACGACAGCCAGTCGATAAGGCGAACCAGAGGCGGAACGAGGTTTCCGGCGAAACAGGCGGTCAGCACCACCGCCATCGCGATCACCGGCACGAACGGGATCGTCTCTTCCACCTCCACGAGGTCTTCCGCGGACTGGTGCCCGCCGGCGACCAGGGAGCGCAGCCTGGAGACCTGTTTCCCGGTGAGCGGCTTTCCCCCGTCGCAAACGAGGCCCTCGCCTCCCTTGGGAGCGGCGACTTCCAGCCTGTGTACCGGTATCGCGCCGGGGTGCAGGTAGCGTACCGGCAGGGTCTGCACGTAGGAGTGGTTGTGCCAGCGCCGCACGAACAGGTAAGCCGCTTCGAGTACCCAGGCGATCCCGAGGAGCTTGAGATACGCGGCCCAGCCGCCGAAGGCGAAAAAGAAGAAGGCTAGGGCCGCCAGCCCCGGGATCGCGATCAGCAGCCAGCGCCGGTTTTTCAGCCAGTGGTCGACGAGGCGGTCCCCGATCAGCAGAATCCCGATGGTTTCGAGTTGGGGCAACGGGTGGCCCAGCGCCAAGTAGGCTAGCCCCAGGGTCAGGCCCAGAACCCCGGCGAGCCGCACCACCGCGACGCTCTCCCGGGCCTCGGCCCTGGCCGCGTCGCCGGGTATCCCCTCTCCTTCGACTACCGGTCGTTTCGATTTCCGGGGGCATCACTGCAACCCCTCCAGGAGGTCCGTTTCGTCGAGCCATGTCCCCAGCGCCGCCAGCTCGTGCAGCATCCCCTCGACGCTCAGGGTGGCTCCGCTTATGCCGTCAAGGTCGCGGCCCGCGACCATCCGCACCGGCGCGCGGCCTGCCAGTTGCGCCAGAAAGAGGGCCGCGTCCAGCGGTTCCCCCTTCAGCTCCCAGGGAACCATTGCCTCCACCGCATGGATCCGCCGGGTGCCCGGATCGAGCAGCACCGCGATCAGAAGGTCATTGCACAGGACGCAGGCAATGTCGTGACGCAGCACCACGAGCAGACCCGCTTCCCCGGTTTCCCCGCGCACCCGCGCAGGAGATCGGCGCGCACCACGCCCGAACGCGGCGGCGGCCCCGGGGCCGGTGCAACTGCCTCTTCCATCGCCACGAGGGCGCCTTTTGCCGCAGCAGATCGGTGAGGTGGCGGTCCGAGGGCACCGCGGGGAGGGCCGCGTCGAAGTAGCGGTCCCGCGCCGCGAAGAAGGCTGCGAGCAGGATCACGAGCACGGCTGCGAGCAGAACGACCAGGCCGCTCAGGGCAAACACCGCGGGATGACGCCAGGGCGCTCTGGGTGCCTCTGTTCCGGCAGGTTCGGAGGCCGGCGGAACCGGTTGGGAAGAATCGTCGGAGGAGATGTCGCTGTCTCGCTGTCTATGGAGTCAATCGACCTCGGCGGCCGCCAAGGTCGGCGGGACCGGACACGATAGTGGATTCTGGGGCTTTTCCGCAAGGCCGGGGGAGGAGGATCCGCCTTGACTGGGGGCATCGCTACGGGTCAATTGACATCGCCTCGTTTCTTTTCGGCTCGTCAGTAGAATTCGTGGGTGAATTGTGGCTCGGGTAAATCGCCGAGCTGATGGAATGAAGCGATTTGGAGTGCCTTGAAGGTGCGGCATCCGAATGCTTTTCTCCCTGTCAGATTCCATTTCAGGTTCAAGCCCTCGACCATGCCGTTGTTGAACTGCTTCCTGGCCCTGAACCAATTGAGGATGAGCTCTTGGTGACGCCGCAGCATTCCGGCGATGTCTTTCATCGGTTCGATGTTGCTTCTCATCGTACGGAAACACCCGCGCTGGAGGAACTTCTCAGCCCACGCGGAGTAGGTGTAGTCCCAGAAGCGCTGGAAGTCCTCCTTGAGCAGGTAGGCTCTGACCGTCCGCAGGTTCATCTTCAATAGCTCCGACAGCTTCAAGCCTTGGGGGGGAGTCGCTGAGGTTCTCCTTGCGCTTCAGGAAGCACCAGCGGCTCTTGCTCAGGACCGGATCCTGGCCCTGTTCTTTGAGTCTGCGGGCCTCTTCGGCACGGACTTTGTCGAGGGCCTTGCTGAAGTGCTGCATGAGGTGAAAACGGTCGAGAATAGGTACCGCGGTGGGGAGCCGCTTGCTGATAACGTCGAGGTAGGCTTTCCAGATATCAGAGCAGATGACGGTAATCTGGTCGAGGAAACGGGTCGGCTCCTGCTCGCCGCCGGCTTCCTGCTTGCGCCGGTGCTCCTGCTCCCGTTCGGTAAAGCCGTCGTTCAAGGCCTTCTTCGTCCGCTTCTCGCCCATCCACAACAGGCGGCGGCGGTGGGGGTCGATCTGGTACAGCAACGTCAGATAATGAGGCCCCTTACGATACTGGATTTCATCCACGCCGAGGGCCGTGACCTGGTCGAGGCAGCGATGAGCGAGCCCATAGTCCACGACGTACTGGACGGAGTGGTAGACCTTGTCCCAACGGGTCCGGAAGGAACGCGCCACCTCGATCCACGACAGTTTTTTGGCCCCTGGGCCAGGAAGCAGCGGTAGAGGTCGGTCAGGTGGTGCTTGCCCGTGCTCCAGGGGACCTTCTCGACGACCACCCGGCCGCAGGCTTTGCAGGCAACCCGGCGCATGCGATACACCAGAAAGACCGGAAACCCCCAGAGGGGAACAAACTCGAACAGCCGGGCCTCGGGGGCCGTGTCATAGGTGGGGGCCAAGTGACCGCAGCCGCTGCACGCGCCCCGGGAGTTTTTCCGTGGCCTTATCCTCACCATTATCCTTCCGTGCCGGTCAAAATGACTGCCCTCAAACACAAACCGCTTGAAGGTCGTGCACCGGTTTAGTACCGTGATCAGGCGCATCGTTCCCTCCACAGGTAGTTGGGTTCCGTCTTGGTGGACTGTCCCAACATACCGGGGGATGATGCGCCTGGGCTACCTGGCCTCCTCTATTCCCATCGCCGCAGCCTCCCCTCCTCACCCACAGATTCTCCAGAGGAGCCTTCTTTTCTATCTCAGCCCTTGTTATTCATACAACCAGCGCATAAGCGGGCCTAGGCGCTTCCGAGACCCCACTGCATAGCCTCCAAGGCCTGCCTCCCTTCTATAGTTGCCTTTTTGGGTAGAGCCGTCCCCCTATCTCTACCGACCTTGTTGAAATTGTACGCGCCTCCGCGGAGACGCTTTCCTTGCGAGCCGATTACCCCCACCGACCCGGCCCGGGGTTACGCCATCCCCATATCCACGGGTCTGAGCGTGGCCAGGAACCTCCACAGCCGGTCCCAGGGAGCCGCCATCCCTTGGGTCAGGATGACGCCCACCCTGCGTCCGTGCAAGGTGACGCGGGACGGCAGGCGCAGGTAGCGCCGTCGAAAGCTGTCCAGGCTCAGGGCCGTCGTCGAGCGTCCGTACTTGCGGGGCCGCCCGCGACGGGCCTCGGCGCGCTCGGCGACTTGACGGCCCAGGTGCAGCAGGTTGTAGGCCAGCAGGTTCAGGGTCAGGATCGCCTGGTTGGCGGCGAAGGCATCCCGGGACGGGGTGCGCTGACCCGGTGGACGACCGCGGTAGTGCTGTTTGCGCCGGGTGGTCGAGGAGAGCTGGGGCTGAAGGGTGGAGCTCAGCTCTCCGAGCATGCGCTCGAAGAGGCCGCGCTGACGGTAGAAGGCGACCACGTCGCGGCCGCCCATCGTCTGGGGACTTTGGTCGGTGATCAGGAAAAAGTGGCGGGCGATGGGCAACTCCTCCGTCTCGGAGGGGACCCATACCAATACCACCCGTCGGGGCTGCGCCCAGGACTTGGCTTGATAGCGCAGCTCGCGACAGCGAAAACCCTCTTCCCGCAACCGCTCCGGGTGCTGCGCCAGCTCCTGCTGATAGGCTTCCACCCAGGGACGAGCCAGCTCCTCCAGGCGCGCATTCTTCTTGATGCGCGACACGTACGAGGTGTTGTCCCGCGCTTCCAGCCGGCTCAGGAAGGGCCCGCTCACCGAGGCCGCGTCGAAGCGCAGGAGGACGCGGCCGGCCAGGTGCGACTGAATCCAGTCCAGGCGCTCCAGGATAGCCGCTTCGGCGCCCTCATGCGCGTGCACGTTGCCCGGCCGCAACACGGCGCCGAAGAAGTCGCCGGTCTGCGCCGAGCCGATGATCAGAGGATGGAACCCGGAGGCGTGGAAGTAGCCGTTGTACTCCACCCCCTGCTGGTGTCCGTGCACCGGCATCGGCAGGGCATCCATGTCGACGGCCAACTCCTCGTAGCGCAGCCGTCGTTCCAGCAACTGGCACCGGGACCCGGCGCTGCGCAGCACCGCTTCCTCCAACACCGCGCGGTTGCAGGCGCTGGAGGCTTGCCCGATCAGACGCGACAGCGTCGGCTGACTGGCCAGTCCCTGCGGCCGGCCTTCGTCGGCTGGGCGCAACGGCGACTGCCCTTTGCGATCGCTGACCGCCAGACGCAGGATCGGATCCTGCCGCAGCACGTCGGCGTCGGCGGCGTGGGGCAAGCCCTGCGCCATCAGCACGATCTGCGTGCGCAAAAGTTCCGACAGCGGGTGCGTGATCTGGTCCGGGCTACGGCGGTCCTCGAAGTGGGCATCCACCCAATCCAGAACCTGGCTGTGTTCAAGCAGTTGCCGCAACACCAGCGCACCGGGGTCGCCGCTGAGGTGAGTGGGGCGAGCTTCAATGTGAATGGAGCGGTTGAAAGACGGCTGAATCGGCCCGGCTTGCGGCGACGGGGTGGGGGACGGTAATTCACCCATTGGGTGTCCTCCTGTGTGGTTGGGTCAAAGGGTGATACTGCCTTGTGTTTCCCTCTGAAACCTAAGCATGGGAGGCACCCCAGTACAGCTCCTTTTACTGAAATTCCATGAATAACAAGGGATCAGGGGCATCGGGAAGCCGGATCGCCCGGCTGGTTCCGCCTTTTGATGCAGCTCTCACGGGAGGAAAACAAAATGGGATACCTCGTCACAGCAGTACTGGAGCCGCTTGTCGCCGCGATTCTCGACGACGCTGGATATGTCTCACCCCGCAGAACCCTGCCGATAGCATGGACCGGCGGCGCCCTGATGGCCATGGCCGTCCTGCTCGGCAGTGCCAGCAGCGCGGATGCGCATTCGGGCAAACATGACATGGGTTCAGACTTGTAGAACAAAATCGAATCCCAATGGCTGGTGCGCTTGGAGTTGCACGCTCATAGCAGGCCGTTGAAAAACCGGGGAATTCCGAAAAATCGAAAGGATTTTAGAATGTAGGGTGTGTTTTGCGGTTAAATGGACCATTGGAGCGATATTCCCATATATAGAAACGAGCTCGAAAAGGGTAACGAAAAAAGCTTCAAACAGCGGCGCATTCGGCTAAAGAACTCAAAAACCCTTTTTAAACGATCAGCGCAGGCCCCGAAACCCGATGCCAGCCCATGAAACCCCCTCGGGGTTCCGCTTCCGGTGAGCTTGCGCATGGCCAGGCCGAGATTGAAGGCGCCGCCATGAATACACAGGCGCTTGTAGAGGTTGGTGTGGCCGCGCAGGTGAGTGCGTCGCATACCCCCGGTTTCATAGGTAGGAGCAAAACTGCGTTCCGCAAACTCGGCGCGAAGCCGCTGCAGCCTCTTGCCTCGCTCTCCTCGAAGGCGCCGGCGATTCGCATACACCGCCGCCTTGGCCGGCGCATCCTTTTTCCAGTTTCGACGGCCGCGATCCGGTTCCGAAACGTAGCTGCGAATCTCGGCCTCCTTCAACGTCTTCATGGTGTGATTGCTGTGATAGCCCTTATCCGCCACCACTTCGCTGAGCGCCGTCTTCTCCTCGACAGGAACCTCTTGCAGAGTGCGATCGGCCTGGTCCAGACTCGCGGCCAGCGACTCGGTGTCCCCTTCATCGGCGCCACACACCTGGATGGCCACCAGCGCCTGGGTGTCCAGATCGACCGTATGCTCGGCCTTGTGAGCCAAATGAGTGCGTCCGTCTTTCATCTTGGTACTGCGGGCATCCGCATCATGAGGATGCTCCCAGTCCTTGTTGGACGCCTTGTTCGCACGCTTCTTGTCGAGCCGGGCCAGGTCCTGCTTCGTCGGCGTTTGGATCCCTTCTGCCCGGGCCAGCCCTTCCAGGTACTCGGGGTAGGCTTTGCCCGTGTCCCGGCGCACGATGCTGCGCATGGCGGCGTTGGCTTCCAGCGTGGTGGCGTCCACCGCCACCGTCTTGCCCTTCAGCAGGTCGTGGTCGACCAACACCTTCAGCACCCAGTCGAAGACCGCTTGGTGCACCTCCACCGGCAGGCGCCCGCGTAGGCGCGACAGACTCGAGTGCTCCGGGGGGGTTTCGCTCAAGGGGTAGCCCAGAAAGCGGCGCAGGGCCAGGGAATCGGCGACCCGCCAAGCGATGCCCCGCTCCGAGCCCAGCCCTTCGAAAGTAACCGTTCAGTTCCCCTGGCAGATTGGGGCCGGGGGGCGGAATGGTTGCGGGCTGATATTAGCGAATGGGGGAGTGGGTTGAAGGCAGCAGCGAGGGCGCCGGCTGCTGAGACACGGCAGCGTCACAGGCCATCCTGAGATAGTCGAGGACGTTGCGCTGTTGCTGGCCCAGGGTATCGCGCACCGTGAGCAGGCGCTCTACGAAACGGCTGCCTTCGGCACTGTGGGTACCGAAGCTGGTGTGACGCCACAACACGCCATGGCGAAGGGCTCGTTCGGCTTCGTTGTTGGTCGGCTCGACGCCTTCTCTGCGTGCGAAGGTCCACAGGGCCGGCCCGAGGTCGAGGAGATTGGCGCAGGTGGCCGCCGTCTTGGCGTCGGCGAACCGCTGCCCATAGCACAAATGAAAACGAAAGCGCAGACACAAATCGTCGATATAGTCCTGGAAGCGGGCGCGGGACAGGGTGCCGTCGCGGACTTGATGCCACCAGGTAAACAGCTGCTCGCTGCGGTCCAACAGGTGGTGACCGACGCGCTCGGCCTCTCCGCCCCGGGCCACGAACTCCTCGAAGGCGCGCCGCAGATGCGCCCAGCACACTTGCCGGCGTCGAAGCGGCAGATGCCCATAGGCCGAATAGCGATCGCAGCCGACCACCGCCGTGTTATCCGCACCCAGCATCTCATCGACCCCGTCGCGTCCCCGGCTGGGGCGAATGGAGAATACGGTGACGCCCTCGGTCACCGCGGTCCACAACCAGGCCTTGGCGCGGCCCTGGCGCCAGCCGGTCTCGTCGACGTTGACGAGGCCCTGTCGGCGAACGAAGGCGCGCGCCTCCTCGACCGCACCCGCCAGGGCCGCAGCCACCTCCTGTTCCAGCCGGCTGACCGTACCCAGCGACACCTCGAGGCCGAAGGCGTCGGACAACAGCGCCCGGATGTTGCGCTTGCTCAGCCGGTAGGCCCCGGCCAGCAGGCCGACCCAGGCCTGCACGCTGGGACCGAAGGTGTGCCGCGATACGCCCTCGGGCCAACCGGCTGCGGTCAGGCGGTCGCAGTGAGCGCAGCGCAGGGTGTGCAGCTGATACTCGATGACCTCGGCCCGCAGCGGCGGGAGGACGACTTCCTGGTGACGCTGCGGATGAGGATCGTCTCCCGTCAACGGGTGCCCGCATCCGTGGCACTGGCTGGGCTTGACCGGGATCCGTTCGTCCACCTGCTCCACCGATACCCACGAGCGGCCGGGTCCTTCGTGCCCGGGCTGTCCGCCCGGCGAGCGCCCCGAGGACCGGCGTCGGGAGGTGTCGGTGCGCGGCGAGGAGGAAGCGCCCGATTGCGACGAGGCGGCCCGGGCACCGCGGCGGGAGCGCCCTTTGCGGCGGGCCAATTCCCGCTCCAGCTCCCCGATGCGCGCCGTCTGTTGTTCCACGATCTGCTCAAGCTGGACAATGCGCTGGCGCAGGTCGCCTTCGGAAATCGTACTCTCAGGAGGTCTCTTCATGGGGTCGCCGTATCCAGGGAAATCTGCAACACACAACCGATCCCGAAGATACCGACGAACCCGAAAACCCGCTTAGGTATTTCTTTATATGCTCAAACTACTGCAGGGGGGACTGAACGGTTACTTCGAAATAGCCGATCATGAGCAGGCGGAAATAGACCCCGGGAGCAATACTGGGGCGCCCCAACGTCTCGGCGTACTACGGGGCGCAGTGCGCTTCTACAAAGGCATCGAACCCATGCTCCGCCAGCAGCCTGTTGAGGCGAGTGTAAAACGGATGACCCGGCGTCTCGGACAGGGTGCGAGTCGGTACCCACATTTCTTGCTGCTGACTTTCTGGACGCTTGCTCATCGACATAACCGCCTCCTGACTTCGGCCCCTTTTCTTTGGTGTTTTCTAATCTAGAAAAGGCCGATACGACAAGCAATCCCGTTATTGCGGTTTTTAAGGGGTGTAGCCGCGTTTTTACGCAGCCATCGTGTAGTGCGAGGTAGTCTTTTTAAGGTACCAGTTCCAGAAAGCCTCCCATCGTTTCGATTGCACGTGGACTCGCAGGTTGAGAATCAGCTGTCCTCCCTCGCGCGTCCAGCGCATACCGCTGCGTTTGAGTCGATGGCCGACCAGGGTCTTGGCGGCCGCCTCCACGGGACCACTGGAGAGGATCAAGCCCGAAGCGTGATAGCCGGCGTAGTCCATTTTATCCCGGTTGGTGCGGAAGTAGCCCAGTTCGGTGGTCGCCTGACGATGGCGTTGTGATCCTTTTGGGAGTGTGCGGCAATGGTAGGCCAGGGAACGGATCAGGCCCTGAACGGCACCGGGCTCATGGCGCAGTTTGTGGCGCTATCGTCGATACCAGCGAAAAGCTTTTCCCGACCGCTTGCCGAAGAGGTGCTCGGCGGCCTTCGACAGATGCTGGGCCGCGTGGTAGAAGTCGAGTATGCGGGTGAAGCCGTCGAACACCCCGAGCCCATCCACGGTACGCCAGATCTCGCGCTTGCCGTCGGCCAACACCACCCGGTGCTCGTAGCTCCCTTGCTGCAGGGCCCGATCCGTCTGGTTCACCAGGCCGTTGACCAAAGTTTCCATTTTCGCCTCCGGCATACGGGCGGCATAGCGCACGTCGACGCGTTGGGGTTCCTCCGCCTCGGGATCCAGCGGCGTCAGGTAGGTGGCGACCCTGCCCACCCCCGCCTCTTTCCAGGCCGTGGGGGCGCTGTCGGTTTCGCTGTCCATCGGTCGTTCGGCGGGCCGTCCGCGCTTGGGTGCCGGTTCCCGCAGGGGCACGGTAACTCCGTCCCAACTGACCACCAGGGTGTCGCCCTCGGGATCCAGCGGCGCCGCTGTTTGCAAGGCCAACTCGAGTTGTTCGGCGTGGTCCTCGGCATACTGTCCGACCCGGGTCAACAGCTGCTGAATCGCCGTACGCGAGGGCGGCTCGGGCAGCAATTCACGCAAGCTGTTCTCGACCTCGGCAGGGACCATGCCGGCGCCCAGGAACGCCGTCAGGCGCTCCCGTTCCGGCACCATGAATCGCTTGACCATGCCGCAGCGCTCATCCAAAGGCACCCGACTCGGTCCGCCGCGATCGCGTTGGTATAGCCGACGCGCCACCACAACCTTGCCCCACAGGGTCATCCACTCCTTGTCGACCACCTGCTTGAATCGGTACACCTTCCCGTGGTGTACCACGGTGTCGTCGCCCAATTCACAAGCTTGAGCCAAGCGTTGGAAGCCGCTTCGACCGATGTCGTCCAAGCACGATCGAAACTCCCCCAGCATCTGGCGAAAGGCATCCGGTCCTGCTTGCCCGGACTGCAGGCGATGTTCCCACTGCCGGACATTTTCCTGCAGGTTGGTCAGGCGAGCGCTCAAATCTTGCGTATCTTCCATCCGGGACCCCTTTCCGGTTTTTGGGCTAAGTCGTTACCCCCAAAAGTACAACTCGTACCCGGACTTGGGGTCCCACTCTTGTTAAAAAGTGCGTAAAGTGGAGGCTACACCCATAATTAATCGTGCCCTGCTAATCACATTTCCTACCCCATTCCCCAATAATTGATGAATTTGGCAAAGTATATTTATGCTTTTGCACAAATTATACCTGCCCTCAGCGCCTCCTCGCCGAGCTCCACGGCGTCTCCGAACGCCAGCGCCGCTGGCCCCGCCGCGTGCGCATCGTCTCGGTCGAGGCGGTCGCCGAGAAGTGGCTGGTCCCGAGGCTGGCCGCCTTCTCAGCCACCCACCCCGGCATCGCCATCGAGGTCGAGACCAACCACCGGGGCGTCGATCCGGACGCCCGCGACTTCGACGCCTGGTTCGCCTACACCGGCGAGACCGCGGCTTCGCGCCCGGTGACGCGGCGTGAGGACATCCTGTTGGAGGAAACGCTCTACGAGGAGCAGCAGCTGCCGGTCTGCGCGGCGGTCCCCTGCTCTACGACCTGGGATGGGACGCCGACTGGGCGTACTGGTTCGCCCGCCAGGGCCAGTCCACGCCCGGCCGGAAGACCTGCGCATGGATCACCCGGGCGGTGGAATCGCTCTGCGCGCGCTTGTCCGGGCCGTGGGCATCCGCATAGCCGACCGTCGCCCGCAGCCGCTTGCCGGCATTCCCTGGTTGCGGCGTATAGCTGGTCAGCCCCGGATAGCGCCCCGCCGGCAGGGGGGGCTCCCACGGGTCCGTATCCCGGTCCCGGTGCTGCCAAGGCCACCCGTTCACCCGGATGCCCCCATCCGGGTCGGTGGGCACCGCGGTCAGCGGCGTGCCCACCCGCGGCGGCGGCGAGATCAGGGTCACCTCGCCGGGATCGTCCTCGTTGGTCACCCGCACCGACACCGGCAAGGCCGCATCCGCCGGCGGCTGACCGTCGGCGTCGGCCTCCACCGTCACTTCGTAGACCTGTCTCGGTTGGCGTCGGCCGGATTCTCGTAGTCCGGCGGCTCCTCGAAGCGGAGCCGGCCCGCATCATCGATCGTCAGGGTGTCGGCATCGGCCCCCCCGAGGGACCAGGACACCGGCGCGACCGCTTGCCCGTCCGCGGAGAGTTGGCCAACTGGCCCAGTTCGGCCATCGCCGGGGTGCAGGTCGGGGTGGCGATCACGTGCCTGACCCCCAGCTCGCAGGCGAAGGCCTCCTCGAACTCCTTCACGGTGTTGCCGGTCAGGCCGCCGTCGATCACTTCCTTGACGTAGATCCAGCAGTTGGGTCCATGGCGTGGAAACAGCGGCGGCACGATCCCCCGGGTGGAGTGGGCTTCGGCGCCCCGCAGGGCAGGGTCTGAACGGCCATCGGGAGGTTCTACTCGGCACTTGGGTGGTTGTTGCCGGCATTTTCTGGCCACGGCTCCGGGCCGGACCAAAGACCGCTGACCAGGGGGCGTCTTTCCGGGACGACGGGAGGAGCGGGCATTCCTACCTTACTCCACCAACGAAAGCCGGAAACATCCCTTTACTTGCCAGATCAGAAACCAGGGCCTGCGACGGCGACCCCGCCTCGGGCCTGGAGTTAGGGCAGCTTCGGAGTCCGGCGCATTGCGTCCGTGTCGAGCCGGGATTCCGAGGCGCGAAAGTGCTGCGGGGAGCGCCCCCTCGGATGAAGCTTTCAACGAATCGCCCAAAGAAGGAGAGTTCCCGTGAGCCAACCTCTGAAAGACCAGGTCGCCGTCGTCGTGGGCGCCAGCAGCGGCATGGGGAAGCAGACCGCCCTGTCCCTGGCGCGGGCAGGGGCGAGCGTGGTGGCGGCGGCGCGCAGCGAGGACAGGCTGCGGGAGCTGGCAGCCGAAATCGGGACAGAAACCCTGGCGTTCCCGGCCGACGTCGAGGATCCGGCCTCGGTCGAGCGCCTGATCGCCGCGTCGGTCGAGCGCTTCGGCCGCATCGACCTCCTCGTCTACGCCACCGGAACCAACATTCCCGAGCGCGGCCTCGAGGTGCTCACCCCCGAGACCTGGGACATGATGGTGGCGACCAACCTCAGCGGGGCCTTCCACTGCACCCGGGCGGTGCTGCCGGTCATGCGCTCCCAGGGGTCGGGACTGATCCTCTACGTCGGCAGCGCCTGCGTGCAGATTCCCGATCTCTCCGGGGTCTCGTACCAGGCAGCGAAGCACGGCCTCGTCGGCCTGGCGCACGGCACCTTCCAGGAGGAGCGGGAGAACGGCATTCGCACCACCGTCATCTTCCCCGGCCTGACGGACACGCCGCTGGTCGACAAGCGGCCGGCGCCGACCCCGCCGGAAGTGCTCGCCAAGGCCCTGCAGCCCGAAGACGTCGCCGCGGCCTGCCTGTTCGTCGCCTCGCTGCCGCCGCGGGCCCGGGTTCCCGAGCTGACGCTGATGCCGGCAGGACTCTGACCACGAAAGGAATCGAAAGGAATCCCATGGCCATCGTGATGTTCACCAAGAGCGTCAAGGACCACACCGTTCCCCAGCTGATCGAGCTCGCCCACGAGCTCGGCCTCGAGGGGTACGACCTCTGCGTGCGTCCGGAGTACCCGATCAACCCGGACAACGCCGCCACCGAGCTTGTCGGCGCGGTGCGCGTCCTGGGCAGGGCCGGGCTTTCCGTCCCGATGGTCACCGGCAACTTCGACCTGCTGCTGCCCGACGACGAGACCGCCGAGCCGATCCTGGGGGCGATGGACGCCGCCAACGTGCGCCTGCTGAAGCTCGGCTACTTCAAGTTCGATCCGCTGTCGCAGGATTACTGGACCGAGGTCGACGGCATCCGAACCGCCTTCGACGGCTGGAGCCGGCTGGCGGAGAAGCACGGGGTCAAGGTCTGCTACCACACCCACTCGCGCGGCTGCATGGGACTCAACGCCGGCATGATGGCCCATCTCGTGCGCGACTTCGACCCGCGGCACATCGGGGTCTACCTCGACCCCTGCCACCTCGTCGTCGAAGGGGAGGAGTTCCCGACGGCGGCCGCCATCGTCGGGGAACACCTGTCGATCCTCGGCCTCAAGGACGCCCTGCTGGTGCGCGGGGAACGGAACGGCCACGGCAGCAAACAAGTGCGCTGGGTGGAGGCGGGCGGCGGCATGGTCGACTGGACCGGGGTCTTCGCCGAGCTGGACCGCCTCGGTTTCGACGGCCCCCTGTCCGTGCACTGCGAGTTCGAGATCCCCGAGGACGGGTACAGGGCCGCCCTCGAACGGGAGGTGGCGTTCTTCCGCGCCCGCGCCGCGGGGGCTTAACCTCGGGTCAGCCGCGGCAGATTCCCTGAGCCGACCTCGACACCCTGCCGGTCAACCACTCGGTCAGGGTGCGTCAGGGAGAGGAGGCGACGCTTGTGGCGTTCGACTGATCCGCCACGAGGTGGCGGCCCTCCTCCTTCAGTCTCCTGAACACCTCGAGATGCCTGACCCCCTGCTCCTTCTTCCCCTGCTCGAGAAGCAGCCGTCCCAGCCGGTAGTGGGCGGAGGCATGGTCCGGGGACAGCTTGAGCGCCTTGGCGTAGAGCCCGGCGGCGCGCAGGCCGTTGCCCCGCTTTTCCGAAATCAGCCCGAGGCGGTAGTAGGAGGATCCGAAGTTGGGAACGACCTCGATCGCCTGCCTGTAGTAGCGCTCCGCCTCGTCGAGGAGGTTGCGGCGCTCGCTGATCACCCCGAGGTCGAAGTACGGCTTGGCCCTGCGCAGGCCGAGCTCGATCGCCCGCTTGTACGCCTTCTCGGCGCGGTCCCCGTCGGTCAGCAGCATGTAGGCCTTGCCCAGGTGCATGTAGAAGAGGCCGTTGTCCGGCTCCAGGGAGATCGCCCTGCGGATCGGCTCCAGCGCCTTGCCGGGCTCCAAGCGCAGGGCGTGGCAGAGCCCGAGCTTGGCATGGGCCAAGGCAAACCCGGGGTCCAGCTCGACGGCACGCCGGTACTCCCCGGCTGCCTGGAGGTACCTGCCGGCGCGGAGGTGCGCCTGTCCGCGCTCGTAATGGGCCGCCGACGACTCGGAGGAGCCGCACCGGAGCAGCGAGGCGGTGAGGAGAAGCGGTGCCACCGCCAGGAGGGCTTTCACGCCGCCCACTTCCCTCGCCGGCGGGGGCGGCGTTCCGGCGGCTTCCCCCACCCTTCCGGGACAGGACTCTTCGAGCGCCCCGGACCGGCCAGAGTGGCGCCCCGAACCTCCCCCTGCCCTTCTCCGGCAGGACTCTCCGTGCCCCCCGCCGCGGGGGGTACCCGGCCCGGAGGGGACCCTTGGCCATGGAGGAATTGCAATACCGGAAATGCTCGACGGACCATGGCGGTTACAGTGTCGCGCCACGCAGGGCCGGTCAAGCCCGGCCTTTCGCGGCCCTGAATCCGTAGATTTCCGGGCCATGAACTTCGACAGGTCGATCGACCCGCATCGCCCGCTCTACCATTTCTCGCCCCCCCTCGGATGGTGGGACGGCGGTCCGGACGGGACCATCCATCACGACGGCCGGTACCACGTCTTCTACCAGTTCGACCCCCGAGTTCGGCGAATCGATCTTGCCTGGCGGTAAACGGATCCGGATAGCGCGGTGACGGAGACCTCCGGAAAAAAACAGCAACCGATCGACGGCATGCCCCGCGACGCGCGCGGGTTCTGGCAGCAAGTACACCGCCGACTGGATGGCGACGGGAAAGCGCAAGTTCCTCTGGGGAAGTCAGCTCCGCGACAACGTCTTCTGGAGCTGCGCCAGCGGCTGCACCGTCTGGACCGCGTACGAGGTGCTGATGACGTGGGCCTACGCCAACGGGCTGCTGCCCTACGGCGAGCCGGACATCCCGTTCGACCACTGGTTCGGCACCAGTCACGACGGGTCTCCGGAGGCTCACGCGTCGATGCGGGAGAAGCGCCGGGCCCGCAACAACGTCGTCACCGACTCGGACTAGCGGCCCCCCGGAGATCCGTCAGGCCGCCGGTCGTCCCGGGCGGCATGCGCCGGGGATCCAGGGATCGTCCCGGTGGCCGCGGCCGCAATGGACGCTCCGCGCGGTCACGGCCTATCTTGGGCCTGCGCCGGACTCAGCGGGCATCGCTGCTCCAGCGCCGTTTGCAGGCAGCCCCGAATCCTACAGGAGCACCATGGCACTGACCATCATCCGCACCGTCCGCCCCAGCCCCGAATGGCAGGATACCCTCATCCGCCTGCGCCGGGGACAGCGGATGGTGATCGACACCGAGGAGGTCTGGTCGCCGGACATGCGCAACCAGATCGTCTGGTGCGGGGCAGACGGGGTGTACAACCTCCCCGCGGACGAGGGGTACCTGCTGCCCGGGGCAAACGTCGGCATGCTGATCGCCCGCGTCGGCGACGGGCCGCCCTTCGCCGTCGGCAGCCGCCACGACTTCCTCTGCGACCGCGAGGGCCTGCTCCACCTGGCGATGAACGAGAACCCCGAACACAACAACCAGGCGGGGAAACTCTCCTCCCAGATCATCCTGTTCGGGGAAGAGTGACAGCGACCGAACTGGCAGCTGGGGTCTGGAGAGTCGACCTGGACGGCGGCCGCCGCGTCGTCGCCAAGTGCCAGCCGTTTGCCGGCCTCACCCGGGGCCGGGCCGACGACCTGATCGCCGTCGAGCAGCGGGTTCTGACCCTGCTGAAGGAGCGGAATTGCCCGGTGCCGCAGGTCCTCGGCGCCGATCCGGACGCGGGCCTCATCTTCTTCGAGCACCTCGGGGAGGAGACCCTGGACGATGCCTGCCGCGGCGCGGGACCCGGCCGCCTCGCGAGATTGCGGGAGCGGCTCGTCAGCGGATTCCTGCGGATAGAGCAGGCCTTCGCCGACTGCCGGCGGGAGCTGGCACCCCACATCTCCGCGGCGGCCTCCCGCGAGCGCCTCCCGGACGCTCTCACCCAGGCTCGAGACGGGGCTTGGGACGGAATGCACAGGCTCCTGCACCGGTGCGGGCAGGCCCCCGGGCCGGCTCTCGAAGATCTGCTCGTGGAGCTCTGCGAGCGGCTCGCCGGGGAGGAGCCGAGCCTCGGAAGCACCGACTACAACGCCCGCAACGTCGTCGTCGACCGCGGCAGCGACGCGGTCGGTTTCATCGAGTTCGCCAAGATCGGCTGGGACTGGCCCGAGCGCCGGCTGGTGCAGTACGCCACCGGCCTGGGAGCGGACGCCGAAGGGGGCTTCGCCGGTCTCCTCGACCGCACCGCGGCCGGCCAGTACGCGAGCTCCGCCCCCGGAGACCGGGCCCGCAGGGGGTTCGCCCTCGACGGGCACCACCTGCTCTTCCACCTCAACGCGGCGGCCAGGCTCTGCGGCGCCCTGGATGGCCCCGGCCTGGAGCCGAACCGCACGCTCCTGGAAGTCTGGCGGCAGCCGAGGCTGCGCCTGCGCCAGCTCTGCGACGCCATCTCCTTCCCTCTCGGCGACGACTCCCTGGCCATCGGCTTCAGAAGGCAGTTCGCCCGTCTCCTGTCCCGGGAATGGACCGGACAGGATGCGGACGCCCAACGGGTCCGGGTAACCCGGAATGAAGAGGAACCAGTGAACGTACCGCCTGTTGTCACCCTCCCAACCCCTGATGCAGGAGCGCAACCATGAACGAATCCGACAACCTCGACTTCAAACCCCGGGCCCGGGGGCTCGTGATCGGCGGCCTTCCCTGGCTCGCCCGCATAGCGGACAAGGCGCGCGCCTGGCACGGCGGGCGCATCGGCGACTACGTCTTCCCGTGAGCTGCCGACCAGCGCTTTCTGGAGGAAGCGGAGCTGAAGTCGGAGGAGTTCTCGGAGATGGTGCTGGCGAGCGCCGACGACGAGGAGTTGATCGCCAGCATGAAGGAACACCTCGGGGGGCGGACCGTTAAGGGTCCCTGACCGCCCGCCATGCTCGAGGACCGGACAGCCGTCGTCACCGGGGCAGGCCAGGGGATCGGACTGGGCGTCGCCCGGGCCCTGGCCGCCCGGGGGGCGCGGGTGGTCATCGGCGAGCTGGTCCCGGAGCGCGGTGAAAAGGCCGCGGCCGGCATTATAGCGGAAGGGTACCGCGCCCGGTCGGTACCGCTCGACGTCAGCCTGCCGGAGTCCTGCTCGGCCCTGGTCGACACCGTGCTCGGGGAACACGGGCGTATCGACATCCTCGTCAACTGCGCCGGCATCTTCACCGCCCACCGCTCGGAGGAGTTCCCCGAGGAGGACTGGCGGCGGCAGATCGACGTCCTGCTGAACGGGGTCTTCTTCACCACCCAGGAAGTGGTCCGCAAGGTCATGATTCCGCAGCAGTCCGGCAGCGTCGTCACCGTCGCCTCGATCGGCGGCATGGGCGGCTGGCCGATGCGGGCGGCCTACAACGCCGCCAAGGCCGGGGTCATCGTGCTCAACGAGGTGCTGGCGACCGAGTGGGCCCGGCACGGCATCCGCCTCAACTGCGTCTCCCCCGGGGTCACCCGGACCGAAATGATCGAAAAGGCGATCGCCGCGGGCGCCTCTTCCATGGACCGCTACCGCAACCGCACCCCCCTCGGGCGGATCGCCGAGGTCGAGGAGATCGCCAGCGCCGTCCTCTTCCTGGTATCGGACCGCGCCTCCTACATCACCGGGGAAAACCTGCGCGTCGACGGCGGCTGGGTCCCCTGGGGCAACCTCGATGCCATCGGCTTTCCCGAAGATGCGGACCGTCCCTGAGTTCGCCGGCAGGACGGTGGTCGTCACCGGCGCCGGCGGCGGGCTCGGCTCGGACATGGCACACCGCTTCGGCGAGGCCGGGGCTTTCGTGGTGGTCGCCGACATCGACGCGGCAGCCGGCCATGCTGTCGCAGAGCAGTTGCGCGGCGACGGCATCGAGGCCGTGTACCGCCGGCTCGACGTGCGCGATCCGGGTTCGAGCGCCGGCCTCGTCGAGGACGTGGCCGGCGAGCGCGGCGGTATCGACGTCTGGGTCAACAACGCCGGAGTCGCCCACAAGGGGCCGGCCGAAACCCTGCCGCAGGAGCAGTGGCGGGAAAGCATCGACGTGATGCTCTCGGGCGCCTTCTACTGCGCCCAGGCCGCGGCCCGCCCCATGCTGGAACAGGGCCGGGGCGTGATCGTCAACGTCGCTTCCATCATCGGCTGTTTCCCGATCGAGCAGCGCGTCGCCTACGGCACCGCCAAGGCGGGACTGATCGCCCTCACCGAAGCCCTGGGGATCGAGTGGGCGGACAGGGGTGTGCGCGTCGTCGGCGTCGCCCCCGCGGTGGTGATGACGGAGATGGTCCGCAAAGGTCTGGCCGAGGGCACGGCCACGGTCGCCGCGTACGAGCGCCGCACCCCGATGCGGCGGCTCGGCACCAAACGCGAGGTCTCCGATGCCGTCCTCTACCTCGCCAGCGACGAGGCCTCGTTCATTACCGCCGAGACCCTGAAGATAGACGGGGGCTGGGGCGCTTATTCCTTCTTCTGACTTCTGAGAAAGGGTTCGTTTTGAAAGTAGCCGGAGCGGCGCACACGTCGTACACGGTTTCGGACCTGGCGCGGTCCAAGCAGTTCTACTGCGGCCTTCTCGGCTGCGAGGTCCTGTGGGAGCGGGAGATCGTCGAGACTTATTTCCGCGCCATCGTCGGTTTTCCCGATTGCGTGGTGAAGGCCGCTCAACTGCGCATTCCCGGATCGGGCCACGTGCTCGAGCTGTTCGAATACGCGCATCCGCGCGCCGCCCCCGCGGTGCCGCCGGTCAACCGCCCTGGCAGCTCCCACATCGCCTTTCTGGTCGAAGACATCCACGCCGCTTGCGAAGAGCTCGGCGCCCGGGGGGTGGTCGTCCGCTCCGACCCGGTCGAAGTCGACTACGGAGCCAACAAGGGGGCCTGGGGGGTGTACATCGAAGACCCGGACGGCATCCCCATGGAGCTGTTCCAGCCCCCGCCCCGTTGATCCGCAGGCACCGCTAGCCTTCGCGCGCGCTGATTTGCGCCGGGGCGGGATCCGCCCCGGACTCGCCTGGCCTCGCTACGGCGCCGCCTATTTGCCGACTGAGAGAACGATGACCCTCCGCTTCGCCTGCAGCAGCCTGACCTGGCCCCACGAGGAGCTCGAGCGCAACCTCGCCCTGCTCGCCCCCAGCGGTTACGAAGGGTGGGAGACGCGCGAGCCCCTCGACATCCTCGGCCCGCCGCGGCGCCTGCTGCGCCTGTGCGCCTCCGCCGGCATCGAGATCGCCGCGGTGACCGGGCCCAACGTCACGCGCTCGACCGCGGATGCGGCGCAGCAGATCTGCAAGCGCCGCATCGAGTACGCCGCCGACCTCGGGGTCGGGCTGTTCATGACCAAGGGCCCGGGGCACGGAGAGGTTTCGCCGGCGCCGGAGGGGGAGCTCGACCGCATCGCCGCGGTGTACGAGGACCTCGCCGAATACGGGGACCGGCTCGGGGTCGCGGTGACCTACCACCCGCACGAGAACCACTTCGTCGACAGCGCCGCCGAGTGGCGGCGGTTCATGCCGCGGCTGCGGGTCTGCCGCTTGTGCCTCGACGTGATGCACGCCGTGCTGTGGGGGTGGGATGCGGCCGCGGCGGCGCGGGAATTCGCCGGCCGCATCGCCTACGTCCACCTGCACGGCAGGAAGGGGGAGGAGCCGGCCGACCTCGACGACGGTCCCTTGTGCGACTACGCCGGGTTCCTGGGTACGCTCGAGAAAGAGCTGGGGTTCTCGGGGTGGGTGGTGGTCCTGCCGGGAGGCAGGCGGCCCGCGGAGGAGAGCATGCGCCGCAACCGCGACTACCTGCGCGGCCTGGGGTACTGAGCGGGTACCGTCCCAAGCAGCCGCAGCGACGAACCGGAACGGGAAGGAATCGGCCGGCCTCGACGACGGCCCCCTGTGCGACTACGGCCGGTTCCTGTCCGTGCTCGAGGAGGAGCTGGGGTTCTCGGGATGGGTCGTGGTCCTGCCGGGAGGCCGGCGACCGCGGCGCGGCCACCGGGAGGCTACTGCCGTTTCCCTCTGTGCCGCCCTCATGCCGTCGCGGCGGCCTCCTTCGCACGGCGCCCCGGCCAGAGGCAGGGCGCCGGAAAGCCTCGGATCCTGAGGAAGGGCTGCCGCGAAATTCCCCCGGCGAAACACCGGCCTCGCGCGAGCGGCCGCATGCGCCGCCCAATCGATCCGGCCCGACCGTCCGGCTCCACTTCAGGCAACCCGGGGCTTTCTCCTTCAGCGCCGGATCCTGGCGAGCTTGGCCTGGAAATCCTCCCGGTCGAGCACCTCCCCGTTGACCAGGGCCGCGGGGATCTTCCCCGCCATGATCTCCTGGGCCTGGGCAAGTTTGCCGCTCCAGGCGGTGGTGAAATACTCGTCGGTGTGGCAGAGCGAGTGCGGGGAGACGACGACGTTCTCCATGCGCAGCAGCGGGTTGTCCGGGTCCACCGGCTCCTGCTCGAAGACGTCGAGGCCGGCGCCGCGGATCGTCCCCTGGCGCAGCGCCTCGATCAGGGCCGGCTCGTCGACGACGGAGCCCCGCGAGGTGTTGACGAGATAGGCCGACGGTTTCATGCCCCCCAGTTCTTCGGCGCCGATCAGGTGCCGCGTCTCCTCGTTGAGGGGCACGCAGATGCAGACGAAGTCCGACTCGGCCAGCAGGCGGCCGCGGTCGACCAGCTCCACTCCGAGGCCTTCGAGCGCTTCCGGG
Organism: Candidatus Latescibacterota bacterium; assembly: GCA_965206595.1. Lineage (GTDB taxonomy): Bacteria > Latescibacterota > UBA2968 > UBA8231 > UBA8231 > CBDCXV01. The sequence continues at coordinate 2,106,813 of OZ242214.1, forward strand.
CTCGCGTACGGATCGCAGGCCAGCAGCCTCATGGCGAACGGCTGCGCCAGGACGAGGACCTCGCGCCCGATGTTGCCCACCCCGATCACTCCCAGGGTCTTCCCGGTCAACCCTTCCCCCTTGTAGTCGGCGCGCTCCGCCCAGCGCCCTTCGCGGGTGAGCCTGTCCTTGTTGATCAGCTTCGTAGCCAGGGCGAGGATGTGGGTCATGTTGGTCACCGCCATCGGCCGGCGCACGGCGTCGGGAGCGGTGCAGAGCATCACCCCGGCCCCGGTCAGGGCGGCCACGTCGATGTGATCGTATCCGACCCCCATGAAGAGCACGGCGATCAGGCGCTCGCTGTCGCCGACGGAGCGGGTCGTCCACGGGACCCCGGCGGAGATGACCATGTCGCAGTGGGCGACCTGCCCGGGGGCGATCTCCGGCAGAAGCTCGGCGAGCATCTCGTGTTCGACCCCGGGGATGCGGTCGAACAACGCCAGCCCGCCGGGGATGACGAGGTTTCCCCCCTCGTCGAACAGGTCCCTGGTGATGGCGATTCTGACGGTGTCGCTCATGCCATTTCTCCGTCCGTTTCAATGGGAGTATCCAGCACCCCGAGCTCGTCGAGGCGGCGGAGCCAGCGCTGATGCCGCGGCCCTGCAAGGGAGCGCCAGTGGTCCCCGTACATCTGATGTCTCTTGCAGGTGAAGATCTGGTGGTTTCCCCGCATCTGGCTGAGCACCGCCTCGGTCGCCTGCGGGGATTCCGGGTCCTCGTAGTAGACGATTACCCCCTGGCGCCGCCCCGCGGCCCCGCCGAACGAGGCGTGCCAGAGGCCGACGTCAAAGGCGAGCACGTCGCCCGGCTGCGATTCGAAGACGTGGGCCGGCATCTGCACCGGGGGAATCCCGTACGCCTCCCCGGGATCGCCGGCGACCATGCCGTGCAGGGGCTCCCGGTGCGAGCCGGGAATGACGCGCAGGGCCCCGGTGGCGCCATCGAGGCGGTCGGGGTAGATGCAGAACTTGATCCCCCTGTAGTCGAGGGAGGCGGTGTCGGAATGCCAGCGGGTGTCCCCCACCATGTAGCTCCCGTCGACGGCTATGGCGATCCCCTTGCGGGCGAGCAACTGCTCGGCGACGTCGCCGAAGCGGGGATCGTCGGCGAGGCCGGCGATGGAGGGGCTCGCCGCCTCCATCAGGGTGGCGTAGTGGCGCTGAGTGCCGTCGAACGCCTCACCCTCGAGCCAGGCCTGCATTCCGCAATCGAACTCCTCGCTGAAGCGCTCCATCTCCGCAGGGGAGAGCAACTGCCTGAAAACCAGGAATCCGAAGGTCTCGAAGTGGTTGAGCTGTTGTTTGCCGATTTGCATGATTACCCTTTGCGTTGGCGGCCGCTTCCCGGCCGCCGGCGATTTTCCGCAACACCGGACCTGATTGCAAGCCCGGCGCCGCGGCCTCCGCGGTCGCCCCTTCGAGCGGCTTGCAGACATCACAACGGACGAGGAGGGTGAGAGTCATGAGCGACCTGAACGTCGGCATCGTGGGACTGGGCTGGGTTGCCGGCGCCCACATCGAAACCTTCAAGGCGGTAGAGGGGGGCAACGTCACCGCGGTGTGCTCCCGCAGGGAACACGACGAGGCCGACCTGGCAACGCAGTTCGGCACCCCGCTGAAGGCGTACACCAGCTACGACGAGATGCTGGCCGACGGCGACATCGATGTCGTCGACATCTGCACCCCCCACCCCTTCCACGCGGAGCAGGCGATCGCCGCGGCGCGCGCCGGCAAGCACCTGATCATCGAGAAGCCGGTCTGCCTCACGTACGAGGACCTGGTGGCGGTGGGGGAGGCGGTCGAAGAAAGCGGCGTCGAGGTCTGCGTCTGCTTCGAGTGCCGCTACAGCGCCCACTTCACCCTGATCCGCTCGGTCATCGACCAGGGTCTGCTCGGGGAGTTGCATTTCGCCGAGGTCGACTACTACCACGGCATCGGGCCCTGGTACGGGCAGTACGGCTGGAACGTCAAGAAGGAGATGGGAGGCAGCTCCCTGTTGACCGCGGGCTGCCACGCCCTCGACGCCTGCCTGTTCTTCATGGACGGCAAGGTCGAGGAGGTGTCGAGCTACCAGGTGATGTCGAAGGGGGCGGAGTTCGCGCCGTACGAGTACAACACCACCAGCGTCAGCACCCTGAAGTTCGCCGGCGGCGAAAAGCTCGCCAAGGTCACCTCCTGCATCGACTGCCTGCAGCCCTACTACTTCCACATCCACCTCGTCGGCAGCGAGGGCAGCCTGCTCGACAACCGCATCTATTCCAAGAAGCTCAAGGGGATGGTCAAGGACCGGTGGAGCACCCTCGAGACCTCGCTGATAGACTCCGGCGACGTCAGCGACCACCCCTACCAGCCGCAGTTCCAGGCATTCGTCGACGCCGTCGGCAGGAACGAGGCCATGCCGCTGACCGACTGGGACACCGCCTCCGAGTCCTCGCGGGTGGTGTTCGCCGCGGACCTCGCCGCGGCCGAAGGCCGGCCGGTGGCGTTGTCGGAGCTGGCCTGAAGCTCGAGCCCGGTTCCGGCCGCTGCATAAACCGGGTGTCGGATCGGGTTTTAGACGGGGTTTTGACCGGACAGACCGGCACTGGCTGCAGTCCATTGCCCGCATGACCGCGGTGCGGCACAGTACCCCATGAGACACCTGCCCCTTCTCCTCCTATCCTTCCGGATCAGCGCCATGGCGAGTACCACCGAGTTCCACGTCTCCCCCTCCGGCGACGACGCCGGCGACGGATCGGCCGAGCGTCCGTTCGCTACCCCTTCCCGCGCCCGGGATGCCCTGCGCCTGCTCAAGAGCGAGAGCGGCCTTCCCGAGGCCGGAGCCAGCGTCTGGCTGCACGGAGGGGACTACCGATTGCGCGAATCGTTTCTCCTCGAAAGACAGGACTCCGGCGCGCCCGGGGCCCCGATCGCCTACCGCGCCGCCCCGGGTGCACAGCCGCGGCTTCTCGGCGGGATCGAGCTGCCCGCCGCCGCCTGGGCGGCGGTCGAGGATCCGGTGGTGCGCGGCAAGCTCTCCGGGGAGGCGCGCGAGGAAGTGCGCCGCATCGACCTCGGGGGGCTCGGAGTGCCGGCGGTGGCGCCGCCCCCGGACGCCTTCAAGGGGAGCGCGCTGCCCGAGCTGTTCGCCGGCGGCGAGCGCATGCCTCTGGCGCGCTGGCCCAACGAGGGGTGGGTGACCTTCACCGAGGCCGTCGACAGGGGCTCCCGCAGCGGCGACGAGGTCCCCCGGGGAGGCACCTTCCGCTACGAGGAGGAGCGCCCGGCCCGCTGGTCCGTGGAGGAAGGGGTCTGGCTGCAGGGGTACTGGTGCTGGGACTGGTACGAGGAGTCGATCCGGGTCGCAGCGATCGACACCGCCGCCCGGCTGATCACCCTCGCCGCTCCCCACGGGTACGCCATCGGCTTCGATCCCGGGTACCCCTGGAACGACGCGCCGCGGCGCTACTTTGCCTTCAACCTGCTTTCCGAGCTCGACCGCCCCGGGGAATGGCACCTCGATCCCGGGGAGATGGTCCTCTACTTCTGGCCTCCCGCGGGCATCGAGGAGAAGGAGGTGATCCTGTCGCTGCTCGAAGAGCCCCTGATCGCCCTCGAGGACGCTTCCCATGTATCCATCGAGGGGATCACCTTCGAGGCGGGCAGGGAATCCGGCGTCGCCGTGACCGGGGGGGCCGGCAACCGGGTGGCAGGCTGCACCTTCCGCAACCTCGGCACCACCGCGGTGAGCGTCAGCGGCGGCTCCGGGCACCGGGTCGTCAGCTGCGACATCCACGACGTCGGGGCTTCCGGAATAAGCCTCACCGGCGGGGACCGGCCGACCCTCGAGCCGGGCGGTCACGAGGCGGTCAACAACCACATCTACCGCTTCGGACGCACACGCCGCACCTATGCCGGCGCCGTCCATCTATACGGTGTGGGCAACCGCGCCGCCCACAACCTCATCCACGACGCCCCCCACCTGGCGATGGAGTTCAAAGGCAACGACCACGTCATCGAATTCAACCACATCCACCACGTCGCCCGGGAGACCGGCGACGTCGGCGCCCTCTACACCGGCCGCGACTGGACCGCCCGCGGCAACCTCATCCGCCACAACTTCATCCACGATCTCACCGGCCCGGGGGTCGTCGGCTCCATGGGGGTCTACCTCGACGACTGCCTCAGCGGCACCACCGTGTTCGGCAACGTCATACACAAGGCGACGTTCGCCATGCACACCGGGGGCGGCCGCGACAACCTGTTCCGCAACAACATCCTCACGGCGTCGCGCCACGCCTTCCACATCGACGCGCGCTGCGTCGGGATTATCGAGGGTCACGTGCTGACCCCGATTTTTTTCGAGCGCCTGGAAGCGATGCCCTACCGCGAGCCGCCCTGGAGCGAGCGCTATCCCGAGCTCGTCGACATCCTCGAGGACGACCTCGGGTTCCCCAAGAGGAACGTCGTCGACCGCAATGTCGTCGTGCACTGCGCGGACTGGTTGCACACCCCCGGAATGGAGCCCTATCTCGACCTCAACCGGATCGAGAACAACCTCGTTTTCGAGGAGTTCGAAGAAGCCGGGTTCGTCGACGCCGACAACCTCGAGCTGCAGCTGCGGGAGGATTCCCCGGTGTACGAGCGGCTGCCGGAGTTCGAGCGCATCCCCTTCGAGCGCATCGGGCTGTTCATCGACGAGTACCGCCCCCGTCTCCCCTGACCAGCAGAGCCCCGGCGTACCCACTCGGGGCCACTCCTACGTTCACATCGCGAGCCCGGGCTCGGCGAAATTCCGGCAACCTGTTTTGGAGCCGAACCCGGATATCCGCCGGGAAGGGCGGCCGGAAAATCGAGGGCCCCGGGCGCCTCGGCCACCTGATTGGCCAAACCTTCCGGGCAGGATTCAGGCAACCGGGGGCCTCTCCCGACCATGCAGAGCCCCCGGGGAGGCGCGATCACCCCATGGAGACGAGGTAACCTGTCAGGCCCCCGGCGAGGATCAGCCAGGCCGGGCTCATGCCGGTGTACGTGGTGATGAGGAAGGCCATGCCCGCCATCCACCAGGAGAACCCGCCGGTCAGCGAGGCTTCGGCCAGCTTCACGGTCACCGCCAGCATCAGCCCGGTGGCGCCGGCGTTCACGCCGTCGAGGAAGGCGCCGGCCAAGCGGGACTCGCGCAGCCGCGGGATCAGCGGGTTGACCGCGGCGACGTAGAAGAACGAGGGCAGGAAGATGGCGACCGTCGCCACCAGGGCTCCCCAGGGGCCGGCGATCACGTAGCCGATGAAGGTCGCCGTCGACAGCACCGGGCCGGGGGTGAACTGGCCCACGGCAACCGCCTCCATCAGCTGCTCGCCGGTGATGAGGCCGAGATCGTCGACGAGGCCGCCTTCGAGGAAGGCGATCAGCACGTAGCCGCTGCCGAAGAGGACGGCCCCGACTTTCAGGAAGAAGAGGCCGAGTGCCCACAGCGGCACCGATACTGCGGCTCCGCCCGCGGCCATGGCGGCCGCGGAAATCGCCGCGGCCCGCGCCGGCACGGCTCCCAGGGCCGCGGTCAGACCGGCCCAGACCGCGGGCCCGGCCGGTTTCCGGATGCCGAGCCAGAGCATCCCGAGGAGGCCGGCGGCGAGCAGGGCCACCACCTCGAATCCCTGTCTGTAGGAGACCGCGGCCACCGCGATCCCGATCAGCGCCAGGCGCCAGTCCCGGGCCGCGGTGCGCCCGAGCCGGAGGAGGGCCGCGGCGATGACGGCGACGACCACCGGCTTCACCCCGGCGAGGATCGGCTCCAGCTCCGGCAGGGTTCCCCAGCGCACGTACACGGCGGCGAGCACCCCCGTGATGAGGACCGCCGGGAGAATGAAGCAGATTCCCGCGGTCAGCAGTCCGGGCCAGCCGCCGCGGCGGTACCCGACATGGATCGCCATCTCGGTCGAGTTCGGCCCCGGGATCAGGTGCGTCGCCCCCAGGAGATCGAGGAAGCTTTCGCGCGACAGCCACTTGCGGCGCCCGACGACCTCCTCCTCCATCATGGCGATGTGCGCCGCGGGGCCGCCGAAGCCGATAGTCCCCAGCTTCAGGAAAAGGCGGGCAATCGCCCCGACCGGGACCGGACGCGGCTCCTTCGTCTCCGTCATCGGTAGTGAAACCCTGTTGTCATCAACAGGTGCCTGGTGTCGCGCTCCTTCCGGCGTCGATTCGGCCGAACCAGCATCAGGGGAAATCGACCCGTTGTCCAACCACATCATCCGTGGATTCACCTCATTGCTCTTTCTGGGGCTCCTGCGGTCCGGGCCCTTCGGCATAGGTGGGACGGCTCGCCGGAAAATAACCCGGCTCTTCCCCGGCTCAAACTGCTCCTCACCCCTGTTTTCCTTAGTCTTGTCGCCCACTTCTTCCCCTGACCAGGAGCTGGTTCAATGTCGATCAGGACAGGTGCGGCCCAAACCGACATAACCCCTGCCGGGCCGGTGTGGATGGCCGGGTACGGGGACCGCGACCGGCGCTCCGAGGGGGTGTACCAGCCCCTGAGCGCCGGGGCGATCTATCTCGGGGGAGCTGCCGACGAGGCCCTGCTGATCGCCGCGGACCTCATCGGCTTCGACCTCGCGTACGCGGCGCAGGCGAAGCAGCGGATCGCCGCGGCCACCGGCATGCTGCCGCGGCAGGTGGTGCTGACGGCGACGCACACCCATTGCGGCCCGCTCTTCTACCCGATGATGATGCCGGGCGAGCCGGAGCTGGAGTACGCCGGGCAGCTGTGCGAACGGCTGGTCGCCGTCGCCGTGGCCGCCCGCGGCGGCGCCGTTGCCGGGCGGGTCTCCTTTTCGAGGACGCGCTCCGGGTTCGGGGTCAACCGCCGGTTGCCGCGCCATGGCAAGAGCGGTGTTCGCTCCCAATCCGGACGGACCGGTCGACCGCGACCTCGACACCCTCTGGTTCGAGAGCGAAGCCGGCAAGCTGCTGGCAACCCTGACCGTGTACGGCTGTCACGCCACCAGCATGGGCGGCTACCTGGTCGGCGGGGATTACCCCGGGTTCCTCTGCGCGGGACTGCGGGAAAAAACGGGGGCGCCGGCGTTCTTCAGCGCCGGATGCGCCGGCGACGTGCGGCCCTGGTACAACCCTGGGGGAGTCGGCTTCCGGCGCCCTGAGATCGACGAGGTCGCCGCCGCGGGAAGCGGCCTCGCCGAGGAAGTGCTGGCCGGCCGGGCTTCCTCGCTTCCTGTCGAGGCGGATGGGCTCGAGATCGCAGGTGACTTCCACCTGCTCCCCTACGCGGGTCTCCCCGACGCCGCCCACCTCGACCGCTTCGCCGCCCGGGAAGCGGGACAGCGCCGCCGCTGGGCGCAATACATGAAGGAGCTGCTTTCCCTGGGAGCGCTGCCGGGGGGCTGTCCGCACGAGGTCCAGGTGCTTCAGCTCAACCCGGAATTCCGCGTTCTATTTCTGGGAGGGGAGGTGCTGAGCGAGATCGGCCTGCACCTGAAGCGGGCCCTGTCTCCCGCGGTCACCGTCGCCGCGGCCTGCAGCAACGGCCTGATCGGGTACATCCCCTCGAAGAACGCCTACCCGCTGGGCGGGTACGAAGTCGACGGATCCCACCACTACTTCCGCCTGCCGGCGCCCTTCACCGAGGACGTCGAGGACCGGCTGGTGAGCAAGAGCGTCAGCGTCGTGGAGTCGATACGCCGGGCACCCCGTGGCCTTGCGTGAACCTCCTCCCCGCGGTCCCCATGTTTCAATCCGCTCCCCTCACCGAAGCGAGGGGAGATTTTGTGCCCTGGTACTTGTTTCAATCCGCTCCCCTCACCGAAGCGAGGGGAGATAGCCATGCGCAGCCTGTGGCGGGATGTGACCAGTTTCAATCCGCTCCCCTCACCGAAGCGAGGGGAGGGAGACAAGCGAGGCTGATCTCGACGCGAGAATGTTTCAATCCGCTCCCCTCACCGAAGCGAGGGGAGATTTTCCGGCGGCGAAGCGGAGAAATCCCAACTTGAGCGGTTTCAATCCGCTCCCCTCACCGAAGCGAGGGGAGATCCGTTGACCCCCAGACTGGTGACGATCGTAGCCAGGCTGTTTCAATCCGCTCCCCTCACCGAAGCGAGGGGAGATCCCCCGAGGCGGTCGGCGGGATCGATCTTTCTGTTTCAATCCGCTCCCCTCACCGAAGCGAGGGGAGATCCCGACCTCCTCGACGCTCGGGCCCCGACCTCCTAGCCGTTTCAATCCGCTCCCCTCACCGAAGCGAGGGGAGATATGCTCGGCTGGCGTAGCGATTCAGCTACTTCCGAACGTTTCAATCCGCTCCCCTCACCGAAGCGAGGGGAGATCCAGAAGGAAGGGGCCGAACTTCCTTGCCAAACGAGGGGTTTCAATCCGCTCCCCTCACCGAAGCGAGGGGAGATTCCGCGCACCTGGGCGAGGCTTCGGCTTCCTGGTAGTTTCAATCCGCTCCCCTCACCGAAGCGAGGGGAGATCGATACCCTGGAGGTATTCGAGTATTTCTCCGGCGTTTCAATCCGCTCCCCTCACCGAAGCGAGGGGAGATCTGTCGTTTATGGCCACTTCAACCAACATCGGGAGCAGTTTCAATCCGCTCCCCTCACCGAAGCGAGGGGAGATGTAATGGGGTTCTGAAAATTTCCGGCCTTCTTGTAAGTTTCAATCCGCTCCCCTCACCGAAGCGAGGGGAGATCTTTCTCCGAAGGGAATGAACAAACGAAGGGGGAGTTTCAATCCGCTCCCCTCACCGAAGCGAGGGGAGATTCTGGAATCCAAGAACGGGCTGCAAATCCCAGCTTGTTTCAATCCGCTCCCCTCACCGAAGCGAGGGGAGATTGCTGGTTGCAGTAACCAGCAGAATAACAAAGGGTTACACAGACCAATGCGCGATTCGGTGAAATCGTTGCCAGGAAGGGCCTGACCCGACTGTCGAAAACCGCGATAACCTGTTGCCATGCAGCCACTTTCCAGTTGCGCGAAAGCATGGACAAAACTCCGGCACTCCACTTTCGCGCGGGCTACAAAACCAGTGGTGCGTTCAGGTCCACGGGTTCCTTGATTCCGTGATGTTCCGTCTCCTTTCTGGCGTCTTCGTCGATGTGATAAAACCTGAGAGAATCCTGTTTTGGATCGATTTTCTGCAGCAGACGGTTCCTGAGCGTTGCCCATTCGGTTTTTCCTACCTGACATTCGAACAGCGATTTTTGCACCCGAACGCCGTAATCCTTACAGGCTCTTGCCACTTGGCGCAGCCGCTTTTGCCCGGCTCGGTCGACAGTGGAAACGTCGTATGCGATCAGGATAAACATGCGTCAATCCCTTCAATCCGTTCTTCTCATCAAGCGCGGGGTGATACTGCTACTTCGAGATGAATGGGATGTAGTCGGAGATGTCGCCGCGAAGTGTTCGGGCCAACAGCCTGGCTTGAACACTGAACACTTGCCCGATACGAATATTCTGCTTGAACAGGGGGTGCTTTACTTCTGCTTGCTTGCGCCGTTGCCAAGCCTCGATGACCTCCTTCCTTCCCCGGTCGGTGAATTCTACGGCGCCGCCTTCTCGTTCGCGAAAGTGCTTGGACTCGATCTGCCGACGATTGACGAGGGTCAATGCCAGTCGCTCTGCCAGACAGGGCCGAAACTCTTCCATCAGGTCGAGGGCGCAGGCGGGCCTCCCGGCGCGCGTCGCATGAAGCCAGCCGACGTATGGGTCAAGCCCCGAGGTCGTCAGCGCGGCGAGGCAATCGTGGCGGAGCAGAGCATAGATGAAGGAGAGCAGGCAGTTTATCCGATCCCGGGGCGGACGCCGCGTGCGGGTTACGAACCTGAAATCTTCGCGCTGTTGTTTGAGCATGCATCGGAACACCGAGAAATACGCCTTGGCGCCCAGGCCCTCCATGCCCCTGATCGGGTCGAGCGCTTCCCGTAGCCCGCAATCTGGGGCAACGGGCGGGGCATTGCCGAGTTGGTGAATCAGTTGGGCAAGTTCATCAGCCGCGCCCGTCAATGCCTTGCGATCCGCATCGCCATCGGTTTCCCGGCCGGAGCGCAAGAGGTTGGAGCGTGCGTTTTGCATTTTCCCCGCGACGAACTGCCGGGCGATGCGAGTCGCGTCCCGCGGGCTGTCCGCTGCGGCATACTGAGCACGCCGCAGCAAGTAGCGGGTGTCTCCACTTCCCAAGACTTGCGCCAAGAGGTAGCCGTTCTCGGTGTGGTAATGCACCGCCACCTGATGATCCCAGCACAGGGCCATGGCCGGCGGCGTAACCACGACCTGCCCGAACGCGCAAATACTTTCCAGATGGTGAATCGGCACGGTCAGGCGGGTTTGTTTTTCGATCTCGACCCGGAGTGTCAAGTGATCCCTGAGCACCACGGTTTTCGGTGTCGTCAAGTAAAGAGTGTTTTGGATAACGGCCATGTTTTATCTCCCATTATCGAAGCAAGTGGGGACCTCGCTTCGCACCGAGAGCCGGACGAGTCTATTCGGTAGTATCGAACACTGCCCGATAGGCTCGCCCCAGCGTGGGCGGAGCGCTGGTGATTTCGGGAAGGCAATGGTCGAAAAGCGAGCACTCCGAACATTGGGGCTTGTGGACGGCTTGGGGGACCACTTCCCCTTCGATCAGTCGGTGCATGGCTTCGATGGCCTGTTCGGTGAGGCGGCGCAAATCCTCGGTAAATTCCACCTCTCGGCGGCGCTTGCTCTTGGCGTGGAAGATCGCCCCCTTGGGAATGTCTAGTCCGAACATTTCTTCGAGGCACAACGCTTGCGCGCAAAGCTGGGCGTCGTCGTTGTCGAACTTGCGGCGTTTGCCCTTTTTGTATTCAACTGGATAGAGACTGTTGATATTCTCAGGCGAAAATCGGGATTTTTTTAGCTTTGAGTAGCTTTTGAATTTCACCTCAACAATATCACACTTTCCAGAAAGGCCCAGCCTTTGGGACCACACCGGCAATGCCCGAAGCACTTCTGTATCTGCCGCTTTCTCATACCCTGGCACATCGGCCTGTTCATGAAATTGACTGCCGATCAGTGTGTGCTCGTTATCGGCAAAGGTGCCCTCGACATGAATCAATGCCGCCCGCCGAGGGCAATAGAGGTACTGGTTGATAGCGGAGAGCGGAATGATCCGCCCCTCGCTATCGAATGGGTGGACCGGCTGGATAACCAATTCACTCATGTTTCAATCCGCTCCCCTGCCGAATTGAGAGGAAGCATATACGTGCAGTTCACTCATGACGCCTGTGTAGGAGAACGCCAGCGGGCACATCGGCACTGTCCCACCCACATCCAACCTCATAATCGGCGAAGGATTCGGGGAATTCCGCGCCATCCTTCAGTTTCACCTCGATTCCCTCAAAGAGCTTGTGGGCATGGGCACAGCCGAGACGGGCTTCGCGTTTGTTTTGTTCGGCGTTGTTTTCATGTTGGGTGCCGACATGCTCAAAGTCGTAAATACCTCGCACTACCATTTCACCGCGGGCAGCGGAGCGATCATGCTCGAACATGTGGTTGAGCGCATCGAAAAGGATTTCGAGGTCGGCGTTGGTGAAACCGGTGCGCTCGGCGAAAGCAGGCGAGACGTAAACCTTGGCTGCGTAGAGAGCGTATGGGACGATGTGCTTATTGCCCATGGTACGTTCTTTGTCGGCATCTTCCTCTTTGGTGACGGCTCCACGGGTGATGGAGATTTCCAATGGCGTGATCGGATGGTACGACTGGCCAAAGGTGAACTGTACCGGGCCACGCACTTGGCCCCAAGCAGAGCCTTTCATGATGTCGTCGCCCACGGAAAGCACACCACCAAAGGCGCGAATATCAAAGAACTCGCGACACAGCCATTTCATGGCCACTTCTTGCTTTTGGTCTTTAGAAGCACCAGAATCCAAACTCTCGCCACTTTTCTTAACGGCGGTTGCGATTTCGTTGCCAAGAATAGCACCTTGCCTGACGAATAGGTTGAAGCCATTGCCATTGTCGCTAGCACGCTCGGGTGGGAACGTTTCCACGAAGTTGCGCACCTTGCGCTTGAGGCACACGTCGGAGACGATTCCCCGATTGGTGTTGTGGTCTTGGCGCGGCATGTTACCAGCATCGGGATCGCCATTGGGATTTCCGTTGGTGACCTCGAAGAGCAGCAAAATATCATGCCGATTGGTGAGAATGTCGTTGTTTTGACTCACGATGATTTCCTTTCTGTGGAGGATTATTGGTTGCTTCCCTTTTTTTCTTTTGCTGCCTCGCGGGCGACGCGATCAGCGGCTTTTTGCTGATAAAAGCCGAGGGCAAAACGCCCCTGCGCGTGCAAATCCAGTGTACGGGGGAATGGGTAGATTTTAGTTGACACTTCTTGAATAGCCTCGTCTAAGAAGCGGTCATGTCCTTTGTACTTATCGGATTTGCGGATATTGTTGAGATGGTGGCGGTTGAGCTTGAGGAGGACGGGGAACACCGAGGCTGGCGAAGCCATGGCAGTACCAAAATAACGCTCGACGACTCCGGCCCCTTCGAGCTGATAATCATGTGCCTTGGCTTGGGTCTCGGCGAGTACAGCGAGTAGGCGTCCGCATTGATAGGCGGCATCTTTCGCTTTTGCGTCCTGTTGTTCAGTAATTTCCATAGTGCTTTCCTTTCGGTTCCGATTGAGAATGAGCTTCGCCAAGGCGAACCGTGAATGGTTCAACAATGCCGTGCTTCCATCGCGTGCCATATCAACGCGCAGGCGGTTCAACATGGGATGCAAAAGAGCAAGCGAGGGCGCAGTCCCTTCCAGCGCGGTACGAAACAACTGAGCGGTCACTTCCGTCTGCAAATCTTTTGCGTCGCGTACTGTAGTGCAAGCTAATCGGAACAGGGCTAGTGGCGGCATCTTTTCTTTGCCGGTGGGCAGGCGCACCGGCTCCAGATCGAGATCGTGGAACCAGCGCCGCAGGTTTTCCGTGGCGGTTTCCAGCGTAGTCTGCATCCAGTGGCGCACAACAATCCGCCCGCTGTTGCCTGCGAGAGTGACTGCATGGAATTGTTCCTGCCTCAGTGCCTCGCGTTCCCGGCCAGCCCACGGAGACTTCAGGAAATCCGCCACTGCTTTGGGGTCGGCTTGGTTGAGTAAAGCCCCAAAAGTGCTGGTGGCGTCCGTTTCATTCCGGGTCCAAAAACAGCACGATGCTTGCCCTAAGCGGATAGAATGATCGTCGTGGCTAAGCATGGCATTAAGCGCGGTGCAATAGGCGGTGGCCGCCCGGGTGGAAGTAGAAGCGTTGAGACTTTGCTCAAAACCGTAGGAGGCGAAGGCATCCTTATCAAACGAGACAATCGCCGCGCCAAAGGCTTGGGTGTTGGGTACGCTTTGGATTTTGGGGTTGTGGGTCAGCGCAATAGGCTGATCGATCTCCCCGGTGACCAAGCAGAGTCCGTGAGGTGCATCCGCCTCGTGGTCTTCATTTTCCTTCTCGAATTGGCTCCGCCAAAAGGGCCGGATGCGAGTTTCATCCTCCAGCAGCAATTGTTCCTCCACACGGAATGAGAAGTTGTCCGGCCCCATTTTAACCTCTTCCCCATCGGCTTTGGTGATCCACCAAGCAGGTTTCTCCCTAGACTTGGCGTCGGAACTGATACCCCAGCGCAAAAAAGATGGCATCTGCCCCGGTTCTGGCTTGAAGGCTAACAGAGTCTTGAGCGTAGGGCTGAGTGTTTTCTCATGGGCCTGTTCAATCTGTGCCCAAAAGTCATTGTACTTACGGAGGTTGTTCTCATTCCGGTTCTTCCGCTTCTTTTCGGACATAGGTTGTTCCGGATTTGTGTCCAATCCGAATACAGCCGTAATGCCGTCCGCCATGAACTCGGCCACCCCGCCAGCCACCTTGGGCCGAGTTGTCTGTGGGCAATCGAACTCCTTGCCCCGGTTCCTTTCCCCCTCGGTTTCCACCGGTCCCTGCCCCACGAGATTGCCCATCGTGTCCAAAGTAATGATCCATCGCACCGCCTTGGGTTTGAAAGCTAGGTTATCGAGCAGGTTGCGAGAGTTCGCAAAATCGTTCAAATGTTGCAGCAGCATTATCAGATCCCCTTGGGTTCGAGGATTTCAACTTCGTCGGGATGACAAGCCAAGGTAGAATCCTCTATCTTGGCGCGAAAGAAACAGGCCCTAGGTTGAGCCTTTTCGCCGACAAAACGCGGGGTATTCTTCTTGGTCTTGGATCCCAATTCATCGGGGCGTTTCCAGCGAAAACCTTGAGCGCGGGCCGTGGGCGAAAAAACATCGTAGAGCATCAAGCCCAAGTCCTCCACGGGCTGTCGCCAACAGGTGCCCAACTCAGTAGCTCGCTGTTCCAAGGTAGCCTGTGGATCATCCACCCACTCGAAATCCGCCGCGAATTCACGCATACCCAAAGCAGGCCGGTGGAAGCACTTGCCTTGCTGAGCGCGGCGTTTGAATTCAGCGAAGTACTTCATCGGCGTATCGGTCGGGCGATCCGCTAACGGCGTGGTACGCAGTTCGGCACTGATGATGTATTCCACCTCTTGTAGCGCCAACATGTTGCGCTGGGTACCATCAGGCGCACCGCCCCCGGCCTCGATGGGCGATACTTTCTCCGGCTGTGCCATCCATTGGCCGACATTGCGCAGGCTGATGACCGACTGCACTTCATTGCGCCGAATCGAAGCCCACCGGCCTCGCCGAATCACTCGGATGGCAGCGACGCAATAGCAAACTTGAGGTTCCCAAAAAACGGCTTCCAAGATTCCCCGTGCGGCAGAGGGCGTCATCACCGGATAGCTGACGCGCTCCACTTTCATTTCGGGGCGAGTGAAACAGGCCCAATCTCCCCATACTCTCAGGTGTACGTGGTTGTTTTTCATTTCGATCCCCGAATCATAACAAGAAATCCTCGGTCGGACGTTGGTCGATAACTACGCCGAGATGTTCGTGATAGGCTGCCTCATCCAATACGCTCAGTTCCATACCGGGCAACAGCGGGCGAAGCAGTCCCATTTTATCAGCCTTCTGAAAGTCGCGCAAATGCAGATTGACCATAAAGCGTTGGAGATCGCGCAAATCTTTACGAGTGAAACGCGCACTATCTATTTGGGTGCGCTCCCGGATAGCGGCTACCTTTTCCAAGGCTCTCTCCCTTGGCGCAATTACGGCTCGGGTGTCATCGGAGATTACCTTCGCTTTTCGGGCTACTTCGCGGAAACGCAATGCCTCCCGATCCTCCTGAATAGAGCTCTCTCGTCGGTGCTGATGATCCGTGGGTACGTATTGAAAAAGTTCGCCAAAATAGCGACGGAATAGATCCGGCTTACCAGACAAGTCATCCGCAGATAACTGATCCAGCAAACGCGCCGCGATGTCCGTAGCTACGCGATATACTCCTCCGGGTAGCTTGGCGTCCGTTGGTCGGAATACTACTACACGCCCCTTGTCTGGCAGGAGTCCTTCCCGATTGCAGCGACCCGCTGCCTGCACGATCGAATCCAGTGGCCCCAAGGCGCGATAAACCAACGGAAAATCAATATCCACACCGGCCTCTATCACCTGCGTTGCCACCAACCAGCAAGGTTTGTCGTTTTCCAAACGCCATTGTGCCTCCGCCAGCACTTTGGTACGATGTTCGGCGCACATGGCAGAGGAAAGATGCATCACTCCTTCTAATCTTTGTCTATGCAACAGTTCCCACCATTCAGCCGCCTGTTTGCGCGTATTCACCACGCCTAAAGCTTGAGGCTCGATCGACCATTCCTCAGCCAATTCCGACCAATCGTTTTCCGTGGACCGCACCTCGTAAACTACCCGGCCTAACTTCTGAAACAACTCGCCAGGCTCCGACGCAATCTCTTTCACTTCCTCCGCATCGAAACCATTCGACAACGATCTGCTGCGACTAAAGGCTGGTTGGGTTGCGGTGGAAAAAACGAAACTCGCGTGGTAGTGTTCCTTGATATCTCGCAGGATATGCAGGAGCGGATTGAGCAGATGCGAAGGCAGCGTCTGCACCTCATCCAGTAATACCACGGAATTCGCAATGTTGTGTAGTTTCCGACACTTGGAGGTACGATTGGCAAAGAGTGACTCGATGAACTGCACTGAGGTGGTGACCATGACCGGTGCGTCCCAGTTTTCCGCTGCTAGTTCCTCTGGAGATCGGCATTGCTCCTCATCGTCATCCCTTGTAACTACTGCCGAATGATGCTCGATCACGATGCCTTCGTTTTTCGGATCAAGCACTTTGCGATATTCGGCGGCGTTTTGCTCAATGATTGATAGGTAAGGTATAACCACTACCACACGCTCCATCTCATGTCTCCGCGCATGTTCCAAGGCAAAAGCCATGCCCGATAGCGTTTTTCCCCCACCAGTCGGCACGGTTAAAGAAAAGAAACCTGCTGGCTCCGCTGCCTGCGCCAAGCAGTCCTCAAACACTCTGTTGCGCAACCGATTGAGTTCGCCGAAAGAATTAAACTTGACTCGGTGCGCTTGCAGTCGCTTCAGCAGCAACGGGGCATTCAGCTTCACCGGACAGCGTTCTCGCCCTGTGCTGAATTGTTCTGTATCCAGAAAATCCGCGTCAACTAGGCAGGAAAACAGCATTCTCACGTAGAATTCGGTGACGGCCTTATCCTTCTCGGGATTGGCAAATTCCGGCTCGACCAGTTCTGCGGGAACTTTCCCCAGTTCCTCTTCAAACTGCTTTACCAGAGGACTGAGCCGGTTCATGGCATCGTATTTTTCTCCGCAGACGAATTCCTGCAAATCACTCACGTTATGAAGGCCCGCATGATGTCCGCCAACGGCAAACGCCGGTCCCAGCCATTCTCTGTTGAAGGCCAGCGCAGCACCATACACTGCATGATGGGTTTCAACCGACCCCGGACGCTCCCCTGCCAGATACTCTTGAAAAGCCTCACTATATTTTCCCAGATCGTGGAGCAAACCGGCCAATTTGGCAGCGTTGGCAAAACCAAGTGGCTCGGCGAATTCCCGAGCATTGTCCGCTACGTTTTGCAAATGCTCGGATAATGGTTGCCAGTGTTCTTGGTTTAACCGCCCCCCAGTAGCCGTTTCAGCTGTATGGGCGTAATAGTTCATTCACTCAGCTTCCGACCATGTTGTGAAACAACCCCCCCGGCGCCTCAAATCGGATGCCGAGCGGCGCTTTTTATTCCGACGGCCTTCAACAAAACGGCCGGCAGCCGCTTCAGTTCTTTGTTGCGCGGATCGACCTCGAATCCGCCTGACTCCAATGCCGTAACGCCGAGCAAGGGTTCCGCGCCTTCGTCCCCGTACACGATCGCGCCACCGACGACTTCTCCCTCGAACTCGATCTCGGCGATGGTTATGTCAAAGGCGATGGACTTTCCGTCCGGAAGCACGTATTCGCGGCGGCCCCTCGGTTCGAGTCCGATCGCTTCGAGGCGCGCCCTCGGAACGAGTGAGTCGAACGCGCCTGTATCGACCAGGAATTTGCCGGTCCAGCTGCGTTGCGGGTCTGCGGGATTGCGGATCGTTACGTCAACATAGGTCGCGCCCATGGTGGTTCTCTCCTGAGTTGGCTGATGAATATGGTGCCATTCCGTTCACTGCACAAGAGAGTAGTCTGCGCCAACGACAGGATCACTTCCGGCGCTCGTGAAGCCGCGCGGTCTTTCCGAGGAACCCTGCAATCTCCAGATCGTCGTCCAGCTCACCCAGAAGAGTTGGGGCCAGTTCGGGGCGCAGGCGGAGGGGACGCGACTCCACAACGAACGGCCGGACCTCCGATTCCGGATCTGACGGATCCAGACCCCGGCGCAAGGCATCGTTCAGGGTCTCCTTGAACCCCTTGCCCTTCCTGCGCATCTCCTCCCTCAGGAGTTGCTCCACATCGGCGTCCAGTGTGACTGTGGTTCTCATGTTTCACGTCCCTACCTGCAGGAAGCGAGGATCTCTCCGCTCAGCACCGTCGGGCACCAGAACTTCTCGATGTACTCGACCACCAGCCGCGTGCCCTCGTCGTGGCTGACGTAGGGGGGCATCGCCGGATCGTACATCGCGTCGGTCAGGTCGCGGACCAGGACGAGGTTCTTCCCCCAGCGCACCATCTGCTTGATCGCGAAGCTGCGGTTGAGGACGCACATGTTGGTGTGCACCCCCATGATCAGCAGGTTGTCGATCCCCCGGTGGTGCAGGCAGCTGAACACCTGCCTGCCGTCGTCGCTGACGAGGTCGGCGCCGTCGTCGATCTCTATGCCGGGGTGCTGCCGCGTCCATGCGATGCCGTCCCGGTCCGGGTCGTGGTAGCGCCGGTCGATCGCCTCGGTGTCCGAGCCCCCGTCGCTGGAATCGACCGGCTGCGGCGGGTCCTCCCGCTCGAGGTCGGACGGCGGGGCGACGGGCTCGGCGTCGAGAACGCGCTGCCGGGCGGGGGTGCCGGCGTAGAATTCCATGGTACTCGAAGGGGCGTGCACGATCTGCACCCCGGATGCGCGCGCCGCGGCGACCACCTCGTTCATGCGCGGCACCATGGCGTCGACCCGTTCCGAGGCGCCGCGGCTCCAGTGCTTGTTCCAGACGTCGCACAGCAGCAGCGCGGTCGCTGCACAGTCGTACTCCGCCCCGGTGGCGACCACCTCCCAGCGGGCGCGGCCCCCATCCTGCCCGAGCCGCTGATGCCGCAGATTCAGATGAAGCTCGCTCATTTCAGTTGCCTCCCGTCGTCACGGGTGCAGAAACCGGAAGCGGTTCCCCCCCTTTGCAGACCGCGGGAAAATGGGGGCCTGCGGCGCTCATCCCCCCGCCGTCGGCCACCTCGACGAACTGCTTCATGAGGTGCTCTCCGCTGGCGTCGAAGACCGCGTCCCCGGTCATGTAGTGGATGGCTATGGCCCGGCGCGGACGCTGCGACCTGTTGAACGGCGACCCGTGCCAGTTGAGGCTGTGGTGGAAGGAGACCTCCCCCCGCATGACCGGCAGCGGCCGCGGCCGGACTTCGGAAATCTCCGCTCCCTCCGGTGGGGAGAACCCCTCGATATCCCCGAACTCGTCCAGCTGCGTCAGCGCCCCCTGGGTGCGCAGGAACTCGATCCGGTTCCCCCAGCGGAAGCTGCCGGGGACCATCCACATGCAGCCGTTCTCCTCGTCGGCGTCGTCGAGCGGCACCCAGGCCGACACCGGGGTCATCGGCTTGATGATCGGCCACAGCGGCGCATCCTGGTGCCATCGGGTGGAGCCGCCGCGCGCCGCCGGTTTGTACTGGATCTGGTCGTGCCATACCATGAGGTCGGGATGGCCGGTCAGCTGACTCACCGCCCGCACGAGGAAGGGGTGGGACATCAGGCGCCGGAAAGCGTCCGATGCCTCCCATATGTTGACGATCTGCCACACCGGATGCTCGCTGGCCCCGCCGCCACGGGCCCCCATGTCGCGAAAGGAGACCGGCTGCGGGTGCCCCGGACCGAACCCGTCCGGACCGATGTCGAGAATGCGGTCGAGCTCCGCCCCGAGCTCGTCGACCTCCTCCAGCGACAGCGCCTTGCCCGCGTTGATGAAACCGTTGCGCTCGAACTCCTGCACCTGCTGCTCGCTCAGCACGTTGTTCCTCCGGGAATTATGTACTTAACTGCACAAGGTAACTTTAGTAATCTCATCCGCGAATTTAAAGAAAATCTGGTATAATATAGTAGAGAAAATACCAGAGAGAAGGACATCCCGGTCCTCAAAGTGTTTAGCCCGGAAACTCGAAAGCATGTCAGATTGACACCACGGGTTAAGCTGTCGCGGCGAGCGATACCGACGAGAGGCAGCGAGCAGCGGGTTGTCACCTTGCTGACCATTTGGAATGATTCGCTCGTTCCCTCGACCGATGATGAGTGAAGGGAGCCGGAGGGATCTCCGCCCCCACCAGATCCAGATACGTCAGCCGTTTCCCCACCATCCCGGAAGCAAGCAGTTCCATCTGTTCCAGGATATCCACTCCTCTGGTATTGTACCTCCCTACCATCTCGATGAGGTATCGGGGAAAATACTTGGGAGATAGGTGGTGATAGATCCCGCGATAGATTCGTTTCGCCAGAGCCCAGAACGATTCAATGCCGTTCGTATGGACATCGCCCCTGACGAATTCTTTTGGCTCGTCAGTAGAATTCGTGGGTGAATTGGGGCTCGGGTAAATCGCCAAGCTGATGGAATGAAGCGATTTGGAGTGCCTTGAACCTATCTCAAAATTGAAATTGTTTAAGTAAAATCAAAATGGATGCAAGTTGGACGAAGCCAAGAAAATTCTCCGGATACAATTCCCAGCGAGTGATCACTCGATCGACGCTGCCATTGAAGCCAAGCAAAGAATCTCTCAACCATCCAAGGCCGCACATATCGCCGCAATCGCCGTCCATCCTGAGTCTTTTTCTTGGTCCGATTCTGGCGATGCGGGGCGATCATCTCGATCCCGTCTTTCTTAAGCTCTTCATCCAACGAATCGCTGTCGTACGCTTTATCGCCGATCAAGTTGTCAGGTTGGTCTTCGATCAAGTAAAAGTCAAAGGTCAACTGAACCAGCGTCACTTCATGATGGTTCGCTGCATGCGTGCTCACCGACAAGGGAAGCCCATTGCCGTCCACGATCCCCATGACCCGCACCCCCTTACCTCGCCTGGTTTGGCCGATATCGGCACCTCCACCCTTGGCCGCCGAGAACATGCCATCGATGAAAGCCTCCGATTCGTCCAGGCCCCCTTGCTCGTGAAGGGTCTGGGCCAGGTCCATGAGAACTTCGCGTACCACCCCTTGACGACACCCGTTTTGAAAACGGCGATGCACGGTTTTGTAGTTCGGATAGCACGGCGGCAACATAGGCCATTGAGCCCCGGTGTTTAGAATCCAAAGGACGGCTTCAAAAACATCACGGGTGCAAACCGGTTTGCGACCCGGATGGCTCTTGGGACGAAGTTCTTCAGGAAAGTGATGGCGGATTCGTTGCCATTGCATGTCGGTCAGATTGACCATACACCAATGGTACATCACTGTCATTTCGAAAACAAGTTTAAGTTTGCCTATTTTGAGATAGGTTCAAGAGAAAAAAGATCAATTCTCAACTACCTGAAGGGAGGACTGTCAAAAGCGATCTTGAGCTACATAGAGCCCCGTCGCCCTCAACACATCGAGAGTCTGCTTGTTCGTCTCGATTGGAAAGACTTTTGACACTTCAAGCTGCGTCCCGGACCCTGCGTCTTTCTGCACGATATTCGCGCATCCTCGCAAGTGGCACTTTGTCCGATGTTCTCTGATTGCGCCTTAGCTACCGGTTCGGCCCAGCGGGGCAGTCTGTAGGACGTGCAAGCCGAATGGCGTTCTGCTCGCCTTGAATCTGTTGTGCAAGCGGTCGAGGCGAAGTTCCTCACCGGTTGCGTAAAGCATTTTCTGAGCGGTCGAGGCGATGTTCCTCACCGGTCGCAAAGACCATTATTGGAGGATTGTCCCGAAAATGATGGTCAATAAGAAAATTTCATGGTATTGACACAGTCCATAGGCAATGCTTATACTTGAAAAACGAGGCAGGATGGATCGCCAAGACGCCGCAAGCCGGTCGAGCATCCATTGAAGGACGTGCGCCCAGCTGCGATCCAGCTCGCAGCTGGGCTTTTTTTTGCGAAACTCCGATAATGGCTTACGATTGAGAATGGAAGCATCCTCGCTTTCATTTTCGTTCATTGCTCTACTCCTACCTCGCCTGGTGTGATTCTGTGGCAGATCGCATCAGGCGGGGATTTTTTTGTGCCTTGCACAGAAACGAGGGAAAACGCTATGCCCCGGAACATGCCTTTGCCGGTCAGAAAGATCAGTATCGCAGAATACGAACAACTCTCCGCGTCGCGCACTGTGCCCACAACAAGGTCCGCCAGCCCTCCTACGGCGCCGACAGCCTCACCCAGGCTCCAGAGGAAGGCCGTCGATCCAGTCAAGTAACCGTTCAGTTCCCCTGGCAGGTTGGGGCCGGGGGCGGAATGGTAGCAGAATATTAGCGAATGGCGGAGTGGGTTGAAGGCAGCAGCGAGGGCGCCGGCTGCTGAGACACGGCCGCGTCACAGGCCATCCTGAGATAGTCGAGGACGTTGCGCTGCTGCTGGCGCAGGGTATCGCGTACCGTGAGCAGGCGCTCTACGAAACGGCTGCCTTCGGCACTGTGGGTACCGAAGCTGGTGTGACGCCACAACACGCCATGGCGAAGGGCTCGTTCGGCTTCGTTGTTGGTCGGCTCGACGCCGGGCCGGCGTGCGCAGGTCCACAGGGCCGGCCCGAGGTCGAGGAGATTGGCGCAGGTGGCCGCCGTCTTGGCGTCGGCGAACTGCTGCCCATAGCACAAATGAAAACGAAAGCGCAGACACAAATCGTCGATATAGTCCTGGAAGCGGGCGCGGGACAGGGTACCGTCGCGGACTTGATGCCACCAGGTAAACAGCTGCTCGCTGCGGTCCAACAGGTGTTGACCGACGCGCCCGGCCTCTCCGCCCCGGGCCACGAACTCCTCGAAGGCGCGCCGCAGATGAGCCCAGCACACGTGCCGGCGTCGTAGCGGCAGATGCGCGTAGGCCGAATAGCGATCGGAGCCGACCACCGCCCGGTTGTCCGCACCCAGCACCTCATCGACCCCGTCCCGTCCCCGGCTTGGGCGAATGGCGAACACGGTGACGCCGGCCGTCACCGCGGTCCACAACCAGGCCTTGGCGCGGCGCTGGCGCCAGCCGGTCTCGTCGACGTTGACGAGGCCCTGTCGGCGAACGAAGGCGCGCGCCTCCTCGACCGGAGCCGCCAGGGCCGCGGCCACCTCCCGTTCCAGTCGGCTGACCGTACCCAGCGACACCTCGAGGCCGAAGGCGTCGGACAACAACGCCCGGATGTTGCGCTTGCTCAGCCGGTAGGCCCCGGCCAGCAGGCCGACCCAGGCTTGCACGCTGGGACCGAAGGTGTGGCGCGACACGCCCTCGGGCCAACCGGCTGCGGTCAGGCGGTCGCAGTGACCGCAGCGCAGGGTGTGCAACTGATACTCGATGACCTCGGCCCGCAGCGGCGGGAGGACGACTTCCTGGTGACGCTGCGGATGAGGATCGTCTCCCGTCAACGGGTGCCCGCATCCGTGGCACGTACTCGGCTTGACCGGGATCCGTTCGTCCACCTGCTCCACCGATACCCACGAGCGGCCGGGTCCTTCGTGCCCGGGCTGTCCGCCCGGCGAGCGCCCCGAGGATCGGCGTCGGGAGGTGTCGGTGCGCGGCGAGGAGGAAGCGCCCGATTGCGACGAGGCGGCCCGGGCACCGCGGCGGGAGCGCCCCTTGCGGCGGGCCAATTCCCGCTCCAGCTCCCCGATGCGCGCCGTCTGTTGTTCCACGATCTGCTCAAGCTGGACAATGCGCTGGCGCAGGTCGCCTTCGGAAATCGTACTCTCAGGAGGTCTCTTCATGGGGTCGCCGTATCCAGGGAAATCTGCAACACACAACCGATCCCGAAAATACCGACGAACCCGAAAACCCGCTTAGGTATTTCTTTATATGCTCAAACTACTGCAGGGGGGACTGAACGGTTACCCAGTCAAAGCCCGCAAGCCTCAGAAGGCCAAAAAGACCGTCAAAAAGCCCAAGGGACTGAAGCAGGGGGACGCACGGCCCACCTTGGAGAATGAAGGTGTGGCGCCGAAAGGGTAGGGACGTGAAGCGGGATATTTCGATGCGTTACTTGTGCGATGAATGCCATTCCGCATTGATGCAGCCAGCGGAGAAGGCGACATTGTTAGCTGCGCAATGATGCGCAACTGGCAAGGAGAACCTGCAATGAGTGAACCACGCAGACCCGTTTTTTACCTCAAGATTCCATCTGGCCCAAAGTGCGTTGTCTGCAATGATGGTTCCGTTTTCCGTTATGCGGAGCACATCGAAAAGGGCAAAGGCAAGGGGTGGCTACGTATGCCACCAATACCCGGAACCCCGGCAGACGTAGAAAAGGAGAAGAACCGTGAGCCTTGACGAAACCGTTGCTGAAGCCAGAGAGCTACGAGGTGAACTAATTGGCTTACAGAAAAAATTGAAGGGGATGGCTGAAAATCTGAATGGTGTGGCCACCACGCTGCATAACGTAGACAAGCCGGAAGGGGTGTTTTTCAGAGGAACCTTTTCCTTCCAGGAAGAACTTCCTTCCTTCCAGAAAGGGGAGGCGAAAATCGAAGCGATACTGCCTTCCAAGGAGGAAGTTGAAGAAGCATTCCAAGAGTACAAGGCCAAGAATTCCCGTTATTTTGACCTCTGCAAGATTCTGGAAAACAACGAGTTGCAACTACTCCCGAAAAAATAGCCAACCTCCACCACAGAAGCCCCCCGGAATCGAGGTTCCGGGGGGCTTCTTCTATAATTTAGCCGCGACTAAATCGCCCTTTCCGAATAATCAAATAAGAACTCAAACGGATATTAGTATACATACGATCCCCTCATATACAATTGGGCAGGTGATTTCGAAACCTATTGTTTTTAATGAGGTTAGTAATACTTCCGCAACTGCCGGGAGGCGTTCGAGTTCTACCGGTCCGTATTCGGGGGTGAGTTCGCGTTCATCGACACCTTCGCGAACGGTCCTGAGGACTTCGAGGTTCCCGAGGAGGAGCTCGACAACATCATGCACGTCTCCCTTCCCATCGGAACGAGCGTGCTGATGGGAAGCGACGTCCCGTCGAGCTTCGGGCCTGCGAACATGGGCAACAATTTCTCCATCTCCTGCCAGACCCAGAGCCGTGAGGAGACCGACAAGCTGTTCGCCAGGATCTCGGAGGGCGGGGCCGTGACATGTCCGCTCGCCGACATGTTCTGGGGGGCGTACTTCGGCTCCTGCACCGACAAGTTCGGCATCAACTGGCAGTTCAACTGCGAGCACAAGGAGTAGGGATTCCCCATCCGGGGCATGGGGCTGACCTGACCAATGGAAGGCCTCGAGTTTCACCCGGTCGACGGCGAGCGCTGGAACGACCTGGAGCGCCTGTTCGAGGCCAGGGGCGGCAGCAGGGGTCGGGGTCGTGTTTGTCGCCGCCCCATCCCATTCCTCCCTTCCATCCCCGAAACAGAAAGCCTCAACCATGTCTGACGTCCCTCGCTCCATCGAGTTGGAGATCGAAGTTACCGGCAGCCCTGAAGAGGTGTGGCGCGCCATCGCCACCGGTCCGGGCATCTCCTCGTGGTACGTCCCCCACACCGTCGAGGAGCGCGAGGGAGGGGCGGCTGCCGTCTCCTTCGGCCCCTCCCCGGAGATGCGGGTCGAGGGGAGGGTCGCTGCCTGGGAGCCGCCCCGCCGGGTGCTTTTCGACGGCGGCGAGGATGTCGAGGGGCTGGCGTTCGAGTGGTCGGTCGAAGCCGGCAGCGGCAGTTGCTGCGTCGTGCGGCTCGTCAACACCGGTTTCGGCAGCGGCGGGGAGTGGGACGCCCAGTACGAGGACATGGTGAAGGGCTGGCAGCTGTTCCTGCTCAACCTCAGGCTGCACCTGGAGCACTTCCGCGGGCAGACCGCCTGGGCGGCCCTGCCCACGGCGATCTGGCCCGGACCGCGAGAAAAAGCCTGGACCACCCTCGCCGATGCGCTGGGCATCCCCGCCGCCCCCGCGGTCGGCGAGCGGATCGAGGTCAGCGGATCGGGCGCCCCTGCCCTGGCTGGCACGGTCGCCGACCGCGCCCCGTGGCGGCTCGCCCTGCTGCTCGAGGAACCGGCGCCCGGTACGGCTTTTCTGGCTGTGGAGGGCAGCGGCCAACAGGTCAGCGTTTCGATCTGGTCCTACCTGTATGGAAAGGAAGGCATCGCTGCCGCGGAACGGGACGAACCGGCCTGGAGACAGTGGCTTGCCGAACGCGGCCTGCATCCATCACCCCCGAATCCGGATTCCGCCTGAGGACGGACACTCCCGGTGGAAGTCGGCTATCGGGGAACCGCTGCCGCAAGACCGGTCTCATCCCAAGGGAGCCGAGCCGTCCCTGAATCAGTCGCCACCCGACAGGAGGGACACTATGGCGAAATACCTGTTCCGCACGAAATACACGAAGGCCGGTCTCGAGGGCTTGCTCAGGGAGGGGGGCACCGGACGACGAGAGGCTTTGCGGCAGACCATCGAGGGGGCGGGCGGTGCCCTCGAGGGCTTCTACTACGCCTTCGGTGACGACGATCTCCTTCTGATCGCCGAGCTCGCCGACGAGGCGACGGCAGCGGCCGTCTCCCTCAACATTGGGGCCGCGGGCGCCTTGGAGGTCGCCGTTACGGTCCTGATCGCGCCGGAAACTATCGACGAGGCGGTAAAGAAGGGCGTGCCCTACCGGGTTCCAGGAGCATGAATTTCCGCGCCGGTGCCGCTTGGCGCCGGCGCATCCGGGACCACCGCAGGGACCATCCCCGCCGCTGGTCTCGCGAGAAAGCGGAAACAGCCTGCGGCGTCCTTGTGCCAGCATCGGTATCGGCGCGACTCGGGGATTGGCCGCAGGCGCTTTCCGGGCGAAACCGCTAACGGCCAGGGGGGAACCCTCGCCGGTCTGTGAGCGTCGGACCTGCCAGAAGCGGAAGAATTCCCCGTGTCTGCGCAGGGAGACAAGCATCTGAATCGGAACGGGCGTTCCATGCAAATTGCCACGGTCGATTCGCTCGGGGAGACCGACTGTTGGTTTCCTATCCCCCCTCAGGAGTCCACGAAGCGCATCGGTCGAATATACGGCGGCAAGGATGGGCCGAGAGCCGAAGGTCTCACCGCGGCTACTGCGAGCAAGATTGAAGCGCCCGCCTCGCCTTCATCTGTCGGCCCTATATTTTGCATAAAACAGCATTCTTGACTTGGAGTAACTCAGTGCCATCTTCCACTGAATCGCCCGGTGATCGAGGTAGCCAACCGCCAACCATCGAACGACCTCCATTTCCTTCAGACACAGTGAAAAAATACCCCAAGGCACCTGTATCCGAGGTGATTTTTGGCGTGACCTTTTCGGATGCACGTCTATCCACAAGGGACCTGTTTGACGCACAGCAGTCCCTATCGGACGAATACCCGCGAGTAGAAATCCTCCCCCCTCTTGTCGACGAAACGATGTCCGGATTCCAGATAACCCAGGAACTGAACCCCGAAAGGATGGGGTCTGTTCTCATTCGTCTGCGCAGCGACCACTGGATGTGCCAAGTTCAGGCGAATAAAATCTATCTCAACTGGATTCGTCCGGACCATGAACCAGTCGGCAACTATCCGGGTTACACCGCCATATATCGCAGATTTGGGAAGGCGCTCGACGCACTGAGCCTTTCTTCCGCAGATTTCACGACGGATTCAGTCAAATACTACGACCTCAGCTATCATGATCGTCTTGAGTGGCAGGAGTACATCGCCAGCCTGAGTGATGTCCACAGAATCATGCGCCTCAAACCTCCGGAAATCGAAACCATAGAGGGACTCAACAATTTAATCTCACGCTATACCTACAGGTATGATCCCCTGGGCGGATACGGCATCTTTGCGGTGAACACGGCCACTGACGCCAGGGGAAAACAGGTCCTTCGGATCGAGAGCATCCTTCGCGGTATCACCCCACGCCACTCCAGTGACACCTGGTTCACCGAGGCACACATGGTCCAGTACGATCATTTCAGCAGGATTTTCACGCCGGAGATTCTTGCGCAATGGATCTAGACACAGTCAACGTCGGATACGTAACAGAATCGCCATCTGTATTTCACGAAGACAGGACGGGATCTTTCGATTCACTGGACCCGACTCCTGTTTCAGTTTTTGGTGCGAAGGCCGCCCCGGCTACCTCGGATATTTCCGGCCTTGGGGCTGTCTCTGACCTTGGTCGTGGCCGGTCAGCGGACTGGAAAGAAACCGGACTTCGAAATTTCGCCTCTCTCGTGTCCAACAGGTTCAGCTACCTCGGAGGATTGCAGGATCTCGAACCAGACTGGGTTTCCGGTGGGGCAGTCAAGCCATCTCCCTCTGCACTTTTCCTTTCCCAGAAATTGCTTGTCTCCATCAGCAAGAAGGTTATCAGTGAAGAAGTCAGCCTCATTCCGAGGATAGTTATGGGCCCTATCCCAAGTGGAGGAATAATCGTTGAACTCCATGCGGATGACGAAAATGCCATCAACGTGACTATCACGAACGAGGATCGCGTAGAGCTGGAAGTGCTCTACAGCGGCTGCTATTTCGACGTCAACATATCGAGAAGCGAGTTGATCGGCATGGTATCCGCTCAATATGCCTCCATCTCCCGGTAGTGAGATCCCCAACGGAGAGGTGTTATACAGATGGTGTCGCAGCGATGCCTTTCCGAAAGACCAAGTGGAAATACCCGCCTCGCTGTTTAGTGATATCGAGCTCTCCTGTGACTGGGCGAGGTTCCGTCCAGATCCTTCGACATCCTTCCACGTTGTAGAAGGAAAGACCCGAGTGATTGAAATCTCGGTTTGTGACCAGATCAAGAATCCTCGCAATCCCAAACGAAAAGGCGAGATAGTCCCGGCTTGGAAGCAACAAATTATGTACGATCCAATTGAGGATCCTGTTCATGGCCCAAACGATGCCCATTCCCTGATAAAGGGACGCAAGAAAATGGCAGTCCGCGACGCTATCGTTGCGAATTCCAACTGGCGGGACATCGAATAGGAGGCTCTGGTCCCCGACGATCCTTCCAAAGGCCGCTAATCCGGCGATCTCCCGCCCTCACCCCAGCTGCAGCAGCTCCAGCCAGTTGCCGTCCGGGTCCTGCAGGTAGCAGCCGAAGCGGCCGGGCGCCAGCTCGGCCGGCGGGTTCATCACCCTGGCGCCGCCCTGCTCCAGGCGCCGGAAGGTTTCCTCGATATCCTCCACCTCGAAGGCGAGGTGGGCAGCTCCCAGGACGTTGCGCTCTTCCGAGGGCCTTGCGGCCGGCGCCGGGTTCAGGTACTGGATCAGCTCGAGAATGTGTCCTCCCCCGAGGTCGAGGACGGCCGACCGCAGCTCGGTGCCCTCGTACCCGACGACCTGGTCGACGCCGGGTCCCTTGCGTCCGTACTCGCTGATCACGCTCAGTCCGACCACGTCCCTGTAGAAGGCGACCGCGGCGGCGCGGTCGCGGACGACGAATCCGGTGTGGTTCAACGCTTTTATCATGTCCTGCTCCTGTCGGCAGTCAGCGCCGAGAGACGATGCCCGGTGCTTGACTCAGCTTGAATCCCCCCCGCCCTTGTTAAGTGCTCGGGCTTGTCGAGGCATGCCCAGGCTCCGGTGCCCGTGTGAATCGGGCGAGACCGCAATCCCTGGGGAACCCCGGCCCTGCCCCGAGTCCACCCCGGGAGCACTCCATCAAGGGCCTGTGGTCCGCATCGGCGAGCCGGCCGCCTCCGCGGCTTGATCACTCCGGGAACCGGTCGATGCTGGAAAGGGCGTGCGCGAGGCGGCGGCCCAGGGCCGCGACCCTCTCCTCGTCCCACTTGTAGAATCCCCTTCCCGACTTCACCCCGAAATCTCCGCGGGCGACCATCTCCTTGAGCACCGGGAAATTCTCCGGGCTGGTGTCGAGGTCGGGGAACAGCTCGTCGATGATGTGGGAGATGGTGTCCCAGCCGGCGAAGTCGAAGACCTCGAGAGGGCCGGCGACCGCGAGCCGGCGGCCGAAACTGGTCCTGACG
Organism: Candidatus Latescibacterota bacterium; assembly: GCA_965206595.1. GTDB lineage: Bacteria > Latescibacterota > UBA2968 > UBA8231 > UBA8231 > CBDCXV01. Next base: position 2,136,483 of record OZ242214.1, read on the forward strand.
ACGGCGTCGACGTCCTCGGGAGTGGCGATCCCCTGGTCGACGATGGCCAGGGCTTCCCTCAGCAGCGCGAACTGCATGCGGTTGCCGATGAATCCCAGCGACTCCTTCTGCAGCACGATCGGCCGCTTGCCGGCCGCCTCCAGGAAGCCGCAGAGCACGGCGATGGTCTCGTCGCTCGTCTCCGGGCCGCGCACCACTTCCACGAGCGGCACCAGGTAGGCCGGGTTCCACCAGTTGGCGACCACCACCCGGTCCGGCCTCCCCGTCGAGGGAGCTAGCTGGCTGGTCATGAAAGAGGAGGTGTTGCTAGCCAGCACCGCATGCGGCGGGCAGTGACGGTCGAGGTCGGCGAACACCTTCTGCTTGAGCGCGAGGTCTTCGTACACCGCCTCGACCACCAGGCCGGCGTCGGCCCCGGCCTCGGGAAGCGAGGTGGTCGTGCGGATGCGCCCCGGAGCCGCGGCGGCCTCGGCCTCGTCGACAATCCCCTGCTGCCGCAGGGTATCGAGCGCCGCCCGTATGTCGGCGAGCGCCTTTTCCAGCTGTTCGCCGGTGGTGTCGTGGAGCGCCACCTCGAAGCCGGCCACGGCGAACTGCAGGGCGATGCCGTGACCCATCAGCCCGGCGCCGATGACGCTGACGTTCCCTGCTTCTTCAACTTTCATCGATTGCGTCCCTCACTTTCTCTGTTGGCAGGCCGTAGAGCGGGATGAGGATGAGTTGTCCCGGGGGGGCCCCATGCTGGCGGCGCTGCGAGGTGGGGTTGTAATTAGCGGCTCCGTGGTCGACTGAACGCGGGCATCATCTTCACCAGGAAGATAGCGAGACGAGATCATGCCGGAGGTGAAGGAGTTGAAGTTCACGGCTCACGAGCAGAAGGGAGAGGTCTCCGCCCTGTACCTGCGGCCCAGGGAAGCCGAGGCCCTGCTGGTGCTGGGCCACGGCGCCGGCACCAACATGCGCCACACCTTCATGGAGGAGCTGGCGCAGGCCCTTGCGGCTGCCGGGGTGGCGACCTTCCGCTACAACTACCCGTACTCGGAAAGAGGGGGCGGCGGCATGGATGCCGAAAGGGTGCGCCTCGCCACGGTGCGCGCCGCGGTGGCCGCGGCCGCCAGGCAGGCCCGCGGCCTGCCCCTGTTCGCCGGCGGGCACTCGATGAGCGGGCGCATGACCTCGATGGCCGCCGCGGAGGAGCCGCTCGACGGCCTGCGCGGAATCCTCTTCTTCGCCTTCCCCCTGCACCCGGCGGGCAAGCCGGGAAGCGAACGCGCCGCCCACCTCGACATGGTGACCGTGCCGATGCTCTTCCTCTCCGGACCCAGGGACGCGCTGGCCGAGCGCACCCTGCTGGAGCCGGCGGTGAAGAAGCTCGGCGGGCGGGCGACCCTCCACCTCGTCGACACCGCCGACCACGGCTTCCGTGTGAGGAAGCGCGGCCGCTCCTCGACCGAGCCGGTGATGGAGGAACTGGCGCGGATGGCGGCCACATGGATGCAGCAGCAGAGCGCCTGAAGCGGCTGGCGGGACCGACGTTCTACCCGCGGATCGGCAGCCCGCATATGGGTGTTCACCGCCGGTCCCCACACTTACCGAAACCGAAAGGATAACGTTATGAAGACCTATCGCGTCGGCATTCTGGGTTGCCGCGGCCGGGGTACCGCGGCCGCCCGGGCCTACCACGCCCACCCCCGCACCGAAGTCGTGGCCCTGTGCGATCTCAAGCCCGAGCTGCTCGAAACACTGGGTGAAGAGCTCGGTGTATCCGCCCGCTTCACCGATGTCGACGAGATGATCCGGCAGAGCGAGCCGGACATCGTGGCGATTCCGACCGGCACCGAGTTCCACTACGACCTCTGCCTGCGGGTGCTGAAGCACGGGGTGCACATCGAGGTGGAGAAGCCGATCTGCGTCGACCTCGAGCAGGCGGACGCGGTGTTGGAAAAGGCCGCGGCAAAGGGGGTGCGCACCGCCGTCCACCACCAGGGGCGGACCGGACCGGCCATGCAGGCGATGGCCCGGGCCCTGCGCGAGGGGCGCATCGGCACCCTCCGCCACATCGTCGCCAGCGGCAAGGGGTACTACGGCGGCTACGGGCTGATGAACATCGGCACCCACTTGCTGAACGGAGTCCTCGAGCTGGCCGGGCCCTGCCGGCGGGTGACCGCGAGCGCCCTGACGGACGGCCGCCCGATCACCCCCGGGGACGTGGTCCCGTCCCCAAGCGGCATGGGCACGATCGCCGGAGAGCACATCACCGCGGTCCTGGAGTTCGCGGGCAACACCACGGCCTCGCTCCTGCAGCAGCGGTTCCCTTCCGTGGATTCGTCCGCCTACGGGCTCGAGGTGTACGGCACCGAGGGACGGATGTTCTGGAAGAGCACCGGGGCCTGGTGGCTGCCGGTCCCTCACTTCGTGCCCGGGCAGGACAGCCAATGGGAGCCGCTGGAGCTGGAGCATCCCGACCACTTCGATCCGGAGAAGTCGTCGGCCGAGGACTACGCCTTCACCGACGAGTACGTGCGCGCCCTCGACGAAGGGCGGGAGCACCTGTGCAGCGGGTCCGAGGGCCGGCACGTGCTGGAGATGCTGATGGGGATCTTCGAATCGGCGGCCTACGGAAGGCCGGTGGACCTGCCCCAGCAGGGGCGGGAGCATCCGCTGCTGCGCTGGCGCGCCGAGGCCGGGTTGGAGCCGCCGGCGGCGATGCCGCGGCCCTACTGGGATTGGCTCGAGGCGGAGGACAGGCGCCTGGGCCGAGGCTGAAGGAGCGGGTCCACCCTGGGCCACGTCCCGGCGGGTTTCCAGAGGGCTTCGGGCAGCAGGGGGCTCGCCGGGCAAGTTCACTCACAGGTAGCCCGGCCCCCAGGACCGTTCGCCCTGGTGCCCCGTCAGAGACAGGAACAATGCCATCTTCAGGCATCGGTTGGCCGCATAGAATCAAATCTGAACGTTAATTCCGCCGGTCTGGTGCCCTTCTCCATGGCGTGTCCGAGATAACGACCTGTTCTCCACTCCTCCGGGTAATCACCCACCAGGGATAAACTGTAGCAGCAGTGATGGATTCTGAGAGCCGCCAGAACTTTTTGGAAGACGGTGGTATCGTCCTTGTCTTTAATCCCATTCACCACGAATCGGATGTTGACTCCGGGCGGAGCACCAGGTACAAACTCTTCACAATACGGGCGGTAATCCTCTTCTGCACCATGTTGTATGAACTGCCTGGCGTCTGAAAGGCCCTCGGACAAGGCAAGGTCAGGATGTGCTGTCGCCAAGGCCAGGTAAGCCATCTTGTGTAGTGCCCGAGAGTAATGCACCGTGGCCGCTTCTTCCAAGGGTACCTTGATGGTCAGTGTGCCAGGTCCTCGTTCTAATGCAGGCATTTCCATCTTTGTATAGGGGAAATACATCTGAAACCCATCTGTCGGGTCGTTTCTCAGTATTACCTTGCCTGTACTCTCGTCCCCGAAGGTTTTTTCTTTTTTCGAGCCCATGTAGAAAGGTCGAAGGGCTCCCAGCAGGCCTAGCTTGAGTAATCGGCTCTCTGCATAAGAGCATCCGTTGTTGCAGCGCTTGCAGACTATCCCTGCCGGCAGCTTACCCCATTTGATTCCGAGGCCCTGGAGAACTACGTGCTCCTCTGCCCCATTGGACGCGGTAGTGCTTTTGCCGCAAATCAGACACTTGTCGCGGAATCTGGTCTGCAGGAAGGACTCCAGGTTCGTTACGAGATGGCGCCAGGATCCCGGGTTTAGAGCAAAATGCCTGGCAGTTCTACAGCCGCCGTCACCGATACCGAGGAAAATCTGCGTGTCGATAGTGATAAGCGGATCACTTGCTATTTCAAAGACCGTGCTATCCTTGGGATCAAGTCCGGCAGTCTCATTCATCTGCCCAAGCAGATTATCGACTTCCTCCATGATCGGATCCTCGATGGAAAACTCCGTGCAATCACTGCACTCCAGCACAGGTAGCTGTTTGATCACGACGATACGGTTCGGACCAAGGCGAAATGGAAGATCCGTAATAGCCGACACCAGGTGTCCTCCACAAACATGGCACTTCACGATGATTTCCTCCGCGTCTTCAAGTCCGCAGACCACTCCAAGTTACTCGGCCGATAGGTGGTTACAATCCGAACGTTTTCATCTTCCACATCTGTTGCAAAAAGAGGCTATATCCGGGTTTTTCAAAGGACATTTTATAGCATGTACAGAGAGAGATATTGAGTGATTCACACGGTACGGAATCGGGCCGGAATCTGCGCAGGGATATCGAGGTCTCCGACGCACAGGTAAATGAGGTCGGCAAAGGCATCCAGAGATTTAAATCCACTGGCTCGATTCTTGACCATGCGGATGATTCGATTGAGCCCTTCGGCGGCGGCGTTGGTCAGGTGCGTGTCGACGAAGGCCGTGATGCCGGCCGCATGCTTGCGCACCGTGTTGACGAACCTGCGCAGGGGCTCCAGGCGGCTGCGCAGGGCCGCCGTCGTCCACTTCTTGAGGAAGCGTTCGGCGGCCCAGCGCGCCTTGTAGCGCCAGAAGTGCTCGAACTCGTCCTTCAGGCGCCAGGCGCGGTAGATGCGGCGGTTGGCCTTCTCCAGGGTTTGGAGCGTGCGCCGGTCCTTTGGCGAGCGCCGGGCGGAGTGATGCAGCAGCACCCAGCGCAGGCCCTTGAGCAGCTTGCGGTCCTCGCCGCAGGCTTGCCGCCACTGTTCCTTGCGCACCTCGTCGACGGCTTCGTTGAGGGCCTTGACGACGTGGAATCGGTCCAGGACGAGCTGGGCGTTGGGGCCGTGCTGGCGGATGGCGCCGATGAAGGTCTCGCTCATATCGCAGCAGGCCCAGCGGATACGGGCCTTCCGGAAGGCGCTGAGATGGTCCCGGAAGAACGTATCGATCGTTTCGCGGGCCTTGCCCTTGCCGACCCAGACGACACAGGAGCGCTCCAGGTCGTAGACCAGGGTGGCGTATTTATGGCCCTTGGCGTAGGAGATCTCGTCGATGCCGAGGGTCGTCAGCGCGCGGATGCGATGGCCTGTACGCCGGCGCTCGATGAGCCGGTGCACCTGGTCGGACAGGGTCGAAGGAGCCAGGCCCAGCAAGCGCGCGGCGGTGACCTGCGGCATCCACTGGCAGTAGGTCAGCAGCAGGTATTCGAAGCGGTAGCTGACCCGGGCCGAGGGCGCCGCCCAGGGCACCTCCTCGACGTGCCGGCCGTGGGTCGGACAGCGGATCTCTCGAGGGCGGTGGTACAACCAGACGGTACGGCCGCAGATGCGGACGTCGCGCCAGCGGCGGGGCTCCATGACCCGTACGATCTTGCCCCGGCGCCCACACTGGGGACACCGGCACCCATTGTTGTGGGGCTGCACCGAGACCACGACGGCCGCTTCCTCCCCGTGTCCTTCGAAGCACACGTCGACAGCGCCAAACCCCTTGAACTTGAACAGCTTGGAGACGAACTTCATAGCGGTCATAGGTCGCCTTCCCTTCCCTTTCCTGGGGAGTGCTTGATGGGGATACACCAAGCATAGGGAACGACCTATGGCCTTGTCATGTACTCAGATGAACAGCAAGGGCTCAGGTACTTTCCGTACTTACGTTTCGGCGTTGAAAAACCCGGATAGACCCAAAAAAGAATGTGATAATATTCCCTTTGTGTTCAGTGTATGCCAGAAAACTTGGCAAGTATTTGTCATCAGGGTACGACTCGATGATTTCAAACGTATCCACAGAGTCCATAATCGACTTTCTACTGATCTCCTTGGTCCGAAGCCGCATATTCACATGATAACTGGACTTTTGCAAAAGGCAGAATTCCTGGATAATCGGTCAAGGATTAGAGGGTAGCACGAATTCGATGGAACTTGGTATGTTTGGTAGGACGAAGGCATCCCCGGCCTCGGTTTCCCCTGGCCATGAGAGAGGTTGTTCATGCCAGGTATTGTTGATTTTCCCACGGTGGTTGAAGAAGCGGTGGCCGAGTTCGGCGGCCTCTTCGCCAACGCCCCGGAGCGCCGTCACTTTGGCGAGTATCTAACCGGGTTGATGGTGGCCGAACGCAAAAATGTATCGGCGATCAACGCCGAGTTCGTCGAGACCACCGATCAGTCCTGCCTGAACCGCTGGATTACGCAGGTGCGGTGGGACGGAAAATGGCTCAACGAACATCGCCTGGAATGGTTGCAGGAGCACCCCTCGACGCGCTATTCAGGGCGCGGGGTGATCGCCATCGACAACACCTTGGTCGGCCACAGCGGAGAAAAGATCGAGGATGTGGGGTGGTTTTGGGATCACTCGGACAAGCGCCATATGATTGCGCACGACTACGTCATCGCCAACTACGTGTGCACCTCGGGGAAATACTATCCGTTGGAATTCCGTCGCTTTCGCAAGGGCCGGGAAGGGGAGACGGACCCCTCCTTCAAGAGCCATACCGAGCTGTTCAAAGAGCTGGTGGACTGGGTCGTGTTCCGACAGATCCCGGGCGATTTCGCCTTCGACTGCTACTTCAGCAGTGTCGAGTGTCTCGATCACCTCCATAGTCATGAGCGCGGCTACGTAGGAGCCCTGAAGAGCAACCGCAAGGTCGAGTTCAAGGGCGGCCTGATGAAGGCCGCGGAAGTGGCTGCGAATATCCCGCCCGAGGATCGCAAACAGGTCAGCATCGGCAAGCGCAAACAATGGTATTTCACCAAAACCCTGAGTCTGCCCAAGCTCGAGCACCGGGTTCGCCTGGTGATCCTGTGGGATCGCAAGAACGGCAGGGAAGCGGTCAAGTTTCTACTGACCAATCGCGTGCACTGGGAGATCAGTCGTATTCTGAATGTTTATCGCAAACGCTGGACGGGCACCGAGACTTTTCATCGGGACGGCAAGCACCATCTGGGCATGGGAGACTGTCAGTTACGCAGCGGCGAGGGCCAGACCCGGCATAGGTACCTCGTGATGCTGACGCACAGTCTGCTCATGGCACGGATGCGGCAGGGCCGTGCGCGTGACTGGGCTCATACCGTGCTGACGACCATTGGCGAAGCCTGTCGAGCCGTGTCGCGAGAGACGCTCAGCAAAACCATCTCCTGGGTAGTGGACCAAGCCTCAATAGGGTGGACAGAGCAGCGAATTGTCGCACATCTCAAACTTTAGTAAAAAAGCGGAGTTTGCAAAAGTCCAGTGATAAGTCCAGATTTTTCTGCTTTCCCGAACACAGCACTGGATAAACTCTAGTGGACGCGAGGAGTGTACGCGATTTTTCTCTACCACCCGATCAATCTTTCTGCCTGAATGGGATCAATAGTCAGGCCCGGCTTCTTCGCCACGATGACGGGCACCAGCAGATCCCTTGACAGGATAAGAAAGAAGCAACAAACCGGACGCATCCTGTCAAGAGGACGAACACGGTCGAATTCCGACTTCCAGAAACAGTTCAGCGGGGTTGCCGGCAGCTTTCAATTCCCTGCAGCGGCGTCCACTCCCGTCTCCCCTTCCGAGCGCGCGATGATGGCGGCGCCGCAGGAATCGCTGAAGACGTTTACCATGGTGCGGAACATGTCGAGCGGCCGGTCGATCGCCAGCATGAAGCCGACGATGAGATCGACGTTCGGTCCGCGGAGCCCCACCGACTCCAGCACGATGAAGATGATCACCAGGCCGGCAGAGGGCACCGCGGCCGCCCCGATCGAGGCGAGAAGCGCGGTCAGGACCACGATGGCCTGCTGGCCGAAGGCGAGGTCCGCCCCCAGGGCCTGGGCGATGAACAGCACCCCGACGCACTCGAAGAGCGCCGTCCCGTCCATGTTGACGGTTGCCCCCATCGGCAGCACGAAGGACGCCGTGCGGTTGGAGACGCCGACCTTGCTCTGAACCGTCCTCATCGTCACCGGCAGGGTGGCCCCCGACGAGCTCGTCGAGAAGGCCACGACCAGCGGGTCGATCATGTTGCGGAAGTGGATGCCCGGACGGATGCGCCCCAGCAGCAGGAGCAGCAGCGGCAGGGTGACCAGGATGTGGATGGACAGGCCGGTGGCTATGGTGGCCCAGTATTTGGCCAGAGGTCCGAAGGCGCCGAGGCCGAACTTGGCCACCGCGGCGGTCATCAGCCCGAAAACCCCGAGCGGCAGGAAGCGGATGATGCCGCTCGTCAGCGCCATCATCACCTCGAAGGCCGCCGCGAAGAAGCCGGCCAGCAGCTCCTGGTGCGGGGACCGCAGGCTGGCGATGGCGATTCCCAGCAGGATGGAGAAGAAGATCACCGCCAGCATGTCCCCCTGGGCGGCGGCGGCGAGGAAGTTCTGCGGGACGATGTCGAGCAGCAGTTCGACCGGCGAGCCCGGGGTCTCCAGCTCCGGAAGCGCCTCCCCCTCGGCGGACCCGAGGTCGGCCCCGGCTCCCGGGAGGATGAGATTGACGAGGGCAAGACCGGCGAAGATCGCCAGGGCGCTCGACAGCAGGTAGTACCCCAGGGTCTTGCCGAACAGCCGCCCGAGGGCGCGGCCCCCTCCCACCGAGGCGATACCGCTGACGATGGAGACGACCACCAGGGGGATGATGACCATGCGCAGCAGCCGCATGAACAGGGTGCCGAGCCAGCCCACCCAGGCCGCGGCGGTTTCGCCGCCCAGGAGGCCGGCGGCAGCCCCCACGACCATCGCGACGAGCACCTGCCAGTGAAGTTGCCGGTACCACGAGAGGGTGGTGTTCCTGTTTTCGGTCATATCGTTTGTCCCCGGGGTATCAGTGCGGTTTTCGGCGCCGGTCCATATTCCGGTCCATATTATAGTTGAGCATTGACCCTCCATTCAGCAGAAAGAGCCGGCCTTCCCTGCCGGCGCTCCGGAGGTGCCGAATCCTCATGAACGAAGCCTCGGCGCGCATCAAGATCAACAAGCTGCTCGAAGCAGCCGGATGGCGTTTCTTCGCCGAGGGAGACAACCCCGCCAACATCCGCCTCGAACCGAGTCACGATCGCACCATCCGACCTCGACGCGCTGGGCCGCGGCACGCTGACGCCGGACGACAAGGGCGGCTGATGGTTACTCGCACCCCGCAGCAGGCCCGGCGGGGATACCGATGCCGGTAGACGCCGAGACCCTGTTTTGCGCCGTGGTGCCGCCGCGGGTTCGGCGCGAACTGGCCGGGGCGGTGGCCCTCGACGATGAGATCCGCCTGGCGGTGGCCACTGATATCAAGCTCGACGGCCAGTACGGCGAGGCCTGGCTGTTGGCCACCGGCGACCAGCTGGTGGCCTTCAGCCCCGACGGCCGCGGATCTCCCACCATCGTCCGTCTTCCCCTGGGGGAAATAAACGGGGTGGAGGTGCGCGAGGATTGGGGCACCGCGGCCCTCAAGGTCCGCACCGGGAAGAAGGGCGCCACCATGGCCGTGTTCTCCAAGAGCCTGGTGCCGGCCTTGTCCGAACTGCCCGGTCGTCTGGAGAAGCTGGTCGAGGAAGCACGCCCTGCGGCGGCGGCGGGGCAGTTGCTCAAGGGCCGCCTGGCCGGGGCGCGCGGCGGGCGCAAGCGCTGCGACCGCTGCGGTCAGGTCATTCCGCGCCACTACGGCATCTGCCCGGCCTGCCTGGAAAAGGGCAAGCTGCTGTTCCGGCTGCTGGGCTACGCCAGGCCGCACTGGAAGGCGATCGCCGCGAGCCTGTTGCTCATGGTGGCCGCCACCACCATCGGTTTGAGCCAGCCGCTGCTCCAGGGCATCCTCATCGACGGAGTCCTCGACGGCGGCAGCGGGGCTTCGGACCTCGATATTCCCGGGTTCTCGCCCCTGTCCGGGGAAAATCCGCGGTCCGCCCTGGGCTGGCTGGTGGTCCTGCTCCTGCTCGTTTTTGTCTCCCGCAGCGGACTGTCGGCCCTGCGCAGCTACATCATGGCCCGCATCGGCCAACAGGTCACCTATGGCCTGCGCAACGAGGTCTATACCCATCTCCATGCCCTTTCGCTCAGTTATTACAACAAAAACGAGACCGGGCGCATCATGGCCAGCGTCACCCAGGACGTGGGCCGCCTGCAGGACTTTATCAGCGACGGCTTGCAGGAAGCCATCCGCGACGTTCTCACCCTGGCCATCATTTGTATCATCCTGTTTGCGCTCAATCCCGGCCTGGCCGCCCTGGTGTTGCTTCCCACCCCCTTGTTGGTGCTGGCGACGCTGCGTTTCGGACGGCGACTGCACGCCATGTACCGGCCCTTGTGGCGCCGTTGGGCGGGTGTAAGCGCCCTGCTCGCCGACACCATCCCGGGGGTGCGGGTGGTAAAGGCTTTTGCCCAGGAACAGCGGGAAGTGGGCAAATTCGAGACCCACAGCCTCGCCCTGCTCCGGGGCGAGCTCAAGGTGGCCTGGATGCGCAGTCTGTTCAGCCCGGTCATGACGTTCATCACCTCCATAGGCACGCTCGTTATCTGGTGGGTCGGAGGCCACAAGGTGTTGGACGGGGAGTTGCCTTTGTGGGCCTTTGTCGCCTTTACCGGGTACATGTGGCAATTCTACGGTCCGGTGGAAAGCCTGTGCCGTCTCAACCATCGCTTCCAGCGCGCCGCCACCTCGGCCGAGCGCGTCTTTGAAGTGCTCGATACCCATCCGGAGGTGATCGACCAGCCCGGGGCCATGACCATGCCGCCCATTGAAGGCCGGGTCGAATTCCGGGGGGTGCATTTCGGCTATGAAGAAGACAAGCCGGTCATTGAAGATTTGAATTTCGTGGTCGAACCGGGCGAAATGATCGGCCTGGCCGGCCACAGCGGCGCCGGCAAGAGCACCTTGATAAACCTCATCGGCCGCTTCTACGAGCCGCAGGAGGGGGCCGTTCTCATCGACGGCCGCGACACCCGCGCCGTGGCGCTCAAGTCGCTGCGCGAGCAGATCGGCGTGGTTCTGCAGGATCCCTTCCTGTTCAACGGCACGGTGGCCGACAACATTGCCTACGGCCATCCCGAAGCCTCCCTCGAACAGATCGTGGCCGCGGCCAAGGCCGCCAATGCGCACGACTTCACCATGAACATGGCCGACGGGTACGATACCCTGGTGGGCGAGCGCGGCACCCGCGTATCCGGGGGCGAGCGCCAGCGACTGTCCATTGCCCGGGCCATTTTGCGCGACCCGCGCATTCTCATCCTCGACGAAGCCACCTCCAACGTCGATACCCAGACCGAAGCGCAGATCCAGGAGGCGTTGGAGCGGCTCGTCAAGGGGCGCACCACCTTTGCCATCGCCCATCGCCTGTCGACCCTCAAGAACGCCCACCGCCTGCTCATTCTCGAGCACGGCAGGCTGGCCGAGCTGGGAACCCACGACGAGCTGATTGCACGGGACGGCATCTACGCCAATCTGTGCCGCATGCAGACTGAAATGTCCAGACTGAGGGCCTGGTAACCCATGCAACAGCGCTATGGTTTAACCGATGAAGTGACCTATCTCGACCCGGACAAGGCGCGGTTTTTCATCGACGCCTTCGAAGACCTGAACCTGGAGCTGGCCGGGGATGGGACCTATGCCGGGGTCCGCGTCAAGCGGGCTTTTCCGCTGACCCGCGATGACTGCTTTATCGTCGTCCAGGACCGCGAGGGCGGGGAAATCGGCTCTCTGGCCCGGCTCGACGAGCTGGACCGGGCCAGCCGTCAAGTGGTGGAAGGAGAGTTGGAGCGCGCCTATTTCACTCCGCGCATCCAGCGCATCACCAAGGTGACAGTGGCCTACCGGGTGCCGCGCTGGGAGGTGGAGACCGACCGCGGGCCCCGCGCCTTTGAAATCTATTCCAGCCGGCGCGATATCCGCCATCTGGGCGGCGGGCGGGTACTGGTGCAGGACGCCGACGGCAACCGTTACGAGATTCCCGACTACCGGCGCCTGGAGCCGGCCAGTCGGGCCCTGGTCGAGGAAATGGTGTGACAGGTGAATTGCTACGAAATTTGACGCCTCCAAGGGCCGGAATTCCATTCCACTGGATCGCCGCCCCGCCCTCTCGGGCCCGAGCGAACTGAGATTATGAGCGAGCAAACCACCTTCTTCGCCGACTCCGGCCTCCCGGCCGCCCTCGGCGACAACCTTCTGCGCTTCAATCCCTGGTGGGAAGAAGAGGCCATGCCGCCGCAGCCGGCGACCCGCCGGCACCTCGTGGGGCAGATGCGCCGGCGCCTCGATGCCGGGATCGCTCCAGTCGTCGTCGTCCGGGGACCGCGCCAGATCGGCAAGACCACGGCGCAGTTCCAGATGATCCAGGACCTGCTCGACGAGGGGGTGAACCCGAGGCGGATCCTTCGCGTCCAGTTCGACGACCTCGATACCTTGGGCAGATTGCCGGAACCGATCCTGCGCATTTCGGACTGGTTCGAACGCCGCGTTGCGCCCAAGCGGTTCAACAGCCTGGCCCGCGACGGCGAGCCCGCCTACCTGTTCTTCGACGAGATCCAGAACCTGAAACGCTGGGACGTGCAGTTGAAGTCGCTGGTCGACAACGCTTCGGTCAGGGTGGTGGTCACCGGAAGCTCGGCTCTGCGCATCGAGCTGGGGCGCGACTCTCTCGCCGGTCGCATCAATACGATCGAGGCTGGGGTTCTGTCTCTCACCGAGATCGGTGCCCTGCGCGGCCTGGGACCGCCGGCCCCCTTCCTCCAGGACAACGGCCTGGCGGACCTTCTGCAGAAGGGGTTCTGGGCCGGCCTGCGGGAATACGGGATCGACCATGGAGCATTCCGCGAGGAGGCTTTCCTTCATTTCTCCGAACGCGGCGGCTATCCCCTGGTCCATCGCGAGAAGGACATGGAATTCGCCCAGCTCTCGGATCAACTGAACGAGACGGTGATCAAGAGGGTCGTTCAGCACGATCTGCGCACCGGGGAGCGGGGCCGCAAGCGGGACGGGAATCTGCTGGAGGAACTGTTCCGGCTGGTCTGCCGCTACGCCGGTCAAACACCGAGGACGGCCACCCTGGCCGAAGAAGCCCGGCTGTCGCTGGGTGCGAACATCGGCTCCCATCGCGTCACCCAGTACCTGAAGTTCCTCGGGGACACGCTCCTGCTGCGCCTCGTGCCCCCTTTGGAGATTCGGCTGAAGCGCAGACGGGGCAGTCCCAAGCTCTGCCTGGTCGACCACGGACTCAGGGCGAGCTGGCTTCAGGAGCGGATCCCCCTGGTGCCGGGGCTGCTTGCGCAGCGCCCCGAGCTCACCACCATGGCCGGCCACCTGGCGGAGTCTGTTTTCGGCTCGGTGGCAGCGACAATCCACGGCCTCGACATCGCCCATTTTCCCCCGCGAGGCACCGACCAGGAGGTCGACTTCGTTCTGACTGTCGGCAGCACCCGTATCCCGGTGGAGGTCAAGTACCAGAGACGAATCGATTCCTTCCGGGACACCCTGGGCCTGCGCTCCTTCCTGGAAAAATCCGTGAACAACGCCCCGTTCGGGATTCTCGTTACCCAGGACAACTCCGGGACGGTCGACGATCCGCGCATCGTCAGCCTGCCGTTGTCGACCTTCATGATGCTCCGCTGAACCGCGGCCCCTGTCGGACGGCGGCTGCCCGGAGGCCTTGGCCGCCCGCCCCACTCCCGGCAGCGCCGCCCGGCCAAGGGTTCGCCGGGACATCACGGCACCCAAAGGAGAGTATGGGCATGCCCTTTACCGTCTATTTCGCCGGCGACCTGTTCGACCACAAGCACCTCATCGGCAACGCCCTCCTCGCCGATGCGATCGCGCGCCATTCCGACGGCCGCTACACCTGCGTCATCCCGCAGGATCTAGAGCAGTCCACGGGGCGGGCAGCGGACATCCGCAACCAGGACCTGAAGCAGGTGATGGCCTGCGACCTCGGGCTGTTCAACTTCGACGGCACCGATCTCGATTCCGGCACCGTGGTCGAGTTCATGATGGCGAAGTTCCTCGACATCCCCGCAGTGGTTCTGCGCTCGGACTTCCGCTCCTCCGGGGACCAGGACAAGGACGGCGACGACTGGAACCTGATGTGCTCCTTCTACCCGCGCGTGCGCCAGGTCCGGTTCAACGCCATGGCCTGGTACCAGGAGGCGCGCGCCGGCGCCGCGGACACCGATGACTGCTCGGGCAGGCTGTACGCGCGGGTCGCCGCCGCGGTCATCGAGCAGTTGGACGCGGTCCGCGCCGAGCCCCCGGTGCTCGATAGCGGCCGGGTGAAGGAGCTCTACCGCTGGGCGACCCGCTTTCCGGGAGAGGGCTTCGAAGCTGCCTGCGGCCCCGGTTTCGTCGAAAAGACGATCGAGGCCAAGCGCCGCAAGGGGCTGCTCTGAAGGCAGCCTTTCCCCGTCCGGTGGTGCAGTTGAAACCGCCGGATCCCCCAGTCGGGTTGGAGTTCCACCCGGGCGGGACCGCGACTGGACGGCGCTCATCCACCTCAACCCGGAGGCCGGGCGCACGGGAACCCGGTACGAGCTCTACGACCGGCGCCGCGACCCGCTTGAGCAGAACCACAGGGCGGAAAAGCTGCCGGAGGCGTCAGATCGCCTGGAGCTCGCCCTTCTGCGGGAGCTTCTCCGGTTGTGCTGATCCCTTGCTCGCCCCGCGTCGGCTGAGCGTGGGGGAACGGGGTTGTCATTCTTTCACTAAAATCAAACAAATTAATTTTTTGCATTGAAATTTTCATATTATAGAATATAATTACGCTTAATATTTGAATTTTATGGAGCTTTGACATCAAAGACTGGAAAGAGCTGACCGACCTGACCAAGGGGGCGCCAATCCTGGTGGAGAGGGTCCTGCTGCCGGACAGCGGCATCGCGATCGAAGGAGAATTCGAGCCCCCCGCGCTTGCCCGTCTTTCCGAAGAGGATCAGGTATTCGTGATCGCCTTCGTCCAGGTCCACGGCTCGATCAAGGAGATGGAGCGGATATTCGGCATCAGCTACCCGACGGTGAAAAACCGGCTCAACCGCCTTGCGGAGCAGCTGCAGCTCGTCGAGACCGTTCACCGGGCCGGGAGATCTGCCGGGAAACCACGCCCGAATCCGGAATCGGTGGCGGTGCTCGACAACCTGGAAAGCGGCGAGATCGACGTCGAAGAGGCGGTGAGGAGGCTCTCCGAATGATCCTGCCGCCTGCCTTCCTCAGGCTGCACCTGCGCACTGAAGAGCGCCGTGTGCGGCTCTGGCTGCCGCTGGTGCTGCTGTGGCCGGTGGTTGCCGCGATACTGCTGCTGGCGGCACCTCCCGCGGTTCTCGCGGCGGCGCTGTCATGGCATCGCGGTTGGGGCCGCCCCATCCTGCGGGTCATCCCCTTGCTTGTGTACCTGTTTGCCTCGCTGCGCGGCCTGCGCCTCGATCTGGCCACCGGCGATTGCCGCCTGTTCCTCTCTATCGATTAGGAGAGCGCAATGACGGAAGAACAGCGAAGAATCCTCGAGATGCTGGCGGAAGGGAGGATTACCGTAGACGAGGCGGAGCGTCTGCTGAAGGCACTGCAGGACTCCGGGCGCCGCGACAGCGGCGGGCAGGACCACCTCGGGGGCGAAGAAAGCGGTACCCATGGCGACAGGGACGGAGAGGCGTCCATGCACGACGACACCTTCGAAGTGAACGCCAACCCGAGCCTGGAAGTGCGCGGTTTCAACGGCCGCGTCCGGGTCACTGCCGGAAGCCCCGGATCGATTCGCGTGCGGGCGAAGCTGAAGAACCCTCACCTGGTCGAGTACAGCGCTGTTCAGGAAGGCGACCTCGTCACTGTCGAGGCCAGGCCGGCACGCCGGTCCGGGGGGCTCCTGTCCGGCCTCTTCGGGGAAAACACCGGAGCGAACATCGAGGTGGTGGCGCCGGTCGCCTCCCGCGTCGAACTGGAGACCAGCAACGGGCCCGTAGAGCTGATGGGAACCGAGGGGGGCGGAAGGTTGCAGACGGCAAACGGACGCATCAAGGTCGAGAGCTCAAAGGGGGATCTCGACGCGAAGAGCAGCAACGGCGCGATAACGATCAGGACTTTCCAGGGGGCCGCGGAGCTGGCCACCTCGAACAGCCGCGTGGCCATCGAGGACGGACACGGCCGCTTCGATGCGCGGACGACCAACGGCTCGATAAAGTTTCAGGGGAGCATCGAACCGGGAAGCCCCAGCCGGCTTGCCACCTCCAACGGCAGCGTCAAGGTGACCCTGGATTCAGAACCGAGCCTGAGGCTGGATGCGTCGACGGTAAACGGCCGGGTCCGCTGCGGGCTGCCCGGCTTCGCCGCCTCGGTCGATACCGGCCGCAAGCTCGAGGGGACCGCGGGAAAGGCGGAGGCCGAGCTGACCCTCGAGACCAGCAACGGCTCCATTGCGATCCAGCCCTACAAGGATTGAAAGGAGTACTAAGGATTGAAAGGAGTACTCATGAACGAGAACAGCAGACGCGTGCTCGAGATGCTGGCGGAGGGCAAGGTGACCGTCGACGAAGCGGAGCGCCTGATCTCCCTGGTCGACGAAGAACCCGTGGCCGCAGCATCGACGCAGCAGATAGCGCACCTGGCCCCGGGAGCGGCGAGATTTCTGAGAGTCACCATCGACTCGGAGGGAGGGGAGCACGTCGACGTCCGGGTGCCCCTGGCCCTGATCAAGGCCGGAGTCAAGCTGCACACCCTGCTGCCCGAGCAAGCGGCGAAAGGAATCACGAAGACGATGAAGAAAAAGGGCATCGACGTCGACCTTCACGACCTGCGAACCGATGGCCTCGAGCAGTTGATAGATGCACTGAGCGAAATCGAGGTCAACGTCCAGGACGGGGAGGACAAGGTCCGGGTCTATTGCGAGTGATCCCTGCATGGAGGTACGGCGGTCTCCGTCGCCCATGCTTGGGGGCCGTTTGCGAAAAACTGTAAACCATGTTCCCGGGCTCTTGCGACGGGTATGTATCCGACCGCCCAACGGCTTGCTGGCGACAATCGAAGCCGCCGGAGAGGGCTGAACTCGATAACCCGCCGGATACCGGAGCCAAGCGTAGTTCGACGCGGCTCGGAGGAGGCGTTGACGACAACAGTCTGTTGTAAATGACGTGGAGGCTATGCGAGGCGCTGGAACTGCGGGGGGTTACCTTGCCTTCCCTAAACCGCTGCCGCGATGTCGGTCAGGGAAAAATCGTCGCCTTTGAACAAGAGCGGTAACCCCCTGACCGAAGCCGGAGCGTAGGCGAAAGTGTCACCGAAGTTCAGCTGAGCACTACCGAACCTCCTGCCGAAACGCCGGTAAGCGTCCGTGGCAATGCGGTACTGTTCCTCGTCGAATGGAATCAATCTGACAAAGGGGTATTCAAGAAACTGGGCCGCTGCATGGTAGATGTCATCCCCTTTACCCATTCCGACTATCATGAATTCGACGGCAGTGGCGGTGGAAACGAGCACTTCTCCGTCGCTGCGCATGGCGTTGTGAAATGCCGGCCCTTCCGTTTCGTCCATTATTACCGCCATCAGCGCCGACGTATCCGCTACCATCATTTCGGGAGACCTTCCTCGTCGTACAGTTCATCCTGCCATGCTTTGGAAGGCGGATTGTTTTCGTCGTATTCATCGGGATGCTCCTCACGCCACCGGCGGCCCGCCGCGCTTAAAACCTTGTATTCAGCCGCTAACTCTTCGGGGGTCATCTGATGGCATGGCCGAAAAGTTTTAACGTCCAGGCTGTCCAGCGCCATCTCGATAACCCGATCCTGTTCGTTCGGTCCGGCAAAGCCCAGCCGCTTGGCCAAGTCGGCGATGCGAGCTTCCGTCTCCGGTTTGAGTGTGGTAGCCATAACACCCTCCAAAGGTGACATCCTTGCGGTTATTGCTCTACCTGCAAAAATACATCGGCGGTATTCTTGCCGTATTGCTGCAACAGCTTTTTTGTGTTATTCCTGATTTGTCCGGCGTTGAGATTCACATTCACGAATAGTGGCGTTCCACTGATGCTTATGTGGCTTCCGAATTGTTTGCCGGTCGGATGTACCGGCTTGGTATTGACCATATAAGTCTGCTTGCCCGATCGTATCGGAACATCATCGATCGTGAGCAGTCTCTCCGAGAAAAGCTTCTCTATAGTTTGTGCAAGTATTTCCTTCCAATATCCCAGCCTCCTTTCGCTCCCGTCCCAGAATCTGATTGCCGCCGGACATGGCGTGCCTGCTGGTGGACTGTACTCAGATAGCCCAACCCATCCCGGAGATTCCTGTCGTGGCGCCGGGGCTGGTTCCACCTCGGGCGGAATTGGCGCCGGCATTGGAGGATCGAAAGCAATCGGCCCGCTGGCCGGGACAGGCTGGCCGGACTCCAGGTTGGGCCGCCAGAGCAGCAGCAGCTTCAGCGCACTTTCGTGCGCGGGAGCGTCGGCGATGGATACATCGAGAATCCGCCTTTCCTCCAGCTTGCCCCGCTCGAATACTTTGTACAGTTCCCAATGGTTGCCGTCGGTAAGCCCGGCGTATTCAACGCCCGACGCATTGGAGTAATTGAGCATCTGCATCCGGTGGGAATCCAGCGGCTCGCCCATCTTCTTGGCCTCCACTGTGGCTGCCGGCTGGCCGTCGGATCGCAGCAACGCATAGTCAGCCCAACCGTCACTCACCTTGTACTCCGGTATCACCACTTTCGGGTCGGACACATCCCATCCCAGCGCCTGCAGCAGCGGGTCAATCAGCGCCATTCGGGTTCGCGTTTCATTTTCCCGTAGCACGGCGTCATGCGACCGTATTCGTTCTCGCAGCGATTCAATACCGCCTACCAAGTCTTCAAGCAGCATTGCCTGTCTCCTGTGAAAAACATTCAGTCAAGGTCCATATCCGGAGAGGGAAAATAAGCGTATCTGATCTTCCATCCCATCCCAAGCAGCGTAGTCGGCCCCACGAGAGGAGGGCTGCTGGGCATGCGGCCATCGGCCACAATCGAACCTTGCGGGCGCCCTTCGTATTGTGGTTCATAACCACCTTGGAAATCGCCAATGAGGGGTCAGCCCTGTCCGGAACCGCTCCGGGCATGGGATGTCCGTGAAACCTCCGCAGAGCCGTTACCGTGGAAATAGGATACCTGGTCAGCAGTTTCGAGCAGCTGGATTCAGCCCTGGAGTGGGGCTACGACTACGCCGAGTGGAACCCCCCGGGGATCGGCTTCGAGGCGGAGGATGCCGGCGAGACCGCCCGCCGCCTCGGCGCTTCCCGCCTGCCCGTGGAAACCATCTGCGGCTTCATCGCCGATCCGGAAGACTGCGGTCTCATGGTGGTCGGACCGGACCGCGACCTGCAGCGCCTGCAGGAGTACGTCACCGGGCTGTTCGACCGCATGCAGGCGGTCGGGGTGGAGGTGATCGGGTACGGCAGCGGGGGGTCGCGCTGGGTCCCTGACGGCTTCGACCGCGGCCGTGCGCGCGGGCAGGTGCGCGAGTTTCTCGAGCTCTGCGGCGAAATCGGGACGAGCCGCGGCGTCGTCACCGCCCTGGAGCCGTACAACCGCGACGACGCCAACCTCCTCAACACGGTCCCGGAGGCCTGCGACCTGGTCCGTGAGATCGGCCACCCCAACGTCCGCCTGATGGCCGACTTCTTCCACATGAAGCTCAACGGAGAGTCATTCGAGGAGCTCGACGAGGCCGGCCCTTTTCTCGCCCACGCCCACATCGCCGAGCCCGGCCGCGGGCGCCCGCAGACCTACCCGTCCGATCACTCGGAGTACCTGCATGCCCTGCGCCTCGCCGGATACGACGGCAGGTTGACGGTGACGGGAGAGCTTCCGGCCTACGAGTCGCCGGCCGAAGCCGCCATGGCCTTGAAAACCGCGGCCTCGGCTCCCCTGTAGGGAACCGGTGAACGCGCCGACCTTCAACTACAGCCGCGTCGTCGACCTGTCGCGGCCCCTCGACACGGGACCGGATCAGCACCCATGGTTCCGCTACGAAACCAGGATCGAGAGCATCGTCTCCGACTTGGAGTCCGCGCCCCCTGAGGGTCGCTGGTACGTGGTGACCACCCTGAACATGAGCGGACACGCCGGCACCCACGTCGAGGCCCCCCTGCACGCGGTCGAGAACGGGGCCTCGGTCGGCGAGGTGCCGGTGGAGCGCTTCTTCGGGGAGGCGGTGGTGCTCGATCTGACCGCGGTTCCCTGGAGGAGGCCGCTGGAGCCGGAGGCGGTGCGGGAAGCCGCGGCCAAAGCGGGTGGCATCCGCCGCGGCGACATCCTCTTCCTGCACTTCGACTGGGACCGGCGGCAGGCGACGGAACAGGGCCACCCGTTTCCCTCGAACGAAACCCTTGAGTGGCTGGTGGCCCCGGACGTCAAGCTGGTGGGCATCGATTCCCCCGGTCTCGAGGTGGCCGGGCGCCGCGACCTGCCGAACCACCGCACCCTGTTCGACAGGGGGATCCCGCTGATCGAGAGCCTCGCCAACCTCGGCGAGCTGCGCTCGAGCCGGGTCTACGTGATGGCGCTCCAGCTGCCGGCCCTGAAGACGGACGCGATTCCCCTGCGGGTGCTCGCCTTCGAGGCTTGAGGTTTCCGCCGCTTCCCCGAGGCCGCGGCGGCGCCACTCCTTCCCTTCTCAGTGAGGGGAGGATGTTCCCGGCCCGTTCAGCAGCACCGCCTCGATTAGGCGCAGTCCCTGCGTCTTCTCCTTGCAGCCGACGACACCCTGGCCATAACCCGGCCCCGCTACTGGCGGCGGCGGAGCAGCTCCTCCTGGGCCTCCCGGAACAGGGCGATCAGCCGTTCCCTGACCGCCTCCTCCCGGAAGACGCCGATGCGCTGCGCCCAGGTGATCCCGCCTTCCATGTGCGTCATCAGGTACTGGCCGTCCGCCGGCTCGAAGGCGCCCCGGCCGCCGACGCTGACGTAGACGGGCGACGAGTGCGCCATCACCGGGCCGGCGTCGGTCAGGTGCGGGCCCCAGCAGCGGGCCGCCACCCAGCAGGGCTTCTCCGTCGTCAGCTTGTGGCGCAGGGTGATCTTCGTCGTCGACCCGTGCGCGGTCTCGCGCACGTCGGGAACGCCGTTGACGATCAGCTCGACCGCGGTCAGGGGCCAGACCGACTCCGCGGTGGCCTCGACCTCGACGGTGCCGCCGTTGCCCGGCAGGTGGATCTCCTGACCCATGCCCCGCCCCTCGACCTCGAGGTCGATCATCGCCCCGGTGCTGGCGAAGGTGGTGCCGCGGCGCACCGCCCGGCACCAGTTGTCGAAGGTGAACTCCTCCCCGTCGGCGAGCCGCGCGTAGGTGCGCGAACCGCCGAGAACGCGGTCGTTCGACATCTTGTCGGTGCCGCCGACAATGGGAAGCTTCTGGCCGACGTTGAGCCAGCGGTAGTAGCCGCGCTCCCCCTGGCCGATCCGCTCCCCCTGCCATATCCAGCACATCTCCGCGGCGTCGGCATGGCCCATGACGATGTTGGCGGCGTTCTCGAAGTCCGGCACCGGCATGTGGGGCATGATCACCAGTCCCCCCTGGTTCCGGCAGGCCTCGGCCCAGTCCGCCATCAGGACTTCGATGGCGCCCCCGATCCAGTCTTCCTGGGGGCCGCCGCTGCAGAGCGGGGCGACCATCTCCTTGAGTCCCAGCAGGCTGATGTGGCCGAGCACGTGCTGCCTGTTCTCCTGGCTTACGTAGATCAGGTTCTCGTCGCTGCTGGTAGGCGCCAGTCCCCCGGTGAACTCCTCCCAGCTGGTGAACAGCCGCCCCCACTGGCTGGCGAGCAGGTGGGTGACGTTGAGGTCTTCGGCCGCGGCCTCGAGGTGGGCGGACTGCGACGACAGGAAGTGCACGTGGGTGTCGCCCGAGTAGTAGCCGCGCTCCTTCATGTCGAAGGCCCGCTTCAGGGTAAGGGTCAGGTGGCGCTGCCCCGGCTTGATCTCCAGCTTGCGGCGCAGGGGCCGGTACTCGAACCCCCGCACCGCCTCGACGTAGACCTCCCCGACCGGCAGGTCGATCTGGCAGGTGCCGTCGATGTAGGCGTACGGGGTGCCGCGCACCTTGCAGTCGCCGCCGAGGTCCTCGAACCAGGCGGTGTTGATGTCAGCCTGGTGGCCGTGGGGAGCGAAGTACGCCCCCTGGGGCGAGCGGAAGTGCACTCGCGTGCCGACCGGTTTCCCGCTCTCCTCGTCGACGACCCGCACGTGCACCCACTGCTTTCCGCGCGCGCCCACCATCTCCACGCGCACCTTCCCCCGCTGCACGGCGCCGGAGTCGAGCACGTCCCCCCAACGGATCTCCTCCCCGTCCTCAGCCGGCCCGACGCGGAACCGGCCTTCGGCGGAGCCGTGGATCTCGGCGTAGCCCCCGGGGCGGATCTCCTGCTCCCCGAGTCCCCATCCGCGTTCCTCCGAGTCGAGATAGCGTTCCCCGGGGACGAACAGCGTGTCCTGGCGGGCGATCACGCCGCGCTCCATCGACAGCTCGGGAGCCTCCGACCCGCTGCCGGCGGAGATGGCGATCTCCGTCCGCGGCCGCCAGGCCAGGGGGTCGCTGGCCTCGTCGCACAGAGTGACGGCGCCTAGCGCCACCGCGGCAGCTCCCGCGGCGCTCAGCTCGATCGCCTCGATCCTCCTGTCCGGGTGGGGATTCTCCCAGTCGAACAGCCACCAGCCCTCGAGGTCGCTGCCGTTCTCGGTGACCGTGCCGACCTGGTTGCGGCCCCAGGGACCGGTCTGGTCGTGGAGGGAAACCGACAGGAACTCACGGCAGTTGCGGCAGGCGAACGGGTGGTGCCCCCAGGGCACGTTGACGTCGTGGATCTCGAAGCGGCGGCGCAGCTCCTGCTCGATTGCGGAACCGTCCTCGAACAGGATACGGTAGGTCCCCACCTGCTCTCCGGCCCCCTCAATGGTCGCCCACTCCCCGTTGCAGGGGGAACAGACGTGCGCGAACAGGAGCCGCCTGGCTTTGGCGCCCACGGCCAGGGCAACTGAGTCCGCGACCTCCCTGCCGCCTCCCCCGGCCACCATGGCGAAGCGCCTGCCACTGCCGGCTGGCGCCAGGTTAAAGGGGACTCCCCAGAAGCGGTGCTCCCCTGCCGGCATGTTGGCGAGCCCGGTTCTGTCCGGGTCCCCGGGAGGACAGGGCCACAGCCAGTGGCCGTCGACCTCGACGTTGCCGGGGTTGGCGTTGAGGGCGCTTTCGATATTCAGTGGAATGAAAGGATCGGACATGGCGGTTCTCCGGGAACAGGAAGCCAGGCGAAGGGCTCCTCAGGGGTGAAACCAAATGCCTTGGCGCAGGGGCTGGCGGCATTGCTGTTCGCCCGCCGTACACCCTCGCAGGGCTCGCTCAGCCGCCTCGCGAGCCGGGGGGACCGCGTTCTCCTGCCCTACGCTTTCCTGCGCGGAGCAAACCCTGGCGAGCCTGGTTGGGCCGGACGCGAGCAGAGGCGAATCAGGGGGATTCCGTGGGCGGGCGCAACGTCGAATCCGCCGGGGCCGGGCACGGCCGTTACCTCCGGACGTGCGGGATCAGCAGGTGGCGGCCTCGAGCTTTCCCTTGGTGATTGGGCGGGCTTCGTTCACCGCAGAGGGCGCCGTACCCGGCAGGTCCGGGCGCGGTCCGGGGCTCGAGATCCGTTCCCTTGATATGGGCTCGAGCCGGGGGGCGCTGTCGCTGTGGATTTCCAGGCAGGGCGGAAATAGTCCTGCCTCACGCACGCTCCTTCAGGTACTTCGCCCCTTTCCGGGCGATCTCGAAGGCGGTCTTGCCTCTCTTGTTGAGGACCGTGGGGTCGGCTCCCGCTTCGAGCAGGGCCTCGGCGGCTGCGGCGCAACCCTGGTAGGTGGCGCGGTGGAGGGGAGTACGTCCCTTCCTGTCCTGGGTTTTCAGGTCGGTCCCGTGCCGGGCGAGCAGGCGGATCATCTCCGGCTGGTCCCCCTCTGCGGCCAACTGCAGCGGCGTGCGTTGCGCCTTGTTCAGGGCGTTCACCTCGGCCCCCCGGGCAAGCAACATGTCCGCACACTCCTTTGAGCCTGCCCGCGCCGCCCAATGAAGCGGCGTCATGCCGTAGTCCTCGGCGGCATTGACGGCCTCGGCGCCTTCTTGGATGAGCTCTTTCAGGCGTAACGTGTCGTTGAGGGCGCAGGCCGAGAAGACATCGTAGTACGCGCCGTCTTCGATGAAGATGCGCGCAACCGCAAGCCTGCCCTCAAGTCGCGAAAAGTCCTTCCCCCAGTGGCTCGGCGCCACCGCTTCCTGAAGGGATGTCGTCCCCCGCTCACCGTTCCCCTTGATCGGCAGCTCGTGATGAACGCCGGCGCCGTACCGGATCAGGAGCCTGGCGCACTCGACATAACCGCCGCACGCCGCCCAGTACATGAGCGAGAGGTTGTCGGGCCAGCCGACGTGCGGCTTCAGTACTGAAACGCAGGTCGCGTCCGCGGCCCCCGACTCGAAAACCGCCCGGAGGGTATCCTCCATGCCTCCCCACGCCGCCTCGTGGAGCACGTTGTACGCCGATTCGTCGATCTCCAGGGGCACGCCGCGGGCAAGCAGGAACGTCACCGCCTGCCCGCACCCTCTCATGCCGGCCACGACCTGAAGCAGATGCTCACCGATGCGGTCGAGCACCTGCGGGTCTGCGGTCAGTATCTCCTCCATCCGCTCGACATCGGGAGTGCCGTCCCATCGCTTCGGGTCCGGCCCCATCGCCGCGGCGACAAGCTGCCGCTCCGCCGGGGTGAGCTCCGGTTTCCGCCGGTCGCGCAGGAACCAGTTCCTCTCGAACAGCTCTACCGCTTTGGTGGTGTCCATGTTCTCCTCGAGCCCCCCCGGAGCGAACGCAGATGGTCCGGCGGAAGCTGCTGGGAAAAGCTCAGGCTAATCGAAGATCTCGTCTTCCTGAAACCGGGTCCACGACTTGAAAACCGGAAAGGGGGAGGGCAAGTCGTTGCCTGGGTCGTTCAGCTTGAAGGAGATCCTCTCAGGGTCGAGGACATTCCGGATCGAGATCGAGAACCGCGAGGTTGGAATGCAATCCACGCACTCTTCGGGAAACTGCTGCCTCGAACCGGGTTCGTCGAAGTGGATGTTGATAACGGAACTCCCTTCCTGTTCAATGCGGTAATCCTCCGCGGTTACTTCCCACTCGGAGACCGCCCGGTTCCCTTCGGAATACTGCGCCCAGAGGGTGATTCCATCGAAGAAATCGAGAACGACTCCTTTTCTTCGGTCCGCGTCCCTGGAAGGATCGAACTGCCGGAAGGAGCGATCCTCCAGCTCGGTCTTGATCCTCTCTTCTTCCGTTCCGCTGACTGGTTGCGCCGGATCCTCCTTGCCGCACGAAGTAGCGAAGAGGAGAACGGAGGCGAAGGCGAGGGGCTTCCCCCATCGCCGCATTCTCGCATTTCCCAACAGGAGGGGTTCATTGTTGAACTGTTGCATCACCTTGGATTTCACTCGGAACCTCCTATTCAAACGCCTGATCTGTGGACCCGGCGGGGAACTGCGTTCCGGAAGGTCGCGAAACCTGTGTGGCCCACCGACGAATTGGTTTGGCGAACGTCCCGATATCCGCGCGGGCGGAAACCGGGAATCGGCTGGGCGGAACCGTGGCAAGTGCGCCGTACCGGCTGTTTCCGGCCATCGCGCATCCCATCCGGACTGCGACCGGTTCCTGTTCGACTCGCCCGACCTGCCCCCTGTTCTGAGGACTTCCAAAGCACCTGACAAACAAACCGACCTCTCGCTGCGGCCGCGCTTGTTTTTCACACGTACCCGAAAAGCGGCGGGAAGAGAACGGCGACGATCCCTGCCCAGACCGCATACACCGGCAGGTAGGCGGTCTGCCAGCGCTCCAGGGCGGAGAAAGAGCCGCGACCGCGCAGGAAGCGCACGTACAACCAGGCCGACCAGGCGAGGTTGACGAGCAGGATGAGGTTCTCCCCGAGGGCGGCCACCTTGTTGGCGCTGAACCCGAACTCGGAGATGCGCGCCGAGACCGCGGCCAGGGCGGCGGCGTCCGCGGCGAGGGCGGCGATCAGGAGCAGGAGCTGAAGCAGATCGAAGAGGCCGGGAGGCGCCCCGGGGTCGCGCGCGGAGACCGCGTACAGCAGCAGCCCGAGTACGAGCACCAGCAGCAGGTCGAAGCCGATCAGCACTTCCCTCTCCATCCCGACCCCACTGCCCGTCCACACCATGGCCCCGAGGAAAGCGAGCAGAACCGCGGCGAACAGCGGCGTGAAAAGGCGCGTCAGCATGGGGGCGATGTTCCCGGCGACCGTCTGCCTGACCTCAGCCAGCCAGGCGGCCACGAGGACGGCCCCCATGGCCCCGCAGGGCAGCAGCAAGGGTCCAAGCGACTCGATGTCGAGACCGATGCCGGCGAACATCATCCCCGTGACCCCCGTCAGCACGCCGCCTCCGAGGGCGATGAGCACGTAGTAGATGAACATCTCCCCGGAGAAACGCACGAACTCCATGCGCCGGCCCGAGGAGCCCCAGCGGCCCCCGGTGTGGGCGACGCCGACCGCCAGCCATAGCGCTATCGGCAGGTGCAGCGCGGTGAGCACCTCGGTGGCGCCCTCCGGCGAGAAGGGGTAGATGTTGGCGAACAGGGCGGCCGCGGCGAACGGCAGGGCCAGCCGCAGGCAGTGGGCCCTGCCGAGCCGGCGCTTCCAGGCGAAGTACCCGGTCAGGAGGATCAGCGCCAAAAGGCCGAGGTTGCGGGCGTAGAAGCTGCCGCAGTCCCCGAACATCGAGCAGCCGAACAGCTCGGGTACCTTCATTGCCACGGCGCCCGCGACGGCCAGCCCGAGGACGACCGCGGTCTCCCCGGGAACGGTCCGGGTCGCAGCCGCGACGGGGCCGGCGACGAGTTGCTTCCACAGGCCGGCGGCATCCGCCGGGGCGAACCTGCCCGACTGCGGGTCGACGCTGCCGGTCCGCTTGACCGCCACCAGGAATGCTTCGTCCGAGTCGAGGCCGGCCTCCTCGAGGGCAGCCGCTTCCTCGCGCAGGCGGCTCTCCCGCTGCTCCAGCTCGGAGTCGGGAATGCCGCCGCGGCGCACCAGGGCGCGCCATTCGGAGACCCGCGCTTCGATACCGTCTCCGCTCTCTTTCCCCGTCCCCATCAGTCAGTCCAGATCAGGCTTGGCGGACATGTCTCTGATCCCCCGTACGGCTCCCCATCGGGTGCGGTACGGTCCGGGAACCTTGGTGGCGTAGATGATGTACTGGATGATGGCGCCCAGCTCGCGGGCACGGGGTCTTCGTTCAATCGCCGGATCGGTGTCGTCTTGTCCATGCCGTGTCGCCTTGTCCATGCCGTGTCTCCTTCGTCGATGGCGGCAATCCTTCCTAAGACGGGGATTGCGCGGGAACGTTCCCCGATGCACGGCCGCCAGGGAAACCCCGAGCCACCTCCCGCATCGGGGTGGGCTTCTCCCCCCTCGACAGCTTACATAATCGTTTCCTATCGTCCCGGAACAATACAGGAATATCGCGCTGCCCGACTCCGGGCAGCCAACCCGCGAGCGCACCCATGACTGCTGAAAACCGGATAGAACGGATGGAAGCGCGGATCCGGGAGGCAGGCGAGCTGGCTGCCGCCTTCGCCCGCGATCCGCACCGGCCGGCCTGGCACTTCACACCTCCGGCCGCCTGGATGAACGACATCAACGGCGCCCTCTACTGGAAGGGGCGCTACCACATCTTCTACCAGCTCAACCCGGAGGGGGCCTACTGGAACCGCATCCAGTGGGGGCACGCCTCGAGCGCCGACCTCGTGCACTGGGTCCACCATCCGGTAGCGCTGACGCCGGAAGCGGAGGGACCGGACCGCATCGGCTGCTTCAGCGGCGGCGCCCTGGTCGACAAGGAAGGAGTTCCGACGCTGATCTACTACGGCAATCCCGGCGGCGTCTGCCTCGCCCGCAGCAGCGACGACCTGCTGCTCGAGTGGACGAAAGACCCGGGCAATCCCGTGATCCCCCAGCCGGAAGAAGGGAGCGCGGACTTCGGCCGCTACACCATCCACGACCCCTGCGGCTGGTTGGAGGGCGGCCTCTACTACGCCGCGGTCAACAGGCGTGACCCTCAAGGCCAGGGGGACGGGGCCTACCTGTTCAGATCGCCGGACCTGCGGAACTGGGAGTACGCCGGCCTGTTCTACCAGTCGCGCCGGGAGTGGACGGAGGGAGGCGAGGACTACGCCGTGCCCGACTTCTTCCCGCTCGGCGGCCGGCACATGCTGCTCTTCTGCAGCCACCTGCAGGGAACCCAGTACTACATCGGCGAAGTCCGGGAGGAACGGTTTTACCCCGACGTTCACGGGCGCATGAGCTGGGAAGGGGGCCATCTCGGCGGCCCAAGGACCCTGCTGGACGCAAAAAGCCGGCGCGTCTTCTTCGACTGGATCCGCGAGCTGCGCGGCGTCGAGCGCGAGCGCGCCTCCGGATGGTCGGGGGTCATGACCGCGCCGCGCCTGTTGTCGCTGGATTCGGACGGTCACCTGCAGATCGAACCTGTGCCGGAGCTTGAGGTATTGCGGCTAGATCAGGTCCGGCACGAATCCATTGACGTGCCCGCCGATTCCGAGGTGGCGGTGGTGGGGGTCAGCGGCGACTGCCTGGAGCTGGCGGTCGAGATAGATCCCCTCAAAGCGAAGGAGGTGGGACTGAAGGTGCGGCGCTCCCCGGGAGGCGAGGAGGAGACCGCGGATGTGATACCCTTTGGCGTGAGGCCATTTGTCCCGGGCGAAAGCACTCCTGCACCGGCGCAGACCTGACTTTCCTTGCCGTAGGCAGGGCCACCTGGTTCGGCGGAGACCCCGGCTCCAAGGGGCCCTCGGCCTGATCCCGCAGGACAACCAGATTACTTCAGGACAAACGGATTACTTGAGATAGAGCAGCCGCTGCGTCTGCACCCCGCCGGGGTACTGCAGCCGCGACAGGTAGACCCCCGCCGCCACCGGGGCGCCTCCCTGGTCGCGGGCGTCCCAGGAGACCTGGTGCCTGCCGGGAGCAGGGACCTCGTCCACCAAGGTGCGCACCCGCTGCCCCAGGGTGTTGTAGATCTCCAGCCGCACCGGGCCCGAAGTGAGGATGAACCAGGAAAAGACAGTCCGGCCGTTGAACGGGTTGGGCGCGTTCTGCAGCTGCGGGCCGTCGGGCAGGCCGATCATCTCCCGGGCCAGCGCCAGCAGCTTGCCCCGCGCCGGCTGGCCGAAGTGGTCGGCCAGGAGGAAGAAGTCGCCGAAGTCGACGCTGCCGCTGCCGTCGAGGTCGAAGCGAGGGTCGCTGCCGCCGAAGGCGTCCGCAAACAGGAAGAAGTCGCCGAACCCGACGGCCCCGTCCCCGTCGAAATCCGCTTCCGATGGATCCAGATCGACAGGTTGACAGACTGGCAGGTCGTCTGCCCACTTGCTCAACGCCTCCGGTACGCAGGTGAACTGGTTGTCGTCGAGGTCGACCGATTCAAGTTGGGTGAGTTGGCCAAGGGCGGATGGAATTGGGCCTGTCAACTGGTTGCCGTAGAGGTATAAAAACCTCAGTTGGGTCAGTTGCCCCAGCTCCGGAGGAATAGGACCCGCCAGCTCATTTAAGCCAAGGTCAAGCTCTTTTAAGCTGAGTCAGTTGACTCAACTCCGGGGGAATAGGACCTGTCAACCGGTTTAAGCTGAGGTATAAAAACCTCAGTTGGGTCAGTCGCCCCAGCTCCGGAGGAATGGGACCCGTCAGCTCATTTTCGCTGAGATCGAGCTCTCTGAGCTGGGTCAGTTGACCCAACTCGGGAGGAATGGGACCCGTCAACGATTCTAACATAAGGACAACGCTTTCCAGCCCTGTCAGCCGGTTCAGAAGAGACAAGGATGACTCCCTCGTAACAACCCCGTTTTCAAGACAGAGGTTTTTTTCTTGAAACTTTAGTTTCACCAACATGAAAAAGAATCGGGAATGCGCCGCTATGTAAGCAGCTTCAGCGCCATATCGTCCGATGGCCTCGAATCGGGCTTATAAAGCCTTTTGCGGCGCCGAAAGGAACTTCCGTTCCCTTTTTCAGCCCATCGCCGGAGCTATGGCTTCAGGTTTGGGCGTAAGCGCCCGCAGCATTCTCTTGAAATTGCAAGCCAGGGCTTTGAGGTAAACGGCCAGCTCCACGCGCCAACGCCCGCGCACGCGCAGGGCGCCCAGCCCGTGTCTTCGTTTCAGTTCCGAGACCGTGGCCTCGATGCCGGCGCGAATGCGATAGCGCTCCCGGAAGGCGCCGCTGGCCATGGCGCGGCGGCGACGTTCGAGGTTGACGGCTTTCAGGTCCACGGTCACGGCGTAGCCGTCCCCGTCCTGGTTCGGCCGCACCGGGCAGAGGGGAAACAGGGCGCAGGTCTGGCAGCTTCGGCGCTCGAAGGTCAGCACCACGTGGTGCTTCTTCTTCTCATACGACGTTTGCTCGCGGGCCAGGTGTCCGGCCGGGCAGATGGCCGGATCCCGGAGACGGGCCTCGACGAGGAAGTCGGCCTCGGTCACCGTATCGGGCCGCTCCTCGACGTCGACCTGGGGGCCTTTGACCGGGCTGACCAACTCGGTGCCGAGGCGTTCGGCGTGGATGGCATGGTCGCCGGAGCCGAAGGCGGTGTCGGCGACCAGCTCGTCGGGTCGCTGCCCGCGCTCTTCGAGGGCCTCCAGCACCGGCATCGTCGCGTGCTCGTCACTGGCGCAGGCATCGGTCACCGCTACGTGGGTGATCATGTTCACGGTGTCGGTCTGGTCGTCGTCGGTCTGGTCGTCGTCAGTCTCGACGCAGGTCTCGGCGATCTGCACCTCATACCCCTTTGCCCTTGCGGCCGTGGTAGGTGGCCTCGGCATCATAGGGGCTTTGCAGCGAGTCGCTGCCGACGTGCTCCGGCGCCTTCAGCGCCACCGGCACGCCGCCTTCGCCGGCGTCGTCGTCCTCGGTCGAGGGGCGCTGCTTGTCCGCGACCACGTCGCACTGCTCCCACAGCAGGCGCTGCAGCAGCGCCCAGGACTCCAGGCCCTCGGCCGCCGTGCCCGCACACAGCTGATGGAGACGGTAGAGGTCGCGGGCGCACACCGGCAGCCGCCTCTTGCCCGTGCCGGAGGGCGCGTCCTGGTAGGATGTGGCGCTGCCGTCCTCCTTCAGGTAGCGCTCGCGCAGGCGCTTCGACACCCGCCCGTACAGGCGCGGATGCTCCGCCGCCAGGGTTTTCAGAAAGTGACGGAGGGTCTCACACAACAGCCCCAGACGCGACAACACCGCGATGTTGCTGAGCACGTGGGTGGAGTCCAGGCGTTGCCGGGTGACCTTCGTACCCAACGCTTGCAGAATGCCATCCGTAGTCGCCTCGAACGCCTGCCGGCCGCGGTCATGGGCCAGCAAGCGGGCGCGGAAGTTGTGCAGCGTCAGGACGTTGTTAGTCCTCGTCTTCTGTGCCAGGTGGGCCTCCTCCGGGGTCAGCTCCAGGGCGTGCTGCCACAACAGGCTGAACTCCAGCTGCTCCAGCGCCTCGGCGTCGGTCAGAGCGAACATCTCCTTGAGCAGAAGCACGCCCAAGACCGTCGCCACCGGCTGGTTGGGACGACCGTTGTCGTCGCAATACAAGGGCGCGAACTGTTCTTCGTCGATCAGCGGCAAGGCGTGCGCGCGAAAGGTCTCGGCCCAGCTCGCCTGCAGGCGCCGCTGCTTGGCCGCAGGCACCAGGTTGCGACTCTCGAACAGGGTGCGTTGCGAATCCTTCGTACGAAACATCAGCCCCATCCAGTAAAGAGGAAGTGTGTGACGGATTGGTATAACCCAATATACCAAGAATCCCTGATTATCGGGGCTGTGAGAGGGGGGTTTTTACGAGAGAATCAAGGATGGGCCTGAGAGGGAAGGAAATGGCCATCCTGATACCCACTCCCCAAACCTGATACCTCTCACCCGTGAGTCGCGGACCTCCACCCCGGGCCAATAATCAATGAGTGTGGCCGCGTTCCACCCCGGATTCCCGTGCCCTGGATCCCATGAGTCTCGTGAGGCCAGGATGGCACGACAGTCTTCCAGCAGGTCGCGATTGATTCTCGGATACGGCACGGCAGTGCCGTTGGAGCAGGGATCCGGGTTGGGCTCCCCCAGACGCTCGATAGCCACCACTTTCACCCCACCTCCCAGAGTAAGCTCCAGGATCTGGCGCTGACCGTCCTCGAGGAAAATATCTTCCCACGTGCCCACGAGGGCTCCCTTTTCATTGCGAGCCCGGGCCTGGTAGAGGCCGCTCACTCCAGCGGGGTCTCTGATGGAGATGTCCAGCGCAAGACGGCCGGCCTCATCAGTAACAGCTCTCCATGCATAATCTGCCTGGACTCTCGAACCTGTGGGAACGAACTCGATGGTCAAGCTCCCGACCTCGTCGCCTTCCACCGTAGCATGCACCGCCGTACGGCTTACCCGCGCCGTATGGGTGGACGTGGCCGGTAGTGGCACGTCCAAGGCAATTCCCCCAATGCGCACCAATCCGGTGACCACCTCTTCGACGTTGGCACCGTCAAGGTCGGATCGCCAAATTTTCCCATTCCCGGCCCCCTTGTTCACCCGGTACATCTTTCCTCCAACTATGTTCAGAGCGATCCTCGAGGTGCCAATGCCGACGGCAACGAATTTCCCCCCGGACCCGTCGAGATTTGCCCGGAAAATCCCGGCGCCATTATTGCGGACATACAGATACATCATTCCCGCAACAGGGTCCAAAGCGATGTCATCTGGATCGCGCAATCCGGCGAGGAGAATTTCAACATTGGAGCCGTCCAGGTTTGACCGCTGAACCATACCCGAGTCCGAAAAACGAGAAGAGGCGCCGCGGACCGTCCAGTACACCTTCCCCCCAGGGATATCCAATGCGATACCTTCCGGATTTTCTATCCCCGTGAGGAAACTTTCGACATCGGTCCCGTCCAGATTGGCACGTCGAATTGATCGCGTCCTCTTGTCCAACCAGTACAGCATGTCGGCTGAAGTATCTACGGCAATGCTTCCGGCCCCCCCCTCCATACCCAGAGAGATTGGTTCTTCATCATGGAAGCCGTATGATATTGTGTTCGATTCCCACCTTGAGAAATAAAACCCTTCATTTTCGCTGATAGGATCCAGGGCGAAATTAATCCGTCCCTCAATTTCCTTTACTACTCCGACGTAGTTGCCATCCAGGTCGGCCCCTTTAAGGATGGTTGTAAACGAGTCCCAATTCATCTCCGTCCAGTATATCGCGCCCCAACTCTCTTTCAGGGCGAAAGCGATTATTGATCCTGATTCGCCGGTAACGAGGGTTTCTATATTGGAACCGTCCAAATTGGCCCGGCGAATGGTGTTTGTCTCCAAATCCGCCCAGTACATACTTCGATAGACCCGGAGGCTTGCATTCTGCACAGACCTATCCAAAAGGATGCCGCCCAGATGTCCAATTCCCGTGAGAAGGGTTTCTATGTTGGACCCGCCCGGATCGGCCCGGCGAATCGTGCCTGTACCCGCTTCGGTCCAGTACAGCTTGGAGGCAGGCTCTCCCTCATAGAAAAATTCCATGTCGGCACTGTGGGCGAACCTCTCAAACCCGTCCAGGACAATGCCAGAAACAAAGTCTTCAATCCCTGCGATAAGGGTTTCTACATTGGAACCGTTCAGGTCCGCGCGTCGAATAATACTCGTTTCCCTATCCCATTCCCCCCAGTACAACTTGCCTCCAAACGGGTCAAGTGCCAGGGCAGTTATATATCCTTCCATCGTTACCGTGAGGAGAGTTTCGACGTTGCCACCTCTCAGATCCGCCCGCCGGAAGGTACGCTTTCCGGAACTCCAGTTGTGCTCCGTCCAGTATATTTTTTCTCCCCACGCATCGACGGCGAGGAGAAATATTGGATCCATCTGAAGGTCGGTCTGAATATCGGTGGTTAGAACGCTTTCTACGTTCCCACCATCCAGATCGGCCCGCTGAATCCAGCCCAGGTCCCTCTCCTCAGTCCAGTATATCCTTTCCCCTCCGTCCTGCTGACCCTGGCAGACTCCCCGACCGCCAAGGACCACCAATAGCGCCGCTGAAATCGCTATTGCGGATTTTTTGTGTGCGATTCGGTTCTTCATCAGTGGCCCCCGTGGTTGCTGTAGACCGAATTGTAATTTGGCGGCTAACTCCGGTTCGATATCTGAAAGCGATGGCCTTCGGGGTCCCAACCATCGCACACCACCAAGTCGTCGAAGGTCTCGACCTCTTGCATCGGGGCCCCGCGGCGTACGAGCTCTTCCCGCATCGCCGCTACGTCTTCGGCGTAGAACACGAGCTTGTGTGGATTGCCCGGACCACCGGTCGGGGTGTCGATCGGACCCTCGGGTCCGTACGCCTTGTGGAACCCCAGGCGGCAGCCCCCCGCGTCGAGCTCGAGCCATACGTCGGGGGAATATTCGCTCTCGAGCGGCTCCAGATCGAAGAGGTCTCGGAAGAACCCGGCGCACTTCTCGACGTCGCCGACGAAGATGATGACTCGGTTCATCGGGGCCAGCATGATCGATTTCTCCTCACCTGACAGGTGGTTGGGCAGGGCATCCCCACATCCAATGTGCCGCGCCCGTGGAAATACTACGCAACGTCCAAGACGGCCTGGATTTCAGGACGACCGTAGGTCGCTCCGCCGGTACGGACCAAGAGGTTCGGCAGGACCCTGCAGGTTCCCGACCCATGAGTATGACCGCACAGAACCGTCAGCTTGCGGTCGGGGTTATCGCGCATCGAGGACTTCAGCACCTCGCCCACTACGCCACAGCAGAAGAAGGGCAGCCATTCCTCACCGGAGAGCCTGCCTTCGTGCCATGTGGCCTCGCGGAAGGGGGGAACGTGGGTAAGCAGGATCACCTCCTCGTGCGCGCAAAGAGCTTCCGGCAGTGTTCGACGAAGATGCTCCGCTGCCTCCTCTGCCAGGCCCTGAATCTTCTTTAGTCGGTCCGACTTTGTGCAGCCCGTAAGCTCTTCGATCAAGCGGAAGTCGTTGAGCTCGACGGAGCTCCCATAAAAGTCCCCGAGCCGTCCATCCGCCCACGAATCGTGACCGATGAGGGCAGTTCGGGGAGTCAACGAAACAGGGTGCTCCCTGTTCAGCCAGAACAGGTACGGAGAATCGCGGGTCAACGACTCGACCTCGCATCGGACGGAAGCGATCGAGCCGCCGTAGAAATCGTGATTGCCGAGCACGAAGTAAACGGGTCGCGCGAGCAGGCGCTCCATCTGTCTGAGGAAGGTGATCACGGAGTCCGCCTCTCCGATATCCCCGCCGAGCAGGACGATGTCGGGGGATGCCTCGGCGACCCTGCTCAGAAACCGCGTTCTCAGGTGCCGGTCGAGGAAGTTGAGATGGATGTCAGTGAGCCAGGCCGCTCGCATCTCGCTGCGCCAGTGCGGGGTCGCAATCGAACCAACAGGTCTCCGCTATCGTACGGGAATCGATCAGCAAAAGATTCCTTTCATGGGTGTATCCTCTGACCCTCTTGAGTTATCTGGAGGTATGGTCACTCCCGAGGTAACGCTCTCTTTATTCCTCTTGGCGGCGGTGACGACGCCGCGAACTGCTGCCTTTACTTACGGCTATCCGGCAATGGAAATGCGACAGGAGAATTTCCGATGAGACTGGCAGTGGCATTCTGGAACGGGATCGACCCGGCGCAAGTGGACCGCACTCTCGAGCGCCTCGAGGGGATCGGGGTCGGGGGGATCGGCCATACGGGTCGACTGGGACGCCCGCGATCAGCGCGGCGCGACCGTGGCCGCAGGGGTGTTTCTGGCGCGCCTGCGCTATCCGGGGGGCGTGCAGACGCGGCGCCTCGCGGCTCCCCCACTACCCGGTTCGGCTCGATGCGCCACAGCCATAGTGCCTACGTTGCTCAATTCACATCGGACCCTCACCGAAGGTTTTGTCGAGGCCCCGGGACAGACCCTGTCGCCACCAGCGCCGGCGGGGACCGGCCTCCCGGTTTCGTTGACGGAAGCAGGGGTGGCTCCGAGATTCCAGAAGCACGCGACGAAGAAAAAAACCGGCTACCCGGAATAGGCCACAGCGGCCTGGAGACCGTGATGACCGTCATCCATACAACCGATGACCTGATTCGCCTGCTGGAAGAAAACGACGAGTTCCGCCAGGCCGTCCGCCGCCATGTACTGTCGGACGAGTTGGTTCAGCTCCCCGAACGGCTTGCCAGATTCGCCACGCGCATGGAGACCTTTGTCGACGAGCAGAAGCAGTTCAACAAGGAGCAGCGGCAGTTCAACAAGGAGCAGAACCAGTTCAACAAGGAGATGCGGGAGTTCAAAGAGGATCAGCTGCAGTTCAACGAGGAGCAGCGGCAGTCAAATCAACGAATGGAGACTGCCATAGGCGAGCTTCGCGGCAACGTGGCCCGGCAGGTGGTCGGCGCGCATTCCAAGGAAATCGCCGAGGGTATGGGCTTTCAGGTGAAGCGGCTCCTGGCGAGACCGGATCTCTTCCGACTGCTCGTCCGGAACGATCCCGGCGACCTGACGCGCGGCGAACGGCAAAGCTTCTTTCGCGCGGACCTGGTCCTGGAAGCCACGGATCCCGACGGGTCTCTCCATTACATCGCCATCGAGGCATCCTACACCGCCGACAAACGGGATACCGACCGCGCCCTGCGCAACGCCGAGCTGATGGAAACGTTCACCGGGCACCGGGCCCACGCCCTCATCGCCAGCGTGCGGAACGTCCGCGAAATTCAGGGACTGATCGACGCCGGCACGGTGTCCTGGTACGCCCTCGAGACCGACGACTTCACGCCGGAATAGCGCCGTTACCGAAGCTCGGGCATGGCGGGGTTGAACCGATCCGATCTTCCGGGTCCATCGAGGCGCGGGGGCTCCTGCCCTGACGGACAGGCCGCCCACACATTGCAGCTACCCCACTACCCGGTCCGCGTGATCGCCCGCCGGTCTTGAGGCGCGCCATTGCGCGGGCATTTCCCCGGCGCGGACCCGGTGTCCCTGCCGGCTCTTCAGCGACCGACCAGGGCACGCGCCTGGCGTCGGGAACCCCTCCTGCCACGGACCGCTCTCACTGCCAGAGCGGCTCGCCGTCGTCGAACTGGCTCTGCAGGAAATCCTCGTTGAGCTCCACCCCGAGCCCCGGCTTCTCCGACAGCACCACGTGCCCCTGCTGTATCGCCGGCTTCTCCGAGAGGATGACGTCGTTCCAGGTCGGGTCGTCGTAGCGGTGGAACTCCAGCGCCAGGAAGTTCGGCACGCTGGCGCAGACGTGGGCGTCGGCGACGGTGCTCAGGGCGCTCGAGTTGTTGTGCGGCGCGAAGGGGATGTAGTAGATCTCCGCCATGTTGGCGATCTTGCGGCACTCGGACAAGCCCCCGCACTTGGAGATGTCCGGCATGATGACGTCGACCGCCTGGCGCTCGAGCATCTCGCGGAAGCCGTAGCGCAGGTAGGCGTTCTCGCCGGCACAGATCGGCGTGCTCGTCGACTCGGTGACGCGCTTGAGGGCGTCGATGTTCTCCGGCGGCACCGGCTCCTCCAGCCACATCAGGTTCAGGTCTTCCATCTCCTGCGCCACCTTCGTGCCCGCGGTGGCGTCGTAGCGGCCGTGCAGGTCGATGGCGAGATCGATCTCCGGGCCGACCGCCTCGCGGATCTCGTGGGCCTGGTCGACCATGATGCCGAGCTCTCCCGGGGTCACCGACCAGTTCCAGGGGTCGAGCTTGTGCGGGTTGGCGGCGTCGTCGAGGTCGAATTTTATCGCCGTGAAGCCGTCCCCCCGAACCGCGGCGGCGCGCTCCTCGTAGTTGGAGTGGGCGCTGTCGACGTAGAGCCGCACCCGGTCGCGGAACCTGCCGCCGAGCAGGCGGTAGACCGGCACTTCCTGGGCCTTGCCGGCCAGGTCCCACAGGGCGATCTCCAGCCCGGTCAGGGCGGAGATCGCCAGGCCGGAGAATCCCCCCCGGAAGATGTAGCTGCGCCTGATCCCCTCGAAGCAGGCGTCGACGTCGCGCGGGTCCTGGCCGATCAGCTGCTGCGCCATGGTCCGGGTCGAGCCGCGCCAGCCGCCGTCGACGTGGCTGGCCTCCCCGGTGCCGTAGATCCCGGCATCGGAGTGAACGCGCACGTAGTGGTAGGTGTAGCGGGGGGCGCCGCTGACCTTGACGGTCACCTCCGCGGTCCTGATCTCGGTGATTTTCATCTTGACCCTCTCCTTTCGAACTGCCGAATTCTACGTACTATCGATTCCCATGGCTACGTCGCATTTCAGTCTCAGAGGCATGTTCATCGGGGTGATTCTCTGTCTGGGCATCGGTCTGCTCGCTCCCTTCTGGACCGTCTTCAGCTATATGTGGATCGGGTTCAATCCCTCTTCGCCGGGGGCCATTTTATTCTTCGCGATCACCGTCCTCGGGAGCGCCGTCATCGGCCTGGTCAGCCGCCGGTTGTCGCTGCCGAAGGCCGATCTCGTGCTGATCTACTGCATGTTGCTGATGGCCGTAACCGTGCCGACCTGGGGGCTGATGTTCTTCCTGCTCGGCACCATGGTCTACCCCTACTACTACGCGACCCCGGAGAACCGCTTCGAAGATCTCCTGCACTCGCACATTTCCTCCTGGATGGTTCCCCAGGATGAGCGGGCGATCAAGGATTATTACGAGGGCTTGCCGAGGGGGGCGTCGATCCCGTGGGAAGCCTGGATCGAGCCGATGGGGTACTGGCTGGCGTTCGTGGGGGTGCTCTGTTTCATG
Organism: Candidatus Latescibacterota bacterium; assembly: GCA_965206595.1. GTDB lineage: Bacteria > Latescibacterota > UBA2968 > UBA8231 > UBA8231 > CBDCXV01. Next base: position 2,175,141 of record OZ242214.1, read on the forward strand.
CTGATCTGTGCGAGCGCCATTCTGCACCGCCAGTGGTCGGTCCACGAGCGGCTCACTTATCCGATGATGCAGTTGCCGCAGCAGATGACAGAGGGCGGCCGAGTCGGCAGCCGCCTGGCCCCTTTCTTCAAGAGCTGGCCGATGTGGGTGGGATTCGCGATTCCGCTCCTGCTGCTGAGCATGAACGGTCTCAATTTCTTCTATCCGGAAGTGCCGCAGTTCAGGCAGGGAAGCAGCCTGAGCCTGTTCAACAACACCGTCCACCTCGGGTTTCACTTCAAGCTCGCCTACATCGGTTTCTTCTATCTCGTCGACCTGCATATATCGTTCAGCATCTGGTTCTTCTACGTGTTGTGCAAGCTCGAGGACGGCCTGTTCAACACCCTCGGCATTTCGAGCACCGAGAAGCTGAGCACGTACGAATACTCGCAGTCGGCCGATCTCACCCACCAGCTGACCGGCGCGGTCTTCGTCTTCGTGCTCTACGGCCTGTGGAACGCCCGCGGCCATCTCGCGGACGTCCTGCACAAGGCGTGGAACCCGGACGCCGGGAGCGACGACGGCGAGGAATTGCTCAGCTACCGCACGGCGGTGGCCGGGTTTCTCGCGAGCCTGCTTTTCGCCGGCGTCTGGCTGTGGCGATCCGGGGTGCCGGCGGTCTTGGTGCCGGTGCTGCTGATCACCGGCGTCATCTTCTTCATCCTCGTTGCCCGGGTCGTAACCACCGCCGGGGTGGCGACGGCGCGCAGTCCGATCGTACCGGCCTACTTCATCATATCGGGGTTCGGCACCTCCATTCTCGGCGCCAAGGGCCTGGTGGCGTTGAATTTCACCTTCATCTGGCAGGGGGGGGGAATCGCGGACCTCTCCGATGGTCGCCGCCTCCAACGGACTCAAGCTGGCGGAGATGGTGCCCGGACCGAAGGGGCGGCTGTTCTGGGGGCTGATGCTGGCCCTCGTATGCAGCCTCCTCGCCTCGGCCTTTATCACTTTGAAGCTCTGTTACACGTACGGCGCCATAAACCTCAATCTCATCAACTGGGCCGGGGCTCACGGGTGGCCCTACCTCGGCGCGCGCATTACCGAGATGCCGGATGCCAACATGAGAGGCTGGCTGTTCCGGGGCATCGGCGCCGCGGTGGAGGGATTTCTGGTATTCGCGCAGCACCGGTGGCACTGGTGGTCGCTGCACCCGCTGGGGTTTGCGATTGCCGTCGGCTGGCTCACCAGCTCGATATGGTTCTCGGCGATGCTGGCATGGCTGCTCAAGCTGATAATCCTCTTCTTCTGGGGCCCGCGCATGTTCCAGGCGATGAAGCCGTTCTTTCTCGGCCTGATCATGGGAGAGGTCGCTGCCGGCGGCATTTGGGGGACGATCTTCTCCTTCACCGCGGAGACCGGGCGTATTCTGACCAGCATGTGACTTGAGCGCCGACCGGATCGGAGGGGTGGGCGCCGCCCGCGGCCGGCCTCTTCGAGGCAGGGGGATGCAGCGCATTCGTCGAAGCGATGCTGGACTTTCGCGGCGGCCGGCTTCTTCGTTTCGCAAATCCACAGGAGCACCATGACAAGGCAGGAACCGATCGACGCCGGCACCGAAAGGCAGCTCTTCTGCGACGAGCTGATCATCGGGGAGATGCGCGGCCTCGAGCGCACCCTGAACCAGCCGGTCCGCTACGCCGGCAACCCGCTGATGTTCCCCATCCATCCCTGGGAGGGCCGCCTCGAGCTCTACGGCACGGTGCTGCGCGACGCGGACGGCTCCTTCCGCATGTGGTACACCGGGCTCGGCGCCATGGGGGTCGCCGGCATGGGAGCGACCCCGGGAAAGTGGGCGCATCTCGGCTTCGACCCGGCGAACCTCCTCTACAGCTACTGCTACGCGGTTTCGAAGGACGGCATCTTCTGGGAGCGCCCCAACCTCGGACTGGTGGAGTACGGCGGCTCGAAGGAGAACAACCTCCTCATGCTCGACGCGGCCGGGGGCAACGTCTGCCGCGACGACCGCCTCCCCGACCCGGAGCGCCGCTACAAGGCCCTCTTCTACGAGGCGCGCGATCCGGGCGGCACGCCGAACGAAGGGGACGGGGTCTCCGTCGCCTTCTCCCCCGACGGCCTGAGCTGGACGAAATACCAGGGCAACCCGGTGATCCGCAGGGCGAGCGACTCCCACAGGCTGCTGGGGTGGGACGACCGCCACCGGGCCTGGGTCGCCTACTGCCGCCCCACGGTGCACGAGGGCAACCCGGTGCGCCGCATCGGACGCTGCACCAGCGACGACTTCATCCACTGGAACGACCCCGAGGAGGTGCTGGTCCCCGACGAACGGGACCCGCCCGGGACGCAGTTCTACTGCATGGCGGTGTTCCGCTGCGCCGGTCTCTACATCGGCCAGCTGCACGTCTACCACACCAACCCGGAGGAGCCCCACATCCGCTTCTACGGGACCATCGACATCCAGCTCGCGGTCAGCCGCGACGGGGTCCGCTGGGAGCGGGTTTGCGATCGGGCCGGGTTCATGGAGAACGGGCCTGCCGGCAGCGACGACGCCGGTGAAATCTACATGGCGAACGCCCCTGTCCCTGCAGCGTCGAGCACGGGCCAACCGGCCGCAGCGGGCCGATCAACCTCGCCAAGCTGCGGCTCGACGGCTTCGTGTCGGTCGACGCCGGAGCGGAAACGGGCACCCTGGTCACCAGGCCGTTCCGCTGCGAAGGGGGCTCCCTGAGGATCAACGCCTCCGCGCGCGGAGGCGAGGTGTCGGTCGCCGTCCTCGACGCGGACGGGGTGCAGCAGGACGGTTTCGGCAAGGCGGACAGCGCCCTGTTCGACGGCGACTCGGTGCGCTGCGAGATGACCTGGAGGCGCGCCTGTTACGACGATCTCAGGGGCCGGGTGATCCGCCTCAAGTTCTACCTGCGCAACGCCCGCCTCTACTCCTTTCAGCAGGGCCCCGGCCAATGAACGCGACCGAGTTTCAGGTGCAGTCCGGCGGCACCGAGCTGAAATGCACCCTCGCCGTTCCGGAGGAGGGGCTCGCCGAATGAACACGACCGAGTTCCCGGTGCCGACAGGCGATGTCGAGCTGAAATGCACTCTCGCCGTTCCCGAGGACGGGCTCGCCGGGGAGCACTCGGCGCTGCTGCTCAACATCAGCGCCACCGCCGGCCTCGCCCTCCGCGACGAGACCCAGAACCACCCGACGCAGCCGTTTCTCGACGCCGGGCACTTCGTCGCAAGCTTCGACCTGCCCTGCCACGGGGAGCGCGTCAGCCCCGGGCACGGCGAGAACCTCCACGGCATGGGCAGGGCCTTCCTCGCCGGTGAGGACCCGTTCGCGCAGTTCGTCCGCGACGGCCAAGCGGTGGTGGACGCCTGCCTCGTGCGGGGCGCCGGCAACGCCAGGGTCGTCGGCTACGGGGTCTCGCGCGCCGGGTACTGCCTGCTGCGCCTGGCCGCGGCCGATCCCCGCCTGCGGGCGGTTGCCGCCCTCTCCCCGGTGACCGACTGGGGCATCCCCGAGGAGTTCACCGAAACCTGCCCCCGCACCCACACCTGGCCGCTGCGCATCCACCACTGGGTGGGGGAACTCGCCACGACCGCCGTCTACCTCAGCGTCGGCAGTCAGGACGACGTCGTCGGCACCCGGGCCTGCGTCGACTTCGCCATGGAGCTGTTCGAGATCCAGCGCCGCGAGCTGCAGCAGGACACCCTACTCGGCCAGCTCCACGTCGTCGACTCCCCCGGCCACTCGCCGTCGCGGGAGTCGCGCCTCGACGCCACCCGCTTTCTGCTGGAGTTCTGCGGGAAGGGGCATCCGGCGCCCCCGAAGCGGGAGACCGGGCCGTGATCCCGCTGTCGATCCTCGACCTCGCCCCGATCCGCCTGGGGAGCGACGCGGCCGCGGCCTTCCGCACCATGCGCGCCCAGGCGCGGCACGCCGAGAAGCTCGGGTTCCACCGCTACTGGATCGCCGAGCACCACAACATGGCCGGCATCGGCAGCGCCGCCACCTCGGTCCTGATCGCCCACGTCGCCGAGGCGACCGAGCGGATGCGGGTCGGCTCCGGCGGCATCATGCTGCCCAACCACGCCCCCCTGGTGATCGCCGAGCAGTTCGGCACCCTCGAGTCCCTCTACCCCGGGCGCATCGACCTCGGCCTCGGCAGGGCCCCGGGCACCGACCTGCTGACCGTGCGCGCCCTGCGGCGGGAACGGATCGGCAGCGACCAGCAGTTCCCGCGCGACGTCCTCGAGCTGCAGGCCTACTTCCGCGACCCGGAGCCGGACCAGGCGGTGCGCGCGGTGCCGGGCGCCGGGCTGCGGGTGCCGATCTGGCTGCTCGGGTCGAGCCTGTTCAGCGCCCAGCTCGCCGCCCACCTCGGGCTGCCCTACGCCTTCGCCTCCCACTTCGCCCCGGCCCTTCTCGCCGACGCCCTGTACGTGTACCGCACCACCTTCAGGCCCTCGGAACAGCTGGCGCAGCCGTACGCGATGGTCGGAGTCAACGTCGCCGCCGCGGACAGCGACGAGGAGGCGCGGCGGCTGTTCACCTCGCAGCAGGTGCAGTCGATCGGCATGATGCGTGGCCGGCGCGACCAGCTCGGCCCTCCGGTCGACGACATCGAGACCTGCTGGACCGGCCTGGAGAAGCCCGCGGTCGAGGAGAAGCTGAGCTGCTCCGCCGTCGGTTCCCCGGAGGCGGTGGAGGCAGGGATCAACGACCTTGTCCAACGGACGGGCGCCGACGAGCTGATCACCACCTGCCGCATCTTCGACCAAGCGGCATGCCACCGCTCGCTCGAGATCCTGGCCGCGGTGCGGGAAAAATGCGGTTCAACCGACAATTGAGGAGAAAGTCATGGAAGCTTTGAGAATCAGGGAAATGCTGCACGCCGCTCTTTGCCTCCTCCTGCTGGCAGTGTCGGCCGGCGCCCACGCCGGCGGCCGCGTCTATCCGATTGCCTATCTCACCGACGGGATGCTGGCGGAAATCCAGCTTGACGACGCATCGGTGGACGAGTGGTATTCGTTGATCGGCGAGCCCACCATGACGCTGCTCGACTTCGAAGATGAGGCGCTTGGCTCGGAACTGGATCCGTCCGACCTCGACTTCGGCATCTGGCTGGCCTGGCACGACGACCCTGCCCGCCTGTACGTGGCCTTTGCGGCCAGCGATGACCTGTACAGGAACACCCATGACTACGGCTCGGATGAATTTGAAGATTCCATGTATTTCCAGGACGGCATCTTCCTGGCAATCGACGCAGACCACAGCGGGGGGCAGGGGATTGCAGGACTCGAGCCTTCGGAGTGGCTGGAGGTTTTCGGGCAAACCCAGTTTTACACCGCCATTTCCTACACCGGCAGCGGACCGACCTTGGCAGACGAGGGAATGACAGCCCAGACGGGAACATTCGCCTGGACGGTCCTCCCTCCCTTCGCGGAGGCAGGCGGCGGCACAGGCGGGGAAAACCCGGCCTTCAGCGTGATCGAGCTGTACGTCACCCCGTTCGACCGGTTCGGAGCCTGGGACAGCTCCGAAGGAAGCCTGGTCAACGACCTGGAGGCGGGAAAGATCATCGGCTTTGCGATTGCCGCAAACGACTTGGATCCGCCTGATTTCCCGACAACCTGGACACCCGAAGCCATGGAACCTTCCGGGGATTTTACCCCCGCCCTCCTCCTGACCCAACGTCGAGGGGACAGCTTCATCGACGGCATGCTCCTGTCCTCCGACCCGGCCGGGCAGGAAAACGGCTCTGCCGTGGAATCGGTTTCCTGGGGCCGGATCAAGGCCTCTCTGGAGATTGATTAGCCGGCGTACCTGCCCCGCCGGAGGGGCTGGTCGTCTACAACGTGCTGGGCCGGCACCATGGTGGATCAGTTCCAGGCCGGCGTTGTACCAGATCCAGTGGGATGCCCGCGACCAGCGGGGCGCGGCGGTGGTGGCGGGGCTGTATACCACTCGCCTGATCCGAGATCTCGGCCGTCGTTCGCGGCAAGCCCCGCCAGGGTCTCGCGGCCCGGAAGCGTCTTACAGCCCAAAATCCAGGATCGCTCCTCAAGCCGATAGCGGCAGGGATCATCGCCCTCGTCGAACAGACCTGTGCCCCACGAAATGATCACCACCTGCCGCATCTTCGACCCCGCGGCCTGCCACGCCCAAGCAGACTCTTGGCGAGCGAGTGTCCAACGTGCCATTTCACCAGGGCGTGTTGGGGACGCTTGTCCGCCGATTGTGTTTGCACAAGAAAAATCAAAAAACCTGCAGCCTGGGATTCGACCAGGAAATCAATTGGCCCGGCCCGGCAAAATCGGCGGTCTCTGTGTTGATCAGGGAGGAAGACGGATAACCCCTTTCGGGACCAAGAAACGATATTGCCCCACCCTGGTCCTGCTCCCGCGTGTACCCGATTCCGGAGCTCACTGATGAGATGCTGGCCAAGATCCGGCTCGACGATGGATCGGTAGACGGGCACGTCAATTGAAACACATAATGTGGTATCGACATCGGGCCTCCCGGGGCGGAACCGCGCGCGTGCAACAGCCCGGGCTTCTTTTCGGGTATCGGCGACGAAGGGAACGTCTCATGAAGCGGGATAATTGCAGATCGTCTGCGAGTTGCAGAGTTTGACCAACCACCGAAAGTGCCGCCTGCCGCTCCCGGCGCCCTTCCATCCCTACCGGGTCTCCGAAACCCCACCCAATGCTTCTGAACCTTCGACTATCGGCAATCACTTTTGCGGTGGTTTGCACGGCGGCCACGGGAGACGCACTGACCGTATACCGCCTGGGCGGGGAAGATGTACCGGAGCCCGACCATGAAGGCGCGGCTTTCGATTTCGTGCAGCTTCACTGGGAAGACGTCGATGCCGACCGCTTCGGAGATTCGGTCGGCATGGATATCCAGCCCGGCGCGGTCGCCCCGGAGGCCATGGACGCCAATGTGAATCTGACGCCCACCACGCTGGACGGGAACTTCCATTTCCTGGGGTGGAGATCGTGGGAGGCCGTCCAGGGTACGGGATCCTCGTATCAAGGATGGTCCGTTCGCATGGGAGACGAGGATGCCGATACCTATTACACTGATTACAGGGGCACTACCTACCTGTTCGATCTGCAACGGCTGGTCCACCTCGAGCGCATACGTTTCTACACCCGTCATGATGACGGCACCCTCATCACGTGCGGATTCAGCTGGAGGGTTGCGGCCACGTGCAGGTCCGGCGGCCAGGACCCGGTTCCCCGGTTCCTGATCGGCACGAACGACGGAGGCCCTGCCAGGGACGGGGCGCGGCCATACAAACCGTCGTATGGGAGCAAAGTCGACCCGGCGATGCGCTACGACTTCGACATAGCACACGAGGGCCCGGGTCATGACGTGGTCGATCTGAGTTTCCCTTCCATTCCCACCCGGCGCCTGCTCTTCCAGGTTTTCGGCTTTGGAGACTTGTGGTGGGAGGTTGCCGAATTCGAGATCTACGCCAGCGGCTTTGTCCCGTTCGCGAGATACACATCCAACGTCATCGACCTTGGCGAAGCGCTCAGCCTGGGAGAGCTGTCCTGGGCTGGACAGGAGGGGGAAGATCCGGAGGCCCGCGTCGACATCACCATGCGCAGCGGCGACGACGACCAGCCGGACGTATTCTGGCGCAAAACCTTCAGGGGGGACGAACAGGTCCCCTTTTCAGAGTCCGGCGCGCTCCTTACGCGCCCCCAGTACAATCGCCTTGGACCGGGGGAGAAAGGGAATGTCACCCACGACAAGGAAAACTGGCTGAGCTGGAACGCCGCCTACGACTTCCTCGCCGGAAGGGGAAACCCCAACGCCGACCGGCCACGCCGCTTTGCGCAGTTCGAAGTCGCCTTCCATTCCACCCCCGAGTCGGGCGGCCGGGTCGACTACCTGCAGTTCGCGGCTTCGCCACCCCTGGTCACTCGTGCGACAGCCGAGATCGCCCCCGCCGCTGCCGCCGCTGGCGAGGTCACCTCCTTCACCTACCAGGTGCGGCCCCGGATCGAGCCAGGTGATCCCGGCTTCGACGGCATCGCAATCGATACCCCCGCACGCATCGTCAGCGTCGAGCCCGTGGCTCGCCTGGACGGCGCCGGCCTCGACCTCACCGTTACGCGGCTGGATGAAAAGGGCTTCGCCCTGCAGATCCCGCGGATCGATTCGAACCACAACGGAATGCTCATCGAGCTGACCTTCCAGGCCCGGGTCTTCGACTACGACACCCCCTTCGCAGCCCGCCTCTCAGACAGCGGCGCGCCGTTCGAGGTGCCGCAACCCGTCACCGAGGGGGACGCAGACGAGTTGAACGACAGCAACCGAACACGGGTAGCCCTCACCACCATTCCAGATCAGTCGATCAGGAGTTTGCGCCTGTCATCGCCTGTGTTTTCCCCGAATGGCGACCGCGTCAACGATGTCCTGCAGATCGATTACGAGTTGATGAATCTCAGCGGCGCGGTGCCCGTATCAATCGCCGTCTACGATCTGACAGGCCGGCAGGTCGGTGGGGTCGGGCCTGGAGGCAGCGCCGTCAGCGGACCTTCCAGCGTTTCCTGGGATGGTACCGGCGACCAGGGCCGGCTGGCACCGGGGCTCTACCTGCTGCAGCTCGAGGTCGAAACCGACACCGGCAGGGACCGTGCCCAGCGTCTCGTCGCCATCGCTTACTAGTCTCCGCATCGCAAGGACTGACGGAACTGACCTGGCGCGCAAGCAGGCGAACGAGCGAGGGCGGCCGGATTCACCCGGGTGCCGGCGCTGGAAATCTGTGTTTTGGAGGTAGCCACCGGGGAGGTGGTCAAGGTTACTGATCACCCCGGAAAGGACTGGAATCCGGCGTGGTCCACCCCGTCTCTAGACTGGGGTTGCCAACCTGTCGGAGTCCTGACATTTCCCGTACCGGCATTGTTGCAGGGGCAGCGAGGAAGGATTGTAACCTGCTTTCAGGCGACAGAGACAAGGTCTTCAGCCGGACAAGCCGGCCCATACAACCGCGGCACCAAGCAAGCCTCATGGCGCACGGGCCCTGATTTGACCAGTTTGTCTCCCCCTTCCGCCGCGACCAACTTCAGCCGATGAGCACCCTCGACTTCCGCCCCCGGGTTCCCGTGTTCGACGCCAACATCGGCGTCGGCCACCGGCACGACCGGCCCTCCCCCTGCCCGGACGCGGACAGCCTGCTGGAGGAAATGGACCGCCACGGCGTCGGCCGCGGCCTCGTCTACCACCGGCAGGGGGAGCGGATCAGCGCGATCGAGGGGAACGAAGCCCTGGCGGAATGGGACCACGAGGCGCTTTTCCCCCAGTGGATGGCCGGCCCGAGCGGCGATTCCCTGCGCCAGCTGCAGTCGCTGCACGACGACGGCAGGCTGCGCAGCGTCCGCCTGCACAACACCGAGGAATGCCGCATCCCGTTCGCCGACTGGGTCTACGGCGAGCTGCTGGCCTGGCTCGACGCCGAGCGCATCCCGCTGTGGGTGTCGCTGGCCGACACCCCGCCGGTCGAGATCCTGGAGACCCTGCGCCGCTACCCCGGCCTGCGCGCGGTGCTTCTTGGCGCCCACTACACCCACAGCGCGGTGCTGGTCCCGATGCTGAAACGGTTGCCGAACGCCTCCCTGGAGCTGAGCCGCTTCGAGAATCTCGGCGGCATCGAGGCGCTGGTGGCCGGGTTCGGGGCCGGGCGCTTCCTCTACGGCTCCTTCTTTCCCCGCTACGCCATGGGACCGATGCTCTTCTACCTGCATCACACCGCCCTCGACGACGCCGCCCTGGCGGCGATCTGCTCGGGCAACCTCGAGCGACTCCTGGGGATAACGCCGTGATCGACGGCCACCTCGTCATCGACTTCCACGGGCATGTGGGACGCTGGGATGCGCTCGATGCGGTCGACGATCCTGAAAAGATGCTGCGCGCCATGGACGCGGCCGGGATCGACAGGAGCTGCCTCTTCAACATCTTCCATCCCGACGGCCGCCCCGGAAACGACGCCACCGCCGCCTTCGTCGCCCGCCACCCCGACCGCTTCATCGGCTTCGCCTACGTCTCGCCGACGATGCCCCAGACCATCCGTCCCGAGCTGGAGCGGGCCATCGACGAGCTGGGGATGCCGGCGATCAAGATCTACCCACCCTACACGCCGTACCCCCTCGACGACCCTGCCTGGGACCCGGTGTACGGCTTCGCCGACCAGCGCGGCCTCGCCGTCATCGCCCACACCGGGGCCGAGCCGACCGCGGCCCCGGAGCAGTTCGGCCGCGCCGCGGCGCGTTTTCCCAACGCCCATTTCGTCGCCGGCCACAGCGGAAATATCGAGCCGTATCGATCCCAGGCGATCGCCGCGGCCCGCGCCAACGCCAACTACTACCTCGAGACCTGCTCGACTTACCGGCAGCCGGGGGTCGTCGAAAGGCTCGTCGCCGAGGCCGGGGCGGACCGGGTGATCTTCGGGTCCGACATCCCGTTGATGGACCCGCGGCCGCAGCTCGGCAAGATCGTCACCGCGGCCATCGGCGCGGAGGCCAAGCGCCTGATCCTCGGCGGCAACGCCCGCCGGCTGCTCAAGCTGTAGCTGCCCTGGAGCGGTTGCGATGGCCGGCCGCCGCGATCCCGGATGCCCCGGCAGGGGCGCCCTTTCCCTTGCGATCCTCGTTCCCCTACTGACACTGGAGGTCCTCGACGTGCATGCGACCGAGCTGTTCGTCGCGCCGGACGGCAGCGACTCCAACCCCGGCACCCGCGCCGCTCCCTTCGCCACCCCGGCCGCGGCCCGCGACGCCCTGCGGGCGCGGCGCGCAGCAGGAGCCTTGCCGGGGCCTGCCGTCGTCAACCTGAGGGGCGGCGCCTACCGGATCACCGAGACCCTGCTGCTCGGGCCGGAAGACTCCGGCACCGGCGAGGCTCCCGCCATCTGGCAGGCGGAGCCGGGCACCGGGGAGGTCCGCTTCGTCGGAGGGGTGCGGCTTTCCGAATGGCGACAGGTGGAAGACCGCGGCGTCCTCGAACGCCTGCGGCCGGAGGCCCGGGCCCGCGTCGTGCAGACCGACCTGCGGGCCGCCGGCGCCGCGGACCTCGGCATGCCGGCCCCTGTCGGCGGCCCCCGCGCCGAGCTGATCTGCAACGCCCGCTACATGCCGCTGGCCCGCTACCCGAACCGGGACTGGCTGAAGGTCAGCGCCATCCCCGAGGGCGGGACCCTCGTCGAAACCCAGCGCGACAGCCATTACGGCCGCTTCGCCTACGACGACGACCGCCCCGCCGGCTGGGCGGACACCGGCGACCTCTGGGTGCACGGGTACTGGGTGCACGACTGGAGGGACCAATACCACCGCGTAGAGGGGCTCGACCTCGAGAGACGGGAGATCCGGCCGCAGCAGCCCTACCACCAGTACGGGTACCGCAAGGGGCAGCGCTTCTACTTCCTCAACGTCCTCGAAGAGCTGGACGAGCCGGGGGAGTGGTACCTCGACCGCGGCAGCGGCATCCTCTACTTCTGGCCGCCCGCCGACCTCGCCGGGGCCGAGATCTTCTTTCCGCAGCTGGCCGCACCGATGCTCGTCATGCAGGAGACGCGCCACGTGCTGGTGCGGCGAATCACCTTCGAGGCCGCCTGGGACAAGGCGGTGGTCATCGAGAACGGCAGCGACAACGAGATCGCCGGCTGCACGATCCGCAACTTCGGCGCCCGCGTCGCCGTCGTCATCGGCGGCACCCGCAACGGCATCCGCAGCAGCGACCTCTACGAGGTAGCCGGGGCCGGAATCCAGCTGGGAGGCGGAGACCGCACAAATCTCACTCCCGGGAACAACTCGGCGGTCAACAACGACATACACCGCACCGGCCGCGTCTACCGCACCTATCACGGCGCCTTCCGGCTCGAGGGCGTCGGCAACCGCATCGCCCACTGCTGGATCCACGACCTGCCGCACCAGGGGATCGGCTACAAGGGGAACGACCACGTCATCGAGTACTGCGAGTTCGAGCGCATCGCCCTGGAGACCGGGGACGTCGGGGCGACCTACACCGGCGCCGACTGGACCTTCCTGGGGCACGAGTTCCGCTACAACTACTTCCACGACATCCACGGGCCCGGAAGGCTCGGCTGCTACACCATCTACCCCGACCTGCCCTGCGGCGGCATCCGCCTGCACCACAACATCTTCTACGACGTCGACCAGGTCTTCCACAGCAACAGCGGCCGCGCCATGGTGATCGAGAACAACATCTTCCTGCGCGCCGACCTTGCCCTGAGCTTCAGGGTCTGGAAGGACTCGTCGATGTTCCTGGAGGAGGGGCCCTGGAGGATGGTGGAGAACCTCGAGGCGGCACGCTACGACCAGCCGCCCTACATCACCCGCTACCCGACCCTGCGGCAGCTCGCCGCGGACTTCAGCCTCGGCCCCGAACAACTCCTGCAGCGCCAGCTTCCCAAGGACAACGTGATCCGGCGCAACGTCAGCCGCACCGGCCTGTTCCTGCGGCTCGGAGCGGAGGCCGGCCTCGACCACGTGCGGGTGGAGGAAAACCTGATAGCCGACGCCGAGGTCTTCCACGGCTCCTTCGACGGCAGCGGCGAGAGGGTCCTTTACAGGAACGGGGACGCAGAGGCCGCGGCCCGGTTGGGGGAGCGGGGCAACGTCATCCTCGACGGCGACCCCGGCTTCGGCGGACTCGAGACCCAGGACTTCCGGCTCGCCGCCGATTCCCCGGCGTGGGACCTCGGGTTCGAGCCGATCCCCTTCCACGAGATCGGCCTGCGCGTCGACGAGTACCGGCAGTCCCTGCCGCGGCGGGCGGCGGCGCCGCTGATCACCCCCGGGTCCCGGGTCTTCCCCAACGAGGTGGCGGTCCGCCTGACGCCGTCCCCCCTTCCCGGCGGTCCGCAAAGCGTGCTGCGCTACACCCTCGACGGCACCGACCCGACCGCGTCCTCGCCGGTTTATTCCGGGCCGCTCCGCATCGACCGCGACGCCACCGTCAAGGCGGCCTCGTTCCGCGACGGCGTGCAGTCGGAGGTGGTGGCCGAGGCCTACGAGCGCATCGACCTCGCGGACGGGGCGGTGTACCTCAGCGACCTCGCCGAGCGGGAGGTCGAGGCGTACCCCGGCTGCTGGGCGCGGGACCGCAACTACCTCGGCGGGCCGATCCGCCTGGGGGGCAAGGCATACCCCAAGGGGCTGCTCCTGCATCCGCGCGAGGCCGACGGCGGGGGCCGCGCCTGGGTCGTCTACGACCTGGAGGGGGCCCTGGAAAAGGCGACGACCTTCACCGCCCTCATCGGCATCGACGACGAGATGGAGAGCTGGGGCCTCGGCTCCAGCATCTTCATCGTCGAGATCGACCGCGGCGGCGGCTGGGAGCGGGTGTTCGAGAGCGGCAGGCTCGCGGTCGGAGAGGCGCCGCAACGGATCAGCGTCGACATTTCCGGGGCAGGGCGGCTCAAGCTGATCACCACCGATGCCGGAGACGGCATCTCCTGCGACCACGCAGTCTGGGGGCTCGCCGAGCTCCATTGAACGGAGGAACCCGTACGGGCAAGGGCTCGATCCGTCGTGATGCCGGGCCTTGGTCGGAAAGCCCTTCGCGATCTGCCGAGGCCTGGGAAGCCGTTTCGCGGGCAGGTCCGGGCCGCGGGCTGGACCGGTTCCGGCCTGGGCCATTTTCGATAAAACCTCTCCGCAGAAAGGCTCCGTCCAGGCCGCGGGCCGGAGGGACCGGCAACCCACATGGACATTCTCAGGAGATTCTGAAATGAGCGCACCCCTCCGCGCCGCGGTGATCGGCCTCGGGCGCATGGGCAGCACCTTCGACGACGAGCGCACCGGCGGCGGCGCCGTGTACCTGCCGTACTGCCACACCCCCGCCTACCTCGCCTCGCCGCACACCGAGTTGGTCGGGGGCGCCGACCCGCACGACGAGCAGCGCTCGATATACGCCGAACGCTGGGGCCTGCAGGGGCACGTGTACGCCGACTACCGGGAGCTGCTCGACAAGGAGAAGCCCGACATCGTCAGCGTCTGCACCAGCGCGCGGCCGCGGGCGGAGATCGTCGAGACCGCGGCGCGCTCCGGGGTAACGGCGATCTGGGCCGAGAAGCCGGTCGCCCTGACCCTGGCCGGTGCGGACCGCATGGTCGAGGTCTGCGCCGCCAACGGCGTCACCCTGGCGGTCAACTGCGCCCGGCGCTGGAACCCCCACTACGCCAGCGCCCGCGAGCTGATCATGGACGGGGAGATCGGCGAGCTGCTGCAGGTGACCGCCTACTACCTGTGCGGCCTGTCCCACAACGGCAGCCACGGCATCGACGCCATGCGCTACCTCGCCGCCGACGCCGACGTCCGCTGGGTATTCGGGGAGATCGAGTCGGACGAGGCGGCCTTCGGTGAGGAGGATCCGCAGGGGAACGGGTACCTGGCGTTCGACAACGGCGTGCGCGGGTTCCTGCGCTCGATGGAGTGCGGGCCGGTCACCGGGCGCGAGTTCGACGTCCTCGGGACCGGGGGCAGGATCCGCGTGCTCGAGAGCATCCTGCAGTACGAGCTGTGGAAGCCGGTCCCGGGAGGCCCGCGGGGAGGCACGCAGGCGGCGCAGCTGCCCTTCCCCTACCCGACCCGTATCGAGGGGATGGGGCCGACCATCGTCGACGACATCGTCAGGTCGGCCGAGGCCGGGAGCAAGCCGCGCTGCTCCGGGGCGGACGCGCGGGACGCCCTCGAGGTCGCCCTGGCCCTGCGGGAATCGCACCGCCGGGGGTTCGTCCGGGTCGACCTGCCGCTGGAGGACCGCTCCCTCGGTATCGTATCGGCGGAGGCGCTGGAGGACGACCTGCCGGCGCGGGTGAGGCGGTTGCAGGCGGGGGGATGAGGCTCGATGCGCTTTAGGAAAATCACCTCCGGCCGGTCTTCTCGTCGCAGCCGAACGCTCAACTTGATCACCGGGGCTTTCCGACCATGCATATACGACGCACTACTTGTCCATTCGCGGAGGGGCGGTCGTGGGAAGCAGATGAGGTAGCGAGGGAACACCAGTAGCCCAAAGTCAATCAACTAAACCGGCACAGTCACGCCCAAGTGCAATAGACCTCTCTTCTTCGCATCATCAATTGTTTTCTCACAGCTTTGTTGTCAGTCAGGAGGATTACGGGATGCAACGACTCGTCTGGCTCAAACTCAGCCTCACATTGGCAGGCTTCCTCTCTGTCGCAAACGCCCAACCCCCGGACCGCATCTTTCCCATCATGCAGTTGACCGACCGCGACGTCGCCGAGATCGACGTGACGGACGGTTCAGTCGAGGACTGGGAATATATCGCCGGGGAGCCCACGCTCACCCCGCTGGACTTCGCGGAACCCTTTTTTAGCTCGTACGATCCTTCTGATATGGATTTTCGCATCTGGCTTGGATGGCACGATGCCACTGACCGCATTTTCTTCGCCATGGAGAGGGTCGACGACGTATACGTCAACCACTTCGAACGCGAGGATGATGAGGCTCTGCGCATTATGATTCATCACGACTCCTCGGTGTCGTTTGCCGTTGACGGAGACCACTTGGGCGGCGCGCAGTGGTCCTCCGAGGAATCTTCAGAGGATTGGCTGCAGACCCCCACCCAGGCACAGGTTTTCCATGCTCTCGGGGAGGTTTTCGACGGGGGCTCCCTGGTTGGCATCTTTCCCCATTCGATTCATATGGGTGCGGACTGGTTCAGTCAGCCTCCGTTTGCACACGGAGGCGGCGCAGTGTTTGGCGGATCCCCCATCTTCTCGGTGACGGAATTCTACGTGACCCCATTTGACCTCTTTGTATCGACGGGTCCGGAAGACAGTGACGTGTCCGATCTGTTCGGCGGAAAGATCATCGGTTTCAATATCATGATACCCGACGTGGATGCCGAGGTGGATGGTCGTCCTGGCGCATGGGAGACCCTCCACCTGCTAGCAGCCTCCCCACTCAACGTATACAGGCCTCTGTTGGGATGGTCAGCAGACGACTTCGCCGACGGGGTTCTGGTCACGCCGAGTGGTTTGTCATCCGACAATTCGGCGGTCGAAAGCGATTCCTGGGCCCGAATCAAGGCGGCGATCGAATAGTAGCTTTCCAGCCCAAAGGATACAGGAAACACCAATCGCGGGGTCGAGGCCTCTCCCCTGCGAGCGGGTGTGGACTATCATCCTATGGACCTGTCCCGGTTCGACAGGTTCTCCCCCACACCTTCTCCATGTCATCGCAATGGAAAACCGCTGCCTTGTTCGGAGTTGATCCCCCCTGCCGAGGCCGGCGGTCAGTCCAGGACACGGTCCTGGCCGGCCGAGGCCTCGTCGAGGCGGGCCCGCTCCTCCGGCGTGATCGACCAGCCCACGGCGCCGGCGTTCTCTTCCATGTGAGCCACCGTGTCGCCGCCGGTGATGGCGGCCGTCACCTCCGAGTGGGAGAGCACCCAGTTGATCGCCGTCTGCGCCACGGTGCGTCCGTGGGCGCCGGCGATCTCCCGCAGGATCGCCAGGGTGCGGCGCGCCGCCTCGTTCAGGGCCTGTTCCAAGTCGCCGGCGCGCCCGGTGGCGTAGAGGGTTCCGTCAGGCGGCGGCTGTCCGGGGGTGTACACGCCGGAGAGCAGGCCCACCCCGAGGGGGCTGTAGGTCATGACTCCGAACCCCTGGTCGCGCTGCGCCGGCCACATCTCATTCTCCAGCTCGCGGTTGAGGAGGTTGTAGGGGTTCTGGATGCAGATCAGGGGATCGAGCCCGAGGCGGTCCTGCGTCCACAGCGCCTTGAGCACCTGCCAGGCCTGGAAGTTGGAGACGCCCACGTAGCGGGTCTTGCCGGCGCGCACCACCTCGTCGAGGGCGCGCAGCGTCTCCTCGAGGGGCGTCCCGTCGTCGTACTCGTGCAGGATGTAGATGTCGATGTGATCGGTCCCGAGGCGGGCAAGGGTGCGGTCGATCTCCCGCAGGATGTGATAACGCGACAGTCCCGCGTCGTTCGGCCCGCCGCCTATGCGGGCGGCCACCTTCGAGGTGACCACGAGGTCGCCGCGGTGCCGTTTGAGGACCCGCGCCAGGAGCTGCTCCGACGTGCCGCGGGTCTCGTAACCGTCCCCGAGGCCGTAGATGTTGGCGCAGTCGATGAAGTTGATCCCGAGCTCGATGCCCCGTTCGATGGTGCGTTCCGCCTCGTCCGCGTCATCCTGCCCGCGCAGGCCCAGGCCGTAGGCCAGGCGCGATACCTTCAGGCCGGAGCGGCCGAAATTTACGTATTCCATGTTCTCCTCCTCGTACTGTGTCTGAATCCGGTCCCTCCATGAGCTCTATAAACTAGGCGTTTTCCAGGAGACCACCCGCGTCCAGCACATGCCAGAAGGCGTAGTCCGCATGATGCACTATCGTGTTCTCCAGACTGCGGACGACCAACTCGCCCTCACCCGAATGTGCGCCTGCCGCGTGCGCGACCGCTTCCGGAAGCCCGACGGTCAGGCAGACGTGCACGCCGTAGCCCGGATGCCGAATCGAAGGGAACCCCGCGGCGCCCGGCGATTCCCGCCAGCGGGCCTGGTTCTCCGGGTCGAACTCCCACGGCTTGCCCACGTCATGGCACAACGCGCAGGCAACCAGGAGGTCGCGGTTCACTTCGAGCTCGGGAAACAGCGCGGTCAGTTCGTCGCCGATGCGCATGGCAAGCCGCGTGACCCCGCGGATATGGTGGGTCTGTGTTCCCCGCTTGAGCGGCGGTGTGTCCGGATTGCCTGACGCACGGATTTCGTCAATGGATTTGAATGAGCTTTTCCCGAGGGCGTATGCCCAGGCATCGATCACCTGATTGCGCAGCGTTTCGTCGCTGATTTCGTTCACCTCGGGCAACGAGCGAATGACCGACTGCCGCAACTCTTCAGCAATCTGCATAACCTCCTCCTGTAGAAATCGAAAAAAACGAGAGCGTGTTCAGCGGATTTACGGATCGCTCCGTTACCTTGGCTTTTCCTGCCTTCAAAACGCCCTTCTCAAAAGTGCAGCGTGGCGACTGGGAACAAGCTGCCCCTCGGGTTCGGTGCAAAGCCGATTGAGAAACCGCGGGCGGCGGAGAACCTGCGCCACCATTCCGACGCCAGCGTTGCACCGACGACAGGGCCGATAAGGATGGATGGGAGCATTTCTGGACTGGTGATCGTCAACCCAATGCCTCCGATTAATCCCACCACACTGCCTCCCAGTGACAAGCCTGTGTCCGCGATGAAGGACAGCATAGAGGGGTCGTATCGTGGATCAACCACACTGTAGTCAACCGCAGAAACGCCAATCGCCACTCCGGCCAGATAACCGAATGCAGGTGGTCCTAAACAGTCGAGCTCTTGGCTCCCCCCGCAGTATGAGCCACCTATCACGCCCCCCAGCATCCCAAAAAAAGATCCGGTGATCAGCTTGAAGGCAACCCGCTTACCAGTTCTTGATCCTTTGCTCTCGGGAAGACTATCCAACGTCGCGCCGCTTACTGCATGTTGCGTATCTACCACCGCCAGGGTCTGAATTGGCAATCCATCCGGCCGTACTCTCTGCGGCCGCTCCGTCGCTCTCCGGGAAGGTGGCCCTACCTGGACCAGCGTTAGAATTCGCTCCAGGGCCATGGGTTTCAGCCTGCCATCTCGTCCTCGGGATAGAGTCAACGTCTCCCCATTGATGGCCTGGATGTAGCCACGGGCGGTCTCCAGCCTTTCCCACTCCCCGGATAGCGGGTGCCGCTCCCCCTGCCCATGGATCACCACCGCAAAGGCGCCCACCTCCACCGTGCTGCTGTCGATCTGACCGCCTTTCAGGATCACCCCTGCCTGCGGCACCCCGGCGGCGTCACCGGTGGCCGCGTCAGCATGGTTGCCCCGTGAGCAGAGCGAAACGGCCGTGACAAAAAAGACAAAGATGAGGCTCATACGCCCTGCTTCCTTTTGCCAGGACGAGCCAATGATCGAGTTGCCGCCCGACGTACGTTGCGCCCGCGAATCCGGCGTATCTCCCTCCCCGTCCCGCGCCCACACCATCGCGTGGATTCCCCTCCGGGTCGCCCGGCGTCGCCATCAGCTTTGCGCCCCTCGAGGCGGGGGCAGCCACCCGTCGGCCCGAGGCGTCGTCGGGCACCACCGCCACCGCCCAGATCATCGCCCCAGCTGGTCCTGGCTCCCGGCGCGGAACCGTACCGTCAAAGACGAGGGAACTGGCGTCGTCGATTCGGTGGTCCCCGGTTGTCCTTCAGCCGTAGATCTCTCGAAGCCGCCGCGCCGCCTCGGCCTGGTACTGCAGCTTGCGGTAGACCTCGTCGAGGTCGACCCGCGCCGCAGATCCGGGGGCGAAGCCGCAGTCGGGGTTGAGGACGATGCGCTCGGCGCCGACTACCTCCGCGGCCTGCTGGACGCGCTCCACGATCCGAGCGTCGTCGTCGATCTCCCCCGGGTGCACGCTGACGCAGCCGAGGCCGATCTCCAAGTGTTCGGGAAGCTGCTCCAGAACTTCGACGTCGCCGGCGCCCGGGTTGGTGAACTCCAGGGTCAGGTGGTCGGTGTCGAGCTCCCGGAGGGCGGGGACGATGGGGCCGTAGCCGCCGCTGTGGTAGGCCTCCCCGCGCACCCTGGCGCCGGCTCTGCGGCACAGGTGCACGGCGCGCACGGCCTCGCCGGCGATGCCCACCAGAACCTCGTTGTCCATGTCGACGGAGAAGGCCGCCTCCTCGTCGGCGCCCCAATCCTCTTCGTCGTACTGGTCGCGGACCTCGGGATCGACGAGCAGGCACAGGTGCGGATCGTCCACCTGTACGATGTCGGCCCCGGCTTCGACAACCAGCTCCGCCTCGCGCTGCAGGATCGGGGCCACGGCCTCGGCGAAGACGCGAGGCGTCCCGTAGGCCTCGAGGGAGAGGTCGCCGTCCCACATGCGCTCGGCCAGCAGGGCAGGCGACGGCAGGGCCACCTTGATCAGACGGTCCGTCAGCGAGCGCAGGTGCTCGACCTCCGCCGCCACCACCCCCTGGTCCCGGACCGACACCGCTCCGGTGACCACGGTCCACGGACGGCCGTCCTCCGTCCGGCTCACCTCGAACCCGTCGGCCAGCTCGGCGATGACGCCGATGTAGGAGGCCCGCCGCCACTCGCCGTCGGAGATCACGTCGAGGCCGGCCGCCTCCTGCAGCGAGACGGCGTGGGCCACGGCGGCGTCGAGCCGGCCCTTCCAGCCCTCGTCCCGGCGGCCGTCGGCGACGATCTCGCGCACGTAGTCGGGCCGCGGCAGGGAGCCGACCACCGACGTCGGGAACAGGGATCCGCAGCGCTCTGCGATGGTGGGCATCAGGCAAACCTCCGCGGCCAACTCTCGTTGGCCAGGGCGTAGTCTTCCTCGGTGTCGACCTCGGCGTACTCGCCGCCCGTGGTCACCATGTGGAACCTCTCTCCCTGTTCGAGCATGTGCTGGTAGAGATAGATGAGATAGGCCTGGCGGAAGGGGGTTCCGTCCTGCCGGACCTGCCCGTCGAATCGCGCCTTCAACTGGTGGTAGTGACGGCGCAGGGCGCTCGCGCCCGCGGCCGAGAACCGGGCCACGCCGATGTACTCCCCGCAGGCCTCGGCGGAAGGGAGTCTGCGGCTCACCCGCAGCACCCGGTCGCCCTCGGTGAGCACTTTCTCGGCGTCGTCCTCCGGGTGCTGGCTGCGGTCCGCGTAGCGCTCCCGCCAGCGGGTGTCGACGCAGAGCACGGCGTCCCCTGGATGGTCCAGGGCCCGGCGCACGACGCCGGACCGGTAGAGGATGTCGGCGTAGGTGACGAGAAATTCGCCGTCCATGTGATCCTCGGCGCACATCAGCGAAGCGAGGATGTTGGTCCTCTCCCAGTCCGGATTGTGGCAGAAGGTCATTTGCGGGTAGTCGTGCCGGACCTGGTCGATGCGGTACCCGCCGATGAAGACGAAATCGCTCACGCCGGCATCGCGCAGGGCCTGCAGCAGCCAGTCGAGGATCCGCCGGCCGCCGATGGAGGCGTACGGTTTCGGCTGTTCGTCGGTGAGGGCCTTGAGCCGGCGCCCCCTGCCCGCGCCCAGAATGAGTGCACGCATGCGGGTAAGGATACTTTCTGCCCTGGAGTTGTCCTAACCCGCACGGAGGTCCACTACGGAGATGGTTCGGGCCAGTTCAGATGACGATGGAGGAAACGGAACGTGGCTTGGCCATTGATCTGATGTCCGCCGTCGAAAAACTCGATCTCCGTTCTGTCGGCGATACCGAGTTGCACATAGAGCCGCCTGACAACAGCGAACTCATGCGCGACCCATTCATCGGGGGCTACGCCGTCTTCGTGTCCGCGCTCCACCATGAACGGCCGCGGCGCGATCAATCCCGCCATCTCCCCGTAGTTGAAGGTGTTGCCCAGATCGAACTCCGGCATCTCGTACTCCCCGCCGAACATATAGCTGTAGCGAGAATGGAAAGTGGCATTTTTGACGATCCATTCGTTGAAGTCGGCGGAACAGATCGAGCAGGCGTAGCGATCGAGCACTGCCGGAACCCGCATGGCTGTTTTCCCACCGTAGGACAACCCGTAAAACCCTATTCGTTCCGCATCGACGAAGGGTTGTTCCGCGAGCCAATCGAGCGTGCGTTCGTGTTGGCGAATGATCAACGAAAAGAGCGACCACTTTATCGGGTTCGCCTTGCGCTGGATGACCCGGAAGGCATCGCCGCCGATGTAGGGATTCTGTGGCGCGTAAACGATGAATCCTCTGTCTGCCAGGGAGGCAGCGTAGGAGTTATAGACGGTTTCCAACTTCGGGTCGGCGGTATCCTGCGGTCTCCCTTCCAGGCCGTGCTGACAGACGACGACAGGACGCTGTTCGCCCGGTTGAAGATCCTTCGGGAGCAGCAGGATGCCATAGGCGAAAACGTCCTTCCAGACATCGAGAACGACTTCATAGCTTTTCCAGTCGGGTTCGTCATAGAGGAGCCGCGTCCTCGGATTTGCCGGCGCATCGGGGGGAGGACACCTGCCGATGACTTCGTCCCGGAAACAGGACTTGAAACCCTCGCATGTCTCCTCCCAGCGTGTGAGTGAGCTGGTATCGGTCTTTTCCCAGAAGAACTCCTGCCGTCGCGATGCCGCCTCCCGTAAAAAGCGTTGCGTCAGATTGACCAACTGCATGAACTGCCGCTTCTGACGGGCTTCGTAATCGAAATCGCCAACGTCTGATGCCGAAAGAGGACGGTATCCATCAACATGCGCATTTGGGACCCCGAGTTCAGCGAGCAGTGTACTCAAGGTCTCCTGAGACCCCGGCAACCCGTCTTCCGGAATAACGAGGTGGATGGCATCCTCACAGTCGAGTTGCCGATAGAAGCCGCGTGCGCGCTCAAACTCTGTTTGTACGGAGTGGGTCGGTGGAGACACCAATTGTCCGGGTGCAGCGCCACCTCGTCCGGGACGCGGCGCAGGTGGGCCGGCGACCTCCGGTCCGCGGCTTGCCTCGACGATCAACGGACGCGGCGCGATGAGGCCGGCAATTTCAGCATCGCCGAATTCATGCAGCAGCCCCCATACGTTCCGGTAGATGGGCTCTCGCCAGACCTCCTGCCGCGATTGAAAATAGCCGCTGACAGCTGCCGCTTTAATACGGATATCGACAGCGGCACTGTAGAGCGCAATCAGTCCGCCTTCGCCGTAGCCGACAACACCGACCGGTACCTCGGAACGGGACATCCAGTCCACCAGCGACAGTACCTTCTGAACCTCGTACCCGATGATGTTCCTTCCGAGCTCGAACGCCATCCGGTAGATGAATTCGCGATGGGGTTGATTCGTCATTGCCCCGAGGGCTGGATTTCCGGAACAGGTATCGTCGCGGCTAATGAGGAGCGGGACGACGACACGGCAGCCCGCCTTTGCCAGATGCTGTGCGAAGCGGGCGTTCGCCGGCAAATCGTCCGTCACCCCGGCAATCATCTCAGGCGTCCAGTCGGCATCCGGCAGGGCGACAACCTGGGCGGCAACCAGCGCATCGTGCCCAGGCTCCAGCAAAAACCCTTCACCATCGACTTCATCGAAAACCTGCCAGCGGACGCGGGATACGGTGTGATTCTCACCTTCCGCAACCTGCGCGGCAGTTCGTGTGGAGGCTATGTAGCTCAGCTCTTCAATCGGCAGACGCGCATCGAGGCAGCCAATCTGTTTTCTCAGGCGTTCCCGATTCGGTTCGACGGATTGGACATACGCAGGGTGAGAACTGTAATCCCGGTTCCATGACGCTTCCCGTGTTTCAGGAGAACGGGCCACCGCTCCGGTAACATACCGGTCAAGAGCTGCAACCATCTGTGCGGCAAGGTCCCCTTCCAACGTCAAGGGGGTTGTTCCAGGCAATACTTGTGCAGTTTCGTTTGACATGCGAACTCCTTTGCAGGTTTTGTTCCTGTCCGCCCATATCAGGACCAATCCAGGATTCGACGGGGTCGTTGAGGGCAAACTTGGCCCCGCCGCGGCGGCGGCGCCTCTTGTGGGGAAAGAGCATGAAAAAGAACATCCTCATGATCGTCGTCGACGATCTGAGACCGGAGATCGGCTGCTTCGGCAAGGACAAGCTCCACACGCCCCATCTCGACGCCCTTGCCGCCGGCGGCATGCAGTTCGACCGCGCCTACTGTCAGGTGCCGATATGCATGCCGTCCCGGGCAAGCCTGTTGAGCGGAGTCCGGCCGGACGGCACGTGGCGGGACCGCATCGCCCAGATGTGCCCGAACGGAGAGCCCTCCCTGCCCCGGTATCTGCGCGAGAACGGCTGCGCCACCGTCTCCATCGGCAAGGTCTACCACTACAACGACGAAGATGCCGAGGGCTGGACCCGGCGCTACACCGACACCTTCCACGAAGCCTCCTACACGTGCGACGGCTACTGCTCCGGGTATCAACACGAAGAGAACCGGCGCAAGCTGAAGGACTTCGCCCTGCAGTTCACCGGGTCGGACGTGGAGCTGCCGGCTCGCGTCGAATGCGCCGACGCCCCCGATGCCGCCTATCCGGATGGCATCGTCGCCGCAGCGGCGACGGAGGAGCTGCGGCAATTCGCCGCGAGCCGGCAACCGTTCTTTCTCGCCGCCGGCTTCTACCGGCCGCACCTGCCATGGGCGGTACCCAGGAAGTACTGGGACCTCTACGACCGGGACGGTGTCGACCTCGCCGACAACCCGTTCTTCCCGAAGGACGGCATCGGCAAGTCCGACCTCAGCGACTTCCGCCACTACGGAGACCCCGAGACCGACGAGCTCTACTCCGACATCGGCCGCTACACCGACGACGACTTTCCGGTGCTGAGCGAAGTCAAACAGCGGGAATCCGTTCACGGATACTGGGCCAGCGTGAGCTTCGTCGATGCCCAGATCGGCAAGGTAGTGGACGAGCTCCGTCGCCTGGGACTGGCCGAGGACACGACTGTCGTGCTCTGGGGAGACAACGGCTGGCACCTCGGCGAGCACAAGCTGTGGTCCAAGACCACGAGCTTCGAGGAGTCCACGCGCGTGCCGCTGTTGATCTCCGGCCCCGGCATACCGCCCGGCGCTCGTACCGATGCGCTCGTGGAGCTGGTGGATCTCTATCCGACGATCTGCGATCTCCTGTCCCTGCCGGCTCCGGGGCATCTGCAGGGGTCCAGCCTGCTGCCGCTTTTCGGATCCCCCGGACAGGAGTGGAAAAGCGCCGTCTTTTCGCGGATATGGGACGCGTCGACGGTCAGGACGAACGACTACCGCCTGACGCATTATGCGGAAGGGTCGCCGCAGGGGGATGAGCGCCATCTGCCGAACGCGGGGGAATTCGAGCTCTTCGACCTTCACGCCGACCCGCGGGAGAACGTCAACATAGCCAGGGCGCACCCGGAGATCGTCGCGCGCCTCAACCGCTTGCTGCAGAGCGGCTGGCAGGCCGCGCTGCCCCCGCACACACACCCGTAGGTTTACACCTCCGGTTCTCCGAAGCCCGGAGCCGCCGAGCACCGTGCCCCAAGTGAAATCCCCGGGGCTACATGACACCGAATTTCTTGTAAGCCTCACCGGCCGTCATGCCGTTGCGCAGAGCGATCCGCACCTTCGATTCCGTCTTCACCTTCTCGTAGGCTTCGAGAACCACTTCCTCGATCGAGTTGCCGGGAATCACCACCATGCCGTCCTCGGATCCCAGCAGGAGGTCACCGGGCCAGACGGCGACATCGCCGCAGTAAACCGCTTCGTTGATGCCGGTTATCGTTCGGTGATAGAGCAGGTCGCTCATGTGCGAACCACGGCAGAAGAGCGGGAAGCCCAGTTTCCGCACCAGCTCCATATCCCGGGAGAAGCCGTCAATCACCGCACCGTTTCCGCCGCGGCAGATCGCTGCTTCGGCGCACAGTTCCCCCCACACGCAACAATCGGTCCGGTCGGTGACCAGAACTTCCCCGGGTTGGAGCCCGTCGATTGCCGCGAAAAGCAGTTCGTACTCCCTGCCGGCCTGCGGGGTGCCGACCAGGGGCTGGGACTGCATGGTACGGGCAATGCCGGCCAGTCGGGTCGCGGTGTCGATGGGACCGATACCGTGGCGCATGACCTGGTTGTGGAAGCCGCGCGCGTGCAGGACATCGGACACGGCCGCCGGTTCCAGTTCCGCTATCATGTCCCACACTTCGATGCCGAGACGATCGGCCGGCCGGCTCAATTCAAAACTGCTGACGGACATGGGCGCTCCTACCATTGGGACTTGACGGGCGGTTTGCCGCTTCTGGCCTCGTCTTCGGCGTATATCGAGATATCGCCCTCGCGGCGGTGGGCTTCGGCATAGAGAGCAAAGCGATCCGGGTCCAGTGTTACCCCCAGCCCCGGTCCGTCGGGCACGCGCATCGTTCCGCGCGAAGTATAGGAGATGACCCCGGCCTCGACCACGTCGCCGCCCTGCTGATGCATGTGGGAGTCGAGGGCATGGGGCAGGGCCGGAACCGAAGCGCCGACGTGCAGGCAGGCGGCGGTGGAGATGCCCAGTTCGCCGCCGCTGTGGAGGTTGAACCCGAGCTGGAAGACTTCGCAGGTCGCCTGCAGTTTCCTGGTGTTCGAAATCCCGCCCCACTCGTGGATATCTCCCAGGACGACGTCGACAGAGTTCATCCGCAGACCTTGCGCCAGCTGGTCGAGATCCATGACGCACATATTCGTCGCCAGGGGTATGTTCACGCGCTCGCGGACCCTGGCCATCGCTTCGTTTCCCCAGCACGGGTCTTCGTAGTACTCGATATCCAGCGGCTCGATGAGTTTGCCGATCCGTATCGACGTCGCGGCCGAGAGCACGGCGTTCGGGTCGTAACGTATCCTGGTTGCGGGGAAAGCGGCGCGCAGCGCCCGCAGGGCCTCGACCTCCTCCTCCGGGCCCATCACGCCGCCCTTGAACTTGATAGTCTCGAAGCCGTACCTGGCGTGCAACTCCCTGGTATGGGAAACGACCTCGTCGGGGTTGGACACCTGCCCGGTCCCGTCCTTTCCGGCGTGCCGGTAGAAGATGTAGGAAGCGAAAGGAACTTCGTCGCGGAAGCGCCCGCCCAGGAGGTCGCAGAGCGGACGCCCGGCGATCTTTCCCTTGAGATCCCAGCAGGCCATTTCCAGAGCTGCCATGGCGCACAGACCGGCTTTCCCGTGGTAGAAGGGCACGAACAGCGTCTTCGCCAGGATGTTCTCGGTGAGCATGGGGTCTTCGCCGAGAAACATGGGCGCAACATTGGTGTCGATCAGAAGTTTGGTGACGTCACCCCCCAGAGTTTCGCCCAGTCCGATCAACCCTTCATCGGTATGCATTTCCACGATACAGCGCGACCAACCGTCCTCGACTCCTCCCGCCCAGCGCAGCGGAGCCACGAAGGGCACGTTTACGACGGTCACATCAATTCTGCTGATCTTCATGCCGACCCACCACGGTTTCGTTCATACTTCGTTCATACATTGAACCTGTATCCTTGTAAGCCGTCGCGTCTTCCCCGTTCCAGGAAGGCGAGGCAGTTTCGTTCAGGGCGCGCTCCGGGAGCTTGCGGAGAAACGGTCGACTGGACGCGCCGGTTCAAAACGTGAACACGGCATAGTACGGTTACCTGCCGGCGACAGCCAACAGTCGGCCGGTATCGGAATGTCAACAACCCGCAAGCCAATGGGAGGTGTGGTACTTCATGCCAATCAGACTGAAAAGGACGATCCGGTTTCTTGCGGCCATGGCCTTAGTCCTGACCGCAAGTCAGTTATTGCTCGCGTCCGGTGCCTCCGCAGATACGTTGTCAAAAGTCCAGGAGAGCAAATACATCCTCATGGGCACCTACAATGAGCCGCCGCACAACTGGGTGGAACCAGCTGGCGGAGGCTACAAGGGGATCGACTACGACCTGGCCGGCACCATCCTGGCAAACCTTGGCGTAGAGACCATCCACCAGATTCCGGTGGACTGGGCGGGCTTGATTCCGGGCCTTAAGGCCGGCCGCTGGGATATGGTCGCCGTCGGCCAGGCCATCACCCCGGCACGCGCCGAGCAGGTCGCCTTTACCAAGCCCATCTACAGCTACGGTCTGGCGCTGATTGTCCCCCCCGGGAACCCCGAGGAAATCAAGGGACGCGACCAGTTTCCAGGGAAGAGGATCGGCGGCATCCTCGGGTCCACGGCCACCGACTATGTCAACGCCATTCCGACTGCCGAGTTCGTTGCCTACAAAAGCCACCCGGAAATGATCGCGGATCTCAAGGCCGGCCGGATCGACTGCATTCTGGCCGGCGAAACCGCCGCGGCATTCGCCCAGGCCAGGCACCCCGAACCGGTCGAGTTCGTCCCCGGCTGGGAAGGGTACGGGGACGCACTTTTCAAAATCGGCTTCTCGTTCCGCAAGGACGACAGGCCGTTCGTCGATGCGTTCGATGCCGCCCTCGACAAGATGAAGGCCGACGGGAGCCTTGCCCGCATTCTGGAAACCTACGGCCTGACCGCCGCCAACATCGTCCGTTGAGGGGCGGAGCAGCTAGCCGCGGCATGCGATCGATTGCCGCCGATGCGGGACTCCGGAGCCAGTGATGCCGACCCTCCCTGTCGAGGACTTCCTCTTCTTTCTCCCCACCCTGTTGAAGGGTGCGAAGCTGACGGTCTTCCTGACGCTCGTGGTCTTCGTACTGGCTGTTCTGCTGGGGTTGCTCGTCGCCTTGGGGCGCCAGTCCCGCTACCGACTGATCCGGATACCCTTGACAGCCTATGTCGAGCTGATCCGGTCCACACCCGGCCTGGTCCAGATCTACTACATCTTTTACGTGCTGCCGTTCTTCGGGTTCACGATGGATGCCATTCCAGCGGGCATTGCCGGGCTGTCGCTCAACTACGCGGCTTACCTTTCGGAGGTATTCCGCAGCGGCATACAATCCGTTCCCGTCACACAAAAGGAGGCAGCGACCACGATCGGCCTGTCCCACCTGCAGACCCTGCGTTTCGTCATCCTTCCGCAGGCGGTGCGAACCGTCCTGCCGCCGATCATCAACTACCTGCTCATGCTGTTCAAGGACACTTCCCTGCTGTCCGTCATCACCATTCAGGAACTGCTGTTCTCGGGCCTCCTTCTGGCCTCGACCACCTTCAAGCACCACATCATTCTTACCGAGATTGCCATCATATACTTCATCATATGCTATCCGGTGGCGCTTCTGGCGACGTTTCTGGAGAACCGGCTGAAGAGCAAGCGAAAGCCGCTTTTACGATCGTGGAGCGAGTCCTTCCGGCGCGCCCTGCCAGGTGTAACCCGGGCATGAGCGCAAAGGCACCTATCGTCACCCTGGACGAGGTCCACCAGGGGTACGGCGGCACTCCGGTTCTGCGAGGAATCAACTTGAAGGTCGAGACGGGAGAAGTCGTCGCCGTCATCGGACCTTCGGGATCGGGCAAGTCGACACTGCTTCGCGTGATCTGCAGGCTGGTCCCCACGACATCGGGCCGTGTTCTGGTCGACGGCATTCCCGTCCATGAAGCCAGGGCCGACCTGCAACGGCTTTACCGAACCGTCGGCATGGTGTTCCAGAGCTACAACCTCTTCCCGCACATGACGGCCCTGCGCAACATCACCCTCGGGCTGACCGAGGCCCAGCGTCTCCCGAAGGACAAAGCCAACGAAGTCGCCCGGCGGTTTCTCGCGAAAGTGGGCCTCAGCGACAAGGAGGAGGCTTACCCCGACGAACTATCGGGGGGCCAGCAGCAACGTATCGCCATCGCTCGCAGTCTGGCGATGTACCCCAAGGTGATCCTGCTCGACGAAGTCACCGCAGCGCTCGATCCTGAAACCGTGAAGGAGGTCCTCGTTTCCATCCGCGAGCTCGCCGACGACGGAATGACGCTCATCATCGTCACCCATGAGATTAGATTCGCCCGCGAGGTGGCAAACCGCGTCGTGTTCATGGACGAAGGCCGCGTGGTAGAGGAAGGGCCGCCCTCGCATCTGCTTGACCGGCCGGAACGGGAACGGACCCGGAGTTTTCTCGACAAGGTCCTGTGAATTCGCCGAAGGACCGGAGCAGTAAGCGGTCGAAAAGAGAAGGTCCGGGAGAAACGCGAACCGCGGCTGAGGCGAGGCCCGCAGGCAAGTACCACATTCCGTACGAGCACTGGGCCGACGCCTGCGAGACGCCGATCCGTGCCCTGTCGCGGCCCATGTCGCGGGACGATCCGGCCCGGATCGAAGCGGATGCCGACGGGATTGCCGCGGCCCTGGCAAGGGTCCGGGCCCGTTCCCCCATGCCGATCATCGAGCATGTCGCCGACCTGGGTGATGTTTTCCTGGCCGCTGTGATCCGCCACCAGGCCGTGGATATCGTCAACGTCGTGCCCTGCCAGGCCGGGGGACTGGGCCGCGCCAAGCGGCTGATCCACGCCGCCGAAACCGCGGGAATGCCCGCCCTGTTGGGAAGCACCGTCGAACTGGGGCCCGGCACCGCGGCGTCCGTGCATCTCGCCGTGGCGTCGGCAAGCGTCTGCATACCCTCGGATCTGGTCGGCCCCGGGCTGCTTCAGGGGGATGTATGCACAACGCCCTTTTCCCTCTCCGGAGGTGAGCTCGCCCCTTTCGAGGGTCCCGGTCTCGGCATCGACCTGGACGAGGAAAAGATGGAGCGGTGGAAGGGTTAGATGTCCGGATATGGATTCTGCGCACCGCGGACGAACCGAGTCATGGGGTGCGTTCTGCGGCCTCAGTCTGCCCGGCCGCCTCCAGGCTGGCCCGCACCCGGTCGATGGAAAGGTCCTGCCGCTGCCGGTCGAGAAACAGGCTCACCTGGCTGTATCCGGATTCCTGGAGCATATCGAGGGCGTCGACAAACCCGTCGGCGACCCGATCGGGAACATGGGCGTCCGCGCCGATGACCACCGGAATGCGTCGCCCGGCCATTTCCTCCAGCATGGCGGGTCCCGGGTTCATCTCGGCATATGCCTTGTTGCGTCCCGAGGTATTCAGTTCCATGGCCACGCCGGTTGCGGCGATGCGGTCGAGACAGGGGAGGATATGGCCCATGGCCCGTTCCGGGTGCCAGTCCGGCGGCGAGAAGTTCTTGACCAGGTCGGGATGGGCGATGGTGTCGAACAGGCCGGTCTCCGCGGCCAGGGCCAGATGCTCGAAGTAGGTGCCGAAATAGGCGTCCACATCCCCCCGGTAGAAACGGTCTATGTACTGGGGAAGATTGGGGTGGACGGAACCGAGCACATGGTGGAATTCCGCCATGCCGTGCAGCTTCTCCAGCCACGGCTCCATGCCGGGCACGTAATCGCTCTCGAGGCCGAGGCGGACGTCGACCCGGCCGTCCCAAGCCTTGCGGGCGCGCTCGACCATGGCCACGTAGTCCCCCAGTTCCTCCACGCCCATCCGCGCCCCGGGGGACCAGCCGTCGTTCGTGGGGTTGTGGTCGGTGACCACGATGCCCTTCAGGCCCCGCTGCAGGGCCGCTTCGGCATACTCCTCCGGCTCGCCGCGCGCGTGTTTGCAGAGCGGGGTGTGCATGTGCATTTCGTACAGCATCGGTTCAAAAGGCATGGGTTATCATCCATTGGTTTTCAAGGCTGGAAACGGGGTTTCAACACATATAGGGATAACAAATGGTCGCAAATGTTGCCCACCGGGGCGCTTCGGGAAGCTACCCCGAAAACACGTTGACCGCCTTTCAGAAGGCGTTGGAAATCGGTGTCGACGAGATCGAGCTCGACCTTCACTCTACCAGGGACGGCCGCCTGGTCGTCATGCACGATGCTGCCGTGGACCGAACAACCGACGGCACAGGGGCGATTGGAGAGCTCACCCTGGCTGAAATCAAGGCCCTTGATGCCGGGGGTGGGTTCGCCGAACAGTTCCGGGGCGAGCGTGTGCCGACGTGGGAGGAAGCGTTGGACCTCGTGCAGGGAAAGGTCGAGCTCAATGTCCACCTGAAAGAGGGGGGCGCCCCCGACGGAAACTATGAACGAAAAGTTGCAAAGGCATTGCAGGACTTCCGGATGGTGGACGATTCCATTCTGGCCTGCAGCGATGGAAGCGTCCGGATTTTTTCCGGAATCGACTCGCGGATCGAGTGCCGGATCTTTCGCGCCCAGCGCACGCCGGAGGAATACATCCGGAAATCGGTGGAGATGGGGCTCCGGACGATGCAGCCGGGGCGGGACATTACGACTCCGGATTTTGTCCGCAAGGCCCACGCGGCAGGCCGAATCGTGCACGTCTTCCATGCGGATACCCCTGAAGACATGCGGGCTTTCATCGAAATCGGCGTTGACGGAATTCTGACGAACTACCCGGAACGACTGAAAGCCGTTCTCGCAGAAACCGGGTAGCAGAGAGTCGTTCAGGCCGGCAGGCCCATGAGGTAGTTCCAGTTCCGGCGGCGGATGGCGCGCTCCTTGTAGTGGTCGCTCTGGGAGACGCCCAGCGGGTTGGCGAAGCCGAGGATGTTGTTGACGTCCTCGGACCGGCCGCGCTCGTTCCAGTCGGCAGGCTTGTCGACCGCCTCAGGGTCGTGATTCCAGGTGGGCGCGGTGTTGTCCCGGGTGCGGCGGAAGAGGAACTTGATCATGTGCCGCTTGTGCGGCGAGCGGTTGGCGGCCGTGCCGTGCCAGAGGTCGTAATGGGTGAAGGCCACGGTGCCGGCCCTGACCACGAGCGGCACCTGGCCGCGGATGTTGGTGTACGTTGCCATGCGGTCCGTCGGGGCGTTGCGGAACTGGGAGCCGGGGACGATGATCGTCGGCCCCATGTCCGGGGTGACGTCGGTCGGGTAGTACAGCCCGAGGAAGCGGTTGAGCAGGACGTCGCGGTTGTTGAGGCCGTCCTGGTGCCAGTTCATGTGCGGGGAGTTCGGCTGCTTGCAGTGCCAGTGGCGATGCGGCTGCACCTCGTAGTCCTGCCCGAGCAGGCTTACCAGCGCCCCTTTGACGGCCGGATGATCGAGCACTTGCCAGAGCTCGGGCACGGCTTCGGTGATGGCGTCGCCGGGGTTGCAGTCCAGAGCGTCGAGCCGGGCGGCGATCGACCCGTTGAGCCCCTCGGGAAATTGCGGCTCGACCAGGTGGTAGCCGGAGACGAGGAAACGGGCCACCTCGGCGTCGCTGAGCAGATGCTCACTCATCGGCGACAACCTCCATTTTCTGCAGGATGAATTCATAGCCTATCACGTCCAGCTCCCTGTCGTCGAACGGGGCCTGCAGATGGGGAAACTGGACGATCTGCCAGCCGTCGACCACGGCGTCGTGCACGGTTGCGTAGGGCCAGTCGGGTGCCGATTCGGCCCGGATTTCGGGCGCGAAACCCGCGACCGGCTCGATGAGCGTCAGGCCGATGATACCGGACATGACGCTCGGAGTGCGCGCCTGCAGGTAGAGCAGGCGCTGGCGGGGTGCATTCATCGAGGTTGAATCACTCCTGAAATGCGGGGAAGTAATAGCAGAAAAACCAATCGACTCAAGCCGAGGGACCGGGGATCCGGATGGGCTTGACCCCCGGGGGCGGGAAACTTCATATGCGAAACGTACACTCAGGAAGCGGGAGCAGAATGCCGAAACAGCGAATAGCGATTGCGGGAGCCGGGAACATGGCCCGTACCCGGGGCCGGGCGTTTCTGGAAACCGGCCGTGCGGAAATCTGCGGCGTCGCCGCCCGGCGCGCACAGCGTGCCGAAATCTGCGCTGCGGAGTTGGGGTGCGATGATTTCTTCGATGACTTTCGCCGCTTGGGGGAGACCGGACCGGACGCGATCCTCATCGAGGTTCCGCATCGCGTTCAGGACGAGATCTCCATCTGGGCGCTGGATGCCGGTTACGACCTCCTCGTGGGCGGCTGTCTGGCCTCGAGCGTGGAAAACGGGCGCCGGATCGCGGAAATGGCGGCCCGGAACAGGCGGATTGTGGAGGCCGGGTTCCAGCGCCGGTACGACCCTGCCTGGGAGGAAATCCACCGCCTGGTGGCGGGAAGGGAACTGGGGGCGCCGGTGATGGCCGTGACCATGGCCCTGTGGAACCCGGACCCGGAGGGGTGGTACTGCGACCAGGAGGAAAGCGGGGGGATGCCGCTTACCCACATGAGCTACTGCTACCTCAATGCCGTCCGCTGGATTCTGGGGAAGCCGGCCACCGTGTCGGCGATGGCCAACCGGATGCGGAACACCGCTCCCGGCCGCGTGGTGGAGGAGACCTGCGGGGCCCTGATCGGATTCGAAAACGGCGCCTTCGCTTCGGCCACCGCCAGCTATATCGGCCCGGAGGGCATGCCCGACCCGCAGCCTCGTTTTGTCTGCTCGGAGGGAGGGATTCAGCCGAATGCCGACAACCCCCCCGGCAAGGATTCCATCACCGTTTTTCGAGGGGGCGGTTCCGAGGTTCGCGCCTTTGAGACCGAGCCGTCTCCGCATGTCCGGCAGGCAGCCGCCTTTCTCGATGCCATGGAGAGCCGCCGCCAGGCCCGCAATCCTCCCGAAGATGCCCTGCTGGATGTCGAAATCGCTGAAGCCGTCTCGGTTTCGGCGAGGGAAGGAAGGACGGTTTCGCTGGATGAAATGCGGTAGCCGCTCGCCATGGGGCGCAAATGGATGAAGCACACCCATCCTGGTAGAGACATCGGAACGACCGCCGACCCGGTTCAGCCCCGGAAGCCCGCAGGCTGACCACCTGCCCAGTTCCGATACTCCTCCCATGCGTCTTCACGGCTCACGAACGTCTTGAAGACCGCACGGGCACTGAAGGTATACTGGGTCAACGGCTGGCAATCCTTTATGAGCATGGCAAAGTCCCACGCCGGATTCGTCAGTCCGCCCCCTGTCGGCTGAACCGCGAACCGCAGGGACTCGGTGCTCCGGAACATCAGTTGGAGCATCATGTTGCGCCAGCATCCGAAAAAGAACGGATGGACGTACCGGACAGGTCGGATGTTGTGGAACAATCCCCCCTTCGGATCCGGTTCACCCTTGACCAGCGCACCCGCTTCGCTCGCAAAGACACGCGCGTTCAGCGGCTGTTCCCCCAACGATTCAACCCATTGCTCGGAACCGTTTTCGTCCGCACGGCCGAGGAAGCAGGTGGTCCTGTTTTCGGGGTTGTGGATGTAGCTTGCCCAGAACAGCCCCAGCCAATCCCCCTCGAAGGCGCCGGGATGGGCAACGCACGTGGTTTCCAGATCGATGTAGTGCGGCGGTACGAGGGTGAAGGTGGTGCTGACCTCGAGGCGGCGGGGTTCGGGGATAGCGGTAGTCAGTTGGACCGAATTGTCGTCGAGCCTGGTGAGTCGGCTCGGCGTTGGCGGGGTTCGAGCTTGCCAGCGAGCCAACGGGAATCAAACGATTTGCCTGACCGGTCAAAGACGAACTTGGAGCTCAGGCTGCTCTCTTGTACCGTCCGCAGGGCCCTGGGCCGGCTGGGTCAGCGAATCCACATAGGGAGGGAGTAGTACATGGGGGGAGTTCCCGCCGATGGTTTGCCAGATGGAGTTCTGGAGACCATCGAAATGACTCAGCACAACCCCACCCTCTCCGGGAATTTCTCTATTCTCCAACTGGTTCTGATGTACCCAAATGAAAAGAGCCCTCCCGGTTAGAAATAAAGCACTGATTCTTACCGTCAGGCGACCAAGACAGCTGCCAGTCGTCTTGGTGTGCAGGATCGAACATCCTTACGTTCGTTCCATCCGAGGTCATAATAAAAATCAGGTTTCCCCCACCCCGGTCGGACGAAAAGGCGATCTCACCATTAGGAGACCAAGCCGGATTCCAATCCTTCCCTGGATGATCGGTCAGTCGGGTAATCACCCCGCTTCCGATGTCCACTACACAGACATCCAAATTACCAAAGCGTTCACTTTCGAAAGCTAGTTTTGTTCCGTCAGGCGACCAGGAAGATCGAGCGTCCATGCTCTCATGATTGGTCAAATTACGTAGGCTCCCGTCATGATCTGCAAGGTAAACTTCCAGATTCCCGTCCCGAAATGTAGTGAAGGCCAGCGATTTCCCGTCCGGAGACCAAGCTGGGTGGATACCATCAGCCATGATAAAATTGATTTTCCCTTCGGAATCAAAGCGGTAAATGTCAAATGAGCTTTTACCCATTGCTGCGAAGGTCACTTCTCCATTGGGGTGCCAAGAAATACCTCCTGTAGATGTCAGCGGTGTTTCCAGCGGTATGGTCTTCAGCAGTTCTCCTGTAGTGGATCTAAAATAAAAATGGTTTCCTTCACCAGTATGGCGAAAATAGCAGATCATTTCCCCGTTAGGGGACCAGATCGGAGTGACCGCACCAGAATCGGATAACCGCCGTATTATTCCATCCGTAGAGCAGTAAACGCTTCCACTTGGATCGTGGGAATTGGCGTTAGAATAAAAAAGAAAAAGAAAACCTAAAGCCAACCAAGTATTCATTAAACCTCCATTAGGCGTAATCAGGGAAATAGGAAACAAGATTTGTCTCCCCTTGAAAAAGAATGAAAGTTGCTTTTGAGGCTTCAGACCAGCGGTAAGGTAAGGGGCAATAAACAGGTATTTGGCATCTACGTAATCCGTAATCCGAAAAGATGATTCATTTTTGAGGTTCTACTTGGGGGTTATCCTAAAATTCCGGGGGCCCGGTGAAACCTTTGAAAAGCCTTGCTTGGTTGAGCTGCAGCATTTGAAACCTGCACACCCCCGCCCGGGAAACACTCGCCTGAAGTCCTCCTCGATCAGAGCAAGAATAGCACATAATTCTCATTCCAGGGAAGCTTTTATTTTCCCCCAGGTCATGAATTCTACGGCTGTTCCCAGAGCGGGAAGCAGTAGGCCATCAACCAGCATATCAGCCTCACCACCAGTGAGATATTCTCCCGCACCCGGATCCTCAATTAATCCTGGTTTCCACTGTGTAGGGGCAGTAGGGTTTTCAGATGGATCTACGTCATGAATAACGGGAGCGAACCCAATAATCTGTCTGGGCAATAAATCGCTGAAAAGGGTTTCTTCCGGACTACTTCCCCACGCATCCTGGGGTGTGACATACATTTCAATAACCCATGTAACGGGGTTTTCTCCTACTACTTCTCCACCAGAATCCGCATAGGGAGGTAAAAAATGCCATGGTTGGTTTATCATAGTCGGACCTTCGGTCCCAATGGCTGGGCGGCTAACTGTTTGAGAGATAACATCGTACATCTGGGTTTGACCAAAAATGATCGGATACTCCGCAATTGGCGTCTCATTCCGACCCCCTTTTCCCCCACTGTGATCAGCGTCGATCAGAAGACAGATGCTATCGTTCAAAAAAATCCTGTTCTTCAAACCCGGGGCGGACCAATCATGGGTGTTTTTGTATTCATCATCTATCATAAAAAAGGCTGCATAGATGCGGTTCGATTCATCATGCCAGGCAAGCCAGATACGAAAATCGAGATCCGATGGGTCGGGTTGTTCGAAGCCTCCTAGAACATCAAAATCCAACAAAGTCATGGAAGGTTCCCCTATCTCATACCATTCATCAATAAGACCATCATGGATGTCAATTTTCTCCACCATTGCATCGGTAAGTTCATAAATTGGGAACAGACGGTCGCCGCTATGAGCTGACACTATGGCGGTACACAAAAATAATATGATAAAGGGTTTCATTCCCCTAAATTTCCTTTCTTTTTTTAACGAAATAAGTTTATCAGGATCTTTGTTGTTTCCTATGCTTGGTGCATTTAACAAACATTAGGAAACAACCTATGACCGCTATGAAGTTTCGTCTCCAGGCTGGAGACTTCAAGGGATTTCAAGCGGTGAGCGTGTGGTTCGAAGGACGCGGGGAAGGAGACGGCCGTCGTGGTTACGATCGAGGATAGAGGGTAGCACGAAATTCGATGGAACTGGGTATTTTTGGTAGAACGAAGGCATCCCCCGCTTTCGTTTCCCCTGGCTATGAGAGAGGTTGTTCATGCCAGGTATCGTTGATTTTCCCACGGTGGTTGAAGAAGCGGTGTCCCTTCGCCAACGCCCCGGAAGGAACCACGAAGGTATCGACGATCAACGCCGTTCCTCGAGACCACCGCGCCTGAACCGCTCACCCAGGGGATGGGACTGGGCCCCAGGACCGACCGCTATTGATCGCCATCACCAACCCTGGTCGGCACCGACTGGGCATTCCGCGCCATAGGATTGCCGACATCGCGGGACATCACATCCTAGGTTGAAGACTCTTCAGGAGCGAGCTGTTCAAAGAGCGATCGTTTTCCGAAGATCTCCTTACGCCAAGGGCACATCGTCATGACCGGCTACGTCTACGAGTTCAAGGGCCTCGATGCGCATCCGAGGAGGGGTCGGCAAGCGCAAACTGGTGATGCCCAAGCTCACCGGGTTCGCCTGGTGATCCGCCACCAGGGAAGCCAAGTTTCTTATCGCGTACACTGGGAGATCACTGAAATGTCGCAAACGCTGGACGCCGAATCCTGAGAGCACCATCTATGGGTGACTGTCAGACGCAGCGAGGGGCGGCAGATGGCGAGTCTGCTCGAATGCGGCAGTTGATCTCATACCTCACGCGCAAGCCTGTCGAGGGTGTGGGCGTCGGCCATAACAAGAGCGGTCGTCGCACACCCTGCGGATCAAAAGTGTTACGATCAACCAACAATGGCGCTGTTGGATCAGTTGCACCGATCATTGCGAGCCGACTGCGGAGACTCTGGGCGTCGACAAAATCTCCTAGACACGTACCCTGGTACGACCCTCGCTGAGGGGCTGTGACTCATCGCAACAACGGCAAACACCGAACCGATTCTGTGCTTATTGTGACCGATGACAGAACACGTGTATGCACACATCCCGTCTGACTTCCTCAGACAGGGTGATAGCGGGCTCCAATTATCATCACAGAATACGGTCATGAGCATCTACGACCCTGCCAAGAAAACCCCTCTGGACCAACAACAAGGCGCCATATTTCTGAAATCCCGGTTGGTGGGACGCTGAGCACTTACTGGTCCCCGCTTTTACTCATCGCAACAACGGCAAACATTGAACTTATTGTGACCGATGACAGAACACAAGTATGCACAATCCCGTCTGACTCAGAAGGGTGATAGTGGTGCCAATTATCATCACATGAATACGGTTTTCCAAAAGCATCTACAGATGTTCCACTGCCCAAGAAAATCCCTCCAACTAGCAGAACAGCAACAACAAGATGCTTTAACTTAGTTGGCCTCCCTTGAACATCCCGGTTGGTTGGGAATCGCTGAAGCGACTTACCGGGCAAGAAAAGTCGCCCCGAAACATTGATAAACAAATTTGTTTTTTATACCTACACGACTTTCGGAAATTCTCCTGACAATGTGTCCGCGTTCGTGCTGCACTTCCATTGGTACCCAAGATAAGGCATGATGTAATTCGACCACAAGGTTTTTTCTTGCCCAATTCCCATATTTGGGAAAATCCTATTCCTGAATCTGGCCATCAAGCTCTGATCCGTATCCGTGATTTGGTCCTTAAATCGACTCCGACGCCGATTCTCATGGGACCGCTCCGACCGCACCCTGCGACCACAACTCACCAAGGGTGAAGTGCTCTCGGAACTGGTCGATGTCGACCACGTTCGATGCCCTCTGGAGTTTCGTGAATCCATCCTTTTTTTCACAGAGAATGACCTCCTGAGGTTCCAGGTGATCGAGCAGGGCCGGGCAGTGAGTGGTTACGATGATCTGACTCCGCTCCGAGGCGGACCTCAGAATCTCCACCAGGTATTCCGCCAGGTGAGGGTGCACCCCGTTTTCCGGCTCCTCGATCGTGATGAGGGGTGAGTCCTGCACGCTCCTGGTAGTGACGACGAGAAGAGCAAGCAACCGGACGGTACCGTCCGAGACTGATGCAGGATTGATTGCTGCCTTGAGCTTGTCCTCTACGATCTGAAAGGCCAGCGTGTCTTCAATCGGCAGCTTTGTTGTCCTTATTTCCCTGAGTCCCGGCACAATCGCACTCAGTTCCCGGGATATCGAAACTCGGTCCTCCTCGCTCATCCTGTGTAGAATCGCGGCGAGCTTCTCTCCTGCTGGGCCGAGGGTAGCGTCGGGTTCTTCTCGATATGGCTGTCTTGCAACACTCGGAATGAAGTTGTGGAATCTCCAACCCCTGATCTCTTCCCTGAGGATGGTGCCCGGCATTGAAAAGAATCCGACTCCTACGAGGGCGAGTCGGGTCGGTTCCTGCTCCGGAACGGCAAGTGTCCTTTTCGTGCCATACCCCGTTGTCGGATCCATGACGACAAGCATTGTGCCAGACCTCTCCAAGCCAATGGCATGCGTCTTGCCGTTCCTCACGAGTTCTGCTTTGAGGAATTCTCCTTCGATGCTGGGAATCGCATCACTCCTCAGGTCGAGTTGCAGTTGGTATTCGAAGGATCGGACGACACTAAGGTCCTTCTTCTTGTCCGAATCTTGCGGCAGGGAGACTCCGAACTCCTTCTCGAGTTTCAGCGACAGCCGGACCGGTTTCGGTTCCCGGCGCTGGCGGAGGCGTTTGTTCCTGACTTCGGCATTGCCGCCCATCTCGCTCACGGCATAGGACACGTCGTGAATTACAGCGTTCTGCAGAAATCTCAAGGCCGAGAGCAGGTTTGTCTTTCCAGATGCGTTGGCGCCAACCACGAAATTGAACGACCCCAACTCGATCGTTTCTACTGGTGAGCCAAAGCTCTTGAAGCCTTCGATCCGGAGTTCAGTGATCATCGTGCTCTTGTCCTTCGGGGATGCCCGATCTTGCGGGCTCTCCCGGGCAAGCCCGTCTCACCCGAAACCACGTCGTGTCCGGATCGCAGCCAGGCAGCAACGGATTGCCGAGGAGTTCGGTGTGTGGAAGGTGGAAAAAAGCCTCCGAAAATACCTGCGTCTGCTCCCCCTGCCAGGCACCCTGGAGGCGACAGCACGGGCGCAGCCTGAACCGGAACCGGCGATGAATCAGGGAAAATAAGCACAGATTTCGGTACTGTGCAGTTCGCTGAAAACCTACGCAAGGGGCCTAACAGGGTCCCTGATGTATGGCGGCGCACAAGGTGAAAAGGCGATGACTTCCAAGCCACCGCCCCCAGCGGCGCAGGCGCTAACCCCGGGGGCAAAGACACCCGGCAAGCAGAACCGCACACCTCAGCACCGACGCGGTTCAGCGCCGGAAGCCCGCAGGCTAACCACCTTCCCAGTTCCGATACTCTTCCCAGGCGTCTTCACGGCTTGCGAACGGCTTGAAGACCGCGCGGGCACTGAAGGTATACTGGGTCAGCGGTTGGCAATTCTTAATGAGGATGGAAAAGTCCCACGCCGGATTCGTCAGTCCGCCCCCTGTGGGCTGAATCGCGAATCGCAGGGACTCGGCGCTCCGGAACATCAGTTGGAGTATCATGTTGCGCCAGCATCCGAAGAAGAACGGATGGACGTACCGGACGGGGCGGATGTTGTGGAACAAGCCGCCATCCGGATCCGGCTCACCCTGGACCAGCGCATCGGCTTCGTCCGCAAAGACACGCGGGTTCAGCGGCTGTTCCGCCAACGATTCAACCCATTGCTCGGGGCCGTCCTCGTCGGGGCGGCCGAGGAAGCAGGTGGTCTTGTTTTCGGGGCTGTGGATATAGCTCGCCCAGAACAGCCCAAGCCAATCCCCCTCGAAAGCGCCGGGATGGGCAACGCACGTGGTTTCCAGGTCGATGTAATGCGGCGGTACGAGGGTAAAGGTCGTTCTGACCTCGATGCGGCGGGGCTCGGGGATGGCGGTCGTCAGTTCCACCGAATTGTCGTCGAGCCGGGTGAGTCGGCTCGGCGTTGGCGGGGTTCCGAGCTTGCCGCCGAGCCAACGGGGAATCATCGATTTGCCGGACCGGTCGTAGATGAACTCGAAGTTCAGGCTGCTCCCCCATGCCGTCCGGAAGACGTTCTCCTGCGGGCCGCGCCGGCTGTAGAGCTGGCGCACACCGTTGTACCCGTTCGCCCGTTCAAAAGGGAAAGCGACGTCGTCATAACGGCCTTCCTTGTTCGCCCGGGAGAGTTCATCGACCCGTTTTTGGGGGAAACCTCCTCCGTCGTTGTTGTCTACCACCTCGACGAACAGGTCACCATCCATGAAAAATTGACTTGCCATGGTAAAAGCCCTTCAACTATCGGTTGAGTTTTGCCTACTGTGTCTGTGGCAACTGAGGTTTGTAGTCGTGCGATTGGTTGGGCATGGATTCGCTGCTGCGGGAATTAAACTCGAAAAAGCGGGAGCGGTAGCACAATGCCGAAACAGCGAATAGCGATTGTGGGAGCGGGGAACATGGCCCGGACTCGGGGCCGGGCGTTTCTGGAGACCGGGCGTGCGGAAATCAGCGGTGTCGCCTCCCGGCGCGCGCAGCGCGCTGAGAGGTGCGGGGCCGAGCTTGGGTGCGGCGTTTTCTTCGATGACTTCCGCCGATTGGAGGAAGCCCGGCCGGACGCGGTCCTGATCGAGGTTCCGCACCGCGTTCAGGACGAGGTCTCTCTATGGGCGCTGGATGCCGGTTACGACCTCCTGGTGGGCGGATGTCTGGCTTCGAGTTCGGAAAACGCGCGCAAGATCGTGGAAATGGCGGCCCGGAACAGTCGCATTGTGGAGGCCGGGTTCCAGCGCCGTTACGACCCCGCCTGGGAGGAGATCCGGCGCCTGGTGGCGGGAAGGGAACTGGGGGCGCCGGTGATGGCCGTGACCATGGCCCTGTGGAACCCGGACCCGGACGGGTGGTACTGTGACCAGGAGGCGAGCGGGGGGATGCCGCTGACCCACATGAGTTACTGCTATCTCAATGCCGTCCGCTGGATTCTCGGCAGGCCGACCACCGTGTCCGCAATGGCCAATCGGATGCGAAATACGGCTCCCGGTCACGTAGTGGAAGAGACATGCGGGGCCCTGATCGGATTTGAAAACGGGGCCTTCGCTTCGGCCACCGCCAGTTATATCGGGCCGGAGGGCATGCCCGACCCACAGCCGCGATTTGTCTGCGCCGAGGGTGGGATCCTGCCCAATGCCGACAGCCCGCCCGGCAAGGATTCCATTACCGTTTTCCAGAGGGGCCGTTCCGAGGTGCGCGCTTTTGAGAACTCGCCTTCTCCGCTTGTCCGGCAGGCAGCCGCCTTTCTGGATGCCATGGAAAGCCGTCGCGAAGCCCGCAATCCTCCGGAAGATGCCCTGCTGGATGTCGAAATTGCCGGAGCCGTCTCGGTTTCGGCCAGGGAACACAGGACGGTCTCGCTGGCGGAAATGCGGTAGGTCCGGATGGATCCGGCAAAAATTGCCGAGCGATAGTTGCACAATGGTCGATGTGAGCCTGCGTGGATAAGAGGTATGATGTACGGACAGAACGGCCGGATCGGCTTATTTGTGCCTTCGGGTCAATACAGCAAGACAGCTCCTTGAGGATCGTTTGCCAGTCCTTCGATCGAGCTCGCAGTACAGTTTGGTTGCCTGTCCGCCCGTAT
Organism: Candidatus Latescibacterota bacterium; assembly: GCA_965206595.1. Taxonomy (GTDB): domain Bacteria; phylum Latescibacterota; class UBA2968; order UBA8231; family UBA8231; genus CBDCXV01. The sequence goes on from OZ242214.1 coordinate 2,218,120, forward strand.
CCGCATCAATCCGGGGCCTGAGGGACCGTTGAGGGCACACCCAGCCATACACCCGGCGACGGCGACGGGTCGAGAAGGCAAGTCAGCGAACTCGAACGGCGGCTTCGGCGGGGCCCTGACAGGGGCCAACGCCGGGGCCGGGCCGGCAAACCAACCCCGGTCAAATAGCACCGGATCGAGGCCGGATCGGTCAGGGAACACCCGCGCCAGCAGGGTCGCCCACCGCAGCCGATGGCCGCAGGGTGGGGATTGAGGTTCAAGGTGGAACCGAACCGCTAGACGAAGGTCACCGAGCCCCAACGCGCGTCATGGCCCATGGCCTGCGTCTCGTCGGCCTCCTCAGGCGACTTGAGATTCCCGTGGAGTTCCGCCTCAGCAGCCCAGAGGACGGTGATGTCGTCGCCGCTTATGGGTACGACAGTCTTGTTGTTCATGCCTCTATGCTGGTGGCGTTGAGGAGAATCGACGGCGAAATGCGCAAAGAACTCCTCATGGAGATGCGGCCGAGCTTGTACCGCCCGGCCGCATCCTCCACCATCTGCTTGGTCAGACTCTCTTTAGACGGTTTGCAATCAAAATTCCGCAAACAGGCGCGTGTACCAGAAGGCACCGTTGTAATCCCAGGGTGTGCTCTCCGGGCGCAGATTGCCTTGGCCCGCAGTCTCCTCAGGTGCTGCTTCGGGCACCGAATCGAAAATATTCTGCGCCCCCACGCTCAGCTGATAGCGCTCGGCAAAGGCGTAGCCGACTTCGGCATCGACAATGACGCCCCCGTCAAAGGAATCGAGATCACCGCAACTGTTGTCCTGGAAGCGGCAGGCTTTCCAGGAGCTGAAGTAGCTGGGCCGCAGCATGGCATTCCAAGCGCCCATTTGGTGGCTGCCGGTGAGCACCAAGCGGTGCTCGGGGTTCATTGCCTCCAGTTCCACCTCGCGCCGGGGCGTCATCAGGGTGAAGTCGATCGGTTCGTCCAAGGGCTTACCGAGGAATTCACTGACGGTCCGCACCTGCGAAAAGTCCTCGAGGACGTTCTGAGTCCAGTTGTAGGCGAAATCGACGTGGAACAGGGATTGGGTATCCCAAGTCCGCGTCCACGACAGCACCAAGTCAATACCTCGGGTGCGGGTGTCAAAGTCGTTGGAGAAGAACTTGACCTCCTGGAGGACGCTGACGCCTTGCAGGGCTTCCTCTTCGCGGATGATCGCGGCCATTTGATCGGTGATCTTGATATTCCCGGTCAGGGCGATGCGATCCTCGATGGCAATGTCGAAGTAGTCGAGGGTCAGATCGAAATCATCGGCGAGTTCCACCGCGGTGCCGACCGAAAATCCCACGGACTTTTCCTCGGTCAGTTCTACGCCCCCCAAGGCTGCGGCAATAGGATGAGTGGGCGGCACCTGCCCCTGCTCGGTCAGACCACCGGTGCCGGAGAAGCCGGTGGTCACGGCACGGAGATTGGCTTGGCCGGGCGACGGAGCGCGGAACCCAGTGCTGACCGTCGAGCGCAGGTTAACCCGATCGCTAGCCCGCAACAGGGCCGAGAGCTTGCCGTTGAGGGTATTGCCAAAATCGGCATAGAAATCCTCGTAGCGCACGGCCGTGCCTAACTGGAGCTGCGGCACCACGTCCGCCTGCATGTCCAAATACAAGGCATAGTTGGGGCGATCCCACTTGCCGGCGTTATCCGGGTGCAGCCCCTGATAGCCGTTGGAACCGCTGCTGAAGCCTTGGGCGGCAAAGGGGCCCACCACGTAGGAGGCTTCGTCGCCGGCCACGGACTCGAACGTCTCTTGACGCCATTCCGCACCCCAAGCAATGCCGAGCGGCGAGGCCAAACCACCACCCACTTCCGCTGCATAGGAAAAGTCGAGGTTGGCCGCGACTTCGGCCTGGATGTAGTCGCGCGGGCGGAACGACGTGGGCGTATCCGGCCCCAGCGAGGCGTTGATGGTATTGAAGATGAAGAATTCGATGTTGCTGCGGGCAGCACTGACGCTGGCGTCCCACTTGAGGCCACCGGAGCGGGCGCCGCGCAGGCCGGCTACCAAGCTCACATCGCGGATATCGGCTCCAAAGCGCGGCGTAAAACCACCGGGAAAGCGCTCGTTGAACAGGAAGAGATCGCCCTGGTACTCATCGACGAAAGCCTGGGCCTCGTCGAAGCTGGACTCCAGAGAGGGCACTTCCAAATTCGCGGGATCAATGTCGTCGCTGAGATCGAGATCGACGACGGCCCGCTGATCGCCAATGCGAAATACGCTGCTGCGCGCCGAGGAAGTACCTGGAGCACGGAAGAAAAAGCCTCCTTCGGCGCGGCGCTTGGCCCAGCCGCCAAAGCTATAGGCTTCAGCCCCATTGCCGAGGTCAACTCCGGCGTTGAAGAAGGTGTTCCACACGCCATCGAGGTCGGGGCTGCCCCAAATCTGCGCTGGCTCCTCGACGGGATAGCCCCTCGATCGCAGCGTCGCAGCATTGGCGCGTTGGCCGCTGCGGATGGTTGGATCGCTCTGGCGGTACTCGACGCTGACGTTGAAAAATCCGTCCTCGGTAAGCGGCAGGCCGACATTGGCGGCCACCTGGGACAAGCGGCCGTCGCCCTCGAAATACTGGCCTCCCCGCGTTTCCACCAGCACCCCTTTGGAGGATTCGCGCAAGCGCAGGTTCAGCACCCCGGCGATAGCATCGGAGCCGTACTGGGCCGCCGCGCCGTCGCGCAGCAGTTCCATTTGCGTCAAAGCAATGGCCGGGATCACGCTCAAATCCGGCCCTTGCGATCCCGTATTGAGCGAACTGCCCAGCAGCGCGATCACGCCGGAGCGATGGCGGCGCTTGCCGTTGACAAGCACCAACAGGTTATCCGGCGGCAGACCCCGCAGCGTGGCCGGGCGCACCAAGGTTGCTTCGTCGTCAATACCGTGCCGCTGGATATTGTACGACGGGGTCAGGGTGCGCAGCATGTCATCCATATCGACCGCGGCTTGCGTGCGCAACTCGTCTGCATTCAGCACATCTACGGGCGCGGCCGAGTCCTTCCCCGAGCGCGGCGCATGGCGCGACCCCACGACGATGGCTTCTTCCATCAGATAGATGTCCTCGGAATAGACCCCCTCCTCGTCCTCTTCCTCCGTCTCAGCCTCCTCGGACCACGCGGCCTGCCCGACGACGAGCGAACCGACGAGGACGAGACTCAGAGTCGCCATCCCCAATAGGCGCATTTGACCAGCAGAGTCCTCATATATGCTCCGCATAATAAACCCTCCCGAGTTAAGTGCTTGGAGCTGTTAAACATAGAAAGCCAGGAAAACCCCTATATCATCCATCCTAATTATACAAAAGTATAGGTAAAATGAGGCACCTTTTTGGACTCTCGGGTCCAGGCGCTGAGCGCACCGCTAGGGTCGGGCAGCTCCCTGAGGATCGTTTGCCAGTCCTTCGACCGAGCTCGCAGTACAGTTTGGTTGCCTGTCCGCCCGTATCTGGATCAATCCGGGGCCTGAGGGACCGTTGAGGGCACACCCAGCCGTACGCCCGGCGACGGCGACGGGTCGAGAAGGCAGGTCAGGCGGCAAACTCGAACGGCGGCTGCGAGAGGGGCCGCTCGCGCTCCGGGCTATTTGAGCAAGAGTAGCCGCCGCGTCTGCACGCCGCTGGGGTGGTGCAAGCGCACGAAGTAAACCCCCGTCGCTACTGCAATGCCTCGCTGGTCGCAGGCATTCCAGGGGACTTGATAGAAGCCGGCGGCCTGTACTTGGTTCACCAAGGTATGCACCTGTTGGCCCAAGACGTTGCAAACCTCCAGTCGCACCGGGCCGGGAGTGGCCAAGCGGTAGGAGATTTGGGTGGTGCTGTTGAAGGGATTGGGGTAATTGGGCTCCAAGCGGCTGGTCCGAAGAGGCCATCGGCACGGCCTTGACCTACCTGCAAAAGCGACTGCACCAGGTCGATTTCGGCAGCCATCGCAAGGGGGGATATCCGATCGAATCGGCGCATCGCTTCATCGGCCACGTTCGTCTGAAACGATCCGGCGCCTGGTGGTATAAGGAAAACAGCAACGCCATCCTCGCTCTGCGCTGCGCCCTGTACAATGGAACGCTCGACCGGATCTTTCAGCAGTACCGCGAAAACCCTGAACAATCACCAACCGTAACAATCAGCTAAGACAAGACACCCACTCGAAGTCGCAGAACGAAATAGCATCGGATCGAGGCCGGATCGGTCAGGGCGGCGAGGATCCTCAGACGCCCGCCACAGGCCGCGCATTCGCTGAGGTCGGAGGAAAACACCCGCGCCAGCAGGGTCGCCCAGCGCAGCCGATGGCCGCAGGACGCAGCGCTCGCCGAGCCGTCCGCCGCCGCCGGCTCGGCAACCGGCTTGGCCGGCACGATGCGGTCGCGGGCACGGGGCGCCAGGACCCCGTGATAGCGTAGGAGATGGAGCCGGGGCGGGGGGACCAGATCCGCGTAGCCGCATGCAGCGAAAAGCCGCGCGAAGCAAAGCACAAGGGCGCCGTACGCACCCCGGTGGCGCGGGCGCGGATCTGGTAGATCGCATCATCGGTCTCGCCGACGATTTCTGCAAAGGAATCAGTACTCATGTTACCTCGTTATTTTTTCGTTCAGTCCTACCAGCCCTCTTCGCGGACTTGGATCTGTTTTAGCAGGGGACGCCACCAAGCTGGCATTGTCCCGATCTTAGTTGAAACAGCACAGGCTCCCCTCGCTACCTTGGTACGGGAAGTTTTTTTCCGGAAAACATCAGGTAACAGAAAGGAGCCTGCCATGAGCAAGCTATCAGGACCCCGGAAGCAGGTCAAACGCAGCCTGGAAATCGGCCCCGTGAATGCGGAGGCCGCCGCCCTTACCGGCGATCTGGATACGCGCATCGAGGGGATCCAATGCCTGATTCCTTTGGGTCTGCAAGCCGTCGCCGAGGAACTGCAACGGGCGGTCGAGGAGTTGGCCGGGCCGCGCTATCAGCGCAAGGGGGCCGAGCAGCCGGTGCGCCGCTGGGGATCTCAGTCCGGATCGGTGTATCTGGGCGATCAGAAACTGAGGGTCGAAGTGCCGCGGGTGCGCAATGTGGCCAGCCGGACCGAGGTGCCGCTGGCGGCCTACCAGGCCCTGCAGAGGCCCCGGAACCAGGACGAGGGTCTGTTGCTGCGCGTGTTGAAAGGGATCGCCACGCGCGACTACGAGGCCTGCGCCGAGGCCGTCCCGGCCGCCTTCGGCCGGTCCGGTTCCTCGGTGTCGCGCCGCTACGTGAAAGGCACGGCGCGAAAGCTGGCCGAATTCCAGGAGCGATCCCTGGAAGGATACGATCTGGTGGCGCTGTTTCTCGACGGCAAGAGCTTCGCCGACGAAGAAATCCTCATCGCGCTGGGGGTCACCCTGGACGGACACAAGATTCCGCTGGGCTTCGTGCAGGCGGCCACCGAGAACGAGCGCGTCTGCCGGCGCTTCCTGTCCGATCTGGTCGAACGGGGCTTGCAGTATGAAGCCGGACTGCTGGTCGTCCTCGACGGCGGCAAGGGACTGTACAAGGCGGTGCGGTCGGTGCTGAAAGGGCATGCCTGCGTGCAGCGCTGCCAGTATCACAAGCGCCAGAACGTCGTCTCGTATCTGCCCAAGAGCGAGCAGGCCCGGATCCGTTACAAAATGGAAGCGGCCTACGGGCAAGCGACGTACGAGGAGGCCAAGGCTGCCCTGGAGGCGCTCAAACCGGGCTTGGAGCTGACGAACCAGTCCGCCCTGCGCAGCCTCGAGGAAGGCCTGGAAGAGACCCTCACCCTGCACCGCTTGGGAGTGATGCCGATGTTGAAGAATTCCTTCCGTACCACCAACTGCATCGAGAACGTCAACGGTCTCCTGGAGCAGTTGACGCATAACGTGCGGCGCTGGAGCAACTCATCGCAGCGTCACCGCTGGGTAGCCACGGCGCTGTTGGACATCGAACCGCGTCTGCGCCGGGTCAAGGGCTACCGTCACTTACCGACGATGCGGCACGCCCTGCAAGGCGAGCTCGGTATCAAACAGCTCGCTATGACGGGCTGATCTATTCAACCGAGCCTGTGCTTTGTTTCAACTGAAAATGGGACTTGCCCACCAAGCTTCGTTGTCGCGGTACCAGTGGACGGTATCGCGGAAGCTCTGGGCAAAATCAACTTGCGGTTCCCAACCCAATTGGATGCGGATTTTGCTTGAATCAAGTAGGTAGCGCCGGTCGTGGCCAGGCCGGTCATCGACATAGGTTTTGTGCCCGGCGTCCATCCCCAAGGCGTCGAGGATCAGGTCGGCGATGGTTTCGACGTCTTTTTCAATGCCGCTGCCAACGTTGTACGTATGGCCGATCTCGCCTTTTTTCAGCACTAGGTCGATGGCCCGGCAGTGGTCATCGACGTGGAGCCACTCGCGGCGGTTCTGGCTCGAGAATGTACAACGGCATCTTCTGGCCGGTGAGCAGGCGGACGACGAAGAAGGGGATGACTTTTTCCGGGAATTGATAGGGGCCGAAGTTGTTGGAGCAATTCGACAGCGTCACGGGCAAGCCAAAGGTGTGGCCATAAGCGCGCACGGCCAAGTCGGCCGCAGCCTTGGCCGCGTTGTACGGAGTGCGCGGCCGATAGGGCGATTCCTCGGTGAAGGACTCATCGTAACCGTTCAGTTCCCTGGCAGATTGGGGCCGGGGGGCGGAATGGTTGCGGGCTGATATTAACGAATGGGGGAGTGGGTTGGAGGCAGCAGCGAGGGCGCCGGCTGCTGAGACACGGCCGCGTCACAGGCCATCCTGAGATAGTCGAGGACGTTGCGCTGCTGCTGGCGCAGGGTATCGCGCACCGTGAGCAGGCGCTCTACAAAACGGCTGCCTTCGGCACTGTGGGTACCGAAGCTGGTGTGACGCCACAACACGCCATGGCGAAGGGCTCGTTCGGCTTCGTTGTTGGTCGGCTCGACGCCGGGCCGGCGTGCGAAGGTCCACAGGGCCGGCCCGAGGTCGAGGAGATTGGCGCAGGTGGCCGCCGTCTTGGCGTCGGCGAACCGCTGCCCATAGCACAAATGAAAACGAAAGCGCAGACACAAATCGTCGATATAGTCCTGGAAGCGGGCGCGGGACAGGGTGCCGTCGCGGACTTGATGCCACCAGGTAAACAGCTGCTCGCTGCGGTCCAACAGGTGGTGACCGACGCGCCCGGCCTCTCCGCCCCGGGCCACGAACTCCTCGAAGGCGCGCCGCAGATGCGCCCAGCACACTTGCCGGCGTCGAAGCGGCAGATGCCCATAGGCCGAATAGCGATCGCAGCCGACCACCGCCGTGTTATCCGCACCCAGCATCTCATCGACCCCGTCGCGTCCCCGGCTGGGGCGAATGGAGAATACGGTGACGCCCTCGGTCACCGCGGTCCACAACCAGGCCTTGGCGCGGGCCCTGGCGCCAGCCGGTCTCGTCGACGTTGACGAGGCCCTGTCGGCGAACGAAGGCGCGCGCCTCCTCGACCGCACCCGCCAGGGCCGCGGCCACTTCCTGTTCCAGCCGGCTGACCGTACCCAGCGACACCTCGAGGCCGAAGGCGTCGGACAACAGCGCCCGGATGTTGCGCTTGCTCAGCCGGTAGGCCCCGGCCAGCAGGCCGACCCAGGCCTGCACGCTAGGACCGAAGGTGTGCCGCGATACGCCCTCGGGCCAACCGGCTGCGGTCAGGCGGTCGCAGTGAGCGCAGCGCAGGGTGTGCAGCTGATACTCGATGACCTCGGCCCGCAGCGGCGGGAGGACGACTTCCTGGTGACGCTGCGGATGAGGATCGTCTCCCGTCAACGGGTGCCCGCATCCGTGGCACTGGCTGGGCTTGACCGGGATCCGTTCGTCCACCTGCTCGACCGATACCCACGAGCGGCCGTGTCCTTCGTGCCCGGGCTGTCCGCCCGGCGAGCGCCCCGAGGACCGGCGTCGGGAGGTGTCGGTGCGCGGCGAGGAGGAAGCGCCCGATTGCGACGAGGCGGCCCGGGCACCGCGGCGGGATCGCCCCTTGCGGCGGGCCAATTCCTGCTCCAGCTCGGCGATGCGCGCCGTCTGTTGTTCCACGATTTGCTCGAGCTGGACAATGCGCTGGCGCAGGTCGCTTTCGGAAGGGTCTATCCGGGTTTTTCAACGCCGAAACGTAAGTACGGAAAGTACCTGAGCCCTTGCTGTTCATCTGAGTACATGACCAGGCCATAGGTCGTTCCCTATGCTTGGTGTATCCCCATCAAGCACTCCCCAGGAAAGGGAAGGGAAGGCGACCTATGACCGCTATGAAGTTCGTCTCCAAGCTGTTCAAGTTCAAGGGGTTTGGCGCTGTCGACGTGTGCTTCGAAGGACGCGGGGAGGAAGCGGCCGTCGTGGTTGCGGTGCAGCCCCACAAGAATGGGTGCCGGTGTCCCCAGTGTGGGCGCCGGGGCAAGATCGTACGGATCATGGAGCCCCGCCGCTGGCGCGACGTCCGCGTTTGCGGCCGTACCGTCTGGTTGTACCACCGCCCTCGAGAGATCCGCTGTCCGACCCACGGCCGGCACGTCGAGGAGGTGCCCTGGGCAGCGCCCTCGGCCCGGGTCAGCTACCGCTTCGAATACCTGCTGCTGACCTACTGCCAGTGGATGCCGCAGGTCACCGCCGCGCGCTTGCTGGGCCTGGCTCCCTCGACCCTGTCCGACCAGGTGCACCGGCTCATCGAGCGCCGGCGTACAGGCCATCGCCTCCGCGGGCTGACGACCCTCGGCATCGACGAGATCTCCTACGCCAAGGGCCATAAATACGCCACCCTGGTCTACGACCTGGAGCGCTCCTGTGTCGTCTGGATCGGCAAGGGCAAGGCCCGCGAAACGATCGATACGTTCTTCCGGGACCATCTCAGCGCCTTCCGGAAGGCCCGTATCCGCTGGGCCTGCTGCGATATGAGCGAGACCTTCATCGGCGCCATCCGCCAGCACTGCCCCAACGCCCAGCTCGTCCTGGACCGATTCCACGTCGTCAAGGCCCTCAACGAAGCCGTCGACGAGGTGCGCAAGGAACAGTGGCGGCAAGCCTGCGGCGAGGACCGCAAGCTGCTCAAGGGCCTGCGCTGGGTGCTGCTGCATCACTCCGCCCGGCGCTCGCCAAAGGACCGGCGCACGCTCCAAACCCTGGAGAAGGCCAACCGCCGCATCTACCGCGCCTGGCGCCTGAAGGACGAGTTCGAGCACTTCTGGCGCTACAAGGCGCGCTGAGCCGCCGAACGCTTCCTCAAGAAGTGGACGACGGCGGCCCTGCGCAGCCGCCTGGAGCCCCTGCGCAGGTTCGTCAACACGGTGCGCAAGCATGCGGCCGGCATCACGGCCTTCGTCGACACGCACCTGACCAACGCCGCCGCCGAAGGGCTCAATCGAATCATCCGCATGGTCAAGAATCGAGCCAGTGGATTTAAATCTCTGGATGCCTTTGCCGACCTCATTTACCTGTGCGTCGGAGACCTCGATATCCCTGCGCAGATTCCGGCCCGATTCCGTACCGTGTGAATCACTCAATATCTCTCTCTGTACATGCTATAAAATGTCCTTTGAAAAACCCGGATATAGCCTTTCGGAAATCGCACTCTCAGGAGGTCTTTTCATGGGGGTCGCCGTATCCGGAGAATCTGCAACACACAACCAATCCCGAAAATACCGACGAACCCGAAAACTCGCTGGGTATTTCTTTAAATGCGCAAACTACTGCAGGGGGGACTGAACGGTTACGACTCATCTGCATCGAGGGCCAGATCGCCGTACACTTCGCAGGTGGAAATGTGGTGGAAGCGCGGCACTTGGACATCGGCCGCGGCCTGCAACAGCTTTTGCGTCCCCACTACATTGGTCTGGAAAAAGGCCGAGGGATTGACAATGGCTAAGCTGTTGTGCGATTCCGCGGCAAAGTTGACCACGTAGTCGGGGCGGTGGACCTCGAAGAGATGACGGGTTAGATCGGCATTCTGAATATCGCCGCGGACAAAGGTGTAACGGTCGCCGTAGCTTGCTTCCACGTCCTGCAGGCTGGCCAAGTTGCCGGCGTAGGTGAGCAGGTCGTAGTTGACAATGCAGTCGTCGGGATAGGTCGATAGCCAGTAGCGAATGAAATTGGAGCCGATGAAGCCGGCGCCGCCGGTGACGAACAGGGTAGTCATGGATGCTCTTGGTTAGGGATTAGGTGCGTGGTCCGTTATTTAATCAATTGTCTAACATTTGGGCGACTCGCAGCCGGGATTTCAGTAAATACCCTTATTACTACCCTTATTCAAGCATTACTACCCTTTTGATGATACGTTCATGGCGAGCGCCGTTTGAACTGCCAGCGTTTTATATCCTCAAATCGGTCAAAGTCCTTATCAAATGTCGCCACATGGTCGCCGGAGGCCGTAGCTAGGGCAGCCAAGTAGCAATCCAGAAAGTCGTATTTTGTCGTCGCAAAGCGATGCAAAGCATCGAGCATTTCATCTTGCTTCATACAGCGTACACCGGCACTAATGATGACCTTACTCAGCCCTTCTGCAATCTGTTCGCGCTCGGTTTCGTAGAAGGAATTGAGCACCCCACACCGCTTCGGCAACAGCCACTTCGGTTAATATCAGCACACATTTTCCATCGCAAGCGTCCGAAAATAGTGCCCGAGCGGCCGGGGAGTGCTGAGCATCGTCGCCGCGCAGAAAACGAAGGAGGACGTTGGCGTCTAAAAGATACTTGATCATTCGTATCTGGCCGCTCTTGCTTTGCGTGCTGCTCCTCGTTCCTCGGATTTAGACGCAGAGGGCTTGTCATCTGCAAGACAGCCATATAGATCCTTGAGCGTTTCGGGCTGGGGTTTCACCAAAACGGCACCGTCAGTCAACTCATAGATGAGCTGCTGCCGAGGCTTGAGGTGGAGTGCCTTGCGGACTTCGGCCGGGATGGTGGTTTGCCATTTATCGGTTAGAGTTGACTTGATCACGGGTCCATTCCTTTTCATTGTTTTTATAAATCCATTGTTTTGAATATAACAATGCAAATCCAATCCGCATGGCGTCAACAAGCTCAACGATATACTTCACGCCTGTGGCCAATCTTCACAATGAGGATGAGAAAGGCATCGTCCTTGATGTGGCTGATTACGCGATAAGCACCCACGCGGTATTTCCAGAATTCGCCTAACTTGGAACCCTTGAGGGCTTCGCCCATGCTCCGTGGGTCGTCCAGCGTGGCAACACGGTCATGCAAGAATCTTAGAATCCGCCTTGCCGCTTGTCGGTCTATTCTCCTCAATTCGCGCTCTGCATCCTTGGCAAGCTCAATCTGCCAAGCCATGCTCTTTCATGACTTTCTCAAGCGGCACGGTCTGAGATTTCCCCTCGTGAATATCCTTCAGTCGTTGTTCGGCAAGATGCAAGTCTTCGAGGTCGTCCAGATACTCCCGGATAGCCTCAATCATATATTCTGTTTCGCTGCGTCCCGTGCGGGCAGCCAGTTTTTGCAGCCGTTCAAAGACTGTATCGGGCAACTGAAAAGCTACTCGGCTCATGTCGCTTCTCCCATGGGTTATCTACGAATCGTCTCGTATCAACTACTCCCCTGATTCTTGGACCTATCTCAAAATTGAAATTGTTTAAGTAAAATCAAAATGGATGCAAGTTGGACGAAGCCAAGAAAATTCTCCGGATACAATTCCCAGCGAGTGATCACTCGACGCTGCCATTGAAGCCAAGCAAAGAATCTCTCAACCATCCAACGCCGCACATATCGCCGCAATCGCCGTCCATCCTGAGTCTTTTGCTTGCTCCGATTCTGGCGATGCGGGACGATCATCTCGATCCCGTCTTTCTTAAGCTCTTCATCCAACGAATCGCTGTCGTACGCTTTATCGCCGATCAAGTTGTCAGGTTGGTCTTCGATCAAGTAAAAGTCAAAGGTCGACTGAACCAGCGTCACTTCATGATGGTTCGCTGCATGCGTGCTCACCGACAAGGGAAGCCCATTGCCGTCCACGATCCCCATGACCCGCACCCCCTTACCTCGCCTGGTGTGGCCGATATCGGCACCTCCACCCTTGGCCGCCGAGAACATGCCGTCGATGAAAGCCTCCGATTCGTCCAGGCCCCCTTGCTCGTGAAGGGTCTGGGCCAGGTCCATGAGAACTTCGCGCACCACCCCTTGACGACACCCGTTTTGAAAACGGCGATGCACGGTTTTGTAGTTCGGATAGCACGGCGGCAACATAGGCCATCGAGCCCCGGTGTTTAGAATCCAAAGAACGGCTGCAAAAACATCACGCGTGCAAACCGGTTTGCGACCCGGATGGCTCTTGGGACGATTTTCTTCAGGAAAGTGATGGCGGATTCGTTGCCATTGCATGTCGGTCAGATTGACCATACACCAATGGTACATCACTGTCATTTCGGAAACAAGTTTAAGTTTGCCTATTTTGAGATAGGTTCTTGCAAAAACGCCGACGAGCACCCTAGTCTCGGCTCCTGCAAGCTAAAAGTATAGGTAAAATGAGGCACCTTTTTGGACTCTTCGGTCAAGGCGCTGAGCGCACAGCGAGGATCGTTGCCAGTCCTTCGACCGAGCTCGCAGTACAGTTTGGTTGCCTGTCCGCCCGTATCCGGATCAATCCGGGGCCTGAGGGACCGTTGAGGGCACACCCAGCCGTACGCCCGGCGCCGGCCACGGGTCGAGAAGGCAGATCAGGCGGCGAACTCGAACGGCGGCTGCGGCGGGGCCCTGGCAGGGGCCAACGCCGGGGGCCGCGCCGGCAAACCGACCCCGGTCAAATAGCATCGGATCGAGGCCGGATCGGTCAGGGCGGTGAGGATCCTCAGGCGCCCGCCACAGGCCGCGCATTCGCTGAGGTCGGAGGAAAACACCCGCGCCAGCCACACGGAGGTCGCCATCGCCGCTTGACCTCACAGATCTTGGTACTCCCGATGCGCAGGCGATGCACGGGATCCCGGAACACGGCGTTCCCGCAGGGTCATTCAGACCGTGATCCGATCGGCCGTCCACGTGCCGGCATTCGCCAGGATGAAGTCGGGCTCCACGTACTGCTCGCGAAGAAGGTGCTCGTATAGTCGGCCTTCGCTCACGCGATCGACCGGCGAGGTGTCGACGATACGGGTTGAAAGCGCTTCATCGAGCGCTTCGACAGTTCCGCTGCCCTCGTCGAATTGCGCCTTCTTGCGCCACACAAGGTCCGCGGGCAGCAGGTCCTCGCAGGCCTTGCGCAGGATCCACTTCTCGGTCGTTTCGCTGGTTTGCTCGTCGACCACGTTCATCTTCAACGATGCAGGGATCGACTGCGCAAAGTCGATGAGATCGCGATCGAGGAACGGCGTGCGCGCCTCCAGCCCCTGGGCCATGGTGATCCGGTCCACGCGCTGCAGATTGATGTTGTGCATGGCGCCGAGCGAGCGGGTGATCTCGTCCGCCAGGGCCCGCGGCCTGCGGGCATAGGCGTGGTGGTAGGTGTAGCCAGCGAAAAGCTCGTCCGCCCCTTCGCCCGTGAGCACCGCCTTGACATGACGGCGCGCCAAGGTGGTCGCGAAATGCGTCGGCATGGCGCTGCGCACGAGATCGACGTCGGCGCTCTCGAGATGGTAGATCACGTGCGGCAGGGCTTCAGCGAGGTCGGCGGCGGTGAAGACGAGCTCGTGGTGGTCCGAGTCGATATGCGCGGCTACGGCGCGGGCGGCGGCGAGGTCGGGACTTTGCGCCGTGCCGACCGCGAAGGTCTTGAGCGGACGGTCGATGGCCCGCGCCGCCAGGGCTGCGATGACTGAGGAATCCAACCCGCCGGACAGGAAGGCACCGACCTCGACGTCGGCCACCATCCACTTGCGCACCGCCGCTTCGAGGACGAGCCGCAGCTCGCGCCAGATCGGTTCCGGATTCTCACCAGGCGCCAGCACGGCGGCGCCGTGCGGCATGCGGTACCACTCGCGAAAGCCATCGACGCTGTCGAACATGCCGCCGGGGTCGATGGTTTCGACCTCGTCCAGGCCAAGACCGTCGAACGCCTTCAACTCGGAAGCAAAGGCGAGGCCGTGGTCGATGCGCGCCATGAAGAGCGGCTTGATGCCGAGCGGGTCGCGCGCCGCAATGATCCGCTCCGGCGTGACCAGAACGAAGGCAAACATCCCGTCCAGCTTCGCGATCCACCGCAGTTCGTCGGACTGGAACAGATGCAGAATGGTCTCGCTGTCGCTTGACGTATGGAAGACGCTCTCGCCAAGGATCGCCCGCAAATCCGCGTGGTTGTAGATCTCTCCGTTGGCGACGAGCACGTTCTCGGCACTGTGGATTGGCTGGGCGCCGTCTTCGGGACCGATTATCGACAGCCGACAGTGGGCCATGACGGCCGGCACGTTCGGCGCATCGATCACACGCAGGTCGTCGGGCCCGCGGTGGGCGAGCTTCTCGATCATCCGACGCGCGAGCGAAGGATCATCGAGATTCCAAAGGCAGACAAAGCCACACATTTCATTCCTCATCGGTTGCGTCGGAGTGCCTCGTCTCCGCCGACGGCGCACTTGTCCCCCGTGGACGGCATCGGGCGTAGCCGCACCCTGGATGGGGCCGGCATCCGACAGGGCGGGCTCGGGATTCACAGGTTCGGCGGCATCCGCCGCTCGGGATCGGTATCCGACGTCTGCCGGTGTCACCCTGCCAGCAGCGTGTCCAAGGAGACTTGCCGGGTATCGCCGGCTGGCCGCGACACGAAAAACTCCGCGTGTAGATGCCCCTCGGCTTCCTTGCCGGCTGGATCGATGCCCCGCTCGCGAAGCCGCTGCAGCACCTGCTCGCGTTCGCGATCGCTGACGAAACGCCGCTGCTTGAATGTCTTGTCCTCCAGCTTCTCGGTGACATATCCCCAATCGGACAGCGTTGCCTCAATGGGTTCGAACTCCCAGAGCCGAAGCACGAAGTTGGCCATCCAGGGCAGATCGCCCCTGGTCACGGTCGGCAGCAACCGCTCGAAGGTCTTTTCCGTGACGTAGCCGATGCAGCCCGTCGAGGTCATCAGATCGATGTCAGCCAGCTCCGGCATTGCCGAATCGAGGAGCGGGCCAGCCTCCAGATTCGCGACCACTCCCTCGTCAATCAACCCGGTCTCCTCGGCAAAAGCGACCGCGCGTTCCGCCCGATCGAGGCCGATGACTTCGAAGCCGTGCGATTCTTCCCGATCGGCGAAGAATTGTCGGTCATGCTCCATGACCTCCTCCGGGCTCGCATCCTGCAGCCGGTCCTGGCCCCAGTGATCGTAGAGCTGGGGCATCGTCATGTCGTGCTTGAGAAGGGCTCCGTTCACGCCATACGAGCAGCCGAGATCCAGCACGCGTATGGACTTCTCACGCAAACGCTGCAGACGGGAAATCAGTTTGAGGAATAGGGGCTTGCTGGCGCTGGGGGTCGCGTAGTCGAGCTTGCGCAGCTCGGAATAGTAGGCCCTGGGGTCCGGCTGATTGTAGATGTGGTCCAAGTTGGCTTTGGCACCATGGTGCTTATTTTCAGAATCGTCTACCGGCATCGTTTTCTCCTTTGCTGGTGGTCGGAGCGGGTGCAGACAGCCGGTGCCCGAGGAGGGACGCCTTCAGGACTAGCGGCATATCTGACCCACTATACCGATGCACCGTAACACACGGCCTCGACCGGATATCGGGAATCTTCGCAGTCGTCCCCGGTACCGGAAGGGCACCTGGAAGCGGCTCGGCATCCATTCTCTGATCGTTTCCGTCAGAAGACCGTGACGAGAGTATAGAGTATAGGTAAAATGAGGCACCTTTTTTGGACTCTCGGGTCAAGGCGCTGAGCGCACCGCTAGGGTCAGGCAGCTCCCTGAGGATCGTTTGCCAGTCCTTCGGCCGAGCTCGCAGTACAGTTTGGTTGCCTGTAGGCCCGTATCCGGGCGACGGCGACGGGTCGAGAAGGCAGGTCAGGCGGCGAACTCGAACAGCGGCTCAGGCGGGGCCCTCTGCGGGGGCATCGCCGGCAGCCCTACCCCCTCCAGATAGGTCCGGATCGAGGCCGGACCGGTCAGGGCGGCGAGGATTCTCAGGCGACCGCCACAGGCCGCGCATTCGCTGAGGTCGGAGGAAAACACCCGCGCCAGCAGGGTCGCCCAGCGCAGTCGATGGCCGCAGGACGCAGCGCTCGCCGAGCCGTCCGCCGCCGCCGGCTCGGCAACCGGCAGGGCCGGCACGATGCGGTCGCGGGCCCGGGCCCGGGGCGCCAGGACCCCGTGGTAGCGCAGGAGATGAAACCGGGGCGGGGGGACCAGAGCCGCCCGCTTCTCCAGCAGGTCCATCGGAGACAGCAGGAGATGGCGGGTCCCATCCGAGCCTGACCACCAGTTCGGCCAGCCGATCATAGTCGAGGTCGAACAGAGCAAAGAAGCGTTGGATGCGACGATAGTTTGATTTTCTATCGGCGTTTCCATTCAAGCCGTTGGCGATGCGAACCAGGTTTACCTTGGTCACCTGGATTAAGGCTAACACCCAGGCGGCGAGGAACTTGACCCGGGCTTTGTGCCATGGCAGGTGCCATTGCATCGCCGTGTATAAATCTGTAGTTTGAGGTGATATAGACCTGCTCTTGGTGATCGGGGAAACATGGACTTCGGCACGCCAAACTTAATCTCTTGTCAATTCAGGGGGGGGGTCTTTCTCGTTTTGTCGCGTAGCATGGGCAAAGACTGAAATTGTCGCGAGCTGCGCTATCAACCCTTGTTATTCATGGAATTTTAGTGGAGAGGGCTGTACTGGGTGCCTCCCATGCTTAGATTTCAGAGGGAAACACAAGGCAGTATCGCCCTTTGAACCCATCACACAGTAGGACACCCAATGGGTGAATTACCGTCACACACCGAGTCCGAGCAAGCCGGGCCGATTCAGCCGTCTTTCAACCGCTCCATCCACATCGAAGCCCGCCCCACCCACCTTGGCAGCGACACCGGTGCGCTGATGTTGCGTCAACTGCTCGAACACAGCCGGGTTCTGGATTGGGTCGACGCCCACTTCGAGGATCTCCGTACCCAAGACCAGATCACGCACCCGCTGCCGGAGCTGCTGCGCACACAGATCGTGCTGCTGGCACAGGGCTGGACCCACGCCGCCGACGCCGACGCGTTGCGCCAAGATCCGATCCTGCGTCTGGCGGTCAGCGATCGCAAAGGGCAGGCGCCGTTGCGCAGCGGCGACGAAGACCGGCCGCAGGGACTGGCCAGTCAGCCGACGCTGTCGCGCCTGCTCGAGCAAGCCTCGACTGCCTATAACCGCGAGGTGTTGGAGGAAGCCGTCCTGCGCAGCGCCCGGTCTCGTTGCCGGCTGCTGGAAGGACGGATGAAATACGAGGAGTTGGCCGTCGACATGGATGCCCTGCCGATGCCGGCGCACGGGCACCAGGCGGGGGTCGAATACAACGGCTACTTCCACGCCTCGGGGTACCATCCCCTGCTCCTCGGCTCGGCGCAGACGGGCGATTTCTTCGGTGCCGTGCTGCGGCCGGGCAACGTGCACGCCCATGAGGGCGCCTCAGAGGCTCTCGGCAAGCGCTTGGACTGGATTCAGTCGCATCTGGCCCGGCGCCTCATCCTGCGCTTCGACGCGGCCTCGGTGAGCGGGTCTTTCCTGAGTGAGCTGGAAGCGCGGGCCGACACCTCGTACGTGGCGCGCATCAAGAAGAATGCGCGCCTGGAGGAGCTGGCTCGTGCCTGGGTGGAAGGCTATCAGCAGGAGCTGGCGCAGCACCCGGAAGAGCTGCGGGAAGAGGGTTTTCGCTGTCGCGAGCTGCGCTATCAAGCCAGGTCCTGGGCGCAGCCCCGGCGGGTGGTGTTGGTCCTGGTCCCTTCCGAGACGGAAGAGCTGCCCATCGCCCGCCACTTCTTCCTGATCACCGACCAGAGTCCCCAGACGATGAGCGGCCGCGACCTGGTCGCCTTTTATCGTCAGCGCGGCCTTTTCGAGCGCATGCTCGGCGAGTTGAGCTCCACCCTCCAGCCTCAGCTCTCCTCTACCACCCGTCGCAAGCAACACTACCGGGGTCGAGAGCCGCGTCAGCGCACCCCGTCCCGGGATGCCTTCGCTGCCAACCAGGCGCTTCTGACCTTGAACCTGCTGGCCTACAACCTGCTTCACCTGGGCCGCCAGGCCGCCGAACGCGCCGAGGCCCGACGCGGGCGGCCCCGCACATACGGACGCTCGACGACGGCCCTGAGCCTGGACAGTTTTCGACGGCGCTACCTGCGCCTGCCGTCCCGCGTCACCTTGCATGGGCGCAGGGTGGGCGTCATCCTGACCCAAGGGACGGCGGCTGCCTGGGATCGTCTGTGGAGATTTCTGGCCACGCTCAAACCGGTGGACGCGGCGATGGCGTAAGCGCAGGCCGGGTCGGTCGGGATGATGGGCTCGCAAAGGCAAGCGTCTTCGAGAAGGCGCGTACAATTTCAACAAGGTCGGTAGAGATAAGGAGACGGCTCTACCCAAAAAGCCGACTATAGAAGGGACGCAAGCCTCTGAGGCTAAGCAAAGGGGTCTCGGAAGCGCCTATGTCCGCTTATGCGCGGGTTGAATGAATAACAAAGGTTGACAACAACCTCCGGTAGTCGTCGATCATTCCTTCCTTCCCCCCTGGCGGTTCCCCGATTCAAGGCACGCACTTCGGAGTTGGCAGGGTACGGTAAACTGATCGAGTGCTTCCCGCTGCTACCCCGCGAACCTGCCAAGGCTATTTCCGAAAGCCAATCTTTGGTCGGTGGTCCGGTTTGGCCCTGGACTCGGCTTCCAGCAATTGTGCGAGTACCTTCGGGTCCTGCAGATGGCCGAGAATCTCCGCTTTTCGTCGAACCACTGCGAAATCCCCCGGGGTGAGGTTGGTCAGGGTTTCGACTTCAGCCGGAGCCTCGGACTCGAAGTAGTTACGAAACCCCGCCATGGACTGACTTGGGGTGAGATAGTCCAGGGCGATCTTGAAAGTGAATCGCCGCAGGGTTGCCGGGTCTAGGGTTTCCCCGAAGTTGGTTGTACACGCAAACGGCAGGGGATGGCTCTCCATCCAGGTCAGCATTTCGTTGACCTGGCTGACCTCCCAGGAGCGCACGGCGCCGCGGCGGTCGGCGAGCAGGGAGTCGGCCTCGTCGAAGACGAGGATGGAGCCTTCGGCGCGCGCCTCTGCGAAGATGTCGGCGATATGCCGTTCGGTTTCTCCGACCCACATCGACATCAGGTCGGAAGCCCGCTTCTGGGTGACTTGGAGGCCGAGCCGCTCGGCAAGGTAGCGGACGAAGGCGCTCTTTCCTGATCCGGGCGGACCTTGCAGGCAGAGGGAGAATTGCTTTCCCCCGGTTTTTTCCAGGCGTTCGGCAAACCCGACAGGGTCGACATCGGCCCGGATCAGGGCGAGGTCGAACCTCTCTGGCGCCCCCTGATTTATGGCCGGCTTCTCTCCAGAAATCACCCGGGAAAGGCTTTGCACGCCAAGGCGTACTGCAGTGAGGTCTCCACCGCAGAGGCTCGCCGCAGCAATGGCCCCGGAAGCAACGCCAGGTGCAACTTCGAACTCCTTTGCAAGAGATTGACCATCCTCCTCGGTCGCTTCGATGCCGTGGCGCTCCAGCTCCCGGCTCCATATTCGCGCCCGGGTCCAGCGCGTGGGTCGCCGCAGCTCCAGGGCGAAAGTCATGCGCCGTAGAACCGTGGGACAGGTCTCCCTGGCCGAGTTCGTTGTCCAGAGCGTCGGCACCGGGGCGCGTTCGAGCAGCCTGTTCAGGTACACCTTGGAGCCGCCCGACCGAAGCGGGGAAAAGCCGTGGGAGGAGAAGGGAATCCAACCATAACCCGGATTCGAGAGCAGGTCCTCCATCTCGTCGAAAAGCAGGATCGACCCACGGCCAGGTGCCAGCAAGTTCTGGGCGACCTGAAGCTCCTGGAGCCGTTCCCGCCGGCTTGGTTCCTCGCCCTCCCCGTCCGCTTCGCCCACACTGTAGAGGTTCGCCTGAACCCGGGCGGCAAGGGTTTTGCAGAACTCTGTCTTTCCGGTACCCGGCGGTCCGTACACCAGAACGTTAACCCCCTCGGCGCGGGAATTCAGGGCTCCCTTCAGCACCTTTTGGATGTGGTCCCGCTGCTCCGCGACATGGTCGAAGTCTTCCCACGCCAGCTCCTCCGGGGTTGCCCTATTGAGCAGCAGGTGGCGCACGTCGAGCCCGGCATCCGTGACGGTGACCAGCCGGTACAGCCGCTTGACGATTTCGATGTCTCCGTCGTCGTCTACCGACACTAATCCGGACCTTACCAGAGGAGCATCGGGCGCCAATCGGGCGCGGAGAAAGCCAACCGATACGCCAAGGACCCGGGACAAAAAGGGAGTCGTAACGTTGAAAAATCTTCTTCGGAGATGGCCTGAGCAGGATTCGTAAACAGACTCGACTAAATTTTCTATGACCGCCTGCGTACGACTTCGGATCCAAATCTCCAGAATCGCGACATCCTCGGGCTCGAAGTCCATCTCCCGGCCGAGCTGTCGAAGCCGCCTAGCCGCGAGGTCTTCCTGAACACCCTCGCCGGAAGACATCTTCGAATACAGGGTCTCAAGGGTCTTCAAAAGACGGTGCCAATCCTTCCTGGGGAGCTCTTTCTCGAGGTACTTCCCTGCCCGGATCTTGTACAGTTCCAGCTCTAACTCTTCATTATTCTCGCATTCCAGCCCCAGCAACTCGAGGTTTTCCATAACCCACTGAGTCAGGTTCCTTGCTTCCGGACTGGCGCGATGAATACGTGAGGCAAGATTGCGAAGATAGAAAAGGAGACGCTTTTTTTCGTAGGCGTTGGGAGGTTCGTATACGAGCATGATTTCTCCGGATTTTGCGTGTTGGGGTTACCCCACGAAACCCTCACCTGAGGTTACGGTTGGTAGGGTTTTTCGTCGATAGTGAAGGAGGCTTCGGGCAGGTGAACAGCCAGGCGTTGGTGTAGTTCTTCTATCACTTTTCTTGTGAGACCGAACCCCACCGGGTTGCCCAAGGTAGAGGTGATTTCGACCGCTATGCCGGCGGGCACATCTCTTACGAACAGCGTAATGTTCAGGTTCACATCGTGGGATGCGGTAGCCTTTTTGGCCGCGATCAGGCCGGTGTTTTTGTCGGTGTTGATTACTTCGAGATCCGTTTCAACGACCGCTTGCAGAACCCGGTCGAAGACGGTGTCGGAAGCTCCGCCGGCGATGAGGGCTTGTCCCTTCGTGGTAACCGACGTGCAACCGTAGAGTAGAATGGGCAGCAGAATGATGATGTAGTTGATTTTTTTCACGAGGCCTCCTGTGGTTTGTGATATGCCGGACGGTCCTGTCCTGCGAGCCTCCGCTATCGGAGACGGATACGCATTGATAAACCTACCACGGGGGTGCGACAGATCATGTCGCGGGACTGAACTTTTTTGAGCAGCCTTCTAAGCCGAAACGGCGGGGGGAAGGAGGATGCCCGTCGTCGAGGCTACGGCGCTGAGGGCTTTACTGGTGGGGGGGTTGCCCGGGGGCTGGGTTCCTTGCCCACGGGCAACGTGAGCAAGCCCTTGAGCATAATGAGAAAGCAATGTCTCCCGTTCTCTTTGAACCCCCGGGCCCTCAGCCTCGGCTATTCACCTGGTCGCGCCAGGACACTGGTACGCGCATGCGGTCCCCGTTCTTGCTGTCGAAGAGCAGGAACCCTTTGTCGTGGCCGTGGCGGAATAGATCGCGAGTGAGCTGGACATCCTGCCGGCAGTACTCCTCGATGAGGTCGAGACGGCCCTGTTTCCACCAGTGCAGGGGCCTGAAGACCGTCGCCCGTTTTCACAGCGTTGAAGGTCGCTGCTGCCAGGCTGTCGAGGCTGACGCGGTAGTTCAGGTACGCGTGCACTTCGCGCAGGATGTCGAGGGTTTTCAGTTTGCGGAAGTCGTAGCGCGAGTAACCGCGCAACACCCTGTAGTCGAAGCCGATGACGTTGAAACCGACTACGAGGTCGGCTCTCCGCAGCAAGCCGATCAGCTCATCTATCTGATCTTCGAAATAGGTGATGAAACGGGCCTCGCGGCTGTCCCAGGCGACACCGCAGGACACGCGCATAAGGCTCACATTGTTCCAGCCGCCCACCTCGTCGGCGCTGAGCTGGGTTTCGAGATCGAAGACCACCACGTGCGCACCCTCAACTGCCTCGAAGCGTCTCTCTCCTCGCCGGTGTCCATTCCGGAACTGCCAGTCCGGTAAGAAGGGAGGATCTTCTTCGATACCGCTCGCCGCGAGCCATTCGTTTTCGAGGGTGGGGGGCTCGGTAGGTATCTCGAGCAGGTGGATGTGGCCGCCCTTATCGTGGGGGCGATTACCGAGGCTGTGGCGTTGGGTGGGTTCCTTCTTGGTGGGCATGTCGCGCCTCCGGGGGATGGGTCGTGTGTGCAACCGGTGAACCTACCCCGGGGGTGCGACGGATCATGTCGCAGGTGTCACATTAGTGCTCGGCGTCCTCTTCCGGGCCGGAAATCTCCCGGCCAGCGCTTTGCGGAAGTCGGCCACGAACCAGCGAACTTGCTCGGCTTTCACTCCATCTTCTGCCCGCCTCAGCCAACCATTAGCCCATTCTCGGACCGATGCGTTGGCGAGCTGGCCTTTCTCCGCAAGCTCCTTGCGTTCCTCGCATGGAATACTGTTCGGGGCAGGGTCTGTTGCATACGGGGTGAGGTAGATGAGCATGAAGTCCTCGCCATACCTCTCATGAAGCTCTTTGGCGTAAGCGCTGACCTGGTTGTCCAGGTCAGACGCGCCCATGGCCTTGCTCTCAATCCCAATCCCCACCGGCTCCGCCTTTCCCTCGACACGCATGGAGATCACGATATCGATCCTTTTCGAGGGGTCGATGTGAGTAGTCCGCGCTTCCCAGTAGACTTGCACATGTGACCAAGTAGAACCGTCCGGAAGAATCCGCTTCATTGCCGACTGCGTCTTTTGGTTCTCTCGCAAGTGGTTCAGAAAAGCGGTCAGAAACAGATCCTGTTGCCCGTGAGGTCCATCGGGATCGAGGAGGTAGGCGAATACATAGGACATCCGTTCCTCGGCTTTGATAGATTTGAAAAGGGCGATGGCGTAAAAATAGTTGAACTTCCTGGCCAAGTGGCGGTCAAGCTCAATTACGACTGGCCTTAGAATGTCAAGACCTTGCCTAGCCCCATAGAAGAACCTCGGAGTCTCTCGTTTTAGCTTGGTAAGGCGGGGTTCCTGCAAACCTTTCAAAACTCTTTGGGCACCTTCGAAAAATCGTGGGATCTCTTGGTCGAAACTCGTGCCGCCCACTTTCACTTCTCCAATCCCTTCGAAATGATCTCCGTGGAAAGGATCAATAACCTTGCAAATTCGTCGATCTTCTCGTTGTCGTGATGCAGCGTGCTTATGTCTCCCTTGTATCCCTTGGGATAGAACCACCAGAGCCATTCATAATACTTCTTAGGATCGCTTTCTAGTTTCACGCCCTCAACCAGGAAACAAGAATCGAGAAGATCTTTATGTGGACATTCTGTGTTTGCTGAAGGTATTCCTACCCAAAAATCATATTTCTCATCCTTCTCACCACATTTCTGGAAAGCACAGACAAGGTGAATTTGGATCTCTCGCTTCTCCATGTTCATTTTGTAGATCGGTTTCTCTATACCCGACGACCCTTTTTCGAGAGAGACCTTTTGAACGTCTGATTTCCAAGGACGGTCGCTCTCCTTAAGTTTTTTCTCGACACTCTCTTTTAATTTCTTTACAAACGAAAGCAAGATTTTTTCCCGTAGTTCAATTTGCAACTGACCGATTGCAAGCGCGATTTCGGTATTGTCTTTGGTCTCTATGCAGTAACACACCAGCCAGTTTTTCTCTTCATCTGTAAATTCTTTCATCTCTCTGTCCTTGTGTGAACCCCGTGGGGTAAGTGGCTACTCTACGGTAACCGTTCAGTTCCCTGGCAGCTTGGGGCCCGGGGGGCGGAATGGTTGCGGGCTGATATTAGCGAATGGCGGAGTGGGTTGAAGGCAGCAGCGAGGGCTCTGGCTGCTGAGACACGGCAGCCTGACAGGGCGACGGCGTTCACCAACTGTTCATGACGTTCGAACCGGATTTGCTCCGAAGCTACGGGTACGGTGTCCGTGTCCCTTCGCTGCAGGCATCGCCCGTCACTGGTAAGATGGATGTATCGAGTTCCTTTTTGCACGTCGAAGACCAGAACGGTCTCGTCCCTTACCGGTACCAGACGGGTTCTGACTCCGGGCAACGGAGTGTCCGCGTGGACATGGGTTTGGGGGGCGTTCCGTAGCACTTCCAGTTTGTCGTCCGCGTATTCGACCCCGGATACTGTCCCGTCGTCCTCGGCCCCGACGATCAACGTCCCTCCATCCGCATTGGCGAATGACACGAGAGTCTCGCCGATGTCTCTGGCTACCAGGCTCACCTGCCGCCGGCGCTTCCGTTCAGGTCCTTCGAGAGCGCTCTTGAACTCCCGGAAGTGACTTTCGCCAAGTGTGAGGTCATTCTCCAGGCGTTCCTGAACCAACAGTATCCGTGGGTCGCTGCTCATGTTCCGGGTCTTTCACTACCTGTATCGGCAGGATTTCCTGAGAAATGGCCAGGATTCTTCACTTGTTTGTTGACCACAGGGTCTTTGGTAGAGGCGTCTGGATCACCTTTATCATCATGCCTCGGGCCCGGGTGAGCCCTTTGAAAAGATGTAGCCACCGAAACGGTTCTTCGCCTCGTCGACTTTGTGAATCCCTTGGTCGTACAGACCGTATCCGAAGAAGCTCGCCGTTGCGATGCGCAGGTCGGCCTTAGGACTGTCGGGGAGGGTGTCGAGCAAATCACGAAGTTTCGAACTTTCAGGATCGTGGTTTGCTAACACCAGTAGAAGAATCGGCCTCTCTTCGCTGAAGCTACATAGATCCCTTTTACATTCGATGAGTTCCAAGCCTTGTTTCTGGTTGAAGACATTTACCATGTCCTCCTTCAAGTTCTCCACTTTGTCAGGATCTTCAAGATATTTGTTCACATCCCTAATGTGATTGTGGAGCCCCGCGGTGCCGGTCAGCGCGCCATCTCCGTGTTTCATCTCAACAAGAACGAGTCGCCGACCGTTTTCTTTCATACGCTCCGCCGTCGTCGATGGCCAGTGCACCGCAATCATGTCGAACCGCCCATTCTCGCTGGTGTATTCAATGTCGCAGATGTAGTAGTCCGTGGAATTTGCAATGCTCCCGAAGTTGTTGTCCCGCACGATGAGTTGCTGGAACTCGCGTTCGTCCACTCGATGCTTTCCGAAATAGCGATCCATCGCCTGCTTGAGCATGGGCGACACCTTCAGCCATTTTTCGACGTCATCCTTCTTTCGAATATCGCCGGCTGGGAGGCATTTAACCTTTCCGTATTCCTGATCGAAGAAGACGGTGTACTCCTTTGGGGATTTCTTCCCGACCTTCATCAGACTACCACCCCGGTAGTAGATGTTGATTGACTTCCCCCTCAATTCAAGACAGAGGCTTGTGTCTGATCGAACCATCTTCGTCAGGTCAGCCAACACTCCATCTTCGTCCTTCAGATCATTCAGAAAATCGCAATCAAGCCTGCGCATCTTTCCCTCCGTATTTGGTTTTAAGTTTTAGACATCCCACCAGACGCCGTCCTCCTGCAGAACGACATTGTCGAAAAACTCCGCGAACCGCCCCGTTTCGAACGAGTGGATGGGCACCAGCCGCCGCGGGGCGAGGGCGGCGGCGAAGCGTGCCAGGTCGGTCACCGAAGCATGCCCGGAGGTGTGAACGACCTGCCAGGGAATTCCTTTGTCTTCGAGCCAATTCGTGACTATCTGCGTGCTTCTCTCCTTCAAATAACCCTCCCACATTGAATAGGTGAGCCCGGCGCCGTCGAGCACTCCCCGAACGCCGTGATCCCTCATCATCATGGGGCGGAAGAGCATGACGGCTCGTCCGCCCAGGCCGCGCAGGTCCTGCGGGAATATCCGGTTCGCTTTGTGCCGTCCGAGATCGTCGAACCGCTTTTCGTTCTTGATCAACACCCGCTGCCTGTACGGGATATAGAGATGCACCCCATCCCAATGAGACTGCGGGATGGTGTCCCTTCCCGTCCCTTCGAGGACCAAGGCGGCATAGAGATCGATGAGCAAGGCGCGGCCCGTCTGCCTGGCGGCGCGAAAGATCGTCACCATCCGGTCGATGTTCTGCGGTGAGGTCCAGACGAAGTGAAGGCCCTTCGTCTCCTTGAAAACCTTGACGAACTCCTTCTCAAGGTCGGTCTCGGTGGGGAACCCCTCGCTCCTCCCCGTCCTTCCGATCGTCGTTCCTTCCATCAGGAGAACGTCGATCTCCCCGGGCGGACGTTCGATCACCGCCCCGATCAGCGATGCCTTGCGGCCGTGCGCGCGGAAGTCCCCGGAGTAGTAGACCCGCCTGCCGCCGGCCTCGACGAGCAGGGCGTAGGCGTCGAAGGCGCTGTGATCGACGAGATGGGGCGTGATGCGAAACGGGCCGATCTCCACCGGCGTCTCGTGAGAGATGAAACGAGGATTGTCGAAATCGTGGCCGTTCCGTACGAAGGGGCTTGCGGCCTTGAGAATGTTGTGTGCTGCCTCTCCGATGTAGACCGGGACCTCCGGGCGGATGTTTCGCGCCAGACCGTAGTGGTCCTGATGGGGATGCGAGATTACGACCCCCAGCAGGCTGTCGTCCGGTTCCCGGAAACCGGAAACCTGGGGAAGCAGAATTTTGTGTTCTTCCTCGGGCGCGTCCAGGGGCAGGCCGACGTCGAGCACGACGCGCTTTCCTTGCACCTCGATCTCGATACAGGTGCCGCCGATCTCCTTGGTCCCCCGATGGATGCAAATTCTCAAAATTAGTTTTCTCGCATGGATGAATGAATGAAATCAGGACTCCATCACGGGATCGATTTATGAGGAAATACGCCCCGAGTGACCTCCCCTTAGGAAGAGAAATCCGCTATGTCGGAGTTTCAAATCAGCTTGATGATTCATGATCTTCCCGTTCATGCAGCGGCAACCGACCGATCTCCCGTGGCCACGCCAAATTGGCGAGAAATTCCGGATCCTCGAAAAAAAATTCTCGCACCGTTGCTAGGAGTTCCTTATCGGCGTCTGCGACTTCGAGCTTACCCTCGGAGACGGCGAAAGTCTGTGAGTCTACCCAAAACAGAGTGTCGAGCGGAAAGTATCCAACTCTTCGGTCAATCAGGCCTATTAAAAGGTACAGGGCTTCGTAAGTTGATGGGGTGATCCGGACATCTTCCAAGACGATATTGCCGTCCTCACCATAGGAGGAATCGGACAATTTAAACACAATGAGGGCCTCATCTACCGCCGGTTCGACTTCCGCTCTCTGCTCTTGTTGGCCCCTCGGCTCCTCTGGATCTTCGCAGACTACATGGCAAGCTACGGTAAAATAAATGCTGGTACACATCTGATAGCTCCTTTATGGTAGGAGAGGAACCTATCAAATTGATGCGACAGATCATGTCGCACCCCCGGCATCCAGCCCCAGAGCCGCCCGCATCTCCGCCCGGACCGCCTCCCGCAGCTCTTCCGGCCCCAGCACCTCGGCCGCGGCCCCGAAGCTCAGCACCCAACTCCTGATCTCGTAGAACCCGCCTGCCCGCAGCCGCAGCACCACCCGCCCGTCCGGCAGCTCCTCCAGCTCCTGGCTGGGGTGCCAGATCCTTTCCCTTATATATGGGGCCTGTTCCTCCGTAAACCGGACCGCCACCTCCATCGGCTCCTCGTACGAAACCCCGAAAGCATCGCTCACCCGCTCGTCGATCGGCAGGTGGTCCGGCGGCTCGAACGTCTCCCCCGTTTCCTCTACCGCCTCGAAGCGCTCCACTGCCTGTGTGATCAGGCTGTCGTAGTAAGGCACCCGGGAGATCACGTACAGCCCGCCCCGGTAGTGCAGGAGGCGCAGCGGTTCGATCTCGTACTTCCTTGCGTTCTCCGCCGCGGGGGAGCGGTAACTCACCCGGCAGACGCGGCGCTCGAGAATGGCATCGTGCAGTTTCTCGAGCAGTTCCCGGGCCTCCTCGTACGGCTTGTGCCCGCGTGCCAGCGGCACGTAGGCCTCGGCGGCCCGCTCGAAGAATCGCCGCCCCTCTTGGGGCATCGTCTCGGTCAGCCTGCGAACGGCCGAGCGCAGATGCTCTCCGAACGGGGTTCCCACCAGCCCCAGGCCGGCTCGCTCGGCGAAGATCATGGCCGCGACCTCCATGACCGGAAAGTTCAGCGGCATCCCGGTCTCCTTCAGCAACTGGTAGTAGACGCGACTGTTGCGGCGTTTTTCCCCCAGTATGAACCCAGCCTCGCGCAGGTCATTCAGGTCTCGTTGCACGGTGCGCACAGTTACATCGTATTCATCCGCAAGCTGGTGTACGGTCATACCGTAGCGCCGGGCCTGCAGAGTCCGCAGGATGTCGAGCTGCCTAACAATCTGTCTCATCGGGTCAACCAGTTTCTGTCAGGGGAGCCGAAGCCATGCGGCGATGGTCTGCGAAGCCCGGTGGGAGGCGGGCTTTGGTTGGAAGGGGGTTACCCGCGGTTACTCGGTGTTCCCCTCGATTGGATCAGCGGGTCCGTCCAACCGTGAACCGCCGGCTCTCTGACCAGCCGCAGGGCACGGGGTCGCTGAATCCGCTCAGGAGCCCGCCCGGTGCTTCTGCGCCATCGCCATGTAGTCGGGCCGCACCGGCCAGAACACGTCCACCACGTCGACGCCCCCGGGGCTTATGCTGGCGGCGTGCACCATCCCTCCCGGCTGCAGGATCACGTCGAGGTCCTTCATCGGCAGCCAGTCGTCGATGATCCCCTCCTCCATCTCCCCCTGCAGGACCATCATCAGCTGGTCCTCCGGGTGAAAGTGGTGGGGGAAGGAGGAGCCGCCGTCCATGCGGATGAAGCTGAGCATGAAGTTGCGGCTCCACATCAGGGTGGTATGGGCGGTGGGGGGCTGCGATTCCCGCCCCGGCATGATCACCGGCTGCCGCGGGATATCCTCGAACCGGTAGACCACTCCGGCCTGCAGCGACGGCTCCACACCCTGGTCGGGAAAACCGACGTTGGCCTCATCCGGCAATCTGGTGCCGGCCAGGGCGAGGTGGTCGGCGAGCACGGGGGAAAACACCTCCATGGCGACGAAGCCGTCGGTGCCGGCGCGCAGGGTCCGGCGCATTCCCTCTGTCAGGTACAGGAACGACCTGCCGCTCAGCTCGACTTGCCTTCCGCCGATCTCACAGGTGGCCGAGCCGCCCTGCACCGCGGTGATGAGCTCTCCGGGCAGGGTCTGTTCCGGGTAGACGGCGCCGGGCTCCATCTCGAGCCATTCCAGCAGGGTGCCGCGTCCCCAGGAGACGGATGCCCTCACCCCGTCGGCGATGGCGATGGCCGGCAGATCGGCGGTGGCGTACACCTTGCCCGCCTCCATGGCGACCGCAACTTCCGGCTCCGGAACCTGGCGTTCGCGGCTGGCCAATCCATTTTCGGCGATGTAGCGGGCATTGCGGCCGGCCCATGCTTCCATGTCCCGCTCCTTCTTTGGTTTGGTATTTGTGTCGCGTCCCAGGGATCCCTTGCAAATTCCGGCGCCGATTCCAGGGCCGGATCTTTCAAGTTCCGTAGGACGCGACCCTGGTGATGTCCCGGATCAGCGAAACCGAGGCCACGGCATCTTCCCGGACCTCCCGGATTCAACGGCCCCCTGCAGCATTCACTGAAGGTCCTCCAGAGCCTTGGCGTAGCGCGGCCGGAAATGCATGCGGCGGAAGCCGAGGCGCCGGTAGATCCTCTCGGCGGGGCTTTCGCATTCGACCTCGAGGGTGGTCCAGCGGTTTCCCAGGGCCTTTGAATCGGCGACGGCGCGCGCGACCGTTGCAGAGGCTACGCCGCAACGGCGGTGCTCCGGCAGGGTGCCGACGGCGTCTATGTAGCCGATGCCGTTGCGCGAATACATCAGCGCGGTGCCGGCCGGTTTCCCCTTTCTCAGGGCGAGGTAGAAGAGGACCTCCGGAACGTCGAGCACCCAACGGCCTGCCTCCCCGGCTTCCGGGGGATTGCCGAAACAGGTGCACATGATCTCCGCCCAGGTGTCGTAATCCACGGCGCCGGCAACCTCCACCTCGACCTCCTCTGCGGCAACAGGCCCGGCCGGCTGGTCGCAGAGCATCGCCACCGGCAGCAGCGCCAGCTCGAACCCCCTTTGCCGCAGCCGTTCCGCCATGTCGGCAGGCCGGTCCAGCGGTGAGAGGGTGAAGAGGCAGTCGTACACCTTCTCCCGGAAAAACTCGAGGGCGTCGTCGATCAGCCGGTCCACTCTCTCGGCAGGCACGTCGACCTGGACGACGCGGTGGAACATGACCGCCTTCACCTCGTCGTGGCTGTAGGCGCAGGCGCCGCCGAGGTCGGTGCTGTCGCACCAGCGGGCGCGGAAGTCGTTCCAGTGGTTCTCGAAGATCCTAGTGAATTCGTCGGTCAACCGATATCTCCCATAACAGTCCGGATGGACTTTTTCGAGGTGCTGACAGGTTGCGTTGTCCAAGGACTGCCGGCCAAGTACCGTATCGGCAACGATAGCCTTTCCCGCGACTCGCAGAAACCTGGACGCATTCTCATGAGAGAAACTACAGCGCTGACAGGACCTCTTCTGCTTCTGTCCATCGCCCTCGCACTCACGGTACGGGACGCTCCCGGTGCGGTCATCTTCTGGCCGTCGCGTCAAACAGCTCTACGATGGGGTGGATTTCCTCGGGGAATACGAGCACTCCTGGGACAGACGCGGCGACTCCGGCAGGCTGGTTCCCCCCGGCTCTACCTGTAGCGGACCAAGGCAGTCGTGCAGTCGCAGCGGGAAATCAACAGCGGCATCCTGCCGGTAGCCTACTGATCCTTCCTCTGGAAAGCAGCGCCGTAGCGGCGAATCTGTCCCGGCCGCAGTTCCATCGGCGAGAGGCGGAGCTTCGCGAGCACACCGGCGATGGCGGGATTCAGCTGTGGTTGCCCTCGGAAGAGAGGACGACCTCCTCGGCCAGGTGCGGAGGGATGAAAAGCACCCCGGTCGCAGTGCCCAGGACGACGTCTCCGGGGATGCAGGTCGCCTCGCCGATGCGGGTGATGCCGTTGATGTCCGGCATGGTGACCCCCGGTATCGCCTCCGGGTGGATGCGCTTCACGAAGGTGCAGAAGTCGGGGATTTTCAGGATGCGCTGCAGGTCGCGGATGCCGCCGTCGATCACCATGCCGCGGCCCCCGTTCGCCTTGATGGCGGTGGTCAGGTTGTCTCCCACGAGATTCACCTTTCCGAACAGGTCGGCCACGAGGACGTCGCCGTCCACCATCTCGTCGATCACCCACGAGTTGAGGAAACCGACGCGGCCCTCGGTTTCCCCGAGGCGCAGCAGGGCATCGTGAAGCTCGGGCCGCATCGGCACCCAGCGGCAGGTGATGGCGCGGCCGACCAGCACCTTGTCGGGAAACAGCACCGTCCAGCCGCCGGCGAAGTTGTGCTCCCAACCGTGCTTCTTCAGCACCGTCCAGGCATCTTCGCTGGTGACCGATTTCATGCGCTCGAGGATGTCGTCGGGTACCATGGGGCGGCCGGCGGCGTCCCGCTCCCCCTCCCAGCGGCTGGTCACCTCGGCGATCATGTCGGGGTAGGTCAGTTTCATTTCGGCAGCCTTTTCTTTTTTCAGGTCAGAAATCGCCATCGGCCCCGGACCGCAGGTGCCGGCGAGCCGTGCGGCCGCGGGACAGCGGAGCCCTACCCCTCGATCCCCAGCACCCGCGCGGCGCACCCGCCCATGATCATCGCCAGCCCGGCATCATCCAGCCCGGCGGCCGGGGCGAAGTGGCGCTCGATCCAGTGGCGGGACTGGCGGTAGGTGCAGAAGCGGTTCTGGAACGGCATGTCGGTTCCGTACATCAGCCTCTCCGGCCCTATGCGCTCTACCATCGCCTCGAGCGCCGGCCAGACCTCGCGGTACGGGTAGTCGAAGAGGTCGCCGATGCGGACCGGGAAGCAGACCTCGAGGCTGAGATTCGGGTTGGCGAACGGTTCCCAGATTTCCTCCGGCAACGAGATGCCGCCGCCGCCGAGGAAGACGCGCCAGGGAAAGCCGTGGGTGATGCTGCACACCAGGGACGGGTACTTCTCCATCAGCCGTCCCAGGATGCGCAGCTCGCCGAGATACCCCTGCTGCTGCGCCGTGTCCGGGGCGCTTTCCAGGCCGCGTCCGGGCCCGGTGCTGAGGGTGAAGAAGACCGGCACCCCGAGAACCGACACCGTCTCCCAGAACGGCTCGTACGCCCCTGCGTCCCACGGCTCCGGGCTGACGTCGTAGCCGTAGCTGCCGAACTTGATCGCCTGCAGTCCCAGATCGCGGATCGCGGCGGCGATCCCGGCTGTCGCAGCGTCGGGGTCGCTGTGGATCCGGCGCTCGTCGAGGCCGGCCATCGACAGGATTCGCCCGGGGAACCTGCGCACGCACTGGGCCTGGTAGCCGTTGTCGCGGCCGAGCATAAGGTTGGTGTGCAGCAGGACCCGCTGCACCCCGGCGTAATCCATCTCGCCGATGAGGCTCTCCGGAGTGAACTCGAGATTGCGCAGGTTCGGCGGGTAGAAGTGCTTGGTCCAGGTTTCCCCTTCGTAGTCCCACAGGACGCGGCCGAATTCCTTGTCGATGCGGAAGCCGACGTCCGGCAGGTCGTCGAGCGCGCCGCTCGCCGAGTCGAGGACGTGCGACGGCCCCCCGGCGCCGTCGCGAATCCGGAAGGCGGGCTGGTGGTGGCGCGCCTGGGACTGCTGCACGATGGCGAGGTGCTCGCCGGCGCTGGCGTACCCCTTTGGACTGTCGGCGGGCTCAAAGCAGTAGGCGTGGGAATCGATGATCATGGTCGGTCTCCGCTGCTTTCGCAGGTGAATCCGCGTACGAACAAGGCCCCCTGGGGATCCCGGCTCGCGAGGCCCTGGCGGAACTGGGCGCCCCGGCCCTACAGGCTGGTCCAGCCGCCGTCGACCATCAGCGAGGTGCCGGTGACGTACTCCGAGGCGTCGGAGGCGAGGAACACCACCGCGCCCTTGATGTCGTCGTTGTGCAGCATGCGCCCGACCGGGGCGCGTTTTTCGTAGCTCTCGACGAACGGCCCCGGCTGATTGTTGAAGTACCCTCCCGGGCAGATGCAGTTGGCCCGCACCCCCTGCTTGCCGTAGTAGTTGGCGACGTAGCGGGTGAAGTTGATCATGCCGGCTTTGACGAAGTTGTAGTCCGGCGGCTGCTTCATTTCCGTGCCCTCGTACAGGGTCGGATCGTTGCCGACGACCCCGTATATGCTCGAGATGTTGACGATCGAGCCGCGGCCCTGCTCGACCATGGCCGGGACGAAGGCCTTGCACATGGCGAAAAGCCCGGACATGTTGCCGCTCGCACTGTACTGCCAGTACTCGTAGGTCTGGTCCTCGAAGCCGCCGCCGCGTCCCACGACGGCGCTGTTGACCAGCACGTCGATGCGCCCGAAGCGGTCGAGCACCTCGCCGCCGAGCGCGGAGATCGAAGCCGGGTCGGTGATGTCGAGCTGCATGGCGTGGGCGTCGTACCCCTCGCCGCGCAGGCGC
This sequence comes from Candidatus Latescibacterota bacterium, assembly GCA_965206595.1. Classification (GTDB taxonomy): domain Bacteria; phylum Latescibacterota; class UBA2968; order UBA8231; family UBA8231; genus CBDCXV01. The sequence goes on from OZ242214.1 coordinate 2,251,797, forward strand.
TCGGCGAACTCCTGGTTGCGTTCCAGTGAGCGCGACGCCGAGATGACCGTGGCGCCCGCCTCGGCGAGTCCCTCGCTGAGGCTGCTGCCGAACTGGGGGCCCGAGCCCCCGGACACCAGGGCGACGCGCCCCTGCAGTGAAAACCTGTCGAGAATCCCCATTTCGAATGCTCCTGTAGTCGCGGTTTCTGGACGGCCGCATCGCGGCCGCATCGAGCCGCCCGGTCCCTGCACAGCCGGCCGCGGACGAAATAACGGGATTTGGACCCCGAGTAGACAGGTGCGATCTTCTCGCCGCTACGGAACCGGCATTCAACAGGATGCGCGGGGTTTTTCGAGCGCGTCTCTGAGGAAGACCACCCATGACCTGCTCTCTCCATCCGGCCTCGCTCCGGCAGGGGATCCTTCTCGCCGCTGCGGCCTTCCTGCTCCCCCATGCAGCTTTCTCCCAAGAGGGATACACGGTAACGGCGACCGAAATCCGCGCCGACCGCGCCTCCCACTGGCGCGCCTGGGGCGTCGTCGGCGGAACCATCGAGATATCGCCCGGCGGCTCGGTGAGCCCCCGGTTCCTGCGCAAGGACATCAACGCCGCGCTCGACGCGCTGGAGTTCTCCACCGAGGACACCCGGGGCGGAGTGCTCGTCGGCTCCAACCCCGCCGACGCCGACCTCGTCGTCGACGGCGACCTGAGCACGAGCTGGGGACCGGACCTCGACGACCCGCTGGACCAATGGTGGATCGAGCTGCACCTCGGGCGCATCGTCGTAGTGCAGAAGATCGTGCTGCGTTTCGCCGGCGAGGGGGACGGCGAGCCGTTCCTGCAGTTCAAGGTGCGGGCGTGGCGCACGCCGACCTCTAGACTGGCGAGCGTCGGGTACCTCGACGGCACAGACGTGCCGAAGTTCTGGGAGCTGGGGCGGACGTTCAAGCCGAACAAGGTGCAGCGGGAGTTCGAGTTTTTTCCCGACCCCGAGTTGCAGAACGCCTTCCTGGGATGGGAGTCGCAAATCTCCGCCAACAACGACTTCGTCGGCGATCCCCTCGACCGTATCCAGATCATCATCACCGACTCCGACTTCGACCACGGCGCCGAGCTGCCCTCGGAAGCGGCCTGGGCGGCGCTCCCAGAGGAGCAGAGGGGGGCCGTCGACTATTACCGCAGCGAGCCATCCGGCAGGGAATCGCTGGTGAGCGAGGAGGAGTACTTCGATATCGCCGAAGAGCGCCGCGGCTCCATCCGCTACTACCGCAAGGAACGGCCGCGCCTCGCCGAGATCGAGGTCTGGACCGCGGGGGACAACATCATCCTCGGGGTCGTGGAACGGGGGGGATTCGTCAGCGTGGAGGCGAACGCCGGCGACGCCAAGGACATCGGCTCCACCGCCTCGGACGGCCGCTACTCCACCGGTTTCACCGGAACGATCTTCGGCGGGCTGATATACGACATCTTCATCGACCTGGGGACCATCTACTGGCTCGACACCCTCCACTTCCTCAACGACGGCAAGAGCGGATTCGAGCACATGGCGGTCGACGTCTCCACCGGGGTGAGGGCTCCCGACGGCAGCATCAAGTGGACGAGGGTGGCCGGCGGCGTCGACGACGTGCGCCTGATCCAGCAGGGGCGCGCGTCCTACAAGTTCCGCGAGTACCGGATCGATCCGGTACTCGCCCGCTACATCAGGGCCCCGTTCGGCATGCCGGTGTACACGGGCACGCAGTCGACGACGGGAGCCCGCTTCATCTCGCTGACGGAGCTGCTGCTCTACGGCGAGGGCTACGTCCCCGAAGTCCTTCTCACCTCCGACCTGGTGACGCTGGGGGGAACCAGGAATCTCGTCTCCATCGAGTGGGACGCCGACACTCCCCCCGGCACCGCCGTTCAGCTGCAGACCCGGTCCGGCAACAGCCTGGATGAGATCTTCACCTACTACGACGACAACGGCAACGTGGTCACCGAGTCCCGGTACAACAAGCTGCCGAAGTCGAAGAAGGGAGAGATCACGAGCTTCTTCAAACCGGGAGGAGACTGGAGCCCCTGGAGCACGCCCTACCTGGAGCAGGGGGCGCAGATAAAGTCGCCGAGCCCCCGCCAGTACATGCAGATCAGGACGGCGCTGCAGTCCGGGGATCCGTACGCGGCGGCGACCCTGCATGCGGTCACCGTCGACGTCACCGATCCGCTGGCGAGCCGGCTGATCGGCGAAATCTGGCCGGTTGCCATCGACTCCCTCGGGCGGCCCCGGGAGCTTTCGTTCTTCATCCGCCCGTCGTTCACCGAGAGGGGCCAGGGGTTCGACGAGGTGCGCATCGAGGCGACCGGGGAAACCTCGCTCGAGCTGATCGGGGCTCTCACCGGCAGCGACGGCGACTTCCGGGACGGGGCCGCGTCCCTCCTTCCCGCCGCCGAGCTGGAGGTCATGGATTCGGAGCCGGGCACCCTGTGGTTCCGCCTGCCTGAGGCGGTCGCCAGCGGCGTCGACCTCGTCGAGGTCCGCTTCCGCGCCACGCCCTACAACACCAGCACCTCGTTCCAGGCCCTCGGACAGGATTCCGCCACCCCGGGCCTCTGGCAGCGCGTCGACGTCGGCGACGCCACCGATCTCGTCGACAGCCAGTCGACGACGGTGCTGGCCGTCTCCGGCAACCGGGTACTGCAGGATCTCGTCGCCTCCTCGTCGGTGCTGACGCCGAACGGAGACGGTGTCAACGACGAGACCACCTTCGAGTTCGGCATCGCCCGCATAAGCTCCGGGGAGGCGGTGTCGCTGAGGATCTACGACCTGTCCGGCGGTCTCGTGGGTGAATTCTCCGAGGAACGCCAGGATCCCCGGGGCAGCTGGGAAATGGCCTGGGGCGGCCATGACGGCAGCGGCAACCTGGTGCCCCCCGGGATCTACATCGCCTCGGTGGAGGTGGCGGCGCAGTCCGCCACGGCCACCGCCACCACGGCGCAACTGCTCCTCTACGTCGCCTACTGACCGGCCGATCCCCGGGACATTGCGTTTGACGACGGTCCCCGGCTCCGCTCGTTCCCTGCCCCGCGGGGCACTGGCGGCGGTGCTGGCTGTTTTGGCATGCTCACCCGACGGGCCGGCTCCTCCTGAAGTCGACCCCCCCCTCCTCGCGGAAATCACCGCGGAAGCCGGGCTCCCCGCGGCGCCGGCTCCGGTCGCGGAGGGCACCTGGTTCCTTCCCGAGATCATGGGGGGCGGCGTCGCCCTCTTCGACGCCGACGGCGACGGCGACCTCGATCTGCTGCACGTCCGCTCTCCCGCCCCCGGCCGTCCCGAGGACCCGGCCCCGAACCGCTTCTACCGGCAGGAGGAGGACTGCCGCTTCACGGAGGCGGGGGCCGCCGCGGGCATCGACGATCCGGGATACGGCCAGGGGACCGCGGCCGGCGACGTCGACAACGACGGCCGTCCCGACCTGTTCGCCGCCAACTACGGCCCCGACGCCCTCTACCGGAACCGCGGCAACGGCACTTTCGCCCCCACCGATTCCGCCGCCTTCTCCAACAGCTGGAGCACTTCGGCCGCCTTCGTCGACTACGACCGCGACGGCGACCTCGATCTCTACGCCGTGCACTACGTCGACTACTACCCCGGCGTGGTCTGCCGCTCCCCGAACGGCGTCGACTACTGCCCGCCCGGCAAGTTCCCCGGTGTGCGCGACGCCCTGTACCGGAACGAAGGGGGGAGCTTCGCCGACGTCTCCGCGGCAGCCGGCATGGACGCCCCTGCCCGGGGGTTGGGGGTGGCCTGCGCCGATCTGACGGGGGACGGCTGGGTCGACATCTACGTCGCCAATGACGGCGAGGCCAACCAGCTCTGGATCGGCCAGGGGGACGGCACCTTCCTCGACGAAGCGGTGATGCGGGGAGCCGGGTTCAACGGCAACGGCAAGCCGGAAGGGAGCATGGGAGTGACGATCGCCGATGCCGACGGGGACGGCCGCTTCGACCTGGCCATGACCAACCTCTGGAACGAGAGCAACACCCTGTTGGCCGGCAGCGGCGGCGGGCTCTTCAGCGACGTGTCCGGGCGCTCCGGGATGGCCGCGGTCGACCTGCCCCTCACCGGCTTCGGCTGCGGTTTCTTCGACTACGATCACGACGGCGACCTCGACTTCGCCGTCGTCAACGGTCGCGTGCAGGGCTGGCCGCCGCTGCCGGCGGCGCGTCCCGGAGATTTCTGGAGCAGCTACGCCGAGCCCAACCTGCTCTTCGAGAACGGCGGGGGCGGCGGTTTCGCCAACGTCGGCGAACAGGCGGGCGGCTTCTCCTCCCTGCCTGAGATCGACCGCGGCCTCGCCTTCGGCGATCTCGACGGCGACGGCGACCTCGACCTCGCGGTCGGCGGCCTCTGGCAGGTGAGGCTGTTCCGCAACGACGCCCCCCCGGCCGGCAACCGCTGGCTCTCGGTGCGCGCCCTGACCGGAGACAGGGACGCCATCGGCGCCGAGGTCGTTGTCTCCGCAGGCGGCAGGCAGCAGCGGGGCCTCGTGGCAGCCGGGTACAGCTACGCGAGCAGCAGCTCGCCGCGGGCCCATTTCGGCCTCGGCGGGAGCGAGTGCGACTCCGTCGAGGTCCTGTGGCCGGACGGCAGCCGGGAGCGCTTCGCCATTGCGGGTGTAAACCGCGCAGTGACCGTGCGGCAGGGAGAAGGGGTGACCCTGTGAGGTTCGCGGTCCTGGCCGCTGCGGTCCTGGCTGGCCTCGGGTGCGGCGACGACCGGAGCCCGGAGGCCGTTCCCCTGCCCGACCTGACCCAGGTTGCAGACGAGCGTCTGCTGTCGGCCGTACGGGAGGCGCGGGCGGCGGTCGTGGAGGATCCCGACTCGGCGCCGGCCTGGGGTCGGCTCGGCCACCTCTACTTCGCCCACGGCTGGCCGCAGAAAGCGTCGCAATGTTACCAGGAGGCCGGCGAACGGCAGCCGGGCGCATCGAGGTGGCTCTACTTCCTGGGGCGGGCACTCTACCAGGTCGACGCCGCCGGCGCAGCCGGGGCTTTTGCCGAGGCGGTCTCCCTCGACGCCGGCAGCGCCCCGGTCCCGTACTACGTCCACGGCGCCCGCGTCCACCGGGATCTCGGCCGCACCGACGAAGCCCTGGCCCTGCTCGAAAGCGCCCGGGAACGGCATCCGCGCAGCTCGTCGGTCGAGCTGGCCCTCGGGCAGGTGCACCTGGCGGCGCGCCGCTACAACGAGGCGCGGGAGCACCTCGAAAGCGCGCTCGCCCTCGACCCCGAGCGGGGCGAGACCCATACCGCCCTGTCGCAGGTGCACATGGCCGCGGGGAACCGCGGCGAAGCCGCCCGCCACGCCCGGCTCGGGGTGCGCTACTTCGAGCAGGGAAGCATTCCGGATCCCCTGTTCGCCGAGGTGGCCCGGGCAGGGGTCAGCTCCTTCTGGCTGCATCGGCGCGGGAAAAAACGGCTGCAGGAAGGGGATTACGCCGGCGCCCTCGAGGAGTACTCGCAGGCCGTCGCCGCGGGGGAAAGCGATCCGATGGTCTGGAACGGGTACGGCAGCGCCCTGCTCGGGGTCGGACGCCACGAGGAAGGGGTCGCCGCCCTGGAGCGCGCCTTCGAGGCGGCGCAGAGCGGCTCGAGCCCTGGCGGCCTTTCCCCGGACAACATGCGCCTCATCCACACCAACCTCGGCCACGCCTTGGCGGCCAGCGGCGACCTAGACCGCGCCGGGCATCACCTGCGCGCGGCCCTGAAGCTCGACCCGGCCGCGGTCACGGCGGCCTACAACCTCGCCCTCCTGCACTACCGCCGCGGGCAACCTGAGCTTGGGCTCGAGGTGCTTTCGGGGGTGCCGGACCTCGAAAGCCATCCCGAGGCGGTGCGGCTGCGCGACAGATTGCGCGCCGCCGCTGGCCTGGCGGATCAGCCCCGCGGCGACCGCAGGGAAAACCGGTAGACGCGGACCTCCCCCGTCTCGAACAGCAGCTCGAGGGTTCCCTTCCTCCGCAGCAGACCGCGCAGGGCAGGAGAGGCGCGCTCGACATCCAGCAGCAGGTAGCGGGCGCCGCGCGCCTGCAGATCATCGATGTCCGCCGAAGTCGGCTTCCGCAGGCGGCGGCGGAACTCGCGGTGGTGATCGGGGAAATACCCGGAGAAGCCGTTCAGGAGCGGCTTCTCGAACTCCAGTCCCTGCAGCATGGCCACCACCACCGGCTCGAAATGGACGGCGCGGCCGCTCGCAGAGGGGGGCAGGAAGGCGACCGGCCCCGGCGGCAGCTCCCGCAGCCGCTCCACCCAGGGTCGGGAGTACACGTCGTCCCTCTCCGGACTGAATCGCTGCTGGGGGGGCAGCACCTCGGCCACGGCGAGCGCCGCCAATGCGAGGGCAATGCCGCGTCCGCCGCGACCCCACCGGTTCCAGAGGAGATCGAGCCCGATGGCGGCCAGGGCCAACATGCCGACCTGCATGAAGGCGGCGAGGCGGAAGGAGCTGCGCATCTGGGAAAACCCCGGATAGACCTGGCGCAGCGACTCGTAGGGGGAGAACCCGAACAGGCTCACCCGCGGCCCGAAGCTCAGCAGGAAGGCCAGCGCCGCGAAAGCCGCGAAGCAGAGCACGAGCCGGCGCCGCCGGCCGGTTTTAAGGGAAAGCGCGGCCCCGGCGAGCGCCAGCAGCGACAGCGCCGTCCCCGGGTAGAGCCGCTGCGGGGCCGCGGAGAGATCGCGGAACTCGTCGTCACCGAGCCAGGGAACCAGGCCCGCGGCGCTGGCCCGGGAGCGCAGCTTCAGGAAGTGCTCCGGCACGGCGCTGCCGATGGCGAGCGCCGCCTCGTTGCGGCTGAACTCCCGGGTCGACTCCAGCTGACCCGGAAGCACCGGGGCCAGCAGCAGCAGACAGGTCGCCGCGGCCGCGGCGACTCTTTTCGCATTCGCCGCAGTGAGGTGTTCCCTCCTGACCAGCAGGGCCCCCGCCAGGAGCAGGAACAGGGACAGGTAAACCCCGAAGTAGGTCGACGTGAGGTAGGCGACGGCCGCCCACAGACCCAGGCGCGCGGCGCCGCCGTAGTCCGGCGCCTGCAGGAACCGGACCAGGGCGGCGACGGCGAACAGCACGGGAAACAGCACCGTCATCTGGATCACGCCGAGCTCGTTGGATACCCAGGGCAGCCCGACCGCGAGCAGGCCGGCCAGCAACGCCGGAGCGCGGCCGGCTCCGAGGACTGCGGCCAGGTGCGCCGCGGCGGCGCCGTTGAGCACGAGGATGGCGAGCAGACAGAGGTTGTAGGACAGGAACGGGTCCGAGGTCGCCAGGCGCAGGGCCGCGAACAGCAGGCCGGTGGCCGGCATCGGATCCGACAGCCCGAAGGCGCCGGCCTGCGGGTGGAAGATCGGCGCCTCCCAGTAGCCGGAGAACAGGTGGGCGGCGCGGTCGGCGTTCCAGCTCAGGGTCCAGAGGTTGAACAGCGGCAGCGTCGCCGAAGACTCGCTGCCCAGCGGCAGGCGCGACCCGAGTTCGAGCAGGAGCGGCCAGGTGAACAGGAGGGCGAGCCCGAAATAGAGAACGGGCCCCGCCAGGAGGGGCGCGGTCCGGCCCCCAGCCCTCCTGATCCTCCCTGCGAGGCCGGGCCCCACCGCGTTACCGCCGCGGCCGCGACCGGTACCAGTCGATGGTCCTGCGCAGGCCCTCCTCGAGATCGACGGAGGCGCGAAAACCGAAAGCCCGGGCCGCTCTCGAGGTGTCGACCCTTCGCCGCTCCTGTCCGTTCGGGCGGCTGGTGTCCCAGAGGACCTCGCCGCGGTACCCGATCATCTCGCACAACAGCCCGGCCAGCCCGGCGATGGAGATCTCCCGTCCGCTGCCGAGGTTCACCGGCTCGGCCCCGTCGAACTTTTCCGCGGCGAGGAGGATTCCCTCCGCGGCGTCCTCGACGAACAGGAATTCCCGGGTCGGGGTGCCGTCTCCCCAGAAGACGACCCTGTCCTCCCCGGATTCCTGCGCTTCGGTGATCTTCCGGATCATCGCCGGGATCACGTGCGAGGAGGCGAGGTCGAAGTTGTCCCCAGGTCCGTAGAGATTGGTCGGCAGCAGGTAGATGGCGTTGGTGCCGAACTCCTGCCGGTAGGCCTGCGCCTGCACGAGGAGCATCTTCTTCGCCAGGCCGTACGGGGCGTTGGTCTCCTCGGGGTAGCCGTTCCAGAGATCGGCCTCGGCAAACGGCACCGGCGTGTGCGCGGGGTAGGCGCAGATCGTGCCGACGGCGACGAACTTCGCGATCTCGAAGCGCCGCGCCTGTTCCATCAGCTGCACCCCCATCATCAGATTGTCGTAGAAGAAGGAGCCGGGGCTCGCCTGGTTTGCCCCTATGCCCCCCACGGTCGCCGCGAGGTGGATTACCATGTCGGCCTGGGCCTGCTCGCAGAGGCGCACGACCGCGTCCTCCCGCCGCAGGTCGAAATCCCGCGAGCGCGGCACGATGATTTCGCCGCAGTTCCGCCCGGCGAGCCGGGAGACGACGCGCGATCCGAGGAAACCGGCCCCCCCGGTTACGATCACCCGTCGCGATTGCCAGAAACTCACGCTGCCTCCTCGCCTACCGCGGCGGCTGTTTGCCGGCCACGTGGTATATCGTCAACTCGGGCCCGGGGCGGACCACCGCGTCGAAGCCCGCCACCGGGATGTAGAACGCATCGGCGGCGTCGAACACCGCTTCCTGCGACCTGCCCTCGACGAAGGGGCTGAACCTCTTGACCACGGTGCCTTCCTTTTCGAGGAGATCGCCGACCGCCGGGGGCGGCTGCGGCGAATAGGCGGAAATGGGGTGGCTGTCGACGACGAACCAGGCGGAGCGGAAGCGCCGCGGGTTCCGCGCCCTCGCGTCCCGGTAGCCGGTGAAACTGACGTACGCATCCGGACCGGGCAATTGGGGTCGGGCGTACCTCAGGCGGCCCCGGGCGACGAGGACATCCCCTTCCGGGACGTTGGCCTCGATCCATTGGCGGGCGAGCTGTCTCGTGTCGACCCGGGCGGCGATGCGGTTGAAGGAGACGGTGCGCCAGGCCGGCTCGGCCGCAGCCAGCAGGACGACCGCGGCGGCCGCGGCCAAGCTCCAGCGGCTGCCGAAAAACCTCCGGCAGGCAACGAGAGCCGCATTGGCGGCCAGCAGGCAGAGCACCGGCATCGGCAGGGCCATGTAGCGAAAGAACAGCACCACCGTGAGCGAGCACGCCGCCAGCACCGCCCCGGAAAAAGCCAGCAGCAGGAGCGCCGCATCCCCTCCGGGCTGGCGGCGAACCGCCTGGTACAGCGCGTACCCGGCGCCGGCGACCGCCAGGGCCGCGAGGAGATACCCGGCGCCGTAGCGGAGCCCGAAGCCGAAGATCCAGGGCAGGCCGGCGCTCAGCTCTCCTGCCGGCAGGCCCTCGCCGCGCAGCAGCTCCCCGGTGATGAAGGTCGACACGTCCTCCCGGAACCGGCCGCTCTCGAGAAGAACGAAAGGCGAGGTGCAGGCAAAGGCGGCGACCGCGGCTGCCAGCGCCGCCAGGGGCCGGTCGAGGAGCAGCGGGCGGGACAGCTCGCCGCGGCGGGCGCGCAGGGCCAGGAGGTGGGCGGCGAAGCAGGGGACCGCCAGCAGCGCGGCGGTGTATTTCGTCGACACCGCGAGGCCGGCGAGCCCCCCGGCGAGGAGGTAGTCGGCCATGCCGGCGCGGCGCGCCAGGCCCAGGAGGCGCCACAGGACCAGGGTGGCCAGCAGCGCCGCGGGCACGTCCGTGGTGGCGAAATGGGATTCCCTGGCGTGCGAGAAGTTGAGGGCGAGCAGCACGGCGCCGAGAAGTCCGGTGCCGCGGCCGAAGGCATCCCGCCCCAGCAGAAAGGTTGCGAAGACGCCGGCGACCCCGAGGGCCGCGGTGGTGAGCCGCGCCGACAGGTAGACGGGGACCGCCTCCCGCGCCGCAACGAAGGCGGCGAAGGTCTCCCCGCCGAAGGCGCCGAACAGCTCCCCCAGGGTCTTCACGGCGCCGAGGACGAGGGCGGTCGCGTATATGTAGAGGGACGGGTAGACGTAGAACCCGGGGTCTACCTGCCCCTGCAGGACGCGGAACGCCTTGAGCGCGATGTAGCCTTCGTCCGGCCGGTAGCGGCCCGGGAAACCGAAGTCGATCGACCACAGCCTCAGGGCCGCGGCGGCCACGAGCACCGCGGCGAGGATCCAGCGCTCCCGCATCAGCCGGCTTCGACCCGCAGGAGGCGGATGCGGACGAACATCGCGGTGGCCCCGGCAGCGAACGATAGCCCCCGTTCGACGCCCCTCCAGAAGCCGAAGCTCCATCCCGGCATGAGCGGACGCAGCGACAGCCCCCCGGACAGCAGGTAGCGGAACGGCATGTACGGTTCGACCCTGTCGAGCCGCCACTCGGGGAAGCCGCTTTCGAAGAGCGCCCTGTCCCTTGCGAAGACGATCCAGGGGAGGGCGGAGTTGGCTCCCGTCATCGGGCCGGTTCCGGGAGCTTCCCACTCCCGTGCCTGCACGTCGATCTCCTCGTGGTGGAGGTTGCCGTAGAGGAACCGCGACCAGGATGTGCACCAGGGCTCGATCATGACCACGGCCCCCCCGGGCCTGACGCAGCGCGCCGCTTCGGCGAGGAAGCGGCGCGGTTCGGTGAGGTGGTGGAAGACGTTGGTCATGGCGACCCCCCGCAGGGCGCCGCCGGCGAACGGCAGGCGCTGCCCGTCGAGCACGAGGTCGAGGCTGTCCGAGAACACCAGGTCGGAGCTGAAGCAGCCGCGGGTGCGGTCCTCGAGTAACCCACCGGCCCCGGCCCCCAGCTCGAGCACGGCCCCCGGCCCTTCCGGGATCGAGGCGCTCAGCCACTCCCCCCACTCGGCGTACACGCGCCGCAGGAAGGGCTTGCCCTCGATCAGCTTCCGGTGCGCCTCGGCGCGGCCGGGAGCGTCGAGGTCGAGTTCGCGCACCGCAGGTTCGGCGAGCAGTCTGCGCAGGGCGGGGATCACGCGAACTTGAGCTTGCGCATGGCGATGGCCGTCATCTTCAGCAGCAGCCAGCCGTGGCGGAAGCGCTGGATCTGGGTGCTCCCGTAGCGTCTCTCGCGGTAGCGCACCGGGACCTCGACGATGCGCAGCTGCAGCTTGGCGGCGCCGAAGAGGAGGTCGAAGTCCCCGAAGGGATCGAGGTCGCCGAAGTAGCCGCGCCCCGCGGCGATGCGCGCGTAGTCCCTGGCGTACAGAACCTTGGTGCCGCACAGGGTATCGCGGATGCGCTGCTCCAGCAGGTAGGTGAAGGCGATGCTGAAGAGCTTGTTGCCCAGCAGGTTGAGAAGCCGCATCGCCTGGCGTTCCATCGGGTAGACGAGGCGGGTGCCGTTGATCAGCTCCCCCCGGCCCTCGACGAGGGCGTCGAAGAACCTCGGCAGGTCCTCCGGGGCCACCGTGAGGTCGCCGTCGAGGATCATCAGCACCTCCCCGCCGGCGCGGGCGAAGCCGCGGCGGACCGCGTCCCCCTTGCCGCTGCCGTTCTCCTGGCGGACGAGCTTGATGTCGCGCTGGGGATAGGCGGCGATGACGCGCTCGATCTCCTCGGCGGTGCCGTCCTCGGAGCCGCCTTCCACGAAGATCAGCTCGGTGTGAGAGCCGATGTCGGGGGTGCGCAGGACCGCCTGCTCGACGTTCCCCTTCTCGTTGCGGCAGGGTATGACGACCGAGCAGGCCGGCGGCTCGGGGCGCGCCTCCGGGACCGCGGGGCGGGCGACGGCGAACTGCGACAGGCAGAGCCTGCGGATGCCGGGAAGCCTGGCGAGGAAGCGGTTGACGAAAGCGGACAGCAGCGGCAGCCGCCGCGGTGCCAGGAAGCGGTACCCCGTGTTGACCGTCTCGAACCCGGTCAGGTAGAGCAGGTTCCCGATGTCCTCGGAGGAGAGCCAGTTCTGCAGCGGCACCTTCATCTTCAGCCGCAGGACCTCCCCGAGCTTGAGCAGCGGCTCCCACAGGTAGTTGAAGCTGGTGACGATTATGCGCGTATGCGGCGCCGACACCTTGTGCAGCTGAGCGAAGGCGCGCTGGACGTCGAACAGGTGGCCGACGACGTCGGAGAGGATGACGTAGTCGAAGGTCTCGTCGACCTCGAGGTTCTCGGCGTCGCCGGCGCGGAACTCCAGGCAGGGGTGCTTGGCCGCGGCCAGCTCGACCATCTTCGGGCTGAGGTCGATGCCGAGCCCGCGGCCGGGAGAGACCGCGGCGAGGAGGCCGCCGGTGCCGCAGCCGATCTCGAGGACACTCGACCCGGGCGGAATCACGAAGCGGCAGAGGTCGGCTACCTGCCGGTAGTAGTAGCGGTTGCGGCGCAGCCAGCGCTCGCGCTCCGGGGCCAGGGCGTCGAAGAGCGGGGCCATGCTCTCCGGGCGCAGGGCGGGGCCGCGTCGGCTTGCGTAGGGGAGCCAGCCGGTCACGGGGCTGCGTCTCGCGTCCTCTCGCGGGGGCGGCGTTCTTCCATGCCGGGGAACATAACGATCCCGGAGCCTGCCCGGGAACAGGAACCGCCCCGCACCGGCGCCGGCAGGCTGGTTGCCGCCCCGGGGGTGCTTGTCCGCCTTGTCTCCAAACCGGTTTCCGGTTCGTCACGTTCCGCGCCTGTCTGCGGCCGCATTGCTCGCCCTCGTCTGCAGACCAACCTTATCCGGGCTGTCGGGATGACCTGCCGCGGATGATTTGAAATCCTTGGCGATTTCCCCAACCGGATTTGCGCAGGCGGGATATGGGCGAGACGGGAACCAGGTTGACGACAACCATGAAGCGGATACGACGATCCCCCTTCCGGATACGGCTCTGCCTTTGCTTCGCCGCGGCTCTGGGATGCTCGCAGAACCCCGACGTGGAGGCCGGGGCCGGGGGCACCCGCAGCATGGCCGAGCGCCTCGAAGCGATCGCCGCCGGAGTCGACCCGGAGGCGAACCCCTACGCCAACGGGATCCGGGTCGAGCATTTCCGCCGCCGGCTGGACAGCCTGCGGACCTCCGCGGCCGCGGGGAAACCGCGCCGCGACCCGATCCTGCGCGCCCGCTTCGGCCTCGCCAACGAGCTGCTCCTGAACGGACAGTCGGCCGAGGCCGCCCGGGAGTTCGAAGCCCTGCTCGAGGAAGTGGACCAGCCCGGCACCCGCCATCGCATCCGCATCCTGCTCGGCCTCGCCTACCTGCGCCTCGGGGAGCAGGAGAACTGCGTGATGCGGCACACCATCGACTCCTGCCTGATGCCGGTAGGCGGCGCCGGAGTGCACCTAATCGAGCGCGGCTCGCGCGGCGCCGTGCGCGAGTTCGAGAAGGTGCTGGAAACAAACCCCGGAGACCTGTCCGCCCGCTGGCTGCTCAACATCGCCTGCATGACCCTCGGGGAGCACCCCGGAAAGGTGCCGCCCCGACACCTGATTCCCCCGGAGGTCTTCGCATCGGACTACGACATCGGCCGCTTCCGCGACGTCGCCCCCGTCCTCGGCCTCGACCTGGTGGGCCTGTCCGGGGGCGGCATCATGGAGGATTTCGACGGGGACGGCCACCTCGACATCGTCGCCACCTCGTGGGGCCTGCGCGACCAGGTGCATTACTTCCGCAACGGCGGCGACGGCTCCTTCTCCGACCGCACCGGGGCAGCCGGTCTGCTCGGCATCGTCGGCGGCCTCAACGCCCTGCAGACCGACTACGACAACGACGGCTGGGCGGACCTGCTGGTGCTGCGCGGGGCCTGGCTCAACCGCCCTCCGGCGACGGACGGGGGCTGCCATCCCAACTCCCTGCTGCGCAACCTGGGCGGGGTGGAGTTCGCCGACGTCACCGGGGAAGCGGGGCTGCTGAGCTTTCACCCGACGCAGACCGCGGCATGGGGGGACTGCGACAACGACGGCTGGCTCGACCTCTACATCGGCAACGAGAGTCTGGGAGCCGCCAGGCACCCGAACGAGCTCTACCGCAACGCCAGGGACGGTTCCTTCCGCGACCTGGCCGCGGCCAGCGGAGCCGCCGTCGAGGGGTACGTGAAAGGGGTGGTCTGGGGAGACTACGACAACGACGGGCGGCTCGACCTCTACGTGTCGCGGCTGCACGAGGAGGAGCCGAACATACTCTTCCGCAACCGCTCAGGGGATTCCGGGCACCCCCGCTTCGACGACGTCACCGCCGCCGCCGGCGTCCCGGGTCCGGCGCACAGCTTCCCCACCTGGTTCTGGGACTACGACAACGACGGCTGGCTCGACCTGTTCGTCTCCGGGTACCGGGCCGGCGCTTCCGAGGTGGCCGCCGACCACCTCGGGCTGGCGCACGACGGGGAGCTGCCGCGCCTCTACCGCAACAACCGCGACGGCAGCTTCGCCGACGTCACCCGGGATGCCCGCCTCGACAAGCCCCTGCTGACCATGGGCAGCAACTTCGGCGATCTCGACAACGACGGCTGGCTCGACTGCTACGCCGGCACCGGATCGCCGGGGCTGGCGTCGCTGATGCCGAACCGGATGTTCCGCAACGTCGGCGGCCGCTTTTTCCAGGACGTGACCACGTCGGGGGGATTCGGCCACATACAGAAGGGACACGGGGTCGCCTTCGGGGACGCCGACCACGACGGCGACCAGGACGTGTACGCGACCATGGGGGGCGCCTACGCCGGCGACGTCTACCAGAACATCCTGTTCGAGAACCCCGGGCACGGGAACCACTGGCTCAAGCTGAAGCTCGTAGGGGTGCGCTCCAACCGGGCGGGGATCGGGGCGCGCATCAAGGTGACCGTCGTCACCGGGGAGGGTGAGCGGGCGATCCACGCCACCGTGGGCAGCGGCGGCAGCTTCGGGGCCTCGAGCTTCCGCAAGGAGATCGGCCTCGGGCAGGCGACGGCGATCCGGTCGCTGGAGGTCTACTGGCCGGCCAGCGGCGAGCGGCAGCTCTTCGAGGGGGTGGAGATGGACCGGGTGCTGCAGATCACCGAGGGAGATCCGGCCCTGCAGACGCTGCACTACGAGCCCTTCCGCCTGGGAGCCGGCTGAAGCGGAGCTGGCGAGGTTTGCCGGGGTTGAGGGCGGCCGGGGTGGTGGAGCGCCGGCTACTTCATCTCCAGGGAGGCCTTGATTCGCCCCCAGGAAACGGACTCGACCGCGGTTCGTTCTTCAGAATCGGTTGGCTGGGCAGGCAGCAGCAGCCCGTCGAGAAAGACATCCGCTCGAAGGTCCGTTATGTCTACGTAGGAATCTTCAGTCTGTATCGATGTAAAGTATTCCCACGAGCCGGGTTTCTCGTCCCAATCATAAACCATCATCGCAAAACCGATCCCCTTTCCCGCCGCAAGATCGCTGAACGCGGTCTCCTGCGGCCCGCTGTCCCATCCCTCCCAGTGGTCGTAAGGCGTAACGTACAGCTCGATCACGCTGATGGTCGGGTTTTCCCCGGCGACCCCTCCTCCTCCGTCCCCGTAGGGAGGGAAGACCGTCCAGGAAAAACCTCCCGTCTGGCGCAGAATATCCGGGGCATTCAAGGTCGGGACGCCGGTCACAGTACGGGCAACCGCTTCGTATAGTTGGGCTTCCCCGTGAAAATCCCCCCAGTCCTCCGCCGATGTTGTAATGTCGACACCTCCGTGCCCGCCCCGGTGATCTCCGTCGACTACGAGAGCGATGCTGTCATGCTCCAGGAGTCGGAAACTGGCATCAAAGTCATGGGAGTTTGAATACTCATCGTCGCTGGACACGAAGGCGACGTACAGCCGATCCGGGTCGTCGTGCCAGGCCAGCCAGATGCGAAAATCCAGGTTGGAGGGGTCCGGCAGACGGTTGGCGTAGGGGTCGTGGAAATCCAGCAGGGTCATGGTCGGCTCGCCGACCAGGTCGTACCACTCGTCTACTGATCCGTCGTCGAGCCGGATCTCCTCCAGCATTTCATCGGTAAGCTCGGGAATGGGGAAGACGCGGTCGCCGCTGTGGGCTTCGACGGAGATCGCCAGCCCCATGAGCAGGACCAGAATCGCCTTCAATGCCTGGCTGTTGGTACGTATCATGGGAGCCCTCCTGTCAGCTCACTTCTCGCACTTGCAGTTCACTTTGGATTTTTCCAGTCAGCTCCAACCGAGCCCTGGGCGTCCCGGCAGATGTCATCTCGAGGCCGGTGCTCCGGATGTCCCGCTGCGGTCGATCCGCGCCTTGATCGCGCCCCAGGCCGCGGCCCGGATGGCGCTGGCCGCCTCCGCGGAGATCCAGGCCGGGTAGATCGCGTCCGTCGCGGTCCGGGTCAGGTTGACCGGGTTCGACCCGTCCGCATCCATCACGTGGATGTCGTAGTCGCCGTCCCGGTTCGAGGCGAAGGCGATCCGCGTCCCGTCCGGGGACCAGGCGGGCCAGTAGTCGGCGAACGCCCGGTTGCGGGTGATGTCGACCGGTTCGGAGCCGTCCGCTTTCATCGTGAAGATGTCGATGTCCCCCCCGTTGCGGCGGGAGCTGAAGGCGATCGCGCTGCCGTCGGGGGACCACGCGGGGCGCGAGTCCGCGGCGGGATCGTTGGTCAGGTTGACGAGGTTGGAGCCGTCCGCGTCCATCGCGTAGACCTCGAGATTGCCGTCGCGCAGGGAGTGGAAGGCGATGCGGCTGCCGTCGGGGGACCAGGCGGGATAGGCGTCCTCCTCGGGATGGTGGGTGAGGTTTACCAGGTTCGTGCCCTCGGCATCGATCGTGAAGATGTTCAGGGGGCCGTCGAAGTCGGAGGTGACGGCGATGCGGCTGCCGTCGGGCGACCAGGACGGCAGCCCGAAGCGATGGTGGGTATCGGTGAGGTTGATCAGTTCCGAGCCGTCGACGGCCATGACCCAGAGGTTCTGGAAGCCGCTGCGGTCGGAGGCGAAAACGAACCGCGAGCCGTCGGAGGTTATCGCCGGCTCCCAGTCCCGGGCAGGGTTGTTGGTGAGGTTGACCGGGTTGGAACCGTCCTCCTCCATCACGTAGATCTCGACGTTGCCGTCGTCGCGGTTGGTGGCGAAGGCGATCTTGCAGTCGCAGCCGGCGTCGCTCCGTTGCGCCGGCAGGGTTGCCGCCAGCGCGGCGATCAGCAGGACCGATCTGCCCATGGCGAGCTCCTCCGGAAAAACCGGCGCCCGCGAGAGGCCGCGGGTGCCGGGGGCGGTCAGACGCGGTTGTCCTCGATGTAGTCCCAGTCGATCTCGAAGCCGAGCCCGGGTTTCTGCGACACCATGACGTTCCCCTCGCCGTCGAAGGGATCGCAGATCTCCTTCATGTACGGTGGCGGCACCTCGTAGGCCTCGTCGTGTCCGGGGGCGAACAGCCCGCGCTCGAAGTACTCGATGGTGTCGGCGTTGGTCGACGCATAGATGTGCAGGTTGCCCCAGCCGCCGCCGTGGATGGTCGCCCGCATGCCGAACGATTCGTACAGGGCCACCGATTTCCTGCAGCCGGTGATGCCGTTGAAGTTGACCTCGGTGCGCCCCATGTCGGACGCCTTCCTCACGATCCACTCGGTGCGGCTGTAGGGCAGGTTGCCGAGCTGCTCGGGAGCGCAGACCGGCACCTCGAGGTTCTCCGTCAGGCGGATGTAGGGCTCGATGTTGTTCTCCGGCATCGGGCTCTCGAACCAGAAGAAATCGAGCTTGGCGATCTCCCTGCCGACGTAGAGGGCCTGCTCGTAGTTGTAGATGCCGGCCTGGTCGAGCATCAGGACGATGTCTCCGCCGACGCGCTCGCGGATCGCCTCGCAGACCTCGACGTCGTGCCGGGGAAAGGCCGGGCTGCGCGGCGCCGGCTCCATCCTGACCGGGTCGTACCACATGTAGGCGTGAATCTTGTAGGCGGTGTATCCCTTCTTCACGCACTCCTCGGCGTGGTCGGCGAACACCTCCGGGGGCCCCATGTTCGGGTAGGAGCTGGCGTAGCACTTCAGCTTGTCGCGGAAGCCGCCGAGCAGCTTGTGCACCGGCTGCTCGAGGTAGCGGCCGGCGAAGTCCCACAGCAGCATGTCGAGCGGCATGTTTCCGCCGCTCAGCTGCCAGAACTGCTCGCGGTCCATCGGGTCGCGGCCGATGGCGAGGGCTTCGATCCAGGGGGTGAGGCGGCCGCCCCCGCGGGGGAACCAGTAGCCGCTGACCCCGGTGTCGGTCTCCAGCTCGAGGAGCGTCGTCGTGGTCTCCCCGGGCTCGGTGCGCAGCAGCTCCAGCGGGTAGATCGAGTACCCGTACTTCCCCTGGTAGCGGCGCGACATGGTTTTGAAGCGGTGCTGCTTGACTGCGGTGATTTTCATTTTTCTCCCCCTCCTTACCAGTAGTGCACGCGGTGGCCCTCGGCGGGGAACCAGATCGCGTCGGTGATTCCGGATAGAACCACACCGGCGACGTAGCCGACTCCGAACCCGTAGAAGAAGGGCTTGCCCGCCTGATAGGCGCTGCCGCCTCCGTAGCGCAGCAGCGTCAGCTTGACGATCCAGACCAGCAGCAGGCTGAACCAGTAGTGCACGAGGCCGGGGGCGTACTGGAAGGCGAGCCCGACCGGGTGCAGGGCGAACCAGTGAAAACGGCCTCGAAGGTAGGCGAGTCCGGCCGCTTCGAGAAACCCCGTCAGCCAGACCCCCCACTTGCCGAGGTCGAAGGCCCGCGGGTGGTTGAGCAGCGTCGCGATCTGCGGATAGACGTTGAAGGCGTAGGGCAGGTGCACGGCCCCGCCCTGGTCGTAGGCCACGGTGATGCTGGCCAGCGAGGCGACCAGGCAGCCGGTGGGGAAGGCGATCAGCACCACCGCGCAGACGCGGCCGGGCTGCGCGCGCAGGGAGAAAATCCGCAGGTGATGGGGCAGAGCCGGCCAGGCCGGCAGGCGGATGTTGCCGAAGAAGGCCTGGCTGACGAACAGCTTGAAGGCGACGACGTTCTTCGCCGACAGGTTGGCCGAGCCGACGAGGTCGGTGATGAACAGCCCCCCCTTGGCGTTGGCCCAGGTCGGCATCAGGTAGGGAAACCCGGTCGCCGCGATCAGCTTGATGGTGACGAAGAAGGACATCGCCATCAGCGCGAAGGTCGCCGCGGCCAGCGGCAGGCTCGCCCCCAGGCTGACGCCGAAGGCGATGACGCAGGCCGCCGAGACCGCCATGCCCGCGGCGGCGATCCGGTACATGCGGACGTCCGCGGGGTCGCCCTCGCCGCGCGCGATGCTCCCCCAGACGTCGCGCAAGTGGCGCCGCGCCAGCCACAGCGACCATAGTGCGATGCAGACGATGGCGCCGTAGCTCTCCATGTCGAGGATGTCCCCGCTGCCGAGCTGCTGTCCCGACGAGCCGACGCTGACCCCGATCTGGTCCATCGCCCCGATCTTGGCGACCGCCAGGAGGTAGAAAAGCACCAGGCTGCCGAGGATGTCGAGCGGACAGAGGTAGACCAGGGCGAGCACCAGTGGCAGCACGCGCAGCATCGGAGCGGGCCAGGGGCGCGGCAGCGTGACCTGGAAGCGCTCGAGGTAGAACTCCGCCACCGGCAGCCCGGGGGTGAACCAGGTGCCGATGTTGTAGAACAGGGGCAGGAAGACCACCCCGAAACCGATCCAGAAGAGGCGCGAATGGAACAGGTCCGGCAGCCGCCGCGGTCCGTCGAAACCGCGGGTCAGCTCCAGCGGCATCTGCGCCAGGGGGAAGGTCAGCCTCTCCGCTTCGATCCACTGGCGCCGGAACAGGATCACCAGGCAGAGGCCGAAGACGACCATCGCCAGCGACGCCCCGAGCCAGCGGGCGATGGCCCCTGCCCAGGCGTCCCAGGGCAGGGGCATCCCTTCCGGAAGGCCGAGCCAGAAGGTGTGGATGACGCGTTCGCTCGGTTCGGGGAAGGCGTTCCAGGGCATCCAGGGAAGAATCAGGGTGTCCCACTGGTTCTCCGCGGTGGCCATGAAGTACGGGGCACCCATGATGGCGGCCCAGTAGTCGCTCCACCCCCACATCGGCAGGGCGCCGACGATCCACGTCATCGAGAAGATGGTGAGCAGCTCCCCCCGGGTAAGCGCCGCGCGGGGCGAGATCGACTTGAGCAGGACGTTGAGGAAGATCCAGAGCACGAAGGGGATGACGGCCACCATCGGGTACTGGGAGAGCACGAAGGTGCTCGAGGCGAGGTTGATGCCGACGAGGATGATCAGGCAGTAGAACCAGGCGGCGATGGTGAGGGCGCCGACCAGCACCCCGCGCCAGGTGATCCTCAGCCCTTCACCGTCTTCCCCTTCCGCCACCGAATCCCGGTAGCCTGGGCGTTTTATCCTGCTGTCCGTCGTCGACACTGATTCCACCCTGAATCGGATTTTCCTGACCGTCCCCCCCGCGAAGGGCCGGCGGAATCTATGCCCGGCACGGCCCCCCTTCCATCGGCGAGACCGAGGTAGCGGAGCCGCATATCGCCCGGGCAGCGGAATATTATCTTTTCATACACTGAAAAACTTGCCAGGTTGCACCGCGGCCCGGGGCGGAACCGGCCACAGCCAGGGGCCTTCCGATGCGCACTCACCTTCGATGAAGCTCTTCCAGTACCTCCGAGCCGGCTCCACCTGCTTCCCGGTTGCCGCTCTCGCCCTGTCGCTGGGCCTCGCGTCCTGCTCCTCCCCCACCGGTCCGGGCAGGACCGCGGTCATAGCGACCGTCGTCGGCAACGGCATCGCCGGCGACAACGGCGACGGCCTCCCGGGACCGGAGACCTCCCTCTACCTCCCCCAGGACATGACCTTCGGTCCGGACGGGGTGCTGTACCTCTCCGACTGGAACAACCACCGCGTCCGCCGCCTCGTCGACGGCGTCGTCGAGACCGTGGCCGGCTCCGGTGAGTTGGGGGACGCCCTCGACGGCCCCGCCCTCGAAACCCGGTTCAACCATCCGACCAGCATCGCCTTCGATCGCGATGGCCGCATGGTGATCGCCGCCTGGCACAACAGCAAGGTGAAAAGGGTCGACCTCGTCACCGGGAGCATCGAGAACATCGCCGGCAACGGCGACCGCAACTTCGGAGGCGACGGCGGCCCCGGCAACGAGGCGATCCTCGACCTGCCGAGTTCGGTCGCCGTCGACGCGGTGGGCAACATCCTGATATCGGACCAGGCCAACCAGCGCATCCGGCTGCTGGAGCCGAACGGCACCATCACCACCATCTGCGGCGACGGCGAGCCCGGGTACTCCGGAGACGGAGACGTGGCGGAGAGCGCCCGCCTCAATTCCCCCTCCGGGCAGTCCGCGCCCCCCTCCGGCAGGATCTCCCTCGACGCCTTCGACCGCATCTACATCGCCGACACCGGCAACCACGTCGTCCGCGTGATCGACAACGACCGCCGCATCCGCACCATCGCCGGCACCGGCAGACGCGGCTACAGCGGCGACGGCGGAGCGGCGACCGAGGCCCGGCTCAATACTCCCAGCGACGTCGCCGTCGCCGGCGACGGGACCGTCTACATCGCCGACACCATGAACCACGTCATCCGCAGGATCGACCCGGACGGAGTCATCACTACCTTCGCCGGCACCGGCGAACGCGGCTTCGACGGCGACGGGGGAGTGCCCGGCGCCGCCCTGCTCGACCGGCCGTACGGGGTGGCGATCTCTCCGGACGGGGAGCTCTACATCGCCGACACCCACAACCACCGGGTGCGCCGGGTCACCGCGGACGAGTCCGCCGCCGAAGTCGTCGAGGCCGTCGAACCGGAACCGGTGGAGGTCGTTGCCTGCACCGATACCCCCGGGAGTATCTGCACCTGGGCCGGCACCGGCCGGAGCGGCTTCAACGGCGACGGCAACGAGCGCCTGCAGACCGACCTATACTGGCCCTTCGACGTCGAGTTCACCCCGAGCGGCCGCCGTATCCTCCTCGACTGGAACAACCACACCGTCCGCGAGATCCTGCCGGACGAGACCCTGACTACGATCATGGGGACCTACTTCGTCGGCGACGGCCCCGAGGATCTGAGCGACCTCGCCGAGCCGGGGGCCGACCCGCTCGCCGTCAACCTCAACCACCCGACCGACGTCATGGAGCTCGCCAACGGCGACCTCGTGCTGATGGCCTGGCACAACCACAAGATCCGCCTCCTCAGCGCGGACAGCGGCCGCGTCCTCGTGATCGCCGGACGGCATGCCGATTTCGCCGGCGACGGCGGTCCGGCGCGCGACGCCCTGGTCAACCAGCCGCCGCACGCGGTGATCGACGGCCGCGGCAACCTGATCTTCATCGACCAGCGCAACCAGCGCATCCGCGCCATCGCCGATTTCCTCGGGCAGCGGGAGGACGGCATCATCGCCACCATCGCCGGGACCGGCGATCAGGGGTTCAACGGCGACGGTCCGGGGCCCTCGGCCCAGGTGGCCTTTCCCGCGGGGGGAAACCCGGAACCGAGCGGCGGCTTGGCCCTGGGCGCCGACGGCAGCCTCTACTTCGCCGATACCCACAACCACCGCATACGCCGGATCGACTTCGGCGGCGAGACGCTTTCCGACAACATGGTCACGACCGTGGCCGGCACCGGGGAGCCCGGTTTCAGCGGCGACGGCGGCCCCGCGGCCGGGGCGGCGATCAATTTTCCCCAGGACATGGAGATCGGGCCGGACGGCCTCCTCTATTTCGCCGACACCGACAACCACCGGGTGCGCCGCATCGACCTCGTCGAAGGGACCATCGAGACGGTGGCCGGCAGCGGCGAGAAAGGGTACCGCGGCGACGGCGGGCGAGCCCGCGATGCCGCCTTCAACCGCCCCTTCGGAGTCGCCTTCGACGCCGGCGGGGCGCTCTACGTTTCCGACACCTTCAACGGACGCATTCGCAAAGTGATCCTGGAGAGCCGATGAGCCGACGCAAACCCAGACGCAGCGGACCTGCCCTTTTCGCCGCCCTTGCCGGGACCCTCGCCCTGGCCGCCTGCGGCAAGGGGCCGACGAAAGAGGAGAACGGCCCCGAACCGGTGTTCGCCGCCGACTACCTCGAGACCTTCACGGAAGTCCGCGACTGCCGTTTCAGCAGCTCCCACCCCGGGATGATCCGGGTGCTGGTCAACGACATCGGGGCGGCGGCCTACCTGGCCGGCGAGAACCCGCTGCCGGTCGGCACGGTCGTCGTCAAGGAGGTGTTCGACGGTACTACCTGCGGGGATTACGGCGAGCTGGGGATGTGGGCGGCGATGCGCAAGGAGGCGTCCGGCTTCGATCCGGAGGACGGCGACTGGCACTGGCAGGACGTGCTGCCGGAGCGCTCGGTGCCGAACGACACCAAAACGCGCTGCATCGCCTGTCACAGCAGGGACGAGTGCGCCCCCAGGGATTTCATGTGCACCGAGGAGTAGCGGGAATCCCTGCGCGCCGCCCCCGCTTCGCGCCGCCTCCGACCCGGCCTGCTCGAAGCGGTTTCCCCGGCTGGATGCCCGGCCTCCTGGCCATCCCCCTTCCCCTCGCGTCCCTGCTGCTCGGCGCCGGCTGCGGCAGCGACGCCCCGACCTCGGGCGTACCGGCGGCATGCGACGAGCCGGGGGTGATCTGCACCGTCGCCGGCACCGGGCTGCGCCAGTTCGACGGCGACGGCCGGGAAGCGCGGGAAACCTCCCTCTACAACCCCCTCGACGTCGAGTTCGACCGCCGCGGGCGCCCCCTCATCCTCGACTGGAACAACCTGCGGGTCAGGCGGATAAACGACGACGGCACCGTCGAGACCGTCATCGGCCAGGATTTCGAGGGGGCCGCCGAGGACGGCGCCCTGGCCGTCGACACGCCGCTGCACCACCCGGGGGATCTCGAGATCGACGCCGCCGGCAACATCTACATCGCCTCCAACCACATCTCCAACGTCATCCGCCTCGACGGGGACGACCGCGTAACCGTGGTCGCCGGGACGGACCAGTACGGGTACGAGGGGGACGGCGGCCCGGCGCTGGAAGCGGTGCTGGCGGCCCCCTTCGGGGTCCTGCCGGCAGGGGACGGCGGCTTCTACATCAGCGACACCGAAGCCCACGTGGTCCGGCACGTCGACTCCGGGGGGATCATCACCACGGTAGCCGGCAACGGCATCCGCGGCTTCTCCGGCGACGGCGGTCCCGGCTCCGAAGCGCAGCTCGACGGGCCCACGCGCCTCCGCCTCGACGGGGAGGGCCGACTGTACATCTGCGACACCCGCAACCACCGCATCCGCCGGCTCGACGGCGACGGCGTCATCGCCACAGTCGCCGGCACCGGGAACCCCGGCTTCGCCGGCGACGGGGGGCCGGCGCTCGAGGCGCAGCTGAACGCGCCGTTCGATCTGCGTTTCGCCCGCGGCGCCCTGTTCATCGCCGACTCGGGCAACAACGCGGTGCGCCGCATCGGAAGCGACGGCGCCATCGCCACCGTCGTCGGCACCGGGGAGGCCGGTTTCTCCGGCGACGAGGGGGACGCCCGTCTCTGTACCCTCAACCGGCCCTCCGCCATCGCCTTGGCGAGCGACGGTTCGCTCTGGATCGCCGACACCTTCAACCAGCGAATCCGCCGCGTCGCCGGCTTTCTCGAGGCCCGGGGCGGATGAGACGAACCCCGGCCCTGCTGCCGGTGCTCCTGCTGCTGAGCGGTTGCGGCGATCGCGCCACCAGTGGCAACGGTGCGCCGGAGGCAGGCCGGATCGACACCTATGCCGGCACCGGAAAAGCCGGATTTTCCGGAGACGGCGGAGCCGCGGGCAGGGCGCAGCTGCACACCCCCGTCGGCGTCGCCCCGGGACCGGCAGGCGACCTGGTAGTCGTCGACTTCGGCAATCACCGCATCCGTGCCATCGCCCCGGAGACGGAGGTCATCACCACTCTGGCCGGCGGCGACGGCAGCGCCCCCCTGCTCTTTCCCACGGATATCGCCTTTGCGGGCGGGGATTTCTTCGTGACGAGCTGGGGCTCGCACCAGGTATTCCGCTACCGCGACCGGGGGCGGGTCACCGCGGCCGGGACGGGCGAACAGGGATGCGCGGAGAGCGGGGGCCCTGCCGATGCCGCGGCGATCAGCCGGCCGCGAGCCGTAGGCCTGCTCGCCGACGGCACCCTCCTGCTCGCCGCGCAGGGCTGCCGGCGCCTGCTCGCCCTTTCTCCATCCGGGGAGCTGAGCCTCTGGGCGGGCACCGGGGCGGCGGGGTACGGTGGGGACGACGGACCTGCTCTGGAGGCGACCTTCGGCGCCACGGATCCCGGCGGCCTGGTCCCCGGCTTCGGTTTCGCCCTCAGCCCCGAGAACCCTCCCGACGAGCTCTTCGTCGCCGACACCGGCAACCACGTAATCCGGGAAATCAACCTCTTCGACGGCACCATCAGAACCTTCGCCGGCACCGGTGAACCTGGATTTGCCGACGGCCCGCCGCGGTCGGCGGCCTTCAACCGGCCGGCGGCCGTCTTCGTGTCGGAGGACCACACGGTCTGGGTCGCCGACACCGGCAACCACGCCATTCGCCGCATCGACCCGCTGCAGATCGAGGTGGCGACGGTTGCCGGGACCGGCAGGGCAGGGTACAACGGAGACGGGATCCCGGCGCTCGAGGCCCGGCTCGACCATCCGGCAGGGGTATACGTCACCGGGGAGGGTGTGATGTATATTGCCGACAGCGGCAATCACCGCATCCGCAGAGTGAGCCTTCCGGGATACGGACCTCTGCCATGAGCCTGATCCCCCCCGAAGTCGCCATGACCTGGGGCCGGGGATCCGCGATCGCTCGGGGATCCCCGATCCGCCGAGATCCGCGAGCTCGACGCCGGGAACGGCCTGCCGCAGCGGATCAAATGATGCAGCGCAACCCTTTTTTTTGCAGCGGAACCCTGAAAGGGAGTTCCCCGGCGTTCCGCGAGTACCGACGGCAAATCCCATGAATGCAACGAACAGACGCAGCGTGATCCTTTCGGCGATCTCCCTCGGCCTGGCCGCGGCCCTGGGGTGCTCGTCGCCGACCGACAACGGCAACGGAAACGGCGAGCCCGCGGGACCGCCGGCCTGGAAGCTCGTGCAGCAGGAGCTGCCCTCGGCGCTGATGTCCGTACAGGTCGTCTCCAACGGCGACGTCTACGCCGTCGGCAGCGACGTCGAGGACGGCCGGGGGCCGTACGTGCTGCGCTTCGACGGAAGCAACTGGACCCGCCTGGAAACCGGCGCCGGCGGTGATTTGTGGTGGGTGCACGAGGTCGGCCCGGACGAAATCTGGATGAGCGGCACCAACCGGCTCGTGCTGCGCTACCAACCCTCGACGGGGACCTTCACCCAGTTCGACGCCGGCGAGGGGCCGGAAATCCTCTACGGCATCTGGGGGTTGAGCGGCGACGACATCTGGGCGGTGGGCGGCCAGAAATGCGGGGTCGCCCTGCGCTTCGACGGAAGCAGTTGGCTCGAGCTCGAGCTGCCGGAGCTCGAGGGGGCGGTCTGTCTGCCCAACCTCTTCAAGGTCTGGGGCCCCGCGGCCGACGAGGTCTGGATGGTTGGAGAGCGGGGCGTCGTCCTCTCCTTCGACGGCTCTGCTATCTCCCTGCAGCAGACCGAATCGGGGCGCACTCTGTTCACCGTGCACGGCGACGCCAACGGGGAGCTGATAACCGCGGTCGGGGGACAGCTGTCGGGAGAGATCTGGGAGCTGGTCGACGGGGTCTGGACCGAAGTGACCCCCGAGCGCACGCGGCAGATGCTCGGCGTCAACGTCGGGCGGGGCGGGGAGGCGGTAGCGGTCGGGGAAGACGCCTCGAGCGTCCGCCGCGGCAGCGATGGCTGGGCGCTCGAGGAGAACGGCCTTTTCGACGCGGTCGGCGATCTCACCTTTCACGCCGTGTGGAGCGATGCGGACAGCAATGCCTGGGCGGTCGGAGGGCAGCTGCTGATCGGTCCGTTCGACCGCGGCATGGTCGCCTTCTACGGCCCGGACACCCCCTCTTCCGAGATCGTCAACGGCCGCTGACCCGGCTTGCCGGAGGCTCCGGCGCCAGGCAGGCACGAGCATCCGGCAGCAGACTCGGCCTCTCACCGGAGTCCCGCGAGCGGTTGCCCTTTCCGCTCTACCTTGCGGAGAATTTCCCCATGCGAAAGCCCAGCCGCGCGCTGCTGCGCACGGCCTCCGCAGTCGCCTGCGCCGTTGCCGCGGCCGGATGCGGCGACGGCGGCAGCGCTGAGAAGGGCAGCGTCGCCATCCGCTTCGAGCACGAGGTCGACGGCGCCGTCCTGGAGCTCGGAACCGGCATCTACACCAACGCCGCCGGCAACCAGTACTCCGTCACGCACCTCGAGTACATCATCACGGAAGTCTCGCTGGCGGGTGCCGACGGCGGCGCCGTCGAGATCGCCGGCCGCCACTACCTCAACGAGTCCTGCAGCGGATCCAGGCAGCTCTCCGCCGAGATTCCCGGCGGCTCCTACAGCGCCCTGCGTTTCCGTTTCGGGATCGGCCAAGAGGCGAACGTCAGCGGCGGGCTGCCGAACGAGACCGCGTACAACAACATGGCCTGGCCGGACAACATGGGAGGCGGCTACCACTACATGCGCCTCGAAGGGCTGTACGACGACGACGACGAGGTCGCCAGCTTCCTGTCGCACACCGGCCCGACCGCGGCGAAGGACTTCTCCTTCGTCGTCGAGCTGCCGCTCGTCCTCGAGGTCGACGACGGCGACTGGGAGATCTCCGTCGTCATGAACATCAACAGCTGGTTCGACGATCCCCTGTACGACTTCACCGGCACCGGGATGATCATGGGGAACGCCGACGCCCAGGTCCTTCACCGCGACAACGGCGCCAACCTTTTCACCGTCTCCGGGGTATCCCGCGGCAACAGGGAGGACCAGACCCACGAAATGGAGGAGTGTGCAGGCGGTGGAGGGATGCGCCCCGAGGGCTAGAGCGATTGGGATGAGATTTCACCTCCTTGCGACGATGGATCGGGTCGCAGTTTCCCCACGCCTCCGGGGCCGGCGGCCAGGACCACCCTGTTCGGGCGATTGGCCTGTGTCTGGCAGCACTGAAAGACCGCCGGTCCACTCCCTGCTGATCGCCCTGGCGGCCGCGGGGCTCACCGGCTGCGGCGGGGAATCCGTTCCGGGGCCGGAGGCCGGTCCGACGCCGTACGAACTCGCCATCCCCGAGGGTTTCCCGCCGATGGCCGTCCCGCCCGACAACCCGATGACGGAGGAAGGGGTCGCCCTCGGCAGGCGCCTGTTCTTCGACCCGATCCTGTCGGCCGACAGCGCCACCTCCTGCGCGACCTGTCACCGCCCGGAGTTCGTCTTCGGCGATTCCGGACCGCTCAGCCGCGGCTTCGGCGGCCCCACGAGGAGAAACTCGATGCCGCTGGCCAACGCCGGCTGGGCGCGGTCGCTGTTCTCCGGGCGCATCGCCGTCAGCGGCAGGCGCCTCGACTACGGCAGGTTCAAGTCGCCGGGCATGCGCAACGTCGAGTTCACCGCCCCCTACATGCACGACGGCCGCTTCCGGACCCTCGAGGAGGTGCTCGACCACTACGACTCGGGCTTGCACCTGAACGAGTTCCTCGACCCCCTGCTGCTGCGTTTCCGCGAGCCGCGCGACTTCACCCGCGAGGAGCGCGAGGCCCTGGTCGCCTTTCTGCTGACCCTGTCCGACCGCGAGTTCACCAGGCCGATGTCGGGCAGATGACGAGGAAGGCCCCGGGTGACGGCTGCCTCGCCATCTGGGCTGCCGCTGCCGTCACGCCGCCGGCAACCTGCTCCCCGGGATGCGGTCCAGCGCCGAGTTGTTGCGATCTCCGGGGGAAAAGGGGCAAATTTCCTCGACCATGAATTCCCTTTTGTGGAGATACACCCCAGCGACGATACGGGCCGCGGCGCTGCGGCCCCTGGTCCTCGCCGCCCTGGTTCTTCCGGCCGCGGCAGAAGCCCAGCACTCCGTCGCCCGCCTGTGGAACGAGGCGGCGCTGCATGCCGTCCGCAACGACTTCCCCAGGCCGACGGTGCACGCGCGCAACCTGTTTCACCTCGCCGTCGCCATGTACGACGCCTGGGCGGCGTACGACAACGACGCCCCGGCCTGGCTGCTGGGAAAGGAGGTCGGCGGTTTCCGCTGCGGGTTCGACGGGCTGGAGCCCCCGGCCGCCCTGCTGGCGGCGCGCCAGGAGGCGATCAGCTTCGCCGCCTACCGCCTGCTCATGCACCGCTACAAGGACTCCCCGCGCGCCGAAGAGACCCTGCCGCGGTTCGACACCATCTTCGCCAGCTACGGGTACGATCCGGGAATCACCTCGACCGACTACGCCGGCGGTTCCGCGGCCGCCCTGGGGAACTACATCGCCCGCTGCGTCATCGACTTCGGCCTGCAGGACGGGGCCAACGAGGAGAACGGGTACGCCAACCGCTACTACGAACCGGTCAATCCTCCCCTGTACGCCGCCCTGCGCGGCAACCGCGAAATACTCGATCCGAACCGCTGGCAGCCGCTCGTGGTCAAGGAGTTCATCGACCAGACCAACGTGGTGTACAACGGGGAACAGCCGGATTTCGACAGCCCGGAGTGGGGCCGGGTGACCCCCTTCGCCCTCGGCGCCGGGGAGTTGAACTTCAATGAGCGGGACGGAAACCAGTACTGGATCTACCACGATCCCGGTCCGCCCGTTCACGCCGATGCCGAGGGGGAAGCCCCCCTCGAAGAGGTGTACAAATGGTCGCATACCCTGCCGTTGCTCTGGTCGTCCCACCTCGATCCCGCCGATGGCGTCGAGATCGACATCTCTCCGGCCAGCCTCGGCAACTTCGATCTCGACGACTTCGGGACCATCGAGAACTTCCCGCGCACCATCGAAGGCCTGGGCGCCTTCTACAACCGCTTCGACGGCCGCGGGCCGGGCCGGGGGCGCGGCCTCAATCCGCATACCGGGGAGCCGTATCGACCGGTAATGGTCCCGAGGGGGGATTTCGCGCGCGTCGTCGCCGAGTTCTGGCCGGACGGCCCCGGGGACGAAAGCGTTCCCGGGTACTGGTTCGTCCTCCTCAACAGCGTCGGCGACCACCCACTGTTCGAGAAGCGGTTCGCCGGCCGGGGACCGGTCCTCGACGGCCTCGAATGGGACGTGAGGGCCTACCTCACCCTTGGCGGAGCCCTGCACGACGCCGCCGTCGCCGCCTGGTCGATCAAGGGGTGGTACGACTACATCCGGCCGATCGGGGCGATCCGCTGGATGGCGGAGAAGGGACAGAGCAGCGACCCCGGGCTGCCGAGGTACTCCCCCGACGGCCTGCCGCTCGTCGACGGTTTCATCGAGACCATCAGGGAGGGAGACCCGGTAGCCGAGGTCGCCGGGGACCCGAACTTCCACGTCGGCCGGGTCAAGGCGTACACCTGGAAGGGACCGGACTTCATAGACGACCCTGAAACCGATGCCGCGGGGGTGACCTGGATTCTGGCGGTCGCGTGGTGGACCTACCAGGCGGCCAACTACGTCACCCCGCCCAACGCCGGGTACGTGTCGGCGCCCGCGGCCTTCTCGCGCGCCGCCGCCGAGGTCATGACCCTGCTGACCGGGGACGAGTTCTTCCCCGGCGGCCTGGGGGAGTTCCGCGCCGAGAAGGACGAGTTCCTGCAGCTCGAGAACGGCCCGAGCGTCGACGTCACCCTGCAGTGGGCGACCTACCGGGACGCCGCGGACCAGGCGAGCCTGGCGACCTTCTGGGCCGGCATCCAGTCGCCGATCGACGACATTCCCGGCCGGCTGATCGGCCGCCGGGTCGGCATCGACGCCTTCCACCGCGCCGGGGAACTGTTCTCCAGACCGGGGACCGCGGTCGAAGAAACCGCGGCAGCGGCTCTGCCCGGCGTCTTGGCGCTGGCGCAGAACTTCCCCAACCCCTTCAACGCCGGCACGACGATCCGCTTCGACCTAGACCGGCCCGGGGAGATCGAGCTGTCGTTGTACGATCTGAACGGGCAACGGGTGGCCGCCCTGGCCCGCGGGTGGCGCCCTGCGGGCGGTTACGAGATCCGCTGGGACGCCCGCGACGAGCAGGGGTTCGGATTGGCGAGCGGGGTGTACGTGTACCGGCTGCGGGCAGGCGCGCGCTCCCACAGCCGCAAGCTGCTGCTGCTGCGGTAGCTGCCGGCGCTGGACCCGCGGCACCCCAGGTCCTGGCCGGCTACTTCCCTGGTTCCCTCGTGCGGGAACCCATCCTGCTGGCTGGTGAAAGGGCAGGTATTCAATAGGCGACAGAAACAATGCCTCCGTGGGTCTCTCGTTCTGACTGCATGTCCGCCTCGATCCGGTACATATACAGTCCTGGCGGTACGAGAGCGTTCGAGTTGTCCCTCCCATCCCATTTGTGGGAATACTCCCCGAGCGGATTGCGACCGTCATAGACCCGCCTGATCAGGCGGCCGGAGAGATCGAATATTTCGACCGACACCGGCACCCCGGAAGTCACCCTGAGCAACTTGTAGGTAATGTTCACCACATCGTTGATCCCATCGCCGTTCGGGGTAAACTGATTCGACGAGGAACGCGGTGAAAACACCAGCGAGCTGCCAATGGACGTCCTCACGGACAAGCGCTCGCTTTCGACCTCATTGGTGGCATCGCCCGGCACGACTCGCTGGCGCACCTCGAACGGCCTGGACGTGTCGAACACCCTGCCGTCGAAGACGGTGCCCACCTCCCTGAGCACCGGCGCATGGAACACCACCTCCACCAGCGCGCCGCTGTCGACCGGTTCCAATCTGCGCGGGAAAAGGACCTCGAACCCCAGGCCGTCGTCGTTGATCGTCCAGGTGAAATCGCGGTGATCGACCGCGTCGATGCGCAGCGAATCGACGGACACCACTCCCGAGGGCGTCGAGATCTCTATCCCGTCGAAACTCAGGTCGTCCGGCAGGATCCTCGGGTTGATGTAGTAGGTGAATTGCGTGGCTTGGCCGACCTCGGTCTCAATCGGGTAGATTTCCCCCAGCAGTTCGCGAACCAGGGGGGGTGAAGAGGCGCGGACTTCGATGTAGTCGATCTTTCCTCCGTCCTCGACCGTCGAGGTGAAATCGGCACTGATCTGGAAGTACTGTCGCGGGCCCGGGGAAACGATAGGGACACCGGGGTTCTCGAACGCGTACGGACTGGACCAGAAGCTCCAGTTCTCCGTGTCGGGACTCTCCCGGTTCACTTCCTGATTCGGCTTGAGAAGGTCGGAGAGCTTTGTGTACTAGTCGGCGATACCAATTACAAAATGCTCCAGAAAGTGGTCCGGCCTATCCGCCAAAGGGCGGAGTCTCACCTCCCTGATGAGAAATCGCCCGCCCAGATCGAAGGTTACTTTTTGTATCCAGGTTCTCCCCGTAAAACTCTCCGGTGCGATCGCCGGCCATGTATGCGACGTGATCGGATCCTGATCGAGCAGCGCCAGTCCGACCAGCGTGTTCTCACCCGATGCGAATTCCTTTATCCATACTTTCCCGCCGCGCTTCACCAACGTTGCCGCAATATCCTCGTCCTCGTCGAAA
Organism: Candidatus Latescibacterota bacterium; assembly: GCA_965206595.1. Lineage (GTDB taxonomy): Bacteria > Latescibacterota > UBA2968 > UBA8231 > UBA8231 > CBDCXV01. The sequence continues at coordinate 2,284,234 of OZ242214.1, forward strand.
AAATCCGGTTGCAGTGTTCCCGCCTGCAGGTTGTCGACCTCCACCTGATCCTCGAGCTGCATGCCCAGGGGCCCCGGGGCGCACTGCCGTTACCCTCGCGAGGCAGGCGGGGGTTCCCCGCACCGGATTCACCCGGAAGCGCTGGATTTCACTTCCCCGCGTGGCTTCATTGGTTTTCGCGAACGGGCTGGCCACGGCCCGGGTTGTACTGAAACACCACATCCAAAACCCTCGGAAAGGAAGAGCCGATGAATTTCTTGAGATCGCTCACCGTCCCTGAACACTCCCCATTCGCCGATTTCGCTCTCCTGCTGCTGAGGCTGGTCGCCGGCCTCGCCTTCGTCATTCACGGCTGGCCGAAGATCCAGAGCCCGTTCGGCTGGATGGGTCCCGACGCCTTCGCCCCCGGCCTGCTTCAGGCCCTGGCCGCCCTCTCCGAGTTCGGCGGCGGCATCGCCTGGATACTCGGCATGCTCATGCCCCTCGCCTCGCTTGGGATCGCCTGCACCATGGGGGTCGCCGTCTGCATGCACGTCTTCATGCGCGGGGACCCCTTCGTCTCCGCAGACGGCTCCTCCTACGAGCTGGCCGCGGTCTACTTCTGCGTCTCCATCCTGCTGCTCGCGGCCGGACCGGGGCGGTTCTCCGCGGACGGTAAGATCTTCGGTCCGCGCCTGCCGTGATTCGAGCGGGGGACTCCGCCCGGCAAAGGCCCGGGGTTCCAGGAACGGAAATGTGCGACTGCAAGGGGTATGGGCAGGATGCGGTTGAATCCGTGACACCGGAAGGAGACCGGACCCTCTTCCTCGAAGGGCCTGCCGGCGCCGGCAAGACGACGCTGGCCATTGAGCGCATTCAATCACTCATCTCGAACGGTGTTTCCCCAGCCAGCATCCTGCTGCTGACCCCCCACCGCAGTTACACCCTCGCGTACGAAAAAGCCTTCGACCGGCCTTCGTGGTACGAGTTGGGCAAGGCGACGATGGGCGGCTTGGCGCGGCGCTACGTCTCGCTGTTCTGGCCGGAGGTCCTGGAGCATTCGAAGCATCCGTTCGCCCGGGGGCAGGAGCCGTCGTTTCTGACTTACGAGGTGGCGCAGTATTACATGGCGCGGCTGGTGTCGCCGCTGATCGAGCAGGGGTATTTCGCCGACCTGAAGTTGACGCGGAACCGGCTCTACAGTCAGCTCCTCGACAATCTCAACAAGGCGGCGGCCAACGACATCCCGATGAAATCGCTGACCGACTATCTGCGCGCCGCCCGGATCGGCGGGGAGCTCTCCGCGGGCAACGTCGAGGAGATCTCCAACACGGTCCTGGCCTACCGCGAGTTCTGCGCGCAGGGCAACCTGCTCGACTTCTCGCTCTGCCTGGAGCTGTTCCGGGACCTGATCCTGCAATCGCAACCGGCGCGGGACTATCTGTTTGTGCAGCACCTTCACCTGGTCTACGACAACTGCGAGGAGGACATCCCCCTGGCGCACGATCTCGTGGCCTTCTGGCTCGGCCATGCGGACTCGCGCCTGGAGTCGGCGCTGATCGTCTACGACTCGGACGCCGGCTTCCGCAAGTTCCTGGCGGCCGACCCGAAGAGTGCCCACGCACTCAAACAGGTTTGCGAGGGGAGTCGTCTGATTGAAGAGAGTCCCCGGGTGCCGGCGCCGGTGCAGGCATTCGGGAGCAGACTCCGGGCGGCGATCGCCAACCGACCGGTAGAAGATGAGCCAGTTGGCGCCGATGGCCGCCGGCGCCTGCACATCTTCTCCGATCGCCTGCATCACCAGATGGTGCAACGAGTCGCCGGCCAGGTCGGATCCCTTATCGAGAACGGCGCCGCCCCGGAGGAGATCGCCGTCATCAGTCCATTCCTGAGCGACAGCCTGTTCCACGCGCTGTCGACGCGGCTCGAAGCGGCGCAGATCGGCTACTACATGCACCGTCCATCGCGGACCTTGCGTGACGAGCCGGTCACCAAAGTGCTGCTGACGCTGGCCGCCCTCGCCCACCCGTCCTGGCGGCTGGAGCGGCCGTCGCGGGAGGCGGTGACGCACATGTTCGGCCGGCTGCTGGATGGGGCGGACCTGGTGCGGGCGGCGCTGCTGGCATCCGTCGTCTATGTGGCGGTGCACGAGGGGGTCGGGCTCAAACCGTTCGAGAGCGTCGCCTCCGGGGTGCGGGATCGGATCACCTACCGCGTGGGCGAAGGGTACGAAAGGCTGCGGGGCTGGCTGCTGGCCTACCAGGACGAGGATGGCCTGCCGGTCGACCTGTTCTTCAGCCGCCTGTTCGGCGAGCTGCTGAGCCAACCGGGTTTCGGATTCCACAGGGACGTGTCTGCGGGGATGAACGTGGCCAGCCTGGTCGAATCGGCGCAGAAGTTCCGGCGCGCTGTCGGTGAGGTGGTCGAGGAAGAGGGCGATGCGCTCGGCAAAGCCTACGTGGAGATGGTGGAGGAAGGCGTCGTATCCGCCTTCTACGAAATGGAGTGGTCCGATCCGTCGGCGTCGGTCCTGATCGCGCCGGCGCACACCTTCCTGCTGCGCAATCAGACCTGCGCGCATCAGCTGTGGCTCGACGTCGGCAGCCCGTCATGGCACAGGCGCATCCATCAGCCGCTGACGAATCCCTACGTGCTGAGCCGGGACTGGGATCCCCGGGAGGAATGGTCATCGGCCTGGGAGACGAAGTTCGAGACGGAGCGGCTGACCTGCATCGTCGCCGGGTTGACCCGGCGTTGCACGGATTCGCTGTACCTGTTCGCCAGTGAGCTCAGCGCCCATGGACAGGAACAGGCGGGGGATCTGCTGGTGGCCCTGGGGCATGCGATGCGGGGGTTGGCGCTCGAGCCATGAGCACGCGCCTTCGTCCCGCCCAAAAGGCCATTCTCGACTATGCCGGCGGCACCATGGGGGTCGCCGCGGTGCCGGGCAGCGGCAAAACCTGGACGCTGTCGCAGGTGGCAGTGTCCCTGATCGCCGGCGGGGCGCTGCAGGGCAAGCAGGAAGTCCTGATCGTGACGCTGGTGAATTCGGCCGTCGACAACTTCCGTCAGCGCATCGCCGGGTTTCTTACGGAGCGGGGGCTACTGCCGGGTCTGGGCTACCGGGTGCGCACCCTGCACAGTCTGGCGCACGAGATCGTTTCGCAGTCGCCGTCGCTCGTCGGATTGGATAGCGGTTTCTCCGTCGTCGACGAGCGCATCGCCGATTCCATTCTGCGCACGGCGTTCCGGGCTTCGTATCCGCGTTATCGCGAGGGGCTGGGGCGCTACCTGATCGAAGAGATGAACGACTACCGCCGGCGCAGGATCGTGGCGGATGACCTGCCGGAGCTGCTGCGGCAGGTGACGGACAACGCCATCCGGCATCTCAAGGGCCGCATGCAGCCGCCGCAGGCGGTACGCGGCCGGCTCACGGAGGAAAGCTCCCTGCTGATCAAGCTGGCGGTCGACGTGTACGAGCGCTACGAGCGCGGTCTGGCGGTGCGCGGCGCCCTCGACTTCGACGACCTGATTGCGGCGGCGATCCGGGCGCTGGACGCGGACCAGACGCTGGTCGAGGACTTGCGCCGGCGCTGGCCGTTCATCCTCGAGGACGAAGCCCAGGACAGCAGCACCCTGCAGGAGCAGATCCTGCGCAAGCTGATGGGTGGCAAAGGCAACTGGGTCCGCGTCGGCGATCCCAACCAGGCGATCTACGAGACCTTCACAACGGCGCATCCGAAGTACCTCCGCGCTTTTCTGGACGAGGCCGATGTCCGGCGCGACCTGCCGAATTCGGGGCGTTCGGGCCTGCCGGTCATCAGCCTGGCGAACGAGCTGATCCGCTGGGTGCGCGAGGATCATCCCGTCGAGGCGATGCGGGACGCCCTGGATCCGCCCTTCATCGAACCGGCGCCGCCGGGAGATCCGCAGCCGAATCCGCCGGCGGCGAGGTGCCGGGTGGCCTTCCAGTTCCTCCAAAAGCCGAATGCCGAGCTCGATCGCGTGGTGGCCTCGGCCAGGAAATGGCTGCCCCAAAACGGGAATGCGACCGTCGCCCTGCTCGTGCCGACGAACGCGCGCGGGGCCGAGGCGATCGAGGCGCTGCGGGCGGCGCGGGTGCCGTGCACGGATGCCCTGTTGCGCCTGACGACGACGACGCGGGAGGCGGCCGGCGCCCTCAGTCTGATTCTGCGGCATCTGGCGCATCCGGAAGTGCAGGGGACGCTGACCCAGGTCTACAGAGTCTGGTACACGCGCGTCCTGAAGGAGGCCGAAGCGGACGAGGGGCAGAAGCGGCTGCAGATGCATCTGGAGCTGCTGCGGCGCTGCGTGCTCAGCGAGGAGTTCGTGTGGCCGCTGGCTGGTGGGGAGGAGGCCGGGAACGCGGGGTTGGGCTCGGGCGAGATTCCGGCAAACGCGATCCCCTACTTCGAGCGCTTTCGCGACCAGCTGCAGCAATGGCAGGCGCTTGTGCTGCTGCCGATCGGCGAGCTGCTGACGGCGATCGCGCAGGATCTTTTCGAAGAGCCGGAGAAGCTGGCGATGACGCAGCTGTTCGCCGAGGCCCTGCAGGCGCGCTCGCAGTACAACCTCGGCACCGAGAGCCGCTCGACTACCCTGGAGGAGATGGAGAACGAACTCGGCGTCATCGCCCGGGATCAGCGCCGCAACCTGCGCTCGATCGAAATCGACAAGACCGGCTTCGACCCCGAGACGCACAAGGGCGAGGTCGTGGTGGCGACCATGCACGCGGCCAAGGGCCTGGAGTGGGACCGGGTCTACCTGCTCGGTGTCAACGACTACGAATTCCCTGCCGGCGAGGCGACCGACCGCTTCCGGGCCGAACGCTGGTTCGTGCGCGACAACCTCAGTCTGGAGGCCGAGACGCTGGCCCGGCTCGACGCGGCCATCGACGGGACCGACTACGAGGAAGGCGGGGCGACGCTGGCAGCGCGTCACGACTATGCGCGCGAACGCCTGCGACTGCTGTATGTCGGCATCACGCGTGCCCGGAAAGAACTGCTGGTGACCGGGAACGCCGGTCCGAAGGGAAGCAACAAGCCGGCGCTCGCCTGCCTGGCTTTGCGGGATTTTCTGGAGCAGGGCAATGGGTGATGGAGGAACACCCGTGATATCGGATATATCGGATCACTACTGTCCCGTTATAAGTCGAATAATTTCAACTGGTTACAAACCTTCTCCGGTTCGTTTTGGAGATGAGGTTTCGTAAGTACTTGTAAAATATCAACTTTCTCGAAAAGTGAAACGGTGAGAATTTGCAGGATTTCGGAGAGACTGCGGTCGACCTGCAGGTGCTTTTTGACGATGGCCACCAGCACGTACATGCTGACGGCGATCCAGATCTGCGTCTGTACCGCATTCTCGGAGGTTCCGAAAAACGCCTTGATGCGCAGGTGCTGCTTGATCCACTTGAAGAACAGCTCCACCTGCCAGCGACATCGATACAACTGGGCAATGGTTAAAGAAGGCAGAAGAAATTGGTTGCTCAGGAAGACCAATCGTTTCCTCGTTTCGACGTCGAAGAAACTTATGCGGCGAAGCGCGTCGGGGTATTCTTTTGGAACTTATACAGGATGGTAGCCAACGGCCGGTTCTGAGGCTCCGGAGCCCCTCAGGGGCGCCGCCCGGGGGTTCCTGAGAGAAGGCACTGATGGACACCGCAAAAGAGGATCGGGAGGATTTAGAGGCTGACCTGCGAGAGTGGCAGATAATGCAGGAGTTTTCGCTGACCGAGAAAGATTTATTCCCCCCCTACAAGTCCATCGACCTTCTCCCGCAGATCGATGAGATTCTTCTTATTAGACTCCGCAAGAGCATAAACAAACTCAAACGACTTAACGACTTCATGCCGAAATTTATCAAGGAATAGTATGCGCTGTTCCAGTTCATTGATCCTGTCCTCCAAAATTTGGAACTTATACGGGATGGTAACCAAGGGATGAAAATTAGCCTTGGGCTGCGGTTTTGAGAGGTGGGGGGGCCGGAAGGCCCACCCGGGTTCGTCCCGAATGGGCCTTCGCTACATAAGAGCCAGTGACTCTTCATATCGACGGGCTCTGCATGCGCATCACCCCCCTTCGAGTGTCGGCTACCTGCCTGTAGCCGACACTCAACATACGGAACCAGAGAAGGGGGCGCCGTTCTCGACTCCAGCCGGCCATGAGAACGGCAACCCCTCCCGGATTGATTGTCACACCTGGGTGCATGCGGGTCACCCGCGAGAGACTCCAAGCTCAAGGGGTCGCCCTCCAGGCTGGCCAAGACAGTCAACCCTAACTCTATATGAGTTCCTGAAAAAAGGTCCGCCGTGAACCACGGGCCCCCCTCATGACCTTCCATGAAGGAGAAGCAATATGGCTGACGAGAGCGTTACTACCGAAGATCACTCTGTCAAGGAAATCGTCAAGGCTATCAACAGTCTTGAAGCGACCATCAAATTACAGCACCTACAGAGCCTCAAGCTAATGAGACAAATAGACAGGGCGTTAAGGAGACAAAGGAATCAGCGAGGAATAGTTAATGATCTACGCATCGGGATCGATTAGCTCTTTCATTCTTCCTGTTCGGGTATGTCATTTATGAATAGGGCTATATCATTTGCCATTTGTATCATATCATTTCTCAGCCACGGGGCATGTTTCAGTAATTCCAATCGGCCGTCGGCGGTTTTGATCGGGCCCCCTCCCCTGTCATCTGGAAATCTGGCAGCTTCCCCACGACAATCTAAAAAGATCGTCTCGGCGATGAGCTGCAAAGTCAGTTCCTTTTCCAATTCCCTTTTTCTCTGTTGATATTTTTTCGAAAACACCGAAGCTACCTTTACGCCGAAGCCATCCTCGATTTCTTGCCATACTCCCTCCTCGCAGAAACTTTCGAAGATGGAACGAGGCAATTGTGGTGAATTGGCGCTCATCATGATTCTCCTTGAGTTGGACATTTGTGGAACGCGCCCTCCTGCGGTGGACACCCAGGGGGGCGTTAGTGCTCAGGTATTAGCCTCTGGCTTTCCTCAGGGCCACGTTGGTGTGTACAACTGTCTGCGGGGACTCTCCCCGCTTCATTGCTTTATCTTCCCAGAAAAAACCATAGCGTCGATCAGGGCTTGAAGTTCCGCCCTAAGGGCCTTCTTGCTCTCTGCGCTCACCACTTCTGTCGGTTGGGTTTTCCGAAATCGAACTCTGGATTAGCGTAAAAGCTCCAGTTGCCGATCCGTTTACCCATCTCCCAATCTTCGGGGGCGAAAACCGAGCCCACTGAGATGGTCACGGTGACATCGTGGTCGACGCCATTCTCACTTCTGGCGATTTTGATCTTCATGCGCTTTTCTCCAGATCAGTATGCGAAAAAAGTGCTCCCCCGATCCGAGGGTTGCCCACCACTGTAGACCGGGGGAGCGGTTCGAAAGGGCCGTAGCCCTCTTTCAGGGAGGGGTCGAGAGTCCCTCCCAAGCTACTTCTGATCTTCTTGCCGGGCGCCGGCACAAGGGGCTCGGGAATTTCCCAAGGGAATCATCCCCCTCGCGCCGGCATCGTACGCCTACTCTGACCTGTCGGCGGTCTTCAGGCGGGCCCATGTGGTGGTCTCGACGGCGGTCTGTTCGGGCCCCAGCAGGATGGCATCTACGAAGCTATCAGCTCCCTCTACTCCCTCTGTTACTGCATTAGGATCATACAGGTAGAACTGGCCAGCTTTGGTATCGTCATGGTCCCAGTCAAATACTACTATGCTGAATCCAATGATCTGGCCGGGCTCGAATGATGAAATCACGACTTCCTCAGGCCCCAGGGAGAACATATCGTCGAAGGCGGTGACGTAGAACTCGACCGTCCAGAAGATCGGGTTTTCTCCGAGCACCGTGCCGCTGCCGAGTGCGTAGGGTTCGGCGGTCGTCCATGACCGGTTGAGGTTAAACGGTAGAGCCACCAGACGGTAATTCTGTTCTGAGTATGATGTGGCCTCATAGTATTGCGCTTGGGCCTGGTCTCTCAGGTCTAGCTCTGAGGTGCTGCTCGTTATGGGGAAAGAGAACCGCCCCCCGGAGTGGTCTCCATCCACCATCAGGGAAATGTGATCATTGAAGTAATGGATTCCGTCATGCACGTCCCTACTTCGGTACACGTCATCGGCGGCTTCTGCGGCTACGTAGATTTTGCCGCCATCGGCCCACGCCATCCAGATGCGGAAATCCAGATTGGCAGGATCGTATTCGCTGTAGGACATGAGCTGATGAGCAAACATCGTGAAGTCGAGCGCCGTAAACGTGGGCTCTCCGAACAGGTCTTTCCAGTCAGTCAGGTCGCCGTCCAGCTCGATGGTAGCCAGATTGTCTGCAGAGAGGTAGGGGATGGAGAATACCCGGTCTCCTGTGTGCGCAACGGCTGCCAACGGTAGCCAGATGGAGAGCAGTACGGCGAGCAGTCTCATGGGGCCGTTCTTTTCTCTATGATCCTGTCTGACAGGAAGCAGATGCCTCGTGGCGACCAGTGCGGGAATAGGTCCGCCCCTTCTGCATCGGTAAGCCGGCGCACTCCTGAGCCGTCCGCGAGGGCTCGGTAGACAGAGGGGCTGCCGTCTTCGCGGTCTGACACGAAGGTCAGCTCACGGCCGTCCGGTGACCACGATGGATCCTGGTCAGCCGCCGGGTGGTTGGTGATGTTGCGCACGTCGGTCCCATCTGCCTTCATGACGAGAATTTTGGAATTGCCATCACGGATCTGCTGCAAGGCGAATTGGCTGCCGTCCGGAGACCATGCGGCATTGAGGACGAAATTCACGTCGGCGTCGAAATCGAATGTGTCATGCGGGCTGGCCGCCAGCCCGTCGGTTTTCCAGACGTGAAGGCTCCATTCGTGGCCGATCCCGGCCGTGAAGGCGATGCGATCCCCTGAGGGTGACCAGGACGGCATCCCGATGTACGGGGTTGTCCCGTTGGTCAGGTTGACGGTGACCTGACGGGCTATGTCGATGACGTAGAGGTCGTTCTGGCTGACCGCCTTGGAGCCGGGCGGCTGCGCTACGAACGCGACCCTGTTGCCGCTGAAGGCCAGAGACCGGATGCCGCGCAGCTCAGAGGAGATCTGCACGAACTGGATGGTGCTCTGCTGATCATCGTAGATGCCGAGCTGTGCGCCCGGGTGGTTGTGCCCGGCGGTATCGGGTACGGAGAGGAATACCATCCGGTCGTCTGTTCCCCACGTCAGGCCCGTGATGTTTCCGGGGCCGTCTGCGATCAGCCTGACGTTAGAGCCATCGGCGTCCATCAGGGCGATGGCGCCGTCTGCCATGTGTGCGGCTCCCGGCCGCACGGCCAAAATGAAAAAAACGCCGCAGAGCACGAGGCCCTGCGGCGTCCTGAAGACGGTCAGCATCAATCTGTGCAGTGACAGTAGTTCGGGGTACCGCCGCAGCAGGAGTCCGCACCGTTGTGACCGACCATGACGCAGCTCCACTGACAAAAGCCGATTGGATTGTCCTGGGTCATGCACGGGCCCAGGCTGTGCCAAGGATAATGGGTCTCTCCTTCGACCGGAGGCCATGCACTGAGGCTAACGGCGCCTAATGCCATCACGGCCACAGTTCCTACGGCTATAAAGACACGTCGCATTATCTGATCCTTCCTGTTTAGAGGTTTTGAGGGTACGTACTTCTCGTCACGTTCGTGAGCTTACAGCCCTAGTCCCAACACCAGCACTTGTCGGGTTCGTTGGTCGAGACGCAGCAGTGGTGGTCGCCATCTTCAGGATTTACAGGTGGCCATCCATGACACAGCTCCACTGACAATAGCCGGTAGGATTGCTGTAGTCGCCGCAGTTCCAGTAATGCCATCCTTCGCTATCGGCATTGGTCGGACTCGACGTAGCGGTAGTCAGGCCGAAGCCCAGACCTACGGCCACGCCGACGATCAACAGAAAACGCTTCATGCGGGTACTCCTTCCTTGAGGTGTGGGGAACATTACGAACGAAGAAACAAACAGCAATTACGAAGCCCTACTCCTTCCCGTCAGGGCTTCTATCTGGTAGCTTTGACCTCGCCCCATGTCTGGTGGAGAACGGCGGTTTCGCCCGGACTCAGCAGCAGGGCCCTGACGGCGGTAGAAGCATCCTCAGGCGCCAGATTGAACCACGTATTTCTTCTGTCGTGATCGTCAACGTCGACTACTCTCAGGACCAGATCGACCTCGTCTCCGGCGGCCAAGTCCGTGATGACACTTTCGTTTCTGACACGCTCACGTTCACGCATAACAGGCGAAGTAGCGTCTGCCAGCAGCACATCAAAAGACGTGAAGAAGAACTCAATCCCCCATGTGGCAGGCGTCTGCTCTGCCCGGACGGCATCGGCGAATGGCGGATGTGCGCTCCACCGGGCAATGCGTTTGCCTACTGCCGGGAACGACTGGATGAGTATCCCGGCCGGCCGGACGGCATACATGTGGGTAAACATCACTTCGCGGCTGTCCGGCGTTACCGCAATGACCAGACCGTCCGCTTGTACGAAAAGCGGGCTGCCATCATCCCGGATGAGATCGTCCGTAAAGGTCGCCGCCACGAAGATGCGCCCTGGCGGGCTCCACCCGAGCCAGATGCGGAAATCCAGATTCTCGGGATCGTACTCATCACGCGGATGACCCTCCGGAATGCGGAAATCTGACGCCGTCAGTAAGGGCGGGCCCAGAAGATCAGACCAGTCGTCCAGCTCGCCATCCAGCTCGATTTGATCCTCCTGTACGTACGGGATCGGAACTGCACCGTCAGCCGGGATGACCAGCAGCAAGGTCGCGAATGCCATGAGGTAGTAGCGCATGGGGCTATCCTCCTCTGAAGGGGTAGGGGCCGGGAAGGTACTCGTTACTCGTTTACCCGCTGGATACACAATAGGACCGCGCCGGGGCGTATGGCTGGCTTTCCCCAATCTCCGGCGCGGCGAAACAGGCCGAAGGGTATCCGCCCCGGCCCTGAACGGCTGTCTATTCTGCTTTGTCGGCGTCGGGTCGGTTGTGCTTGCGGAGCGAGGGGTCAGCGCCATCATGGCGCACAAGGTGACCATCTGGTTGGCGAGCAAGCGCCGGGTGGGGATCAGGTCCAGCCCGGCCTGTTGCTTGGCCTCCCCGAAGACCCCTTCCTGAGCGCCGCGCCCCCCGTGAAAGAGGACGACGTTACCTGCCGAGGTCGTTTTGTTGGTCACCACGACCCGGTAGTCATGGTCGAATTGTCGAGGTTGAAACAGATCCAGCTGCAACGGTTGCTTGGTCTGTCGTTTGACCCTGCGGCGCACGAAGACAAACCGATACGAGGCCGCCCAGCTTGCCGGTTTCCACGCACTTTCGAAATAGGACCGTTCCTTGTCCAGATAGCGCCAGCGTTTTCGTGACTCGACCTTGTGCTTGAGCTCGGGGAAGCGTTCGAAGGGCACGCTGAGGGTGTACTCGGCGCCATACAAATCCAGGAGGGTGAGGGTGTGTTGGCTGAAGAAGGCGCTGTCCAGACGGGCCTCGAGCACGGGGTGGGTACCCAGGGCGCCGACCCGGTCGAAGGTGTCCATCATGAACTCATGACCCCCCTTGCTGTCATGGACATTGCCGGGACGGTGCAGGACATCGAGAAATTGCCCGGTTTGGGCCACGGTGCAAAACAGGTTGTAGTAACTGCGGGCCCCCTTCCTTTTGGGGTTGTAGCCGACGGCGGTACCTTCGGCATGAGCGCGCGTGGATACCACCGACCCGTCGAAGTCGAGGGTCAGACGAGGCAACTGCTCACGCTGGAGCGCATGTATCACCAGGGTCGAGGACAGCTGGCGCACGTGGGCCCCATTCGAGGGGCTCAGGGACGCCAGGGTGCGACTGATGGTGGCCACGTCCGGTAGCCGACGCAATCCCAACAAGCGCTGCACCACCGGATCGTCCCGGTAGTAGTCCACGTCTCGCAAGCGCCGGAAACCTAATAGTAGATGTACGACGAGCAGCAACACAACGACATGGGGACCGAAGATCGCCGAGCCCTTGGCGGGACGGAAGCAGTGCTTCAATCGGGCTTTCAGGTTAAGCCGCTGAAACAGCAGCAAAAAGACGATCGCTCCGGCAAAGGAAGTAAGTTGTTGATCTTCGAAACGAAGTCGGGGAAGCTTGTAAAAACGGGCAAAAACCGCTTGTTTGCTGTACTTCACTTGCGGTGTCCTCCAGGAATGGGGTCGATAATGTTTTGGTCAATATCATCGATACCCAATTCCCAGAGGCGCCGCAAGTGACTATGTGCTCAAGCAGCAGGGGAAATAGCCCACTTTTATGCAACCAGAGGGTATACATGGCGCCCGGTTCCAACACCAAGTGGTCGAGGAGATTGACATCGTGCGTTTTTCCCTCTGTAATGCGTAGGCAGCAGGGGATGTTGCCGCGCAGGTCCATCAAGGTGTGCAGCTTGATGGCGGCCTTGCGCTGACGAAAGCGGGCCCAAGGAAACAGGGAAAGACACAGATCGATGGTGCTGGAATCGAAGACGTAGGCGGTCTGCTCGAGTTGGACTCCAAAGTCGTCTTGGCTGTATAGCTTGCGGGCGTGGCCAATGAGCACCTGAGCGAAGTCGGCGTAGATGCGCCAGTCCCGGTTTCTCGTTGGCCCGGGCCAAGGCGCTCGAAGGCAGGTTTCGATGTCTCGCAGGCTCTCGCGACCGGTCAGTTGGGCAAAGGCCATACAGAGAAACTGATCCAGACAGGAGAAGCGTTGCACCTTGTGCTGGCCCCGGTAGCGCTGAACACAGCGACGAAACGCGGGCAACGGGAAGAATTCCATGAGCTGTGAAAAGACGAAGCGTCCGCAGTACATGGGCCGTTCCTTGTGAAGGATCGAGGAGGAGAAGGCCCGAAATAACGAGACGGTTTCAAGTCGATTCCATCGACGAAATTATGTAAAACCAACAAAACCAATGAGTTACGAAAAATTCCTCAGCCAACAGCGGGACAGTAGTGATATCGGATACCAAATCTGCGCTGGAGCCTTGCAGGTTTCAGGGAATGTCTGATGGCGAAGACAACTGAAAGGCAGCTGTCGTTCAGCGCCCACAGCCTGCAGGCCTACGTCGATTGCGCGCGGCGTTTCGAGCTCACCTACCTCGAGCAGCTCAAGTGGCCGGCCGTGGAGAGCGAGCCGCCGCTGGAGAGCGAGCGCCACATGGCATACGGACGCCGTTTCCACGAGATGATCCACCGCGACGTGCTGGGGATCCGGGTGCCGGAGCCGGATGCCGGACGCGACCCGGACATCGCCCGCTGGTGGAGGAACTACCAGGCGCGGCGGCCGGCGGACGTTCCGGGGGAACGATTCGCCGAGAAGAGGCTGGTCGGATCGATCGGCGAGCATACTCTCGTGGCGACGTGCGATCTGATCGCAATAGGGGACGGCGAGGCAGCAGGCGGTCCGGCGACGGGACAGGCGTCGCCTCGCGTCCGCATCTTCGACTGGAAGACCTGGCGCCGGCGGCATACGAGGGCGTGGCTGGCTGAGCGGCTGCAGACACGGGTCTATCCGTACCTGCTGGCGCAGGCCGGTGCCGGGATCGCCGGGGGCCAGTCCCTGAGTCCGGGGGAAATCGAGATGGTCTACTGGTACTCGGATTTCCCGGACGATCCCGAGGTGTTCACCTACAGCGACTCCCGGCACAGCGAGGACGAGACCTACCTGGGCGGTCTCGTCGACGAGATCCAGGCTCGCGACGGGGGTGGCGAGTTCGAGCTCACTGCGGACGAGAAGAAATGCGCGTTCTGTGTCTACCGGTCTTTCTGCGGCCGCGGCGATGTGGCCGGTCAGCCGGATGAGGGGAATCTCGAACGCGAGGAAGAGGCGGTTTCGCCGTTGGGCGATCTCGACGACTACGAGTCGATCGCGTTCTGAGCAGACCACCTGACCGCCGAAGTTTGCGTCCATGAACCTCACGTGGAATTCAGTCCCTGTCGCAAATGTCTCACGGGCCCTGCTCGACGCCACCGCGGGACGACGCCTGGCAGCCCGGATTCTGGCCGGGCGCGGCATCGACGACCCCGAAGAAGCGCGGCGATTTCTCGACCCGGATGCCTACAGCCCGGCCGAGCCGGAGTCCCTGCACGACCTGGAGCACGGGGTCGAACGCATCGAAAAGGCGATCCGCGACAGAGAGCGCATCCTGGTATGGGGTGACTTCGACGTCGACGGACAGACCTCGACGGCCCTGTTCGTCTCCATGCTGGAACGGCTCGGGGCGCAGGTCTCCTACCACATTCCGATCCGCGAGCACGAGTCGCACGGCATCCTGCCGCAGGTCCTGAAGCGCTACATCGAAAAGGGCTTTGGAGGACTGCTGCTGACCTGCGACACCGGGATCGCCGCGGTCGAAGGGGCAGCGCTCGCCCGTGAAGCGGGCATCGACGTCGTCATAACCGATCACCACGATCTGCCCGAGCTGCTGCCCGACGCCCTCGCCTTGATCAATCCGAAGTTTCACGATGGGGACCACCCGTTGAGCGGCCTTCCCGGCGTGGGCGTGGCCTACAAGGTCATCGAGGCGCTCTTTACCCGGGCAGGACGCGAGGCGGAGCTGGACGAGTGCCTGGACCTGGTGGCGGTCGGCATCGTCGCCGATCTGGCGCAGCAGAAGGCGGACACGCGCTACCTCCTGCAGCGCGGGCTCGAGGTGCTGCGGAGGACGCAGCGGCCGGGGTTGCTGAAGCTCATCCACATGGCCGGGGTCGAACAGGCTCTGGTCCACGACGAGGACATCAGTTTCCAGCTCGCTCCGCGACTCAACGCGGTGGGGCGGCTTGCCGACGCCAATGTCTCGGTGCCGCTGCTGACCACGGCGGACGAGGACGAGGCGGAAGGGATCGCCGAACAGCTGGAGCGCCTGAACGAGGACCGCAAGTTCGAGACCGCCGTCGTCTACGAGTCAGCGGTGGAGCACCTGCACCAGGAACCTTCGCTGCTGCAGTATGCGGCGCTGGTGTTGTCGAATCCGCGGTGGCACGAAGGCGTCATCGGCATCGTCGCCAGCCGGCTGGTCGAGGAGTTCGGCAAGCCGACGATCATGCTGGCCTCCCCCGAGGGCAAGCCGGCGCGCGGGTCGGCGCGCTCGGTCGAGGGCTACCACATCACCCGGGCGATCGCGACGCAGTCCGGCATGCTGCTGGGATTCGGGGGGCATCCGATGGCGGCGGGGTTGTCGCTGGAAGCGGCCAACATCGAGGCGTTCAGGCGCGGCGTCTCCAAGGCTCTCGTCGACCAGCGCACGGGACGAGCCCCCGAGCCGACCCTCGGCGTCGAGCTCGAACTGCCGCTGCGGGAGCTCACCCTCGACAGCGCCCTGGAGCTCGAGGCGCTCGCCCCGTTCGGTCCCGGGAATCCCCCCGTCAACATTCTGTGCCGCGGGCTGCAGGTGGAGGAAGACCGGCCGATCGGCAAGGACAAGGCGCACCGGAAACTCACGGTCAGCGATGTCGCGGGGGACAAGCGCGAGGTCCTGTGGTGGAGCAGTGCGGACGTAGCGCTGCCCAAGGGACGCCTCGACATGGTCGTGCGCGTGAGGCCGGGGTTCTTCCGCGGCGAGCAGACCCTGTCGATCGCGCTGAAGGATTACGCTCAATCCGGCATAGCCGCTACCGTGGAGGCTGTTGGACCGGCAGTCGCCGTCATCGACTGCCGGGCGGAGCCGGCGCCGGAGGACCGGCTCGCCGAGATCGCGGCCGAGGGATCCGGGGCGCAGGTCTGGGGTGAGGCGGACGCCCGGTCGGGGGCGAAGCCGCGCGCGCAGCTGAAGCCGGGTGAGACCCTCGTCGTCTGGAGCTCGCCGCCCGGCCAGGCCGAGGTGACCGGCGTATTGACGAGGGTGAAGCCAGAGCAGGTCTACGTGTTCGCGCAGGATCCCGGAGTCGACACATACGAAGCGTTCACGCGACGGCTGGGGGGGCTGGTCAAGTTCGCCATCGCCGAATACAACGGTTGCAGCTCGATCGCCGGACTGGCAGGCGCCATGGCGCACACTGAGCGCACGGTGACATGCGGGCTGGGGGTGCTGCCGGCGATGGGGGTTCGGGCCAAGCGCGAAGAGGGCGGAACGGTTCGGTTCGAGCGCTGTGTAGTGGCCGATGTGTCGGAATGCGCCCAAAGGCTTCGCGTCCTGCTGGACGAAGCGCGAACTTTCCGGAAGTTCTTTGGGAGGGCAGGTGACGTTGCCGGTTTCTTTGCGAACGTGGATAGCGGCTGAGATCTTGTATGGCACCTCCGATCATACAATGAGGGCGGCAACATCCCCCCGCCCGTAGACGGGATCTCCCGCGCGCCCAGGAGAGCGGCTCGAACCCTCCGCCCGGCTGCCCGGCCGGGAGCCTGCACGTCGACAACGCCCGCTTCTTCCACACCCATCCCGGTTTTCCCATGCCGGCGTACGCCGGCTTCGCTCCAACCCTTCTTTTCGCAGCAGCGTCCGCAGAAAAAAATGAAGTGACAGATTTCCTCCCGGCAGGTGTTCAACCTGGCAAGACCGGCATGGATATCGAGGACCTCTACCGCCAGTACGGGCCCATGGTGATGCGGCGATGCAGGCAGCTTCTCAGGGATGACGAGCAGGCCATGGATGCCACTCAGGACGTCTTTGTGCTGCTCTTGCAGCGCCGGTCGCGGCTGAAGGCGGACTATCCGTCGAGCCTGCTCTACCGCATGGCCACCAACCTGTGTCTGAACCGGATCAGGGACGGTAAGCGGCGGCGGGAAACCGCGGACGGCGGGCTCATCGACCGCATCGCGGACGCAGGGGAACTGGAACCGAGACTGACGGCCCGTTCGGTGCTGGAGCGGTTGTTCGGAGGCCATCAGGATTCCACCCGCGTCATCGCCGTGCTGCACTACGTCGACGGGATGACCCTGGAAGAGGTCGCAGGCGAGGTCGGCATGTCGGTCTCCGGAGTGCGCAAGCGGCTTCGCAACTTGCGCCGGAGCCTGGCAGAACTGGAGAAGAGATGAATCGCAAAACCACCGGCGGACCGGTCCCGGACTGGAAGCTCGAGCGCTACCTGCTCGGAGAGCTGCCTCCCGGGGAGGTAGAGGCAATCCGCGGCATGACGCTCGAGGACACGGAACTTCAGGGGCGCGTCGAGGCCCTCGGGCAATCCGGCGCCGAGATACTCGAACGCTATCCGCCGGCCTGGATGAGCCGCCGGATCGAGCAGCGGTCACGGAAGGAAGCGGTCAGCCGGACTCGTGGAGGGAGGTCGTTCGCACGCATTCCCGGCTGGATCTGGCCGCTGCCGGCCCTGGTCGCGGCTTTCCTGTTGATGGTTCTGCCGGCGCGCCAGGAGATCGACGATGCGGCAACCGGGCCTGCGGGTTCCGGTGCGCAGGTGCGGATCAAGGGCATGGAGCCGCAGCTGATGCTGTATCGCAAGACTTCGATGCAAAGTGAAGGGATTTTGGGAAGCGAAAGGTTGCAGGACCGCCAGGAAGTCCGGCCCGGCGACGTCGTTCAGGTCGTGTACTGGTCCGGCAAACATGGTTACGGTGCGATTCTTTCCATCGATGGGCGGGGCAGCCTCACCTGGCACTTGCCGCCGGACGGCGGCGAGGCGGCGAGGCTGCAGGAGGGCAGAGTGCCGCTTGAGTTCGCCTACGAGCTCGATGACGCTCCCGAGTTCGAACGCTTCTACTTCATCACCGCGGATTCGCCGTTTCAGCTGGGGAAGGTCGCGGCCTCGGCGGTCGAAGGCGCGTCTCAGGTCAGAGACCGGACCGGTACGGAATCGAAGCCGGCGGACCTCGATTCCCTGAACCTCCCCCGGCGTTTCAGCCAGTTCACGATCACGCTCAGCAAAGGACCGGACATTGAATAAGAGAGCTGCCGTTCTGTATCTGGCGGGGGCGCTGTGCGCCGCCGATGGAGCCCTGGCCGCGTCCGCGTCCGCGGGCACCTTGCGGCGGTTCGTCGTTATCGCCGGCGCCAACTACGGCGGCAGCGATCGCGTGCCCCTGCGCTACGCGGTGACGGACGGGGAGAACTTCGCGAAGGTGCTGGAGGAGATGGGAGGAGTGGAAGCGGGAGACCGCACCCTGCTGCGGGAGCCCAGCCGCGACCAGTTGAACCGGGCGTTGAGGGAGGTGCGGGAAAGGGTGGACGGCGCCGCTCAACAGGGACGGACGGAGGTGGTGTTGTACTACTCCGGCCACGCGGACGAGAAGGGGCTGCTGCTGGGAGACGAGCGCTTCGCCTACCAGCAGCTGCGCCGCGAAATGGAGTCGATCCCCGCCGACGTCCATATCACGGTATTGGACGCCTGCGCATCGGGCGCCATCACCCGGCTCAAGGGAGGGCGGCGCTACGAGTCGTTCCTGATAGACGATTCCATGGACATGGAGGGGTACGCCTTCATCACCTCCAGCTCGGAGGACGAAGCGGCCCAGGAATCGGATCGCATCAACGGCTCCTTCTTCACCCACTACCTGGTGTCCGGACTGCGCGGCGCCGCCGACGTCAACGGCGACGGCCGGGTCACCCTCAGCGAGGCCTACCAGTTCGCTTTCAGCGAGACGTTGACACGGACCGCGGGAACGCAGGGCGGGGCGCAGCATCCGGCCTACGACATCAACCTGACCGGTACCGGGGACGTGGTCATGACCGACGTGCGCGAGACCTCGGCGGGTGTGGTGCTGGGGGAGGGACTGCATGGCCGCTTCTTCATCCGCAACGCCAACGAGCAGCTGGTCGCCGAGTTGTTCAAGCCGGCGGGGCGCTTTGTGGAGCTCGGCCTGGAGCCGGGCAGGTACGTGGTGCACGTCGAGCGGCTCGAGAGTCTGCGCACATCCGAATTGAGCCTGGAGGAGGGCCAGCGGCTGACGATTGAGGAATCGGATTTCGTCGAGGCGGAGCGGGTGCGGACCGCCTTGCGGGGCGGTTCGGGGGGCATCCCGGTGGAACTGTCCGACCAGTACGACTTCTTCACCGGCGAAGAGGGCTATTCCCTTTCCCTGAGCGTGCTTCTCAACAAGAAACAGACCCCGTTCAACGGCCTGCAGGCGGCGCTGCTGGTCACCAGCTCCCGACACGGCACTGCCTCGCAGGTTGCCGGCATCGCCAACCTCGCCCAAGGAAGCGTATCCGACCTGCAGCTGTCGCCGTTTCTCAACCACGCCAGCGGCGGCGTCGGCAAGGCCCAGCTCGGATTTGCCAACTTCGCGGAGGAGTCGGTGGGTATGGGGCAGCTTGCCGGCGGCGTCAACTACGCCGGAGCGCGGACGGAAGCGCAGTTAGCCGGTTTCGCCAATTTTGCCAGAAAAGAGATCGGATTCGCGCAGGGCAGCGGTGGCGTCAACTACGCGGGCAGCGACGTAGAGAGAATACAGGGAGCCGGGTTGCTGAACTTCGCCGTGGGATCGGTGGGATTCGGGCAGCTGACAGGAGGGGTCAATTACGCCGGCGGTGACGTGAAAATGTTACAGGGAGCGGGGGTGCTGAACTTCGCCAACCATTCCGTAGGATTCGGCCAATTCTCAGGAGGGGTCAACTACATCGGCGGCCGCCAGGAAACGCAACTGCAGGCGGGTGCCTTCGCGAACCTCACTCGTGGGGATGTCGGCGCCGGCCAGGGCACGTTCGGCCTCAACTTCGCCGAAGGGGACGTCTCCTGGGCCCAGTTGGCCGGCGTCGCGAACGCGGCTCTCGGCGACCTGACCGGCGTGCAGCTGGCGTCCATTGCGAACTACGCGGGTGAACTGCGAGGTGCCCAGGGCGCCATCGGCCTCAACGTCGCCCAAGGAGTTAAAGGCATTCAGGCCGGTGCCGTGAACGTGGCGCGCACAGTGGAGGGCGCCCAGATCGGCCTTGTCAACGTTTCAGAAACCATCGAGGGACCGTCGATCGGCCTGTTCACCTACTCGAGGAACGGCCTGTTCAACCTCAGTGTCTGGGGCGATGAAACCGGCCTCTACCATCTGACCGCGACCACCGGCAGCCGCAGCGTCTTCACCTCCCTGTCGGCCGGTTTCACGCCGCTGAAATCGAAAAGGGCCTACTCGTTCGGATTGGGCACCGGGATGCACTTCGACCGGGATCCCGACTTCCTCGAGGTCGACATCAACAATTATTTCGTCGTGGATGAATTCGACGAATCGGACCAGGACCAGAACGTCAACAACCTGTCCCGGCTGCGGGCCTCCGTCGGATACGAGGCGGTGCCGGGGATTGCATTCTTTGGCGGAATTTCCTGCAACCTGCTGTGGATGGGGGAGGATTCACAGGTGACGCGTCCCGAGGGGGATTACGAGATCGAGATCGGCGATGAGTACCGAGGCTGGGTGGGATTCCACGCGGGAATGCGCATGGGGCGGTGAGTGAAGGGGGGGACGGTTGAAGGCAGGCACTTTCTTCAGCTCAGCTGCCCACCGTGTTCAATCGTTTCCTAATCGGTGGGGACAATATAATATGCTTCCCCGCCCCGGCGATTTATTGGCAGCGTCTCTATGCCTCTTCTCCAACGATGTCTTTCAGTTGCTGGATGAGGGGAGGCAAGTCAGTCTCAACTATCTTCCACAGGATATCGAGATTGACGTCATCGTAGCCGTGAACCAGGCGGTTGCGCATTCCGATGATTTGGGGCCATTGGATTTCCGGGTGAGACTGCTGTGTCTCCTCGGAAACGCGATTGGCCGCTTCGCCAAGAATCTCCACCAATTTCTGCATGGCGAGTTGCATTACTCGATCTTTTTCAAAATCCTTCAGACTTGTCTGGCCGGACAAGGCGGCGGCTTCCCTGGCGTAGATGAGCATATCCACAAGTCTTACCTGATCATCACGTCTGCTCATACTGAATCTCCGCGGAATTGAGAATCTCCTCCCGGAGCACCCAATTGCGGCTTCTTTCGATACCCCTGAAAGTGTGCATATCCACTCGCTGGCCAAATATCTCCGACAATTCGTCCTGCATGGTGATGAACTCCAGTCCAGGCGTCCGGCCGGGTGCGAACTCGACCAGCACATCGATGTCGCTCTCGGGCGTGAAATCATCGCGCAGCACCGAGCCGAACAGGGCCATGCGCCGGATGTGATGGCGGCGGCAAAATTCGGCAATCCTGTTTTTGGGAATGTCGATCCTCGTGCTCATGTAGTTATCTCCGACCAGGCAAACTGTTTCAGATCATTTCAGGCTCGCCATGAACTTTCAATCGAAAAATCGCTTCAGGGCAAATAGGTATGGAGCAAGTTCCATCGCGCTCCCTGCTTTATTTGTCGTCAGGCTTCCGAAAGCTTTTCCATCATGGGCCGAATCATTTCATTTAATTTCTCCTTGAGGACCTGCAGATCCCGACCCATGTATTGGAAATTAAAAAAACGAATTCTAGATTTTCTTCTTGTGTTGAACTCAGCCCTAAAATTTCCAAACATTCCCATCCGAGTCCGTTTCATTGTCAATCCGCAAGGAAATTTTTTCGCCATGCTTTCCCTTGAAGTTTTCCAATGTGGACATTATGTGAGTGAAAATGGAAATTGCATTTTCTGGCCAGTCATCTTTTCTCTCCTCAAGCTGAAATATTTGGATTTGGCTGTTAGTGTCCCTTACAGCTGAATCCCCGGAAACTTCGATTTCCTGGAATGCCTTGGAAAACATTGTGACCTTCTCTTCGCAAAAGAGTAGAAGGGATTCAGCACCTGCTCTCCATACGCCCTTGCATCGATTGTGCCGCTCATAACCTTCTGCAAGAAGAGTGCGATCTCCATGTCTATATCCTCGACGTCTTCAATACTTTCTCCACGGGCGGCCTTCAGGTGGAGATTCAGGGCGTACCTGCAACAGCCGGCAAGAAATGCGATGAATTCCCCCAGATCTTCGCTCTGGTCGGCCTGCTCCAGCATTTCGATGTACCGGCTTCTCTCATCCCTGGGTACGATCGCAACGGTGTACCCGTGCTTGATCAGGATCATGTTCATAAGGAGCCGCGCCATGCGCCCGTTCCCGTCGTCAAAAGGATGGATGCGCACAAAGCGGTAGTGAAATGTAGCCGCAACGACTATGGGATGCTCGCCCTCCTTCTCCTTGGTTCTGTACCAGTCAATCAGGTCGGTCATCGCCGGTTTCACCTGCTCCGGCGGTGTATAGTGGTATATCTCGCCGGTTGAGGTCAGCACGGTATTCGGCTGCGTTTTGTAGTCTCCGATAGCGACCAGCCGCTTCGCAGGCTGTCCGTCGAGTGTCACTGCTTCGACTTCATAGGGCTCCTTCAGCAAAATCCTGTGAAGATTGCGGATGAAGACCTCGCTGAATGCCTCGTCCGTCTTCGCCGCTTCCTCCATCGCCTTTACCGCCTCGTTGTGTCCCTCGATGTCGAGATGATCCCGCATCGGCTTGCCGCGGGCGGTGAGTCCGTGAAGGATCAGGCTCCTCGTTTCTCCGAGGGTCAGGCTGTTGCCTTCCAAGGCATTGGAGTGATAGTTGGAATCGATCCTGAGCTTTTGCCCAACTCGATCCACCACACCGGATGGCAGCGGCCTAAACTCTTCCAGTTCCCTCTTCAACCGGTCGATCTCTTCGATTATAGTCGAGCCGGTCGGTCCGTCGTTGTCGTTCATGATCCCCCCGTTACGGCTTGCGGCGTATCCTCAGGGATGAACCCCACCCCGGTCACAGCGGCAGCCGCGTCCCGATGCCGGCTTCTACCGCAACACGGTACACGCGGATGGCGGTAGCCATGTCCTCCAGGGCGATGCCGAGGTTCATGGCGATTATTCGTTCGTCCTCCCGCTCGCGGCCCGGCTTGAGGCCGGCGGCGAGCTCCCCCATGTCGGCGTACGCCTGCGGCGTCTGCCCGAAGTACCCTTCCCCCCGGTAGTACTCCATCTGGGCGAGGTCGTCGGTGGCGATCTTGTCCGCCTGCTCCAGGGCCGCCCCCTGCCAGTAGGAATCGAAGTCGACGGCGCTGGCGAAGCCCCCGGGCTCGAGCCAGTCCGCGGCGATGGCGGGTTCGGGGTTCTTTAGTATCGGTCCCGCGGTGACGACGAGGTCGGCGCCCCGCAAGGCATCGCGCGGGTCGGCCGCCGGCACTACCTCCAGGCCAAGCTGATCCTGTATGTCGAAGGCGTACTCCCTTACCCGCTCCGGGTGGGGGTCGAAGGCGCGCACCTTCTTCAGTTCGAACAGGGTGGCGAGGGCATGGGCGTTACTGCGGCCCTGGACGCCGCAGCCGAGGACGGCGACGGTCGAGCTGTCCGGGCGCGCCAGGTAGCGGGCGGCGAGAGCGGTCGCCGCGCCGGTGCGCATCGCCGTGATCCAGGTGGCGTCCATGACGGCGAGGGGAATCCCGGTCAGGGGATCGTTGAGCACCAGCAGCCCGGTGATGTAGGGGAGGCCGCGCGCCTGGTTGCCGGGGTACCCGGAGACCCACTTCATGCCTGCCGCCTCCAGGCTGGGGATGTACGCCGGCATGGCGTGGATGAAAGCGTCGGGGCGCGTGTGGATTCCGGGTTTCGGCGGCATCTCGACGTTGCCCTGCCCCTTCTCCCGGAACATCTCCTCCAGGGCGGCGACGATGTCGGCCATCGGCAGGTCGACTGCCTCGATGTCCTCTCGCGACAGGTAGAGCAGGGTGGGTTGCGTCATTTTGTTCCTACCGGTTCTGCCAACCCCTGAAGTTTTCCATGTCCGGCAGGATCGCCTGGCCGCGCTCGAGGCGCTCGACCGGGATCTTCACCACTTCCCACATGTTCTGTTCTCCTGAATCATAGTGTGATGGCTTACTCGCCAGTGACGATGTCGGAGCGCTCGCAGCCCAGCCCGGAGCACAGCTTGGAGACCTCCTCCTCCTCGACCTCGTTCTCGCCGTTGACGACGATGGCGGTGAGGCGCTCGTAGCTCAGGCCGACGGCGTTGGCGAGCTGAAACTTGAACAGGAAGTTCCGTGCCATCATGATGCGCTGCAGAGCTCTTAGGTCGATTCGCGGCAACGGAACCTCCACATCATTGTGAAATTCGCCTGAGTCAGCCGGCAAGCGGCGCCGGTTGAGAAGGCCTGCCGGGGAAGGTAGCTTTGCGGGCGACGGAGTGAAATCACCCGCGCCGGAAAAAGTCAAGCCAATCCCCCCGGGCAACTACCTGCGACGCGGCCGCGGCCCGGACCCTCGCGGGCTGGGTTTAGGGGGCAACCTGAACGAAAAAGGGACGTAATCGAAATGAAAGTCGGTGTGTACGCCTCGATGTTCGGCAAGGACGATCCGCCGTCGCTCGAGACAGTCGAGAGCTACATCGCCTGCTGCGCCGGGCTGAAGGTCGAGTCGATCGACTTCCTGGCGGGGCGCGGATGGGCTTCGCACGAGCCGGACTACCTGCTCGAGATCAAGATGAAGTGCCTGCGTGCCGGGCTGTCGATCGGCTACCTCGCCTCGGGCGGCCATTTCGTCGGCAGCGACGAGGAGCTCGAGCGCAAGGTCGCCGTGACGCGGGAGCACGCGCGCATCGCCTCCTTCCTCGGGGCGCCGATGATTCGCGTGTTCTGCGGCCAAGCCCCCGAGACCGGGGAGGACCGGCAGCGGGAGATCCGCTGTTTCCAGCAGTCGTGCGATCACGCCGCCGAGGTGGGGATCGCCGTCGGCCTGCAGAACCATCCCTGCACCGGGGACGACATGCTGCGCATCCACGAGGGGGTCGGCCGCGCGAACTTCACCGTGATCATGGACACCGGCCAGTGGCTGGGTTCGCCCGGCAGGCACAAGGGGGTCGGCGACCCGGCTCACGACATCTACCGCTACATGGAGCAGGTCGCCCCCCTGACCTCGCACGTGCGCGCCAAGTTCTACAAGATCGACAGCGGCAGGGAGGAGTGGCTCGACTACGGGCGCATCGCCGGCATCCTGAAGGCGGCCGGCTTCAACGGCACCGTCGGGGTGGTGTTCGAGGGCCAGGACGTCAACAGCTGCGACGACCGGGAAGTGATCCGCCTCGCCGTGGCGCACCTGCGCGACACGATCGGGTCGTCATGATCAGGGAGATTCTCGGGGTGCGGCTGTTCGGGTACGGGGTGCCGTACCGGGCGCGGTTCCACGGCGGGGTCGTCGAGCCGCTGCAGACCGGTCCGGAGGCCGAGGCCGCGGACCTGGCGCAGGCGCTCGCCCGGCTGCGCGGAGCGCCGGGAACCAGCGAGAACGACGACGCCTGGGCGGTGTCGATGCCGTTCGGGCGCTGCGGCCTGAACGGGCTTCCGCGCGAGCACCTCCGGGTTTTCGCCGCCCGGGAAGCCTGGCTGGATCTGCTGACCTGGGAGGGACCTCGTGAGGTTGCCGTGAGCCCGGGACTGCCGGTCGCAATCGAACCGCAGAGCGTCGTGCGCCTGCGCGCCCGGCCGCAACCGGGGGGACGGGTTTTGGTCGCGTTCCAGACGCAGGACCGCACCCCCCTGATGGGAAACGCCGCTCCCTTCACTCTGGACGGCGAGGTTCCCGACCGCTGGGACGAGCGCCTGCGCAAGGGGCACGAGGCATTCGCCGCGGTCGCCGGGCTCTGGTCCGGGGACCGTCCGGCGTACGAGGCGGCGCTGGAGCGATTCTTCGGTTCGATGGCGGAGGAGCTGGAGGGGGACGACGCCGTGGCCGCGGTCTGCGAGGAGGCCCGGGGTGCCGGCTCCTACGACGCCGCGGACGAGGGCGTCTTCTTCGACTACCAGGAAGGGATGCTCGACGAGCCGCTGCTGGCCCGCATCCGCGCGCAGGACCCGGAGATGTTCCGCTTTCCCGGGATGTTCGGCGGCATCGCGACGTTGTTCAAGCTTCCGCTACAGTGAGGTGCCCAGCGGGAAAACCTGCCAGGTTACTCTCAGACGGGTTCGAACACCAACTCCGGCACCACTACCTCCCAGGTTTCGCATTGCGCGTAATCCTGGTACTCCGGCTCCGATGCTTCGCGGCTCCGACCTATGACAGCGAGGACGTTGGCGGAGCCGTACCGCGTCCCTGGTGGGGATTCGAAGCCTTTTGCAAGACGGCCGACCGCCGTACCTGACTCGTCCAGCAGATTCCAGCGTCCCTGTTCATCCACTCGTACTTCCAGAGGGTCCCCGGGAGACAGGACGGCGATGGCGCGATGCACCGGATGGTTGGCGTGGCGACGCCCTGCGAATCCCACGTCCGGACGGGGCCGCCTGTATCGACGTGCAAGCTCGGGAACTCTCGGCGGCAGAACGCCGGAGGGGCGGTGCAGAACCGAGCCGTTGTTCGGAAAAGCAAATGGCAGTGGTGCCACCCGCGAGTATACGGGAGGGGCAGGCTCCCTTGCGAAATTCGGCCGGGTGGAGCTTTGCTGCGGCTGTGCTCCTTGAAAACGAACGAGAGCGAGGGTCTTCCTGGCACGAGTCATGGCCACGTAGTAAAGCCTGCGCGGCGCGTCCGGGTCTTCCCCCTTGTCGACGTCCACTTTGTCCCAGCCTCCGTCGAGCACCACAACGTGATCGAACTCCAATCCCTTGGCTCGATGTGCGCTCAGAAGCGTCAGCCCACGCGGGCGGCGGCGGACTTCCCGTCCCCATTCGGCCAGCCACTCGATGAAGTGATCGACCGGCACCTCCGCCCCCTCGCCAATTTCCAGCGCGTGTTCGTCCAAGCCTTCCCGCAACAGCTCGATCCAGGGTCCTCCGAAGGATCGTGCATTCATCCACCCACGGAGCTCTTTGTGGTCCACCAGCCGGGGGTTCCGGCCGTGCAGCCATTCAACAAGCGCCTGGGTCTCACGAAGGTGCCAGAAGCCCGGCATTTCTTCGTTCCCCATATGCACCTCGATACTGTGGACTTCGCAGAACGCTCTCACCGGCTCCAAGTACTTCCATTCTCGTGCGATCACGGCGCACCTGGACCAGTCCCAGTCTGGAGCAAGGCCGGCGAGTCGCAGAAGCTCCATCATCCCCACCTGCGCCTGCGCCACGAGATCCCCCGGCTTTGACACCGATAGAACCTGCACCCGGCCTTGAGAGACCGGATCCAGCTTACTCCACTCACCTCCAGGCGGACTCTTCGCACGTGCCCGATCTATGCCGATGGGGTGTTCGTCCTTCATGCGCTCCCGGGCCGACTCGATCAGGGCATTGGCGGCGGCGATGATGTGGCCGGTGGAACGATAGTTGTCAATGAGAAATTCGGGCTTCGGCCCATAGTCCTTCTCGAAGCGGCGGATGAATTCCACCGAAGCTCCGTTGAACGCGTAGATATTCTGATCGTCGTCGCCCACGGCGAAGAGGGTGAGCTTGCGATCCTCATCTTTTTGGGTCCGTCCGGCCAAGGCCGATATCAGCTCGTACTGGTCGGCGTCGATGTCCTGGTACTCGTCGACCAGAATCCAGCGAAAACCGGCGAGAAGCCTGTCGCGTTGCTCGTCGGCTTCTTCCGGGGGCAGCCCCTCGCCCTGCAGCAGCGCTATCGCCTTCTGCAAAACTTCCTGAAACATCTTGTTTTCCGGACGCCCGGCTCCTCCACTGAAGCTCGCCCCTGCCAGGCGCATGGCGAGGCCGTGGCAGGTTAGCACCGTTACCCAGCGGGCATCCTCTCCAATCAGCTCCCCGAGACGGCGCCGGATCTCGACGGCGGCGTGCCGGTTGTAGGCGAGGGCCAGAATACCGCGGGGATTCTCGCGTTTCACGCGCACCAGGTAAGCGATCCGGTGCACCAGCACCCGCGTCTTTCCTGATCCGGGACCGGCGAGAACTATTACGTTCTGGTCTCGATTATCCGCGACGATCCGCTGTTGGACGGGGTTCTTCAGGCTCTCGACGATGGCCCTCCACGATTCGGGGGTGGTCTCGCGCCGGAGCTCCTGATTCCGATCCGGCAGCCAGCGGTTAAGGAATTCCTGCTCGTTCAGGCCGAAGTAGTCCATTGCGAGCTGCAGTTCCTCGGCCATGGCCTCGAGACCCCGCCGCGCGAACTCGACCATGACGTGGATCTGCCGTACCTGCCCCTCGTAGTGGAGTTTGAGCGGCTCGAAGTCGGCGGCGGCGAAGCCTCTCCTCGGATTCTCGTCCGCAAGCCGGATGGTCATGGCGGGCCGGAACACCGCGAGACCCTTGTGGAGGCGAATGACCTCCTGCTCGTGCAACCACAGAAGCGCTCGGTCCAGGAGCTTTTGCGGATCCTTGACCCTGCTCTTCAGCACCAGATCGGAGGTGAGTGCCTCGAGCAATTTCCCGAGGGTGGTCTCGGCCAGGAGATCCGTACCCCGGCTCCCAGGCGGCAGGCTGGCGAGCAGGTGCTCGAGCAGGCGTCTCGAGCCCTCACGGCGCCGCGATGCGGTCTCCTCCAGGGCTGGCCAATCGCGTTGCAGGGTCACCTGCACGGTCTCCGCATCGCGCTTCCGGATCCCGAGGCTCCCGGAGCCGCCCCCCTCGCCGCGGCCGTCGGCGGCGATGCTGCGAAGAATGCGCCATAGCCGCTCGGGAAGGGGATCGACCACCCCCGCGTCGCGCAGGACTTGCGACGCGACTCGCAAGTGCAGGATCGAGGCGTCTCCCTTGTCCATGTCCGGGGCCGCCAGACGGAGGTGCTCGATCAGGGCTTTCTCGAGACTCTCCGCCTCCTCAAGGCGCTTCCGCGAGCTTCTCTCCACCCCTGTATGGACGAAGGCGGTGAGCGCCGTATCGTTGCTCGCGATGCCGATTCGTTCCAGGTCGTAGAGAGCCGCGCGCACGCCTTCGGGGCTCAAGCCCGATACGCCCATCAGCTCATCGGTGGAGAGGCCTTCGTCCGGATCGGCGTCGATCAGCGTCTCGGCGATGGACAGCAGCTGGCTCCGATAGTTGTCCGCCACGGGCTGCCTTTCGAGCCTGGTGCGCGCTTCTTCCACCGAGCCCACCCGTAGGGACGAAGGGAATACCCGCACCTTGTTCTCCTCACGGGTGAGCAGCACCGCTTCCTCCAACCAGGCGATGGCGGTCCGCACCCGGGTATCGTCGGTGGCCGAGTCCCGCTCGAATACCTTCTCGTCGTCCTCCAGGAGGATCTCGCCCGCCGTCGCCACAACCTCGCCCCCCAGACGCTTCTTCCGGTCGAGGTTCCGGAGCGCTCGCAGGATGCCGTGAATTTCGCGACGGTTGAGGCGCGATCGGGCCGACATCCCGAACTGGTGCTCGACGTCGTCCGTCGAGTACAGCAGCACACATCGCGCCATCTTCCGGTCCCGCCCAGCGCGCCCCGCTTCCTGCAGGTAGTTCTCAAGCGACCCGGGGATGTCGGCGTGGACAACCAGCCGCACGTCCGGCTTGTCGATGCCCATTCCGAAGGCGTTGGTAGCTGCGATCACCCGGAGCTCGCCGGCGATGAAGCGCTCCTGGACGCTCTTCTTGGTCTCGGGCGGCAGCCCGGCGTGGAAATAGTCCGCCGCCATCTTCTTCATCTGCAGGAACTCCGCCACCTCTTCGGTCCCCCGGCGGGTGGCGCAGTAAACGATGGCACCTTCGGACGTGTCCGGCCGCAGGTTCGCCATCAGGATCTGGTGGATGTGAGGAAACTTTTCGCCACCGGTGGTCGGAACCACCACGAACTCGAGGTTCGTGCGCCGTGCTCCGCCGTCGAAAACGGTGAGTTCTGCCCCGAGCTCTTCCCGGAAGTGCCGTTTGATATCCTCGACCACGTCGGGCTTCGCGGTGGCGGTGAGGCACAGGACCGGCGGGACCGGCCCCGATCCCGCCTTCTCGCGTATGAAGCGCCCCACGTAGCGGTAGTCGGGCCTGAAGTCGTGCCCCCATCGCGACAGGCAGTGGGCTTCGTCCAAGACCCAGGCGCCGATCTCGCGCTGGTTCAGAAC
Organism: Candidatus Latescibacterota bacterium; assembly: GCA_965206595.1. Taxonomy (GTDB): domain Bacteria; phylum Latescibacterota; class UBA2968; order UBA8231; family UBA8231; genus CBDCXV01. Next base: position 2,314,007 of record OZ242214.1, read on the forward strand.
GCGGCGGAAGGACTGGCTGCGCAGTTGCTCCGGCGAGACGAGCACCAAGCCCGCGTCCCCGAACCGAACCCGGTCCAGCGCTTCGGTTCGCTCGGGCATCGACAGCAGGCCGTTGATGGCGACACACGACCCGATGCCGTGTGCTTCCAGCCCGGCTACCTGGTCCGCCATTAGCGCGACCAAGGGTGAGATCACCACCGTGAGAGCACCGGTCTTGTCGTAGCGGGAGAGGGCCGGAATCTGGTAACAGAGCGACTTTCCGGTGCCGGTGGGGAGGATCCCGAGGACGTGCTCACCCGCCATCGCGGCTTCAACGATGGACTGTTGCATCGGGCGCCCGTCGGCGCTCGAAGGTTTGGGGCGGAAGCCGTCGAAGCGGAACCAGCGGGAGAGTTCCTTGCGGGCGTCATGCCGGTCCCGGCACCACTCGCAGACGGGGTCTCCACAAGCTGTATCCCGTAGCCGGCGGACCAGCCGCCCCGCCTCGGGGAATTGGTAAAGTACCCACGGCGGCATGACCGAGTTGCCACCGGCCACCGAAAGCCAGGCGAGGGCGTAGGCCAGCCCCCAGCCGCCGCGTGCTGGGTCTGCCAGGACCTCGCACGCTTGGGTCCGGCAGGCCCTGCCAACCAACCGTCGCTCTGTCGCCACGCGGGCTTCCGCATCCGAGGGCCGGGGCGACTCACGCAGCCAGGAGAAGAATCTGTCGAAGCCGTCTCCGTTATCACCTGCCGTTGACAACCAGTGCCACGCGAGCAAGAGATCCGGTGAAGCGGAGCCGAGGTCTCGCAATTGGTCACGAAAGACGTCGAGCGCGAGCCGGGCATCGAGTTCGGGATCGTTCAGCCGCCCACGTTTGAGTTGTCCGTCTTGGTAATGCTTGACCAGCTGGTGATACGGGTTGCGCGGAAAGGCGAGGGGATTGAGCCACAACGTATCCACCGCCGGCAGCCGAAAAAGCCGGAGATCGGGTTTCGCGGCTTTCAAATGCGGAAGGTCGAAGAGGATCAGGTTGTGGCCCAGCAGGAAGTCGGCACCGTGCGCGAGATCGTCCAGTCTTGTCAGTGCCGCGCCAAGGTTACCGCCGCTGAAAACCAGTTGGTCTCCGGTATCCGATCGGATTGCGGCGAAAGCACGGATGCGACGATTCTGTTTTCCGATCTCGAGGTCCAGCGAGAGATATTTGAGAGATGACTTTGATTCCATTGCGATGCCCACGAAAAGTCGCGGGCGTTCCATCTATCCCATGACCAAAAACGTGTCAAGGCGGACGTGCTTTAGATCCCGATGTTATTGGCGGCGGCTGACCGGGTACCAGCCCCAGATCCCCAACCCAATAGTGTCGAATACAAAAGAACTCCTTAAGGCCTCTGGACCACCTGGTTCCCCGAGCCGGAAAAGCCCCTACAGCAGGGACCTGCACAAGGCCGGGCGCGGCGCCATGTAGGGCCCGCCGCCGCTGACGCCGGCGATCTCGTCGCCGCGCCAGCGGAAGGTCACCGTCTCCTCCTCGGCGGACTCGTCCCGCGACAGCTCCTCCTCCTCATACTCGGGGAGCCCGAAACCCAACTCGCTGGTTGTCACCTCCGGTTTCTGCGCCACCACCAGGAACCCGTTCGCCACGGTTGCCTCGACAGGCAGCCCGTCGACAGTCAGCGAGCAGCTTCCCACGTCCCCCCAACCCGGTAGCCGCAGCCGCAGCTCCTTCCCCGTTCGATTGACAACGGTCACGCGGCCGGTGCTCTCGCGGCGCTCGGCCCTCACCTCCACCTGCGGCAGCTTGCGGTCGAAGTGGAAGTTGACGCGGACGATCTCCTCTTCCACGTCCACGGTCCGGGTCCAGAGCTCGATCAGGCTGTGCAGGGTCGCCGCGGTGAAGTCGGTGACGCAGGTCTGGCCGCTGACGTGGCCCACCGAGCCGCCGATGGCGCCGACGAAACGGTCGGCGAGGTCGCGGTAGCAGTCGCGGGAGTCTCCTGCCTCCGCAGGCCGGATCGGAACCGGTTGGCGCACCTGCGCCGGGAACAGCCGGGCCCGGGCGATGCGCTCGGCGTCGTCGAGCAGGCCGGGGTCGGCGAACCGGTCCCACAGCAGCAGGGCGATGTGGGCGATATCCCCGGCCGAGGCGATGTCGCCGCCGGAGCGGTCGCCGATGTCGTGGGTGACGAACCCGGAGCGAGTGATCATCCCGGAGACAGCTTCCCGGTAGGTCCGGCAGACCAGCTCCTGGCGCTGGCGCGACCCCTGGAGCACGGCCAGCATCAGCAGGCCGCGAAGGGTGTTGAGGTACGAGTGGGTGTGGTGGCCGCAGCCCTCGGCGAGGCTGCCGTCGTCGTTCAGCAGGTACCCGAAGTGGAAGTCGGCGAGGCGCTCCGCTTCCTCGAGGGCGGCCGGCTCCCCGGTGGCCGCGTGGAAACAGAGCAGCCCCTCGATGGCGCGGCCGTGGGTGTAGGCCGGGGCGGCGCTGTTGCCGTGCTTGGCCAGCGCCGGTCCGCCGTCGAACGAGAACCTCCATTCCATCAGGTCCCGGCTCGCGCGGCGCATCCCCTCGACCGCCCGCCGGCCGCATTCGCCGGCGCGGTCGCTGCTGCGGCACTCGACCAGCAGTCCGAACGACAGCATGGTCTCGCGGTAGGAGTGGATGTACCAGTTGGCGGGGTCCCGGGGGTCGACGTCCTCGAGGAAGATGCCGCAGGCGTTGTCCGCCAGGCGCCAGCTGTTCTCGAGCATCGCGCTTTCCATCTCCGCGGGGATCTCGAAGCCGGCGGCGCGCTCGAGCCGCAGCATGGTGTTCCACCAGCGTCCGACGTTGTGGCCGGTGCACCAGGGGCGGAACTGGTACATGGCGCGCAGCTCCTCGTCTACCGCCATCTGCCAGTAGGGCAGGTAACCGTCGTCGCGCGACAGGCAGCCGAGGAGGTTGCGGCCGCTCAGGTGAAGGCGGTCCTCGACGTTCACAGGGTGTGATCGACTCCGAGCTTGATCGAACGCTCCGGGTGCTCGCAGATCTCGTGATACGCCTCGGCGGCGCGGGCGAAGGGGACGACCGGGGCCACCAGTCCGTCCGCCTTCAGCCGGCCCTCCCGCAGCAGCGCCAGGGACTCGGAGCGGATGCGCGGCACGTCCCAGCCGTGATGGAGGTGCGGTGTGCTGACCGCGCGGCTCGACACGATCTCGATGCGGTTGCGGTGCCACTCCCCGGCCAGGGACAGCCCCTTCGAGCCGTGGTAGTAGGCGGTCGAGACCACGGTGCCGGCGTACTTGACGGCCCGCAGGGCATCCTCCAGGGCGGCGTAGGAGCCGCTGGTCTCGAAAACGACGTCGGCGCCGACCTTGCCGGTGGCCTCCTTGACCGCCACCCCGAGGTCGGTTTCGGCCGGGTCGTACACGGCATCGGCGCAATGGCGGGCAGCCCCCTCGCGCCGCATCTCGATCGGGTCGGAGACGGCCACCCAGCGCGCCCCGCAAACCCGCGCTAGCTGCGCCACCATCTGGCCGATGGCCCCGAGGCCGGTGACGGCGACGCGGTCCCCGAGCCGCACCGGGGCATCGCGCACCGCCCCTACGGCAAAGTCGGCCGGGTCCCAGTAGACCAGGGCCTGCGGCGACATCCCATCCGGGGCGGGGTGCAGCCTCGCCGCCGGCACCGTGTGGGTCTCCCTGATCGGCAGGTGGCCGAAGACGCGGTCCCCCGGTTCGAGGCTGCCGGCATCGGGGCCGGTCTCCTCGACGGTCCCGACGCACATGTTCCCCAGGGACATCGGGAACCGCGGGGGCGCCCCCTCGCCGCGGCGGTGCAGGCGCAGCTCGGAATCGAAGCGGTCGCTGGCATCGGGGGTGTCGGCGCGGAAAGCGCGCAGCTCGGTGCCGTGCTTGACCGAGCTGAAGCGGGCGCGCACGCGCACCTGCCCCGGTTGCAGCGGCGGCTCTTCGTACTCCCGGAGCAGGGCGCGTCCTGGGCGCTCGGCGATCAGTTCCAGGGGCACTGTCGATTCCTTTTTCGGCTTGTGGGTTGGCCACACGGGACATGGCCAGGCTCGGCACCCGGGATCCGTGCAGCTGGTCCGGCGCGGCCGAGCGGGCGAGCGTACATTGAAACCGATGTCCTGTCCGGGGAAACAGATTACAACAATTCGGCCGCGGAAGCGCCAGGCTTGCAAGGCGCCTTGGCGAGAGGTACACGGGTGTACAGCGAGCGAATGACCAGATAACCATGACACCGGAAACTGAGAGCACCCCATGGAGAAGGGGATGAAAGCGCCCTTTCTGCTCGCCCTGCCGGTGGCCGCCGCGCTGGCCTGCTCCGATCTGACCACGAGCACCGACATGGTATTCGATCCCCCCTCCGCAGGGCCGGCTACCTTCGGGCAGCTGCAGAAAAGCGTGTTCGCCGTTTCCTGCGCGTCGAGCGGCTGCCACGGCGGCACCGCCTGGCCCGACCTGTCGCCCGGCAAGGCCTACGACAACATCGTCGGCGTCGAGAGCAGCCAGGGCATTCCCCTGGTGGCCCCGGGCAGGCCGGACAGCAGCTACCTGTATCGCAAACTCCTTCCCGACGCCCAAATCTCCGGGGACCGCATGCCCCTCGGCGGGCCGTACCTGGAACCGGCCACGCTCGAGGCGGTGTACGCGTGGATAGAAAAGGGAGCCCCGAGGGACTGACCTCCGGCTCGCCGCCGGCAAACCAATCCGGGACGACTAACATTGCGCTGGCTCCTCCCCCTCCTGATCTGCCTCCCCCTAGCGGTCCGGGGCGGCGAATGGCAGGTCGACAAGAAGGCCCGGGACAACCAGGTCAAGTTCACCTCGAGGGTGACGGCCTTCACCTTTTCCGGCGTCACCGATCAGATCGACGGCTTCCTCTACTGGGACGGGGACTCCCTTTTCACGCCGAAAACCCAATTCCATTTCGAGGTGAACCTCGCCGGCTTCGACACCGGCATCGGCAAACGGGACCGCGACATGCGCGAGGTGCTCGACACGGAGAAGTGGTCCAAGGCAGTATACAAAGGGGAGATCGCCGAACACGCCGCGGTCGATTCCACCGTGACCGCATATCGAGTAAAGACGAAGGGGACGCTGTCGCTGCACGGGATCGACCGCGCCATTGAGGTGCCCGGAACCGTGGTTGTCGAAGAGGGGCGCTCCAGGATCGAAGCCGCCTTCACCCTGAAGCTGGCCGACTACGAGATCGAGGCCCCCTCCCTGGCCGCCTTCGTCAAGGTGAGCCAGGAAATTGCCCTCGAGGTCTTGGTTTACCTGAAGCACCTGGCCCCGGTGGAAGACTCGCAGGGGACGGAAGGAGCTGATCGATGAGAATTCGCGCCTCTTTGCCGGCAGCCGTTCTCGTACTGGTGCCCGCTCTTGCCGGGGCCCAGCCGTCGTGGCAGGCGATCGCGCCGCCCGAGACCCGGCTGGAGCTGTTCACCGCCCTCAGGACGGCCAACTACCCGACCGCGGAAACCCTCTACCGGGGGGACTTCCACTACGAGATATCCCACCGCTTCCTGCCGACCATCGACCAGGGATACGAGGCCGGCTTCGGCTTCGACGGGCCGGCAAACATCCGCACCACGGTCAGCTACGGCCTGCACGACAGGCTGATGATGACGCTCGGGCGCAGCAGCCTGCAGGACAATCTCGACCTGCAGCTGCGGTATCGCTGGCTGCAGTTCCGCCACATGCGCTTCCCATCGGTCGTCGCCCTGAATGCAGGCGCCGCCTGGAACACCGACATCCCCGCCATCGTCGACCGGGGGGCGGCCGCGGCCGAGAACTTCCAGTACTACGGGCAGATGATTTTCAATACGATGATGGACGACAAGCTCGGGGTGGGGCTGGTGCCTTCCTTCCTCTACAACAGCGCCATCTTCAGCGTCGATCCCCAGTTCACCGGCACCCTGGGAATCTACGTCCACTACCTCATCAACCACACCTGGGGGATCTGGGTGGAGTACAGCCCGGCGCTGATGGGGTACCAGGGCATCCTGTCGCCGGGCGAGAGCGGGCGCTCGCACAACTCCCTGGCCTGGGGCCTCTCCATCGACACGGGAGGGCACACCTTCTACGTGTTCGTCACCAACAACACGCGTTTAAGTCCGTCCCAATACCTCGTGGGGGCGCCCTACGGCGCGGCCCCGGACAACTGGCGCACCGGCTTCGGAATCACGCGGTTCCTGTAGGGAGGGAAGGATGAACATGGCCGAAGCCGTACCCGGCCTCGTTTTTCTTGTATACCTGAGGAGCGATTACAATGAGAGTCTTCAGCATTGGGGCGGATGGTGCGTTTACCGAGTACGAACGGCTACCATTCGAGGCCGATCATGAAGAAGCCGTCCTTGAAGAGTGGCTGGAGTTCAACCCTGACGGCATCCTGGCAGAAGGGCGCATCCTGATCATCGGGCGTCAGGTTCAGACCGACATGGGGGGATACATCGATCTGCTCGGCGTAGACCGGGAGGGAAGCGTGGTCGTCGTGGAGTTGAAGCGTGACCGCACGCCGCGGGACGCGGTTGCTCAGGCGCTGGAATACGCTGCCTTCGCCGAACGGCTGGACGTCGACGCGCTGGAGGTCATCTTCAGGCAGTACCAAAACGAGTCACTCGGCCTCGCCGATCACCACCGGGAGTACTTTGAGCTGGAGGAAGGGGAAGCCGTAGCGTTCAACAAGGATCAACGCATGGTAATCGTTGGCCAGCGGGTGACCCCCGAGATCAGGCAGACCGCAACGTTTTTGGGTTCGAAAGGGGTCAGGGTTACGTGCGTCGAATTCACCTTCTTTCAAACACACGAAGGCAGTCGTCTGCTGTCTCAAGAAATCGTCGTCGACAAAGAACACGCAAAGCCGCGCCGGGTGGTTTCCGCCTCTCTACCGGTCGTTACGGAAGCCGAATTTATAGAGTCCTGTGACGAACATGGCAAGGCCGTCTTTTCTCGTATCCTCGACTTGGCGAAGACCAAATCCATGTCCATCAACTGGGGAACCAAAGGCTTCTCGGTAGGTGTCGAGGTCGATGAAACGCGGGTTGTCATTTGTTACATCTATCCGCCCGACTCGGTGTACAAGCAGACATTCCGCACCGCACTGCGCGACCGCGGAGGCGTCGAAAGAAAGACCGCGACGCCCGATGATGTTGTCGAATCTCTTTGGAAACAGGCCGACGATACGGGGTTGTTTACCCCTGCCGGTCGAGATCTCAAGTGTACCATCAACCGGACGTTAAACCACCACGAAATAGACGCGCTTGTTGCGTGGTGCGAGTCCGTAGAGAAGGCAGTCGTCAAGCACGGGCTCAAAGCGTATCTCGGGCAGTAATGATGGATTGACCGGCGCCAGCTATGGTGGGACAATCCCATTTATGGGCGGGGTGAGAGGATGCGAAGAAAGCGCGGGAGCAGCCGATATCTACGACGTTTCACTGGGAAGTGAGTCGAAGCTCAAGGGGGTACGGAACAGTCGCAAGGGATTCCCACGACTTTTTTCAGAGTTCCGAACGACAGGCAACCCTGCTGAGATGGCGGTGTGATTGCGAGACAAGACGAAGGTTCCCCGAGGTCCGGGCGATCCGCATCGCTTTCCCAGTTAAATTCGAGATCAGGTAGGAAGTTGAAGGGGCCTTCTGGAAGTCTGATCTTCTCGATTCGTCCCCATGGAAAATCATGCTGACCTCAGAGCAATTACTGGCGTTGATGGCCGACGGTGAATCCGACCGCGTGGAGCTGACTACGTCCACCAGGGACACCGGCAAGTTCGCGGAGGCCATCTGTGCCTTTGCCAACGACTTTCCCAATCACCGGCAGCCGGGCTATCTCCTGGTAGGTGTGCAAGACGACGGCATGGCCAGTGGTCTGTCGGTCACTGACAGACTTATGCGGGATCTTGGGGAACTGCGTTCAAACGTCAACCTCGAACCACTCCCCGTGATGACCGTGCAGAAATACACACTGACAGAAGGGGAAGTAGCCGTGGTGGAGGTGCTGCCATCGGAGCTGCCTCCCGTCCGCTACAAAGGCAGGGTCTGGATACGGGTCGGGCCTTCCCGGCGCGGGGCGAACCAACAGGAAGAGCGCATTCTCACCGAGAAGCGGACCATGTTTCAAAGACCCTTCGATGGCCGGCCGTGCCAGGGCTGCACGCTCAACGAACTGGTCCTGGATCTGTTCCTGGTAAGCTACCTTCCGGCGGCGGTGGCTCGTGACGTTATCGACGAGAACGAGCGAAACACCTCTGAACAAATGGCATCCCTGCGGTTTTACGACCTGACCGCCGACTGTCCGACTAACGCAGCCGCCTTGCTGTTTGCCAAGAATCCCCTGCACTGGATTCCCGGAGCGTGGGTTCAATTCGTCCGTTGGGCAGGAACGACGATGGCCGACGAACCGATCAGTGACAAGAGATTCAGCGGCGACTTGCTTACTCTCCTGCGCGAGATCGAAGCGTTCATCTCGGTTCCTGCGCAATCCCATCCGGTGGCGGAATCGGCTCTGCGTGAGCGGGCTGAGAGCGATTATCCTCCAGTAGCCATTCGAGAGTTGCTGTTGAACGCAATCATGCACCGGTCCTACGAATCAAACGCACCCGTACGGTTTTACTGGTACGACGACCGCATCGAAATCCAGAATCCGGGGGGCCTGTATGGAATGGCCTCCCCCGAAAACTTCCCGATGCAGACGGATTATCGAAATCCGGTCATAGCGGAGGCCATGGCGACTTTAGGCTATGTCAACCACTTCGGTCGAGGCGTCATCCGTGCGCAGGATGCCCTGCTGAAAAACGGGAACCCGGAAGCGGAATTCACCTTCGAGCCCGCCAACGTGCTGGCTACCATCCGAAGAAAGCCGTGAAAACCGTCGCTTTCTTCAACAACAAGGGAGGGATCGGCAAAACGACCCTGGTCTACCACCTCGCCTGGATGTACGCCGACCTCGGTATTTCGGTGGTCGCCGCGGATTTCGACCCGCAGGCAAACCTGAGCGCCATGTTCCTGAGCGACGACCGACTCGAGGAGTTGTGGCCCGATGGAGATCATCCGGAAAGTATCCTGGGATCGGTCTCCCCGATTCTTCGCGGTCTCGGTGACATCGACGACCCGTACGTAGAGGTAATCCTTGAAAACCTCGGCCTGCTGGTCGGCGACCTGGGTTTGGCTCGATTCGAAGCCAGACTCTCCTCCGCATGGCCCGACTGCATGAGCCGCGACGAGGCGGCTTTCCGAACCGAGTCCTCTTTTCATCGAGCAATTCTGAAAGCGGTAGAGATCCGGGAAGCCGATCTGGTATTGATCGATGTCGGCCCCAACCTGGGAGCGATCAACCGCGCGGCCATCATTGCGGCGAACTTCGTCGTCTTCCCGCTTGCCCCGGATCTCTTCTCGCTTCAGGGACTTCGCAACCTCGGGCCGACTCTGCGCGATTGGCGTAGCGAGTGGCAGGATCGCATGGATCGAGGTCTGGATGACCCGAACCTGCAGCTTCCTTCAGCCGACATGAAGCCGGCAGGGTATATAGTCATGCAACACGCCGTGCGGTCGGGAAATCCCGTTAAATCATACCAGAGATGGATGACCCGCATTCCCGGCGTCTATCTCAAGGAGGCCCTCGGGGAAGATGCCCCAGCGGCCTCCTCGACGGATGACGACCCCGAATGCCTGGCCACGCTGAAGCACTATCGCAGCCTGATGCCGATGGCCCAGGAAGCGCGGAAGCCAATGTTCCTGCTCAAGGCAGCCGATGGCGCTCTCGGTGGTCATATCCACGCCGTGCAGGACTGCTACGCCGACTTCAAGGGACTGGCGGAATCGATAGCTGACAAGTGCGGAATCCAACGGTAAGGGGACCCAGGCCAAATTGCGTATGTCTTTTCGACGAAGGCGAAGTCGGTAGCGCGTTGTTCTGACCTGGCGCAGCTGGATCAAAGGAAGGGGTTCAGACCTGGCTAGCTGTCGATGATTCTCCGGCGCCCTCTCTCCAACCTGCGCAGCTCCTCGAGGCATCGAGGCCTGCGGCTGTTCTGCTGTCTCAAGGCGGCCAGGTACTCTTCCCATTCCCCCTTGCGACGGTTCCGGGTGAGTGCATCCCTGACCTTGCGCAGATAGGGCACCGACGCCTGATAGCCGCTCGCCTTTACCAGGGCGATATGTTTCTCGGCGATTTCCTTCCAGATTGCCACCGCCCGGTCCGGATGGGGATTCCACGGCCATGGCCACCTCGTTGCCGTGGGAGAAGTCATACAGCCAGGACGCCCCTTTCTTTCGGCTGGAATGATCGTACCACTTCAGGACCTCGTTCGGCTTCTTCTCGGCTATGGCCAACTGGATCAGCACCCCGGTCACAGGCGCCTCGGTCGTCCTCGGAGGTGCAGGCACCTCGACTTCACAGGCCGGCAGGGGCCAGTCCATCCCGGGGTCGCTCTTCCGTCTTCTGCCGGCACCAGGCCGCCGGCCGGTTTCCAGGTAATGCCGCCCCCAGGCCTCGACCCCCTTGCCGATGCGCGCCTTGCGGGCGGCCCTGCACAAGACCTGGAAACCGGCAAGGCTGGGCTCGGCAAAAAACTCCTCCGCCTGAATGGCCAGCCCGGAGAGAGGATTGCCGCTGCGCTGGTTGATCGTCTGCAGCTGCCGGCGCAGCCTTGCCTGGAGGCCGGAATACTTGGAGGGAACCGTCTTGATCCCCTGCCGGCACCAGCGCCGGGCATCCTCCCAGCGGCGCCCGGCCATCAGGCGATCCACCAGGCGATTGTAACTGAAGGTGATCGGCGCCTCGCGCTCGCACAGAGGGATGATCTCCTTCCGGCGGCCGGCATTTTCCAGGGCGATAATCAGCCAGTTGGCGATGCGGTCCCGACTGACGTGGGACGAAAAATCATCCTCTCGGGGAGTGGGCTCATCGGCTTCGGGACGCCGCTCCAGACGGTCGCTCACCTCGGACCAATCGCTCCTGGCGTAGCCTTTCTTCCAGAAATTTCCCAGGCCGGCGTCACACAAGTCGTAGGCGTCGGCCAGCGCCATATCCAGGGCCCATTCTATCCGGTCCGCCGGCGACAGGGCAGTCGCATCCAGGGCCTGGAAAAGGAGATTGAGGCAGGCGCTGATGGCATAGCCTGACTCTCCCTCGTGCTCGTACTCCACCGCCCGGGTGCCGGCGGCCAGAAGCTCCGGCCCCAGTCGCACCGCGGCGTCGGCCTGCCCGGCTTCTACCAGCGCTTTGAGCGCCGCTTCGAGACGATCCGTACTGGCCGCAGGCACCCCGTAGCCATCGCCTTCCCATACCGGTTCCTCCAGGGCAGCGATCTCGCGGCGGATCGTTTGCAGGATCTGGTCCGTCTTCCCCGAGGCCAGGTTGCGGCGATCCTCGAGCGATTGGAGCACCTCGTCGTGCGCTTCGGCGAGTTCCATCACCAGCGCCACGAGTTCGGCCTTGGTCTGCTTTTGAAGATGCGCGCGCAGGGAAGAGGACCGGGATTGCCCGGGCCTCGAACTCCTTGAACCCGTCTCGACGTTCTCTTCCTCCTCTTCCCAGTCTTCCTCGTACTCCTCGATATCGAATTCCTCCAGCTCTCCGAACCCCTCCTCGATCGCATCCAACTGCAGCAGGCGCGGATCGTCCTCCTCCACCCGCCCGATGGCCGTTTTGTTTTTGATGTTTTCCAGGTATCCCAGCACTACGGCCACCGCGTGTTTGCACGTCGTCCAGTAGGGACAGGTACATTCGGACTGGAGATTCTTCCTTCCCTCGATGCGCACCCGGGTGGCATAGCGCCGGCTTCCCAGAACCCAGGCGACAAGCGCCCTGTCTTCGGCGCGCCTCAAATCCTCGACAGCCTGGCTTTCCAGATAGAATTGCCCCCGGGCGACGATGCGATTGCCCGCCCAATTTTCCACATCTTCCCACCTGAGCGATGAGAAGGGATCAACAGGTTTTTTCGGTTTGGTCTTTTTCTTTCGGGGAGCCATCTCGTTCAGTTATCCATTCAAAATCGGAGCAAACTTCCCGGTCTCCACGGGACGCCATTCCCCATTTTCCGAATCACCACTGCCTTCGCACTCTATTCCCATCCAGCAGAGAAGCTCGATTTCCTCTTGCTCGATCGGGGGTAATGGCGGCGGCGGTGCTGTTGGTTCGAGTCCGGTTTCGATGATCTGATCGATCAGGAATCGGGAAAGCGAGGCGCCTTCGTGTTCGCCCGATTCGAACCACCCCCGCAGCATGATCTCCTCCCGGCGCGGCCAGGGCGACTCCAGAACGTCGAGCGCCCGGTTCACGCGCTCCTCCGGCACATTCAGCGGCTGATATGTGCGGATGTGCTCGGCCACCCGATGATTCAGCGGCCGCACCGAAGGTTGCAAGTTCGCGGGGTCGGTTTCGCGCATCCAACTGGACCAGATGTCGTATTGGGCCACTACCCAGAAATCATAAACCGATTCACGGAGCTCATCGGGATACCAGGCCGGCGTTTCCTCATCGCATTCGATGAGTCGAAGACAGGTCCCAAGCTCGCTCTCGATTTGGTCGCTGCCGGTCTCGGGCCTCCACTCGCCATCTGCCGGAATGAACCGGAGATACGTTCGTTCGAACTCGGTCTCCGCACCCACTACCGCGCAGAAAAACATGCCGCGTTTTGTTCCCTTGATCATGCCTGATCCGATTTTCCAGGGCAGCCGGGCAATGCGGTCCCGGTTCGCCTCGAGCGCCTTGCGGAGCGTCTGGCGATACTCCTCGCCCGTCTGAGCGGCGCCAGCGCTTCCTCCTCGCTCGAAAAGCGAGGCGTCTTCCCTCATCAGCTTCTCGATCTCTTCACGCGCTTCGGTGAATACCTGCTCACCGTGCGCTCCGCCCTCTATCGGTGCCGCAACTCCCACGCTCGCCGCCGCCAATGCCAGTTTGCCCAGGATCCGTTTTTCCAGGTTCAGAAGCTCATCGAGGCGGTCGACCGGAAAGATCGTTCGCAGAAAAACCTGGTTGTGGGGACTGCCGATCCTATCGATACGGCCGTGCCTCTGCACCAGCCGCATCGGATTCCAAGGCATGTCGAAATTGATGATGTGCCGGCATTGCTGAAGGTTTACGCCCTCGGCGAGAACATCCGTCGCGATCATGAGGTCGTAGAGATCGGCGTCTTGTCCCGCCGGCGCTTCCATCGAAACCGGCGCGAAGCCCTGGACTGCGCGCTGCCGGGATGGCTCGTCCAAATCCCCCGAGCCGCTGACCGCGGCTATGCGGTTCCTGTACGGTGCAAGCCCTTCCTGCTCTTCAACTTCCTCCCTCAGGAAGTCCCGAATCCACTCGACAGTGTCGGCGAAGAACGAGAACACCAGCACCTTGCGTTTTTGCGCTTCGTCGGCGCCATCCGTCGCTTCGCGCTCCGCCTGTTGGGCGACTACAACCAGCGCATCCCTCAAGGATTTCAGTTTGGGGTCGCGGTCCGGGGTAATCGACCGCGCCTCTTCGGCGAGACGGCGGAGCAGATCGCGGTCCCGCTTCACCGCCTCGCGAAGCCTGGCGACATCGTAGATCTCCGCATCCCTGCTGTTTTCGGTGGCGTTCAGCAGGTCTTCGAACACGGTTTCGTCGTCACCCGAAATCTCCTGCATGAAGGCAGTGGTAACGACGTATCCGGCATCCAACGCTTGCAGAAAGGTGTCGTGCTCTCCCGCCATCTTTTCAACGGTTTTGCAGAAAGCGAAGGAGGAGGACTCGAACCGCTTGAGTAGTCCGGAGCGCAAAAGCCCCACCATGGCCCTTCCGCGCGCATTTTCGGAGTCGTCGCCCTCCTGAAGGCAGGCATCCGGCATGTACCGTGCGAAGGAGAGACCTCCATCCCCGTCCGAATCGAGCGCCTCTTCCAACCGATCGAAGAAACCCGGCAACCTGTCTTCAAGCTCGTAGCGGACGCTTATCGCCCTGGGCTGGGGAAACACGATCGGCTGGGGCCTGCCGTCCGGGCCGGTGATGGTATCTCCGGCATAGTGCTTTTTGACGAACTGCCGGGTCCGTTTCACCGTCGTCGCGTCGATGACCGGATAAAGCACATCGGGGCTCAGACTGGAGGGGTCCACCCGCATGGCCTCTTCGAAGCGTTCGCGGATCGAGAGAATGCCGCGTCCTGCGAGGTGGGCGTCCTGGCGGAGAAAGAAGCGCAGCAGGTGATACAGATCCCACAGCGAGTTGTTGACCGGCGTTGCGGTCAGAAGGAGGAGGTCCCTCCTGCGCCCGAAGAGCAGGCGGCGCAACACGCCTGCCCGCGTCGGGGCATCGGGGTTCCGGTAATTGTGAGCCTCGTCGACGATGACGAGCTGATACTCGTCCAGCGGGCGTTGAAGATGAGCCTGGTCCGCATTCGGACGCTGCCTGTCGCGAAGCTGTATGTCGTTTGCGAGTTGCTCGAAGGACAGGTATTCGACATAAAGCTGAAACTCGTTCAGGAACTTCATCCACATCCCATCCCTCAGCGCCGCCGGGCATACGAGCAGCGCCCGCTGCCGCCGTTCCCGGTAGAGCTGAAGGATTTCGCCGGCGATGAAGGTTTTTCCAAGACCCACTTCGTCTGCGACAATGACCCCTCCGGTATCGCGGATCAGCCGCAGCGCGCGGGCGACGCCGTGCTTCTGAAAGCTCGTCAGCGGCAGGTTCTCATCAGCTTTGGCGTCCCCTTCGACTTCATCGCCGTAGAGCTGCCACAGGACCCGGATGAAAATCTCCCAGGGCGTCCGAGGCTCGAACACGACTTCGAAGAGACCGGCCAAATCGTAGGGCTCGGCCTCTTCCCAGAGATCGTTGAACCAGTTCCTTGCTTCCTGAACGACCGGGCCGTCATAACGTCCGAGATTGAGTTCCAGGTTTTGAGTCAGGCCGGCGCCCGTCAGGTTGGAGGAGCCGGCGATGATTCCTTCAGGCTTGTTTAAGCTGTCGTCCTGGGAGTTGAAGATGTAAGCCTTGGCGTGCAGGAACGCCTTCTCGTAGCGCCTCACTTCCAAATTGCCGGCGCGCAGTGCCGCGATCAGCTTGGCCAGCGCCACGCCGTTGGTGCGGTTGAACGGCAGGTGATCCCGATCCCGCGCCAAGCCGTCGGTCATGCTCCGCAAGCCAGCCTCGATCTGCCTTCGTTCGAACCACTCCTGCGTCTCGTCCAGCCGCTTGCGGTGCTCCAGCGCCCCCGCCGCCAGGTCCGCTCCAAGCAGCAGGCGAACCTCGGGGATTTCCTCCAGTTGATCTGCGATATGTGCGAAACCGGTCGGGCTGAAGAAGGCGGTGGCAATGCTTACCTGATCGGGCTTCTCGGTGGGCTCCCCCACCTGGGACTCGGGCGGAACACCCAGCAGCGAACCCAGGGCCTGTGCCAGGGTGTTGCCGTCACGGTTGTCGATGAAGGAAGGCTGGCGGTTCATGAAGTTGCCTCCAGAACAAACCGCACCTGTTCCCGGCGCAGCATTTCATACGGTGTCGGACACTTGATCCCGAGACCGATGCAGACGTTGGGAATCTTGATCCTCTTCTTGGACGAAGACGGGATCTCGTGGGTGACCACCTCATAGCCGCCGGCAAGTGCGTGGGCAATCAGGTAGTAGTCAGCTACCTGAAGGAATGTGTCGATGGCGGTGGGCTGGTAGTTCTGGCTGTTGGCCCAATCCGACACTTTTCCAAGTGCTTCGAGCACCTCGGGCGTCGGCGCGAGAAAGAAACCTTCGCTGCGCTTCTTTCCCCATTCGGCAAGCTCGTCGTCTCCAGCCCCTGCGCGTTGGCCTGGATCAGCCAGTCCCAGAAACCGGGACAGAGGTCGAAGCCGTAGTGCAGGTTCTTGGCGCGTATGAAAACATCGGCGTCAAGGAGATACGCCATTCAAGAACCCACTTGCAGGCTTGCGGCGAACTCGCGCAACGTGGCTGTCTTCTTGATACCCAGAAGACGGAAGGACTCGGAGAAAGAAGTCCTTCCCCCCAAGGTGCTAGTGACAAGTGCGCGCCCGAACCGTAGGCCTACACGCCCCTTCAGAGTCGGATGGAAGTTGCCGCCGCCTGCCGTTGTAATGGACAGTATGCGATCCAGCTCTTGCTGGTAGGCAACAGCGAACTCGCCGCGGTCGATTGCGCGGATGTCGAAAATCCGGCGAAGAACGACAAGGGTGCTCACCTTGAAATGGCGGGCCAGCCGGTTCAGCTGAGTTGGCAGATCCTCCCCCTCTCGATATGCATCCCATAGCGTCGTCTGGGGAACGAGAAGCTCAGCGGCGACGCGGTTACACCAGACCTCTATTTCGTGAGATGGGGCCGAGACTGGGTCCAGGTCCGAGAGCGCGGACTCTCCGAGCCAGATGTGGGCAAGTTCGTGAGCCAGCGTGAACATCTGCGCGGCCTTGGTATCGGCGCCGTTGATGAAGATGAGAGGGGCGAGGTCGTCAGCGAGGGCGAAGCCTCGGAACTCCTCCGGATCGAGCTTGCGGCGGGTGTTGTTACCGACTATGCCGTTTACCATCACCAGCACGCCCAGGGAGTCGGCCAGCTCGATGAAGCGCCGGAGCGCCTCATTCCAGTCCGGCAGTCTTCGGCGTTCCTCCAGATCGAAACCCAACGCCGTCCTTATCCCGGCGGCAGTGGACTGGGGGTCGCTCGCCACCGTTGCCGAGCCGACGAAGGTCAGCGGATCCTCCCCTTCCATGCGGGCGTATTCCCGGTACCAGTCCTGCCTTTGTTGACAGAGATACACGGTGTCCAGCAGGTCGACGCTGGGGTGGGCGATAAAGCGATTGCCGACAGTACGCAGATCGGGTATCGGGACTGCTTCCTGGAGTGGCTCAGAAAGGAAGAAAGAGCCGATCGGCGCATGGGTCGCTTTAGCCAGTTGTTCGAGTTGTTTGAACGTCGGCTGTTTTTCCCCGCTCTCCCACTCGCGGTACTTGGGAAAGCGCTTGACCAGTGCGTCCGGCTCGATCCCCGCCCGCTCGCGCGCCCAGCGAAACAGCTCCGGTTTCACTTCGACACGCAGGGTCATCTACGACTCCTCCATTCCTGGAAATGGCGGCGCACGCCGTCGAGGCGCTCCTGGTAGTCCCAGCCTTCGTGAAAGGTCTCGAAGATATGGACGAGCTGGAGTTCGCTCAGGCCGTAGAGATGGGCGACCACTGCATCGAGCTCGTGGATCATGTCCTCCTTCTCATCGGCGGCAAGAGGACCGCACTTGACATCTACTGCTTTCGCCCAGTCGGCGAACCTCCTGTCCGGGCAGGCTAGACGACCGGCGAGAGCCACGGTACGCTTCCAGAATAGGCTGCGACGTTGCGGACGTGGGGTAGGAAAGGGGTTGAGAATGAAGAAGTTGAGATTGACCTCGACGAATCGCCGCGCGTACCAATCGAGAGGTATGGACGATAAAACACCGAGCAAGAACGCTTGGTCCTTCTCGTTACCACGTGGCCAGAGAAAGTACGGTCCTTTGTTGGTAATGAGCACTTCGGGTGGAATAAGGGCCGCTCGCACCGTCCGCGAATCTGTGGCCCTCGAAACATCCCGAAAGGCTACCCGCGGGGCGAAGCAGGGCAGGGTCTTCGGATCCCGCAAATGCTGAGGCGGGAACTCTCGATGAGCGCTATCCCGGCGGCTCTTCCCCGACTTGAGGCGCTTGGACTGAATCCACTTGAGCGCTGGTTCCGGGTCTGCCCAAGCGTAGTAGGTGCCGGTATCCGGGGTCCATAAATCGAAGGACTCCCCCTTGTAAACCGGCCAGAACCCGTCGGGGCACTCCTCGCTCTCAAGGTCCATCAGGTTCTTCTGAGCGGTGGCGTGAAGCTCGGTATCCGGCCGCGCCCGCCACTGCTTCGGCAGGTTCTGGTCGAGCCGGGGCGCCTTGCGCAGTTGCGCGAAGGCGCCGACCGATTCCTCGTTCGGCAGCAACGGCAGCGAGACGCTGTCGTTCCATTCGCGCACCTCCGCGCTGTAGAAGGCAGCCGGTTCCCTGACGACCCCAGCATCGAAACTGGACCGCGCCGCGTAGGGCCCCCGCAAGTAGATCGATTCCTCTTCGGGAGTACCCTGTTTCACGCATACGAGACCGATCGAGTACTGCGGATGCACTTCCGGGAATACCCATTGGCGGTTGTTGACCAGCATCGTCACATCCACCCGTTCCGCATCGTCAAATATCGTTTTCCGGAAGTCGGTCGAACCCTTGGCGGCGAGCGCACTGCGCGGAAGCACGACGCCAATGCGTCCGCCTTCTTCGCCGGTCAACCTCCAGAACCTCCAACAGAACGCCTTGTAGAGATCGGGATCTCCCGTTCCCATACCGGGATAAGCGCCGCCTACCAGTGCCTTGCGCATCTTCTCGGCCTCGGCCACCTCGCTCTGAAAGAGCGAAACCAGGTCCGCCCTTTCCTTCTGCCGCTTCGCTTTCTCCGCTTCCTGAAGGCGTTGGGAAAGCGCCCTCAGGCCGGGAAAGTGACGCGCCCAGAAGGCATGCTCTTCGATGGTCGCCTCCTGCCACGGCGGGTTGCCGAGGATCAGATCGAATCCCGGCCGTTCGCGGAGAAACACCTCGGGAAATGCCACCGGGAAGTGAAGAGCATGGAGGCTGCCCAGATCCTGCCGCGCCGTCCCTACCGCCTCCGATTCATCCGCCTTGTCCGCAAGCCGTTCCCAATCCTCAAAACGGAATTGAGTTACCGTCGGGTCTTCGGAGATGGGCTGTGCCGCGATCAGATCGCAGAGGGCTTCGGTGCTCCGGATCGCCTCGCGGGCCTCACGCGCTGCCTCGCGGGCAGCGGCGATGTCCTGCAACGACGCGTCGTTGATATTGGCGAGTCTCCTCAACGGGGCAGCCGCCTGGCCGAGCAGACTCTGAGCATCGACGGGAAAGAGCGGCAGGGAGCGCTTCTCGAACTCCTTCTTGATCTCGTCGAGGGTGCCGACGCCGACCAGGGAGTTGCCGTAAACCAGGTTGTGATCGAGAAACGAGAGCGGCAGCCCGGGCACGAAGGTGTGAATCCAGACCGCGAGACGGGCGAGCTGGACGGACAGGCCGTTGAGATCGACACCGTATATACAGCGACGGGCGATCAGGCGCCGCAGCAGCTGGCCGTCCTCGATCGTGGTGCTCCCTCCGAGATCCCCCAATTCGCCCAAGGCGACCGCGCGAAGATTCGCCAGCTCCCTGCGAACCCCCGGCAGACTCCGCGCCGCCAGATAGTCCGCCATGCGCTTCTCGATGTGGTCGATGGCCCCGATGAGAAAATGCCCGGAGCCCATCGCGATATCCGCCACCCGGAAGTCGAAGAAAGCATCGGCGGCATCCGCATCATCCATTGCGTCGAGGCGCTCGAAGTGGTCGCTCAGGGCAGGCTCCAGTGCGCCATTCAACAAGTGTTCTACGGCGAATGGCTTTGTGTAGTAGCTGCCGGACGATTTGCGAGCGCCGGACCGGTTGTGCAGATAGGTCTCCCCGGCATATACGCTTGGTTCCTCCCGTTTCCGGGCAGGAGCGTACACGAGTTCCCCCTTCTGCTTCTTGAGCACAAGGTCGGACTCGGCCACAGCAAGCTCCGATTCGAGCAGGCCCTCGTAGATCGTCCCGAACTCGCGCACGCCAAGCGAGCGGAAATCGACCGGGCCCGGCACGCCTTCCGGGGTCTCGATAACCAGGAGATGGCGGAGGGCGGTCTCGAAGCACTCGTTCGGCAGGGTAATGGCAGCCAATTCAGCGCCAGTCTGGGAAACCGAGGCATCGCTCTCGAAAAGGCCGCCGTCATAGGCCGGCACGCCCCATCCGGCATTGCCCAGAGCCACCGCCTGCCAGAGCAGCGCAGTCTCCTTCCAGTGAGCATCGCCGTCGGCGATCGGTGTGCCTCTGGCGACCGCACTGGCCAATTCCTGCGCCTTCTGCTTCAAGGAGCGGCGCCGGTACGCGTCGTTGTGCCTGTAGGGCAGGAGATCGCGATCCTCCGCATAGGCGATGAACAACAGCCGGAACAGGACTGTCAGCGCCATCTCATAGGTGCGGGCGAGGTCTTGGGGCCCTGGTCGATCGATGCCGCGGGCCTCGGCGATTCCCCGCGCGAGTCCGGGGACCACATGGTCGTAGATCCGTTCCCGCAAACGCTCGGCGAGGGCGCCCGCAAAACGCTGCGATCCCTCTATGACCTGCCGTAGGCTCCCGTTCGGAGCCAG
The DNA here is from genome assembly GCA_965206595.1 of Candidatus Latescibacterota bacterium. Lineage (GTDB taxonomy): Bacteria > Latescibacterota > UBA2968 > UBA8231 > UBA8231 > CBDCXV01. The sequence continues at coordinate 2,334,157 of OZ242214.1, forward strand.
GGCCTCGGCCGAGTAGAGCAGCCAGAGATAGGGTGCATGCTCTTCGGCAAGCAGCGAAGGCTGGCACTCGATGTAGGTTTCGGTGCGTCCCCGACGGCCCACCCCCGCATCGACATCGGTCGCATACAGGCGAAGCCGGTTGCCCTGCGTCAGGACGACCCAGGGAAGGTTCTCGTCGTCGGCCTTCTTGAAGGCGTAGCTGATTGGAGACAGGCTGTTGAAACGGGGGGACCCAGCCTCCGCGGACTCGCTTTCCCGCAGCATGACCGCGAGCGCGGTGCGGCGCTCACCGCTGCGCAGGAGATAGGTCAGATTGTCGAGAGGCTCGACGGAAAAACCGAGGGCATTCAACAGATCGCCGTCGCGCTGGCTCAGCACTTGGGCAGCCTTGCGTCCCGCCTCAGTCCAGTCCTGGCGCTCAGGCACGCCCCGCTCCAGCTCGTGAAGGGCGAGCAATCCTTCGTTGTTGAGCCCCGGCAGCGCCGTCTCCAGCGACGGCAGGGCCTGCGACAGGAGTCTGAGCGCCGCGTGCCGGTCGGGCTGGGCGAGCACCTCCCGGCAGAGCCGCTCCACCTGTCCCACGTCCATGTCGGTATAGACCGGCGGCGACTCCCCGGATGCGCCGCACAGCGCCGCTTTCCCGGAACGCAGGACAATCAGGAGAACTGGCGCCGCACGCCGCCCCTTTCGCGCCTTCCAGCTGGCGATCAGGGTGGCGCGGGCGGGTGTGCGGGAGGCTTGAGCGACCGCGACCTCGATTGCGTTGGATCCTTTGCCGACAAACAGACCCACGGGTTGTAGGCCATGGGCGGAATCGGGGGTCCAGGGTCGAGACAGGAGGTCGGGAAGAAACGCGGCTTTGCTCAAGTGATCACTCGGTTAAAGAAAATGTCAGGCATTTGCTTAGGGAAACTGCCTACCTACCAGTCGTTTGTATTAGTGGTTGGGACATGGAGGACTACCCCATCCCCCCGGAATTGGAATTTAAGCGCCCTACTCCGGCTCGACCCCAATCGATTTCAGGAACTCCAGGACGGAGCGCTCCTCCTCCTGCGTATGGAAACCATGAGCCGCCCAGTACAGCCCGGTCCATGGCCCGCCGAGAATCCGGGTCCGCGAGTTGACGTCCACGCCCTTCCCGATCAGGAAGCGGATCGTGTCGAGCCTCAGGTGATAGCAGGCCAGACCGAACGCCTGCTCGACCAGTTCCTTCTCGTCCTCGGCGGTGGGAAAATGGGGACCGTCGTAAACCGCGGCGGGATCGAGCCGGCCGTCGGAGCCGAACCAGGACCGCACCCTGTCGAGGTCACCGGCGCCGGCGGCGAACAGCAGGTTGTCGATGCGCGCCCCGCACTGAACCAGCATGTCCACCGACTTCGTGTAGCTGAACATCAGGGCGTTCGCCAGCGGCGCGCCGTCATCGGCCACACCGTTCACGGCCGCTCCGGCATCGCACAGGACCTTCACCAAGTCCGGCTGCAGTCCCGCCTCGGCGGGATGGCAGCTCGAAACCAGCAGGCAGAGCGTCGTCTGATTCGTGCCGCCTCCATAGGTCCCCGCGAGGGCGTCGACCTCAGCCCCGGCCTCGAGCAGGATCCGGGCTATTTCCACGGCGTTCGGCGGCGTCTTCTGCAGCTCGTCCTCGATGCCATTGGCCCCCACGTAGTGCAGGAGGGTCGACCGGTGTTCTGACGGGGCGCGGGCCTCAATCAGGCCGGGGTCTTTCTGCAGCAGTTTCTTCAGTGCTGCCGCGTTCCCGGTAATGACGGTCTGTACAGCCTCGTCGAATCGCGTGCTCATTCTATCCCTTTCTCCCGGGAGGTTCGTCAGCGTTCTGCAGAACCACGGCGTAGATTCGGAAACCATCGAACAGGCAATGGCCGACCTGAAGCAGCCTGCCTGACGGATTGCCAGACCCAGGCCGGATAACCGCAGCCCCAGGCGTCCTACGGGGTTCCTGAAGGTTCCAAGTGGGGGGAGCTGGACTCCGTCATCAGGGTTACCGTTGCCTTCCGCGGCCCTTGCCGGCACCCTTGCCCCGGGCGGCTTTCCGCCGGCCGGCTTCTTTCCCGGCCGCCGCGGATTTCCCCGGGCTTGCCGACTCCGGGGCAGCCAGCTCGAAATTGATGCGGCGCCTCTCGAGATCCACCTCGGCCAGGCACACCGTCAGGCGGTCGCCGAGGGTATAGGCTGCCCGGGTGCGGCGGCCGACCAGGGCCAGCGCCTCCTCCCATACCTCGAAGTAGTCGCCGCTGCCCTCGCCGAGAGAGCGGACCGGCACCAGGCCTTCGGCGAACAGCCCCTCGGGACGGACGAACAGTCCCGCGGCATGAACGCCGGTCACCCGCGCCGGCATCACCTCCCCCAGACGCCTGCGGGCGACGAGGCAGGCCGCGGCATGGACGATCTCCCGCTCGGCCTTGATTGCCCGCCGCTCGGACTCCGAAGAGCTCTCCGCCGCGGCTTCGAGCCGGCGCAGGTTGGGCTTCTTCAGCCAGTGATTCCAGAGCGCGCGGTGGACGAGCAGGTCGGGGTAGCGGCGAATCGGCGAGGTGAAGTGGGCGTAGGCTTCCGAGGCCAGTCCGAAGTGGGGGTCGACCTCGGCCGAGTAGAAGGCCTGGCTCAGGGAGCGCAGCAGCAGCATCTGCCCGCTCTCGGACTGGCGCGACTGCTTGAGCCTGCCGAGAAGCCCGGCAACCGCTTTCGGGCTGTTCTCCTTGCCGGTCCTCACCGGATGCCCGAATCGCTTTGCCCAGGCGGCCATCAGCTGCCACTTCTCCCGGGGCGGCGGCGGATGCACGCGGTAGAGGCCCTCGAGTCCGCGGTCGAGCAGGTGCTCGGCGACCGATTCGTTGGCGGCGACCATCAGGTCCTCGATGACCTGGTGAGCCGGGAGCGGGTTGCGGGCAACGACATTGACGGGATTGCCCCCCTTGTCGAACAGGACCTCCGGCTCCGGGATCTCGAGATCGAGGGAGCCTTTCTCGAAGCGCCTGCGGCGCAGCAGCCGCGAGGCCTCGATACAATCCTGGACAACTGCCGCTACCTGTCCGGGAAGGGCGTCCGGGGCCCCGTCGATCTGCGCCTGTACCTGGGTGTAGGTGAGGCGGGCGGCGCTGCGAATCAGGGAGGGGTAGATCTCGATGCTGCCGCGCCCGCCGTCGCCGTCGACCACCATCTCGCAGGTCACGGTCAGCCGCGATTCCCCGGGAAGCAGCGAGCACAGCCCGTTCGACAGCCTTTCCGGCAGCATCGGCAGAACGCGCCCAAGAAGGTAGACGCTGGTGCCGCGAAGCAGCGCCTCGCGGTCGAGGGGGCTGCGCGCCTTCACATACCAGGCGACGTCGGCAATCGACACCCATACCCGGTAGGCGTCTCCCTGCTTCTCGGCCGACACGGCATCGTCGAAGTCCCGGGCGTCCTCCCCGTCGATGGTGACGTGGGTGCGCGGGCGCAGGTCGCGGCGTCTTCCCCGGGCCAGCGCTTTTTCCGGGTCGACCTCGGGGAATGCGCCGGCCTGTGCCAGCGCTTCCTCCGGGAAGGGGCCGGGCAGCCCGAGGCCGTCGATGGCTTCGCGGAGATAGGCGGCGTCGGAGGCAGGTTTCGCCGAGGCCTGCCTGCGACCGGTTGACCGCATTTCCCGTTTGCCCGGGGTCCTGGCGGGTTTGCTGACCTTCTTGCGGCGCGGCACACTGCGCCGCGGGGTTTTGCCACCTTTTCCTTTCCGGGATCCGGCCATGTGCTCAATCAGGAATGTGCCTGAGGGCGGTCGCTGCCGGCACACTCAGTGGCCACCGGTTTGCAATGACGCACAGAGGCCGGGGGCGAGCGAAGGGGCAGCGATCTCAGCTTTGGATGTTGGAAGATGACATGTGATCGAGTTGTCTGCACATGGCGGGAGTCAGGAGATCCAAGCAGTCCAAAACTACGAGCCAAGACCCTTGCTCGTCCCTGCATCGAATCGTTTCTTCACCCTTCGAGCTCGGGAGAGAGCCCCCAAGTCCGCGAAAGGGCCAAGCCCATCTCCCTTTGTCCAGGTTTGTTCGACCCCCTTTTGCCTGCTCGACGCGGACGCCAGGCGCATGAAAGGGGTATCGTATGTCCTCTCAATCTTTCCTCCCCCCGCGTCCCAATCTCGAACAGCTCAAGAACCAGGCCAAGAGCCTCCGAAAAGCGCACAAAGCCGGAGACGCAGGGACCATTCCGCGGCTGCGGCGCGGTATCTCCCACCTTGCCGAGGCCTCCGACTCGGAGATCCTGGACGCCAGATTCTCCCTGCTCGACGCCCAGCTCGTGATCGCACGGGAGCAGGGATACAGAAACTGGCAGGAGCTTGAAGCGGCAATTCAAGAGGCGACGAGACCCCGTGCAGGGGAAGCGTCCATAACCCTGGCCATCGGAGATATCCGCAAGTACAGCAATCCACTTGACGATGGTCGAGAGTTCGAGGGGTACCTCGTCCTGCTGGAAGAGGAAGACGGCGAGCGGCTGCTGCCGATCATCATCGATGAAGAGGCAACCGTGTCTCTTGTCAAAGGTCTCAGGGGGATCCGCTTCCCTCGTCCCCTTTCCCACGACCTCACAACCGCCCTGATGCAGAGTATGCAGGCAAAGCCGGTCGAGCTGCGTATATCGGATTATCGAGAGTGGGTGTTCTACGCCACGCTGCTCGTCGAAAACGACGATGGTTCCCAGGAAATCGACTGCCGTCCGAGCGACGGCATGTGCATCGCGGTTCGCGGAGGGGCACCCGTCGTCATCAGCGAGCAGCTGATGGACAGGATAGGAAAAAAGAAACAAGAGCCCCTGGACGGAAGCGGGATAGACGCCCTCGCAGCCAAACTGGGCGGCTGAACCAGGCCCCTGCCCGCCGAACAGGGGCGGCTCTCCGACGGGTGAACCCGCGCCCTTGACATTGTTCGTGAGCAAAAGGTACTCTCGGCGGCAGAATGAAAGACGCGATCAGGCACTACTTGAACGAGGCAGACCGAATTGCCTTCGAGACAAGCCGGTCCGCAGCGTATTACCGGCCCCGAGGGGGATATCCATGCCCGGTTCGGAATAGGGATCGTCTGCCGCCGTAAAATTTTCAGCAACTGACGTACTAATCGAATTCAGGCCGTGGGGGAACTCCTCCGCGGCCTTTTTCATTTTGGATCGGATGACGAAAACATGACAGTCCTAGATGTAAACAATGTCTGCAAGCGCTTCGATATCGAGCTGTTGCTGGATGGGGTGAGCTTCAAGCTGAACCGGGGTGAGAAGGTCGGTCTGATCGGGGGGAACGGGTGCGGGAAGACGACGCTGCTGAAGATGATCGCCGGCATCGAAGATCCTTCTTCCGGAGTCATCACCAGACCGGGGGGAAGCCGTGTCGGGTACCTGGCGCAGGAGCCGGCGTACGACGGGCGAACGGTGCGCGAGGAGCTGCTCGAGGCCTTCTCCGAGATTTCCGGGACATCGCGGCAGCTGAAGTTGCTGGAACGGCGCCTGGAATCCGCACCGGCCGACGAGGATGCCGTGCTGGCGGAATACAGCCGCGTCTCTACCCGGTTGGAGCAGCTCGGGGGCTACAACTTCGAGCACAAGGTCGTACCTCCTCGATCGCGTCGTCGGTCGCGTCCTCGAAATCGAGAACGGGAGGGTTGCCGAATACAAGGGGAACTACTCGGCCTACCGCGTGGAAAAGCTCAGGGAATCGCTCAAACAGAAGGCGGCCTTCGACGACCAGCAGAAGGAAATCCGCCGGCTCGAGGCGATGATAAAGAGATTCGCCCTGTGGGCGAAGATGACGGAAGACATCCGGCACGCCAGGCAGGCGCGGAGCCGGCAGAAAATGCTCGGTCGCATGGAAAGGATCGGACGGCCGAACATCGAGGGGGAAAGGATTCAACCCCACCTCGGGGCAGCGGAGCGGGCGGGGAACATCGCCCTGGAGCTGCGGGGGTATTCGAGGGCGTTTGGTGAAAAGGTGCTGTTCGATGCGGTCGACCTGCACCTGTCGTCGGGCGAACGGGTCGGGCTGCTCGGTCCCAACGGTTCGGGGAAATCGACGATTTTCCGCGACATCGTCGAATGCGGGTCCTGGGAAAATCCCGTCATCCGGATCGGACCGCGGATCGAGGTAGGGTACTACTCTCAGGAGCACGAAACCCTGAACCCCTCCAATTCGCTGGTCGAGGAGATCAGGGAGGCGGCGCCGATGACGGAGGACCAGGCCTTTCACGTCCTGCTGAAATTCCTGTTCCGCCGCGAGGATATTCATCGCCCTGTCTCGACCCTCAGCGGCGGCGAAAAGAGCCGCATCCAGCTGGCCAGGCTGAAAGTGTCGGACGTCAACCTCCTGCTGCTCGACGAGCCGACCAATCACCTCGACATCTACTCGCGCGAGCAGGTGGAGGAGGCCCTCGAGGAGTTCGACGGCACCATCCTGGCGATTTCGCACGACCGCTATTTCCTCGACCGCATCGTCGACCGCATCGTGGAAGTGCGGAATCCGACGCTGGTGGAATACGCGGGAAGCTTCTCGGACTTCTGGGCGAAAAGGAGAAGGAGTCCGGAGGCGCCGCGGCAAAAGGTCCGCAGAGGAAAGGTTTCCGGGGCGGGAAAGAAGGTGGCGCCCCGGACGGAAACCCGGCCATCGAGTGCCCCGCCACTGAAATCGAGCAGAAGATCGACAGCCTCGAGACGCACAGACTCGAGCTGGAAGAGGAGATCGTCCAGGCGTACCAGAACCGCAACTACGACAGGGGAGAAAAACTGAGCCGGGACTTGCAGCGCCTGGAAAAGGAGACCGAGCGGCTCTACTCCGAGTGGGAAGCGGCTTCCTGAGTCGACCTGTCGGGCTGGCTCCGCCCGGCCAGTCCGCCCCCCCGTCGTCACCGGGGATCTCTCCGGTTCCTTCGCCGCAGCGCGCGAACCAGCTGGCCAATCCCCGGGGCCGGCTGGCTCCTCGCCAGCTCGTCGAGCGACGCTTCGGGCGGACAGGAACGACAGCGGCGCCAGAGGCACGGCGCAGTTGGACGAGATGGAGCAGCAGCGCCGCTAGCTGTCGAGAGTTCCATGACCCTGGTGATCCAAGGCCGCTGAGGATTCGCTGGATCTGCGAGGGACCGATAGGGCTTTCCCGCGCTAATCGTAGGACTGGGTCTTGCCCCCGGTCAGCTCGCGGTCGTGGCTGGGGCGGAGCAGCTCCGCCAGTACCGGGGGAAGCTCCCGGCGCCGGGCCTTGGCCGGGCCCATACCGGGGGCACCTCCCAGGGGGGCTGGGCGCGCCCGTCCGCCCACGGCTTGCGGTAGCAGAAGAGGGAGCAGAGGCGGGACTCTCTGCCGACGGCCTTGGGCGCAACCCCGTGGGCGGCGTGCGAAAGGCAGCAGACCACCGAGCCGGCAGGCAGCGCGAGATGCTCCATCTCGAGGGGCCTTCCAGTGACCGGATGGGTGCGGCCCTCGAGCCAGCCGCGCGCCATCTCTTCATCCGTCGCGGCGTTGCATCCGGCCGGGTCGCGGAACAGGTGGCTGCCGCGGATGATCTTGAGGCCGCCGTCGCTGTCCGCCTCGAAGCCGTTGAGATAGCAGAGGGTGAGCAGGAAGTTCGGCTGGCGGTCGTACTCCTCCGGCAGGACCGTGCCGCGGTCGCAATCGGCGCCGATCCGGTGACTGTGCCAGTGGCCGCCCGGGTACCCTCCCGGCCGCGAGAGCAGCTGGTTGTGGTCGAAAGTAGACGGTGCCGGCGCCGAGGCAGAGGCGCTGCAGGGCGAGCATCTCCGGGTGCGTGAGGACGTCGGCGAGGAAGGGCAGATGGCCGGAGGGGAAGTACTCGGCGAAGACCGAGTGCAGCCTCAGGGTGCGGACCCCGGCGGCGTCCGTCTTCTGCGGCACCTTCTGGCTGCCCCCGAGGGCCTTCTCCAGGTCCGCGGCGGCGACGGTCTCCTCCGGGGGCCGGCGGGCCGAGTCCGCGCCAGTCGATCGCGGACCAGTCGGCCCGGAGCAGGCTGTCGTTGAGGTGCTGGCCCCGTTCCAGCGCCGCCAGCCACCGCTTGCGGGCATGCGGTCTGATCACTCCCTCGAAGACAGCGTAGCCGTCCCTGAGGAAGCGGTCACGGTCGAATTGCTCCTCGACCGCGGCGAGGTCGAGCAGATCGTCCCGGGCCGCCTCCATGTCGTTCCAGTCGCCAGCCGACCATTCGACCGGTGAGTGGCCGTTGTCGAGGAAGTCAGGACGGGTCGCCCGGGCGAGGCTGGACGGCTCGTCGAGGACGCGAGCCGCGTCCGGGTCGGTCACCCCGGAAAGGAGGGGGTTTTTCGGCATGGTATCGGTGGACATGATGGCTTCCTGCTCCGCGCGCCCTTCGGCTCCTCAGCCGAGCCCGCGGAAGAAGAAGCTTTCCGCCGTCCCCCAGAGGATCGCCTCCTTCTCGGCCTGGCTGAGAAAGCTCGCGTGGTCGCGGATCAGGGCCACCGCCGCGGGGTAATCGGTCACCGGATCCTGCATGGTGATCGGGCCCCCGCTGTCGCTTTCCCACATGCAGCGCTCGGCGCCGTAGGCCTCGACGACGCGCTGTATCAGGGGGAGCACGTCGAAGTAGGGGGCGCGCCGCGAGCACAGCGCCTGCAGCGGTCCGATCTTGACCATCACCTTGCCGTGCCTGGCGAAGCGGAGCAGGGCCTCGAGATCCTCCTCGCTGTAGTCCGCCTCCCTGATGCCGACGTGGCAGACGTGGTCGAGGATCACCGGGGTCTCCGGGTAGCGGGTGCAGAGGCGGTCCAGGGCGGGCAGCCGGTCGACGCCCATGTTGAAGCTGAGGGCGAGCCCGTGGTCGGCGCCGGTGGAGAACAGCTTCTCGTATGCCGGGTGGTCGAGCTCGGAGGGGGGCTCGCGAAAGGCATGGCATCCCTTCTTCGAGAGCTCGAGCATGGTTCTGTCCGGTGCGGGGTCTTCGAGGTCGACAATCCCGGTGCCGGCGAAGGTCTCCGGGTCGGCTGCGATCAGGTCGAGGATGTAGCTGTGGTCGGTTTTGTACCAGATCATCTGGACGAGGTTGATGCGCACGTCGCCGACGGCGCGGCTGTATCTGAAGTACTCTTCCGGTGTGAAGGTGGGGAGCCAGAGGTCCTCCTCCTTCACCCCGGGGGCCAGCGGGTAGCGGGCGAAGTCGTCGGTCCAGACGTGGATGTGGGCATCGACAATTCTGTGCGGTGGTGTCATCGGATTTCTCCCGGCAGGTGCATGGCTGACCCGGAAATATCGTCCGGCGATCGGGGCGCCGGCACTATTCGATTTTCAGGAACTCCCCGCCCCGGCGCGCCGACTCCTCCGCCAGGATGGTCGCCCTGGAGACCGCCAGGACGTCCTCCGTGGAGATGAAGTTCTCCTCCCCCCTCGCGAACGCGGAGACCATGCTTTCGACGAAGTTGCCGTGGGATGTGAGCGAGAAGTCCGGTTCGTAGGCACCCTTGCCGTCGGCGACGACGAGCAGTCCGTCGCCCGCGTAGGCGCGCAGGTGGGCGGAGCCGCGGGTGCCCATGATGATGAAGCGGGTGTCGCCGAAGGAAGGGGAGTCCTCGGGGGTGAGCCAGTCGGCGGTAATCACGGCGCCGGCTCCCGAGCTGAGCTGGTAGGAGGCCTGGACGTGGTCCATCTCGAAGCGGCGGGGGGGCCGGTGTTTTCCGCTCCTCGTCCCGTAAGCGTGCACGCCGACGCACTCGGCTCCGGTCAGCCATCGCACCTGGTCGACGCCGTGGCAGGCGACGTCGCTGAAGGTGCCGACGTAGCGCCGCGGATCGAAGTAGAAGTCGGGCGCGGAGGCGTACAGCCGGTGCGGGTGCGTCGAGATGAGGCTGACGATCTCGCCGAGCTCCCCGGCCAGCACCGCCTCGCGGAGGGCGATGAAAGGCGGGTGGCTCCGCGACGTGTAGTTCATGGTGAGGCGGATGCCGCCGGCCTCGACGGCGCGGCGGATGCGGCTCCACTCCTCCAGGGTGCGGCAGAGCGGCTTGTCGAGATACAGGTGGACCCCGGCCGCGGCGCAGGATTGGATCGCCGGCACCTTCTCGTGATGGGCGAGCCCCTCCAGGACGATGTCCGGAGCGGCTTCGGAGAGCATCTCTTCCAGCGAGCCGTAGCGAGGGATCGGCGACTCCCGGGTGTACTGCTCGTAGAGGGTGTCTTCCGCCTCGACCAGGCCGACGATCTCGGCATTGGCGGCGTCGCGCGCCGAGCGCACCATGCCGCCGATGTGACCGTAGTGCACGCCGGCGATTCCCAACCTCATGCTCGCATCTCCCAGTGTGAACGGGGCCCGGCCGGATGCTGCCGGTTTTCCGATTCGCTGTTGAACCAGGGCCGCCTGCGCTCCTGAGGGGCGAGCCCCCGGGAGTTGATGACCTGTCCGGGGACCCCAATCTTTACGGGCGGACCAACACCTGCCAAGGAAAGAAACAATGGACGATCTGACCAAACGACTGCTTGGACGCACCGGCTTCGAGGTCTCGCAGCTCGGCTTCGGGGCCGGGGAGCGCGGCCTGCCGGACTCGGCCGACTACGATGACCAGGCCGGCGCCGTACTGAACGCCGCCCTCGACGCCGGGATCAACCTCGTCGACACCGCTCCGGACTACGGCGCCAGCGAGGACCGCATCGGCAGGTACGTCGGCCACCGCCGCGACGAGTTCTTCCTCGCCACCAAGTGCGGCTGCAACATCGACCTCGGAGGAAACCGGATGGAGCCGGGACACCTGTGGACCGCCGACCGCCTGCATGCCAACATCGACCAGAGCCTGCGCCGCCTGAGGACGGACCGCGTCGATCTGCTGCAGATGCACAACCCCACCGTGGAAGAGGTCGAAAAAGGCGGGCTGGCCGAAGCCCTCGAGGAGATCCGCCGGGGGGGAAAGACCCGCTTCATCGGGGTCTCTTCCACGGCGCCGCATTTGGCGGCGTTCGCAGCGACGGGGGTCTTCGACACCTTCCAGATCCCGTATTCCGCTCTGGAACGCCGGCACGAGCAGATGATTGAGGACGCCGCCGATGCCGGGGCCGGCATTCTCATCCGCGGCGGCATCGGCCTCGGGCACCGGGCCCATGAGGATCGCCAGACAATATGGGAGAGCGCCGGCCTCGAGGAGCTCGCCGGCGGGATGGGCCGCCACGCATTCGTCCTGCGCTTCACCCTGACGCACCCGGCGTGTCACTCGACGATCGTCGGCACGACCAGCCTCGACCACATGAAGGCCAACGTCGCCGCGGCCCTGGCAGGCCCCCTGCCCGCGGCCCTCTACTCCGAGGCAAAGGCTCGCCTGTCGAGCATCGGAGAGATCCCGGAGTAATCGGGGGCCCGGAGGACGACAGCGGTCCGGGACGAAGGGCTGCGATGGATCAGCGGGTCTTTGGGAAGGTGGTGTGCTGAGGGCCGGCTACTCAAACTTCAGCGAGGCCTTGATCCTTCCCCAGGTACTGCCCTCGACTGCGGTGCCTTCCGGCTCGATTGGAAGCAGGACCCCGTCGTGAAGGCCATCCCCTCGAAGGAGCGCCCCGCCTCTACCCACTCCCTCCAGCTGCCAGACCTTCGAATCGCGATGGACTTGGGGCGGGTCATAGTCCCTTACCTCAACTGAAAAGCCGATGACCCGTCCCGCTGTCAGATCGCTGACCACGTTATCCTCGCTGCTATCCCACCCATTCCCCCACCAGTCGAACGGGGTGACGTACAGCTCTATGGCGCTGATGAACGGCGCTTCGCCGGCCACACTTCCGCTCCCTTCGCCATAGGGAGGAAATAGCGTCCATGCGTCCCCTCTCCCAAAGATCGGCCCGCTATCCAGGATCGGTCCGCTGGCGGAAATGGCAATCGCATTGTAATGCTGGGTTTGGCCGAAAGATTCCGCCCAATCCTCTGATGAGCAGTCTCTTGAATAACATCCCTCACCTCCGCTGTGATCTCCGTCGATGGTCAGCTCTATGCAATCATTATTGATTCTCTCGTAAAAACCCCTCTCTCACAGCCCCGATAATCAGGGATTCTTGGTATATTGGGGTATTCCAATCCGTCACACACTTCCTCTCTAGTGGATGGGGCTGATGTTTCGTAAGAAGGATTCGCAACGCACCCTGTTCGAGAGTCGCAACCTGGTGCCTCCGGCCAAGCAGCGGCGCCTGCAGGCGAGCTGGGCCGAGACCTTTCGCGCGCACGCCTTGCCGCTGATCGACGAAGAACAGTTCGCGCCCTTGTATTGCGACGACAACGGTCGTCCCAACCAGCCGGTGGCGACGGTCTTGGGCGTGCTTCTGCTCAAGGAGATGTTTGCGCTGACCGACGTCGAGGCGCTGGAGCAGCTGGAGTTCAGCCTGTTGTGGCAGCACGCCCTGGAGCTGACCCCGGACGAGGCCCACCTGGCGCAGAAGACGAGGACTAACAACGTCCTGACGCTGCACAACTTCCGCGCTGGCTTGCTGACCCATGACCGCGGCCGGCAGGCCTTCGAGGCGACTACGGATGGCATTCTCCAAGCGCTGGGTACGAAGGTCACCCGGCAACGTCTGGACTCCACCCATGTGCTCAGCAACATCGCGGTGTTGTCGCGTCTGGGGCTGTTGTGTGAGACCCTCCGTCACTTTCTGAAGACCCTGGCCGCGGAGCATCCGCGCCTGTACGGGCGGGTGCCGAAGCGCCTGCGCGAGCGCTACCTGAAGGAGGACGGCAGCGCCACGGCCTACCAGGACGCGCCCTCCGGCACGGGCAAGAGGCGGTTGCCGGTGTGCGCCCGCGACCTCTACCGTCTCCATCAGCTGTGTGCGGGCACCGCGGCCGAGGGCCTGGCATCCTACGCGCTGCTGCAGCGCCTGCTGTGGGAGCAGTGTGAGGTGATCGCGGACAAGCAGCGCCCCTCGACCGAGGACGACGACGCCGGCGAAGGCGGCGTGCCGGTGGCGCTGAAGGCGCCGGAGCACGTCGGCAGCGACTCGCTGCAAAGCCCTCATGATGCCGAGGCCACCTACAACGCCCGCAAGGGCAAAGGGTATGAGGTGCAGATCGCCGAGACCTGCGTCGAGGCCGACGACGACCAGGCCGACGACGACCAGACTGACACCGTGAACAGGATCACCCACGTAGCGGTGACCGCTGCCTGCGCCAGTGACGAGCACTTTGACGATGCCGGTGCTGGAGGCCCTCGAAGATCGCGGGCAGCGACCCGACGAGCTGGTCGCCGACACCGCCTTCGGCTCGGGCGACCATGCCATCCACGCCGAACGCCTCGGCACCGAGTTGGTCAGCCCGGTCAAAGGCCCCCAGGTCGACGTCGAGGAGCGGCCCGATACGGTGACCGAGGCCGACTTCCTCGTCGAGGCCCGTCTCCGGGATCCGGCCATCTGCCCGGCCGGATACCTGGCCCGCGAGCAGACGCCGTGTGAGAAGAAGTCCCGTCACGTGGCCCTGACCTTCGAGCGCGAGGCCTGTGAGACCTGCGCCCTGCTTTCCGTCTGTCCGGTGAAACGGGACAGGACCCGGGACGGCTACGCCGTGACCGTGGACCTGAAAGCCGTCAACCTCGAACGTCGCCGACGCGCCATCGCCAGCGGCGCCTTCCGGGAGCGCTATCGCATTCGCGCCGGCATCGAGGCCACGGTCTCGGAACTGAAACGAAGACACGGGCTGGGCGCCCTGCGCGTGCGCGGGCGTTGGCGCGTGGAGTTGGCCGTCTACCTCAAAGCCCTGGCCTGCAATATCAAGAGAATGGTGCGGGCGCTTACGCCCAAACCCGAAGCCATAGTTCCGGCGATGGGCTGAAAAAGGGAACGGAGGTCCCTTTCGGTGCCGGAAAAAGGCCTTATAAGCCCGATTCGAGGCCATCGGACGATAGAGCGCTGAAGCTGCTTGAATAGCGCCGCATTCTCGATTCTTTTCATGTTGGTGAAACTTAAGTTTCAAGGAAAACCCCTGTCTGTGAAAACGGGGTTGTTACGAGGGAGTCAAGGTTGATGTTGATTCTGTCATGACAGCGCATCAGTTCAACCCGGTTTTCAGGAATGCTGTTGAATTCCTGTTCCCGACTGCTCAAGACCTACAGGTAGGCGTTGTGATCGGTGCACCATTGATGAAAGGTTGGCTTGCCGTTCCCCAAAACGCATGGCGGGAGAGTCCTCCCGATTGGATGGACGAGATTTTCAAGGCGTCCTATTTCAGGTTCCTTGATATTCATGCGGACGCTGATATTCCCATGGCAGAACTCTGTATCCGCTGGATGCTTTCCGAGCAAAAGCAACAGTCCATCGTTGTTGGTTTCAGTAATCTCCAAGAAGTCGAATTCAATATGTCTGCTGCGCTTCGTGGAGTACTCCCGGACGACCTCAACGCTGCGATAGAGGAGGTTGGGATTGTTCATCCTCTCATCTATCAAGGGCGGACACGGATCTGAAGCCACGAATAGAACAAGGAGATTCGCACAATGTGGCAGGCTCTCACTACCAACCACGATGGCCACCGGCTGGCGGTAATCGGCATCGGTGTATTCGCACTCGGCATCCGGATGCGCGGCAACGATGCGAATGTCCCGTACGCCAAGCCAGGCGCGAATCTCCGGTGCCGTGGCAACCGACACTGGGACACTGAACACGGTTCCCACGCTGGCACGGACCACGTTCGGGTTGGACACGTCGGTCGCGGGATCCGCGATCAGGACGCCGCTCGCCCCGGCGGCATCCGCGCTGCACAACGTTCCGCCCGACCATTATCGGCCGGACCGCTACAACTCCGTGGATCCATTCGGCGGGCGGCGGAGGCCCACAGACTCCGTTCTACCAGCCCCTGGTTGGACCTTATGTGTCCTCGGTGGGCATCGGTGGCTACAACCATGGCACCGAAGCCCGACCCATCGGTGAGCTTTACATCGAAATGGCCAAGGAGTTCGACATACCCAGGCGCATCGAGATCAAGAGCCAGATTGTCGACTACTTGCACTACGAGGCCCTGGTGATCGGGACGCTCGCGGTCCCCAACAACATCACCTACAACCCGAACTCCTTCGCCGCGTGGCCGATGCCGCGGAGCGTGGGAGAAAGGCCCTGGCAGTATCCCGAGTACATCCAGCTGCACAAGTGACCATGTGACGGTCGCTCGAACCAGTTCGAGGCATAAGAACTCCCCCCTCGC
This sequence comes from Candidatus Latescibacterota bacterium, assembly GCA_965206595.1. Classification (GTDB taxonomy): domain Bacteria; phylum Latescibacterota; class UBA2968; order UBA8231; family UBA8231; genus CBDCXV01. The sequence continues at coordinate 2,349,306 of OZ242214.1, forward strand.
GGGAAGGCTGCAACGGGCCTCCTCTCACGAGGGGGGAGTTTTTTTTGGCTAATGAGGCGCAGGCCCGTAACCCTGGCTGGGTTGCTTAAACTATTCGTCGGCGATGCGGAACGAGTAGAGTTCCGCATTCCTCATCCAGAAGCGCAACTTAACGCACCACGGGACCTCGTTCATCTCTGACCGGCTCTCCCAGGAACCTATCTCAAAATAGGCAAACTTAAACTTGTTTTCGAAATGACAGTGATGTACCATTGGTGTATGGTCAATCTGACCGACATGCAATGGCAACGAATCCGCCATCACTTTCCTGAAGAACTTCGTCCCAAGAGGCATCCGGGTCGCAAACCGGTTTGCACCCGTGATGTTTTTGAAGCCGTCCTTTGGATTCTAAACACCGGGGCTCAATGGCATATGTTGCCGCAGTGCTATCCGAACTACAAAACCGTGCATCGCCGTTTTCAAAACGGGTGTCGTCAAGGGGTGGTGCGCGAAGTTCTCATGGACCTGGCCCAGACCCTTCACGAGCAAGGGGGCCTGGACGAATCGGAGGCTTTCATCGACGGCATGTTCTCGGCGGCCAAGGGTGGAGGTGCCGATATCGGCCACACCAAGCGAGGTAAGGGGGTGCGGGTCATGGGGATCGTGGACGGCAATGGGCTTCCCTTGTCGGTGAGCACGCATGCAGCGAACCATCATGAAGTGACGCTGGTTCAGTTGACCTTTGACTTTTACCTGATCGAAGACCAACCTGACAACTTGATCGGTGACAAAGCGTACGACAGCGATTCGTTGGATGAAGAACGTAAGAAAGACGGGATCGAGATGATCGCCCCGCATCGCCAGAATCGGACCAAGAAAAAGACTCAGGACGGACGGCGATTGCGGCGTTATGTGCGGCCTTGGATGGTTGAGAGATTCTTTGCTTGGCTTCAATGGCAGCGTCGAGTGATCACTCGCTGGGAATTGTATCCGGAGAATTTTCTTGGCTTCGTCCAACTTGCATCCATTTTGATTTTACTTAAACAATCTCAATTTTGAGATAGGTTCGGTGGTCTTTTTCTGTGGTATAGGCCAAGTCGAACGAACTGAGCTTGGGCCATCTGGACTATCTCCTTTTGTTTCTTATCCTGAATCCGTGAACGCTTCTATAGGAAATGTTATTGTGGCATGGATTAGTTATCCTAATTGCACACCTTTGCATTCGCAAGCATTTTGGGTACTCTGGCCAAATTTCCACTATAAAGATAACCGGATTATGCTTTTTAGAACGCTGAATGAGCGGTCGTCCAGGATGGCGGGAAACCGCAGGTCCTGCCGGAAGTTCTCGAAGAATAGCCCCTCACGGAGGCCGCAGGCGGATTCTCGTGAACAGAACCTACCAGCCGAAAGCGTAGCCGATGCTCCCCTTCGCCGAAGCGGCCCCTGAAATCACCCCGGATTTCCCGTCGCGGCGGATCGCCAGCACCTTGCCGTTCGACCAGCCGGGACGCGGCGACACGCGGTGCCCGCGCCGCTCCAGCTCTTCCAGCACCGCGGCCGGAATCCTCTCCTCCGCGGCCACTTCTCCGGGAAACGCGGCGCGCGGGTAGAAGGAGGAGGGGAAGTGCAGGGAGTGCACGCTCGGGGCGTCGAGGGCCTCCTGCAGGTTCATCCCGAAGTCGACGTGGTTGAGGAAGAACTGCAGGGTCCACTGGTCCTGCGAGTCGCCGCCCGGGGTCCCGAAGACCATCAGGGGGTCGCCGTCCCGCATCACCAGGGTCGGGGTCAGGGTCGCCCGCGGCCGTTTGTGAGGCGCCAAAGCGTTGGGTCGCTCCGGATTGAGGTAGAACATCTGGCCGCGGGTGCCCAGCGGAAATCCCAGCCCCTCGATCACCGGCGAGGTCCCCAGCCAGCCGCCGCTCGGGGTCGCCGCCACCATGTTCCCCTCGGCGTCGACGGCGTCGAGGTGGGTGGTGTCCCCGAGGTGGGCGTGGCCCAGCCCGAGGTCCTTGACCTCGCGCGCCGCCACCTCGAGGGCGCGGCGGTTGTCCTCGGCCACGTCGCCAAGGGCGTATTCCGGAACCCCGCCGCCCGCCGCTCCCGGCCGCATCTCCAGGGACGCGGTTTCCCCGATCAGCTCCCGGCGTTGCACCGCGTACTCCTTCGACAGCAGGGTGTCGAACGGCACCTCGTCGTGCAGCGGGTCCCCGTACCAGGCCTCGCGGTCGGCGAAGGCAAGCTTCGAGCACTCTATCACCAGGTGCAGGTAGTCGGCGGAGTTGTGCTCCATCCCGGCCAGGTCGAACCCCTCGAGCAGGGTGAGCTGCTGCAGGAAGACCGGCCCCTGGGTCCAGGAGGAGCACTTGTGGACGTCGAGGCCGCGGTAGTCGACGCCGACCGGCTCGTCCAGCCGCGGCTCCCAGGCGGCCATGTCGTCGAGGGTCAGGAGGCCGGCGTGCTCGCTGCCGCTGGCGTCGGCTATCGGGTTCTCGATGAAGGAGACGATGGTCTCGGCGATCTCGCCGCGGTAGAACAGGTCGGCCGTGGCCTCGATGCCTGCCACCCGGCCCTTCGCGCTCCCCTCCCGGTCGGCGCGGCTCATCTTCTTGAGGACCTCGGCCCAGTCCGGATTCCGCAGCAGCTCACCGGCTGCCGGCGGCGACCCTCCGGGCAGGTACACGCGGCCCGTGGTCGGGTACTGGTCGCGGTACTTGGCGGCGTTGTTGCGCAGCGACGCGGCCAGGTCCGGGTACACGGGGAAGCCGTTCTCCGCCAGGTCGATGGCCGGCTCGAGGATCTGCGCGAACCCGAGCCTGCCGAAGCGGGCAACGGCGAGCGCCCAGGAGCCGACCACCGCGGGCACGCAGGCCGGCAGGTACCCGTCCCCGGGCACCAGGTCGATGCCCTGCTCCCGGCACCAGTCGATGGTGAACGCCTGCGGCGACCAGCCCATGCCGCTGAGCTCGAACACCCGCTTCTCCTCCGCCGAGTAGATCAGCGTCGGCACCTCGCCCCCGATGCCGTTGCTCTGCGGCTCCAGCAGGTTGAGGCAGAAGCACATCGCCGCGGCCGCGTCGATGGCGTTGCCCCCCTGCTCCATGATGCGGAAACCCGCTGCCGTGGCCAGGTAGTGACCGGAGGTGACCACACCCCTCTTCCCCATCACTACCGGACGTGTGGTGAAAGCTGCCATTTGCGTCTCCTGTGTTCTTTTTTCGTTCGATTGACCGGTTGATTACAGCGCTCCGACTCCGTCGCTACCGCGCAACCGGGTGTACTGCGTTTTCCGGGCAAGTCCCGGCGTGCGGTGCCAGGCAAGTCAGCCGGATGATCTCCGTTTGACCGCATCAGCCGTCAGGTGCGGCGGCGTTGGGGGCGAAGTTGGAGCGGTGCCTCCCGGGCTCCGACCCATTTCCAGTGAACCTCTCCCTGCGAGACTACCATTCCTCTTCTTGCGCCATATCCCGAAAGTGGATCAGGGCCCCCGGCGAAAGGCGGTGTCATCGGGCGTCTCCTCCTCCCGGGCATGCAGTCCATCGAAGGCTCCCAGGACCCCGCGGCCGTTGCGCACCGTGTTGGTTGCCAGCTCGACGGCCGCGACGACCGCATCGACGAGGCTCTCGCCGCGGCTCAGTCCGTGAACAAGGCGGCCGTTCAGGGTGTCCCCCGCCCCGACCGAGTTCGTCCCGTAAACCGGAACTGCCGGCACCGTTCCGGATTCACCGGCGCGGCTGGCGAACAAGGCCCCGCGGCTTCCCCTCTTGACGACCACCCACTGCGGCCCGGTCTCCAGGGCCGCGTCGGCCAGCTCTTCCGGGGTATCCGCCGGAAGCCAGTGGCTCAGCTCCTCTTCGGTGGCGACGAGGCCGTCGATCAGCGCCCACAGGCCAATCATCTGCTCCGGAGACACCCTCCCCGCGAACCAGGGACTCGGATCGAACACTACCCTGCCACCGCGCCCCCTCGCGCCTGAGAACAGCTCCTGCAGGCTGTCGACGTCCCCACCCTCGACGCCGCCGTACCCCGACGCCAGCAGCCAGTCCGGCGCTTCGCCGCCGGAACGCAGCCACTCGACCTTCTCCCCCGGGTAATAGGCGGAGCGCCTGCGGCCCGCGGCGTCGAGCTGCACGACGTGGACCGCAGGCGCCTCCGGGGGCGGGTCCGCGGTAACGAGGCTGACGCCCGCTCCGCTGAGCCAGGACGCGGCCAGGGATCCGGGCCCGTCGCCGCCGATGTTGCTGTTGAGGCTGACGCTGTTTCCGAGGCGCCCGAGCACCCAGGCCGGCGCCGCGCCGCAGCCGCCGAGGGTGATCTCGATGGGATCGTCGAGCAGCAGGGTGTTCGCGCCCCAAGTGTCGGCCGCTTCCGCGGGCAGCCCCGCCGGGGAGCGGACCAGCACGTCGAGGGCGCTGTTGCCGGCGACGTGAACCCGGGCCCGCAACCGCTCCTCCTGCCCGGGTAACCGCTGCTCAGCCACCGCCCTCCGCCCGCCGGGCAGCGGGAAATTCCAGCTGCCCCTGCAAGAGGGACTCCGCCGCTGAATCGCTGGCGGTCACCCGGTCCCCGACGCGAATCAGCCCTCCCTTGACCACCGGGCCGAAGACGCCGCCCCGCATGCGGACCGAGAGCATCTTCCGCAGTCCGGCGCGGGCTTCGTTCATGCGGTCGCACGGAGTGGTCTCCCCACGGATCAGCAGCTCCGCCTCGCCGACGCGCAGGCGCCGTCCAATGGTGCCGGCGAGGTCCCCGCCGATCAGCAGGTTGGCGCGCCGCGTCTCCGCAGGCAGCTCTCCGGCGAACGGGGCCGTCGCCTCCTGCCAGGACTGCTGCGACAGCATCGTTACCGCCCGGTGGGGGTTGCGGGGATGGTCGCCTGCCAGCCCCCGGCCGACCACGGCCTCGACTTCGGACAGGGCGGTGGCCGGCGCCCGCTGTTCCGGAAAGACGAAGATCGCCAGCACTTCCCCTACCAGCCCTTCGGGATGCCCATCCGCCATCGAGGCACTCCTATTTCTCCGGGCAGTCCAGCTCGCGGCTCAGGAGGCGGGCGTTGATACTGTAGTCGACGGGGATTTCGACGACGTGGACGCCGGGGTGGTAGAGACCGTGGCGCAGCACCGGCTCCAGGTCCTGCGTCTTCTTAATGCGGTGCCCGTGCGCCCCGTAGCTCTCCGCATAGCGGACGAAATCCGGGTTTCCGTAGTCGAGCCCGAAATCCGGCAGCCCCATGTCCTGCTGCTTCCACTTGATCATGCCGTAGCCGTCGTCCTTGAGGACGACGACGACGAGGTTCAGGCCGAGGCGGACCGCGGTCTCCAGCTCCTGGGAGTTCATCATGAAGCCGCCGTCCCCGCAGACCGCCATCACCTTCTCGTCAGGGTTGCAGATCTTGGCCGCCATCGCCGAGGGCAGGCCGGCCCCCATGGCCGCCAGCGAGTTGTCGAGGAGCACGGTGTTGGGGGCGTGCGCCTGGTAGTTGAGGGCGAACCAGATCTTGTACACGCCGTTGTCGAGGGCGAGGATACCGGTGTCGGGCATCACCGCGCGCACCGCCGAGACCAGCCGCGGCGGCAGCACCGGGAAGGAATCGTCGTGCTCGCCCTCCCGCAGCCGCACCTCGGCGTACTTCCTGACCTTGGCGAAGTAATCGAAATCCCAGGTATCCTGCCGCTGCAGCCGCTGCATGATCTGCCACAGGCTGTTGCCGATGTCGCCGATCACCTCGTGGCCGGGGAAATAGACCGGATCGAAGGAGGCGGAGGAAAAGTTGATGTGGATGACCTCGAAGCCTCCGTGCTGCATGAAGAACGGGGGCTTCTCGACGACGTCGTGGCCGGCGTTGATGATCAGGTCGGCGTGCTCGATGGCGCAGTGCAGGTAGTCGTTGGCCGACAGCGCGGCGTTGCCGAGATAGAGGGGGTGGCGCTCGTCGACCACCCCCTTTCCCATCTGGGTGCTGAAGAACGGCATGCCGGTCTTGTCGATGAACTGCGACAGCATGCGGGAGGTGCGCTTGCGGTTGGAGCCGGCGCCGGTGACCAGCAGCGGGCGCTTGGCCGCGGCGATCATCTCGGCCGCCCGGGCGACCGCCTTTTCCTCGGCGATCGGCCGCCGCGGCCGGTCCTTGGGAAACAGCGGCACGTCGACCTCCTCGGCGGCGATGTCTTCGGGCAGCTCGAGATGAACGGCGCCGGGGCGTTCTTCCTCGGCGACCCGGAAGGCCTTGCGCACCGTGGAGGGTATCAGGGCGCCGCTGACGATCTGCCGGGTGAACTTGGTCAGGGGCCGCATCATCTCGACGACGTCGACGATCTGGAACTGGCCCTGCTTGCTCGACTTTATCGGCTTCTGGCCGGTGATCATCATCATCGGCATCGCCCCGAGCTGGGCGTAGGCCGCGGCGGTGACGAAGTTGGTCGCCCCCGGCCCCAGGGTCGACAGGCAGACCCCGGTCTTGCCGGTCAGCCTGCCGCGGGTCGCCGCCATGAAGCCGGCCCCCTGCTCGTGGCGCGTCAGGATGAGCCGGATGCTGCTGGATTTCCGCAGGGAATCGAGCAGATCGAGATTCTCCTCCCCCGGGATGCCGAACACGAACTGGACGCCCTCGGCCTCGAGGGCCTTTACGAACAGGTCGGAAGCTTTCATCGCTGTTTTCCTTCTCCTTCAGGTGCGGCGCTCGATCTCGACTCCGAGCCTTTCCGCGCAGGCGGCGATCTGCCGCCAGGTCTCCTCATCCACCGCGATCTCCTCGCCGCGGCGGGCGTTCTGCCGGCGCTCGACCTCCCCCGGGATCAGCACCTCCTCGAAGCCGGCCATCGGCGGCGTCGATTTCAGGTAGCGGACGAAATCGTCGACTTCGGCGGCGAAGTCCCCGAAAGGGAGGAACTGGCGCACGTCCAAGGCCAGCAGGAAGCAGCCGTTGCCGAGGCGCGCCCGCGCATGCCCGGTGGTTCCGGCACCGCTGAGGGCCCCTCCGAGCAGGTCGACGATCACCCCGAGCCCGTACCCCTTGTGGCCCGCGGCCCCCCCGAAGGGAAGGATGGTTCCGCGCGGCTCGGAGTAGAGGTCCGCCGGGTCGTTGGTCGGCTTTCCGTTGCCGTCGAGCATCCACCCGTCGGGTACCGGCTCGCCTGCGTTGAGCTTGACCCTGACCTTGCCCTCGGCGACCGCGCTGGTGGTCATGTCGAGCACGATCGGGGCCTGTGGATCACCGGTGGGGATCCCGACCGCCAGCGGATTGGTCGCCAGGCGGCCCTCGGCGCCCCCCCACGGGGCGATGATGGCTCCCCGGCCATGGGCGTTTGCCACAAGCAGCCCGATCTGCTGCTGCCGCGCCATCTCCTCGACATAGGCCCCGAGGCGGCCGATGTGGTAGCTGCGGCGGACGGTCACCGCGGCCAGCCCGTACTGGCGCGCTTTCGCCACCGCCAGCTCGACGGCGCGGCCGGCGACTACCTGGCCGAACCCCCAGTTGCCGTCGAGGGTTGCCGAGGCCGGGGTTTCCTCCAGGATCTCGACATCCGCCCCGGGCACCACCTCCCCGTCCTCGATTGCTTTCAGGTACTGCGGCACCCGGATGACGCCGTGGGAATCGTGGCCGAGCCGGTTCGCCTCGACCAGGCGGCCGGCGACGGCGGCGGCCTCCGGAGCGGGGACCTGCGCGGCGCGGAACAGGCTCCGGCAGATCTCGGTGAGGTGATCCGGGTGAAGGAGCGGCATTGGGCAGGTCGGTCGTGGGCAGACTCGGTCCCCCGGGGATTCCGAGGGGATGTAACTGTCTGTAAAAATATTACTTAAGGAAGGTGAAACAGGGGGGCTTCCGGGTCAACATCGGCGACGCGACGAACCCGGGGGCGGGACTGGCCGGCCCTGGTTGCTGGCCGCAGATCGGGGGGCCCTCGGGTCAACCTCGGCAACGTGGTGGATCTGGGGGGCGGACCCGCCGGCCGTGGCTGGGCCTGAGATCCGGGCGGAAGCGCAGTCCGCGACAGCCCCGGGCGTCGGTCCTGCCCCGGGATCCGGTTCTACCAGATGAACAGCGTCTTGAGAAACCGGTCCGCCTGCCGCTCGTCGAGGCGGGCCTTTTTTCGCGCCTTCTTCACCAGGTCCTTGGTGGTGCTGATCTTCTCTTCGCGATACAGCTCGCGTCCCTCCGCGAGGATCTCCCCGAGCAGGCGCGCCGCAGCGGCCGGCTCGATCCCGGAAGCGGCCGCGGCGGCGTCCACCGCCGGGCGCAGCCGGCCGTCCGGCTTCTCGATCTCCTGCTGCGCCCGCGCCGTCAGCTGTCGCAGGAACCTCCTCACCTTGGCACGCTCGGTGCCGATGGTCCGCGCCGGATCGATGACGAACATGTCGATGCGGCCGGCGATGTCATGCTGAACCAGCCTCGACAGGGCGCGCAGTATCTGGGTGACCACGGTGTCGGCGTCCGCGGCCGACATCCCTTCGGCGCGCTCGACCTCCCCTACCCACGGGGGAATCTCGGTCCCGGGAGGACGCGCCAGGATGTCGCGGTTTCTCGTCCCGAGGCGGCGCAGCGACTCCACTGTTACCGGGGGACCCGATGGCTGCGCTCCCGCCTCCGAAGGTTCCTCCCCGTCCTGCATGGCTGCCGCCCCGGCAGCCTTCCGCAGCCGGGCGCGCGTCGCCTTTGCCTTGGCTTCGGCCTCCCGGGCGGTTTCGGCGGCTGCTTCAGCTGCCGCGGCCACGCTGTCCCGGCGCGCTTGCAGGCGGGCGATGCCGTTGCCGACCCGGGCAGACACCAGGTCGGATGCCGGCTCGGCCACCGGGCGTTCCAGCGGGGACTCCGGCTCCTTCGGCGGAGGCGGGGGAGGTTCCAGGCCGGGTGGCTCGCCGTTCAGGACAATCTGGTGGCGCCACCAGATCCACTTCGAGGCCCCCTTGCCGGAGGCGTCGACGGCGATCTTCGCGTGCAGGGATTTCCCCGGACGGTCGCTGTCGGTCACCAGGAACATGGCGTCCAGCACCATCTCCGGGAACGGGTGGAGGTCCAGCCAGGACCACGGAAGCGCCAGCTCGTAGGTGTAGAGGCCAGGCCTGGCCTGGGAAGCGGCCTTTACCGGGATCCCGGCTGCAGGCTCGGTCCGCTGCCTTCCCCCCCAGGCGAAGGCTTCGCCGTCCCCCGGCAGGGGCGAAACCCAGATGTTCATCCCGGTGTCCTCTCCGGGGCCGCGCACGAAGACCTTGAGGTGATCGTAGTAGAACATGGCGTTCTTCTCCCTGCCGCCCGCGCGCACCTTGCGCATTTCGGGGGGAACGCGGGCAGCGTCGAGGGAATCGTCGGTGACGGCGACGGCGACGTAGAGGTTGGCGGCGTCCCAGCTGGTGCAGACGTCTGCCTCCTGCTCCGGCCAGCCGGTGAATACCCCGCGTTGACCGACGCGCTCCCCTGCAGGATCCAGCGCGATGCAGTCGGTCGGGCCCCATTCGTTGAGATCGCCGTCGACGGCGATGCTCCAGTCGACGGTGGCGACGACCCGTGCCGCGTCCTTGTCAGCGGCGAGGGCCGGTTCCTCGGCGCCCCGGACCAGCGCCGGAAGGAGGAAGAGAAAGAGCGGGAGGGCCCCGCGCACTAGCCGGCGCGGCCTTCCCGCATCCGCGACACCGCCCATTCCGCCTCGGCGTCCTCGACGGCGACGGTGTGAACTCCCCTGGCGAACTGCGACTGCAGGTAAGCGTATTGTGTCTGCATCGCCGCGTCCGGGTACTCCCACCCGTGCAGGAAATGCACCCCCTGGACGCCGGCCTGCAGCAGCTCCTTGGTGCACCCGAAGCAGGGGCGCATCGTCGAGTAGATGACCGCCCCTTCCGTGGCGATGCCGAATCTCGCCGCGGCGAGAAGGGCATTCTGCTCGGCGTGGACGCAGATGCACAGGTCGTAGCGGCTGCCCGACTTGTAGCGCTCGCGGTCGGCGCAGCGCTCGCAGCCCCCGTCGGTGCAGTTGGTCATGCTCGCCGGGGTGCCGTTGTACCCCGTCGAAACGATGCGGTCGTCGAGCACGAGAATCGCCCCGACGCGGTTGCCGAAGCAGTCGGCTCGGGAGCGCACCGACATGGCGATCCCCATGTAGTACTGGTCCCACGCAGGACGTGAGTTGGGCTGCATCCACCGGCCTTTCGATGCTGGTTCGTCCACCGTACCTTGAGGCCGCCCTGAGCAGCCGATGAAATAGTCACCCGGGCTGCCAGAGGCCGTTTTGAAGATATGCGGTTGCCGGCGGGCGGCCTACCCGGCTCCCGGCAGGGCGGGGCGCGAGCCCGGAGGATTGAGCCGCGGTTTTTCCTCAGGATGCAGCGGCGGCCGAATTCACCCGGAATCAAGCGCGCAGGCAACCAGGATTGGAGATCTGAAATGAACCTTCCCCCCACCGACGGGATCACCGTCGATGCGGAGGCCCTGCAAACGCTGGTCGCCGGCATCTTCGGCGCCGTGCCGGTCCCGGAAGAGCACGCCGAGTTGATCGCACGCCTTCTCGTCGACACCGACCTGCGCGGCGTGGTCAGCCACGGCGTCCTCCAGGTCGAGCGCTACGCGCGCGGTTTTCAGAAGCGCACCATCAACCCCCTCCCGGAGATCGAGGTGTTGCGCGACGGGCAGGCCACCGCGGCCCTGTCAGGGGACGGCGGCCTCGGCATCGTCGTCGCCGCCGAGGCGATGGGCATGGCGATCGAAAAGGCCCGCGCCTGCGGAGTCGGGGTGGTCACCACGACCTGCCACGACCACATAGGCAGCGCCGGCAAATACGTGCGCATGGCCCTGCGCGAGCACCTCGTCGGCATCGCCTTCTCCGGGCGCAGCTGCGCTCCTTCCTACCCGGCGGAGGCGACTCCGCAGGGGTCGATACAGGGCAGCCCCCCGCTCGCCTTCGGGACGCCTTCCGATGCCGGCCACCCCGATTTCCTCCTCGACTTCTCCAGCGGCATCGGCTGGGACGAGGAGGTGTTTGCCAGGTACCCCGAGCTCTACTTCCGCGGCGTCGGGCTGTCCCACGTGGCCAACATCCTCAGCGGCACCCTCGGGGGCCAGATGCTGCCCCGCTTCGACCGCCGCAATCTCGAGTTCACCGGAGCGAACCAGTCGGGGTTCTTCACCGCCATCGACGTGGCCCGCTTCGTCCCGGTGGAGGCGTTCGAGCAGGACGTGGGGCAGTTGATGGGCGCGGTTTCACAGATGACGCCGTTTCCCGGGTACGACCGCGCCGATCTACCGGGAGGTCCGGAATGGAGGAGGGAACAGGCCTACTCGGTGGAGGGGGTCCCGATCTCCCGGGAAGCCGCGGACTCCCTGGAAACCCTGGCCGGGGAGTTCGGCCTGGCAGTGCCCTGGAACTAGAGCGGAGGGCGCCCCGGCGCCCTGATCCTGCGATCTGTGGGTAAGGACACCAGCGCGAAGGAGGAAACCTTTGAGCGGCAAAGAGAGATGGATCATGGCGGCCTTCGTCGGCGTCGGCGCCTTCTACCTGTTCGAATGGAATGCCCTGTACCTGTACGCGGTGGCGGCCCTGATCTACGCCTTCACGCGCTCCAGGGGACGCTGATTCCCGGGGGCGGTTGCGGCTGAACCTGGCCCCTTCGCATGGATGAGGAATCGGTTGGGTTCAGCCGCTTCCTCCCGCGGTTTTAACCTCGAACCTGTCCCGGACCCTGGTTTCGCACCCGGACCTCGAGCGGAGGGCTTTCAGCTGCCCTCGCCGCCTTTCTCCATCTTTCCCCCACTTCGCTACTGGTACGACTCGGACCGGTCCCCGCCGTTGACGTTGAAGTTCTGGCCGGTCACGTAGCTCGCCCCGTCCGAACAGAGAAACAGAACCACCTCGGCGACCTCGTCGGCGCTGCCTGCCCGGCCCAGCGGAATCGAGCGCAGGAACTGCTCCCTCACCTCGGGGTCCCGCCTCGCCAGGGCGCCCCGCCCCATGCCGGCGTCGATCATGCCGGGCGAGATCGAGTTGACGCGGATGCCGTTTAGAGCCTCCTCCTTGGAGAGCACCTTCGTCAGGGCGACGAGGCCGGCCTTCGAGGTGCCGTAGGCGGCGCTTCCCCCGGGGAGAGTGTTGATGACGTTGGAGGAGATGTTGACGATGCAGCCCCCGCCCCGGGTCCGCATTTCCAGAATTCCCGCGCGGCACATGTAGAAGGCGCTATTGAGGTTGGCATCCATAGTCTGATGCCATTGATCAAGTGAGATGTCGACCGCTTTCTCGCCGCCGACGGCGAGCCCGGCGTTGTTGACGAGAATCTGCATTCCCCCCATGGCTGCACCCGCCTCCTCCACGAGGCGGGTGCAGGCGTCCGGATCGACCAGGTCGGCCTGAAACAGCCCCGCTTCGCTACCGGCCGCGGTCAGGCTCCCGGCGAGCTGTCTCGCCGGCTCCTCCCGGGTGTTGTAATGGACCGCTATCCCGGCTCCGGCGCGGGCGAGTACGCGGCAGATCGAGCTGCCGATGCCGCCGGAGGCCCCGGTGACGAGGGCGGTCTTTCCATCGAGTCTCATGCGATTACCGGCTCCTTCCGATAGCGCGGTGGCTGTCCGGTGGCGAAGCGCCGCGGGGGGGAATGCGGAATAGGAAGTCGATCTGCCGGGCGGCAGGTCGCGCTGCCGATGCCTCCCGACGCCCCGGTGACGGGGGCGGTTTTTTCATCGAGCCCCATGCGGTTGCCTTCCGATGCGGTTGTTCGTGTCTTGTGGTGAACTTCCGCAGGGGAGGACGCCGAATCAAACTCCCCCCTGCCGGGAAGCGACCGCATGAAAACCGCCGCCGTTCTCCTTGTCCGGAGCGCCATCGCCGCGCTCGGCATCCTGCTGCTGGTCCTGCTGATACCGGCCGCCCGCGACGCCTGCTGGGGACTGCTCTTCCTCGGCGACTTCGTCGCCGGCGAGCGGACGACCCTTTTCGACCTTCTCACCCCTGAACCGAAGGTCAGCAGCAGCGAGTTGGCCGCAGGAGGCGACCTGCGCATCCCCTTCGATTTCTACGGCCCGCGGCCGGCCGCGGAGCTGGTCGCCGACGGCGAGCGCCTGCCGGGGTTCCTGTTTACCCAGGGCCTCGTCCACGAGGGGTACCGCGACCCCAGGGTGATCGCCATGGCCCGTCGGCTGGCCCGCGCCGGGTTCGCGGTGATGGTCCCCGACCTGCTGCAGATGAAGCACTACCGGCTGGGGTTCGAGGACATCGATGCGGTCGCCGCCTGCCTGGATTTCCTGCTCGAATCCACCCTCGTCGACGGCGATCGGGTCGGCGTGATCGCCCCGAGCTTCAGCGCCGGTCCGATGCTGATGGCCCTTGGCCGGCCGAATCTGCGCGACAAGGTCCGCTTCGGCCTGATCTTCGGGAGCTACTACGACATGCGGCGCACCCTGCGCTTCGTCCTGACCGGCTCCTACGATGCCCCGGGACTTCCCGCGGTGCGCGCCGCCCCGGGCAGCCGGCGCAATCGCTGGCGGCTCCTGCGCGGCAACCTCGACCTCGTGCCCGGCTCCCCGAGCCGCGCCGACTTCGCCGCCTTCGTTGCCGCGCGGGCGCGCTCCCCCTCGCACGACGACCCGGAGCTGCGCGCCACCTTCTCGGCGGAAGAACGCCTCATGCTCGAGTTCACCGCCAACACCGACCCGGCCCGCTTCGACTCGCTGTTCCCGCGGTTGCCGCGGGCTTTCCGCAGCTGGATCGACACCTTCTCCCTGCACCATCACACCGCCGGAGTAAGGACGAAGCTGCTGATCGCCCACAGCAGCGCCGACAAGGTCATCCCCTACCCGGAAAGCCTGGCGCTGGCCGCGGACCTGCCGAACGCGCCCCCGCCCGACGTATCGATCCTCGATCTCTTCACCCACGTCGACCTGAAGATCGACAGGACGTCCCTGCACACCCTCGTTGTCGACGTCATTCCGGGTCTGTTCGAGATCTGGGGCATCGGGCGCGCACTCATGAGCCAGCGCAGGTAGGAGATTCGGATATGGTTATGCGACAAAGAGATAGACGAAGTGATCGGACCGAACCAGGGATTCCGGGAGCGCGCGCTACAGATCGGGGACCGGCCCGTTGCGGCAGGCCGGACAAGGCCAATCATCCGGATCCGTCCAGGTTCCCCCACTGTTCCCGGACCGGCCGCGCCCTGCTCCCCGGGCTCTTCTGCGCGCTCGCTGCGGTGCTGCTGCGGCCGGCCCCGGGCGGGGCCTCGGCCGTCCACGAAAGCACGGGCTGGCGGCCGACCGCGGTGCCGCTGTGGAACTACAGCACCGACGACGGGACCGGGTACGGGCTGCGCGCCAATCTCTACGAGTACGACGGCCGCACCGTTCCCTACCGCCGCAAGTACTCGGCGCAGCTTTTCTTCACGAGCAAGGGGAAGTGGGTGCACCGGCTGCTGATGGACACCCCGAGATTCCGCGGCGGCGGCGACCGCCTCGAGCTGGAGTTCGTGTTCGAGAAGGAGGAGTTCGCCAACTACTACGGCGGCCTTTCGAGGGCGGAGACCCGCGGCCTGGGCGGCGACCAGAAAACCTTCTCCCAGGCCTTCCCCGAGCTCAAGCTGAGGTGGATCCGGAAACTGGGGTCGCCGCGCGAGTCCACCCCGTGGAGGCTGCGGCTCGGAAGCCGCCTGACCTGGTACCGGATCACCCCGAACGCCGGCGCCGGCAACATCCTGCATGAGCAGAACCCGCTCGGCGCCGACGGCGGCCCCCTCGCCCAGATCGACGCCTCGCTGCGCTACGACACCCGGGACAACTACAACGACAGCTCCGCCGGCCTGCTCGAGGAGTTCCTCGTCGAGTACACCATCGGCGCCGGGGGGGACTACAACGGCCTCAGGGCCCACCTCGAGCACCGCCACTTCGCCTCCCCCGTTTCCGGCATCGTCGCCGCTCACCGGCTCGCCTGCGACTGGACCGCCGGGGACCTGCCGTTCTTCGAGGAGCTCGAGCTGGGGGGCAGCAACACGGTCCGCGGCCTCCCCCAAGCCCGCGACCGCGGCGGCGCGCGGGTGCTCCTCAACGGGGAGCTGCGCTGGCGCGGCCTGCGCCTGTCCGCGGCGGAGAACATCTACCTCGGGGCGCTGCTGTTCGCCGACGCCGGCCAGATCTTCGGCCGCGGCGAGCTGCCTGCCCGCGACCAGTGGCGCCGCGGGGCCGGCCTGGGGCTGCGCTTCCACTGGCAGAGCACGATCATCCGCGCCGACTACGGCTCCTCGGGAGGCGGCACCGGCACCTACATCACCTTCTCGCAGGTCTTCTGACATGAGCGCAGCCGCAGCCAGCGAGCGCGAGTACCGCAGGCAGGTCAACGCCTGGTGCCTCTACGACTGGGGCAACTCCGCCTTCGCCACCACCATCATGGCCGGGGTCTTCCCCCTCTTCTACCGGTCGATGGCGACCAGCGCCGGCCTCGGCGAGGCGGACGCCACCGCGGCCTGGGCGTACACCACCTCCATAGCCCTGCTCATAGTCGCCGTCATCGGGCCTCCCCTCGGGTCGTTCTGCGACCAGGTCGAAAGCAAGAAGCGCTTCCTCGCCTTCTTCGCCGGCCTCGGGGTCTGCGCCTCCGCCCTCTTCGTCTTCCTCGGCGACGACAGCTACCTGACCGGGTCCCTCCTCTTCATCGCCGGCAACATCGGTTTCGCCGCCGGCAACATCTTCTACGAGTCGCTGCTGCCGCACGTGGCGCGCCCCGGGGACCTCGACCGCGTCTCGACCCGCGGCTACGCCATGGGGTACGTCGGCGGCGGCATCCTGCTGATCTTCAACCTGCTCTGGGTCATGCACCCCGGCTGGTTCCTGCTTCCCGGAACCGGGTTCGCGCTGCGCCTGACCTTCTTCAGCGTCGCCGTCTGGTGGGCGGTCTTCACCGTTCCCCTGATGCGCCGCGTCGAGGAGCCGCGGCGGCCCCGGACCGAGGCAAGGCAAGGGAACGTGGTGGGGGCCGCGTTAGCGCGCTTGGCGAGCACCTTCCGCCAGGTGCGCCGCCACCGCCAGCTGCTGCTGTTTCTCGCCGCCTTCTGGCTCTACAACGACGGCATCGGCACCATCATCAAGATGGCGATCGCCTACGGGGACGAGGTCGGCATCGGCCGCAACGAGCTGATTTCGGCCCTGGTCCTGACGCAGTTGATCGGCATCCCCTGCACCTTCCTGTTCGGCAGGCTGGCGCGGGTCCTGGGGAGCAAGCGCTCGATCCTCGCCGGTCTGGGGGTGTACGGGCTGATCTCGGTGGCGGGCTATTTCATGCAGACCGCCCTCCACTTCTACATCCTGGCGGGGCTGGTCGGCATGGTTCAGGGAGGCACGCAGGCGCTGAGCCGCTCACTCTACGCCTCCATGATACCGCGGGCGAGGTCGGCGGAATTCTTCGGCTTCTACAGCACCAGCTCCCGTTTCGCCGGCATCTTCGGCCCGCTGGTTTTCGGGGTGGTCAGCCAGTTGACCGGCGGCAGCCGTCTCGGCATCGTTTCGCTCGTCTTCTTCTTCGTCGTCGGCGGGGCCCTGCTGCTTTTCGTCGACGAGCGGGAAGGGGCTCGCGCCGCCCGGCAGGAAGAAGGGCCGGCCTGAGAGAACGGCCGGGTCCGTTAGCCGGGAGGACCTGGCGGTTCGGAGGCGCGCACCCGGGATGGGCTCGCAGCAGGCCCGGAGCCCCGGCGCAAGGGGCCGGCGCGCCGCGCCTCGCCTGCGTCCGCCCGATCACCCCTAGCCCCCAGGGCCGCGCAGTACGCCCAGCGGACATCGGAGGAAAGAGTCTCTCATGCACTAGGTCGGCAGCGACAGGCAACTTCGGGAATCAGGCCGTGGTGCCAGAGCGCGGTTTCCAGGCTGATATGCGACGGGGAATGAAACCATTCCCCGTTGGCAGCCTGAAGCTCTTGTTCCGGAGTTCAGATCAGAATGACGGTTCGGCCTGGAGAGGCTCGGGTGTCCACCCAGCCTTGGGGACAAACGCGTTTTCAGCCGGAAGACGGCTTCTCAGGAGACCGCTTCCAGGGCCTTCACCAGGGCGCCTTCCGTCAGATCGACCAGCTCGTCGATCTCGCCGCGGCTGCAGGTCAACGCCGGGCCGACCGCGAACCAGGTGGGGTCGACCCGCAGGATGACGCCGCTGTCGAGCGCCGTTTTCTTCAGCGCCCGTCCGAGCTCGGGAAACGGTTCCATGCCCGCCGTGTCCCTGACCAGCTCGACTCCGCGAAAGAGGCCGCGGCCGCGCACCTCCCTCACGATCCCGTACTTCCCCAACCCCTCCAACCTGGCAGCGAGGTAGTCGCCGACCTCGCGGGCGTTGCGGTCCCAGCTCCGGGCGACGATCTCGTCGATGACGGCGATCCCGGCGGCGCATCCCAGCGGGTGCCCTGCGTAGGTGTGGCCGTGGGCGAAGTTCGACCCCTCCCCGGCGTCGAAGGCCTCTCCCATCCCTTCGCGGGCCATCATCGCCCCGAGCGGGATCGTCCCTCCGGACAGGCCCTTGCCGCCGCAGATGATGTCGGGGGTCACCCCGAAGGTCTGGGCCGCGAACATCGAGCCGGTGCGCCCGAAGCCGGTGATGATCTCGTCGAAGATCAGCAGCACCTCGTGGCGGTCGCAGATGTCGCGAACGATGCGGAAGTACTCGTCTGTCGGGGTGATGATGCCGCCGGTGTTGGTGATCGGCTCCATGATTATTCCCGCCACCGTGGCCGGGTCCTCGGCGACGATGACGTCCTCGAACAGGCGCGCGCTGAAGCGGTTGCACTCCTCCCAGTCGCAGAAGCGGTCGCGGAAGTGGGTCGGCGGGAAGACCTTGAGAAAACCGGCCGGCTCGGGATCGAAGGGGGTCTTGCGCGCCCCGGTGCCGCTGGCCGCCATCGCGCCGGTGGTGCCGCCGTGGTAGCCCTGGTAGCGGCTGATGAACTTGTACTTTCCGGGGCGCCCGGTCTGCTTGAAGTACTGCCGCGTGAACTTGATCGCCGCCTCGATCGACTCGGAGCCGCCGCTGAAGGATTTGACGAAGTTGAGGTCGCCGGGGGTGACGCTGCCGACCTTTTCGACGAAGTCGAGGGTCACGTCGGAGGTGCCGTGCATCGGCGGGGCGAAGCAGAGGCGGTCCATCTGCCGGCGGATCGCCCCGTGCACCGCGGGATGACCGTGCCCGAGCAGCACCGAGTAGACGCCGCTGATGCCGTCGAAATAGCGCCTGCCGTCGACGTCCCAGTAGTAGCAGCCCTCGGCGCGCTCGACGATCAGCGGGTTCTTCAGGAAGTCGGCAGTCGCCTGGTAGTCGAGGAAGGTGTTGGCGAGGAGCTTCCTGTGGCGCTCGCTGACCTTCTTCATTCCCATCGCCTCACTCCCCGTTTTCGCTGCAGAAGTTCACTGCGGTAAGGGCGTACACCCGGGCCAGGCGCTCCAGCTCGGCGACCGGCACCTGCTCGTTCAGGGTGTGCGCCCCGGTGGCCGCGGGCCCGTGGGTGAGGGCGGGGATGCCCCCTTTGGAAACGAAGGTGTTGCCGTCGTCGACGAACGGCTTGGCCCCCACCGGCAGCTCGGCGCCGGTGACGTCGCGGTGGGCTTGTTGAAACGCGGTCACCAGCGGGTTGTCGAGGTCGATCTCGAAAGCGTCGCCGGGAAACACCTCCTGCGACCGGATCGCGGCCCCGCTGTCCTGGGCGACATCGTCCAGAAGCTGCTGATACTCGTCGCGGGCCCTGTCGGCGTGTCCCGGGGTAACCCAGCGCCGCGTCCCCTTCACCTCGCAGGAGAGCGGCGACTGGTTGTATATCTCGCCGCCCTGCAGGAAACCGACGAAGAAGCTGTCGCAGCCGGTGTACCTGTGCGTGATCTCGCCAAGGCGCTCGTTCTCGCGGTGGAAGCGGGTCACCAGCTCGGCGCCGGCGGCGACGACGTCCGGCAGCCCCTGCGGCCGCAGCACCTCGTGCACCGGCTCCCCGTCCCGGGTGATCGAGATCTCGAAGATGAACATGCCACGTCCGGCCACCGGGAGGAAGTCGGCGAGGTACTCCGGCAGCATGACCCCGTCCCCGAGGTAGCCGGCGGCGATCAGGGCCTTCATCTGCCTGCCGTCCCCCCAGGGCCCCTCGTGCTGGTCGTGGGCGGTCAGCAGCATCCCCCCCGACTGCGGGGCTCCGCATTCCCGCAGCACCCGCATCGCCTCCACGGCCGCGGCGATGCCCCCTTTCATGTCGGAGCAGCCGGAGCCGTAGAGCACGCCGTCCTCGAGACGCGGGGGCACGAAAGGCAGGTGCACGGTGTCGAGGTGGCCGTCCACCTGCAGGACGCGCCCGCCCTCTCCGAAACCCAGGCGCGCCACCACCGCCGGGGACTCCGGCCAGTCGCAGACCGGGCGCTCGACGTCGAAACCGTCGGCCCGCAGCAGCTCGTCCAGGCGGCCGGCGACGTCCGCGGCGCTCAAGGTCGGGCTGGGAACCTCGATGAGGGCCGTGGCCGTCTCCAGCAGGCGGTCGCCGTTCACCGCGGCCTTGATCTTTTCTCGCAATTCATTCACAGGTCGGTCCGTGGCTATTCGAGGTTGGGATGGTCGTGTGTGCAGCATCCAGGTTCCGCAAAACTTTTTGGGAGAAACCAAGCCCGGACCTTCGACCTTCTCTTGCTTTCGCTTTTCCCAATAGAATAGAGAGATTGAAGAATTCCTGGGCGATTTCCCCAGCGTCGAGCGCTGGCAGATCGAATGGTACCTCGATCTCTGGTTGGAAGGGTCGGAATAACCCCGGTCATCCCGCGCGCACGTCGAGCAGCAGCTTGACCCCTTCCTGGCGCTCGAACAGGGAGAACGCCTCGCGCCATTCGGTCAGGGGAAGCCGGTGGGAGATCAGCGCTTCCGTGTCCACCCTGCCCCTGCGCATCAGCTCGAGGGCGCGGCTCCAGGAGGTGGGCTGCTGGCCGAACGACCCGGTGAAGCGCAGCTCCTTGACCGCCACCGCCTCGAGATCGATCTCGACCGGAGCGCCGAACAGGCCGACCTGGGTGTACTTCCCCTGCTTGCGCACCAGCTTCAGGGCCAGGGCGGCGCCGGACGGATGCCCCGAGCACTCGAGAACGACATCGGCGCCGTACCCCCCCGAGAGCCCGGCGACGACCTCCTCGGCCTCTTCTTCTTCCACCACGACGGCGCGCTCCGCCCCCAGCCGCAGCGCCAGGTCGAGCCGCTTGCG
Source organism: Candidatus Latescibacterota bacterium (assembly GCA_965206595.1). Taxonomy (GTDB): domain Bacteria; phylum Latescibacterota; class UBA2968; order UBA8231; family UBA8231; genus CBDCXV01. Next base: position 2,369,448 of record OZ242214.1, read on the forward strand.
GTCCCGCCGCCGGCCGAAAATCACCGCCCTACCTCCTTCGGCGAGCGCCACCTGCAGGCAGAGCAGGCCGATGCTGCCCGGCCCGACCACGGCGACGAGGTCGCCTGCCGACACCCGGGTGAGCTCGATGACCGCATGCACGGCACAGGCCAGGGGCTCGCTCAGGGCCGCGGCGCGAAAGCCGACGTTTGCCGGCAGCTCGCGGATGCAGCGCTCGGGCGCCACACACAGGGGCGCGAACGAGCCGTCGTGCCAGTACCCCATCGACTCGCGGCGCAGACAGAGATTGATCGCGCCGCGGCGGCAGTAGCGGCAGTCCCCGCAGATGCGCACGCTCGGCAGGGCGGTGACGCGCATCCCCGGGGCGACCGACCCCACCCCTTCTCCGACCGCGGCCACCACCCCGCTGAACTCGTGGCCGACGACGACGGGCACGCGGATCGGGATCGCTATCGCGTCCTCGTACACGTGCAGGTCGGAGCCGCAGATGCCCGCGGCCTCGACCTCGACCAGCACTTCCCCGGGCCCCGGGACCGGTTCGGCCACCTCGCGAACCTCCATGTTTCCCGGTCCGCGCGCGTATTTGACGAGTCCTTTCACGCCGTTTAGTCTCTCCAACCCGCTTTGGCAGGATACCCTTGCCTCTCAAGAAGTAGCCCATTCCCACAGCTCCGGCAACCGGGAGTCACCACCCATGAGCGACAGCAGATACAAGGCCGCCATCATCGGCTGCGGCCGCCTCGGGCAGCATTACGGCTGGTGCTATCACACCTTCCCCGACACCGAGATCGTCGCCATCGCCGAGCACAACCCGGAGCGCCGGCGGCGCGTCGGCGAGGTGTTCGGGGTCGACGCCCTCTTCCCCGACGCCGACAGCCTGCTGAAGGAGATCGTCCCCGACGTCGTCTCGGTGGTGACGCCTACCAAGTACATGAAGGATGCGGTCATCGCCTGCGCCGAAGCCGGCGTCAAGGGGGTCACCACGGACAAGCCGATAGCGGCGCGGCTGTCCGACGCCGACGAGATGATCGCCGCCTGCGAATCGCGCGGGGTCGTGTACGGAGGGGGCAACCTGCAGCGGGCCATGTACGAAGTGCAGGAGGCGAGCCGCCGGTTTCTCCGCAGCGGCGAGCTCGGGGAGCTTCTCGGCGCCTCGGTGCATTCCTTCGGAGGCGAGATCTCCGGGGGCGGCTGCCAGCACATCTGCGTGCTCACCCTGTTCGCCGACGCCCTCGTCGAGGAGGTGACCGCCTGGGTTTCCCCGCCGGAGGCGCTCGCCCGGGAAGACGACGGGCTGGTCGTCAACGGGCGCTTCCGCCTCTCCTCCGGTCTCGAATGCCAGGTCTTCGGCCAGACCACTCCCTCGAGGGGGGTCGACGTCTTGACCGAGGAGGGCCTGGTGCGCTGGGACTGGAACCGACCGGAGGTGTACCAGGGGTTCGAGGCCGGGGGCGAGCGCCGCAGGCTCGAGTTCGAGTACGAGAAGCACGACTGGCCCCAGTTCTACTACATGGCCAGCTCCCTGCGTTCCTTCCTGGCGACCGTGGCCGGCGAGGGGGAGCTCTACATCTCCGGCGACAACCTGCGCCACGCCCTCGAGGTCGCCATCGCCTGCAAGCAGTCGGCCCTGTTGGGGAACGTCCCGGTATCGCTGCCGCTCGAGGACCGCTCCCTGGAGCTGAAGCCGCGGACCTACCGCTGGCTGGGCGGGGATGCCGAGGGCAGACCGCAGGCAGTGTCGGAGATCCTCACCGAAGCCCCGGACCAACGCCGGTGAGAAGCGACCTCGACATCGCCCGGGCGACGACCCCCAAGCACATAACCGGCATCGCCGCGGACCTCGGCCTGTCCCCTGACGACCTCGACCTGTACGGCCGCTACAAGGCCAAGATCCACCTCGACGTCCTGGGGCGGCGGGAGCGCCGGGAGGGAGCGAAGTACGTCGTCGTCACGGCGATGACCCCGACGACGCACGGCGAGGGCAAGACCACGGCAACCGTCGGTCTCAGCCAGGCGCTGAACGCCCTCGGGGAACGCTCGATCGCCACCATCCGGCAGCCCTCGATGGGACCGACCTTCGGCATCAAGGGCGGAGCCGCGGGAGGCGGCCACGCGCAGGTGATCCCGATGGAGGAGCTCAACCTGCACCTGACCGGCGACATCCACGCCGTCACCTCCGCGCACAGCCTGCTCGCCGCCGCGGTCGACGCCCGCCTCTACCACGAGGAGCGCCTCGACGACAGGCGGTTGCGGCGGCGCGGCTTGAAGCGGCTCGACATCGATCCGGAAGCCGTCACCTGGAAGCGGGTCGTCGACATGGGGGACCGCGCCCTGCGCGACATCGTCGTCAGCGACGGCGGCGAGGGGGTGCGCCGCAACAGCGGCTACGACATCAGCGCCGCCTCCGAGGTGATGGCGATCCTGGCGCTGGCTTCCGGGCTCGGGGACCTGCGGCGGCGGCTGGGACGCATCGTCGTCGGCTTCGACCGGACCGGCAGGCCGGTGACCGCCGAAGACCTCGGGGCCGCCGGCGCCATGGCGGTCCTGCTCAAGGACGCGATGATGCCCAACCTGCTGCAGACGCTGGAGAACAGCCCGGTGCTCGTCCACGCCGGTCCGTTCGCCAACATCGCCCACGGCAACAGCTCCATCGTCGCCGACGAGATCGCCCTGCGCCTTCTGGGAACAGGGTATCTCGTCACCGAAAGCGGCTTCGGCGCCGACTGCGGTTTCGAGAAGTTCTGCCACGTCAAGTGCCGCTACTCCGGCCTCGACCCGGACTGCGCCGTCATCGTCGCCACCGTGCGCGCCATCAAGTCGCACGGCGGGGCTCCTGCCAAGGCCCGTAACCCTGGGGAAGCCCAGGAGAGGGAATGGCTGGAGCAAGGGCTCGGCAACCTCGCTGCCAACATCGGCATCGTGCGCCGGTTCGGGGTCCCCGCGGTCGTCGCCGTCAACCGCTTCAGCGGCGACACCGACGCCGAGGTCGACCGCGTCATCGCGGCGGCCCTCGCCCACGGGGCCGAAGCAGCGTGTTCCTGCGAGGTCTGGGATCGCGGGGGCGCCGGGGGCGCCGACCTCGCCCGTGCGGTGATCGATTGCTGCGCGTCCGGATCGAGCTTCCGGCCCCTCTACGGGGAGGAGACGCCGCTGCGCGAGAAGATGGAAACCGTGGCCACCCAGGTGTACGGAGCGTCCGGAATCGCCCTTGCCCCGGAAGCGGAGAAGAGCATCGAGCGCTACGAGCAGCTCGGTTTCGGAGCCCTTCCCGTCAACATGGCCAAAACCCACCTTTCGCTTTCCCACAACCCGGAGCTGAGGGGGGTCCCCTCCGGCTTCGAGCTTCCGGTTAGGGACGTCGCGCTCTCCGCGGGCGCCGGTTTCCTCGTCCCCCTGTGCGGGGAGATCCGCCGCATGCCGGGGCTGCCTTCGCGGCCTGCCTTCATGAACCTCGACCTCGACGAAGAGGGACAGGTGGTCGGGCTGGCGTGACCCCGGAACAGCGATACCTCTTCGACATCCAGGAATTCCTCCACCTCGAGAAAGCCCTCCCCGGTTCCGAGTTGGAGGCCGCGCAACAAGGGCGGGTACAGCAACGGTTTTTCCTTCGACCCGGCATTCGAGCGCCTCGCCCTGCACCGGTCGATCTGGCCCCTGGTCGTCGAGCTCACCGCTGGCAAGCCGCGGCTGGCGAGCGGCACCCTGCGGGTCAACACGCACGAGGACGACCGCTTCGGCCCCCTGCACAGCGCCCGCGAAAGCTGGGGAGACGTCGAGACACCCCGTTACTTCACCCGCGACGGCAGGATCTACTGCGACTTCACCGTCGCCTTCTTCTACCTGAGCGACGTGCATCCGGGAGACGGGGGTCTGGTGCTGATACCCGGCTCGCAGAGGAAGTCACCTCGTGGCTGCTGCCCGAGGTCCGGGAGCTGGTCGAGTTTCAGCCCCGCAACAAGGTCAAGAAGATCGTCGAGAGCGACCGGCCACTGGGTTGATGGTGCCGGAGACCTGGCAGCCCCCGGTGGGTGCCTTGTCCTCGACCGTCATGACGCACCAACAGATCAACTATGGCAACGGGCTGTCAGACAGCCCCGGGAATGGATCCGAGAAAGAGGGTGGGAAGGGGCCCGGAATCTGCGCTGAGCTTCAGGGATTCCGGGGTACAGCGGTGGGATGCACAGGTGGGGCTGCGGGCGGACGCGACGCCCGGAAACAGGAGCCAGCGCCCGCCCGTGAGACCGGTTCCCGTCAGGAATTCTCCGCGGCCGCCAACAGCTCGGCGACCTCGTACACCACTCCATCCACGGACACCGTTCCCCCGTACTCCTGGTTCGCCAAATCGATGGTCATGTCGACACCGATGTCCACCGGTGTTTCATAGGCTTCGCCGCTTCCCACGAGGTCCCCCTTGAGGGTGGGCGGCTCTGCCGTTCCGTCGAAGGTCAACTCGCCGTCGAGGACGAGCTCTCCGTCCTGCGAAAACTCCTCCAGCGTCATCTTGTTGTCCGCGACCGTTATCGTTCCTCCCGCCTCCCCTTCGATGGTGCCGCCCCCCAGGGCCAGTTTCAGGAACGCCTCCTGCATAACCGGCTGGAGCGTTCCGAACAGCTCCATTGCCTGCGCCTGGGCGACTTCGGGGTCCCCGTTACCGTTTTCCGGCTCCGTCGGACCGGTCTCCTCCTCGTCGCCGCACGCCAGGAACAGGGGCAGAATTCCGATCAGCATCCAGGTATGGCGGCGGCGGTTCGCAAGCCGTAGTCTCATGAGATCCTCCTTTGTCAGTGCGAAATTATCGCGGTTCGGTGGTGGAATATCCGCCACCATAATAGCGCATAAACCGACCGATGCGAGCCCTGCGATCCATACCCGCCCTGCCGCGGCAGGGCGACCCCGAATAATGAACCCTTTCCGCATCGACGCCCCTTCCGTCGATCACCTCGCCGGTTTCGACGAAGAGGGATTCATCTCCTTCGAGGACGCGATGAGGGACGGGTTTCGCGACGCCCTCATCGATGAGGTCCTCGCCCGCGGTCCGGTGAGGGAATTCCTTTCCGGCGCCGATCGCGACCGGCTCGCCGACCCGACCCGCTATTTCGAGCGACCCTGGAACGACCGCGGACCGTTCTCGGACGCCCTGATCGACGCGCCCCTGATCACCGCCCTGCTCGAGAGAACCGTCGGCCGGGACTACCACTTCTGCCACTCGGCGATGAACCTCGCCCTGCCCGGAGCCGGGCGGCAGCCGCTCCACCAGGACCACCACCACTGGAAGCACGACAACCCGGTCAACCTCGCCGAACGGGGCCGCTACTACATCCAGGTTCTCTACTACCCCAACGGCTTCACGCGTAGCGACCGCAGCCTCTGCGTCGTTCCCGGCAGCCACCGCATCGACCCCACGCCCGAGGTAACCCCCGAGCGCCTGCTCTCCGGTGAGCTCGACGAGGAAGCGGGCTGCAGGCTCGAGCTCGTGCAGCTCGAGCTGCCCCCGGGCAGCTTCGTGTGCCTCAACGCCCGCATGTTCCACGGGGTCGATCCCAAGCCGCCGGCATCCCCGCAGCCGTACCGCATCTTCCTGATCGACATCTTCAAGCAGGCCGGGCCGCCCCACCGCTTCACGCAGGAGATCCCCCAAGAGTGGATGGCCCGGGCGAACCCGCACCGCCGTCGCCTGTTCGCACGCGAGCCCTACACCGAGGGCTGCTGGCTGCGGCAGGAGCGCGCGTGGTAGCGATCACCGTGGTCGGCAGCTTCGTCGTCGGCATCACCGTCAGGGTGCCGCGCATGCCGGTGCCCGGGGAAGGGCTGATCGGCGATCTCTTCGACCTGGGGCCCGGCGGCAAGGGGACCAACCAGGCGGTCGGGGCCGCCCGCCTCGGCGCCGGCGTCAGCCTCGTCGCCTGCACCGGCGACGACCTGTTCGCCCCGGTCGCCGACGAGCTCTTCGAGCAGGAGGGGATCTCCCGCGAGCACATCCACCGCATCCCGGGCGTCAACACCGCGGTCGGCATGGTTACCGTCCTGCCCTCGGGGGAGAACGCCATCGTCGGGCATCTCGGGGCCAACATGGAAATGCGTCCCGAACACGTCGAGGCGGCCGCGGACCTGATCGCCGCCAGCGACATCGTCATGACCCAGTTCGAGGTGCCCCCCGAGGCGGTCGAGCGGGCCATGGAGCTGGGCGGCAGGCACGGGGCCCTGACCCTGCTCAACCCGGCGCCGGCGCGGGCGGTCGAGCCGCGGCAGCTCCGAAACGTCGACTTGATGACCCCTAACGAGACCGAGACCCGCATCCTGCTGGGGCTGGCCCCGGACGATCCCACGCCGACCGAAGAGCTGGCGCGCCGGCTCCTCGATCTCGGGGTCGGGCGCATCGTCGTCACCCGGGGGAAGCGCGGCTCCCTGATCGTCACGGCCGGGGGAATCGTCGAAATCCCGGCGCCGCGGATCGACGCGGTCGACGCCACCGGGGCGGGCGACAGCTTCAACGCCGCCCTGGCCACCGGCCTGGGAGAGGGGCTGCCGCTGCCCGATGCGGTGGCGCAGGCCAACTGCGCCGGGGCCTTCTGCGCCACCGCATCGGGGTCGTCGACGGCCTCCCGACCCGCGCCGAGCTCGAGGGGTTCATCGCCGCGAACCCGGCCTGACAGGAGAAGAGATGGGTATCGAATACCAGTACGCCGGCCTGAGAAACCCCCGGTCCCCCGGGCTTCCGGTCGAGGCCTGCAGCGCCCGCCTGCACCGGTTCGCCTGTGCCGAGTCCCGCCTGATGTTCCTAGAAGCGGCCCACATCATCAGTACCCCTGAGCGGGACGTGAAGGCCCTGCTGTCCCGCTGCCAGTACGAGGACGGCCAACACGCCGACCGCCTCCGCCACAGGCTCACCGAGCTGCGGGCTTCCCGGAGGCGGGCGTTCGCGGAGCCGGACCCCGACCTCGAGGTCCTCTTCGACGAGGCAATGCACTCGCGCGGAACCCCGGAACTGCTGGCCGCCCTCACTCTGGTCGTCAAGCCGGCCATGGTCGAGGCGTACCGCCGCTACGAGCGGGAGACCAACGGGCTCGCCGACTACGCCAGCCTGCGCGCCCTGCGGGAGATCGTCGCCGAGGAGGAGGAGGGGCTCGCCCTGCTGCGAGCCGCGTACGCCGACGCCGTCGGGTCATCCTCCCGGGCGCGGAGCCAGGCCGATGAATGGTCCGCCCATCTCGGTCAGCTTCTCGAGGCAGCCGGTGGGATCGACGGCAGCGGCAAGAAGCGGCCTGATGCGCTACGCACCAGCCGCGGCCGCTCCCCCTACCGGATTCCGCGGCGCAAGGCCTGGGACGACACCTTCCCGAAGGTGTGGGACATCGAGCACGTCGGCGGCGAGGAGGTGCCGCCGCGACTCGCCCAGATGATCTGCACCCGCCTCGGGGAGCTCACTATAGCCGAAGCGCTCTCGTTCGTGCTCTGCGAGACCGGGGAGCAGCCTTGGCAGTTCTACATCGACGTCTCGCGCCACATGTGGGACGAGATGCGCCACTCCCTGTTCGGCGAGGCCGCCATCGAGGACCTGCTCGGGGACCGCGCCGCCCTGCCGCTGCGGGAGTGGGAGACGGAGTACCTCTACCAGCTCGAGCCGCTGCCCCTCTACGCCATGCTCTGCGACGTCGAGTCCGGCCTCATGAAATACCCGCCCGGCAAGCGCTTCGAGTACGAGTTCTGCCGCGACCGGTCACGCCACCCGCTGATGACGACGTTGCAGGACTTCGACTGGGCCGACGAGGTGCTGCACGTCAACATCGCTCGCCGCCGGCTCAAGGCCTGGTACCCGGGCTCCCAGCAGGAGCTGGCCGCCCTGGCCGCGGACGGCATCGAGGCCCGCACCCGCGCCCGCGACAAGCATCCGCCGGCGCCCCTGCCCGACATCGAAACCGCCCTGGCCAAAAGGAGACAGCCATGATCGCGACGACGATCGCAGTCAGCGAAGATCAGGTGGCGTTCTTCCGCGAGCACGGCTACCTCGTGCTCGAGGCGATCACGACGCCGGAGGAGGTGGCGGAGCTGCGCGCCATCTGCGACCGGCTGTTCGCCGAGCAGGCCGGCAGGAAGGAAGGGAACCAGTACGACCTCGCCGGCACCGACGAGGAGGACCTGCCCGCCCGCCTGCCGCAGATCGTCAACCCCGTCAACTACGACCCCGGGCTCCGGGACACCCTGTTCCGCGCCAACGCCGCCGCGGTCGGCAGGGGCCTGCTCGGGGAGGATGCCGGGTTCCAGGGAGAGCACGCCATCGTCAAGCCGCCCGGGATCGGCGGCCCCGCCCCGTGGCACCAGGACGAGGCGTACTGGAAGGAGGAGCTGGAGTACGACAGTCTCAGCGTCTGGCTCGCCCTGCAGGACACGACGGTGGAAAACGGCTGCATGCAGTTCATACCCGGCAGCCACGAGCTGGAGGTCCTCCCCCACCACACCATCGGCCGCGACCCGAGGATCCACGGCCTCGAGGTGGACGAGGTCGATCCCTCCGCCGCGGTCCCCTGCCCGGTTCCGGCCGGCGGGGCGACCATCCACCACTGCCGCACCCTGCATTTCTCCGGCCCCAACCGCACCGGCGATACGCGGCGGGCCTACATCCACACCTGGGCCGCCCCGTACAGGAAGCGGGAGGCGCCGCGCGACTTCTACTGGCAGCGGAGCCGCAGGACCGCCCGCGATGAGCGGCGCCGCCAGACGGGAACCGTATCGGTCTCTTCAGGGCGGGTCACGGACTGAAGGGGCCGCGCCCTCAGTTGGCGCGGAAGGCGATCTCCTCCCGTTCCTTCCCGGCCCCCGGCGCGGCCATGAAACCCCAGCGCTCGAGCTGCTCGAGCCAGCCGGCGCGCTTCCCGCTGTTGCCGGGATTCGACGCCCAGTGCGGGTTGACGAACGGCTTCGGGGCCAGGGCCTCAAGGCAGTTCCCGGCCCGCCAGCGCATCCCCTTCTCCTCTTCCGGGGTTTCCGGGCTCTTGTAGTAGACGACCGTGCACATGCGCCGGCCCGCGGCGCCGCCGCAGCTGGCGTGCCACAGGCGCACGTCGAACCCGACCAGGTCCCCCGGCTGCGACGCGCAGACGTGGCTGGGCACCTCGCGGATCTCCGCCTCGCGGGTGTTGGCGTTGTCGACCGCGGTCCAGAACGGGTTCCGGTGGGAACCGGGGATCACCCGCAGGGCTCCCGACTCGGGCCCGACCGCATCGAGGTAGTAGGCGAACTTGATGCCGTAGCAGTCCTTCTCGACGTCGATGTAGTGGTCCGGGTGCCAGCGCGAGTCGCCGACGTAGCGGTTGGCGTCGCTGGTGATCGGGAAGCAGTCCCCGTAGAGCTGCTCGGCGATCCCGTACAGCCGCGGGTTCTCGGGGAGGCCGGCGAAGAATGGGGTCTCCTCCCCGGTCAGTATGGCGGAGTGCCGCTTGCTGCCGTCGAACGGGTCGTCGGCGTACAGGGCGTCGAGGGCGGTCTCGAACTCGTTGCTTGCCGTCTCCAGCTCGGCCGGCGAGAAGAACTGCCGCAGTACGATGAAACCGAAGGTCTCGAAGTGCCGGTGCTGTTCCTGGGTGAGCATCTCCCTGCTCCTTTCGACGCTGGTAATTCCTGACGTTCCTTGTATGCCGGGGGGGGAAAAGGAAACGGCTCGGGCGCGGAAAGTCACTGAGGAGAAGCCATCCGACTGCGGAAGCCCCCGGAGGGGCCTGAAGGCCTGACAGTTCCCGGTAGTCCCTTGTGCAACAGAGTCCGATTCAGGCAACGGCGGCTGCTTGTCGCGGCCTGCTCCCCTGCCCACTATTGGCCGCCGTGCCAACTCGACGAGAGCCGTAGAAAGGGGGAGAACCGTGACCAGCATCCGCGAGCAGTTCGCCGGCGACCGCCACCGACCGGTCTACCACTTCGTCCCTCCCAGAAACTGGACCAACGACCCGACCGGCACCTTCCAGGCCGACGGGCTGTTCCACCTCTTCTACCAGTACCGTGACGCCCCCTCCCCCGAGGGCCCGGGCGGCTGGGGCACCTGGTGCCATGCCGCGACCGAGGATTTCATCCACTGGATCGACTACCCGGTGGCGCTCGAACACGAGGAGGGAGGGCCCGACCACGTCGGCTGCTGGAGCGGCGGCGCCTTCGAGCGCGACGGCTCCCACACCCTGATCTACTGGGGCAATCCGGGCGGCATCTGCCTGGCCACCAGCGACGACGGGTACCGCACCTGGGGCAAGCACCCGCGCAACCCCGTGATCGAGCTGCCGGAGGAGCCGGTAGAGTGGAGGCTCCACGACCCCTGCGCCTGGCGGGATGGGGAGTGGTTCTACATGGCCAGCGGCTCCCAGATCGGCAAGCCGCGCGCCATCGGCACCTCGCGGGACGCCGGTTTCCTGTTCCGCTCGCGCGACGCCGTCGACTGGGAGTACGCCGGCCTGCTCTACGAACCGGGCGGGGAGAGCGACCTCGCCGTGCCCAGCTTCTTCCCGTTCGGCGACGAGCACATGCTGCTGTTCGCCAGCCACAGCCGCGGGGCACAGTACTACCTCGGCCCCTACGCGAACGGCCGCTTCGAGCGCCGGGTGCACGGCCGCTTCAACTACACCAGCTGGGAGCCGGGGCAGGCCATGCACGTCTGCGGCGACTCGATCGCCCCCAGCTCCTGGCTGGCCCCGGACGGGCGCCGCATCGCCATCGCCTGGATCGCCGAGGGCCGCACTCCCGAGGCGATGGCGAAGGCAGGCTGGGCGGGCATCATGTCGCTTCCGTGGGAGATGAGGCCGGGTCCGGACGGCACCGTGCGCGTGGCGCCGGTGCAGGAGCTGGAGGGGTTGAGGGGGATGCACCGCAGCCTGGAGGGAGCCTTCGCCGACGACGGCGAGCAGATCCTTCCCGGGATCGCCGGGGACACCATCGAGCTGAGGGCGGAGATCGATCCGGGCAGCGCCGAGCAGGTCGGTCTCAAGCTGCGCTGCGATCTCGACGGCCAGGAGGAGACGGTGGTGACCTGGGACCGCGGTTCGTCGCGGATAGAACTGGACGTTTCCCGTTCGAGCACCGACCCCGGGTTCGTCGGCCGCGACCCGCAGGTCGCCGGCCTCGACCACGACCCGGAGCAGCCGCTGCTGCTGCGGATCTTCCTCGACCGCTCGGTGGTCGAGGTCTTCGCCGGGGACCGCGTGCTGCTGACCAAGCGGATCTACCCGCAGCGGGCCGACAGCATCGGCACCCGCTTCTTCGCCCGGGGGGGGAGGGCGAGCCTGCGGACGCTCTACTCCTGGCAGCTCAGGCCCTGCCGCTACTCCAGCCTCGAAACTTAGCCTGCCTCTCCCGCCCGCAGAACCGGCTCGGCCAGGTCCATGCGGGGGATGGCGCCGGTAGCGGCGGTTCAGTAGACGGGGAACCCCAGGACCTTGCGCTGCTCCAAGGTCAGGGCGGCCAGCTCGCCGCTGTCGAGCGCCTTGACCTCGGAGTAGTCTGGCGGCGCCGGCATGATCCCGACCAGCCGCTTCGCCTCGTCCGACATGCTCGCTACCGCTTCCGGGGGCAGCAGGCGCACGCTGTCCGTCTTCCCCTTCAGCCACGGCCGCAGGTAGTAGGCGATCATCGACCAGCGCGGCCGATCGCTGCGGTTGATCCCGCCCTGGTGCCACAGGGCCGCGTCCCAGACGATGGCGGAACCGGACGGCGCTTCGATCCGCACGGTTTCCCCCGCATCGAGATCGGGGTCGGGGACCTCGCAGGACCGATGTGACCCCGGCCACAGCCGCGTGCTGCCGTTCTCCGGAGTGAAGTCGACCAGGCACCAGACGACGTTCAGGGCCATCGGAAAGTGGGTGCCGCCGGCGAACGGCAGGACCGTGTACTCCTCGCGGTCGACGTGCACCTGGAACCCCTTGGCCGCGTCCCGCCGGCCTGTCGGCATGGGGACGCGGATGTTGCCGTCGTAGAGCATCGCCTGCTCCCCGAGGACGGCGCGCACGATCCGCATCACCGGGGGGTTGAGGTAGAACTCGTGGAAGTGAGGGTGCTTGCCGACGATGGCGTGGGCGTTGCGCAGGTTGTCGGTCTGCGTTCCCGTGGTGCGCGCGACCTCCTCCTCCGCGTCGAGCAGCTCGGTCACGGCCTGGCGCGTCGCCTCGACCTCCGGTCCGGAAAGGGCATCGCTGACGATGGTGTACCCCTTCCCCGCCAGTTCCTCCAAACTCGCTTCCAGGTTCACGGGGCTCCTCCCAGCTCCCGCGCCAGCTCGCGGGCGCGCTCCAGAGTGGTGCTCCGCTCCTCCAGCATGCGCCGGCGAATCTCGCCGATCAGCTCCGGTTCCGCCCGGGTCGTGACCCAGAGCGCCCGGCCTGAGAGTACCTCGTCGATCTGCTGCGCCGTGCGCCGCACTTCGGGCCCGGGGGTGTGCGCCAGCCAGCTGGCGCTGTCCTCGGCGGGCTGATAGCGGAAGTCGCAGGAGAGCCGGATCCGGTCGGAGCGGTTGGGCAGACCGCGATGGGCGGTGCGGCAGTGGAAGAGGACGGCGCTGCCGGGAACGAAGTCCCCCGTCGCCCAGGACAGCTCAGAGGGATCGAGGCCGTACCCGGCTTCCCGGCCCTGCTGTCCGGAGGAGGAGGCGACGGTGCCGGCGCTCTGCAGCAGCCCGAGCCGGTGCGATCCCGGGGCGATCGCGAGCCCTCCAACCGCAGCGTCGATCTCCATCAGCGAGATCCAGCAGGTGTAGAAGCGGCCGGCCCGGTACCCCAGCTTCGGGTCGCCGTCTTGGTGGGCGCCGACCCCCTGGGCAGCTTCGGCTTCCGGGTCGGGGTAAACCAGGCGGATCAGCTGCTGCTCCCAGACCTGGACCGGCCCCGCGCACACCGCCTCGAGGAGGGCGACGACTTCCGGGGATGTGGCCAGCTCGCGGAACGACTCGAGGCGGACGATGCGGCCGTACACGGCCATGTACTCCGCTTCCGTCGGCTGCGGTCCCCCGCTCCACACCGGGTCGGGGGCGCCGTCCTCCTCGATGATGAACCGCTCCCGCAGGATGGCCATGATGTCCCGCTTGACCGCGGTGGCCCGGTCCGCGTCGACCAACCGTGGAAAGAACAGGTAGCCGTCGCTCTCCATGCGCTCGCGCAGCCGCGCGGCATCGCGCAGAAGCTCCGTCGAATCGACCATCTTGGCAGGATCACCGGGCATCGGTCGCGGCCTCCGCAAAGCTCAGTTGCGCCAGCCGCCCGCCTCGTAGAACTCGCGCGACTGGTCGACGGTGCGCTCCGTTTCCTTGAGGAACCCGAGCAGGCCCCTGAGAACCTCGGCCAGGTCGGGACGCCCCCCATCACCTGCCGAAGCTCCTTCCGGCAGGTAGGGATTTCCCGGGGCGCTCTGCAGGATCGCCTGGGTGGTCTTGGGCATGTAGGTGCACAGGTATCCCTCGTAGCCGATCCCCTTGAGGATGCGGAAGATCTCCCGGTAGTCGGCGTGGCCGGTCCCGTGCTGGCAGTGGTTGGTCTCGTTGAGGTGGAAGTGCCGGATGCGCGAGCCGGCGTAGCGCAGCGCGTCGGGGATCGAGCCCTCCTCGACGTTCATGTGATAGACGTCGGGCTGCACCCCGAGATCGAGCCCCAGCTCGTCGACGTAGTTGACCGCCTCGTAGATCGTCGTCAGCACCCCGGGGAGGCCCTCGTAGGTGTTCAGCGGCTCCAGCAGGATGGTGATGCCGCGGCCCGCGGCGTGCTCGCAGACCGCGCGGATCGACTGCCGGAAGTTGTCGCGCAGCCTCTCCACCGGCTCCAGGGGAAACGGCAGCTGCGGGACCGCGGGCTGGGCCGCGCACAGCTGGGTGAAGCTCGCCCCGGCATCCACCGCCAGGTCTACAGTGTCCCGTGCGTACTGCACGGCGCGGCCCCTGATCTCCGGGTCGGAGCTGGCGAGGTTGCGCTCCTCGCCGGCGTGGTAGTAGCCCCAGGCCGCCAGGACCTCCGGGACGACGAGGCCGGCCTCCTCCACCCGCCGGCGCCAGGCGCGGCCGTCCATCTTCTCCGGGTTGCCCGGCAGGTCGACGCCGTCGTACCCGGCCTCCGCGGCGGCCTGCAGAACCACATCCGGTTCCTCGAGGAGGTTGTACCCGACCCAGGGAAGGGTGTCGCACTGCAAGCTGTATTTGAAAGCCATGTCGTCAGGAATCTCCTTTGGTTTTGGAGCGGTCGTCGATCAAACGGCTGGAGCCGCTTCCGCGCGACCGCCGCTGCGGGCACGCGGCAAAAGCTCCCGGGTTGGAAGAAAAACCTGAGTTCGTGATGAAATAAGACAAAATGGGACAGAATAAGACAGAACATTCATAACTGATTGATTTCTCATTGTTTATATCGTCATCCAAAAACCCGGGAAGCCGGAATAGGACAGAATAAGACAGAATAAGACATGTGAGGCATAACTGATTGATTTTACTTTGCTTATATCGTTCTCAAAGAATCCGGTTCCGGAATGGGACGGAATAAGACAGAATGAGCCGAATCCATGGCGGAAAGGGACTATTGGCGCTTCCACCGCGCACCTCGGCCATGGCCCTCACACATCGCCAGGCCGAGTGTCCGCAAGATCCGCAAGTCGTCGCGCACCTGCCGCTCGGTAGGTGAATTCTCCAGTTGGGGGATGATCTCGCGCAAAGCGTATCCGGTGCGCGCTCCCGCAAGCAGGGACAGAATGGCCCTCTGGCGTTCGGTCACCTCCCGTTCGACACGCCTCGGCACGTAGGACTCCGGCCTGAACCGAACGGTGACGCATCCGCCGGCGTCCTCGATCTCCGGCGCCGGCAGTCCGGCGTTCGTCGTCAGTTCCCGCATCTTGATCGTCCCCCGCCCCCACTGCTCGATGATTCCGCAACGGTAGAAGGCTTGCGCGATAAGGGGATTCCAGGGCAGGGACTCATGAGGCTCGAACAACGATTCCGCGGTGAGCCCGAAGTGCAGGGTTCCCGACGAGGTCACTTCGAGGCGGTCGTCGTAAATCGCCGCGGCAACCGACCCTCCTCCAATCGAGTAGTCCCGGTGACAGATGGCGTTCGCAAGGGCCTCCCGCAACGCTTCGGGAGGATAGAGCGGATCGTCCACCCGTTCGAACAGGCCCGGCTCGATACGTCCTGCTATGGGCAGATTCTCACGGAAGAAACGCTCCGCCCTGTTCAGCAGTTCGAAGGCATTGCCGTGAAACTGCCGGTTGTCCAGAAACTCGGTACGGTCCGTACCGCGGAACTTCGCCACCCGCAGCATGCACTGCGTGTACTCCCTCTCAACACGGTCCGGCCGGCCGAACAGTACGACCGCCGCTCGCAACAGGCGGTCTCCACGGATCAGGCCGAACCCACGCAGCAGCGCCGCCGGATCACGGGTTCCAGGATCGCCCGCGCGCCCGCGCCGGATCGCTTCCTCGAGGGTTCGAACGATCTCGTCGCGGTCGAGATCGTCGACTCCCCATCCCGGGGCAGGTTCGTTCTCCCAACGTCGTTCTCCGTGCAGGCGTTCGAGGAGGACCTGGTTGTACTGGTCCCGCGACATGGCCTGATTGGTGTTGGCCACCCTGCGCCAAGCCCTCCCACGGTGACTGTACGGCTGGTTCTGTCCTTTCGAGACGGTAACCACCACGACCTCCCTTCCACCGCGCACGGTCACGCGCTCGACGGAAGGGGAGGCCGGGGGTTCGATGTTTTGCAGCTCTGCTGCCACCTCCTCAAGTGTATTGTCGCTGACAAACTGACCGATTACCCGGCCATCCGGTTGCACGCCGAACAGGACCGTGCCGCCGCGATTGTTCAGCATGGCGCATGCAGTTCTCACCCCGGTACGCAACTCGCCGGTACTGCGCTTCAGTTCCAGCGTCTCCGATTCGCCGTCAGCGGAGGGAGCTCGCCGATCAGGGAGGAGGAGGAATTCAAGTTGAAGCGCTCTTCTCCGTCGCTTCCAGCGTATGGACAACCTCTCGGGCCGCGTCCTCGGGGCTGTCCATAAAGATGTAGCGCATTGCCCTGAGCGGACCTGGAAGATCGCCGGCCTTCAATTCCTTGGCCACGATGGGGATTACCTTCTTGCCCATGCCCAGGGAGGCACCCAGCTCAAAGTTGAACCAGGACGAATTAATGCTCCCCGGGCTGACGACGAGTACTATGTATTCGCTGCTCCGCAGACCATTCTCAACCTTGTCTGCCCACGGCTCGCCCACAGCGACTTCTCGTTCAAAACACCAGACATTCTCTTGTCCGGCACTGAGTAGCTGATCGACGAAGCTGCGGACCCAATCGCTGTCGGAATGGATATGCGATATGAAGACTCGTGGCGATTCGCTCATTGTTCCACCACCTTTTGTGCGGGTGCCTGGCTGACGAACACAAAATCTGGACTGGACTCCGACATCTCTCTCCTACTCGGGTAGAAACAGGTCTATGGTACAGGAGCACCGGGGGGGAGTTCAAGTTAGACCTGACGCATGGCAATCAAGACTACCGTTCGTCTGACCGCGGCGGTCGAGCATTATTTCGCCGACCTTCAGAGGGGCAGCGCCAAGGGGAAGCGCTCCTGCTCCCTGCCGCAGGCCAACCAGCTGTTCCGGCCCGAAGGCGAGATGACCCCGAGCATGAGGCATCCAGGATGAACCCCATCGCATACATCGAAACATCGGTCCTGAGCTATCTCACTTCGCGGCCTTCCCGGACGTCATGGTCACGGCGTATCAGCAAGTGACCCGCGAGTGGTGGCGTGACGCTCGGGACAAGTTTCAGCTGATGGCGTCAGAGCTTGTTGTCGCCGAGGCCAGCGCCGGCGATGAAACCGTTGCCCGTGCCCGTCTGGCCGCGCTCGAAGCGGTCACCCTTCTCGATGCGACCGAGGATGCGGCCAACCTCACAGAGAAGTTGCTCCATCTGGGGGCGGTGCCCCGCACGGCGGCGGAAGATGCCGCTCACATTGCCATCGCGGTTACGAACGGCGCCCACTACCTTGTAACGTGGAACTTCCGGCACATCGCAAATGCCGCCATGCGCTCTCGGATCGAACGGGTGTGTCGTCAGTCCGGTTACGAGCCTCCGATCATCTGCACGCCCAACGAACTGATGGAACCCGACCATGAAACCGCCGCAGTCTGACCCCGTCATCGCCGAAGTCCGGGCAGTACGAGAGCAACACGCGGCCCGGTTTGACTACGACGTCAGGGCGATCTTCAGAGACATCCGAGCCAGACAAGAGGCTTCCGGCCGCAAGTACGTCCGCTATCCTTCCCGCCGCACAGTTCCCGAGTCCCAAGTTCAGACGACGGGTTGACGCGGCCTCGGCCGCTGGCAACAACAGCGGAATCGCGGCCATTCTGAGAGATCCTCCATCATGGCCACCACGACGGCCCGCCTGACGGCAGCGGTCGAGCACTACCTCACCGACCTGCAGCGGATCCGCGCCTCGGGCAGCGCCACGGGGGAGCGCTCCAGCTACGGGCCGCTGGCCAACCTGCTCAACGCCGCCGGCGCCGCCCTCAAGCCCAAGGTGTTCTGTGTCGGCGAGCTGGCCGACCAGGGGGCAGGCCACCCTGACTTCGGGCTCTATTCGTCGCGGCAGGTGCAGAAGGGGCAGCCGCGGGCCGGGCAGGTGCCGGAGCGAGGCGTGGTCGAGGTGAAGTCCGCGGACGACGACGCCTGGCTGACCGCGGAGGGCGACCAGGTCAGCCGCTACTGGAACCGCTATGGACTCGTTCTGGTGACCAATACACGCGACTTCGTCCTGGTGGGCGAGGACGCGGAGGGACGCCCGGCCAAACTCGAAACCTTGCGGCTGGCTGCAAGCGCCGGGGAATTCGAGCAACGCCTGGAGACGCCACGCACCTTCGCTCGCGAGGTCGGCGCGGGCCTGGGCGAGTATCTGGGCCGGGCGCTGGCGCACCGTGCGGCCCTGTCCGAGCCGAGAGACCTGGCCTGGCTCCTGGCCTCGTACGCCCGCGACGGGCTGGCGCGGGTCGGAGCCGCGGGCGACACCCCGCTTCTGAAGACGGTGCGCTCCGCCTTGGAGGAGGCTCTTGGTGTCCGCTTCGAAGGCGCGCGCGGCGAGGCGTTCTTCCGCTCGACCCTGGTGCAGACCCTGTTCTACGGCCTCTTCTCCGCCTGGGTACTGTGGGCCCGGCAGGCCAGGCAGACCGAGCGCTTCGACTGGCGCACCGCGGTCTGGCATCTGCGCGCGCCGGTGCTGCGGGCCCTCTTCCACCAGCTCTCGGGCCCTGGCCGCCTGCGGCGGCTGGATCTGGTGGAGGTGCTGGACTGGACCGCGGCGGCCCTCGACCGGGTGGACCGGCCCGCCTTCTTCTCCCGCTTCAACGAGGGCGAGGCGGTGCCCTACTTCTACGAGCCCTTCCTCCAAGCCTTCGATCCCGATCTGCGCAAGCAGCTCGGCGTCTGGTACACCCCGGCCGAAGTGGTGCGCTACATGGTCGCCCGCGTCGACAAGGCGTTGCGCGACGACCTCGGCATCGCCGACGGGCTGGCCGCCGACAACGTCTACGTCCTCGACCCGTGCTGCGGCACCGGGGCTTATCTGGCCGAAGTGCTCCGCCGCATCGCCGCCAACCTCGAAGGACGCGGCCTCGGCGCCCTCGCCGGCGCGCGGGTGAAGCAGGCGGCCCTGGATCGGGTCTTCGGCTTCGAGATCATGCCCGCTCCTTTCGTGGTAGCCCATTTGCAGGTGGGCCTCACCATGCAGGACCTGGACGCAACCCTGGACGACGAAACCGAGCGCGCCCAGGTCTTCCTCACCAACGCCCTCACCGGCTGGGAGCCGAAGAGCGACAAGCCCCTGCCCTTCCCGGAGCTGGAGGAAGAACGGGACCGCGCCGAGCGGGTGAAGCGGGACACGCCGATTCTCGTGATCCTCGGCAACCCGCCCTACAATGGATTTGCGGGTATGGCAGTGGACGAGGAACGGGAGCTTTCGCAAGCCTACCGCACGACGAGGCGCGTGCGCCGGCCCGAGGGCCAGGGGCTGAACGATCTCTACGTGCGATTCTTCCGCATGGCGGAACGGCGCATCGCCGAGAGGACGGGCCAGGGAGTGGTCTGCTTCATCTCCAACTACTCCTGGCTTGACGGGCTCTCCTTCACCGGCATGCGGGAGCGCTACCTCGAAGCCTTCGACGCGATCCGCATCGATTGCCTGAACGGCGACAAGTACAAGACCGGCAAGGTGGCGCCCGACGGTTCGCCGGACCCGAGCATCTTTTCCACCGAAGGCGATCCAGTAGGTATCCAACTGGGAACAGCGATTACGACGCTGGTACGCAAAGCGGACCATGCCCCGGTCACCGAGATCGGCTTCCGCCATCTGTGGGGACAGGCCAAGCCCGCGGAACTGACGGCGACCGCGGAGACGGAACCGGACATGCTCTATGACCCCATCGAGCCGGTCTTGCCGCTCGGCTTGCCGTTCGCACAAACGGCAGTGAGCAAGGATTGGTTCGAGTGCCCGGCACTGCCCGAACTGTTTCCGGTTTCCTTTCCGGGAGTACAAACCAAACGGGACTCGTTCCTGATCGATGTTGATCTCGACAGGCTCAAGACGCGGCTTGCCGACTACTTCGATGCGGCTCTGAGCCATGTAGAAATCGCACGACGCTATCCAGCCGCAATGAAGAGTTCATCGGGATTCGTAGTACGGGGCGCTAGGGCGGTCCGCGATGCACTGCTCGCTCGTGGCGGCCCGATTGATGCAGGGTTCGTCCGACATGCCTATCGGCCGTTCGACAATCGCTGGCTCTATTGGGAAGCAGGTCACGGCTTGCTCGGGCGTCCGGTCCCCGACTACCGACCACATGTGTTTGCGGGAAACATGTGGTTGGTTACCCAGCAGAAGCCACGGCGCGAATGGTCTGCAGCTCAGGCCATCACGAATATGGGTTGCCTTGACCTTATGGACCGTGGCGCGACTTGCATTCCGGCCTATCTCCTCGAGGACGGCCTCCAAATCAGCGGCCAGGAAATACATTCCCGCCCTAATTTACCAAGTGCAGCACAACGCTATCTCCAACGTCTGGGTGCCAACGTGGAGGATCTGTTCCATCACGTCCTCGCCACACTTCACGATCCCGCCTACCGTGAGGCCAACGCCGGGGCGCTCCGCATGGAATGGCCGCGCATCCCGCTGCCGGGCTGGCCGGACGGCGATACCGCCGGCGCTGCTGAGTGGCTCGCTGCATCGGCGGCCAGAGGCCGCGAACTTGCCCGGCTCCTCGACCCCGATACCCCGGTACCCGGCGTCACCCATGGTGAGTTGCGCCCGGAGACCGCCGCCATCGCCGTCCCCGCAACCACCTCAGGCGGCAACATGACCGGCGACGATTTTTGCCTCACCACAGGGTGGGGCCACTTCGGAACAGGAGACGCCGTAATGCCGGGACAAGGCCGCGTCGTCGAGCGCGAGTACACCCCGGAGGAACGCTCCGCATTCGGTGATTCAATAACCACACTCGGCCCCGACACGCTGGACGTCTATCTGAACGATCGCGCTTTCTGGCGCAACGTCCCGGTCGCCATCTGGCAGTACAAACTCGGCGGCTACCAGGTCCTCAAGAAGTGGCTGTCCTACCGGGAACGCGATGTCCTCGGGAGGTCCCTGACACCGGAGGAAGTGCTGTACTTTGCGGAGACCGCGAGGAGGATAGGGGTGGTGTTGCAGATTACAGTCAAGCCCATCTGATTTCGGAACTCAGCGCAGGCGCGACCATTCGGGAAACAGTAGGGTACCAGAAGGTGCAATCAGGTCTGTAGGCCTGATTCGTTTTGAACAGACCCCGCGTCAACCTGAACGAAGGATGAAATCATGAGACAAGCCGTCGTTTTCCCCGGCGAAGATGGTTGCTGGGTTGCAGAGTGTCCCAGCCTGCCCGGCTGCATCAGTCAGGGAAGAACAAGGCAGCAAGCCATTGCCAACATCAAGGAAGCAATTGAAGGATATATCGCGTCTTTCGAGGAAAACGGATTGACCGTTCCTGAAGAACAGTTCGAGGCGATGGTGGTAGCGGTATGAGTGGTCTGCCGAGGATTTCGGAGACAACATGCGCCAAAGCGCGCGGCAAGGTTGGATGAATTCCCCCTCCCCGACAACGGACTATTCCATTCCTGTGTCCCCCCCACCCCACTTTCGCTTCCTGGTTCTCCTCCTCGGCTTCGCCTGCGGCGCCGGAGCGCAAGGAGCCCCCAAGCACACCCTCAGCGGCTACGTCGAGGACGCCGCCAGCGGCGAGAAGCTGATCGGGGCGGTCCTGCACGAGCCCGACCTGCAGCAGGGCACGACGACCAACCGCTTCGGCTTCTTCAGCCTGACCCTGCCGGCCGGTTCGCTCCGGGTGGTGGTCTCCCACATCGGCTATCGCAGCGACACCCTCGCCACCGACCTCGGCCGCGACCTGCAGCTCAACATCGCCCTCGAGCCGACGCCCCTGGAAATGGAGGCGGTGGAGACCAAAGCCGAGCGGCTCGACCCGATCCAGGAGCAGACGCGGATGAGCGTCGTGCAGGTGCCGATCCGGCAGATCGAGAGCGCCCCCGCCCTCATGGGGGAGGTCGACGTGCTCAAGACCCTGCAGCTGCTGCCCGGGGTGCAGTCGGGGACCGAGGGGATGAGCGGCCTGTACGTGCGCGGCGGCAGCCCGGACCAGAACCTGATCCTGCTCGACGACGCCCCGGTCTACAACGCCTCCCACCTGTTCGGCTTCTTCTCCGTCTTCAACGCCAACGCCATCAAGAACGTGCAGCTGACCAAGGCCGGTTTCCCGGCCCGCTACGGCGGCCGCCTCTCGTCGGTGCTGGAGATCGACATGAAGGACGGCAACATGAAGGAGTTCGAGGCGGAAGGCTCGGTCGGGCTGATCGCCTCCCAGGTGACCCTGCAGGGGCCGCTGAGCAAGGACCGAACCTCCTTCATTATCTCGGGGCGGCGCACCTACATCGACATGCTGGTCCGCCCCTTCCTGCCCGGCGACGAGAAGGGGGGCTACCACTTCTACGACCTCAACGCCAAGCTCAACCACATCTTCTCCCCGAGCAGCCGCGTCTACCTGAGCCTGTACAGCGGCGACGACCGCTTCTGGAGCGATGTCAGCGATGAGTACGGCGCCGGAGACTACCGCGAGGAAGACAGCATCGAGGCGAACTTCGGCTGGGGGAACGTCACCTCCACCCTGCGCTGGAACTACCTGGTCAGCAACCGGCTCTTCGCCAACCTCACGGCGATCTTCAGCCGCTACCAGTTCTCGACCAACGTCGACCAGCGCTCCATTGAGGTCATCGACGGGGAACGGGAGAGCGAGACCCTCAGGCTGCGCTACCTGTCCGGCATCCGCGACTGGGGACTGAAGCTCGACCTCGACTACATCCCCGATCCGGCCCATTACATCCGCTTCGGGGGCAGCGGCACCCTGCACACCTATCGCCCCGGCGCGGCGCAGATCAAGTACAACCCCCTCGACGGCACCCCCGAGGACACGACCCTGACCGCCCGGGTCACCGACGCCCTGGAGTACAGCCTGTACGCCGAGGACGACGTGCGTCTCACGAGCCGCCTGAAAGCCAACCTCGGTCTGCACACCTCCGGCTTCCTCGTCGACGACGAGCTCTACACCTCCCTGCAGCCCCGGGTTTCGATGCGCTACCTGCTGACTTCGGACTGGGCTCTGAAAACCTCCTATGCGCAGATGCGCCAGTACATCCACCTGCTCTCCAACAGCTCCGTGGGCCTGCCGACCGACCTGTGGCTGCCGGCCACCGGGCGGGTGCGCCCCCAGAGGTCGCGGCAGGTGGGGCTCGGTCTGGCGCGGCAGCTCGAGGAGCAGTACGAGCTCAGCATCGAGGGGTACTACAAGACCATGACCGAGCTGATCGAGTACCGGGAAGGGGCGAGCTTTCTCGTCGGCTTCGGCGAGAGCGACGACTGGCAGGACAAGGTGGAGACCGGGCGGGGCTGGTCGTACGGGGCGGAGTTTTTCCTGCAGAAGAAGCGCGGCCGCACCACCGGCTGGGCGGGCTACACCCTTTCCTGGACGCGGCGGCGTTTCGAGGAGCTGAACGAAGGGCGCACTTTTCCCTACCGCTACGACCGCCGGCACGACGTCGCCGTCGTCCTCTCCCGGCAGCTGAGGGGGTCGCTCAGCTTCTCCCTGACCTGGGTGTACGGAACCGGCAATGCCGCCACCCTGCCGGTCGCGCGGTATTTCAGCGACCACGACGGGCTCGGGTCCCTCCGGTTACACAGGCTCTCCTACCTGCCGTATGAGACCGTGGTCTACGGAGACCGCAACGGCTACCGCATGGCGGCCTTCCACCACCTCGACTTCTCCTTCAACTTCCGCCCGGCCGACAGCGACCGGCACGGGTTCAGCCTCGGGGTGTACAACGCCTACAACCGCAAGAACCCGTTTTTCATCTACTTCGAGGACCGCTACAACAGCACTACCCGCGGCAGACAGTTCCGCGCCAAGCAGGTGAGCCTCTTTCCCCTTCTTCCCTGGATCAACTACCGGTTCAAGTTTTGAATTCCACGGCCCGCGCGATGAAAGCCGCCCTGCGCCTCCTTCCGCTCCTGATCGCCCTGTCGGCCTGCACGCAGGTGATCGAGCCCGACCTGCCGGAGCATCCCCCGCGGCTGGTGGTGCATGCCTTCTTCACCTCCGACGGCGTCTGGACCGCCCATGTCGGCAGCTCTTCCTGGATTCTCCAGCCGGTGCCTGCCCCGGACAGGCGGGCGGTAGCCGATGCGAAGGTGGAGCTGCTGGCGGGAGACCGGGTCGTCGGCGAGCTGGAGTTCAACGACGCGGCGCAGGTGTACGTTTTTGGAGACAGCACCCTGCAAGCGGGAGAAACCTACTCCCTGCAGGTATCGGCCCCCGGCTTCGCGCCGATCCGGGCCACCGACGCCGTACCGAGGCCCGTGCAGACCTCCATTCTTTCGTATCGGACCTCCTCCCGCCCCGGCTCCGAAACCACCCGCGATTACTCGATCAAGCTGGAGATTCAGGATCCCCCCGGCGAGGCGAACTACTACCAGATCAGCATGTATCGCATTTACACGGGAAGGGGTGCGAGCAGATCCGAAGTGTATCTCTCGACCAAGGACCCCTCGATCATGGCGGACAACAACGTCGACGGGTCGCCGCTCGAAGGGGGGGGATTCGAAGGGGATGCGCCGTACTTCAGGGACACCCTTTTCGACGGCAAGACCCACGAAATCGAGCTGTCCAGGGACTTGGATGGCGACCCGGACCCGTCGGGGACGTATCTCCAGGTTCTGTACATCAGCGAGGCGTATTACGAGTATCTCAAGAGCGCCAGGCTCCACGATTTCACCCGGGACAACCCGTTTGCCGAGCCGTTGAACGTGTACGGCAACGTCGAGAACGGGTACGGCATCTTCGCCGGGTACAGCTCGCAGACCTTCGAGCTCACCCTCGAGGAGTGAAGGCGGCGGCCTGCGGGTTAACCGTTACGGAAGGGAAAGATGAAAGTCGCACTGGCAAGGAAGGAGATTCAGAAAACCCCGGGCTGGGTGCCGCCCGAGCTCGAGGCGGCCGGTTTCGATCTCGTAGAGCGCGTCTGCTCCGGGCCGCAGGAGGTGGTCGAGATCGCCGCGGACGCCGACATCCTCTGGGACATGGGGGGCGTCAGGGCGATCACCGCGGAGATCCTGCCGGAGCTGCGCCGCTGCGGCGCCATCATCCGCGGCGGCAGCGGCACCGACAACATCCCGGTCGCCGAGGCGACGGCGCGCGGCATCATCGTCGCCAACACCCCGGACGCCACCGCGGTCCCGGTGGCCGAGCACACCGTCGGCCTGATCCTGTCGATGACGCGCAGGATCCCGGCGCACGAGGGCGCGGTTCGCCGCGGCGCCTGGGACCCGCTGAACCCCCTTCCGGAGCTGCTTGACGGCAAGACCGTGGGCCTCGTCGGATTCGGCCGCATCGCCCGCGCCGTGGCGGCGCGGCTGCAGGCGTTCGGCACCCGGCTGCTGGCCTGCGACCCGCTGGTCGACCCGGCCCTGATGGCGGAGCACCGGGTCGAAGGGATGAGCCTGGAGGAGATGCTGCCGGCATCCGACATCGTCTCGGTGCACACCCCCCTGCTGCCGGCCACCCGGCACCTGATCGGCCGGCGGGAGCTCGGACTGATGAAACCGACCGCGATCCTGATCAACACCTCGCGCGGCGGAGTGGTCGACTCCGAGGCGCTCGCCGAAGCGCTCGAAAACGGGGGAATTGCCGCCGCGGGCCTGGACGTCCTCGAGCAGGAGCCGCCGCAGGACGACCCGCTGATCGGCCTGCCGAACACGCTGGTCACCCCGCACAGCGCCGGCTATCACCCGGCGCAGCTGGACCGGTTCTGCCGGCTGGCGGTCGCTTCCATCATCGACATATCGCAGAAGCGGTGGCCGGTCTCGTACGTCAACCCCGGGGTCGAGCCGCGCTGGGAGATGGAGCCGGAGCCGAGGTGAACCTCGCGCTGTTCCCCGGCGAGCACCGGTTCCTCGACGATTACCGCATCGAGGAGCTCACCGCGGCAAGACGGGTGCTCGTGAAGGACAACCCGCCGAGCAAGGTCCGCGAGTCGCCATCCGGCGCCCTCTGACGAAGCGAGACGGCCACCGCCGCCCTATCGGCAGGAGATGGTCTCGGCTCGTTTCAGAAGCGGATGGTAAACCGGGTAGGTCCGGACGGCGGGCTCTCGAGGGAGAAGGCGAAACCGTGCCGGCCCAGGATCTCCTGGACCAGGGTCAGGCCGAGGCCCTGCCGGTTCTCCCTGGTGCTGAAGAACGGGGTGAACAGATTGCCCGCCGCTTCGGGGTCGATTCCCGGCCCGGTATCCTCGACCACGGCGAAAGGCCGGTCCCCGGTCTGCCCGAGGCGGACCGTTATCCTGCCCTTCTCGCCGATCGCCTCCACCGCATTCTTCAGGATATTGACGAACACCTGCTCCATCTGGCTCTCGTCCATCGGCACCGGGTCGAGGTCAGCCTGAACATCCCACTCCCACTCGATTCCGAGGCGCTCGCACTCGGCCCGCATCAGCAGGGCGATGCCGCGCACAAGGGCCTCCAGGTCGACCGGCTGCGGGCGCGGCGCCGGCAGCTGCACCACCTCGGCGAAGCTGCGCATGAAAGCGCTGAGACGGTCGATGCGGCCGCTGGCCACCTGCAGGGCGTTCTCGAAATCGCCGCGGTCGGCTTCCCGCAGCTGACCCTTGTAGTTGAGGCAGGAGTTGAGGAGGGAATTGACCGCCCCCGTTGAATTGTTGACCTCGTGTGCGAGCAGGCGGATGACCTTCTCGTAGGCCGCCTTCTCGGAGAGGCGCAGCTCCTCGGTCAGCTCCTCCATCAGGATGAAGGCGCGCGGGAACCCCTTGTCGAGGAACTGCAACTTGCGGCAGCGCACCCGCTGGCCCGACAGGGACAGCACCTGCGACTCGCCGACCGACAGCTCCTGCAGGGAGCGGGCGAACGCCGTTCCCAGCTCTTCCAGGCACCGGCCGCGCGCCTCGCTTTCGGCCACCCCCAGCAGGCGGGCGGCGCTGGGATTGGCCAGGGCGACCTTGCCGTCGAAGTCGAGGGTCAGGATCCCCGACGGCGAGGCCGCCAGGATCTTCTCCAGGAAGAAATGCTGTTCCTGCAGCCGCGTGCGCTCTTCCCGCAGCTGGTCGATCATGCGGTTGTACACGCCCACCAGCCCGTCCATCTCCGGCTGGCCCACCTCGATGAACTTGCTGGTGAAGTCGCGCTCGCCGATGAGCTCGGCGCCGGTGTGGATCAGGTCGAACGGCACCCGGAACCGCCGGATCAGGCGCGCGCCAACCAGGAGGGACGCCAGGAGGAGCAGGTCGAACCCCAGCAGGTACTGCCAACCTTCTATCAACAGATGTCCGGCCACCGCGCATACAAGGTGAATGCAGACGAGGTAGCCGACGAGCTTGAAGCGCAGACTCAAGGGGTGAGCCCATGTTTCTCGAAGCGGCGGTAGAGCGCCGCCCGGCTCAGGCCCAGGGCCTGGGCAACCCTGCTGATGTTGGAGGGCTCGAAAAAAGAGAGACAGGCGCTTCGGGGAGCCAATTACGAATTTTAAATTTTGTCTTTGTTGAGCAGGACCAGGACAAAGGGATTGGCAATTGTAGTTTTCCCGAAACGCTTTAGAAGTTGAGCCTCGTTGCGTTTGTCGAGATCCTCCCTTTGGATCACGCGCTGGACAGCCGGTTGACTTAGGCCAGGTATGCGAACAGCGAAAAACGGCCACAATGCTTCAGATTCGTAGTGCTTGTCGAGATCCGGAAAGTCGGTGAGCGGAGGAACACCCTTCTGACTTCGGAAGTCATCGGTGTATTCGAAATGCCACTTCCCGTCCTGGAGTGATAGAAGCCCAACTTCCAGATCGCGGTATTGCAACCGGAAGTCGGCGGTCTCCTGTTCCGGAGTCAGAAGCTGCTCGCGGCCGTCTTGCCGCGACAGAATCTTCTTCAGGGTAGAAATAGAGATCATGGGCATCCTCAGTCAGGTAATCAGATATCAATATCAGCTTGAACCGATGTTTGAAATCGATACAATCGCCGTTCCATGCATTCCACAATCATCTCCCGGCGCAAGGGGCTCATTAGTGGCTGGAACTCACTGTCAAGCATTTCTTTGAACTGTCGTAGGAATTGAGGTCGGTATAGACCTGAGAGCACTGCACGGAGATCGGGATAGGAATGGTGGATTTTCTGAATGAGGGAAAAATGATCGGGGTCGTCTTCTCCATTCCAGCCAGTTTTTGGTTTCGAGTTTTTGACATACCGCTCGAAGAAGGCATGCAACCGTTGCGGATCAGGATTCTGTTTTACAGCTTGAAGTTTCGACTCTGAATCGTTCCAGAAAAGTGCACGTGCGCTGTCGTAAATGGGAGCAAAAAAAGACTCATGGCGTGCGTGGGTGTGAACCACGACTCCCCAATTGTAATGATGCCGATCATTATTCCCTACGATGGCATCGAAAGCGAGCATTCGAGTGTACGCCCCAAGAATGGAACTCGCCTGACCGGGAAACTGAACTTTAATAGCTTCCTCGATGAACTGGAAAGTAAACAAATCCCGGGTTGCTCCAGCCCGCTCTACTTCTTCTACAAAATCCTTGTCTTCCAGGTAGCCTGCAAATATCTCAGCCTCGTGAACAAGGCTTTGATTGGGTCCGAGGAAATACCGGCTTAGGAATCGGACCTGACCATGCGCTGAAACGAGCAAAGACGCGGCCATTTTCAGACCGAGCAGTTGCCCCACCCTCGTAAGCAAATGCTCCGTAACAGACTCGTTAGGGTACCATTTATGCCCAACCTTGGCAATATACGCGGGCCATTTTCGAGGATTGGACCGCTTGGCTTTTCCATAGGTGTAGACGCGTATGAAGTTCTTTGGGTAACCGTTCAGTCCCCCCTGCAGTAGTTTGAGCATATAAAGAAATACCTAAGCGGGTTTTCGGGTTCGTCGGTATTTTCGGGATCGGTTGTGTGTTGCAGATTTCCCTGGATACGGCGACCCCATGAAGAGACCTCCTGAGAGTACGATTTCCGAAGGCGACCTGCGCCAGCGCATTGTCCAGCTTGAGCAGATCGTGGAACAACAGACGGCGCGCATCGGGGAGCTGGAGCGGGAATTGGCCCGCCGCAAGGGGCGCTCCCGCCGCGGTGCCCGGGCCGCCTCGTCGCAATCGGGCGCTTCCTCCTCGCCGCGCACCGACACCTCCCGACGCCGATCCTCGGGGCGCTCGCCGGGCGGACAGCCCGGGCACGAAGGACCCGGCCGCTCGTGGGTATCGGTGGAGCAGGTGGACGAACGGATCCCGGTCAAGCCGAGTACGTGCCACGGATGCGGGCACCCGTTGACGGGAGACGATCCTCATCCGCAGCGTCACCAGGAAGTCGTCCTCCCGCCGCTGCGGGCCGAGGTCATCGAGTATCAGTTGCACACCCTGCGCTGCGGTCACTGCGACCGCCTGACCGCAGCCGGTTTGGCCCGAGGGCGTGTCGCGCCACACCTTCGGTCCCAGCGTGCAAGCCTGGGTCGGCCTGCTGGCCGGGGCCTACCGGCTGAGCAAGCGCAACATCCGGGCGTTGTTGTCCGACGCCTTCGGCCTCGAGGTGTCGCTGGGTACGGTCAGCCGACTGGAACGGGAGGTGGCCGCGGCCCTGGCGGCTCCGGTCGAGGAGGCGCGCGCCTTCGTTCGCCGACAGGGCCTCGTCAACGTCGACGAGACCGGCTGGCGCCAGCGCCGCGCCAAGGCCTGGTTGTGGACCGCGGTGACGGCCGGCGTCACCGTGTTCGCCATTCGCCCAAGCCGGGGACGGGACGGGGTCGATGAGGTGCTGGGTGCGGACAACCGGGCGGTGGTCGGCTCCGATCGCTATTCGGCCTACGCGCATCTGCCGCTACGACGCCGGCACGTGTGCTGGGCTCATCTGCGGCGCGCCTTCGAGGAGTTCGTGGCCCGGGGCGGAGAGGCCGGGCGCGTCGGTCAACACCTGTTGGACCGCAGCGAGCAGCTGTTTACCTGGTGGCATCAAGTCCGCGACGGCACCCTGTCCCGCGCCCGCTTCCAGGACTATATCGACGATTTGTGTCTGCGCTTTCGTTTTCATTTGTGCTATGGTCAGCAGTTCGCCGACGCCAAGACGGCGGCCACCTGCGCCAATCTCCTCGACCTCGGGCCGGCCCTGTGGACCTGCGCACGCCGGCCCGGCGTCGAGCCGACCAACAACGAAGCCGAACGAGCCCTTCGCCATGGCGTGTTGTGGCGTCACACCAGCTTCGGTACCCACAGTGCCGAAGGCAGCCGTTTCGTAGAGCGCCTGCTCACGGTACGCGATACCCTGCGCCAGCAGCAGCGCAACGTCCTCGACTATCTCAGGATGGCCTGTGACGCGGCCGTGTCTCAGCAGCCGGCGCCCTCGCTGCTGCCTTCAACCCACTCCGCCATTCGCTAATATTCTGCTACCATTCCGCCCCCGGCCCCAACCTGCCAGGGGAACTGAACGGTTACTTCTTTGGAGCCTCGCCGGCAATGGTTTGGTCCACTATGGTGTAATACCCCTTGCGAAGAGGAGGCAACACGCCTTGGCTGCTGATCTCGAATCCAGACCAATTGATCACTTGCTCCTGCGACAGCTGTTGCTCCAATAGCCCAGAGCGGTATGGCACAGTGGTTTCGAATCTCCCATCAAAATCAAGTAACTTCGACAAATGAGCTTGGTACGCAGACTCAAGGGGTGAGCCCGTGTTTCTCGAAGCGGCGGTAGAGCGCCGCCCGGCTCAGGCCCAGGGCCTGGGCCACCCGGCTGATGTTCCCCTTGTAGTGCTCCATGCAGCGGACGATCATCGAGCGCTCCAGCTCGTCGAGGGTCATGGTTCCCGGGGCCGGCAGGCCGGCCTGCCCACCCTGCCCTTCCACGGGCTGCATCGCCAGGGCGGCTTCGAAATCGCCGGTCCCGAGGACCTGGCCGGAGCTCATCAGGGCGGTCCGCTCCACCAGCTGCTTGAGCTGGCGGATGTTGCCCGGCCAGGGCAGGGCCTGCAGCCAGCCGAGGGCGGCGGCCTCGATCTCCAGGTCGCGGCGGTATACATGGGCGGCTCCCAGAGCGAAGTGGCGCGCCAGCTGCGGTATGTCCCCCGGCCTCTGGCGCAGGGG
The DNA here is from genome assembly GCA_965206595.1 of Candidatus Latescibacterota bacterium. Lineage (GTDB taxonomy): Bacteria > Latescibacterota > UBA2968 > UBA8231 > UBA8231 > CBDCXV01. The sequence goes on from OZ242214.1 coordinate 2,400,146, forward strand.
TGGCAGGTGCAGGACGATGAGGTTGAGGCGGTAGAGCAGGTCCTCGCGGAAGGCCCCCGACTCGACCAGCTCCAGCAGGTTGCGGTTGGTCGCCGAGATCACCCGCACGTCGACGGAACGGGTCCTGCTCGACCCCAGCACTTCGTAGGTGCGGTCCTGCAGCACGCGCAGGAGCTTGACCTGGCAGCCCGGGGCGAGGTCGCCGATCTCGTCGAGGAAAATGGTCCCTCCGTCGGCCAGGGCGAAGCGGCCGGCGCGATCCTGCCGCGCGTCGGTGAAGGCCCCCCTGACGTGCCCGAACATCTCGCTTTCGAACAGGGTCGTGGAGATGCCGCCGAGGTTGACCTTGACGAACGGCTGCTCGCCGCGGCTGCTGTTGCGGTAGAGGGCCTGGGCGATCTCGTCCTTTCCGGTGCCGCTCTCCCCAGTGATCAGCACCGATGCCTCGGTGGGGGCGACGCGGCGGACGGCCTCGAGCAGCTTGAGGAGCTCGGGGTCGGAGCCGATGATGTTGGTGAAGTCCCCCCGGCGGTCCAGCTCCTCGCGGGTCACGGTTTTGGTCGCCGGTGTTGCCGCGGCGAGGCCGAGGGCGGTCTTCACCGCCTGCTGGATCTGGCTGTTGTTCCAGGGCTTGGTGACGAAGTCCGCGGCCCCGGCCTTGATCCCCTGCACCGCCAGCTCGATGGAGCCCCAGGCGGTAATCAGGATGACCGGCAGGCGCGGCCACCGCTGCTTGATCTCCCGCAGCAGCTCCATCCCCTCCTCGCCGCTAGTCCTGCGCGAGAAGTTCATGTCCTGCAGGACCAGCTCGCACGGACCGCGAGCCAGCGATTCGAGGGCCTCCTGCGGAGAGGCCGCGGTCGCTGTCCGGTACCCCGCCTGCTTGAGCAGCAGGGACAGGGATGCAGTCACCGAGCTGTCGTCGTCCACTACCAGGATCATCGCGGGATGTCCTTTATCGGGAAGATCGAATCTACCGGAACAGTTCGCGCCTGGAGGCTCGGCAGGAATTGGACTTGCTCCCAGGCGGACTATCCGGCTGCCCTTCGCAATCCCTTCCAGGGCTCGATTTTCGCCAGGTCCGCGGCGAGGATCTCTTCCGCCACTTCGGTGTCATAAGCAGCCTGCGCTCTCAGCCAATACCCCTTGGAAAGACCGAAAAAGCGGCACAAGCGCAGGTCCGTGTCGGCGGTTATGGTCCGCTTGCCGGACACGATCTCACTGATGCGCTGGGCGGGAACATCTATTTCCTTGGCGAGGCGGTACTGCGAGAGCCCCATGGGCAACAAGAACTCCTCTCGCAACAGTTCCCCGGGGGTCACAGGTTTGAGCTTGGGCATTTCCATCTCCTAATGGTAGTCGACGATCTCGACATCTGCCGCCCCGGCAGCCGTCCATCGGAAGTACAACCGAAACTGGTCGTTCAGCCGGATGCTGTACTGCCCGGCCCGATACCCGACTCAGTCGTGATGCAACGCCTCGGCCGGGCGCACGCGCGCCGCCAGCCAACTGGGGTATAGCCCGCACAGAATCACAAGCAGATAGAGCACCACGGCACCCGCGGCCAGGCCGGCGACGAGGACATGAGTCGGTATCCAGCTGTCCAGCAGCAATTGTGGCAGATCAAATTGGAGGATGGGCACGCAGCCCAGGACGATGGCCGTAGTCGCCAGCACGGCCAGCTCGCCGAGGAAGAGGCCGTAGACGTTGCCGGCGGCGGCCCCCACCGCCCGGCGGACCCCGATCTCCCGGGTGCGGCGGCGCACGTTCTGCCACATTATTCCGGTCAGACCCAGGGTCACCATGAGCATCAGCAGGCTGGTGAGCAGGGCGGTATTTTTCAGATTCCCGACCTGCCGGGCTTGGTTACTGTCCTGCATCTCCGCAAGAGAGCGCACGTTGAAGCGTATGGCCTGATCCGCCGGAACGACCGCCCGAACTTTACTTCTGAGCTTTTCGCCAAAGTCAGGTCCGGTCCCCAAGGGGGTTTTTGCGAGTAGATGGACGCCGGTGTGTGACTCGAGCGTATTGACATTCGCGTTGGAAAAAAAGAAAAAGAGCGTACCCGGCACCTCCTTCTGTGAGGACCCGTACTTTCCGTAATAGAAACAATTTTCCACGACGCCCACTACGAGTAACTTGGTGAACCGAAAATGAAACATCATGTTTATGTAACGATACCTATCCTGTCCGGACTTCTGTCTTAATTCATCCGCGTCGATGATCTTTCCCAGCGGGTCCTGGTCGCCAAAGAGGACGCGGCTGAGCCTCAGGTCTATGACGACCGGATGCCGGTTCCCCGAGAGGGCCTCGTCCTCCGGCTCGAACCAGCGCCCGCTGTGCATCCGCAGCCCCAGCGTTTCCAACCCCTCCCTGGAGATGTAGACCGCGGTAATCCCGTTCCACACGCCGGGACTTCCGAACGGCGACTGCTCCGCAAGTGCGACGGATTCGACCGGACCGAGTGCCTCAATTTCTCGCCAGACCAGTTTGACAGTGTGCCCCAAGGCGGACGACTGCTCTTCGCCTGGATCCGGCTTCCAATCGTGCCTGCCCAGGTTGACCGCCCACACATCCTCGTACTCGAAACCCAGCCGCTCCAGACTTTCGACGGCCCACAACACCCAGCCGACGCCCATGAGGGCAACGATCAAAAACACCAGGGTCAGTTCGCCGACCAGCAACAGGTTGGTCCGCCGCCGGTTCCACGCCAGGCGGCACAGGTGGAGGATCATATTCTCTTCCCGGTCAGGGCCTGCACGGGGTGCAGGCGCGCCATTTTCCAGGCCGGGTAGGCGCCGGACAGCGCGCCGAAAAGCACGGCGCACAGGGTGCCGTAAGCGAAGGTGCGAAGCAGGAGCAGGATGTTGAGGGCTCCCGGTTCGAGGTATGTCAACCTTTGTTATTCATTCAACCCGCGCATAAGCGGACATAGGCGCTTCCGAGACCCCTTTGCTTAGCCTCAGAGGCTTGCGTCCCTTCTATAGTCGGCTTTTTGGGTAGAGCCGTCTCCTTATCTCTACCGACCTTGTTGAAATTGTACGCGCCTTCTCGAAGACGCTTGCCTTTGCGAGCCCATCATCCCGACCGACCCGGCCTGCGCTTACGCCATCGCCGCGTCCACCGGTTTGAGCGTGGCCAGAAATCTCCACAGACGATCCCAGGCAGCCGCCGTCCCTTGGGTCAGGATGACGCCCACCCTGCGCCCATGCAAGGTGACGCGGGACGGCAGGCGCAGGTAGCGCCGTCGAAAACTGTCCAGGCTCAGGGCCGTCGTCGAGCGTCCGTATGTGCGGGGCCGCCCGCGTCGGGCCTCGGCGCGTTCGGCGGCCTGGCGGCCCAGGTGAAGCAGGTTGTAGGCCAGCAGGTTCAAGGTCAGAAGCGCCTGGTTGGCAGCGAAGGCATCCCGGGACGGGGTGCGCTGACGCGGCTCTCGACCCCGGTAGTGTTGCTTGCGACGGGTGGTAGAGGAGAGCTGAGGCTGGAGGGTGGAGCTCAACTCGCCGAGCATGCGCTCGAAAAGGCCGCGCTGACGATAAAAGGCGACCAGGTCGCGGCCGCTCATCGTCTGGGGACTCTGGTCGGTGATCAGGAAGAAGTGGCGGGCGATGGGCAGCTCTTCCGTCTCGGAAGGGACCAGGACCAACACCACCCGCCGGGGCTGCGCCCAGGACCTGGCTTGATAGCGCAGCTCGCGACAGCGAAAACCCTCTTCCCGCAGCTCTTCCGGGTGCTGCGCCAGCTCCTGCTGATAGCCTTCCACCCAGGCACGAGCCAGCTCCTCCAGGCGCGCATTCTTCTTGATGCGCGCCACGTACGAGGTGTCGGCCCGCGCTTCCAGCTCACTCAGGAAAGACCCGCTCACCGAGGCCGCGTCGAAGCGCAGGATGAGGCGCCGGGCCAGATGCGACTGAATCCAGTCCAAGCGCTTGCCGAGAGCCTCTGAGGCGCCCTCATGGGCGTGCACGTTGCCCGGCCGCAGCACGGCACCGAAGAAATCGCCCGTCTGCGCCGAGCCGAGGAGCAGGGGATGGTACCCCGAGGCGTGGAAGTAGCCGTTGTATTCGACCCCCGCCTGGTGCCCGTGCGCCGGCATCGGCAGGGCATCCATGTCGACGGCCAACTCCTCGTATTTCATCCGTCCTTCCAGCAGCCGGCAACGAGACCGGGCGCTGCGCAGGACGGCTTCCTCCAACACCTCGCGGTTATAGGCAGTCGAGGCTTGCTCGAGCAGGCGCGACAGCGTCGGCTGACTGGCCAGTCCCTGCGGCCGGTCTTCGTCGCCGCTGCGCAACGGCGCCTGCCCTTTGCGATCGCTGACCGCCAGACGCAGGATCGGATCTTGGCGCAACGCGTCGGCGTCGGCGGCGTGGGTCCAGCCCTGTGCCAGCAGCACGATCTGTGTGCGCAGCAGCTCCGGCAGCGGGTGCGTGATCTGGTCTTGGGTACGGAGATCCTCGAAGTGGGCGTCGACCCAATCCAGAACCCGGCTGTGTTCGAGCAGTTGACGCAACATCAGCGCACCGGTGTCGCTGCCAAGGTGGGTGGGGCGGGCTTCGATGTGGATGGAGCGGTTGAAAGACGGCTGAATCGGCCCGGCTTGCTCGGACTCGGTGTGTGACGGTAATTCACCCATTGGGTGTCCTACTGTGTGATGGGTTCAAAGGGCGATACTGCCTTGTGTTTCCCTCTGAAATCTAAGCATGGGAGGCACCCAGTACAGCCCTCTCCACTAAAATTCCATGAATAACAAGGGCTTAGAGCAGCTCACCTATCTGATCTTCCTCAAGATGGCCGATGAATACGCCAAACCACCGTACAACCGCGATGTCGGCATCCCAGCCGAATTCAACTGGCAGAGCCTGAAATCGAAGAACGGTGCGGAACTCGAAAACCACTACTTAGCCTTGCTTCGCGCGCTTGGTACCAAGACGGACATGCTGGGCCAGATCTTTACCAAAGCCCAGAACAAGATCCAAGACCCGGCGAAACTGTATCGTCTCATCGACATGGTGGACGACACCGAATGGGTGAGAATGGGTGCCGACGTAAAAGGAGATATTTACGAAGGACTTCTTGAGAAGAACGCCGAAGACCGGCGTACCAAGTCAGGCGCGGGCCAGTATTTCACGCCGCGCGCCCTCATCCGTGCCATGGTAGAATGCGTACGGCCCGAGCCTGGCGCACTCATCGCCGACCCGGCCTGCGGTACCGGCGGTTTCTTTCTCGCCGCCTACGACTTCATCACCAATCCAGACAACTTCAACCTGGACAGGAATCAGAAGGCATTCCTGAAGCACGAGGCGTTTCACGGCAACGAGATCGTCGCCAATACACGCCGTCTGTGCCTGATGAACATGTTCCTGCACAACATCGGCGAGATCGACAGCGGCGTGTCCATATCACCCAATGACTCGCTGGTGGCCGATGGCGGAGAGCGCTTTGATTATGTCCTCGCAAATCCGCCCTTCGGCAAGAAAAGCTCCATGAGCTTCACAAACGAGGAGGGCGAACAGGAGAAAGACGACCTCACCTACAACCGGCAGGACTTCTGGGCGACGACCTCGAACAAGCAACTCAACTTCGTGCAGCACATCCGCACGATGCTCAAGACCACTGGCCGTGCTGCCGTAGTCGTTCCCGACAACGTGCTGTTTGAAGGCGGTGCCGGTGAGACGATCCGCAAGAAGCTGCTGGACAACACCGACCTGCACACCATCCTGCGCTTGCCGACCGGCGTGTTCTACGCGCAAGGCGTCAAGGCCAATGTGATCTTCTTCGACAATCACGAGGCCAGCCCGAATCCCTGGACGAAGCAGGTCTGGTACTACGACTACCGCACCAACATTCACCACACTCTGAAGAAGAACCCGATGCGCTTCGAGGATCTGTCGGACTTCATCAACTGCTATAACCCGCAGAACCGGTATCAGCGCAAGGCGACTTGGGACGAAAACGACGCACCGGAAGGCCGTTGGCGCAGTTACAGCTACGAAGAAATCAGCGCACGCGACAAGACCAGTCTCGACATCTTCTGGCTCAAGGACAAAAACCTGACGGACTTGGACAACCTGCCAGATCCCGACGACCTCGCCGAAGAGATCATCGAGAACATAGAGGCAGGTCTCAACAGCTTCCGCGAGGTGCTCGCAGGTTTGCGGGTGGTAGGTTCTTGAACGTACTAACCGGGTACCTCGAACCACGTTGCGCGTACGGGTAGAGCCCTACGGCCTCGTCGGTTAACCGGCATGTCGCTGTGCGCCAAGGCCAAGCCTGTCGCGCCTGATTCATGAGGGGAACAGCCAGCGCCACAGTTCTCAGATTTACGTGCCCCACCTGCTGCGCTACACCGACCAAGCCGACATCGTCGCCGGCTTTATTGCCCTCGTGCCGTTCATGGCGGTCGCGTCCCTCCAAGACGTCGACATGCGGGGGGCCGCGGCCGACGATTTTGTCCTCGCGGTCGCGCCAGCATTTCGAGCTGGGCACATGAGGCCGGATGGTCATAAGGGGATTCCTTGGGAGGGGCCGCCATCGCGACTTGCTGGTCGGAAATCGAGGGCAATGTGTCCGTCTGCCCGGGGCGGGGTCGAATTGTGGAGAGCACTGACAGGGCCTTCAGACGGCTTTCTTTGCGGACCTTCCCCCGTGGGGAGAGGTAATTCGCTGGCCCAGTAACAGGAACGAGAGATGTTCTATGGCGAACTCTGAACACATACAGTGGCTGCTCGAGGGCGTGGGCGCGTGGAATGAACGACGCAAACGCGAGCACTTTAAGCCCGACCTGCGAGGGGCCCATATTCCAGGAGAGTTCGGAGAGGGCGGCTTGGATGAGAGCGCAGAGCCAGAAATCCGGCGAATGGTCTTCCGAACAGAAGACGCTGGCGTCGATCTTTCGGGCATCGATCTGAGTGAGGCTGAACTTCAAGATGCAATTCTCACGAATGTCAATCTCTCCAACGCAAATCTTCGGGGCGCTGACCTCAAGGGATGCGACTTCGACGGAGCCATCCTCAATGAGGCGGACCTTGATTTCGCGGACCTCCGCCGCTGCACGTTCCATAGCGGGAGACTTCAAGGCGCGAAAATGTTTGGCGGAAACCGGGTATCTGGCAGCCATAACAGCATCTCGCTGTGCCATGCGGAGTTTTCGGGGCAGATCTCAGGGGAGCGATTCTCGCCAATCGTGAACTTTCTGGTGCCGACCTTCGTTACGCAAAGCTCGAAGGCACGAATTTATTTCGTACTCAGCCTTGGAAAGCGATTCTTTTTTCAGGAGGAAATGCTGACGAAGGAACTTCGACCGGCGTTAGGTCTGGCGAGACAATAGAGAGTGTCCGGTGCGTGCTCCAAGAGTGTTCCAATATCAGATACGACTTTCCTGATCGCGTCCTGTATTTTCGCGGCGAAGCTAAGGTGTTCCCCGAACTGCGTCCCTCGCTAATGCGAAAGAAGAATGGAACATTCATGCATCTCAAGTCGGAAGCCGAAATGATGGTCGACCTGATGTCACGTCGGCCAGTGGAATTTGACAATCTGAAGTCAGCGCTGGCACAATGGGTCCTTGCGCAGCACCACAGGCTCCCGACCCGGCTACTCGACATCACCCAAAACCCCCTCGTTGCTTTGTTCCACGCCTGCCAAGAACCGAAAGAAGGTTCCGGCGAAGGGCCCGGACGCTTGCATGTCTTCGCGGTGCCAGAGGACCTGATAAAACCGTTCAACAGCGACTCGATTAGCGTCATTGCCAATTTTGCTAAGCTCTCATTCAAGGAACAAAAGCGGCTGCTTGGGAAGAGGAAGGAGGATACTCCGGATGACGTTGATCCGGGTGGCCCCGAATGGGCAGGCGCTTATGAGCAGGCCATGGGCCGCCTCTATCACTTCATCCGTCAGGAGAAGCCGCACTTCCAAGAGAAAATCAACCCCAGAGATCTCTTTCACGTCTTCGTCGTTGAACCCCAGAGATCATTCGAGCGCATCCGGGCACAATCAGGGGCTTTTCTCATTTCGGCGTTTCATGACCGATTCGAACGCAGTGAGATTCTAAAGCAAAACATCGGCATTCCGGTGTACGATCATTATACTCTGGAAGTGTCGGAAGAAAAGAAACCATGCATTTTAGATGAACTACGCTTGGTGAACATCACTCCCGAGACCCTTTTTCCTGGTCTCGACGAAGCGGCGAAAGCAGTAACGCAACGTCATTCTGAACAACCTGCACAGGGAGCCGCGGAAGGGTGAAGAAGCCGGACAACAGACCCGAACGCTTCTCGAAGTAGTACGCGGTTTTTCGGTCAATTGCCTCCCCGTTGAGCGGGTAGCATGCAGACACAGGAGGTTCTGGAGTGTTTGTCCACGAAGAGTCAGAACTCCCACTACCATCAGCAGTCTGGCTGCTCTTGAGCCGTGGTATTGATTTGCTTCGTCGAGAGGCAGATAAGCGCATGTCTTGAGCTTGTCAGGGTCAGGCAATCCTGTTTTCGGCTGTCGTCGCAAGATTGAGCCGTTAACGCAGATGCCCAGCTCCGACGTTCGCACGCCTTCTTACGCCCGCAGGCTCTCCTCCGGCACTTCCACGATCTCCCACAGGCACTGCTTGAACACCCCGGGGTCCCCCCAGACCCCGTCGTCCAAGCGGTTGCTGAAGGCGAGCTTCGGGGCCCCGGGCTCGAACGGCGTCCACAGGGGGCACATGTCCGCGGCCCCGTGCTGGGGCCGGTCGCTCGTTGTCGCCAGCACCTCGTCGTTCACCAGCTCCCAGTGCAGGGGGTCCTTCCCGCGGAAGTGCCCGTAGCGCCGCGGTTTGGCGTCCCCGGGAAGGCTGTACTGCAGGGCGAACATCTGCCACTCGCCGCCGGCGCGGAACACGCGGGGGGACTCCACCCCGCGGTCGGTGCGCAGTATCGGCTCGGGGTGGATGCGGTAGGGTCCCTCAGGCCGGTCGATTGGAGTGCGGGCTACTCCGAAAACGCGGTTGGCGTGGGTCTGGCCCGGGCCTATCCCCTTGAAGAACAGCAGCACCTCCTCGTCGGTGACCACGGCGTTGGGATCGTCGTGGCGGATCGAACGCCAGCCGGCATCGTAGTCGGTGACCGGCCCCCTCTTCTCGAACGGCCCCGCGGGAGCCCCGTTTTCGTCCGCAGGCGCGACGGCAAGGTGAATGAGGCCGGGCAGGTCCTCCCGGTTGGTGGTGCGCGCGAACGGCCTGGCGGGGTTGGCCGGCCCCTTGCCGGCGTAGAACAGCAGCACCTTTCCGGCGGCCACCGCGACCCCGGGACTTGCCACCCCGATGCAGTCTCTGTCCGAGCGCGCGACGTCCCCCCGCCAGCGGCCCCGGGTGAGGGCGAAGCCGTGATCCTCCCAACTCTCGAAATCGGTTGTGGTGAGGTAGCGGGGCTCGGCTTCCCACGAATCGAGGGGATCGTCGAAAGCGGTCTCCCTGCGCGGGTCGTAAGCGTCGGTGAACAGGTGGACGGTACCGGCGCGGTCCCGGTAGGCCGCCACCATGCGGGTGCACAGCGGAGCGAGGCTGAGAACGGGCAGGTCCCGCGCCGGTTCGAAGCGATAGCTGTTCATCTCATCCTTCCTTGAACTGGATCTCCCTGCGGCCTCGGCAGGGTGCAGACAGGCAGGACCCGGCTTAGGTTATGCCGCCATGACCGCCGGGACTCCACGCATACTGAGCATCGAAAAGATCTGGGACCGGGCCCCGCACAACGCCTTCACCGACCTGCTGCGCCACCGCGGCCGCTGGTGGTGCGCGTTCCGCGAGGCGGACGACCACGGCGCCAGCATCGGCGGCCTGCGGGTGCTGGTGTCCGACGACGGCGACCGCTGGTCTAGCGGAGGACACGTGACCGAGGAGGGGGTCGACCTCCGCGACCCCAAACTCTCCGTCATGCCGGACGGCCGCATGCTGCTGCTAGCGGGCGGCACGATCATCGACGATGACGGCAGGTACCTCACCCGCTCTCCGCGGGTAGCGTTCTCCGACGACGGAACCTCCTGGACCTCCCCGGTCCGCTGCCTCGCCGAAGACCACTGGCTGTGGCGGGTGACCTGGCACGGCGGCACCGGCTACTCCGTCTCCAAGCTCGGCGAGGGGAGCAATCCCCGCCGCGGCCTGCTCTACAGAACGACCGACGCCCTCGACTGGCAGTGGGTCACCGAGTTCCACCTGCCCGACAACATCTGGACCGCCAGCGAAACCACCTTGCGCCTCATGCCTGACGAGATGATGGTCGCCCTGATCCGCCCGGACTGGATCGGCCGCAGCTGGCCGCCCTACACCGACTGGTCGTACACCCGCATCGAGGCCAGGCTGGGCGGCCCCAACTTCATCCGCGTGCCGGACGGCACCCTGTGGGCGGGCTCGCGCGGCACCCACGACGGCGAGCGCCGCACCGTCCTCGCCCGCATGACGGCAACCCGGTACGAGACCGTGGCGCGCCTGCCCAGCGGCGGCGACTGCTCCTACCCCGGGATGGTCTGGCACGACGGCCTGCTCTGGATCAGCTACTACTCCAGCCACGAAGAGAAGACGAGCATCTACCTGGCGAAGGTCGACGTCTCCTGATCCGAAGCGCGGGCCGGCTCCGCATCCCGCATCAGCTGTTCCACCCGTTACCCGGCCGCCTCACTGCGGCAGGTACGAGGTGTAGAACCGGTGCCAGTTCCCGTACATGACGTTGGCGACGTCCCCGCTGCCGTAACCGCGGCGCTCGAGGATCGGGGCCAGCTTCTGGTAGTCGGCGATGCTGTCGACTTCGAACGGAGCCCCGTCGATTCCGCCCTGGCCGTCGGTGTCGCCGCCGATTCCGGCGTGCAGGGAGTTGCCGGCCAGCTGGCAGACGTGGTCGACGTGGTTGGCGATATGCTCCAGGGTCACCTCTTCGCGGGCGTAGTACTCCCGCCGCGGGTAATCTTCGGTGTGGGACCACTCGATCTCCTGCTTCTCTCGCAGCATCCAGGTGTCCATCGAGGCCCCGACCACGCCGTCCCGCTCGATCACCGCCCTGACCTGCCCGTCGCTGAACTGGCGCTCTCCCGGGGCCAGGGCGCGGCAGTTCTGATGGCTCGCCAGGATCGGGCCGGAGTAATGGTCGAGGGCTTCCCAGAAACTGCGGTCGGCGATGTGCGTGGTGTCGAGCAGCATGCCGCAGGCCTCCATCTCCCGCAGCAGCTCCGGTCCCGGGGGCAGCAGCCCTCCCTCGGTCCCGGTGCCGGTGCCGTGGGCGTAGCGGCTGCGCCCGTAGTGGGTGAGGCTGACCACGCGCACCCCGTCTTCCCACCACTCCCCCACCTGCCCCGGCGTCAGGATCGGGTCGGCCCCCTCCATGCCGATCAGGCAGCCGACTGGCAGCCGGGAGTCCCCTTCCTGCTGCTCCCACTGTTCGGCGAGGGCGCGCAACTGTCCGGCGGTGGTGACGACGACCGCCTCCCCGGTGCTCTCCAGGCCGCGGTAGAGGGCGAGCTGCCCCTTGGCCACGGCGTACGTCACCTCCTTGCCGCGATACCCCGGCAGGATGCTGTCCTTGCGCAATCGCCGCGCCGCGATCTTCATCAGCGCACAGTACACCCCCCCTCTGCGCATCTCGGGAAGGCAGGCGAAGGGAATGTTGGACGGGTTGGCGTCCGCGGCGCGCAGCTCGTCGAGCGAAAGCGTCAGGTCCCTGTTGAGGTCGAGGGCGCCGTGCGCCATCGGGTAGTCGCCGTCGAAAATCAGCACGGCTTGTCTCCTTTCGTTGTCGGCAGCTGTTTCTGGAAGATTTGGCGGTCCCGGGTTGCCAGGGCGGGTGGCACTCCGGGCTGACGGAGCGGTTTCGGCAACCGCCCCTGACCGCGGGGGAAAGGTCGCTTTGAAGGGAGGGCCGGGCAATCGCCGGCGTCGCTTTCCGGCAGCGATCGCGCGACCGACGAACCCACGTCCCCGCCCATTGCAGTCCCCTCATCGCCGGCTCCCACACATGCGGGCATCGGGCCCGCCTCCGCCTGCAGATACGGCGACACTGATGGCCCCGGCCCCTTTTCCGGCACGCTTGCTTCGCGAGAGCCCCCGGGACCGCTCCCCGGTTGGCCCCGCCTTCACCGCATTGGATATGTTTGGGCGGCACCGGACGGAAGGAGCGCCGCAGAACCCCGGGCCCTGAGCTGCCGGAAGATCCGGCCGCTGCCCTGTCCCGCCGCGGCCGGAGCCGCTGAAAACCTTCATCACCCCAGGCGCCCTGCGAGCTCCCGCGGCAAAAGCAGAATTGCCAGCCACCCCCCTTTTCCCGACCTGCCCAATGAAAGCCGCCATCGCCCAGTTCATCTTCGAAAGCAACACCTTCACCCCCGGTCTGGCCGAGATCGACCTCTTCAGGAAAGGAGGAGTCTTCCTCAAAGACGAAGCCGAGGTGCGCGCCTGGGCGGACGGGACCGACTCGCAGATGCACGGCAGCCTGGAGGTGCTCGCCGCCGCCGGCTGGGAGACCGCCCCCTGTTTCACCGCTCTCTGCGGCTCTTCCGCCGGACTCATGAGCGCTGCCTGCTTCCGCGAGATCGGCAGCACCCTGCTCGACCGGGTCGCCGCCGCGGCGCCGTTCGACGTCCTCATCCTCCACCTGCACGGAGCCGCAGCCGCGGAAGGGGAGGACGATCCCGAGGGCTACCTCCTCGAGAAGGTGCGCACCGACCTCGGGTACCGCGGCCGGGTCGTGCTCTCCCTCGACCTGCACGCCAACTTCACCCGCCGCATGCTGCGGCACGCCGACGCGGTCACCGCGTACCGCACCTTTCCCCACATGGACTTCAGCGCCACCGGCGAGCGCGCCGCGCGCCTGGCCCTGCACCCGGGCCCCTTCACCCGCGCCGCGGCCAAGGTGTCCGTCCTGATGTCGCCGGCGGACAGCACCCATTTCGAGGGGCACCTGTGCGACCTGCTGACCCGCGCCCGCGAGCTCGAGCGACGCCACGGCGACGTCCTCGACGTCTGCATCCTGCCGGTGCAGCCCTGGATGGACATCGACGAAATGGGCTCTTCCGTGGTCGTCACCGCTGCCGGTGGTGGGGTCCCGCTCGACGAGCTGCAGAAACTGGCCGGCGAGTGGTACGCCCAGCGGCACGGCTGGAAAAACCGGCTCACCCCCTGGCCCGAGATTCTGGAGAAGCTCCGGCGCAAGGGGCCGGAGCCCTGGGTGCTGGTCGACACTTCGGACGCGACCGCGGGAGGCTCCCCCGGTCACAGCGCCGAGGCCCTGCGGCGGCTGCTGCCGCTCCGGGAGGATCTGCCCGGCAAGGTGCTGCTCTGGGTGGTCGACCCGGGCACCGTGGCCGCCGCCCGCCGCGGGGCGACACGCTTCGCCACCGGCGACCCCCCGGTCTCCTGGGAAGGGCGCGTGACCTGGACGGGAGAGGGGAACTACAAGGCGCGCGGAGGGGCCTACACAGGGCAGGCCTTCTCGATGGGGGACGCCGCGGTGATCGAGTCCGGGCAGATTCAGCTCGTAGCCTGCTCGTACCCGGCGCTGACCCCGGATCCGGCCTTCTACGAGTGCGCCGGGCTGCAGCCGGACGCCGCCCTCGCGGTCATGGCCAAGAGCATGACCGGCTGGATGGCCGCCTTCGGAGCCGGCTGGGAGCGCGGCATGCTGTTCGACGGCCCGGGGATCTGCACCCTGGACTTCGCCTCCGTCCCGTTCACGGGGAGCGGCCGCGGACTCTGGCCTGTCGATCCGGACCCGGCGAGTCCGGTAGCGATCTGGGAACCGGGTGCCGCGGGTTGATCCGGGCCCTGCTCGCGTTGTGCTGTCTGGAAGAACGCGGCGAGCGTGCGGCTGCGGTGCTCGATGCCTTCCATTGTCCCGAGCCGTCGTGTACAGTGGGCAACTCGAAAAAATCGACTGGCTGCTTCAGGTCGGACGTGTACATTCACTTATCCACATGCGGTTCTTCAATCTCAGAAAAATTGGCCTCCGCCCTGATGAAATACGCAGGGAATAATTCAACGCGACGGATCGCGAAACCGGGTCACTTCACCCAAGTCGAGCTCGACAACTTCGCGGAGAATGCCCGGTATGAAGGAAGCGCCCTCCACAAGAGCAAGCCGGCCGACTACGGCTTCCATCCGCAGACCAACCCAAGAGCCTCAAAGTCCCTTTGCGACGACATCCGTGTGATACTTCTATCCGAGGCGAGGCAGTTGTTGAGTTCAGGATTTGAACGCGGCATGGTCAGCACACGTATATCTGGTGACCTGCCAAAGTATGTTTGGGCGATTGATTGTAATGGCGAAGCGTACGAGGCGAAGCTCGGGGGGGACGGACGGAGCTACCACGGCTACCGGTTGAACCACGACGACAAAAAGATGCGCCAATGGGTGATCGAAGAATGGAAACGGCGGAACGACTGAAGTTTTCGCTTGTTCCCGAAAAGTTGCAGGCCGGCTCTCCGGAGGAGCGGGCGGCCTTCGGCACCATTGCCGTCATCGCAAACGGCATGGTGCTCACCGAAGGGGTAGGCATCGACGGCAACGAGCTTCGAAACGGCCCGCGGGTTTCCGGCTACTACCTGGCGGAATGGCTGGTATGGAACTGGTGGCGGCTGCGCTGGGAACCGCGACGTTTTTACGCTGAAACCGAGTCGTCGTGGGAGTGGGGTTTTGCACACCATATGTCATCCCTCGGCGAAGGGTACGTTTGGCCCAACATCGAGATCGTGTCTGATGGACTCTTGATGCAGCTCGCTTCCTCACCTTCTACCGACCCGCACGCAAAGGCATTCCGTTACGTTGGGGCGCCGGGAATTGAGACCGTCGCGGTCGAGGCGTTCGAGGATGCGGTTCAGGAGTTTGTCCGGATCGTTATTGACCGTCTCGACGATTCTGGCATCTGCGACACCAACCTGCATCGGCTGTGGCGAGACCTGAAACGGGAGCAGGGTGCGGAAACCTCTCCTTTTCGGCGTATTGAGGCGATGCTAGGGTACGACCCAGACGAGGGAAACGAGACCGAGATACGAGAGCAACTCACCGATGCGGCCAGCTTGGGAGAGAATGCGGTGGCCGAGTTGGCGGCCGATGCAGGGCAACTCAACGAGAATCCGGTACGAGCTGCCGAGGTGAGGGAATGCGCCCGGAAATTCGGCTTCGACGTGCGTGTTGAAGATGCTGCGCAGCTTGATGACACCAGCGCCACCCTGGCTTGGGGCGAGGAAAAAGCCTGGCGTGTTGGTTATGCCATGGCGCAAGCTTTGCGAGCGGCGGAAGTCCTGAACGGCAAGCCCGTCGTCAACGCCGTATTGTGCGAACTCGCTGGAACTACTGAGAATGTGATTCAGGATCGCAGTCGGACCGCTGACCGTATTTCATTCGCTTTGGACGACGACGGCGGGCGTTCGCGCATTGCACTGCGGCCGGAGCAGGATAAATTGCGGCGTTTCGACTTGGCACGGTTGATGGCGGACAGGCTGTTCCTGAATAACAGGTGCGAGCCGTTGCTTCCTGCCACGCGGTCATATACCTATCGGCAGAAGGCCCAACGCGCGTTCGCCGCGGAGTTCTTGGCGCCGATCAGGGCGGTGGAGGAGTTCCTGAATGGCGACGTATCAGAGGAAACGCAAAATGACGCCGCCGAATACTTCAACGTCTCGCCGCTCGCGATCCATTGGCAGCTTGTCAACAACAATCGCATCAGCCGATCAGACTGAACTGAAATCAACCTGCGTTCTGACCACCGGGATTTCCGGGAGCGCGGCATGCTGTTCGACGGCCCGGGGATCTGCACCCTGGATTTCGCCTCCGTCCCGTTCACGGGGAGCGGCCGCGGACTCTGGCCTGTCGATCCGGACCCGGCGAGTCCGGTAGCGATCCGGGAACCGGGTGCCGCGGGTTGATCCGGGCCCTGCTAAACGTATGACGCTTGCCGACCGCCACGCGGCCGCCGCCGCCCGGCAGCGCCGCATCATCTTCCAGGACGACATCCTCGCCAACGATGCCTTCCGCTGCGGCGAAGTCAGCACCTCCCGCCTCGACAGGCTGATCGATTTCTACATGAGCCGCCTCGAGGCTCCCAACCAGATCGACAGCGTCTGGCACGAATGGGGCGAGGGCAACACCGCGGTCTGGCCGAGCGAGGTGCTGCCGCGCACGGAGAACGTCTTCCCCGGCTGGTGGGAGGCGGGCATCGACCCGGTCAAAGTGCTCCTCGACGAGACCCGGAAACGCCGGCGAGAGGTCTTCTTCTCCTACCGCATCAACGGCTCCGACAACGACGACCTCTTCGATCCCCCGCACCCTCTCGAAGGCCCCACCCCGCTGAAGGCCCGGCATCCGGACCGGCTCATCCACAAGTGGCACGTGTACTGGGATTTCCGCTGCGAAGGGGTGCGCGACCTCAAGCTGGCGGTCCTGCGCGAAGTCGCTTCGATGTACGACTACGACGGCATCTCCATCGACTTCGCGAGGGTCCCGGTGCTGTTTCCCGAGGGGGAGCAGTGGCAACACCGCGACCTGCTGACCGGATTCATGCGCGAGGTCCGTTCGGCCCTGCAGGAGATCGCCGGCCGCCGCGGCAGGCCGTACCTGCTGGCCGCCAGGATCCCCGAAGACATCCCGGGGTGCCGCTTCGACGGCATCGACATCGAGACCTGGGTCGCCGGGGGGATGGTCGACATCCTCGTTATCGGCACGCGCACCGCGGCCGCGGACGTGGCCGGCTTTCGCGCCCTGGCCCGCGGGACCCCGGTCAGGCTGTACCCGAGCTGGGACGACCACCACTCCTCGGACGGGTACCGGCATCCGACGATCGAGGTCTGGCGCGGGGTCTGCGCCCACTGGTGGCGCCAGAAAGCGGACGGCATGCACACCTTCAACCTGATGTTCCCCTCGCCGGAATCGGAGGCCGGCCTCGGAATCGAAGCGGCGCCGGAGTATCGCCGCGGGGGTCTCGACATAGGAGCGCTGCTGTCCGACTGGGAGACGCAGTGCCGGGTCTTCGCGGAAATCGGCAGCCCCGAAACCCTCGAGGGCCGCGACAAGATCTTCCTCGTCGAGCGCCGGGGCGGCGGTCACGGCAGGGACTTCGTACCCGCGCCCGACGATTGGTACACGCCGCGGCACAGCTATTTCCAGACCAACATGCGGGCGCAGCTGCCCGCGGAGCTGGGGGCCGGCGGCTCCCCGGATACGCTGCTTGCGCTCGACGTCGCCGACGATCTCAACTCGGCCGCGGACTCCCTCGACAGCCTGACGCTGAATCTCGCCCTCACCGCCGATCCCCCGGAGGCCGCGGGTGACCTGCGGGTCGAGGTCAGGATCAACAACCTGCTTCTGGAAGCCCCGGTCCGGGAAACGGGAATCGCGACCCGGCTGAACGCCGCCTTCGGCCACTGGCTGGTCTTTGCCGTCCCGCCGCGGTACCTCGCCGCGGGGGCGAACCTCGTCGGGGTCTGCCGTACCGACCGGACGGCCGCGGCGGTACGGGTCGAGAAGCTCGAGCTGCACGTCCGCTACGCGACAACCCGTTGACAATGTTGTTCTGCAGGCGAGGCCGAGTCATGGCGGTCGAAGACCGGGCGCGCGACCGAGTCGGATCGCAGGGGGTTCGGGAAGGGAGCGCAACGACTGTCTGCGGAACGCACTTTCGAGGGTTCCGACCCGAAGGGTTCGCGGCCGCCAGGGCCGGCCGCAGCCCGGATGGACTTTTTCAGCGGGATGCTGAATGCGAATCACCGAGGTAGTCACCCACCGGCTGGCCTGCCCGGTCGAGCGTCCCTTCCGGGCCTGCCGCACCGGATGGATTCGCGAACGGTCGGCGACGATCGTGGAGGTCAGGACCGACGACGGGCTCACCGGATGGGGGGAAGGGGATGGGGCGCTGACGCGGGAATCGACCGACTCCCTGCTGATCGGGAAGAGCCCGTTCGACCGTCAGGAGATCTGGGACAGCCTGACGGTCCGCGGGAAGGACATCCCCGCCGCCTGCGGAATCGAGACGGCCCTCTGGGACCTCGCGGGGAAGTCGGAAGGCAAACCGGTCTGCGAGCTGCTCACGGGTACCCCGCGGGACAAAGTGACCGCGTACGCCAGCGGATTCTTCCAGCCGCAGGGGGAGGATCACCTGCGCCTCGCCGCCGAAGAAGGCCGCCGCTGCCGGGACCGGTTCGCCGCGGTGAAAGTCCGCATCGGCTTCGGCCCCGATCAGGATGAGCGCATCGTCGCCGCGGTGCGGAACGGGATCGGCAGCGAGGTGAAGCTCGCCGTCGACGCCACCCAGGGGTACGACCTGCCGGCGGCCATCGAGGCGGGTAACCGGCTTGCCCCCTACGACGTCCTGTGGTTCGAGGAGCCGATCCCCGGCGAAGATCTCGACGGGTACCGCGAGCTCCGGCAGGCCCTGCCGATGCCGGTAGCCGGCGCGGAGGGCCGCAGCGGACTCGGTGCCTTTCGCGAGGTCGTCGAGGGGGGCGCCATGGATATCATCCAGCCCGACATCAGCCGCGCCGGCGGGTTCACCGAGGGCATGCGGATCTGCGAGCTCGCCGAGGCGAACCGGGTGCAGGTGATCCCGCACATGTTCGGATCGGTGGTCAGGCTGGCGGCGACCCTGCACTGGCTGGCCGCGGTCCCGGAGGACCCGCGCCGGCAGCTTCCCCCCTATCTGGAGCTGGACGTGACCGAGAACGGGCTCCGCACCCGGCTTTCGCCGACCCGGTTCGAGGTCGAGGACGGAGCCGTCCGCATACCGGACCGTCCCGGGCTCGGGGTCGAGATCGATTCCGAGGCGCTGCGGAGATACAGCGTTACATGACTCCCGGCGAAGCCTCCAGGCCGATTCCCCTGCGCGTCAACGACCGCTTCTTCTACGGCTGGCTGATGCTCGGGGCCGGAGCCCTCGGCCTCTTCGCCAGCGGCCCCGGCCAGTCCCACGCCTTCAGCGTCTTCATCACCCCGATCGGCGAGGACCTCGGGGTTTCGCGCACCGCAGTCTCCGCCGCCTACGCCGCGGCGACCCTGGCGGCCGCCTGCGGCCTGCCCTGGGTGGGGCGCCTCGTCGACCGCTACGGGGTCCGCGCCGTACTGGTTTCGGTGGGAGTTTTGTTCGGGGCCTGCACCGCGGCCTTCGGGCGAGTCCCCGACCTGTGGCTGCTGGCCGTCGGATTCGCCGCTCTGCGCTTCCTCGGGCAGGGATCGCTGATGCTCTGCTCCTACAACCTGGTGGCGCAGTGGTTCAGCCGGAAACGCGGCTTCGCCATGGGCCTGGCGAGCCTCGGGTTTTCTCTCAGCCTGGCAGTGCATCCCCCCCTGGCCCAATGGCTGATCGACGAGGCCGGCTGGCGCCAGGCCTGGCTCTGGCTCGGGATCTCGACCTGGGTGCTGCTGGTGCCGTGCGCCGCCCTGATGGTCAGGAACAGACCGGAGGATCTCGGTCTGACGCCGGACGGCGACCCAGGCGGCAGCGGTGCCGGGAAAGCAGACACTTCGGCGGATGCCGCCGAAGCGGGCCTGACCCTGGGGGAGGCGATGCGGACCTCGACCTTCTGGATCTGCGCCGGCGCCGTCGCCACCATGTCCCTCCTGGTCACGGCCGTCTTCTTCCACCAGGTCTCCATCCTCGAGTCGCGCGGGTTGAGCCCTGGCGAGGCCTCCCGCGTGTTCGCGGTATCCGCCCTGACCATGGTTGCCTTCATGCCGGTCTTCGGCCGCCTCCTCGACCGCCTGCGGACGCGGACGGTCTTCGCCGGGGGTCTGCTGCTGATGTCCTGCTCCCTGGCCGCGCTGGCCGCGGTCTCCGGCCCCCTGTCCGTAGTCTTCTTCGGCATCGTGTTCGGAGCCGCCAACGCCGGCAGCCACAACCTGCTCGCGTACATCTGGCCGCGCTTCTTCGGGCGCCGGCATCTCGGCAGCATCCAGGGGGCCTCGCAGATGATCAGCGTTCTCGGCGCTTCCATCGGACCGATCCCCTTCGGGCTGGCCTGGGATCTGTACGGAAGCTATACCGGCGCCCTGTTCGCCTTCGCCCTGCTGCCGCTGCTGTGCGCCGCGGCGGTCTGGTTCATCAGGGAGCCTGACGGGAGGAGTCAGAATGGCCTTCAGTAAACCACCCGCACCCATCGCGTCAGCCGGGTCCGTTCGGCGCGATCGGATTCGGTTTCCACGGATATTCTGGCAAGGTAGATCCCTGGCGGCACCTTCCGCCCCGAATCCCCCACCCCGTCCCAGACGATCTCATACCTCCCCCGGGGATCGGTGCGGCGCTCCCCGAGCTTGCGCACCAGCCTGCCGCCGAGATCGTACACCGATACACCCACCGACCCCTCCCCTGTCAGCCGGTTCAGGCTGAAGGAAAAGGTCGCGGCGTCGTTGAACCCGTCCCCGTTCGGCGTGAAAATGGGGGGCACGACTTCGAGACCGGTCAGCACCGCGTTGTCCGCCAGCGCCAGCGCCACGTTCGTCCGGCCCGGAGCCAGGTCGGTGGCGTCCCCGGCATCGACCTCCTGCCAGGCACCTTCCAGACCGCTGGCCTTGACCTCGGCCTCGAACGTGGCGCTCTGCGAGTAGGTCACCGGCTCCATGCGCACCTCCACCAGGTCGACCCCGCTACGGATCGGGGACGGCAGGCGGAACTGCAGGGTATCTCCGAGGCTGCGCGCCATCTCCAGCTGATCCGGCGAATACCGTTGCTCGCGCCCGTTGGCGAATTCCTCCCGGCTGCCGGTCAGCACCTCCAGCAGCTTCAGGGTCGTGGCCGCGGTCGCCGTGATCCGCACCTCGTCGAACCACTGCTCGCCGCTGCCGAATACCGGCCGGATGAAGAAGGAGCGCTCTTCAGGAAGTCCGATCTCCGCAATCGCGGCGGGCCAGACCTCTCCCAGCAGTTCGTCCGCGTAGATGTCGGTCAAATGAACCCGTATGCTGTGCAACTCCGCGGGACGGCCGTACCTGCTCGAGGTGTCCGCCAGCACCCGGGCGCGCATCTGCAGGTACCGGCGCACCCGAGGCGAACGGATCTCCTCTCCCGGCTTCAGGTACGAACCGCTCCACGGGCTCCACGTGCCGTCCGGGATCAGCCGGGTGAGCACCTCTCCCTGTTTCGGGCGGGGGAGACGGCGTTTGTACTGTACTTCCGATACGACGATTCCGTCGCTGTTGTGGTAGACGTGTTCCTCCCTCAGGGAATTGCCGGTGCGCGTCGCCAGCTCCACCCCGGTACCCGGCGGGGTGTCCGCTTCCCATTCGATCGAAACCAGACTCTTGCGCGGCCCCAGCTCGATGACCTTCGAAGTCAAGGCGACTTCGGCGACGTATCCTTCCCCGTACAACATCACCTCCTGAATACTGGCGGAAAATTGGGCGGAAAATCGCGACCGCAGAAAGCGGACCTTGGTTGGCTCCATATCAAGAATCCGCCAGTCGCCCTTTGCATCGGAGTTGAATTCCGTCCAGAGAATACTGCCGTCGGGTGCAAGCCTGCCGTCGGAAATCTCAAGGGTCTGTTTTCCAATTCCGCCATGCGTAAGGAAATGCACGGTATCCAACCAGAAGAGGGTGCCCAGGTCCTCGAAAAAGGTATTGAGCCTGTTTCCAAAAGCTGAAAAATTGGCGGCCGTGGAATAGTCGCCGTCGGTGACCACATCTGCCAACGAAAAGACCCGGCCCGAACCCTGGGGATTCTGCTTGTCGGCATTGGCTCGCAGCCTGGTCTCGCCGCCCTGAGCCACCCGCTGGTAGTTGAGGTTGTCGCCGATCGTCCATACTTCCAATTCCGCCAGACGGGGGCGTTCCCGCTGGAAATAGCGAATCCGCCCCTGCTTTTCCGGAGCCAGCCGCTCGTAGTTTTCCTTCGTCGTCAGGGTCTGACGGCCGCCGCCGCTGCGATAATACTCCACCCTCCCCTTCGTCTCCGCGGGAAACTCGACGTAGGTATCCGGAGCCACTTCCCTCATGCGGTCAACATCGCTGTCCGTCACCAGCACGTGGACGAAATCCAACGGCTCGCCGACGAACTCTTCGCTGGCCGCCTCGGTCGTTTCCGGCACTATTTCAAACAGACGTTGCGATTTGTTGGGACGGTCCGACTTGAAGAGGGTCCAGAATTTCGAGACATCCGTGCCGAGCAGCGTGTACTTGGCGACCCGTCCCGTCGGCGGGATCTGGCGCCATCCCAACAGGTCGAACTGAAGAAACGGGTCCCCGGTTTCTTCTCCCACGAACTTCAGAACAACCTTCTCGACCACGACCAGTCGGCCCAGCCGGATCTGAACCCACCATTCTTCGGGAGGGGCGTCGAGATCGGGCTCCCAGAAGGTGTGCGGGTCCCCGTCCATCAGGTTGGCCGCAAGATGCGGGTTGGAGCCGGCATCCGCACCGCCTTGCACCTTGGCCGCATACTCGGTGGCGTCCAGGGCCGCGTTGATCCGTTTGCGAACGAAACGGGGGGCGACGGAGCCGTCGGGACGGATGTCGGAGATGCCGGCGTTGACCGTCCAGGCTTCCCAGTGGGAGGGTCGGTCAACAAGGATCTGGTTGCCGTGGAATGTGTAACCGGGTTGCGCCTCGACGCTGTCCGCGGTTGCCGCGCAGATGATCAGCAGCGCAGGTAAATGATACCTTGCTCGAACCCGGCGCCCGGTGCCTGCTTCAACTCCCTGTCCAGAATCAGTTGTCACTTCTTTAAAACCAGGACTCGATTGAAACGGCGTTCACGATGGATGGGGCCATTCCCTGGGATACGCATTCCGACCATCCCCGCCTCAATAGGAAACGCACAGGATCCCGGTCCGCGCCGCGCTTCCGCGCTCCAGTTCGCCGGAAATCCTCCAGATGTAAATCCCTGGAGGAACCGTCTCTCCCTCGCCGTTCCTGCCGTCCCACACCCGCTCGTAGTGGCCGATCCGGTCCGCGCCGCTGTAGATCCTGCGCACCTTCCGCCCGAACAGATCCAATATCTCCACTTCGACCGGTACGCCTCCGGTCGTTTCGACGAGGTCGTAGAAGATCCGGACCTCGTCGTTGATGCCGTCCCCGTTCGGCGTCAGCACCGCCGGCAGCACCTGCGCCTCGAGCACGGACCGCACCGCCACCGAGGTCTCGATCCATACCCGGTCGCTGAACACCTCGTCGATGACGTCGCCGGCGACCACCGGCTGCGGCACGTCGAACGGCCGCTCGCTGTCGATCAGGTGGGCCCTGAAGGCGGCCCCGTAGCGCAACACCTGGGCGTCGAAAACCACCTCGACAATCGCATCCGACAGCATCTGATCGATTCTCGGCAAACCGACCACCAGGCGCCTGTCTTCCTGAGAAACCGCTTCGAAGGGAACGACGGACGTGTCGATGCGGACCTCGCGCAGCCGGTTGAACCGGGCGGCGACGGACTGGATTTCCACCCGGTCGAAGCCGGCGTCCCCGTCCTGGAGGCGCGCCTTGAGGGCGTAGGTGAACCGGGTAGGCGGACCGGCCCTCACCTCTACGGGGGCAAGCTCCCCGACAACTTGGGAAACGGCGGCATCCGAGGCCCGAAACTCTAAAAACTCCAGGCGAGTACCCGCGTTTTCCTGGGAGATGAAGTCCAGGCTGAACTGAAAGGAGCGGCGCGGACCGGGATAAATTGGAGGCTCCCCTTGTTCCCGGGTGACGTTGAAACGCGGAGTCCAGTTGTTCCAGCTGTCGTAGTTGTACGTCGGCGGAGCCCGCTGGCTGCGCCGGAGCTGGTCGTACTCTTCCCTGGTCACCCCGACCTTCTGGTCACCGATCCCGGTGTATTTCCAGTACTTGAGGAGATCGGCATCCTCGCCGTTCCGGGTCTGCAGGAAGATGGAGGAAGCCGGCGCTTCATCGAACTTCCACTTGAGGCTTCCCCATACCGCGGGCCTGCCGAAATCGATGATGTCGGCGACATAGGAAGCCAGGCGAGAAACCCCGCGGGCGTAGATCTCTATTTCGGTGATCTCCCGTTCCGTGGCGTGGGCACCGAGGGCGAGCTGCATGCCGGCCACAGGCTGCTCGTTCGTCATTTCCACGTCCAGAAGCGGTGCCCTGTTTTCGTTGACCTCCACCTGGAACGGATGCAGCAGGGTCTCGGCTTCCGGTAGCTGCAACAGGAAGGAGGAGACCCCGAGGTTACGTACGACCTTGGTCGTATTGACAGGGCTCAACGGTTCTATGATCCCACCGGAGATCAACCGAATGCGTTCGACGAACACCCGATCGGCGAACTCGATGTTGAGGACGCCGGGAAGGGCGTAGCGGTCGGTGCACCTCGTGCCAACGGACATTCCGCATTCGTAGGAGACGCTCCGCCAAAAAGTATTTTCGTCCCCATCGAATAGAGCATGAAGTCCGGATTGCGGTTTCCACAACATCGAGGCGCTGTTGACCTGCGGGTCGTACACCCAGGGAGAGAGTACCTGCTCGTCCATGTAGACCCGCGCTGCCTCTCCTCCCTTCAGGGCATCGAATTCCGCCCAGCGCATCTGCCGGAAGCGCACTCCCGCCCGGTTGGCATCCGCGGGCGGCGGCAGATCCGCGCCCCCGAACCGGTAGATCGTCGTCTCCGCACCGGACAGGGCGGGAAACACCGCCAGGAACACCCCTGCCCTCAAGGAAGAAGCTTTTGGCAGCATGGGTATCGCAAACCGAGGCATAGGGTTTTTCAGGGTTTTCAGTAAACCACCCGCACCCATCGCGTAATCCGGGTCTGTTCGGCGCGATCGGATTCGGCTTCCACGGATATTCTGGCAAGGTAGACCCCCGGCGGCACCTTCCGCCCCGAATCCCCCTCCCCGTCCCAGACGATCTCGTACCTCCCCCGGGGATCGGTGCGGCGCTCCCCGAGCTTGCGCACCAGCCTGCCGCCGAGATCGTACACCGATACACCCACCGACCTCTCCCCTGTCAGCCGGTTCAGGCTGAAGGAAAACGTCGCCGCGTCGTTGAACCCGTCCCCGTTCGGCGTGAAAAGCGGAGGCTCGACCTCGAGACCGGTAAGCACCGCGTTGTCCGCGAAGGCCAGCGCCACATTGGTTCGGCCGGGTGCCAAGTCGGTGGCGTCCCCGGCATCGACCTCCTGCCAGGCCCCGTCCAACCCGCTGGCCTTGACCTCCGCTTCGAACGTTACGCTCTGGGTGTAGGTCACCGGCTCCATGCGCACCTCTACCAGGTCGACCCCGCTACGGATCGGTGACGGCAGGCGGAACTGCAGGGTATCTCCGAGGCTGCGCGCCATCTCCAGCTGATCCGGCGAATACCGCTGCTCGTGCCCGTTGGCGAAGTCTTCCAGGCTCCCGGTCAGCACCTCCAGCAGCTTCAGAGTCGTGGCCGCAGTCGCCGTGATCCGCACCTCGTCGAACCACTGCTCGCCGCGGTAGAGTAATCGCCGTCCGTGACCACTTCTGCTAACGGCAACACACGGCCCGTCCCCTGGGGGGTCTGCATGTCGGCATTGACTCGCAGCCTGGTCTCACCCCCTTGAGCCACCCGCTGGTAATTCAGGTTGTCGCCGATCGTCCATACTTCCACTTCCGCAAGGCGGGGACGCTCCCGCTGGAAATAGCGAATACGCCCTTTCTTTTCCGGAGCCAGCCGCTCGTAGTTCTCCTTCGTCGTCAGGGTCTGACGCCCGCCCCCGCTGCGATAGTACTCCACCCTCCCCTTCGCCTCCGCCGGAAGCTCGGCGTAGGTATCGGGGGCCACCTCTCTCATGCGGTCAACATCGCTGTCCGTTACGAGGACGTGGATGAAATCCAACGGCTCGCCGACGAACTCTTCGCTGGCCGCCTCGGTCGTTTCCGGCACTATTTCAAACAGACGTTGCGATTTGTTGGGACGGTCCGACTTGAAGAGGGACCAGAATTTCGAGACATCCGTGCCGAGCAGCGTGTACTTGGCGACCCGTCCCGTCGGCGGGATCTGGCGCCATCCCAACAGGTCGAACTGAAGAAACGGGTCCCCGGTTTCTTCTCCCACGAACTTCAGAACAACCTTCTCGACCACGACCAGCCGCCCCAGCCGGATCTGAACCCACCAGTCTTCGGGCGGGGCGTCGAGGTCGGGCTCCCAGAAGGTGTGCGGGTCGCCGTCGATCAGGTGGGCCGCAAGATGCGGGTTGGAGCCGGCATCCACGCCGCCGCGCGCCTGTACCGCATACTCGGTAGCATCCAAGGCGGCGTTGATTCCTTTGCGCACGAAACGAGGGGCGACCGTGCCGTCGGGACGGATGTCGGAGATGCCTGCGTTGACCGTCCAGGCTCGCCAGTGGGAGGGCCGGTCGACGACGATCTGGTTGCCCTGGAGTGTGTAACCGGGTTGCGCCTCGACGCTGTCCGCGGTTGCCGCGCAGGTGATCAGCAGCGCCAGACCATGACATCGGAACCGCAATCCATCCCGGAACGATGGTACTCGCATCCGGATTGTCGTGCGCTCCATCATTCGCTTCTCTGCGGATGCGGCGATATACGCCGATATATGATATATACTTATGTGTATTACATCGAGCGTCCGGGATCCAAAAAAACCAGGAAGACCAACCCCTTGAGACAGGGTACGGACTACTTAACGACACTCCTATCTTTAATTTTTGGCAGGAATGGCTCGCCAGCGAGGATAACCTGAATCCGGAGCCTTCAATTCATCCAGGCCAATTCCCAGTCCCTGTCCAAGGAGAATTGCAGACTCGCCGCAACCCACTCAAGATTCTCCTGTTCGTGGCTTATATTCCGGGCTTGGAGATCCAACAGTGAATCGCCCCACGCACACAACGGAAAGCAGAAAACCCGAGAGCGCCTTGCGCGAGTTCTTCCACCGGGTGCGGCCGGTCGGAGTGGCCTCGGTCTACCTCTACGGAAGCGCCGCCCGCGGCCGGACGCATGCCGATAGCGACGTCGACGTCGCGGTGTTGTTGGACCGTGCCTGCTTCCCTTTGCGCGAACAACGTGCCGAGGAACGGGTCCGGCTCACCGCCGAACTGATCCACGTCCTGGGTAACAACGAAGTCGACCTCGTCATTCTCAACGACGTACCTCCCGGTCTCGGACGCCATGCAATTACGGAGGGGGTCCGGGTGTACGTGGCCGACCCCGAACCGGATCACGCCTTCTGCCGGGACGTCCAACTGCGCGCCGCGGATCTCGACCTGTTCCTGCGCCGAATGCGGCTGATAAAGCTCAGGGCTCTTTCCTCGTGACCTACCTGGTCGAGCTGCGCAAACACCTCGACTACGAGCAAGTTGTCGGGGCGATCCGGGATCTCGAGCCCATCGTCGAGTTTGCCCGTCTTGCAGCCTCCCTCGAACAGAAAGAGCAATAGCCGGATTGACTGGCCGCCCCGCCTGACCGGCCCCGGGCAGCCCGTTGCGATATCAGGATACCCAGCCGATGATGGCCATAAACAACTGGCATTCGGTTAAACAGCAGATCGCAGAGGACTCGTAATGAAGATCACCGGCATCAGGACCTACAAGTTCACCCACGTCGGCGAAGGCCAGACCATCACCGACGACCGGGACGAGCTGCTTCCCGCCACGCCCGCCAAGGACTGGCTCTTCTTCAAGATCGAGACTGACGCGGGAATCTGCGGCTGGGGGGAAGGCTCCGGGGAATGGCTCACCTCACCGGTCGCGGCCATGCTGCGCGACTGGGAACCGCTGCTGGTCGGCCGGGACCCTCTCGGTATTACCGCGATCACCGACGACCTGCAGAACCGCAGTCCCTGGAAAGGAGGGGCCGTCCTCGGCACCGCCATAGCCGCGGTCGACATCGCCCTCCACGACCTCGCCGGCAAGGCCTGGGGTGTCCCCGTCCACACCCTTCTCGGAGGGGCCCGCCGCGACCGCATCCGCGTGTACAGCGGCGGCGACTTCAGCACCCCGGAAGCCGCGGCCGCCTCGGCGCTGAAAGTGCAGGCCGCCGGGTACGCCGGGGTCAAGGGCAACCCGCTGGAAGAGCGGGTCTGGCCGATGGACGAGCAGGCCCTGGCCAACAGCACCGCAGCGGTCGCCGCCATGCGCGAGGCGGCAGGTCCCGGGTTCGACATCATGCTCGACACCCACGGCAGCCCGCACCCGGAGCTGTCGATCGAGTACGCCCGCCGCGTCGCCCCGTACCGCCCGCTCTTCCTCGAGGAACCCTGCAAGGTCGGCTCGCTCGAGGCCCTCCTCGACGTCTCGCGCAACAGCCCGGTGCCGATCGCCACGGGGGAGAAGATCTTCGACCTGCCCGGCTTCGAGCCGCTCATCCGGGAGCGGGCCGTCTCCTTCCTGCAACCCGACATCGGACACAGCTTCGGCCTGGCAAGCTACATGGAGATCGCCCGCCGGGCGGAGCAGCAGCAGATCCTGATGGCCCCCCACCTCGGGGTCGGGGGACTGCTGTACGTCGCCTCCCTCCACGCCGACGCGGCGACCCCCAACTTCCTGATCCAGGAGTCCCACCAGTTGCAGCACTTCGACAGGTACATGGAGCACGACCTGCGCATCGAAGGGGGGTATGTCAACACCCCAGGAAGGCCCGGGCTCGGGGTCGAGGTAAAAGAAGCGGATATCGCCAAGATGCCTCACGTGCCCATGGAGTACCGCCAGTACCGGCACGAAGACGGGAGCTGGAAAGGCTGGTAGTGATTCGGATGCCCAAGAGCTGTTCTGCGACCACATCCGGCAAAAAAAGGATCGCCCTCATGAATCGATTTTTAGTGGTCCTGATTTTGACAGGGCTAGCTGAAGCGCACAGCGGAAATCGCCTGTACCCCTTCTACGAGCTTACGGATGAGATGCTGGAGAAGATCGATATACACGACGGGTTGATCGACGAGTGGTACGAGGTCGGCGAACCCAGTATGACCCTGCTGGATTTCAAAGTCATCTTCGACCTGGAACCCCTTGATCCGGCCAATCTCGACTTCCGCATCTGGCTGGCCTGGCATGACGAACCGGATCGCATCTACGCCGCCTTCATCATCGCTGATGACGAATACCGAAACGAGCATGACTATACGGATACGGAAAGGTGGCGAAACGAGATGTTCAACTACGATAGCGTCGTCTTCCAACTCGACGCCGATCACAGTGGAGGCTCAGGAAGAGAGAAAGGCTGGTGGGATGATCCTTCCAGTGAGAGGTCTATCTGGCTATTTGGAGAAACGCAGAGGTATTCGGCTGTTGCTCGAACAGCAACCGGTCCGCTTTTGGAAAACGAAATCAGAGCGAATCCGGGAAGATGGAGATTTTGTGGTGGAATACCCGATTCCTGGAAGGTTCGTCCTCCCTACGGAGACGCGGGTGGTATGGTCGCGGGAGAAAACCCTGTTGTCATTGTGATCGAGATGTATGTCACGCCATATGACTGGTGGGATGCATGGGACGACGTCGAAAAAACCGGATTCAGCGAGCTGTCCGCGCACCAGGTCATCGGCTTCTCCACCGAAATCATCGAAAAGGATTACGACCCCGATTGCCTCGACTGTTCTGGTTATTCCTGGTATCCGACAGAAATACATGATTACGGCAGTTCGCGGGATTTCCATCGCGTCGCAGCCGATTTCTTCCTCGATGGACTGTTGCTTCCCGCTCAGGATACAGCAGTCGAGTCCGTTACATGGGGACGGATCAAGGCGTCTTTGAAGTAGGCCTCTTTCCTCCTGCCCTTGCCCGCTCAAGCGGATGCGCACGATCTGAGCGGGGGCGAATTACTGCACACAGAACGGTCAGGCTCGACGGCTCTCTGATTTTGGAGCCTGACCCGATGGTCTCTGAATCCGCCGCTGTTTACCCGGCGGCAGTGACTTACCCATTCAGCCTCGCTCGGCCCGGTGCCGGGCCACAAGTTCCGCCATGCTGTCGAAACGGAAATCCGGGGCCACCTCCTCCTGGACCGGTGCCCTCGCCCCGCCGCCGCGGCCGGCGCGCCGGTCGATCCAGGCGGTCGCCAGTCCCATCCTCTTGGCGGGCACGTGGTCGTGGAAGAGGCTCTGCGCGACATGCAGAACCCCTGCGGGACCGCAGCCATAGTCGGCTTTCACCCGATTGAGCAGGTATTCGAAGTTGGCCGCCGCGGGCTTGTACGAACCGATCTCCTCGGCGGTGAGCACCGCATCCCAGGGATTCCCGAGGCGGGCGGCGCTGCCCCGGTAGCTGGCGCGGTCGCAGTTGGTCAGGGTGACCAGCCGGTGGCGGCGCTTCAGATAGGCCAGCGAATCGGCGGCGTCCTCGAAGGCCGGCCAGTCACCGACCGACCGGCCGAAGCGGATGCTCTCGGCATCGTCCGGTTGGCAGCCCCAGTCCCGGGCCAGGATGCGGTGGCTGGCCGCAAGGATATCGGCGTAAAGCATTCCGGGCGCCTCCTCCTGGCAGGCGGATTCCGCGCGGGCGAATGCTGCCAGGGCTTCGTCCCGGGCCGGTGGGTCGGCCAGACGCGAGCGGAGCGGCTGCAGCGCCTCCCAGATGCCCCTCTCCCAGTCGATCAGGGTTCCATAGGTGTCGAAGGTCAGTACGGGGAAATCCGACAAGCGCATGGGGCTTCTCCAGGTGCGGGGGTTCGGAACGGTGTCCACAACCGGTTGGGGTTTCATCCGGCAATCGCGTGCGTCCTCCCCTGCCCGGGAGAACCCCAAAATTCCCTTGATGGGCGCCCGAAAATACCGTACCTCTCCCACATATCCATTCCACCATTTCCATCAGAGTTCGCCGGTCGGGGAAACGATCACGGAAGCCGGGCAATGGCCCGGATATCTGAAAGAGTTGTCGACAGGCACGAGGCCGCCGATTGCGGCCGGATGCAAAACAGCATGAAATCCGATTTCTGAGGAAGTTTTTTCCCCACTGGTGGCACCATTCCCGCCGCCCATATCCTTCCGTGACCGCCACGGGAGGTCGGGCGCTGGAAAGTGACACCATCAATCGCAGGAGGAAGAAATGGTAGTCAGAATCATCATTGGCCTGATCACCCTGCTGGCCATAATCCAGGGCTTGTTAGGCGACCCCATCGCAGGGGGCATCCTGACCCTCGCGCTGGTCGTTCTGGGCCTGGTGTACGGGGCAGTGGGGGTCGATGCCGAGGACGCGACCGCCTACTTGGTCGTCACCCTTGCCGCCGGAGGTGCAGCGGGAATGAACGTGCTGGACCAGGAGATTCTCGCGATGGTTGGCGACCGCTT
Source organism: Candidatus Latescibacterota bacterium (assembly GCA_965206595.1). Taxonomy (GTDB): domain Bacteria; phylum Latescibacterota; class UBA2968; order UBA8231; family UBA8231; genus CBDCXV01. The sequence goes on from OZ242214.1 coordinate 2,431,269, forward strand.
GGACGCCATCCTCGATCAGGCGGTCATCGCTCTGTTCGCCGGCGCCGTAACCGTACTCGTCACGAGGACGATCAACCGGCTCAAGGGCTGAAGCCGAAGCATCCGTACCCAAGGTACTTTGCGTCGATACGCTGCGGTCTCGCAGACTCGTCGGAAATGCCTTGATTCCGTACCGCTTCCTGTGTCGGCACATCCTTCCTGCCGGCGCAGGAGGCGTTCGCAAGAATCTCAGGTAGAAGTTCCAACTCCTGAGGTCGCGTCTGGCCTTCGGCCGGGGGGGCGCGCCTTCCATAACTGCGCCGCGGTCGAACACGCCCTCCCGAAAGATGGAAAAGCGCCAAGGTAGCTCCCCCTGCTGCCTCCCCCCTCGCTGATATCCGCCCCCAAGCGCTTCCTTCTCCACGAGCCCGACCCGAGCCCTCGGTCTACCCCCTGCCTCCGCGGCATGGAAAAACATCCCCGCGACATTGTGGGGGCGATGGTTGGGCTCATATGTGTCCGGCAAACCGGGGCGACTTCTGCCCGGAGACCTCCCCTGACCCGGGCGTGCCGGTCCCTTGACAGAGAAATCGAACATGGTGCCTTTCTCTACCTGTGAACCGCACAGGGTGCGGAAACCCATGCCTCTCGCCAGAAAGGGGTGATTCAGGATGGATGAGGAACAGCGCTTCGCCTTCGACACCTGGGGATTCCTCACGGTGGAAAACGCGATTACCTCCGGGCAGGTTGCGGAGTTGAAGGAAACCGTCGACGCCAAAGGCCCGGAGCTCCACTCGCAGCACGCCGACCGGGACAGTTTCTGGTCGCAGGCGTTCGTCGATCTTCTCGACGTCCCGGTGGTCTCTGACATCCTGGAAGAGATATACGGTGGCCGGCGACCCGGAGGACTCCCTCCCTTCCGCATCGACCACATCAACGTCCACACCCACGGCACCTTCAACAAAGACCTCGCCGGGGGGCGCCTTCACGGCGGCAACGGACGCCTGCTGAATCCCGATCGGCCGCATGAGCTGACACCCATCTACTTCGCCCGCGATCCCGAGACCGGAGCCTTTTCCAACGGCCTTGTAACCGTGGCGTACGAGCTGGAGGACACCGTCTGCAACGGCGGGGGTTTCGGATGCCTGGCGGGCTCGCACAAGGGGCATAACCCCGTCCCGGAAGCCTGGGTCGATCTGTCCAAAGGGGTGCATCCGATGGTCACCCGCGTTCCAGCCCGGGCCGGCGCCGCCATCATCTTCACCGAGGCCCTGTTTCACGTCACCCTGCCCTGGACGGCGCCGAGCACGCGGACCACGCTCTTCTACAAGTACACGGAGCGGGGGGAAGCCTACTCCGGCCCCGGGAACTTCTTCAGCCCGACGGATGCCGACTCATGGGAAAGGGTTGACGAGCGCAAGCGCGCGATCCTGACGCCGCCGCCGCAGGCGTTCGTCGACCGCAAGGCCGAGCTGACCAGAATTACCGGGGTGCGGTAGTCGGCGCTTCGATTTCTTTTGAGGGTACGTTTTGGGCAATGGAGGACTGGTATGGCCCAGGTACATGGTTACCGTTTCTCCCACCTTGGGCATATCACGAATCCTGGAACTTCTCGTAGGAAGGCGGTGAATTGCGGGGGAGTTACTCGGACAAGCTGGCCTTGATGCGGGCCCAGGTGACGTTCGATTCCAGGAAATCGGTCTGTGAACCACCGGGATAGATTGCTACCGACTCGACGCGCTTCTTGGGAAGGAGGATCGAAGGTCTGCTGAGTTCAGTGTCTTCGCTTCCAAGATCAAGCAAACCAAAGGGACGTCAGGTAAAATCTGGAATTACTGGAAGGGCCGGGGACTTCCCTCGAGGGGAGGGAAACTGACCATGGCCGCGACGATTACCCCCGCTACCCCCGCGTTCCAAGCGACCCGACAGCGATAATCGGCGCGATGAAAACACCTTCCTCGGTCCATGCTTTCCCAAACCGCTCCCACCTTCGGGCTAGCCTGCCTCAATTTCATGGTTCGCCCGATCGTCTGAACCGATCTGTTACATCGAACTCAAGATCCGGTTCGCGAAATCGCTTGTGCGTATCAACCTGCAGGAGGTTCTTTCCGATTAACTGGATCCGTTGCTCAGATGTCGAGGATTCGAACTCCCACTCGAGGGACAGTTCAGGTGTCCCTCGAGAGTTTGCCTCATCAACAATAACTGCGCCGGTGTTGTCTCCCCAGAAGCAGTCTTCCGGGTGGCAGGAACCCCACATTCGGACGAGAAATTGGTCGGTTGAGTCCGGCTGGTGTATTTCGACCCGCGTGAGGTGGTCGGTTTTCGAATGGACGTTTTTCCATTGGCCCATCATGTCCGTTATTTTAAGTGTTTCAGGCGGACTGGAACAGGCAATTGCCGCCAGGGTGAGAAAGGCGGATCCATACCCGAAAACACAGGAACAAACGGTTCGGCTATGGTTCATATAGTCGGCATGTGACTATGTAGTCCGGTAGATAGCTTGGCTATTCCGACAGGCTGGCCTTGATGCGGGCCCATGAGACGCTGTTTACAATGGTATCATCCACTGGGTTCCCTGCCTCCGTAAGGACTCCTCGAGCCAAAAGGTCGGACGATTTCATAGGATCGTCCCCCCACATTCCCGATCCGTACAAATAGAATACACTCTCTATTGTATTATAATCTTCATCAAACATCACCTAGCTCAAGACCGAACCCTATCGTTTTTCCGGGGAAAAGATCGGAGATGATACTTTGCTCCTGGTCATCCCAGATCAGCCGGTCAAATGGAGTGACGTAAAATTCCACTACACCGAAGTGTGGCTGGCTGTCAATCATCACACCGCCGCCGTCGGCATAGGGTGCCTGGTGCACCCAGTCCGTATGACGACTGACCAGAAACAGAGAGACATTGTTGTCGTTATTATATGTTCCTGGAAACGCTTCATAATATTGCGCCTGCTGCATGGGATATGTGAGCCCGGATGCATTGTGAATTAGCAAGCTTCCACCGCTTCGGTCCCCGTCAACAAAAATGAAAACGAGTTGATCGCCCCTGACTACGCCCGGTGTACTTGCAAAACGTGGCTATATCCGGGTTTTTCAAAGGACATTTTATAGCATGTACAGAGAGAGATATTGAGTGATTCACACGGTACGGAATCGGGCCGGAATCTGCGCAGGGATATCGAGGTCTCCGACGCACAGGTAAATGAGGTCGGCAAAGGCATCCAGAGATTTAAATCCACTGGCTCGATTCTTGACCATGCGGATGATGCGGTTGAGCCCTTCGGCGGCGGCGTTGGTCAGGTGCGTGTCGACGAAGGCCGTGATGCCGGCCGCATGCTTGCGCACCGTGTTGACGAACCTGCGCAGGGGCTCCAGGCGGCTGCGCAGGGCCGCCGTCGTCCACTTCTTGAGGAAGCGTTCGGCGGCCCAGCGCGCCTTGTAGCGCCAGAAGTGCTCGAACTCGTCCTTCAGGCGCCAGGCGCGGTAGATGCGGCGGTTGGCCTTCTCCAGGGTTTGGAGCGTGCGCCGGTCCTTTGGCGAGCGCCGGGCGGAGTGATGCAGCAGCACCCAGCGCAGGCCCTTGAGCAGCTTGCGGTCCTCGCCGCAGGCTTGCCGCCACTGTTCCTTGCGCACCTCGTCGACGGCTTCGTTGAGGGCCTTGACGACGTGGAATCGGTCCAGGACGAGCTGGGCGTTGGGGCAGTGCTGGCGGATGGCGCCGATGAAGGTCTCGCTCATATCGCAGCAGGCCCAGCGGATACGGGCCTTCCGGAAGGCGCTGAGATGGTCCCGGAAGAACGTATCGATCGTTTCGCGGGCCTTGCCCTTGCCGATCCAGACGACACAGGAGCGCTCCAGGTCGTAGACCAGGGTGGCGTATTTATGGCCCTTGGCGTAGGAGATCTCGTCGATGCCGAGGGTCGTCAGCGCGCGGATGCGATGGCCTGTACGCCGGCGCTCGATGAGCCGGTGCACCTGGTCGGACAGGGTCGAAGGAGCCAGGCCCAGCAAGCGCGCGGCGGTGACCTGCGGCATCCACTGGCAGTAGGTCAGCAGCAGGTATTCGAAGCGGTAGCTGACCCGGGCCGAGGGCGCTGCCCAGGGCACCTCCTCGACGTGCCGGCCGTGGGTCGGACAGCGGATCTCTCGAGGGCGGTGGTACAACCAGACGGTACGGCCGCAAATGCGGACGTCGCGCCAGCGGCGGGGCTCCATGATCCGTACGATCTTGCCCCGGCGCCCACACTCGGGACACCGGCACCCGTTCCTTTGGGGCTTCACCGCGACCACGACGGCCGCTTCCTCCCCGTGTCCTTCGAACCACACGCCCACAGCGCCAAACCCCTTGAACTTGAACAGCTTGGAGACGAACTTCATAGCGGTCATAGGTCGCCTTCCCTTCCCTTTCCTGGGGAGTGCTTGATGGGGATACACCAAGCATAGGGAACGACCTATGGCCTTGTCATGTACTCAGATGAACAGCAAGGGCTCAGGTACTTTCCGTACTTACGTTTCGGCGTTGAAAAACCCGGATAGACCCCAAAACGTTCGCCGGAATGCTCGTGGACAAAATCGTCGACCATCTCTGCTGCTACGAAAAGGTGATTCCCGACATTGTGCCATGCCAACCAAATCCGAAAATCGAACGAGGCTGGGTCGTAACCGGACCAAGTAGGGGCGGTTGCAAAATCCAGTGCCGTGAACATCGGTTCGCCGAGGACCTCCGACCAGTCTTCCACCGAACCATCCATCAGGTCGATTCCAACCCGCATCTCGTCGGTCAGCTCGGGAATGGGATACAGGCGGTCTTGAGACTGTGCCTCGGAGGTAAGCGCAATCAGAAGGAAGGTGGTTGCAATACGGAAAGGAAGCGCTCCCATACGGGGATTTCTCCTGGATTGGGTCCTTTGGTTGAAGCTGCTATGCAATGTAGATGAAAACATCGACCATCCCCAAGGAAGTAATGCTTGCCCTTGAGAATGGCCGACGTCAACCTCACAACGAACCTCCGGTACTACCTACGCAGTTACCGGAGCGCCAGTGGTTTTGCCTCACTAGCAAGCACAAATACGCCACGGACACCAAATCAGTGGAAGGTTTTTCTGCTTCCGGCTGATTGGAACAGGCAATCGCCACCAGGGTGACTGGGACGAAACCATACCTGAGAACCCAGAAACGAACGGTTCGACTATGGTTCATTATTGGCCGGCCTGTTGTTTGCGTGCCTGATTAAATTGAAAACTGCGGTTCTGGCGAGACAAGTGAGAAAACATCGAAACTCCCCCCAAGCTGGCCGGGGCGATATCCTGGCTATTTCAACAAGTTGGCCTTGATGCGGGCCCAAGGTACGTTTTCCACGGCGGTACCACGATCTGCACCCAGAAGAATTCCATGAGCCCAATGGTCGGACTGGGTAAAATTATCCTCATCAAAAGACGCATCCGGGCCGAGCAAACTGTGAATACTTTCTGGAGGAGGGATGTCCGCGTCGATGTCCACGTCCGCCATGAACAGAGCAAACCCAATCGTCTTTCCGACAAAGAGGTCCGAGATGACACTTTCCTCAGGGTCATCCCAGATCAGTCGATCAAATGGAGTAACGTAAAATTCGACTACCGAGAGGATGGGCTGGCTGTCGACTATGGTTCCGCCGCCATCGGCATAGGGTACCTTATGCACCCAAGGCGCATAAAGACTCACCTCAAACAGGCCGACGTTGCTGTCGTTGTTATAGGTTCTCGCAAACGCTGAATATATCTGCGCCTGCTGCATGTTATTCTCAGCGTGCGCCTCCCATAACGGTCCTCCGCCACTCTTGTCCCCGTCAACGTAAAAACGCACGGATGCATCGCCGTTGGGTCCTAACCCTACATCATTTTCTCGTTCGTACGTAATCAGGTGGATGTCGTCCACGATTTCTGCGGCCACGAACAGGTGGTCGCTGGCATCGTGCCACGCCAGCCAGATGCGAAAGTCATACGACGATGGGTCATACTCAGAAAACCAAGGACTAGTAATGAAATCCAGTGGCGTCAACGTAGACTCGCCGAGGATCTCCAGCCAGTCTTCCACTGAACCGTCTTTCAGGTCGATTCGCGCCCGCATCTCGTCCGTCAGCTCGGTAAATGGATAAACGCGATCCTGAAACTGCGCCTCCGAAGAGAGTGTTGCCAGCAGGATGGAGGTGGCAATACGGAATGACAAGGGTGGCATAGAGGAATCTCCTCAATTTCGTCTGAATTAAGCTGCGGAAAAGTAACCGTTCAGTCCCCCCTGCAGTAGTTTGAGCATATAAAGAAATACCTAAGCGGGTTTTCGGGTTCGTCGGTATCTTCGGGATCGGTTGTGTGTTGCAGATTTCCCTGGATACGGCGACCCCATGAAGAGACCTCCTGAGAGTACGATTTCCGAAGGCGACCTGCGCCAGCGCATTGTCCAGCTTGAGCAGATCGTGGAACAACAGACGGCGCGCATCGGGGAGCTGGAGCGGGAATTGGCCCGCCGCAAGGGGCGCTCCCGCCGCGGTGCCCGGGCCGCCTCGTCGCAATCGGGCGCTTCCTCCTCGCCGCGCACCGACACCTCCCGACGCCGATCCTCGGGGCGCTCGCCGGGCGGACAGCCCGGGCACGAAGGACCCGGCCGCTCGTGGGTATCGGTGGAGCAGGTGGACGAACGGATCCCGGTCAAGCCGAGTACGTGCCACGGATGCGGGCACCCGTTGACGGGAGACGATCCTCATCCGCAGCGTCACCAGGAAGTCGTCCTCCCGCCGCTGCGGGCCGAGGTCATCGAGTATCAGTTGCACACCCTGCGCTGCGGTCACTGCGACCGCCTGACCGCAGCCGGTTTGGCCCGAGGGCGTGTCGCGCCACACCTTCGGTCCCAGCGTGCAAGCCTGGGTCGGCCTGCTGGCCGGGGCCTACCGGCTGAGCAAGCGCAACATCCGGGCGTTGTTGTCCGACGCCTTCGGCCTCGAGGTGTCGCTGGGTACGGTCAGCCGACTGGAACGGGAGGTGGCCGCGGCCCTGGCGGCTCCGGTCGAGGAGGCGCGCGCCTTCGTTCGCCGACAGGGCCTCGTCAACGTCGACGAGACCGGCTGGCGCCAGCGCCGCGCCAAGGCCTGGTTGTGGACCGCGGTGACGGCCGGCGTCACCGTGTTCGCCATTCGCCCAAGCCGGGGACGGGACGGGGTCGATGAGGTGCTGGGTGCGGACAACCGGGCGGTGGTCGGCTCCGATCGCTATTCGGCCTACGCGCATCTGCCGCTACGACGCCGGCACGTGTGCTGGGCTCATCTGCGGCGCGCCTTCGAGGAGTTCGTGGCCCGGGGCGGAGAGGCCGGGCGCGTCGGTCAACACCTGTTGGACCGCAGCGAGCAGCTGTTTACCTGGTGGCATCAAGTCCGCGACGGCACCCTGTCCCGCGCCCGCTTCCAGGACTATATCGACGATTTGTGTCTGCGCTTTCGTTTTCATTTGTGCTATGGGCAGCAGTTCGCCGACGCCAAGACGGCGGCCACCTGCGCCAATCTCCTCGACCTCGGGCCGGCCCTGTGGACCTGCGCACGCCGGCCCGGCGTCGAGCCGACCAACAACGAAGCCGAACGAGCCCTTCGCCATGGCGTGTTGTGGCGTCACACCAGCTTCGGTACCCACAGTGCCGAAGGCAGCCGTTTCGTAGAGCGCCTGCTCACGGTACGCGATACCCTGCGCCAGCAGCAGCGCAACGTCCTCGACTATCTCAGGATGGCCTGTGACGCGGCCGTGTCTCAGCAGCCGGCGCCCTCGCTGCTGCCTTCAACCCACTCCGCCATTCGCTAATATTCTGCTACCATTCCGCCCCCGGCCCCAACCTGCCAGGGGAACTGAACGGTTACCGGAAAAGATGAAAAGGACATCGGCCACTCTCAAGTCCGTACTTGACCGGAGAATGGCCGATGTCAGCGTCACGGGCGTACTACAGACCGTCGAGGCACCTCAGAGTTCGGCCGGGTGGCTATTCCGGCAGGCTGGCCTTGATGCGGGCCCAGGAGACGCTTTCCACGGCCGTGTCACCGGTAGGATTGTCTGAGCCCAGAAGAATTCCTCGAGCCCACAGGTCGGATTCCCAGAACACATCCACACCCGGCAGCCCGAACGAAGCTTCCGGACCGAACAAAGCGTGAATACTGTCAAATTCTGTCGGAGCGTTAATTCTGATAGGGCCTGTATCGATGTCCGATACCATCAGGGCAAAACCTATCGTCTCGTTTATTGTGAGATTCGAGATTATACTTTCCCCGGGATTATCCCAGATCAGGTGATCAAACGGTGTTACGTAAAATTCCACTACCGATAAAACCGGCTGACTGTCGACAATGTTACCACCGCCATCCGCATAAGGCAATTTGTGTACCCAGTCTGCAATCGGACTTACAGTTACCAAGGTGACGTTGCTGTCATTGTTATATGTCCTTGCAAACGCGGTATACACTTGTGCCTGTTGCATTTCATTAGGAGAGAACCTGCCGCCACTCTTGTCTCCGTCTACATATAACTGCACCGATGAATCGCCCTCAGGGTCGGAACCTGGTTTATAACGGTCGTAGTTACTTACGTGAAAATCGTCAACAAATTCAATCGCGACGAACAGGTGATCCTTCGAATCATGCCAAGCGAGCCAAATTCGAAAGTCGTAGGACGACGGGTTGTACGAGTCCATTGTAGGTACAAAACTGTAGAAATCCAACGGCGTCAGCGTTGGTTCGCCCAGAACCTGAAGCCAGTCTTCAACCGAACCGTCCTTCAGGTCGATTTGGTCCCGCATTTCATCTGTCAGCTCGATGACCGGAAACATGCGGTCGGGAAACTGCTGAGCCTCCACTGAGTTCGTTGTCACTACCATCATGTTGATAACAACCCAACATGAGGGCCTTTTCACCCGAGAATGCTTTTTTCGCATTGAAACCCCCTTACTTTATTTAAAAATGCTGTTCAAAAAATACGCACATGTTTCGCATAATTTCGGAAATTCCTCGTAACATTCCGATTATTGAGTCATCGGCCACCCATGAAGTACTGCTCTGTTGGAGAATGGCCGATGACTCTCACGACGTAATGCTACCTCCTATCTGGGCACCAGACTGGTGCCCAGATAGGGGTTTCTCTCAGACGCACTTGCATTTCGGTGAAACCTTAGGTGGGTGATAACAATAACCCGAGCAACCGTTGTGGAACCCGCACCAGTAGTTACACGCCGCGCTGGAATAACACCCTGACCAGTGGAGAACCCCACTGCAATGCGCGGAGGCCTGGGGAGGTGACCCCAAAACGACCATTGCGGCGACGAGCAGGCCCCCGGTCCAAGCGACCGGAAACCCCTGCTTTGCGCTGACTTCCCCGGATTCGCTCCGGACGAACTCAGCGATGAACCCGCTCCCAAGAGCGGAACCAGCGGCCTCAACGAGGCCTTGTGCGACCCCTATGGCCGCATTCAAGATATGCATTTTTTCATCCTCATCGGATAAAGGTTTTTCAACGATGCCTCCCCTTCCCCACCCCTTGAAACTTCGCGCAGCCACCTGCGCGTCGATAGCGGCCTCACCCTCCTTTCTTCCGTTATCCCCCTCTCAGCCATATGCCGAGGTCAATCAAGGGGGGCGCCAGGTTGCCGGCGAACACCGCGGTCAGCAGCGCCCCGGCGACGATGAATGGGACGAACGGGAAGCCTTGTTCCCGCTCGATGGAACTTTTCTCCGGCAGCCCGGGGTTTCCCAACTTCCGCAGGTGGTTCGCCTGCTTCTTCGACAACGGCTGGCCCGCCTCGCAGACCACTATTCCGTCCGCGGCCTCCAGCTCCAGGCGGTGCCGGGGCACGTCCCCGTCCCGGACTTCCTCTGCCGAAACCGTGCGCACCAGGGCGCGCCCGTACTGGAAGCGCACCTGCAGGTAAACCACTTCGAGCACCCAGAGGGCCCCCAGCATCAGCACGTAGGTCTGCCAGGCCCCGGTGGTATGGGACAGGTAGAGCAAGGCGGCGATCCCCGGAGGAAGGATCACGGTCCAGTACTTCTCTTCCAGTCCCCGATCGAGCAGGCGGTAGCCGACCACCAAGGCCGCCAGCGCTTCGAGGTAACTGAGCGGGCGCTGCAGCACCAGCCAGGCGAAAGCCAGGGCGAGACCCAGAAGCCCGGCCAAGCCCCAGGCGGCCTGCAACCACTGTCTTCCACCGGGACGGGCGGCCTGCGATCTGCCTTCTTCTTTGGGCTCGCGTCGCCACAGCGGCACCAGCAGCAGCACGAGCAGGTAGCAGATCAGACTGTTCAGGATCAGGGCGAACGGGGCAGCCTGCATGGCCAGCGGTTCGGGCGACGGGCACAGGCTCGGCGGAAGGGCAACCACCGCGGCCCAGAACAGCTTGGCGTCTCCCGGGGCCCAGAAGCCGAACAGGGTCAGCCCCACGGCCACCGCCAAGCCGATCCCGAGCAAGGCGGCGACGCGGCCGAAGGTGGTCACGTCGAGGCCCACCATGACCGCCTGCCCGACCAGCCCGATCCCGAGAAGGGTCAGGGTGTAGCGGTTGGGCACCCACCTCGCCTTCAGGTCGGTGCAACTGGTGTAGAAGCCGGCCGTCAGCAGGCTGGCGAGCATGGCCGTCTCGACGAGAAAGACCGGGTCGGTGAACAGGTTCATCGGCTCCCCTTCCGCCCGAGGGCGTCGGCGACCAGGGTCCCTACCAGCTTGGCTCCCTCCGGCTCCCCGACGCCGGAACCGGCCACCTTGCCCTCGGCGTCGAGCAGGTAGGTCGTGGGCACGCCGCTGGTCCGGTAGGCGTCGAAGGTGCTGCCGTCGGCATCCACCAACACCGGAAACTGGGTTGCCAGTTCGGCCTGCAGCTCGGCCTCTTCCTGCGTCGGCTCCCGGCCTGTGTCGCCCCCGCGTTGGATGAACAGCATGCGTTTGCCCAGGTCGGGCAGTCCCTCGTCCAGGACGGTGCGCATAAGCTGGCGGCTGTACGGACAGGAGAAGCTGACGAACACGGCGGCCGACGATTCCCCTTTGAGATCTTCCAGGCTGACGGTCCTCTCCCCGGCCGCATCCGAAAGCTCGAAGCCGGGGGCAGGCGCGCCCCGGGAGAGCAGGGCGGTCCCTTCATCGACCACGCGCAGGAGCAGGGAGGACTGAAGGTCCCGGTCCTCGGGCGGTTCTCCGGTCGCCAGGGCCGCGATCAACCCCAGCGCCAGCGCGCCTCCGGCCAGCACCGGCTTGAGAGCGTTGCGATCCATCATCCCCTTCCTCCCTCCGATTCGTTCCAGGCCGCCAGGACTTCGGTGATGCTGCGGCTGCCGGTGGCGGCGTGGCGGACCACCCCGCGCCGGTCGATGAGCAGGGCGCTGGGCACCCCGCGCACGTCGTAGAGCCGATGCACCGCCTGCCCTTGGTCGTGTCCGATTGCCAGAGTGACCTCTCCGATGTGGGCCTGCACCAGGTCCGGGTCGCCCGCGGCGACGGCGACGATGGGCAGCACTTCGGCCGCCTTGGCCACCGCCGGGTAGGCGGCCTTGCAGGCCCCGCACGCGGCGTCGGTGAAGTAGAGCAGCCAGGCATCGGCCCCCCGGGCGCTGGCCAGAGACACGGTTGCCCCGCCAAGGCCGGGCAGCGTGAAGTCCGGCGCCTGCCGGCCCAGCAGGTGGGCGAATGGCTTGGGCGGCAGGCCTGGCGGAGCCCCGGTTTCCAGGCGCGCGCCGATGCCGATGCACAGGGCCAGCAGCAAGCCGACGGCCGCGGACACCGCCTTTACCATGGGATTCATCCCGGAAGGATCAGCCATTTCCTTTGCTTTCGGTTGGCGGTCTCGAGGCGAACCAGGAACGCAGCCCGCGCAGCTCTTTCAGCATGGCCCCGACCGTCAGCGTTGCCCCGCTGATGCCATCCAGGTCTTTGCCGACCCGCAACGAATCGCCCAGGGAGGTCCCTTTCAGTTGGGACAGGAACGCGTCCGGATCGAAGAAGCCGCCCTCCTTCTCCCAGGCTTCCAGGGGCGCAACCCCGGCTATCTCTTGCGTCGAGGGGGTCAGGTAGACCGCGGCCAGCAGGTCGCGGCAGGTGCTGCAGGCGATGTCGTGGCGCACCAGGGCCAGGGCGTAGACCGGGCGGCCGTTGTCGGAGACCCGGTAGAGCTGCAGCAGGCCGGAGCGGGGCAGGGGACGGGCTTCGTGGATCAACCGGAGGTCGATGGAAGCGAGCGCAGAGTCGAACTGTCGGGTGGTGGCGAGGAGCTGTGTCGCGGAGGGGAGCGCCGGAAGCGCGGGAGCGAAGTGGCGGGCGCGGGCTTCGGAGTAGAAGTGAAGGAGGGCGGCGACTCCGCCGGTCAGGCCCAGGATCAGGCCGCAGGATATCAGTACTGCAGGCTTGCGGGAGGTCATGCCTTCCAAACCGCCTTGCAGTGAGAGGGATCACCCCGGCTTCGCGGACCGCCCAACCTTGCCCCGCCGCGCCTGCCGTTTGTGCCGATCAAAGACGCACATAGGGTAAGGGGGGGGGCAAAAAAAGGTCAAAGGAGTTTTTAATCCTGGGACGATCAGGTGAAATCTCGTCGGGGGACTGAAAGCTTGCCGGAGCCGGTTCACAGGGTGGGAGGTTCACCGCCACGACGGCTGGAGGCGGGCAGACGGGCTTGTGCACGTCGTGTACCCAGTGAACGGTCGCAGGGAAGGGGCAGACCCGGCGGATGGGACGGACGGCCATCTACCCACCGGCTCGCCCATGTGGGATCGAACGGCCGGATCAGGTGCCGTGCGCGGACGTGACCTACATTTCGATGCAACGAGGTTTCACTATCTGGCGGCGATCATGAACTCGATGGACGGCAGGCCGATGGAGGAACAATGAACCCGCCTCTACCACCCACGACCCTGGCATTCGGTGCCCATGGAATCCCACACTGAAATCGAAGGCGTCCCGGTCTGGGGGAAACCCCTCGACAACGCGGTAAGGCAGATCGTCAACTGCGCCCGCAGCGCCGAGCACGCCGCCCTCATGGCCGACCACCACCTCGGCTACGCCATGCCGATCGGCGGGGTGGCCGCCTACCGCGCCGCCGTCAGTCCCTCCGGGGTCGGCTACGACATCAGCTGCGGCAACAAGGCGGTCCTGCTCGACGCCGATCCCGATCTCGTCGCCTCCGAAACCGGACCCATCATGGACGAGATCTGGGAGACCCTCTCCTTCGGCATCGGCCGCAGGAACGACGAACCGGTGGAGCACGTGCTGTTCCGCGACGATCCCGCTTGGGACATCGAGGTCGCGGCAAAGCTGAAATCCTTGGCGCAAAGCCAGCTGGGGACCATCGGCTCGGGCAATCACTACGTCGATCTCTTCCTCGACGAGGAACGGCGCGTCTGGTGCGGGGTGCACTTCGGCTCGCGCGGCCTCGGGCACAAGCTGGCGACCCACTTCATCAAGGCGGGCGGCGGCAAAGAGGGGATCGACGTCGATCCCGTGCTCCTCGACACCGGCTCCCAGCTCGGCCAGGAGTACGTCGCCTGCATGAAGCTCGCCGGCCGCTACGCCTATGCCGGCCGCGACTGGGTGTGCGCCAAGGTCGCCTCCCTGCTGCGCTGCAACATCGTCGCGGAGGTGCACAACCACCACAACTTCGCCTGGGAGGAAGAGCATTTCGGCGAGAAGCTGTGGATCGTGCGCAAGGGGGCCACCCCCGCCTTTCCCGGACAGCGCGGCTTCATCGGCGGCTCCATGGGAGACATCTCCGTGATCGTCGAGGGGGTCGACGGCGAAGAGAGCGTCACGTCGATGTACTCCACCGTTCACGGCGCCGGACGGGTGATGTCGAGAACCGCGGCCGCGGGCAAGCGGCGCTGGAAACGGGCGCGGCGCAAGGCCGGGAAGAAACAGATGCAGGCCAAGGCGGGCGCCATCAGCCGCGAGATGATGATGGAATGGGTTTCGCGGGAAGGGGTAGTGCTGCGTGGCGCCGGCACCGACGAATCCCCCCATTGCTACAAGCGCCTCCCCGAGGTGCTGGAGTATCATTCCGCGGGCATTCGCATCCTGCACACCCTGAAGCCGATCGGGGTGGCGATGGCCGGGGCGGACGAGTACGATCCGTTCCGGGACTGACGGGGTGCCCGTCCAGGCCCCAAGCGATCCGAATTTCAGGAGAAACCCCATTGATCGAGGTCAAATCGACAGGACTCGTCTACCGCAACCCGAAGCCCTACCTCAGGTCCATCCACGCCTGGCACCCGACCATCGTGCCCCTCGGCGGCGGGGAGATGCTGGCCGGCTACGACCTGGCCGAGGCGATTTCGGCGGCGAACTACCGCTCCTACGTGTCGAGGTCGAACGACGGGGGCGAGACCTGGAGCGAGCCGCGCCGCCTCGTGCCCGGCCACACCGAGGTCACCGATTTCATCCGCCTGAGCCGCCTGTCCGACGGCACCCTCCTCGGAGTGGGCCAGCGCAAGGAGCCGGACCTGGAGACCCAGAGCTGGAACCCGGAGACCTACGGATGCCGCCCCGGCGAGTGGTTCACCATCCGCAGCGCCGACAACGGCGAGACTTGGAGCGAGCCGGAGCTTTTCGAGCCGGCGATCACGGGACAACCCTGGGAGATCTGCCACGCGGCGGTGGAAGTCGGCGACGGCCGCCTGCTGCTGCCGGCGGGATTGCTGCGCACCTGGGAGGGGGAGGCCCCCAACGGCCTCAAGACGGTCGCCCTTGCCTCTCACGACCGCGGGGCGACTTGGCCCGACCACCTCGAGCTGTTCAGCGACCCGGAGGGCGGGACCCTATTTCACGAAGTGAGCCTGATCGAGCTGGCGGACGGCGGCCTGTTGTCGGTCGCCTGGCCGTTCAACCCGGAGGTGGGACGCACGGTGACGAAGGTGCCGTTCGCGCTGGCGCCCGACGGCAGGGAGTTCAGCCTGCGCGGGTCGACGGAAATACCGGGGGAAACCACCAAGCTCGTCGGCCTCGGGGGCAACCGCGTCATGTCCTTCATGCGCAGGACCGACCAGCCCGGGTTGTGGGCCTGCGTGTCGCGGATCGAAGGGGACCGCTGGATCAACGAAGCGGAAGCCCCGGTCTGGCAGGGGGCGGAATCGCGCATGCTCGGGGATGACCGGGCCGCGGAAGAGCTGGCCGCCCTGCAGTTCGGTTTTCCGAACCCGCACCTGCTGGAGGACGGGGACGTCTTCGTCGCCTTCTGGTGCCGCGAGAACTGCATCCACAACATCCGCTGGGTGCGGCTGGGTGTGGACCAGTAGGGGTCTGCGCATCTCACGGTTCGAGCACCCCGGTTACCCGGCTCACGACCGCGGCAAGCACCTGCGCGCAGGTTCACCCCTCGTCAGCGGCGGCGGGAATTCCCCGAAAAAAGAGCGTATTGTCGTCATTCCCCCCCTCCGCGCTCGCGTTGCAGGTCTTCGAATTCCTTGCGCAGCAGCTTCTTGCCTTTGTACAGGCGCATCTTCACCGTCGCGAAGCTCAGTCCGAGCAAGCGGCAGATCCGCTCGTACGAGCAGCCTTCGAAATGGAAAAGAATGAGGACTTTCCGGTACTCGGGCTTGACGCGGTCCAGCGCCTCCATCAACGCCTCGCTATCCTCTTTCTGCACCAGTATCTGGTCGGCGGTCTTCTCCCTCCTCAGCGCCGGAAGCAATGCGTCGAGCACTCCTTCCCGGGCGACCTCCTCGACCTGCGAGCGGCGGCGCACCTGTTGGCCGCGCAGCCAGTCGGTGGAGGCGTTGCCTGCCATTCTCGCCAACCATGGCGCGAATTTCGAGGGCTCCCGAAGCTTGGCGAGCTCGAGGTAGGCCTTGCAGAATACCTCCTGGCTGAGATCGTCCACCTCTTCAGGCCGGCGAACGGCCTCGAACATCACGCCGTGTACGAGCTTTACGTACCGTTTTACGAGCGCGCCGAAGGCGGCGGAATCGCCCTCGAGCGTCCTTCTGACCAGTTCGCTATCGTTCTCTGCCATGAAGGGGATCCTGGCAATGGTGGTTGCGACTGAATGCTCTCGGCTGGAGATCGGGGGGAGCTGCCCGCAGAGACAGGCGTGGCCGCGGCATACCACTCCTCGGCCAGTCCCCGGTCGTCACTGCGGCGCCGTATAGAAAGACGCGGCGGCCAGGAAACTTACTAGCCCGAGGGGCTGACAGAAAACGTGTGCAGCAAACAGGAGGTCTTTCACATCCCTTCCGTATTCGATCCCATGGGAGCCGCTCCATGACCCTGCTGACCGAATCAGACCGCGAGTACTTCCGCCGGCACGGCTTCGTCCTCCTGCACGACCTCGTCTCCGCCGCCGAAATCCAGCGCTTCCTCGAGCTCTTCCACGAAGACCGGAAACGGACGCCGCTGCGCTGGGCACGGCGCGGTTCCCAGACCATGAACTGCGACGCCCTGTGCACGACACCCGAGTTCGACGAAGTCGTCCGCCACCCGCTGATCCTGCAGGCAGTCGTCGAGCTGATGGGGGGGCCGGTCTGCTTCAGCGAGCTCTGCATCCGCCTCATGGAGCCCGCGGACAGCCCGGGCAGCGGGGGGTGGCACCGCGACCGGGGCCACTACCCAGAGCATCCGCTGCGCATGGACTACATCCAGCTCATGCTCTACCTGACCGACGTCGACGAGACCACGCACTGCTTCTCGCTTTCCCCGGAATCGGTCGACGAGCCGATTCTCGGGAAGGCCGGCAAGCAGCTCGAGCGCGGCGGCTGCTTCGACGTTCACGGCCCTGCCGGAACCGTCTGCCTCTTCAACGTGGCGGTCCTGCACCGGGCAACCGTCCGCAAGACCGACAAGGAGCGCATCAGCATCCAGGCCTACTACGGCCACCGCGACCGCCCCTACCTCGCCGACGACTCGCTCATCCCGCCGATGTTCTTCATCAACCACCCCGACCCGGAGGTGCGCGCCTTCTACGGCAACCTCAACGGCATTACCAGGCTGTACATGCGCGCCTTCGGAATCGAGGAGCCCGGCTGAAGCCCGGTTTACCGGCGGCCTCGCCTCGGATCATCCGCCCGGGTCGGAACCCGGCCATTACCAGAGACAGGAGCATGATGCCCGCACATCCGACGTTCACCCCCGACCGCAAGCAGGAGGCCCTCGACTTCTTCGCCGCCTGGAACTACGTCGTCGTCAGCGACGCCCTGCCGCCGGGAAACATCCGCACCCTCACCGGGTTCGTCGACCGCTCCGAGCGCGAGATCGCCTCCGAGTGGGGCCCCGACAAGCTCGGCTGCCGCTCGCACGCGCAGATCCTCGTTCACCACCCCGAGCTCGACGGGCACGTGCGCCCGCCGCTGGCCTGGGACCTCGTCGACGCCATCCTGGGGCCCGACACCCGCTTCTCCCAGTTCGACTTCCGCGACCTGTGGGACGGGGCCGCCACCGGGCCGACGCGCTGGCACAGGGACCGCTCCTACCTGCCGCGCGCCGCAGACGATCCCAATCCCCGCTGGGACTGCAGCTACGTCTGCGCCATCCACTACCTGACCGGCGTCGGCGAGGACCAGCCCTGTTTCGCGGTGGTACCCAACTCGCAGCGTTGCGGGAGCTTCGATGAGGCGAAGGAGGCGCTCGGGGAGGATTTCCGCATCGTGCCGGTGCGCGGGCCCGCGGGCACCGTCGTGCTCTACAACATCGGCATCCTGCACACCCGCGTGCACGGCGCCGGCCGCCGCCTGACCCAGCACAACTACTTCAGCCGCGAGCAGAGCCCGCCGCTGACCGACTGGGTGATGCTGCCGCGGCGTCTGACCGAACACCCCGATCCGGAGGTGCGCACCTTCTACAGCCAGTGGACGGAAGCGACCAGGGCGTTCGCCGCGGCCGGGTACTCGGACGAGTACTACTACGCCAACGTCATGGACAAGCCGACGTAGCAGCCGATGTAGGAGGGGCTTCTTCCACGGGCTGACAGCCCTCGCCGCCGCCGTTAACTGTGCTGCAGTCTCCCGGTGCGGGAAGGGAGCCCGCGGGCCGGCGGCGGCTCAGCCCCTGTCGGGGAACCGCAGGATCCGCTTGGCCGCGCCCCCCATGACGGAGTCGTGCTCCTCGTCGCCGACGTCGGGGACCAGCTCCCTCAGCAGCCTCACCATTCTGTCGTACCCCGGCTCGACGCAGATCCAGGGGAAATCGCTCGCCCACATCAGCCGCCCCGGAAAGGTCCGCAGCAGCAGGCGGGCGTTGTCGGCGAAGTCCCGCCACGGCCACGGCTCCTTGCTGAAGGCGTAGTGCCCGGAGAACATCATCGCGACGTTGTCGAACCGCGACAGGCGATAGACGTTGTGCATGAGGAAGTACAGGTTGGGGTTGTCGACGTGGGGGCGCCCGTGCCCGTCCCAGGAAAAGCTCCCGGCCCCGGGGCTGACGCCGAGGTGGTTGAACACCACCCGCACCTGGGGGAACGCCTCGATCAGGTGGCCCGCCGCGTAGATGTCGGCGTGCCCGAGGTAGAGCCACATCACGTAGTCGCGCTCGGCGGCGTGCTTCCAGATCCGGTAGGTCCCGTAGTCGCGCAGATCCATCGGGGTCAGGGGATCGCGCGGCCCCCCGAGGCCGCCGAGGCGGAAGCCGATGAACTGCCCGTCGCCGGCGACCCGGTCCATGTGCTCCTCGGGGCTGTCGCAGTCGCCGGGAATCAGCCCGATCCCCCGGAAGCGGTCGGGGTACGTGTCGACGCAGTGGCGGACGTAGTTGTGGTGCTCGGGCTCGGCGCCCCCCATCTGCGTCAGCACCGCCTGGTCGATGCCGTTGGCCTCCATCTCGCCGAGCAGCTTCTCCGCGCTCTCCTCGCGGTCCGGCGGGCAGACCTCCGAGACCTCGCGCGGAAACTGCGCGGACAGTCTGGCGAACACGTGCAGGTGGCAGTCGATCCTCACCATCTCTTCCTCCTCATTCCAGTCCGAAAAGGCGCCGGCGCTCCGGCGTCTTCAGCTTGCCGGCAAGCCCGGCGAAGGCATCGGAGGCGGCCTGTTCCGGGGCGCGCTCGTGGAAGCCCATGATGATCGACTTGCGCGGCGCGCCGGTGGTGTTGTCCATGGCGGTGTGCAGGCCCCGGTTGTCGAAGAGAACGGCGGTGCCCGCCTTCCCGGTGAAGCAGACGTGCCCCGGCATGGCGTCGTTGCGCCCGGGGCGGTACCAGGTTCCCGGGGCGGCGAGGTGGCTTCCGGGCACGTAGGCGAACTCCCCTCCCGCGGCAGGCACGTCGTTGACGTAGAGCTGCATCTTCACCCTGCGCACCCCGTCGTCGTCCCGGTCCGGGTGCCAGCCGGTATAGCTGACCGGCCAGCAGGGCACGGTGCGCACCTGCGGGATGGCCGACAGCACCGGGTCCCCGCCGCAGAACTCCGCCACCAGCGGGCAGTAGCCCGGGTGGTCGACCAGGTCGATGAAGGCGTCGTCCCTGGCGAACGGATCCGGCACGTCGTACCAGGTCGGGGAGGCCTCCCCCCGTTCGATCGCTTCGACCCACTCCTCCCGGCAGGCGTCGGCCCAGTAGTCGAAAGCGGACTGCAGCCGTTGCAGCTGCTCTCCGGCGATCGCCCCGTCGATACGGACGTACCCCTCCTGCTCCCACTGCCTCCGCTGTTCCTCGGTTGCTCCTGCCATTCCGTGTCAATCTCCCTTTCGCTTTGCCGCCCCCGGGCCCCGGGCACTCGATCCGCCTGCCGGGGGGCACCGGATCATCCGGGTTCGTTCCGGGGCTGCTTCGAGCCATCCTGGCCCTCGGTGAGCCTCCGACCCAAACCCCTCGCCAGCCCCGATTCGCCTCAAGTCCGGCTCGAATCGACCGGCCGAGGCGAATTCCGGCGGGCCGGTAAACGGCCGGTCGAAGCGGCTGTTTCTACGGCGAAGAGGCCCTACCGGGGCGGGAGATATAGGTCTATTTTCCCGGCACCGGCAAGAACACGCAGCCCTGAAAACCACCGCGCATCCGAAACCGCGATCCTCCCGCAACACCCCGCGGCATTCCCCGGACCACCCCATGGCGATCCGAACCCACGACTGCAGACCGACCCTCAACGACGAGCAGGTCCTCGACTTCTGCCGCAAGGGATACCTCGTCCTCGAAGCGGTCGTCCCGGACGACGTCAACGAGAAGTCCTGCGAGCTGATGGACCGCATCGCCCGCGAGCGCCTGCCGCACGAGACCATCCTCGAGCAGGACTGGTTCGTCGACGGCGTTCTGCTCGAGCCGGCCGCGGCCGGGGCCGTGCGCTCCCTGCTCGGCCGCAACTTCCGCATCACCATGCCGTTCCTGCACAACCACCGCACCGAGGAGGCGAACCCGAAACCCCAGGCCTGGCACCGCGACGGCGGCTCCAAGCACACCCACGAGCTCGACTCCCTGCAGGTGTTCTACTACCCGCAGGACGTCCCCGAAGAGCTCGGACCGACCGACATCCTGCCGGGCTCCCATCTCCTCTACGCCGCCAGCCAGTTCATGCAGCACTACCGCAGCTTGCGCGGCGCCGTTTCCACCGCGGCCCCGGCGGGCAGCATCTTCCTGACCGCCTACAACGTCTGGCACCGCCGCTCGACGTCGACCGCGTCCGGGCCGCGCAACCTGCTGAAATACTGGTACGTCCGCACCTGCCCGCCGCGGCGCGACTGGATCGTGCAGCCCGACTTCCCGCTGATGCACGCCTACCACCCGCCCGACGAGTGGTGCGACCACCGCGAGAGCCACCGCGCCCGCGACGACCACGCCGGCATGTTCTTCTGGCTGTGCGGGGAGTACGACAAGTACCTCGCCGAACGGAACAACCTGCCGGTCTACTACTACGAGAACGACAGGCCGTGCAACTACTGCGGCGGCGTGGTGAGTTGATTCATATCGATTGACCGGCCTCGCCGGGCCCTTCGACGGCCATCGGCGAGCGCGAGGCCGGGCTTGCCCGGTCCCCTTTCAGGCCATCACAGGAGAGGAATCCTTGGCGACCTTCACGAGCACGAAACGAACGACGCCGCCGGTATGGGCGGTTCTCGAACGGCAGCTGATCGACGCCCTCAACCAGGCGGCGCCGGTCTACATCGACAAGTACACGCGCACCGGCGGCTCCCTCGTCTGGACCGAGCAGTACCCCGGAGACGGGGTCTGGGTCGACGATCTCTACGAGGCCTTCTTCAACTGGCCCCTGCTCTACGCCCTCGGGGGAAGCGAGTACATCGGCGAGAAGGCGGTCGACCAGTGGAACGCCGTGACCCGCCAGATCACCTACGACTACGGCCGCATCGCCAGGGAGTTCGTCTGCGACGACGACTGGTTCCACAGCAGCGAGAACTACGTCTACTTCTACGCCATCGGCCTCGCCGACCCGGCCAACGCCGAGATGATGCGCCGGGCGCGGCGCTTCTCCGGCTTCTACATGGCCGAAGACCCCGAGGTGCCCAACTACGACCCGGAGCACCGCATCGTCCGCTCGCCGTTCAGCGGCAGCGCCGGCCCGATGTTCCACGCCCGCTGGGACGACGTGCAGTACAACATCGAGCACGGCCACGTAAAGCTTTCCCCGACCTTCGAGATCCCTCCCGAGTGGATGGAGCGCCGGTCGACCCCGGGCGAGCGGGAATCGCACCGCAGCCAAGGGGGCGACGCCGGCCTCTGGTTCGAGGATCCCGCCAAGCGGGAGCGAATCCATGCGATGTTCGACAAGATCGTCATGGAGGGAGACGTGCCGGTGAACCTCGGCGTCGTCGGCCTCGTCGCCCACACCTACACCCTGACCGGCGACGACAAGTACCGCACCTGGATCGCCGACTACGTCGAGGCCTGGATGGAGCGGATCGAGCGGAACGGGGGGATCATTCCCGACAACGTCGGCCTCAACGGCGGCATCGGCGAGAACCGGCAGGGGCAGTGGTGGGGCGGCTTCTACGGCTGGGCGGCGTCCTCCTCCTACCAGATGATGTTCAACGCCATGACCGTGGCCTCGACCTGCGCCCACCTGGTCACCGGCGACAAGGGCTACCTCGACCTCGCCCGCTCGCAGTTCGACATGCTCCTCGAGCGCGCCGTCGAAAGGGACGGGCGCGTGCTCATCCCCTACCGCCACAACGAGGAGGGCTGGATCGGCCACGCGCCGATGGGGCACCAGCAGCCGATTCAGCTGTGGTTCGCCTCGCAGGAGGAGAGGGACTGGCAGCGCCTCGAAACGATCCGCAGGGGGGCGGAGGAGGAGTGGGGCAGCGTGCGCCAGAACGACCCGCGCGGCGGCGACGACCGCGCCTGGACCCGCTACCTCGCCGGCGACTGCCCCGGCTTCCCCGAGGCGGTGCTGCAGGCCAACTACCGGGAGATGATGCGGCGCATGGACCTGATCGAAAGCGACGACGCCGACCTCACCGACCTGTCGCAGACCGACGAGCACCACTGGCTGCAGCGCAACCCGGTGGTCACCGAGGCGCTGCAGCTGCTGACCACCGGCGGCCCCCAGACCAACTACTGGGGCGGCCTCGCACGCGGCCGCGTGCGCTACTTCGACCGCGGCAGGCAGCGTCCCGGCCTGCCCGACGACGTCGCCGCCCTGGTGTCGGCGGTGCGGCCGGACGGCATCGACCTCACCCTGGTCAACCTCAGCCCGCACCGGAGCCGCGAGCTCACCGTGCAGGCCGGCGCCTTCGGCGAGCACCGCTTCAGCACCGCCTCGGAGGGCGGAGATTCCGCGGCGGGGGTCCCCGTCAACGGCAGGCATTTCGACGTCGAGCTGCGGCCCGGCACCGAGATCGAGCTCCGGCTCGGCATGGACCTGCACTGCCACCGGCCGGGCTGCGCCTTTCCCTGGCACGGGGACCCCATCCCGTTCCGGTGAAGCGGGGACTTCACGGCGACTGACTCAAAACCCGTTTCACGCGCGCGAGCCGTTCCTTCAAACCGGCGTCCCCCGGCGCTTTTTCCAGGGCGGTGCGGTAGACATCCCGAGCCTCGGACAAACGTCCACTCTCCTCGAGCACGGATCCCAGTCTTGAGTAGTACTTCACCCCGTTTGAATCCAGCCGGATGGCGGTTCGGTAATAGTCGGCGGCGATGTCCCGGTTACCTTCGGTGTAGGAAATATTCCCCAGATAGAAGTGGACCTTCGAGGCGGTCGGTTTCAGCTCGAGGGCCTGTTCTAGCGCCTCCCTGGTACCGGCTGGTTCCCCTTGGTGCGCCTCTGCGAGGAATATGAAGGTTTTGTACTGCTCATCCGGATCATTTTCCAACTCTAATGAGAGACGATAAGAAGAAACCGCTTTCTCCTGCCGACCTGCTTCATGGTGCAACTTTCCAAGTAGCCGGTAAACTGGACCCGAAGGAAAAGTCTTTACGACCTCGGACAGCCGATCGGAGGCTGCGTTCCAGACCTTCAGGGCGCGCTCATATTCTCCTTGTTCCGCGTACGCTTCTCCCACTTGGAGCGCAGCTACGGCCCATAAACTTTGGTTCTTTACATCTTGGTTCAAAATGATAGGCTGGGATTGCTTTGAGAACGCGCTCTCGAATGCGGCCGCGGCCTCCTCGTACAGTCCGGCCTCAATGAGAACCTGCCCCAGGTGTTTGTAATACCGGACCTTCCTTTTCTGATCCGAGGTCGGTGTCAGCGCAATCGCTTCCTGAAAGAAGCTGGCGGCCATCAGAGGCTCTTTTCGATGACTCTGATAGTAGAACCCCTGCGTAAATGCGGTGTAGTGGGGCCCTTGGTTGGTGACCGTGACGAGGTTGCCCAGCCGCTCCAGCGCCTTTTCCGGATCGCAGTTGATGCCGACCCAGAGGGCGGTATGCATCCCCATGACCGGTACGATCGCTGCGGCCGCCCGCGCGGCGCTGAAACCTCCGGCTTTCGCCATGCAGGAAAACCCCCAGAGGGCGCAGAACAGCCCGGGGAAGCTCATCAGGTCCCAGTCCCTGCCGCCGAGGTAGGCATCGTGGGCGAACATCAAAACCAGGGGACCCAGCGCCGACCAGCGCAGGAACCGCACATCCGGATCCGTCTCCCGTCTGGACAGGGTGAACGCTCCTGCCCAGATCAGGCCGAAAGGGGAAACGAGCAGGGCGGCGTTCAGCAGGAACAGCAGATGGCCGGGGGACAGAAGCCCGTAAGTCCCTTTATCGGTATCGGCGAACAGCGGCAGTGAGTGGGGATAGATCTTCGAATACAGCACCCATGCGGCGACTATGGCTACAGGTACGGCGATCCGGGGAATCCGCCTGGCGAGGAGAGCTTCGATCCTGGCCGACCTGTGTTTCCGCCAGACCAGAAAGAGGAAGGAAGGCACCAGACAGAGCGCCATGGCGTGAAGGCTTGCCGAAAGCGCCAGGGCGAGGGCCGGCCAGGCAACGCCACCTCCCCGCAACGACCGCAGCGCCGCGAGGACGTACCAGCAGGATGCTAGGGTGACGAGGGTGTAGCTCTCTCCGTACCCGAAGAACAGCTGCAGGGAGCCGAGCGTGATCAGGAACAGGAACAGCGGCATCTGCTCTTCCCGCCGCCGCCCCAGCAGGCACGAGATCTTCCAAAGGCAGACGACGAAGAGAAGGCCCGCGGCGCAGCTGACCGTCTCGTACGCGTCCTTGGGCTCGAAGCCCGCCAAGGTCGAGCCGATATCGTACACCTTCAGGTGAAGGAAAAAATCAAGGGGCTCGAACAACGGGATGAACTCCCATCCTTCCAGTGGGATTCCCCTGATCCAGGCGAGCCGCTGCCGGCCCTCCTCCGTCATGGCATGATCGAGATTATTGAACAACAGATCGCTGTCGCCCAGATGGTGGTGCTGGTCCCGGAACCCATAGGCGAGGAGAAGAAACAGGATCAGGCAGAACGCCTTTAACGCGGCGGCTAAGGGAATGGGGCGCGCCGCTCTCGTGAAGAAGGCTGCGAGGGGTTCGTACAGGCCTGGAACCGCGGCGATCAGAATCGCTGCTGCGGCAATCGACAGGAATACAACGGAAAACCAGCCGGGGTAGTAGCTGAGTTGATCGACCCCCCAGAAGGTGGCGGGGTATTTCCGGCCGGCAACATGCAGGAGCACGTACCCGGCGCAGGGGGCGATCACGAGCGCCCCGAGGGACAACCAGCGGCTACCGCGTTCCGACACCGTCAACGGGGTCATCCACGTCGACGACGGCGCGCGCCTCCGGCGACAGCCGCGCCACCGTCCCGGGGCTGAGCCAGCGGCGCTGGTCGGTCTGCTGCGGGACGCTGCGGCGGCAGTAGTACCCGTGCATGCCCCAGCGCTTGCGGCCGCTGGCGTTGAACGTCCCCCCGTGCCAGAGGTGTCCGTTGAAGACCACCACCGTCCCGGCCGGCGCCTGCAGCTGCAGCTGCTCAGGGTGAGGGTCCGTGGGATCTTCCATCGCCTCGGCAGGGGTCTTGCGGCTCAGGTGCGATCCCGGCACCACGCGGGTGGCGCCGTTCTCCGCGGTGAAGTCCGTCAGCAGCCAGACCGAGTTGCAGACCTGGAACTCCCCCGGTTCGACCCCCGTTCCCCAGTCGGCGTGCAGGCCCTGCAGCCCCTGCCCCGGGTGGGATGCCCGGGCATTGAGGGAGGACAGCCTGAGATCGTCGCCGATGACGTGACGGACCGCCGCCAGCAACCTGCGGTCGGTGACGCATTTCTCGAACAGCGGGTCCTTGTCGATCAGGTTGGACAGACGCGTGGTGCCCTCCTCCTGGTGCACCTCCTTGCCGGCCTCCTCCCCCTCCTCTTCGGCTAGCTCCTCGAGGCGGGCGGCGAAGGCAGCCACCTCGGCCGGGGTCAGTAGGTCGGCGAGCGGCAGGTACCCCTGCTCATCGAGGAGGGCCTTCTCCTCCTTCGAAAGCACGCCGTCGTGCACCCCGAGGCTGGCGAGGGCTTCCCGGATCTCCATGGTCATTTCCGCCTGACTCCCCGGGGCTTACGCGGTCACGACATCCACGGGTACATCTCCCCGGCGAACGGGGCCGGCTCCTGCGGCCGCGGGTATCCGACCTTTTTCGGGTGCTTCTCCAGCGCCTCTTCCCAGGCCGCGGCCCACTCCTCGTAGGCAGTCAGCGCCCCGGGGTTCTCGCGGCTTCTCGCCACCATGCCCGGCCATTCCGGTCTCGGGGAGGGGGTGCCGAGCCGCTGGTAGCGCAGGTCCATGCTCCAGCGGATGCCGCCGGTCGCGTTGGGCCCGGAGCCGTGCGGGCAGAGCTTGTGGATGAAGATCACGTCCCCCTTCCGCATCGGCACGGTCGCCTCCTCGTACTCGGGGAGCGAGCCGCCCCAGTACACGATTCCGCTCCTGTGCACCCCCGGCCCGACCTGCAGGCAGCCGTTCTCCGCGGTGGCCTCGTTCAGCGGCAACCAGACCGTCAGCACGAAGAGGTCCCGCGCCTCGGGAGTGGTGAAGATCGCGTCCTGGTGCCGGCCGGCGATGTTGGAATCCCTGTTCCGCGATTCGTCCGAGGGTAGCTTGGCGCGGATGTGGGAGATGGAGTTGCAGGCGATCTCCGGCCCGACGAACCCCTCGACCAGGTCGAGGAGATTCCGGTTGCGCATGAACTCGAAGGTCCCCCGCCGGCGCGCCTGGCCGATGTCGAGGAACTCGTCCGAATCGAAGTAGGTCCCCTCGTCCTCGTCGCAGATGCGCGCCAGCCGCGTGTCGAACGGCTCCTCTTCGTACAGGCGGGAGATCCGTCCCTCGGCGTGCAGCTTCTTCGCCAGCTCGTCGACGATGGCGGAGTAGTCGTCGATCACCGGCTGCAGGTCGCCGTCGGTCAGCGCCCCCTCGACGACGACGTATCCCTGGTCGACGAACTGCTCCCGGTGTCGTTCGCTCAGTTTCATGTTCGCTCTCCATGTGCCCTTCGGCTCGAGTATCCACGCCTGCCATCCTCAACAGCGGATAAAACCCATCTTCAGGAACGGAAATAAGGGTTTTCAAGGGCCCGAACCGCAAGGTGGCTGCCCGGCAGTATCGGGTGAGATGGGGCGGTGCGGAACGCGGATGGGCAGGTCTCCTGGAGACACTGCTCCCAACTCCGCCTGGCCTCATCTGGACCGTGCCCGCGCCGACCGGACACTGGCTGCAGAATCGGCTTGCTGTTCGGATGCGGGTCCAGCGGCTCTGCCGTAGAGTAACCTCGCGAACCTCCGTGGCCGCCGTTCCCCCCCGGTGCCGGAGAATCGCCCCCGGGCGCGGCTCGAGAGAGGGATGCGACGGCTGCGTGCCCCGGTGAAACGGACGATCCGCCTTGAGCGCGGGCGGCCCATGGTCTTATATCCTCGCCGGTGAAACAGCCTGGCCTACTAGTGCCTGCGCCCGCAGGCATTCACTGTGCGCCCTGGATCCACAGTGATTTCCGCCCACCAGTCAGCAGGTCCTATGGACCCCCAACCGCTCAACGATTTCGGACCGGAATTCAACCCTTCTACGACGCCGCAATCGCGTGGGAGTGTGAGCAGCCTCTCCGGCTGCGAGCCAGGCCGGTGCGCCTGCGGATCGCAGGTGAATCGATGAAGCCGTACCCTCCTCAGTCCGCCGGCGCCTGACATGCCCGGCAACCCCCTCCCCTACCGATGGCCGCCGCGGATCATCTTCAATACCGACGGCTGCCTGGTCTTCAAGTACCTCAAACGCCGCAATCCCGACGACGTGACGGCCATGATGGCGCCGCTGGCGGACACCGCCGTCGACGTCGTCTGCGTGCTCGTCGGCATCAACGACGACCTGAGCTGGCGGGGCAGCCCGCACGGCGAGCTGTGGGGGGAAACCATGGGCGCGCCGTCCGAGGGGATGGCCCCCAGCGATCTCCTGCAGCAGAACCTCGCCGCCCTGGTGGAGGACGGGCACGACGTTTTCCAGCTGTACGTCGATCGCGCCCGCCGGTCGGGCCTGGGCATCTTCGCTTCCTTCCGCATGAACGACGCCCACCGCAACATGGAGCACCGCATCGCGGACGCGCGCCGCTCCGCCCTGATGCTGAAGCGCCCGGATCTGCTGATCGCCTCGCCGGCGCCCGGCGGCGCGACGGGGTACGCAGAGGACTTCAACTTCTGCTGGCAATGGGATTACGCCCAGCCCGAGGTGCGCGGCCGTTTCCTCGGTCTGTTCGACGAAACCCTGGGGCGCTACGATGTCGACGGGCTGGAGCTGGATTTCTGCCGAACCTCCCCATTCTTCAAACCGCACCAGGGATACAAACAGACCGCCGCGATGACGGAGTTCATGCGTCAGGCGCGCGAGATCGTGCGCAGCCGCGCAGCCGGGAAGGGCAGAGAGGTGAAGCTTTGCTGCCGCGTCCCCTGCAGCTTCGACGCCTGCCTGGAGCTGGGACTCGATGCGGAAACCTGGCTCGAGAACGGCCTGGTGGATATCGCGGTGGTTTCCTCGTCCGGAGGCTGGCAGCTGGAAATGGATGTGGAGCGAGCCGTGACCGCGGCGGGGAAGAGCGGAGCCCTCGTGTACGTCGGGTCGGCCGGGACGTACAAAGCGTCGCCGCAGGAGGGCTACGAGAGCGGCCAGCCTTCGCTGCGGCGCGCCATCGCCCTCAACGGTTATCGGCAGGGAGCCGCCGGCATCCATCTCTTCAACCACGACTACGCCAACCATCGCGCGCAGCCGGTGGCGGAGGGGGACGCGAGCGACATGCCCCCGGTCGCATCACCGCCGCTCTACAGTGGGCTGCAGGCTTCGTTCGATTCGGACCGGTTTACGAGGAAGGACCTGCAGACTCTGTGCGATCTGGGCGATCCGCAAGCCCTGGCGCGGCTCGATCGCTGTTACCACCTGAACGACAGTTCCTACCTGGGCGACTTTCGACCGCAACTGCCGCGCAGGCTGGCCCTCACCGGGCGCGGGGCAGGTCCGGCCCACGCCCTGCGGCTTCCCATCGAGGACGACATCCACGGCGGACGGGCTGACGGGCGCATCGTCGGGACGGAGCTGCGCCTTCGCCTCACCGGGCACGAGCCGTGCCTGCGGCGGATTCGCTGCGAGGTGAACGGACGGCGCGTCGACCTGCTGTCGGCGTGG
The DNA here is from genome assembly GCA_965206595.1 of Candidatus Latescibacterota bacterium. Taxonomy (GTDB): domain Bacteria; phylum Latescibacterota; class UBA2968; order UBA8231; family UBA8231; genus CBDCXV01. Next base: position 2,460,249 of record OZ242214.1, read on the forward strand.
AAAGTGCGGAACTCGCTGGACGAGGAATGGCTGGCGGTGGACGACCCCCCGCTGCGCCTCGGTGAAAACCGGGTTCTGGTGGTGATCGAGGGGTTCGACCTGCCGGAAGGGTACGAGCCGAAGGGGCCGGGACCGGGAGCGGGTTGGCCGACCTTGCATCAGTGTGAACTGCTGGTCAGGTGCGCTGACTAGAGCGGGTGCGCAGGAATCGTCGTCTACGGCTGGTATCGGCGTTGCCGGCCGGCCGCCGGGGCAGCGCCGAGCAACCGCAGACGGAGCCCACGCGCAGCTGACGACGCCGATCTCGGGGAATTTCCCCCGCAACCGATTCCGATCCACCTTATCCGCGGTTTTCGCCAAGCCCACCTGTCACCTCAACCCACCGGAAACTTTCATCCATGTCCGAAGTCACCGATCAGACCATCCAGGAGGGGTTCGAACAGTTCGCCAGGATGGCGGGCGAGGAACGTGCCTCGCAGCTGCGCGAAGCCTGGCACCGCATCTCGCCGGACTTCGAACATTTCGTCCTCGGCGCTCTGGGAGGCCAGGTCTGGACCCGGCCCGGCCTCGACCCGCGCACCCGCAGCCTGGTCACGATCTCGGCGCTGGCCGCTCTCAATCGCCCGCGCGCGCTGAGCCTGAACATCGAGATGGCCCTCGGCAACGGCGCCACCCGCGAGGAGATTCGCGAGACCCTGTTGCAGATGGCCTTTTACGCTGGTTTCCCGGTCGCCTGGGAGGGACTCGCCGCAGCCGACGAGGTCTTCAGGCAGCTCGACGCCAACTGTTCGGGAACGGCACCCATCTGACCGATGCGGTCTGTTTTGCGCCGATGCCGAACCGGTGCGCACCGGCGCCCCCTGCCATGCCGGCAGTGCGCTGGCGACGGTTGGTCAGCGCTATTCAGAAATATCGCCTGTCTCAACTGCAATTCCAGGTGCCGGGGAATGGGATTCGAGGCGCAGGCGAGCATCGCAGGCAGTCGCCGGGGGTGCGACGGAGCCGAGGATGCGATGATTCGATGGCCGGGGGGTCCCATCCTTGAGGGATGTCCCGAGAGAACGCAAGGAGGGAGACCATGTACTACCGACGTCCGCTGCACGTCCTCAGTGGGGTCTATCGCCCCCTGCCGGCACGGCGCTTCGTCATGACGACGATGGGCGGGTACTGGCCGGTCATCCAGAAGCTGCACAACGGCCACCTCGGCGTCGTCACTCGAGACGGCGATTTCCACCTTGGAGAGCGGGGCCGCCTGGTCTTCGTCCATTCCCCGGACGGCGGGGAGTCGTGGAGCCGTTCCATGGCGATATCGGAAGAGGGATCCGACAACCGCAACCCCGCCTTCGGGGTCACATCCCGGGGGACGCTGCTCGCCTCTTTCATCAAACAGGTGAACTACACGGACGGCGTGTACGACAGGGTCCATACGGTGCCGACCCCGCTGTACCTGGCGCGCTCCGAGGACCACGGGCAGACCTGGGCCACCGGGCTTGCCCAGGTCGAAGGCCACGACGAATTCATCGTCGAGTCCCCCTTCGGCAAGATGATCACCCGTGCCGACGGGGGCGTGATCATGCCCTTCTACCGGGACGGGGCCAGCGCTTTCATCACCTCGCGGGACGACGGACGGACGTGGAGCCCACCCAACCTCATCGCGGACGGCGGCTACAACGAGACGGGCCTGTGCGACCTGGGCGGCGGCCGCTTCCTCGCCGTGTTCCGCGACGACGATCGGGGCGCGTTGTCGCAGTCCGTCTCCGGCGACGACGGCGCTACCTGGTCGGATCCGGTGCGGATTACCGAACCTGCAGAGCATCCGGGGCAGCGACCTAGGATACCCGAGCAGCATCCAGCGCGACGACGGCGCGGTCGTGACCGTCTACTACTCCGACCAGCTGCATATCCGCCGTGGACCGCACCCGGAAACCATCGGCATCCACGGCGCCGCGGTGATTTACCGACCCGAAGACCTGCCATGAGAGGACTCGTGAATCGATGAAAGCCCTCGTGAAAACCGCGGCAGGGGTCGGCAACGTCGATCTGCTGGATGTCCCGGAGCCGGCGCCGGAGTCCGGTCAACTCAAAATCGAAGTGATGGCCGCGGCGATCTGCGGCACGGATCTGCACATCCACGACGACGAATACCCGAACAACCCGCCCTTCGTCCTGGGTCACGAGATGTCGGGCGTCGTCGTCGATGTGGGCGACGGCGTGACCGCCTTCAAGGTCGGCGACCGGGTGAGCTCCGAGAGTTTCCGGCATACCTGCGGGCAATGCCGGTTCTGCCGCAGCGGACTCATCGGACTCTGCATCGAGCGCCGCAGCATGGGCGTGCACGCCGACGGGGCCTTCGCCAGGTACGTGTGCCAGCGCGAGGAAAGCGTGCACAGGCTTCCGGCCAACGTCGACTTCGAAAGCGGCTCCCTGTGCGAGCCGACCGCGGTAGCGGTGCGTGCCGTGTACGAACGCGCCTCCGTATCCCCGGGCGATGTGGTCATGGTCTCGGGACCAGGGCCCGTCGGCCTGCTCTGCCTGCAGGCGGCCAGGGCACTCGGCGCCAAGGTCGTTCTGGTCGGAGCTCCCGGAGATGAAGCCCGCCTGGAGCTCGGGAAAGCACTGGGCGCCGACGCCGTCATTCAGGTGGGAACGGACTCTTTCGATCAGCTGCAGGTCAGGACCGGCGGACTGGGAGCGGATATTGCGATCGAGTGCGGCGGGTCGCCGGCCTCGTTGCATCAGTGCATCGCCCAGGCTCGCAAGGGGGCGCAGCTGGTGCTGGTCGGCCTTTTCAGCGGCGATGTCGCGGTCGATCTCAACACCGCGATCATCAAGGAGCAGACCCTGCTCCCGAGCTTCACCTACGGGCACGAGACCTGGGAGCGGGCACTGCAGCTGCTCGGTGAGGGGAAGATCACGACTGCCCCGCTGATAAGCGGCCGTTTCCCGCTGGCCGAGTGGGAACAGGCATTCGCGAGCGTGCGTTCCCGGCGCGGGCACAAGTACCTGCTCCTGCCGGAGGCGTGAATTTCCGGCGCAAGTTATCCGTGGGACGCGGCTCTGTGAGGCTGTTCGACAGGGTTGGTCCGCTGCCTTCCGCCCCGGTCACCGACCCCCCAACCCGCCAAACCAGGCGCCGGCCTGTAGAACGACTTAGTCGGAATTCTATGCGAGGCGCCGATCAGCGCTCGCGAACCAGCACCGCTCGCCCTTCGGTGAGTGCCCGTACCGCCCGCACGGCACCAGCCTTCATCAGGGCGGCATCCTCCTCGACGAGCAGCGCTTGCGTGCCGTCGACGCTCAGCTCCATCTCGCCTCCCGACACCAGCCAGTGTTCGTTCGCAGCCAGGGAGCCCTCGGCAGCCAGGGTCTCGCCGGCGTCGAAATGGATCTCGCGGAACTCGCTCAACGGACAGCGTTCCCCCAGGTCTGCAAGCGGTCCGCGATTCTCGACCCCCGGAACCACGAAGCCCTCCCCGGCCGGCACCGGCTCCCCCTCCTCCTCCACCAGGATGTGGGCGGCCCGCTTTCTGCCTTCCATCGGCGTTACGATCGCGGTGTTCTCGTAGGGCTCGAACATCTGGAAACGATGCACCACCCCCATCGGGGTGTAGACCATCGTGTTCGGAGTCACTTCCCGTTTTTGATCGCCGACCCAGACCTCGCCGCGGCCGGAGCGGAACAGCCAGATCTCGTCGCCGTCGTGGTAGTGCGGCTCGACGCCGTGTCCCGGAGGGGCGGTCGTGAACAGGCGCAGGCAGTTGAGCGCCGTCCAGGACGGAAACTCGTCCTGCTCCCAGTACACGAGGTTGGAGTTCTGCGAACGGATCTCGAAGCGGTCCCCGCGCAGAATCATCGGCGGCCTGGCCTGGCGATGGGATTCATGCCGGCCATGACCGCCTACACGCAGGCAAGGGCGGCGAGAAGCGCCTTGATGTAACCGACCGAGTAGGCGAAGGAGTGGGTGTTGCCGTCGACCCGGGTGATGTCCCCCTCGAGGCGCGGGTAGTGATCGGGATTGAGGCAGCCGTCGAAGCCGACGCGCCTGAGCTCGAGCAGGATCTTGAACATGTTCATGTCGCCGTCGTCGAGCAGCACTTCCTCGAAGCTGCCGGCGGTGGCGAAGCTGGCGCGCACGTTGCGGAAGTGGATCTCGAACAGCTTCCCCTTGCGGCCGTAGTTGTGAAGCTCGTCGAGCACCAGGGGCAGGCCGCCGGCCTCGGCGCGGGTGCCGCAGCAGTACAGGTACCCCACGCTCGGGCTGGGGAAGGCGTCGATCAGCCGGTGCAGCCCGAGGCCGCCGAAAAGGGCGTCGGCGTTGGGCGGGTCCGAGGGATGCATCATCAGCTTCACCCCGTTCTCCTCGGCGATCGGGACGAGGCGCTCGTACGCGGCGCACACCCTCGACCAGCGCTGTTCCTGGACCTCGGCGGGCGGCGGCGGGGACTTGTCTTCCGCCCTCGCCAGGCTCCCGCCGCGGGCGAGGTAGCCGCCCCGGTGAGGGGCCTCGTACCCCCCGACCATCCAGTCGTAGGTCGTGTAATGGAAATGGACCCTGCCCAGGGGATACCCCGCCTCGCCGATAACCCGCAGCGAGTCGCAGGCCACGTCGAGTTCATCCTCGACTCCCTCCTTTTCGTCCATGAAGGCTTGGCCGAGGTTCGGCAGGCTGACCCGGTTCACCTGCATCCCCCAGGAGTGGATCTTCCTGCGGATCTTCAGCGCTTCGTCGAGATCGAAGACGCCGCGATCGTCCATTGGCAGCGGCATGCCGTCGCAGCAGTCGACTCCGAGCTGGCACATCCGCTTGAGGTTGGAATCGGAAAAGTCGTGGCACCATCCGGCTACTTTGATCATCCTGCTTCTCCCGTTGTGTCGGCGCGCTCGCGCGCTACCAGGTTACTTTGCGGGCCCCGCCCCTGGGCCCGGCCTTCAACACCGCTTCGGCGACGGCCACTGCCTTGATCGCCTCGGTGCCGGGAGAGATGCACTCCTCCTTCCCGGCGACGCAGGCGAGGAAATGGCGCGCCTGCTTCCGGTACATGTCTCCCGATCGGCCCCGCGTCCGGATCAGCTTCTCCCTCCCGCCGCCATCCGTAAGGCAGTAGAAGCTCTGCCCCTGCCCGGCGTTCGCCGGGGGTTTCAGCGAGCCGGTGCCGGTGGCAATCGATCCCCTGCTTCCGAGGACGTCGAACAAGCGGGTGCCGCGCACCGCCCACGACCAGCTCATCATCAGCTTGTTGCCGCCCCCGTACTCGACGACCGCGGTGCCGGTGTCGACCGCGGTGACCTCCTCGTTCAGCTTGATCGAGCTCGCCACCACGTTCAGCGGATCCCCCCACATCATGTTGGCGAAGTCGTAGTTGTGCACGGCGCCGTCGATGAGCGGGCCGCCGCCGATCCGGTCGTCCATGAACCAGCCGCCGTTGACGCCGGCCGAGACGTCGCGCCACATCACCGGCGCGCCGATGCGCCCCTCGACGACCGCCTTGCCCCAGGCGCCCCAGATCGAATCGAAGCGCCGGCAGTGGGCGACCATCAGCAGCTGCCCGGTCTGCTTCGAGGCCTCGATCATGCGGCGGCAGTCGGCGACCGTGCGCGCCATCGGCTTCTCCGTCATCACCGGCTTGCCCGCGCGCATGGCGTCGATGGCGGTGGCCTTGTGGTACAGCGTCGGCGTCGCCACTACGATTGCGTCGATCTCCCTGTCGGCGAGCATCTCCCGGTGGTCGCCGTAGAGCGTCATGCCGGGAAAGCGCTCCGCGGTCAGCGCGCGGGCCGCTTCGGAGGGGTCGGCTCCGGCCCAAAGGCGGCAGCCTCGAAGCGGCTTGAACGAGGAGATCTGCATGCGCGCCATGTTGCCGAGGCCGATGAATCCGACGTTTATCATGGTCCCGTTTCCTTCCAGGGTTTGCTTTGGTTTATCCGTGACCGGCCCGCAAGCGACCGGGCTGTCTTGCGCGCAACGCTGCACCGGCCATCTCGATACCGGGGGACAATCCGTATCTGCCGCCGCCCACGAACCGAAAATTGGTGGGGACGTTCGACCCGCTTCCCGGTCCCCGGGGATCGGCAACCGGAGGTGGAACCGCCAAGTTAGCAGCGGCGGTCCCGCAGGTCCAGAAGCGGCCGCCCGTCAGGAAGCGGCGCGAAAACCAAGCTCCGCCCCCGGAATGCCGGTGTGACGGATGCGGTAAAACGATCCCTCCGGCATCGCCCCAGACGCTCCCGCCTCCGCCTCAGTCCAGCTCGAAAAGCGGCACGTACCCCATCTCCCCCACCACCTGCTGCCCGTCCGGATCCAGCACCCAGTCGATGAACTGCTTCAGGCTCCCCTGCGGCGGCCGCACCGTGTAGAGCCCCAGGTAGCGGGAGATCGGGTACTCCCCGCCGCGCACCTTCTCCTCGGTGGGAGCCACCCCGTCGATCTCGCAGTGAAGCAGGCCGGGGCCGTAGGCCATGCCGCCGTAGCCGATGGCCGCCCGGTCCCCGGCGACCGCTTCGACTATGTCGCGCGTCGTCGGCAGCCTGCCGGCCGCCGGCGCATGCGGCTTCCCGGCGCCCTCGCATAGTACCACTCGCAGTAGTAGCGCGAGCCGAGCAGTCCCTTCTCCTCTCCGGTGACCAGCAGGAACAACAGCGAGCGGCGGATGCCGGCGTCGGCGAGGACCCGCGCCAGCTCGAGCGCCACCGACACCCCGAGGGCGTTGTCGACGGCGCCGTTGTAGATCGAGTCTCCCCTTACCGGGGCGCCGGTGCCGAGATGGTCGTAATGGGCGATCACCGTGAGGTTGGAGTCCTTCAGGATCGGGTCGCTTCCGGCCAGCACCCCGGCGACGTTGCAGTCGACGAAGGTGCGCTCGCGGGACTGCACCTGAAAGGTGATCCGCGTTTCGAGGGGGAAGCTGCGCAGACTTGCCAGCCGTTCGTGCTCGAGGACCTCGGCGAGGGTATGGCCGCTGCCGCGGAAGAGTTCGGCGGCGCGCTCCAAGCGCAGCACCACGTTGAGATGGTCCGATACCTCTATGGGGGACCGCACGTCCTCGAAGCGGAACTGGTTCACCCAGTAGTCCCAGTCGAGCACCCTCCCCTCTCCCGGCAGGGGAATCATGATGCTGCCCCGGGCCCCGCGCGCCAGCGCCATCCGGTGCTTGGCCACCGGGTCGAAGTAGATGGTCGGCTAGTCCCCTTCGAAGAAATCCGCCTGCCCTGAGCGCGGCTCCCCCGAGAAGAAGACGGCAATGCCGTTCTCGATGCCGGTGCAGCGGTAGTCGTCGTGGTCGTACTCGGGAGCGGCGATGCCTTACCCCGTGAACACCAGGGGCGCCGGCGTCGGAATCACGGTTTCGGTGCCGCTGTTGTGTCGTGCGCCAGCACCTCGAGGTGGGCGCGGATCGAATCCGCCGACACCCGCGCCACCAGCTCGTCGACCTGCACCGGTTCTCCCTCCCCGGCGTGGGCGCCGTGCGCGAGGCCGACTGCGGCGAACAGCGCCGCGGCGCGCTTTCCGACTGCGGGCAGGATTTCCGCTGCCGCTGCCACGACCGGTCACCCGCTCGATTCCCGGCTCGCCGCCGGTATCGCAGGGGAACCGATTGCGCCCGGTCCTGCTGCCACCCCGGCCGCCCGGCGGCCCCCGGAAACGCAGTCCGCCCCGACCGCTTCGCTCAGGTGGGAGAAGCCGTCCCGCTCGAGGAGCCGGCACAGGCCGCGGTTGATCTCCCTGACGATCCCCGGCCCCCTGAAGACGAGGGCCGTGTAGAGCTGCAGCAGCGTCGCCCCGAGGCGGATCTTCTCGTACGCGTCGGCCGCGGACGAGATGCCGCCGCTGCCGACAATGACGTGGCGGGAGTGGTCGAGGTGGGGGTACCAGGCGCGGATTGCCCGGTTGACGAGCTCCCTTAGCGGCGGCCCGCACAGCGTTCCCGGCATGCGCGCCAGCTCCGGGGCGGGGGTCTTCAGTCCCTGCCGGGAAATCCCCGGGGGCAGGTTGAAGACGATCCCCTTGACGAACGGGAAGCCGTCGATCGCGGCCAGCACCCCGTCTCGGCGACCCGGGTCGGCGCTGGCGGTCAGCTTGAGGAACACCGGGGGCAGCCCCGGGATGCCGGCGAGGATGTGCAGCAGTTCGCGGATCCTCGCCGCGTCGTCGAACGGGCTCCGGCCGCCGCTGGTGTTCGGGCAGTTGAGGTTCAATGCGAGGTAGTCGGCGACGCCGGGGAACGCCTGCGCCGCCTCGCTCAGCTCGGCCGTCACCTCGTCAGCCGCTACCGGGATCCCGGTGTTGGTCTCGACGAGGTTCACCCCGAGCGGCACGTTCACCCGGGAGCGCCCCAGCCGCCGCGCCACCACCTCTGCCCCGTCGTTCGGCACCCCGTAGTAGACGACGATGGCCTCGTCGGCGGGCAGGCGGAACAACCGCGGCCGTTCGCTGTTTCCCCGGGACGGGTGCGACGACACCGAGCCGACCTCGAGGCTGCCGAAGCCGAGGGACGCAAGACCTCGCACCGCCCTGCCGCTCTTGTCGAAGCCGGCGGCGAGGCCGACCGGGTTGGCGAAGGACATGCCCGCCACCTGCTGGCGCAGGCGGTCGTCCTCGAAGCGGAAGTGCCTGCCGGCCGCCGCGGCCCCGAATCCCGTCCTGCCCAGGGCCGCTCCCAAGGCGATTGCGCCGTTGTGGGCCCGCTCCGGGTCGAGGCGGAACAGCAGGGGGCGCACCGCCCGGCGGTAGAGGCTCATCGCGGTCCCTCCTCGCGGTACTGCCGTGTCAGCTCGGTCATGATCGCACCCGCCGGCAAGGGGTTATTCTGCCTCCCCCAACATACACAGGGGCAAGCTGCGATGCGATGAGCTGAACGTGCAGGAGATCTATGCGGAAGGCCGCCACAACGCCTTGCCCGACATCTGCCGCTGGAGAGACCGCTACTACGTCGCCTTCAACTGCGGCGGCCGTGGCCACGGCGGGGGCCACGGCTTCTGCTTCCTCTCCTCGGCCCCTGCTCGATCTACCTGGCCCGGGTGTCGATGGAGTAGCTGAAGAAGTAAAGCGGGGAGGGCCGCGGTCAGGCGCTCCCCTCCCTCGTCCCGGCCAGCGGCAGCCCGGCGGACTCGGCGGTCGCCATGGTGAGGGCGCGCAGGTCTTCCGGCTCGATGTTGTGGAGGTCGGTCTTGCCGGTGCAGCGCGCCATCATCGAGGCCTCGCCGGTGTTCGCCCTGATCAGGTTGGCCACCGCTTCGGCGCGCTCCGCGGACCCGAGGCCGGCCTCGAAAACCAGCGCCTCGCCGGCGATCCGGCCTCCCGCGGCGATTCCGGCGGCGACCCCGAGGACCATGGCGACCGCCCCCAGGCCGACGAGCTTGGCGGCGTCGGTTCCCGAGCGCACCCCCCCGAACCAGACGAGGTCGACCTCCTCCTCGCGGTCGAGGCGCCTGAGGATGGCGACGGCATCGCGCAGCAGGCCGAGGTCGGGGACGGTCCGCAGCTCGGGCAAGGCGCTTGCCGCGATCCCCCCGGTGCCGTCGAGCACGAGCAGGTCGAGGCCGCGTTCGAGGGCGTGGGCGAGCGCCGGTTCGAGGTCCCCTGCCGACGACACCGCGAGCCCGAGCAGCTGGCTTTGCGCAAGCCGGTCCAGGTGGGAAAGCGGCCGACCGGCGGCGAACGGCTGTACGAAGCCGGCGGCCCCGGCGTCCGCCTCTCCCTCTCCAAAAGCCAGGAGCTGGAGCCACGGGACCTCTACCTCCCCCGGCAGCTTGCGCGCGCCGAGGTAAACCCCCTGCGCGGCGCTCAGCCCCCTGGCCACCGCGGCCCGCACTTCGCGCGGAGATGCGTCGAACCCGGTGACGAGGAAGGGGTGCGCCAGCGCCAGGCGGCCGCCGAGATCGAAGTCGACGCGGCAGGCCTCGCGGTAGGGATCGATGACCAGCCGCGACAGGTTCGCCGGCAGGAAGACGATGTCGTCGAGCTGCGCGGGGCGCTCTTCGGGAAAGGGGTTGTCGCGCGGCGCGAGGCGGCGCTGCAGCATGGCCCGGCGCTTGTCGTGCTCGTCGGGGCCGATGCGGGCCATCGAGAACAGGTCTTCGCGGTGCTGGACGGAGTAATCGGGGGTTCCGGTCTCGGCGTCGCAGCGGTAGCAGCGCGCCGCTTCCTTCCTGGCGGTGTCGTCGTCGTAGGTCGCCTCGATCTCGGGGAACTCGACCGGCACGGCGCCCAGCCCGAAGAACTCGGGGTGCTGCAGCTTGACGCGTTCCCACATCATGTCCTGGGCCACGTCGACGCGCCGCGTCCGGTAGGGGGTGCGGTAGGGCATCGGGTCGCCGTTGCCCTCGAGGAACTGCTCGATGTAGTAGGCGGCGCGCTGGCCGTGGTGCATCGCCATGACGATGGTCGAGCCCCCGAAGGCGCCGTCCCCGGCGGCGAAGACCTTGGGATCGCCGGTGCGCATGGTCTCCCAGCGGGTGCGCACCCGGTCGGGCAGCATCATGCCGATGCGGTCGAGCTCCGCGCACACCCCTTTTTGTCCCACCGCGGCGATCACCATGCCGCACTCGATCTCGTGCTCGCTTCCCGGCACCGCGACCGGGCTGCGGCGGCCGCTCTCGTCCGGCTCCCCCGCCTCGGTCTTCACGCACCGCAGCCTCAGCCCCTCCCCGTCTCCGGCGACGGAGACCTGCTGCGTGTTGTAGACGAACTCGATTCCCTCGGCGACGGCCCCCTCGAGCTCGATGCGGCGCGCCGGGATCTCCTCGGGTCCGCGGCGGTAGATGACGGTCACGTGTTCGCAGCCGGGCAGCCGCCTGGCGACGCGGCAGGCGTCCATGGCGACGTCGCCGCCGCCGACGACGACCACCTTCCGCGGCAGCTGCGGCCGCTCGCCGGTGTTGACGCGGCGCAGGAAACCGACCCCGTCGACCACCAGCGGGTGCTCCTCCCCCGGGATCTCCATCGGCTTGCCCCACCAGGAGCCGATCGCCAGCAGCACGGCGTCGTGCCTCTCCTTGAGCTCCTCGAGGTGGACCTGCTTTCCCAGCTCGGTGTCGAGATGGACGTGGAGCCCCGGGCACTTGCCGGTGAGGCGGTCGATGTCCTCGTCGATGATCCCCGGCGGCAGCCGGAACGCCGGTATGCCCCAGGCCATCATGCCGCCGAGGCGGTCGCTCATCTCGTAGACGTGGACGGTGTAGCCGGCGACGCACAGGTCGTGGGCGGCGGTCAGTCCGGCCGGTCCGGAGCCGACGATGCCGACGCTCTCCTTCTTCGTCACCGGCACCGGCGGCGGGTCGTACCGGTGCCCCACCTTGTCCATGACGAAGCGCTTGAGGTTGCGGATCTGCAGCGGCCCGTCGCTGTCGGTGCGCCGGCAGGCCGGCTCGCACGGGGCGTCGCAGACGCGCCCGCAGATCGAGCTGAACGGGTTGGTGGCGGTGATCGCCTCGAAGGCCTCGGCGTACTTCTCCTCCCAGATGAGGGCGATGTAGGAGGGGGCGTCGGTCCCCACCGGGCAGGCGACCTGGCAGGGGGCGGGCACGAAATGGGTCCCCCCGCTGTCGTCGGCGAATCCCTTCGGGGTCTGCGGCATCTCGATGCGGTGGAGGTCGTAGACGCTCACGGCAGGCTGCCTCCTGCAAGCACTTCCTCTGCGGGCCGCGGTTGGTACGGCAGCCCGGTGATCGCCGCCGCGTCCGGGGTCAGGGCGACGAGGTCGCCGCGGCCGAGCTCGCGGGTGTCGGCGTATCCGAGGGCGCTGGTGAGGGAAGCGATCTGCCAGCGCACGAACTCGAGGAAGCGGTGGATGTTGAGGGCCTCGACGTTGACCTGGTAGCGCTCCTCGTGCTCGGGGTCCTGGGTGGCGATGCCGGTGACGCACTGGCCGACGTGGCACTGCATGCAGGCGATGCAGCCCCCGGCGATCAGGACCGAGGTGCCGAACGCCGCTGCGTCCGCTCCCAGGCAGAGGGCCTTGACGGCGTCGACGCCGTCGCGCAGGCCGCCCATGAGCACGATCTGTATGTCCTGGCGGCGGCCGATCTCCGCCAGCGCCTCCTCGGCCTCGACGATGGCGGACAAGGTCGGGATGCCGACGTGGTCGATGACCTCGCCGCTGCCGGCGCCGGTGGCCCCCTGCATGCCGTCGAGCTCGACGAAGTCGAAGCCGTCCTTGACGGCGATCTTGATGTCGTCGCGCACCCTGCCCGCCCCGAGCTTGACGCTCACCGGCAGGCGGTAGCCGGTGGCCTCGCGGAACTCCTCGATCTTGATGACGAGGTCGTCGGCCCCGAGGATGTCGGGGTGGCGCGACGGCGAGCGCAGGTCGATGCCGGCGGGGATGCCCCGGATCGCGGCCAGCTCCGGGGTCACCTTCTTGGCCATGAGCTGGCCGCCGAGCCCCGGCTTGGCCCCCTGCGAGATGTAGATCTCCAGGCCGTCGGCCCGCTTCATGTCGTGGATGTTCCAGCCGAGGCGCCCGCCGAGGCACTGGAAGATCAGCTGCTTGGCCGAGTCCCGCTGGGCGTCGCTCATCCCCCCTTCGCCGGTGTTCTCGGCGATGTCCGACATCCCCGAGGCGATGGCGACGGCCTGCTTGGTCGAGCGGCTGAGGGCGCCGTAGCTCATCGGCGCGACCATCACCGGCATGCTCAGCTCGAGCGGCTCGGCGCCGTTGATCCCGCCGATCTCGGTGCGCATGCGCACCTTGGAGACGGCGCCGGGATCGCCGCCGGCCTGCGACAGGTCGGCGCGGAAGCCCAGGTCGGCCAGGTGCGGCAGGGGCCGCGCCGCCCCGTACCCGCGAATGCGGTAGCGCCCGATCTGCGCCTTGACGTCGATGTCCTCCTGGACCTTCTCGTTCCAGTACTGCGAGTCGCGGGAGTAGGTGAAGAAGGGCAGGCTGCGCACCGTCGGCTCCGCGGTCCCGTAGCGCAGCTTGCCGCCGGCGTTGACGATCTTGCTGAAGCCGCCGCGGAAGGGGATTTCCCAGCGGTCGAGGAACTCGCGGACCTCGTCGATCTCGGAACTGTCGGCGTCGGTCAGGGCGGCGTCGCTGCCGAGGTCCCGCACCCTGCCCCCCACGAAAATCTCGCCCCCGGTCATATCCTCGCCGACGCGTTCGCCGGAGTCGCCGAGGATTATGATGCGCCCCCCGTACATCATGTAACCCGCCATGAAGTTGGCGTTGCCGGCGCAGCACAGGGTGCCGGCCTTCATCACCTGGCCGGCGCGCGAGCCGACGTTGCCGTGCACCACCAGCTCGGCGCCGCGAATCGCGACCCCGGCAATGGCGCCGGCGTTCCCCCGGACCACCACCGAGCCGCTGTACATGTTGTCCCCCAGGCCCCAGCCGGCGTTGTTGTCCACCTCGAAACAGGCGCGGTCGGTGAGGCCGGCGCAGAAGTACCCCGCCGAGCCGCGCACGCGCACCCGGATCGGCGCCGTCAGCCCGACGCCGATGTGGTGGCGGGCGTCCGGGTTGAGGACTTCGACGTCCTCCCCGGCCTCTCCGTGTCCGCGGATCAGCTCGTTGGCGCGGCGGACCGGGATCTCGGCGAGATCTACCTGGACCATGTGTCGAAATCTCCCGGCGGGGGTTCGCGCGTGTCGAGGGCCTGCCCGGGGAACAGGCGGTTGAGGGACACCTCCTCGGAGGCGACGGCGATGAGGTCGTCGTTCTCGTACAGGATCATCGGCTTGGCGGCGAGCCGGTCCTTGGCGTAGCCGATCTCGTCCCGGGTCGACACCAGGAAGGAGAAGGTGCCGTCGAGGTCGTCGATCGAGTCGGCGAGGGCCTGCTTGAGGGCGATCCCCTGCGACAGCTTGTCGGCGAGGTAGACGGCGATCAGCTCGCTGTCGTTGTCGGTGGTGAACTGGAAGCCGCGGCGCTCGAGGCGGCGGCGCATCTTCCAGTAGTTGGTGATCTGGCCGTTGTGGACGATGGCGACGTCGGCGAACCCGGTGGCCCAGAACGGGTGCGACGCCTCCGGTTTGACGTCGGACTCGGTGGCGAGGCGGACGTGGCCGAGGCCGTGGCTGCCGGTGAAGCTGTCGACGCCGTAGCGCTCGTCGACCTCGTGGGCCCCGCCGACGTCCTTGATGATCTCGAGGCTGGAGCCGATCGAGACCACCTTGGCGGCCTGCTCGACGGCGTAGGAGAACTTCTGCACGTCGCCGTCGAACTCGACGGTCACCCTGTAGTTGATTCCCGTCCTCTCTTCGTCCACGATGGCGGCCCCCTGCCCGGCGACCGCCTCGGCGATGCGGGCGATCGCGGTTTCCGCCTCCCCACCCTCGCCGACGAAGAAACGCAGCCGCAGCCGCCCTTCCTCTTCCCGGGTGTAGAGGGCGAACCCGGTGGAGTCGGGGCCGCGGTGCTGGCAGCCGTCGAGCATGTCGACCAGGGCCCGCCCCGTGCCCAGCAGCCTCCCCTTGTACATGATTCCGGCGATTCCACACATGCGCTTTTTCTCCTTTGCTGCCGGCCTAGGCGCTCAACCCCCGGTACCGGCCCGCGGCTCGATGATGACGGACAGAAAGCGGATCGGCAGCTCGACCAGCTCTTCGGGACCGTGCGTGGCATCGGCGTCGAAGAAGAGGGAGTCCCCGGCCTCCATGCGGTAGGTGCGGTTGCCGTGGCGGTAGGTGACCTTCCCCTCCAGCATGTGGATGAACTCCACGCCGCGATGCTGAAAGAGCGGGAACACGTCGGACTCCTCGGTCAGCGAGATCAGGTACGGCTCGACGAGAAGCTGCCTGTTCACCGTGTGCCCGAGGAGCTGGTACTGGTGCCCGGCGCGGGTGCCGCGGCGCTCGATGGTCAGCCCCTCCCCCTTGCGCACGAACGACACCTCGCGCTCCTCCTCGTATTTGCGGAAGCAAGCGGTCACCGGGACATTGAGCGCCCGCGACAGGGATTTGAGGGTGGCCAGCGACGGCGAAGCGATGCCGTTCTCGATCTTGGACAGCATGCCCGGCGACAGCCCGGCCTGGTTGGCGAGCTCGGCCGCGGTCATGTTCAGCTGAACGCGGAAATCGCGAATCTGGCGCCCGATGGCGGCCTCGAGCTCGTTGGCGGGTGCCGACTGCCTGGCGGGATCGCCGTTGCCGTCCGCCGGGGGCCCGGAAAGCCGGTCTTGCGGTATTCTGGCGGTGGTCATACCGGGAAGATACTCCGCCGGTTGTCTCCTGACAACAAAATTGAACCACAGGAAACACCGCCCTTGATCGGCATTCAGGGGTTCAATTTCAACGTGATTATTTGAACTTTATTATTTACAAACACATACGGCGAAACCCGACATGAAACTCGGCATCAATACCCTGTTCATTCTCAAGTACGACCTCGGAGAGGCCCTCCGCTATGCGAAAAACCTCGGTGCCCGTTGCATCGAAGTCGGCTGTATGGGGGAGGCGACAAAGAAGCACTGCGACGCCGGGAAGCTCGTTGCCGACCGCGGCGAGCTGCGCCGCTGGCTCGACACCATCGCCGGGCACGGGCTCGAAATCAGCGCCCTGGCCGCCCATGGCGACATGCTCTCACCGGACCGGGAGGCGGCGGCCGGGTGGGCGCGGGGGTTCCGCACCGCGTGCGAGCTGGCCGAGCTGGCCGCAGTCGAGCTGATCACGCTCAATTCCGGTTGTCCCGAAGGGGCCGAGGGCGACACCGCTCCCTGCTGGATCACCGACGTCTTCAACGCCGAATCCCGCAACATCCTGAAATGGCAGTGGGAGGAGCGGGTGATCCCGTTCTGGCGCGAGCAGGCGAAGATCGCCTCCGACCACGGCTGCCGGCTCTGCATCGAGCCCTGGATCGGCGACGTCGTGCACACCCCCGCCACGTTGATGAAGCTGCGCGATGCCGTCGGCGAGGCGATCGGCTGCAACTTCGATCCGTCCCATCTGTTCGTGCAGCACGTCGACGTGCTCGAATCGATCCGCTACCTCGGCGACCTCATCCGGCACATCCACATGAAGGACACCCGCATCGACCCGCACAACCTGCGCCTGCAGGGGCTGCTCGACACGACCGTCCCCCCGACCGATCCGAAAAACCGCGTGTGGACGTTCACGTGCGTCGGCTGGGGGCACGACGAGAGCTTCTGGCGCGACTTCATCACCAACCTGCGGTTCGTCGGGTACGAAGGCGCGCTGTCGGTGGAGATGGAGTCCGACTACATGGACATCGACGACGGCATGGAGAAGCAGTTCGACCTGCTGCGCCGCCTGGTGCTGGCTCCACCGCCGGCTCCCGGGGAGCGCTGGTGGGAAGTGGCGGGCCTGGACGGGATCGGGCGGGACGAATGACCGCAGCGCCCCCAACCGAAACGGAGCTCGAACGATGGGAAAGCTGACACCTGCCGGTGCACCCCCTTCGACGCACTGGTACGAAACCGCCGGCCTCGGGATGTTCATCCACTGGGGGCTCTCCAGCGTCCGCGCCGTAGGCGACCTCTCCTGGTCGATGATCAGGGACACCCCCTACGACGCCGAGCTCGACAACCGCAACAAGCTGACCCCCGAGGAGTACCGGAAGCAGGCGGACGAGTTCGATCCGGACAGCTACGACCCGGACCTGTGGATGCGGGCCGCGAGGGAGGCCGGCTTCCGCTACGCCGTGCTGACCACCCGCCATCACGACGGCTACGCCCTGTGGCCGAGCGCCTTCGGCGATTTCAGCACCCGAACCCACATGGGGGGCCGCGACCTGGTGCGGCCGTTCGTCGATGCCTGCCGCGACAACGGCATCAAGGTCGGCTTCTACTACTCCCCCGGGGACTGGTACCGCGAGCGCCACCGCCGCTCGTTCGGCTATTTCCAGACCTTCGGCCTGCGCCACGAGCCGATCGAGCTCCAGGAGTGGGACCCCGGACTCCGGGATGCCGCAGCAGGAGTGGGTCACCAACGAAAAGAGGAAGCACGAGGAGGAGGAGGCGCCCTACGTCATCGGCCAGATGGAGGAGCTGCTGACCCGCTACGGCGACCTCGACGTCTTCTGGTACGACGGCGGCTCGGCGATGACCAACGAGTGCGTCCGCGAGCTGCAGCGGAACGTCATGATAAACGACCGCGGTGTGTGACGGATTGGTATACCAAATATACCAAGAATCCCTGATTATCAGGGCTGTGAAGGGGGGGGGGTTTTACGAGAGAATCATGCTTGTAACTGCCTATTTTCTGGAAGACTCCTTCCATGAAATCCGCCGTTATCTTGCTGCTTCTGTTCCCGTTGCCGGGCCGCTTGTGGCCCAACCGGACGACTTTCAGGCATCTGGGAGGGACCCATAGATTCGGATTTAACAGCCCGTTGATAAAGTTGCACCCGGTCCTCCTCCTCGGCGGCAATATCCGCCTCTCCGAGACCATTTCCGTGGTCTCCGAAAACTGGATCATCACCGGCCAGAATCGCGGGCTTGACGAACAGCCCCTGGGCATCGCCTTGCGCTTTTTCGGCTCCAGGATAGCTGTCGACGCAGGTGCCATTTTCGTCCTCGAGGAGGGGGGATTCCCCTTCCCATGGCTTTCTTTCGTCTACAACTTCAGCAATTGAGCCGGGTTGATCTTCATACTGAAGTGCGCTCATTCCCGTAATCCGTCTTGTTTCTGCCTGCCCCTGCCCTTTTACAAGATTGAAATGATTTCAGCATACAAAATAAAACCAGCGTTTCAGCAACTGCTTAAGCCGTTGCTGAACAGGTTGCACAAGGCCGGGGTCAGCGCCAACGGCATTACCTGGACGGCCCTGTTTTTGTCGGCGGTCATCGGGGTACTGTTCTGGTTCTTTCCCAACGGGCATATGCTCTGGGTATTCGCCGTTGCTCTGCTTGTGAGGATGGCCCTGAATACCCTGGACGGGATGATGGCGCGAACGCATGGCATGGCGAGCGTTTCCGGGGAGATACTGAACGAGCTGGGCGACGTTCTTTCCGATGCGGTGATGTACTTGCCCCTGATAAAACTTGCAGGGATGAACCCATGGTGGGTGGTGTCGTTCGTTTTTCTTTCCCTGCTGAACGAGTTCGTCGGGGTGTTGATGAAGGCTGCGACCGGAACGCGGCGATACGACGGCCCCATGGGAAAGAGCGACAGGGCACTGGTTCTGGGCCTCGCCTGCCTGCTGTCATTCTTCTGGCCCGGGGCAATGGTGTCCTTCGACTACATTTTTCCCGGTATGAGTCTTCTGTTGGTTGCGAGTTCGACGGTCCGCATAAAAAAGGGACTGGCTTCTACGGGCAATCGATCATGAACCTGTTCATAGTACCACGGGAAATTGCCCTGGTCATCGGGCTGATTTTCGGTCTCCTGGTTTTTGCGACCCTCCTTTTCTGGCTACTGGGAAAGGCGAAACCCCAGGGCGATTTCACCGAATTGAAGACGAGGACCCGATCCTGGTGGGCAATGGCTACCATCTTTGTCCTGGCGACCATTCTCCATCCTGTCATCACCTTTGTTTCGCTCGGACTGCTTTCCTTTTTCGCCTTGAGGGAGATATCGTCCATCAGCAAGAATGTAAGGGACGCCGACCGCGGGGTATTGATCTGGTGTTACCTGGCTATCCCGGTTCAATACGGTTTCGCCTACATCGGCCACTACGGCCTGTTTCTCATCTTCATTCCGGTGTTCATGTACATATGGATCCCCTTCATGCTGGTCCTCAAGGGAGAAACCGAGGATATCAGCCGGTCGATGAGTGTTCTTCCCACCCAGTTGATTTTTACGGTATTCGGGGTCAGTCATCTGGCTTTTCTCGTTTCCCTGCCCGGCCTTCCCGGGTTCGATGCAGGGGGGAGAGGGCTGTTGCTGTTCATCGTATTCATCACCGAACTGAACGACGTGTTGCAGTTTACATGGGGGAAGTTGCTTGGAAGGTACCGGATCGTTCCCAAGGTGAGTCCCGGAAAGACCTGGGAAGGGCTGATAGGGGGGATCATCACCACTATGGTCGTCGGCTACCTCCTGCGCTTCCTGACCCCCTTCTCCGAGACGGAAGTCCTGATTGCCTGTGGTCTCAGCGCTGTCATCGGGTTCATTGGAGACGTGATCGTCTCCGCAATCAAGAGAGATCTGGGTCTCAAGGATACAGGAAAGGCAATTCCCGGGCATGGCGGGATTCTGGACAGGATAGATTCCCTGGCGCCTACGGCCCCGGTCTTCTTTCACATCGTATATAACCTGCACTACGTCTGAACCGGAGGGCTCCGATGCGACTTCCCGGGAAAAACGCTGTCCTGCTCTCGTTGTCGGCCACTTTCTGCGTTCCGGCGGACGCCGCGCCTCGGGAAGACTCCCCTCCCCCGGGATGGCGGATTCACCGGTCCATCCCTCCTCACAGCGCCGCGACCCACGCGGTGGTTCCGGGGGCAAGGTTCCGGGCAGGGGCGTTCAAACGCTGGCTCTACGGCAGCGACTACCGCAATCTCTGGACCACCCCCATCGAGGTCGCGGTCCTCGACCTCGACGGCGTCGGAGGCGGCCTGACGCCGCTGCGCACCGGCGGGTTCGGGCAGTCCATCTCCCTTCCCTTCACGGGAGAGGACGGCCGCCGGTACACGGTTCGCTCCCTCGACAAGGATCCCACCAAGAGGATCTGGGACGAACTCAAGGGCACGATCGCCGACGACCTGCTGCAGGACCTGATCGCCTCGCTCCTCCCGACAGGGGCGCTCGTGACCGATCCGCTGATGGAAGCCACCGGCATCCTTCATTCCAAACACAGGCTCGTCGTCATTCCGGACGATCCTAAGCTGGGGGAGTACCGCGAGGAGTTTGCCGGCCTCATAGGCACGCTGCAGGAACACCCTTCCGAAGGAGTGGACGATACTCCCGGCTTTGCCGGTTCCCGCAAGATCAACGGAACCGAGAAGCTGTGGAAGCACCTGGAAAAAACCCCGTGCAACCGCGTCGATGCCCGCGCCTACCTGAAGGCGAAGCTGATGGACTTCCTCATCGGCGACAAGGACCGCCATTTCGGCCAGTGGAGGTGGGCGCGGTTCCCTGACGGGGACTGCTTTACCTGGGTTGTGATACCCGAGGACCGCGACCAGGCTTTCATCGATCTCGACGGGTTCGCCATGGCCGTGGCGCGCAGGGGGCTTCCCAGGCAAATCGAGTTCAAAGACACGTTACCCGAGCCTGGTGGGCCTGTCGACTACCGGTTGGGAGATGGACCGGGAGTTCCTCGTCGAGCTCGACAGGGCTGCGTGGGACTCGGTGGTGACGGAGTTCCGCGGCGACCTGCCCGACCCGGTCATCGAGGATGCGGTCCAGAGACTCCCGGCGCCCTACTACGCGATGATCGGGGAGGACCTTGCCAAGGCGCTGAAATCGAGGCGGGACGCGTTGCCCGGGTTTGTCGGGCGATACTACGAGTTGATCACCCGTGAGGCGGAAATCCAGGCGACCGACAAGGACGAATACGTCCTGTGTGAGCACTTGGCCAGCGGCGATCTCGCGGTCCGGATCGGTCTGACGGAAGGCCCAGGTGGAAAGAGAGAAAACCCCTACTTCCGGAGGATCTTCCGTCCCGGGGAAACCCGGGAGGTCCGCATATACCTCCGCGGGGGAGACGACAGCGCGGAGATATCGGGGGCCAGGGGAAAGATTGCGGTTCGTATCGATGGCGGAGGGGGAGACGACAGCTACACCAACTCCTCCCGGGCCGGCGCTTCAAGGACAAGGTTTTTCGATTACCGCGGGAACAAGGGCAAGGGAGCGAAGATCGACGAGAGCCCCTACAAGCGTCCTCCCGCACCGGTTCTGCGTGCGCGCTACGCACTGGACTGGGGCAGGCAGACGATTGCCTTCCCGGTCTTCATGGTGAGCCCCGACCTGGGTGTCTTTGTGGGAGGTGTGGCCAGCAGGCAGTACTTCGGGTATCGAAAGGACCCCTACTCTTCGAGCCACTCCATAAACGCCGGGCTGGCCGTGAATCGTCTCAAGCCGTTTGTGTCCTACACGGGCACCTTCCGCCGGTCGCTGCTCGGCGGGGGCAGACAAGAAGGCCATTGCCGCCGGAACACCCAGCGACGCCCGGATCGAAGTGCATGCAACGAAAGTCAATGCGGCTCGGAAAGCAGTGGCGCTCATTCTGGAATCCAGCACCAGGCGATGGCAGTTGGCCAACGTGGCCAGGAATCAGGACGGAACGGCGGTCGTCGCGTTCGATGTCTGGTTGAAGCAAACCGTCGATCCGGCTTCCATCGTCCGGGAAATCGAAGAGGCCGGGAAGAAGAGTATCAGCAACGTGCAACTGAAGGGGTACAGCCCCGCAACCAGGTGATTGCCATGGGTCGCGGAGAAAAATCCCTACTGGGATTTCTCGGTTTCGGCATTCTCGTCTACCTGTTTGCGATCAGCCATGGAGGGGATTCCCCCGCGGATGCGAGCAGGGATTCCACGAACCTCGATTCGGATACTTCCGCGGCACGCTCCGTGGTGGACACGAGGGCGGTTTCGCAGCCGGGAGTGTCTCTCGGAAGTTATGGGCTGAAAGCGGAGACCGCGGCGCACTTGAAGCTTCCTGGACGTCTCAGGGAAATCTCGGGTCTGGCCATGACCGGGGACGGCCGGCTCCTAGCGCACAACGATGAAAGGGGAGCCGTTTACGAGATCGACTACCGGGACGGGTCCATCGTAAAAACCTTCCAGCTGGCGGATACGGCGAATCCGGTTGCCGGCGATTTCGAGGGCATTGCCACAGCCGGGGAGCAGATCTACCTGGTCACCAGTTCAGGACGGCTGTACGAGTTCACCGAGGGCGCCGACCGGGAGTCCGTCCTGTTCAATGCCTATGCTACCGGGGTCGGCAGGGACTGCGAAATAGAAGGCCTGGCGTATAACGACAGCCGGCGGGAACTTCTATTGATGTGCAAAGGTTCCCGCAGTGCAGACCTGAAAGGTAGGTTGGCAATATATCATTGGTCGATCGACGGGAAGCAGCTGAGCGAGAATCCCCGTACGGTAATCCCTGTCATTGAATTCTCCCGGCCCATCGCGCAAACCAAGTTCCAGCCTTCCGGAATCGAGCGGCACCCTGCCTCGGGAAACTACTTCGTCGTGGCGGCCCGTCAGCGCGCCATCGCGGAGATCACCCCGGACGGACAGGTCTTAGCCGTCAGGCAGTTTCCCGCCAAATGGCATCGCCAGGTTGAAGGCATCACTTTCGCCGCGGACAACACGCTGATCGTTGCCGATGAGGGCGCAGGGAAAAAAGCCGGAATAACAAGTTTACCCGGTTTCGGGTAGCGTCAAGTAGCGAAGCCCGACCCGCACCAAGCCTGGAACCCGTCTGCCAAAATCTCATAAAAGAAAACCGGTTCAACGTTGCCTTGTTGGCGGCTGTCCTGTTCGTGCAGGTCAGCCGCGCCCAGGACTATACCCGCTCGAATTTGCCCGTAGGCCCCTCGTCCGAATGCAAAGAAAGATATCACCTGTCAGAGGTTGTAAATTCAAACGGAAACCGTCCGTGAAACCGGGGTCTCCCATCATGCTGGTACGTACCGCTGTACGCTGATCTCGTTTGCCCGGGAGCGCATCTGCGAGGCGTCATACCAGGCCTGCATCCGCAACAACATGTCCATGCTCACGGCAAAAGCCTTCTCGATACGAAGCGCCATCTCCGGCGATAGGGAAGCGTTGCCGTTCAGAAGGTCGGAAAGCGTCGCCCGGCGGACTCCCAGAATCTCGGCTGCCCTGGTCACGTTCAGCCCCAACTCCTCGATAACTTCCGTTCTGATGAAGTCGCCGGATGCGCAGGGGTCATGTTCACTTCGATGCCGCCGGTAGCCATCAGTGGTAATCCTCCAAGTTCAAGCGGTCGATTCGGCCGTTCTCTTCTTCGAACGTAATCCGCCAATTAGCCGGATACTAAGACGCTCCATTCGTCCTGACGAATACCTGAGAGCGGGTGGATGCGCCAGCCACGGAGCGCATCGGCAATGAAGCTGTCCAAATCCTCTGCCAGGATCAGTGCCGTCAAGATCTTGCGCACCCGGTCTACCTCCCAAGACCAACTCAACTGAGCTGTCCCCCGCCCCTGTTCAGGGCCACCGGTCAATTTCCGCGGCAATGTCGAGATCTTCCGGCATTTCGTAGAAGTAGTACCGCGACGGCCGGTCCTCGTACCCCGGCGGCGCCAGCTCCGCGTCAGCCTGCATCCCCTCATCGATCGGGCGGAAGCGCTCCCATAGCGCTTCGGCCTCCTCCGGGGAGAAGCGTTCGGCGAACTCCCCACCCCAGTGCAGGGTGATGGGGTGCTGGAACAGGGCCATGTTGCGGCGGCTCTCCGGCACCCTGCCGGCGTCGGGGCGCCGCAGGTCGTGGATGCGCCGCGCGCTCTTGCTCATGTACACCGTGGTCAGCACTCTTCCCCTGGCTCCCCGTCCCGGGGTGCAGCTCCTCGAGCACCTCTCCGTAGCGGGCGCCGTTGCCGTCGATGGCGGCGCGCAGGGCGGCTTCGGTCAGATCCCGGGTGCGCTCGCTGCGCCCGTTCCAGCGCTCGAAACTCTCGCGAGTCGGCGCGGACAGGTGTTCGGCGTAGCTGAGGTCGTGAACCTGCGTGTGCGTCGCGAAGCCCCCGTGCAGGGTGCGGCGCAGGGTCCGGTCGTAGCGGCTTCCCCAGTGCAGGATCGGCAGGATGTAGACGACGCCGTCCCCGGCCTCGAGATCGGTCTGCACCCCGCCCGGGAACGGCGCGCGCTCGTCCTCGGCGAGCAAGCGGTTCTCCTCCGCCGTGTTGAGCCGCTTGTGGCTGCCGGGGATCACCCACAGCACGCCGTCGTCGTAGAGCGGGATGTTCCACTGCACGTAGCGCGGTCCGTTCTCCAGGATATCCTCGGTGTAGGCCTGTACCGGGGCGCTGAACGGAGGGTAGAGATCGCGGTGCCAGCCCCGGTGGCCGCCGCTGCCGTGATCGCGGACCGGGCTGCACATCATCATCATCTCCGTCACCCCCGCGTCCTCGACGCCGAGAAGCTCGCTGCTGACCCCCTGGATGTTTTCATGGTGCCAGATCTCGATGCCGGCGCTGCAGCCGGCGTCGACGCGATCGGCGATCTGCCCGACCATCACCCGCGGCTGGGCGGATACCTCCCACTGGCCTCCGGGCGGGTCACCCGGGGCGCGATCCCGCCGCCACACCGCCTTCTGCTTCTCGAGCAGGCTCTCGCAGGCAGCCCTGAGCCGCTTGAGGTCGGAGGGCGGGACTACCTGGCGCAGGATCAGGTAACCCTCTTCGAGGAACCGGTCCCTGTCGACTTTCATCAGCGTCTTTTCACCTCGCCAACCTCGGCAGTCCCGGTCATCGCCTTCCTCTTTCTTGTGCCGTATTGAGCTATAACCCGACTCCCGCGCATTTGCGAAACCGCTACCAGCAGGGCGCGCCGTTCTTCACGTACTCGGCAAGCTGCCGCGCCTGGTCTTCGGGAATCCCGCCCGGGAAGCAGCCCGGGTTGGCGTCGACGTGCAACGCGATATCGACCGCGGCGCTTATGGTCGCCCGCATCGCCGCGGGGCTGACGTCCTCGGTGACGTCGGCGCGGGTGTGCCAGGTCAGCTGCGGGCCGCGCTGAAACCAGAGGGTCGGCACGCCACGGGCGCTCAGGAATGCCTGGTCGAGCCCGGTGAACTGGTGCTGCAGGTCCGCCGTGTACCCGATCTCGGAGCAGCGCAGGCGCACGAGGTCGACCAGCCCGTCCAGCCCCATGATGTGGATGTTGTTGCGGCCGAGAAAGTCCCCCTGGCCGTCGAAGTAGATCCCCAGCTCCGTAGCCGACAGTGGCCCGGCGTGCGCCTCGGCGTACGCGGCAGACCCGTAGAGCCCGATCTCTTCGGCGCTGAAGTTGACGAAGTCGACGGTCACATCGAGATCGAGCCCGCTCAGGCTGCGCACCACCTCCAGGGCGCAGGCCGCGCCGGTGGCGTTGTCGACCGCCGCCCCTCCGGCCGGAACCGAATCGTAGTGGCCGCTGATGTTGATGCGGCGTTCTCCCGAAGCCCCGGGAAGCGTGGCGACCACGTTGCGGCCCGTGACGTCTTCGATCCGGGTTTCGATCTCGAGCTTCAGCCTGTCGACGCCGTGGCGTACCAGGTCGACGCCGTCGGCGAATCCGAGGGTGACCATGGGCAGGCTGCCCGCCAGGGCGGTGGTCGGGCCGACGATCTGGTGCCACGCCAGCGCTTTTTCCTGGGTCACCAGGATCACCCCGGCCGGATTGCTTTCGAGCAGCGCCTTCTCGTCGGGGAGGCCGTTGTAGAACAGCGCGATTTTCCCGGCGATCCGGGCGGCGTCGGCATCCGCTTTCTCACACACCACAAGGGCCGCCTCCAACCCACCCGCGGGGGTCGATGCCGAGAACTCTATCGGCAGGGCCTCGATTTCGCCGAGGGGTCCGCAGCTCACCCTGCAGAGGTCGAAGTCCCAGCTGCGGGCCGCAAACTCCTCGGTGCCCACCCCTTCACATCCCCACTTCTCGAGCTGCTCGCACTGGTACCCGGCGGCGCGGATCTCCCCCGCGAAACCGGTCGGCCGCTTGCCGATGGTGTCGGCCAGGTAGCGCACGTGCTCGAGTCCGTCCCCTATGGTCACGCTGCTCATCTCTGCTCCTTCATCCTGTGTTGGTTCCGCCGCCATTCAACCGAAAAGCGGGTTACGCGACCGCTCCCCGTCACTGCGGAATTTGTCCATGCCCGCGGTATTCGGGAGAGGCTGGTTGTGGCCCGCGAAAGTGTCCACTCCGGCTGGTATTCGAAAGATCGGGACAAGATAAAGCCATGACCGGCGGTGCGGTGCAACGCAACGGCAGGACAATCCGGGGTTCGCGCGTCACGTCCCGTTCCATTGCGGGTCTTTCACGTCGGATGCTTACGGAGACAATCCATTGAACGGTACCGTACAAACCGCGGCGCTGGTGACCGCCGCCCTCGGCGGCGACGAGGCCTCCTTCACCCGCCTGGTCGAGAATCACAAGGACGCGGTCTTCGCGATCGCCCTGTCGCGGACAGGAGATTTCGACGCCGCCGGCGACATCGCCCAGGAGGTGTTCCTGCGCGCCTTCCTCGGTCTCCACCGTCTCAAGGATCCGGCCCTGTTTTCAGGCTGGTTGCGGGCGATAGTGGAAAACCGCTGCCGCACCTGGATAGCCCGGCGCCAACGCCAGCCGGCGCGGGAGGTCTTCGATTCCACCGCCCCCCACCTGGCGGGCGACGACTCCCCGGACCGCAATCTCAGGCGCGCCGAGCGCCGCCGGGTCGTTCTGGATGCCATCGAGCGGCTGGCGCCTGACACCCGGGAGACGGTTGTCCTCCACTACCTGGAAGGAGTGCCGACGCCGCAACTGGCGACCTTGCTCGGTATTTCCGAGGCTGCGGTGCGCCAGCGTCTGCACCGGGGCCGCGAACAGATGAGAAACGAGGTGACCCACATGATCGATGAAAACCCTTCGGGACGAATCCCCAGGCGACGCCTTTGCCGCCGAGATAGAGGAACTGTTGACCCGCAGCCGCACCCGCTTCGGTGGCGTGCGCTACCGCGACGCCGTGACCGACCTCGAGCGCGCCGCCGAGTTGACACCGGACGATGCGGCGACCGCCCTGCTGATCGCCGATGCCTACACCTTCGCCCGCTCGCCCGAAGAGCTTGCGGAACAGCCGCAGGATGCCAGGCGGGCGATCGAGGTCCTCGACGGGGCTGTCGCTCGCGCCGGCGACGGGAACGACCGGCTGGTGCTGCAGCTGAAGCGGACGTCGGTGCGGGCCACCATGGCCTTCGGCGACGAAACAGGGTCCGGAATGCTCGAGGTCCTGGGGGAGAACCGCACCCTGCTGAAAGAGGCGAAGGGTACGGCGCTGGAGCCGGTCGCGGTGATGGAACTGGCCCGCCGCTGCGTCTTCTCCGGTCAGGCGGCAGAGGCGGTCCAACTCTACGAGCGCGTGGGAAAGCAGAAGGGTTGGGAGAGCCTCGTGCTGTCGGAGACCGGGATGGCCAAGGCGTCCGGCGGCGACGCCAGCGGCGCGGTCGCGAGCTTCGAGCGCGCCGTCGCTTCCACCACGCCGGCCACCATGAAAGCCCTCAACGACGCCTTCCGCGCCGCCCTCGGGGACGCCTACTGGTCATTCTGGGCACCGGTGGAGATTCTCGAGATCCGCCAGTGCCAGAACCACGCCTGGCTCGCCGGCCTGCGCACAGGGATGGGGGAGTCAGAGCGGGGCCGTGCGCACCTGCGCAGGGCGGTCGAGCTGCTCGAGAGCGAGCCCATGGCTCCGATGCGCCCGGTCCTGGCGCCGGAGATGGTGCGGCGCTTCGATCAGATGTTCCCGTTTCTCGGCGACGCGCCGGAACTGCAGGCCCTGCGCGAGAAATGGATGCAGTGAGGCGCTACACTTACTCCCCCTGCGCGCAGGCCAATCCTTCCCGGGAGCGCCGCAGCGCCATGATCCTCGCCGCCTCCCGCAACGCCACCCGGTGCTGCTTTTCGATCTCGCGCTCCTGCCTCCTGCCGGGGCGCCGGTGCGGGAGCAGGTTGAGCTTGCCGCGCGCCTCGGTTACCCCGCAGTCAGGCGTTCCTGTTGCATCCAGTGTTGCAGCACCTTCCGGGACCGGGTCAGAAGGCGAAGATAGCGGCTCTCCACCGCCTGCTTGCCGCGGGCCTTCTTCGCGTTGGTCTCCAGGTTGAAGCGTCCGCGAACCTCGGTCACGATCCGCGAGTGAGGATCCAGGGCGATGGTGAGCACCGGCTCCCGTTTGCCGCCGTTTTCGAACACGCTCACCGACCAGATCGATTTGCCTCCGCCGCGGCAGCTTTTGACGTAGGAGGAGACGCAGTGGTGCATGTGTCGGCCCTCCTCGACCAGCTCGCGGTTGCTCAGCAGCTCGCGGATCGTCCAGAGGCTCTTTCCCTTGTTGGCGGGATCCGGTTCCTCGTAGCCGAACTCACCCACCGGGGATCGCTCCCATTGCACCAGGCGCTTCCAGCGCTTTCTGCCGGGCCGCTGTTCGGCCGGGGGCTCGTCCGGGTGCACCTGATTCGCCAGCTCCTCGTGCCACTGCTCCATCTGCCGCATCAGCTTGGGAATGCTCCGGCTCTTCATCGAAAGGGAAGGTTGCGCCGGGGGCAGCTGTTCCCATTCCCCCCCTCCCGGTCCCACGACGCGGCGATCGACGAACTTCTGGTTGTGGATGAAATCACAGATGGGACCGACCTGGGCCGGGTCGAGCATCGGGTTGCGGACGAAAAAGGTTACTACCGTCGCCCAGAACTCTTCCTCCTCGAAGGAGGACCCGAGCCGCGAGCGGATGACGGCGCGGGCCAGCGTCTCGCTGCCGCCCTGCCCGATCACCTGTCCCCACCTGAGGGCGTGGTCAAGCGGAAGGTCGTCGGGCCCCTCTAGGAATTCGTGGGCCATCCTCCTGGTGAAGGCCACAGGTAGGTCGGCGGTGCGAATGTTGCCGCCCTGTCCGACGTGGATGAACCAGTCCTGGCGCTCCTCCGCCGCGGCCGAGCGCCCCATCAGCCAGGCTGCGTCCATGAACACCGGTACGCGGTACCTCGCCAGCAGATGGCGGATCAGGCTGCTGAACTGCCGCCGCGGGTTGTGGCTTGAGGGGGACCAGGTGTCTACGGGCCTGATCCATTCGCGGTGCCGGCGGGCGAGCGCGGCCATCCCTTCGATGCAGGTGTTGCCGGGGATCTCACCCAGCTTCTTCATCGCCGGATACGGACCGAACAGGTCGGCCTCGCCCTGAGCTTGCAGAAACAACTGAAACAGTGCCCGGCGAGCCGGCCCTTTTTCGAAGGTGTTGAACTGGGCCCTGATCCTGTAGAGGTAATCGGCTCCGAGACGGCCCTTCTTGCTCGAATGCTCGTAGAGCTGGGTTATGGCGCTCTTCGGGTTGCGGCTCAGGCTGCGCTTGACCGCGAGGATCCGCTCCCCCTGCAGCCGGCCGGCCAACGCCCTTTCCTTGCGGATCTGCCCGTCGCTCTTGTAGACGCCGCCGCCCAGGCCGCGCCTGGCGCACCACTCGCGATACTCCTTCTCCGACCGGAGTCCGAGCTTCTCGATGTGGCGCTTCAGGTTGGACCGGTTGTTGTTGCGTTGAATCTCCTGGCTGCTCGTCCGCCGCTTGTGTCTTTTTCGTGGCACTGTCTCCCCCACCAGCTCGCAGGCTTCCAGGAAAAGACCCTGAATCAACCCCGACGTGACCACCCCCGCGCACGACGGGAAGTCGATCATGCCGGATGAGGATGCCAAATCAGTCTGCTCGGTGTTTCGGGACAGGGACTCTGTCCTCCACCTGCTCTGCTGCTCTTCGCCGGGCAGCCTGTTCCAGCCCCTCCACGAAATCCCCGGTGACGGCGAGCCGCCATGAATCGCCGCGGTCGTCGGAGATCAACATGGCCGCGCCTCGGTCCCGCAGCACAATGTCGTAGCCGCCGGGAGCATCCGGGTTCTCCGTGGCGTCTTCGGGCCATTTGCGCGCGTATGCGCGCCGTTCCTCGGGCGTCATCAGATCCGGGTAGTATGCGTAGCTGACGAACAGCCTGCCGAGCCGGTCGATGCTGATCTTCTGGCGCCAGGCAGCGTAGTTGACGCGGAACGGGCTCACGAGAACCCGGTGCGGCTCCCAGTCCCGGCCCGCCTTCTTGCGCTGGTAGACCAGCTGAAAGCGGTAGTCGTCGCTGCCGGCCCAGCGGCTGACCAGGTGCAGGGTGTCGTCGTAGTCGCACAGCAGCGCCGTGTACGTGTAGCTGCCCCCGCCCTCGGGCGGCTTCGGGGTCCCGAACATCCGCGGCTCGGTCCATCCCTCCGTGCTGCTGTTGGGCGCCAGCGAGCGGGTGTACTGGAAGTTGTCGTGGTGGGCGCCGATGACGACGTGAAGGTAGCCCTTCGAGTCCACCGATATCGCCGGCGGGTCGTGGTTGTTTCGCCGGCTGAAACCGAGGAGCACGGGGTTGCTCAGCTCGCCGCTGGCGTGGTCGTAGGTGCGGATGTAGCTGGGAGCAAGGGAGCCGGACGAGTCCTTGTAGCGCAGCGCGTAGGGCACGTACTCCCCGTCCATCCCGGCCGACAGCGCCTCGGCCTCCTCCCGGTGCCGCTCGAGGGGCTCAATGCTCAGCCACACCACGTGGGTCCTGCCTCCGTAGGTGGCGCTGACGTTGCCGGCCCCCGAATGGGTCGGGGTGATCCAGTTCCTGAGCTTGCCGGCGATCGGCGGATCGGCGCGCGCCAGCAGGATCGTCTCGGGCGGCGTCAAGCGTCCGTCATCCCGCTTCTCCGCCACGAACAGGCTCAGCTCCCGGCCGCGTCCCTCGACCATCGGCGGCGGCCCGTCGATCTGGTTGTGTCCTTCGAGCCGCTCCAGCCGCTGGGCGCCGGTGTAGAGCTTGCGCTGAAACGGGGTGGAGTGAACCGCGGGCGACACGGTTTCGTAGAAGGTCCAGGTGCGCAGGCGGTCCCACGAGTGCGCCAGGCCGAAGGCATCGATGCGCCGCGCCGGCGTTTCCCGGAAGATGTCCTGGCGCTGCAGATGGGCGACGCGGGCCAGCATGTAGGCGTCGCCGTCCCTGTCGAAGGAGATGAAGGGGCCGTTGCGGAAGGCGCTCCCCTCGATGCCGTCGTACTCCGCCTTCATCGCCGCGTCGAAGTCGAGGGCGATCCAGCCGCCTTCGTCATCGAGGGTGATCAGCTCGGTCCCTAACGCCATCCAGGGGCGGTTTTCCGCGTCGAACGATACCGGCGCCGGCACGTACCGGGGGGCGTACCCGAAAAGCTCCCCCTCCATGCGAAAGTACTTCTCGTGCTGGATCGGCGCGGTCACCGGGCCGGCAACCCCCAGCTCCGGACCGCCGTGATCGACGAACGGCTGGCCTGACGGCGACGGGGATGCCCACAGCAGTGCCACCGCGGCTGCGATGGCAGTAGCTGGCCCCGACCTGACTCGTGGCGCGGCCGCGATGGATGGGACCGTTCTGTCAGGTGGCGCAGCGGCAACCATCGCTCGCTCCTTCCTCTCTGGATCTATCTGCATCATGCCCGCCCTCCATGTCATCGCGCTTGCAGGTGTAAACGGGAACAACACCGGAAAAGGGAAACAGTTTCGCCCGCGTAACAGAAATTTTGGGTGTTGTCCGGCCGTAATTGCCGGCACGTGCATTCTGCTGGAACCATGCAGCACAGATAAGGAAGCCTGGTCAGCGATCTGGCCGAGGGCCTTTCCTGGGGAATTCAATGTGACTACACTTGTCTTGATGTAGTTACAGGGAGATCGCAATGAACGCATCCGTACGCGACCTGAAGAGCAGGTTGTCGAGCTACCTTCGGCAAGTCCAGCGGGGAGAGACAGTCGTCGTAACTTCGAGGGGGAAGCCCATCGCCCGCCTCGTGCCGCTTCCGCCCCTCCTGTTGGAAGAGCGGCTGGCGACCTTGCCGGGGATCAATGCCGGGACGGGGGAAAAACCGAGGGGTGCCGCGCGCCCCGTGCGCGTCAAACCCGGACAGAAAAACGTCTCGGACATCGTGATGGAAGAGCGACCGTGATCCTCTTTCTCGACACATCGGCTCTCGTCAAGCTGTACGTCGAGGAGGCCGACTCCGAGACGGTACGTGGGTGGGTGGATGTGGCCGAGGAAATCGCCTGCCAGTGGCTCGCATACGTGGAGGCGCGATCTGCTTTGGCTGCCAAACGCCGTTTGGGCGACCTGTCCGACGCAGAGCTGGAGGAATGCAAGAAGGAGCTGGAGGAGGATTGGGAGAGATATCACCGTGTCGCGGTCACCCAGACTCTTCTGCGACGAGCCGGTGCTCTGAGCGAACAGCTCGGCTTGCGCGCTTATGACAGTGTTCACCTTGCGGGGGCCGAGTATCTGCAATCCTCGCTGGGAGTGCCGATAACCTTCGGGTCCTTCGACCGCCGACAGGTCGATGCTGCCTCCCGGCTGGGAATGCTCATCACACCGGTCGATGACCAGAACAAAGGCGGTAGTCCAACCAACTAACCCCCCAACAAAAGGACAATCCCCATGAGCGGCACTCACCCCCGACCAACGACTTCTACCGCCCTGGGGGTTACCTCCTCGTCGAGGACGTCCTCGACCCCTCCGTCTTCACCCTCCCCATCCCCGAATCGACGCCATTGCCGATACCGCCACCCAGCAGGCCCACGCTGCCGGCGAGAGGTTTCCCCCGAACAAGTCGGTCACACGTTTCCAGTGCTGGGAGCCGCGGCCGTAGGGTGAGGGTTGTCAAAGAGGACGGTTATAATCGATGCGTGCCTGGCCATCACACACGGCAACGCGCGTGCATTGGATCTGTTGACCGGGTTACAGCGACACAAGGTAGCGATCGCACAGCGTGCTGTCGCCGAGGTGACGCGGCAGCCGGCGAAGGATCAACTGACGAGAGCGATCGCGCGTGAACAGCTGGGAGTAGCGGCGATAGATCCACAAGACGGGAAGGAGCTGAATGAGCTTGTGCGGTTTGACCAGTCCGCCAAGTTCCGGGGTCGAGGCGACGGGGAGGTTCTGGCCTTGGCCTTTGCCAGGAAGTGGATCGTCGGCTCGGACGACCTGCCCGTGTGGCGGACAGGCATTGGAGGAGTTGGGCAACGCAAACGTGGCAGGGACGCTGGACTTCCTACGGTGGGCGGTGGAGGAAGACCGGATGGCGGTTAAGAAGGCGGTCGAGAGACTTCGAAGCCTGGACGTAGGGGAAGGGCTGTTCAAGCGACTTGAGCGTTCCGGGCAAGCCATTGAGCAAGTGCTTGGGGGTATTGGGGTCTTCAAGCAGCGGTCCGTTTGTCAATTCCCAAGATGTTTGGAAACAGGCAGGAACCCTGTGTTCTACCTGCTCTTCTGCTCCACAGGGCAAGCCGTTACCGAAAAGCCGGGGAGCCGGGGAAGCTACTACTCCTTTTCCTTTGAAATGATCTCGTTCAGGCGAGCCGTGGCGAGCCTCGTATAGAAAGAATTGGAATCTCCCTTCTCGATTATCTGGTTCAACCACTCCTTGGCTTTCATCATACGATCTTCGTACAATTCTAAGGATTTCTTTGAATCCTCCAATTTTTTCTTGGATTCTGCCATATGCTCCTGGGCTTCTTTTCGACTATTCTCGACTACCTTGGAAAGAAAGGGATCGCCTACGAAATTCGTGGCGGTTTTTTGACTAGATTCCGCCAAAATTTGCTTAATTTCGGAATCTTTTTTTTGGGATTCCGATTGTTGTAGGTGATTTAATCCTTCCCGCCAGTATGCCTGAGCAATTTGGTATTTCATAGCTGGTAAATTTCCATCTCGGGGAAATCCTTTTTCGAATTCTTGGTAGGCCGCCAATAAAGGTTCAATGTATTGGTTGAACGAGAATTTAATCCCGTTCTTCCCCGAAATGGTTTTAAATTTCTCAGTATGCGCTTTCTTTGCTGCGTCCGTTCCAGAGAATTCCCTAATGACTTTGTCATACCAGTCGCAGGCCAATTTAACATGGTCTAAATAATTAGAATCGACTGTCCAGATGGTTTCTTTTATATCCCCTGACCAAAATTCACCATGCTTCAAGTACAACCTTGCGGTTACATCGCTGACGATGTCGCTGGACAGATCCGCGATTTCCTGTGCCAAGTAGTCAATCTGTTCGGAAACCAGTCCGGCTTCAGGAGACGTGGGATATTGATCTGTGAGTCTATTCCAGGTAGCGAGCGCGGCGGGAAGTCGCTTCTCATTAAAGGCAATTAGGCCAAGATGATAGAGCGAGGTCGCTTTATTGGAATCATCGGCATCGCTGTGGGCGATCTCAATAAAAATAACCTTTGCTTCGTCGACTAAACCATGCTCCTTGAGCATCAAGGCACGAGGAACCGTATCGGCAATACTGCGATTGGGGACATCGAAACCCATCGCAAGGGCGAGCAGGATGAGAAGACGTTCCATAAATATATCCTCCTGTGAAGTGGTGAAAGGCTAAACTAGGCAGCCCGCGGTTGCCGGCAGGAATGTCAAGGCCCGGTATGTCCGATAAGGCCAGAATCCCCCCGATTTCCGTATCTTTTTTGCGGATACTTCCTGAATGGCTATAACATAGCGGCAGGACCGATCTCACCTCTACCACACTTTATCGGTAATATCTCCTTAATTCATGCTCCATTAATTCCCTACTCTCCGTAGGAGTGGTCCCTCGTGGAAACTCGGTGTCTAAAGCTTCCTCGACCGTTCGAATGGTCTTTTCGATGGCTTGGCTGGCCGCTTCTTTTCGGATATTTGTTTCTGATTTCCCATAGAAGGCCATGAGTTTTCTCCTCATTATAGGTGTATGGTGGTCGTCGATATTCCGGCCGTTCCTTAAGATAAAGCGGAAATGAATCTCAACTTGGTTATGGTTTTTTAATGTTCACTTCTAAATCCCTTCTAATGAACCTCCGACCTCCTCAACAGCTTCCTTGACAACCTGGATAACATCGTCCACGAAATTTTGGGCCGCTATGTTCCTGATGGAAGTAATTGACGGCGCAGCAGAGTTATAAATCCGCTCTATCTCCCCCGCTCTTTGGTTGCTTGATCTTTTACCCCTGTAATCAAAAGCAGATTGCCATTCATCGAGATGATCAACGATTAAACGTTGCGTTGACAAGTAGAAAATTCGGTCAGATACTTTCTGGCGTATCGTGTTGATGATGGCTTGCTTCTTATCGTCTGAAAGCGGGCGGCTTATGGTCCAATGATCAGGGGTATCCAGCCACCCAGAAATGCTAGACTGCAACTGACTTTTCAGATTAGCCACCGGTGTTAATCCATTATATTCGTCGTTATCCCACCTGTTGGCAAGGCGCCGGCACAACGCCTTAATTCGCGTCCAGTGTTCCTTAGGAAAATCCTTATAATATCTGAGCCCAAGCAATCCCCACCAAGGATTTTTGAACCCGTTAATAGCATCCTGTAGTGCGATTTCTAACTGGCGGATCTTGTAGACTGGCTTGGCATCAGGCAGGTCGGGAGGGATATTCGATTGCTGCATCTGCTTCAATAAACGATTCATATCTTTGACAAAACCGCGCGGTAGTTTATCCATTGCCTGATTCAGTCCACCCAAGTAATAGTCATTGGCCTCCAGTCGTTGCCCTAGCATCTCCATTATCGACGGTGCCAGTTTTTCGCGCAGGCCATTTAGGGCATTACCGATTGCCGCGCGAACGTGATCCCTCTTCTGGGTATGGTTGCCGAGATTATCCCCCTTTACTTGGTCGAAGTGGGTGAAAACGACGGAGATTTTGTATACGTGACCGCTGTCCCCGACTGCCTTCAGGAGTTGCAGAGGGGCGGCCTGCATGGGCGATTTCGCGTTGTCCACCAGCAGAATCATATCCGTTTCAGAGAACCTCTCCGTTACCTTTGTGGATATACTCGTCGCGTCCTTGGCTGAATGGCCTAGTCCTTCGCCATCCAGCAGCACGAGCTTTCGGTCATTGTCCTGTAGTTCAGGTCTAGAGGGCTGAAACGGGCCGCTTACACGAATGCCGTTTACCAACGGAGTAAGCAAACGTCCAAACTGCTGGCTATGGTTGCTGGTAAACCACCGTACCTGCTTCAAGAAGGTGTTGCGATCCTTTTCCTCGTAATACCAACAGGAGCGCCATCCCGTTTTTCCTTTATCAAATATTCCCTCCTCAATCAAGTTGAACCTGCTTTGGATAGCCTCCATTATATCAAGGGAGAGCTGTGTTAAGCCTTGATCTTCGTTCACTACGGTTCTGAAATCTTCCAGCCATTCCTGCCGCTTGTTGGAATTGTCTATATCCTCCAAGTCGCCGTGTTTTTGCGCGGTTTGTTTCTGTACTGCTGCAGCCACTTCCTTGATAAGGTCGACGTATTCGGATAGACGATCTTTGTTCTCGGTGAGCTCCGAGCCAGCGACTATTTCGTCTTTCGCCAAAGTAGCGGCCTCAGTTTCTTCATCTCCCATTTCGTATTCGTCATCCTCTTGCTCGGGCTGTTCCTGTTGCCAGGAACCGAGGATATAGGAAAGCCGAAAGCGCTGTTCTCGATGTTCCAAGAGAGCATCGGCGATATCCTTATCGGAGGCGTTGCTAATTGCACTGGTACACGCCTTTTCCAAGCATTCCTCAATGTCTCCTCTCACTTCGTGCTCAGTCAAAAAAGTAACTACAGCCTTGAAAGGAGGGCTGGGTGCAATAACTATTTCGATGTCGGCCGTTGTTGTCCTTGCCGTTGATGTAGAAGGAAAACGGTCACTCTTGTGATCGGAGCCGATAAGCTGACGTAGCAGGGTGGTTTTTCCGGCTCCCGTTGGACCAACGAGCATCACCCGTGCATAGCCGTCCTCTGGCGTAGGTAATTGAATCATGTCCTCCCGTAACTTTTTTGAATCGACCCGGCCAGCCTCCATATTGTCAAAGAACGCCGAGACAACGACTTCATCGAACTGTTTCTCCGCTTGGGAGCGCCGGTCAAGGCTCCACCAAGAGGAATTAGCCAGCAACTCGTTAAGCTGCTCTACTAGCCGGTCAGCCTCGGTATCGTCCTGCGTCCCAAGACCACGCCGCACCTTCAGGCCAAACTTGCCGCGGGTATCAGTACGGCGCGGGTGACTGAAGATTACGCTCCAGCCCGGCCGATTTTGTGAGCGGGTTTTGGATGCCTTGTAGGTGGTTTTGGTTGCCATCGTCTTCCTCCTTGACTGGAAAGGTGAGAGAAAAGGTGTGTTGTTCGACGTTGTAACGAGGAAGGAATTTAGTAGCTTGGGGTGCATCTGTCAAGGATTTTGTTACAACACCGAACAACGTGCTATTGCGGGCACACCTTTTCCCTTCGCCGCGCTCCGCAGGACCGAAAGAGCATTTAATTTGTCTTCTCATTATGGTGCGAAGGTGCACCGGCCGGCCCCTTCAACGACCATCGAGGTCCAGGGAACAGCTCAGATTTCCAGTCAGCCTATCCGAATTGGGATAGGCTCCTTCAACGACCGCCGAGATCCCAGGGAATGGCCCAGTCCTGCTCGGATACCTGCAGTATTTCCCTTGTCGGCGCGATGACCAGTCCGGGTGCGATGCGCAGTCGAGGGTAGGTTTTGCGGAAGGCGGTGATTCCCGTCGTGTCGCGGCGGGAAGGGACGCTTCCGAGCTTGATTTCGATGGGGTAGAATCTGCCGTCCCGTTCGAGAAGGAGGTCGACTTCCGCTCCTCCGCTCGTCCGCCAGTGGTGCATCTGGGGAGGAGTGGGCATGGCGCCCGCCTGTTTGCGGATTTCAGCGACTACCGCGGTCTCGAAAAGGGCGCCCAGCATGGGGTGCCCTCCCAGTGCCTCCGGAGAGGACAACAGTTGGGCATGGCACGTCATACCGGTATCTGCGAGATAGCCCTTGGGTTTGCCGCTTACGCGCTTGACGGCGTTTCCCGAGTACGCAGGCACCTCGAACCATTGGTAGGTCGCCTTCAACAGCCCCAGCCAGCGATCCGCGGTCTGCGGGGTCACTCCCAGTTCCCGGCCCAATTGCCTGCGGTTGATTTCCTGTGCCGAAAGGGCAGCGCAAAGACGGATGAATCGTCCGAAGAGCTGCCAGTCAGCTACGTCTGCGAGCAGACGCACGTCCCGCTCGATATAGGTGCGCTGATAGGCTGCATGGAAATCGGGAACGAACGCGGCTTCGATCAGCGTGGCATCCGGCAGGCCGCCTCGCCACAGAGACTCGTAGAGCGTTCGCGTATGCTGTAGCCGCGACGGCGGGGAAGCCAGGAACTTTGCCGGGTCGGCTATCCAACTGGACAGCCAGGAACCCTCGGATCCCGCGGCTTCTGCCAGGCTGAATCCCTCCAGGTCGAGGAAGGCAGCCCTCCCGGCAAGACTTTCCGAGACGGAGGTCAGCACACTCCACTGTTGGGACCCGCTGAGAATGTATTGTCCGGGGGACCGATCCTTGTCGACCTCGCGTTTGAGGCTAGCGATCAACTCCGGCGCGTACTGGACCTCGTCGAGGACCAAGGGGGGTCGGTTGTTGGCCAGAAACAGTTCCGGATCCTGGCGTGCATTCCCCACGTCGACAACCGGATCGAAAACGACGATGTCCGCCTTGTCACCGTAGAGATGCTGCAGCAAGGTGCTCTTGCCAACTTGTCGGGCACCTGAAAGAACGACGACCGGAAACGCGGTCGCGAGCTCCCGAAGTCTTCGCGTCAACAGTCTTTGTCGGTACATAATACTTGCAAAATGATGATATCATCATCAATCTGCAAGAAGTTTTCCGCGCCCTGACTGGAAAAAGCCTCACGAACGCCTGGAATTCCCTGGCGCCGCCCCCGGCAACCATCTCAATCCCCGCGGAACCGGAAGGCGTACAGCTTCATCCCCCTCATGACGATGCGCAGGCGTAGCGGCCGGCCGGCAAGGGCGCCGACGTCGCCGCTCCCCCTCCAGGTGACCGGCTTGGCCAGTCCGTTGCCCACCAGTCCATCGGCGTCGGCCAGGGTGTGCCCCGGGACCGGGGTTCCCTCCGCGTCCTGCAGCTCGACCTGCAGCCAGCCGCCGGCGCTCCCGTCGCAGTTGAGCTCGAGACGGTCGCCTGCAAACACCAGGTCCGGCGTCGTCAGCTCGCCCCCGTCGTAGGCCGCCTCCGCGGAAACGAAGCCGTCCCGACGGATGCTTGCCCGGTAGATACCGCCGAGCCGCGACTGCCGCCGCTCCGCCTCCGGGTCCGCCTGGGGGCCGTGCTTGCGCGCCGTCCCCGAGTAGTAGAGCCACAGCTCCTCTCCCACCGGGATCAGCCAGGGATTGGCGAAGAGCATGCCGCTGCTGCCGCTGCCGTCGAGGCCGGGGCGCAGGAAGGGCTCGCGGCCCCCGGCCCGCTGCCAGTCAATGCCGTCGCGGCTGGTCAGCAGCTGCGCGTCCATGGTCGCCGGGTAATCCTCCTCCCCCCAGTGGTAGTACGCCGACGGGAACATCAGGTAGGCGTCCTGCGCCAGCTCGTACTTCATGGCGCACGAGGTGTAGAAATCGATGTTGGGCCGCGGGTCGTCGCGCTGGAAGGGCACCGGCATGGCGAGGTCGCGCGCGTCCGCCTCGAAGGCGATCTCCAGCGGCGACCAGTTCCTGAAATCGGGCGAGGTGATGCGGCCGACGCTGCGGTAGCGGCCGAATCCGCCCCTGGCGGCCTCCTCGACGAGCTGCGTCTCCCTCACCCGGGTGTAGCCGACGTAGAGCCCGAGGCGGTCGTCCCGGAAGAACATGTTCTGGGTGTCGCACATCGTTTCGGGGGGGTTCGGCTGGCCGGGGTAGTACTGCCAGCGGATGCCGTCGGCGGAGTGCATGGCCCACAGGCCTTCGGCGGCGCCGGCGGCCAGCTCGGCGTCGCTGGGTCGGTACTTGCTCCACAGCTTGTAGCGCTCCGCGGCCGGGGCGCGTTCGTCCCGGAACACCGTCGCCCCCTGCATGCTCTGACTCTCCCCGTGCGGGACGACGAGGTTGTTGCTCCTGCTGCCCCGGAACTCGATCAGCCCCAGCTCCGGTTTGCGCCAGTGGATGCCGTCCTCCGACTCGGCGTACCCGAGGCGCCGCGCCCCCTGCGAGGGCAGGCCGGTCAGCATCATGGCGTCGTACCACATGCGCCAGCGGCCGTCCGCCTCGCGGAACACGGTGTTGTAGGCGCCGATTCCGAGCGCCTCCCACGGCTTGTCGGCGACCAGCACCGGCTCCGGGTGCTGGACCGGCAGGTTCATGCGCAGCTCGATCCCCCTGGATGCGGCGATGAAGCGGTCGTCGATGAAAAGCTGCTTGCGGGTACCGACGTCGATCGGGGCCATGGTTTCGCTCCGAGATTTATATGGTGGATTGCAGCGGCCCTGCGCGGGCATCGCAGTTGCCATGGCGGGCGAGCCTGATGCAAGCGGCCCGCTCCGGCGGCGCACCCGGTGGCGGCGCCGGGATTATGGCCAAATGGCAAAACCGCGCCAAGCCGGAGCGCCGGAATCATTGCGGTAACCACCCCGGTTCTTCAGGTTGGAAATCATGAACCCCTTACCGAAAACCGCGGGCGCGGTAGTCATCGGCGCCGGCATCAACGGCGCGGCCACCGCCTTCAACCTCGCCAGGCGCGGCGTCGAAAACGTCGTCCTGATCGAGAGGCAGCTGATCGCCTCGGGGGGAACCGGGCGCTCCGCGGCCATCGTCAGGCAGCATTACTCGAACGAGGTGCTCGTGCGCATGGTGCGCCGCAGCGTCGACATCTTCTCCAACTTCGACGACGAGATCGGCGGCGACTGCGGGTTCGTCAACTGCGGCTGGTCGTTCCTGATCCCCGAGTACGTCTCCGGGGGTTTCGACCGCAACCTCGAGATGGGGCGTCGGCTCGGGGTCGACGTGCGCGAAATCACGCGCCAGGAGCTGCTCGAGATCGAGCCGCGCATCGAGGTCGGCGACGTGCACCGCTTCGCGTACGAGCCCGGCTCGGGGTACGCGGACCCGCGCGCCACCACCCATGCGTACGCGCGCCGCTTCACCGACCTGGGCGGACACCTGGCGCCGCTCACCCCGGCGACAGGTCTTCTCCTGTCCGGGGATGCGGTCTCCGGGGTCGCCACCGCCGCGGGAACCGTCTCCACCGGGATCGTCGTCAATGCCGCCGGCCCCTGGGCGGACCGGGTGGCCTCCTGGGCCGGGGTCGACCTGCCTCTTCAGGTCACCCGCGAGGAGGAGATCATCTACGACGCCGCGGCCGCGGGCGGGCCGCCGAGGCTCTGCTTCTCCGACATGGCCGAGGCGATCTACTACCGGCCGCACGGGGAGCGGCGCATGCTCGTGGGACGCGGCTTCCCCAAGGAGTACGAGCACGTCGAGCCCGACGGGTACGACCAAGAAGTCGACGTCTCCTTCATCGCGGAGACCGAATCGCGGCTGCGGCGGCGCTGGCCCGGCTTCCGGTCGCTCCTCGCCGTCGACTCGTACACCGGCCTCTACGACGTCACCCCGGACTGGCACCCGGTGCTCGGGGCCGTCGACGGCCCCGAGGGGTTCTTCATGTGCGCCGGGTTCAGCGGCCACGGCTTCAAGATCGGCCCCGCGGTCGGCGAGGTGATGGCGGAGGAGGTGCTCGGGGTTTCGGACCGATCCATCGACATCGCCAGCCTCAACCTGCGCCGCTTCGCCCGCGGCGAGCTGATCGCCGCGGCGTACGGCACCAACCGCGCCTGACCTCCCGCCTGCTCCAGGGCTCGACCCCCGGTTGGGCAAGCCTCTTTTCTTGACCGTCGCGGCGCCAACCTGCTATATCAGCGCCTTCCACACCCACCCGTAGAGGCTTACCCGATGAACGCAAACGGACTGATCGACTACGGCATGTTCATCATGCCCTTTCACCCGCCGAGCAAACCTCTGTCGCAGTGTTTCGACGAGGACATCGAGCTGGTGGTCCGCGCCGAGGAGCTCGGTTTCAGCGAGTTCTGGATCGGCGAGCACCACACCATGAGGTACGAGCCGATCGTCGTGCCCGAGGTCTTCATCGGCCGCGTCCTCGGCGAGACCGAGCGCATCCGCCTGGGACCGGCCCCGGTCTGCCTCAACCAGCACCACCCGGCGTACGTGGCGACCCGCATCGCCTTCCTCGACCACCTGGCGCACGGCCGCCTCAACCTCTGCTTCGGCCCGGGAAGCGTCACCGCCGACCAGGAGCTCTACGGCCTCGACCCGAAGCAGGGGGGCGCCATGACCATGGAGGCGCTCGACGTCATCCTCGAGCTCTGGGCCTCGGATCCACCCTACGAGCACAACGGAGAGTTCTAGCAGTTCTCCCTCAAGAAGTTCGTCGACGAGGAGACGCAGATCGGCTTCATCCACAAGCCGCTGCAGCAGCCGCACCCGCCGATCGCCATGCCGGGGCTCAGCCGCAACTCGCACAGTCTCAAGGTCGCAGCGCAGCGCGGCTTCGCCCCCTTCTCCGCGGCCCTGGCCGCCGGCAACGTGCTCGCCGACAACTGGGAGACCTACGCCGCCGCCGCCGCTGAAGCGGGCCGCGGGGCTGACCGCTCCTGCTGGAAGGTCTCGCGCGCCATCTTTCTCGCCGACACCACCGAGGAGGCGGTCAGGCTGGCACGCACCAACTCGGTCGGCCGCAACTACGAGTACATCGCCAGCCTCCTCGACAAGGGCCTCGGCCGCAGCATCCTCAAGCGCGACCTCGAAATGCCGGATTCCGACTGCAACATGGATTACTGGATGTCTGAGCAGATCATCGCCGGCGACGTCGACGAGGTGCTGAGCCGGCTGCTGGGCATGGTGGAAGAGACCGGGCCGTTCGGCACCCTCGTCATTATGGGCTTCGACTGGGACGACAAGGAGGCCTGGCTGCGCAACCTCGACCTGTTCGCCAACGAACTGATGCCGGCGCTCAACGCCGCGGTGGCAGTGCCGGCCTGACCGTGGAACAGCGGCAACT
Organism: Candidatus Latescibacterota bacterium; assembly: GCA_965206595.1. GTDB lineage: Bacteria > Latescibacterota > UBA2968 > UBA8231 > UBA8231 > CBDCXV01. Next base: position 2,502,652 of record OZ242214.1, read on the forward strand.
CGGAAGAGACGGCGAACGCGTCTCCGTCCTCGGGCTGGGCACCTGGCCTCTCGGCGGGGCCATGGGGGCTGTCGGCGAGGCGACGGCCATCGCCACGGTCCGCGCCGCCATCGATTCCGGCATCACCCTCATCGACACGGCGCAGTCGTATTACCACAGCGAAGAGGTTGTCGGCAAGGCCCTTCAAGACGGTTATCGCCGGCGCTGCTTTCTCGCCACCAAGGTCAGCCTGCAGTACTCGCGTGACGATATAATCGCGGCGATGGAGAACAGCCTGCGCCAGCTCAAGGTCGACTGTGTCGACCTCTACCAGATCCACAGCTGGAATCCCGAGTACCCGATCGATACCAGCATGGAGGCGATGCTGCGCCTCCAGGAGCAGGGCAAGACGCGCTTTCTCGGCGTTTCCAACTTCGACGCCGAACAGATGCAGACCGCGTCGCGGACCGCTTCCTTCCACTCCAGCCAGCCCTGCTACAACCTGCTCAACCGCGCCATCGAAGAGGAGGACATCCCCTACTGCGAACGGGAGGGGATCGGCATTCTCGCGCACAGCGCCCTGGCCAAGGGGCTGCTGAGCGGGCACTACCGCCCGGGCCACCGGTTTCCGGCGGATGACGAGCGTTCCGGCGAGACCCGCACCGGCCCGTACGTGGGACCGCGGTTCGCTGGCCGAAGGTTTGCCGGCTACTTCGACGTCGTGGAGAAACTCCGGGGAATCGCCGATGAAAAGGAGATCACCATGGTCCAGATGGCGGTCGCCTGGCTGTTGCGCCTTCCCGCGGTGACCTGCGCCCTGGTCGGGGCCAAGCACCCGGACCAAGTGCGGGACCACCTCGGCGCCGTCGGTGTCGAGTTCGACGAAAGCGAGCTCGCCCGTATCGACCGGATTCTGTCAGAGGCGCCCGCGTACTAGGACCGGACTGGTTGCACTACAGGTACTGCGGCGCCCCGCCGCGTAAAGCATAATGCGATTCCACACATGGAAATAAACAAAGAAAATGATGGCCCCGAATTCGAGGTAGAGATTCACTTGGAATCCGGCCTGGACATGGCAAGGAATGAACTTGACGGCTTCTCCGAAGAACTGCGCACCTGGCTGACGGTGCTCGGGAAACAGATCGTGTCCCTCCAGACAAACCTCGTGGCAGATGAAGACAATAAACTTGCGAACGTGTCGCGGACTCTACTCGAGGAGCCTTGGATCAAGTACGTTTCAGATCTTGCCTTCGCCGAAGATGCGGTAACCCGCGCGTCCGCAGGGTTTGATCGTTATGTTGATTTGCGGCCGATTTTGACAGGCTACGAACTCTCTGAAGTGGCAACAAAATGCCTGCAAGAGGCGGGACGAATGTTCCTATTCTCTTTTGACAACGGCTGTGTGACATTCTGCGGTTCGGCGCTGGAACAGACTCTGCGAAGTTCACTCGAAGATGCAGGCCATACCCCTGGTGAAAAGGATACCATCGGTGCACTAATCACAGAGGCTTGCAAGCGCACCCTCCTTTCAGAGGAGGCGGTAAAAGCGGCACATGATCTGAAATGCACGAGAAACGATGTGATTCATCGGCCGTTTACAGTCGAAGGTGAAGACCTGAAATACGAAGCACTCAAGGCGATTGAAAACCTTGGGAAGGTTCTCGAGACGCTTGGTCTGAATCTAAGGTCAGAGATATAACCTCATCTCCTATCAGTGAATCCCTGAGAGAGGTCACTCTGCGTTGCTGGACTTGGGGCAAACAGGAACCAACACCATGCCCACGCACTTGACTACCAACCTCCCCCAGCCAGCCCAGACCAGACTTACCTTCGCGGCTTGCTTGGCTGTCTCCCTTGCGGGGCCAGCCATCGGGGCAACCTGCAATAACTGGAATACCGAGGGATTTTTCCAAACCGCCACGGTTAAGGAATTGACCGATTGCCTTAAAGTCGGTGCCGACCATAACGCCCGGGACGAGATGGGGCGAACTCCCCTGCATACGGCGGCCCGGATCAACAGTAACCCTGCGGTCATTGTTGTCTTGCTCAAGGCTGGGGCCGAAATAAACTCACTGGACAATAATGGCGTCACTCCCCTTCATCTGGCGGCTGGACTTAACAAAAATCTGCAAGTCATCATTGCCTTGCTGGATGCCGGAACGGATCCGAATGTGCTGGCCAAAGGTGGCCACACCCCCTTGCATCTGGCGGCCTACAACAACACCCCAAGAATTATTGCTACCTTGCTGGAGGCTGGGGCCAACCTGGATGCGCGGACCGATGATGGCGACACCCCCCTGCATCTGGCGGCCACGAACAACACCCCGACGATTATTTCCGCCTTGTTGGACGCTGGGGCCAACCTGAATGCAAAAAACAAAAAGGGACTAACTCCCCTGCATCTGGCGGCACAGCACAACAATCACCCGGGGGTTGTCACCGCATTGACAAAAACCGGATTTGCGTTGTTCAAGGGCTCCTCCGACGCTGACCTGAGTGCTCGGGACGAAGGCGGGCTTACCTCGTTGCATCTGGCGGCCCAGTACAACGAAAACCCAGAGGTCGTCACCGCCCTACTCAAGGCGGGCCTCGACCTTCATGCCCGGGACCAACGTGGCCTCACTCCCCTGCATTGGGCAGCTTGGAAGAACAAAAACCCGGCGGTCATCACCACCTTGCTGGATGCAGGAGCCGACCCAGCGGCTCGAACTCTACGAGGGAGCAGGGTCCCCGCGGACTACGCCAAGAGAAACGACGCACTTAAGGGGACGGCAGTCTACTGGCGGCTGCATGAAGGTCGATTTTGATGATTACACATCCTGCCGAACAGTCCAGCTCGTCATCGGGTGACAGGGCGTCCGGCGGATCGCTTGGGCTGTTTCATGCAGACTTACCCATCATTTGGGGGTAGGAATGAAACGCTGGTGCATTTTCATCGACATCCTTGGCTTCAGCAAGCTCTGGGAATCCAACGAGTATCAAGCGCTCCATTCTCTTCGGGAACTGATGAGGGCCATTTTTCGAATTGGAACCAGGGTATATCCGGAAGAACCGCAACGCTTGTTCGTGCATCAAATGGGAGATGGCTTTGCCATCGTGAGCGAATTCCGCGAGGAATCGCTCGAACGCCCGATAGCAATCGCCATTGCACTGATGCGGTGCGTTGCCACCACTGGGGCATTTGCGGCCGCTGCCATAGCGGAAGGAGAACATGCAGACATCACCGGTTGCTACCCGCGAGAAGTGACAGAAAATACCGAACAACCGAACAATGGTATAGTCCGGTTGGGTAGAGGGTTGATGACCTTGTCCACAGTGATGGGAACAGCCTTTATCTGCGCGTATCGTCTCCACAACGCAGCGCCATCGGGGCCGTTTTTGACGGTGTCGGCGAACCACCCTGATCGGGTCCCTGATGGCCTACCTGTCCGGGCGACCAAAAGCCGGAGTTGTACGTCGGTATTGTCGATCGACTGGGTCCGGGCTGAACGGACACTTTTGTCAGACATACAGGAGAAGGCTGACATCAGCACTCCGTCGCAATGCGAGCTCGTGCGGAAAATCCAAGAGTATTGCAAACAGTATGAATTAATACGCAAGAAGTGGAACCGCTACCTTCGCGATCTTCTCGATATTGAAGTGTAGCATGGTTGTGAGGGCTGATGAGTGAATCGTTCGAAGTAGAAGTGGATCTGATTCCTGAAGAAAAGTCCTGTTCCGACAACTAAGGCCCGGTTGGTACGGCCTGTCCTACAAAAGCCCGGGGTTTTTCAAACGATTGCGTGGGGAGCGTAGTCCCATGAGCGGAATGGTTGATTCGATTTTGCAAAGGGGATTATATATGTGGCTGCGCAAGGCGGCCAACCCCCCCCCCCCCCGCTCAGGGCCTGTCCAAATAGCGGATGGCGATGGTCTTGACCGTGATCTTGTTTCCGCCCGGCATGGTGATGGGGGTCTGGCCAATCATGTGGGAGGTATAGGGGACGTACTGGTTTTCCTGCGGCAATGGGATTATCGCATGGGCACCGATCTGCTGCGCCTTTTCCTTTGCTTTCTTGAGCACCTCCGGATAGGTGTTATAGATGCTTCCGTTCCCTTCGACAATGGCGATGACCTCGAACTTTCTGTCCTGGGGCTCTTCGAACAGGATTTCGACGCTGTCGCTCGGCTCGAATTTCCGGGTATCGAGCATGACAACACTGCTCGCAGCGCACCCAAGGACGGAAATCGCCAAGGCCGCCGCCAAGCTCCGTGCGAGCACCATCCTGTTCAGGCCCTTGAACCCTTCACGGATTTCCTGGGTCAGTTTGGCGATGTCTGCCTTGATAGCGCCAGTGCCTTTACCAATGGGGGACATTTGTGCCTCCTTTGGGATTCTTAATATCCATAATGTGAAGATAAAACGCCCCTTTTCGATGTCCATCCCCCCGGCATGCAGATAGGTGTTTCCGCACACCCCAAATAGGGTGGTAACTCCCGTAGTGTCAACCAGTTATGCCACAATTAATGAGAGCTTCGTCGGATTCCGCATGATCGCGCGGGCAATCCCGCCGCGGTGCCCGGGCCGCCTCGTCGTCGGTCGCCACGATCACCACGCGGAGGTATCGGGTTGTTCGGCTCGGCATCGGTCGATTCGGTGGGATTTGTCGTTTTGCCGCGACAGGCCGAATCGTCTGATTGACCATCCATAACCCCGAGGTATATACCTATGATATATACCCTGCCACAGGAGGTACATCTATGCAGACAGCGAAGCTGTTCAACAACGGCCGCAGCCAAGCCGTGAGGCTCCCGAAGGAGTTTCGTTTCAGCGGAGACGAGGTCTACATCAAGAAATACCAGGGCATCGTCATGCTCTTGCCTAAGGAATCCCCTTTGATCTCGCTCGTGGACAGTCTGGACCGCTTTTCCAGTGATTTCATGGACGAGAGGAATCAGCCCAATCAGCAGCAGAGAGCGTCTCTGTGATCGATTTCCTTCTCGACACCGACATCGCATCTACCTCATCAAGAGACAACCGGCGCAAGCTTTGGCCAGACTGCAAGCCCTGGGTATCTCGCAAGTCGGAATCTTCCACGATCGCGCTCAGCGAATTGGGTACGGGGTCTCGAAGAGTTCGAAACCAGAGCAAAACAAGCTGGCTCTCGCTGAATTCGTCGCCCCGCTGGAGATCATCGCTTACGGCGACGCGGCAGCAGCACATTACGGCCGCATCAGAACCTTGCTTGAGCGTCAAGGCACCCCGATCGGCCGGTTGGACACCCTGATCGCAGCACATGCATCGGCCCTCGGCTGTACCCTCGTGACGAACAACGACAGGGAGTTTTCACGCATTCCCAATCTCGTGGTCGAGAACTGGATCAGCTGATCCTGCCGTCCTGTCAACAAGGACCAAGCGCATTGTAGGAGAACGACCTAAGCCAAGAAGTCCAAAAGAATAAATGGGTTATGGGAGTGTACACCGCGAAGACATAAGAACGTGTTGCACTTAGGTTGCGCCCCCGTCGGATCAGGGGCGTTCCCATCACGAAAGGCTAAGGTTTTCTTCCGATCTCTATGCGTACAGAGTCCCTGTTCTCAACTGTCGTGTCGAAAATACGAAGGTCACTTGAGATTCCTGCTTGATTCAGAAGGTTAACCAAATCCACCCCAGCTTTCATCCTCCGCTCAACGCTCGGTATTGCCTCGTCATTCCTTTCCTCTGGGCCTGTCTGCCACACAAGCACCGTCACCCCAACATCGGCCACGACGGGCATGCCGACGAGCGTATCGGATATAATCATCGAGTAGTCACCTTTTTGAGATGGCACTCTCCTCCATCCGAAATCAGTCAGCATACCGTCCAGCTCCGTCAAGAATGTCCTCACCTCCCGGTCTTGGCCGGCACCGGCCAGCTCGTAGGGTTGACCGGGGAACTTTCTCAACGCCGTTGCAAAGCGTTCTTGGTGTTCTGGGGGTATAGTCCTCGGTGCCTTGAGCCTTGCAAGTTCCAGTCGCGCTTGTGCGGCATCTGCCCCGGCTCTCTCAGCTCTCTCATTGGCAGATGCGATACGCTGCTCTCGGTCGGCAATCACCTCTTTCGACAGATAGTAATACGCGATCGTGCCTGCAGCGACTAGCGCAGCCCCGAGCATTTGGGCCCAGTTGGCTATTTGTAACCATTTCTCCAGCATACTTACCTGCCCACCGGCTTGGGTAGCGTGGCAGTCGCTCTTTCGAGTGCCTGGACGGCTGCCTGATCCTTGTTTGCGAAGCACCTGACCGTCCCTGTGAAGTAAAGGAAAATGAGGCACCTTTTTTGACTCTCGGTCAAGGCGCTGAACGCACCGCCAGGGTCAGGAAACTCCCTGAGAGGATCGTTTGCCAATCCTTCGACCCGAGCTCGCAGCCCGGTCTGGTTGCCTGTAGGCCCCTATCCGGATCAATCCGGGACTGAGGGACCGTTGAGGGCACACCCAGCCGCACGCCCGGCGACCGCGACGGGTCGCGAGGCAGGTCAGGCGGCGAAATCGAACAGCGGCTCAGCCGGGGCCCTCGGCGGGGGCATCGCTGGCAGCCCTACTCCCTCCAGATAGGTCCAGATCGAGGCCGGATCGGTCAAGGCGGCATCCGCTGGGAACGGGCAACTACCTCTTCAGTCGCCACATCTCGTAAAGCGTCTCAGCCTTCGGTACCTCTCGGTTGTCGATACACGCGATGAAGGCTCGTCGAGCAACGCCTAAACTCTCAAAGAGCTGCTGCGCTCCCGGCGAACGGGAGGCGTGAGCGGAACTACCGCGGGTTTCGTATAGCAATTTAATCTGCTGGAATAGCCGTTCTCGCTCGGCACCCGGGGGCTCCAAGAGGGCAGCCAACGAGGATGCCAGTCTTTTAGTGATATCAGAGCGTCCGGGCCGTATCAGGGTCTCCAATGCCGCCCAAGTCATAACGATCGCACTGCCAGATGAGTGCGCCCAGATAACGTCATCGAAAGTCTGAAATGCACGCCCGAAAGCTTCATCATTCATCAGCTCGGAACCGGGACCAAATGCTTGGCGCACCCACAGCAACTCTTTCTCCCCAATCACTTCCGGCGGATCAGGCATCGTGTGAAGCTGCCGAGGCAACGTTTCGATCGGCCACAAGGTGAGTTCAGTCGAACTCTCTGCAATACACGAAAACGCAGTATCGGACACAACTGGAGTTGCCCCCGTTTGGTGGACATCCCCGATATTTTGACACAAGGAGGATGTCTCATGCCACAGTCTCATCGGTCGTATCCGCCTGAGTTCCGCCAGCAGATGGTCGAGCTGGTGAGAGCCGGGCGGACCCCCGAGGAGTTGAGCCGGGAGTTCGAGCCCTCGTCCCAGACGATCCGCAACTGGGTGCGCCAGGCGGATCGGGACGAGGGGCGACGAGCCGACGGAGTCACCAGCGCCGAGCGGGACGAGTTGCGGCGCCTGCGCCGAGAGAACAAGCGCCTGCGCACGGAGCGGGAGATTCTGTCAAAAGCCGCCACCTGGTTCGCTCGGGAGGCCGATTCGAGATCGTCGAGGTCTTCGGATTCGTGAGCGCTCACCAGGATGAGTATCCCATCGCCACCATGTGCCGCGTCTTGGGCGTCTCCTCCAGCGGGTACTATGCGTGGCGCCACCGTCAGCCCTCGGCGCGCTCCGTGTCCGATGCCCCGCTGGCGGCCCTCATCGCTCAGATCCACAGGTGGTCGCGAGGCACTTACGGGGTGCCGCGTATGGTCCGCGAGTTGAGCGATCGCGGCCACCCCGTCAACCCCAAGCGCGTGGCTCGCCTGATGCGCGAGGCCGGCTTGCAGGGCGTCAGCCGCCGCAAGTCGACGCGCACCACCCGTCGCGACGGGTGGTGCGCCGGCGGCGCCCGACCTGGTCGACCGCGACTTCGCCGCATCCGGTCCGGACGCGTTGTGGGTGGCGGATATCACCTACGTGCCGACGTGGTCTGGATTCCTGTATCTGGCCGTGGTCCTGGACGCCTGGAGCCGGCGCGTGGTGGGGTGGGCCATGGCTGGTCATCTGCGCACGGAGCTGGTCGTGCAGGCCTTGGACATGGCCCTCGGGCAGCGTCGTCCCGAGGGGTGATTCATCACTCGGACCAGGGGGGCCAGTATTCGTCGCTGGCCTTCGGGCGTCGTTGCCGGGAGGCCGGGGTGCGGCCGTCGAGGGGCTCGGTGGGCGACTGCTTCGACAACGCCCTGTGCGAGAGCTTCTTCGCCACCCTTGAGTGTGAGCTGCTCGACCGTCGCTGCTTCCCGACCCATGCGGTGGCCCGCCGCGAGATTTTCGACTACGCCGCGAGATTTTCGACTACATCGAGTCTTGGTACAACCGGCATCGCCGTCACTCGGCCCTCAATTACGAATCGCCGATGAACTTCGAGCGCGCCCATGTCCAGTAGCAGGTAGTCTGATGCGGGACCTGTTCGCCATGAAGCGGTCCCTCCCGGGCCCTCCCGGGGCCAGCCGGTGCTCTCCCGCCCACCCGGGCTCTCGCACCGGGCCTGGGCGCCCGACCGGTGCCCCGTGCTCCACCCGGGCCCCTGGGCTGGGGTACTCCCACTCTACAACGGCCCCATTCGGCCCTACCTGCCGAAAGCACTTAACCGTCCACCGTACGGGGGTAGCTCCACTGGCCGACGGAGTTGTAGTATGAGTTGAAGAACTCGCGGTAGGCGGGGTGGAACCCGGAGTAGTTGGGAATGGCCGGCTCAATCACGAAGGTCTCGAAGAACCAGCTGACATGGGCGAGGTGCCACTTTGTTGGGCTGGCGAACCAGTCGATCTGAAGTGTTTGATCTTCCGGCGTCAACGGAGCGGCGAGGGTCTCTGTCGTCACGCGCACCGCTTTGTACCGATCCAAGAGCGATTTCGGAGATTGGGCGGCGCCGTTTGTTTGCGCGCCAATACCTTCCGGCATGGAGCTTTCCTTTGTTTCCTGTTTTGGACTGTGTCACGTTTCCGGGCCCAAGCGAAGGCTCTTGCTCACGAGGCCCCGCTCCGCCAATTCGAACAACCCCTGCGCGATCCAAACGAGCGTCGCCGGGCCCGCGAGAATCGAGCGGAGCCTGAGCGGAAAATGAGGCACCTTTCGGACGCTCGGTCAATGCGCTGAGCGCACCGCCAGGGTTCAGGCAGCTCCCTTGAGGATCGTATGCCAGTCCTTCGCGTCGGTGGCCGTACGCACCCCGGTGGCCGGATCTATCGGGACCCCGTCACAGGCGCTGACCCGTGCGTGCCCCGGCTCGCCGCTCTGATCGCGGCCGGCCGCGTCTGCGACCCCGCCCCAGGCATAATCGGCCGGGCGGCCGGAGATGACGCGCCCTCAGCCGGCCGGTGACCGCATCCCACAACTGGGCGGCGCTGTCGGCGCCGCCAGCCAGAGTCGCGCCGTCCGGGGACCTCCTGCCCGGTGAGGAGCGCGGTCTCGGCGCAGGTTTGGCCCACCGCTATCTGACGATGACCATCTTGCCGGCGTGGACCACCGGTCCGGCCTGCAGCCGGCTGAAATAGATGCCGCTGCCCACCGGCTCGCCTCTCTGATCGCGGCCGTCCCAGTGGATTTGGTAGTAGCCGGCGGTCTGGGGCCGATCCACGAGCGTCCGCATCGCCTGGCCCAGGACGTTGTAGATCACCAGGCGCACCTGCCCGGGTGAGGCCAGCCGATAGGCGATCCGGGTCCCGGCGTTGAAGGGATTGGGCGTATTGGACAACAGACCGCCGCGGACCCCCTCATCCAGCGGCACCTCCCTGGCCGCGGCCAGGGGCTCGCTGGACACCATCCGCACCTCCCCGTCCAGGGTCAGATCCAGAACCTGGCGGCGGTTGCGGTTGAGGGGAATGCTGTGCCATTCGTCCAGGACCCTGCCGCTGGGGGTGACGGCGCGGGCCAGGTACAGGCCGCTGACGCCGGACCGTTGTGGGCTGGAGATGGTCAGTTTCACGTGGCGTGCCGAATCTGCGACGGCGCCCCAGCCATAGTCGGCCCGGCGGCCGGAGATCGAACGGGAGAATTCCAGGGCCACCCTCCTTGCCGCATACGGGAGGTTGGCCTCCACGACCGTGTAGGAACGGTTCGGAGCCTTCCACGAGGCAGTATCCCACAAGAGAGTCGTGCCGTCCCAACTGGAGCTGGCCAGAATGGACCCATCCGGCGAGAACGTCACGGATCTGACTTCACTCCGGTGCTCTCCGAGGTGTTCCTGTCGACCGGTCACGGCATCCCACAACCGGACTCTGCCGTCTGCGCTCCCACTGGCCAGGGCAGACCCATCGGTTGAGAAGGCCAGGAAAGAGACCTTGGACCAATCCCTTTGGAACGTGCCTTTGTCTTGAAGGATGGCCGCATCCCACAGGTGAATGCGGCCGTCCCCGTTCCCGGTGGCCAGGACCCCGTCCGGGGAGAAGGCGAAAGAGAAGACCTCACCCCACGTCTCCGCGACAGTGGTCTTGCGCTGGAGCGTGGTTGTATCCCACAAGCGGAGGCCATCGGTGCCCCCGCTGACCAAGGTCTTTCCATCGGGCGAGTACACAACCGAGATGACCGACCCTGCTTGCAGGGTGGCTTTCAGCTCCTCACTGGACACCTCCCACAAGCGCACACCGCCGCCCCCGTTCCCACTGGCCAGGGTGCCTCCATCCGTGGAAAAGGACAACCCGCTGATCCCGTGTACATCCCCAACGACCATCTCCACCTCGCCCGTGACCGCATCCCACACCTCGATCCTGCCGTCGCTGCCGGAACTGGCGAGGAGGGTTCCATCCGGCGAGAATGCCAGGTCCAGGACGAACCCCTGGCGCCTCTCCCATGTGGCCTTCACCCGTCCGGTGACCGGGTCCCGTAGATGAACCTTCTCCCCGAGACCTTGGGCAAGGGTGGTCCCGTCCGGCGAGAAGACTACGACCGGAGGCCAGTACGTATATCCCTCCAGGGTGGCCTTCTCCCAGCCGGTGTCCAGGTCCCACAACTGGACCCTGAACCCCGCGGCCCGATCTTCGCCACTGGCCAGGACGCCGCCGTCGGGAGAGAACACCACGGACATGCAGCCGTAGACACGGTCCATGGGGCGGTCCGTGTATCGGCTGTCATCCGTGTCCCAGAGCCGAATGCCAGAGTAGCTGCAGCTGGCCAAGGTGCCGCCGTCCGGGGAGAAGGAGACGGAAGTGACCCAACGCATGTGCTCGTCGAAGGTGGCCAGGTGATCGCCGTTGCCGGCATCCCACAACCGAACCGTGTGGTCATCGGAACCACTCGCCAGGGTGCGGCCGTCCGGGGAGAAGGAAACGGTATTGACCGCCTCTCGATGACCCTCCAGGGTGGCCTTCAGCCGGCCGCTGACCACATCCCACAACCGAACGGAAGCGTCGGCGCCGCCACTGGCCAGAGTCGTGCCATCCAGGGATCGGGACAAGGTCAGGACCGGTCCTTGATGCCCTCCCAGAGTGGTATCCAGGCGGCCGGTCACCGCATCCCACAACCGGATCACCCCGTCCGAGGCGCCACTGGCCAGGGTCGAGTCACCGAGAAACGTCACGGTCAGGACTCTCCCATTCGAGGTGAGGGTGCCCTTCACCTGGACCGTGGCCAGATCCCACAGCTGGATCGTACCATCCAGATTGCCCGCGGCCAGGGTCCCGCCGTCCGGGGAGAAAGCCACGGAGGTGGCCTCTTCCTGCCCGGTGAGGAGCGCGGTCTCGGCCCCGGTTTCGGCATCGTAGATCCAGATGCCGAAGCCGCCGGTCACCGCCAGCCGCGTCCCGTCCGGCGAATAGACAACGGCTCCGGCCCCAGGCTGGGGAACCCCTCCTCCGGGGTCGGTCGGGTAGAGGAAGCTACCTTTGCCAAAGCGGGCGACGGCGCCTTCGGGCAATCCCCATGTGTAATGATCATGGGCTATGCCAGTCTGCACGGTCAGGAGACAGATCCACAGGGCGGGAAGATCGAACCACCGGGCCCTTACCATCGGGACACCTCCGTTGCGCTGGGGGATGGGGCGCGAGCTAAGTTAGACGCTTCAACGGGAGGGAATTGAATGACCAACTCTGCGGGCGACAGCGTCGTCATACTGTTCAAGGGAGGACGCCTGCCGGCGTGGCACCAGCTCGAAGAAGCGCAACGGACCGACTACGAGCGCCAGCACGTCGACCTGATGCTCTCCGTCTCCGAGCGGCAAAGTATAGGAAAAATGAGGCACCTTTTTTGACTCTCGGTCAAGGCGCTGAGCGCACCGCAAGGGTCCGGCAGCTCCCGGAGGATCGTTTGCCAATCCTTCGACCGAACTCGCAGTCCGGTCTGGTTGCCTGTAGTCCCGTATCCGGATCAATCCGGGGCCTGAGGGACCGTTGAGGGCACACCCAGCCGTACCCCCGGCGACGGCGGCGGGTCGAAAAGGCAGGTCAGGCGGCCAACTCGAACAGCGGCTCAGGCGGGGCCCTCGGCGGGGGCCTCACCGGCAGCCCTACCCCCTCCAGATAGGGCCGGATCGAGGCCGGATCGGTCAGGGCGGCGATGATTCTCAGGCGACCGCCACAGGCCGCGCATTCGCTGAGGTCGGAGGAAAACACCCGCGCCAGCAGGGTCGCCCACCGCAGCCGATGGCCGCAGGAGGCAGCGCTCGCCGAGCCGTCCGCCGCCGCCGGCTCGGCAACCGGCTGGGCCGGCACGATGAGGTTGCGGGCCCGGGCCCGGGGCGCCAGGACCCCGTGGTAGCGTAGGAGATGGAGCCGGGGCGGGGGAACCAGAGCCGCCAGCTTCTCCAGCAGGTCCGCCGCCCCCGGCGGCTGCCATCACCCGTCATCCCCGACCTCGATCGGGGATCTACCGTCGCACTAGACAAATCCGGACGCCCCACACCCACCCAGTTGATAGCATTGGCATCGTGAAACCGGCTGGCATTCAGGCCGTCTTTGTTGATCGGTGCGACCACGAAGTATCCGCCCGAGTCGGCCGAGGTCCACGCTCATAATGCCAACCGGATGCTCGCAACGGACGGTTAGCTCAGCTGGTTAGAGCGTCTGTCTTACACACAGAAGGTCAGAGGTTCGAGTCCTCTACCGCCCACCAGACCAAGTATCCGGGTCTCAGCGGCTTCATAGACTGCCTGTCGGTAGTTCGAGTCCCCGCTACCTTTCGCCCGGGTGGAAGTGCCGGACGGGCAGTTCCCCTGGCCCCGGCCGTGTTGGCCAATACAGCACATGAAGACCGGACGCCAGCAGGGCCTGGAGATCAAGATAAAACCATCTCTTTGGGAATGACTGGCGATTCGCCATATAGGAAATCTTGATTGGAATGGTGTTCGCAAACTTACCGCATGGACGAATAGATTCCTTGAGGCAAGATTTGCGTTAACTTTGGAGACAGAATCTTCCGAACCAACCCAATAAATGTTTTCTCGGAGCAGGATCGAAATGCCACAAAGCATGTGGCGCCAACTGCGATAAGGAGATGACTACTCGAATGGAACTGGTGCAACTGGTGGCTCAGGCCTTGGCCCAGACGTCATTCCGTACTGAGGATCGAGCGATTACTTCGGCGGAAGAGCTGCGCCAGACCCTCTCCGAGTCCTACTGGGGTGCGCCTGACAGGGCATTGGCTCTGTCAGCCCGGCCAGAGGTTTCGGATGAAACGGTAGATTGTTTGACCGCCGGTCTTCATCAGCGGTTGGACGCGCACGTCGATGCCTCCAGTGGCCGTGTCGGCCACTCATTAAGCCTTTGTTATTCATTCAACCCGCGCATAAGCGGACATAGGCGCTTCCGAGACCCCTTTGCTTAGCCTCAGAGGCTTGCGTCCCTTCTATAGTCGGCTTTTTGGGTAGAGCCGTCTCCTTATCTCTACCGACCTTGTTGAAATTGTACACGCCTTCTCGAAGACGCTTGCCTTTGCGAGCCCATCATCCCGACCGACCCGGCCTGCGCTTACGCCATCGCCGCGTCCACCGGTTTGAGCGTGGCCAGAAATCTCCACAGACGATCCCAGGCAGCCGCCGTCCCTTGGGTCAGGATGACGCCCACCCTGCGCCCATGCAAGGTGACGCGGGACGGCAGGCGCAGGTAGCGCCGTCGAAAACTGTCCAGGCTCAGGGCCGTCGTCGAGCGTCCGTATGTGCGGGGCCGCCCGCGTCGGGCCTCGGCGCGTTCGGCGGCCTGGCGGCCCAGGTGAAGCAGGTTGTAGGCCAGCAGGTTCAAGGTCAGAAGCGCCTGGTTGGCAGCGAAGGCATCCCGGGACGGGGTGCGCTGACGCGGCTCTCGACCCCGGTAGTGTTGCTTGCGACGGGTGGTAGAGGAGAGCTGAGGCTGGAGGGTGGAGCTCAACTCGCCGAGCATGCGCTCGAAAAGGCCGCGCTGACGATAAAAGGCGACCAGGTCGCGGCCGCTCATCGTCTGGGGACTCTGGTCGGTGATCAGGAAGAAGTGGCGGGCGATGGGCAGCTCTTCCGTCTCGGAAGGGACCAGGACCAACACCACCCGCCGGGGCTGCGCCCAGGACCTGGCTTGATAGCGCAGCTCGCGACAGCGAAAACCCTCTTCCCGCAGCTCTTCCGGGTGCTGCGCCAGCTCCTGCTGATAGCCTTCCACCCAGGCACGAGCCAGCTCCTCCAGGCGCGCATTCTTCTTGATGCGCGCCACGTACGAGGTGTCGGCCCGCGCTTCCAGCTCACTCAGGAAAGACCCGCTCACCGAGGCCGCGTCGAAGCGCAGGATGAGGCGCCGGGCCAGATGCGACTGAATCCAGTCCAAGCGCTTGCCGAGAGCCTCTGAGGCGCCCTCATGGGCGTGCACGTTGCCCGGCCGCAGCACGGCACCGAAGAAATCGCCCGTCTGCGCCGAGCCGAGGAGCAGGGGATGGTACCCCGAGGCGTGGAAGTAGCCGTTGTATTCGACCCCCGCCTGGTGCCCGTGCGCCGGCATCGGCAGGGCATCCATGTCGACGGCCAACTCCTCGTATTTCATCCGTCCTTCCAGCAGCCGGCAACGAGACCGGGCGCTGCGCAGGACGGCTTCCTCCAACACCTCGCGGTTATAGGCAGTCGAGGCTTGCTCGAGCAGGCGCGACAGCGTCGGCTGACTGGCCAGTCCCTGCGGCCGGTCTTCGTCGCCGCTGCGCAACGGCGCCTGCCCTTTGCGATCGCTGACCGCCAGACGCAGGATCGGATCTTGGCGCAACGCGTCGGCGTCGGCGGCGTGGGTCCAGCCCTGTGCCAGCAGCACGATCTGTGTGCGCAGCAGCTCCGGCAGCGGGTGCGTGATCTGGTCTTGGGTACGGAGATCCTCGAAGTGGGCGTCGACCCAATCCAGAACCCGGCTGTGTTCGAGCAGTTGACGCAACATCAGCGCACCGGTGTCGCTGCCAAGGTGGGTGGGGCGGGCTTCGATGTGGATGGAGCGGTTGAAAGACGGCTGAATCGGCCCGGCTTGCTCGGACTCGGTGTGTGACGGTAATTCACCCATTGGGTGTCCTACTGTGTGATGGGTTCAAAGGGCGATACTGCCTTGTGTTTCCCTCTGAAATCTAAGCATGGGAGGCACCCAGTACAGCCCTCTCCACTAAAATTCCATGAATAACAAGGGGTCAAAAGACCCCAGCTTATCCAAAGACCCCAGCTCAACGGAAGGCTCAGCAGCCCGCCCACCAGTGTCAGCAGCACGTTTTCGGCGATGAACTGGCCGACGAGCGCACGGGACGATCCGCCGAATGCCTTGCGGACGCCGATCTCGGCGGCGCGCTCCTCGATGCGGCTGATGTTGATGTTTACCAGGTGCAGCACCGGTAGCAACAGGATCAGCAGCACGACGCCGGCGGCAATCAATACCTTCCGCAGGACGAGGCCGGGGATGGCCGACCGCCATTCAGGACCGGCATCCACGAGGTCATCCCAGTCGGTTTCGATCACCCATTCCTCGAAGGCGGTGACGAGCGGGGCGAGTAGCAGGGAATCCTCTTCCACCGGCTCTACCCGCGGCAGCACCGCGGCGAATTCCGCCCGTATGCGCTCCTTGTCCTCCGGCCGCGGCGCCAGCACCGCGGCACTAAAATTGCCCCTCATCAGCCGGTAGGGACGCCACTCCCGGGCCGGCGCCGTGGTCAGCGGCACCCATACATCGGTGCGGGAGCTCACCCTTTGGCTGCGGCCAGGGGCGACTACGCCGGCGACGCGGTGAGGCTGCCCGTCAAGAGGCACGCTTTTTCCCACGACCTCGGTCGATCCGAAGAACCGCTTGGCAAAGCTGTCGCTGATGACGGCGACGAAATCCCCGGCTTCGACTTCGGCTGCGGTATAGGGGCGGCCCTGGATGAAGTCGAAGCTGAAGACCTCCCAGAAAGCGGCATCAGTCGATCGCACTTCCACACCGGCCTCCTCTGCCCCACCCTGCAACCCCCGGGTCTCTGGACGCTTGGAAAAGATCGCCACGTTCTCCGCGGTCTCGAGCGTCCGCACATACCGGTCCAGAAAAGCGTAACCAGGCGATACATTAAGCGTGCGTGAGAATCTATGGCCAGTGCGACCCTCTACTTCTATCGGAGTCGTCACATTTATTCCTATCGTCGAGAGGTGCAGGGTGCGGTCGTTGTGGATCTCCGGCGGCGCGTTCCCTGTTACTTGCCCGATTTCCATATCGAGGATCATCGTCGCCGTAATCGACGCGATCAGCGTGGAGCATATCCCCAGCAGGTTGACGCCGGTGAAGAACTTGTGCCGCCAGAACACCTTGAGGGCGACCTTCACGTAGTTCTTCAGCATCTCCTCCTCCTCAATTGGCCTGCCTGCCGCCGAAAAGCCGCACCGTGCGCCCGGTGCGCTCGGGGATGCCCTGGTGGTGGGTTACTCATAGCTGATTGTTGTACCTCGATACCACCGCAGTCAGTCAACCATCATGAGAATTGCACCTGCGGTCAGTACACCGGTCACAGTTCCGATTCCCCAAAAAGAACCGTCCCTGTTGCTTGCCTCTCTCCTCTCGCGAATCCGCCTTTGATAGCCATCCCGAAAGCCTTCGATATAACCATTCCCCTTTCCCCGTATGGCCTGATATGTCTCTTTCGACAATGGTGCATCACTACTACCGGCATAGTATTCGCTTTGTAGAAGCAGGCCCATTATGCTGAACCCGATAATATGGCCGGACAACCACCACCACCTAGTCTCTTTCAATTCAACCACGCTCTTTACAACGCCGACTATGCCGAGGCCGCTTATATAGCCAGACAGCCACCACCGCTTTGTCCCCTTGAACTCAGCTGCCAGCTCTCCGTCGAAGAGCCCTTGATCCCTTGTATATTGGGGTAGAGCTGCTTGCCGGTCTCCGGACGGCCCCTGCGCCAGGACAAACCCCGGATGTATCCGCTCCTCGGGAAATTCGGGAACTCCAAATCGGGGCTCTGCCTGTACAGGGACCTTCTCCGATACATTCAAAACACCCAGCACTAAGATCACCGGCGGTAGCTTCATGAAGTTTCCTTCTTTCGTACCAGGTTGTATCTCTCCTATTCGACTCAGTCGTGATGCAACGCCTCGGCCGGGCGCACCCGCGCCGCCAGCCAACTGGGGTAGAGGCCGCACAGCAGCACTAGCGAATAGAGGGCTAGCGCCGTCGCTCCCAGGCCCCAGGCGACGACATGGGCCGGCAAATCGCTCCAGAAGATCGTGGGACCCAACATCTCCAACAGCCCGAACTGCAGGATCACCACACAGCCCAGCGCAATGGCCACGGTCACCAGCACCGCCAGTTCTCCCAGGAACTGTCCGTAGATGCGGCCGCCGGGCGCCCCCACCGCCCGCCGTATACCGATCTCCCGGGTGCGGCGGCGCACGTTTTGCCACGTCATGCCGGTCAGCCCCAGTGCCACCATGAGCGTCAACAGACCGCTGATCCGAGCCGTGGACCCCACCCTCTGCAGTTTGACCAGACGATCAACCTCCCTGTTCGCCGCCAGTGACTCCACATTCACCCCCACAGTCCGCCCCGCCGGAACAACCGTCTGGATCCGCGATGATAGCGTTTCGTCGACAGCCGGTCCCGTGCCCGGATAGGACCTTACGAGGAAGTAGCACACGTTGCTCACCGGATTTGCAAGCCACTGGTTGGAAATCCGCAGGAAGATGAAACCTGGTACATCGTTGGAGCTTCCGTACCAGTTGAATCTCCCGTAATAGAAACAGTCCTCCACGACCCCTACCACGCGGACCCGGTCCGGGGTGGGGGAATCGAACTCCTCTTGCAGATCGAGCAGATCGAGATCGAATACCGGCGAGTCTGCCAGGACTTTGCCCAGAGGATCTTCGTCCCCAAACAGCACGCGGCCCAACTCCTGGTCGATGACGGCCGGCGTCCAGTCCAGGGCCTCGTCTTCGGGCTGGAACCAGCGCCCGCTCAGGAGCCGCGGCCTCAATACCTCCAACCCCTCATCCGAGATGTGGACGTACGAGATCCCGTTCCATGAGGCCGGGACAAGGAGGAATGGCACTTCGCTGGCGAGGGCTGCCGCCTGGACTTGGTCGAGCGCGCGCAGCTCTCTCCCCACTAGTTCGATACTGCCCTGGTACCCTGCTACGTACTCTGCTAAAGCCTCTGCTATAGCTTGTTCCCTGTCCTTGCCCCGGTCCAAGGGGGGAGGGGGGGTCTGATCCATCAACATGACCGACCACACGCCTTCGTGCTGGAATCCCAGCGGCTTCAGCTGCTCCGCCGCGAAGAGTACACAGGCCACAACCAGGGGGGTCAGCACCAGGAACGACAGGAAGAGCTCGCCGACGAGCAACAGATGGGTCCGCCGCCGATTCCACGCCAGGCGGCACAAGTGAGCGATCATTCTACCCTCCCGGTCAGTGCCTGGACAGGGTGCAGACGCGCCATTTTCCAGGCCGGCCAAGCTCCGGAGATGACCCCGAAGAACAGGGCGAGCAAGACCCCGTAGAAGTATGTGCGGATCAATACCCCGACATCCATGTACACATTTTGATCGAGTGCCAGTATGCCCCAGCTGATCGGCAGGCTGAGCGCCCCGCCGATCAGGGTGAGCAGCACGTTTTCCGCCACGAATTGCCCTACCAAGGTGCGGGTCGAAGCGCCGAACGACTTGCGCACCCCGATCTCGGAGGTGCGCTCCTCGATGCGGCCGATGCTGAGATTGACGAGGTGGAGCGCCGGCAGGAGCAGGAACAGAAGCATATAGCCTCCCAGGGTGAGCAGCCGCCGCCGGAGATAGTCGGCGACCACTTGGCGTCCGTCCACGCTGCTGCTATAGTCCTTCTTCCATCTTCCTCGGAGCCCCCACTCCTCCAGCTTTGTCACCAGCGGAGCGGATACTCCGGTGAGGACGAAGCGCTCATCGGGTGGAGGTTCCACCTGTTCCAGCACGGCCGCGAATTCCGCCCGGATGCGCTCCATATCCGCCGGCCGCCGCGCCAGCACCGCCGCCCTGAACTGTCCCGAAAGCTTGTAGGTGCGCCAGACCTCGGGAGGAGCGGTGGTTACCGGCACCCAGACATCGGCGTGGATTCTCATCCCTCTCTCCCGGTAGGAATAGGTATGCCGAACGTCGGTCACCACGCCGACCACGCGGTAGTTCTGTCCGTCGATGGGCACGCTCTTGCCCACAACCTCCTCCGAGCCGAAGAAGCGTCGGCTGAATCCGGCGGGGATCACGGCGACCTTGGCGCCCGATGTCACCTCCGAGGTCCCATAGGGCCGGCCCTGGCGGAAGTCGAAGCGGAAGACCTCCCAGAACGCCCCATCGGTCAACATCACCTGCAGATGGCTCTCCTCCGCCCCTCCTTGCATTCCCCGGGAATCGGCATGAGAGAACACCGTCACGTTTTCCGCCGTTTCCAGGCGACGCACATAGCGGTCCAGAAACGCGTAACCAGGCCTATAGTTCCGGAGTACGGCCTTCGCTGGACTGAGAGATGAGTCGGTTGCAGTAAACTTCGGGAACAGCCAGTCGAGATACAGGGTGCGGTCGGAGTGGACCTCAGGCGGCACCGGCCCCACCTCCTGGTCCAAAAAGGCCGCGGCCAGCATAAGCACCACCAAGGTGAAACAGATCCCGAACAGGTTGACGCAGGTGAAGAACTTGTGCCGCCAGAATACCTTGAGGGCGACCTTCAGATAGTTCTTCAGCATGCCCCTCTCCTCCTCAGCTCACCTGGCGCCCGTCGAAGAGCCGCACCGTGCGCCGGGTGCGGTCTGCCAGTCCCTGGTCGTGGGTCACCATGACGATGGTGGTCCCCTCTTCGTTGAGGTCGTCGAGGATGGCCATGATCTCGTTCCCCATGTGGCTGTCGAGGTTGCCGGTGGGCTCGTCGGCCAGCAGGATCTGCGGCCGCGCGACGACGGCCCGGGCCACGGCCACGCGCTGCTGCTGCCCGCCCGACAGCTGCGCCGGGAAGTGCCGCAGCCGCGAGCTCAGCCCGACCCGGTCCAGGGCCTCCAAGGCCATCCGGCGCCGCTCCCTTCCCGACAGGCCGCGGCGATAGAGCAGGGGGATCTCGACGTTGTCGACGACGTTTAGATCGGCGATCAGGTGGAAGGTCTGGAAGATGAAACCGACCTCCTCGTTGCGGATGCGCGCCACGTGGCGGTCGGCGTAGGTGTTGATGTGGCGACCGTTGAGGCTGACCTCGCCGGCGCTCGGCTCGTCGAGCAGGCCGATGACGTTGAGCAGGGTGCTCTTGCCCGACCCGGACGGGCCCATCACCGAGATGAACTCCCCCTTGTCGACGGAGAGGTTGATGTTGCTCAGGGCCAGGGTCTCGATCCTGTCGGTTCGGTACACCTTCTCTACGCCTGCGAGTTCGATCACGGCTGCCTCCTTATCTGATCCGGACTTCGTCCATGTGCAGGTAGTTCTTCATGCTTGAAATGATCACCTCGTCCCCTTCCAACAAGCCCTCCACCACTTCGTAGTACTCGAAATTCGCCAGGCCGATGCGGACCTCCGTCTTCACCGCGGTCTCGCCGTGGACGACGAAGACCTCGTGGAGACCGGCGCCGCCGTTGATGAACGGCCCCCGCGCCAACCGCAGGGAGCGCTCCTTGCGGGCGGTGACGATGTAGGCGTCGACCCGCTGGTTGGGCCGCAGCAAGGGGTGCGCCGGGTCGTCCAGCTCGACCTCGAGATCGATGACGTTGTCGTCCACCGTGGGAAGGATGCGGGAGATGCGCCCCTCGACGTACGCCTCCTCGCGGATGCGCAGGCGCACCGGCAGCCCGGTCCGGAGCCGTTGGGCGTGGATGTCGGAAACCCTGACGTCGACGCGGAAGGAGCTGAGGTCGGCGACGCGGGCGATCTCCTGGCCCTGGCCGATCGGGGCTCCGACCACCGGGGAGACCGAGGTGAGCACGCCCTCCCTGTCGGCGCGGATATGGGCCCGCTCCAGGCGGCGGCGCACTTCCTCCCCCTCGCGTTCGAGGGTCTTTATCTCCAGCTGCAGGGCCTGCAGCCGGGCCCGCGTCGACTCGATCAGGTTGCGGCGGTTCTCTTCGAGCTGCTGCAGCTCGATGCCGGCGCGCTCCTCCTCGAGCTGGGCCTGGCGCAGCTGCTCCCCGGAAACCGCGCCGATTCTCTGCAGCTCCTGGTACTGGGCGGTGCGGGTCTGCCGGCGCTCCAGGTCCAGTTTCTTCAGGCGCCGGTTCGTCTCCAGGTCGCTGAGACTCTTGCGCTCCTCCAGCTCGATCCGGGTGCGCTGGTTCTGCTTGAGCGCCAGCTCTTCCGCCCGTTTCTCGACCTCGAGCCGCGCCGCGTTCAGGTCGAGCTCGACGATCGCCTCTCCCTGCCGCAGCAGGTCCCCCGGTTTGCGCAGAATGCGCACGAGACGGGTGTTGACGGGACTGAAGAGGATCTGCTCGAACCGGGGCACCACCGTGCCGGAAGCGCTGATCGTCTCCTCCACGGCTCCCCGCTGCACCTGCGCGGTGCGGATGCGGCCGGAGTCCACCGACGGCCTGATCCAGCCGGGCAGCCAGACGAATAGCGAGACGAGCGCCGCCAGTCCGGCCAGGGAACGGGCTATCTGTTTGCAGCGGCGTCGGCGCCGGAACGCCGGGTCCAGCGGCCGGTCCATCGGGTCCGGTCGAACAGCTTCATCCATGCGGCCTCCGGCCGTCCCAGGCCGCAAACCCTTCGGGTCGGACACGCTCGACCGGCGCTCCGGAGGCGGGGCTCCGTTGCTTCCCGGTATGCGGGGTTCGACACGGATGCGCGCCTCCCCCGCGGGCCCCGGGTCTCTGCCCGGGCTGCGGAACCATTTCTTCAACGGGATCACCGGGTTGCCAAGCTCCTTCCGCCCCTTCCATACAATTTCCGTGCCAGGGTTCAGCCGCTTCTCTTTACCCTGTGTGCGGACTTGAACTGGGTGCCGGTGTCCCTGTTCGATTTCGAACAGCCGCAACCGATTCCGGACACTCCGCTCCTGAGTTGCGTCCGCCTCGAGGCGAAGCTGGGCGTCTCCACCGTTGGCCTGGTATCCGGGAGTACTACCTGGGAAATCCGGGCCTTGGCTGTCTTTCAATCAGAGCCTGGATGATTATCAATCAGGGCGTGATTGATTTGCAGGGACTGGAGACTGCTTGCCCGGAAGATCCTTGCGACTTTGTCTTCGTCCCGGTGAGGGGGTTCATGCCTCCTGGTGCAGTCCACCGGACACGCCGGAGAGGCGACGCCCCTCTTGGCCTGCGAACCGCCGTCTTCATCAACCCAACCCACGGGAGAACAGCCATGACCGAACACGCCAACACATCGCATTCGATCACCGACGAAACAATGGAGATGTCCCACGACGAGAAGTACCTCTTCGACCTGACCGGGTTCCTGATCGTGCGGGACGTGCTGAGCCCCGAGCACCTGAAGCTGGCCAACGAGGCGATCGATTCCATGGAGCTCAACCCGAGCCCGGAGTACTTCGGCGACTCGGCCGCCCTTCGGGGTGAAAACAGCTCGACGCGCCTCGGCAACAGCGGGAACCTGATGGAGCTGCCGCATCCCCACTGCGAGCCCTTCCGGGAAATGCTGGCGCATCCGAAAACCACGCCCCACCTCAATACCATCCTCGGGGAAGGCTGGCGCCTCGACCACGGCCCCGGGCTGATCGCCATGGACAAGGGATGTTCCGGGGGTATGCTGCACGGCAACTTCGACAACGCCCCCTACTTCTACCGCGAGGGCAGGATCTTCACCGGGCTCTGCGTCATCGAGTACCTGCTCGCCGACGAAGGCCCCGGCGACGGCGGCATCAGCGTCATTCCCGGCAGCCACAAGGCGAACCTCGCCTGCCCGGCAAAGATGCGGAGGTGGGAGCAGTACCGGGAATTCGTCACCGAGATCAACGCCAGGGCCGGCGACGCGGTCATCTTCAGCGAGGCCTGCACCCACGGAACCCTCCCGTGGAACGCCGATCACCAGCGCCGGGCCATCCTCTACAAGTACAACACCGGGCACATGTCATGGGGTGGAGGCGGCGTGCGCGGGCGGCGGGCGTCCTACTGGGAGGAGCTCACCCCGGCGCAGCAGGCCGCCCTGCTCCTGCCCTCCCACCACTCCCGCAGACCCAAGCAGAGCAACGGGTATGAAGGGCTCGCCGAGGTGGCCGATTCGGTCTGAGAGTCCGGCCGTCCGCCGTCAGCGGATCAGGGCCATGCGCCCCGCGGCGGTGAAGTCCCCCCCGGCGGTGAGCCGGTACAGATAGACCCCGCTGGCGACCGGGCGGGCTTCGTCGTCGAGGCCGTCCCATGATGTGCGGTGGTGGCCGGACCCCAGGGCTTCTCCGCTGTGCAGGGTGCGGACGCGGCGCCCGAGCAGGTCGTAGACCGCCAGGCGCACCGGTGCCGTCCGCGGCAGGTCGAAAGCGATGGTGGTGTTGGCGTTGAATGGATTGGGCCAGTTGCCTCGCAACCGAAACTCAGAGGGCGTTTCCGCCGCCTGGTCGACAACCGCGCTCGCGACCTGATTGGGGGCTCCGGGTGTGGGGGTGCTTACGGTCTGAAAGTCCCCGGTGACGTCGGGGATGCGCGCCCAGCTCGTTCCCTCGTCGGCCTGTCCCTCTTCCCAGTCGATCCCGGCCACCAGCAGGCCGCCGGCGGTCCAGATGCCGAGCTCTTCGTCGCGGCCGAGGGCAAAACCCGGCCACCCGTCCTTGTCGAGCTGAACCTGCAGATAGGCACCCGCCTCGATGACCGTGCCCTCCGGGAAGGGGGTGCGCTTCCCGGCGTCGGCCAGATCGTCGGCCATGAGAAAGTCCGAAAGATCCATCGGCTCATCCGAGGCATTGTAGACCTCGAACCAGTCGAGCGGATCCCCCTGGGCAGCGACCTCGTTGACGATCAGTCCGATCTCCGCACCGATTTCGCCGTCACCCTCTTCGGTGAAAGCGTTCCCGCCGAAGCTCAACAAGGTGCCGTAGAACAGGCCGGAAACCCTGGCCCCCGGCTCGGTGCCGGCCTCTTCCAGTTCAATCCCTCCCGTGGCGATCAGGTCCCACTGGTTCGGAGGGGCATCCGGGGATGGCAACAACAGGCGGAAGCCGCGGACCGAGTACAGGTCGATGGGCAGGCTGGCGCCGCTCGCCATCCGGTCGATCGGCAGCGAAACGGTGAGAACGTCTATGGATAAATCTTCTCCAAGACTGACAACGGTTACCGCCGCCTTGTCCTTGTCAATGCGTCCCTCCTCTTCTGCGAAGCCGGCTACGGCTCCCGAGCTCACGAAGCGCTGCTGCTTTCCCTCCAGCTGGTAATGGGTGAACGAGACCGTCCCTTCCTGCAGCGGATTCTCGCTCCCGCTCGATCCCCATGCGGTCTCGAAGCGCAGCTCGAACGCCCCTTTTTCCGCCCAGCAGAACGGCTCGGTCAGCGGCCAGGGCCAGGCGGGCGGCTCCGGATCGAGATCGGCCAGAACCGCCGCTCGCCGCCCGCGGATGAACCGGCGCACCCGCTTGGCGTCCCGGGCGGCATCGGGTCGCATGGCAGGCAGCGCGTGCTGCTTGACGATCTCCTCCATCTCGCCGGCGAGGCCGAGAAGCTCTTCTTCGTTCCAGACCGTTTCGAGCAGTTGCCTGAGGCGGGCGACATAGTCGGCTCGCGTCGCTTCGTTGCGGTACAAACGGTGGGCGATGGCTCCGTGCGCCAGGACCGAAGCCGGCGACCTGAAATCGTCGAAAGGAACATCGGTCGAGGTGAAAACCTGGTCCGCGCCCCAGGGTATGAACTGGAAGGGACCGTCCGTCTCGCGGTAGACGAAGTAGTTGTTGCGGTTGCCGGCGTACCCGTCCCAGTGGCCGATAAGCACCTCGACGGCCCAGAAGGTGAGGAAGCGGTCGAGGTCGACGGCGTCGGCGAGGGCTTCGAATCCGGCCTGGGACGAATCCTGCAGTGCGGCTACTACCGCGTCGATGTCCGACCAGTCCGCATCCGTCTCGTTGGTCTTCTTCTGGAAGGTGCCGCGCCAATCCGGGCGGAAGTCGCTGATGGTCCCTTCGTAGAGATTGCCCCCTGGATCGGAGAAATTGCGCTCGAGAAAGGCGGTCTTGATGCTCTCGACGTTCGCCAACAGGCCCAGGTTTTCGCCGTTGACGGAAACGATGGCAAAGTTGCAGCGCGGCGCCGGCAGGCCGGCGGAAGCGAAGACGTGGTAGGCCATGCAGGTGTTGAGCAGGGACGGGTCCTGCCGGGCATTGTTCAGGGTCAGGCGCTTCACGGCGCCGCCAAGGAGCTGGCCGTCGACGAACTTGTCGAAGCGGACCTTGAGCGCCGGTTTCACCTCGCTCAGCGATCCGAGGAACCCCTTCTTGCGCACCCCCACCCGGGTGTGGGCTTCCCCGTCCACGGTCACGGTCGCCTCGAACCAGGTGAAGATCTCGTCCGCGGGGCTGTCGAGGCAGTCGGCACCGCCGAGTAAATCGACGAGGGTCCGCGTCTGGGAACGAAGGAGGTCCCAATCCCCGGGGGCCATCTCGATGTTCACGTCGAGCACGCGGTCGAGGGCGAACCAGGGGTCGCTGGGATGAGGGGCGTCGGTTGGGGTTTGTCCGGACGACGGCCGGACCGCCAGGAGGAGCCCTGCGATCAGTGCGTATCTCCACCGCCGGCTCGAGGCATTTCCTTTCACCGGGGCTCGCCCCCGGTTGCCGCTCATTGCGAGTCCTTTCACCCGCCCCGGGCGGCTTCTCTGCAGGCCGGGTTCACACGGGTGATGCGGAATGGATGGGATGCCGCTCACAGCGGCATGTACGACAGGTCGAAGGCCCTTTCGACGAGCCAGCCGAGCCCGAACAGCAGCACGATGACGGAGACCCCCTTGATGAAGGCACCGCGCCAGGCCCTGCGGCCGACCCAGAGCACGAGCGGCAGCAGCACGGCGACGATGGCGACTTGGCCGATCTCCACCCCGACGTTGAAGGCCAGCAGGGAGGCGACCAGCTCCTGCGACTTGGTCGGCAGCCCCAGCTCGCGCAGCACGTTGGCGAACCCGAAGCCGTGCACGAGGCCGAAGAAGAAGGTCAACCGCCAGCGGTGGTGCGGCCGGGGCCTCCACAGGTTCTCGGCGGCGACGTAGGCGATGCTGAAGGCGATGCCGGCCTCCACCAGCCGCCCGGGAAGGGAGACGACGTCGAGGGCGGCGAGGATCAGGGTGATGCTGTGGGCGACGGTGAAGGCGGTGACCACCTTGACCAGGCCCAGCGGCCGGCCGCCGATGGCGATCAGGGCCAGCAGGAACATGACGTGGTCGTACCCGAGGAAGATGTGCTCGATGCCGAGGAGGGTGAAGTCGGCGACGTGGTCGAGGAGCCCGGGA
Source organism: Candidatus Latescibacterota bacterium (assembly GCA_965206595.1). GTDB lineage: Bacteria > Latescibacterota > UBA2968 > UBA8231 > UBA8231 > CBDCXV01. Next base: position 2,529,426 of record OZ242214.1, read on the forward strand.
TCGCGCAGCCGGAACCGGCGCTGGGGGGTCGCCGCGTGCAGGACCGCTGCCTGGCCCGGCCGGTCCCCGGCCTGAAGCTTGACCAAGCAGCGGTGATCGGGGGCGAAGCGGTCGAACAGGGCGAAGCGGACCTCGAGGGTCGCGGGGTCTCCCGGGAGCCGGCCCCTCAGGGGAACGTCGAGAAAGAGGTTCCCCTTGTCGTCGAGGCGCAGCCCCCCCTCGCCGACCGACAAGGCCACGGGATCCCCTTCCGCAGTGATCTTCAGGGCCTGCTCGAGGAAGGTCTCGACCGTGTCGCTGCCGTCGAGCATTTCCTGCCGCCGCATGATGCCGTCTCCATCCGCGTCGAGATCGAAGGCGGCCATGAGGTCGGTTTCGTCGAAGGAGACCCTGGCTTCCAGGCTTCCGTCCTGGCCGATCTCCACGCTGATGTAGCTGGTGTTGATCTTGTGCGCCGCGGCGCCCGCCGGAGGCAGCAGCAGGGCGAGGGCAACGGCGAGACTGCGAATCAGGCTACTCCTCTCCATCGAAATACTCCGCCTCGGTCATGCGCCCCAGTTTTCCCGGGGGGCGTATCAGCCACTTGTCCGAATCGGGATAGTAGACCGGGTCGCTCGCCGGATTGTCGGCGATCACGTAGTAGACCAGGTCCTCGGTCTCGCTGGGGTTGCGGATCTGGTGCGCGGTTCCCGGCGGCTGCACGAAGGCGTCCCCTTCTCCCACCTCGAAGGTGCGGTCGTTGCGGCGCACGATGCCGCGGCCCCTGACCACGAGGTAGAACTCCCACTGCACCTGGTGGGCGTGGCAGGGGAAGTTGATCCTCCCCGGCGGCAGCCGCACCCACTCGACCTCGAACGGCTGCCCCTCGGTTTCGAGGGCGCCGGAGACATCCTTCTCCGAAATCCCGTATTTGCCCGAAGGGGACTGGCGGGATTCCTCCGCCAGCTCGGACAGGTTGATTTTCTCGATCATGCTCTCACCTCTTGCAGGGATGGGTACTGAAATGACCGGTTGTTCTTCCAGGCCCGCCTTCTGCCCGGCGGGCGAATCGACCTGCAGCCGATTCACGAACCTTCCGCGGCCGCGTGCCTGACGGCCTATCCATAAAGTTGCTCTGTAGGCGAAGCCGAAGCCCGGATGGACTGTTTCAACGGGATACTAATCGAAGAAACCGGCATCCTCTTCCGACAGGTGCCGCTTCGCCTCCTCGACGACGAACTCCACCCCGAGGCCCGGGGTGTCCCAGACCTCGACGTGGCCGTCTGCGACGATCGGGTCGGGCAGCCCGGTGACCATGTCGAGCCAGAACTCCTCGTACCCGCCCGGCATCTCGAAGGCGATGTAGTTCTGCGGCAGGGTGGCGGCGAGATGGACGTGGGCGGCCAGGCCGAAGAGCCCGTCGATCACTCCGTGCGGGGCCATCAGGATGCCGTGGAGGTCGGCGTACTCGGCGATCCACTTGGTCTCCGCTATGCCGCCGACGTCGGCCGGGTCGGGGCCGACGACGTTCACCGCCTGCTTTTCGAACAGCTCCTTGAAATGCTGCCGCAGGTAGATCTGCTCCCCGGTGTGGATCGGCGTCGAGGTGCTGCGCGTCACCTCCCGGTAGAGGTCGGCGAGCACGTAGGGGACGTAGTCGCCGGTGATCATGTCCTCGAGCCACATCAGGTTCAGCGGCTCCACCGCCCGAGCCAGCCGTATCGAGTCGGGGACCGTCATTCCCGGACCGCAGTCGAGGGCGAGGCCGACCTCGTCCCCCAGCTCCTGCTTCATCGCCTCGGCGCAGGCGATCACGTGCTTCAGGCCGCGTTCCGTCAGGGGGCCCCGGTTGGCGTGCCAGCGGCCGCCGGAGCCCTCCCCGTAGAAGAAGCCGGGGACGTCCGCGGGCATGCTGCTGTGGAAGGAGACGCCCATCTTGAACAGGGTGAACCCCTGCGGCAGCTCCCTGACGGCGCGGGCGGCGGCGGCGTACTCCTCGGGCCGGGAGCCGCTTACCGGCACCGGCGAGCCGGTCAGGTAGACCCGCACCCGGTCGCGGATCTTTCCCCCGAGCAGCTTGTACACCGGAATCCCGGCGGCCTTGCCGGCGATGTCCCAGAGCGCCATCTCGATGGCGCTGACGGCGCTGCCCCAGGGCTTGAAACCGCCGAGCCGGCGGATGCCGAGCATGACGCGCTCGACGTCGGTCGGGTCCATGCCCAATACGAGGTCGCGGTAGAAGAGGACGTGGGGCTTGAGGTAGGGCTTGGAGGACTCCACCTGCCCCGTTCCGACGATCCCCTCGTCGGTGAGGATGCGGATTACGGGATGGCCGCCGATGACGGCGCACTTCAGATCGACAATCTTCATGGGGTTATCCTGAACCGTGAATGCCTGCGGCGATGAGAGGAAAATCGCCGGGCGTCATGCTGTCCCTTGGTGAAAATCGCTTTGGGGTGAGAATCCGTGGCCGGGGCCGGCCGCAGCCCGGAGGGGTTTTTGCCGGGGCTGCCCGGTAACGTTCATGCGGAAAGAAAATATACCTATCGTCAGGATCGGCGATCAAAGCGGACTGCCATCAATTGTCGAGGAGAAAAATGTACGACTTCATCGTCATCGGGGGCGGCGTTCTCGGCGCCGCCACGGCCTTTCACCTGGCGCGCGCCCAGGCCCGGGTGCTGCTGCTCGACCGCGGCGACGAGGGGCGCGCCACGGCCGCGGGGGCCGGGATCGTTTCTCCGGCGACCTACCGCGGCGATTCCGACGTCTGGTACCGCTTCAGCCAGGCGTCGTACCGACACCTTTCCTCGCTGGTTCCCGAGTTGGAGGCAGAAGGGGCCGGCACCGGGTTCGACCGCTGCGGGCTGCTGCTGGTGGCGGTCTCCGACGACGAGCAGGCCCCCTTCGAGGCCGCCTCGCAGCGGATCCTTGCGCGCCCTGAGCGGGGTCCGGTTCGCGCCGTCGGGGCCGCGGAGGCCCGGGAGATGTTCCCGGCGCTCGCCGCATCGGCGCGGGCGCTGCACAACCAGGACGCCGCCCGCATCGACGGCCGGCTCCTGGCGCGCGCCCTGCTCGAGGCCGGGGAACGCCGCGGACTCGAGCGCCGGTCCGGTTCGGCCGACAGCCTCCTCCTCGAAGGCAGCCGGGTCGCCGGGGTCCTGAGCGCCGGCGAGCGGATTTCCGCGGGGAACACGGTTATCGCCGGCGGGGCCTGGTCCCGGGGTTTCTCGGAACAGCTCGGCATCGATATCCCGGTGGCCCCCCAGCGCGGCCAGATCATCCACCTCGACCTCGGCGGCACCGACACCTCCTCCTGGCCGATCGTCAGCGCCTTCCGCGACCATTACATGGTGCCCTGGCCGGACAGCCGGATAGCCGTCGGCGCCACCCGCGAAACCGGCTCCGGCTTCGACCCGCAGGCGACCGCGGCCGGCATCGTCGAGGTGCTCTCGGAAGCCCTGCGCGTCGCCCCCGGCCTCGCCTGCGCCTCCATCCGCGAGACCCGCGTCGGGCTGCGGCCCCTGTCGGCGGACGGCATGCCGGTCATGGGGGCGGTCCCCGGATGGGAGGGCCTCTACCTCAACACCGGCCACGGCGCCAGCGGCCTGCAGCTCGGCCCCTTCAGCGGGCGCGTCGTCGCCAACTCCGCCCTTGGCAACGAGCCGGGGTTCGACCTCTCCCCCTTCGCAGTGGACCGTTTCCTGTGACCTCGCCCGCCGTTCCCGTGCGCCCTGTCACCTCGGGGCCGGGCTTCCACTGGTTCGGGTACTACGACAAGCTGCCGTTCGATCCGTCGGGGCGGTACCTGCTCGGCATGGCCGCCGACTTCGAGTCGCGGTCCCCCGAGCCGGAAGACGCCATCCGCCTCGGCATCATCGACACCCTGGAAGGGGATTCCTGGCGCGAGGTCGGCACGACCACGGCCTGGTGCTGGCAGCAGGGATGCATGCTGCAGTGGATTCCCGGATCGGACCGCCGCATCATCTGGAACGAGCGCCAGGGTGACCGGTTCGTGTCCCGCGTCTTCGACACCCGCTCGGGGGAATCGCGGACCCTGCCGGCCGCCGTCTACTGCCTGGCCCCCGGCGGCGACAGGGCGATCGGCACCGACTTCCGCCGCATCGACCACATGCGCCCCGGGTACGGGTACGCCGGCATCCCCGATCCGCACCGCGACCTGCTCGCCCCTGAAAACAGCGGCATCCACACCGTCGACCTGCGCAGCGGCGAGTCGCGGCAGATCCTGTCGATTGCGGAAGTGGCCGCCCTCCCCTACCGCCACGGCGACCTGTCGGAGGCGAAGCATTACTTCAACCACCTGCTGTTCAACCCCGACGGCACCCGCTTCGTCTTCCTGCACCGCTGGCGGTTCGGCGGCGGCGGTTTCCGGACGCGCATGCTTACCGCCGCGGCCGACGGCTCCGACCTGCACGTCGTCGACGATTACGGGCACATGTCCCACTTCATCTGGCGCGATGCCGAAACCATCCTCGCCTGGTCCTGGCAGCCGGAAACGGGGGAGAGATTCTATCTCTACCGGGACCGCTCGCCGGAGGTGGTGCCCATCGCCAGGGACATGATGACCCTGAACGGTCACTGCACCTACCTGGCGGACACGGACTGGATCCTCAACGACTGCTATCCCCGGGGCGGATCCCGGTCACAGGACCTGTACCTCTACCATGTCCCGACGGACCGCCGGATCGACCTCGGCAGCTTCCACTCCCCCGGGGAGTACACCGGGGAGTGGCGCTGCGACCTGCACCCGCGCTCGAGCCCGGACGGCCGCCTGGTCAGCATCGACTCGGCCCACCGCGGCGCCGGCCGGCAGATCTACCTGCTCGATATCGGTGGGATCGTCGGGGGCTGAACCTGTCGAGGAAAACAGGGGACGACCAGCCGTTGATCCCCATGCACCATCTCGACAACCACGTCACGGACCTTCGAGAAAAATCTGTACTCCAACCAATCGGTCCAAACTACCCCCCAGTTGTCGGAAAAAACATTCCCGACAACCAAATAGGTGCCTGGTGCACCACGACAAAAAAGCGGGGTCAAGAAAGGATCAAACCCAAACGCTTAAAAAAGGTGGAACAGTGGGGAAAAGTGGACTAAAAACCTACCCTCGAGTAGGGGCGACTGGTTCGTCCCCGTTTTCATTATCATCATCATCGAACGAAATAATCATCGAAATTTGGTTCAAAATCATCTGCTGGCTTTACAGTTTCTTGAATGACATCCTCTCCGTATTTCTCAGCAAGAAATCGTTCCCTATACAGATAAAAAGCTGCATCGCAAACTTTGGTGGTGTAATAGGCATTGAATCCACCTCCAATTACTGCCCCGGCAACAGGAACCACTTGGGCCAATTTAGCTTTGGTAAGACGTATTCCAAGAGAACGGGCAATGATTTGGATTATTTTTACCAGAGAATGCTTCTCTAAATCTTTCCACACCCTTTTCCTGGCTACATCCTGTGAAATCCTCACTAATTGAGCCATGGCGACCTGTTTAGCAGCGTCGTTCGGACTTGATGCCAAGCCGAGAATGTTAAGGGCGAACAATCTTTCTCTCTGGGAAGAAATGTCAAACCCATAATACGTAGCGTACTCTCCTATTGCACGCTGATTGATCGTAATCAAGGCTGCAATATCGGGTGGGATTCCTGGTAAACCTACTACTCCTGCAACGAAACCCTCTCCAGTTGCAAGGGTTTTGTATTTTGCTGCCAAAAAGCCACATACCCTGTCAGCATCTTCTAAATCTAAAGTAAAAATATCCTCTGATTTTTTAATGTTGCCAAATCCAGCGTCTCTAAATTCTTCATATATGGCATAGGGTCGAACAGTCCATTGAGCAAAATCATTGAGCAATCCAACCAAGCCTCCTATTGCTTTCTCAATGACCCAATCAACCCCAGGAATTTCTGTTATATAACCTGTCGCCTTTTCCAAAGGCCAATTGATAATTTCCATGGTTTTGCCAAACCAACCAATCGTAGGATTTTTCCACTCATGGATACTTTCAAGTGCGAATTTTTCAAATTCACTCATTCCATTCTTCATGATCTTTCTCCATTCGTGATCCCGGCGCCCTCCCAGGTAATCATATCCAACCATCCTGCGAGATTTTCTATTTTAAACAAAGGAAACCTTTGCATCAAGCCCCCAACGTACGCCAAGATCAAATCAAATTTTCCCCGGTTTGGACCCCTGACTTCAAGGGTCAAATCGAGACCATGGATGGCCCCTACTGCTACCCGCTGACCGTCTTCGAATGCTACGCCCGCTTCTTGCCGGGGTGCCAAGCCCTAGACGCACCCCCAGGGGCAGCTAAGTCGGCCGGTCTTCCACCGCTCCTTTTTCACGTATGGTCAGCCCGGTTTTATCCGAACCGACAACGGCACCCCCTTCGCCTCCTCCAGGCTCTGAGTCGGACCTCCCGGCTGTCGATCTGGTGGGTTCCCCTCGGAACCCCTTCCCGAGCGCATTCTCCCAACTGGCCGCACAAGAATGGGCGCCAAAACCCCTGCACGGTACGCTTGAAGGGGAGGCCAACAATTCCCCCGGCGGGAAGGATTCGGACACCACTTTACCCGCTTTCGTTGCGAATTCAACCGGGACCGCAGAACGAAGCGTTGCCGCAACTACTTCCCGGAGGATTGAAACCATGCCACCACGTCCTTTTCCCCAGAAATTGCCGACCTATACTACCCCACCCACTGAGAAGTACGGCTTGTCAGTATCAACGGGCGACATTCCCTGGGAAAACCCATCGGGTAGCCATCAGTCACGCGTTGCGTTAACAACCCATCGGCATGGAACCCCTTGATGACGGTATCTGGGAAGTGTGGTTCGGTCCCCTCAGACTTGGCCGCCTAGATGAACGACAGCTAACCATCACCGACACTTTGGCTAAGGCCCTTCGCCGAGACCATGTTCCCAGGCAATTTTGTAGAGGATGTATTGTCCGCTCAACTCATTTTACGCATCCAAAATCGATTTTTACCTATGCCCGCCGTACCGGCGTAAAACCGTGGCCGTCCCCTCAGTCGCCCTACCTAAGGGGGTTTGACCAGACCGATTTATTGCATTGACATCTGCGCCGTGGTTCACCATAACCTCAGCCGTTGCCACAGCCTTATTTACCGCCGCAACATGCAACGGCGTATCGTCATCGTTATCCTTTGCATTCACATTCGCTCCGTGTTTCAGTAACAAACCCGCCAACTCGTGAGCATCCTGGTGCGTCGAATAGTGGAGCGGGGTTATACCGTTGTTGTCTTCCGCGTTGACCGAGGCACTCCCGTCCAACAAGACCATGGCCGTCTGGTGAGCATTCACTACCGAAGCCACATGCAGCGGCGTTATGTTGTTCTCGCTATCCTTAGCATCCACATCAGCCCCGTGTTGGATCAACAATCTGGCTGTCTCGTGAGAATCGTTCCGCGCGGCGGAGTGCAACGGTCTCATTCCATTGTTTGCGGGCACATCGGCATCGGCCCCATGGCTAAGTAACAATCCAGCCGTATCATAAGCATCATTTTCTGCGGCATAGTGCAGAGGTGTTATACCTTCGTTGGGCTTGGCATTCACATCCGCCCGGTGGGTAAGTAACAATCCGGCCGTCTTGTGAGCATCGTTTTCTGCTGCATAATGCAGCGGTGTCAGGCCCTCGTTATCTCCTGCATCCACACTAGCTCCATATTGGATCAGCAATTCGGCCGTCTTGTAAGCATTCGTTATCCCCGCAAAATACAACGGCGTTCGGCCCTCCCTATTCTTCGGGTTGACCAAAGCCCCCGCATTCAGCAGCAATTTTGCCGTCTGGTGGGCGTCCTCCCGCGCCGCCAATTAAAGCGGTGTCCAACCATCGTTGTCCCTTTCATCCACATCGGCTTCGTGTTGGATCAACAATCGGCCCACCTGGTGAGCATCCTCTCGTGTCGCATAGTGAAGCGGTGTCCAGTCATCGTTGTTTTTCTCACGAACATTGGCCCCGTGGGTAAGTAACAATTCGGCGGTCTTGTGAGCATCCTCGCGGCCTGCATAGTGTAGCAACGTCCAGCCTTTTTTGTCCTTGGCATTTATATCGGCCCCGTGTTGGATCAACAATTCGGCCGTTTTCTGAGCATTCATCACGACCGCGAAAAAAAGCGGCGTCCAACCATCGTTATTCTTCGCGTTGACCAAAACACCCTCATGCAGCAAATTCACGGCAGTCTCGTGAGCATCTTCGTGACCTGCATGGTGTAGCGGTGTATTGCCCTCGTCGTCCTTTTCGCTGACCGAGGCTGGTGGCATAGCTGCCTGCCGAATTCTCGACCATACCTTCTGCGCCCAGCCTTCATTGTTCTTTTTATTGACCATCTAGACAATCCCTCCTTTTAAATTCCTGCTTCCTCTCATTAATGATCTCTAATCTCCGCAAGACGTTGCGCACCAAGCCCAAAACGATCCGCGTGTTTTATTGGGGACTCCTCCTCGCGTAACCAACACACTAAAGGAATGCTCAACGAAGCAAAGAACAACAAAATGATCGCCGCCAAGCTTTTGCCGAATCGCAAGTACCAAAAGGATATGCAATAGACCGTCATATCATCACTTGTGTGGCCATGCCCACCAGCATCCCAAACCCTCACCCCGAGTTCAGCAGCTCGTCCAGGCGCAGGGAGTCGGCGTAGGCGAACAGCGCCGGGAGGCCCCCGGTATGCAGAAAGACCACCGCCCCTCCGGCAACCTTCCCCTGGCGCACGTGATCGATCAGGCCGGACATCGCCTTGGCGGTGTACACCGGATCGAGCAACACGCCCTCCAGCCGCCCCGCCATCAGCATGGCCTCGCGCGCCGCGTCGGTAAGCACCGCGTACCCGGGACCGATGTAGTCGGTCATGCTGACGATTTCGGCCGGCTCGACCGCAGTCGAGATGCCGAGCAACTGCCCGCACTCGGTCGCCACCGAGGAGAGGCACTCCTCGAAGGTCCACCCCGAGGTCACCGGCTCCGGCAGGGCCGGCAGGCCGACCACCCGGACCGGCGACTCGAGGTGCTTCAGGGCGAGGGCGATGCCCGCCTGCGTCGAGTCGGAGGAGCAGAGCCAGATTTCGTCGATGCTGACCCCGGCTTGGTCTGCCTGGTCGAACAGCTCGAGGGTGGCCGCGACATAGGAGACGGCGGACAGCCCGATTCCGGACTCGTCCCCGACGCGGGCGACGAACACCTTGCGCCCGGCCGCGGTCAGCTCCTTCCCCTTTGCCCGGACGCGGACCCCGAGGTTCTCCCAACTCCCTTCGTCCTCGGCGAGGTCCACATGCGCCCCCACCAGCAGGTCGAGCAGCAGGCTTCCCTGCACCTCCCGGTCGCGTTCGCCCCGGACCTTGCGCAGCACGAGGTGGCACTCGAGCCCGAGCCTGGCGCAGGCCGCGGCGAGCTGGCGGCAGTAGTTCGACTGCACCGCGGCCCCTCCCACGACGGTGTCGGCCCCCTCCTCGAGGGCTTTCCCGAGAACGAACTCGAGCATCCGCGTCTTGTTGCCGCCGGTGGCCAGGCCGGTGAGGTCGTCCCGCTTGATCCATATCTGCGGGCCGCCGAGGGCCTCGGACAGCCTCGGGCAGTGCTCGAAGGGGGTCGGCAGGGTCGCGAGCCCGACCCGGGGCAGGCGGTCGAGGGCGAACTGCAGCTCGGCCCGCCTGCTGGCATTCTGTTCGTTCATGGGATAGTCTCCTGTCTTCGCAATTGGAGTGACGAAGTTCGGCCCCACCGGCTCTCCCGCGCCAGCATCTGAGGCTCGGCGGGCCGGGGCCCCCGGAAGGGCAAGTGCCCGCCGGGGAATCGGCCGGACTCCCGCGGTGGCGCTCCTGCTGCCGGCAACCCTTCAACACTCATCCATCTCCCCGAGGCCGATCATGTCCGATCCTCGATTCTGCCTACATCCCGAAACCCCCTTCCCCGTCGGCGTCGAGTACTACCGGGCCCCCATCCCGAAACAGGAGGTCTGGGACGCCGACTTTGCCGCCATCCGGGCGGCGGGAATGCGCGTCGTGCGCAGCTTCAGCTTCTGGAACCACATGGAACCTGCCCCCGGCCGCTACGAGCTGGAGGACTTCGACCTGATGTTCGACCTGGCGGAGAAGCACGGCCTCCACGTCTGGCTCGACGTCACCCTGGCGACGCACGGCTCCTGTCCGGAATGGCTGCTGCGCGAGCACCCGGACATCCGCGCCGTGGACCGCAAGGGCAATCCCCTGATGGTCTCGGGGAGCGCCGCGGCCCCGCAGGGGGCCATCCTGCATTGTTACGACCACCCGGTGTGGGAACAGCGCGGCGGCGACCTGCTGCGGCACGTGGTGCACCGTTACAAGGACCGGGGCAACCTTCTCGTCTGGGGCCTGTGGGACGGGGTGGCGCCGGGGCGGGCGAGCATCGAACCCTACCCGTGCTACTGCGAGCATTCGCTGGCCGCGTACAAGCGCTGGCTGCGGGCGCGCTACTCCCTCGACGAGCTCAACGGGGCTCTTCTGCGGCGCTACCGCACCTGGGAGGACGTCGCCCCGCCGCGCGACAACCACAACGTCGTCGAGATGCTGATGTTCCGGCGCTTCACCCGCGACAACCTCGTCGAAAAGCTGAGGTGGATGGTCGCCGAGACGCGCGCCATCGACCCCGGCCACGAGGTGCGCGCCCACGGCGTCGTCATCCCGCAGCCTTGGCACGAGGCCTGCGCCAGCGAGGTCGACAGCTGGGGCATGTCGATGTCGTCGAACAACATGCTGACCTCCTCGGACCCCTACCAGGTCGCCAACCGCGCCTTCGGCTTCGACGCCGCCCGCGCCCTGGCCCCGAACGGACGCTGGTGGAACGAGGAGATCTACGCGGGCATGGCCAAGGGCGGGGTCACCTGGAAGAAGCAGTCTGCGCCGCAGGAGCTGACCGCTCTTCTTTGGCTGACCCTGGCAGGCGGCGCCTCAGGCTGCATGTTCTGGCAGTACCGGCCGGAGTATCTCAGCTTCGAGTCCCCCGGGTACAACCTCGCCGCCCTCGACGGCAAGCCGACGCCGCGGCTGCAAGCGGTCAGCAGGGCGATCGCGCGCATCGAGGGGATGAAGGAGCACCTGCCGGTCGACTGCGGCCGCGCCCGGATCGGGATCCTCTACCACGCCCCCTCCCAGGAGCTGTTCGGCCTCAACAACGAGGGGCAGCGCTACGGCTCCGACCTCACCGGAGTGTGGACGGCGTTGTGGCGGCACGGAATCGCCGCCGACCTCCTCACCCCCGCCATGGACTGGTCGGGATACGACCTGCTGTTCCTGCCCAACCTCGCGCTCATGGACGGGGAGGCGCGCCAGCGCCTGGAGCGCACCCTCGCGGAAAGCCCGGGGACCCGCTTCGTCGCCGAGGGCAGCTTCGGCCTGTACTCCGAGGACGGACAGTCGAGCTACGATCCCCCGGAAGGGTTCGGGGAGCGTTTGGGCGTGCGCGTCGCCGACTTCTCGCAGGTGACCGGGCTCGACATCGAGGAGGGGCGTAATCTCCTGCGCACCCCCCTGGGAAACGAGCCCATCACCACCTCCTGCGGGTACGCCGTTCTCGAGCCGGCAGGGGGGTGCGAAAGCTGGGCGACCCTCGACGGCCAGACCGTGGGGGTGCGGTCCGCGGACGGCCGCTTCACCTGGCTCGGTCTCACCCTTTCGGCCGGCTTCGCGGACAAAGCGCCGCCGGAGCTGGTGCTGGGGCTGGCCGCGGAGGCCGGGGTGCGCCCCCCGGTGCGGGTCGAGGGGACCGAGGTGGTGCCGGTGGTGCGGCCCTCGCGGCAGGGGGGCTGGCTGCTCTTCCTCCTCAACATGCGGCGGTCCGCGGCGTCTGCGCAGGTCCGGACCGAATGGAAGCTGCAGAAGGTGGAAGACCTGTTCACCCGCAGCCTGCTGCCGCTTTCAGATGACGGGGACGGCTTCGAGATCGGCATCGACGGCTGGGAGGTGGCGGTCCTCCACTGCCGGGAGGTGGGAACCTCGCAAGGCAAGTGAGCCGATGGTCAGGGAGGGGCCCTTTCAAGAACGCGACCGGAATTGCAGTGGGATCTGGCGAACCCGGCAATGCGGCGGTGGAATGGCTGGAACTCCCGAGGCCGGTTTGGAGGATTCTGCTTGCGAAGGCACAGGAGAAAGGCGGGGCAGCTGGCAATTCGATGACGGATTCCAATGCCCCGGCCGGGGAAAGCCCGGGACCCATGCCGGCCTCCGGGCGTCCTTATTTTCAGGTTAATCGCGCACCCTAAACCGAACCGCAGGAGCCGATCCATGAAAACCGCCATCGTCCTGACCCTCTCCCTGCTGCTGACCGCCGGCCTTGGATCCGCCCGTGCCGAACAGGAGCAGGCGACCTTCGCCGGCGGCTGCTTCTGGTGCATCGAGGCCCCGTTCGACAAGTACCCCGGCGTCATCTCGGCCATCTCCGGGTACACCGGCGGCACCGAGGAGGACCCGACCTACAAGCAGGTCAGCTCGGGCCGCACCTCCCACATCGAATCGGTGCTGATCACCTACGACCCGGAGAAGGTGGGCTACGAAGAGCTGATCAATCACTTCTGGCGCCAGTTCGACCCGACCGACGCGGGGGGATCCTTCTACGACCGCGGCCACCACTACACCTCCGCGGTCTTCTATCACGACGAGGAGCAGAAGCGGATCGCCGAGGCGACGCGGGCGGCGCTCGATTCCTCGGGGCGCTTCGACAAGCCGGTGGTCACCCCGGCCCTGCCGGCAACCACCTTCTATCCGGCCGAGGAGTACCACCAGGACTACTACCGGAAGAGCCCCGGCCACTACAAGAGGTACCGCACCGGCTCGGGCCGCGACCGCTTCATCTCCAGGATCTGGGGGGACGATCCGCGCGCGGCGGCGATGCCGGGGAAGGCGCCGGACAGCCGTTTCTCCAAGCCTTCCGACGCCGTCCTGCGAAAGAAGCTGACCCCCCTGCAGTTCGAAGTCACCCAGCAGGACGGAACCGAGCCCCCCTTCCGCAACGAGTTCTGGGACAACAAGCGGGCAGGGATCTACGTCGACGTCGTATCCGGTGAGCCGCTGTTCAGCTCGACCCACAAGTACCGCTCCGGCACCGGCTGGCCGAGCTTCTGGCAGCCCCTCGTGTCGGAGAACGTCCTCGAGAAGTCCGACAACAAGCTGTTCATGACCCGCACCGAGGTGCGCAGCAAACACGGCGACGCCCACCTCGGGCACCTGTTCGACGACGGCCCCGACCCGACCGGCCTGCGCTACTGCATCAACTCCGCCTCCCTGCGGTTCGTCGAGAAGGACCGGCTCGAAACGGAGGGCCTGGGGGAGTTCGCCCAACTGTTCGAGTAGCCGGGACTCGCGGTTCCACCCGACATCAGGCGCCGAGCCACAGGCAAGGCGCCTTTTCTTTTTCGGGCGCAGGGCTGTATTTCCTGCGGGCAATTCCGCGCGCTTCCGGGCCGCAGCCCGTGGCTGGGAAAACCCGGGCTTCCGCCAGGTTTCCGGCGGCCCCGGGGTCGCCTTTCCCAATCCACTTCTCCGGCAGGACATCCACAGATGAAGGTTACCGAGATCGAAGTTCACGAGGTTACGCACCAGTACCACGACTGGATCGCCTACCAGCTCCTGCACTACGACGGTCCGCGGCGGAGCACCGTCTACGTCGCCCACACCGACACCGGGCTCACCGGTCTCGGCGAGAAGGTGGGCGCCCCCGAACCGCCGGAGGTGCTCGACCAGTACATCGGCAGCAACCCCTTCGACTGGATCGGGGACGAGACCTCGATCGCCCTCGGGACGGCGATGTACGACCTCATGGGACAGACCGCGGGCGTGCCGGTGTACAAGCTGTTCGGCCAGAAGTACCGCTCCTGGGTGCCGGTGTCGAGCTGGACGGTGTCGACCTCGCCGGAGCGCATGGCCGAGGCCGTCAGGCGCTACGCCGCCCGCGGGTTCACCTGGATGAAGTTCCACCTCTCACCGTTCGAGAACGTCTTCGAGCAGACGGAGGCGATGCAGGAGGTTGCCCCGAGGGGATTCCGCATCCACTACGACTTCACCGGCGGCGGCACCACCGACCACATGCCGGACCTGCTCGCGCGGCTATCCGCCTACCGTATCGCCGGATGCTTCGAGGACAGCATCGACGAGAGGGACGTCGAGGCCTCGATCGAGCTGCGCAAGCGGGTGCGCCTGCCGCTCGTCAGGCACCGGGCCGCCTTCGACGCGACCTACGAGGTAATGCAGGGCGCCTCGGACATCTACATGCTGGGGCACTGCAGGATCGGCAAGGCGGTGGAGGCCGCCGGCCTGTTCGCCGCCGGCGACATCCCCTTCATGATCCAGTGGGTCGGCAACGGCATCACCCGCGCCATGGTGACCCACATGATGGCCGCCTTCCCGTCGGCGACCTTCCACGCCATCAACGCCGGGGAAACCTGCGGCAGCGACGTCATCGAGGAACGCTTCGAGCCGGTCAACGGCTTCGTACGCGTGCCTGAGAAACCAGGACTGGGGGTCACCCTCGACCGGGACCAGCTCGCCCGCCTGTCGGCTCCGGAGCCGTCCGCCTGCGATCCCTGGATCATCCGCTCCCGCTTCGCCAACGGCGCGCGGATGTACCACAAGTACGACGCCCGGACCACCCGCCACTTCCTGGTTCGCCCCGACTGGGGCCGGGGCAAGGTGCCGATGAGCTACGACTCCCCGATCGCCACCGACTACTGGGACGACGACGGCTCGCCCGAGTGGCGGCAGATGATGCAGCGAATCGAAACGGAAGGGATGGTGCTGGAGCGGTAGGAGCGGCGCTCATGCCGTCAAGCCCGCTTCTTTACGCAGCGGCTTGGTAAAAGTTTCCAAAACTACCAAGTCACTACTGGCGATGGTGAACTGCCCGGCCTGGGCCTGCCGCCACATGGGTTCGAGCAACGTGCGGTAGGGTTCGATGCGCTCCACGCTGTAGATGAACCCGTTGGCATCGAGGTAGATCGGTCCGCTGGACGGAAGATTCAGCGGACCCACGATGCGCGTTCACCATTCAGGTAGGACTTCACGTCCTCTGCGGTTTTGAAAAGGCGCTGCCCAGGGGCTTCGTCCAGAATGTCAACAGCGGACCGTCGCAGTGACCCGGTGGAATGGCGCACGACCACATCGACGGATTTCCCCACCGGAAGTTTCAGGTCCACGATTTCGATCTTGCCTCCAGGCAGTACCGTCGTCTTCAGATGCAGCACTTCTTGCATGATTCGCGACTCCTTCATGAACTGGGCGGCCCAGGCGAGATGGCTCGTCCCATCGGACAGGGCGTCTTGCGCGCGAAACAAAACCGCTCGGGATCGAAGACGCGCAGGCGCCCGGCGCCAAGCCCGGTCGGGCATGTAGCATTAAAACCGGAAACCCGATGTTCTGACCTGTTGGTGACGGCTGTCAAGTCAGCTCAGGCCAAGGCTCATGAGACATCCCACCTTACTTTGCCAATGAGGCGCAGGACTGCCGAATCCGGTCCTGGTTCTCAATCTGATGAACCACCACCTGGGGTGAGACATTGAAGGACCCGGCGATCTCCTCGTAGTCGTCGCGACCACTGTCTACCATTTCGAGGACGCTCTCGACCGGCGCCAGGAGTTCCGCCGCAAAAGCTCGACCTGCGGCTTGACGTTCCGCATCGTGCAGATCGTTCACCACGGATCGGCGAGTATCCGGGAAGCACACCGCATCCCCGATCGCCCGCGCGAAAACGAAGTTCTGTGCTTGCGGTGCCCACCCGGCGGATCCACGATGACGCAGATGGACGTGAACGTCTTCTTCGTCGCGAGCCACGAGAGCCAGAACCCCTGGAATGTCCGGGGTGGGCGTGAAGTCGTCGGCCCCAAGCTTCTTTGCGATGACCTCGGTGGAAGTGAATCGCTCTCCCGGCTCCCTGACAATTGCCGCTCGAAGCTCCCGTGCGGCACGGTAACCGATGGCCCAACTGCGCTCGCCGTCCTTCGATTTTGTCGAGTCCCCGATCTGCCTGGCAATATCAGGCAGATCCGGCAAACGCGATTCTTCACCCCACCGGTCTCCCGACAGACCAACCCAGGCAAGAAACTGCAAGGCATCGGCACGGGGCCGTGCCCTGAACCCTGCCAGGAACTCGATCAGGGGTTCTCCGGAAAACAGGTTTCCGGCGTCTTCGATGAATTGCGCATCGGCATCTGAGATCAGGTAGGGATCGACTCCCAAGGCGCCGGCAGCTTCACAAAAGGCACGCTCATCCGGGTCCTTCCGCGAGGCGGAAACATGTGACCAGCAAACGGCTGCCTCGGAGTCGGTAACTCCGCTGCATGACAGTTTGTCGACGACACGCTCAATGAAGTTCGACAGCGAGGACTCGGCGGAGTCGCGGGAGAGGGATTCGGTTCCTGCCTGCCAGAAGCGCAGATTCGGATTCTCAGAGGAGAGTTGCGCTCCGGCGACTTCGAACGTGGACCCATCGAACTTGAAGCTCAGATTGGGGAGGGCGAAGCCGGTCCGATAGTGCAGGATCGGATGCTCGCGATCCCGCCCTCCAAAAATCGACCACCAATCGGTGGCCAGGCCCCTCGGCGAGATGGACCGCGGGAACGGTAACATGTTCGAAGGTTTTCCTGGAACCGGGATCGAAATGGAGGCAGGCATTCTCTTCATTTACGAAGATCTGAAGTTCGCATAGCGTCGCCCGCTCTTCCCCCGAGGCGTTCGGCCCTTCGCCGATCCATTCAGTCGAAAACCGCACGTCGCTCGTCCTCGCTGATCGGCCACCCTTTGTAATGACCGGCTTCTGGATTGAAGCACAGGCCAAACCAGTTCAGACCCGCTTCATCCCTGTAACAGACTTTCTTCGGGAAATCCTGGTCGGATTCCACGAATCGATACTGGCCGGCGCGAATCGCCCTCCGCACCCATTCGGTTGCCTGGTCCCGATCCTGTTGGGATGTCAGGGGGCAAACCGTGGTTGTCTGCTTACCCGAACGGCCGATCCTTCCACCTGGAAGCTGCCGTGCCATGGGCAATCCACCCCACCAGCGTTGGATTTTGTGTTCGGAGCTTCCCTCGTATCGAGCACGATCCGCCAGAACTTGACGTTGGGCGGCAGAGAGTACCCGAATTTTTCGCTTGCGCTTCGGACGTTTCAAACAGTCCTCCGACCCTGGTCCCAGAACCCCGGCCCTGATTCCACTGCCAGACCCCCCTTTACGTCCTTCTACCCGGGACGGTGTCTATCTACAAAAATTAAGGACCTACTCGGTTCCCCCGCCTTCCGGTACGTGCGCCGAGACCAGGCCGATCCGGTTGCCTTCGGGGTCGCTGAAAAGGGCGAACGTCACCATCCCCGGGATCGTCGTCACCGGCACGACCTCCTCGCCGCCCAGCTCCACGGCCTTGGAGAGAGCAGCGTCGATATCCTCCACCTGCACGTAGAAGGTCGCGTGCGGGGTGCCGGTCGGGCTCGCGCCCACACCGCCGCCGATGCCCAGTTCACCTTCAGCCGCTTCGATTATTCCGTAGGGCATCTCCGGAGCGACGTTCCTGATCTCCCACTCGAAAAGGTTCCGGTAGTAGGCCTGCAAGGCCTCGTGGTCCTTGCCGACGATCTCGAAATGCACGACAGGGTTCTTCATCTCCCGTTCTCTCCTTTGCTGTAGTTGGTGTCTGCCGGGGACTCGACCAGGGCGGCCTAAAAACCAGGGAACGTCCGCAGAAACCTCGACGGCTTCCCAGGACTTCGATCCTCGCTTAGATCGAACGCAGCCGTGCCCCAGCTCGCAACCGCGGGTCACAGATCCGCGGTGCGCCAATCATTCAGCCCGGCGACGATGCATTCTTCAAGCCACACGCGGAATCGATCCTCTACGGATGTCGCATCTTCCCGGTAGTTGATCTGAAACACAGTGCGGGCCAATGCATTGGCCGGACTGGTTTCCCGGTCGTTTCTATCGGTCTGCACCCGCTGAAAAAAAACCGCACAACAGGCAAGAACACCCCGAAACTCGTGACCTATGCCGTGAAATGCGACCAGGATCTGGCTCTGATTCTCATTCTGGATCACCAGGCGCGCCCATGAGCGATACGTCTCGAGGTTGGCGAAGTACTCGAGCGTCTTCGCTCCTGCCACGACCTGTTGGCGGAAATAATGACTGCGCTCGTCGTGATCCCTCGCCCCATCAACAAAAACGGTAACGCGACCGAGCAGCGGCTTGACCTCTTTTTCGAAGGTCGCCCTAACCTCATTCAGTCGTCCCTCCGCGATTAGCCGGAGCTCTTCGGCCCGATCCTTGACGGTGTTCCATTCCTCAAGCAGCGCGTCGCGCCGATGCTCCAATTCCTTGCGTGTCGAAAGGATCAAGTCCTCTGCACGAACGGACTGTCCGACATCGCGAGACAGCCCTAGCGCCCGTACGAATTCCCGGCGCTGGATTTCGGAGAAGAAATCGACCAGCAGCGTCAAATCTCCCAAGTCAGCCGCTTCAAGCGCGTCAAGGTAGGTGCTCTTGCTGGCGCTTCGGACCACCAGCGGGAAACGCCCCGCCTTGACAAGAACAAGAGTCGCCAACGCTCGAGCTACCCGTCCGTTACCATCCTGAAAAGGATGTATCTGCGTGAAGCGATGATGGAGCCACGCCGCTTCGACTTCCGGAGCCACGCCCTCGTGATTCCGATGCAGCTCGATCAAGTGGTCCATTTCCGACGCAACCTGCTCAGGAGGACAGTATTCGTGAACCTCCCCTGAACGCCCAGTCGGATTGTTGGGTATTCGCTTGTAATCACCTCTCAAAAGGGGGATCTGTACCCGCTTTCCGAACTGATCCCTTCCTTCCGCGGTTTCCTGACTCTGCGTCAACAGGGCATGGAGTTCCTTGATGTAGCTCGTCGACAATGGTCGTTCGTCTTTGACGAAGTCAAACACATACTCTATCGCCGCCTCATGATCGCGGATCATGGAGGCAGCAGTTTCCGGGGTCACACCCGACCCGTGGGGAATCAGTGCCGCGTCTATGCCGTGTTCGATCAGAATCTCCGTAACCCCTCTGTCGAAGTCATACACCCGTTCGATCAGGCCGGTCTCAATCGCCCACTCCCTATGCAATTTCGTATTGAATTCCGGCAGCGCATCCGAATCTTCGAGCCGTGCACGCTCCTCCTTCCAGACGTTTGCCAACGCTGCGAGTTCGCCCTGCTTCAGGGTCGTCGGATCAACTTCATAGTCACGGATGGGATGCCACCGGTGTCCGTTGTTCATCGATTCTATCTCCTGAACCCGGTTGCCGTTTGCCATGCGGCTTCCGGCGCTTCGATTGCTGCAAGAGTCCTTTTTAACCATTTCCGAATTTATGGCAGATCGGCCATCAGAGGGTGTCGCTCTTCTCCATCAACCAGCCGGCTCCGGGCCGCCATGCCGCTTGTCGATCTTGTCGCGAACCAGCTGGATGTGCAGGCGCAGGTTGTAGAGCTCGTCGGTGTAGGACAGGGGCACCTCGACCTTGGCGGCCTCCTGCTCGATGCGGTCCAGCTCCTCGAGGGCCACCCTGGATTGCCCGGTCCCGGCGTCGACGGACAACTCGACCGCGGACAGGTCGCGGTACCAGCGGTAGATGCGGGAGCGCACCTTCCAGCGGTAGGTGGGCACGGCAATGCGGAACAGGGGCACCAGCAGGGTGACGAGGGGCAGCAGGAAAAGGGCGGAGCGCTCGACGAAGACCGCTGCCCAGAACGGCAGGTAGCGCCTGAGAAAGGAGGGGCCGCGCTCGAAGTAGCGGCGCGCGTCCTCGATCAGGGGAAAGTCGAGGTGGTCCGCGGCGGGAAACTGGCCGGGCCGTTCGAAAAAGCCGCCCTGGGCGTGGACCTGGAAAGCGGCCTGGAGCATCAGGTCGGTCAGGGCCGGATGGAAGTCGGTGCGCACGACCAGGGTGGCCGCCGGCGCCAGCAGGGTGACTCGGCGGCCGGGGATGTTGCGCCGCAAGTCGATGGCCCCTTCGGGCAGGACGACGCTGGACAGGTAGCGGTAGCGGCTGAGGTAGGCGTCGACCCGGGAGAAGTTGAGCAGCTGGATCCCGGGGTCGGCCAGCAGCTCGGCTACCACCGGGGCCCGGGGCGAGGCCACGAAGACCGCCGCGTCGACCGACCTCTCCCGCAGGGCCTGCGCCGCCCGGGCGCCCCCGAGGTCGGACAGCCGCGTGGGAGGCTGGTGCAGGCCGTTCTCGCGCAGCAGGGTCAGGGCCAGGGCCCGGGTGCCGCTGCCCTCGGGCCCGACGGCAATGGTGCTTCCCGACAGCTCCGGGAGGCGTTCCAGGGACTCGGGGCCGCGATAGAAGACCCACAGCGGCTCGTAGTAGAGGCTGGCCAGGGAAACCAGGCCGGCCTGCGAGGTCGTATCCGCCGCCCCGGTCTGGACAAAGGCCACGTCGACCGCGGCTCCCCGCAGCAGCCGCAGATTCTCCACCGACCCGGAGGTCTCCCTCACCTCCAGCTCGACCCCTTCCCGCGCCAGCAGGCCGCGGTACTCCAGGGCGAAACGGTGGTAGGCGCCCCCGGGCATCCCGGAGGCCAGGATCAGGCGCTCGGGCGGGGCCGGCTCGACCAGTTGGAAGAGCAGGAGGAAGACCAGCCCGGAGAGCATGAGGGCCGGTCCGTAGACCTTGAGGCGGTCGCGGTTGGGGCCTTTCAGCAGGTCGGAAACGCGCATCGGATGGAAGGTCGGGACAGTCAGCCTGGATTCGAGGCT
Organism: Candidatus Latescibacterota bacterium; assembly: GCA_965206595.1. Taxonomy (GTDB): domain Bacteria; phylum Latescibacterota; class UBA2968; order UBA8231; family UBA8231; genus CBDCXV01. Next base: position 2,550,161 of record OZ242214.1, read on the forward strand.
GCCCTCACTCCTCCTCTTCCCAGGAGTCGATGCCGAGCAGCTTGCGCCCCAGCGGCGTCAGCTCGGCGGTGGTCCCTTCGCGGTGCTCCTTCCCCTTCTCGTTCTTCCCCAGGCCGGTCAGACGCTCCCGCCACCAGTGTTCGCTCTCGGCCCGCGACTCCGCGCTCGGCTCGTCCGGGGCCGGGCCCATGGTGATGTACTGGCCGACGCGGGGAACTTTTGCGCGGTTCGGACTGGCCCCGTGCGGCAGGGCGCTGTGCCAGATCACCAGGTCGCCGGCGCCCCCTGCGACGGCGACGGCCTGATCGACGAACTGCTCGCGGACCCGCTCGCGCGGCTCGGCATCCCCGGGAAGCGACTGCAGCCACTCGCGCAGCTTCAGGTGGAACCCGGGGATGCATGCGAAAGCCCCCTGGTTCGCGGCGGTATCGGTCAGGTAGAGGATTCCCTGGACGCCGATCCGCTCGGGCAGCTCCTCGATCCGCAGGTCCCAGTGCAGCCAGGGCCCCACGAAATCGTGGCCGGGCCGTTGCGGCGGGTTGATGCTGGCGCGGTCGCGGCTGACGCGCAGCTTGCGGGTGCCCAGGATCTGCGCGAAAGCCTCGTGCACGCGCGGGTGCTGGCGGTTGTCCCACAGGGCCTGGTGCTGGTAGATCTCCTTCATGATCCCGCGCGGAGGATCGCTGTACCAGGTCTCCGGATCGCCGGGGTCCATCTCGGCGAACTCCCACACTGCCTTCTCGGCGGCGCGGCAATTCTCCGGCGGCACGGCGCGGCGCGCCACCACGTAGCCGTTCTCCTCCCAGAACTCGAGGTCTTCGCTGCTCAGCACGGGTTCGGATGTCGTCATCGGTCAATCCTCCCTCCTCGGATCGAAGCGGTGTTTCATCTCTTCAATACTGAAGCCGCTCCCTGCAAGAATCTGAAAAACTCCACCTCCGGTACCCGGGGACGTTATAGCGCCGCAGGAACCTTCTCGGGTAGGGAGCGACGTTGCCCCCGCACCAGTTCCACCAGATGCTGTCGACCCGGATTCCGGGATCGTCGATGAAGGTGAAGCGGCGGGAGACGATCTCCTCCACCCCGCCGGCATACTGGTCGGGATCGACCAGCAGGTGTCGAGTTGAGGACCAGCCGGCGGGGACGCTCGACCGCCTCGGCGTGGGCGTCTGAAATCTCGCAGGCGGAGCCCAATTACCGCGGGTTCGGGGACTGCCCGTGAGCCGCCTCGATCACCTCGCGGGCGGCGCGGTACAGGTTGGAGAAATCGACGTTGAGATTGAGCCAGCGCACCTCGAGCGACATCCAGCGGGCGTAGGTCTCGGGGGAATAGAAGGTCGAGATCCCGAGGATCCGGCCGGACCTGCCGACCTTGGCGGCGACGATCTCGACCGCTGCGACGACCTCCGGGTCCTGATGCAGTCCCAGCTTGCCGAACGACCCGGACAGGTCGTTGAGACCGAGGCAGTAGATGTCGACCCCGGGGACCTCGAGCATCTCGTCGAGGTTGGCGACCGCGTCCCTGTGCTCGATCTGGATGGCGACGATCGGCTCGTCCCCGGTCTCGGCGAGATAGTCGGCCTGGGCGACCGCCCCGTACCCCGTCCCCCGGCGCGGTCCGTACCCCCTGACCCCGCGCGGCGGGTAGCGGCAGGCCTGCACCGCGGCTTCGGCCGCGGCCGCGGTGTTGACCTGCGGCACGATGATGCCTGCCGGCGCCAAGTCGGCGACCGGCTTGATGACGTCGACGTCGTTCCACTGCACGCGGATGAACGGCGCCGCCCCGGTGCCGCGGTGGGCGGTCACCATGCGCAGGGCGGTCTCAATCCCTATGGCGCCGTGCTCCATGTCGATCCAAGTGAAGTCGTAGCCCGCCTCGGCGATGAGCTCGCAGATCGAGGGGTCGGCGAAGGTCACCCCCATGCCGAGCAGGGTTTCTCCTGCCTGCATGCGTTCGCGGAACCGGTGCGCGTTGTTGATGTCCACTTGTCGATATCCCCGCTTCAGCTGTCGCTGACCACCGGCGCCCGGCTGGCGCGCTCGTGGAGGTCGGCGAACTCCCTGCTGCCATCGTCGTCGAGCAGCTCCGTGCGGCATCCCCAGTCGTCGACGGGGCGGTTCCCCTTGCCGAAGAAATCCCACTTCTGGCCCGAGTTCGCGAAGTAGACGCGGGTGCCGCCCGGCCTGACCACGCAGGTCAGCCGTCTCGGCAGGGTGTGGTCGGCCTCCTCCACCCGGTACTTCTCGAGGGCCTCCTCGTCCAGCTCGATCCCGAGGCCCGGCTCCTCCGGCACGCGCGCGTGCCCGTCGACTACCGGCAGCCGCTCCTTGAGCAGGCTGTGCTCGTAGAGCTCGTGGCAGGTGATCGTCGGCCACTGGGCCTGTTCGAGGACGGCGCTGAGATGCAGCGACAGCGCCGTGGTCGGCGCCGCCCCGACCATCTGCAGGAAGAAGGGCATGTTCACCGCGGCCGCGGCGGCGCCGTCGCGCATGATCCGCGACACCCCGCCCCCGAGGATCCAGCCGTCGCAGACGCCCCCCATCTCCAGTCCCTCGCGCGCCCCGATGGCGCCGTAGTGGTGGGCGACGGGCCTCTCGATCTGCGTGCGCAGGTAGCGGTTGCCGGAAGCGTCGTCCCGCGGCAGCGGGTCTTCCCAGATCTTGATCTTGGGGAAGGCGCGCTCGAGCTCCCGCAGCAGCGGCACGGCGTTGGCGGCGTTGTTGAGCATGGCGTTCCAGTCGGCGTCGATGCGGAAGTGGTCGGGAGTGACTTCGCTGATGCGGCGGATGGTCTCGCGCACGTCCCACCAGGGCCGCGTCTTGATCTTGATGCAGTTGTAACCCAGTCCGACCGCGGTCTGCGCCTCGACAGCGTACTTCTCCGGCGACATGTCGAGGTCCCAGAAGGAGATCGCCGCCCAGTCGCGGCACTTGCTGCCGAGCAGCCTGTAGAGCGGCACCCCGGCCAGCTTCCCCGCGGCGTCGAACAGCGCCATCTGCAGCCCGGCTCCGAGCGAGTCGTCCCACATCGTCTCGAAGGGGGATCGGCCCATCACCTTCTCCTCCGCCTGCACCCTCCCCCAGGTGTAGTTCTGCACCGTCTCCCCCCAGCCGCTGATCCCGGCGTCGGTGTCGACGCGGGTGATCTCGAGCTCCGACCAGGTGTGAATGCCGGCCCGTTCCATCTCGCGGCGCACCCTGTCGACGAAGGGAACCACCAGGGTGAAGCGCTCCATGCCGGTTACTTTTGCCGTCATCGTCTCCGTCCTGTCTCGGTACTGGATGGGCTGAATCGGCACCCCCGGGCGCCGGCTTCCCAAGGCGCCGCAGCGAGTCTCAGGGGATGGGGTCGGCCAGCGAGGGCAACGCCACGGAACGGAGCCGGGATCTTCGTGCCACAGGTAATGGATGCTGCCGTCATCTGCGCACCGACGGGGCCCGCATGACCGCCTGCTGCTCTTCGGTCATGTCCCGGATGTAGTCGGGGTAGGTGATGGTGTGGGCGCCGCCGCTGTAGGCCTGGAAGCCTGGGCTGAACTTGTAGAGGAGGGCCCGCCGCTGGTGGGCCGCCGTCCAGGGCAGGGTTCCGTGGGTCAGGGTCTCGGTGAAGACGACCGCGTCCCCCGCTTTGGCGTTCACCTCCAGCACGTGCTCCTGGTGCCGGTGCCAGAACTTCATTGCCTGCGGGCAGGGCAGATTCGACTTGTGGCTTCCGGGAATCACCGCCACGCCCCCGTCCCCCTGGCCTTCGTCGGCGAACAGGTACTCGACCACGGTCAGCCCGGTGTAGATGCGGCCGTCCTTGAAGAAGTAGGCCTCCGAGAAGTTGGGACGCTCGACTCCGCCCCCGTGCAGCACCCCGCCCTCGCAGCCGGCGTTCATGGCGATCAGGCCCGGCCCGTGATCGAGGCGGTACCCCTCTCCGAGAATTCCCTCGAGATACGGCTTGACTCCCGGATGCAGGAGCAGCTCCCGGAACAGCTCGCACCAGGGACGCTCCCAGGCCAGCATCCCGCCCAGGTCGAGGCGCCTCGACGTGCCCTGCAGGGCGACCGATTCCCCGGCCAGGGAACGGTCGATCTCCTTCATGCGGCCGGCGTTGCGGTCGATGGCCTCGTTGCCGCGGCGGACCTCCCCGGGCGACAGCACTTGCGGCAGCACGAGGAAGCCGTTGAGGTCGAACAGGTATTTCTCTTCGTCGTTCATTCGCGGTCACTCCCTGCCAGCCCGTTGAAATAGTCCATCGGGGCTGCGGCCTTACAGAGCAACTTTGTCAACGGGCTGCTAACCCGGGCAGGACGATCGGTGCCGAGCATTTGCCTTGGCGGCCGGCGGCGAAACCGGCCTATACTTGCACCGATTCCAGCACCGCAACGGGGAGACAAAGTATGACCGGATCGAATTCACAGACAGTTCTGATACGGCCCGGACTGCTCGCCGACGGCCTCGGCGGCAGCGCCCGATCCGGGGAGTCGGTCCTCGTGCGGGACGGCCTCATCGCCGCGGTCGGACCGGCGGAAGCGGTCGACAAGGAGGCACCGCCCGGTACCCCGGCGATTGACCTGCCCGGCTGCTGCCTCACCCCCGGACTGATCGACGGCCACACCCACCTCAGCCTCGCCGGGGACGGCCGCGCCTACGACGAGATCTTCCCCGAAAGCGACGAGACCATGGTGCTGATCGGGGCCATGAACATGCGCCGGCACCTGCGCGCAGGCATCACCACCCTGCGCGAGCACGGGGCCCGCAACAGGATCGGCTTCACCCTGAAGGAAGGACTGCGGCTGGGGTACATCCCGGGGCCGCGAATGCTGGTCAGCGGCCGTCCGATCACCTGCACGGGGGGCCACTTCCACATGTGCAACGAAATCGCCGACGGCGAGGAGGAGATCCGCCGCTCGGTGCGGCGACTGGTGCACGAGGGGGCCGACTACATCAAGGTGATGGCCTCCGGCGGGGGGACGACCGGCACCATCCCCGGGATCGCCACCTACTCGACCCGGGAGCTGCAGGCCCTGGTCGGAGAGGCGCGCCAGTTTCACCGTCTCACCGCGGCCCACTGCCGCGCCAAGGAGTCGATGGTGAGGGCCGTCGAGGCCGGCATCGACCTGATCGAGCACGTCGAGTTCCTCGACCCGGACCACGAGATGCGTTTCGACCCCAAGGTCGCCGAGATGCTGGCGGAGTCCGGGATCTGGCTCAGCCCCACCCTGCAGGCCTGGACCAACTACCCGGTGATGGTGGCCCTGCGCCGGCGGCGCGGCGAGGGGGACTTCGGCGCCGAGGAAGAGGCCGCCCTCGCCCATCTCGAGCAGCGGGCGGAGAAGCGCCTCGATCTGATGCGTCGGATGCTCGACTACTGCCTGAAGGAACGGCTCGTTCCGGGCACGGACTCGGGTGTGGGGAATCTTGCGTTCGGCCACATCGACTACGACCTGCAGCTGCTGGTCGAATGCGGCTTCACCCCGGCCGAGGCCCTGATCTCCGCGACCCGGATCTCCGCGGAGGCTGCGGGCATCGCCGGACAGGTCGGGACCATCGAGGTCGGAAAGGAAGCCGACCTGACCGCTTTCGGCGGGGACCCGACCGCGGACGTCGCCGCCTTCAGCGACGTCAGGGCGGTGTTCCAAGCCGGGGTGCGGGTCCGGTAAGGACCGCGCCTGTAGTACCTCCGCTACACCGCCCTTGAGGGGCTGCGACTTTCAGGCCGGGACGGGGGCCCCGGGATTGGGGTAAACTGCCCTGGGGCGGCCGTCACCGGCGATCCGGTCGACCGCCAGGAACCGGGTGCCGCCCAAAGGCCTGAGCACGGGAACTACCCCGCAAGGGGCAGTCGCCGACCGGAGCCTTCTCAATGAAGGGGGCCCCAAGAACCGCCCGGTAACGCCTGGTGCCGGCGATGGGAACCCGCGCGAAGGGAACGCAGGGGCACCTTCCATACAGGTGACGCGGAAGAAGCCCGGGGCAAGGGCGCTCCCCCACTAATCGGAGGCGTGCTCATAGGGACCGAGATCGTCGTCGACGAAGGAGCGGTGGTAGTTCCTGCCCATCAGGTAGCGCGTCTCCAGCTCGACGTCCCGCACCGTCACCGGCATGGTCACCGCCTTGTCGCGCTCGTGCAGCTTCACCTCGATCTCGTTGCTGCCCTGGACCGGCCAGTGCTCCTCCTGCAGCCGGAACACGAACCAGTAGGCCGACCCGGCGCGGTAGCGGGGGCGGCTCATCCGGTACATCTCGTTGATCCGGCGCTGACAGCTCTCCGGCAGCTGCTTCCCGTTGAGATGGAAGCTGACCCGGTCGAGCTCGGTGGTCGACATCAGGCGGAAACGCAGAATCACCTCGTGCACCCTGCCGGCCGCCGCCCAGCGCCGCAGATCGTCGCTGACCCTCAGGTGCACGGCCGCGCTCTCCCCCTCCTGCAGTTCCTTCGGCAGCTCCATCTCGACACCCGGCTCCAACTGCGGTTCCGGGTAGCGGCCTGTCATGGTCGGCGCGAAGTAGAACTTGTCCCTAGGAGCCATGATGTCCGGGTGGGGGAGCTCGCGCAGGCGCTCGTAGAAATCGGCCCCGTACGGCCACAGGTTGAACCAGTGCGCCAGGTAGAGGCCGTCGACCCCCTGGTCCCAGTAGTTGGTGGCGCAGGCCCGCGTCATCGAGACCGGGCCCTCCCCGAGGCGGTCGGAGTCGACATGCGACTGGATGGCGCCGATCACCTTGCAGCCCGAGCCGCGTGCCGCCTGGACCAGCTCCGTGTAGTCGGCGTTGGTGTTTATCAGCTCCGGGCCGGAGAAGGTCTGCGCCACCAGGGCGTCGACGATCCCCTCGTCGATCCAGGCCTTCACGTCCATGCCGACCCCGTTGCATCCCTCGATGCTCGCCGGGATGCGGATGACGAGATGGCGCTCGGGCCCGCTTGCCTTGACCTCTTCGTACACCCGCCGGATCCAGGCGCTCAGGACCGGCTTGCCCTCCTCCACCTCGTCCGGGTGGAAGTAGTGGGGCGTGTAGTTCATCTGCAGCTCGAAGCCGTCGCCGTCGTATTTGCGCAGTGTCTCCGCGATCAGGGCGAAACGCTCCTCGCGCACCTCCTCGTGCATGAAGTCGAGGCAGGTGGCGTACGGCAGCTCCCCGGTTCCGGGTTTGGCGCCGATCTCGAGGTGGGTGTTGTCGAAGCGGAAGTTCGAGCAGCGGGTGTCGCTCTCCCGGTCGCCGCGTCCCTGCTGCACCAGCAGCGTCGGGTAGAAGGCGATCCCCTTCTCGCGGGCCCGCTCCGAGACGACGCGCAGCGGATCGTGCCCGGCGTCGATCAGGGCGCGGGCGTTCTGGTGCGCGCGCCGGAAGATCTCGTGAGACCATTTCTCCATGTTGTGGCCCCACAGCTCCCCGACCTCGGTGTCGTGGAGCACGGTGCGGCCGTCCCCCAGGCAGAACATGATGGCGTCGACCGGGGTGCCTGCGAGCTCGTCCACCGCCTGCTCGTACTCCTCCTTCTGCATCGGCGGCTCGTACATGTAGATGAGGGGATGCCTGCCGTCGTGGTAGAACATGATGCGGGGTATGTCAGCCATCGGTATGCCTCCAATTCGGATCAATTGATGGAAAGAGTTGCCGATTCGTCGCCGCGAGATGCTGCCGGCGGGGTTTCAAGCTGTCCAACGGTATCGTCTTGACGTTAGCCTGGAGCGACCGGTCGCGGCAACCGGTGATGCACCCTTATACCTGGTGCCGAGCGGTCGGCAGGCCATCGGGCGCCACCGCCGGCCGTTCAGCTACCTGAACCAGTCGTAGTGCAGCCCGAGGCTGCGGTCGGGAAGCGGCAGCTCGACCTTCCCGCCGCCCCGGGCCGACGACTCCTTGAGGGCGACCTCGACCTCGAGCGCGATCCCCACCCGGCGGCCCGAGTTCTTGGGCTCGTCGAGGTCTCCTGCAATGCACCTCATCACGTCGTCGACGCAGTAGACGGCCCCGTACGGAAGGTTGAACTGCGGCTTCGGCCACGGTACCGGCACCCGGCCCTTGGCGCCCTCGATCTCGATGTCCTGGAACAGCTGCCAGCCGTCGCCGAAGTCGAAGGTCATCTCCCCGCTGCTGCCGGTCAGGCGCACGCCGGGAGCGCCGTGGCGGAAGTGCATCGCGTGCCCGCCTTCGGCCCAGGCCATCCCCTGCCCCTGAAACTCGCTGCTGCCGGATTCGCGCCGGGGTCCGTCGCCGCTGCCGACCACCCAGTCGGGAAGCCGGTCGAGGAAGTAGGACCAGTTCTGGTGCTGCGCCCCGGCGCCGCCGGCCTCGATCGACTGCAATTCGCCGATGGCCCCTTCGTGCAGCAGACGCTTGGCGACCGCGAACGACGGATGGGTGGTGGTGATCGAGCCGCAGTTCAGGGGCACGCCGGCCGCGGCGCAGGTTCCGACCATGCGGTCGACCTCCTCGAGGGTGTGGGCCATCGGCTTCTCGGTGACGATCCCCCTGGCTCCGCACTCGACCGCGAGACGGGTGAGGTCGGCGCGGTGCCGGGTGTTCGTCGCCACGGCGACGATCTCCGGCTTCACCTCCCGCAGCATGGCCTCGGCATCGGTGTAGACCGCGTCGATGCCGTAGCGCTCGCTGAAGGCATCCAGCCTTTTGGTGTCCCTGTCGGCCGCGGCGACCAGCTCGGTGTCCGGTCGGCTCCACAGCGCCTCGGAGTACGAGGTCGGGTTGCCCTCGTCCCCGGGGTGATCGTGGTGATGGAAGCGGCGGTGGACGTCGAGCTCCGGGGTCGGCCTGTCGCTGTCCTCGATCTCGAAGCGGTCGCCGATGCGATGAGCGAGGTCGTAGAGCAGCCCCATCCAGCCCAGGCCGATGACCGCGGCGCTGTAGTTTGCCATGTCGTCCTCTCCTGTCGGTGTTGGAATTCGATGTGAGATTGAGCCGGGGATCAGGCCGCGCCCCTGGGCGCGAAACCGCGATTGCAGGCGCCTACTCGTCCCAGGGAAGCGGCACGCCGAGGCGCGCCCCCACCTCCCGCAGCTGTTCCTCCTCCAGCTCGCCGTAGCGGATGCCCTCGCGGCGGTGCAGCTGCATGCGCCGCTCCTCGATCGCCCCGGGCAGCAGCGCCTCCTCCATCCCCGGCATCGGCTCGTACGAGGCGCGCACGTCGGCGACGAGGCGGTCGACTTCGGCGCGGAAGTCCGCTTCGGAGAGCAGGCCGTCGATGCGGATGGCGAGCACCATGCCTCCGGAACCGGCGGCAGGCCAGGACTGTTTCACCTCCCCGGCGCGCGCCAGGCCGACGCCGGCGAGCCCGCCTCCGAGCAACGTCGCCACCGCGGTGTATCCCATGCTCTTGTAGAAGGCGGCCGGGATCTTTTCGTGCAGGGCGTCGAACTCCGGGCCGCGCTGGTAGTCGGCCATGATGCAGGTCGCCGCGTCGAGGACAATCGGGGGCCCCTCTCCCGACGGCAGCGCAAAGCAGATCGGCGGGTTTCCGTAGTAGGCGAGCTTCGGCCTCTCCCCGGCTCCCCGCCGGTTGCCGTGATCGCGGGTCCCCTGAACCGAGAACCCGATCATCCCCGCCTCCATGCAGATGCGGGCGTAATGTCCCGCGGAGCCGTAATGGCCGATGTGGCGCACGGTCGCGATCCCGAGGCCGTACTCCCGAGCCTTGGCCACGGCCATCTCCGAGGCTTGCGTCATCGGCAGGTACCCGAGCGTGCCGTCGCCGTCGAGGGCCGCCTGGGTCGGGCTCTCCTGCAGCACCGCGACCTCGGGACCCGGGTTGAGCTCGCCGGTTTCGAAGGACCGGCAGTAGCGGTTCAACTGGCGGGTGCCGTGGGAGCGCACCCCGCGCAGGTCGGAGTTGACCAGCAGGCGGCTGATGCAGGCGGCGTGGCCGGGGCGGGTCCCGGCCCTTTCGAAGCAGCGGGTCGCGAAGGCGAGGAGCCGTTCCTCCTCGACGATCAGGTACTCTTCAGGCGGTCTGTTCATTCCCCTTCTCCTGCGCCTGCCTGCGGGTGTCCTCCTGCCCGGGGCGGGTAGTCTTCAGTGTCTCCGAAACTGGGTTCGCGGATGCTTCTTCTGCGCTGGAAACAGCCGAAACCATGCCATATCTTGCGAGCCTTCATCCCCGTCGCCCCCTCAAAACACAAGATCGGACCAGCAGATGAAGCTCGATGTCGTCGAGGTTACCAGGGAGATCGTCAACTTCCCCTCCGAAAGCCTGACCAGCAACGTCGCCTGCACCCGGCACAGCGCCAAGATGTTGCGGCAGTTGGGCTTCCAGGTCGAGAGCCTGCCGTACACCGACGCCAACGGCGTCGAGAAGCTCAGCGTTGTCGCCAGGCTCGGCAAGGGAACCGGCGGGCTCGCGCTGATGAGCCACAACGACGTCGTCCCCGCCAACATGGAGGACGGCTGGACCGGGGACCCCTACGATGCGCGGGTCTCCGGCGGCAAGGTGATCGGCCGCGGTAGCGCCGACATGAAAGGGCCGCTGGCCGCCTCGATCTGCGCTGCCGCCCGCTTCAGGGCCGGCGACCTCAAGGCGCCGCTCTACATCGTCATAACCGCGGACGAGGAGATCTCAGGTGTCGGGGCCGGCATGGTGACCGACGAGTCCCGCCTGTTCGCCGAAGCCGCGGACGGCTACGGGATCGTCTGCGAGCCGACCCGCCTGCGCGTGGTCCATGCCCACAAGGCCGGGATGTCGTTCGTGGTCACCTCGAATGGGAAGCCGGCGCACACCAGCACCCTGCGGGGGATCAACGCCAACCTCAAGATGATTCCCTTCCTGCAGGAGATGGCCGAGCTCAACGAGCTGGTGCTCACCGCCGAGCGCTTCCGCAACGACGAGTTCGACCCGCCGCACTCGGAGCTGACGATCAGCGTCAACGACCACAACATCGCCATGAACATCAGCCCGGCGCGCAGCGTCTGCCGCCTCTCCTACCGCTGCATGCCCGGCGTCGACCCCAGCGAGATCGTCGAGCGCGTGCGGGACTCGGCGCGCCGGCACCGCCTCGACTGCCGCTACAACAGTTCCGGCAGCCCGGTGTACACCCCGGTAGATTCCCCCTGGGTGCGGACCGCCCTCAGGCTCACCGGCACGCGCAAGGCGCGCACCGTGCCCTTCGGCACCGACGGCATCCATTATGTAAGGAAGATGAAGCAGCTGCTGGTGCTCGGCCCGGGGGACATCGCCCAGGCCCACACCGCGGACGAGTGGATCGAGGTCGATCAGCTGCGAAAGGGGGTGGAGGTGTACTCCCGCTTCATCGACCGGGTCTGCGTGCAGGGGGAACTGTAGCGGATCGGGAAGGAGTCCATTCGGCCAGCCCTGTCCACCGCTTGCCGCGGGCTTGCCGGGGGGCCGCCGAGGCAGGCAACCCGGCGAGACTGGAAGATCCCGGCTTCAATCGAGGGATTTCCCGGCAGTCCCGCGGCTTGGCGCGACCGCGGGCGGGGCTCAGGCAGTCACCGCCCGCTCGAGAAGCCCCTTGGCGATCAGCGCCTCGGCGATCTGGATGGCGTTGAGGGCCGCTCCCTTGCGCAGCTGGTCGCCGCTGACGAACAGCTCGATGCCGCGGCCGTCGCTGCGCGAGATGTCCCGGCGGATGCGCCCGACGAGCACCTCGTCCCTTCCCGAGGCCTCGATCGGCATCGGAAAGTGGTTGTTCCCCGGATCGTCGACGATCTGGACTCCCGGTGCCGCGGCGAGGACTTCCCTGGCGCGCTCCGGGCTCATCGGCTCCTCGAACTCAATGTTGACCGACTCGGAGTGGGCGCGCATCACCGGGACGCGGACGCAGGTCGGCGCGATCCCGATGGCGTCGTCGTGGAAGATCTTCCGCGTCTCCCGGACCATCTTCTCCTCTTCCTCGCAGTACCCCTCCTCGCCGATGGCGGAGTTGTGCGAGAACAGGTTGAAGGCGATCTGGTGGGGCAGCTCCCGCGGCGAGGCCGGGTTGCCTGCCAGCACCTGGCGGGTCTGCTCGTCCAGCTCGGCCATCGCTTTGGCCCCGGCGCCGCTGATCGCCTGGTAGGTCGACACCACGGCGCGCCGGATCCGGTTGACCTGGTGAAGGGGCCAGATGGCGACGTCGAGGATGATGGTGGAGCAGTTGGGGTTGGCGATGATGCCGGAATGCCACTCGAGGTCCTCCGGGTTGATCTCCGGGACGACGAGGGGGACCTCCTCATCCATGCGGAAGGCCGGGGTATTGTCGACGACGACGGCGCGGCTGGCGATGGCGCGCGGGGCGAACTCCCGGCTGATGGCCCCGCCTGCCGACGACAACACCAGATCGATGCCGTCGAACGAGGCTTCGGCGAGGTCCTGCACGATCAGCTTCTCGCCGCGGAACTCGATCTCCCTGCCGGCAGAGCGCCGCGACGACAGCAGCTTCAACTCGCCCACCGGAAAGTTCCGCTCCGCCAGGAGCTCGAGCATCACTTCTCCTACGGCGCCGGTGGCCCCGACGAGGGCAACGTAGTACCTGTCTTCCATTAATCCTATACCTCCATGTTCCAATAAATTTCCGACTGGCATTTCAGTGGTTGAATCAGATTGAGATCCCGAAACCGGCCGCCGCTCTGCGTCCCTCCGGCCCTCAACAGCTCACGCCATCAACATCTCGATCATGCGATGGCCGTGGTCCAGCTTCTCGGCCCCCTGCTCTGCCGCGGCCTCGCTGTAGGACGGCATCCCGTCCGCCTCGATCCCGGAACCCCAGAGAACGAACGGCACGGGCTCGCGGCTGTGCGTACGTAGCGCGATCGGGGTGCGGTGATCGGGCGCCAGCAGGATGCGCGCCGGTTCCTTCAGGGCCTCCAGCCCGGAGAGCAGGGTGCCGACTACCTTGCCGTCGAAATCCTCGATTGCCCGCTTCTTGCCCTCGACGTCCCCGTTGTGGCCGGCCTCGTCAGGAGCCTCGACGTGGACGTACACGAAGTCATCGCTTTTCAGGGCGGCCAGGGCATGCTCCGCCTTGCTGGTGTAGTTGGTGTCGAGGTACCCGGTGATCCCCGGCACGTGGATGACCCTCAGGCCCGCGGCGACGCCGATGCCGCGCACGAGGTCGACCGCGGAGATCACGCCCCCGGTAACCCCGAACCTCGATCCGATCCCCGGCAGTTGCAGGGCGCGGCCCGACCCCCAGAGCCAGATGGCGTTGGCCTGGTAAAGCCCGGACGCCGCCCGCCGTTTGTTCACCTCCGCCCCGGCGAGCACCGGTTCCGCCTCCGCCATCAGCCGGCGGATCTCCCCCGCCCCCTCGCCGCTGGGCAGATGCGCGGCAATCGACTCCCCCATGATGTCGTGGGGAGGGAAGGACTTCAGCTCTCCGGGGCCGTTCGTGTAGACCATGAGATGCCGGTACCCGACCCCGGGATGGAAGCTGATCCCGTCCCGCTGCAGTTGCGCCGCGATCAGCGCCACCAGCTCCGCGGCCTCTTCGGTGCCGATATGGCCGGCGCTGTAGTCGGCGAGGATGTCCCCGTCGCGGGTGATGAGGTTGCAGCGGAAGGCGACGTCCCCCTCACCGAGCGGCACCCCCATGCTCGCCGCTTCGAGCGGGGCGCGGCCGCTGTAGTGGACGCGGCTGTCGTACCCGAAGATCTCGAGGTTGCCGACGTCGCTGCCCGGATGCTGCTCCGGCGGGATCGTCTGTACCAGTCCGCCCCTGCCCTCGCGCGCGAGGCGGTCCATGTGCGGCGTCGCCGCGGCCTGCAGCGGGGTGCGACCACCGAGCTCTTCGAGGGGGTAGTCGGCAGCGCCGTCGGGAACCAGGACCAGGTACTTCATTACAGCTCTTCCATGCGGATCAGGACCACGTCCTCCTCGACCATCTCCAGCCGGTTCAGGGCGGCCACCGCCTGCCTCATCGCCTCTTCCCGGGCCTCGTGGGTGACGATGATCAGGGGGACGCTGCCGCCCTGGAGGTCGCGTTCCTTCTGGATCACCGAGGCGATGCTGATCCGCTCCTGCGCCAGGATGCGGGCGATGCGCTCGAGGACCCCGGGCTTGTCGGCCACCAGCAGGCGCAGGTAGAAGCGGATCTCCGCGTCCCGCACGTCGGCGAAGGCCCGCCCCCCTTCGGCTGGGATCATGTCGCGAATCGCCGGGCCGGCCCCCGATGCCCGGCGCTCGGCGAGCTCGACCATGTCGGCGACCACGGCGCTGGCCGTCGGCATGCGGCCCGCCCCCTTGCCGTAGAAGACCTGCGTGTCGACGGCGCTGCCGACCACCTCGATGGCGTTGAACTCGTCGTGGATGTTGGCCAGCAGCGACTCGCTCGGGACCATCGCCGGGTGCACGCGGGCCTCCACCCGGCCCCCGGCGCGCTTGGCGATGGCGAGCAGCTTGATCGTGTACCCGAGCTCGCGGGCGTACTCGATGTCCTCGGCGGCGATCCCCTCGATCCCCTCGCAGTAGATGCCGGCGTGGGTGCCGGTGGTGTGGAAGGCGATGCGGCACAGGATCGCCAGCTTCTGGGCGGCGTCCATGCCGCTGACGTCCATGGTCGGGTCGGGCTCGGCGTAGCCCAGGGCCTGGGCCTCGGCCAGAATCTCCGCGTAGCTGCCCTCGCCGCGGGTCATGCGGGTCATGATGTAATTGGTGGTGCCGTTGAGGATGCCGTACAGGGACTCGACCTCGTTGGCGACCAGGCCGTTGCGCAGGGAACGAATGATCGGGATGCCGGCGGCGACGCTGGCCTCGAACATCAGGTCGGCCCCATTCTCCAGGGCAAGGGCGAAGAGCTCGTCGCCGTGCTCGGCGAGGACGGCCTTGTTGGCGGTGACCACGTCCTTGCCCGCCTCGAGAGCGGCGCGGATCCAGTCGGCCGCGGGCTCCGCCCCGGTCAGCTCTACCACCATTCCGACGCCGGGATCGCGGACAACCTCCAGGGGATCCGCGGTAAGCAGACCGGCGTCGACCTCGACGTCCCGCGGCCTGCCCGGGTCGCGCACAGCGATCCGCCGGATCTCCAGGGCCGCCCGGCGCCGCCGCATCGACTCGGAGGCGTCCCCGACCAGACGGACGACGCCGCCGCCGACGGTGCCGAGACCGATCAGCCCCACTCCGAGGGAGGAAGCGGTCACGGCGTTCTTCCGGGAAATGAAGTGCCGTTGTCGGGAACGTGGCCCCGCAGGCAATCGGCGCGCCTCGGGCCTTCGCGCCCCGGATGCCTTTCATGGCCCCCCTGCGGGGCGATGCCCCAACTGCCTTCCAGGCGCCCGGGCAAGCTCGTGCACTGCATGCTGCTCACGCTCGGCATGCCGTTCATCCCCCGTACTCCGTGGCGCACCAGGTGAACAGGGTCTCCCACTCCCGCCGCTGCAGGGCCACGAGATCCGCGGGAGTTTCTGCGTGCCGTTTCTCGACGGCGCTTATGAAATCGCCGGGATCGTACCCGATCCGGGATATAGCCGGATGGTCCCCGACCTTGTTGAACCAGTAGCGGCTGTTGTCGAAGTCCCCCTCGCGGCGATGCATGATCCCGTGCCAGAAGGAGCCGGTGGCGTCGTCGATCTGCTGGCAAATCCGGTGGCTGCGGTCGAGGTCGTCGGCGTAGAGCCAGAGGGCCGCCTGCAGGACCGGAGCGGCCAGCGCCTCATCCTCGAGCACCGTTTCGACGCTGCCGGCGGCAGCGGCCGGCGGGGGCCCGGAGACGACGAGGCGGTCCAGCGACGACTGCCGGGGAAGTTGGTTCCACAGCGGCTTCAGTGCCCGCGCCACGGCCTCGGGAAGGTCCTTCATCGCTCTTCTCCTTGTTGTCGTAACTTCAGTGTGTGAATGTACATATGACAGTTTGTACGGTCAACGGAAGGGCTTGTTTGCGTTGCCGTAGGAGCGGATTCCCGCTATGATCTGGCCGCCATGACCCACCTGCTCACAGCCCTCGCCTGCGCCCTGGCGAGCGCTGCCCCTTCCTCCACCCCTGCGGCCCCCGACCCCGGCGCGGATTCTACCGGCACTTCCGAAGAGCTCATCCTCCCTGCCACCTTGCAGGACATCGACGGGCGCGAGCTCGACCTGGCGGAACTGGTACGGCGCCGGCGGGTGGTGTTCGTCACCCTGAAGGCGCCGTGGTGCCAGGTCTGCTCGCGGCAGCTCGTGCGCCTGCGGGCGCTGCAGTCGCGGCTGAGCCAGTGCGGGACCTCCTTCGTCGTCCTTGCGCCCGGGCCGCCCAAGGAAATCTCCGAGGTCCGGCGCATCACCGGCTTCTCGGCCAGCTACGTCGAGGACGTCGGTCTTGAGCTCGCCCGCGGCCTCGGCCTGCAGCTCGCCGAGGACCAGATCCAACCGGCCATCTTCAGAATAGACCGGCACCTGCGGGTTACCTGGATGCAGGCTGGCCGCTCCGGCCGCTACTACGGCGACCGCGGCCTGCTGCGCCATCTCGACTGCGGAAAGGTCGAGACGGTCACCCTCCCGGGGCTGCGACCGCTTGATAGCGCTGGCATAGAAACGACCGCTCCCTACCGATAAGCCAGCCCCGGCCTCGCTCGGGCTCCCGCGGCCCCGGTGCGGAAGAATCACTGCCGGCTCCCACCCGGGATCCGGTTCGGATTTTACTGTCCGGACACGGTCGTTCCTGGCGGCGGGCTTTTTCGCCCCCGCCCCAGCGACCTCACCAGTGCCCGGATCTCGTGCCGTTCCCCAGGGTGCATCCAGAGGGCAAGCGCCGAAACCGCGGCGAAGACCCCGCTCCCCAGGACGAGGCGGACCATGGCGTCGTCCACGGGCTGGGCGGCCGCGGCGCTGACCAGGGCGACGGTGGAGGAAATCGCCGCGACCCGCGCCAGGCGGCTCCAGGGCAGCAGGTCTGCGAGCCCGCGGCGCAGATGGCGGGAGATCAGAAAAACCAGCAGGGAGATCTGCAGCCAGGTTGCCAGCAAGGTGGCAAGCGCCGGACCCAGGAGCGCGTGCCCGGGGGCGTGGACAGAGAGGACCTGCACGAAGGCGACGCTCAACGCCAAGTTCAGCAGCAGATCCCCGACGCTTCCCCAGAGCGCCCAGTGGGCCTTGCCCGTGGCGATGAGCAGGGGGTTGTAGACCGCGCAGCGCAGGGGAAGCATCAACAGGAAGACGCGGAACACGCCTTCGGCCTCGCGGTACTCCTCCGGAACGTAGAGGGCGATCAGCTCCCCGGCGAAGGCGAACAGGTAGCAGAACAGCGGCAGAATGAACAGGGCCAGTCCCCCCACCGAGCGCTTCCAGAGCGCCGCAATCCCCGCGAGATCGCCGTCGCGGTAGCGGGCGCTTATCTCCGGAACGAGGACGGTGATGACGGCGCTGAGGAGAAGGCCGACCGGCACCTCGATCGCACCTATGTGGTAGATGCCGAAGGCGCTGGTCGAAAAGAAGAGGAAGACGACGAGCCGGTCGACGTTGCGCGAGAGGCTGCCCACCGCGTCGTTGAGGCCGATCTGGAAGGAGTAGCGGAGCAGCTCGCCGAAGCGGTCCCCGGGGGGCCACCCGAACCCGACCGCCCTGGCCACCAGCAACGAGGCGACGGCGCAGCGCAGCAACGCCAGCGCCGACACCGCCCACAGGAATTCCGCCAGCCCCCACCCGTTAAGCGCGACAGCCAGGGCGGTGGCGATCATGCCGGCGGCAGTGCCGAAGGCGAGCCCGGCCTGCCACGTCGCCCTGCCCGCGGCCACCAGCGCCGACTCGACATATCCGGCGGCAACGAGGGCCGCGGCATACGGCAGAAACGGGGTGATGTAGGTGCCCAGAGCGGCGAAGTCGACACCCTCCCACGACAGCTCCGTCATCGCCGCCAACCTGAGAAGCCCGGCGAGGATCAGCCCGGAGGAGAGCAGGCAGAGCGCCGTCTGCGACACCAGCACCGCCTGCCCGTGCGAGTTGCGGCGGGGGAAGAAATACAGCAGCCCGGTCGGCAGGCCGGCCAAGAAGACCGGGACCAGGGTGTTGGCGAGGACCCAGACGCTGCCGAAGCGGCCGAACTCCTCCGGCACCCAGACCCGCGTCAGGATGACGTTGACGGCGAAGATGCTGGCCGTGGAGACGCCCCGGGCGCAGGCGACGATCGCTATCTTGCGGGTCAGGCCTTCAGCCACTTGGTAGCACAGGCTTGTTTTTTGGGCGCGGCCGGCGCCGGGACCGGGGCAGGCGCTTCCGGGAAAAGCCAGATTCCTCCGAGTGGAGGCGGAAATCCCGACACGCTGCGGTCCGCGACTTGGATCACCCCGGCTCTTCCGCCGGCGCGGCGCTCACCGCGACCCGCGCCACCGCGTCGAGCTTCTCGACGATCTCGGGGGCGATCTCGCTCCTCGGGACGTGCTCTGCCAGCTCGTAGAAGTTCTTCTTCGCCATCAGGTTCGGCAGGCCGAGCTTCTCGAAGTAGGCCTCGAAAAGCGGCACCAGGAAATCGTCGCTGGCCTTGATGTCCGGGTCCCAGGGAGACCCCTTTCCGAGCGTCTTCAGGGCCGATTCGATTTCCGCGATCGCCTCGTGCATAGCCTTCAGGCGCCTTTTCGCCTCGGCACCGGTGAACAGCGGACCCGGCACGGCTTCCTCGGCCGACGTCGCGGCGTACGCCTCGAGAGTTGCCGGCGAGCAGACGTAGCTCTCGATCTCCCGGCGCTTCCAGGTCAGGCACTCCACCGGGGAGAGGTCCGGTGGATCCGGTTCGAAACGGTCGAAGAGGGCGACCCCGCGCAGCTCGGGCAGGGCCTCCTTCAGGCCGTGAAAATGGTCCCGAACCGCCCTGGGCTGATTGCCCACATACTTCACGAAGGGGCGCTCGAGAGCCCGGGCAGCGCCCTCGTGGCCCAGCCGCCTGGCGAAGGCCTGCAGAATCGAAAGGTCCGTCGAACCCTCGAGATAGAGCACCCAGCCGGTCTGCTCTGCCTGGTAGTACTGTTCGAACCCGATTTCCCTGAGCGCCTTCTGCACCTGGCTGCCGCGGTCGTCGATGCGATGCGGCTTGCCGACGAAGGCCACCACCAGATCCCGGCCTGCCGCCTCGTTGAGCAGCACCTCGGAGTGGCTGGCGGCGATGATCTGACTCCCGCTTTCGCCAGCCACCTCGGTGAGCAGGCGGTAGATCTGGCGCTGGCGGAGTATCTCCAGGTGCGCGTCCGGCTCGTCGAGCAGCAGCACGGCCCCCGGATTCGCGTACATGTACGCCAGGAGAAGCAAAGTCTGCTGCAGACCCCGACCCGCCGAGGACAGGTCGAGCTCGACGTCTTGCTCGCGGTAGGTCATTGCGATCTCCCCGCGCTCGGCAATGTAGCGGGGAGGGCGAATCTCGGAACCGAACATGCTCTCGATCTGACCGACGAGCCTTTTCCACACAGCTTGGTTTTCGTCGTGGACCTGCAGGCAGAGATTGCGCAGCACCTCCGCGGTGCGCCCCTCTCCGACCCGGACGTTGACCGCCCCTTCATCGAGACGCGTTTCCGTGGCCGCCAGCCCGGACATGGGCGGAAGGAAAGCGACCCGTACGGTTCCCGCTTCGACGGGGACCGGCATGCGATCAGGGGTCTTGCCCGCGGACAGACGGAGCGGCCGGCAGTAGAAGGACTCGTCGTTGGCGTAGTCGAACTCCAGCCCACAGGTCCAACACTGATCGTTGGTCACTCCTTCGACGACGATTTCGATGCAGATGTTGCTGGTGACCTGGCGGCCCTCGACTTTGCGAACGTTCCGCACGTGCAACCCCCGCCACAGGAGGTTGGCGTCGGGAACCGGGATGGCAACGAGGTCGCGGCGGTTGACCGTGACCCCGGGGCGTTTCTCCGGTGCGCTCTTTCCCGACCGCTTCTCGTTCCAGCGCCTGAGGCCGATGTCCCAGAGGGCCAGCGCCTGCATCGCGGAAGTCTTCCCGGAGTTGTTGGGGCCGATGAAGACCACCGGGCTCCCGAGCTCGATCTCGACCTCGTCGAAGCGTTTGAAGTTGCGGATGGTGAGCCTGGTCAGCATCAGTGGGAATCCGGTTCGATCAGCTTCTGGAGGCCATCACGCTCGTCAGGGTTCGGGTCCGCCTGTCTGCAACCCCTTGATGCCGGACACGCGCATTCGTATCCGGCAGATATCGAAGTGGCCTTGGAGGAATACCTTCTGTCCGACCCGCGATGAGAGTGGATTTTCAGCCATTTTGCCAATCCTCTTACCAGATGCGGTTGACGCCATACCGGTCAAAGAGCGTCTCGACCGACACGAGGGGGAGGTCGAATGCCAGGGTTTGCGCGATCAACATGCGGTCGAAGGGGTCGCGATGCGGTCCCGGCAACCGGCCGGCACGTTCGCCGTTGTGGACGGTAATCGGCAACTCCTGGAACCCCCTGGCTCGCGATGCAGCCGGCAACGTCGTGCGCCACCGCCTCGGCCCCCGCGAGCTTTCCAAGTCGATGCGTGGTAGCGATCTCCCATGCGGAAGCGGCGCTGATGAGGATATCGTTCTCCGGGCGGGCGATTGCGGCGTGGGCGGCCATGGACAAACGCTTGTTCCCGGTCAGCCATCACTAGAAGGCATGCGTGTCGAGCAGGATGCGCACGGGACTCACGACTCCCAGGCGGCCAACTCGGCCTTCGGGAGCGGGTCGAAGAAACTGTCGTCGACCACAAACTGGCCCTTCATGGCGCCGAACCGCCGGATGCCCGGACGATCTTCGTAGCGGACGAGCCGAGCAACCGGTATACCGTTGCGGACAATCACGACCTCCTCACCGGCCTCTGCCCCCGCCAGGAGGCGGGAGAGCTGGATTTTGGCTTCATGGACATTGACAACTGACATCGTTGGACTCCTCTCGCAACAGCTTCAATCTCGACTTAGCTAAGTCGTATAGCCAAGTCGGTTCAGGTCAAATCCCGGGAGATAATCCCCCACTCAGGAAATCGACCGGACTCAAAATCGGAATGTTGTGAAATGGCGACAGTACCTGCAGGTCCTGATCGCCGGTGACAACACATTCAGCCTCTCCCATGAGCGCCGTTTCGAGAAACTTGTCGTCTTCCGGATCGCGACATCCCAGTCTTGCTCCCACGATCGACACCCATTCCGAAACGGGCTCGAGCAGGGCCAGAAATACCGACCGGTCTTCACGGCGTACATAGTTGGCGAACTTGGAATGACCGAGCCGGGTCTCCAGCTCGTCGAAGGTCTCGTCGGAGAATAGAAGAACCCCGTTCGGCGCTCGTATTGCATCCACGACCGCCCGCGGCGACCCATCGGGTTTCAGTGCAGCGCTGATCAGAACGTTCGTATCCAGAACGACCCGATCAGCTTTCATCGGCCAGGAGTTCTTCCAGGCGCTCGGCGGTCAAACCGCTGGCCGCGGCCTCGGCTCCCAGACGGTCCATGGTCTCGGTCAGGCGAGCCCATGCCGCGCCCCGCAGCCGTTCGTACTGTTCCATCGACATCACGACGCCGACGGGCCTGCCTTTCTTGGTAACGCAGACAGGAGCGCTTTGGGCGGCATCCAGCAAGCGGCCGAACTGGTTTTTTGCCTCTCTGGCAGCGATCTCTTTCATGGACCTATAATAGCTATTATGGCCTTCTGCGGCACACTTCACCCAATTCAGTTGTAGCTTCTTCCAGCCATTAACTCAGGGACATTAACCAGTATATTCCCTTCCCGCCGAAAAGATTCCAGGCCATGGACTGTAAACCGATGCGCCCGCCATGGCCGGCGGATTTTCTCATTTCATTACCCAGTACCTGACGCCTGACCGGAATTGACCCCCTTCCAGAAACTGGCAGTCGCCACCACCACCGCGACCTTCCTCCTGATCGGCCTGGGGGGCTTCGTGCGCGCCGCCGGGGCCGGGCTCGGCTGCCCGGACTGGCCCAAGTGCTTCGGCCGCTGGATTCCGCCGACCGAGGTCAGCCAGCTGCCCGCGGATATCGACCCGGAGCTGTTCAACTTCCGGCTCGCCTGGATCGAGTACGTCAACCGGCTGGTCGGGGTCGCGGTCGGCCTGCTCATCCTCGCCACGGCCTGGCTCGCCTGGCGCGATCACCGCGACGACCGGCCGGTTCTGGTTCCGGCCCTGGCCGCGGTTCCCCTGGTCGCCTTCCAGGGCTGGTTCGGGGGCCAGGTGGTCGCCTACGAGCTCGACCCCCGGTTTGTCACCGTTCACCTGCTCGGGGCCGTGGCCATCATCGCGGTGCTGATCGCGGCGGCGGCCAACAGCTTTCCCGCGTCCCCCCGGAGTGAAACCTCGGACCCGCCCAGGCAGGGTCGCCTGGTGCGCGCCGCCCTCGTTCTCGTGCTCCTGCAGATCTGCCTGGGGGCCCTGGTGCGGGGGAGCATCGACCTGGCGGTCGAGCGTTTCCCCGATCTCGAGCGCGGCGCCCTGCTCGCCGAGGCCGGCTGGCTCGACAGCGCCCACCGCACCCTCGGACTGGCTGTGCTGGCCTGCTGCGCCGCGGTTGCCCTGACCGCGGCTCGCGCCCCCGGCCGCATCCCTGTCTGGCGCCAGCCCGGGATGGCGCCGCTGGCGATCGCGGCGGTGCAGTTTACCGCCGGGGCCGGGCTGGCCTGGTTCGCCCTCCCCCCGGCCTTGCAGGTCGTTCACGTCCTCTTCGCGAGTCTCCTGTTCGGCAGCCTGTTCCTGCTCGCTGTCCGCCTGAGAGCCGGTTGATGCCGCGCTCTGCGGGCGGAAGGGCTCCGGGAACCTGGATCCGGGCCCGGTGGTTTCCAAACCGGTGGGAGAAACAAGGCGGCACCTACTGCGCGGCACCTACTGCGCGGCTTATATTCTCAGGCGCGCAAACCGGACAACTGCTGATGACTTCATTTAACAACGGCCACCTCATCGACGCCTGGCGCGGGCAGCCTGCCCCCCTGCTGCCGGTGCTGCACGCCTTCCACGACCGCGATCAGTTCCTCAGCGATGCCGCCATCGAGGAGGTGGCCGGGGGCCTGAAAATCCCCCTCGCCGAGCTCTTCGGCACGGTGACCTTCTACCATCACTTCGCCCGCAACCGCCCCGGGCAGGCCGCCCCCCGGGTCTGCAGCGGCCCGGTCTGCTGTCTGCGCGGCGCCGGCGATCTGGTCGAATCCCTCGAGGGCGCCACCCCCATGCCCTGCTCCGGGCGCTGCGACGAGCCGATCCCGGTGCTCGTCGGCCACCAGACCCTGGTGGGGTCCCCGGACGGGACCCTGCGGGAGCTCCCTTCCCCGCTGCCCGCCCCCAATCCGGGGGGCTGCGAGGAGTGCGTCTTCGCCGGCATCCGCCTTCCCGGCCGCGCCGGCATCGGGGGGTACCGCGGCAGCGGCGGGTACGAAGCGCTCGAGCGCGCCCTCGGGGACATGCCGCCGGAGGAGCTGCTCGACCTGATCGCCGACAGCGGCCTGGCGGGACGGGGCGGAGCCGGGTTCCCGACCGGGCAGAAGTGGCGGGCGGTCGCCGACGCCCCGGGGAGTCCGAAGACGGTGGTCTGCAACGCCGACGAGGGAGAGCCGGGCTGCTTCAAGGACCGCGCCCTGCTCGACTACGACCCCCATGCCGTGATCGAGGGGATGCTGCTGGCTGCCTACGCCTCCGGGGCGGAGCGGGGGTTCATCTACCTGCGCTACGAGTACCCGGAGACCCAGGAGATTCTCGAGCGCGCCATCGCCGAGGCGGAGGCGGCCAACCTGCTCGGGACCGACATCCTCGGCAGCGGCTTCGAGTTCCGCCTCTACCTGAGGCGCGGGGCCGGGGCCTACATCTGCGGGGAGGAGGGGTCGCTGCTCAACAGCCTCGAGGGGCGCCACCCGTTCCCGCGCAACCGCCCCCCCTTTCCGGTCACGCACGGGTACGAGGACCTGCCGACCGTGGTCAACAACGTCGAGACCCTGGTTTCGGCTCCCCCGATCGTGCGCAACGGGGCCGCCTGGTACCGGGGGCTCGGCCTCGGGGAGCACGCCGGCACCAAGCTGATCAGCCTCAGCGGCGACATCGAGCGCCCCGGCAACTACGAGGTTCCGCTCGGGCTGCCCCTGCAGACGCTGCTGAACGACTGGGCCGGCGGCGCCCCGGGCGGCAGGTCGATCCAGGCGGTGACCATGGCCGGCCTCTCCGGCGGCTTCCTCGCCGGCGACGACCTCGACGTCACCCTCGACGAACCGGACATTCGCTCCCGCGGCTCCTTCCTCGGCGCCGGCGGCATCATGGTCTACGACGACAGCCGCGACATGGTCGAGGCCGCGCACGGGGCCATGGAGTTCTTCGCCGAAGAATCCTGCGGCAAGTGCTTCCCCTGCCGCATCGGCACGCAGCGGTTGACCGAGCGCCTCTCCGGGGCCCCGGGGTCGCCGCGAAAGCCGGCTGCCTGGCGCCGCGAGGTGGAGGACATGGGGGCGGCGATGGCGGCGACCAGCGCCTGCGGTCTCGGCACCGCGGCCCCCAACATCACCCGCAGCTTGATGAAATACTTTCCCGGAGAAGTGGACAGACACGTGCGCGCCGCGGGCGCGTGAACAGGAGCACCCGACATGACAACGACGACAGCACCTGAAGAGACCAGGGTCGCCGGAAACGGCGCCTTGCTGGAGAACGGCCGGCCTCCTGCCGGTCAGGCGATATCCATCGACGGCACCGAGGTCGCCTTCACCGAGGGGGAGACCATTTACGAGGCCGCCACCCGCTGCGGACACGACATCCCCACCCTCTGCTACGACCCGCGCCTGGAACCGTTCGGGGCCTGCCGGCTGTGCGTGGTGGAAGTCGAGGGAGCGCGCACCCCGGTCGCCTCCTGCACCACCAGGGCGGTGGCCGGGATGGCGGTGCGCACCGCCAGCGGCGAGGTCGAGAAGCACCGCAGAACCCTGCTGGAGATGGTCGCCTCGGAGAACCGCCAGATCGACGTAGACCCCCTCACCTCGTACGCCTCCCAGGAGCTGGCCCACCTCGTCGATCGCTACGACGCCCGCGGCGGCCGCTTCGCCGGGGCGAAGTCGGGAACGAGCAAGGAGGACGACAACCCCTTCCTGCTGCGCGACTACGAGCAGTGCATCTCCTGCTACCGCTGCGTCCGCGTCTGCGCCGAGCAGGAAGGTGATCACGCCATCAGCGTCATGAACCGCGGCTTCCACACGCAGATCACCACCGAGTTCGACGGCCTGCTCAAGGGCTCCTCCTGCACCTTCTGCGGCCAGTGCGTTCAGACCTGCCCCACCGGGGCCCTCGGCGACAAGAAGGCCTTGCGCTCCGCGGAGCTGCCGGGCGAGATCGAGAAGACGCGCTCGGTCTGCCCGTACTGCGGGGTCGGCTGCTCGGTCGATCTGCTGACCAAGGAAGACGCCCTCGTCGGCATCCACCCGGCCATGGACGGCCCGGCCAACGAGGGGGCGCTGTGCGTCAAGGGTCAGTTCGCCTTCGATTTCGTCCAGCACGGGGACCGCCTCGCGCACCCGATGGTCCGCGGCGAGGACGGCGAGCTGCACGAGTCTACCTGGGACGAGGCCCTCGAGCGCGCCGCCGAAGGTTTCCGGCACGCCGTCGACCGCTACGGCGAGCACAGCGTCTACGGCATCGCCTCCGGGCGCGCGCCCTCGGAAGCGGCCTACACCATGCAGAAGTTCATCCGCGCGGGGTTCGGCACCAATCAGATAGACAACTGCAGCCGTGCCTGACACGCTCCTACGGTTGCCGGTCTGGCAGCCACGATAGGGCGCGGCGCCATGTCGAACCCGCTGGCCGACATGGCGAAACCCGACGTGATCTTCTGCATCGGGACCAACATGACCGAGTGCCACCCGGTGGCGGCGACGGGGATCAAGAAGGCCATCGCCCGGGGGGCCAAGCTCATCGTCGCCGACCCGCGGCGCATTCCGCTGGCCGACATGGCCGACCTCTACCTGCCGCTGCGCGTCGGCTCCGATGTCGCCCTGCTGGCGGGGATGGCCCACGTCATCGCCCGCGAGGGGCTCGTCGACGAGGAGTTCATCTCCCGGCGCACCAGCGACAGCGGGGCTTTCTTCGAGCACATCGGAGGCTTCACCCCGGAGTGGGCGGAGGGGATCTCCGGGGTGCCCGCGGCCGACATCGAGAAGGCGGCAATCTGGTACGGCGAGGTCGAGCGCGGCGCCATCTACTACACCCTCGGCATCACCGAGCACATCTGCGGCGTCGACAACGTGCGGTCGCTGTGCAACCTGGCGCTGATGACGGGCAACCTGGGCCGCGAGGGGACCGGCATCAATCCGATGCGCGGCCAGAACAACATCCAGGGGGCCGGCGACAGCGGCGCCCTGCCCGACCACTACCCCGGCTTCCAGAAGGTCGGGGACCCGGCCAACCGGGAGAAGTTCGGAAAGCTGTACGGGCGCGAGATCGACGGCGAGCGCGGCATCACCAAGGTGACGGCCCTCGACCGCTGCGGCGACGGCATCCACGCGATGATCATCAACGGCGAGAACACCCTGATCTCCGACCCGGACCGCGCCCACTGCCAGCACGCCCTCGAAAGCCTCGACCACCTCGTCGTCATCGACATCTTCCTCACCGAGACCGCGGAACTCGCCGACGTCGTCTTCCCGGCGACCGCCTTCGCCGAGACCGACGGCGTCTGCGTCAACACCGAGCGCCGGGTGCAGCGGCTGCGCGCCGCGGTGCCGCCCCCGGGAGAGGCGAAACCCGACTGGTGGGTCGTCAGCCAGATCGCGCGGCGGATGGGGATTGCCGGCTTCGATTTCGCCAGCGCCCGCGACGTCTTCAACGAGCTCTGCAGCCTGTCGCCGATCTACGCCGGCCTCGACTGGGACCGCATCGAGCGCAGCGAGTACCAATGGCCGGTGCCGCACAGGAATCACCCGGGAACGCCGATCCTGCACGAGGAGGAGTTCCTCAACGGCCGCGGCATCTTCAGCCGGGTCGAGTACCGCGACCCGGCCGAGTCGGTCAGCGCCGAGTTCCCGGTCTGGCTGACAACAGGCCGCCGGCTGCCGGCCTACCACACCCACACCCAGACCGGCCGCGCCCTGGGAATCGACTACCTGCTGTCGGAGGAATCGCTGGAGGTGCACCCGGACGACGTCGCCGCCTGGGGGCTGACCGAGGGGGGCTGGTGCCGCCTGAGCAGCGCCAGGGGGGAAGTCGACATCAAGGTGCGGGCGACGGACCGGTCGCCGCGGGGCACGGTGTTCGCGAGCTTCAGCTTCAGCGAGGTGCCGGTGAACGTGCTGACCGGATCCGGGTACGACCCGGTGACCCACACCGCCGAGCTCAAGGTCTGCCCGGTGCGCGTCGAGCCGCTGCCGGGCCCCGGCGCCAGCACCGCCTCCTGAGCGCCTGCCCGCCCGGCTTCCCGGGGAACGGGTTCCGCGGAAGCAGTCGCGCCCGATTCCCCTCAGTCCGGCTCCCCGGGGTAGCCAGGCGCCCAGTTTTGGAAAGGCGCCCAGCGGCTCCTCTCGACCTTCGAGCCGTGGCCGCCTCCTTGGCGGCGCCTCTGCATGGGCCGCGTTGCCCGGCCCGATTCGGCAAAACCTGGGCCGCCCTCAGCGCAGGACCGATTCGCACTGCCGGAATCCGGCACGGGCCAGCCTTTAGATTGACCTCCGCTCCGGTCCCCGGCTGACCTGCCGGCCGGGCCCTATCCCTTCCAGGTGTGCAGCGCCGCGCCCCACACCCTTTCGATCTCGCCGCGGGCGACGCAGGCATCCTTCCAGACGTCGGGGAAGCACTCCAGGGCGTACCCCGAGCCCTGCGGACCGAGCTCGACGACGCCGTACAGCTCCGTCCCGCTCTTTGCCCCCTTCAACCAGGACTCCAGCATGGGTCCCAGGAAATGGTCGCGCCACAGGGCGAAGTCGCGGTCGATGCGGCCGCGGCCGTTGGTCACCGGGGTCTGGCAGTGGCTGCCGGTGAAGGGGCGGAAGTGGATCAGTTCCCCTGCCCTCAGCAGGTCCGGCCGGGCATTGGTCTTCGGCTCCCAGTAGTTGGGGGCCCGCACCTGCTTGATGATGGCCGGATGGGAGTGGTCGAAGTTGATGCGCAGCTTCTCCTTGTAGCGGCGCTGGTACGCGTCGGCGAGGGCGAAGGTCTTCTCCGGCGTCTCCGTGCAGGTGTCGCGGTGGACCTCGATGGCCGGCTGCAGCCCGAGCTTCCTGCCCGCATTCATCGCCGCTCTCGCCACAGGTACCGAGACCTCGAGCTCAGTGTCGTGATCGCAGAGCTGCACGTTGACGTGGTAGGCCCCGACCTCGACGAACTCCTTGAGGGTCGGCTCGGCCTGCTCCACCTCGGCGATATCGACGCCGCCGACGTAGACCATGCCGTGTTTCTCGCACGCCTTCGCCAGGTCGGGATCGGCCGCGTGGCTGAAGCCCGCGAACCCGGCCTCCTTTGCCCGTCTGACCTTGGTCTCCATCGACCAGGGTCGTTTCGCCGACGGGTAGTTCTGCAGCGTCCAGTTGGCGGCGCACAGGTGCAGCTTCGGTTTTACGGCTACTTCTTTGGCCATGGCGATCTGCTCCCGTTGTCTCAGGTGATGGGTGCTCAGTGGGTAATCCGGCCGGCGCCGGAATAGATGTTGAAGCCGCGTCCGCGCAGGAACCCCAGCAGCGTCAGGCCGGCCTCGCGCGCCAGGTCGACCGCCAGGCTCGACGGCGCCGAGACCGCGGCGACCACGGCTATCCCCGCCATTCGCGCCTTCTGCACGATCTCGAAGCTGGTGCGGCCGCTCACCATCAGCAGCGACTGCTTCGGGGGCAGGCGGTCGCGCAGGAGAAAGGACCCGACGAGCTTGTCGACGGCGTTGTGGCGCCCGACGTCCTCGCGCAGGGCAAGCAGCTCTCCCCGGCGGTCGAAGAGCCCGGCCGCGTGCAGCGAGCCGGTCTGATCGAACACCTTCTGCGCCTGCCTCAGCTTGGCGCTCAATCCGTACAGGGTTTCGGCGCCGATGCGGAAATTCGCCTCTGCCAAAGGGGGGGCTTGGGCTGCGATATGGTCGATGCTCGCCTTACCGCACACGCCGCAGCTCGAGGAGGCGTAGAAGTTGCGCTTGAGGCGGTCGAAGTCGAAACGGACCCCTTCGGCCAGCCTGACCTCGACGACGTTCTCGAGGTTGGGCGGCTCCGCATCCTTGCAGTAGGAGATCGCCCCCAGCTGTCCGGGTGCGTCGATCAGGCCTTCGGTCAGCAGGAATCCGGCGACCAGGTCGAAGTCGTCGAGGGGGGTGCGCATGATCACGGCGACCGCTTCCCCGTGCAGGCGGATTTCCAGCGGTTCCTCCACCGTGACCAGGTCGGGCCGCGCCGTATGCTCCCCCCCGCGGTAATCGACCACCTCGCGCTCGACGACTCGAACCTGTGTGCGTTCCCGGGCCATCCTACATCGGCCCGACACGGCGGGGACCCCGGTCCATCGCCAGCATGGAGGCGTCGAAGCTCCGCTTCATCAGCTCGAGCTTCAACGGCTGCGCCTCCGGCTCCGACCACATGTTCTCGAACTCCTCCGGGTCCTCGTCAAGGTCGTACAGCTCTCCCTCGTCGTGGCCGTGGTAGACGACGAGCTTGTAGCGCTCGTTGCGGTACATGGTGGCGAAGGTGCCGTCCGGCAGATCGACGGCGTCGTAGTACTCGCAGCGCACGAAGTCGCGGTGCTCCACCTCCTCGCCGCTGAGCAGCGGCAGCAGGGAACGGCCCTGCATGCCCCCGGGCACCTCCAGCCCTGCCAGTTCCAGCAGGGTCGGCGCGATGTCGAGGAGCTCCACCAGGGCGTCGCAGCGAAGGTCGCTGCAGAGCCTCGGCGGGCAGGAGAAGATCAGCGGCACCCGCACCAGCCCCTCGTAGAAGCGGCAGCCCTTCTGGATGAGACCGTGGTCGCCGAGCATCTCCCCGTGATCGCTGGTGAAGATGACGACCGTGTCCTCGAGCTGCCCGCTGTCCTCGAGGGCCTGCACGATGTCGCCGACGCGGTCGTCGATCAGCTCGATCATCGCGTAGTACGCCGCCTGCAGGGTGCGGGCGTCGCGGTCGGTGAAATCCCCCTCCGCAGGCGCCGCCGCTCCCGCCCCCGGAGTCTTCGGCGTCAGCGGATTCCGGATGTCGAGCTGGCCGGGGCGGCGCCCCTTTGACTGGAAATCGACCGCGGCGAGGCGGTGCTGCTGCTCGAGGTCGCTTTCGGCGAACAGCGGCCCGGGCATGCGCTCGCGGTCGAAGCGGTCGCGGTACTGCTTGGGCGGGTTGAACGGCGGATGCGGGTCGTAGATGTTGACGCTCGCCAGCCACGGCCCCTGCCGTTCCCCGGTGATGAACTCGATCGTCTTCTCGGCGCACCAGGTGGTCTGGTGCAACTCCGCCGGGACCCCGTCCCGGTCGGCGATCAGGGTGCCGAGGACCTCTCCCTTCGAACGCACCCAGTCGGCGTAGTCGTGCCCCTGCTCCCAGTCGTCGCGCGGGGCGTGGCTGTACTGCCAGTAGCGGTAGCCGTCGTCGGTGCGCGGCTCGATGCGGCCGCTGGCGCTGGCCAGGTGCAGCTTGCCGATCAGGCCGCAGTCGTACCCGGCGCCGGCGAGCGTTCTGGTGACCAGCTCGGGGGCCTCGGGGGGAAAGGACTCGTTGCCGTTTCCCAGCACGTGCACGGCGCTGGGGTAGCAGCCGGTCAGAAAGCTCGCCCGGCTCGGAGTGCAGATCGGGCTCTGGCAGTAGGCGCGGGTGAAGCTGACACCGCTGCGCACGATCCTGTCGATGTTGGGAGTCGAGACCAGCCTGTTGCCGAGCGCGCCGATGGTGTCGTAGCGCTGCTGGTCGGTGCAGATCCAGAGAATGTTGGGGCGTTTCATCCTGTCTTCTGGTGTCCTTCGGGGGGCGCGAACCGCTGGAATATAGGTTGGGCAACCCTGCCTGCAATCGCCTCGCGGCAGCCCGAAGGGCGCTTCAGCTTTCGGGACCGAAGCGCTCCCGCACCAACTCGAGGGCAGCCTCGCGGGAGCGGACCGCACCCTCGAGCTGGGCGTCCTCCACCGCGGTGAGGATCTCTTTGAAGCGGGGGCCCGGGGCAAACCCCATGGCGATGAGGTCGGCGCCGCTGATCAGGGGAGGCGGCTCGAGGTCCTCCCTGCCCTCCTGCTCGAGCCGCTCGCTGCAGAAATCGTGCAGGTCGAGCAGCCCGTGGCTGGCGAGGCAGTCGATGCGGTGCAGCTCGAGCAGCTCCGGGAAGTACTCCTCGCGCAGGAAGCGCTTGAGCTTGCTCGGCCGCATCTCCCTGACGTTGCGGAAGCGCATGTGGTGGGCGGTGAGCTCGCCGATCCGCTCGATGTCGGCGTTCGCCATCCGCAAGCGCCGGCATATCTCCCCGGCCATCCTGGCGCCGACCACCTCGTGCTTGTTGAAGCGGATGCGGTCGGCGACCGCATAGGTGGGCGGCTTGCCGACGTCGTGCAGGAGCACACTCCAAGCCAGGGTCCGGGGCGGGTCCCGCAGTTGCTCGAGCATCATGCGCACGTGGGTCCAGACGTCCCCTTCCGGGTGGAACTCCGGCGGCTGGGGGA
Organism: Candidatus Latescibacterota bacterium; assembly: GCA_965206595.1. GTDB lineage: Bacteria > Latescibacterota > UBA2968 > UBA8231 > UBA8231 > CBDCXV01. Next base: position 2,581,594 of record OZ242214.1, read on the forward strand.
CCCCCTCCATTATTGCCACCTCCGGCAGGATCGCCCGCATCAGGCCGAGGTCCATGAGCAGTTGCGCCCCCGCGGCCGCGCCCCCCTCGGTCAGGATCATGGTCAGCTCGTCGCGGATCCGTTCGGCGCTGACCGCGGCAATCCGCTCCGCCCCGGCGCGGACCGCCGCCAGGGTCCCGGGTTCGATGGCGAAGTCGAGGCGGGCGGCGAAACGGACCGCCCTCAGCATGCGCAGGTAATCCTCCGAGAAGCGCTGGTCCGGGTCCCCGATGGCGCGGATCAGCCTCTTCTCGATATCGGCGCGGCCCCCGACGTAGTCGATGACGCGGCCGCTGGCGGCGTCGTAGAACATCCCGTTGATGGTGAAGTCCCGGCGCTGCGCGTCCGCCTCCGGGCCGGCGAACTCCACCTCCAGAGGGCGGCGGCCGTCCTCGTAATCCCCGTCCTTGCGGAAACGGGCCACCTCGTAGCGGCCGTCCTCGAGTAGGACGGTGATGATGCCGAACCTGGCGCCGATGGCCAAGGTGCGGTCGAAGAGGCCCCTCACCGCGTCCGGACCGGCGTTGGTGGCGACGTCCCAGTCCTTGGGCTCGCCGCCCATCAGGAGGTCGCGCACGCAGCCGCCGTTCAGGTAGGCCTGGTACCCGCGGTCGTTCAGGGTGCTCAGGATCCGCAGCGCCCCCGGTTTTACGTCGTCGTTGTTCACGATGGCAAAGGTATTGCCTGTAGTGCGTGCGCGCGCAATTCCGCGGGAATTCGGTCGCCGCCCTCGTTCGTACCCTGGCTTACGAGCGCAGGCATCGGGCCGCATTGACACGTCGCCGCAAGCCCGTTTACCGTAGCGCCGGACCGTTCACCGAATGGAATGGAGACGATAATGACCAGGGTGCGGCGCGCCCTCGTCAGCACCGCGGACCGAACCGGGGTCGCGGAGCTGGCGCAGGGACTGGTAGAGCTCGGAGTGGAGATTCTCTCGACCGGTGGAACCGGGGCGGCCCTGAGGGAAACCGGAATTCCGGTGACCGAGGTGGCCGAGGTAACCGGCTTTCCCGAGATCCTCGACGGCCGCATCAAGACCCTGCACCCGCGCATCCACGCCGGACTGCTGGCCCTGCGCGGCAACGACCAGCACGTGGCGACCTTGCGCGAGCACGGCATCGAGCCGATCGACCTGGTCTGCGTCAACCTCTACCCGTTCGAACGGACGATCGGCCGCCCCGGCTGCACCCTTGCCGAGGCGATCGAGCAGATCGACATCGGCGGCCCCTGCATGCTGCGTTCCGCGGCCAAGAACTGCGAATCGGTCTACGTGCTGAGCTCCCCGGACCAGTACGGGGAGGCCCTGGAAAAGCTGCGGGACTCCGGCGGCGTCATCGACCCGGAGTACGGACGCCGGCTGGCGCTGGAGGCATACCGGCGCACCGCCCGCTACGACCGCGCCATCGCCTCCTACCTTGCGGAGCAGGTTTGAGCGGATGCCGCGGCGGGCGGTCCCTGCCGCTCAGACCCGGCTGCCCGACCAGCGCCCCTTCCAGTACTCGCCGAGATCGACTTCCCCTTGGATGCGGTCCCCGCTCGCTTTGCCGGTGAAGCGGTAGGTTGCGCCGACCCCCTGGTACTGGATGTCGACGCTCATGTCGATATCCTCTCCAACCACCCTGCCCCCGACTTCGTACTCCCCGTACTGGGAGCGATACCTGCCCGATATCGCCGATCCGGCCTGGCTCAGGTGGGCGCCGTGACGGGCCCTGGCGCCGATGAAGTCCACGTCGATCTCCCACTCGCCGCTGAAGATGGCCATTGGATCCACCCCTCCCTTTCATATCTGCCAGGTCAGGGACCCGCTCCGCACGCCTGCGACGACCAAGGATTCAAAGGTTATTCCAGCATCGTGCTGTTTTGAAGCAGATGCCGAAAGGCACCCTGCCAATCTTCTCGTCTGGACTGGGCCAACTACCCCGTAGCGGAACAGGACGCTCCTGGCCGGTCTGCTGGCGATCCTGCCACGGTTCGATATTTTGATAGAAACAATCTCGGTACAAGGCTGCGGGGAACCACCACAAAAAAAATGAGAAAACCATCCAAGCGTTCGGGACTTCCCCCCAGGCAATCGGAAAACACCAAAAGGCGGCTGTTGAAAGCCCCCTCAAGCGCCTTGATTTCAAAGATGTCGAATTCGGTCACTTACAAGGGCAGTTCCAAGCACAAGAGGTATCCACACCGGTACGGACTGCCTCAGTTTAGTGGTCAGAGAGGGGACGCTACCCTGTGCGACGATCATGCAAGCTTTGCACCCTCACAGATGTCCGGAATTCCGGCAATGATCCGTCGAGGACTGCGGGCCGGGCTGATTGGCCACGGGAACCGCATTATTTGGGCAGTGGCGGACGACGGATGGATTTTCGAGGGGCGCCTGACGAATGTTGCCACGAATGAATTTCATGGGTATCCGGTAAGACCTTCCGAGGCGATCGCCGAACTGGTTTACAAGAGGTTTTCCTCCTGGGCAAAAACCCGCGGCACTAGTCAGAACCAATTGGCCGCCAAGGCCTGCAGGGACAGGTACGGCTTCAAGCGATGAGTGAATTCAACATCGAAACGCGCAAACCGGAATCCCACGAGGACCTGGATCTGCGATGCATCAAGATCAGTTCGGGCGACACCTCGTTCACGCGGCTGATTCGACAAGGTTGTAGCGAACCGGACGACTATCTACGTGTTCCCCCCGCACAGCTGGCCTTTTGGCTCATCGACAACTGGTGGCGGCTCCGCTGGGAACCACCGTCAGGCTCCTTTGTGCCAGAGTGGCGACTGGCGCACGACCTGTCATCCATCGGAGGGGGATACATTTGGCCGCGGGTGGCAATATGGGGCGAGGGGCACAGGATAGGTATTACTTCGCATGAAGATCATTCGGATTCATTGCGATTTCTTACGAGCGGCTTGTTCTATGTAGCGGCTTCTGCCGTGGAAGACAGTATCGACCAGTTCATCAATTCGCTTCTCGAAGATTCAATCTCCGATCGCCAGGCACTGGGGACAGCGTACGCGGCCCTGTTACAGGAAAGGGACGACAAGGACATAGGTACCTGGCGGAAAGTGGAGGCCAAGCTGGGATTCGATGTGGATGAGGCACCGGAAACGCTCATTGAGCGCTTGGCGGTTTTGATTGAGCAGTACGGCGAAGAGGCTATTGAAGAAGCGGCCCTCGCCCATCAGGGAGGCGATTCGGCGACTGTGCTCCAAGAGGAGATGAAGGCCGCTCGCACCTCGAACATTCGGATGGAGCTGCCCAAGGACGTTCGGGAGATAAAACTTGGTCCGCATCGAGCTTTGATCCCACCGTGGCAACTAGCTGAGAAGGCCGCTACGGACTTGCGCAAGCAGCTTTCGATCCCGCCCGGCCCTATCCTCAACAGGCTCCTTGGCGAGGTTTTCGCTATCAACGTGCAGACTTTCCTGACCAGGCGGGGTCCCTCCCGGCTTAGATACGGCCTTCGCCTCAGAGATGGCGATGGCGAGGCCAGCTTGGTGGCTTTGGAGAAAAGACGGTCAGATGCGCGCAGGTTTGAACTATGTCGTATGCTCGGAGACGTGATCTGGTCGGGTAACGACAAGTTGGGGCCGGTTTCCACCGCAAAGTCGGCTCGCCAGAAGTTCCAGAGAGCCTTTGCGCAGAGCTTCCTGTGTCCCTTTGCCGACCTTGAGGAGTACCTGGAAAACGACCACCCGACAGATGAGGGCATACATGCCGCCGCGCACCATTTTCTTGTTTCCGAACTCATGGTGCAGTCGCTTTTGGTCAACAAGGGCGTAATGGCGCGTCGTGAAGTGGAGGAACGGATTGACGCGGCCTGAGATCGCCTCCATTGGCAAAGGGAATTTCAAGGCGGCCGGATATAGCAGAATACTCGTTCGCATGCAGCATACCCTGATGCTGCCCTCCCCATCTCCTTCCGGACGCCGGTCTCGATCTGTCTCTGCGCATGAACTGGGCGGTTGGAAATTGCCACGGGCAAGCTCCGATGTCAGGGCACCACCTCCGACCAATAGAAACCCTGTCCCCGCCCCGGCGGGACAGCACCGACCGAGCAGACGGACATGCCCCGAAGAATCAACCGACCCATAGAGCTTCTCGAGCAGGACCAGCCGGTCTATTACGTCGGAGGCCACACCGGGCACGTCCTCACCCGCGGGCAGGGCATCGCGGACGCCGGAACCTGGGCCGACTATATCAACGTCGGCATGGAGCACGGGGCCTTCGACATGACCGGTCTGGACGCCTACATGCAGGGACTGATCGAGGGCCCGACCAACAGCGGCCACCGCACCCCTGCGGTCATCGTCGAGGCCCCCGTCGAGGCCTCGGGGGAGCAGATTGTCCGCTTCAACGCCTGGCAGTTCCGGCAGATACTGGCGCGCGGAGTGCACGGCATCCTCCTCTGCCAGGCGGAAACGCCGGATGCGGTCAGGGCGTTCGTCGAGTCCTGCCGCTACCCTGTCGCCCGGATCGGCGAAGGCCGCGGGTTGGGCATCGGGACCCGGGGAGTGGGCGCCGAGCCCTCGGCGGCCCACGTGTGGGGCGTTGACGCTGAAGAGTACGTCCGCCGCGCCGACCCGTGGCCGCTCAATCCCGAGGGGGAGCTCCTGCTCGGCCTCAAGGTGGAGTCCGCCCGGGGCGTGCACACCATCGAGCAGATGCTCTCCGTTCCGGGGATCGGATTCGCCGAAATGGGCCCGGGCGACCTGCACATGTCCTACCGCATACCGCGTTTGCCCGGGCCCTACACCGACCCGCGGATCATCGAGGCTCGCGAAAGGGTCAAGGCGGCCTGCGACGCCAACGGCGTTTCCTTTCTGGAGGCGGCCACCCCCGAAACCGTCAGGAAGGCCATAGACGAAGGGGTCCGCATCATCGCCGGCCACGGGGAGGACACGGCCGAGGTGGGGAGGGGCTACACCAACCGCAGGATGCCGGTGTAGTCAGAGCAATCATCCAATGAGAACAAGCATCCACTTGACAAAAAAAGGAGCGCACCCGGAATTACTGTGATGTGGGAAAGCCCATATCTTGGGTTCACAGGTATAAACCCAGTCCCGCGCTGTGGAGTAGATCGCGATCTAAAGATGCATGCATACTTACCCATTCAGGATTGGGTTAATCGGGCACAAGAAATTTTCGCAAAAAGAAAGGAACCATATGGAGATTTCACCAGAAAAACAAAATATCGATCGTGTATTTTCAACGACGACATACCATATCGATTTTTATCAAAGAGACTACCGGTGGGGAGATGAGCCGGTAAAACGGCTCCTCGACGATTTGTTCTACAAATTCAACGAGCAATACGAACGATCAAATGATCTCGACCCAAATCAGGAAAATATAGCGGGAAAATATCCTTGGTACTATTTGAACACGTATGTAACAAATACCATTGATGGAAGAGTCTACGTAGTAGATGGCCAACAACGCCTGACAACACTATCACTCATCCTGATCAAGTTACGGCATATGGCCGTCCTCATGGGTTCAAATCTCGAACGCTGGATTAGTTCTAAAATCGCCGGCCATTCTGGATACGAAACAATGTTTTGGATGAACCATATTGACCATGCTGAGACACAAAGGGCCCTTTTCAAAAACGCCTCGATGAAGGAGATTCCAGATAAGACAGGAATAACCGCAGAAAACATGAAAGGGAATTACGAGACAATCAGAGAATACCTTGATGATTCACTCCCAAATAAGCACAAATTTGAAACGTTCGTGTTTTATCTTCTTCATCGTGTCGTACTAATAAACCTGGCAGTTGAACAAACGGATGTGCCAATGGTATTTGAGGTTATAAATGATCGAGGAGTCCAGCTCAGACCCTATGAGATTTTGAAAGGAAAGCTTCTCGGCCAGATTGAAAAACGCGAATTGGACATGGAGGGATATCGTCATCTTTGGGAAAATAAGGCAGCAGAAATAAACTTTTATAACGAGCACCAATTCGACGAATTCTTCAGGTTTTTTTAAGTGCAAAATTTGCAAAAGATCGGAGAGAAGGACAACTGTTTGATGGCAACTATCACCGAATGATGTTTACGGAGGAAATGGACAAAAGACTCCATCTCGACCATAATCCAAGCGGGGTGAAAAATTTTCTGAAAAGCCAGTTTTCCTACTATAGCAGCTTATACGCAAAAGTGCTCAATGTTTATGAAACCCGAACTTCCGGATACGATTCTGTATACTATAACCATCTTCTCGATCTAGATGCTCCGTTTCTGTTGGTTCTTTCTGCCTGCGAACTCAATGATCCTGAGGAAGATGGAAAAATTGTGGCAATCGCCAAGGAAATCGATCGTTACTTTGCATTACTGCAGCTTCAGAACGCGTACGATAGTAACGACTTTGCTGACTCTCTCTATTCAATCTCAGAATCAATTCGAAATGCAGGGCCAGAAAGTTACCGTGGGGCGTTTGATTTAAAACTAGTAGAAGCATTAGAAAACCATCTAAATAGATCAAATGCGGAGCCACTAAGTTATTCGACCTTTAAGCAGACCGGAATAAACCTTAATTTGCGATTTAAACGTTACTTCTTTGCGAGAATTGACGAATTCCTAGCCGAAAATATGAATCTTAGCCCCAAACATGACATTGCCGATCTCGTGACTCGGACCGGGTATAAAACAGGGTTTCATGTTGAACATATACTATCCTACAATTCCGAAAATCCTTCCCTTTTTCACAACGATGATGAGCTATTTGAACAGGAAAGAAACAGGCTGGGAGGAATCCTCCTTCTAAAGGGGAAGGACAATATTTCAAGTGGAAATGAATCTTACCAAGAAAAACTCCGCACCTATGCTAACACGTTGCACTGGAATGAGACTTTGCGAGAAGATAGTTATAAATCCAAACTCGACATGAGTAGTTTTCAAAGGAAATTCAATCTCGATTTGGGCCCACTTAATCGCTACGGACCCGAGGAACTAGAAACAAGACACCGTCTGCTCTTTGAAATGACCAAGATCATTTGGGCTTGATTCGGTGCCTAAAAATAACTTTATTTAGTTAAAGTTTCAAAACCAGGTCATTGCTCTGGAAAATTCCTCTATACAATACCCTCTAACCGGCCCCTGACAACAGCTCCGCCAGCCGGCGGGCGACGATCTCGTCCTCGCCCTTTTCCATCACATGCGCGGCCACCGTTACTCCCCCGGCCGAGGCGCTCAGCTCTATGCGGGGATCCCCCGCGGACAGCTCCCGCTCGACCTCGGCCGGGGCGATGCCCACGGCCTCGGCGTCCCAGGTGATCTCGAGGATCGGGGCGACGTTGGAGCGGCCGGGCTGGCGGATGCTCGTCGCCACCGGGCCGATACCCTCGACCGCGGCCGCCACCGTCGCCAGGCGGCGCTCCCACTGCCTCCACTCCGCCTCGTGGTCGCGCGCCACCCACTGTTCGACCGCGGCCAGCAGCCCCATCACCTCTTCCTTGCCGGCCTTCATCGGCCGCCCGATCGAGTGGTGGGGGGCCCCGTTGAGGAAGGCGACCCGCAGCAGTTCCTTGCGCCCGAGCACCAGCCCGGAGGACTGCGGGCCGCGCAGACACTTGCCGCCGCTGTAGGCCACGGCGTCGACGCCGTCGGTGAGGTACCTGTTGGGGACGTCGGGCCGCTCCGCGGCGGCGTCGACGAGCGAGGGGATGCCGCGGGCTCTTCCGCAGGCGGCCATCTCCGCCACGGAGATCTCGCCGCGGTCGGCGGCGTCTCCCATCATCAGCAGCAGGGCGGTGCGGTCCCCCACTGCCCGCTCGAGCTCCTCCCGGGTGCGCACCTCGATCATCCTCACCCCGACGGCGCGCACCGCGTGGTCGTACACGTGGCGATGGCTGGGCTGCACGATCACCTCGTTTTTCATGCCGGCGGTGTCGGGCAGGCGCTCGATCTTCTCCGGATCCCCGCCGGCCACCGCCGCGGCCGTCACCTGCGCGAGCGCCGCAGCGCATCCGTTGACCACCAGTCCCCACTCGCACTGCATCAGCCCGGCGATACGCCTGCCGACCGCTTCGGCCAGCTCGTCGAGGTGGACGTAGCTCCGGGAAGCGGCCGTCATGGCCGCGCGCACCTCCGGCAGCAGCAGCGAGCCGCTGATGATGGTGTAATAGCCGCGGCAGTTGATCAGGGGCCTGACGTCGATGGCGCCGTACGTGGGAAAGCGGAGATCGCTCATGCCGCTTCTTCGGCCGGTTCCATCTCCATGAAGTAGTAGCAGATCACGTGCATGAGCACGGTGTGGAGATCCTCGACGCGGCCCATGTGGTGGCTGTCGACGACGACGGCGAGATCGGCCGCTTCGGCCAGCCTTCCTCCCCCGAACCCGGTCCAGCCGATCGTCCGCATCCCCAGCTCCCGGGCGGCGGCCACGGCGTTTAGTACGTTGGCGCTGTTACCGGAGCCGGAAATCGCGATCAGCAGGTCGTCCGCTTCCCCGAGGTTGCGCAGCTGCTCGGCGAAGATCGAGTCGTAGTCGACGTCGTTGGCCAGCGCCGTCATCCAGGGGACGTTGTCGGTCAGGGCGGTGACCCGGAAGCGCTGCTGGCGCGGCCGGCCGAGGCTGGCCCCCTTGCCGAGGTCGTTGGCCATGTGACTCGCCGTGGCGGCGCTGCCGCCGTTGCCGCACAGGAAGATGCGGCTGCCCCGGTCGCGGGCTGCGGCGATCTCCAGGCGGCAGCTTTCAACGGCCTCGAGGTTCAGGCCCGCAAGCGCCCCCTGCAGCTCGCCGAGATAGTTGCGCAGATGGTCCATGGTCCCCCCTCATCCCCCTATATATTGAGCGCCTCTCCGAAGGCTTCCGCGGCCGCTTCCATCACAGCCTCGGAAAGGGTCGGGTGGGCGTGAACCGCGGTGGCGAACTCCTCCCAGGTCGCTTCGATCTTCTTCCCGAGGGTCACCTCGGCGATCAGCTCGGTCGCCTCGGCGCCGATGATGGAGGCCCCTGCGAGGTCACCGTACTGTTCGTCGAACACCAGCTTCACCAGGCCCACGGTCTCTCCGGCGGCGCGGGCTTTGCCGCTGGCGGCGAAGGGAAAGCGGCCGACCTTGACCTCGAGCCCCCGGACCCTGGCCTCCGCCTCGGTCAGCCCGACGCTGGCGACCTGGGGCTGGCAGTAGGTGCAGCTCGGTACGCTCTCCGGGTCGATCTCCGGGCGCTGCCTGCCGGCGATGAACTCGACCGCGGCGACCGCTTCTGCCGAGGCGGCGTGGGCGAGCTGCGGCGCGCCGACGACGTCGCCGATGGCGTAGATCCCCTTGACGCTGGTCTCCATGCGGCCGTTGACGGCGATCTGGCCGCGACTGGTCCTGACGCCGTTCGCCTGAAGTCCCAGGCCCTCGACGTTGCCCGTCACCCCGACCGCCATCAGCACCAGGTCGGCGTCGACTTCCCCCTCCTCGCCCCCGTCCCGGAAGGAGACGCGCATCCCCTTCCCGCTCTCGGCCACCCCGGTCACCGACACCCCGGTGCGCAGGTCGATCCCCTCCGCGGACAGGCTTTTCGCCAGGATTCCGGCGACCTCCTCGTCCTCGCGCGGCAGCACCTGGCCCTCCGCCTCCAGCAGGTGGACCTGGGAGCCGAAGGCGTTGAAGAACCAGGCGAACTCCGTGCCGATCGCCCCGGCCCCGATGATGGCGATACGGTCCGGACGCTTCTCGAGCACCATGGCCTCGCGGCTGGAGATCACCCTCTTCCCGTCGATCTCCACCCCGGGAATCGAGCGTGGACTGCCGCCGGTCGCCAGGATGACGCTGGCCGCCTCCAGGGTTTCGGTCCCGTCCGCGGATTCGACGGCCACCTTTTTTCCGGGGGTCAGCTTGCCGCGGCCGCGGAAAACGGCGACGCGGTTCTTCTTCATCAGGAATCTCACGCCCCTCGCCAGGCCCCCGGAGATCTCCCGGCTTCTCGCGATCAGCCGGTCCCAGTCGTAGCCGACCTCCCCTACCGTCAACCCGAACTCATCGGCGCGCTGGATCAGCCGGTAGAGCTCGGCCTGCTTCAGCAGCGCCTTGGTCGGAATGCAGCCCCAGTTGAGGCACACCCCCCCGAGTTCAGGCTCGGCCTCCACGAGGGCGGCCTTCAGCCCGAGCTGCGAGGCCCGTATCGCCGCGGTGTACCCGCCCGGTCCGCCGCCGATGACGGCGACGTCGAATCCCTTGTCCTTTTCAGCCATTATCGCCCGCTTCCAACGCTGTTTTTCTGTGTAAACGAGTCGGACAATCTAAGGGCTGGGCAGTCTGCGTGCATTGCGATCTCCCGTGAGTGTCTTCCTGGAATAGCACCCCATGCGTCCCCGGCATCCCCTGCTGACGGCTGGCCGAATGGGTTTAAAAAAACCGTCCAACCGCAGGGTTGTCCGGGATCGTCCTAGAGCCCGGTCCGTTTCAGCCGGTGCTGTTTGGTTGGACATAGATTGCCCTGGGGTTGGACCGGACAGACAGAACCAGCCCCATACAGCAAGGGATGCGCCGGACATTTCAGCTGCTCTCCCCCACTGCGCGGCGCAGTGGCCCCGCCAGGCTGCCGCGCTCCTCGACGATCACCCCTGTGAGCCCCAACCAGGCGGCCATCGACTCCAGTTGCACCGCAAGCTCGGAAACGACCCCGCCGGCTTCGTACCCCGCTTCCAGGTACGCACCCCGCGCGATGAGGGCGCCGTGCGCACGGTCGGCCTTGAGGTCGACGCGACCCGCCAGCACATCCCCGATCAGGAACGCATAAACGTAGTAGCCGTACCGCCTCCTTGGCGCCGGAACGTAGATCTCGATACGGTAGCGGAAGTCGAACAGGCGCTCGGTCCGGTCCCGGAACCAGATCAGCGAATCGAACGGGCTGAGCAGCGCACTGGCACGTACCTGCCGTGGAGCCCGCGCATCGCGGTGCAGGTAGGCGGGCCGGCTCCAGCCTTCCACCCCCACCTCCACCAGTTCGCCTTCCTCCACCAGTTCCCGTACCCGGGGCTGCGCCTGTGACGCGGGGATGCGGTAGTAGTCGGCAAGGTCGGCCAGGGTACCGACGCCGAGGGCGCGGCCGGCAAGACGCAGGAGCTCGCGCTGGGCGTCGTCCCGCCCTGGAGCGGGCGCGGCCAGCAGATGCTGCGGAATCACCCGCTCGATCAGGTCGTAGACCCGCACGAAATTCCCCCGCCTTGCGGCCGCCAGCCTGCCGGTCGCGAACAGCCACTCCAGGGCGAGCTTGCCGTCGCTGCGCCCCCACCAGGGCCGGTTGCGATTGCGGCCAGGATCTTCGAGGTCCGATACCGCCAGGGCCCCCCGCCCGGCGACCTCCCGGTAGATCGCCTCCACGTAGTCGCCGCGCTCCTGCGCGAAGGCATGCATCGCCCGGGACCGGACCTCCTCCATGCGGTGCCGGAGAAGCGGGAAATGCTCGACCGGAAGCAGCGACGCCTCATGGCCCCAACCCTCGAACAGCCTCCCCTTGCCGTACGCGTACCCGTCGAAGCGGTCCCGCGGGTACGGACCGAGCCGGGAGAACGCCGGCATGTAGTGGGTGCGCACCGCGACGTTGACGGAGTCGAGCTGCACGATATTGACACGGTCGAACAGCCGGTCGAAGGGGCGGCTGTCGACGCGTCCTGCCGGGGGCCGGTCGGCGTACCCCTGCGCCGCCAGCGCCATACCTCGAGCCTCCCTGTTGGACAGCTCAGTCTTCATCGCGATGTCCCCCCACGGAAGCCCTACGAATTCCCGCCAACTGGAATTGCTGTTTTAATTGCATTTGAATCTGGATTCATTGCCGTCTTGACCGGGCCTTTGAAGCGGTGCGCGAGATCGTCGACCTGCCTGACCGCCGGGCTTCCCTGTTCGTGCGCCTCTGCATGCAGAACGGAGGGCGGCTTTCCGCCGCGAAACGGCAGCGTTCCCGAGCTGGACGACGCGGAAGTGGCGGCGATAACCCCATTCCGGCGCCCGAAAGGTGCCGTCGATGAAAGCAATCCATGTCGATAACGATCTACAGTGACGGCGCCTGCTCGGGAAACCCGGGTCCGGGCGGCTGGGCGGCGCGCCTGAAGTACGCCGACGGCCGCGTCCGCGAGCTCGCCGGAGCCGAGCCGGACACCACCAACAACCGCATGGAGCTGCAGGCCGCCATCGAGGGGCTGAGGTTCGTCGGCCGCGGCGAACCGGTCACCATGGTGACCGACAGCGAGTACCTGCTGAAGGGGATCACCCGGTGGATTCACGGCTGGAAGAAGAAGCAGTGGAAGACCGCGGCCCGGAAGCCGGTGCTGAACCAGGACCTGTGGAGGGCCCTCGACGAGCTCAACAGCAATAGCGTGAAGTGGGAGTACACCCGCGGCCACGCCGGCGACCCGGACAACGAGCGCTGCGACGACCTCGCCCAGGCCTTTTCCCGCGGCGGTCAGCCGCCGCTTGAGGGCGGCTGACCGCCGCGGGTCAGACCCACCGCCACAGCCAGTACGCGGCGTAGCCGACGTACTCCTTGACCGCCCGCGTCGAGTAGCGCAGCCAGCGCGCATCCGGAACCAGGCGCAGCAGCGACCACTTCTTCGGCACCACCGCGATATCGGTCGGGGCCGCAACCACGGACAACCCCTGGCGGGTGAAGGCCGCGGCCGCCCGGCGCATGTGCGACGCCGAGGTGACCAGGAGGATGCGGCCGGCCTCGATGCCGCGCAGCAGCTCGGCGCAGGCGATGGCGTTCTCCCGCGTCGTTCGCGAAGAGGTGTCGAGCAGCACCGTCTCCTCGGGCACGCCGTACTCCAGCGCCAGCCGCTTCATCTGCTCCGCTTCGCTCATGGCGCTGCCGCCGATGCGGCCCCCGCTGAGCAGGATCACCGGGGCCTTGCCGGCCCGCAGCAGGCGCATGCCGTGCAGCAGGCGGTCGAATCCCTCCTCGACGTGGACGGAGACCCGCGGTGCCGCCGGAGAAGACGTGACTCCACCCAGCACCACGATGGCGTCGGCCTCGGGGTGCGCCTCCGGCTCCAGGGGCGGGAAGTCATCCTCCAGGGATCCGAGGAGCCTGCCTGCGACAATCGGAGTGCCGAAAAGAAGCAGCAGCAGGATCCCCGCCGCGGCGCAGGACCCGGCCAGCTTCGTGCGCCGGCGCACCAGGAACCAGAGCGCGGCGAGCCAGAGGGCCGTGGAGATGCCGAGAGGGCTGAGAAGGGGGGTGAACAGCTGCGACAGGAAGATGTACATCGGCCCCAATATAACCCGGTGAAAACCGCGTCGCGCAGGGGCCGCGGGCGGCGTGAAGGCCGGGCTCCCCAGTCCCGGGGACCACCCGCGCCGTCAGGTGTGCCGGGACAGCATCACCCTGCTGCGCACATAAGTCCGAGTTAGAAACGAGGCCGAGGGAACCAGGTCCTTTTTCGATGCGGCCGGCTCGCCGGGCGCCTGAACGAGCCGTGCGGAGTGAATACGGCAGCGGTTTTTCAGGCCGGATAGTCCGGACCTTCGAATCCGGGGTCGCCGCCGGACCTACTCCCAGGTCTTTCCCCCGTCCGTCGATATCTTGCTGCGCGCCTTCCATTTGTCGACATCGTCCTCCGCGTCGATATCCGCCCGTTTCATCACCGCGACCTCGACGCCGACCTCGCCGCTGCCGTCGGGCCGGTTGGTTTCGATGCGCACGCTCTTGAACTCGAGGTCCGCATCCCCGAGCCCGCGGACGACCTTGCGCTGAACGCGCATCTGCCGGACTTCGAGCGCTTCCCGGCTGATGCCGGTCACCTTGAAACGGACAACGAGCTGCCCGAGGTCGTGGTCGAGGCTGATGCCGTAGAAGTCTCCGAACTCCGGATCGATGATCCTGGAGGCCTCGGCCGTATGGCGATGCAGTGTCGCCCGCGCCGGCCGCCGGACCGCGGGCTCGCGAGGCCCCTTCTCTTCCTTGCCGCCGGTTTCCCGAGGCCGCTCGAACGCCTCCTCACCCGGCTCGAACCCCCGCAGCGACGGCCCCCATATCCACCCTTCGACGTTGATCCGCACCCATTTCCCCTCCTGCTCGAGCTCCTCGACCTCGACCCCCTTGACGAGCGTCCCGATCTGCTCCCCGTTGGGGCTCGAGCGGATGTTCTCCACCGGTTTTTCGACCTCGAGCCGGCGCGACCCTAGCAGGTCCTCCACCCCGATCGCGAGGGTCGCCCCGGCAACCGGGACGACGAGGAGAGCGCGGTAGAGGTTGGCCGTCAGTCTTCTGCGTTTCATTTCGTGAACCCCCTGTGCTGCCCTGAGTTGTCTGGCTTTGCGTTGCGGCACGGCCCCCACAAGAGACCGTTCCGGTAGGTATCGGGGTGATGCCGCCCTGTCAAGCTGTGCGGATTCTGCGGGCTTTCCCGAATTATGAGGTGCGGCTCCGATGCCGCCCGTGCCTTCCTTCGCGGAACCCTCGGAACCCTCACTGGCCCTGGGTGACCCGTTCGGCGAAATCAGTGGCGTAGTAGAAGAGGAAGGTCACCACCGCGGCGATGGCGACGGCAAGGCCGACCACCAGCCAGGCTTCGTTCCTGGGGGGTCGCGGAGGCGGCCGGTTTTCAAGACCGAACATGGGTGCGGCTCTCTTCGACGGTTGTCACCGCGCAAGTGAACGGTTGGCGGAAGTGCCATTCGAAAGGTCGCTTTCGGCAAGAGGCCGGGCAATGGACCGCCGCCCCCGAGGTCGATTGACACTGCCGGAACCCGCCGTTACCGTCACGCCGACCGGCCCCCTGAACGGCGTCGAGCCGACCATTGCCCCCCATGCTCTCCTTCAACCGCCTTGCCGCTATCCTCCCCGTAGCGGTTGCCGCCTCCGTCCTCATCCCCTGGACCGCCGACGACTTCGACAGAAACGCCGCTCTCGACATCGAGCTGGTGCGCTCCGGGAAGGTCGAGTACCGGGGAATCGAGGCCAGCTTCGAGGAGCTGTCGCGGGCTTACGCGCTTACGGTCTTTTCCGCAGCGGAGTTCCTCGGCTGGGCGGCGGTCCCCAACCCGACCCATCCCGAGGCGGAGGCCCTGGTCACCTGCCGCTTCCGCGTCGCCGCAGTGGCCCCCCGTCCTGCCGCTGCCGGCGCGCTCGCCGAGGAGGCGCGGCAGCGCTCGGTCCCCTCCCTCGAGGTCACCTGGTGTCTCAACACCCTCGCCGGCATCGGGATCACAGCGCACGACGCTGTTTCGCGCGACGCCGTCGCCACCTTCCGCGGCACTGTCGACGACTTCCTCGACCGCCTCGTTCTCGTCGCGGAAGGGAGCGCCTGCCGGCGCCGGGGCCCGGGGGCCGGCCACGCCGTCGTCGACACCCTGGAGGCCGGAACCGCGCTCGTGCGCGAGGAGGAAGCGGGGGAATGGACGCGGGTGCGGCCGGCCGGCTCCAGCGTGCACGGAGCCGCAGCGGAGGGAAGCGGCTGGCTGCGCAGCGACCGGCTGGTGCGGGTGTCGGAGATCGATCGAGAGGTCCCCCGGAACCAGGGGAATCCACCCCGGAAGGAGTAGTGGCGGGCAAGAACGGCTTGACGAACTGGTTTCTGGGCCTTTACTCTGTCGAGTGGCCTGTTGCGGCAGGCCGTGCTTTGTAAAACAACCATATCGGCGCAGGTGTCCGCTGCCGACGGCAGCGGAAGAATAGGGAAGGCAGTGCAAATCTGCCGCGGTCCCGCCACTGTGACCGGTAGAACGGCCCTCGGGCCGAAGCGTCCCGGCGACAGCCACTGATCCCACCTGCGGATTGGGAAGGAGCCGGACGGCGTCCTACCGGAAGTCAGGAGACCTGCCTGCGACCGAGGTGAACGGAACCCTTCGGCAGAAAGGTGGTTACCGGTGCGCGGCACCCGCCTCCAGACCCGCTCTCGAACGAGGGCGGGTTTTTTCATCTCCCCCTCCCTCCTCCTGTTGGGCCTCCTGCCCGCCCTGCATCCCGGGGTTGCATCGGCCGAGGTCCTGCAGGGAAGACTGATCGACCAGGCCACCGAAGCCCCCATCACCGGGGCCGTGCTGACCCTGAGCGCCCCGTCCTCCGGGAAGGTCCATTCCGCCCGCAGCGACACCTCCGGCTCCTTCCGCCTCGAGAACCTCTCTCCGGGAACCTGGGATCTGCGCCTGGAGCGGCTGGGGTACCGGCCTCTGCGGCTCCCCCTCCGGATCGGCGCCGGCCCCACCTCGGTCGAGTGGCGCCTGGAGCCCCTCCCCCTGCTCGTGGACGAACTGATCGTCCGCGCCCGCCGCCATCCCGGGGAAGAGCATGTCGCCGCCTTTGTCGAGACCATCCCCCTCGACGGCCCCCGGCCCCCGGGAGCGGACCTGGCACGTACCCTCGACCGCGCCGCCGGCGTCAACGTGCGCCGCTACGGCGGGCTCGGAAGCTTCAGCACCCTTTCCATCCGCGGCTCCACCGCCGAGCAGGTTCAGGTCTTCCTCGACGGGATTCCCCTGAACCACGCCGTGGGCGGGGGGGTCGATCTGGGGGGACTGCCCGTTGGCGGCCTCGCCAGCGTCGAGATCTACCGCGGGGCGGTGCCGCAGCGCTTCGGCGGCAACAGCCTCGGCGGGGTGGTCCACCTGCGCACGCTCCCGCTCGGGAGCAGCCACCGCACCCTCCTGCATACCGCCAGCGGCTCCTACGGCACCCGCAAGCTGGGAGCCTCCATCGGCGGGCCCTGGAAAGATTGGGAGTACCTGGGGCTCGTCGATTTCCGTGCCAGCCGCAACGATTTCCGCTTCCGGGACGACAACGGCACCGAGTACAACGACGGCGACGACGGCTGGGCGCGGCGGCTCAACAGCGATTTCCGCGGCCTGCGCGGACTCGCCAAGATCGGGCGCCCCCTCGGCGCCGGCCGCCTGCAGGTCCACAACACCTTCGACCTGAGCCGCAAAGGCATCCCCGGGATCGGGAACAACCAGTCCCTGCACACCCGCTTCGGCACCTGGCGCCATATCGTCGAAGCCGCGCTCTTCGGCCCGCTGTCACGCGGACGCGCCGGGTACCGGCTGAAGGCCCACCACTTCTGGTCCCAGGAGGAGTACAGGGACCTGCGCGGCGAAGTCGGCCTCGGCCGCCAGAACGACCGCAACACGACCGGGAGCCTGGGCATTCGCGGCGAAGTCAACGCCCTGATTCCCCACCGGTCCCTGGTCACCGCATTCGTCGCCGCCCGGCGCGAGACCTTTGTCCCCGACGACCTGCTGCGGCCGCACAGCCGGCTCCTGCGCAGCCGCCGCCGGGCCCTGGTTGCCGGCACCGAGGTGGAGATGCCGTTGGGGCAGCGCCTCACCCTCAATGCGGGCACCCAGGCCGAAGGGCTCGACGACCGCTTTTTCGACCGCAAGAACTTCGCTCCCAGCGCCGTGTTGCCGAGCCGGAACAACCGCGAAATCCTCTGGGGCTACCGCATGGGGGCGACCCTGGACCTGGGAGCCGGCCTCGCCCTCAAGGCCCACGAGGGCCGCTATCGGCGCGCCCCCAACTTCTTCGAGCTCTTCGGCGACCGTGGCGGGGTGATCGGCAATACCGACCTCGTCAGCGAACAGGGGCACAACCGCGATCTGGGCCTGGTTTTCCGCAAGCCCGCCGAAGGGCGCGGGCTGGTCCTGGCCGAGGCCGTGTACTACCGCAACCGCGTCGAAGACCTCATTCGCTTCATGCAGAACTCGCAGAGGGTGTCGCGGCCCCACAACCTGGGAGGCGCCTTGTTGCAGGGAGTGGAAACCCGGGCCGAGGCCCGCTTGTTGCCGGCCTTGGAGATGCGCGGCAGCTACGTGTACCAGCGCGCCGAAAACCGCACCCCGTTCTCTTTCGAAGAGGGCAACGATCTGCCCAACGCCCCCCGCCATCGGTTCGATACGCGCATCTCCCTCGACCTGTATGACACGGAGATATACGGCGAATTCAGCCGCGAAAGCCGGCACTTCCTCGACCGCGCCAACCTGCGCGCCGTGCCGGTTCGCGCCCTGTTCAGCCTCGGCGGCACGGTGCCGCTGGGCGGGGGCCTCGTCCTTTCCTGGGAGCTGCGCAACCTGACCGGCAACCGGGTTGCGGACCTGTGGGGATACCCGCTTCCCGGGCGCTCCTACGGGTTTTCGGTGCAGTACGCCGGCCATCCGTAAACCAGGGATGGGCGCCATGGTGCCTGCCTACGCCCTTCTGCGGGAATCCGGGCATCCGCGTCCTCGTTTTCATACCTGGGCTTTCCCGTGAAAGACCACGCTCCCTCACGCCAACCAGCCACACGACCTTTTCCAAGAGGAGGATTTTTCGTGCACCGCATTTTCATTCCCCCCGCTTCAGCCGCCGCACTCCTGCTTCTCGCTGGGGCTTCGTCAGGGCAGAGCGGGCTATTCGTCATCACCACGGACTATTCCACCGGCAGCACCGCCTTTCTCGCAGCGAATGCAGGGGAAGCCGAGGTGAACCTGTTGGGCATCCACTCCGACGCAGTCGGGCATTACCACGACGGCCGCGTCTATGTCGTCAACCGCCTTGGACAGGACAATATCCTGGTGCTGGACGAGATGGATCTGCGCACTCCGCTGGCCCAGTTCTCGGTGGGCAACGGCGCCAATCCGCACGACATCGAAATCGTCGCACCCGGAAAGGCGTACGTATCGCTCTACGACAGGGCCTCCCTGCTGATCGTCGATCCCCGGGACGGCGCGGAACTGGGCCAAATCGATCTGAGCGCTTTCGCCGACGCGGATGGCCTGCCCGAGGTGTCGCAGATCGTCCGCACAGGGGAGCGGCTCTACCTGAGCTGCCAGCGCCTCGACCGCGACAACGGCTGGGGACCGGCCGGCGTCAGCTACCTGATCGTCGTCGACCTGGCCAGTGACACCCTCGTCGACGTGGACCCGGATACCGGCGGGGTGCAAGGCATCCCCCTGATCGCTGCCAATCCCACCAGCATGGCCGTAGTCGGCGAGCGCATCGCCGTGGGGGTACTGGTCAATTTCGGAGACCGGTACGGCGGAGTGGAAGTCGTCGATACGGTGACCAACCGCAGCCTCGGGCTCGCCGTCGGCGAGGAGGATCTGGGGGGCGACATCACCTCCATGGTGATGGTCGACCAGAACCGGGGCTATGCGGTGGTCGCCGACGAGAATTTCGCCAACAGCGTGCGGCCCTTCGACCTGTCGAGCGGCAGCGTCGGCGCGCCCCTGGAAAACATCAGCGGCGGGTTCATCCCCAGTCTGGCCGTGGATGGCGACCGCCTGATCGTCGCCGACCGGGGCAGCTTCTCCGACCCGGCCAGCCCCGGGCTCAAGTTCTACGACGCGGCCACCGATGCCTTCCTGCGCGGCCCCGTCGACACCGGCCTGCCGCCGTCGAGCATCGTGGTCCTGAGCGATGCCGCGGTCCCCACGTCCGTGGAGGAGACCGCCGACAGCGGCCTGCCGCAGGCATTCGCCCTCGAGCCGGCCTGGCCCAATCCCTTCAACGCCTCGGTGCAGATTCCCTTCGTGGTGCGGGAGGACAACACCCTTGTCGAATTGACCGTGCACGACGTCCTCGGCCGCACCGTCCGCACCCTGACCTCCGGCCCGGTGGCCGCAGGGCGTCACGTCGTCCACTGGGACGGCCGCGACGCCGCGGGCAAGCCGGTGGGCAACGGCGCGTACCTGCTGCAGTTGCGCGCTGGAGGTCAGCAGGCTGCAGGCAAGGTGATGTTGCTGAAATAAGAGGAGAGCAACAGCATGGTTACCCTTTCCAGGCTGTACACCCGGACGGGAGACGGCGGCATGACGCGGCTGGGCGACATGTCGCAGGTCCCCAAGACCAGCCCCCGCATCGCCGCGTACGGGTGCGTGGACGAACTGAACTCGGTGATCGGGCTTGCCCGGGCAAGCTGCGCCGGGCACGACGACGTCCTCGCGCGGGTGCAGAACGATCTCTTCGACCTGGGAGCCGACCTGTGCGTCCCGCAGGCGGACGGCGAGGAAGAGCGCCTGCGCGTGCAGCCGCAGCAAGTCCTGTTTCTCGAACAGCAGATCGACCAGCTCACGCGAGACCTGGCCCCCTTGCGCAGCTTCGTCCTGCCCGGGGGACGGCTCCCCGCCGCCTGGCTCCACCTGGCGCGTACGGTCTGCCGGCACGCCGAGCGTGCGACTTGGCACCTCGCGGAGAAGGAGCAGGTCGGCGAGCAGGTCCTGCAGTATCTCAACCGGCTTTCCGACCTGCTCTTCGCCATGGCCCGGGCGGCCAACGACGGCGGCGAGGCGGATGTGTTGTGGCAGCCGGGGAAGGGCGCCGCCGATGAGTAAGTGGACAGGGCCCCCGCATCCTGGTGGTGTGCGGAGGCGTTTGATGCGCAAGGTCTGTCTTTTTGCGGGGCTCGTCTTCGCCGCATCGGCGGCGAACGGGGCCGACTGCGTCGATACCTACGACCCGGCGAAGGACTATTTCCCCCACAAGACCGGGCTGCAGTACGCCGAGAGTTTTGCGATCGAGTACTTCGGCAATTACAAGGTGGTCACCGTGCACACCCCCTGGCCCGGCGCCGAGGAAGCGGTCCGCTACTTGCTGGTCCAGTGCGGCACCCCCGTCCCCGAGGGGTACGACGGCCTCCAGCCCATCACCGTGCCGGTACGCCGTCTCGCGGCCCTGTCCACGACCCAGTTGCCCCACCTCGAGTTGCTCGACGCCCTCGACAACCTGGTCGCGGTCAGTGACATCGCGATGGTGAATTCCCCCGGGGTCATCCGGCGCTTCGAGGCCGGGGGGATCGCCGAAATCGGCTACGGTCCCGGGGTCAATCTCGAGCTGGTGCTGGAGCTGGAGACCGGCGTGGTGATGACCGCGGCGTCCGCCCAGTCCCAGCACAACGCCCACCCGGTCCTGCGGCAGGCCGGCGTCGCCGTGGCCATCAACGCCGAGTACACCGAGCCCTCGCTTCTCGGCCGCACCGAATGGCTCAAGTTCACCGCGGCGTTTCTCAACGCCGAGGCCCCGGCGCAGAAACGGTTCGCGGAGATCGCCGCCCGGTTCCATCACTACGCCGCCCTGGTGCGGGACGTGCCGGCGGACCGGCGCCCCACGGTGTTCGGCGGCTCCCTCTGGCGCGACACCTGGCACGTCGCCGGGGGCAAAAGCTACCCGGCGCAATTGGTCGCCGCGGCCGGCGGCGCCTACCTGTGGGCGGACGACGATTCCAGGGGAAGCCTGCCCCTCGACTTCGAAGCAGTTTACGAAAAGGCCCACGCCGCCGACGTCTGGCTGACCATGCGCAACGAATGGCATTCGCTGGCCGGGGTGGAGGCCGCGGACGAGCGCTACACGGCGTTCGCCGCGTTCAACAGCGGCCGCGTCTACAACGCCAACGCCCGGCTCAACGCGCACGGCGGCAACGACTACTGGGAAAGCGGCCTCGTCGAGCCCCATATCGTGCTGGCCGACCTCGTCAAGATCCTCCATCCCCGCCGCCTGCCGGAACACGCCCTCAAGTTCCATAAAAAATTGGACTGAGACGCAGTGCCCTCCTCTTCCCCTGCCGCGGCACACAGCCCCCCATGCCCCCGGCCGGGGCCGCGCTGGGGGCTGTTCCCGGGGATGGCCGCGGCCATGGCGGGCTTCTTCGCGCTCAGCCTCGGGGTGGGCTCGGTCTCCATCCCCCTGGACTCGGTGATCGCCATCCTCTGGGACGGGGCCGGACAGAAACCGAGCTGGACCCACATCATCCACTCGATCCGCCTGCCGCGCGCCCTCACCGCGATGCTCGCCGGTGCCGCCCTGAGCGCCAGCGGCCTGCAGATGCAGACCCTGTTCCGCAATCCCCTCGCCGACCCCTTCATCCTCGGCATCAGCGCCGGGGCCAGCCTGGGGGTCGCCCTGGTCGTCCTGGGAACGGGGGTCACCGGAGCCGGGCTGCTGGCCGGGCTGGGGCTTCTCGGACAGGCAGGGGTGGTCGCCGCGGCGGTGGCCGGCGCCGCCCTGGTCCTGGGCCTGGTGCTTCTGGTCGGGAGGCGCGTGCAGCACGCCATGACCCTGCTCATCCTCGGCCTGATGTTCGGCTACCTCACCGGCGCCCTGGTCAGCGTGCTGCTCTACTTCAGCATCCCCGAGCAGGTGCAGACCTACGTCCTGTGGACCTTCGGCAGCTTCGGCGCCGTCACCTGGGGACAGCTCGCCGTCCTGGCGCCGGTGGTTCTCGCCGGCCTGGGGATCGCCGGCCTGCTGGTCAAGCCGCTCAACGCCCTGCTCCTCGGGGAGACCTACGCCCGCAGCATGGGCCTGGGGGCGGGGCGGGCGCGGCTGTGGATCATCGCCAGCGCCGCGCTGCTGGCCGGCGCCGTCACCGCCTACTGCGGCCCCATCGGATTCCTGGGGGTCGCGGTGCCGCATCTGTGCCGGGCCCTCTTCAACACCTCCGATCACCGCGTGCTGCTGCCGGCGTGCCTGCTTTCGGGGAGCATCCTGGCCCTGGCCGCGGACCTGGTTGCCCGCCTTCCCGGAAGCCAGGCTACCCTGCCGCTCAACGCGGTCACCGCCCTGATCGGGGCGCCCGTGGTCACCTGGATCATCCTGCGCCGCCGCAGCCTGCGGCAGGCCTTCGCCGGGTGACCGCCATGAGCGCCCCCATCCTGCAGGCACGCGGCCTGTGCATCGGGTACGCGCCGAGGGGGCGCCCCCGCCTCGAAGTGGCCGCACACCTGGAAGTCGAGCTATTCACCGGGGAGCTGGTCTGCCTGCTGGGGCCGAACGGCGCCGGCAAATCCACCCTCGTGCGCACCCTGGCCGGCCTGCAGATGCCGCTGGGAGGCGAGGTGCTCCTCCGGGGCGGCGACCTGCACGCCCTCACCGAGAGCGAAAGGGCGCGGCTGCTCGGCCTCGTCCTGACCGAGCGGGTCGATGCTGGAAACCTGTCGGCCCATGCTCTCGCGGGGCTGGGCCGCTACCCGTACACCGGCTGGGACGGCCGCCTTTCCCCTGCCGACGAGGAGGTGGTGCGCTGGGCCCTGGCCGCGGTCGGGGCCGGGGACCTCGCCGCCCGCAGCGTCGGCGAGTTGAGCGACGGCGAGCGGCAGAAGGTGATGATCGCCCGCGCCCTGGCCCAGGAGCCGGCCGTGCTCCTCCTCGACGAGCCCACGGCCTTTCTCGACCTGCCGCGGCGGGTCGAAATCGTGCAGCTGCTGCGGCGCCTGGCCGGCGACGGCGACCGCGCCGTGCTGCTTTCAACCCACGACCTCGACCTCGCCCTGCGCTGCGCCGACCGCCTCTGGCTGCTGCCGCCCGGCGGCCCCCTGCAGACCGGGGCGCCGGAGGACCTGGTGCTGAGCGGGGCCTTCCAGCGGACCTTTGCCGGCGTCGAGTTCAACCCTGCCACCGGTTCCTTCCAGCTGGAGCAGGAGCCGGAGGGGGAGGTCGGCCTCCAGGGAGAAGGGCTCGATGCCCTGTGGACGGCGCGCGCCCTGGAACGGGCCGGCTTCCGCGTCGACGGCTCGGGAAATGCCGAGGTTCGCGTCGAGATCGTCCACCAGGACGGGGGCACGGCCTGGCGGCTCCTGACCGCGTCGGGCCCGCGCCTCTGCACCACCCTGTACGAGATGGTCGGCTGCGTCAGACATCGCCTCGTTCAAAGCAGCAAGCCCCCTCGCGAGAGGAGTGAAAATCCGTGAACCGCGTCGTCTCCCTGCTGCCCGGCAGCACCGAAATCATCTGCGCCCTCGGCGGCAAGGAGCGCCTGGTCGGACGTTCCCACGAGTGCGACTACCCCCCCGGGGTCGGCGACCTGCCGGCCTGCACGGCCCCCAAGTTCGACCCGGACGGCACCTCGTACCAGATCGACCAGCGGGTCAAGGCCATATTGCAGGAGGCGGTCTCCGTGTACCGGGTGGACGCCGGCCTGCTCGACGATCTGGAACCGGATCTGCTGGTGACACAGTCGCAGTGCGAGGTCTGCGCCGTCAGCCTCGAGGAGGTCGAGAAGGCGGCCTGTCAGCTGGTGCGCTCGCGGCCGGCCATTCTGTCCCTGGAGCCCCACCGCCTCGCCGATGTCTGGGGCGATGTCGAGCGGGTGGCCGCGGCGCTCGAAGTGAAGGACAGGGGCCGCGCCCTGGTGGCGGAATTGCGGGACCGTCTCCAAACGATCGCTGCCCGCACCCGCGGTATCGGCGACTGCCCGCGTGTCGCCTGCATCGAGTGGTTCGAGCCGCTGATGGCCGCGGGCAACTGGATGCCCGAGCTGGTGGAGATCGCCGGGGGCCGGAACCTCTTCGCCCCCGCCGGAGGGCATTCCCCCTGGCTGTCGTGGGAGGCACTCGAAGATGCCAAGCCGGATTTTATCGTGCTGATGCCCTGCGGCTTCGACATTCCCCGCTCCCGGGACGAGCTGCCGGCACTGACCCGGCAGCCGGCCTGGTCGCGGTTGCAGGCCGTGCAGGAGGGGCGGGTATTCCTCACGGACGGCAACCAGTTCTTCAACCGCCCTGGCCCGCGCCTGGTCGAGTCGGCCGGGATCCTCGCCGAGATCATGCATCCCCGGGATTTCGAGAGCACCCAGGAGGGATCGGGATGGGAGCGGTGGGAGGGCAGCATATGATCGGGCACCGGATTCGCAGGACCGCCATTCCCGCGGCCCCGGGCTGCGGGGGTGCGCCTTGAGAATGGACGAAACCCTCGCCGCGGAACGGGGGTATGCCGTCCGCCGCCGCGGCCGCTTCCTGATCGTCGAGCTGCTGCAGCCGCACCGGGTGCTGTGCACCTCGGCGTACGGCGGCGGCCAGCGCGAGGACCTGGGCTACCTGGTCAACCATCAGAGCTGCGAAGGCGGCGGCCACCAGGAGCGCTTCCTGCGCCTCAGGGAGCTCGGCGAAGCCGGGTACCACCGCGCGACTTGCGCCGAGCTGGGGCTGGACCCCGAAGCGGTGGCGCTGATGGGGACCGCGGCCAACATGAACTGCGCCGCCCTGGCGAGCGAAGAGTCCTCCGGCGTGAAAGTGCAGGCGGTGGTGACCGCGGGCGTCGAAGGGAATGCCGGACGCGCCGGCGATCCGGCCCGCTGGCACGAAGGGGAGCAGGGCTGGAGCGAGGTCGATCCCCACACCGGCACCATCAACGCGCTGCTGATGATCGACTGGCCGCTCACCCCGGCGGCCCTTGCCCGCGCCGCCATCACCCTCACCGAGGCGAAGTCCGCGGCCCTGCAGGAGCTGGCCGTCTCCAGCCGCTTCTCCCCGGACCTGGCGACCGGCACCGGCACGGACCAGTACTGCATCGCCGCCCCGCTCGACGACCGGAAACCCAAGACCAACACCGGCCACCACGCCCGGCTCGGCGAGCTGATCGGCCGCGCCGTGCGCCGGGCCACCAGGGAGGCCCTGCGCTGGCAGAACGGCCTGGAGCCCTCCCACACCCGCAGCATCGCCTACGCCTTGCGCCGCTTCGGCCTCGACGAAACAGGCCTCCTGGCGGCGTTGAAGGACCGGCTCGACGAGGAGGCCTTCCTCCTGCTGGAGGAGAACCGCGAGGCTGTTCTGCGCGAACCGCAGGCCGTCGCCGCTGCCTATGCCATCGCCGCGGTCTGGGACCGGGTGCGCTACGGCGTGCTTCCGGCCGACCAGGCGTTCCCGGTGCTGCGCCAGCAGGCGGCGACCCTGGCTTCGTGTCTGGCCGCCCGCCCGGAATCCTGGCCGACCTGCTGGCAGCAGCTGACGGTCGATGCCGGCGAGCCGCTGCAGGTGGTGGCTGACGCCGTTGCCCTGGGTTGGCGGCTCAAATGGGCCTAGTGCCCGCGCGCGCAATTCCGCGTGAATGCGGCCGCCGTTGCATCTTGAGGGGGAACATCGCGGTTCAATCTCAATCCCCACTCACGCGTTGGCTGCGCTTGCCGTACACCACGGTACGACTCGCTCAGGCGCCTTGCGGGCCGGGCGCATCGGGTCGAGACTGGCGGTTGACGCCCATGTGTCCGGTTGACCGCTGAAATGAGCCTGGACCTTCTGAAGCCGGACCCGCTGCTTCTGCTGGGCGCCGTGGCCCTGGACGGGCTCATCGGCGATCCGGTGTACCCCCTGCACCCGGTCCGGCTGACCGGGGCAGCGCTGGGACGGATCGAGGCTGCGCTGCGCCGCCTGGAGCTGGACGGACGCATCGGGGGCTGCCTGCTCTTCGCCGCTCTGAGCTGCCTCTGCGTGGGACTGGTCAGCGTTGCGGCCTGGGGGCTCGGGAGGCTGTCGTCCCCCCTGGTCGCATCGGTGTTCCACCTGTTCATGCTCTACAGCCTGCTCGCCCTGCGCGACCTGTTCAGGCACGGACTGGCCATCGACCGCGCCGCCAGCGCCGGCGACCTGGTTGCGGCGCGGCGGGCAACGGCCATGCTGGTTGCCCGCGATACGGCGCCGATGGACGCCGCAGCCTGCCGCCGGGCGGGGATGGAAAGCCTCGCCGAAAACGCCGTGGACGGCTTCGTCTCGCCGCTTTTCTGGTACGCCCTGCTGGGGCTTCCCGGGGTCGCCCTCTTCAAGGTGATCAGCACCATGGACTCGATGGTCGGTAACAGGACCCCGCGCTATCTCCGCTTCGGCTGGTGCGGGGCCCGCCTGGACGACCTGTTCAACTATGTGCCCGCCCGCCTGACCTGGGGGGTGATGATCCTGGTCGCCTGGCTGTTGCCGGGCTGCTCGGCCCGCAAGGCCCTGGCCGTGGGCTGGCGCCAGCACAGGCTCGTTCCCGGCCCAAATTCCGGCTGGAGCGAGGCCGCTGCCGCCGGGGCCTTGCAATGCCGTCTGGCCGGACCGATCTGGCAGGGGGGGAAGCGGGTAACCGATCTCTGGCTGGGTTGCCCCGGGGATCCCGAGGGGGGACGCCGCGGCGACCTGGCCCGAACCTGCACCTTCATCGCCGCGACCTGCCTGACCTTCGCCGGCGCGGCGGGTCTGGGGCTGTGGGCGTTCCACCCGTAAACCGGAAGGTGCCTGCAGAAACCCCGCAGCAGGCTCACCCCGGACGTTCGCATGCCTGTTCCACCGTTTCGCCGCACATACCGGATATCTACATTCCCGATCTGCATACATCGACCGAGGAGGCAGCCGTCGAAGCGCGACCTTGGAGCCGGCACTGATTCGCATCGAAGGGGTGGAGAAGACCTACGACATGGGGGCGGTGGAAGTGCATGCCCTGCGCGGCGTGTCGCTGACCCTCGAGCGCAACGAGTACGTCGCCATTATGGGCCCCTCCGGCTCGGGCAAGTCGACCCTGATGAACATCATCGGCTGCCTCGACGTGCCCACCGCCGGCACTTACGAGCTGAACGGGCAGCGCGTCAGCGAGATGGAGGACGACGAGCTCGCCCGCGTCCGCAACCGGGAGATCGGCTTCGTCTTCCAGGCCTTCAACCTGCTTCCCCGGGCCGACGCCCTGCGCAACGTCGAGTTGCCCCTGGTCTACGCCGGGCTCGGGCAGCGCGCCCGGCGCGAGCGGGCAGAGGAGGCGCTCGGATCCGTGGGGCTGGAAGACCGCATGCACCACCGGCCCAACGAGCTGTCCGGCGGCCAGAAACAGCGGGTCGCCATCGCCCGCGCCCTGGCCAACGAGCCCTCGATCATTCTCGCCGACGAGCCTACCGGCGCCCTCGACACCCGCACGGGGGCCGAGATCATGTCCCTGTTTCAAGGCCTCCACGGCAACGGCCACACCGTCGTCGTCGTCACCCACGAGGAGCACATCGCCGCGTACAGCCGCCGCGTCGTCCGCTTCCGCGACGGCCTCGTCGAGAGCGACTGCGCCGCGGCGGCGGGCGCATGAAACTGCTCCCGCGGGGGCGGGGAAAGCTGGCCGCCGCGGGAGCAGTCGCAGTCGCCGCTGCCACGGGCGGCATGCTCGCCCTTTCCGGCTCGGGCACAGGTAAGGGGGAAGCCGTCGAGACCTTCGTCGTCGACAGGGGGGAGTTCCGTGTCTCCCACTTCGAGGCGGGGGAAATCCGCGCCCGCAAGGACGAGAAGGTCCTCGCCCCGGAGGTGCGCGGGAGGTTGAAGATCACCTACCTCTGGCCCGAAGGAGAGAAGGTGGAGATCGGCGACCTCATTCTCGCCTTCGACCGCAGCGAGCTCGATGCCGAGGTCAAGGACGAGGCCGGAGAGCTGGAGAAAGCCCTGGCCGACCGGCGAAAGGGACTTGCCAACCAAAAGCAGAACCTCGCCGGGATGGCCCTGGAGGTAGAAAAAGTCGACGCCGCACTGGAGCTGGCGCGCATCAACCTGCAGCGCAGCGAGTACGCCTCCCCCATCGTTCGCGAGGAGCGGATAATCGAGCTCGCCAAGGCGGAACGGGCGATCGCCGAAGCGCGCGAGAACCTCGACGCCCGCAGAATCGTCAACCGCGTCGAGCGCGCCAACCTCGACCTGCGCGTCTCCCACCACGAGAAGCGCTACGACAAGGCGAGGAAGGATTTCGACCGGCTCACCGTGTACGCCAGGCGTCCGGGCATCGTCGTCTACGAGACCATCCGCAAGAGGGGGACCGACCGCAGCGGCAAGGTGACCGAGGGGGACGTCGTCTGGGGCGGGACGTCCCTGCTGAGCCTTCCCGACCTCAGGGCGATGCAGGTGGTTTCACAGATCGGCGAGATGGACGTCACCAGGGTGAAGCCGGGACATAAGGCGCTCATCCGGCTCGAGGCGTTCCCCGGCCCGGTCTTTCACGGGGAGGTGGCGGCGGTGGCGCCGATGGCCGGGGAGGTCGAGGACGCCCCCAACGTGCACGTCTTCGAGATGGTCGTCGTTATCGAAGAGCAGGACGACCGCCTCTATCCAGGGATGTCGGCTGCGGTCGAGATCCTCCTGCATTCGATTCCCGGCGCGGTGCGCGTTCCGCTTTCGGCGATCCGCCAGGAGGACGGGCGCGCTTTCGTCTGGCGCTCCGAAGCAGGCGGGTTCACACCGGTCGAGGTGGCCATCGGCCCGCACAGCGGCACCGAGATCGTTGTCGAGTCCGGCCTGCAAGCGGGTGACGTTGTCGCCCTCGACGCCTCCTCGGTACCTTTGCCGCCATGACCTACTCCGGCCACCAACCCGGGCGCGCGTCCTCGCGGCGCCGGCGCGGACTCATCGGTGCCGCGGCCATCGCCCTGACCGCGGGCCTGGTCGCCGGTTTCCGGGTGTTGATGCCGGAAAAATCCGCGCAGGTGGCCTCGTTCCCCGTCGGGCAGGGGGAGTTCCGCATCACCCTGGCGCTCTCCCAAGGCGAGCTCGAAGCGGTGAACGCCGAGCAGATCAACGCCCCGCAGGTGCGCGGCCAGCTCAAGATCACCAAGCTGTTCCCCGAGGGGGAAACCGTCGAGATCGGGGATCTCGTCATCGAGTTCGACAAGGCGGAATTCGTCAAGAGAGTGACCGAGGCGAGCCAGGCGCTGGAGGCGAGCAGAGCGGAGCTCGAGAAGACGATCGCCAACCAGAAGGTCGAGATCGGGCGCCAGCAGTCGGACATCCTCAACAAGGAGGCGGAGTTCAGACTGACGCAGCTCAAGCTGAAGAAGATGGAATTCGAGTCCCTGATCGACAAAGAGGAGACCCGGCTCAAGGTCAGGCAGTCCGAGCTCGCCCTCGAGCAGGCGCGCAGGAAATTCGAAGCCCAGCGGATCGTCGACCAAGCCGAGAAAAGGAAGCAGGAGCTCGACGTCGCCCAGAAGGAACGCGGCCTCGAAAAGGCTGAAAAGGACCTCGGGAGCCTGTCGGTCCTTGCCGACAAGCCGGGGCTCGTGGTGTACGAGAAGATCTGGAAGGGATCCCGCCCCGAGAAAATCCGCGTCGGCGACGAGCCCTGGGGTGGGGCCACCCTGGTGACGCTTCCGGATCTGACGGCGATGCAGGTGAAGACCTGGGTCAACGAAGTCGACGTCGACAAGCTCGAGGTCGGCCAGCAGGCGGCCATCGAGCTCGACGCCCTGCCCGGTCCGACCTTCAGCGGCTCGATCACCAGCATTGCTTCCCTGGGCCACGAGAAGGAGGGAGACAAGAACGTCAAGGTCTTCGACGTCGTCATCGGCATGGACGGGGAGGACGAGCGTTTGAAGCCGGGGATGTCAGCCTCCTCGGTGGTGGTGATCGAGACGGTCCCGGAACCGGCCCGGGAGGTGGACTCCCTCGAGGTCAGCCCGCCTCCCGGGGCGGAGAAGGGGGACGCTGCCCTGCCCCTCTACATCCCGCTCGACGCCGTGTTCCAGAAGGGAGGGGAAACCCTCGTCTACCGGGTGCGGGGCGGAGACACCGAGGAGCGCAAGGTCGTTCTGGGGAAGCGCAACGACGACTACGTCATCATCGAGGAGGGCCTGGCTCCCGGGGACCGCGTCGCCCTGCGCGACCCGACCCTGGTGCTCGAGCACCTCGGCGGCATGCCCGGGGAGGCGGCAGACCCCACCTCGGCCTTGAACGCGGAATAGGCGGCCTCGGGACCCGATGGAGCTGCGGGAAACCATAGGGCTGTCCGTAGCCGGACTCGCCGCCCACAAGCTGCGCACCTGCCTGACCATGCTGGGGATCATCTTCGGCGTCGCCGCGGTCATCTCCATGCTGTCGATCGGCGAGGGCGCCAGGCAGGAGGCCCTCAGCCAGATCCGGCAGATGGGGATCGACAACATCATCGTCCAGCACTGGAACCCCGAAAGCGACGGGGAAGGGGAAGAGGGGGAAGCCCGGGGAGGACAGAACCTCTCCCGGGGTCTGAGCCGCCAGGACGGGGAAGCGCTCGCCGAGATCTGCCCGCTTGCGGAGATCGTCGCGCCCCTCAGGGAAATCAAGGTAAAAGCCCGGGCAGGCGGCACTTCGTTCCAGACCATGCTGGTCGGGACCACTCCCGAGTACATCGACGTCCTCGACGCGCGCCTGGGCCAGGGCGTCTATCTCGGCGACGAGGACCTGGAGCAGGCCCGGAGGGTCTGCGTCCTCGGCAGCGACGCCAAGCGCGCCTTGTTCTTTTTCGAGGACCCTCTCGGCAGGCAGGTCAAGCTGCACGATCAGTGGTTCACCGTGGTCGGGGTACTCGAGGACAAAGGGGCGGCCAGCGGCAAGGTCGGGGGCGTGCTCGAGGTGAGAAACACCGACGAGGACATCTACGTGCCGCTGACCACCTTGCTCAAGCGGTTCAAGTGGGAGGCCGACGAAGCCGAGCTCACCCAGATCACGATCAAGGTGCCCGGGTCGGAAAAGCTGCAGGAAGCGGCCAACATCGTCCGCTCGATCCTGCGCCGGCGGCACCGGGGAGTCGACGACTTCAAGATCGCCATCCCCGAGGAGCTGCTGCGCCACAGCCAGAGCACGCAGCGGATTTTCAACATCGTCATGGGCTGCATCGCCGGCATCTCCCTGGTCGTCGGCGGCATCGGCATCATGAACATCATGCTCGCCTCCGTGCTCGAGCGGACGCGGGAGATCGGCATCCGCCGCGCCCTGGGAGCCCGCCGCAGGGACGTGATGGCCCAGTTTCTCGTCGAGGCGGTCGCCGTCAGCCTGATCGGCGGCTTGCTCGGCGTGCTTCTGGGGTATTCCCTCACCAAGCTCATCACCCTGTACGCACATTGGAAGACCATCGTTTATTTCTGGACCATCGCCCTCTCCTTCGGGGTCGCGGCCGGGGTCGGAATCACCTTCGGATACTACCCGGCGCGCCAGGCGGCGCTGCTCAACCCGATAGACGCCCTGCGCTATGAGTGACGAGCGGGCGGCCCCCGGAGGCGCGCCGGACCGGGGCTGCGACGGGAAGAGCGGCCTTAAACCGGGCCGCCGGCTGGGCAGGCAGGTGCTGATCGACCTCTACGAGTGTCCGCGCGAGGTTCTCGACGACGAGAAGCTGATCGCCACGAGCATGATTGCCGCCGCCCGGGAAGCGGGCGCCGCGGTCGTCGATTCGACCTTTCACCGCTTCTCTCCCTGCGGGGTATCCGGGGTTGTGGCGATTCGCGAGAGCCACCTGGCGATTCACACCTGGCCGGAATACGGGTACGCGGCGATCGATCTGTTCACGTGCGGGGACGGGGTCGACCCGTGGATCGCCCACGACGCCCTGAAGCGGGCCCTGGGCGCCGGCCGCGGCGAGGCCATCGAACTGCCGCGGCCGGGGGCGAACGGAGGCTGGACGGGAGAAGAGGTGACGTCGAAGTAAAGATGGGACCGCCTGTGCCAGTGGCCCTGCCCCGGTCGCAACCGGGGAGCCGGCCGCGAAGGGGGAGCTACTGGCGGTCCTGGTGGAGCTCCTGCAGGTGCACCTGCAGGTGGTCGCGAAAAGCCTCGATGCGCTCCTGGACCACGGCTGACATCTCCTTCAGCTCCTGCCGCCGGGCGTGCAGCTTGTGCAGCTCGAACACGAAGTCCCACGGCGCGACCACGGCGACCACGCCCTTCCGGGAATCGGTCCGGGACGGCTGTCCCCCATCCCCGGCGAAGTTCACGGCAGCGCTCCCCTGGCCAGGTGATTCCGGCGAAGCACCGGCAGACGCCTCCTCAATGACTCCCTCATGTAGACTGAACTGGCGCGCCAGCGACCACACCTTGCGGCCCTTGTCTTCGAGCCACCGGATTCGCTTCTCGAGCTGGCGGGCCTCCTCCCCCAGCAGGCTGGCGCGGTCCTCCAGCAGGGCGAGCTTCTGCCGGATCTCGTCCGGTCCGTCGCTGGCGGCGACGGTCATGTCGACGGGATAGCGACCCAGCTCCGGCTCGATGACGTCGTAGCCCAGCTTCTGGCGCTCCTCCCACAGGATCATCATCTGCATCAGAAGCCCCCGGTCCAGGACTTTCGACAGCGCTCCGAGGAGGCGGCTGATCTCCCAGTCGCAGGCGAGGCGCAGGCGCTCGCGAAGGGAATCCTCGGCCGCGCTCAGCTGTTCGATGCGCTGGTCGGCGTCGACGAGCCCGCGCTCGATTGCCATTGCCTGGAGAAACGCCATACGCATCTCCCCCGATTCGGGGGCTACCCGCTTCAGGCTGTCGATGACGGCCGAGAGGTTGCCGGCGGTGCGGGCGAGTTGGTGCCGCGACTTGTGCATCGACTCCTGGATCACCCCGAGGTTCTCCCGCTCCAGCCTCAGGGCTTTGAGATCCCAGGCCTCGGTCTCCTCGCCGAGAGCCGGCGCACCCAGGAACGCCACCGCGACCCCGAGCAGTTTACGCCATGCCATACTTTTCCAGCTTGTAATAGAGAGCACTCGTTTTCACCCCCAGCAGCTCCGCCGCCTGGGTCTTGACGCCGTTCGCTTCCTCCATCGCCCGGCAGATCAGGTCTCTCTCGAGCGATTCCAGCTGATCGTTGAGGGCGAGCTTGCTCGCCGGGATCGGATCCGAATCCCCGTCCAGCTCGCCAGCCCCCTCGGCCAGCGGCAGATCGCCGGGCCCGATCTCCTCGCCGTCGACGAGGACCACGGTGCGCTCGATGACGTTCTCCAGCTCGCGCACGTTGCCGGGCCACGGATAGCGGCAGAGGAACTCGACGGCAGCCCCTGACAGACGCCTGAGGGACAGGTTCATTTCCCGGCATTTTTTGCGCAGGAAGTGATCGACCAGCAGGGGGATGTCGTCGCGGCGCTCCCTGAGCGGGGCCAGGTGCAGGGGAATCACCTCGAGCCGGTAAAACAAGTCGTCGCGGAAGCTGCCGTCCGCAACCTTCTCCTTGAGGGCCCGGTTGGTCGCGGCGACGACGCGCACGTCGGCGCTCAGGGTGCGCTCCCCCCCGACGCGGTCGAACTCCTTCTCCTGCAGGACACGCAGCAGGTTCACCTGTGTTTCGAGGGGAATGTCACCGATCTCGTCGAGGAAAATGGTGCCGCCGGAGGCGAGCTCGAACTTCCCCTTCTTCATCCTTATGGCGCCCGAGAACGCCCCCTTCTCGTGTCCGAACAGCTCGCTCTCGACCAGGCCCCCCGGCAGGGCGCCGCAGTTGACCTTGACGAAGGGGCCGGAGCTGCGGGCGCTGCGGTTGTGGATCGCCCGCGCCACCAACTCCTTCCCGGTCCCGCTCTCCCCGTAAATCAACACGGAGGAGTCGGTGGCGGCCACCCTTTCCACCCTCGCAAGGACCTGGGCGATATGCCGAGACCGCCCGACGATTTCGCCGTAGCGATCCTCGATCTCCTCGCGCAGGTACTCGTTCTCTTCGTCCAGGCGATCCCGCTCCCATCGAGCCCGTCGATGCTCGAGGACCTTGGAGACCTTGATCGGCAGCACCTCGTATGTGCGGTCTCCCTTTACCACGAAGTCGGAGGCCCCTTTTTGCATGGCATTTACTGCCACCTCGATATCGCCGAAAGCGGTGATGATCACGACGTCGGTGTCGCCGAAGTCCCTCCTGATCGCCTCGAGGAGCTGCAGCCCGTCCATTTCCGCCATCTTGTAGTCGGTAATCACCAGGTCGACGCCCCCATGGCGCGCCAGTATGGACAGGGCCTCGACCCCGCTGGCGGCCGTGAACGCCTCGTACCCCATGCGCTTCATCACGAGGGCAATGCCCGAACGCATGGTTTCGTTGTCGTCGACGATCAGTATCCGGCTCATGCCTGCACCCGTTGGCTCGCCGCGGCGCTCCTCGCAGCGGGCAGGTGGAGGGTGACCGTGGTGCCCTTGCGGGGCTCGCTGGCGATGTCGATGCGGCCGCGGTTCTTCTCGACCGCCTGGTGGACGATCGCCAATCCCAGGCCGGACCCCTTCTCCCTGGTCGTGAAGAAAGGCTCGAACAGGCGCGCCTGAACGTGGCGGGGGATACCCGGACCGGTGTCCTCGATTTCGACGGCGACCCCCGCCCCGCTCGGTTCGGCGCGCACCGACAACCGCCCTCCCGTTCCCGCCATGGCTTGCAGGCCGTTCTTCATCAGGTTGACGAGGGCCCTCTTGATCTGCTCGGGATCGGCGAAGATGACGAGATCCGGGGAGACTTGCTGATGATACTCGACAGCGGCGCCTTCCATCTCCGGCGACAGCAGGAAGGCGGCGTCTTCCACAAGCCGGGCAACGGAGATGCCCTCCGGTTCGGGCGGAGCCTGGCGCGCGAAGGCGAGGAACTCGGCGATCACCCTGTCGAGGTTCCTGACTTCGGCGATCACCTTGCGGATGTGCTCCTTGCGGGAGTCCCCCTCCGGCAGGTCGTCGGCAATCAGGCCGGCGTAGATCTCGATGCCGCCAAGCGGGTTGCGGATTTCGTGAGCGACCCCACTGAGCATCTGGCGCAGCTGTGCGTCCCTGGCCAGCAGCTTGAGGCGCATCTCCTCCATCGTCACCTCGAGGTAGCTGATTTCGTCGCGCCCCGAGGTGTCTACGGCACTCTCCAGGTTGCCGCGCCCGATCTCGCGCGCCGCAGTGACCAGCCGCTGGATCGGCCGCGTCAGGGTCCGGGCCAGGGCCAGCGCCACCACCAGGGTCAGCAGCGCGCTCAGGCCGGCGAACAGGTAGACAGACTGCTTGAAGCGCTGGATCGCCTTGCTGTAGCCCGATCCGATGTCGACGGCGACTCCGGCCACCACCTTGCCGCTGTCGTTGAACACCGGGGCGTACCCGGTCATGTAGTCGAGCCCTGCTTCATCTGTGAAAAGAATGGTGTGAGTCGCCTCCCCTTCCCAGAGTCTCTCCATCTCCATGCGGTCGCGGTACTTCAGCCGGGGGTACTCCCGGCCTATGGCGATGCCCGGCTCGGTGTCGAGCAGGCTGTGGCCGTCGCGGTCGAAAACGTAGATCCTGCGCGCCCCGACCATCTCCTGGGCGCGGCGCAGCCGGTTCGTCGAGTTGCGGTAGAAACGATAGGTCTCGTACCCAGGGCGCAGCACGACGATGATGTCGCCGCTGATCCCCGAGGCGATCAGCCCGACCTCGGACATGAGGTGGTTCCCCATCTGCCGCTCGAGGCTGTCGAGGGTTCGCTCGTACAGGACCCAGCCGCTGCCGACGACGACGAGCGCAACCAGGAGCACGAAGCTGATGACGAGACGCCGTTCGATGCGCCCGCGGCGGACGCCCCTTCTGCTTCTCCCGGCCGCAGACAGGGCTTCCCCGAGGCGATCATCCGCCCGGAGTCTGGAGGCTGGAAGAGCGGGAGAGGTCATTCGTCAGACGGCGCCGGACGCCGGCTCCCCTCCGCCGCACGCTTCCTGCTCCCAGGCCTCCCAGTAGCTGCGCATCCGGCGGCAGAAGGCCCCCGGTTTCTCGGCGTAGATCCTGCGGGCGAGCCGCATCGACCCGATTTGCAGGCATTGCCGGCGCTCGGCGATGGCCCGGTCGAGCTCGGCCAGGGTGCGCGGGTCTTCCGTGTCGGCAAACCGCTCCCTGAGAGCAGCTGACAGGACGGAGAGGTCGTGATCGTTTCCCAGCATGTCGCCGAGGGCGTCGGCCTGGGCAATGGCGGTACTCATCTGCTCCGGCCAGATCGATCCCAGGATCTGTTGGTGGTACCAGAGGTACTTGACCCGCTTGCGCCAGTCGTGGAGACCCTCGTCGGTGGGCAGGCTGGCCGCGGCGCCGAACTCGGCGCCGCCCTGCTCGTAGATGCGCCGGAGGCCGGCTTCCAGCCCCCTCCAGCCGTCGCGGAGAGGCCATTCCGCGGCGCGGCCGTCCGCTTGCTCGAGCTCCTCGACCGCGGCCTCGACCGCAAAAGGGGTCACGCCCCCGGATCGATGGGCGAGCTCGCGGCCCTCGATCAGGCGGGAGCGAACGGCGCCGAAGCGGTCGGGAGGAAGCCGCTTCCCCAGCCAGGCCGTGAGGGCGTCGAACGTCTCCACCAGAGCCGCGGCATCCCGCAGCGCCGAAAGCTTCGCCGCGACCCCGCGGTAGCAGGCGTTCTCGCGACGGTACGTCTCCTTCCCCAGCTCGGTCCGCACCAGGCGGACCAGGGCGCGCAGACGTTTCATGCACTTGCGGGCATCGTGAATCTGCTCGTCGCGCGAACCAGTACGGCTCCGCAGGTGGGCGACCGCGGCCTGAAGCTGCTCGCGAGCGATTCTGCGCACCCCGGCAGGAACTTCCTCGCCGCGGATCAGTCGGTAGGCCATCTCGATTTGGGCATTGAAACCATGCTGTCCGGATTTTGGGAAGTTACTCACCGCGAACCTGAATGTCCACCCTAAGGTATAGTACTTACTGATACTTCCATTCATCGCCCCCGGTTCCCGGAGAACCGTGGCGGCCGCACCACCCGACCCCTTGCCTGCTTAGCGTAACTCCCTCTATTTCCATATACTTGAGACAGGTTTGCCGGTGGGGCTGCCCGCTTCGGAGGTTCCCTGCCGCGGCGTTGCCCCGCCCGCGGTCCCCACGGTTTCAACTTTCGATCCGAAGCCGTCAGGCATGTCGGATTGGAGTCCCCCCGTGGATACCGGACCCTTACCTGTTCAGCCGCGCGGGAATCAGCAGCCGGTGAGCCGTGATCTTCCCCGGATGGAGCCTGCCCTTTCAGATGAACATCGCCACCGTCATCGGCGCCCGGCCGCAGTTCGTGAAGGCCGCCGCGGTTTCCCGCCTTCTCGCCGCCCGGGCCGGCCACCGCGAGCTGCTCATCCACACCGGCCAGCATTACGACAGGGAGATGTCGGCGATCTTCTTCTCCGAACTCGGAATTCCCGAGCCGGCCTGCAACCTCGGCATCGGCTCCGGCCTCCACGGGGATCAGACCGGCCGCATGATGATCGCCCTCGAGCCGGTGTTGCTTGAGGAACAGCCCGACCTGCTGCTGGTCTACGGCGACACGAACTCGACCCTGGCCGGCGCCTTGACCGCGGCCAAGCTGCACATCCCCGTCGCCCACGTCGAGGCGGGTCTGAGAAGCTTCAACCGACGCATGCCGGAGGAGATCAACCGCGAGTTGACCGACCGGCTTTCCCGCTGGCTTTTCTGCCCGACTCCGGCGGCCGTGAGCAATCTCGCCAACGAGGGAATTCGCCAGGGCGTCTTCCATACCGGGGACGTGATGTTCGACGTCCACCTGCTGTTCGCCGACCTGGCGGAGACGCGCTCCACCGTGCTCGCCGATCAGGGCCTGCACCCGGAGGAGTATTTCCTGGCGACCCTTCACCGGGCGGAAAACACCGACTTCCCCGAACGCCTGCGGGGGATCTTCGCCGCCCTGGGGGATCTCGGCCGTCCCGTGTTTCTGCCCCTGCACCCGCGTACGCGCAAGGCGGTCGAGGAGCTGGGGCTGGAGGTCGCTCCCTCGATCCGCCTGGCGAACCCGGTCTCCTACCTCGACATGGTGCTGCTGCAGAAAAAGGCCCGGGCGGTTCTCACCGACTCCGGGGGCATGCAGAAGGAGGCCTGGTTCTGCCGCACCCCCTGCGTGACCCTGCGCGACGAAACCGAGTGGACGGAGACGGTCCAAGCCGGGTGGAACCGCCTGGCGGGCGCCGACAGGGAGGCGATTCTCGACGCGGTCGACGGCTTCGAGCGCCAGGCCCCGAGGGGGACCATCGACGCCTACGGCGACGGCACCTCGGCGGGAACCATTATCGACATTCTGACATCCTGAGTGTCCCCCAGTGTCCTGTCCCGGAAACGGATTGCCGCGGTTCGGCCCCCGAGGCCGGTTCCCGTGGGCATGGGCGAGGAGTACCGGGGGTGTACGGGGAACGAAGGCAACGCGGCGATCCGGATGAATCGGCGGAAGAATTGACTGGACAGGAGCAGTAGATGCTCGAGCTGATCACAGCCCCTCCCGCGGCCGGCAACCGCAATTTCGAGGAGGCGGCCTCCCTGTTCCGCCGCAACTTCCCCGTCCATTCCGGCATTGCCGTTGCAGCAGGGTCAGGCCAGGCCCCTGTCGCGCTGGTGTACGGCGACTGCTCCCTCGATTCCCTGCGGCCACTCGCCGAGAGCTACTGCGGCCTGGTCGCCATTCCCGCCCTGCCCCCGGCCGATCCGGCCGCCTGCGGAAATTCCGACGTCTATCCGCTGGACGGGGCCGCGGTGCCGCTGTTTGCCCCTTTCGATGCGCGGGCGGTCCCGGGGTTCCTGCCGTTCGCGGCGACCGAACAGGGAGCGTTGGCCTGGGAGGGCAGGCTCGGAACAGCGGAGGTGGTTCTCTTCGCCGCCGACCTGGTCTCGGAATCGCACCTCCTGCTCAGCGGCGCTTTCGAAGCGAGGACCGGGACCGACGAACACGGGCGACACAACCCGCCGCCCCCCGCGGCCTACCGCACCCCGACGGTCTCCTGTCACTACAACCTGGTCGCCAAGGCAGTGCGCCGCGTCTTCGACAGGGCGGGGCTTCCCCTGCTTTCCATCCCGCGCTGGCCGGCCTCCGCGCCGATGGCGCTGTTCCTCAGCCACGACGTCGACGCCGTCAAAAAGTGGACAGGAAAGCGGGTACTGTACGAGCTCGCCCTTGCGGCGTTGCGACGGAAGAGCCCGGGCCCGACGCTTCGCTCCATCGCCGCCGGCCTGCGAGGCCGGGATCCCTACTGGCGCTTCGACGAGTTGCTGCAGCTCGAAGCGGAATCCGGGTTCCCTTCGACCTGGTTCTTCGCCCCGTTCGGCGGCGACTACGACCGCCGCACCCGGCCGATAGACCCGGTGTACCGGCGCCCGGCAACCCAACTTGCCTCAGCCTTCGGCAGGATCGGCGACCGGGGCTGCGAGATCGGCCTGCACGGAGTCCGGGACGCCTTCCTCGAGGCCGCGGAGCTGCGCCGGCAGCGCGAGCAACTCGAGCAGCAGGCGGGCAGCAGGCTCGACGGCCTCCGCTTTCACTACCTGATGTTCCGCCACGGAAACACCTGGGCCGCCGCTGCGGAAGCAGGCCTGCGCTACGATGCCAGCCGGGGTTTTTCCGACCGGGCAGGGTTTCGCGACGGCATGGCCGCTCCCTGGTTCCCGTTCGCGGAAGGGAGCGACCTGGTCGAGCTTCCGCTGCACTGCATGGACGGCCTGTTCCTGCACGCTTCGGACCCGGAAACCGCGGCCGCGGAGGTCCTCGAGGCCTACCGCCTCGCCAGGGGGGCAGGAGGCATGTTCAGCTTCCTCCTCCACCCCGGCTGCCTCGACCCGCTCGAGATCCCAGGGCTCGAGGCCTTCTACCGGAAGCTTCTCTCCCGGGCTCGAGAGGACAGCTGCCGCGCCATGACCGGACGGCAGCTGTGCGACTGGTGGCTGGCCAGGGAGCGGGTCCTGAAAAGCCTGGAGTTCAATCCCGGCCGCTGGAGGATCGCCGGGGTTCCGGTCCCTGAGGAGATGGAGTTCGCCTTTTCCGTTCCTCTCCGCTCCGGGGAGGTGTCGCTGGAAAGCGGCGAGGCCGTGGAACAACGGCGCCGGAACGGTACCCTGATGGTACGTCCGGGGCCGGTCGATCCCGAGCGCGGAATCACCTTCCTCCTGGGCTGATGGCTGCGGAGAAACCGATGAGCTCGCCCGCGCAGGTGCTGGTGCTGGTCGTCAACGAGGCCCTCGAGGACGCGCGCGTCTTCAAGACCTGCACCTCCCTTCTCGATGCCGGGGCGCAGGTCACCGTGGGCTGCACCAATCCGGGAGGCCGTCCAGAAAAGGAACTGCACGAGCGCATGCGGATCGTGCGCTTCCCCCACCCCCCCGACTTCATCCTCAAGCGCTGGTACTCCCTGCTTCAGGGGCGCATGGGGCGCCGGATCGGAAACGCGGCAACCAGCCTGCACGAGGAGGCCCCTCCCTCCGGGTTCCGGTCCCTCCTCCGCACCTCGGTGCTTTCGGCGAACTTCCGCCACCTGCTGCGCACCACCGCCGCGATCAACCAGCGGATGATCCGGGCATTCTCCGGCGAGCGCTTCGATCTCGTCCACTGCAACGACCTTCTCACCCTGGAGGCCGGCTGCGCGCTCAAGGATTCCGGGGCGGCCCGCGAGCTGCTATACGACGCCCACGAATTCTGGCCGGGAATGGCCTCCGAGGGCAGCCTGGCGAATCGCACCTGGGGCGAGAGGGAAGGGGAAACGATCGGCCGCGCCGATCACGTGGTCACCGTCAACCCGTTCATCGCGGAGCTGCTGGAGAAAACCTACCGGCTGCCGCACACCCCCGCGGTGGTCATGAACTGCCCCCCTCTCGCCGCGGAGGAGGCAGGCCGTACTGCCGGCGACCCGGTGCGCGTGCTCTACCAGGGCAGGCTCCAGGCCTACCGCGGTCTGGAGGAGCTGGTTCTCGCCTTTGCCGGAGTCGAGGGCGGCACCCTGACGATTTCCGGGGACGGCCCGCTGCAGGGGGGGCTGGAGGCGCTGGTCGAATCCGCGGGGCTCGGGGAAAAGGTCCGGTTCAGCGGCCGCTTCGCACGCGACGAGGGCATGCAGGTGGTCGGGCAATGCGACATCGGCGTCATCCCCTACAAACCGGTGAACCTCAACAATACCTACGCATCCCCCAACAAGCTGTTCGAGTACATGATGGGCGGCCTCGCCCTCGCCACCAGCGACCTCCCGTTCCTTTCCAGCGTCGTCAAGGCGGAAAATGCCGGGATCGTCTTCGAGAGCCTCGAGCCGACCGAAATCACCAGGGACCTCAACAGGTTGATCGACGACCCGCGGAGTCTGCAACGGTTCCGCGCCGCCGCCCGCGCCGCCGCCCGGAAGCGCTACCACTGGGACAGGCAGTTTGCGCACTATCCCTGGAAACCTTAGCAGCCCGTTGATATAGTCCATGCGGGGCTGCGGCCTGCAGATTTTCGCCCAGGACGATTCTCTTACCGGTACCTGGGAGACGAGCTTTACCGAGCCCGAAGTCGGCGACGTCACCATTCGCCTGACCTTTGAGGAGGACGGTGGTTTCCAGCTCGACCAGGTCATTTCGGCATCGGATAACTTCCTGGCCGAGGCGGGAGACGCGATCCCCCCACTGAGGAATTCACCGCTCGCGGCACCGGCACCTGCCGGGTCGAGGGGGACCGTCTTTTTGCCGACTTGACGGAGCTGAAGATGTACGTCGACGGCCGGGACTCCGTCGAGGTGCTGACCGAGGTTGCCCGCACCCACTCCCGTATCGCCGCCGACCTCGGCGGAGTTTCCGATAGGATTTCCCTGCGTTCGAGCAGGCGGTTGTCGACGAGATCATCGCCGGGTTCAACGAGGAGGAGTTCCTCGGCGGATTCGCAGGCGACAACCTCGGCACCTACCGTCTCGACGGCGACACCCTGTCTATCGCCACCCTCGTGGATGGCGAGGTCGACCCCCTGGAGTTCATGCGTATCG
This sequence comes from Candidatus Latescibacterota bacterium, assembly GCA_965206595.1. Lineage (GTDB taxonomy): Bacteria > Latescibacterota > UBA2968 > UBA8231 > UBA8231 > CBDCXV01. The sequence continues at coordinate 2,623,704 of OZ242214.1, forward strand.
ATATCGCCAGTGCCGTCGCCCCAACCACCTGGGGCAGCCTGAAGGCGGGTTTGCGTCCGTGAACATGCTTTTGGCTCCGCCGGATTGACCTCCGCCTTCGCTGTCTGACCGCCGGCTCCCGGACCGAGGCACGGCAGGAACCCCGGAGCCGGCGCGGCGATGAGCAAGCGGGCTTCCCGGCTCGCCTCCAGCTGCCAATAAAAAATCGGCTTTGTTCCTGGGGGCCATCGGGATACCTTTGTCGCAAGGTAACCCGGCGGCCCTCTTTTTTTTGGCCACCGGAAAATGACTGACGGCCCTAACAGCCGGCGCGGCGGGCGCAACCGCCGCCCGGGATTTGGTATGTGCTGCCGAATACCTGGCGGGCCGGGCCTGTCGAGAGAGGAAGGTTGCTAATGCTGAACCGCCGTTTGCTTCCCCTGCTGGCGGCTGCCGGGTGCGCCGCCCTTTCAGTAACTGACACCGCGAATGCGGCCGGAGGGAAGATCACCGGGACGGTGCGCGATGCCCTGACCGGGTACCCCCTGCCCGATGCCAACGTCCTCCTGGTGGAGACCGAGGCCGGCACCGAGACCGATTCCAACGGGCGCTTCTTTCTCCTCAACGTCGCCCCCGGCCTCTACACCCTCAGAGTCACCTCCTTCGATGCGGAACGGCAGAAAGAGGACGCCGCCCTCATCAACGTCTTCCCCAATCCTTACTACGGCGTCAACAAGGCCGAGACCTCCCCCTACAGCCACTTCGTGACCTTCAGCCACCTGCCGCAGAAAGCGACGGTCCGGCTGTACGATCTGGCCGGCAACCTCGTGCGTGTCCTGGAGAAGAGCGGTCCCGACCCGTTCCTGCGCTGGGATCTCAACAACCACAACGGCCTGCCGGTGGCCAGCGGCATCTACCTCGCCCATATAGAACTGCCCGATGTCCGCAGGAACCGTGTCCTGAAGGTGGTGATCCTGCAGGAACAGCAGTTCCTGGAAAGCTACTGAGCGGCGGCAAACCCTGAACAGGAGACCTGTCATGATTCGGATCTACCAACGCGTCCGGCTCCTCCTGGCGGCCTGTCTCTTCCTGGGCTGCGTGCATGCCCACGCGGCGGGGCGCGACCGCATCGGAACGGCCGCGGCACCCGAGCTGCTGATTCCGGTGGGGGCCCGCGACATGGCCCTCGGAGGTGCTTCCATCGCCACGACCTCGGGGGTCGAAGCCCTGCACTGGAATCCCGCGGGACTGTGCCGTTCCGCAAACAACGTCGACCTGATGGTGTCGACCATGGATTACATCGCCGGCATCCAGGTCAACTACGCCGCGGTAGGCAGCCTTTTCCCCTCCATCGGCAACCTCGCCCTGAGCATTAAGTCGTTGAACCTCGGGGACATTCCGATCACCACCGAGACCCAGCCGGACGGAACGGGGGCCACCTTCAAGCCGACCTTCCTGACCCTGGGGATCCATTTCGGCCGCGCCCTTACCGACCGCATCGGCCTCGGCACGACCCTGCACTACGTAACCAACCGGGTCGAGCGCGCCCAGGCGACGGGCATGTCCTTCAGCGCCGGGCTGCAGTATTTCGATCTCGGCGGTATCGAAGGGCTGGACCTCGGCGTGGCCGTCAAGCATATCGGCCAGCGGCAGAGGTACGATGGTCCGGCGCTGTTGAACCGGGGGGAGATAGGTTCCCTGCGGCGCGGCCCTTCCTTCTACAGCGTCCAGGCGAGCTCGGCCGATCTGCCTTCGACCTTCGAGCTGGGCCTGGCCTGGAACTACCCCGTGCAGTCGATGGGGGAGCTGAATTTCAGCTCGGTCTTCGAGCACCAGAACTACAGCTACGACCAGTACAAGCTCGGGGTCGAGTACGTGCTCAACGGCTTCCTGGCCCTGCGCGGCGGTTTCGACTACGCCGCCGGCGCCGAAGACGACTCCTACCTGTTCGGCAACAGCTTCGGACTGGGGCTGAGTCTGCCCGGCGGCAAGACCCGCTCCCGGCTCGACTACGCCTACGGCAGCGTCGACCGTTTCGACGCGCTTCACACCTTCACCTTCCAGGCCGGTTTCTGAAGCGGCGGCGCAAGGTGAGGGTGCTTGTGCAACTCGTGTCCCCGAGTTAAATCGCGGGATCTGACAGGCGGCGCCATCCATCACCACGTGGGAAGCCGCCGATCGCTTGCCGCGCATTCCCGCTCATGCATGAGATCCTCGATGCTGATCCGGCGACCGGGCATTCTGTGCCTCGTTTCCCTGTTCTCGATCCTCCTGCCCGACCGCTCCGGTGAGGCCCAGTCGCAGGCAACCACCGGGGTGATCCGCGGTTTCGTCCGGGACCAGTTCGGCAGCCCCGTAGCCGACGCAGCGGTCGCGCTCAAAGAGACCCGGACCAACTACGAGCGCACCCTCGTCTCGTCCGACCTCGGGCGGTTCACCGCGGCCTTGCTCCCTCTCGGCAACTACGACGTGACAGTGCAGGCACCCGGTTGGAGCGAACTGCGGAAAACAGGGATTCAGGTGCGGGTCGGCGAAACCGTGGAGCTGATCGTCAACCTGGTTCCGCAAATGGAGGAGGTAATCGTCGCAGCCGCCCTGCCCGCGGTGGACATAACCCAGAGCGAGGCGGCGACGCGGCTGCCGGAAGAGGCGGTTCGCGACCTGCCCAACAACGGCCGCAACTTCCTCAACCTGACCCAGCTGACCCCGGGGGTGGCCATCGTCCAGGGCCCCGACGGGGACGAGCTCAGCATCGCCGGGCAGCGCGGCATTCACAACAACGTCTCCGTGGACGGGGCCGACTTCAACAACCCCTTCTTCGGCGAGCAGCGCGGCGGCCAGCGCCCGGCATTCACCTTCAATCTCGATGCGGTCGAGGAGATCGTGGTGGTGCCCCAGGGAGCCAACGCCGAGTTCGGCCGCTCCAGCGGCGGCTTCGTCAACGTCATCACCAAATCGGGGAGCAACGAGCTGCACGGCTCCCTGCATTTCTACGGCAAGAACGGGGCCTTGTCGGGCACGGCGAGGCACGACGGACTGGAACGCGAGCCGGATTTCAGCCAGGGGCAGGCCGGCTTCACCCTGGGGGGACCTCTGCTGAGGGACCGGGCCTTCTTCTTCACAGCCTACGATCAGCAGCTGCTCAGGGACACCCGGCAGCAGGAAAGCGGGCGCATCGAGGGCCGGCTGCGCGCCTTCATGGACGCGCAGTTCGACGGGGCCCTGGCCGGGGACTACGGCCCCATCGACCGCACCGACGACGCCCGCGCCTTCCTCGCCAAGATCGATTTCCGCCTCTCCGACGATCAGTACGCCACCTTCAAATACAACTACACCTGGTCGGAGCAGGAGAACGGCACCTTCGACGTCGACTCCTGGGCCCGCAGCGCCAACGCCGTCGAGAGGGACTGGTCCCACGCCTTCAACGGCAGCCTGCTGTCGCTGCTCTCCTCGACAGCGACTAACGAGTTGCGCTTCCAGGTTTCCCGCGAAGACCGCCCGCGTCCCTACAGGGGGCCGCTCAACCCCGAAACCGGGCGGCCCTTCCCCGACACGGCCATGGACTTCCTCCACGGCTACCGCTTCGGCATGCCCTACTTCATCCCGGTCGAGTACTACGACACCCGCATCCAGCTGCTCGACAACATCTCCGTTGCCAAGGGGGACCACCTGATCAAGGCCGGCATCGAGTGGAACCGGGTCGAATCGGTGCAGACCTTCATCGGCTTCGCCAACGGCCGCTACATCTTCAGCTCGACAGACGGCTTTCTCCGCTTCGTCGAGCAGGGGAACGGCTACGTCGAGTGCTCCGACGGCAGCACCGGCGCCTCCGGGGCCTGTCCCGACGGGACCGAGATCACCGGGCCGGTCCTCATCTACCTGCAACACGCCGGCGCCGGGGGGCTGACCGTGGAGGAGGCGGGCACCCAGGACATCCCGCAGCACGATCTGGCTCTGTTCGTTCAGGACAGCTGGAAAGCTTCGAGCAGGCTGACCCTCAACTACGGCTTGCGCTGGGAGGCGCAGATCCAGCCTGACGCCATCACCGATCCCGAGGAGGTGTTTTTTGCGGATTTCATCGGCCGGAAGGTGACCAACGAGACGGGCACCTACGAGTTCCCCTCCAACGGCAGGATTCCCTCGGACCTGGACATGTTCCAGCCGCGCCTGGGGGTGGCCTGGGATCTGCACGGCGACAACAGGACCCTGCTGCGCGGCAGCGCCGGGATCTACCACGCCCGCATCCCCGGCCTCAACCTCGCCGGCACACGCTCGACCAACGGCTCGCGCGGCCAGACGATCTTCCGCTCCAGCGCGCTGACCCCCGTTCTGGGGCCGCCGCCGACCTACGGAGAGCTATTGCCCACTCCCGCAGGCGATCCCTTCCGGCCCAACATCTTCGTCTTCGACCGGGATTTCCGGAACCCGCGGACCATCAGTCTGCAAGCGGCTGTCGAACGCGAGCTGCATGCCTCGGGACTGGTCGCTTCCTTCGGGTACACCTGGTCCCGGACCGACCGGCTGACGCGCTTCGTCAACCGCAACGACGCGGTCTTCGGCTCTCCCTGGTCGACCGGCCTGGGGGCGGACGGCGGCAACGGCATCGGCGACCTTACCGTGGTCGAAAGCACCGCGGAGTCCCGCTACCACGGCCTCGGTTTCGGTTTGCGGCAAATGCTGGGGGAGGACCTGCAGTTCCAGGTCAACTACACGCTGTCGTGGGACAGGTCGGACGACGACAACGAGCGCGATCCCTTCACCTTCCGCTACGTCGACGCGAGCCGGCTCGACCGCGAGTGGGGCTACTCGAACCGCGACCAGCGCCACCGCTTCAACGCCTGGGCCCTGGCGGCGCTGCCCGGCGGGTTCCTGCTCAACAACCGCCTGAGCTACTACTCGGCGCAGCCGGTCTCCGAATTCTGCGGCGCCGGCAACCGGGGCTCGGGACAGCCGGCGGTCATCCCCTGGGGCGCCGCCTCCGACCGCATCTGCGGCGACGGCAGCATCCTCGCGCGCAACACCCTGCGCAAGGAGAACGAGTCCTTCTCGTGGGACCTGCGCCTGTCGAAGCCCATCCGGATGGGCGGCGGCCGGCTGGAGGCCATCGTCGAGGTCTTCAACCTGCTCAACACCGACAACTTCCGCGACCCCTCCAGCGCCGCCCTGCTGTTCAATTTCGACGGCACCGTGCAGTCCGGCCTCGGCGACCCGCGCGAGGTGCAGATCGGCTTCCGCTACGTCTATTGAGGATGGTGGTTTTGTTTATCCGCAGACGGCATGGCCGGCGTATCGAACGCCGCGGCCACTTCGAGAAACCGGCATCCGGTGATGGCCGAGCTCATCGCCCACCCCAACGCGCTCTCGGCGCTTAAAACCCTCGGATTCGACGAGCCGAAGTTTGGACACGGGCGCATCATCAGCAAACCACCGCACAGTCCACCCCTGTTCTGGCACGAAGATGGCCGCTTCTGGGATGACCCGGTGAGCTATACGACGCAGCCCATACAATGCTTCCTGATGTACTACCTGACCGACACGACCCCGGAAAACGGGTGCTTGCGCGTGATCCCCGGGTCGCACCTGAAGCGTCATCCGCTGCACGACCGGATTTCCCCCAGGCATACCGATGAGCTCAGAACGTTCGCCAATCCCGACGATCCGGGGTTCTCGCGGGTAGATGATGAGGTCGACGTGCCCGTCAAAGCCGGAGATCTCGTGATGGGATACGGCAGCCTGCTGCACGCTTCACATGCCAACCGGTCCAACCAGCGCCGGACCGTGCTCACGATGTGGTACTATCCGGACTTCATTTCCCTGCCCGAGCGCACCCAGGCCACGGTTGCATCGTTGGAAGCAGACAACAGGGACGCGGCTTTCTCGTCCGCAGGGATACAAGCCATGATGGAACCGCTCCAAATCGCCTACCATGGCGAGGCCGAGCCAATAGAGACAGAGTGGACGCCGGGTGAGGCTCTGAAGTAGCAACAGCTGTTCCGATGTTTCCGGAGCAGGCACTCTGCGGCTCGTCGGCTTCGGATCAATCCCGGTGGGCCCTGACTCCCTGGCAGCGCCCACCGGGATTTCACCTTCTCCCCCCCGGGTACTTCCCCGGCTTTCCCCTGAAGACGGCAGCCTTCACGGAACTGGCAGGTCGGATGGAACCGCTGATCAGCCTGTTCGAACTCCTGGTGATGATCGCCCTGCTCGGCGGGGGGATAGGACTGTTGGGTCCGGGGGGTAGGCTACCTACTTGGCACGGAAGCCCTGCCATGGTCCCTGTCGGCGACGCTGGGTTATTTCTTCGCGCCCTTCGCCTGGCTGATGGGGATCGAGGTCGGCGACTGTCTGCATGCCGGCGAGCTGCTGGGCAAGAAGATGGTGATCAACGAATTCGTTTCCTACGTCCAGCTGAGCCAGTGGATGCAGCCGGCTCCGGCGTGGAGCTGAGCCCTCGCTCCGTCGCCATTCTCACCTATGCCCTGTGCGGTTTCGCCAACTTCAGCAGCATCGGCATCCAGATCGGCGGCATCGGCGGCATCGCCCCGGAGCTCCCTCCGGGTCCGTCCAAGGCCGACGACTTTCATTTAAATTGGTACGGTTACCTCACCGGGAATTCATCCCCCGCAATCCAGAGCGAATGAGCAGCCCTCGAGGAAATACTGAATGAACGCCCCCGGCCAGGACCAGCGGATTCAGACCGTCTGTCTGCTCCTTCTCACCATCGTAGCCGTGGCCGCAGCGCTCTTCTGGCTGCGCTCGGTCATGGTTCCATTCGTGTTCGCCGTTCTCATCGCTTTCGGCCTCTTCCCCCTGATAAATCTTCAGGTACGGCATCTGCGCTTCCCGCGACTCCTGGCCATACTCGCCACCCTGGCCGCGGGGTTCGTGATCCTCGGTCTGCTCGGGGTGCTGATCTCGACGTCGGTCGGGCAACTGGCGGCGCGGGCGGACGACTACCTGCAGCGGCTCGTGCAGCTTCTCGACGTCGCCGTGGCGGCGATGCCCGGGCGCTTCGAGGACGAGGCCAGGCGCGCCGTCGATTCGCTGTCCGACATTTCCCTGACAACGGCAGGCACCATCCTCGTCACCGTGACCAACGAGCTTTTGAGCCTTCTCTCGAGCGGCCTGCTGGTGATGATCTTCGTCGGCTTCATGCTCGCCGGTGGCTCCGAACTCGAGCTGACGCGGGACCGTTTCTGGAACGAAGTACAGTCCCGCATCCAGCGCTACATCATCGTCAAGTCGCTCGTTTCCGCCCTGACCGGAGGGCTCGTCGGAATCATTCTGGCGCTGCTTGGAATCGATCTCGCCCTCGTCTTCGGCGTATTCGCCTTCCTGCTGAACTTCATTCCGAGCGTCGGATCGGTCATCGCCACCCTCCTGCCTCTTCCGGTCCTGATCGTCAGCCCGGATCTCTCCCTGACGACCTGCGTGCTCGCCATCCTGTTGCCGGCAACGGTGCAGTTCATCGTCGGCAACATCGTCGACCCGAAGCTGATGGGAAAAACCCTCGACCTGCATCCCGTCGCCCTGCTGCTGGCCCTGATCGTCTGGGGGACGATCTGGGGAGCGGTCGGAATGCTTCTCGCCACCCCGATAACGGCCATCCTCAAGATCATCTTCGAGCGCATGGAGATCACCGCCCCGCTTGCTGAGATGCTCGCGGGACGCCTCGCCCACGATGGAGACGACCCTCGTCCAGAGGAAGAAGAAGCCGGAATGGAGAAAGGGGAACCCGGGAGCCAGCCGGATGGACTGGACGAAGCAGCAGACGTGAAGTCGTGAGACGCTGAAGCGCCCGGGTTTGACCCCGGCTCCCTACCCGGCCCGGGGGACGACCCCCTCCGGCAGCAGCCCCTCCGCCTCGAGATCCGCCCACAGGGCCGGCGGGATCTCTTCCTGCATCAGGCGCGCGTTCTCCTTCAGTTCGGCCACCGAGGCGGCGCCTGGCACCACCGAAACAACCGCCTCATGTCCGAAGGGGAACTGCAGCGCCGCCGCCCTCAGGTCGAGGCGGTGGCGGTCGCAGACCGTCTTGAGCTCCCGGGCCCGCTGCACCATGTGCCCGGGGGCGGGCTGGTAGTCGAAGGAGACCGGCCTGCCGAGGTCGCCGGCGAGGATGCCGCTGTTGTACGGCCCGCCGATTACCAGCTTGACGCCGCGCTCCACGCACAGCGGCAGGAGCTCCGGCAGGGCGGACTGGTCGAGCAGGGTGTAGCGCCCGGCCAGGAGGATGCAGTCGAGGTCGAAACGCGCCACCATCCGCGCCGTCCGTTCCCACTCGTTCATCCCCATGCCGATCGCCCTGACCGCCCCGCTCGCCCGCAGCTCTACCGCGGCTTCCAGCGCCTCGACGAAGACCTCGTCGCCGTGCTGCCCCTTGAAGTCGCTGTCGTGGACGAAGAAGATGTCGACCGCGGCCAACCCCAGCCGTTGAAGGCTGGAATCGAGGGATGCCCGCAGCCCCTCGGCGCTGAAGTCGAAGGCGCAGGTACAGCGCGGTATCCCATCCTCGCTCCAGGGCTCCGGGTTTTCGGGGTCGGGCAGCAGCCGCCGCGAGCCCTTGGTCGAGATGGCGAACGACTCACGCGGAAACTCCCCAAGCACCCGCCCGTAGCGCACCTCGCTGCGCCCCTCGCCGTACAGGGGCGCCGTGTCGAAATAGCGCACCCCCATCTCATGGGCGCGCCGAATGATGGCGAGGGCCTCCGCGTAGCCGCAGCCCCGGTAAATCCCGTCCGCCAGGATCATGCCTCCCAACGGCGCGCCGCCGAGGCCCAGGCGCGTCACCGTCACTCCTGTGTCGCCGATTCCCACCTTTTCGAAAGGGTCCATGCTCTCACTCCAGTCCGTAAAGCCGTTCGGCATTTCCGGCCAGAAGACCGGCCTGCTCTTCCCGGGTGTGGCTGAAGGGGTTGTCCGGATCGTACCCCGCGGCGCCGTTGACGACGTTCGGGTCGGCGTTGCCGCAGTGGTCGAGGATGAAGCGGGTGTCCTTGCACTGGTCCACCAGCCCGACTGCGTCCCCCAGCTCCCCCGGCCGCAGGCAGAGGTCGAAGCTCAGGCCGGCCTCGCCGAGATACTGGACGTCGCGGACGAATCCATGCTGCAGGCAGCGGCCGGGCCCTGCAGCCGGCACGTGCAGCACCTGCCTCACCCCCTTGATGAACTCGTTCCCCTTGAAGCGGTCGATGTAGCCTCGGAAACCCTCCTCCCCCGGGCTCCCCGAGATCACCGCCCGCGAAACCGGATTGTCCCCAGCCGAACACAGAGAGATGGCGAACTCCGCTTCTTCCGGACGCTGGGAAGGGTCGAGGTCGACCTCCATGTAGACGGTCCGGTCGATGCCGGTCCCCGCGGCAGCGGCGAGATAGTCGCTGAGGAGGTGATTCCCCTGCAACGGCCCGGTTCCCTCCCCGTCGAGCCAGGGCAGCGAGAACCGCGCCAGGTCCCACAGGTGCAGATGCGTATCGACGATCGGCAGCATGTTCCTCCCTCAAGGTTAGGATTTCCTGAAGTTACGGTAACAACTCGATCTCGACCCCGGGGCTTCACCACGCCTGGGATGTCCGGCCAACGCCCCTCCGCTTTGGGCGCAATCAACAGCATTCAACCTACGCCGGGAAAGATCGGCAACAATGGACGCGCTTTCCGACCTGGGAGGCCCCCTTCGGGCAACCTGTCCGGTTCCACGGCCGGCCGGAACCGAGCGGCAGGAGATCGAATTCCAAACCGGGACCCCCCTTGTTGCTGGACCCTGCCAGACTTGACCAACTTTCACGTATGCACCGGATAGGCCATTTTGTACCTTTCCTAAGCCGAACCGGTCGAACGTTCGGCGAGTCGGCATCCTGGTCCTGGAGGAGCGGCGAAGTGGACTCAAATTTCGAGTTGGAGGTCAGGCTCGATCCCGAAGAGCCCAGGCGCGTTGCCGAGCAGTTCGAACGCTTCGGAGCCGAGCATGGGCTGCCGGACAGAACGATTTTCGGATTCCAGCTGGCACTGGACGAGATACTGACCAACGTTATCTCCTACGGATTCGAGGAGTGGGCACCCGATCCGGACATCACGGTGAGCTTCGACCTCAACGACACCCGGCTCGAGGTCGTCGTCCAGGACAACGGCCGGCCCTTCGACCCGCTCGAGGACGCCGACGAGCCCGATTTGACCCTTCCCGTCTCTGGCCGCCCTGTCGGCGGCCTCGGCATCCATCTCGCCAAGGCATTCGTTCACGCGCTTTCCTACGAGCGGGTGGACGGGTGCAATCGATTGAACCTCGTGCAGCCCACCGAGGCGCACCCGGAGGACGATGCATGAACCTCGAGACCAGCCATACCGGAAGCACCGCAGTCGCGGCCGTTAGCGGCCGCGTTGATTCCGCCAACGCAAAAAGCTTCGAAGAGGAACTGAGCTCCATCATCGACCAGGGGGCCACCGGCCTCGTGGTCGACTGCGGCGAGCTCAACTACATCAGCAGCGCCGGGCTGCGGGTTTTCCTGATCGCCATCAGGAAGACCAGCGCCGCCGGGGGAGGCCTGGCCCTGTGCCGCGTTCCCGAACACATCCAGGAGGTGCTGAAGATCAGCGGCTTCTCGCGCCTGACGAAGATTTTCCCCACGGTGGAGGAAGCGCGGGACAGCTTCGGATAGCCTCGCAGGAAATGAAGTGCAGCGGACCGGCATCCCTGCGGTTGCGGGCTCCCCGCCGGCCCATCATGCCACCCGGTGCTGCCACCCGGGCCCCTTACGCCGCCACCCTCGAATGGCACTCCGTACCCCTGCCTGAGGAGGACGCATGAACGCACGCCGACACCGATCCTCCATTCTCCGCCGCCCGCGGATTCCCGGGGCGGCTGCTGCTTGCGGGCTCTTCGCCGCCGGCATCCTCCTGGCCCCGGGTACCGCGGCGGCCGCGGAGGAAACCGGCTTCATCCTCAACACCTTCTCGTTCCTCGTCTGGGGAGCCCTGGTGATGTGGATGTGCGCCGGCTTCACCATGCTCGAGGCCGGATCGGTGCGCTCCAAGAACGCCTCGATGATCTGCCTGAAGAACATCGGGTAGTGTGTCAATCTGAAATAAATGCTTACCCAATCCAGTGAACAAAATTGACTAATAATCTGTATAAGCGTATGTTCTCATTCGGGACAATGGCCGTTTTCGAAAACCCGACTTGGTCGGGTGCAGTGGGGAATACGATACCTGTTGGTACCGGACCAGAACATCGCGTAACCGGAGCCAAGGGAATACCCATAGAACAGCCGGTAAACGGCCGTTGTTCCAGCGCCCGGCCTGTCTCATGCGGAGACAGCCGCCATACCTCCCACTTGGGACTGGGGGGAAGGGGACAACGAAATGAGGCGCATAATTGCAGTAGTGTTCGGATTGGCACTATGGGGATGTGGCGATCAGACCCTATCTCCGGTAGCGCCGAAGCTTGTAGCAGAGGGAGATTCAACGGCAACAGATGCAGGAAACAATGCGGCACAGTGCGTCGTCGTAAATATTCAGGGCGACAACATCCAAGTTCACGGAGCCTCGGATGTGAACATCGATACGGTAGCCGTGTCCACGGTAACGGACACCGTCGTAGTCCAAGCAGGGTTTTCGATGTTGTTGTTGGAGTTCCAGGGCTACAATGACAACAGTCTGGACTGGGTCTCCAATAGAGAAGGGTGGACTTACTGGGATGAGAGAATCTCGGAAGAGTCCGTACGTGGCGTGTTTATGGCTACTACCGAATGGCTCGAAGCCCCGCCTGCAGATTGGACGCCGTTCGATTCCTTTCCAGATGTGCAGGAAGAACATGAATTGACTGTTGGGGATGGTTACATCTTCGTCAAAGACCCCCAACAGGAATTTCAGCGTTACAGCGAAGGCAGCACGAGGATGGGTTACTATTTGGGGATTGTGCTATTTTAGTAGGCAATGTCTAAGGTGCTTGCAGGGCAACGGTCTTTCCTCCTGCAAGCACCTTAAAAAGGAGAAAAGCAAACCATGCCTAAGGGACCGAATGGACAAACAAGGCCAGCAGGGGTCACTCAGTGTGCCGTGCACGTGGCCAGGATTGCCATTGGCGAAATCGAGGACACTGGTTACAAGCATCCTGTCCAAGCAGAGAATGGAAGCAAGGGCGGGAAGGCTCGTGCTTCCATTCTGACGCCTGAGCGGCGTAGGGAAATTGCCAAGGCTGCTGCTGAAGCTCGATGGAAGACAACTTAGTTTGTGATTAATGAGGAAGGAAAAGAACGACAATTGATTTACGCCATTATTTCCCTCGACAACGAGAAATCAGAAGAAATCCATGAAGCAATTGCCAGCATTAAATCGACTATCTCAGCTGAAACCGCAACAAAAAAATTCCGCCAAGTACAAAGCATTTATCAGCCTAATGACTTGCGTCATATCAGCTTTATAGCATTTTCCGGCAGCGTAAATGAACTGTGCGACTTGCTTGGACTAATTGAAATAAAGCACCTTGCAGTTGCCTTAAGTCATATCGGAGGCAGGGGGTCAACCGAATTGGTTAATTGGATAAAGGCATATAATGGCTGACGGACAGGAGTTTGGTGGGGGGACAAAGAAGCTTACTGAAGGCGGAAGGGTCAATATAGAACTTATTGAGCATCGGGTAAATGAAATCGCTAACGACACAAAACAGCAAGGAAAAGAAATCAATTCGATCAATATAATTGTCACAGAGATTAAGACGGGGATGATTACGAGAAAGGAGATTTTTACAACTGGAGTTATCATTATGGCAAGTCTTTTGATCGCTGTTTTTGCAGCGTTCGTTGCCATTTTCTTTCAGAAAATAACCGCATAACCCTCACGAAAACACCAAATCCTCGTCGTTGTAATCTCTTTCTCGCTTCTTGTATTTCTTCGGACGCTTTGGCTTCGGCGTCCGCTTGTCGATCAGCCCCACAATCCATTCCAGGCTCTTCTCTTCCTTGGTCAGCCCCGCTGCAACTGCTGGTGTGGTTTCAAGAGTCATGTGCGGCCGTACCCAGTTGTAGTAGGTGAAGAATAGGTGGAGCATATACCTGTGGTTCTCAAGTTTCTTTGAGAACCCGTTTGTCTTTCGTGTATAGCGGCGCATACCCATACGCATGGTAAGGTTCATGCGCTCAACGTATGATGTGCCCCCTTCTTCGCTGTCGCCGATAACGATCACCTTTTCGGTTTCCGTTACGGTGGAGTTGCTATATCCTGCTCCATCGTCGTACCCGTACGACTTCACAAGTTGGGTATAGTTGACGCGGTTCCCGAATGTACTATGGACAGCCTCGGGGTAAGCGCCAAAGGCATCGGATGTGATTTGGACCTTGGGTTTTCGGGGCAGGATGATCTTCCCCTTCAACTTACCCATGAAGCGTTTGGCCGTTGTCAGGTTCCTGCCACCAACTTCCCAAGCAATCATCAACTTGGTGTCGGGATCGAGTGCCGTCCATGTCCAAATGCTTCCAGCCTGAGAAGGCGCGGCTTGCGCTTGCGGGACATTCTTCTCTTTGGCATGGAGAAATGACCATATTTCATCCAATTCTACGCGCGCACACCTGATTCGGCGTGCATGCACTGCCTCATAGATGCTGCAAGCCTTCCCCGCATCTACGAGCAGTTTTACCACCGAATTGACAGCACAATCAGCCGACCTGGATATGGAGCGGATCGATGCACCTTCTACCAGCATGGAGAGGATGGTAACTCGTTTATCTATTGACAGTTGTTTCATTTCGTTGCTCCTTGACGTTAGTGAACAAAAAGGATACATTTATACACTATCAAAGGCCGAGGCATAGAAATGCCTCGTTGGCGGCGAGGGTGGGATTCGAACCCACGATGCCTCTCCCGAGACATGCCTGATTATAAGTCAGGTGCGTTTATCCACTCCGCCACCTCGCCCTTTGTCCCGCCGATTGCAGTCGGCGGTGATTCTTCCTGCTACGGCGTCCCGCCAATCTCGGCGGGACGCCGTTCTGTTTTTACCTGAACATAAATATACGAAATTTTCTGCTTAGCCGGAAGGGATTTCTCCCCAGGTTGGTTTACATAATGTGTCGATCTGGACAAAAAAGAACCCGGCTCTTCACTGAGAGTCGGGTTCTTGCGAGTGGAAGCAAGGATTTTAGACTGACTGACTTTCCTGTGCAACAAGAGTGTGAGGTCGGATGTCCCATAGCTGCTTGAATAGCCTTTGGTACCAACTCACCTTGGGAAACTCACTTGGGTCGTTGCCCTGCGCTCGCATCATTTCAATATGACAGACTATATCCAGCACACGGAGTGGCTGAGGCTCCCTTGACTCGATGGCCAGCCGTTGTGCTGTGATGTCGGCCAGGAACCCTTGCAGATCGTCATCCTGCAAGTTTCTGCTTCTTTCCATCTGTTGTTGAAGTTGAATGAAGCCCTGCTTGAGTTCTCCGTGCAGCAAGGCTTTTTCGTTTACCCTGAAGACGAGCATGAATCCTAAAAGAGCAGCACTTGCCACAGAAATCGCATGGTGGCCTTCTATTACGGCATAGATAGACAGCATAAAGGCGCCAAATAGAAACCAGTTATGCGCGGCCCTGAGAAAGGATTCGCGGTACGTATGATACCGAATAGATCGGCAGATGCCGAAATGGAGATTGTGGTAAACTGTGTCAGTCATTTCCCTTCTTTTTTGGTGGGGGAGCCGGAGGTAATGTGTCGGAGATTGGCTCGGGGGCAATGTCGTCCCTAACTGCTCTCTTTTCTTGTTCCTCCGTGAGGATTTTTCTTTCTGTATCTGGCCGAGAAGGTGCAGGCTGCGTATCGGGTTTGGGTTCGGATGATCTGCGCTTGGATGCCATTTCCCTTTTTCCTTAGTTCAATGACTGCTGAGACTGTTCACCCGGAAAATACTGAAAGCCTGCAACGGTGCAAAGAAGTTTCCTCTCCCCAGTCCCCCAAGGGGATTATTGGAGGGGTTAGCCCTCAATTCTGGGTGGGCGATCCGTCACCAGAAATGGTGACAGAATTTCAGACTGATACACTACCCCGCATTCTTGGTCAGCACCTGCACCTCATCTTACGGACCTTCTCAACATCCTTGGTGGGAAGGAATCGAACAAGCATCAGGACAAGAAGCTGAACGCCGGACGCGGGACCGTCGGCAAGCAGGCGGTCGTCGGGATCCGCAATCGCAAGACGAAGGAGATCCGGGCGGAGCTGGTCGGCGATACCAAGGCCGACACCCTGCAGAGCTTCGCGGCCGATTTCGTCGAGCAGGAAGCCGTCAAGTACACGGACGAATCACCGTCCTACGGGGGCATGAAGAACCACGCCAGCGTTAGCCATTCCACCGGTGAGTACGTTCGCGAGATGGCCCACATCAACGGGATGGAGTCCTTCTGGGCCACGTTGAAGCGAGGCTACGCCGGAACCTTCCACCGTCGGCCGGCGAATTCATTAACGGACTTAATCCAGTAGATTTGGCAGAGTTAGATTCTGAGCTACAAAAGAGGAAGAGAGCGAGGAAAATGACGAATGAAGAAATAGGCAGCGCTGCAGAATCAGCGCTTCACCGTCGAACCAAGGCCAAGCGGATTTCGGAGATCTCCCGGTTGGTCAGTGCTCTCCGTGAGGCCCGGAAAGATTTCGACCAAGCTAATCAGCGCTTGGCTGACCTCGGATATCCTATCTGATCACATGAGCCAGGATAATCAGAAGCAGCAGAAGCAGAAGCCAGGTCGCCCCGAGCGCCTCATGTCATTCGACGGCACCGCGGAGGAGTTAGCCCAGGCGCTGTTCGCCCGGGCCCGAAAACCTGTCCGGCCTAAGCAAGAGCAGGAGGATGAGACTGAGAAATGATCAGGGGAGGGTACTTTGGCGCGTAGAGCGGATCAAACGAAAGGCGTCTTTTGCCTTGAAACGCATAAGTGGTTTAACAGGAAGGATGAGACCACGATTGAGCCCATCCTGGATCTACTGCGAAAACAGCAGGGGAGGAATTGGTCTTACCGCTACCGAGATGTCGCTACGGAAGCTGAATTCCGGTTCTTTCTTGGGGAATACCTGACACCCATATACGATAGCTTTCCCGTTCTGTACCTGGGATTTCATGGCGAAAATGATAGCATTATCCTTGCGGACAAAACGGTCATGTCGCTGGACCGAATCCGACTCGCAATAAATGGCCGGTGCAATGAGCGGGTAATATACTTCGGTTCCTGCGGCACCATGAGCGTACATGGCAAACGGCTGAAGTCGTTTTGCAAATCGACTGAGGCGCTAGCCGTATGCGGATTCAAGGAAGAAATCGATTGGTTGCAGGGGGCGGCCTTCGAGCTTCTTATCCTGGGAACGCTTCAGAGCGTGCCGTTTACTAAGGAGGGGATGGAAGAATTCGACCAACGCCTGAAGGCGCAATCGCCCGGTCTATACAGAAATCTCGGGTTCCGCTTGGAGACGGCCTGAGCGCAGAACGTGCACATGGCGGCGTAAACCGGCGGGGAGCCGGTTTACCATCGTATATAATTCCCTTCGGAAGCCTATCGCACAACCAAGCGCGTGCGCCGGCCCGAGGGGCAGGGGCTGAACGATCCCTACGTCAGATTCTTCCGCATGGCGGAACGGCGCATCGCCGAGAAGACGGGCCAAGGCGTGGTCTGTTTCATCTCCAACTATATCTGGCTCGACGGGCTGTCCTTCACCGGGATGCGGGAGCGCTACCTCGAAGCGTTCGACGCCATCCGCGTCGACTGCCTGAACGGCGACAAGTACAAGACCGGCAAAGTGGCGCCTGACGGCTCCCCGGACCCGAGCATCTTCTCCACCAAAGGCGATCCAGTCGGTATTCAAGTCGGAACTGCGATTACGACGCTGGTACGCAAAGCCGATCACGCCCCGGCCACCGAGATCGGCTTTCGCCATCTCTGGGGACAGGCCAAGCCTGCGGAGTTGACGGCGACAGCGGAGAAGGAACCGGACGCGCTCTACGACTCCATCGAGCCAGTCTTGCCGCTTGGTTTGCCGTTCGCACCAACTGCTGCAAGCGAGGATTGGTTCGGCTGGCCGGCGTTGCCAGATCTGTTCCCGGTTTCGTTTCCGGGCGTCAAAACCAGCCGCGACGGATTCCTTGTCGATACCGATCTGGACCGCCTCAAGGCGCGCATTACCGAATACTTCGACGAAACTCTGAGCCACCATGAGATCGCCCGGCGCTACCCGGCGGTGATGAAGAGCACGGGACTATTTAACGCCCGTGCGGTGCGCGATGCGCTGCTAGAACGGGGTGGACCGAATCGATTCTGGATTCATCCGCTTCGCCTATAGGCCGTTCGACAATCGCTGGCTCTATTGGGAAGGGGAGAGCGCCCTGCTTGACCGCCCCCGCCTCGACTATCAACCGCATGTGTTCGGGGGGAATTTGTGGCTGTCTGCCGCCGAATCGGCCCCTCAATACGTCCGTCCGAAGCCGAAACGATGGCCGACTCCAGAGTTTCAGGACGGTGGTTCACGAACTCCTGGATCCACCCGGAGGCTTCCGCGTTCTCCGCGTTTCTGGGGGTACCTGGACATTACCTACTCCCCATCCTGTCCGCGGGGAAGTCGTCCGCAAACAAGGAAGGAAAAGTCGGGCAGGTTCACCCAATCGTCCCGATTGAGATCAAATTGCCGGGGGGTGGTCCCGAAGGCGTCGGCGAATAGGAAGAAGTCGGCCAAATCCACATGGCCATCCTGGTTGAAGTCCGCCTGGGTCGGCCAAGTAAGCCCGGATTCTATCCCGTCCGTCACGGTGGCCACGTAGCCCCACTGGGCCAGAACATACTCCGGTCGTCGAAGGTTACCAATTCCCCCTCGGGATTTACATCGACAGTCACCCCGACCTCCCTGTAAATCCGGTAGCCGTCGGCGCCCGGGACCGAAAACCGAGTCATCCGCACTCGTCAAAAGGATGAACGTCATTTCGGTTTACGGTGCTCCACAACTTGGCCCGCGACCCCGCCTCGACGGGAGGGCGGCGGCGGCCTTCCTTCGGAACGCCAGCGTCCTCCGTGAAACTTTGGGGAAACGAAAAAGGGATTGTCAAACTGGTGTTTGACAAACGGGCGTTTCCAATAGGTCAGCGGATCCCGCTACGCCGAAAAATAGTCTCCTGCTTGCCTCCCCCAACCCGGTAGTGGTGAGCCTAAGCCTTCTGAGCGGTCGGGTACATCCTTTACACCAGCGGATGCCTCCCTTGCTACTGACCCGCCGTACCGCCCTGAGGTGCGTCCAGGGCTTGGCACCCCAGCAGGAAGCGGCTGTAGCCATCGACGACGGTCAGCGGGTAGCAGTAGCGGCCATCCAGGGTCTTGAACTGCCCCTTGGTGGGCTCGCAGAACTCGGCCGGCGCCGAGTCCGCGGCGTAGACACGAGGCCATTGCGTTTGAGGATGCCGCAGACGGTGGTGCCGCCGGCCAGGGGCGATGCGGCTGCGACCGCTGCAGGAGAGCCAGCAGCTTCTTGGCGCGCCCCATGTCGTGTGTTTTCGGCGCGCCTAAGGTGGGCGGAACTGTAATCTCGCTAAGGGGAAGAAATTGGTCAGTCGAATCGAGCGATTTGCAGACCACTGGGACCAAAACGCTCGCTCCTTTGTCCAGAGGCCCACAGCAGATCCGGATAAAGATCAAATGACTTAACACACGAATCTCGGCGACGAGACACTAGCCGGACCCTGCCCCGTTTCCACACCCCGTTCATCGAACCCAGCGGGCGGGTTTCCCGCACTGGGCTCTCGGACGAGATCATGCCTTCGCCCACGGAAAGCGGGTCGTGCGCGGTCCAAGGCGAGTCAGCCCGTGGTCTTGCCACAGGTACCGGTCCGGGAAGCGCACGTATTTCCCGCCTCCCACCTTGTGCTTACGACACAGCCACTGGCGCAACCGCCGGGTCGCGTGCCGGTCCACCGCGGCGTAGGCCGGGCTCACTTGGCCCAGGATGAAGTAGTTCGCCCACCCGGTCATGAGCCGGTTGAGGCGACCTACCACCACCTCCGGGGCCAGCAGTCCGGATCCCCGCGCGGTCAGCTCGCTGAGCCGGCGGCAGAGGCTTCGGACGCTCGCCGCGCTCGGGCGCGTGCCCAAGTAGGCCCGACCCGTGTCCCGGCGATAGATGCGTCCGATCCGGTAGCCGAGGAACTCCATCGCCTCCTCCGGCACCCGGTAGCATCGGGTTTTCTCGGTGTTTATCGGCAGTCTCAGTTGCGCCATGAGCCGCTCGACCGCCGCCCGCATCGTGGCGGACGGGGCTTGGCCGAGCGCCCGGACGTCATCGGCGTACACGACGATCTCCGTCTGGAAGCGCCGGGCATAGCCCCGCACCTTCCAGCCGAGAATGAAGCGACGCAGGTAGATGTTGCTGAGCAGCGGAAAGATCGGCGCCCCCTGCGGGGTCCCTTGGCGCTCTCGACGCGCCCGGTTCGTGCGGCGGGTGCCGCCTTCCCCGTCGTCTTCCTCTACCGCCATCTCCAACCACGCCTTGATCCAGCCCAGCAGGCGCCCGTCGCTGAGGCGGCGGGCCAGGGACTTCATCAATTCCGCGTGGGGGATCTGGCCGAAGTAGTCCGACAGATCCGCGTCGACCACCTCCCGGTGGCCCGTGTTCAGCAGCCGATGCACGCGCTGAACGGCGTCCAGCGCGCTGCGGCCCGGTCGATAGGCATACTGTCCGGGGGCAGGTCCGCTTCGAAAATCGGCGACAACACCATCATCGGCGCCGTCTGCGCTACCCGATCCCGGAGACAAGGGATGCCCAAGGGCCGGTACTTCCCACGTTGCTTCTTCGGAATCAGGACCTGCCGTACCGCCTGCGGCCGGTAGGTCCCTTCCTTCAGGTCCCGCGCCCGTTCCCCAAGCCACCGCTCCACTCCGTACGACTCGACGTCCGCTACCGTCTTGCCGTCCACCCGGCGGCGCCGCCATTACCGCGGACCTCCTGCCAGGCGACGGCCAGTACATCGGCGCGCCACACCTTGTCGCACAGCGAGTAGAATCGGAAGCCGGGAGCTTCCTTCGCTTTGGCATGTAGCGTCGTCTGGAAGCGTGATAGCCGGCGTAGTCCATTTTATCCCGGTTGTTGCGGGCGTAGCCCAGTTCGGTGGTCGCCTGGGGATGGCGCGGTTGACCAGGTCGGGAGACTATGAGACAGATCGTTCGACACCTCGACATACTTCGGACCCTGCAAGCCCAGCGCCACGGTATGAATTTGGAGGAGGTCGGGTTTCTGCTCGACCAAACCCGGCGGGACGACCAGCACGTCTACTACCAGCTACAGAAAGAGGCGGGGATGCCGCTGAACTTTCCTGTCATGGTCGCGTCGATGCGCCCACGATGACATCGCCACTTCCACCAGTTGCGGCGCACGTTCAGGACCGACTTCATCGTCAAGCGCAACCTGCGCCCCCCAAATCGAAGTAGACCTGGCTCGAGGAGCTAACGACCACAAAGGAGCTTACCTGCCTTGACAGAGGGCTAAGAAGGTGCCTCCTTTCCCCAATATACCGGTCGGGTCTAAAGGGCTTCGGTCAAGCCGGGAACGCCGATGCAGGCTTGGAAGCTTTGTTGCAGGTGTGGGCGATACGGCCGTTTACGTCGCGGCGATCTAGGCGGACGACCTCGCCGCCGCCAGCGTAGGATCATGCTCTTATGAACTGGTGTCAGCTACTGAACTCCTTACGACGCCGACAGACGACAATTTCGAGCGGTCCCCGCAGTGAATTCCAACGAGACTTCGACCGCTCGGTCTTTTCGACGCCAGTAAAGCGCCTGCAGGACAAGGCTCAAGTCTTCCCGCTGGAGGCGCACGACGCAGTGCGCACTCGCCTGACCCATTCGCTCGAGCATCAATCGGGCGATGCGCTTGGGACTGACGCCGGGCCCCTCCTCGGCCAGTTCGACCCGTATCCTAGGCGCCCCGTAGGTGCCCCGAGAGCGTGGGTGGATCTGCTCGACGCGCCCCTTGAGCACGGCATCGGCTCGGGTGCCCGACGGCGGGCGTTTCAACCAAGCGTAGTAGCCGCTGGGGAGACCTTCAGCACGCGGAACATCGTCAGCACCGGAAAGGGGCTTGGTGCGCTCTCAGGAACTCGTAGACTGGCCGGACCCCGAGTCGGCCTCGGGAGCGAACCACGCCGTGGCTTTTGCCAAGATCTCCCGTTCTATACGCAGTTGCTTGTTCTCACGGGGAAGGCGCCGCAACTTCTCCTGCTCCGTACTGGAGGGCCCGTCGCGGCGCACCCCCTCGTCGCGTTCGGCCTAGATCACCCAGTTCCGGATCGTCTGCCCGGACGGCTCGAATTCCTTGGCCAGCGCTTCCGGGCTATACGACCCACTCGTACGAGTTCCACCATCTGTTGCCGGGTTTCCGGTGGATACGGACCATGTGGTTTCGACATGATTGGACACCCTCCTTTCCCTCTCCAAGAAATGAAGTGTCCACGAAATCGGGTCAACTCCAGGTAGTATGAAAAGGCTGACGCTTGGAACTCGCTTTCGAATCAAGGCAGCTCCGTTTGATCTGTGAGAACGAAGCTTTTGCTAAGGAGCATCTTGGACTTGAGGTCGCTGCAGTTCTCAAACATCGCTTAGCGGACCTACGTGCTGCTAGTTCCATTGCTGACCTTATGGTGGGAAATCCTCGTCGACTTGCAACTGGAGCCCACAACTATTTGGCAGTGGACCTATGCCAAGGGTATCACATCCGTCTCACTCCGAATCACCCCAAGAATCCGGTAAGCGTTACGGATGACCTTGACTGGAAAAAGGTTACCCGGATCAGGATAACTCACATACAGAGAGGGGATCATGACCAATCCTGAAGGATTCCGGCCTGATTGGATCTCTGCACCAGGGGATACCATTTTAGACATTCTGGAGGATCGGGAGATTTCACAGGAATCGTTTGGGAAGAGTATGGGCATCTCTAATTTGGAGACAAATTACCTTCTCAGCGGCCGCTCTACGGTAACAATGGCGATTGCTCGTCGGCTCACGAGAATACTCGGAGCTTCTGTAGAATTCTGGATTACCCGCGATTTCCAATTTCGGCAAGATGCCAAACCCATAGAGGATGAGGAAGAAAATTGGCTTCGGCAACTTCCAGTGGGAGACATGATCAAGTTTGGATGGCTAGAACCGCCACCTCATCCATCAGAAGAATTCGAGGCGTGCAAAGCATTCTTCGCGGTGTCTAGTGTCCGTGAATGGCACCAGTATTATGGAAGCCCCAGAGAAATGGCGTCCTATAGATCTTCGCCTTCCTTTGAGTCGCACCAAGGAGCGTTGGCAGCTTGGCTTAGGCAAGGCGAAATCCTGGCTACCAAGATTAACTGCCAGAAGTGGCACGCGGATAGATTCCAGAAGTCCTTAGCCAGAATTCGTGTGCTTACGCGCCAAAAAGACCCGAGTCGGTTTGTCCCACAGTTGCAGGAAGCGTGTTCGGAAAATGGAGTAGCCACGGTAATCGTTAGGTCGCCCAGTGGTTGCCGGGCAAGTGGTGCTACCAGATTCTTATCTCGAAACAAAGCTATTCTCCAACTCAGTTTTCGTTACCTAACGGACGATCAATTCTGGTTTACTTTTTTTCACGAGGCAGGTCATCTCCTGCTGCACGGGGAGAGGCGGTTCTTCTCAGCAACACTAGGAGACGAGAAACCTTGGATCTTAGAAGGTTTCGAGATGCCAGTCGCTGCGGGAGAAGAAGAAGAAGAAGAAGCAAATCAATTTGCCGCCGACAATTTAATTCCTTCGGAATTCCAGAGAAACCTTCTCTCGCTTCCTCCCGAGTCGAAAACAGTGCTCCGATTTGCCCGTCGCGTGGGGGTATCCAGCGGAATCATAGTAGGACAATTGCAGCATCACGGCCGAATCGGCTACGACCAGATGAACAGGCTCAAGCGGCGATTTGTATGGCAGGATTGAACTAGCTGCGGAAGGGGATGAATCTGTGAGGGCTCTTCTGCCAGTTACAGAGAGCGTCCTCCAAGACCTGCATCCCGAGATTCAACTCGGACCCTAATTCGACCAGCCACTGGTTGATTTGGGCTGGTGTTGCAGGGGTTCCGAACAAGAGACGGGCGCCCCGGATCGGGCCAGTCGAATTCTGAATGTACGGGGAGTCCGCCTCAACATTGGCTAGTCCTAACTTGCCTAACATGGTCAAATAGTCGAATCGAGCGGTCCTACCGAAACTAGCGATTTGCTCCATGCTGTGGTAAAGCTCACGGAAGGCCACCCGTGGAGACCCACGGGCATTCTGGAGGACTTGGTTCATTAGTCCCTCGTGGGTTCTGGGAGGCCCAACCCACTGAACATATGTTTGAACGGCGGCGCCAGTTCCGGTGGGGGAGTATGCATCGAGGCTTTGATACTTTCGATGGTTGCCAAACCCACCGGAGATTCTCAATGCATCTTGGTGGGAGGCTAACCACGCTCGAAAGCGGGCTGGATCGGCACTTGTGGTAGCCCAATCCCATCTGTGAGGTCCCCCAAGAGCGCCGTATACTTCGCGCGCATACCGCCAGCCGCCTCGTTTATGTTTTCCGAAATGGACGAGGAAAAACACCATCCAGAAGGCTTCCTCCGTTTGGCCTTGGCGGTGAAAAACGATTGCGGCCCTCAGAGGGTCAAAATAGCCAGGATTAGAGGGTTCTGAACGACGTTGGGAAATGTCCCTTGTTCTGAGGACCGACACGAATCGGACGCGCCTTGTGCTCTCGATGACCTGGGCGACAAAGGATTCACGATGCGCGAGGTCTGCCAAGCCTAGAAGTTGGCGGCTATGCCGGTGAAACGCAGCTAACTGGTGGGAAAGTCGCTGCGCTGCGTGGCGGTCACGGGGCCTAATCATTCCCTTTCCTCGATCATCCGGGCGATCCAATCGCCGATTGCGAGAATGACCTCCTTTGTGACGCCAAAACTGCTCTGAAGGTTATGGTTAAAGCCGAGAATAGAAAGATCGCGGTCAAGGGGAACCCCGCAAACGTCACTTATAACGCCTGTATAAGCGATACCTTTCACCTTGTGACCTGAAGCTCTTCCTAAAAACCAATCTGGGACGACTTCTGCTGTCAGGCAAGACCCCGAAAGAGATTGGAAACCCCTTACGACGGAAGTGCCATTTAGGATTAGAGTCCGAACCGAGGAATCCCGAAGAATAGTAGCCAGGGTGTCTCCAGCTAGGGTAAGGAGTAGGGAGCGCTGTTGGTTAGGGAGATCCGCCCATTTGCTTAGTGTTGCATAGGGTACTAGATCTAGATGGCAAGCGTTAAATAGAGGTGGATAGTAGGAGACTCTAGCACCCCTAAGTATTGAGTCCAGCTTTTTGAACCAGACATCATAAGGATTGGAGGCAAAATAAGATCGGTAAGACTCAAGAATCGATTCAAGATGCCTAGCGTCGGCATCAGCCCAAGTCTGTAACCCCAGGGAGGCAAGGGTTGGAAATCTGCGGAGTTCTCCCTTCAACTCATTACCTGAGGCATCCATGAATTCCCGGGAACTAGGATTAATACCTATAGTTGCTAGCTGGGGAGTGGACAAATCTCCGAAGGAAATAACCGGACAACTCCAAGGTATGATGCCGGCCTGAGTAGTCGTAGGCCTGTCGAGGTAATCTATCAACTTGGCTGCGGCCGAAAGCACCCCATGAGGAGTCCGCCTAGGGGAGATCATGTTAAGCGATTCATGTTAAGCGGTTATGGAGTCTGGTAATGTAAGGGTGGTAGACCTCTGAAGACATTTCCCCTTTTAGGTGTGAAATCTTCTTAAGATTATGGTCTTTGTAAGCTCGAAAGACCAAGAGCAGCCTAATGAGATCGGACCAGTAAGAGGGTATAGTGTCAAGGGTGTTTGAGTCAAATTGCCCTTTAATCCTGATAGCGCGTTCTGCGGCGAGCACGAGGTCAATTGCTGCCTGGGGGTTTCCTTCGGGCATAGGCTCCATCACGTTCTGGGTAGGTTGCCAGCCCTCTTGGAGGAACCTTGTGGCCATTTCCTCATTTTTTGTGTACAAGTGGAGACTGCCGACCATGTGTTTATATCTCCCGAGGTTTGCAGAGAGAGTGCGGGCGATGATTTCCTGGATCATGGTAAAACAGAAAATGTCGTGAGGTAAACCAACGTAAGCGTCGTTAGACCTCATGTGGGTAATCATCTGAAGGTGGTTGCGTCGGAGCATGAATTGGAGAGTACAGGTACACGGAACGTCCTTGTGTGGTACCAAAAGGTCATTTGCATCGAACAATTGAACTACCGCTTGTCGGGATTGGGGTTTCCGACGAAGAATAGTAACTACATTCTCAAACTGATTGAGCCCGCGCCAGTTGAATAGTCTTGGGCCGTAGCCACCAAAGAGCGTGGTTCCTTCTGCGTGCAATTTATAATCGGGGATGTAGTAGGATCCTTTGTTATTCATTCAACCCGCGCATAAGCGGACATAGGCGCTTCCGAGACCCCTTTGCTTAGCCTCAGAGGCTTGCGTCCCTTCTATAGTCGGCTTTTTGGGTAGAGCCGTCTCCTTATCTCTACCGACCTTGTTGAAATTGTACGCGCCTTCTCGAAGACGCTTGCCTTTGCGAGCCCATCATCCCGACCGACCCGGCCTGCGCTTACGCCATCGCCGCGTCCACCGGTTTGAGCGTGGCCAGAAATCTCCACAGACGATCCCAGGCAGCCGCCGTCCCTTGGGTCAGGATGACGCCCACCCTGCGCCCATGCAAGGTGACGCGGGACGGCAGGCGCAGGTAGCGCCGTCGAAAACTGTCCAGGCTCAGGGCCGTCGTCGAGCGTCCGTATGTGCGGGGCCGCCCGCGTCGGGCCTCGGCGCGTTCGGCGGCCTGGCGGCCCAGGTGAAGCAGGTTGTAGGCCAGCAGGTTCAAGGTCAGAAGCGCCTGGTTGGCAGCGAAGGCATCCCGGGACGGGGTGCGCTGACGCGGCTCTCGACCCCGGTAGTGTTGCTTGCGACGGGTGGTAGAGGAGAGCTGAGGCTGGAGGGTGGAGCTCAACTCGCCGAGCATGCGCTCGAAAAGGCCGCGCTGACGATAAAAGGCGACCAGGTCGCGGCCGCTCATCGTCTGGGGACTCTGGTCGGTGATCAGGAAGAAGTGGCGGGCGATGGGCAGCTCTTCCGTCTCGGAAGGGACCAGGACCAACACCACCCGCCGGGGCTGCGCCCAGGACCTGGCTTGATAGCGCAGCTCGCGACAGCGAAAACCCTCTTCCCGCAGCTCTTCCGGGTGCTGCGCCAGCTCCTGCTGATAGCCTTCCACCCAGGCACGAGCCAGCTCCTCCAGGCGCGCATTCTTCTTGATGCGCGCCACGTACGAGGTGTCGGCCCGCGCTTCCAGCTCACTCAGGAAAGACCCGCTCACCGAGGCCGCGTCGAAGCGCAGGATGAGGCGCCGGGCCAGATGCGACTGAATCCAGTCCAAGCGCTTGCCGAGAGCCTCTGAGGCGCCCTCATGGGCGTGCACGTTGCCCGGCCGCAGCACGGCACCGAAGAAATCGCCCGTCTGCGCCGAGCCGAGGAGCAGGGGATGGTACCCCGAGGCGTGGAAGTAGCCGTTGTATTCGACCCCCGCCTGGTGCCCGTGCGCCGGCATCGGCAGGGCATCCATGTCGACGGCCAACTCCTCGTATTTCATCCGTCCTTCCAGCAGCCGGCAACGAGACCGGGCGCTGCGCAGGACGGCTTCCTCCAACACCTCGCGGTTATAGGCAGTCGAGGCTTGCTCGAGCAGGCGCGACAGCGTCGGCTGACTGGCCAGTCCCTGCGGCCGGTCTTCGTCGCCGCTGCGCAACGGCGCCTGCCCTTTGCGATCGCTGACCGCCAGACGCAGGATCGGATCTTGGCGCAACGCGTCGGCGTCGTCGGCGTGGGTCCAGCCCTGTGCCAGCAGCACGATCTGTGTGCGCAGCAGCTCCGGCAGCGGGTGCGTGATCTGGTCTTGGGTACGGAGATCCTCGAAGTGGGCGTCGACCCAATCCAGAACCCGGCTGTGTTCGAGCAGTTGACGCAACATCAGCGCACCGGTGTCGCTGCCAAGGTGGGTGGGGCGGGCTTCGATGTGGATGGAGCGGTTGAAAGACGGCTGAATCGGCCCGGCTTGCTCGGACTCGGTGTGTGACGGTAATTCACCCATTGGGTGTCCTACTGTGTGATGGGTTCAAAGGGCGATACTGCCTTGTGTTTCCCTCTGAAATCTAAGCATGGGAGGCACCCAGTACAGCCCTCTCCACTAAAATTCCATGAATAACAAGGGAGGATATGAAATCAAGTTCATTGGTGCCCGCCAAATACCATAGCAACTCACCCAAACAACTGAAGGGTTTCCCTTTGGTCTCCGTCCGACTAATTCGGGCCAATGGATTTGAGATCTCAATGAGCGCGCCCGTTATTTCCTTCGCTTGGCCCTTGGTCGGTTCGATGAGTTCTCCGGATGACAGTAGCTCCTTAATGGCTAGCCGCATTACGTCGTCAAGAGTGTCGCCCGAGAAAGAGTGTGCGTCCATTTTGGCCCCTTTGGAGTGATCGGGGGTCTTTTTTGGACCGAGTCCGCTGGGCATTTACCACCGGGATAGGTTTGTGGTCAAAGGGCCAATCCTTGAGTACAAGGGAAGAGAAATTTCGTGACTACCGCTATGGGGATAGACACAAGGAGGAATCCAATGACGGACCCCGCGATTGATGCAATTAGAGGCTCTGATAACATCTCGGTCTTCTCCCTTTGGTTTAGTGGTGAGGTTGGAATGTTTCTCCGTGTTTGAGGTGAGATCCTTTGAATATAGCTCGGACTGGGGGTCGTCCCCCAAGTCTGTGGGGTCTGGGGTCTGTTGTTCCCGCTAACTCGGGCGGAGGGCGCACACTTCTCGCACTCGACGAAGCTACCACGCCAACCCCACCCCGCGCTGCCGCAGATCCTCGCGGCGGCGCCCGTAATCCGGCATGATCCCCCCAAAGCGCCAATAACCGCATTTGGGCTTCATGGTTGGGGTTCCTCCTCGTTGAATTCCTCCCGGGCGAATCCTTCATCGTCCACATCCAGCAACTCAATCCTTCGCTTGCGGACGCCTATGCCGTGCTTGATGAGAAGATCAATCAGCTTTTCGCCGTCGATGAGCGTGATGGGGGCTGCCCCGGTCGCGAAGGCAGCCTCCTGGGTGCCCTTGGCAAATCGAGAGGTGGTGACGATGGTCCCACGAACCGCGTCGAAGCGATAGAGCGAACCGCGGAGGTGCGTCGAGGGCGCTGCGGGGGACGCTTCCTCGATGGCGCTTCGCCTGCACGACTTCCCGGACCGACGTGATGCCCAGCTCAATGTCGGCTACCACGTCGACGCCGCCGTCTCCCGACTGGGAAGTGACCTCCACGTTCTGGTAGTCCATCTCCTCCAACAGTCGCTTGATGAGGTGCTCGAAGTCGAAGGGGTCCATATCGTGGAGCATCTCATGCAGGGTTTGGCGAACCCGGGTTTGCTGCTGCCGAACCAGATTCCAGACTTCGTTGTCGTCTCCGGCGGCCTCGTCTCCGGTCTTCTTGAGGTAAGCCAAACCCTCCGGGGTCGCCGAGTAAGCAAACCTCCTCCGCTCGACCATTCCACGCTCAAGGAGGTTTTTCAGTCGGTAGCTCATCGTATTTCTGATAGTGGACTCGGCGCGGAAGGGGGAGCGGCCCCCCGCCAGGTACTCCCCCCACTCCTCGACGAACCCTCCCGCCCATGCCGGACCGTTGTTCGCCACAATGAAGAGCAGCTTGACCAAGCCCTCGCCTTCATCGACAACCGCCTCGGTTTCACCCCCCGGATGCTTTTGGAAATCCCGGCCGGCTTGGGCGAGTTGAAGCACACCCTCTCCATCGACGCCGAGGAGCTGGTAATGCTGCGCGAGCTGCCAATGACCGTAGGTGAACCGGGGGTTCACGGCACCTTTCGACTGATCCCAGATGGCCCGGGCCAGCTCGAGATCGTCGCCCGCGAGCCGCTGGGGGATCCAAGTGGCCGGATCGGTCCAGTCGACCAGTCTTCTGGGGAGTGCCGCGCAGTTCCAAGAGAGTAGATTGCAGACCGGTCACTTGCTTCCGCAGGCGACCGGGCCACACCCGCAGAAGATGGCGAACCTCCGAGTACACCGGGAAGTAGGGGATGCGAACCCGCACCTTGGCATCTTCGCTCGCCGCGCTGGCCTCTTCATTAGCGGCCCCGGCGACGGGGGCGACGTCGGGCTCGCGGAGCCCTCGCTGCACCCCTCTCAGGGAGAGGCCACTTCCGGCCATAGCTCCCCACTGCCATCAGTTTTCTCCATCGTTCCCCCCTTCTTTGCCATCGCCGCACATCCGGCATTCGACCTTCAGGTTCTTGAACGCTCTGTCTGTCTCCCATCGCCTGGGAATGTCCAGTTTCCAAATCCCCTGCTCTTGCCTCCAGCTCCAGGATTCGATGCCGACATGCAACATCGTCATGTTGCCGACGAACAGGGCCTCTGGTCCGCTGGCCCAACAGCCAAGGTAAGGGGGCAGTTCGAACGGGTACTGCTCCCGGTCGGGCGCAAGAATCCAGCTGACGGACAGGGGTTCCTTTGCGCTCCCGCAGGTCTCGCAATGGAATCATGCATTCCTAAGCTTCTTTCCTCGCAACCGCTGGAATATCTGATCCCATTCCTCCCTCAGAGTCGCCGCCATGGCCTCTCGCTCTTCGTCCTTGGCGACCTCTGACAGTTCATCCCACACCCTCCTGCGTTCCTCCTTCTCCTTCTCCTGTTTCTCCTTCACGACCTGCCGGACCAGGAAGCCAACGCCAATGACGCCAGCAGCTCCGATCCCCGCCAGGATGGTTATTATCAATTGGAGCCCCCTCCCATTCGCTTTTTTGACTTGCCCTTTCCCGGTTTCTGGAACCGGCCCCGGCTGGACATGTCGGGGCCGGCCAGTCGGAGGGTCGGCAATCGCGCAAAAAGCGACCCTCCGGGTTCAGGCCGGAGCGCCTGAAAGAGATGGGCCGCGTCGTTACGCCCGAGAGCCTGGGTTGCCCATCCTCGGCCCCAGCCCTTTCGGAACTGGGAGACGACGATGCGGCCCCGTCAAAGAAACTCTTTGAAACCGCACGAACCGTAGCGCAACCCAACCTAAAACCCCCCTCTGGACACTGCAAAAAAAATTCCCCGCGAGTGATAACTGCTGGTATAACGGCGCTCGGGGGATTTTTCAAGTAACGAATTAACAGCAACTTACAACATTACAACTGCGGAAGACCTGGTCACCGGGCTCAACCAGCCCCGAGGGATCGCCCTCGATCTTTCCGGCGGCCGCATGTACTGGCCCGACTGGGGCACGGACAAGATCCAGCGGGCTTATCTCGACGGCTCCGGTGTGGAAGACCTGGTCACCGAGGGCCTGCAGACCTCCCAGGCGATCGCCCTCGATCCGGGCGAGGGCAGGATGTACTGGACCGATTACGGCACCGACAAGATCCAGCGCGCCCACCTCGACGGCAGCGATGTGGAAGACCTGGTCACCACCGGCCTGAAGGAGCCCTACGGCCTGACCCTGGGCGCCGGCCTGCCGGCGCAGATCCTGAAAGTAGAGGGGGCCTCGGCGACCCTGAACCTAGCCGGCCGCTTCCGCGACCCGGAGGGGGGCGCCCTGACCCTCACCGTGTCTTCAAGCGACGAGGCGGTCGCCACCGCGACTCTGGCCGACTCGACGGTGACCATCGCCCCGGTCGCCCCCGGCCGGGTGACGGTCGCGGTGACCGCCCGCGACGAGGGGGGCCGGGCTACCAGCCTGCCGGTGGCCGTGACCGTGTACCCGGCCAACCGCCCGCCGCAGGCCCTCACCCTGGCCGACCGCAAGATCCGCATCGGCAGCCCGGCCCGGGTCGAGCTGAAAAACGCCTTCACCGACCCGGACGAAGAAGACGTCCTGACCTACACGGCCGCCTCGAGCAACGAAGCGGTGGCCACCGCGGCCGTCGAGGGGACCGGCCTGCTGATCACCCCCAGGAAAACCGGGCAGACCCGGATCTCGGTGACCGCCCGCGACCCGAAGGGCCTGGAGGCGTCGCTGAGCTTTGCCGTCACCGTCGAGCCCAAGCCGCCCCCCAGGCCGCCCCGGACCCCGCCCGGCTCGAGCAGTGACGATGGTGATGGTAATGATGGTGGTGGCCCGGTAACCCCCCCGCCCCCGCCTCCGCCTCCGCCTCCTCCTCCACCGCCGACGCCTCCGCCTACCCCACCTCCGCCGGGTCAGAACAACGCCCCGACCTTTGACGAGGGTTCGCATACCACCCGCCGCCTGGCCGAGAACACCGGCGCGAACCAGAACATCCAGCACCCGGTCCGCGCCACCGACGACGACGGACACCGGCTCACCTACCGCCTCTCAGGCACCGACGAGGCCCGCTTCGCCGTCGTCTCCGGCAGCGGACAGCTGCGCACCCGGTCGGGGGTCGCCTACGACTTCGAGGCGCAGAATCGCTACTCGGTGACGGTGGAAGCAGACGATGGTCACGGCGGCAGGGCGACCATTGAGGTGACGATTAGAGTGATCGACGCAGCAGAGCCGTGTCCTGGTGACGGCGATGCCCCGGTGCCGACAGCGGTGGAGGTCGGGGTTGTTCCCATCGTGGTCGAATCCACAACTGAAGAGTACTTCGTGCTGTATGTGAAGTACGATGTGGACGGCACGGATGTGGAGTTGCCGGTCCTGGTGAAGTTGGGTGAGGCCGGCACGACCACGTTGGCAGAAAACGTGGCGGCGCTGCCCGCCGAGCGCTACCGGGTGGAGAAGTATCTCATCGCCGACCCCGCTGACGTGGATGGTGACTGCATCGACGACATCGCGGAACTCAATAACCTGGGGGGCATGAACCCGGTGAACGCCGCCGCCGCCATCGAACTCAGCGACGGCGCCGTGGCCGTTCCCGATCGGGACACATTCGAGACGCTCGCCTACGGCCTGACATACCTCAAGTTCGTACTGCTCGACAAGGACACCGACCGACCGCGTGTCTACTTCATCAACTCCAAGACGCACACGGCTCATTTTGCATTCCTGGATGCCGTAAGCCTCGAGCCGGACCAGGACTGGTATATGATCACCGGTACGATCGTCTATCACCGGGAATTGGGCGCCCCCGGTGGCAGCTCAGGAGTCTACCTTTTACGGCTAGACGCATTCAGAGCCTTCCATTACTCCTTCAGCCTCGTGGCGCGCTCCTATACAGCGTTCGCGGCCAGCATGCCGCTGCTCGATGGCAACCTGGCCTTGCATATGCCAAACCAGGATCTTCTGTATCTCCAGGCCGACTTGCCGTTGTACACGGAATCCCGCATCCCCCTCGTGTTCGAGGAAGATATCTCCCCTAAATCTGGCTTCATGGCGATGAACCCGGGGGAAGGCTACGGCCTGCTGCGGGTCATGGAACTGGACGAGCGTCCCACCCCCCGAGACATCGTGATCTACGAGGCGCTGCCCAACAATCTGCCCCGCGTCGCCGGCATCATCACCACCGTGCCCCAAACGCCGCTGTCGCACGTCAACCTGCGCGCCGTGCAGGACGGCGTGCCCAACGCTTTCATCCGCGGCGCCCTCGACAAGCCCTACATCGACAATCGCGTCGGCAGCTACGTCCGGTACGAAGTGATCGAGAACGGATACGTAATCCACGCCGCCACCCCTGCGGAAGTCGATGCCCACTACGCCGCGTCCCGCGCCGTGCAGGAACAGACCCCGCAACGCGACCTCTTGGAGATGTCGATCACTCCCCTCAGTGAGATCGTCTTTGCGGACTGGAAGGCGTTCGGCGTCAAGGCGGCGAACGTGGCCGTGCTCGGGACGCTGGGGTTTCCGGAGGGGACCGTGCCCAACGGGTTTGCGATCCCGTTCTATTTCTACGACGAGTTCATGAAGGCCAACGGGTTGTATGACGACATTGAAGAGATGCTGGCTGATGAGGATTTCCAAACGGACTTCGCCATCCAGGAGTCCGAGCTCAAGAAGCTGCGTAAGAAGATCAAGGATGCGGACACTCCCCAGTGGATCACCGACGCGCTCACCACAATGCACGCCACGTACCCCGAAGGGCAGTCGCTCCGCTACCGGTCGAGCACCAACAACGAAGACCTGCCCGGTTTCAACGGGGCGGGCCTGTACGACTCCAAGACCCAGCATCCCGACGAGACCGAGGAGGACGGCATCGCCAAATCGCTCAAACAGGTGTACGCCAGCCTGTGGAATTTCCGCGCGTTCATCGAACGCGACTTCCATCGCATCGATCACCTGGCGGCCGCGATGGGGGTGCTGGTGCATCCCAACTATTCCGACGAGTTGGCCAACGGCGTCGCCGTCTCCTTCGATCCCGTCTTGGGCAGACAAGGGAGCTACTACGTCAACACGCAGCTCGGCGAAGATCTGGTCACTAATCCCGACGCCCACTCGGTGCCGGAGGAAATCCTGTTGGACCGGTTCGGTTTTTTCACCATTCTTGGCACCTCCAACCAAGTGCCGCCGGGGCAACTCCTGATGAGCGACACCCAAATGACACAGTTGCGTGGGCACCTCACCGTGATCCATGACCACTTCGCAGGGCTGTACAACCCCGCACCCGATGAACCTTTCGCCATGGAGATCGAGTTCAAGATCACCAGCGACAATATCCTGGCGATCAAGCAGGCCCGCCCCTGGGTGTTCAGCGGCAGCGGCTCCGGTGATCCATGAGCAGTTCGCGGTGCTGTACGGCATCGGCCCTGGTTCTCTACAGCGAAGAGGTGGAAGTCGATGGAATGGTTCAATTCTCTCAAAAAAACCATCTGTGGCCGGAATTTCGGCGAATACGGGGTATGCGATTGGGGCATGGCAGGACATCCTCCTTCTTTTCTCAAGCAATGAATGAAGTTTCCACAAAATCGGGTTGATGTGGATTCCGGAATTCGGACGGTCACGTTAGTCGGACAGTCACGTTAGGTGGATCCAACCCTCTATGGAAGGAATGGAGACATGGGAAAACGACGTAGCTTCTCCGCCCAATTCAAGGCCAAAGTCGCCTTGGAGGCCCTGTCTATCTGCACGACTTCCAGGATGGACGGCAGGCGCGTCAGATGATCGCTGACTGGCTTTCGCTAATACAACGAAGAACGACCTCACTCCAGCTTGGCCGGGGACTGGACGCGATGGAGGCATACACCCGGCGCCGGGCGGCATTAACTTCAGAAGGGACGGGCGTGTGACAATTTGCCAAGGGCTGGTGGGTTATCTTGCGCCAGCAAAAAAACGGGTATCCCGCAGAGTCGGAAAGGAGGTCCCAGGGGAAACCCGGGAACAAGAAGAACAGGGCAGCAATCAACTCAATGAGTCCACCATAACTCTGCTGTTCGGCTGTCCAAAGAATGGGGTTCACCTCACCCGAAAGTGTTTCATTTCTTTCGCGGCTCCATACCGCGGACCTACGCCTCCCCCTGCCAGCGCATGCGCCTGCACCGTTACCTGCGCACGCGCATGACTCGGGGCTGTCGTGGTTCGCTACACCTTTGACACAGATGACTTTCACATCTTACACCTCGCCGGTTTAGCCGGCGCACGGAGAAGTCCATGAGACTCGTTTCCTCTTTTCTGCTCACCTGCGCCTTGACCCTGGGCGGCTGCTCCGACCACGATCCGGTTTCCTCCAACCAGCCGGAAGCGGCGGGCAAGCGGATATCCAGCAGCCTGACCTTGAGCGCCCCTGTCGCCGGGCTGGCCGAGTCCAGGCCCTCCAAGCCCCGCTTCGAGCCCGGACCGCTCGGCGCCGTCGAAGTCGAAGAGGGAGAGGCGGTACAGATCCGCTCGTTGCTCGCGCACACCGTAGCGCCATCCCTTGGCGTGCCATCCCGGCAAAGCATCGAGTTGGCCGTGGCGGACTTCGGACCCGTTCACGGCCGCGAGGTCGAGCTCGGAGAGCCTGTAGACGCCATGTGCTCGCCGGAAGGGGGAAGCGCGGGCGCAGGGCAGATCGTCGCCGACCCGCAGGTGCTCGGCGTCATCGGCACCTCCTGCTCGGCCGCGGCGGTAGCTGCCTCCCCGGTGATCGACGAAGCGGGGCTGGTGATGATCTCGCCGTCCAACACCTCCCCTTCGCTCACTTCCGATCTGGCCGGCAACGCGAATCCCGACTACCACCCCGGGTATTTCCGCGTTTCCATCAACGATCTCTACCAGGCGCAGGCAGTCGCCGACTTCGCCTACACCGTGCTGGGCCTGCGGAGCATGGCGGCCATCGACGACGGCGACCCGTACACGTCCGCCCTCGTCGGCGCCTTCGGGGACGCCTTCGAGGCCATCGGCGGAGCGATCGCGGCCACCGCCCGGATCGAGAAAGGGGAAACGGGCATGACCTCCGTCCTCGCGGAATTCGCGGCAGCCGGGCCGGACGGCATCTTCTTTCCGCTATTCGAGGTGGAGGGCACCGCCTTCGCCGAGCAGGCGCTGGCGTTCGAGGGACTGGAAGACGCCACCCTCATTTCGGGTGCCGCCCTCCTTGTGTCCGAGTTCCTCGGCATGCCGCAGTCGGAGGGCATCTATTTCGCGGGGCCGGAGTCGGATCTCGGCTCGAACGTCAACGCGGCGACCGGCAAGAGCGCCGGGGAAGTGCTGGACGCATTCGCCGCGGCTCACGGCGGGTCTCCGGGGACTCCCTACTGGGCGCACTCCTACGACGCTGCGACGCTGCTGCTCGGCGCCGTCGAGTCCGTTGCCGTGGCCGAGGGCGGGAAGCTGTACGTCGACCGCGCCGCGCTACGGGAGGAGATCGCGGCCACGAACGGCTTCCAGGGCCTCGTCGGCACCCTCTCCTGCGACGAGTTCGGAGACTGCGGCACCGGGCGCATCAACATCTACCACCACACGGACACCGAAATCACCGATCCCGCGCAGCTGCCGCTGGTCTACCGGTTCGCTCCCTGAGCCTTGTCTCCCGGCTGCTGGGGCAGTTCCGCCAGGGACGGAGCTGGGAGGATTCGTCGATGCCGAGGGGCATCGGCCGCAGGACTCCAAAAGGCCCGGGATGGTGCTTCGTGAGCTGGGCATCCTACCCGATAGGGACCCGGCTGAACGGCATGCGGGTCCGCGTTCTCCCTGATCCACCCGAAGGGGAGCTCGTTCAGCGAGCGCCGTGCTGATTCCGCCACTGCGCCTGTAGCGGATAAATGGACCTTGTCGAGAACCAAGGATCTACTCGACCGCTCACCCAACAGGACATGCCCGTGGGTGGGAAGACAGCCTACCGCGTTCGAAAGACTAGGAAAAGAAGAGGGATCAGGCAGGCGCGTTCAGCTCGAGGAATTACGCATCAACGCAACGCATTCCTCCGGTGTTCCAGTTGTAGAAGATGCCTCTTCAGGCAGGAAATCCTATTCTACGCTCTGAACCACTAACAGCCCGTTGATAAAGTTGCGCTGCAGGCGAGACCGAGTCATTGCGGTCGAAGACAAGGCGCGCGACCGAAGTGTAAAGCGGCTCGGGTAATTCCCATACGGTTCGGAAGTGGTGGTCACATCCCTGTCCCCCGGGGAGTCATCTTTCAACCGGTGCGTTTCGACCCGCGCAGAAATTCCAGCCCTCCAAGAGAGATCGCCGGAAATCAACAAAGCCGAGGATCGGAATCCGGGGCCACTTCATGAGCGATGGCGGCAGCGAAATCCTCGTTGCCCAGATCCTCCAGCCGCCATCTGACTTCCGGCATCCGGGGAAACCGGAATATGGTCGTCGTCATGCCGCGGCGCATGGCCAAGGGGATCTCGAATTCGGACATGCCCGAAGAAAGGCCTGTGCCAAGCGCCTTGAGCAGTGCTTCCTTCATTGTCCAGAGATTGTAGAACAGGTGGAGCTTGTGGCTTCCACGCGCCAATGCGAGCTCGGCCTTTTCGCCCGGGCCGAGCACGGTCCTTATCAGTCCGTCGAGGTCGCCACGGGGGACCCGTTCCTCGACATCCACGCCCAGCCGCCCTTCCGGCGCCACCGCGATCAATCCATGTCCGCCCCCGTGACTTACGTTGAAGCTTATGGTCGCCGGCGCCCCATCCAACAGGGCAAACGGCTTTCCATAACTGGATACAGCGAATGCAAGTTGTTCGTTTCGGCAGCCGAGTCGCTTGCAGAGAATTGCGCGGAGCGCCGCACGGCACAAGGCGAATCGACGACGGGGACCGGCATGCAGGTAGCGTTGCCAGCGCGACTGTTCCTTTTCGTCAAGGTACTCAAGGGCGTCCGCCTCACGGGAAGCATGTGGCGAAAGATCGACGTATGTGACGGCGGCGTTGCCGATCTTTCTGAAGGGACGCCACCAGCACTCGGCAACGGAAGCTGGTATTGTTTGTCGGGGGAGCTGCACCAGTCCTTCACAAAGCCGCAGATCTTCGCTGGAGCAGCGGACGCCCCGTATCCAGGGGGCGTTCAGCCAGCGTGAGTATCGAGGTGCTCGATGAATTCCCGTACGCTGTTTTCATCCGCACAATCTTCGGGAGTAAACGTATCGTTGGATTCCTGAGCGACCAGTTTCGCGAACGCAACGAGTTTCACGGAGGATACGCCGGCATCGATTAGGCTGAAATCCATATCCTCCCGCAGCCCTACGGGAATAACGCCAACGTGGGCTCAGGATGGACAGCACCATCCATTCCCCGCACCCGTCCCCCGACTTCCGGCCAGGCCGTTGCCACCAACGGACCCGGCACTGCGCTGGGAGGTCAGCTGCCTTTGGGAATCGGCACGCCATGCCCACAATCGCTATCGGCTGTGCGGACCGGTTCCCCTTCTGTTGCCCGACCCCGGTTTCAGGAACGGGTTCTCCGGAAGGATCGAAGGACCCGTCCAGTCTCAACATGCTACCGGTTTCAGAATTCATCTCGGCAACCCTTTCTTCAAAATCAAAACACCGGTCGTTGCCCGGCCCCTCCATTTCTCCGACTCCAAACAATACCACGTGTATATGAAACCCACCAAGCGATACCGCCACCTCGTTGCGTGAGGATTCCGTCACGCCCTTGCCGGGGATGGCGAAATACACTTGCGCGAAGACAAACCGCGCTACAATCAACGGGCTGCAATCGATTTGGTTATCTTTTCCGTCTTCGTGCGCACCTTACCGGTTTCTTTGGGAAACAGGAACCGCACCCACAAGAGCGGACGACTGCGAATACCTGAAAGCCAGTTCTTCGCCGGCACGGAATGATGCCGTGACCTTTGGCGCCGGTCCGAACTTCCATCCTCTGATCGACTGATGCGACCCTTGCCGCCGCGCAACGGCTGCCCTCTCGCGGGCCCTTCCCGCAACACCCCCCTACCACCCCGTCCGGTGACTTCCGGACCATACAAACCTGGAGCGCCTCGATGGCCAAGATCCTAGTCGTAGACGACGAGCCGGACCTGGAGCTGCTGCTGCGGCAGAGATTCCGGCGCCGGACCCGGTCCGGAGAGCTCAGTCTCGTTTTCGCCCAGAACGGCGTCGAGGCCCTGCAGCAACTCGAGGAACACGACGACATCGACCTGGTGCTGTCGGACATCAACATGCCGGAAATGGACGGGCTCACCCTCCTGCAGCAGCTCGGCAGTCTGGACTACGACCTGCGGGCGGTGATGGTCACCGCGTACGGGGACATGAAGAACATCCGCACCGCCATGAACCGGGGGGCCTTCGATTTCGTGACCAAGCCGATCGACTTCGACGACCTCGAAGCGACGATCGCCAAGACCCTCGAGCACCTCGGGGTAATGCGGGAGGCGCTGCGGTCGCGGGACGAGCTGGTGGCCCTGCGGCAGGAGCTCGGGGTGGCGGCGCAGATGCAGGAGTCCATTCTCCCCACGGACTTCCCCGTGAACCCCCGCTACGAGATACACGCCTCGATGACCCCGGCTCGCGAGGTCGGCGGCGACTTCTACGACTTCTTCCAGATCGAGGGCGAGCGCATGGGGATCGTGGTGGCGGACGTGTCGGGGAAGGGAGTGCCGGCCGCCCTCTTCATGATGGTGAGCCGGACCCTCATGAAGGGGACCGCCATCGGCGAGAGCAACCCGGCGAAGTGCCTCAACGAGGTCAACGAGCTGCTGACCGAGTCGAACAAGGAGTCGATGTTCGTCACCGTGTTCTACACTACCCTCGACCCGGTCACGGGGCGCGTCGAGTTCGCCAACGCCGGGCACAACCTGCCGTACGTGGTCAAGCAGTCCGGCGAGGTGCGGCAGATATCCTGCGACCCGGGGCTGGTCCTGGGGGTGCTGCCCTCCTTCGAGTTCCCGGAGGGTAACATCGAGCTGGACCCGGGGGACGTGCTGTTCTTCTACACCGACGGCGTCAACGAGGCGATGGACGAGAACGGCGTCGAGTTCGGCGACGAAAGGCTGACCCAAGTCCTGGCGCAGGCCGCGGGTGCCAGCGCCGCCGAGTTCAGCAGCCGGGTGGTGCAGGCGGTGCAGGATCACGCCGGCGAAGCCCCCCAGTCCGACGACATAACCTGCATGGCCGTGCGCTACATCGGGGATCCTGCGTAGATGGGTCGTTTCGCCCTCCTCGCCGCGGCAGCGGCGGGACTGGCGCCTGTCGCCGCGTACGCCCCCCCCCCGGCCGTCAGCGACGGGGTGTTCCCCGACTCGATCCTCTTCGGACAGTCCGCGGCCCTGAGCGGTCCGGCCAGAGAACTGGGCCGCAACATGAACCTCGGGATCCGCGCCGCCTTCGAGGAAGCCAACCGCTCCGGCGGCATCCACGGCCGCCAGCTCCGGCTCCTCGTGCGGGACGACGGGTACGAGCCCGAGGCCGCGGTCGCCAACACCAGGGAGCTGATCGCGCTCGGCGTCTTCGGCCTGATCGGCGCCGTGGGCACCCCCACCTCCAACGCCGCCGAACCGATTGCCAGCGGCGCCTCGGTCCCCTACGTCGGCCCCTTCACCGGCGCCGACCTGCTCAGGGGCCGGGACCAGCGCTTCGTCGTCAACGTCCGCGCCTCGTACTACCAGGAGACCGAGGAGATGGTGGAGCGGCTGACCGCGGACCTGGGATTCCGTCGCATCGCCATCCTCTACCAGGACGACAGCTACGGAACGGCCGGCCTCACCGGCGTGCGCCGGGCCCTCGACCGGCGCGGCATGAAACTGGTCGGCGAAGTCACCTACATGCGCAACACCGTCGCCGTGAAGCGGGCCCTTCTCGGCCTCCTGGACAGCGATCCGGAAGCGGTCATCATCATCGGCGCCTACCGGCCGGCCGCCCACTTCATCAAGTGGGCCCGGAAGATCGGCATGGAAGCGGTCTTCGTGAACATATCCTTCGTCGGCAGCAACGCCCTGCTCGAGGAGCTGGGCCGGGCGGGCGACGGGGTGGTGGTCACCCAGGTCGTGCCGTTCCCCCGCGACACCGGCATTCCGGTAGTTGCCCGATATCACGCCGCCCTGAAAGCGGTCGACGAGGCGGGGCAACCGGGGTTCGTCTCCCTCGAGGGGTACCTGGCAGGGCGCCTCGCCGCCGATGCCCTGCGCGCTTCCACCGCCCCCGCCGGGGGCGGTGAGGCGGCCCGGCCGACCCGTGAGGCTTTCCTGCGAACCCTCGAGGAGTCCGGCCCCATCGACCTGGGCGGCTTCGAGGTCGAGTACGGTCCCGGGGACAACCAGGGGTCCGACCGGGTGTTCCTGACCACGATCCGCGGCGGCGGTTTCGTCCCGGTGACGCGGCTGTTGCGATGAACATCTCCGAGCAACGCATCCAATCCACCTTCGAAAGCGTCCTGGCGCGGCTCCCCGGCCCCCTCGGCGAACGCCTCCGAAAAGCGACCGGGGGACGGTTCGGCATCGGCAGCAAGATCGCCGTGGTCCTGGGCGGCGGCGTCACCCTGACCA
Organism: Candidatus Latescibacterota bacterium; assembly: GCA_965206595.1. Taxonomy (GTDB): domain Bacteria; phylum Latescibacterota; class UBA2968; order UBA8231; family UBA8231; genus CBDCXV01. Next base: position 2,664,537 of record OZ242214.1, read on the forward strand.
TCGGCGCCGTCGTTCTCGCGCTGGGGCTGATGAGAATCGTCAGCACCCGCCAGAGCGAGGTCACCGAAGGGTACATGCCGGCCCTGGTCGCCGCCTTCGAGGTCGCCCGGAGCAGCTCCGAGTTGGTGCGGGCTTCCCCCCGGCTCCTCTCCGCCGACGATCCCGACGACCTCGGGTTGGTGATGTGGGACGTGGTGCGGGAGGAGGAGACTTTGCGGAAATGGCTTTCCGAAGTAAGGCGCGCCGAATCGAAGGGAGGTGCCGAGGGAGACATCGGAAGCGCGGTCGTGCCGCTGGCCGACAGCCTGGTGGAGAGCATCAGCCAGATCCAGGAGTCGGTCGGGCGCAGGATGCAGTACCGGGCCCTGCTCCGGAAGCTCGAAGGGCAGGTCGAGAGCCTCGGCCTCGAACTGCAGCTATTGCTCGAGGAGCTGGTCGACGATCAGCATTTCTTCATGCACACCGGGCTCCGCGGTCTCGACGATGCCCCGGCCTCCCCGGACCGGAGGACGTCGAGGGCCGAGCTCGATCACTACGCCGGCCTCCTCGACTTCCAGGCTTCGCAGAACGTCACCACCACCCTCATCCAGCAGGCGATGACGGAGAACGACCCGGAGCTGCTGCGGGCGAACCGGGAACGGGTGGAAACGGCCATGAGCGACGTGCGCCGGGCCCTGGGCGGGGTCAGGCCGGCGATCAGGTCCCTGCTGCAGCCGCAGGTGGAGAAGCTGACCGGCTTCTACGCCGCCCCGGACGGGGCCTTCGAAGCCCGCACCCGCGAGCTCGAGGAGATCCGCCGCTCCGAAGACCTCCTGGCCCGCAACCAGCAGACCACCGCCGACCTCGTGGCCATGGTGGAAGGGCTGGTGAAGGAGGCCGAGGTCTCCACCCAGAACGCCGCCAATCGCTCCCGCAACCTGGTGCGCCTCGGGTTCTGGTTTCTGCTCGGGGTCACCCTCCTCACCCTCGTCGCCGCCTACTTCGTCTGGACGTTGTTCGGCAAGCGCCTGCTGGCCCGGTTGGGCAGGCTCTTCGACGCCACCCAACGGATGTCGAAGGGGGATCTCGAAGTGCAGGTGGAGATCGAAGGGAACGACGAGGTGACCGACATGGCCGGGGCCCTGGAGGTCTTCCGGCAGCACGCCGTCGAGGTGCAGCGGCTCAACCTCGTCGAGAAGCTGGCCGCGGAGGTCCAGGCCAAGAACGCCGCGCTCGAGACCACCAACTCCGAGCTGGAGACCACCCTGGAAGACCTCAAGCGCACCCAGCAGCAGGTCATCAGCCAGGAAAAGCTCGCTTCCCTGGGGGCCCTCACCGCCGGCATCGCCCACGAGATCAGGAACCCCCTGAACTTCGTCAACAACTTCGCCGGCCTTTCGTCCGACCTGATCGACGAGCTGAGGGAAGAGCTGAAGGGAGAGGGGGAGGGCGGCATGGACCAAGAGCTGATCGACGAGATCCTCGACGACCTCGGCGGCAACGCGGGCAAGGTGAAGGAGCACGGGGAGCGGGCCAACCGCATCGTCGAGGGCATGCTGGCCCACTCCCGCAACGAGGCGGGACAGGTGGAATCAGTGGACATCAACCTGCTGGTCGACGAATACGCCAAGCTCGCCTACCACGGACTAAGGGGCACGGATTCGACCTTCAACGTCAACCTGGTCCAGGAGTACGACGAGGGCGCCGGGCGGGTCGAGGCGATCACCCGGGACCTGAGCCGGGTCTTCCTCAACGTGGTGACGAACGCCTGCCACGCCACTGCCGCCCGCGCCAGGGAGTCCGACGGCTCCTACAAGCCCAAGGTGTGGCTCAGGACCGAGGGCAGCGAGGACGGCGTTCGCGTTTCCATCCGCGACAACGGCACCGGGATTCCCGACGAGATCGTCGACAGGATCTTCGACCCGTTCTTCACCACCAAGTCCGGCACCCAGGGGACCGGACTCGGACTTTCGATCTCCCACGAGATCGTCCGCGAGCACGGGGGGGAGCTCCAGGTGGAGACCGAAGAGGGGGAATTCACCGAATTCAGGATAGTCCTGCCGAGGAAGAGCTTTTCCGCGGCTCCAGCTTCCTGACCCCCCGCCGTTGCCGAGGGGGGTGATTGGACCTCCCCGGACAACCCTCCCCCGAGGGGCGCGGCCCCGGTTTCGCTGCCTCCGGTCCCACCTCGGACCGGGACCTGACTTTCATCGATCTACCCCAGCTGACCGGAACCGGTGTCGAAGCGGAAATTGCCACCGACCGTATCTGGCGAAAACAGCGTCGGACCATCTTTTCAGAACCGGAAAAACCAGACCTGGAACAGCGAGGACAGAATGAAAAAACCATGCGCTGCGGGGATGGCCGCCGTACTGCTGTCCGTCTCGGCCTCTGCCCCCGCCCGCGCCGAGTTCCACCTGCAGTACGGCAAGCTGCTGAATCCATTCTCGGCCGCGGAGCAACCGACCCTTGTCTTCACCGTGCAGCAAGCGTCCGGGTGGAAATTCGGCGACAGCTTCTTCTTCATCGACTACCTCGACGACGGCGGAGAGGACGGCTTCAACGACCGGGAGTTCTACGCCGAGTGGTACCCGACCCTGAGCTTGGGCAAGCTGACCGGCAAGGAGTTCCGCTTCGGTCCGATCGGGGATTTTTCCCTGGTGGCCGGGTTCAACGCCAGCGGCGACGGCAAAGTCGTGAAGTACCTGCCTGGTCTCAGGGCTTCCTGGAACCTGCCGGGGCTCCTGTTCCTGAATACGGACCTGACCGCCTATATAGACGACAACACCGGCATCGACAGCGGAGGCCCCCCCGATACCGGCAACAGCTTCATGTGCGACGTCAGCTGGGCTTTCCCCTTCGAGGCCGGCAGCCAGTCGTTTGCCATCGCCGGCCATGCCGAGTACGTCGGCGGCACCACTGACGAGCTTGGCGGCGACGTCAACGGGTGGATTCTCGCTCAGCCGCAGTTCACCTGGGATCTGGGCAAGGCCCTATTCGCAGCGCCCCACCGGCTCCTGGCCGGCATCGAGTATCAGTACTGGCTCAACAAGCTGGGAACGGACCAAGACGAGAGCACGGCGCAGCTGCTGCTGGTTTGGCGCCCTTGAAGGGCGTGTTATGGCGGGATCGGGGTTCGCAAAGCTTTCAGCATATCTTCGCCGGATCGTTCGTTCCAAACTTAATTTTTTTCATTTTGGTTTTATCTTACAAGCTATTGGGAGACAATGGGTTTGGATACAGTAAGAGCGAATGAAAACATCCGCTTCGAGCCCGACGAGCGCCCTCCCCACTCGGTCGCGGCCGGGGTCGGATTTCAGGCCGCGGTCGTCGTCCTGGCGCCGGTGGTGCTCAGTGCCGTCATAATTGCCCGGGCAGCCAACCAGCCGGCGAGCTACCTGACCTGGGTCGCCTTTGCGGCGCTGATGGTCAGCGGCGTGAGCACGGTGCTGCAAGCGGTCCGGATCGGGCGTATCGGGGCGGGGCACGTGCTCATCATGGGCACCTCCGGAGCCTTCATCGCGGTCTGCATCACGGCGCTGGTGAAGGGCGGACCCTCCCTGATGGCGAGCCTCATCGTCGTTTCGTCGCTGTTTCAGTTTCTCCTGGCGGCGCGGCTGTCGCTGGTGCGCCGGATCATCACCCCGGTCGTCTCCGGCACGGTGATCATGCTGATCGCCGTCACCGTCATGCCGGTGGTCTTCGACCTCCTGGGGGACGTTCCGGATGGCACGCCTGCGGTTGCGGCACCGGCCGCGGCCGCGGCTACCCTCGCCGCCCTTCTGGTTCTGGCGCTGCGCGCCCCGGTGGCCTGGCGCCTTTGGGCACCGCTGGTCGCCATCGCGGTCGGCTGCGCCGTCTCCGCCCCCTTGGGGCTGTACGACGTTCAGCCTGTAGTCGAAGCCGCCTGGATCGGCTTTCCCGACTACGCCTGGCCGGGACTGGACCTGTCCCTCAGCGCCGAGTTCTGGGCGCTGCTGCCGGCGTTCGTGGTCGTCACCATGGTAGGGGCGATCGAGACCATCGGCGACGGCGTCGCCATTCAACGGATCTCGCGACGCCGGCCGCGGGCTACCGATTTCCGCCTCGTCCAGGGCGCCCTCAACGCCGACGGGGTGGGCAATCTGCTCTCCGGGCTCGTCGGCACGCCCCCCAATACGACCTACTCCACCAGCATATCCCTCGCCGAGCTGACCGGTGTCGCCGCACGCCGGGTCGGGGTGTACATCGGCGTCCTCTTCGTGCTGCTGGCCTTGTCGCCCAAGGTGACGGCCCTCATCATCGCCATTCCCAACCCGGTGGGGACCGCCTACGTAACCCTGCTGATAGGCATCCTCTTCGTGCAGGGAATGAAGATCGTCGTCGGGGACGGCCTCGATCACCGCAAGGCCGCGGTGGTGGGCCTGTCTTTCTGGATCGGCGTCGGCTTCCAGAACCAGGTGATCTTCGCCGACCTGCTCGGCGACACCTTGGGCACCTTGCTAGGCAACGGCATGACCGCCGGGGGGATCGTGGCGATCGCGCTTACCGCCTTCCTGGAGCTGACGGCGCCCCGCAGCCGGCGCCTGAAGGTCGAGCTGGCCGCCTCGGCGCTGCCGGAGATCGACGCCTTCCTGCGCGCCTTCGCCGCCAGGGCCGGCTGGAAGGAGCCGTCGGAGGGGCGGCTGCGCTCCGCGGGAGAGGAGACACTGGCGGTCCTGCTGCAGCAGTTCGAAGGGGAAGGGGCGGAGCCCGAGGGGCGGAGCCTGATCGTCACCGCCCGCCTGGCCGAGAAGGGTGTGGAGCTGGATTTCCTCGCCGCCTCGAGTGCCGAGAACCTCGAGGACCGGCTCGCCTACCTCAGCGAGCAGCCCGAGCGGGTCGACGAGCACGAGATCTCCTACCGCCTGTTGCGGCATTACGCCGCTTCGGTGCGGCACCAGAAATACCACGACGTCGACATCGTCTCGGTCCTGGTCGAGGAGGCGCCCGAGTCCCGCCTGTGACACTCACGTCGCGTAAAGAGATTCGACGCCGGAGCGGTCGGGGCTCGGTTCGGAAGCGCCCGGGCTCCTACCTTCAGCCTTTGTTATTCATTCAACCCGCGCATAAGCGGACATAGGCGCTTCCGAGACCCCTTCGCTTAGCCTCAGAGGCTTGCGTCCCTTCTATAGTCGGCTTTTTGGGTAGAGCCGTCTCCTTATCTCTACCGACCTTGTTGAAATTGTACGCGCCTTCTCGAAGACGCTTGCCTTTGCGAGCCCATCATCCCGACCGACCCGGCCTGCGCTTACGCCATCGCCGCGTCCACCGGTTTGAGCGTGGCCAGAAATCTCCACAGACGATCCCAGGCAGCCGCCGTCCCTTGGGTCAGGATGACGCCCACCCTGCGCCCATGCAAGGTGACGCGGGACGGCAGGCGCAGGTAGCGCCGTCGAAAACTGTCCAGGCTCAGGGCCGTCGTCGAGCGTCCGTATGTGCGGGGCCGCCCGCGTCGGGCCTCGGCGCGTTCGGCGGCCTGGCGGCCCAGGTGAAGCAGGTTGTAGGCCAGCAGGTTCAAGGTCAGAAGCGCCTGGTTGGCAGCGAAGGCATCCCGGGACGGGGTGCGCTGACGCGGCTCTCGACCCCGGTAGTGTTGCTTGCGACGGGTGGTAGAGGAGAGCTGAGGCTGGAGGGTGGAGCTCAACTCGCCGAGCATGCGCTCGAAAAGGCCGCGCTGACGATAAAAGGCGACCAGGTCGCGGCCGCTCATCGTCTGGGGACTCTGGTCGGTGATCAGGAAGAAGTGGCGGGCGATGGGCAGCTCTTCCGTCTCGGAAGGGACCAGGACCAACACCACCCGCCGGGCTGCGCCCAGGACCTGGCTTGATAGCGCAGCTCGCGACAGCGAAAACCCTCTTCCCGCAGCTCTTCCGGGTGCTGCGCCAGCTCCTGCTGATAGCCTTCCACCCAGGCACGAGCCAGCTCCTCCAGGCGCGCATTCTTCTTGATGCGCGCCACGTACGAGGTGTCGGCCCGCGCTTCCAGCTCACTCAGGAAAGACCCGCTCACCGAGGCCGCGTCGAAGCGCAGGATGAGGCGCCGGGCCAGATGCGACTGAATCCAGTCCAAGCGCTTGCCGAGAGCCTCTGAGGCGCCCTCATGGGCGTGCACGTTGCCCGGCCGCAGCACGGCACCGAAGAAATCGCCCGTCTGCGCCGAGCCGAGGAGCAGGGGATGGTACCCCGAGGCGTGGAAGTAGCCGTTGTATTCGACCCCCGCCTGGTGCCCGTGCGCCGGCATCGGCAGGGCATCCATGTCGACGGCCAACTCCTCGTATTTCATCCGTCCTTCCAGCAGCCGGCAACGAGACCGGGCGCTGCGCAGGACGGCTTCCTCCAACACCTCGCGGTTATAGGCAGTCGAGGCTTGCTCGAGCAGGCGCGACAGCGTCGGCTGACTGGCCAGTCCCTGCGGCCGGTCTTCGTCGCCGCTGCGCAACGGCGCCTGCCCTTTGCGATCGCTGACCGCCAGACGCAGGATCGGATCTTGGCGCAACGCGTCGGCGTCGGCGGCGTGGGTCCAGCCCTGTGCCAGCAGCACGATCTGTGTGCGCAGCAGCTCCGGCAGCGGGTGCGTGATCTGGTCTTGGGTACGGAGATCCTCGAAGTGGGCGTCGACCCAATCCAGAACCCGGCTGTGTTCGAGCAGTTGACGCAACATCAGCGCACCGGTGTCGCTGCCAAGGTGGGTGGGGCGGGCTTCGATGTGGATGGAGCGGTTGAAAGACGGCTGAATCGGCCCGGCTTGCTCGGACTCGGTGTGTGACGGTAATTCACCCATTGGGTGTCCTACTGTGTGATGGGTTCAAAGGGCGATACTGCCTTGTGTTTCCCTCTGAAATCTAAGCATGGGAGGCACCCAGTACAGCCCTCTCCACTAAAATTCCATGAATAACAAGGGTTCAGACTGCCTGCCCCACTCCCACCATCTTTCGGCCAAAGCCGAAGGATCAGAACTGGAGGTCAAGCTCTGGTCCAGGGCTCCTTCAGGGACGGATGTTCAAGAACCAGCCGGACAGTTTCGTTTGTGTCGTTGTAGAACTTGCTGATCTGCTCTTCCGCATTCCGAGCACCCGCCAGAACTTCCACCAATGGACACCTTATGTGAAATGGGTGCCACTGGTTTGGCTCCCGTACTTTTTCATCCCCGAGATGATCGTAAAACGTCCAGCCGTCCGGGAAACTCACGGACTTCAGATACGCCACGAGCTTTCGGTAAGCGGGAACTGCTGGCGCGGGATGCAGATCCTCGTCGAGACTGAGAACAACACAAGCGTCCGGGCCGCGGTTGCGGTCCACTGGTTCCGTGCAATGATCCGATCCATCCAGGAGAACACCGACGAACAGGCCGGGGTCCCAACCGGTACCACCCGACTTGCCGCGTACCTGGAAACCCAGACGACCCCATTTGTCCACAACCTTTCTCTCGACAGTACATGGCCATTCCTGACCAGACACGGCCCACATCATCTTCTTCAGGTTTTCGTGGAAGTCGGCTACAAGGAAGTAGCCCTCGATAACTTTCTGTTCCAACCTGTCCATCGGTCCGAGTCCTCTCCTCTCAAGCAAGTGTCTGAAATCCTCGACTACGAAATGCACCACCGGATCGTGGCTGTCGGACTGCAGCCGCAACCACTTCTCCAGAAGTTCATGAATATGATGCCAACACAGCTTCAGATCCGGCTTCTGCTGATGTTGTCCGGGATACGCGGTAATGAGAACAACCGGTGCTTCATTGAACGGCGGGGGCGCGTGGTTCCTGTAATCGCCAAGCTGATCTTCTCGCAGCCAAGACCAAACCTTGTGTTCGAAGACAATCCCACGCTTTCCATCCGAGCAGGTCATGTCGGGACGGACGGGCCACATGCCTTCCCCCCGCGGGAACGATGTCTGGGTCTCCCATCGCAGCGCCTCCCTGTCAAGAGCCGACATACTGAGGCCCTCCTCGCTGAGGTAGTCGAGGAAGCATTCGTCAAAACCGGTGTTCGACAATATCCAGCAGAATGCATTCGTGATGAAGTCCTCGATCTTGCCCGGAGCCAAAGAATCGAGCAGACCCGGAGCGAGACCGGTTTTCAGCCGGTAACTCGCTGAGGATGTGGTGGTCATGACTTCTCCTTTCTCCCTTTATTTACTCTCCGGTCTTGCAGTCAACTCCCACCTGAATGGATATCGTGCGGTTCTTCCTCATTCTTCAGATACCGAACTCAAATGAATTACCCAACGCACAGAGCCGTTCGACAAAATAACGAGCACTAGGGCAATTGAGGTGCTGAGCCGCCCGTCTGACGTCAAACCCTTGATCGCGAATGAATTTTCTGGAAAAAATGAGTCGGTTTCTCCCTGGCCCTCTGCCTTTTGCGTCCCGGAGCTCCTTCAGCCGGTCCCAAGGCATTCCAGTTGCGGTTTCCGGGTCAACCTCACAGAAGGTGCTGTCTCCCAACCACTGCCGCATGGCCTTGGTATCGGCGAGAAACCAGGATTCCATCGCCTTCTTCGCAATCGCGACCAGATCAATGCCCTGGGAACCAATGATTTTCTTGCGCGCTTGCACACATCGCGCACAGGTCTCGGGATCGAGGTCGGCAAGCACAACCACCTTTTCCGGACTTGCCGTGTTCCTGAGATTCTTGACGAAGGTCCCGATGTTTCGACTACACATATTGCCATTGCCAGCCGCATCAACCACTGGATCGAGCACTTCAAGGTTGCATTCTTCACGCAGCCATTTTCGAAACAGTTCGCTTTCGACCAGTCGTTTTTCTGATGCCCCCTCCACCACGAACCCCACGGTCACCATGGCAGCCCCCCGTCCAGAAGGTTGGAAAGCCAAGCCTCATCAAGACTCAATGAATCAAGGTTTTCTTGGGTGAAGTTCCCCGCATCGGCAGGCTTCATTCCCGTGCGGCCTTCGACCTTATCCACTAAAATGAGCTCATCGGGGTTTATCGCTCGAACAACGGACTCGCTATGGGTGGTCAACCAGATAGGGTTTTCAGGCGACGCCCGCTGCCGCATCAAATCTATCAGCTCGCGGATGGCTTTTGCGTGAAGCCCTCTCTCAGGTTCCTCGATTAACGTCATTCCACCACCAGCAGGCTGGTCGAGAACGGCTACCAGCAAACAGAGCGCGTACATCGTCCCATCTGAAACCAAGTGGGCCGGGAACCGCTTCCTCGTCCCTTCCTCCTTGAAAAGGAGGGCAGCACTGCTATCCAGTCTCTGCTTTTCAGTCTGGATATTCTCGATTCCTGGTACAATCATTTCCATCCAATCCGAAATATCCCCCCGTACCAATCGATCTCCCTCCAAGCGATTCAAGACACTCGCCAGATTGTGCCCCTTGCGCTCTAACCTTGTTGGATCAAGGTCGGATTTATCCGGCTCCTTTGCACCCGCAGGATCAATTCGGTATATATGCAAATTTCTCAGGAGTTCGGTGAGCGGCTCCTCCCCGAATATCGAGAGACCCGAATAGATGTTCGGAAGTCCTGAGAGTTGACGGGTATTGGACTCTTCTCCAACGACTATCGCGTTTTTTCCCCTTTTTCGCTTAAAGCGTTGTTTCCCGTTGACCCTCAAATATTCCTCGATTTCAGGTTCTTTCCCGAGATCGAAAATACTCAACAAATAGTGAGACGTTGCGAGCTCTTCTCCCTGCTCTTGGGAAAAATCGCCTTCGAGTTCAAAAGTGAACTTTCTGGAATTCGGCGCATAACGCTTCGCGGATTGTATATTGGCAAAGCCTCCATGCTCGCGCAGGGCGGTTTCAATCCCGTTACGCACAAACAGGCTGACAAAGTCCAACGCATCGAAAAAATTGCTCTTGCCCGAGCCATTCGCTCCAGCGAATACCGAGAAGGGGGAAAGCCCCTTTATCTCCAGAGCATCAATACTCTTGAAGTTCTCGATCCTCAAGGTTTGTATGGTTTTCTTCGTCATATCAGGATCCGTTCCGTGCCTTTGCTGGGCTGGCGAAGACCGTCGAAAAACATTTCCTGCCTCCACATCGCACCTGTGAAAAGGCCACTTTCCACTCCGCAGAGGATCAATCCCGACGCAACTACCGCCCTGCTACGGCGCAGATCCGCGGTTGCCCCTGCCGGTGGAAATCAAGGGTTTAAATTTCGAAGCTATGGCATCATGGGTAGTCCGCAACATGCAGGTAACAGAACCCGAGGAAAAGTCCGATCTTGAACGGTCCATGGGCTCGCATGACATCTCCTGTCGACCGCGGGGAGTTCGTGGGCTCGCTTCAACAGGCTGCCCCGCATCTCTACAAGCGGGACAGCCTGTGGGCGCGGTACGGGTTGCTGCAGGGCGGACCGTCGGCGACCTCGAGGGTGCCGGCGGAGACGTCCATGACCACCGAGGCCAGGGTTTCCAGGACGAGCTCGTCCGGCTGGTCTTCCCGGTGCCGGCAGATCGATTCCGGCCGGTTCTCGTGATCGCGTAGGATGGCCTTCAGACGCTCGCTGCCCGCCTCCCCTTCCCCGATCAGCTCTCCGGCCCTGCGGGCGCGGTCGCAGAACCCGGGATACTGAACGGCCAGGCGGTCCTCGAGGCCGCGCTCCCGGGGAGGGCCGTCTTCACTGGCATCTGCAAAGACATTGCAATGCGACGCCCGCCCGCCCGGGGACGCGGCGACCACCGCGACGTCCACGGGACTCACCTCGAGCGAGGCTACATTCTCCTCGACTGAGCCCGGGGCACCCCGTTGCGCCATGGTGAAGTTGACCGAGGCCACCCGTTCGGCCGGCTCCAGAGTGCGGCGCGCCTCGTCGATGCTCGAGCAGTTCAGGGCGCTGCGCGCCAGCACCCAGACCGGCACCGCGGCCTCGAAGCGGTCGAGCTGCGATCCCATGGCGTTGGCGCACAGGGCGAGGCCCTCGGAGTTGAGCCCCTTGTGGCCGACGAACCCCGCCTCGACGTGGGTGAGGATGTCGGGGCGGTCCTCCTGCCGGATCTCGAGCAGAATGCTGACCTCGGCGACCGGCACCGCCCAGTCCCAGTTCTGCCCGACCAGGGTGTGGCCGCTTTCGCTGGCCCGGGCGATTCCGAGGGAGGTGCATTCACCGCTTCCTGCCGGCGCTCCGGCGAAGAGGGTCGACAGCATGATCTCGTAGCGGCCGTTGACGATCAACACGTCGTCGACCGCGAGCCCGGAGCCGGCGGCGATCCCCTCGATCTCGGTCAGAATCTCCGCGTCGAAATCCCCAATCTTCCCGGCGAAACCGGAGATGATCTCGATCAGCTCCCCCCGGGTGCGGCCGCTCCCCTTCTCCCACATGTCGACGTAGAACTCGACCCCCTTGCGGATGAGGGGGCCGGCCTGCTCGCCGTACTGGCGGCCGCGTTCGAAAGGACCGCCGCTGATGGTCACTTTGCGGGGCATCGTTCTTCTCCGGACCCCCGGACCTGCATTGAGCGGTCAATCAGGTTGTGGCCCCGCGCGCCCGGCCCGACTCCCCTGCACCTCGAATACGCGGACATCTCTACTCCTCCATCACCGTCTGCCTGTCCGCGGAGGAAAAGGAGATAAACAGGACCGCCTCCTCGGTTTCGGACAGGTTGCGGGCCTGGTGTGGGACTCCCGTGGGAATGGTGACGGTGTCGCCGGGGCCGAGCTCGGCGACACCGCCTGCGTCCAGCGTGTGGGAGATCCCGCCCGAAACGACGACGAGCACTTCCGAGCAGTTGGGATGGTAATGCCGGGGATTGGCCTGCCCCGGTTTCAACCGCGCCGTGCCCACGGTCATCTCTCCCGAATTGCCCAGCGCCCTGCTGGCGTGCCAGCGCAACTCCCCCCAGTCGGCGTCGGCGACCTCGCACTCGTTCGAGCGCAACACCGAAATTCCCGCTTCTTCCATGGCAGCCTCCTTGGCTTCGTCTTGCTTTCCGCTGATAGCCGGCAGGCGTAGTATATGGCGGCCCCGAAACCGACACCACGCACCCCCTGCATATGACAAAGCTGCACACCGCGCAGGAGCTGTCGCGGCTGCGCGGGCGCGCCTCGCAACCGGTCTTCGCGGCCGCGGTCGCCAAACTGCGTCAGGAGACGGACGAGTTCCTCGCCGGCGAACTCGCAGTCCCCGAGCGCTCCGCCGGCTTCTACCACCACTACTTCTGCCCCGACCACGCCGTCGAGCTCACCTTCGACCCGGCCTCTCCCACCCGGCACCGCTGCCCGAGCGACGGCCGTCTCTTCTCGGAGGAGCCTTTCGATTCGGCCTGGCTGTGGTTCGTCAACAACCGCCTCTCGACGATGGCGTACTACCTGGCACTGCGCTGGGGCCTCGACCGGGAGCCGGGCCATCTCCGGCGCGCAGGAGAGATCCTCACCGGGTACGCCGCCCGTTACGGCAGCTACCGTCCGTTGCAGCCCCGGGAGTTCGGAAACGGCAAGGCGACCTTCCAGTCCCTCGACGAAGCGGTCTGGCTGATCCCCCTGGCGAGGGCCTACGACCTGGTCCGGGACGGCCTGGCGGAAAGCGAACGAAACAAGGTCGAGGAACAGCTCCTCAGACCCGCGGCCGAACACATCCTCGGCCAGAAGTACCACCGGATCCACAACATCGAGAACTGGCACAACGCCGCCATCGCCGCGGTCGGGTTGCTGCTCGGGGACGAACGCCTCCTCCGCATCGCCGTGGAGGAGGAGAACGGCTTCCACCACCAGCTCGCCGAAGGGGTGCGCGACGACGGGCTCTGGTGGGAGGGATCGTCGAGCTACCACTTCTACGCCCTGACCCCGATGATCGCCCTCGCCCAGGTCTGCGCCGGCCGCGGCCTCGAGCTGTGGAACCACGAGCGCTTCGAGAAGATGTTCCGCGCCCCGATCGATATGCTGCTTCCCGGTCTCAGGCTGCCGGCCAACAACGACTGCTGGTTCTTTTCCAGCCTCGTCGCCGATGTCTGTCACGGAGTTCCGGCCGCCGCGGCCTTCTACGAGGTCGCCCACGCCTGGTACGGCGACCCCGCCTTCGCCTGGGTTCTCACAGAGAACTACCGGCACGGGAAGCGCGACTCCCTGGAGGCCCTGCTCCACGGCCGCGACGAGGTGGCCGAAGCCTCGGCCCCTTGCCTGCGTAGCGTCAACTTCGAGCCGACCGGATGCGCCCTGTTCAGGTCTCCGGGGCCGCTGGAAAAACAGGACTGCCTGCTGCTCAAGTACGGCCCCGACGGGGGCGGACACGGCCACCCGGACAAGCTCGGCACCTTCGCCTACGCAAGGGGCATCGACCTCTCCGCGGATCTCGGCACGCCCGGGTACGGAATCGAGCTGAACGACACCTGGTACCGGCAGACGCTCAGTCACAACACCGTGCTCCTCGACGGCTGCTCCCAGCCCCCGGCCGAAGGCAGGCTGGTCCGTTTCGAAAGCGGCGATCGCTTGTTCGAGGTCGCCGACGCCGAGGTCGAATTCGACGAGCCGCCCTGGGAAGGGGTGTCGCTGCGGCGGGTCATCCTGTGGATGCCGGGGTACTACCTCGACTTCACCCGGGTGAGGTGCGACCGCGAAAGGCAGATCGATCTCCCCTGCCGCATGCGAGGGGGTGCCTTCGATGCCCGCGGCCTCGAGCCCTGCCCCGACCCGCCGCGGCTGCAGGGAGCGGGATACGAGCACGTGAGCGGGGCGCAGGTTTTCACCGCCCCCGGAGTGGCGGAGCTGCGCTGGCGACAGGAGACCGGCTCCACCGCCCTTCACCTGCCCGACGGAGGGGATTCCGAGATCATCCTCGGGCAGGTTCCCGGCAATCCCGCGGCCGACTGCAGCGCCATCGTCATCCGGCGGCGGCGAGCCCTGGAAACGGCGTTCCTTTCGGTGGTCGAGCTCTCCTGCGAGGAGCCGCTGGAGGTGGCCCCCTGGCCGGGGGTCACTGATGGTTTCCGGGGGGTCGTGGTGAAACAGGGGGGACGTCAGAGGGCCTGGGCTTTCTGCGAGTCCGGGTGCGAGCCGCCCCCGCTTCCGCCGGGGGCCGCCGGCGCAAAAATCGAGCGCTACCAGTTGTAGCCGGGATGGACCTGTTCATGGCTGAGGGAGGCCGCCAATGAGAGCATTCTTTTTCTGGGAAGACGGACGCGGCATCGCCATCAGGGGGCGCAGCAACCCGTACGCCGGGCTGCTGGGGCGCGCTCTCGAGAAGCGCGGCATCCATCTCGACGAGGGGCTGTACCGGTTCGAGCGGGAGTGGCTGGAGGAGGGCCGCGAGGACCACGAGGTCCTGCACCTGCACTGGCTGCACGGCTTCTACCGCACCGGGGACCTGCAGTCGACGATCGAGAGGTGCAACCGCTTCTGCGACACTCTCCGCTACGCCAAAGCGACCCTCGGGTACCGCATCGTCTGGACGATGCACAACTTCTACCCGCACGAGCGCCCCTTCCCCGAGGTCGACCACCTAGCGCGGCTGTTCGTCGCCCGCGAGGCGGACGCCGCAATCGCCCACTGCCGCTACGCCGCCGGGCTCTGCAGGAAGCAGTTCCATTTCGAGGGGGAGGTGAACGTCATCCCGCACGGCAACTTCATCGACGTCTTCCCCGACGAGGTCACCCGCGCCGAGGCCCGGGAGCGGCTCGGCCTTCCGCCCGCTTCCTTCGTCTACCTGTTCTTCGGCAACGCGCGCACCTACAAGGGGGTCGACGCCCTGATCGAGGCCTTCCGCGAGATCGACCCGGACGACGCCGAGCTGTTGCTGATGATGCGCGCCTCCTTCAACCCGCAGTACGCGCAGGAGCTGCGCGACCTCGCCGCCGGGGACGCGCGCGTGCGCATCCACACCTCCGACTTCTTCCCGGAGGAGGACTTCCAGGTCTTCCTCAACAGCGCCGACGTCGTGGTGATTCCCTTCTCCGAGGTGCTGACCTCCGGATCGACCATCGCGGCGCTGGGGTTCGGCAAGCCGGTGGTGCTGCCGGCTCGCGGCTGCCTGCCCGAGCTGATCGACGACTCCATGGGCATCCTCTTCGACCCGGACCGGGAGGGGGCCCTGCAGGAGGCGATGCGGGAGATCCGGAACCGCGACCTCGAGGCGGCCGGACGCGCCGCCCGCGCCTGCGCCGAGAGCCTCGACTGGGAGGAGATCGCCGACCGGCACGCGAGCCTGTACAGGGGGTAGCCGCGGAGCAGGGCCCGCGCCGGACCCAGGGGTTGCCTGCCCGCGGCCGAGGCGAGGCAGAGGCGGCCCGGCGGTTTTCCCTGCAAGGCCAGGCCAAAACCAGCAGACGGACTGTCGTATCAGATTTCAGCTTATCGAAAAGGAGATGCGAGTGCACATCTACGAAGAGCTTGGAGTGCGCACCCTGATCAACGCCGCCGGCGCCATGTCGCGCTACGGGGGATCCCTGATGGACCCCGGGTTGTTCGATGTAATGCGCGAGGCGGGCGGGAAGTTCTGCATGCTCGACGAGCTGCACGAGAAGGTCGGGGAGCGCATCGCCGGCCTGCTCGAGGTCGAGGCGGCCTACGTGACCGCCAGCGCCGCTTCCGGCCTGGTGCTGACCACCGCGGCCTGCATGGCCGGCACCGATACGGAGCGCATCGCACGGCTGCCCGACAGCAGCGGGATGAGATCGGAGGTCGTCATCCAGCGGCTGCACCGCATCGGCTACGACCAGGCGATCCGCCTGGCAGGGGCCACCCTGGTGGTGGTGGTCGACGACGACGGGGTGCCTCCGCTCGCGGCGATGCGGGACGCGGTCGGCGGCGACACCGCAGCGATCTTCTGCATGGCCCACAGGCTCGAGGAGCCCGGGTCCCTGCGGATCGAGGATTTCGTCGCCCTGTCGAGGGAGTCGGGAGTGCCGCTCGTGGTCGACGCCGCCTCCGAGTGCCCGCCGATGTCGACGCTGACAAGGTTCTGCCGGGAGGGGGCGAACCTGGTGATTTTCAGCGGCGGCAAGAGCCTGCTGGGGCCCCAGTCGACCGGACTGGTGGTAGGACGGCGCGACCTCATCGCCGCCTGCGCCGCCAACGGCAACCCGTTCGCGACCGTCGGACGGCCCATGAAGGTCAGCCGCGAGGAGGTGATCGGCTTCCTCAAGGCGCTCGAGAGCTACCTCGCCCGCGACCACGAGGCGGACCGCGCCCGCTGGCAGGCCCAGGTCCGGCACGTCGAGGAGGCCCTCGCCGGACTTCCCGGGCATCGAGCTGCAGCACCTGGTCAAGTGCGGGACCTACACCGTCCCCCTGCTCGGGGTGCGCCCGCTGCCCGGCGCCGGGTTCACCCGCTCCGACATCTTCGCGGCGCTGGAGGCGGGGGAGCCGCAGATCATGGTCTCCGAGGGGTACACCGACGACCACGTCATCATCAACCCGCACATGCTTCAGCCCGGCGAGGTGGAGATCGTGGCGGCGCGCTGCGCCGAGGTGATTCGGCAGCTCGGCCAGCGGGGGTAGGTCGCGGACCGGCCTCACTCGGGATCTCGAAGCGGATCCGTCAGGGACCGAGGCGATCCTGAGGCACGCCCAGACCGGGCACGCCGCGATGTCGCCCCGGATGTCAGGACTCTGGTTTCGGGCGCCGCAGTCCGTACTTGGACATGCGGTAACGCAGCTTCTCCGGATGCATGCCCAACAGGCGAGCTGCCCCCCGGTCTCCATAGACGATCCAGTTGGTCGCCTTGAGCGCCTCGAGAATCCGCTGCTTTTCGTCCTTTTCTTCAGAAGCCCCCGGCGCAACCGGCTGGACAGGCGCGGGCGGTTCAGCCGAAAGCGGCAGATCCCCAACCTCGATGACACTGCCTTCGCACAGCCCGACCGCCCGCCGGATCAGGTGCTCCAGCTCGCGCACCTTCCCCGGCCAGGAATGTCCCTGCAAGTGCACAATCGCCTCTTTTCCCAGGCTCGGGACCGGCCGCTTGAGGTGGTGAGCGGACCTGGCAGCGAAATGCGCCGCCAGGATGGGGATCTCCTCCCGGCGGTCCCGCAACGGGGGAAGCACAACCGGGAACTCGCTCAATCGGTAGTACAGGTCCTGACGGAAGGTCCCTTCTTCGACAGCTCCTTCCAGGTCGCGGTTGGTCGCGGCAATCACCCGCACATCCACATGGATGGGCTCATTGGCACCGACGCGCCTGATCTGGCCATCCTCCAGGACGTGGAGCAACGCCCGTTGCGCTTCCAAGGAGAGATCGCTGATTCCATCGAGGAACAAGGTGCCGCCATGGGCTCGTTCAAAGCATCCGATCTGCCCGGTCGCCGCACCTGAATAGACTCCCTGCTCCCGGCCGAACAGTTCGCTTTCCACCAGCCCCGAGGGCAGCGCCCCGCAGTTGATCTGAACGAAGAGGTGCTCTCTGCGTGGGCTCAGAGCGTGGATTTCCCGGGCGAGCATGCTCTTGCCCGTCCCCGTCTCGCCGGCCAGCATCAGGGTCATGTCAGTCCGGACCACCTGCCCGAGCTGCGACAGAACACGGGATATGGTCGGGGCTTGGCCAGCCACTGCCTGAACTGTTACTGCCCGCTCCTCCTCCAGGCTCTCGAGGCCGGCCACCTTTTGGCCTCGGACCACCTGCATTTCCAGGCGAGCCACCTCCGACACCAAGTCGTCCCGGTCCCGGGCCCGCACTTCAAAGCGGTATTCCCCGGCCGGCAAGCCGCGGTAGGCGACCTTGTTATCAGGCCTGAAATCGCTCCATTCCTTCGCAGAACCGTGACGGACGAGCCGGTGGCTGTAGCGCATCTGACCTGCCCCCCCGATCCGGAAACGGATGCCCTGGAAATGAAGGGCTATTTCAGGGGTGCCCTCCGGGAAGGATAGGACTTTGGGTGCCTCCAGGAGCCGCCCCTTTTCCATCCGGCGGATCACGATGCCCGGAAGAGTATGGGGCGGCCCGGCCGTCCAGGCTGATGACCCCACGGTCCTGGGTTGCCAGCCAGGTAGTACCTGCCGAGTCCGTGGCCATGTTAAAAACACGCCCTATGGGGCGGCCATCGATGGCGGTCGTGCTCCTGGTGCACTGACCGTCGGCGAACCACCCGATCCCGGCACTTGTCAGGACTCGCAGAAAGCCGTCAGCCTGCGGCTGCAAGCCCAGGATTTCATTGGACGGCAGTCCGTGCTCGGTAGTGTACATTGACGTAAGTGAAATTCTCGCCGGACATCGCCACCGCCACGTCCAGGCCGGCGGCGTGGATCTCTGCTTGCAGGGCGGCGATGTCGGCTCGGGGTCCGGGCATTTTACCTCGCACCTACAAACCTGCGGCCGCGAACTCGCCAGCTTCAGCCGCCGCCAATCGTAAACTGCCGTAACGGAATCGACCTGTAACGCTTGTCGCCTTCCGCGATTTCAATCGACTGGTCCATCGGCACATCAGAGAAGGTCTGAGTCAAATCAGACGTGGGCCAGTACACTTCGATCGACTCGATCCGTTCAGCTTTTCCTAGACCAATGTTCTGACGCAGCGGATTGCACCCGAAGCTGCCGCCACTGTTGACGTATCGGTAAATCGATCGCTCGCCGCTGTCTTCGACGATCCTGACGTGAATACGTGCACCGATCGCACAACGGTTTGATTGCCGACCCGTAAGTTTGACTGTGATCCAGTGGTGGTTGAACCCTGGATTCTCGAACAGCGCGTCGTGATAATGGTCACCTGGCAATTGCCCGCCAGTCTGAACGTAGAGGTCCTGGTCTCCATCATTGTCGATGTCGGCGAAGCTGACTCCATGCCCCTTCTGGAGGTGTCCGAACCCGCCTGCCATTGTGACGTTGGCAAACCGCTCACCCCCCTGACTGACGTACATGACATTTGGCCGCAATTCCGAGTATGGGACGTCACCGGTCGCGAGATAGAAATCGAGCCAGCCATCGCCGTTTACGTCGCCAAAGTTTGCACCCATTGGATTCGTTGCATAGGTGATCTTTCGTTCAATCGCTTCGTAAACAAAGCCGCCTTTCCCATCACCGTGATATAAGGCGGGCAGCCCGAATCCAATCTTCATCGGCGGCCCCCCCGCTCCGGACGATCTAACGCTAAACGTGACAACTCCATCATCATACGATCGGGCCGCAATAGGACTGTATGAAGACATAGGACTGTATGAAGACAATGACTCGATTGCGACGGGACCCATACTGCTACCGACGTACAGATCCAGGGCGCCATCGTTGTTGAAGTCCCAGAACCAAGAGGCCCATCCGTCCTTCGGCTTCGTGACATTCATGGCCTCGGCCACATTCGTGAACGTGCCGTTCTGATTGTTGTGGTATAGACCGTGGCGGTCGCGGGGATAATCTCCACAAGCGAACAAGTCCGGATAACGGTCGTTGTCGTAGTCACCCCAGACCACGGCCATAGTAAAACGACTGTCGTCAACACCGGCGGCGGCGGCCACATCGGTAAATGTCTCGTCACCGTTATTGCGAAACAGCTGCGACGGAATCTCAAAACCATCGCGCGCTTCGTTTCCAATGAACAGATCCAGGTCGCCGTCGTTGTCGTAATCCGCCCAGCTGGCTGTCTTCGTCGGATAGTGAACTTCGCCCAGCCCCGCCTGGAATGTGACGTCAGTAAACGTAAGGTTGCCATTGTTCCGCAGCAGCGAATTCGGATGTCGGCCAGCGGGGCCCAGCCACGCGCCGCGCAGGATCAGGACGTCCAGATTGCCGTCGTTGTTATAGTCCGCCTGGACCACGTTCAGTCCGCCGTAGAGACCCGTCAGGCCGGCATCATCACTCAGGTCCGTGAACGTTCCATCGCGGTTGTTATGAAAAAATCGACACGGCAACGTTGGATCGGCGGTCGACACGAAGATGTCCAGGTAATCGTCGTTGTCGAAATCATCGACGATCGCGCCGCCCGCGGCATTCCAGGTGTTCAAATTCAGCTTGGGCGCCACATTCTCGAATCGAGGAAACTCAATCTCTGACTCGAAGAACTCAGTCGGTACGAGGTACTCCTTCGGGACCTGGTCCGGGAGGTCGATGACGTCCACCTGCCGGTCGGTCGCCTCCTCCAGGGCATTCATCACCTCCAGGACGGCACGCGAACAGCCGCGGACCGCGACATCGACGTCGGATGAGCTGCGCCAGGCGCCGGGGGTTATGAGAGAACCCACGATGTAGGCAGCCTCGATCCCATGCTTGCGGCGGATCCGCCGCAAGACCTCCTGCACCCGTTCCAGCAGTGCCTCCCGCTCCTGCTCCAGCTTCAGCCGCCGGCTCCTCAGGCCCTCGTCCAGTCTGTGCGTGTCGAACATGGAACCTCCGGCAGATTCGCCTCGGTCGATCTCCACTTCCTTGGAATCTCAGGGGGTCGAGGGTCGGACTACAAGCTACTTGGCAGGTCGACCCCATGTGTGACAGGCAGGTTCACCTCCGCGGCCATCGTCCCCAAGTCCGAGCTTGATCTTTGGAGAGATCGATCGCATTCCCCGCTCTATACTGGAAATGGTCGCCGGTCGGGTATGCCTGACAAGCTCGTGGAGAAGATCGTGGTCGAGTATCCAGGGGCAGATCCTGTATCGCTGAAGTTCTGAGACCCGCGGCTGCTCAGCCGATGTACGCCGGATTGGGAGGCCCTTCTGGCGGTCGTG
Source organism: Candidatus Latescibacterota bacterium (assembly GCA_965206595.1). Classification (GTDB taxonomy): domain Bacteria; phylum Latescibacterota; class UBA2968; order UBA8231; family UBA8231; genus CBDCXV01. Next base: position 2,685,076 of record OZ242214.1, read on the forward strand.
CCCCGGTGGCGATCTGAGAATCAAACCGCAGCAATCATCTGCCCCAGTGCTGTAAACAACTCATCGCAGTGACCGCACCGTTTCATTGCCTTGTTCGCATCAATCCGTGCCAGCAGATCGCTCGCATGCCTGATCTTGTGGTAGGGCCCCTTCTGCGTGCGCTCCGTCGCCTGGCTCAAGCGGCGTATCAAATTAACCTTTGACACTTTCTCGAGATTGGCCGCCCTCGGAAGGCCCTGGCCCCTGAAACCCTGCCCGTAGTAGCTTGCCAGAGTCTCCGGGTCAGCGACGATCCAAGCCTCCATCGACTGCACCATCAGGTGAACGGCATCTTCGTTGGCAAAGCTCAGATCCCATTTGTCCCCGGATCGAAGGTGGTCCCGGGCAGACTGGCTCACCGGCGCCTCGGCGTCGACCAGAAGGACATTCACCACATCATTCCCGTTTATGACGGCATTTCGAAATCCTTGAAATGCCTCGTCGCGTGGGCCGCAACAGACCAGCTTCCAGCGTAGCACCTTGTTCCTGGCTGCCTCTTTGAGGGGCTGAAGAAACGAATCCATCCCCTGACGAAGAGCTGCCCGGTTTTCCTTGCCGACACCCCCGCCTTCCATGTAGATGGCGATTCCGGTCACGGGTTGGCGCCAAGCTCCCCCATCCGCCAAAGGTCGCCAAGCCTGTATTCGTCCAGCCAATCGGCGAGCTTTTCGGGATCGAGGCGGCGCAGCACAGTGCCGGACCCTGGCCGCTCGCAGGCGACGATGGAGGCCGGCTGATGGGTCAGCGCCGACACAAAGGCATCGGAATGCGTCGTGACCACCAGCTGCATACGCCCGGAGGCTTCGACGACAAGGTCGGCGAGCAGCGCCACGGCATCGGGATGCAGTCCGAGCTCCGGTTCTTCCATGCAGACGAGCGAGGGCGGCGATGGGTTCAACAGGGTCGCCAGCATAGCAATAAATCGGATGGTGCCGTCAGACAGCCGGGTTGCGGGAATCGGGGTACTGAAGCCGGATTCGTGCAGGAAAAACTGCAAGGTCCCCCCGGAAATCGAGGTGGACATTCGTTCGAACCGGGGGAAAAAACGTTTCAGATGCTTGTTGAATACCGGACCAGCCTGGTGTTCAATCTGGTTGAGCACCAAGGCCAGATTGCTGCAGTCGGGAAGCAGCCATTTCTCCGGAAGATCCGCTCGTTGCGGCTGCCGCAACGCACCGTAACGGCCGAACGTCCACTCGCGGAACGTTTGGATTTCCTGAAACTGGAACCCTAGCCCGAATAGCTCTGGATAGATATCCGGATCCTTTCGCTGCGCGAGAACGGATTGATTCAGCGAGTGCTCTTTCGACGGAACAGTTATCTCCTCGGTTGATCCACCCGGCGGTATCCTCCTGCGAATGTTGATTTCTGGGTGACCCTGCTGGAAGATGAAATAACAAGTTGGCTCTACTCCCTTGGGAGACCCTTCCTCGATTTCCTCCTGGATGATGTTGACAAAAGGTCCAATAGTGTTAAACGAGATGCGATACCTCAACGGCTCGTCCGTCATCATATTCGGACCTGTTTCTACTTCTACAGTCGCAGGTGACGAACGTTCATCCCCTTTCCACAGCCACTCCTTCGCACCGCCGCCGTCCCGGATCGCAGCGGCGAAGTCCGTCGGCGTGGCGCGCAGGAGCTCCAGCACCTCGATGAAGTTCGATTTCCCCGACGCATTCGGACCAATAAGAACGTTCAATGGCTGCAGCTCGAAGAACTCCATATCGGGGGAAAACGACAGCAGCCCACCCATGCGAAGCCGTTGGATGAACATCGGATTTACCCTCCTCCTGATTCAGGCATCGAGCACGCCGATGGTCGGACCGAAGCTGTCCTGGTACGCCTGCGCGTCGAGGCGGCAATCGATCAGCGTCCCGACCTCCGCGGCGAACGCCTCCCTCAGCGCTTCCCGAAGCCCCTCCGGGGTATCGACGGTCGCCCCGGCGAGTCCGCAGCACCTCGCCACCTCGGCGTAATCGACCCTCTGCAGCTGCAGCTTGTACTCCGGCATTCCGCGCGCCTTCTGCCGCCACTTCATGGTACCGAGGGCATCGTCGTTCAGGATAACCAGGGGCACCGCCACGCCGGCGCGCGCCAGGGTCTCCAGCTCGCCGAGCCGCATCAGCAGGCTGCCGTCGGCGCCCAGTCCCATCATCGGGGTCTCCGGGGCTGCCAGTTTCGCCCCGAGAATCGCCGGTATCGTCAGCCCCATGGTGCGCCCGCCGCTGGTGCCCCGGTAACTTGCCGGATCGTCGACCTTCCACAGGCGCTCGAGAATGGTGATGTAGATCCCGGTTTCCGAGAACAGCACCCCCCCGGGCGGCATCAGCTCCCTGGCGATCTCGATGATGTCTTGCGCCGCCAGCCGGGCGTGCGGGGGCCGCGCGAAGTGCGGCTCCACCGCGGCGTCGATCGCGGCCAGCTCGGCCTGGGAAAAGCCCTCCCCCGTTGTCGTCAGCTGCGCGATGGAGGCCTTGAGGTCGCCGTCCACTCTCACCTCCGGTTCGGGTGTGAAGGAGAGGTACCCGGGCCGGGCGACGAGCTCGCAGACCGGCAGTGGAGAGCTCCACGGAACGTGCGCCATCATCGCGTCCGCCCCGGCGAAGAGCACGGCGTCGGCGCACTCGAGCACCTCCATTTCGACGGTGTTGGCCACCCAGCTCCCGGTCATCACTCCTGCCCAGCGGGGGTGGGACTCGGGAAAGGCGCCGCGGCCGTCCATCGTCGACAGCACCACCCCGCCGATGCGCTCGACCAGCTCGACCAGCTCCGGGGTGGCCCCGGCCCGGGTGACGTCCGCGCCGGCGACGACCGCTGGCTTGGCGGAGCGCTCGAGAAAGGCGCGGGCGGCTTCGAGGGAAGCGGCCTCAGCCTGCCCGTCGGTACCGACCGGCAGAGGGGCAAGCGGTCCGTCGCAGTCGGCGGCTCCGAGGTCGGAAGGCAGGTCGAGGAGCACTGGCCCGGGGCGGCCGTCGAGCGCCAGAAACGAGGCCTCGCGCAGCATCCCGGGCGCGGCATCGGGACTCAGGGTGCCGCTGTACTTGACCACCGAGCCGAACAGCTCCTCGTGGGCGCACTGCTGCACGAGCTCTCCCCGGGTCACCGTCGACGCGGAGGACTCGCACAGGCAGATGACCGGCGCCCGCTCGAAGTAGGCGTTGACGGCCCCGCCGGCGAGGTTTCCCGCGCCCACCCCCTTCACCGACAGCGCCAGCCCCGCGGTCTCCTTCATCAGGCCGTTGCAGGCCCCCGCTATCCCCGCGGCCGACTCGTGCGCCACGGAGACGAACTCGACCCCGAGCCGGCGGCCGTACTCCATCAGGTCGAGAGGACAGCCACCCCCGGGAATCCCGAAGAAGTGGCGTATCCCCCTCTCCCGCGCTTCGCTGATGATCAGTTCCGCAAGTTTCACGGCCGCTTCGACCTCCTGTCGTCCGGACTCTTGAGTATCCCTTTGCGAACCGGTAGGTTCGCCCCGCCCCGGCCGGGGCGGAAGGCAGAATGTAGGATTGGAAGAAGGGGGATGTAACCTTTGGCGATGGACCCTGACCCAGCGGGGCTGCGGGTGGGCAATGACGTCGTCTACCGGCGCGACCCGCACATAGCCGCCCACCACCTGAAGCGGCGTTTCGTCGACCGGGTCTGCAGCGCCGGGGAGGCCGGCCGGGTGCGGGCGAGCCGGGAGCCCGGCCTTCTGCTGTGGTCGCTGTGGGCGGCGAAGGAGGCGGCCTACAAGGCGGTCGTAAAACTACGGCCCGGCACCCCGTTCGCGCACCGGCGCTTCGTCGTCGACGAGTCCCTCTCCGCGGTCCGCTACGAGGATCTGCAACTGTCGTTGGCGGTGGAAGCGAACGAGGAGCGGGTGCACGCGGTCGCCTGCACCGGTGAAGCCGACATCCTGTCGTCAGTGGAGCGGAAGGAAGACGGGGCGAGCCAGAAGGAAGCGGTCCGCGCCCTCGCTCTCGGGGCCGTGGCGGCGCGCTTCGACCTGCCGCGAGACCGTCTCGATATCCTCCGCCGGCCGCTTGCCGAAGGCCGCCCCGGCCCTCCCGAGCTGCTCCTCGACGGCCTGGCAACCGGCGTCGACATCAGCCTGTCGCACGACGGCCCGTTCGTCGCCTGTGCCGCGGTCTGCCGCGGCTAGTGTCCTGTCGCAGAGATTCGTTCACAAAGTCTCTTGATTTTGGCGAGGATGGAATCCGCCGTAGCCGTCCAGACGAAAGGGTGTGCGTTGGCGTTCCATTTGGCCGTGTAGCGTTCGATTCGCTCGATGAGCTCCGACACCTTGCGGAACGAATCGCGCCGAACCGCCTGGCGGGTGAGGATATTGAACCAGATCTCCACCTGATTGAGCCACGAAGCATACGTGGGAGTGTAGTGAAGGTGAAATCGGGGACGCCGTGCCAGCCATCGCTTGACCTTGGCATGCTTATGCGTGGCGTAGTTGTCGACGACGAGATGAATATCGAGGTCAGCGGGCACGTTGGCCTCGATGTGGCGCAGGAACTGGAGGAACTCCTGGTGACGATGACGGGGCTTGCACTGGGTCATCACTTCCCCGGTGGCGATGTCCAGGGCGGCAAACAGGGTGGTGGTGCCGTGCCGCTTGTAGTCGTGCGTAATCCCTTCCACGTATCCCAGTCCCAGGGGCAGCATGGGCTGACTTCGTTCCAACGCCTGGATCTGGCTCTTCTCGTCCACGCACAGCACCAGGGCGTGCTCGGGGGGATTCAGGTATAAGCCGACGATATCCCGTACTTTGTCGACAAAGAAAGGATCGGTGGAAAGCTTGAAGCGCTTGTGTCGATGGGGCTGCAAACCATACGTGCGCCAAATGCGATGAACCGCGTCCTTGGTCAGGCCGGTTTCTTCGCCCATGGAGCGCACCGACCACTGTGTTTCGTCTTTGGGCTTGGTCTTCAGGGTCTTGTATACCACCTCGGCTACCTGCTCGTCCGTGATCGATCGCGGCGCCCCTGAACGTAGTTCATCATACAAGCCATTGAGTCCGTTGTCGAGAAAACGCCGGCGCCATTTGCCCACCGTAGCTCGCGTCACACCCACCGCGGAAGCGACCGCTTCATTGGGCCAGCCATCGGCGGCCAGCAGCACCATCTCGGCTCGCCGCACCAATCCGTGGGGAAGACTTCGTGATTTGGCCATCGATTCCAGTCGTTCCCGGTCCGACGGACTCAGCTCTAACGGCGTTAATGGACGCCCCGTCACCATAGGTCTCTCCTTTCAGAAGGGGGATAAGGGAAACCTACGGCACTTTCAATTGTTTGTACAGTTAATTACACGACATGACACTAGTGCCTCTCAGTCCCTGGTCAGCCGCTCCCGCTCCAGACGCTCGATCTCGCCGAGCCGGGCAACTTCCTTCAGGACCTTGCGTCCCACCTGCACCTGGTTGCGGAACAGCCTCGGGTCGACCCCGTCGAACTCCGCCATGTCGACCGGGTCCCCGTACACGACGATCACGGGCCGGGCGCGTCCGAAGTTCCGGCGCGCTTCCTCCGCCGGGTTGTCGCTCAGGCCGTTGATGAAAATCGGGATGACGATCGGGCGGGCGTGCAGGACGACGCGGCCGAACCCCGGCTCGGCAGGCAGCAGCTCGTAGGGATCTTCGTTCTTGTTGCGCGTTCCCTCCGGGTGGATGCCGACCAGGGTCCGCGGCGACTTCAGGCGCTCGGCGAGGAAGTCGAGCCCTGCCCGCGTCACCCCCCGCTTGTGGCGCGGCCGGAAGATCGGCGGGAACATCGACATGGTGCTGAAGGCGAGGTTGGAGAGGATCCCCGGCACCGTGTCGTACAGGAATGCCGAGCGCACCGGGAAGAAGAACTGGTCCCAGTGCACGACGTGTCGGTACAGGTAGCTGGCGATGATGTACTGGTCGAAGTAGGTGCGGTGGTTGGAGGCGATCAGGACGCCCCGGTCGGGACGCAGGCCGACCACCTTGTCCATGCCGACGAGGTGGATGCGACGGCTGGTCAGCAGGGTGACGAAGTGCCGGTGGACGTTTCTGTTGATCCAGTGGGTGGCGGTGCGGAGGCGCGGGGATTCGTTGATCCAGCTCGCGAACGCCAGGGCCGTGCGCTCTACCCGGGTGAGGGTGGCCAGATCCTCGGGGGGTATCTCCATGAAGTCACGGCAGAACGGCGGTGAGGCGGGGGGGAGTCCGCCTCGCGGCTTCGGGTATCAGCTGGTCGTGGCGATCAGGTTGACGGCATCCCCGACGGTCGTCACCTGGTCGGCGGCGTCGTCGGAGATCTCGATGTCGAAGCCGTCCTCGATTTCGAGAACGATGTCGACCAGCCTCGCGGAGTTGACCTCGAGATCTTCCTGAATCGAGGTCTCCATGGTGACGTTCGAGAGCGCTTCCTCGTTCTTGGCGAACGGGGTCAGTATCTCGACGATTCTTTTGAAAACTTCCTGCGTGTCCATTGCAGCGATCCTTTTATCCGTTTCTTTGGCGGTGACGGCCGGACCGCGACAGAGCCGATCCGGTTCTGCATCGCTTTCGGTGCGGCCGGCATCGCCGGCAAATTTTGCGGCCTTTCCCAAGCGGGTATCACCGCAGGCCCACATATAAAGTTACGGGATTTTTCGGAAAATCACACAGCCGTTCACGTCTCCGAAGCCGAAGCTGGCCTTGGCGACCGCCTTCAGGCCGGGGAGGTCGACGCACTCGTGGGGTATGCGGCCGGCGTAGGCTTCGAGATCGGGGTGCAGGTCTTCGCAGTTGATGGAGGGGTGAACGAAGCCGTGGTGGAGCTCGAGGACCGAGGCGACGCACTCGATCCCGCCGGCGGCCCCGAGGGCGTGTCCTATCAGCGACTTGGTCGAATGGATGTAGGGCATGTCCGCAGGGTCGAGCCGCAGCGCCCGTGACCAGTTCCCGACCTCGTGCGGGTCGGCGAAGGTGGCGGTGAGGTGGCCGTTGATCGCGCCGATCTCGCCGGGGTCGAGCCCCGACATCTCCAGGGCGCCGCGCAGGCAGCGCTCGACGCTGTTGGGGTTGGGGGCGGTCATGCTGCCCCCTTGGCGATGGCCGCCGCAGTTGAGGAAGACGCCGGCCACCTCGGCGTAGATGCGGGCGCCCCGCTCGCGGGCGGACTCCATCTCTTCGAGCATCAGCATGCCGGCCCCCGACCCGGGGATGAAGCCGGCGGCGCTGGCGCTCATCGGCCGCGACGCCGCTTCCGGGTCGTCGTTGCTGTTGCGGTTGAGGACGCGCATGGCGTCGAACCCGGCCCATATATAATGGCTGTGGCCCTCCGAGCCCCCGGCGAGCATGCGCCTGGCCAGCCCGTCCCTGATGCGGTAGTAGGCCTGCACGACCGCCTCGGTGCCGGTGTTGCAGGCGCTCGAGTTGGTGCTCACCTGGTTGCCGAGGGCGAGCTTGCCGGCGATGCGGGCGCTGTTGCCGCTCGACATGATCTGCTCGACCATGGTACTGCCGAGCCGCCTCACCCGCCCCGCCTGCGTCTTCGGCGCCAGGGTTTCGGCGATGGTGTCGATGCCCCCGATCCCGGTGCCGATGATGCCCCCGGTGTCCCAGTCGGGCTCGTCGCCGCCTCCGCGCATCTCCAGGCCGGCGTCGTTCCAAGCGTCGATGGCGGCGATCGCCGCGAACACCATGTTGGCGTTCATCGCGAACAGCTCTTCCTCGCTCAGGTAGGCGGCCTGCAGCTCCTCGACGCCGTCGGGGATGCCGCCGACCTGGCAGCCGAACTTCAGCTCGGCGAGCTGCTCGTGAAAGCCGATCCCGCTGCGGCCCCGGCGCAGGGCCTCGGCGAACTGCTCGAGACCGTGGCCGTTGGGCGCCAGCACTCCCAGGCCGGTGACAACGACCCTGGTGTCATTTCCGTTCACGGGGCACTCCCATTCCCGAAACGGTCCCGCCGGCGACCCAGGTGCCGTCGGCGAGCCTCAGTTCCACTTTCGATTTCAGTTTCCGGCGCCTCCAGAACAGCTTCTCCGCGGTGATGCGCACCGTGGCTCCGGGCGGGACTACCCGGGCGAACTCCACCTCGGCGTCGGTGAACAGGCTGATGGTCCCGGCGACCTCCTCCTCGGGAACCTCCATGCCGAGCAGGTGGATCCCCAAAGCGACCAGCCCGGTCTGGCACATCGCCTCGATCAGGATCACTCCCGGGGTCACCGGGTTGCCGGGGAAGTGGCCCTCGTAAAAAGTCTCGTCCTCGCGGAAGGTGTACTCGCCGACCGCGGTCGACTCCCCGAGCTCGACGAGGCGGTCGATGAAGCGGAACGGCCGCTGCTGCGGGATCAGGGCAAGCACTTGCTCCGGGGTCAGCATCAGGCGCTCCGGTCCATGATGCCGCCGACGCTGTTCGGCGAGCGCTCCGGGTAGTCCGGGTAGCCGATCCCGAGGAACGTGCCGACCTTGGCGTCCTTGACGGTGTAGATGTGCTCGCCGTCGACGAGCACCCGGGCGCTGCCGATCGCCACCGCGGAACCGGACTCCTTCAGCTGCGAGAAGCGGCGGATGTCGACCTCGTAGCGCACCACCTCGTTGTAGGGCCGGATCTGGCCGGCGAACTCGACCTCCTTGCAGCCGAGGGCCCGCCCCGAGCCGGGGGCGCCGTTGGCGGCTATGTAGAGCCCGACGAGCTGCCAGATCGCGTCGACTCCGAGGCACCCCGGCTGCACCGGGTCGCCGCGAAAATGACAGTGAAAGAACCAGTCTGCGACGCCGATGTCCTGTTCCCCGACGATGCGCCCGCGCGGCCCCCGGCGGTGCAGCTCGACGACGCGCGAGATCATCAGCATCGGCGGCGCCGGCAGGCGGATGAATTCGTCCGGCGGATCCTCGACCAGGGTGCCCTGCGAGATGCCGAGCAGCTCCTCGGAGGTGAAGTGGCCGCGCTCTGTGAACTCGGAGTAGAGCATGGCTCAGGAGACCTCGATGCGCAGGCTCGACCACGTCAGCCCGGAACCGACGACGGCGAGGATGAGGCTGTCGCCGGAGGCCAGCTCGTCCCAGCGCTGGGAGAGGACAACCGGGGCCCCGGCGGCGCCGGTGTTGCCGAACTCGGCGACGTTGTGCCAGTGGGACTCGCCATCGAGGCCGGCCCGCCTGGCGACCCCCTGCAGCATCAGCAGGTTGGCCTGGTGGCCTATGAACCGCAGGGTCCCGCCCGCGGCCTCGGCGTGCCCGCAAGCCTCGGGAAGCATCTCCCTGACCAGGGAGATCGTCGTCTTGATGGCGAAGCGCTGCACCGCGTTCCCCTCCTGGAAGAAGTGGCCGTGGCGCGGGATGCGGACCGCGTCCCAGCGCTTGGAGTCGGCCCCCAAAGTGCTGGCGACCACCCGGACCGGGGCCGCCTCCCGGGAGGAGAGGACCGCGGCGCTGGTGCCGTCCCCCCAGAGCACGGCGTTGGCGCGGTCGGAGTAGTCGATCGCCCGCGTCGTGTTCTCGGGGTTGACGACGAGGACGAAGCGCGGCAGCGCCTCCATCGAGCTCAGCATGTGCAGCTGGGCCCCGAAGCTGCAGCAGGCGGAGTTGATGTCGATCCCGGGGGCGTCGATATCCGCGGCCGCGGCGATGCGGCTGGCGTCGGCCGGGATCGCCATGTCGGGATAGCACCCCCCGGATACCACCAGGCCGATATCGGCGGCGGCGACGCCGGCGCGCTCGAGAGCCATGGCCGCGGCCCGGGCCGCGGTGGCGGCGTTGTCGTACAGGGCCGCCTCCTCGGCGCCGCGGGGGTCCCGGTTGTGCGTGCTGCGGATGTAGTCGAGGGGCAGCACCGTGCGCCGCCGGCGAATCCCCACGCGCTCGAGGATCCACTCGTCGCTGGTACCGATGTCGAGGTCCTCGAGAAAGCCGTTGTCGATGACGTTCTCGGGATGGAAGTGACCCATGCCGTGGAGGTATAGGGAAGCCAACGATTAGCCCGCGATATGCTCGCCGCCGTCGGCACGGACGATGGTGCCGTTGATCCAGCGCGCCTCGTCCGTGCTCAGCAGGAAGATGACGTCCGCCACCTCCGCGGCCGTGGTCAGCCGCCCGAAGGGATTGCGCAGGGCCGCGGCGGCTTTCAGGTGGTCGCTGCCGGGAATCAGCCGCAGGGCGGCCGAGTCGGTCACTCCCGCCTGAACGACGTTGGAGCGGATTCCGTGGGGGGCGTACTCCGCGGCGATGGCGCGGCTCACCGACTCGAGCGCCACCTTGGCCGCGGCCACCGCGGCGTACCCGCGCCAGGCGACCTCGTTCCCCTCGCTCGTCATCGCCAGCACGCGCGCGTCCCCGGCGAACAGTCCCGCGCCCGCGGCGAACACCTCCCGGGTCCAGGTCGCCAGGCTCGTGCCCATGCTGTACACGGTGCGCTCGAAATCCTCGTCCTCGAGCACGGCCTTCGCGTCGTACGGGGGCGGGTTGGCGAGATGGACGAGGCTCCTGGCATCGTCGCTCGAGAAAGCCGCATTCACGGCCTCGGCGAGCCGCTCCGGGTCGACGCCTAGCTTTTCGGCCAGCAGCCCGCGGTCCCGGGCCCCGGTTTCTCCGAAGGACTCGGTGAGGGGCGCCATGAGCCGCAGGTTGCCGAAGGCTATCGAGTGCAGCATGGTGCGCACGCGGCCGCGGTCGCCGAGGCGCTCCACGAGGGCGCCGATCACGGTCTGGCGCCCTTCCTGCGACAGGGCGTCGAGGTTGAAGGAGAGGAAGTCCCCCTCGAAGCGGCGGATCGCATCGAACTCCGGCTCGATCCCCTTCATGGCGCCGCGCCGGTCGCGGTGGACGACGGCGACACTCATCCCGTGGCGGGCGAGCTTCCTGGCGGCGGCGAGGCCGAAGCCGCTGGAGCCCCCGAGGATCAGCGCCCACTGGTCGGTGTCGAAACGAATGCTCAAAACGGGTTGAGATTCTCTCTGGCAGGTGTGAATTGAAAGGGAGAAATCTGTGGGACCAGGGGGCGACTGTCAAAGCCCGGATCGCCTGTCCTCGTCTGCTTCCACCGGTGGCCGGACATTGCACCCTCGCCCGGCATGCCGGAATATTGATCCGCTTTTCCGCTGCCGCCGGAGGCAGTGGTCGCCCTTGGGAAGAGACCATGAAAATCACCCGCATCGAGCAGTTCATCACCGCGGTCCCCCACATACCCGAAATCGAGAAGAGCCGCCCGGGAGACTACCGCGAGCGGCCGATCCCCATCATCAGGGTGCATACCGACGAGGGGATTCACGGCATCGGCGAAGGGGGCCGCGGCGACAGGTTGGAGAACGTGGAAGAGTGGCTCGGGGTCGATCCGCTGAGCCTCAACCTGACGACGATGGGGGGCGCCATCGCCATGGCGATGTTCGACATCGTCGGCAAGGCCCTCGGGGTGCCGGCCAACAAGCTGATGGGGAGCAGACACTGGGACGAGGTCCCGGTCGGCTGGTGGTCCCCCCCGCTCGAGCCGGCCGAGTTCGCCGCCATGGCCGAGACCGGTGTCCGGCTCGGCTACAAGACCCACAAGCTCAAGGCGCGGCCCTGGAACATCGTCGAGACCGTCGAGCTGATGACCGCGGCCGCGGGTCCCGACTACGGCATCATCGTCGATCCCAACATGACCTTCGAAACCCTGCAGGCGACCCTGCGCATCGCCGGCAAGCTGGAGCGCTACAACATCCAGGCATTCGAAGACCCCTTCCCACGGCTTCCCGGGTGGCACCAGTACCGCGACTTCCGCCGCCACTCCACCATCCCGCTGGCACCCCACATCGCCGATCCCCAGCTGATCATGAGCGCCATCCGGGCGGAGGCGGCCGACATGTTCAACACCGCCGGCGAGGTCGAGCGCGCCAAGGGGAACGCCGCCATCGCCGAGGCCGCGGGCATGCCGGTCTGGCTGCAGGTGGTCGGCCTCGGACTGGGGGTCTCGGGAGCCTACGGAACGCACGTGCACTCGGTGATCCCGAACGCGACGATCCCTTCCGACAGCCTGCACTTCACGCGCGAGAACGACCTGATCTCCGGCGCCCTGACGCCAGAGAACGGGCTCGTCAAGGTCCCCGACACCCCCGGCCTGGGGGTCGAGCTCGACATGGACGCAGTCGAGAAGTACCGCGTCGGCTAAGAGCAAGGAATCCGCGGCGACGAAATCGGGGAAACGGGAAAACCGAGGCGGATCCCCGACTGCTGAAGACGGACCCCGTCTCGACAATTTGCCCCGCGACGTAAACACGGACGACAGGAGCCGGTAACAGGACGCCGATGGATGAAATGCAGAAATACCTGTTCGACCTCAACGGCTACCTCGTCGTCGAGGACGTGCTGAACGCCGCGGAGCTCGCCGTCCTCAACGGCATCGTCGACGGCCGCGAGCTCCCTGCCGATTCCCGCCTTGTCTCCTACGCGGGAGGCCGGCACACCTGCCCCGGATTCCTCGAATGGGGGCAGCCGTTCGTCGACCTCCTCGACCACCCCGCCGTCATGCCGGTCCTGCGCTTCCGCCTCGGGGACTGCTTCCGGCTCGACAGGCTCTACAGCATTGTCACGAGCCCCGGGCAGCCGATGGGAAAGTTGCATTCCGACTACGGCGCCTCGTCGCCGCTGGCCGGTTCGGTTCCCGGCGAGTACTACCCCTTCCCTCTCAACGAGATTCACAGCGGCTTCGTCGTGGTCTCCTGGAACCTCACCGATTCCGGGCCCGGTCGCGGCGGTTTCTGCTGCCTTCCCGGCAGCCACAAGAGCAACTACCGGCTGCCGGGACAGATCGCCGAGGAGGGGGAGGACTCCCCCCACGTCGTCGTCCCCGAGGCACCGGCCGGATCGGTCACCCTGTTCACCGAGGCCCTCACCCACGGAACCTCGGCCTGGCGCGGCCCCCACCAGCGCCGCACCCTGCTGTTCAAGTACTGCGTGTCGCAGATGGCATGGGGAAGCGGCCGTGTCCGGCCCCCTGACGGCTGCCCACTGACCGCGCGCCAGCAGCAGCTGCTGGCCGAACCCGCGGAGCCGTACCGGTTCTTCCCGTCCCTGTTCGAGGTGGAGGAAACAAGCGCATGAGTCTCGCCGCTCTCGGAGCCCCCGCAGGAGCCCTTCTCAAGGAGCGCGGCCACACCATCGCCGTGGCGGAGTCATCCGCCGGAGGTGTGATTGGCGCCGCCCTGCTCGCCGTTCCCGGGGCATCGGCCTATTTCAAGGGAGGTGGGGTCGTCTACACCGGCGCTTCCAAGCAGACCCTGATTGCGGTGCCGGACGAGGCCATGGCGGAGGCGCGCGCCGCCACCGAAACGCACGCCCTCCACCTCGCCCGCGCCGCCAGGCAGAGGCTCGGCGCCGACTGGGGCATCGGGGAAACCGGCGCGGCAGGACCTGCCGGCAACCGCTACGGCGACCCCCCGGGGCACACCTGCATCGCGGTTTCAGGACCCGTGGAGAAAGCGATCACGGTGGCGACCGGAAGCGACAGGCGAGAGGAAAACATGTGGGCGTTCGCGAGCGCCGCTCTGGACCTGCTCGCGGAGTGCATCAGCCAAGAGCTTCTTTCCCGAGGCGGGGACGGAAGGAACTTGACCCCCTCGTAAAAAACCAATTCAGGAAAATCGGCGATTCAGCACGGTGAATCGCCACTGAATGTTGGGGTTGGAAGGCAGCAATACACCTTATGATGTATCACCACATCGGCCGTTCTGGACGACCCAGGTTTTTACGAGCGGATCAAACTTCGGTTAAAAGAAAATCGGAGAGCGGGCGGGACTGAGGAGAAAGTGATGCGGGCCGCGGCGGACCTTGTCCGCCGCGGCCGCTATTGAGAATCTCCGCCCCCGGTGCCTGAGGGCGAAGGGTCTATCTAATGTTCAACAACATCCTCCACCGAGTCGTTCCCGTGGTGGCGAACCCGATCGACGTACGACTGGCCCTTGTTCCAGGCCTCGCCGACTCCGCGGCGCACCGATTCGCGGGATTCCCGGCCGGCCTTGGGAGCCAACAGCATGCCGGCTGCCAGTCCCACGGCCAGGCCGCCGACCGCGCCGACACCCAGAAGTCCTAAAGAAATCCCTATGGTTTTCATGTAGCTGTTCATTTGGATTCTCCCTTTGTGAAAAGTGAAGTTTCACGAGTTCTCGAACTATAGCGAGGGAAATCAATCTGCCCATGCCGAAGTCGGTTTCCCGTCGCCATTCGACAGTCTCGATTGTCTTCAATGATATAGGGAACGGGGTCGATTAGTCAATTAAGGATTCTCTCGAAAAACTTGCTCCTTCATTAAGGATCGATTTTAATACACCATATAGCATATTTCCTCTCCGTTAACCCCAACAAATAGTAGCACAGCAAGGTGCTGACTCGCTGAAATTCCCTGCACCAGGTGCCTGCCAGGAGTCGAAAATTGAAAATCACCGGCATCGATACTGTCATGATCGATTCCCCGGGCCGCAAATGGACCATCGTCCAGGTGTTCACCGACGAGGGGATCACCGGCTTCGGGGTAGAGCTCGACATGGACGGCGTCGAGGGGCACCGTTGGCGGCCACGATGCCCGCCATCAAACGCCGGAAACGGACCGGTGAACACAGCAAGGGGTTGCAATGATGGAGATGGAAATCAACGCGGCATCCCTCGCCCTGGTGCGAGGGGACATCACGAAGGAACAGGTCGATGCGATCGTCAACGCCGCCAATGATCGGCTCATGGGAGGCGGCGGGGTCGACGGCGCCATTCACCGCGCCGGGGGACAGGCTATCGCCGCCGAGTGCAGGGAGATCCGCGCCCACCAGGGCGGTTGCCCAACCGGCCGGGCGGTGATAACCAGCGCGGGTAACCTTCCCGCAAGGCACGTCATCCACACGGTCGGGCCGGTATGGCGAGGCGGAAGCGCCGGGGAACCGGAGCTGCTCGCCAGTTGCTACCGGGAAAGCCTGGTGCTGGCAGTGGCGCACGGCATCAGGACGACCGCCTTCCCTTCGATCAGCACAGGCGTGTACGGCTACCCGCTGGGGGCAGCCGCGGCCGTCGCTCTCGGCACGGTCAGGCAATTCCTCGAAATGCGCGCCGGCATCGGCGAGGTGCGTTTCGTCCTCTTCAACGACGAGGCCTGCCGCTGTTTTTCAGATGCCCTCGCGAAGATGGATTTGTAAGGAACCGCCAGACGGAGCCAGGGGCAGCAATTCAGTGGCAGGGGAATTCCGTCCCTGACTGGGCGGCTTTGGCCTCTCCAGAGAAACCGCGGTTCAATCCTCCCCGGAACATCGGCGCCAGTTCTACCCCCAGTACGTTCTCGGCGCCCGCGGTTTTCAGATGCCCTCGCAAGGATGGATTTTTCTGGCACCCCCTGCGGGGCGAACTCGGGGGCCGTTCAGCAATCTTCCCAACCAGGTGTAGCGGACCAGGAACCGGTAGGCCAGCAACAGCAGGCCGGTGACTGCTGCAATCACCAGGGCGAACTTCAGCGCGGAGGGAAGCGGCCAGTCCCGCACCGCCAATTGGGCGCCGATGATCAGCGGCAGATGCGTCACGTACAGCCAGTACGACGAATCCGACACATAGCGAATCGTACTGTTTTCGCGGGCGCAGAGTTTGCGAACCAGGCCGATGCAGGCGAAGGCCATCGTCCAGGGATAGACGGCCTGCAACGCCACCGCCGCCGCCCGGGCCGTTGCCGGGTCGAATATCTCATGGCGGAATCCGAATGCACCCGTTGAGAATTCGAGGCCGAGCGGAAAGAGGATCAACAGCCCCGGGGGAAGCGCCAGCCACCACCATTTCCCCACCCTGCCGTCCCGGTCGTCGCAGTCGAAATACAGGGCGCCGAAGGCGAAAAAGAGGGCGTAGAAAAGCATGACGTGCGGCATGGGCAGCAGACCCAGGGAGGTATCCGGCCCGAAGCCGGGCACCACCAGTCCCATGAGCGACTGCGGGATCATCGTCAGGGGGATCAACCAGAGAAACCGAACCGGCGACAGAACCAGCCACTCCGGGGACCTCGGCCATTTCATCCAGCCGACGAGGCCGGCGCTCAGTGCATAAAGGAGGACCAGCCACCAGAGGAACCACAGGAACCACAAGTGGTGGAACAGCGGGGCTGCAAAGACCGGTGCCCCCATGGCTTTGGTAAACTCGAGGGCCGCCGATTGCTCCTTTGCCTTGCCTGTTTCTTCCCGATCGTCCCCAGTGGATGATCGTTCGAGCATTCCGGCGATCTGGACCCGGCCGGCCTCGACTTCTTCTTGGTCGATCTCAATCTGCAACAAGCCTGCCAGGTACCGGGTCAGTTCCCAGCCCGCCTCCAGGGCACCCCGGGGCGTATCGCCGTTGTGGTTCTTCGCCTCGGGATCCGCCCCATGCTGAAGCAACAGTTGGGCGACTTCCGCACGTCCCAGGAAAGCGGCCGCGTGCAGGGGCGTTGCGCCATCCCTGGCGCGGCCGTTGACCGCGGCACCGTTTTCAAGCAGCCACTCGACCGCTTCCGCCCGGCCGGTTAAGCCCGCCCAAACCAGGGGAGTCAGCCCGGACGCCGGGTCCATCCCATCGACATCGGCCCCGTCCCGCAGGTGCCGTTCCATGGCGGCGAGGTCCCCGTTCCGGGCGGCGCTCCAGATACTGTCTTTTGCGGCCTTGTCCGCGTCGACTTCGAATGCAGATGCAATAGCCCAGCCGCTGATCCAGTTGACCGCGGGAACGATGGTCACCAGCCCGAGCAGGAACGGCAGCAACACGCGGCGAAAGCGGTGGGAGAGCATGGATCTCAGGCCGCGGCGGCGCCAGAGCATGGCGGTGAAGAAGCCGCTCAGCAGGAAGAACACCGGCATGCGGAAGCCGTGGATCGCAGCGAACAGCAGCCAGTAGAACCCGCTCTGCCGCTCATCCTGCACCGGCCAGGGAAACGGAGTGAAGGACAACCCCGCGTGCAGGACGATGCCGAGCAGCATGACCGCGGCGCGCAGGGCGTCGAGGTCGCAGCGGCGAGGGTGGGGGGCGCTGGTCATGAGGGGCGGTCCGGGTGGAGGAGCGGTCCACTTGTGCCTGAGCAGACAGCACGGGGCGCTCCGCTTCCGTCGATTCGATGCATTCCCCCTGCGGCAAGCCGCGGCCCCTCCCTCAGTTCGCGGGAAAGGCCTCGCGATACCGCTCGAATGCTGCCGCGGTCCCGCAGAGGTAGATCGCGTCCCCCTCGGCAAGCCGGAACGAGGGGGAAAACTCCATGACCACCTCGCCTCCCCGCTCGACGGCGACGACGGAGCAGCCGGTGCGCTCGCGGACCCGCGTCCGCGACAGCTCCTGCCCCGCCAGTTTCCCAACCTCCTTCCTGGTGAGCCGGATGCGGGGCTGGTGGGAGACGACCTCGTCGAGGACGTAGCGCGACAGCAGCTGGGCGGAAACCTGGCTCACCGACAGGGCGAAGTCGGCCCCGGCCTGCTGGATGCGGCCGGCGTTCTCGACCAGCAGGGCGCTGGCGATGATCGGCACCTCCGGGGCGAAATCCCTGATCACCCTGGCCGCCAGCAGCGCGGCGCTGTCGCTGGCCGCGGTCAGCACCACCACCCGCGCCTCGGTTACGCCGGCGCGCTCGAGGACCCGGGTGTCGAGGACGTCGCCGACGACAGTGACTTCCGGGCCCTCGGTCTCGGCGATGACGCGCACCTCCTCGCCGGCATCTGTCAGCATCCCGACGAGGTTCTTTCCCACCTCCCCGGTGCCGGCGACGACGATGGGGCCTTCGGCGGCGATGGGCCGGCTGATCTCGCTGAGGCGGCGGATGCTGGCGGGATTCCCGGCGGCGATCAGGATGGTCCCCGGCTCGAGGGAGCGGTCGGACGGAGGCGGCGAATCGAGGACGTCTCCCGCCCACCGACCGACGATATGGGCACCGGTGCGGGAGTGGATTCCGGTCTCGGACAGGGTCCTGTTGGCGAGGGGACCGCCTTCCCGCACCCGGACCTCCGCGATCTCGAGCAATCCCTCCAGCGCCTGGGCCCCGGTCAGGCGCGGGCTGATCCTGCTGCTGGCGCGCACCGCCAGGGCCCCGGCCAGCAGGTGCGTCGGTGTGAACGCCGCGGTCGCCCCGGCCAGCTGCATGGCGGCGCGCCGGTTGGGATTGTCGACCAGGGCCACCAGCGGACCGGAGAAGCCGTGCTCGCGCGCTCCCGCGGCAAGCAGGGCGTTGAGCTCGTCCTGACCGTTGGCGATCACCGCCCGCGCCAGGGCGAGGGGCTCGAAGTCGAGGGCCTCCTCGGCCAGCGAGGTGTACACGACCTGTTGCCCACGCGCCTGCAGCCGCCTGGCCTCCTCCTCGTCCTCCTCGATGACGACGGTGGGCTGATCCCGGCTCGCCAGCTCCCCCATCAGGGCGTCGACCTCGGGGCCGTACCCGTAGATGACCACCGCGTCCGGTTCGGCGGGAAGTGCCGAGGGAAGCCTGCCGTCGGAAAGCTCGGCGACGAGCGGCGAACCGAACTTGTCGATCTGCACCACCCCGCGGGTGGCGTCCCTGTCGCGGGCCGCCTTTCCCTCGAGCAGCACAGCGCACCCCTTGAGAGCCAGCGGCGTGAACAGGTTCATCAGGAAGGCGGAGAAGATCAGGGCGGAGAAGACGGGCTGGTCGATGGCGCCCTGGGCAAGCGCCAGGGAGGCGAGGATGAAGGCCACCTCGGCGCGGCCGCACATGCCCACCCCGACGGTGAACGCTTCGCGCGCCGGAATCCCCATGCGCAGGGCCATGGCCCCGGCGCTGAGGATCTGTCCGGCGATCACGGCGACCGTGAGCAGGACCATGAAACCGACCCAGGAGGCGCTGATGTCGAAGGTGACCGAGAACCCCAGGGAGATGAAGAAGATCGGCCCGAGGAAGGAGTAGGCGATTCCGTAGGCGCGGTCCTTGACCACCCTGACGAGGTTGGGGTGGGCGACCTTCTCCTCGAAGAAAAGGCCGGCGAGGTAGGCGCCGAGGATCATGTGCAGGCCGATCGCCTCGGCGAAGAGGCCGGCGGCGAAGGCCGTCAGCAGGACGAAGGTGAACCCCTTGCCCCCCTCCGAGCGGAACGGCAGCGACAGGCGCGGATAGAGGAAGCGGCCGACCAGCACCGAGACGGCGAAGAACCCGGTCACCTTGCCGGCGGTGAGGGCGATGACGGCCGGCTCGAACCCCCCGCCCGACAGCAGGCCGAGGACGAGGCTGAAGAGCACCAGGGTCAGCAGGTCGTTTATGACGCAGCTGGCGAGGATGAGGCGGGCGACCCGGGTGTTGTCCAGCCGCAGGTCCTTGAGGCACTTGAGGGTGACGACCACCGCGGTCGCCGTGCCGATGGTCAGCCCGACGAAGGTAGCGCCGACGAGGTCGAGGCCGAACAGGATCGCAACCCCGAAGCTGATCGCGAACGGCACCGCGGCCCCGGCCAGGGCGATCCCGAGGGAGCGCTTGAGGGCGTCGAAGAACTGCACCGGCTGGGTCTCGACGCCGGCGTGGAACATCAGGAAGAAGATGCCGATCTCGGCGAGCAGCTCGATCGCATGGCCGGGGGCGATCAGCCCGAGGACCGCCGGCCCCACCAGCACCCCGACGATCAGCTCCCCCATCACCGTCGGCAGTCCGAGAGGGCGCAGGGTGACGGCGACGAGCCAGATGCCGGCGAGCAGGATCAGCAGATCGAGGGCGACTTCATGCATGGCGTTTCAGCCGCTGTGGGCGCCGGCGTCACGGGACCGGTTGGTGGCCGCTGATCTCCGTTATGCGGCCGCTGATGGCGCCGGTCAGCAGCTCGAGGCAGCCGGGGGCCAGGCAGGAGGGATCCTCCTGGTACAACCCCAGGCCGTAGCGGTCCTCCGGAAGCAGGTAGGCCAGCTGGGGATCCCCGGCGACCGGAGAAAGAAGCAGCACGAGGCCGGGAAAACGACGGCGCAGCTCCCGCGTCATTTCGTTGTACGGTTCCCCGGAACAGGTGATCCAGACGGCGTCGCCGAGGCGGAAAACCGAGTACCGGTACGGAAACGACGCGCCCTCCGGCAGGTCGGCCAGGCGCCCCAGCCAGCGGCGGCAGCGTTCCGCCCTGGCCCCGGCATCGCGCGCCGCGGCGGCGTCGCCGGCGGCCTCCGCCTCTTCCTGCTCTTCGCTGTGGCGCTCGAGATCGAGGCGCAGCCCTTCCTTGTCGGGCAGCTGCCGGTACGGCAGATCCACGCAAAACGCACCCCCCGCCCACTGTGAGGCAGCGGCGGTGCGGCTGCCGGCGAACGGAGTCCAGGCCCAGGTCCCGAGGGTGGCGCCGGATTCAACCGGACCCTGGTAGGTGAAGTCGCAACGCGCCGGACCGAGCGACCAGTACGCCGACAGGGCCGCGTGCCCCAGCTGCCTGCCGTTGCGATCGGCGGTTCCGGTATCCCCCGTGAACCCGTCCCGGGGCCCGAGCTCGCCGCAGGCGCCCTGGAAGAACACGCACGGCGCCCCGGTTCCGGCTTCGAAGACTTCCCGCATGGCCCCGGCGAAGTCGGGGCTCAGAAGGCTGTTCTCCCACGCCAGCGTGGTGGGATGACAGGCGTAATGGATGATGCCGAGCCGCTGCTTTCCCGCCTCGTCCTCGACACGGGCCACGA
This sequence comes from Candidatus Latescibacterota bacterium, assembly GCA_965206595.1. Classification (GTDB taxonomy): domain Bacteria; phylum Latescibacterota; class UBA2968; order UBA8231; family UBA8231; genus CBDCXV01. The sequence goes on from OZ242214.1 coordinate 2,705,651, forward strand.
GCACGGTGTCGGCGGCGGGACCGTCGGGGTTGTACCCGGTGACGTAGATCTGCCTTTCTTCGTCGCGGTAGTCGCGGTTCGCCGCCATGTCGCAGCGGCCCGCGGCGTAGGAGATGGTGGCGGGCCGCAGATCGTCGAGGGCCTGCCGCGTCAGCTCCTCGACTCGAGCCTTGAGCGAGTCGAGGTACGGGGCAATCAGCTCGCCGCCGGGCAGCGGCATGCGATCCGGCAGGAAGAAGCCGGCGGCATGGGAGTGCGAGTGCGTCACCAGCACGCGGTCCGGCTCGATACCGGAGACCGAGGCGATGCTCTCGACCAGCGCGTCGGACTGGGCGTTGCCGAGCAGTACCAGGTCGAGCTGCAGGCGCGCCATGCCCTGGCCGCGGCCCTCGGCCGGCTGCAGGAAAATCAGGTCGACAACCAGGGGGCGGTGCACGCCCGAGGCCCGGTCGTGCCGGGCGGCCCCCCACATGCGGTGATATATCCCGACCGGCGGCGTGATGTCGGCGCGGGCGTACCCCAGCCGTAGAATCGACGTGGGGGTCGGCACAATCCGGGTTGACATCTCGTCTCGACCTCCGTCGGCGTCGGCAGCTCCGCTAGCTTTCCGCTCCGCTGTATTCCGCATACCGGATCGACAGGCGGACACCGCTCAGCCAGACCGGGTCCCCCTTCTCCAGGGCGATCTCCACCCTGTTCGCTCCCGCTGCCAGCAGCGACGGCGGGAGCGCGAACTCGAGCTGCTCCTCCCCTTCCAGCGGCGTCTCCGCCAGGCGGGAGGGGTACTCGTTCCAGTCGGCGTTGTAGCGGGTGTCCGTCCACGTGGCCGCGGGGGCCGCCCCCTCCTTCCAGTCGAGAGGGTGGCCGTTGATCGCCAGGGAAACGGCGCGCTGCTGCGCGGGGATCCGATCGCCCGAGGGCTCGAAGCCGAGCCCGAGCACCGCGGAAGCGGCCGCGGCCGTATCCTCCCCGGAGAGGTCGATGACGAGAGCGGCCCCGCTTCCCGGGACCGTCTCCTGCAGGCGGACCGGCAGCGGCGCTCGCGGGATCGCGTTGAAGAAGGAGAACCCGAGCTGGGAGTTGGGAAGCTCCCGGCCGGAGCTGTCGACCAGGTAGCGCTTGCTCCTGCCGGCCAGCTTTGCCGGGTCGGCGAGCTCGGCCACGAACTCCCGCTTCCACTCGTTCGGCATGCTGTAGTAGTTGAAGAAATACAGCCCGTCGACCCCGGCGGCCCAGTAGCGCGCCGCAACCGCCCTCATCGTCTCCGGGTTCAGCATCGGCCGCAGGGCCTCGAAACAGCCGAGCACCCGGCAGCCGGTCCCCTCGGCGGCCTCGACGAAGGAGGCGACCGGCGTCTCGAACGGTATGAACCCGCCCCCGGCGATCAGGATGTCGGCCAGCCCTTCCCGCATCCAGAGTTCGGCGTCCAGCCCGATGCGGCGGCTGTCGGCCAGGGTGGGAGGGACGCGCACGGCGAGCTCGAGGCGGCGCCCGCGGGCGGCCGCGGCGGCGTCGAGCCGGGAGCGCACCCGGCGCACCAGGTCGGTGGCGAGGTAGCGGTGCGCGAACGCCTGCTCGATGCGGAAGAAGGCCGGGTGGCGCATGAAGTCGAGCTCGATGCCGTCGATGTCGAAGCGGTCGATCAGCTCGAAGAGGATCTTCAGCTTGTGGGCCCGGGCCCCGGCCTCGGCGTAGTTCAGGCCGGTGCGGATCCCCCACTCGAGGGTGCCGGGCGGCAGCTCTCCGCCGGCGTGGCCGATCAGCAGCTCGGGATGCTCGCGGCGCAGGCGCCCGAAGTTGGGGGCGGACTCCTCGATATCGTAGTGCTCGTTCATGCGCACCGACGGGAAGAAGCGCATCCCCGCCTCGCGGCAGAGCCGGGAGATCACGGTGACCGGACCTCCGTGGTTCTCGGTGAGCCAGCGCAGGTTGTCCCGCTGCAGGCGCTGTCTATCGTCGAGGTCCTCGTCGCCGTACCCGTCGCCGAGGCGCTCCCCGACCTCGGTTTCGTAGTCGTACACCTCGTGGCCCCCGACCGACCACAGGAAGACGCCGACCGGAGAGCCCTCGTAGGGGGCGATCATCTTCTCATGCATGATCTCCGGGGTGATGGGAGGTCCGTACGTGCTCATGATCCAGCCATCGTCGTTGAACAGGATGAGAGGCGGTTGCGATCTGGTCATCTTTTCGTTTCCCCTGAATGCCGGTGAGAAGCTCGTTTCGCGGTTGCTGTATCCGTCCTTGCAGCCGGCTGCGGTGCCCCGTTCCGGGCAACCCGCAGAACCCAGGGCCCCTGGCGCTTGAACGGTGCTTCCCGCTGTAGCGCCGCATGGCGGGAACATGGACCTCCGCTTCACGGTACGGGAAATCCGGGGTGAATACCAAGGTATTCGCGGGACCGCCCCCGGCTTTTATTCCATTATTGAAAAAGATAGCAGTCTTCATATTCCGCAGCGGTTCCCGACAACCGACCGGCTCCGGTGCCGGCCAGCAAAGGCGCGCAGCCATGACCATTCCCCTCGACCAGATCACCTCCATGCCGGCGTACTCCCCGTATTTTCCACCGCCCCCGGCGCGTTACCGCAACGTCCGCTTCCAGTACGTCTGCTTCCGCGCCGACGCCGACGCGGTCGACCGCCTGCTGCCGGCCTGCTTCGAGCCCGCGGCGGACGGCTTCTGCGCCGCCATCGGCCTGACCGTGCCCTGGTCGGCGAACTACGGCGCCTTCGACGAGTCCGTTCTCGTGGTCAAATGCCTGTTCGAAGGCCGGGTGGGGTACTTCGCTCCCGTCGTTTTCCTCAACTCGCGCAGCAGCATTCCGGCCGGGCGTGAGATCTACGGCACCCCGAAGGTGTACGCCGACCTCAAAGTATGGATGGATGAGCGGGTCATGGTGACCGACACCTTCGTCGGCGGCGGCAACGCCCTCTCCATTCGCTCGACCATGCATTCCGAGGCGGCCCCGGAAGAGCTGCCCGACCTCTCCCCTTCCTGGCGGCTCAAGGCGATCCCCAGGGCGGACGGCACCGGGTGCGACGTCCTGCAGCTGATCGACGGGGCCGGGGCGAGCCGCGACGTGACCGTCCACGTCCGCCGCAAGGGGGACGGGGTCGTGCGCTTCGAGCCGGTGCCGGTGTACGACCTGTCGGGACTGGAGCCGCTGGAGTACTTCGGGGCCTTCTACGTCGAGCAGGATTACACCGAGGGGTACGCCGAGATCGTGCGCGACTTCCTCGCCTGAGGCGCTCGCTGCTGGGGATTGATTTCCCGGCCCACCCCGGCGGCGGCGCTTCGGCTCGGTGCCGCCAAGGTTTACATGCAACGGGATTGTTTTTGTTCCCCATTTGTGGCACATTTCGTCGATTGACAAGGACGGAGGAAGCCATGGCAAAAACGGAAACGATCCGGGCCCGCGTTGAACCGGAGTTGAAGAACCTGGCCGAGCAGGTCTTCTCGGAGCTGGGGCTGTCCCCCACCGAGGCGATCACCCTGTTCTATACCCAGGTGACCCTGCATCGGGGGTTGCCATTCGAGGTCCGGGTTCCCAATGCCGAGACTCTCGAGGCGATGCGCCAGGCCCGCGCCGGAGAGGGGTTGACCGAATACGCCGACCTGAAGGCGATCAAAGCCGGACATCGCTGATGCATGCGCCTTCTCACCACGACCCGATTCGAAAGGGACCTCAAGCGGGCCGGTAGACGCGGTAAGGATCTCAATGCGCTCTGGCGGGTGGTTGAGCGACTCTTGTCTCGGCAGCCCCTCGACCCCAGGCACAGACCGCACCGTTTATCGGGTGAATGGTCTGCCTGCTGGGAATGCCACCTCGAACCGGATTGGCTGTTGATCTGGGACCAGCGCCCGGATGTCCTCATCCTGGTGCGCACCGGAACCCACGCCGATCTGTTCGACTGATCCTGCCGGGGGGAATGTTCCCACCGCAGTACCTGGCATGACCGCGCCCGGCGCCGCGAACCCTCAATCGAGCTCGTCGAAGAAGGTGACGTCCGCCCCGAAGCTGTCCATCGCCGCGACCTCGTCTCCGCGCAGGCGCACCCGTATGTCGCGGGTGCGGTGCTCCATCACGATCTCCTCTTCGGTCAGCGGGAAGTCGATGGCGACCTCGCGGTTGACCGGGGGCTCGGCGATCAGCAGGTACCCGTCCGACCACCTCGGCTCTCCGGTTGCCCCCGCGACCCGCACCTCCTCCCGGTTCACCCAGGCCGGGATGCGGACGAACAGGGGGGCTGGCTTCTTCACGCGCACCGCGAGACGGCCGCACGTGTAGGGGGACTTCACCTCGACATGGTCGTTCTCGTGGTCGAACAGCAGGTTGATCCAGTGGCCTGACTCCTCGAACCGCGCCGCCTCCCGCAGGGCCTCGCACAAGGACCCGACCGAGCCGCCGACCACGTCGGTGTTGAAGCGCAGGAACCGGTTCCCGATCGGCTCGTGGCCGTACGGGGCAGGAAAGCCCCAGGAGCCGCGGATGCGGTTGCGCACGTCGCGCAGGTGGTCGGACCCGTCCGGGTTCTCCGGATCGCGGATCCAGGAGACGTCCCTGAGCTGCGACGGCAGCAGGTGGCAGCGTAGAATCCGTTCGGCGTCCTGGTAGCACTCGCTGAACCCCCGGCGCCCGAGGATGAGGGCGGTCTCGAGGATGTCGCCGGTGTTGTTCATCTCCCCCTCGTCGGCGCGGGACTCGTCGAATCGCGCTCCCTCTATCGACCAGCCAACCTCGTCCCGCAGCTCCCGGAGCCCGTTGTCGAAGAACGCCTTCACGCGGGCGAGCAGGGAGCCGTCCCCGGTCAGGTCGGCGAGCTGGGCCAGCGACGACATCACGCAGGTCGTCGAGTGCACGTGGGCGCCGAAGCGCTCGACGTCGTAGGAGCCGTCCTCGAGGTAGACCTCGGAGACCAGCTTCTCCTTCAGGGCCGTCGCCAGCTCCAGGGCCGGACCGGACCCGGTGACGCGGAAATACTTGACCAGCGGCCCGATGCAACGGCCGACCCCTTCAACCACGGTGTGGTCGCCGTCGACCTGGACACCGTGCTCTCGTTCCATGCGCTCGACATCCCAGCGGCCCCCGGGAACGAAGTACTCGAGAACCGCGGCAATGCTCGCCTCGGCCAGGTCCCGGGCCCGCTCGGAGTTGCGGTACTTCACCAGCGGGTACAGGGCGTGAAACCCCTCGCGCACGTTGTGGTCGTTGAACTTCACCGGCTCGCCCTCGTAGTCGGCCCGCTGCTTCGGCAGGGCGAGGGTGCCGCCGAACGAGAAGAAGGCGGCGCGCGCGTGTTTGTCGATTGCGTCCTCGTCGATCTCGACGCCGGCCGCATCCTCGGCGTTCAGCAGGCCGTTGAGGTGCCGCCCCGGGATGTGGTCCTCGATACTCATGCCGAGGTAGCAGTCGGGCCGCACCGCCACCCGGAAGAAGGGGATGTCCCCGTCGTCGGCGTTGAAGACGTTCTGCATGGCGTGACAGCCGAGGCGGATCGCCGCGGCGATGTCGGTGGTGTTGACGTCACTCAGTCTGGCCATCGGGTGGTTCTCCTTGGATTTGAGGAGCTACAGCGAAGTATCCCCGGGCGGGCGGTAGATCTCGAACTGCCCGGAGGGGCTGCCGAAACTCTCCGGCTTCCAGTACCAGACGTGCCCGAAATCGGCGCCGGCCAGCAGCTCCCAGCCCCCGTCCCCGTCCCAGTCGACCGCGGTGGGATGGGCGCCGTGGCGGAAGAACTCCTGCGGCTTTCCCTCCGCCTCGAACAGCAGCACTTGCGGCCGCGAGAAGAGGGGCTCGGGGTTCGTGCCGACGTTTCGACAAAGGAGGACGAAGCTGCCGCGGAAGGTGCTGCCCGGCTGCGGGCCGACTCCGAGCAGCAGGTCGAGCAGGCCGTTCCGGTCCCAGTCGACGATCTGGACCTTGGTGCGGCCGCGGCCGTCGCCGCCCTGTGGCGTGTACGGTCCGTGGGTCTTGATGGTGTCGCCGTCCTCGAAGCGCAGCTTCTCCCCCGGCAGCAGGCAACAGAGGTCGCCGCTACCGGCGCGCCGGTAGAGGGCCAGGTCGACGTCGAGATCCATGGTGACGACGTCGGGCAGGCCGTTGCCGCTGAAGTCGCCGAGTCCGGGCTGCACGCGCCACGGCGCCAAGAGGGGCTCATCCCCTACGCGCAGGCGATGCGGCGAGTCGAGCTTGGGCTCGCGCGCCGTGCCCCGGTTGGGGTACCAGTCGTAGAGCCCGAGCATGCTGCCGGCGACGAGGTCGAGCAGGCCGTCGCCGTCGAAGTCGACGAGCACGGGGTTGCTGTAGCCGCCGATGTTGCCGTCGAGCGGCCCCTGCGAGCCGCCCCAGTGATGGCCGGCCGCGGGGTTGGGCCTGGCGGTGTAGCGGATCTCGTCCCCTGCCGCCCGCACCCGTTCCGGCGGCGCGAAGCGCAGCGGATCGGTGGACAGCGTTTTGTACCAGAAGACGTACCCCTCGACGCTGCCGACGAGGAGGTCGGCGCGGCCGGTGGCGCGCCAGTCCCCGGTGGTCGGGACGCTGAAACAGCCGCCGTTCACGTGGGGGTCCCGCTGCCGGAGCTTGAGCGGCTCGCCGTACACGGGGCGCCCCCCGGAGTCGCGGCCGTAGCAGCGGCACCTGTGGACGTTGTTGGCGATGTCGCCGGCGAACAGGTCGGCGCGCTCCCCTTCGAGAGCCGCGGTGGTGATCGAGAGGAAGTTGGCGCGGCGCGAGAACGGGGCGCCGTGCAGGGTGAACAGCTCGGCCGGCTCTCCCCACTTGGGGACCTCCCCGGGCTGCCGCAGCGGCAGGTGCCAGACCGGCCCGTAGTAGTCGAGGATGAGCAGACCCGCGGACGGGTCGCGGCCGTCGACCGGGCAGAGCGGCCCGCCCGGCACCTCGACGTCGAGCTTGCCGCAGTACTCGAACTCGAAGCTCCCGGCGGAGCAGGCGTTGCGCAGCAGGTGCAGGGACCAGGGGCCGACGATCCCCTTCCAGGTGCCGTCGAGGCGGTAGCGGTCGCGCTGGTCCTCGGCCGCGGTGTCGACCCCGGGAGGCAGCCAGTAGTCGCCGTTCTCGTGGACCGCGGCGACCAGATCGAGGCGGCCGTCGCCGTCCCAGTCGCAGGGGGCCAGGGCCGTGGCCCAGTCGATGCCGTCGCCGCTCCCTTCCGGGCCGCCGCTGAATGCAACCGGCTTTCCCTGAGAGCGGTGCGTGGGAGGGCCGCCGGCAAGAGACAGCATGACCGCGGGCATGCGGGAGTAGGGACGCGGCCCCAGCAGGACTTCGGGGAACCCGTCGCCGTCGAAGTCGCCGGCGACCTCGATGCGGCCGCAGAGTCCCTGGTCGTTCTCGTCCCGCTGGTGGGAGCGCGACATCTCCCCCCAGCGCTGGCCGCGGTCGAGCACCGGCGTGCCGTCGGCGAGCGGCTCCTCGAAGCCGTACACGAAGACCGCTCCCCCGGAGTCGACGAGCTCGAGGCGGCCGTCGCCGTTCCAGTCGATCAGATGGGGGTTGCCGTTGGCGAGGAAGGCGTCCCCGAAGACGCCGGGATCGTTGAGCCGCAGGGGTGCGCCGTCGCCGCTGTTTCCGCCTTCGACCGGCCTGGGAAAGCTCATAGCGTCCTCCCGGAGCGGATACGCGCGATGAAGCGCTTGCCGTTGCCGGAGAAGTGGTCCTCGATCTCGCCGGACGTGAGCCCGAGCATGTCGGCGACCTGCTTCTCCTGGCGCAGCTGCTCGTAGATGACGAGGGTGGCGCGCGGGTCGCAGTGCGGCAGGTCGGGGATGCCGTAGAACTGCGACCAGGCCCGGGCCCAGGTGACGTACTTACCGCGCTCGCAGCCGGCGACGATGTTGTCCGACCCGAACATCACCCGCGAGCGGTCCTCGTGCTTCATCAGCAGGAAGTGGCTGTACAGGTCGTTCACCGCGGAGGTGTCGTACCAGATGTTCGGCAGCCCGGTGAGGAACTCGATCGCCTCCTCCATCATGAAGGAGTTGAAGGAGCGGGCGCAGTGGGCGAGGATCCACTGCGCTCCCGGGTAGTCGCGGGTGTAGCGCTCGAGGTCCTGCTGGTTGGCGGGGTCCGCGGGCCCTGTCGGCATCGACAGGTGCATGGTGATCGCCAGCTTCATGTGGTGGGCGAGCTCGATCAGGTGCTCCGGCAGGAAATCGCGGATGCGGGCGTTGGCCGGGTCGGCGGCGAACAGGCGGTACGGTTTGAGGCCGAGGAAGCGGTGCTTCCTCACCTGCGCCTCCACGTACTCGGCGCTCATCTGGGGGGTGACCAGCATGTTGACGGCGGAGGCCGGGTCGGCGCTGAGCTCGGACACCATCCAGTCGTTGTGCCCCTCGGCGTCGCAGCCGACCACCGGGGTGCCGAGCACCAGGTAATGGATCTCGCGCCCGGGGTAGAGCTTTTGCGCCCATCCCAGGTGGTCGCGGTAGTCGTGCTCGGCGCGCAGGCCGGTCGACGACTCCTCCAGGGAGCCGCGGTGTTCCTCCGACCAGATGTGGGTGTGCATGTCGTAGATGACCGGGGGCACGAACCCCTCCAGCTCCCGGTCCCAGATGTCGCGGTCGAACTCGGTGTAAGAGAATCTCAAGACCCTTCCTCCTTCTCCTCAAGGCGGCAGCAGCGCACGTACGTGACCTGCTCCTCGGTAACGTAGAACGCCGCGGCGATGGTGCCGTCGGACAGCTGTGTGACCGACGGCGTTCCGAAAGTGAAATGGTGGTACGACTGAAGGACGTCGGCGACGGTGTCGCGCCTCATCGCCAGCACCGGGGCGCTGCGCACGCGGGCAGGCTCGATTCCCCACAGCTCGAGGTGAGCGGCCTCGTCGAAGCTCGCGCCCCCGTCCTCGGAAAGCAGGGCGCGCACCCCCAGCGGCTCGCGGCGGTGGTTGGTCACGGCTATGACGCGGCCGCTCTGCAGGCCGAGGACGTCGGTCACCTGGCCCCAGAACCCGGCATCGGCCGGTTCGCTCCAGGTCTCGCCGGCGTCCTCCGAGCGGGAGGTGTGGACGTTGACCCCGATGTCCCGCTCCATGTCATGGGTCCAGTAGACGGCCAGCAGCCGGTCCCCTGAAAGCCGCGTCAGGCGCAGGTCGAAGAAGTAGAGGCCGCCCTCGCCCGGCCCCTGGATGCGGCGCCACCGCTCCCACGAACGGCCGCCGTCCCGGGAGCGGGTGATTGCAGCGGCCCAGTCGGGAAGCCGGTCGTCGCTGCCTTCATCCCCCCACTCGCCCGCGGCGATCAGACTTCCGTCCGACAGGGTCGCCAGGTTGCCCCCGGGTCCCATGTTTTCGAAAGGGCGGCTGCTTACGGCCTGCAGCGGTGACCAGGTGGCGCCGCCGTCCAGGGAGCGGGCCGCCAGCAGTCCCCACTCCTCCCGGCCGGTCGGATAGTGCACGCAGGCGACCACCTCCCCGTCCGCGGCGATCCCGAACCCTCCGGGCAGCCGCACTCCCTCGGGGGCCTCCTCCGGCTCCCGGAGCTGTCCGGCGCGGTCCCAGGTCTCGCCGCGGTCCCGCGAACGGTGGATGACCACCTTGCCGTCGCCGCTCTCGCGCGCGCTCCCGTGCCGGCACATGCACAGGAGGGTGTCGTCGGGCAACGCCTGAATCGAGGGAAAGGCGACGTACTCGCTGGCGAGGTTGGGGTGGGGATTGCGATAGATCGTGCCGTGCCCGAGGACTTCAAGACGTGCCATGTTCACATCCCGCTGTGTTCGTAGTGGCCGAGGTCGGGGTCGACGTAGTCGCGGTGGAAGCTCTTCCCCATGAGGTACTTGATCTCGAGCTCGAGGTCGCGCAGGAGAACCTCCCCGAGCAGGTGCGGGTCCCTGTGGGTCAGGGTCGCGGCGAGCCGGTTCTCCCCCCGGACCGGCCACTGCTCCGGCTCGAGGCGGAACACGAACCAGCAGGTCGGGCCGCTGCGGTTGCGCGGCGCGTTCATGCGGTAGGCCTGGTTGATCCTGCGGCAGATCCTGCCGGGCAGCCCGGCGCCGTTGAGGTCGAAGCGGATCCGGTCGATCTCGGTGACGTTGGAGATGCCGGCGCGCAGCAGCACCTCGTGGACGCGGCCGCGCTCGTGCCAGTGCGGCAGGTCGTCGCTGATGACGAAGCGCGCCTCCGCCGGCTCGTTCAGCTCCATGACCGCGGGCAGGGCCGTGGGAGTCAGCGGATTCCACGGCGTGTCGATCTCGGTCGGCACGTAATAGTATTTGTCTTTTGCCGCCATGATGTCCGGGTGCGGCAGCTCGCGCAGCTTCTCGTAGAACTGCCCGCCGTACGGCCACTGCTGGAACCACTGCGCCACGTAGAGCCCGTCGACCCCCTGGTCCCAGTAGTTGCAGGCCGCCGCCCGCGTCATCGCGACCGGGCCGTCCCCGATGCGGTCGTTGGCCACGCGGGCGTGCAGCACCGCGAGCACCCGCGTCTTCGTCCCCGCCGCCGCTTTCAGGTACGGGGTGAAGTCGAGGTTGGGATCGAGGCGGTGGGGGCCGGTTATCGGCTCCGGGGCGAGGACGTCGACGATGCCGAGGCGGATCCACTCCTCCGGGTCGAAGCCGAGGCCGGCGCAGTCCTCGAGGCTGAGCGGGACCCGGATCGCCAGCTCGCGTCCGTCGCCGCCGCGCTTGACCTCCTCGTGGATGCGTCCGATCCAGTCGGTCATGGTGGCGCGCCCGGCCTCGACCTCGTCGGGGTGGAAGAAGAGGAGGGCGTCCTGGTAGTTGAGGTTGAGCTCGAAGCCGTCGACGGGGTACTCGTTGACCGCCTCCTCGACGATGGCGAAGCGCTCGTCCCGCACCTCCGGGTGCTTGAAGTCGAGGCCGGTGACTCCTGGCAGGCCGGGGTCGAGGTCCCCCCGGGCGCCGATCTCGAGGTGGGGGTTGTCGAAGCGGAAGTTCGAGCAGCGGACCGGGCAGAACTCCCCGCCGCCGTTCTGCACCAGCAGGGTCGGGTAGATCAGCACCCCCTTCTCCCGGCCGCGGTCGCAGACCAGGCGCAGCGGGTCGAAGCCGGCATCGATCAGGCCTTTGGCGTTCTGGTGGGCGCGCTTGAAGACGAGGTGTTCCCACTTGTCGACGTTGTGCCCCCAGAGCTCCCCGGCCCGGGTGTCGTGGAGCATGGTGCGCCCCTCGGCGAGGCCGAACATCAGCGCCTCGACCGAGGTGGTGGCCAGCTCGTCGACGCAGGCCTGGTACTCCTCCGGGTACATCGGCGGCTCGTACCGGTAGATGTGCGGGTGCCGGCCGTCGTGGTAGTAGACGATCTGCGGTTTCGCCATGGGATCCCCTTACCTGTGCCAGTCGTACTCGAGCCCGAGGGTGCGGTCGGCCAGCGGCAGGTCGACCCGCTCCCCACCGGAAGCGGCCGAGAGCTTGAGCCCCGCCTCCACCTCGATGGCCCGGGCGACGCGGCGCCCCGAGTTCTTCGGCTCTTCCATCCTGCCCTCGATGCAGTCGACGACGTCGGCGAGGCCGAAGACCGCCCCCAGGCCGACGATGTCCTGCTGCGGCTCCGGCCACGGCATCTCCACCAGGCATTCCGCCCCGTCGGCCTGCCGCTTCTGAAACAGCTGCCACCGTCCGTACGGATCCTGGTGCAGGATCTCCCCCCCGCTTCCGCTGAGGCGGACGAAGGGGGCGCCCCTGCGGAACTGCACCACGAGGCCGCTGCCGGTCGCCATCACCCCCTGGCCGCGGAACTCGCCGCTGCCGGACTCGCGCGGCGGCTCGTCGCCGCTGCCGGCAACCCACTGCGGCTCGCTGTCGACGAACCAGGACCAGTTCTGGTGCTGCGACAGGTTGCGGTCCGAGACCGTGTCGATGGAGAGCAGCTCCCCGATGGCGCCGTCGAGCAGCAGCTGCTTGGCCCTGCCGAAGGCCGGGTGGTTGGTCGAGATCGCCCCGCAGCAGAGCGGCACCCCGGCCTCGGCGCAGGCGGCGACCATGGCGTCGCACTGCTCGAGCCGCTCCGCCATCGGCTTCTCGGTGACGATCCCGCGGGCGCCGTGCTCGACCGCGGCCAGGGTCAGCTCCGGGCGCATCTTCGTGTTCGTCGAGATGGCGACGATCTCCGGCCTTTCGCGGCGCAGCATCTCGACGGCGTCGGTGTAGAGGGCCTCGACGCCGTAGCGCTCGCCGAAGGCGGCCAGGCGCCGCGGGTCGCGTTCCGCGGCCGCCGCCAGGTCGATCTCCGGGCGGTCGGCCAGCGCCTCGGAGTAGCTGCTCGGCCTCCCCTTGCGGTCGGTGAACATGGTGTGGAAATGGAAGCGGCGGTGGACGTCGAGGTCCGGGGTCGGGCGCTCGATGTCGTCGACGTGCCAGACCCCCATGCGGTCGGCGAGGTCGTAGAGCAGGCCCATCCAGCCGAGGCCGATGACGGCGCCGCGGTATCCCGCCATCTCAGGCGCTCCTGCGCACGAAGCTCTCGGCCAGGGCGAAGACGCAGGAGCTGCGGTCCCCCCCTATGGTCGAGCGCCAGTTATCGCGGGTGTACGGGGCGCCGGCGACCGGCTCGTCGTCGATCCCGATGGCCGCCCGGCCGCAGAAATGCAGCAGCGAGAACACGTAGTCGCCCGACGGGCTGTCGGGCCAGGGGCCGTTGCAGACGACGGGCGCCTCGACCGCCGCCCAAGCCGACAGGATCACATGGTCCCCGGTGTCGATGCGCCAGGCCGGATCGGTGCGCAGGTCCCCCCACTCGCTGAACTCGGCGTCGACGACGGGGACCTCCTCTTGCGGCCAGGAGCGGGTCATCGTCGCCTGCGCGTACTCCAGCACCTCGCGGTTGTCGGTGCAGAGCCCGGTGAAGCGCCCCGGGACGTCGACGAGGGCGGCAACCCCGGCCCCGGCCGGGCACCAGCGGAAGCTGAACAGGCTGACGCGGCCGCTGTCCGTTTCCCGGCCGGGTTCTCGCAGGTAGTTGATCCAGTGCTCCCCGGTCCAGGTCAGCTCCCCCTCGACCCGGGGCCGGTTTCCCTCGGCGTTCATCCTCGATGCCTCGCGCGGTTCCGGTGCGAATTCCGCCGCGGCTGCTAGCGGACCAGGCGGCGGAAGGAGTCCTCCTGAAGGCCGGCCTCCAGCAGGCTGTCGATGTCGCCGGTGCGCAGGCCCCCGGCGATGACCTCGAAGGTCTCGCGCACCCCCGCGGCCGTGGCCGCCACCGCCTCCTCGTCGTGGGCCATGTTGAAGAAGAAACCGGTCGCCAGTATGAGGCCGCGGCGGGCGTTCTCCTGGACGAACAGGGTCGACACCTTCTTCGCCAGCTCGGCGTCCTCGATGTTGAAGCGGATGCCCGGGTGAGCGGCGACGCCGGCGCACTCGGCGTCGAGGCCGGCGTCCCGGGCCGCCTCGTTGATCCGCCCCATCAGGTCGGTGCCGATCTTCTCGAAATACGCTGGAGCGTCGAGTCGCCGCAGCTCCTTCAGGGTGGCGATGGAGGCGCTGATGCCGACGTTGTCGTCCCAGTAGGCGCTCGAGATGAACATGCCGGCGGCGGCCTGCATCACCTCGCGCCTGCCGACCACCGCCCCCATGGGGTAGCCGTTGGAGATCGCCTTGGCGAAGGCGGTCAGATCCGGGGTCACCCCGGTGAACTCCTGGACCCCGCCGAGGGAGATGCGCCAGCCGCAGGAGACCTCGTCGAAGATGAGGACGACGCCGTAGCGGTTGGCGAGGTCGCGCACCCCTTCGAGGTACCCTTCCGGCGGCAGCTCCGAGCGCATCGGCTCCATGATGATGCAGGCCACCTCGCCCTCGTTCTGCTTCAGCAGGTCCTCGAGCATGTCGAGATCGCCGTACTCGAAGGGGATCGAGGTCCCCTCGAGGGCCGCGGGAACGCCGACCGGATCGATCCCGGAGAACAGGTGGTCCTGCAGCTTCTCGCGCCCGAGGTTGGCGGCCAGGTACCAGTCGTGCCAGCCGTGGTAGCCGCACAACAGCACCTTGTCGCGGCCGCTGGCGCCGCGCGCGATGCGCACCGCCACGGCGCAGGCCTCGCCGCCCCCCTTGCAGTAGCGGACCATCTCCGCGGAGGGGACGATGTCGACGAGCAGCTCGGCGAGCTCCACCGAATTCTCGTGGATGATGCTGTAGATCGATCCCCTGTCGATGGCCTCGACGACCGCGGCGTCGACCGTGGGATTGGCGTACCCGAGGATGATCGGGCCGACGGCGCTGCCCCAGTCGATGTACTCGTTGCCGTCGACGTCGCGGATGCGGCAGCCCTTTGCCTTCTCGGCGTAGATCGGGCTGACCCCGAAAGCGGCGCGCGAAGGACGCCGGCTGATCAGCTGCGAAATCCCGGGAATCAGCTCGGCGGCGCGCGCGTGGATCTCCAGCGAGCGGGAAACGCGCGAGGAGGTTTCCGTTGCGGGTGCGGGTGCTGTAGCGGTCATGACAGTCTCCGTGGTTGCGCCGCGGCTAGCGGCGGTACTTCCTCAGTTTCTCCTCGTCGACGGTTACCCCGAGGCCGGGCTCCATGGGCACGCGGATGCGGCCTCCCTCGAAGCGCAGCGGCTCGACGAGGATGTCGTCGGTGAGTCCGTGATAGCAGGTGTCGCTGGGGCCGGAAAAGCCCGGCGTGCAGGCGGCGATGTGGGCGACCGCGGCGGTCTTCAGCCCGAAGTCGTGGCCGCAGTGCATCAGGCAGGGGACGTCCCAGGCCGAGGCGGCCTCGGTCACCTGCTTGACGGCAAGCATGCCCCCGGACGCGGTGGTGTCCGGCATCAGGAAGTCCGCGGCCCCGGCGCTCACCAGGGGGGTGATGCTGCGCGGATGGGCGACCCCCATGTTGACGAGGATGCCCATGCCGATCTCGCTGCGGAACTTCGCAAGCAAGGCGGTGTGGCTGGAGTCGCAGGGATCTTCGAAGAAGCGCACCCCGAGGTCGCGCATCCCCCGCATCTGGCGCTCGGCCACGTCCGGGGCGTACCCGGCGTTGGCGTCGGGGCGCAGCGCCGCCTCCTCGCCGATCTCCTCCTGGATCGCCGCAGCGATGCGCAGGTCCTGCTCCGGGTCGTCGCCCGCCTTGGTCTTGATGTAGCGGAACCCCCACTCCTCGATGTAGACGCGGGCGGTCTCCGCCGAGGCGGCCGGCTCCTTGATTCCCATGCAGGCGCAGAAGTCCGCCTCTTCCCGGACCACCCCGCCGAGCAGGCGGCAGACCGGCAGGCCGGCGCGCTTGCCGAGGGCGTCCCATTGCGCCATCTCGACGGCGGCGATCTCCTGGGCGCCGGCGCCGGCGCGCCTCAGCTTCGCCACCGCCCCCTGGACATCGGCGGCGTGGTGGCCGGCGAGCACGGCGTTGACGTCGCAGGCGAAGGAGCTGCTCCCCTCTCCCCAGCCGACCAGACCGTCGTCGGTCTCGAGCCTGGCGATCAGCCCGGTGCCCCCCTCGGTGGCGCGGTATTCGTCGCCGCGGTGCCGCCCGACGTAGGGGCCGACCGGGGGCCGGTAGGGTATGAACACCTCGGTCAGGGTGATTCGCGCTATCAGCATTCGTTTTCCTCGAGTCCCGGTTCAGGCAGTTCCGCCGCGGGCCCGGTTCAGGCAAGCCCGCAGTAGAGGGCGGCAGCGGCCGCGTACACCCTGGCGGCGTCGGCGAGCCGCCGCACCGACACCCACTCGACGTCGGCGTGGGCGGTCTCGTTGGAGGGCCCGTAGTAGAAAGTCGGTATTCCGCTGCCGGCGACATAGAGGTTGGCGTCGCCGACGACGCGCCGTCCCACCAGCTCCGCGGCGCTTCCGGTCACCCGCCGATGGGCTTCGGCCACCGCAGCGACCGCGGGGTCGTCCCCGGGGGTCTCGAACGGTTCCCGCTGGTGCTCCATGGTCACACTCAGCTCCAGGTCGCCCGCCTCGGCGTACGGCCGCGCCAACGCTTCCAGCTCGGCCAGCACCTCGGCGGCGCCGCGACCGCTCATCCAGCGGCGGGTCCCGGTCAGGCGGCAGCGCAGCGGCGTGCGGTTGAAGTAGTCCCCGGCCGCGGCGATGCCGAGGTCGATGCGCTCGCTGCCGGCCAGGGGATGGGTGCGGCCGCGGTCGAGCTCCTGCTGCAGCCGTTCGACGGCGACGATCAGCTCCCCCATGTGGCGGATCGGGTTGTCGGCGAAGTCGACGTACTGGGTGTGCCTGCCGCCGAGGGCGGAGGACAGCTCGATGGTGAACACCATGGAGCCCATGCTCATCACCCAGAGCTCGTCGGAGCCCTCGACGATGAGGATGCGGTCTCCCGAAATGCGGCCTTCGTTGAGGTCGTCGATGAATGCCCGCGGCCCGTCCTTGCCCGCCTCCGGCTCCTCGTGGCCGACCACGGCGCTCAGCACCACGTCTCCGGCGAGCGCCGCCCCGGAGTCGCGCAGGGCCTTCACCGCCCCGAGCATGGCCGCCATCCCCCCCTTCATGTCGGTGGTGCCGCGGCCGTACATGCGGTCCCCCTCGAGCCGGCACGGGGGGCAGTCGCCGATGGCGATGGTGTCGAGGTGGCCGTTGAAGACCAGGGCCGGCCCGCCGCCAGTGCCGGGAATGCGCGCGTACAGGTTGTTGCGCCCCGGGGTGACCTCGCGCACGTCGACGTCGAGCCCGAGGCCCCGCATCTGCCGCTCGAACAGGGCGCAGACCTCCGCTTCGTTCAGGGTCTCGCTCTCGACCTCGACCAGCTCGCGGGTGCGCTCGACGATCCAGTTTTCGTCGACCGCGTAGACCAGGGTGTCGATGCCCATCTTTCAGCTTCCTCCGTTGCGTTCGATACCAAGCAGGGCCTCGACCTCCGTGCCCGGGGGGATCTGGGCGGCCGGGTGCCGGACGACGTTGGCCCCGGCGATGCAGGCCGCCTCCAGGCAGCGCTCCGGCGCCGCCCCGAGCAGGATGCCGGCGGCGAGCACGCCGCTGAAGGCGTCCCCGGCGCCGACGACGTCGGCGACCTCGATCTCGAGGCCCGGGTGGGAGTGCACTTCGCCGGCGGCGTACAGGTCCGCGCCGCGTTCCCCCTTGGTCAGGGCGACCATCTCCAGACCGTAGCGTTCCATCAGGCCCGGCACCGTCCCGACTCCCGCAAGGCCGGCGACGATTTCGAACTCCTCGTCGGTAAACTTCAGGATCGTCGTTTCCCGCAGCAGCGGCTCGAGCAGGTCGCCGGTGTAGTAGCCCTCGCGCAGGTTGACGTCGTAGAAGCGGTGGCGCGGCCCCAGGGCGAGGAGCTTTCCGAGGGCGCGGCGGTTCGCCTCCCGGCGCTGGGCCACGGTGCCGAAGTAGACCAGCTCCGGCACCGGGTCCGGGATGCGCGCCAGCTCGATGTGGTCCCAGGCGGAGTCGTTGATGCGGAACTGCGGCTCCCCGTCGACGATGCGGACGTCGACCGTGCCGGTCGGCTCGGGGCGCTCGATGATCCAGGAGGTGTCGACCCCGGCCGCGGCGAGGAACTCCCTGATCTCTGCGCCCAGCTCGTCGGGTCCGACGGCGCTGACGATGGCGGTCGGGAGGCCGAGGGTGCCTAGGTACCAGGCGACGTTGAGCGAGCCGCCGCCGATGGCCCGGTGGTCCTCGAAGAAGTCGACGAGGGTCTCGCCGAAGGAAAAGGCGATGGGCGCGGGAGCGGGATCAGAACCCTCGTTGGTAATCAGCTCTTTTGTCAATGGGCAGCAACTCTGCTCCCAATACATGGACGGAGATCGGGAGACAGACAGCTTTCAATTCGCTGAAAGGTAAAGATTCGCGACTCGATCTGCCTTTTCCTCAATGGATTCCAGGAACACCTTCCTTGCTACAGCACTCCCAGCGTATCCATATCCACCAGTCTGCCACAACGTTACAACGCGCTTCAGTGGCCGATCTTTTCGATGAATAACAAGAGTCTCACGGAGCTCTACGCTGATTGAGAAAGTCGCTGTCAGATCGTCCTCCCATAGCGCTTCGAGGGAAAGAAAGAGATAGTAGTTGGACGAATCCGACAATGGAATTCCATTTCGCCTCAGGTTCAGCTCAAACCTGTCCTTGGCATGTTGTTCGGAAAGTATGTTCTCAACTCCATCATTCACTGCAACTATTACTTGCATACTGTCCAGACCTGAGAAGCAAGTCTGGTCCTCGGCGAAAGGGACAATTTCGGGGAATTCGATTCGCCAAACTACAGAATCCGCGTGTGCTATTTTCCCGAGGTAATTAATTGATCCTAAAGCATGTGGGACGTGTTCGATATAGTCAAATTCGAAATTAATAAATTTACTAATTTCTGGTCGAATAAATTTGATATAATCGGTGGATGATTTCCGTCGGAATATGATATAGTTGAAGCTGCCAGATTTCACCATTTCCAAATCAGTTTGTTCAGATTTTTCGCGAGATTCCCAACCAAATTTGTCTCCAATTTGATTAATTACACAAGTGAATTCTTCGACTTTCTCTGGAGAAAGCTCTTCTCTACTATCCACCCCTAAAAAATTCGTATTCACCTTCACTTCCGGATGTCCTACAAATACGACCACCTCTTCCTGCGAAAAAACCGTAGAGGGAAGGAATATCAAGATTGCAATGATTTTTAGTCGATCACGATACATGACAATCTCCTTCGACTAGTGCCAACTACGTCTCTCTAAAGTAGTAGCCCATGAGCTCGCAGGCCCTGCTGACGTTGTTGATTTCCTGGGCCAGCTGTAGCAGGCTAGAGCTTCCCTTCGTGCTACCTTCTTGGTGGTGGTCATTTCTGCCTCCTTGGGTTGGAAGGTGCTTGGTCGTTCCTTCGTTAAATTCCCAAGCAGGGGCGGGTTTGACCACCGCTTTTTTCAATGGTCAACTGTCAGGCGAATACCATCACAGGACAGACTGGGCAATGGTTTATGTTATCAAGTACTTCGACGAGGGCCTACGTCCTCTCCGTAAGCCTGCCGGACAGGTATTTATGGATTACGCTCGACAACAGCGTCTGATACGGGATGCCCTCCTCCCGGGCTCTCGCATGGGCGAGATTGAAGTCGCGTTCGGTTACCCGCAGGTTGACCCGTCGAGTCTTGTTGAAGGTGTTTCGGGCAGCTTGACGTGCTGTCTCCATCTCAGCTTCAGCACCACCGCCGCGGCGCAGCTCGCCTCGCTCGAACTGCTCCAGGATCTCCTGCTCTTCGGTGTTCAGTTGGCCGCTCAAGATGATCGCCTCCTCTGATAGTCGCGCGTCGCCTTCCGGCTGGGGATGATCGTTTTGAGGAACCTCGTGCCATCAGCGCCAATCACGAACGGCACGAGGTGGAGGTACCGTTCGATGTCCACGACGTAGATCATCTGTCCTGGATACCGCTCCTGATCGGGGTGTTCCAACGCGTTCACGAGACCACCACGCTCGATTGCAGAGACGACGCGCTCGAATGAGACTCCCCGCTGCTCAGCGAGTTGTCGGTTCTTCTCCAGGTTCCAATCGAAGCCGGCAGTCACGTTTCCGATCTTCATCCATTGTGTGCATTTTGTCAACAATCTTGGGCCCCCGATGCCCCAATCCCAACCGGTCATCCCCGAGGTGATTCACATTATGCATTATCATTCAGCCGGAACACCGGCCGGTCATCGACCGGAATTGAACTCCGCCCGGAACTATCCGGGCTCAAGACAGGGGATCGCGCCATCGTCAACCCCATGGCCGGTAGAGGAGACGTTCCATGTCAGATGAGAGCGGAGCGAAATCCGCGGAGACCGTTCAACAACAGGTCAACGTTTATGCTCCGACGTGTCTCGATATCTGGCTGAACGAGCCCAGGAACGCCCCCGAAAGCAGGGCGCCCGCCAACCTCCTGCGCCTGTGGTTTCCCGAGTCGATCAACGCCTATGACTCCAGTGACAATCCGCTTTGGGAGTACACGTTCGAAACGCGGAGGGCTTCGTGGCGCTACGTGAACGAGTCCATCAGCGACATGAAGAGCGGGCGGGCGATCCGAAAAGCTCTCGAAAGCGTCGATACCGTCGAGGGACTTGCCCTTGTCGCCTGCAAAGCCCGGTGGCGGGAAACCGATATCGACCTCACCCTGAGGATCACCAATGCCGGTCCGATAGCATGGTCGCGCCTGGAAACCAGCATCTGCCTCCAGCGCCCGGCGGCACCGGACTACCTGGACGAAGAGGATACCCGGACGTATCTGGTCAGCCGAGGGGTTCGTCGCCAGTGCCGAGCTCGCGTTCCCCCCGCGCCGCAGGGAGCCGGGCGCCGATTGGTGGCTCCGGCCCTTTTCGTGGTTTCAAAAGACGAGCGCTATGTGCTCGGGTATGCCTGGCAGCAGGCGCGGCGGCTTTTTCTCAACCGGGTCGGATGCGTCAGATGCCTTCATTCCGACCCCGAATTCGGGCATTCCGAGCCTCAGCAGCAGGACCAGCGACAGGGTATCGTATTCGTGAATGAGGGGACGCTCGAAGATGCGTACCGGCGCTACTGCGCGTGGAACGACAGGAACGACCCGCCGACATAAGAGTGGAGGAACAAGCTATGGCAGACGAACGGCTGGCGTACGAACCGGCGACGGAGTTGCTCGAGCTGATCGCGACGAAACAGGTCTCTCCCGTGGAGCTGGCGGAAATGTTTTTCGACCGTATCGCCCGCCTCGACCCGCAGATCGATTCCTTCCTGCTGCTGACTCGGGACCTGGCCTTGGAGCAGGCGCAAGCGGCGGAGGACGCCGTGATGCGGGGCGACAAGCTCGGCGCCCTGCACGGCCTGCCCCTGCCCATCAAGGACACGCAGATGACCGCGGGCGTGCGGACGACCTTGGGGTCCGTCGTGCACGAGGACCGGGTACCCGAGCGCAACGCCGCCGTCGTCGAGCGTGTCCTGAACGCCGGGGCGGTGATGCTCGGCAAGACCAACGTGTCGGAGTTCGGCATGGTGGGCGCGTGCGAAAACTCCCTGGGGGTGCTGGGACGCAACCCGTGGGATACGGACCGGACGCCCGGAGGGTCGAGCGGCGGAGCCGCGGCGGCGGTGGCGGCGCACCTGTGCCCGGTGGCAACCGGAAGCGACGGCGGTGGATCGCTGCGGATACCCGCCAACTTCTGCGGCATCTACGCCATCAAGCCGACGCAGGGCCGAGTATCCGGTTACACCGGACTCGGCGGGCCTCCGCTGCCGAACATCTTTTCACAGCCCGGCCCGTTGGCGCGGACGGTTCGCGACGCCGCGCTGCTGCTCCAGGTCATGGCGGGCTTCGACCGCCGCGACCATGCTTCCATCCGGCAGACTCCGCCCGACTTCATGGCGGCGACGGAGCGGGATATCGACGGCCTGCGCATCGGTTGGAGCGCCGATTTCGGCTTCGCCCCGGTCTTTCCCGAGGTCGTCGACGTCACCTGCAAGGCCGCGATGGTCTTCGAGGAGCTGGGCTGCACGGTCGAGGAAGTGAACATGGTGCTCCCCGAGCCGTACGACTCGTTCGGTCCCATCCAGGCCGCGGGTTCGTACAACGGCCTTGCGCAGTACCTCGAAGAGTACGGCGACCGGATGACGGAGTTCGCCCGCTTCTACATCGAGATGGGGTCCCGGGTCACGGCCGGTGACTACATGCGCGCCGAGGGGCGCATTGCCGAGTTGAAGGCTGCGTTCGACGACGCGTTCGAGACGTGCGATCTCATCATGTCGCCCGTGTCCTGCTTCCCCGCCTTCCCGAACGAGACCTTCCCGGGCAGCATCACCGGGAGTTCGTCCTATCCCGTGCAGTACTGGAACGGGACGTTGACGATGCACGCCAATGCCACCGGCCACCCGGCCGCGTCCGTACCCGCGGGGTTCTCACCGGAGGGCCTGCCTGTCGGCCTTCAGATTATCGGGCGGAAGTGTGACGAAGAGACGGTGCTCGCCGCATCCGCGGCGTTCGAGCGCGCCCGTCCGTGGAGCGGGCGCAGGCCGCCCGTGTCCTGAGGCGTCGATTCTCGGCCAGGATACTACCCCTTACCCTGCGAGCTGCTGACCTTCACCCCGCGGCCGCCTGCTCGTAGGCGAGGCCGAACACCGTATCCGCCATCCAGCGTTTGAAGCCGGGGTAGCGATTTCCATTGGTTGGCAGTTTTACCATTGCGCTCGTACCGCGGCTTGGTACGCCGTGTCGTGAGGTCCGACCGCTATTGCCTTTCCCATGCCGCTTTCCAACACCATGAAGACGAAGCGAAAACTTCGGCTCAGACGAACAGAGTACAGGCTTTTTCCGATTCGCAGTCGCTCCAGGTTTCTACCGGGAGCCAATTCGCCAGCGCATAGTTCGTCGATAACCCGCTCCAACTCATCCTTCATCCTTTGATCCAGACGATTGACCGTCCTGGCGAACTTCCGACTCGGCGTTTCGAAGCCGGCAATTCGCACCAGTCGCCCGGACATGGACTAAGGATTTTCCAGAGACGCCATAAATCCTGCTCCGCTAGTGCATGTCCCCCCTGGGCTCGAAGCGAGTGCCCCGTCGTGGATCATTATGGTCCAGCGAAGCTCTTGGAACGACGCCACGAGATCTTCGAACAGCTTGTCGAGACGTTCCAATTCTTCGAAGACCTCGGCTCCAAATGCGTCCCGCCCCCCCTTCCTCTGCAATGCCTCCCGGATCTCTCGCAGTCCTTCTCTTTCCTTGCGGAAGTATTCCTCGCTTTGCTCCAGCGCTGGTACGGCTATGTCGTCCGGGTCCATCTCAAGGCCTGCAGGGAATTCTTCCGCCGCTCTTTGGAGGCGCCCCTGAAAGACGGTACAGATATCCACAATGGCATCGTGGCGTTGACGAAAACTCTCGGTCAGTAACTTCATTGCCCCCTGAAACTTGACCCTGTTCCGGTTCGCGAGCAGGTCTGCAAGCCATTCCCCGGTCAGCACCTCCGACTGTTCCAAAGGCTGGGCACACCAAGTCAACGTCCCGGCGACGTTGCGGACCGTCTCCCCGCTGAATTCAGCTGTTTTTTCTTGAGTGACCATGCTCAACCTCGCTTTGAGATGACTGGGGCATCAGAGAAACCAAGATACTGCTTTCCGAAAAAATGGCACCGCCTATGCCCTTCCGGTCGAAGACAGGGGCATTGGTAGATTCAGCCCCCAGTGGAGGTCCTATGTCCTCCCCGTCAGCCTGCCGGACCGCTTCGAAGAGGACCGTTGGCTTAGGGTATTTACAAATTCCCGTCTCCGCGAGCGACTGATCGATCTCCTCCCGGTGATCGAAATAGTAAGCCAACGCGGCATATACATCCGCCAACGTTACGTCGTAGTCGCTGGCAATCTCGTCGGCGGTTTTGCCCATGCGCTCGTGCCAGATGACGATATTCTCCACGGTGATCCGATGGCCGGCAATGCGAGGTTTTCCGCCTGATATGCCGGGGGTGATCTCGATATGTTGATCCAAGCTTTCCCTTGTCATCACTAGATTTTCCAGTCGGGGAATCTTAAAGCCCTTTCTCATCACTGACACTCAACCCGCGGCCGCCTGCTCGTAAGCGAGGCCGAACACCGTATCCGCCATCCAGCGCTTGAATCCGGGGTCGTCCATGAATCTCTTGAATAGCTGGGCGTCGTCCTTCATCACGGAATTCATAACCCGGACCAGCACCTTGTCGCCCTCGATACGAGTGTTCTCGCGATCGGAGTTCTGCCGGGCATTGCGGAAGGCGGTGTCCGCGGCCACCCGGGTGGGAATGGTCTCGGTGATGAGCTGTCCTACCCGGTCGGCGTCGTCCCAGTCGGTCGCCCAGTGCTCGTTGAAGGCTCTGAGAATGTTCGACAGCCGGTCCAGCTCCGGCTCGGTTTTGCTGCCTCCGCCGGCGGTCGGCACCGGGTCGACCTCACCGTCCTCGTCCGGCAGCAGGATCTTCTGCATCGCCTGCTTCTCGACCCGGTAACTGTCGAGGTCGATGGCGTCGAGGATGCCCTTCGACAGGTCCTCTTCCTCGGGGGCCGGCAGCTTCGGGATCAGGAGGTTCAGGAAGATCGAGCGCTTCTCCCACCCGGGGTCGTTGTAGGGAAGCACGGACGACAGAAAGGCGTAGGTGCGCGTGAACCCCTTGGCGTTCCCCTTGAACCGCACCTGTCCGTCCTCGTCCAGGTCGCTCCTGTAGACGGCCACGCAGGCGTCGAGGACCGGGTCGAGCTGGTCGCGCTCGGCCCCTCCGAGGTAGCGCCGCACCAAATCGTCGACCTGCTCCTCGGAATAGACCTGGGCGCCGTCGAGGTCCGCCTGCAGGTCGTGCAGCTTGTCGGGGTCGGTCTCGTCGGCCAGGATGGTGGCGCGGTAGTAGTCGGCGAACGCCTCACTCATGGTGTCGGCGTCGTTGAAGAAATCGAGCACGAACACGTCGTGCTTCCTGGGGTGCGCCCGGTTGAGGCGGGACAGGGTCTGCACCGCCTTGATGCCGGACAGGGTCTTGTCGACGTACATCGTGTGCAGCAGCGGCTCGTCGTACCCGGTCTGGAACTTGTCGGCGCAGACCAGGAAGCGGTAGGGATCCTCCTGGAACTGCGCGGCGATTCTCCCGGACGGAAAGCCGTTGAGCGACGCCTCGCTGACCTTCTCCCCGCCGAACTCGTGCTCACCGGAGAAGGCGACGAGGGCCCGGTAGCGGCTCTTGCGCTCCTGCAGGTAGTCGCGGATCGCGTGGTAGTACTGGATCGCCCGCTCGATGCCGTTGGTGACCACCATCGCCCGCGCGGCGCCGCCGATCTTGTTCTGCGCCAGCACCTGGTCGTGGAAGTGGTCGACCATGATCTCGGCCTTGAGCCCGATCGCGTGGTCGCTCCCCTCGACGAAGCGGCGCAGCTTCTTCTGCGCCTTCCTGACGTCGAACTCCGGGTCCTCTTCCACGGTCTTGGCGAGCTTGTAGTAGCTGTTCACCGGCAGGTAGTGGGAGAGCACGTCGAGGATGAACCCCTCCTGGATCGCCTGCTTCATGGTGTAGCTGTGGAAGGCGTGGTGCCTGATTGTGCCGTCGGCCTGCGGGTCCTGGGCGCCGAAGATCTCCAGGGTCTTGTTCTTGGGCGTGGCGGTGAAGGCGAAGTAGCTGGCGTTGGGCAGCAGCTTGCGCGACTCCATCAGGCGGTTGATGCGGTCCTCGAAGGTTTCCCCCTCCTCCTCTTCCCCTGCCTCGGAGAGCGCCCGCGCCATGGCCGCGCTGGTTTGGCCGCCCTGGCTGGAGTGGGCCTCGTCGATGATGATGGCGAAGCTGCGCCCGCGCTGCTCGTTGCCGATCTCGTCGAGGATGAACGGGAACTTCTGGATCGTCGAGATGATGATCTTCTTGCCGCTCTCGATGAAGCGGCGCAGGTCGCCGGAGCGGTCGGCGTGCCCCACCGTCGCCGACACCTGGGAATACTGCCTGATCGTGTCGCTGATCTGCCGGTCGAGAAGCACCCGGTCGGTGACGACGATGATCGAGTCGAAGACCGGGGCGCCGTCCTTCGCCAGTCCGATCAGCTGGTGGGCAAGCCAGGCAATGGAGTTGCTCTTGCCGCTGCCGGCCGAGTGCTGGATCAGGTAACGACCGCCCGCGCCGCGGTCCCCTGCGTCGGCCAGCAGGCGGCGCACCACGTCGAGCTGATGGTAGCGCGGCCAGACCTGGGTCCGCTTCCTCCTGCCCGTCTTCTCGTCCTTCGACTCCACCACCTGGGCGTAGTTCTCCAGGATGTTGGTCAGGCTCTCCCGGCTCAGCACCTCCCGCCACAGGTAGCCGGCCTTGATGCCGCTGGCGTTGGGCGGGTTGCCGGCGCCGTCGTTCCAGCCGCGGTTGAAGGGCAGGAACCAGGAGGCCTTGCCGCTGAGGTGGGTGCAGAACTGGACCTCGCTCTCGTCCACCGCGAAGTGGGCGACGCAGCGGCCCAGCTCGAACAGCTTCTCGCGCGGGTTGCGGTCGCGCTGATACTGCTGGACGGCGTCGTCGACCGTCTGCTTGGTGAGGCTGTTCTTCAGCTCGAAGGTGAAGACCGGCAGGCCGTTGACGAACAGCCCGATGTCGAGCGCCCGCTGGGTTTCGTCGCGGCTGTAGCGAAGCTGGCGGGTGACGGTGAAGCGGTTCTGCCGGAAGCGCTCCTGCGCCTCCGGGTTGTCGGCCGAGGGAGTGCCGTAGAACAGGTCGAGGTCGTGGGCCCCGTGCCGGATGCCGTGGCGCAGCACGTCGATGGTGCCGCGCTTGCTGATCTCACCCTGGAGCCGGGCCAGGAACCGGCGGCGAGTGGGGTTGGCCTCGGACAAGCCGAGTGACTCCGATGCCTCGGGCTGGGTGGCGCGCAGGAAGGCGGAAAGCTGAGCCAGGTCGACGCAGTACTCGCGGTCGTAGTCGTGGAAGTTGCCGCCGGCCCAACCGACTCCGCCGTAGCTGGCAGGGGGCTCGCCCGCGGTGGGACCCGGGGGCGGGTCGCAGGGATGGCCGGCCAGCGCGCTGCAGATGAGGCGTTCGAGGCCGCGTTCGGAGGTGTCGGTGGTCCTAACGGTCATACCTGCCTCCTCCGACCAGACCATTCAATCACGTGTAAGTCCGTCGTAGTCCTGCCGGTTGGACCAGTCCCTTTTAGAGTGCTGGGACTTTCTACATTGCAAAGCAGAAGTCGTGCTCCTGGAACTGTGACACCTTCGCGCCGTGAAACGAGTTCGCCTGCGTTTTGTCGACTTCGGAAGTGACCCCATCGTCGACAAGCTGTACCTCGCGGCCAAGACCTCCCGTCAAGGAACGCAGCAATCCCTCTCTCAACTCGGGTTTATTCAATCGGCGCCCTCCGATCCGAATGACCATCCTCGCCCGTCCTGCCAATAGAGGTCCCAGTCCCGCCATAGACGCCTGGATGAATGTCCAGTAGTTGTCCTTGTTGCGGTGTCGATCGTCTCCCCGCCCGCGCAGCACCAACGGCTCCCCGTCGAGAAACCACAGCCGCAGCCACTGATCCTCGCGGTAGTTGGTGGTGTCGAGGTACGGCGGCGATGTAATCACGTCGGTAACTCGACCTGTAAGGTCCGGGAACTTGCAGGCGGCCAGACGAGCGTCGGTCTGAATCACCTTCGCGGATCCCTCCGGGGGAGGGGTCCGGAACCGGTATTCGAGCATCCGTTCGAGGATCTCGAAGACATCCCGCGGCGGCGGGGTATTTCCGAATCGCCTCCACCATCGAATCGAATAATCCGGCTTCGTGCTGATAGTGCGGGGCATGCGGTTGCTGAAGTAATTGGGGGAGCGGTGGGACTCACCATGCAGCGCACCGAGGCACAGCGCCGCGATGAACCGGTCGTCCTTGCGGTTGCGCCAATCCAGCACCGATCGCAGGTAACGCACTTGCAGCAGTGTGTCCCGGTGAAAGCAAAGGTCGAAGAACTCTCCCAAGCTGCCCTGCCACCCCAAGTCATCCGGCTCGTAGCATCCCTGCCTCAACTCGTTGAGTCGCGTCCTGACTTTCGAGAATCCAGGCGGGTTGCTCTTGGCTCCCGAGACGCAGACCGCCACCGGGTTCAGATCGCAGCCGGCCGCTGCCCGCCCCTGGAGCAGCGCTTGAAAAACAGTCGTTCCCCGCCCGCAGTACGGATCGAAGACAATCCCGTTGTACCGACTCGCCGCAAGATGCTTCTCGACGAACCTCTCCGGGAACATCGCGAAGTAGGGACAGATCGAGTGGAACCGATGTCTCATGCGGCCGCTGCACTCCCCCGGTTGCGGTAGTCTGTGACCCATTGCGCGACTTCCTCCAGCTGATCGTACCCCTCAATCCCAACACCGGCCTCCACGAGCCGAGCGGCTTCTGCCACACGACGGGGAACACGAAGCCGGTGCAGCACGTTCCCCATCACGCGAACGTCGTCGACGAACTGATCGTCGGCCGTGGCGAACGGGACAATCATGTAGGCGATGAAATCGGTCACCGGCGGCGTCCCGAACCACCGGCCCTTGAACGCGTTCAGATGACCCTTGAGCGACTTTTCCCTCGCATTACGGCCAGTGGCGACCTGGGCGGCGGCGAAAGGAAACCCCGGTAGCCCATCAGGGTGCGGGCGGGCAGCGAAAACATCGATCTGATCGTCTTTGGGCTGCCGCGGAGCTCCGATCTGCGGCTCGACCCTTCCGTCGCCGAGCTTTACCCAAATCTGTTTCAGCTTGTTGAGAAAACCCGATCTGTCCGGTCGTGGAAAACCGAACGACCACGCTACGCCCTGAATCTCTGCGGCCAAAGCAGCGGTCGCGAAATATTGAAAGTACTCCCGCAATTTCCCCACCTCTGCACAATCGGGATGAAGACCCGAACCATCGAGCATCGGCGTGAAGGCCCGCAGGTTCGAAAGGACAAGGCTCAGGATGTACGCTGCCTGCCCGAACGATTCATCGTCCATCTCGTACCACAACAGGTTTCCGTCAGAATCAAGCCTGAAGGGATAAGCCGAGTCCAACGCGTCCTGTCGCGTCTCGATCCTGTTCACCGCGCTTGAGACAATCTCTTCCTCTCCCTCCTGCATTTCCCCTTGCAGATCGCCATGATCCTCCGCCGCCCCGAGTGTCGCAGCGTTGGCGAGTTCAGAAGTCAGGACCGTGGAGTCATCTGCAAAGAATGCGGTTAACTCCAGAAAATCGGCGGCGAGATCGACATCGATCGACGGTCCGGAAACCGCGTCTATTGGTAGATAAAGAGGCATCACTCCCCCGCGCTGGCGTCACGGTACTTCCGGGACATGCTATGATACAGGCTATCCGCCGTTTCCTTTACATCCTCGGCGATGTCGAGCAGGGACCTGTCCATTCCGTCGTAAGCCCGCAGTGAACCTGTTGCTTCACGGACCGCATCCCGCGCACGCAGCAGCGACGCAGTAAACCGTTTGTCCACGGGCTCCGTGCTGGCGTGTGCCTGATCGAGATTACCCCTTTGCTCCAGGACATGTCGCCCCTCCGCGTGGGCGAGCACCTCCCCCAATCGCTTGATGTCCGGGTTCTGCGTAGTCACCACCGGCCGCGCGTCGTCCGACTTCGATCCATAGATCCAGACGAGCACCTTTCGAAGCTCATCCAGTTTCTCCCGGGGAACCTGATCCGGCTTCGGGTCGTGTCGCGACCAAGCCGGTTCGAGGCCCAGATACTCCATGTACTGAGAACGCGAAAGCGCGGTATACAGATGGGAGAAATTGAACTTGCTGGTGTGGCGATCTTCGACCTCGAACAGCCTCTCTTCTTTTGCCTGCTCCAGCACGTAGATTGCCGACACCATCCGCTTGATCGTATCGTGCCGGTCGCCGATGGCAGTCGCGATCTGCTCGAGGTCCAACCCTTGAGATCGCCCCGACCGGTACCATTCCGCTGCGAAACGTGCCTTGGAGTACGCGTCCCACTTCGCAGGTCCGTTGATGTGTTTATAGCCGATGAAAGCTCGGGCATGCTCCCGGCTTTCGACGAGGTAGACCGACACTTGATCCAGGGTACTGCGCACCGCATCGTCGATCTCGGGCACCGCTATACGGGTATCTTCCGAGGACGCGATCCTGCCAACCAAGGCCGGTTCCACCAAAAGACGAAGCGTGGCGAGCCTCCGGTTTCCCTCAAGGACGATCAGCGTGTCACCTTCAGAGGCGCGCATGACGACGAGCGGCTCGATGTCGAGGTACCCGTTGGCGGATATCGACTGAAGAAGCTCGTCGAGCTCCGCTGAGCGGTAGAGCCGCGCAATGATCGACTCGTCGGATGCATCCTCCGCCTGGCCTAGCAGCCGCGGGTTTCTACGATCCAGTCGAAGCCTCTCTACCGGCACCTTGGTGGTCGTTTCAAGTTCCATTGGCAACCGTCCTTCTCCATTTTCTGGCTATGACCGACACCAAGTTTCCACCCCACTACCTGACAGAGAGCATTCCCCAGTTCAACCGTCCCAGGGACCGACCATCTTGCACCGATACTGCGTTGGATGCAGTTCCGGCAAATATGCCCCATAAGCGGGGGGGCCGTATCTCTTCTACAATGACCAGGTACTCAGTCTGTGACATCTCCACCATTCGTGTCAGTTCTATTTGGCACGCCTGCCCGAGGCCAAGTTCGGAGGTGTCGGTGGGCACTGTGAAGCCTACCGCTCGGTGAACGGGTTTATAACCCGGAGGCCATCGTAGTCCCGTTCCGAATTGAGGTCTTCTGAGTAGACCGCATCGCAGCCCAGGGCGCGCGCCGCCGCAAGAATGGCACCGTCCCAAAAAGACAGCCCGAAGCGTCGGCTGATGGCGGTGGCGGCACGGAACAGACTGAGGGTGATATCCTGGACCGGAAAGTGACCGATGCCCTGGATGAATTCCAGCGCGTGTTCTTGAGTGATCGCTCCGAGGCGGGTGGAGCGCGTTGCCTGGTGATAGAACTCCTGGAGCACCTGGACGGACAACGCAAGGTCCTCCGCTTCCAGCAGCCGCTGGGCCAAACGCTGCTTGTCGGCTTCTTCAGGAGCGGGGCTGGCCGCGTATATCAGGACGTTCGTATCGACAAAGCGCACGGCACTTACCCGCGCTGGCGGTCTTCGTCTTCGGCGGCCGCTGCCTGAGCTTCGGCTCTGGCTCTGGCTCGGTCGTACAGTTCTTCGCGAGGCAGGTTGTCAGCGGCCCTGAATCCGGGGGAAGTAGTGCGGATTTTCTCAATGACCTCGCGCAACATCCTGCGGCGGCGTTCGACTTCCGTCTCCACCTCCAGCCTCTTGTCCGCTGTTCGGCCGGCACCGTCCTCAACCAGGCTCTTCAGG
Organism: Candidatus Latescibacterota bacterium; assembly: GCA_965206595.1. Classification (GTDB taxonomy): domain Bacteria; phylum Latescibacterota; class UBA2968; order UBA8231; family UBA8231; genus CBDCXV01. Next base: position 2,736,319 of record OZ242214.1, read on the forward strand.
TAGTCCCGCACGAGGGCCGATACCGAGGTGTCCAATTCCGCCGCCCGGATGCGGGCGAGCCGGTGGGTCTCTTCGTCGACGGATACGGTGATGTTCTTCATGGTCACAGCCTCACAGTTTCTGTGTAGCACAACGTAGGTGCCCATAAAACGATGGGCAACACCTGCGGCGGCGAGGGTGCCTTCAGGGCTGGCGCTTTTTGGTGTTACGTTTCCTCCGCGTCCGGGTCGCAGGGATGGCTGGCCAGGGCAGGGCAGATGAGGCGTTACAGGCCGCGCTCGGAGGAATCGGTGGTCATGCCGCTTCGCTCAGGACCGCGGCGAATTCGTCCGGCCTTGACCAGCGCGAAACCATGGACAGAGGCTCGACCAGCCGATAATCCTCATCCGCCCAGACATCGGCGGTATCGTCAAACAACGAGACGAAGGTCAGGGCTTCCGGTCCCGCAGCGAGATGATTCAGATCGTGCCAGGCTGCCAGCACGTGCTCGGAGACCCTGTGGGCTGCAGCGCGATTCCCAGTACTCAGCACCTGCACCAGGGAACTGCGCAGCTTGGTCCGAACGTGAAAATCGACCGTCCAGCCACGTCCCGACCTGCCGACCAGCTTTTCGCCGCGGTCGAAACCGAATTCACGCTCTTTCAAGAAATCGGCTACCTCGTCCGTAATGGACAAGCCGCCCGGGGTTCGGAAGGTGACCCATAAGTCGGACAACCCGCAGCGCCGCCTGCGCAACTCGGGTAACGACATGCGCCAACTCGTCACCGGGCCGGCATCGGGCCTGAAGCATTCCACGGTAGAACTCCGTGCCGTGTGTCAGGCACGCATCTTCGATAAACTGCTTCTGTTTCGGCGATCGGCGAAGCGCCGTCGACTGCATGCTAAGCCAGCCCGTGGTTTCCGCAAGATCGCTAACCGTCACCACGTCCCCCCGGACCTTGCAGAAAAGATCGATGTTGTCGCCGTCCGGAAAGAGGAATGGCGTGCGAATTCGCAGATATTCGCCCTGCGGAGCATATGAACGAGGCTCCGACCTTTCGCTGGATATCCTGGCACAAGTGACTGTGATTCATCACCACAACTCCTTCTGTGTCGCAGGCGGTTCTTCCAGTCGCCAAGGGTTTCCATGGTCAGACAGGATCCGCATGGCCTGATTTGGCATCGAGGTCGCATGGCCGATGGGCAATGCCTGTGGCCGGGGGGCGGCCATCCTGATCTGGCAGGGGCAAGTTTCGAACCTGTCCCTACGGTCGGACCCCGGAGGCGGTTGCACCGATGGCCGAATAGAGCCGTGAATGGACGCTCCAGCCCGTTCTCGCTGGTGTCGGTGGTCCGCGCTATATGCCTCGTCTCTCATCGGGATGGGAACTTCCCGCACTTCACCGGGTTGGATTTCATCCAAAGCAATGCGGATGGCTTCCGTTCTCTGCGAGATGCGCGGCCAAGCGGTTTTCATCAAAACGACCACGGCCACCTGTCTGTTTGACATGTTCTGTTGATGTTGGATGCCTTGGTCGGTAGTGATCAAAACATCGAAGCCGACTTCTTCAGCACGGTCCAGCAAGTCTCCGTTGGACAAGCCGTCCCAACCGCGCTCCCTGGCCTCTTCGACGACATGGCCGAAAAGCCGGAGGCGCAACTGCCTGGGTGTCCCGTTATCGAACAGGATGCGCATGAACGACCTTTGCCCGGAGCTCCTGCGCCACGTGCTCCAGCACCGCCTTCACCTCCGTTTCATCCACTCCTCCGAACCACTCGATGAAGTCGTGGATGGTCGCACCCGCAGCAAGGTTCTCGAAAAGGGCATATACCGGCAAACGGGTTCCGGTAAACACCCAATTGCCACTCACCTTGCCGGGTACGCTTTCGACCGCCGGGCACTTGCTCCAGTCTGTCATGCTGTCAACTCCTTTTCGATGGTGTATCAATACAATACCCAAGTACCTGGCCGGTCAGAAACTTCCGGTCAAGGTGCATTAGCCTTCAAGCAGCGTAGTCTGCCCAGGTAGCTCTTTCGAACGCCTCCTCTACAGAGAGGAGACACTTTGGGAGTCGCTTTCTGGTGGTAATTCCGAGGAAGAGAGCTGCACGCGTGATGGCTACGTATAGGAACTTGTCGACTAGGTCGGGACGCTCTGTCTCGATCATGTCGATATCGAGGAGGAAGACACCTTCGAACTCCAAGCCCTTCAGGTAGTCGACACTGAAGACACGAACACGCTGACCATCTCCGATCTTCCCTTCAGGACACTTCTCGGCTTGGATTCCATGTTCCGACAGACGGACAGCAATCAGATCATAGGCTTGGTCGATCTCGCGTTCATTCGGTACGCACACCGCGATGGACGGGAGTGAGTTGTCGACGGCATAGATCTCAAGGATCCTCTCGACGATCCAATCACCATGCAGCTCCGAATCGCCCTCGTGTTGTAATAACAATGGAGCAGGCATTATCTCCTTGCTACGATACGCTGATTCTAAAGCCGGTTGTTCACCGGTCGCAGATCTCGACAGCTCCCTCGCGATCTCCAACAACCGGCTGCTCTGCCGGTAGGCCGTCTTCAGTTCTCTGACAGCCACCTCTGGAATGATGCCTTCCAGCTGATCCCAAGCCTGTAGACCACGCGGTGCAACGCGTTGCATGAGATCACCCGCCATGGACAGCGCTCCAAGGCCGGGATGGGTGAGGCCATACATGCAGCCGATTTGGTAGCTTGAGAAATCTGTTACCTCGTCGATGACGATCTGGCCGTACAGATGTTCCTTCATGCGCTCGAGTAGCCTACTTCCGGTGTTTATCTGGAGGGCCCTCTGCCCCGTTGTCAGAGCGATCCTAGTGTTGTGTCGCATTAATTCGTTCACAAAGTCCCTTGATCTTAGCGAGGATTGAATCTGCCGTGGCCGTCCATACGAAGGGGTGGGCCTTTTGGTTCCAGTGGTCTGTGAAGTGCTCAATGCGACGGATCAATTCCTTCACCTTCCTGAAGGAGCCTTAGTCGAATCGCCCGCCGCGTGAGGATGCCGAACCAGATCTCCACCTGGTTTAGCCAGCACGCATAGGTCGGGGTGAAATGGAGGTGGAAGCGGGGGTGTCGAGCCCGCCACTGCTTTACTTTGGCGTGTTTGTGGGTAGCGTAGTTATCGACCACCAGATGAAGGTCCAGATCCGCCGGCACCTGGGCCTCGATGTGGCGCAGAAACTGGAGAAATTCCTGATGCCGATGGCGGGGCTTGCACTGCGCTATGACCTGTCCGCTCTCGATGTTGAGCGCCGCAAACAGGGTGGTCGTGCCATGGCGTTTGTAGTCGTGGGTTACCCCTTCCACATAGCCCAGACCCAAAGGCAGCAACGGCTGGCTGCGCTCCAGGGCCTGGATCTGGCTCTTCTCGTCTACGCACAACACCAGGGCATGCTCGGGAGGATTCAGATACAGACCGACGATGTCGCGCACTTTCTCCACGAAGAACGGATCGGTGGACAGTTTGAAGGTCTTCTGCCGATGGGGCTGTAAGCCGAAGGTGCGCCAGATGCGATGCACCGTGTCCTTGGACATCCCCGAGGCGGCCGCCATGGAGCGCACCGTCCACTGGGTCTGGTCTTGTATACGACCGCCGCCACCTGCTCGTCATCAATGGAGCGGGGCGTCCCCGGACGGAGCTCGTCATACAGGCCCATGAGACCTTGCTCCACAAAGCGCTTGCGCCCCTTTCCAACGGTCGCCGGCGAGGTGGACAAGCAGCTGGCAATGGCTTGGTTGGGCCAACCGTCGGCGGCTAGCAGAACAATCTCTGCACGACGGACCAGACCGTGGGGCTTGGAACGTGAGTTGGCTAGAGATTGCAATTGCTTTCGAGTCCGTTCACTCAATTCAAACGGAACCAACGGGCGTCCAGATCGCATCGGGTCTCTCCTTTGGAAAAGGTCCTTGGAGAAGGATACCCACGAAGCGGATATTATGCTAGTTATTTCTGAGACTATACACTAGCGTCCCCCAAACCACCCAGCCGCCACTGACCTTGTTCAAATTCAGTTCGACGGCAGAGCAGGTATTCCAGTCATCGCAGGGTCACCTCTTCCTCGGGGTCAAAGTTGCCGAAACTCGCATCCGGGTCAGCATGGATCGTGTCGTCCAAGTCGTCTTCCACAACCGGATCCACTTCCGGCAGTTCAGGCGCCCACTCACGCACGTCGAGCTTACCGGTGACGACATCGGCGATCAGGCGGGTGCGGTATTCGCCGAGGAGTTCGATCTGGCGGTTAGCGCGGCTAGTGGCGGTGTTCAGCCTAGCGGTACTCGCTTCTATCTGTCGCACGATTAAGCCTTGTTCATAAACCGGTGCCACCGCAATCCCTCTAGAACCGATGGCTCGTCAGTAGAATTCGTGGGTGAATTGTGGCTCGGGTAAATCGCCAAGCTGATGGAACGAAGCGATTTGGAGTGCCTTGAAGGTGCGAAATCCGAATGCTTTTCTCACCGTCAGATTCCATTTCAGGTTCAAACCCTCGACCATGCCGTTGTTGAACTGCTTCCGGGCCCTGAACCAATTGAGGATGAGCTCTTGATGCCGCCGCAGCATCCTGGCGATGTCTTTCATTGGTTCGATGTTGCTTCTCATCGTACGGAAACACCAGCGCTGGAGAAACTTCTCAGCCCAAGCCGGGTAGGTGTAGTCCCAGAAGCGCTGGAAGTCCTCCTTGAGCAGGTAGGCTCGGACCGTCCGCAGGTTCATCTTCAATAGCTCCGACAGCTTCAAGCCCTGGGAGTCGCTGAGGTTCTCCTTGCGCTTCAGGAAGCACCAGCGGCTCTTGCTCAGGACCGGATCCTGGCCCTGTTCTTTGAGTCTGCGGGCCTCTTCGGCACGGACTTTGTCGAGGCCCTTGCCAAAGTGCTGCATGATGTGAAAACGGTCGAGGATATGTACCGCGGTGGGCAGCCGCTTGCTGATCACGGTGAGGTAGGCTTTCCAGATATCAGAGCAGATGACGGTAATCTGGTCGAGGAAACGGGTCGGCTCCTGCTCGCCGGCGGCTTCCTGCTTGCGCCGGTGCTCCTGCTCCAGTTCGGTAAAGCCGTCGTTCAAGGCCTTCTTCGTCCGCTTCTCGCCCATCCACAACAGGCGGCGGCGGTGGGGGTCGATCGGGGATTATATACATAATTCAGCAAGCCTGATTTAAGTAATCTCACCCGCGAATTTAAAGAAAATCTGGTATAATATTATAGAGAAAATACAGAAGAGAGGACATCCAGAGCCTCCAGTGTTTAGCCCCGAGCACGGAAGTGTGCCACCTTGACACCGTGAATCTGGGTCGATACTCGCATCATTTTCTGGATCTGCATGTCGTGGAAGCGACGAGAAATCATTCCGTCTGGTTGACGAGTTGACAAGGGGAGATAGCTGGGGATTCCTGAAGCAGGCTGATCCATGCTCAAGATCCCCCGAAAATCCTGACCCCAGGCTACCAGCAGGGGTTGTCGCCTTGGTGACCATCCTGATAGATCGGGGGCTTCATCCACAGACCCAGTTCGATTCGCGATACGGAAGCGAGGCACCAGGCAGCAGTTTTCATCTTTCTGACCATTCGAGAAGATTTCCCCGCTTTCTTCCACAGACCCAGTTCTACTCCCGATCCGGAAAACGGTTTCCTCCCGACTGACGAAAGGTTACCAGCAGGTCCTCTTGGATCCGGAGAGCATCCCTGCATCCGGGATATGGCCCTGTTGCAGTCCGTTGATTTCACCGGGCTTTTCCACCTTCCTGACCTTGCGGAAGGGTTCGCCCTCCTTCCACCGATGATGAGTGAAGGGTCTCGGGGGGACCTCCGTCGCCAGCAGATCCCGGTGGGTCAGCGGCTTCCCAACCATGCCGGAAACAAGGGATTTCATCTGATCCAGGGTATCCATTCCTCGAAGATTGTGCCTGCCTGTGATCTCGTTGAGGTATTGGGGCAAATACTTGGGAGATAGGTGGCGATAGATGCCGTAGGTTCCCTTGATCTGAGAATTGAACGATTCAGCACGGTTCGTTGTGGCGTCGTCCCTGGCGTATTCACCGTTTTTGTGATTGACGACTTCGTGCCTTGCCGCCCATCGGAAATCGGAGTAGGCGGGTAACTCGTCGGTAAAAAGGGTGCCCCCCCGGCGTAGGTGTTTCTTCACGAAAGCGGACAAGGTCTCTTCCGTCTTTTTGAGGATCACCTCGGCGGCTACGCTGCCGGTTTCTCGGTCGTACATTACGGCGGCGATGCTGACGCCCTTCTGCCACTGGCGACCGAATTTCTTGTTGCGGTGCCTGTTTGGATCTTCTCCTCCGATATTGACTTCGTCTACTTCACCGACATTGCAGTTGAGGCTTTCCTGTTTGGGCCAGCCTTCCCGGATGCGATGCAGCATGAACAATGCGGATTTCTCCGTTAGGCCGAGGTCAAAGGCGAGCTGCCTGCCGCTGATTCCGTAGGGCCGGGTCAGATGCAGGTGAATTCCGATAGCCCACTTCCGCAAGGGGATCTTGGAGTTGGCCAAAACCGACCCGGTGCGAACGCTGAAGTGCTTCCGGCAGTCGCCGCACCAGTAGGGCCTGTTCGAGCGGTTGCGGCAGGCCGTAATCCGGTCGCAGCATCCGCAGTGAGGGCAGTATATGCGAACAGGAAGCCCGTCTACGAGCTCCCCCATCTGTCTTCGTCGAGCCATTTTTCTGCTCTGGGATCCTCAAGTGTTTAGCCCGGAACACGGCAACATGGTCATATGGCACCCTGAATCGGGGTCGATAGGCGCATCACTACCGGGTCTATTCGGGGGGCTACCGGGCAAGGAACCTCCAAATCAGAGAGCCCGTCGAGCCTGATCGTTCTGTGTGCAGAAAATTCGCCCCCTGCTTCAGATCGTGCAATCCGCTTGGGCGAGCAGGAGAAGGAGGAGAGGAGGCCTACTCCAAAGAGGCTTTGATCCGTCCCCAGGTAACGGACTCGACTGCCGTAGCCTGAGCGGGAAGCAACAGCCCATCGAGAAAGATATCCGCCATTGAATGAAACAGCCACCGGAAGGCTTCCTCGTCGTCAATGCCTTCCGGGTTCCAGGGTACTGGAGTATCTACATCAACGGAGGGATCGGAGGGATCGGAGTCGTGGATGACAGGTGCGAAACCGATGATCTGATTGGCGGACAGCTCGCTGAAAGGGATTTCAGCTATGCTGTCGCCCCATCCGTCCTGTGGCGTGACATACATCTCGACAACCCAGACAAAGGGGTTTTCTCCAGCTACACTTCCACCCGCATCTCCGTAGGGCGGGGAGGTGTGCCAGGGTTGGAGAAAGCTGTGTTCGCTGGCCAAGGTTGGGCCGCTTACTGTTCGTGAAATGGCCTCGTATTTCTGCGTTTCTCCATAACTCGGCAATCTATCCTCAAGCGTACCGTAGCCATGGATGAATCCTTTGCCGCCGCTATGATCCGCATCGAGGTAAAGCGTAATGCTGTCATTAAGGGGAATCCATGGTATGATACCCTCTCCAGACCAATCATGGTTGTTCTCGTATTCATCGTCGATTACGATGAAGGCTGCATATATTCGGTTCAGTTCGTCGTGCCAAGCCAGCCAGATGCGGAAGTCGAGGTTGGAGGGATCAGGAGGGATATAATCATCGTTGGTCTTGAAATCCAGCAGGGTCATGTTGGGTTCGCCGATCTCATACCACTCGTCGACAAATCCATCGTGTATATTGATTTTTCTCAGCATTTCATCGGTAAGCTCGTAGAAGGGGTACAGGCGATTCCCGCTATGCGCTTCACCCAAGCTCGCAAAAATCAGGACGATAAGAAGTCCACTAAGTACCTGCATTGATTCCCCCTTGGGTTTCCATTCAGAAGTCAACCAATCGAACCAGCCAGCCCCAAAAGGGCTCAGGACGGCTGGACAGGAAGCAATAGTTATCCCCATCCGGTGACCATGACAGCTGCAAGTCACTTTCATGGGAAGGAAGCCGGGTTACCTTCGTTCCCTTCACGTAGACGCCTCCTATCCCATCTCGGTTGGAGAGAAATGCAACCTCTCCCTTTGAAGTCCAAACCGGATTCCAGTCTTTCGCGAAATGGTTTGTCATTCTTGTAATCGTCCCATCTAAATCTGCAATACAGATTTCCGGGTTACCGTAGCGGATGCACTCGAAGGCAATTCGAGTGCCTTCGGGCGACCACGCAGGACGAACATCCGGGCTGTCATGGCGGGTGAGGTTGCGGAGACGGCCTTCTTGGTCCGCAAGATAGATTTCCATGTTGCTGTCTCGGTAGGTTGTAAAAGCAAGTAGGCCGTTCTTTGACCAAGCTGGAAGAATTCCGTCCTGAATGATTTTCTTAATCTGGCCATCCTCAAGGTTCAAACTGAAGATATCGTACGACTCTGCCTCCTCCGCGCCACCCCCAAATGCGATCTCAGTGCTGTTGGGATGCCAGGACATGCCAAGGGTGAAGGTCAGTGGTGATGGCATAGGAATCGTTTTCAACCGGTCCCCATCAGTTGAGATAAGTTGAAATGCGTTATCCTGTCGATCATGGTAGAGGATGTGTTGGCCATCTGGAGACCAAATGGGGTTAAAAGCCCCAGAATCAGACAGTCGCCGAACCTGATCGTTAATTTTGCAATAAACACTCCCGCTTTCGTGCCCATCCACAGGAGATAGCAAGAGGAGCAAGAGAGGCCCTATTCTAACGAAGCCCTGTTTAATTCCCATGGATTCGGAGAGGCCCACCTGAGTCGGACAACAACTGTTGGAAGCCAGCGATAAATTGCTTACCCTAGTGGCTTGGGTTCGCTACGGCCCCCGGCAACGGTCCAAACTTCCAAGTCTATCTGTTTGCTATGCCGGGGATTCCACCGGGATTCTCAAGCGCGTCGGGATAAGAGAATCCCGGTGGACGGACAACTGCCTTCCTCCATTTAGTTCATCACTGGTCACAACACATGCATTGATAGCCGTTCCCGTAAAGCTCGGCATGACTATGGCTATGACTCCAGCAGTGGTAGCCACACATCCATTGCTGTGCTACGGATGTATGGTGGCCGTATTCCTCAAGCGATCGCGGAGGAGAGTGAGCACCAACATAGGTAATGGCAGTTAGAGAGACTCCAATTGCCATCAAAGCGCTAATTATGAGGCTTTTTCGGCGAATCATTACAACCTCCTCTTGGGAGAGAGAACCTTTGGGAATGTCGGGCGACAAGCCCAACAGCTTAGTAAGCAAGCTAATGAATCTGTTGATGGTTTTGCAAGGAAAAAGACAAGGATACAAAAACCATCGTAGGAAGATACGGAAGGGAAGGCTACGAGCAGGGTTGTCGCCTTGCTGACCATCCTGATTGATTCGGGGCTTCATCCACAGACTCAGTTCTATTCCCGGTCCGTAAAACAGTATCCTCCCGACTGACGGCAGGCTACGAGCAGGTCCTCATGGCCCCCCGAGCGCATCCTACACCTCCGGAAACAGACGAGCAGGAAACCGAGGTCCCTGTTCCGTCGAAAATCAGAACCCATCCGGATTTGTCACCGTGGTGACCTTGAGAAAGGGTTCGCCCTCCTTCCACCGATGATGAGTGAAGGGTCTCGGGGGGACCTCCGTCGCCAGCAGATCCCGGTGGGTCAGCGGCTTCCCAACCATGCCGGAAACAAGGGATTTCATCTGATCCAGGGTATCCATTCCTCGAAGATTGTGCCTGCCTGTGATCTCGTTGAGGTATTGGGGCAAATACTTGGGAGATAGGTGGCGATAGATGCCGTAGGTTCCCTTGATCTGAGAATTGAACGATTCAGCACGGTTCGTTGTGGCGTCGCCCCTGGCGTATTCCCCTTTTTTTGTGATTGACGGCTTCGTGTCTTGCCGCCCATCCGAAATCGGAATAAGAGGGATACTCGTCGGAAAAAAGCGTGCCCCCTTGGCGTAGGTGTTTCTTGATGAAAAGGGATAAGGTTCTTCCTCTGTCCTGTCGGGGATCACCTCGGAGGCTACCTTGCCGGTGTCCGGGTCGCACATTACGCCCGCGATGCTGACGCCCTTCGCCCAGTTGTGGCCAAACCTCTTGTCGAAATGCCTGTTTTTATCGACTCCCCCGATGAAGACTTCGTCTACTTCACCGACCCGGCAGTTGAGGCTTTCCTGTTCTGGCCAGCCTTCCCGGATGCGATGCAGCATGAACAATGCGGATTTCTCCGTTAGGCCGAGGTCAAAGGCGAGCTGCCTGCCGCTGATTCCGTAGGGCCGGGTCAGATGCAGGTGAATTCCGATAGCCCACTTCCGCAAGGGGATCTTGGAGTTGGCCAAAACCGACCCGGTGCGAACGCTGAAGTGCTTCCGGCAGGCTCCGCACCAGTAGGGCCTGTTCCCGTGTTTTCGACACGCCGTTATCCGGTCGCAGCATCCGCAGTGAGGGCAGTATATGCGAACAGGAAGCCCGTCTACGAGCTCCCCCATCTGTCTTCGTCGAGCCATTTTTCTGCTCTGGGATCCTCAAGTGTTTAGCCCGGAACACGGCAACATGGTCATATGGCACCCTGAATCGGGGTCGATAGGCGCATCACTACCGGGTCTATTCGGGGGGCTACCGGGCAAGGAACCTCCAAATCAGAGAGCCCGTCGAGCCTGATCGTTCTGTGTGCAGAAAATTCGCCCCCTGCTTCAGATCGTGCAATCCGCTTGGGCGAGCAGGAGAAGGAGGAGAGGAGGCCTACTCCAAAGAGGCTTTGATCCGTCCCCAGGTAACGGACTCGACTGCCGTAGCCTGAGCGGGAAGCAACAGCCCATCGAGGAAGATATCCGCCATTGAATGAAACAGCCACCGGAGGGCTTCCTCATCGTCAATGCCTTCCGGGTTCCAGGGTATTGAAGTCTCTACATCAAAGGAGGGATCGGAGTCATTGATGACAGGTGCGAAACCGATGATCTGATTGGCGGACAGCTCGCTGAAAGGGATTTCAGCTATGCTGTCGCCCCATCCGTCCTGTGGCGTGACATACATCTCGACAACCCAGACAAAGGGGTTTTCTCCAGCTACACTTCCACCCGCATCTCCGTAGGGCGGGGAGGTGTGCCAGGGTTGGAGAAAGCTGTGTTCGCTGGCCAAGGTTGGGCCGCTTACTGTTCGTGAAATGGCAGAGTATTTCTGCGTTTCTCCATAACTCGGCAATCTATCCTCAAGCGTACCGTAGCCATGGATGAATCCTTTGCCGCCGCTATGATCCGCATCGAGGTAAAGCGTAATGCTGTCATTAAGGGGAATCCATGGTATGATACCCTCTCCAGACCAATCATGGTTGTTCTCGTATTCATCGTCGATTACGATGAAGGCTGCATATATTCGGTTCAGTTCGTCGTGCCAAGCCAGCCAGATGCGGAAGTCGAGGTTGGAGGGATCAGGAGGGATAAAATTATCGTTGGTCTTGAAATCCAGCAGGGTCATGTTGGGTTCGCCGATCTCATACCACTCGTCGATAAATCCATCGTGTATATTGATTTTTCTCAGCATTTCATCAGTAAGCTCGTAGAAGGGGTACAGGCGATTCCCGCTATGCGCTTCACCCAAGCTCGCAAAAATCAAGACGATAAGAAGTCCACTAAGTACCTGCAAAGATTACCCCTTGGGTTTCCATGACGACTGTTTCATTAAAGTTAGACACTCTTGTCCAAAACAATGTTTGAAAATGGTGGTTGAAGCCCTCCGGGGTGTGTTGCATGTTGTGGTGTGCAGACCAAGCAATACAACACATCACTACAACAGGAGGGCTTCGGTGTCATGGTACGGCAAGCGAGTCTGTTCAGTCAATTGCTGCGGCAGGTGCCGCGCAGTGAATTCGATCATCTGGTACGCCAGCACGGGGCCGAGAAATGGGCGAAGGGATTCACCTGCTGGACGCAGTTCGTGGCCATGCTGTTCTGCCATCTGGGACGGGCGGACTCGCTACGTGAGATCTGCCATGGCTTGGCCTGTTGCGTAGGCAAGCTGGTGCACATCGGGATCGGCCGGGCGCCCAAGCGCTCGTCGCTGTCCTACGCCAACGCCCATCGGCCGGCGGACCTGTTCGAGGATCTGTTCTGGCACTTGGCCGATCGCCTGCGGAGTCGGGAGGGCCTCGGTCAGCGCAAGACGAAGTTCCGCTTCAAGAATAAGCTGATGAGCCTGGACTCGACGACCCTCTCCCTGTGCCTGTCGCTGTTCCCGTGGGCCCGCTTTCGACGCGCCAAGGGTGGGGTCAAGGTGCACGTGCTGCTGGACCATGACGACTACATGCCCTCCTATGTCCTGCTGACGGAGGCACGGCGACACGACCGGATGGGCGCGCGTCTGCTCAGCCTCAACCCCGGGTCCATCGTCGCCCCGTCAGCCCCATCAATCGACGCACGCGCTTGCGGCCGACTTCATACCCCTAGCGCGGCAGGTGACGGGCCATCTGCCGCGACCCATACCAGGGCGTGGCCAGAAACTGCTCGTCGATACAGCGAATCACCTGCCGGTTGAAGGCACTCCCTCCGACCCGCGTATACGTAGGTGGACGCGACAGGGCAACCAAGGTGCACGGGCGCACGACAGGGAGCCGGAGATGATCTGGTTCGATCATCGCTTCCCTTCGGTCGCGGCTCAACGGCCGAAGGCGCGAGACAAAAAACGTTCTCGACGGTCAGCTGGCCGATTTTGGCGTGCAACGCCTTGCCTCGGCCGCATGATCCGCGGCGCGGGAAGAGGTCTTGCGGGCGAACACCTCCGGCAAGCTCTCCGTGCTTGCCGTTTCCACTGCGCAATCACGTTGGGGTGCAGGTTATGCTTGGCAGCGAGCTCGGCCAGGCCCTGGTCGCCGACCAGGGCCTCCAAGGCGACTTTGCCCTTGAACTGAGCGGAAAAGCTACGCGGTTCCCCATGTCTCCAGTCCTTCCGAAGAGGGGTTGGATCCACCTAACGTAACTGTCCGAATTTCGGGGTCCACTTCTAATTGTCCACATGCCCGTTCCCTTCCCAGTTCGTGCCGCCCTGCGCGGAGTGTATGTCCCCATCGGCGTCAGATCCTCCGCCCAGCGAAAACGGAGTATTCCGAACAGTTGCCAAGCTGGGAGAGGGTAACGTTCAGTCCATACACCTACAGCAATCACTGTGTGTCCCGTAAAGGTTCGCGACATTGTGATTATGGCCCCAGCAATAGTAGCCGCACAGCCATGGTTGCGATAACGTGGCATCATGGCTGTAGTGAACCTCCGACAGCGGACGCGAATGAGCACCTACATATGCAGATTTGGCTAGAAAAACTCCACCTGCTAGCAAAGCCGCAATTATTAAGTGCTTTTTACGAATCATTGGAACTCTCCTCAGGTTTGAGGGAATTGAAAGGGGAACTGAACCTGAGGCATTCTCCAGATACGCCAATAGACCTCAACTCAAATTCAGTCCATTTCTATATGTACTGAGGTTGTTGGTATTTTGCAAGGGAAAAAGGGGAAATGGGGAAATTGGAGAGCTGGGCCCGATCCTCGCTCCAGGATCCTGTTGCAACGGATTCTGGAGGAGAGGTAACGGAGTTGCTACGCTGACCTGCCTCTGTCTGTCGGCTGCTCGGGGCCGCTGGTCACTTCGACGCGGGCCACGGCCGCGGAGCGGCACCAGCTGGCCGCGCGGGGTGTAGATCGGCAGGGCGGCGATGTCCTGGGTGCGGGATCAGTCCTCCTCGCCCCGCCGGAGAATGGAATTGTAAAAAGTTCTGGGAGTCACTTTGGTACCGGCGCATCACAAACCCCTATTTCCACGGACGGCGCAAGCTTCCCTACCGGCAGTGGCTCAGCCTTGGCCGGGCGGCGCACCCTGGACGACATACCGAATTTTACAGGATTCGGCTAATGGGTCTACCTCAAGATCGGCCTGAATGCGCCCCCGGAGTCGAAAACGGTACTCTGTAGCTTCCCGTCGACATCGAGCCCCGGCATTTCTCCAAGGGGATCGGGGAGTGAGACAACCCCGTTCCGGGACGAACGCTGAACCGCCTTCGGCAGGCTCCACACCAGTAGGGCTGAGCGAATCTGGAATTCCTGGTAATACGGTCGCAGCATCCACAGTGAGGGCAGTATATGGAGACGGGTAAGTCTTCTACGAATTCTCCCCATCTTACCTCTTCGAACCATTCTTCCGCCGAAATATTATCATCAATTTTAACCGTTAACGAGATACCTTTGTAATTGTTCACTACGATTACCTTCGAGCCGTGGAATACCGTACTGAGACCAGCGGCTCTCTTCAAATATTGTGATTCACGCTCCCATATCATCCTTTCGGTTTCAGAGGGAAGGTGACTCCGTCGGTGTGCACCGACAGCAGGGACTGGGAAGCGGAATGCTGCCGGCTTCCCGTGTTCAATGTGCCTTTATTGTACCTGGGCTGAACTAAAAAATCAAATTAGCCTTAGGAGGAGGTTTATAAAACCCACAATATGGCGGAGAGAAACTTAAATTTCTGGGAGCAGGAGGGGGGCAGGACAGGGGAGGGGGCTGCTTCCTCGGTAATCGGCGGAACGGAGTCAGCTACGAGGTCGAAGCGGGAAAGAGGAGAGATTTCAGGAACGGCTGTGTCGAGGTGCGGCTACGGAACTGCGAGGTGAGGCATCTCCAAAGCTGGCGAACCGGCAGGCGGTGGGTGGCCCTGGGCACGGTCTTTGCTGGGATTCCGCTGCGGGAAGAAGGGGGTTTCTCCCTGCGGAGTATACGGAAGCTGACGATTCGCGAGGGATCCTCCCGTTGCCTTGCACACCCCCTTGGGAAATCGGCACCGTGGATCGGAAGGTCGGGGTATCCGAGCCCGAAATTACCTCTGAGTGCAGGGGTTGACGGGATTCGGCCTTGCGACGCATAACGTGCGACGCTGGAGCAACTCATCGCAGCCTCACCGCTGGGTAGCCACGGCGTTGCTGGACATCGAACCGCGTCTGCGCCGGGTCAAAGGCTACCGTCACTTGCCAACGCTGCGACACGCCCTGCAAGCCAAACTCGGAATCAAACAGCTCGCCAGGGCGGGCTGATCAATCAACGCAACTGAGCCTGTGCTTGTTTCAACTGAAAATGGGACTTGCCCGGCTGGCCTACTCCAAAGAGGCTTTGATCCGTCCCCAGGTAACGGACTCGACTGCCGTAGCCTGAGCGGGAAGCAACAGCCCATCGAGGAAGAGATCCGCCATTGAATGGGGCAGCAACAGGAAGGCTTCCTCATCGTCAATGCCTTCCGGGTTCCAGGGTATTGAAGTATCTGGATCAAAGGAGGGATCGGAGTCGTTGATGACAGGTGCGAAACCGATGATCTGATTGGCGGACAGCTCGCTGAAAAGGATTTCAGCTATGCTGTCGCCCCATCCGTCCTGTGGTGTGACATACATCTCGACAACCCAGACGAAGGGGTTTTCTCCAGCTACATTTCCACCCGCATCTCCGTAGGGCGGGGAGGTGTGCCAGGGTTGGAGAAAGCTGTGTTCGCTGGCCAAGGTTGGGCCGCTTACTGTACGTGAAATGGCATCGTACTTCTGCGTTTCTCCATAACTCGGCAATCTATCCCCAAGAGTACCGTAGCCATCGGTGAATCCTTTGCCGCCGTTGTGATCCGCATCGAGGTAAAGCGTAATGCTGTCATAAAGGTCAATCTGTGGTATGACATTCTCTCCAGACCAATCATGGTTATTCTCGTATTCATCGTCGACTACGATGAAGGCTGCATATATTCGGTTCAGCTCGTCATGCCAAGCCAGCCAGATGCGGAAGTCGAGGTTGGAGGGATCACGAGGGATAAAATCATCATTGGTCTTGAAATCCAGCAGAGTCATGTTGGGTTCGCCGATCTCATACCATTCGTCGATAAATCCATCGTGTATATTGATCTTTCTCAGCATTTCATCGGTAAGCTCGTAGAAGGGGTACAGGCGATTCCCGCTATGCGCTTCACCCAAGCTCGCAAAAATCAGGACGACAAGAAGTCCACTAAGTACCTGCATTGATTCCCCCTTGGGTTTCCATTCAGAAGTCAACCAATCGAACCAGCCAGCCCCAAAAGGGCTCAGGACGGCTGGACAGGAAGCAATAGTTATCCCCATCCGGTGACCATGACAGCTGCAAGTCACTTTCATGGGAAGGAAGCCGGGTTACCTTCGTTCCCTTCACGTAGACGCCTCCTATCCCATCTCGGTTGGAGAGAAATGCAACCTCTCCCTTTGAAGTCCAAACCGGATTCCAGTCTTTCGCGAAATGGTTTGTCATTCTTGTAATCGTCCCATCTAAATCTGCAATACAGATTTCCGGGTTACCGTAGCGGATGCACTCGAAGGCAATTCGAGTGCCTTCGGGCGACCACGCAGGACGAACATCCGGGCTGTCATGGCGGGTGAGGTTGCGGAGACGGCCTTCTTGGTCCGCAAGATAGATTTCCATGTTGCTGTCTCGGTAGGTTGTAAAAGCAAGTAGGCCGTTCTTTGACCAAGCTGGAAGAATTCCGTCCTGAATGATTTTCTTAATCTGGCCATCCTCAAGGTTCAAACTGAAGATATCGTACGACTCTGCCTCCTCCGCGCCACCCCCAAATGCGATCTCAGTGCTGTTGGGATGCCAGGACATGCCAAGGGTGAAGGTCAGTGGTGATGGCATAGGAATCGTTTTCAACCGGTCCCCATCAGTTGAGATAAGTTGAAATGCGTTATCCTGTCGATCATGGTAGAGGATGTGTTGGCCATCTGGAGACCAAATGGGGTTAAAAGCCCCAGAATCAGACAGTCGCCGAACCTGATCGTTAATTTTGCAATAAACACTCCCGCTTTCGTGCCCATCCACAGGAGATAGCAAGAGGAGCAAGAGAGGCCCTATTCTAACGAAGCCCTGTTTAATTCCCATGGATTCGGAGAGGCCCACCTGAGTCGGACAACAACTGTTGGAAGCCAGCGATAAATTGCTTACCCTAGTGGCTTGGGTTCGACGGCCCCCTGCAACGGTCCAAACTTCCAGTCTATCTGTTTGCTAGCCGGGATTCCACCGAGATTCTCAAGCGCGTCGGGATAAGAGAATCCCGGTGGACGGACAACTGCCTTCCTCCATTTAGTTCATCACTGGTCACAACACCTGCATTGATAGCCGTTCCCGTAAAGCTCGGCATGAGAATGGCTATGACCCCAGCAGTGGTAGCCACACAGCCATTGCTGTTGTACGGTTGTTTTGTGGCCGAAATATTCCAGAGATTCCGGAGGAGAGTGAGCACCAACGTAGGTAATGGCAGTTAGAGAGACTCCAATTGCCATCAAAGCGCTAATTATGAGGCTTTTTCGGCGAATCATTACAACCTCCTCTTGGGAGAGAGAACCTTTGGGAATGTCGGGCGACAAGCCCAACAGCTTAGTAAGCAAGCTAATGAATCTGTTGATGGTTTTGCAAGGAAAAAAGACAAGGATACAAAAACCATGGTGAGGTTCCCCCGGTTTCCCGGGTGAGGTTCCCCCGGTTTCCCGGAACTATTTTCAGAAATAAGACCGGGATCTGACCGGTCAGCCAGCTGCTTTCACGGGCGGCTGGCCTTCCTTCTGTTTGTGGCTATGGAGCTACACATTAACGGCATGACAAGGTTGCTCCTATTGCAGGAGCATAGAAATTGGCAATGCATATTCTGGCCCATGGCCTCCCATGAGGGGGATGCGGCATCGGGGATCACCCGGTCTGAGCAAGCCGTTGTCGCCGGTGTGAGGAGCAATGATGCGGTCTGGTCGACAAGGGGGCAAGGAGGAGGGCTGGGGAGTTCTCAGGGTTGCAGGCTGATCCATGCGCAAGATCCCTCCGTAGGAGGATACGGAGGGAAGGCTACGAGGAGGGTTGTCATCTTGCTGACCATCCGAGAAGATTCTCTCCATCCACAGGCTCAGTTCCGGGCGATGAAGATTTCTCCTACGGGAGAATATTATCGGGAGGAAACGGGTCACCGGGGGTCTGTAACCTTGCTGACTTTACGGAAGGGTTCGCCCTCCTTCCATCGATGATGCGTGAAGGGAACCGGAGGGACCTCCGTGCTCACGAGGTCCCGGTGCGTCAGCCGTTTCCCTTCCAAGCCGGACACGAGGAGTTTTACCTTATCCAGGGTATCCATTCCTCGCAGATTGTGCCTGCCTGTGATTTCCTTGAGGTATCGGGGCAAATACTTGGGAGATAGGTGGCGATAGATGCCGTAGGTTCCCTTGATCTGAGAATTAAACGATTCAGCACGGTTCGTTCCGGCGTCCCCTCTGACGTATTGCCCTTTATTGTGGTTGACGACTTCGTGTCTTGCCGCCCATTGAAAATCGGAATAGGAAGGGAACTCGTCGGTGAAAAGGGTGCCTCCCCGGCGTAGGTGTTTCTTTACAAAAGCGGACAAGGTCTCCTCTGTCTTTTCGAGGATCACCTCGGCGGCTACCCTGCCGGTTTCCCGGTCGCACATTACGACCGCGATGCTGACGCCCTTCCGCCAGTTGCGGCCAAACTTCTTGTCGAAGTGCCTGTTTGGATCTTCTCCTCCGACATTGACTTCGTCTGCTTCAGCGACCTTGCAGTTGAGGCTTTCCGGTTCTTTCCACCCTTCCCGGATGCGCTGGAGCATGAACCATGCGCTTTTCTGCGTGATGCCGAGGTCCTCGGCAAGCAGCCGGCTGCTGATACCGTACGGCCGGGTCGAGTGCAGGTGAATTCCGACGACCCATGTCTGATAGGGAATCTTGGAGTTGGCTAACCTGGTTCTGGTGCGAACGCTGAAGTGTTTTCGACAGTCGCCACACCAGTAGGGCCTGTTCCCCCGGTTGCGGCAGGCGGTTATCCTGCCGCAGCAGTGGCAGTGCGGGCAGTATATGGAGACAGGAAGCCCGTCTACGGTCTTCCCCCATCTTTCCTCTTCGAACCATCTTTCTGCTGTGGCATCATCTGGAAACATATCGAATAAATCGATTAACGATAAACCTTTACCTTTCTTCACTTCGATTACCTTCGGACCGTGGAATACCGTACTTGAGACCTGCGGCCCTCAAAAAACAGTGTGATTCACGCTCCCATAGGATTCCTTTCGCGTAGTAGTGGGAAGGTGATCTGTCGGTGTTCACCGACAGAAAAGACTGGGGAAGCGGCAGCGGATTCCTGCCGGCTACCCCTATGAGTTACCCATTAGTGTACCTGGCTGAACTAAAAAAGCAAATCGGACTTCTGGGGTGGATTCGACAAACGTCTGATGACGGCGGAAAACTTTAGTTATTGGAAGGAGGGAAAGCAGGAATGGCGGGGGAGGCAAGGAAGTCGGGGGCTCAGGTAGGCTCCGATGCAAGGGCGGTGAGCATCCAGCCGATTCCTTCAGGAGCTGGAGCCGGAGTGAGGTCTTTGCGGGCTGAGATCCTGGGGGGGGGGGGGGAGGGGATTGCGGGGCTGCAAGCCCGGTGTCGCTGGAGGTCTCAGTCTGGATCGGTGTGCCTGGGAAGTTCAGAAACTGCGGGGCGAGGGTGCCGCTGGGGGATAGGACGTGGTGACGCTGTTTCTCGACGGCAAGGGCTTCGCCGAGGAGGATACCGCCTGGGGCAACGACCTCACCAGGGCGGCGAGAGGAACAGCATGACCACGCTACTCGGCCTGACTACCCCGAGCAGAGGCAAGTGTCAGGAAATTACCATCACTGTACATGTTATACCAGAAAGGTGCGGAATTCGCGTTGCCCCCGGAAATGGGGGCAGGGTGGGTTTATCTATTTCTTCTTCTGATGTTCATTCTCTCAATAGTCCAATGCACTCCCGAGTTGCTGCTGAGCTAAACCCGGACTTAATAAGAGTTGCATTGTCTCTAATTGCCTGTGGGGTGTCGGTTGGCCAGTCTTCCTTATCTATTACAATTATCTTAGTACCATGTTTCAGTTGGCTCAACAAGATATACTCTATTTCTTCATCCCTAAATGAAAACCCAACAAAAATTACAATGTCAGTGTTTCGTGCAATATGGTTTAAATAATCATAAAACTTATCAAATGGATGTTCATGTGGTCGGCCTTTAAATCCAGGATATAGAACGGGGTGATTGTTAGAATCAAATCCCTCGTCTTGAACGCTGCAACATTGTATTACTCCATCTTTCCATTTCCAATCTACTGATCCATGCAGCTTTGTGAATAACCCTTTTTGTCCTAAACGAACAGGGGGAATTACCCAATGCTTTGTATCCAAAATTACATAGTCCCCATTGTCATCCAATGTTCTGCCTCTTTCAAGGCTCTTTGTTAGGGTTTCTTTGTCTCCAGAAATTGCTCGATCAATAACCAAATCGTAATTAGTCGTAAAAATTTCCAATGGAGGAGATAAGGACATGAGATTCTTAAAAAATTCTGTCAAATACTTGGGAATTCTAAAATCACTTGGACAGTAAACTGAATTGATAGTCTTGCATATTATATCACGCAAACTTTGTAATTCATTAACAAATCCTGGTATCCTTCTAAACTCGTTATTAGTGTGTAAATCATTGAAAAATGATCTCCATAAATGTCCTACAACTTTATCGCGATTATTTATATCTGAGAAATGATCGATAGCACTCTCAACTTCCCGCAATATTCGTTCAATATCGACGGGAATCTCCCTATCCATCTGCATATATTTTACAATTAGTGCATAGAATGAAGAGGTTTTTGCGCTGTCTGGCAAGCATTTTTCGTAAAACTCCACCATAGTAGGAAACTTCTCTTCATCTATCGCCCGGGAGCAGCCAGCACCCACGAATAGCAAGATCATTGTTTTTTTCCTTTCTCCACAAGTTTTGGCGTGTTTATTCTCTGTCTCTAAGCAAATTTTGAACAGAAGTCACTTCCATCTTTTTCCCTTCCACATAGGCTCCGAGAAGGTCCGTGCTTCCCGTTTGAACGAAGTAATCTTCAAGAACAAGATAGAGCAACGCCCCAGCATCGTCTTTGAATGTTATTTCCGACACTCTATTATCTGGATGGGAAACAATTATTGTTACTTCCGAGCCTGGATGCTTAATGCCTATTGCGGTTTTTGCTTCCATTTCGGTTCCTCCTCCACATGGAATGAATGAATAAGTGCTCTCAACCTACTCCAACTTTTCCCGAGCCAGCGGTAATTTCCGGGTACGTGTAGCATCAGGAAATCGAAGTACCAAATACCAACTCTCTGGGCTCTTCCTTATCAGTACTCAATATAGCTTCCATAGCTTCCAAACCTTTTCGGCGGCAAGGGGCACCGAGGGAAACAACCGGGGAATGCCTGATCCATAGCGCGATTTCGCCAAAAAACTTGGTATAACATAGTAGAGCAAGGCGTTTACTCCCCTCACCGCAGGATCTGGAACTGCCCGCTTTCCGCGATCCGAAGGACTGCATCCGAATCACGGTTTCCAAACTCCCCCAAGCACCGCCGGCAGGCGATCCGGGAACCGACTTCCTCCTGTCGTTTCTCTGTTGCCCTAATCTCATATCACGCTGAATCCATACCGAAAACAGCATAGTAGTGAGTCGACGCAGTTGCCGCTACCGGCTCGCTGAATTCTGGAACGGTATTTCCACCTTCCAATCCCGATTCTAACGGGGACCCGAATTCCTGTCAACATTCCGCGCCGGCTGGGTTTCAGGACCGGCTCAAGGGCCGTTCTGTGTCCTTCTGTCGGTGTCCACCGAAAATCAACCACCCAAATGGAGAGAATGAAAGATGGAGCAAAATCAGCTAAAAAGGGCGAGAGACGCCCTTGGCATGAAGCAGTGGGAGCTGGGCATCGCCCTTGGTGTCAGTGAGGCCGAAGTGTGCCTGTGGGAGAAGGGGAAGCGAATGATGCCGGAAAGGTATCTCCGTCTCATGGGAGCGATCATCCACCACCAAGAGCGGGGCTTGATCCTCTCCTACAAGGCATCGCATCCAAGGAGAAAAGAGAAGGAAAATGGGAACCACTATCTGTGATATCTGCGACGGCGTCGTATCTGAAGACGACTTGCGCGGACAGCTCAAGGTCGGAACGGCCAGCATGGACGAGGGAAGGAAGTTCGATGTCTGCATCGAGTGTGTGCATGGCCTTACCTCAACATGCAGGAGGCTCGTTTCCTCGCCGTTCCGTCTGTTCCTGGACGACAATGGGAATGTTAAGGATACGCAAGCACCAACAGCCTTGCAGGAAGAAAAGTGATGCGGGGCCGCTACGCTGGAAGAAGCCGGGAAGGATGAGGTTCTTGGCTTTGATCCCCATTTTCGGGGTGTCGAGTCCCACGGGAACCCTTCACCATCAATTAAGCACTCTGAGCAGGCAGGTCGGTTTCTATCCGGGCTATGCGGCTGTCCATGCTGTAGATCCTGGCCCTCATGTTGGAGCTGAAACCCCACTGGCTCCAATGATGACAATCAGAACGCCCGAGATAACCAGAATATCCTTCCAGTTCAATCTGCCGTTCATCTTCACAAGCTACCGCTACGCAACTCGCCTCCTACGACTGTGGCGACAGGCTCAATCGTGTGGATTCTGTCTGTATCCATTTCGAACAGGTTTTCCGGAAGGACAATAAAGTCTGCGATCATCTTGGCCTTGATGGAGCCGATTCGTCCCTGCTGTCCGAGTTGTGCGGCACCGTTGACCGTATAGCCAGCAAGGGCCTGTGCCAGTGAGATTCTGGCATCCAGGGGCGGCATGATAGCGGCATCGACCTTCCCCGGTTCCTGTCGTGTCATACTCATTTCAATGCCGAGAAAGGGGCTCACCCTCAGCGGATTGTACACCACGTCGCTGGACAGGGTGACGTTGACCTGCTGGCGCATGAACTCCCCGACAGCCTGAGAGCGGGAGGCTCTCTCCGGTCCTACGTTAATCTCCTCTGCATCGCTGTACACCGTTCCGCCAAACCAGTGTGGAGTAAAGTCGGCGTGTACATCCAGCTCTTGAAAGCGCCCTATGTCGCTGTCGGCAACTGAGAACAGATGGCTTAGCGTGACCTCGATTCCCAAGGGACGTGCCAGCATTATCTGAGCCTGTTCTACCGCGTCCAGGATGTTCCTGGTAGCCCGGTCGCCCGACGAGTGCAGGTGCAGATCGATATCCTCCCTATCCAGCTCCTGTACGAAGTCACTCAATCGCTGCGTAGTGAACAATACGCCGCCATAGTTATCAGGGTCGGTGGCATAGGGCTCCAGCATGGCGGCTGTAAGAATGTCCGGCATCCCATCGTAGTGAATTTTGATGGTGTTGAACTGCAGCTTACCGTAGGCATACTGATCCCTCAGATGGAGCAGGGATTCGACTGCCGTATCAATCTGATCCGGTGCCCATATGTGGTAAGAACCTTCCCAACGTAAGGGGAGGTTGCCTTCTCGTGCAATGTCGTGTGCTGCCTGATAGACCTTATCGTCCATGTTAAAGTTGCCGGCATCCCACAGGGTTGTGATACCCTTGCTTGACATGTAGTTCAAGTATTTCAGCAGCCGTTCCTTCAGCTCGTCATCACCCGGTACGAACTTGTCTCCGAAGTATGGCAGCAGGGCGAACTCCTTGACCCAGCCGGTAGGTTCGCCATTCTCGTCACGAACGAAATAAGACAGGTTCCTGCTGAGATCCGGAGTGTTTCTATCGATGCCGAGCCACCGCAGGAAGGCGGAATTTACCCAATAGCTGTGTCCCGAATTGTCGTTCAAAATGATGGATCTCCGTTTGGAGATATTATCCAAGTCTCTCTTGTGCGGACCGTCAGGCAAGTAGGTGGAAAGATCCCATACTCCCTGTCTGATTACAAGGGTAAACGGGTTGTCGTCGGCGTACTGCTGTAGCCAGGATAACGTAGCCTCTTTTGGAGTGGACGGCATTCTGTCCGGAGGAACCCAGGTTTCGTCCAGAACCGACAAATTGCCTCCAGTGGCAATCAGGCCGGGATGAGTATGTGAATCGATTATACCCGGCATCACGAACTGATTCTTCAAGTCTACAACCTTGGCTCCCCCGGCGATGTATTGCATGGCTTCCTGAGTAGAGCCGCCGACGAAGATAATCCTGTCGCCTAATGTTACCAGGGACTCAGCCCAAGGTAGATCGGGGTCCTGCGTATAGATCCGTCCATTCAAATACACCGTTTGGACGGCTGGCTCGGAGGCTATAGCGGCTCCAGCGAACCCTACAACACAAGGCAACCATCTCATAAGGGTTGTCATTCTCTTCTTCCTTCTCGGGAGGGGCGAAAAGAAACTCCACAGCTGTTTTACAGCCGAGTGGGGGTTTTTACAATCCAGTAGTCCACAAAATAGCTGTTTTCTTCAGAATCGAATTCAGGCGCATCTATGGCGACAGCGTGGGCGAAAGTGCCTCGGGGTTCATCCCCCTGACGCTGAAACAAGAGGTCGTCGTCCTCCCAGGCAAGGATCGAAATCAGAACACCGATCAGCAAAAATGCGATGGGACTGAACCCGTTGGGGGGCTTCCTCGGTCCCCGGCATGGAAAGAGGATGCGGAAGCCGAATCCGGGAATTCGGGAGAACTGCCGCGCCCTTCTTCCTTCCACCTTGGCAGGTAATCATGACGATTCTACCAGCTAAAGGATAGGCGGAACGAATTCCACCTACCCCTTGGTCGGCTCCCTACCGGCTGCGCCAGTGGTTCAAGACGATCTGAATACGGATTCGATTTTCTTTCTTGTTTCGTCCTTCATGGGGTTCCTTTCGGGGACAGGTTGGCGCTTGCAGATCCAGGAGATCAGGAAGCTGGATAACGCGCGCATGGATCAGAGCGGGGGGGGTTCGGTCCACGGAGTGAAATGTCCAATTTTGGACATTTCGTATTTCTCCGATGGCGAGGAGAGAGAATTAGTGGCAGAGGGAATCGAAGACGGGTTTTTGACGAATCGGCATAAATGCTGGAGTGCTCTTTCCGGCTCAAGAGCCTACGCTCGGGGGCATAGCTCAATAGACGGACAAGAGGCTCCAGCCAAGTGCCTTCCAGCCTGAACGATCCCCCCTGCCGCAACTATCCGTCATCGTCTCCAGTTCTCTTTTCTTCTTCGGGGTCTTCCTTCTCCTTCTCGCTGCACGGGATGCATATGTGCTGCTCCGGAGCGGGCCTGTAGAACAGGTGCCAGGGCCTGATTTCCTGGCCGCATACGCAGCAGACGGGCTTGAATACCATCTTGTTACGACCCAGCTTTGTAGGAAAGGCGTAAGCCATTTTCCTGGTGATGGATGATGGCTCCCATGAGACGGAGATACCGTTCCGGCATCGTTCGTTTCCCCTTCTCCCACAGGCACACCTCGGCCTCACTGACACCCAGGGCGAGGCCCAGCTCCCATTGCTTCATGCCGAGGGCGTCTCTCGCCCTTTTCAGCTGGTCTTGGGTCATTTGCAGTCTCCATTTTCAAAGGATGATTGTCGGTGGACACCGACAGAAAGGCACAGAACGGCCCTGAACCGGCCTTGAAGCGGAAAGCCGGAAGCAGGGTGTTGAGAGGGTATTCGGGTTACGGCAGGATCGGGATTAGAGGGAGAATCCCGTGGCAGAATTTCAGCGATCCGGCAGCGGCAACTGCGTCTGCTTCACTTCATTGCGAGGATAACGTGTGCCGAGGCTAGAAGGCACGAGATCGCCCCGGTGCCCGAGACCATCTCGGGCAATGAAAATCGCCTTGGCGGCGGGGGTGGGGAAGTAGGAAACCGTGATTCTGTGGGATGCAGTCCTTCTGGATCAGAAAGCGTGGTCGAAGTCCTGCAGGGGAGGGAGAATAATCAGCGGGAACCCGACATTTGCTGCGGGCTCTGGTGACAGATTGGCCCTATGAAGATAGAGTGGAAGCACTGGCTTTCAAGAAGAAACTGCGTATATTCACAGTATTCTATTGTCCACCAGTGCACGGGTGTGCAGGAGGGTCCAGATGAAAAAGAAATTAGAGATTAGGGATGAGGCTATTGAGGCAGTGTATAGTGGTTTGTATGGATTGAACAGACCCTTTCGTTGTAGAGCCAAGACTGGTGAGCCTCTAAGTATAGCTTGGTGTCAAGAGGAAGACCCCCCTGTAGTCGGTCGAACGGGATTTCACGAATCTTTCACACGTGAAGAAGCAGAATTCAACATGCCGTTAGGTACTACAGAATGGTTTGAATCAGACGAACTGAATTAGCGATATGTTGACCAGAAGCAAAAGGAGATGTAATTATGAAAGAGATTATCTCTCCACAAACCAGAACTGATGTGTGGGAAGGAAAGTGCTACATCGACTTTCTAAGCCGATACTATGGGAGTCTTTCGGATAAATACGCAAACTACCATATGTACCTCAGATTTTTTCTCCTAGCCCCTGTAGGGAGTATCTATGTGTACATCAAAGACTATCCTTGGGCTGGAGAAATTTCTGTGATCTCTGGAGTACTGATAGGTGTTTTCGCCGTATGGGATCACCTGTCTGCCTATCAGAAAAAGCATACCGTGGCAAATATGATTGCAAGGGAATGCCAGACATTGGAAGTAGAATTCAATGATTTATGGAATTCCGCGAATTCCAATCTCATTGGGAATGATGAAGCCAAACGCCAACTCAAGGTGTTAAATAGGAAAAGGACAGCAACCACGACTGTGGCTAGGCTATCAGGGATAACCCACGACGACTATGCCTTGAGGGATAAGATGGAAGAAGAATCGAACGTATTTGTTGAAGGGCGACGAAAACCTATGAAAGGAGAATTGGCATGAGCCAGAGAGAAAATGAAGTTCGTGGAGATCCAAGTAGAAGAACTCCTCCTCCTCCTCCTCCTCCTCCCCCACCACCACCACCAGAACCAACCCCTTCACAGCCAAGCCAAGGTGATCAAGACGCCTAAAAGTCCATGAGACTACTGAGCCCATCCCTTGGATACCCCGGGGAACATCGCTCGGGCACTTCTGATGGGCCGGCCCGCCAGAAGGCTGGACTCAGGAAGAAGTTGATGAAGAGGACGACGTAGGATCTGAACAAAGGAGCTATAATGGCGCGCTACTATGTAAATAAGAACGCACAGTCGAATGGAGATCATGAAGTTCACACAACAGGATGCTCATGGCTACCTGAATTTGAAAACCGAATCTATCTTGGGGACTTTCTTACCTGTTATCCAGCGGTTGTCGAAGCCCGGAAATATTACTCGCAGGTGAACGGATGTTACTACTGCTCAAACTCCTGCCATACAGGCTGATCGGCGATTTTGGAATTTTCCATCGTCCTTTCATCCTCTAAATCGATGCGTTCTAGCATCCTTCCGTACCCGCCAATGATTCGCCACGGTACGGATCCCACCCGCATTCAAAGCCGCAACGGGATAATTCCCTTTCTTTTACATAAGGTTATACCAGATTTTTTGTAAATTCGCGCTTTTTATCGGGACTCTACCGCCTCTTTGTCGGGGGGGTATGTCTCCCTTTTTCCGAAAGGATCAGGGGCGGAATGGGGCTAACTCCCTTCGCCTCCCTCTTTGGTTCTCTCCCTTTGGCCTTGCGCAGTTGATTCCCAGTCTTGCGCAGTTTGTTGCGAGCTGCTGAATCCTTGGCGATTGGGCCTCGAAGTCGAAGGAACGCTGCGAAGTGCCGTTCCTTTCGGCGATTTTCTTCTGCTTGCCGGATCGGCATCCCCCTTTGTCTCCATGTCAGGTTCGAACTTCTTGGCCGGTTCCCTGAGCTTCGGTCAGAAAGGTGCCAGAGCCTTCAAAGCCTGATCCACGGAGGTAAATTGCCCCAATTTGGGTTAATTAATAGCCGTACTCCGGGTGATGCCGACGGCTCGCCCTCTCCGAAGAGAGGAAGTCGCGGGGAAACCCCGAGTCGTTCAGGAGGGTCATCACCCCGTAGCGGGCTCCCGAAGGGCCTCGTTGTTTCGTCGGTTTACGAGCACCTGGTACAGTCCCCACCGGCGGCATTCTGCCCTGGGACAACCGTCTTCGGTCAACTACGAAAATAACGACCCTTGAAAGTGAGAATCAAAACAGAAAACTGCCCGCGGAATCGGGGGTAACCTCATACCAATGTGTCAATTTTCGAATTTGCTTACGCATTGACCAAGGAATTTGCCGTAGCTTTTGGATATGGGCGATGGTCGGTACAGAACTGATACTGACTGACTGTGGCCTGATTGGGGGTCGGAGCAAATTGGCACTCACTAGTAGATTGACCATGGCACTACGAACCGCATTCGATGACTACCTGGCATTTCTTACCAGCAACCCAGTAAACAGGGATGGCGACGACAGAAAACCATCCCCCGTTCAGGGTAGGATGCATCCGATACGCACCACGGCTGAGAGAGGCGAATGCACGACACAGTTTACACGCTTGGTGAAAAGAACAAAAGTACAATTTGCCAAGGATCCTGACGGGGAGGGAGATGACAGATGGCGATCCAGCGTGCAGAATGTCTTGCGGCGAGCGAGGATCTATGCAGACACACTCGACGGCGCACATTCCGCTGAGAAACTATTTCAGAGGTTCGATGCGGCCTTTTCACGGAGCGAAATCATAACCGACACCCTGGCTCCGCTTGAGTTCGTTGAATTCTCGGCTGATGGCCCCTTTGAGTTCGGCACCTTCCGTGTAATGAAGTTCTCAGAGCTGGAATTAAGGACGATAATTGAGAACGATACTCGTGAAATATTTTGGCCAGATTCTACACTGGATACGCCCCTTCTCAGTCAATACTGGTGGCTTGTCGTCAGTGGGAAAAGGGACCCAGATTATGCAGGACAACTTTTTGAAATAACAGAGTTCCTAGAAGGACCTGTTGTTGAACGCCGGTATGGAAATTTCCCACCAGATGTTGAACGTGCCTTAAAGGCGCTTGTCCTATTTGATTGGGACTTCGTTGGAATCTCCTACCCAGGACCGAGGGACATCGACCGTTATCTTCCGGATATACAGAATAACGGGTGGTTTGGGTTCAACCTTCCCTTTGTCCTGCGATCCGGTGGGAGCTTGTACTGCCCGCCCCCTCAGGCACCGGACATCTCCAGACTTTCACTTGACCCGGTCTTCGACCCCGATGGTGTTGAGTATGGCGTAAGTCCCACACGCGCCATCTATCCTGACTCCAACTCCTTTTTTCGCACAGTAACCGAATTCGAAAGCCAGCTCAACATAGTCCGGGCTCAGACTGACCGGTGGCAGTTCATTGACGTCGCAGTCGGGTACTTGGTCAAGGCGTTTTTTTCCGACGAACTGGATCAGCTTCTTTGGCACATAACGGCAATTGAAGCCCTGCTAGGTGAGCGAAGAGGGGGGCTGACCGAAACACTGGCTCAAAGATGTGGATTGGTCTTGAGTTCATCCAAGGAGGACCGAAAGAAAATAAAGAATTCCTTCCGGAATCTATATGACATCCGGTCGCACATTGTCCACGGAAACACTAACCAGCCCCAAGCCCGTGAAGGGCATCTTGCCATTGCCAGGAATATCGCTCGCGATGCAGTCGTGTGGTTCTTACGGTACTTGTGCTTTCTTGCTGATGACATTCCCGCGCACGATGAACGTCATCCAGAGCGTCCCGAGCTTCTCTCTGCACTCGATATGGGGAAGGAAGAGCGCGAACGTCTCTCATACCTACTAGGGCGCCTACCACCCAGCTTTCCCAGCTAGCAAGCAATTCTGAGACAATTAACCACCCAAGAACGATGGCGGCCTACACGCTTTTAAGACTCCACCCCCTTCCGGCAGCATTTAGTCCGGCGTCAGGTCCGCCCTACTCGAAATCGCCCAGCACATAATGTCTAATGAAAGGAGGAGTTGCCTACGGCCCGACGCGCGGAAATCCGCATCCCTCCTGGATCAGGGCGGCAGCTCGCAGTTCTTCCCCAAAAGAATGCTCGCATCGATCCCGATCCCACGGTGTCAATCTGGCATTCCTCCGAGTTCGGGGGTTAAAGCAGTGGGACGGGGATGTCCAATTCTCTGCATTTTCTTCTATTATTTTATACCATATTATCTTTAAATTCGCAGATGAGATTACTTAAATTACCTTGCTGAATTATGTATATAATCCCCGGTCGATCTGGTATAGCAAGGTCAGATAATGATGCCCCTTGCGATACTGGATTTCATCCACGCCGAGGGCCGTGACCCGGTCGAGGCGGCGATGAGCGAGCCCATAGTCCACCACGTACTGAACGGAATGGTAGACCTGGTCCCAACTGGTCCGGAAGGAGCGCGCCACCTCGAGCCACGACAGCTTTTTAGCCCACTGGGCCAGGAAGCAGCGGTAGACGTCGGTCAGGTGGTGCTTGCCCGTGCTCCAGGGGACCTTCTCGACGACCACCCGGCCGCAGGCTTTGCAGGCAACCCGGCGCATGCGATACACCAGAAAGACCGGAAACCCCCAGAGGGGAACAAACTCGAACAGCCGGGCCTCGGGGGCCGTGTCATAGGTGGGGGCCAAGTGACCGCAGCCGCTGCACGCGCCCCGGGAGTTCTTCCGGGGTCTGACCCTCACCCGTATCCTTCCCTGCCGGTCAAAATGACTGCCCTCAAACACAAACCGCTTGAAGGTCGTGCACCGGTTGAGTACCGTGATCAGGCGCATCATTCCCTCCACAGGTAGTTGGGATCGGTCTTGGGGGACTGTCCCAACATACCGGGGGATGATGCGCCTGTGCTACCTGGCCTCCTCTATTCCCATCGCCGCAGCGTCCCTGCCTCACCCACAGATTCTCCAGAGGAGCCGAACCGATTATATCAACATTGAGATTGCCCTGTGTATTTACTGGTGCCTCGCGTAGCAACTCCGGCTTCATCGCTTGAAATACATAGAATAGATAATCTCGCCCCACGCCGTTTTGAGGAACGAATCCAACAACACTGTCTGGGAAGCACGCCTCGAAGTCGAGAACTGCGACATCACCTATGTTCGCGGCGATAGTCATTACAAGCGTCCCGGCAGGGAACATTTGGCTCACGGCGAGCCCTTTTTTGTTGAGGGTCTGCCTGTACCTAGTTATAGCCTTTTCCGCTTGGGCTACATCGCCCGTTTGAATAAACGGGTACGGCCCGTCATAGAGAGAGGGGTCGTTACGCGGTCTGTGTGTGAATTTTCCCCTTAACACCTGCGCCACCTGTTTCACTCGCCTCAGCTCCCAATGCGCTGGAACCTCTCCAAGCCACTCCACACCGGAGTCCTTGTATGACGGATGCGGCTCACCGGTTCGGACGTCGATCTGGCCCGTGACGGCTTTGTGGATGATGGCCTGCTTCTGCTCCTCCAGCAGCGCAATCAGCTTCTGCTTGGCGCGGATGTAGCGACGGATGCGACGGTTTGCGTGGTCGAGGAAGCGGACGATGGCGGTTTGTTCCGAGAAGGGAGGAAGAGGAACTAGCTGCCATGCGAAGTCTGTATACCTGAAGTCCGATGATCTTTCCCTGATACCCTTAGCAAGTGCCTGTATCCACCCGATACGAGCCATTTCACGTAGAATGTAGGCGTAGAAATAGGCGTTGACTTGGGGTCTAGGTTTACAGACTGAATAAACAGGGGACCCTTTCCCATCGGAATCGGCGATCCCGATAGCCCCGGCAAAAGCATCCATAGAGTGTATTACGAGATCCCCAGCGCGAATGCCCTGATAGCCAATTTCCTTCAGGGACTCTGTAAACCCTGACTCACGGCGGTTTTTGCGAAGGGTCACAACACCATCCCGAAAGCATGTGATCCCCAGCGCGAATGCCCTGATAGCCAATTTCCTTCAGGGACTCTGTAAACCCTGACTCACGGCGGTTTTTGCGAAGGGTCACAACACCATCCCGAAAGCATGTGACCACCGCATCTTCTTCTCGAACTGGTCTCTCCATTTTCTGGAATAGCCACTTTGCCCGCTCGACGCTCCAATGTGCTGGCACCTCCCCCAGCCACTCCACACCAGAGTCTTTCTTTCTTGGGTAAGGCCTGAGCGCCGGAACCACGGCCATTAACCTGCCTCCTGGACTGGAACCCGGACGACTAATCGGTCGCGTACTTCCTCATAAATCGAATAATTCAAAAGGCGTTGCTGTACGTCTTCTACGATCTCCAAAGTGATGGCCAGTCCGTACCGTACCGGAGCGGGTATGTCTCCGGCATCGGCACGGCAATTGACCTTGATCGAAATGTCATCTCCGTCTTCAAAGACAGTCGCCTTGCTTCCCTCAAGCACCTCGTGTTGCAACGTTCCTCTCTGTACAGCCCGGTGGTCTGCAAACAGGCGATCTGGAGCAATCTCGTTTTTTGGGTCGAACCACAGGTGGGCGACTCGATAAGCCTGGCGCATGCTGTTAACGGGTGAAAGCCAGGCAAGTGTGATAGTCAAGCGTCGACGCTCGTTTATCGCTGACAGGCTCGGAGGTAACGGGAAGGTAAATACTGCTCCTTCGCCGTCGTCGAGCTCACCAAAGCCGAGGACAGTAACCCGTTCCTCCGTGCAGCTCATCACCTTTTCGAGTTCACCCCACCCGTATCCCAGAAAGCGACCGAGATACTCCTTGAACGTCTTGCTGTTCTCTGGGGTTTTCAGTGAGGTTTCGTATTTTGCCATTGCATCTGTCCACACCGAACCATGGGCGAGTAGAGCCTTCGCAAGGACTACATCGTAACCTTCCGGCAAGTCCACCCCGGGTTGCTCACGAAGTTGGCCGATCAGGTGATACACGAGGCCTGTTCCACGGGCCGCGGCCGCGGCAGCATTGCTGGTGCCTCTGGTGTACACTGTCTGGTCCAATTGGCCAACGTTTCCTGGGGCGGCAACACGTTGCCCAGGCGGCGAGACCAATTCAGAGACCTGAAGCGTGGCCTGGGTATGAGTGGTTCCCAGTTTTTCTCTCAGAAACTGCCTGCCGCCAGGTAGGAATAAATCCGGTTTGATGGCACGCCGATATCCAGGCCCATGGGCGCTAGCCACGTTCGGCATACCCGTTTGAACGAACGGGTCGATCAGGTTGCCACTTGCGGGTGGGGATGCATCCTGATGAAGGGCGCCAATAGTCAGCCCGTTCAAGGTTTCGGCCGGTGACAGCAGGCGCCGGTTTCGCGTATCTGCGGCAACCGCCTGGATTACGGCCTGTTCTCGCTGGTCAGGCGAAAGCCCTTCCAAACCCTGTCGCGGAACGTCCAGCTCTATGTCTTGAGGATGGTTCCCCCCACTGACGACAAACAGAATCTGGTATTTCCAGGACAGCCAATCCAAAAGCCGCGCCCATGAGCTCATTTCTCGCAAAAGGGGGCGCATGGGATCGCAAACTGACAAGTTGACGATCCGAACGGTTGGCGCCGCAGGAGGATCCCCGTCTTCGGTCTCGAATAAACGCCGTACTGCACGATGGATGAGATCGACAGGTAGCAGATTCGAGGGTATGGTCTCCACGAATTCTCCGCCGTAACCCCGTTGGGGCTGCAGGATCGGTCTAACGTATAGTGGCCTTTCTGCCGCTTCGTTTCCTTGGTTGAGATCCCCATGGCAGATCAGCGACGCCATGGCGGTACCGTGCTTACGTTCGCTCGCTTGGTACTCTGACTCGTACCCATCCGGATCATCGATTATCAAACGGTTTTCGAGCAATCGATGACCAGCCAGAGGCATGCCGTCGAACAGGGCTATGACCGGGGCGGCTTCGGATACCCTCGGCTGCGGACCAGGCTGAACGAGTTCATCCTCTGTGAACGGTTCCGTCTCCCCCTCCTCCGGTATTCGGACGGCACACTGCCCAACCGGACGGGCATGCATCATATCCTCGCATTGGAGCAACTGGATGTCACGGAATGCATCGGGATCTCGAGCGATCGCTTGGACCTGTGCACGAGGCAAACGTCCGAGGACGGCATGGTAGGCAATTTCAGGAATCACGCACTGCTGGATCACTTGGCCGTCCTGGGATTCTATGATGCTGCGAAGCAGGGACTCCGCCTGCTCGCGGCGATCAGTACTTCGTCTGAACCACAGTTCTGCCTGAAAGGGAACATCATCCTCCTCATGCTCCAGACGGCTTCGCCAGTCCTCGAGAATCCCCGTCTCTTTAACCCGGTCCTCGACTCCCCACGGCCGAATGGTATGGAGATGCTCGAACGCCTGTTTCAACGGTGCCAAACCACTAGGAAACGATGCCTTGTGGTCTTTCTCCCATTTTTCGAACAAACTGTGTAACTGCCTCAGCGCTTCCTGATCGGTCATGACGAGAAATAGCTGGCCTCTCAGATGCCTATCGGGGTTTTTCTCGTCTTCGAAACCGTAATCTGGAGCAATGTCGTCGAGCTCATACTCTCCCAACCACTCCAACCCTGGGATTTTGTCGACGGTCCTGATGAAATTCTGAATCGGACCGACGGTCTCCAGCACCAGAACCTGTTCTGGAAGTAGGCCGAGTGCGTTGTTCTGAAGCGCGAGGCGTTGATTTTCCATTGCCTCTTGCAGACGCTGAAACTGTGGCGCCAACCGTTGCGCCTGCTGGGAGGGGTCAGGATTTCTAATCTTCCCCCTCGGAGGGTTACGCTTGGCACGTTCGGCAGAGACCGGCTCGGGAAACACAAGGAGCGGATAGTCGGTTTCCGCCATGACTATGCGCAGTTTCCGCTACCACCGGAGTGCTTAAGCGCAAATCGCTTCTTCCAATAGCGCAGCCGACGTTCCACGATCCCCTTGCTGTCGGCCCCCGGTTGGTCCAATACGATTTTTCGAAGTACATCCGTTCCGAAGTCTTCAATCTCCGCAAAGCTCAGCCCTCGAAGGCGCTGGGCCAAGCTCCGAGGCGAAAGGCCAAGCGGATGTCCATGACGGTTCTCGAAACGTCTGAACCACTCCTCGATTTGTCCCTGGGTCGGCTGCGGCAACTCCAACCGAATCTGGAAGCGCCGCCATACGGCACGGTCGAGAAGTTCCGGATGGTTGCTAGCCGTAACCACCACGACGTAACTGGGGAGAGCGTCAATTTGGAGCAAGAGCGAACTAACGACGCGCTTGATCTCGCCAGTCTCGTGCAGGTCTCCTCGCTCTTTGCCAACTGAGTCGAATTCATCGAAGAACAGAACGCAGTGGCGCGACCTGGCCTGGTCGAAGACCTGTGCGATCCTTTGGGCGGTCTCGCCCAGGTAACTGCCGATGACGGCTTCGTAACGGACAACGAGAAACGGCACATTCAAGGCGTAGGCCAGCGCCCCCGCGAGTGTGGTCTTACCGTTCCCCGGAGGCCCGGCGAGCAATACCCGGTTCCGTGGTTCCAGACTGTAGGAGCGAAGCAGATCGGCTCGATGCTGCTCGGTCACCAGTTCGCGAATGTTCTCCTCGGCTTCGGGCGGTAAAATCAATTCTTCGAGGCAGCGACCCGGAGCTGTTTCAGCTACCAGAGGGCCTGTGGTCAAACGGTTGGAAAGAGGCCTGGACTGCCCGTTTCGCCCGTAGTCGACCTGAAGCTGGGCAAGTAGCCGGTCGGCCAGAATCGTGTGATTCTTTGCGCGCTCGTCTGCCGCTAGCGCTTCCACTGCCTTGCGCACCTGGAGGTCGTCGCCCTGCCTGCTTGCCTTGATCAGTTTCAGGATCAGATCGGATCGCGCCATGGTTACCTCCTGTCACTCCCAGTAACTGAGCCTTCCGCTCCCCTTTAGCTTGTTGATCTCGGGGGACTCGTAGATTGGATGGATATAATTATAATGTCCGGAAAAATCATCATTTTAGCGGCGTGGTTCTCGCATGAGACAAAGACGGGTGGAAGGCTCCATGCCATTTCCGTCGAAGCGGCTGAAGGGTTTGAGCAATCCACATTGCGGGGTAACCTCATACCAGGAGAACCTCATCGCGGACGAAGTGAAGGTGAATCACCTTGGGCCGCGGCATGGTGTGGTCGAAATGGCAAAGCACCGCGTCTCGCACCATGGCCTTCAGGTCGTTCCAGTCTTCGCCCTGCGTATGGATGCCATATCCAAGCGCACTTGCCGTGTAACCCCCATCTATTTCGTTTTTCGCTGACTGCAAAGATGATTTCGGTGCTGGACATCGCTCGCTCCTGCGGTATCAGTTTCTCTCTCTTGGCTCAGTCGTCGCGACTATCTGTTGGCTCAGCCTGCGTTGATTGGCGCAATCGCGCCGCCAATTCTTCCAGCACGGGGTCGGAATACCGCTTGGAATTGAACCACTCTATCCGTTCGTCAATCGTCATGTGGGCGGTTTCGGCGGTAATGCGGGCGCGGGCTTCGCGCATGAATTTGACGCAGTCGAATTTCTTCTTGGTGGGACGGGCTTCAGTCATGGACGATTTCCTCCGGCGTGCGAATGTCGATGGCAGGGTATCCATTCTGACAATTTACCTCGTTGCATGCCCTGATGCGTCGCCAGTTCACCATGTGCCTGAAATTCCAGCTCACCAGGACATCGGCCTTGGCCAAAGTCGCGAGAGCGATGTGCAGCGCATCGTTCAGGTTGGCCCCACCCATGGCCCCAGCCGAGATGTAGGCATCGGCGAGCTCTTCTGCCTCTCTTGAAGTGGCGAGCAGCTCCGCGTGTTCCGGGGGAACGATGCTGGTGGCCTGCCTGACGGGGGGCGGAGCATCCGCAAGTTCATCCAGAGTGATGCCCGAGAGGAGCATCCTGGCTTCGCCTTGGCAAAACGCCGCGAACAGTTTCATGGATTGCTCGCGGAATTCATCGTCATGGCAGCCGCCGATCACCGAGGTATCCACATAAATGCGTGGCTTGCCGTACACAGCCGACGGTTCGCGCACCATCGGCAGATCGTCCAACAGCCCTTCCGTTTCTCTCTCCAGCGCCAGGATGTCGGCCCGAATCTCCGCCAGCGTTCGCATCGGCTGCGGCTTGTAGAAGTACCGGGTGAAGCTGATCTCGTAGCCGATTCTCACGCTGTCCGCTTGGTACCAGGCGTCAGCGGCATAGGGCAGGACCTCCCGCCGCAGGAACGCTTCGATGCCGCCTTCTTCCTGCAGCGGGATCTGCTCGGTGTCGCGCAGGTCGGTGTCCGGCTCGTACTCCACCACCACGGGCCTGCCGTTCACCGTAGCCTCGAACCGGCCGCGCAGCGGGTCGGCCTCCGTGCCTCGTTTGTGGATCTTGCTGACAACCGGCTCCGCGGATTCGTCCCGCTCCCCCAGCGACGTCCGGAGCAGCTTCTTGCGCTTGGCGGTCAGCTTGACCCCGCACCCGGAGCAGTCGTTCGCTACGGCAATCATGAACAGGTTGAAGTCGGGATGCGGTCCCGGGCCGAGTTGGCCGGCCACGCGATCGGCGACGTTCGCAACCGGTTCTTCGTCCGCCTCGCCACAGGCTCGCCGGAATTTATCGCGTCGTTCCAGCGACAGGTCGACCTTCAGCCGCAGCGGCCGCTCGACCGTCACCTTCCAGTAGCCGAAGGCGGCGTTGTCGAAGATCTTGCTCTGCTCGCTCTCCTCGAAGGCGAGGAAGGTGTCGCAGATGCGCTGGATGTCCGCCTCGCCGAGCTCGCAGTTCTTCTTGCCCAGGTTCTTGCGCAGCGGCCCGTGCCATTCGGTGGCGTCGATCAACTGCACCTTGCCCCGGCGATGCTCGGGCTTGCGGTTGGTGAGCACCCAGACGTAGGTGGCGATGCCGGTGTTGTAGAACATGTTGAGCGGTAGGGCGACGATCGCCTCCAGCCAGTCGTTTTCGATCATCCAGCGACGGATGTTGCTCTCGCCCTGGCCGGCGTCGCCGGTGAACAGGGAGCTGCCGTTGTGGACCTCGGCGATGCGGCTGCCTCCCTGCTTCATCTTGGAGAGCTTGTTGGCGAGGAAGAGCATCTGGCCGTCGCTGGAGCGGGTGACCAGGGAATACTCGGGATCGCCGTCGTGCTCGATCACGAAGCGCGGGTCGCGCATGTCGCTCTTGCCGCCCATGCGCTCGAGGTCGGTCTTCCAGCTCTTGCCGTAGGGCGGATTGGAGAGCATGAAGTCGAACTCGCGCGACGGGAAGGCGTCGTTGGCCAGGGTGGAGTGCTCGGGGCCGCCGACGATGTTGTCGGCCGCGTCCCCTTCCCCCTTCAGCAGCAGGTCGGCCTTGCAGATGGCGTAGGTCTCGGCATTGATCTCCTGGCCGTAAAGGTGGGTGGAGACCTGCTTGCCGTGCTCGGCGGCGAGCTGCTGCAGCACGTCCTCGGCCACGGTCAGCATGCCGCCGGTGCCGCAGGCCCCGTCGTAGATCAGGTAGGTTCCGGACTTGATCCGGTCGGCGACGGGCAGGAAGACGAGCTTCGCCATCAGGGTCACGGCGTCGCGCGGGGTCCAGTGCTCGCCCGCCTCCTCGTTGTTCTCCTCGTTGAAGCGCCGGATCAGCTCCTCGAAGATCGTGCCCATGCCGTGGTTATCGAGGCCGGGGTGCCTGACCGTACCGTCGGCGTTGCGCACCGGGGCCGGGCTCAGGTTGATGTCGGGTGAGGTCAGCTTCTCGATCAGCGTGCCGAGGGCGTCGGCCCTGGATAGCCTCGGGACCTGGTTGCGGAACTCGAAGTTTTCGAGGATGTCCTGGACGCTGGGCGAGAAGCCGTCGAGCCAGGCCCGGAAGTCGGCTTCGAGCTGCTGGCGGTTGGCGCGGGCGCGCAGGTCGCTGAGGGTGAACTTCGAGGTGTTGTAGAAGGCCTGTCCCGCGATTTGCCGCAGGGTGGCGTCCTGCTCGACGACGCCGGCGTCGTCGAGGGTGGTCTTCATGTCGAGGACCGCCTGCTTGCTGCCTTCAAGCACCGCGTCGAGGCGGCGCAGCACGGTCATCGGCAGGATCACGTCGCGGTACTTGCCGCGCACGTAGAGGTCGCGCAGGACGTCGTCGGCGATGCCCCAGATGTAGTTCGCGATCCAGTTCAGGTCGCCGTTGCTCATGTTCGTGCTGCTCCTCTACGGGGGCTTTTGGCGGTGGATTGGTGCTGGCTATCGGGCATCTTCGTTCCTCTGCAACCGATGTATCCGAAGTAGCGATCTGAATTTCAAAGATATCACCTGGTCCACCGGCACCTACCGGTAGCGCTCCGCGAACACCCTGACCCCGGTGCGCACCGTCGTCAGGGCCAGCTCCACCCGCTGCGCGAAAGAGCCGTACATCCCCATCTCGGTGCCGAACGCCAGGCCGTGCCGGCGCGAGGCGTAGTCCATCAGGTTGAGGCCCTCCCCGCGCCTGATGGCGTCGAGCCAGAAGACCGCCTGCTGCGAGCACGTGAACCACTTGGACGGGGCGTCGTCGTCCCCGGCGAGGGTGACCCCGGTGGCGGCGATCTCGCCGATGATCTCCCGCGCCGCCCGCTCCTCCCAGCGCTGGCTTTCCTCGTCCGGCTGCCGCCGCGCCGACAGCCAGAAGCGATCCTCCATCAGCGAGGATTCGTGCAGGTCGAAGCTGATCCCGGGCTCGATCTCCTCCATGAAGCGGCGCGTCAGCCGCGGTTCCACCGGCGCCCAGGAGGTATCGTGAAAGCGGTTGATGTGCAGGATCTCGCCGTCGAAGCCGATGATCAGGGTGTAGGCGCGCCCGAAGTCCCCGGTCCCTTCGACACCGGGCTGGCCGGGGTTCATGTACACGCGCCGGCCCTACACCGGCTCGAGGACCTCCGGTTCCTCCCTGAACAGCCGCTGCAGCCGCTCGAAGAAGAAGATCTGCGTGCAGGCCCGCTCCGGCCGCGGGCGGCTCAGGGCGTACCCGTACTCCCCGATCAGCGCGAGAACGAGGTCCTCCTCCTCGAACAGCACGTCCCCCTGTTGCCGCAGCAGGGACTCGAGCTCGTCGTAGGAGCCGAATTCCGGGGCTTCCCCGAGGCCGAGGCCGAGGGCATGGGGGAAGCCGTTGAGGCCGACCGGATCCCGGGTCGGGATGACGTACACTGCGTGCTCGGTGTCGAGCCCGTCGATCAGCTCGACCGCGGCGCTGACCCCGGCGTGCTCGGTCGAGTGGCTGCCCGCGGTGATGAAGACGGCCGGCGTTTTGTTTCCGCCGCCGCGGGCGGCTATCAGGGGGGAGCCGTCGACGGTGTGCCCGAGGGTGCGCACCTGCCGGCTGCGGCGCCGCACCTCGTCGAGGAGCTCTTCGTATTTCCAGTAGATTTTCATGGTATCCTCGAGCGGTGGTGGGACAGGAAAGGGATGAACCTGGATAGCATTCTCT
Organism: Candidatus Latescibacterota bacterium; assembly: GCA_965206595.1. GTDB lineage: Bacteria > Latescibacterota > UBA2968 > UBA8231 > UBA8231 > CBDCXV01. The sequence goes on from OZ242214.1 coordinate 2,776,395, forward strand.
TCTTGACAATCGTCTGCATTGCAGTCATATCAACAAGCAAGACCTTGCTCGCCCAGGGAGAAACCACCAAATGAATTGGGGTGATCTGATTTCAATCATTGCGGCGATAGTTGCCGCAACCGCGGTCAATGTTACCGGATTCCTGTATCTCAGCAGCCGTATCGACACGCTGACGGGGAATATCGCGAGACATGGAGAGCGTCTGGTCCGAATCGAGGAACGGATGAAGATAGCCTCCGCCGAAGCCTTCCAGGAACCACCAGGTCAGGGGCAGTAATGGACTGGAGCAGCTTCATCGCGCCTGGCGTTGTCGGGGCTTTGCTCGGGCTGTACCTCAAGAGCATCAGCCAGCGTATCGACGAGATGGGCAAGCGACTTGATGCCCTGCAGACCGAAGTGACTGCGCAAGGCAAGGCGCTTGCGCGAATAGAGGGCCGGCTCGACCCCTACGACCGCACAACGAGTAGCCCATCCCCTGAATAACCCGACAAGCCCCCGGAATCGGTCCGGTTCCGGGGGTATTTTGTATCCCCCCGACAGAATTCGGAAACAGATACAGGAGCATTCCGCGAAACCGCCCGACGCGGATTCCGCGCGGGCCTCTGCCGCTCGTTCCCACACGGAACTTCGCGCCCTCCGCCCTATATCGCGGTCCAGCCGCCGTCGACGTAGAGGGTCTGCCCGGTAATCAGTCCGGCCGCGTCGCTGGCGAGAAACACCGCCGCTCCGGTGACGTCCTCCGGCATGCCGACCCTCCCCATGGGAATGCGGGCGAGCAGGTCCTGCCTGATGTCGGGGTCGTCGAACGAGGACTGCGTCAGCGCCGTGAGGATGAAGGTGGGGCCGATGGCGTTGACGTTGATGCCGTAGGGGGCCCACTCGATCGCCAGCACCCGGGTGAGGTTGACGACCCCCGCCTTGCTCGAGCAGTAGGCGGCGCGGTTGTAGTACCCGACCGCGCCCATGATGCTGGCGAGGTTGACGATGCGGCCGCCGCCCGCATCCCTCATTCGCCTGGCCATCCGCTGCGACAGGAAGAACAGCCCTTTGAGGTTGACCCCGAGGATGCGGTCCCAGTCCTCCTCGGTGACGTCGAGGGCCGCGGCCGGGGCGTTGACTCCGGCGTTGTTGACGAGGATGTCGACGCGGCCCATCTCCGCCCAGGCGCTCTCGGTGAAGGCGTCGATGCTGCCGAGGTCCGGCAACTTCAGGGGCAGGGGGAGGGCCTTCCTGCCCCCGGCTCGCACCGCCTCGCAGACCGGATCGAGATCCCCCATGCGCTCAGGCAGCTCGCCGAGCACGCAGTCCGCTCCCGCCGCGGCCAGGGCCCGGCACAGGGCGCTGCCGATGCCGCCGCCCGCCCCCGACACCGCGGCGACCTTGCCGTCGAGGCGCATCGAGAGATCGCTCATCCTTCCTCCTCCTCCTCCGGGGAGCGCACCTCCACCCCCATGACCTGCTCCCACACCTTGATCATCGCCCCCTTGCTTTGCTCTCCGAAGCCGCGCGCCAGCGCCGTCTTGTAAGTCTGCATCGCCGCCGCGGCGACCGGCAGCGGCACCTGCAGGGCGTCGGCGTTCTCCATCACCGTCTTCATGTCCTTGAAGGCGGCCCCCATCGGGTAGCCCTCGTCGAACACCCCCCTGAGGGCGCGCTCGGCGAAGTAGTCGAAGCCGTAGCTCTGCCCCGAGCCCGAGCCCACCACCCGGCGCACCTTCTCCGGGTCGAGGCCGAGCCGCACGGCAAAGGGGAGCATCTCCGCCATGGCGGCGCAGGAGATGTTGTAGAGGACGTTGTTGGCCATCTTGGCGAGCTGCCCGTTGCCGGACTCCCCCATGTGAAGGACGAGGCTGCCGATCCGCTCCAGCACCGGCAGGACCGCGGCGAAGGCGTCCTCGTCGCCCCCCACCATCACGGTCAGGGTGCCCGCTTCGGCGCGGGTCTCCATCCCGGTCACCGGGGCGTCGAGGAAGAAGGCGCCGCGGCCGGCGAAGCGGCGGGCGGCGGCGCGGGTGTACTCCGGGTGGGTGGTGCCGCAGTCGACGACGATGTCCCCCTCCTCCAGGGATGCGAACAACCCCCCTTCCCCGAACACCACCTCGCCGACGGCATCCGCGTCCGGCAGGGAGAGCAGAATGCGGTTGCAGGTCCCGGCGATATCGGTGACATTGTCAGCCGCCTCGGCTCCCTTGGCGGCGAGCTCGGCCACCGCATCCTCGCGCAAGTCGAAGACCGACGTGGGAAAGCCGCCGCAGACGTTGGCTGCCATGCGCCACCCCATCGAACCGAGACCGATGAACCCGACTTTTTCCTTCAACCGTTCACCCCTTTCTCTTTCCTGACGCCGCCGACCCCGGCCGTCCGAAGCCGCCGCTCATGAGCAGATTCAAGCAGTTGGATCGCACCGACCTCGACCCCGAGCAGACCCGTATCTACAACGACATCGTCGAATCCCGGGGCAGCATCGCCGGGCCGTTCAACATCTGGCTGCACAGCCCCGAGTTCGCCGACCGCGCCCAGAAACTGGGGGAATTCGTGCGCTACCGCACCAGCCTCGGGCCGCGCCTGAGCGAGCTGGGGATCCTGATCACGGCGCGCTTCTGGGATTGCCAGGTCGAGTGGACCCTGCACGAGGGGGCGGCCATCGAGAGCGGCGTCAACCGCAACACCATCGACGCGATACGCCAAAGCCAGTACCCCGAGTTCAACCGCCGGGACGAGCACGCCGTGTACGACTACACCAGCGAGCTGCTCTACAACCGCTTCGTCCAGGACCGCTCCTTTGCCGCGGCCACCGAGGAGCTGGGCAAGACCGGGGTCGTCGAGCTGACCGGCCTGGTCGGCTACTACAGCATGGTCGCCCTGACCCTGAACGGCTTCCAGATACCGGTACCCGAGAACTACGCGCCCACCCTCGTCGACTGCCCCACCTTCCGGCGCTGACGGCTACGCCAGCACCTCGCAGGCCTGCGTTATCTGCTCCGGGCGCTTTATCCCGAGCAGGATGCTCGTGATCCCGGGAACGTTGACGGTCTCCTGCAGCACGTGCTCGTAGAGGCTCTGCCCCTGCTCCCGGGCGGCATCCTGCAGCTCGCTCACCTCCGCCATGATCTCCTCGTCCTCGAGCTGCGGAATCCACGCTGGATTGTCCTCCGCCCTGCTGCCGGCTGGAACCCCCCCTTCGTACTTGCCGCTCAGCAGGCCGCTCTCCAGCACCCGGTACGGGACCAGGCCGATCCCCTCGCCGCGGCAGAGCGGCATCAGGTCCGCCTCGATGTCGCGGTGGACGAGGCTGTACTGGGGTTGATGCAGCACCGGCCGCGGCCAGCCGCCGGCGTCGCAGGCGGCCAGCAGGTCCCTCGTCTGTCCGCTGTCGAAGTTGGAAATCCCCCAGAAGCGGGCTTTCCCCTCCTCGATCAGGGCCGCCATCGCCGCGACCGACTCCTCGACCGGGGTGGCCTCGTCCGGGGTGTGCATGTAGTAGACGTCGATCCAGTCCGTGCGCAGCCGCCGCAGGCTGCGCTCGCATTCCCGCCGCATGTGGGAGGCGCTCAGGCCGCGGTCGCCGGCCTCCGGCCCAACGGCCATCCCGACCTTGGTCGCGATCACCGCTTTCCCCCTGCGGTCCGCCAGGGCTTTCCCGAGCAACTCTTCGGAGAGGCCGCCCGCGGACCCGATGTAGCGGGTGTAGCCTTCGTACATGTTGGCGGTGTCGAAGAAATTGGCGCCGCCTTCGAGAGCGGCATCGACGATGGCGGCGGCCTCCGCTTCCCCTACCGGGGTGCCGAAGAGCATGGTGCCGGTGCAGACTGCGGAGACCTCGATGTCGGTATTGGGGATCAGCCTCGATTGCATGTCCGGTTTCCTGTCTTGTTGGGGGCAGTGCGTGCCGCCGGGGCTTCCCCGGCGCGGGCGGCCACTAATTAGGGCGCCCGGGCACCCGGGTTGCAAGGCGGGCGCCCGACGGATGAGGCCGCCCTGCCACAGGATACATTCAGCATCGGGAAGGAAGGCGTGAAAACCGTCCAGGCCGAAGAGGGATGGGTCCGTAGAATCCGCACGGGGGACGGAGCGGCGTTCGAACTGCTGTTTGGCTCGTACTGCCAGCCCCTGATCCGTTTCGTCCGCCGCTACGTGGGGGATACAACCATAGCGGAGGACCTGGTGCAGGATGTCTTCCTCGCCGTCTGGCGGAAATGGCAGGGATATGTCAGGCGATTGCCCTGCTCACATGTTGCTTCATCTGAACCCGGAGATTCGTCGTGAAAAGAACAATCGGGATTTTCGCCCTGCTGCTTTGCCTCTTCATGCTCTTCCCCACCGAAGAGGCAGCGGCAGAGCAGGTCAACGGTGGAGGGGACGTGCTCAACGAAGTCCCCATCTGGCCCGTTCCGCCCGGGATGACCCTGGAAGAATACACCGACGCCAACCGCAGACTGGGGGTCGGCCTGGCCTTGATGTCCGTGCCGCTCCCCGGGGCGTTGCACTTCTATGCCGGTGAAAGCAGAGAAGGGTGGATGCATGTCGGTGCCGCCGTGCTGGGGAGCGCTTCCATCGTTCTCGGCGCAGCCATGATCGACGAAACGAACAATGCCTGGGAAAAATCCGACTTCGAAACCGTCGACATCGAAGGAGAAAGCGAGGTTGTGCGATATGAGAAGATACCTGTCGAGGAAGAAGGCGGAGTGTTTACCTACCGGCTGAAAAAGCTCGAGCGCAAAACCGAGGGGGCCGGGGCTGCATTCGTGGCCCTCGGAGCCGGTCTGCTGGTGGGCCAATTACTGCACGACTTGATCGACGGCATAAAGACGATCGAGCGAAAGAGGGACGCGGTGAGGTATAAATACGGCAAATCAGCGGGGTACAAGTTGAGCGTGAATCCCGATGTGAATATCGAGCGAGGCAGCCTCGGGGCGCAGCTGGCGCTGCGCTTCTGATCCGGGCATTCACGGTGAAAGACATTAGCGACGACTGGGCCTTGCTGGCGCGTTATTTATCGGGCGAACCGCGCCCCGCCGATATCGACATACACCTGGGGTGGATGCGCCGGGCGGCGTTCTTCGACGACGCCCCCCTGCGGGACGTCCTGTTCCAGCTGGAACGCTGGTACGATGTCCAATTCACTCTCGAGGACACTTCCATGGCCGCGGAACGACTCACCATGCACGTCGAGGCAAAGTCTCTCGACAGTGTTCTCGAGCTGATCTCGGCCCTGACGGGACTGGACTGCCGGCGTGACGACGGCAGGGTCCTGCTGGCATCGAGAGGCAAGGGCGGATGATGGATCGCTTGACGAGAGCGATGCTCTGGACAATGGCGGCGCTCGCAATCGCCGCTCTGAACGACGCCGCGGCGGCGCGGCCCCCTGCCGTCCAGGTCGGCGGACTGAGGGTGCCCGAATCCGTGCTCACGGTGATATCCGTCGATCTCGAGAACGTCCCTTTCGAGGCGGCGCTTGCAGCCATCGCGGCAAAGGGAAACTTCGACCTGAGCTACAACCGCAGCCGCATCCCGGTCGATGAGAAGGTAACCGTGAGCATGGAGGGGATCCGCGCCCTGGATGCCCTGTCCTACGTGTTGGAGGAAACCGACACGGAACTTGCCGTTACCAGCGACGGACAGCTCGCGGTCGTTCCGTCGGCAGCTCCCGATGACCGGCGGGCGGAAAGGTCAGCCACCCTCAGCGGCTTCATCCGCGACCGCAGCGACGGCGAGCGCCTGCCCAACGCCACGGTCGCGGTCGGGGACCGGGAAATGGGCACCCTCAGCAACTCCGAAGGCTACTACGCCCTGCCCGGCATTCCGGCGGGAACCTGGGTAGTCGCCGTGTCCTACATCGGCTACGCCGTGCACCGGGACACCCTCCACCTCGCCGCCGGCCAGGAGCTGCGCCGGGATATCGAGCTGGATCGAGATGAGCTGAGGATGGAAGCCGTCGTCGTCGAAGCCGCGGCGGACCGGGTGGAGAACGAGCTGAGCCAGCAGACCAGCGTCGTCGTCCTGCCGATGAAATCCCTGCAGAAGATGCCGGCCATGGGCGAAGCCGACCTGCTGCGCAGTCTGCAACTGTTGCCGGGCGTCCAGACGGCGTCGGATTACAGCAGCGGCCTCTACGTGCGCGGCGGCGGACCCGACCAGACCGGCATCCTGCTCGACCAGGTGCGGCTCTACAACCCGTCGCACGCCTTCGGCTTCTTCTCCACCTTCAACCCGGATGCCATCAAGGACGTCACCTTCTACAAGGGCGCCTACCCGGCCCGGTACGGCGGCAACCTCGGGGCCATCCTCGACGTGCAGAACCGCGACGGCAACCGCCGCCGTTTCAGCAACAGCGGCGGCGTCAGCCTGATCTCCAGCCGCTTGATGAGCGAGGGGCCGCTGGGCAGGGGCTCGTGGATGGTGGCCGGCCGGCGCACCTACATCGACCCGGCGTTGCGGGCAGTGCGGAGGGGCGTCGACGACCTCGACGGCCTGGGCTACTGGTTCTACGACCTCAACGCCAAGATCAACACCCAGCTGACGCCCGACGACAACCTCATGGTCAGCACCTACGGGGGCGACGACCATCTCGACATATCGGTGAGCGACAGCACCAACAGTCTTTCCTTCGGCAACGAGTGGGGCAACCGCGCCCTGACCGGGCGCTGGACGCACCTGTTCTCGCCGGCCCTGTTCGGGCGCGCCATCCTCCTGTACTCCAGGTACCACAGCGACATCATCATCGACCTGTTCGGCACCCCGATCGAGATACGCAACAAAGTGCGGGACGTCACTCTCAAGGGGGATCTCGACTGGTTCGCCTCCCCGGACCACACGCTGCGCGCGGGCATCGACCTCACCCGTTTCCGCTTCGATTACGGGGTGCGCTTCGACGAGTACGAAGAGAACCAGATCGTAAAGCCGTACCTGCTTTCCGCCTATATCCAGGACGACTGGCAGGCGACGCCCCTGACCGAGGCCCTGCTGGGTCTGCGCGCAACTTACTACGAGGAGGGCGGACGCTTTTCCCTGAACCCGCGTTTCTCGCTCAGCCGCGTGTTGCAGGAGGGCTGGCGCGTCAAGCTCGCCGGCGGCAGCTACCAGCAGTACCTGCAGCTTGTGTCTACGGAGGGGTTCGGCGGCGGCGACCTCTGGGTCTCCCTCGACGAGACCGTGGATCCCGGGCGCTCGTACCAGGCGGTCTCGGGACTGGAGTGGGAGCCTTCCGCCGCCTGGCGGGTCAGCGTCGAGTCCTACTACACCGACCTGGCCAACCTCGTGGTCCTCGACGAGGACCTCGAAGAGAACGCCGAGCAGGAAACCTCGGAGGACGTATTCAAGACCGGCGGCGAGGGCTACGCCACCGGACTGGAGCTGTTCGCCGAGAAACGCCGCGGGCGCCTGAGCGGCTGGCTGGGCTATACCCTCGGATGGACGCGGAGAAGATTCCCGGAGATCGACGAGGGCCGCACCTTTCCGCCCAAGTACGACCGGCGTCACGACGTCTCGCTGACCGCCAAGTTCGACGCGGACCGCTGGACCTGGACGGCCAACTTTGTCTACGGCACGGGCCAGGCCTACACCCCGGCCGGGGCCCGCTACACCCTGCGCGACCCGGCGGCCGACCGCCCTGTCGACCGGCTCCTCGCGGCACCGCGCAACAGCGCCCGGCTGCTGCCCTACCACCGCCTCGATGCCGGGGTGCGGCGCGAAGTCGGGCTCTTCGGCGCCGAGGTCGAGTTCTACCTGCAGATCTTCAATCTGTACAACCGTCGCAACGAGTGGTTCATCCAGTACGACCCCGAGGATTCCGAACAGCCGCCGACCGTGGTCAGGATGCTGCCCATACTGCCGACCTTCGGCTTCGACTTCAGGTTCTGACGATGCCTGTATTCCTGTTGCTTCTGACTCTCGCGCCGCTCCTGTCCTGCGACGCGCCGGGCCCCCTGGCCGCCGACCGGGATCCCGGCGAGCTGTTCGGTCCCGGCCAGGAGGAGCTCATCGTGGTCGACGCCATCCTCGTCGTCGACGCGCCGCTGCCGCCGGTCATGTTGCGGCGCACGGCAGCGCCCGGCGTTCCCTACGAGGCCGCGGCGACGCGGCTGGAAGGGGCCAGCCTCTCCATAAAGAGCGGCGACGCCCTGTTCGAGTACCGTCCCGACCCGGAGGTACCCGGGCGCTACCTGCCTCCCGGCGACGCCCCGCCGGTCGAGCCCGAACGCGTTTACGAGCTGCAGGTTACGAGTGGAGACGCTCCTGCAGTGCGCGCCCGGACCCGGACGCCGGCGCAGGTACGCATCAATGAGCTGGTGTTGCTCGACGACGACCTGGAGACCGAGCTGCAGCGCCTCAGGCTGTTCTCCGAGATCGGCGACGAGGTCTACGACGCCGGGGAGAACCAGCTGGAGTACCCCGTGGGCGTGCTGATAGCCCGGCTCGGGGACGGCGGGGAAACCGGGTTCTACCAGTTCGCCACATTCAACCTCGAGAGCTCCAGTCCGTATCTGTTCGCCACCGATTGGATCGAGGAGGGGGACCTGGAGGAAGAGGAGGACTTCGAGCTGGAGCGCGACAACACCTCCCCCCTGTTTCGTGCCGAAGAGAGCGAGCTCTACGTCCCCTGGGAGGGCATCTATCACGCCGGGCGCTACAAGGTCAGGCTCTTCGCCGTCGACCGGAACTGGTTCGACCTGGTGCGCACCGACAACATCGATTCGGAGCGCGGCTCCGGGGAGGCCGGCCAGTCCTTTCAGCGGCCCCTCTTTCATATCGAAAACGGGATCGGCCTTTTCGCCTCCGCCTCGGTCGATTCCTTCGGCTTTTTCATCCGTCCCCAGGGGAGCCCGGCCTGCTCCGGGTGCGAGTGCTGGGATTGCGGGGAGGCCCCCCCGAGCGAGTGATCGGGCGCTGTCCCCCCGGACAGCGTGGGTGGGTGGGTGTACCCCGCCCCGGCCGCGGTTCGGAAGATCAGGCGCGCCTCCCCGTGGTTCTTGAGGTAGCGGTCGCCAATCGTTTCCTTCATCGCCCTGCCGCCAGGGCAGACCATCGTCACACCGAAACCAGCTTCAGAGGGAGATTGTCATGAGCTCGGACACGCCCGGCCTTGTCGCCGGCAAAGTAGCCATTGTCACCGGGGCCGCCTCCGGGATCGGGGAAGCGACCGCCAGACGGCTGGCAGAAGAAGGGGCCTCGGTAACCGTCGCCGACATCGACGACAGCAACGGCAAGCGCGTCACCGGGGAGATCAGGGCCGCCGGGGGAGACGCCCTTTTCGTCAGGACCGACCTCAGCAGGACCCCCCAGATCGAGCGCATGATCGAGCGCACCGAGCAGCACTTCGGGCGCCTCGACATCCTTCACAACAACGCCATCGCCTTCCAGCACGGCTCCGCAACCGAGCTCGACGAAACGGGCTGGGACCTGACCCTTAACGTCGGGCTGAAGGCGGTTTTCCTGGCGGCGAAGTACGGCATCCCGGTGATGCGCAAGACCGGCGGCGGAGCGATCATCAACACCGGATCCGTTCACTCCCTGGTCAGCTTCGCCACCTGCACCGCCTACGACTCGGCCAAGGCCGGCATCCTCGGGCTCACCCGCGTCCTCGCCCTCGACTACGGCCCCGACATCCGCGTCAACGCGGTGCTGCCCGGGGCGATCCTCACCCCTTTGTGGGACAACCTCGAGGTGCCGGAGAAGGAGCGGCGGCGCTACGCGGACATGGTGCCGGCCAAGCGGCTCGGCAACGGCGACGACATCGCCAACGCCGTGCTTTTCCTGGCATCGGACGAGGCCTCGTTCGTCACCGGCACCCACCTCGTGGTCGACGGCGGGCTGCTCTGCCGCACCGAGTAGGGCGCCCAGGAGGGACAGGACATCAACGGCCTTCCCGGGTCAGGGTCACGACCTGGTTGGCCGCCACCCCGGACAGCTCCTGCCCGGCGCCGTCCGGCCAGCGCACCGTCAGGAGGTCGACCTGCGCAGCCAGCCCCAGGCCGAAATGAAGGCGGGTGTCGTCCTGGGACAGGTAGCCGCCCCCGGCGCGCACCTCCCGCACCATCCGCAGCTTTCCGGCCCTGGCCGTCACCCGCGCCCCGATGGCATGGGTGTTCGGGCCTTGGTCTCGTAAGCGCAGGATCAGCCAGTTGCCGCGGTTGCCCCCGTCGTTGCGCAGCAGGGTCGGGGGCGCGTCGAGGTTGGAGACGGCGATGTCGAGGTCGCCGTCCTCGTCGAGGTCCCCGAGCGCCGACCCGCGGCTCGACAGCACGACCTCGAACCCCGGACCCGACAGCCGCGAGACGTCGATGAAGCGCCCCGCGCCGGTGTTTTCGTAGAGCTGGTTCGGCTGCCGGTACCTCGTCCCGAGGCCGCCGCGGTCGACCGCCGGGAAGACGTGCCCGTTGGCGACGAAGAGGTCCTCGTCGCCGTCGTGGTCGCAGTCGAAGAAACCGGCGCCCCAGCCCAGGTACGCCAGGCTCGACAGCCCGAGCCCGACCTGCCAGCTCGCGTCGCGGAAAGCGGCGCCCCCCCGGTTCTCGTACCAGGCGTTGTGGTCGTGGGAGAAGTTGGTGACGAAGAGATCGAGATCCCCGTCGCCGTCCGGGTCGCCGGCGGCCGCACCCATCCCGGATTGCTCGCGCCCGTCCTTCCCGAAGGCGGCACCGGCGGCGACGGCGATATCGACGAACCGCCCGCGGTCGTTGCGGTAGAGCACGTTGGGTGTCGAGTCGTTGGCGACGTAGAGGTCGAGGTCGCCGTCGTCGTCGAAATCCCCTGCCACCGCAGCGAGACCGTAGTACTCGTACTCCTGCAGCCCGGCCTCGGCGCCGGCTTCGGCGAAGACCCAGCCTTTTTCCGGCCCTTCGTTGCGGAAGTAGAGGTCCCTGGCCCCGGGCAGGCCGTTGGGTCCGCAGAACACCTCCGTCAAACCGCGCCAGGTGCAGTAGGCGTCGCGGTCCTCGGGGACGAAGCCGGGATCGAAGTCGACGTAGTTGGTCAGGTAGAAGTCGAGGTCGCCGTCGCCGTCGAAATCCCCGAACGCCGCGGCCGACCCCCATCCGGGGTGGGCTACCCCGGCGGCCCCGGCCACCTCCCGGAAGCGCCCCCCCTCGTTCCGGTAGAGGGCGTTGGCGCCGTAGTTGGCGAGGTACAGGTCGACGCGGCCGTCGCCGTCGTAGTCCGCCGCGGCGACCCCCATGCCCCAACCTGTGTGAGCGGCCCGAAGTTCGCCGGCGACCTCGGCGAAACGCCATTCCCGGTCGTTGCGGTACAGGGAGGCGCGCGGCTCGGCCCCTTCGGGGAACCCGCCCATGCGGGAGCCGTTGGTGAAGAAGATGTCGAGGTCGCCGTCGCCGTCCTGGTCGAAGAGGGCGACCCCTCCGGTGGTGCTTTCGAGGATCAGCTTCTTTTCGGGGGTGCCGCTGACTATGGGAGTTGTGAGCCCCGACTCGGCGGCGACGTCGACGAAGCGGGGGTGCCCCTGCCCGGCGGCTGCGGAAGAGCTGGAACCGGGCTGCTCCCGGGTCACCCGCGCCCCGGGGGAGGAATCCGGGGCAGCAGCCGCAGCTCCTGCCCCGGAGGCTGCGGTGGCGCCAAGGACGATCCCCCAGAGGGTCAGCTTCGGTGAAATAGATCCCACCCTTGCTGCTGTCCAACCGACGGCTCTGACGGATCCGCGATCCCCTGCCGATTGCCGAGGCATGCCCGCGGGCATGCCGTTCCAGCCCTGCGCCGCGGACAGAGAGAGGACCCTTCCGACCGGTCCCCCTCCGCTCAGGCGGTGAAGAAGGCGACGACGGTCCAGCAGATCGCCGCCAGGCCGGCGGCGATGGAGGCCTGGGGGATCTGCGTCTTGACGTGGTCCATCAGGTCGCAGCCGGTGCACATCGAGCTGAGCACGGTGGTGTCGGAAATCGGCGAGCACTGGTCGCCGTACACGCTGCCGTCCATGACCGCGGCGAAGCAGAGGGTCATGAAGAGCTCGGGATGGGCAAGGCCGTGGGCCCCGGCCACCGCCCAGGCCAGCGGCATGGCCAGCGGGAAGGCGACCGCGTAGGTGCCCCAACTCGTGCCGGTGGAGAAGGCGATGACCATGGTCATGATCTGCAGCAGGACGGGCAGCAGGAAATAGGGAATCGCTGCGCCGAGCTGCTCGACCAGGAAGATGCCGCCCCCGGTCTCCTTGCTGATGCCGCCGATGGTGATGGCGAGCAGGAGGATTACGGAGCCGAGCACCACTCCCTTGAGGCCGTCGTGGAAGCCGGAGACGAGGTCCTTCAGCGACATCCCCTTGGCCAGGGCCATGCCCGCGGCGAGCAGCAGGGCGGTTCCGAAGGCCCACTGCACGTTGGGGGAGCCCCCGAAGATGAAGGTGCCGACGGCGATGCCGATGAGTGCGGCCAGGGGCAGGAAGAACTCCAGCACGTGCGGGGCGTAGCCCTCCGGCACGTTGCTTCCCTGCAGCTCCTTTGCGCTCAGGGGGGCGGCCTCGTCGGCGTCGAGCTTGCCGGTCTCGCGGGAGCGCTCCATGGCCGCCTTGAGCCGTTTGCCGAGGAACAGGGGCTTCTCGATGCTGAGGAGAAGGGTGCCGAGCACGGCGAAGATCGCGTAGAAGCAGAAGGGCACGCTCTGGAAGAAGAAGGCGATGCGGTCCGCCTCGGTGGCGAGGAAGCTGACGCCGGAGACGAAGATGAAGGCCTGTACGTACCCGGGCCAGGCATTGAAGGCGAGCTGGGAAGCGATCGGCGAGGCGGTCGAGTCGACGATATAGGACAGCTCTTCGTGGCTGACTTTTTCGTTGTCGGCGATCGGCTTGACCGTGGTGCCGACCAGCACCGTGCTGACCGTGCCCCCCTGGAAGAAGACGACGCCGAGCATCCAGGCGACGAGCTTGGCGCTCCTGGGGCCGCGCACGAAGCGCACGGTCATGAACTCGGCGAACGCCTTTGCTGCGCCGGTGCGGGACCAGATCCCCATGAGGCCGCCCAGCAGCCACAGGTAGAGCAGCAGGACCCCGGCGGAGCTCGTGGAGGCCAGCGAGGGGATCAGCACGTCGCCGGTGAAGTCGTAGCGGCTCAGCACCAGGGCCCCGGAGAAGATGCCGCCCAGAAGGGAGGTGACCGGCTCCTTGGTCATCCAGCACAGGAGCACGGCGACCACCGCGGGCAGCAGGGACCAGAAGCCCCAGTGGTGCTTTGCCTGCAGCTGGTAGTAGAAGGTCCGGGACTCGCCGTCCCGAGTCTCCACCACGGAGACGAACTCCCGGGTCACCTCAGGGGCCTCGCGCGAGCCCTTCATTCTCTCGGGGTTGAGCCGCGCGTCCTCCATTGGGACGGCTTCGAAAAAGGCCGGCTTGTCCCGGTACATGTAGGAGAGCCTGCCGTCGCTGTCGCCGCGGGCATCGAGGGCGACCTGCTCGACGGTCCAGGTCGGCGCCACGTTGATGCCGACGATCCAGGAGACGATCATGGCGATGGCGAAAACGACGAACTTGCGGATACCTGTGCTCATCTTTTTCTCCTGATGGAGAGGGGGGGGTGCCCGTCGTGGACCCTGCCCCGCGATACGAAGGTTGGTGGCCGGGCCGGCCGCGGCCCCGGGGCATGGCGGAGCCGCTTCGATAAAGCGGGTTGGGTATGCCGTGGTCAAGGGACCTGCCCGGCTCTGCGGCGGCTTCCCGGTGGCCGGTTCAGGTCAACAGATCGAGGACGTTGCGATGGGGCCTGTTGTCCAGCCCCTTTTCGGGGCCGCTTCCCGGGCCGGGCTGGTAGTCGTTCGGGTAGGCGGCGACGTATTCGAGCGGGGTCACATCGCGCAGCAGGGTGAAACCGTTGCCCTGACCGGGTACGCGGACATTCGCGGTGACGCCGGGATCCGCCCCGTTTTCGAGCAGCAGCCGCAGCACCGGAAAGCTGCGGTTGTGGTTCGAGGTGACGGCGTGAAAGACCGGGGTCTCGTTGCCGAACCCCTCCCTGTCGGGCTGGGCCCTGCGGTTGGCGTCCGCTCCTGCGGCGATCAGGGCCCGGGCGGCCTCGAGGGACCCGTACTCCGCGCAGAGATGCAGGAGGGTCGGGCGCTGCAGGGGCGCCCCGCCGTAAAAGCCGCCGAATCCCCTGTCCTCCTCCTGGCGGAAGCCGGAGTGCGCGTCGACGAGCCCCGGATCTTCGGCCAGCCTCCCCTGCAGCAGGTCGATCCGGCCCCTGAGGAGGTCCATCTCGGGGCCGTCCGTGTAGTTCGCGCCTGCCTGGACCAGAAGCTCGAGGCATTTCTCGCGGTGTTCGTGCTGGTAGGTGTCGAGGACCATGTCGAGAGCGGTGCCGTCCCGGTCCCGGTAGTTCGGGTCGGCGCCGTGCTCGAGCAGGAACCGCAGGCCGTCGGGATTCAGGCTCTCGCAAGGTCCCATGATGGTGCCGCCGCCGTAGTGGGTGGCCGGGTCCACCCCGTGGGCGAGCAGCTCCTCCATCACCGGCAGATTGCCCTGTGTGGCGGCGCGGGAGAGGGCGTCGTCCTCCGGGTCGGCCCCGCCTGCGACAAGCAGGCGGACGATGGCGACCTGGTTCGGCCCCTCGGCGTTGTCCCCCGCGGCGAAGCGCAGGGGCGTGCAGCGCCGGGAGCGGTCGGGGGTCATGTTGACGTCCACGATCTGCGGATGCGCCTCGAGCACCTGGCGCACGCCGCCGACGTCGCCGGCGTTGACCGCCTTGCGAAGCGCTGCGAGCGGAGCGGAGAGCCCCGCGCCGGGCTCGGTCGCATCGACTACTCTGGCCCACTCCGAATAGCCGTGTTCCTTGGCGATGACGTGCTGCGCTTCCTGCAGGGACAGGTCCGTTGCCGCGGTCCCCGCCGGCTCGCCGGACAGGCGCGGCAGGTGCGTGCCGGCGCGCACCTGTGCCTGCGGCCGGCCGTCGCGGTACTCCTTCAACAATTTCTTGGCTTGCTTCTTGAGATGGGCCAGGCTGGCCCGTTTCGGGAGTCGTCCAGACATGTGGATCCTCTCCTTCGGGAGCCCGAGGTCCGCTGGTTCTCAGGCAAAAGAAGGTCAGGTTGTCTCGACAAATCGGGAACGTGGGGTGGGTTCAACCCTTCCCGCGGACGTGGAGGCTCCCCCGAAGCACGAGCCGATTTTATCAGGCGCCCGCCGGATGGTCAACCTATGGCGATCCTGCCAGCCTCGACGCCGGGCTGACTTCGGCACCCTCCCGGCCCCGGGAGATCGACACCGGCCGCTGCCCCGCGGCGCTCTCCCGGACCTGAGAAACCGATGCTTTCCAAACAGCAGATACGCCACTACAGGACCTTCGGTTTCGCCGTCATGCCGCAGGTCCTCCGCCCCGACAACGGGGACTTTCCCGCCGGCTCCCGAAAAAAAGGAGCCTGTCATGGCAGATTACAGGATCTGCTGGACGGAGATCAACGTCTCCCTGTACGAGACCGCCGGGGACAGCCTGCTCTTCCGGTCGCCTCGCTGACAAAGAGACGGAAGTCCGGCGTTTTCACCTTCGGAATTGGCCGGACCTGTTTTCGACGCAACGATACCGGGCTTTGGACCCGGACCTTCCAGAACCCCTGATGCACAAGCTCGCATCCCCCTCCCCTCCCCCGCACCCGCCTCGACCCCTCCCCTTCCATCCTCCCGATACCGCAGATCTACCTGCCCGAAAGGCTTGGCGAGCCTGTTGGGCAACAGTCAGGGCACCGCCTGCCCCGCCATCACCCCGGTGCAGCGCTCCCCGTCGACGGCGACCTGCCCGTTGACGAGCACGTAGGGGATGCCGACGGGGTACTGCTTCGGATCCTCGTAGGTGGCGGTGTCGATGACGCGGTCCGGATCGAAGAGGACGACGTCGGCGAAGCAGCCTTTCTGCAGACGCCCCCGCGAGCGGAGGCCGAACCGGCGCGCCGGGTTGTCGGTCATGCGCTGTATCATCTGTTCGAGGCTGAGGACGCCGAAGCGACGCCGCAGGCGGCCGAGGAAGCGGGGGTAGGCTCCGTAACAACGCGGGTGGGGCATGCTTCCCGTGGGGGTGATGTCGCTGCAGGCCATGTAGTCGGGACGGGCCAGCAGCTCGAGCGAATCGCGGCTGACCTGCCTCCAGAGACCGGTGTTCACCGGCGGCGCGGACAGGTAGCCGATCTTCAGCTCCTCCTCCAGCAGCAGCTCGCACAGCGTCTCCCCCGGCGACATCGGTCAGGGTCATACCCTCCAGCCCGGGGTTCTTCGGCAGAGAGGTGAACACGACCTCGTCGAGGGGTTCGTACTCCTCCTCGAGGAAGCGGGCGATGCGCGCCCGCTCCGCCGGATCGGCGAGCCGCCGGAGAATGGCGTCCGGCCCCCCTTCCTGGGCGAACCCCGGGAGGGAGGCGACGCAGATGCTGCTGCCGGCGGGGTAGGGATAGATGTCCAGGCTGCAGTCGACTCCTTCCGCCTTGGCCCGGTCGATGGGCCCCAACAGGGCTTCCACCTGCCCGGCGTTGTGGGCCCCCGTCCTGAAGTGGGCGAAATGGACCTTGACCCCGGTCTCCCGGCCGATGTGAAGCGCCTCCTCGACGCCGTCGCCGCCGTGGGCGCGATCGAGCTCGACCTTTCTCGGCTCGACCACGTAGACGCTGCCGGCATCGGCAACCGTACGGCACAGGTCGAGGAACTCGGCGGTGTCTCCCCAGGGACTGGGATAGTAGCTGGCCCCCGTGGAAAAGCCGACGGCCCCCTCCTCGAGGCCTTGCGCTACCATGCGCCTGGCCTCCTTGGCGTCGTCGCCGGTCAGGGGCACGTCGCGGAACCCGAGGAGCTCGAGACGGATGGCCCCGTGCGGCACGAGATAGGCGGTGTTGATGGCGACCCGGCGGTGGTAGTGGCTGCGGAAAGCGGCGACCGAATCCATCGCCAGGCCGGGGATCGGTTCGCCGAGCAGGCCGGCAAGCCAGCGCCGGTAGGTGAGGTGGTTGGCCGCCGACAGGGGGGCGAAGGACATTCCGTCGAGGCCCATGACCTCGGTGGTGATCCCCTGCCGCAGCCCGTTGGCGTGCTGCGGGTCGGCTAGCAGGTCCCCCTCGGAGTGGGTGTGGGTGTCGATGAAGCCGGGCGCCACCGCCAGACCGCGGGCATCGATGGCGCGCGCCGCCTCGGCCTCGGCGAGATCGCCGACCTCTTCGATGCGCTCGCCGATGATGCCGATGTCGGCGCGCCGGCCGGGAGCCCCGGTCCCGTCGTACACGGTACCGCCGCGGATTACGATGTCGAACACAATGCCCTCCTGAGAATGTTCACCGCCGGTTTTCCCGCACAGGTGAGTTCGCCGGCTTCACGACGCGATCCTCTCGATCTCCCACTTGCCGTTCCTGACCACCGCCCTCACCCCCCGCTGTTCCGGCTCCATGGAGGCGAACCTGCGCAGGCTCTTCAGCCACGCTGCCCGCCGTGGGTGCTTTCCGGCCTCCGCCGCCCATTCCTCCGGGATGCCCGGCGGGTTCCAGAGGTCCGCGGAGTTGTCCCGCCTGCTGAGGTGACCGCGGGCGTTGAGGATCGTCAGCTCGACCTCCGCGGGCTTGCGGGGATAGTTGTAATAGGTGAAGGAGCACATGCGCCGGCCCCGGGCGCCCCCCTTGCTGGCGTGGTAGGTGCGCAGGTCGAAGGCGACCATGTCCCCCTGGCCGGAATCGCAGACGACGCAGGGAACGGTGCCGATCCCGGCCAGGGCGGCCCGCCGCTCTTGCGGGGTCGCCGCGGCGCGGCTGAAGCGGGCCCCGATCGGGTCGACCGCGGCGACCCTGTCGTGGAAGGGGCGCAGGTGGCTGCCCGGGATCAGGCGCAGGGCCCCGGTATCGGCCCGCACCGGATCGAGGTAGATCGCGAACTTGATGCCGTAGGCCTCGTAGCCCCCGGCATCGTAGTGCCAGACCGTATCCCCGGCGTAGTGGTGCAGCAGGGGGTTGGCGCAGATGAGCCGTCCGAATAGCTGCTCGCCGACCCCGGTGAGACGGTCGTCCTCGAACAGGCTGGCGGTGAACGGCGTGGAGGGAACCAGTCCGCTCATGTCGCGGGGCCTCGGCGAGCGGGACGAGGCGCACCGATTCGGCTACGCGGGTGGCGTGCTCCCTTCGCAGCAGGTCCACCTCGGCGGGGCTGAGCGCGTTCCTGAAAACGAGGAAACCGAAGGTGTTGAAGCGGCGCACCTGCTCCTCCGTCAACATCGGTGGATCTCCTTTCCGTCGCATCCGGGGATCTGGGCGAAGCCCGGGGCATTCCCGGGAAATCGCCGGCCATGTCGCCTTCGCAGCCGACTATATTGCAATGCCGGTCTGGCTGCAATCTCTTCCATGGGCATGATTCGAGGAGGTGAGGAATGCCCGATCCGAGCTGGAAGACTCCCAGAGGAAATGGGAACCCGTTTCGTTTCCTTGGCCCAGCCATCCCCTGCCCGGTACGCCCCCTTCATGTCCATGGCCGACCGGGCCCCTCGGCGATCCGGTTCCCGGCGGTCTATCTTCCGGGACCGGCACCAGGCCAGGAGCCAATTGACATTTGAGTCCGGCCAACCGCGGATGAGCCGGGAAATGCTGACTGGCCGCGGCCGCGAGCACCGATGCTGTTCATCGACGACCATCACATCCACTCGAGCCAGGGCCTGGAGCGGCGTTTCCATCGCCTGAAAAAGCACCCCGGCAACCCGGTCAAGGTCTTCACCGACCCCTGGGGCTCGTCGGTCGCCAACCACGGCGGCTTCGAGCGCGATCCGGAGACCGGGGAGTTCGTTCTCTGGTATTCTACCGGACCGGCAGACCCCGCGAGCGTGGCCCCCGGGTAGGGAACGGCCGAACGGCCTCAGCTTGGCCACCCTGCGGTTAGACGGCTTCGCCGGCATGCGCGCGGCCGGTTCCGGCAGGCTGCGCACGCGGCCGATGTTCATCCGGCACCCCGACCTGGTGATCAACGTCGACGCCGAAGGGGGCGCCTGCCGGGTGGGCCTGCTCGACGAAGGCGGGGTGGAACTGCCCGGTTTCGGTCTCGACGACATGGAACCGGTCGCCGCCGACGCAGTCGAGCAGCCCCTGCGGTGGCGCGGCCGCGAGTCGGTGTCGGAGCTTCAGGGACGCTGGATCTCCCTCGAGATCGAGCTGCGGGGAGCGGAGCTGTTCGCCGTGCACAACCAGACGCGGACCTGAGGAGAAAGTGGGGCTGTGGAAGGCACCGGGAGCCGGACCATTGAGGCGACAATCCACCCTGCCTTCCATCCACCGATCGGCGATCGGAGCATGCGAATGAGGGCGAACCAGGTGAGAGATTCGGAGCGAGCGAAACACGGAGATCGGGAACGAGGGTGCCGCCACCGAATCGGGCGCAGTTCGGGATCCGCTGCCGCGGGCTGACAAGTGAGACCCCTGCCCGAAACGCCACTGACGACGACCACGCTGGCCGCGGATCCCACCCTGTTGATCCGCGAACTGACGACACCGGGCGGCATATCCTTCACGGCCCGTTTGCTGCGCCCGGACGACGCCGCGGCGCTGGGCCGCTATTTCGATGGCCTTACCGATGCGATCAGGGGGGTGTACGGCCCCCATCCCCTCGACAGCGGCCACGCCCGTCTCCTGTGCAGCGGGATCGACCATGCAAAGTGCCTGCGATTCGTCGTCGAAATCCGCGGAAAGATCGAAGGGTACTTCATCCTCGCCGCGGGCCTCCGCGGAAACGATGCCAGCCGCTACGCGGGCTACAACCATCCGCTCGAGGCTGCCGAGTGCTGTACCTTCGCCCCGTCGGTGGCCGACGCCTACCTCTCCCGCGGAATCGGCAGCACCTTGATGCCGCTGATCGTCGAGGCGGCTCACCGTCTGGGCAGGCGGAAGATCGTGCTCTGGGGCGGCGTGCGCGGAGACAACCCGCGGGCGCGGCATTTCTACCGGAAGTTCGGCTTCGAACAGGTCGGTTCGTTCTTCGCCGGCGGGGTCGGCAACCTCGACATGGTGCTGAATCTCGACGCATCGTCTCCCGCCCCGGGTTAGTGCTCCAGTGAAATTGCTGGACCTGTACCCGACCGCTCATGGTATTCATCCAGCCTTGCGCAGGCTACTCACTCTGGACCCGGGACGGGTCCTGGCAAGGTCATGGATGGACTGGAGATTCAGCCAGAGCTCGGGGCTCGTTCCGAGTGCCTGCGCGAAAAGCCAGGCAGTCTCAGGCGTCACCCGGCGTTTTCAACGAGCGGATTTCCTTGATGCGCTGAGTGGGAACACCGATATGTCTGGCGAAAGCCACCTGCGTTACTTCCAGCGGATCGAGGAACTCTCTTTGCAGAATCTCGCCGGGATGGGCGGGAATCCTTTTTTCGGGCAGCATGGGACATTCTCCGGGATTTCAAATGAACAGGGTTGACGCGGCTTCTTTCGACGAGTTCCTCGCCGGCGGGATCTTCACCTCGCCGGAGATACGGACCAATCTCGAGATCCTCTGCGACGACTTCGGCAGCTGTTTCGCCGGCACCCCCGGGGAGGAGGAGGCCGCCCGCTTCCTCGAGGGCAAGCTGCGCGAGTACGGTCTCGACGATGTCCGCAGCGAGCCGTTCGAGTACTACGGCTGGAAGCGGGGAACAGCCCGCCTGTCCATTACGTCCCCGCGGCAACGCGACTTGGAATGCCTGTCGATGCCGATGGCGGCTCCCGGCCGGGTCCGCGGGCGCGTCGTCGATCTCGGCTACGGGGCCCCCGAGGACTTCGAGGCCCACCGCGGCGAGCTCGCCGGCAGCATCGCCCTCGTCGCCGGGACCAACCCCCCGGGAGCGGACCGCTGGATCCACCGCACCGAGAAGTACAACCGCTCGCTCCTAGCCGGGGCCGCGGGGTTCATCTGGACCGGGCACACCGAAGGGGTCGGCCCCTCCACCGGGGCGGTCGGCTTCAACCGCTGGGGCCTGATCCCCGCGGCCATGGTATCCCTGGAGACCGGGATGCTCCTGCGCCGGCTCATCGGCCGGCACGGGGCCGTCGAGGTCGAAATCGAGAGCGCGGATATCCAGGAACGCATGACTTCCTGGAACATCATCGGCGACACCGGCGGCGGGGGAGCCCGCGACGACGGGGAGATGGTCGTCATCGGCAACCACTACGACGGCCACGACATCTCCCAGGGGGCCGAGGATCCGAAGTCGGGGCTCGTGGCCGCGCTCGACATCGCCCGCGTGCTGCCGCAGTGCGCCGGCCGCCTCGACCGCCGGGTGCGCTTCATCCTCTTCGGGGTCGAGGAGCTGGGCCTGATCGGGGCGCACGCGTACGTCGACACCCATGCCGCGGACATCGCCAACACCCGCTTCATGTTCAACCTCGATTCCGCGGGCGGGCGCGGCACCAAGGGACTGATGCTGTACGGCCCCGACACTCTGCCGCACTTCCGCCCCCTGGCCGCGGCCGGGGACGGGCTCCATGTCGAACGGGAAACCTCGCCGCTGGCGGAACCGCCCCACCTCTCCGCCGACCACTACCCCTTCGTGGCGCAGGGCGTCCCCTGCGGCTTCATCCGCGACCCGGACCAGGGGGTCATCATCACGCGCTACTACCACACCCCCCACGACACGGTCGACAAGCTGCGGCTCGTCGACATCCAGCAGGCCGCCTTCCTGTGCGCGCGCCTGGCCTGGCGGGTCGCCAACGCCGGAGACTGGCCCGAGGTCAGGCCGGATGCCGCCGCGGTGGCGCGGGCCCAGGCGGAGTACGACGCCAGCCAGGTCAGCAGGCAGGTCGAGGCCGAGATCGAGAAGCTGCGGCGCCGGCAGCGGGACCCAGGGATGGGATGAGACACTGCCGGTTCGCGGGAAGAGGTCTGCACGTTCAACCTTGGACTCCTCCCGCGGACGGGCGCCCAGGGACTTGGTGCTGCACGGTCCAGACACCCTGCAGCACTTCCCCGCCCCGGCCTCGGCCCGGGAGAAGGTCCGTATGTCGAAGGGGAAACCTCCCCTGCGGACCGGCCCCCGGCATCGTCCAGTCCCCTCCGTTTTGTGTGAGCATGGAAAACCAGCTAACTTGCAGGCCGCCGGAGGGGACCTCATGGACGCCGATTTCTTACGCCGTTTTGCAGTATCGCTTTTCCCGTCATTCTCTCTGGCTGTTTGCTGTCTTCTATTTACCGCATGCATCGAAGGTCCGATGGGGCCACCCGGCCCGCCGGGTCCTCAGGGCCCGGTGAGCGCGGCGAGAGCGGAATTTCAGCGCTTGTTCTCATAGTGGAAGAACTGGACGACGAGGGAGAAAGATGGGATGAAGAATTCAAGAGTTACTGGCTGACAGATATTCGAATACAGCCGACAACCGTAGTTGATGTATATGTCAGAAGCTTCTATACGAATACTGGCGATCCTTACTATGTACCATTTAATCAATGGTCTTTAGAAAAAACCAATGGGGCTGTAGTTTACCAAATCGGCGAAGGATTTATACGGTTTTTTGACACCCAAAATAGGTTGAGAAACCAGGTCGTAGCTATAGCTGTAACCGGTGCATGAAGCCAAATCGAATTTTGCTCCGTCCAGCTCTTCGCGGACTTGACCATACCCTCTTGGCCAAGTCGTTCCACGAGGCAATCTCAAGTCCAAGTCAGACCCATTTCACCCCAAACTTTGTAAGTGAGTTTTTGAGAATGATGAACTGCAACTGCCGTGGAAGGACAAGTCAGAGGGTTAGGAAGAGATGAATAGCGAACAGGAGAACAGCCACCATGGGAGACGTAAATGATGAAAGCCTACCGCGTAGAGAAACAGATCGCCACAAATGGGGAACTAAAGCTTAGCGCCCTTCCTTTCCAAGAAGGAGATAAGGTAGAAGTAATTATATTGTCGCACGCTACCGGCCCCCATCCCGTGACGCCATCGCCTCTGAGCGGCAAGGTCATTGAATATCGGGGGCCGACCGAGCCAGTAGCTGATGAGGACTGGGAACTGTTAAAGTGATTATTCTGGATACTCACCTGTGGATCTGGCTGGCCGATGAAAACGAGCGACTGACCGACTACCACAGGGATATTATTGAGGAAGAGCGGCGGGTGGGTCTTGGAGTATCGGCAATTTCATGCTGGGAGGTCGCCAAGTTGGTAGAGTACGAAAGACTGAAACTGGCCTGCCCTGTTGAGGAATGGATGGACGCGGCGCTGGCCTTACCCGGTATTCAACAAATTGAATTGACTCCAAGGATTGCCGTGGCTGCGACCAAGTTACCCGCTGAATTTCACCGCGACCCGGCCGATCAAATCATCGTTGCTACCGCCCGTGAGTACGACTGTGAGCTACTCACGGTTGATCAAAAAATACTGCAGTACGCGCACGTAAAGACGCGGTAGGTTCACCCACTTTCCGAGGTAGATTTCCGTATCCGCTGTCCCCTGCCTTAGCGCGATATGCTCGTTCCCATACCTCGAAGCTCGGCGCGTCCCAACAATCAGTCGCTTTCTACTAAACTAACAGCCGGTTGATAAAGTTGCTCTGCAGGGGAGGCTGGGTCTTGGCGGTCGAGGACATGGCCCCTGCCTGTGCCTGTCTGCGTGCGGCAACGCACAGGCAGGGGTCGCACGCAGGCAGGCGCGCCCGAGTGTAATCGCAGGGGATTCGGGGAGATCATGCCATTGCGGTCGGGTGGTTGCGGTCGAAGATGAAGCCACTTGGTCCGGCACTGCCGGGGTCGGCTTTCGGGTTCGCTGACGGCAGACTCCTAGCCCACCTGCTCCCAGGCCGGCCCGGACTCGGTGGCCGCCCACCAGCGCTCGAAGGCCTCGGAATCCTCCTCCTCCCAGTGGTCGGCGGCGACGGGGGCGGCGTACGAGGGCACGTTGGAGGGGACATCGAGCCCGTGCAGGCGCTCGAGGGAGCGCATGGAGTCGGTGCTGCCGGGCTTGTCGGGATCGTGGCGGACGTAGACGACGGTGCCGTCGGCATAGCGCACGCGCACCAGGAAACGGCCTCTTTCCAGCGGCTGCTGCGAGGCGCACTTCTCCAGTTTGTCGCGGTCGAGGGTGACCCCGAGTCCGGGTCCTTCCGGCGCCTGCACGGTGCCGCCGACCACCGGCATCTCCCCGGCGGTGACGTCCTCCTTCCACAGGTGGCAGAGGTTGACGTGGTCGATGGTCGCCGCGGGAAAGACCGCGGCCTGATGGGCGAGGAAGGCCTGGTTGATGACGCCGCCGGCGTTCTGCAGCATCAGCGGTGTGCGCGTCATCTCGGCCACCGCGGCCAGCCTGGCGGCGCTCCCCACCGGGGCGTGGCCGCTCATGAAGCCGTCGCAGATCCTCCTGACCATGAACTCGGCGGGTCCGTGGTGGGTGATGATGGGCAGCTTGCACTTCTCCTTGAGCAGGCGGTAGCCGTCCTCGTCCCCCGGGTCCATGGGATCCTCGATGCGGCCGGCCACCGGAAAGCGCTCGAGTTCCAGCAGGATCGGGCAGATGGTGTAGAAGGAGAGGTTGGCGTTGAAGTCGTAGTGCACGCGGAACCCTTCCGGGGCGGCCTCCTGCATCGCCGCGGTCTGGTCGAGGACGTTCTGCACCTGGTCGAGGTGGAACTTGATCCACCGGTACCCCGCGGCCGCGGCGCGGCTCACCTCCTCGGCCATGTCCGCGGGGGGCCGCGCCACCGTCCAGGCCGCAACCGGCACCCAGGACCGCACCCTCGGCCCGATCAGCTTCCAGGCCGGCACCCCCAGCATCTTCCCCATCAGGTCGTAGGTCGCCATGCAGATCGGCAGGTCGACCTGGGAGTTGATCCAGTCGAACGGATCGGTGCCGACGTAGCGGCGGCGCAGCGCCTCGACGTCGCCGGCAGGGCCCCACTGTTCCCCCAGACCCTCCAGGCCGTCGTCGGTCCTGACGATGAAGACGGTGCGCCCCTGGACCTGGCGGCCGTGGGTGCGCGCCAGGTAGAGGCCGTTGAAATCCTGGAATTCCGGGTAGATCTCGAAGGCTTCGATCTCGGTGATCCGGGCCATGTTCTCCTCCTGTCGATGGGCGGGGTAACCTACGTTCCCGGGATTTCGCCGTCTACGGGAAGCGGGCACGCCGAACCTCGGCTCGAGGCCGCAAGGGGAACGCCACCCAGAGGTCAGCCAGACTTCTCCACCAAACGGACCCC
This sequence comes from Candidatus Latescibacterota bacterium, assembly GCA_965206595.1. Taxonomy (GTDB): domain Bacteria; phylum Latescibacterota; class UBA2968; order UBA8231; family UBA8231; genus CBDCXV01. The sequence goes on from OZ242214.1 coordinate 2,801,474, forward strand.
ATTCCCCGTTCGAGGGCGCCACAAGGGACGCAATCCTCCCTTCCGGCAGGCTCCTGCCGGCAGGGAACTCTGTAGGCCGTTCGGGGCGCCCGGGGACGCAAATCCCCCTCTTGTGGAGGCTCCCGCAGCGGGCCCCCCATTCGCCTTGACAGGTTCCCGCGGCGCCCTCAACTTGCCGCGGAGGCCGCGAGCTTCAGCGCCAGGGCGGACGGATGGCGGCGCTGGGTTCATCCGAGCCGCAGAACCGGGGGCCGCCGGGGCGGGAGTCCCGAAGGCATCTCCCCATCTATCTTTTGGCAACGGAACTCGAAAGGAAGAAAGTGTGAAAACGTTCGGATTCGGCGATCACATCTACAGGGCGGTCGAAGGCTGGGGCCGCGGCCCGGAGGGCTGGAGCTTCGGCATCGTGTCGGCCATGGCCGCCGACTCCGAGGACAACGTCTACGTCATCGACCGCGAGCCGCATCCCGCCATCGTCGTGCTCGACCGGTCCGGCAAGCTGCTCGACACCTGGGGCCAGGATTTCTTCAAGGTCCCCCACTCGATATGGATCGGGGACGACCGCGTCTACATAACCGACTGCGCGCTGCACACCGCCACCATCCACACGCTGCAGGGGGAGCTGCTGCAGACCCTGGGCACCCCCGGTGAGCCCGGAGAGCCGGGCAAGCCCTTCAACGCTCCCACCTGGATGGTCCCGGGCAACCACGGCGACCTCTACGTCACCGACGGCTACCGGCAGAACTACGTGCACCGATTCTCCGCCGCGGGTGAGCTGCTGTGCAGCTGGGGCGGCGACGGCACCGGGCCCGGGCAGTTCGACATCCCGCACTGCGTCCGCGTCGACAGGAACGACCGCGTCCTCGTCGTCGACCGCAGCAACGCCCGCGTCCAGATATTCGACGCCGAGGGCAGCTTTCAGGAGGCCTGGACCCACCTGACGCCGGCCAACGACCTCTTCATCGACGGCGACGACACCGTCTATCTCGCCGAGTCCGAGAAACGGATCAGCATCCTCGACCTCGAAGGCGGCGTCATCTCCCAGTGGGGGGAGGAAGGGGAGGGGCCGGGCCAGATCGTCGATGCCCCGCACGGCATCTGGGTCGACTCCCGGGGCGACATCTACATGTGCGAGGTCCCCTGGACGCCGAACAGGCTTACCAAATACGAACGCGTGAGATAACGGGGAGACGGAATCGATGAAGGGCATGAAATGGCTGGCGGTCTGGATCGCGGTCGCCTGCACGGCTTCGGCGAGCGGGGCGCTGACCCTGTTCCGCGTGGGGGGCGAGGGTCTGCCCGAGCCGGAGCTGGAAGTCCCCTTCGACTTCGTCCAGTTCTCCTGGGAAGAGCCGGACGCCAACCGCTTCGGCGCGGAGATCAGCCTCGACCGCCAACCCGGTTTCATCAAACCGGAGGTGAGCGACTCCGAGGTGAACCTGTCCCCCACCATGCTGCAGGGGAACCTCGTTTTCCTGTCAGGCGGGAAATGGGAGATCCCGGAACGGGTGGCGGGGTGGATGGACGTGCGCTTTTCGGTGCGCATGGCGGACGAGGACCCCGAGTCCTACTACACCGATCACAACAGCATGATCTACATGTTCGACCTGCAGAGGCAGATCCATCTCCGGCGCGTCCGCTTCTTCACCCGCCCGGACGACGGCAACCTCGTCACCTGCGGCTTCGGCATGGCCGAAACCCTCACGGTCTGCCGTTCCGGGGGCATCGACCCGGTGCCGCGGTTCCTGATCGCCGCCAGCAACGGCGACCCCGCCAGGGAAGGGACCCGTCCCTACACCCTGCAGTACAGCACCCAGACCCACCCGTCGCGGCGTTTCGACTTCGAGGTTCTCCACGAAGGTCTCGGAGGCAAGGTCGTCGACCTCGAGTTTCCCTCGGTGCCTACACAGCGCCTGCTTTTCCGGATCTTCGCCCAGGAAGGGGTGGACTGGGAGATCGCCGAGTTCGAGATCTACGGCAGCGGATTCGTCCCCTTCTCGGAGTACACCTCCAACATCATCGACCTCGGGGAAGTGCTCAGTATCGACGACCTGACCTGGTTCGGAAGGCAGGGGGAAGAGCTCGGGAGCCGCGTCGACATCACCATGCGCAGCGGCGACGACGACCAGCCCAACGTATACTGGCGCAACACCTTTCGCAGCGACGAGCAGGTGCCGCTCTCCTCCTCCGGAACGCCGCTGACGAAGGCCCAGTACCAGCGCCTCGAACTCCCGGAGAAAGGGGACATCCGCCACGACAAGGACAACTGGCTGACCTGGAACACCCCTTATGATTTCACCGCCGGAAGCGGCCCCGCCCATGCCGGCAGGCCGCGGCGGTTCGTGCAGTTCACCGTCGCCTTTCACTCGACGCCGGAGTCGGGCAGCGAGGTCGACTACCTGCAGTTCGCCGCCTCTCCTCCCCTGGTCTCCGGTGCCCGGGCCGAGATCAACCCCAACACCGCCGCGGCCGGCGAGGTCACGACCTTCACCTGCCGGCTGCGCCCCCAAATCGAGCCGGGGGACAACGGCTTCGACCTGATCGCCATCGACACCCCGGCGCAGGTCACCGGGGTGGAGCTCGCCCGTATCGACGGCGTCGAGATCGACCTCGAGGTGACGCGCATGGACGAAACCGGCTTCGCCGTGAAGGTCCCGCGCGTCGACGCCGAGGGCACCGGCGAGCTGATCGAGCTGACCTTCCAGGCGCGGGTGTTCGAGTACGGAACCCCCTTCATCCCGCGGCTATCCGACAGCGAGCTCCCGTTCGAGATCCCCCAGCCGGTGGTCGAGGGGGACGCCGACGAACGCAACGACGGCAACCGCCTGCGGGTGGCCCTGACCTCGATTCCCGACAGCCCGATACGGAACCTCCGCCTCTCTTCCCGCGTGGTCACACCCAACGGCGACGGCGTCAACGATCTCGTCGAGATCGAGTACCAGCTGGTGAACCTGACCGGGGAGGTTCCCGCGGCCATAGGGGTCTACGACCTGTCGGGACGGAAGGTGAGTGAGGTCGGGACCGGTGCCGGCCCGGTCAGCGGGCTGTTCCGGGTGGAATGGGACGGCACCGGGGAAGGCGGCACCCTGCCTCCCGGCCTCTACCTCCTGCAGCTCGAGGTCGAGGCCGACACCGGGCAGGACCAGGCCGGGCGGCTGGTTTCGGTCGCCTACTGAAGCGCCCGGCCTCCGCCGGCTGCGACCGCCCCGGACCAGGCGACGTTCACCTGCGTTCCCGGGAGGCTTGCCCGCCTTCCGCGGCCCCGGCGGTCAGGCACGGCCCATTCCCGGGTCTAAACCCCGTCCTTGCCGTCCGTCAGCCAGTCGAGGGAGAAGCGGGCGAAGATCGTGCGCGGCCCCATCCACAACCAGTAGAGCAGGCCGATCTCGTTGTTGGCCAGCACGGTCAGGCAGGAGTACGCCACCGGTCCCTCGTAGACGAGCTTCGCAACCGGCCACGTCTTCCCTTCGTCGTAGCTGAGCTTGACCGTCATCCTTTCGCGCGCCGTGCTCGCCGGGTTGGAGAAGAGGATGCGGCTCCTGCCGCCCTCTCCGGCGAACGAGTAGCGAATGGAGCAGCCCTGGCAATGGGAGTCGACGAGCTCCTCGTTGAAGGTCATTTCCGACCAGGTGTCGCCGCCGTCGCTGCTGTGCGCCAGGCCGCGGCACTTGGGCCCGGTGTACTGCCGCATGTTGAGCTGCAGCGAGCCGTCCTCGAGCTCGACCACGTGGCACTCGTCGGTGTCGGGTGGCAGGCTGCCCCCGACCTTCCAGGTCTCGCCGCGGTCGTCGCTGTAGAAGACGTGCGAGTGCTGGGCGTGGTGGATGCCGCCGTGCTCGAAGTAGTCGAGGAACGGCTCGACCCGCTCGCTGTGGTCGCAGGGGATGAGGATGCGGCCCTTGTGCGGCTCGCGCTGCTTCTGGATTCCCGCCCCGGGACCGCAGGCGTAGAACCCCCATCCCGGGCGCCTCACCTGTTCGGTGATGTCGCGCGGAAGCGACCAGGTGGCGCCATCGTCGTGGTAGTCGCTGTGGATGGCCTTGACCTGGTTGGCGTTGGCGAACACGCCGTCGCGGACCTTCTCCCGCTCCTGGTGGTTGTAGGTCAGCCAGATGGCGCCGGAGACCTGGTCGACGACGGCGCAGGGGTTGGTGATCTGCTTGCCCCGGGGAGACTCGGCGAGCAGCTGCAGGCCGCCCCAGGTGCGGCCGTTGTCGAAGCTGCGCTTGAGGACGATGTGGGAGGTGTAGCGCTCCTGCGGGGTCTTGCGGTGCTCCCGCCACGCCGACTCGCAGAAGGCGAGGAGCGTCCCCTTCCTGCTGGTGACGATGGAGGGGACCCCGTACTCGTCGAACCCGTCCCCGTCGACGAAGACATCGGTCTCGAACAGTCCGTTCGCCGCGCTCATGGAATCGATCCTCCCCGTTGGTTGTCAGCTGTTGATGGGAGGAGAATAGGTCGGCCCCCGGGACGCCGGCAAGCGGCCTGAACCCTATCCGGAGTGGGCCCTGGCCACGCGTGCCGCACCCTATGGGGAACCTGGCCGAAGTTGGGGTCCGCTGTTCCCCCGGGCGGAATTCCCGCCTCGAGGGGGTCCGTCTCTTCTATACCGGTGAGGCGGTCAGCTCGAGGGCGCCGCCGATCTCGACCTCGATATCGAGGGTGGCGGCCCCGTTGTCGACGGGAAGCTGCAGGCCCGGCGGCTCCGCCAGGAAGCGGTCGCGGACCTGCACTTCGAGCCGCTCCGCCCGCCACCCTTCCAGCCGGCAGCAGAGCCGCCCCCGGCTGCTGCCGTTGAGGATCCACAGGCGCCGCACCTGCGGCGAGGGCAGCTCGAAAACCCCCGGGGCATCCGGCGTGAAGATGCCCCACACGGCCGCGGCCTCCTTGTGCACGGAGAACAGCGAGTGGTGGGCATCGGCCCCGAGCACCCGGTGGCGGCCGAACAGCAGCAGGTCCCGGTGCTCGCGGTAACCAGGCGAGCCAGGCGCGCACCACCCGCCGGTGCGCCTCCGGCAGGGCGCGCAGGTCCGTCGACAGCATGGGGACGGCGCTGGTGACCAGGCTGGCCATGAAGCGGGCGACGTTCTCCACCGGCTCCTGCGGCAGCCAGTAGGCCGGGTCGGTGTGCGGGGCGACGTTGCCTTCGCGGCCGGCCCCGGGATCGAGGATGTAGCTCTTCAGGCGGGTGCACATGCGGCGGATGTGGTCGCCGTCGAAAGGGGCGTCCTGGGCGCGGTGGCCTGTGACCTCGGTCCGCCACTCGTAGAGACCGCCGGCTCCCTGCCCGGGCGACACCGGGTCGAACCCCTCGATGGGGGGATCCGTTTCGATGGATACGGTCAGCGAAAGACCGGAAAAATCGAAGGTGTGCGGCATCATGCTCCTCCCTGCAGGGACTTGGTGATACCAGACGTCAACAGCCCCGCGACTTAAAGCGGCCCCGGCTGGTTTCTGCCCGTCGGAAAAAATCGGAGCTGGCCCTCGGCATCCGCGTCTGAATCGAGGGTTTAGGGCGACAGTCTGGCGGCGAGGAGGAAACCCCGGCGGCCTCCGTGTAACCGCAGACCGCGAGCTACCTCCGGTACGTCCTCCAGGGTAATCTCCAAATCGGGCGGCATGTACCAGAAGCATTGGGCGTGGAATTCGCGGAAGGCGCGGCGGGCTTCGCGGACCCGGACCATGTCGGGGGCTTCTTCGGAGGAAAGGTGCCGGCGGCTCTTCCTGCTGCCTGTGCTCCCGGTCTCCTCCGGGCAGGTGCTTGAGTTCACTGAAGAGGTGTCCATTATCTGCGTGTTTCCATCATGGGTCTCTCATGTTTGAGGAAACATCGAGCAGGCACCTCCCGCAAGGAATCGGAGGCTAGCGTCCGGCCCCAATTGCCCGGCAGTTCGCGCCCCAAACCAGCGGAGCCAAAACCCGCAGGCTATTCCACCGAGTTGGCGGCGATGAAAGCCTCCATCTCGCGAAAGGCACGGTCCCGCTTCTCCCGCAGATCGTCCCTGGGGCAGATCGCCAGGTAGGTGGTAAGGCCGCCGTCCACGGTGATCTCCTGACCGGTGACGAAACGGGATTCGTCGGAGGCGAGGTAGACCGCCAGGTAGGCGATGTCGACGGGCTCGCCGACCATCTCCAGAGGCTGGAAGCTCCAGTGCACGATGCGGCTGCGGTCTCCGAAGCGCCGGACGAACTCCGCGCGGGCCTCCGGCTTGAGGTTCTCCGGCACGAGGTCGCGGTCCCCGCCGAGGTAGATGGCACCCGGACTGATGACGTTGACGCGGATGCGGAAGGGGGCCAGCTCCGCGGCCAGGGCGCGGGTGCCGCCGATGATACCGCCCTTGGAGGTGGCGTACACCGTGTTGCCGGGGCTGCCCTCGATCCCGTGGACGGAGGCGACGTTGACGATCGAGCCACTGCCGCGAGCCTTCATCAGGGGTACGGCCAGCTGGCAGCCGAGGTGCATGCCGCGCAGGTTGGTGTCCATCAGGCGGTCGTAGTCCTCGTCCTTCACCTGTTCCACCGGATCGCCGATACCGATACCGGCGTTGTTGACGAGGATGTCGAGGCCGCCGAAGCGCTCCTCCACCGCGGCGAACAGGGCCTCCATCTGCTCACGCACCCCGACATCGGCAGGCAAGGCCAGGACCTCGCCCCCCGCTTCTTCGATTTCGGATTTCACCCGTTCCAGCTTTTCCGCGGAGCGCGCCGCGATGGCGACCCTCGCCCCGTGCTCGGCGAACAGCAGGGCGATGCCGCGGCCGATGCCCTGGCCGCCACCGGTTATGACGGCGATCCGGTCCTTGAGTCTCATTTGCTCTTGTCTCTGGCTTCGGAAGTTAAGGGTCGGTCAGTTCGGCATGCCCTTGAGCAGATCGTCGACCCGGGTCGCCACCTCGTACCGGGCCGGCGGCTCCCCCACCTTGATCGCCTTGAAGTGCTCCTTCCCGCATTTGATCCTGGCTTCTTCGGCCAGACGAAGCTCGCTGGAATCGGCGCTCCCCTTGGTTTCGACCACGAAGTAGAGACGCTCCCCCTCGGCGGAATCGATCAGAACCGCCCAGTCCGGGTTGTAGCCTCCGAGGGGCGTCGGCACCTTGAACCAGCCAGGCAGCTTGGCGTAGACCTTGACCGCGGTGTTCCTCTCGAGCTGTTCCGCAAAACGGGCTTCGGTGTCTGACTCGTAGACCACCTGCTCGTAGACCGATTTTTTCACCCCGCTCATGTTCTTCAGGTAGCCGGTCAGCTCTTTCTGCTCGAACAGCTCCTGCGCGTAGAAATGCTCGCTTCCCAGGCGCTGGTACTTGATGCCGTCCACCAGAGCCTGCTGCTTGCAGCGGATGATCGCCTGGGCGGCCAGCTCGATGAACTGCTGCGGATTCCGTTTGAAATCATCGAGGCGCTCGCAGGCGCACAGAATCCGCTGGATGCTGCGCCGCGTGAGCTGCGTCCGGTCTTGAAGCTCGGTGAGAAGATCCGGAAGCTCGATGTACTCTTCGTTCAAGTTTACGGGCGCTGAATCCTCACGTTCGGTCGCCTGGACTCCGGCCTTGCCGATGGCGATGCCGGCCTTGCGCCACTGCAGCCGGGTATTCGGGACCGGCGGCGCCTCGCCAAGCGCGCGGATACTGCTCTCTACCAGGGCCTCGTTGTCGAAGGCCACGCGGTACGTGGTCTTGTGCTTGATGCGGTCCCACAGGGCCTTGAACTCGGGGCTGTGCAGAATCGCCTGGCGCGGGCGCACCCGGCGGCGCTCGTCGGCGTTCCTGATCTCCAGGCCCCGGGCGAGCTTGCGCAGCACCTCGACGATCTTCCCGCGCTGGGCGGTGAATCTGTCCGGTACGACGAAAATATCCTCGGCCAAGACATTCCTGAGGGAATCCTGTATCCGCCCTTGCGCGTCGATGTACCCTTCCGCCTTCAGGTGCTCCCACAAAACCTTCGACGCCTCGAAGCCGAGAGCCTGCGTTTCCCCATCTTCACCGACGACCGGAATCGCTGCGAACTGGTGCGCTTCCACGACACCGAAGCGAATCCCGGTGTCCTTCTCGATCTCCTGCTGCAGGTTCTCGGCGAACTCCTCGTAACGCTCCGTGGCGACGACCGTGAGCGTGTTGACTTCGAAACCTCGCAGTCGCTCACCCTGCTGGTCGACGCACAGACGCAGACCTCGGCCGATGGTCTGCCGCCTCTCCCGCTCGCTGCGGATGTCGCGCAGCGTGCAGATCTGAAAGACGTTGGGATTGTCCCAGCCCTCGCGCAGGGCCGAGTGCGAGAAGATGAACTTGAGCGGCGTCTCCAGGCTGAGAAGCTTCTCCTTCTCCTTCATGATCAGGTTGTAGGCCCGCTCGGCGCTGTCGCGATGGGTCTGGGTGTTCTCGGCAGTATCCGTCCAGCCGCCCTTCCGGTCGATGGAGAAGTAGCCGCCGTGAACCTCTCCGATGCCCTCGTCGAGATCGACGTCACCGAAGAGGCACCTGTAGTCCGGATGGTTGGCCAGACGCCGGTACTCTTCCTCAAAGATCAGGGCGTACTCCCCTTTGACAGGATTACCTTCATCGTCGTACTGCCGGTAGCGATCTACCGCATCGATGAAGAAGAGACTGAGCACCTTGATCCCCTGCGGGCAGAGGTGCTTCTCCTTGTCGAGATGCTCGCGGATGGTGCGGCGAATCATTTGCCGCTGAACGGTGTCGGAATCCACGTCGCCCCAGGCTTCGCCCAGGCGGAGAAACCGCTGCGCCGCCGGCACGCGCAGCTCGACGAACTCGTTCCCTTTTTCGACGCGGATCTCGCCGATGCGACAGTCGCGGTAGATCGCGCGCCTGGTGGTTTTCTCCAGATCGTCGCCATCCTGCACGGTTACCTCCCGCCGCCGGACCCCGGCCGCAGTTTCGACGTCGAGCTCGACCTTGGCGCTGATCGTTCCGCGCCGGTTTTGCGCCGACACCATGCGGACGTAGGGCTTATTGTGGGCGTCCTCGACCGTCGCCGACGCCACCTCGATCTGCTTGACCAGCTTGCGCTCGTACGCATCGACCGCGTCGAGCCGGTAAACCATGTGATGCTGGTCCGCATGGGTCGCCGAGTAGCGCAGGGTGCAAAGCGGATTCATGGCCTCAAGGGCTTCCTTGCCGCGCCCCTGCAGACCGCCGTCCACGCTCTGCGGCTCGTCGACAATGAGAATGGGCCGCGTCGCCCGGATCAGGTCGATCGGCTTCTCCCCGCCGGTCTTCTCGCTCTCCTTGTAGAGGTTGTTGACGTCTCTCTTGTTGATGGCGCCGACCGTCACCACCAGAACCTGGACCTGTGGGCTGGTGGCGAAATTCCGCACCTGACCGAGCTTGGCTGAGTCATAGAGGAAGTAATCGAAGGGGGTGCCGGAGTAGAGCGCCCGGAAGTGGTCGGCGGTGATCTGGAGCGACTTGTACACGCCTTCCTTGATGGCGACCGACGGCACCACGACGATGAACTTGGTGAAGCCGTAGCGCTTGTTCAGTTCGAAGACGGTGCGCAGGTACACGTAGGTCTTGCCGGTGCCGGTCTCCATCTCCACGGTGAAGTCTCCCGAGTCCAGGGAGGTGGACGGGGGCAGACTGTTATGGAGCTGAACGGCCTTCAGGTTTTCGAGGAGTTTTTCGTCGGGCAGGGTCAACAGGTTGCCGATGCCGAGGCCGTTTTCTGGAAAGGGGAGCCCCGCCTTCTCCGCGGGATTTCGCGTCACCGTGAACTCGGTGCGACAGACCTCCTGGCCGCGGAACAGGTCGCAGACCGCTTCGATAGCCTCGAGCTGGAAATCGAGGTTGGGTTCGAAGTGGAGCTTCATGATCTCGAAAACACCTGCAGACCTACATGAAGAATCGGAACTGATACGGGGTAGTTCCCAGGTTCGGGATACGCTTTACGATCCTCGCCAACACTTTTGCGTAGGCAAGGGTCACCGGCAAAGGGTCATACAGCGAGTCGTTATTCCAGTTCATCTTGGAGAGCCCGAGTATGGCGCGAGCTGTATCGTCCCAGGTGCCGTGGCCGGCATGGCGGACCAAACGAATGGGGCGAGGGGTGCTGCGGCTGCCCTGGAAGTAGGAACTTGCCGTAACGCCCTCGACATCACCATGGGTCCATAGCAATGCCTCGCGAGGGCCGAGCCCAATAACCGTACCACGCGGAACTGGAAACCGGGCAGGCCTGCCCTTCCCGCCGTTGGGGTTTCGGTCGATCCGGATGCCGCGCCAGCCCACATCTTCGACAATCTGAACAAGGTCAACGGCCTCGCAGAGATGAAGGGCTTCCATACAACCGTCAACTTCGTCACGCTTGAACTCTGTGGTTTTGTGAACCATCACGCGTCGCGGGGACCGGCCGGCATGACGGCGACGGTACAAGTCCATCGATCGCGTCATGACACGGAACATCTCGGTGCGGGCGAGGAAAGGGTTGTCGCGATGGATTTCGACTTCGTTAGCGTCGTAAGCAACGAACTCGAGACCAGCCCCATCCGCATCGAACACCTGGCTACAGCACGTTACGAACCGCGGCCGCACTGAGTCGGTGGGACGTACGGCATAGGAGATGCCGATATAGGCTGTTTCCGGATCGGACTCGGCCAGCTTCCAGGGAACTCCACCCGCCTTGGCATACAGCGCCAACCCAATGCGCCACATCACGCTGGCTTTGCAGTGATAGGCGATAGCCTTGTCTTCGCGGACCAATTGAATGGGTATTCCCCGGGCGGCGGTATAGGCTTTCAGATGATCGTGCAGGTCGAAGTCGTCGTTAGGTCCGCCGAAAAACCCAGGCTCCCAGCGTTTGGGGATGTAGACGAACAGGACGTCAAAGTCGCTTCGACGCGCTTCAAGCCGCTGCATGGCCCTCACCAAGTGGTCCCCAATCGTTACGTGGGCCTGTGGAGGTTTTTGTAATTCATTTTCAAGCTGGGAGCTGATCTCGTCATGGCAACCGTTACCAGCGGCACGCATGCGCAGACCGAAAACGCTTTGGAACCCCGGCCATTGGGGGAGGTAATCCCTACGCTCCTTCGGGTCGAAAACCGAGTTCAGGCATTTCATGAAGTCGTAGATGCGCTGACTCTCGCCCTGTGGTGCAAGAGTAGCTACACGGATGGGGTCGGGAACGAACCCTGCCGAGTATGGTCCGTATTCCAGTAACCCACGCAGCGGATGCCGCCCTTGGTCCGAGGTCCGTTCTGGATGAAAGGCCAACATGGGCTCAGGAAGCCACGTATGAGGAGCGATCTGGGAGTTCACGACGCTATCCTGTTGGAGAAGCAGGTAACCGATGAGAGTCGAAAAACAGCATCGACGCCATGCCCCGTGTTCAAGGCGCGCATCTCTTTTTCCTGCGACAAGTGATGTGCCCAGAAGTCGATCAGATCGTTGAGTACGCTATTGTATCGTTTGATGGTTCGCTCACGTGCAAAATCAGTTGCCGGCGTCTTGTTTACGTCCGTAATGCTGTCGAACACCGTACAAGGCTCGACGAGCAGCCACAGGCGATCATTGGCCCAGTCCAATCGAACGGTAATGCCCTCCCACCACCTGAAATCGGGGTTCCCGTTGACGACTCCGGTTAGTGTCCCGACCAACTCCCGTAAGCGGTTCCAGATTTCGTCTTCCGGGTCTTCGGGGACGAAGCGCCGGCGGCCTATGATGTTCATGCCTCTGTGACGGCTAATGGCTCGATTGAGGGCATCTCTCAAGAGTCCACGTTCGGCAGATTCATACCTTTGCCGCTCGACGTCGAATGCCTGAAGGTCGAATTCCTCAATGCCATGGGAATCGAAAGCGTGCCGCACGTCGGCGTCTGCTCCGAAGGCCAGCACGCCGGCTCGAGAACGGACAGCAAGCACGTCCGCGCCGGCTTTCAGCACGGCCTCGCGTACTTCGGCCGTACCACCGATATCGCAAACCAGCCGGCGGCATTGTGTCGGTGCATCGATGACAGGCAGTGCGTTGAGGCGAACGACCGGCCAGCCGCGACGTACATTCCGCTGAAGAGGCGCTGAACTCCAAGGCTGACGCTGCGACGCGAATTGGTCTAAATCCGTCTCGTCGATGCCTTCAGTAAGGCGAACCAAGTCGCGCAAGGTTTCGTCGAAGTTCTCGACAGGTACTAACGCCGCTTCGATGTCGTTAGCCTTACCACGATCCAACAGTCGCCCGACCCGCGGTAGTGGCGGGTCTTCCCCACGGTGCAACCAGAAAAGCCCGGAAGGGAAGGCTTCCTCGTGTTCCATTGCCTCCTCGAGCGCGTCCATGATGGAATCGTCACGCCCGCTGTATCCGCATACGACGAGGCCGAAGCGCTTGCATGAATCGACCAGCGCCCTCCTCAAATGGGCATCTTGCTGACGCAATTCATCGTCTGTGTTCTTCAGGCGGCGAGAGCGGAAGTCACCGTGAAGCTTGATCTCCATGGGCCAACGTTCGTCAGATAGCGACTGCTGGGCTTGGCTAGGCGCGTCCAAGTCTATGGTGGTCAGCTTGCTTGTCGTGCCGTATACCTTGGCACAGGCATCTGCAACAAGAGCGTCGAAGTTCGTCGTCCACACCACGCGGGTCAGCTCGTGGCGCATCAGGGTCGCGAGCGCCAGGTGACCGTAGGATGGCTTAGCGCCTGCCAGTTTCCCATCCAGGAAAGCGCGTCGGTCCGACTCCGCCGGATACGCCGCTTCAAACAGAGTAGCGTATTCACCGGATGTGCCAGTAGACGCCAAAATCCCAAGGGATTCGATATGGGCGTCAATGCGGTTCCGCACGGCCGGCTGGGACAGGTCCACCGATGCCTGGCTTGAGCCCCGATTCTGGCTGATAAACAGAGCTTGTTTGAAACCCCAGATCATGTCCATGGCCGTCGGGACACCAGCAGATGCCGATGCGCCGGCACCGAGGAACCACATCAGATTCCTGGCACGTAACGAAAAGCGGCGTGCGAAGTCGTCAACTGGAATTTGCGCCAGATCGTTGGAGCTTTGGGTGGAAATAACCAGGGGTTCAGAACCACTCATACTTGAATTTGGGTAACGGCAGTATCAGCAGCCGTTCGCCTATTGATTACGGGATTGAATCAGCGAATTCTCTCGCGGTTTCAATCCAGAGAGCCATCGCTTGATTTACGTTTCTGAGAACAGCTTCTTGCGTGTCCCCATAAGCCATGCATCCGGGAAGCTCGGGCACTTCAGCCACGAAAGCGCCATCGTCGTTGCTCCAATAGAGAATAATCCCGTACTTGTACATCAGTTCTGTTGTCTTGGCTTGGCCATATCGTTGGCCTGTGTGTAGCCGCTATGCCGGATTATCCGCGATAAATCTTTCCACGAAGGTATGAGCATCTTTGGCATCATCAAGGGTAATCGCCGAACCCTTGCCGTGAGCAGCATCGTTGCGAAGGTCGCCGATGGATTGGATGCGTCGCCATCTCGGTTGATCATAGGCATTATCGCGAAGCAGGTCATTGTATTTTGAAATGCTTCCTCTCTTTGGCAATACAAGGCCACGTGCCTGGATCATTTTTTGTAAATGATCTTCCAGAACGCCGCCTGTAAGTACTAAAGCGGCAACATGATAATCGGCATCAAGAAGTTCAGATGCTTGTGCAAGGAAGTCATCGTGAATGTTGGCACGCAGTCTGGATTCAAGTGATTGCAACAATCCTTGACTGACCGAATCTCGAAGGGCGATAAGCACGCCAGTTACGGTCGGGATAAATGATTTATCATTGCCGGCATCCGCAAGTTGGAATGATACACGTTCTTGCGGAATGTTTCCATAGTACTGGCTGTCCTTGCCTGCAATTCGTTCGATGGCAGCGAGAGCGGAAGTAACAAATGCTCTAAGCTCTGCTTCCGGTACACTTGACTCGTATGTGTATTCTCTCAATTGAAACGACCCGGCCAGTCGATTGCCCGTTTTAATGAGTTCGTCAAGCTGGGTCAAAACTTCCTTTTCCATAGATATTGCTCCTTGGATCAGAGAGGTGCATTAAAGACACCGCACGTTCCCGAGACCGTGCTGCTCCAGAATGGCGGAGAGGTTGGTCTTGGCGACGTCATCCACAAAAGCGCTGTCGCGGAAGATCACCGTGGCGTCAACCGTGGGTTCGAGTTGCTTGTCCCACTCGACAATGCCAAATGCCAGCGACTCCACCTCCTCTCGGGCGATGTGATCGTCGAGGCAGACGATCAACGTGCCCCCGCCGATGCATCGCACAGACTTTCCAGCGACGGTTCGGGTCTCGATCGGTACGCAGAGATCGAAGCCCAGCTTGAGCAGCACCTCGTAAAGGATGTCGTTTTCACTTCGATCCGCCTTGATGTGCTCTATGCTATCGAGGAGCGCCCCCTCCAGATCATCATGGGCTGGCTCCCAAGTCCGAATGTTTGAGGTATCCAGCTTGAAAACTCGGAAGCTGAAAACTCGGAAGCCAAGGTCGCCTACGAAAAGCTTGTTCTCCTCTCTAATTCTTTTTTTGGAGCGGCGAAGACGTTCCTTAGTTAGTTCTGCTATACTCAAGGACCACCGATTTTTGCTACAAAAATCCGCGGCGGCTTTTTGATCTCTATTTTCGGTCGCAAGCACTTCTGGTAATTGAACGAGTATGAACCGTCTACAACCTTCGTCTAAGGAATTCTGAAGCCAAGTTGCATGGCCTGTGGTCCCTGAACCTGCAAAGAAATCCACAATTATATCTTCAGGCCCAGTAGCCTGCTCAATAATTCTTCGAATTAGTGATGTGGGCTTCGGAAACGAAAAGACTTCTGCCTGAAATAAATCTCTGATCTCCTGAGTTCCATCTGCGGTGTGCACGTCTTCAATGATGCTCCGAAAGGCAATGAATTCTGCCTGCATGTCCTTTCTAAATTTTTTCTCACGCGGACGACCATTTTCTTTCTTGGGAAACAAAATGCAATCGCTAGCTATCAACTGCTCCATTTTCTCCCTTGAGTACCTCCAACCCGTAGAAGGACTAGGGGAGAAACTACGGGCAGTTCTTGGTTCGACTATTTTATAGTGTAAATTAGGACGTTGATCACGAGTTGCCAATCCAAGTAGACTCCTACTCATCCAGGGCCCTCGTGGGTCATTGTCAGGATTGGAAAATTTACTTTCATCTCGGTTTAGCCCTCGAAGAGTGTATCCTGAGTTCTTCGCATACGCGAGCATATATTCGTGATCCGTAGAGATATTGGTAACCGCTCGTGCGTCCGTGAACTGCCGTGATTTCCAGACGAACTGAGCAATAAAATTCTCCGCCCCAAATAGCTCGTCGAGAAGCGCACGGAGGTTATTGACTTCTGTATCGTCACAGGAAACGAAAAGAGCGCCTTGATCACTTAGCAAGTTACGACCCACACGGAGCCGCGGATACATCATGTTCAACCAGTCTGTGTGGAACCGCCCCGAGGCATCCGTATTCGACGACAACTTCCGGCTCTCCCCATCCGTCTGTCCCGTCAGTTGCAGATAATTCTGGATGTTGTCCCGGTAGTCGTCGGGATAGACGAAGTCCTTCCCGGTGTTGTACGGCGGGTCGATGTAAATCAGCTTCACCCTTCCGGAGTAGCTCTTCTGCAACAGCTTGAGCACCTCCAGGTTGTCGCCATCGAGCATCAGGTTCTGCGTCGTATTCCAATCGACGCTCTCCTCTGGGCAGGGACGCAGGGTGCCGGTCGATGGAGTCAGGGCGAGCTGCCGCGCCCTCCGCTTGCCGTGCCAGTTGAGGCCGTACTTCTCCTCGCGCTCTTCCACTGCACCCCCGAGAAGCTGCTTGAGCACCTCGAAATCGACCTTGCCTTCCGTGAACGCCTCGGGAAACAGGGCCTTCAGGTGCTCGATGTTTTCGGCGACAACACCGGCCGAGTCAGTCTTGGAGTCGTTTGCGGTGATCTTTTTCACTTTTCTTCGGTTCACAATCTCGCGCGCCTAGGCAGCGACCATCTACCCGACCTGAAGTCGACTGGGCCGAACCGGGCAACGAGCGGGCGGGACCACGCTCGCACATTCGGCTATTTGGCCATCACCTGCGCCCGAATGAGCCGGAACAATTCCGCTTGGTACTCAGCATCACGCAGGGCGGTGTGATTCGGCTGCCGCCGCGGTTGTAATGCGGCAGCCATGCGGCTCGACCGAGTATCGGCCCATTGACAAGCTGTCGCACCCATGTAATAGGCTTTGATGTCTAGCCCAGAAAAGCCAAACGGATTCTCTCCAATAAACCTGTGAAAATAATAGTTCACAAAGGACCAATCGAAAGGTGCATTGAAGCCAACGAAGACCAGGCTCTCGTCCACGCTTACCAGTCCTTTCAGCCAATCGGCAAACTGCTTCATTCCCTCTTCCGGAGCCAAGCCTGTTCGTTCCAATGCTTCCAAGGATAGCCCCGATACCTTCAAGGCCATCGGATCCGCGTTGCGGTTGATCGGTTTGAGCTCGCAGGCGAATGTCAGGCTTTCGTCGTCAACGGCACAGGCACCAATTGACAGCAGGCTGAATTCCCCAGGAATCGGCCCTGCCGTTTCGACGTCGACAGAAACGAAAATCTCGCGTTCTTCGCTCATGGAATCAGAGGGTCCACTGGCACGAGAGAGGGGCGGTTTTGGATTGTGGTCCAGTGCGCCCGGAAGGCTTTTTTCCGTTTCTTGATCTTTCCATCTGTCTTCCAGTGCAGCGCCGCATAGCTGGCAATGTCAAATGGATGTCGGTTGCCTTTCTTGACCATGAGCATCGTTGGCAATCCGCGTCCGAGGGCATAGCCCAGTTCTATAAGGCAATTGGGGCGCATCCCGGTGATATCAGCCAGTACGAAGCGGCTGCGATGGAGCTTCTCGAAAATCTCTTGGTCAATGCGAGGGTGCTTGTACGGCTGAGAACCGTCGATTACTATCAGCTTGTAGCCGAATTCGTCCTCAATAACCGGACAAACTATCTCGTGGAAGAAGGTTTCGACATCATCGTAGTCTTCACACTCGGGATCAAGCAACCGTACGGCGAAAGCCGGAGGCTTTTCCAGCCTTTCAAGAAGATCAATGATCGTGCTTACTCGCTCGCTGATCGGCTTACGCGAAGTGAAGTTGATGCAGTTGATCCAGGTATGAGCATTGTGGTGAATAGTCTGAAACAACCGTTGTGCTTGTGTACTGTCTAAACCAGAGGAAAACAGACGAAGCGCACCAGTATCGGGCGGTGTTATGCGGGCATTCAGCGGCACTACAGGCTTGCCGGCATCATGGTACAAATTGGCGAGAAACAGGACTCCGTCCGAGCCCCCGAGCGCGATGAGGATGTCGCCCTGCCGAGCTTGAGCTTCCATCCGCTTGCTGTTCATGTTCCAGTGGGAGACGTTTTCGATATGGACGAGATCAGACGCCCGCAGGTCATCCCAGAGTTGCTCGAACTCCGGCGGGATTTGCTCTTCATTCTTGTGATGCTGAACGGCGATGGCGAGCGGATTAGGTGCGCCAGAGGGTCGGCGAGCGAGGTTGTGGTAAAGCGTCTTCCA
The DNA here is from genome assembly GCA_965206595.1 of Candidatus Latescibacterota bacterium. Lineage (GTDB taxonomy): Bacteria > Latescibacterota > UBA2968 > UBA8231 > UBA8231 > CBDCXV01. Next base: position 2,818,988 of record OZ242214.1, read on the forward strand.
GATCAGCCAGTCGAAGCAAATCGGAAGGTTGTCGCCTTCCCGAAGCTTTTCGGCATCGACAGGCACAACAAAAGTCGCACCTCGTTCGATGAGAGCAATAACCAGTCCTTTCACCAATTTACGTGCAGCCTGGACTTCGTCGGGGGTCGCCACTCCGGTGTCGCACGAGATGCTGCCCGCAATATGGATTCGGCGTCCGAATAACGACGACCTATCCATCACAGGCCTTCCATAACAGGTGACGGCTTAATTTCCGCAGCAACCGTTTGGAGATCGTCGAAACAAAGCGGACGATCTGGGAACGCCGACGCCAAGGCTTTTGGATAAAGTCGTGTCCGGATGTCCGAATAGGTCCAGATTGGTTGGGCATTTCCACGACAATCTGTGGCTTTAACCAGGTCGTCGAGCTGGGCTTCGGTCAGTGAGAGTGCCGCAAGATCCATTTCGAAAAGTTCCCGACGTTCTTCCTCTGACGGACGGGTGAACTCCTCGATGACCGAGGCACGTCGCTGAAGGGCGGGGTCGAGCGCCAGGACACGATTCGTGCAGAGGATGACAACAACTCGGCCGCCAAAGCGACGTAGATCGTCAACCCTCTGAATCAACGTGTTCACAGCGACCTTGTCCTCGTGGTGGCTATGATCCTGCGACCGAGCCGAGGCGAGCGAGTCTCCTTCGTCAAGGATAAGAATGGCCCGACGACCTTTGCCTGCCGACTTGGCCACTTGTTCAAACGCTTCGATGAGCAGTGTTCCCATCTCTCCGACCTTGCCGGACCCACGGACCCGGTTGCCGAGCTTGAAGAGGACAGAATCTTCTGTTTTACTCTCTGAAATCAGACGGTTTGCAATACACTCGGCCATCACGGTTTTACCAGTTCCGACGTCTCCGTGAAAGATCACGAGCGGATGCTGTTCAGCGACAAGATCGCACACGGCAAGCTGCCCCCCGTGGTGCTCTTGGTTCCACTCGGCGAGTTCGCGGTGATTCAACAGTAACCGCAGTTGGTTACGGACCCGGTTGTAGCGAACCTCGAAACCAAGCAGTGTCTTTTCCTGGGCCGCAAGGTTGGAGTCGGGCATGACCATTTCGCTCTCGAAGATATCAGCCTTGTTCACGAGGTGAAATCCTTTCGCTGCATTCCCCACCCATTGCTCGCGTAAGTACGCCCGCCTGACTGGATGAGGCTGAAATGGCTGGTATCGGCACTTGTCGGTACCCATTTGCATTTGAGACTGCTCTCCATCTCCACTCTAGCAGTTGCGTCATAGTCGTCAGTGTAGCTCAATATGATTCGGAAGTCGGGATTTTCAACGCGAGGCCACAAAACCCCGCCCGGACGGTACATCTCTAGGTCCCTTTCAGAGGTGTTGACGACATATTGCACGGCTTTAATCTCGGTTGATCCGCAGAAAAGCGTGAGGTCCACCATTTTCAAATACCCCTTCTTAGCCAGCACCTCGACGTCATGAGCGTAGTTGAGGGCCATGTACTCAGTGATGGCCCCGGAACTCTGGGCGATCATCACGAGGTCGGCAGTAAAGCGCCGCACGACCGTTTCGATGTCGGAGATTGTGTAGGAATAGGTCCCTGTTGCCGTATAGGTCATTTTTTTACTCCTCGATTTTGAAGTTGGGTCCGAAAAGTTCCTTCCAAACTTCGTTGTCATTCTCGACGGACGCGAAATTTGCGGTCTCCCAAGCTTCTGATGCGGCGTTGACGATCTGCTGGCGCTCCGACTCCGTGATACGGGCTGCGACATTGTTGTCGCTCTGAACCGGGTCGATTATCACGACCGGATCGCCGAAGCAGCCGAGAGGCTCGGTGTTCTCAGGGAACTGGATGACTTCCTTCAGTTTCGACTGGGCAATGTAGAGCAAGAAGCGCCGAAAACGCTGTTCAATTGATCCCTCCGACCCCTCCTGATCTAGGAGGTGAGCCGTGATGAGTTCGATAGTGAACGATTTGAGCGGTTTGAGTTCGGCGTGGTTGCGCCATTTCTTGGCGAGACGGACCAGCGTCCTGAAATGCTTGTCCTTGTCCTTTCGGTTCTGAACGAACTGAATCTGGCAGGGCGCGCACGTCTGCACCGTGGAGCCGTCCTCCAAGACGAATTGCCAGCCGTAGTCGGGGCGGTCTTCGTCCTGGATCACTGGGACGACGTCGACATTGAGTCCGCTGCCGACGAATGAAACGGTGGTCGCCTTCCGCTGGATTTCAAAGTCACCCACATCCTTGTTGGGGTAGATCCTGATCAGCAGTTCGTGGATTGAGTTGTTCAGACTTTCCAAGGTTTCCTGATCGACACTCCTCTCGGCGATATAGAAGACGATATCTACGTCAACCGGATCCTCGGATGTTTTCCGAAGAATGGTGAACTTGGCAAAGGATCCTGCCTTCACAGTCTTCGTAATCTTGATTTCGAGTTCATCTTGAAGATCCTCGCTGAGTTTCTCAATGAGAAAGTCGACCTGCTGGTGGTACTCCTTCCGCTTGTCGTCCGGAAGGCGAAGAACGTTGCTGTCATAGTAGATGAACTGGGAGTCGTTCAGCGGCATGAATGTCCTCCTTGAGATGACTTTATCATACAGTAACGCGCACTGCCGATGGGGGGCTTGATCACCGGATTGGTTTCCATCTCCCGAATAATGTGGCTAAGCCACCCTTACTCGAGGTATTCGAAGCGGAGATCGTTTTCATCGGTGAATTCCATTTCAGAGTTCGGCCCATCGTCCAAAGGCCCGTGGAGAAAGCATCACATTGACGAAACTAGGAGAAATGGTTATCTTGTCAAGAGCCGATGGCTGGAAAAAATCACATTGCCGCAAACATCGCCCGGCTCCGACTGGACCGGCAGTTGACCCAGGAGGAACTCGCCCAAAAGGCGGAACTCTCCCGGATAGCTCTTGGTAAGATCGAGCGAGGCACCGTCGTCCCGCGTGCCCGTACACTCACCGCTCTCGGGAAAGCACTGCAGGTTCCGCTGGGCGATCTGGTGACTCCTGTCCGACCTCTCGAGACCGTGCGCTTCCGGGCCCAGGCGCGGGTTCTTGGCCGGGCTCAGATCTTGGCCGAGGTGGCCAAATGGCTCGACGCCTACACTCAAGTCGAAGCCGATCTCGGGGAGTCGTGCCCCTTTCGGTTCGAAACTGTTCCCACTCGCCCCGGGAACCCGGTGAAAACCGCAGAAGCCGCGCGCAAAGCCATACGGTTCGCCCCCAAGGAACCGGTTCGCGACATCTGCGGGCTGCTAGAGGAGAACGGGGTGAAGCTCCTGCTCCTCGGTAAAAAGAGCGACTCCTTCTTCGGACTGAGCGTCGCCGCGGGAGACGGCGGCCCTGCAGTTGTGGTCAACACCTGGGATCGGATTTCGGTGGAGCGCTGGATCTTTACCGCGGTACATGAGCTCGGTCACCTTTTACTTCATCCGACTGAATACCAAAGCGACGCAACCGAACCCTCGGTGAGGACAGAGCGCGAGGCCGACATTTTTGCCAGCCACTTCCTGATGCCGGAAGGCGCGTTCACCCCGGAGTGGGACGAAACGCGGGGGCTCCCGCTTCTCGTCCGGGTCCTCAAGGTCAAGCGTATCTTTCGAGTGAGTTACAAAACCGTGCTCTACCGGCTGGTCGAATCCGGTCGGGAAACCTCGATTATCTGGCGTGCATTCCAGCGACAGCACCTCCAACGTTTCGGCAGGACCCTGCGAAAAACCCAGGAACCCGAGGCTCTTGAGAAAAGCGAGTTCGCCTGGAACTGGAGCCGCTCCGGCGAACCCGAGGGTCTCTCCAGGCACGACTTTGTGGAGAATCGCCTCTCAAGGCTCGTGCGACAGGGGCTCGAGCAGGGGCACCTCTCCATCGGACGTGCCGCCGAGATTCTTAGGCTGTCCCGTGAAGAGATGAGGAGTCAGGTGCGTGAGTGGGCGGGGTAGATCGCCATGGTCCCGACGGTGCTTCTCGCCGATGCAGATGTGCTCATCGACTACCGCGACTCGGCGTTGGAAATCCTCGAACTCGTGGTGCAGCACATTGGGCGAGTGGTCGTTCTGGCACCCGTGCTCGATGAGGTGCAGGGCTTAGCCCGGGCGAAATGCGCACAACTCGGCCTTGAGGTTGTCGCAGTCGAGAAAGAACGGTTGGTGCAGGCTTCAGAGGTCGAGTCACGCGTTTCCTTCAACGATCGCCTCTGCCTGGTCGCGTGTCGCGAGGAAGGCTGGACTTGCGTCACAAACGACCGGGCGCTCCGCCGGCTCTGTGAAAGCCACGGCGTGGCGACGCGATTCGGCCTCAGCCTCATGGTAGACTTGGTGACTGCCCGTGTCCTTACACGACGGCGTGCCTTGGCTGTCGCACGCCAGATCCAGAAGTCGAATCCGCTCCACATCAACGAGTCTGTACTTACACGCTTCAAAGCCGCGCTCACCGCTGGAGCTTCATCCTGATCTTCTTGCATAGCCTGCCCATGCTCTCCATGGTGATGGCTTTTCCAGCACCGGCACATCGGCCGCCATACCAGTAGTTTTCAACAAACGCGCACGCAGTCGCCCAGCTTGCAGAGACTCCCTGGTGACTGCTGCGGCCGTTACAAATACCCAGCCAACAACCACTCAGCCGCCGGCAGCGCCTCCACCCCGGCCGGCAACTCCTCTGGAATGCCGTCCCGGATCAGGGTGATCAGCCGCTTGCCGGCGCGGGGAAACTGCTCCCCCGCCGCGGCCAGGGCGCGCAACTCCCGTTCCGCGGTGGCGGCGTCCGACAGGTCGGCGCAAACCTGGAGAAGCTCCACTCCTCCCTCGGCGTCGCGGGCGAGGAAATCGACCTCGTAGCCTTCCGGAGTACGCACGTAGGTTACCTGGTAACCACGGCGCTCCAGCTCGAGAAGAACCGCAGTCTCCAGGGCGTTGCCCAGGTTCGCCCTACCGCTGCGATCGAAAACCGGGATCAGGCCGGGGTCCACCGGGTACGCCTTGCGCGGATTCACCATGCGCTGCCGCTCGGAAACCGACTCCATCCACACCAGGCGCACCAGGTAGCTGTCTTCGAGGTAGGCGAGCAGCTGGTGCACCGTGTCCTTGGCGATCAGGATGCCCTGCGACCGCAGCGCCGCGTGAAATTTCTCCACGCTGAACTTGGACCCGGCGTTTCCCAGCAGGTGGCGCACCAGCCAGCGCAGGCCGGTTACGTTGCGCACCCGGTGGCGCTCCACCACGTCGCGCAGCATCGCCACGTCGACGTAGTCCTGGTAGAGTCGGTGTCTCGAGGCGGCGTCGAGCCCCTGTGCTTCGGGAAAACCGCCCTCGGCAAGCCAGTCGAGCAGGGCGCGCTCCAAGCGGGAACGCTCGCGGCTCGTCATAAGGCCCGGATCGGCCGGGACCGGCCGTCCCTGGTGGCGCAGCGCTTCCCCGAAAGCGAATGGATGAACGAGTACCTGCCACGCGCGTCCGCGCAGCGCCGTGGCGATCTCCCGGGACAGCAGCGCCGCCGCCGACCCGGTTATGAACAGGTCGCCCCGCCCCTCGTCGAGGAGCCGCCGCACGAACCGTTCCCACTCCGGAACGAGCTGAATCTCGTCGAAGCACCAGGTCACCTTCGCTTCGTGGGCCTGCGGAAACCTCCGGTAGTACTCCTCCACCAGCATGCCGAGGTGGCCGGCTTCGATTCCCGCGAGGCGTTCGTCCTCGAAAGAGAGGTACGGCAGCAGTTCCTGGGGCGTCCCCTGATCGTGGCGCTCCTGGCGAAGCTGATGAAGGAAAGTGGTCTTGCCGGCGCGGCGCACGCCGGTGACGGCGGTGGCTTTGCCGGGAAGCGAGGTCCTCCCGAACAGGTGGCGGGATGTGAAGGGAGGCAACGGTCGGCGTACGGATTCCGCCAGCTGCTCGACCAAAGCCTGGGGCATGGGAGTCAATTCAATTTCTCCTTATCGAAAGGATAAAATAGGCATTTTTTATCCTTTTAAAAGGGAGAAATTCTGAGAAACTGAGAGGTCCGTAATGCTCGGCATTGGGCGACCAGGGCAACGGGGGTGCTTCTCTCCAAACAGTTCGGGGCCGTCTCGCTGGCATGAACCAGATTCATGTCGACCGGAACTGGATGCTCATTCCCTGGGCAGGGACACTTCCCGTTCTTGGACCCGCCACGCCGCGTAGGTCAGGGCCTGATCGATGTCTTCCAGTTCAAGGTAAGGGTAGGAGTTCAGGATTTCTTCGTGCGACCGGCCTGTCCCCAATAGACCCACGACGGTTCCCACCGTGACGCCCAGCCCGCGGATGCATGCCTTGCCACCCATGACGGCCGGATCGAGGGTGATTCGCTGCAGCCCTTCCACGATCCTCTTTCCTGCTCGGTTATGGAGGGATTGTCCAGGTCACGGAGGTCCGGTAGCCCCGGTCACGACCTGGACGTGCCGCACAGGTTCGCCCTGAGCAGCTGTTGGTGACTTCGGTGGAAGCTTTTGTGCTTGAGCGTCGAGTAGACCTTGCCGCGGGGATTGTCGATCAGCTGCTTGTTCCTGAAGTCGCTCTGCAGGTCCCTGTCGTTCGAGTACAGCAGACGCGCACCGCTGACCTGGGCCAGGGCAATGACATGCGGATCATCCGACTTGCATGTACCCTGACTCTGGATGTGTCCGGTTCTGGTGTCGACTTCATCCTTGTTCACGATCCTCAGCTTGCCGGCTCCTACCGCGACACTTGCCCATTTCCTGAAACCTGCCGAACCACTTTCAAGCTCCTCGAGCAGCTTCCCACCGGCGACCAGAAGTCCGGTACCTTCGTTCAGCCATTCGTAAAACTTTTCCCCGGTGGGCTGGGGACTATACCCGAATACTTCGGGGGCGACGTTTGCGTCTACGATAGCACACATTCTTCAGATCCCACATTTACCTCTTCCAAAGGGACCTTGAAACCTCTTCCAGGAAGAATCTTCGGTAGCTATTGGGTGCGTCCAGGATATTTCCTTCTTGATCCACTCCCAGAGAATGAATGCGCACGTCCAGGTCGCCGCGTTCGAAGAACAGGATGGAGACCTCCTCCGGATTCAAGGGAGTTGCGCCGTCGCGGACGTCCATCCGCACCCGGTCGAGAAGGTGATCGCTGTGCGTCTCGACGACTAATTGCCGGTTCTGGGAAGCGACCTGACAGAACAGGCTCCCGAGAGCCGCCTGGGCACTGGGGTGGAGATGCACTTCCGGCTGCTGCAACAGGAACATTGAAGGTGCATCCGGGCGCAGCAGTTCCGTGATAACCGGCAGCACCTGACTTACCCCGTACCCCACGTCGATCAAATTACGCTGCGGACCTTTCGCCGTTTTTCCATACTTCGTTATTCCATACTTCCTGATATGCATTTGGAAAGGCCCGCTTTCATTGCTTCTGAGGGGCTTGACCGAAATCTCGTCGAAGAGACCGGCTGTTTTCCCAAACCTTTCCAGTTCACCCTTTAGGGCCTTCCATTCTTTACCCTCGGAATACACGCTGGCGAGATACATGGGAATGTAATCACCTTCGGGGTCGCGTATGGTACGAGAGGGATCATAGGTACGACGTGGCTTGGAGCGGACAGGAGCGCTGGCGTAAGGCCGTTGTCTGTAATTCCCAAAATACCCACTTCTAAAATTATCACCGAGTTGATGAATCAATTCCCAATCTCTACCTGTAGGCGACTCGGAACTTTGTGCTATTGGCTCTACTACTCTTTCTAGCATCAATCGAAGGTCTATTTGGAAGAAAAAAGGCAAATCCGGACGGTCGCCGACATTCGTTTGACCAGCTAAGGAACGAAAAGTATCGGGAGTTCTCCAAGCGCCACGCGGCGTCCCGAAGCTGATCTGCCAAAACGAGTCCTGGAAACGGCTTTCAATCCAAACCTCCTCGTGAGAGTGCCACACTCTTACCGGGACCGGCACCGTCCCTCTTTTTTTAAAAGTCACCTCGAAATGATGGGGTTGGCCGTTGCCCCCGGCGTGTAGTGCCTTCCCCCGGGCTGCTCTTGGGGCAACCACAAATCCCGCCTGGAAGCTCTCCTCCCGGCCGGCACTTCCTCCCCGGTGGTGGGCGATCTCGTCAAAACTCCCGAGGTCGTACGGGTCTTCCTTGAAATCCTCCAATCCAAAACGGGATACATCCCACAGAGCCCGGATCATCGCCATGAACGAAGTCTTCCCCGTGCTGTTCTCGCCGACGAGCAGCGTCAGCGGGGCAAGCCGGGCGGTCTGCTCTTCACGGAAGCAGCGGAAGTTTTTCAGCGTTATCTGATCCATGGGATATTACCTCTCTTCAGCACCCGGGAGCCTCCACCAACACGGCGTAGGGTGACTTTTGTTGTGCGCTCCGCCAATCTGCCCCACGGCTCAGCGGTCCGGTTGACGGTTGAGAGGGCGTTCAACTACTCAATTATCAAAATATAGGTACAGCCATCCCGGGTCAGGGCTTCCAGGTCTCGGCCAGCTCCGCGTACTCGTGCGCCTGCCCGGCGATGTCGACCCCCACCTCCTGCGACCAGGCTTCGAGCAGCTGCCTGTAGATCGGCCCGGGCTTGCCGTCCCCCACGGGGCGGAAGTCGAAGCGGGTGATCGGCACCATGCAGATGGTCGTGCTCGTGAACCAGGCCTCGTCCGCGGCGCGCACGTCGTAGGGCTCGATGTCGGCCTCGATCACCGGGTTGCCGAGCTTCTCGGCCAGCTCCATGCAGGCGCCGCGGGAGACCCCGCGCAGGATGTCGTGCGGCTTGGGCGTCAGGATGCGCCCGTCCCTGACCATGAAGAAGTTGTTCCCGGTGCCCTCGGTGACGAACCCGCGCTCGTCGGTGAGCAGGGCCATGGCCCCCTCCTCCATCCGGTTAACCTGGGTCTCGGCGATCTTGTAGAAAATGCGGCTGCGGTTCTTGGCCTTGGGATCGATGTAGCGCGCCGGGACCGACTGCTGCCGCGGGATGGCGAAGTGGGTCCCGGTGTCGAACTTGGAGGCTATGCCGCCGATGTGGCGGATCAGCGGGATGACGTTGATGGTGACGATCGGGGTTTCCCCCTCGCGCACCAGCTCGGCGTAGAGCCCGAGGACCCCGCGCGTGACGTCGTGCATGATCTGGAAGTCGTAGCCGCCGAGGGCCTCGCGGTTCTTCTCGATGGTCGCGAAGGTCGCCTCCTCCATCTCGTCGATGGTCATGTCGAGGTCGATCTCGGCGTACTTGATCGATTCGTACAGGCGCTCGAGGTGGTGGCGCAGCCGGTAGGGCTTCCGGTTGAAGGTCCGCGTCATCTCGAACACCATGTCCCCGAACATCAGGGCGGAGTCGAATATGGAGATGCGCGCTTCGTCCTCGGGGACGTAGTCGCCGTTGAAGTAGACCAGGCGCTTGGACATCGGAAACTCCCTTTCCGGTTCTTAGGCGATGGGTGGGCAGCTGTTGGACTCCCGGCCGGCTGCCCGTTCGGCCCTCGGTCAGTATCCCAGCTGCCGGCCGACCTCGTCGATGCTCTCGAGCACGGCCTCGACCGAGCGCCGCACCTCGGCCTCTTCGATTGTGAACGGCGGGCTGATGGCTATGTGGTCGCCGTGGACGCCGTCGATGATGCCGGGCGCTCCCGGCATGATGAGAACCCCCTTGTCGAAGCTGGCCTTGACCACCGCGGCGGTGACCCCCTGGCCGGGATCGAACGGGGTGCGCTGCTCCTTGTCGCGCACGAGCTCGACCCCGGCCAGCAGGCCGCGGCCGCCGCGCACCTCGCCGGCGATCGGCAGGTCGAGCCCCTCTTGCAGCAGCTCGAACATCAATTCTCCCATCTCCGCGCACTGCCGCACCAGGCCGTGATCGTCGATGTACTTCTGCACCGCCAGCGCCGTGGCGCAGGAGAGCGGGTTGCCGCCGTAGGTGTGGCCGTGCACGAAGGCCCGGCTCCTGCGGTAGATGGCCTCGTAGATCTCCTCCCTCGCCATGGTCGCCGCGATTGGGGTGTAGCCGCTGCTCAGGCCCTTGCCGGTGGTCAGGATGTCCGGCACCACCCCGGGCCAGTGCTCGATGCCGAAGTCGACGCCGGTGCGGCCGAAGCCGGTGACCACCTCGTCGACGATGAGCAGGATGCCGTAGCGGTCGCAGATCTCGCGCACCCGCGGGAAGTAGTCGGAAGGCGGCGCCGCGCCGGCCGCGGAGGTCCCGAGGATCGGCTCGGCGATGAAGGCGGAGATGTTGTGCGCCCCCTCCTGCAGGATGACCCGCTCCAGCTCATCGGGGGAGCTGGCCAGGCAGTCGCGGCACTCGCCGCAGTTGTCGCAGCGGTAGGGAATCGGCGGCGCCAGGTGCGGGAAGTCCATCAGGTAGGGGCCGTAGTCGGCGCGCCAGCTGCTGCGCCCCGACATCGACATCGCCCCGACGGTGTTGCCGTGCCAGCTCTGCCAGCGGCTGATGACGCGGAACTTGCTTGGGTTGCCGGTCTCGACGTGGTACTTGCGCGCCATCTTCATCGCCGACTCGGTCGCCTCGGAGCCGCCCGAGGTGAAGAAGACGCGGCTGAGATCGCCGGGGGCGATGGCGGCGATCCTCTCGGCCAGCTCGACCTGCGGCTCGGTGAGGAACTGCGAGTAAGTAAAGCAGACCTTGCCGGCCTGCTCGCGCATGGCGTCGGCGACCTCCCGGACCCCGTGGCCGATGCTGATCACGTGCACCCCGGCACAGGCGTCGAGATAGCGCCGGCCCTCGGTGTCGACGAGGTACACCCCCTCGCCGTGGGAGACCAAAGGCCAGGACTCCTTCAGCGTCCGGTGGAAGATGCGTGCGCCCGTCTCCAGGGCTGCGGTCGTTTCCAAGTCTCTTCCCCTTCCGATGCTGGTTTAATGCTGGTCCCGCCTCGGCGGGATCTCCTGTTGTTTCAGCTCGCGGATCAGCTCGACGAGGCCGTCGACTGCCGCGGCGAGGAACTTCTCCCCCTTCTCGACGGAGGCCCGGGTGGCGTCTCCCATGACGCCGCTGGCGGTCTGCTGGCTCCAGTACGGGATCAGCCGCGCCGCCGAGCCCTCGGGGTGCCTGCCCGAAATCAGGTCGGTGCGGAAGCTCGGCGACAGCGGCGAGCGCTCGTCAACCGCTTTGCTCATGTCGACGAGCTCCGGCTTCATCGCCAGGTACAGGGAGGTCTCGTACTCGCCGGCGTGGGAGGTGCCGCCGTAGTCGGAGTCGCGGATCTTCTCACCCTCCTCCTTGATCCTGCGCACGTCCCAGTGGTTGACGGAGGCGCAGAGGATGCCGCCGCCGAACTCGACCACCGACAGCCGCGCCGCGAGGTCGAGGGGGGAGGTGTTGCTGCCGTGGCCGTTGACGACGAGGATGCGCTTGAACCCGTGGTGGGCCAGCGAGCAGCAGACGTCCTTCACATAGCGGATGAAGGTGTCCCAGCCGATGGTCAGGGTGCCGTGAAAGTCCATGTGGTGGGGGCTGTACCCGTGGGGCACGGCCGGAACCAGCACGGCCTCCTCCGGGATGCTGGCGACCGCCCTCTCGCAGATCCCCGTGCACAGCACCACGTCGGTGTCGACCGGCAGGTGCGGCCCGTGGTCCTCGTAGGTGGCGACCGGCAGCACCGCGACCCGGTCCTGGGCGGCGGCATCCCTGATCTCGTACCAGATCATCTCGGCGAAGCGGTATTTCATTTTTCAGACTCCCCTGTTGCAGGGCGCGCCGGACATCCCCCGGCGCGCCCCTTGCTCGCTGCATGCGAAACGGGACCCGGTTTCATCCAACCGCATCACCCCGGCATTCCTTCGTCTCGCGGCGCCGCGCTTTCTCCCGGCACCCGTGCGCGAATGCGGGACTTCAGATCTACTCGATGCCGAGGCCGGCGTTGATCTCCGCCTGGTACCCCTCGAGCTCGCAGCGCTCGATCTCCCGCAGGGTTACCGGGCGGCCGTGCCAGCCCGACTCGTACACGGCGGCGCAGATCGCCTGCGCCTTGAACCCCTCCATGCCGTCGACCTCGGGGCGGCCCTCGCTGCGCACGGCGCGGGCGAAATCCACCAGCTCGACGGCGACGGGGTGGGTCACTCCCCCGGGAAACAGCTGCTCCTCGGCCTCCTCGTCGAGACTGCCGCGGAACTCGGCGACCAGCTCCTCGTTCGACAGTTGCTCTCCCTGCCGCCCCCACAGGCCGGTCTCCCAGTCGAGGCAGCCCTCGCTGCCGTAGAGGACGCGGGCCCGGAACCCCTGCCCCGGGGCCGACCCCTGCCACGTCCACTGGACCACCACGTCGTCCTCGAAGGAGACCAGGGCGTGCGACGAGTCCTCGACGTCGACGCGCCAGGAGCCGGCGCGCGCGGCGGCGTCGTCGTAGCGGAACGGCTCGAACTGCCGGGTCACGGCGAATACCTCGCGCGGCTGCAGGCCGAGGTGGTAGCCGAACAGGTCGGCGAAGTGGACGCCGCCGTCGAGCACCCAGCCGCCCCCGGAGTGCTGCCGGAAGCTGCGCCACCCCCACTTTCCCAGCGACTCCGACACGTCCTGCCAGTAGAAGGTGCGCGGCCTGCCGATGCGGCCGCGGCGAACGGCCCAGTGGCGCGCCCGCTCTTCGGGGGAGCGGCGGTACTGCTCGGCCACGGCGAGCAGGCTGCGGCTGCGGGTGGCCGCGTCGAGGATGCGGCGCGCCGCTCGCATCGTCACGGCAAGCGGCTTCTCGATGAGGACGGCGAGGCCGGCTTCGAGGCAGGGGACGGCGACCTCGTGGTGGGCGGAGTGCAGGGTGCAGATGTCGACCGCCTCGAGCTCCGGGCCGCTCCCCAGCAGGTACTCGAGCCGCTCGTACACGGCCGGCTGCGAGCCCTGGACCTCCGCCACCTGGGCCGCCCGCTCCCGGGCACGGTCGGTGTCCGGGTCGCAGACGGCGACGATGTCGAGGGGGCGGCGGTCCGCCCGTCGCAGCTCTTCGAGACCGCCCACGTGAGCGCCGGACATGCCGCCGCATCCGACCAGTGCGGTTCGTACCGGTTCCATGGCGGGGTTATCTCCCGGCGCGCTGATCGGCGATCCAGGTCATGCTCTCGCCGCGCACCAGGAAGGAGCGCTCGTCCCAGACGCCGGGGCGCTCCACCGGGATTCTCCCCTCTTCCACGGCGACGTCCAGGGGGTTGTCGCGGGTCTTCAGGGGCAGGTCGACGCGCTCGTGCATGCGCGCCGACTCGTACACCGCCATCATCACCTCGAGGGTCGCCTTGCCGACCTCGCCGGTGTTGCGGTAGGTCTCGACCTTGCCCTCGATCCAGTCGACGATGCCGTTCGCCTGGTCGGTGAAGGCGTCCCCGTAGCCGCCCCGGGCCTGCTCCTCCGGCTCGAACTCCTGCCACCCCGCGGTCTTCGCGGTCAGGTACCTCAGGCTGTTGTCCGAGACCACCATCATGCCGTCGGTCCCGTAGACCGTGGCCCCGACCATGTAGTTGCCGCTGAGCTCGTTCTCGATCACCCCGGTGGCGCCGTTCTCGTACCCGATCAGGCCGCAGCAGCGGTCCTCGACCCGGTGGCCGAAGATGTGGTGGTCGGTCTTGCGCTCCACTCCTCCCATCACCCACAGCGCCTTCGGGTCTCCGAGCAGGCAGAACTGGCAGTCGATGCCGTGGGTACCGGTGTTCATCATGCCGGCGCGCACCCCCGTCCACAGCCGCTCCGGCTCGCCGATGGCGCCGTCGGCTATGAGCCGGGCCCCCTCGTTCCAGGAGGAGTAGAAGCGGCGCTGGTGGCCGATGGCGAGCTTCACGCCGTTGCGCTCGCAGGCGATGATCATCGCCTCCCCCTCGCCGAGGGAGGTCGCCATCGGCTTCTCGCACACCACCGCCTTCGGCTTGCCTGCGGCCGCGGCGACCGTCATCCCGGCGTGCTGCGGGTCCCAGGAGCAGACGCTGACGATGTCGAGCTCCTCTTTCTCCATCATCTCGCGGTAGTCGAGGTAGGTCGATTCCACCCCGAAATCCTCGGCGTAGCTTGCCAGGGCCGCGGGGTGGGAGTCGGCGATGGCGACGATCCCGGTCCGTTCACACCGGGTCCAGCCGCGGCCGTGCTCGCGGGCGATGCGACCGCTGGCGATGACCCCTACGCGATACTTTGCCACTTCATCTCTCCTCTGTCGGTTAGCGCCCTCTGCCGCTGCGCAACGGGTTGTCTTTCGAGAACGGTGTTTTTCCGGTGTTGCGGACCCGCAGCCAGGACAGGTAGGGGGAGCCCCCTTCCCCGGCGCTGGCGAAGTCGCACAGGCGCACCTTGCCTCCCCCGGCCCCCTCCATGTCGACGGCGACGACCGGGTCCGAGCCATCGATTTCGGCCAGTTCCGGATCGGCCTCTTCCGCATCGAGCTCGGGCAGCTCGGCCGGGTCGAGGCTGTTTAGGCGGCGGTCCCAGGTCAGAAGGACCGGGCCCCGGTACAGGGAGGTCTTGCCCCGGCACTGTTTCTCGCCGCGCCAGAAATGAAGGGAGAAGTCGAGGTCGAGTTCTACCCGGTCCCCCCGCCGCCAGGTGCGGCGGACCTCGGCGTAGGAGCCGGCTTCGGCGGCAACCGGCTCGCCGTTGACGCGCAGGGAGGTCTGCCTCGACCAGTGGGGGATGCGCAGCTTGAGGGCGAACTCGGCCTTCCTGGCCGGACTGACCCGCAGCCGTACCGAGCCCAGGCGCGGATACTCCGTCTCCTGTTTCAGCTCGACCGAGGTGCCGCCGGCCCGCACCGTCATCGACCCGGGGCCGTACCAGTTGAGGATCAGCCCTGTTCGCTCCCTCATCAGCGCCCAGTCGCCGATCATGCCCAGCGCCCGCGGGCCGTTGACGCTGCAGCAGTTGAGCTCCGGGCTGCCGGCGCGCGCCTGGAAGACGATGTCGTGGGCGCTGGCGTTGCGCACCCCGTCCATCGGGGTGTTGTAGGTCACCCAGCGGCCGGAGCGGGAGTGCAGGCCGAAGCCGGAGTTCAGCGTCGCCAGCTCGATCTCGTCGGCGACGACGGAGCTGCCGGTCAGGCGCAGCATCTCGACGCTCATCGCCACCCAGGCGACGGTGCAGCAGGTCTCGATGGCGGCCCGGTGGTAGGGGTTGCCCTGCGCCTTCTCCCCCGAGGTGAAGCCGCCGTTGTTGTGGCGGTCGAGCTTGACGATGCTCCACCAGATGTGCTCGAAGGCGGTGCGGTAATCCTCCTCACCGGTGAGCCAGTAGAGCTCGGCCATCCCCATGATCGGGTGCAGGCTCTCCCAGCGCGGCTTCGGGGTGGCGTAGAACTCCTCGCCGGCCAGGGCGGTGCGCAGGTAGTCTCCGGCGGGGCCGTCCGGCCCGCGGGCGCCGAACTCCCCGGCGATCTGCAGGGCCATGTCGAGATAGCGCTGCTCCGCGACCTTGCGGTAGAGGAGGCAGAGGGAGTGGATGACGGCGAGGTTCATCTCGCTGCTGCCGGTGTCGACGAGGCGCCTGCCGCGCCCTTTGCGGCCGAGGAACTTCTTGCAGACCAGGTCGCCGATGTCCCGGGCGCACTCGAGGGCCTGGCCGCTGCCGCTCTCCTCGTGCCAGAGCAGCAGCCCGAGCATGGCGTGGTAGTGCCCCCAGGCGTCCCACGTCCTCATGCCGCGGCGGTTCGGGGCCTTTCCGGTCAGACGACAGGCGCGCGGCCAGGGGCCGAGGTACCCGTCCTCCGCCTGCAGCGAAGCGAGCTCGGAGGCGAAGCGCCCGAGATGGCGGCGCAGGTCACTCTCCCCGGTGAGCCGCAGGATCTGCACCGAGCTGGTCAGGTATTTTCCCGCGAACTCCCCGGCCCAGGGGACCATGTCGCGCAGCGGGTAACGGTCGCGGTCGCGGAACATGTCGAGCATCGCCGGGTTGGCGGCGGGCGCCGGCTTCACCCACTGCTCGGTGACGTTGGCGAGGTACTCGGCGGTGAATCCCTCGAGGCGGCAGGCGGCCCGGGCGGGGCGGGTGCAGGCGGGTGTGACGGACATGCGGTATTCCTGTGGTTGGTGGGGCTGATGCGGCGAAACCGCTGCCGGCCGTGAAAGTCGCACCGGTGGCGTCGCGGAAGCAACCGAGGCGGGAGCGAGACGCCCGAGCGAGGTGCAAGCAGAAAAAGATAAGGCGGCCCGGGGCACAGGAGAGCAGGAGGGCAGCCGCACCCCGGAGGGAGGAAGCCGGGGTGCCAAGCTGTGAAGCAACTACCCGGCGGGAGGTACTTTGGCGGGAAGGGAACCTCCGGACTGGTCAGCTCGCTGCCCGGTAGCGCGGTCAGCCCGTTTCTTCGATACCGTCCTGAAAGTCGATCTCCGGGCTCAAATACCGCTTGCCCGCGGCAATGCTTTGGATCGCCGGAACCAGGTCACGAACTATCGAATCCTTGACCACGTACCCCGAAGCCCCCGCATCGAGCATCCCCCGGACGTAGACGCTTTCGCTGTAAAGGGACAGGGCCACCACCCGCACCCCGGGAAGTTCGGCGCGGATCTGCCGGGTGGCGGCAACCCCGCCGCCCCCCGGCATGCTGATGTCCATGACGACGACGACGGGTTGCAGCAGGCGCGCCTGTTCCAGAGCGGATTCCCCGTCGACCGCCTCCCCCACAACCTCCATGCCGTCCTGCCCGGCAAGGAACTTCCTCACCTCTCCTCGCAGCATTTCATGGTCGTCTGCCAGTACTACTCTGATGGTCATGATTCGGTCACTCCTTCGCCGCGTTGCGCGGGGTGCGCGCGTCGCGGTTCTCCTTTCTACCGCCCTGCCTCATTCTGCGAAACCATGCCATCTTTCGTTTCTCCTGGATTTAAAGATCGCACCGGAAACGCGGCTCCGGGTATCACCTGATCAGGTGATTTTTTTTTTCTGGTCCCCTGATCAGGTGACATCCCTGTCACCCGATCGGTTGACGTTTCCGAAAAACGGGGGATTGGCCGGAAAAAGTCCGGCGCCGTGGGCTCCGCCCCCAGGAAACCGACTCGACCGCGCTCTTTCCTTGATACGACCCCACGAAGCCGACTCCACTGCAGTTTCCAGTCCACCAACAGGGACAAGCAACCCATCGGCAAACTGGACCGGCCCATACTCGGAATCGTGGTCTATATGGCCCGGGTAAAAGAAAGATTGCGTCATAACCCCGTTCCTGAGAGTCCTCATCAAACACCGCTACCATCAACCCTACAATACCATTCGGCCGCAGTTCCGAGATCATGGTCTTGTCCCTGCTGTCGGGAAGGTGATCGGATTGGAGATCGACGGTGATCACTCGTGGGCGAACGCGTGGTGCTGACGTAGTGCGACAGAGAAGTAATTCCCGTGCCGTCGGTGCGGCAAAGCGACCCGGATACGCCGGGGCGTATTTGACGGTTTTGAACTGGCTCTCCGAATAGGGGTTATCGTCGGCCGTCCGCGGGCTGCTTTAGCTGGCCAGGATATCGAGATCGACCAGCAGTTGCGAGAAGGTCTTGGCCGTCATCGGAGCGCCCCGGTCCTGGTGCAGGGTCAGCTGCCCCGGCTCGATGGCTTGGCCGGAAAACCGGGATGTCGGCTGGCTGGCAAGTTCACAGGATTCCCCGATCTCGGGTAAACGGCACGGCTATCCAGAGACGGGAGGCACGTCTGGTGGGTAGGGACCCAAATTGACCGGAGCCAAATCTGGTTGCCCTCGTGCTACAGGACACCGTCTCCAGATCGAACCGTGGCTTTATCGATTCGGCCTAGAAACGAAACATAGACTGTCGCCTGTCGGAGCCCAAGCAGGCTGGCGGTCTTGGCTGCCCATGGTCAATCGGGTGACAGCTGTGCCGTCCGGCGCCATGCGGTAGATGCTGAACAGGCCGTCCCGATTGGACGCAAAAGCGATTTCTCCGTTGCGGGACCAAGCCGGTTCCCGATCTTCATCGGGGTGGTTCGTCATCCGGGTCACGACCCCGGTTTCCACTTCAAGGACGCAGATTTCAATGTTGCCGTAACGATCCGATTCGAAAGCCAGCCGGCGACCGTCCGGGGACCACGTTGCCCGGGCATCATAGGCCGGGTGGTTGGTCAGGTTGCGGAGGTTTTTCCCCGTTTGATCGGCGAGGAACAGCTCCATGTCGCCCGTGCGGTACGTGGTGAACGCGAAGTGCTGGCCATCGGGGGACCAAGCGGGAAAGATCCCGTCCGGGACCATTAGCTCCGGCCCGTTTGCGGCCCCCAGCAGGCCCATGCAGAAAATGTCCCATCCCCCGGCTTCCATTTCACCCCCGAAGGCAATTTCCGCCCCGCCCGGCTTGGCGGATACCCCGGCCACGCTAATGAAGGGGGAACGTATGGGAATGTTCAGGAGTAAAACCCGAGCCGTGGACACTAGATGGAAGGCGTTCACCCTGCTCGTATGGGCAACGTACAAGACGCCCCGTCCGTCCGGCATCCAGCAGGGCATGTCCGTGCTGTCCACCACCGAAACGCGCCTGGGAGAACCCCTGTCCTGGGAAAGAACGAATACGCTTCCCCCGCGGTCATGGGCTGTCGCAGGAGGGCCATCGGCTAGCAACATTACAAGCAGCAGGAAGCCGGCCAAGATCGAAGGGCTCATGCCTTACTCCTCCTGCAAGGCGGCTTATTCCACGCCCCTGGATACGGATTCCACCGCGCTGTCTTCGCCTTCGCCTGATTCTACACTCCCGTCAGGACCCAGCAAAAGGCCGTCAATATAGCGGTCCCGGGTCAGCGAAAACGTCCGGCATCCCAAGCGTCCACGGCAGTCCTGGCTTCCTCCCCTTGGGTAGCAGTCGTAAATAACCACGTGGAAACCGATTACCTTATAATCCTCGAATGCCCGACGCATCCAAGACAGGTAGGGCTGGGTGTTGGATAAATCAAAGATACGGGCCCTTACCGAAACGGTCGGCTCTTTCTTAAAGGGATGGCCAAACCCTCCCTTGGCTACTCCATCTCCAAGGAGGCTTTGATTCGCCCCCAAGAATTCGACGAGATCGCAGAGACTTCCGGTTCGTCCAATTCGGGCAGCAGAATACCATCGAAAAAACGATCCGCTTTATAGCCCAATATAGTAAAGAAGGTATCCCAGTCTGTGTCAGAAGTGGCTTCGGGACTCCACTGCATCCAGGAATTATCAGGTGGGTCATAATCATGCACTGCAATCGTAAAGCCGACGATCTGACCGGCAGCCAGATCGCTGATCACGGCTCCCTCGACGCTATCCCACGCATCACCCTTCTGGTCGAATGGCGTAACATAAAGCTCGATCACGCTGATAAAGGGAGCTTCTCCTGCTACCCCACCACCGCCGTCCCCATAGGGAGGCAACGCTGTCCAGGCAAACGAATCGGTATAAAACCTGGTGCCAAAGTCATCCAAGTTCGGACCGTTGGTATGGGCAATGGCTGCATATCTCTGAGTTCGTCCAGAGAGATCCAGCCACTCCTCCTCTGAGCAACTAGAACAGCCAGCACTCCCACTATGATCGCCGTCGAATGCCAGCATGATGCTGTCATAGTTATACATATTATCCCGTGAGGATGTGGCCCAATCCACGTTGTAATCGTGTCCGTTCTTGTATACGTCATCGCTGGCCACAAAAGCCACATATAACCGTGCTGGTTCGTCGTGCCAGGCCAGCCAGATGCGGAAGTCAAGGTCGGCAGGATCAGGTGCCGAACCTTCATTTTCTTCCGTGAAATCCAGCAGGGTCATGGTGGGTTCGCCGACCAACTCGTACCACTCGTCCACCGACCCGTCGTCGAGCCGGATCTCCTCGAGCATCTCGTCGCTGAGGTAGGCGATCGGGTACACACGATCACCCACATGGGCACCGAATGGCACTGTCAGCGGGAGAAGGAGGCCCAGAGCCAATAGAGAACGACCGATAGGGACCATCGTTTTATCATCACTTCCGTTTTATCATCACTTCAAGTCAACCAAATGGAGGACCGCTTTCATGGCCAACCTAAGCTTAGTTAGGGCAAAGGGCAACCCATAAATGCACCTTCCACCGGACGGACGAGCACTCCACGCAAAAATGGGCATGGAGACTCGTCCGTCGGGGGTAGACCTTGGTGCCTGAGGTCCCTTCAGGGTTTTAGTGCGAGCACTTGCAATGTCCCTCATCGCAATCGTGCCATTCTGAGCTTCCGTGTCCTGCTTGGGAACACGCATAGGCGCAAGCCCCAGACGAACTGGCGGTGGTGGTGAACGAATGTGCGCTCAACATGAACGCAGTGCCAAAGGAAACCACCGCCAAAACGGTGAGAAACACTCTGAGCTGTCGCATGTCTTGCTCCTTTTTCCCCGATTTTAGTTTGCCTGAACTTGACCTGTACCGGGAAACCAAGCCATTCAGGTACGAGAGGAGAAATCAATGACATGATCTGGATACCTCTGGGCGCCGATTTGGTTTGTCTAAGGGGCACCAAGCGCTTGCGATTTTCCAGAGAAAAGGTGATCCATACTGCCGATTGTTTGCGCCAAGTCATCCCTGCCAATCCCCAGATGCTTTCCTTGGGGGCACGGGGGCAGCAACGTCGTCCTCGCGGTTTCCTTCTCCTTTCTCCCGCCCTGGGCTCATTCCCAAACCATGCCATCTTTCGTTCGTCCTGGATTTAAGATCGCACCGAAATGGCGGCTTCGGTATCACCCGATCGGGTGATTTTTTATACCCTGATCAGGGTATTTTGCCGGAAAAAGCCGGTTTTTTGCCGAAAATTGGCCGGCTTGGAAGAGGTTTGGAGTGGGTGGAAAATCCCGGGGAGACCGGACTGTCCTGACGGGAGCTACAGCGAGGTAAGCCCGGTACTGACCGCGTACTTGGTCAAGGCCGCCACGTTGTGCCGGTCGAGCTTCTTCATGATGTGCTTCCGGTGCGTGTGGACGGTGTTCACGCTGAGGTTCAGTTGCCTGGCAATTTGCCGTGTGGTCAGCCCATCGCTGATGAGCCGAACTACCTCGCGCTCCTGCTCGCTCAGCTCTGGATGTCCGGCAAGGGCCTTCACCTGGTCGTACACGGCGCCGGCCAACTCCGGGCTCAAGTAGGTGCGGCCGGCCAGGGCAGCCCTCACCGCCCGCAGCAACTCGGACGCCGCCGCCCCTTTCACCACGTACCCCGAGGCCCCCGCCTCCAGCATGCCGGCGACGTACTGCTGGTCGGCGTGCACCGACAGGGCCACCACCTTCACCTCCGGGGCCTGGCCGAGGACCTGGCGCGTCGCCTCGATTCCGCTCAGGTCGGGCAGGGATACGTCCATGACCACGATGTCCGGCCGGCAGGCCGAGGCCAGCTCCACCGCAGTGCGCGCGTCCCCGGCTTCGCCCACCACCTCGAACTCCTCGTCCTGCGCGAACAGGGTGCGCAACCCGTCGCGCACCAGCTCGTGATCGTCCACCAGCAAGACGCGGGTCGTCATCGGGAGTTCTCCTTTCGCTCCAGCGCCGAGGAAGGGACCGCCAGCACGCAGCGCGTCCCCTGCCCCGGCGCCGATTCGATGTCGAAGGAACCGCCGGCCTGACTCAGGCATTCGCCGATGCTGAACAGGCCGAAACCCAAGCGCTGCCGGGCACCATCCGGAGAGGGCTCGAAGCCCTGGCCGCGGTCGGCGACCGCCAGGCTCAGTTGCGTCTCGTCGCGGCGCAGGGAGACTACGGCCGCGTCGGTGCCGGCGTGGCGGGAGACGTTGAGCAACAGCTCGCGAAGGCAGCGGAACAACGTAGCGCGCAGACCCTCATCCGCCACCTCACAGTCCCCCTCGCTTTCCAGACGCACCCGCAACCCGTGCTCCTGTTCGAGTTTGCCGGCGAGCCACCGCAGGCCGGCCACCAGCCCGAAGTCGTGGAGCACGGGCGGACTGAGCTCGAAGATGAGGGTGCGCAGTTCTCCGTCCATCCGGTCGAGCAGACCCTGCAGGTCGTCGAGCATGGCCTGCCGCTCCTCCTCCTCCGCCTGCCGCAGCACTCCGATTTTCATCTGCGACGCGGCCAGGGTCTGGCCGACGCGGTCGTGCAGGCCGACGGCGATGCGCCGCCGCTCGCGGTCTTCGATGGCGACGAACCCGGCCGTCATGGAGCGCACCTGTTCGTAGTATTGGCGCAGTTCCTTTTCCATGCGCTTGCGCTCGCTGATGTCGCGGACGATGCCCTGGTAGCCGCTGACACTGCCGTCGGGGGCGCGCCGCACTACGGTGGTCAACAGACAGTCGAGCCGGCGCCCGTCGCGGGTGACGAAGACGACCTCGAAGTCGCGGACGAACCCGTCGCGCTCGACCTGCTCCTGGTAGCGGGCGCGGTCTTCGGGATCGGCGTAGACGGAGCGGATGTTCATGCCGAGGAACTCGGCATGGGGCCAGGCGAACAGCTCGCTGGCCGCGTGGTTGGCGTCGAGGATGGTCCCGTCGCGGGCTATGATCGCCATGGCGTCGTGGCACTCCTCGAACAGCTCGCGGTACTCCTCCGCGTTCAGCCGCCCGCTCCCCTTGCTCTGCTGTTGCTGCTGCTCGCTCATACGGGTCGTGTCCCAGGTTGAGTTGTGATATCCCGGCCCCCGGAATGCCGGAAATGTTGGGAATAGCCTTCAGTCGGGCCAGCGCGCCAGCACCGTCTTCTGCCGGGTGTAGAACAGCACCCCCTCGCTCCCCTGGACGTGCAGGTCCCCGAAGAACGACTGGTCCCAGCCGGAGAAGGAGAACAGGGCCATCGGCGCCGGCACCCCGAGGTTGATGCCGATCATGCCGCACTCGGCCTCGCGGGCGAAGCGGCGCGCCGCCGCCCCGTCGCGGGTGAAGATGGTGGCGGCGTTGCCGAACGGGATGCGGTTGACCCAGGCGATCGCCTCGTCGATGGACGACGGCCGCATCATCCCGAGCACCGGGCCGAACAGCTCCTCGCTGAACACCTTGTGGGCGGGGGTCACCCGGTCGAGCAGGGTGGGGCCGACGAAGAACCCCTCCCCGGGGATGCCCTCGCGGCCGTCGCGGGCCACCTCGAGCTCCTGGTCCGGCGCCTCCTCGATGCAGCGGAACAGCCGCTGCCGGGCGGCCGGGTCGATCACCGGCCCCATGCCGGCGCCGCGGTCGGCCAGGGTGTCGCCGACCTCGAGGCCGTCCATGGCCGCCAGGACCTGCTCGCGCAGCGGCTCGGCCCCCTTGCCGACGCCCATCAGCAGGGAGCCGGCCATGCAGCGCTGCCCGGCGCAGCCGAAGGCCGAGCCCATGATCGCGTCAATCGTCGCGTTCCCGGCCAGGGCCTCCCCGAGGAGCCCGCTCTCGACCGCGTCCGGCATCGCCAGCAGCACGTTCTTGGCGCCGCCGGCCGACTGCACCCGCTTGCCGTGCCGGGCGGCCAGCTCGTACACCCGGCCGGCGACCCCGGAGGAACCGACGAAGCTGACCGCGGCGATTTCCGGGTGCACGCACAGGGCCTCGACCACCTCCCTGCCGCCGTGGACGACGTTGAAAACCCCGGGCGGCAGGCCGGCCTCGAGGAACAGCTCGGCGAGGCGATTGGCGGTGAGCGGCACCTTCTCGCTCGGCTTGAGGACGAAGCTGTTGCCGCAGGCGATCGCCAGGGGGTACATCCACATCGGCACCATGGCCGGGAAGTTGAACGGCGTTATGCCGGCGCAGACCCCGACCGGCTCGCGCGTCGCCCAGCCGTCGATGCCGCGCGCCAGCTCCGGCAGAATCTCCCCCTTGGCGAGATGGCCGACGCCGCAGGCGAACTCGACGACCTCGATGCCGCGGCGGACGTCCCCCCGGGCCTCCTCGCGGGTCTTGCCGTTCTCGCGCACGACCAGGCGGGCAAGTTCCTCGAAGCGCGCCTCGAGCAGCTCGCGGTAGCGGAACAGCACCCGGGCCCGGTCAGGAGCCGGGGTCCGCGCCCAGCCGGGGAAGGCCTCCCGGGCCGTGCGGACGGCGATGTCGACCTCCCGGGCCGTGCACTGGGGAGCGCGCGCGATCACGGCGCCGCTCGAGGGCTGGTGGACGGGGGTGGACTCGGCCGTCTCGGGCTCGGTCCACCGGTCCCCGATCAGTATCGGAACGACGGGGGCTGCCATGAGTAGCTCCGTTTCCTGCCGGCGCTCAGCCGGGCCCGGCGGCCCGCCTGGCGGCGAGAATGGTGTTGAAAAGCAGCATCGCGATCGTCATCGGCCCCACCCCTCCCGGGACCGGGGTGATGGCGCTCGCCTTCCTGCTGACGCGGTCGAAGTCGACGTTGCCGACCAGGCGATAGCCGCTTCTGCGGGTGGAATCCCTGATGCGCACCACCCCGACGTCGATCACCACGGCGCCCTCGGCGACCATGTCCTCGGTAATGATGCGGGGGCGGTCGGCCGCGGCGATCAGGATGTCGGCGGCGCGGGTGTGGGCGCCGATGTCGCGGGTGCCGGTGTGGCAGATCGTCACCGTGGCGTTGGCCCCTTCCCCTTTCTGCGCCAGCATGTTGGCCAGCGGCCTGCCGACCAGGGTGCTGCGCCCCACGACGACGACGTGCTTTCCCGCGGCCTCGATGCCGCTGCGCCTCAGCATCTGCACCACCCCGTGCGGGGTGCAGGGGAGGAAGCCTGATTCCTGGCGCACCATACGGCCGAGGTTCACCGGGTGCAGGCCGTCGACGTCCTTGCCGGGATCGACGGCGTTGAGGACGAGGCTCTCGTCCAGGCCTTGCGGCAGGGGCAGCTGCACGAGGATTCCGTGGACCGCCTCGTCGGCGTTGAGGGCGGCGATCAATTCCAGCAGCTCCTCCTGCGGGACGCCGCCGGGAAGCCGGTGCTCGCGCGAGTCGATGGCGATCTTCCCGCAGGCGCGGCGCTTCCCCTTGACGTAGGAGAGGGACGCCGGGTCGTCCCCGGCCAGCACCACCGCCAGCCCCGGGACGAGGCCGTGCCACACCCGGAGAGCGGCAACCTCCCGCCGCATCTTCTCCCGCATCCCCGCGGCTATCTCGTTTCCGTCCAGGATTCGCGCAGTCATCAGGTTATCGGCGGGCTGTAGTATATCGCAGGCATCGGGAAACTATCGGTTGGCTGTACTCGATTCCGGCGGCACCGGTCATCGCCCGGCCGCGGCCACCGCCGGCAAGCGGCCGTCAGCCCGCGGCGACGAAGTCCCGGCCGACGGCGTCGCGGAGCGCCCCGGGGACCATCACCGAACCGTCGGCCTGCTGGTAGTTCTCGACGATGGAAATCAGCATCCGCCCCATGGCGCAGCCGGTGTCGTTGACGGTGTGGCAGAACCTCGGCCCGCCCTGTTTGCCCTTGTAGCGGATGTTGAGGCGGCGGGCCTGGTAGTCGGTGGTGTTGGTGTCGGTCATGACCTCCATGAACTCGCCGCTGCCCGGCAGCCAGACCTCGAAGTCGCGCTGCCGGTGGCTGGCGAGGTAGCCGGCGTCGCCGCCGCACTTGTCGACCGAGCGGTAGGGCAGCTCGAGGGTCTGCAGCAGCCACTCGTTGATCTCGCCGAACTCCTCGTACAGCTGCTGCGACTGGTCCGCGGCGCAGACCGAGTTCATCTCGATCTTGTCGAACTGGTGCACCCGCTTTATTCCCTTGACGTCCCTGCCCCAGGAGCCGGCCTCGGAGCGGAAGCAGGTGGTGGAGGCGAACACCCGGACCGGCAGCTCCTCCTCGGTCAGGGTGCGGTCCATGAAGTAGCTGAAGTTGGCCGGCTCGGAGGAGCCGACGAGGAACAGCTCGGTTCCCTCCTCGACGTTGTCGGTCCGGATGGCGTACACCTGGTCGCGCCCCTCGGGAAAGTGGGAGGTCCCGTAGAGGGAGCGCTCGCGCACCAGCAGCGGCGGCACCATCATCTCGTAGCCCCGGCGCAGCAGCTCTCCGGACAGCAGCTGCTGCAGGCCGAGCTGCATCCGGGCCGCGGGCCCGCGGATGTAGGCGAAGCGGGAGCCGGAGACCTCGCCGGCCTGGGCGGTCTCCATGCCGAATGCGGGGCCGAGGTCGGCGTGCTGCCGCGGCGCGAACTCGCCGCTTGCGTGCAGCGGCATCGCCGGCATGGAGGCGGCGCTGTGGCCGCCGTTTCCCAGTTCCTCGCGGGGGCGGTACCCGGCCCCCGGGATCCACACCTTCTCCTCGGGGTTGTCGGACTCGTCGTCGCCGTCCGGCATGTCGGGGTGGGGCCAGTTGGGGAACCAGTCGAGGATCCGCTGCCACTCGCCGCTGACCTCGCCGAGCTCGGCTTCGAGCCGGCGCCCCTTCTCGCGCAGCTCCTGCCCCCTGCTGCGGGCGGCCTCGGGGTCGGTCCTGCCGAGCCGGGCGAGCTGCTTCTTCTCGCCGTTGACCTCGTCGATCTCCGCCTGCAGCCGGCGGCGTTTCTTGTCGAGGGCGAGCCAGCGGTCGATGTCCGCCCTAGCCGGGTCGACGCGGCGCCGGCGGATCGCCCGGCGCAGGGAATCGGGGTCGTTGCGTATGGTCCGTACGTCGATCATCGGATTTTCATTTCGGGTCGCGTGCTGCCGAACGAGTCCCGGCCCTGCCCGTGGAAAGGGGGCCGGAACGGCCATCAGACAAAATAGGAAGGAACACAAACACTACCCACCGGCGACAGGCTCCGGCGCCGTTGCAGCTCGATGTCAATAGGCGACGTGGGCGAGGCGATGGATCGAGGTGTTCCTCCCGGATTTCGAATCGACGTCGACGTCGAGGCGCAGCAGGTAGATACCCGGAGGCACGGTCGCACCGGCGCGGTCGGCGCCGGTCCAGGTCAGGGTATGGCGGCCCGTCTCGAGCGCGGCATCTCCCACCCGGTGTACCAGCCGGCCGCCCAGGTCGTAGATCTCCATCCCGACCGGCACCGGGGAGCCCACCCGCATCAGGGAAAAGGCGATCGACAGCTCGTCGTTGACGCCGTCGCCGTTGGGGGTGAAACCGGCATCGGCCTCGATATCCTCCAGCACATTCCCCGGCTGCAACGCCAGGACGACCGTGGTTTCGCTGTCCGCAACCCCGTTGGCGTCGCCGTCATCCACCCTCTGCCACGAATTTTCGTACGCCGAATGCCCCATCGACCCGGTGAAGAAGGTGTTGTACCCGAACAGGGTCGTCTCGTACTCCAGCTCCACCAGCACCGGGCCGTCCGTCGTCCTGACCGGAGCCGGCAGGCGCACCCAGAGCGAGTCGGATTCCCTCACCACCGCGAACCCTTCGCTCGCCCCCGTATAGGTCGCTGCCGGCTGTCCCGCCGCGCTTACGTTCACCTGCTTCAGCTCCATCTCTACGCCCTCGGGCGCCTCGATCAGGATCTCGTCGAACCCCCGGCTGTCCGCCTCGAAGGTGGAACGAACGAAATAGGAGAAGGCCTGCCTCGCCCCGATCCGCTCCAGGCGGGAGGGCAGTACCTCGCCCACGATCCTGCGCGCCACCGGGGTCACGAAATTCAGCGCCACGGAGCGCAGGGTGGCTGCTTTCAGGGGATCTTCCGTCAACAACGTCGCTCTGACCGCCGCGAACTTCCGCGGACTGGGGGAGGTGATCCTTTCGCCTGATCGGAGATAGGGCTGACTCCAGCCGCTCCAGTCGCTGCCCGGGATCGTTTCGGCAACGACCGGGCCCACGGAATTCTCCCCGAAGAACTTTTTGTCCGACGCGTGCGCCTCCGCGGCCTCTTCCTCGGTGCCGGGGTACTCCTCTCCGTTCTTTTTGAAATAGTGGGTGACGGACTCGACCGTATCGCCGGTTCGCGTCTGCAGGACCAGGTCCGTCCCCGGCGGCAGGTCGGCGTCCCACTCGATCGAAGCGAGGTTCCGGGGAGTGCGTCCCAGCTCGATGAACGGAGAGTCGCCTCCGAACACCGACGAGACCCGGGTCTCGGGCATGTACCCCTCTCCGAAGAACT
The DNA here is from genome assembly GCA_965206595.1 of Candidatus Latescibacterota bacterium. GTDB lineage: Bacteria > Latescibacterota > UBA2968 > UBA8231 > UBA8231 > CBDCXV01. Next base: position 2,846,766 of record OZ242214.1, read on the forward strand.
GGATCTCGGACAGGGCGAAGGTGTCGGCAGCCCGCACTTCCTCGACGTTCGGGAACATCCTGTAGGTGAAGGCGAAGTACCTGGCCCTGATCAGGGGGAACCTGAAATTGTTGTAGATCTGCTGGTGCCTGGTGGAACTGGAGCTCGCGCTGCTGGCGGCGGCGTTCCTGAACGTTCCCACCGTGGTCCAGGCCAGGCTGCCGCCGGCATGAGTGGAGCCGTCCGACAGTTGTATCCGGTATTGGGGAAACGGTTTGGTCAACGCCCTCGCGGCTATCTGCAGCACCCTGATGTTGTCCAGGAAGAAAGCGCCCCCGAGATCGATGATCAGCGACCGCTCCGAATCGGCCGGTTCGGACGGCAACAGCCTTTCTGCATTGTAGCCCCCCCGGGCGGGCCAGTAGAGCACCTGGCCGAAGAAGTCGCCATCCACCAGGGTCCCTTCGGCGCCGTTGTTCTCGACGCTCGTAACGGACCCGCCGCGCTCCAACACTCCGGTCCCGATGTTGTCGCCGACGGTCCAGACCTCGACCTCGGCCAGCCTGGGAAGCTCGCGGCGGTAGTAGACCACCGAACCCTGGGCGCCGGTGCCCTCGAGAGCGTCCCAGTGCTCCCTGGCGAGCAACAACCGCTCCCTGCCCGACGGGTCGCGCCGGTAATATTCCACGGTTCCCCTGCGTTCGGCAGGGAGGCGCTCGTATTCGGCCCGGGAAACCTTCCTCGCCCGGCCGTAGTCGCTGTCGGTGGCCGCCACTCCGACGTAGCGGATCACGTCGCCGGTGAAGCCGCCGGTGGCATCCGGCCACTTGGTCGGCAGCTGCCGGGTGAGATCGATCTCGAAGACGCGCTCCCGCTTTACCGGCCTGTTCGTCGTGAAGCGGGTCCTGTACAACATCGGGCCGATGTTCACCTCTCCCTGCGAGGTGGTCACCTTGAACTGCAGGAAGGGATCTCCCAGGTCCTCCTCGACGAACACCAGCACGATCCGGGTGGCCGAAACGGTGCGCCCGAGATCGATCTGTACCCACCAGTCCTCCAGCGGGGCGGAGGTGTCCGGTTCCCAGTAGGTGTCGGGGCTGCCGTCCGTCAGCGCTGCGGCACCGGCGTCGTTGGAGCCGGCCGCCCTGATCCCGCCCCCGAAGCGTGCGGCGTTGCGGACGGCGTTGACGCCGGGGACCACCACTTCGCCGCGGCCGGTCTGCAGGCGCGTGCTTTTGCGGATGAAGACCGGTCTCACCCTGTCGTCGGTTATACGGACCGTGTTGGCAGCGGACTGCCAGTGCTCCCAGTGCTCTTTCGAGTCGACGATGACTCTTCCGGGCTGGAGGGTATATCCTTCCTGCCCCCGGGAGGCGTTCGACAGGGCCAGGGCGCACAGGAGCCAGGCGACGGTTTTCACAGGCTCAATAGACCACGGAAACGGCGCCGCTGCGGGTCTCCCGGCGCGACTGCACGTCCGCGGAGATTCGATACAGGTACAAACCCGGCGGCACGAGGAGGCCGGCATCGTCGGTTCCGTCCCATACGTGGGAATACTCCCCGAGCGGATCGTCTCCCGCGTACACTCGCCTCACCGGGCGACCCGCCACGTCGAACACCTCGATGGCAACGGGGACGGCCGCGGTTACCCGCAGGAGCTTGTAGGAAACGCCGACCACGTCGTTGACGCCATCGCCGTTGGGCGTGAACGGGTTCGGCGAAACCCGGGTAAAAGCTACCAGGGACCTGCTCAGGGCGGTGGTGACGGAGAGGCGGTCGCTCTCGATCTCGTCGGCGGCGTTGCCGGGGACGACCCGCTGCCGCACCTCGTGCGGCCTGGAGGTATCGAACACCCTGCCCTCGAACAGGGTCCCTACCTCCCTCAGCACCGGGGCGTTGAAGATCACCTCCACCAGGGCGCCGCTGTCCGCCGGCGTCAGTTTGCGCGGGAGCAGCAGGTCGAACCCCAGGCCGTCTTCGTGCAGCGACCAGCTGAATTCCTCCTGGTTCCTCGTGTCGATGCGCAGGGAATCGACCGAGACGACACCGGAAGGGGTCGATATCTCCAGCCCGTCGAAGCTGCCGTCGTCTGGGCCGATTCCCGGCCTGATGTAATAGGTGTAATGGGCCGACCTGCCGATCTCGGTGACGATCGGGAAAATCTCCCCCACGAGCTCGCTCACCGCCGGGGGGGACGACGCCCTGAATTCGATGTAGTCGATCCTGCCGCCGTCTTCAGTGGTGGACGAGAAATCCGCTCTTATCTGAAAAAACCGCCGCAGACCCGGCGATACGATATCGGCAACTGCGCCTGTGGTCTCGAACGGGTAGGGACTGGACCAGAAGCTCCAGTTCTCGGTATCGGGAGTAACCCGGTCCTGCTCGTCCGCCGGTTTGAGCACATCGGACAGCCTGCCGTACCGGCGCCTGTACTCCGCAAGGTCCAGGTCGCCGCCTCCGCGGAGGAACTTGACGCTGTCCTGCAGCTCGGGGCGGGCTTCCCAGAAGAGAACCGGCTGCGGGTCCATCCCCGAACGGGTGTGGATATCGACCCGGGCCCCGGGATCGCGCCGTCCGGACGAACGGATCTCCCCCCAGCTGGCGATGTCGTCCAGTGCGATGATGTCCGATTCGTACGACGCCCGGCTGACGAACCCTCCCCCGTAGAGCTCGAAATCGGCGATGCCGATCTCCTTGGGAGTCTGGCGCAGGACCCGCAGCTGGACCGCTTCCGTCGATACCGGCGAGTCGAGAACCACGCGAATCTCGGGTTGGGTGTTCTCCTTCACCTCGGCTATCGCCGGGAAATCCGGGACCCAGTTGCCGGCGTGGAACCCCCTGTCGCTGACCCCTATCTGAATCCACTCGAGGAAATGCTCGGGGAATTCCGGCGAAGGCCGGAGCCTCACCTCCCTGACGAGGAAGCGGCCGCCCAGATCGAAGGTCACCTGCTCGGTGTTGCGAACCTCGTTGCTGAACCCGGTCGCCACGTTGAAACTCTCGGGAGCGATGGCAGGCCAGGTGTGGGCGGTGGCCGGATCCTGGTCGACAAGGACCTGGCCGAGCAGCCTGTCTACGTTCGCGAAGTTCTTCACCCCCACCCATCCGTCCCTGGTCAACAGGGTCGCGGCGATGTCCTCGTCTTCATCGAAGTAGTTCGGTTGCAGCGAACCCGCCTTCAGCGAATCGGGTTCGAGTGCCTCCTGAAGCTGCGAGGCCGACCAGGGTATCTCCTCGAAATCGATACCGATGCCTTCGAGGCTGTCCTTCTCAGCCTCGGAAAACGGGGATCCGATGCGGTAGACGACCACTCCCGGGGCGCTGCTCGGATGGAAAGCGAGGACCGTTGCGAGGAAGAGCAGGATGTGTGTCCGTCTCGTCATGCGAACCCCCGCGGGAGGCGCTCATGCCCGCCTCCGGGAATCTGTGCCTTTTCAGGTTCCGCGCTGCCCCGGGGGCGGCCAGGGCCGGCCGCAGCCCAAACCGGCGCCAGCGCGAATCCGGTCTGCCAGTAGCGGTTAACTTAGGGAGTTGCCATGTACGCTGTCATCTTCGACGTCGATGGAGTGCTCGTCGACAGCGAGGGGATGAGCTGCGGCGCCTGGCTGCCGGTGTTGCGGCGCCGCGGCATCGCGGTCCGGCTCGCCGACATCGAGGGTTTCATCGGCCAGAGCGACGGCGCCGTCCTCGATTACTTCCGGGAGCGGCACCCCGAAATCGATCCCGGCGACGGCCTGATCGACGAGAAGGAGCAGGAGTTCTTCGCCGCAGCCCGCGGCCGCCTGCGGAGCTTTCCCGGACTGAAGCGGGTGCTGCGCCGGCTCGAGGCCGGGGCGGTGCCCATGGCCGTCGCCTCCTCCGGCCGGCATCGGAAGATCCGCTTCTCCCTGAGGACCGCAGGCCTGGAGGGTTTCTTCGATGTCGTCTGCAGCGCCTCCGACGTCGCCCGCGGCAAGCCGGCGCCCGACCTGTTCCTGCACGCCGCCGGACTCCTCCGCGCGGAGCCGGGAAATTGCAGCGTCGTGGAGGACTCGGTTCCCGGCATCGCCGCGGCGAAGGCCGCGGGCATGAAGGCCCTGGGATTCACCTCGTCGCATCCCGCCGCGGTGCTGCTTGACGCCGGGGCGGACGCCGTATTCTCCCACTATGACGAGCTCCCGGCTCTGCTGCCCGGAGAGAGTTAGTGCCGGCGGTCATCGGCGAACTCTTGGGCTCCGGCCAACCTGCCGGCGCCCTAGCGAACCCAGTGGCGGAACAGCGGCCTGACCTCCTCGGCCAGCCCCTCGAACACCTCGCGAGGCACCGGGGGAACCAGGTTTTCCTTCAGTCCCCTCTCGTCGGCGAGCCGGCGGCGCTCGTCGCTTCCCGGCATCAGGCTGTCGAGGTTGAGCCACCAGGGGGCGAAGCGGATCGCCAGCCCGACCCGGGGTTGGTCCGACCCGTTGGGCGCGGCGGCGTGCCACAGCCGGCTGTCGAGCACGGCCACCGTGCCGGGGTCGCCGGTGAGAGCGGTCTCCCCTTCGAGAACGGACTGCGGATCGACGCCGTTGCCGGCGCTGGGGTTGTCGGGCTCGCGGTGGCTTCCCGGCGCCACGAGGGTGCCGCCGTTCTCCCTGGTGAACGGGGAGAGCATCCACAGGGTCGTCAGGTGCATGACCATGTCCGGGTACGGGGCCTCTATGTGGCCGGCGTTGCGCTGGTTGAAGGGCCAGTCGGCGTGCCAGTCGCCGCGGGCGTTGCCCGGATAGTTGACGATCGAGGAGGTGTAGGAGACCCGGTAATGCTCCCCCAGCAGGGCCTGGCAGAGGGCGGCGAGCCGGTCTTCGACGAGGTACGGGGTGAAGGACTGGCAGTAGCGGATCAGACCGGAGACCGCGCCGATGTTCGCCGGCGCGTCCCTGCGCTCCTGCCGGTGCCTGTCGACGGCGCCCAGGACATCGGCGCGCACCGGGCCGACCGCGGCCGCGGGAATCACCCCTTCGAGGAGGCAGAATCCACGCTCTTCCAGCTGTCCCTTGAGGTCGTCAGTGGTTGGGTTCGCCATGTAATCGCCAGCCGGAGGCTACGGACTCTGCATCAAGACGAACTCATGCGGTTACCCCAGCCCCGTCAAGCCGCCTGCGCCGCCGCCGTCTTCAGCTCCTCGTTGCGGGCGGGGTGGAAGTAGATCGCGAAGAGCACGGTCCCCGCGATGCTGGCGACCGCGGCAATCGCGAACAGGGTCCCGTACCCGGAAGCGGCGATCACCTGCCCGCCGAAGCTGCCGGTCAGCATGAAGGAGCACCCCATGGCCATCGAGCTCACCGCCGCCATCCCCTGCCGCCAGCGCGGCGGCACGATCTCCTGCTGGAAGACCGTCAGGGTCGGCAAGCGGACCGCCGCCAGCGACTGCACCAGCAGGAGGGTGCAGGCCGCGGCAGCCCAGCTCCCCGACAGCATGACCGGGAGCAGGGCGGCCGCCTGCAGCAGCGAGGTGGCGATAATGGTTGCCCGCTGACCCCGCGAGGCGACGATCAGCGGCGTCGACAGGGCCGCCAGCCCGCTCACCAGCATGGCGGTGGCGGCGACGGCTCCTATCAGCGCCGTCGGCTCTCCGAGGAAGTCGTCCATGTAGACGTTGAAGAAGGTCTGCTGGGTCGCCATGGAGATGGCGCAGAGGAAGCCGGCCCCCGCCACCGCGGCCATGGGCCCGCGGGGACGCGGCGACTCCGCATCGGGGCCGCCGCCCGCCAGGCTGCCTGCAGCCGGTCTCGTGGCGGCGACGGCGAGAACTGCCGGTACGATCATCACCGCGGCGAGGAACAGCGGGTACCGGTACGGGGCCGGGCCGTCGAGGGAGGCCTCCATCAGGGCCGCGAAGATCCCGGGCAGCACCCCTCCGACGAGGTTGCCTGCGAACCCGGCGATCGGCCACATCGCCGCCTGCACCGCGAACACGTGGATGCGCTCGACCCGCGTCGTGATCGAGAGCAGGAAGGGACCGGCGTTGACAATGGAGAGAGCGAACCCGAAGGCGCGCGGCAGGCGGGTGACTATCAGCCAGTCGGCCTGCCATGCGCGCGGCACGAACTCGGCGAAGGGCAGCATGGCGTTGCCGACGGCGACGAGCGCGAGGCCGAGGACGATCATCCGGCGCGCCCCCCAGCGTCTGCCCATCGCCCCTGCCGGAATGCAGAACAGGGCGTAGGCGGCCGCGCCGGCGGCGTTGACGAAGCCGACGAACTCGATGTCGTGCCCGAGGCGCAGCAGGTAGATGTTGAGAAGCAGGCTGTAGATGCCGCTGGAGGAGGCGAATCCCACCAGGGCTCCGCTCAGCAGGTAGAGGCGTACGTCGCGGTTGAAGGAGCGGACGATCTGAAGGTATTCGTGCAGCAATCAGGGCCCCGACTGAGAAGTGGACTGCCGGCACTCCCCCTTGGCGGCCCGTTGAACAAGTCCACCTGGGCTGCGGCCGGTTCGCCGGGTGCCGGTGGAAGGGATGGATCTGCGGAATTTCCAGGGGTTGGAGCCGGACACCGGAGCGCGGGCGGGCCGCGCTGTTCGGCCTCGCGGCTGTCGGCCGCCCTATCCCCGGAAGGTGGAGCTCTTCAGGACCGTCTGGGTTTCGTAGATCGAACCGGGCCGCAGGGCGGGGGGAAGGGGCATGCGCCAGGGCACCTTTTCCATGCGCGGCTCGACAGTGGGCTCGCCGCGCACGTAGGAGGCGCAGTAGAGATCCCAGTCGAGCTGCTGGCAGAGGGGCCACGCGTCGCCGGCGCAGTACTGAAGCAGCAGCAGGCGCCGGGGGTTCGCCGAGGAGTTCGGCAGCGAAGCGTGCAAGGTGCGCACGTGGTGGAGGGAGATGCCGCCGGCCTCCACCACGAGCAGCTCGGCCTTCGAATCGTCGAAGCCGGCCTCGGTGACGGCGCCGGCGAAGCAGCCGTCCTGGTGGTGGTCCCAGATCTTCCCCTTGTGGGAGCCGGGGATGGCCATCAGGCAGCCGTTCTGCTCGGTCATTTCGTCGATGGCGACGCCGACGGCGAGCAGGTCGTCGTTGGTGTGCGGGTAGAAGGCCCAGTCCTGGTGCCAGTGGACGGGGCTGCCGAATTCCGCCGACTTCATGTTGAGCTTGTCGCCGTTGGTGCGCATCGCGTCCCCCCCGATCAGCTGGGCGACGATGTCGAGGATGCGGTCGTTGCGCAGTGCCGCGGCGTAGGCCGGATGCGCCTTCACCGGGCTCTTGATGCGGCGCAGCTTGGGGAACTCCGGGGTGTGATCCGGCTCCAGGTCGAAGACCCCGTCGTGCTCGCTCAGCTCCCGCGACTTCTCGACGAACTCCTCGGTGACCCGGCGCAGCTCGGCGACTTCGGCCGGGGTCAGGACTCCGTCAACGCTGCAGTATCCCTTTTCGTGGTACGCTTCGATTTCCTGTCGAGACAGCATCTCTTCTTTCCTATTTGAGCTTGACGATTTCGCGCTGCGCGGCGCTCAGACGAGCGTCGAGGCCGGCGCTGAAGCGCAGCCCCTGGCCGCCCCAGTCGGGCATGTAACCTGTGCTGTAACAATAATAAAGGGTCCGTCTCGGACGGCGGGAAGTGTTGACCGTTGAACCGTGCGTGAGGGCTTCGGTGAAAATGATCGCGTCCCCCGCCCTCGCCGGGAGCGGCACCAGGGCCGGATCCTCCTCCGGGTGCGGGCCCCAGGGCCGCGGGAAGTTCGCCTTGTGGGTGCCCGGCACCACGGCGAAGCAGCCGTCCTCCGGGCCGCTGTCGACGGTCGGGAACACCGCCTTGGTCAGCGTCGACATCATCTGGCCGTTGTGGCAGCGGTACTGGCACTTCGGATGGATCGGCGTGCCGTGCATGTGCATGTGCGTGTACCCGCCCCCCCAGCGATAGATCGCGTAGGTGTGGTTGAGGCGCCAGGGCCCGCCGGTGACGGTCTCGACCACGTCGAGGACCTCGGGAAGCTCCATCAGCGGCTGCATCGCCGCGTCGGCTTCCATGATGTTGGAGAGGTAGAGCTCCTGGTCGGTCTTTTCGGTGCCGAGGACCAGCGGCTCGGGGTACTCCCGCGGATCCATCCCCTCGAAGCGGTCGAGCACTTCGTTGGCGGCCGCCACGAAGTCGGGCGGGACCACCTGCTCGAGCAGGATGTAGCCGTTGAGATCGAAAAGGTAGGTCTGCTCCGCGTTCATTGCCGACTCCCGACTATTCTCTGGTGAAACCTCATCCCTCGCTCTCCAGCGCCAAGTCCCGCTCCAGGCCCGCGCCCCATGCGAGCAGCTCCTCGTCGCCGCCCATGGGGGCGATGAACTGAATCCCCAGTGGCATTCCCGAGGCGGAGGAACTGCCCGCGGGCAGCCCCAGCACCGGCATTCCCGCGTGGGTCCAGGGCAGGTTCATGCTCGGGTCCCCGGTGGTCGCCAGTCCTTTCGGAGCCGGGCCGGTGGCTGCCGGACAGGCCCAGAGGTCGAGTCCCTCCGCAACCATCAGGGCCTCGAGCTCCTGGCGCAACTCGCCGCGGCCGCGGCGGGCCTTCTCGAGCGCCGCCCGCGACACGCCGCGGCCCTGCTCGACCAGGGCCGCGGTGCCCTCGTCGTAGAGGCCGGCGTACTCCTCGAACCAGGGCTCGTGGACCCGGGCCATCTCGGCGACCATCATCTGCCGGTGGCGGTAGTCGATCTCCTCGATGTCCGCGAACGCCGGCGCCTCTACCACCTCGTACCCAGCGCTTCGCAGGGCTTCCAGCTGGTTTTCGAAATCCTCCCGGGCAGCCGGCTCGGTCTGGTCGAGATAGGGGCCCTCCGGCACCCCGAGGACCGGCCGGCCCGGGGCGGAAACCGCGGCCCGCCATTCGCCGCAGAGCACCGCGGCAACTCGTGCAGCCGTGGCGGCGTCGCGGGTGAAGGTGCCGATGGTGTCGACCGAAGGGGAGCAGTGGATGAACCCGGAGATGTCGATGCGGCCGTAGCTTGGCTTGAAGCCGGTGATCCCGCAGAACGCCGCCGGCCGGACGATCGAGCCGATGGTCTGCGAGCCGAGCGCCAGCGGGCAGTAGCCGGCGGCCACGGCCGCGGCCGAGCCGCTGCTGGAGCCTCCGGGACTGTGCCCGAGGTGGTGGGGATTGCGCGTCGCCGCCGGCTTGAAGCAGGCGAACTCGGTCGTCACTGACTTTCCGAGCACCAGGGCACCCGCGGCCCGCAGCGCCCGGATGCATCCGCCCTCGGGCCCGGCGAGCACCTCCGCGGGCAGCTGCGAGCCGGCGCGGGTCTCGAACCCGTCTACGTGGATGATGTCCTTGACCGCGACCAGCATGCCGAACAGCGGCAGGTCGGCGGCGGCTTCCGTCTGCAGCCGGCCCGCCTCCTCGAGCAGACGGCCGCGGCGGTCTCCCTCGGGCAGCAGCGCCCGGATGTCGCTGTCGAGCGCCTCGAGGCGGCGGCAGGCCTCATCTATCTCTTCCATCAGGCCCGGCATTCCGCCCAAACTCGCCCTGTCCGTGCCCGGTTCTACGCGCCCGTTGGAGTATCCCATCCCTCCTGCCTCCCTGTCATTGCCGCGGGTGTCCATGTCCAAAGGTCAGTGGGTCCATACATAGTCTCAGCCATGCGCTTCGCCCTGCACAGCTCGCAGAGCCAGGAAGCGGTATCGAATCGAAGCCGGTGCCACAATCCAAGCAGCGTCGAGATAGTTTGCCGCCGCCTTTGTATCAGGATTCCCAGAAATTGAGCAAAACCGATACGGCGCATATGAACACGAACAGTTCCAAAAGCCATTCAAAGCCGACACCGCTACCTGCCGTTCAACAGCGATCCTGAAATCCTGGCCTGTTTCCCGCTTTTGCCGCCAGCCCGCCCCATTACTTCCGGGGGCGCTTCTTCGCCGCTTTTTTCGGCGGCTTCCAATTGGCGAGGTGGCGCTGCCAGCTCTTCTCCAGCTCCCCCCTGATCGCCTTGACGTCGCGGAAGCGGTCGCCGAACACCGACAGGTGGTAGCCGCCGGGGATCTGCTCCGGGCAGACGAACAGCTCGCGGCCCGGCGCCGCCGCCTTCAGCCACAGCGCCAGCAGCTGGTCGGCGAACTCCATGCAGTCGAGGAACTCCGGGGTCAGCTTGCCCCCCGGCCCGAGGGCGGGGATCATGGCGTGGTGCCCGTTGAAGGGGCGGAAGTGGATCTGGTTGGCGAGCTGCACCAGGTCGGGGCGCTCGATCAGGCGCTTGAAGTAGGGGGGCGACAGGTGCTTGACGACGGCCGGGTGGGAGAAATCCCACGTCATCTTCAGCGGCCGCTTCTCCTCCTTCTCGAACCCCTCGGCCAGGGCGTAGGCCTTCTCCGGGGTCTCCGTGCAGGTGTCGCGGTGGACCTCGATCGAGACATCCATGTCGAGCTCGCCGGCGACCCGCATGACCTCGCGGGCGCAGGCGACCGCCTCGGCGGTCCCGGTGTCGTGGTCGAGCATCTGCACGTTGACGACGCGGGCGTTGTACTTCCCAATCCGCTTGAGCTTGCGCTCAGCCTCCTGCGGCCCGCCCATGTCGGTGGTGCAGGCGAAGACGAGGCCGGACTCGGCGACCACCTCGGGCGGGAACATGATGACGCGCCCGAGGAAACCGTCGAAGCCGGCGTTCTTTATGCGCTTCAGCTTCTGGGGAAACGTCCACTCCACCCCCTTGGTGCCGTAGCCGAGCAGAGTGCCGACCGAGCACATGTGGCGCAGAACCGGGGGCTCGGCCTGCTGTTTCGATTTTGCCATGAGATCTCCTTCCGTCCGTGAAGCCGCCGGCGCCGGAAGCTCAAGAAAGGCAGGCGGCCTGGATGGGTGATTGTCCGTTCCGCAGCCGCAACCAGCCGGAGCCGGGAACGGCACTCATGTCAGGGAAATCTACATCAATGCCGAACGAGCTGATAATCCCGCTCGTACACGAAGTCGTCGTCGCGGTCGGGGTTGTGAAACTCCAAGCAGGTCAGTTCGAACGAAAGGGAATCCCTTTGTCGAGGCTATACCACTGCAAGAGGGGGGGGGGCCTTCGGCGGGAACCAAGGTGGGGGTACAGACGAGCCGAGGCGGAGTACCTGGTTACTTTCATTTCACCTACGGTGCCGGGGGCGTCGTCTCTCAATTACTGTTGCCTGAGAAGGTGAATACGTGATCCCTTCCTGGTAGTTAATATGGCCAACGATGGTAAGCCCTAAACAGATAGGAGTAAGGTCCAGCATCGATTCCGCTGCGACTTTCGGAACCGGTCAAGCTACCTATAGTCTTGAAGGCCTCAGCAACAGGAGAAGCCATAGCAGAAATGACAGCCCCAGCGAGAGATAACGCAAATGATGCTGGTCTCTTCCATGACTTTCGGGCGCACCTACGAAGGTCATTGGCAAGGTCGTTCAACTCGTTCTGCCGAATCTCGAAAGCAATCTCTCGTTCCTCTTCCTCCATTCGGGATAGTTCAAATGCGAATTTTCGAATAGACAGCATATAGCGTTTGTGTGCTTCAAGATTCTGTTCGCGGAAATCCAGTATTTCATCAAAAGGCACCGATCCGAGATCAACAGAAACAGCATTGAGGTCAAATTCAACAACGTTTCCGGGAGAAGGTGAAGAATCAGTTTTTATGGACAATAACTCCGATAGCGACCTGACCATTTTTTCCAAGTCAGTTGCCGGGCTAAGGTTAGCGTTGATGGTGCCTCCGTAAGGTCGCAAGATTTGCGAGAGAAGGACAAGAACGAGTGATCGCACCTTTGGATGCATTGGAATAGAAACACTGTCCTCGCTATCTTTGGCCAGTCCACGCTCCTTTAATTCCTCGAAAATCATCTCGAAAAGTCTCTCATCTCCATAAGCTCCGAGGCGTGACATCGATATTTCATGAAATGCAGTATCTTCTTTCGCGAGATCGTCCAAGACTCCAGAAACGATAATGTCCGTCAAAATACCAGCAAGGTTTTCAGTCGCGTCTTTGTCGATGGCTATCTCTGGTTCGATAATCTCCAGCAATCCCTGCTCTTTCAAGCCCACGACTACGGGAGCGTCAATTTGCTCTGGGCGATCTCTCATATAATTTGGGACAAGTAAGGCAATGCCGTCGAAAAAAAGCATGAGATTCTTGACCCAATCTCCATATCTCCACATTGGGTTTGGATAATAGAAAGCTATCTCTCTTTTTTCAGTTTCCATCGCTTTCCCTTCTCTTGATTAATTTCTGTTCCGGGATACACTATTCTGACGAAATAGTTTAGCCGGGAATTGTCTGATCCTGGTTGAAACAGCACAGGCACCCCTCGTTACCTCAATGGCTTACGAGCTGATAATCCCGCTCGTACACGAAGTCGTCGTCGTGATCGGGGTTGTGACACTCCAGGCAGGTTCTTTCGGACGGGAGGCGCCGGACCGTCTCGCTGGAAGGACGCTCGACGTGATTGCTTCCGGGGCCGTGACACAACTCGCACTGCACGTTCGCCAGGCTGCGGTCCGGTTCGAGAATCGAGAATCCGCTGTCGCGGTTCAGCCCGGCAACGTGGCATTTCACGCACTTGGAAAACTGGTGACGGTGCGCGTCAAGCAGGGTCGTATAAGCGCCGGCGTGCCGGGTCGTCTGCCACTGCTCCCACTGCGCCGAGTGGCAGGTACGGCACTCCTGCGTCCCCACGTACTTCCTGTCGTCGTGAATGGGATCCCACTCGAAGAGCGGCGGGATGTTTCCTTCCAGCAGCTCCTCCTGCTCGGCCACGGACCGGTAGTAGGAATCGAGGTAGGCTTTCATGTCCGGGTCTTCGCGCATCTGGTACAACGCCAGCAGGTAGTTGCCCTCGAAGGAGGTGAAGCGGCCGGTCTCGTCTATCCCGATGTCGACGGTATGCAGGCCGTACACGTCGGCGTTCGCGTAGACGACCAGCACGTCGTTAAGAAAGCCGTACATCGATTCAGTCTGCTTCCTTGGATCTACTTGCCCGTCGGCCCCTACCATGTCGAGGGCGGGAGCGTAGTGCCCCGTAGTGATTATCAGGTCCAGGGCCGGGAACTCCTGCACCAAGTCATGGACGAGGCCGGTATTCAGCTCGCCGATGACCCCGACAAAGTCCGCCTCCTCTCTCAATCCGGGCAGGTATGCCCGCACCGCCTTCTTTGGATCGGCGATATGGAGGTCGTGAGTGTTGTCTTCATAACGCGTGGGTTCGATGATCGCCGTCGGTTGCAGCAGCCCTATGAAACCGATCGTGTACGGCCCCGCCTCGATGGAATACGTCGGCGCCCCTACCAGGGAATCCCCGTGATGGACATTGGCGTTTATCAACGGCACGGGACTGTTCCGGGCCTGGATCTGAAGAAACTCGCGGCCGTGGTAGGTCTCGTTTCGCGCGATGACGGAAAAGCCGTACTCCATCCGCCTCAGCGCCTCCAGGTAAGTCGCCAGTTCGCTTGCCGTCAGGTCATCCATTGCCGGCACGTCCTGTTCGTAGGGAAAGGCGTTGCCGGCATCGATGACGGCCACGCTCCCGCGCCTCTTTCTGATCTGGTCGATGAGGGTGGCGCGGCGGGTGATGCCGCCCGACATCTCGGACTTGCAGCCGCATGCTTCGAGAAAGCTCCTCGTCTTTCCGGTCACGATCAGGGTGATCGTGTCTACCGCGGTTTTCTCGGACCGCGACCATGGCAGTTGTGGCGGTTGATCTCCGGGGGCAGGACCGTCCGAGTGCCAGAGAGGTTCGGGAGGAACTGACCCAGGGTCGGGGTTGGTGTGCTCGTACAGCGCGGACAGGAGATCGGCGCCGGCGACCGTCTCTATCGCACTCCCCAGATCGACGCCCTTCCGTTGCCGGTAGGCGAGCTCCAGAACATCCTGCAGATCCTGTTCCCCATCCGTGCTCCTGGAGATCTGCCCGTCGAGGTAGTGGGCGAGGGCCAATCCACTGTAACGGACAAGAGACTGATCGCCCTTGCCCTGTGTATAGTAGGTCGTCGGGACAATGCCCTTGCTGAAGTGGGACAACCGGAATCGGTTGTGATTCCTGTACGCTTCATACAGGTACGGCTCCAGATCGGAAATGATCCCGTGCTCGAGCAGGCCCTGAAGGCCCAGGTACGTGCTCGCCCCTTCCACGAACCACAAATCGGATGCCTGCGACAGTTCCATGCGGTGGGGGGCGTAGCGCAGCCACCGGTAGGCGATGCGGGTGGCCACGGAAAGCCATCTCCCCGCGGTGGCCGGCTCCATTTCCATTGCCTGTCCGTGAGACGTGCCCGGCATGTGGATGTTCATGCCATCCGCGGTCTTGGGGGTCAGAATGACCGTGTACGGTTCCGGGACCGGCGCCTGCATGGTCCTCGTCATGTACTCGTAGAGGCTCCATACCTTGCTGGCCAGCTCCTCCTGCCGTGGGCTCGCCCACCCGTCGTACAGCACCACCCGCACGGGAGCCTCGCCGATGGTCATCTCACGCGCCGTCAAGGCCCCCATTGCGACCGCGCCGTTGATCAGGTCCTCCCTGCCGGTGCCGTACAGGCGCGGCTCGTACGTGCCTGCTTCGCCTTCTACCTCGTTCCAGGTGGTCTCGACCCCCCAACCTTCCGGGGGCCGGATCGAGACGGTCACGTGCCCGAGCCACCCTTCGGGCACCAGGAACAGGTTGCGACCGGAGACGAGGTGGAAATCCACCCGCTGACCATCGTGGGATGGCGGCCGTGCCCGCCGCCGACCGGCCGCCCCGGCTGCACCTTGTACTCGACGCGCAACTCGCTGCCCGGCGCGCTCACGCGGTAGGCCGTGCCCGCGGGCGAGACCCGTTTCGCATGCGGAACAGGCCTGCCTTTGGAGTCGCTGATTTGCAGCCCGGTCAGGCCGATGAACTGCTCGGGCTCAAATGCCTGCAAGGACAGGGATTCAGCATCGATTCCATCGATCCGCAACCCGACTGCTATCGACTCAGTATCAGCGGATTCTACCCGGACATCGTACGCGAGCCGCAGGCCCGGGTCCGAGCAAGCGGAGAAAAGCAAGGCGGCCATCGGGAAAAGGAGATGCAGTGCCATGCCGGCTTTCTCCCTGCTTACCGGGAAGGTCCGAGAAGAGTTTCGATCACCGCGGACAGGCTGTCCGCCGCGGTCACCACGCCGCGTTGCTCCAAGTGGACTTCGCCGTTCCCGTCCACGAGAACCGACAGAGGAATCCCTTTGTCAACCCCATATCGACCTAAAAGGGTGGAGTCGCCGATGGCGGGCATCAGGATCGGGTACGGAACTCCGAGGTTCTCGATCCACAACTCCACTGCGAGACGGGTTGACGACACCGCTATCCCCCATACCTCCAACCCCCGTTCGTGATACCGGGTGTAAAGATCGTTGAGGATCGGCTGCTCAATCCTACAGGGACCGCACCAGGTACCCCAGAAATTGAGAAGCAAGACCTTTCCCTCATGTGCGGAAAGCATGAGGGAATCGCCGGTGATGGTGGCAAGGGTAAAGTCCGGTGCTTTATTTGCGGCTGCGGGTGGTTCGGCACCAGGAACACGGAAATCCTGACAAGATGCGCACACGAGGATTGAGAGTACAGACCGGAAGGGGGTGAAACGAGCCATGTTCCATTGGCTTTCTCTTGCCACCTTAAACCTTACGGAACTGGCGAAGAAGGGGGATCAGAAAACCAGGAGGGTCAGTCCAGCAAAGAAGCCTTGATCAAGGCCCAGGAATCCGTTTTCACAACGGAGCCGGGATCGCCTGTAGACTCGTCTCCGATCAGGATGCCGTCCATCCATGCATCCGCATCTCCGGGCGTGTCGTTAAGGGTCAGGCCCGAATAGTCTCCCAAGATGAACAATTCCGCCGCTTCATAATCCCCGCCGCTCGTATCCTGATCATCGAAGTCCCAAACCTCCAACTGAAACCCTATGATTTTTCCAGGAAACAGATCCGAAACCACGCTGTTTTCAGGTTCCTTGCGGATCAGCATATCGAAAGGGGTGGCGTAGAATTCAACGACCCAGAACACCGGATTCTCCCCCGAAACCGAGCCGCCGCCGTCCCCGTACGGAGGGTAACTCCACCACGGAGAATCACCCCAAGGTTCTAGTAACGGGAGTGATACATGATTCCCGTCGGCCGGAATCGAGAAGGCGTGGTACCTTTGCGCATTCATATCAAATATCCCCGAGTCGTCGTCCAAACCCCAGATACGGTTTCTAGGGTCCCATGAAGGAGCCCCATCATGGTCTCCGTCGACTTTGAGGTACATGTGGTCCTGATGGCCACCTAGTGGCCCGCCACGGTGCTCCGAGTCAGCAGGGCCTACGAAAACATCGTCGCCGAAGATTCCGGCAACATAGAGGCGCGCCGGGTTGCGGCCCCAGCCCAGCCAGATCCTGAAATCCAGGTTCGAGGGATCGTAAGTTTTGGTGACGGACTCCGACTGAAGAGATTCGAAGAGCGTAAAATCGAGCGCCGTAAAGGACGACTCCCCAATCAATTCACCCCAGTCATCCACTACTCCATCCTTGAGGTCGATGCCCGTCTCAGCGCTGACTTCGAAAATGGGGTAGATCCTGTCGCCCTGATGTCCGTGCACCGACAAGGGATCGCCCAAAGTCAATGCCGTTACCAGAAATCCTGTACTCTCCATTAATTTCATTATTCTCATCTCCTGTCATACAAAAAAGCAGGGGCAAAACTGCCCCTGCTTTTCCAAGACACCAGTCAGAGAGAGCCAGCGAGAAATCGCTATCCAACCCTGCAGATAAGCCCGCCTTTCTCTAACACGAGAAGGTCCTACATCTCGAGCCCTCGAAACTGCAAAAGGTGAAGGACCATATTTCCCCTACACATTTATTGCGGTAAGTACAAATCTCCCATTGGCAGTTAGAGTTTGCCACAGGGGTCTCCAGCATCGAGTCCAGAGCCGCGTACGGCCCGATGTCCGGAGTCTCCGCCTCCGTGAACGAGGTGAAGGAGAACACCCCCAAGACCGCCAAGGTGATGATGAACGCCGCCAGCTTGAGCGGCAGGATGAGCCGCGGCAACGGCAAGATGAAATCTTTCATGATCTTCCTGCTTTCTCCAAAACTGAGATGGGGTTGCAAGTCTATCTACTACTCGATTCAGTGCGCACGGGACAGAAACGAGCGCGTCGCCGTTACCATCTCCTTTCTCCTGCCCAAGTCGGTCATCAATGTCGCACATTCTGATAATCCCGCTGGTTCATGAAGTCCAGTTTCCGGGGGGCCGGATCGCCGCAAGTACTGCTTCCTTCGACTCCCCCGCGACCCTGTCTCATTGTCAGGAGTAAGAAAAAAAAAGCAGTGAGTCAAGAGGTTTTTGCGAGCCGACCCACGCTCCCCATCAAAACAGGATGCCGAGCCTCGATTTTTTTTAGAGCCCCCGCCATTGGAGGTCGATCAGCCGCTTCAGGAGCTAGGCATCGCCGCCTTGACTTGCGGATTTCGAGACTCGTAACTTACCGTAAAATCAGGTTCTTAGAGAAAAATCCAGGGAGTGGAAAATGGGACGGACGGCCAGTCTTCTGGCGGTGATGATGACGGTGTGGCTGCTGTGGTCGGGACAGTACACCTGGCTGATAGTGGGCTTCGGACTGCTCTCCTGCCTGCTGGTCGCCATTATCGCCCGCCGCATGCGCATCCTCGATTTCGAAGGCCACCCCGTTCACCTCGCGCGGCGGCTGCCGGCCTACTGTCTCTGGCTGCTCTGGGCGATCGTCCGCTCCAACCTCGACGTCGCCCGGCGCATCCTCCATCCGCGGTTGCCGGTCAGTCCCCGGATCATCCGGGTCAAGGCGAGCCAGCGCACCGATCTCGGCAAGGTCGTCTTCGCCAACTCCATCACCCTGACGCCGGGAACCCTGGCGCTCGAGGTCGAAGGGGACGAGATCGAGGTGCACGCCCTGACCCGGGAGAGCGCCGCGGACCTCGAGTCCGGGGAAATGGACCGGCGCGTGACCTGGGTCGAGGGGGAGGAATCCTGATGTTCGTCGCCGTTGCGGCCGCGATCATCTTCACCCTCGTGCTCGCGGTGGCGCGGGCCGTCCTCGGGCCCACGGCCTACGACCGCATCCTCGCCGTCAACATGGCGGCGACCAAGACCGTGCTCCTGATCGCCGTGGCCGGCTTTCTCACCGGCCGCCCCGACTTCCTCGACCTCGCCCTCGCCTGCGTGCTCCTCAACTTCATCGCCGCGGTCGCGGTCCTGAAATTCGTCGACCGGGGGGATTTCTCCGTCTCGGGAGAGGCCGACCATGGCTGAGGCGGTCGCCGCCGGCTGCTGGGTCCTGCTGCTGGCCGGGTCGCTGTTCTGCGCCATCGGCGGCATCGGCCTGCTGCGGCTTCCCGACTTCTTCAGCCGCGCCCACGGCGCCGGGGTCACCGACACCCTCGGGACCGGGCTGCTGATAGCCGGCATGGCGCTCTACCACGAAGGGGGCCTGCTGCTTCAATACTTCGACGGGGCCATCGCCGCAGGGGAGCTGTTCCGGGGCTCGCTGGTCACCTTCAAGCTGATCCTCATCCTCCTGATCCTGTGGCTGTCGAGCCCGACCGCCACCCACGCCATCGCCAAGGCGGCGCGCCTGTCCGGCCACGAACCGCTGCTCGACGGCGCCGGCAGGAAATCCTCGTGACCGAGCTGCTCAACGTCTGCCTGCTCGCCTTCATGGCGGTCGTCGCCCTCGTCGTCCTGCGCCTGCGCAACCTGTTCGCCGCGGCGATGGTGGCGAGCTTCTTCAGCCTGCTTTCGGCGGGGATGTTCGTGATTCTCGACGCCGTCGACGTCGCCTTCACCGAGGTCGCCGTCGGCGCCGGGGTGACGACCGTCATCATGCTCGGCACCCTGGTTCTGACCGGAACGGAGGAGAAGGCCGCGGCCTCCTGGTCCCCCTGGCCCCTGCTCGCGGTGCTGGCGCTGGGCGGGCTGCTGGTCTACGGCACCCTCGACATGCCGCGCTACGGCGATCCCGGCTCCGCGGTGCACACCCACGTGGTCGGCCCCCGCTACATCGAGGAGTCCCCCGCCGAGATCGGGGTGCCGAACATGGTGACCTCGGTGCTGGCCAGCTACCGCGGCTACGACACCCTGGGGGAGACCGCGGTGATCTTCACCGCCGGCATCGGCCTGCTGCTGCTGATAGGGGCAGGTTTCCGCGGGCGCGGGAAGGAGGCCCCGTGAGCGACCACCTCATCCTGCGCGTCGTCGCCAAGCTGTTCATCCCCTTCATCCTGCTGTTCGCCCTCTACGTGCAGTTCCACGGCGACTTCGGGCCGGGGGGCGGCTTCCAGGCCGGGGTGATCTTCGCCGCGGCGTTTTCCCTCCACTGCCTGGTGTTCGGCATCGACCGAACCCGGTGCGCCTTTCCGCCGAACCTCGTCGAGTTCTGCGCCGCCTTCGGCATGCTCCTCTACATCGGCACCGGGGTGGCGGGAATCCTGCTCGGGGGGTCCTTCCTCGACTACAACGTCCTCGGCAGCGACCCGGTGAAGGGACAGCACCTCGGCATCCTGCTCGTCGAGCTGGGGGTCGGGATCACGGTCGCCGCGGTGATGGTGGCGCTCTTCTTCTGCTTCTGCGGCAGGTCGCCGGAAGGGAAGGACCGGGAGCAGTGAGCGGCTGGTCCGGCCTCTACAACTACTGGGCCGTCATCTTCCTGATGATGACCGGCCTCTACACCGTGATCTCGCGGCACAACCTCGTCAAGAAGATGATCGGGCTGACGGTTTTTCAGACCTCGGTGTTCCTGCTCTACATCACCATGGGCAAGGTCGCCGGCGGCACGGCGCCGATTGTAGGGGCTCCAGGCGCCGCGTACGCCAACCCCCTGCCCCACGCCCTCATCCTGACCGCCATCGTCGTCGGCATCTCCACGACCGCGGTCGGACTCGCCCTGATCATCCGCATCCACCAGGCCTACGGCACCCTGGAGGAGGACGAGATCGCCGCCCTGGACCATCCCCCGACGGACGGCCGCCCCACGGATAGCAATTGATCGGCGGGCACCTCCCGATCCTGCTGATCGCGCTGCCGCTGGTCTCGGCCCCGCTCTGCGTGCTGCTGCGCAGGCGCGCCCCGGCCTGGGGACTGGCGGCCGTCGTCAGCTGGCTGACCCTGGGGATGGCCGGCGCCCTGCTCGCCGAGGTGCTCCAGTCCGGTCCGGTCAGCTACGCCCTCGGGAGCTGGAGCGCCCCCTGGGGAATCGAGTACCGCATCGACGCCGTCAACGCCTTCGTGCTCCTGCTGGTGTCGCTGATCGGCGCCGTGGTCGTCCTCGGGGCGCCGGGCAGCATCGCCGGGGAGCTGCCCAAGGCGCGCGGCAACCTCTTCTACGCCGCCTGGCTGCTCTGCCTGACCGGCCAGCTCGGCATGGTGGCCACCGGCGACGCCTTCAACGTCTTCGTCTTCCTCGAGATCTCCTCCCTGTCGGCCTACGCCCTGGTCGGCATGGGGCCGGACCGCCGCGCCCTGTCCGCCTCGTTCCGCTACCTCGTCATGGGCACCATCGGGGGGACCTTCTTCGTCACCGGCGTCGGCCTCCTCTACATGATGACGGGGACCCTCAACATGGCCGACATGGCCGAACGCCTGCCGCCGGTCATGCACACCCGCACCGTGCTGGCCGCCTTCGCCTTTCTCAGCATCGGCCTGAGCCTCAAGCTGGCGCTGTTTCCCATGCACCTCTGGCTGCCGGACGCGTACGCGTACGCGCCGTCCGCGGTCACCGCCTTTCTCGCGGCCACCGCGACCAAGGTCGCCGTCTACGTCTTCCTGCGCTTCTTCTTCACCATCTTCGGCGGCGACTACGCCTTCGGCACCCTCAACCTCGACTACCTGCTGATCCCCCTGGCTCTCGCCGGGGTTTTCGCCGGCTCGCTGGCCGCCCTGTTCCAGCACAACGTCAAGCGCATGCTCGCCTACTCCAGCGTCGCCCAGGTCGGCTACATGATGCTGGGGATCGGGCTGTTCTCGGTGACCGGGCTCACCGCCACCCTCGTGCACCTGTTCAACCACGCCCTGATGAAGGGGGCGCTGTTCCTCGCCATGGGATGCGTCGCCTGGCGCATCGGATCGGTCGAGATCGAGGACCTGCGGGGCCTCGGCAAACGCATGCCGCTGACCGCGGCCGCCTTCGTCGCCGGGGGGCTGAGCCTGATCGGCGTGCCCCTGACCGCCGGCTTCATCAGCAAGTGGTACCTGGTGCTGGCGGCCCTGGAGCGCGGCATGTGGCCGGTCGCCGTGCTCGTGCTGGCCGGCTCCCTGATCGCCGTCGCCTACGTCTGGCGGGTGGTCGAGGCCGCCTATTTCCGGGAACCGGCCGGGGAGGCCGCGGTGGGGGAAGCGCCGCTGTCGATGCAGATCCCGATGTGGATCCTGGTCGCCGCCAACTTCTACTTCGGCCTGGCGACGGATACGACGGCCGGGGTCGCCGGGCAGGGAGCCCGGCTGCTGATGGGGACCGCCCCGTGAGTTCCGCCATGGTTCTGCTCGGGGTTGCGGTATCGGCCGGCGCCGAGTTCAAGAAGTCCCGGCTGCCGATTGGAGTGGTTCCATGAGCCCTTCCGCCCTCATCGTCGCCGCGGTCTTCCTGCCGCTGGCCGCCTGCCCCCTGATCGCTCTCACCGGGCGCCGCCCCAACCTGCGCGAGGCGGTGACCCTGGCCGCCGGCGTCGGGACCTTCGGCGCCGTGCTGCAGCTGCTGCCGCTGGTGACCGCGGGGGAACGGCCCGGGGCAAGTCTCATGCAGGTGCTGCCCGGCATCGATCTCGCCTTCGAGGTCGAGCCGCTCGGCATGCTCTTCGCCATGGTCGCCTCCGGCCTGTGGATCGTCACCTCCTGCTACTCGATCGGGTACCTGCGCGGCCACCACGAGAGCTCCCAAACCCGCTTCTTCTTCTTTTTCGCCGTCGCCGTCGGCGCCGCCCTGGCCGTCGCCTTCGCGCGCAACCTGTTCACCCTGTTCCTCGCCTACGAGGTGCTGACGTTCTCGACCTACCCGCTGGTGACCCACGCGCGCACCCCGGCGGCCCGGCGCGGCGGCCGCATCTATCTCGGCATCCTGCTCGGCACCTCGTTCTTCTTCCTGCTGCCGGCCATCCTCTGGACCTGGCACCTGACCGGCACCCTCGAGTTCGCGGAAGGAGGCATCCTGCAGGGGAGCAGCGGCACCGCCGTCGTCGCCCTGCTCCTCCTCTACGCCTTCGGAACCGGCAAGGCGGCGCTCATCCCCTTTCACCGCTGGCTGCCCGCGGCCATGGTCGCCCCGGCTCCGGTCAGCGCCCTGCTGCACGCGGTGGCCGTGGTCAAGGCGGGGGTCTTCACGGTGCTGAAGGTCATCCTCTACGTCTTCGGCCTCGACCTGCTGCGGGATACGTCGGCCAGCGTCTGGCTGATGTACGCGGCCGGCGCCACCGTCCTGATCGCCTCGCTGGTGGCGATGACGAAGGACAACCTCAAGGCGAGGCTCGCTTACTCAACGGTGAGCCAGCTCTCCTACATCCTGCTCGGCGGCGCCCTTGCCAGCTCCTGGGGGATCGTCGGCGGCGGCATGCACATCGCCATGCACGCCTTCGGCAAGATCACCCTCTTCTTCTGCGCCGGGGCCATCGACGTCGCCCTGCACAAGACCGAGATCAGCGACATGCGCGGCATCGGCAGGCAGATGCCGGTGACGATGTCCTGCTTCCTGGTCGGCGCCCTGAGCGTCATCGGCCTGCCCCCGATGGGAGGCTCGTGGAGCAAGTGGTACCTCGCCCTGGGGGCGGTCGAGGCCGGGCAGCTGCTGTTCCTGGCGGTGCTGATGGTCAGCACCCTGCTCAACATCGCCTACCTGATGCCGATCCCGATCCGGGCCTTCTTCCCGCGAGGAGAGGGCGCCGCGCCGGGAAGCGGGGCCGAGAACGGCGGCGGGATCCGCGAGGCCCCGGCCTTCATGCTGGCGCCGATCTGCTTCACGGCCCTGGGATGCCTCGTTCTCTTCTTCTGCGCCGGAGGCCTCTACCGGCTGCTGCTGCCGCTGGCAGGCAAGTGACGCGGGCAGCGGCGAGGCGACCATGAACCGACCGACCGACAGCCGCCCGGGCTGGATCGAAAGACCGGGCAGCACCGGCAAGCTCTACCGCCTGCTGCTGGTTTTCTGCGGCCTGCTCCTGGCAGCCGACCTCCTCGATGTCCTCGGGATCTTCCACAAGCACGTCCATCACGACGCGGAGGGCTGGCTCGGCTTCTACAGCCTTTTCGGGTTCGCCGCCTACGCCTTCATCGTCGGCGCCGGTTGGGTCTGGCGCGCGCTCGTGGGACGCGGCCCCGACTACTACGACGGGGTTTCCTCCGCAGGAACCGAAGGAGAGGAGGATTCCTCTTCCGATGGGCAATCCAGCGATGCGGACTCACTTTGCGAGGACTCGTCTCGCGATGAGGGTTCATCAAGATGAGCAGGCCCGTCCGCATCCTCCTGGCGCTGGCCGCCCTGGCGCCGCTGGCGGCGATCCCCGCTTCCGGCGCGGACCTGACTCCGGGGACGATCATGATCCTCGGGGCGCCCCTGCTCGCGGTGCTGAGGGGACGGTTGCAGCAGCTCTGGCTGATCGCCCTGCCGGTCCTGAGCTGCGCCCACCTGTTCGCTCTCGACCCGGGCTCCTTCGGGCAGCTCGCCCTCTTCGACTACAGCCTGACCGTCGCCCGGGTAGACAAGCTCAGCCTCGCCTTCGGGTACATCTTCAGCATGGCGGCCGTCATCGCGGCGATCTACGCCCTCCACGTCAGGGACAGCCTGCAGCACACCTGCGGCGCCGTCTACATCGGCGCGGCCATCGGCGCGGTGTTCGCCGGCGACCTGCTCACCCTCTTCGTCTACTGGGAGCTCGCCTCGGTCGCCTCCGTCTTCCTGGTCTGGGCCGGCGGCAGCGAGCGCGCCTTCCGCGCCGGCATGCGCTACCTCGTCGTCCAGGTAGGCTCCGGGGTGCTGCTGCTTTCCGGCCTGCTCGTCCGCTACGACGCCACCGGCTCGCTCGCCTTCGACCACCTCGGCGACCCGGGACTCGACAACCTCGGCGGCACCCTGATCTTCCTCGCCTTCGGCATCAAGTGCGCCTTCCCGTTCCTGCACAACTGGCTGCAGGACGCCTACCCCGAGGCCTCGGTCACCGGCACCGTAATCCTCAGCGCCTTCACCACCAAGCTCGCGGTGTACAGCCTCGCCCGCGGCTTCGCCGGCGTGGAGATCCTGGTGCCGATCGGGACCGCGATGACGGTGTTCCCGGTCTTCTTCGCCGTCATCGAGAACGACCTGCGCCGGGTGCTGGCGTACAGCCTCAACAACCAGCTCGGGTTCATGGTCGTCGGCATCGGCATCGGCACCGAGCTGGCCCTGAACGGGGCGGTCTCCCACGCCTTCGTCCACATCATCTACAAGGCGCTGCTGTTCATGTCGGTGGGAGCCGTGCTCTACCGGGCGGGCACGGCGAAGGCGTCCGAACTCGGCATGCTCTACAAGTCGATGCCCTGGACCGCGTTCTTCTGCCTCATCGGGGCCGCCTCGATCTCGGCCTTTCCCCTGTTCAGCGGATTCGTCACCAAGTCGATGACCCTGGGCGCCGCGGCACAGGAGGGCTGGACAGTCTGCTGGTTCCTGCTGCTCTTCGCCTCCGCGGGGGTGCTCCACCACTCGGGGATCAAGATCCCCTTCTACGGCTTCTTCGGCCTCCGCGACTCCGGGATCCGCTGCCGGGAAGCCCCCTTCAACATGCTGCTGGCGATGGGGATCGCCGCCTTTCTGTGCGTCGCCATCGGCGTCTACCCGCAGCCCCTCTACGACATCCTGCCGCACGACATCGGCGAGTTCCATGCCTACACGACAAGCCACGTGATCACGCAGCTGCAGCTGCTCTTCTTCGCCATGCTCGCCTTCGCCTTCCTGGCGCGGCGACACCTCGAGACGCCGGAGCTGCCGTCGGTCAACCTCGATTTCGACTGGGTCTACCGGAAGCTGCTTCCCGGGGCGGTGCGGTCGCTGGCAGGGGTCTTCGTGCCGGTGCGGGACCGCCTACGCGACAACGCCGCGGCCACCGTCCTGGAGCTCGCCGGTTTCCTTCAGAAGCACCACGGCCCGGCCGGCATCCTCGGCCGCACCTCGCTTACGAGCGTCTCGGTCCTCATCGTCGGGCTGCTGCTGGCGCTGTCGCTGATTCTCTATTTCGCGGGTTCGTAGAATGGGTTGCGCCGCAGGTTCAGCGCAGCAGGGTGAGCTTGCGCGTCTGGACGCTCTCGTCCGTCACCAGCCGGTATAAATACACGCCGCTGGCCAGTTGGCGGCCCCGGTCGTCGCGCCCGTCCCAGTGAAGGCGGTGGACCCCCGCTTTCTTCTGCCCCCGGTGCAACACCGCCACCCGCTGCCCGGTCAGTGCGAACACCTCCACGCGCGCAGCACCCGGTCTCAGCAGGAACCAGGAAATGACGGTCTCGCTGTTGAAGGGGTTGGGGACGTTCTGCTGCAGCTGGGGGCCGTCGGGCAGGCCGATCAGCTCCCAGGCCAGCGCCAGCAGCTTGCCCCGTGCGGGATCCCCGAAGTGGTCGGCCAGGAGGAAGAAGTCGGCGAAGTCGACGCTGCCGCTGCCGTCGAGGTCGAAGCGGGGGTCGCTGCCGCCGAAGGCGTCTGCGAACAGGAAGAAGTCGGAGAAGCCGGTCTCGCCGTCGCCGTCGAAGTCGGGGGTGGCTTCCGCGGTGGCGGTGAAGGTGACCGGCTCGAGGCCGGCCACGGTTGCCACGGCGGTGTTGGCCCCTGGTCGGCTTCCCAGGGTCAGGGTGCTGGCGGCGCGGCCGTCGGCATCGGTAGTGGTCGTGGTTGGGGAGAGCGTCCCCTCACCGGCGGTGACCGCGAAGGTGACCGCGGCCCCGGGAAACGCCGCCCCGTTCTGATCGAGCACGGAAACCACGAAGGGGTTGGCCAGCGAAGCGCCGGGCGCTCCCTGCTGCTCATCGCCGGAGACCTTGGTCACGCTTTGGGGGATCGCCTGCCCGGTGGCGATGAAGGCCACTGGCTTCAGCTTGGCGACCCTTACCGAGATGGTGTTTGTCCCCGGCTCGCTTCCCAGGGTAAGGGTACTGGAGGCGCGCCCGTTGGCATCGGTTGTGTCGGTGGTTGCCGAGAGGCTCCCTTCGCCGGCGGTGACCGCAAATTTAACCCGGGCACCTTCCATTGGATTGTTGTTCTGATCCCGGACCTCGACAACGAACGGCTGGGACAGGGCGGCGCCAGCCGGCCCTTCCTGTTTATCGCCGGCGAGCTTGGCCAAGGTCCGGGGGATCGCCTGCCCAGTGGCGCTGAAAATCACCGGCTCCAGATCGGCGACCGTTGCCTCTACGGTGTTCGTTCCGGGATTGCGACCCAGGGTCAGGGTGCTGGAGGCGTGTCCGTTGTCATCGGTGGTTGCCCTGGATTTGGAGAGGGTTCCACCCCCGGCGGTAATCGAAAATTCAACGGTGGCCCCGGGAATCGGGTCCCCGTACTGATCGAGCACCTCGACCACGAAGGGCTCGGTCAACGCAGCGCCCCCTGGTGCCTGCTGTTCATTGCCGGAAAGCCTGGCCAAACTCTCCGGGCGCGGTTGAACCAGCTGCAGATCCCACAGCAGAACCGTGCCGTCATTCGACCCGGAAGCCAAAGTCGTTCCGTCGGGCGAAAAGGCCACCGAGTAAGTCTCGGCCTTGTGTCCCTTCAAAGTGGCAATCTTCCCCTTTGTCGTCACGTTCCACAGCTTTACCGTGGAATCGTCTGACGTGGAAGCGATGGTCGTTCCATCGGCCGAGAATGCTACAGTGCGGACTACACCAGTATGGTCGGAGAAGGTGGCGGTATTGGTTTCCGTCGCGACGTCCCACAGCTTTACCGTTTTATCAAAAGAACCGGATGCCAGCATGGTGCCGTCCGGAGAAAATGCTACCGACCAGACCCAACTTGTATGCCCGGGGAGTGTGGCGGTATTTGTTCCCGTGGCTACCTCCCACAGTTTGATCTCATTATCCCATGACCCCGAAGCGAGTATGCCTCCATCAGGCGAAAACGCCACAGAGTTGATCGGATCAGTGTGGCCGTATAGAGTCGCGGCATTTGTTCCTGTAGCAACTTCCCACAGTTTGACCGTATTGTCCGACCCCCCGGAGGCGAGCATCGTTCCATCGGGCGAAAATGCCACCGTATAGACCCGATCAGTGTGGCCGTATAGAGTCGCGGCATTTGTTCCTGTAGCAACCTCCCACAGTTTGACCGTATTGTCCGGCCCCCCGCAGGCGAGTATCGTTCCATCGGAAGAAAACGCCACAGGAATTTCCCCACCTAGATACTTCTCCCCAGGAGTCAGGGGGAACAAATGCCCTTCCAGAATGGCAGTACTTGTACCCGTCGCCACATCCCATAACTTGATCGTACCATCAGGCCATGCCGCGGAAGCGAGGGTTGTCCCGTCTGGAGAAAATGTCACGAAATAGATCTCATCCGTATGCCCGGGAAGGGTAGTGGAGTTCCCCGAGAAAAGATCCCATAGCTTGACAGTACCATCATACCAGGACCCGGAAGCGAGGGTTGTCCCATCGGATGAAAAAGTCACCGAAGTGACCGGGTACCAATGCCCCTCCAGGATTGCGGTATTGGCTCCCGTCCCAACGTTCCACAATCTGACCGCAGTATCCTCAAACCCCCCGGAAGCTAAGGTGGTCCCATCGGGCGAAAACGCTACGGAAGAGACCGAACTCCTGTGCCCCAAAAGGGAAGCGGTATTGGCTCCCGTTTCGACGTCCCACAGCTTGGCCGAGTGATCAGATGACCCGGAAGCGAGGGTGGTTCCATCGGGCGAGAAGGCAATCGAAAGGATCGTGCTCCTATGCCCCTCGAGGATGGCGGTATTGGCTCCCGTCGCAACATTCCACAGCTTGATGGAATTATCTTCTCCCGCACCAGCGAGGACGGTCCCATCGGGTGAAAATACCGTAGTAGTGCTCCCGGTCCCGTTTTCCAGAACGGCGGTATAGGCTCCGGTCGCAACGTCCCACAGCTTGATGACGAGACCAGTTCCCAAAGCGACCAGGGTACCGTCGGGTGAAAGTGCCACAGTAAAGATCCATCCGTGCTCCTCCACGGTGGCGATTTCGGCTCCAGTTGCAACGTCCCACAATTCGACTCCGGGCCCCCCCAAAACGAGGGTCGTCAAATCGGGCGAGTACGCCACGTAGTCCCTCGTGATCAACCCGCTACCAACCCGCCCTTCACCTTTATCAATAGGAATCAGTCCAAGTGGACGAAACGTAGATACATCGTGGATCCAAATACCGACCTCGTTTGTCACAGCGAGTCGTTGGCCATCCGAAGAGAAGTAAAGGGACCTGTCGTCCTGACTGACGCCTCCCTTTCCCAGCCGAACGGTGGCTCCATATGGCAAGTTCCACGTCCGGAAGTCGTCATCCGGGATTGGCAAGGTAGGCGTTCCTGCTCCCACAGCATTAAAGGTCACCTCAATCCCGGGTAGCGATATCTCAACGGTGTTGATTCCCGCGTTGATATCAAGGGTGAGGATACTTTGCGCCCTGCCGTTGGCATCGGTCACCGAGGCCTCACTGTTCGACCTTCCGCCCAATCTCCCATTGCCTTCCGTGACGGTAAACGTGACTCGAGCACCTGGTAAGGGGGAACCGTACTGATCTTTCACTTCAACGACCAATGGGTCCGCCAACGCTGTTCCGGGGGTGCCCTCCTGGTTGTCGCCGGAAACCTTAAATAGCGTGTGAGGACGGGGACCGGTCCATTCAGACACATCCCAAAGTCTGATGGTGCCATCAAAAGATCCCGAAGCGAGGGTACTCCCGTCCGGTAAAAACGACACCGAACTGACCCGAAGCGTATGCTCCTTCAGAGAAGCGATCTGGTCCCTCGTCTTAACATCCCACAGAATGACGTTGTTGCCCCAAGCGGAGGCGAGAATTGAGCCATCGGGGGAAAATGACACCGAAAAGACCCCATTTCGATGACCTTTGAGAGTATCGATTTTTTCTCGGGTCCCAACATCCCCCAGAATGATGGTGTCATCGGATGAACCGGTAGCCAGAATGGTTCCGTCGGGTGAAAACGAAACCGAATCGACCCCGTACATATGTCCTTCCAGGGTAGCGATCTGTTCCCGGATCTCTACATCCCACAGAATGACCGAGCCATCCAATGAACCAGTAGCAAGGATGGTTCCGTCAGGGGAAAACGATACCGAAATTACCGCATCCGAATGTTCCAGGGCGGCGATTTGTTCCCCGGTCTTCCAATCCCACAGCATGACCGTGCGCCATGACCCGGAGGCGAGAGTCGTCCCGTCGGATGAAAACGACACTGAATTTGCCCCAAATCTTAGTCCTTCCAGGGAAACGATTTGTTCCCAGGTGTCCACATTCCACAGCACCACCTTGCGAAATATGCCAACGGCGAGAGTCGTCCCGTCGGGTGAAAACGCCACCGAATTGACCACATACGGATGTTCTCCCAGGGTTCCGATCTGTTCCCGGGTCTCTACATCCCACAGCATTATTGTTTTTTCCTCCGCTGAAACGAGCGTGGTTCCATCGGGCGAGACAGATACCAAGTGGACAGCATCCGTATTTCCGTCCAGGGTAGCGATGTGGTATGGCGAACTTTGTACAAGGTCAAAGGACAGCTCGCTGACATTTCCGTCAGTACCGACTCCCTGGATGCGGATTGGATGTTCAACAGGATTGAAAAGAGTCGCAAAGGTAGAGGATGGGATAACGCCGTCGTAATCGAACTCGACGACGGCCTCTTCTTCACCCCCCAATCCACGACAGGCGATCACTTCCTCTTGATAATATTCCGTAATGGCGAGAAGGAGAACCTGGGGGAGTCCCCCGGGAGCGCTGAGCTTGATTCGGACAGGGACGCTTGTTGCAGCTTGCGGATATTCAGATGGGGAAAGGAGTTCGATAGTCGCATTCCGGGTGTCATCCTCAACGTCCCTTTCTGCCAGACTTGCGGAATTGAAGTAGGGACTCACCGACAGGAATTCGGCATTGCATGCAGATAACTGATCAGCAAGTGGGTAATAGGACATTATGTACGCATCGTCGTGGAAATCGTGCCACAATCCGAAGGCATGTCCAAGTTCGTGGGCCGCGGTTTTTGGCCAGAAGTCGCCGGGAACCAATGCCTCTCCACCTATTCCTCTCGACCAGGCGGCTCCGCCTCTACTCCTGTTAATTTTGTTTGTACTATTGTCAATGACGATGAAGTGAACGTTTCGCGCATTGCCATCGAAGCTTTTGTCCAACCTCCTCCACCACGGTTATAAAGGTGTCGTCCAGATAGTGGTTGTCAGGGTGCTGACCATCCACCCGATGAACCATCGGGTCGCCCTGGTCATCGGTTTCAATGGGGAAGGTTTCGGCTCCGTATCCATGCGCTTCCATCTGCTCCGAATAGAATTTCTGGATTTTGAGGATTTCCTCTTTCATCCTCCGGACCACCTCCTCACGATAGGGACGGTCGTTCGGGAGGAAGTAAATCATGCGAACGGTGAGGGGTTCCCCCACATTCAGATCGGCCAGCCGCTTTGCCGCGGGGCGGGGGCGTTCCCGCTGCCACTGCTCGAAATCGACGTGCAGGCAGGATTGCAGGCTGTCGGCGGGCGGGGATGAAGCGTGGAGGGACCCTGTCGGTAGGAAGACAAGACCGATCAAAGCAGACAGGGCGAAACGAGGATTGTTGGTTTTCATGAGGTCAATCGCTCTGGGAGTTCGGTATAAATCCCTGGATCGCCGGATCGCCCCGCTCGACCGCTGGGAGACAGGCAGATTTTCACGCAGACCGTGGCTTCACCGTTCCCACTGAGCGTGACCCGATGGCTGCGCTCTCCAGGTCGTCTCCAGCAATCGAAACTTTAGTGGTGGAAAGTGTGTCGCCCCCAGCGTCCCGATTTGACCCGTGGGTCAAGCCAGGTATGATTCCGCTCCGTGAGAATGGAAGCTGCGGGGAAATGGCCATGGCTAAAAGTTGTAACTGACTTTGGAGTACCAGAACGCCCCGTTGAAGCCGAATGGGGTGTACTCGCTGTACTTTTCACCCACGGAACCTTTGTTCTCGTTCTCTTCCGGGAAGGTATTGAGCACATTGCGGGAGCCAAGGGTGATGCGCACTTCTGCATTCAGTTCGATGCTGGTTTCGATATCGAACAACGGCCACACCGCGGGATATTTCTGGTCGTTATCCCTGTCCCACCAGGAATCGTAATAGCTCATGCGCACCAGGGCATCCCACCTGTCGTGGAAAGACTGCGTCAAGGTCGCGTTGGCGCGGCTTTCGGGAAGTGCCTCCTCCAGTTGCCGCACGCGGGTCTCGCTCAATGTTGCGGTGAGCCGGGTTACTTCCGTGTCCGTGAGGTTGTAGACAAGGCTGACATCGCCATTGCCCGCCGGTGCGACGAACACGACGTCGACGCCGCGGGTTCTGGTTTCGAAGTCGTTGATGAAGAAACGGAAGGTCTGGATGTTTCTCGCGCTGGTAATGCCCGAAGCGATCAATTGGTCGCGCTGGGCATCGGTCAGGGAGTAGTCCGTCGAAATACCCAGGCGGTCCTTCAGGTCGATCTGAAAATAATCGACGGTCAAACTGAAGTTGGCCCTGTCGACGATGAAGCCGGCGGTGAAGTTGTTCGACTTTTCAGGGTCGAGAGGCTGGCCGCCCACCAGTTCCGAGGCGGCGTGGGTCGATGGAATGGTGCCTATGTTGACCAGGTCGTTCAACGCCGGATCGAATCGGGTCGATACGTTGAAAGAATTCTGTTGACCGGGTGTGGGGGCTCTGAAACAGGTGCTGAAACTGCCGCGCAATTTCAGCTCTTCCGTGATGCCGAAGTGGGTAGCCGCCTTGTAGTTGAGGGTCGAACCGAAGTCGCTGAAGTTTTCATAGCGCAGCGCCAGACCGAGCAGCCAATGGTCCGACGGGGTCCATTCGGCATCCCCATAAGCCGCATAGTTGGACCGGCTCCAGTCGCCGCCGGCTATTTCGCTGAAGCCGGAAAACCCATTGGACGCGGCACTGAATCCCTGGGGGGCCAAAGGACCTATTTCATAGGACTCGGGTTGTCCCTGCACAACTTCGTAGTTCTCATTTCTGTATTCGAGACCGGCGGCCAGAAAGACCTGTTCGCTTGCCGGAAATGTAAAGTCGAGGTTCAAATTGAGGTCTTTCTGGATATAGCCTCCGGGATCGAACTCCGTGGGGGTATCGCGTCCCAAAGAGGCATTCACCGTGTTCTTGATTGCGAAGTCGGCTTCGTGCCTTCCGTGATAGGCGCTGAGGTCCCATGTCCAGAGCGGGTCGAACCTTGAGCCCTTGACCCCCACGAGAAGGGACTGATCGGCGGTGGTGCCGCCGAACCGGGGGGTGAAACCGCCGGGAAAGAGTTCGCGGAAGGTGAAATAGTCATCCTTATTGCTCAAAACCTGCTGCAGCGCGTCCGGGTCGGCCACATTGCCGGTTATTTCGACCGTGGGAGGATCGGGCGCATCCGGGTCCAACTTGCCCACGAGCAAGGTCTCGCCGCCATCGGCACTGAAGACGCCCCCGCGCGTATTGGGATTTCTGAAGAAGAATCCGCCTTCCACTTCCTTGCTCGCATGGTTGGCATAGCCGTAGAACCTGGTGTATTCCGACAGGTTTCCGCCGTAGTTGGCAAAGAATTTGAGGTCGTTCCTGATGATGGGCGAACCCCAGACCTGGGCGGGATCGGCCACGTCGGTATTGCCGGCGGCAATGAGTGCCTTGGCGTCGTCGCGTTGCGCCGATCGATCGGTATCGTCGGCGTTGCCGTATTCCAGGCTGAGGTTGGCCCACGCATCTTCTCTGCCCAGACCGATGTTGCCGGCGAAGCTGCGCGTGAACCCATCGCCTGCCTGGTAGATACCGGGCCTGATTTCAATCGAGCCGCCCCGGTGGCGGTCTTTGAGCTGGAAACTCATCACCCCGGCAATGGCGTCCGAACCGTATTGCGCCGAGGCGCCGTCGCGCAGGACTTCCACCTGTTTCAGGGCAATCGCCGGAATGACCGATAGGTCGGCTCCTTGGGCGCCGTCCGCTACGCCGTTGCCGTGCCAGACGACGAGAGAGCTGCGATGGCGGCGCTTGCCGTTGACGAGCACCAGCGTGTGGTCGGGGGCCAGGCCGCGCAGATTGGCCGGACGGACGAGAGTGGAGGCATCGCTGATGGGTTGGGTGTTGACGTTGAAGGAAGGCACGACCGTTCTCACCAGGTTCTGCAGATCGGCTGCGCCTTGCTTGACGATCTCGGCGCCGCTGACCACGTCCACGGGCACGGCCGAATCGACGACGGAACGCGGTTTGGCCCGGGAACCGATGACCACCAGTTCTTCGAGGACGATCACCTCGTCAAGGACGGATGTCGTATCCGTGCTTTCGGAGTGCGGCGTTTCCTGCGACGCGGCCGGTCCATGCGCAACGAGCAGGGCGGCGATGCCGAGTACGAGAGAGAAAAAACGATAGTTGTGTTGCACTGTAGCCTCCTGCGGCAAGGGTGTGAAGGCGGGTTTCTACACACCTGCCAACAAAGTAATTCAGGTGCGTCGCATATTTTGCCCTTTCAGTCTTTCTGCATAGGGCATAGGTATACACAAATTCAGGATCTACATCGACACCGTGATCCCACTCAATTGTGTCGAAGGAGACACGGGCACTCTTGAACTTCTCGTAGTCAGCAATTTTTGTGACTGACAGAAACATGGCTGAATCCTGAAGGGCTCCTCACCATTCATCACGAGATCCCAATTGGCCATCATGCTTCGATGGACGCCCGTTTTGTTGAACAGGAGCACATCGCCAGGCTCGAAATCCTCTTCGACCTGGTGATTCTCGAGTATCTCGACCATGGTCGGTGAATTGAGCATCCCCGTACGCATGGAAGTACTCGGGTATGCCCGTCCTGACCCCGGCTCGCTCCTTGGCCTCCAGTGTCGAGACAACCGCAGGCACTCATTTCGACTTCGACGCGATCAAGCAGCGTGTCGACCACGTTGGCGGTGAAGAACCCTTCCAGTCCGACGAAGCCGTCGCGCTGGAATTTCTCCTTGTGCTCGCCGTTGACAAGGAACTCGTTGTCGAAGGGATAACTGCTCATAGCTCATTTCTTCGTCAGCGGCCTGCTGCTGGCGCTGTCGCCGATTCTCTATTTCGCGGGTTCGCAGGCTGCGGGGGGTCGCAGCCCGGACCGCTGCAACTCACTTCCCCGGGGGAAACACCTCCGGGTTGCGCTGCCGGAAAAGCTCCAACCAGTAGAACCCGGCGACGACGAGGGCGTGGTCGATGTCGCCGTTGCGGATCAGGCTTTCGATCTCTCCCAGGTCCACCTCCTCGACGGCGATCTCCTCGGCGGCGTCGAGCCGGGGCTCCCGCTGGCGCCGCACGTCCAAGGCGAGGAAGGTGTGCATGTGGTTGTCCTGGATCGCCGGGTTGGCGGCCACCCTGCCGATGGGGATGAGCTCGGCGGCGGTGTACCCGGTCTCCTCGAGCAGCTCCCGGCGCGCGGTTTCCTCGTGCGTCTCCCCCGCGTCGACCACGCCGCCCGGGATCTCCAGGCTGATCTCCCCGGTCCCGTGCCGGTACTGCCTGATGACGACCACCTTCCCCTGCGGGGTGACGGGGATGACGTTCACCCAGTCCGGCATGCCCAGGACGTAGAATTCGTGAAGGGCCCCGGTGCGCGGGGACCGGCGCCGCTCCCGGCGGAGCTTGAAGACGCGGAAATCCCCGAGGTCCTCGCTGTTGGCCGTCGGCCAGTGCCCGGTCATCGGATCGGCTCAGATCTCGAGGGCCTCGCGCAGCTGGCGCAGCGCCGCTTCCGGGGTCGTCGACACGTCGACGGCGATCGCTTCGGCAGGGATCTCGAGGGTCTCGAACTGGCTGCGCAGCAGGTTCCGCGGCATGTAGCGGTGCACGCGGACCGCCAGGCGGGCGGCGATCACCTCTTCGGCGGCGTGCAAGTGGGCGAAGCGGACTTCGCTGCGGCCCGCGGCGAGGAGGTCGCGGTAGTGCCGCTTCAGGGCCGAGCAAGCGAGGATGCAGCTCTCGCCGCGGCCGATCCGTTCCCCGAGCATGGCGGCGAGGTGCTCGAGCCAGGGCCGCCGGTCGTCGTCGTCGAGCGGCACCCCGGAGGCCATCTTGGCGACGTTCGCCTCCGGGTGGAAGTCGTCGCCGTCGAGGAACGGCCACCCGAGCTCGACGGCCAACAGCTCCCCTATCGTCGTCTTGCCGCTTCCGGTGACTCCCATCAGCACGAGCGCCACCGGGGGCTCCGGCGCCTGCAATACCCTGCGGTAGAACAGCTGCAGTACCCGCTGTCCGGCGGCCGACACCGCGCACTCCACCGGGAAGCCTGCCCCACTTTCAAGGCCGCAGGCTACCCTGCCTCGCGCCTCCGCGGCCGTGTCGACGTCGATCCGGTGGACGGCGGTCTCGCAGAGAGAGCTGTCGATGACGAAAGCGACGGCGAGCAGGTCGTGGAGGTGGATGACCGACCTTCCCTGGGTCTGTTCCATGCGAGCCATGCCGGTGCGCGCCGCCGCCTCGCAGAAAACCGCGGCCGGCGTGGGATCGGCGCTCAGCCGCCGCTGCAGGGCGGCGCGCGACAGCTCGATCTGGTGGGTGGCGTCAAGCGGCACCAGGGTCACCTCGGCGCCGGAGCGTACGACCGCTTCCGCCGCCTCCGGGTCGGCGTAGAAGTTGAACTCGGCGCCGGCGGTGACGTTTCCCGGCTCCGCGAGGGCCCCGCCCATGACGACGATCCTTCCGGCGCGCTTCAGCAGGCCCGGCTCGCGGGCCTCGGCGAGGGCGAGATTGGTCAGGGGGGCCACCGCGATCACGGTGATCCCGGGCTCCTCCCGCAGGCGGCGCACCAGGTAGTCTACCGCGTCCCCGGAGGCTTGGCCGGAAGGGGACGGCAGCTCGGCCTCGCCGAGACCGGTGGCGCCGTGAAAGTGGGTGGCGCGCAGGGGCCGGCGGCGCAGGGGCCGCGCCGCGCCCGCGTACACCGGGACGTCGCCGCGGCCGGCGAGCTCGGTGATCCTGAGGGCGTTGGCTACCCCGGTGGAAAGCGGCACGTTGCCGCTGGCCACGGTGATCCCCCTGACCTCGAGCTCGGGCGAGGCGAGGGCGAGCAGGATGGCCATGGCGTCGTCGACGCCGGGATCGACGTCGAGTATGACTGCTTCGGGTGGCATTGTGGCGAGGCCTTTATGAGCTTGCGGAAACCCTTCGCCGCTGTCCCGGACAGCGGCCCTGAAAGTCGGTTGGTGAAGATCTGCGAAGTACCGGAATCGGGGCGAACCGGAGCGATTGGGCCCTCGGCGAGACGCGAAAACCCTCCGCGAGGACGGTCCGTCCGCCCCACCCTGCACATGGATCCGCGTCCGGGGGAATCCTATCCAGCACCCGGGCGAGGGTCAAGCGCCTTCCCCCTGCCGCGGCGACCTGGCGCCTGCGAGCGCAATTCCGCGTGAATTCGACCCCCGTTGCCTTCGCTCGCCGTACACCCCCGGTATAGCTCGCTCAGGCGCCTTGCGAGCCAGACGCATCGGCGCCCTCGTTCGTTCGCCCGCTAACGGGGGCTGGCACCAGGGTCTCGGGAACCCACACCAGCAGGATCGCGGCGGCCGCGACCC
Source organism: Candidatus Latescibacterota bacterium (assembly GCA_965206595.1). Taxonomy (GTDB): domain Bacteria; phylum Latescibacterota; class UBA2968; order UBA8231; family UBA8231; genus CBDCXV01. The sequence continues at coordinate 2,883,426 of OZ242214.1, forward strand.
CGACCCCGGAGACGGCGACCGGGGCCGCGGTCAGACCGAGGAGGTCGGCGACCGGGCCGACGACGAGGGGGCTGCCGGCGTTGCCGGCGTCGCCGATGAAGCGCCAGACACCGAGGAACTCCGCCCGCGCATCCCCGGGAGCGAGGTCGGAGCCGAGGGTCAGCATGGTACCCGAGCCGATGCCGTTGCCGAAGCCGATCAGGATCGCCACCGCGGCGAGGCCGGCGAAGCTGCCGGTCAGGGGAATCGCCGCGATGCCCACGGCCTGCACGAGAAAGCTCGGAACCGAGGCGAACTTGCGGCCGAAGCGGTCCATAAGCAGACCTGCGGGATAGAACATCAGCATGTCGACGCTGTACGACAGGCTGGTGACCACGCCGATGTCCGCGGCCCCCAGGCCGAGCTGATCGGCTCCGTACAGGGGGATCAGGACGTTGCGGGCCGAGCGGACCAGCGACACGCAGAGATGGGCGGCGCAGGCCGGCACGATGGCGTGGTGCTCCCGGATCATGCGCACCAGGACGCCCCTGCGGCGTCCGCCCGCCCCGGGACCGGAGGGCTCCGGCCCGTCTCCGGGGATCCACCGGGCCGCGGCCAGCAGCGCCAGTAAGGTGAGCCCGGCGCAGGCGAGGAAGGGGACGCGCAGGCCGAAGGCGGCGGCGAGGAACCCCCCCGCCGCAGGCGTGAAGAAGGAGGTAACCCGGTTGATCCCGCCCATGACGGCGCTGGCGCGCCCGCGGCGGTCGCTGCGGATCGCCTCGGCGAGGAACGAGTGGCGGGAGATGTTCCACATCGCCGTGCCGATGCCGCCGGCGAACTGCACCGCCACCGCCTCGAAGACCGATTGCACCCACCACAGGCCCAGCAGCGACAGCGAGACCACGAGGCCGCCGGCGAGCATGACCCGCTTGCGCCCCAGGCGCCGGATCAGCACCCCGACGGGAAGGTCGGCGGCGAGGTTGCCGCCGGCGCCGGCCGCCAGGATCAGGCCGACGGTGGCGTAGGAATCGGAGAACTCCCCGGCGAACAGCGGCAGGATCGGCAGCAGCAGGCCCCGCGCCAGGCCGTTGATGACCGTGGGGGCGTAGAGGGCCAGCAGCAGCGAGCCGCGCGCCGGGGTACGGCTCTCCGTCATCGATCGCGGATCGCCGCGGGCACGGGTATGCGGCGCCGGCCCCGGCTCAAGCCATCGGCTCGCGGCGTTCGCACAGCTGCAGGGCGAGTCCCCAGGGGTCGCGCAGCATCGCCATGCGGTCCCCGGAGGCGTTCTCCGAGACCCCGCCGAGAGCGGTGGCCCCGGCCGCGGTCAGGCGCTCGTGGTCGGCGCGGGCGTCGTCGCTGGCGAAGGCGATGTGCAGCAGCAGCGGGTTCATCGACCCGTAGTCGGGGACCTCGTCCGGCAGGGCGCGGTAGATCTCGAGCATCAGGCGGCCGCTGCCGTCGGCGAGGAACCGGGTGTCCGCGGGCGGATCCCCGGCGCGCACGACCTGCATGCCGAGATGCCGGCAGTACCATTCCGTCATGGCGACGGGATCCTCGACGTTGACGGCGAAGTGCTCGACGTGAAGTGCCATGGAAAAGCTCCTTTGAAGCGAAACTTTAACTGCCCGTTGAAAAGCCCATCTGCTGCGGCCGGCCCCGGCGGTCGGGCCTGCAGGAGCAACTGTATCAACGGGCTGCTGTGCGTTGTCGGTGGAATGGGCAGGCGCTACGTTCTTTTCGATTGAATTCCGCGCACCCGCAGCGCGACCGAAAATATAGAAAACCCGCCCCCTGCCTCGTGAAGATCGCCCTACTGCTCTCGGGAGGAGTCGACAGCTCCGTCGCCCTGCGCCTGCTCGTGGAGGAGGGGAAGCACGAGTTGCGCGCCTGCTACCTGAAGGTCTGGCTCGAGGACGATGCGGCGCTCGCCGGCGACTGCCCCTGGGAGGAGGACGTCCGCTACGCCCGCGCCGTCTGCGAGCAGCTCGGCGTGCCCCTGGAGATCGTGCCGCTCCAGGCGGAGTACCTCGAGCAGGTGGTCGGCCACGCCCTCGGCGAGCTCAGGGGCGGGCGCACCCCGAGCCCGGACATCCTCTGCAACCAGCGCATCAAGTTCGGGGCCTTCCTCGAGCGGGTGGGAGATTGCGACGCCGTCGCCTCCGGGCACTACGCGCGCCTCGGGCGGGAGAACGGCCGCGCCGTTCTGCTGCGCGCCGCCGACCCGGTCAAGGACCAGACCTACTTCCTGTCGAGCCTCGGCCAGCAGCAGCTGCAGCGCCTGCTCTTCCCGATCGGGCATCTCCTGAAAAAGGAGGTCCGCGATCTCGCCGCCGGTTTCGGACTGCCCACCAGGGACCGCAAGGACAGCCAGGGGATCTGCTTCCTCGGCAAGATCGACTACCGCGAATTCATCGCCCGCCGCCTCGGAAAAAGGGAGGGAGCCATCGTCGAGAAGGGGAGCGGCCGCGAGCTCGGCAGGCACCGGGGATACTGGTTCTACACCATCGGCCAGCGCTTCGGCCTCGGCCTCGGCGGCGGCCCGTGGTACGTGGTCGCCAAGGACCTCGAGCGCAACGTCGTGTACGTCGCCCACCGCGACGCCGCCGAAACCCGGCAGCGCCGGCAGTTCCGCGTCGACCGCGTCAACTGGATCTCGGGACCGCCGGAACGGACCGACCTGGAGTGCAAGCTGCGCCACGGCCCCGGGACGACCGGCTGCCGCATCGATCCGGAGGCCGACCCGGTGGCCGTGACCCTGCAGCGCCCCGACCCGGGTATCGCCAGCGGCCAGCACGCCGTGTTCTACGACGGCGAGCGCTGCCTCGGCGGCGGGGTCATCACCTGATGAAGACACGTGACTGAGCCCCACCCCAGGCTCCTCGAGCTGCTCGAGGGGGCCTCCGACATCCTCGTCTTCACCGGCGCCGGGATCTCCACGGCGAGCGGCATCCCGGATTTCCGCGGCCCCCGGGGAATCTGGAAGACGCGCCGGCCCGTGTACTACCAGGACTTCATGACCTCGGAACGGGCGCGCATCGAGGCCTGGGAATTCAAGCTCGAGGGCTGGGAGCAGTTCCGCGACGCCAGGCCGACCCCGACCCACGAGGCGATCGCCGGCCTCGAGCGCGCCGGCAAGCTGTTGATGGTGGTCACCCAGAACATCGACGGCCTCCACGGCAAGGCCGGCACCTCCCGCGACAAGCTGATCGAGATTCACGGGACCAACGCCGAAATCGAGTGCCAGACCTGCGGCGAGCGCTCCGATCCGGAGCCTCGCTTCGAATGCTTCAGGGCAACCGGCCGGCCGCCGGCCTGTCACTGCGGCGGCTTCCTGAAGTCGGCGACGATCAGCTTCGGTCAGGACCTGGTCGCAGCCGACCTCGAGCGCGCCGCGGAGATGGCGGCCAGGACCGACCTGGCAGTGGCCCTCGGATCGACCCTGGAGGTGTACCCGGCCGCTTCCATTCCCCTGATGGCCGCCGAGCGCGGGGCGCCCTACGTTATCGTCAATCGCGGCGAAACCGGGCACGACGCCCATCCCGGTGTCACCCTCCGGCTCGAGGGCAGCGTCGACGAACTGTTCGCGCCGGCATGCCGCGCGGCGTGCATGACCGGCAGCAATTCGGGAAGTGAATGAGATGACGGAAGCAGGCCTCAAGTCGCTGTCGCAGGCCCAACTCGACCAGTTTCGCCGGAAGGGCTTCGTGGTGGTCGGCCCCCTGCTCGAGGAAGGGGAAGTTGTCGAGCTGAGGGAGGAGTACGACCGCCTGTTCGCCGAGGCCCGCGAGACCGAGAGGATGCGCAACCTCTCCAGCTCCGACGGGCAGGCGTCCACCGCCGCGGAGGAAGAGATGCTGCAGATCGTGCAGATGTGCGAGCGCAGCATCCTCTACCGCCGGCTCCTGTACGACGACCGCCTCCTCGATCTGGCGGAAGACCTGATCGGCCCCAACCTGCAGCTGTTTCACGACCAGGCCCTGTACAAGCCTCCGCGCCACGGCGGCCCCATCCACTGGCACCAGGACAACGGCTACTGGCAGTGCGCGCCGGCGAACCTCGTCAGCTGCTGGCTGACCCTCGACGACGTCGACGTCCGCAACGGCGCCATGCACCTGATCCCCGGATCGCACCTGCGGCCGGAACGGCACGAGCCCCAGGAGGGGACGCCGCTGTTCGACCTCGGCGACCGGGTCGACGCGGAACGGGCCGAAGTGGTCGAGCTGCCCGCGGGAGGAGTGATGTTCCACCACTGCCAGACCCTCCACCACACCCCGCCCAACAACACCGACCGCGAGCGCCGGGCTTTCGCCATTCACTACATGAACCCGGGAACCCGCTCCCTCAGGGACGGGGAGCACATGCCGGTGAATTTCTCGCGGCCGCTGCTCAGGATGCGCATGTAGAAGGGGACGCATGAAACAGTACCACTCCCGCATGGACTTCCTGACCGTGCTCGTCAACCTGCTGGCGGTCTTCGTCATCGACGCCGCGGCCCTGATCGCCTCGACGAAGGCGCTGGTGCGGGAATCCGGGCTGACTTCGTTCGGCCTCTTCCTCGGGGCGGTCTCGGCCCCGGTCGCCCTGCTGCTCTTCTTCTTCCCGGTGCGCTACTTCCTCGGGGATTCCCTTCTCGTAGTCCGCAGCGGCATCCTGCGCTGGCGCATCCCGGTCGAGAACATCCACCGCGCCGTGCGCCTGCGCAGCATCGCCCCTTCCCCGGCGCTCTCCCTGGACCGGATCCGCATCGACTACTCGAAGGGGAGCAGGGTCAAACGGATCTTCCTGTCGCCGGCCGACCGCACCGGGTTCCTCAACGACCTGGCCATGCTCGACCGCGGGCTCTCCCACGACCAGAACGGCCTCGTGAGGTTGGCGGGCAGGATCATGCCGCTCCAGGGCCGGCAACCGGGAGTCCGCTGAACCCGGTTCAACTATCCCCCTGCCCACGGTCCCCTGGCAGAGCCCGTCCGCTTCAGCCGCCTACCCGGGCAGCTGTGCCCAGGCGGTTACATGGGGAGGCAGCAGCAGCGGGCGCTTGGCCGCCACCACTTCCTGACGCACCCGCTCGGCCAGGGTGTCGACGTCGATCTCCTCCGCGGTGGCGAGCCCGAACTCCACAATGAGGGGCTGCAGGCTGCGAAAGCCGTTGGCGATGTACGGGTACCCGGGCCACGACTCCGGACCGCCGACCGGAGACTCGAAATGCATGCAGGGCTCGGGCAGGCCCGCATCGACGAAGGTGCGGTAGAGTTCGAAGCCCATGCCGACGTGAGCCCCGGAACGCTCGAAAACCCCGAGGGCCCAGTCGATCAGCTTGTTGGCCAGGGGGGTATCGGGGCGATGCATCTGCCGGTAGAGGGTGAAGTCGACCTCCTGAAAGGCGACGATCCCCCCCGGGCGCACGCGGACGGCCAGCTGTTTCAGGGCCTCGGCCGGATCGGCCATGTACATCCGGATCGGCCATGTACATGAGGACGAGGCGGCCGATCAGCGCGTCGAAGTCGCTTCCGAGATCCAGGGTGCGGGCGTCCCCCGCTATGAACTCGACGTTGGCGAACCCGGCTTCCTGTGCCCTGGACCGCGCCGTGTCGAGAATCGCCGGGTTGACGTCGACGCCGACGACCGCGCCTTCCGGACCGACCAGTTCGGCGGCGGCCATGGCTACTTCCCCGGTGCCGCTGCCGATGTCGAGCACCCTCATGCCGCTGGCCATGCCCGCGTCCCTGAGAAATCGCCGCGTCACCGCGTCGTACAGCTGCGACTGCTGAATCAGACGCTCCTCCTCCTCGCGGGTGCGTCCCATCGTATATCTCGCATCGCCTCTCGCGCTATTCGATTCCCTCATCCGGCTCGATCCTCCTCTTTTGGGGTTTCAGGGTGTTCATGGGCGGGGTGCGGCCGCAGGCTGCCGGGCGAAAGGCCCGGCAGTAGTTGGACAACCCCGCAGCTCGTGGGATGTTCCGGTATTCTTACAACCCCCCGGCCCGGAGTCAACGCCGCAGCTCCCCCGGAGGTAGGCATGATCCCGCCTCGACCACCTGTTCAACCCGACACCACCCAAGGAGACGATTCGTGACCAGCGCAAAGATCGACAGCGTGACCGTCCATCTCGAAGACCCGGCATGGCTCAAGTGGGCGGTTCCCCTGTCCCTCCTGTCCTGGGCGGCCATCTCGGTCTACCAGTATGCAACGGGACAGCACCTGGTGCTGTGGCTGCTCACCACGGCCGTCTCCCTGTTGGGCATACTTCTCGGGGGACTGCGCCGTATGCGGTCGAACCAGGGCTTGTCCGATGCCTATCTCCGCGTCGACGCGGAGGGGATCCGGATCAAGCGGCTTCTGTCCCGCGCCCGGCGCATCTCTTGGGAGCAGGTGCAGCGGGTGTGGCTGCGAGGCGCCGTCGTCGAGGTGGACCTGCGGGGAGGCCGGCGGGAGCGCTGCGCGCTGAACCCCCGGCTGCAGGCGGCCGAGCGCCTGCAGGAGCTGCGCGAACTGCTCGGGCGCTACAGGGACCGCCACGAGTTCCTGCTGGCTGTAGATGATGGGGAGGCTGAGAGCGGAAGCGCCCGGCCGATGGGCTGATGGCGACCGGGCAGGGTTCGCCTATTCAATGAGGCCGGGGCAACGAAGCCCCGGAATAACGCACAATTGTGCTGGGGAAACGGCAACTTCCATCGCTTCAACGAGGTTCCGAGCAAAGGTGGGGTTGCGCATCGGAAATATATGTTATATATTCTATTTGATGGAAGTTGTTGTTTATATTTATTTTTATTATAGAATAAATAGGCTATTGTGTCAAATCACCGCTGTGGAAAGGCGCAGCCAACAAACGAGGAGAGACCATGACGATTGATATAAAGATCTTGAAAGAAGCGCTCGGCGGAACAGCTGCAGCACTTCGGTGTGTGACCGACTATCAGCCGGCAGGAGGCCCCGGAGACAAGGTATTTCCGCCGACTTACGAGGGCGGCAAATATGCCACCGAGGAGCGCGTCGACCCCGGGACCGGCGAGATACGGCAGTGCGTTCTCCTGGATTCGGTGCAGTCGCAAGCCAACCGCATGGAGCTGGCGCTGCTGGAGGCACACCGCACCGGAACGGTACAGCTTCCTCTGCTGGTAACGCGCTTCAATCAAGAGGAACTACTCAAGAAGTTCTCGGTGACCAGCTTGGAGGCACCGCATCGCGTCGCGGATGCGCTGTTCCGCGACAGTCTGTTGAATGGAATGATTTTCCGTAAGTCAGAGAAAGGTCGAATACTCGACACTGCGGAAGTGCGCAACGCCACCGGCCTGTTTGGCCTGTGCCCGACCGCACTGGTATTCGGGCTGTGGGACTCGACCGGGCCGCGTGGCGGCTTGGGGTGCAAGTTTCAGCGCGCGGTGGTGTCGGAAATCGTGGGGTATGACGCCAGGGATGGAAAGAAAACGTCCAGCCGCATTGACCCGGCGGAGATCACGCTCGGCGCGGGTCCGCTGTACGAGCGTAAATCTGAAAGCGACGATACCTCACACTGGACCTTGGATGAGAGGGACGGCAACAAAAAGCTCAAAAAGACTGGAAGGCCATCGGAAGCGAATCATGGAAACGTCACGCCAACCATTGCAGAAGGCGGATTTACGTTTTCGAGTGCCCGACAAACGACAACCTTGTCTCTGGCCGTTCTTCGCCGTCTCCGCTTTCCCCTCAACGGTGCCGCGGACTCCAACCACGATACCGATCTTGCGGCACGTACGGCGCTGGCCGCACTGGGGCTCGCCGCCGGTACTCTGGCGCGAGTTGATACGGATCTTCGTTCTCGTTGCCAGCTTTTTGCTGAACAAGAACCTGTGTGGGAACTGCTCGACCGCCCTGGAGAATCTCCGCAGAAATTCAAACTTGGTCCCGAAGATGCGCTGAATTTGTTGGCAGCGGCGATTACTGAGGCGAAAAACGCGGGGCTACCGTGGGATAACGAAATTGAGCTGACCCCATCGCCCGACCTTATTGAACTGGTTCGGCGCAGCCAGAAATTGGCCAGCACATCGGGAGAAGGGGGAGACTGATGTTCTCTCTTGGCATCCATTACCTGAATGGATGGTCAATGGCAGCAGCGGATGGAGCGCGAAAGGAGCGGGCTGAATGGCCACCGCATCCCGACCGGGTGTTCATGGCGTTGGCTTCAGCATGGTTCGAGACCGGCGAAGACCCTGCCGAAGGCGAGGCCCTGCGCTGGCTTGAAGCCTTGCCGCCCCCTGCGATTGCCGCTTCGGATCACGACAGTCGCGGCGCTGTTGTCAGCTATGTGCCAGTCAACGACTCCACCCTCAGTCGCAAAATTCCCACCGGCGGAGACCTGAACAAACTGAAGGATGCCGGGCTGGCCCAGCTTCCCGAGCATCGGTCGCGCCAGCCCCGTGGTTTCCCGGTTGCCATTCCCCACGACCCGACCGTGCATCTGATCTGGCCAGGGGTCGAGTTGGGTGCGCATCGCCACGCCTTAGAAAGACTGGCCCCAAAGGTCACACACGTGGGGCATTCCGCTTCCTTTGTACAAGTGTGGGTGGAAGCTGATCCGCCGGAGCACACGTGGATTCCGGCGAACAGTGTCGGGCTTCAACGACTGCGCGTAACAAGCCCCGGGCGCTTGAAGGTGTTGGAAACGCGCATGGACCGCGCCGCGTGGATCGCTTACCAAGATCTTCAAGGCGAAATCAAGCAAGCCGAGGCGGACCTCAAGGAGATGAAGCAACCGCCAAGGGTGGCTTGGAAGGCATTCCCGGATGTGGTGCTACTGGCCAGTGAATCCGAGGTCAAGCAGCATCCAGACTATCCTGACGCAAAGGCCGGTGGTGATGCCGAGGCTGCGACAAACCTGGTCAGCAGCCTGGTTGACGAGACGGGAATCGCCACGGTGCCGGCATTGATCGCCGCGGTCAGCGAGAGCGGTTACCCCGTACTGGTCAGCGCCCATGCCTGGGAACGTCACGGAGTCAATGCCATTCCGATTTCTTTGGCGGAATTCCTGAGCGAGCGACTCGGAATCCCGTTTGAAGATGCCATCGTGCAGACCAATGTCGTCAACCATACCGGGGCCGACGGCTTTGGCCGACTCGCTCGGCAAGCCACATTTGAAGGCACGATTGAGAAGGACCGCGAATACCTGATGGTGGACGATTTCGTCGGCCAGGGCGGCACCTTGGCGAATCTGCGCGGCTGGATAGAAAAACAGGGCGGCCATGTCGTCGGGGCCGTGGCCCTGACCGGCAAACCCTATTCTGCCAAACTGAACCCCTCACAGGAGCAATTGCATGAACTCCGAGAAAAGCACGGATCAGACTTTGAGAAATGGTGGAAAGCCCGCTTCGGCCACGCCTTCGATTGCCTTACTCAGTCGGAGGCTCGGTACCTCGCCCGCTCCCCGGATGTTGACACCATCCGAAATCGACTTGTTGCGGCAAAGCAAGAAGGAAATGGCACAGGTTGCGCGCGAAGTCCTCGCGAGCAAAGACAGTACATCAGGGAGTTGAAAGCGCGTTTGAAGGACGGTTTTCCTAACGGCCAACCCGTGAGCCTGCGCCCGGTGCCGGGACGCTGGCAGGGATACGATAGGCCCCCGAAAGACAAGGCCCCCGAAGCTTCAGGCCCGGTCTTCGACCCTCAGCTCATTATCCTCGGCATCAAAGGCAATCGCGTGTCTCTATCGGCGACGCTCAAGCTCACGACGGCCCTGCGCGGCTTATTGATGAAAGAGTGTCCAGAACAACCGCCGCCGGAATGGTTCAGCGGTCATCGCCCGGACGGAACGCCCACTGCCGACCCCCATCTGGCATTGACTCCTCTCCCTTTCGTCGGCGCGGAACATGCAGACGGCCGCATAATGGGTTTGGCTCTGATCCTGCCGGCGGGCTTGGATCAGCAGGAGGCCGGGCATTGCCTCGAACCGTTCTTACGCGATCCAGCTACCGGATTGCCGCGTGAACATCCTTTGTTCGATAGCCAGTGGTTCGAGTGCGCCATTGAGCTGGAAACCCGCGAACGTCCTCCAAATAACCTCGAGCCGGATACCTGGACACGGAAATCGTGCCGTTGGGCGAGTGCGACCCCGGTGGTCCTGAACAGACATTTCGATGGCAAGGACAAGTGGGAGCGGGCCGCCGAGAGCGTGAAGGATATGTGCGGACACATCGGTCTGCCGCGTCCCCGCGAAGTTCTGCTGCACCCGGTTTCTCTAGTTGAGGGCGTGCCTCATGCGAGAGAATATCCGCAATTGACTCGCAAGAACGGTGGTGGCCGACGGAGCCACAACCACGCGGTGATCATCTTCGACGAGCCGGTGCGCGGGCCTGTGCTTGTTGGAGCTGGTCGTTTCCGTGGTTATGGGTTGTGCCGCCCGATGGATGAGCGAGGTGAGAACCGTGACTGAGTTGAACGATGGTCCGGCGCGGAAGCACCTGTTGCTGACGGTGCTTGGGAAGGATCCCAAACCTGCTCAATACACCCTTGAAGATCGGTGTGTAGAAGCCCGGCTTGCGCCCATCGCCCTGTTCAACCTGCTGCCCGAGGAAAAGCGTCCTGATCGAGTGCTGGCGCTGTGCACGCCGGAGGCGAAGCAGGATAGCTGGCCACTGCTTGAACAGGAGCTGGACGATCGGTGCCAAGTCGCGGCCGTTGAGGTACCCGCTGGCGACACCCAGGAGGACGTCAATGCTTTTTTGGCCACAGTTACCGGTGCCATTCCAGAGAAAGCCGAACTTATGGTGGACGTGACGCACGGGTATCGGCACTTCTCGTTTCTCACGTACATCGCAGTGCTCTATCTGGCCGCGCTGCGCGGAGCCGCGATACGCGGCGCGTACTACGGCATGCTGAATCGGGATGCGCCCAGTCCGTTCCTCGATCTGCGCCCGCTCCTAGAGCTGCCTCGCTGGGTTTATGCGTTGGAGGTTTTGCGCGACACGGGCAGTGCGCTGCCGATGGCCAGGATACTCGACGATGGTCCGGACAGTCAGCCAGCACGAGACAATTCCCGCGACTTGACCCACCTCTCGGGAGCATACCTCTCGGGCTTGCCATTGGAGTTGGGGTGGCAGGCGTGGAACGCCCGTGAGCACCGGCGCAAGCCGTTCACGAGGTTGCTTCGGGACGGCCTTCATCTGCCGCTCGCCGAGAAGTTGGTCGAGCGGCTCGGGGAGATCCTCAAGCCCTTTGCCCTCGCCGCACCGGCTTCAGGCGAGGGATGGAAGAAGCGCGTTGGGCTGTCCAGGGATGAGTTGCAGCGCCAAGCTCGAATCATCGACGATCTGCGGCGTGAGAACCTCGTGACGGCGCTCCGCCTGATGCGCGAATGGCTCGTGTCGTGGGCGATCTACCGGCAAGCGTCCGCAGACGATTGGCTTGACCGCGATGTGCGGCACAAGGCGGAAGGGCTTCTTCATGCAATCAATGCCATTGGCAGCGACAGCAGACTCCGCGACGTCTTGACCGAAGAACAGCGCGCGCTGGGCGGCTTCTGGGGTAACCTTGCCGAAGCCCGGAACGCCTATGCGCATCACGGAATGCGTGGGCAGCTGCTCGTTGGAAACAAGCAACTCGATAAAAACCTCGACTGTATACAGAGGTTTTGGAAAGATGACCTTCGTTCGTGTCCGGAGATGTCCCTCTCGCTCGGCGAGTCACCCGGCGGTGCAGTCCTAGTGAGCCCCATCGGACTGCGCCCCGGCGTGCTGTTCAGTGCCGTACAGGCATGTCGGGCGAACGAGGACAGTCGAGACCCGGCGTTGTGCCTCGTCATCTGTTCACCCGAGACAGAAGAACTGATCGCCGAGGCGTTGAAACATGCCGAGTTCGGGGGCGAGTTCGTGCCGCTCGTCCTTGAAGACGCCTTCGGCGGTGGCCCGGATGAGATCCTGGAATTGGTGAGCACCTCGCGAAGGCGCTTCATCGGCGCCGACGAAGTGCTGGTGAACGTGACCGGCGGCACGACGCTCATGGGGCTTGCCGCCGAAAGTCTGGCAAGCGAGGCACGCTTGCTTGCCTGTCCATCGGTGCGCCGTTTCGGTTTGATCGACCGGCGGCCTCCAAGCGAACAGGAGGACGACCCTTACCAGGCAGGCGAGCCGTTCTGGTTCGATGACGGAGAGGAGGACTATGCCAACCGACATTGAAGCGACTTACGGGGTGGTCACGCCGCTATTTTGCGCTGGGGCCGATCCAGAGCACGCCGAGCTTCGCCTGCCCAGCTTCAAGGGTGCACTGCGATTCTGGTGGCGGGCGTTGGCATGGTCGCGCTACGGCCCTGACCTTGAAACCATACGGAAACAAGAGGACGCGCTATTTGGAAGCGCGGATGGTGGCCAGTCCCGTGTGTCAATGCACTTGGCTCTATCTTCGGTTCAATCGATAGTTTGCAAAGACGAAGTTCTCACCGTTTCCCAAACAGACACGCGTGTCGTTGAGGAAGGAGCTCGCTACCTCGGTTACGGCGTGATGGAGGCATTTGGGAGCCAACGGAAAAACACGAAAAAAGGACAGCTCACGCGGGCATGTCTTCGCGCACCGTTCGATTTCACCGTTCTAATGCGAGGTCGTGAACTGAACGGGATGGAGTTGACGTCACTCAAGGATGCCCTGATCGCACTTGGAACTCTCGGCGGAATGGGTGCGAAGAGCCGCAAGGGTTACGGTTCCCTGGCCATTCGGTCTCTTTGTATAAACAGAGAGGAGCAGAGGAGTGGGCCGCAATCCATGAGCAAACTGCACGGCGCGATCAAAGCGTTTAGAAGCAACGGCGATACAGGGGCGCTGCCCGAATTCACGGCGCTGTCGGCGAAGGCTCGCCACATCCTGCTATCGAGCCACAAGAAGGAGCCCCTGGAGTTGTTGGACCTTATCGGTCGCGAACTCGTCAGGTACCGAAGCTGGGGGCACAGAGGAAAGATCTTTGGCGGAGAAGACTCGGAGAAAAATTTTGAAGATGACCGCGATTTGATGAAAAGCAATCGGCCCAATGCACATCCCCAGCGCATCGCCTTCGGGCTTCCCCACAACTTCGGGCTTCCCCACAACTATGGTAAGCGACCAAACCAGCAAGTTGGCCCAGGTGACAAGGAACTGGACCGACGCTCCAGCCCGTTGTTCATCCATATCCACGAGTGCGGCGATACACCGGTCGCTGTCCTGTCGTTCCTCCCCGCGCGATTTCTGCCAAAAGGCAAATCGGATATCTCCGTTGGGGGGAGCAAAGTCCCTCAGCGTCCAGAGGACGAATTGTACCGCCCAATTCACGACTTCCTCGATCGCCTACTCGATCCCAAAAAACGCGAGGAACCGTTTACGATTGCCAAGGAGGTGCGGCCGTGACAACGCGCCTCGACATTTCCATCGGCCCGGTGCAAGGGTTTGTCGCCCAGTCGCGCCGAACCCGCGACCTGTGGGGCAGCTCCTACCTGCTGGCGTTCCTGTCCGCCCACGCGATGCGCGGCGCAAACGAGGCTGGCGGCAAAATCATTCAGCCCGTTGTCGACAACGATCGGCTCTATCGGTGGGTCTCTGGCCAGCGAGAGGGAGAGCCGCCCCGAATCGGTTCGGTGCCGAACCACTTCGTGGTGGAAGTGGGGGGAGATGCCCGGAGTGTCGCCCATGCTGGAGAACGGTCGCTAAACAACGCTTGGGTGCGAGTTTGCAGGGCGGTGTGGGAGCAATTCGTTGAGCACGGCTGCCCGGCCGGTGAGGGAACGGAGGACATCTGGAATCGGCAGACCGACGGATTCTGGGAGGTTATGTGGACTGCCGGGCCGTCGAATGCCGGAAGCGGGTTGCTCGCCCGCCGCAAGCACTGGCGCACCCATCGCCCGCCCGACGAACCCGGCGATAAATGCACGGTCATGCCCGAATTGCAGGAGCTTTCGGGGCACCTCCGCGCCGAGGGCCGCGACCGCTTCTGGGAATGGGTACGCAGTCGCTTGGGGCCACTGGATCTGCGTGACAAAGAACGGCTGTGCGCCATCGCGCTCGTGAAACGGTTGTTCCCAAAGGTCGCTCCCGCGGCCCTGGGCTGGGAGGTGGATACTTCTCACTGGCCGTCGACCGTGTACGTCGGGGCTGTGCCGTGGATTCGGCGTGTAAAGTCCGTTGCGCCGGAAGAGGGCCGCAAATACGCCGACGCTGTTCGCGACAATGTGCCCCAAAATGTCCTGGCCGAGCGTCATCCTCCGTTCGCGGGACTCAACGACTCCGCGGCAGGCGACTTCTCGAAGCTCGACGCTAACTATTTTCTTCGCGATTGGGTGCAGGACAAGCGCCGGTGTCCACTGGCGGATAGCGCGGCGGATGGGACGCGAGATGAACTGGTTCGACAACTGGAGACTCTGTACGATGCTGAGGATGAGGACGGGCGCCTGGGACCACCTCCCGCGTTCTACGCGCTGCTGCTCGCCGACGGCGATCGCCTGGGCGAGTTGGTGAGTGTGCTGGACGGACAGCGCGTAGGAGAAGCACTGGCGGCTTTCACCGGCGAAGTCCGCAGGGTCGTGGAAGACCACTACGGGGTGACCGTCTATGCCGGCGGCGACGATGTGCTCGCCATGCTCCCCGTGCTGAACGCACTGACTTGCGCGGAAGCTCTTTCCGAGCGCTATAGGAACGCCTTTGCGGATACGGACGCCAGGGGCGATGCGACCCTCTCCGCAGCCGTCGTCTTCCCCCATATGCGATTGCCGCTCAACTACGCGCTCGGCGAAGCGCATCGGCTGCTCGACACCGTCGCCAAGGACGACAATGGTCGCAACTCCTTGGCGGCGGCTGTACTGAAACCCGGCGGGCCATACTGTCAGTGGGTAACTGCCTGGACTCGTCGCAGCGCTAACCGCAACGCCAGTGCAGTGGCCTTGCTTGGTGGTCTGGTGCAGCAACTCGGTACGAACGCGGCTGAACCCGGTCTTTCGTCGGCGCTCATCTATCGGTTGCGGGACACGCTCACCCGGCTCTGCGGCTGGGAGCAATGGCAGCCCGGGAATTGGGGCGACCTTCCAAGAGACCTCGACATTAGCGCATTCCTTCGCGCCGAGATTTGCCACAGCCTGGATGTGAGGATGGATGGTGGTGCGAAAGCTCGCGCCGACGAACTAACCGCTATCGTCTGGAATCTACTCGGGCAAGCCCGGAATCCGAGTCGCGACGAGGCCAACGTCTTCCGGGATGACACCAGCAATAGTGAAGTCACGCAGGCTGGCATTGACGCGCTTCTTCTTGCCCGATTCCTGACTGACCCTGAGCAACGGGAGGCCGACAGATGATTGGGGTCCAACTCCTACCGGTGGACACCTGGTTCTTCCGCGACGGCACTCCGTTCACGGCAGATAGCGCGCCACAGGATAACGTCGGAAGCCTGTTTCCGCCGCATCCGCCGACTGTAGCCGGCGCGCTCCGTGGGGCGTTGGCGTTAGGCAGAGGTTGGAACGGCCGTGGATGCTGGCCAGAGGGACTCAACACAGTACTCGGCGATGGACCGGAAGATTTCGGCGCGCTCTCAATGGAGGGTCCCTTCCTCCTCCGTGAGAACGAACCACTCTTCCCCGCGCCTCGGCACCTTCTCGGCTCGGTCGAAAGAGACCGGTGGATTCCTCGCGTCCTACTCCGCCCGGGTGCCTGCGTGACATGCGACCTGGGCAATGCCGTACGACTTCCGGAAGCGGGCAGCACCACGGCCAAAATCGAGGAATGCAAGACTGGCGATGGCTGGTGGCTCACACTCGCAGGCATAGGGAGAGTGCTGCGCGGCGAGCTCCCGGGCGAGGTGGTATCGAGCCGATGTCTCTGGAGCGAGGAGCCGCGAGTCGGGCTGAAACGCGACCTGAGTAAACGCGCCGCGGAAGAAGGCATGCTCTACAGCACCCGGCATGTACGTCTTAATCGCGGTGTCTCGATTGGGCTGCGCCTCGGTGGTGTCCCGCCGGATTGGACGTTGCCGACAGACCAGCTCATGCGGCTGGGTGGCGAGAATCGCCTCGCAGTCTGTCAGGAATGGAACGCCGAGCCAACCCTCCACATGCCGTTGACAGAAATCGAGGATAGTGGACAGGTCACGGTGATTGCCCTGACCCCACTCGACCTCGACGAAGCCGTGTATCGCGGCCGGCAGCCCCTCGATGCACCTGGCAACATCCGGGTCGTCTCCGCCTGCCTAACCCGCCCGCAACGGATCGGAGGATGGGACTCCCTGACCCGCCGGCCCCTGCCACTTCGGCCCGTGCTGCCGCCCGGCAGCGTGCTCTTCTGTGAAATAGACGATCCGGGCCTCCTAGTCGATACAATGCATGTGGGCAACAACAACCAACTACCCCGGCTGGGGGCGCGGCAAGCATGGGGCTTTGGTCGCGTGGCGCTCGGCGTCTGGCCTTAACCGATAGGAGGTAACGTATGAACGCGGCAATGCTCGGCTTGCTGGCCGAAACCCCGATCCATCCCGGCGCAGGACGCAGCATGGGGGTTGTGGATCTACCGGTTGCCCGCGAGGCGGCTACGGAATACCCGGTGCTCGTGGGTTCGAGCCTGAAAGGCGCGCTGAGGGACAAGATGGAAACGGCGAAGGGAGAGGACGACACGAAAGTCCGTTTCGGAAAACCGGATCAAGCGGGCGATCTGCTGGTCTCCGATGGACGACTGCTGTTACTGCCCGTGCGCAGCCTGATGACCTCGTACCGCTGGGTGACCTGCCCCCACATCATTGAGCGCTATTTCCGTGACCTCGCCCGGGCCGGTCTGACTCAACGGCTGCCGGTTCCCGACGTGGAGAAAGACTCCGTCCTGGCGACGGGCAATGGCAATTTGTTCCTCGAGGAGCGACAATTCGCCATCAACGGTACGCCGCAAGAAGAACTGATCAACGCCATCGCTCCACTCCTGTTGCACGAGCAGACCAGGAAACGCCTGCGCTCTCAGAAAATCGCCGTGCTGTGCGACGATGATTTCTCCTGGTTCGTACGCTATGGCCTCCCGGTCCAGGCACGCAACGTCTTGGAGGACGGCACGAAGAAGAGCAAAAACTTGTGGTACGAGGAGACGCTGCCACCGGATACAGTCATGTACGCCCTCGTCATGGGACGTAGCGACGATGCTCTGAGGGCGCTTAACTCGCTCTTCCCCGACAGCGATCCCTACCTGCAAGCCGGCGGTAACGAGACGGTGGGCCATGGATGGTTCGCCGTCAGGGTACCTTCCGAGGACACCGAAGGTGCGACGTGAAGACCATTGAGCAAAGACGTGCGGCAAACGCCCTTTTGCGTGTCACCGAGTTGAGCAACCGCTCGAATGATTTCAAGGCACGGTACCGTGCCTACGTGGACCGCCTGGGGCCGGCAATCGTCATGAACGGCCTGGGCCAGGCACTGGCAACGGAACGTGCAGCCTCCGACTCGCGCAACAGTGATCGCGAAAAGGCGCATCACGAGCTGTACATCGGCCTGCAACGCTGGCTGTGCCGGAAGGACGAGGGCGTGTATCCTTCAAGTCAAGACCTTTTGCAGGCCATCATGGAGCACGACCAATTGCTTTACCTGCACGCCCAGGCAGAAGCGCTCGCATGGCTTGAGTGGCACAAGAAATGTTGCCGGGCTCAGTTCCCGAAGGACGAGGAGGGTGAGGAATGACCCTTCCCCTGTACAAAGCGGCTACCCAACCGAGCCGATCTTCCGGGGATCACGCGGGGTTGTGGTTCGACAAATTCTGCAATCACTGGCATGTCACCTGCGACTCTTGGACGATGTCGGGCGAGCAGAAGCTCATGTGGATCAAAAGCCTCGCGAATGACAGGGTCGGCGCCACCGATCAGATCGACGAATTTGCGTCTCGGCTTCGGCGGCTAGTCAAAAGGCGTGATGGTCGGTTCGAAGTTTTTACAACGGAATCCCGCTTCGTCACCGGGCTTGGCCGTAGTCATCCCGTCGAGAACGGCTTTGCTTGGCATCCGACGCTGGGGACGCCTTTCCTGCCGGGAAGCTCAGTCAAGGGGTTGATTCGTTCATGGGCGAAGATGGACGCCGAACCCCATCCAAGTTGCAAAACCTTGGATCGACTGCTTGGGCAGTCTGAGGAAACGGGCGGCGTGTGTTTCCTCGATGCCGTTCCCGATGCTCCTGTACAACTTGAACCCGATGTCATGACACCGCACTATGCCGGCTGGGACGAGAAGAATCCACCTGGCGATTGGCGCTCCCCCACACCCATCCCCTTCCTCACCACGGCCGCCGGAACGTCGTTTCTGTTCGGTTTCATCCCCTGCCGCGGCGCCACAAAGAAGGAGGATCTTGATACCATAGCGGTCTGGCTGCGTTCCGCTCTCGAGTGGGCGGGCGCCGGGGCCAAGACGGCGGTCGGGTATGGTCGCTTTCGTCCGGGCAAGGTCACCACCACTCCAAGTCTCCAGCAGGCCCCTCAAAGCCCCCACACAAGAAGGGGCGTCGAACCAAAACCCGGGGACCGCGTCCAAGCCGAACTCCTGGAGGAGAAAACTAGGAGAGGGGGCTGGAAGGCCAAGCATCCGGAAAGCGGGCTGCAAGGCCCGATACAAGACACCGATAACGTTCCTGCCGACGCCAAGCCGGGGCACCAGGTCGAACTAACGGTCGCCTACGTAAGGGCGAATGAAATCGCATTCAAATGGGGCACACCGTGTTGAGCAGTACAGATTTTGCCGAGTTCTTCAACAGCCTGTGGGGCCATCCGCCCTTCGCTTGGCAGCAGGCTTTGGCGACTAGAGTACTCGAGCGAGCAGAGACTCCCTGGCCCGAGGCCATCGCCTTGCCCACGGCGTCCGGCAAAACCGCGTGCCTGGATATCGCGGTTTTCGCGTTGGCGGCCCAGGCTTCCCGGCTGGACCGGAGGCAGACCATCACCGCGCCACGCCGCATCTTCTTCGTGGTGGACCGGCGCGTAATCGTTGATGAGGCGTATGAACGCGCCCGCCGATTGGCGAAGAAACTGGAGAATGCCGAGGAAGGCATTCTGAAGACAGTCGCGGACAATCTCCGGCAGATTGCAAGCGGTGAGATGACCTGCTCCAATGATGTCCGACCGCTATCCGTTCACGTATTGCGCGGCGGCATGTATCGGTCGGAGGCTTGGATGAATAGCCCGCTTCAACCCATGGTGGTGGCCTCGACTGTCGATCAAATCGGCTCTCGCCTGTTGTTTCGCGGCTATGGACGTGGTCATAGCACATGGCCGATAGCTGCGGGATTGGTCGCTAACGACAGCCTGATCCTGCTCGACGAGGCGCATTGTGCCCAGCCGTTCCTGCAAACCCTGCAAGCGGTGCGGCGCTATCAAAAATGGGGGCATACGCCGCTTGGGCGTCCTTTTTACCCGGTGGTGATGTCGGCCACACCGCCTACCGGGATAGAGGATGTATTCGAGGATCGTTCCGGCGAAGGCCGCGATCCTTGCCATCCGCTAGGCCGCCGACAATTGGCGCACAAACCGGCGATCTTGAAGAAAGCGGAAAGGGCCAAGGGGAAGCAGGCCACTAGCGCGATGGCCAAGGCTTTGGTGGAGGCTGCGTTGGAGCTGGTCAACGACGAGCGCCCCGCTATCGTAGTGTTCGTCAACCGCGTTGCCACGGCGCGGGAAGCCCATCGGCTGCTATCCGATAGGGAAGACCTCGACGCAGTTCTACTCACTGGCCGCATGCGTCCGGTTGATAAGGACACAATCGTTCGGCAACGCTTGAACCTCTTGCGATCCGATCTAGCCAATGAGCGTTCTTTGGCAAAACCGGTGATCGTTGTGGCTACCCAAACTCTGGAAGTTGGGGCGGATCTCGACTTTGACGGCTTGGCGACCGAGTGCGCGAGTCTCGACGCCCTGCGACAGCGCTTCGGCCGACTGAATCGCATGGGACGACCGATCGCCGCGGGGGCAGTTATTCTTGTACGCGGCGACCAATCCGATGCCGGGAAAAAGCACGACGATCCTGTTTACGGAGAGGCCCTGACCGATACCTGGACATGGCTCAACGGATGCAAGAACGAAAACGGTGAGGTGGATTTCGGTATTGCCCATATCGAGGATCAGCTGCCGAAGGGAGACTCCCTTTCCATGCTGAACGCCCCCTCCGTCGATGCCCCGGTGATGCTTCCGGCCCATGTCGATTGCTGGGCGCAAACAGCGCCGGAACCACAACCTTCACCCGATGTGTCAGTGTTTCTGCACGGACCTCGCGAAAACCTGGCGGATATACAGGTCTGCTGGCGTGGCGATCTGGACCTGTCGAACGAAGATGCAGGAAAACAGGCAATTGAGTCATTGTCCTTGTGTCCGCCGAGCAGCAGCGAAACGCTCCCGGTGCCGATCAGCGTTTTCCGGCGTTGGCTGGCTGGAGAAACCTTTGAAGATGACAGTGGGGACGTGGAGGGCAGCGGGAGTGATACGGACGAAGAAAGCGCTTCCTATAGAGGTCGCGACGTAATTCGGTGGAGGGGAGCAGGAACAGGACCTGAGGACATTACCTCGGATCCCACAAAAATTCGGCCCGGGGATGTTATCGCGATCCCGATCAACCATCCCCTTCCACGTCATCAACTTGGCGACCTGCCGCAGGACGCGGAGTTGGACGTGGGCGATCGCGCCTATTTGCTTGCCCGGGCCAAGCCCATCCTCCGCATTCACCCGAAGTTGGTGGATGCCTGGCCGGATTCCGTTGATGCCACGGAAAACGCTCGGAAGTTACTGAACGATTTGGAACGCAAGTACGAGGACGATGAGCTTGACGATGCCTTGGACGATCTGCTGACAGAGCTTTCCAATTCGCCCGAACGGACTTGGCTGGCGGAAACCGCAAACGTACTCTGCAAGGACCACACCTATCGCATTGTCGGGGGGAACAGCATCACCCTCGTCGGACACCGCATGATACCGAAACTTGCTCACGCGGCGGACAGCTTCAGCGACGAGGACGATGCGGCAGCCTCCGGCACATCACACCGCAACGGCCACCCAGTCAAACTTCGGGCCCATCTCCCCGGAGTCGAAAGGTTTGCCCGTTGCCATGCCTCCGGTTGCGGATTGCCTGTAGACTTGGTCGAGGCCATCGCCAAGGCCGGCTTGCTGCACGACCTGGGCAAGGCCGATCCTCGATTTCAGTCCTTGTTGCAAGGCGGCGCTCGCTGGTTGGGTGGGGAACTTCTCGCCAAGTCTGCTCGAATGCCGATAAATCGGGCAGCCTATGAGAAGGCTCGGACCGCTTCGGGCTATCCCAAAGGCGGGCGGCACGAACTGCTTTCAGTGTGCTTGGCAGAAAGCGCGTCGGTGCTTTTGCCGGAAAGGGACGATCTGCGCGACTTGGTTCTGCATTTGATTGCCAGCCATCACGGCCACTGTCGGCCGTTCGCACCGGTGGTGTTTGACGAGCAGAGCGTGGATGTAGATTTCGAGTTACGCGGCCAAGGGACGCACTGGTCCGGTCCTACCGGCCTTGAAGGTCTCGATTCCGGGGTCGCGGACCGCTA
The DNA here is from genome assembly GCA_965206595.1 of Candidatus Latescibacterota bacterium. Lineage (GTDB taxonomy): Bacteria > Latescibacterota > UBA2968 > UBA8231 > UBA8231 > CBDCXV01. The sequence continues at coordinate 2,904,890 of OZ242214.1, forward strand.
CTGGCGGCTGGTGCAGCGCTATGGATGGTGGGGCCTGGCTTGGCTGGAAGCCCTATTGCGACTCGCCGATTGGCGGCAGAGCGATCTGGAGGAGACACAATGACGGAAAATGAACCAGCTCCAGGTCTTCTGCTGAACGGGCTCGACGGCAGCAATCCGCTCGGATTTCTCGCGGCCGTTGGCGTGCTGCGTGTTGCTACAAAGGCTGACTCTTACTCGGACTGGCGTGTACGTTGGGAAATGCGAGGGGGGCACTGGTCCCCTGTATTGCTTGGGGACAAAGTGCTTGCAGCGGATGGTTTGATCGAACTACTTGTGCCCGCTCTAACGGAAATGAAGGGCGATCATGCGTTTGGGTTTGCCGATGATCTGACGATCAACTGCGAGGAGTTCCGGCAAGTGGCTCAAGCCGCCTGCAACGCAGCGGATCTCAAAGATCGGCACTACGCCGATTTCATTGCCGCTTTCGGCTGTGATAGCGTCCCCATCTCCGCCAAGAATTCACGGATCCAGGACACAGCGCTGCGAACCATGAGCGGAGCAGGCCATCAGCACTTCATCGGCTCCATGCGAGAACTGGTTGAAAAAACCAACCCTGGTCATTTGCGCGCTTCCCTGTTCGAGCAGTGGCAGTACTCAGATTCCAAACCGAGTCTTCGCTGGGATCCTGTTGACGACCGCAGGTACGCCCTGCGTTGGAAGGAACCTTCGGGCGATCCCGTGCGCACAATGCGCGGCGCCAATCGTCTCGCGGTTGAAGCACTGCCCCTTTTCCCTACCGCACCTGGGGAAAGGAACCTGCATACGACCGGCTTTACACAGCGGCGAGGCGAAGGCGTGCTGTTTACATGGCCAATCTGGGAAGTGCCCTTGAACATTGACACCGTGCGTTCGCTGCTCAGCTTGGCCGAGTTACAAGAGCCTCGACCAGACCGGAAGAGTCTTTTTGCGAAAGGCGTTGTTGAGATTTTCAGGAGCCAGCGAATTACAAGGGACAAGTATCGCAATTTCACACCTGCCGTACCTGCATGACCACGGCGCGTAGATAAACGAAAAGAGCCGGCAATGAGAGAACCCGACTTGCCAAGAGTCAAGGATGTCGTCGAAGAGACCTTGAAAGAGCGATGCGGCGACGTGTTTGAACTGATTGCGGTAAGGCCGGACTTCGATGAATACGGTGGCGAGATTCTTGTCATCAAAGCTGTCTTCAACCAGGACCGCCTCGGTGTCGGGCGAACCTCCGGCCTGACACGTCACCTGCGTGCCAAACTTGCAGAGGTGGGCACGGAAGCGTTTCCGGTTATCTCCTTTATCGCCAGATCCGAACTGCGGGACCGCGACCTTGAAGCCCTCCGGTTGAGCGGGCCAAGCTGACATCCATGCCCCGACGCAGACTCCCCATAGGCATTCAGACCTTCCGCGAGATCCGCGGGCAGGACTGCTACTACGTCGACAAAACCCCGTACATCCGGCGCCTGGTCGACGGGGCCAAGCACTACTTCCTCTCCCGCCCCCGGCGCTTCGGCAAGAGCCTGTTCCTCGACACCTGCAAGGAGCTGTTCGAGGGCAACGAACCGCTGTTCGAGGGGCTGGACATCCACGAGCACTGGGACTGGTCGGCGCGGCACCCGGTCGTGCGCCTCGACTTCAGCAGCTCCAACATCCGGACACCGGAAGACGTGCGGACGGAAGCGGAGATACCCCCCCGCGACGACGACCCGTCCTTCCGTTTCGGGCGCCTGATCGAGGCGCTGCACGAGCGCAGCGGCCGGCGCGTGGCGGTTCTCGTGGACGAATACGAGAAGCCGATCCTGGACAACCTCGACACCCCCGAAACCGCCCGCGCCATCCGCGACTACCTGTTCGGTTTCTACGCGACGACCAAGTCGAGCGACGCCGACATCCATTTCAGTCTTTTTACCGGGGTTCACAAGTTTCCCCTGGCCGGACCGTTCTCCGGCCTCAACAACCTGATCGACATCACCCTGGACCCGCGCTATTCCGCCATCTGCGGCTATACCGATTCGGACCTGGACGCAGTGTTCGCCCCGGAGTTGCCCGGCCTCGACCGGGACGAGATCCGCGACTGGTACAACGGCTACAACTGGCTGGGCGAGGAGAAGGTGTACCACCCCTTCGACATGCTGATGCTCTTCGACAAGCGGGAGTTCGGCGCCGAGCGGTTCGAGACGGACGCCCCGGCGTTCCTGGTCGAAACCCTGACCGGTCTCGGGTTCCGCTCCACAGATGCGGACGACATGCTAAGTAGCCAGGACCTGCTGTCCTTGTTAGACGTGGAGGATATGACGACGGAAGCGCTGCTGTTTCAGGCCGGCTACATCACGATTACGAAGGATAGGAACCTTGGCGGAAACCTGTTCTGCTACATGGGTTATCCCAACCGGGCGGCGCGCTTTCGCCTCGACAGGGCACTGCGAGGGCGCAATTGAAGGACAAGCGCTACGCCGACAAGTACCGCGCCCCGGGCCTGCCCATCTACCTGGTCGCCGTCGAGTTCAGCAGGGAGGCCCGCAACTTGGCGGCCTTCGAGGTCGAGCGGGCTTGAAGAGCCAGAACAAGCTGACATCCATGCCCCGACGCAGACTCCCCATAGGCATCCAGACCTTCCGCAGGATTCGCGAGGAAAACTGCTACTACGTCGACAAGACCGCGTACATCCGGCGGCTGCTCGACGAGGGCACGCACTACTTCCTGTCGCGGCCGCGGCGCTTCGGCAAGAGCCTGTTCCTCGACACCTGCAAGGACCTGTTCGAGGGCAACGAGCCCCTGTTCGAGGGGCTGGACATCCACGAGCACTGGGACTGGTCGGTTCGCTATCCCGTCGTGCGGCTCGATCTGGGCAGCGGGAATTGCATCGAGCCGGGGCATCTGCACGAGGACGTGATGGCCCAACTGGAGGACGAGGCGGAAGCAGCCGGCATTGCAACCCGCTACGACACCGCGCCAGCCCGTTTCCGCCACCTGATCCGGGCGCTGCACCGGCAGGTCGGCCGGCCCGTTGTCGTGCTGGTCGATGAGTATGACAAGCCGATCCTGGACGCGCTGGAAAGGCCCGACGCCGCCCGCGCCAACCGCGACTATCTGCGCGGCCTCTACGCGACGATCAAGTCCAGCGACGCCCACGTCCGGTTCACCTTTCTCACGGGCGTCAGCAAGTTCTCCAAGGTCAGCCTGTTCTCCGGCCTCAACAACCTCAAGGACATCACCCTGGACCCGCGCTATTCCGCCATCTGCGGCTATACCGAGGCCGACCTGGATACCGTGTTCGCCCCGGAGTTGCCCGGACTCGACCGGGACGAGATCCGCGACTGGTACAACGGCTACAGTTGGCTCGGAGAGGAGAACGTGTACAACCCCTTCGACATCCTGCTGCTCTTCGACAGCCGCAAGTTCAAGGCCCACTGGTTCGAGACCGGCACGCCCTCGTTTCTGGTCGAATCCCTGTTCCGGCGCCGGATCGGCTCCTTGTCCCTGGAAGACATGGTGGGCACCGACGATCTGCTGTCGAAGTTCGACGTCGACGACATCGCCACCGAGGCGCTTCTGTTCCAGACCGGCTATCTCACGATCACCGGGGAGAGGAACCTGGGCGGCAAGACCCTGTACCGGCTCGGCTATCCGAACCGCGAGGTGAAGCAGAGCCTGAACGAGCATCTGCTGCGCGCCATGGGGCCTGACCCCTCGCGGCAGGGATCGCACGACATCCGGCTCTACGACCTGCTGCTCGCCAACGACTTCGCCGGGCTCGAGACCCTGTTCCGCGCCTTCTTCGCCAGTATCCCCTTCGAGTGGTACACCCGCAACGACATCGCCTCCTACGAGGGCTACTACGCCAGCGTGTTCTACTCGTACTTCGCGGCGCTGGGATTGGACGTCACCGTGGAGGACAGCAGCAGCCACGGCCGCCTCGACATGGCGGTCCGCTTCAACGGCAGCGTCTACCTCTTCGAGTTCAAGGTCGTCGAGATGGCGCCGGAGGGCGCCGCCATGGCGCAGTTGAAGGAGAGGCGCTACGCCGACAAGTACCGCGCCCCGGGCCTGCCTGTTTACCTGGTCGCCGTCGAGTTCAGCAGGGAAGCCCGCAATCTGGCGGCCTTCGACGTCGAGCGGGTCTGAGGATCCAGAACAAGGTGATGGCCATGCCCAGACGCAGACTCCCCATCGGCATCCAGACCTTCCGCGAGATCCGCGAGCAGGACTGCTACTACGTCGACAAGACCGCGTACATCCGGCGGCTGCTCGACGGGGGCAAGCACTACTTCCTGTCGCGGCCCCGGCGCTTCGGCAAGAGCCTGTTCCTCGACACCTGCAAGGAGCTCTTCGAGGGCAACGAACCCCTGTTCGAGGGGCTGGACATCCACGAGCACTGGGACTGGTCGGCGCGGCACCCGGTCGTGCGCCTCGACTTCAGCAGCGGCAACTACCAGGCACCTGAAGACGTGCGGACGGAAGTGGCGGCGCAATTGAGCGTCATGGAGGACGAAGCGGAGGTAACCCCCCGCGACAACGATCCGTCCCTCCGCTTCCGGCACTTGGTCAAGGAGCTCCACGAGCGCACCGGCCGGCGCGTGGCGGTCCTCGTGGACGAGTACGACAAGCCGATCCTCGACAGGCTCGACGCGCCCGAGGTCGCCCGCGCCAATCGCGACTTTCTGCGCAGCCTGTATTCGACCGTGAAGTTCTCCGACGCGCACATCCGTTTCAGCTTCCTTACCGGGGTCCACAAGTTTCCCATGGCCGGACCGTTCTCCGGCCTCAACAACCTGATCGACCTCACCCTCGACCCGGAATTCTCGGCCATCTGCGGCTATACCGAGGCCGACCTGGACACGGTGTTCGCGCCTGAGCTCCCGGGCCTCGACCGGGACGAGATCCGCCTCTGGTACAACGGCTACAGCTGGCTCGGCGAGGATAAGGTCTACAATCCCTTTGCCATCCTGCTGCTGTTTCGCAACCGCCTGTTCGGTGCCTGGTGGTTCGAAACCGGCACTCCGGCGTTCCTGGTCGAAACCCTGTTCAAGCGCCGGGTGAGCTCCCTGGCCCTGGACGACATGGTGGGCCAGCAGCGACCTGCCGTCGACCTTCGACGTCGACGACATGCCGACGGAGGCGCTGTTGTTCCAGACCGGCTATCTCACCCATCGCCCGCCCCGAGCCGCGGGGAGCGGAGATGTTCTACCGGCTGGAGTGCTTCGCGGCGCTGGGATTGGACGTTACTGTCGAGGACAGCAGCAGCCACGGCCGCCTCGACATGGCGGTCCGCTTCAACGACAACGTCTACCTCTTCGAGTTCAAGGTGGTCGAGATGACGCCGGAGGGCGCGGCCATGACGCAGTTGAAGGAGAGGCGCTACGCCGGCAAGTACCGCGCCCCGGGCCTGCCCATCTACCTGGTCGCCGTCGAGTTCAGCAAGGAGGCCCGCAACCTGGCGGCCTTCGAGGTCGAGAGGGCCTGAGCCTCCGGGACGCCCGCGAAAGGCAGGCAGCCGCCTGAATACCCATGCGCAATTCCTACATCGTCACCTACGACATCGCCGACCCCAAGCGCCTGCGGCAGGTTTTCAAGAGGATGAGGGCCTGGGGCGATCACCTGCAGCTCTCCGTCTTCGAGTGCCAGCTCCGGCCCGTCGACCTCGTGCGCCTGCGGGCGGAGCTGGCCGACATCATCCACCACGGCGAAGACCAGATCCTGTTCGTCGACCTCGGGCCCTCCGAAGGCCGCGGCGACCGCGTCATCACCGCCCTCGGCAAGCCCTACGTCCACTTCGACGCCCCGCTGATCGTCGTCTAACCGAACCCGACCTATGAGCGCCGAGCCGGCACCCGCTTCCGCCTCATCCCGCGCCGCCCTGCCCGACTACCTCTCGGCGCGCATGATCAACGAGTACGTCTACTGCCCGCGGCTGTTCTACTTCGAGCAGGTCGAGGGGGTGTTCGTGCACAACGAGCACACCGTGGAAGGCGCCGTGCAGCACAAGCGCGTCGACAAGGAGGGCAAGTCCGCCCCCGGGCCCGAGGAAGAAACGGACGAGCCGGTCGTGGTGCGCTCGATGACCCTGTCCTCCGAGAAGCACCGGGTCATCGCCAAGCTCGACCTGGCGGAGTTCGCCGACGGCCGCGCCACGCCCGTCGACTACAAGCACGGCGGACCCATGTCCGACGACGAAGGCGTGCAGGCCTGGCCGACCGACCGCGTTCAGCTCGCCGTTCAAGCGCTCGTGCTGCGCGCCAACGGCTATCGCTGTGAGGAGGGCTTCGTTTTCTACCAGAAGACGCGGCAGAGAGTGCGGGTCGCCTTCGACGAGGAGGCGGTCGCCGAGGCGGAGCAGGCCATCGCCGGCGCCTGGGACACCGCGGCCGCACAAGAGATGCCGCCGCCGCTCATCGACTCGCCTAAATGTCCCGGCTGCTCCCTGGTCGGCATCTGCCTGCCGGACGAGACCTGGAGCCTGTGGTCGCGCGACGACGGCGAGGCCGACCAGCTCGACCTGTTCCAGACCCGCCCGGGAAAACGCCCAAAGCCGCGGGCCGGGGGACCCCGGTTGCTCGTAACCCCGCGCGACGACCTTCGGCCCCTTTACCTCAACACCCAGAGGCTGCGCGTCGGAAAGACCGGCGGAGTCCTCCGCATCAAGGAGCGCGACAAGGTCGTCCAGGAGGCGCGCATCAACGAGATCTGCCAGGTCAACCTGATGGGCGCCGTCCAGATCAGCACCCAGGCCGTGCAGGAGCTGTGCCGCGCCGAAAAGCCGATCTGCTATTTCTCCCAGGGCGGATGGTTCTACGGCGTCACCACCGGGCTCAGCACCAAGAACGTCTTTCTGAGAAGGACGCAGTTCCACTTGGCCGAAGAGGCCCGATTCTGCCTGCGGATCGCCAGAAAGCTGGTCGCGGGCAAGATCCGCAATCAGCGAACCATGCTGCTGCGCAACCATGTAGAGCCGCCGAAACCGGAGCTGCAGGAATTGAAGTGGCTCGTAGCCCGCGCCGAAACTGCGGAATCCCCCGAAGAGCTTCTCGGTTTCGAAGGCTGGGCAGCGCGTATCTACTTCGGGCTCTTCGCCGGCATGTTGAAGCGCGACCGCTCAGAACAGGAGGACCCGGCGTTCACATTCGATTTCCAAGCCCGCAACCGAAGGCCCCCGCGCGACCCCGTCAACGCGCTGCTGTCCCTCGGCTACAGCCTGCTGGCCAAGGACCTGACCATCGCCTGTTACGCGGTCGGCTTCGATCCTATGATGGGATTCTTTCACCAGCCGCGGCACGGACGGCCCGCTTTGGCGCTTGATTTGATGGAGCCCTTGCGGCCGTTGATCGCCGACTCCGCGGTGCTCAGTTCCGTGAACACCAGGATGGTTTCCGAGCGCGACTTCGTGACCGCGGGGCCGGCCGTTTCGTTGACGGCCGCGGGTCGAAAAAGCTTCCTGCGGGCGTACGAGGCACGGATGGACACACTGGTTACCCATCCGCTATTCGATTACCGCGTCAGCTACCGGCGCCTGCTCGAGATCCAGGCTCGCCTTCTGGCGAAAACGCTTGGAGGAGAGCTGGAAGAATACCCGGTTTTCGTGACGCGATGACCTTGCGAGCGGCGAGGCGGCGCGGCGAATCCCCCCGGCGCTCGCGTTGGCGTAAGTGACGTATTATCAATGAGATCCATACGGGAAACAATCAGGACACCGATCGATTTAGAGACGGCGGCGGTCGCCGCTCGCATTTACGCTTCCAAGTGTTTGAGAATACTATAGATAGGGTGCAAGCCCTTTCCGCGATCTGTTGATCGCGGCCTCATTGAAGCGAGCCCGTGCTTCCATTTTGGACTTTCCGCGATCTGTTGATCGCGGCCTCATTGAAGCGAAACGGTCCCGTCGTTGACGGCCCGGCTTTCCGCGATCTGTTGATCGCGGCCTCATTGAAGCCGGACCGTTCCCGCTGCGGCCCAACGCGTCTCCGGGCACGCGCTTTCCGCGATCTGTTGATCGCGGCCTCATTGAAGCGACGCTTGAACTGCGTTTGCCTTTCCGCGATCTGTTGATCGCGGCCTCATTGAAGCGGCGATCACCGGGACCGGCCTTTCCGCGATCTGTTGATCACCACGCTTCGGAACTTTCCGCGATCTGTTGATCGCGGCCTCATTGAAGCGGAGGTCGTATAAGTGGATCACCAAATTGCAGCACAGGCTTTCCGCGATCTGTTGATCGCGGCCTCATTGAAGCTATGGAATCACCCGCCGGCAGAGCTTTCCGCGATCTGTTGATCGCGGCCTCATTGAAGCGACGTTTTTCGGCGACTTTCCGCGAGGTGGTAGACACCACATCGCTGATCGCGGCCTCATTGAAGCGACGGCGAGAGCTTTCCGCGATCTGTTGATCGCGGCCTCATTGAAGCATGTTTTTTCCTTTCGTGGTTTACTGCGAGAGCCTTCTTTCCGCGATCTGTTGATCGCGGCCTCATTGAAGCCAGGAATATCGCTTCGCCGCGGACTTGTCCGGCATCGCTTTCCGCGATCTGTTGATCGCGGCCTCATTGAAGCGCGGGACGCACCCGAACCAGGTGCCGAGCATCACGACTTTCCGCGATCTGTTGATCGCGGCCTCATTGAAGCTGGGAACCGGTTCGCAAAGCCAACATGGCTGTTTTCTTTCCGCGATCTGTTGATCGCGGCCTCATTGAAGCCAGCAGGGCCTTCTTGGCGTCGGCCAGGTGCCAAAACCCCTTTCCGCGATCTGTTGATCGCGGCCTCATTGAAGCACCTCTCCGGCGAGCAGGACCAATGACCTTCAGTCCGTCAACTTTCCGCGATCTGTTGATCGCGGCCTCATTGAAGCCCAGCCCGAATTGGGAAGCGGCCCTTTCCGTCGATACCTTGGCTTTCCGCGATCTGTTGATCGCGGCCTCATTGAAGCCAGGCTCCATGCCCGCAAAGGATAGCTGCCGGCTGCTTTCCGCGATCTGTTGATCGCGGCCTCATTGAAGCGTCCCGCTCCCGGGTCCGTCCTTCGGCCGCCGCCTGGTCTTTCCGCGATCTGTTGATCGCGGCCTCATTGAAGCCAAATCGAGAAAACCCTGTACCGCTGGACCATCCGGCACTTTCCGCGATCTGTTGATCGCGGCCTCATTGAAGCCGGAGCGGTTGGGGAAGAATTCGTTCGGCGCTACCTCTTTCCGCGATCTGTTGATCGCGGCCTCATTGAAGCCCCGGGCGCAACGCGGTAGCCGGAACCGTGAAAAGAAGCTTTCCGCGATCTGTTGATCGCGGCCTCATTGAAGCTCGGATACCGAACTCAGTGCTGGATGTAAGCCCGTAGAAACTTTCCGCGATCTGTTGATCGCGGCCTCATTGAAGCCGCCCGGTTCGCTGGACAGGACCATGCGCGGGAATCTTTCCGCGATCTGTTGATCGCGGCCTCATTGAAGCATGTTTGCGCTATTCACAATAAGGCCCCCGCAGAACCGACTTTCCGCGATCTGTTGATCGCGGCCTCATTGAAGCCAGGACCTGCTGGTCGAAGGGATCGAGGAAGCCGACTTTCCGCGATCTGTTGATCGCGGCCTCATTGAAGCCGGGCGCGTCTGCTGCCTGCCGGTACACGCGCCACACCTTTCCGCGATCTGTTGATCGCGGCCTCATTGAAGCTTCTGTTGTGCGCCCTTCCCTGAACCCTACGGGCCGCTTTCCGCGATCTGTTGATCGCGGCCTCATTGAAGCGCCGCGCATGTTGTTCGGTTTGTCGGCTATCAGGTTTCCGACCTTTCCGCGATCTGTTGATCGCGGCCTCATTGAAGCGACCTGGTCCAGGGATTCGCCCACAAGAGACACGTCCTGCAGCTTTCCGCGATCTGTTGATCGCGGCCTCATTGAAGCTGCTGGCCGTCGTCCTGGTCCTACTTTTCGCCGCCCAACTTTCCGCGATCTGTTGATCGCGGCCTCATTGAAGCGAACAAATGCATAGCATTCAGGCCCAGATACAACAGCTTTCCGCGATCTGTTGATCGCGGCCTCATTGAAGCTTGTTCCCTCCGGTCCCTGAAACCCGAACCGCCCCGGCTTTCCGCGATCTGTTGATCGCGGCCTCATTGAAGCACAGTTTATTCGTTCGATAGGGAAAGGTATTGGAAGCTTTCCGCGATCTGTTGATCGCGGCCTCATTGAAGCGCGGCCGATGCCGTTACGGAGCCAAAGCTGGACGCCACCAACTTTCCGCGATCTGTTGATCGCGGCCTCATTGAAGCCACAGAGGCAGGGGGAACCGTCACCCAAGTCCAATTGCTTTCCGCGATCTGTTGATCGCGGCCTCATTGAAGCTTCCGACGGGTAAAGGCCAAGAAGGAGAAGGCCGGCTTTCCGCGATCTGTTGATCGCGGCCTCATTGAAGCCCGGTTTCCATTTGGAGACCCGCGTCCGGTGCACCTTTCCGCGATCTGTTGATCGCGGCCTCATTGAAGCGCGGCCGGCTCTCGAAGCCGATGGCGCGTCCGGCAGTTCCTTTCCGCGATCTGTTGATCGCGGCCTCATTGAAGCACGGCGGCTTGCGAACCTTCGCCGTATCCTTGCGAGACCTTTCCGCGATCTGTTGATCGCGGCCTCATTGAAGCACTCCGTCCACCAACACATCTACCTGTCGCTTTCGCTGCACGACTTTCCGCGATCTGTTGATCGCGGCCTCATTGAAGCAACACTTACAGCCGCTCCTTGGATATTCGCAGTATGAGAGCTTTCCGCGATCTGTTGATCGCGGCCTCATTGAAGCTGGCGCAACACCCGCTGCTGTTCGAGCGATGCGGCGATGCTTTCCGCGATCTGTTGATCGCGGCCTCATTGAAGCAGGGTGACCATAAACCCCCTCGACGGCGGGCCGACCACGGTCGCCTTTCCGCGATCTGTTGATCGCGGCCTCATTGAAGCGCGCCGCGGCCGTCCTGGACCCAGAAGGTGAGATCGGCCTTTCCGCGATCTGTTGATCGCGGCCTCATTGAAGCACCGTCGACGAGTTCTTCAACACCGACGAAACCACCCAGCTTTCCGCGATCTGTTGATCGCGGCCTCATTGAAGCCCCGGCGGTGAACTTCCACGACGAACTTGGCGAGTATGACTTTCCGCGATCTGTTGATCGCGGCCTCATTGAAGCTGGGCCGGCCGTTTCATGCCTGCCGCTCGGCCTCCCGGCTTTCCGCGATCTGTTGATCGCGGCCTCATTGAAGCCGGGAGCCGGGCCTACCGGACGAAGTCCGCCGGTGGGCCTTTCCGCGATCTGTTGATCGCGGCCTCATTGAAGCCCGAAACGATCAGGACAGCGTCGCCGACGGGTTCCGCTTTCCGCGATCTGTTGATCGCGGCCTCATTGAAGCCTTGGCCTTGGCCTTCGTCTTGACCGGCCTGGCCGGCCGACTTTCCGCGATCTGTTGATCGCGGCCTCATTGAAGCCTGTACGTCGGCCGCATGGTGCCCGAAAAAGGAACTTTCCGCGATCTGTTGATCGCGGCCTCATTGAAGCGAGGCACAATGTGCAATATCGGCCGGTGCGGGGCCTTCTTTCCGCGATCTGTTGATCGCGGCCTCATTGAAGCCCGGCCGACCCCGCGCGGATCGCGGCCGCGGCGCCCCTTTCCGCGATCTGTTGATCGCGGCCTCATTGAAGCCTGGAGAGCGTCAGGACTCGCAAAGGCTCCTGAGCTAAACTTTCCGCGATCTGTTGATCGCGGCCTCATTGAAGCGGGGAGACGGGCGACGTGGAAGACGGCACCACTACGCTTGCAGCTTTCCGCGATCTGTTGATCGCGGCCTCATTGAAGCGGGGGACCGGGCGCTGGAAAGCAGGTCGACGGTGGCACTTTCCGCGATCTGTTGATCGCGGCCTCATTGAAGCGTCTATTACGTTTTCTTCAGCTACCAGGAGGCCGGCGCTTTCCGCGATCTGTTGATCGCGGCCTCATTGAAGCCTTGGTGTGTGCTGTGTTTCTCATGTATTAAGTATAGCTTTCCGCGATCTGTTGATCGCGGCCTCATTGAAGCGCAGCCGTACACCTTGTAAGCAAAAGCCGACGAGGGCTTTCCGCGATCTGTTGATCGCGGCCTCATTGAAGCTGCGTGTTCGAGGGCCATGCATTGCAGGTGCTCTTTTCTTTCCGCGATCTGTTGATCGCGGCCTCATTGAAGCATGCGCGTTTCGGCCGTCGATTCGCCGACCGTCCACTTTCCGCGATCTGTTGATCGCGGCCTCATTGAAGCGACGTTAGTTGCATTTTGAACATACCTAAAGCTAAGGGCTTTCCGCGATCTGTTGATCGCGGCCTCATTGAAGCACTCGCCCACCCGGCTTTCCAAGCTCCGGACCTGGAGGGTCTTTCCGCGATCTGTTGATCGCGGCCTCATTGAAGCCGAGCAGCAGCAAGGTGTTGCAATGCGAAGACTGCGACTTTCCGCGATCTGTTGATCGCGGCCTCATTGAAGCACCATTTCAGCAATCTTGTCGTTCGGAAGGTATGCTTTCCGCGATCTGTTGATCGCGGCCTCATTGAAGCCGCTAGACGCAGCCTCAACGAAAAACCCGTACGCGTCCTTTCCGCGATCTGTTGATCGCGGCCTCATTGAAGCGCTGGACGAACACCCCACCCACTTGGACGACGAACCCGACTTTCCGCGATCTGTTGATCGCGGCCTCATTGAAGCCCGTTGGCGAGAACGACATCACCGACATTCTGACTGCTTTCCGCGATCTGTTGATCGCGGCCTCATTGAAGCCGTGCCAACTCGGCGAACTGTGAATCGCTGACCCGCTTGGGCCTTTCCGCGATCTGTTGATCGCGGCCTCATTGAAGCCTGAGGTCGAGCAGCAGGCGGGTGGTCAGATCTACGGCTTTCCGCGATCTGTTGATCGCGGCCTCATTGAAGCTTCTTGAAACCCTCCTTGTGAGGTTATTCCATCAATGAACTTTCCGCGATCTGTTGATCGCGGCCTCATTGAAGCTCCGGGGCTCCTGTTTCACCAACTTCCACTCCACTTCTTTCCGCGATCTGTTGATCGCGGCCTCATTGAAGCGGCAATAGCTTGTTCGTAAAACTGCTCGGCTTGAGCTTTCCGCGATCTGTTGATCGCGGCCTCATTGAAGCATTTGGCGGTATCGAGTTTAGTTTTCAAGTGGGCCGGCCTCTTTCCGCGATCTGTTGATCGCGGCCTCATTGAAGCCAGGTGAAATAGATCGCGAAGATCGGACACGAGACGAGCCTTTCCGCGATCTGTTGATCGCGGCCTCATTGAAGCGGGATTTATCGACCGCGCAACGTTTGTGGTCGGCAACTTTCCGCGATCTGTTGATCGCGGCCTCATTGAAGCCCGCGGGATTTTTTGCAGGTCGGGCAACCGGAGGAGGGCTTTCCGCGATCTGTTGATCGCGGCCTCATTGAAGCAGGTGATCGAGGGTCAGGTGTGCTTCTCCTTCAACAGTGCTTTCCGCGATCTGTTGATCGCGGCCTCATTGAAGCGTTGGGGGCGGTCGCGCCTTGGGGCCTGATCTGGAAACTTTCCGCGATCTGTTGATCGCGGCCTCATTGAAGCGCCCTTTCTTCCGGATCCTTGGTGGACTCGAACTGCTCACGGGCTTTCCGCGATCTGTTGATCGCGGCCTCATTGAAGCGGATTTGCCCGGACGATAGGGAAGAATCTTCATCACCCTTTCCGCGATCTGTTGATCGCGGCCTCATTGAAGCCCATCAGGCGATGATAGCCTCGATGCCCGTGGCGGCTTTCCGCGATCTGTTGATCGCGGCCTCATTGAAGCGCCCCTGATAACCTTACGAAACAGAATAAAACGAGGGGGCTTTCCGCGATCTGTTGATCGCGGCCTCATTGAAGCGCGAGCAGTTTCAGGCGCTGTTCGGTGCCGACCTATCGCCTTTCCGCGATCTGTTGATCGCGGCCTCATTGAAGCGAGCCGCTGGAAATCCTCAATGGCTCCCGCTGCGCCCTTTCCGCGATCTGTTGATCGCGGCCTCATTGAAGCCGTGAAGGTCCGCATCCTGATACATGGACTGCCTTTCCGCGATCTGTTGATCGCGGCCTCATTGAAGCTCGACCGCTGGCGCTTGGCGAACGACCTGGCGGGCCGTTCGAACTTTCCGCGATCTGTTGATCGCGGCCTCATTGAAGCCGGCCGTCGAGCATCTGCAGGCCGCCATACGGGTTGGCACTTTCCGCGATCTGTTGATCGCGGCCTCATTGAAGCAAGTTCGGAATGAGGCTCGAGGTATTTGTAGATCTCGTCTTTCCGCGATCTGTTGATCGCGGCCTCATTGAAGCGCGCAGAGCATGGCCGTTGCTGTTCGCACCATGCAACTTTCCGCGATCTGTTGATCGCGGCCTCATTGAAGCGTCGGGGTGCTGAAGCCAGCCGGAAGGCCACCACGCCGCCGCTTTCCGCGATCTGTTGATCGCGGCCTCATTGAAGCCCGCCGGTCCGCCCGGCTGACGCGCTGCGGATACCGGGCCTTTCCGCGATCTGTTGATCGCGGCCTCATTGAAGCAAGGCGGCGCCGGCTGCTTTCGATCCTATGGGCGCCTCTTTCCGCGATCTGTTGATCGCGGCCTCATTGAAGCGAGCCGGGAGATCCGCTGATAACGACCGACGATATCGTCACTTTCCGCGATCTGTTGATCGCGGCCTCATTGAAGCCAAGGGACTACTCGCAGTACCGGCAGTACCTTGAGACGACTTTCCGCGATCTGTTGATCGCGGCCTCATTGAAGCCAGCTGTCGGCCGGTCGCGTCGAGCTTTTTACGGCGATGGCCTTTCCGCGATCTGTTGATCGCGGCCTCATTGAAGCGGCTATGGTAATATCTCCAGTAGCCCACAAAGACCCCTTTCCGCGATCTGTTGATCGCGGCCTCATTGAAGCGGCTCGGCCGGCGTCTGCTACGCGTCGGCCTCCGCTTTCCGCGATCTGTTGATCGCGGCCTCATTGAAGCTCTACAAACTCCCTTAGGGGTATCCATTTAAGAGGACTGGCACAGGAGGGCAATAATCTTATTCGCTTCCTGTTCGGGCAGCCCTCTAAATTCAAGTTTTTGAATCGTTCAGCCCGGCTTGGCGTCCAGTTACCCTCGTCGAGATCTTCCACGATACGCCCCGTTCCGCGAAGAATGCCGACACCGTCACCCCAGCACACACCGTCGGCCCGAGGGATCCCCTGGATATGCCATGGCGAAGGCTGCCCGAACAGAATGAGCCTGGATTGGTTTGCCGATTCTGAGAAGAACCGCCGCCAAAACCAATATTTCGTTTCTTCGCTCAAATTTATATGGCGGGGTCCAGTTAAATGGATACCCCTAAACTCCCTTTTACTATCGGCTACTTGCGGCATCTTTCCGCGATCTGTTGATCGCGGCCTCATTGAAGCCGATATAGCCGGGGACGGGGTAGCGGCGGCGCGCTTGGAGGAGCTGCGCGACCTGCTCGGGCGGTACCGGGAACGCCACGAGTTCCTGCTGACTGCGGATGAGAAGCTGAGGGGAAAACGCCTGGTAACCGGGCCGCTGATCAGCGGCAGGAAGCGTCCGTTAAGTTAATTGTGAGGTTGGAAGATCGGCCGGAAGGATCTTGTGGTCACCGCTTGAATGAAAGGATTCTTCCACCGGTGGGCTAACTAAAGGATCAATACCTGTATCCTTTCTTCTCCGCTTCGGCCGTCTCCGGAATAATTACAAGCATTCCCCTTCACCATTTAGCGATTGGCCTTCGGGACAGCATTGCGACGATAGACCTTCAAAATGGCTTAGGTATTCACCTTCGGGACAGCAAACCCGCACCAATTTCCATTCATATTCGCAAGGTGGAGATTCACCATTTGAGCACGTAGTGGCAGGATCTTCCATCGCCTTGCAAAGGTCATTTTTTCTATTCTGGTATTCCCCGGGTGTTGCATTGTGGCCGCAAACTATGGTATACGGACTGTTATAAAGCGGAATTGCTGTATTGCCCGGCGAATTCCCATCCACGGTATAGCGCTCCCAACTCTTGCTGTGAGGGAATAAACGAGACCTTGGCTGGTCCCCGGGGGCGGGGTATCGCGCACCGTTCGGGCGGCAATCAGTGGGAATCGTGTTCTGTGGAGGAGGCGGAGGTGGCGGGGGAGGAGGCGGAGGAGGAGGAGGAGGTGGTGGGGGTGGTGGCTGCCCGTCGTCCGTGCCGTCCCCAGTCGTGGTCCCATCGTCGACACCGTCATCCGTCGTCGTGCCGCCGTCATCCCCCTGACCGTCGCCCGTCGTGGTGCCGCCGTCGTCCCCCTGGCCGTCGCCCGTCGTCGTGCCGCCGTCATCCCCCTGACCGTCATCCGTCGTCGTGCCGCCGTCATCCCCCTGACCGTCATCCGTCGTCGTGCCGCCGTCATCCCCCTGACCGTCATCCGTCGTCGTGCCGCCGTCATCCCCCTGACCGTCGTCCGTCGTCGTGCCGCCGTCATCCCCCTGACCGTCGTCCGTCGTCGTACCGCCGTCGTCCCCATCGTCGACGGTTCCGTCATCCGTCGTGTCTACATCGCCCCTTTGTCCGTCGTCGGTGGTGCCTCCGTCATCACCCTTCCCGTCACCCACCGAGCCCCCGTCGTCCGTCTGTCCGTCGTCACGGGGCCCTCTGCCATCGTCGTCGCCCTTGCCGTCGTCCGTGGTGGTGCCTCCGTCATCGGCCGTCCCGTCGTCCGTGGTGGTGCCTCCGTCATCGGCCGTCCCGTCGTCCGTGGTGGTGCCTCCGTCATCGGCCGTCCCGTCATCCGTGGTGGTGCCTCCGTCATCGGCCGTCCCGTCATCCGTCGTGCCTGCATCATCGACCGTCCCGTCATCCGTCGGACCTCCATCGTCGACCTGGCCTCCGTCAGCCGAGCCTCCGTCCTCACCTCCGGTGCCGGTCGCGTCCGTGGGTTCCCGGCGCTCTCCGAAGTGGTCGGCGAAGATGAAGAAGTCGTCGAGGTCGACCAGCCCGCCGTCCCCATCGAGGTCGTACTTCGGGGCCACGGTGCCGAAGTGATCCTTGAACAGCCAGTAATCCTCCCATTCGACCACCCCATCCCCGTTGAAATCGGGAAATACCATCATCCCTACCGCAAGCAAGAGCCACATGGCCTACAACTCCTTCTCCCCCCGTAACCGTTCCCCTTCCCGGTCGCTGGGACCGGGAACAGGGACGCAGGGAGCTACGTTTACGGCGGTAGTTCGAGGTCGAACGCGGTGCTGCCGAAGGCTGCCGGGGGGAGAACCGCTCGGATGGCTCGCCTTCTTCGATGAAACCAGGGAACGCGCCGCCGGGGAATGCGACACTAATCACTGGTTTAAAATACGAAGACGGGGAAATTCTTGCCCTTGGGTTTTTGGATCCCGTCCTGGCGATTCTGCGGGACTTCCTGACAGGCGGGATCAAATAGGGATTTCAATCCATTCTCCTGCTCGGAGTTTCAGGATCTCCGGATCTGCGCCGGACGGATACTCCCGGACCCCGGTTTCGGACCTGGCTATTTGAGCAGGAGCATCCCCATGGAGAGGTGCCCCTGCGGCGTGCTCAGGAGGGCATGGTAGCGGCCGCTGGCCAGCGGCCGGCCCGCCCGGTCGGTTCCGTCCCAGGCGATTCGGTAGGCCCCCGGGTCCCGGTGGCCTTCGTCGAGGATCCGGATCAGCTGCCCGAGGCTGTTGTAGATGCCGAGGCGTACCGGTCCGGCCGCGGCCAGTTGAAAGGGGATGACGGTGAGGGCGTTGAACGGGTTGGGGTGGTTGGGCTCGAGGAGGAACCGGTCCGGACGGCCCGGTTCGGATTCGACCGCGGTGGGCCACCCCTCCCCGGGAGAGAGGATCGGCCGGTCGGCGAGGTGGACGGCGGTCAGCCGGGCTTTCCCGTTGCGGGTGTCGGAATCGAGGTACATGCGCAGCAGCTCCCCCTCCCCGAGGGCCGGCCGGGCCCCGGCAAATGCGATCCGGGTGCCGCCCTCCCCGTGCCGGTAGTCCAGCAGAAAACCGGCCAGGTCGGCATCCAGCTCCACCCGCCCCCGGACGCCTTCGAGAAGCATGCTGCCGGACGGGGCTGCCGAGCGCTCGTCTATCCAGACCGCCAGGTAGCCGGGATGGACCTTCAAGGCCAGCCGAGGCTCGAGGTGTACCGCTTTGGGCGCCGGGCTGAGGATCCGGGGATGGTTGTCGGATCCGTCCTCCTGCACGGGGAAGCGGCTGATCAGGCCGACCCGATGCTGCAGAATGAGAGAGGCGTCCAGGGGGGAGATGCTGCCGGCCGCGGCGTCGAAGGCCTGGGCGTCGACATTGGCCGCGAGCGAATCGAGGCCGGTCAGGAAGGGCTCCAGCACGTGGGAAAGCACCCGGGCCGCGTCGAAGGTCTGCAACCTGCCGTTGCCGTCGGCATCGCCGAAGAGGCCGACGATGGCCGTCGCCGCGGTTCGCACTTCGGGAATGCCCGTCTGCGTCAGGGCGTCCGCGTAGCTCACTTCGACCCGGTCCCCCCGGGCCACGGCCAGGGCAGTCCCGGACCCCGTCAGGGTTACCGGCAGGCGGCCGGCGAACTGGCTGTCGTCCGCACCCGCCTCCAGCAGGCTTACGGCGACAGGGATGCCCGCGAGGTTGCGCCGCGCCTCCACGGCGACCCGCTCGCGGACCAGTGGATCGAGGTTGAGGTCCAGGTCGGTCACCAGAATCCGCACCGAGTCCCCCGGCTCGGCCGCGGTTGTGACGGCCAGCACGCCATCCTCGCCGCCCACCGATACCGGGACACAGTGTTTCAATGCGCCTCCCGCGGCGTCGAGCTCGTCGTCGTAACAGGCCGTCAAAGCGCTGCCAGCTCCGACTTCGATCCGGTCGTTTCCAGGCACCGGGGTTCCCCGGACCGTGCCGAGAGAGCCCTGGAACAGACCGGTGCTGGCGTCGACTTCGAGGAGGTTCACCTCTTCGCTGTCGGCCCCCCCTTCGACGCGAACCGCCAGTTGGTCCGGAGCATCGGGGTCGAGATCTCCATCCCCGTCCCGCACCTTCAGGGTCAGGGCCGTCCCGGGAAAAAGCAGCGTAGGCTCGGCTTCGAGGGTGCCGGTGACCCCGGTCCAGCGCAGCCGGCCGTCGGTCTTGAAGACCCCCAGGGCGCCGTCGTTGAGCAGGGCGTGGGTCAGGTAGAGCGGGGCCGTGGTGACCTGGCGGCGCTCCGCGGTGTCGAAGGAGAGACGCACCAGGGTGCCGTCCTCCGCCAGCGGATCGCCGGTGGAGGCCAGGACGATCTTGAGGGTGTTGAAATCGGTGCCGGCCGCGTTATTCACCTCGAGAACCCAGTCGGTCGTCAGGTCGGTGAGAGCGACCGCTGCCGGAGCCGCGGTCAGCAGGTCGGGGTCATAGGCCACGAACAGCTCGACCGCGACGATGCCCTCGCCGGTGACCCCGGTCAGCCGCACCGGAAGGTCGATGCGCGTTCCGTAAGAGGCCGTCGTATCGGGCAGGACCAGCCTCGGGCCCGAGGGGGTGCCGCTCCCGGGTGTGGAAGGTTGGCCCGGACCCGGCGGGGATGCACCGGTCCCGGGGGTAGGAGTATCCTGGGCGGTGAAGTCGGCCAGATTGTCGCCGGTGTCCGACCCGTCCGCGGCCCGGGAGAGACTCTGGCCCGCCTCCACCTGAGGCGCCGGAGTCCCCTCGCCGGCGTTGTGCTCGCCTGCATCTCCGTACTGAAGGGCGTCGACGACCTGGTCCTGGGGATCGCGCAGCTGAACCGCGTCGGGGCCGTTCTGCCAGTCGACGTTGGCGGTGAAGTCCCGGTGAGTCAGGGCCGCCCCTGTGGCATTTTCGTGGGCCACGACCAGCAGGCCGTCCGCCGGAATGGTCGCCCCGTCGAGGGCGATGGTGCGATAGGCCTCCCCGTTGCTGCCGTTGACGCCCACCAGGCTCCAGCCGTCGAGAGCCGTCCCGGCCTCCCCGGCGATTTCGGTGAATGCCTCTTCCGCATCGCTGCCGGACCCGTCGTAGAGCACCTCCTGAATGCGGGGCGGGGGGTTCTGGCCTGCAGCCGGGTGGACGGTGGAAAGGGCGAGAGCCAGCAGACCGCTGACAAGGCCGAGGGTTCGGGGGTGTGAGGATGCAGCAGTGCGCTGTGTCATGGCCGTACCGCCTTGGATTCAGATGAGCTGGGATCAGGGCAGTTGGTTCGTCGGCCAGCTCTTCTGCACGGACCGTGCCAGCGCTGCCGGGGGGCTGCCCCGGGCGGGTCATCTGATTGTGGGGCAGGGCGATAGGACCGAGCCCCCGGGGGCGGTCCACCGGTGAGGGGTGTCACCTGTTCGGGGCACTGGGTGGGGCGGTATGGGAACAGTTCGGGGACCGTCGCAGGATCGCGGGTGAGATAGACGCCGGTGGCCACTGCAGCGCCCTGTTGATCACGGGCGTCCCAGGAGACCTGGTAGGAGCCGGCGGTCTGGAATTCGTCCACCAGCGTGCGCACCGGCTGCCCCAGGGTGTTGAAGATCGCCAGCCGCACCGGACCGGAGGCGGCAAGGAGGTAGGGAATTCCGGTGGTGCCGTTGAAGGGGCCAGGGTGCGGCCGTCCGGAGAGAACGCCACGGATCTGACCCAATCCGAATGGGAATTACATCGGATGTTACGAAGAGAAAACCGAGGAGAAGGACACCCGATTCTTACTGTTTCGCCGGGAACTGGGAGATGTCGGCTGGCTGGCAATTCACAGGGTTCGTGCTGAAAGTCGGGCAATCTGCATCGGCAATTCCCCGATCTCGGGTGAACGACACAGACGGCCCGAACACGGAAGCATGTCAAATCGGCACCGTGGATCGGAGAGTCCCCGGATCTGATCGGGGAGGGGATGCGGGCATCGGGACCTGATCCCCCTGGGGTCTGCAAGCCGTCGCCGGGGAGCTGCAACCGAGCCGTCGAGGAGTTGCCTTTGGTCGAGGGGAAAAGCAGTGGAGAAACCGCGGGCAGAAAAACAACTCCGAGCAGGGGGAAAGTGTCAGGAAATTACCATGTGCCGTACATCCGATTAGTCGGGATAACTAACAGAAGGTGATATACTTCTTTTTATCTTTCCCCAGGAAGTAGCCTGTACATTGGTAGACGTCGATACTCGAATGACCCGAAGATTTCCTGGATGTTGTCCCTTGCGGCCTATCCGGTAAACAATCAGGTCTCCGGCGGGGCTAAAGCTGGGACAGCAGTTCCATTGTTTATCGAAGGTAAGCTGTTTAATAACTTCCGGGTTATCACTTTCTATAAAAAACAATTCCCTGATATCTGTTTCTCCTGATTGCAGAACATCGAATACCAGGATCCGGCCATCCGGAGACCACGATGCCCCATTTACATCAAGGTTTTTACCTATTTCAATCTGCTCTCCGTCTTCATAAATGATGCCGAATTCCTTTTCTCCAAGGGGACCAGGAGGACTGTCGCGGTTTGGATCAAACGGAATCCAAATACACGCAATCAGTGCAGTAACTGGGGATGGGATTGTACGGGAACCTATTCCACATATGTCGTCGTTTTGATCGTAGGCGATCTCACCTGTATCGGGGTTAATATATTCCTTATGTGTATACTGTGATGTATTTATTCCCCATCCGGCCACCTCCATTTCCATCATTGTTCCGGACGCCGTTGGGATACAGTCTACAAGCGGAGGAGCGTAAGAGGGCGTACAACTGCTGCTGATCAACTGAAGTTGATCCCTGCGGGGTTCTATTTCCTCAAGAAGGCGCTTGAGGCGGTCGTTTTCCCCGGCAAAGCTCGGCGATCTTTTCCTTTTCCACACCCAGTTTATCCTCCGTTTCGCGCAGCTTGTTGCGGAGCTACTGAATCCCCCTGGGCGGACTCGATGTCAACGGGAAGCTGCGAAGTGGCGTCGCCGTCGGCTCCGGGGTGCGCCCCCGAAAGGCGAAACACCAGCTCCTTTCCGGCCCTGAAAAGGTCGTGGAGATGCACGTAGCGGAACAACGAGCTCCTGCCGGTCAGGTGGAGATTCTCGAAGGTCCGGAAGTAGCCGACGAGAAGCTCCACATGCTCCGAAAGGCCCTTTTCGAGCACGGGGTATGCGAAAGGCAGCCGGAAAGTCCCGGAACAAACGACTTCCTCTTCCGCAATCGGCCTTACCCGCTGCAGGGCTTCCCAGGCAGAACGGCGCAACTCCTCTTCCGGCATTTTCCAACCCGCGTCCCCGGCGAAGCAGGGCAGCTCGAGCACGATGGCGGTCTGTCCCTCGGGCGCCATGTGACGGCTGCGGTTCTTCGGTTCGTACAGCCGCGTGAACGGGAACTCGGCGCCGGGAAAATAGATCGAGGCGTTGGGCGAGAAGGAGGGCCTGTCCAGGCCGAACACGCACAGCACCAGGTTGCGGAACCTGACGGCATCGGCGGCGGCCAGCACCTCCGGGGGCGGCGGGGGATCGAGGATCTTCGCCGAAAGGCTCAGCGGCAGCGTGTTGACCACGGTCGACGCCTCCATCTCGGTGCCGCCGTCCAGAAAGACCCGGTCGAGCCGCCCCTCCGAGTGCTGGATCCGGCTCACCCGGCTTCCGAGCCGGATCCGCTCGGAGCCGATGAACTCGCTCATCCGGTCAACGATTGCTCCGAATCCGTACCTGGGGTACAGGAAGGAGCCGTCCAGATGGCCGGGCCGGCCGGCCTTTCCCAGCAGGGTCTCCCGAATGAAGCCGCCCAGGTCCAGCCCTTTCATCCGGCCCCCGGAGACTTCGGCGGTGAGCCGGTGCGGATCCGTACCCCACAGTTTTTCCGAGTAGTTGAGCAGGAAGAGGTTGGCCAGCGTCGGACCGTACTGCTCCAGGGCGAATTCGCCGAAATTCGCCGCCTTCTTCCGGCGTTTCGGACGCAGGTTCTCGGCGGTGATCCGCAACAGGGTCCCGCGGTCGAGCCGTTCGACGAGGTTTCTCAGCTGCAGTGGAAAGCGGAAAAAACGGCCCTGGGAAAAGATCTCGCTCGGCGCGTCGACCTCGGCCAGCTCGTTCCCCAGAAGCGCCCTGATTTCCCCGGTGACCTCCGGGTCCTTGTCGTGCAGGCGGTGGGCGCCCGTATCGAACAGGAACTCCCCGAGGCGCAGGGTGCGGCAGTTGCCCCCTGTCTGCGGACCGGCCTCGAAAACCAGGAAGTCCAGTCCGAGCTTTCGGGCGTAGTAGCCGGCAGCCAGACCGGCCGGCCCTCCGCCGAGGATCTGAATGTCCGCGCCGGGTGCTTTCAAGGCACGGGTCGCACCCGGCTCAGTACTCGTACAGTGTGAGTTCCGGCCACAGGCGGTTGACGTAGGGGTTGTGGTAGAAAGTCCGGGCCGCTTTGGGCTCCCGGTCCGGCAGGGGGCTGCCGATGACGAACAGCCCGCCGCCGCGGGTCTCGTCGAGGGCGTGCAGATCCTCTGGATCCTCAATTGGTATATAGACGGCCCGGAGCCCCTGGGAGGCCAGGAAATACTTGATCAGGGGCACGGAGGCGATCCGCAGGTCCTCACTCTTCCTGGCCGACAGGTGCTGGTGGATCTGGGTGATGGCGGTGGGGTTTCGGTGCTGGGCCACCAGGTACAGGGTCGCGTACCCGTAGCAGGCGAGAAAGGCGAAAGGCACCAACAGCAGCAACCGCTTGCCTTCCCTGAAGATCCGGTCGCAGGCAAAGGCCGGGACGAGCGCGAGGAAGGGCAGCAGCGGCAGGACGTGCCGGCTTTTTTGGACCACGTTCTGAAAAAGGAAGATCCAACCCAGGTAGATGAGGCAGCCGATGAGGGGGGCACTGAGCAGGACCGTGCGGTTTGCCCGCGGGGCAACTCCGCGCCAACCGGCCGCCAGAACGCCGAAGAGGGCGACCGCGGTACAGGCCGTCACCCAATGACGCCCTTCCCAGTAGAGCCCGAAACCATCGGCCCAGATGCTCTCGAACAGCGCCGCCGAACGCAGGGCCAGTCCGGGCTCGGTGGAAACCGTGCCTCCGAACTCGGTGAAGTGGCCCCGGGTCTGGGTCTGCGCCGCCGCAACCAGCTCCTCCCAGCCGGTTGTCGCGATCAGGGGGATCAGCCAGACAGCCACCCCGGCGGCACAGGCCCCGGCGAGCCGCAGGCCCTTCAACCGCGACAGCAGGGGGGCCAGCAGCAGGGGGGCATAGGAGAGGCGCACCCCGAGGGAAAGGCCGGCAATGAAAAATCCCCAGGCGGCCTGGCGCGGCTCCTGCCTGGCGGCAAGGCAGAAGACGGCCAGGACGAACGCGACCCCCATGGCGTCGGGCATGTAGCGGTTGCTCATCAGCCATGTCAGGGGGTTGAAGAACACCAGGAAGGCGGCCGTCAGGCCCAGCGGCGTGGTGATCGGGATGCGGGCGATCTCGAGCGCGAAACGGATGATCCCGAACGTCGACAGGCCGCCGAGGAGGGCGAAGGACAGAGCATAGCTGCCGGTGAGTGCGTAGATCCCCTTGGCGAGAAAGCAGAAGACCGGGTAGGCCGGGAAGTGGGGCTGCAGGCGGGGTACGTCATAGTCGACGACCCCCAGGGCGAAGCGCAGGCTGTCGAGATCCTCTATGTAGTAGACGGCGCTCAGCAGCCGCGATCCCAGGCATAGGATCAGCAGCGCCCCCCAGGCCTTGCCCCCACTCACGCCCTGATCGCTTTCCGAAAGGTTGCCCATACAGCCTCACATTTTCCCGCAGGCTGACGGGCGAAATCAAGGCATCGGTCCGGGGATGGCCAGTGCCAGACCGAATCACCTCGTCAGGCAGGCAAAAAAACGCGGCGGTTGACCGGACGCCGGACGCCGCGTTTGCAGCCCCGCCCCCCCGAGGGGAGCGGCAGCTTCCCAGACCGACCTCTTTACCAGTTTGCCATGTTTCCGACGGAGAACCCGTAGACTCCCTGGAAGATCTCCTTGGCGCGCCCGTAGCTGCGCACGGTCTCGTCGTAGGCATCCGATCCCGGGGCGTCGTACGCGGGCGCCTGTCCCATGATGCCGTGCAGCTCCTCGAGCTCGCCCCGGCCGATCAGGGCGAAGGGATTGTACTGCAGGGCGACGGTGAACCCCTTCATCTCGGCCCAGTGCTTGTTGAGGTTTACGAGGTTCTCGTCCCCCGTTCCCAGGTCCGCCATGTCGGCCAGGGTGTCGTTGATGTAGTGCACCACCGTTGCGGCGATGACCTTCTCCATGCCGTTGGCCGCGGTTTCGCGCCGGGCGGAGATCTCGGCGGCCGAGCCCTGGTTGACGATCAGGGTGCGCCCGGCCAGGAAGGCGGCGAAGATGTCGCCGGTGAGGTCGACCCCGGCCCCGCCCTTGTCCCGCTTACCGGCGTTCCGCGACAGGCCGAAGTTGTACTCCGAATTGAAGTCGATGTTTCCGTCCCCGTTGGAGTCGGAGGTGTAGTCCCCGACACTGCCCGCCAGCTGCTCGTCGGTGTAGCGGGCGTAGTCGCGAGCCGCCCCGAAATATCCGAAGGCCTCGTCCCAGGCATGCTCCATGGACGTGGATGCGTTGCCCTCGCTACGGGGCTCGCCGTTGTCGCGGTCGAGGAGGCCGGCCAGGTAGACCCCGGTGGCCTGGTAGTAGGGCACCGCGCCGATGAGCACCTTGTTGATCATCTGGGTCAGGTCCAACCCGTTGTCGTCGGTGTAGACCGCGGGGGTGCCCAGCTTGTCTCCGTCCTGGGAGTTCTCGGCGATGACCTCGAACCACCCGCGCACCAGCTCGTCGGCAGTCCTGCCGTAGCCGATGACGACGTCGCTCGAGATCTTGCCGTTCAGGTTTTTTCCGGTCGAAATGGAGGAGTAGCGGTTCTCGACCACGGGCATGGATCCGGCCGTGGTCAGCGATTCCAGGTCGTAGGCGTCGTCGTAGGCGTAGAGATTGAGCATGTCCTGCACGGAAGCGGACTGAGCCCCATCCTTTCCCAGGTTGTCGATGAAGATCTTCAGGTCCTGAAGCAGCAGGTTTCGCACCACCTGGCCGGAATAGGAGACGCTGCTTTCCCCCTCGTTGAAGCGGCTGTCGAAGACGTAGGCGGTGGGAATGTCGATGGTCTGCCCGCCGCCGCTGCCGACGGGATTGTCGTCGTCGTCCCCCCCGCAGGCGATGAGCAGGGCCGCGGCGAGCGGAAAAAGGCGTTCGAGGTTTCTCATGTGGATCTCCTTTTGTTGCGATGGATGGAAAGGCTTGTAAACAGGGTCGGCGGGACGGAGGGTCTACAGGCCGCGCTTGAAGCCGGCGTTCACCTGGCGCCGGGGACCGACGAGGATGCCGGAGCTCAGGTGGGCCTGGGGCTGGCCGGCGTTGGAGTGCAGCCTGGATCCGATGTAGACCTCGTCGAGCAGGTTCTTGGCGGTTACGAAGGCGCTCCAGCGCGGAGAGAAGGCGTAGTCGGCGCTGGCGTTGAGGACGGAGTAGGCGGGGATCGGGCCGGTGTCCCCGCGATTGTAGGTGCGCCGGATGTTCTCGAAGTCGGTGAAGACCCCGTCGACGAAACGCAGGTCGGCGCGCAGGCGCAGCCCCCGCTTCGTCCGCTTGACCAGGCTCACGGTCAGGGTGTGCGGCGGCGCGTAGGGCAACTGGTTGCCGGTGAGGTCCACGGCGACGTTGCCGGCCATGGTGGCCGAGGTGATGATGCCGCTGCGGATCCGCGTCTGCAGCCAGGTGTAGGAGAGGTCGACGTCGGGCAGGAGCGAGCCGAGTCGGGAGGTCGCAAGGGCCAGGGCCGTTTCGAGGCCGTAGGTGTCGACCTTGCCGAGGTTGCGGAACGCCGTGCCGCGGCCGGCGGCGACGAGATCCTCGATCTTCAGCAGGAAAGCGGAGGCTTCCAGGGTCAGCCACTGCCCCCCGGAGCGCAGTCCGGCTTCGATGTTCCAGCTCTTTTCCGCCTCGAGATCGAGCCCGCCTGCATCGGCGTCCTGGCCGAAGTTGGTGACCTTCAGCGCTCCGCTCGAAGGGGGGGTGTAGCCCCGATGGACGCCGGCGAAGGCGTTGAAGCGGCCGAACCGGCAGTTGAGGCCGAAACCGGGCAGGAGCACCCAGGAGACCTTGTCGGCCAGGATGGAACCGCGCAGGCGGTCCACCCGGTCCTGCTTGAAGATCTCGAAGCGCATCCCCGGATCGAGGGTCAGCCGTCCCCATTCGATCCGCTCCTTGGCGTAGAGGGCCAGGGCCGCGGTTTCGTAGTGGTGGCTCTGTCCCACGATCTGCACCGGGTCGCCGGGGTCGCCCGGAGTGCCGGTGTAGTAGACGCCGTCCCGCGCGTCCGGGGCGCCGCCGATTTTCTTGTCGTCGATGAAGCGCTCCCAGTGGGCGCGGACCCCGGCCTCGGCCTTTGCCGCGTGACCGCCGATACCGTGTTTGAGCGTGTAGTCCTGCGCGACGCCGGCGACGTAGAAGGTCCGCAGGATGCCGAAGTTGCCGGCCCCGCCTCCGATCCGCACCAGGTCTCCGCTCTGGTAGTAGGGGACCGGAGTGAGGTCTCCTGTCTCGAGGGCCGAGGCGCGCACGAAAACGTCGTCCTCCCGCCACCAGCGGCGGTCGAAGAGATTGAGGTAGGCCGTGGTATTGCCGACGAGATTCGCGGTGATCCTGCTGGTGTACATCAGGTCGAGGGAGGTGCGCAGGAGCCTTAAGTTGTCGTCTTCCTTGGGATTGAAACGCGGATCGGTGCGGAAGGAGTACTCCGTGAGACCAGTGTAGGTCGCGTTGGAGTTTTCGTAGTTGGCGTTGGCTTTCAGGTAGAGGACCTTCCTGCTGCTCAGGCGGACCTGCGTCTTGACCGTGCCGTTGACCTGGTCGAAAGCGTTGTTTTCCCGGAAGCCGGCTCCGTGTTTGTAGAGCAGCTGCATGTCGGAGGTGACCGCTCCGCCGCCAAGCCCCCTCCACTCCGAGAAGGCGCTGTAGTAACCGTTGTTGCCCAGGGTAAGCTGGTTGACCATCCCCCTGGTGCCGTCCGGTCTCCGCGTCGTGTAGTTGATGACACCCCCCATGGTCTGGGGGCCGAAGCGGATGGCCGAGCTCCCCTTGACCACCTCCATCGCGTCGATCCGTTCGGACGGGGGGTTGTAGTAGGCGTTGGGATAGATGTAGACCGCAGGCTGGATCGGCACCCCGTCTTCCATGATCAGCACCCGCGAGCTGCGGCGGGGATTCAGGCCCCGGATGCCGATGCTCAGGCGGGAATTGCCGAAGCCGTCGTCGGCGTAGCCGTTGATGCCGGGCAACAGCTCGAGCAGTTCCTGCGTGCCGACCGGCCTGATCAGCTCCACGGTCTGCCGTCTCAGCTTCGAGGCGGTCCCGGGGCGCTTCCGGTTGACCAGCGGGGACTCGTCGATGATTTCGATCGGGGCCAACTCGATAGGATTGCTCAGCAAGGGGATGTCGAGAGCGAGGGTCGATCCCGGCGCCAGGGAGATTTCCTCGAAAAACGGGTCGTAGCCTATCAGGCTCACGGCGATCCGCCCCGGTCCCGGCGGCACATCGGTGAGGGAGAAGGAGCCGTCCTGCCCGGTCGTCGCCCACTGGATCCCGCCCCCGTTCAGCTCGACCCTGACGACAGCACCGAATACCGGCTGCCCGGTATCCTTGTCGATCACCTCCCCGCGGATCTCCGCCGGCGCGCTGACGCCTGTCGGCTGCTGGCTCGGAGCAGGGCTGCCCATCAGCATGCCCGACATCATCACGAGGCCCACAAGTCCCCACATGTGCGGCTTTCCCGCTGCCATCGTTCAGAACAGCTCGGGATTTGCTTTTGCGCGGGCCTGGCCAGCGGGGTCGCTGCCCGGGAGGGTGCTGGCGGCGTAGCTCCCCTCCTCTTCTTCTCCGGACTGCGGAGCCAGCACGGGATCGCTCTCGCATCCGGAAATCAGGTGCCAGCACAGGCCGCACAGCAGAAATGCCAGAAGCCAGGAAGCGGCCTTACTCTTCATAATCAAACCCTCTGTTGCCATGCGAACGGGATCTCCCCGTTCGGTATGTGTCGTCAATCGTCGGTATGCATCGTCAATCGGAAATGTTCATTGCCAATCGAAAGTAGGCATTACTAATCTATTATTTGTATTATCAATCAAATGTTTGATATACAGAACAACAGTTTGCTAATATAGACCAGCGTTTTTCCCGCCGTCAACCGCTTTTTTCGCGTTGACCCGCTGGCTATTGTATCGGAAAGGGCTTTGGGAAGAGTTTTCTGCAGGCGGGATTTCCTGACATAATTCCATGTTTTACAATGGGTTGAACCGATAGGATGTCGTGCGGATCATCGTAACAGGGGCCGCGGGGTTTGTCGGGTCGCATCTATGCGAACGGATGGCCGCCCTGGGGCACAACACAGTCGGCGTCGATTCCTTCACTGACCACTACCCGGTCCGGCTGAAGGTGCGCAACGCCGGCGAGCTGGCGGATGCGGGGGTCCGGCTCGAGCGCCTCGACCTGGCCTCGGACCGGTTGGAGGAGGTGGTTGCCGATGCCGAACTGGTCTTCCACCTCGCGGCCCAACCCGGCATTTCCGCGCACGTACCCCCGGAGGCGTACGTTCGCAACAACCTCGTCGCAACCAGCGCGCTTCTGGACGCGTGCGCCGCCCTCAGGCCGCCCCCCTTCCTGGTCAACGTCTCGACATCGTCCGTGTACGGGCGGCGCGCCACCGCTGCGGAGACCGCCCTGCCCGAACCGATCTCCTGCTACGGGGTGACGAAGCTCGCCGCGGAGCAGCTGGCGTTGGCGCACTGGCGCGGGGGCAGACTGCCGGTCTGCTCCTTGCGCCTGTTCTCCGTCTACGGCCCGCGGGAGCGCCCCGAGAAGCTCTACATGAAGCTGATAACCAGCATCCTCGAGAGGGAGGAATTTCCCCTGTACGAAGGCAGTCAGGACCACGAGCGCGCCTACACGTTCGTCGACGACGCCGTCGCCGGACTCCTCGCGGTCCTCGATCACAGGGACCGGTGCGCCGGGGAAATCTTCAACATCGGATCGGAAACCGGGACCTCGACGCGCAGGGGTATCGAGATCGTGGAGGAGATCCTGGGCAGGAAGGCACGCCTGAAGGTTCTCCCTCCGCGTCCCGGCGATCAGACCCACACCCGGGCAAACATCGACAAGGCGAGAGGCGTGCTCGGGTTCGTCCCCGCCACCGGACTGGAGGAGGGCCTGGAGACCCAGGTTGAATGGTGCAGGAAGCTGTTGGCCGAGGAGCCTGGGAAATCGTCAGCTCCGTATTCTCCTTAGGAGACTCCGGGCATCGCCGGCTTCCCGACGGCCTCGAGGGCAGCGGCCTCTACATCCAGGGGCACAATCGCAGCGACGACCTC
This sequence comes from Candidatus Latescibacterota bacterium, assembly GCA_965206595.1. GTDB lineage: Bacteria > Latescibacterota > UBA2968 > UBA8231 > UBA8231 > CBDCXV01. The sequence goes on from OZ242214.1 coordinate 2,935,196, forward strand.
TTCATGTTCTTCAAGAGGCAGGTCGGCGGACTGAAGGCCGATGCGGAATACACCGCCGTCCTGTACCTCGATCTGGCGACCAACGTCCCGGAAGGTCTGGTCGGCATCGGCGGCTCTCCCGGGGAGAGCGTGTTCGTGAAAACGGGAGCGTCCACCGTCGAGCCCCTGGCTCCCGAGGACGACAACGGATACTTCAGGATGAACATCGACAAGGGAAACCAGTCCAAGGGGGGCCGGTCGATGGTTGTTCTGGGACACGTCGCTCACCCGGAGGTGACCGGCGAGGAGTACCGCCTGAAATCCCTCGACAACTCCGGCAGTCCGGTGCATGTCACCGCGGACGGAGAAGGCAGGCTGTGGCTGATCGCCGGCACGGACTCCGGATTCGAGGGCCTGAGCGCCTTCTACTACGCACGCATCGCCTGCACGCTCACCCCGGTGGAAACTCCGGGCACGGGGGCTTCCCTTCTCGGGGTCGAATAGAGTTCGGACAGGTCGGGTTTACGACTACGGCCTCCGGGCTTCCGCTGAGAACGCGCAGACCCCGTTGGCCAGCCGCATCTGCCGCACCGAGCGGCACTCCGGCTCGAACAGCTTCGGGCTCGCCACCAGGACGCAGACGCAGCGGGCGCGGCTGGTGGCGACGTTGAGCCGGTTGAGGCTGTACAGGAACTCCATGCCGCGCGGCGCATCCTCCGGGCTCGAGGTCGTCATGCTGTAGACGACGGCCGCGGCCTCCTGCCCCTGGAACCTGTCGACGGTGCCGACCTTCGCCCGGGGGCCGAGCTTCAGTTGCAGCTCCGCCACCTGGGCGTTGTAGGGGGCCACCACGAGGATGTCATCCAGCTGCAGCGGTTTCGCCCTGCCGTCGGCGCCCCTCCAGGTCACCCCCTCCCGGGTCAGCTCCGCCACCACTTCCGCGACCCGCGCCACCTCTTCCGGGCTGGTGCCCTGGTTCCCCTCGTGTTCCACCTCCTCCACCCACAGGCCGGCGCCGCGGTACTTCGTCGGTCCGGCAACGGCCTGGCGCTCCATGCCTTCGCGGGACGTCAGCTGCCCCTCGTAGAACTGCCGCGAGGTGAAGCCGCAGATCGCCGGGTGCAGGCGCCAGGTCTGCTCGAGGAACAGGCCCTTCTCCGCCGGCATGACGCTGCCCTCGCCGATCACGTGCTGCAGCGCCGACACGTCGGTCCCTTCCGGGTGGCTTCCCTTCTGCGGCTGTTCCAGCTGCTGCGGGTCGCCGAGCAGCACGAGGTTGCGCGCGCACGGGCTCATGGCCAGGACGTTGGCGAGGCTCATCTGCCCGGCCTCGTCGACGAACAGGACATCCACCGACCCGGCGTACTGCTCGCGCGACCACAGCCAGGCGGTACCGCCCACCACGTTGGCTTCCCCCGCCTCGAGGGCGGCGAGCAGCGCGTCGTTGCTATTGGTCTCCTCGATTCCCTCGGGCGGCTCGGCCGAGAGCTCGGTCACCTTGTGAATACAGGCCAGTTCCACCCGTTCGTCCGCCGCGGCTCCCAGGGCGCTCTGCAGCAGGTTGTCGATCACCTTGTGGCTCACCGCGGAGACCCCCACCCGCTTTCCCCGCTTCACCAGCTCGACGATCATGCGGCCCCCGGTGAAGGTCTTGCCGCTGCCCGGCGGACCCTGGACCGGCAGCGCCCCCCCGTCGAGCTCCCCGGCGAGGCGGCGTGCCGCATCGACCGCGGATTCCCCTTTGCTGCGCAGGAGACCGGGGGCGTTCCGCCGCGGATCGAGGCGCTGCAGCAGGTCGCGGCCGGCGCGGGCGCAGCTGCCGGCATCACCGGCGTCCACTCCGTTTTCGGCCACCCACTCCCCGAGGCGCATCAGGCTATCCCGCAATACGTTCGTGCGCACTACGCCGAACTCGTACAGGCAACGCGGACGGTCCTCTTCCCTCCCTCCCGCCTGCTTGACATCCACCGTCCCGGCGATGAGGTCGATGCCGACGAGGTTCCCCAGCTTCGCGCCTTCGCCGTCGTACAGCCCCGCCCCTTCCCCGATCTCGACGATCTGCTCCGGGTAGGAGTACCGGTGGCGAGGGTTCCTCTCCTTTCCCACCTTGGGCAGCTGCTCCTTCCAGACGAGCCCGGCGATCGCCGCCTTCTCGTCGAGGAGCTCCTCCTCGGGCAGGTCGCGGAGCCGGAAGAACTCCCACCAGGCCGTCTTCTCCTCGCGCCAGTGCCAGTCGAGCAGGTAGGCAAGCAGCCAGCGCCCCTGCTCATCCCCGTTGCGCTCCTCGGGCAGCGGCGACACCCCTTCCGTCAGCCGGCCGCGCAGATCCTTCAGCTCCTGCTGCCGCTCCGTCAGCTCCTCCCCGGGCTCGCCTTCCTGCAGCTGCGGCCGCGGCACCTCTTTCCCCTCCTCTACCTGGCGGGCGCGCAGCTCCTCCAGCCACTGCCGCAGCCGCCACGTCGACACACAGTCGTCCTCGTTGTACCCGCGCACGATCTCGCGAATCTCCTCCGGCGCATCCTGCCCCTGTCCGGTCTCCAGCAGGGCCTCCAGTAGGCGCTTGGGGCGGCTCACCTCCCGCAGGGCGATGCGGCGCTCGTACCCGAAGAACCGCTCCAGCTCCTTGATCGAGTAGCTCTCGACGCCGGCGCGCACCGCCTGCCGCGTCACCCGGTAGAGGTCGACGAAGGCCTCGGCGCGCAGCAGCTCGTCCACCTCCTGCTCGCACGTGGCGTAGCGGCCCATCAGCCGCTTCAGGGCCGCCGGCTCGTACGCGGCGTAGTGGTAGACGTGCATCCCCGGATGCCGCCGGCGCCGCTCCATGACCATGTCGATGAAGCGCTCGAAGGCAGCTTTTTCCGATAGCCCGTCGTGCGCCCAGACGTGGCAGTAGTCCGGATCCCCGCTGCTCCCGCCCGGGACGGCCGCCCATCCGAACAGGTACTCGAGGCCTCCTTCTCCGGCGAACGGGTCCCCCTCGAGATCGAAGAACAGGTCCCCGGCATCCGGCTCGGGCAGGCGCGTCAGGCCGCTGTCCTCGCAGACCGGGAGCATCTCGAAATACGGCTCCTCGCTCGTGCGGTCCTTCAGCTGCACATGCGCCTGGTGCCGGGAATGGTCCAGGCTCTCGCGGCTGCCCCGGTTCGGCCTCAACCCGGGGGCAAGCGGCGCGCGGCCGAACCGCTCGAGAGTGTCGATCTCCCACCCGGTCAGCTCGCTCCGCTGCCCGCGCGTGATCCCCGCCACCAGGCTGAGGTGATCGTCGGCGCGGCGCTGTTTGTCGCACAGCCTCCACCAGTCGCAGACGTTGCAGTGCTCGCACGGCTCAGGGTAGGTGCCGGCTCCGTTGCGGGCGGCCTCTTCGAGGCGCGCCTTCACCCGCCGGTAGTAGGCCTCGTAATGATCGACGCGGTACACCTCCGGCTCGAAGCCGCTGCCCGGAGTGACCACCTTGACCACGTCCGGCCGCCTGCCCTGCAGCTTGCCCAGCATCTCGGCGTAGAGGCAGAGCTGCAGGATGGTCCCCGGTTTCGTCTGCGCCGACAACTTGGTGTCCACCACCTCGTAGTGGTACTCCCCAAGGTCGCTCGGGCCCTCGACCCGCAGCAGCACGTCGGCGCGGCCGTTCCAGCAGCCGTCCTCCAGCCAGGCCTGGGAGATCGCGCCGGCACCGTCGGCCATGGCCTGGCGGGTCGCTGCGAGGTTCTGGTTTCCCCGCACCTCCACCACTCGGACGCCCTGATCCCTGAGGTGGTCCAGGTAGGAGCGCTCGTGCTCCATCCCCTTTTGCTGCAGCACATCTATCCCGGGGTCGTACCAGTAGGGCCTCTTCAGCTCCTTTCGGGCGCAGCGCAGGTCGAGCTGGGTCTTGTGGCGGCAGGCGAGGTGACTGGCGAGGTCGGTGGCTGACAGCCTGAGACGGGATCCTGAGAAATGCATTTACCTGTTTCCTGGGTCAGGCAGCGGCGGAAAGGTTGCTGCGGTGGGGAAAGAGGCCATTTCCATCATTGCTCCGGATTGGGTAAGGCGGGTCCTCGACGCCGCGGCCTCGGCGCAGGCGGTATGCTCCATCACGCCTCACAGCGGCGAGGTGTGCATCTTGAGGATTGTGAAACCCCCGGCCGCGGCGTGCCGCACCTCTTCGGCGAACTCAACCGGCGAACAAGGCCGCGTCCAGGCCGCCAGCGACACGGCATCGCGCCGCTTCTGCCCCATCAGCTTGTAGGCCGGGACCTCGAGCCGCTTCCCCATCAGGTCGTACAGGGCCGCCACCAGGCCGTGGTTGAGGTTGCTGCCGACGAAGTCGAACGGGTCGCGGCCGATGACCGGTTCGACCGCGGACCGAGGCGGCACCGGGCCCCGCGTCTCCCCGTAGCCGACCAGCCCGGAGTCGGTGGCGACGCGGTACACGGCGATCTTGGAGACCTGCCCGTAGAAGGCGAAGTTGCCGCGGTTGCGGGCCTGGTTTCGGGGGTGGATCTGGAAGACGTCTACGTCGGTGATTTTCATGGCGGGTTCGAATTTTGGAGGGGTTGAGCAGGATCGCATCACCGGAAGCCGCGGACACCGACTGGTCTTGCATAGTGCACGCAATAGCACTATTTTCGTTATCTCGCCAGATGGCCGGAACCAAGGGAAACCCCTCGCGGGAAAATCCCTAGGGTGGAAGCCGCGCCGCCTTCCGCGCAGGCCGGTGGCGCCTAACATGGCCGTTCCGCACTTTGACCAAGCGCAACTGCACGACCCAGACAACCTGATCGGACGCTGCGGAGGTGGCCAAAGATGATTGAGTTTTTTGTGCTTGGACCCGAATATGTTATGTACAGTACGGGGGCGGTGTGGAGTGTGGAGGGGGTGAGCGGGTGAGGTAAAAGGTAACGGCAATGGAGGAAAAGGAAAAATTATGAAAACGATCCATGCGACCGAGATAAAAGACCTGATACAGCGCGCCGATGAAGGCGATGCAGAAGCACAGTATGACCTTGGCTGGAGGTACTCCGCCGGTCATGGTGTGGGGCAAAACGATGAAAAGGCGGAGAGCTTGCTCCGCAAGGCAGCCGAGCAAGGACATGAAAAAAGTCAGAACATCCTTGGCGTGATGTATTCCATTGGTCATGGTGTGCGACAAGACTATGTAGAGGCGGCAAAGTGGCTCCGCAAGGCAGCCAAGCAAGGACTTGCTCAAGCCCAGAAAAACCTTGGCGCGATGTATGCCATTGGCAATGGTGTGCGGCAAGATTATGAAGAGGCGGTGAAGTGGCTGCGTAAGGCAGCCGAGCAAGGGTTTGCTCAAGCCCAGCACGACCTTGGAGTGATGTATGCAAATGGCCAAGGCGTGCGGCAAGACTATATGGAAGCCCACATGTGGTGGAATCTCGCCGCGGCACAAGGTAACGAGGAAGCACGCGAAAAACGCGATACGGTGGCCAAAATGCTGACCGCTTCTCAAGTTGCCGAGGCCCAGTGCCGGGCGCGGAAAAAAATGGACGAGATTCACAATGAATGAAGAACAAAAATTAACAGAGGAACTCGATCAGCAGCTCCGCCAAAAAAATAAAATACACTGGAATCTGGAGCGGGTTGTTATTGGCACCACCGAAGACAAGCTCCGGCTCTGTCTGCACAACGCTATTGACCGTCTCGGCACCAAACGGGAGTGGAGGACACCATCGGCCCTCCTGGTGACACTCATTCTTGCACTAACCACGACTGAATTCAAAGACCAATTCGCTATTCCCGCAGCAACCTGGCACGCGTTTTTCTTACTCTTGGCGGTAGTCACATTCTTCTGGACTATTAAGGCTATATGGAAAGCGACCAGGGTCGAAGTATCTGTTGAATCAATCGTATCCGAAATCAAGCAGCAACCTGCAGAAAGCAAGAAAAGCACCAAAATAAATAGGTTTACCGCTTTTGTGAAGAAGCTGTTCCCCAAAGGGAAAAAGCAATGATCGTGATTGAAGCAACCCTACCGCCAGTCCAGCCCCCGGATTGGGCCGTGTTGGAACGGCAGCTTTTTCCAAGTCGTGGGGGTGTGTGAGAGGAAGTTTCAGGCGGAGCCGGCTGCCCGGCTCGTCGATTACGACCGGTCCGGGTCGGGCAAGTCCGCGCCGGCGGCGCGAGCCGAAGGGAGTTCGGCGACAAGGATAGCCCAGCGAAGCTCCAGCCGCTTGACCCGCTCGGCCATATCCAAAGGATAGCGCCAATCCGGCTCATTCCTTTTGTCCATGCTGCATGAATCGAGATCCTTGAAAAGATCCATGCGGCAAGTCTTGTATTCCCTGAATTTGTACTGGTAGAGGCGGGACTGCCCGGGTGCAACCCTGAAAGTTTTCGGAGTGACGAGGGCGACGTAGACGCGATCGGCATACCTTCCCCGGCCCTGGAAACAGAGGGCATTCTCCGCCACGCGGGCCAGTTGGTTCCGGTGAGGGTCATGGGTAACGTCATGGGATAGATCCGAATACATCTTCATCTCGCAAAAACATACCCAGGGCTCGAAAACATCGTCGAGCTCTACCCCTCCCCTGGTATCGCCTCGGCCGCTGATGGTGCCGACAGCGAGGTCGAGGTGGGTATTCCCTTCCTGTTTTCTCGGGGGCATCGGCATGGCTTCCAGCCATATCCTGGGATTGGGGTTGAACAGGTTGGCACCGGTCAGGATTTTCGTGAGCCGCGCCACGCCCTGGGAACCCGCAATCGCGTACCCGCAGGAGGCCAGGAAAGTCCAGAGCTGCTCATCCCGCCCAACCGAACCTCCGCACACCCGCGCTACCAAGTCCTTCCAGTCGACGCTGCCCAGAGTGAGCGTGCTTTTACCGAGTCCTTGTTATCATACAACAAATCAGCAAGTGGATTCACCGCATGTCTCCTTGTTTGGGGTGCTTTCTCCCGCCGCACCCGGGTTGAATAAGGGGGATGGGGATATCCAGCCGGCCGCGAGCTACCCGGCACTACCGGGCCGGAAAAAGGGCGCCTGTGCGGGCGGCCGCAATGCAGTCGCCCCTTCCTCCCCCTCCTCGGCGAACGGCCCCTCCCTTTCAAGCCGTTCCCATACGCGCCGGAACTCCTCGCTGCCGTCCTCCTGCCAGAGCTCGAAACCGATGCCGCGGATCGCCCCTTCCTCGGTGCCCGTCTCCCTGCCGACGTTGGGGAAGGACTGGGTGTACAGGGTCGTGCCGTAGGGCAGGCGCAGCACCCCGATGCTTCTCGGTATGCTCTCGTAAGGATCGGGGTTGGCCGCCAGCCGGTGCAGGGCCTCCTCGTCGACCTCGACACCGAGGCCGGGAGCCTCGGGCACGCGCGCGCAGCCCTCGCTCACCCGGATCGGCTCGCGCAGGACGTCCTCCTCGTACTGCTCCATCTGCGTGATCGCGTGGCCGGTATGCGGTGGGCAGCACCGCGGCGAGGTGCAGAACCAGGGCGGTGCTCAGCCCGTTGTCGACCAGCTGGAACATCACCTGGGTGCGGAGAGCAGGGCCGCGTCCAGGCGGCCAGCGACACCGCGTCGCGCCGCTTCTGCCCCATCAGCTTGTAGGCCGGGACCTCGAGCCGCTTCCCCATCAGGTCGTACAGGGCCGCCACCAGGCCGTGGTTGAGGTTGCTGCCGATGAAGTCGAACGGGTCGCGGCCGATGACGGACTCCACCGCGGACCGGGGCGGCACCGGGCCCCGCGTCTCCCCGTAGCCGACGAGCCCGGAGTCGGTGGCGACGCGGTACACGGCGATCTTGGAGACCTGCCCGTAGAAGGCGAAGTTGCCGCGGTTGCGGGCCTGGTTTCGGGGGTGGATCTGGAAGACGTCTACGTCGGTGATTTTCATGGCGGGCCTGGGGCTCCCGGCGGCAGCAACAGGGGCAGGAGGCCTGGAGGGGGAACGTCAGAAGGCTTTTTCGCCGCCGGATTCCTTCAGTATGTGGTTGGCAGGTGTGACGAGATTTTATTTGTCGGGCAACGGTAACGTGTCTTTTTGTCAGAGGGCTATACCAGATCTCGTGACTGCCCTTTCCATCTCGAACTTTATGGCACCCCATATCCGTGAGCAGTCTTCTGACCTGCCTTGAAAAATCCGCCACTACACAAACTCAAGCACTGTTTCGCCGTGTATTTTGCAGGGAAGGGGGGCGGCCGTGTCGCCTGTAACGCCGTTCAGGCGCAGCAATTCCGGCACCAGACTGCGCGCCTCCTCGATTATGCCATCGAGGGTGTCTGCTTCAATGACCAAGCCCGGGACCTCCTCACTGGTGGCAACCCATACCTTCGCTTCGGAATCCCAGATCGAATTGATAGTGATCTCTCTGACAACCATATCGCTCCTCCTTTGATTCGAAACAGAGCCGGAACCGATCAGCACGTTTTCGCCCCTTGCTCCCTCTGGACAGAAGCCTTGCTGGTCCGGGTACCCCATGCCGATGGGTCCGGCGCCGCCTTGCGGCGGCGAAGATCACCTTGCTAAATCGTTCTGTCAACGCGATCTCCCCTCCCAAATCAGCAGGCAACGGGGTTCGGCGAAATGGTCCGGGCCAGGGAGGCAGCCGGACCCATCGGCGAAACCGAGAGGAGCTCCGATCCTGATGGGAAAGGGGATTCTTCGACCGGGCCTGGAGGCTCAATGGGGGCGGACGGAGGGACACAGCCCGCGTCACTTGACCGGTTCTGGATGACGGCCTTATTAGTTGAAGACGACAGGCTTCCATTCCATGGACCTGGTACTGACGGTTCTGCAAGAAGAAGCCGGAGGAAACTCGAAGGCGCGAAAAGATCTGGACCATGGTGATGAAGGCATGGCTGAAAACCCGTATTCCCGAAAAAATCCAGTTGCGGGTGGCGTCTGACTGGCTACCATCCTGCAATCTGATTCAGCGACTCAACGCGATGTCGAGGGGATCAGCATCGGGGCAGAATGAGAAATGCAAACCAAGAAGCAGACGCAACTAGACGTTGTATCCAGGGTCAGATCCAGGCATGACTTGCGGTCCAAGGACGTCTGCGAGGCCGTCGGAAACGATCTGCTTTTACTGGATCTCATCGAAACTCCAGCGTTCCAGCGTTTGAAAGATATCCGATTCCTCGGAGCTATTGATTACCGTCTGATCTCTTCGCCAAATGGAAAACCAGGGGCAATCAGGTACACTCGCTACGAGCACAGTCTTGGAGTCGTTCGGTTGGCAAGCATGTACTGCGCAAGCCAGGAAATGCCATCGGCTGATCAACGGTTGGTTTGCGTTGCGGCCTTGCTCCACGACGTCGGACATCCTCCGCTGTCACATTCGATGGAATCCGTCTTCAGGGAGAAATGCAGTATCGATCACCATAGAGCGACGGAAGAAATAATCCGTGGCCGAGTCTCTCTGGGCGAAATGGTCTTTTCAACGCTTCGACGCCATGGTGCAGATGTGGATAGGTTAATCGCAGTTATTTCCGGTGAATGTACGGAGTTCCATGGTTTCTTTAACGGTCCAATCAGTTTCGATACCATCGAAGGCATTCTTCGTTCTTTCCGTTATACCCAAAAAACTCCTACTACCCCGAATCCAGACAGCGTAACGTTTGCTGCCATAAGACGAACAGCCTTACAAGACCGGGTAATGGTTGATGAGTTCTGGCAGACCAAAAACCTCGTTTATAAGACCATTGTCAATTCACGAGAGGGGATTCTTTCAGACTTCGCATGCCGGCTCTTCCTGCTGCGCAATCCTGAGTACATTAATCTCGAATATTACTTTGCAACTGAGGCCAGGTTGTTTCGGAAACTGCCGGGTTTGAGAAAGCTGCTGATAAGTAGCTCGTTCGAGGAGGAAATTACGAGAATGATTGATGAACCTGTCCGTTATTGGTATCGTGATTACTATATTGATCAAAAGGGTGACTTCTTTACTCGGCAAGACAGTGTCCGTTACCGGCATAGTCGCAATATAGCCACTTTGCAACTCAAGGATTGGTCTAGGTTGGCGACCACGGAAACCGATTTTCAAGGAGGGTTGTTCGATGACAACCGCCTATGAGCGCAATTTTGAATATTCCGGAAATACCCTTGCCCAAATCAGAAAGCATTTTAAAGAGAATGAACTTGGCGATAAAATACTTGTGGTATGCGGTTCATATGCTCGACGGGAGGCTTCCAAGAACTCGGATATCGATTTTTTCCTAATTTCTGGCGACACAACCGAAGATGCTTCGTTAATCCATACTGTAGGATCTGCCATCAGGGAAGTCGTACCGCACGCATCGGCAAAAAATGGACCTTTTCAAGGAAATGAAAACAGCTCCGAGATGCTTCGAAATATCGGGGGTGAAAATGACGACAACCCGAAGCTTACCCGTCGCGTACTGCTTCTTCTCGAAGGCGAATGGTTGTTCAATGAAAAAGGGCTTAGAGATTTTCGGCGAAAGATCCTCGAGCACTATATCCGGGACGAAATGAAAGATCAGATGTTGGCGCTGTTTTTACTCAATGACATCATCAGGTACTACCGAACCATTGCCGTAGACTATGAATTCAAGACCTATGGAGGTGAAGACCCAAAGCCCTGGGGTATACGAAACATAAAACTGGTTTTTTCAAGAAAACTTCTCTATGCCAGTGGTTTGTTTAGCATTGCCATGACAGCCGACCGCGCGAGAGATGTTAAAATCTCATTACTGGAAGAATTGCTCGCCCTTCCCGTAATTGAACGAATGAAGTCGATATGTGGAGAATCCGAAATAGATCCCGGTCTGAGGAGTTATAACCTCTTTCTTGAAAAGCTTGCCGATCCCAAGGTCCAGGATTGTTTGAATAAACTACAGCACTCAGAACGTCAAGACCCACTTTTTCGGGAACTTAAAAACGAGGGACATCAGTTCACTCGTCAATTGTTGAAACTATTTGAGAACACATTTGACTCTACTCATCCGATTCGACGGGCCGTAGTATTCTAAAGTGTTTCCCTTTCGGGCACTTAGCGCCTTTTCATCCTGCGTCCAGCGCCCGCTAAATTGATCTCGCCGGGGCATAAGCCGTCCCTCCAGAAATTCCTCCGCACCACCAATCCGGCATCCACCAATGAACCCATTCACCAACGCCCGCCCTGAACTCGAGGCCCTCCTCGGGGAGCGCCTGTCGGTGGCCGGCGACGTCCTCGCCTCCCACTCGAAGGACGCCTCCCACCACCGGCCGCAGCCGCCCCAGGCGGTCGCCTTCCCGAACGGCAATCCCGAGGTCGCGGCCCTGGTCGAGATCTGCCGGCGCCACCGCCTGCCGGTCATTCCCTTCGGCAAGGGGACCGCAGTGGAAGGGGGCGTGGTCGCGGTCAGCGGCGGGCTCAGCGTCGACCTCTCCCGCATGAACGCCATCCTCGAGGTCAACCCAGGCGACCTCGACGCCAGGGTCGAGGCGGGGGTGACGCGCAAGCAGCTCAACCGCCATCTCGCGGAGGCCTTTACCGGCCTGCACTTCCCCGTCGACCCGGGGGCCGACGCCAGCCTCGGCGGCATGGCCGCCACCCGCGCCTCCGGCACCGAGGCGGTCGGCTACGGGACCATGCGCGAGAACGTGCTGGGGTTGACGGTGGTGACCGCGGACGCACGGCTGGTGCGGACCGGCGGCCGGGCGCGCAAATCCGCCGCCGGGTACGACCTCACCCGGCTGCTGGTCGGCTCCGAAGGGACCCTCGGCATCATCACCGAGGTCTGCGTCAGGCTGGCGCGCCTCCCAGCGGCGATCGCCGCCACGGTCTGCCCCTTTCCCGGCATCGAAGCGGCCGCCGCCGCGGTGATCGAGCTGATTACCTCAGGCATCCGGATCGCCCGCAGCGAGCTCCTCGACGAGATCCAGATCGACGCCGTCAACCGCTACGCCGGCTTCGACCACCCGGTCACGCCGACGCTGTTCCTCGAGTTCCACGGCAGCGAGCTGGCCGTTGCCGAGGAGGCCGCGGCAGCCGGGGCCATCGCCGCCCGCCACGGCGGCGCGGATTTCCGCTGGGCCACCGAGGCTCCGGAGCGGGAGCGCCTATGGCAAGCCCGCCACGACGGGTACTACGCCTGCCTGGCCCTGCGCCCCGGCTCGGTCGGGTACGTCACCGACGTCTGCGTGCCGGTTTCACGGCTGGCCGACTGCATACTGCGAGCCAAGCAGGACCTCGCCGGCTCGGAGCTGATCGCCCCGGTCTTCGGGCACGTGGGGGACGGCAACTTCCACGTCGTCTACCTGCTCGACCCGCAGCGGCCCCAAGAGCTGGAGGAAGCCCGCCGGCTCGGGGACCGCCTGGTCGCCCACGCCCTCGAGCTGGGCGGCACCTGCAGCGGCGAGCACGGCATCGGCATCGGCAAGCTCGACGCCCTCGAGCGCGAGTGCGGCGAGGGGGTGTCGCTCATGCGCGACATCAAGCGTGCCCTGGATCCGGACAACATCATGAATCCGGGAAAGGTAGTGCGGCTGTAGCCCCTCGGAGGGGCCGCGAAGGCCGCGATCGGCTTTACCCTCGGCAGGCGATTTTCTATCGTTTGCCGCCCTCGACGGCGCCGGTACCCCGCGCCGGAAGCAAGCCTCCCACCCGGAAAAGCCTCATGAAGATCACCGACGTAGAAGTCTTCCACATCAACCCTCGCCTGGCCGACCGCAACGCCGGCCAGAAGCCGCGCTTCGCCGGCATCGACACCCAGACCGTGTACAAGGTCACCACCGACAACGGCATCGTCGGCTACGGCGAAACGCGCGGCCACTCCCACCTCCCCGAAAAAACCCTCGACGCGCTCGTCGGCCGCAATCCCTTCGAGCTCGTCAACGCCCCCTGGACCGGCGGCCTCGCCGGGGCCCTCTTCGACGTCATGGGCAAGCACGTCGAGCTGCCGGCGTACCGGCTTATGGGGGAGAAGGTGCGGGAGCGCATTCCGGTGGCGGCCTGGACGCGTCCGGCTTCCCCTGAGGATCTGGCCTCTGAGGTGCAGCGCGCCGCGGACGAGGGGTACACCCTCTTCAAGATCCACACCTGCACCTACTACGACGTGCTCGAGCAGCACCGGGCGGTCGAGGACGTCGCCCCCCCGGGATTCCTCATGCACTACGACTTCAACCACAACCGCACCCCGGGCTCGGTGTCGCGGCTGATCGAGGAGCTGGAGAAGTCGCCGTTTACCGGCTTCATCGAGGATCCGATGCGCTGGCAGGACCTCGACGGCTGGCGCTCCCTGCGGGCGCGGACGCGGCTGCCGCTGGTGATGCACGTGCCCCAGCTCGGAGGCGGACAGGAGATCATCCACGGATGCGCCGACATGTACATGGTCGGCGAAGGGGGTCCGTTCACCCCGGTGCAGCGCGGCTTCGCCTGCGCCCAGGCCAACCTGTCGGTGGTAATCCAGATGACCGGCGGCACCCTGTGCAAGGCCCTGGCCATGCACCTGGGGGCGGTGCTGCCGAACCTGTCGCATTCCATCAACCTCGACGACCAGTACGGCGAGGACGTCACCGGCGGCCGCCTCGAGGTCGCCGAGGGCAGCACCCCGGTCCCCGAGGAGCCGGGGCTCGGCGTCTCCGTGGACGAGGCGGAGTTGGCGCGCATGGCCCGAAACCCGAAGACGGTGCTGCCGCGCTACATCACGGTGATGCGCCTGCCCCGCGGCGGCGTCTACTCGATGGCGGGCTGGCCCAAGGTCGAAAGCGCGACCGGTTTTGCCGAGGGAAACATCAGGGGGATCCGCCTCGACGTGCGCGACGACGACGGCAGCGACGAGTTCGACCGCCTCTACCGGGAGCTCTCGGAGCAGGGCCCCCGCTTCGACAACCCGAACGCCTGAGCGCAGCCGGCCCGGTATCCACCACCCCACAAGCCGGCCGCCCTGTGCGGCCGAGCGATAGCGGAGACAGCTCGCGCTGTGCTCAAGAGCGACATCGAATGACTCTCATCGACCAACTGACCCGCATCGGCAAGGGCAGGACGGGCCGCGCCTCCTCGTGGGACACCAGCGGCCGCAACGCCGACTTCTGGGCCTTCGAACCGGGGGAATCCCGGGTGCTCGCCGACATCGACGGCCCCGGCGCCATCACCCACCTGTGGATGACCCAGCCCAACCACTACCGCGAGGTGCTGCTGAAGATCACCTGGGACAATGCCGGGCAGCCGAGCGTGCTCTGTCCGCTCGGGGACTTCTTCGGGCTCGGCCACGGGATCGTCAACTCCTACCAGTCGCTCCTGTTCAGCGCCTCGACCCGCCGCGACAACTGCTTCAACGAGGGGTGCGCCCTCAACAGCTACGCGCGCATGCCGTTCCGCGAGCGCGCCGTCGTCGAGCTCGTCAACGAGAGCAGGGAGCTTCACCGCCAGTACTTCTACGTCGACTACGAGCAGGACGCCTCGTCGCCGCCCGAGGACGCCGGGTATTTCCACGCCGAGTTCCGCCGCGAGAACCCGTTCGGCGGCTGGTCGCACGACATCCTCGTCAACCACCCGGAAGCCGACGTCGTCAACAAGGAGCGCACCGCCTGGGAGAACAACTACGTCATCCTCGACACCGCGGGCCGCGGCCACTACATCGGCTGCAACCTCAGCGTCACCAACTTCCAGGGGACCTGGTGGGGGGAGGGGGACGACATGATCTGGGTCGACGGGTACAAGTGGCCCCCCGACCTGCACGGCACCGGCAGCGAGGACTACCTCAACCAGGCCTGGGGCATGCAGGACAACGCCTTCCTGCGCAACGGCTCGTCGATCCACGAGGAGAACACCGGCGGCTACCAGACCAGCTACGTCCACCACCTCGAAAACCCGGTCCGCTTCGAGAGGGAGATCAGGGTCACCATCGAGCACGGGCACGGGAATCACCTCTGCAACGAGATGAGCAGCGTCGCCTACTGGTACGCGGCGGAGCCGGGACGGGTGAAGAAGCCGCCCCCGGTGGCCAGGCGCATGCCGGTGCTGCGCGACAACCAGGGGAACTGGCTGGACCAGCGCCGCAACCAGACGACGTCGAGGCGGGTCGAGCCGAACCGCGAGATGCGGGTAATGGCGGAGAAGTGGAAGAAGCGGGGCTCATAGCGGGTGGACGCGCGATGCCGCTTTCATCCGTTTGCCGCGGCATCCGGGGATACATCACGGTCCGATCCAGCACCGGATCATCTGTGCCATCTTGTTCCTCGCTCCCCGCTGACAGGCATCGCTCCCCCTGAGGCCCGGCTTTCGACGCGTTTCCTGATCCCTGCCGCAATGTCCTCACCCACCCGCATGCAAGACGAATCCGCGGACTGCCTTGGTTGAACCGTCCTTCGAGCCGGCCGTCTTCGCGCCCTCGGGACTCGAGGGCGAGGCCCTGTACTTCGCCTTCCGCGGCGACCGCCTGCTGGTGCGGATGGCGGAAGGCCGCGCCGAGGTTCCGCGGCTGACCTCCTTCGCCGAAGCCGGAGTGAAGACGGACACGGGTCCGGGGGAACGGAAAGATGGCGGCCCTGCACAAGGGGAATCCCCGGGAGCCGGCGGCGCCGTCCCGGCCGAGCATTACCTCGGGGCCATCGCCGATGCCCACCCCGGCAAGCACGCCGGCCTCCCCTGCTTCGCCGTCGATCTTCCCGCCTCCGCCGAGGCGGCCGACGGCCTCGCCTTCGAGGGGCTGAGGCAGCTCTTCGGCCTCATCGACGAGGAGCTGTTCGCCGTGGCCGGCCGCGCCTTCCAGGTCGTTCAGTGGGACCGCACCCACCGCTTCTGCGGGCGCTGCGGCGGCGCCACCGTCCACCACGAGCGGGACCGCGCCCGCCAGTGCCCGGGCTGCGGCCTGGTCTCCTACCCGAGAGTATCGCCGGCCGTCATCGTCCTCGTCAGCCGCGGCGACCGCTTCCTGCTCGCCCGCAACGCCAGCTTCCCCGGAAAGCGCTACAGCATCCTCGCCGGTTTCGTCGAGGCCGGGGAGACCCTCGAGACCGCGGTGGTCCGCGAGATCCGCGAGGAGGTCGGCATCGAAGTCCGCGCCGTCACCTACTTCGGCAGCCAGCCGTGGCCGTTCCCCCACTCCCTGATGGTCGGCTTCACCGCGGAGCACGCCTCCGGGGAGATCGCCATCGACGGCGAGGAGATCGTCGACGCGGGGTGGTACAGTGCGGACCCGGAGCAGCTTCCCGAGCTGCCGAACCGGATCAGCATCTCGCGCCGGATCATCGATTCGTTCCTGAACGCCCACGGGGTGCACCTCCCGTGACGGCCCGGGGCAAGCCCTTCACCCGGGCGCAGAAGGCAGAGGTGATCGCCAGCACCCTCGACGAGCTGTTCCCGGCGCCGGCGATCCCGCTGCGGCACCGCGACCCCTACACCCTGCTGGTCGCCGTGGTGCTGTCGGCGCAGTGCACGGACGCGCGCGTCAACGAGGTGACCCCGGTGCTGTTCGCCGCAGCGGATACCGCCGAAAAGATGGCGCGGCTGACGGCGGCGCAGATCGAGAAGATCATCAAGCCCTGCGGGCTGGCCCCCACCAAGGCGAAGAACATCCGCGAGACGTCCCGCATCCTGGCCGAGCAGTACGGGGGGGAGGTGCCGCGCAGCCTCGCCGAGCTGGAGGAGCTGCCGGGAGTCGGGCACAAGACGGCGCAGGTGGTGGTGTCGCAGGCTTTCGGCATCCCCGCCTTTCCCGTCGACACCCACATCCACAGGCTGGCTTACCGCTGGGGGCTGTCGACGGGCAGGAACGTCGTGCAGACCGAGAAGGACCTGAAGCGCACCTTCCCGAAGGAACGCTGGAACGACCTCCACAAGCAGATCATCTACTTCGGCCGCCAGTACTGCCCGGCCCGCGGCCACGACCCGGAGGAGTGCGTCCTGTGCCGCGTCGTCGGCCGCAGGAGCCTGTTCGCGAAGCGGTAGGGTGAGGAGGGAAGGTGGGTGGGGGTCTGGGGGTCTTGAATCCTTCGGTTACCAGTACTGGACTCCGAACCGTTCGTTCAGGTTGTCCAGCTCCCGGTTCGCCTCCACATGTGTAGGCCAAATCCGTTCCAGGCGTCGAAACTCAGGGGTGTGGCCTGCATGGAGGTGGACGTGGAGGAACTCGTGCCAAAGCAGGAACCGGATCGTTTCCGAGGAGATGTCGGGACTGTTCAGCAGGCAGTTGATGCGGATTCGCGGAGGCCGCTCTGCATAGTAGGCTTTCCCGTACCATCCCTTCAGGATCCGACCCGTCCACCCAAGGACCCCGTGGTATTCCAGCTTGGGGAGATCCAGCAACTTGGCTCCTGCATGGCGAACCTCTGCCATCAGTACTTCAAGGTTGTGTGCAGGTCCTTGCGACAGCGTCTCTTCTTCACGAGGGTGAAAGACCGGAACCGCCTTGGCTCGCTGAGTTGCCTCCTCTGGGTGGTAGATTTCCCACTTGGCGTCGTCGATTGCCGCCTGATACTCCCGAGGACTTGGATAAATCGCTTTCGCCAGAGGGGAGTCAGCATAGGTACTCTCCACAAGCTGTCGAATACCGCTAGACCCAAGGTCTTCCTGGACGATGCGATGTGCGACTTCATGGGGGTCGCACTGCTTCCGGTTGCTCAAAGGATGGAATTCAGGAGCCGCTCCGCCTTGCACGAAATGCTCCACGATCATGCCGACGTGATGCTGCGATGGTGCAGGACTGTCGCAGTCTCCGAAGAACTCCTCGTAAAGCGTATCCCTATCCCCCGGTTCTGAGCCGGCATTCCGCGATTTCAAGCACGCGACAAGGGCGTCGTAGCATGGGCGCTGGTGTTCGTAGATCGCAATCGGAACGCGGATGCTCTCTCCCTCATCCTCCCGTTCGAGAAGAAACCAGCCATCAGGTACAGCCTCGAAGGCGTCTGCCTTGTGTTCCACCGAAAGGCGGCGCATCGTGGCTGCGACCGCCCGAATCGTCTCCCAGTGAAGGTGTTCGTACAGAGACTCCACATCGCGAATCGGGGCACTCTCGATATCCTCAGGTTTTGCGATGGCCTCGACATCGGGAACGAGATCGAAGGGGCTATCCCAGTCCCTGAATCGATCCCATGCGTCTTCAAAGCTCACAAGGAACGCTTCCTGTGAACCGCCCATAGCGGGTCCACGAAGAGCACGCCCGATCATCTGCCGCATCAGGATCTCGCTACTCGTAGGCCTGGCCAGAAAGACCGTCTTTATCATTGGCAGATCGACGCCCTCCGTGATCATCTGGACGTTCACGAGCACGTCAAGGTCCCCATCCCGAAACCGCTGAATCACGCTGGAAGGTTCCCCGTCGCTTCCATCGGGTCGGTAGCTGGCGACGTAGTCCGCACGAACACCGACGGCCTTGAGCGCATCCGTGAGAAGGGCGGCGTGCCTGACGTTGATGGCAAATACGAGGGTCTGCCCGTATTTGTCGTGCCGTTGCAGATAGTGCTGCACGATAGTTCTGTTGCGCTCGGACAGGTGGGCAATGCGGTCGAGCCAAGGTTCGCTGAGTTCTCCGAAACGGTCATAATGGCGCCGGTCCTCGTCGGTCAGCCCTTCTTCGATCTTCGCATTGGTCCGCACCACAACCGGAATCGGGCGGGCGAGGATTCTTTTCTCCACGAGTTGGGGAAGATCGACCTTGGCGATTACGTTGCCCCCAAACAGCCGGGTCAACAAGGGGCGTTCCTGCTCGAGGGTCCGCGTCGGCGTGGCGGTCAGGCCAAGAATGCGCCACTGTTTCTTCGCCTTGAACTCATCGATGATGTCCCTGTAGGATTTCGCCGGGGCATGGTGCGCCTCATCGATGACGATGAACAGTTTCGGGTCATCCAGCAGCTGACTTCTGACTTCCGGATTTCGCGCAAGGCTTGAAACCGAAGCGACGACGACATCGTCCGCGGGATCGATCTGCGTCGTGGCGCAGTGTTCCCCGGATACGATCCGGACTCGCAGCTGTTCTTTCGTGGCCACGAGCCCCGAAAGACCGTGGAATTCCGCCGCTGCCTGTTCGAGAAGTTCGCTTCGATGTGCCATCCACAGGACCCGAAGTCCCTCATCCAGAACCCGCCTGCACAGCCAGTGAACTGCAGTGAACGTCTTGCCGGATCCGGTGGGCATGACGAGCAAACCCTGAAAAACGCCGGTGGTGTTGGACTCTGCGAGGGTCGTGTTCAGCTTGTCCCAAGCCTCGGTTTGGTAGGAGTGAGGGCGGGTCGGATTTTCCGGTTGGGCACCGGGGTTCAAGACGATAAAACGGCGTATGAAATTGAAATCAAATTCACCTTCGTCCTGCTTGTCCTGATCCCCATACCGGATCATCGCTTCGCACAGGTACTGACGAAGGCGCTTCGAATTCCTGCACGCTGCGATGTAGCCCACGTACCCGCGTTGGGACCGAGGACGGCCCATGGGCCCGACGCCGATGTCCAGCAGTCGGTCCACAATTTCCTTTGCTCCGGGGTATTCCGGCAGCCAGACTCGTTGAAGAACCTCCTTGGTTTCCCCTACGAACTCCGGGGTAGGTCGCTTGACCCTCGTAGAGAGCCATTTCCTCGATTCCGCGGCCGGGCCGTCGAATCCGATCTCATTGGCCAAGTGGAGAACCGTTCGATCATTGAATGTGTCCCATGAAAAACGGTACGATGGCATCGCTAGTTTGCTCGCTCCTGTGTCGTTCGGCTTTTAGAAAAACAAGGGGTGGTTTTATCCCATCCCCGCTACCTTGACGAGCCTTCCGGCTTCGAAGATGGGCATGAATTTGGATCGACAGCGCGTGCGTTTCGGTTTACGGGGAATCTTCCCGCGGCCCGATGAAACCTTCAGGCGACTACGGGTTATGGTTTGGTTCCAAGTGGACCACCCATGCAGGGTGTGATCCCCTGTGAGGTTCGGCAACGCCGTTCTCCGGTCATCCGCTTGGGCTTGCCGAGTTTTTCAAGTGGGTTTGAGGGTTTGCAGGTACTCCACGAGGCAATGAACCTCGGTCGAAGGGTCGTATCTTGCCGTCGCCTCGACATCTGACAGCGCGAGTCTCGCGTTGGACTTCGCGCTTTCCATCCGGTCTTCCAATTCTTGGAACACGCCTGTGTTACCCTCGGATGTAGGGAAGCGCTCCAAAGCGCCCGGCCAGATATGCCTTTTCCAGGTTGTCAAAACCCCTCCTTAGCCGGAAATCGCTGAGCGGAAAAAGGCTGGTCTCCAGGCGTTCATTGCGTTCACAGAACCAGATCTGATCTGATCGAAACAAACCCTGATCGAGAATAGACGTATCGTGGGTCGAGAAAACGAGCTGTGCTCCGTGCGGATTCGCTTCCGGATCGTGGAAACGGTTGACCAGGAACCGGACAAGTTCCGGATGCAGATTGTCATGCAGTTCATCGAACACAATGACGTTGCCTTCAGCAAGGGAATCGAGCCAGGGGCCGGCGAGAGCGAACATTTTTTGGGTTCCGTCCGACTCTTCATCAATATCCAGTTCCGCGGATTTACCACCTATTGGTTGATGCCTCAAGAAGACATCTACGGTCTTTTTTCTCGTGAGTTCTTTGGCGACATGCTCTTTCAATTCCTTGGGCATATCTGCGGGAAGCATATCCGGGGAGAAATCCTTTTCGACGATCCGCATGCCGGCAACCGCAAGATCGGCTGCCGCGAGAAACTCAACGACGCCGGCTTTGTCGTTGTTGTTACAGTATTCCAAGGAAAAACCGGGGTTCCATCCACCCACGTCGGCGATGTGGAGCCGCTTGCGGAACCAGTCGAAAAGGGGTTGCATCTGAGTGCTGTTGAGCGAAACAGCCGTCGACAAGAACAGTGCTTGGGGACGGGTTGCTCTTCTCCAGACCTCACGGTCCCCCGTGAGCTTCCCGCCGAGCTTCCAGGAGGGTTCACCGGACGTCTCGCTGCGGCTTCTCTCGAACCAGACCTGCATCCTTCCGCTCGGCCACGCATAAAGCCACTCGCCGGTCACCTCTTGGGGTGTGGCGGAAAAGCCGTATTGGTAGCGAACGCCATCCGCGATACACACTACCTCGAAAGATGTCGGCCGGTCGTTGCATGCGGGATCGAATCGGAACGTCGTCACGGGGAGTCCTTCGAGACTGCCGGAGGCTCGGAGCACGATGTCGTGCATCGTCTGCAGGCCCCTGAGGAGATTGGTCTTGCCCGAGGCATTCGCACCGTAGATCGCCGCCGATCGCAGGAGCCGAATCGGTCGTGCGTCTTCGGAAAGATTGGGCACGACCACGTTGGAGTCACCATGCTTCTTGTCGTTGCCGGCGACGAGGCTGAGACGTGCCTCTTCCTTGATCGATCTGAAATTGGTAACCGAAAATTCAACAAGCATATTTCTAAGGTTCCGCGAAATTACCTCACCGGAAGACGCGAATCGTCTTCGGGCACCAAGGTTTTCAAATCAGGCATAATAAGGCGCCATCTATCGATATTCAAGGCGATAGGAACGTGCGAAAAGGTCACGCAAGGTCTCTGACGAGAATGTTTGCGGTTGCTCGAGGCGCGACGAAAAAACCCCCATCGGGCAGACCATTGCCGTCGGCGGCGGCTTCCCGGAGCCACCGCGTGACGATAAGTGCGGCGATCCTCCTTCTATGCGCCCCTCTGCTCGCCCCGGTCCCGGGAAGCGCCGTCGAGTTCTTCGTCGCACCGGACGGGGACGACGCCAACCCCGGCACCCGGAAGCGACCCTACGCCAGCCTCGAGCGCGCCCGCGACGCCGTGCGCGCTTCCGCAGCGGGCGATACCGGAAGCGCAGGCGCTGCTGTCTGGATCCGGGGAGGCCGTTACTTCAGAGACGCCGAGTTCCGCCTCGGCCCCGAGGATTCCGGCAGCGAGGGAGCGCCGGTTGCGTACAAGGCCTTCGACGGCGAGATCCCCCGCTTCATCGGCGGGACCGCCATCGACGCGGACTGCTTCACCCGAACGGGGGCGGACTCCCCCGTCTGGCACCGGGTCGATGCGGCGGCCCGGGGAAACCTCGTCGAATGCGACCTTCCCGCCCTCGGCATCGCCGACTTCGGCGACCTCACCAGCGCGCACTACCGGCCGATCCACTCCGAGCTGAGCTTCAACGGCGAGATCCTTCCCCTGGGCCGCTGGCCGAACGAGGACTTCGCCCTGATCTACCGGGCCCTCAGCGAGACGACCTTCGTGTACGACCACGACCGCCCGGACCGCTGGACCGAAGCCACCGCCCCCTGGGTCAACGGGTACTGGCGCTACCTGTGGGCGAACAAGTACCTGCCGGTCACCGCCATCGACACGGTCGCCAACGTCTTCACCATCGCCGATCCCCCGGGGTACCCGATCGCGACCGGCCGCTTCTGGTACGGCCTCAATCTCCTCGAGGAGATCGACGGGCCCGGGGAGTGGTACCTCGAACGGGACCCGGATGCGCCCGAAGGGACCTACGGCAAGCTCTATCTCTGGCCGCCGGACAAGCTGGATACCGCCGAGATCATACTGTCCCTGCACGGCGGCGACGGCTCGGCCCTCGTCCGTCTCGACAGCGTCCGCCATGTCCGCTTCGAGGGATTGACCTTCGAGCTGACCCGCGGGGACGGGATCGCCATCGAGAACTCGCGGGACGTGGCGATCGACCGCTGCGTTCTGCGCAACATCGGCGGCCAGGGGATCACGACCGACAGCTGCACCCGCGTCGGCGTGCTCGACAGCGAGCTTTACGGCATCGGCTCCGAGGCGGTGCGCCTTTCGGGAGGTGACCGCCGCACCCTGATGCCGGGGGGCAACTATGTGCGCAATTGCCACATCCACCACTTCGGCCGCTGGAAGCGCACCTACTCGCAGGCGGTCCGGTTTGACAAGGGAGTCGGCAACGAGGCGACCCACAACCTCATCCACGGCACCCCCCACATCGCCATCCAGTACAGCGGCAACGAGCACCTGATCCAGTACAACGAGATCTTCGATTCCTGTTGGGAGACCGGCGACGCCGGCGTCATCATGGGGGACTGGGGATGGGACAGCCGCGGCAACCGCATCGTCGGCAACTACCTCCACGACAACGTCAGCCGCGTCCCGGGCCGCGGAGGCTTCAACGCCGTGTACCTCGACGGGTCCTGCGCCGGCGACACCATCGCCGGCAACATCATCTACGACTCCGGCGAGTTCGGGGTCATGCACAACAGCGGCCGCGAGGTCGTGATCGACAACAACATCTTCGTCGGCGGCAAAGCGGCCATCCACGCGACGGCGCATGGGTGGTACGACACGACCGAAGGCCACGCGATGAACTTCCTCGAGCGCATCCAGAAATTCGACTACCGCAATCCACCCTGGAGCCGGGCCTACCCGGCGCTCGCCGCCACCCCGGACGACCGCCGCCACCCGGACTTCGAGCGGTTCAAGCTCCCGATCGGCAGCGTGCTGGTGCGCAACGTCGGGTGGCGCAACCGCTACTGGCTCGACCCGCGCCGCCTCGAGGCGTACGACCACTACGAGCGCATCGCCGACAACATCGACGGAGAAGACCCCCGGTTCCTCGACGAGGCGGGGCGCCAGCTCGCGATTCGCGACGATTCGCCGGCGTGGGAAATCCCCGGTTTCCGGCGTATCCCCTTCGAAAAGATGGGCCGCCTCAAGCCGGGCAAGGCCTCCCGCCCGCATCCCCCGCACGGACACGACTACCCTCTGCCGGCGGACGGTGGCGTAGTGCTGCGCTGGGCTCCCGCCCTCGACGGAGTCGCCCGCGATCTCTACCTGGGCGAAGATCCCGGCGACCTCGGGGGCAAGCCCGCGGCGAGCCGGCTGGGAAGCGAGGAGTTCGCCGCGGCCAACCTGAAACCGGGGAAGCGCTACTTCTGGCGCGTCGACGAGCGCGGGGCCGGCGGTGAGGTCCTTGCCCGCGGCGAGGTCTGGAGCTTCACAGTCGGGCTGGGCCCGGATGTCCCGGCCGGGGGCGCTCGACACCACCCGTCTCACCGCCGAGGTCGACGGCGGGATGGTGCGCGGCGAGGTTGAAGACGGGGTGGCCGTGTACCGGTTCGATGACCTCGAGATCCCCCCCGGGACGACCGTGGCCGCCACCGGGCAGCGGCCGCTCGAGCTGAGAAGCGCGCGCGATATCGCGGTCCGCGGCGTCATCGACGTTTCCGGTGAGGACGGCGGGGACGGTTTCGCCGGCCTGGCTCGCGGAGGCCAAGGCCGGCTGGGAGGTTTCGATGGAGGAGACGCGGGCGCGACCGATTCCACCGGCAGCGTGGGAATGGGGCCGGGGGCGGGAGGTGCGAGCACCAGCATCTTCCTTGCCGGTGGAGGGGGCGGGTTCGGCGGCCGCGGAGGGGACGCGACAATCGAGCTGGAACAGACCGTGAAGGCGGGACGCACCGTCACCGCAAGTGAAGCAGCTGCCGGGGGCTCCGTGTACGGTCAGGCCGACGGGGAAGGCACCCTGTCAGGGGGCAGCGGGGGCGGAGGAGGCGGAGGGGGTACCACTGCGGGGGCCTCAGGCCCGGGGGGCGCCGGGGGTGCCGGGGGCGGTGCCGTCAGGTTGCGGGCTGGCGGAAACATACTGGTCACCGGATCCATCCTCGCCGACGGGGGCGGCGGCAGCGGCTTTCGCCGCACCGGAGGGGGCGGCAGCGGGGGCATGATCGCGCTGCGGGCGGACGGCGCCGTCGCGATCGAAGCCGGAGCCCTGCTCAGCGCCCGCGGCGGGAAGGGGGGAAACTCCGCCTGGATGGGGGCCAACGGCGGAGGCGGCGGGGGCGGCCGGATCGCCATTGCCGCGAAGGCCCTGACGATCGGAGGCGTTCCGCACCAGTCCGGGCAGGTCGCCGACGTTTCCGAGCTGGTGGTTTCCGGAGGCCGCGGGGGCTACTACGCCGTGGACGCGGTCAACAACGCCCCTGCGGGCGAAAGCGGCACCGTTTTCTTTGTCGCCCGCGGCGGGCAATGAAACCGGATTCGAGACTATAACCGGGAGCAAGCCATCCCTCTTTCGTTTGTTTATGGCTCGCTCACAGGCTGCCCTACCCCTTCATGCCTTCATGCCCGATGCACTACGGGGCTTGGACATCGCCACCGGAGCCCCGTCCAGGCCGTGCCCGGACTGCGATGCGAGAAACCCTGGCGAGAACGAAAACCCTGCTCACCGCAAGGAGAACGGACACATGAGATTGGGCGTGGCTTTCTGGGACGGAGTCTCTCTCGACGATCCGCAACAGACCCGGACGACCTCATCGGCGCCGCCCTGTTCCTGGCGAGCCCGGCTTCGGATTTCATCACCGGGCAGACGATCGTCGTCGACGGCGGCTATTCCGTGCAGTAGCAGGAAGGGTACCGCGTTCCCTATAACATTTACCACGACAGGGCCTCCGGCACGTTCGCAAACAGGTTTTTCAGGCTGGGCAGCTTATACTGACGCTTCATTTCTCTCCATACGGTGGGATGAGGACGGGAGAGAAATCTCGACTTGAAAACCTTTAGGTCGGTAGGGCTGGCGCCGCCATTCCGGATCTGTTGGTACTCGACCAAACGGGCCCGATTATCGTCAAAAGTCAAAGACATTACGGCGAGCAGCAGCAAGGGCTTCCCGATTTAGTTTCAGGAGGTCTATCGTGTATCCTGCCCGCTCCCGCTCGGGGAACGACAAGCCATACTTCGGTTGGAACCGGAAGGTATCCACCATCTCAAGTTCCAGGAATTCCAAGGGGTCTTCATATCGCGGGTCGATTAGCGCCGGGTCACCGGACGGTGGCGGAACAATGGATTGGTTTGAGCGGCGGGTTACGTCGATCACATTCTGATTACTCAAGATCGCGAATCGATCACCCTTGCCGTTGTTGCACACGCCACAGGCCGGAACGATAGTTCTCCCAAACAAAGGTGCGCTCCGGATAGAGAGCCTTCGGCCTGATGTGGTCGATGTTGATTTGCCTCGGAGTCTTCGCACCAGCCGCAGCGATCCGGAGAAGCGCACATCTGGCGTAATCGCCTTCGAACTACTCGAAATGTGGCGTTCTGGGTCCGGCTCGCGAAAAGCCTGCGGGCCGCAGCGACCTGATCCCCGTAGTTGCCGGCGGAGTCAACTTCCGCTTGGTATCCCCAGCGTGCGGGTAGTGCTGGCGTCGATACCTGGATCACATAGTCTGAGCACCGTGCCTCAACCGCGCGTCGTTCCGGTTGGCGAGCTGGGCATGGCGCTTCGCAGCGAGCGCACTTCCTCTTCCTCTTCCGGCGTGAGCTCTTCGTGCAACTGCTTCTGGCTGAGCTCTGCCAGCCGCTCGACTTTCTTCTCGGACTGGCGGGACCGGGTGATGTCGTCGCCGAACAAATTGGTGGAATAGGCATCCAGTATGTTGCCATCCACCAGCCGGTCGTACTCCGGGACCGTCGCACGGCGAAATGTTTCGCTTGAACCCGGTGGAGGCAGTTTCCAGACGCTTGTGGCGGCACGACAGATAATGGGGCTGTGCGTTGTCACGAAGAACTGTGTCTCCGGGAATCGCCGAACAAACCACTCACCGATTCGTTGCTGCCATTGCGGGTGCAAATGGGCGTCCACTTCATCTATTGCCACGACGCCGGGAAGATCTATTGTGCCGTCCCTTTCGCCCGGAGTGAGACGAGTAGAGGAGATATGGGACATCAGCCGCAGCAGTTCCAAAGTCATGCTGAGGATCGAACGGTAACCATCGCTCATTTCTTCAATCGCCACTCGGGCGCCCTGGCCGTCAACCATGGTCACTTGCGTGGAAGTCACTTCCGCACTGCCCTTCTGCTCACCTTCCCGCAGCCAATTCGACCAGTCTTGCCGGGATGCATGGGCATTAGCGGCTCCCATCAGAACGGTCGCAAGAGCCCGAACCAAGGTCGACTTGCCTGAGCCGTTCTCGCCGAGCAGCACATGCCATCCCGGACATTCTTCCTCCTTGAGGCTCAGTTCGAACTCCGAGATGGAACGGATATTCCGGATGGTCAGTCGTCGGATGTACATGGGATGTTTTTGAACAACGCGTTCGAGTTCATCTTGGGGGCAAGCAGTCTTGCCGGAAAACGGCGTAAAAAAGCATTCTTTTTCCGATACTCTGTCAAGGCGCATGGCGCACCCAGGAGTTACTGACAACCCTGTGCTTCTTCCAGGTACGCCGTGGCTCCCCTATTCCCTTTCCAACACCGCCGACAGCAACGCTTTCTCAGCCTTCACTTCCCCAAGCAGGGGTTCTCTTTCCCCCATGCCCGGCATTCCTCGACAGCTCGTGAAACACCGTCAGCCTATGCGGAGGAGAGCGCCGGAGAGACCACATGCTGACCATACCAATCGCAAGATTACGGTTCATCGGGCCAAAAGCATGGTCACCCGATGCGGCTCGGTTCCCGGCGGCTGCTTCCGGGCTCCGTGAGCATCCCTCAGGGTGAACGGGTGATGCACGAGGATGTCCTGCTTGCCGTCCCTGTCCAGATCCACCAGCCAGGCGAACTCCCCGTCGTGCAGCGACACCCCCACCTTCCGGGGCCGCCGGGCGAACAGGTCCGGCCCCGGCACTCCGGCAAAGAGGTGGAGCTCTCTGAACTCCGGCTCGATCAACAGGTCGGAGCGGCGGTCGCCGGTCACGTCCCCGATGAGCAACGTCCGGTTGAATGCGCGCGGCCAGGCTTTTTGCCTCTTGCGGCTCTCGTGCGTTCCCCCCCGAAGCAGGATGTCCAGGGGCACCCACCCCGGCTCGCGATGGCTGGGCACACCGTCCAGCGCGATTCTGCGGATGGCGTCGGGTTTGTCCGGGAAGAAGCCGTCCCCCGTTCGGTAGAACTCGAGATTCAGGACGACGTCGTCCCCCATGAAGCCCTTGATTCTCTTCCAGAGGCTGCTATCGAGGGATTCGACCCCGATGGTTGTGAACATCAGGTCGACCCGGCCGTCTCCATCGAAGTCGTGACGGTCCATGCCGAGCTGGATGTTGCCGTCGGACTCGATCCTGGCTCCGACCTCCGAGGCGAACGCGGTGCCTCCACCGGGTGTCCGGGCGCCGAAATGCACCTCGAAGGCGGAACGCCTGGCGGATATGTTCCGGCCCTCCAGCGAGAAAACCACCAGTTCGGCGATCCCGTCGCCGCTCAGGTCGGCCAACGAGTGCAGCACCCTCCCCGTCATCTCTCCGGCGGCGAGCGAGGAGAGATCGTCCGATTCGAACTCCACCTCGGTTGTGAAGGGCCTGCCCACCGGTGAAAACAGGCCGCGCTCGTTCTGGAGATGAACTTCGAAGTGGTCCTCGTTCCAGAACACCAGGTCCCCGCGACCATCTCCGTTGTAGTCCATCTCGTGGATACGGCTCTGGCTCCAGGGGTCGTATCGGTACCCGTCGGCTCCCAGGATCCGGCGCATGTCGGTGGAGGGGCCGATCTTCACCGGATCTGCGAAGGTTCCGCCGCTCATCTGGATGAACACCCGGAAGCCGTCGACATCCGGCACCAGAAGGTCGTCGCGGCCATCGCCGTTCACGTCACGGGTGACGTCCACATGGGGGATTTCCGTTCTGCGAGGGGGGGCGAAGTTGGAAGAAACCGCAAGCAGCGGGCGCTCCGTCCCCGATTCGGGATCGAACCAGCTGAGACGGCCGGGTTCGAAGGTGACCAGCCGCTCGCGGCCGCCGATGTCGGCCACATCGACGAAAGCCACTCCGGGACGCAGGGTTGCCTCGAGTCCCGGCACCCAGGTGCTGTCTCCGAAGGCGTAGATGCGCAAGAGGCGGTCGCCGCTGTCGTCGACGGTCAGCACCGCCAGTTCCGCGATGGGGCCGCCGAGAAGAAATCCCGTCAGAACGGTCTGGCGTTTCGCCAGGCCGGTGACTACCTCGAACCGTTCGAAACTGAATTCCGCGGCAAAAGATTCCCCTACCCAGGTTCCCTCCGGGGTCGTGAATCTCGACAGGAACAATGCAAGAACCAGCAAGGAGAACCGGCTGCGTCGATACTGCCTCCGACACCGTTCCAGGGGAACCCTATTCCCCTGGGAGGATCGAATCATTTTCTGGAGTGTGCCGTGTTCGGGTACGCATGCCAGCGGCCGTCACATCGGAAAAAGCCCCAGCACCTGTCCAGTGCGTGTCGCCCCTCCCCGGAACGCCGGGCCTTGGTCAGCTCGGGACAGTCTGCCTGGACTTTGCCCTCAGCGCCCTGGAGAGCGAACTCTTCATCCGATCGTCGAGACGGTAGAAGGACTCTTCCCCGGGTCCGATGTATCCCGGAAACACGTAGTCCACCCGCAGCTTCTCGAGTTTGGCGAGCTGGGGACGCCAAAGGCTCACCCGGTGCGGGTTGAATTGCATGTCCCACTTGTTGTCCCGCAGGTAGAGGGCGTGACTCGTGAACAGGTAGTACTTGCCCCTGTGCCGCCACCGGTAAACGCTGTGTCCGGCTGAGCAGGTAGGGAAGAACAGCGCCTCGAAGTCCGAGCCGTGTTGTACGCCTTCGTCCCCGAACTGCACTTCCGGACACTTCGTCTTCTGACGTACCCCTCTTCGATCGGTACGATGATGATGGAGCCTGCATCCGAATCGATCGTGCAGATCTTCGTGCAGGCCGTCGCGATAGATATCGTGATGGTGCGAGACCCATTGGCTGTCGAGGCCGCCCAATCGCTCGATTTCATCCATGTCCCCGGTCGAGGGGCCGCTTTGGTGGCAAACCATCAGATTGCCCTCTTTGCGCACGAGTAGATACGTGTGACTCGTCCCCCTCCTGTTGGGGGCGCCGCCAAAGCGATAGAGGTTTGCGAAGATGCGTTCCATGGTATGCTCCCTGGTTAAGTGTGAGTTGCGCTTGTTTCCGGCGGGAAGCTGATTCCTCGACGCAAATACTTCAGCGCGGAGCCCTCGGCCTCGCCGATCACCACCGGCAATCTGCGTTTGCCATCGCGGTCCAACAGCCAGACCAGGAACTGGTCGCCCCGGGAGATCACATCGGCGATTTCAACCTTGGTCATGTCCTGCTTCCTTTCATCGATATCGCGCAACTCGGCGAAGAGCGGCCAGCGCACGGTCCACCCGCACCCCGGTGCGCTGAAGGCGGGTTGAGAATCGTCCCGCCTGGGAACTCACCCGGCCGCACGATCCGTTCTTTCAGATCGCCGAGGAGTCGACGGCGGTTCGTAGCGGACTACCTCGATCTGGTCTTCGCCCCTGCGAGCCTGCGCCAACTCGTACGAAGCCTGCCGGCGCAGCCAGAACTCCGCGCTCGACCATCCCGCCTTCTCCAGGCGAATGGCCATCTCCGGTGAAACGCCCGCATGGCCGTTCAATACGCGCGAAAGCGTGTGGCGGGCGACACCCAACACCCTTGCCGCTTCGGTGACGTTCAGACCAAGAGGTTCCAGGCAGTTCTTCCTGATGCTGAGGACGGGATGGGGGGGGTCATGGCCATGGTTTCTCGCCTCTTCGCTAATGGTAGTCGATCAAGTCGACGTCGCTGGCGTCACCCTCCTCTACACATGTCAATAGCCGGCAGGGCCGCCCGGCACGCCCATACCGTACCTCGGCAGGCTAATGGACCGCTGAACCCGCCGAATTCTGGTAGCGGCACCCTGTAATGGCGATTATCTCGCCGGCGCGGCCGCGCTTGCGCCAGGGTTACGTCCACCGGCTCCAGCACCCGGACCCCATTCATCCGAGGATCTCGTCACCATGGCTCCGCAAAGGTAAGCCGGCACGCCGCCATGGGCCTGCGAGCCGAAGCCCGCGCGCAGCCCCGTCCCGACTTCACCCTGTTCGTGCCCCGAGGAGGGGGGCTATGGAAAGCCCCATGCCCGGCGCCGGAAGCAGCCGTACCACCTCCTGGGCCAAGGCTGTGAGGCCACGGGCACTGCCGGGAACGGACCCCTGGTCGCCCGAGGCGACAGTGCACCATCGAAATCAATTGGGAGCTGAGTTCATGAAGGCGGCAATCATCTGTTCCATCGCCCTGCTCGGGTCTTTCGGCCATGCAGAAGCCCAGACCCTGGTCGAGGGCCGGGTGCGGCTGGCATCGGGCCAACCCGCGGCCGGGGCCCAGGTGCGGTTGTTCGATCTGTCCGATCTGCGCCGCTCGCTGGCAGCCACGGCCGACGAGACCGGGTACTTCGCCCTTCCCTCCGGGGCCCTGCGGGGGCCCGCGGCCGGGGGCCTCCACCTGGGGCCGAACTACCCCAATCCGTTCAACCCCTCCACAGTCATCCCGTTCCACCTGCCGGCCTCGACGCCGGTGCGGCTCGAGGTCTTCAACCTCCTCGGGCAGCGGATAGCGATCCTGGTCGACGGGGAGCTGACGGCCGGCTCTCACACGGCGACCTGGAACGGCACGGACGCCGCCGGGCGGCCGCTGGCCGCGGGGGTCTACCTCTACCGGCTGAGCTATCCCGGAGGGACGGGGACCGGGTCGATGGTGCTGACCGACGGGCGGGGCGGTACTCCCGGCGCTGGCGGGGGCGCGCCTGCCGCCGCCTCCGGGCAGACCGCGGAGTCCGCCCAGGTGTACGGGCTGACGGTCTCCGGACCTGGCCTGGAGACCTTCGTCGACCCGGCCTTCCGGGTGGAGGCCGGCATGGCCCCGGTCGACCTCGTAGTCGAAGCGCTCGACAGCAGGCCCCGCGGCAAGGCGGCGGCAGCCTCCGGGCTGTTGGGGGACGTCGACAACAGCGGCCTCGTCGATATCGTCGACGCCCTGCTCCTCGCCATGTACAGCGCCAACCCCTCCATCGTCATGCCGAACGGCGGCGACATCTCCCTGGGGGACGTCAACCAGGACGGCACGACCGACTTCACCGACGCCTGGCTCATCGCCAGATACAGCCTCGATCCCTCCGATCCTCTGCTTCCCCCGGGGATCGGGGAGCCGGTGGCGCCCCCCGCGGCCCTGTCGCCGGACCCGTCCACCGTCGAGTTCGGGAACGACGGCGCCTGGCACGCCTTCACGGTCCAGGCCGGCAAACCGGTCGTGGTCGTGGCCAACCCGGGCGAAGATCTCCCGCTGGTGGAGATCAGCGCCAGGAGCACCCGGTCCAGCTTCTGCCCCGCGGAAGCCGGGGACGCCGTATCGACCGAAGACGGCAGCTCCATCTACCTGTCCGGGTGCGAGGCCGGCACCGGCACGGTCGAGCTGCGGCGGGCGGAGGACCAGTCGGTCCTGCGGACCTACACCATCGAGATCGAGGACACCGGCGGCAGCCCCCCCGACCTCGTCGTCGACCTCCCTGCGGTCAGCGACAGCAGCCTGAATACCGGACAGTCCTTCACCCTGAGCGTCACCGTCCGCAACGAGGGGGAGAAGGACTCGGAGGCGACCACCCTGCGCTACTACCGCTCTACGAACCGAACGATCTCCAGCTGGGATACGGAAGCCGGCACCGGGGCGGTGGGTGCTCTTTCCGCGGCCGGCACCGGCACCTTGTCGATCTCCCTGACCCCACCGGCGAGCCCGGGAACCTGGTACTACGGCGCCTGTGTCGAGAGCGTCAGCGGCGAGGGGAACACGCGGAACAACTGCTCCCGCGGGGTGCGGGTCAGCGTCGGCAGCGCCGACCTGATCGTCGAGGCCCCTGCGGCCAGCGACGCCAGCCCGGACGCCGGGGCGGCCTTCACCCTGAGCGCTACGGTCCGCAACCGAGGAGACAGCCGCTCGACCCTGACGGTGTTGCGCTACTACCGCTCGGATGACGCCGCGATCTCGACCAGCGACACTCAGGTCGGGACCGACGCGGTGAGCTCCCTTTCCGCCAACGGCACCAGCGCCGAGTCGGTCCGGTTGACCGCGCCTCCGAGCCCCGGAACCTGGTACTTCGGCGCCTGCGTCAGGCCGGTGCCGGGAGAATCCGACACCGGGAACAACTGCTCCGAAGCGGTCGAGGTGACCGTCGCAAGCTCCGACCTGGTGGTCGAGTCCCCCGCGGTCAGCGACAGCAGCCCGGAGACCGGGGCCTCCTTCACCTTCAGCGCCACGGTCCGCAACCAGGGCAGCAGCCAGTCCGCCTCGACCGTGCTGCGCTACTACCGCTCGCAGGACGCAGCGATCTCCACCAGCGACGCACAGGTGGGAACCAACGCGGTGGGTGCCCTCCCCGCCTCCGGCACCAGCGCCGAGTCGATCTCCCTGAGGGCTCCGGCGAGCCCGGCAACCTGGTACTACGGGGCCTGCGTTTCCCCGGTTTCAGGGGAATCCGATACCGGGAACAACTGTTCGTCCGCGGTGGAAGTAACGGTCACGGCCCCGGAGCCTCGGCTCTCGAAGTTGTACTGGACCGACTGGGGCACCGACACGATTCGCCGCGCCGATCTCGACGGCTCTCAGGTGGAAGAGCTGGTAACCGGAGCCGGACTGGAGGGACCTGACGGGCTGGTCATCGACGCGGCCGGCGGCCGGATGTACTGGACCGACGCCGGCACGGCCAGAATCCAGCGGGCCAACCTCGACGGCTCCCAGGTGCAGGACCTGGTCACTTCCGGACTCACCATCCCTGCGGGGATTGCCCTGGATACGGGTGCCGGCAAGATGTACTGGGCCGACGCCGGCACGGGGAAAATCCAGCGCGGAAACCTCGACGGCTCGGGAGTCCAGGACCTCGTCACACGCGACGACGGACTTGCCTTTCCCACAGGATTGGCGCTCGATCCGGCGGCCGGAAAGGTCTACTGGACCGACCCCGGCACCGACAGGATCCAGCGCGGAAACCTCGACGGCTCCCAGGTGCAGGACCTCGTTACCAGCGGGATCGACAATCCATCGGCGATCGCCCTCGATTTGAACGGGGGCAGGATGTACTGGACCGACCGCGGCACCCGGAAAATCCAGCGGGCAAGCCTCGATGGTTCCGGGGTGGAAGACCTGGTCGCCAGCGGCCTGGATCTTCCCGGTGGGCTGGCGCTGGACCTGCGTGGCGGAAAGATGTACTGGACCGACCGGGGCACCGGAAAGATCCAGCGGGCAAACCTCGACGGATCCGGGGTCGAGGACCTGTTGACCACTGCCGACGGGCTGGAGCATCCAACGGGGCTGGCCCTGGCTGCGGAACCAGGGAATTGATCTGGTCCCGTCAGGAGCTTTTTCAGAACGAGATGAACCCTGGCTCCACCTATACGAGACCTGATGTCCGGGAATGGTTGCGCAAGGCCGCCGTCACCGAAGCCGCGGAGATAGCACAGGGGCTGGTACGAAAGATTGCAGAATCGTGGCATTGGACACTGCGACCCCCTGCCTCAAGCATCGAGATCCCAGTCGAAGGACAACGCGGAAATTGAACTGATGGTGCCGGTCAGCGTTCCGTAATGGGACGACTCTCCGGGTTCAAGTATCGAGAAGTCTTTGGGCGGCTTCGATATTTTAAGCGCAAGCTTACCCTCTTGCGGTAGGCGCTTAAAGAATCTTCAGCTTCAGACGGCCATATGGCGTCCTTGCCGGACATGCGGGGCCGCCACTACCAGAACATTGAAACTCTCCCAGGCTCAGCGGCCAGGTTTTGTCCCCTTGCACTTATGCCTTGCCCTCCAGCCAACTGCCCGTCAATTGCAGCTTTACAGCAATCGGCTGCATTCCCATGCAGGTCAGGCATTGAATCCTGTCGATTCGAAGCACGCTGAATGGTGTCGGTCTATGAGCCGGCCTTTCTGATTTACGGTTTCGATCTCCAGATTGCGTTTGACGCGCCGCACGCGTCCTGACTAGGATACAGGCCATGCAAAAGGTGAACCCTGCATGGTAGCCAAAGGTGTCACGATGCTTCGATCCCTTTCCCTTGTCCTGATATTGACCGCACTGGCTGCGCCGGCTGTGGGGCAAACCGTCCCCACCGCAGCCGCAGAAACCGACACAACCGACGTCTACGAGACGCGGCGCAATCACGTGCTCGCCTTCCCGAAGTACGTCTGGAACGCCCTGGTTTTCCCGCTCGGCAAGTTCACCATCTGGCTCGAGCGGAAAGAGATTCCCCAGCGGTTGATCGAGATGTTCACCTTCCAGGACATCTTCGAGCTGTATCCGAACGCGACCCTGGGTGGAGAGACGGGAACCGCCGGCGGCATTTCCTTGCTTTACACCGATCTGTTCGGACGCGGCAAGGGGATCTCGACAAGCTTTATCGCCAACCCCTCCAACTACAGCGGACTCGTCCTGTTCGAGGACCCGGGGATCGGGGGCGGTCCCTGGTACTGGAGCGCCACACTCGAAGCGCTGAAGACGGGAAATGAGGACGCCACCATTAACGGCGAGTTGCGCAGGTCCGGGTCCCTGCTCGATCACGAACGGAGAGATACCAGAATTTCTTTTGGGCGCCGCACCAACTACGGCGTGACCGAGGGGTACGAACCGGATGCGGTCCTCGAGCTGCGGCTGTCCCAGGGCTTCCGCAAGTTCGCCGCCGCCGATTTCGACCCCGGCGACTTTCCCGGTCTGAACGAGGCGATCAACCTGTTCTCCGTCGGTGGCATGGCCGCTTTCGACGACCGGGACTTCAAGCCGCCGACCGCCTCGATCCGCCTGCCGCTGAACTACCAGCTGCCCGGGCGGGTGCTGCTTTTCGCCGACGACCGCTACTACAGCTTTCGCGACACCGCCTTCCCGGAGCACGGCGGGCTCGCGCGCATCGAGGCCGATTACGCAACTGGCTCCAATGACGTCCGGTATTTCCGCTACTCAGCGGAGCTTCAGCGCTTCTTCACCCTGTTCTTCAGGAACCGCATCCTCGGTGTCAGGGCCCGGCTCGAGAAGGCGCACGCCCTGGGAGACGGCAGCCTCATCCCCTATTCCGACCTGCCCACTCTGGGCGGGGATGGGCAGTTGCGCGGGTACCGGCGCGGATTCTTTCGCGACAAGGGCAGCCTGCTGTTGAGCGCCGAATACCGCTACCCGATCTGGGACACCTGGAACGCCGTCCTCTTCTGGGATGAAGGGCAGGTGTTCGACAGGTACGGCGACCTCGAAGCGGGCGGGTTCGAGTACAGCTTCGGCGCCGGAATCAGCGTGCGCACCGAGCGTTCCTTCCTGTTCGGGCTGCGCATCGCCCACAGCAAGGAGGAGAAGGCGTTGACCGGCTTCTCGCTGGAAAAGGAGTTCTGATGAGTTCCCCGCAAGCCGCCATGCTGCTGGTCCTTGTGCTGTTGTCGCCGATCGCCGGCGGGGCCGTCACGGAGCTGACCACCGATCCCGTCAAGTGGTTCGACGCCGACAACAAGCCGACCCCCGAGCCGGCCGAGGCCAAGGAGAACAAGGTCTGGGACTTCATCGACAAATCCTCCTTTTACCAGGTCGGCAAGGTGCTGGACCTGGGGTGGACCGGGCGCCGGGTCGGAGACCTCCTCGGAATCGTAGGGCCGCGCCAGGCCGACAACGTCAACGCCCTCGACGAGGTCCCCAACTCTTCCTGGTTCACCAACCGGCACTTCCTGATGCCGATGACCCTGGAAGAGCTTGCCGAGGGACCCGGCTTCGCCGAACCGGACGACAGCGGACCCTGGGAGGTCGTCGCCGGCAAGTTCGAGGGGATCACCGCGGGCTTCACCATCAAGGACGCCTCGAAGCGGTACTTCCTGCTCAAGTTCGATTCCGAAGGGAACAACGAGATGGGTTCCGGGGCCGAGGCGGTCGTCACCAAGGTGCTGTACGCCGCCGGCTACAACGTTCCGCTCAACTCGGTGGTCTACTTCGATCCCGGACAGCTGCAGATCGGCCCGAAGGCCAGGGTGCCGGCGAAAGAGGGCGGCAAGCGGCCGATGACCCCGAAGGATCTGCAGAAAATCCTCGACCACATCGCCCCGGAGCCGGACGGCACCCTGCGCTGCCTGGCCAGCCAGTTCCTCACGGGCAAGCCGGTCGGCGTCTTCAACTACAACGGCCGCCGCGGGGACGACCCCAACGACCGGGTCGACCACGAGCACCGGCGCGAGCTGCGGGGGCTGCGCGTCATCGGCTCCTGGCTCAACGACGCCGACCGCCGCGCCGCCAACACCCTTGACATGTACGTGACCGAGGACGACCGCCGCTACGTCCGCCACTACCTGATCGACATGGGCTCCGCCCTCGGCAGCGGCAGCTGGAGACCGCACCAGCCCAAGCACGGCAACGAGTACATGGTCGACCCGCGCACGATCTTGCGTTCGCTCGTATCGCTTGGGTTCTACATGAAGAAGTGGGAAGAGCCGGTGCCGATGCCCTACATCTCTCTCGGCTATTTCGAGAACGAGACCTTCCGTCCCGGGGACTGGGTGCCGGACTATCCCAACCCCGCGTTCGAACGCTGCACCAACCGGGACGGGTACTGGGGCGCCAAAATCGTCATGGCCTTCCGGGACGACGAGATCCGCGCCATGGTGGAACGGGGGCGCTACTCGGATCCGGGCGCGAGCGCGGAGCTGACCCGGCTTCTGGCCGAGCGCCGGGACATGATCGGGCGCTACTGGTTCGAGCGCGTCAACCCGCTGGATCGCTTCGAAGTCGGAGACGGCCGGCTTCGCTTCGTCGATCTCGCCGTGGAGGGGGGGCTGGTGCCGCGCGCCTCGCGGCAGTGGCGGTATGCTGCTATCGATGCAGACGGGGACCGGATTGCCGATCCGCGGGTTGTAGCCGAGCCGGTCATCCCGATCGGCGAGGAGGCGCAACCCGGGCAGTTTTTCGGCTACCGGATCCGGAGCCGCAGCGGCGAGAGCGGGAAGTGGAGCAAGGATACCACGGTGTTTCTCTACAAACACGAAGACGGCCGCCTGCAACTGGTGCGGATCGAACGGGAGGAGTAAAAAATGGAACTTGCGGGGTTCGGGTTCTTCCAGGGTTTCATGCACTACCTCGGCGTGCTGCAGTGGCCGCTGGTCGTCGTCTTCCTGCTTTACATCGCATGGCAGATAAGGGGTTTCGCACCGGAAGAGCGGCTGCAGACCGGCCTGATGTTCTCCTACTTCTTCCTGGTGATCACCACCTTCTGGATCCTCAAGCCGATCAAGAAGGGGCTCTTCATCGGCTACTACAAAGGGATCGGCGGCTTCGACCTGCTGGGCTGGCAACTCGACGCGGCGCAGGCGGAGCTGCTGGCCAAAGTCCTCAACATGGCGGTCGCCGCCGCGGCGGTCGCGGTCTTCACCCTTCTCGCCCGCTCCTTCCGGCGCCAGCAGCTCACCTTCATCCTGTCGGGCTTTTTCATCCTCTGTTACCTGGCCTTCAGCTTCCTCCTGGACAATGCCGGGGGCGGCACCGTCTGGACCTTCTACCTGTTCGGAGACCTGTTCAGCACGTTGATGGTCGCCACTTTCTTCGCCTTCCTCAACGACAGCGTCGATCCTTCCTCCGCCAAGCGGCTCTACGGGCTGATCGGTCTCGGGGGGGTTTCGGGGGGCTTCTTCGGCAGCGCCGTCGTCGGCGTCAACGTCAAGAGCCTGAGCCCGGCGCTGTCCATGTGGTTGTGCCTGGCGATCGCCGTCGCCATCGCCCTTATCGCCATGGCCGCGGGCCGGGTGGTAAACCGCAAGTTGGCGGCGAATGAAACCGGGGAAAGCAAGGCGGAGGAAGCATCCGATTCCCAAGCGGCCCCGGCTGAGGATCAGCCGCAGGGCAATCCGGCATGGGAAGGTGCGCGGCTCGCTCTGCGCTCCCCTTACCTGCTGTCGGTTGTGGCCATCGTCGGCCTATACGAGATGGTCTCCACCATAATGGATTTCCAGTTCACCTCCACGGTGCTGCACTACCTCGACGGCCCCCAGATCGGCGAGCATTTTCCGCGCGTGTTCACGTTCACCAACATGGTTGCGCTGGTCGTTCAGCTGTTCCTGACGAGCTTCGTGATGACCCGCTTCGGCGTCGGCCCGGCGCTGCTGTTCCTGCCGGTAGCAGCTCTTCTGGGTTCGGCAGGCTTCCTGATCGCCCCGGTGCTCCTCCTCGGAAGTTTGCTGAACACCACCGACAACGGCTTCAGCTACTCGATCAACCAGTCGGCCAAGGAAGCGCTCTACGTCCCCACCACGCGAGACGAGAAGTACAAGGCCAAGGCTTTCATCGACATGTTCGTGCAGCGGTTCGCCAAGGCACTGGCCGTCGGCCTGAGTCTCCTGATAACGACGCTCTTCGCAGGGTATTCGAGCATTCGCTGGCTGTCGCTGATAACCGCGGCCATCCTGCTGCTGTGGATCCTCGCCGCCCGTTACGCAGGACGAACCTTCCGCGAGAAAGAAGAAGCGGCTGCGCAGTCTGGGTAAGGGGCAGGACCTGAGCTTAAAAGAGATCGTGCAACCCCCTGGTGGATGCTCTACAACTTAAGTGCCTGCTCAAACATGGACACCGGGGATCGATGGTTCTCCGGTAGGGCATTCGAGCGAGAGATGGCGGTAGGCGAACTCTATCCGGTCGTTCTTGCCGAAAGCGTCGACGATTTTCCCCACGATCTCGCTGGAGATGCGTTCGCGCTCCACCGCAATGGACTTGTAGCGCAGCCGCATCGTTATGCCGGAATGAAAGAATTCAGCACGGACGAACGGAGTCTCTCCGGTCTCCTCGATGATCTCCCGGGTCACCTCGGAGGCGCAGTCGATCAAGGTCTGTTCTGACAACCGGTAGTCCGACTGATAGGAGATCCGGACCGGCACTTCGTCAAGTATGTACTTGGCTTCGGTGGAAACCGCGTAGTTGGTGACCATCTGGTCGAACAGGATCGCATTGGGGATCAGAACCGCCCGATTGGATGATTCTTCCCCGCCGATGGTCCCGCCCACTTCCCCGAGCATAATATGGGTGGGACTTATGTCGAGCACGTCCCCCCGCACTCCCTGAAGTATGATCCGGTCCCCGATCTGGAAGGGCCGTTTGATCATTACCATGAGCCAGGCCGCCACCCCGGTGACCGGCCGTTGCAGAGACCAGCCCAGGATCATGCTGAGGAAGGCAGCGCTTATCCCCATGGCCGCGAATGAACCGGACAGGCTGACGACCATCAAAATGATCCCGGCCAACAGAAAGGTATACTTCAACAGGGAGTGGACCCGGTGGATCTGCACCTCCCGGCGATTCTGGGCTCGCATGGCCCCCAGCACCAAGCGCTTGATAATTTTGTAGAGCAAAACAATGACGGTAAGAGCCAAAGCCGCAGGAAGGAGATATACGATTATTTCAAGGATCTCCCTTAACAGTTCAGGGACATGGTGGGAGACCCATCCCTCGGTGCTGTTCAGCCAGTCAGTTATTACTTGTGGCATCGGTCGGTTTCTTCTCCTTTGCGATGGTAAAAGGCCTTTGGTGTTCTGTTTTCCTCGGGAAGCGGTGCCGAAGGCATCGCCGCCCGCCCGGCTCCCCCCCTTCCCTGCGCGCCGTCCGCGATCCTTCGATCCAAAAAAAGGAGCCTGTCATCTGCAAGCTATCCGGACAGAAAAAGCGCGTCAACGCACCCGGAATCCGGCTCTGTGCCAGGAAGGCCGCCATGGCCGACGATCCGGATGCCCGCATCGAGACGGTCCGGTCCTGATCCCCTCAAGGGTAAACCTGCCCATGCCCTGGCTACCATCCTCAACAGGGCTTCCGGTAAGTCGGAGCGGGATCCGCGTCTGTAGGGGAAGCGGCTTCGCTGGAATTAAAAGGGACAGCAACTGTCCGCGTCGGGTTTTTTTTGACATGCCGGACGCAACGGACACCCCCTGTCCCCTTGGAGCCCATCTTTACCGTTGGGAGGATGAAGCTATGCTCATATCCGATGCGATCCACAAGGCGGATCGACTCGAACAGATCAAGGTACTGTTCCGGCGGCGGCCCGAAGGGGTAGGGACCGGTGAAATCGCCCGGCTGCTGGGCGTCAGCCAACGGACTGCCCGGCGCTATGTGAAGGAGCTGTCGGAGCACGGACGGCTGCCGGTGTACCGGGAAGGCCGTGTCTGGAAGTTGGTGGAAGGCGGGCACATCGACCTGCTTCGCCTCCAGCTGAACCTCGACGAGGCTCTCTCGCTCTACCTGGCGGCGCGGATGCTGTCCGCCTACAGCGACAAGCACAATCCGCACGTGGTAGCATCCCTGCTCAAGCTCGCGGCAACCTTGCCCGACGCCATCGGGGCGCACGTCGAGCAGGCGGCCGTGGCGGTTTCCCAAAGACGGCTTGCCCCGGACTACATGAAAGTCCTCGAAGGTCTCACCCGGGCCTGGGCAGGCCGGCGGCAGGTCCAGATCGTTTATCGCGATCCCATCACCGGGACGCGCTCCGAGCGCCTGTTCGACCCCTTTTTCATCGAGCCTTCCTTCTTGGGCTATTCTTGCTACGTGTTCGGGTTCGATCACTTCCGCCAGGCGATCCGCTCCTTCAAGGTCGAGCGGCTGGAAGAGGTCGAGGTGTTGGAAACCCGTTTCGAGCCGTTGCCGGATTTCGATCCCTACGACTACCTCAGGCACGCCTGGGGGATCAGGGGCGGCGACGAGGTGGTGGAGGTAAGATTGCGGTTTTCCAGAAACGCGGTCTATCGGGTCAACGAATCGGACTGGCCCGGGGTGGTGGCCCGGGAGGAAGACCGGGAGGGGCGCTGTACGCTGACGTTTCTGGTCAATCACATTCTGGAAATCAAGTCCTGGATCAGGGCATGGGGACCGGAATGCGAGGTGTTGGGCCCGGAGGAGCTGCGCCGGGAGATCGGGGAGGAGATGAAGGCTGCGACAGAGCTGTATGGGGACGCCGGAGAATAGCCGGAATCTGCGGCCTGTGGACGTGCCCTCTACCTGGGAAATCGACCGTGGATGTTCGATCGATACGGTTACGTGAAATGTCTTCCTGACAAGCGGCAGATCCGTCAGGATGCGCGACTACATAGGGGACCAAGCAATATGAAAAAGGCAATCGGCTGTCTCGTGTGGCTGTTGTCGAGCCTGCAGGCAGGAGCGGAGCCCCTTGTGGAGGGGCGGGTGAGGCTGGCTTCCGGGGAACCGGCGGCCGGGGCGCAGGTGCTGCTGTTCGACCTGACCGACCTGCGCCTGGCGCCGGTCGCTGCGACCACCGATGAAGCGGGGTATTTCGCGCTGCCATTCGGTGGGTTGCGGGCATGGATGCCGGTTCTGCCGGAGCGCTTCGAGCTGGGGCACAACTACCCCAATCCGTTCAATCCTTCCACCATCATCCCCTACCAGCTGCCGGCCTCGACCCGGGTGCGGCTCGAGGTCTTCAACATCCTGGGTCAGCGGGTGACGACCCTGGTCGACGGGGAACGTGCGGCCGGCTTTCACACGGCCCGCTGGGACGCCACCGATGCCGCGGGGCGAGCGGTGGCCGCCGGCGTCTACTTCTACCGGCTGAAAGGCGGCGGGGTGCACCTGACCCGGCGCATGGTGTTGATCGACGGGCAGGCAGGGATTCCTTCGGCAGTGCCTGGCGGTCCGCCAACCGCCGGCCGTGAGGAGGGGGAAACGTCCCCGGTTCTCGGATTGGCCGTCTTGGGTGAGGGACTGGTCCCCTACCTCGACCCGGTTTTCCGGGTGGAAGCGGGCATGGCTCCGGTGGACATCGTCGTCGAAACCTCGGGCGGGATCCGGCATGCGAAGGTGGCTTCAGGCGGGATTCTGGGGGACGTCGACAACAACGGCCGGGTCGACATTTTCGACGCCCTGCTGGTGGCCGTGTACAGCGCCAATGCCAGCCTCGTCATGCCGAACAACGGCGATATTACCCTCGGCGACGTCAACGGGGACGGCCGGACGGATCTCACCGACGCTTTCCACATTGCCACGTACACAGTGGATCCCTCCGATCCGACGCTGCCCGCAGGAATCGGGGAGGCCCTGGTCCAGGCGACGGCATCGCTGTCCCCCCTTCCCTCCACCGTCTCCTTCCAGGACGACGGGACCTGGCACCGGTTTACGGTCCAGGCCGGCGAGCCGATCGTGGTGGTGGCCAACCCCACG
This sequence comes from Candidatus Latescibacterota bacterium, assembly GCA_965206595.1. Classification (GTDB taxonomy): domain Bacteria; phylum Latescibacterota; class UBA2968; order UBA8231; family UBA8231; genus CBDCXV01. Next base: position 2,977,905 of record OZ242214.1, read on the forward strand.
GGAACCACCCCGCGTGTGGAGATCACCAACCTCAGCACCACCAACTTTTGTCCAGCGGAAGCGAACGACGACCTGACACGCCAGGACGGCCAGGATATCGTCCTGGCCGGCTGCTCCTCAGGTACGGGTACAGTTGAACTGCGGCGGGCGTCCGACCAGACCGTCCTGCAAACCTATACCTTCACGATACAGGGACAGGGAACCGGTGGAGGGGGCGACGGCAATGCCCCCGACCTGATTGTCGATGCCCCTACGGTCAGCACCAGCAGCCCGGCGGCCGGCGCCTCCTTCACCCTGAGGGCCACCGTCCGCAACCAGGGTGCGGCTCGGTCGGGATCGACCACCCTGCGCTACTACCGCTCCACCGACGCAACCGTTTCCACCGGCGACACCCAGGTCGGCACCGACCCGGTGAGCAGCCTGTCCGCTTCCCGCACCAGCTCCGAGTCGATCAGCCTCCGCGCCCCTTCCAGCACCGGAACCTACTACTACGGAGCCTGCGTCGAGAGCGTCAGCGAGGAAAGCAATACAGGGAACAACTGCTCCGCAGCCGTAACCGTTACCGTGGGCGCCGCCCCGGCTCCCGACCTCGTCGTCGATGCCCCTACGGTCACCAACAGCAGCCCCACAGCCGGGGCCTCCTTCACCCTGAGGGCCACCGTCCGCAACCAGGGTGCCGCTCGGTCGGGATCGACCACCCTGCGCTACTACCGCTCCACCGACGCAACCGTTTCCACCGGCGACACCCAGGTCGGCACCGACCCGGTGAGCAGCCTGTCCGCCTCCCGGACCAGCTCCGAGTCGATCAGCCTGAGCGCTCCCTCCAGCACCGGCACCTACTACTACGGGGCCTGCGTCGAGAGCGTCAGCGAGGAAAGCAATACAGGGAACAACTGCTCCGCAGCCATAACCGTTACCGTGGGCGCCGCCCCGGCTCCCGACCTGATTGTCGATGCCCCTACGGTCAGCACCGGCAGCCCCGCGGCCGGCGCCTCCTTCACCCTGAGGGCCACCGTCCGTAACCAAGGTGCCGCTCGGTCGGGCTCGACCACCCTGCGCTACTACCGCTCCACCGACGCAACCGTTTCCACCGGCGACACCCAAGTCGGCACCGACGTGGTGAGCGGCCTGTCCGCCTCCCGGACCAGCTCCGAGTCGATCAGCCTCCGCGCCCCCTCCAGCACCGGAACCTACTACTACGGTGCCTGCGTCGAGAGTGTCAGCGAGGAAAGCAATACAGGGAACAACTGCTCCGCAGCCATAACCGTTACCGTGGGCGCCGCCCCGGCTCCCGACCTGATTGTCGATGCCCCTACGGTCAGCACCGGCAGCCCCGCGGCCGGCGCCTCCTTCACCCTGAGGGCCACCGTCCGTAACCAAGGTGCCGCTCGGTCGGGCTCGACCACCCTGCGCTACTACCGCTCCACCGACGCAACCGTTTCCACCGGCGACACCCAAGTCGGCACCGACGTGGTGAGCGGCCTGTCCGCCTCCCGGACCAGCTCCGAGTCGATCAGCCTCCGCGCCCCCTCCAGCACCGGAACCTACTACTACGGTGCCTGCGTCGAGAGTGTCAGCGAGGAAAGCAATACAGGGAACAACTGCTCCGCAGCCGTCACCGTCACCGTGGGCGCCGCCCCGGCTCCCGACCTGATTGTCGATGCCCCTACGGTCAGCACCGGCAGCCCCGCGGCCGGCGCCTCCTTCACCCTGAGGGCCACCGTCCGTAACCAAGGTGCCGCTCGGTCGGGCTCGACCACCCTGCGCTACTACCGCTCCACCGACGCAACCGTTTCCACCGGCGACACCCAAGTCGGCACCGACGTGGTGAGCGGCCTGTCCGCCTCCCGGACCAGCTCCGAGTCGATCAGCCTGAGCGCCCCCTCCAGCACCGGAACCTACTACTACGGTGCCTGCGTCGAGAGTGTCAGCGAGGAAAGCAATACAGGGAACAACTGCTCCGCAGCCGTCACCGTCACCGTGGGCGCCGCCCCGGCTCCCGACCTGATTGTCGATGCCCCTACGGTCAGCACCGGCAGCCCCGCGGCCGGCGCCTCCTTCACCCTGAGGGCCACCGTCCGTAACCAAGGTGCCGCTCGGTCGGGCTCGACCACCCTGCGCTACTACCGCTCCACCGACGCAACCGTTTCCACCGGCGACACCCAAGTCGGCACCGACGTGGTGAGCGGCCTGTCCGCCTCCCGGACCAGCTCCGAGTCGATCAGCCTGAGCGCCCCCTCCAGCACCGGAACCTACTACTACGGTGCCTGCGTCGAGAGTGTCAGCGAGGAAAGCAATACAGGGAACAACTGCTCCGCAGCCGTGACCGTGACCGTGGGCGCCGCCCCTGCCCCTGACCTGGTCGTCGATGCCCCTACGGTCACCAACAGCAGCCCGGCGGCCGGGGCCTCCTTCACCCTGAGGGCAACCGTCCGTAACCAGGGTGCGGCTCGGTCGGGCTCGACCACCCTGCGCTACTACCGTTCCACCGACGCAACCGTTTCCACCGGCGACACCGAGGTCGGCACCGACGTGGTGAGCAGCCTGTCTGCCTCCCGCACCAGTCCCGAGTCGATCAGCCTCTCCGCCCCATCGAGCGCAGGCACCTACTACTACGGCGCCTGCGTGGTGAGCGTCAGCGGGGAAAGCAATACCGGGAACAACTGTTCCGCAGCCGTAACGGTCACCGTTCCCGGGACCGTCACTCAGCCAACACCCCAACCCGGAGTGTCGAAGCTGTACTGGTCGGACTGGGGGACGGACAAGATCCAGCGCGCCGACCTCGACGGCTCCCATGTCGAAGACCTGGTCACCAGCGCGGGACTGGATGGTCCCGACGGGCTGTCCCTGGATCTGGCCGGCGGCAAGATCTACTGGGCGGATGCGGGCACCAACAAGATCCAGCGGGCAAACCTCGACGGCTCCGGGGCCGAAGATCTGGTCACCGGCCTGGGGATTCCATACGGGCTGGCCCTGCACGTGTCCGGCGGCAAGATGTACTGGACGAACCGGCAGTCGAACAAGATTCAGCGGGCAAACCTCGACGGCTCCGGGGTCGAAGACCTCGTCACCAGCGGCTTGACTTTTCCCGGCGCGCTGGCACTCGACGTAGCCGGCGGCAAGATGTACTGGACGAACCCGGGCGCGACGAAAATCCAGCGGGCAAATCTGAGCGGCTCCAATGTCGAAGACCTCGTCACCAGCGGCTTGAGCAGCCCCACCGGGCTCGCACTCGACGTAGCCGGCGGCAAGATCTACTGGACCGACCGGGGCACGGACAAGATTCAACGCGCCAACCTGAGCGGCTCCAATGTCGAGGACCTCGTAACCAGCGGCTTGAACAGTCCCAACGGGCTCGCACTCGACGTAGCCGGCGGCAAGATCTACTGGACCGACGCGGGCACGAACAAGGTGCAGCGGGCCAATCTCAACGGCTCCGGAGTCGAGGACCTGCTCACGGGGACAGACGGACTGATCGATCCATCCGGTATCGCCATTGGGGGAACCGCCGATACCGGGTCCGGTGGTGGAGGTGGTGGCGGCGGCACCTCCCCTGCCCCTGACCTGGTCGTCGATGCCCCTACGGTCAGCAACAGCAGCCCCACAGCCGGGGCCTCCTTCACCCTGAGGGCCACCGTCCGCAACCAGGGAACCGGGCGGGCTGGCTCGACCACCCTGCGCTACTACCGTTCCACTGACGCGACGGTTTCCACCAGCGACACCGAGGTCGGAACCGACCCGGTGAGCACCCTGTCCGCCTCTCGCACCAGTTCCGAGTCGATCTTCCTTTCCGCCCCGTCGAATGCCGGCTCCTACTACTACGGGGCCTGCGTCGAGAGCGTCAGCGATGAAAGCGATACCGGGAACAACTGCTCCTCAGCCGTGACCGTGACCGTGGGCGCCGCCCCTGCCCCTGACCTGGTTGTCGATGCCCCTACGGTCAGCAACAGCAGCCCCACAGCCGGGGCCTCCTTCACCCTGAGGGCCACCGTCCGCAACCAGGGTACCGGGCGGTCGGGTTCCACCACCCTGCGCTACTACCGTTCCACTGACGCGACGGTTTCCACCGGCGACACCCAGGTCGGCACCGACCCGGTGAGCACCCTGTCCGCCTCTCGCACCAGTTCCGAGTCGATCTTCCTTTCCGCTCCGTCGAATGCCGGCTCCTACTACTACGGGGCCTGCGTCGAGAGCGTCAGCGATGAAAGCGATACCGGGAACAACTGCTCCTCAGCCGTGACCGTGACCGTGGGCGCCGCCCCAGCCCCCGATCTCGTCGTCGATGCCCCTACGGTCACCAACAGCAGTCCGACTGCCGGGGCCTCCTTCACCCTGAGGGCCACCGTCCGCAACCAGGGTACCGGGCGGTCGGGTTCCACCACCTTGCGCTACTACCGTTCCACTGACGCGACGGTTTCCACCGGCGACACCGAGGTCGGCACCGACCCGGTGAGCACCCTGTCCGCCTCCCGAACCGGCTCCGAGTCGATCAGCCTCCGCGCCCCGTCGAGCACGGGAACCTACTACTACGGCGCCTGCGTCGAGAGCGTCAGCGATGAAACCGATACCGGGAACAACTGCTCCTCTCCCGTAACCGTTACCGTGGGCGCCGCACCTGCTCCTGATCTCGTCGTTGACTCGCCCTCGGTCACCAACAGCAGCCCGACGGCCGGGGCCTCCTTCACCCTGAGCGCCACCGTCCGCAACCAGGGAACCGGGGGGGCTGGCTCGACCACTCTGCGCTACTACCGCTCCACCGACGCGACGGTTTCAACCGGAGACACCCAGGTCGGCACCGACCCGGTGAGCAGCCTGTCAGCCTCCAGGACCAGCTCCGAGTCGATCAGCCTCAGCGCCCCCTCCACCACCGGCACCTACTACTACGGAGCCTGCGTCGAGAGCGTCAGCGGGGAAAGCAATACCGGGAACAACTGCTCCTCAGCCGTGACCGTAACCGTTCCTGCGACCGTCACTCAGCCAGAGCCCCAACCCGCCGGGGCCTCGAAGGTGTACTGGTCGGACTGGGGCACGGACAAGATCCAGCGCGCCGACCTCGACGGCTCCAATGTCGAAGACCTGGTGACAAGCGGACTGGATGGACCCGATGGGCTGGCCGTGGACGCGGCCGGCGGCAAGCTGTATTGGACCGACGCGGGCACGGCCAAGATCCAGCGCTCCGACCTCGACGGCTCCAATGTCGACGACCTGGTAACCAGCGGTCTGGGGATCCCATACGGTCTGGCCCTGGATGTTTCCGGGGGCAAGATGTACTGGACCGACCGGCAATCGTCTAAAATCCAGCGGGCGGATCTCGACGGCTCCAATGTCGAAGACCTCCTGACCCTGGCCGGATTGGCTTTTCCAGCAGAAATAGCCGTGGACGCGGCCGGTGGAAAGATCTACTGGGCGAACCCGGGCGCCGACAAGATTCAGCGGGCCGACCTCGACGGCTCAAACCTCGAAGACCTGGTAACCAGCGGCCTGAGCAGTCCCAACGGGGTGGCCCTGGACGTGGCCGGCGGCAAGATGTACTGGACCGACCGGGGCACGGACAAGATTCAACGGGCCGACCTGAACGGCTCCAATGTCCAGGACCTGGTAACCAGCGGCCTGAGCGGTCCCAACGGCCTGGACCTGGACGCGGCCGGCGGCAAGATCTACTGGACCGACGCGGAGACGAACAAGCTGCAGCGGGCAAACCTCGACGGCTCCGGAGTCGAGGACCTTCTCACCAGCTCCGACGGACTGGTCGATCCATCGGGACTGGCCCTGGGAGCGGAGAGCGCCAGTGGCAGCAATGGCGGTAGCAGCAACACTTATGGAGTGGGTGATGCGCTCCCGAATGTCCCCACCGGTTCCTTTTTCCCAGCGCGTCTTTCCGGTGGTGGAAGTATTTCCAGCTCTGGCGGAAGCACGGTCATCACCTTCAACAATGGCAGCCAGATCGAACTGCAGGATGGGACCACTTATACCTGTATCGCCACGGGGGGCTGCAGAGTCGAGAACGGACGCGTCACCATGGGGCTTTTTGAATAGGCATTCCTGACGGATGAAAACGCCAGGCGCGAATCGGAATTGCCTCGGGCATGATCGTTCCCTTGCAAGCAGGGTGTACCTCTACCGGCTGGTGAGCGCCGAGAGAGTCCTGAGGCGCAAGCTCACCCGTTGCGCTGAGCAGACCGTGCCCCAGTATTCGGGCACGGGTTGCCCGTCATCGACAGGAACAGGGGGCATTACCCCATGAAAACTCCCGTTCTTCTTTCCGCATTATCGGCGGTGCTCAGTTCTTTTTGCACACCGCTGGCCTTTGTCCATCAGCCGTTTTCGTCAGCCGATAGCACGCATTTCCAGCCCTTCGATTACGAGCAGTGGGAGCGCGAGCGCGCCCTCCGCCCCGCGGCCAAGCGGCTACAGGATTTGAACGTCGGAGAACCGCGCACCGTGCGCCTCTTCTACTTCTTGCCCAATGACCGGCCGTACCGCGCCGAGGTGGTTGCGGCGATGAAAACCGGGATTGTCGAACTTCAGACCTTCTTCGCGGACCAGATGGAGGCGCATGGGCATGGTCGCAAAACTTTTCAGATTGAAACCGATGACCAGGGGGATCCGATCGTTCATCGCGTCGATGGGGACTACCCCGACAGCCATTACAGCAGCAGAGGCTATACAGAGGGCGAGATTGACCGAGCGTTTGATAACTCGGCAAACGTTGCAATTATCGTCATGGACCTTAGTAGAGGAGGTTCTATCGCTGGACAGGGAACCGGGTCTAAAAGTAGTGGCTGGCTAATAGTTTATGAAGGATGGAATTGGCCTTATGTAGCCCATGAACTCGGCCATGCCTTCGGTTTGCACCACGATTTCCGCGATAGGGCATACATCCTATCGTATGGACGGCCGAATCGGTCATCAGCCAAGTTGTCCGCGTGCGCTGCCGGGTTTTTAGCCGTGCATCCCTACTTCAGTCCCAATAATCCACTTGAAAACGAATCACCGCCCACCGTTGAACTCACTTCATCATCTGAATATCCGCCTGGGTCAGAGAGTGTGCCGGTCCGACTGAGAGTCCGCGATGATAACGGGCTTCATCAGGTAATCCTTTTCGTTCACCCCAAAAATCCCTTTTTAGGCGGCACCCCCGAAGTGAAGGTGTGTCGTGGATTGGCGGCGGAAACAGATACCGTTGTTGAATTCAATTTTGATGGGAGACTTCCGTCCGACAATGTCGGCACTGCGTCTGCGGCTCATACGACCCTCGCCAACACGTCTCAGCATCCAATTTATGTCGTGGCCGTCGATATGGATGGGAATAGAACTAATACTGCTGGTCCTATTTCTTTAAGGCTTGAAGAGGGACATTCTCCACAACATATTACCACCATTGACAGACAAGGGGGAGGGGGTGCTTATTTCTATGATGCGGCATTTTCACCGGATGGCACAACTCTAGCTATCGGGACAGGGGGTGGGGTCTACCTGTACAATGCTTCAACAACGGGATTTATAATCTTCTTACGCCATACGGAGGGCAATATTTATAGCAACCATTCGGTAGTGTTTTCACCTGATGGAACGCTACTTGCTTCCGGCTCGGCGGATGGCACAATCAAACTGTGGAACCTGGCAACAAAAGAAAATATCGCCACCTTTGAAGGACATACAGATAGAATCTATTCTGTGGACTATTCCCCAGATGGCACACTGCTCGCTTCCGGCTCGTGGGATAGCACAATTAAATTGTGGAACGTGGCAACGAAAGAAAATACTGCTACCCTTGAAGGACATACAGATAGAATCTATTCTGTGGATTTTTTACCTGATGGTACGCTCGCTTCTAGTTCAACGGATGGTACTGTCAAACTGTGGGACGTGACGACGAACGCGCTGATCGCCACCATTGAGACGGGCCACACACGGCCGTTGGGAGTAGCGTTTTCGCCGGACGGTACAACTCTCGCCACATTGTCTGGTTACACGAGCAAATTATGGAATGTAGCGACAAGAACACAGATCGCCACCCTTAAGTATACGTCGGGTAATTATACTTTCCAGTCACTAGTGTTTTCGCCCGATGGTACAATCATCGCATCATCGAATGGTTCCCGGGTCCATATATGGGATGTTTTGACCAGAGAAAATATCGCCACTTTCCCAGGGGGACCGGGTGGGGTGGGAAGACTGCTTTTTTCACCCAACGGGACAGAACTCATATCCCAAGGCGGGGGGGCAGTCAAATTTTGGGACGTGTCTGAGTGGCCAGGACAGGTGGACGATACCCTAGAAACCATCCCTGTCCCAGCGATCAGCGACCGCACGCCGCAGGTGCGCGATGCTATTCTTGGCGCAGTCCGCTTAGACTCTCCTATTATTTCCAACTACGCAAGCATCACCGTGTACGACCTTGCTAGAATTACCCAACTATCTCTGAATGGTACAAACATCAATTCCTTGAAAGCTGACGATTTCGATGGTCTCACCGACTTGACGGAACTCCGCCTGTATGACAACCAGTTGACCACGCTGCCAGAGGGGCTCTTTGACAACCTCAACGCGCTGACAAGGCTTAGCTTGGGAAACAACCGGTTCACCACGCTGCCGGCGGGTATCTTTGACAACCTCAACTCACTGAATTCGCTCAACCTGCAGGACAACCGGTTGACCACGCTGCCGGCGGGCATCTTTGACAACCTCAACTCACTGAATTCGCTCAACCTGCAGGACAACCGGTTCACCACGCTGCCGGCGGGCATCTTTGACAACCTCAACTCACTGAATTCGCTCAACCTGCAGGACAACCAGTTGACCATGCTGCCGGCGGGTATCTTTGACAACCTCTCCGCACTGACATGGCTTAGCTTGGGAAACAACCAATTGACCACGCTGCCGGCGGGTATCTTTGACGGACTCAACTCACTGACAACGCTTGGCTTGGCTCTCAACAGGTTGACCACGCTGCCAGAAGGTATCTTTGACAACCTCTCCGCACTGACATGGCTTGGCTTGGCTGTCAACAGGTTGACCACGCTGCCCGAGGGCATCTTTGACAACCTCAACGCGCTGGGAGGGCTCCACCTGAACGGCAACCAGTTATCGACGCTGCCCGAGGGTCTGTTTGACGGGCTATCCTCGTTGGCGACGCTGTACTTGTATGGCAACTCGGTGGATCCGCTGTCGCTTACCGTGTCGTTAGAGAAAGTTGGCGCGGATCAAGTCAAAGCCGTGGCCCCTGCCGGTGCGCCGTTTGACCTTGTGCTACCGCTCACCGTGACCAATGGCAGCATCAGCGGCGGCGCAACCACTCTCACGATACCCGCCGGCAGCCTCGACAGCCAACCGCTCACCGTGACCCGCACGTCCGGTACGACGGCTGCCGTCACCGTGGATATCGGCACCTTGCCGGGGCTGCCAGCAAACCATAGCGGCTACGAACTCGTCAAATCCGCCGACCTGCCACTGGAAGCCATCACCGGGACAACTGGCGGCCAAGCTTCCACCGATTTCAACGACGACGGCAAAACCGATTTCGTCGACTTCTTCCTTTTTGCCGATGCCTACGGCGGCACCGACGCCCGCTTCGACCTCGACGGCAGCGGCACGGTGGATTTCGTCGATTTCTTCCAGTTCGTCGATGCCTTCGGCCCGTCGGCGCAGGCCAAGCTGCTGGCCTTGGCACAGCAGTTGATCGGGCTCCCTGCCGAAACCCAGTTGCAGCAGAACGCTCCCAATCCGTTCAACAGCGAGACCGTCATTTCCTGGTTCCTCCTGGAGCCGGGTCCGGCGCGACTGGAGGTATTTGGGCTGACCGGGCAGCGGGTGGCGGTCCTGCATCAGGGGCCGCTGCAGGCCGGCTTCCACCGCATCCACTGGGACGGCCGCGACGATGCCGGCCGCCCTCTGGCCAGCGGCGTATACCTCTACCGGCTGGTGAGCGCCGGCGGCGTCCTGACGCGCAAGCTCACCCTGCTGAGATAAGGGAGTTTTTTCCGATGAAAAACACGCGCTTCAGTCGAAAACTCATCCTGTCGATACTGGCGGCGATGCTGGTGATCTGCGTCCTGCCAGAAACCAGCCACGGTGGAGGCGTCGGTGATGTTATCGGAGGAATCGTCGAGGTCACCGTCGGCCTCGTGGAAGTTACCGTCGGGATTGTCGAGATCGCCGTCGGGGTAATCGACCTTACCGTCAGCCTCCTTGCCACCCTCGCCTTGCATACGGCTGCCGTCACCGCCGCAATCATCAGCCCGGACGGCGCGATGCTTATCAGCGCAAGCCTCGACCTCACAATTGCACTGTGGGATCTCACGACCGGGTTGCTCGGGGCTACCCTGGAGCATCTGTCTCCGGTCCTGAGCCTCGCCCTCTGCCCCATCGATGGCTGCCTTCTCGCGAGCGGGACCGAGGACGGCAAGCTGCACTTGTGGAATCCCGAAACCGGGCTGCTCACTTCCACTCTCACCGGGCATACCGCAGCTATCCTGAGCACGGCCTTCAGTCTTCTTGACCACAGCCTGCTTGCCAGCGGTAGCGCGGACGCGACCATCCGTCTCTGGGACGCGGAAACGGGTACACACCAGCGGACCCTCACCGGGCATACCGACAGTGTCCTGAGCGTGGCCTTCAGTTCCACTGGCGACAAGCTGGCCAGCGGCAGCGCGGACGCGACTATCCGTCTCTGGGACGCCCTGACGGGCGCACATCAACAGACACTCACCGGGCACACCGAAGCCGTCAGGAGCCTTGCCCTCGGTTCCAGCGACAGCTTGCTGGCCAGCGGCAGTGCGGATGGAACAGTGCGCTTGTGGAATGCCCTCACCGGGGAACACCTCGCCACTCTCGATCACCAGTCTCCTGTCCTGAGCGTGGCCTTCGGTCCCGGCGACAGTCTGTTCGCAAGCGGCAGCGAGGACGGCAACGCGCGTTTGTGGGACCTCGCCGGAGAACTCCTGGCCACGCTCGGGCACGAGTCCCCTGTCCGTAGCGTGTCCTTCAGTCCCGACGGGGACATGCTGGTCAGCGGGGCGGAGGACGGCAAAGTGCGCCAGTGGCAGGTAACGTCCGTTGCCAGTTGTTGCCCCCGCAATCCGGGCAACGATTTCGACACCATGAAAGCTGCCGGGAACGACTCGCCGCGAGGCGTCTGGTCGGACGGAACCACCATGTGGGTCGTGGACGACTGGGACGACAAGCTGTACGCCTACGGCATGGCATCCAAAGCCCGGGATTCCGCCAAGGACTTCACTACCCTGGATGCGGATGGAAACAACAAGCCGTCCGGCATCTGGTCGGACGGCACTACCATGTGGGTCGCCGACTATTTCGACAGGAAGCTGTACGCCTACGACATGGCATCCAAAGCCCGGGATTCCGCAAAGGATTTCAATACCCTGGATGCCGCTGGGAACACCAGGCCACAGGGCATCTGGTCGGACGGAACCACCATGTGGGTCGCGGACGACTGGGACGACAAGCTGTACGCCTACGACATGACCTCAAAGGCCAGGGATGCGGCGAAAGACCTGGACACTACCGGGAATCATTACCCTACGGGCCTCTGGTCGGACGGGGCGACCCTGTGGGTTGCGAACTACGCCGCCTCCAAGCTGCATGCCTACGGCCTGACTACAACGGCTCAGGAACCGGCCAAGGACTTCCACACCCTGCGCTCGGCGGGAAACACACTCCCTGTCGGCATCTGGTCGGACGGCACCACTATGTGGGTAACGGACGACTCCGACAGGAAGCTGTACGCCTACGACATGCCAACCAATGGTGACCCACCGGTCGCAGACCCACCCCGAGACCCAGGTACGGGTACAACGGAACCGCCAACGCAAGCGTCAGCGGCGACGGATTTCGATGGCGACGGCAAGACCGATTTCGTCGACTTCTTCCAGTTCATCGACGCCTTCGGCGGCACGGATTCCCGTTTCGACCTCGACGGCAGCGGCACGGTCGATTTCGTCGATTTCTTCCAGTTCGTCGATGCCTTCGACAAGCCTGCGCAGGCCAAGATGGTGGCCATTGCTCAGGAATTGATCGGCCTGCCCGCGGCAACCCAGCTGCAACAGAACGCGCCCAACCCGTTCAACAACGAGACGGTGATTTCCTGGTTCCTGTTGGAGCCCGGTCCCGCCCGAGTGGAATTGTTCGCGCTGACAGGACAGAGGGTGGCCGTTCTGCACCAGGGGCCGCAGCAGGCTGGCCGCCACCGCATCCATTGGAACGGCCTCGACGACATGGGCCGCTCCTTGGCAAGCGGTGTCTACCTGTACCGGCTGGTTACGTCCGAAAATCTTCTGACGCGCAAACTCACCCTCCTGCGATAAAGAATGCACCAACTCGGTGGGAACTTTAATGGTGGGGCAAAAAATAATTGACAAGGGTCTCTCTGGATGAGGCTCCCGCAAAAAAGAAATCCCAAAACAGGAGAGAGATATGCTACGTTTTTTCCCGGTCGTGCACCTGACTGCTCTTATAGTGACTCCGATGGCGATGGGATAACTATGATTGGGGCGCCGGGTGGGTTTATCACCGGAATCTTTGGAACCCCTTCGCTTTACGTATCCTGGTTTCCGAGTGAAAAGCTGACCATCGGGCCCGAATTCAATTTCGGGCGTATTGCAGTAGACGGAGATGGCATCACTTCAATTTATCTTGGGGGCCGGGGTGCATTCTTTCCGAATAGCAACGCCATACCCGGTGTCTACATACTAGGACAGAGCGCTTTAATCGTCCTGAGTGACGAGTACGACTCCGAGACTGATTTCTCCGCCGGAGCGGGATTGGGTTATCAGTGGCGTCTGGGCCCTGCTTTCGTCCTTCGGGCGGAAGGGCGGGATCGGCTATGGTTCGAGGACGAAGTCAATGACTTCTCGCTCCTTCTCGGATTGGGTACCAGACTCAATGACAGATAACCAAGTCGGCCATGTTTTCTGATCCTGGAATCGTTCATGCTCATTCTCCCGTTTGATCCTTAGGAGGAAAGTATATATGCAGCGCCTTTTTATGTTTTTCTTCTTGACGGCTATTGTGGTGCACTCGCCGCTCTTCGCCCAGAAGATTGAAGATGTCATTCACTTGAAGAATGGGGAAACCGTTCGCGGCACCATCATTGAGCAAATTCCCGGCGAATCGTTGAAGATACAAACCGCAGACGGCAGCGTTTTCGTCTATACCATATACGAGATCGCCGAAATAACCAGGGAGCCGGTGATGAAAATGGAAGAAGGATTCATCAAGGCCAAAAAGAAAAATCCCTGGCTCGCTTCCGGCCTGTCGTTGCTGATTCCCGGTACCGGGCAATTCTATAATGACCAATACAACAAAGGGCTGCCCCAACTCGGAGTTGCATTGGCAGGGGCAGGGTTTGTGTGGTGGGGTTTGAGGGATAATTGGGAGGAATGGGACAACCCGAAATCCTCCTGGAACCCGCTCCAGTGGGTCGATGAGGACGAAGATGATTGGACAATCTTTATCGGGGGCCCTCTTTGGTTAGGTAGCTTGATGTGGTCGGTGATTGACGCAAACCTCTCTGCCAACCGCATCAATCAGGAAGGTCAACAACCTGATTTCAGCCATCTGCTGGAGTTTGGCGGAGATCGAGCCACGTTGGGATTGGATCCTGTTTGGGGGCGCTACGGGCCAGGTGGGAAACTGATGCTTCATTTTTAATCTCCACGCCAGCGCCAGCCCTTTCCATCCTGGCCATGAGAGTTCAACAAAGTCCTGAACTTTTCCCGAGGCAACCGAATCAAAAAATGACTGATAAACTTTTCAAAACCCCGTTTTTCCAGCCAACCGCAAGGAGGCAGGCTATGAAGTACTTCGCACTTTTTTTGTTATTCACTTTAAGCCTCGCCACATGCAGAGGACCTCAGGGCCCGCCAGGCCGCGATGCCGTGGATGGCCAGGTGGGCCCGATGGGGCCTTCCGGCGAGGAAGGGCCCATCGGCGAGGAAGGACCTGAAGGACCCCAAGGGCCTCAGGGGGAAGGGGAAAAAGGCGATCAGGGGCCTCAAGGCGATCAGGGGCCTCAAGGCGAACAAGGACCTCAAGGGGTAAAAGGGGATCAAGGCCAACAGGGAACCCAGGGCGAGCAAGGAACCCAGGGGGAACAGGGAACCCAGGGCGAGCAAGGAACCCAGGGGGAACAGGGAACCCAGGGCGAGCAAGGAACCCAGGGGGAACAGGGAACCCAGGGGGAACAGGGAACCCAGGGGGAACAGGGAACCCAGGGGGGGACCCAGGGGGAACAGGGAACCCAGGGGGAGCAAGGAACCCAGGGGCCTGAGGGATCCCAAGGACCTCAAGGCGAAGGCCAACAGGGAACCCAGGGCGAGCAAGGAACCCAGGGCGAGCAAGGAACCCAGGGCGATCAAGGGCCCATAGGGCCTCCGGGCCAACAAGGGGAACAAGGACCCCAGGGGCCTGAGGGACCTCAAGGCGAAGGCGAACAGGGGCCAGAGGGTCCACAAGGACCTGACGGAACCCAAGGCGAGCAAGGACCTGAAGGCGATCAAGGGCCCATAGGGCCTCCGGGCCAACAAGGGGAACAAGGTCCTGAGGGACCTGCGGGCTCCGGCGATGGCGAACCAGGGCCTCCCGGGCCTCAAGGGCCTCCTGGCCCCGAAGGACCTCCAGGCGACCAAGGACCTGAGGGACCTGAAGGACCTCCAGGCGATCAAGGACCTGAGGGACCTGAGGGACCTGAAGGACTTCCAGGCGATCAAGGACCTGAAGGACTTCCAGGCGATCAAGGACCTGAAGGACCTCCAGGCGATCAAGGACCTGAAGGACCTCCAGGCGATCAAGGACCTGAGGGACCGGAAGGACCTCCAGGACCTGGAGGATCCGGAAACGGACCAGGGGGACAGGAACCTCCCGTCTTCGAAGCCACGGGAGATAGCGCCGCTCTGGTCGCGCTTTACTATGCTGCGGGCGGGGAATCCTGGACGAATAGGGCCCAGTGGCTCAGCTCCGCCCCCATCAGCGAATGGTACGGTGTCACCACCAACCCCAGCGGCCGCCTGATCCTTCGGCTGGACCTATCCGAGAATGCGTTGTGGGGGACAATTCCCCCCGAACTTGGTACCCTCACCTACCTGGAATACCTGGACCTCTCCGATAACGGGTTGCGGGAGGAGATTCCACCGGAACTGGGAAACCTCGAAAACCTGGAAGTTCTAAACTTGTCCAGTAATAATTTGGAGGAGGAAATCCCACCCGAACTGGGAAACCTCGAAAGCCTGGAAATCCTCGGCCTGTTCGGCAACGAGTTGGAGGGGGAAATTCCACCGGAACTGGGAAACCTCCACAATCTGAAAGCGCTGTCCCTGGGTTCCAACAGGTTGGAGGGGGAAATTCCACCGGAACTGGGAAACCTCGAAAACCTGGAATTTCTGAACTTGGCAAATAACAGGTTGGAGGGAATTCTACCGGATTTCCTGGCGGACTTCCCCAACCTGGAAGACCTGTTCCTCAATGGAAACCCCCAACTGAATGGATGCTTGCCGGAGGGGGCGTCGGTGCCGTACTGCACACAGCCAAACAACCTGAATGCAAGGCGCGAGAACGGCGCTACAGTCCTAACCTGGGATCCTGTGGAAGGGGCTACCCACTACAATATTTACTACGAAGATTTCTGGAGTGGCTGCTCCGTGACTTCTGGTGGTGTAACTGAAAGTTTATCGTGTGACTTATTGGAGTCCGGCATCTTCGAGACGACCTACGTCCACACCATTAGGGCGGACGACGATGCTGAATACTGGGTTGCTACCTGCAACAACGATGGGTGCTCACCCATATATAGTTATGACTCTGGAGCCAGCCCTTAGGATAAATTTGGACCAGGAGTACTCATCCGACCACTGTTCAGCGGTCAGCACAAACCCCGGGCCGGATGAGTACGCCTCTTCCCTATCCGACGGCTTGGATCTGACTCGCAGGAAATACCTCCTTCACCCAGGAAGATGGAACCCCATGCGCGGATGGAGGCGAATCCCACTTCTCGGGCTGCTGTTGGGCTGGGCTGCTTGTGGAGCCAGCGGCAAGGGAACCGGGCCGGAGCCGGTAGTTGAGCCGGAACCGGTTGTTGAGTCGGAACCGGTGGTCGAATCGGAGCCGGTTGTCGAATCGGAGCCGGAACCAAAATGGAAGTGGACTTGTACCGCTACCGCCACTGGCAGAGACCGCCTCTTCGGAGCGCAAGTTTCTGGCACCATCAGTGTCTCTGAAGACACCGAGGCAGAAGCCCGACAGGATCTTCAGGACGCGGCCTGCTTGATATACAAAGATTGTGGACAGCTTCAGAACATATCCTGTGATGAACGGGAGGAATCTTAGACGTGGGCGAACCACGCACCCGTGCCGGTTTACTTATTGCATCCGGAAGGAGGCAGTCGATGAACTACTTTGCGTTCATATCGTTGTTAGCTTTCGGCCTCGTCGCATGCGAAGGGCCTCCAGGGCCGATGGGGCCTCCAGGATCTCAGGGCGAGCAAGGGCCCCCTGGGCCCCAAGGCGAAGCCGAACAAGGACCTGAGGGACCCCAAGGACCCCAAGGACCACAGGGGCCCCCGGGACAACAAGGGCCTGAAGGATCCCAAGGCGAGACAGATGAACAAGGACCTGTTGCCTCCCCTGCCCTGTCAGATAGTACCGTGCTGGTCGCGTTCTACGATGCCACGGGCGGAGAAAGCTGGAAGGACAACACCAACTGGTTGAGTGAGGCCCCCATCGTCGAATGGTACGGCGTCACCACCAACCCGGGCGGCAGTTACGTCACCCGGCTCGATCTCGCGGAGAACGGATTGTGGGGAACGATCCCGCCGGAACTGGCCCACCTTGTCTACCTGGAATTCCTCAACCTGCGCAGCAACGAGCTCCGGGGGGAGATTCCGGCGGAACTGGCCAACCTTGGCAGCCTGGAAATCCTGGGCCTGGAAAACAACAATCTGCAGGGGGAAGTTCCATCGGGATTAGGCAAACTTGCCAACCTGCTGGCGCTGGCCCTGGGGAACAACAAGCTGCAGGGGGAGATTCCAACGGTCCTGGGAAACCTCGAAAACCTGGAATATCTGAGCCTCAACGATAACAGGCTGGAGGGAGTGGTCCCGTCCGAACTGGGAAACCTCGAAAACCTGCAAATCCTGTTTCTCGATGGAAACAACCAGCTGAATGGATGCCTGCCCGAGGGGGCGTCGGTGCCGTACTGCACAAGTCCAGGAAACCAACGATTCGGGTGGGATGATGAAACGATAGTCGTCAGTTGGGAGCCTGTGGAAAGGGCTACCCACTACAATATCTACTGGGACGATTTCTTCACCTCCTGCCATCTGGAGCAAAGCGGCAAGCCGAGTTGGTGCGAGGAACTTGCTACACAGGTCTCCGAGACGACCTACGTTCACACTGACGCACCGGAACCAGGCATTTTCGACATCAACTACTGGGTCACTGCCTGTAACAGCGATGGGTGCTCGAAGATCGACACTGAAAACCCGGCCAGGTCTTCGACGCAGTAGAAACAAACCTTGCAAGATGGCTTTCATCGGAAACCGGCCCTCTTCATCTGAAAGGAGACAGGCAATGAAATATCTGGCGCTTTCTTTGGTTTTTGCTTTCGCCCTCACCACATGCACAGGCCCTGAGGGACCAGTGGGACCTCAAGGTCCCCAAGGAGAAAAGGGTGAGCCAGGACCTGAAGGATCCCAGGGTCCTCAAGGCGAAGGAGAACAAGGGCCGCAAGGGCCAGAGGGACCTCAAGGGCCTCAAGGGGAACAAGGACCTGAGGGACCCCAGGGGGAAGGGGAACAAGGACCTGAGGGACCTCAAGGCGAACGAGGGTCCACGTACAGCATGCTGTACTGGGCGGACTCCGATGCGGGCAAGATTCAGCGCGCCAACCTCGACGGTTCCGAAGTTCAAACCATCGTCTCCGGATTGGAGGATCCGGAGGGCATTGCCCTCGACGTGGGCGGTGGGAAGATATACTGGACGGAATGGGAGAGCGTTAAGCGGGCAAACCTCGATGGCACCCAGCTCGAAAGCCTCGGCACCGTATGGGGAAGTGACATCGCTTTGGACGTGGCCGAAGGCAAGTCGTACTTGGCGAACTGGAAAGAGACAATCTACCGTACGGGCCTCGGCGGCTCCCCGGTCGAAACCCTCGTCACCGAAGCGGGTGCATCGGAGGCCATCGCCCTGGATCTGAGCAGAGGAAAGATGTACTGGGGGGGCTGGCGCGGGGAGGAGATCAGGTGGGCGGACCTCGACGGATCCAAAGTCGAAATAATCGTCACCGGAGTGGATCGTGTACGCGACCTGACGGTCGACGAGGGCGCGGGCAAGCTGTACTGGGCGTCGGATGCCGGGGTTCAGCGGGCAAACCTCGATGGTTCCCAGGTCGAAACCCTCTTCTCCGAAAACAGTATGGGCATTGCCCTCGACCTGGGCGGTGGGAAGATATACTGGACGGAATGGATCGAGGAGAGGATTCGACGGGCAAATCTCGACGGGTCACAGGTCCAAACCATCGTCACCGGTTTGGAGTGGCCGCGCGATATCGCCTTGAGTCCCTGAAATCTGAAAGGAGCGGGAACAGCCCGGAAAGTTGCGGTTTTTTCCCAGGCCTGTTTGCAGCGCTTTTTCGACGGCCATCCCGAACCATAAGGAATCATGAGAAAACACCTCCTGCCCTCAATCGTTTTTTCGGTAGCGGCCTGGACCTTTTTGCCCAGGTACATCGAGGCCCAAATAGATGTCGATGTTGTTTCTGAAAGCATCGTCCGTGTTCGCGCGTACCAGAAAGACCAGGTTGCGGTTGAGGGAGCCGGGTTTGTCGTCCATGAAACGGGATATGTCCTGACTAATGCCCATCTCGTGGAGAAAGCGGAGCGAATAACGGTATTGTCCCTGAAAACGGGCGCCGAGGTGGTTCCCGAGCCGGTGTTCGCCAATCGGGAAATCAACCTGGCCCTTTTGCAGGCACAAAGTTTGAACCTGCCTCCTCTCAGGCTATCCGAAAAGTCAGCCGATGTGGGCCGAGCCGTTCAGACGCTGCGCTTCGATGTCATGAGGAATGCCTGGCTTTCTCAGGGGACGATAGGTGCCTACGAAACCATTTTTGACAAAAAGGCAGGCCTCCCCGTGGGGCGCCTGCTGCAGCACAATGCCTTGATAACCGCAACAGCCTTCGGCATGCCCTTGTTCAACGAATGCGGAGACGTGGTGGCCATCAACATGCCGAACCCTCGCAGCGGCCCGTGGCCGTTTCGCACAGCGAAACCGAAAGGAGCCGTTTTTGCCTTGAGCAGCAAAAACATGATAGCTGCTCTCGACGACCGGAAAATCGCACATCATGCGGTAAATACTGAATGCCTGAGTGCTCTGGAGCGGGCGGAACGGGAGGGACTGGCGACTGCGGACAGCCTCAAGCTGGCAAGGGCGCAGGCCGACTCGGCGAGAAGGGCCGCAAAAGAGGCAGAAGAGAAAGAAGTGGCGTCCCGACAAGAAGCGGAAAGCGTGAAAGCCCGAGCAGACGCTATGAGAAAGGCGGCAGCCGAGAGCATTCAGGCTGCCAAGGCCCAGGTAGAAAGTCTGAAGACGGCGACAGCGCGGGCAGACTTAACGGGAAAAGCTGCGACCGACAGTCTGCTGGCTGACAAGGCCCAGCCCGAAAGCCTGGAGACAGCAAAAGCGTGGCCCGATTCCGGGACTGATTACGCCGCCGGCAGCAGTAAGGAAGCAACACAGGAGGTCCCGTTGAGCTTGAAGTGGGGAATTCCAATCGGGGGGGCACTGGTGTTGCTCTCCCTTCTCGGTTGGTTGCTTGCCTCCCAGCGAAGAAAGGAACAGCTACGCAGTGCGGAGTCCCGTTTGCGTGCAGCGGAAGAAACAGCTGAAGCAGCGCACCAGGCTGCGGCGGCCGCACCGAAACCCGCCCCTTTCAGATGCCTGCTGGAAGGCCGGGACAGCTCCGGGCGGCAATTCGCATTGACCGTATCGGCCCTGGCATTGGGTGATCCGGCCGGCGTAACGCTGGGGAGAAGCCCGGAAAACGCCGATTTCGTCATCGACCACGAAGCAGTCTCCCGCGAACACGTTCGCCTCAGGTGCACTGGCGCCACGCTCTACGCGGAGGACTTGAACGCACTGAACGGGACAAAGGTGAATGGCCGTTTGCTGAACCCGCATGAAACGGCGGTTCTCCAAAACGAGGATCGACTCGAGATAGGCCCGATTGCTTTCTCCGTGCGCCTGGTCCAGGAGTGAGTGAAAAATGAAAAGACGCAGGCCCGAACTCAACGTTTTCAGCATGTCCGCGCTCGACCTGCTCGCATCGGCCCTCGGTGCTTTCATCCTGATTACCGTAGTGCTTATCCCCCTGTTTCCGAATCTGGAAATCCTGGGACAGGTCAGGGGGGAGTTGGCTCAGACAAGAACCGAGTTGGAGCAGACGAAGTCAGACCTTGACCTGGCAATGGCGGACCTGGACCGGAAGGAATCCAGATCCCGGTTGGACAAGGAAAAATCAGAGCGGGAAAGAACTGAATTGGAGCGCAAAAATATCGAGCTGAAACAGGAAGGGGCCAAGCTCGAGCAGAAAAAGACATTGGCTCAACAAACCAAATCCGAACTTGTGGAACAGGTGCAGGCGTTGCAACAGCAGATAGACGACACGAGCGTTCTGCTTGGTATAAAGACAAAGGCGAAAAAGTTCGTATTCGTCATAGATATGTCGGGGAGCATTTACCATCCCGGAGAGCACGACTATCGGCAGTTCATATCACTGTCCATACAAAACATGCTCGCTTCTTTCAAATCCGAAATAGAGGTCTGCCTGATCGGTTTTCAGGCTCCTGAACGAGGAACCGTGTTGCATTTCTGGCCCGAAAGCAAGGAATACTTCCAAGTCAAGAAGGATGCACCAAATCAGCTTATTGGAAAGATAAGCGACTGGATGGGAATGGTAGATGGCGTCACACCCACCCGCCCCGCCTTGCTGGCGGCCATTGCCTTGGACCCCGAAGAAATCATCCTTCTGAGCGATGGAGCTCCCTCGGAGGATTGGCGCACGGTGGTGCGAGCCGTAACCGCTGAAAACAGCCAGAGAATACCCATACACGCAGTAGCCGTCGGGAATTACACCGCCGACCGCAAGTTCATCGATTTTCTCGTGCATTTGACAAAGCAAAACAACGGGTACGTGGTGGGAGCAAAACCGGGCTGAAATGAACAGCCGAGAGGAGAATAGGCATGGCGAAATCGAACATGATCAAAGCGAAAAGCATCAACAGGGAGCAACGCCTGATCGCCAGCGTCGTCAGTCTGTCCGGCGGCATTTTATACATAGCGGCTCTGAGTTTTGTTTTCGATCAGCCCGATTCCATTGCAGGCGATTTTCTGTTGGATCGGAACTCCAAAAACTTCTCCTACCCGTTCACCATCCAGAACCTCATGTGGCTGTTGTTCTGGTTCGGCTGCGGTGAGCTCTGTGTGCGCTTCAACCAGGCCAAACTCGAGATGCAGCAGATTTCAAAAGGGTACCTGCCGGAAGGGGATGAGGTTATGCTTCAGGCCCACGAATTGGGGCCCTTGCACCAGAAATCCATGCCCGTGGCCAGGGAGCGGACCTTTTATCTACCGCGTCTGATCGGGCGTTGCATCCTGCAATTTCAGGGAAGCCGCTCCGTCAACCAGGCCAACTCTCTACTGAATTCTTCCCTTGAATTGTTTCAGCACGAGCTCGATCTCAAATATTCGATGCTGCGCTACCTCGTCTGGCTCATTCCAACGATGGGTTTTGTAGGCACTGTTCTCGGCATCGCCCTGTCTTTGGACTATGCCGCCAAAATTGTAGACCCGCACGACCCGACCTTGCTGCGCCAGATCACGGGGCGGCTCGGCGTCGCCTTCTACACTACCCTGCTTGCCCTGGTCCAGTCCATACTTCTGGTGTTTGCGCTCCACATTGCTCAAACCCGGGAAGAGATGGCCCTGAACCAATCCGGGCAATACTGCTTGGACAACCTGATCAACCGGCTCTACGAAAAGTAAGTCTCCTTCGAGACCTCTGCGCCTTTGGAAAGCCCTAGAAAGGAAGGAAACCCATGCCCGTTTTCCGCCGCCCCGATGGCAATATCACCGAGAAAAAGACCGAGAAATCCGAAAAGGACTCCCCCTCGCCCGACCAGGCCAAAAGGCCGCTGCCACCTGCATCTCAGGAAGGCAATCAAGCAGCCGGTCCCGGGCGTTTCGATGCAGCCACCAAGCGGATGGAGACCGACCGTACTCCACCCGACCCGGGAGAGGAGGAAAAAACGCGGCTGGTGGGTGGCCGGGCGCCGCGAGCGGACACAGGCGTCCGCCAGGAAAGCGCCCAAGAGGGCCGCGGCATGGATGATCCGGTGGTGGGATGGTTGGTGATCGTCGAGGGGCCGGGAAAAGGCCGGGCCGTCCAGTTGGGTTATGGATCCAATTCCCTCGGGCGCGGCGCAACCGACCGCGTCAAACTCGATTTCGGCGACGACCAGATTTCGCGAAACGGCCATGCGGTGGTCACGTACGATCCCCGCGGACGGAAGTTCTACGTGCAGCACGGCGGCGGCACCAACCTGACGTATCTCGGCGATCGGCCCGTTCTCGCACCGACCGAGTTGCCGGCCCAGGGCCGGATCGGCATCGGGAATACGGTTCTCCGGTTCGTGCCCTTCTGCGGCTTCGCGTTCGACTGGCAGGACTCGGAAGGAAGCGAAGACCCTTGACCGAAAGCGGTCGCTGTGCCGCGAAGCAAATCCGCGGCAAACGGAGCTATCAGGAAGACGATTACGGCTTCCTCGATGCGCGCGCCCTTGGAAAAGACCGTTACGAACACTCCCTGTTATTGGTGGCCGACGGCATGGGCGGGCATGTCGGCGGCGCTGCCGCCAGCGGCCTTCTGAGAAGGATCTTCGTCGAGGCCTACCCGCGGGCTTCCGGATCGATCACCGATCGCCTCCAGGGCTGCCTGCAATCGGCCAATGCAGCCATGGCCGACGCCATTGCCCAGAAACCCGAACTGGACAGCATGGGTTCCACTTTGGTCGCGGCGGTCGTCTCGAGCGAAGGCCTGAACTGGATCAGCGTCGGGGATTCCCCGTTGTGGTTGTTCCGCAAAGGCGCACTGGCGCGGTTGAACGCGGACCACTCCATGGCACCGGTTCTCGCGGACCTGGTAGCTACCGGGAGGATGACCGAAGAGGAAGCCGCCCGGGATCCAAGCCGGCATTCGCTGCGGTCCGCGGTCATGGGCGATGACATACATCTGGTGGATGTATCGCCGCGGCCGGTGCCCGTGGAGAAAGGCGACCGGCTGCTGTTGGCCAGCGACGGTTTGATGACCCTCGGCGACCGGGAGATCGCCGGTATCCTCGAGGAAACGCAGGACGCGTCATTGGAGGATAGCGCCGCGGCCCTTATCCAGGCCGTGGAAGCCGCCGAAAATCCCCGTCAGGACAATACCACCCTCTTGTTGTACGCCCCTGCTGAAGGCACGGAAACGGCTGCTGACGCTTCCGAAGAAGCCGATCAGGGGATGCCCCGATTGAGACGCTGGGCCAGACTGTTGGGACGAGCCGCGGGCAGAAAACGAAAAGGGGTCCAGACCGGAGAAGGAGATGAGAGTGCAGGGCCGTCGCCGCTACCATCCACCCCCGGTTCCGGCTGATGGGCGAGGAACAACAGCATCGCCTGGCGTTGCCCAAAGGAACTCGCATACGCGACTTCGAGTTTCATCGGGTTCTCGGCCACGGCGGGTTCGGGATCACCTACCTGGGATGGAACATCACCCTGGACATCCCCGTGGCGATCAAGGAGTACTTCCCCGCGGACCTGGCTACCCGCGAACGGAACCTGTCGGTCGTTCCGCAGACGGACCAGGCCGCCCCCGATTTCCAATGGGGCCTGGAGCGCTTCCTGGACGAAGCCCGCATCCTCGCCCGCTTTCAACATCCCGGCATAGTCCGCATTCACCACTTCTTCGAAGCCCACCGCACAGCCTATATCGCAATGGACTATGTGGAGGGGGAAAGTCTGTCCGCGTATCTGACGCGCAAGGGAACGCTGAGCGAAATCGAGCTCCAAGGCATTCTGGATCCGTTGCTGAGCGCGTTGGAAGTGGTACATCGAGCAGACTTTCTGCATCGAGACATCAAGCCCGGCAACATCGTCCTCCGAGCAAAGGATGGCTCGCCGGTGTTGCTGGACTTTGGCGCCGCGCGTCAGGCAATGGGTGCGAAAAGCCGCTCGGTCACGTCGATAGTAACGCCGGGGTATGCGCCGATCGAACAGTATTCAACCCGGGCGGCTCAAGGAGCCTGGACGGACATTTACGCGCTGGGGGGGGTGTGTTATCGGGCGTTGACCGGAGAGAACCCTTTCGATGCAACCGACCGGATGCGGAACGACCCGCTGATCCCGGTGGCTCAGCGCTGCGCGGGCAAAGCAAGTCCAAAGTTTCTCGCGGCGATAGATGCCGCCCTAACGGTGGATGCCCCGGATCGTCCCCAGAGTATCGCGGCGTGGCGAGAGTCCCTTGGCGAGGCGCGGAAAGCGCGGAATGATGGGGCCAATGACGCTGCAGTTGCTGGCAAAATGGAGCAGGGCGCGTCGCCATCGAAGCCTCGGAAGAACCTTAAATACAAGCTTGTTGCAGCCGTCCTGGGTCTGGCCGCTCTCCTGATCGGGGGCGAAAGGTTTGTTGAGCATGCCGAACAGGTGGAATTGGAGAAGAAGCGTCAGGAACAAGCCGCCTTGGTGAAACAGGCTCAGGAACAAGCCGCCCTGGAGAAAGAGCGCCAGGACCAGGCCGCGTTGGAGAAGCAGGAGCAGGAAAAAGCGGCCCTGGAGAAACAGCGTGGCAAACAGGCGGCGTTAAAGAAAAAGCGTCAGGAACAAGCGGAGCTGGAGAAACAGGCTCAGGAGCAAGCCGCCCAGGAGAAACAGCGCCAGGACCAGGCCGCGTTGGAAAAGCAGCAGCGGGACCAGGCTGCACTTGAGAAGCAGCAGCGGGAAAAAAAGGCGGCATTGGAGAAACAGCGCCAGGACCAGGCCGCGTTGGAAAAACAGCGCCAGGAGCAAGCCTTCGTCGCAGAGGTGGGGCGCCCTCCACATCCGGGCGGAATGAACAACGGCGATACCGACCTGCATGTTGCCGCGAGACTGAACCTGCCCCTGTTGACTGCATCCCTGCTCGAGCAGGGAGCCGATGTCCACGCCACAAACAAGGACGGCTGGACACCGCTCCACGTTGCCGCCAAGGAGGACGCTGCTGCAACCGCCGGGGTCTTGCTCAAACAGAAAGCCGATGTCAACGCCAGGGAAACATTGTTCGGCTGGACGCCGCTGCACCTGGCCGCGGCCAAGGAAGATGCTTCTGCGACCGCCGAGGTCCTGCTCCAACAGAAAGCCGACGTCAACGTCAAGGACAAATTCGGATGGACACCGCTGCATTCCGCCGCTTCAAACAATGCTTACAAGACCGCAGAGGTTTTGTTGAACAGCGGGGCTGATGTCAACGCCAAGGACAATCATGGCTGGGGGCCGCTTTACTGGGCGTCACGCAAAAAGGCTTCCCAGGCGGCGGACGTCCTGCGCCGTTACGGTGGTCGAGAATGAAATTATCTGGAGCCAGTTCTTCACAACCTCCCCGGATTCATCCGGCCCACAGGAGAATTCCCATGAAAATTTCGGTTCTACAGTCCGCATGTCTTCTGTTGTTCGCTTTCCTGCTCTTGCCGCCCGCCAGCTATACCTCCCCCTCCCCTATCGACTGGGCGAATTCCTGCCGGCTGGTCGATTCCGAGCAGTCGGAGGGGGATCACATCCTCGGTCCGGCCCCAAAGCGGCTGGCGGATTCGGACAGTTCCCAAACACGTACGGTGCAGCTTATCTACTTCATTCCCAATGACCGCACGTTCGACTCCGACGTGGTCGACACCATAAAGGCAAGGATTCCCCGGATACAAACCTTTTTCCGCGACCAGATGCAGGCCCATGGCCACGGCAACAAAACCTTTCAGTTCGAAACCGACGACCAAGGCGACCCGGTGGTGCATCGCGTCGACGCGCCGAACTCCGACAGCAGCTATCTCCGCTCCTATCGCATGGTCGGCGTCGGCAACGTGCTCCGTGATCTGAGACCGACCTTTGATTCCGGAAACAGCATTTTGTTCATCGTCGCCGACCATAGCACCTACGATAATCTCGGTTGGGGCAACGTGGCAGGATTTGGCGGCCGGTCGGGAAAAAACAGCGGCTACGCACTTCTTCCCCCCAACTTCATCGTCGCAACGGCGGCCCATGAGCTGGGCCATGCTTTCGGCTTGCAGCACGATTTCAACGACGACGCCAACATCATGTCGTATGGCCCGGGATGGAACCGGTTGTCGGCGTGCAGCGCCGGGTTCCTGGCCGTGCATCCCTACTTCGATGCCGATGTCCCCATTGAAGAACAGCAGACCTGGGACCTTCTCGCTCCGACGGTCCAGCTTGTTTCACCCCTGAGATATCCAGCGGGCTCTACGAGCCTCTCCCTTCAATTCAGGGTCACGGCTTCAGGGGACCGGGGACTACAGCAGGCCCTTTTCTTCCTCAGATCGAGAGCGCCCCACCCTGCTGCGGGGTCCCACGAGGTGAAGGGGTGCCATGACTTGCAGGGTGTGCAGGATACCGTCGTTGTATTCCAACATGACGGGGTCATCCCGTCCGCGGGCTCGGGTAGTCTTTCCGAGTCCCCTGCGCATTTCGTTTCCGTGCAGGCACTCGATAGCGAGGGGAATGCGAACAGCGGACCCTATCGCGATTCTCATTTCGTGCTGGCGGAAGATTCGCCGCACCACCTCGCCACGCTTTTCAGGAATACGAGCGAGTTCTCGCCGGAGATCTATGGGGCGAAGTTCTCACCGGATGGATCTCTTCTCGCCGTAAACTCGTCCGCCGGGATCGGGATCTGGGACGTGGCGACGAGAACGGCACTTGCTTCCCTCAGTCAAAGAAGCGTCTCCTCCACCGCGTTCTCCCCCGACGGGACCCTTCTCGCTTCCGGTTCCTACAGTACTTCCGAGGCCAACATCAAGCTGTGGGACGCAGCGAACCAATCCCTCGTCGCCACTCTGCCGGGGCATACCGGTGGGCCTACGGGGGTCCATTCGCTGGCGTTTTCTCCCAGCGGAGACACCCTCGCTTCAGGCTCAGGGGATCAGACGATCAAGCTGTGGGACGTGGCAAACCGAACCCTCATCGCCACTCTCGAAGGACATACGAGTCATGTCTGGTCTGTGGCATTCTCCTCCGACGGAACCCTCGCTTCCGGTTCCCGGGACGGCACGGTCAAGCTGTGGAACGTGGCATCGCAAACCAATACCGCCACCCTCGAGGGGAATTCGGGCCGGGTCCTCGATGTGGCGTTTTCACCCGATGGAACCCTCCTCGCATCGAGCACGGACCTCGCGATGCAGCTTTGGGACGCGGCAACGAGGACAATATCGGCCACCCTTCAGGGGCACGGAGAAGCGTCTTTTTCCCCGGACGGGACGATCCTCGCCACTGGAGCTGGACAGGGGGAGGTCCTGCTATGGGCGGTGGCGACAGCGGGCACAACAGCCGCCCTGGGGCATCCGGGCCGGCTGACTGACCCGGAGGGCTTCGGGATCACCGGGGTATTTTCTCCCGACGGATCCCTTCTGGCTTCGGTAGCCATTACCGGAGTCGAGCTGTGGGACGCCTCCGAGTGGACGGGAGTCTCTCCGGTGACCTCGGTGCCGGCTCACCCGGACAGTGTTGCGCTGGCTGCGTTGTACAACGCCACCAACGGCGCCAACTGGCAGGGCAAGACGAACTGGCTCAGCAGCAGGCCCATGGGCGAGTGGAAAGGCGTTTCAACCAACAGCCTCGGGCGCGTCAACGATCTGACGCTCAGTGGGAACCGGTTGAGCGGGACAATACCGGCGGAGCTGGGCAACCTCGCCTTCCTGTCTTCCCTGTATCTCTATACCAACCAGTTGAGCGGGGAGATCCCCTCTGAAATGGGGGACCTCTCCAACCTCAGATATCTGGAACTCAACCATAACCAGCTGAGCGGACAGATCCCCTCCGAACTGGGAAGCCTGTCCAAGCTGGAACGACTGTCGCTCCATAGTAACCGGTTGACCGGACAGATCCCCTCCGATCTCGGCAGCCTGGCCAGCCTTAAACAACTGAATCTCGGTGGTAACCAGTTGACCGGAACGATACCGGCAGAATTGGGCAACCTGACCAACCTCACGAGCCTGGGGCTCTCCAACAACCAGTTGACCGGGTCCATACCGGCGGAACTGGAGAACCTGACCAACCTGAGGAACCTGTACCTCGCCGGAAACCAGTTGACCGGCTGCATCCCGGCGGGCCTGCGGGACGTAGCCAACAACGACTTGGACATGCTGGGTCTGTCCGACTGCGGTCAAACACAAACCCAGGCAACGACCGATTTCAACGACGACGGCAAAACCGATTTCGTCGACTTCTTCCTCTTTGCCGATGCCTACGGCGGCACCGACGCAAAGTTTGATCTCGACGGTAGTGGCACAGTCGACTTCGTCGACTTCTTCCAGTTCGTCGACGCCTTCGGCCAGGCGGGACAGGCCAAGCTGCTGGCGATGGCCCAGGAGATGTTCGGGCTGCCGGCTGTCCCCGAGCTGCAGCAGAACTGGCCAAATCCCTTCAACAGCGAGACCGTCGTCTCCTGGTTCTTGGCGAAACCAGGTCCAGCGCGGCTGGAGGTGTTCGCCCTGACCGGGCAGCGGCTGGCGATCCTGCACGAGGGCCCGCAGCAGGCCGGTTACCACCGCCTTCACTGGGACGGCCGCGACGACGAGGGCCGCCCCCTGGGCACCGGCGTCTATCTGTACCGCCTGGTGACGGATGAACGCATCCTGACGCGCAAGCTCACCCTGCTGCGTTGATGGACCGGTGTGCCAGAATTCGACTACTGGCCGCCGGACACATCTCAAAACGGAAAGCACTGGAGGATAACCCTATGAAAACTCCCGTTCTTTACCCCGCCTTTTGGGGGTTGCTGGCTCTCATGCTCCCGCCGGCCGCCGCCAATGCTTTCCCCTCGCCGGCCGATAGCGTGCATTTCTGCCAAGTTCTTGATCCCGAGAAATGGGAGCGGGAAAACCCCCTCCCGGCGGAAAAGCGGACGGCGTTGAACGCCGGGGAATCCCGTATTGTCCGGCTGTTCTACTTCTTGCCCAATGACCGCTCGTATCGCCCCGCAGTGGTTGAGGCGATGAAAACGGGGATCCTTGAGGTCCAGTCCTTCTATCGCGAGCAGATGGCGGCGCACGGACACGGGAACAAAACCTTCCAGATTGAAACCGATGCCCAAGGCGTGCCGATCGTTCATCGCGTGAATGGGGACTATTCCGACAGCCATTACAAAGACCGGGGGCGTCCCCAGAACGAGATTAGCCGTGCGTTTGACACCTCTTCAATCGTTCAACTCATCGTTATGGACATTAGTAGATCCTCCGGTGGACGTGGTGTCGGGATTAAACAGAGGGGACAGGCAATCGTTGATGGAAGATGGGATTGGCGCACTGCAGCCCATGAACTAGGACATGCCTTCGGCTTGCAACACGATTTTCGCGATACGTCATACATCATGTCGTATGGATCCGCTCGGAATTCCTTGTCTGCAGGCGCAGCACAGTTTTTAGCCGTGAATCCCTATTTTAATAGCAGTGTTCCACTTCAAGCGGGATCAGCACCATCCGTCCAACTTCTTTCTTCAACGCAATATTCGTATGGTGCAACGAGTGTGCCGGTCCAAGTCAGAGTCCGAGATGCTGATGGACTTCAGCAGGTAATCTTATTCGTTAAGACGCCTATAGGAGTCAATCTTCCCACAGGATATAATGAAGTAGTAAGTTATCATAATTTGTCCAGTCAACCAGATGCAACCGTCACCTTCAATTATAAGGGAGGCTTGCCTTCTAAGGGTGATGATGATACGAGTCTTCTCGATCACCTCCGGCATACGATTTATGTCTCGGCTGTTGATAAGCAGGGAAATAGAATTGATTCACCCTATAAGTGGACGCTTCAGGCAATAAATATTCCGGAGGCGATTGTCCCGGTCCGAGAGCGCTCACCACAGGTGCGCGAATCTATTTATCAAGTAGTCAGTAGGTTCCAAGATGGGAGCGTCTCTAGCTATGAACAGATCACTGATGCCCACCTTGCTGCCATTAATACGTTGTTTGTGAATAATATCCATGCTTCAGACTCTCCCCTGCAATCTAACGATCTTGATGGTCTCACCGGTTTGGAAAGCCTTGAACTAAGATTGGGGGACGGATTTTCAGAGAGAAGTCTTCTGCCAGCAGGGATTTTTGCAGGACTCACTTCGCTGAGCCGGTTCAAGTTCCTCTATTATGAAAACATATACGGTGATGATCCTTCGCTTTATCCGATTCTACCGATTCCCGTAGGGCTGGAGAAGGTTGGCGAAGGTCAGTTCAAGGCGGTTGTACACACTGGTGCGCCGTTTGACATGGACCTGCCGCTCCACATTGTGAATGGGCGTATCAACGGCGGCACAATTACTATCACGATACCCAGAGGCAGCGTCGAAAGCGCGCCGTTCACCGTGACCCGCAGTCCCGGCACAACCGCTGCGGTCATCGTGGACATTGAGACGTTGCCGAATACGAGTATCCCAACGAATGCCGGCTACAGCTTCTACAGATCATCCTTCCCGCTGGAAATGTTCAGCCCCTTGGCGGGAGCACCCAGCCCCGTTACCGAACGCACACCGCAGGTACTCGACGCTATTGTGGCGGCAGTGCCAGAGATAATTCACGTTCACCATGATAGAGAGATAACCTACATAGTGAACGGGAGATTTACAGAAGAGACATCTAATTTCGGCCACTATGTGTCTGAGGCACACCTCGCGGCGATTACGAGTCTGGATGTATCTGGGTCTAGTGGGGTCGACTTAAGCCTCGGAGGCAATTGGTTTAGTTTGCAGGGGAACGCCACAGAACTGAAACCCGGCGATTTTGATGGCCTGACCAACCTGACAGAGCTCCGCCTGGACGACAACGAGTTGAGTGCATTGCCGGAGAACATCTTTGACCAGCTCACCAATCTGACGGAGCTCAAGCTAGACGGCAACCAGTTGAGTGCATTGCCATCCGGCCTCTTTGACCAGCTCACCAACCTGACAGAGATCTACCTAAGCAACAACCAGCTGAGTGCATTGCCAGACGGCCTCTTTGACCAGCTCACCAATCTGACCCTACTCGCCCTAAACAGCAACGAGTTGAGTGCATTGCCAGACGGCTTCTTTGACCAACTCACCAATCTGACAAGGCTCTACCTGAACAGCAACCAATTGAGTGCATTGCCATCCGGCCTCTTTGACCAGCTCACCAGTCTGGCACTGCTCAACCTGTTCGACAACCCGTTGAGTTCACTGCAGGAGAGCGATTTTGACCATCTCATCAATCTGACAACGCTCATCCTACCCGGCAACAGCAACTCGTCGAATTCATCGCTGGAATTCAGCGGAGACACCCCCGTCTGCGACCGCACCCCGCAGGTGCGCGACGCGATTGTGGCCGCGGTACCGGGCGTAAACAATTGTCGCGATGTGACCGAGGCACACCTCGCAGCGATTACGGATACGGAGCTGGAGTTGTCTGGTAGTAGCATTACAGAACTGAAACCCGGCGATTTTGACAATCTCACTAACTTGAGAGGGCTCGGCCTAGTCGACAACCAGTTGAGTTCATTGCCGGAGGACATCTTTGAATATCTCATCAACCTAGAAGCCCTCGGCATAGCCAACACCCAGTTGAGTTCATTACCAGACGGACTCTTTGAAAATCTCACCAACCTGAGAACGCTCGGCATAGGCAACAACACCCAGTTGAGTTCATTACCAGACGGACTCTTTGAAAATCTCACCAACCTGAGAACGCTCAGCCTAAGTGGCAACCAGTTGAGTTCATTGCCGGAGGGACTCTTTGAATATCCCACCAACTTGTTATTTCTCGACCTAAGCGGCAACCAATTAAGTTCATTACCGGAGGGACTCTTTGACAAAGTTACGCTAGCGCTCGACCTAAGCGACAACCAGTTGAGTTCATTACCTCACGGCATCTTTAAGGGCATTTTCGTCGAAATTCCCGACTTTACAGGGTTCTTCGCGTTCGGCACCCCGCTGGGTCCATTTCCAGAGGACGCCTATAACGAACTCGCCGACCCGACGACTCTCGACCTGACCGGCAACCCAGGTGCCCCCCTGCCTCTCACCGTCTCACTGGAGAAGGTTGCGGATGGTCAGTTCAAGGCGGTGGCCCCTGCCGGTGCGCCGTTTGATATGGTCCTGCCGCTCACCGTTACCAACGGCAGTATCAGCGGCGGTACAACCACGATCACAATTCCCGCCGGTAGCGTCGAAAGCGAGACACTCACCATAACCCGCACCTCCGGCACGACATTCGCCGTTACCGTGGATATCGGAACGTTGCCGGAGTTGCCCAATAGCCATAGCGGCTATGCTCTCGTCAAATCCGCCGACCTGCCGCTGGTGTTCACGGAATTCGGGGGCATGCTCTCGGTCTGCGAGCGCACGCCGCAGGTGCGCAATCAGATTTGGGCAAGAACGGGTATGAGCGATTGCCGTGACATAACCGAGGCACACCTCGCGGCGATTACGAGGCTAGATAAATATGGTGGGGGTCCGGGTTATGGGGACATTACAGCACTGAAACTCGGCGATTTTGATGGTCTGACCAACCTGCGAGGGCTCTACCTAAACGACAACCAGTTGAGTTCGTTGCCAGCGGGCCTGTTTGACAACCTCACCGCGCTGGAAACGCTCAACTTGCACGACAACCAGTTGAGTTCGTTGCCAACGGGCCTGTTTGACAACCTCACCGCGCTGCAAGACCTCGACCTAAGCAACAACCAGTTGAGCACGCTGCCAGCGGGCCTGTTTGACAACCTCACCGCGCTGGAAACGCTCGACTTGCACGACAACCAGTTGAGTTCGTTGCCAACGGGCCTGTTTGACAACCTCACCGCGCTGGAAACGCTCAGCATAAGCAACAACCAGTTGAGT
The DNA here is from genome assembly GCA_965206595.1 of Candidatus Latescibacterota bacterium. Classification (GTDB taxonomy): domain Bacteria; phylum Latescibacterota; class UBA2968; order UBA8231; family UBA8231; genus CBDCXV01. The sequence goes on from OZ242214.1 coordinate 3,011,053, forward strand.
TCGTTGCCGGCGGGCCTGTTTGACAACCTCACCGCGCTAGATTTCCTCCTCATAGGCAACAACCAGTTGAGCACGCTGCCAGCGGGCCTGTTTGACAACCTCACCGCACTGCAACGGTTCGACCTAAGCGGCAACCAGTTGAGTTCATTACCAGACGGACTCTTCGGCAACCTCACCGCGCTGGAAGAGCTCTACCTGTACGACAACCAGTTGAGTTCGTTACCAGCGGGCCTCTTTGGTAATCTCACCAACCTGCCAGAGCTCTACTTGCACAACAACCAGTTGCGCTCGTTACCAGCGGGGCTGTTTGGCAATTTCACCAATCTGGGTATCGAGCTGGGCAACAACCAATTGAGTTCGTTACCACCTGGCCTCTTTGGTAATCCCACCAATCTGGGTATCGGCCTAAGCGGCAACCAGTTGAGTTCATTACCACCGGGCCTGTTTGGTAATCTCACCAATCTGACATACCTCGACCTGACCGACAACCTTATAAACCCACTGCCCCTTACCGTCTCACTAGAGAAGGTTGCTGAAGGTCAGTTCAAGGCGGTGGCACCAACCGGCGCGCCTTTCGAACTCGTGCTCCCGGTCAGTGTCTCAGGTCCCGGTGCGATCGTAGGGGGCGCAACCACTGTCACCATTCCCCCAGGAAGCCTGGAAAGCGCCCCGCTCACCTTTTCCCGCACGCCAGGTACCACGGCTGCGGTCACCGTGGATATAGGCACGTTGCCGGGGCTGCCCGCTTCTCATTCTGGCTATGCCCTTGTCAAATCCGGCGACCTGCCGCTGGCGTACTATGTCGGGGCCGAAGGAAGGCAGGGGGGAGCCGAAGGAAGGCCGGGCGGGCAAGTTTCCACCGATTTCAACAGCGACGGCAAGACCGATTTCGTCGACTTCTTCCTCTTTGCCGATGCCTACGGCGGCACCGACGCAAAGTTTGACCTCGACGGCAGCGGCACGGTGGACTTCGTCGATTTCTTCAAATTCGTCGATGCCTTCGACCAGCCGGGCCAAGCCAAGCTGCTGGCACTGGCCCGGGAGATGCTCGGATTGCCTGCCGGCCCGCAACTCCAGCAGAACGCCCCTAATCCGTTCAACAGCGAGACCGTCATCTCATGGTTCCTGCTTGAACCGGGTCCGGTGCGACTGGAAGTGTTCGCCCTGACCGGACAGCGGCTGGCCGTCCTGCACCAGGGTCCGGAGAAGGCGGGCCTCCACCGCCTTCACTGGGACGGTCGCGACGACGAGGGCCGCCCCCTGGCCAGCGGTGTATACCTGTACCGGCTGGTGACAAACGAAGCTGTGTTGACCCGCAAGCTCACCCTGCTGCGTTGATCCTACCGACCGGAACAGAGTTGACAGGGCCTTATGGAACGATGTCATCTGTAATCCATAGCGGTGAACCGAGATAAGGAAAAACGTTATGAGGATGGACGCAAAGCGATATTACAGGAGCATAACCCTATGAAAACCCCCGCTCTGCATTCCGCCTCTTTGGCGTGGCTCGCTCTCGTGCTCTCGACGCCGGCGGTCGGCCATGCTTCGCCTCCGTCGTTCCCTGAGATGCCATTCCGCCAGCAAATCGATTTAGAGCAGCGGGAGCGCGATCATACTCCCCGCCCTGCCGCCAAGCGGCTGGCGGAGGCGGACGCCGGCGACCCCCGCACCGTGCGCCTCATCTACTTCCTGCCCAACGATCGCTCGTTCAACTCCGACGTGGTTGACTCGATGAAAACGGGGATTCGCCGCATTCAGACCTTTTATAGCGAGCAGATGGAGGCCAACGGCTATGGCAATAAAACTTTCCAGTTTGAAACCGACGATCAGGGCGAACCGATGGTTCACCGCGTCGATGGTCCATACCCCGAGAGCGAATATTTTTTCGCTTACCGCCTGGTTGGTGCGGGTAATGTGAAGCGGGATGTGGGACAGGCGTTTGATTTCAGGAGGAACATTTTCTTTATCGTTGTTGACCATAGCACACGTAACCTCTGGGACAATGTCAGAGGTATCGCAGGCCACTTGTCAAAAGAGGGCGGATTTGCGCTGGTTCCCAGCGACTTCGACTTCGCAACGGCAGCCCATGAACTGGGACATGCCTTCGGCTTGCAGCACGATTTTCGCGATGGTGTCTTCGATGGTGGGTACATCATGTCCTTTGGCCAAGGACCGGATCGGTTATCGGCGTGCAGTGCCGGGATTTTGGCCGTGCATCCCTACTTCAATCCCGATGTCCCGACTGCGGTGCAAACCCCACCGACTATCGACCTCGTTTCCTCACTCAGATTTCCAGCCGGCTCAACGAGCTTTTCCGTTCAACTCAGAGTCAGTGTGAATTTCTTCGTCGATGTTTTTCGCCCTGAGCTGAAGCCGCCGGATCTTCATCAGGTATCTCTATTCGTCAAGACAGGGGGAACAGATGCCGCAGCCGGATTCCGTGAAGTGAAATTCTGTCATGTATTGTCGGGTGTACAAGATACTGTTGTTGTATTCGATTATGACGGGATTATTCCGTCTGAGGGATCTGCGAGTCTATCCACCTCCGTTACACAGTATATTGCCGTAGAAGCGATCGATACCAAGGGAAATGTGCGCCAAGCGCACTTTCTCCTGGCGGAAGATTCGCCACATCATATCACTACTTTGAAGGGGCCTACCTCGCCGGAGGTCTATGGTGCGAAATTCTCACCCGATGGGACCCTCCTTGCCGTACACGCATCCTCCGGGATCGCAATATGGGACGCGGCGACGCGAACCTATATCGCTGGGCTAAGTCAGCGGAGCGTCTCTTCGGTCGTGTTTTCGCCCGACGGGACCCTCCTCGCTTCCGGGTCTTACAGCCCTTCCGAGGCCAATATCAAGCTGTGGGACGTGGCGACCCGAACCCTCGTCGCCACCCTGGAGGGACATTTGGGGGGACCTACGGGGGTGCTTTCGCTGTCGTTTTCGCCCGATGGAGCCCTCCTCGCTTCCGGGTCAGGGGATCAAACGATCAAGCTGTGGGATGTGGCGACACGAACCCATCTCGCCACCCTCGAAGGGCATACAAGTCATGTCTATTCTGTTGCATTTTCACCCGATGGGACGCTCGCTTCCGGGTCGCGGGATGGCACGGTCAAGCTGTGGGATGCGGCGACCCGAACCAGTGTCGCCACCCTCGAGGGAGGTACGGGCCGGGTTCTCGATGTGTCGTTTTCACCCGATGGGACGACCCTTGCTTCGAGCACTGATGGCGCGATCCTGCTGTGGGACATGGCGACCAGAACACAGACCGCCACCCTGGATGGGCGTGGCGACGCGTCGTTTTCCGCCGATGGGTCGACCCTTGCCTCCGGGGGAGGAGGGTACACGGTTCTGTGGGATATGGCGACCAGAGAACAGATCGCCACGCTCGGGCATGCGGGCCGGCTGAGGGATCCCGACGGGTATTGGGTCAACGGGGTGTTCTCGCCCAATGGGGCTCTGCTCGCTTCAGTATCAATAGACGGGGTACAACTGTGGGATGCGTCGGCGTGGACGCGAACCCCGCCTCATACACTGGTGAAGATCTCCGGCGATGACCAGCAGGGTACGCCCGGTGCCGCATTGGCGAACCCGTTTGTCGTTGACGTGAGAGATCAGGGCGGTTCGGGGTATGCCGGGGCGGCCGTCACCTTTGCGGTCACTGCCGGGGGTGGTTCGCTCAGTTCCTCGGCGGAGACGACCGATGCCAGCGGCCGGGCCGCCAGCACGCTGACCTTGGGGAGCCAGCCGGGGACGAATACCGTGGAGGTGAGCGTGGCCGGGCTTACGCCGGTGACTTTTACCGCCGTCGGGCAAGCTAGCGGCCAAACGGCGACCGATTTCAACGGCGACGGCAAGACGGATTTCGTCGACTTCTTCCTCTTTGCCGATGCCTACGGCGGCACCGATTCCCGCTTCGACCTCGACGGCAGCGGCACCGTCGATTTCGTCGACTTCTTCAAATTCGTCGATGCCTTCGACCAGCCGGGGCAAGCCAAGCTGCTGGCACTGGCCCAGGAGATATTCGGGCTGCCTTTGGAAACCCAGTTGCAGCAGAACTGGCCCAATCCGTTCAACAGCGAAACCGTCATTTCCTGGTTCCGTTTGGAGCCGGGTCCGGCGCGACTGGAGGTATTCTCCCTTACCGGGCAGCGGGTGGCGGTCCTGCGCCAGGGTCGGGAGAAGGCGGGACGCCACCGCGTTCACTGGGCAGGCCGGGACGACGAGGGCCGTCCCATGGCTGGCGGGGTCTACCTGTACCGGCTGGTGACGGCCGAAGGCGTCCTGACCCGCAAGCTCACCCTGCTGCGGTGATTGGATCGGCCAACCTTGAGCATTGAGAATTAGCCTAAAACGTCCATCCGGACGAAAGCAAATTGTGAGCCCTCGAGTTGAAGAACTCGATCAAAAAAAGGAGGAATAAGGTGAAAATACTCCATTTGTTCAGCGTCGTCTCCCTATTGTCCTGTGTCTTGCAGGCGGGATGCGACTATGCCAAACCCACCGATGTCGAGGAGGTGGACAAGAAAGTAGAGACACTCCGGCAGCAGTTGAACCAACAGGAAGAGGAACTACAGAAGCAGTTGAACCAACAGGAAGAAGCGGTGCAGGAGCGATTGAGCAATTGGGAAATTGTATTCGCACTGATCGGCGCCAATTTTTTGGATATGGGGCAAGTAAGATCTGAATCTCCCACACACGGAGTACTCACAACCAACGAGGTTCACGTCTACGAATTCAACCAGGATGAGAACCGTGAAGTGACCATTGTTCTGGACGGATCGGGTGACATTGTTTTTTCGCTTCTTCGAGAAATGAACGACGGTAGTTTCGATAACTTCGGCCGCTTCGATCAGGACTTTGATTCAACATACAGAACCGGTTGGGACGCTTCTATTTTCAATGGGACATTGGAAGCGGCCACATACCTGATCATCGTTGAGGCATATTCCTTTGAAGAAGAGCTTCAATACCGGATTTCTTTTGCCTTTCCGTAGCCCAACCGAGGCGGCCCTTGGAACGACGCTTGTATATGTTGAATAGAGCGATAGCCCTGGCAGTTCCATGTAAACCCCGTTGACAGGAGCTTCTTATGAAAACCATGATTTTCATTCGAAACAAATTCCTTTCGGTTCTCGTGGTGATTTTGATGATATGTGCCCTGCAGGACCATTGCTACGCCGGGGGGGTCTTTGACGTCGTTGGTGACGTCGTTGGCGGCGTTGGTGATGCGGTCGGGGCTGTTGGTGATGCGGTCGGGGCTGTCGGTGAGGCCGTCGGGGCTGTCGGTGAGGCCATCGGAGTAGTAGTCGGTGCAGTCAGCCTCGTCGCCGGAGTGGTCGACTTAAGCGTCAGCCTTGTTACCACTCTCATCGGGCATACGGATTGTGTTTTGACCACGGCTTTCAGTCTGGATGGGGCGACTCTGGCGAGTGGGAGTTGCGACTTGACAATTCGTTTATGGGATGTCTTCACCGGGACAACCACCTTCATTTTGCGGCATGCGTCTCCCGTTTCGAGTACCGCCTTCTGTCCCCTCGATGGCTGTATGCTGGCCAGTGGGACCGAGGATGGGAAAATACACCTGTGGAACCCTGACACCGGGAAACTCAACACCACTCTCACGGGACATACTGCGAGTGTCTTGAGCACGGCCTTCCATCCCTTTCAGGGCGTCTTTGCCAGTGGAAGTGCGGATTCCACCATCCGTCTTTGGGATGCGAATACCGGTGCCCACCTGCAGACATTTACCGGACATGCGGATAGTGTTTTAGGTGTCGCCTTCCATCCCGCGGGGGCCTTGTTGGCCAGTAGCAGTGCGGACGCCACTATCCGTCTTTGGGATGCGAGAACGGGTATTCTCCGGCGTACACTCACCGAACATACGGGGCCCGTAGCAAGCGTCGCTTTCAGTCCCGCCGGAGCCGTGCTGGCAAGCTGCAGTGCAGACAGCACAGTGCGCTTGTGGGACCCAGCCACTGGCGAACACCTGGCAACTCTCCACCACCCTTCTCCTGTCTTGAGCGTGGCCTTCAGTCCCGCCGGGGACCTATTGGTCAGTGGGAGTACAGACGGCACCGTGAATTTGTGGGACCCCCTCACCCGGAACCTCAAAGGCGCCCTTGGGCATGGGTCCCCTGTAATGAGTGTGGCTTTCAGTCCTGATGGCGGCCTGCTCGCCGGCGGGACCGAGGAGGGTCTGGTCCTCCAATGGCAATTCGTATCCGCACCCAAAATTACCAGATTCCTCAACAACGACTTCAACACTCTGGAGGCCGCGGGGAACGAATATCCCGAGGGTCTCTGGTCTGACGGCACTACCATGTGGGTTGCAGACTACTCGGATGGAAAGATTTTCGCCTACGGCGTGAACACCAAGGACCGGGTCCCCGCAAAGGACTTCAACACCCTGAGAGCCGCTGGTAACTCTTTTCCCGGCGGCCTCTGGTCCAACGGCACTACCATGTGGGTGGCAGACTACCAGGATGGAAAGATTTACGCCTACGGCGTGAACACCAAGGACCGGGTCCCCGCAGCGGACTTCAACACCCTGGAAGCCGCTGGAAATGAACATCCCCGCGGTCTCTGGTCCGACGGCACTACCATGTGGGTGGCGGACTACTCGGATGGAAAGATTTTCGCCTACGACATGAACACCAAGGTCCGGGTCCCCGCAAAGGAAATCAACACCCTGGTAGCCGCAAATAACTACACTCCCCGCGGTCTCTGGTCCGACGCCACCACCATGTGGGTGGCGGACTACTCGGATGGAAAGATTTTCGCCTACGACATGAACACCAAGGCCCGGGTTCCAGCAAAGGAAAACAACACCCTGAAATCCGCTGGAAACCGCTATCCCCAAGGCCTCTGGTCCGACGGCACCATCATCTGGGTGGCAGACGGATCGGATGACAAGCTGTATGCATACAGTCTGCTGGCCGGTCCCAGCTACGACAGCCCCTGCGCTACAGGAGGGGTGGTGCCCAACGCGGCAAGCAACCCGAGGCTGGTGTCCGACTGCGAGGCGCTGCTGGCGGTTGGGGACTCCCTGGCGGAAACGGGTACACTGAATTGGTCGGAAAGCATTTCCATCGGCAGCTGGGACGCCGTGACCATCGGCGGAACTCCTCCGCGGGTAACACGGCTCGAGCTCGCAAGCAGAGGTTTGACCGGGACGGTACCTGCGGAGTTGGGACGCCTGACCAACCTGAAAGCCCTGAAGCTCTCCGGAAACAGGCTGTCCGGGACCATACCTGCGGAGTTGGGACGCCTGACCAACCTGAAAGCCCTGAGCCTTTCAAGGAACCAGTTGACCGGGTGCATTCCTGCCGGCCTGGGCGATGTGCCTGAGAATGACCTGAAAAAGCTACATCTTCCCAATTGCGGTCCAGCGCCAAAAATGATCGGCTTTCCTGTCGAAACGCAGTTGCTGCAGAACGTCCCCAATCCATTCAACAGCGAAACCGTTATCGCCTACTCCCTGCCTAAACCGGGTCCGGCGCGACTGGAGGTATTCGCCCTTACCGGGCAGCGGGTGGCGGTCCTGCATCAGGGACCGCGGCAGGCCGGGTACCACCGCCTTCACTGGGACAGCCGCGACGACGAGGGCCGGCCCCTGGGCAGCGGCGTCTACCTGTACCGCCTGGTGACGGGGGAGGGTGTGTTGACGCGAAAACTCACCCTGCTGCGATAATGGATCCCAACCCTGAATCCGGGCCACAACCGGGATTCTTACGAAGTCGCCGTCCTTGAAAGCCCAAGCGGAGAAACCAAAACAGGATCGCACGCATTGCGCGCCGCGGCTTCCAAATGAGACGGAGAGTTACAGAAGTGAAGCATAGCCCCAAAAAAGCCTTCGTTCTTCATTCCGCTTTCTTTGCGATAGCCAGCTTCACTCTCTTGCGGCCGCCGGCCGCCCATGCTTCTCCCCCGCCGGCCGACAGCGTGCATTTCTGCGCCTTCGACCACGAGCAGTGGCGGCGTGATCATCCGCGGCCTGCGGCCAAGCGGCTGGCGGACCTGAACGTCGGCGAACCCCGCACCGTGCGGATGATCTACTTCCTGCCGAACGACTGGCCGTATCGCGCCGTGGTGGTCGATTCGATGAAGACGGTGATCAAGCAGAGTCAGAGCTTCTATGCCGAGCAGATGCAGGCGCACGGCTACGGCGACTGGACCTTCCGCATCGAGACCGATGCCCAGGACGAGCCGCTGGTGCATCATGTCGATGGCCAGCATCCCTTCAGCCATTACGACAACACCCTCGGTACCGCGGTGGTTGCCGAGCTTGAGCAGACGTTCGATCTCGATGCGAACATCTACTTCATCGTACTCGGCACCGATGCCCTTCGCCAGGGGAACGGTCAGCCTGCGGGTGGAGTCGGGAGCCGACGGACGAAGAACGGCGGTCATCTGGTGGTACCGGATAGATTCGGTTTCTTCACGGTGACCCATGAGCTGGGGCATACCTTCGGATTGTACCACGATTTCAGGGACAACCGATTCATCATGTCGTATGGATTTGATCAGCGCGGGGTCCTGTCTGCGTGTGCTGCCGAATTTTTGTCCGTGCATACGTACTTCAATTCCGCTATCCCGATTGCAGAGGGGCAGCCGCCAACCGTCGAGATCATTTCGAGCACCAGATATCAGCCCGGCACAACAAGCGTCCCGGTTCAGCTCCAGGTCAGGGATTCGGAGGGGCTTCACCAGGTGAGCCTGATTGGCAACGCGAAGCCGTGTCGTGGATTGGCGGGTGAAGGAGATGCCGTCGTCGAGTTCGACTATGATGGCAGTTTTTGGGCAGGTGGCTTTACGAACCTTTCTGACCAACCCAGGCATCACATGCTCATTGTCGCCGTCGATGGCAAAGGGAATGTGAGCGAGACGAATTCGTTCCTTACGGAAATTTCGCCCTACAAGATCGCTACACTGAGGGCGCATATGGATTGGGTCAATGCAGTGGCGTTTTCGTCCGATGGAACCCTCGCCTCCGGGTCAGGATCATATGAGTTGAATGATGCATCGGTCAGGCTGTGGGACGTGGAGAGCCGGAAAGAAATCGCCATCCTCGACGAGTATACGTCTGCAGTTACTTCGGTAGCCTTTTCCCGCGATGGGACGCTCGCTTCCGTGTCTTTTTTTGATGGCATCAAGCTGTGGGACGTTGTGCTTCGAAAGGAGATTGCCACCCTGAAGGGGAGGTCTCCCGTGGCAATTTCGCCCGATGGGTCCCTGCTCGCCTCTCCCTCAGAGTCGGGGGACCACACGATCAAGCTGTGGGACATGAGAACCCGACGGGAGATCGCCACCTTCGTAGGACATACAAGACAGATCAATGCGTTAGCGTTTTCGCCCGACGGGACCCTTCTCGCTTCCGGGTCAGGGGAAGATGATTCCCCTGATAAAGAAGACCTGACGGTCAGGCTTTGGGACGTGGCCGCACAAACAGAAGTCGCCACTCTGAGAGGACATTCGGATGGGGTCTGGGCGGTAGCGTTTTCCTCCAATGGCACTCTCCTGGCTTCGGGAGGGGGGTGGAATGACTCCACCGTCAAGCTGTGGGACGTGGCGACACAAACAGAAGTCGCCACTCTGAGAGGGCATTCGTTTGGGGTCCGGGGGGTAGCGTTTCCTCCCGATGGCGCCATCCTGGCTTCGGGAGCAGGGGACTTCACGGTCAGATTGTGGGACATGGGGAGTTTAAAAGAGGTCGCCACTTTCATAGAGCATACATGGACGGTCAAGTCAGTGGCCTTTTCCCCCGACCGGACCACCCTTGCATCCGGATCAATGGATAGTACGGTGATTTTGTGGGATGTGTCCGAGTGGACGGGACCCCGTCCTTTCGCCCTGGAGATCATCTCCGGCGACGGACAGCAGGGTGCCCCCGGGGCGGTTCTACCCCATCCCTTGGTCGTGGAAGTGCGGGACCAGTATGGCGATCTCCTGCCGGAGGCCACCGTCACCTTCACGGTCACGGCCGGCGAAGGCAAGCTGAGCGGCCGCTATTCAGTGGAGCATACCACCACCGATGCCGACGGCCGGGCAGAACTGACCCTTACCCTGGGCCCCAACCCGGGGCCGAACATCGTGGGCGTGTCCCTTGGCGGGCGCGAGCTGGAGACGTTTCATGCCAAGGGCGTGGGCACCGCCGTGGCGGAGTTGGAGGGGGACTACCGGACCTGGCATCTGCCCGAGGGGGCGACGGTGCGTCTGGGTAAGGGCGCTCTGGGGGAAAGCGACCGGGCGGTGGCCCTTTCGGCGGATGGCCGCTGCCTGGCCGTGGCCAGCGCCATCGGGGTGTGGCTGTACGAGGCGGCCACGTCCCGGGCCCTGGCACTGCTGCCGACGGAGAGTGCGGTCCATTCGGTAGCGTTCTCCCTCGACGGCACCTTGGCCGCCGGGTTGGATAACGGCCAGGTCGAGCTGTGGGAGGTGGAGACCGGGGAGCGGATCGGCACCCTGAGGCATGCGAATTGGGGAGGGGTCACTGTGACGTTCTCGCCGGATGGGACGAGGCTGGCTTCCGGGTCATTGGAGCAGGTCATCAAGGTGTGGGATATCGAGACCAGACGCGTGGCCGGCACCTGGGAGGTGGCGCGGGACAGCGATTCGTATTGGGACATCCCCGTGGCCTTCTCGCCGGACGGGTCGAGGCTGCTCTCGGGATTTCAGGACGGCACGGTGCGGCTGTGGGACGTGGCGACACAGACAGAGGTCGTCACGCTGGAAGGGCACACGGACCGGGTTGCTACGGTGTCATTTTCGCCAGACGGCTCGCTCCTGGTTTCGGCCGGGGGATGGGATGATCCCACGGTCCGGCTGTGGGACGCGGCCACACAGGCACAGGTTGCCACGCTAAGAGGGCATACCAGCGAAATCCGTTCGGTGGCGTTCTCTTCCCCCGACGGCAACACCCTGGCTTCGGGGTCGGCGGACCGCACGGTCCGGCTGTGGAACGTGGCGACCCAGACGGAGGTGGCCACCCTGCAGGAGCATAGGGGTGCGGTCCATTCGGTGACGTTTTCTCGCGATGGCGCCACCCTCATCTCGGGGTCGGCGGACGGCAGGGTACTGCTGCGGGATTTGGAGACGGGCAACGTCGCCGGTCTCTCCGGTCATGAGCGCTTGTCTTCGATGGCATTTTCCCGTGATGGGGCCACCCTCGCCTCCGGGACCGCGGACGGCACAGTCAGGCTGTGGGACACGGAGACCCAAACACAGATTGCCAGGCTGGAAGGGCCCACTGGTTGGGTCTATTCGATGGCGTTTTCCCCCGACGGCCTCCATCTGGCTTCCGGATCATGGCGCACGATCACGTTGTGGGACCTGGCGAATCGGGAAATGATCGCCACCTTCGAAGGGCACAGCGGTGACGTGCGATCGGTTGCCTTTTCTTCTCCCGACGGCGCCACCCTGGCTTCCGCAGGGGGGCGGAATGATGCCAGGGTGAGACTGTGGAACGTGGCGACACGCACAGAGATCGCCACTCTGGAAGGGCATACCGGGGGGATCTATTCGGTGGCGTTTTCTCCGGACGGCGCCACCCTGGCTTCGGCAGGAGACCATCAAGACAACACAGTCAGGCTGTGGGACGTGGCGGCACGGACAGAGATCGCCACCCTCGAAGGGCATACCGATGGGATCTTTTCAGTGGCGTTTTCTCCGGACGGCGCCACCCTGGCTTCGGCAGGGGTGTGGGATCGGACGGTCAGGCTGTGGGACGTGAAAACTCGTACGCACATCGCTACCCTGGGAGGGCATACGGGTGCGGTCAATTCGGTGTCGTTCTCGCCTGACGGCGCAACCCTGGCTTCCGGGTTGTCGGACGGAACGATGCTGCTATGGAACGTGGCGACGAAGGGAAGAACTGCCACCCTGGAGGGGCACACAGGTTGGGTCCATTACGTTGGGTTTTCCGGCGACGGCACCACCCTGGCCTCCGGGGCCAGGGATGGCACGATGCTGCTGTGGGATATGGAGTTTCTGCAATCCCGGCCCCATACCCTGACCAGGATCTCCGGCGTTGAGCAGCAAGGGCCGGTCGATGCGGCGTTACCCCAGCCGTTTGTCGTTTTGGTGCGGGATCAGAACGGGAATCCAGTGGCAGGTGCGACCGTCACCTTCGCGGTCACCGCCGGCGGAGGGACGCTGACCGCAGAGACCGCAACCACCGATGCAAACGGGCGCGCCGCCACCACCCTGACCCTGGGCCCCGATCCAGGACCGAACACCGTGACGGCGGCCGTGGCCGGGCTGGACCCGGTGACCTTTTCCGCGGCCGGGTCAGCGACTCCCCATACCCTGACGAAGCTCTCCGGCCACGACCAGCAGGGAGCGGCAGGCGCCGCCTTGCCCGAACCGTTTGTCGTCGAGGTCAGAGATCAGAAGGGCCAGCCGCTCGAGGGCGCCCAGGTCACCTTCGCGGTCTCCGCCGGCGGGGGGACCCTGTCGGTAACCACCGTCACCACCGATGCCAACGGCCGCGCCGCCACCACCCTGACCCTGGGCCGCGATCCCGGGAGAAATACCGTAGTCGCAAGGGTCGCCGAGCTGAAGCCGGTGATCTTCAGCGCCACCGGACTGGCGATTCCCACGACCCTGACCAGGGTCTCCGGCGACGATCAGCAGGGACCTGCCGGAGCCGCGCTGGCCGAGCCGTTTCTGGTCGAAGTGAGAGATCAGAACGGCGATCCACTCGAAGGCGCCCAAGTCACCTTCGCGGTCACTGCCGGCGAGGGGATGCTTTCGGCTGCCACCGCCACCACCGATGCCAACGGCCGTGCCGCCACCACCCTGACCCTGGGCCGCGAACCGGAGACCGTCACCGTGGTGGCGACCGTGGCCGGACTCGAACCAGTCACCTTCACCGCCACCGCGGAAGCCACCCCCGACTTCGACGGCGACGGCGAGACCGGCTTCTCCGACTTCTTCCTGTTCGCCGACGCCTTCGGCGGCAGCGACCCCCGCTTCGACCTCGACGGCAGCGGCAGCGTCGACTTCGGCGACTTCTTCCTCTTCGCCGACCACTTCGGGGACCCGGCCCGCGGCAAGCTGCTGGCGCTGGCGCGGGAGATGATCGGACTGCCGGACGGGCCGCAGCTGCAGCAGAACGCCCCCAACCCCTTCAACAACGAGACCGTCATCTCCTGGTTCCTGCTGCGCCCGGGTGCGGCCCGGGTGGAGGTGTTCTCCCTGACCGGACAGCGGGTGGCGGTGCTGCACCAGGGGCCGGAGAAGGCGGGTGTCCACCGCGTGCACTGGGACGGCCGCGACGGTCAGGGCCGGCCGCTTGCCAGCGGTGTCTACCTGTACCGGCTGGTCACTGCCGAGCGCGTCCACACGCGCAAGCTCACCTTGCTGCGATGATTTGCCGGGATCCGGGGGTGGTTTGCCCTATCTTTTATTCCATGGTTCATATAATTTTGGAATTTTGGTATCACTGTAATTTTTTCGTGGCCTTTTTTCAGTGCTTCCGCTCTGAAGAACGCCCCGACTCACCAAAGAACGGAGAGTGCTATGCTGGGGTTTATCCTGCTCGTTTGCCTTACCGCTTTTTTAGTGACTTCTCCGGTTTCCGCCCAACAGAAAGCCCCTCCGGCCCCTGAGACCGAACATCCTGCCCCGTCTTTGCAGGCCGTTGAGCCGGTAACCGCCCCGGCGGCCTGCCTGGTTGGTGAACATTCCGGTTTCCCGGAAGCCGACGCGCGGACCGCGGCCCTTCTCGTTTGCGGCGAGCTGAGCAAGCAGGGCATACCGGTCAGCGAGCCCGTTTTCCGTGCGCCGGACGCGGGGGGTATCTATCGGTTGGGTTTGCACCGCCTGGGGCAAAAGATCCTGGTTCGCCTGAGTCATGAGTACCCCGCCGGGACGGTCATTGTCGAGCGGCAGATCCAGTTGGGAAATATCGAAGAAATGATCTCGGCGGCGCCGCGATTGGTCGATGCCCTCGTCCACCGAAAATCGCTCGCTTCCACGGTCGACATGGAGAACGTCGTCGAAGAGGAGGCTCGCAGGCACCGGAAAATACCCGGTGAATCTCTTTGGGATATAGGACTCCTCGGGACCTTCGCCCTCATCACGGACGCGGACATGATAGCCAAGCCGGGCTACAGGCTCGGGTGGTTTCACGAGACACCATCCTATGCCGCGGGAACCGAGTTCTGGGGTGCCGGTGGAGAGGACGATGAGGGCGACAGCTTTCACTTCTTCTGTTGGGGAATCGGCGGTCGCTACTTCTTCAACAAGCAGAACTTCTCGCCGTATGTGGGCGGTGGCTTCTCCCATGTCTGGGCCGGTTATGAACAAACAGAACCAAGGTGGAATTCGAGATGGGAGAGGTGGGAAGAGGAACGGGAATCCGAAGATGGAAACGGCCTGGGGGGTTATGTCGTCGGTGGAATAGAAGCCATGCGTCTCACCAGTGTTCGCATGAGGCTCGAATTGCGTGTGGATCGGCCCTTCTTTCAGCTGCAAACCCGGGACGTGATGCCGGTGACACTGGGTGTTTCCTTTTCTTTCCGCGGAGGAGGAGGAGTCGGAGGGATGTGGTTTTGAAACCGGTTCCGGTATCCGCATTCCTGATCTGCTGTGTTCTGGCCTGGTCGGCCGCAGCCGAGACGCAAACGGGCCATTCGGCTTCCCTGGCCTACGACCGGGCGTTGCTGCAGGGGGCGACGCGTTTCGGGGCGCTGGAGCTGGCTTTTCCCAAGGCGTGCGCAGCTTTTCCCGACAGCCTGCGGCAGGCGGCTGAGGATGGGGCCCATCAGGCCAATCGGCACGGGTTTCAATACCGAATCGAGCACTTCTGCGGCTTCGCGGAGGGGCACACTCTGGTTCTCAGTCGCATCGTCGATCAGAAGCCGTCCGCGGACTTCGCCTACCTTGCGGGGTACGAGCCGGTGGAGCCCCGTTCCGAGGACGACTATTTGCAGGTGCGATCCATGAATTCGGGGGCGGTAGCGCTCCGGGAGTACTCTTTTGTGCGCTCGGGCTTTATCGTCAGGCAGGTCTTCGTCCAGACCCCCGTGGCAGTGTACCAGCTGGACGTACTCATCCGGAAAGCGTGGACCGGGGTCATGATCAAGACTTACGAGTCCGTGCTTTCTTCCATTCACATCACTCCCTGATGAGGGATACCATGAAGAAGAAGCTGATCGCCCCGCTGCTGCTGGCTGTTTTCGTCCTGGCCGGCTGCGCCGCCCACATGCACGTGGTGGGCGAGGGAGCGCAAGGGACGGAAGTGGTAGCCGCACGGCAGTTCTACGTCATCAGCCTGGCGCCGCTCAACGAGGTGGATACGCGCGCCATGGCCGGCGGAGCCGAGGATTACACCATCAAGACAGCGGCCGGTTTCGTCGACATAGTCATCGCGACGGTCACTGGGGGGATCATCACGTCCCGCAAGGTGGTCGTGGAGAAATAGCCGGACGATGGCGCCGGTTGTGCCGGGCCCTGGGTGACCAGGGCCCGGCTGGAGTGTGCGGACGAAACAGGCCCTGGATCCGGAGCCGTAGCGGCGAAAGCCCCAGGTGGAGCAAGAGGACCACGGTGTTTCTACACAAGCATCGACCATTCGTATCCCACGCCCGGTCCGGGGCCGGTCCGTGCGGCCTCGCCTGCTGTCTGCCCCCCACCCCAGGCAGGCAGCCCAAATGGACTTTTCAACGGGTGGTCAGGAGCGCGAGATGGCAGATAAGAAAAAGGGAGATTCCTCCAAATCCTCCGGCAAGGGCAAGTTGAGCCGGGAGGGTTACGAGAAGGAGCTGGTCAAACTCCAGATCGAGCTGGCCAAACTGCAGGAATGGATACGCCACGAGGGCCTGAAGGTGATCGTCATCTTCGAGGGCCGCGACGCCGCCGGCAAGGGGGGCGTCATCCGGCGCATCACCGAGTCGCTCAACCCCCGCATCTGCCGGGTCGTCGCCCTCGGCACCCCCACGGAACGCCAGAAGACGCAGTGGTACTTCCAGCGCTACGTCGAGGAGCTTCCGGCCGCGGGTGAGATGGTTCTCTTCGACCGCAGCTGGTACAATCGCGCCGGTGTCGAGCGGGTGATGGGTTTTTGCACGGAAACAGAAGTGCAGGAATTCTTCCGCACCTGTCCCGAATTCGAGCGCATGCTGGTGCGCTCGGGAATCATCCTGATCAAGTACTGGTTCTCCGTTTCCGAGGAGGAGCAGGGACGGCGTTTCAAACAGCGCATCTCCGATCCGACGCGGCGCTGGAAGCTCAGCGGCATGGATCTGGAAGCGCGCACCCACTGGGTCGACTACTCGCGCGCCAAGGACGACATGTTCCGCCATACCGACATCAAGCAGGCGCCCTGGTACGTCGTCGACGCCAACGACAAGCGCCGCGCCCGCCTCAACTGCATTTCCCACCTGCTGAGCATGATCCCTTACAGGAACGTGCTGCCGGACAAGCTCGAGCTCCCGCCCATGCAGCAGGACGACAGTTACGTGCGCCCGCCGGTCGATGAGCAGACCTTCCTGCCCGAGCTGTACTGAGCAGCCCGATCAGCAAGGAAGACCGATGGCCAAAACCAGAGATGCAGGAATCGCAGTTTAATATGGTTCTTCGAGCACTCATCCTTGCCCTGATGTTGACGGCGCTGGCTGCGTCGGCAGTCGGACAAGCTTTCCCCACCGCATCAGCAGAGACTGACACCGGCGAGGTCTACGAGACCAGGCACAGTCACGTTCTCGCCTTCCCGAAATACGTGTGGAATGCCCTGACCTACCCGGTCGGGCAGCTCACCATCCGGGCCGAACACAAAGGTCTGTTCGCCAACCGATCGGGTAGAGAGCCGAAGACCTTCGGCCTGCTTCCTTATGGAGTTCTCGGTGGAGAAATGGGAGGCAACCTTGGTGGGGAGACCGGAATTGCTGGTGGGTTCACCATGTTCCATTCCAATTTGTTCGGGCGTGGAAACGGATTCTCCGCACGTTTGATCGCCAACCGCTCCAATTTCAGCGGGCACGTCCGTTTTGAAGACCCGGGGATCGGCGGCGGTCCATGGTACTGGAATGCGTCTGTCGAAGCGCTGGATACGAGGAACAAGGGGGCCACCATCAACGGCCGACTGCGTGGTTCCGGGTCGCGGCTCGATTACAAGCAGCGCGACTCGAGGATTACCCTCGGGCGCCATTCCAATTACGGCGAAACCGAAGGCTATGAACCGGATACCATTGTGGAACTCCGGCTGTCTCACGGCTTCCGCCAGTTTGACGATATCGACCGCCTGCCCAGCGACATTGTCGGGGCGAACGAGGCCATCAACCTGTTCTCCGTAGGCGGCCGGGTGGCCTTCGACGACCGGGACTTCAAGCCCCCGACCGCCTCGATCAGCCACCCCCTGAACTACCAGCTGCCCGGGCGGGTCCTGCTTTTCGCGGAGGGTCTTTACTACAGCTTTCGCGACACCGCCTTCCCCGAGCACGGCGGACTCGCCCGGATCGAGGCCGATTACGTAGCCGGCTCCGGGAACGTTCGGTACCTCCACTACGCAGCCGGGCTCCAACGCTTCTTCACCCTTTTTTTCAAAAACCGGATTCTTGCCTTGCGGGCCAGGCTCGACAAGACACACGCCCTGGGAGACGACAGCATCATCCCGTATTCGGACCTGGCCACCCTAGGCGGCACTCACCGGTTGCGAGGGTACCGGCGGGGTTCCTTCCGCGGCGAAGGCACCCTGCTGTTCAGCGCCGAATACCGCTACCCGATCCGGGACACCTGGAACGCCTTCCTGTTCTGGGACGAAGGGCAAGTCTTTGACCAGTACGGAGACCTCGGACTGAACCAGTTCGAGTACAGTTTCGGGGCCGGCATCAGCGTGCGCACGGAGCGCGCCTTCTTGTTCGGGTTGCGCATCGCCCGCAGCAAGGAGGAGGAGGCATCGGCCGGCTTCTCGCTGGAGAAGGAGTTCTGATGAGTTCCCTGCTGACTGCCCTTTCGGGTCCACTGGCCCTTGGCCGGTTGTCCACACTTTTTTCCCTTCCGCGTGCATCGCCCACTTCCGGTAGACCGCCTGACACTATCCACCCTCGCCAGAAAACGGTTCGCTCGTGAAAACCATCTTCATCATCCTCGACTCCCTGAACCGCCACTACCTCCCCAGCTACGGCCCCTCCTGGGTGCACACCCCCAACATCGACCGTCTGGCGCGGCGGGGGCTGGTGTTCGACCGCCACTACAGCTGCTCCCTGCCCTGCATGCCGGCGCGGCGCGACCTGTACACAGGGCACGCCGGTTTCCTCGAGACGCCCTGGAGCCCGCTGCAGCCCTGGGACGACACCCTGCAGGCGGAGCTGCGGCGCCAGCGGCAGACCTACAGCCACCTCATCACCGACCACTACCACTACTTCCACAGCGGCGGCGAATTCTACCACGTCCAGTTCGACAGC
Source organism: Candidatus Latescibacterota bacterium (assembly GCA_965206595.1). Taxonomy (GTDB): domain Bacteria; phylum Latescibacterota; class UBA2968; order UBA8231; family UBA8231; genus CBDCXV01. The sequence goes on from OZ242214.1 coordinate 3,029,466, forward strand.
TGGGAGTTCGTGCGCGGCCAGGAGCGGGACGTGTGGCGGCCCCTGGTCGACCTGCCGCCGCCGCCGCCCCACCTCGGCAAGTCGCAGCGCGGGTACTGGGCCAACCGCACCTTCGCCGAAACCGAGAACGACGAGGACTACCCCACCCCGCAGTGCTTCGCCCGCGCCATCGAGTTCCTCGACGCCAACCACGGCGCCGACAACTGGCATCTGCACCTCGAGTGCTTCGACCCGCACGAGCCCTTCGCCTGCCCTGCGAAGTACCGCGAGCTCTACGACGACACCTGGGACGGCGAGCACTTCGACTGGCCGGAGTATGCGCCGGTGAGCGAGAGCCCCGAGGCGGTCGAGCATATCCGCAAGGCGTACGCCGGCACCCTGACCATGGCCGACGCCTGGCTCGGCAGGTTCCTCGACCGGATGGACGAACTGAACATGTGGGAGGATACCGCGGTCGTCATCAGCACCGATCACGGGCATCTGCTCGGCGAGCACGGGTACTGGGCCAAGAACTACATGCTCGACTACGAGGAGCTGGTGCACATACCCCTCATCGTCTGCGCTCCCGGGATCGGGCACCGGCGCGTGCCGGCGCTGACCTCGGCTCTCGATCTGATGCCGACCTTCATGGAGCTGCACCGCGGGGAGCTGCCGCCGAACGTGCAGGGACGCTCCCTCTGCCACCTGCTGCAGGGGGATGAAAGCCACCACGACGCCGTGCTCTTCGGCTACTTCGGCAAGGACATCAACCTCACCGACGGCCACTACAGCTACTGCCGGCAGCCGCTGCCCGGCTCCTTCGCCTACAACCACGCCGCGGTCCTGTGCACCTCACCCGACCCCGGCAGGATGGGCAATCCCCTGCACCAGCGGGAAGAGCTCGCCGCGGCGGAGCACGGCCTGTTTCTGCCGCACACCTGCGGCATTCCCCACCTGCGCCTGAAGACGCCGTCGCACCGGCACCACAACGCCCCCGACTTCAACCCGATCTACGATCTCGAGGCCGACCCGCGGCAGGAGAGCCCGGTCCGGGACGGCCGGCTGGAGGAGGAGCTGGCCGGGAAGATGAGGGAGCTGCTGCGGCGCTACGGGGCCCCGGAAAGCGAGTTCCGGCGGGTGGGGCTGTAGCGGGCGGGGATACAAGTGGCTGGGTCCGCCACTTCAGAAAGCATCTCCTGACGAAACCTTATCTTAGAAGATTGCTTTCGAAACCAGGGGCACTGGTATTCCGGAGAATTCCCCACATACAGTTAGAGGATTGATGACCCAGACCGAATCCGCAACGCAAGACGCGGTGCAAACGGCACCCCACACCTCCATCCGCAACGTCGCCATTATCGCCCACGTCGACCACGGCAAAACCACCCTGGTCGACGGCATGCTCAAACAGAGCAATGTCTTCCAGGCGCACCAGCAAGTCGCCGACCGCATCCTCGACTCCAACGATCTCGAGCGCGAGCGGGGCATCACGATCCTGGCCAAAAACACGGGCATCGTCTACGACGGCACGACCATCAATATCGTCGACACCCCCGGGCACACCGATTTCGGCGGTGAAGTCGAGCGCATCATGAACATGGTCGACGGCGTGGTGTTGCTCATCGACGCCGTCGAGGGACCGATGCCGCAGACGCGCTTCGTCCTCAAGCAAGCGCTGGAGCGCGGACACAAGGCCATCGTCGTCGTCAACAAGATCGACCGGCCCGCCGCCCGCCCCGACGCAGTGGTCGACGCCACCTTCGATCTGTTTAACGACCTCGGGGCCAGCGACCAACAGGCCGACTTCCCCGTGGTTTACACCCGGGCCCTGGAGGGCCGCGCCGGACTCGCACCCGATCGGCTGGCCGAAAACCTGGTCCCCTTGTTCGATGCCATCGTCGGCCACCTCCCCCCGCCGCAGATCGCAATAGACGGTCCGCCGCAGTTATTGGTCACGACCTTGGAGCATAGCTCGTATGTCGGCAAGATCGGCGTCGGCCGTTTGAGCAGCGGTTCGCTGGCCGCCGGTCAGGCGATCATGCACATCGACGCCGAAGGCGAGATGCAGCCGGCCACGGTCGGACAGGTTTTCGTCTTCCGCAACCTCAAACGCGAGCCGGTCGAGCAAGTCCACGCCGGCAATATCGTCGCCGTCTCCGGCGTGCCCGCCATCGGTATCGGGGATACGTTGACCTGCCCGGAGCGACCGCTGGCGCTGCCGCCGATCAAAGTCGAAGAGCCTACGGTACGCATGGTCTTCAAGGTCAACGACAGCCCCTTCGCCGGGCGCGAGGGCCGCTTCGTGACCAGCCGCGAACTGCGCACACGGCTTTTCGACGAGTTGGAGAGCAATGTCGCGCTGCGCGTGGAGGACCTGGATCGTTCGGGCGAGTTTGTCGTGTCCGGCCGCGGCGAGTTGCACCTGGCCATCCTGATCGAGACCATGCGGCGCGAGGGCTACGAGCTGGCGGTGAGCAACCCCGAGGTCATCTTTCGCCCGAGTGCGCGAGGTATCCTCGAACCCGTCGAGCGGGTCTTTATCGAGGTGCTTGTCGAGTATCTGGGGCCGGTCAGCGAAATACTCGGCAAAAGGCGCGGGCGGCTGCAGGACATCCGCCACGGCGATGACGGCGTAGTCTACGCCGAATTTCTGGTTCCCACCCGCGGAGTTCTGGGGTTTCGCCAGCCCTACATGAATACCACGCGCGGTACGGGAACCTTCAACACGCTCTTCCACGATTACGAGCCGGTGACCGGGGAGATCGACGTGCAGGAGCACGGCTCGCTCATCTCACACGAGCACGGCACCGTCAGCGCCTATGCCCTGGAGCATCTGCAGCAGCGCGGCACTTTTTTCATCCGTCCCGGGGAGGAAGTCTACGCCGGTCAAGTCGTCGGCCAGACCATCCGCAACGAAGACCTGGTCGTCAACGTCTGCCGCACGAAACACCTGACCGGCCACCGCGCTACGCCCAAGGCCATAATGGATTCACTCTCACCCCCGCGCATCCTGACGCTCGACGAGGCGATAGAATACCTGGACAACGACGAGCTCCTGGAAGTGACGCCCAAGGCCTTGCGCCTGCGCAAGAGAGAGCTGCAACACAGCCTGCGCTACCGCGCCGAAAAGAACGCCAGGAAAGAAGGATAGACCCCCTCGCCCGGGGCCGCCCCCTGAGCGTCAGCTTCCCCGCCTTTCCCGCCAGTACCCCTCCAGGCCGTCCCGCGGCTCCCACCCGAGAAGGCGCCGGGCCTTGCCGGCCCGTACCTGGTCCTGCGGCAGGTCCGCGGTGATGAAGAACGCCTCGCATCTCGACGGCAGCGCCTCGAGATCGGCCTTGAGGGCGCAGCGGACCGCGGCGGCCGCGTCCGGGAAGGTGACGGGCGAACGGGTTCATCCGGGCCTGCGGCGCGCCGGCAGGGTGCGGCTCGCAGAAGCGGGAGAAGATCAGCGTCAGGAGGTGGATCGGGTGCTGTTCGGAAAACAGGCGGCAGATCTCGTGGCCCAGCGACTTGCTGAGCGCGTACAGCCCGGTTCCCGGGTGCGGCGGAATCTCCTCGACGATGCCGAAGTCCCGGTCGAGGTAGCGGGGCCCGGCGAGGGTGAACCGGGGGCCGGTGTTGACGAAGCGGCGGTGCCCGGCCTCGACCGCGGCCCTGAGCGCGTTCCAGGTGCCGCGCGTGTTGACGTCGAAGGCGCCGCGGCGGTCCCGCCGCGACACCGAGCAGTTGACGATGGCGTCGGTCCCCTCGGCCGCGGCCCGCACCTGCCGGTAGTCGGCGGCGTCGACCTGCATGGTCTCGTGCGGGCCGGAGACCGGGACCACGTCGGTGACGCGCAGGTCGCAGTCCCTTTCCAGCTCCCGGACGACGTGCGGTCCGAGGTAGCCGTTGCCGCCGAGAAGGAGAATTCGCGGCCTACCCGGCAAAGGCGACTCCTCCCCTGCCCTCGAGCCCGGCGTAGCGCCGGGCGAACCCGGCGCTGCCGTCGTCGTCGATCACCTCGAGGCTGGAGCCGGCCTCGAAGATCGGCAGCCCGGCCTGCCGGTAGCGCCCGTGGAAGGCGCTGCGGTTACCGGCGATCTCGACGATCTCGCCCCCTGCCCGCGTGTAGCGGTAGACGTGGCGGGGCTCCTTCACCGTCGTGTAGTCGACGGCGTATTTCTCGATCGCGGCCTCGTCGATCTCGACGCCGAGCCCGGGTCCTTCGGGAACCGGGTAATAGCCGCCCCTCACCTGGAGCGGGGTTTCGAGCAGCTGGGACTCGTAGATGTTCATGCAGGTTATCGCCGGCCACCGCGCCTCGCTGCAAACGGCGCCGACGTGGGCTGCCCAGGCGGTGGTCAGGCCGGAGCCGACCAGCTGCAGCCAGAACGGCTTGTTGGCGGCCGCGACGACCGCCTGCTGTTTCATCATCTGCGCGGCCCCGCCCCCGATGATGAGGCCGTCGGCGATGTCGTCGCGCAGCACCGTCATGATCGCGGGCCGGTCCACGTGCATCGCCACGGGCCGGTCGATCCGGGTGCGGATCTGCCGGTTTCCGGCGACGTCCTCCTGAGGGATCGGGGTCTCGATCATCGCTACCTGCTCGTACTGCTCCAGGGACTTCAGCAGGGGCACGGCGTTGGCGGAGTTGACGAGGTGGCCGTTGAAGTCGAGGTCGAGCCGGAACTGCGGCGGGATCACCTGCCCCACCGCCTCGATGCAGGCGTGCAGGTCCTGCCAGGGCCGTGTCTTCAGCTTGGCAGACATGTAGCCCCGGGCCACCGCGGTCTCGCACTGCCGCGCCCAGTCCTCCGGCCCCATGTCGCAGGTCCACCAGGAGATCGGGCACCAGTCGCGGACCCGGGGGCCGAGCAGGTCGCTGACCGGGACGTTCTCGTTTCTCGCCACCGCGTCGAACAGGGCGATCTGGACGCCGCAGCCGAGGCCGTCGTCCCAGAGCAGCGAGGCGGCTTCCCGGCCGAGGATGCGCTCCTCGATGTCGTCGGGGACGCGGGCATGGGTGGCGTTGAGGATGGTCTCCCCCCAGCCGGCGACGCCGTTGTCCAGGGTCAGCCGGCATAGCTGGACGATCCGCCACGGGGAGATCCAGTGCTGCAGGTGCCGGCCGGCGTCGGCTTCGAACGGCACCTCGAGGTGAATGAGCTCGACACGGGCCACCTTCATTTGGGTCCTCCTGTCGCTTCGGTAACTGCGGGACGGGTCGGGATCGGGCAGACGGATTGCCACCCCCTGTCCAAGCCCGGGCCAAATGTACGCAACCGATGCCGGAAGACCGGATTTACCCGGAAAGGTCCGTGTCCCTTTCGATGGTCTCCTGCTCGAGCAGTTCAGGCCAACCGGGACGCAAACTCCCAAAAGGGATTATGGATCACTTTGCCTGTCTGCGGAAAAGTCTGGTCCCCAGCCCGACAATAAGCGCGACGTCATTAACCTCTTCATTGAACCATCGCCGATACTGTCCTTCCGCCCGTAAGACGAGGGCAGATCCCAGACACCACCGATAACCCAGACCGGCTCCGGCAGAGAAATCGGTCTCGGACTCACCATCACTGGATACTGTCACTAGAGCACCAAGCCCTAGTAAATAGGGACCGGACATCGTGTTGGTTCCCAGAGAGAATGTGCTCCGACCTCCAAGGTAAAGAGAGGTGATGCCATCTCCATCTGATGAAGCGTTTCCAAAACTGAATTCCGGGCCAATGGACAGCTTTTCACTCGGAAACCACAAAACGTAAAGCGAGGGAATGAAATAGGGACGGTGTGCGGGGTGGAGAAACAGATAGTTTGGTGCAGCAGGCACCCCAATATGAGTAAAAGTAACAGTCTCAGAATTACCGAACCAATTAAAATTCAGGACGCGGCGGGAAAGTCCAAACATCGTTCCAATTTCGACCTCGGGGGCCGAGGAATTCTTTTGGAGACCAACGCGCCCTGCCCGAGTTCCCACCCCGAGAAGGAACGAGAAGTCATTAACCTCGTCATCGAACCAGAGCCGATACCGTCCTTCCGTCCGCAGGATTAAATCAGATCCCAGACGCCACTGATATCCTAGACCGGCTCCGACAGAGAAATCGGAGTCGGAGTCGGAGTAGAAACCATCTATGAACAATAAAGCACCGTGCCCCATAATGTAGGAGCTTGACCTTGCGTTGCTTTGCAGAAAGAATGCACCCCGACCTCCGAGATGAAGAGAGGTGATGCCATCTCCATCTGCTGAAACGCGTCCAAAACTGAATTCCGGGCCAATGGCCAGCTGCTCATTCGGAAACCACGAAACGTACAGCGAAGGATTCCCAAAGAATGCAAGCGGCGCACCTGGCACCCCGGTAATTGTGAACCCGTCGCCATTGGAAGAAAGATGGGAAAGTCCGAACAGCGTGCCGATTTCGACACCGGTAGCCCCATCTTCCGTCTTCATCACAGGTTCCTTGACCATTTTGGGGATCTCGTTCATCGCATAGACCAATACCCTGCCGTCAGCCGTTTGTATCTTCAGCGATTCGCCTGGAATCTGCTCGACGATGGTTCCCCAAACGGTTTCTCCATTCTTCAAGTAAATAACATCTTCGGTCTCCTGGGCCAACAGCGGTTCGGTCACTAAAAAAGCGTTCAAGCAGGAAACCAGGAATAACCGCAGCATGATCGCCCTCCTTCAAAGGGTTGCACCAGTCAGGGGCATGGTTCTGTCCTCCGTTAGTGATGTTAAAAACTATCTTTAAAGCGGACAGGGAGTGTCCGTTGCCAGAAATTAATTCTCGTCGTACGCCTCGGGGAAAACAAAAACGCCAGAAAGAATTTGGTGACCGTATCAATCCTCTCCGGCGTTTACGCCGCAATTCCTGGTCCCCGGGCCCGGGTCGCGGCGGCATCGTGCCGTCAAACCGCTTGTTGAGCCGCCCTTGGGGACCTCGGTTCGAGCGCTCTGTCCTGCGATCAACGGAGCGGCTTTGCCACCGAGTCTGAATGACTACGGATGCCGCCATCGATGACTCCATTCACTCGGTGCGGCATATCCGCCAGGGAAAGATTCAGTACTGCAGGTGCCCGCCCGCGTCCGCGTCCCTTTCGATTGCGGCCTGCTCGATTCGCATGCGGCGGTTGCCGGTCTCGTACGCCGCCAGGCCCCGCACCGGTTCGTCGGGGCCGCGGCCGAGGCGGCCCCTGACGGTTACCCCGCCCGGCAAGGGGAAGGAGTACCCGACCGGCCCGCTCGCCGGTTCCGGGGTTATGGTCCTGACCTGCGGCTCCGGCCTGCCCTGAGGCAAGACCCGGTACCGTTGCCCCGCCACCGTTACGAACCTCAGTATATCGCCTTCCAGCTGGGTTCCGTCCCCGGCGGCATCCCCCTTTTCTTCCAGCAAGCTGTCCCCCGCGGGGCCTTCCCCTGCTCCTTCCGGCACGGTCCCGTCAGCCGCGGCATCCCCTTCCCCCGCACCGATCCCGCTGAGCAGACACGGCCCGCCCCAGGGATTGCGCAGGCGACACTCCTCCCCAAGCCGGGACTCGATCTCGACGAACTCCACCTCCCCCCCGCGGATCGACGACGTCACCAGAAAGCCGCCCCGGGCCAGCAGGCGGAACGAGGCTTCCCATTCCTTCGGCCAGGCCGGAAACACGCGGATGACCTCCGGCTCTCCCGGCCGCGGGGACACGCTCTGCATCAGTCCCTGCTGCAAGGTCCCGGCCGCCATCCCCGAGGGCTCCAGTCCCATCGACTGGATCCCCTGCTCGAAGCAGCTCAGGCCGTTGGCGAGGTAGGGCTTGTACAGGCTGTAGTGGGCGGCGAGCAGGGCGGGCAGCTCTTCGCCGCGGCCGGCCAGGGGAAAGGCGATCGGGGTGCGCACCAGCGACGGCCGCCAATGCCTGCCGGTCATCGCCTTGCGGTGGTTGGGGCAGAGGTCGAGCAGCCGCCGCACCATCGCCGCTTGCGCATCGTCGCCGCTCTCCAGGGTCCAGGCCTCGAAGGTCTCGACCGGGTGCGCCCAGACGTCCTCGCTCGGGAAGTCCTCCCCCGGGACGTCGATGTGGCCGAGGTGGCCGGCGGCCCAGACGTCGTCGGCCAGGGTCCCGAAGGTCAGGGCCTTCGACTCCGGGTCGCTCCCCATCGGGTAGGGGGCGAGGTTCTCGAGCAGGTCCCGCCAGCGCTCCCGCAGGCCGGCGTCGACCCCGAGGATCTCCGCGGCGCGGACGGCGGGCCCGGCGATGCCGCGGATCGCCGCCAGGTCCTTGAGGCTGTCCTTCACCAGGTAGAAGGACTCCATGACGTTGGTCCCCTCGAGGTGGTAGAGGCCGTCCTCCTCCTTGACGGCGAGGTGCCGGTAGAACTCGGCGGCGCCGCGCAGCAGCGGATAGGCCCTGTCGCGCAGCCAGTCCTCGTCCCCGGTGCGGCGGTACCGCCACCAGGCGTGCAGGGCGATCTTGCTGCCCGTCGAGACGATGTGGGCGATGGCGGCGAACGGCCGCAGTCCCCGGCGCGCCTCCTCCTCCTTGTTGCCGTCGAACGCCGAGCTGTAGTAGAGGTGGGAGTCGTGCTGGCAGAGGACGCGGGTGCGCGCCGACAGGGTGCCGCTGCCGGTCCTGCCGAGGAAGTAGTCGCGGAACTCCCGGGCGCATTCTTCCGGAAGCAGCACCGGTCCGTCGGCAGGGCTGGTCTCGGGAAACAGGGCGCCCGCGGCCACCCCCCAGCGCTGACGGGCGGCCTCCTCGCACAGGGGCAGCTGGCGCGAGTACATGTCGAAGTAGGGCTCGCACAGGTCGACGGCGTCGGCGGCCTGGAGCGGCCGGTACATCATCTCGACGATCCAGTGCCAGAGCTGGGTGCCGAGATGGGGGATGTCCCCCTCGGTCTGGAAGATCAGGCCGGCCCCCTGCGGCACCGGACCGGGGCCGCGCGACGAGGAGGCGGCGTAGTACAGGTGCAGGGTGCGGACGCGCTCGAGGTAGTCGGCGAAGCCGTCGTCGCTGGTCAGGTGCACGAAGGACCGGGACCAGAAACGGTGCCACCATTCCGCGTGCTCCTCCCGCAACATTTCATATGACATGCCGGCCGCGGCGTCGAGCAGCTCCAGAGCCCTGTCGCCGGTGCCGCCGGAATCCGGGCCTGCCGCATCGGGCTCGAGTAGCTCCAGGGCCCTTTCCCCCGTGCCGCCGGCGTCCGGGCCTGCTTTCGCGGCGCTGGAGAGCAGCACCGAGCGGACTCCGTTTTGCGCGGGAAGCACCAGCGTGCGCGCCTCGGGCCGGCCCTTGGAGATCGCCTCGCGCTCGTTTGTGATGCCGAGCGGCTTCTCGTCCCACAGCAGGGCCGCCGGCTTCCAGGCGGCCTCGTGCGCCTCGACGGGGGGGTTCGCTCCCGGAACCGCCACGGCCACAGCGGACCCGGCGCGGTACTCCTCGTCGCGGAAGAACCGCTTCTCCTCGAACTCCTGCACCACCAGCAGCCTGCCGCCGGAGCCTTCGAAGCGGTAGCGGGCCGTGTGCACCCCGGTCTCGATCTCCTCGGGAATCCAGCGCTTGGCGTTCCAGAGATTGAGGGGCGTGGTCACCTCCGGTGCCCGCCACATCGACAGGGTCACGCGGATCTCCCGCGGCCGCACGCGCCGGTCGTCGACCTCCACCGCGAGGAGGTCGCGGGCCGAGGAGAGGAAGCAGCGCACCTGCACCCCGTCTCCGGAGATGGCGACCTCGGCGTCGTACAGGGAGAGGTGCTGGCGGAAGGCATCCCCGGCCGCGAACGCCTGGCCACCTACATCTATCTCGATGCGGGCGCAGCCGCCGCGGTAGTCGACCGGGCTGCGGTGCGAGCCGGCGTGGTTGCGGTCCGAGGAGAAGAGGTCGCGCCGGTTGAGGTGGAAGCGCACCGAGCCCGGCGTCGTCCAGACCGTCGTCCCCATCATGCCGTTGCCGATCGGGGTCCCGTCGATCGACACCTCCGCGGGGCTGTGGTAGACGAGGTCGGCGCGCGAGACCAGGGCGCGGTAATCGACTGCGATCCCGTCAACCATCCGGGGTGTTCCGGGGCGGGGATACGGCTGAAGATTTACCCATCCCGGGCCCGTGGAGCTCTGGTTTTCACTTCCCCCCGGCTGACCGTGGGGCTTTGCTTCGATGGGTCGCGTGCCGTATCGGGACATTTCTAAAGGTGTTATCCTTCCTTTGGTCCGGATTGGGGAAATCGGAGTTCGGCGGTTTCGCCCCTCCAGTCACACTGAAGCGTTTTCCGGCTTGATCTTTTCCCGGAGGAGCTCGATCCGGATGCCATCCCAACTCGATCACTCCTTTCAAACAATGCCTTCTCCGCCGCAACCAAAAACCGGTCGATGGTTCCTCTGCAAGCCAGCCCGCAGGCCGGCAGCCCGGAGGGAGAACCGGCCGACAGGGACCACGCCATGAACAGGGACGAGCTTCACGCCAAAGCGGTCCGCCTGGAGCGGGAGCTTCGGGAGACCCGCGAACTTCTGCGCCGGGCCTGCCACGACCCCGGTGCTTTTACCGCGGAGCTGGTAAGCACTCGCGCCTACGCTTTCAACGCCGCACGACCGGTCGCCGAGGTGGTGAGCGGTTGTGCCGATTCCCTGGACCGGTACGGGTTCTGCGTCATCGACAAGGTGATCCCGGACGGGGAGGTGGAGGCCATCCGGGAGGAGGTGGCAGCCGCCCGGGACGTCATCTCCCGCAACATCCAGGCGATCAGAGAGCTTTCTGGTAAAGATGCGCCCCCGGGGGCGCCGCCGGAAGGCGCCGGAGGGGGAGTGGAGCTGCGCCCGGTGCGCCGCCTCGGGCACCCGCCCAAACCTCCCAACGACATCGTCCGGATGCCCCGCTTCGCCCGCCATCTGGCTTCCCCGGTTGTAACCGCCCTGGCGCGCTGCGTCCTCGACGACCACCTGCGCATCGCCCAGCTGCATCCGCGCATCGTCGAGGCGGGCAAGCCCGACGGAACCGGGGTGGCGGCCCACCGGGAACGCGCCGGCGTGCGCGGATGGCACACGGACTGGCCCCACGACCTGTCGGCCTACGGCATGGGATCGCCCCTGGAAAACGCCGGCTGCATCCGCCAGCCCTTCCCGGACGTAACCATGTGTCTGGTGATGATCTGGTATCTCACCGACGTCGATGAAAACTCCGGCGGCACCTGGGCGGTCCCCGGATCGCACAAGGACAAACGCAACCCGCGCGGCCCCGGCGACGGCATCATGGTCACCGCTCCGATCCCCGGTGACATGCAAGTGAGGGCGAAGGCCGGATCGGTGTATATCCAGGACTCCCGTACCTGGCATGCCTCCCCCCGGCACAACCGCAGCGGCCGGGACCGGGCGGCCATGGTGACCCGCTGGTGTCCCTGGTGGTTGTCGGTCGACGACTACGCCCCGGGCGATGCCTTCAGCACCAGCATCGTCTGCCGGCCGCTCTCCCAAGAGGAGTATCTCGCCTTGCCTGAGGCCCTGCGGCCGCTGATGAGGCACCTCTGTCCCGGTGAGCGGGACACCCTGCAGCAGCCGGTGCTCGACCGCTCCGAGGCGGCCGATCGTCAGAACCAGCGGGGATTCCGCCTGCTGGAGGAAAACCCGCAAGCCCTGGCACAGGCCAACGCCCACATCCGGGTCCCGGTGGAGGATCGGTGACGCCGGGGGAGCGAGAGTGCGCATGAGCCGCAAGAGCGAAACCTGCTTCGGCAGCCGGACAGCCGGAGCGCTGACCGAGTACGACTCGGAATTCGACGCCCGGGAAGCGGCCGAGTACGCCAACAGCCGCTACCGCAGGAACCTGGTCCCCTATCGGTGCGACCGCTGCGGCATGTGGCATCTCGCACCCGGCAGCAGGAACACCCCGAGCCGGCCGTGCGGCTACTGCACCGGCAGGGACGGCCTGCCCAAGGAGTCCTACCGCAGCCGCGAGGCCGCGGCCCTCCGGGCGGAGATCCTGCGCAAGGAAGAAGGGGCTTCGCTGCAGGTGTACGCCTGCCAGTACGGCGACGGCTGGCACCTCACCGGCAGCCGACGGCGGCCTTGAGGGGCGTCACCAGGATTCACCGGAACGGAAAATCATCATGCCCCCCGATATCGACCGCTACGTCGAGGCAGTCCTGACCAGGGGCCACTGCCTGCTCGAGAACCAGTTTCCCCGCGACGCCGTCGAAGCCTGCCGCGCCGGGTTTCTCCCCCTGCTCGAGGAGGTGGCGCGCCGCATCCCGGAAGGGAACCGCGGCCCCAACCGCTGGGCCATCGGCCTGCCGTTCGCGCCCCCCTTCTATCACTCCGCCTTCTTTCTCGACGAGACCGTAAACCGGATCTGCAGCCGCATCCTCGGAGACGACATGCACGTCGTCTACTACGGCACCGACACCCCTGTCGCCGGCTCCGGGTACCAGAAGGTGCATGCCGACATACCGATGCTGTTCCCCGAGGACCCCAACCACAGGCATCCCCCCGCGACCCTGTCGGTGCGTTTCACCTTCGGCGACATGACGATGGAGAACGGACCTTTCGAAGTGGCCCCGGGTATGCAGCACCTGCCACGGCAGGAGACGCTGGCCCGGCTGGAATCAAGGGAGCTGCCGCTGGAGCCGCTGCTGCTAAAGGTCGGGGACGTGATCGTGTCGGACGCCCGCACTCCGCATCGAGGCACCCCCAACCATACCCGCGAGCCGCGGCCGTTCGCGGTCATCGTATACAACCGCTCCTGGTACTTCACCGAGTCGATGGATGTGCGCGAGCTCGAGGCCAACGAGGAGACCCCGAGGCTCACCGAGTCTTTCTACCGGTCCCTGTCGGAGAAGGAGCAATTCCTGCTGCGCCGGCTGAAGCGGCAGCCGGGCTAGTTTTCTGGGGCTGCCCGGACTACTTCAGTGGACCTTCCGCGCGCGGTAGTCGGCCATGACCTGCTCGGTGCGGCGCAGGAGGTGCTCGTCCTTCTCGCTGCGCACCGCGGTGGGGTCCATCCCCGACCAGTCGTAGTACCCCTTCCCCGACTTCAGTCCCGTCTCGCCGCGCTCGACCATGGCCCGCAGGTAGGCCAGCGCTTCCTCCCAGCCCCCTAGGTGTCTCCACAGGTGGCCGGCCACGTTCACGTGCATCGCGAGCCCGTTGATGTCGCGCTGCTTGAGGGGGCCGGCGGTGGTGAACCGCGGGGCCAGGCCCAGCTCGACGGCCAGGTCGATGGACTCGGCGTCGGCCACGCCGGTGACCAGCAGGTTCACGGCCTCGCAGATCACGGCGTGCTGCAGGCGGTTGCACAGGAAGCCGGGCACGTCCTTCTCGACGCGCAGGGGGATCTTGTCCAGCCGCCGCCAGATCTCGCAGGAGCGGTCCATGGCCTCGTCCGAGGTCCTGTTCCCGCGGATGACCTCCAGGACGGGGACGATGTGGGCGGGCTGGAAGAAGTGGGAGCCGGCGATGCGGTCCGGGTGGGCCATGCGCTCGCCGAGCTGGGTGATGGGCAGGCCGGAGGTGTTGCTCGCCAGCACCGTGTCCCGGGGGGCCGCCGCGTCCATGCGCCGGAAGACCTCCTGCTTGGCCTCGAGGTTCTCCGTGATCGATTCGACGACGAACTGCGCGGTGCCGACGGCTTCCTCCAGCTCCGTGGTGGTGCGGATGCGGCCGGCCACGGCTGCGGCCGTCTCGCCCTTCAGCAGATCGTGCCGCTGCAGGTCGCCGGCGCCCCGCCGGATGCTGTCCATGGCCTGGTCCAGGGTTTCCTGGCGCCGGCTCACCAGCACCGTTTCCCTGCTGCCGAGGGCCAGCACCAGGGCGATCTGGCTGCCCATGAGGCCGCCTCCGACGACGGCCGACTTCTCGATAAACAGATCCGGTTCCATTCTCTTCCGCCTCCTTTGCGGGTTTGCCTGGTCTTCACCTTGCAGCGGCCGCCCCGCCGGCACCGCGACCGGCGGCCGGTGACTGGAGCGTGCCTTTCACGACGTGCAGCGATTCCTCGGCCGCCTGAAGCGTGCGGTCGACGTCGCCGGCGCTGTGCGCCAGCGACAGGTAGAGCTTGCCCCCGGGGGTGACCAGGACGCCGCGGCGGATCATCTCCACGCCGAAGCGGCGGGCCGCCCCGGCGTCGGCCCTCAGCCCGTCGATGTGGTTGCGGACCGGCGCCTCGGTGAACACCGGCTGCAGCACCGGACCGTCGCCGATCACCTGAAAGGGGAGCTCCAGGCGCCGGCCGGCCTCCTCCAGGCCCTGCCGCAGGCGGTCCGAGGTCTCGAAAAGCCGCGGGTAGACCCCCTCCTTCTCCAGCTCGTCCAGGGTCGCCAGGCCCGCGGCGCAGCCCACGGGATTGCCGTTCATGGTGCCGCTGGCGAAGACGTACCCGCTCTCGGCCTTGCGCCGGGGGTCGGCCAGGGCCATGACCTCCTCGCGGCCGCAGACCGCGGCGAGCGGATAGCCGCCGCTGATCGTCTTGCCGTACACGGCCAGGTCCGGGACCACGCCGTAGCGCTCCTGGGCGCCGCCCCAGGCGAGACGGAAACCGGTGACGATCTCGTCGAAGACCAGCAGCACGCCGTGGGACCGCGTCACCTCCCTCAACCTCTCCAGGAAGCCCGGCTCCGGGGGAATGGCCCGCTGCAGGGGCTCGACGATGACGGCGGCGAGATCCCTTGCGTGCCCGGCCACGGTGAGAGCCGCGGCCTCGGGGTCGTTGAAAGGGGCGACGAGAACGGTCCTTGATGCGGCCCCCGGAATCCCCGAGGAATCGGGTACGGGGTTCGGGTACTCCGCGGGGACGGAGGGGGCCGCGCTCTGCAGGGCGTAGTCGTGGGCCCCGTGCCACCCGCCCTCGAACTTGAGGACCTTCTCCCGGCCGGTGAAGGCCCGGGCCAGGCGCAGGGCGGTGAAGGTTCCCTCGGTTCCGGAGCTGCCGTAGCGCAGCAGGCCGCCGCAGGGAACGGCCTCGGTGACGCGCCGGGCGAGGCGGAGGGCGGGCTCGTTGAGGCCGTAGAAGGTCGAACCCAGCCCCGCCTGCTCGCGCACCGCGGCGACCACCGCGGGGTGGGCGTGTCCCAGGATCAGGGGCCCCGAGCCGAGGACGTAGTCGATGTACTCCTTCCCGGCCACGTCCCGGATGCGGCTGCCCTCGCCCCGGTGGAACACCGCGGCGACCTCGTCGGGGAGACGGAACATCCCGAAGCAACCCCCCACCAGGACGCGCTCGGACAGCTCGATCAGACTCTGCTGCAGGCCGGCTCCTTCCATCTGTTCATGGCCTCCCGCGCCGGGCAGGCGCGGTCGTTTCAGTTGCCGCCGTCCACAGTCCCCCTCCCGACCCGTCACGGAGCAAACTGGTAGACCACCGACAACTGCCCCGGGTCCGTGATCTCCGGGTCCGTGTGGTGGTAGATGCTCACGCCCCCGGTGCCGCAATCGCCGAAATCGTCGCAGGAGAGCGTGCCGATGAGGCCCTGAAAGCCGGATGTCGCCGCGATACCCTCGCGCAGCGCGGCACGGTCGACGTACAACTTGCCGCCCTCGGCCACCGCAACGGATTGGATGGCGCTGAGCAGCACGGTCGTGGCGTCGTAGGCGTGCGCCCAGTACGGAGCGGCATGAGTCACGCCATAGGTGGTTTCGATCGCCTCGAGAACCGCGTCGGCGTTCTTGTTGGTCGCGGCATTGACGTTCGAGCTGTGCACGGGCTCCGGCCCGGCAAAGTAGATGCCTTCGGACTGCGGTGTGCCGAGGAATTCCGACAGAAAGAGAGCCGCGTCCGTGATCAGCGTCGCATCTTTAAGGCCGTCGACCTCCCTCACCTGCTCGGCAAATGGCGAGCCTTCCGCAATGAAAAGCGGGAAGAAGATGCCGTCCGGCTCGGCTGCGGCGAACTCCTCCAGGATGTCCGCCATGTCCGTGGTCCCCTTCTCGATTCGGGCGTTGCCGGCGACCTCGCCGCCGAGTTCGCGGAACACATTGCCGAAGGCGACGGTCAGGCCCATGGTGTACGGGTCGCCGTCGTCTATGGACACCATGCGCCGCAGACCCAGTTCACTGTATGCGAAGTCGGCGACCGCTTGCCCCTGATAGAGATCGTTGTTGGCAGTGCGGAAATAGCCGGGGTGGTAGTCGGGACTCGCGTTGCCGGCGAGGTCGGATGTGAGCGCAGGCGAGGTGTTGGCCGGCGAAATCATAACCAGCCCCGCTTCGCTGAGCAGCGGCGAGGCCGCCACTGCCGCGCCCGAGCACAAAGTGCCGATGACGGCGACTACCTGTGGGTCGGCGATGATCTGCTCGGCACTTGCGCGTCCCCCTTCCGCCGAACACCCGCCGTCTAGCGGTTCGCCGAGCTCGACCTCGAGACCGTGGATGCTGCCGAAGTCCCGGACAGCCAACTCGGTGCTGTACCGCAACCACTCGGCAACCGACGGCACGACGACGTGCGCGAGCACCGAACGGATCTGGATGGCCTCGCCGGCGCCGATCTCGACCGCGCCGAGCGGTCCGGCCTCGAAGGCGGGCGCTTCTGCCCGCGACTCGGCCAGCCCCGCGACCGGGGCGCTCAGGGTCAGGCTGCTGCTTGTGCGCTTGCCGGACGCCTCGCCCGGAGAGTTGGAGGAAACGGGATCGCGGTCCGAGCAGGCGCCCAGGACCAGGAGGCCGGGGAGCAGGAAGGAAAGGGCGGATTTCATGGGATTCCTCCTTTGGAGATTGGGTTGATGCCTCGGTTGAGGCAGGGCAAGCATGTGACCGGTACCGGAGGCAAGGATCTGGCCCCCTGTGGGCGGTATGCCGTTTCCAGCGGCAGTATCGCCGATTCAGTTCGTATCGACGATGGCGACGCCGTCGCGCATTTCGATAACCAGCACGCGGTCCCCGGGATTGAGAGGGACCTTGTCCTCCGCCCGGCGCGCCAGGAGCTCGATGGTGCGGCCCTGGATGGTTCCGGAAATTTTCCCGGTGCCGCCGGTGCCGATGGGAATGGTGACTTCGGCTTCGAGGCCGACCAGGTCGTCCCCTTCCAGGGAACTGTCCGCGGTGGAGGTGCTCAGGCGGCTGAGAACCCAGTCTCCCAGGAAGGCGCAGACCATACCTGTACCCAGCGCCGTGAACAACGCCGCACCCTGCCCCATCAACTGGCTGCCGAGAATTCCCGCCAGCCCGAAGAAGAAGGCGAAGAACAACAGCGTCCTGAGCCGCAGGAAGGCCAGCGCCCTCAGCCCGTCCCCCAGGCCATCGCCGTCTCCCCCGAAAAGCGAGGCGCCGACGGCGATGCCGCCGACGATCAGCCCGCTCAGGTACAGGTAGAAGAGATCCACGCTACCCATCCTGGGCCGCGGGCTGGCCGTCGGCCTTCTCGGCGATGACCGAAGCGAGGTCGACGCCGGTGGTGGCCTTGATGCTCTCGAACAGCGCCGGCGCCAGCGCACCGATCTGGTGGACGACCGCGGGCAGACCGCTGTGGCTGCCGTTTCCGGAATCGACGACGGCGAGGTGGTCGATCTTGATGTCCTTGGCCATGCCGGTGATCTGCTCGACCAGGCCCGGGAGCATCTGGATCAGCAGAAGCTCCTTGCCGTTGGAGCCGGCAACGGTCCAGACATGGTTTTTCTGCTTGAGCACCTGGATCTCCGCGAGGCCGTTCTCGAGGATGTTGGCCGCCTCCCCCTTGGCTCGCAGCTCCGCGGCGTCGCGGTCGGCGCGCGCCGGCTCGATGACCTCGATTTCGAGCTGGCGCTTCTGCAACGCCAGCCGCTCCTGCTCGACCTCCTGCTCGGCCTGGACCTCGGCCTTGCGGGCGATTTGCGCAGCGCGCTTTTCCGCGGCCAGGGCCTCCCCTTCAAGCTCGGCCTTGCGGACGCGGAGAAGGTTTTGCGCATCGACGATCTGGACCTGGGCTTCGGCGTCGGCGACCTCGCCGCGACGGCGGGCCCCGGCCGACTTCTCCTGGGATTCGGCGCGGTTCTCCGCCTCGGCGATCTCGGCTTCCTTGAGGACGGCGGCCGTGCTCTTGCGGCCGATGGCGTCGAGATAGCCGACCTCGTCGGAGACGTTCTGAATCTTCAGCGTGTCGAGGACGAGGCCGAGCTTGTGCAAATCGACGTCGGCCTCGCCGATCAGGGATTCGGCGAATTTGAGGCGGTCCTCATTGACTTCCTCGGGGGTCAGGGTGGCGAGGACACCGCGCAGGTTGCCCTCGAGGGTGTCCTTGGCAATCTCCTGGACTTCGACCAGCTGTTTGCCGAGGAAGCGCTCCAGCGCATTGCCGAGGAGGGGCTCGTCGCCGGCGATTTTGATGTTGGCAATGCCCTGGACCGACAGCGGTATGCCCCCCTTCGAGTAGGCGTTGGTGATCGAGACTTCGAGGGGAATCGTGCGCAGGTCGAGGCGGTCGACCTTTTCGAGAAGCGGGATGCGGAAGGCGCGGCCTCCCTTTATTACGCGGTAGCCGACCTCGCGGCCGTCGGAGGTTACGCGCTTGCGGCCCGAGAAGATGATGACCTCGCTGGGCTGGCAGATGAAGAGATTCGTCGTGATGATGACGATCAGCACGACGAGCAGCGCGGCAAAAACCAGGGCGAAGGTCAGGAGCATTCCCATCTCGTACCTCCTTTGGGGTTTGGGGACGAATGGGCAGACAATGGAAAGTTAATTTACCGATGCCCTGTCACGCTTCCGAGAACTAATTTGCGGACGGCGGGCGGCTGGACTTCCGGCGGTACGCCGAGGAGGTGGCCTGGCACGAGGGGGAGGGGGTCGGCTGCGCGCTGGCGGGCGTACGCGCCGATTCTCCTGGCCGGCTATTCGTGCAGGATGGGCTTGGTCGGCATGTCTTCCATCGCGCTGGCCCTGATTTCCAAGGCCGTGTCGAGCATTGTGTTTAAGGCTTTGGGTGCGTAACACCAAGTTGTATAATGCCCCCTTTTTCGTACATTGCACGTACGAAAAAGGGGGCATTTTATTCATCATGTATAGATCGGCTGAACGCGCTCTGGCCCAATGGTTTGCCACCCCACAGCGAAAACCGCTGGTCATCCGCGGTGCTCGCCAAGTGGGTAAATCCACCCTGGTGCGGCAATTCGCCCAGTCCCATCGCCTGCACCCCAACGAAATCAACCTCGAGCGCCACCCAGACCTGGACCCCGTCTTCCAGACCTTGGACCTGACGCGCATCCGCCGGGAACTCGAAGGGCTGCTGGGTCAACCGCTGTTGGCAGCGGGCAGCCTGCTCTTCCTCGACGAAATCCAAGCAACCCCACACGCCCTGCCCGCCCTGCGCTATTTCTTCGAAGACCACCCCGAGCTGCCGGTTATCGCCGCGGGCTCCCTGCTCGAATTCGTCCTCTCGCAACACGCCTTTACCATGCCGGTAGGACGCATTCAATACTTCCACCTAGGCCCGATGAGCTTTGAAGAATTTCTCGCCGAACTGGACCCGCCCCTCTTGGCCTATCTGCCGGACTACACCCTTGAGCATCCCCTGCCCCATACCGTCCACACCCGCTTGTCGGCCTGTCAGCGGGAATACTTGCTGGTGGGTGGTATGCCCGAAGCCGTAGCCGCATATAGCTCCACCCGCCGCTTTGCCGACGTGACGCCGGTGCATCAGTCCATCGTCGATACCTACCAGGACGATTTTGCCAAGTACTCCTCCGCCCGAGTCCTGCTGCGCCTGCAGCGAGTCTTCAACTACGTTCCCCGGACCGTGGGTCGCAAAGTCAAATACACCCGGATCGACCGCGAGGAGACCGCCCGCGAACTGCGGGCCGCCATCGACTTGCTGGTCAATTCCCGGGTCATTGCACCCGTCTTCCACAGTACCTGTTCCGGGGTGCCTATCCACGCCGATGTCGATTGGAAGACCTACAAACTCCTCTTTTTGGACATCGGCCTGATGAACCGTCTGTGCGGCCTGGACTGGCTGGCTCTGAAGGACCTGGACGACCGCCAACTGGTCAATGAAGGAGCCTTGGCCGAACAGTTCGTCGGGCAACACTTACTCTACTTGGAAGAGGGTCGGGAAACGCCCCGTTTGAACTACTGGCTGCGGGAAGGGAAAAGTGCCAACGCCGAAGTTGACTACGCGATTGCCCGGGGGGCTTGGATCGTGCCGGTCGAAGTCAAAGCCGGCACCAGCGGCACCCTGCGCTCGCTGCATCAGTTCGCCTTGGCCAAAGGGACGCGCCTCGCGGTGCGCTTCGACCTCAATCCGCCCACCGTCCAGTCCATCCGGCACCAAGTGAGCGGAACGCGGCAGCGCGTGGAAATGACCTTGCTCTCGCTGCCGCTTTACCTGGTGGGGCAACTGGGCCGCCTGCTGGACCGGCTCAGGCAGGAGCGATAAGGTCGCCCTGTTCTACGGATTCATCGGCGGCGGGGGCGCGTGGCCGCACTTGATCTATCAGTCGCCTAGGGTGGGGCGTGATGCGCCTCCGCCCAGCATCATGCCACTCATCGGGATTGTTCCTCTTTCTTCTGGAATAGCCCTCAGCCATCTGTCCAAATTCTCGCGATCATTTCCGGATATCCACGATGGGCGGTGGGGGCGTTCCGAACGAACTCGGCACCAGCCTCTTTGCGGAAGCGCTGCTTGAAAATGAGACAGATCGTCCATGGTGATCGAACCTCTGCCGCCGGTTGCTTCGTAGAAATTGGAATACGTATTGCCACGCCAGACGGTATTGGTCTCACCGACATGGCTGATCCAGGATACGTCGTCGCTCCCGGAGCTTTCGACGCCGCCTCGGCTATGTGCTTCAAGCTGACCGGCGAGCGGGGCTACCTGGAGGTGGGCAGGGTACTGCTGGTCCGCCTTGCCGAATCGCAGGACTGGAGCGACGATCCGAGGAAACGCGGCGCCGTGGGCATGAGCCCGATGTACCTGAGCCTGCTGTTTTTCGGCGTGCCCTGTCTGCTGGGGGTACTGCAGGAGGCGGGGCTAGAGGAGTGAGGGCGGTGCCGCCCGGCTACCACTTCTCGATTCCCCCCAGGAGCAGCTTCCGCTCGTCGCTGCCGCTCTCGCGCAGGGCGGTGACCCGGGGGCCGTCGAACGGCTCGCGCGATTTCATCCAGGCGTCCGGTAGCACATCAGGCAGACCCGGCGCCGGGTGCCCGAGGTATTGGCCGCGCCCCGGTGGTAGAGCCAGCCATCGAAGAGGACGGCCTGTCCGGGTCGCGCCAGGACGCTCAGCTCGTCCGGGGAACGGGAGTAGCGGCCAATTCAGGCAACCCCCTCGGCCACCACCGGATTGCGCAGCACGCCGATGCCCTCGATCTCGATCTCCACCACGTCGCCGGGCTGTACCTCGCCGACGCCGGAAGGGGTGCCGGTCAGGATGACGTCCCCGGGCAGCAGGGTAATGGCGGCGCTGAGGGTACTCGATCAGCTCGGCCACGGAAAAGATCAGGTCCGCGGTCGATGTCGACTGCACGACGCGTCCGTTCAGCCGTGTCGTCAGCTGCAGGTCCGAAGAGTCGAGGCCGGTGGCGATCCAGGGGCCCAGGGGCTTGAAGGTGTCGAACCCCTTGCCGATCAGCAGGCAGCCGTTGTCCATCTCCGCCTTCTGGATCACGCGCTCGCTGACGTCGTTGCCGATGGTGTAGCCGAACACGTGGTCGAGGGCACGGTCCGCGGACACGCGGCGGGCCGCCGTGCCGATGACCGCGGCCAGTTCCCCCTCGTAATGCACGACCCTGCCCTGCCTCGGGTAGACGATGCCGTCGCCGGGGTTGCAGACCGCGGTGGCCGGCAGCTGAAACAGGATCGGCCGATCGGGCGGGTCATGGCCGCTCTCCGCGGCGTGGGCGGCGTAGTTCAGGCCGACGCCGATCAGGCGCGGGTTCGCCACCGGGGCCAGCAGCCGGACGTCCGCGAGGGCGAGCTGCCCGCCCGTGCGGACGAGCCCGCCGTACCCGGGGCCCTCCAACAGGTCCAGCATGCCGGCGCCGGCGAGGACACCGTCCACGGACCGGACTCAACCCAATACGGAAAGCGCCAGCCACCCGAAGAACCCGGCATTCGCCGCAACCAGAGCTGTGCCCAGCTTCCTGTGGTTCCGTCGGGTAGCAACCGCTGCCACCAGGTAGACGCCGACCGGAAACAACCCCCACAGGAAGAAGCCCGGCGATGCGGCAAGGTACGCCGACGCCGGGCCGACCAGGACCGCGGCCACGAGCACGGACGTTGGACGCCTGCGGGCCAGTCCGAAGGAGGCCGCCAGCACACTCAGCACCACCGCCGGCCAGAAGAGCAGGACAGGCCAGAGCACCAGCAGGTCAGCCATGTACCGTGTGACGCGAGCCGCACGCGCTCGCGGGCGGCCGCCGCGCTCTCCGTGGAGCAGCGCCGAGGTCGATGCCCGCGGTTCGTCCTGAGGGGACGCCTTGCAGCGCCCGAAGCGCCGCGCGGTCTCGCGCTCCACCCAGCCTCAGGGTGCATGGAGAAGCGGTGCGGCGATCTCGACGACGACATGCCCGCGGCACCTGAAATCGGTGTTTCATCAGCTTCCCGCTTCTTCTTCCGACACGCGGCGTTGTCCGCTCTCCTGCGCAGGGACCGGTTCGATCGCCGGCGCCTCCTCCCCCGCCTCGAGCATGCGCCGGATCAGCCGTTCCCGCATCGCCGC
This sequence comes from Candidatus Latescibacterota bacterium, assembly GCA_965206595.1. Taxonomy (GTDB): domain Bacteria; phylum Latescibacterota; class UBA2968; order UBA8231; family UBA8231; genus CBDCXV01. Next base: position 3,052,006 of record OZ242214.1, read on the forward strand.
GGCCACCGCTTCATGCGACCGGAGCCCGACGAGATTCCGCAGCTCGTAGGGGTCCGCCTCGAGGTCGTAGAGGTACTGCTCGACATACCGGTCGGATCCGGGATAATCGCGGCCGCTCCTGCCGGGTGCATCCACGCCGTACTTCCAGCGCCGCGTCCGGACCGCCCGCCCCACCTGCGCTTCGCTGGTCTGCACGAAGACCTCCTGCGGCCAGCCGGCCGTATCGCCACGCAGGAGCGGACAAAGCGAGCGGCCCTGCATCTCGGCGGGAACCGCCATCCCCGCGGCATCGAGAAGGGTCGGCGGGAGGTCGACGAGGCTCACCAACTCCTGGAGTTGCCCTCCGCCCGTGAACCCGGGGCCGTGGAACGCGGTCGGCACGCGGATCGAGCTTTCGTGGCATGAACGCTTGTACTCGTTGTTGCGCGTCTTGAAGTGGCAGCCGTGGTCGGAGGTGAACAGGAGGACGGTATTGTCGAGCAGGTCGAGGCTTTTCAGCGCGTCCAGAATCCTGCCGAGCGCTTCGTCCAGCCTCTTGACCATGCCGTAGTAGCCGCCGAGGTGCTGGTGCGCCGAACCCTCGAGGGCGGCGAGATCGGGCGGCATCCACCTTCCCGTATACCGCTCCCGGTACCCGTCCGGGGGCGGGTAATCGTCGATATGGTTCTGGTGATGCGGCTCGATGTACGAGGTGAAGAGATAGAAGGGCTCGTTCCTGTGCCCGTCGACGTACCGGATCACGGCATCGGTCAGCGCGTCCACGCGGTAGCCGGGAAGGTCGACCGGTTGATTGTCGTTGTCGTACAGGGTGGTCTTGTACGCGTCGGAGGTGAACTCGAGGACGTTGGAGGCCAGCCAGTAGTCGTACCCGCCGCGATGCCCGGCCGGCACCGGTCCGATGGCCTCCCTGGAGTAGAGGTGCCACTTGCCGATGTATCCGGTGGCGTAGCCGGCCTCGCCGAAGTGGTGGGCGAGGGTCTTCAGCTCGCCGGACAGCGGGATGCCGTTCCGGTAGCATCCGGTGCGGGTTGCGTACATCCCGGTCTGCAGGCAGGAGCGCGCCGGCCCGCACACAGGCTGGCAGGTGAAGGAGCGCCGGACATGGGTGCCGCGCTGCGCCATGCGGTCGAAGTTGGGCGTCAGGTCGAGCGGGTTGCCGTGCAGCCCGGAGGTGTCCCACCGCTGCTGATCGGTGAAGAAGACGAGGACATTGGGTCGATTTGCTTCAGGTCGGGGCATGGCCTGCTTTTTCTCTCTATCTCTCTCTATTCGGTTTTTGGTTTCCAATCGCCTTGACGAGCTTGCCTTGGCGAGCCGGGAATCAGCGCCGACTTGCCCGTCAAGTCCAATACTTTCCTTCTGCGCCAGGACTTCCTCCAATTGTAATTCGAACTTTGTTTGTACCAGCGGGTTCGGTTGCCGATTTTCATTTACTTCCTCCGAAGCACAGCCAGTTCTAGTCGAACTTCAGGAGACTCCCTTGAAAGCCGTCGTCCTTCATAAAGCCGGGGACCTGCGAATCGAGGAGCGCGGAGAAGGCGCCCCGTGTCCCGGCGAGGTCAAGGTCCGGATGGCTGCCGGCGGCGTCTGCGGAACCGACCTCCACTACTACAATCACGGGGGCTTCGGATCGGTGGTCCTCAGGGAGCCGATGATCCTCGGGCACGAAGTCGCCGGCCATATCGCCGCGGTGGGCCCCGAGGTTGAAGGTCTCGCTCCGGGAGACCTGGTCGCGGTCTCTCCCTCGCGTCCCTGCGGGGACTGCCGCTTCTGTGCCGGCGGCCTGCACATCCATTGCCCCGACATGCGGTTCTACGGCTCCGCCATGCCGTTCCCGCACATCCAGGGGGCTTTCCGCGAAGAGCTGGTCGCCGACGCTTCCCAGTGCGTGAAGGCGGACGGGCTTTCCGCGGGAGAGGCGGCCATGGCCGAACCCCTGTCGGTGTGCCTGCACGCAACCCGCCGGGCCGGCGAGCTGAAGGGGAAGCGGGTGCTGGTCACCGGGTGCGGGCCGATCGGGGTGCTCTCCATCCTGGCGGCGCGCTGGGCAGGGGCTTCCGAGATCGTCGCCACCGACCTCGTCGGCAACGCCCTCAAGCACGCGGCCGCGGCCGGGGCCGACCGGGTGATCGACGTTACCGAAGCTACCGGCGGGCTGGAGGCGTACGCCGCGGACAAGGGGTATTTCGATCTGCTCTACGAGTGCACCGGTTCGTCCGCGGCCCTGTCAGGAGCGGTAGCGGCGATGCGTCCGCGCGCCGTGGTGATGCAGCTCGGGCTCGGCGGCGACATGACCGTGCCGACGATGCAGATCACCGTGAAGGAGCTCGAACTGCGCGGCTCGTTCCGGTTCCACGAGGAGTTCGCGACCGCGGTGCGGCTGATGCAGTCCGGAGCCATCGACGTGAAAGCGGCGATAACCCACACCCTTCCTCTCGAGGAGGCCGAGCTCGCTTTCCGGATTGCGAACAATCGCAGCCAGGCGATGAAGACGCAGATCGCTTTCGCCTGAGGTGCCCCGGGCAGCCGGGTCGAGGACTGACGCGGTCAGGGTCTACGCACGGCGAGCGCCACCACGCCTATCGATCACTCCACCGATAAAACGAGCTTTTTCCAATCCGGAAACGTTCCCCGTTCAAGGAATTTCAGCAACGCCTTTCGGCCAAGCTCGTACCCTTGCTCTGCGATTTGCGCGGCCTCCTTCCGCTTCCCGCTCTTCCTGTCCCGGCCCCCATGCACGATCCCAGAACGGGCATCATAGAAACGCTTCACCGCGTCGAACACTTCAACCCGAGTCTCCGGCTCGTCGCCCAGAAGGTGTGCAGCCCTTACGGACAGCTTGTGGGTCAACTCGCCACCCTTCAGCTGAAACATCACTTCCAGTGCCACAGCTACATCAAGGATGCGGTCCTCCTGCCAGAATCTTCCTCGATTGCGCCGCACCGACGAAACTAGCCGAGAGAGCGCCAGTTCCAGGAGATCACGCTTGTCCCTCCCGAAACTCGTCCATTCGCAGAACAGGCGACGGGCCTGCGTGACATGCTCCGATTTCAGCTCCTTCACCTTCCACCAATCCGTGGACACGAACCCCACCTTGGTTCCGGGCCCGAAGTTGGGATCCACGTCCACGAAATCCGGCGCACACGAGAGAATCTCCACCACCTCGATCCGTTGCGATGTCACAAGCGATAACAGGTTGAGAAGCACTTCGTCCGCTAGACCGTTTCTCCAAGAGAATTTGACCCGTAGCGGCGGGTCATTGACGTGCTTCGACGTCCTTGGGGTCACTAGGCAAGGGCTCCAGATCATTTTTCGAAACAGTACCAAGGCTTGCATATCCCTGTAGGGTGTAACGTCATTCCAAGGCGCAGGCTCCTCTTTCTTGAGCATTCCGCGTTTAACCGCGTCTTCATAAGACGCGAGGCCGGCGTCCGGCCCAAGCTCAACCACGCCGTTCATCACCAGTCCGCGAATTACCACAACATTGTAACCGGGCAAACGTCCTTCCGTACCAAGCGTCAGGAATTTGTCCATTTCCTCCGCTGCTGCCTCGTCTCCCCGTCTTGCGCCGATCCGTCGCTGCCCGCTGCGCCAATTGCTTCAATTCGACGCGGAAACCCTTACCAGGCATCGTCACGAACGTCGCCGTATCTTTACCCTGTCCACCAAAGACCGCACCTACCCCCGGGTGTTTCACCACAAGCTCGATCACCTTGCTTGGGTCCGCGTGGATTTCCGTCAGGTAATCGTCCAGCACCGCTCGCGCTTTCACGTCCACCCGACCGCGCTTTGCCAGCTCCTGATACTCAGCGTTACCCAGGTCCGGCAGCCCCTGACGATGTGCAGTCAGGGTCCCTGATAGCGGGCCCAACGCCTCCCCAAACGCATTGCGCCATGCTTCCCGACTTGGATCACTCACAGTCACCGCGATAACCCCGGCCCGACTCTTTTAGCCACGGCCTAAGCGCTTCCCCCGAAACCCCAAGACACCAAAGTAGTGAGAGATTTGTGAAGCGAGTAGTGAGAGATTTGTGAAGCGCGGTGGAATCTTTCAGCACAGGTCGCACCCCTATTTTATCTTTCATCGTCGTACTCTCACTTTTTTCTCCTTCACTGTTGCACCTACTTTAGCATTGCTCCAACGTAACTTGCCTTGTCCTCTTCCTGAAAAAGGATGTTCCGCTTCCGCATTTCACTCTTCTCCATGCCCCACTGCCTTCGCATGGTCACGGAGGAAGTGTTCGAGACGATGTAGGACTCCAAGTGAACGTCGGGATCGCCCAGACGTTGTTCGATTTCTTTGATGGTCTCGTAGAACTGGATCTTTGGATCGCCGGGTCCGAGGTTACGGAGTCCCTTAGGGTCCACAAAGAGGACATGCTGCTGGCCGGCGGCGAGCAACCACAGGATGAAGTCGGGATGAAAGTTGCCAGCTTCGAAGAAGCCGATACCGCGGCCTTTGCTGAGGTTCCGTAGAAGGTAGAGTTCCCGGGTCTCGAAGAAGCCCTCCTCCTGGTCGTGGAACTCCTTCAGATCCTCAACGAATTGTCGCTCGCCCTTGTTCAGCGGTGCGGGAGTGATCTCGACGATTTTCGTATCCAAATAGAGCAATGGCTGGTAGAGGTGCTTGCCGAACCAAATAGCCTTCATGCCATGAAACTCCCAAGGCTGCAGCTCACCCTTTTGGATGGCAGTTTTTAACTCCTCGAGCTTGGCAACAATCTCATCTTGCGATTTGTCTATAAGAATGCGGTAGTAACCCTCGTCCGTGGAATCTTTCACACCGAGGAAATTCGGATCGTCATCGTCCAGATAACGATATTCAAGGTGTGGAAGCTCCCACTCCCGCTTGCGGAAGGTGTAGTAGCGCTCGGTGTATTTCTTGACCAGGGCAACGGCAATCTCCTCCCAGAGGTGCACCTTCTCGTAGGAATCCCCGACCAGTTCCTCTTCGGGAATCTGCAAACGATACCAGCTCTGGTCGCCAAGTAGAGCCTCAACACCTTTCCGCGTGATATTCAGATTGTACCACCCGCGCTCGGCTTTGAATCGCTCCAAATCGAACCAGACCCGGTCCAGATCAAGAAAAGCCACATGGAATGATGTCAAGTGGGTTTCGTTCCGTGACCCATGGGCATCGCCACTGGCCAAATCAGATGACTTCATCGCCTGGATCTTCGGATACCAGTTGAGCAGCACTTGGTTTCTCTGAAGGTATTCGGTAAGCGGATCACTGGCTTGGTTCGGGGGCCCGACAGTTGGCACCCGCCCGAGCTTGCGAAAGGCATGGCCCAATTCGGTGCTGACCCCATTGATCGTCTTTTTGAGCCTGATCGTCTTGAGCTTCTGCTTTCCGAGGTCCTTGATTACCGGCAAAAGGAACTCGATGCGGTCGTCGTTGGTGGGTAGACCTTCTTCTTCGAGGAAGTCCCGGAACTGCGCCATGTAGTCGGCATGGATGCCGAAAATCCCGAGCGTCTCAAGGACACCGATGTGTTCCGGCCGCTCAATACCATCAGACAGATCCGTCTTGCCGCTGCGCTTGAGGCTCAGGTCGTACCCCTTGAGCCGCACGCCGCGCCCGAAGAGCTGGATGATCTGCGCGCCTTCCCCTTTGCCCACGTTCATCAGACCCATGGTTGAAACGCGCCAACTGCTCCAGCCCTCGGTGAACTTCTTGGAGCCGATCAGCATGTTCACCGTGGAAACCGGTTTGTTGATTTCGTGGAAGAGCGACCCCGAGAATTCCCGCTCGCCTGTGGCAAGGCCTTTTTGGTCGCACAGTTTCGCCAGCTTGGCGTCATCGCCCACGTTGATTACTCCGAAAGCTTCGTTCTCGGCGCCCAGCCGCAGGGCTACTTCGCCGGTTACGCCCTTCAGGTCCTCGACGTAGAGTTGGCCCCCGCCCGGGGCATTAAAGATCGTCGCCAGCGTCTCGTCAAACACCTCCTCTGGCGTGAGTCCGCAGGTGTTGAGATACGCGAACTGCCCGGCGAACAGGTTCTTACCCATTGCCGTGACAAGGCCCTGATTGAGAACCTGTTTTATGCGCTGGATGCTTCCGGTGCGGTCTGCCACGTAATGGGCCAGAAACTGCAAGATTTCCACGATGTCCGAAGCGTCTTTCTTCGCGAGCGTCGCGGTTACCCGCCCACCAACGAAGATCCATAGAGGACTCTCGATGTTGAATGGGCGGAATGTGCCGCCTTGTTCGCGGTAGAGACGCTGCTGCTGGAAGAACGAGAGCAAGCAGGCCACGAGGTACAGCTCGATGTGGTTCTGTTGGGTTCCCTGGTCCAGATTGAAGATTTGGTAGTCTTTGCCGAAGCCGTCTCCGTAGAAATAGCGGTACGAGTAGTCGCACAGCGTTGTTTTGCCATACAGCTCGGTAAGCCTGGGGTTGCCCTTGACCGCTTGCTCAAAGGTGGCGGAGTACTCGAACGAGAACCCTTCTTCACACAATGCATTTCGAAAGCGCATCCATACGCCTTCGTCTCCCCCGCTTGCACCCCTGTGCCCTTCATCCACGAGCACCAAGTTGTTCCCCTCGAAGGCGTCGATGGCGATGGTCCTGTCACCCATCTCGTCGCGCAGCCTGGTCACTTGGAGGATCTCGACCGCCTGCCCGCTGAACAGCCCGCGGCCGTCCTTGTTGAAAAGCTCAGCGTCGATGCCCGCCGCCTCGAACTCGCGCAGATGTTGCTGTGAGAGACCTTCGTTGGGGGTGAGCAGGAGGATCCGACTCAGATCGCGGCGCGGACCGTGCCGGCTCAAGGCGTGCTGATACTGCAGAATGTTGGCGTGCATCAACAGGGTCTTGCCGCTACCGGTGGCCATCCAGAAGGCAAGCTTGTTGAGCTGCGGCCAAGCCTCGGCAGCCTCGTCGAAAGGCTCGATCCGGTCAGCCTCGAGCTTGTCCGTATTATAGGCGTCCACCTGCGTGTTCAGCTCCGCGAGCAGCACCTCGGGATCGCGGAAGTAGCGGTCCAAGTAGATCTCGGTGAAGACGAGGGCAAAGTACTGGAAGTACTTCCACACAACCGGCTCCTCGCCGTGCATGATCCGTCGTTCGTTTAGCCGTTGAGTGTGTTTTACGATGTTCTGGTCGTACTCCAGCAGCAGCTCAGGAGGCAGCAGCGGCAGGTCGAAGTGGTGCGTGGTGAGGGCGTGGTGGAACCGGTGGATGTTGTTTTCGTCCAGTCCCTCCAGCTCTTCTTCCCGCAGGTGTTCCGCCAGTTCCTCGAAACTTGAGACGTTGAAAAGCGATAGAACCCACTGATTTAGCACAAGCTTGTGCGCGAATGGAACCTGAGGTCGGGTCTTGGCGCGGCGCGCCATTACACTTCCTCCATTTCGAACATCAGCCGATGGAAGTCCTCTTCGATGAGCCGCACTTTCCACAAATCATCTGGGCTCTTGAGGTTTTCCAAATTATTGCCGCCGTTGACGTAGATGAGATCAAATTCCCTGTCCTTTGCGGAAAAGCCCTGTTTTGTGAACAACTCGTCGAGCACCAAGTTGTCGTGCTCCGGCTCGCCCGTAAGTTTGCGCCAGATGACCAGCGTCCTGCGGCCGTTGGGGGTGGTGCCGGTAACGGTGCGGAACCAGTACGGGCCGTCCGCCTCCTGCTTGAGGCGGCTTTTCAGGCGTAGGCGATTCTCGCTGTCGCGCTCGAACGCGGCGCTGAAGGTCTGTGGCGCAGCGATGTGCCGGACCGTGAGGCCGATCAGCCAGTTGAAGGTCTCCAGCAGATCGACGTTGACCTCGCGGCTTTCGTCACTGCCCGGCGCCTTCACCTTCAGCCGGTAGGCGGTTGGATCGCTGAAGGCGGCAACGTTCAGCAGCGACTGGCTGCCGCGCGTCTCGACGTCCAGCATGTAGCGCAGTAGGTACTCTTCCTTGAGCCCATCCGCACCGCCCGCGTCGGCAGCGTCCAGAAGGCTAGCCTGCGCCGCGCTGCGCCTGGCATCAAGGTTGTTCAGGGCGTCCTCGTAGGATTCCAGTCGCACGACTTTGAACATCTGATTCCCGCCAGCGCTCGAAACTGGCCGACCAGCCTTCCAGGAAGTAGCGTATGACGCCTTCTTAATGCGGGGCAGGAGAAGAGAATCGAAGTAGTGACCTACTTCGACGAGTACCTGTTTTCTGCGGCCCCTGTCTGCTCGATTCTGCGCTATCACCGCGTGACCACTGCTGCCACTACCGGCAAAGAAGTCAATGAACCAGTCATCCTTTCGTGTCACCTGCCTGACGAACTTGCGCACGAAGCTAGAACTCTTCGGCGACAGGAACAGCCCGGATTCGCCAAACATGTCGTTCAACTCACTCTCACCATCGTTATAGGCGTAGAACACGCTAGTACCGATGTTGGTCTCTACTTCATGAAGGAAGCCCTTGGTTCGTGGCAACTTCTGTTCATCCTCTCCCCATGCGATTCGATGGTCCTTCTCGAACTCCACAAAGCTCCTCCGGGAAGGATTGTCTGGATCAGGCTTTAGTGGAAACTTCCAGCCGCTCCGCGGGTGTTGGCACTGCTTCCCTGTAACAGGATGCAGGGGCCTGTAGTACCGATAGTTAAAGTGACTCGAGTCCCGTGTCGTCGGTGATTGCTTAGATGCCGGCGCGGCCGCACTGATCTCGCTCCACACCCAGATTGTTGCGTTGGCCGCGCTGGCATTTTCTTCGGCGATCAGTCGTCCTGCGGAATCCCGGTATTCAGCCCGGTTGTACGGATAGATCCCCCGCCAGGGATCTTGCCGCTTCGCCTCCGCGTCCCACTCCTGGCCGCTCGCCTCCCATTCATCCTTGTATGCGGTTACGTGCTCGCCGAAAAGTGCTTTGATCGCTGCCTCCACGTCGCCAACTGGGGGGTAGTCCGGTCGAAGACGCTCCACGAGCTCCATCACCTCGGCGTAGCCCGGCTTCGGTTCGCGAAACATCTCGGCGTCGCGCTCCACGGCGTTGCGGTCATTTGCATAGACCTCGACGTACTCGTGGTTCGTTGAGTAATTGGGCAACTGGCTGTTCGCCGTTGCCTGGGTCCAGATCAGTTCCTCGATGTGATTGCCAGAGCCGAACACGTCGTCGAGGGCGTGTTCAAGGATGGTGCGCTCCGTCTTGTCGATGCTGACAAAGATTGCGCCGTCCGCCTTCAGGAGGGGATGCGCGACCTCCACACGGTCACGCATCATCGTGCACCACGAAGAATGGCGATAGTCGTTCTTGTAGGGGATGGCGCTCCCGTCTGTATTGTAGGGCGGGTCAATGTAGGCGCACTTAAACAGTGAGCGACACATGCCGTGGAGGAGCTTGAGCGCATGAAAGTTGTCGCCGTGAACAAGAATGCCGTCGAGCGAAGACTGAAGATCCTCGTTCGAGGCCAATAACATAGTCGCAAAGGCGGGGTCAAAAAGAGCCGTGTCCACCACCAAGTTGGGATTGTGTCTAAGGAAGTCTATGGTCAGCGGTTCTGAGTGCGTCGTGCCAGTCCCGTCTGCATCGTCGAGGCCGTCGGTGGCGAATAGCCGTATCCACTCCTCGCGCTGGCGGTCGTTGGCGACGATCTCAGGATAGAACTCCTCTGGAATGCGGTCGAGTGTGATACAGTAAGTGGCCTCGACGACGAACTTTTTCTTCAGCCACAGCTTCTTCTGGAAATTCTCTACCTGCGCGAGGAAGTCGATAATCTTGCCGGCAATTTTGCGGATGACCTTGATCTTGGACAGGTATTGCTCGACGCGCGGCGCAGACTGGTTCTCCACGTCGTCCAGATGCATAACTTCGTTCTTGATAAAAAAGTCCAGCTCCCGGCGGAGGAAGGCCCCGAGGTCCTTGTGGATGAAGTAGTCGAAGGTATTGCGCGCCGTGTAGCGCCGGAGGTGCGCCTCAAGCCGGCTGTAGTCGGCCTGCTCGCCGCTCGTCATGACGTGCTGCTTGCCCAGTTCCGAGATCCACGGCGACAACTCGGTGTCGGTCACGGCCAGAACGCGCTTGGCTGCGAGCCCGATCAGGTCCTTCTGGACGGGAGGCCTCTTCTTTCCACCGCGTTCGCCCTCGGGCCAGTCGGTGAGCGTCGCCGGGCGGTACTCGAACCGGATGACCAGTTCCTTGCCCTGCTCGCCGTCCTCCTCGGCGATGAAGTCATGGCCTGATTCTCCCGGCGTCGCCAGGATGAAGAAGCGGTCCTTGCCCTCGGCTGCCTTGACGTTGCCGTGTTCCCCCTCGGTGGCCTCCGCCAACCGGAAGTGCACGCGCATCGGCTTCTTATCGTCTTGCGGCCTCAGGCGGCAAGCGTAGTCGCGCAGGTAGTCGCTGGTCTTGATGTAGTATTGGTCTTTGTTGGCCCAGTGGAGCGTGACCTCCTCCCCCTCGTAGGGGATGGCATAGACGCCCGGCTTGTAGACCCGCTTGGCGAGAAAGTCGCCCTCGGAGTAGTAGCGGCGGAAGAAGCTGAACAGGTGGTCGTAGACCTCGCTCTCCAGCGCGCCGATGTCCACGGCGTCGCTCTTGAGCCGGGCGCGCAGGCCCTTGACCCTTTGCGTCGTCTCCGGGTCGACGCCCAGCCCCTCCGCCTGCTTGATGGCCGTGGCCAGCCTGTTCTCAATCTCAGCCTTGTCGGCAGTCCTGTACTGGCCGAATGCCGCCCGCACCTGCGGCAGCAGGTCCTCGTCAAGGAACTTTGACACCTCGGCGCTCTTGGCGTGCAGTACGCGGTAGATGCCGAAGTCCAGGTCTGGCTGGCCGAGCTGGAACAGCTCTTTAAGCAGCGTTTTCAGCTTCTCGTACCGTTGGCTCATCCGATCGGTTTCCCTTGTGGTTCATTGTTAAGGCATTTTCAGAAAGAACACTTCGACTTGGCAGCTCATGATTCTTCCGGCCGACACTTAGGAAAATAACGCACCGTTTAATCGATACCCTGTCAAGTTGCAGATAGGACACACACGCCCTGAGACCGGTCTCCTCCTTGAGCCGCTCCCGCGCGTCGTTTCCGCGCGGCATGTTCTGATCTTGGCACAGCCACCAGGGGAAGTAGACGTTGATCATGCCCACCCGGGGACCGTCGCTGCGGTTGGCCCCTCCGGTGTGCCAGAGCCGGTTGTCGAACAGCAGCACGCTGCCCGCGGCACCGGTCACCTGGGTCTCTCCGGGATGGGGGATCGGCAAGTCGAGGCCGGCGGTGCGGTTGGTCGGCGCCCGGTGCCGGGAAACTCGACAAACCCCTTCACGGAGCCCATCCGGAGGTAGGGCCGAACATTGCCCGCATGGGGGCGAGCAGGCGCTCGTGCGCCAGGTACGGGGCGAATCGCCTGGTCGTGGTTGATGCAGAAGGGGATGAACCGATTCGGTGTTGGTCCCCCAGGTCCGGCCGAGCCGCCTCGCCGCTGTCTCCTCGATGCTCTCCCGCACCTCGGTCACCTCGCCGGGGGGAATGATCCCCTCCAGCAGGGACCAGCCGTGCACCCGGTGCTGGAACAGTACTTCGTCGAGACTCATATGTCGCAGGCGGCCATGGACTTCGAGGTAACGCGTTGGTTCGCAAGGGACCCGCCTTTTTCCAAACGGCCCGCCACATTCCAGGCAAAACAGTCCGGGAACATGGTTTACAATTCCGGCGGGCGGCTGTTATCGTATGCCCACCGCCGGCGCATCCGGTGCCGCACACCACACCCGAAACAGGAGCACGCATCGTGAAAGTCGCTGTCTGGGGCCGTGAGCTCGAGGACTCCTACCTGAAGTTCGTCTGCCAGATCGGAGCGGACGCCGTCGACGGGTTGCCCATACCCAACGAGCCGGGGAAGGGGTATTTCGATCTCGACGAGACCCTGAAGATCAAGAGGAAGATCGCATCCTGGGGAATGGAGATTAACCGCGTTTCCCTGCCCTACCTGTCGGAGACCTACGTCGACGACGGCGACGGCGCCGAGGAGGAGCTGGAAAACTGCTGCCAGTCCCTGCGGGTGCTGGGGGAAGCGAAGCTGCCCCTGGGCCGGGTCGGTTTCGCCAGGGACGTGTACCCGTGGATGCGCAAGGACCACCGCGCCGTCCATCGCGGCGGCTACGTGTACCGCGGCGAGGGCGTTGAGGAAGGCACGGTCCCTCCCTCCGCCGAGGAGCAGGAGCGCTACTGGGGCCGGGTCTGCCACGCCTACGCAAAGCTCGTCCCCATAGCCGAGGAGTACGGCGTGCGGCTGATCATGCATCCCTCCGATCCCCCGAGCCCGGACGCCCCCTTCGGCGGCCTCGGGTTCCACCGCCTGATCGACTCCTTCCCCAGCCCCAGCGTCGGCTACCTCTACTGCTGCGGCACCCGCTGCCAGGCGGGCGGCCTGCCCCTGGTGCTCGACGAGATCCACAACTACGGCCGCAAGAACCGGATCTTCATGGTCCACTTCCGCAACGTCCGCGGCAGCATCGCCACGGCCAACGGCTTCGAGGAGGTGCTGCTCGACGACGGCGACATGAACATGTTCAAGGTCCTGCTCGAGCTGCGGCGCGTCGGCTTCGACGGCTGCCTGAACCCCGACCACTGCCCCGCCCTCGAAGGGGACGGTCCCGAGGCCACCCAGTCCCTGGCCTACGCGGTGGGCTACATCAAGGCTATGCTCGCGGCCCTGGCGGTGGTGTAGGGAGGATGAAGGGGGTGCGCGCCTGAAAACCGGAACCAGCAGTAGTTTTTCCCCGCATTCCACCCCAAGGAGGGTGCCGTGACTGCGACGACCATGACGGAACACGAGAACTACTACTTCGACGTGTGCGGCTACCTCATCGTCCGCAACGCCCTCTCCCACGTCGAGGTCGACACCTTCAACAAGGCCTTCGACGCCGCCGTCGACGGGTCGCTGCCGGCCGGCGCCCCGTACCGCTATCCCTTCCTGCAGCTGCGCGACCACCCGGTTCTCCGGCGCTACCTCTCGGAAATCCTCGGCGGGGAGTACTGCTGCGACGAAGGGCCGGAGTGGATCGGCGCCCCTGGGGCGGCGGCTGACGGCAGGCTATCCGGCGGCGGCGAGTGGGTCGACTGGTCGCGCGCCTACCTGCACCGGGGAGGGGTCCGCCTCTGCCAGGGGGTGCGAGCCCTCTGGGCCCTGACCGATGTCGATCCGGGAGACGGAGGCTTCGTGCTAATCCCGGCCAGCCACAACTCGGAAGTCGAGGCCCCCGAAGACGTGCTCACCGGCGAAGACGACATGGGGCTGACCTTGCAGCCGGGCCTGCGGGCCGGGGACCTGCTGCTCTGCGCCCACTCGCTGGTGCACGGGGTGCGGCCCCGGAAGGGCTCCAGGCCGGCGCGGACCCTGGCCTGGACCTACGTCCACTCCCAGGTGCGGGCCCACGACTGGCGCGGCGGCAGCGAACCGGCGCGGGACTGGCTGCCGTCGCTGACCCCGGCGCAGCGGGCGGTGATGCACGACCCGGACCGCGACGGACTGCCGCCCCCGGTCCGGACCGACGGCGAGACCTCCCGTGTCGAGGAGGACGGCGACGAAATCCACCACCCTTCGATCTACCTGCGCGACCCGGAAGCGGAGATCGACGACAAGGAGTTCTACCACTGGGACCTGTGCGGCCACCTGGTCGTCAAGGGGGTGATGGACGCCGACTGGCTGGCCGCGGCCAACGAGGCGATCGACCGGAACGCCGACCTCGTCAACGCCGGCCCGAGCGACGCGGCGCGGGATTCGAAGCGCCTCGCCGGCAGACACGGCGCCTCGATGTCCGACCCCTGGCAGCTGCCCGAGCCGTACTGCGAGCCGTTCCGCCGCATGATCGCCCACCCGGCCCTGATCCGGAGGCTGAACTGGATCGTGGGCAGCGGCTTCGAGTGCCGCCAGTGCTCGCTGTTCGCCCACCGCAAGGGCGGGGTCGGCCACTACCTGCACAGCGGCACCGCAGAGCCCGGGGTCGGCAACCACTACCGTTTGCGGAACGGGCGCGCCTACTGCGAGCACCTCAACGTCGCCTGGCAGCTGCGCGACGTCACCGCCGCGGACGGCGGCTTCTGCTGCATTCCGGGCAGCCACAAGGGGCGCTACCCCCTGCCCGCGGGGATCGCCTCCTGCGACGACGACCCGATGCAGGTGGTGCGCCACGTCGGCATGGAGGCGGGGGACGTGCTGATCTTCCTCGCCGGGGCGCAGACCCACGGCGCCTTCCCCTGGCGCGGGGACGCCGACCGCAGGGCGGTCTTCTTCGCCTACCGGGGCCGCAACTTCAAGCGCTGAGCGGGTTGCTTCCGGGCCGCCGGAAGACTCCCCCTGTCCGGGATCGCGGCTACTTGCGCGCGTCGCGCGACATCACGTGAGAACAGGTGAGGATGCGGCTGTCCGCGGTTACCACAGTGAGGTCGTGGACTCTCGCCGTGGCGACCAGGATGCGGTCGGCGGGATCCCGATGGAACTCGCCGGGCAGGTCGTACGCCCCCGCGGCTATCTCGTGGGTAAGGGAAATCGTTTCCGCAAGCAGCGCCTGCAGCGACTCCGAGATCCATGTCTGCAGCCGCCCCGCCAGAGTCAGCCGCCCCGCCCAGGCGAGCTGGGCGAGTTCCAGCGACGACACCGGGGAAACGAAGAGGCTGTTTTCCTCCGCAGCGAGGGCACTCCTCGTACCGGGGCCCAGAGTTTCGGGTGACTCCTGGGTCCAGACCCACACATGGGTATCCAGCAGGAAGTTCAACCTTCCCACTCCCAGTGGTCGGAGAAGTCGCAGTGGACGATGTCGCCGTGAATGGTCATGCGCCCGCGCAGGCTCCCCAGCTGCCGCTTGCGTGGAGTCTCCCGATAGGGATCGACCGTCGCGATGGGACGCTTCCGCAAAGTGACGACGAGGGATTCCCCCGTATCGTGAACGGTCTTCAGCTCTTCGATGCACTTCGCCTTGAACTCGGAGATACCCATGGTCTTCATGGTCGGCTTTCCTTCCACCGGAACGGATTTTTGTATTCGAACATCAGGGAATTTACACCTGGTCAAATGACCAGGTCAATTACGGGCCTAGTGCTTGCGCGCCCAGGCACTATAGCCCCTCCACGGTTCCCTCGATAAGGAGGTCGACCACGGCCCGGAGGGCCTCCTCCCGCGGCTTACCGGACTGCAGCGCCCTCCGGTAAGCCTCCCTCTGCAGGTGCGAGCTGGTCCCCCGCTGGAGGATCCTGCGCGCGTGTTCCACCTCGGCGACGCACTCGAACTGTTCGGCGTCTTCGCGGACGAGGTCGAGGAGCTCGTCGATCAGCTGCGCATACCCCACGATCTCGCCGCGGCCGAAGTCGACCATGCCTTCGTCGAGGCCGTAGCGCTGCGCCCGCCAGCGGTTCTCCTCGACCAGGAACGAAGGGTAGATCCGCCAGCGCTGGTTGTCGCGGCGGAGCCTGAAGAGCAGGCGGCAGATGCAGCGGAACAGGGCTGCGCAGCAGAGCGCATCCTCCAGCTTCGTGCAGACATCGGTGATGCGCATTTCGACCGTGGGGAAACGGGCGCTAGGGCGCACGTCCCACCACAGCTTCGTCGCGTCCTCGATCAGGCCGGCCGAGACCATCAGGCCGACCGTGCGCCTGAATTCCCCGTAGCTCTCGAAGCGTTCGGGCAGGCCCGTGCGCGGCAGCTCGTCGAAAACGCAGAGGCGGTACGACTGCAGGCCGGTCTCGGTCCCCTCCCAGAACGGCGAAGAGGTGCTCAGCGCCAAGAGGTGCGGGAGGAAGTAGGATACCTGGTTGAGGATGTCGATCCGCAGGTCTTCGTCCTCGATGCCGACGTGGACGTGCATCCCGCAGATGAGCAGCCGCTGCGCGACGACCTGGAGATCCTTGTGCAGGATTTCGTAGCGCGGCTTGTCGGTGTGCTTCTGGTCCCGCCACCGGGCGAAGGGATGGGTGGAGGCGGCGATCGGGGCGAGTCCGTGACCGCCGGCGATCCCGGCCACGGTGCCCCGCAGGTGCTTGAGTTCCTCCGCCACCTCCCGGATCGATCCGCAGACGGAGGTCCCGATCTCGATCTGGGGACGCAGGAACTCCGGGCTGAAGTGCCCGGGAAGCCGGGCCTCGAACTCCTCGATCAACCCCTGGGGCAATTCGCCGACCAGGTTCCGGGAACTCCGGTCGACCAGCAGGTACTCCTCTTCGACGCCGATGCTGAAGCTCGGCTCCCGCAGGGACATCAGCGCACCTCCCTGTTCATGCTGCAGCCGGCAGGCCCTAGAACTCGACGGTCTCCTCCGGCTCGAGCACGATCGCCTCGACCTCCGGGGCGTGTGTTTTCAGCGCCTCGAGGAAAGCATCCGGGTTCGGGTCCATGGTGTCGAAGACGCCGTAGTGGGCCGGGATGACGTACCTCGGGTTGATCATGCCGACGGCGTACCCGGCGCTGTCCCCGCCGACCGTGAAGCCGCCGCCGCAGATGTTGAGGATCGCCAGGTCCGGCTTGTAGTAGTCGCCGATCACCAGCTTGAGGTCGGAGCAGAGGCCGGTGTCGGAGGAGATGTAGACCTTGAAGCCGTTCTCGAACTCGACGACGAAGCCGATCGGGTCGCCGACGTCGTGGCCCTTGGGGCGGCCGTCGTCGAGCAGGACGATCTCCGAGGAGGTGTGCTCGCAGTGGACGCCGGAAACCGAGATGCCGTCGATCGGCGGCAGCGGCCCGCGGTTCATCCCCCAGCCGTTGTTGCAGAAGTTCTCCAGCCCGGTGTGCTCGCGGATGTAGACCGCGGTCTCCACCGGCGTCAGGATGATCGGGTCGAAGCGCTCGGAGAGGGCGGCGATGTCGCCGAGGTTGAGGTGATCGAAGTGGGCGTGGGTCTGCAGGATGATGTCGACGTTGCCGAAGGCGCCGACGTCCTGCTTGTACTTGTCCGGCACCGCGGGGTTGCCGTCGGGGAAGAAGTCGTTGCCGGTGAGCCAGGGATCGATCAGCAGCACCTTGCCCTGCGGCGAGGTCAGCTTGAGGGTGGCGAAGCCGATCATCTGCACCTGAACTTTTCCGTTGCCAGCCATGGCGTGTCTCCTTGCGAAATGTGATGGTCTGTCAATCCTGTCCGCCGTGAGGTAAACAACTGCCATTCACCTCCCGGCGCTACCGCGGCGCGGGCTCTTCCCCGCGCTCGCGGGGGGCGGGAACCTTCCCTGAGGTGAAGGTGGTCAACACCCTCGCCAACCACATGAGAAGCTGCCCGACCGGGCACGTGCTTCCGGGGCAGCGGCCTCCTCGGACCGGTGGAGCTGCAGTTCCTGCGCCGGGTCGAGCTGAGGGCACCGCGCAGGTAACCTGCCCTGCGGGAACGGCATGAGGCGTTAGGACAGGGAGGGTCCTTTGATGTAATTCAGTCGGTCCTGCAAACTGCTACCGGGGGTAGCAACCCGGTCGTCCCGAGCCCGGGCGCGGTGTCCTGGGACAAGGCAGCGCATAAAGGGATTCGCAACATGTACCGGAACTGGTTGTTCGGAGCAGTCGCCGCAAGCGCCCTCCTGTCGGCAGGCGCTATGGCAGATGAAGACTTCCTCGGCGGCAACGGCGGTTTCGAGCTGGGGAATTTCAGCTCCTGGACAATCGTCAGCGGCCAGGGGTGGGATGTCGTCGAGTTCGATCATCCCGGCAAGAGCGGACGCTTCTACGCCACGACCTGCAACGAGATATGGCCTGGCAACGGCGGCTGCAAGAACGGCAACGGCGAGCGCGACACCGGCGTGCTATCCTCCAAGGTCTTCACCGCTCCAGGGGGATTCCTCGAGTTCAGGATCTCCGGGTTCAACGGCCCCTCCTGCGACAACAACCTCAGCCAGATCTCGCTGAGACGAGCTTCCAACCACGAGGAGCTTCGGGAAGCCCTGCTTCCCTGCCAGAACCCCTTCAAGCTGCACCGCTGGAGCCTCGAAGACCTCGCCGGGGTGGAGGTCTATGTCCGGGTAGAGGACGCCGATGCCCAGTCCGGGTGGGCGTGGATCGCAGTGGACGGATTCCGCTTGACGAGCGAACCGACCGACAGCCTCGCCCCTGCCGCCTCGGACAGCGCGCTCTCTCTTGCCGATCTCTCGACAGGCGAGATCACCTTCACCTCACGCCCGGCCGGCAGTCATACGATCAATACCATCGACGGAAGCGGGGTGAGGCGGGCAGTCCCCCACGTGGTCTGGAAACTCTGGAACCCCTCCTGGTCGCCCGACGGACGGACGCTGGCCGCGGTTTCGAATCGCTACACCTCGAACCAGGAGATATACCTGTTCCATTTCGATTCTGACGGCCGCACCGCCGGGCACCGGGCCCTGACGAACCATCCCGGGTCGGACTACCAGCCTGCATGGTCCCCGGACGGCCGCCAGATCGCCTTCATTTCGGATCGCACCGGAGAGGGGGACCTGTACCTGGTTTCCGCCGAGGGGGGCGATCCGCTTCAGCTGACTCAGGGAGCGCCGGCCTCGCATCCCAGCTGGTCGCCGGACGGCCTGCGCATCGCCTTCTCCAAGGAAGGGGACATCCGCTCCGTCGATCCCATATCGGGAGCCGTCTCCGTCCTCTCCGATGCCCCGGAGTGGGAGGGGTATCCCGCGTGGTCTCCCGGTGGGGGCCGGATCGCGTACTCCGCCGACGGGGAGCTCGCGGTCCTCGACCTGGGGCAGGGAACCGCCCGCCGGATCACTCGAGGCTTCTCTCACGTATCGGACCCGTCCTGGTCGCCGGACCAGGGGTATATCGCCTTTGCCTCGAGCCGCGAGGGCGCTCCGGATATCTATCTGGTAGAAATCGCCTCGGAACGCATGGCGCGGATCACCCATGCCCGCGACACCTGGGGTAACCGGGACCCCGTCTGGTATCCCGGAGCAATGGCCGTTCCCACCCCCCCACCAGTGAAGGTGCCGCCACCCCCCGGGAGCCGCACGGAAGTCGAGGCGACCATCCTGGGCGACGGGGCCGCGGGCCTGACCCTCGAGTTTTCACGCGCCATCTCCGGCCGCCCCGCCGACTACGCGTGGAGGGCGGTCACCGACTCGGCTGGCCGGGTGGATCTCACTATTTCCAGCGCCGACCGGGTAACCGGCTTCTACCGCGCCCGCGCCCGCAACACAGGGGGAGAGGTGGTGGCCAGTTGGTTCAGCATTCCCCTGAACGAAGGGCGCCGCCAGGTTTTGGAGCTGACTCTGGGAGGCGGGGTACGGGTGGTGGCGGTTGAACGGCTCAAGCCCGCGAGAGAAGAGGTGCCGCGGAAGCAGCCCGGGTTGATTGCCCACTACCGCTTCGATGGAGACGCCCGCGACGCCAGCGGCAACGAGTATCACGGAACCATGCTGGGGCCCGTGCCCACCCGGGACCGCTTCGGCAAGGAAGACGGCGCCGTTCTCTTCAACGCGGCCGACCACCGGATCGACCTTCCGCACCAGGTGCTCGACGGCCTGTTCGACGTCACCGTCTCCTTCTGGCTGAAGACCTCCAAGTCCGGAGCGCAAGCCATCGTCAGCGGCGCCAACCGGAGCAACGACAACGAGCACATCGTCTTTTTCATCAGCGAAAGCCGGTTCCGCTTCTACTCGCATGGCAGGTTCGGACAAGGCCAGCCCTGGTGTGACGTCGACATCGAGCCGATCGACGACGGCGCCTGGCATCACTTCGCCGTGGTCCGCAATACCTCGGAGGGCAACGTCGACTTCTTCGTCGACGGCGTCGGCTATACCGATCAATGCGGGTACCTGGAGTACGGAAAGCTCGTCATTGATGCCGGAGGGCTCATCCTCGGCCAGGACCAGGACCGGTTGGGCGGGGGGTTCGACTCCAGCCAGGTTCTCAGGGGCATTCTGGACGACCTCAGGATTTACGCCAGGACGCTGTCGGCCGCCGAGGTGCAGGCGCTCTTGGGGGAGGAAAACTCACCCGCCGCGGGCG
This sequence comes from Candidatus Latescibacterota bacterium, assembly GCA_965206595.1. Taxonomy (GTDB): domain Bacteria; phylum Latescibacterota; class UBA2968; order UBA8231; family UBA8231; genus CBDCXV01. Next base: position 3,071,865 of record OZ242214.1, read on the forward strand.
GGCAGGTGACGGCTCTTTCCATACCGGCCTCAGGCGGCCTTGAGCCCAGCTTTCCCAACCCCTTCAACAGCTCCACGCAGGTCCCCTACCGCCTGGCCGGCCCAGGAATGGTGCGGCTGGAGATCTACAACGTCCTCGGGCAGCTGGTACGCACCCTGGTGAACGAAGTCCAGCCCGCCGGCTCCCACCAGGCCGGCTGGGACGCCCGCGACCGGCATGGCGCGCCGGTGGCCGCGGGAGTCTACCTGGCGCGCCTGCAGTACCCCCACCGAGTGGAGACGCGGCGGCTCCTCTACCTCGAGTAAGGACGTGGCGCCGCCAGCGGTCTGCAGCAAAAGGGGCCAGCACCCCGCGCGATCCCGCAAGCCCTTGCCGCGCTTTCCGGCTGCCCGGTCCCAACGAGGGCCGCCGGGAGTGCCTTCCGGCACCCCGCTCCTCGGCAGGGCCTCATCACCTCCCCGCTCTCACTCCCGGACCACCCTTCGGAAAAGGCCGACGTCAGCGCAGGCGCAGGCGGGCGACCAAGGGGTCGTGGTCGCTGGGGGCGCCGGAGAACTCGCAGTTGAGGTGGACGACCCCGAACCGCCGCCCGAGGTCGAGCAGGGCGCGGCTGGCCAGCATGTGATCGAGCTCCTGGGAGTTCCCCTCGTAGATGTAGGAGTAGCGCTCGGCGGCAGGCAGGCCGTCGGCGAGATTGAACAGCAGCTGCGGTCCGCCGCCGTAAGTGCCCTCCAGGATGGCCATGGGGGCGCCGAACCGGAACTCGTTGAAGTCGCCCAGCAGCACGATCCTCGCCTCTGGGTCCGCAGCCAGCAGGCCGTCGACGTGGGCTTTGAGGAATTCGGCCTGGGCCACGCGCTTGTCCAGGCCTCCGATGGATGGCGGCTGCAGCGCCCCGAACAGCGGCGACGAGCCGCCCCTGGAGGTGAGGTGATTGTTTATCAGGACGATCCGTTCGCCGGCGAACCGGAAGGTGGCCTGCAGGGGCGTGCGCGCGCGCTCGAAGGCATCCTCGCCGTCGCCGTCCTCGAGGCGGAGGGGCTGGCCGATCAGCTCCACCCTGCCGGCATTGTAGAGAAAGCAGACGCGGATGTTGCCGCCGGGCTGGCCGCCGTCCTTCCCGTCGGCTGGGGGGTTGTCGATCGCGGAATAAGCCGGACCACCGGCGCCCGCAATGGCGTCGATCAGAGTCCGCAGGGTGCGGTCGGCCGCGGTTTTTCCGTCGTCCTCCGAACCGCTGTTGTCCTGCACCTCCTGCAGGGCGAGGATGTCCGGGCTGTTCAGGCTGCCGACGATCTGTGCGGCGAGGGCGGCGAAGCGCCCGTCCGCGATATCTGCGTCCCCGTCGCCATCGTTGGGATCGAGGTTGAGCAGGTTGAAGGAGGCGATCAGCAGATGGCTGGAGTCCCCGGCGAGGGTGGTGCCCTCCGGTTCCAGGGAGCCGGGAACCGGGGTGGGCGCCGTCGAGGGCAGCACCTCGAAATTGCCGAAACGGTAGCCGACCACCCCGGTGACGTCCCCCAGCCTGTCGCCGGTGTCGACCTCCGGCATCGATCCGGGCATCAGGCTGTCGTCGATCTGCAGGCGCTCCGGGTTGAAGTCGCCCGGGGAAAGGGTGAGGCCGCCGCGGCGGTTGCGGCCGCTGGCGCCGGCTCCGCGGTCGGCCAAAACGTAGATCTCGCCGAAGCGGGTGGTCGGTGCCACCGCCCGGGCCGCGGCGATGGTCACCCGCATGCTTTCGAGGCTCTCGTAGAAGTCGATGCCGTCGAAGACCGGGTCGAAATGTGAAAAGCCGTCGTCGTCGATGATTACCGCGGGAGGCCGGCGGCCGGAAGCCCCGACGACGACAGGGGGCGGCAGCGGGTTCCCCGACGAGGCCACGGAAACCGAGGGAGATCCGCCGACCTGGGTGACGGACAGGTTGTTGGTGCGGGCGCCGCCGGGAACGTATTCCCCGACCTTGCCGGCGACCGAGACCGCGTCCCCCGCGGCGACCCCGGGTTTCTTCCGGGTGTAGACGAAGATGCCGTCGGAGGTGAGGTCGTCCCCGTCGCCGGCGGCATCCTGCAGGTAGAAGCCGTTGGGCGCAACGGCCGTGACGATTCCCGAGGTCCGCACCCTGGCCCCGAGGTGCGGGGAGACGTGACCTGCCCCCTGGATCTCCCAGACAGCCAGCTCGCCTGCACGCGCCTTCGTTCGGCTGCCCGCGGCCGCAAAGACAGGATCGGTCCGGCCGGATGCGTCCGCGGCTCGCGCTTGCCCGGTTACGGGCAGGTTCCAGCCGAGCCACGCCGCTGCCAGCACCATCCCGGCGATTCGCCTTGGCATACAGGCTTCCATTTCCTCAGCCTCCATCGCAGGAACCAATTGGAAGGAAGGGGGTCCCCCAAAGTGGCAGGATCTGGGAGCCCCAATAGATTCTGGTTCCGGTTCCACCCCGGTCTGCCGACTCCGTGGAATTCATCGAGGCGGCCGACCGGAACGGACAGGAACCCCACATCCGACCCTGAAAAGGAGAACAGATGACGATTCGATTTGCCCTGATCGCGCTCGCGATTTCCCTCTGGTCCTGTGGAGACGATGACGACGCTCCACCGGCCGCTCCGGAAGAAACGGTGCTGCGCCCGAGCGGGGAACTGATGCCCTGGGATCTTTCCGCCGTCGTGCCGATCGACTCGGTCCGCGCCATTCCCACGGGCACCCCCCTGTACATGCGCACCGAGTTCGCCAACGGCGAGCTCGCCGACCTCGAGATGCTCTTCGTCCAGGTGGTCGACGACTTCATGCAGCCCATGCCCGTCATCATGGTGGAATCCTCGGACCCGGTCCTGATCCAGCTCGGGGGCATCGCCCGGGGCATGAGCGGCTCCCCCGTCTTTTCCGAGCAGGGCACCATGGGCGCCATCGCCTATGGATTCTCTTCCCAGGACAACCCGCCCTACTACTTCTTCGCCACGCCCATTGAATGGGTGATCGGCTCGCAGGGAACGGTGCCCGCGGCCAAACCCGCGGCCACGTGGGACGGGGCCCGTATCACCCCCCTGGAGATCCCCCTGGTGAGCACGGGACTCCACGGTCCGCAGCCGGGGGGAGGGGGTTTGTTTCCCTTGGGTGAGGCCGTCTCCGCGGGGCTGACCCAGGAGCGCCAGGAGAGCTTCGAGGCCGGCAGGCCCCTGGCCGTCGGTCTGCTGCTCGGTGAAACCACCAGAGGTTCGATCGGAACCATATCGTACGTCGACGGCAACCGGATATACGGATTCGGGCATCCATTTTTCGGTGTTGGTCCGGTAGAGCTTCCCATAATCGAGGCAAAGGTGCTCGGTGAAATCTCCAACCTCTCGGCTCCCTTCAAGTTCGCGACCCTGAACCCGACGGTGCGGGGAACCATAACCGAAGACCGGTTGCCCGCGGTTCGCGGCATGCTCGACCAGGAGCCGGAGTTGGTACCGATCAGCAGCATGTACACCTTTCCATCCGGGAGCCAGCTCGAGCTGACCCACCATATGCCCACGGTCGGTCTCGACTCGTATACCACCCTCAGTCTCGCCACTTCTGCTTCTTTCAGCCCTCTGTACAACAGGGTCGACGACGATCCGGACCACAGTGTTCGCGTCACGACGAATTTCTCCTTCGCCGGCTCCGACTCGGTGCTTGCCCGCACCCGCCTCTACGCGGAGCCGGATGGACGACTTTTCTCCCTGATCGGCGCTGCCTCGGGCGATTTGTCGTTCGCACTCTCCGAGCTGATGACGAGAAACGATTACGCCTTGCAGGTGGCCGAGGCCGAGGTCCACATCGAGATGATACCGGAGCCCCGCTTCGCCAAGGTGGTGGAAGTCTCCGCGGACACCGTGGCCGGCCTGGGAAGCACGCTGGCCATTACCGCTTCCCTGCGCGTGGGCCGGCGCGCCGACCGGGAAATCGGGCTGGAGCTCGCCATACCGGATACGATCCCCCCCGGCTTCTACCTGCTCGAGGTCGCTTCCGCGGCCAACCTGGTGGATGACGAGGGAGGGGATTTCGGGTTCTTCGGACCGCCGGGATTCGGTTTCGGAGACGAGGAAAAGCTCGAGGATGTTTTTGCCCGCCTGAACGAACCGGACGAAAACATCGTCCTGAAGGCCCGCCTGACGTTTTCCGCGCCGCCGCCTCCCCCGGAAATACCCGAGGGTGAACCCGGCTCGGAGGGAGAGGCTCCCGGCGATGTTCCCGACACCGGACCGGGCGACATCTGGTTCTTCGGAGATTTCTTTCCTCCCGACGGCTCCCTGCCAACTGCTTCCACGGAGCAGGAGGTGGGTCTGTATCTCGAGGGGACCCAGAGTATCGAGATCGAACTGACGGTGGCGGAAGAGTAACGGCACGAGGCACCGGGGCCGGTGGGGGGACGAAACTCCCGCCGGCCCCGGGCCATCGGGCCGGCAGTACTGATCGGGAACGACGCGGAAGGTCCGGCGCAGCCGCCGGGTTTTGCGGGGATCAGAGACCCGCTTCGGGGCAGGTTCCTCACTGATGCCGCGCTGGTTATCCCTCAAGCCATCCCTGACCAACTACTGCGGCCCCGCATCGCCGAACCGGGTTCGGATGAACTCCCTGGTGTCGTCGGGTGAAAGCTTCACGGTTCCCGGGCCGCTGCGCACGAAGAAGTCGCCCCCCTCCTCCTTCTCCACCCCCTTCCACCTGAGGAACACCGGTTCCGGGCTGCGCTGGCAGCTCACCACGCAGACCCCCTTGCTGTCGACGATCTGAATCTCCGGATCGATGCAGGTCCCGGCGCGGTCGCCCAAACCGTTGCGCACCACCTGGGCGAGATGGCGCATGAACTTGTCGTCGTTGTCGAGCCGGTCCCGTTCGATCCCGACGACGGCTCCATCGTCTGCCACCCCCAATAGGAGATCCCCTCCCTCGGTATTGAGGAAAGCCGCGATGGTTTTCAGCGCGGCGTGGGTCACGCGCTTGTCGTCCTTGCGGTCCTCCACCAGGTTCCAGCGCAGCGTGGACTTGAACTCCAGGGTCTTCGACTCACCCCTCTTGATCAGCTCTTCGGCGCTGCGGTGGCTGTGGAGGTACTGGTCGAAGAGCAGATCCCTGATCACCTCTCCAAAGGCCCGGTCGTCGGTGATCCGCTTGTAGAGATCGAAATTGGAATCGACGATCTCCTGGATCACCTGGCTCACCTTGTGATCGAAGGTCAGCCGCACGTTGTCGCGCGTGTTCACCCGCGCCGCGGCGTCGAGGGCGGGGTCCCCTTCGAGCTTCTCCATCATCTGCCCGAGAGTGACGCGGTGCTCGGGCCCGAGCTCGAGCCCGAAGCGCTCGTTCAGCTCGGCGATGATGCGCGAAAGCGTCTCCATCTCTTCCGGCGCATGTCCGTGCGCCTCCTTGGTGCCGATGGGGTCGAGCACCCCTGCCTTGCGTTCGAGACCGATCTTGCCGCTGCCGGTCTCCTGAATCCGGAAGGATTCCATGTCGATGTTCTGCTGCACTTCGAGCGGCAGCTCGGCCCGCTCCGGGCGCAACAGGCGAAGCAGGTGCCTGGCGAAGACGTAGAGCTTCTCCAGGTCGGAATCCGAGAAAGGCAGCACCTGGGACAGAAACGCGTAGAGCCGCACGTAGTCGGTGAGCTGCCCCCGGAAATCCTGCCGCTCTTCCTCGTGCAGCTCGTTGAAGCGCTCGACGACCGGATTCAGCAGCGGCTGCAGCTGGTCCTGCCCCGCCTTGCCGCCGAAATAGAGCCTGGCGAAGCCGTCGACGTCGGCCTGAGCATAGACCGGGAAAGCGGTCAGACGCGTCTGGATTTCGTAGAGCAGGTTGGGATCGGTCTCTTCCGAAAGCAGGGTGGTCTCGTAGTAGGGCTCGAAGGCGGCCTTGATCCCGTCCGGCTCGTTGGCGAAGTCGAGCACCATGGTGCCCTGCTTTCCTTCCTTTGTGCGGTTGAGCCGCGACAGGGTTTGCACCGCGTTCACGCCGCCGAGCTTCTTGTCGACGTACATCGTGTGCAGCAGCGGCTGGTCGAACCCGGTCTGGAACTTGTTGGCGACGATCAGGAAGCGGTAGTCCGGCCCTTCGAAGGTTTTGGCAGTCTGCGCCTCTGAGACCTTGTTCATATTGGCTTCGGTATATGCGGGATCACCGCCATCCTTGACGGACCCGGAGAAGGCAACCAGCGCCTTGAACGGATTCCCCAGCTCCTCGAGATGCCGGTCCACCGCCAGCTTGTAGCGCACCGCGTGCAGGCGCGAGCGGGTGACGATCATCGCCTTGGCCCTGCCGCCGATCTGGCTCTGCACCTGCCCGGTGAAGTGCTCGATCACGATGCGCACCTTCTCGTCGATGGCGTGCGGGTGCAGGTCGACATAGGACTTGAGCAGACATGCGGCTTTCTGCTTGTCGTAGCGCGGATCATCCTCAACCGTCTTCAACAGCCGCCAGTAGGCCTTGCAGGTGGTGTAGCTCTCCAGGACGTCGAGGATGAACCTCTCCTCGATGGCCTGGCGCATGCTGTAGAGGTGGAACGGCGCGAACGAGCCGTCGGGTCGCTTCGTTCCGAACAGCTCCAGCGTCTTGGGCTTGGGCGTCGCCGTGAAGGCGAAGGTCGACAGATTGGGCAGCCGCCCGCGCTTTTCCATCTCCGCAAGGATCGCGTTCTCCAGCTCCTCTTCTGGGGTCTCGGCCCCGGATTCCTCGCTCTCGGCCTCTTCGAGCGAAGCTGGGGCCAGCACCGACTTCAGGCTCTTCGTGCTCTCCCCCGACTGCGACGAGTGCGCCTCGTCTACGATCAGCGCGAACCGCTTGCCCGGCAGATCGTCGATCTGTCCGGCGATCACCGGGAACTTCTGCAGCGTGGTGACGATGATGGTCTTGCCCCCCTCGAGGGCATCCCTGAGCTGGCGCGAGGTGGTGTCGATGTTCTCCACCACCCCCAGGGTCTGCTCGAACTGGCGCATGGTGCTCTGCAGGGCGCGGTCGAGCACGCGGCGGTCGGTGATGACCACGATCGAGTCGAAGACGCGGCGGTCGTCAGCGTCGTGCAGGGTCGAGAGCTGGTGGGCGAGCCAGGCGATGGTATAGCTCTTGCCGCTCCCGGCCGAGTGCTGGATGAGATACTGCTGCCCACCCCGTTCTCGCGGGCATCGGCGACGAGCCGGCGCACGCAGTCGAGCTGCTGGTAGCGCGGGAAGATCAGGGATTTCCTGCCGGTCTTGCGGCCGGTCTCGTCCTCTTCTTCGACTTCATGGATGAACTGGCGCACCAGGTCGAGGACGCTGTCGCGCGCCCAGGTCTCTTCCCAGAGATAGGAGGTGGCGTACCCGGTCTGCGTGGGCGGCACCGGCGGGTTGCCGGCGCCTCCGAACTTGCCCCGATTGAAAGGGAGGAAGCGGGTCCCGGCGCCGTCGAGATGGGTGGCGACGTAGACCAGGTCGGCGTCCACGGCGAAGTGTCCGAGGCAGCGGCCGTATGCCAGCAGCGGCTCGCGGGGATCGCGGTCGGTCCGGTACTGGCGGATCGCGTCCTCGACGGTCTGGCCGCTGAGCGGGTTCTTGAGCTCCGCGGTGAACAGGGGGATACCGTTCAGGAACAGCACCAGGTCGAGGCTCTTCTCGTTTTTGAGGCTGTAGCGGACCTGGCGGACAACGGCGAAGAAGTTCGCCGCGTGCAGCCGCCGCGTCTCCTCGTTGAGCCCGCTGGCCGGGGCGAAATAGACGAGCCGGAAGCTGCAGCCCATGTCCTTCACCCCGGAGCGCAGCACGTCGAGGGCGCCGCGTCTCGCGATCTCCGACGACAACCGTTTGAGGAACCGCTCCTGCACCTGGACCCCGTAGTGTTCGGACAGCCTCTGCCACTGCTTCGGCTGCGTAGCCAGCAGGAAGTCCACGACGTCGCGGGGCAACAGGCACAAGGTTCGGTCGTAGTCCCGGGGCAGGCGCTGGTGATAGCCGCCGGGCTGCATCCCCCGGGCGCCCAGGGAAGGCGTGGGTTCCCCCGCCAGGGCTTCGCCCCCGGGCAGCTCCCCCTCGACCCGGCGCAGCAAGGCCGCCTCGATGGCGTCCTCGAAGGCTCGTTCCGAGATCTCGGGATTCACATGCCACCTCCCCGGGTTGTCGCGGCTTCAGGGTCCCGTCTCGGGGTGGACGGGGCATCCAGCACCTCTAGCACGGCGGGCGCGCAATAAATCCGATTGCGCTTCGCCTCCCCGACCAGGGTGACGATGCCTGCCGCTTCCAGCCGGTCGACGGCGCGCCGGGCCGTGGTGTAGGCGACCTCCAGATTCTGGGCAAGGCCGCGTACGGACCAGAAGGGATTCTCGACAAACAGCTCCAGCACCTTCTCCGACTGCCCGGAATGAACCCCGTCGATTTTCTCCAACCAGCCCTGAAACAGGTCGTCGATGCGTTGGATCCGGCCGACTGCGTCTCCTGCCTGGAGTTCCACCCCGCGCAGGAAGTACGTCAACCACGCCTCCCACTCCCCGCTTTCCGTCACCCCCTGAAGGCGGGCGTAGTACTCCTCGCGCGTCGCTTCAAAGTAAGCGCTCAGATAGAGAAGGGGTTCCGGCAGGAGTCCGCGGGCGACGAACAACAGCGAGATGAGCAGGCGACCGACGCGCCCATTGCCGTCGATAAACGGATGGATCGCCTCGAACTGCGAGTGGACGAGCGCGGCGTGCACCAGGGGAGGCAGGGTGCCGTCGTGAAGGAACTGCTCCCACGCCCCCAGGCAGGCCATCAGCTCGCCGGGCGGAGGGGGAACGTACCTGGCGTCCTCGAGGCCGCTCCCGGGCGGACCGATCCAGTTCTGGGTGCGTCGAAACTCACCCGGGGTAGCCGTGTCGCCCCGGACCCCCCGCATCAGACGCTCGTGCAGCTCCCGCACCAGACGCAGGGACAGCGGCAACGTGTTCAGGCGCCTTATCCCGTACTGCAGCGCCAGGACGTAGTTGGCGACCTCGTGCAGATCCGCTGCATTCCGTTCGACCCCTGCCCCAGCCTGCGCTGCAAGCAGTTCGCCCAGGGTGGCCTGCGTGCCTTCGATGCGGCTGGAAAGCACCGCTTCCCGGTGGAGGAAGGCCCGGATGAAGAGATGCGGATTGGACACCAGTCTGCCTTCCCCGGCGAGCCGGCCTACCGCCTGGTCGGCGCGGGAGAGCGCGAGGAGGAGGTCTCCATTCCAAGCAATAGGAAGCGGAAGGGGCGCCGGAACGAAGGCGCGGTACCCGCCCGGGCAGTCGATCAGGCGACCGGGCTGTGGTTTTGCATCCATGCCGATGTTACCGCATTCCCTGTTTTCGGGTGCGAAAACAGAAACGGGTTTTATTAGCGCAAATTGCGAATCGCGCTAATAACCTAACGGCGGAGGGTAAATGAGGGAAATACCGGTGTTTTTTAGTTGACCCGAAGAAGGAGGACGAGTGACCTCACTTCCCGGTACCGTATCAGTCTGAAAATTCCATCCGCCCCGGAAAGCCGATTCCATCACCCAGGTTTCCTGGCTAAAGGGTGTGCTGTTTCGCCGCCAATAGTCGCTCTTGGTGGGAGGTTGATCCACCCCCATCCGCGTTATACATGTTGTATAACATCCCACACCAAGGAGGTAGGAATCATGTCCACAGCCAATGGCATCCCTCGGGAGAAGGACGAAACAATCGAGTTGCAAAAGATACTCGACGATCCTTCCACGGAGTGGGTGTCCTGGAAGGAAGCAGAAGATGAGCTACGAGAGCTCGATAAACAGGAAAGCCTTGAAAAGGCTGAAGCAAATCCCCCAGCCCACGAGAGGGCGCATTGAAGAGGCCATCAGGGCCATTGAGAAAAATCCTCGTGCTGGCGAAGCCTTACGAGGGATTGAATTGGATTTCGAAAGATCAGGATTGGCCAGTTCCGGGTTCTCTACGAAGTGAATGAATCTGAGAAGCTGATCCGAATTGTGAAAATAGAACCGCGAGGCTCTTCCTACTGATAGTCGTCTTCTTCGCTCACCCTCTTAGGTCAAATTTTTTCCCAAGTACATCTCCTCTGAACTCGGCTCTTTTCGAGAGATCGGGTTTATTTTTTTGCCAGTTCGTCAAATTATCCAAACCAAATCACTGACACATATGCTTGCCATTTTCGTTCTGAATTCGTTGATGTTATCTGAACAAATTGCAGATTCAGTTGGAAAACGGAGAAGTTTGTAACATTTTGTTACGAACTAGAACTTTTGCAAAACTTCTTCGTAACGGCCGGAGTGAACGTGACATATGCGGCAGCCTGCCGCACGTCGATCTTGCCGGTTACTGCAGCCGAGATGAGGGCCGTGCGGAGTTCCTTGTGGCAGTCGATGGCCTCGCGGACTTTGGCGACGAGGGCGTCGATCTTGGCGGTCTCGCGGTCGAGGAAGGCGGCGATGGCGTGTTGTTCCTCTATAGAGGGTAATGCCAATCTGACATTGCCAATTTCGTTCGTACTTACGTTGAACTGAGCAGTACCCGTTGTATATGAAAGAACTTGCTCGTAGAAAACCGTTGTCTGTAAGGCTCCAACAAGGAATCCGTCTGTGATTCGGTCGATCACGGGCCGGAATCTAGCAACGCGTTGGTTCAGTTGCGCAGGGGTGTCACCTTTCCGGACAACAGCAAAGTTACCAAGGCTACCCGTGGAACCGATGCTTCCAGACAATCCGTAAATTATGTCATCTTCGTTAAGTGCAAACTCGTCTTTGCATTCATGTTCAGGTATTCGAACTACATTTTCAAAGTCTAATGCTCCCCGGCGGATGTTGTTCATGCGAATTATTGGGACCCCATCGTTCTGGAATGAATCAGAGGAAAAAGCAAACCCCCCTTGGACCCGAGACGCTTGCTTCAACCGAACAACCTCCCAATGCACAGGTATCGCCCCCAGCCACTCGACACCGGAGTCCTTCATCGGCACATCGGGGTCGAGGCCCTTGGTGACGGCGCGGTTGATGAGGGCAGTGCGCTTTTCCTGGAGCAGCTCGATCAGCCGCTCCTTCTTTGCCACGAGGGCGTCGATCCTGGCCGTCTCGCGGTCGAGAAAAACGGCGATGGCGCGTTGTTCCAGTAACTCCGGATAGGCTGCGACTTCATTCAGATAATTCTCACTATCTAAATTTTGTATTCCTGTATTCTGTTTTATAGAACGTGTATTTATGCGGGCGGAATACATCGCGGCGTGCACGTAGGTCAAGTATCGAGGATCGAAGCCCTCTTGCACGGGCATCTGCGCGATGAAATTTGAACAGATAGCAAGTTCGCCATAGGTGTTTATTACCACTGCCCCAACGGGTTGATTGTCCCCTCCTCCTGATTTCTCCAAAAGAAGATCGTTACGTCTAAGGCGTCGTCCACCCAAAATCATTGGGTCCACTGAACGGAGGGTAGGCTGGTTCATTTTGACTACGCCTGCCACCCGATCAAAATCCGCAACCCGGACACATGCAACATCATTGATACCGTCAGGATCATCCCCCCACAATCCATTCTGACACTTAGTCACGGTAAATCGCAGTCTCTTCACCTCCCAGTGCTCCGGAACCTGCCCCAGCCACTCGACACCGGAGTCCTTGGAGGCCGGATAAGGCCTGTATCGTTCCCCCCCCATTCTGGGTGTACCACTGCTCTTCCCAATGTCAGCGGATCGTTTAGTCATTTATTTCGACCCCTTGAAATTTGGGGGCTCTCATCGTCCAACTTCATTCCACCAAGGCCCACCTGCCGGCCAGGTTCCGGTGAACCCTGATCCGCGCGCCATCGCATCCCATGGCTCTCTGAGAAACGACAGTAGGCGCTCGCCTACGATACCGAAATCCGATTGCGCCCCCGGAAGCTCGTTCCTGTCCAGGTAATTACCCCACTGCTCCGCCCGCTCGGCATCCTCATAGAACCGAGGCGTCAGAGCCACCGGAACATCCCGGGAAATCACAGTACGGCGTTGGTCGAAGGTTGCGCCCACAGCGCGTTCGAGGTTCTCACCCTCGAAGGAAGAGCACTGTGCAAGCGCGTGAAGATCGTAAAAATCTTTGTAGCGACTGTTCCGTTCGCCGAGCACAACCATCGCGTGGAGCTTCTCGGCCACGACGGCTTCGCGTGGGTAAACACGGATTTGCGGATGAGGAGCGTCGAGCAGTGTCGGGTAATCGGCGTTGGTCGGCGGAGGCTGGATGGCATTCCCGAACCCGACATCGATCCGCATCCGTATTCGCGCGCCCGAGATCCTGGCCCAGAAGAACGCTCGGAAGCCGTCATACTCTTGATGTTCCCGGAAGGGTTCGACCCCGATGTCCCCGCTGTCGAAAACAACTCCATCGTCGGCGGGAGTGTCGCAAATGTCGCGGATGGTGGAGCGCACCTCGTTTGCCAGGGGGCTTCCGTAGCCAGTGAAATCCAGATCGCGCGTCGGCCGATAGACTGCTTCGCTCCAAAGGCAAAGGAGCATCGCGCCCTTCAAGACGTAGCGCTCGCGGTGCTGCGATTCTCCAAGGCGGTAGAGGAATCGCTCCGCGGCGTAGCGCTGCAGCAGGAACTGGAAGTCCTCTCCGGTTGCGCGGCTCCGGTTCATCAACCTTGCGCGAACCGATGCTCCCATGTTTCGGCGTTTCCCGCGCGTCATAGCGAGAGTGCTTGCAGGTAGGCACGCATGACGGTCTGCGCACGGCAGACTTCGGCGGCGCGCACGATCTCATCCACGGTCGCAGCCCGTGATCGCAGGGCGTCGTGCAGTGCCTCGAGCGCGATGTCGAGACCGAGCTTGTGGCGGTAGCGAAAACAGTCCACCACGGTGCGGGCCGGCGAGGTGATGCGAAACGGCACCCCCTGCGCCGAATGGGAGGCAACGCCGTAGGTGAGCATCGCACCGGAGAAACGGACGATGCGCACACGCGAGGGTGGGTGCGCCGGCTTGCGGGCCTTGCGGTCGAGGGCGATCCAGACCTCGTGCGGCGACTGCGTGCCGATTTCGTGGAAGCGAAGCGCCGTCAGCAGGCAGATGACCGCGTTCGGGATGGCCGCGGCTACCATCGCGATCGTCTCGACCTCCGTGGGTTCGACCTCGGAGAGTCGGTATAGGCCGTTTCCCTGGTTCTCGACGAGTCCCCTGGTAACCAGACCCTGAAGCCTGCGGTGGGAAACCCCGAGCGGCGCGATGTCCCGAGGCCGGAAGTAGGCTCCGAGGCCGGCTTCCTGGAGTTCGGCAGTGTCCACTATATTCGCCATACCTACAGATGATACTGAATGTCGGCACTTAATCGCAACTGCCGACATTTTAGGTCATCCAGTGGGTCCGGCGGACACGCCCTTCATAGCCTCCTCAATCGGTTCAGGAGATCCTTGGCATGCGGACACGAGGATTCGACGAGTGTTGGATCGATTTGCGCAAGCAATCCGAATGAAGCCTTGCCCTTGGCATAAGGTTTTGGGCATTGGGCGGTGGCCCTGTCCAGCGCGGCGAGAACCGTCTCCCTGGACAGGTCTTCCAACTTTGGCCATTGCCTGAGCGCGTTCTCCGCAACCAACGGACCGAAGTAGCGTCGCAGTGCATCATGGTCCGCCAGAAACCAGGTTTCCATGACCTGAACCATCAGGAAGGCCTGATCGTCGCCGGTCCCTGAAGGTCTATTCCAGCCGTCGCGTTGCTGCAGATGCTGCCAAGCCGAGTGGCCCGCTGCGACCGGGTCTTCGCTGTCCACGAGGAGCAGTGGGATGGTACCAGGCTTCTGCCCAGCGGCATCTGTCGCAAAGCGGTTGAAGGTGTCTTGCCGTGTGCCGCCCCGAACTACTCTCGGCATGCGGCCACGCAGCCCTGCCGCTGTGAAGAAACTGGTCCAGCCCTCGCGGAATTGCGCGCCAAGCCGCCGATTATCCCCGCCCCCCTCGATGTAAAGCACGGCGGTCACCAACGATTCCCTCCCAGTTGCCCGGAGCTCCAGAGATTGCCGAGGGTGTAATCCTTCAGCCACTTTGCCAGGTCCTCCTTGTCGAGCCGTCGCATTTCGGTCCGCCCCTCGTGCTTTTCGCAGATCACGACACTTTCCGGGGTGTCGGTCAGCGCATCGACCATGACATCCGAATGCGTCGTCACGATCAGTTGACTGCGCTCGGACGCTGAGCGCAGCAGCTCGACCAACGTCGGCAACAGGTCCGGGTGCAGGCCCAGTTCCGGCTCTTCGATTACGACAAGGGGCGGGGGCTCGGGGTGCAACAGGATGGCGAGCATGCAGAGGTAGCGCAGGGTGCCGTCCGAAAGGCCAGCGACCGGGATTTCACGGTTGCCACTTTCCTCCAAAAACAGGGTAACGGTACCGCCGACCACCGAGCATTTGATGTCGACGATTCCGTCGTAGAGCTTCTGCAATGCTGATATGAGCTGCCTCCTGTTCTCACCAGGAAAGTTCGACAGCACGGGCGCCAGGTTCGCCCCTCTCTCATCGAGGTAGTCAGCAGCGTCGTGAGCGCTCGCCGGCCGACGCAAATTCGCCGAAGGTCCGAACGACCAATCCCGGTAAAGACGAATGGCGTTGTACCGTTGGTTCAAAAACCAAAGGGCTGGGTAGTCCTTGGGATTGGCGACGGATACCAACGAGACTTTGGGTAAATAATCACTCCTGAAGTGGATACCGTCGTCCTCACGTAAATGCGCCAAAAGGCTACCTGCGGAGTTCGGGTCAGTTGGATTTGGAGATTTCTCACGCAGAAATGACTCGGTACGAGCCTCTCGAGGGGGCCGGAAATAAACCCAAGCGGCACGCTTATCCTCGCACTCCCCAACTGGCTGGACCTGCTCGGAAATAACTTCCGGGCGACCGTTCACCTCCCCCAGCGAGAAGAAATGCCGCAACTCGCCGCCCCATGGATAGTGAAGCATGGCCTCCATGGTCATCGACTCCGGCGGCCTTGGCCCCTTCCATAGCGACTCTCGAAGGCCACCCCTGGGTGAGAGGGGCTCGAAGACATCTCGGGGGATCGCCTTGAGCAACGAAATCGCCTCGATGAAGTTCGACTTCCCCGAACCGTTCGGGCCGATCAGGACGTTCAGCGGTTCCATGGGCAAGTCGATCCCGTCGGGTCCGAACGACAGAAAGCCTGCGACTTTCAATCTGTGAATCAGCATGTCGTTACCTCTTCCACGCAGCGGTCCAAATTATCCGGCCGACACGCCCTTCAGCATCTCCAGGATGTCCTTCTCGATAACCTGAATGTCCGCCTCGATCTCCGCGAGCGGCCGTGGCGGCTTGTACTGATAGAAGTAGCGGTTGAAGTTGATCTCGTAGCCGACCATGCCAACCAGGCCGTCTCTTGGGTCCCGCTTCGACGTGTCGATCCAGGCATCCGGCACATGCGGCTCGACCTCGCGCTCGAAGAAAGCGCGGACGCTTTCCGGCACCCCATCCTCTCCGGCGGGATCCTCTCCATCGGTCAGGGGCACACGCTCGGTATCACGCAGCTCCGGGTCGGGTTCAAGAGCGCCGTCCTTGCCGCGGCAGATTGCCGCGGTTTCGTCCCGCTCTGAAAGGGCATCGAGTATCGCTGTTTTGAGCGGAGCCGGAAGCTTCATGCCGGCTTTCGCGGCCGCTTTGGCAAGCTCCGCATGGAACGCCTCTCGGTCCTTGCGGAGGGTGTCGGGCAGGGTCTGGAGCATGGCCAGAACGGCGTCCTGCAGGGCGCGGCCTTCCTCCTCTTCCCTGGCGCCGGCCTCCCCGCGCTTCTTGGATCTGGCCAGGTTCTGGAAGCCCTTCTGCTCGCCGAGGCGGGCGATCCGTTCGGCGCTCGCCTGGAAATTGAGCCGCAGCGGCCGTTCGACGGTGATCTTCCGGTACCCGAACTGCGCCGCCGAGAAGACGCGGCTGACGACGGTCTCTTCCTCTTCTCCGTCCTTTGAGAGTTTCCGGGTCTCGCCGTCTCGGAAACCGGCGAGGAGGTCGAGCACATCGGCCGCGTTTTCCGGGGGTATCTGGCGCCGCTTGTCGCCGAGGCTCCGGCGCATCGGCGCCCAGAACCCGGTGGCGTCGATGAGTTGCACCTTACCCCTGCGTGCCGCGGCCTTGCGGTTGCTCAGCAGCCACACGTAGGTGGCGATGCCGGTGTTGTAGAAAAGTTGCTCCGGCAGCGCGATCAGCGCCTCCAGCAGGTCGTTCTCGAGGATGTGGCGGCGGATCTCGCTCTCACCGCTGCCGGCGTCGCCGGTGAACAGGGGCGAGCCGTTCATGATGATGGCGATGCGGGCGCCCCCGTCGTCCGCTGCCCTGGCATGGGCGAGCATGTGCACCAGGAACAGGGTCTGGCCGTCGCTTATGCGCGGCAGCCCGGGGCCGAAACGGCCGGACGCCCCCCGCTCGTGCTCGGCCTCGACCGCAGCCTTGTCCCGCTTCCAGTCCTTGCCGTAGGGGGGATTGGCGATCAGGTAGTCGAAGGTCCGGCCGGCGTGGCGGTCGTTGGAGAGGGTGCTTCCGAAAGCCACTTTCTCCGCGTCGCGGCCCGACGGGTCCTTCATGAAGATGTCGGACTTGGAGACCGCCCAGGTCTCCGGGTTCACTTCCTGGCCGAAGAGATGGATCTCCGCCTGCGCGTTGATGGCGGGGCGAACCAGTTGGCCGTTGCTGCTCATGCCGCCGGTGATGTGCTCCTTGGCGATCATCAGCATGCCGCCCGAACCGCAGCAGGGATCGTAGACCGAGCGCACCACTCCGGGGCCGGCGATCTCCTTTTCGTCGCCGGAAAGCATGAGGTCCACCATCAGATGGACGACGTCGCGGGGCGTGAAGTGCTCGCCGGGGTTTTCGTCCAGGGCCTCGTTGAAGCGGCGGATCAGCTCCTCGAAGATCGTCCCCATGACCGGGTTGTCGATCGCGTCCGGATGCAGATCGACGCTCCCGAACCGCTCCAGCACCTGGAACAGCAGCCCTGCCTCGTCGAGCTTGCTTATCGTGTTGTCGAAATCGAACCGCTCCAGCACCTCGCGCATGTTTCCGCTGAAACCGGCGATGTAGTTCCTGAGGTTGGCGGCGAGGTTCGGCGCGTCGGCGAGGAGCTTGTCGAAGTCGTAGCGGGAGGTGTTGTAGAAACTGAAGCCGGATGTTCCACAGAGCTGGTCGTTGAGGTCTTCGAGGCCCCGCTCGGACAGCTCGGCCTGCCGTTGCAGCACCTTCTCCTTGGTCGGTGCGAGCACGCAGTCGAGACGGCGCAGCACGGTCAGCGGCAGGATGACATCCTGGTACTTGCCGCGCTTGAAGCTGTCGCGGATCAGGTCCGCGACCCCCCAGAGAAAGCTGACGATTTCGCTGTGGTTCATAGGAACCTTCCAAGTACCGGAAATTACCAATTAGGTCAGAGTTATCTATTCAAAAACCAATCCTTTTGTCCCAGCGATTGAGTCAATCGCATCCGCCATTTCTTCTGATATCGAAAAGGCAGTTTGCCTAAAGCGATGACCGGAATTACATCTTCCATTGATCTCCCATGCCTTTGGGGCTGTTTGGTCCCACAGGGTTTCGTCCGGCAGGGCCCATCGAAATTTTAATGGAACATAATATTCCTCATCCTTGTCATCACCATAATCAGTTGTCCCATATTCGGAGAGAGCAATTCCACTAGCAATAACTCCCACTCCCGTGTGATACAGATATACTCGATCATCTTTGGAAATTGAGCCCACAGAATTTTTCCTGACATAATAGGCAGAAGCTTTACCATCCGTGCCGTCCTTCAACATATCTTTCCAAGCGTCGGGCATGTAGGTTTTGTTAGTATTTACTACATAAAAATTTGTTTTTTGCTCGAAAATCACTTCATTTTTAGGATTGTAGGTATCAAACTGGATATAGGGAATTCCATCTATATCGTAAATACGATAAGGAGAACATTGAACCTTGACTCCCTTATCGGACCAGAATTGGATTGCGGAAATAGTATCTCCATCGACGCCATTCGTGACTAAGACAAATTTCTGGTCTTTATTGAATTCAGATTCATCCAATTCTTTAGGAAGACTGAAATAGTCACAGTGCTCTTTTTTCAAAGGACCCTTCAGTTTTTGCCGCTGGGCATAAGCCTCAAGCTCCTTATATGTATATCTTCCAAAAATTTGACCATATCTCATCACCTGAAGGATATTTTCGTGACTAGATTCCCATCTTTTCAATTCAAAAATGTAAAGTAATCCATCTTTATCGAGCGCGAGAAGATCGGGTTCCTCTTGCCCCTGTCGTTCCTGGCCAATTAGCATGAGTTGATCTTCGGAGACAACTTCCTCAAGGCGGGATTTCAGGAAATCTTCGATGTGTTTCTCTTTCAGATGGAGATCCGCAGGCGTTCTGATCTCGATCCTTTCACTCGATTCGATTTTTTCAGCATTAATTCTATAAAGCATTTTTTTCTCCTAATTCGGAAAGTGCATCAACTATGGTTATTTCCGAGCCGTACCTCGCGCCCGGTTCGCGCCGACTCGTACACGGAGTCCTGGATCAGCTGCAGGTTGCGGATCTCGCGCGGGGTCTGCGACGGTTCGATCCCCTCGCGGATGGCGGTGACGAACCGGGAGATCTCCCGGCCCACGCTGTCTCCCCAGGAATGGTACTGTCCCGGTTCTGCGTAGTCGGTGGGAGTGCGGTCGACGATCTCCCCGACCTCGTCCATCAGGACCGACAGCGGGTTGAAGCGGACGGTGCCGCGCTCGCAGATCATCTCGAAGCTGTAGTCGGCGTCGAGCCGGTCGTGGGCCCAGGTGCCTTCGAGAACGAAGGTGGCGCCGGTGTCGAGGCGGATGTGGGCGGCGGCGATGTCCTCTACGTCGTATTTGTCGCGGGCCTCCGCGTCCGGCGCGGTCTCTGCCCGCTTGTGCGGGAACAGCCGGTGGGTCGAACCGGACACCGAGACCAGGCCGGGGCTTCCGGCGACCCACAGGGCCACGTCGGCGATGTGGATCGCGGTCGAGGCCAGGGCTCCGCCTCCGGCGATCTCGCTGATGTAATGCGGGCCCCACCAGGGAATGGAGGGGTAGTAGGTCCAGGCGCGGATGTAGGTGGGCTTTCCGAGCTTCCCCGACGCCACCAGCTCCCTGAGCATGCCGGATTCCAGCATGTGCCGCATGTTGGTGCCGACCTGGATCATGCGCCCGCCTTGTTCCGCGGCCGCCAGCATCCGGTCCGCTTCGGCGACGTTCATCGCGAACGGCTTCTCGCACAGCACATGCGCCCCGGCCTCCAGCGCCGCGACCGCGATCTCGCAGTGCGTCTGCGGCATGGTGATGACGCTGACGAGGTCGAGGTCACCCGGCTCGAGCAGCTCGCGGAAATCTCCGGCGGTGCGCGCCCCCGGAAAGCGCTGCGCCGCGGCGGCGAGCGCCTCTTCCCTGATGTCGCACAGCGCCGCGACCTCGACGGTCTCAGGCATGCGGCCGTAGGCGTTGAAATGGGACTGCCCCATTTTGCCGCAGCCGATCACTCCCACCCGCAGCTTCTCCATCCCGGCTCCTTTCTCTCCGTTACGCCTTCTTCTTCGCGGCGGCCTTCTTCTTTGCCTTCGCCTTTTTTGCTTTCGCCTTCGGCTTCTTCGCTGCCGGCTTGGCAGCCGACTGCAGGAACTTCACCACCTCTGCGGCCTCCTTGCCCCCCTTCCGGGCATGGGTCATCAGCGCGATCCCGTGCGGTCCCTTCTCGTTGACGACCGCGGGGTTGTCGGCCACCACCGCCTGCACGATATCGAGCTTGCCCAGCATGGCCGCGGCGAACAGATCGATGCGCGCCCCGTTTTCCAGCAGGAACTCGGCGATGTCCCGGCGGCCCATGTGCGCCGCGGCTCCCAGTCCGGTCTCCCAGTCGCCGCTTCCCCAGTCCCAGGAGGAATTGACGAGGGCCGGTTCCTGCAAGAGCAGGTTCTTTACGCTGTCGAAGTCGCCGTGGGCGTCGTTGACGAACTGGTTCACCAGCTCCGGGGAGATGGCGGCTTTCTTCGGGGACATGGTCTTCTTCCTTTGGCGGGGTTGGCGGCCTTTTGACTCGCAGCGGCCGTTTCGGGCCGCCGAATCGTTCGGGACGGGTCCTGGGTCCTGCCGGCCTTGCAGGTGGATCCTTCGGCCGTATCAGCCGGAGGGGGGTGAGGCCGCTTCGAAGCTGGCCTCCACGTCGGTTCGATACGCTTCGAGGGGGGGCGTTTCCAGGCTCTCCACCTTCGACAGGTCGTCCCAGCGGCGCAGCCGCACCGCGGTGTCGAGGTGGGGATGACGGGCGAATTCCCGCCGCTCCTCGTCCGACATCGGCCCCCCCTGCAGCTCGAGGCTCTTCTTGGAGCCGGCGGACAGGCCGTCCCGGTACTCCGGCTCGACCGCGCACAGGTACCTCTTTGCCGGCACGTGCAGGCGGATCGGCCCGACGATGGAACCGGGAAGGATGGCCTCCATGTAGTCGGCCCCGATGACCTCGTGCTCGAGGTCATCGTGCTGGAAGTCCGCGGTCTCGTCGTGCTCGTCGAGCAGGAAATGCCCGATGTCGTGGAGCAGGCCCGCGGTCACCACCTGCGCTGCGGAGCCTTCGGCGCGGGCCAGGCGGGCGCACTGCAGGGCGTGCTCGAGCTGGGTGACGCTGCGGTCGTAGTAGATGCCTCCCTTTCTCTCCATGTAGGCGAAGAGCAGGTCGGTTTTCCGCGCTGCCGAGGGGCTTGCCTGCAGATCGGCGCGAAGGGATTGATCGATGCGTCCGGGGTTGTTCACAGTACCGTCCTTCCTCGAAAGTGCCTGATCTTGCTGATCATCCCGGCTTCCCCGGGATTCTCCTTCATCTTCTTCATGGCCGCGAGCTTGTCCTGGTAGTAGCGCTCGCGCAGGTCCCCCGCCGACTGGGCGTTGTAGGTGACGTAGAGCAGCCGCCGGGGCCGGTCGGTGTTGTTCGGGGGGCTGTGGTGGGGCGCGTACGAACCGAAGAACAGGATGTCCCCCGGAGCGGTCGGGACCGGCACCCATTCCATCTGCGCCGCGGCCGCCTCCTCTATGCAGCCGTGCTCGTCGAGGGCGACGAAGCCGCGGCGATGCAGGCCCGGGCTGAAGAACAGGCAGCCGTTCTCGGGAGTGGCCGGATCGACCGATATCAGGCAGGTGACGTGGTAGTCGACGAACTCGTAGGCCGGGGCGTCCTGGTGGGCGGCGTACCCGCCGCCGCCGGGGTACTTGTAGTTGATCTTCTCCTTGTAGAGGACGGCCGCTTCCCCCATCAGCTCGGAGACCGCGTCGACGACCTTGCCGCGGGTCAGCAGGGCGTGGAGATCCTTTTGGAACGGCGCGAAGTTCTCCGACCTCGACAGGCGCACTCCCGAATCGGTCCGCTCGAAGTGATGCAGCCATTCGCCGCGGTCCGGCGGCCATTCCGATACCTCCGCGACCGCCCTGCGCAGCATGGCGACCTCTCCCGCCTCGAAGAAGCCCCTGACGCGGAGAAACCCGTTCTCCTCCCAGCTGCTTTTCAGCGAGGAACTGATGGCGGTGGCCGTTCCCTGCGGACCGTCGGATCTGGACATATTTGGTAAAATATGCTTTGGCTGTTGTCGCTCTCCCGGAAGGTGGTGAAGCTCGCTTTACGGGAAAGTCCCGGCAAGCGGCGCCGGGTTTTCTGAAAATTTACGGCTGAAATCCAGACGTAGGGGCCCCCGGCTCGCAAGGCCCCGACTGCGGCGCCGGCCTTGGGAAGTACCCGATAAACCCTCGTGCAGACACTCATCCAGCGAATCGGTCCCCTGCTGTTCATCGCCGCCTC
The DNA here is from genome assembly GCA_965206595.1 of Candidatus Latescibacterota bacterium. Lineage (GTDB taxonomy): Bacteria > Latescibacterota > UBA2968 > UBA8231 > UBA8231 > CBDCXV01. The sequence goes on from OZ242214.1 coordinate 3,093,597, forward strand.
TGCGGCCGGCTTCTGGTACGCAGGCGCCCGCTCTCTCGAGCCCGGAGGCGACCGCGTCGAGGTCTCCTGGCTGATTCCGGTGAACGACATGAAGAACAGCTACGAGGAGCTCGCCGCCAGCTTCCGCGACCGCCATCCCGACATCGACCTGCGCATGATCTGGGTGCCCGGCCACCAGTACCAGACCAAGTTCAAGACTCTCGCCGCGGCAGGCGACGCCCCGGACGTCTTCTACACCGGCGACGTCTGGGTGGCGTACATGCTCCCCTTCCTGCGCGACATGACCTGGTACTTCGAGCGCGACCGCGAGGAGATCGATCTCGACGACTTCTTCCCCGAGGTCATCTCGGCGATGCAGCACAAGGGCAAGTTCTACTTCCTCGCCGTGCACATCAACGTGTCGATGCTCTACTACAATCGGCAGCTGTTCGACGAGGCCGGCGTTTCCTACCCGACTCCCGACTGGACCTGGGACGACTTCTTCCGCGCCGGCGAAACCATATCGCGGGTGCGGGACGACGGCACCCGGATCTGGGGGTCCGACATCAGCACCTCCTGGTGGGGGGAGTGGCTGATCTACGTTCGCCAGGCCGGCGGCAGCATGTTCAACGAGGACCTGACCCGCTGCCTCCTCGACTCCCCCGAGGCGATCCGGGGGGTGCAGTTCTACCACGACAAGGTGACCAGCGGCATCTCCCCGCGGCCCGGGTACGGCCCGGTAACCCGCTTCGCGAGCGGCCGCATGGGGCTGGTGTACGGCGGCCACACCACCTTCTGGCGCATCTACAACCGCGTCGAGGACCTCGACTGGGACGTCGCCCTGCTGCCCAAGGGGCCGGTGCGCCGGGACGGCGGGGAGATCGCGGTCGGCGCCTTTGCCGTCACCAAAACCAGCCCGCACCCGGAAGCGGCCTGGGAGCTGGTAAAGGTCCTGGGGTCGAAGGAAGGGGTCACCGCCGAGGTCCGGGCCGGCGGCCTGCCCTCGCGCCGCTCGGTTGCCCGGGAGCTGATGTTCGGCCCCGACCGCCTCAACGACAGGCCGCCCAGCGTCGAATGGGCCTTCGAACAGATCAAGTCCTCGATGACCATCCCCCGTTCCCCCGACTACATCGAGATCGCCATCGAGGTCATCCAGCCGGAAATCGACCGCATGCTGCAGGGCGAGCTGACCCCGGAACAGGCCTGCCGCCGCGCCGCCGAGGCGGCCAACCGCTTCATCGAGACCCTCGGGCGGCGCGACAGATGAGGAGCTCCCTTTGAGACACTACCGCGCCACATTCTGGTTCTACCTGATGGCGGGGCCGGCGATCGCCGGGTTCCTGGCTTTCGCCCTGATCCCGATGCTCTACTCCCTCTATCTCAGCTTCACGCGCTACACCGTGGTCAATCCGCCCGAGTGGATCGGCATCGATCACTACGTCTACCTGTTCAGCCACGACCCCTCGTTCTGGCCGTCGGTTCAGGTGACCCTGCTGTTCGCCGCCTTCCAGGTGCCCCTGGCGCTGATCACCTCCCTGTCGTTCGCCCTGCTGCTCAACTGCCCGATGCGCTTTCGCGGCCTCTTCCGGACGATCTACTACGTCCCCTCGATCCTTCCGTCTGCCGCCTCCGCGGCGATCTTCGTCTTCATCTTCAATCCCGAGTACGGCATGATGAACGCCCTGCTCGCCCGGGCGGGGATCGAGGGACCTGCCTGGCTCGACGATTCGGCCTGGGCCCTGCCGACGCTCATCCTGATCAGCCTGTGGGGGTTCGGCAACGCCATGCTGATCTTCCTCGGCGGGCTGCAGGGGGTCGCCCGCTCGCTCTACGAGGCGGCCTCCATCGACGGGGCCGGGGCCTGGCGCCGCTTCTTTCACGTCACCCTGCCGCAGATCTCCCCCGTCTTCTTCTTCAACCTGGTGATGGGCGTCATCGGGGCCCTGCGCGTCTTCGACCTCGCCTACGCCTTCGGAGCCGCCCAGGGGAAGATCCCGGGGGGGCCGGCGCAGTCGACGCTGTTCTACGTTCTCAGCCTGTACCAGAAGGCCTTCAACTATTTCCACATGGGGCAGGCGAGCGCCATGGCCTGGATCCTGTTCGCCGTCACCGTCGGCCTGACCTGGCTCAACTTCCGCTTCGCCAGCAAGTGGGTGCACCATGAACAGTGAGGGCGGCGTGCGGTTGCGTCCCGGGCAGTTGCTGTTCTACGGCGCCCTCGTCGTCGGCGGTGCCCTGATGCTGTTCCCGCTGGCCTGGATGCTGATGACGAGCCTGAAGTCGTTCACCGAGGTCCAGCAGGAGCCGATGAAGTGGATCCCCGAGCGGTCGCAGTGGAGCAACTACCTCGTGGTGTTCCGGGAGTTCGAGTTCGGCAGGTTCCTGTGGAACTCGGTCTTTGTCACCGGGATGACGATTGCCGGGACCCTGGTCTCCTGCTCGGCCGCGGCCTACGCCTTCGTGTTCATCCGCGTGCGCTTCAAGGGTCCGATTTTCGCCGCCCTGCTGGCGACGATGATGCTGCCGGGACAGGTGACGATCATCCCGCTGTTCAAGTTCTTCGCCCAGATCGGCTGGGTGAACACCTACTACCCCCTCATCGTGCCGCACTGGCTCGGGGCCAACGTCTTCGGGATCTTCCTGCTGCGCCAGTTCTTCCTCACCATCCCCCACGGGTACATCGAGGCGGCGCGCATGGACGGCGCCTCCGAGCTGCGCATCCTCTGGCACGTCGTCGTCCCCTTGAGCACACCGGTCCTGCTGACAGTCACGGTATTCACCTTCCTCGCCAGCTGGAACGATCTCTTCGGCCCGCTCATCTACCTGCACGACGAGCGGCTCTACACGATGCCGGTCGGGCTTTTCTACTTCATCGCCAAGGCGGGGGTGATCCTCGGGGGGGCGGGCACCCAGGTGACGCCGTGGAACCTGGTGATGGCGCTGACCACGGTGATGATCGTGCCGGTCATCGTCGTCTTCTTCCTGGCGCAGAAGCGGTTCATCGAGGGGATCAGCGCTTCGGGGATCAAGGGGTAGGGGAAGAGCAGCAGGTGCCGGGAGCAAGCGCGGGGCGCGGGGATTTCCGCAATGCCGGGGCATGTGAGGCTTCAGGGCGGGGAGGACTCTCCGCTGATTGCCGTTCACCCTCCAGGCGCCGAGCCGTACATACAAAGAGGGCGCCGAGGTAATTCCCGGCACCCTCTTTTTTTTTCCGAAGCGGTTGGCTCTACAGCGCCCTGACGTTCTCCGCGGCGGGGCCCTTCTGGCCCGACACCACCTCGAACTCGACCTGCTGGCCTTCAGCGAGCGACTTGAAGCCGTCTGTCTGAATGGCGCTGTAGTGCACGAAGACATCGTCCCCGTTCTGCACGCTGATGAAGCCGAAGCCCTTGGCGTCGTTAAACCACTTCACTGTTCCTGACTGGCGTTCCGCCATAAGAAAATACCCTCCCTGTGGGGCATGTGTTTGCAGCAGGACGTTTCGAGATGGACTGGCGGGATGTAACTCAGAACAGCGCGGAACGACTGCCGAAAAAACCTCTGCGGGTGCAGAGACTCGAATGGAAATAATATATGGCCAATGTCGAAGGAAATGCAAAAGCATTTTGCCGGTCGGGAATTATTTCGCCGTACTTGCGTTTTCGCGCGGCTTGCTGCGAGCCGGAGCAGGGAGCCCATCTTCGCAGGCCAGTCTCCCGTCTCCCCCCCGGGTACCCGGGGGGGAGACGGGATTCAGTTCGAGACACCCACCATCGGAGGGAAGTCATACGAAGGCCGGTGGACGAACCGCTTCATCCCGAGGTCGAGCTCGATGCGCGCGGCCGGTCCCAGCTCGACGAGAAGGTGCCTGCCCCCCACGGTCACCCGCTGCTCTTCCCCACCGCCGTCGCTGCCGCGGACCTCGGTGAACTCGTGCTCGCCGAAGGAACCGGCCTGAAGCAGCACCGGACGGGCATGGACCGGATCGGTGTTGACCAGGGTGACCCGGGCCCCGTGCGCACCGACGCGGTCGGCGAGGGCAGCGACGTGCCGGGGCAGCCCGGCACGTCGCTGCTCCGGGTCGAAGTAGCGCAGGTGGGCCTGCAGCAGGCCTCCGTTGTACACCGCTGCCGGTGTCCCCATGGCCATCTGCACGAGAGCCTCCGGGAGCACCGGGCAGAGCCGCTGGAAGTGATAGCACTCCCGCGTTTCCGGGTCGGTGTCGTCTGCTTCGAGCCGGTCGAGGGCGCGGCAGACGCTGATGTAGGTGGTGTCGAGGACCTGCTCGGGGAACCGCGGGTTTTTCCCCTCGACGAACGCCGCCCAGGCCCTCGGCGGACAGATCCCCGCCTTGCCGGCGCCCCAGTCCTCCGGCAGGCCGGCGAACCCTTCCCGGCCGGGAAACAGCTCGTCGAGGCGGGCGAGGTCCTCCTCGCTCTGGCTCAGGTAGTAGAGGTGGATGTAGTGGTAGGGGTCCGGGGGCCGGTAGTCGAACCAGCCCTGGTCGCCGTGCCGGGACGGGATCATCTGCACCCCGTCGATCTCGCGGCGCAGCGACCACAGCATGTCGAGCTGCGAGCGACAGAGGTCGAGATGGGACATGTCTCCCGTCATCAGCGCCGCGCAGCTGCCGGCTACGAAGGCCGGCTCGACGACGTTGCGGGCCCCGTGCGGCCAGCGCCAGCCGTAGTACCCGCCCCACCACTTGCCGTTGTTCAGCTCCCCGACCCCGCCCCCGGGTCCGATGTTGTCCGGCATGATGCCGTCGTTGGCGTCCCGGTGCTCGATCCACCTCTCCAGGTAGTCGAGCACCCACTGCCTGTACTTCTCCTCGCCGGTGTACAGGTAGGCGTTGGTGACCATGCTGGCGGCGTTCAGGTTCAGCGGCACGTCGCAGCGCGTCATGCGCTCGTTTATGAGGGCCAGGACCTTGGCGAAGATCCCGTCGTCGGTCCAGTCGACCTTGAACATCGGGTCGTCGCTGCCGGCCCCGGGTATGTCCTCGAAGGGGGAGAGGTAGTCGGCCAGGATCGGCCTGTGGTACTCCCAGTCGGCCTGCGTGGTGACGAATCGCGGGCCCCGACTGCCGTTCAGCGGACCGCGGATCATGCGCTTTTCCTCGTCCCAGTTCGGGGCCAGGGGGTCCTCCCCGGTGTACATGGCCGCGTAGCGCAGGGCGCGGTTGCGGTCGATGAAATGCCCGGGATCGGACATGGCGAGGTAGTAGATGTAGGTGTAGCTCTCGCTGTGGTGGAACCAATCGAAGCCGGTGACGAACTCGCGGTCGACGGTGCCGTAATCCGCGTACTGCCAGGTGATGGCGTCCCACTCCTTGCGGGCGGTGCGGTGAGTGAACTCGCTGCCGCCGAGGAGGTAGAAGAGCGGAAACGACAAGAAGGCCTCGTAGCCGTTGTCGGTACCGTCCATGCTCGTCCAGACCGTGCGCTGGATCAGGGTGCCGTCCGGGCGCGTCGCATGCTTTGTGAAGCGGACGGCCGCCCGGTCCATCAGGTCGAACAGGTGGCGCTGGCGCACCGCCCAATCCGGCGGGATCGTACGGTTGCTGGCACGCAGAGTCGTCATGGTCATGGAATCGCCTCCTTCGGTTTCATATTCCGCGGGAATCTAACGGCTCGTGCATGGCGTGGCGACCATGCTGATCTTTGTGTCCTGTTCCACCGATATCCCGCAATCTATTTCCGGGACAGGGCTCCGGCATCCCGTTTAACAGCCCATCCGGGCCGCGGCCGAGCAACTTTGTCAACGGACTGTTCGGGCCGGTCCGACACATCCCTCGTCGATGACTACCGATTCTCCATTCGGGGTCGCCGATGGCGTCGAGGACGCGCCGCGTCTCGCTGTAGACCACCTTGCTGAAGAACTCGTCGGGAAAGCCCATCTCCATGTTCATCATGGAGTTGACCCCGGGAAGCTCGATCCCGAGAAGCGCCTTGACCGCGGCGAAACAGTCCGCCTCGGTCAGCGACGGATTCCAGTTTTCCAGGCGCCTCACCCACCGGGCTATGGTTCCGTACATGCCGTCCATGCCGCGGTGCCAGAAGTAGTGCTTGGGAAAAATGTAGTCGAAGTACTCCGCCATCTGATGGTAGTTCTGCCCGGTCAGTGACGACCAGGTCGCCGCCCGCGGAATCCTCCCGAGCTCGACCCTGCTGTCGACGCCGTCGACCTGCTCGCGCATGTAGCGCCAGTCGGCGCGGGAACGCTCCTGGCGCTGGCGCAGCCAGTAGAGGACGTCCTCGTTGACGTCGAACAGGATCAGGGACGCCAGCATCCCCCCGGCGGCGTGGTAGCGCACCATCTCCGGGCTGAGGTTGTGCAGGCGCTCGCGCAGATGGGCGATGCCGCGGCGGATGCGATCGACCTCGGCGCCACTCTGCGAGAAACGCTCGTCCTCACCGGGGCGCAGCTCGAGCAGCTCGCCGCCGTGATGGAAAGCGAGCTCGTAGTGGTTTTCCCCCGGGCCGTCGGAGATCACCCCGTGCACCTGCGGAAAGGCGTTCATCAGGTCCTGCATGTGCACGGTGGGTCCGACGCCGCTGAAAATGAGGATGCGCCAGCCGCGTTCCGCTGCGTTGTCGAGCATCGCCTGCAGCTTCTTCTCCTTTTCGAGATCGCGCGGGCGCGGTTCGGGGGGCTCGGCTCCGAACGCCTCGTAGAGCTTGCGGTCCGGTGCCCAGGCGGGAATCTTGGTGCCGTCCTCCTGGAGAAACTCCATGCGGCCGACGGCGAGGCCGCGCACTCCGCCCTCCTCCCAGGCGTCGAAGCGCTCCTCGAAACCGTCGAGCCAGTGCTCGTGCGGACTGTCGCTGCAGGTGAACACCCAGAGTTTCATCTTCTCTTCCTTTATATATACTCCCCGGTTGAGCGGCGCCGCCGCGGGGCGTAGAGTAGGTGGAGGAACCTCGGCGATGTCAAGCCGCCGCCAGGGGGCCTGCGGAGGCGTATGGCTGCCTGGAAAGTGGGGGAAAACCCTTCCGTCCCGACCCGGCAACCGATCCGGGTTGCCTGAGAAAACGCGGCCGACCCCCTCACGACGAAAGCGAAGGAAACCGAAATGGAAATGGGCGCCTGGACGACCATCGATCGGCGAACCTGTTCGAGTACCGGATTCGGGCTTCGTCCGGCCCTTGCCGCCGGTCCTGGCGTTGCCCTCGCTCCGCCCATCTGCCCTCCACGAGCTTCTGGCCACGAGCCGGATTTTCCACCGCGATGACTCCGACTCGCCGCCAAGGGAAAAAAGAGGTACTCCTGGCGGGGTACGGTCTTCCCTACTGGCTCGACTTCGAGCGCCCGTCCTATCCCTCCCTCGAAGAACGGGTACAGGCCGACGCCGCGATCATCGGCGCCGGCATCGCCGGCTTGAAGATCGCCGACTGCCTCAGCGGCCGCGGCCTCTCCTGCGTGGTCATCGACGGCGGTAGAGTGGGGGAAGGGGCTTCCTCCAGAAACCAGGGGTGCATCGTCACCGGCCTCGGCATGCCCTACTCCGCGCTGGTTCAAAAGGCCGGCCGGGAAATGGCGCGCTCGCTGGTGGCCCTCAGCTACTACAATCAGGATCTCCTCGTCGACCAGATGGAGCGCCACGCCATCCACTGCGATTACGAGGTTCTCGGCGAGACCGGGCTTGTCCGCGGCGACCAGCCCGATGCCGGGCGGGTGCTGGAATCGCTCGGCGGCGACGTTCACCTGCTCCGGGAAGACGGCTTCGCCGCCGAATACCTCGATGCCGGGGAGGCGCTCGCCGCGACCGGCTCCACGCTGTTCGCCGGCGGGATCAAGTTCCCGCGAGACGCCCAGTTCCATTCCGGCCGTTTCGCCGCCGGCCTCGGGGCAGCCGTTTCCCGCCTGCGCGGCGTTCGCCTTTTCGAGGGCTCCCCGGTCCTGTCGATCGAGGAGAGCGGCGGCGACCTCCTCCTGCGCACTCCCCGCGGCGAGATCAGATCCCGCCACCTCTTCGTGGCCGCCAACGCCCTCGCCCCCCAGTTGCTGCCGGGGCTGACGGGCAGTCTGCGGGCAGAACGGGGACAGGTGCTGGTCACCGAGCCGCTGGCTGCGAGGCCCTGCCGCGGCTGTTTCGGGGGTGGGCTGGCCTGGTGGCGGGACATCCGCGAAGCCGACGGCAGGTACCGGCTGCTCTTCGGCGGGGCGCGGCGCCGCGACGAGCCGGACAGCCTGTTCAAGCAGTACGGGACCAACGGCACGCGGAATCCCCGCCTCGGGAACGGTTTCCTGCCGACGGTCGCCCACCAGCGCCGTCTGCATGCGCGCCTCGCCGAAGTCTTTCCCCACCTGACCGGTATCCGCATCACCCATCGCTGGGGGGGCCTGCAGTCTTTCACCTGCGACGGAGTCCCCCTGATCGGCGCTCTCGATCCGGAGCGCCGCATCTACGGCATGGCCGGCTTCTCGGGGATGGGGAACTCCTACTCCAACGTCGGCGCCGCCTACCTCGCCGACCGCGCCGCCGGGGTGACCGGGGAGGTCGAGCGGCGCTTCGGCCCGACCCTCGATATTCTCCTGGCCCCCCACCGGGAGGGGGCTCTCTGGCCCGGACCGGAGCCGACGCTGGCGCGCTCCGCAACAGGCGGAGTCTTTCGCCCCGGCCCGACTTCCCATAGTTCCTCGGCCTAGTGTCCGCGAGCGCAGTTCTGCAACATCCGTTTCACTCTTTGCGTCCCAACCTGCTGAGTGACTTGACAAACCGGGGAAGTATTCCCCCCTGTTGCAGGAGCGCATTCTTCCAGGCAACACCTGGAGGTCCCACCCGAACCGCGGCCGACGCCTGGCTTATCCGCCTTCGACGAACCCGGAAGCTGAGTCGGCAGCTCCCCTATCCGACAAGAGGCCATCATGCCGAACTCGTACGACACGGAACAAGAGACCGGGGAGGATGCCCTTGCCGGCCGCCTCACCGACGAGCAGGTACAGCAGTTCATCGCCGACGGGTACCTGACCGTTCACGCCGACTACCCTGCCTCGTTTCACGAGGGGATATGCCGGAAGCTCGACTCGGTGCTGGAAAGGGAGGGGAACCCGGGGAACAACATCCTGCCGCGCATTCCCGAGATCGGGCAGGTCTTCCGGCACCCCGCGGTGGCCGGGGCCCTGACCAGCCTCCTCGGTCCGGGGTACATCCTCCATCCGCACCGGTATTGCCACCTCAACCCGCCCGGAAGCAGCGGCCAGTCCTGGCACAAGGACAACTACGTCTTCGACCACAACCTGCGCCACCCGCGCTTCTCCTGGGTGCTCGCCTTCTACTACCCGCAGGAGACGACAGCGGAGATGGGCCCCTCGGGCCTCCTGCCGGGGACGCAGTTCCAGCGCACGATCAGCGATCCCGACCCCGCGGCCACGAGGGAACGGGAGGCGGGGATCTGCGGTCCGGCAGGCACGGTGGGGCTCATCCATTTCGACTCCTGGCACCGGGCCCTACGCAACGCCAGCGGCCGCGGCCGTTACATGCTCAAGTTCCAGTTCGCGCGTCTGCGCGAGCCGGCCGCCCCCACCTGGAACCACCGGAATCCCGCCTGGGCCCCGGGTAGCGGCAACCCCAATCCGCGGGTTTCCCGCGATGTCTGGGACTGGATGAGAGGAAGCAGTGCGAATGGAGCCGGCAGCCCGGCTCCCGGGACCTCCGCGGAGGGGGATTCCGAGGCCGCGCTTCTCGAAGCGGCGTACCAACTCGCGGCCGTCGGCGAGGCCGCGGTCCCCGAACTGACCGCGGCAATGCGGGAGCAGACCCTTGCCTCCCTCGGGGAGACGACGGCGAAAACCCCGGACAACGCCCACGGGACCAACCCGACCCCCGGGCCCGCGGCAACCGCCCTGACCGCGGCCGGTGGCGCCGCGGTTCCCGCCCTGATCGACACCCTGGGAGACCCCCACTGGTGGGTGCGAGCCGTCGCCGCCGGAATCTTCGCCCGCATGGGCGGCGAGGCCGCCGAGGCGGTGCCGGCCCTGACTGCGGCGCTGGGGGACGATCACTGGTGGGTGCGGAGAAACGCCGCCGAGGCGCTCGGGACCATCGGCCAGTACGGCGGCTGGCTCGTGGGGGAAATGGGCAGGTTGCTAGGCGACGGCGACTACCGCGTCCGTCGCAATGCGGCGCTGACCCTGGCAAAGATCGGCCCGGACGCCGAGGCCGCGGTCCCCGACATCCTTCCCTTGCTGGGGGACGAAAACCGCTACAACCGCTTCTACGGGGGACTGGCCCTGCAGCGCATCGGCACCCCGAAAGCCGGCGAAGCGCTTCTCGACTCACTGTTCGAGTCGCGCTGGTGCCCGTTGACCACCAGGGACGACATGTACTGACGTTCTTGCGAAAGGAAGGCCTTGGGCGCCGGCTCCCGCAACGGACATTCAGGAGGATCGAAAGTGAAGCACATCATCGTCACCGGTGCCAAAGGGGGCACCGGCTTCAGCATCGTCGGCGAGCTCAGGAAGGCGGGGTACGAAGTCACCGGGGTCGACATGGCCTACCCCCGCCACGCCGACGGCGGCTACAAGAGGGCGGACGTCCTCGATGCGGCCAGCCTCAACGACCTGTTCGCCGGCGCCGACGCCGTGGTTCATTTCGGCAGCCTGCCGACCGATCACTGGTCGTCCTGGAGCACCTGCTTCGAAAACGTGATGATGGGGGGCTTCAACGTGTTCCAGGCCTGCGCCAACACCGGGACAAGGCGCATCGCCTACGCCTCGAGCATGGAGGTGTACGGCGATCTCGCCCGGCAGCCGCACCTGCCCGTCACCGAGACCAGCGCTGCGGTGCCGCATTCCATCTACGGATCGGCGAAGCTGCGCCTCGAGGAGCTCGCCTCCGACTACTGCCGCTGGCACGGCATGTCGATCGCCGGCTTCCGGCTCGGCCGCATCATCTACTCGAACTCCTTCGAGTGGCGGCTCAAGGCCCAGACCGAGGCCGCCGAGCGCTGCGCCGAATGTCTCTGGTGCTACGTCGACGCCCGCGACGTCGCCGAGGCCTGCCGGCTCTGGCTCGAGTCCGACCTGCAGGGGTTCAGGGCCTACAACCTCGCTGCCGACGACGTCTGCATCGACCTCCCGGCCGCGGAGCTGCTGCGGGAGCATTTTCCCGGCATTCCGGTTCGGGGAGAGCTCGGCGAGTTCCAGTGCCCGTACGTGTCGGACTCCCTGAAGCGGGAGCTGGGGTGGCGGGCCAGGTACGGCTGGCGCGAACTGCGCGCGGAGTGGGAGGCCGGCCGCTGAGCCTTCCCGCAATCAGCGGATCAGCCCCAGCTCTTCCACCAGGCGGTGGAGCTCGCGCAGCGTCAGCTCATCTGTAAGAGGTACGGGATGGCGAAGTCTGGAGCTCTTGAAGACGCCGCGCAGGCGTAGGACTTCCTTGTTGACGTGGGGGCCGTGGAGCCTGAACAGCGGTGTGTACCTGTTGAATTCCCGTTCCGCCTCCCCCTCCCTGCCGGCGTGGAAGAGGTCGATGACGCGGCGGAACATGTCCGGTATGTGACAGTGGGGCATGGTTCCGACCGACCCCCGGCGCATCTCTTCGATCAGGAAGGCGCCGCTCATGCCCCCGAGGACGATCAGGTCGTCGCCGGCAGCGGCCACGGTCTCGGCGATCCGCGGCGGCGTCGGGGGCGTCTCCACCTTGGCGTAGCAGACGTTCTCCGATTCCCCGGCGATGCGGACCATCAGCGCCGGGGCGACGCCTGCCGCCCCGGCATCCTGGATGAAAACCGGCACCTTCACCGCTTCCCCGATGGCGCGGAAGTACTCCGCGACAGGGTCGCCGCCTCCGGCGGCGGCAGGGGGTACCGCCATCACCGCGTCCGCCCCCAGCTCCTCGGCGCGGCGGCTGTACTCGACCGCCACCCGGGTCGACTCCGCCCCGGAATTGACCACGACCGGCACCCTTCCCGCGACTTGCGCGACAACGGTCCGAGCCGCCAGATCGCGTTCGGCCTCGGACAACCTGTTGACCTCGCTGCCGAAGGCGATGCCGAGCCCGTCGACCCCGGCTTCGATGGCGAAGTCCACCTCCCGCTGCAGGTCCTCGACGTCGATGTCGTCCCGGGCATTGAACGGCATCGCCAGAATCGGAAACAGCCCCCTCATCGACCTGTCCACCATCTATCGGTCTCCTTGGTTCAGAGGGATCCTCGTACCCCGCCGAGCAGATCCGGCCACAAAGCCCCGGCAGAGCGGATCAGGCAAAGATGGCGCGGCTGGCGATGCCGCAGCGGTACCCCTCTTTCTGGATTCCGCCGAGGAACTGGGCGGTGCGGCCGGCCGGGGCCGTGCCCTCGTACCAGGCGCTGAAGGAGCCGTTGAAAGCCTGGATCCACTCCCGGTCGGCACTGGAATCGCCGGCGGCGACGACGTAGGCGTTGTTGAAGATGCCGTCCTCCTTCAAGCCGTTGCCCCCGGCATCCCTGATGCGGCCGTCGAGCGACCCCAGGATGGTACCGGCGTCGTCACCCCCGGCGGCGCTCAGCAGCACTTCGGTGAGGCCGCCGTACTTCAGCGCCGTCCAGGTGCTGAAGCCGTCGGCGATCTCGCCCGAGCGCACGATCTCGGCCTCGCCCGAAACCAGGCGCGGCTGGATCTCTACCTGCCCCTTCTCCAGCGGAATTCTCGACACCGGGTAGATCACGCCCGCAGGCCGTGCATCGCCGTAGTACTCCTCCACCAGCTTGCGGACGATCTCCACCCGCTCCCAGGCCTCGCCAGGGGCGTAGTCCGCGGCGACCATGATCTCGATCCACGCGGTCTGCTTCTTCATGTCGACGCCGGCTTCGGCGAACGGCTTCTCCAGCTGTTCCTCGAGGATGAAGGTCGCCTCCTCGGCGATGCCGCCCCCCAGGGTGTCGACCATTTCTCCGTTGGCCTCGTGCAGCACCGTCTTGCCGCTCGGATGGTGGTCGGTCCAGTACCCGTGATCGATGTCGACGCTCCCCGAAAGCGACACCCCCGCTCCCTTGATCGCCTTGATCTGCACCTCGAACAGCGCCGCCGGATCGGGGAACCCCTCCGGGTGGGTGTGGCGTGCCATGCGGTTGGAGCGCAGGGGGCCGCCCGTAACCGCCTGGATCATCGCCGCGTACACCGCGTTGAAGGCGTTCTTCTGTTCGTCGCAGGGGCCCCAGTCGCTCGACGGGGTCGTCCACAGCACGTCGGTCTTGTACACGTCCGACCAGTGCGCGCCGCAGACCTCGAGGCCGGAGTTGAGGTTCTCGATCGTCCCCAGCCACTGGCTGCCGACGTCGGCCGGGTACTGGGTGCCGACGTTGCCGCTCGGCTCGATCAGCCGCAAAACGTTCTCCCTGTCGTCCTTGAGGATGACCTCGGTCGGGTTGGAAAAGATGGCGATCGGGTTGTGGCGGATGATGCTTACCTGGGCCATGGGTGCGGTCCTCTTCCGGTTAGATCGGTTGATGTCGAATCGGGGGATACATCATCGGGGGCGGGGGTATATGGTGCAAGTTGCCGGAGGTCGGGGAGGCGGGGAATTTCCTTTCTGCTACGGGCTCGGGACCCCATCCCAGGCTTGGTCAGAAGTCCCGGCGCCGCTCAATGTGGCCGATCCGGCTCGTCCTGATTCTCGTGGACCACGGGAAGGTGATTTCCCCGATCCGCGGCCGGGGAAACACCAGGGCGCTAGTCCAGCAACCCACCAAGCGCCGATGCAGCTTCCCAGCCCGTGTCCGACTCGGCAAGCTGTTGGCGTTGTGGGCCTGTGAGCCACTCCGCCCGACTCCCGGTGGCCTCTCGAGTGACCGCGAGGACATGGTCGATCTGCTCGGCAACCGCGCGGACGTGAGAGATCACGCCCACCATGCGTCCCCCGGCCGCGACCGTTCGCAGTGCCTGGACCGCAGAGTCGAGGTTGTTGCGGTCCAGCGAGCCGAATCCCTCGTCCAGGAACAGCGACTCCAGCCTTCCACCACTGCGCGCCATCATCTCCACCATTCCGAGTGCGAGCGAGAGGGAGGCGATGAACTGCTCCCCTCCCGAGAGGCTCGCGGGGGAGCGCGCCTGCCCGGAATCCCGATCGAGGACGCGCCACTGCTCTTCGTTCTCGCCGGGATCGACGAAGGCGTACTTGCCGGCGCTCATTTCACCGAGCATCCGGGACGCATGAACCAGCAGACGCCGTGATCTCCGCAGGGTCAGCCACTTCAGGAACGCCCCGGGCTTGAGGGCATCATCGAGATCGCCGAGCGCCCGCTCCTTGCCTTCTACTTCCGCGAGGAGGGCGCGGAGGTCCCGAACGTCGTCGATGGTTGCGGCGAAGTCTTCCCAGACTTCCCTGGCCCGGCGAGCTTCGAAGCGGGCGTCGTTCGCCCGTGCACCCGCGCTTTCCACGACTGCATCGGTGCCCATGCCGATGTCCACCCCCAACCGGTTCCCGAGCGCGGTCAGTTCCGTGCTTGCGGCTTCTGCCCTGTCGGCTGCGGCGCGCAGGTGTTCCTCCGCTGCTCGCGAAACATTCGCCGTCGTCGTCCCCAGCTCGCCCATCCAAGAGGTCAGCTCCGCGATCTCCCGGGCCGAGACGGCGGTAGGAACGTTGGTGTTCAGCGCCAGCCGGCTTACCGATTCGACAAGGACGTCGCGGTGGGCATTGAGGTCATGAACGATCTCGTCGAGCGGCGCTTCGACTTCATCAACCCGCCGTCGCTCAAGGACTGATCGCGCGGTACCGGTATCGACAAGTTTCGTCTCCAGGCGTTGTCGTTCGGAGGCCCGTTCCGCCAGCACCTGTGCACGATCCTGAGCCGAGTTCGTCTGCGCGTCCACCGGGCTTGTGTCCACCTCGTGCAGGTCCGCGGCGTCGTCCGGCAAAGCGAGGCTGAGCTGGAACGCGGGCGGCACGGCCTGGATCGCCACCATCAGCCGCTCCAGGGAATCGGCCGCCGCCGTACGAGTGTGTTCGACCAACGTATCGGCGTTGGCCGCCGCTGTACTGGCAACGCTGGCGGCAGTCTCCTGGCGGGTCGCCTCCAAGCGAAGTTCCTCATTGACACGATCGTGTTCCGCCAGCCGATCCGCTGCTCCGGTGCAGGCAGCCTCCAAGGGGGCGAGCAGGGTGTCGCGCCCGGGGACTTGGGCACCCGAATCAATATCGACGTTCCGGGCGAGCTCCTGGAGCGCGTCTGTGAGAAGCGTTTCGGCTGCGGCAAGTCGATCTCCGGAATCGGCGATCTGACCCTCGATGCCCGTCCGTTCCGTGCGGATCCGCGTCAACTCCTGCTCTGCCTGTCGAGCAGCCTGGCGCGCGGCGTCGGCTATCTGCTCCGCCTCACCAAGCCGGGCTCCCTCGGGGGGCTCCCAGTCGGGGGGAAGGTCGCGGCGGCAGACCGGGCACTCATCCCCTGAATGCAGGCCGTGGGCGGCGGATGCAGCAGATTCCGACCGCCGCGCCGCAGCCAAATACTCGTCGGTCTCGGCGGCCGCACGGGTGGCGCGTCCTTCATCCTCCTGCGCGGTTTGCAGTTGTTCTGCCAGGACGGCGGCGGCTTGTCTGAGTTCACCAAGCTGTCTCTGCCTCTCCTCCAGCTCAGCCACCCGCTCCTCATACCGGGAGTACTCCTGGTCGACCGCGGCGCGGCGTGCCTGCGCCATCTCGACCTCATCGGCGAGCTGGGGTCGTCTCCGCGCGTGTTCGGCTGCCTGCTCCTGCGCCCCCTCGGCGCTTTCCGTCAGACCCCGTGCTTCTGCATGCTTCCGCAACCGGTCTTCCTCGCTCGCCCGGAGGGTGTTGGCTGCTTCCATACCGGCTGCGGCCAAGCCGCCGATGCTCTGCAATGTCGTCAGGGCAGCGGCAACCTCTTCTCCCATGGGGCCATCGCCGGAGGGAATGCGCGAAAGTTCTTCCTCGATAAACGCCTGGCGCTGCATGAGGGCCGCGTTCTCTTCTGCAATCCCCCGATCTATCTCCGCGACCGGCGCCAGCCTTTCCGCGACTCTCCCGGTTTCCAGGACGCGCAGCCGTCCGAGGACGCCGGATGCCGCCTCCTGCTCCCTTCCAGCGGCGACCACGCTATCGCGGGCAGCGATCGCCACCCGTTCGACCTCTGATGCCACGACTGCCTGCCGACTCGCCGCTTCGCGCACCTCCTCCAGTCCGGCCAGATGCGCGTCCGGGTTTTCCGGATAGGCCGAGGCCGCCTGCTCCAACCGGACCCGCAGCGTCACGGCTTCCTGGCGGGCTTCGCCTGCGAGCCCCCCTGCCTCTTCAAGCTCGTCGGTGGGCCAGACCTGCCGCAGGATCCGGCTCCGGTCGCGCGGTTCGTCCTCGACCAGCAGGCGTGCGAAGCGACCCTGAGGCAGCACGACGGTACGCAGAAATGCATCGCTATCGAGCCCGAGCAGCTCCTTGACGCGCTCGTTGACCCGACGGACCTGCTCGACCTGCTCGACCGCCTCCCCGGCGGCGCCGAACTTCCGGAGTTGAACGTTAGGTTGGACTACGGTGCCATCACTGGCCCGGCGCAGCGTGCGGGCGACCTCCCACGTTTCGCCGGAAACCTGGAACCGGAGCACGACCCTCATATGGGACGAGGTATCGTTCATCAGCTCCTGATTGGCCTGGGCCGTGAACGTCGTCTGCCCGTAAAGGGCATAGGTGATCGCCTCCAGGATGGAAGACTTTCCCGCCCCGGTGTCGCCGACGATGGCGATATGGTCCCGCCCGGTGAAGTCGATGGAGACGGGAGCCCTGAACGACCGCAGCCCTTCGATGGTGAGCCTGAGTGGACGCATGTCAGCTCCGGCTGCGGTTCCGCTCCGAGGCGAGGCGGTCGAGGATTTCCCGGGCGCCCGAAAGGAGCGGCGTCAGCCCGAAATCGGGTTTCGTTCCCTGGCCCACCCCGCCCAATGCCTTCGCGAAGAGCGTGGCCACCGAGTCGTGGGGCGCCCTGATCCCGCGCGCCGCGTTGTTGCGCCATTCGAGAAACAGCTCTTCGAGCCCAGGTTCGGCCTCCCCTTCGCGGTCCGGGTCAATAGGGCTCACCGGCCGGTTCTCAACTACGTTCATCAGCTCGAAAACAGC
Organism: Candidatus Latescibacterota bacterium; assembly: GCA_965206595.1. Classification (GTDB taxonomy): domain Bacteria; phylum Latescibacterota; class UBA2968; order UBA8231; family UBA8231; genus CBDCXV01. The sequence continues at coordinate 3,110,605 of OZ242214.1, forward strand.
GCAGTTCGGCGACCATTCCAACAGCCGGTCCGCCAGGTCCGGAATCGGATCGTCCGAGCCCACACGCGCCTTCAGAATGCAGCCGTCGAACCCGCCGTTTGCGGCGCGATCCTCAAGTTCCGCCAGGGTGCCGGCAAACTCTACGAGGGGCCGTCCGCACGGCAGGTCGTGCGTGCCCACCTGCATGCCGTCCCCGATCGTCACGAGCACCGCCTGCTTTGTCTGCTCGCGCTCGCCGAAGTCGAGAGGGATCAGCGAGCCGGCGTACCGTCCTTGCGCCTTTCCTCCCGGCAGGAGCTGCGGGTCGTGAAGGTGCCCGAAGGCGCAGTACAAGGCCTGCTGAAGACCATCGACGTGCGTGGCGTAGTCTCCCCCCACGGTGATCCGCCGTTCCGATCTGCCCGACCGGGCGCCATGCACGAAAAGGTGGGCGGCGTAGAGGACGAGCCCTCGTTTGCCCACGCGGCGATGGGCATCATCGAGCAGACTCTCGTTGAGGGTCCTGATGCCGTCGGCGTAGGTGCCCTCGAACCGGGATGGATCGTCGGTCGCGTAGTCGGCGATGGCACTGGGAGGGATGAATGGCACACACGCCACGGCAACCGGCTCCTCCGTGACCTCCGGATACTCAACCACTTCGGGTCGAGTGACCAGGCGCAGCCGCCTGGGGCTCGCCGCCCCTGCCAGCTCGTCGATCACGCCCAGCAGAACGGTCGAATCGTGGTTGCCGGTCAGCACCAGCGTCGGTGCGATTTCCGCAAGGCCACTCAGCGCCTTGACACCGAGCTTCAGGGCTTCGTGCGGGGGACGCGAGGCGTCGAAAAGATCGCCGGTGTGCAGGATCAGATCCGGTCGGGAAGATTTCGCGAGGTTCAGCAGTCCCCGGAGCGCCTGCACCTGGTCAGGAGTGCGATCGTGCCGGCCGAGCTTGGCCCCCAGGTGCCAGTCGGAAGTATGGAGCAGCTTCACAGGTCGATCCGGGGTCCGTCCAGGGCTTCGAGGTTCCCCTCGATCTTCCGCACCTGGGCCTGCTGGCCGTCGGGGTCGGTCGCGGCTTCGTCCGGGTTGGTCGCGAACGGCGGGAAGGGAAACCGGATCGGGATCGGCTCCGGCACGATCGGCTGGGACGCCACCATGGTGCCCGGCCTGAAGCGGGTGGCGCGCTCGCGCAGGGCCGGAGTGAGGAACCGGTAGGTCTCGGACTCGCTGGCATCCAGCCGTCCGGCAACTTTCAGCGACGCGTTGCGGGGCAGCGCCTGGGCAACCGCGGAGGCGGCCTGCTGCGCCCCGATCAGCAGCACGCCAAGGGAGCGACCGCGTTCGGCAATATCCACCAGCAGGTCCTTCAGCGGCGAGAATCCCTGTGCCGGGGCGTACTTGTTGAGCTCGTCGAGGACCACGAAGCGCAGCGGCAGGCGGCCGGTGCCCTGCTTCTCGCGCCAGATCCGCTCCAGCAGCGCGCCCACCACGAAGCGCTGGGCGTCGTCGTGGAGGGTCGAGATGTCGACGACATGGAGCTTCGCGTTCTCCGACGAGACCGGCTCGAGACCGCACCCGATCAGGGGGCCGACGTGGCGGCGCAGCCGCAGAAGTCTGCGGAGAAAAGCCTGCCGCGTGCCCGACTGTGTGCGTCCGAACCACTCGTCGATCACGGCCTCGTCTTCTTCCGAAGCGATGCCTTCGAGCAGGTCGATGAGGTCGCCGAAGTCGCGGATTACGAGCCCAGCCCCGGAGGCCATCGAATCCGGATCGCGCTCGGCGAGCCGGTCGGGGTTATAGCTCGTGTTGGGGGGAACGGCATGGGCGATCACCACGGCCCCGGACGTGTCCCCCTGCAGCCGCCGCAGGCGCCGCAGGAGCTGGATCCGGACCTGCTGCTCCACGAAGCCGACCTGGGTCGAGCGCTCGTCGTCGGAGGTGAAGCAGAACTGCAGGAGCTGCTCGCGGATGAACTGCTCCGGAGTCCAGCCGTAGGGGTTCACGTCGGCGGTCTTGCGGGTCCTGACGTTGGAGACGGTGTTCGGCGACGAGTCGGACTGGCGGGGAGCGTAGAGACGGACCGATCGAAACGGCCCGGGATTTTCGATGCCCAGGGCGCGCCATTTCTCGAACTCCTCCGGCTTGCCGGCGAACTCGGCGTTGGCCCGGTCCAGGTGGAGCAGGTCCTCCCCCTTTGTGTTGAAGACCAGCGCCCGGACGCTTTCGCGCCCCGCCCTTCCGCCCAGCAGATCCATGCCCTGCTCGGTCTCCAGCAGTTGGTAGAGAAGAAACAGCGCGTAGGAGGTCTTCGTCGCGACTCCCGAAATTCCCGAGATCGAGACGTGGCCTCCGGAGCGCCCATCCACGAAGCGCATGTCCGCATACACCGGCGCCCCTCCCAGGTCGAGGCCCAGGGGCAGCTTGCCGCGGGTCATCTCGTCCTCGAAGAGGGCGACCTCTCGGTGTTTTCCGGCGGCCCGGGTAACCACTCCCCCGGCATGGGGGGCGAGGAACAGTTCCGGACTCACCCGCAGCACCCGCACCTCGGCTCTCCGCACAAGCTCCGCGGGAAGGGTCCGGTCGATAACGCGGCCTGTGTCCGAGGGCAGATCGGCTCCTTCGAAGCGGGAGAGCAGCTCGGTGACGATCCCGTAGTGGATGACCTCCCGCCCGTCGGGCAGCTCGGTGGAAACGGTGACCAGCTCGTCGAGCTGGATTACCGTGTCCGCTTCCAGCACCACGTGGAACGTTCGCGAGTCGCTGTCCACGGAGCCATCGACAAGCCCGATGCGTTTCAGCTCACCGCTCATACCTGTCCTCGTCGCTTCACTAGGGCGGCCCTTTCGCTCATGCCTACTGCGACTCGCGGTTGAGTTCCATCACTGCAGCACGCACGGCGCGCAAGGCCAGGCGCCTGTCTCCCTGCAAATGGTGCAAATGGCGCTCCAGCCCGGCGATCGGGACCATGTTGACCGGCGCGCGCTCGTCTCTATGGGGAGCGGAAGCGAACGCCGGAAGCCAGCTCGCGGCGGCATCCGCCGCCTCCACCGCATGGGCCCGGCCGACTCCGGCCGGAACCTCGAGCCGCACGATCCCCGCCCACGGACTTGCCCACGGTCCCGGCACGCCCACCCGCAGGTAGCAGCCGTAGAGGTCGTCGCGCATGGCGAACAGACCGGATCGCTCTCCGGAGAACAACCCCGGCACCTGGGACCACGCCTCGGGCTCCAGCATAGGGCGGTGATGGGTCTTCACGTAGCCGATGACAGGGAGCGTGCGGGTGCGCCGGATGTGGTGCAGCGGTCCGTCGATCACTGTAAGCCAGTCCCGAACTGAGAGTCCCTCGGCAATGCCTGCCTCGGTATCGCGCATCCGCCAGCGCAGGCGGTCGCGGGCGGCCTCCAGTTCGGTGCTCGTGATCGAGTCTGCCTCCCAGCGCCATCCGCCGGGCTGTGGCGGCAGCTCTACCCGGTGACCGTCGGTGAAGATCGCCGCCCGACCTACGGTAACCTGGTCGAAGCGCAGGGGCCGCTCCCCCTCGACCAGCACTGCACCGGCTCCCCAGCTTCCCGCCAGGCCGGTCACCGTTCCCCGGTCATAAGTACGTGTCAGGCGCGCCTCGACGCGCATGGTGCCGTCGACGAATGCCAATCGCCGCGGCCGTTGCGTCTCCGCGGGCCGATGGCGGCGAAACACCCCGTCATCCTCCACCAACTTGCATGCCTGGGCATCGGCAGAATCGGTGCGGACCTGAAAGCCGGCTCCGAAACCGGTATCGAACGGCTCCACGCCGATGGTACTATTCAAGCCAAGTCCTTTTGCAGCGCCACCCAGAAGGCCAGGGGCGTAACGGGCTCGCTCCCCAGTACACGTCCGATTACAACAGATTCACTCAATGGCCGATCCCATCACGGTTATACGTCTCCAAACACGCCAGCAGCGCAACGCACAGGGCAATCACTCTTGAGGTCCGGCCTCAGACCGCGGTCTCAAAAGGCTTCCAGGCTTCGCCGGCGGCCGCGGCCTGGCGCTCCAGCTCGCTGCGCCAGCCCACCACCTCCCCGGACTTGTTGCGACTGATGTCGAAACCGGCGTAGCGGTCCTCGAGCGTGTCCCCCAGTTTCTGCGTTTCCGCCCAGCGGTCCCAGGCCGTCTTCATCCACTCGTGCGGCAGGGCCTCGCGCACCGCCGGGTCGAGCTGCCAGGCGCTTCTGGCGTCGGCCACCGGCGGCTCCCCGGTGAACGGGCCCGACCATTTCGACCAGCCGATCGACAGGGTGTTGCGCTCGCGGTCGGGGACTGCGTGCCCGGTGTGGAGCGTGGCCCCGTTGCGGATCAGGGCCTCGCCGGGCTTGAGCCGGATCGCCACCTGGCCAGGCAGGGGGTCGGAGCCGTTCCAGCTGGGAGTGTACGGCACCCCCTTGTCCTTCATTGCCTGCGGCAGCAGGACGTCGTGCTCGAGCGGCGTCCGCCACCTTTCGTGGCTTGCGGGCACGAGCTCGTGGCACTCGTCGTCGACCAGCGCCAGGAACATGCTCACGCCGTCCCGCTCTTTGACGAGCCTGGCGTTGTTGGCGCGGATCTCCTTCCAGCGGATTCTCTCCACCTCCTCCGAGTAGTCCTCGAGGCTCTCTCCCCGGACCTCCCGCTGCGCCAGGTAGCTCTTCCCGGTCCCCCACCAGGTCACGTCCCGGTGCCAGCTCGGCCCGTTCTCGTAGCGCCGGGGATTGCACCACAGCAGCATTCCACCCAGAACCATATCCTCGGGCCCGAGCCCGTTGCACCAGGACTCGACGAAGCCGAGGAACTCGGGCGAGCCGTGGAACCCGGCAAAGTCCGGCTCCCCGAAGGCGGGGTGGATGAGGCCCCGGATCGCCCACGGCTCATCCTCCCGGGCGCGGTGGACGTACCCCTTCGAGCAGTCGATCCTGCTGTAGCCGTGCTCCGGCGCGCAGGCCTCGGTGACGCGGCGGCCGGCTTCGCGGAGGATGGGGATCCAGGGGCTGTCGACGAAGTCGTTGATGATGACGAAACCGTGCTCCTGCAGGTGGGCGAGCCTCTCCGGGGTGGCCCCGGGAGCGGTCAGCTCCGGCTTTGAGTCGGCAAAGGCGGTGGCCCGGTAAGACGACGACGGCTGCGGCTGATCGTTCATTTCCGCTCTTCCTTCTGAGAGATAACGGCAAAGAGTTCTACGTGCAGGCCTCCTTGTCGGGCCTTGCAGCGGTGCAAGCTCGCCTTGCCGGCGTGGCCGGGCAATCGCCACGGGCAGGGAGCCCGGTCAGGCAGGGGGGGATTGGGCGAGCCTTCACTCGCCGGGAGCGCCGTGTCCTGCGAATCCCCAACGGCTCAGGACCTCCAGCCAGCGCCGGCGCCGCGGGCTGCCGCCGGGATTGGCGAGCCACTCGCGGTGGGGCGCAGCAGCGGGAAGGTCTCGAACAGGGCAAGCTGGCTCGCGGTGAGGGTCACAGGCCCACTTCCGTCCAACGCCGGAAGCTCTCCTCGTCGACGTTGCGCCCGCTGACGACGATCACCACATCCCCCTCTCCGTCGAGATCTACGGCCCCGCCCAGGGCCGCGGCCACGGCGATCGCCCCGGAGGGCTCGGTGCGCAGTCCGTGCGCGGCGTAGAGCCAGCGCATGGCGGCGCAGGTGGCGGCATCCGCCACGGTCACGGCCGCGGGCACGTGCCGGCGCAGGATCGGCCAGTTGTGCTCCCCTACGTCGTACGACAGCAGGCCGTCGCAGATGCTCTGCGGCTTTTCGATCCGCATCCGCTCCCCCTTTGCCAGCGACCGGCAGTAGTCGTCGGCCCCCTCCGGTTCGACGCCGACGATGGCGGCCCCGGGAAAGCCCCCGGCGATGGCGAGGGCATGTCCCGCCATCAGTCCGCCGCCGCTGACCGGACAGAGGAAATGCGAGAGCTCGCGGTCCTGCCGGCGCAGCTCCTCGACGATCTCGAGACCTCCCACCCCGTTGCCGGCAATGACGTGGTTGTCGTCGTAGGGCGAGGCTTGGACCGCCCCGCTTGCGGCGATCCCGGCGGTCAGGCGGTCCCGCTCCCCGGTCAGGTGGTCGCTGGCCTGGTCGTAGGTGCGGATCTCGGCTCCGAACGAGCGCGTCAGCTCGAACTTCACCTTGGGCGCGCTCTCCGGCATGACGATGACGACCCGCTTGCCGTAGCGCATGCCCGCGAAAGAGATGCCGGAGGCGAAGTTGCCCGACGAGTGCGCCACCACCGGACGGCTGCCGATGGCGGCGAGGTTGTTCTCCATCCAGTTCAGCGCCCCGAGCAGCTTGAAGGAGCCGACAGGGGTCCAGCCGTAGTCCTTGAGCCAGGCGCGGCGGCCGTCCGCCAGCCCGAGCTTCTTCTCCAGGGAATAGGAGCGCAGCAGCGGTGCCGGGGAGAGGTGCCGGCGGACGACAGCGGCGGCGCTTTGCACGTCGGCGAGGGTCGCGGTTTGAATTGACATTGCGGTCACAGCTTCTAAACTCAGCGGGCCAAATCGGCTTGTAAAGGAGAACAGGCCGCCGGGCGGCGCGCCCAGATCGGAGCAAGGGATTCACGGGGATTCAGGAAAATGGCTTCACCGGAACGAGAGGTGTTCAGACAGACCTGGAACTGGCACGATCCCCTCGGCAGCGGCGAGTACACCATCGGCAAGGAGCAGTTCTACCAGATGGACGCCTCCTGCGGCAGGGTGCAGAACAGCCGCCTGCTCGCCGCGCACCACCTCCGGCGAACCCGCGGCCCTCTTCTACGAGCCGATGCTGAGCACCGCCGGGCAGGTCGTGCCCTCGATTGAATGGACCCGGGAGATGCGCCGCATCTGCGACGAGCGCGGCATGCTGATGGTGGCCGACGAGGCCCTCACCGGGTTCGGGCGCACCGGCAAGTGGTTCGGCTTCGAGCACTTCGGCGTCGTGCCCGACATCCTCGCCTGCTCCAAGGGATTGGGCGGCGGCGTTCCCCTGTGCTCGGTGACCACCAGCGACGAGATCGCCGACGCCGCCCTCGAGAAGGGATACCTGCAGTCGTCGTCGCACTCGGGGGACCCCTTGCTGTGCGCGGTCGGCCTGAAGAACCTCGAGATCGTCGAGAGAGAAAACCTCGTCGAGAACGCCCGCGTCGTCGGCGCCTACATGGAGGCGAAGCTCAAACGCATGGAGGAGCAGTACGAGATCGTCGGCGAAGCCCGCGGTCTTGGGTTGTGCCTCGGTCTCGAGATGGTGACCGACAAGGAGAGCCGCACCCCGAACGTCGACGCCGCGGTCGAGGTCACCCGCCACTGCTTCGAGCAAAAACTGTGGATCGCCGCGGGCAAGCCCCCGGAGAACGACGAGGAGCGCAAGATGGGCGGCCGCTTCGGCTCGCACATCATCCGCTTCATGCCGCCGATCTCGATAACCGAAGAGCAGGTGGACGAAGCCCTCGACATCATCGAGGCCGGCATTGTGGCGGCGCAGCAGAACCTTCCGGCGCGCACCGGGTGATCACCGCACGGCGGGGTCCGGCAGAATTCCGACGCCTGACAGCCCGTTGATATGCCTTTTAAAAGGAGGAAGCCAAAAAAATGGGAACAGGATTCGACGACACCGGCTATCGCGTCCTCCGGGGGGCGCTGACAGAAGCGGAAGTCGACCGCCTCGCCGGGCCTATTCGTGCCGCCTTTGCGACGGGTGAGTACGACGGGTTCAGAGAGGAGGCAGCCTATCCGTCCCCCGGCATCTACTCGATGGGCCCGCGGATCCTCGAAAAGCACCCGGAGATTGCGGGTGTGAGCCTGGCGCACCCTGCCATCGTCGCGGCCGTCGAAGACCTCTTCGGCGAGCCGGCTGCGCTGGCGCAGTACTGGTCGATCATGCGCACCCCCGGGGCGGGGGTGGGCGACAAGCCCTTCGTCAACGGCAGCGGCGCCCACTACGACTACAAGCCATGGCGCTGCGTCGGCTCGTTCGTGAAGTGGATGTTCGCCGTGGTCCCGTTCGTCGACTACACCGAGGCAGCTGGCCCACTCGCGGTGTCTCCCGGCTCCCACCTCAAGACAAAGGTGCTTCCCTCGGACGGGCGCGTGCACCCGGTGGATGCAGCGCAGGTCCCCTTGCCGGCCGAGATCCCCTTTGACGACCCGTCCTTGAAGAAGGGGGACGCGATCTTGATGAACGGCTTCGCCTGGCACGAGGCGCGGCCTAACTTCGGCGACAGCGACCGCTGCGGTCTGTACATGAAGTTCCACGCCAGATCCTCTCCCCCCGCCTGCGGGCCGACGATCTACCCTTCCCAGGTCCACGACTTTCTGCCACCCGAGGCCAGGCACCTGGTTCCCTATCACCGGGGCGACGGCAGGTACGCCGCACTCCGCCAGCGCCCGGTGGGGGGAGTCGACGAGGCCCGGCTGCTGATCGAAGACAGCGAAGGACGGGTGCTGGTGCTCGGCGACGGCGCCGACGGCTGGGGGCTGCCGAGGTTTGCCGCCGCCGAGGACGAATCAGCGGGCATACTGGACGTCTGCAACGTGATGGGGTCGGTGCTCGAACAGGCCGGCGAGCAGCTTGGCCTGCGGCTGCCGTGGCTCAGCTGGCTCCTCGACCTTCCCGGCTCCCCTCCGGATGGGGGCGAGTGGCGCTGCCGGGTCTACGGCCATCGTCTGGCGGACGCCGCCCCTGAGATCGTCAGCGGGAACGGCAGGACACCCGGGCATCGCTGGATGTCGGCCGCCGAGCTCGAGGAGGCGGGAGCGGCGGGCCGGATCGAGTGCGGAGGGCAGGTGCGGCGGTGGCTGCGCATGTGGCAGGAGGAGGAGGAGGAAGAAGGGCGCGCGGTGACGAGAAGCTTTGGCGTCCCGAGCACCTACGTGAAGTATTTCTCGTACAATCGCGGCGGAAACCCGCAGGGACACTATCGCGTCGGTGTCTTCGACAGCGAAGGCCGACCGGCGCCGCCACCGTAAAAGGAGCGCCGATGAGAATCCGCAGAATCACTCCCTGGCTGATCCGCGGCCCGCAGCCCTTCATGGCCGCGGCCGGCGAACAACCCGGCGCCGAGCGCGCCTACATCTTCGTCCAGGTCGAGACCGATGAAGGGGTGACCGGATGGGGGGAGGTCACCAACTCCACCCCGGCCCACAACGCCGCGGTCGCCGCCCTGCTGGCGCAGGCCAACGAGCTCGTCGCCGGCGACGACGCCAGCCACATCGAAGCGATCTGGCACAAGATCTTCCGCTCCTACACCTACATGGGGTCGCGCGGCGCCGTGACCAGCGTCATCAGCGGCATCGACATCGCGCTCTGGGATATCCGCGGCAAGGTCGCCGGCCGCCCGGTGTACGATCTCCTCGGCGGCCCGGTGCGGGAGCGCATCTCCCTCTACGCCCACCCCAACGGCGGCACCTCGCCCGAAGAGGTCGCGCGCGCCGCGAAGGCGATCGTCGACTTCGGTCACACCGCGCTCAAGACCGACCCCTTCCCGCTGACGGAAGAGGAGGGGACCTATTTCGGATATCTCAGCGGCGAGGTGGATGCGGCGACGGAGAAAACCGGCATCGAAAAGGTCGCGGCGATACGGGAGGCGGTCGGCCCGGACGTCGAGATCCTGATCGACGCCCACGGCCGCTTCGACGTGCCGACCGCGGTGCGCCTGGCGAAGCGCCTGGCCGAGTACGACATCGGCTGGTTCGAGGAGCCGGTCCCGCCCGAAAGCTACGCCGCGCTCAAGCAGGTCCGGTCGGAGGTGCCGGTGCCGATCTGCGTCGGCGAGCGGCTGTTCACCCGCTTCGACTTCCTGCCGGTGCTGCAGGAGGGCCTGGCCGACTACCTGATGCCGGACGTGACCTGGACCGGGGGGATCACCGAGCTGCGCAAGATTTCCAGCCTCGCCGAGACCTTCTACATCCCGGTGTCGCCGCACGACGCCTCCGGGCCGGTGAACGTCCTCGCCGGGGCGCACGTGATGATGACGGTGCCCAACTTCTACCGGCTCGAGACCATGCGCGCCGACCTCGGCGCTTACGACGCCTTCATCGACCACCCTCTCGACATCCGCGAAGGCCACCTGCACCTGTCGGAGCGGCCGGGCCTCGGCATCGAGCTCGACCTCGATTTCCTGCGCGCCCACGTCCTCCCGGTCCCCGGGGTCTGACTTAGTTCCCCGCCTCGCGGGACAGCACCTTCGCCGCCTCGACCAGGGCCTCGATCTCTTCCTCGCTGGTGTAGAAGGCGATGGAAATGCGAACCCCGGTCGGATCGGTCATGTAGGTGCCTCGCTGCACGATCTGCCAGCGGGACTTCAGCGCCTTGTCGAGGTCGCCGCCGTCCATCCCTTCGATGCCGAAGGTGACGATGCCGGTCTGCGAGTCGGGGCGCCGGGAGCTGACCACGATGGCGCCGGGCACCTCGTCGAGCTGCGCCTTGAGCATGTCGGTCTTGCGCACGCACTCCCGCCGCACCGCCTCGACGCCGCCGATGTTCTCGATGAAGTCGATGGCCGCTCCCACCCCGGCGTAGAGGGCGTGGGCGGGGTTGCTCAACCTGTACTGGCCGGCTCCCCCGTCTGGATTGTGGGGATGCACGAGGGGCTTCAGCTTCTGCTGCGCTTCCCTGCTCACGTACAGGAAACCGGTCCCCATCGGGCCGAGCAGCCACTTGTAGCAGTTGGAGGCGTAGAAGTCGCAGCCCATCTCGTTGAGATGCACCGGGACCTGGGCGACCGCGTGGCAGCCGTCCCACAGCGTCAGGATGTCGCGCTCGCGCGCCAGCCTGCAGATCTCCCCGGCCGGCACCACCAGGCCGGTGTCGGTGGTGACGTGGCTCATGCAGATCATCCGGGTGCGCGGCGTCAGGGCTTCCCCGGTGCGCGCCAGCATCACCGCGGGGTCGTGGTCGATCTCGACGACCTTGAGAACCACCCCCTGCCGCTGCTCGAGGCCGAGCACGGCCTGGTGCGGCATGGGGTGCTCCTCGCTGGTGATCACCACCTCGTCCCCCGGCTCCCAGGACAGACCGGCGATCGCCGCGGCGTACCCGTCCGCGGTGCTGACGGTCAGGGCGATTTCGTCGTCCTCCGCCCCGAAGAAGGCCGCCAGCTTCCCCCGCGCCACCTCGGCCGACTGGCACATCTGGGAATGCCACTCGATCGGCGGCACGTGCTCTTCGTAGAGCCTGTTGAAACCGCCCTCGATCGCCTCGCGCACTTCGTTGGAGGGCAGGCCGACCCCCCCGGTGTTGAGCTGGACGCCGTTCCGGAGTCCGGGATAGTGGGTGCGGATCTCTTCGAGGTTCACTGGCAGCGTCCTCCTTTTCGATTCATTGTCATTCTCCCATTTCGTCGAGCAGCCGCTGCACCACTTTCTTGCGGTGCCGGAACGAGGCCGGCTGCTTGAGCTCGTAAAGTTCGGGTGAGATGCGGTCGCGGTACTCCTCCAGGGGACCGCCCCCCGGCGACCAGGAGGCGTACGACGTCGTGTAGCGCACGAAGGCGGTGGTGCGCGGGCTCTCCTCCGTCCACCTGCGGGCGCCGTGGCAGAGCGCCTCGGTGAACAGCACCACATCCCCGGCCCGCACCGCCGGGTTGGCGACCAGGGGCGGCCCGTCGCAGATGGTGACGCGGTCCGGTTTGGGAAAGTAGGCCTTGTGGCTTCCCGGAATGCAGACGAAGCCGGTGCCGGCCGGCACGTCGACCAGGGAGACGCCGGCGTTGAGGAAGGTGGCGAAGACCTTGCCGTCCGCCGCCTGGTAGTCGTTGGCCGGGTGGTGGATGCCGCCGCTGACGCCGCCGTGGAAAGGCAGGTTGAATCGGATGGAGGAAGATGTCGAGGGTGTCCGCCCCAGGGTCTTGACCGACATGGCCGAACGTCTGCGGCCCTTTCTGCCTTTCCGCCACCTGTTCCGCAACATCTACGGCGGACAGCTGCGCTGGGAGCGCAGTAGCGAGCTGCTTCAGGAGGCGGATGAAGTGTGGCCGCTATTCAAGCAGCAGACAGAGGAGTTCAAGGGCGTGATGGCGCGGCCTCACGACGGCTGCCGGTAAAGGAGTCCCTCCTCATCCGGCGGGGCGGTTCACTCACCCCGGCAAAAACGCAGTAGGCGCCCCAGGCGCTGTCGACGAAGAGATCGAGGCTGCGGTACCCGGTGCCGCCGAAGTGCACGAGCAGGCGCCGGCTGCGGTCCGCATGCACGAAGGGCTCGTGCGGCCAGACGATCGGGCGGTGCCGCTGCGCATCCGGGTGCTGCTCGCCGAAGCAGACCGCCTCTTCCGCGGTCGGCCGCCGCAGCCCGCGCCTGTGGAGCTCGGCGACCGCTTCTGCGGAGGTGGCGATCCGCCCGAGGTCGACGAGCTCGACAGTGACCTCCGCCTGCGGCCGCGGCACCAGCGGAAAGTTCTCCTGGTTGATGAAGGAGTGCACCCCGTCGTAGCCGCCAGCGCTCACGATCTCGTCCATGGTGCGGCCGCCGCCGATCCTCACCGGAAACCGCCTGCCCCCCGTCCTGCGGGGACTTTCTGCAGTCATTTCACCATTACCTCGTAGACCTTGACGCGCCTGGCCTTTCCCTCGGGGCCCTCGACGTTCAGGGTCACCACGAACGCCCCGGCTTCGCCGTACTGGTGGATCGGGTGCTGCTCGTTCGAGGTCGTGTCGTCGCCGAAATCCCACGACCAGGAGGTGATTTCGCCGCGGGAGCGGTCGGTGAAGGCGACCATGCGGCGGTCCATGTCGACGACGCTGTAGCCGTACTCCGCCTCGAGCGGTTTGAGGTACTCCGGCTCCAGGGGCATCAGCCGGAAGGCGCACAGGTTCGAGGCGTTGTTGTCCATGCGGGTCTCGTGGGACAGGTTCCAGAACCCCTCGTACTCCGTGTTGTCCTCGTCGTAGTCGAGGATCGACCAGGAGAGCGCGATCAGGCCGTTCTCCACCAGCTGCGAGACGCTGGCCCGCTCCGGTCCGTCGAAGGGGGCGTAGTCGAACGGGGTGATCCAGCACTCGAGCACGAGGTTGCCGCTCTCCCCCTCCTTGAAGTCGTAGGAATAGGCGTGGTTGGCGTACGGGAGCTTGCCGATCCAGGGCTGGCAGCCCCAGACGAAGACCCAGTCCCGCCCCTCCCCGGGGGGCGTGAAGATGTGGTAGTTCTGGGCGTGCACCCCCTTGAACAGAAAGTGGCTCTCCCAGGGGTCCTCGATCTGCGGGTTTGTGATGTTCGGCCCTCCCGAGCGGTCGGCGTCGACGGCGATCTCGAAGAGGTCGCCGCGGGCGTAGTACATGTTCCAGAAATCGTCGTACGCCTCGTACAGGAAGTAGAGGCGGTTGAGGCCCTTGACCCAGCCGACGCGCACCCTGACATCGAGGTCATCCGGGTCGTGGTCAGTCCCCTTCCCCATCACCGTGTCGGACACCTGGTCGGTGCCATAGACGTACTCCTCGGGGACCATCTCCCAGTCGTCGATGCGGCCGTCGACGCGGGGGATCATGTCCGCGGGGAACTGGAAGATCTTGAACTCGGTGCCGGTGCGCTGCAGCGCCTCGGAAGCGGTCGCGCCGACCAGTAGGGCCGCCAGCATGCAGAGTACTTGCTTCATCGATTCTGTTCCTTTCAGGTCCTTGTGGGATGACTCGCGGGGATTTCAATCTGGTTCCAGGCTGTCTATTTAATCGATCCGGAGGCGTACAAGATAACAAACGGCAGCTGCCTTATTCGTCGCAGATGCCGCCGCCCAAATGCAAATGCTGACACCACACCTCAGGCAGGTGTGCCCGCGGACCGGACTTCGCAACGAAGGGTGCGAACCCTTGCCGCCAGTTCGCGGATGCGCGCCTGCAGATCGCCGATCATGCCCGACAGGTCGAGCGCGGCGACTTCGAGTCGTTTCCCGGCGTGGCGAACCCGGTGCACTACATCTTCCGCTTCGCCCCCGGCATAAACAAGCAGGCCTCCAGGCAGATCCAACGCGGTGGCGTAAGCGAGGAGCTGGTACAGGTCGGCGTTGGGAACGCGCTCATCATGGACCCGCTTGTACTTGGCGTCACCGACGAATCTGCAGGTGCGCCGCGGAGACGAGGGCGGGAGCCAGCGCCTCGACCAGGGTGGGCGCATCCTCGAAGTCGAAACGGTCCTCCCGCAAACGGATCCCGTCCATTGCGAAAGAAGCCAGGTAGAGCACGCGCGCGATCGGCAGCTTGGGACGGATTGCGACCGAGAGATCCCCGATTTCGAGCGCACCTATGGTGGAACCGGGCGTCAGGTGGTACTCGTTCTTCGTCCCGGCTGCCGGCTCGACGGCGACGATGTCGAGGAGCGCGTCTCGTTGGGAAGCTGAGAGCTGTACCGCTTCGCTTTTCTCGTGCTCCTTCAGGTCAAGCTTCGTCATTGTCCGGGGCCGCGCCCTCTGGCGGTTCCTCATCGTCCTGCTCCGTGGCGCTCTCCCGTCCGAGCCTATCGAGATCGAACTCTTCGAGGCGATCGCGTTCCCCGTAGAGGCGCTCTTCGATGTAAGGAAGGACATTGTGCTCCCAGATCATGCCGGCCTTGTCGTCGTCGAGCCCGCGCTTCATGAAGTAGCTCGGGCCGATGGATGCCTGCCGGTCGTCCAGCTTCTCGTTCGCCAGTTCGACCGCGTCCACCACCCAAAGCATTTGAGGCGCATGCTTCTCCAGCCAACGCCTGAGCAGGCCCTGTACTGGCGGCTTGTCAGGATGGAACTCCACGAAATGGAAGCGGCGGCGCAGGGCGAGATCGACGAGGGCGATGGAGCGGTCGGCGGTGTTCATCGTACCGATGATGTAGAGGTTTTCGGGCAGGGCGAAGGACTCGTTGGAATATTGCAGGCGTATCGGCTCAGCCCGGTACTCCAGCAGGAAGTAGAGCTCGCCGAACACCTTGGCGAGGTTGCCCCGGTTGATCTCGTCGATGACGAGGAAGTGGTTGGAATTTCGATCGGACCGGGCCGCTTTGGCCGCCTGGAGCAGAGGTCCGTTTCGCAGTTCGAAGCCGGGGTGTCCGTCGACAAGCCCGGGCCGGAAGCCCTGGACAAAGTCCTCGTACGCGTAGGACGGATGGAACTGCACCAGCGTAACGCGCTCCTCCGCCCCGGCGAGGCAGTTCGCCAGCTTCTTCGCGGCGTAAGTCTTGCCGGTGCCCGGCGGTCCCTGAAAGATGACCTGCCGTTTGTCGTCGAGCAGTTTCTCGATCTTTCGAAGCTCTGCGACGTCGAACAACAATTCCGTAGCCAGCGCTTCTAGGTCGGGCGCTGATTCTGTGGAATCGATTGGTACCTCTGCCTCCCCATCCCCTGTCTCGGCGCCATCGTCATCCAGTGTATCCGGTTGACTGTCGTTTCTGATTACCCAAACCACCGACTGCGCTTCGAGAGGGGTGCCGGGTCTTTCAAGGCCCTTCTCACGCGCTTTCTCAACTACAAGTTCGAGGAAGCTCAAGGCATGCTCGTACCGTTCCGCTTCATCTGCACCCTGTGGATGCCCGGGATACCCGGTGCGTTTGTACGCATTTGAGAACACCCTCTCCCTGTATGGCGGATATTGGTCTGGGTCCATCGCCATAAGCAGAACGGAGATAAAGTTCAAGCGGGTCCCCGTTCCACTGAGTACCTCATCTGGAAACTGGATTGAGAAGGAGCGGATGCGCGCACCAAAACCTTTCTCCCCCACGGACCACATGGCATGAAGCGCTGCCGCTGCTTCCTCCGTGTGCCCATCGAGCCAGCGGCGGACGCTTTGGCCAGGTCGCCAGTTGATCAGGTTGTTCCGATTTGGACTGATCGCAGCCTTAAGTTGCTTGAGCCAACTGCCGTCTCCCACAAGCAGGGCGTCCCGCGTCGAGGCCAGGTTTTTTCCTATCTCACGCTTGTAAACTATCTCCTCTTTATCCAGCCGACCGCTATCGACATACTGCCGCACATCCTCGATGAAACCATCCCACTTGCTGCCTTCGGTCATGATTCCCTCCTCAAGCCGGACTGCACTCGCCGCCCAAGGGCCAGCCGGCCAAATTGGTTGTTTACAGATCCAGCACGTTCCGCTCCCATGAGCAACAAGCACGAATCCTGACCAGGGAACCAGTCACCCTTCCAGTGTCGGCGGACATCAAGGCCTCCATCCCTGGGCGCGGGCCAGTTCCGGGTTCGCCGTTTTCCCCGAACACCCTACATGACCGGCATGTCGGGCGGCCGCCAGGAGCTGGTGCGCGGGTTCCAGCGGCTGCCGCAGGTCTCGCTGATCACCGTCCACTCGCCCGGGGTCAGGTGGCCCATGTGGTGGAAGAGGAAGCGCTGCAGGCCCCCCTCCCGCGCCGCCTCCAACAGCTGCCGGAGATCCCCCGCAGTCATCGGGTCGCCGTCGTGGGGATGGCGCCCGGTCTCCACCCAGGGGACGATCCTGCGCGCATCCTCCACCGCGGCAATCGCCCGCTCGGTCTCGCCGGTGACGATCTCCCGGTAGAACTCCGGGCTGAGGGCGTTCTCGAAGTCCCCGACATCCCGCACCCCCGGAAGCACGATGCCGAACAGCGCCTGCACGACCTTCAGGGCGTCGCCTGTTTCCAGCCCCGGGTTCCACTCGCACAGGGTCTCGACGTAGCGGTAGACGGTGCCGGCGAAGCCATCGAAGCCGCGGTGCCAGAAGTAGAACTTGGGCAGCAGGAAGTCCATGAACCCGGCCAAGCGGGCAGCATCGTACCCGCACAGCGGGGCGAAGGCGGGTGAGCGCGGCCCGACGCCGACCTCGACGGGCCGGCCGAGCTCGGAGGCGAGCCCCTCGCGCATGAAGCGGAAGAAGGCGGTCAGCGAGTCGACCCGGAAGTTCATCCAGGCCATCAGGTCGGGATCGGCGCCGAGCAGGTGGTACCCGCCGAGCAGGCCGCCGGCTCCGTGCAGGCGGACCCGTTTCGGGTCGAGGTCGTGCAGTTGCTCGTAAAGGCGGTCCCTGGCTCCCGTGAGGGCGGCGTAGTCGTACCCGAGACGGGAGCACAGCGGGGCGGTGCTCAGCGGCAGGTCGTCGAAGATGAAGGAGCGCCGGTTCATATGGTGCGGGGCGATCTCGTACCCCCACTCCGGACCGTCCATGATGGCCCCGTCCGCGGCCGGAAACTGCTCGAGCGTATCCACCGCCCGGGCCAGGCGCGCCCGCATGCTCTTCTCGTCCTCGAAGTGGTGGCCATCCCCTCCCGGACCGGCGCCGCTGTCAGCGTAGATGATGTAAACGGACAGCCCCCGGTCCCTGGCCGCATTCAGCGTCCTGTCGAGCAGAGCCCGCTGTTCCGGCAGGGCATGCTCCGGAGGCGGAGGAGGCTCGACGCCGAAACGCTCGTACACCTTGGGATCGGGATCGAACACCGCGACCGGGGCCCCCTCTTCCGTGGAGGGTGCCACGGCGACGCCGTCGGTGAGGTCGTCCTCGGGCAGCCCCCCCTTGCCGAGAGTGCGGACGCTGAAGGCCAGGGGGCCGACGGCGAGGGCCTCCACACCCCCCTCCGCCCAGGCGTCGAGGATGCGCTCGTGATCGTTCATCAGGAGCTCGAGGTCGCGCATAACCGCCATCCACAGTTTCATCGGCCGCCTCTCTTTCCAGGGGGGATTGCGTCGCTTTCCCGATCTTTCGGGGGCTCTATATTACCCGGCCTTCGCGGCCCCTTCCAGCGGCCGTTCCCCTCGCTCCGGGAGCCATCGACCCATGCATATCGCCGTATTCGGCGCCGCCGGCTGGCTCGGCCGCGCCCTCCTCGGCAACCTGAAGGAGAAGCACACCGTCCGCGCCGTCGACCGCTCCCCGGATGCCTGGGGGGCCTGGGAGGACATCGACGGAACCTGGGAGGGAGAGGTCGTTCACGGGGAGATCACGGACTTCGCTTCCGTGGATGCCGCACTCGAGGGGATGGACGCCGCGGTCCACGCGACCGCCTTCTTCCCCGCGGACCGCCCTGCCGAGGAAGAGGCCGAGACCGCCTTCGCCGTCAACGTGCGCGGCCTGTGGAACTTCCTCGAAGCGGCCCGCCGCCGCGGCCTCAAGCGGGTCGTCCACGTCGGCTCCTGTCAGAGCCGGCACCCGGACGGCCGCTTCTTCACCGCGGAAATGCGCCGGCCCGACGCCTCCCTCTACGCCGTGACCAAGCGGCTGCAGGAGGAGATGTGCCGCCAGTACCACGAGGGCCACGGCCTCTCCATCGCCGTCATGCGCCCCGACTACATAGTCGACAGCCGCATCGGCAGGGGCCGCTTCCGCGAGCAGCTGGAAAAGTCCCACCTGGGAAGCAGCGGATGGGTCTGCCGGCACGATCTGGCGGATGCCTGCAGGCTCGCCCTCGAGTCGGAGAACATCCAATTCGACATCTTTCACACGGTGGGCGAACCCGAGGCGGACGCGACCTGCGACGTCGCCCGCTCCCGCGAGGTCCTGGGGCTGACGTACCGGGGGGATCTCGCCCAGTATCGGACCGAAGCGAACCCGTAACCGAACGGAGACCCGACATGCCGCAGCGCGCCGACGCCCACATCCACCTGTTCGAGCACAGCCTGCAGGGCACCTTCCCAACCCGGCCGGGGGTGCAGATCGACGAGGCCGCCTGCTACGACTCGCTGGCCGGGGAGCACGACGTCGCCGCGGCCCTGATCGTCTGCTACAGGGGGGACCGAAACGAGGGGAACAACGAATACGTCGCCGGACTGAAACCGAAGTACGACTGGATCCGGCCGGCGGCCCACGTCGACCCGGGGGACCCGCCGCCGCTCGAAACTCTCGCGAAATGGCAGGACCAGGGGTTCGTCGGCCTGGTGATGTACGTCGACCCGGGGAACGTCACCGGGTTGCAGACCTTCCCCGACGAGATCTGGGAATGGATGGTCGCGCGGAACTGGCTGCTCAGCGTCAACTCCAAGGGGGAGCCCTGGTCGGCCTGGCACGGCGTGCTCGAGCGCCACCCGCGGCTGCGCCTGGTGATGTCCCACCTCGGCCTGCCGGATCGGGTCGCCTCTCCCATCGGCCCGGAGCAGGCGCGGTCGGGGCTGAGCCTCCAGACCGGCCTGGCCCGCTATCCGGAAGTGCGCGTCAAGCTCAGCGGATTCTACGCCCTCACCGAACCGATGTACGACTACCCCCACGAGCTCGCCTGGCCCTACGTCGAGGTGCTGATCGAGGCGTTCGGCGTCGAGCGGCTGCTGTGGGCATCCGATTTCACCCCCCACCTCAACCACCAGACCTTCCCGCAGACCCTCGGGCTGTTGTGGAAGATGCCCTTCCTCGGCGACGGCGACCGCGACCGCATCGCCGGGGAGAACCTGCTCGAGCTGCTGGAAGGCTGAAGCCCTCCCGCAGGCGCAAGGCAGAACCGATCAGGAAAGGAGCCCCATGAAAGTCACCGCAGTCGAACGCATCGTCGTCGACGTCCCCTTCACCCCGCGCCAGCAGGAGATCACGCGCCAGTCGGTCTACAACTGGTCGATTCTCGAGCTGTGCAAGGTCGTCACCGACAGCGGCCACGTCGGCTGGGGGGAAACCGTCATCCACTACACCTACGGCCGCGTCACCGACGACACGGTCGCCCGGGCCATCGGGCGCAGCCCCGCGGAGCTGATGAACGAGGACGGCCTCGGCGCCGGCCTGCAGATGGCGCTCTTCGACGCCGTCGGCAAGATCCTCGAGGTGCCCGTGCATCAGCTGATCGGGCCCAAGGTGCGGGACCGGACCCCGATCTCCTGGTGGTGCAGCCACTCCTCGCCGGAGAACTGGGCCGCGGAGGCGGCCGCAGCGGTGGAGCACGGGTACACGAGTCTCAAGAACAAGCCGCGGCCCTGGACCGACATCGTCGCCCAGGTCGACGCCATCTGCAAGGTGGTGCCGCCGCACTTCCACCTCGACCTCGATCCCAACGGCTCCTGGGAGAACTCCGCCACCGCCGTCCCGATCATGAAGCGGCTCGAGCGCTTCGAGAACGTCGCCATGTTCGAGACCCCGATACCGCAGGAGGACATCCTCGGCAACCGCCAGATCCGCCGGGCGGTCAACAGACCTGTGGCCATGCACTTCGGTTCGCCGCCGTTCACCACCGCGGTGCGGGAGGAGGTATGCGACGGCTTCGTGATCGGCGGCGGCAAGTCCAACACCGTCCACCAGGGAACCTGCGCCGCCGAAGTCTCGATGCCGTTCTGGCTGCAGATCGTCGGCAACGGACTGACCACCACCTGGGACGCCCATCTCGGGGCGGTGCTGACCCACGCCAAGTGGCCGGCGATCAGCTGCATCAACCTTTACAGCCACCACCTGCTGACCGAGCCGGTGCGCGTGGTCAACGGCCACCAGCGCGTCCCGGACGGCCCCGGCCTCGGCGTCGAGGTGGACGAGGAGGCGGTCCAGCGCTTCCGGGTGCCGCAGGAGGTCCTCGACGAGCACGCGAGCCGGGGGGAGCTGTTCATCCACCCGAAACCGCGGCTGATCAACGCCGTCGTCTACCCGGACGGCACTTGCATTTACATGGACGGCCTGGCGGCCCCGGGCACCTACGTAGAGGGGGTGCGCACCGAGATTCTCGACGACGACGACTCGAAGGAATGGCGGGAGCTGCACGGGCGGGTGCAGCGGGAAGGGCAGGTGGTCAGCCGCTGGGAGGGGTGAGGTGGCGGGGGTCGCAGAGCGCACGAGCCGGCGCCAGATCGAACGGGTGGAACCGCGGGGGGCAGTCGAAACCTGATCCATCCCCGGTAGTTTCCCGGGGGCGGTTTACGCTATTGAGTATTTTTACTCAGTAGTGTAATTTCCCGGGCATGGAGCCCTTCCAACGCCCCCAGGTCGACACGCTCGTCGAGCGCCTGGCCGAGCCTGCCCGCCACATCATCGCCCTCTTCGGCCCGCGCCAGACCGGCAAGACCACCATCGCCCGCCAGGCCCTGGGCCGGATCGACCTCGAAAGCCGCTACCTCGCGGTCGACGAGCCCGAGGTCCCCGGACTCCCCGCCCCGCACGATGAGGATGCGGCCACCTTCCGACTGCACCCGGAGCGGAACTCGGAGTGGCTCGTGCGCCAGTGGGAAGGGGCCCGGCTCGAGGCGGAACGGTCGCCGCGCGGATCCGTGCTGGTCCTCGACGAGATCCAGAAGATCGAGGGGTGGTCGGAGACCGTGAAGGGGCTGTGGGACGCCGACCGCATCCGGGACTGCCCCCTGCGCGTGGTCATCCTGGGCTCGGCTCCGCTGCTCATGCAGTCGGGACTGAGCGAGAGCCTCGCCGGCCGCTTCGAGACCGTCCGCGTCACCCACTGGTCCTTCGCCGAGATGTCCGCGGCCTTCGACTTCGACCTGTCGAAATACCTCTACTTCGGGGGGTATCCGGGGGCTGCCCCCCTCGTGCGGGACCCCGACCGCTGGCGCGGTTACATCCTCGGCGCCCTCGTGGAGCCGAACATCGAGCGCGACCTCCTGGCCATGACCCGGGTCGACAAGCCGGCCCTGCTCAAGCGGCTCTTCCAGCTGGGCGCCGACTGCTCCGGGCAGATCCTGTCATACACCAAGATGCTGGGCCAGCTCAAGGACGCCGGGAACGCCACGACCCTGGCGCGCTATCTCGACCTGCTGGCCAAGGTCGGTCTGCTCGCCGGCCTGCAGAACTACAGCGGAAGCCCCGTCTCTCGGCGGAGGTCCATCCCCAAGCTCAACGTGCTCAACACGGCCCTGATGACGGCAGACTCGGCGTACTCCTTCGAGGAGGCGCAGGCCGACCGCACCTACTGGGGCCGCATCGTCGAGAGCGCGGTGGGCGCGCATCTGTTGAACACTGCCGGGTCCGACATGCACCTGTACTACTGGCGCGACGGTCAGCACGAGGTGGACTTCGTCCTGAAGCGGGGTGGCCGCGTCGTAGGCATCGAGGTGAAGAGCGGCAAGGAGCGGCAACCGGCGAGAGGCCGGAGGCCGTTGCCGGGCATGGCTGCCTTTGAGAAGCGCTTCAAACGCTGCCGATGCCGGCTGGTCGGCGAGGGCGGGATACCGCTCAACGAGTTCCTAACAGCGCCGGCGGATGAGTGGTTCGAGGAGGCATGGGCGTGATCGTTTCACGCACCTGCACGGAGATTCCGCGAAGGGACGGCAAGCGGCCTCAGCACGGGGAAAGGCAGTCCCGCCCTCTGGAGGAGTTCCGAGAGGCGCAGGCCTACGTGCTGGTGGGCGACCCCGGCGCCGGCAAGACGACCTCCTTTAAGGCGGAGTGCGCGGCGCTCGGGGAGAAGGCCTGCCTCGTGACTGCCCGGAACTTCCTGACCTTCGAGCCGAAAGACCATCCCGAGTGGCGCCAGAAGACACTTTTCATCGATGGGTTGGATGAGGTCCGCGCCGGGTCCGCGGACATCCGCACCCCCTTCGACCAGGTTCGGGGAAAGCTCGACGAACTGGGGAAGCCTCCTTTTCGCCTGTCCTGCCGGGAGGCGGACTGGCTGGGTGAGAATGATCGAGGGCATCTGGAATCCGTGTCGCCGGATTCGCAGGTGACGGTGCTGCTTCTCGATCCCCTGACGGATGCGGACATTGCCTCGATCCTGGACGCGCGGCGGGATATCGACGATGCCAGGGCCTTTTTCGAGGAAGCGAGGCAGCGGGGTGTCGAGGGGCTGCTGGCGAACCCGCAGACCCTGGAAATGCTGGCCCTTGCCGTGGGGCGGAGAGATGAGTGGCCGAAGAGCCGCATGCAGACCTTCGAGATGGCCTGCGGCCAGATGGTCCGCGAGCACAACGAGGAACATCAGGCGGCGCAGGAATCGGGCAGTCCACCTGCGCCCGACCAGCTTCTCGATGCCGCAGGACGTCTCTGTGCGCTTCAACTGATCTCGGGCGGGGCCGGGTACACGTTGCGCGGGGAACCGGACGAAGAGTACCCCGCTGTGGACCAGTGGGACTACGACCGCCAAGCGCTTCGTTTCGCACTCGCCACCAAGCTGTTCAAGGGGGCTTACAGCAACCGCTTCTCCCCGGTTCACCGCCACATTGCGGAGTTCCTGGGCGCCCGGCACATCCATGGCCGGCTCCCCGCCCGCCGGGTCATCGCTCTAATGGCGGGAGGGGACGGCACGGTCGTCACCGAGATGAGAGGCTTGTCCGCCTGGCTGGCGGCCCATTCGAGGGAAGCCCGGGCAGACCTCATCGAACGGGATCCCATCGGCGTCGGGCTGTACGGGGACATCGGGGAGTTCTCCAACGAGGAGAAAAGGGCGCTTCTGGAATCCCTCAACCGCGAGGGATCCCGCCTTGGCCCGCTGTGGAGTTCGGCGGCGGCCTTTCGGGCGCTCGCCGTGCCAGAGTTGGAAACGGTGCTGAGGGAGATCCTTGACGACAGCGACCGCACTCCGGACCACCAGACGTTCACTGATTTCGTCTTGCGGCTTCTGGACGAAGGTGCCGCTTTGCCGGGCCTTTCTGACATTCTGCTGGACATCGTCCGCGATGACACGCGGTGGCCTCGCGTCAACACATCGGCCCTCAATGCCTTCATCCACAACTGCCCGGACACCCAGGAGAAAGCCAACGAGTTGAAGTCGCTGCTGGCTGATATTCGCGCCAGCAGTGTCCCCGATTCCGACAACGAACTTCTCGGAATCCTCCTGTATGAGCTCTATCCCCGGGACCTGTCACCGTCGGAGGTGTGGAACTTCTACTTTGAGGCAAGGTACCGGAAACCATTTTTCGGCATGTACCACGGGTTTTTCATGCTCGGCCTTCTCGAAAAGTCCTCCGACGGCCAAGTGGCCGAGCTCCTCGACAGCCTGAGCGGGCGCTTTTCCGACCTGCGCCCAGCACTGGAGATCGGCAGTCGTCTGGAGGACCTTCCTGCGAAACTGCTCGCCTGGGGCCTGCAAGCGCATGGGGATCAGCTGGCCACAGGGCATCTCTACGACTGGCTTGATCTGGGCTTCAGGGAGAACCTGGGCAGCTTAGCCACCGGCGACGAAGCCGACATCCAACAGATACGCTCCTGGATGGAGGGTCATCCCGAGATCCAGAAGGCCGTCATCTTGGAGGGCCTGGAGCGCTGTCCCGAGTCCGAAGACTTCTGGCAGCACGCCTTCGTCGTTGCGGAACGATGGTACGGTGCCAACCCACCGTCCGACTTCGGTCTCTGGTGCCTGAAGCAGTCGGCAGTCATGGCAGACGAGAAGCCACTGGCAGCTAAACATCTTCTCGAATCGGCTTTCAAGGCTCATGCCGAAAAGAGGGGCCACGCCGGTCTGTCGCTCGAAGTCCTGCGGGAACACACGCAGAGGAACGAGACGTTGAAGGCGCAATTGAATCGGTTGCTTGCTCCTCCGTCCACGCCGCGGCAACAGAGATTGCGAGAACGGACGCGGACTTTCACCGAGGAACAACGGCTGCGAGAGGAGCAATGGATCGAGCTCATCCGCTCCAACGAAGTCGCGCTGCGCGAGAACCGAGCAGCGCCTGCCTTGCTTCACCAGATGGCGATCAGGTACTTCGGAAACTCCATCAATGTTCACAGTCAAGGCGGACCGAAGGATATCGAGCAGGAGCTAGGAGATCCGAACTTGATCGATGCAGCCCTCCTGGGCATCCGCGGAGTTATCGAACGGAAAGACGTTCCAGGAGTTGAGGAAATTCTCGCGCTCAGAGCAGTGGAGCGTATACACTGTCTCGGTTTTCCGTTTCTGGCGGCCTTATCAGAAATCGAAAAATCCTCACCAGAGGAGCTATGTCGCCTCGATGAAGATCGGATGCGCAAAGCGCTGGCATTCCACTTTTCTTTCTCCAGTTCCAACGAGCCCGACTGGTATGGACACCTCCTCGACTCAAACCCTGGTATCGTAGCAGATGTGATGATACAGTCCGGCAAAGCCGAACTCCGTGGCCGTGGCAAGATTACCGGGCTCTTTGCGCTCGCCCATAGTGAGAATCACGCGCAAGTCGCCAGACACGCGAGCCTGCCCTTGCTCCGCGCTTTTCCAACTCGCTGCAAACTGAATCAGATCGAGAATCTGAAGCATCTGCTTTGGGCTGCACTACGATATGCGGATAGATCAGCGCTTCAGGATCTGATCGAAATGAAGCTATCCCGGAAGAGCATGAACGAAGCCCAGCGCGTGCGTTGGCTGGCTGTGGGCGTCGCCATTTCGCCCACGAGGTACAAGGCTCTCTTGAATGACTTCTCACAGGGCAACGAGCGCCGGATTTCGCACTTGGCGGAGTTTTTCTGCTTTGAAGATCGTATACAGTATTCGTTCGATGAACTGGGGATTCCGGTATTGGAGCTTCTCATTCGCCTTGTTGGAAGCTATGTCGGACCGGATCAGAGGCGTGGTGAAGACGCCGATGATGATGATGAGGGCGAGCTCGTAGGGCCGGAAATGGAAGCCGCATGGCTTGTCTACCGTCTGATCCAACGCCTCGCCGCCTCTCCCACCAAGGAGTCGAGCGATGTGCTGGGTGGGCTGCTCCACGAGCCTACGCTATCCGGCTGGCACGACGAACTATCCCGTGCCCAGGATACCCAACGGGTGATCCGCCGCGACGCCGGCTACCGCCATCCCGAAATCGCGCAGGTCTGCCAGACTTTGAACGGCGGTACCCCGGCCAACGCCGCAGACCTCGCGGCACTCCTGATGGACCGGCTGGAGGAGCTTGCTCTGCAAATCCGCACCGGCAATACCGACGACTGGCGCCAGTACTGGAACGAACCGCACGGGCAATCCCCCACGCCCAAGCACGAGGACCGCTGCCGGGACATGCTGCTCTCGGCCCTGCGGCAACGCCTTCCCCAAGGAGTCGACGCCCAGCCCGAGGGGCAGTACGCCCACGACAACCGCGCCGACATACGGGTTTCCTGCCGGGACTTCCAAGTGCCGGTGGAAGTCAAAAGGAACATGTATCGCAAGAGCAGGCACCGTGACTTATGGAGCGCGATGCGAAACCAGTTGATCGCCAAGTACACCAGCGACCCGGACACCGGCGAATACGGCATCTACCTTGTATTCTGGTTTGGCAAGAAAGGCACTCCACCCCCACCCAAGGGGGACCCCCCGGCCAACGCCAAGGATCTTAAAGAGCGACTGGAAGAAACCCTGACCCCCGTTGAAGCGCGGAAGATCTCGATCTGCGTCGTCGACGTAAGTCGACCGGATGAATAAGCGAGTATGACCGGCCAACTCTTCACCCATTACTTCCTCACCGACGGCATAAAGACCACGCCCGAGTGGCAGGCCTCGGTGGACGACCCCGAGAGGTTCGCCGCCTTCAGGAAGGACGTTGCCCGGCGCTACGAAACCCTTAGCCGTTCGGCTGATCCCAACGAAGCGGCCACCGAGCAGGACCTGATCCGGCCGATCCTCGAGCTTCTCGGATGGACCGACTACCTGCCGCAGCAGGGCACGGCCGGCAAGGAGGACATTCCCGACCACCTGCTCTTCGCCGACGCCGGCTCCAAGGAGCGTGCCACCGCGGAGCGCAACGCCGGCGCCCGCGCCCGGTACGCGATCGCCCTGGAGGAGAGCAAGCGCTTCGGCCTGCCCCTGGACGATCGCGACAGGGAGGCCGATTTCCACGCCCGGTCTCCCCACAGCCAGATCCTCCGCTACCTGGCCACGGCAGAAATCGAGTCGGAGAGCCGGGTCCGCTGGGGCATCCTCACCAACGGCCGGGTCTGGCGCCTGTACGACTACCGCGCCCGTCCCCGCGCCAGCGGCTACTTCGAGGCCGACCTCGCCGACCTCCTTGAGCCCGACAAGGAAGAGGACCTG
Source organism: Candidatus Latescibacterota bacterium (assembly GCA_965206595.1). Taxonomy (GTDB): domain Bacteria; phylum Latescibacterota; class UBA2968; order UBA8231; family UBA8231; genus CBDCXV01. The sequence continues at coordinate 3,137,305 of OZ242214.1, forward strand.
CGCGTCTTCCACCTGCTGTTCCTCCGCAACTCCTTCACGCCGCAGGAGGGAGCCGCGGCCTCCTTCCTCGAAGCCGCGCTCGCCGAGGGCCGCCGTTACGAGCAACAGGTCGCCCAGGATCTATCGGGAGTGGTGTTCGAAAGCGTCTTCCCTCGGCTCGTCCAGGCGCTCGCGGATTCCTCCCAGGCCAGCCTCCCGGAGGTCCACAAGGCCGCCCTGATCTTCCTCTACCGTCTGCTTTTCGTGCTCTACGCCGAAGATCGAGGCCTGCTGCCGGTCAACGACTCCCGGTACGACGACTACGGCCTGCGCAAGCGGGTGCGCGACGACATCGCCCGCAGGATGGGGGACCGGGACACCTACTCGGCCCACGCCACCACCTACTACGACCACTTGACGACGCTCTTCAGAATCATCGACCAAGGGGACGCGTCCATCGGCCTGCCCCCTTACAACGGGGGGCTGTTCGCGTCGCAAGCCGCCCCGCTGCTGGAAACGGTCCGCCTCCCCGACGCCCAAGTCGCTCCCGTCATCTACGACCTCAGCCACGCAAAGGACCTGAAAGACGAGCGCCACTTCGTCAACTACCGCGACATGTCCGTGCAGCAGCTCGGCTCGATCTACGAGCGCCTGCTCGAACGCGAGCCGGTCCGCGAAAACGGCGGCATCGCCATCCGCCCCAACCCGTACGCCCGCAAGGACAGCGGCAGCTTCTTCACCCCTCAGGAGCTGGTCGACCTCATCGTCGAACGCACCCTGAAGCCGCTGGCCGAGGAGCGTCTGAAGGCTTTCGAAGAGAAGGCCGCCGCACTCAAGAGCGACCGCCGGCCCAAGGGCCAACGGCTAACCGAACTGCTCAGGCTCGACCCGGCCGAGGCCGTGCTGAACCTGAAGGTGCTGGACCCGGCCATGGGCAGCGGCCACTTCCTGGTCACCGCGGTAGACTTCCTGTCCGACTACGTCGCCGAGCTGATCGAGAAGGTCGCCGCAGTCCCGGAGTGGCTCGACGGCGGGTACGCTTCGCCGCTGGTCGGGCGCGTGGCCGCGATCCGCAACGAGATCATCCGGCGTGCGGAAGAATCGAACTGGGTCCTCGACCAAGCCCAGCTCACCGACCAGGCCATCATCCGCCGCATGGTCCTCAAGCGCTGCATCTACGGCGTGGATAAGAATCCCCTGACCGTCGAGCTGGCCAAGGTGTCGCTGTGGCTGCACAGCTTCACCGTGGGCGCGCCGCTTTCCTTCCTCGACCATCACCTGCGCTGCGGCGACTCGCTGGTCGGCATGCGGGTAGCAGAGGCGGTGCGGGACCTGAACCGGTTGGGCGGGCTGTTTGCCCAAAGCGCCATCCAGGGCGCGGAGACCGCAACCGAAGGAATGCGGCTCATCGAGGAGATGTCCGACTCCGACGTGGCCGAGGTGCAGGAGTCGGCGGAGCTGTTCAGCGGGGTGGAGCGGACCACCGCGGACCTGCGCGGCCTGCTCGACATCCTCTGCGGCTGGCGCTGGCTCACGGCCGGCATGAAGAAGAAGGAGCGCGCGGCCTTCGAGGGACCGCTGGACGTCACCCTGGGCCGGCACTCGGCGGAAGCATTCAAGCTGTTGGTCCGGGGGCCGGGACATCTCGGCAACGACCCACCCAAGTACAAGGAATGGGCGCGGTTCGTCGAACGCTGGAACGAAGCCCGCGCCATCGCCGACCGGGAGGGTTTCCTGCACTGGGAGGTCGCCTTTCCGGGGGTGTGGCGCCGGTGGCAGGACAGCCGCCCGCAGGGAGGATTCGATGCCGTCATCGGCAATCCCCCGTGGGACCGCATCAAGCTGCAGGAAGTGGAGTGGTTCGCGACCCGTGATCCGGAGCTCGCCCTGGCGCCAACCGCGGCGGCAAGGCGAAAGGGCATTCAGCGGCTGCGCGACCAGGGATCGTCCCTGGCGTCCGCGTTCGACGCAGCCCGGGAGCAGTCCGAGAGCCTGGCCCGCATGATCCGATCCTGCGGCGACTACCCCTTGCTCGGAGGCGGCGACGTCAACCTGTACTCGCTGTTCGTCGAGCGGGCCACCGCCCTGATCAGGCCGGACGGCTTCGTCGGTTTGCTGACGCCGTCGGGCATCTACGCCGACAAGACCGCGGCCCCCTTCTTCAAGTCCGTTTCCACCGGCGGTCGGGTGGGCGGCCTGTTCGACTTCGAGAACCGCCGCCTTGGAACCGATCTGCCCCCCTTCTTCCCGGACGTTGATTCCCGCTTCAAGTTCTGCGCCCTCGTTTTCGGCGGAGAGGACCGGCGCTTCAACCGGACCGCCTGTGCCTTCTTCCTGCACGACACGAGAACGCTCGCTGACGAGGATCGCTGCTTTCCCCTGGCCCCGGAGGACTTCGTTCGGGTGAACCCAAATACAGGTACGGCGCCGGTGTTCCGGACGCGGAGAGATTCCGAGATCACCCGCCGCATCTACGAGCAGCACCCGGTGCTGGTGGATCGCTCCGGGGGTGAGGAGGTCCGGGCGTGGCAGGTGAAGTACGTGCGCATGTTCGACATGACCAACGACTCGCATCGCTTCAGGACTGGGGCCGAGCTCGATGCGGCGGGATTCTACCCGGTGCAGGGCAACCGCTGGAAGAAGGGGAGGGAGCTGTACCTGCCCCTGTACGAGGGCAAGATGGTGCAGGCTTTCGACCACCGGGCCGCCAGCATCGTGGTCAACCCGGAGAACCTGAACCGGCCCGCCCAACCGCGGGAAGCTACCGCCGGGGAACACGCCGACCCGGACTGGTTGCCCAATCCGCAGTTCTGGGTGAGAGAAAAGGAAGCTGAATGGCCAGAAGACTTGGGGTGGACGGTGGCCTTCAAGCATGTTACAGCTCCGACAAATATTCGGACAATGATCGCCTGTGTAGGACCACGCGCAGGTTTCGGCAATAGTCTGCCAATCCTGTTGCCTACCAACAAAACACCCGCCGAAATCCAGATATACAAAAAAAGTTCATATCTGGTCGCCGCAAATTTGAGCACATTCGCTTTTGATTTTGTCACGCGCCAAAAGGTCCAAGGACAGAATCTGAATTTGTTCATCGTCGAGCAGCTCCCCGTTATCGCACCCGCCGACTACGACCGCCCATTCGGCGCCACCACCGCCCGCGACCTCGTCAAGGATCACGTCCTCCGCCTCACGTATACCGCACACGACATGGCCCCCTTCGCCCGCGACCTCGGCCACGACGGCCCACCCTTCCCGTGGGACGAGGAAGAACGCCGACACCTCCGCGCCCGCCTCGACGCCCTCTACTTCCATCTCTACGGCCTCACCCGGGAGGACGCGGCGTACGTCCTCGACACCTTCCCGATCGTCCGCCGGGAGGACGTGGCCGCCTTCGGCCGCTACCGAACCCGCGAGCTGATCCTCGCCTACATGAATGCCCTTGCAGCGGGGGATGTGGAGACGAGGGTGGCTGTGTAGATGGGCAAGGTTGACTCTCCAGCAAAGAGCCCCGTCTTCTTGTACCGAAGATGGGAGCTTCTTTTCTTTGCCCCTAATGCAGCACCGCCACCCGGCCGGCCTGCACCACCTGCGCTGGGACGGCCACGACGAGGGAGCCTGCCGCAGGCCAGCGGCGTCTACGTGGTACCGGCTGGTGACCGCAGAGGCCGCGCAGACGCGCAAGCTGACCCTGCTGCGCTGAAGACGGGATATGCTGAATATTCGTCGTCAATCACTACCGACCGTACAAGGGGCGAACCAGCTCCCAATATGCCGGCGGTAGATCAACCATCGCATCACGGGAGATTAGAATGCCTCGCGACTGGAAAGCCCTGTTCACCTCGTGGTCCAAACCGCCAAGCGATACAGAGGAAGCCAAGGCCGCCCGCGCGGCGAAAATGATCCGCCAAGCGATCCACGAGCATGAGCCCCTAAAGGCCAAGCAGACAAGTGTGTACGCCACCGGCTCCTACAGAAACAACACGAACACACGGCTTGAGAGTGACATCGATGTTGCAGTGGTTCTCCATGACAGCTTCTTTTCAGAATACCCATCCGGTAAGCCTCCTCAGGCTTCAGACCTAGGATACCCTAAAGCATCCTACGGTCTTTCCGATTTTCGCACGGATGTCGGTCGCGCTCTAGCCAGCAAGTTCGGTGCAAGTAGCGTTACATCGGGCACAAAGGCGTTTGATGTACATGAAACTAGCGTGCGGCTTGACGCGGACGTAGCCGTCTTTCTGGAGCACCGTCGATACACAGGCAAGAAGAACAGCGATGGCACTTGGCACTATCTCGAGGGTGTAGAAATGCGCGGAAGTGAAAACAAGAAGATTATCAACTGGCATGAACAACACTATAACAAGGGCGTCGCCAAGAACGACCGCACGGGGCGGCGGTATAAGCGTGTTGCTCGGATCCTGAAGCGATTGCGTGACGACATGCAGGAGGCAGGAAGCACGGAGGCAAGAACCGCTGCGGACGTTCCATCATTTCTACTCGAGTGCATCGCTTACAATGCGTCCGATGATTGCTACCAAAAAGACCATTTATACGATGACGTGCAAGCGGTCGTAGCACAACTCTGGAACAAAACGAAACCGGAGACCGAAGACCTTGTTCTTGTCGAGGTAAGCGGTTTGAAGTGGCTCTTCGGCAGCACTCAGCCGTGGTCCAAGGCTACCGCGCATGAGTTCCTCATCCGTGCTTGGCAACACGTGGGATTCAGGCAATGAGTAGAGCATACGCCACAATAATCGTTGCGCTCGTTGCCGCTACTTGGGCCATCTATTTTTTCGCACAGGGAGTCCAACTCGCATGGAGCTTTCTGGTCCCTTTCTCTGTCGCAGTGGGTGTATTGACCTCCACAGGATTTGTGTTTAAACACTGGGCCTGGTACTGGCCAGGAGTGCATCTATTGACAAAGACCCCTCGGTTGACCGGAACCTGGGTGGGCAAACTCAGATCCAACTACATCCACGATGGCGAAACCGAGCCGCGTGGTCCCATCGACGTGGCCATGGTGGTAACACAGTCCGTCGATGGGCTGAACGTTCGTCAGTACACTCAGGAGTCTTCCTCGACAACAGTGGCGGCATCCGTTTCTGAGGAACCTGGCGAACGGTTTTCGCTTGCTACGGTCTACTTGAACGAGCCCGAGATCCAGCTTCAGCAGACACGCAGCCCGATGCACTACGGTGCCACTCGACTCACTATCGAAGGACCACCGCGAAACCCCAAGAGGCTGACAGGAAACTACTGGACCGGTCGAAGAACATCCGGCTCGCTTGACCTCAAGTTCGTCTGCCGGTTCCGGGCGCACTCTTTTCAGGAGGCTTTGTCCCTTGAGAAGAATAGGCCTTCTCGCTTGGCGGGATTGTTTGGTAGTCGTTTGTAGGTTTTTCAAAGGTGGTCTAACAAGAAGGTGGTTCCAAGAACTCCGGGTTCGGTTTCTTGTGTGATCGTGCAGACGAGCGAGCGCCGCATCATCCGCCTGGGCTCCCGGCACGGCTTGCTCAAGGCCACTCAAGCCGAATCGGCTCGCCGACGAGGAGCCCGTGCTGGCCGACCTGACGGCGCCCCGGTGGTTGCACCATCGCCACCGGGACCGGGGCTGCCTGCGCCTCCTCGATTCGCATCGGTTTTCCTTCGCGCTCAAAACGCCGTGAGCGGGACCAACCATCTCCTGCTCTCGCCGATGAAACTGCCTGAGAAGCTGGCAGCTCTGGTCCCCCCGCCCCGGTTCCATCTACTGCGTTACCATGGGGTCCCGGCTTCAGCCCCGTGCCCGGGGCCGCGGCCGCACCGTGCCCGCCAAACCGGTTGAGGCGTCGACGGCGGAAAACGGCGATTCGAGCGCTGGGCCCGCTCATCGCCCTGCGCTGACGGACGGGCCGCCGAAAGCCATTCCCCCGTCACGAAGAATCCCCCAGCCGTCACCCAGATTCCCCCATATTCAGTTGAGGAGTCTCGGGTCCCAGGAGAACGCATGAGACCGCCAACGGAGTGCGCAGGATGACGCAACAGCGAAACGACGAGTTCCCCGACCAACTCCACATCAACCATGTTCGTGATGCCCTTTGGCGGCGTCCGGGCCAGGCGTCGGTGATGATCGGGAGTGGGTTTTCCCGGAATGCCAGAAAGAACCGGCCCGACGCCCCGGATATCCCTTTGTTGCCGGACTTGGCGGATGCACTGTCCAAGGATCTCTCCGTCTCACGAGACAAACCGGAGTGCGAGGTCGATGCCTTGGAACTTGCATAGGAGTACGAGCGGGTCTTCGGCCGGGCGCGTCTCCACCAGTTCCTGATCGACTCGGTGCGCGACGAGGATTTCGGACCGGGCGAGCCTCACCTCAGACTGTTGAAGCTGCCGTGGAGGGATGTCTTTACGACCAACTGGGATACCCTGCTGGAACAGTGCCGTCGGGTGTCTGAGCGGTCGTACACTCTGGTTTCTTCGCCGACACAGCTTCCGCTTTGCGCGCCGCCCCGGATCGTAAAGCTGCATGGATCCTTGGGTGGGACCTTCCCACTGATCGTCACCAAGGAGGACTACGAGAGCTATCCAGAGAAGTTTGCTCCCTTCGTGAACACCGTACATCAAGCGATGATGGAGACGGTCTTCCTGTTGCTCGGTTTCTCGGGCGAGGATCCGAACTTCCGGCGGTGGATCGGGTGGGTCGGAAAATACCTGGGGGAATCTGCCCCGAGAATCTACTTGGCTGGCTGGCTCGGTCTAAGCCAGCTTGGCCGGAAGGAGTTAATTGGAAAGAACATTCGGCCCATCGACCTTGCGGAACACCCCAAGGCTGAGGAATGGGAAGAGTCAAGGAAGCACGTAGATGCCTTGGAGTGGCTTCTCGTCTCCCTTGAGCAAGGAAGGCCCAATTCAGAGGATGGGCCATCTCACCTGGAACCGAACCGACTGAGTGTGCGGGCCGATCTTCGGCCTATGCCGTCTGTGGTCAATGCGCCTGAAGAGGAACTGTGGGAGCATGCCCCGGGAGAGCCCCACGAACCTGCTTATCTGGAGAGAATCAGATATGTCGTGCGCGTATGGGGGAACAATCGAGAAAGTTGTCCATCCTGGCTGGTCATGCCCTTCGAGGAGGCGCAGGAAGTGCGTGCATACACCGATCACTGGCAGCCACCGATCCTTGCTGCGTTGCCGAACCTGGCCGACGGGGCCGAGCGTCTTGGTGCGCTGAGCGAGCTGGTCTGGCGGCGTGAGGCGGCATTCGATCCACTCTTCAAGGATCTCCAAAAGGCCGTTGGCGGTGTTCTCGAGGAGATCGACTGCGAGCGTCGTTTGGTCGGAGGCGAGGATCCAGGGGATCTGGATTGGGGCCGTGTTCGGCGTCAGTGGAGGACGCTGGCCGCGGCTCTCGTGACGGAGGCCCGATTTGACTTTGATCGCGAGAGGTTCGAGCACTGGATCGAACAACTGGCGCCCCTCATGGTGGAAGACGAAGACCTCGTCGAGCGGGTAGAGCATGAGAAGTGTCTGTGGGCGTTGAACCAGCAAGACTATCCCCAGCTCAATGATCTGGTTGGGCAGTGGAACCCGCGAGCTACGGATCCGGCCTGGCTGTTGAGGAAAGCGGCAATGTTGGCAGAACTGGGCCGTCACCAAGAAGCAAGAGAACTCGCGCTCGGCGTACTGGAGACGGTGCGTAGGTGGCCTGGCGGTCCGGCTAGTCTGGCCGGCGTCTCAAGGGAGGCATGGGCTCTGCGGCTCGCCCACGTGACCGACGACGACAGAGAGAACACGATTGCGAAGTTGCGCGAGTTGGAAGCGAGGTACCGCGAGTTTGCGCAGTATGGATGCGACCCGACAGCTGAGTTGCGGGCTCACGAGCCGGCAGTCGTGGGCAGCCCTCCGGTCGAGAAGCAAAAGCCGTTCGATCTCGGCAGGATTCCCGGGGAGGGTTTGAGCTTCAGCAACGTGGCCTACCATAGGGTTCTGGCGGCCCTGCGCGCGATAAGATTCGCCGAGGTAGTCGGATCGCCGAGCTTCGTCAGCGGCACTTTCCTAACCCGTGCGGCAGAGGCGCTCCTGCCCTACAGCCCGGAATGGGCCTCAGCGCTTGCCGTGCGCTGCGCAGACGGAGGTGCTGATCGGCGGTTCTCGAGAACCTTGTCGCGCTGGCGGATCGCATTCATGGAGCCGGAGTTGGCCCGGTCTTTGGCCGAGTCCCAGCGCCGTACGATCGAGTACGCACTCAAGCAGGTGGAACGCAGCACCCGTGCGGTTCAAACCTGGTGGCTCTGGAGCCAACGGCTCGAGGCCGCGATAGAAGCGTTGTCCCGGTTTGTTCTCCGCTTGAAACCCGAAGAAGTGGAGAGCGCGCTGCAGTTGGCGCGGTCCCTTTATTGCAATCCCCGGATTCACTCGCGCATCCAGTATTGCAAGCCCTTGGGCAATCTTCTGCGCAGATCATGGGAGGCCCTTCCTGGTACCCTACAGGCGCAACATGCACTGGACCTTCTCCGCCTGCCCATCGTCGGTGTCGACGGGTTTGCCGGGAACTCGGCAGACCACTACGAGGATCCCGGTTACATCATCGACGCCGCGAATTCGGTACGGGATTGCCCTGCCCCCGCCCGGTCCGAGGCTAATGAGAGTGCCTGGGTCGAAGTTGTTCGTCTCGCCGACAAAGGACTGGGTACCGGAGGCACGGCGCGAAAGCGGGCGGCGGTCAGGCTGGCCGTTCTGTCGCGTTGGCAGAGGTTGACGTCGGACGAGCGGCAGCGGCTTGCCGGCTCGCTGTGGGGGTTCGGCTTGGATTGCGATGGTCTGCCGAGGGATGCGGACCTGCACCCGTGGGTGTTTCTGAAACTGCCGGAGCCGGAGCCTGGGATGGCTGAGAAACGGCTTCGCGCCGCGTGGGTAAAATCCGCGAACTGGGAGGACGAGAGTAGGGAGTCGCTGGAGAAGGTCCTTGCCGGCGCGGGGACTGCCCTGAGCAACCTGCCAGCACGCGGACACGAGATCACGCTCACTAATGCCGAGGTCGATTCACTCCTGGCAGCGGTTGATCGCTGGGCAGCGATGGGACCCTCGACGATTCTTCCATGGAACCGCCCCCATATGTTGCAGGAGTGGCGCAGCACCTTGAGGAACGTCGCGGCGTTATTACTGGAGTTGGAAGCGAGCCCCACGACGGCACAGACATTGCTCGACACCGTGCGGAAGCTGGGCACTGAAAAAACGCCAGCATACGAGTTGGTGCCTGGAATCGTGAAGTCCGGCCAAGAGCTGGCCGGTTCCGCCGCGGCGTTGCTACGGATCGGGCTCGGAGGCTCGACACCTGAACAACGCGAACAAGCAGCGAGCGCGTGCATAGGTCTGTATCGGTGGCTTCGGGCTTCTGTCTGGGAAGATTCCCGTCTACCACGGCCACCTGACCACTTGGTATTTGAGATGGGCGAAATCATCGCGGCCCCCAGGTGGCTTGTTCTCTCCCAAGCTCTTGAGATTGCGGCATGGGTGTTCGAGGAGGGATCCACGGAGCACCGCGAGCTTCTACGGCCATCAGTCCTTTCAGGTCTCGAGTCTCTCCGGCGCGCGCTTGTCTTTCGGGAGATTTCTTCGCATCCCTTCGTCGAACAACCCCAGGTCAGCGAAGATGACGTGGACGTGCCTTGGCTCCGCTGGCGTTGCGTCCAATTGGCAAAGGCCATGGACACCGCCGGATTCGGAGACGAGGCGGCTGTAACTGGGTGGCTGAAGGACGCCGAGACAGATCCATTGCCGGAGCTGCGCTTCGCGGTGGAAGACTGGCACGACCGTCGGGTTTCGAAAAACGCGCCTGCCTCAGAGTAAGGGAACAGATCGGCCGATTTCACCGCTCACTTTTCCCAGGAGGAAGGATGCTGCCATTGGTCGGCCATTCCCATCATATGGCCGATGGTGTGCAGTACCGTGAGACGCGGCCTCCTCGGGAAGGGATTGTTTGCCATTGAAAGTGGACGGAAGCCGTGAACCGGTCATTGAGGCTGATCGATAGATGAGGTGAACGATCGGATGGCATCCAGAACTCCCCCTTTTGGCAAGGTGCCGTTGACCCTCAATCGTATGTCGCTGTGCTTGGTTGACGCAGAGACGGCGGCAAATCGGATGAGGCCGGTGGTAAGGAACTCCAGGGCAAGGATGCCATCAGGGGGGATACGCCACTCGACCTGCGCCAAGCCGTTCGGGCTGATGCCGATCTCTGGATCAGGCAGTGATCGTTCGGTCGTGAGGAAGCCAACCAGGGCTCTCATGGAATCAATCACCATGGAGGGTTCCTCCGGATCGTTCCTGGAAAGATCCTGGAGATATCTCAGTCGATCGGCAATCTGCTTTAAGCCCGATTCTTGGAGGAGGAGGAGGATTTCATTCTGCGTGTTGGCGCTGGCAATCATTGTTCCCACGGGAGGGAGGTAGCAAATGTTATGTGAAGTAAAGGGAAAGAACCCTTAAGCTGGAACCCAAGTTTGCAGGCTACGCGCTGAACTGCCCTGCCGCTCAAACGCAGAAATCCTTGATGGGGCGCGGCATCGCCATCATGCACATCTACAGTAGCCAACTCAATCAATGACGCTGTATTGTCGGAGGCAACCGAACCTGATTTTGAATTCCCGTACTTGGAAATCAGCGCTGTGGGCACTGGTCTGCTGGTAAGTCAACCTACAAGGATTAGATTTGAAAGAGCACCCTCGCGGGCTGGGCGAATCGTAAGAACCGGCGACACATCGTATCTACTGTTCGGACATACCTGAAGGCGACATGGACGGCCGCGCCTTTGACGAGGGCCTGCCAGCGGAAGAGGAGCTTCCAATCGAAAGCGGTGAGATCATGACGGACTGGAGCAAGTGCCCGGCGGTCGAGAGCGTGCCCGGCAGGCTCAGCGGAGCCTGGGTTTTCACTGGGACGAGAGTGCCGGTTTCCGCCCTGTTCGGGAATCTGGCAGCGGGGGCCACGGTAGAAGAGTTCCTGGACTGGTTTGAAGGAGTGGAGAAGTGGCAGGTAAACGCAGTGCTTGAGCACATGGTCACCGACCTCGACGCCAGGGTGAAGCTTGAGAATCCTGTTTGACAACAACACCCCAAGGCCCCTACGCGGCCATCTTTCGGAACACGCCGTGGATACGGCCAGGGAGAGGGGGTGGGCCGAGTTGAGCAACGGGAATCTGCTGGACCGCGCTGAGCAAGAAGGCTACGAGATAATGATAACCGCCGACCAGAGCATGAGGCACCAGCAGAACCTCGGTCGCAGGGGCTTGGCTGTCATAGTCCTGCTCTCCAACAGATGGCCTGATGTCCAACCGAGGATAGAAGATATCCGCGCCGCCCTGGACGGGATTCAGCCCGGTGAGGTGCGGGAAATCCCCATCCCGATGCGAGACGAGGCATAGCGTGACTACCGACACCAGCGAGAAGGGGCTTGAGCGCCTCATCTGCGAGGCGCTTACGGGCACCGCCTGTGACCCGCCTCAGGGCAGTGCGATTGCCGAGCGGCCAGTCCAGCTACGGCGCAGGGTGGATATGCGGAGACCCGCAGGACTATGACCGGGAGCACTGCCTGACGTCTGCCACACCTGCCAGCGAGGATAATGCGAAAGGACGCCCCAGCTTCCAGGTCAGAAAACCAGCCGGGTATAATCCTCCCACTGGTGGAAGCCCAGGGTCGTAAGGTGTGCCGTCGAGGAGTGCTCGGGGTCTTCCAGGCCGCCGTTGTAATTGTAGCGGCAGACCGCGAAGGACCACTCGGTCCCCGGCCCCGGCGCTGAATCGAGGCCGAACGCCTTCCAGGGGATGCGGACCTCCACCGCCCACCTGTCCTCGAGCCGCCAGACCCGCCGCAGCGTCCCGCTGTCCGGTGCGATCACCTCCTCCCAGCTGACCTCGCCCCCGGAAAACCGCTCCCGGTCGGGGATGTGGAGGTCCATCAGGTAGCCGTTGGGAGTGACGTGGATCTCCCAGTAGTCGCTGCGCTCGGCACCCGGCTTGACGAAGAACTCGGCGACGTCCCCGAGGGTCCACATGCGCTGGTTGTCCGCGGTTGCCTGCGAGAAGATGTCGCTGTCGGTGAAGCAGGTGTAGAAGCTGAGGCCCTCTTCGGCGGCTCCGACCAGGGCGCTCCCCTTTTCCGCGGGGAAAACCTCCGGCCCTTCCCAGTACCGGCGCAGCGGGAGCAGTGCGGATTCCCGGTACTTCTCCGGATGCTCGGCTCCGAAATCCTGGACGTCTCCCGAAACCCGGGGACAACGGATCGAGGGGGTTTCCATTTTGGGGGCTCCTTTGGTGGAAGGCAGGGGGAGATCCTGCTCGCCTTCGGCGACACGGAGCCCCTCCTGAACTAGTTGAGGCACTGTTCCGGTCCAGGAACGATGGCTGCCTGGGCCGCTGTGGAGCGGCTCGGAAAATTCCGCACTCTCGATGGTTCCTGGACCGATCACGCCGAATAAATGGAACCAGATACCGGCAATTAACATGGTCTCCATCTGCTTCCCCCTCGCTTGACGGCCGCCTTGCCCGGGCGGCAGTTTGGTTTCCGGTCTCGCTACCGACCCTTCCCGATTCCATGAATAAGTGATTAAGCCGGAAGAAATCCCACCCGTATTCGACACCGACAGGCGAATCGGCGTCGGGAAGAAGCCGGGGATCCGGGCCGTCATCGACCCGCCTCCCCTTCATGACCTTTTGACGAGCCCTACCCATATAGTGCTGCCCGGAACGATTTCATACCCATATGATGGGGTCGGGGCATCCCGGCCCTTTTCCTGAAACCGCTCGAGCAGAACATCGTACCGGTCCTCCACCTTTCGCGGACCGCGACCTGACCCGAAGACTCGAGGTGACGACATGAAGATCAAGAGCATCCGCGCCGTGCAGGCCCGCTTCCCCGAAACTGTCGCTGCCGGCCCCGGCCAGAAGCAGTACAACACGGCCCCCCGTCCCTCATGGATGGAGAGCGGCCCGGTCGCCAACCCGATGACCCGGTACCCCCGCTACGCCGCCTACCGGGCTTCCTGGACCCCGGCCTGGAGCGGCTTCGGCTGCCTGGTCGAAGCCGAGGACGGCAGCTGGGGGTTCGCCACCGCCAGCCACGGGCGCCCGGTGGCGGCGATCATCGACGACTACCTCGGGCCGCGGCTGCTTGGTGAATCCTGCCTGGCCACGGAGAAGTGCTACGACATGATGGTGCGCATGGGGGCGCCCCACGGCGCCTCCGGCCTGCACTCCTACGCGGTCAGCGCCATCGACCTCGCCCTGTGGGACCTGAAGGGGAAGCTGCTGCAGCGTCCGGTGTACGAGCTCATCGGCGGCCCTGCCCGCGACGAGCTGTTCTGCTACTCGACCGGCGGCGACACCGACTGGTACATGGAGCTCGGCTTCCGGGCGACCAAGCTGCCCTGTCCGTACGGCCCGGCCGACGGCCTCGAGGGATTGAGGAAGAACGTCGCGCTGGTGGCCGGAACCCGCGAGCTGATCGGGGACGAGGTCGAGCTGATGCTCGACTGCTGGATGGCCTTCGACCTCGAGTACGCCGTCCGCCTCGGGGAGGAGCTGCGGCCCTGCAAGCTCAAGTGGATGGAGGAGGTGCTGCGTTCCGAGGAGCTCGACGCCCACGCCGAGCTGCGCCGGCGGCTGCCCTGGCAGACCCTGGCGACGGGAGAGCACTGGTACACGACGGCGCCGTTCCAGCAGGCGGCGAGCCGCTTCCTCGTCGACATCCTGCAGCCGGACATCAACTGGGTGGGCGGCCTGACGGCGCTCGTCAAGATCTGCGCCATCGCCGAGGCGGCCGGCATCTCCGTCATCCCGCACGGAGGCGGCAACACCCCCTACGGCCAGCACGCCTGCTACGCGCTGCCGGCCATCCCCTGGACCGAGTGCTTCGTCGGCTCCGCCCCCGGGGTGCCGCCCGAGCAAGCGGCGCGGATCCCGGGGGCGGCGATCCCGAAGGAAGGGCGGATGAAGCCGTCCGGCGCCCCCGGCTTCGGAGTCGAGGTCACTCTCGACCAGCTGTCTCGGTTCGCCTACGGGTCGTCAGGGGGATAGTCCCTTCGCGGGGAAGGAGCGGCGGCGAGCAGAAGGGCGCACGCGGGCAGCAGAACGGGTGCCGCAGCCTCGCCGACTGTCCGCCCGCGAAACGTTCCCTCACCCGATCTCCTCGGCTACCAGCAGGATCGTCTGCCCCTGCTCGACCCGGGCCCCCCAGGCCTGGGTCACGACGATACCGTCGGTGCCGGCCCTGACCTCGAAGGGCTCCTCGTCGAGGCGTTGGAAATCGTGCAGCAGCCCGACCGTCTGCCCCCTGGTCACGCGCTCGCCGCAATCGCGCAGCGGCTCGTAGTGGCCGGGGTACGGGGCCATCTCCGCGGCCCCGCCACGAACCAGGTGCTGGGTGCCGTCCGCATGGTGGCCGATGGGCTCGATCTCCCCCCCGAGCTGGCCGTGGTGGATGGCCGCGGCGAGCACCCCCTGGCGGGCGTAGCGCACGCCGGCGACGTCGACCGAAGATCCGTACCCGAGCTCGGTGCCGATCGCGAACTTCCCGAGGTCGTCCGCCTCCTGGTACATCCCCCGTGAAACCCCGTCCGACGGCGAGTTGGTTTGCGCCATGACCACCGGCACCCCGAACCAGCGCGCCATCTGCTCGCGGCGCTCGTTCATCCCGGGATCGTCGCAGGTGAAGAAGCCGGCCCAGTGGGCGAAGCGGGCCACCTCGCCGCCCGAGTGCAGGTCGATGCAGATGTGGACGTGAGGCCAGATGCACTCGCGCACGAAGCGGACAATGCGGTGAGTGATCCCCGCCATGGCAGGGGTGGTGCCGGCGCCCTCGACGAAGACCCGGTTGAGGTTGAAGCCGTCGTCGCCCGTGCTCTCGCGGGCCCCGACGCGGAAGGCGGCGACGTTGAGGACCGGAACCAGCACGATGCGGCCGAGGACGTCTTCGCTGCGGATTTCCCGCAACAGGTGCTTGATCGCCACCGGACCCTCGTACTCGTTGCCGTGGCAGGAGCCGAACGCCACCAGGCCTTCGCCAGGCCGCGCCTGCGGGCCGGCGACGACGGTGAGGGGAATCAGGTGGCTTCCCCAGATACTGGTGTGGGACAGGGCGACCCGGTAGTCGCGCCGCCCCGGGCTCTCGAGATCGACTTCACCGGCCGTGACGATTCGGCGTTCCATATTCACATCTCCCTTGTCATCAAATGTTGTCCTCCACGCGAACGAAGCCGCTTCGCGGATTCGCGGGATAGTCCCTTCGGCTTCCCATCTCCTGAGCTTTCCCACCGAACTCCGAAGTCAGGAGCCGGACGTCGCCGAGAGGATGCGCTTGTCCTTGCGGTCGCTGGCCTCGTAGAAGAGGCGGAAGCGGCCGTCGGGCAGCTCGGTGACGCAGGGCTCGGAAACCATGTGGCAGTCCAGCGCCGCCCCGAGATCGAGGCAGGGCTCAGGTTCCTTGCGCCATTCCAGACCGTCCGTCGAAGTAGCGGTGAAGACGCCGCCGTTGATTCCCTTGCTCCAGGCAGCGTAGTACATCCGGTACCTGCCGTCACCGAGGCGGATGACCTCGGGCGAGTACACAGCGACGTTTTCGCGTTCCGTCTCCTGCGCGATGCGGGCACCCGGTTCGAACTCCCACTGCAGCCCGTCGGTCGACAGGGCGCTGAGGATCTGCCTGGCTCCATCCGGATCCGGGCACCGCGGATGGGGATACCGGTGGAAGTAGAGACGGCGCCGGCCGTCTTCGAGGTAGAGGCAGCGTGGGGTGCCGTAGGACCATTCGCCGTCGCCGATGCGCACGCCTTCTTCCAATTCCCAGAGCAGGCCGTCCGCTGAAACGGCGCTGAGGATGACCGTCGGCGCCTCGCCGCTGCGCGCTTCGTAGTACATCCGCCAGCCGCCGTCGGGCAGCGGCACCACGTCGGGGCAGAGGGTGCGCGTGGTGGCGTGGGGGCTGCTGAGGTCGACGCGGATCCCTTCCTCTTTGGTCCAGCCCTCGGCGTCGCCGGAACGGGCGCTGAGGATGTAGCCGACCGCATCGGGATCGGGATGAGCCGGTCCGAGGCCGGTGTAGTAGATGCGATAGCCGCCGGCCGGCAGCTGGACGACGTTGGGGGTCAGGATACTGCGGGAATCAAGAGGGCTGTCGAGATCGAGGGCGATCCAGGGATCCTTGGTCCAGTCGGTTCCGGGGTCGCGCTCGTGGTAGTGGACGGCGGTCAGGGGATCGAAGGGGCGTGCCATTACAGGTCAACTCCGGGGAAGGTTGGATCGAATATCGTTCAGCGCTCGTAGCGGCTCCATGTACTGCGTTGCGGACCAGACTCACCTCGCCGGACCTCCAACAGGGAACCCTTCTTCCCCGGCTCCCTCCTGCCGGAGGATCCGTTGCAGCCTGAGGGCCATGGCCTCCCGCGGGTCGATTGCCAGGGCGGCGCCGAACAGCTCTCTCGCCTCTGCATCCTCCCCTCTCATCATTTGGATCAGCCCGGCCATGCTGCGCTCCCGGGCCCGCAGTCTCCTCTCTACATCCAGCAGGTCCTCGGGAGCGGCCTTGAGCCAGCCCCCTGCCTCGCTGACGAGCAAGGGCTGCAGACTGTCGAGAACTTCCGAGCCGTCGAGCCGCTCCTCCTGCGGCCGGTACCCCGCCCGGGTCCGCCGGTCGGTGTTGACGTTGCCCTCGCCGGCGTAGCGGGCAACCCCCTTTTCGTCCAGCCCGAGGGTGCCGAGGAAGGCTACCGGGTCCGCCAGCTCGACCTTGTCGAGGTTCGCAGCGATCGCGGGCCGCGCCAGCTTCCCGGCGAGCTCCTCCATGTCGACGGCGAGCGGCTGCGGGGTGGCCAGCAAAATGGTGTAGACCTGGTTGACCCAGAGGGAGCTGTGCGGGAAGACCTGCGAGAAGGTGCGGACGATGGTCCGGTACTCCTCGACCGACAGCCCGTGGGTCGGCACCCACTGGGCCACCATGCCGCCCGGCTTCAGGCGCTGCCGGCAGAGCCGGTAGAACTCGCGCGTGTACAGGAGCCAGCTGTCCGCGGTGGTCGGATGGGTCGAGTCGCAGATGATGACGTCGTAGCGATCCCCGGTGCGCAGCAGGTGGTTCCTGCCGTCCTCGGCGATCAGGCGCAGGTAGCCGGCGCCGAAGCGGTCGGCGATGCGGTTGTTGTACTCACCGAAGAGGGGAGCGGCGCCGAAGACCCCGGGGACGACCTCGGCGCAGGCCAGGTGTGCGGGACGGTGGAGCTCGACCGACGACAGGGTGACCCCCCCGCCGAAGGCGACGACCGCTACCTGCCGCGGGTCCGGGTGGAGCAGTGAGGCGAGGTTGCCGAGCATGCGGAAGGTCTGGATCGAGGCGAAATCGCTGCGCACCTCGCCGGTCCCGTTGACCCTCAGGGAGCGCTGGCCGCCGGCGCTTTCGTGAACGGTCACGGTGCCGGCGGTGCTTTCGCTGTAGTAGAGGAGCCTCCCTTTCGCCTCCAGGCCGGAGAGAAGGCGCACGAACAGGTCGCCGGGGATGGCCGCGTGGAGGGCGGCTGCTGCGGCCCCTGCGAGGACGAGCGTCCGCAGCCGTCTTGCCGGGCGCGACTGCGGAGCCAGGGCGACCAGGGCGGTCCCCGCGGCGATGTTGCACCAGGCCAGGGCCTCCACCGAGCCCTGGGTGCCGAGCCAGGGGACGAGGAGGAACCCGGCGGCGAGAGCGCCGGCGATCGCCCCCGCGGTATTGGCGGCGTACAGGTCGCCGACGGAGCGGCCGACGCGGTCGAGGCGGCGGACGTTGAGGCGGCCGGCAATCGGAAAGGCGGCCCCCATCAGGCAGGTCGGGACGATCGTCACCACGAGGGCGGCGAGAAACAGCTGGGCGAGCGGTGAGATGCCGAGGAGGTTGCCCAGGATTTCGAAGTACCCCGGCACCCCGCCCAGCAGGGCGGTCGACAGCAGTCCGAACAGACCTATCAGCAGCTCCGCCGCCCCCAGGGCGAGGACCGCGTCCCGGAGGCGGCCCGACAGCCGCGCCCCGGCCGCTCCCCCGGCGGCGATTCCGAGCAGGAAGGCGATCAGGATGACGGAGAGGCTCTGCGCCGTCGTGGTCCTGTTGAGGATGCTGAGGAGCCGCGTCCAGACCACCTCGTACCCGAGTGCGGCGAACCCGGACAGGCCGATGGCAACGAGGACCGCGGGGCCGATCCAGCCCGGGAGCGGCTCTTGTTCTGGGAGGTCCCGCCTTCCCGCACCTGCGGGGATGCCGGGGGTGTTGCCTGTGTCCGCCTGGGTGCCGGAGCTACCCGCGCTTGCCTGAGTCCCGGCGTCCTCCGAGACGCCGTGCGAGCCTTCGGGGGTTGCAGGGGTTTCGGGTGGGCCTCCGGCCACCGTGGGACCGCCCATTACTTTCGTGGCATCGGAGGGACCTCCTGTAACCGCAACTGCCGGCTTCCCCTGGCATGCCCGGCTCAGAAGAAGAGCGGCGATACCCGCAAGGGCATTCCCCGCCGCGGCCGCCGCGGTCGCCCCCCAGGTTCCGGTGTGGGGAAGCAGCGCGAAGGCCGTGATCAGACAACCGGCCGCGGCGCCGAAGGTGTTGGCCGCGTAGAGCCTGCCGACCCCCTGCCCCGCTTCGCTTGCCCTGGTGACAGCGAAACGGCTGAGCACCGGCAGGGTCGCTCCCATCAGGGTCGTCGGCACCAGCAGCAGGGCGAAGGTCAGGGCGAACCGCGCCGCGGCGAACCCCCAGTCCCCGGTGACCCGGGAAAGGGCCGCGCAGCCCTCCTCCAGCCCGGCGATGGCGGCCGGCACAAGCAGCGCTACGGCCGCGATCCCCAGCTCGAGCAGACCGTACATCCGCAGCGGATCCTCCCGCCTGTCGGCGAGGCGTCCGAAGCCGAAACTGCCGAGGGCGAGTCCCGCCATGAAGGCGGCCAGCACCGTGCTCACCGCCCAGGTGCCGACCCCGAAAACCACCACCAGCATGCGCGCCCAGATCAGCTGGTACACGAGGGAGCAGGCCCCGGAGACGAAGAACAGTACGAGAAGGGCGGGGACAAGCGTTGCGCCGGTCCTCCCCGGGCTCGGGGAGCGGATTTCCGCTTCGGATGCCAAGGGTCGCTAGCGGCTTTGCGAACCGCTCGGAGGTTCGCGGGGAACCGCTTCGCCGCTCCTCCGGGATACTCGCAGGCCCTTCAACTCCCTGACCTCGGGCTCAGCCCCCTGGCGAACGAAAAGCAGCTTGTTGGCGGGGACCGCCGCGACGGTCTGCTCGCTGCCGTCCGGCCACCTGACGGCGACCGACTCGACGGCCTCCAGGGTGCCGAGCCCGAAATGGGCGCGGATGTCGCTGGCCGACAGGTAGCTCCCGGAGCTGTCGACGACCCGCACCTGCATATGGCCCCCTGCCCGCACCCGGATCCCGGCGCCGGCGCCATCGCGGTTGGACTTCGTCCCCTCGACCTCGACCACGAGGCAGTTCCCCTCCTCCCGGTCGTTGCGCAGCAAGGTGGGGGTGTCGTTGAGGTTGACCACCAGCACGTCGACGTCGCCGTCGTCGTCGTAGTCGCCGAAGCCGGCGCCGCGGCTGACCTTCTCGACCTTCAGCCCGGGACCGGCGGCGGCGCTGACGTCGGCGAACCCTTCGCTCCCGTCGTTGCGGAAGACCTGGTTTTGCTGGCGGTAGCTGGTACCGGTCGGGGCGTCGTCCACCTCGGGGAAGACGTGCCCGTTGGCGACGAACAGGTCGAGGTCGCCGTCGTTGTCGAGGTCGGCGAACTGGGTGCCCCAGCCGAGGCGGGTCAGGGTCCCTGCTTCGAGATCGGCCTGCACCGTGAAGTCGGAGAAGCGGCCGCCCCCCTCGTTCCGGTAGAGGGTGTTGCTCTCGCGGAAGAAGTTGGTGACGTAGAGGTCGGGATCGCCGTCGCCGTCGAAGTCGCCGCTGTCTACCCCCATGCCCGCTTCCTCGTCGCCGTCGCCGCTGTAGGCGACCCCGGAAACCAGGCCCGATTCGGCGAAGGTCGCGTCGCCGCGGTTGCGGAACAGCAGGTTCGGTGTCTGGTCGTTGGCTACGTAGAGGTCGACGAGGCCGTCGCCGTCGAAATCCCCCGGCAGCACGCCGAGCCCGAAATGGATCGCCGAAGCCCCGACCCCGGAGCTTCCGGTGACGTCGGCGAAACGGCCGCCGCCGTCGTTGCGGTAGAGGACGTCGGCGGCCCCCTCCATGCCCAGGGGCCCGCAATAGGTCTTGATCCCGCCGACGTAGTCGCAGTCGACGCGCGGATTGTCGCGCAGGTCGAAGCGGACGTAGTTGGCGACGTAGAGATCGAGATCGCCGTCGTTGTCGTAGTCGAAGAAGGCGGCCCCGGCGCTGTACCCGTCTCCGGCGACCCCGGCCGCCGCGGTGACGTCGAAGAAGCTGCCGTCGCCGCGGTTCCCGTACAGGAGGTTGGCGCCGTAGTTGGTGACGTAGAGATCGCGGTCGCCGTCGTTGTCGATATCGCCGACCGCGCACCCGGCTCCCCACCCGGCGTCGTCGACCCCGGCGGCCGCGGCGACGTCGGAGAAGCTGCCGTCGCCGTTGTTGCGGTAGAGGGAGTTCCCCGGACCGGAGCGCTCCTCGTAGGTCTCGAAGGTGGAGCCGTTGACGAGGTAGAGGTCGAGGTCGCCGTCGTTGTCGCTGTCGAAGAAACCGGCGCCGCTGCCGTGAGCCTCGAGGATGTACCTCTTCTCCATCCCTCCGAAGACGTTGAGGGCCGTGACCCCGGTGGCTTCCGCCTGGTCGCTGAAACGGATCTGCGGCGCGCAGACCGAGGGGGCGGCCAGGACGGCCAGCAGGTGCGCGCCCGTCAGGACGAGCCGCACCGGAGCCCGTCGGCTCGAAGGCCCTGGAAGGCAGGTCCGGGCATCGCCGCAGGAGCCCTGACGCCCCACCGCCCCGGACCCGGGATCCAACAAGCGGGAGCGGCCCGCTCCAGGTTTTTCATCCGGTCTCATTAGTACCGTAATTCTAAACGATCGAGCTGTTCGTCACCCGGAGCCATACTCGGAAGACATGAGCGACGCGAGCAACGGAAGCGAAACCGGCGGCGGTTCCCCGTTCCCGGTCCTGACCCCGGCACAGCGGATGTATCTCGAGGTGAACGGGTACGTCGTCCTGAAGGAGTTCATCTCCCGGGAGCGGGTGCGGGAGCTGCTCGACACCATCTACCGGATGGAGGCGGAGTACCGCGCCACCGGCGACCTTCCCGGACCCGACTGCCACCTGTCGGCGACGGGCGAGGAGTACTTCCGCATCGACAACCTGCCCCACCTCGCCCCCTGCTTCTTCGACTACGTCACCGATCCCCGGATCGTCGCCGCGGCCGAGGAGATCACCGGCGGCACGGTGCGCCTCGAGCAGTCCGACGCCCACGTGCGCAGGCCGGGCGCCGCCAACGAGAGCTACGGGTTCCACCGCAGCATCTCCAACGGCTACTCGCACGTCAGCGAGTCCGGGCTCTACCACTACTCGTTCGTCAAGGCCCTGACCAACCTGACGGACCTCGGGCCGGACGACGGCGGCACCGCGGTGATCGCCGGCACCCACAAGGTGCCGCCCGAAGTCGGCAGGGAAGAAATGGTAGCCGCGGCCATGGAGGACCCGCGCCTCATCCACCAGGTCGAGGCTCCGGCCGGCTCGACCCTGCTCTTCTTCGAGTCGCTCATGCACTCCCACGGGATCATGGGCTCCGGCCGCAAGCGCGTGCTCGTTCTCGGCGGCTACACCCCGACGATGTTCCAGACCTGGCGCGGGTACGAGCCGAGCGCCGATTTTGTCGCCACCCTGTCGGATGAGCACCGCGCCCTGCTCACCGGGGAAGCGCGCTACGGAGTGCCGCGAAAGGGGCGCGACCTCGGAACCCCGGCGCAGACCGCGCCTGCAAACGGAGGTAGCGGATCGTGACCACGTCATTTGCAGACCACCTCGACGCCCGCTTCGAAGAGGAGGGCTACGTCCGCCTCGGACGCCTGCTTTGCGACGATGAGCTGTCGTCGCTGTGCCGGCGCAGCGACGACCTGATGCTCGGCAACGTCGTCATCGAGGGAATCGCCTTTCAGCTCGACCCGGAAAGCCCTGGCTACGGGGACCTGCCGGGGGGAACCGCCGGTCCCTCTCTGCGCACCCTCGACTACCGGCGCATCGACGAGCTCCACCTCGACTCGCTGTTCCTCGCCTACATGCAGCACCCCCTCTTCCGCGACCTCACCCGCCGCCGCATCGGCGAGAACGTCTCCGTGTTCCGCTCGATGTTCATGAACAAGCCCGCCAGCAGGGGGACGGAGCTGCCCTGGCACCAGGACGTCGGCAAGGGCTGGGGAATCGATTCCGACCCCACCACCACGGTCTGGACCGCTCTCGACGACGCCACCACGGCCTCGGGCTGCATGCAGATCGTGCCGGGCAGCCACAAGCTGGGGATCCTCAACGAGCGGCACTTCACTTCCGAGGAGGACCAGGCCGCCCACTGCAGCCCCGGCAAGTTCATCGATCTCGAGGTCGAGGCGGGCGAGGCGGTGCTGATCCACAACTGGATGCTGCATCGCTCCGGGGTCAACAGGACCGGCAGGCCGCGGCGCGCCTTCAGCATCGCCTACATGGACGCCGCCACGAGAAGCCTCGACGGCGGCCGCTCCTTCCCGGTCATCTTCGGGGAAGGGGCCCTGAGGCCCCAGCAGGCTGCCTGAAGCCCGCGCTTCCGGACGAGCGCTGGCAACCCCGGGAGACGTGATCGAAAGGTATTCCCACAGAGGATCCGGTCGGTGTTGAACCGCGATCTTTCCCCTCGGGATCGGGGGACCGCGGAAGCCGCGCGGAATTGCCCCCTCGGGCGCTATCCCAGGCGGCCGCTCTCCCAGGAAGCGAACCAGTTCTCCACCGTCATCGCCGCCGGCACTTCTTCGAACAGGTAGCGGGTCTCCCGTCCCTGGAAGCCGGGCAGGACGGTCTCCTCCTCTCCCTGCATGACCTCGTCGACCGGCTCGAACCGCTGCCACAGCAGGCTCGCCTCCTCCGGGGTGAAGCGCTCTCCCAGCGGCAGGCCCCACTGCAGGGTCATCGGGTGGACCATCCGCATGCGGGTCTTCTCGGTCTCGGTGAGTTCCTCCGGATCCCGGAAGCGCTGGTTGTAGATGTGGCGCGCCGTCTTGCTCAGGCAGATCGTCGACTTGACGATCCCCTTGTCGCCGCGGCCGGGATGCAGCTTGTCGAGGGCGCCGCGGTAGGCTGCCTCGTCCCGGGCCATGACGGCGCGGAAAGCCGCCTCCGCGGAATCGATGTACTCCCGGGAGCGCCGGTGCCAGCGGGTGCAGGTCTCCTGCGCCGCCGGCGACAGGTACTCCATCCAGCGGATGTCGTCCCACTGCGTCAGGCGGGCGAAGCCGCCGTGGACGGTGCGGCGCATCTTCGTCGTGTAGTTGCTGCCCCAGTGCAGGATCGGCAGGATGTAGGCGACGCCGTCCCCGGCCTCGAGGTGGGTCTGAACCCCGCCGGGAACCGGGGCTCTCGGGTTGGCCGCCATCGACGCGTTCTCCTCCCCGGTGTTCGGGCGCACGTGGCTGCCCGGGACGACCCAGAGCACGTCGTCGTCGTAGAGGGGAATGTTCCACTGCACGTAGCGCGGGCCGTTCTCGAGGATGTCGTCGGCATAGGCCATCAGCGGCGCGTTCAGCGGCGGGTAGAAGTCGCGGTGCCAGGCAGCCGGCCCGCGCTCGGAGACCGGGTTGCACATCATCATCATCTCGGTGTTGGGGGCGTCCTCTTCGGCCAGCAGGTGGCTGCTCACGCCCTGGGTGTTCTCGTGCAGCCACAGCTCGATGGCAGGGGCGGTCTCCCGGTCGTGCTCCGCCCCCATGCCGTTGATGTGCAGGCGGGGCTGGCTGCCGGTCTCCCAGACGCCCCCGGGGGGGTCGTCCGGGCCGGTATTGCGCGCCCAGACCGCCCGCTGGCGCTCGACCAGGAGCTCGTGGCAGCGCCGCATTCTTTCCAGATCCCCCGGCGGAATCACCTGTCGCAGGATGACGAACCCCTGCTCGAGGAACTCGTCCCTGTTCGCTTTTATCATGACTCCCCCATCGCGAGCATCCGCCTCGCCGAGGCGATGACCTGCTGCGCTATTTCTTCCGGCTCCTGCTTTTCCAGCTCGGCGTCGAAAGGCTCGACCGTCACCGGACCGTCGTAGCCGATCGCCTCGAGGCAGCGCACGAAGCCGGCCGCGTCGATGATTCCGGTGGCGCAGGGCAGCCGCCGCTCGAGGTCCATCTGCTGATCGCGGCCGCGGCCTTCGACGCCGTCGTTGATGTGCACGAGAACGGTCTTCCGGTTGTCGAGGAGCCGGGGCAGCTCTTCCTCCGTGCTGCCGCTGGTGTACCAGTGGTAGCTGTCGAGCAGCACCCCGACGTACTGCTCCCGCGCCGGCGCGATCGCCGCCGCGAGGTCGAGCATCGGCGGCAGGGCGTGGACGAACTCGTACTTCATCTCGTCCCGCAGCGTCTTCGGCCCGATGAACTCGAGGCCGAGACGGATGCCGTGGTCGGCCATCAGCCGCGCCATCGGGCCCAGGCGTTCTACGTGCAGTTCGAAGTTCGCTTCGTACTCGAGGTCGTCGCTGCAGGGCCGCGCCCCCGACACCCCGCGGTCGCAGCCGAGCCGGCGGGCCATCGGCAGCCACCGGCTCAGCTCATCCATCCGCTGCTCGTAGAGCGCCCGCTCTCCGGCGTAGTCCCAGGGCGCGCCGAAGCTGCCGAACTTCAGGCCCGCCGAGGCCATCGCCTCCTCGATCTGCTCCAGGGAGAGGGTCTCCCTGCCCTCGCCGATGCGGCTCAGCGGCAGATCGATCCCCGCGTACCCGTGGCGGGCCGCCAGCGGGATCAGGTCTCCCAGGGGCAGGTCGATACCGACCGCGTCGGGATCCAGGTTGATATACATGTCCGCTTCCTTTCGACCCTCCGGGGGCGTCTACTGCCTGCTGCGGGCCGGTCTCTTGCGGCTACGCATCAAGCGGAAATCGGCCGGGCGGCCGCCCCGAGCCGGAAATCTGCTGCATTCCCCTTGCCGCGTCGATTGGGAGCGATTGCTCTTGTCCAGCTCGCCCGCAGGCCTTCGGGCCGGGCGTTTCGGCACTTAGAACAGGTCCTCGAAGGCCACCGGCGGCGACCCGGAACCGGCCCTGATAAAAGAGATGAGGTCGAGGAGCTGCTGCACCGTGTAGCGGCTGGCGTAGGTATCCGGCATGGCGGAACGGGAGGTCTGCTGCTGGCTGAGGATCCGGTCCTTGCGGATGTTCCGGCGCACCGGCGGAAAGCCGGTGACGTCGAACAGCTTGACGCGGGTGCCGGTCTCCCCGAGGCGGAGGACTTCCAGGGTGTCCCCCGCGGTCGTCACCAGCTCGATGACGCGGCCGTCGGGAATAACGAAGAGGTCCGGGGTCAGGATCTCCCGCAGCAGCATCCGGGGCGGTGCCGAGGCCAGCAGTCCGAGCTCCGGGCCGACCGCGGTTCCCCTGCCGCCGATCGCGTGGCAGTGGGCGCAGCCGTGGTCGTCGCCGGAGTCGAAGAAGAGGGAGCGCCCCCTGCGGGGGTCCCCGACGAGGCCGGAAGTTCCGCCGGGGACCGGAGCCGGTTCGGTGGCCTTGCGTGCCCTGCGGACATCCGCCGCGGAGAATCTGCCGCCCCCGAACACCGGGTCCGGATCCCCGGGGGCCAGGTCCGCCAGCACCTGAATGAACGAGACGATGGAGGCGATCTCATCCTCGCTCAGCCGGTCCCCCCAGCTGCCCATGGTCGAGTTGGGGATGCCGTCCCTGATCACCCGGCCGAGGTAGTCGGGGGGCAGCTTCCTGCCGCGCAGCCGCGGCCCCCTGCCGGCGCGCCCCCCCTTGCCGTGGCAGTACCCGACCGAGCAGTTGCGGGCGAACAGCACCTGGCCCTGGAAGAGGACGGAATCGCGGTCAGTCGCGGAACCCGCTGCGAGATTGGAAGGCTCTTCGACCGTTCTTGGCGAACCCGCAGGGTTCGAAGCGGTCTCCCCGGCTACGGGCGCAGCAGCGAGAAATCCGCTGCAGACCAGAAGAACGGCGAGCATCCGGCGGCAGTGCACGGTCACGGCTCGGTCCATCTCCGGATCGGCACCGCCCTTCCCTTGTTTTGGCGACCTGGAGCGTCGCCCTTAAAAGCTTCCTGGAGGTTGCGACCGGCTTTCCGCGGACTTGGCCCCTGGGCTGGCCGGCTCCTCTGCTTCTCCGCCCTCGGGCGCCCCGATCTTCGCCCGGCCCCCTTCAAGACGGTTTCCACCACGAGTTGCCGGAAACGCGGGAACGGGCGCCGCCCCGGTAGGCAGCCACCTACTTCAGGGAGAAGACGAAGAGCGCCCCACCGCCGGGGAAGTCCTCCATCTCCGGCCAGATCTGCGGCAGCAGACCGCCGACCGCGGAGCCCCAGCCGGACGGCACGGCGATGTACTGGGTCCCGTCCACGGCGTAGGTGATCGGCGAGCCGCGGTGGCCGGAGCCGGTGTTGAAGCTCCACAGCACCTCGCCGCTCTCGGCGTCGAAGGCGAGGAACCGCCCCTCCGGGTCGCCGGTGAACACCAGGTTGCCCCCGGTGGCGAGCGAAGAGGCCAGCAGCGCGTACTTCGACCGGTAACTCCACTTCTTCTCCCCGGTGACCGGGTCGTAGGCGTCGAAGTGGCTGTACGGTTCCCCGTCCGGCGGGGGCTTCAGCTCCAACTCGGCGGCGATCCACTCGTCGCCCATCTCCACCTCCTGCTTCTCGGCGGTCACCTCCTGGCAGAACTCGAGGCCGGTCTGGTACAACAGCCCGGTCTTCGGGCTGTAGGCGGCGTGGTTCCAGCTCCTCCCCCCGCAGATGGAAGGGCAGAGGTAGACAGGTTCGTTCGGCGGCGGCTCGTTCCGTCCCTGCAACTCGCCGTTCGGCCCGACCCCGGTGATCCAGGTGATGTTGTCGGCGTGCGGCCAGGCGCCGATGAACTCGCCGTTGGTGCGGTCGAGGACGTAGGTGTAGCCCCCCTTGTTCGGGTTGATCAGCAGCTTGCGCATCTCCCCCTCCACCGGCAGGTCGACGAGAATCTGCTCGTACGCCGCGTCCCAGTCCCAGACGTCGTAGGGAATTTCCTGGAAGTGCCACTTCCGCTTCCCGGTATCCGGGTCGAGGGCGATCATGCAGTTGGTGTAGAGGTTCAGGCCGCGGCGGTCCTCGCCGTAGAAATCGGAGGAGGGGTTGCCGATGCCCCAGTAGAGCAGGTCGAGCTCCGGGTCGTAGGAGCCGGTCAGCCAGGTCGAGCCGCCCCCCAGCTTCCAGCTGTCCCCGAGCCAGGTTTCGTTCCCCTCCTCCCCTTCGCCCGGGATCGTGTAGAAGCGCCAGGCATGCCTGCCGGTCTCGGCGTCGTAGGCGTTGATGTACCCCCGGTGCGCGGAATCCCCCGCGGTCACCCCGACCACCACTTTGTCCTTCACCACCAGCGGCGCCCCGGTGATGTTGCAGCCGCACTCCTGCCAGTCCTCGATGGTGACGTCCCACACCAGCTCGCCGGTCTCGGCGTCGAGTGCTACCAGGTGGTTGTCTATGGTGCCCATGAAGACCAGTCCGTGGCCGAGGGCGACGCCGCGGTTCCAGGGGCCGTAGAGGAGTCCGAAGTCCTCCGGCTTGGGGTGGTAGTAGTGCCACAGCTCCTCGCCGGTGACCGCGTCGATGGCGAACACCCGGTTCCAGGAGGAGGTGATGTACATGACCCCGTCGGCCACCAGCGGGGTACAGGAGAAGCCGCCGTCGACGACCCCGGTCTGAAACACCCAGGCCGCGGACAAGTCGGCGACGTTGTCGCGGTTGACCTGGTCGAGGGGGCTGTAGCGCCAGGCGTTGTAGGTACCGCCGTAGGTGAGCCAGTTCTCGGGTTCGCCGGCGGCGTTGACGAGGCGCTGGGCGTTGATTTCGCTCGCCTCCGGCGGCGCGGCTGCTATCAGCGCGAGGGCGGCGAGGGCGGCGGGGAGTCTTCCCGTTTTCATGGCCTTGCTCCGTTTGCAGGGTGGTTGGCGGAACGGTCTCGACAAAAGCTGTTCGAGCGGGCCCTAACTAATCCCCTATCGGATGGCGGCGCAATCGGGGCGCGGTGCTTCCCCGGAGATTCTCATTGCCCTCGCCCGCTCACGGTTTCCTGTTGCCGGCCTCCCCTTGGAATGCAACTCCCCGGGGGCGCAACAGCCGTTGTCGGCGGCTGCATTCGGGGCGGCCCTGCCCCTGGTTCGCACCTGCCGCGCCTGCCGCAAGCAACCCCGTCCGGGTGAGGGCAGGTTCTGTTGACGGGGCCCGGACGCCCCCCTAAGCTACCGGCCGCAAGGTGATGAAAAGGCCCCGCCCCAGGCGCGGCGAACCAATTCGGGAGGACTCGAAATGGCAGTGGAACGAGACAGTGCAGCAGACGACGTGCAGCCCGGTCCGGTAACTGAAGCCCGGCGCCGCGGCCGCGGCCCCCTGATCTGGCTGGCCGGGGACCCGGAGGACCTGAAGGAGTGGATGCCCCTCGGCATCGCCGGCATCGTCACCAACACGGTTGTGCTCAACCAGATGGTCAAGAAGTACGGCCCGGTGATCGACGTCGTGAAGGCCTACCTCGACATCACCGACAAGCCGCTGGTGGTCGAAATCGACGGCCACAGCGTCGAGGAGCTGCTCGACGTCGGCCGCGTCTTCACCGCCATGTCGGACCAGATCATCCTCAAGATTCCCTGCACCGTGAACGGCCTCAAGGCGTTCGCCGCCTTCCGCGACGAAGGGGTGGAAACCTACTGCACCACCTGCTTCTCGCTGACCCAGGCCGCGGCCGTCGCCCAGGCCGGCGTCAACCACATCCTGCCGTTCTGCGACCCGGTGAAAGCGGTCGGAGGGGACCCCACCAAGCTCATCCGCGAGTGCGTGCGGATGTTCGGCGGCTGGGAGCAGCGCCCCTTCATCCAGGCCGCCCTGATCCGCTCGGTGGATACCGCGTACGCCGCCTTCCGCGACGGCTGCGACGAGCTGGTCACCATGTGGACGGTCTACCGCGACATGATGGAGCACCCCCTCACGGACCAGTGGAACCAGACCTTCATGGACGAGTGGGTCGACATGCACGAGAACGGCATGCTCGAGGGGCTGCCTGTGCGCCTGTAGCCGGATCCTGCACCGGGATAGCAGGGAGTTCCCATGGAATGGCGCGATATCGCCAGGCTTATCGAGGCGGGTGAGGACGGGAAGACCGAATTCAAATGGTTGGCTGAAAGCTGAAGGGAGGCTATCGATGGCGAGCCGACATGCCGACTGGCTGAAACAGGGCAAGCGAGACCTGGACCACGGACGCCGCTCGCTCAATGGGGGCGACTATGAGTGGGCCTGCTTTGCCGCCCAGCAAGGGGCGGAAAAAGCCGTCAAGGCGGTTATAGAGAAGGCCGGTGGCACGGCATGGGGACATTCTGTTACGGCGCTGCTTGAATCCTTGCCCGAGTCCCTGCGGCCCGATCAACTGCTGTTGGACGCCGCCAAGGCGTTGGACAAACACTATATCCCTGCTCGCTACCCTAATTCGCATCCGCAAGGAGCCCCTTATGAATACTACACGCGAGCTGAGGCACAGTGTGCGCTCGACCACGCCGGCCGGGTCATCGGCTTCTGTGAAGGTGTTCTGGCTGGACCGCCCGTGCCTCATGGAGCGCCTGAGGAATGCCGCCCGGACGCTCAGTGAACGCCACCCCGAGATCGAGCGAATCGTGCTGTTTGGTTCGCTGGCGCGAGGGGATGCCGTGCCGGGCAGCGATGCCGATCTGCTGATCGTCGTCAGCCACAGCGCCGAGGCTTTTCTGGAACGGACGGTGCGCTACCGCCCAACTGGTGTGGACGTGGGAGTCGACGTGGTGGCATACACGAGAGAGGAACTGGCCGCGCTGCTGAAGGCGGGCAGTTCCTTTGTGCGACAGGCATTGCGGGAAGGGGTGGTGCTGGTCGGCGAACCGGCAGGCGCACCGACCCTGCCACCAGAATAGCCGGATGCGTTCGCCCCCCTGCCGGCCACGTGGCCACAGACTTGCCGGCAAGACGTCGAGGTGGATTACTCTCAACACCCGGTCACCCTGAGCAGCCCTCATCAACTTCAGCACCCTGTCGACGACTGGAAGTGATGGAGGAGATTCACGCGCCTCCGCCGCGGAACCAGAAACCACGAAGACGGACATGTTCAGAATTCGTCCTGACGACGCCGAGCAAAAGGCCCGGGCCTTCGGCGGCAGCCGCCTCGAGGAGATCCTGGAGGCGATGGACCGGGACGGCCTCGTCGTGCTCGAGGACGTGGTGAACCCCGAGCACGTGGAAAAGCTCGGGGGGCGGATGAGGGCGGACATGGACGAGGTGAGGGCTCGGCGCCCGATCGGCGAGGAGTCGTCGAACGAGAGCCTGCCTCCGCCGTTGAACCACCCCTGGCTCTTCCGCGACGTCTGCTACAACGAGTTCGCGATTCAGGTCGCCCACGCCATCCTCGGGGACGGGCTCTACTGGAACTTCTACAGCTCCAACACCGTGCATCCCCGCGAAACCCGGAAGCAGAACATCCATCAGGACGCCAGGCCCCTGTTCGTCGGGGAGACCGACAAGCCGCTGCCCCCGCACAACCTCGTTATCAACATCCCCCTGACCGACTTCACCGAGGCCAACGGCGCCACCGAGGTCTGGCTCGGCTCGCACAGGGAAACGGGCCGGCTCGTGGTCGGCGGGGACGATTACGAGGAGATGCTCGCCGAGCACCGGAAGCGGGACCGGGTCGTGCAGACGACGGCGAAGAAAGGCTCTCTGGTCATCCGCGACATGCGCCTCTACCACGGCGGCATGCCCAACCGCACCGACGAGCTGCGGCAGATGATCGCCATGGTCTACAACCGCTACTTCTACCGCGTGCTGTGCTGGATGCCGTTCGCCAGGGGCACGGAGGATTTCTTCCAGCACCCGGTCCTGCAGGCGTTGTGCGCCTTCTTCGATGCGGAAGAGCTGGGCACGGACTACATCCACGAGCGGCATCGGAAGGGGCTCCCCGAGCTGGCGCAGGTGCCGGGAGTCGTCTGCGGCGGGACCCGGGCCTGAAGCGAGCGACCGTTCCGAAGGAGCAAGCGAGGCCATTGCTACAGGGTTCAATTGCGTCACCTTCATATCCATTTCCGGGTACGTAAACGGCGCCGACACCATGCGAAGTCGGGCGACATCTTGCGCACCGAATCAAGATACGATACGATAATCCGAGTTTGAATCAGGAGTATCGGCTATGGTCATCGAGCAAATTCACATCCAGAACTTCAAGGCGCTCAAAAACGTCGAGCTGAGGAACCTGCCCTCGCTGGCGGTTTTCGTCGGTCGGAACGGGACAGGGAAAACCACCTTGTTTCGCGTATTCTCGTTTTTAAAAAACTGTTTGGCGAACAACGTGCGTGTCGCCTTGCAAAACGAAGGCGGTTTCAACGGATTCAAGGAAGTGATTACCCGAGACACCGACACGTTAGATAGCATTATCATTGAACTCAAGATTCGTATGTCAATAGCCGAAAGAGAGCGCTTGGTGACCTATCGCCTGGAAGTCGGCCTGGAAGAGGGAGGCCCGATGGTTCGCCGGGAAATACTGCGCTACAAGCGTGCTTCTTATGGAGCGCCATTTCACTTCATCGATTTTAGCGGTGGCAAAGGCGCCGCGGTCAGCAACGAAGAGGATTTCAGTAAACCCGACACGGAGCTGACCAGGGAAAATCAAGCGGTTGATCCGGACGTGCTGGCCATCAGCAGTCTCGGACAATTGGAGCGCTTCAAGGCCGCAAGGGCATTTCGGGATCTGATAGAGAACTGGCATATTTCGGATTTCCATATCAACGACGCGCGCGGCAGGAAAAGCCTCGAGCCGGGCTTTCATCTTTCCAGTTCCGGAGACAATCTGCCTTCGGTGGCCCATCATCTCAAGGAAAGTTATCCCAATATTTTTGCAGAAGTACTGGAAAAGATGCGCCAGAGAGTCCCCGGCATCTCTCGTATCGAAGCCAGAACCGCGGAGGATGGAAGCTTGCTGATTCGCTACGCCGACGGGGCTTTCAAGGATCCTTTTCTCGATTTCAACGTTTCAGACGGCACCATAAAGATGTTCGCCTATCTCCTGCTGCTACATGACCCTGAGCCGCACAAAATCCTCTGTGTCGAGCAACCAGAAAACCAGTTGTACCCAAGGCTGATGAATATCCTTGCAGAAGAATTTGAAGAGTACGCCCGCAGAGGCGGCCAGGTATTTGTTTCTACCCATTCACCGCAATTTCTCAACGCCATACCGGTGGAGAGCCTGTTCTTCATTGAAAAACATGAAGGCGTGTCGAAAATTCTGCCTTTTTCCTCGGACCCGCTAGTCAGCGAACAGCTTATGGCGGGGGACAAGGCGGGTTACCTGTGGGAACAAGGAATGCTGAAGGGGTTCGCTGAAAGAGCCGCACAATGATCGTGCTCCTTACTGAGGAACCCTCCATGGAAGAATACTTGGAAATAATCGTGGCCCAATTCCATTCCCGGGGTGGACTGGTTGGTTCTGTCCTTTCAGGGAAAAAGAGACCTCGAACAGTCAATTCCCAAAAAAATGAAGGGATAGAACTATGGATGTCCGAACTTTATTATCTTGAGGGACAATGATGGCGGTGATTGTTTCGCGATCAAGCAAAAATTATGTGCTATAGCGGAACAATCTGATAAACCATTTCACGTGCGAATTGTATGCCAGCAGTTGGAGAGCTGGCTGCTTGGCGACCTGCAGGCCATCAAGCAAGCCTATCCGAAGGCGCCCATTAAAGACAAGGCGAAGTTCCGGGACCCTGACCGGTTGACGAACGCCTCGCAGGAATTGGCGAACTTGATCAATGTCCGGGCAAAGATCGAACGGGCAAAGAACATCGGCAGGCATCTCAATTTTAAGGAAAACCGCTCCCGCAGCTTTCACGTATTTATAAACACCTTTACACAATTGGTCCACTCTGCTTGACAACCTGATAGCGCTCAATTCTTCGTTTCCGGTCCCGGCAAACCCAGCCAGCCGAGCAAAGGGGAAGTCAACAACTATTCATCCTCACCCTAAGCCGACAGCCAGTCGAGGATATTGCGAGTAATCCGGTCCACCGCGGGATCGCCTCCCTTCAGCCCCATGCACCAGTCGGTGCACCCGGTCGTCACCACCGTTCCCCCGCGGCTGAAGGCGCCCAGGACCGCGGCCCCCTCAGTCAGCCGCCTGCCGGCGCCGGGGCCGTAAATCGCTTCCGAGGCCATGGCGATCGAGTCGTCGGCGTCGCTGAGGGAGGCGGGTGCGGTGGCGAGGATCTCGAAGGTTTCCGGAGTGCCGTCGCGGCAGGTCGGAACCGGCAGGCCGCCGGCCAGCTCGAACTCGCAACCGTCGCACTCGTAGCTGACGATCTGGTCCTTGCCGCCGAGCAGGTCCCCCTGCTTGAGCCCGGTCCTGGCGAACAGCCAGTGGCCGGGCCGGTGGATGGTGTAGGCCCCGGTCTGCGAGAAGCCGTGGTACCCCCCGTACGCGAAGCTGACCCCGGTCAGGCGGTTCTCCGGGCGGCCGATCAGGCGATGGCACCAGAGGGTCGACAGGGTGGCGTTGTTGCCGGAGGCGAAGTGCGGGGTCCCTTTCCATCTCATCCTTCCAGCAGACCAGGGCGCGCCCCTGCTCCTCGCTGCGCACCTGCCACCAGCTGACGTTGCCGCTGAAGAAGGCGGCGTTGCCGCCGGCGCCGACGAACCCCTCCAGGCTGTCCCGCATCGGCGCCGACCAGTACTCGTCGTGGCCGACCGACAGCACCAGCCGGTACCCTTCCAGCAGCCCCGGTGTGCTCTCGAGGTCGCCGTTGACGGCGTAGTCGATGGCGTACCCCGCGGCCTCCGCCCAGGCGACGAAATGCCGCTCCCAGTGATGCCAGCAGCTCAGCCAGGTCGAGAAGCCGTCGTGCACGGCGAGCTCGTCCTCCAGGTTCTCCAGCGTCGACAGGAAGCCGACGTCGAGGATGTGCCAGCGCTCTCCGGGGCGCTCGACGTGCACGCTGGCCCAGGGGGAAACCTGAACCCCTCCCGCGGCCAGCGAGTCGGCCAGGGCTTCCGGGACGACTCCCCGGTCGAGGTCCGCGGCGAACTCCGCGCTCACCGTGAACAGGAACCGCTCCTTCCCGGGAAACCCGGCGAACGGCCGCTCGAAGGAGAGCCTGCGCGCCGGCCCCTGCGGGCCGTTGTAGAAGGTGGAGCCGCCAAAGGAGTTGTAAGCGGCTTCCGTGTTGGTCGGCCGCTGCAGCAGGATGGCGGCGTCGCGCCCGGGGTGGGCGGAGCGCACGACGAAGGCCGCCTCCCCGCCCACCCCGAAGCCGGCCTCGTCCTCTCCCCGCAGCAGGGCGCAGTAGTACCCCGAAGGCCAGTCCGCGCCGACCGGGACGGTGAAGGAGACCGGCCAGCCGCAGCCCCTCTCCGAGGCGTCCGCGGGCACGGGATGCTCCCTGCCGGGAAGGCCCCAGCGCGTCCAGACCACCTGCCGGCGCGCCCCGATACGGGCGATCTCCACGCCGTAGAAATGCAGGTCGGTCGAGACGCAGAAGCCGATCTCGCCCCCCTGCGGCACGCTGAGCCGGTCGGTGTAGGCGTGGATAAAGGGGTCCTGTGCGGTCATAACGCGTCGCCTGGCGCGACAACCCGAGGTCCCGCACCCCCCTGCACGACCGCGGCGGTCCCCTCGCTGATGTGGCCGACCGTATCGCCGAGAGCGAACCACTGCACCCCCTTGGCGAACCAGTCGCGGACGGTGTCGGCGTCGAAGCCGATGGAGGTGCCGACCAGCAGGCCGGAGGCCGCTGCCTTGGCGATCACGGTGTCGATCATCGCCGCGACCTCGGGATCGTTGCGGTTCCCATGCTTGCCCACCGACGCGGACAGGTCGCCTGGGCCGAGGACGATGCCGTGGATTCCCGGCGTCGCCAGGATGCCGTCGAGGTTGCGCACCGCCTCGACGTGCTCGATCTGAACGATGCAGAGCACCTGGTCCCCGGCCGCGGCGACGTAGTCGCCGGCCGAGTCGAAGTACATCATGTTGCGGATTGGCCCCCAGCATGTTGCGGATTGGCCCCCAGCCGCGCACCCCCTCGGGCGGGTAGCGGAAGGCGCGCACCGCGGCCGCGGCCTCTTCGGCGGTGCAGACCATGGGCACGACGATGCCGGCCGGCGCCAGGTCGATGACGCGCTTGATGAGGACCGGGTCGTTCCAGCCGACGCGGACGAGGGCCGGCACCTGGGCGGCGCGCGCCGCCAGCAGGTGGGCGAGCACGGAGGGCAGGTCGAGGTGGGAGTGCTCGGTCTCGATCCAGAGGAAGTCGCTGCCGGCCTCGGCGGCCGCCTCGGAGGCGAGCGGATCGGTCAGGGTGATCTCGGTGCCGACCACGGGCCTGCCCTCGGCCACGGCCTCCCGGAAGCGTTCGACATGGTTGACGGACCTGGTCATGGGAGTCATCTGCCTTTGAGGGGATGGACGCGGTCCTGCAGCGGGATGGAGAGCCGCACACCTGCGGCAAGGTGGGAGGCGTACACCCCCTGGACCATTTCGACGGTGTAGCGGACCGACCGGATGCTCGACAGGGGCTCGCGGTCCCCGGCGATGGCCGCCATGAGATCGCGGGCCAGGATCTTGTTGCCGAGGTGCAGGAAGTTCTTCCCCTGCACCTCGGCAACAAGATCCTCCTCGTGCCAACGGTCCCAGACCAACCCGAGGTCCGGCAGCACCCGCGGCGCCGGATAGAGAAACACCTCCCCTGGCTGGCGCAGCTCGAGGCGGGCTTGCTCGCACTCGAGCGCCACCCCGAAGAGGTCGCCGATGCCGCGCTCGGGAGCGGCGAGGCCCGCGGTCGAGTCCCAGAAGCCGCGGGCGCCGTCGTCGAAGCCGAACATCGCCGAGATCGAGTCCCCGGCCATGAGACCGACCGAACCGTCGCGGGCGTCGCCGGCGGCCGCGTCCCGGTCCCCGACGGCCACGTGCCCGCTGACCCAGCGCGGCAGGCCGGCGAAGGCGATCATCAGGTCGAACATGTGGGTGCCGTGCAGCAACAGCTCCTCGCCGCCGCCGCGGCTGTCGTCCTTGGGGCGGCCCCAGAGGCGCAGCAGGCGGCCGTGTTCCCCGGCGGCGACCTCGCGGATCGCCCGCTGCACCGGCGCCATGGCCCGCCACTGGTGGGCGACCCCGACCTTGAGGTTGTCCGGCTCGACCGCGGCGAGGATGGCGTCGATGTCCGCCAGGCTTCCCGCGGCCGGTTTCTCCAGGTAGATGTGGCACCCCCCTGCGGCGGCCGCCTCGACCATCGGCACCCGCTCCCCGACCCAGCCGGGGGCGATGACGCAGATGTCGGGCTTTTCGGCCTCCAGCATCCTGCGGTAGTCGGTGTAGAGCCGCGACACCCCGATCTTCTCCCCCGCGGCGGCCAACCCCTCGGGGTCACGGTCCGCGGCGGCTACCACGCGCGCCTCCTCGAGACCGCGGAAGGCGAGGTCGAGGCCGTGGGCGAAGCCGCCGCGGCCGGTCGAGCCGATGACGGCGACCCGGTACTGGTCAGGCAAGGCCGCGCCTTCCCAGCACGAGGCTGCGGTCGGCGAGCGGCAGGTCGACGCGGACGCAGCCGCGGCGGTGGGACTCCCTCATGGCGATGGCGATCTCGAGCGCCTCGCGGCCGAACTCCCCCGGACAGGTGCGCTCCTCCCCTTCCTCGATGGAGCGGCACACCCCCTCGATGGCGTCGACCATGGAGCTGCGCGGGTACCACGGGTTGGGGAACTGCCGCTGCAGGGAGGTGCCGGTATCCGGGTCCATCGTCCACAGCTCGAACTGCGCGTGGGCGTTGCGCGACAGGATGCGGCCGCGCTCCCCGATGAACTCGACCGTCCACTGGAACCCGCTGTGCTGCTCGCAGCGCGAGTTCAGCAGGGCGCGGACCCCGTTCTCGTAGACGACGTACCCCGAGCCCGGAAGGTCGCCGCTCCCCGCGGCCTCGGCGTCGCTGTCCATGTGGCCGAAGACCCAGCTCGCCGGGGCCCCGGCGAACAGGCGCAGCAGCGCCAGGGTGTGGCTGCCGATGTTGGAGAGCGAGGAGGTGCAGTGGCAGACCATCGAGCGCAGCTCGCCGATGGCGCCGGCGGCGATCGCCTCGCGGGCGCTCGTGTACCAGCCGTACCAGTTGAGGTGGCAGGCCATCGCCAGGATGACCCCGTTGTCGCGGCAGGCGGCGATCATGGCGTCCGCCTCGGCCAGGGTCCGGCACATCGGCTTGGTGGCGAAGATCCCCTTCACCCCCGCTTCCGCGAGTCCGATCACCACCTCTGCCCGCTCCTCCGGGCCCGTGGTCACGGCGACGAGATCCGGTTTCTCCCGGGCCGCCATCTCGCGGTAGTCGCGGTAGAGGGCCTCGACGTTCCAGCGCCGCCGGAAGTCGTCGAGCTTGCCCTCGTCGACGTCGGCCGCGGCGACCAGCTCGGCGTTGCGCGCCTCGATGATGGCCGGGGCGTGCGCCCACGGCCACGGGTAGTGGGGCATGCCGATGTGCTCGTCGTCGATGGTGCTGCCCATGCGGCCGCAGCCGACCACCGCGGCGCGGTGGATCCTTCGGGGACGGGTCCGCTCAACCTCGCGGAACGCTTCACCGCGAACAGGTGCCACGTTTCGGGCCTCTCGCTTTCGTCTGGGGGACGGGAGTTGGATATTTCCGGCGGCTGCCGGCGACGGAAGATACCGGGCAGCAGGGGCTGCGACAATGCGCCGCGGCGGCGCTTTCCCCGACAGCTTCTGCCCCCCGAAACCGCCCCAATTTTCACTCCTCAGACAAGGACGAATCGTGAACGACTTCGACCAGGCTGTCCATGAGATCGAGATCTACGGCTTCACGGTGCTGGAAACGGTGCTCGACCCGACGGAAGTGGAACAGATGCGCGAGGCCCTGATCCGCTGCGAGCGGGAGGTCGGCACCGAGCACACCCACCGCGGATCGGCGCGGCACGTCTCCAACCTGCCGGTGCTCGACCCGGTCTTCTTCCGCTGCATCGACCACCCGCGCACCCTGCCGCTGCTCGAGCACTTCCTCGGGGACAACCTGATTCTCGGCAGCCTCAACTCCCGCATCGTGCGCCCCGGCGACGGCTACCAGGATTTCCACAGCGACATCCCGGTGGGGATGCTGAACATGGCCTCGCCGGTGATGATGAACACGGTCTGGATGCTCGACGACTTCAGCCCGGAGAACGGCGGCACCCGGGTGGTGCCGGGGTCGCACAAGAGCGGGCTCGGGGTCCCTCCCGAGGGGTTCGAGGTCGCCCACGTCGTGCAGCCGTCGGCGCCGGCAGGGAGCGTGCTGGTGTTCAACGGCCAGTGCTGGCACGCCGGCGGCGCCAACAACAGCAGCGCCAACCGCCACGCCCTCTTCGGGCATTACCGCAAGCACATGCTGGTGTTCCAGCTCGACCCGCACGACGGGTTTCCCGCGCAGTGGTACGGGCGGCTCACCCAGCGCCAGAAGGAGCTCCTGCGCATGCAGCGCGGGCTCGGGGCCCTGCACGCCTCCGACAGCCACTTCCGCTGATCCTGCCTGCCCGCGGCAACCGTGGCGGTTGCCCATTCAAGGGGAACTTATATACCAGGGTTACGAATGGGGCGGGATTGAGCAGTTAACTTCGGGGATGAAAAAGGCAAGCACTCAATCATAGCCTTGAGTGGCGTGATTGATGGCACGGAAACGTATGCCGTTGATGTGGTCCATGATGTTGTTGAAAATATGCTCACGGTCACAAGCAACAGTCAGTCGTAGGGAAGGATAAAGAACGAGAGATGAAAATCCTCTTTGGCTTAGCCGCAATCCTGTTTGTTCATACTGTCAGCGCCCAGGATTTTACTCGCTGGGATCTGCCAGAAGGGGCTCGACAACGCCTGGGTAAAGGGAGCATTCGGTCGATTGGCTACTTGCCTGGTGGCGCTCGGCTATCAGCGACTGGCAGTCTCGGGATCTGGCATCTATGATGCCCACACCGGTGCGGAAGTTGCCCTGATTCCCTGTATATATCGTGCCTATTCGGTTTCATCAGATGGGTCTGTACTGGCCTGTAATGTGGGATCCCGCATGCGATTGTGGGATACAGTCAGCGGACAGCGCAAACTCACCCTCGAGGAGTCTGGGAAGACGGGAATCGTGTCGTTTTCACCAGATGGGTCCACTCTCGCCGGTATTAGGACAAGCAAACGGGGAGAGAGGGACGAAAGAATACTACTGTGGGATGCGGTCAGTGGGAAACTGAAGGATACCCTTGAACCACAAGGGGATTTTTCGAATGTAATGTATTCGCCGGATGGGATCACCTTGGCCGCTGTTGCGGTAGAGCAGAACAGCCCCGAGGAAAAGATTCAATCAGAGATCTGGGTGTGGGATGCGATCAGTGGGGAACTCATGACTACCTTCGAACTGCCAGAGTCTTTTCATAAATGGTGGATAAGGTATTCACCAGATGGATCCATGCTGGCCGTTATTGTCGGTCCGGTCGATGAGGCAGAGATCTGGTTGTGGGATGTGGCCAGCGGTGAAGTCATCGGCACCCTCGAAAGGGCTAATAGGTTGTGGTCCCTGTTGTTCTCACCTGACGGTTCTGTGCTTGCAGGAGTATACAAACCAACAGGCGTGATCCTGTGGGATGTGGCAAACAGGGTAATCAAAGCTGTTCTCCCCAATGTTTTAGATGGTGAAAGAAGATCTAAAATAGACTTCATATCGTTTTCGCCAGATGGATCCACTCTAGCTGGTATCGACAGATCCGGTAGGATTGAGTTGTGGGATGTGGCCAACGACGTTCAGCTTAAAAGAGTCCTTCAAGGAAAAGAGGTAAAGGGGTGGACTTCAGTATCCTACTCACCGGACGGGTTGTCCTTGGCCAGCAAAGAGGACACCGGAATCCGAGTGTGGCACACAGCCAGCGGTCGCCCCATAGCCCTTTACGATGGCCATCTGTATGATGCCCGTGTGCTTGTCCACTCGCCGGATGGGAAAACCCTAGCAGCAAGAACCAGTGAAGGCCAGGTCGTATTGTGGGATACAGATACCGGTCTGCAAAGGGCCATCTTCGACCGTTACTCCTATTCTCTGTCGTTTTCACCGGATGGATCAACTCTAGTGTGTGGGGGTGGTCCGGGCGTTCTGTTGGTGGATGCTGTCAGCGGTGAGCGTAAGCGTTTACTGAAATGGGAGGAGAGGCGTCGGACGGAATTTTTCTCCGCATCGTTTTTGCCGGATGGGAAGACCCTGGTGGCTCTCAATAGTGATGGAACGATTGTGGTGTGGAACGCGATTGACGGCCAACTCGAGGCCGTCCTTGAACCTGAACCTGATTGGCGAGTTGGTGCTTTCGCGATTTCGCCCGATGGATCCACTCTGGCCAATGCCTGGAATACGGTCTGGATATGGGATGTGACCAGTGGTCAGCATATACGCACCTTCGCAAGTGGGGAAATCAGATCCATATCGTTTTCGTCCGACGGGTCTACTTTGGCGGTTGCGTTGACGGTGTACGATGAGCCCGGGTCCGGTAAGCCCTCTAATGGAAATGGGGACGATCATGGACCTGTTGGAACCCCAGAGATCCAGTTGTGGGATGTACCCAGCGGTAAACTCAAAGCCGCCAGCCATTCTTGGGCTGACGCCGTGAAGTTTTCGCCGAACGACCCCACCCTGTTAGCCAGCATTGATGATCGGGGACATATTCTATTTTGGGATGCGGACAGCGGGCAGCTCAGGACTACCCTTGAACCTGCAGAGATATATACCTTCACGTTTTCCCCAGATGGGTCTACCTTGATTGGGGTCAATTTCAGGGGGATTTGGATGTGGGATGTGGGTAGCGGACAACTCATGGGAAATCATTGGGCGCCAGGTCAATTATTCCCGAGGCCCACATTAGTACTAGGCCGACCTGCTATTTCACTTTCGTCAGATGGGTCCACTCTAGCCATTCCCGGCCGTGAGGGCACGGTGATGCTTTGGGATATGTCTACTCCCACGATCACCCCTATACCCACGGCGGTTGAGTCTGCAGCCCCGCTGCCGGCGCAGACCGCCCTGCTGCCTAACTACCCGAACCCCTTCAATGCCAGTACCCAGATTTCCTACCGCCTGTCTGTTCCCGGTACGGTTCGGCTGGAGATTTACAACATCCTCGGGCAGCCCGTGCGGACGCTGGTAGACGAGGTTCAGCCTGCCGGAACACACCAGGTTTCCTGGGATGGCCGCGACCAGCGCGGGGCCCCGGTGGCGGCCGGAGTCTACCTGTCCCGGCTGCAGTATACCGGTGGGGTGCAGACGCAGCGGCTGCTCTACCTCAAGTAGATAAGGGTTCAGGACCGAAGCCGCATATCCAGAAGGAGATTGACCCGTGAGACGCCTTCTCCTCCTCTGCCTTCTGGGCTTGATGGCCAGCCCTGTTCTTTCGGCAACCAGCGACTGGGCGGCTACCGGCAACTGGCTGCCGCTCGCCGTGGGTAACTCATGGACCTATTACCATCGCTATGGCAATTCAGATCGCAATCATCCGATTCCTGAGCATCCGTATACGGCGTATTTCACAGATACTTTCATGACCGAGGGGCCGCCGCCTCTGGTTATTTCCATACTGCGGACCGAGGAAGTCGAGGGTAAGACGTACTATGTGTTCAGCGACCTTCCAGACAACTGGCCTCCGGTGTCACCCTTGTTCATAGCGGGCAAAAAGCTCCGATGGGAGGGCGACAACCTCGTGGAGAGAACCGATACCGGAGAGAAAATCATATTCCGATTCGGCGATGTCAGCCAAGGCACCCTGGATTCCATTTCGCGGTGCGACAACCGGACGCGGCAGGTCGAAGACGCTCACTGCTGCTTCGGCGGGATCGCGGCCAGCAGCTGCGTCCAGGCCTTGCCGAGATCCATGACGTCGCCGCCGCAGATAACCAGGTCGCAGCCGGCATCCATCGCCGCCTCGAGCAGCGGCCCAGGAAGGGTGAAGATGCCGCTGAGCTTGCCTGCCGCCTTCGCCTTTTCGATGCAGGAGAGCACCATACCGCGCAGCCGCGG
This sequence comes from Candidatus Latescibacterota bacterium, assembly GCA_965206595.1. GTDB lineage: Bacteria > Latescibacterota > UBA2968 > UBA8231 > UBA8231 > CBDCXV01. Next base: position 3,179,456 of record OZ242214.1, read on the forward strand.
GTCGGTCATCTGCCCCGTGACCCCGAGGTTGACGGAGAGGTCCCCCGGCCCGAGGAAGATGCCGCTCAGCCCCTCGACGGCGAGGATCTCGTCGGCGTTGTCGACTGCTGCGGAAGTCTCGATCTGGGTGAAGAGGAAGGTGCGCTCGTTGGCCCGGGCCATCGCCTGCACCGGATCCTCGAGCCCGAAATCCATGCCCGGGGTGCGGGTGTTGTAGCCGCGCGCCCCCACCGGGGCGTACTTGCCGTACTCGACCACCCTGCGGGCGTACCCGGCGTCGTCCACCATCGGCACGACGAGGCTGCGCGCCCCCGACTCCAGGGCGCGCAGCACGTTGTTGCGCTCGCCGTCCGGCAGGCGCACCAGCGGGGCGGTCCCGCCGGCCTCGGCCGCGGTGCACATCGCCTCGACGCGCTCGAACCCGCTCGGGCCGTGCTCCATCTCGATCCAGACCGCCTCCCAGCCGATGCGGGCGGCCAGCCTTACGAGCAGCGGCGAGCCGCTGTTGACGGTGACGCCGCGCACCCGCCGCGGCTTGCCCGCGGCGTCGAGAAACAGGTTGTCCATGGTTGCTCTCCTCGGCCCCGGGAGCCCTCCGGGAGGGCGCTCCCGCTGCCCGGGTGGTAGTTGGAACAGGTCCTTCCGCTTGCAGATGCGCTTCAGAGTATGGGAGCCGGTGGGAAAAGTCCATCCGCCGCGGTCGCACTCCTGGTTTCCGGCGCCCGCAATTCCTCCTGAATCAGCCGCCCGGCTACGCCGGGGTCCCACCCCTGGCTTCAGCACCGGCAGTTCCGCCCGAATCCGGCCGCCCCGTTCCTTCGGGGCCTGCCCCCGAAGACGCGCTAGCCCTCTTCGGGAATCACGCCGTCGAACCACTCGAGCACGCGCAGGGTGCGCTCGGTGCTCAGGTCGCCGTGCTTGCCGTCGTACTCCTCGTAGATGTGCGGCACCTGCGCTTCTTCGAGGCGCTCGTGGAGGATGCGGTGCCCGAGGTGGAAGTGGTACTCGTCGCGGAATCCGCAATCGGTGAACAGGTGCATGCCGCGGAAGGCGGCGGCGTACCTCTCGTACGCCCGTACCGGGTCGAAGTGCAGCCACTTCTCCCACACCTGCTCGTCGAGGTCGCCGTTGGGAAAGCGGATCGGCAGGTCGCCGCAGTACGGGGGGTTGTCCGGGTTGGGGGAATAGGCCGCGGCGAGGCCGTAGCAGATCCAGGAGTTGTAGTTGTCCCGGATCGGCCCGTTGAACCCCTTGGGCCAGGAGGAGTTCACCAGGTCGACGAGCCAGGGGACGTGGGTGACCTCGAAGTAGATGTCGGCGCTGCGGACCGCGGCCGCGGCGAAGATCTCGGGGAAGCCGCCGCCGACGTGGAAGGCCCCGATGCCGCCGCTCGAGACCCCGGTCACCAGGCGGTGGCTGCGCTCCGGCACGGTGCGGTAATGGGCGTCGACGTACCCCACCACGTCGTCGGCCACGTAGCTGGCGTAGTTGCCGTTGATCCCCGAGTCGACCCACTGGCTGCAGCCCCAGCGGTTGTGGCCGTCCGGGGCGACGAGGATCATCTCGCGGCAGCTCTCCCCTTCCATCAGCTCGTCGGCGGCGTGCAGGAAGGAACGCCACCCCGGTCCCGAGGAGAGGGAGAAGTCGTTTGCCCAGGACCACGCGGTGCCGCCGAAGCCGTGCAGGATGTAGGCGACCGGGTAGCGCCGCGACTCCGACTCGCGGTAGGAACGCGGCAGCAGCACGGCGAGGTTGCGAACCGCGGGATCCCCCAGCCTGTTGTCTTCGAGATGGCGCCCGTGAATGGTGTCGATCTGCAGTCGTTGCGCGCGTTCCTCCGGTGTCATCGCCAGCTCCCTGGTTGCTGTTTTGAGCTACATTAAACCCGCATTGCCCTGCGAAAACAAGCGACATGCCGGCGGAGACGATCGTCATGACCCCCTTCGAACAAGCGGTAACGGAAATCGAGATCTACGGATTCACCCTGGTGGCGGATGTCCTCGATCCCGGCCAGATCGAGGCCTTGAAAAGCGCCCTCATCCGCAGCGCCGGCGAGGTCGGACTGCACGGGTACGAAAACCGCAACGCCACCTCCGTGCTGGTCGCCAACCTGCCGGCGCGGGATCCGGTCTTTTTCCGGACCATCGATCATCCCGCCATCCTGCCGATCCTCGAGCACTTCCTCGACAGGACCCTCATCCTCGGCAGCCTCAGCTCGCGCATCGTCCGGCCAGGGGACGGCGAGCAGGATTTCCACAGCGACATACCGGCTCACATGCTCAACCCGGTCTCCCCGGTCATGATGAACACCGTGTGGATGCTCGACGATTTCAGCCCCGAGATCGGCGGCACCCGCATCGTCCCCGGCTCGCACAAAAGCGGCCTCGCCGGCCCGCCGCAGGGGATGGAGGTCAGGCACGCGTTTCAACCCGAGGCCGCGGCGGGAAGCGTTTTGATCTTCAACGGCCAGTGCTGGCACGCCGGCGGCGCCAACAGCACCGGCCGCAATCGCCACGCCCTGTTCGCCCACTACCGCAAGTCGATGCTGATGTTCCAGCTCGACCCCCACGACGGTTTTCCGGCGGCGTGGTACGACCGACTGAACCGGCGCCAGAAGGAGCTGCTGCGCATGCAGTCCGGCCTCAACGAAAGCCACGCCTCGGACGAGCACCTCGCCCGGTTGCTCCCCAGGCCGGATCGCCAGGGGAGTTGAACTTCCAGGTGCTCGAAATTGCCACGGAAGGTTAAGAAATGAATCGACTTCTGATTGTCCTGATATTGGCAGGCGTAGCTGAAGCGCACAGCGGGGACCGCGTGTATCCCTTCTACGAGCTTACGGATGAAATGCTGGAGCAGATCGACTTGCACGACGGGTTTATCGACGAGTGGTATGAGATCGGTGAACCGAGCATGACCCTGCTGGATTTCAAGACCAACGGCGACATTATTCCACTCAATCCGTCCAATCTCGACTTTCGCATCTGGCTAGCTTGGCATGATGAGCCGAATCGTATCTATGTGGCTTTCATCATCAGTGACGATGAATACAAGAACACCCATGATTGGTCCAGCGAAACAGCGACTATGAGATGGCTTGATTTTAATGACAGCATCACCCTCTACCTTGACGCCGATCACAGCGGTGGCAGGGGATTAGTAGATATTGCAGGTGATGTAGCCGATGAGGAAAGAATGCGTATTTTCGGACATACGCAGATGTATAATGTAATTGCTCAAACGGTAAGCGGCCCAACCATGGCCGCGGGTAGTATAATCAGGGAAAGAGAGCCCCGGCATAATCTACCCCCCTATGGAGATGCGGGGGGCGGAGTCTCAGGAGAGAACCCGACTATCAGTGTTATCGAGTTCTTTGTCACTCCACGGGATGCATGGGGAGACAACCTGGAGGACACCCCTTTCAGCGAGCTGTCTGCGCATCAGATTATTGGGTTTGTTCCCGTCGTCAACGATTTTGATCCTTCTGATCCGGATTGGGGATATTCTCCTACCCCCTGGCATCCAGAAGCCATTGATGATGACGATGCGCATCTGAGGCTTCATGATTATATGGCCGACCTCTTCCTTGATGGCTTGCTGCTTCCCGCTCAGGAAACAGCCGTCGAGTCCGTCACCTGGGGACGCATCAAGGCGTCTTTGGAGTAAGACCCTCATCGTCTTTCTGTTCCTGCTCGCTCAAGTCAGAGCCCACGATCCGAGCGGGAGCTCAGCCTCTGGTGCTGCAGGCGGGCCGGGCGGGGAGCCCGGTAATTTTGGCGCGGTACTGCTGTCTGTGAGCTACAACGAGAATTCACGAACCAGATCCGATAACGGAGAATCGACATGAGCGCAGACAAGGTGCGCTGGGGCATCATCAGCACCGCCCGCATCGCCGCAACCGCTTTCGTTCCCGCGGTGCGCCAGACCCGGCGGGGGGAGGTAACCGCGGTCGCCAGCCGCAGCCGCGACAAGGGGGAATCGTTCGCCAGGGAGCACGGGATCCCGCAGGTCTTCGACGACTACGCCAGCCTGCTGGCCAGCGACGAGGTCGACGCCGTGTACAACCCCCTCCCCAACACAATGCACCGCGAGTGGACGGAGGCGGCCGCGGCCGCCGGCAAGCACGTCTTCTGCGAAAAACCGCTGGCGACCACCGCGGCCGACGCCGAGGCGATGGTGGCCGCCTGTGAAGAGGCGGGGGTGGTCTTCTTCGAGGCCTTCGTCTTCCTCTACCACCCGCAGACCCTGAAGCTGCGCCGGCTTATCGACGAGGGGGCCATCGGCGAGCTGCTGCAGCTGCACGCCCACATGAGCTTCCCCATCCAGCGGCCGACCGACAACATCCGCATGAACCGCGCCCTCGGAGGCGGCAGCCTCTACGACGGCGGCTCCTACCCGATCACCTTCTCCCGCTTCGCCTTCGGGGAAGAGCCGGCCGGCCTTCAGTCGAAGGTCCTGATCGACCAAGACTACCACGTCGACACCCGCGCGACCCTGATCCTGGAGTTCTCGGAAGACCGGACCGCCTCGATCCAGGGCGGCTTCGACGCCTTCGGGGGGCAAGGGGCGGTGCTGTTCGGCAGGGAAGCGGCGATCGAGATCCCCAGACCCTACCATCCCCAGGAGCAGTCGAGCTTCGTCATTCGATCGGGGGGGAGCGAAGAGGTGGTCTCCTTCGACAACGGGGTCGCGCCGTTCACGCCGGCGATCGAGCATTTCCACGATTGCGTGCTCGATGGGGCGGAGCCGCTGGTCACGGCGGCCAATGCGGTTGGGACGCTGCGGGTGATCGAATTCGTGCTGGCCGGGAGTTGAGGGGGCGCTACGTTTTCAGGCCAACTGGACAGGGCCAGGATAACGCCCGACGGCTTCGTCAACCGTCAACAGCCGTAATCCCTTCGATCTGCGCCTTTGTAATTCGGCCGGTAAACAGGCTCACCGGCTTCCCACACAGTGCCCTTGACGTCAACAGGACCTTAATCCCGCCCCGTTTCTGACAAGGTAGCAAGTGTTTCAAGGGACTGAAAACAAATAGATCTTCGCAATTTGTGAAGGGATTTTTCCTTTATTTGGCGAATGCGTTCTCTGGTAAGGCCCATCTTTTCCCCAATTTCCTGAAGTGTGTGAGGCTCCCCCCCTTCAAGTCCAAAGTAAAGTTTGATAATTTGGTAATCTCGATTGTTTAATTTATGAAAACTAAAATCTATCTGTCTCCGCGCAGATTCTCGTAAGGAGGAAGTGTCCGGCGCGGGATTAGTAATATCACTATAAAGATTGCCATTTAGGGAGTCAGCATTTCCCAAATTTTCTTCGAAATAACACATATCCCTAGAATTAATTAGTTCTCTAATTTCTGTTTCTGAAAATTTTAAATCCTTGGAAATCTCGGTAAGGTCTGATTCTTCGAAATCGTCAAAATCCATTGTAGGAAGGGCTTTCCGAACCTTCCGAAGGATTGCAACCTTATTTAGAGGCATCCGGACCGTATGTACATCCTCCTCAAGAGCTTTTAAAATCGATTGTCGGATCCACCATACGGCGTAGGTGATAAATTTATTCCCCATATCTCCGTCAAACCGATCTGCAGCCGTTATCAAGCCCAAATTACCCGCACTAATCAGGTCCGACAAAGGTAGCCCGCAATTCTGGAATGGGATAGCAACATAAATCACGAACCGCAAATTCCCGTTAATTAGTTCATCCCGCGCCTGGAGATCCCCGCATTTAATTCGGGATGACAATTCCACCTCGCGTTCACGGGATAAAGGGGTTGAGCCCATAATGTCCTTAAAAAGGACCCGCAAAACGTTTTCTTCCCCATCCGGAATTTTTTTTCAAAAATAGCTTTTTCAAACCAAGAATAAATCCTGTTATAGAATTTCCGATTACGTTCGCTGGAAGTTAGCTTGCTAAGCCATGAATTTAATATTCCATCGCAGTTAATTGGTTTATGATTAGCAACCATCCAGTTTGCACACTGTGATAGCGATATTTCCATCAAACTGTCTAGATCAATTGGGCTTGGATTCGGGAGTGAAATATCCCTGATCAACGATGTGACGCGCTCAAAAACATCGCGAGAATTATCGAGTTTATTGGGCCGGCGCCCTACAACCGCCACACTCAAGCGTGTTCCAGCTCGAAAAAATACAACAGTTGGAGGAGTTAGTCGCTTATCAATCTCGCGGGTAAATTCATCAAGTATCCCTCTCGGTGCATCAGGTCCCTTCAGTTCCACTGCGAGAAAAAGAAAGCTCCGATGTCGTCCGCCTTGATAATAGCCTGCCGACCTCCCCGACCCTTGGAGACAACTCGAGATTATTTGGTCATTAGTCATTTGGAAAACGAGCTTTACAGACTGGACATCTTCCCGGAAAGCACCTTCTGGTTCCGTATTGGGTCTAATTGCAGGAAATTTTTGGATGAAATCCTCTACACTGCCAGAGAGCTTAAAAGTTCGATCACTCTCGTATCCCAAAATCAAAAGAAGATCTTTAACAACTAAAGAAAGATCTCTGCCTTTTGAGGATGCTAAAGTAGATTGGATATCTTCACGAATGCCGGACATCCTGTAAAGAAAGATCTCTGCCTTTTGAGGATGCTAAAGTAGATTGGATATCTTCACGAATGCCGGACATCCTGATTACCTGATGATATAAAGATGGACCAGTTTTCAAAGTTCCATTGTTACAATCGAAAGAACATTCAAAAAAAAGATCTGTTCCACTCAAATTGTTCACTCATTTCATTTCTCAATTGCCTGGATCTCCTTTCTCGTCAGTCCGTAAAGGTTGTACACTAATTGGTCTATTTCGCCTTCCTCCTCCTGGGTGTTTGCCGCCGGGTCGCGAGCTTTTTTCTTCAGGATTAGATCCACCAATCGAGAAAAGGGCCGTTGCTTTTCCGCCGGGATTATCGGAATTGGGATATTTTCAACGGAGGCATTTATCCATCGAGTCACACCCATCCCAGAATTCAGTGCCATGTTGTCCATAAACCATGTAATTAGTGTTGAATTGAGTAAAGCACAAAGATATTTGATCGATTTTCCCGTCATAATAAATGTCGTGTTCAAGCAAAACACCCCATCAATATCGTAGGCAAATCTACCCTTATCTGTGAGATCCATCCAGATCAATTTTTTCTTTTGGAAATCTTCGTAGTAATTAGCACCCCATCGCTGGAGAGCATACCATTCGTACCGGATTCCAGTTTCCGATCTATTTCGGGAACTTAGGGCTGCCTTGTGTGAAAATAAATGCTGATAAATCGCAGGATACTGTTTTTTGAACAGATCCTCCGCCTTTTTACTGCTACCCTTGATTGTTGAATCAGAATGCAAAGGGAAATGCCAAGGGACATTGATTAGCCATAATCCAGCCCAATTCGCTCGATATCGCTGAATGTCCCGCCCACGCAGCACCGGCTTGATGATCTCTGCAGAGTTTGGGGATTGTGCAACCAGCGCCGATCTAGTCGCTTCGTCAATGATGAAGGCACCATTGCAACCCGTTGTGATTCCACGATTGCGTTCACCTTCCCAATTTTTTATCGGCGTTCCTTTCTTCTGCATCTTGCCCATTACCATCTGCTCGGTTCGTGACAGTATGCTCCAAGGCTTATCTCCCTCCGGCCTCGCTTGCCCCCACAACTTTTCCTCAGGCGGGAAATTTTTGGTTTTCAATTTGTCCATATCAACAGCATCAACCGCCTTGGACCTCCTGGCATCGTTCCCTTTCCGCAGTAGCAGGACACAGGTGTCGACGATGGTGTTTTCAAAAACGTCCTTCCCCATTTCCAGTAGCCGCAACGGGCTGTGCCGATCTGCGAAATAACGGCGCAGGGGTTTTCCGTACTCAGCTTTCAACCAGCTGTTTGAGGTGATGTAGGCCAGCAGCCCCCCAGGGCGAAGCTGCCGGCAGCCGCTCTCGTAGAACAGCTGGTAGATATCTCCGGTTCGGGCGAAGGTATCGTAACCTGCGTCCTTGTAGAGCTTGCCTAATTTGCCTCCTTCCTTCTGCAACTGGATGTAAGGTGGATTGCCGATAATCAGGTCAAACCCTTCCTCGACCCCGAACATGTACTTCGCGTCGAACCAGGTGCTGCTGTCGTTCTGGTCGTAAGGATCCCAATGGGCTATCTGGTCCGCAGCCCCGGGTGGGAGGCCGGATTTCTCCAATTGCTTGGAGAGCCGACTCCGCAATTTCTTGTCAACCTTGATGCACTTCAGCTTTTCCTGTCGAGTATTGGCGTGAAAATGTCGTTCCCGGTTTGTCTGGATGTCCCTCTCCACCCGGTTAACGGCATCTGTCTGGCCGAGGGTGAACTGGTCCGGCTTGTCCAGGCCCAGGAGTGTGTCGGCGGCGACGAAGCGGGTCTCGAGGTTGGGCAGCGGCTTGATGCCGTGGTTCTCCGCGGTTTCGTCCGTGCTCTGCTCGATAGCCAGGGTTATAAAGAAGCGCAACTTGGCGATCTGGCAGGCGATGGTCTGGATGTCCACGCCGTAGATGCTGTTCTGGATGAGATAGAGCTTACGCCCGAAATCGGAGTCACGGTACTTTTCGAACGTGTCACTGATTTCCTTGAGCTCGGCATCGCGTTTCTGCTGGTTCTGTACCTCGAAGGCTTCCTGGGCGCTCATTCCCGCAATTTCCTTCTGGAAGTTTTCCCAGAGCGCGTTTTCCGGATCGAGGCGTCGCAATGCCAGGGTCAGCTTGTGCAGGACTGCCATTGGGAAGGCCCCGGAACCGACTGCCGGATCGAGCACCTTTGTCTCCGCAATCGCCCGCACAATGTTTGCCGCTTCCTTCTCTTCAAACAGATCGTTTGCATCGTTGAAGGCGTCTTCGTAGTCCAGCAGGTAGCGCAGCCGTTCTTGCCAGTAATCCGCGTCGCCAACATTAGGCTGCACTTTTTCCTCAAACGCCGCGACCAAAGCCTCATCCACCATGTAGTCCACCACGGCCCTGGGCGTGTAGTAGGAGCCGGTCTGCTTGCGGGCCGTCTCACGGGTCTCGGGGTTGTAGGCCGCCAGCAGATTCTCGAAGACTTTGCCGAGCAGCTCGGGGTCGAGGGCGACCTCCTGCTCTATGGGGGTGTTTTCCTCCACCGTGAACTTGAAGCGGTTTAGCAGTGGAAACAGACCGCCGCCCTCGTCGAAGAACAGGGCGTCAGGGACGTCCAGCTCCTGCCACGCCTCACGGCGCGCTTGTGCCGCCCGGGGGCTGTCGCTTGGGTCCGGATCGCTGAACATGTCGATGCGTTTGCCCCCGGCGCTTCTTGACTCGTCATCGTCCAGGCAGTCGAACAGGCCGCCATTGATGAACGGCGTCTGTTTCATCAGGTCCTCGAAACGCTTCGTATCCCGAATGAGGGTTCGGTAGCGGAAACGTGAAAAGACCCGGTGGCTAGGCTCGGTCCGGGTGGTGAAACCACGCTTTCCCATCTCGGTGTTGAGGGTCGCGAAGAAGAGGTTCTGCAGGACGGCGCGGTAGTAGTCCGAGCCGCCGAAGTCGTTCAGCAGCTCTTTCATTTCGGCGCCGACGAACCACTCCTCTCGGACCAGCCCCTTTTCCTTGATGAACCAGACGAACAGGATTCGAGTGATCAACCGGATGACCTGCTGCTCCATAGGCACGGTCGAGGGGAACTGCGCCTCTTCCACCGCCCAGTTGAACCAATCGAATAGCTCGCGGTAGAACCGCCGGTTGAGTTCCTCTGTGTCCAGTGCATCCAGCCAGGCGGCAAGCATGCTGTCGAAGTTGGGTTGCTTGCGTTGCAAACCCATCCATTGCAGCCGCTTTTCCAGCGAAAGGTCCTCCAGAATATCGAGGTGTGCCCGGTGCGGGTTGGCGGTGTCGATTTCGCGTATCAGGAAAACGCGGCCTTGCACATCGCGGCTACGATCGCGCTTGTGCTCGCGGCGGTGGACGAATGCCACGGTGAGCAGGCCGGAGCCGGCCCGGAAAAGGACGACCGCAGGTGCAATTAACCGTTTGTTTATCTCACGGGTGAATTCGGCGTACTGGCCGCGCGGGTAGCGAACCCCTTTCAGTTCGATCGCTACAAAGAGAAAGCTGCGGATGTTTCCGCTGTTGAATTCGCCGGTGTCAAACAGGGAATGTTGCACCCCCGAAGCGATTTCGGCGTCAGTGATCTGAAAGAGGATGCAAGCGGATGCGACGTTGTCGCGGAACGCCTGCTCCGACACCGTGCCTGGCTTCGGGGCGGGGTACTCCTTGATGAACTCTTTGATGTGGTTCCCCAGCCGTGGGGGCTTGAGCTCGCTCCGGTAGCCTAGGGCGGCGAGCAAATCCTGCGCCGCTGTGAGGAAATCCCTCCCCGGCATGGAGGCCAGGGTGGAGCTGATTTTGTCGCGGTCTTGTTCAGCCATGGGGTCAGGGCGTGAGGGTCAGTGTCGAAGCCGGGCGGATGCCATCGGTGAGCCTATTCCGCTCGCCAGCCAGTCTGCGAAAGTCACACTCCACCTGGATACCGTGCCAGAACTCGTCCGATTGGCCGAAGAAGGCGCCGAAACGAATGGACATGGCGGGTGTGATCGACCGCTTCGCGTGAACGATTTCGTTGATCGCACGCGGGGGCACGCCGATGGCACGGGCCATAGCGTTCTGCGAGATCCCCATGGGCTCCAGGTACTCCTTCAGAAGAATCTCGCCGGGCGTAATCGGACTTTCCATTTCAATAATACCCCTATGACGTTACAAGGTTCTGACATCTAATGATAGTCCACGATCGCCACTTGGTCAGGTCCCTCATCGGTCCACCGAAAGACGATGCGCCACTGGGCGTTGATCCGAATGGAGTGAAAGCCCGCCAAGTTGCCCCGAAGTACTTCCAGACGGTTGCCCGGCGGAACGGCGAGGTCGCTGAGCCTACTCGCCTGATTAATCTGAATGAGTTTTCTCAACGCCACTCGCGCTATTGCCGCCAAGCGGCGGTTGCTCCCAGTCTGGAACAGCTGCTCTGTGTCCCGATTTGCGAAGGATTGGATCAATCTGAGTGAGCGTTACGCGCTATCGCTGATCACGAGCCAAGTCACCAACTCGAAGCCCTCCAGGTCGTTCGGAGCTTCCGACGCCGCCGGCAGCACGAAGTCACGGCTGCCACCGAGACCAAGGCCCTTGGCCTGCGTTTTGCCGTGCGCCTCGGCAATTTGAGCGACCACGGCCTTCATCAGCTCGTCGTACCGCGCCATGTTCCTGCCGTTGTCAGTTTCCGTGTTGAAGGCATCGCATAGCGCCAGGAGGGGCTCCGGCTTGCCCACCGACGTGGACTCGAAAACACCGAGGGCCTGGCGTGTGTTGGTGCACCCGAACCGGGTCTGCCCGTCGTCCTGGATGAACCCCATATAAAAGGGATGGACCGGACTGGCCATCCGCTGCCCAGACTTCACCTTCCCCTTACGCTGCCTGAGGAAGAAGATCACCCCGGGGACAGCGGGGGAAGCTGCGGGTTCGGTAATGGCATAGGCGCCATTGGGGACTCGTTCCAGCTCCTCCCGGTTCTGTTCGAGGTACTGCAGGAGTTGCGCGAAGAAGTAGTCCAGCGTGAAGTCGCTCATCGCCGGGCTGTCGTCCAGATCGTCGAGATCGAGGATTTCGTCACGGAGCCTGAGGAGCTGCTTGTCGCGGAAGTTCAGCTCCAACTGGGCCCCCTCTTCGGTGAGCGGGTCGTCTTCGCCACTGGCCGCCATGTCAGCGAGCATCATCCGCGCCCTCACCCGGTTCTCCAACCGCAGATAGGCGTCCATGTCCTTGGTGGGCCAGAAGTTCAGCATCCGCACCCTTTTATTGCGGCTGCCGATGCGATCAATGCGCCCGAAGCGCTGGATCAGCCTCACCGGGTTCCAGTGGATGTCGTAGTTCAGAGTGGTGTCGCAGTCCTGCAGGTTCTGCCCCTCGGAGATGCAGTCCGTCGCGATCAGCAGGTCAATCTCTTCGCCAAGAGTTGCCTGGCCCGGTCCCCGAGCCCTTGGGGCGAAGTTGGTCAGAATGGCGTTGAAGTTGTTGTCGCCGAGTGTGGTATGAGTGGCATCGCCGGCGACCATGGCCATCTTCAGGCCGAGTTCTGTGGCCAAAGGGGTCAGATGCTCATACAGGTACTCGGCGGTGTCCTTGAACGTGGTGAACACCAGCACTTTGCGGTTGGTCCTGCCATCCTTGTCTGTTGTCGGGTTTTCGGCCTTATGCCGAATCACCCGCCTTATTTCGAGCAGTTTTCCGTCACGCTCCGGCGTTATGGCGGCGACACTCTTTCTCGCAACATCCAGCGTTGCCCGATCACGCAAAAGGTGCTGCCGCCAACGAGGAAGATCGAGTTCGCTCAGGTGGTACGGATCTCGCGCCCGGTTGATGAAGAACTCCTCGTCCTCCACATCCTCGTCAGGCAGAATGTCCGCTTGGTCGCTGGCCAATTGTTTTTTTTCGTAGCGATCGATCCGGGAGATCAGGTCGTCGATTTTCCCGACTGTGCGTTCAAGCGTCAGGGTCAGCGAGTGGGGTGAGCTCTCCAGCCGTTTCAGGAAGTTGGTGCGGATCATCCCGATGAGGAAGTTCTCGCGATCCTGTTGGTTGAAGTTCAACAGTTTACGCTCTTTGGCCAGTTCCTCAATCCGTGTCTCGTCCGTGAGGTAGTCGGTAGGTCGATACACGGACATCTCGAATCGGCTGATCTGGTCCGCCAGTTCCTTGTACGACAGCTCGCCCTTCCGGTCCGTGGGCGGATAGCGGTTGTCGGGCCTGTCATGGGTTGGAAACTGCCCGATCCGCTCCATCTCCTGGGAATAGAACCGCTCGATCTGACGGCGGGAGCGGGCAATGGAAACGGCGTCGAGGAGGCGGAGGAAATCCGCCCCCAGACTTTCCAGCAGCTCCGCCTTGTCGCGCTTGCCATTCCTCGTCCCAACCTCCCAACTCTTGAACTCCTTTTGCGCTGCGTTCAGCAGGGTGGAGATGTCCCCGATTCCGAGACTGTCCCAGAACACGTCCCTGCGCCCCGCGGTCATCAGGTAAATCTGGTTGCGCAGGTCGATAAGCGACGTGTTGACCGGCGTAGCCGACAGCATCAGCACCTTCGTGCGTGCGCCCTGACTGATGATTTCTTCGATCAGCCGCTTGTACCGCTGTCCGCCATCGTTTCGGAAGTTGTGCGACTCGTCGATTACGACGAGGTCGAAGTTGCCCCAGTTGAAGCGGGAAAGATCGACGTTTCCCGCCATGCCGTGGTCGCGGGAGAGGTCGGTGTGCGAAAGCAGGGTGTACCCGAATCGGTCGGCCATGAATGGGTTGCCAATTTGGGCGTTTTGCGACGGGTAGAGCGACCAGTTGTCTCGCAGTTTTCGGGGACAAAGCACCAGGACATTCTCGTTACGGAGCTCGAAATACTTGATAACGGCCAGGGCGGTGTAGGTCTTCCCTAGCCCTACGCTGTCGGCCAGGATGCACCCGTTGTTTCGCCGTAGGCGAAAAATGATGCTTTTCGCCCCGTCCTTCTGAAAATCAAACAGCGTTTTCCAGATTGCGGTGTCATACAGATGGATGTCGTCCAGACGCTGGTTTTCGTCGAGACGCGCGTCGATTTCTTCGCGGAACAGCTCCAACAGCGTCTTGAAGTAGATGAACTCCGGCCCGTACTCCTTTCCGATACGGTTGAGCGCGGTCAGCACCTCCTGCTTCACGTCGACGGTGAGTTCTGTGTCATTCCACAGTCCATCGAACCAGTCCCGTAGCTCTGCACAGCTCCCGCTGTCTGTAGTAGCCAGGTTGATTTCCAGATTGGGACTGATGCCGCCTCCGAGACCTCTTCTGGTGAAGTTGGAGCTTCCCACCACCGCGGCTCCGGTATCTGAACCTTCGGTGAGGTACATCTTGCCATGCAGGAAGTTGGACCTGCTGATCGAGCGAACCGTCACGCGGTCGCGGTTGATCCAACTGCTGCAGCGACGGGCAAGTGCCTTCTGCTGCAGTACGTGGTTCGGGACGAGCCCCTGTTCGGTCAGCTCGAAAGACTTGGGGTCCTTCTCCCCCGGGTCCAGTTCATCCACGGATGTCGGATCTCCGAAGAGAATGCGCACCTCTCTGACGGTATCGAGCTCATTGGCCAGCAACCCGTAGCCGTAGATGCTGAAATAGGCCGATACCAGGCGGAAGGAGTCAGCGGTACCCAGGCCTTGGTGCAGGTAATCGGCGACAGTGCGCTTGCGGTTGTCGAGTATGTGTGTGGGGTCCGTCATGGGTCAGAACAGTTGAATCGGACCCGGGTAGCGCCCGACGACTTCATCCACTGTCAACAGCGTCATCCCCTCGATCTGCGCCTGGGCGACCAACAGCCGGTCGAACGGGTCCTTGTGGATCGGCGGCAGTGTATCCACCGCTACCGAATGGGCGCCGGTTACCACGAGTTCCGTGTAGCCGTGCTCCAGCAATCCCCGGCGCAGCACGCGCGGGTCGACCCTGAAGTCTTCCCGTCCCAAGCCTTTCTTGATAGCAACCTCCCAGAGCGATGCGGCGCTGTAAACCAACTCCGACTCCGGATCTTCGATCAAACTGCGCGCCTCCGCAGGCAACCGGTCCGGCTCACCCGCAGCCCAGAGCAGGACATGCGTGTCGAGAAGGAGATTCACGCGCCGCCTTCGAGCAACGCCTCGATCTCGGCGGAGCCCATCCGGTCGAAGTCGGGCGGTACCGAGATCTTCCCTTGCAGAAACCCCGTCCGGCTCGCGGTTGCGGGCTCCGGGGCATCCACCGCCACAACTTTGACCAAGGGCTTGCCTGCCCGCGCGATAACAAACGGCTCACCCTGGGCAGCACTCTCGACGAGACGCGAAAGGTGGGTCTTGGCTTCGTGCATGTTGACGGTGCGCATGGCTTCCTCCCCTGACTTAGTCCGGAGACCTTAGTCTATCCAGGCCCATCTTGCAAGATAGGGCCGCAAAGTCCCGAAGGGTTTGTTTTGATTTTCTCCCACAGATAAGCCCTACTTGACGGCCTCAACACCATCCGGTATGTTCAGTGTTTACTGAACACTGAACGATCAGGAGTTCCGATGCCATCGCAATTGGGAAAGACAATCCGTTCGAGGCGCCAAGAGATCAACCTCTCTCTTCGCGGACTTGCTCGCGCCATCGGGAAATCCCCCTCCTTCATCGTGGAAATCGAACGGAGCGAGCGCCCACCTGCGGTATCAGAGGATACCCTTCGCGAAATCGCGAACGCCATACAAGTAGAAGCAGATCTCCTGATTGTGCTGGCGGGGAAGACACCCACCGACGTCACCCCGAAGAGCGTGGAAGAGGTGGAGCTCTACCGTATGGTTCGTGGCCTCCAGGCAGATGAGCAAGAACAGGTCAAGAGGTATATCCGTAGTCGGAGAAAATGAAATGAATGATGTCAACCTCAACCCTGCTGAAGAATTGACCGGTTTGACCCTCGATGGAGGTTGGCGAGTAATCGAGAAGTGCAGAAAGTCTGGGACTCAAACTGGTGGTTTCTTCAGTGTAGGGTATATAGTTGCGCGAGATGGACAGAAGGCCTACCTAAAGGCACTCGACTTCTATTCAAGTCTCGTGCTGGCCAGTGACCCTGCGCGTAGCCTGCAGCCCCTGATCGAAGCATTCAACCGGGAGCGAGATCTCCTTGCCAAGTGCAGAAACCACAGGCTAACCCGAGTTATTGTGGCTCTGGATGATGGAGCAATCAGACCAAGTGGTACGAGCTTCCTTTATCCAGTGCAATACATCGTCTTTGAGCTCGCGGACGGTGACGTCCGAAACCAGATCACAACAGCTGACCGTCTGGACCTCGCTTGGGCGCTACGCGCATTGCACCAGATTGCGGTCGGCTTGCAGCAACTACACGGCATCGGTGTTGCTCACCAGGACACAAAACCTTCAAATGTCTTGCTTTTCCAGGGAGGTGTGGTATCCAAGTTGGCGGATGTAGGAAGCGCCTCTGCCCGAGGAGAGACCCGGCCGTTTGGGGACCGAGACTATCTGGGTGATCCTACGTACGCTCCCCCTGAGTTGCGGTACGGGGCACCGCCTGCAGATTGGGGACCTAGAAGCATGGGGTGTGATGTATACCACCTCGGAAGTATGATCGTCTGGATGTTCACCATGACTGCGATGACTCAGATCCTTCTCATGAGTTTGTCCCAGGACATGCACCCAGAAGCTTGGGAAAGTACCTACGATGAGGTGCTTCCTTATCTGAGGTCGGAGTATGAGGACATTCTCGAATACTTGTACCCCGAGTTTCCCGAAGGTTTCCAGGACGATCTCACCGATATGGTGCGCCAGTTATGTGATCCTGACCCAGCTCGGAGAGGCCATCCTCGAAGTCATCAGGAGATAGGGTCGCCTTACCGCTTGGAGAGGTATATTTCTAAGCTAGACCGACTAGCCAAGACAGCTGAATTCCGTCTCGTTGGTGAGATATAGTATGCCTCTCGGGTTGAGCGACAATAACCGCAGAGTAATTCCCACATGGAGGCCGAGCACTGTTTCAATGAAATTCGGGGAATCAGCACCTGTTTCCGGTTTGGAGGCAAGAGGCTTTCCAAGCGATGAATCATTAAGGGAAGCCAAACAGGACTGGATCGACAGTCCCACAGTCCCTTTCGCAGCTGGTCTGGTCATGGCGGCGCTATGCGCGGGGAAGGAAAATGAGGCATCGGATGCCGCAAAGTTACTTCTGGAGACAAAAGAGAGAGTTTCACCTCTGCTCCTCAGATGTGCTCATCGGATTCTCGGCTCTGGTGAACCGGAAGCGCAGAGTTCAGAGGAGATCCCCAGTGCGCTCAGAGACTATCGTAGACGTCTGCGAGTTGGCCCAAACAATCCGTTCATATGGCTGGATCTTGCTCTAGAGTACAGCACCATTGGTAAGTTAAAGAGTGCGGAGAGGGCGATCGTTGTAGCTACCTCTTTGGCCGGCAGCAACCGTATCGTACTTCGCTCGGCCAGCAGATTTTTTCTCCACTGCGGGCGTAATGACCGGGCTCATTCTCTTCTGGTT
Organism: Candidatus Latescibacterota bacterium; assembly: GCA_965206595.1. Taxonomy (GTDB): domain Bacteria; phylum Latescibacterota; class UBA2968; order UBA8231; family UBA8231; genus CBDCXV01. The sequence continues at coordinate 3,196,486 of OZ242214.1, forward strand.
ACGGCGAAGGAACTCCAGAACGATCCTTGGCTACTATCCGCAGAAATTGCCGTTGGGGAACTAATGGGACAAACTTCCAGATATATTCGAATAGGGAGAGAAATGCTTGCTTCAGGGAAGCACTCCCCAAGGCAGCTTTCCGAACTGGCAAGCGCAATCGGGACATTGGAGCTTTCAGCTGGGAAAATCCGGCACTCCAAGCGACTCCTGACGGGATCCCTCAAGGATCCTACCGATAACTCAGTTGCCCAGGCAATTTGGGCCCAAAGTGTTACCCCAGAATTAGGGCTGGGTCCGTCTTACTCTTCGGTACCTTACTCGTTCGAGGCTAGAGCATGGGACAACGCCATTGAAGGCAAATGGGAGGTAGCAATGACAGCCGCCCGAGATTGGCAAAATTACGAGCCAACCTCTGGACGTGCAGCAGTGTTCGGCTCTTGGATGGCAGCTGCAATGATCCGAGACTACGACGACGCCATCAAGATAGCAAAGCAGGGCCTTCTCGCCGATCCCAAAAAAATCGTTCTCGCAAACAACCTTGCCTTCGCGCTCGCCTGCAGCGGCCAACTAGACGCAGCAAGGAGGGTCCTTCAGAAGTGGCCGATTGCGAACCTGGCCGAAGAGCACAAGCCAATTATCCTCGCCACGAACGGCTTGTTAGCCTTTCGAGAAGGAGACAGGAACTCCGGAAGGGAGCTCTATCGTAGAGCCCGGGAGCTTGCGATCAATCAAAAGGAAAGAGGCAAATCAGTTTGGGCCGGACTTTATCATGCTAGAGAGGAGTACAGGATAGGCAACCATTTCGACGCAGATGGTCTAGTGAGGCGTGCCATCGGCGGAATTCCAAAAATACCTAAGAAGGACATCCCTGTCACAATTCGAATACTCGGGGAGGTCCTTGCTGTTGGGGGACGCGATGTGTCTGAAGTAATGCCGAAAAAAAAGAATCGTGGCCAAAGATTCGACACAATCAGAGAGAAATTCCCCTAACAGCTATAATGACAAAAAAATGACACGGTCCTCAATTCCTGTCCTACTGGAGTTCCCGGATGTAAAATGTAACTAACCCGGATGCCAAGTGCTTTTGTGGGAGTCAAACCCTCCCAGGCGAACCAGCCGGGTTTGCACGGCCCCTTGCCAGCCATATAGCGAATGACCCGACCACGCTATGCGAAATCTGCGTTTTTTCGCCTAGCTATGCCGACTCGACGGTGGTCCAGCTCACGTTTGTGAAACTCAAAAAAATCTGAAGGCGTATCTGTTGCCAGACTGTGGGTACGGTGAATACGTGTGTCGTCTATCATGGCCATATATTAAATAAGTCCAAAAAATCCTGCCATTTTCTAACACAACGCTTGATGAAAGTTAGCGGATCAGATGGGATCCTCTTCACCGAAACTCGACCGTCTACTTGAACAGCTTGGGCCGCTTGATTTCGAGGTTGGCGCGATTAAGGGCCGGATCGAGAGGGGACATTCCCTCCAGCCTCGCGCGCAGAGCCAATGCTTCTTCGGATTCTCCCTTACCCTCCCTGATCAAGCACCGGTATTCATCCAAGGCTTCTGTGAAGGTATTCCCGGGCGGGCGTTCGCCTACGCGCATAACCACGGAAAGAACGTCCCCCGCCTCGGCCCCATAGGTCGCCCCACGCGGTGCCCCGGCGACAATGCGGTCTCCATCCGGGTACAGTTCCACAATGCTCTTCGGCTCGTCCGTGGTCAGCACCTGAGGACTGTGAGTGGATACGATATACTGCGCATTCGGGAACGTCCGCCGCAGGTCGTCGAGGATGCGCTGCTGCCACCCCGGATGCAGGTGCAGTTCCACCTCGTCGATCAGGACCACGGCCTCTGATGCAAGCGGGTCCTTCAGGTGCGGGTTACCCTGCGCCATCCGTCGCGCCAAGTCGGCCGCCAGCGCCAGCACGATGCGATAGCCCCCGCTCAGCTGGTCGAGGGAGAGCTTCTCTACCTGTTCTTGCCCTGATTTCCGGGACACCACGAAACGGGGCGGATTCAACTCGGTGCGCGGATCGGACACTTCCGGCAGCATGGACGAGATCGCCTGGCGAACTGCGTCCAACTCCTTTAGCTGAAAATTGAAGTCGCGCCGCTCCTTCTGTTGCCGCAGTTCCTCGTCTTCCTTGGAATAGAACCAGGTGAAGAGCCCCTCGAAATCCGTGCGAGCGGAAAGCGCCCCCTCCAGGGCGGCTAACCGGGGTACCCTGTGCTGAGAATTGCTCGGGGACAGTACTGATTGCGGCACACCTGCGACTGTGCGATCGGTACCATAAAAGGCGAAAATGGGCAAATCATTCTGATCCGCATGGCTGATATCGACTAGCGCCTCCTCCACGGCACCCTGAAGAGCCAACCTCTCTTTCTCTTCTCGATCCGCATCTTTTCTATTTCCCTTCCACTCCGAAACGGTTCCCTCCACTGGGGCAAGCAAGACCCGCGGATCTCCCTTACCCTCGCGCCGATCCTCCTCGCAAAAATCAACGCCCGGTTCACAAGGGAACGATCGGAACAGGTCCCGCAACCCCACCGCGATCGCACTCAAAACACTCGTCTTGCCGTACCCATTGTCGCCGTGAAGCACGGTCAGCGACGGGTCGAGCTGCAGCTCGAGTTTCTCAAGCGCCCGATAGTTTTCAACCTTCACGAATTTCAGCTTCACAGGCGCACCTCCTTTGTCTTGAATCTCGCCAGGGACGACCCACTCCCCGTGTCCGCCCGTACGTTATGGAACGATGCCCGTCTCTTCTTCGAGTACCGGTAAACCTCCAGGACTTCCGCAACGGACTCGCCCCTTCCATCATTTTTGCAGCAGGACCGCAACCCGTGTTCCGGTCACCGAACCCCGGATGCCATGAATTATAAAGGACCATTCAGAGACCTGGTCAACCAGTCAGGCTATTGTTCATCGAGGTCATGCCATCGACTAGGATACCCAGGAACGCCACACCGGTCAGGGTGCCCGCCAGTAGCCAGCACCTCATGATTCCCGCCCTGCTCATAACCGCCCTCCTGCTCGCAATGCCGGCCCCTTCCCAGCGGCTCGGCGAGATCCGGGGTGCCGTCCTCGACCGGGCTACCCAGCATCCGCTGCCCGGGGCAACAGTTGCTGTCCTCGACACCGAGCGGGGAACGGTGGCCGACGCCGAGGGCCGCTTCGCCCTGCCGCGCATGCCCGCGGGGGTGCATCGCCTGCGCGTATCGATGATCGGCTACGCCGCCATGGTGCGGACCGACGTGGTCGTGCGCCCGCGCCGGGTCACCGATGTCGAGATCGAGCTCGACGCCGAGGTGGTCGACCTGGGGGAGGAGACCGTGGTCGTCGCCGACTACTTCTCCGATGCGGCCGGGGAGGCGGTCGGCGGGGTGAGCTTCAGCTACGAGGAGGTGCGGCGCTCGCCGGGATCGGCCGGCGACATAAGCCGCCTCCTGCAGGCCATGCCCGCGGTCAACATGAACACCGACGAGCGCAACGATCTCATCGTCCGCGGCGGCAGCCCCACGGAGAACCTCGTCCTCGTCGACCACGTCGAGATCCCCAACATCAACCACTTCCCGACCCAGGGGGCTTCGGGCGGCCCGATCGGCCTGCTGAACACCGATCTCATCGAGGACGTCGCCTTCTACGCCGGCGGCTTCTCCGCGGCCTACGGGGACCGCATGTCGTCGGTGACGGTCGTCGACTTGCGCGAGGGCAGTCGCGAGAAGCTCGAGGGGGAGCTGCAGCTCGGCATGGCGGGAGCCGGCCTGCTTCTCGAAGGCCCCTTGCCGGGAGGGGGCGGCTCCTGGATCGCCTCGGGTAGGCGCAGCTATCTCGATCTCATCGTCGACGCCATCGGCACCGGAGCCGTGCCGCGCTACAGCGACCTGCAGGGCAAGCTGAGCTGGGACCTGTCTCCCCGGCACCGCTTCTCCCTGCTCGGCATCGCCGGCTTCGACGCCATCGACTTCGCTCCCGGGGATACCGATGCCGACGAGGATTTCGTCGTCAACGAGACCGACCAGTACGTCGCCGGGGCCGGCTGGCGCTGGCTGTGGAGCCGCCGCGGCTTCGCCCGCACCTCCCTCGCCTTCACCTACGCCGACTTCGGCACGGACGTCCTCGACGGACAGACTCGCGACCTGCTGTTCGCCAACTCCTCGCAGGAGCGCCGGATCGCGCTGCGCAGCGACGTCACCTGGTCGCCGCATGCGGGGGGAGAGCTGCGCTGCGGGATCACCGGCAGCCGCGAGCTCAGCGACTTCTCCCTCTTTTCGGCGTCGCGAACCAACCGCGTCGGCGAGATGACCGGGGAGCTGCGCGTCGGCGAGGGGGTGAGCTCCAACAAGCTGGGGGCCTACCTCGGGTACGAGCGCCCCGTCGCGAAGGGCGTAACCGCGGAAGCGGGAGTGCGCTGGGCCTACTTCGACTACACCGGAAAGAGCGGCCTTTCGCCGCGGCTGTCCCTGCGCTGGCAGCTCGGTCCGCTCACCTCGCTGAGCGCCGCCTGGGGGCTCTACCGCCAGAACCTGCCTTCCTCGCTGCTGGTTCAGCACCCTGACAACCGCGACCTGGAGAACCCCCGCGCCGCTCACTACGTCCTCGGGCTGCGGCAGCGCCTGACCGAGAACACCCTGCTAACCCTCGAGGGGTACCTCAAGCGCTACCGCGACCTGCCTTTCGACCCGGACGATCCCACTGCGTCGGTGGTCGACGCCTTTGCCGATTTCGGCACCCCGGCTCCCGGGCGGCTGGCCGGCGGCGGGGAAGCCGAGTCCCGGGGCCTGGAGTGGATGGTCCAGAAGAAGCTCGCCCGCCGCATGTACGGCACCGCGAGCTACGCCTGGTCCCGTTCCCGCTACACCGACCTCACCGGTAGGGAGCGCGACCGCTCCTTCGACAACCGGCACCTGGTATCCCTCATCGTCGGCTACCGGCAGGGGGAAACCCGGGAGTACAGCCTGCGCTGGCGGTTCGCCGGAGGCCGGCCCTACACCCCCTTCGACGAGGAGGCTTCGGCGCGCGAGGGAACCGGAATCGTGCAGCGCGACCGCATCAACGAGCTGCGCCTGCCCCCCTACCACCGCCTCGACCTGCGCCTCGACCATCGCCGGCACTTCGGGCGCTTCAACCTGGTGTCGTTCTTCACCCTGCTGAACGCTTACAACCGCGCCAACCTCTTTCACTATTTCTGGGACACCGGGGACAACCGGTCCGGCCGCATCAATCAGTGGAGCCGGATCCCGGTCGGCGGCTTCGAGCTCGAGTTCTGAGCGACGCGGCGGCGGCGGCTCGAGCGCATCCGGGCCGAGGTCCCCGTGAGGCCCGTACCTTCAGCGCTTCAGGGCCTGCCTGACGGCGAACAGCAGGCAGAGGGGCGCCAGCGCCACCACCCCCATGGCCGAGCGCAGGCCCATGGCTTCGGCGACCGCCCCGATCACCGCGGGCCCGGCGACTCCGCCGACGTGAGCGGCCCCGTTCAGCAGCGCGTACATCGAAGGGGTGGCGCCGGGAAAGCGGTCCCCTGCACAGGCGACCGCGGTCGGGTAGCTGACGGTGATGGCGAGCCCGAGCACGGTCAGCCAGAAGACGGTGAAGAAGGTCCCCACCGGCAGGGCGGCGAGCAGGATGCTGGCGGCGCTGAGCAGGCAGCAGGCGGTGAGCACCGCGGAGACCCCGACCCGGGCGACGATGCGGGCGCATGCCAGCCTGCCCGCGGCCATGGTCGTTCCCAGCAGCACCAGGCTGAGCACGCCGAGGGAGTGGCTGCTGCCCGCGGCCTTCTCGATGAAGTAGGGGAACCAGGTCGACGGCCCGATCTCGGTGACCGCGGAAAACAGGATGGCGAGCCCTATCCAGGCAAAGGCCGGCTGCCGGACCAGGAAGCGCAGGTCGAGCCGGCCCGGCGCGTCCGCTTCCGGCCTGGGGAACCGCACCACGAGGGCCGCGGCGCCGAAGACCAGCACCATGACGGCGAAGGCCCGGAAGACCCCGCGCCACTCCGACCCGAGCGCGAACAGCCCCAGGACCAGTGCCGAGATCAGCACCATGCCGACGTAGAAGAAGGCGTGGAAGACATTCATCGCCCCGGTCCGGTTCCCGGGATGCAGCGAACAGAGCAGGGCGTTCAGCGGGGCCGCGGGCATGCCGCGCCCGAGGCCGGCCAGGAAGATGGCGGCGAACGCCTGCGGCCGGGTCTCCGCGGCCGAGACAAGCAGGTACCCCGCCGCCTGGATCAGGGCGGAGGCGGCCAGCATGCGGCGGTACCCGAGCCGCTCGGCGAGCCAGCCGGAGAAGAGGGTGACCGTCCCCAGGCCCCAGAAAGGGAGCCCGAGAAAGAGGCCCATCTGCGTCTCCGAGGTGATGCCGAGCTCCGCGGAGATGGCGCCGAGACAGGCCGCCGGACCGACGACGATGGCGCTTCCGGTCGCCATCGTGTACCAGCAGAACAGCTCGATGCAGCGGCGGGCTTGTCTGTCGGTGGGCAAGGCGGCTGTCAGCAACCCGGGCCGGGGCGGCGCTGGATCCCCCGACGCAGGGGGCTGGTGGGAATTCCGTGTTTCATCCGGTCAGGTACGGTTGCCGGGCGACGCCGGCAGCTCGAAGGGTTGGCGACCGCCAGGATCGGCCGCAGCCCGGATGGACTGTTACAGCAGGCTGCCAGTACTTTCTCTGCCGCAGAGGCCCCGGCAAAAATGTTCCAAGTTTTACTCTGCCCGCCGGCCGCGACGCGGGGCCGGAACGCGACCACCCTCATCGATTCGGAGTTGCCTCGTGAAAGTCGACCGTCAGGAGCTGCTCGACAACGGTTTCATCATCCTTCGCAACGTCGTCCCCCCCGACGAGCTCGACGGCCTGGGGGAGCAGTTCGAAACCCTGGTCGAGCGCCAGAAAGCGATCTGGTCCGAAGAGAACAGCGACACCTGGGAGTCGGGGGCGCAGCCGCGGCTCGGCCATTACGAGCGCCTGATCGACCCGCCGACCGCGGCCACGGTCGAGCTCTGGCAGCGCGAGAACACCCTCGGGGTCGCCCGCCAACTCCTCAGCGTGCCGGAGCAGGCGGCGGTCTCCGGCATGATGCTGATGTGCAGCCCGCAGCGGGACCACGGCCCCGCGGCCTGGCACCGCGACATCCACCCCCTCGACATGGCGCCGATGGCGGTGCTGCAGCGGGACCTCATGGAGAACGGCCCCAGGTACCTGCAGTGGAACATCCCGCTCTACGACGACGTCGTCTTCTGGGCGGTGCCGGGAAGCCACCGGCGCCTCAACACCGCCGAGGAGAACCGCCAGCTCGAGAAGGACCCGCGCGTGCCCCTGCCCGGGGGCGTGCCGATCGAGCTCGCCGCCGGCGACGGCGTCGTCTACGTCAACTTCCTCCTGCACTGGGGCAGCAACTACAGCAGCACCCTGCGGCGCACCGCCCACGGCGGCCACAGCATCTTCCCCTACTACTCCGACACCGGTTTCATGAAGCAGCTCTCCCCGGAAGGCCGGGCCGCCTTCGAGTCCTGGGACCGGCGCAGCTCACACGCCCAGGACCTGACCGAGCAGGCCCTGCGGGCGGTGCTGAACGGCGACGCCGCGTCCTTCCGCGAGGCGGTCGAAGGTCTGCAGCCGGGAGCGGGGGAAAAGGGGAAGCTGGTGCTGGCCATCTACCTGTCGAAAGCCGCCTACCACGTGTACGTCCACAAGCAGCCTGCGGACTCCGGTCTGCCGAGGTGGGCCGCCGACGGCGAGCACCCGATCACCATCAACTGGGGCCCGCGGTTCGCCGAGCGCTTCACCGCCCCGGAAGCCGGGGAGATCTGGCGCAGGTTCGGCCCCCTCGACCGCGGCCTGCGCGCCGACGAAATGCAGTTCGCGCCGGGGTACCAGAACCGCGAGCCGATGTACCACTGTTTCGAGGATATGCCGCCGTTCAAGGTCGACGACTTCGTCGCCGGCTGGGCGGCTTAGGCAAGACCGCAGCCGGAGGTCGAGCCGCCCCCTCATTCCTGCAGAAGACTCCCGGGTTGCCGAGGGCGGCTACCCCGGGACCGGTGCTCCTGCCCGGAGCGGCCGCCGGCCTCCCACAACCGCCCGCGGCAGGGTCGGCCCAGGCCCTCCCCCGGGGCCGGAACTCTGGTCCGCAACCTCCCGAACCGCAGCCCTAGCCCAGCTTCTCCTCCCACTCCAGCAGCCCCTTCACCATCCCCCTGATGCGCGGCCTGTCGCTGTAGCGGTAGCTGTCGTGCAGGCTCGAGGCGTCCTGCCCGTGCGGCCGCAGGGCCTCGTAGTGGGTCTCCGTCTCCGGCCTGGCGGCGAACTTCAGGGCGATGTAGCGCCGCACGCTCTGCTTTCCGAACACGGCGTGGTAGAGGTAGTGGTCGAACAGCACGGCGTCCCCCGGGTCGACCTCGAGAGCGTGAGAGCAGAGCTCGTTCCCCTCGACGCCGAAGGCTTCCTTCGGCGTTCCCTGCGACTGCAGGCACAGCAGCTGGCGGTGGAAGGGGGCGTGGTGGGACCCGGGGATGACCCGCAGGGCCCCGGCCTCCCGGCGCATCGCCTGCAGGTAGATCATGATCTTGAGGCGCCGGTAGTTCAGGTCGATCTGGCCGGCGCGGTCGCAGTGCCACTGGTGGTCGTTGGTCTCGTTGAAGCTGCCGGACACCCCCTCGGAGTTGCCCCAGACGAACCCCTCCCCCAGCAGCTGCCCGACCGGCCCGTAGATGCGGTCGTCCTCGGGCAGCCCCGCCAGCCCGCTTCCCATCTCGACGAAACTGGAGACCGCCTGGTGACTGGGTCCGGTGCGCCTGCCGCTGTTCGCGGCCAGCAGCCCGTCCGTCTCCCGGGTGATCTCGGCCATCTCTTCCGGGGAGTAGAGCTGCCGCAGGCAGAGGAAGCCGAAGGTTTCGAAGTAATCGATCTGCTGCCGGGTCAGCATGGCGCAAGCTCCGTGGTTGTCGCGCTTGTTGCGGATGTGCAGGTTTCGACGCCTTTGCCTCAGGGGATGGAAGACTTCCCCGGGGCGAAATCTTTTCCGGGGAACTTCGCTGATTCCCCTCAGAGGCCTGAGGGCCCGCAGGGCTTTCGGGCGGCAACAAACGCCCAAAGAAAACGGAGGTCAAGAGAGATGAGCGAACAGCACGAGGTCCTGTTCGAGACCGACGGACGCCACTCGAGCGTCTACCTGTACGAGCCCCCGATGGGGATCCGCCAGTACGTCGAGCCGATCGACGAGGTCCTCGATCTCGGCATCGACACCATCAGCTACGCCGTCGGCGACTGCGCCGTCCTCCTCTACGCCACCGAGGCCGGGGAGCGCTGGGGGCACAACGTCGAGCTCGCCGACCACGAGGTCTGGTACCGCGCCGCGCAGAACTTCGAGGCCTTCCTCGCCGCCGGGCACGACCCGCTGATGGTGGTCTGCGAGCATGCCCGGGCGCGCGGCTTCCGCTTCCTGCCGCACCTGCTCCTCAACATGCACCACACCCCGTACGACCGCGTCAGCAACTGCCGCGTCTCCGACTTCGAGAGGGCGCATCCCGAATGGCAGGTGGGAGAGGAAGCGGACTTTCCCGAGGCGGAGTTCGATACCCCCAAGCGCCTCTCCTTCGCGGTTCCCGAGGTGCGCGAGAACCGCATGGCCATCGTGCGCGAGCTGCTCACCCGGTACCCCGCGGACGGCATCGAGGTCAACTTCCGCGACTACGCCCCCTTCATCGCCCGCCGCGAAGTCGCCGAGCACACCGACACGCTGACGGAGTGGGTGCGCGAGATCAGGGAGACCTGCGACCGGGAAGCGGCGCGGCAGGGCCTCCGCAAACGCCTCGTCGTCAGGGCGGCGGCCAGTCTGTCGGGCAACCTGGCGATGGGGCACGACCTGGCCGCCTGGGTGGGAGAGGGGCTGATCGACACCCTCATCGCCATGCCGGTGGGCGGGGACTTTTCCAGCGAGACCTCGCGGCTGCGTGAGCTCGCCGAGCTCACCGGGGGCACAGAGGTCAAGCTCATTGCCGGCCTCGACAGCGTCGGCGAGGAGCAGGGTCCGCTCGTTCACAGCGCCGCGGTCGCCAATGTCTACGCCGCCGGCGCCCGGGGCATCCTCTACCACCGCTACTACCCGGCTCCCCACCGCTACCCCTACACCGCCGGGGATTACGCCCGCCTGCGGTACCTCGCCTACCCCGACATCTTCGCCCACAAGGACAAGACCTTCTACGTCGGTCCGGGCGCCGACCGCCCCGAGGCGGTAACCTACGGACTCGGCGAGCAGCTGCCGCACCCCCTCGCCCCCGGCGAGTCCCGGACGGTGACCCTCGACGTCGCCGACGACGTCGCCGCAAAACAGGAAGCCGGAGAGCTGTGGCGCTGCGAGCTGCAGGTGATGATGCGCGAGATGCTGCAGGAGGACGAGGTGCGTTTGTTCTGGAACGGCGGCGAGATTGACGGCGGCGAGATACGCAAGGCGGACTACGTCTTCCAGATGCGCCCCGGGGCGGGCACGCGGGGGTACCGCCTGCACGTCGACCTGAGCAGGGGGAGGGTGCCGGAGCAGGGGACCAACGAGCTGCGCGTCGAGCTGGTTACCAAGGACGAGCGCCTCGTCGACCCGGTCTCCGTGCACGACGTCTTCCTGGTGGTCGAGTACCTCAAACACCGGCACGCCCTCAGGGACGACGAGCAGTACGGATTGCAGACGACCTTCACGCCGTAAATATGTCCGGCTGCAAGCTGAACCGGCCGGCTCCGCGGCGCCGACGCGCGCCCGGACAGCGGCCGAACACTTACCGAGAAAGGAATAGGGATGCTAAGCGAAAAGATCCAGCAGGCCCTCAACGACCAGCTCAATTCCGAGTTCTTCTCCGCCTACACCTACCTGTCGCTGGCCGCCTATTTCGAGGACCTCGAGCTCAACGGTTTCGCCCACTGGATGGAGATCCAGTACCACGAAGAGCTGATGCACGCCGAGAAGATCTACGCCTTCGTCAACGACCGCGACGGCCGCGTGCGCCTGCAGGCCCTGGCGCCGCCGCAGATCGAGTGGGACTCGCCGCTCGACGCCTTCAAGTTCGCCCTCGAAAGCGAGCGCGCCCTGAGCGACAGGATCTACCAGGTAGTCGACTCCGCCCTCGCCGAGCGCGACCACGCCACCCACACCTTCATGCAATGGTTCGTCAACGAGCAGGTCGAGGAAGAAGCCATAGTCCGCCAGATCGTCAGCGACATGGAGCTGATCATCGAAAGCCGCGACGGCATCTTCCTCATGGACCGGGACCTGGCGCAGAGGAATGCCCAGTCCCACAAGCAGGATGAGGACTGAATCGACGGAGGCGCTGCCGGAGGATCAGTGCCAGCGCGCGCGGTTTCCGCGTGAATCCGGCGATATCGCGCAGGGCTAGCCCGAGCGGTACTGCGCTAGCAACTCGTAGTCCGGTTCCATCCCCAGGCCGGGGCGTTCCGGCACGGCATCGTTTCCGTCCATGGCGTGAACCACAGAGATCAAAGCGCGGTAGGATAATCTCAGAAAGTGTCCGCCGAATTTTGCCCAAGCGATATGGCTAAATCGCTGCAAATCCAGTCTACGCCGTTTTTTTCCCCATTTTGGGAGATGGCTTAACCACTGATCAATGGACGCTTTGTTAATGGGATGCATCATTCGGCATAAACGAGGGAGGTTACGGGCCCCTCCCCTAGTTCATTACGCTGCAGGCTTTTGGAGGCGTCATAAAATTCCACTTGGTTTCTTTTTAAAAAACTAAACTCTGCCGATTCCGCCACATAGTCGTGCGAACCGGCAGAGGATAGCCACCCCTTGACATTCGCCTCGTACGCTAACAACCAGTGCTCGTCGTATAACTCGTCGGTTGTCATCTTCGCCGAGGGACCACTAGTAGACACATTTTTGGAAATCAGATTGAGGTCCCGCGCATGCAACAATACAAGTGTGACAACGGAATCCTCCATTGCCATGGCTTTTTTTGGCAACAGCGTCTTCAATTGAGATCTGAAACTCGATAGCACACCACAGTGCCCATGCGACTTCACTGCTGTGGCCTAGTGGTGCGTGTCGAAGGATAAGCTGATTCAACACCTCTTCGAGGAGGATACGGTTTATGGAATAACCTGCGGATTCGTAGTTGACCAAAGTCTTTACGATTCGCTGAACTGTTCCAGGTTCGTTGGTTGCCGACTGAAGAAGGAGACTCTCTGCAAGTTCCCAATTCTCTATTTGAACGGTGACGGATCCTAATCTCGCGACAGCGTAGTTCAGAACTGGATCGATAGGAAATTCACACGAAAGCTCAAAGGCGCGGTCAAAATATGCTATCAGATCTGAGTGCTGAGCACGTGCTTGGTCGCGGAAGATGAAGGTACGCAGCTCGGAAACCCACTTTGGTTCGATCCCAATTGGAAGCTCGGTTATCAGAGTTTTATTAGGATTTAGCGCCAGTCCGAATTCCCCGGAACCTATCTCAAAATTGAGATTGTTTAAGTAAAATCAAAATGGATGCAAGTTGGACGAAGCCAAGAAAATTCTCCGGATACAATTCCCAGCGAGTGATCACTCGACGCTGCCATTGAAGCCAAGCAAAGAATCTCTCAACCATCCAAGGCCGCACATAACGCCGCAATCGCCGTCCGTCCTGAGTCTTTTTCTTGGTCCGATTCTGGCGATGCGGGGCGATCATCTCGATCCCGTCTTTCTTAAGCTCTTCATCCAACGAATCGCTGTCGTACGCCTTGTCGCCGATCAAGTTGTCAGGTTGGTCTTCGATCAGGTAAAAGTCAAAGGTCAACTGAACCAGCGTCACTTCATGATGGTTCGCTGCATGCGTGCTCACCGACAAGGGAAGCCCATTGCCGTCCACGATCCCCATGACCCGCACCCCCTTACCTCGCCTGGTGTGGCCGATATCGGCACCTCCACCCTTGGCCGCCGAGAACAGGCCATCGATGAAAGCCTCCGATTCGTCCAGACCCCCCTTGCTCGTGAAGGGTCTGGGCCAGGTCCATGAGAACTTCGCGCACCACCCCTTGACGACACCCGTTTTGAAAACGGCGATGCACGGTTTTGTAGTTCGGATAGCACTGCGGCAACATAGGCCATTGAGCCCCGGTGTTTAGAATCCAAAGGACGGCTTCAAAAACATCACGCGTGCAAACCGGTTTGCGACCCGGATGGCTCTTGGGACGAAGTTCTTCAGGAAAGTGATGGCGGATTCGTTGCCATTGCATGTCGGTCAGATTGACCATACACCAATGGTACATCACTGTCATTTCGAAAACAAGTTTAAGTTTGCCTATTTTGAGATAGGTTCCAGGCATAGTGCCCCTGTCGGTGTTGGCAGAAACCTCCGCCGCTATGCGTTTGGTGAGCCGGTCTTTCATTCCCATGACGATAATCTTTCCTGCGGTGCCCCGGCCCTTTCCGAAATATGCCTCATCTATTTCCGCCTCGGTGCAGTTGACCGGTTCAGGCTCTCCCCACGCTTCGCGGATACGATGGGATACGGACCATGATGTCCGCTGCTTTAGTGTCCCGTCCCAGGAATATCTTGTAAAAATGTGATCTTCTCATTAGGTTTCCCCTAATAGGGATACCGCAAGGAGGAACCTAATGGCACTGGGACGTCCCCTGAAGCCGCTCACCCTCAGTGACGAAGTTCGTGCCCAACTCGAATCCATGGCCCGTTCCCGTAGCCTGCCTCATGCGCATGTGCGGCGAGCCAAGATCGTCTTGATGAGCGATGAGGGGCTCACCAATCAACAGATCGGTCAGCATCTTGGGCTGTCGGGCGTTTCGGTTGGCAAGGGGCGCCGTCGTTTCTGCGAACAAGGCCTGATGGGGCTCTACGATGAGCTGCGCCCCGGGGGTCCGCGCTCGATAAGCGATGAGGAAGTCGCCGCGTTGATTCATAAGACGCTCGAGCATCCACCGAAGGGGGCCACGCACTGGACGTGCCGTTCCCTCGCCGCCGAGGCCAACCTCTCCAAGTCCACCGTTCAACGAGTATGGAAAGCGTTGGGTCTGCAGCCGCATCGACAGAAGCACTTCAAGCTGTCCAACGACCCTTTTTTTTGTGGACAAAGTCAGAGACATCGTAGGCCTCTACCTGAACCCTCCGGACAAGGCCATGGTGTTATGCGTCGACGAGAAGAGCCAGATCCAGGCCCTGGAACGGACGCAGCCGATTCTGCCTTTGGGCCTGGGCTATGTGGAAGGCGTTACGCACAGCTATATCCGGCACGGCACCACGACCTTGTTCGCGGCGCTCGAAATCGCATCGGGCAAGGTCCTGACCCAATGCAAACCCCGGCATCGGCACCAGGAATTCCTGCAGTTCCTCAAATACATGGCTCCTCTGGAGAATCTGTGGGTGAGGAGGGGAGGCTGCGGCGATGGGAATAGAGGAGGCCAGGTAGCCCAGGCGCATCATCCCCCGGTATGTTGGGACAGTCCACCAAGACGGAACCCAACTACCTGTGGAGGGAATGATGCGCCTGATCACGGTACTAAACCGGTGCACGACCTTCAAGCGGTTTGTGTTTGAGGGCAGTCATTTTGACCGGCACGGAAGGATAATGGTGAGGATAAGGCCACGGAAAAACTCCCGGGGCGCGTGCAGCGGCTGCGGTCACTTGGCCCCCACCTATGACACGGCCCCCGAGGCCCGGCTGTTCGAGTTTGTTCCCCTCTGGGGGTTTCCGGTCTTTCTGGTGTATCGCATGCGCCGGGTTGCCTGCAAAGCCTGCGGCCGGGTGGTCGTCGAGAAGGTCCCCTGGAGCACGGGCAAGCACCACCTGACCGACCTCTACCGCTGCTTCCTGGCCCAGGGGGCCAAAAAACTGTCGTGGATCGAGGTGGCGCGTTCCTTCCGGACCCGTTGGGACAAGGTCTACCACTCCGTCCAGTACGTCGTGGACTATGGGCTCGCTCATCGCTGCCTCGACCAGGTCACGGCCCTCGGCGTGGATGAAATCCAGTATCGTAAGGGGCCTCATTATCTGACGTTGCTGTACCAGATCGACCCCCACCGCCGCCGCCTGTTGTGGATGGGCGAGAAGCGGACGAAGAAGGCCTTGAACGACGGCTTTACCGAACGGGAGCAGGAGCACCGGCGCAAGCAGGAAGCCGGCGGCGAGCAGGAGCCGACCCGTTTCCTCGACCAGATTACCGTCATCTGCTCTGATATCTGGAAAGCCTACCTCGACGTTATCAGCAAGCGGCTCCCCACCGCGGTACCTATTCTCGACCGTTTTCACCTCATGCAGCACTTCAGCAAGGCCCTCGACAAAGTCCGTGCCGAAGAGGCCCGCAGACTCAAAGAACAGGGCCAGGATCCGGTCCTGAGCAAGAGCCGCTGGTGCTTCCTGAAGCGCAAGGAGAACCTCAGCGACTCCCCCCCAAGGCTTGAAGCTGTCGGAGCTATTGAAGATGAACCTGCGGACGGTCAGAGCCTACCTGCTCAAGGAGGACTTCCAGCGCTTCTGGGACTACACCTACTCCGCGTGGGCTGAGAAGTTCCTCCAGCGCGGGTGTTTCCGTACGATGAGAAGCAACATCGAACCGATGAAAGACATCGCCGGAATGCTGCGGCGTCACCAAGAGCTCATCCTCAATTGGTTCAGGGCCAGGAAGCAGTTCAACAACGGCATGGTCGAGGGCTTGAGCCTGAAATGGAATCTGACAGGGAGAAAAGCATTCGGATGCCGCACCTTCAAGGCACTCCAAATCGCTTCATTCCATCAGCTCGGCGATTTACCCGAGCCACAATTCACCCACGAATTCTACTGACGAGCCAAAAAGGAGAATCCCGTCAGAAACGATCTCCTCGCGGCCAAGAAGCCTTTTAAACGGGAGATCTCATTATCGAATTCGGAAGTTGTGCCACTCCTGGCTTTGTCCAAGTTCACGTCCGACCTGATCAACTCGTAAGTTGAGTCTATCTGAGCCCCTACGGCGCCGAACCCTTGGTCGATGACGATTCCGACCTTTTTCCAGAACGACTCGCGCCAAGTGTCATACTCCATTAACCTCTGAAATAGAAGGTGGTATCGAAAATGGGAATGCTGAAAGACAGTCTCAAGATCCGCACGGTATTCCCCGGACCAGTGATTCCCGAATGAAGCATCGTGATCCCAGGGCATTACTTGCTCCAGGCGCCCACCCGGATGGAAATAGAGCAAGGTATTCTTCGTCACTGCGTCCATATTGGAGATGGCATATGTGACTGCGTAGTATCGAAGGACACTCTCCACATTCACCATGGAAGGAATCTTCTCTTCAAAGTCCTCGTGGGTCAGATATAGGAGCTGATTGAACAGGCGCTGCAAATCGGTGTAGTTGGATTCATCCCCAGCCTTCTTGTTCCAGGACGAAAGGTAGTTATCGTACTCCAGCAACGGCGCCGTACTGCCTCCGTGATCCTCGGATTTGTAGAGACTTCCGAGCTCATGCTCGTAACGTCTCAGGAAGTCTTTGTTCGTCTCCTCTACCTGGACAAAGACGCCCATAAAGTCGTCGTTGACGATTAGGCTGACGTGTTTGGTATTCGGGGCCGGATGGCCAAGGAATTGAAAACAGCTTCATGGTCAGGACGTTGCGCATCAATGAAAGATCAGTGTATTCCGCATTGAGATTGACCTCCCTTGCTCCGATGGGATTGGAGTAATCCTCAAACCAGATTTTCCAACTTTTCTTCGGGTACTTCCGGGCGGTGGCGCCGCGGAATCGAACCTGGCACTCGCGAGATTGGCCGACGAAGGTGAATCGGGCTGGATAGCGGACGTCGCTGTGTGGTGCCTGATATAGAGAACTCAGGTCGTCGGGATCGACGGTCAGGCGATATACAGGCAATTCGAGCCGATGATCTTGGGCCTGGAGGAAGGGTGCATGAATAACCACCAGGAAAAAAACGAGAACCGGCAACCTCATTTACAAAAAGCCTTCGCAGAGAATCCTAAGGGGGACCGCCCGCACCGCCCCTGCCCTCCCGGCGAAGGGCGCCATCCCCGTCCTCCAGAAGGCAGGTGATCGATCAAGGTCCTGAGTGATGGCCGTGCAGGGAATACACCGGCAACGGGCGGGCATCGGCAGAGGCCTCACACCACGATGTCGGTTCCACTGCCTGCTCCCTCGAGACAATTGTCGATCACGTACCGGTATTTCGAGTATCCGCGCTGGACAAGGGAGAAACGCTTGATGAGGTCCAGCGCCCAGAAAGGCACCAGGGATTCGGTCTTGATCTCCATGACGACGGGGGACTCCGCCCACTGAGCGGTGACCGCGTCGTCGTAGTAGCTCATCTCCTCATCATGGCTCGACAGGTCGTACGAACCGCGCATCAGCCGGTAGCGCATAGCGCGGTCGAACGTAATGCGTCCGTAGGCGTCCACGTCGCTGACGAAGGGCTGCCGGTGGTAGCGGAGATGGAGCACGGGCTCGGTGCCGTACAGATGATGGACGTCGACGAAGGACCGCGGCAGGGCATCGTACGTCGGCGAGGTGCGTTCGCTCCTGGCGATTTCGAGCACCCCGGGCCACTCCGTCATAGCGATTCGGTCGCGGACCTTCCAGACGGTGCGGTTGTGCCGGTACTTGACCTCGAGGGTGGCAGACTCGACGGCGCCGGTTCCGTAATAGCGGACCCTGGGTTTGAACCGCAGCAGCTCGCGCAGCCTGGTGTCGTGGTAGAAGCGCAACCCGGGAGTATCCATGTACACGCTGTTGACCGTGTAGGCTCCCTGCTCCCTGGGGACGTTGGCGTCGAGCGAAAACAGCGGCTTGATGAAATCGCGAATTTCCGCGGCCTGCGGCTCGGTCACGGTGTACTTCAACTCGTAGCGGTGGATCGCAGGCAGCTCAACTGCCATCGTGCCCCACCTCTTTCTGCAGAACCCCCGGATCCTCTATGCCCAGCTCGTAGTACAGGAAATAGAGGGCGTGCGCCAGTTCGCGTTGGCTCTCGGCGATTGCGACCCGCGCATCCATGATCGTGCGCTCGAGCTCGAGGATTTCGTCAGCCGGCACGGTAGGGTAGTCCCGTGTCTCGGCGATCACCAGCGACGATGCCTGGATGACGGCCTCGCCCTCCTGGAGGGTCAGGTCGCGGGCGAGCAGTGTCTCCGTGTAGTCGGAGAGCGTTTCGCGGACCTCCTCGGCGATGCGCTCGCGAACGGAAAGGACCTCGAGCCCGCTTCCCGACACCGCAAGGAAAACGCCGGCCAGGTTGCCCGCATTGCGGTTGAAGAGGGGGAGCTCCAGGCCGAACCTCAGCTCATGCCAGTCACCTTCGGAACGCTCGAAGTGTCGGGAAACCTCCAGGAAAGACAACTGCGGCAGCCGCCGCCAGCTCTCGCGGTTTCGCCTTTCGAGGGCGAGTTGTCGCTGCTCCTCGGCCAACCGAAGCTCCGGGCGGTTGGCGTAGGCGAGGCCAAGGAGTCGCTCTTCATCCAAGGCGACTTCGGGAAGCGGCTCAGAAAGCACCTGGATCTGCGTGGAGATACCCGTGAGTCGTCGCAACCTGCGCTCTTCCTCCCGCAGTGCGTGCAAGCTGCGAAGGTGACCCTGCCGCGCTTCGGCTACGGCCGTTTTTGCTTTGACGAAGTAGACGATCGATCTCCGACCGAGGTCCATCATGGTCTCGATCTGGGAGATCCGCAGGTTCTCATTCTCAACCCGCATGGCGGCGATGCGGGCCAGTTCGGCGTGCATGGCGATATCGGCGCAGGATCGGCGCACTCGCGAAGCCAGCCAATGCCGCTCCCGTACGGCCTCGACCTTGCGCTCCCACAAGGCTACCTGCTTCCGCTGCCGTCGCGCTCCCGCCTCTCCGGCGGAAGGAGGACGCCAGCGGATCCCTATCTCGAGTTCGTCGAACCGGGCGGTACCGGCCCGGGAGGCCAGGTTGCGGACGCGCACTTCCGGATTGTCGATCCAGTCGAGCGAGCGAATCCGGTGGGTGCGAACCTCGGTCTCTGTTTCGAGCGCACGGAGCCGCGGGTTGTTGTCCAAACCCACCGCCACCGTTGCTTCAATCGTCAGGGTCACCCCGTCCTTGTGGGCGGCGTTGTGACCGCCCGGGGCTTCGCCCGGGAGATCGGCGGAGGCTGCCGTCGAAGCGGGGATCGCAACGAAAGGGGCCAGCACCACGAGAAACCGGCCGCCTGCTCTCATCGCCCCGGTCTCCCGATTTCCGGGCCGCTCTCTTCCGCAAGGGCGCCCCACGGTGCGGACGGGCGATCGGCAAGGCGTACGCGTACGGACTCGCCGGGCAGCAGGAGGTGGCCCGGCTCGAGGAGGACACGGGCTTTTCTCGCCCACAACATCTGCCCGCGCAGCCACAGTCTCTCAGGCATAGGTGAGTACCCCGGATGCACGAAGTCGATCCTCCCTCTGGCGTCGAACTCGCTCGACCGCCTCGACATCACTTCCACCTTCTGCCCGACATCGACCTGCAGGTCCTTCGTCTCCGGGACATACACTTCAACCGCGGAGGCGTGGGCGCTCTCCACGGAAACAATGGGCACGAAGGCATCGACCGTACTTCCTTGCAAGGCCAGGATCTCGGAGACCGATCCCGCACACGGCGACCTGACCGTCCGGTACTCGATGCGCTGATCGATCAGGGCGAGTGACTGCCGGACCTCGTGCAGGCGCTGCACCCGGTCCCCGAGAAGCGAAATCATGATGCTGTCGCCATAGGCACTCGAACCGCCGGCGCCAAGGTTGAGCACATCGGGCCGAATGAGGGCCGACTGTTCGGCTACCGACTGCTCCAGGGCATCGCGGCGGATGGTCATGCGGGTCAGATCGCGATCCTGTCCCAGGCCGGCTTTCTCCGCTGCCGCAAGGGCGTCGATTTCCCGGCCGAGGGCCTCGAGCTCGGCCTCCTCCGCCTTGACGGCGGCGTACTGCTCGGACACGCGCAGTCGCAAAAGGTCGTACTCGACGCTGTATCGACGCCGGTCTGCAGTTACTATCGACTCCAGGGCGGCCAGCTCTTCTTCACGTAGTCGTTTTTCCGCCAACAGATCCGAGGCGTCCAGGCGAGCCAGGACCTGTCCGGAAACGACGCTTTCCCCCACGGCGGTACTCACCTCCTGGATGGCACCTCCCTCGCGAGCGCCCACCGATCGCACCGTCGATACCACCGTGCCGATCAGGTACGGGTCGGCACGCCACTCCCGATAGCCGTAGGCCGCGGCAAGCACGCCCGCCACCCACAGGGCACGAAAAGAGTTCTTCCTCAGCCAGCGCTTCATCAACTACACCTCTACGGCAGAGGAGTGGTTCATGAAGGTCAGCCCGCGTATGCCTTCTATCCGTCCGAGAGCCTCGATCAGTCGGGTCGAGTCCGCTTCGTCGGCGAGTTTCACCTGGTAGGTGCAGTCGACGAGATTGCCTTGGGCGACATCGCGCATGGTGACCAGGCCGAACGTTCTCGGTACCTCTTGCAGTATCCGGGCAACCTGGGCGGCAAAGGTCGGCCCCGTCGGTATCTGGAACCGCACGAGTCCATCGAATTTCATCCGCGTGCCGAACAGGGACGCGTGCATGACTACCGCGATCGTACAGAACAGGGCGGTGGCGAAGGTGGCGGCGAGGTAGCTCTGAACGCCGCAGGCTACCCCGGCACCAAGAGCAGCGAACAGGAACACCAGATCGCGCGGATCGCGCAGGTTGGTGCGAAAACGAATGATGGCCAGCGACCCCACAATTCCGATGCCCCTGGCGACGTTGTCGCCGATCGCAATCATCAGCAGACAGGTGATGATGCTGCCGAGAACCATGGTCTGCATCAAACCGCGCGACCAGGACAGGCCCTGGAAAGTCCACTCGTACACCATTGCGATTAGGCTCGAAAGGCAAAAGGCGAATACGAGAGAGAGCAGGACCTGGTTCCAGTGGAGTTTGATCGTTCCGAAATCGAGCAACAGACTATCCATCAGACACTGACTCCTGGGCTTCTTTCAAGGTGTGACGGAGAGTGAAAGGGCGACTCCTGAGCCCTTAATATACCATTGAATTTCGAAATCCTGGTGGACACGGGCACGGAAGGAAAGAATCGCCCTGCGTCGTCCGGGCCGGCCGGGCCAAGCAAGGCCCCGCAGACCATCGACGCGTTTTTCCAGCACTATCCCCCAGCGACTTCAGAAGGCCCGGTATCCGCCGGGCTGCCGCTTGCCGACCAAATCACCGACTTCCGGCGACCTTCAACATTTTCCTGGTCGTGGAGAACCCGTTGATCCTGATGCGGCACAGGTAGACTCCCGATGCGACCTCATATCCGTCTGCGGATCGGCCGTCCCAGACCAGCGAGTGATCGGTTGTCTCCATGATCTCGTCATCGACAAGCGTTGCCACAGGGGCTCCCAACAGATTGAACACCTGAACGGACACGTTGGCAGTTCTGGGCAAGCTCAAGAACACCGTGGTTTTGGTGGAAAAAGGATTCGGATAGTTGACGACCTTCGCGCCCGGATTCGATGCGGAGGGAGCACCCGGAGCATTCCACGCTCCCGGCGTCCCCCCGTTAGGTGAGGCGTACCAGTTTTCGGGCCGGGAGTTGTCGACCGTGGGCTCAACCAGGGCCAGGGTAAAGCCTGTTCCGTTTGGCTCAGTTGGCCAGGGAGGGCGCTCGTCATACGCAACCGAATCGACAACCCGCTCGAGGTCGGTCAATAGGGTAAGGTGGTCACCACGGCTGCTCAGTCCGAAGGGAAAGTTTCCGAAACAACCGTCCGTCTCCGGAAAGACCGTCAGAAAATCGGTGCTGTCACGGCAAATCACGACGTACCCGCCCGCTCCAAGAAGGACATCGGGGGGCAGAATGAAGTCGGGCGAGTTCCCCGCATCGCGAAAGCGCCAGCCCCCGATCTCGAGGGGGGCCGAGCCAAAGTTGTGAAGCTCAGCCCAATCTCCGGAGTCCAGAGCCTCACTCGAATTGTAATTGATTTCGTTGATCACAACGGGCAGCTGCCCGGGTGAAACGGGGTCCTGCTCAGATGAAGTGAACCGGGCGGTAAGCTCGTAGTTCTCCTCGATGGAAATTCTGGCTTGGAAGGTGTCGGAAACCGGATCCGACCAACTGTCGAACTCGAACCCGGAAGCCGGAACCGCAACCACATCGATGGGCACCCCGTTGAAGTAGAGACCGGATGAGCTTGTAACTCTTACGGGTACCGTGTTTACAAAAATGGTACCAGCTCCCTCGGGCTCGACTTCGAGGGAAAGCGTGGATCGGCCCCCCAGGGAAAATTGAGTCTGCAGGTGACTCCATACATAGCTTGCCCTCACCCGGGCGAAGGCCCGCATCACGTCGAGATTGGAATCCCACTCCTCTATCGTAGCGAACGCCTTTCCATAGAACGGGGAAGGGAATCGTTCCCACCGCTGGGAATGCCGGGGTATTTCATCCGCAACAGGGTTCCTCATGCCGTCGATTACGGAATCGACGCGGGTCCATTCAAAAGTGGTGTTCAGATGGCCTGCGAACCGTTGAATGAAATCGTGCCTGATTTCATCGATCTCGAGAAGGTTTTGCATGAGGAAAGTAGCCCAGGGTGGATTCGGCCATCCACGACCGGGAGTGGTCGCCAAGGCAACCATATCGAGTTCGGGAGGGCTGGGGTTCAATGCCAGAGGCAAGTTGAATCCGTAGTCCAAATCGAAGAGTATCCATCGCCAGCGGCCGTTCGCACTGTGGGGACGCCAGAATTCCCAATTGTTACCGGGCCAATCGGTATTCGCCACGTACATTTCCGCAATCTGGTAATTGAGAAATTCATCGAGATCCAGCCGGGCCCGTATCTCCTCAAGGGCGCCGACGTCCTGCAGATCACTGCTCTCGAGGTAGCTCAGAAATGACTGAAAATGTTCGGCGTCTCCTACCCTCACCTCTGAATCGTTGACGAGGTAATCGATTGCGTCCGATCCAAATCCATGGTTATCGGATATGTAGTCGACTGAAATGCGCTCGCGCATGTTGTGGATACCCCAGTACTGGCCATTGAGGTAAAGAACGACAGGCCTGTAGGCTTGGTAATCGATATCCATGCGATCCTTGACCAGGGCCTGCATGATCGCGTCGCGAAGGAGCGTGTAGGTCCAGTCATTGCCCGAGTTGCGCAGAATGAAACCCTTGTATCGGGTTATAGTCTTATCGGGGAAGAGAGGATAATAGATGGCCTCATTGCCGTACCTCCGGCGAGCGTGTATGGCGATCGACTTCTGCGGCTGGTTGCGAGACCATCCGCCGTGAATTTTCACGCCCACATCCTGGGAGAATTCCAGCCTGCCGCCGGCATCGTTAAATTCGATATGGGCAGGGCGTTCCCAGTCGCGCGTGAAGTTCGTGCGATCTCCCTTGATATAAATACCCACCTTTCCGCTCCAGAGATGTTCCGGATCGACAGCTAAGGAAACAGTCGGCAGGCTGACCTCCTCACCGATAAAGTAGGTGCTGGTTATCACGTCACTGGGGAGATGCCCTTCGGTGACCGCGAGTAATCGCAAGACTGTTGTGGTTTCCATGCGGACTCCGGAACCCTTGTAACGTCTTTTCCTCGTTGGGATGCTGCCATCGGTAGAGAAGAAGATGCTGGTGTTGGCATCCGGATGGCTCAAGGAAACGGTGAGCGGACTGTCGTAATAGCCGCCCAAATGCGAGTAGGTGGGAGCCTGGGAATGGTGAAGCTTTCCCGGGGAAACGTTTCCCCTCCCCGGAGATGGCTCATCCACAAAGAACCAGGCTTCTCCGTTCGGTACTCGAGCGTAGGAAACGTCGGGGCGCAGGGGACCGAGGGTCACTGAATCGAGGAGTGTCGTGCCGTCCGAAGCAAACAATCCCAACTGCTCGCCGTTTGAAGAGAGTCTGAAATTCAAATGGAGCCCCTCCTGATCGTGGTCTCCGTCCGCCCAAAGCAGAATGAATCTACCGGCAGGGATGGTGGTGGCTTTCCGGTCATTTGTGGGAAATCGGAAGGCCCTTGGATTGGTCAGGTCATCGGTGATGAACATTCCACCAATGTTCGCGGCGCGGCCGCCGGCATTGTATATCTCTATCCAATCGTCGAATTGGCCGTACTGGTCGGCACAGCAGGACTGGTTGTTCGACATCAGTTCGTTTATGAGCAACCCTTCGGCAAACAGTGAACGGGGTAGGCTGAAACAGCCGGCAAGAACGGCAAGAAGGACGATGCCCATTCCGGGCCGGTTTGTGAGATCAGTTGGTATCAGTGTCGTAGCTCCTCAGGAGATTCTCGGAGGCGCACCGGGTACATGGGTGTACGGCCCCGAGTAGCTGCCAGGCATGGGCGGAAGTTGCCGGTTCCCGTCTGCAGCGGACCAAGGCCCACTATCTACCGTCCGTCTGCCCCAACCGGCAGCCCCGCAGCGGGAAATGCCGAAAGCCCCAGGAAGGAAACAAGGGCGGCCCGAAGCGCCTTCCTACTTCCCCCGGTCCCCCATGGCGTCGCGGATCTCGCGGATGCTGCCCTCGAGCCGGTCGAGGCGCTCGTTGGTCTCCTTCACGTCCTTCTGGATTTTCGTCGCGATGGCGACCTGCTCCTCCAGCTCCTCGGCCTTCACCGAGCCCTCGTCCTTCACCAGCACGCTGGTCAGGGTGGCGGTGAAGACACCCACCAGGACCATGCCCGTAATCACCAGGAAGACCGTGAGGATTTTGCCGGAAGCGGTCTGGGGATTGTGGATGTCGGCGTAGCCGCCGGTGACCAGGGTGGTGAAGCTCCACCAGAGACTGGGCCAGAACCCCGAACCGGACTCGAGGCGCTCCAGGCCCATGAAGATGCAGGCGCCGAAAACCAGAGACATCAGGCCGTAAAGCAACGACCGCTTGAGGAGCCTCACGTCGAGGGTGGAGCTCAGGTGGTCCATGCCGCGCCAGAAGAACAGGCCGATGCGGAACAACCTCAGCGCCCTGAGAATGCGCACCGCCCGCAGCAGGCGCCCCAGGCGAAGGATGCCTATGTCGCCGGAGGCGGCGATGACCTGCACCGGCGGAAGGGGTATGGAAGTTATGAAGTCTATCCAGTTGTTCTTCCAGTACCACTTCTTCGAATCGGCAAGCCTGTGCTCGAAGACGAAGTTGGCCATGAAAAGGCCGCAGCATATCACGTCGATGATCCAGAATATCCACAACGTGCTCACGGCGAAGTGGGGCAGCACTTCCACGACGGGATCGGTATAGTTCTCTCCGCTGTCGATGATCTTGACCTGCGCCAGCTTTCCCCCGACCACCTGCCCCGAAGCAAGGGCGTGCGAACCTTCCTCATCGGAAATGTGGAGGTTCACCCGCTCATACCCTTCTCCCCCGTTCAGGATGACGATCCCGCCTATCTTCCCGTCCTCCACTTCCGCCCTGGCAACGGCGCCGCCGCCGGTGGCCCCGACGCCGAGCAGGTCGACGACGAGTATGGTGATGAGGAAGAGGATGAGGATGAAAACCAGCAGGTCCTTGGCTCTCACGCTGCCGGCGCTGCCCAGAACCCTGGCCTGCTCGTCCATCAGGTGTTTCTTCTGGCGCGCCTGCTCGATGATCCGGGCCTTGTCCATCAACTTCTCTTTTTCCTCGTTCAGCCTCGAGATCCGCGATTCCGCCTTGTCGAGGCCCAGCTCGTAGTGGCCGTGCCTTTTGCTCAGGCTGACCGTCTCCACCTTTTCCGCCATGGCGTCGATCTCCCTCTCTTCGACGGCCAGCTGACGGTCGATGCGGTCGATCTCCTGCACTACCAGGTCCTTCATCCTGGTAATGCGTTCGAGGGAGCAGGATTCCAGTCGCTTTGAAAATGACATCTCGATTTAAAAAACTCCGGGCTGAGGCTGTTCGGTAACCGGTACGATTCGACCACGTACAAAGTTAAGTAATGGCCCCCCCGGAGGGGTTTCTGTCAAGACGCTGAAGGCTCGCACGAGCCGTCGCAGAAGCAGGTCGACGAGCCGGCTCAGGGTTTTGGAACCGAGCCGGCGTTGCGGGGATTCGCACGGATGAGAGCGGCCTGTCATCGCAAGACCCGGGCAGGGCCGCCCATGCTCATTCTCCTTTCGGGGACCCGATTACTGCCTATAATGGACTCCCATGACTGCCTCTCACTCCCCTTCCCGTTTCAGCTACAGGGGCCTGTTCATCGGTGTGCTCCTGTGCGTGGGCGTCGGTCTGGTCGCCCCGTACTGGGCCGTCTTCACCTACAACGGGGTCGGCTTCGCCCCGGCCTCGCCGGGGGCCATCCTGTTCCTCATGGTCACCGTCCTGGCGAGCGCCGTCGTCGGCCTGATCAGCCGCCGGTTGTCGCTGCCCAGGGCCGACCTGGTGCTGATCTTCTGCATGCTGCTGGTGGCCATAACCGTGCCGACCTGGGGGACGATGTTCTTCCTGATCGGCACCATGGTCTATCCCTACTACTTCGCGACTTCCGAGAACCGCTTCGCCGACCTGCTGCACCCGCACATCCCGTCCTGGATCGTGCCGCAGGACGTGCAGGCGATCAAGGATTACTACGAGGGGCTGCCCAAGGGGGGCCGCATCCCCTGGGAGGCGTGGGTCGAGCCGATGGGGCACTGGCTGGCGCTGACCACGGTGATGGGGTTCATGCTGATCTGCATGAGCGCCATCCTGCACCGGCAGTGGTCGGTGCAGGATGGCCTCACCTATCCCATGATGCAGCTGCCGCAGCAGATGATCGACGACGGCGGGGGCATTGGCCGCCGCCTGGCGCCCTTCTTCAGAAGCAAGACGATGTGGCTGGGCTTCGCGATTCCGGCGATCACGTTGAGCCTGGGCGGGTTCAACCACTTCTGGCCCGAGGTGCCGGAGTTCAGGCAGGTCGGCGGCCTGCGCCTGTTCAACAACACCATACACATCGGGTTCTACTTCAAGCTCGCCTACATCGGCTTCTTCTACCTCGTCGACCTGCAGATCCTGTTCAGCATCTGGTTCTTCTACCTGCTGTGCAAACTCGAGGACGGGGTGTTCAAGACACTCGGTATCGCCAACACCGAGAAGCTGAGCGTGTACGAGTATTCGCAGTCAGCGGACCTGACGCACCAGATGACCGGGGCGGTCATCGTTTTCGTGCTCTACGGAATGTGGATCGCACGCGGGCATATTCTGGCAGTGATCCGCAAGGCCTGGGATCCGTCAGGGGGGATGGACGACAGCGAGGAGCTGCTGAGGTACCGCACCGCGGTCGTCGGTTTCCTGGTGAGCCTGGTGTTCTGCGGCGTCTGGCTGTGGCGGTCGGGGGTGCCGGCGATCACCGTGCCGTTACTGCTGGTCGTCAGCCTGATCTTCTTCATTCTCGTGGCGCGGGTCGTAACCACCGCCGGGGTCGCCACGGCGCGCAGCCCCATCGTGCCGGCCTTCTTCATCATATCGGGGCTCGGGACCTCGATCCTCGGCGCCAAGGGTCTGGTGGCGCTGAATTTCACCTTCATCTGGCAGGGGGAATCGCAGCTGTCGGCGATGGTCGCCACCTCCAACGGGCTGAAGCTCGCCGAGAGGATCCCCGGACCGAAGGGTCGTCTGTTCTGGGGGCTGATGCTGGCCCTGGTGGTCACCTTCCTCGCCTCGGCCTGGATGACTCTGAAGCTCGGCTACACGTACGGCGCCATAAACCTCAACCTCCTCAACTGGGTAGGGGCTCACGGGTGGCCTTCCC
Organism: Candidatus Latescibacterota bacterium; assembly: GCA_965206595.1. GTDB lineage: Bacteria > Latescibacterota > UBA2968 > UBA8231 > UBA8231 > CBDCXV01. The sequence goes on from OZ242214.1 coordinate 3,224,146, forward strand.
TCGGCGCCAAGATTGCGGACATGCCGGACGCCAACATGAGGGGGTGGATGTTTCGCGGAATCGGCGCGGCAGTGGAGGGATTCCTGATGTTCGCCCAGCACCGGTGGCACTGGTGGTCGCTGCATCCGCTGGGGTTCACCATCGGCGTCGGCTGGCTCACCAGCAAGCTATGGTTCCCGGCGCTGCTCGCATGGCTGATAAAGCTGACCATCCTCTTCTTCTGGGGCCCGCGGATGTTCCAGGCCATGAAGCCGTTCTTTCTCGGGCTGATCATGGGGGAAATAGCAGTCGGGGGCATCTGGGGAACGATCTTTCCGTTCACCAGCGAAACCGGCCGCTGGCTCACCTTCATCTGACCCGGAGATCGCTCGATCAGGATCGCCCCTTGTTCAATGGGCAATCAAAGACCACTCGTTCCGTCAGCGCCTGCTCCCTTCTTGTTGCCGGCCAACCAGGGAGAACAAACCGCGCCGTTGTGCGTCGAACTTTATCGGTATTCCAACAGGTGATCCCGCCCGCTCTGTTGTCCCACAGCGCCGTGAGGAGAAGCTCCCATGTCTGTCTCCCGTCTGATCTGCATCGTCCTGATGACCAGCGGCATCGCCTCCGCCCACCAGGAAGGCCCCCTGGCCGGCCGCGGGAACTGGGGGCTGGGGGTAGCCTTGCCTTCCGGCGGCGGAAGCAGCTTCAGCGTGTGGAAGATCCGCTCTCCCACCACCGCCCTGGGCCTGGAAACAAGGGTTTCGTGGAGCCTCCGCGACTCCACCGCCAACGCGGATGACCCCGCCTCAGCGGCCATAAATCGCCATTACCTGAGGCTGCAGCTGAGTCCCACAATCAAGCACTATCGGCCGCTGAAAAACGGGATCGCCCCTTTTACGTATGGCCGAGTCGAAGCCGGTTTTTCGGGCTATAGACGGGACTATAGTCTGAATTCGCAGCACGGCAGCAGCGGAGGCCACATAGGGATAGGACTTGGTTTGGGAGTCGAATGGTTCCCGTTCCAACGGATCAGCCTGGGCGGTCAGACCGGGCTGAGACTGGGGTACCGCTACTTTCAGCACGATTCCAGGGGGATTGATTCCAACACCTCCCGAACCAGTTGGAACCTGTACTTGCGGACCTTCCAATCGCAATTGAAGGCATTGATGTATTTCTGACCAAAGACGATGGCTCCTCTCACCACTCCACAACCCGCAATTAACACGATGCCTCTTTTTAATTTTGGTCTTGCTGTCAGCGGTTCTTTTTCCCGATGAATACCGCCACAGGCTATGGGATCCCGAAGCTCATGCTGGCTAAATCGTTGCTCTCCATGATCCTGTTGACAGGCACCGTCGCCTGGGCTGAAGGCCCTCTGGCCGACCGGGGCGGATGGGCGTTGGGCGTGCCCCTGCCTTCCAGCAGCGAACGCAGCATCAGCCTGTGGAAGGTACGCTCTCCCGTCACCGCCCTCGGCCTTGAAATAGGTTTGTCATCGCATTACGGCGAAAGCACAATAGACGACCTGGAAAACCTTGACCGAGAGGATCTCCGAATACGTGATCGGTCTCTCAGGATGCAACTGCTTCCTGCCATCAAGCACTACCGCCCTCTGCACGAGGAGGTCGCCCCCTTTGTTATTTATAAAGTCCACACACGTTTTGCTATTTGGGATAGAGGATTTGGCAGCGAATTCGTGAAACGGCGCACCAGAACCGAGGGCGACCTGGGGCTGTCCGTGGGTTTGGGTACCGAATGGTTCCCGTTCCAGCGCATCAGCCTGAGCGGGCAGACCGGACTGGACCTCAGCTATCGCTACGAAAAAGAGGACCTCAACCGCGAGTGGGAGTGGTCCCTCGAGACCTTCCAGACGGAGATGACCGCGCTGGTGTATTTCTGACCCCGTCTGTCCAGCCGGAACGGTTCCCCGGATACACCAGGCTGACGGTGCCTGGTTTCCCGCATACCCGGTGTTCCTTCAGCGCCAACCCGATTCGGCATCCGGCAACGAGAGCAGTACCTCCCCCGATCCGTACCGATTACCGGTTTCCCACCTGCACTCCCTGAACTGAAAACACTTCTTCGAGGAAGTTCCGCCCCATGCGCACGTACCCGGTGGCGTCCGGGTGGAGGTTGTCGGGCAGGTATTCGGCGAGGCTTTCGTCGAAGAGCTTGAGGCCGTCGACGTAATGGATGTTGTCGTCGCCGCGCTTTTTGAACGCCTCCACGGCTTCGGCTACCTCGACGCGCATCTGTTGCAGGGTCAGGCCGACCGCATTGGGCGCGGTCTCGCGGTCGTGGCCCCAGATCGGCGAGCAGACCGCCAACGGGGTGTGGGGATGGCCGTCGCGGATGGTGGCGATGGTTCCGAGGACGGCCGGGCGAAAGGCGCGCGGGCCGAGGCTGGCGGCGCCGTAGATGTTGATGCCGATCTTGACCGAGACGAAGTCCGCGGGCAGGCATCGGATCAGCCGGGCGACGAACGGGTCGGCGTGGCACTGGCCGCCGTAGCCCAGCGACGTGAGGTTGAAGTCCCGGGCCCGGGCTACCACCCCCGGCCAGGTAGTGGCGGGCGATCCCGCGGTGCGGCAGTGGGTGATGGAGCTGCCATAGGCAACCCACTTCGGCCGGGTATCTTCGCTTTTTTCGCAATCTGCTCCCCCGGGCAATTCAACGTGGCGCAGGGCGACGGGCATGGACGGCGACAGCCAGATCTCCAGGGACTTCCCGCCCGCGGGCAACCCCGCGAAGCGAACCTCGGTCGCGCCGGCCGCATACGCAGCGGTGGCGGCGATCTTCCCGCCGATGCACAGGTCGAGGCGGCCGTCCCCGGCCAGCGGCTCGCAGCGGACGATCAACTCCTCGGCGTCGGTGGCCAGGCGCACGCGCACGCCCGAAGGCATCTCGGCCCGCCCGGCAAGGCCGTTCTCCCCGGGCGAGTACAGGTCCGGATCTCCATGGGGAATGCGCCAGGGCTTTACCCAGCCCGGCCCTTCTTCGAGCGAGACGGCGCCGCTCCAGGTCAGGCGGGGGTCGGCGGCGGTAATGACGGGCATGAAATAGTCCTTTCTGTGAGGGGAAAGTTACCCGGTGCGAAGGCCGACTGCGGTCCCCCGCCCGGCTTCCATCAGCTGCCTGCTATGAATCAACGGGCGGCGGCGGATAGTGCAGGCCGCGTTGGCCGGAGAGGTTGCGGTCGGGACGGGGCGACCATTGCCGGTCGGGCAGGCCGACGAGCTGGCCGTCTTCGACCCAGGCTTCGTCGCCGCCGTAGAGTTCCCCGGCGAGCCGCTCGCCGAGCCGGGCCTGTATTTCGGCGCAGCCGGGTGAACCGGCCAGGTCGTTGAGCTCGCCGGGATCGCTTTCGAGATCGAAGAGCTGGATGCGGTTGCCCACCGGATAGTAGATCAGCTTGTGCCGCCCCCCGTGGATCATGCGGTTGGCATTCGGACCTTCCCCCCATTCGCCATACAGGTACCTGCGCCGTTCCTCGCCGACCATCGACAGACCCTCGACCGTGCCGGGTATGTCGACGCCCGCCAGGTCGAGCAAGGTCGGCATGACATCCTGCCAGCCGACGAGGCGGTCGTCCAGGGTATGGTGCGGAACCCGCCCGTCCCGGCCTCCGAGCAGGATCATCGGCACGTTGGCCGACTGCTCGTGGAAGAGCCGCTTGGCCCAGAGGCCGTGGTTGCCGAGCATGTCGCCGTGGTCGGCCGTGAAGCAGATGACGGTATTGTCGAGCAGGCCCTCCTCGCGCAGGGTGCCGACGACCACGCGGAGCTGGTGGTCGATCTGGGTGCAGAGCGCGTAGAAGGCGCGGCGGATGCGCAGGGCTTGCGGCCTCTCGAGGTGGACGTTTTCCCCCTGAATTTCCTTGAGGGCATAGGGCAGACCATCGAAGTCGCGCGCCCAGGCGCCGTGGTGCGGCGCGTCGATATCGACGTCGCGGTAGAGGTCGAGGTAGCTCTGCAGGGGCACCAGCGGCGGGTGCGGGTGGCGGAAGGACAGGTACCAGAAGCCGGGCTTTGTCGGGTCGCGGCGCTTGATCATCCGGCTCATCCGGCGCGCCGCCCAGGTGGTGGGGTGGCAGTCCTCCGGCAAGTGCCAGGGGCGGAAGGAGTACTCGTTGTTGCTCATGCCGTGGGCGAAGCCCATGCCGGCGTGGCCCTTGTCCGCCAGGAAGAGATCGTAGTCGTCGACGGCCCCCAGGTTCGGCCGGCCCTCTTCGTCGAGGATCACGTCGTCGAAGCCGATGCGGTCGCGCTGGGGAAAGACGTGGAGCTTGCCGACGGCATACGCCTGGTAGCCGGCGTCGCGGAAGGTCTGCGCCACGGTCGGCAGGCCGGGCATGGGATCGGTCGTCTTGAAGACCCGGTCGCCGTGGGTGCGCGGCGCAGTGCCCGTCATCAGGGTGCGGCGGGCGGGGATGCAGACCGGGCATTCGCTGTAGGCGTTGACGAAGCGGGTGCCGCTGCGAGCCAGCGCGTCGAGGGTGGGGGTGATGATGGCGGGATGGCCGGCTTCCCCCAGAAGGGACGCGGACCAATGGTCCGTGGTTATCAGCAGGACGTGCGGTCTGTCGTTTGCCATCGGCTTCTCCATAGCAAGGCCAGGCCTGTCGGATGCGCGGGACAGGCGGCCCCGGTCAGCCCGTTGATTTCCCCGACCTGGGTACCGGGCTGGTTGTTCTAGATGAGGGCCTCGTTGTATTGCAATTGATGCAGGCGGGCGTAGATGCCGTCCCGGGCCAGAAGCTCTTCGTGGCTGCCCTCTTCGCGCAACCGGCCCCGGTGCAGCACGAGGATCTTGTCGGCGCCGCGGATGGTGGACAGGCGGTGGGCGATGACGATGGAAGTGCGGTCGCGCATCAGCTTTTCCACGGCCTCCTGGATCCAGCCTTCGGTCTCGGTGTCGATGTGGGCGGTGGCTTCGTCTAGCACCAGGATGTCCGGGTCCGCGGCCAGGGCGCGGGCAAAGGACAGGAGCTGACGCTGCCCCCCGGACAGGGCGGCGCCGCGCTCCTGCACCTCGTGCCGGTAGGTGTCGGGCAGGCGCTCGATGAAGCGGTCGGCGTTGACATAGCGGGCCGCCTGTGCGACCGCTTCGTCCGACAGCCCGGGGGCACCGAAACGGATGTTGCCGGCAATGTCGCCGGCAAACAGAAAGACGTCCTGCTGCACCAGGCCGAAGCGGCGCCTGAGCGCTTCCACGTTCCACTCGCGAACGTCGATGCCGTCGACCAGGATCTGCCCCCGCTGAATCTCGTAAAAGCGGCACAGCAAGCTGACTATGGTGGTCTTGCCCGAACCGGTGGCCCCCACCAGGGCCAGGCTCTGCCCCGGCTCGGCGCGGAAGGAGACGTCGCGCAGGACCCACTCTTCCCCTTCGTAGGCGAACCACACGCGGCGGAATTCGATGGCGCCGTCGACGCGCTCACGGGCCACGGGGCCGCCGGCCGGCTCCGGCTCGGCGTCCATCAGTTCGAAGATGCGCTCGGAGGAGGCCATGGCCACCTGCACCGTGGCGTATTCCTCGGCGAGGTTGCGGATGGGCATGAAGAAGCGGGGCACGTATTGCAGCATGGCCACCAGAACGCCCCAGGCGATCTCCTCGCGCAGCACCTGGCCGACGCCGTACCACAGCACCAGCGCTGTCAGGCCGGCGCCGCACATTTCCATGAAGGGGAAGTAGGCCGAGTGGTAGCGGGTGCGCACCAGGCGGGCCTCGAGGTATTCGTCGGTGCCCTGGTGAAAGCGCCGGGCGCTGCGCGGCTCGCAGTTGAACAGCTTCACCACCTCTATTCCGGACAGGGTTTCCTGCAGATCGGCGCTGAAGCGGGCAAAGCGCGTGCGGGCCTGGCGGAAGGCGTGGAAGGTGCGGCTCTGCAACCACAGGGTGGCCCCGAAGGCCACCGGCAGAAAGGCGCAGGTGAGCAGGCCCAGCTCGAAATCGAGGTAGAAGAAGATGAAGAACAGGATCGAACCGACGGTGACGGTTTCCGTCACCAGGGAGACGGCGCCGTAGGTGAAGAACTCGTTGAGCGCCTCGACGTCGCTGGTATTGCGCGCCATCAGCCGGCCGATGGGGGTGCGGTCGAAGAATTTGAGCGGCAGGCGCTGCAGGCAGGCGAAGATGTTCAGGCGCACGTCGCGCATCGTCCACTGGCCGACCATGCTGGTGATCCAGCTCTGGGCGTAGCCGATGGCGAACTGAGCCACCAGCAGTCCGGCGAAGAGAAGGACGAGGCTGCCCAGACCGTCCAGGTTGCCCGGCACGATGTGCTCGTCGACGGCGATCTTGGTCAGCACCGGACCGGCCTGGCGGGCCAGCGAGGCGGCGAGGATGAGCAGCAAGGTCGAGACCGCCCAGGGCAGGTAGGGCCGCAGGAAACCGAGGAGCCTGGCCACCAAACGGAGGTCGATGGGCTTCTGGTCGATTTCCTGCTCGTCGCGGACGGCCGGCGGCATCAGAGGTCGCCCAGTTCCTCGGTGAGGTGCTGGCGCCGGTACATCTCCGCGTAGAGGCCGTCGCGCGCGAGCAACTGGTCGTGGGTGCCCTCTTCGACGATGCGCCCTTCGTCGAGCACGATGATGCGGTCCGCGGCCATGACGGTGGAGACGCGGTGGGCGATGAGGATGGTGGTGCGCGCGGCCATGACGTCGCGCAGGCGTTCGAGGATCTGCTCTTCGGTGCGGGTATCGACGCTGGCCAGGGCATCGTCGAGGATGAGGATCTTCGGTTGCCGCACGATCGAACGGGCCAGGGCGGTGCGCTGCTTCTGGCCGCCCGACAGGGTGACGCCGCGCTCGCCGACGACGGTCTCCAGCCCTTCGGGAAAGGTGTCGAGGTCCGCGGCCAGCTGGGCCACATCGAGGGCGCGTTCGACCTCGTCGGCGGCCGCCGAGTCGAGGGCGATGTTGTCGCGGATGCTCTCGGAGAACAGGAAAGTGTCCTGGGGCACGTAGCCGATGGCGTCGCGGAAGGCGCGCAGCGGCATCTGTTCGATCGGTTTGCCGTCGATGAGGACCTGGCCCTCGCCGGCCTGGATGAGGCGGGGGATGAGCCGGGCCAACGTGCTCTTTCCCGAGCCGACGCGGCCGACGATGGCCAGGGTGCTGCCGGCCGGAATGTGAACGTCTATGTCGCGCAGCACCGGTTGGCCGTCGTACGCAAAGAAGGCGCCGCGGAATTCGATTTCCCCTCTGATCGCCTGGCCGTCGTCCCGGTGATGATCGGCCTGGGGCTTTTCCTGGAGCACCGACTCGATGCGCAGCATCGAAGCCATGGCGCGCTGGTACTCGTCGACGATGCGGCCCATCATCATCATCGGGCGGCTGATACGGATCAGGTAGGCGTTGAAGGCGACGAAGGCCCCCAGGGTGAGTGTGCCCTCGACGACGCGAATTCCGCCCAGCCACAGGATGAACACCATGGACAGGCCGCTGAGGAGGAAGGTGAAGGGGAAGAACGTGCTGTAGAGGTAGATCAGGCGGCGGTTGCGTTCGACGTACTCGTCGTTGAGCCGGGCGAAGCGGTCGATCTCGCCGCGGCGGCGGGCGAACGCCTTGACCACGCGCATGCCCGAGAGGTTCTCCTGCAGGCAGGTGCTGATGGCGGCGAACTGCTCCTGGACCATGCGGTAGCGCCGGCGCACCTTGCCGCCGACCAGGCGCAGGATCAGCGTCATGACGGGCATGGGCAACAAGGCGTAGAGGGTCAGCTGCCAGTCGTACAGGCACATGGCAACCATGCTGAAGCTGAAGCCGAGCACGGCGCTCAGGAACATGCGGAAGCCGTGGCTCAGGTAGCGCTGCACGGCCTCGACGTCGTTGGTCGCCCGGGCCATCAGATCCCCGGTGCGGGCCTGCTGGAAATAGCCCAGGGGCAAGGTGAGAAGGTGGTCGAAGTAGCGCTGGCGGATGTCGCGCTCGACGCGGTAGGAGGTGGCCGCCAGGTGCCAGCGCATGCCGAAGGCCATGCCCCACTGCGCCAGACCCAGGCCGACGATGAGGACAGCGAAGTGCGTCAGGAAGGTCAGGTCCGGTGCGGTTTGATCGAGGCTTGCCCGGGCCTGGTTGATGGCGCGTTCGAGGACGAGGGGAATGGAGACGGAAACGAGCTGTTCCCCCACCAGAAAGCCCAGGCCGGCGGCCAGGGCCCAGCGGTAGGGGCGGAGGTAGAAGGCGAACGGTTTGAAGGGATTCAGGCTCATGCGCTGTTTTGTGGGAAGCCAATATCCTACCATTCACGAACGGCACGGCGCAAACGCCTGACACGGCAATTCGCGCCGCGGCCTGCCGCCGCACCCCCCGTGAGATCCCCCTTTCGACACGGAGAAACCCGATGACGCCGGAACAGCCCGCCCCGTACCCCGTTCGGTTCTCGATCGACTACCCCGGGTCCAGCCGCAGACTCACCGCCTTCTTCAGGATGGTCCTGGCGATCCCGATCCTCATCCTTCTCGGTCTGGTGAGCGGCTCCGTCCCCGCGGACGACGCGACCGACTACGAGTGGACGGCTCCGCTCCTGACGGGTGGGGTGTTGTGGCTTGCCCCGATGCTGATGATCCTGATCCGCCGCAAGTACCCGCGCTGGTGGTTCGACTGGAACCTGGAGCTGGCTCGCTTCGCGACCAGGGTAACGGCCTACCTGATGCTGCTCCGCGACGACTACCCGTCCACCGACGAACCGCAGGGGGTCCGCCTCGACATCCCGTACCCCGACGTGGAAAGCGAGCTGAGCCGGTTCCTGCCCCTGGTCAAGTGGATCCTGGCGATTCCGCACTACATCGCCCTGGCCGTCGTCGGCAGCCTGGCAGTGGCGGTGACCGTCATCGCCTGGGTCGCGATCCTGATCGCCGGGCGCTACCCGAGGGAGCTGTTCCTGTTCGTGGAAGGGACGCTGCGCTGGGGCCTGAGGGTCGGAGCCTACGCCTTCCTGCTGACCACCGACAGGTACCCGCCGTTCCGCTTCGGCGCCGATTCCTGAGACCATACAAATGGAGCGCATTCACTATGCAATCGGGAATTATATAGATAACTACGCAAGCGCAACTTTAGTAATCTCATCCGCGAATTTAAAGATAATATGGTATAATATAATAGAGAAAATACCAGAGAGAAGGACATCCCAGATCCTCAAGTGTTTAGCCCGGAAATGGGAGGATGTCGGCGACTGGCACTGCATATTATTTCGTTCTCCAATAGTCAGAACCTATCTCAAAATTGAAATTGTTTAAGTAAAATCAAAATGGATGCAAGTTGGACGAAGCCAAGAAAATTCTTCGGATACAATTCCCAGCGAGTGATCACTCGACGCTGCCATTGAAGCCAAGCAAAGAATCTCTCAACCATCCAAGGCCGCACATAACGCCGCAATCGCCGTCCGTCCTGAGTCTTTTTCTTGGTCCGATTCTGGCGATGCGGGGCGATCATCTCGATCCCGTCTTTCTTAAGCTCTTCATCCAACGAATCGCTGTCGTACGCTTTGTCACCGATCAAGTTGTCAGGTTGGTCTTCGATGAGGTAAAAGTCAAAGGTCAACTGAACCAGCGTCACTTCATGATGGTTCGCTGCATGCGTGCTCACCGACAAGGGAAGCCCATTGCCGTCCACGATCCCCATGACCCGCACCCCCTTACCTCGCTTGGTGTGGCCGATATCGGCACCTCCACCCTTGGCCGCCGAGAACATGCCATCGATGAAAGCCTCCGATTCGTCCAGGCCCCCTTGCTCGTGAAGGGTCTGGGCCAGGTCCATGAGAACTTCGCGCACCACCCCTTGACGACACCCGTTTTGAAAACGGCGATGCACGGTTTTGTAGTTCGGATAGCACTGCGGCAACATAGGCCATTGAGCCCCGGTGTTTAGAATCCAAAGGACGGCTTCAAAAACATCACGGGTGCAAACCGGTTTGCGACCCGGATGGCTCTTGGGACGAAGTTCTTCAGGAAAGTGATGGCGGATTCGTTGCCATTGCATGTCGGTCAGATTGACCATACACCAATGGTACATCACTGTCATTTCGAAAACAAGTTTAAGTTTGCCTGTTTTGAGATAGGTTCTTGGCATATCGACGAGAGAGCAGGGTGGGGCCGGGACGACAACGAGTGGGAGAGGTGGAAGACCGTTGACTTGGAGTGTGCCGATGGCCTCTGGACGACCCGTCCAGGCGTGGGGGCAAATACGGTATCAGGCGGGGATCACCTGGACTTCTATCACTCGGTGGGGCCAAACGAGTCTCAGCAGTTCGGCGGAGACCTTGGCGGTGCCACCGATCTGTGGGACGGCAGCTCGGGCAGGCAGGATTTCACCCCGGAAACCAATCCCTCAACAGCTGGATACGAGCCCTCGCCAAGGCCGGCCGATAGATTCCCGCAGCCCATAGAGAAAAACCAGAACGTTTTCAGTGGCATCTATATTGAAAACATCCGGCGGGAATCCGGAGACCCCCCTGGCGTTATGAAGTTTGATGTTCGCTTTGCGCCGCTGGCTCCCAATAACCTGGAAGCCGCCATCGGCGAGGATCGGGTGCAGCTCAGTTGGACCAAGCCATCTGCCAACGGTGCGACAGTTGCTTCAAACAAGGTGCGACATCGTCCCAGTGCGGACGCAAATTGGACGGCGGAAACACCGGTGGCAGCGCCTGACAATGACGATGATGTGGTAAGCCATACTGTCACGGGACTGACTATCGACACTCAGTACCTCTTTGAAGTGGCCGCCGTCAGCGGGAGACAAAATGAGTTGCCGGGCCTTGAGGGCTTATCCGTTAGCTACACGGCAACGACCCAACGGGCTATTAGACGGACCGAGGTCCCCCCCCTGGTTTTTGCGGAGATACATCAGGGTGCCGGGAGCTGGGAAAGCTATGTGGACAGGTTTGCAAAAACCGGCTCGTATGATTGGTCGTTGGAAGGTCTCGATATGTTGCAGTTCCGACTGGATGAAACAGAGGGCGGGTTTCAGAAGTTGCATTTCAGGAACCCTCCCAACTATGAGTCTCCGGTAGACACACCTAAAGGCGACAATACCGAAGGGGACAATATCTACGAAGTGACGGTGAAGGCCGAACCGTCGGGTCCGAGCGGGGCAAGCAGTCCTGATCATCGTTATATGATCCCGGTTACCGTTGAGGTAACCACTGAAAATGAAAGGGGCAAAGTGACGGTGACGCCTGACCGTTACCAAGTGGACGTGGAGCTGACCGCGACCCTGACAGACCCCGACAGCCCTGACCCGAATAAACCCCCCTACCGGGATCAATTGGCAATGGAAGCGGGGATCGGTATTCGACCATAATGGCACTCTCACCCGGAGTCCAGATCTTCCAGACCCGATTATGGGTGCCACTGATTCGCGGTACACTCCGGTTGCAGAAGATATTGGCTATGAACTGATTGCTGAAGTTGGCTATACCGATGGTCATGGCCCAGGGAAAAAGGCACTTTCGCCGCTGCCCGTCCCGCCGAAGGTGGTGGTTGATGTGCCCTCGGCGCCTGGAAACCTGCAGGCGGCTCCTCGCGACCGTTCGGTGCTCCTGACTTGGGAGTCAGCTTCGGACAACGGTTCAGCGCTTACCCGGTATGAGTATCAGCAGAGCACGGACGGGGGGACTACTTGGTCTCCGGGCTGGACAACGATTGCCCTTCCCGCGGACACGGATGCGGCCGATCTCACCGAGCATACGGTCACAGGGCTGACCAACGGCACCGTGTACACTTTTGAGGTGCGGGCGGTCAACGCGATCGGGGAGGGCGCTGCGGCGCAGGTTACCCTGCCCCCTGAGAACCTGCGGGCGCGATGGGTTTTCGCCGGTTCCCATCTTTTGGCGAGCCACAAAGCGCAGCTGACCTGGGACGATCCGGACGACGCCCGCATCACGGGGTGGGACTATCGGCAGAAGGCGGGCGCTGCGGCCTGGGGTTCCTGGCAGCAGATAACCGGTAGCAGTGCGACTACGGTCACGCATTCGGTGGAGGCCGTGCAAATCTGGCGGCCGTACCGGTTCCAGGTGCAGGCCCGTTACGGCCCCGGGACCGACGACACCGGGCCGGAATCGGCCGAGGCGGTGCTGACCCCCTTGCCGGTGTTCACCCAGCCGCCTGCGGTGATCCAGAATAGCGGCGACGGCAAGGCGCAGTTCAAGGTGGGGTTCGACTTCCCGGTCGGCGACGTGGATCTGCCCGACGGCCTGGTGCCGAATGAATACATCGAGATGGAGGTTACCAAAACCACGGCGGGGGGGGGGGGGGGGGGGGGGGGGGGGGGGGGTGACGACGGTAAGCGACTGGACGGCCCTATCGCAGCAGGGAATAGATGGGATACTGTCTGGCGTGGCCCTGGTAGCCGAATTCACGGACGGGGACCTGGCGCCGACCGAGGGTCTGGCTGGCGGGGGTACGGGACCGGACGATCCGACCGTTTCCCGTCAGGTGGTCGCGGTGATCCGGGTGTCGGGTCTGGACCCCGGGGCGACCTACGAATTCAAGGTGCGCTTTGTCCATCCGGACGGGGTGACGGAGTTGGAGCCGGCCTCGGCTTCGGTGTACGGGCTGCGTTGGCAGCGACCGACCGCCACCGCGGTGGCGTTGAGCTGGACGGACCCCAACAAGCCGTTTATCAGGACTTGGCAGTACCGTCAGCGGGCCGGCAGCGGCTCGTGGGAGCTCTGGCAGAACGTGAGCGACCCCGGCGCGACGACGACGACGCACCTGGTCTCGGGTCTCGAGGCGGAGGAGACCTACGAGTTCCAGGTGCAGGCGCTGGTGCCGGGGGGTCCGTTGGCCGAATCGTTCACGGTGTCGGCGGCTCCGAAGCCTTTGGTAGCGCCGGGTAACCTGCGGGCGGACCCCGGTCACGCGTCGATGACGTTGCGTTGGGACGACGCGAACAATGCCCGCATCACCGGGTGGCAGTATCAGCAGCGGCAGGCCGGAGAGGATTGGGGAGCGTGGCAGCCGATCCCGGGCAGCACGGCGTCGACGACCTCGTATACGGTGCCGGACCTGACCAACGGGGTGAGCTACCGTTTCCGGGTGCGGGCCTTGGCCGGATCCCAGGAGGGTCCCCACGGGAAGTCGGTGGGAGGTCCGCCCAACGGCTTGCGGGCCCAGGCGTTGAACGGCGCGGTAGAGCTGGTCTGGGCCGACCCGTCCGATTCCCGTATCGCGGGGTGGCAGTATCGGGTGCGCGAGGGTCAGGACAGCTTTTTCGAGGCCATTCCAGATGGAGGCAACTATGAAATTCACTTCTCATTTTGACAAGATGAAACGGTTAATGCTCTTGCTGCTATTTCTGCTTGGCCACTTTACCAGGGGCGACGCTCAGGAAACGGACCCTCTGGAAATCAACCTGGCGGATTTCTTGCCCTTGGAGGTCGGCAACCGATGGACCTTTTCTCATGAGTATATAAATGAAATGTATTGGGTTTCGACTATGGAATGGGACGAGGAAGCTAGAGCATATTACAGGCAATTTGAGGTCCCTGGATATCCGATTGACGAGGCCGAACCACCCAGTTCCCTAACCCGACCAGATCCCGCAGTCCTCACGGTCGAAATAACGCATACGGAGTGGATACACGGGGAGGAGTATTTTGTCTTTAGCGGGCCGTCGTATTCCTGGCCACCGCTGCCCGCGTTTTTTTTGGCTGGGCAGAAGGTGCGATTGTCGGAGGACGGTATTCTTTATTTCTCCATAAACCTCATCGACTTTGACCCACCCTTTCCCATCGATATTCCCCTGTATGATTTCGGGATGCCCTCACGGGAATACAACTATACCGTAAGCCTAAAGGACCCTACTTACCTTTCCTGGCCCTGGACCGAACAGATCGAGGTCTCTCGATTCATGGTTAATCGGCTAAATCATCCTAAGTTTCCGGGTCACCCGTTTTATAAACCGCGTTATCCGCTGATTCCTGACCACCTGAATATAACGGTTAATCCACCGTATCGGGACAAGGTTTTGGAAGTTAGATTTATTTTAGATACCACTCCGGTTAACCGGTATCATGAAAATGATCATTTCGAGGCCAATTTTGTGCATGGATACGGGTTGGGACTTTCCAAGGTGGGAGATTTTGACCCTCTAGGGAACTACCTCCTGAATGTTCTTTATCCTGTTTCGGCCGTTCTGTCGGGAAAAGAGGTGTCCTACGAAGAGGCCACGGCAAAACTCGTAACCTTGGTGGAACCCGATCTTATCCCGGTTGTGGGACAACTCGATTCCCTCTTCTACGGATTTGACTTCAGCGAAGGAACTGGTACCGATTACTTTGACCCCAAATCCGATATGGTGATTGACCAATATTGGGACGCTCATGCTGACTACGGCCGCCCGGCTTTTTTTATCTCAACCCTTGGAATAGCCGATCTGGGACGTGGTGATTTTGGCCGTTTGGTCTCCAGCGGGACCGCGGACTTGGAGCCGGATCCACATAGTACCGTCAGGAGAGACGGTATCAGAGAATGGACGAAGATTCTCCAGGAAGGACATGTATATGCGTTCTGGACCCGAGAGGGAGGAATTGCGCTGACGCACGTTATTGAAATCGTCACGTTTCCATGGTCTTCTGGAAGGGTCAGATGCATACTGGTTGATTGGAAGTACTTCCCCCCCCTCCCCCGACCGGCCAACCTCGGTCAGGTTTACATCCTGGGGAGCGTTGAAAGACTCCTTTCGGTGAAAAGGCAAGAACCCTTCCAGGGCAGCACCTGCATGAATTGGTCTACGATGGCCCGACACTTTCATTAGTTGGTTTCTCTTCCCCCATCTTTTTCGTTCGAAAGGACGGACAAAATGCGAATGATCCGCCTAGCACTCTGCATTCGAGGACTGGGTCCGGCGGGAAGGTGTTGTCGAGGAAGGAGCTGTGGCGGCCTTCAACCGGCGCCTGCTCGAGCGCGTGCACATCGAGGCCAAGCAGGCGGAAATCCACGCCACCTTGCAGCGGCCCCGGACGTGGACTTCAGGGGTGCTGCTCAACCACCTGGAGGACTGGCATTTCGCCCACCAGGGGTTGGAAGGGCTGTAGTTTCTTCAACTGCGGCTTCCCCGGTCACGGTTCCGGTTCCTGTCCCTTGGGCATGCGGTAGCCGACGCGCGGTTCGGCAAAGAGGTAAGTGGGGTTGGCGGCGTCGTCCTCGAGCTTGCGGCGGAGTCTGCGCACGAGGCTGCGGATCACGCGCACATCCCCGGAGTGCGCAGGGCCCCAAATCCGTCGCAGCAGCCGTCCGTGGCTCACCACCCGTCCGGCGTTTACCGACAGCTCGAGGAGCAGGTCGTACTCCGCCGCGGTCAGTTTCAGCGTGGCCGGACAGGGTCACTCGCCGTTCGGCGTAGTCGACGGTCAGGCCGCCCAGCACATACGGTTCGGTCGGCTCGTCCCCACTCCCCCCCTCCTGCTGGCGCAGGGCGGCCCGGATCCTGGCCACCAGCTCCGTGGGCGAGAACGGCTTGACGATATACTCGGCGGCTCCGGCTTCGAAGGCATGTGCGATGACCTCATCCCTGCCGTAGCCGGACAGGAAGATGACCGGCACCTCGGCGATGCGGACGAGGTCCCGCATCAGCTCGATGCCGTCGGTATCGGGCAGCACCAGGTCGAGCAGGACCAGGTGGGGCTTTTTCTCCTCCATGAGCAGGAGCGCCTCCTCCGGGTCGGCGGTCCCTGTCGGTGTGAAACCGGCCTGGGAGAGCGCCTTCCGGGCGTACCGGAGCGCCTGCGGATCGTCGTCGACTACGAGAATGCGCACCCCTTCTGCGGCTTTCTTCGGCGAGCCTGGAGCGGGCCGGGGTGCGGTTGCGGCCGCTTCGACCGCGGGAATCGTGAAGGTGGAGCGCGCGCCCGAACCGGGGCCGTCGCTCTGGGCCCGGATGCGGCCCCCGTGGGCCTCCACGATCCCCTTGCTGATGGCCAGGCCCAGGCCCGGCTCAGCGGTCCCGGGCGCCCCGTCCTCGCCCCCGGGTCGGGCGAACTTTCTGAACAGGTGCGGCAAGCGCTCGGCGGATATTCCCTTGCCCTCGTCGGCGACCGCGACGTGTACTCCCTGCCTCACCGCGGTCACCCGGATGACGGTCGCCATCGGCGAGTGCCTGGCGGCGTTGGACAGCAGGTTGTCCAGGACCTGGACGATGCGCCGCCGGTCCACCCTCACCAGGGGCAGGTCCGGCGCCAGATCGATATCGAGATGGTTCCTGCTCCCTCCGTTCAGGAAGGTGTTGCGGGCCCGGTCCACGAGGTCGGCGATCTCCACCGGTTCGGGTGATACGGGCAGCGTGCCGGTCTCGATACGCGCCACGTCGAGCAGGTCGCCGATCAGCTCGCGCATGGCGTCGGCCTGATCGAGGATGATGCGGTGGAACTGGCGCATCTCCGCCGGGTCCAGATCGGGGGCGGCGTCCAGCAGCGCCGTCGCCGAGCCTCGGATCGAAGTCAGGGGGAGGCGCAGCTCGTGGCTGACCATGCCCAGAAGCTCGGCCCGCAGCCGCTCGAGCTCCTCCAGCGGGGTCAGGTCCTGCAAAGTCACGACCAACGACTCGACTTCGCCGGCCTCGGTATGGATGAAAGTGGCGTTGACCAGCACGGTGACCGAGCGGCCGTCGGGTACCTTCAGGACGATCTCCTCGGCCCGCACCGACTCCCCGCCGCTCAGCGCCTGGGACAGGGAGAGCTCTTCCAGGGAGATATCCGGTTGGTTCGCGCGCTCAATGGTCACAGTTTCCAGCAGGTTCTCGAAGGAATCATCCGTCTTCCCCAGACCGTCGACGATCCTTCTCGCCTCCCGGTTGAAGGACACCAGCGCTCCCGTCTGCGCGTTGAAAACCGCCACCCCCACCGGCGAGGTGTTGATCAGGGTCTCCAGGTGCGTCCTGGCACGGCGCTCCTCCCGGTACTGACGGGCGTTGGCGATGACCAGGGCCGCCTGGGCGGCGAACATCAGCAGCGTCTCTTCGTCCTGGCGGGAGAACTTCTGTCCGGGATCCTCATGGGCGAGGTAGATGTTGCCCACCCCCGCATCCCGGTGACGGATCGGAGCCGTCAGGAAGGAGTTTATCTCGAGGGCTATTGGGAAATTGGGGATGCCCACCGACCGGGTGTAGCCGTGAAAGTCGGCTCTCACCGGCTCCGGCAGGTTGCTGAGGTGCTCAAAGACTTCCCTTCCCCGGGGCATCTCCCACAGCCCCTGGGCCTCTTCGGGTGTCATGCCGGAGGCCAGGAAGTCCTCCAATTGCCCGGACTCATCGAGGGTGGTGATCACCCCGTACCGGGCAGCGGTCAGCGTCCGGGCGCTGTCCAGGACTCTCTGCAACACCGTGTCCGGATCGAGGCTCTCCTTGATGTGGAGGCTGGCCCGGCTCAGGCCGGACAGGCGCTCCCGCAGAGCCGCTATCTCCTGATCGCGCGGGTCGGATGGGGTCATCTTCTCTCCTCGGTTGAAGGGAATGCGGTGGTTTCCGGGATCGTCCGGCCTCCGGCTGAGCAGGGCAACGGGGTGGATGCCCATAATAGGGCGCCAGCCAAGCCGAATTAAGAACCGAAGGACCATTCAGGCAAAAAACCCCGCAATATTCGACCCCCGCCTGGTGCCCGTGCGCCGGCATCGGCAGGGCATCCATGTCGACGGCCAACTCCTCGTATTTCATCCGTCCTTCCAGCAGCCGGCAACGAGACCGGGCGCTGCGCAGGACGGCTTCCTCCAACACCTCGCGGTTATAGGCAGTCGAGGCTTGCTCGAGCAGGCGCGACAGCGTCGGCTGACTGGCCAGTCCCTGCGGCCGGTCTTCGTCGCCGCTGCGCAACGGCGCCTGCCCTTTGCGATCGCTGACCGCCAGACGCAGGATCGGATCTTGGCGCAACGCGTCGGCGTCGGCGGCGTGGGTCCAGCCCTGTGCCAGCAGCACGATCTGTGTGCGCAGCAGCTCCGGCAGCGGGTGCGTGATCTGGTCTTGGGTACGGAGATCCTCGAAGTGGGCGTCGACCCAATCCAGAACCCGGCTGTGTTCGAGCAGTTGACGCAACATCAGCGCACCGGTGTCGCTGCCAAGGTGGGTGGGGCGGGCTTCGATGTGGATGGAGCGGTTGAAAGACGGCTGAATCGGCCCGGCTTGCTCGGACTCGGTGTGTGACGGTAATTCACCCATTGGGTGTCCTACTGTGTGATGGGTTCAAAGGGCGATACTGCCTTGTGTTTCCCTCTGAAATCTAAGCATGGGAGGCACCCAGTACAGCCCTCTCCACTAAAATTCCATGAATAACAAGGGTTGAGTTATATTGTAGGTGGCAGATCAACCATCCGGAGTTTGAATATGTCCTGTATCTTCATTGCAGCACTTACAGTTTTGGCTGCCCTCCTTACGGCAGAGGCAAAAGCCCAAACGGATGAGGCTGCCAGGCAGGAGCCCAAAGAAATCACCATCCACCTCCGTGGAAACCAGCAGATGGCCGCGGCTCTGCAGGAGGCGGCTGCCAAGGGGACGACAGTTACCGGGATAGCCGATTTTGATTCCCTGTCTGCTGTTTATGGGCTGATGGGAATTTATCGCGAGGGTACGGCTCCATCTTCCAATTTTTACGGGCATTGGTTTCGACAGGTTCCCCTCGGATGCAAATGTGATCGCTATTGCCGAAGGCTATAGAAACTTGCCCGGTATACAAGCTGCCCGGTCGGAGAGCCCGGTTTATTTGGGTAGTGGTATCCATCGCTTGGGGGGCTCGAAACACGCGGGAGTGCGTATTCCCACAAAGATGGTATTCGGCACTTTTTCCTGTGTGGTTTTATCAGCGATTTCAGGGGTCATGTATGATGCCTATATAGAAAGCGAGACAGAGTACGAGGACGACCCTTGGGGAGGGTTGGAAAGTGCTATTTTCGGTCTTCCGGTCGGCATTGCAGTTGGATTCCCGGTGGGTGTGACCCTAGCCGATCCTGATGATTCTTTACCCTGGACTTTGCTAGCCGGTTTCGTACCGGGAGCGGCGGGGCTTTATTTGATGGAATCCGAACAAGCCGTGGCATCCGGCCTTTTGTTGGCGTATGTCTTTCCGCCATTTCTTTCCCTCGCTGCTTCTGAACTGTGGCGCAATCCTTCCGAAGATCACCGCACTTCCTTTGGCGTAGCCCCCACCCCGAACGGTGGCCTTTCCGCGGTTACCAAACTGCGATTTTGACGGTTAGGTGAACAAAAAGGAGAAAAGCATATGTCCTGTATTTCCATTGCAGTATTTACAGTTTTGGCTGCCCTCATTGCAGCAGAGGCAAAAGCCCAAACGGATGAGGATGCCAGGCAGGAGCCCAAAGAAATCACCATACACGTTCGCGAACACAAAAGAGTGGCCGCGGCTCTGCTGGATGCGGTTGAAAAAGGGACGACATTTATCAAGATCACCGATTTTGATTCGCTTTCCTCCACTTTTGGCTTGATTGGGATATTTAAAAAGAGAAAGGGATCCCCTTTTTATGGATATTATTTTCGGTTGATGTTTCCCCCGGAAGCGGATCTAGCGGCGATTGAACTAGCTTATGCCAAGTTACCTTATACTGAATCGTTCAGGCGTAGTTCTCTGAAGCGAATTTTAATTAAGGTTGGGTTTGGTGCGGCGGTTGGGATTGGGTCACTGATTGGTGCTGGGAATGCGAGTGGTGGTGGACTGGGCGGAGGCATCCTTGGTTTGTTTGTGGGCCAATTTTTGGGGTATCCTCTCGGGGTGTACCTGGTCGATAGGGAAAGTTCATTTCTTGCGGGCGTGGCGGGTTCGGTTTTTGGGTATTGGGCGGCAGTCGAACTGTCAGATTCAAACTATTTCGGGGAATTAACTGAACCGGTCGCATGGTCTATTTATCTCGGGCTCCCCATAATCTTATCGGAGCTGTCTCGCATTAAATCAAGCCCCCAACAAGCTCAATAGGCTTCTCGGTTTTCGCAGATATCTTTCGGTGTGAATCGGGAAAGAAGCGGTCTGTCCGTTTCAGCAACCCTACGGTTTTAAGATTCACCAAAAAAAGAGGGAGAACCTTATGATTTATATTTTCGCCACAATGACCCTTCTAACCATTCTCATGGCAGAAATGGCAAAGGGGAGCACGAGCAATGACGAGCGATTAGCCAAGATGTTTTCTCCGATCCTGGTTCTGACGGAAGAAACCAGTACTGAATATGACGATACGGAACCTATCCGAGTAATTAAACCTGAACCGGTTGAAATCATGGGGGCCAACTCCGCGTCAAATATTTGGCTCTCGGCATACAACCTAGAACCAGATCATGTAGCCTCAGCCCTCATTAGTTCGGCAACCTTCCCTCCGGCCGACATAAATTCAAATTTTAGGCAATGGTATCCTAATGGGAAAGTAAATTTAGATGCAAATAAATTTGGCTATTTAGACCATAGCAATTTGAAAATATACAGGGCCACGGGAGGACTGGTTCCAGGTAATTATTTGACCTATGCTTTTTTTAATTATCCAGGTGAAACCGCAGCTGAATGGAATCAAAATTATTTCGGTAACGGGATCCACGCCGGAGGGAATTTTCCCAACACCGCGTATGTGCATATCTACGAAAGAAATATTGATGAGTACACTGCTGTATACGGCACCGTTACGGTTATCCAGTATTTCTATTTTTACCCATTTAATGATTGGTGGAATAACCACGAGGGAGACTGGCAGCGCATTGATGTTGTGGTCAGTTCCAGAGATCCAGACACTGCGGAATTTTTGGGTGTAGAGTATAGGTTTCATGAAGTATGGTTGAACTACTACAAGGATTATGGTGACAATCCGGGAATTACCGACAATTTCGTTTACAATGCGATTTTTCACACAAGACTTCAGGCAGGCACTCATCCTGTAGCCTATATAGGTGCGGGCTCGCACGCCGCCTACCCTATTTCTGGAGACATTGAATTTTTTGATCCTGCGGAGGTTATAACGGACCCAACGGGGGCGGAGGGAACGGAGGAAGTATCTGGATCTGTAGATGTTTTGCCCAGTACGGGATCATGGGAATACATGAGTCATACGGGTTTAGTGCTCACCACCGAAGCGGACGCTTCCCACCCAGGTTTATGCGAAACCTATGACCTTGTGCATTTGCCAATACCTGATACTTCAAATACCGACAATGCGGGACTGAAACCAGCCATGAGTTGGCTGGGGGCCAAGATTCGGTGGGGGACGCCGGTGGTCGATAGTCCCATTATTGCCGAAATTTTCGGAGGTAATTTAAGCCCACAGGATGGGCCTTACGACCGGTATTCCGATGGGTGGGGCAATCTCAAGATGTTTGGCGAAGTAGGTAAAATTGCTAAAGATCCCTTTTACCATAATGACCTGGTTGGTACCGGGTCCAATACACTAGATGTTATTGAATTTCATCACTGGGCTATCCTCGGCGACGAGACCTGGAGCGGCTCGGTTGGCCTGTACGGCGACGTGGTGGTCTTTCCTGGCGCCGAGCTTACGATACAGGCAGGGACCACGGTTACCTTTCCATCCCAAAGTGACCGCCATCAATTTAAGGAAGGAAGTCATAGTCTATCCGAGATTTTTGTGTATGGTACCTTGAAATCTGGAGGGACCAGCAGCAATCAAGTCGTTATCAGGGGCCCCGATCCCTCGGACAATGCGCAGCATTGGGGGGGCATCCGGATGATGGGGGAAGCCAGTTCCGAAATGGTGCCCCATACCCAAATTCGCAATGCGCCCGTACCCACCATTAGTCCCACTAATTTGACCGTCGTAGCAGCGGATGGCCAAGCCACCCTGCGGTGGGAAGAACCCTCCCTGTCTGATCCGAGCATAACGGGATGGGAATACCGCACGAAACCGGAAAGCGCTACGGAGTGGGGAGACTGGACGGGTGTGTCGGGTCGGGCTACGCGGGAGGCGATTGTCCCGAACCTGGCTTATGGAGTTCGACATCAATTTGAGGTGCGGGCGGTCAACACCACCCCCGGGGGCGGGCCTTCGTCGGATGTGGCGTCGGTAAGCCTGATGACGGTGGCATTCTCCGCGTCTAGCTACTCACTGATTGAAAGCGGCAACCCGGTGTTGCCGGGAGACGTTCGGGGCCAGGCTGAGGATCCGACGCAAGCGGCCCAGCAGGTGGAGGTCATCGTGGTAGTGACCCCGGCGACCGACCGGGCGCTGACGATCCCGGTGACGGTGTCAAACGGCTCGGCGGAGGCGGGCGACTACCGGCAGGACCTTCCTGTGGGCGGTTTGAGCTTTGCGTCGGGTAAGGCTTCGGCTCGATTCACGATCACGGCTGTATCTGACGATGATGTGGACGACGAGACGGTCCAGGTGGGTTTGGGAACACCGCTTCCGCCGGGGGTGCAAGCCGGCGATCCGGCCACGGCGACGGTGACGTTGTACGATACGCCGTCGGCTCCGACGGTGACGGCCGAAGGCGGCGACGGGTCGGTGACGCTGAGCTGGGCGGCGGCGGGCAATCCGGGCATAGAAGGATGGCAGTATCGGATACTCCCGGTCACGAGCCAGGGGGTGTGGAGCGATTGGAAGCCCATGAGGGGCAGCCTTTCGACGACGACGGAGCATACGGTGGACGGCCTGGACAACGAGGTGACGTATCGTTTCCAGGTGCGGGCGTACAATGCCCGAGGGTACGGGGATGAATCGACATCTGTGGATGCGACCCCGACCTCGCCCGGGGCCCCGACGGCCCCGACGGCCCCGCGGTCCCTGACGGCTCGGGCGGGGAACGAACAGGTGAGCCTGTCCTGGGAGACTCCCGACGACAACGGCTCGACGCTGACGGGGTGGGAGTATCGGCGCAGCACGGACGGGGGGACCACCTGGGACCCGGACTGGGAGGCGATTCCCCTTCCTCCCGGCACGGTCGCGGCCGACCTCGAGGAGCATACGGTCGAGGGGCTTACCCACGGTCAGGCGTACACCTTCGAGGTGCGTGCGATCAACGCCGTAGGGGATGGGGCCGCCTCGCGGGTGTCTCTGCCGGCGGCGCCGGGGAATTTCCGTGCGCGATGGGTTCTCGAGGGGGCCGATGCTTTTGGGCACCACGAGGCGAAGCTGAGTTGGACCGATCCGGCTGACCCCAGCCTCAGCTGGGAATACCGGAAGAAGGAGGGCACCTCGGATTGGGAAACTGCCTGGGCCACGGTGTCCGACGAGGATCCGACGGGCGTCTCGGTTACGCAGACGGTGGACGGCCTTGACATCACGCAGCCGTACCGGTTCCAGGTGCGGGTCCGTCAACCTGCGGGTTGGCCGGCGGAGGCGGGGCTGTCCCCGTTGCCGGTTTTTACGCAGCCGCTGTCGGTGCGGGCCCAAAGCGTGGCCGGCAAGGCGCAATTCGATCTGGGGTTTGTCCCCCCGGTGGGGGGTCCGGACCTGCCGGATGGTTCGCAACAGGTTTCGTCGGCCAACCTCCGATATCAGTTGGTGACCATCCAGGCGAATGGCCAGAAGACGACGAGCGGTTTCGTCGGTCTGGGCACTTTACCTCAGCTACTTCCTGCGGAGGCGGTAGCGACTTATTCCGCTCCGGCCGGGTCGGTTGGCGGCGCGTCGGAGGCTCAAGCCGCCGCCTTTCAGGTGGTGGCTACCCTCCTGATTACGGGTCTGGACCCGGGTGTGACCTACCAAATCAAGGTGCGCCTGCTCGATTCCTCCGGGTCGACGATATCGGAATCGACGTTGGGTTCGCTGCTGGGTCTTCGGGTGCAGTGGTCCACGGCCGGTTCGGTGGTGCTGAGCTGGAACCGAAGGACCGACCCGGGCCTCACGGGCTGGCAGTATCGTCAGCAGGCCGGCAGCGGGTCGTGGGGTGACTGGCAGAGCGTGCCCAACAGCACGGCGTCGACGACGAGTCATACGGTGTCCAGCCTTACCGAGACGGAGACCTACCGGTTCCAGGTGCGGGCGCTGGTGCCGGGGGGTCCGTTGGCCGAATCGTTCACGGTGTCGGCGGCTCCGAAGCCTTTGGTAGCGCCGGGTAACCTGCATGCGGAACCCGGTCACGCGTCGATGACGTTGCGTTGGGACGACGCGAACAATGCCCGCCTCACCGGGTGGCAGTATCGGCAGCGGCAGGCCGGAGAGGATTGGGGAGCGTGGCAGCCGATCCCGGGCAGCACGGCGTCGACGACCTCGTATACGGTTACGGACCTGACCAACGGGGTGAGCTACCGTTTCCGGGTGCGGGCGTTGGCCGGGTCCCAGCAGGGTCCCTTCGGGAAGTCGGTGGGAGGGCCGCCCAACGGCTTGCGGGCCCAGGCGTTGAACGGCTCGGTGGAGCTGGTCTGGGCGGACCCGTCCGATTCCCGAATCGCGGGGTGGCAGTATCGGGTGCGCGAGGGTCAGGACAGGTGGAGTGGGTGGCAGCCGGTCCCGGGCAGCACGGCGTCGACGACCTCGTATACGGTGCCGGACCTGACCAACGGGGTGAATCACCGGTTCCGGGTTCGGGGGGTGGCCTCGAATGGCGGGGTGGTGTTGACCTGGCCGATGGTGGAGACGAGTCCGGATGGGTCGCTTGCGGTCCCGCCGCCGGTCCCGGTGACCAACGGTCCGCCGGAGATCACGAGCGGTCCTTCAGTGGTATCGTTCGACGA
The DNA here is from genome assembly GCA_965206595.1 of Candidatus Latescibacterota bacterium. Classification (GTDB taxonomy): domain Bacteria; phylum Latescibacterota; class UBA2968; order UBA8231; family UBA8231; genus CBDCXV01. The sequence goes on from OZ242214.1 coordinate 3,248,734, forward strand.
GAACGTCGACGGCGTGGTGGCCGGCGACCAGCCCTCTAAGAAGACTTGGGGGCAGGTCAAAGCACAGCAACTAAAATCACATCACAACCAAAATCGCGGAGGTGACGCATGAAAGCGCTCGTACTACTTCTCGCATCTGTCATGTGCTTCGGCGGAATGCCGGCCGGAGCTCAGGAGGAGGGAATTAAGGTCTATGTAAACCTTGAAGAGGGGGCGATCTACAAAAGCAATCTGGACGGGAGCGGAGAACAGCGCCTCGTCGAGGGCTGGGGGCCTGACCTATCCCCGGACCAAAGACACGTGGCTTTCACCAGAAACAAGAGTTTGTACCTGTTTGATCTCCAGACAATGAAAGAGAAGATCCTGGTGGAGATTGATACAGGTAGGCCCGCCGTCGAACCCGTATGGCATCCCAGAGGTAGCACCATCTTTTTCAATAGGGCAGGTGTGTTTCTTTCTGACATCTATGCAATAAAGAAGGACGGCACAAACCTTCGTTTGGTCGTACCCGGTGGAGGGTATTACGACTTCCTATCCTGGCCGGGTCCTTTTTCTCCCGACGGTGGCCATTTGCTGTATACCAACTGCCATGACGACTGCGAATCCCTGCGAGTCGTTGACATCGACACCGGTAACCGGACGGAATTGTCGGGGCGCACGAGCTACGGTGCCTGGGCGCCCAATGGTCGCCATATCGCCTTTGGCGATGCCCGGGGGCCGGGGCTTTTTGTCGCCGATCCCGGCGGCGCGCAGGTGCAGACGGTCCTGGAAGATGTCCAGGTCGGCGATCTTTCCTGGTCACCTGACAGCACGCGGATAGCCTACACCCAGAAGGGTGGTTCCGGGGCGACGGGCGCCTCGGGGGGCATCTACGAGGTGAGACTGGATGGCACGGGCCTGCGGTCTCGGGATGCCCACTTCGACAAGTGGGAGTATTCGCTCGATTCCACTTCCACCGTCGTCGCCCCCCAGACCCTTGAGAGGACCTGGGGCCAGGTCAAAAACGAACAGCAGTAAAAACTCCAACCTGAGCGGTCGGGTACATCCTTTACAGAAAAGTCCGGCAACATGGTTTACAGTTTCCGGCGAGCGGCTTTACCCAAAGCGTCGGTGATGGTGAGCTGTCGTTCGTCCAAGCGACCCAGTCTAAGGGGACCGAACCACACCTCCCAGACCCCGTCGTCAATGGGTTCCAAGCCGATGGGTTGTTGACGCAACGCGGTACTGACGGCTACTCGATGGGTCTTCCATCGGATGCCTCCGTTGCCACTGACCCGACGTACCTCCCGGTGCACGGGGTAGTGTAGGGGCGGCAGTTTTCTGGGGAAAGGACGGGGCGAGGGTTGGTAGAACTCGATCGGAGGTCGTTGGTCCAAGGCCTCGTGGGGTCGTACCTGGTTGTATTCGTTACGGAAGCGGGTAAAGCGGTATTGCTGTCCGAAGCGGGACGCAGCGGGGGGAATCGTCGCCTCCGACTTGAGCGTGCCATGCATGCGTTCGTGGCGCCCATTCTGCTGCGGGCAGCCGGGCTGGATGCGCTCGGGCACGATGCCGAGCCGAATCCACCAGACCGACAGCTGGGAGAGCCGTCCCAGCGCCTGGGAGGAGGCGAAGGGGGCGCCGTTGTCGGTGCGGATGATGCGGGGCAGGCCATACTCTCGGAAGAGCCGGTGGAAGACCGGCCGGCTCAGCGGTCCCTGGGGCGCTGTGAGGGCTTGGCACCCCAGCAGGAAGCGGCTGTAGCCGTCGACGACGGTCAGCGGGTAGCAGTAGCGGCCATCCAGGGTCTTGAACTGCCCCTTGAAGTCGGCGGTCCAGACGTGATTGGGCTCGCTCAGGGGAGTCTGGGGCGGCCCCGCAGGGCCCGGCCGGCGCCGCGTCCGCGGCGTCGGCACCAGGCCATGGCGTTTGAGGATATCGCAGACAGTGGTGCGTGCCGGCCAGGGGCGATGCGGCTGCGACCGCCAGAGGAGCGCCAACAGCTTCTTGGCACCCCAGGTCGGGTGTCTGTGGCGCGCCTCGAGAATCGCCTCTACGAGGTCGGACGGCGTAGCGTGCGGGCAACGGACCGGTCTACGCGACGCCTCCATCAAGCCGGCCGCGCCTGCGTCGACATACCGCTGCACCCACTTGTAGCCGGTGGGACGGCTGATGCCGTAGCGACGGCACAGGTCGGAAAAGGGGAAGTAGTCCTCGAGGTAATCGGCGATGAAGTGCATTCGTTGGTCCATGGCTGAGGTTTCGTTCCAGGGCATGTGAGCATGCTCCTTGAGATGCTCAAAGGTGGGCGAAACTGTAAGCCATGTACCTGGACTGATCTGTAAACCATGTACCTGGACTTTTGCAAAAGGCAGAATTCCTGGATAATCGGTCAAGGATTAGAGGGTAGCACGAATTCGATGGAACTTGGTATGTTTGGTAGGACGAAGGCATCCCCGGCCTCGGTTTCCCCTGGCCATGAGAGAGGTTGTTCATGCCAGGTATTGTTGATTTTCCCACGGTGGTTGAAGAAGCGGTGGCCGAGTTCGGCGGCCTCTTCGCCAACGCCCCGGAGCGCCGTCACTTTGGCGAGTATCTAACCGGGTTGATGGTGGCCGAACGCAAAAATGTATCGGCGATCAACGCCGAGTTCGTCGAGACCACCGATCAGTCCTGCCTGAACCGCTGGATTACGCAGGTGCGGTGGGACGGAAAATGGCTCAACGAACATCGCCTGGAATGGTTGCAGGAGCACCCTTCGACGCGCTATTCAGGGCGCGGGGTGATCGCCATCGACAACACCTTGGTCGGCCACAGCGGAGAAAAGATCGAGGATGTGGGGTGGTTTTGGGATCACTCGGACAAGCGCCATATGATTGCGCACGACTACGTCATCGCCAACTACGTGTGCACCTCGGGGAAATACTATCCGTTGGAATTCCGTCGCTTTCGCAAGGGCCGGGAAGGGGAGACGGACCCCTCCTTCAAGAGCCATACCGAGCTGTTCAAAGAGCTGGTGGACTGGGTCGTGTTCCGACAGATCCCGGGCGATTTCGCCTTCGACTGCTACTTCAGCAGTGTCGAGTGTCTCGATCACCTCCATAGTCATGAGCGCGGCTACGTAGGAGCCCTGAAGAGCAACCGCAAGGTCGAGTTCAAGGGCGGCCTGATGAAGGCCGCGGAAGTGGCTGCGAATATCCCGCCCGAGGATCGCAAACAGGTCAGCATCGGCAAGCGCAAACAATGGTATTTCACCAAAACCCTGAGTCTGCCCAAGCTCGAGCACCGGGTTCGCCTGGTGATCCTGTGGGATCGCAAGAACGGCAGGGAAGCGGTCAAGTTTCTACTCACCAATCGCGTGCACTGGGAGATCGCTCGTATACTGAACGTCTATCGCAAACGCTGGACAGGCACCGAGACCTTTCATCGGGACGGCAAGCACCATCTGGGCATGGGAGACTGTCAGTTACAAAAGCGGCGAGGGCCAGACCCGGCATAGGTACCTCGTGATGCTGACGCACAGTCTGCTCATGGCACGGATGCGGCAGGGCCGTGCGCGTGACTGGGCTCATACCGTGCTGACGACCATTGGCGAAGCCTGTCGAGCCGTGTCGCGAGAGACGCTCAGCAAAACCATCTCCTGGGTAGTGGACCAAGCCTCAATAGGGTGGACAGAGCAGCGAATTGTCGCACATCTCAAACTTTAGTAAAAAAGCGGAGTTTGCAAAAGTCCAGATGTACCTGGACCGTACCCGCAACTTCAAGACTTCCGAAACCAAAAAAACAGTGAATGGAGGGACACAATGCGACTATGGCACCTCATGTTCATACTGGTTTTCCTGGCTGGCCATCTCCCCCGGGTTGGAACGACCCTGTTGGCCTTGTTTTTTGGATATGTAGCCGCTGTTGCGGAACATGAAATGGGCGAGCCGGATTCTTTCGAGTTAGGGCTCAACCCGTCTGATTTTCTTCCTTTGGAAGTGGGCAACCGATGGACATTTACTCATGAGTATTTGAACGACATGTATGGGTATGACCCGCCTGATAACATGGATGAAGAAACAAAAGCATATCTAAGGGAATTCGAGGTGCCTGGATATCCGTTTGAAGAGGAGAGCAATCACCCGCCCAACTCCCTGACCCATTCGGAGCCGGCTGACCTTACCGTTGAAATCACCCATACGGAGTGGATTTCCGGAGAAGATTATTTCGTTTTCAGCGAACCATCGTATTCCTGGCCACCGCTGCCCAAAGGTTTTTTGGCCGGAAAGAAGGTGCGCTGGTTGGAGGGTATCCTGGTCTTCAACGAAGAGGGGTCAGATGTCCCCTTGTATGATTTTAGCACATCGTCGGAGAGGTACGAGTATGAAGTGGCCCCGGCCATTGGGCTCCTCCCCGTAAGGGTGTGGATTGTCCGGAGGATGACCGATAGCCTCACCTTTATCCCGAACCTTCGGGATCACCTGGACATCCTGATAACACCAGCCAATCAGGGTCAGGTTTTGGAAGTTGAATTTCGTCTCAATTCTCCACTTCTGAATGAGGACTGGAAGGTTCTGTTCGTAAAAGGGTATGGGCTCGGACAATGGGAGCAAAAAGTCTACGGTCTTCATTATTCCGAACACTATTCCAACGTTCTCAAACCTGTCTCGGTTTTACTCTCGGGAAAACAGGCGTCCTATGAAGAAGCGACGAGGGAACTTGTAACCCTGATGGAACCCGAACTTCCCCCGATAGTGGGACAACGCGACACCTTATACTCCCTCGGAGGATTTGATTTCAGCAAAGGACAAAAACTGAATCCAAAGTGGTTATTCGATGAAGAGAACGACGACATTGAGTTTTGGCAACGAATAGATCCCAATGACGGGCTCTCTCTGGAGCCTGAAAAATTGGTATCCCTTACAGGTCTTGCCGATCTGGGGAGAGTGGATTTCACCGGTTTGGTCTCCACGGGTCCCCCCGATCTTCAGAAAGACCCTCGTCCCTGGTCGGTTATACCCCAGGAGTTGAATACCTATGCGTTTTGGACCCAGGAAGGAGGGATTGCTCTGATGAATGTCCTGGATGTAGTCCGCTCCCGGATTGGCAGTGGCATCTATATAGTGTTCGACTGGGTTTACTATCCTCCTTCGGAGGATTCTACTATTATCCAGTCTTTATCGTGGGGAGAACTGAAAAATCTTCTGCGTTAGGAGAGAAGTAGTTGCCTATCTATCTACACAACACCTCCCCAAGGGTACCCCCTTGTGGGCTCGTGCTAGCCTTTTTCAAATGGAGGAACGCTCATGCGTTGCCATCTTTTTCAGATCAACCCATTTGCCCACCATGGAAACTGGGTGAAAATCCTGGCGGTTCTGTTGGTTGGTTTCAGCGCGTCGATTGCTCGGAGTGAAGAATTCGTTTGCGGATTTGTACCCCCCGAAGACGGAGCCACGGGAGCAAGTGGCACGGTCAATCTCTATCGAGAAGGAACCGTGAGACCGATGATCCTGTATGGGGAGTTCAATGGTGCGGAAAATAACGACAGCTCTTTATTGAGCCTTTCGGATCGAGAAGGGAGAATAAACCAGAGTGCAGCCAACTTCCTATCCATAACCCATGAAGGAAGTTTGTCGCATTATTTCTTCAAGATGTCGCATCGTAAATTGACTTTGGCCCCTCCCCTTACCGGGAGTACTGCAAGATGGTATGAATCCAGCGATGACGAAGTCTCCGATTACGTAGGGTCTCCCTGCGCCACCTGGTATTCAGGTGTGAAGAGATTCGTCCAGGAAGTAATTGTGGAGGCCGATGCGGAGGGAGTTGACTTCAGCCAAACGAACATGGTAGCCGTTATCACACCACGAGACTTTGGCGATGAATGCAGTAAGAATGGGACCGTTTTTTATAATTTGTCCCTTCCTACGCCCGTAGATGGAAAAACCCGTTTGGATAGGGTTATCACCGCGGACTATCGGGGCAGTTTCGCTTACATCGTTGGAGTTTTGGCCCACGAATACGGTCATGCGATGGACCTGCCTGAACTTTTTGATCGCACCCATCAGCGGGACAAAATCAATTCGGCAAGTCACAGTGCCGGCATCGGCCGTTGGGGGGTGATGGCGTCGGGTAACTTGGGATGGGAACATACGCCCACCGGCAAATCCGATCCGGTAAACGATGGCCCCAATCCCATGTCGATGTGGTCACGGGTGGAAGTGGAGTGGGTGGACCCTGTGGTTTTGGAAGCCGACCAATCGGGAGTCGAAGTCCAAAAAGTAACCTCTTCTTCGAATAGTGCCTACAAAATCCCCATTTCCGAGTCTGAATACTTCCTGGTCTCCAATCGTCAGAAGACGGGGGGGAGTGCCTACGATATCTACATGCCGGAAGGTGGAAGTGGTTTGGCCATCTGGCATATTGATGAAGACGCAGGTTCCGGCGATGATGCCAACGAATATGAGAGACACAAGCGTGTTGATTTGGAATGTGCCGATGGCCTGTTTTCGGACCGGGGGTATCCTGGCAACACCAAGGATGTTGAGGCCGGGGGTGATAATCTGGATTACACAACCTGTTCCGATGTTGCCGCTGGATGCATTCCCAGCTATCAAGCTACTCGCAATGGTAACGTAGGAGACGCTACCGATCTTTGGGATGGAAGCTCCCACACCCAATTTACCCCGGACACCAATCCCTCCACGGGTGGGTACGAACAGGGTTTCATAGCCAAAAGGCCACAGCCTATAGCGACCCGGCAGAATGTTTTCACCGGGGTGTTTATAGAAAACATCCGACCGGTTTCAGCCAAGCCCGGCGTGATGGCGTTTGATCTTCAATTTGCACCGCTGGCTCCCAATTCCCTGGATGCGGCGATCGGCGAGGGTCGCGTAGAGCTCACCTGGGAAGCGCCCAACCCCAACCCCAACCCCGCCACGATCGCCTCGTATAAGGTCCGACACCGCCTCAGTTCATCGACTTCGGAAACTGATTGGATGGTGTCAGACCCGTTGGGCAAGTCAGTGACCAGTCATACGGTGACGGGACTGACCAACGACAGTGAATACACCTTTGAGGTATTCGCCGTTGCCAGCAATAACAAGGAGGGAGAGCCCGCCAGTATCACCGCCATCCCCCAACAGACCATCAAAGGAGATTCGTCCCCGGAGTTTGAGGAGATACCGGACAACACTTCGAACTGGGAAAGGTTGGTGGGGAGGTATGAAAAAGCTGGCTCCTATCGTTGGGACCTGGAAGGTGACGATGATGGCAAGTTCGAGCTTTCGGGCTCGGGCGGGGTTCGCGAACTGCTTTTTCTGAATCCCCCCAACTTTGAAGCTCCAACTTCTGCTGATGGGGATAATTTTTTTGAAATAACCATAACGGTAGAGGAGACAGGCGCGAGCGGGGCTAGCGAAACGCCCCTAATGAAACCGGTCACCGTTGAGGTAACCAATGAAAATGAAAGGGGCATGGTGACGGTGACGCCTGACCGTTACCAAGTGGACGTGGAGCTGACCGCGACCCTGACAGACCCCGACAGCCCTGACCCCAATAACCCCCCTACCGGGATCAATTGGCAATGGAAGCGGGGATCGGTATTCGACCATAATGGCATTCTCACCCGGGCTCCAAATCTTCCAGACCCGATTATGGGTGCCACTGATTCGCGGTACACTCCGGTTGCAGAAGATATTGGCTATGAACTGATTGCTGAAGTTGGCTATACCGACGGTCATGGCCCAGAGAAAAAGGAACTTTCGCCGCTGCCCGTCCCGCCGAAGGTGGTGGTTGATGTGCCCTCGGCGCCTGGAAACCTGCGGGCGGCCCCGCGCGATCGTGCGGTGCTTTTGACCTGGGACACGCCGGCGGACAACGGCTCGGCGCTTACCAGATATGATTACCGCCAGAGCACGGACGGGGGGACGACGTGGTCGCCGGACTGGGGGACGATTCCCCTTCCCTCCGGCACGACGGCCGCCGACCTCGAGGAGCACACGGTCACGAGCCTGACGAACGGCACCGTGTACACCTTCGAGGTGCGGGCCGTCAACGAGGTCGGGGACGGCGCCGCGGCGCAGGTTACCATGCCCCCGGAAAACCTGGCGGCGGAATGGGTTCTGGACGGTCTCGATATTTTTGCCGACCACAAAGTCACGCTGACCTGGGACGATCCGGGCGATACCCCGCATTACGGGATGGGACACACGGCGGAAGGCGGGCTCTTTGGCCTGGCAGGACTGGCAGGAGATAAGCGGCAGCGGTGCGACTACGGTCACGCATACGGTGGAGGGCGTGAAGATGTGGCGGGGGCACCGGTTCAAGGTGCGGCCTCGCTACGGGACCTTCACGGGGGCGGAGCCGGAGGTGATGTTGTCCCCGCCATCGCATTTCCGGCAGCTGCTGTCGGTGAAGCCCCGAGGCGGGGCGGGCAAGGCGCAGTTCGAGGTGGGGTTTGACCTGTCGGTCGAGGATGAGGACCTGCCGGAAAGCGCTTATACGGTCCCGTCGGCCAACGTCCGGTATCAGCTGGTGACGATCAGCGCGACGGGGGTCACGACGACCAGCGATTTCGTAGACCTGGCCAATTTCTCTCTGCTTCTGCCTGCCGGGGCGAGCCTGGTATCGACTTTTTCGGCAACCGACCTTGCGCCGGTGGAGGGGTTGGCCGGGGGCGCGTCGGAGGCTCAAGCCGCCGCTTTCCGGCAGGCGGCGACGCTGCGAATCACGGGCCTGGACCCGGGCGTGACCTACCGAATCAAGATGCGCCTGGTCGCTTCGGACGGGGCGACGATTTCGGAGTCGACTTCGGGTTCGGTGCTGGGTCTTCGCTGGCAGCGACCGACCGCCGGGTCGGTGGAGTTGACCTGGACGCATCCGGACGATCCGGCGATCACGGCCTGGCAGTATCGTCAGCAGGCGGGCAGCGGGTCTTGGGGGGTTTGGCAGAGCGTGCCCAACAGCACGGCGTCGACGACGAGTCACACGGTGTCCAGCCTGGACGCGGAGGAGACCTACCGGTTTCAGGTAGGCGCGATCGGTCCGGGGGGTCTGGTTGCCGAATCGTTCACGGTGTCGGCGGCTCCGAAGCCTTTGGTGGCGCCGGGCACCCTGCGTGCGGACCCCGGCCACGCGTCGATGACGTTGCGTTGGGACGACGCGAACAATGCCCGCATCACCGGGTGGCAGTATCGGCAGCGGCAGGCCGGAGAGGATTGGGGAGCGTGGCAGCCGGTCCCGAACAGCACGGCGTCGACGACCTCGTATACGGTGACGGGCCTGACCAACGGGGTGAGCTACCGGTTCCGGGTGCGGGCCTTGGCCGGGTCCCGGGAGGGTCCCTTCGGGAAGTCGGTGGGAGGTCCGCCCAACGGCTTGCGTGCCCAGGCGTTGAACGGCGCGGTGGAGCTGGTCTGGGCGGACCCGTCCGATTCCCGAATCGCGGGGTGGCAGTATCGGGTGCGCGAGCGTCAGGACAGCTGGGGCAGCTGGAGTGGGTGGCAGCCGATCCCGGGCAGCACGGCGTCGACGACCTCGTATACGGTGCCGGACCTGACCAACGGGGTGAGCTACCGGTTCCGGGTTCGGGGGGTGGCCTCGAATGGCCGGGTGGTGCTGGCCCGCACGTATTTGTCGAAGAGCACCAGCTACGGTGCGTGGTCGCCGGATGGCGGCCATATCGCCTTCGGTGACGTCTGGGGGCCCGGGCTTTTTGTCGCCGATTCTGCCGGGGCGCAGGTGCGGGAGCTTCTGGACAATGTCCAGGTCGGCGCTCTTTCCTGGTCGTCCGACAGCCAGCGGATTGCCTTCACCCAGGTGAGCGACGGGGCGACGGGCGCGCGCCTCTGGGGGCATCTACGAGGTGGAACTGGATGGCACGGGTAAGCGGTCTCGAGACGCCCATTTCGACGCTTGGGAGCATGCGCTCGATTCCGGTACGGTAATCGTCGAAAAGACTTGGGGGCAGGTCAAAGCACAGCAACTAAATCACATTACAATCAATCGCGGAGGTGACGCATGAAAGCGCTCGTACTACTTCTCGCATTCCTTTTCTGCTTTGGATGCGAAATGCCGGTCGAAGCCCAAGCCCAAGAGGAGGAAGAAGCCGGGCAGGACCAGGGGTTCAAGGTTTATTGGGAGTTCGTCGATGACGACCGAGAGTATGTGATCTACCGAAGCAACTTGGACGGGAGCGGCGAACGGGAGCTCGCCGTGGGGTATACTCCCGCCCTTTCTCCGGATCGGACCCACATGGTCTATGTAAGACTGGCGGATCTGTACCTGATGGATCTCGAGACCGAGGAAGAAACCCTGCTGCTTGATAATCGAACGATTTCCCCATCCGGAAATGCGGGGGCCGGACATCCCAAATGGCACCCCGATGGAGAGACGATCTTCTTTGATCTTGGAAGTATAGCCCACCTGCTCGATCTCTACTCGATAAAGAAGGACGGCACGAATCTCCGGCTGCTCGCCAAACAAGGCAGTCTGGCCAACGCATGGCCTTCTCCCTTCTCGCCGGACGGCCGCAAGTTTTTGTATAACGACTGTTTCGACGAATGCTACACGCTGCTGGTCTTCGACCTCGACGACCTCGACACGGTTACCGGATCATCCTCCACGGACTCCCCTTCCCGCACGTACTTGTCGAAGAGCACCAGCTACGGTGCGTGGTCGCCGGATGGCGGCCATATCGCCTTCGGTGACGTCTGGGGGCCCGGGCTTTTTGTCGCCGATTCTGCCGGGGCGCAGGTGCGGGAGCTTCTGGACAATGTCCAGGTCGGCGCTCTTTCCTGGTCGTCCGACAGCCGGCGCATCGCCTTCACCCAGGTGAGCGACGGGGCGACGGGCGCCTCGGGGGGCATCTACGAGGTGGGTTTGGATGGCACGGAGAAGCGGTCTCGAGACGCCCATTTCGGTGCTTGGGAGCATGCGCTCGATTCCACTACGGTCGTCGGCGACCAGCCCTCTGACCAGCCCTCTGAGAAGACTTGGGGGCAGGTCAAAAAAGAACAGCGGTAAAAACTCCAACCCAACTAAAAACACCAAAACCCGAAAGGTTCCGGGATGAAAAGAGCGATCCTGTACGCCGCCTTGTGCCTGAGCGGAACTGCCCTGGCACAGGACACGACCTACTTCAAGCAGGACTTCGAGGATCATAGTCTGCGCACGTGGGCGCAACACGTTGTCAACGAAAATACCATCACGCCTCAGCCCCTGCCTCATGTCAAGTTCAATCGCATCCGAGGCGGAAGAGCCGACCGCGCCCTTCTCGATACAACAATAGACGGCGTTGTCCTAGTGTCATGTCGTGTAATTAACTGTACAAACAATTGAAAGTGCCGTAGGTTTCCCTTATCCCCCTTCTGAAAGGAGAGACCTATGGTGACGGGGCGTCCATTAACGCCGTTAGAGCTGAGTCCGTCGGACCGGGAACGACTGGAATCGATGGCCAAATCACGAAGTCTTCCCCACGGATTGGTGCGGCGAGCCGAGATGGTGCTGCTGGCCGCCGATGGCTGGCCCAATGAAGCGGTCGCTTCCGCGGTGGGTGTGACGCGAGCTACGGTGGGCAAATGGCGCCGGCGTTTTCTCGACAACGGACTCAATGGCTTGTATGATGAACTACGTTCAGGGGCGCCGCGATCGATCACGGACGAGCAGGTAGCCGAGGTGGTATACAAGACCCTGAAGACCAAGCCCAAAGACGAAACACAGTGGTCGGTGCGCTCCATGGGCGAAGAAACCGGCCTGACCAAGGACGCGGTTCATCGCATTTGGCGCACGTATGGTTTGCAGCCCCATCGACACAAGCGCTTCAAGCTTTCCACCGATCCTTTCTTTGTCGACAAAGTACGGGATATCGTCGGCTTATACCTGAATCCCCCCGAGCACGCCCTGGTGCTGTGCGTGGACGAGAAGAGCCAGATCCAGGCGTTGGAACGAAGTCAGCCCATGCTGCCCCTGGGACTGGGATACGTGGAAGGGATTACGCACGACTACAAGCGGCACGGCACCACCACCCTGTTTGCCGCCCTGGACATCGCCACCGGGGAAGTGATGACCCAGTGCAAGCCCCGTCATCGTCACCAGGAGTTCCTCCAGTTCCTGCGCCACATCGAGGCCAACGTGCCCGCTGACCTCGATATTCATCTCGTCGTCGACAACTACGCCACGCATAAGCATGCCAAGGTCAAGCGATGGCTGGCACGGCGTCCCCGATTTCACCTTCACTACACTCCCACGTATGCTTCGTGGCTCAATCAGGTGGAGATCTGGTTCAATATCCTCACCCGCCAGGCGGTTCGGCGCGATTCGTTCCGCAAGGTGTCGGAGCTCATCGAGCGAATCGAACGCTACACGGCCAAATGGAACGCCAACGCACACCCTTTCGTCTGGACGGCTACGGCGGATTCCATCCTCGCCAAAATCAAGAGACTTTGTGAACGAATCTCTGCGACAGGACACTAGCCAACCGGTCCTTGGAAGTGTTCATACCGGATTCCACGAGCACGGATGACAGGGGGGATGCACTCCCCTCCCTCCACTTCGGGCGAAGCATCAGCTACTACCTGGGCGGCAGGATCGTCCGTGGCGACGCGACGAACCTATGGCCAAGGGGTAATGATCGGATCTACGATTCGTTAGTGCCGGATAACGATGAGATGTACCTGAGGTATCATGTTAAACTGGAGGATGGCTGGCGTTTCTTAGAAAGACATGTAGTAAAAATCCCTGGTCTGGCAGGCACGTACAATGCCGGGGCGGGCGGCTGGAGGCCCGATCCGGAGCAAGGGTCTGTGGGGTGGTCGGCGCGCCTGCTGGCGGGAAGGGGGCCGGAATACCCCACAAACCAATGGTCGCCGTTGTCCTACGTCTATCACCTGAACCAGGAGAACGACACAGGCGATCACTGGCCTTATGACGAGACGGAGGGAAGAGTTGATTGGAACGCCGCGCCACGCCTTCAGATGAACCAATGGTATCGCATCGAGCAGCGCATCAAAATGAACGATCCGGGCCATGAAAACGGCCTGACCGAGGTCTGGATCAACGGCGAGAAGGATCCGGATTTATGCGTTTATGATTTGGCCTATACGACCCACGATACTATCGGGATCAACCGAGCCTGGGCGGACATCCACTACGGCGGCAAATACCGTTCTCCTGCCGACAACACCCTGTTCCTCGACAACTTCCACGTCTCCACCAACCCCACCCCCTGGTCGGGTGAGTTGGTCGGCAGCAGCAAGTGGTCGGGCACGATCCTGGTCACCGGCGACGTCACGATTCCCGACGGAATGGACCTGACCATCGCAGCCGATACCGAGATTCGCTTTGCGGCCAACAGCGACGAAACCGGCGGGGGCAGCGACACCGCCCGCTCGGAGCTGATCGTCGAGGGCGAGCTTGTTGCGACGGCGAGCGGCATCACCTTGGGCTCGAGCAACACCACCGACCCGTCCGACGAGGACTGGTACGGGATCCGGGTGAAGAGCGGGGGCGAGGCGACTTTGACCGGGGTGACGGTGAAGGACGCGAAGCATTGTGCGGAGGAGGAGTCCGGCGGCACCCTGACCATGTCGGAGGTTACCCTGTCCAACTGTGGGTCGCCGCCTGAGAATCTGCGTGCGCAATGGGTTTTCGACGGCAGCCATGCCTTCGGACACTCCAAGGCGAGTCTGAGCTGGACCGACCCGAGCGATACCCGGATTACGGGGTGGCAATATCAGAAGAAGGAAGGCAGCGGGACCTTGGGTTCCTGGCAGACGGTGTCCGACGAAGATGCCTCCCTGAATACGGTCACGCAGGAGGTGGATGGCCTGAAGAGCTGGAAGACGTACCGGTTCAAGGTGCGGGCCCGTGCCGGACGCGTACCGGGTCCCGAATCCGAAGTGGGGCTGTCTCCGTTGCCGGTTTTTACGCAGTCGCTGCAGGTGCTGCCCCGGGGCGGTTCGGGCAAGGCGCAATTCGACCTGGTGTTTTCTCCCCCGGTGGACGGTCCGGACCTTCCGGATGATGCGCAGCAGGTTTCGTCGGGCAACCTCCGGTATCAGCTGGTGACCGTCGACGCGGAGGGCGCGACGAATACCAGCGATTTCGTAGACCTGGCCAATTTCTCTCGGCTTCTGCCTTCCGGGGCGAGCCTGGCATCGACTTTTTCGGCAACCGACCTTGCGCCGGTTGAAACGACGGTTGGGGGTGCGTCGGAGACTCAAGCCGCCGCTTTCCGTCAGGCGGCGACGCTGCGAATCACGGGCCTGGACCCGGGCGTGACCTACCAAATCAAGATGCGTCTGGTCGCTTCGGACGGGGCGACGATTTCGGAGTCGACTTCGGGTACGGTTCTGGGTCTTCGCTGGCAGCGACCGACCGCCGGGTCGGTGGCGTTGAGCTGGACCGATCCCAACAAGCCGTTTATCAGGACTTGGCAGTATCGTCAGCGGGCCGGCAGCGGCTCGTGGGAGGGCTGGCAGAACGTGCGCGACCCCGGCGCGACGACGACGACGGACACGGTCTCGGGTCTCGAGGCGGAGGAGACCTACCAGTTCCAGGTGCGGGCGCTGGTGCCGGGGGGTCCGTTGGCGGAATCGTTCACGGTGTCGGCGGCTCCGAAGCCTTTGGTGGCCCCGGGCACCCTGCGGGCGGACCCCGGCCACGCGTCGATGACGTTGCGTTGGGACGACGCGAACAATGCCCGCATCACCGGCTGGCAGTATCGGCAGCGGCAGGCGGAGAGGATTGGGGAGCGTGGCAGCCGGTCCCGGGCAGCACGGCGTCGACGACCTCGTATACGGTGACGGGCCTGACCAACGGGGTGAGCTACCGGTTCCGGGTGCGGGCGTTGGCCGGGTCCGAGGAGGGTCCCCACGGGAAGTCGGTGGGCGGTCCGCCCAACGGCTTGCGGGCCCAGGCGTTGGACGGCTCGGTGGAGCTGGTCTGGGCGGACCCGTCCGATTCCCGTATCGCGGGGTGGCAGTATCGGGTGCGCGAGGGTCAGGGCAGGTGGAGTGGGTGGCAGCCGGTCCCGGGCAGCACGGCGTCGACGACCTCGTATACGGTGCCGGACCTGACCAACGGGGTGAGCTACCGGTTCCGGGTGCGGGGGGTGGCCTCGAATGGCGGGGTGGTGCTGGCCTGGCCGATGGTGGAGACGAGTCCGGACGGGTCGCTTGCGGTCCGGCCGCCGGAGATTCATGTTGGAATGATCTGGAAACCTCGGTTCAAACCGACCTGGAAGAAGGCAACCTCATCGGCCTTGGGTGGCCCTACGTTGACTGGACGGCCCGGACTTCAACGACACCGATTGGTGGTACTTGTCCGGCGCCAAGGATGATTCGTGGAAGACCTCGGCGGTGGTTTCCGACTTCTTCTGGCTCCGGTCGACCCAGCCATGATCCCGTTGCCCACCCCCACCATCGATGATGACGCGGTGGTCGCAAAGCAATCCTGGGGGGCGCATCAAGGAAGCGTTCTTGGCTCCTTCAAAATGAAAGGGGTGGAAATCGAATGAGCGGAATACGGCACCTCGCGTTCTTACTGGCGTTCCTTGGCCATCCAACCTGGGGGACGGCTCAAGAAACGGAGGATGTCTCCAGAAAGTTGAACCCGGGAGATTTCGTCCCTTTGGAAGTGGGAAACCAGTGGACCTTTTCCCACGAGTATCTGAATGAGATGTATTTCGCCAGAGACAGGCTTTGGCCGGATATCGTCAATGCCGACCAGGAAGGATACTGGGAACCGTATTTCAAGCAGTTTGAAATCCCTGAATATCCGATGGATGGGGAGTCGGCCCCACCCCATGCCCTACTGCGCCCCGACACGGCGGTTCTTACGGTCGAAATAACGCACACCGAACATATCAATGGGTTTGAGTATTTCGTTTTCTCCGAGCCGTCGTATACCTGGCCGCGGATGCCCAGGTTTTTTTTGGCGGGCGAGAAGGTGCGATTGTCCCAGGAGGGCATCCTGCTTTTTCACCGAAACGGCGAGGACATCCCCTTGTACGATTTCGGGTGGTTTTCCCTGCAAAGCTACCGAGTAACTCCTGCGTCAGCCTTTGGATACGTCCCCAATGAATGGGGGGTTGACCACATCGAGGTGAACCCATGGATGAGAGATGAGTTGACCTTCCCGGTGTATCCCTACCACTTGGATGTCGTCAAGCGTCCAAGGTATCAAGATCAGTTTTTGGAAGTCACCTATCGCTTTGATAATGCGGAGTCTGTGGGTGACCTTGATTGGCTGGTTCAATTTGTGAACGGGTACGGGTTAGGGCGTTTCTTCCGGGAAGAAATCGGGGTCTCTTCCAGTCCTGTCTATCGGAATGTCCTTACCCCTGTTTCCGCGGTTCAGTCGGGGGAGACGGTGTCGTTTGAGGAAGCCGCGGGAAAGCTGGTGCTTTTGGTGGATCCCGATCTCCCCCCGGTAGTGGGAGAACGGGATACCCTTTTCCTGCTCGATGGGTTTGACTTCAGCGAAGGCTCCCCCGTCCCCGAATGGGAGGAAGAAGTCGATCTGGTCCTGTCTCAGCTGACGGACCATGGACAGGCCCGCAGCCCCTTTTCTTTTACCCGATACAAAAGAGGGGCTCATCTGGAGACCGATGATTTCGCCCGATTGGTCTCAGAATGGGCCCTCGTCGACCTGCGGCTTTTCGACGAGGGACGGATCGTCCCCAAAGACGGCCACATCTATGCGTTCCAGACCCAAGAGGGGGGGACGGGTCTGATGCACATTCTGGATATCGTCCTGAGAGCTGATTCCAGCGTCATTTATTACATCCTGTTTGACTGGGTGTACTATCCCCCCTCAGATAAACCCACCTCGATCGAATCTACCTCGTGGGGAGCGGTGAAAAACTCGTTTTACCGAGGGAAACATCCCACCGATTCGGCAAAGTCCACCGAACACAGGAGATAATCAAAGATGAAATGGTTGGCTCTTTTCCTTATCGGGCTCAGCACGTCCATTGCTTCGAGTCAGGAGTTCATCTGCGGGTATCATCCTCCCGAAGGGTTGGGGGACGGGGCTGTGGGGGCCAGGCAGCATCACGACTTGGCTTTTTTCCGTAATGGTGGCAACAGGACCATTCAGCCGGTGGTTCTTTTCGGGAAATTCGCGAACAGGACGGCAGATGATCCTTCTTTGACAACGCTTGCGGACCGGGACGGGGTTCGGGATCAGCGCGCCGACAGGTTGCTAACTCGTACCCATATCGGCAGCCTTGCCCACTTTATGGATGAGATGTCCTATGGCACTCTGACCTTGGCGCCTCCTCCGGGGGGCATAAATACAACCTGGTTCGAATCGGACCAGGAAGAGGTTTCCAATTACGTTGGAGATCCCTGTAGTGGCTGGTCCGCAGGAGTGCGGGACTTTGTAGAAGAAGTGATCGGCAACGCCGACGATGAAATTGACTTCAGCCATGACGCTTTGGACAAAAACGACAATGACATGGTCGACATGGTAATCGCCGTAGTTCCGGCGGCGTTTGGTTCAGAATGCGGTCCCAATGGAACGGTCTTTTACGATCTGAATAATGTGACCGAGGATGGGGTCGGCATCGAAACCGTAATCACCACGGATTGGCGGAGAAGCATGCCTTTTATTTCTGCCGTTTTGGCGCACGAGTATGGCCACATAATGGGCCTGCCCGAGCTCTTTGACCGGGACGATCCGATAGATGCAAACGGAAACAAGACAATTGAAGACAGTGAACGAACCAGACAATCTGCCGGTATAGGCAACTGGGGGGTCATGGGAGGTGCCTCGGGCTGGCCGCAAGATGCCCCGCTTGACATGACCAGTTCCGGACCAAACCCCTACTCGGTGTGGTCGCGGGCGCATGTAAGATGGGTCACCCCCCGGGTCCTTGATTCCGATGAAGCGGATATCCGGATTTCGGACATCAACACCTCCTCCACGGGTGCCTACAAGATCCCGATTCCCGGTTCAGACCAGGAATACTTTTTGGTGGAGAATCGGCAGAACACCCATCGTACGAGGACGGCGACTACCCCGGGCAGTTATTATGACGGCT
This sequence comes from Candidatus Latescibacterota bacterium, assembly GCA_965206595.1. Classification (GTDB taxonomy): domain Bacteria; phylum Latescibacterota; class UBA2968; order UBA8231; family UBA8231; genus CBDCXV01. The sequence continues at coordinate 3,266,738 of OZ242214.1, forward strand.
TGGCCCCGACCCGTGGCTTGGCTATATGGCATATCGACGAGGGCGTAACCAGCTTTAATGCCGTCAGTAATGAGAAGCACAAGCGCGTCGATTTGGAAAGTGCCGACGGGCTTTTCAGCGACAAGGGGTATGACCCTCGCTCCAGCCATGCGCCTCAAACGCCTGACACCGAGCTCGGCGGGGACAATCTGGACTTCTCCACCGGAAATGATGACTACGATGGCAGGTACAACGGCAACCGTGGAGATGAATACGATTTATGGGATGGCAGCTCGAACAGGAGTGCATTCACGCCCCATACCAACCCTTCCTCGGATGGGCATGAGCCCCCCGCCAATCGACATGGCCGTCGAAAAGACAATCAGAATGCCTTTACGGGAGTTTACATAGAAAACATCAGTACGGTTACGGGGCAAGCAGGGGTGATGGAGTTTGATGTGCGCTTTGCACCGCTGGCTCCCAATTCCCTGGATGCGGCGATCGGCGAGGGTCGCGTAGAGCTCACCTGGGAAGCGCCTGATAACAACCATGCCACGATTGCCTCGTATAACTGGACTTTTGCAAACTCCGCTTTTTTACTAAAGTTTGAGATGTGCGACAATTCGCTGCTCTGTCCACCCTATTGAGGCTTGGTCCACTACCCAGGAGATGGTTTTGCTGAGCGTCTCTCGCGACACGGCTCGACAGGCTTCGCCAATGGTCGTCAGCACGGTATGAGCCCAGTCACGCGCACGGCCCTGCCGCATCCGTGCCATGAGCAGACTGTGCGTCAGCATCACGAGGTACATATGCCGGGTCTGGCCCTCGCCGCTGCGTAACTGACAGTCTCCCATGCCCAGATGGTGCTTGCCGTCCCGATGAAAAGTCTCGGTGCCCGTCCAGCGTTTGCGATAAACATTCAGAATACGACTGATCTCCCAGTGCACGCGATTGGTCAGTAGAAACTTGACCGCTTCCCTGCCGTTCTTGCGATCCCACAGGATCACCAGGCGAACCCGGTGCTCGAGCTTGGGCAGACTCAGGGTTTTGGTGAAATACCATTGTTTGCGCTTGCCGATGCTGACCTGTTTGCGATCCTCGGGCGGGATATTCGCAGCCACTTCCGCGGCCTTCATCAGGCCGCCCTTGAACTCGACCTTGCGGTTGCTCTTCAGGGCTCCTACGTAGCCGCGCTCATGACTATGGAGGTGATCGAGACACTCGACACTGCTGAAGTAGCAGTCGAAGGCGAAATCGCCCGGGATCTGTCGGAACACGACCCAGTCCACCAGCTCTTTGAACAGCTCGGTATGGCTCTTGAAGGAGGGGTCCGTCTCCCCTTCCCGGCCCTTGCGAAAGCGACGGAATTCCAACGGATAGTATTTCCCCGAGGTGCACACGTAGTTGGCGATGACGTAGTCGTGCGCAATCATATGGCGCTTGTCCGAGTGATCCCAAAACCACCCCACATCCTCGATCTTTTCTCCGCTGTGGCCGACCAAGGTGTTGTCGATGGCGATCACCCCGCGCCCTGAATAGCGCGTCGAAGGGTGCTCCTGCAACCATTCCAGGCGATGTTCGTTGAGCCATTTTCCGTCCCACCGCACCTGCGTAATCCAGCGGTTCAGGCAGGACTGATCGGTGGTCTCGACGAACTCGGCGTTGATCGCCGATACATTTTTGCGTTCGGCCACCATCAACCCGGTTAGATACTCGCCAAAGTGACGGCGCTCCGGGGCGTTGGCGAAGAGGCCGCCGAACTCGGCCACCGCTTCTTCAACCACCGTGGGAAAATCAACAATACCTGGCATGAACAACCTCTCTCATGGCCAGGGGAAACCGAGGCCGGGGATGCCTTCGTCCTACCAAACATACCAAGTTCCATCGAATTCGTGCTACCCTCTAATCCTTGACCGATTATCCAGGAATTCTGCCTTTTGCAAAAGTCCAGGTATAAAGTGCGTTATCGTCTGAGTTCGGCCTCGACCTGGACCGACGAACCCTTGAAGGCCTCCTCGGCGAGAACCCATACCGTGACCGGGCTGAGCAACGACAGTGAATACACCTTTGAGGTATTGGCCGTCGGCTCTGCCCTGGGAACCCAAGCGGGTAAAGAAGGAGAGCCCGCCAGTATTACGGCAACGCCCATGTCGGGTCTTGCCGGGCCTGCGGCCGTCGAGTTCCCCGAGGTTTTTGATAATGCTTCGGACTGGGAAAGTTTCGTTGGGAGATATGAAAAAAGCGGCTCGTATGATTGGACGCTGGCAGGGCTCGATTCCTCCCAGTTTGAGCTCACCGGGACTTCGGGCGGGTTTCGCCAGCTGCATTTTCTGAATCCACCCGATCATGAGTCTCCGACCGACGCACCGGAAGGCGACGATACCGAGGGGGACAATGTCTACAAAGTAACGGTGCAGGCCAGGCCCTCGGGTCCTTCCGGGGCCGCCAGTGGTTCTCGCTTCATGCTGCCCGTCACCGTGGAAGTGACCGACGAGGATGATCCTGGCAAGGTGACGGTTGCCCCGACCATAGCTCGCGGCGAGGGTCCCCCGCGAGTGGGCGAAGAATGGACTGCGACGGTGACCGATGACGATGGAAGCACCGTTTCCAGCTGGGCATGGTCACATTTTTCCGAGTTTATAGATGATCTACCGGAATCGATTTCCGGTGCCACCGAATCCACGTACACGCCGGAGGTTGAGGATATAGGCCAGCGGCTTATAGCAAGTGCCTCGTATACCGACGGCTTTGACCCAAACAACATCAAACCCGCCAAAGAATCTCCGCCCACCGGGGCGGTGGTGGCGAATGTGCCGTCGGCGCCGGGCAACCTGCAGGTGACCCCCGGCCACGGTGAGGTGACCCTGGATTGGGTCACGGCGGCCGACAACGGTTCGGCGCTGACGCGGTATGACTACCGGCAGAGCACGGACGGGGGGACCACCTGGGACCCGGACTGGAAGGAGATTCCCCTGCCCGACAACACGGCGGCGGCCGACCTCGAGGAGCATACGGTCGAAAGGCTTACCGACGGCCAGGAATACACCTTCGAGGTGCGTGCGGTCAACGCGATAGGGGATGGGGCCGCCTCGCAGGTATCCCTGCCGGCGGCGCCGGGGAATTTCGGTGCGCGATGGGTTCTCGAGGGGGCCGATGCTTTCGGGCACCACGAGGCGAAGCTGAGTTGGACCGACCCGAGTGACCCCAACATCAGCTGGGAATACCGGAAGAAGGAGGGCACCTCGGATTGGGAAACTGCCTGGACGACGGTGTCGGACGAGGATCCGACGGGCGTCTCGGTTGTGCAGACGGTGGACGGCCTCGACATCACGCAGCCGTACCGGTTCCAGGTGCGGGTCCGTCAACCTGCGGGTTGGCCGGCGGAGGCGGGGCTGTCCCCGTTGCCGGTTTTTACGCAGCCGCTGTCGGTGAAGGCCCGAAGCGGGGCCGGCAAGGCGCAATTCGACCTGGTGTTTTCTCCCCCGGTGGACGGTCCGGACCTTCCGGATGATGCGCAGCAGGTTTCGTCGGCCAACCTCCGGTATCAGCTGGTGACGATCAGCGCGACGGGGGTCACGACGACCAGCGATTTCGTAGACCTGGCCCATTTTTCTCTGCTTCTGCCTGCCGGGGCGAGCCTGGTATCGACTTTTTCGGCAACCGACCTTGCGCCGGTGGAGGGGTTGGCCGGGGGCGCGTCGGAGACTCAAGCCGCCGCTTTCCGGCAGGCGGCGACGCTGCGAATCACGGGCCTGGACCCGGGCGTGACCTACCAAATCAAGATGCGTCTGGTCGCTTCGGACGGGGCGACGATTTCGGAGTCGACTTCGGGTTTGGTTCTGGGTCTTCGCTGGCAGCGACCGACCGCCGGGTCGGTGGAGTTGACCTGGACGGATCCGGACGATCCGGTTATCAGGGGCTGGCAGTATCGTCAGCAGGCGGGCAGCGGGTCTTGGGGTCTTTGGCAGAGCGTGCCCAACAGCACGGCGTCGACGACGAGTCATACGGTGTCCAGCCTGGACGCGGAGGAGACCTACCGGTTTCAGGTAGGCGCGATCGGTCCGGGGGGTCTGGTTGCCGAATCGTTCACGGTGTCGGCGGCTCCGAAGCCTTTGGTGGCGCCGGGCACCCTGCGGGCGGACCCCGGCCACGCGTCGATGACGTTGCGTTGGGACGACGCGAACAATGCCCGCATCACCGGGTGGCAGTATCGGCAGCGGCAGGCCGGAGAGGATTGGGGAGCGTGGCAGCCGGTCCCGAACAGCACGGCGTCGACGACCTCGTATACGGTGACGGGCCTGACCAACGGGGTGAGCTACCGGTTCCGGGTGCGGGCCTTGGCCGGGTCCCGGGAGGGTCCCTTCGGGAAGTCGGTGGGAGGTCCGCCCAACGGCTTGCGTGCCCAGGCGTTGAACGGCGCGGTGGAGCTGGTCTGGGCGGACCCGTCCGATTCCCGAATCGCGGGGTGGCAGTATCGGGTGCGCGAGCGTCAGGACAGCTGGGGCAGCTGGAGTGGGTGGCAGCCGATCCCGGGCAGCACGGCGTCGACGACCTCGTATACGGTGCCGGACCTGACCAACGGGGTGAGCTACCGGTTCCGGGTTCGGGGGGTGGCCTCGAATGGCCGGGTGGTGCTGGCCTGGCCGATGGTGGAGACGAGTCCGGATGCGTCGCTCGGGGTCCCGCCGGCGGTTCCGGGGACCAACGGTCCGCCGGAGATCACGAGCGGTCCTTCGGCGGTATCGTTTGCCGAGAACGGCGCCGGCGTGGTGGCCACGTATGCGGGCACCGATCCGGACAACGATGCGCTCATCTGGACGCTGGGCGGCGCCGATGCGGACACGATGCGGCTGGATGCGTCGGGTCGGCTTTTTTTCCGGGCGCCGCCGCCGGATTTCGAGTCTCCGGGGGACGCGAACGGCGACAAGATCTACGAGATGACGGTGTCGCTCAGCGACGGCCGCCCGGACGCGGCGGCCGACACCACGGTGTCGGTGCGGGTGCGTGTGACCGACGTCAACGAGGCGCCGGTGGTGTCGGGAGTCAGCGACACCACGTTTGCCGAGAAGGGCTCGGGGGTGGTGGTCACGTATGCGGCCACCGATCCGGAAGGCACTCCCATCACGTGGACGCTGGGCGGCGCCGATGCGGACACGATGCGGCTGGATGCGTCGGGTCGGCTGCGTTTCCGGGCGCCGCCGCCGGATTTCGAGGATCCGGGGGACGCGAACGTCGACACCGTCTATGAGGTGACGGTGACGGCCGGCGACGGGTCGCTGTCGTCGCCCCCGTTTCCGGTCAGGGTGCGTCTGACCAACATCGACGAGCCGGGCAGGGTGATCCTGCCTGCGAGTCCTCAGGAGGGTCTGGCGTTTACGGCGGCCCTGACCGACCCGGACGGGGACGTGAGTGCGGAGCACGAGGAGGGGAATCCCGACGACGGGAACCGCGACGGGTGGGTGTTCGAGCGTCGGCGGCCGGCCGCGGGCGAGTCGTGGCAGCTCATCGCGGCCCCGGGTGGGGCTTCGGGGGCGGTGTCGACCTTGCCGGAGCTGAAGAGCTACACGCCGACGGCGGCCGATGTCGGTCACCTGCTGCGGGCGCGGGTGAGCTACCGGGACGGTCACGGTCCGAACAAGAACGCGCAGAGCGAGCCCACCGGGCCGGTGACGGCCCGGCCGCCGCCGCCGCCCGAGGCGCCGGTGGTGTCGGGAGTCAGCGACACCACGTTTGCCGAGAAGGGCGCCGGCGTGGTGGCGACCTATACGGCCACCGCCCCGGAAGGCACTCCCATCACGTGGTTGCTGGGCGGCGCCGATGCGGACACGATGCGGCTGGATGCGTCGGGTCGGCTGCGTTTCCGGGCGCCGCCGGATTACGAGTCACCGGGGGACGCGAACGTCGACACCGTCTATGAGGTGACGGTGACGGCCGGCGACGGGTCGCTGTCGTCGCCCCCGTTTCCGGTCAGGGTGCGTCTGACCAACGTCGACGAGCCGGGCAGGGTGATCCTGCCTGCGAGTCCTCAGGAGGGTCTGGCGTTTACGGCGACCCTGACCGACCCGGACGGGGATGTGAGTGCGCGGCACGAGGAGGGGAACCCCGACGACGGGGACGGCGACGGGTGGGTGTTCGAGCGTCGGCGGCCGGCCGCGGGCGAGTCGTGGCAGCTCATCGCGGCCCCGGGTGGGGCTTCGGGGGCGGTGTCCCTTTTGCCGGAACTGAAGAGCTACACGCCCACGGCGGCGGATGTCGGTCGGTCCGAACCCCGCACTTCCCGATATACTCGGAGGTGCGACATCTGCTGCGCGTGTGGCCTGGGTGCCAGCGAAAGCACGTGACCGGTGGAGCTCCAAGCCGTGCTGAATCAATGAAAGAACCGGATAGAGGGGGGAAATGGCATGGCAAATCCTGAACGAGTCGAGCAACGCCCGACGGGGCCGCTTCCAAGGATTTCTCGCTGAGCACGGTACTCGGGGGGATCGTCACCGCCGTCTCCCTGGCCGAGGTCAACGAGTACGTTCCCACGGTAACCCTGCGCACCCTGGCACGAGACCTGGAGTACCTGGCCCTCGCCATCGGCGGCCTCGCTTTGGCGGTGATTCCGATCTGTTTGCTGATCTGTGTGGTGCGGCTCTGGCGTGCTGAAAGGAAAAGATGAACGACGAGGCTACGCGCTCGCTTTCTTCGCCCTGTCGAGGGTTATTGGAGGAACGAGCGCGAAGAGGTGCGCTTTCCATGCCGTCCCCCAGGAGGATAATGCCATGAGACGACTGTTTTTGGTTGTGCTCGCATTGCCGTGGCTGCTTTCGTGCTCGGACGAAAGCAAGGTGGTCAACAACCCTGACAATCAGGGCGCCAAGCGCGACAGCAGCAGCCTGACCTGGAGCGATCCGGTGGCAGCGATCGACAACCACGCCGAACGCCGGGAACGAGCTGCCCCATTGGCGGCGCTGTACAAGGCGACCGAGGGGAAGAATTGGAAGAAAAAAACCAACTGGCTGAACTACGACGTGCCGCTGGGTGAATGGTACGGCGTCGAGACGGACCGCGACGGCCGCGTCATCGGGCTGGATCTCAGCTACAACAATTTGGAGGGTTCCCTCCCGCCCGAACTGGGCCAGCTGACCAATCTGCGATCGCTGGATCTCAGCAGCGGTAGGCATTTGTTCGGTTCCATCCCGCCCGAACTGGGCCAGTTGACCAACCTGGAAAGGCTGGATCTCCACAACAATGGGTTGGGTTGGGCGGGGACTCTGAGGGCGGCCGCCATCCCGCGCGAACTGGGCCAACTGGCCAACTTGAAAGTGCTGGATCTCAGTTGGAACGAGTTGGGCCATTCCCTCCCGCCCGAACTGGGACAAATGACCAACCTGGAAGGGCTGGTTCTCCGCGCCAACGAATTGAGCGGTTCCATCCCGGCCGAACTGGGTCAGCTGACCCACCTGAAAGGGCTGTTTCTTTACGCCAACGACTTGGGTGGCTCAATCCCGCCCGAACTGGGCCAGCTGACCAATCTGCGATCCCTGTACCTCGACGCCAACGACTTGAGCGGTCCCATCCCGCCCGAACTGGGCCAGCTGACCAATCTGCGATCCCTGTACCTCGACGGGAACGGCTTGAGCGGTTCGATCCCGCCCGAACTGGGCCGGTTGACCAACCTGCTAGGGCTGTATCTCAACGACAACCAGTTGAGCGGTCCCATCCCGTCCGAACTAAACCAGTTGACCAACCTGATCGAGCTGAACCTCCGCCGCAACAACGAGTTGAGCGGTTGTGTCCCCGCCTCGCTGAGTGGGATCGAATACAAAGGGGATTTGCCGTTTTGTAGTGACGAAACTACGGCAGGAACCGCGACCGAGGCCCGTTCCGAATCAGGGAAAAACGGGACAATCGCGATATTCTGACACGAAACGAAAGGGATACCATGCGACGATTACGACGACTTTTTCTGGCCAGCCTGACGCTGCTGCTGTGGATGCCGCTTGAGGCGGTCGCCCAAAACGATACGGGAACCCTGGAGGTGCTGGTGGAGGGGGAGGTTTCAGGGGCTTCAGGGGCCAGTAGCACCACCCCGTCTTCCACCTTCGAGACGCGCACGGTTTCGAATCTCGTAAGGGTCGACATAGGACTTGGGCAATCGGTCACGGACTCCGGTCAACGGATTGGAACCGGTTCCGGGACCGTCATCACGCCGACCGTCACGGAATCGGATCTGGTCACCGAACCCAGTGTGTATCCCCAAAATTTCCGCCACGTCACCAAGGACGCCCAAGGACGGATTTGGGCGACGGCCAAGGAGCCACATGGGCTCTATGTATTCTCCGACAGCACGTGGATACGCGTCCTTCCTCCGTATCTGGGTGCCCGGGACCTCGGCCGGGACGCGCAGGGCAGAATCTGGGTGATAGCAAGTTCCGACATCGTGTACCGCATATCGGGTGATACGCTGACAGAGTACAGCGGCTTACAAAATCTCGGAGTCGGGTCTCTGAACTGTTTTGCCGGGGGGGCAGGAGACACCGTGTGGATGGGGGGGTACAGTGTAGTCGGAGGGGAGTTGAATCCGGCCCTGTTCTTGCGTTTCGACGGGCGAGAGTGGCGGCGGTTCTCAGGTACCGACGGGTTGCCCGACTACGCAACGATCGATGCGATGGCGGTAGACAGCACCGGCGCGGTGTGGGGCAAACCCGTCTATGATGAACCTGACTACCTCGGTGAGAGGAGTAGGTTTTTCAGGGCCGTGCAAATTAGGGATCGGAAGGTATCCTCTTCCTGAGTGTCATGTACCCGATCCCGTAGAGGAGTCCATCTTTTTGGCCAGGGGGATCTCGCCATCGTGTCGATCCCGGGCTCCCGCGGCCCCTTGGGACAGGTCCTCGCCTGTGGAAATAAACCGACTTCAAGGAGTGGGATCATGAAACGAACCGTTCTCCCCTTGCTCGTTTTGGGTTTTCTGGCCGGTGGCCTTCCTGCGCAGGCTTCCCCTCCGCCTGCCGACAACCCGCATTTCTGCTGGCCGCTCGATATCCAGTCGGGGCCGTTCGAGGTGCCCGCCCCCGCCGCCAAGCCGCAGGCGGACCTCAACGTCGGCGAACCCCGCACCGTGCGGATGATCTACTTCCTACCCAACGACGGTGTATTCCGTCAGGAGCAGGTCGATGCGCTAAAGGCCACCATTGGAAAAGTTCAGAGCTTTTTCGTCGACCAGATGGAGGCGCACGGCCACGGCAAGCGCACCTTGCGCATTGAAACCGACGCCGAGGGTGAGCCGCTGGTGCATCGGGTGGTTGGGCAACACCCCGACAGCCACTATCTGGAAGACACCCAGGTTGCGTACCGCGAGATCGAGCAGTTCTTCGACCTCAACGAGAATGTCTACCTGATTTTGGCTGATCTCAGCACCTCAAACATCGGCCTGGGCAATGGTCGGACTGCGGCAGGAATCGGCTGGGGGTACAAGAAGGGGGGTCAGGCGCTGGTCTCGCCGCCGGTGTATTTCCAACTCATTGCCCACGAACTCGGCCATGCCTTCGGCTTGCACCACGACTTCCGCGATAGGGCCTACATCATGTCCTATGGCCCCGGGCGGGGCCAGTTGTCCGCCTGCGCGGCCGAATTCCTGGCCGTGCATCCCTATTTCAATCCGGACAGTCTCCTCGAAATCGATTGGGAGGGGGCGCCGACCGTCGAGCTGGTTTCGCCGCGCACCTTTGGGGGGGACGCAACAAGTGTCCCCGTCCGCGTCAACGTTTCGGATTCGGATGGGGTTCGCCACGTGACGATGGTCCAGACCAGTGTGTGGCTGCCGGCGAGGGAAATTTTGGGGTGTCGTGGGTTGGACGGCCAGAGCCATGCCGCCGTTGAATTCGAGTATGACGGCTCGCAACCCTCCAGGCCTTCCTTACGTCTCTTCGATAGGGCTATCCACCAGATTTTGGTCCGGGCCGTCGATGCGGGGGGAAACTGGGGCTGGAAGACTTTCCAGCTTTTGGATACCTCCCACTTGATTGCCGCTCTTGCAGATCAGGCGTTTAAGGTCGAGACGGTGTCGTTTTCTCCCGATGGGGCCACTTTGGCGTCGGGAGGCGATTTGGACGAACGGGTCAGGGTGTGGGATGTAGAGACCGGAAGCGTGACCGCCACTCTCGACGTGGGGAATGAGGGGGTTGGGGTCAAGGCCGTGTCGTTTTCTCCTGACGGCTCCCTGCTGGCTTCCGGGTCGTACTTCACCCTCGACTTGTGGGACGTAGAGACGGGGAGACGGATCTTCGTCCTGGACGATGGGAAAACTCTAACCATTTCCGTGTCGTTTTCTCCCAATGGTTCCCTGCTGGCTTCCGGGACGCGATTTGGCACGGTCAAGCTGTGGGACGTGGAAACCCGAGAACGAGTCGGGACGCTGGAAGGGCATAGTGAAGTCACGGCGCTGTCGTTTTCTCCCGATGGTTCCCTCCTGGCCTCGGCCGGGGGGTGGGACGACGGCACGGTCAAGCTGTGGGACGTGGAAACCCGAGAAGTACGGCGGCCCTCTCCCCGGTGCGACCGTCACCTTTGCGGTCACCGCCGGCGAGGGGAGCCTCACGGCCACCACGGCCACCACCGATGAAAACGGCCGCGCCACTACCCTCTTGACCCTGGGAAAGGACCCGGTAAGGAATACCGTTACGGCAAGAGTCGCCCAGGTGAAACCGGTGATCTTCGGGGCCACCGGGAGGGCGATTCCCAAGGCCTTGACCAAGCTCTCCGGCGATGAACAGGAAGGCCCGGCCGGAACGGCGTTGCCCGAGCCATTCGTCGTCGAGGTTCGGGACCAGAACAACCACCCCCTCGAAGGGGTCCCCGTCGCGTTTTCGGTCACTTCGGGTGAAGGCACCCTCTCGGCGGCAAACGACACCACCGATGCGGCCGGCCGCGCCGAGGCCACCCTGTCGCTGGGAAGCCAGCCAGGAACCATCACCGTCCTGGCAAAGGCCGACGAGTTATTTCAGGCCACCTTTATCGCCTTCGGGGTTGCCGTCCCCCAAAGCCTGGCCAAGCTCTCCGGCGACGGGCAGCAGGGAGACCCCGGCGCTTCGCTGGCCGAGCCGTTTGTGGTTTCGGTCCTGGATCAGACCGGGGCGGCGTTTTCCGGGGCCACCGTTGCCTTCGCGGTCACCGCCGGCGACGGGACCCTCTCGGCAACCACGGCCACCACCGATGCCAACGGCCGCGCCTCCACCACTTTGACTCTGGGCCTGTCCGGGGCCAGCACCGTCACCGTATCCGTTGCCGGCCTCGAGCCTGCCATCTTCACCGCCAGCGCCAAGGCAACCCCCGACTTCGACGGCGACGGTGAGACCGGCTTCTCCGACTTCTTCCTGTTCGCAGACGCCTTCGGCGGCAGCGACCCCCGCTTCGACCTCGACGGCAGCGGCAGTGTCGACTTCGGCGACTTCTTCCTTCTGGCCGACCACTTCGGGGATCCCGCCCGCGGCAAGCTACTCGCCCTGGCCCGGGAAATGATCGGACTTCCCGACGGCCCCCAACTGCAGCAGAACGTCCCCAACCCCTTCAACAGCCAGACCGTCATCTCCTGGTTCCTGCTGCGGCCGGGTCCGGCGCGAGTAGAAGTGTTTTCCCTGATGGGTCAGCGGGTGGCCGTGCTGCACCAGGGGGCAAAGAAGGCCGGGGGCCACCGCGTGCACTGGGACGGGCGCGACGACGGGGGCCGTCCCCTGGCCAGCGGCGTATACTTCTACCGACTGGTCACTGACGAGAGCGTTCCGACGCGCAAGCTAACTCTTCTGCGGTGATCCTGTTTCGGGCAAGACCACGACCCCGAGTGCCGGCCGTGGCCTGCTGGCCATAACCCGAAACCATATGATCCAAGACCTGACCTCGCTATCGGGTCGGCTTCGAACGGTTAGAATTCAGCGGGCTTGGAGGAAGAATTGCCGAGATAGGACTATCCCCTGCCCAGCAGCTCCTCGACCTCGGCGCGCCGCGGCATCGAGTCCTGGACCCCGGGCCGAGTGACCGCCAGGGCCCCGGCCGCGGCGGCGAAGGTGACGGCGTCCCGCAGGTTCCGGCCCTCGGCGAGGGCGACGGCGAGGGCGCCGTGGAAGGCATCTCCAGCCGAGGTGGTGTCGACCGCCTCGACGGCAAAGGGAAGGGACGAACCCCTCCTCATCGCCGCTTCTGTAGTAAGCCCCCAGCTCCGCCATCTTTATCACCGCGGCAGGTGCCCCCCGTTGGAGAAGCAGGCCGGCGGCTCGAGCGGCCGACTCCACACTGTCGACGGCGACGCCGACCAAAAACTCCGCTTCCGTCTGGTTCGGCGCGACAATATCGAACGCCGCAAAAGCTTCCGCCGGGATGTCGGCAGCCGGGGCCGGGTCGAGGATGACGCGGACGTTCCGGTCCCTGGCCGCCCGCGCCGCGCGCAGGGATACGTCGAGAGGGATCTCCATCTGCAACAGCAGGACGTCGGTGTCCGGCAGGGCGGCTTCGACCGCCCGCAGCTGTTCGCCGCCGCAGCGCAGGTTGGCGCCGTAGGTCGCCAGGACGCGGTTCTGGCCGCTGCCGTCGACGAGGATGACGCCGACCCCGGAGGCCGCCTCCGGATCGACGGAGACGGCGGCGGTGTCGACGCCGTGGGAACGCAGGGACTCGAGGAGGGCGGGGCCGAAGAGGTCGTCGCCGACGCGGCCCACCATTTTGACGCGCGCTCCCTGGCGGGACGCGGCCACCGCCTGGGTCGCCCCCTTGCCGCCGGGGGAGCTGTAGAAGCGCTCGCCGCGCAGGGTCTGGCCAGGGGCCGGCAGGGTTCCGGCACGGGTGATCAGCCCCATGTTGATGCCGCCGAGGACGAGGACGCGGGGGGTGGTGGATGCGGCGGTCAAGGGTTCTACAGCCCCCTTACCCGCAGATCACCGGATTCGGACGCGCGCTATACCCCCCCGGTTTGTAGGGAAACCGCTTCTCCAGGTCCGGGGCCAACTCCATGCCGAAACCGGGCCGGTCCGGCAGGTCCATGTAGCCGTCCACCACCACCAGCGGATCGGTGAAGATCTCGGTGCGCAGCGGGTCCCAGGTCTCGAACTGCTCCAGCATCAGCGCATTCGGGCTGGCGGCCACGAGGGCGGCGTTGGCAAGAGTGCAGCTGCCGTCCCCCCAGTTGTGCGGGCAGAACGGCCTGCCGTGCGAGGCGGCCATGCGCACCACCCGCCAGGCTTCCATCAGCCCGATGCGGCCGGCGTCGGGCTGCGGCATCTCGATGGCGCCGCGGTCGACCCACTCCTTGAGCTCGTGGCTGTTCCAGCAGGACTCGCCCCCCGAGATCATCACCGTCGGCAGCGCCTCCTGCAGCCGCAGGTAGCGGTCGAAGGCGTCCTCTCCCTGGCGGCTCATCGGCTCCTCGAACCAGGTGAAGCGCAGCTCCTCGAGGACGGGTGCCAGCTGCAGGGCCTCCTCCAGCGACCAGGGGCGCAGCTCGAGGGCGAGGTCGAAGCCGTCCCCGACCGCGGCGCGCACGCGCTCGAGCCAGGGGATGAACTTGTCGACCGTCATGCCGCTGAACTCCCACTCGGTCCCGGGGCGGAACTTGTAGGCGGTGAACCCCAGCTCCTTCATCGCCGCGGCCTCCTCGACCAGCTGCTCGGGGCGGTCGTACCAGGCGTACTTGACGCCGGCGCTGGCGTACACGCGCAGGCGCGTATTCGGCTCCGCGTCGACTGCGAGCAGGTCGTACACCGGCCGCCCGGTGAGCTTGCCGATGAGGTCGAAGAGGGCGGCATCGGCTCCGGCCCAGGCGCAGCGCCCGATGCTGGTGGCGCCGCCCCAGGCGAAGCGGTCGAAGTCGAAGGGGTTCGTCCCGATCAGGCTGGGGCCGACCACCTCCTCGAGGTATTTCTTGACCGGCAGGCAGCACCCGCCCCCGCTGTAGCGGCTGGCGCCGCCGAGGCCGACCACTCCCTGGTCGGTGTGGATGCGGACGATGATGGAGTCGGACTTCCACCAGATGTTGCGGACCACGAGAAGCTGCTCCTCGGGCGGGTACTCGCAGGTGAGCAGGGTGACCTCGAGTCCGGTGATGGCCACGTTCTGGCGCTCGATCCCCTCGAGCGGGTGCAGGCGGTTTCGCTGGGGCTGGTTCATGGCTCGGCTTTCGCTGGGGTTGTCAGGATCGGCAGAATCAAACAGGAAAGCCGCGGGCAACAAAGTTTTCACCCGGGACCTGCAGGGACGGGAGTGCGGGCCGCGAAGGCTACAAATGCGTTACGGCAGCCACGCATTGCCGGATCATTGCCGAACTTTAGTGGCGATGACGAACACGCGAACGGACGCGAGCTACGCTACGAGGGAGGGTGAGGGCTGCTATTCTGGATGCCGCGGCGCGGCTCGCTATGGCTGCCGCTCAACTCGACAAAGATCCGCCGCATAGCGGACCGCGGCTTGGACGGATTCGCGGGTGATCGACGGGTAGCTGCTTGTGATTTTCTCCGGGTTCAAATCTGCCGCGAGGTTGTCGAGAACCGTGGACACCAGCACGCGGGTGCCCGTGATGCAGGCCTTTCCATGGCAGACTTCCGGGTCGACGGTTATGTAGTCCCGCCAGTTCATGGCTCCCCGAGCACTTCCAGGAACTCGGCAATCACTTGAAGGTCTCCTTCATCCGTACCGGTCAGGACGATAGGCTCAAAGTCCGGGTTTACGGGCTTCAAAGTGATTTTCGAATGACGCCACGAATCCCCTTCCACTACCCTTTCACTTTCGTAACGCTTGACGGTGTAACGCTGGCTGGTCTCAGGATCGATTTGGTCTCGGAGCTCGACGAGGACGGTCTTGCCCTGCCGGCTTCCTTCAACCGGGGCGCGGAAGAGACACCAGGAACCGTCCGGGATCGCAGGCTCCATGGACCTGCCGACGACCTGGGCGGCGAACATCCCTCGTCTCAACTGGTGCCGTGATTCCACGGCCACCCACTCGAAACCATCCTCCTCGATGTGCCGGGGCTCACCAAATGCCCCCGCTGCGGCCTTGAGCGGAACGAGCGGCACACAGCTCACGTAACGCTCCTCTGAACGGCCTTCCACCACGCGCAGTCCCGCCGGGAAGGCCTGCTCCGTGGGCAGTTCGTCCGATGCGGCCTGATCGGTCCGCAGCCTTCGATAAGCTTCGGAAGCCATCCAACTGGTGACGATCCGCTGGAAGGAGGAGTCGTTCATGTAGCGGACGAAGATCTCCTCGTTCTGGTCCATGCGTTCGACGAAGATCCGCTCCAGAAGATTCCTGAACACCAGCTCGAATTTGTCCTCCGGGTTCACCGCGGCTGCCTGACGCAGTCCGTCGTCGCTCATCGCCGCCTCGACGATCTGGTCGAAGAAGAGCTGGTCCGCCTGGTTGAAGTCGGTACCGAAGCGCTCGTTGACAACGTCAATAAGCTGAGAAAGCGGCAACGCCTCCTCGTGTGCAGCGCCGCTGCCGACCTCGGTTGGCCCATCCAGAGCGTGCGTGTCCCCCCCGGCGAGGGAGATCGAACCCTCACTGATCTTCTGCAGGCGGTAGTACTCGAGCCGGACCTCGTCATCGAACTGATAGGCGGGACCGCTCCGGCGCCGTGGCAGCTTGGCCGCCAGATGGCGCAGGAACACGTACAGGCGCTCGAGGTCCGAATCCTGGTACGGGATGATCTGACTCAGGAAGCCGTACAGGTTGCGGAACGCCTGAGCCTTTCCGCGCCAGAGCTCCGCTTGGTTCTCGTCCTCTCTCTGTAGATCCTCGAAACGGGAAACCGCCGGATCGAGAGCTGCGTTCATCGTCTGGTGGTCCTGAGTGCTTTGCCGTTGCTTCGGCTTGAAGTACACGGCACAGAACCGCTCGACCTCTTCATCGAGATAGATCCCTGAAGCGTCGAGCTCACCCTTGACCGCGTACATGCGGGCGGGATCCACTTCTTCCCCCATCTCCGTCCCTTCGTAGTAGACCTTGAACGCTTCGCGGATCTCTTCGGGGTCGTTTACGAAGTCGAGGACGAAGGTGTCTTCCTTGAGGGGGTGGGTGCGGTTGAGTCGCGACAGCGTCTGCACCGCCTGGATGCCGGCAAGCCGCTTGTCCACGTACATCGTGTGCAGAAGCGGCTGATCGAACCCGGTCTGGTATTTCTCCGCGACGAGCAGCACCTGGTACTCCTGCGTCGCGAACTTTTCCGGAAGCTCTTTCTGCCGAATCCCGGCGTTCATCTTTTCTTCGGTGTACTCAACGTCCGGAAGCTTGTCGTCCTGAACCGTTCCCGAGAAGGCGACCAGGGTTTTGATGGCGTATCCCTTCTCCTGGATGTAGCGATCAAAGCTCTGCTTGTAGCGCACGGCCTCCAGACGGGAACCGGTGACGACCATGGCTTTCGCGCGTCCGCCGATCTTGTGCCGGGTGAATGCCTGGAAGTGCTCGACCATCACCTCGGTTTTCTGCGCGATGTTGTGGGGATGCAGGCGCAGAAAGCGCGCCAGCGCGCGGGCTGCGTTCTTCCGCTCGACGTTGGGATCGTCTTCGCAGGCCTTTAACAGTTTGAAGTAGGTCGCGTACGTGGTGTAGTGCTTGAGCACGTCGAGGATGAACTCTTCCTCTATCGCCTGCCGCATGGTGTAGCGGTGGATCGGTTCCCCGCCCCGGCCGAACACCGCCAGCGTCTTGTGTTTGGGCGTGGCGGTGAAAGCGAAGAAACTCAGGTTCGCCTGCCGTCCGCGTTTGGCCATGCTGCGGAACAGCGCCTCCTGGTCCTTGAGGCCTTCTTCCTGTGCGCGTTTACGAGCCTCTTCTTGCAGGTCTTCACCGCCGAGGACTTCCTTGAGATCCGTCGCCGTCTCCCCTCCCTGCGAGCTGTGGGCTTCGTCCACTATGACGGCGCAGCGTTTAGTGGGAAGTACACCTGTACTCTCAACGCCCTGCTCCTTGGCCATCTTGAGTAAATGCCGGGAAACAAATGGGAACTTCTGCAGCGTAGTGATGATAATCGGGACGGCGTTTTCCAAGGCTTCAGCGAGCTGTCGGGATCGCTCGTCGATCTTCTGCACGACCCCGAGCTTGTGCTCGAACTGGTAGATCGTGTCCTGCAGTTGCTGGTCCAGCACAACCCGGTCAGTCACCACGATCACGCTGTCGAAGACGCGCTCGTTCGCCTCGTCGTGCAGGGAAGCGAGTCGGTGCGCCAGCCAGCCGATCGTGTTGCTCTTGCCGCTGCCGGCCGAATGCTCGACGAGGTAGTTGTTGCCGACCCCCTCGCGACGAGCCTTCTCCACCAGCAGACGGACGGCGTCGAGCTGGTGGTAGCGCGGGAAGATCATCGACTCGACCTTCACCTTGCGGCCATGATCATCCCGTTTCTCCTCGATTTGCAGATGGACGAACCGGGCGAGCACATCGAGCAGGCTGTCCCGGGTGAGTACTTCCTCCCAGAGGTAGGCGGTCCGGTAGCTGCGGCCGTTCGGATCGGGCGGGTTTCCGGCCCCTCCGTCACTTCCCTTGTCCAAGGGCAGGAAGTGGGTCGCGTCGCCAGCAAGCCGCGTGGTCATGCGCACGCACTCGGTGTCGACGGCGAAGTGAACGAGCGTACGTCGTTTGAACTCGAAGATCGGCTCGCGGGGATCGCGGTCGCGCCGGTACTGGTGGATCGCATCCTCCACCGTCTGCCCGGTGAGCGGGTTCTTCAGCTCAACCGTGGCGACGGGGATACCGTTCAGGCTCACTGTCAGGTCAAGCGACTTCTCCGAACGGGATGAGAAACGAAGCTGTCGCGTAAGCCCGAGCTGGTTGGCAACGTAGCGGGCTTCGAGCTCGGGGTTCAATTCATGGGCGGCTTTGAAGAACGCCACGTGAAGCGTCCGGCCGTAGCACTTGAAGCCGTGCCGAAGAGTTGCCAGCGAGCCGTTGGCGTCCATCCACTTGCACAGGTCCGTGAGAATCTGCTCGCCGGTTTGGACGCCGTGGAGCGCTTCCAGCTTTGCCCATTGCACGGGCTGGGTCTCGCGGATGAAAGCGAGGACGGTGTCGGGGAAAATTGCGTGGTCGCGGTCGAAGCCCTCTCCTGGGACGGGGACGTATCCGTTCCGAAGCAGGTGCGCTTCGATTACGGTCTCGAAGGCGGCTTCACTGGTTTGGCTCATGGCGGGCCTTCTGTTACGAATCGCGCCCGTTTAGGCCGCAGCATCTTCACTTCAATTTCTCGCGATGTGTCTCGACCAGAAACTCCGCTACAGCACCCGCGGCATTCACCGCAAGGCTTGCATGTCGTGGTGATGGCCGAATGGACAAACGTCCTCCCCTGCCGTGAGAATCGGAGAGTCGATTGCGCAATGTTCCGATACCGTTCACGAGGTTCATCACGCCACCGAGGATCGCCTTGATCGGCTCCTCCGAATGCTGGCTTGGCGCGAGGTTCAACGCCTTTGCGGCCTTCGTATACAGCTTCGGCAAGTCGTCCCTGTCGGTATATTCCAGCGAGAGATCGTCGAGAATGTGCTTGGTCACGGCTTCCAACAGTGTCCGGGCAAGAGTGATCGCACCTTCGGGGTCGCTCGTCCTGCGCGACAATGCCTTCGACCACACCGCGTGAACGTGCTCGTGATCAAACAACTGAAGTGCATCGGACGTGGCCGAATCGGCAGGCGAGAGGTTTTGACCTTCCAGACGGTCAACAAGAGGAGTGAAAGCCGCACTAATGATCTGTCGGCGCTCCGCGTACGTTGCAGCCTCGTTCTTAATAAATTGCCAGAAAGCATCCAGACTTCGATAGGTACGAACAAAGCCGGGAAGCAAGCTCTTGATTTCGTTATCGTTCATGAACTCCCGGCGCAAGTGCACGTAAATGTCGTCAACAAGAGAACCACCTGTCGCCGCATCAACCAGAATACCTTCCATCATCCCATCATCTTGACTCGTTCAATGGTCGAGTCTGGCAGCTCGTTCTCGTTCACCATTGTTCAACTCGCACCTTTCTGGTTTACATAGATAAATTTGAACCATATATCGTCCAAGTGACCGAAGTCTGCATCTGTTGATAGGAGAACAGCCCCGCTTGCGTGAGCCGTCGCGGCTATCCAGAGATCATTTTGTTTCATCGACACAGCCGGCGTTGGCGGCGGAGCATTTTGAGGAGAAAGCCACAGGCTTACCGTGGGTCCAGGCGTCAATCCGAGCGTACGCGTCCAATATCGTTCGTCTGCTGATGTCAAGCGTCGGCACCCCGTTGAGAACTTGCTCAAGGTGGGTTCTTCTGGTGCTGCCCCAACCATTCTTCTCCGCAAGCGCGAGAATTTCTCCTTGGCAGATAACGGAGGTAAAGACCATTGTTTCCGGATTTCCGAGATTGAATTCTGCGCGAGCCTGGATAGCCCACGGTGCTTCCCGGGTGAAACCGAGCAACAGGTTCGTGTCCAGGAGGAAACGTGTCATAGCCAGATCGTTCAATCGAGCTGAGCCAGGAGGTCCTCGATCGGTTCATCGCCAGGCCACGCGCCCGCAAGCTCAATAGGGTCGAAGGCCCCGGCTTGCTTGCGTTGTACCGGGAATAGGTCATGCGATTTCTGAATCTCTACCGATGGCATTTCCTCGAAAACACTATCTCCTTCCAGCTGACTACTGATTCGGCGAGCCTCGATGAATCGCGGCTCGCCGTTGGCCTTGAAATGCACCATCCCCTCGACAGTAGCCTGCCTACCCCATAGAGAGCGCAAAGCCTCTACGCTCAATGATGCAGCGTCCAGCCGTCCAAAGAGTGTTGACTTCCGGCTCACTAAAAGGCGAAAGCGGCCGTTGCCGTGTTTGATCTCGTCGAGCCTGCCACTTACGACGAAAGACCTTGGGGCCGGGATGTCATTCAACCGCTCTTTGATGTATTCGCAAGTACTGTCGTCCAGCACGAATCGTCCATGGGCCGTACTCTGAGGGATCATTTCATAGCGCACACCGGCAACTCCAGCCGCTTTCCCGAACTTGAGAATCGCCTCGAGAACCGAACTATCGAAATAGTCTCCAACTGGATCGTCGGTCTGGGTCTCGTTGACCGCTTGGGCGGCTAGATCAAGTGCCGTGTCGTTCAGGCTGGGCTGCATGCTCCATGAGTCTGCTTGGGTAAACTGTTCGCAGGCAGTCTCACTAAGCTGGGGAGCTTCCACGTCAAAAATCGTGGATCCGGATTTCAATCCGGTTACCGTGAAGTCTATGGTGGAGTCCAGCCAGTGAGGTCTCGCCCCCTTCCCGCTACCCGCGCCAGTAGCGAGCAAGCGGGTGGTCCGCTCTGCCGTCGTGAGGAGGGCGTCCAGAACACGCCGGAGAGTCGCCATCTTGATCTGACCTCCGTTTTCTCTCAGACCGCTGACGCAGAGTTGGTAGCGTTGTGTTTTCATGGCAGGGCTCACTTTCCTGAGTTGCTGAGCGATGGCGCATGTTGCACAGCTTCGCCGTTTCTCATCTCGATCTTGCCAGTAACAGCAGCCGCGATGAGGGCGGCGCGGCGCTCCTTGAGGAGAGCAACCGTGCTTTCCGTCGATTCCCTCAGTTCCTCGAGTCTCTTCGCCTCGAATGCAATTTGCTCGACAATCTCCGCCTGCTCTTGGACGGGAGGCAATGGAACTTCAATGTCGCGGAAGCCTGTCCAATAGAGACGCAACCTATCCCACACGATTCCGTGGGAGTGGCGCGCACACTCCGCACTGAAAGCAGCAGTTTGAAAGAGTCTTTTTGCGTACGCTGAAGACAAAAGCCCGACGGGTTCCGCAACCACATAGTCCGGACTCACTAGGCCGTCCTCAGGGGCTATGCCAACTGCCCCTTGCCACATCCGCATCTTGTTGAACACCACATCACCTTGGCGAGCAACTTTATACGTGTTGAAATCGGCTGCTGTGCTCTCGATTCGTTCCTCGGAAAATTCACGCAAGATGACACCATGGTTGATCGAAACTTCCAACAGCGGAAGATCCGGCTCCCCTCGTTCGTCACGCTCGCTGAATAGCCAGGCTACCCGCCGCGTCTTCCAATGTGCAGGAATCACACCAAGCCAGGGGATGCCGGAATCGCGGAGCGGCAGGGCAGGGTCGAGGCCACAGGTAACGGCACGGGTTATGAGAGCACGGCGCTTCTCGGCCAGCAGGTCCAGCAACTGCTCCTTCTCTGCTACCAGTTCATCCAGCCGCGCCGTCTCGCGGTCGAGGTAGCTGGCAATGGTGCGTTGCTGGGACAGAGGTGGGACAAACACCTCTCTGGCGTAGGCGGTTTCACGATTGAGGCCCGGAACTGCTGCTTCGTCCGTTCCTTCATCAAGTCGCAAAGTTTGAAGGAGCCAGTAGAGCCAGCGCAAATGGTTCCTGCTAACCGATTCGTCAATGAAGAAGGTCGTATCAGAAGCGAAGCACGGTTCCGCAGTCCAGTTGACCTTGCCATAAGAGCCTTTTCGCCCAATGATGATCGCTGGCGCTCCGGTGTTAGTCCTTGAGAAAGAAGCAAATGGTCCGTTGGAGCCAAACACACGAAAGGTGCCATCAAGTGGCTCGTCACTCGGCAGAGCGTCGCCGTAGCCTAAACGAGCGACAAATTTCAGCTTTGCCCTCGGCCACATCACTGCATCACCTCCTGCAACAGCCGCAAGATCGTTTTCTCCACTTTTCCAGAGCCCCCATCGGCCTGGGGCTCCGATCTGGTCGAGACTTCTGATCGTCTACTTCGATCGTACACCATCAGCCAGGGTCAACGCGATACTGCCAGCCGCGAAGCACCGCGGCACGCGTCAAGTATTTCGCCTTCGTCTTGATGTCCGCGTTGGAGCAATCGCGGAAGTCGATCACTACGTGTTCTGGAAACGGCTCCGGATCAGGCGTTACAGGCAGCTCCTGTTTTCCGCATTCTGCTACGGTCAAGGCCATGACGCCAACCGATGTCAGGCCCAATTTATGGGTGTAGTGGCAATACGCCTGCTGAGCCGTCATCTGGTCTCCGTCGTAAACGGAGAGTTTCCCTTGGTCCTTTGCCGTCGGTTTGAACGCCTGGGAGGTGACTCTTCCTTCTCGAATCCAACCTGGGTTCACCTGTCGTAGCAGCAAGGTGTCCAGTGTCATACACGGCCCGAAGTCATGGCCTCGATCTGGTCGACCAGCCACTTCCAGTCATCGCCAGCGTCACAATTCAACGTGCGCTCGGAAGCGACGTTGGACACCATGTTGAGCGCGTGCCATTCGCCGGAACGGGTTTCGAGATTCACATCGAACGTGACCTCGTTCGGGCCGAGGGACCATTCAGCTTGAACGCCTCCCGATTCCGTTGGGTAGAGGTGTGGCAACGGCGCCTCATCGGAAAAGTGCCGGTCGAAGGCGTCGTTCAGCCAATCGAGGCCCGCGCTTGGTGGGGCAAGTCCCTCTCCTTCGAGCCAGCCGTTCTGCAATAGGCGCAGGTCGTCGAGTTGCGCGCCGACATCCAAAGCGTCGAGAATGCTCAGATGTTCAATTGTATCGAAATCGATAAACTGATCACCGCGACTGAAACGTCCGATGCCCTGGAACAACGCGCGAATTCCGTTCTGGTATCCCTTGAACGCTTCGAGGATAGTGTCGAGGTGCTGCGAGGCAATCGGAGCTTTGACCTTGCTGCCGTCTATCAACTGAATCTGGAAGCTCATGTCGTCCTGGTCAGCCTCGGGCACTGTACCTCGAATCGAAACTTCCTCGGTCAGTTCCTTCACTTTGGGCGACGCAAGGACCAAGCGTCGTCGGATGTCCCTGGTGAGCTTGGCCGTGATTTTGTTGTCAGGATCATCGAATAAAACCGCTTCACCCTCCTTCAGGCTTCGCCCTAGCTTGTCGAAGTAGCCCAGCGTCCCCTCCGGCAGATGCGGCTCGATGGGACGTTCGTGTTCCGCTGCACTGATAGCTTGGATGATCGCGTCGCGCGCGTAACCGGAATAGGTCTGGCTGACTGTCGGAAGCAAGGTCGGCGGTTCCGAGGCCATTCGGATGTCCAGGGATGTACTGCCAGGACTGATCGCGGCGAGCCCCAATTGGATGTTCTTCGTGAAGCCACGGGGTGACCGCTGACGATTCGGGTGATCCGTGAGGAATTTGGCCTTGGCGACTTCAACGACCATTTCTTCCAGCACCGCGACATCTTTCAAGAATTCCAGCGGGACGGAGTGGTCATCGTAGCGCGCTCCGACGAGACGCAAGCGCATGAAGGGTTCCGTGCTCATGAAGTCACCTCCCGCAACAGGCGCATGATCTTCTCCTCTGCCTCCTTCAAATCCGCGTCGATCTCCTCCAGCGGTCGTGGCGGTGTGTACTTGTAGAAGTGGCGATTGAAGTTGATCTCGTAGCCGACCTTGTCCTTGCCGCGGTCCATCCAGGCGTCGGGAACGTGGGGGGCTACCTCCCGTTTGAAGTAGGCGTCGACGTTGTCTTTAAGCGGCACGTTCTCGAAGTCGCGCAGCTTGGTGTCGGGCTCGCAGCCTTTCTCCCGGCCATCCTTCCTTACCCGCTCGGCCTGCGGGTCCTTCTCGGTGAAGACATCCCGGAAGAGATTCTGTTCCGCCTTCTTCCAGCGCGATTGACGCTTATGCAAAAGAGCCACAATTCTCCCCCATGCCGCATTCCAGTCGTGCTCCGGCTCTCGCCCCAACTCTTTGTCGATGGCCTGCACATCGTCGAGCAGATACGGGCAGGCATCGAGGAAGCGGGCCTTGTCTTCTATGGTCATCTGGTAGCGCAAGCGCAGGGGGCGCTCCACGGTCACGCGTGTGTACCCGAAGTCGGCGTTGTCGAAGACTCTGGAGCGTTCGCCGTCCTCGAAGCGGCCGTACAGCCGCACGATCTCCTCGATCTGCCCTGAGGTAAGGTGGCGGCGCTTGTCGCCAAGGCTGCGCTTGTTGTCTTCGCTTCCCCCCGCGGTCCACAGGTCGCGGGCGTCGAGGAGCTGTATCCGCCCCTGCCGGCGCTCCTCCTTGCGGTTGGTGACGATCCAGACGTAGGTGCCGATTCCGGTGTTGTAGAACATCTGCTCGGGCAGGGCGATGATGGCTTCGAGCCAGTCGTTCTCGATGATCCACTTGCGAATGTCGCTCTCCCCGGACCCGGAGCCTCCGGTGAAAAGCGGCGAGCCGCTGAACACGATGGCGAGCCGCGAGCCGTGTTTGTGTTTCCGCGGCCGCACCGGTTCCCGCTTGTGCCACATGTGCTGCAGGAAGAGCAGCGAGCCGTCGTTCACGCGCGGAAGCCCTGCCCCGAAACGGCCCTCGAATCCGAGCTTGTCGTGCTCGCGCTGGACCTCATTCTTCTGCCTCTTCCAGTCCACGCCGAAGGGAGGATTGGTGAGGAAGTAGTCGAAGGTCTCGCCCTCGAACCGGTCCTCGGTCAAGCTGTCGCCGAAGCGGACGTTGTCTCCGCCGCCGTTGTGGTCGACCTGCTTCATCAGCATGTCGGAGGCCGCGGTGGCGAAAGCGCGGTTGTTGTAGTCCTGCCCGTAGACGTAGAGCCGTGCCGCATCGTGGTGGTCTCGCAGGTAGTTCTGCGCTTCGGCCAGCATGCCGCCCGTTCCGCAGGCGGGGTCGAGGAGCTTGCGCACGGTTCCGGGTGTGGCGAGCAGTTGGTCGTCCTGAATTAAGAGGATGCTCACCATCAGCCGGATGACCTCTCGCGGCGTGAAGTGGTCGCCCGCGGTCTCGTTCGCCAGTTCGTTGAAGCGGCGGATGAGATTTTCGAAGAGGAGTCCCATCTGCTCGTTCGGGAACCTGTCGGGGTGCAGGTCCACGTCGCAGAACTTCGAGACGACGAGGTACAGGATATTGCTCTCCTGCATCTTCTCGATCTCGCTCTCGAACTCGAAGAACTCGAAGATGTCGCGCACGTTGGCCGAAAAGCCCTGGATATAGCTGACGAGGTGCGGGGCAATGTTGTCCGGATCTCCCTTGAGCTTGTCGAAATCGAGGTCTGAGTGGTTGTGGAAGCGCTGGCCCGCGGCCCTGTTCAGCCTGGCGTCGAGCGCTTCGCCGTCGAGTCTGCCGCGCCAGCGATCATATTCGGACAGGACCTTTGGCTTGCTCGGCGCGAGCACGCAGTCGAACCGCCGCAGCACGGTCATGGGCAGCATGACGCGCTCGTACTGCGGCGGGCGGTAGGGACCGCGCAGCAGGTCGGCGATCTGCCAGATCAGGCTGGCGAAGTAGCTGTGGTCAGGCATGTCATCACCTTCGCGTGCTTACCGCGTCAGGGATCCCCGCGAAAACCGTCAACACTAGAAATTTACGAAACACCCTAAGCCGCGCCTCCGCCCGCCGCTACCCGTAACGCACCCCGGTCGGAATCACCCCGGCATCCTCTCCCCGCTGCAGGGCCTCGGCCGTCTCGACCAGGCTCAGCAGGTCGTGCTTCGGCTCGAACCCCAGCAGCCTGTCGATCTTGCCGAGGTCGAGGTCGAAGTAGTTGGGCGTCGGCAGCTTCGCCTCGACGTATTCCATGCCGTAGCGCTCCGCCAGGAAGGGGATCGCCTCCCCCCAGTCGAAGCGGACGGCGCCGCCGAGGTTGAAGATCTCGCCGGCCGCCTCTTCCCTCTCGATCCCGAGCAGCAGGCCGCGGGCGATGTCGCGGACGTCGGCGAAGGGCTGCTTCTGCGGCACCCCGTTGGGATTGAGCAGCACCACGAGCTTCTCCTCCCCCTGCCACAGGGAGCGGATGCGGTCGTACATCTCGCGATCTTCCCGGGTTTCCCCCTCGGCCTCCCCGTAGCGCCCGTACAGGTCGCTGAGGAAGAACCGGTACGGCCTGCCTCGGCGTCGAGGAACTCGCTGGGCTCGAGGATGGTGGCGAAGCTGCGCACGTCGTAACCGGCGCCGACCCGGCCGGTGGCGCCGGTTACGAGGATTTTCACGGGAAGTCCCTGGGTGCTGTGCGCCGCGGGTCCGAAGGCACTCGGGCATGATGGGGCGCGGGTGGAAAGGGGCAGGTGAACGGACCGCGGCTACCTGCCGGGCTGCGCGTAGGCATCCGGGTCGCGGTCGACCTCGGCGACCAGGGTCTCGATGAAGTCGCGGATGGGAAACAGCCGGGAGTAGGAGTCGCCGGCGCGCCCGCGCCGCAGGCGGCCCTGGCGGTCCCACCAGGCCCCGAGGATTTCGCGGTCGATGCCCGGGTAAACCGCCTTCGGGTCCTCCTCGAGCATCCGGTTCCAGCGTATGACTTCGACGAGGTGGATGTAGGTCACGGTGTCGTAGGTGGTGCCGAGCATCAGCAGCTTGCCGCCGCGCTCGTAAGCCCGGTACATCGGCGAGTGGGCGCCGTAGGTGCGTCCCCCCGGCGGGTAATCCCAGCCCGACACCAACCCCTCGTTCTCGAGATGGCCGGCGACGAAGGCCTCGGCCCCCTTGCCGCGCGCGGCGACCGCGTGCGAGTAGTGGTCGGAGCGGAAGGTGCCGGGCATGAGGCGGAAGAACTCGGTCAGCCAGCCGACCGAAGACGGGGTGGTCTCGCAGTCCCAGAGCTCGGCGCGGCCCTGGCGCAGCCGGTAGCGCTCGGCCAGGCTGGGATCGGCGGCGATTTCGGGAGACGGCGGATTGGACGGATCGCGCCAGATCAAGTGGAACGACGGCATCAGCACGAGCCCCTCCGGGCCGACGGCGTCCTCGAGGGCGGCGACCACCGTGCGGGCGCGCCCCTTTACCGGCCCCAGGCTCTTGAAGGAAGAGTGAACGAACAGTATGTCCCCCGGCCCCACTCCGAGAGCGGTGAAGTCGTCGGCCAGCCCCTGCCGCGTGTACATGGCGCCTCGCTACGACCCGCCGACCACCAGGGCCTGCGGCTCTTCGCCGCGGGCGAAGCGGGCGAGGTTCTCGGCGGCGAAGGCGGCGCGCTTGCGGGAGGTGCCGTCGGTGCCGCCGGCGGTGTGGGGCAGGACGACGACGTTGGGCAGCTGGAACACCGGCAGGCTCGGGTCCGGGGGCTCCTGGGCAAAGGCGTCGAGACCGGCGCCGCCGATGCGTCCCTCCATCAGCGCCGCGTAGAGCGCCTCCTCGTCGGCGAGGCCGCCGCGGCAGACGTTGATGTAGCAGGCGGTCGCCTTCATCAGCCCGATGCGGCGCGCGTCGATGATGTGCCGGGTCTCGTCGTTCAGATGCAGGTGGCAGGAGAGGAAGTCGCAGCGCCCCACCATGGCGTCGAGATCCTCCGGCCCCCCGAGGAAATCGGGCCGGATCTCGTCGAGAATCTCCGCGTCGATCTCGCGCACGTCGATCGCCTCTAGGCGCATGCCGAACGGCCGGGCCCGGCGCGCCAGCTCGGTGCCGCTGGCCCCGAGGCCGACGATGCCGAGGGTCATGCCGACCAGCTCCCTTCCGCGCGGCATGAAGAACGGCCCCTGCGCGAAGTTGACCTGGGCCTCGCGGTAGCGCCCGGCCAGCATCAGGATGAACATCATGGCGTTCTGGGCCAGGGCCACGGCGCTGAGATGGCCCGGGGCGTGGGCGGTCATCAACCCCTTCCCGCGCAGGTACTCGAGGTCGATATGGTCGAGCCCGTTCGTCTGCAGCTGCAGGAAACGGACGCCGCCGGCGACCGCGGCGTCGATCACCTCCCGGGCCGGACCGGACCCCTGGTCGACCATCGCCTCGATGCCGGCGAACTGCGGCGGCAGGGGGGCGTCCCGGTCGAAGCGGCGCACCTCGAAGCGATCCTCCAGCGCCTGGACCAGGTCGGCCGTCCAAGCGGACAGCTCCGGCAATTCGTGCGGGATAAACAGTACTTCCGGTTTGCTCATCGGTATCCTTCCGGTGAAGTGAATCGCCGCAGATCCTCGTCGCTCGCGGCGGTCCGGTCGTCCCATTCCCCCATGGCGAAACCGCGTTCGTCCGCCGGCGTCGCCAGGTCGCGGTAGCGCGCCCCGCGCGTCCACACCTGCTTGCCCTCGAACAGGACCTTCAGCTGTTCGGGAATGCGCTCCCGGAACCCGGGGCTGAGCTCGCCGTGATCCCAGTAGGGGAACATCGTCGACCCGTACCCGGTTATGATGATGATGCGTTCGCGGTCGCAGCGGATCGGCCCGGTGGCGTGCGCAAGGGTTTCGCAGAACAGCAGCGTCGACCCGGCCGGGGCGACCACCTGGTGAACGAGCGACCGGTCCTCTTCGGCCAGGGCGATCAGCTCGTTCGCCGGGGCGTCGATCTTGTGGCTGCCGGCGATGACGGCTGTGCCGCCGTCGTCCGGTCCGAGGTCGGTGAGGTTGGTCAGGGTCTTGACGAAGTTGCAGTGGAAGAGCCCGTCGTGGGTGTGGCCGGCGTAGGGGACGTCGGTGCCGCGGTGAAAGCCGGTCAGGTTTTCCTCCCAGGTGTTGTCCGGGTCGCGGGAGTTGATGTGGGCGTTCATCTCGACGATGCGCGCCTCGCCGCCCATCAGCTCCTCGGCGAGGGAGACCATGTACGGGTGGGTGGCGTAGGCGGTGATCGCCGGGTCGGACTCCCAGATGTTGACGGCGAACCTGTGGCACGGTTTGTCGGCCCCGAGAAAGGCACCCCGCACCCGGGGGCCGTTCGGGCCGCGGTCCTCGAGGGCGTCGAGGTCGGCGAACAGGCGGTACAGCGCCTCCTTCAGGCGCCCGACCTCGTCGCCGCTCAGGGCGTTCTCGAGGACGACGTACCCGTACACCTCGAGGTGGTAGCGCTGCGCCGGGGTCAGCGGTGGAAACGGACGCCGGAAGGTCGCCGCGGCGGACATCGGCTACGCGGTTCCTTTCAGGTAGGCTTGGCGGCGGCGCTCGGGGAAGCGCTCGATGGCGTAGCGGAGCATGGTGCGCGGCATGCGCCCGTAGCGGTCCTGCAGGAACTCCTCCTCGCGCCGGAGGTCGCGCTTGCCCACCTCCCGCAGCATCCAGCCGACCGCCTTGTGAATGAGGTCCTCGCCGTCGTCGAGGAGGCGATCGGCTATGCGCAAGGTGTCGTCGAACTGTTCCCGCTGGATGAAGAAGAAGGTGGCGATTACGGCGATCCGCCGTTCCCAGAAGTTTTTCGAGCGGGCCAGGCGGTCGAGGTGGCGGCGGCTGCGGTTTTCCAGGTGCGGCCCGACGATCTTGTGGGCGGAGGCATCGACGAGATCCCAGTTGTTGATGAAGGCGGTGTGGCCGAGGTAGGCGTCGTAGATCCGCTTGCGCTCCGCAGCGTCTCCGCGCTTGTACTGATCGCAGAGAATGAGCAGGGCGAGCAGGCGCTCCTCGTGAATGGCGGAGCGAAGCAGCGCCAGCACCTCGTCGTGGGCCAGGGCGCGGTATTGTTTTGCGACCCCGCGGATCGCAGGCACCCGGACGCCGATGAAGCGGTCTTCCTCGGCGTACTCACCGGGGCCGGTCTTGAAGAAGCGCTGCGAGTGCGCGGCGATCCCGTCGTCGGTCAGTGCCTGCAGGTCGCGGCGGGCTTGTGCTGTCGTCGTTTGTGATTGCATCTCGGAATCGGCGGCGAAATTGGCGCCCTCTTCCGGGGCGTGTCAACAGCCCGGCGCCGGGAGGATGCGGGCCGGGGATGGAAGGGGGTTGAGACCGGAACAGCGTCAGGAGTGGGCGAACTGGGGAAAGCTGTCACTTGGTTGCGCCCCGTCCAGCGCCATTCAGGGTGAGGGAGCACTCCATGCGCTCCTGGAAATGGAGCATGGCAGGGGGAAGACCGATTTAGTCCTTTGGTGACTTGATTGACCTGGGGGATAGCCGCCCCCAGAATTGCCCGACCGACTTCTGATTCGAAAGCGACACCCATGAAGCTGACATCCGAACAGCTGCGCTTCTTCAAGCGCGAGGGGTACCTGATCCTGCGCGGCCTCATGGACCCGGAGCTGACGGCGCGGGCGCGCGAGCGGCTGTGGGACGATCCCCCGGCGTCGCTGAAAAGGAAGGACCCGGCCACCTGGGTGGGGCCGCTTCCCGAAGCGGACCACTCGGACGACAGCGACAACGAGCGGAGAGGGTACCGCTGGCAGTACCGCCGCATTGGCCGCGAGGACTGGATCGTCCGCATGCTGGCGACCGACCCGGCGATCTTCGGAGTGGCCGAGCAGATGCTGGGGGCCGGGGGGGTGCGGATACCGGAGCGGATCCGCGGCATCTACTGCACTCTGCCGTACGGAGACCGGCCGCGGCCTGAGAACGGCTGCCACTGCGACGCGCATCCGTTCCACCTCGGGGTGGTCGGGTACATCGACGACGTCGAGCCCGACGGCGGCGCCTTCTGCGTCTGGCCCGGGAGCCACCGCGAGTTCTACCACACCTTCACTACCGGGTACATGCGGGACAAGACCGGCGAGTACGAGCCGTTGCGCGAACGCCTGAACCGGCAGCCCCCCGTCGACTGCCACGGGGCGGCCGGCGACGTCCTGTTCTGGCACCACCGCCTCGGGCACATGGCCGGCCACAACTACTCGGACCGCATTCGCCAAGCCGTGCTCTACGATTTCCGGCGCACCGATCTCGAGGAGATCCAGGGGTTGCCGCCGCCGCGGGACATGTGGAAGGACTGGTCGGAGGAACTCAGGGAAGTAGAGCTGTAGGTGGGTTCTTCGGTCGGCGCGACCCGGTGGAGGCCCTCGCGACCTACTTGACCCAGAATCCCCCGTCGACCCGCAGGGTGGCCGCGGTGATGTAGTCGGCCGCGTCCGAGGAGAGGAAGGCCGCGGCCTTGCCGAGATCCTCTATGGTGCCCAGCCGCCCCCAAGGCAGCTCCCGCCCCCCTTCCCGCAGCTCATCCTCCGTGGCGAACTGCCGTTCCCCGGGGGTGTCCGTCCAACCCGGCTCGATGACGTTGACGCGGATGCGATGAGGGGCCAGCTCCTTGGCGATGGTGGCGGCCATGTGGTTGACCCCGGCCTTGGCGGTGTTGTACGGCACCGAGGTCGCCATCGGGATGAAGGAGAGCACCGAGCTGATGAAGAGGATGTTGCCCCCCTCGCCCTGCTCGACCATGCGCCGCGCCGCGTGCTGCGCGGTGTGGAACGACCCCCACAGCGTCACCTCGAGGGTGCGCCGCATCGCCTCGAGCGAGAGCTCGAGAAACGGCTCGCGCTTGGAGTAGTAGGAGTTGCAGACCACGGTGTCGAGGCGGCCCAGTTCGTCGATGGCGCCGTCGACCATGCCCTCGACCGCGCCGCGGTCCGACACGTCCGCCTGGAACAGGGCGGCGCGACGCCCCAGGCCTTTCACTTCCGCGGCGACCGCTTCCGCGTCGTCGGCATGGGTGTGGTAGTTGATGGCGACGTCGGCACCGCAACGGGCCATCTCGACGGCGCAGCCGCGGCCGATGCCGCGGGACGAACCGGTTATGAGGGCGACTTTTCCGCTGAGATCGATGATGGCTCTGTCTCCTGTCGTTTGCGATTCGGAAATCAATAGGCTTCGCGCCGGGAATTACAGGCGAGGTTGGATCGCGATCAAAGGGTCCGCTGTGACGCCGGCGGCCACGGCATGCGATAGCGCTGCAGCAGCTCGTGGAAGTCCCGGCGGTCGAGGGGAGCCGTCTCGCTGCGGAACAGGTGGGAGGGGCAGTCGCAATCGGAGGATCCAAAACCCGGCACGCCCGCACCCATGATCGCCTCCAAGCCTCGGACAAGCTCGCATTCCAGCCGCCGTGAGGCGCGCACCGGCACCGGCACCACCGCGTCGGCGGCCTGGCGCAGGTAGTCGACATGCCAGTGCATCCGCTTGCGCAAGCGGCAGTGCCGCGCCAGCCTGGCGCTGAGGTTGGCCATGGCCGAGCCGGCGTACACGTAGTGCCCCTTCTCGAACAGCATCGACCCGAGTTGTCCCACCTGCAGGCGCCGCCGCCGCGCCAGGTGCAGCAGCAGGAAGTAGGAGCCGCGGTCGTCGACCTCCTTGTCGAGGAACTCCCACGGGATCTCGAGCTCCCGAACCCGCGGTCCGAGGCTGAGGCCGGGCCGCCAGGAAACCGCCGCGGTCAGGACGTCGACGGCCTCGCGGACTTCGAGCAGGGTGCGGCTGAAGGCGAGGTCGGAGTGGTAGTCGGGCATGAACCAGTCGGCGCGCGGGGTGTGCACGACGAACAGGACCACCGGCCGGACGCCGCTGCGCGACAGCTCGGCGAGCTCGAGCAGGTGCCTCCTGCCGCGCGCGGTGACGGCATCGGGGAACATGGCGACGCGGTTGCCGTAGAGGGTGCAGGACTTCACTTCGAGATAGAGCTCGCGGCCCCCGCGTGAAAGCAGGAAATCGAAGCGGCTGCTTCCGGCGCGGACCTCGCTGCCGGCTATCTCCGCGCCCGCGAGGGAGGGGATGCGGCCCCCTTCGATCAGGCGGCGGGCGACGGCGTTGGTGAGCCCGGTGTGGAGAAAGACAAGGTCCCCGTCCCGCTCGACGGCGACCGCGGTGTAGCGCGTTTTTCGGCGGACGGGTCCGCTGGAAGTGCCCCGGTTTTCTGTCAGGTACATAGCGACCCCGGGGAACAGCAGCTCCCACATCCGTCCCGGGTTCGGCAGGAAGGCGCGGACGAGGCGGCCGTCGGCCAGCCGGCAGCGCACGAGGAACTGGTTGGGCCGGTCGACGAAGCCGGCCTTCAGTAATTCCCCCGCTACGAACGGTGCCGTCATCGCCGGTATCGGAACTCCGCGGCCCGGCATCGGGATTTGTAAGCGCGATAGCGGTGCAGCAGATTCAACCGATTCATCAACAGAAATCGAGAAAGGATCGAAAAATGGCGAAGCAGAACGTGGGCTACGACGATACTCCGATGCTCCCAGGCGGCAAGTGGCGCGTCCACGACGGCGACAGGCCGCAGCCGCGCGTGGTCGACCCGGGCACCGGCCGCACCCCGGGGCGCGCGCCCTCCGACGCCGTCGTCCTGTTCGACGGCACCGACCTGTCCGCCTGGGTGGGCCGCGACGGCGAGGCGCAGTGGAAGGTCGAGAACGGCTACATGGAGGTGGTCGGCGGTACCGGCAACATCCTCAGCAGGGAGCACTTCGGCGACTGCCAGCTGCACCTCGAGTGGGCGGAGCCGGCCGTCGTTGAGGGGGACAGCCAGGGGCGCGGCAACAGCGGCGTCTTCCTGATGGACAAGTACGAGATCCAGGTGCTCGACGGGTACGACAACCCGACCTACGCCGACGGCCAGTGCGGGGCCATCTACGGCCAGTACCCGCCGCTGGTGAACGCCTCGCGCCCGCCGGGGGAGTGGCAGTCGTACGACATCGTCTTCGAGGCGCCGCGCTGGGACGCCGACGGCAGCCTCGAGAAGCCGGCGTTAATCACCGTGCTGCAGAACGGCGTCCTCCTCCACCACCGGCAGGAGATCCTCGGCCCCACCGGCCACCGCGGCTCGGCCAACTACGACACCCCCCACGACTCGGAAGGTCCGCTGCACCTGCAGGACCACGGCAACCCGGTGCGCTACCGCAACATCTGGATGCGCCGGCTCACGGGGTACGACGAGTAGTGAGGTATAATCAGCGGCGGCGGGTGCCGAAGACGAAGTCCCAGAGCGGGGTGGTGACCCCGTAGGCGACGGTGTCGTCCCGGTAGTGATGGCCGAGATGGTAGCGCCGCCATTGCCGCATCAGCCCGAAGCGCCGGAACTGTCCGGTGTGCACGAGGAAGTGCACGGTCTCGTACGCCAGGTACCCAAGGGCGAGGCCGGCGAACAGCGGGGCCGCGGCCAGGAAACCGGCAAGCAACCAGAACAGTCCGTAGAACAGCGCCGCGACCGGCAGGGTGAAGGCCGGCGACATGGTCAGCCGCCGGGTGTCGGAGGGGAAGTCGTGGTGGCGCCCGTGATACAGGTAGACGATGCGCTGCATCGCGGGGCTTTCGGATTCGAGGTGGAAGAGGAGGCGGTGAACGAGGTACTCGACGAGGGTCCAGGTCAGCAGCCCGGCCCCTATCAGGCAGAAGAGCCGGGCAACCGGCATGCCGGCGGCGGCCCAGGCGGACAGACCTGCGGCGAACGGCAGGAAGATGGCCGCGGGCACGGCGAGCTGAGAGGCGCTGCCCTGCTGTTCCGCAATCGACGTCATGACGATGCAAGATAAAAACCCGTGACCCCACTCGACAGACTCTACGTAGATCTCGACGACGTCATCGGCGAGACCGCGCGGCGGCTGCTCGTGATGGCCGAGCAGGAGTACGGCCTCGAGGTCCCCTTCGAAGCGGTGACCTCCTTCGATCTCGACGTCGTCTTCGGTATGGACGCGGAGGAAACCGCGCAGTTCTACCGGCGCTCCAATCAGGCGGACGTGCTGTCAGGGGTGGCGCTCCGGGAGGGGGCGGCCGAGAGCCTGGCGGCCTGCCGCGCCCGCGGCATCCAGGTCTGGGTCGTCACCGGCAGGCCCGCGGCCACGAGCGACCTGACGCGGGAATGGCTCGCCGGCCGCGGGGTGCCGCACGACGAGCTGATCTTCGTCGAAAAGTACGGCCCCTGGGAGGAGCTGGACGGGCTCCCGCCCGCCGACCCGGCGGAACCGGTATCGCTCGAGGAGCTGGCGGCAATGGAGTTCCGGGCGGCCATCGAGGATCACCCCGGGATGGCGCGATTTCTGGCCGGGCGCATGCGCACCCCGGTGCTGCTGATGGACCGGCCCTGGAACCGCGACCCCGAAGCCGACGCTCACCCGCTGATCACCCGTTGCCGCGACTGGCCGGCGGTGCTGGCGGCACTCGGGCTCGGGTAGGGCGCGGACCGTCTTGGAGTTCCTTCTCCGAGCCGATTCAGTCCGCCGCCGGTGGATCTTCGTATTCCTCTGTATCGGAGTTCCAATATCCATACTCCCAAGCGTCAGCAATGGCTGATGGCTCTACGTTGGACGCGGAAATCCATCTTTTTGTTGGCCGGTGGCCTTGCCTTCGCGGAACCTCCACTTGGTACATAAGGTTCCCTTCCATAATCGTTGGCTGTATTATCTCGACATCGGAAACCATTTGGCCACCCTCCCGGTAGCAGACACGAGAACCGGGCTTAAAGACTTGCTCAAACCCTAAAGAATCAGACTCAACGTCCTCAGGGGAATCAGGTGAATCACCAGAAAAACCGGAGATTTCCTCGCTCACGAGCGCGACAATTTTCCCAAGGTCACTTTCCTCATCATCTGGGTCCTGTTTAACTGCCGCTGATAAACGAGTAAGAAGGTGTTGGAATTTTAGATAAACTCGCTCGGTCAACCGCAGGCTACCGTAGGTTTCATCGTATATTGCTATACAACCGCCTCGTAACCCGCCACCATCAAGACTTCGTACAGAAATGTTCGATGCGGCGGAACCTACATCTTGTGAACCAATGCTGTATTCCCGGAGAATTACCTCTCTCAATCGATCGCCAAAGGTTCTCCTGGCGGACGACTCTTTGAACCACTCCTTTTCAATACACAAGACGACCCCACTC
The DNA here is from genome assembly GCA_965206595.1 of Candidatus Latescibacterota bacterium. GTDB lineage: Bacteria > Latescibacterota > UBA2968 > UBA8231 > UBA8231 > CBDCXV01. The sequence goes on from OZ242214.1 coordinate 3,302,082, forward strand.
GTGCGAAAGTTTCGTGAACGCGGACGCATGTTGGGATTTCTCTGCTGGAGGCTCTGGTAGGATTGAAAAACTCCGGTACGTCCATCAACATATCCTTCAACTCTCTCGGTAATCTGCATCTGGCATTCGGTAAGAAATCCGTTTTCCCCTCGAATAAAATGATTTTCAAATATGTCACCTGGTGCCACGCTGGCGTTGATCCACGTCTTTATTCTTGGTTGTGTGGACCGGCCTGGGTGGGAAGGCTTAACGCGAATAAATGAATCGAACGTACTGGCGTGCCAAGCAACTACCTCATAAGCTTTCGTCAGGTGTAGGTAGGTCGCTCCTGGGTAGCACTCCCGAAGGGCTTGGAGCTGATTTACCTTACCGAAACTGTCAGCGTTGAGCCCCCTTTTTATATCGAATCTCACTTCGCAAACATTGCGAAGTGGATAGCCATTGTGTGGCGTATCTCCTCCCAAAGTGGCCACCGCATCAAATTCCGGTGGTCGATCACCGCCTGATCGCGCTGCCGCATGCATATCTTTAAACCCTTCAGGCCAATCGATATCGGATGGAGTTGTTGAAGATGCGCCAAGGAATTCTAATTCTTCGGAAAGACAGCGTCCGTGGGCGAATTGCATAAACCGATTGTCGAGATAAAGATAGGATGGCTCAACCGACATGTCATGATATTCGCGTAAAGTCGTACCGTAGGCAGAAAAGGCATTGCCGGGGGCAATCACAACAAATGCACCTGGACCATTCCTGCCAACTCGTCCCAATCGCTGACGATAGGCTTTACGAGTACTGGGAACTCCAATGTTGAAACCGACACGCAGATGGGGGATGTCGATTCCGAGTTCCAATGCGGAAGTAGAAACAATGCCTCTAAGGTCCCCTGACCTTAGCCTTTGTTCAATTTTTGCGCGAGCCTCCGGATCATAACCTGCGCGATACGGCAGTACATCGGTGTTTTGAAGTAGTTCATTCAGTTCTAAATTGGACTGGTCTCCACTCGCCACAGCCAGACCCTCGACTCCTTTTCTCGAATCTCGAAAAGTGATGAATCCGCCTTCGCGACCTTTCTCAAGAACGCAGTCTTGTAATGCCCGGGCGATCTGTCCCTCCTCTCCAATTGGACATGCGATGTGCGCAACCGTTCGTTTGTGTTGTTGAGCTCCATCGACTTCGTGGTCCACGACTGCAAACTCAGATCCCGTGAGTAGCTTCATGTGTTCACCAGGGTTTTTTATCGTTGCAGTCGCCGCGACGAGCTGCAAAGGCAAAGATTTCGCTTTACCCTTAAGCAGAAGGTTACGAGCGGCGGTCAGTCGGCGGATCAGAAACGCGAAGTTGCTTCCGAATACGCCTTCCAGAATATGGGCTTCATCCATCACAACAGTAGATAGCGCCATAAAAAACTTCCTAATTACCGGCAAAGAAAGACGGGACATTGCCCATGCGTGAAATACGTCAGGTGTCATAGCTACGATACGAGACCGCCTCAGTATTTCCTCGCGTTCAATTGAGGGCACGGAACCATCGATTCGCCCGATGACTTCATGATCGAGTCCCAAGGATCGCGCCATCTCCTGCCAGCCCTGAACTTGATCTGCGGCCAGAGCCTTGAGCGGGTAGAATACAAGAACTCGGCTGTCGGGTTGGAGAAAGGTTTTGTGGAAAGCAAGTGATCGAAAGATGAGACTTTTTCCCGAAGCTGTCCCCGAGGACATCACAACATTTTCTCCTCGCCCAAGTATCTCGAGCGCCAGAGCCTGATGTGCCCAAAGTGGTCCGCCCCAGCCATTCATTTCAGCTTGATTTTTGAGGTAGGGTCCAACTCCGGATTTGAACAGATAACCCGGAATCCCCTGGAAGCTGGCACTCTTCCCAGGAATCTCAAAACGCTCAACTACCGAGAACTCCTCGCCATCAAGAACCTCCCGAAGTACATCGTACATGCGGCTCCTCCAGTCTATGGAAACACGAAATCGTAAACCAAGTCCACGAGTTGTGCGCTTGGCCCTATCAAATTAAGGGAAAAGGAGCAATGGGAAAAAACTCCATTGGTATCCAACTGGGATCCCCAACAAGAGGTGGCAGGCGTAGCTTCTGGGGGAATTGTTGCAATAGCCGGAACTGTTGGAAAAGGAATGGAGTAACACCCTGCCCCCAAATCATCCCCCCATTCCATACAGCTTCCCGCTCGCCGCGGCCGCCCTGTCGGTGTACCCGGGCCAGCGCGGCGGCTCCAGCAGCAGGTCCCCCTCGGGACAGAGAATCCAGTCGGAGCGGCCGATCTCGTAGCCGCGGATGTGGGCGTAGGGGCTGTCGTCGTTGATGTACTGGACGACGAACAGGTCCCCGGAGGGTCGCTGCACCCACCCCGAGTAGGCGCCGTCGCAGTGGATGCTGCGGTCGTGGTCGATGAAGAAATACCGGTGGCCCCCCTGGCGGGCGCGGTGGGCGGTGCAGTCCGGGTCCGCGGCGATCTCCTGGGTCTCGACGTGGAGGACGAGGTTGCGCGGCGGCGTCAGGCGCTGGAACCCGTGGACGATGGCGACCTCGCCGCTGCGCAGGATGCCGGCCCGCGGCCTGCCGACGCAGCAGGTGAGGAAGGTCGGGTAGGGGCCGGACCAGGTTCTTCCGCCGTCCCGCGAAATCGCCTTGTGCCCGATGGCGCGCTGCCGGTCCTCGCGCAGGTAGCAGACCAGGGTGCCGTCGTCGAGCTCGACGTAGGTCCCTTCGTTGAGCCACAGCTCCGGGTCGGAGCAGACGTGGATCGCCGGGCCCCAGGTGCGTCCGTTGTCGGTCGAGGTGAAGGCGTTGTGGAGCCAGACTGCGCCGGGGTCGTCGCGCCTTCCGACGCGGTCGCCGCCGATGACGATCTCGCCGGCCCGGGTGCGGAATATGCAGGGACAGATGTGGCCCCTGATCCCGGTCGAGGCGCGCCCGGTCCAGGTGCGCCCCGAGTCGGTCGAGCGGTAGATGAGGATCTCGGAGTCGGGGTGCTCCTCCGGCTCGAGGCGGGGCAGCAGGTCGCAGATCATCAGCAGCTCGGAGCCGTCGAGGGCGAGCAGGCGCGGGTTGTTGAGCCGGCCCCCGGTTTCGGGGTCGTTCACCTCGTCGACGACGGCCTTCTCGCTCCAGGTGCGGCCGCCGTCGCGGCTGAGGTGGCAGGCGATGCGGCCGAACGGCCGGGCGGTGTGCCCGAGGCTCTCCCGGTAAATGCATACCCAGGTGCCGTCGCCGCACTCGACGAGGTCGGGGAAGGCCTTGTACACGTTGTCTTCCCGGAAGAGGACGGACTTGATCATCGCTTGGGCTCCTTCTGGTTGGGTGCGTTGAGAGGTGACCCGGGCGCTACGGTGGGCTCGCGGTTTGGGGCTGGGCTCCCGCTATCGGGGGGAGCCGACGCTTGGTTTTCGGGGAAAGAGAGTGAAGCGGCTCTCGCAGCGCTAACGGTCGTGTGTGAAGGTCAGGGGCCGGCATGGAAAGCTGGGCGGATATATGGGCCGGATCTTCAGGGGAGCCGCAGGCAAATAGCCGGTCGAATCCCCGGCTGGTCGTTCAACAGACTTCATGGAACAGGGATGTCAGCTGCAGGTGTTGGCGAGGTCTGCGTGAAATGCGGTCGGTGATTTTCAGGCGGGCGCGGCAAGGGCCGCCCAGCAGTTCCAATCATTACATCGGGCGACATCGGGCGGCAACGGATACGGGATACCACCGCACTAATTGCCGTGGGAGGCGCGGAAGATGGCATCGGGATCTCCGGGAATCGGCCGCGGCGAGAGGAGCTGCGCGTCGGAGAGATTGAGCGCCGCGTACGGGCCGTACTGGAGGACGAGCTGGGCCGCGGCGCATACCGCCCGGTATCCCGCATCGTCCTTCGAGGCCCCGCGGTTGGACTCGGGCCGGGAAGCGGCGATCAGGGCGCTGGCCAGCGCCGGCGCCGGCAGGAGGTCGGGCTCGATTCCAAGGCTGCGCAGGCCATCCAGGACCTGGGCGGCTCTCAAGGGCTCCAGGGAAAGATGGCGCACCGGCCTGTCCCGGGACGGTCCTGTCTCCAGAAGGGAGACCAGCTCCCGGCAGACCGCCTCCACCGGAGCGAGCTGCCAGGTCCAGTCCCCCTCGGGGAATACCCCTGCAGCCGCCAATGCCCGCACCGCCGAGGTCAAGCGGTCGCGGGGATCGCGGTTTCCGTTTTCGGAGGGGCCGAGAAGGTGGGGGACCCGCACGACCGAAACCGGCAGTCCCCGCTCGAAGGCGGACCAGACCAGCAGCTCCGCGGCGAACTTGGAGAGGGAGTAGCCGTCGGCGCCCGAGGCTTCGAGGTCCGCGGCCAGGGGGCGCATGGCATCGAGGCCGAAGGTGTCCTCCGGCCAGGTGGTCCCCAGGGGGAAGACGGCGCTCGAGGAGACGCAGTGGACGGGGGTGCCGTGCCGGAGAGCGAGCCGCAGCACTTCCCGGGTTCCGCCGACGTTTGCGGGCTCGAGGTCCTCGTAGGAGGCGAAGATGTCGAGGTCCGCGGCGAGGTGGAAGATGGCGTCGGCTTTTTCGGCCAGGGCGGCGAAGGCATCGGGGGAGAGCCCCATCAGCGGTTTCGCCAGGTCGCCCGGAATCACCTCCATGCGCTGATCCGGATTGCCCCGGGACAGGCCGCCCCTCCCATGCCGCTCCAGCGCCACTTCCAGGCGCCTGCGCGCGCCGCCGCCGCTGTCGGCCCGGACCAGGGCCACCACCTCAACAGGGGTGGTCCGCAGCAGGGCGTCCACCAAGGCCGCCCCGAGAAACCCGGTCGCTCCGGTCACCAGGACGGTCCGGGGAGGAGTCCGCGGTTCCGGGAGCCCTGCGGCAGGAGTGTCGATCTCCAGCTCGGGCGGGCTCCACCTTGGCCGCGGCTGCAGTCCTTTCTGTTCTTGGAGGAAGCGGGCCAGACTCAGCGGAGTGGGGTGCCGGTAGAGGTCGCCGACCGCTACGCGCCGCCCGGTGGCGTCGTGCAGAATCCCGCAGAGCCGGATCGCCCTGAGGGAGTGGCCGCCGCTGGCCTCGAAGTCGTCCCGCGGGCCGATCTCCGGATCGTCGAGTGCCACCCTGAAGGCGTCGAGCACCTGCTCCCGCAGATCGCCCGGCTCGGACCGCGGCCCCGCAGATGCGGACGAGGCCGGTTCGGTGAGGCGCAACTGCCGGCGGTCGACCTTCCCGGAAGGCAGGAGCGGAAGCTCCCCCACAGGGACGAACCTTCCCGGCAGGCTTTGTTGCGACACCCGGGAAGCAAGGTGAGCCCGCAGCCGGCCGGCGAGGGTTTCCCCCCGTAGACCCTCCCGCCTCGGTACGACGTAAGCGACCAGCTCCGTCTGCCCTCGAGGATCGGTCTCGACCATGACGCAGGCCCGCCGGACAAGCGGGTGGCTCTCGAGGACCTCCTCGATCTCTCCGGGCTCCACCCAGGAACCGCGGATCTTGATGCCGCTGTCGCAGCGGCCAAGGATCTCGAGCTCGCCGCCGGGATGTAACACGCCGAGGTCGCCGGTATCCCAGACGCGGGTACGGCGCCGGCTTCCGTCCGGAGCGGGCAGATCCGCCTCGACATAACCGTCGCCGCCCCCGTCAGCGCCGTGGACAGCCCGCGCCAGGGCGCTGCCCCCCACCAGGATTCTGCCGGGGCTCCCCACCTCAACGAGACGTTGGGGGTCGTCCCGATCGCAGATGTGGACCTCGGCGAAGTCGGCAACGACCCCGCATGTGACCGCTTTCCCGGGCCTGAGCTCGCCGCCGGCGATGTCGTGGCATTCCGCCGTCGAGTAGAGATTGGCGATCCGCACCCGGGGCAGGGCTTCCCAGGCGCGCTGCACGATGGCCGGTGCGGCGATTTCGCCGCAGAGGACGAGCAGGCGCAGACGCCGCAGCGCCTCGATTCCTTCGGCGCAGTCGAGGCAGGCGCCCAGCAGGGTCGGGGTCATCATGATCCGCGTGATACCGAAGCGGACGATGGCGGAAGCCAGGGCGAACGGGTCCCGCATGGTCTCGTCGCGGATCAGCACCGCCGGGACGCCCCGGCACAGCGCCGGGACCGCGTCCCAGATGCCGAAGATGTTGCAGCCCACCGCGTCCCTTGCCGGGTCGAAGGGCCAGAGCCGGCAGCGCCAGGCGTGCGAAAGCATCGACCCCACGTGATCGGTGGCGACCATTCTCGGGATGCCCGTCCGGGTGCCCGAGGTGAAAGCGAGGTGCGCGGTGCGTAGCGGGTCGGGCTCGGGGAAGGTGATTCCCGCGTTTTCCCGGGGCGCTTCCTCTTCGATCCAGATCCTGGCTGCATCCTCCTCGAGAGAGGCAGGCAGGACCGGGGCGAACCGCCGGGAGGTCACCACCACGCGGAGGGGCGCGCGCGCGAGTACCTGCTCCATAATCGCCGGTGAGTGTGGTGCCAGGGGGACGTAGGGAAGCCCCGCCTTCAGACAGGCGAAGTAGGTGACGATCTTGTCGGCGTCGTTCTCCAGAAGGACGCCGACACCTGGCTGCAGCTGCCCACCCCGGCAACGCCGCAGCAGGGTGGCGGCACGGGCCTCGACGGCAGCAATGAGCTCCCTGTAGGTCAGGTAACCCCTGTCGTCGACGAGGATGGCCCTGTCCGGGGCCAGCCCGGCCTGCCGGGCGAAGGCGGCGTCGATGCACTCAGGGGCCGCGCTTCCCTCGGGGCGCGGGGGACGGATGCGCTGGTACCAAGGGAGGGCGGTGCTGGAGAGGTACGGGGGCATGGTGGCCGGGCAGGGAAGGCTACCGGGTGGGGGAGTATGTGGGAAGCACAGTGGATCTATTGTGGTGAAGTACGACTAGGATGTCGGGGTCTGCGGCGTGCATCATGTCGCCGTAACTTAAACATTGCATATGGATAAGGGCCGCTGTCCTGGCGGGCGAACCTGGAATATGAGAAGCCTTCACACTCTTGTGCACGGACCAATCAGGTCGTGGCCGATTCCCTTCATTGATGCTGCTGAAGACCTTCCGGCTGGAGTTCGCCGGCAATGAGGTGATCCGTCACACCCGATTCATTCTGCCGTTGCGGTTGCATTTTTAGGCACATAAGGAGGAAGCAGAGGTGGCAGGCAAGAAGAAAAAGGCGAGCCGGGCGGGGAATAGGCGGAGCGCCAAGAGCTACGCACATCCGGAAGCGAGTGCGCTCCTCCGGCCCGATGTCGGCATGCAGGCGCAGTTCCGCAAGAAGAAGCCGCCGGCCACCTACCGTTACGATTCTTCGCTCTCACCGGCCCTGGACTGGGACGGACAGAATCCTGCCCGGGAGGAGGCCGAGACGAAGATCGCCGCGTTGGAGGAGCACATCACGCAACTGTCCGCAATTGTCGATTCGGCAGACACCGGAGGTATTTCGGAGAGCGATCTCGCCAACGCCAAAGAACAGCTTGCGGCCGCCCGGGAAGACGCGGCCTCACTGAAGGCGCTTTCCAAGCCCTTCCTCGACTGGGCTGGAAAGGCCGAGCGGTTGTCCTTCGACGTGCCGACGCTGCCTCTGTTCGTCCACGAGCGGCTCTCCACAGCGGCGATTCTCGAGACGTTGAAGGGTCACACACGGGACCGGCAGATCGACATGTTCGACCTGTTCGGCGAGAGCGACCTGCCCATTCACGATCGGCTGCTGAGGGCGTACGAGCACCAGAACGGGTGGGTGAACCGGCTGATTCTGGGCGACTCGCTGGTGGTGATGAACTCCTTGCTCGGATACGAGGGCCTCGGAGGCCAGGTTCAGACTATCTACATGGACCCGCCCTACGCGGTGAAGTTCGGCTCGAACTTCCAGCCCTTCGTGCGCAAGCGTGACGTCACCCACGGCGACGACGAAGACATGGTGCGCGAGCCGGAGATGGTGCAGGCATACCGGGACACCTGGGAGCTTGGCCTCCACTCCTTCCTGACCTATCTCCGCGACCGCCTGCTGCTCGCGCGGGAGCTGCTTCATCCCTCAGGGAGCATCTTCGTGCAGATGTCTGACACCAACCTGCACCACGTCCGCGAGGTGATGGACGAGGTGTTCGGACCCGAGTGCTTCGTCTCGCAGATCAGTTTCCAGACTACCTCGGGGTTTCAGACCAAAACCCTCGCGACGCTCGGCGACTTCCTGCTGTGGTACGCGCGGGACCCGGAGCGGCTCAAAGTGCGGAAGATGTTCGAGGAGCAGCCCGCGGTTCCCGGCGAAGGCAACGCGAGGTGGGTGCTGCTCCCGGACGGAAACTACCGGGGTGTGACCGCAGCTGAGAGACGCAGGGAAGTACCACTGCCTGGAGATGCTCGCCTCTACAATCCCGATAACATCCAGTCGCAGGGAGCTTCCCGAGAACCGCAGCCCTTCGAGTTCGAGGGCAAGGTTTACCGCCCGAACCCCAACTCGTATTGGAAACCCAACTACCCGGACGGGCTTGAGCGTCTCGCCGCGGAAGACCGGATCCATGTGGCGGCCAACAGCCTTCGTTTCCGACGGTTCGCCTCGGATTTTCCCTACAAGGAACGGGGCAACCTCTGGACCGATACCCTGACAGGCAGCTTCACGGAGGAGAAGACTTACGTCGTACAGACGAACCCCAAGGTTATCGAACGCTGCCTCCTCATGACCTCCGATCCCGGCGACCTTGTCTTCGATCCCACTTGCGGTTCTGGCACGACGGCGTACTGCGCGGAGAAGTGGGGACGCCGGTGGATCACCACCGACACCTCACGGGTGCCCCTCGCTCTTGCACGACAACGGCTGCTCACCAGCACCTTCGACTATTTCCAACTCAAGGAATCCGAACGGGGTCCCGCAGGGGGCTTCGATTACCAGCGTCGGCAGAATGCCAAGGGTGAAGAGGTCGGCGGCATCGTTCCCCACATCACTCTCGAGTCGATTGCCAACGACGAGCCCGCGAAGGAAGAAGTGCTCGTCGACCGGCCCGAGACGGACGACGGCATCACACGGGTAAGCGGCCCCTTCTGCGTCGAGGCCACCATTCCGACCCCGATGGACTGGGAAGACGGGGAAGGAGGCTCATCTGACAAGGCGGCGGACGGGCACGCGGATCACGTCGAGCGGATGATCGAGGTGTTGCGGCGCTCGCCGATACTGCGTCTCGCGGGCGGTAATATGGTTGCCCTTTCCAAGGTGCGCCCGCCCGCGAGGACGATGAGTTTGTCCGCCGAGGCTCTGGTGGAGGGCGACAGCCCGAAGACGGCTGCTATCGTCTTCGGGCCGGAAAACGGGGCCGTGGCGGAGAGGCTCGTGTTCGAGGCGGCACGGGAGGCGTATGGCAAGAGCTACGGCCATCTCTACGTCATCGGTTTCGCCATTCAACCTGATGCACGCCGCTTGGTCGAAGACTGCGAGCAAGCGGTCGGGGTGCCCGCCACCTATGTCCAGGCGAGCATGGATCTGGTGATGGGAGATCTGCTGAAGAATCTGCGGTCGAGTCAGATATTCTCGGTTTGCGGTCTTCCCGACGTACGGATCAAAGAAACCTCCAAGCAGGACTACCAGATCGAGCTCCTCGGTCTCGACGTGTTCGATCCCGTGGTAATGAACTCGGATCACCAAGAGGGGAACGACGTGCCGGCCTGGTTCCTCGACACGGATTACAATGGGCTCTGTTTCCATGTGTGCCAGGCGTTCTTTCCACGTACTTCTGCCTGGCAAGGCCTCAAGCATTCCCTTCGGGGCGATTTCGAGGACAGCGTCTGGCAGCATCTTTCCGGGACGGTCAGCGCTCCTTTCCAGGCCGGTGACCATGGTCAGGTGGCGGTGAAGGTCGTGGATGATCGCGGTAACGAGTTGATGGTGGTCAAGCCGCTCTCGGAGGCTGGTGCGTGATACACACCGTTCGCATACGCGGCTTCAAGCGCTTCGACGAAGTCGAGTTCCGTCTGCCGGGGCACTTGGTCCTGGCCGGTCCGAACAATACCGGCAAGACGACGGTGCTTCAGGCCATCGCGTCATGGTCGCTGGCTCTCCGACGATGGCGCGAGCTCAACGATTTCAATCCTCGAATGGGTTACACCCGCGCGCCCATAGCCCGGCAGGCCTTCGCGGCGGTCCCCCTTCGGAGCTTTGATCTGATGTGGAAGGATCGCCAATACCGGGGGCAGATCGAGATCGAGATCCGGCACCAAGCGGGCTGGTCCGTTACGATGGAGCTCATCGCCGACAGCACCGAGCAGATCTACGTTCGGCCCAAGGCGGAAGTGCCGGCGGATACACTACGAGAACTGGATCTCGGAGTGGTCTATGTGCCTCCGATGACCGGATTGGAGACAAACGAACGGCTCTTTCAGCCCGCCGCTGTAGAGCAAATCCTTGGTCTCAGTCGTCCCGGTGAAGTTCTGCGCAACCTGCTCGTCACCGCGAACCTGAATGATGCTGCTTGGAACGCACTCCAGGATTCCATCGGGAAGCTCTTTGGCTATGAACTGCTGCCCCCCGACGCCAGCGGACCGTACATACGCGCAGAGTACACAATGACCCAGGGGGGCCAGCCGCTTGACATCGCCAGCGCGGGCAGCGGATTCCAACAGGTGCTGATGCTGCTCACGTTTCTCAATACGCGGAAGGGCTCGGTGCTTCTTCTTGACGAGCCCGATGCCCATCTGCACTTGATTCTCCAAGACGCCATCTACCACGAGCTTCGCACGGTTGCCGCACGTCACCGATCGCAACTTGTAATCGCCACCCACTCTGAGGTAATCATCAATTCGGTGGAGCCTCGCGAGCTCTGCGTTACGCTCAACGAGCCGAGGATGGTCGCCGACAGCGACGAGCAGAGCCGACTGATTTCCTCGCTTCGCGTGCTCAGCAACGCAGATGTCATGCAGGCGCTCGAGGTCCGTGGGATCCTGTATGTCGAGGACTACACTGACATAGACATCCTGCGTGCATGGGCGTCCACACTTGGACACCGGGCAGAGCGGCTGCTTACCACGGAGCTCATGTGGAAGCCACTGGTATTCCAGGCGCAAGAGGGGCGTCAAGGGATCAGAGCGCGCGATCATTATGAAGCCTTGCAGCTTGTACGTGAGGAGCTACCCGGGTTCGAACTTCGAGACGGCGACGCTAAACCGCCCGTACCCGACAGCGAGATAAGCGGCACTGGTTTACAGCGTCTCCGCTGGCGACGGTACGAGATCGAGAGCTATCTCATCCACCCGGACGCGCTCGCCCGCTTCGTCGAGGCCGAGGTTGGGGTCGAGGCAACCGAGTCGCATGTGGAAGACATGCTCGCTTACTGGCGCGACGAGTTTCCACCTGTGGTAGCGAGGGAGCCACTGGGCGATCATGAGTATCTGAATGTGACGAAAGCCCGCGAGAAACTGCTTCCTCCGCTGTTGGCAGCGGCAGGACTGCCAGGTCTGCCTTATACCCGCTACCACGAGATCGCCGAGAGGATGCGTCCAGAGGAGATTCACCCTGAGGTAGTCGAGAAGCTCGATGTCATCTGCCGCGCATTCGGAGTCGAGCCATGAACGCGCACGAAGTGCCCGAGCCGATTCTCAATTCACCATTCGAGGAACCGACGAAGCACTGGTGGATCACGGAGCATGAACCGCCTGAGCGGCGTTCAGGCAGGCGTCCGGCCATGTACTATTACCGGCGACCGGGTATTGAGCCGTCGTTGGACCAGCAAGGGGTCGGCACGGCCATTGAGTTGAAGCTCGTCAATCGAGTCCGCGCCAAGCTCGCCGAGTGGCGGCCCTTGGCGTTGCGCGGCGAAGGCGGCGTGACCCGGACCACAATGGAATTGATGCGTTACTGGCGGCAGGATGGGCGGAAGCACCGGTTGTTCTTCGCTCAGATCGAGGCCGCCGAGACCATCATCTTCCTCACCGAGGCGCGCCCGGACTTCCTGCAAGGGATTCGGGTGCCGCTGGACGAGCCGGGTGAGGAGGCGCAGGCGGACGGTATCCGGGCTTTCCGCCGCTACGCGTGCAAGATGGCAACGGGCACGGGCAAGACCACCGTCATGGGCATGCTCGCTGCCTGGAGCATTCTCAACAAAGTGGCGGCACGGGGCGATGCCCGCTATTCGGATGCGGTGTTGATCGTCTGTCCCAACATAACCATCCGTAACCGGCTCGAGGAATTGAAGCCGCAGGCGGGGGGGGCTAGCCTCTATCGCACACGCGACCTTGTTCCGTCACACCTGATGCCCCACCTCACGCGCGGGTATGTGCTTGTCACCAACTGGCACGTGTTCGAGCCGAAGACCGCCCAGGTCGCAGGTCAGTCGGCCAAGGTCCTTCGTGCCGGGCGGGAAGTCCGCACCAGAGAGCGTATCCGCATAGGCCCCAAGACAACGACGGCACGTGGCCTGCGCTATCTGACTTTGGAGGATCTGGAACGGCAGGTTGCCACCGGACTGGTCGAGGTCAGTGAGGAACACCGGGACTCGCAAGGGAATCTCAAGTCGGTGTCCGTCGAATCGTTCCGTTACGTCGAGAGTGACGCCAAGCTGATCGAACGCGTTCTCGGGCGCGAGATCGGTGGCAAGAGAAACCTCCTGGTCATGAACGACGAGGCGCACCACGCATACCGGCTCAGGCGTTCAGAGCCGGACGTGAGCGAGGAGAGCCTGTTCGGGGAAGCAGATGAGGATGAGGAGTTCTTTCGAGAGGCGACGGTGTGGATCGATGGTCTCGATCGGATCCACAAGCATCGAGACATCAACTTGTGTGTGGATCTCTCCGCCACACCTTACTACTTGGGCAGGGTCGGGCAGGATGCCAACCGGCCGTTCCCTTGGGTAGTGAGTGATTTCGGGCTCGTCGATGCCATCGAGTCAGGTCTAGTCAAGATTCCCCAGCTTGCGGTTCGGGACACGACCGGCAGCCCAATCCCCGGCTACTTCAACATCTGGCGCTGGATCCTTCCGAAGTTGACTCCGGCGGAGCGTGGCGGCCGGCGGGGGGGTGTCAAGCCGGAGGCGGTGCTGAAGTACGCGCACGTTCCGGTCGCTATGCTTGGTGGTCTCTGGGAGCTGCTTCGTCAGGAGTGGGACCGGTGCGAGACTGACAGCCGTCCCCCCGTCTTCATTCTCGTGTGCAACAACACCGCCCTCGCCAAGGTCATCTATCGTTGGCTCGCGGAGGGCGAGGCGCCAGTTGGCATACCGCCTGCACGTCTAGATGGGTTGCGCAATTCGGACGGGAACCTTTACACCATACGCGTGGACTCCAAGGTCGTACGCGAGTCCGACAGCGGCCAGGCGAAGTCCGATGAAGACCGTTGGATGCGTCTGACCCTGGATACAGTAGGCAAGACCGACTGGCCGCGGGACGGACAGGGACGCCCCATCTATCCCGAAGATTTCGAAGTATTAGCGAAAAAGCTTGAACGTCCTCTCCATCCACCGGGTCGAGACGTGCGATGCATTGTCAGCGTCGGCATGCTGACCGAGGGATGGGACTGCAACACCGTCACCCACATCGTCGGGCTTCGACCGTTCATGTCGCAATTGCTCTGCGAGCAAGTCGTGGGCAGAGGGCTGCGGCGCTCGAGCTATGCCGTGGGGGAAGACGGCAAGCTGGGCGAGGAGGTTGCGAAGATATTCGGCGTTCCGTTCGAGATCGTGCCACTCAAAGAGAACCCCCAAGCCAACGGTCCGGTGCCGCCTCCGAAAGTTTGGCGAATACGGGCTGTTCCCGAAAAGGCCCATCTCGAGATCCAGTTCCCCCGTGTAGAGGGTTACACCCAAGGGATCAGGTACCGGGTGAAGATAGATTGGGAGAATATCGCCCCTCTCCGTCTGGATCCCCTGGACATTCCTCCCGAAGTGGAAATGAAGGTGGGTCTTCCGAGCAACACCGGCCGGCCTTCGCTGGTGGGCCCCGGACATCTTGAGCGCGTGGACCTCAACCCTTACCGGATGAATCGCCGGCAGCAGCGGTTGGTGTTTGAAATGGCGCGGGATTTGACACGGGATTACCGGCAGCAACCCGGGTGCGAGGTACCGGCTCACATGCTGTTCACCCAACTCGCGACAATCGTCGATCGTTACCTAAAGGAGAAGGTGGTCCCCGTCGAGCCGGCGCGAGACATCGATGTATTCCTCTCTCCTTGGTATGGGTGGCTGGTGGAACGGCTCATCGCCGCTATACAACCCGACCACAGCGCCGGGGATGAGGCGATGGTACCGCGATACGAGAGTGGCCGAGAGCCCGGATCGACTGCCGAGGTCGACTTCGAGACACGGCAAGAGCCGTACCCGGTTGTCAAAAGCCACGTAAATGCCGTCGTGCCCGATACCATGCAATGGGAGCAATCAGCCGCTTACCGCCTGGACACCCATGAGCACGTGCACTCGTTCGTCAAGAACGCCGGTCTCGGTTTCGCGATTCCCTATGTGCATAACGGGGAGCAACACGAGTACTTGCCCGATTTCATCATCCGGTTGAAAGGAGACGAGGCACGCTTTCTGATCCTGGAAACCAAGGGCTATGATCCGCTCGCCGAAGTGAAGTCGCAGGCGGCTCACCGGTGGGCCCAGGCGGTCAACGCCGACGGTGGGTTCGGGTCTTGGCAGTACAGGCTGGTTTCGGACATTGGCAAGGTCGGTGAGACGGTCGGTAGGGCGGTGGGATAGGAGATGCAGGTGCTGACGAGGACACTTGAAGCAGGAGGTGTCTTCCACTGGCTGGGGTTCGCATCGCCTTCGCCGTTTTTTCGCTGCTGGTTCCCAGGAAGACTTGGTACCGCTGGCAATGAACACCGGGATAGCCAACTGGATGCATGCTGGGGTTCTCGAAGAGTTCGATGCAAACTCATCTGGTGAAGGTACGTTGCCCAGGAGATTTCCAGAAAGCTTAGCTTGCGTACCCTGCAGCCGACCATTAGAGCAAGGCCGTAAACGAACCACTTTCAAAAAAACCGGAGGGTCCCGAATGAACCAAGTCAAGCTCGAGCTACGCAATTGCTACGGAATCCGCGAATTGACTCATGATTTCGACTTTTCCAATCGAAAAGCCTATGCAATATACGCGCCTAACGGTTCTATGAAGACATCTTTCGCTCAGACTTTTCAAGACGTCGCAGACGGAAAACCGTCGATCGACAGAATCTTCCAATCACGCTCCACCGTCAGAACAATCACTGACGAAAACGACACCGACCTATCATCCGAAAGCGTACTCGTTCTACCCCCATATGACGAATTTTTCGGACACAATGAAAAAACCTCCACACTTCTGCTGAACAACACCCTTCGCAGGGAATACGAAAGTCTACACGCGGATATAGATAGATCCAAATCGACCTTTTTGAAGGCAATGAAAAAGCAGTCTGGCTCAAGAAAACAGCTAGACCGTGAAATCGCGCTAGCCTTCACAAAGAGCGATGACGACGAGTCCTTTTTCCAAGCATTAGAACGAGTGAACACCGAGGTGAAGGAACAGCCGGACGCCCCGTTTGCGCATGTTAAATACGACATAATGTTTGAAGACAGGATAGTGGAAGCTCTAAAGACTCCTGCCTTGTCGGGTGCAATCCAGGATTACATTCTCAGGTATAACGAGTTGCTAGATACTTCAACCTATTTCAAAAGGGGGGTTTTTGAATACTACAATGCCGGCCAAGTAGCGAAAAACCTTGCGTCCAACGGCTTCTTTGAGGCCAAACACAGCTTAACACTACATGCCAACACCAAAACAGAAATCACAACCCAGACTGAACTGGAAACTCTTGTTTCGCAGGAACTCGACGAAATAACAAACGATCCCAAATTAAAAGACAATTTTGAACAAATTAAAAAGCAGTTAGAAAAGCATGCGAAACTAAGAGAATTCCAGAAATATCTTTGCAACGACGAGCTGCTTCTACCGCATTTGGAAAATGTGGACCTATTTAAGGAAAAAATCTGGAAATCTTATTTCAAGGCAAAAGAGACTCTGTATGAAGATCTTCTTTCGGTGTATAGGGATGGCAAAGAAAAACTGAAGTCGATTGAAAATACAGCGCGAGGCGAGAGCACACACTGGGAAGCCGCAATAGACCTGTTCAACGACCGATTTATTGTACCGTTCAAACTTGAAGCAAAGAACAAAGCGGCGGTCGTCTTTGGCCACGATCCGATGCTCGACCTTGGTTATACCTTCAGCGAGGGCGGCGAATCCGCGCCTCTAAAGCGGGAAGAACTGATGAAGTCTCTCAGCCAGGGGGAGAAAAAAGCTCTTTACATCCTAAATATCATTTTCGAAATCGAAGTTCGGAGGCACACCCAACAGCAGACACTCTTCGTTGTGGATGACATAGCCGACTCGTTTGACTACAAGAATAAGTACGCGATTATTCAATATCTACAGGATGTTTCCGATGATCCTCTTTTCAAGCAGATTATATTAACGCATAATTTTGACTTTTTTCGGACTATTCACAGTCGGTTTATTGGCTATCCAGGTTGCCTCATGGCGACTAAAAGCGATACAAAGATCGAACTTTCCCAGGCATTTGGGATCCGGAATCCGTTTCTTTTGGACTGGAAGGCCGCATTTTTTATTGACAAAAAGAAGAGGGTTGCATCGATTTCATTTATGCGAAATCTAATTGAGCACCTCCACGGACATCAGGATCCTAACTACGCACAGCTGACTTCACTCCTGCATTGGCAACCTGGGTCCTCAGACAAAATTATCCAGAGCCAACTAGATACCGTTTATAAGTCCCTCTTTGGTGAAGCGACTGAACAGTTTTCCGAAGAGGAAGAACTCGTGGTAGACATGATTCTGGACGAAGCCAATGATTGCCTAAACACTGATCAAGGAGTCAATTTTGAACACAAAATCGTTCTCTCTATCGCCATAAGAATAACTGCCGAGCGATTTATGGTCGATAAGATAGCGGATCCTGCCTTTCTGGCCACAATTTCCTCTAACCAAACGCCAAAGCTGGTCAAAAAATTCATGGGCCGGTTCAGCAAAGAAACCACCGCAATTAAGGTGCTGAACAGAGTTGCACTGATGACCCCGGAGAACATTCATCTTAATGCCTTTATGTACGAACCGATTCTTGATATGTCGGACGACTCGCTAAAGGCCCTATTTATCGACGTTTCTGATCTTGCAAATCTGAAAGATCGGGTCGATTGATCCACGATGCCGGCGAAAACACCCGTGACCGACGAACTCATCGACGGGATGGTGAGAGCCCTCGTGAACGAGGTGAACCCCGAACAGGTGATCCTGTTCGGATCTCGGGCCCGCGGAGACGAGCGCGAGGACTCCGACATCGACTTGATCGTCGTGGAAACGGAGCCCTTCGGTCCGGACCGGAGCCGGCACAAGGAACTGTCGAGGCTGTATCGAGCACTGGCCGGGTTTCGCGTCGCCGCCGAGGTTCTGGTCTATTCCCGGGAGGATGTGGACTATTGGCGGGACTCGCTCAACCACGTCCTGGCGCGAGGGCTGCGCGAAGGGAAGGTTCTCTATGACCGGAACGCGCGACCTTAAGTGTGCCACGGCGCTTTTTGCCGCCGCTGATCGCGACCTGATGACCGTGCGCAGCATGACCGCGGACGCTCCGATCGAGTCCATTGGGTTTCACCTGCAGCAGGCCGCCGAGATGGCCCTGAAGGCCTGGTTGGCGGCTCTCGGCGAAACGTACCCCCTGACTCACAACCTCGGTACGTTGCTCGGTCTTCTTTCTGATCGCGGCGTTGCCGTAGAGCTGTTTGAGGAGTTGGCGGATCTCACACCGTATGCCGTGGAGTTCCGGTACGAAGCGGCGCCGGACGATGCCGATGGCATTGAATTGGACGACGCGTCAGCACTCGTTCAGGCGTTGCTATCTGAGGTTCGTTGCCTGCTGGGCGTATCCGGGCAGGATTGAGGCGTACAGCCGGCGCCGTTACAGCGCGTTGCATGGAAGCCCTGGAGGGAGGGATCCTTTCATGGCGGAAAATCCTTCCCAACAGCATCGTCCCGATCTCTGCCAGCGGCTTGACGCTTACCGGTCGCATCATCTGTGGAAAGACGACCAATGCCTTTCAATCCAGGACCGTCGCGTCCAAGGCAGCATGCGGTTCTACCTCTTGCTCTATTTGGAGACGTATCGTGCGCTCCGCGATATCGAGATCGTAACGCGTCTGAAGATTGATCCAGAACTCAGGCGTCATGCCGAAATAGCGACCAAGGCGGAGCGCGGTATCTGTTGTGACGCCACGGCGTCCGAGCACGATATCGTTCAGTCTCGGACGCGAAACCTTGATCGCCCGGGCAAGCCGGTACACGCTGATCCCCATCGGAGTCAGGAATTCATCGCGCAGAATCTCGCCGGGATGCACCGGCGGCAGCCGTCGCCCGGAGGCCACATCCGAGAAATCAACCTCTCGCCTGTCAAGCTCTTCCCGTTTTATGGTCATACTCATTTGCCTCCTCAGTGGTAGTCAACGATCTCGACCCCCCATGCTTCTCCATCGCGCCAGACGAAGCAGATTCGCCATCGGTCATTGACTCGAATACTGTGCTGACCTCGGCGGTCCCCCCGTAAAGCTTCGAGACGATTGCCCGGGGGTGCGTGCAGATCGCCAAGCCGGCCGGCTGCGTCAATCGCCAGCAGCTTCGCCCGCGCTCGTTGCTGGAGCTCTGTGGGCATGCCGCGAACAGCATGGCCGGCGAAGATCGCCGCAGTGCGCTTGTTCGCAAGGCCCTCGTTGGTCCCGGAGGTTTGACGGCCAGGGGCCGTGGACTCTGAAGTATGATCGTCCCTCCTTGACGACCTCATATACTAATCAGTGGGAGGCTTACCAGTCCGCCGCCAGTGTCTGGGAGGGGGTGTTGCCGGCAGTGGGGGACTGCGTTGCCCAGCCCCCATCCACCGCTCCGGCAGCGCCCATCGGGTGAACGGGCGCTTTCTCCGGGAACGGTCAGCTCTGGCGAAGAAGATTCCAGGAAGAAAGGGGAGGCAAGCAAATGGTTGCTGAACAGAACGATATAAAGGAACAGGTCAGGGAACGGTATGGAGCCCACGCCCGGCGGGCCATCGAGCCCGGTCCCGTCGTGGAGGGTGGAGTCGACAACCAGGCCGGAGGGAGCTGCTGCGAACCTGCCGCCTCTTCCTGCTGCGCGCCGGAGGACCCGGAACATGCCATGCGGCTGTACACCGAGGGGCAGATGGACGGCCTGCCCATCGAATCGCTGGCAGCCTCCGCGGGATGCGGCAACCCGACGGCCCTGGCCGGACTCCAGCCCGGGGAGAGGGTGCTGGACCTGGGTTCCGGCGGCGGCATCGACTGCTTCCTGGCGGCGCAGCAGGTCGGCGAAACCGGGCGCGTTACGGGGCTGGACATGACCCCGGAGATGCTGGAGCTGGCCCGCAGGAACCAGGCTGCCCTCGGTGTCGCCAATGTCGAGTTCGTCAAGGGGGAGATGGAGTCCATGCCCCTGCCGAGCGACTCCTTCGACGTCATCATCTCCAACTGCGTCATCTGCCTGTCGCCCGACAAGGATGCCGTGTTCAGCGAGAGCTTCCGGGTCCTTGCCCCCGGCGGACGCATCCACCTGTCCGACCTGCTTGCCCTGACGCCCGAAGGCCCGGCGGCCACCGATGCCGAGGCATGGGTGGCCTGCGCCGCGGGCACGGAGTACCGCGATGCCTACGTCGACCGCCTGCGCCGCGCCGGTTTCGAGGAGATCGAAATCAGCGGTGAAGGCGTCGAATTCCGGGACGAATCGGAAAAGGGCGTCTACGCCAATACGGCCAACTGCAAGGTGACGGCGCGGAAGCCTGCCTGAGGTTCGGCAGATTCGCCTCGTTGCAGTAGACCGGCTCGCCCCCTTCATCAACACCAGCGCGATCCCCTTCGGGCCTTCTCCCAAGAGGCAGCCGGTTGCCCCCGCTCCGGGGTCAGGTGTTCCTGGAACGGCCTCCCTTCTCCACGCGGCGTCCATTTGTGGACGCCTGTCGTCCATCGATGGACGATCACCTCCGTGCTAAAATCCTTAACCAATTGTTTTTACTGCACTTTGATTCTGGCACGCTACTTGCGCAACGATCCCCATCATGGACATGGACCGGCCACTTACAGACGAACAGATCTGGAGAAGACGAGCGCGAAGGGCGGCTCCGGTGATCGGATTCTCCCTTGCCGCAGGCCTGGCCGCGGCGGTTCTCCCGGGTTGGGTCGCCCCGAGTCTCGAACGCCGCAATCTCCTGATTTCCACGGTGGACACAGGCCCCGTGGAGGCGGGTATAAGCGGTGCCGGAGTCATCGAGCCTTTGACGGAGCACGTTCTCTTTTCTCCCGTCGATGCCGCGGTACGCGGGATTCTGCGACAGCCTGGCGACCCGGTTGCCCCGCGGGAGGTGGTTTTTCACCTCGACGTCAGTCGCTTGCGGCGGGATCTGGAGCAACGGCAGGGTGAAATCGACCTGCTCGCCAATCGCAGGACCCAGACCGGGACCGAACATCAACAGCAGATGGACGATTTGCAGATGAAGCTGCGCATGACACGGCTGTCGGCGGATGCTCTGGCGGTCAAGGCCCGGCAGACCCGCGAAATGCTGGAGTTCGGGGGCGTATCGAAAAACGCACTCGGCGAAATCGAGCTCGACCGGAAACGGGTTTCACTGGAACTGGAACAGCTGCAACGCCAGCAGACCCGGCTGCGCGCAGCCTTCATCAGCCGGCTCGAAGCGATCGAGCTGGAGTCGGCGGCGCTGCAGCTCAAGGTCGACCAGCTCCGGGAGGACCTGGCCTACGGCTCACTGCGCAGCTCGGTAAACGGTATCGTCACCCGGATCGGTGTCGAGGTGGGGGCAACGGTTCGGAAGGGCTCGGAGATTGCTCGCATCGCCGATCTGAGCGCCTACAGGGCGGACGTCGTCGTTCCTGATATCCACGCCGATCTCCTCGCGCCGCAGATGCCGGTCCGCCTGGTGCTGTCCGATAATCGGGAACTGAGCGGCTGGATCGAGCACGTCTTCCCCACCTCCGAGTCGAGCGCCGTACATCTTGATGTCCGCCTGAAGGAACCTTCCCATGGCGCCCTGCGGCCGAAGATGCGGGTGGAGGCCTGGATCGTCACGGAACGCCGGGCGCAGGTGCCTCGCCTGCCCAAGGGACCGATCCCCCGCGACGAACTGGGGGTGCGCCAGGCGTTCGTCCTGCGCGGGGAAAGCGCGGTCAGGACGCCGGTCAAGCTCGGCCTGATCGGTCGCAGCTATTTCGAGGTGGCAGCGGGACTTTCTGTCGGAGACGAAGTGTTGGCCATCGACACCCAGCGGTTCCTGCAACGGGATCGAATAGCGATCGAATAAGGAGGGATGCGAGTATGATCAGCCTGGTTGACGTGGAAAAGGTGTACCGGACCGACCGCATCGAGACCCTGGCCCTGTCCGGAATAAACCTCGAGGTCGGATCGGGGGAGTTCGTTTCCGTGATGGGGCCGTGGGGTGCGGAAAGAGCACCCTGTTGAACCTGATGGGGCTGTTGGATGCCCCGACCAGCGGCGAGGTGGCCCTCGGCGGGAAGAGGATAGCCGCTTACAAGGACCGGCTGGTGGCGCGCATCCGCAACGAACGGGTCGGTTTCATCTTTCAGTCGTTCCACCTGATCCCCGACCTCAACGTGCTGGACAACGTCGAAATTCCGCTGCTCTACCGGAGGGGATCTCCGGCCGCGAGCGGCGCGCCCTGGTCGGGGAGGCCGTGGAGCGGGTGGGTCTCGCCTCCAGAAGCCGCCATTTCCCGGCGCAGCTTTCCGGGGGCCAGCAGCAGCGGATCGCCATCGCCCGCGCCATCGTCGGCAAGCCCGACCTCATCCTCGCCGACGAGCCCACCGGCAATCTCGACAAGCCGCATGGGGGATGAGGTGATGCAGATCCTGATCGACCTCAACGCTGGCGGAACCACCATCGTGATGGTGACCCACTCCGAGCCGCTGGCCGGGCGCACCCAGCGCATCCTCCGTCTTTTCGACGGCCGGCTGGTCAACTGATGGGGCCGATCTGAGAGGAGCGAACCATGTGGAAGAACTTGCATCGTTATATCGTTATAGAGAATTGGGGCTGCTGACCCCGGAAGCGGAACATCACTGTCGCGCCGAGGAACTCCAGTCAGCGCGTTAACGCTTCCTCGATGACCGACAAACCTCGGGTCGGTTTTGTTTGTAGCGTTTTTACCAGTGCCTGCTACTCGGAAGGAAAGGGCAATGCAGCGGGTGCGGAACTCGCGAAGACCGAACGCGGCAGCTCGTCGAAGACAGCCACACCGGTGTGCCGACGCTCGCCGCGGCCGTCGGAAAGCAGAATGGATCCGTGGCGCTGCCAGTCGGTCCAGGGGCCGGTAAAGCGCGGTTCGGTGTCGGCCGCTTCGCTGTAGAACGCCCATTGGGTCACCAGCCGCGATTCTTGATCGATCCAGACCGCGTATTTGTTCTGCGGGGTGACCCCGACATCTTTGAACGTGAGCTCCAGAACTTCAGCTGGCCGGCCGTCCTGGGTGGCTTCCGGTCCGCGGTACGAGTCGTTTATCCAGGCGCGGTAGCCCTGCTCGAGCCGGGCCGTCACCGTGTCGGGATCGCTGATTTCCACACCGGCGGCGAAGGCGCGGCCCTTCCGGCTGTGGATGTTCATCAGCACCGTCAGGTCCCCCTGCTCGAAGCGGATGTCCCTGGTCCACTTGTCCCACACATGCAGGCGGAAACCGAAGAAGCGCCAAGTGATGTAGCGGGTGGCATCCCAGTTGGCGCGGCCTCCAAGCGCGGCCATGACTTCGTCCGCCAGGGCGATGGCCTCGGGGTCGGAACCGGCAGCGTCGAATCCGGGGGCCGAAGGATCGCGGGTGAGTACGGTTCGAGGGGGACGTAGGGGAGCCCCGCCTGAAGACAGGCGAAGTAGGTGACGACCTTCTCGGCGTTGTTCTCCAGCAGAACGCCCACACCCTGCTACAGGGGTCGGCCCCGGGAGCGCTGCTGCAGGGCGGTCGCGCGTGCCTCGACCGCGGCAGTCAATTCACCGCAGGTCAGGTAGCCGTTCTCGTCGACGAGGATGGCCCTGTCCGGGGTCCGGGCGGCCTGCCGCGCGAAGGCGGCGTCGATGCACTCAGTGGCGGGGCTCCCCTTGGGGCGCGACCGACGAATGCGCTGGTACCAGGGGAGAGCCGTGCTTGAGAGGTTTGGTGGCATATTAGGAGGGCCGGGTTCAATCGAGTAGGGAACGATGTGTGGGAGGCTTGGGTATCCTGCTGTTGCCCGCGAAAGCCATTGACACTAATGTCAGGAAGGGACCCTAACCAAGACCAAGGGAGATGCAACAAAGGACATCTACTCCTACGCCAGTGTCGTCTTCCCTGGGTGATTCACCATCCCCATTTTAGGCAGTCAAATATGTCGCCTTGGCATTCAGCCAGCGCCGGAACCGCAGCTCTCCCTGCGGACAAGAAGAGCGTCATGACATCCTCAAAGCACCTCATAGCACTGCTTCGGTCCCATATTGATGGCGACAATGAGCAGTTCCTGTCCGTGGCTATGCAAGTCGCGGCGCACGAGGCGCGTCAAGGCCATGGTAACCTAGCAAAGCAACTCAGGGACCTCGTCGACGAAGCCCGTTCACAAAAGGCTAATCGGGTGATCAGACCGGTGCCCCTTGCTCAGCCCAAGGGTGATCTGGCTACGCTGATATCAGCCAGTTACTCCGATATTCGTCTTGCCAGTATGGTGCTGCCAGGGCCACTTAAGGGGCGACTCAAACGCATTGTCACGGAGCAACGTCTGAATCACCGATTAATCGAGCATGGTCTTCGTCCGAGGAGAAAGATCCTCCTCATCGGTCCACCTGGCTCCGGAAAAACGATGACAGCTAGCGCTCTGGCAGGTGAACTTACTCTGCCTCTTTTCACAGTGGTCTTCGACTCTTTGATAACGAGGTTCATGGGTGAAACAGCTTCCAAGCTGCGGCTGGTATTTGATGCCATGCTTCAGACGCGGGGGGTTTACTTGTTCGACGAGTTTGACGCAATTGGGGCCCGTCGAGCGGAACGTAATGACGTCGGGGAAATTCGACGTGTGCTGAACTCATTCCTTCAATTCTTGGAGAAAGAGGAAAGCGAAAGCTTGATCATTGCTGCAACAAATCACCCTAAGCTTCTCGATCCTGCCCTCTTCCGTCGCTTTGATGATGTAATCCATTTCGATTTGCCCGCTCCTTCCATTGCCGAAGGGATCTTAAAGGCACGTCTTTCTGCATTTGATACTACAGGTATGCCCTGGAAGGATGTGGTACAGGCCACTTCCGGTCTGAGCCAAGCGGAAGTTTCAAGGGCCGCGGACGACGCGGCGAAGCGAGCGATCCTCGATGACCGTACTAGCGTTTTTCTTGACGACCTATTGAGTGCGGTAACGGAATGCAAGGGCTCGGCTGGAAGTTAGAAGGCACGACAGATGCCCCAAGAAGAACAACGCCACCTACCACACATATACTTGCCCGGCCACGGTAACAGGGAGGATTTCAGGTCACCACGTAGCGGTGGAGGATCCGGAGCAATCCCTGAACGAAACCGCCAACAGCACGCCCAGCGGTTGGAAGAAATGCTCACCGCAGCGGTCGCAGCTGCTGAAGATCGGATTATCAATCGTGATCCCACAATCAGGGGTGGTACACCTGGCTTCTATCTTGAGTTTGAACTTCCCCAGACCCAACAGGCCGTGTTGGACAAGCTAGAGAACAAGCAAGGGAAACAGCACATTGAGCTTGTGGCTGCTCGGCCATCGACCGAGGGATCGGACCTCCTTAAGGCAGCTGTATTCGTCCCGGAGTCCCGACGCGAGCATTATCTCCGCAAGGTTCGAGCGTACGCCAATGAAGACAGTGTCCGGTACAAAAAGGATGAGGAAGGAAACTATCTGCTAGACGAAAAGGGAAATCGTCTCGAAAAATCCCGTCGTCCCAAGAACCAATTTCCCAAGGTGGGCAAAGAGGTTTGGTGGGAAGTGTGGCTACGGCCCGAACGTCGTACAATTCTTGACCATGCCGCAGATCAACTCCAAGTAACCGTTAGAGAGCATACAGTCTCCTTCGTTGAACGTGAAGTAGTTCTTGCGCGAGCCTCGCCAGAGACTATTGGCCGCATTGTCGCGAACACCGATGCAATAGCGGAGCTACGTCTCGCGCGTGACACCCCGTCCTTCTTTATTGAGATGGAGGGAGCGCACCAGATAGCGTGGGCGCAAGAATTAGCTGAACGTATTGTACCGCCGAAAGGAAATGCTCCGGCGGTGTGCCTTCTTGATAGTGGCAGCACTCGTCGTCACCCATTGATTATTCCCGCTCTAACGGAAAGGGATCTGCAGGCTTGGCACGTCGATTTGCACGGGGAGGACGTCAGCGCTCAATGGAATGGACACGGCACACAAATGAGTGGGGTGGTACTCTATGGCGATCTAGTTGACCCTAATAGGAAACGGCACTGTTGAGCTCAGTCACAGGCTTGAGTCCATTAAAATTCTGCCCGATTTCGGTGCAAACGACCCCTCTCTTTATGGCTACATCACAGCTGCCGCTATGGGACGAGCAGAGGTTCAGGCGCCTCAGAGACCCCGTGCCTACTGCTTAGCTGTGACTAGTGAAGATGATCATTGGCGTGGTCGCCCCTCTTCGTGGTCCGCAAAGCTTGATGATCTCGCTTATGGAGATGGCACGGATCAGCGCCTAATTATTGTCTCTGCGGGCAATATCAAGATGTTCTATCCCGCTACTGAATATCTCCAGCAGAATGATACCGCTGCTATCGAGAACCCCGCACAGACCTGGAATGCACTTACCGTCGGAGCAATTACCGAAAAGTGCACCATTACCCACCCCGACTTCACCGGATGGCAGGTGATGGCTCCTGCGGGAGACCTTTCTCCTTCAAGCCGGACATCGGTTAGTTGGGAAAATGATTGGCCAATCAAACCAGACGTGGTATTTGAAGGAGGTAATCACGGCGTTGATCCCGCGACGGGCGACGGGGACCATCTTGATGATCTGGCTCTTCTCACGACATTCAACCGGCCTGAGGAGCGGGCGTTCACTGTAACCGGTGATACAAGCGCTGCGACTGGTCAGGTTGCTCGCATGGCAGTTCAGCTTCTTTCTAATCGCCCTGCAATGTGGCCCGAGACTGTCCGTGCACTTATCGTTCATTCTGCTGAATGGACTCCCGCAATGCGCGCTCATTTACCCCCCAACCCAAACCAAACAGATCTGCGTCTTGTCTTGCGTCGCTACGGCTATGGCATTCCAAGCCTCGAAAAGGCGCTGCACAGCATCAATAGTGATGTGACGCTTGTCATTGAATCTGGTTTGCAGCCCTATGTCCTTGAAGGATCCGGAACCAGAAGCTGCGAAATGATTCTTCACGATTTGCCTTGGCCTGCCCACGCACTTAAGGCCTTTGGCGAAACGCAGGTTGAGATGCGGGTGACGCTAAGCTATTTCGTTGAACCCAATCCCGGCGAGCGAGGCTGGACGAAGCGGCATCGGTATGGTGGACATGGTCTGCGTTTCTGGGTAAAGCGTCCTGAGGAGAGTCTGGAACGCTTTCGCCTAAGGGTAAATGCCGCGGCGCGTGATGAAACGAACCTGTAACTAAAGGCGGTAATGACGATGGTTGGGTACTTGGGCCGCGACTTCGAAATCGAGGATCTATTCATTCTGACATTTGGCGGGGGACGGCTACCGACCTCGCAAGTCGGCACGCAATCGCCGTTTTTCCGGTAGGAGGCTGGTGGCGTGAGAAGCCAGGACTCGAACGTGTCAACCGTCGGGTCCGATATGCATTGGTTATGAGCCTTCAAGCAAACGTAGAGATTGATCTCTATACCGAGATTTCCAACGCCATTGGAGTCGAGATCCCTGTGGAAGCGTAAACGGCTCAGGCTGTTTCTTCGGTCAACTAAGCCCTCTGTTCTCGGGACTCACTGGGAGGAAAATCCTCATCCTTTCTCTATTTCGTAACGCCCACAGGATGGGATGGGAGTTGTGGCCTTGGCACATAACCATGATCTCCAAATTGCCCATACTGCCTAAATACCCGGGACTTCATCACAAGCAACAGGATTGGTTTGGTTTCGGAACCTGCTGAAAACTCTTCCAAGATCTGATGACCCCCCCCCTCTTCTCACAGCCGCCCCCGCAGCACCGAAGCAGAACGGGGGGAGGGGCCTTGAAAGCGGAGTTTGGGGTATCCATTTAACCGGACCTCCTGAACATTGGTTTGGGCGAAAAGGTTCTGCCGGTGCCGTTATTTTTCTGATGATCCATCTTTTCCCGTCGACACAACTTTTTATTTCGTTGAACCGAATGGCATATATCCCCCGCTTTCTCTACTAGATGCTGCGAAATCAAAATCTTTTCCTCCCTTGGGCGGGGCGACATTCCCGGCTTAGCCCGGAAGGATGTGTATTCTCTGTCGTCCCCCCCCTTCCCACAAAGGAAAAGCCAGATTGAAATTGCCTTTTTTTGGACAGAATTGACTCAGTCGTTCAGCATCGCCTCAAAGGAGATTCAACTGGTCACCGAGTATTGTGACGCAATGACCGCTGAAGTCATCTCGGGAAGACTTGAAATTTCCGAAGCACCCCGAGAGTTTGGCTTGGTGTTTCAGAAGTCCGGTTGAATGGATGCCTCCAAATTCCCTTTCAAAAGCCAACTTTGAGCCGTCCCCAGGACCGCCCCGCAACCGCCGTTGAAGCTGATCCCGGATAAAAGCCGGAGCCGAGGATGAACTCCTCACCGAGGGCGGTATATGGGACGGCGTAGCCCACCTTATGCGAGCCGGTCTCTTCGTCCCCTGCTACTGCTGGATCGTCCCAGAGATACTCGACGTAACCGCCTCCCTGAGCCGCCGCGGCGAGGATCTCCTGTATAATTTTGACTCCATTGGAGTCTTCGAGATCGTACAGGTTCCGACCCTCGAGGTCCGGATCGGCCGCGTGAAAGACTACGACACCATCCGT
The DNA here is from genome assembly GCA_965206595.1 of Candidatus Latescibacterota bacterium. Taxonomy (GTDB): domain Bacteria; phylum Latescibacterota; class UBA2968; order UBA8231; family UBA8231; genus CBDCXV01. The sequence goes on from OZ242214.1 coordinate 3,330,026, forward strand.
GGTTGCGACATAGAGGTAGACGGAGCCCTGCTTCCAATCCCCGCCGGCCCTGAAGCTCTCCAAGGCGTCCCGGTACCCGGAAAGGGTCTCGAAGCTATCCAGGTACTCCCTCGCCTCCAGCACGAAGGCTTTCAGGGATTCCCGGTCTACCACGTCACTGGCCGTTACCTTCGCGTCGTTCTGGGCAACGGCGGGGTTCACTGCGAAGAAGAGGCTGGCCAGCCCCAGAATGATTGCTGCTGTCAGGCGCTTCATGATGGTCTCCTCGGCCGCAATGCCCCGGCCTTTGCTTGGAATTCCTCGATGGCGGCACTCCTTTTCCGGCCCTCAAGGTACTTACGGCCCCGGGCGAGCACCTCTATATTGAACAAAGAGTAAGGCTGCCCCCATGTTCAGGAGTTCCGGTTAAATGGATACCCCCGAGCGGAGTTTAGCATCCGTCCTGTCCAAGCGTGCAGCACTTACGTTGTGACGGGGAACAACCGTTCTGGAAAGTCAACCCAAAATTCCCGCATTGCACCCGCGATTTTTTCGAATTCTTCGTCTGTGACCGCAAGATCTTCATGGTCAGGAGTTGTTAATTCCCTCGCTAGGGGAATAATGTCGTATTCTCCTTCCTTAAGATATTCCGGATACGTTTCGGCTAATTCGTGCAACGACCTCCCCTTGCCGTGCTTGTATACGTTCACGATCAGACGGCATGCATTGACAAGGGGGAACCATTGAGCTTGGCGGACGGACCAACTCGGTCGTATGTACGGGTTAATTCCCTTTCCATGAACCTATCTCAAAATTGAAATTGTTTAAGTAAAATCAAAATGGATGCAAGTTGGACGAAGCCAAGAAAATTCTCCGGATACAATTCCCAGCGAGTGATCACTCGACGCTGCCATTGAAGCCAAGCAAAGAATCTCTCAACCATCCAACGCCGCACATAACGCCGCAATCGCCGTCCGTCCTGAGTCTTTTTCTTGGTCCGATTCTGGCGATGCGAGGCGATCATCTCGATCCCGTCTTTCTTAAGCTCTTCATCCAACGAATCGCTGTCGTACGCCTTGTCGCCGATCAAGTTGTCAGGTTGGTCTTCGATGAGGTAAAAGTCAAAGGTCAACTGAACCAGCGTCACTTCATGATGGTTCGCTGCATGCGTGCTCACCGACAAGGGAAGCCCATTGCCGTCGACGATCCCCATGACCCGCACCCCCTTACCTCGCCTGGTGTGGCCGATATCGGCACCTCCACCCTTGGCCGCCGAGAACAGGCCGTCGATGAAAGCCTCCGATTCGTCCAGGCCCCCTTGCTCGTGAAGGGTCTGGGCCAGGTCCATGAGAACTTCGCGTACCACCCCTTGACGACACCCGTTTTGAAAACGGCGATGCACGGTTTTGTAGTTCGGATAGCACTGCGGCAACATATGCCATTGAGCCCCGGTGTTTAGAATCCAAAGGACGGCTTCAAAAACATCACGGGTGTAAACCGGTTTGCGACCCGGATGGCTCTTGGGACGAAGTTCTTCAGGAAAGTGATGCCGGATTCGTTGCCATTGCATGTCGGTCAGGTTGACCATACACCAATGGTACATCACTGTCATTTCGAAAACAAGTTTAAGTTTGCCTGTTTTGAGATAGGTTCCAGTGACCGGCTCCCGGCATCGCATCGTGGTCGAGACCAACCACCGGGGCGTCGATCCGGACGCCCGCGACTAAAACGCCTGGTTCGCCTGCACCGGCGAGACCGCGACCCCGCGCCCGGTGACGCGGCGTGAGGACATCCTGTTGGAGGAGACGCTCTACGAGGAGCAGCAGCTGCCGGTCTGCGCGGCGGGCCCCTGCTCTACGACCTGGGACGGGACGCCGACTGGGCGTACTGGTTCGCCCACCAGGGCCAGTCCACGCCTGGCCGGAAGACCTGCGCATGGATCACCCGGGCGGTGGGATCGCTCTGCGCGCGCTTGTCCGGGCCGTGGGCATCCGCATAGCCGACCGTCGCCCGCAGCCGCTTATCCTGCCTGCTATGCGCTCGCCGAAGACCACTTCGAATTCTTTCTCCTGGCTGAGCAGCAGTCCCCCCGGATGGTCTCGCCCGCGGGCAATCGGTGATCGGCCGCCAGAAGGTTTCCGGAGGCTTGCTCGCGGGCAGCTTTCAGTCCACATCCCACCGCCGGCCGGCTCCCCGCTATATTTCGGTAACAGGAGAGGCCATGACAGTCGAAACACGCGATCCGGTCTGCGGCATGACCGTGAATCCGGACAAGGCAGGGTTCACGCACGACTACGAGGGCACGACCTACCTGTTCTGCTGCGGTGGGTGCCAGGCGGCTTTCCGCACCGATCCCGAGGCGTTCCTGCGCCCGCGCGACGAGACCGCAGGGAGTGGCGCCGCACATCAGGGTCACGCGCCCGAGAGTCATGACACTCCCTGCCACGGCCACGCGTCGCACGGCTCGGCAGCGGTGCCCGGCGGTCACACCGGGCACATAGCCGGAGCTTCAGGGGCGTCCGCCGCCGCGTACGTCTGCCCGATGTGTCCCGACGTGCGCGAGACCGAGCCTGTGCCCTGCCCCAGCTGCGGCATGGCGCTGGAGCCGGAGTACACCGCGGCGCCGGCGGCAACGGTCGAGTACACCTGTCCGATGCACCCGGAGGTCGTGGGCGCCGAGCCGGGGGCGTGTCCGGAGTGCGGCATGGCGCTCGAGCCGCGCGCGGTGACGCCGGACGACGCGCCCAATCCCGAGCTGGCCGACATGGTGCGCCGTTTCCGCATCGCGGCGACGATCGGGCTGCCGGTGTTCGCCCTGGCGATGGCGGAGATGGTCGCCGGGGCGTCGGCGCTGCCGTTGAGCCGGGCGGTCTCGAACTGGATCCAGCTCGCCTTCGCCGCGCCGGTCGTGCTCTGGGCGGGACGGCCGTTCTTCGAGCGCGGGTGGGCGTCGATCGTGAACCGCAGCCCGAACATGTTCACGCTGATCGCGCTCGGCGTCGGCGCGGCGTTCCTCTACAGCGCAGCGGCCACCGTGGTCCCGGGCAGCTTTCCCGCCGGATTCCGGATGGAGGGCGGCGTCGAGCCCTACTTCGACACCGCGGTGGTCATCATCGTGCTCGTGCTGCTCGGGCAGGTGCTGGAGCTGCGCGCGCGCCAGCGGACCGGCGCGGCCCTGCGGGGGCTGCTCGGTCTCGCCCCTCCGGTCGCCCACCGGATCGGCGGCGGCGACGCGACAGGTGACGATGCCGCGGCGCTGGCCGCGGCCGCTCACGAGGATGTGCCGCTCGCCGAGGTGCGGGCCGGGGACCGGTTGCGGGTTCTGCCCGGAGAGCGCCTGCCGGTGGACGGAATCGTGGTCGACGGGCGCAGCGCGGTCGACGAGTCGATGGTCAGCGGCGAGCCGATCCCGGTCGAGAAGGGGCCGGGCGACGCGGTGATCGGCGCCACGCTGAACGGCACGGGGAGCCTGACGATGCGCGCCGAGCGGGTCGGCGCGGAGACGCTGCTGGCGCAGATCGTCCGGATGGTGAGCGACGCCCAACGCAGCCGCGCGCCGATTCAGCGGGTGGCGGACCGCCTGGCTCGCTATCTGGTGCCGGCAGTCGTCACCGTCGCCGCGGCGGCGTTCGCCGGGTGGGCGCTGTGGGGCCCGGAGCCGCGTCTGGCCCTCGGGCTGGTCAGCGCCGTTGCCGTGCTGATCATCGCCTGTCCGTGTGCGCTCGGACTGGCGACGCCGATGGCGATCATGGTCGGCACCGGTCGCGGGGCGACGGCCGGGGTGCTGATTCGGGATGCGGCGGCGCTGGAGACGCTGGAGCGGGTCGATACGCTGATCGTCGACAAGACCGGTACCCTCACCGAGGGCAGGCCGCGCGTGCGCACAGTGGCGACCGCGCCGGGAGCCGCACTGGACCAAGGAGAGCTCCTGCGCCTGGCGGCCGGGGTGGAGCGCGCCAGCGAGCACCCCCTCGCCGCGGCGATCATCGCCGAGGCCGACGCCCGCGGCTTGCCGCCCGTGGTCGCGGCCGACTTCACGTCGGAGACCGGGCGCGGAGTGGCGGGGCGGGTCGACGGCCGGCAGGTCGTCGTCGGCACAGCGGCGTTTCTGGAAACGCAGGAGATCGACGCGCGCGATCTGACGACCCTTGCGGACAAGGCGCGCGGGCGCGGTGAAACGGTGGTGCTCGTGGCGGTGGACGGGGTTCCCGGCGGCGTCATCGGGGTCGTCGATCCAGTCAAGGCGTCGACCCCGGAGGCGATCGGACTGCTGCGGCGCGAGGGGCTGCGAATCGTGATGGCGACCGGCGACAGCCGCGCTACCGCCGAGGCGGTGGCCGCACAGGTCGGGATCGACCCGGAGGACGTCGTGGCCGAGGTGCTTCCGGCCGACAAGCGCCGCCTCGTGGCGGACGAGCAGGCGCGCGGGAGGACCGTGGCGATGGCGGGCGACGGCATCAACGACGCGCCGGCCCTGGCCGAGGCCGCCGTCGGCATCGCCATGGGGAGCGGCACGGACGTCGCGATGGAGAGCGCGGGGATCACTCTGGTCCGGGGCGATCTGCGGGCAATTGCGCGGGCGCGGCGGCTGAGCCGGTCGACGATGCGCAACATTCGCCAGAACCTGGCCCTGGCGTTCGTCTACAACGCCGTCGGGGTCCCGGTGGCCGCGGGTCTGCTCTACCCCGTGATCGGCCTGCTCATCAGCCCGATCTGGGCGAGCGCCGCCATGACCCTGAGCTCGCTGTCGGTGGTCTGGAACGCCCTGCGCCTGCGGCGGATCGAGTTGTAGGGCGGCCGGCTCCGTCTCAGCCTCGGCGCGCAGGGATGGCGTCGATTAGCTTGCCCTGAAGACACCGTGGGCGGACGGCACCTCACCAAAGGATGAAAGCGATGGAACCGAAACACCTCTCGGCACTGGAGCTGAACGATCTCGTGCACATCCGCCAATCGCCTGCCGATGAGGGAAGGCTGCTGCTGATTTCGCGACGGCCGCAGATCGGTGAGCGCGAACTTCTGCGGGAAGGGAAGCTCGACGTCGACGAGGGATTGGTGGGGGACAACTGGCGGACCCGGGGCGAGCTGGCGACACCTCCGCGCGACGCCAACCCGGATGCGCAGGTGACGGTCATGAACGCTCGCGTCGCCGATCTGGTCGCCGGCAGCCGGGAGCGCTGGCCGCTGGCGGGCGATCAGCTGTTCATCGACCTCGACCTCAGTCTCGACAACCTGCCGGCCGGGACGCGGCTCGCCATCGGCTCGGCGGTTCTGGAGGTCACGCCCGTTCCGCACACCGGCTGCAAGAAGTTCGTCGAGCGTTTCGGCCTGGATGCGATGCTCTTCGTCAACTCCGACGAAGGCAGGCAGATGTGCCTGCGCGGCATCAACACGCGGGTCGTCGAGAGCGGAGCGATCCGTGTCGGAGACCGGGTCACCAGGCAGCGATGACCCACCACTCGTGCGGGCGGCCGTAGGGCGCGGCTCCCGCTGTTTGTTCAGGACGCTGTCATCATCGCCCGAACAGATGACGCGAGGTTACCATGCGATCCCGACCCCGGCCCAACATTCTCTGGATTTCGTTTGAAGACACCGGTCCGTTCTACGGGTGCTACGGCGATCCGGTAGCGCGTACCCCGAACATGGACCGCTTCGCCGCCCAAGGGTGGCGGTGGACGAACTGTTTCTCCACGGCGGGGGTATGCGCACCGGCCCGTTCGGCGATCATCACCGGGATGTACCCCATCTCCATCGGCACCCACCACATGCGGACCACGCACGTCCATCCCGCCGCCCCCGAAATGCCCACGCCCTATTCCGCGGTGGTTCCCCACTACGTCAAGTGCTTCACCGAATACCTGCGCGCCGCCGGCTACTACTGCACCAACAACGAGAAGACCGACTACCAGTTCGAGCCGCCGCTGACGGCCTGGGACGAGCTCGGACCGCACGCCCACTGGCGCAACCGCCCCGATCCGGACCAACCGTTCTTTGCGGTATTCAACCTCGTGCGCAGCCACGAAAGCGGGGTCTGGCCGGAAAAGTGTCCTTCACCGGAATTCGATCCCGGCGACATCCACCCGCCTCCCTATCTTCCCGACACGCCGGCCGTGCGGGAAGCCATGGCCCGCATGTACACGCACATCGCCCACAACGACCGGGAATTCGCATCGCTCCTGCGCCAACTGGAAGAGGACGGGCTCGCGGAAAACACCTGGGTATTCAACTGGAGCGACCACGGCCCCCTGCCCCGCGGCAAACGCTGGCCCTACGACGCCGGAATCCACGTCCCCCTGATCGTTCGGGGACCGGGCCTGGCACCGGGCCAGGTACGCGATGAGCTGGTAAGCACGGTAGATCTCGGGCCCACCGTGCTCTCCCTGGCCGGCGTCGGCATCCCCCGCCACGTCCAGGGCCGCGCGTTTCTGGGAGATCAAGCCGGCCTCCCGCGCGATTACGTCCATGCCAGCAGGGACCGCCACGACGAGTCCTACGACATGGTCCGCGCGGTTCGCGACCGCCGCTTCAAGTACATCCGGAACTACCGGCCGGACCTTCCCTACCTTGGCTGGATCCCCTACCGCAACCGGCATCCCATCGTTCAGGAGCTGTGGCGGCTGCACCTGGAGGAAGCGCTGGACGAGGCGCAGTCGGCGCTGTTCCGGTATCCGAGACCCGTCGAAGAGCTGTACGACACGGCCGCCGACCCCCACGAGATCCACAACCTGGCGGCGGATCCCCGGTGGCGGGACGAACTGCAGCGCATGCGTTGCGCGCTAGATGGCTGGCTGGACGAAGTGGGCGACATGGGCCGCATACCGGAGAGCGAAATGGTCCGTAACTGGTACCCGGACGGCAGGCAGCCCGAAACCGCCCCCGTGGTATGCGTGCCGGTAAGCCCCGAAAGTCCGGGGATCGAACCGGCCCCGGAGGGGGGCACCTTCGCCGGCCCCATGCTGGTTCAGCTTCACTGTGCAACACAGGGCGCCTCCATCGCCTATACCCGCGACACGGAGGACGGTCCGCGATGGCGGCTCTACACCGAACCGATCCGTCTGGCATCCGGCAACCACGAGGTGCGGGCGCGCGCCATCCGCATCGGTTACCGGGAGAGCCGGGAGATCCGGGCGCGGTTTGTCGTGAGGTAGTGCAGGGAAGAGCGGAGGGCCGACCACGTTCTGTTGAAGGGGACCAGACCGGGAGCTGATTTACTACAGTGGCTACGGGCGCGGCCACAAGATGGGCGTCTGGGACGGCGTTTGGAAGCTCGGCGTGGCGACCCTCGGATGCGAGGGGTTTTCTCCTACGACGCCGGAGCCGGCAAGCCCGGCACGCTGGACAGGCAGCCGTTCGTCTGGAACGCTTCCCGGCTGACGGTCATCGCGAAGATCGGCGGCGAGCTGCCGGCCGCCTGCTGGACGAGGTCGGCCCTGCCGGTGCCCGGCTTCTTCTCTCGGGACTGCCGGCCGCTGACCGGTGCCGCCTTGACCCAGGAGGTGCGCTGGACCGGGAACCGGTCGTCGCCGCGCGGCCGGTTTCGCCTCCGCAACGCAGAGCTGTACGCCTTTACACTGATCGAGCAGGCCGGAGGGACCAGGAGGGTGGGGGACATTGGCCGGCAGCGGTTACCACGATGTTGAAGCCGGCCGGTTTCGATGTACATGACAGGCTCGGATCAGGGCCAGTGTGCAGCGATTTCGGGAACCTGTTAAATGCAGAAACTTAGAAGGCCGAAGACAAAGCCTAAGCCTTTGGCCACACATAGATCTGGGACAAAGCATCGAAGGAATTCAGGCTTTGGTGACGGAACCTGAGGGATTACCCCTGGACTTTTGCAAAAGGCAGAATTCCTGGATAATCGGTCAAGGATTAGAGGGTAGCACGAATTCGATGGAACTTGGTATGTTTGGTAGGACGAAGGCATCCCCGGCCTCGGTTTCCCCTGGCCATGAGAGAGGTTGTTCATGCCAGGTATTGTTGATTTTCCCACGGTGGTTGAAGAAGCGGTGGCCGAGTTCGGCGGCCTCTTCGCCAACGCCCCGGAGCGCCGTCACTTTGGCGAGTATCTAACCGGGTTGATGGTGGCCGAACGCAAAAATGTATCGGCGATCAACGCCGAGTTCGTCGAGACCACCGATCAGTCCTGCCTGAACCGCTGGATTACGCAGGTGCGGTGGGACGGAAAATGGCTCAACGAACATCGCCTGGAATGGTTGCAGGAGCACCCTTCGACGCGCTATTCAGGGCGCGGGGTGATCGCCATCGACAACACCTTGGTCGGCCACAGCGGAGAAAAGATCGAGGATGTGGGGTGGTTTTGGGATCACTCGGACAAGCGCCATATGATTGCGCACGACTACGTCATCGCCAACTACGTGTGCACCTCGGGGAAATACTATCCGTTGGAATTCCGTCGCTTTCGCAAGGGCCGGGAAGGGGAGACGGACCCCTCCTTCAAGAGCCATACCGAGCTGTTCAAAGAGCTGGTGGACTGGGTCGTGTTCCGACAGATCCCGGGCGATTTCGCCTTCGACTGCTACTTCAGCAGTGTCGAGTGTCTCGATCACATCCATAGTCATGAGCGCGGCTACGTAGGAGCCCTGAAGAGCAACCGCAAGGTCGAGTTCAAGGGCGGCCTGATGAAGGCCGCCGAAGTGGCTGCGAATATCCCGCCCGAGGATCGCAAACAGGTCAGCATCGGCAAGCGCAAACAATGGTATTTCACCAAAACCCTGAGTCTGCCCAAGCTCGAGCACCGGGTTCGCCTGGTGATCCTGTGGGATCGCAAGAACGGCAGGGAAGCGGTCAAGTTTCTACTGACCAATCGCGTGCACTGGGAGATCAGTCGTATTCTGAATGTTTATCGCAAACGCTGGACGGGCACCGAGACTTTTCATCGGGACGGCAAGCACCATCTGGGCATGGGAGACGGTCAGTTACAAAAGCGGCGAGGGCCAGACCCGGCATAGGTACCTCGTGATGCTGACGCACAGTCTGCTCAGGGCACGGATGCGGCAGGGCCGTGCGCGTGACTGGGCTCATACCGTGCTGACGACCATTGGCGAAGCCTGTCGAGCCGTGTCGCGAGAGACGCTCAGCAAAACCATCTCCTGGGTAGTGGACCAAGCCTCAATAGGGTGGACAGAGCAGCGAATTGTCGCACATCTCAAACTTTAGTAAAAAAGCGGAGTTTGCAAAAGTCCAGTTACAATTGCAGGTTCGAGTGGGACACCATATTGGTCGCAAATTGCCAAGAGGAGTCTCTGCGTCCAATCCTGGTTGAGTTCCCGGACCTGTAGAACAGGCATCTCTGCAACCTCAGGTAGACGCGGCCGTCTATTCGAAATGAAACCCAGATATATCCTTTCGTCCTTTTTGATCGCTGATACAATGTTAGTGATCTCCTCTCGCAGTCCCCCTTCTGGAGTCATTAGCCCATCGTCATCAAAAAACACCGGGAGTTCGCGATTTTTCGTGATTGAAGAAAGGTTGGCTACCGTCCGTGCTAAGGCCGAAGATTCATCCAGATTCTCGATGGAATCCATGATTCTTTTGAGACCGGCCTCAGTATTATATGGTTCAATCTTTGATGCGACTTGGATGGCAATATCTTTCATGTTGTCTTCCTCTGCAATTCGAAAGACAATTATGGACGACATTCCCAGAACCGACTTTGCTCCTTGGCGGACGATGCTACGGCGGCCAATACTCGGCAATCCAGATATCCAAAAGCTTCTCGGTGGTCTATCGCCACCCAACGGAGTAAGTGCCTTCTCCAATTCATTTAATTCAACATTTCGTCCAATGAATAGTTCAGAACGCTGTTCTTCCAATAGTGAATTGAGGCGCTCTCGTATTGTACGTGATATTGCTTGTGCACTATTTTGGTGTACAACATTTCCGCGTTGCAACCACGCCGGTACGTGGGCGGGTGTTAGAGAACTATCGATCAAAAACACCACAGCATGACGCAGGGAACCCTGGAGGTTTCCGTACCATGCTTCCTCGATTTCAAACTCCACCCAGGCTGACTTGAGTGCTTCCTGGCTTGCGAAGAATACGAAAAGTGAAGTTTTTTCGAATGAATTTTCTATCGAACCTCTGAACTCGACTCCAGTTTCGAATGCTTGTTCGTCGAAAAGACAGAACTGGCGTCCCAGCTCATATGCAACAGACCTGACGAGCTCTTTATCCTTACTTGAGTGCGAGAGAAACGCTTTCATATGTTAGTCCTCATAGGTGAGATACCCACTTTTTCGGATCCCTCTCAAGATGGCCGCACCTTATTTAAACCTAATTGAACCCATTTCGAAATATAACGCATAGGTTCTGTTTTCCTTTTTCAAATGATAGCCCTCCTTGATTGCTGCCCGAATGACGACTGGAAACCACAGCCCTTTAGCGTGCCTCTTGGAATATACTCCTCTTTCCTCATCCCGGCCGACCTGGAACGAAAATGCATCTGGGTTTACTGCTCATGTTCCTGAACCCACATAGGTTCGGACGGAGATGGGTCCCATTCTGCCATTTTCCATTTCATAGTTCTAATTATTTCTGGCCATTTCCCGTTGACCAATGTAAGGACGGGGTCCTCCCGGCACCAAGGCCGGGTGCGTGGCCATGATTCACGCCCCGGGCTTTGTCCGCAATGAAGTGACGATGCACAAATATCCAGCTCCCTCGAATCCTCATTTATCAAGATGCCGCTGCCCAGTTCGGGCGGAAAACCAGTGGACTTGAAAGACTGCGGGGACTGCCGGGATCGCCCGGTGGACCTTGCCTAACGCCGGTGTGGATATAGATGGCCTGAGCGCCGACGAGCACGACCGCGTCGAGCTGTTCGGCCAGCGCCTCGGCGGCGTCGAGCAGCGCAGCGCGGGCGCGCATGTACAGAAGGTCAGGAGCGCCAGACATGCCCGTTCTTCTCCATCCACTTCAGTAAGTGCTCACCCTGCGACGGTTCCCCGCCCGGCCCGGTCAGAAGGTCTGCGGCGAGCTGGCTGGGAGCGACGCAACGAAGGCCGTCTCGGTCGACCGCCCGATCGAAGACGACGGGGTCGAAGGGCTCCAAAAGCACCACGTTGGCGCCGGCTTCGGTCTCGCGGAGATCCATATGGTCGATGAACTCGATCGCGTCGGTAACGTAGATGGCCGCCTGTCTTGCGGGCGCGATGGGATCGAATCGCTGGGCGGCGAACGCGCCGGTGGCGACGTACTCGAGCTTCGTCGCGCGGAGCTTTTTCTCGAAAGCCGGCAGCCCCCGTGGCTCGAGTGTCATCGTGGGCGTGTTCGAGTTCGTTTGGTCGTAATCTTCAATCCACCGCCTTATCGCGCCCTGCCAATCGACCGCCGAAACGGCTCCGCGCATACGGGTCACGATGGCTTCCCGTTCGAGCAAGTCCAACACGCGCGACAAGGTCGGAGCCGACACGCTGGTCGACTGGGCCAGCTTTCGGACACCGTACGGGGGGAATGTGTCGATGATGGCCCTCACGGCGCGTGCAGCACCGCGGCCCCGCAGCGACTGGAGCTTGTGATCTCTTGGCCAGGGATCGCGATCGACCCCGTCTGCTGAAATGAACAGTCCCGGCGTGGAAGCTTCTATACGAACGTTGCCCGTGGTGTCGACATAGCCGACGCCGCGGGCACGAAGGAGGGAACGGGCGCGGGGGGAGAGGTAGGGGGCCGCTACTACAGGTACCGCTCGTGGCAACGCCCCGGCCGTGATCGCGCAGATCTGCTCGACCGCCTGGAGGACGCCGCGTGGTTCCAGAGTTCGCTTGATCTCGAAGGCAAGGACCACGGTCGCGCCAGCGGGGGACGCGATCTCCGCCAGCAGGTCCACGCGGTAGCGACCGGCCGGCGCTTCGGTCCGGGCGTGCAGTGACCAGCCGGACGGAATTCGTTCAGCCAGAGCGCGTTCGACGTGGCGCGCGACCTGCGTCCCGGAAGGTGGCTGTTTGTCTGGGACAGGCATGGAGTCTCTTTTGCTGTCAAGCTCGTTTCACTTAACGTAGTGTTTCGCTTCATGGGAAACAAGATGTTTAGTGAAACAGACGCGTGGCCGCTGTAACTGCTTGGAACCTGAATCCCGGTTTGTTCAAGCAAGAGCGTCCACAACGAGCAAGGCGATGGCGTCGCAGGCATCCGGATGTGCAACGACGGCGTCGGCGGAACTGGGCTCGGGAATCTCCTCGCCCGAGCTGCGCAAACCTTCGAGATGAAGGGCAAGAGCCTCCGCAGCCAGTTCCTTGGCCTCCTCAAAGGTGTGGCCGGCGGTGACACAGCCGGGTAAATCGGGAAAGCTCACCCGTAGTCGCTTCCCGGCTCCTTGTGAACCAAGCCGATGTAGGTTCGCTTCGCGGGAGGTTCCAATAGGGAAGTGCTCCAAAAAACTCACGAAGACAGGTCGAGCGATCGGTGAAGGGTCGCGGTCAATTCCTGACGGAATCCCTCGTCGTCATCCCTTGACCAGGGAACGGTCGTGCAGTGGTTCGTATCGAAGTGGGTCTTTTGCTCCTCGAACTTTTCTTTTTCGCAGATGTAGATCACAGGCTTGCCCAGACCCTCCGCGAAACCGGCCTCCCAGTACGCGCCATGGTTGTCATGGGTTAGATCGACAATGACGAACTTCGCGTCCCTGATCTGGACCCGCATGATATTATCGATGATTCCTGCCCTCCCAACATCGTTCATATCCACAAGATCGTAGCCGATCTCATCTTTCACAGCCGGTTTCAGAACTTCGTCGACAAAGGCTTTGAGATCAGGTTCATCAAACTGCATGGCGAGGAAACCGTAGTTTCCGGCGAACCCTCCGCGTTTTTCGGTTTGATACTGCTCCCATCCGTCCAGACTGAGATCGATGTTGGTAAACAAAGAGATAGGACGTCCTGTAGCCGGATCCATCCTGACGGCAGTACCAAGGGGGTCGGCAATAACTATTTTTCGCTCAACCAATTCCTTCGTTAGTCGAATGACCGCCTCAAAATTCGGCGCCCCAATAATCGCATGGAGATGATCTGGAGCAAGGGGCAAGCTTTCCCCAGTTTGGGAAACCTGATCGCCTATGTACCGGATCAAGTTTTCAGCCCGTTCATGCGAAGTGGGAAGTCGACAATTCGATAGGAATTCTCTTAGACATTTTGAGTCTACCATAAAGGGTTGTTTGTTCTCATGTTTCGTGCGTAGTGCGTGACTCAGGCATGCGCGTTGAGCTGCTGTTAGCGCATCAGCCTGTTGATCTAACTGGCCGCATAATGCCGTCCTGCTTATTGCGTACTGCCCACAGGTCGTGCATTTGAACTTGGAGCCATCGAGGCCATCCGCCGGGTAACGCCAGCACCGGCCACCATCTTTATTCTGACAGACAGGACAATTCGCCGGTTCCATCATTTTATCATGTAATTCCTGTGCAGCGTCACGCCGAGGTGGGCGGTTCCCCGCTGGCAATGTTCATGGACAACAGTTCCCGCAGCGCCTCGTCCTCCGAAACATCTACATCCCAGCCATACGCCGCTGCAACAGCTGCATCGAGAGCCGCGTGCGCGTCCGCGAGCCACTGCGGGCGGGCGTTGTAGAGGTTGGTCAGCGTGCGCTTCTTGAGCTCCTTCTCCGCTTCCTCGTCGCGGGGCACGGGGCGCCTGGGATACCCAGCAACCGGCTCCTCCACCCAATCCACCCATTCGGGCGGATTGAGCCACCGGTCTCTCAGCTCGACCAAACGCCGCGCTGCCTCGGCGATGGCAATGGCGCGAGGGTCGTCCGCATAGTCCGTCGCGGGAACGTCGGGCGACAGCCCCTCCGGGAACGGGTAAGTCTCGAAGGTTGTGGTCGGGGTGTAGCGCGGGTCGTTCCCCTTGCCGAGCCAAGTGCAAAGCCGCAGCGACCACGCCTCGTGAAAGCGGCTGTGCAGAATGCCCAAGGTGGTGTTGTCGTCCCGCGAAATGGCGATCAGAGCGCTGTCAGGGCAAACGCGGGAGTCGAGCCAAGCGAACAGGCGGTGCTTGGCAACGCGCGGAGTTACGATGTACCGGGACAGACCTTCCAGCGCATCCCACATACCCGGCCTCGGCTCGACGTGCCTCCACCAATTGGTGCGGTAGGCTTCTCGCCGGTTCCCTTGCCGCTTCGGATAGACGTGCTCCATTGCGTGTCGAAACGGGGCCTCGTAGAGCGCCGCCTCCTCCCGCACCATGCTCGATCCGAAATCGACGATCCATTTGTCCGCCGGGCGCCGCGTGACGTCCATGCCGTTCATCCATGGTCCCAGGACATCGGAGTTGGGTCTCCCGTTCGGGTTGGCCGGCTCCCGCAGCCATTCCCGGGCCTGCTCTCCAGGGACGTCGAAGGAGCCGCCCTTCGTGTCCCCCATGAAGGCGACGCCCATGTTCCGGTGAAGACGCCGAGCCTCCGTCAGATCGATGCCGGCGCCTTCTCGCTTCGCGGTCAGGTCCGCGTGGACCTCATCGACAAGCTGGCCGTCGAGTCTCCGTTCCGGCACCGATCCACCATCCGGCCCCGAGAAGCAGACCATGGAAACGCGTACCGCGGCGCCGTCGATCACCCACGGCTCGTCGCTCCAGGCCTCGAAGATCGGACGGCCGTCGATCGCCGCCTGCAAGGCCCTCCGGTTGGCACCGCCTCTAATTGAATTGGTCGAGACGAGGCCAGCTCGTTTCGCCCTGCCCGTTGCGAGGTGATCGCCGGCCTTCACGAACCAGTAGCAGACGAGATCGGCCTCGGCCGGCACGCGGCCTTCATACAAACGGAAAATGCTCCCAACGTACTCCTCCCCGAGGTGGGCGTTGAGGAGCTTGCCGCCCAGAAACGGCGGGTTGCCGATCACCACGTCGGCCTGCGGCCACTCCGGCTCGCTTCCCTCCGGCGACAGGATCGCGTCGCGGCACTCGATGGTTTCGAGCGGCTTGAGGATAGGATCGCGCATCTCGCCGAATCCGTTGCGCCGCATCCACTGGATCTCGCCGATCCAGACCGACACACGGGCAAGTTCCGCGGCGTAGGGGTTGATCTCGATTCCCCTGACGTTGGCCGGGCCGACCCGGGGGAATTCGCGCTGGAGGCCCATGGCGTCGGCCTCCAGCTGCACCCGGTGCTCCAGGTCCTTGAGCGCGTGCAGCGCCAGGTAGAGGAAGTTTCCGGAACCGCAGGCGGGATCGAGCACCGTGAAGCCGCGCAGGCGTTCGAGATAGCCGCGCAGCAGCCGTTCAGCCTGTCCCCGCTGCCGTGTCCCTGCGGCCCTCGACCTGGTTACGCCGGCGCGATCGAGAGCGGCTGCGATCTCCGCCTTCACGCTCTCCCATTCCGCCAGCAGGGGACGGACGACTGCGGGCTCGACGATGCGCATGATCTTGTCCCGGTCGGTGTAGTGCGCCCCGAGCTGCGAACGCTTGTCCGGGTCGAGACCGCGCTCGAACAGGGTGCCGAGGATGGACGGGTCGATCTCGGCCCAGTCGAGCGACGCGGCTTCGAGCGCCGTCTCGATCTCCGCCTTCTCGAGGGACAGGGCGGCATCGTCGTCGAACAGCCCGCCGTTGAACCACGCCACCGTCTCGAACCCGACGCGGCCCCCGTTGGACATCGCCGCGAACAGATCGCGGGCCATGCCGGCGAACTCCTCCGGTTGCATGCGCGCCTGTTGCAGCATGCGCGTGAAAATGTCGCCCGGCAGCAGGCCCACGTCCTCGGCGAACATGCAGAAGACCAGGCGATTGATAAAATGCGCCACCGCCTGCGGGTCGTGGCCGCGCCCCCGGAGCGACTGCGCAAGCGAGGCGAAAGCGGTGGCCGCGCGCTCGGTGAGCGTCTGGCGGGTCTCCCCCGGACGCAGGCGCTCGGGATCGGAGAGCGCCCACTTGAGCTTGTCGCGGACCGCGGCGTCGGCGAGGTCGTCGATGGCGAACTCGAGGGTTTCGCTGACGCTGTTGGTCCAGTTGGTGCGGATGCGGAATCGCCGCATGTCGGAGACGATCAGAAGCGGCGGGTTCTCCAGTGCCAGGGCGTACTGCCTGAGCTGGTCGAAGGCGGCGTCGAGGTTGGCTTGCCCGCCCTTGTACTCCCAGGCGAAGCAGTGCCGCTTCCACACGTCGGCCCAACCGCCGACCCCGGTCTCCTTGCGCCCCCCCTTCTCGAAGCAGTAGGTCTCGCCGGTCGGGTCGGCCTCGGCCGGTGTCGGTTCGCCCAGGAGCCGGCACAAGTCGATGAAGTGCTCCTGCGATGCCGAGTTCCTTCAACTCCGACGCCCGCCACTTGGAGATGAATTCACCCGGTGTCATCGCTTCACCTGCAACCCGGGCTTTGTCCACAACGAAGTCACGATGCGCAAATCTCCAGCTCTCTCGAATCCTTCATATCTCAAGATGCCGCTGCCCGGTTCGGGCGGCAAACCAGTAGACTGAAAGACGACGATGACAGCCGGGATCGCCGGTTTTCCTTGCCTGACCACCGGTTTCGTTTCGGACGGAAAGGACGCTGGGCAGCGAAAGGTTCGGGCGCCTTGCTTCACCGATTCCCGGTTCTTTGTGCCCTACTCCTCAATTTCTCCTCAGGCGGAACAACGCACACTTACGCGATCCCCTCGATCCTTTCCAAACCCACCCGTAATCCCGTTTATCCTGCCCATGGGCTTCCCCCACTTGGTGGACGCGCCCGTGACCCACCGCGACCCGCACGGGATTCCATAGCTGCCCAAATTGCGATGAAAACCCGTCACAGAGCTTACGCCTATATCACCAACGGGAGCCGCCTGCTTCTCTTTATTCAACCCGAGGCACCGGAAGCTGGCATTCAAGTTCCAGCTGGAACAATTGAACCAGGAGAGAATCTTCAGGATGCCGTGATACGAGAAGCAAAGGAGGAGATGGGTTTAACCGAGCTCAGATGTGAACGGTTTCTGGCCCAGGATACCCGAGACATGCGGGATTGCGGGCGCGATGAACTACAGTATCGCTGGTTCTTTCATTTGGGCCTACGGCAACCCGCTTCTCGGGTTCGCAAACCGGGGATCGTCAGGCAAAACCGGGTTCATATTTTCGTATATTGTTGAAGCATGGAGGTCAAAGGATGAATGAACGAATCATAATCGATCCCTCGATCCGTCATGGCAAGCCGGTGGTGCGGGGGACCCGAGTGCCCGTGCACCGAATTATCGGGAACCTTGCAGGTGGGGCAACCCCGGAAGAAGTCTGTCAGGAATATGGCATTACCGACGCGGATGTACGGGCTGCTCTTGTGTACGCTGAGGAACTCGTAGAAGCAGAAGAAGCTCATCCACTACCTGCATCCTGAATCGGTTTGCGATTCATCATCGACGCTGATCTTCCACGCGCTGTAGCCGGTGTGATCGCCGATTTCGGTCGACGTTCGGGACATTGGCACCTGTTCTACCACCGCATGCTGCCCATGATCGCCTACTGCACCCCGGACCCCTACGCCTTCTCCGTGTGCAAGCACATCCTGTACTGGAAGGGCCTGTTTGATTCACCACTGGTCCGGCCGCCCTACGCAAACGCCCCGACCTGGCTGCAGCGGGAACTGCGCGAGCTGGCGCAGCAACTCGGGCTGCTTGACGGGGCCTGAACCCGAGGCTGCCTTATGCCCCGACCGCTCCACCAGGTCCAGGAAGAGCTGTGTGTGCATCCAACCCAACCGTATGCCCCCCGCAGGAGGGAAAAGTGCAGACCCTGATTTGTCGAAGGATCGCCGATAAGTACGCATCAACCTCAAGGGAGGGAACTGTGAGCATGAAGACGATAATTCCGCGAGCACTCACCCCTGGCCGGCTCGCCATCTTTGCCGCGCTGTTGTCGTTGTCGATGACGGCGACTGCCCAGACAACCGGAACGATCGAGGGCACGGTCGTCGACGCCAACGGCTTCTCCTTGCCCGGCGTCCTGGTGACGGCGACCGGTTCCGGCGCGCGCGCGGAAAGCATGACGGACGTCGCCGGCTCCTACGGGTTCGCCGGCCTGGCCGCCGGGGACTATCTCGTAACGGCGACCCTGCCGGGTTTCGATCCCGTCGAGCGTCGGGTCTCCCTCGGGGCGGGCGCCACCGAAACAGTCCCGCTCGTTCTGCAGGTGCCATTGCTGCTCGATACGCTCAGCGTCGTCGCCGACGAACCCCGGACTTTCGCGCGCAACGTCGTTCCCGTGCCGATGATCCGGCAGCAGTCGAACATCACCAGCGTCGCCGCGGTGGTGGACAACCTCCCCGGGGTATCCATCCAGGAGGGGGACGCGTACGGATTCGACGACTGGTCGAACAATGCCGTCGTGCGCGGCTTCCAAGTGACCATCAGCGAGGCGCAGATCGGCACCACCGTCGACGGCTTTCCGAACGGCACCTCCGACTACTTCAGCGGCGCCAAGGCGAACCGGTTCATCGACCCGATGAACCTCGGAGGCGTCGAGGTGTCGCAGGGGACGGCCGACATAGCCTCCCGCTCGGTCGAGGCGCTGGGCGGCACCTTCAACTACCGGACGGACGATCCGGCGGCGGAGCGGACCTATACCGCGTCGACCACGCTCGGCGAGAACGACGGCCAGCGCTTCTCGATGCGGGTCGACACCGGACCGTTGTTCGGCGGTGAGACGCGCGCCTGGATCGCCGCGGTCCGGCAGGAGGCGACCGACTGGGTGCAGGGCTCGGCGAGGAACGAGCGGGAGCACATCGCCGCCAAGCTGGTTTCGCCGCGCGGGCGCCTCGATCTCACCGGCTACCTCTCGTATGACGATATCCACGAGGACACCTACCAGCGGATCTACAGCGAGACCGACTTCCGGGCGAACCCGCTCTGGGACCGGCTGGTCGGCGACTGGCCCGGGGTGCCGTACCTCAACCAGTTCTACCGGCCCGGCTGGCAGACCCGGCGCACCAACACGTTCGCCTACCTCAAGGCCGACTGGCCGTTGAGCGGGTTCATCGACCTGAGCGCCGGCGCCTACTACCATCGCAACAGGGGCCGCGGCGACTGGTTGCCCCCTTACATCGCCGACGTGGTCGACGACGGGGGTGGACCCGAGTCGGAGCTGGCGGGCCTTCCGCCGGTGCGGGGCGGCGCCCAGACCGGGCTTGTCCGCTTCGTGGACGGTAACGGCGTTGCCGTCGCACCGACGCCGGACTGCGAGTCCTCCTACATCTTCAACTACTACGGCTCGGGCGGTCCGGAGGTCGACCCGGCCTGCCACCCGGGGGCCACGGCGGTGCAGTCGTACCGTCACAGCCACTACGGGAAGGACCGCCTCGGCGCAACCCTCGACGGGGAGTGGTCCACTTCCATTGGCGGGGCCGGCAGCGCCCTGCGCGCCGGGATCTGGTACGAGGGCTCGCGGCGCGACCTCGGCCGCGACTGGCACCGGATGCTGGATCCGGCGCTCAGCTTCAAGTGGGACGAGCGGCCCTACTGGCACCAGTACGAGTGGGACTTCCCGCAGCACGTCTTCAAGTGGTACGTCGAGGAGACGCTTTACGCCGGTGCGCTGGCCCTGAGCGCCGGCATCAAGCAGTTCCGGATCGGCGTGTCGCGCGAGGACAAGTTCGATGTCGACCCGGAACTGACGGTCGATTCCGATTCGGACCTGCTCTTCTCCGGCGGGGTCACCTACGAGACGCCGGTGGCGGGCCTCGACCTGTTCGCCAGCTATTCGGAGAACTTCAAGGCGATCAGCAGCACGCTGCTCGAAGTCCCGGGCAGGAGCCTGGACCTCCTCGCACCCGAGACCGCCTCGAACATCGACGTGGGGCTGCAGTATGTCAGCGAACGGGTCGCGTTGAGCGCCGCCTGGTACTCCATCGATTTCCAGGACCGGATCTTCTACCTCGGCCCGCAGACGACGGCCGGTCCCAACTACCTCATCCCCGGGGGCGGAGCCTACTTCAACGCCGGCGGTATCGAAACGAGCGGTGTCGAGCTGTCCGCCACGGTGCCGTTGCCGCATCGGATCTCGTTCTACACCGCCGTCACCTTCAACGACTCGAAATACATCGGCACCGGGGACCCCCTCGTCGACGAGGACCAGGGCATCGTGCCCGGCACCGACGTCGCCGGCGTACCGGGCCGGCTGTGGGTCCTCTCACTCGACCGCAGCGGGCCCCTCGCCGGCGGGCTGTCCGCAAAATACACGTCGCCGCGGCGCGTCAGTCTGGCCGCGGACTGGGACACGGACGCCTACTGGCTGGTGGACGCCTACGTCAGCTTCTCAGGGGGAGCATTGAGCGACCGGCTGCGGTCGGCGGAGTTCTCGATCGTGGCGAACAACCCGCTCGACAAAGCCTACCTGTCGGCGATCACCGAAAATGCCGCCTGGCTGGGGGCGCCGCGCACGGTTTCGGTGACCGCGACCGTCTCCTTCTGATGGAGGTGCAGAGATGAGAACGACATTGCTTCCGATGTTTGTGCTGGCATTGCATCTGATTGCCGCGAGCAGGTCCGTGCAGGCGCATTGGGGGGATCGAGTGTACCCCATATACGAACTGACGGAGAGCATGCTGAAGGATATCGATGTGACGGATGGCTTGATCGATCAATGGCCGGAGATTGGTCCGCCTTCCGCGACCGGTCTGGATTTTTCGGTTTTCGCCAACTTGTTCAAGGAGCCGGAATACGATCCATCCACTCTGGATTTCCGGTTGTGGCTGGGTTGGTCGGCGTCTCCGAGCCGGATCTACGTGGCTCTTGCATGCGTGGACAACGTGGGGGTGAATCGGACAAACTACGACCCCGAAGAGGATCACGTTCCACTCGATGGGTTCAACTTCTGGGTCGATGCCGATCACAGCGGCGGCGGTTTTCATCCGACGGCCGACCATGGCAGTGAAGAGTACAAGCTGCAGGACGACGCCCAAGTACAGGATTACCGCATCTCGCCAGATGTACCACCCGGCGAGGATAATATTCTGGGCATGTCGGCTTGGGCGGACTGGCCGGAGGAGCCGCCCTTTGGCCAAGGATTCGGAATCACACACGGGGAAAACCCGTCTATCTGGGTTGTCGAGTTTTACCTGACGCCGTTTGACCTCTTTGTGTATTCGGGGGCGGAAGAGAGTGCCGTCTCGGCCCTGTCCGCCGGCAAGGTCATAGGCTTCAGATGTCTGGTGCACGATGCGGACGGCGGGGCTTTATTCACGGAGAATTTCAACAGATTCCTTCTGCCGGCGATGGGCCTGGACGCATACCTCGGGAACGAAGGCAGCGCGGATTTGTTTGCTGATGGGGTCCTGATCGGAGCGGAAGGTACCGTGGTCGAAGATCTCACCTGGGGCCGGATCAAGGCGTCGCTGATCAGATGATTGCGGCAGTGCCGGTCAGGGGACTTGACCGCCGTTACCGACACCACCTGTGTGGGAGTATCTGATTACGACTGTTCAGCCAAATACGTACCATCGTTTCGGATAAGTTACCCTCCGCCGAAATTATCCGAACAATTGGTTCGGGTACAATCAGTTAAATGACATGGGATGAGCTGTTAAACCAGATGATCAGGATTACTAATGACCACCAAAAATACGATCAAAAATATCATAGTGCTTTTCGATGAATCTGGAACGCCAAAGATTACAGACGACAAAAGGACTGATTGGTTTCTAGCAGTTGGCGTAGCTTACGAGCAATCGGCTGAGGACATGATCTTTTGCAAATGCAAGGATGCTTTTGGTCTCTCCAATAGCCAGCCGCTGAAAAACTATCGCATCAGTAACTCCCGCGCGGTAAGAATCGCAAATCTCTTGGCAGATGTGCCGGTGTCCATCTGTGTTTCCAAACTCAATACAGCCGATCCAACATTTCGTAACATGATTATTGATTATGAGTGTCTCACAAAGAAAGCCAGGGAGCTTCGACAAGCCCGAGGGCGCTCCATAGCCCAAATCATCCATTCGCAGGCACTTGATCATTGTTTATTCCATTTGATCACCGGCTATTTTGAGGCAGGTGAAGGCGATGCTGCTTTTGCCTTATTCATTGATGATTGGTCCATTCCTAAGAACGATACCGATATTTACCTAGAAGATAGGGCTACATCACTCGAACATAAAATATCATTACTTTGCGAAAAATATCACATGGATCAAACTCTTTCAATAGCCCGTTTGGAGCTCCTTAACACGGACACCAGCAGGAAAAGATTTGTTGATGTGGTGGCCAGTACATTTAGCAGAGCATATCTGAAGAGAGACCATCCGAACTATTCGTACGACGCAGCCCGTATCCTTCAAGAGTGTGGAAAGGCACGTTGTCGCGACGCAACCAAGTATTCGATTGAGTTAATGCATAAAGTAATGAACGATTTACCGTCAAGCTCTAATCAGCGCCTGTAGTCAGACGTACCGGTTTCCATTCACTTCCACCAACCCTTTGAGGTTTTCCATTGGTCGGAATTAGACTGGACTACCAGTTTGATTGGAGTGAGTATCCCACGTCATTTAACAACGGTTTTGCGCTGCGCGGCTTACGCCGCTTGGCCCTTCGGGCAACCCCTCGACAAGCTCGGGGTTCGCAAACCCTTGAACGTTAGACGAAAAGGAGCAAGGGCGTAGGGCTCAGGCCAGTGGATATGGTTTGCGGGACAGGCCATTTGCAATGTATCGCACATTGCGATACATTATATGGATGCACGTAATCTCACGCAAAGCCCTCCGAGCGTTTTGGGCACAGCATCCCGACAGTGAGGAGCCTCTGAGTCGCTGGTTCAAGATCATGCGGCAGACTCAGTTTAAGAGTTTTGCGGCATTGCGCCACACCTTTCCTTCGGCCGACAAGGTCGGCGAATTCGTCGTGTTCAACATTGCCGGCAACAAGTACCGCCTGATTGTCTCTATTCACTTCAATCGGGGCAAAGCATACATCCGTCATGTGCTTACACACCAAGCCTACGACCGTGGAGGATGGAGGATATGAGTGTCATTACGCCGCAGCTTCAGCGATCCTGGACGCAAGTGAGTGCGTTACTCAAGATTCAGAACGAGCAGGAGTACGACTTGGCCTTGGAGCGGCTCAACAGCCTGATCGATGAAGTGGGAACGGATGATCGGCATCCGCTTTACTCTCTGCTCGATACAATGGGCACCGTTGTCCACGCTTGGGAAGAACAACACCATTCCATGCCCAACTTGAAGGGTGCGGATGCACTCCGCTTTCTCATGGAAGAGCATGAATTGACCCAGTCGGATTTGCCGGAGGTGGGTTCGCAAGGGGTGGTTTCTGAGATTCTGAGCGGCAAGCGAGAGCTAAACGTCCGGCAGATACGAGCATTGTCCAAGCGATTTGGGGTCTCGGCCTCAGTATTCGTATAGGCCAAGGCGTAGGGACATTCTCGCAAATGCCCTTCGTCTAAAATCAGTTAAGCGCCGACAGAAAGACTTTTTTTAGGCAATTGAATTCACACAAGGGCCACCGCATGCAGCTGCGCGAATTTCAGAAACACCCAGGAACGAGAATAACTGCTATCCTTTTCGCCCTCTGGTTTCTTTTCAACCAGGGCAAAATGACCGCTCCTGGATTATTTGGTGGCAAACCCGGGCACATGTTCACCTGTGCAAGTGTGGTAGACATCGCGGCTGGAATATTCGTTCATGGTGTAATTCTTTTCATTTGTGCTGGAGTAGGCTTCAGCATTTCGAGCATCGCGGGCTGGATTCTGAAGAAACTCAAGACCTAGTTTTCTAGCGGAATGTGCTGGAACGTTAAGTGACATGCGCACGATAAGTCTGACCTGGTTTAGAGGTCACGGATGAATCGGCACTTTGTTGTCTCGATAAACTCGGTCTCGGGAGGAGGGAAAACTGCTCTGGCGACCGCCTTGCATCGCTCACTGCCGCAATCGGCTCTGTTTTGCTTCGACGATTTCGATGAGTCCAACGTTTATCCAGATGACTTCTATGAGTGGAGCCGCCGAGGGGCCGATATAACGGAATTTGACTGTCCTGGGATGAGAAACGCGGTCGACGAAGAAATTCAAAGGGGTAAGGCGAAACAGATAATACTTGATTTTCCGTTTGGACGTCGCCACCCTCGGTTCGCTGACATCATCGATCTCGACGTGTTCATCGATACTCCCCTCGACGTAGCTATGGCACGTCGAATCTTGAGAGACCATTCCGGCGATAGCCAGAAATCCTCAGAAGAAGCATTGAAGGATCTTCTGGATGGATTGACCCACTATCTGGAGAAGGCTCGACACCCGTTTTTGGATGCCTACAAAGCCAAGGACGTGAGTGATCTCATTCTGGACGGATGGCGCAGTCTTGACGATCTGAAGACCGAGGTTCTGGCTCGAGTAGATTCGAACCAGAAATCGTAGATCGATTCAGAGCAGGTCACTTAACAACACGGTTTGCACTACGGCGCTGTCGGGCCTTGGTCTTCGGCAACCCACCGACCATCGAAGTGAACTTCAAACGATACTTGGTCGGCGGCCTTTTCTGAATATCCTCGATCGCAAAGAAGGTTATCCAATTCCTCAGGAGGCCTGACCGTGAGAATCCTAGTTACCGGTGGCAGCGGCACCATCGGCGGTTACGTCTTCCGGGAGCTGCTCAGGAGCGGACACCTTGTCTCGAACTACAGCCGTACGGCTCCTGCCGTCAAAAGCGCGGCAACGATCCAGGGCGACATCATGGATCTCGATCAGCTCAAAGCGGCGTGTACGGGGCACGAGGCGGTCATCCACCTGGCCGCGGTGCCCGGCCCCGGACGAGCGACTCCCGAGCAGTTGATCGACGTCAACGTCATCGGCACGGTGAACGCGCTGGAAGCAGCCGTCGCCGCAAAGGCGCGCAAGTTCGTATTCGCCTCGTCGGGGGCCGCTTTCGGATTCACCTTTCGCATCGGCGCGGTCAAACCTTGCTATCTCCCGATCGACGAAGAACATCCCAGCGAACCCGACGATGAATACGGCCTGAGCAAACTGCTCGCCGAGCTGGCATGCAAGCGCTATTCCCGGGCCTTCGGCATTCAGACGATCTGCTTGCGGCTGGGCAACAACTGGTATCTCGATCGCCCCGGCGCCGAGATTGCCGTGCGCAGCGGCTGGGGCAAGTCATTGGGAACCGTCGACGAACTATGGACCAGGCGATACCGCAAGGCCGTCGAGGATGAAGGCTCGGCCGGCTGGCCGGTGCCCGGTCCGCCGGCGCCGCTCAAGGTCTTGTGGGAAGTGACGGATGGGCGCGATCTTGCCCAGGCCGTGCGGCTTTCCGTCGAGAACGACGACGTCCTGCACGACGTGTTTCTGACCACCGGCAACGAAACGTGCTCGACCATCCCCACGCCCGAGTTGATCGCCCGTTTCTTTCCCGACGTAGCGCTCAAAAAACCCCTGGAAGGATTCTCATCGCTCTGGTCAAACGACAAGGCCGCGCGGTTGCTCGGTTACCATCCCCGATACTCCTGGCGCCAGAGCGATTTCGCAACGTGGTGGAAATCCATTCGATGAAAACAAACGCCGGTACTGGAGCCGCGGGATGATCCTGTTCGACCCCGAAAAGGCTTCACATCTGATGAAGCAGTGGGACGTGCACGTTTTGCTGCCTCACACCTTGCTGAACGCCGGCTACCTGGTCGACCACTGGAAGCACGATCTGTACACCAGCATCGGGCCGTGGACGACTTTTGATCGGGACGAGCCCTACCAGCTTCTCGTGGGTCTGCCCCAGGATCGGCAGATCGAGCCGTTCGTAACTTGCCGCAGGGCCAGTGAAGAAGGCGACATGTACAACTGGGACGTATGGATCCAGGATCGGCGCGTGTGGGGCCCGATGTTCCTCCGCGTGCGATGAACAGTCCCCTCGGGCCGGCCGTTACCGATCCCTACATCGATCCGTACGAAGCGGCCGTCGACGCGCTACGGGAGCGCGGACTCGAGCGAGCGACGATCGGAATCGAGCGGCGCTTTCTCGGAATCGAGGCCTTTGAGAAGCTGCAGAGGTTGCTGCCGGAGGCGACGTTTCGCGACGCGCTGGGCCTGTTCCACGAACTGCGGATGGTCAAGACGGAGGAGGAGATCCGCCGCATGCGAATAGTCGCCGCGGCGACGCAGGAGGCCTACCGGGCCGCGCTCAAATGTGTGCAGCCGGGAATGACCGGACTGGATTTCGAGCACATCTTCGCAGCCGAACATTCCCGTTGTGGGTGTCGCCATGCTCGTACTGGCGCTGGCCGTCTTTGCCGCCGGCCTTCGCCGCAACGAGAGCGCGGGGTCGTAGGCCATGGCACATATAGAGCTGGAGAGGGTTTGCAAGACCTTCCGCGTGACCCGGAAGCAAAAGGGGCTGGCCGGTGCGGTGAAGGGCTTGTTCCGGCCCGACCGGCATGAAGTGCACGCGGTGCGCGACGTGAGCTTTGCGATTGAGCCGGGCGAGCTGGTCGGGTTCATCGGTCCCAACGGCGCGGGGAAGTCGACGACGATCAAGATGCTCTCCGGCATCCTCTATCCCACGTCCGGGCGCGTTTCCGTCGTCGGCCTTTCGCCCCAGGGGAAGCGGCGGGCGGTCGCCCAGCGCATCGGCGCCGTGTTCGGTCAGCGCAGCCAGCTCAACTGGGACCTTCGCCTGGCTTCGCCCACGCCCACGCGGAGATCCTCCAACGGCGAGACAGGGTCGTCCGCATCCGCTTTGCGAGGAGCCAGGTGTCTGCGTCGGCGCTGATCTCGGAGCTGTCCGCCCGCTACCCGGTGCGCGACGTGTCCGTCCAGGAGCCCGACATCGAGGACGTGATTCGCACGGTCTACAGGCGCGACGCGGCGGTCGAGAGGCCAGGCGGTTCCAGTTGATCGATTCAGTCTGCCCGCATTTTTGGTATTTTTCTACAAACACACCGCGGGACGCGAGCTGTCGTTCCGTTCTTCCCGAGTTTATCCGAGCTATCCTGGAAATAGTCGGAAAGAGGTGGGTTCGCACTGCGGCGCTGATCGCGCCTGAGCCTGCGGCAACCCCTTGCCAAGCTCGGGGTTCGCAAACCGTAGAACGTTTTTGGAACTGCCGCATCGGAGTTGACACTGGCTGTGAGCAGCACGTGATAGTTCGTGTATCAGCGAAACTCGGGAAGAAGATCGACCTGATCCCGGACAGGATTCTTCCCTCCGGTCCCAATCCTTTCGCCGACTGGTCGGCGCACTTGTTTACGGCCGGCCGAATTCAGTATGTCCTGATTTCCAACACGGCATCCCTCTACTCCATGGTGATGTTTGGCAGAGGTGTGACCGATGATTGCCGCTTTTTGGATCGGATGACGAGCTGCATGGGTGAATTCCTTCGAGCAGATGACCACGAATTCATTTGGGAGCGGTTAATCATACCATGGGTCGATCACGTGAGCTTTTCCAAGGCACTAAACCGATCCGTGACTGGTTCAATGAACGAGCTTGTCTTCCAAGCTCAACATCATCTAATCGGAGGTGCCATGTTGCCGTTGGATGTTTCGTTTCGCTTGAATGAAGTACCCCTATCGTGGTTGGAATACATCACCCCAAAAGCCTCCTTTCAGCACCTTGTTGTCCAAGGTGAAGAAATATCACAGCTTCCTAAACCCAGCAATCCCGGGGGGCACATTCTATAACACCGTGCCCCCAGCTTCGGGGCTAAAGCCCCTTTCGCCCAATCTCTGTGCGGTTCGAGGGCACTTTAATGTTAGGGGGAAACGTTATGTTGAAACCGGAAGAGAGATCCGAATTCAACTTTCTTGGTTATCTCCGTCTTCGCGGCGCGATACCAATACCAGAAGGAGACGTTTAACTGGTGGGTGACCGGATATGGGAAGACCTGAAGGAGCGGTGTGGGGCGCTTCGGAGTGATTCAGCGACTCGGCCTACGATCTGCGCTCCGCTTCCGCAGGTTCCAAGCCGGCGGAAACGTTAGGCGAGCATGCTGGCCTGGAGTGGCTACTTAAAGAGAATCGGGTGCAGAACCAATGGCTAATGCCAGATATGATGGGCTGGCAGAGTGGTACGACGACTTCCTGAAGCAGTCTCTCTACGATGGCGTACTGAGCACGTTTGCCGCCTTGCGGGTTCAGGAAACGGGCTTTGTATTGATGCCGGCTGTGGAACCGGGACGCACCTTGGCCTGCTGGCGTCACGGGGATGGACCGTGGTCGGAGTTGATGTCTCATCGGATCAACTGAGACTGGCGCGCAGGCGATGGCATGCTCTGGTGCAGGGCGATGCCGGACGGATGCCGTTCCATGACGCTTGTGCTTCGCGGGTAGTCTCGGTTCTGACGCTCACTGACTTCGATGATGTGGATCCCTTCTTTCACGAAGCGAAGCGCATCCTCTCTCCCGATGGCCTTCTCGTGGTGATCTCAGTCCATCCTTGTTTCGTGGGTCCTTTTGCCAGGATGGAGGGAGGCCCTGACGGTGTGGCTATGGTGTATCCAGGCTACTGGATTACCGGGCGAGTGTTCCAGGGTCCAGGAATTGGCCCGGGGGTTCGGTCGCGTGTTGGCGTACGCCATGTTCCTCTGTCTGAGTTGCTGAACAAGCTATTATCGTCGGGTCTTCAGTTAGAACGTGTGGAGGAACTCGGAGAGGGAACCGTGCCTTGGCTGGTGGCATTCAGGGCTAAAAAACCATAGCCGGAAACAACGCAACTGGTTTGTGGGGAATGGGTATCTGGAGTGAACCTGGCAACGCCAGCACGGAGTCCCAATTCCGTGATCTGGATGTTTCCTGGGCCCGACCTGACAAATGAAGGAGTTGCTTGGGCGCATCGGCGGTGCTGTCGGGATGGGGCTGGCCTGGGCAGTCGGATGGGCGGTGTTGGGTGCGCTGATAGGGGTAATCAGCGGCTTCCTGGGTGTTCCGGAGGAATCCGGCCTCGATCCCTGGACTGCGCTGGCGACGCCTGGCTTTGTTGGCGGTGTGATCTTTTCCGCAGTGCTCTGGCTTGCAGAGGGGGGTCCCCGATTCAGTGAGTTGCCGCTTCGCCGACTGGCCGCCTGGGGGGCGGTGGCAGGTCTGGTGCTGGGCGTTCTCCCGTTTGTTTTGGGGACACTTACTTCCAAACACCCGCTGTGGTTTCTGGTTCCTGTCGAGATTGAATCGATTGGTAGTCATATCGCATACCCAACGAGCCGGAAAGACGAGAGTAATCAGTGCGCGTTTAATGACGCGCCGGGAAAGGAGGATCTATGAAGAAGGCTGATCCAGACGAGCTGCGTCCAGAATATCGCCGTGGAGACCTCGGTGCTGGTGTCCGGGATAAGTATTTGGAATCCTTTCGGTCAGGGACCAATTTGGTTCTACTCCACCCAGACGTTGCAAAAGCATTTCCCACAGACGAGGCCGTAAACAATGCTCTTCGATCGTTTATGGACGCGGGAGAAGGACCGGGCAAAATTAATTGATTGGCGGCGGCACTGGCTCCCCTCGCTCCTCAAGACTTTCAATGTATAGGGAAATGGTTTCTTTGATGTTTGTGAGCGCTTCGTCACGTGAAACGCCCTGAGAAACGCAACCGGGGAGGGAGGGAACCTCGACGACGAACACGCCATCTTCATCTACTTCCACCAAGACTGGGTAGATCACTTCGCCTCCCTTGTCATTTGATAAACCCGTAAGTTGGTCGGCATTGACTCCCAATACGCACCATTGTTGTCGGGGGTGAGACAAACAATGACAAATTTCGCGTCCCGACCTGGCCTTAATGATATTGACGGTAACACCTGCCCTGCCGATATCACCAAAATTAACGAGATCATACCGTATATAATCATTAAAAGCCGGCTTCACAACCTCCTATGATTGGCTTCAGATCGGCTTCAGAAATTGAATGGCGAGAGTCCGATTTGATCTCCCATCGATCATTCTACAAGTACTCTGTCTGCAAAGTCTTTCGGAGCGGAGTATTCCTTCTCGCCAATCCCAAAAAGGGCGCTGCCCCAAAACGGATGCCGGTCCGAGGACCAATCCTGCCAACCCATTTGATCAATCATTGCTCGTGTCACCATTTGATTCCCGATGTTGGAGCAAAAAGTCGGTACAAGATCTAAGGAAGGAAAGAATTCGTAAAATTCCCGACATTGGTCAAAAAACAAGCAATCGCCAAACATAAAAGTTTTTTTCGCCTTGTATTTCAGGCGTAGTGATGCTTCGGGGACTACATGGTGTGGAAATCCATACGTCCCCAAGACTCCGTTTATAAGTAAATTGGGAAAAGGGATGTCGCAATAGAATCCACGCTCAATATCGAACCAGGAATTTTGGATCGCCACAAGGAGTTTTTCACTCGCTATATCCCAGTGACCATTGGCTACTGACTCAATAGCGAGGGCGGCGGGTAGCAAATCAGTAAGTCGTTTGCCGTTTATTTCATAAGTCCGCAGAATAGGTGTCACGGGGTCAGTGCCCAACATTGCCTTAGACTCAGTAAAAAAAACATAAAGGGGGTAGCTGTTTGGGACGATATCCCAAGTTTGGCGTTCCAAGGACTTGATAACCCATTCCTGGAACGAAGTGCCGGAGGGTGGCCCGCTCTTCGGTCGGAAAATGAGATCTAGTGTATCCTTTAATTTCGATAAACTAATGCCAAAAACTCTCTCAAATACAGAATTTATCGATAAAGCCCGACAACTTGGAATAATGTATCTTGCAATATCTACGGTAAAACGGGTAATAAAATCGGAATAAAACGGTTCTATATTTTCCCTACAAATCCTCCTTAGAGGTTCTCCTTCATAAGCCAGTTGGACGGGGTCCAATCCTGACTCCCAAAGAGCCTTTGGTACACTTCGATAACGGGCCATGAAGTAAGCGGAGGTTAAGGCTGCATACTGTTCCAAGGCGTCAGGCTTAACTTCAGAATAATTCGTAATCAAGGCGGATAGCGGTGCTAACCGCTGATGGGTTAGCGCTTCAAGGAGCGGGCCAAGCGTATTCGGTCTTCCCCCCATAAACCGGCCACATACGTCGAGGTATACGATATCGAAAACGGTTGGTACTTGTCGGAAGAATTCCGCCAGTTCGCCTTGATGTAGTCTGATACCACTGCCCCGCTCTTTAATTCTCTCAAGGGCGACACGATAATGGGAATCCTTGCTCTCGATTGCCCAAATATTCTCTGGGAGTACCCCGCAATCAAGAAAGACCCCAAGATCATTCTCGGGAGACGGGCCACATAGGTAGAGAACCCGGAGTTCGCTTGCGTCCTTCGGTTGGTGATGGCTTTGGATAAGGGATCCCCAATTATCCAGTCGTACTTGGGTCGCTTCCAACACCCCGTCCCGAACTTTATTTTTCCCGTATTGTTTCAGGTAGAGAGCGGCATCGAATGCAACCTTCCGAACAGATTCTTCTCGGAGAATCCGAGACGATTCTCTGTCCTTCGTTAGGACCCTTACCGCATGTCGAAGAAGGAGGTTCCTTGCCTCGATCTTCTCTGGTTCCTGGTACATCCAATTCTTCCTGATGAGGGTTCGTAAGGGCATCGGCCGTTTGACCAGCGCAAAAAGCTGGATTCTGCCGGAGAAACGGGCGATTGGGGGTCCCGTGTGGTCAACATCTCGATTTAGTTACTCAACCCGAAAGTTTGAAATAAGCCTGCTTTAAAAACTGATGAATCGGCAACTCCGCGTTGTTTTCTCACGGAGAACCGAAAAACTTCTTGGCTCAGCATCATACCTTGGAGGTGAAGTAACCCCTTGTTATTCATGGAATTTTAGTGGAGAGGGCTGTACTGGGTGCCTCCCATGCTTAGATTTCAGAGGGAAACACAAGGCAGTATCGCCCTTTGAACCCATCACACAGTAGGACACCCAATGGGTGAATTACCGTCACACACCGAGTCCGAGCAAGCCGGGCCGATTCAGCCGTCTTTCAACCGCTCCATCCACATCGAAGCCCGCCCCACCCACCTTGGCAGCGACACCGGTGCGCTGATGTTGCGTCAACTGCTCGAACACAGCCGGGTTCTGGATTGGGTCGACGCCCACTTCGAGGATCTCCGTACCCAAGACCAGATCACGCACCCGCTGCCGGAGCTGCTGCGCACACAGATCGTGCTGCTGGCACAGGGCTGGACCCACGCCGCCGACGCCGACGCGTTGCGCCAAGATCCGATCCTGCGTCTGGCGGTCAGCGATCGCAAAGGGCAGGCGCCGTTGCGCAGCGGCGACGAAGACCGGCCGCAGGGACTGGCCAGTCAGCCGACGCTGTCGCGCCTGCTCGAGCAAGCCTCGACTGCCTATAACCGCGAGGTGTTGGAGGAAGCCGTCCTGCGCAGCGCCCGGTCTCGTTGCCGGCTGCTGGAAGGACGGATGAAATACGAGGAGTTGGCCGTCGACATGGATGCCCTGCCGATGCCGGCGCACGGGCACCAGGCGGGGGTCGAATACAACGGCTACTTCCACGCCTCGGGGTACCATCCCCTGCTCCTCGGCTCGGCGCAGACGGGCGATTTCTTCGGTGCCGTGCTGCGGCCGGGCAACGTGCACGCCCATGAGGGCGCCTCAGAGGCTCTCGGCAAGCGCTTGGACTGGATTCAGTCGCATCTGGCCCGGCGCCTCATCCTGCGCTTCGACGCGGCCTCGGTGAGCGGGTCTTTCCTGAGTGAGCTGGAAGCGCGGGCCGACACCTCGTACGTGGCGCGCATCAAGAAGAATGCGCGCCTGGAGGAGCTGGCTCGTGCCTGGGTGGAAGGCTATCAGCAGGAGCTGGCGCAGCACCCGGAAGAGCTGCGGGAAGAGGGTTTTCGCTGTCGCGAGCTGCGCTATCAAGCCAGGTCCTGGGCGCAGCCCCGGCGGGTGGTGTTGGTCCTGGTCCCTTCCGAGACGGAAGAGCTGCCCATCGCCCGCCACTTCTTCCTGATCACCGACCAGAGTCCCCAGACGATGAGCGGCCGCGACCTGGTCGCCTTTTATCGTCAGCGCGGCCTTTTCGAGCGCATGCTCGGCGAGTTGAGCTCCACCCTCCAGCCTCAGCTCTCCTCTACCACCCGTCGCAAGCAACACTACCGGGGTCGAGAGCCGCGTCAGCGCACCCCGTCCCGGGATGCCTTCGCTGCCAACCAGGCGCTTCTGACCTTGAACCTGCTGGCCTACAACCTGCTTCACCTGGGCCGCCAGGCCGCCGAACGCGCCGAGGCCCGACGCGGGCGGCCCCGCACATACGGACGCTCGACGACGGCCCTGAGCCTGGACAGTTTTCGACGGCGCTACCTGCGCCTGCCGTCCCGCGTCACCTTGCATGGGCGCAGGGTGGGCGTCATCCTGACCCAAGGGACGGCGGCTGCCTGGGATCGTCTGTGGAGATTTCTGGCCACGCTCAAACCGGTGGACGCGGCGATGGCGTAAGCGCAGGCCGGGTCGGTCGGGATGATGGGCTCGCAAAGGCAAGCGTCTTCGAGAAGGCGCGTACAATTTCAACAAGGTCGGTAGAGATAAGGAGACGGCTCTACCCAAAAAGCCGACTATAGAAGGGACGCAAGCCTCTGAGGCTAAGCAAAGGGGTCTCGGAAGCGCCTATGTCCGCTTATGCGCGGGTTGAATGAATAACAAAGGATATCATATCCATTTACGCTACGGGGCATTCGCCCCTTGGCCTTCGGCGCCCCGCTTACGCGGGGTCGTAAATGGTGAGAACGTTATACGAAAGAGCACAGAAAACCTGCCTCACATGGAAGCATCTATATATCCGTCCAATTTTCCCATGGGGAGGAGACATGGTACGACGCCAGGATGCGAATTCGCGGCGACAGTTCACGGGAACTTGAGAAGAAATCCCTCAAGATATGGTTTCCCACGAGGTCCTTCCTCGACGGGAGTGAAAAATTAAATTTTAACGCGGAATATTTGGATAGAAGCTATTTGCGCACAGTCCTGGCGAGCCGACTTTTCAGAGACACGGAACATCCTGGATTTCTGGCGGAGCATGCACGGGTTTTTCTCAACGATGGATTCTTCGGCCTTTATGTCCGGGTAGAAAACATGGACAAGGAATTTTTGAGGCGGAACAATCTTAACACGGGCGGAAACCTGTACAAGGCCTATCTGGATGGAACCTCGTTGAGAATCGATGACGACGTCTCTTACCATTGGGAGAAGAAAACCAACGATGATGAAGATCGAAGTGATTTGCGAAATCTGATCTTTTTGCTCAACAATGTTCCCGACGTGGAGTTCTTGAATTTTGCCCGCGGTTATTTTCACTACGACAGGATGATTAATGTCATAGCTCTCAATATGCTCCTGGCAAATGGCAGTACCTACTACCACAACTATTACATGTTCCATGACACCAAGGGAGATGGGAAATGGTCCATGTTTCCCTGGGACACCGACCGCACCTTCAGGAACTACGGCGTAGACTATGCTTATCACCGCAGTTACCAGCCCCCCAGGCATCAGGGACGTTGGGACAATCCTTTTCTTGAACGAGCCCTTCAAAACGACACCATATTTGCAGACATCCAGAAGCGCGTCAGGGAATTGAGTCTGACCCACTTCAATTCGGAATATCTTTTTGCGCTGATAGACAGCCTTCAGGCCGTACTCGCGCCGAGTGTCGTACTCGACAGCACGGACGATGTTACAAACCTGGCACAGTTGAGAAACCAGATAAAATCCGAGCGCGGCTACATACAGTCGCGCGCTCCCCGTCTCCAGGAGCAGTTCGAGAAATGGCCGTGCCCTTTCCAGATCCTGGGATTGCGCTGGATCGAAGAAACCCCCTGGTTGGTCTGGCAATCCTCGGAAAAATCCACCACCTCCACACTGAAGTACGGAAAGGAACGCACGCTCTCCGAGGATGGAATCTGGACAGTTGAAGGCTTGACCGACACAGCTTACGCCCTTCAACCGGAGCTACCCCCCGGGAGGTATTTCTGGAATGTAGAAGCCTTCAACAGCCACGGTTCCTTCGAGGCATATGACAGCAAAGCCACTTTCGTTCTTTCGAGGCACCGAGGGGGAATGCCCAAAATCAAAAATGTCGTAGTAATTAACGAATTGAACTATCGCTCCGCCGATGACTTCGACCCTGGTGACTGGATGGAGTTGTACAACCCTCAGAATCGGACAATCGATGTTTCAGGGTGGTATCTCAAGGATAACCGGGACGACCATACCTTCCTTATCCCCAATTCCACTTTTATTGCCAGAAATTCCTACCTTGTCCTGTGTCAGGACCAGGACGACTTTCTGGCCCTATTTCCTAAAATCGGAACCTGTGCAGGAGACTGGGGTTTTGGGCTGGATCGCGCTTCGGAATCGGTCAAGGTCTTTAATTCCGAGGGGACGTTGGTAGACTCCGTTGCCTACAGTAACGAATTTCCCTGGCCCGTCGCGGCTGACGGGACCGGCTCAACTCTTCAGCTTATCAAGCCTGAATCGGACAATCGGTCCGCTGCCAACTGGGGGCCGTCCTCCGGACACGAAACCCCCGGACAGGCCAATTATCCAATCCATCTGCCGGCAGGGGAGACCATAAGCAGTTACCCGAATCCCTTTAGTGAATCTACCACCATTATTTTTTTCCTTTTTGACGGGGCCCGGTGTTCTTTGGGTATTTTCGACATTCGAGGGGCCGAAATCATCAAGTTGGTGGACGAATGGAGATCCTCGGGGATTCACCAGGTTATCTGGGATGGACACAATCAACGAAACGATCGAGTTGCCAGCGGCTTGTACATCGCTCACCTCCAAGGTCCTGAGGGAATTGGCGCGAGGCGGAAAATTATCATTGTCAGGTAGTCCACCGGGCAAGCAGCGGGGCCACGGTTGTCGAACTCATGATATGCTTGGTAACTGCGCGTATGCAGCTGCTGGCGTTGCGGCGCTGATTTATGGTGGGCGATGTCGGGCTCGTGTCCAAGATCGCGAATTCTTCTGAATTCGCGGCACCTGAGACGCCCACCGAGGCGTCTCAGGTGCGCCGGGAGAAGAGCACGGCAGAGTGTTGGTGGGCGATGCCGGGCTCGAACCAGCGACCCCCTGCTTGTAAGGCAGGTGCTCTGACCAACTGAGCTAATCGCCCCGGCGGAAGAAGGTAGAGGATCATCTCCGGGGGGGCAAAGGTCCGCAGGCGGGGCGCCTCGAATCGGCCCCGCTTCTTTAACCCCGCGGTTTCCCAACATTGACCGTCTCCAATCCCCCGGGTTATATTTGCACCCTCTGAAGTAACCTATGAAGTAACCGAGAAGTAACCGAAATCGGCAAAGCTTACAACGACAGCACGCGTTCACAGCGAGTATCGCTATACCTCCTGCAGGGGTTAGCGTCGCGTTGCGTCCAGCGTGTTCGAGCCCCCGATAAGATTTCGGGGGCTTTTTCTTTGTACCTCAACCAACGGCATCAAGGCTTATGAACATTCTCGATGATCTTCATAACCGGGGGCTCGTCTACCAGGTCACCGACGGCCTCGAAGCGCGGCTGCGGCAGTCCGCGCCGCTGACCGTGTACGCCGGCTTCGATCCGACGGCCGACAGCCTCCAGATCGGCAACCTCGGCACCGCGCTGCTGCTGCGGCGCTTCCAGCAAGCCGGGCACGTGCCGATCGCCCTGGTCGGGGGCGGCACCGGTCTGATTGGGGATCCGGGCGGCAGGTCGGAGGAGCGCGCCCTCAATCCCGCGGAAACCGTGGCGGCGTGGGCGGAGAAGATCAGGGCCCAGCTCGAGCCCTATCTCGACTTCACGGCGCGCGCCAATCCCGCGGTCGTCGTCAACAACTACGACTGGCTTGGAACGGTCGGGGCCATCGACCTGATGCGGGACGTCGGCAAGCACTTCCCGGTCCCCTACATGCTCGCCAAGGACTCGGTCGCCTCCCGTCTCGAAGTGGGGATCTCCTACACCGAGTTCAGCTACATGGTGCTGCAGGCCTTCGACTTCCTCGAGCTGAACCAGCGCTACGGCTGCGAGGCGCAGCTGGGCGGCAGCGACCAGTGGGGGAACATCACCGCCGGGGTCGACCTGATCCGGCGCTCCGCGGGGCGCCGCGCCTACGGCCTCACCTGTCCCCTGGTCACCAAGGCGGACGGCAGCAAGTTCGGAAAGACCGAGGGCAACAGCGTGTGGCTCGACGGCTCCCTGACCTCGCCGTACGAGTTCTACCAGTTCTGGATCAACGCCGACGATGCCAGCGCCCTGAGCTACCTGAAGGTCTTCACCTTTCTCGGAGACGACGAGATCGAAGCACTCGCCGAGGCGACCGCGGAGAACCCGGGCAGGCGGGAGGCCCAGCGCGTACTCGCCAGAGAGGTGACGGCAATGGCGCACGGCGCCGCCGCTGCCGCCAAGGCCGGGAAGATCTCCACCGCCCTCTTCTACGGAGACCTCGGCGAGCTCGAGGAGGACGAGATCGAGCTGGGGTTTCACGACGTCCCGACCTACCGGATGAGCGAGCCGGAGCTCGGGCTCGTCGATCTCCTGGTCGCGGCCGGGATCTCGCCGTCGAAACGGCAGGCGCGCCAGGACATCGGCAGCGGCGCCATCTACGTCAACGCCGAGCGCTGCACGGAGCTCGACCGCCTCATGCGCACCCGCGACGGCCTGCACGGCAAGTACCTCGTCCTGCGCCGCGGCAAGAGCAAGTACTTCCTGATCAGATAAGGCAGGGGGGCCTCGGCCGCCTATTCCCACTCGACAGTGGCGGGCGGCTTGTGGGTGATGTCGTAGTAGACGGCCTCGATCCCGTCGAGGGCAAGCAGCCTCCCGGTTACCTCTGCCAGGAAGGCCTCCGGGAGGCGCTCGAAGCGGGCGGTCATGAAGTCGTCGGTGGTAACCGGGCGCAGCACGATGCTCTCGCCGCGCCCGTCCGAGGAGAGCGGCACCAGCACCGCCGGCATCTGCGTCACCGCGGCCATCAGCCCGTGGCGTTCCAGGGCCTCCATGGCGATCGCGTCCGCCTCCCGCAGCAGGTCGAGCCGTTCCCGCGTCAGGTACCCCTCCTTGAGACGCTGATCCAGTCTTCGCTCCGGTCCGAGCTGGAGGACGACGCGGTTCACCTGCGGCAGCCTGTTGGTCAGCTCCGTGCTCAGCCGCTCCAGGAGATCCCAGTCGAGGAGCCCCGGGGCTGCCCCTGGGCCGGAGATCCGCACCGGGTGGGCGTAGCTGCGGCCGTCACCCTGAACGCCGACGCTGCGCAGCGGCAGCAGGTCGGCGGTGAGGCCCGAGGCCACCGCTTCGGCCAAGACCTCGCCGGGCACCTGCGCGCCCCCAGCGCCGTTCGCTTCCCCATCGCTGCACAGTACCCGCACCGCCAGGCCGGGTCCGGGGAACGGGTGGCGCCAGACCAGGTGGCGCGGCAGCCCGAGCTTCTCTCCCAGCTCCCGCACTTCGTCCTTGTACAGGTCGCCGAGGGGCTCGACGATCTTGCCTTCGGCGAGCAGCTGCTCGACGACGGGGACGCGGTTGTGGTGGGTCTTGATGGTCTCGGCGTGATCGGTCCCGCCCGATTCGATGCGGTCGGTGTAGAGGGTCCCCTGCCCCAGCAGCCACTCCTCGGGATCGAGAGCGAGCTCTTCGAGGGCGCGGTCGCGGGTGCGGATGAACTCGTCGCCGATGCGCAGGCGCTTGACCTCCGGATCGCTGACCCCGGCGACCGCGGCGAGGAACTCCCGGCCGGCGTCGACGACCTTGAGGTTCTCGAACCCGGATTCCCGCATCAGCACCGCGACCGTTGCCGTCTCGTTCTTGCGCATGAAGCCGTTGTCGATGTGCAGGCCGAGGACGCGGTCGCTGCCCAGGGCCCTGTTGAGGAGCAGGAAGCAGACGCTCGAATCGACGCCGCCGCTGACGAACAGGAACAGCTTGCGGCCGGCGCAGCGCTCCCGCAGGGAGGCCACCGACTCGCCGATGAAGTTCTCCATCGTCCAGATGCGCTCGCACCCGCACAGGTCGAGGAAGTTGTCGAGAATCCGCATCCCCGACTCGGTGTGGGTGACCTCGGGATGGAACTGCATGCCCCAGATGCGGCGTTCCCGGTCCCCCATCGCCGCCACCGGACAGTCCTCGGTCTCGCCGAGGCGCTCGAATCCCGGCGGCATTTCCGCGACCGTGTCGCGGTGGCTCATCCAGATGCTTTCCACCGGCGCCAGGCCGCGCAGCACCCCGGTCGGCGAGAGCACGCGCAGCGACGCCGCGCCGAACTCCATGCGGTCGCCAGGTTCGACCCGCCCTCCGAGGTGGTGGCAGAGCAGCTGGTGGCCGTAGCAGAGTCCCAGCAGCGGCAGGCCGCAGGAGGCGATCTCCGGATCGAACGGCGGCCGGTCCTCGGCGTAGACGCTCGCCGGCCCCCCGGACAGGACGATGCCGCGGGCGTGCCGCAGGCGGTCGGGGGGCGTGTCCGGCGGGAGGGTCTCGGCGTAGACGTTGAGGCGGCGGATGCGGTTGGCGATCAGGTGGGCGTACTGACCGCCGAAGTCGAGGACGGCGATGCCGGGGTTCACGGCGTGCTCCCCCGGGGAGAGGGTGGCTGTCGAATGGCGGAGAGAGGCCGGAATATAGCTCCGGCGGACCGCAGTGCAACCGCTCGAGACCGCGGGGCGCGCCTGCTGTCGAGCCCGCGCGTGGAAACACCGGGCATGCCTTGCCCGGAATGGTTGCCGACAGGCGAACCCGTCCGAAAAAGGCCGGACGCGATCGCCGCCAGCCTCACCGGACCAGGGTCATCTTCCGCCTCAGGACCAACGCCCCGACCCTGAACTCGCAGAAATACACCCCGGACCCCGCCCGGTACCCGGAGTCGTCGGTGCCGTCCCAGACCGCTTCGTAGATCCCCGGGGCGGCCGGGGCCCTGGCCAGGCGGCGCACGAGGCCGCCGCTCAGGGAGCGCACCTCCAGGGACATATCCGCCTGGTGCGACAGCGACGCGTGGATGATGCCGACGGCATAGCGGATCCGGGTCGAGGCGTTGAACGGGTTGGGGAAATTCTGCTGCAGCTCGAAGGCGACCGGCACGCGGGGATCGAAGTTCAGCCAGGGACGCCAGGCGACCGGACCGGAGATGCGCTCGGCGATCCAGGTTTCGTCGTCTCTTCCCCACCAGTTGTTGTCGGCCAGCAGCTCCAGCGTGGACTCGTTGTCGATCAGCCGGATCGCCCCCTCCACGGCGTTGAGCTCGAGACGTTCGGGCACGCGGAGACCGGAGACCTGGAAAACCAGTTCGCTATCGGCGAAGTAGTTGCCGACGATGCTGAGCCCGGCGCTCTCGGCGATCACGGCGACGCGGTTGCCCTCGAACTGGTTCTGCTCGATCGACACCTCCACCGAGCCCCGGGCGAGCACCCCCGTGCCCCCGGTAAAGCGATTGCCCTTGACGATGCCTTGGGAGCGGCGGCCCAGGACGAGGTTGGCGGCATCCTCGGTCTCCTCCCCGTTGCCCTCGAATTCGCTGTCGAAGCAAACAAACCGGCCCCCGACCCGCACCAGGCCGCTGGCGGCGCTGCCCTCGATGCGACTGTCGGCCACACGCACTATCCCCGCCGGTCCCGTCACTACGACGCCGTTGGCGCCGGCGTTGCGAACCAGCAGGTCCTCGAAGACGATCAGGGCGTTTTCGGAGTTGATCCGCACCCCGTCTGCGGCCGTGTTGGAGATCGTCACGCTTTCGAGGTCGAGGGAGTTGTGGAGGCCCTCCGACATGATCGCCACCGCGGCGAAGTCGATGTCGCAATCCCGCAGGGTGAGGCTTCCCGAAGAATGGATGTGGAATCCGCCCCAGTCCCCCGGCGCCGGCCGGGGCCCGGCTGGCATCATGCGGCTGCGACGGCCCCCGGAGAAAGCGGTGAAATCCCCCAGGAGGCGGATCGCGCAGCGGTCCGGATCACCCCCGCTGCGGCGCTGGTCCTCCGTCACCAGCACCGTCGTCCCGTTCAGCATTCTCACCGTCGCCTCCGGTTCGACGTAGAGGTCGCCGACCAGCTCCATGGTGTCGGCCCACACGTCCTCTGTTGCGATGATTCCGGCGCGCCTGCGGTCGTTCAGATCCACGTCGGCGACCATCGCCTCCCCCTGGCGGCGGATGTTCGAGATGCTGATCCCCCTCGGTGCGGCTGGATTGGAGACGACGGAGTATTCGGTGAAAAGCGTGCCGTCGAAGACGTCGGTGGCGTCTCCGGAATTGCCTTGAAAACGGGTGTTGTACTCCTCGTCCCGGGACCAGAAATCGAGGTTGTCGCGGCCGAAGTCGTACCCCTTCTCCCTGCCTTCCGGATACCCGGCGTCGAGGTAGAGCCCGTCCGCGCAGACCAGGTCGACCTTTTTCAATGCTTCCTCGTTGTTGCCGAAAGCTTTCTCGTCTACTTCCCAGACAAGCAGGCCCTCGGCCGGCAGGTTGCGTTCGTAATAGCTGTTGGCGCGCCCTCGATGCTCGACGAGGAGGTAGCGGGACTCGTTCACCTGTATGAGGACGACCTCACCGCCGGCGTTCACGTCCGCGAAGACCAGGCCTTCGGCGTCGGAATCCAGGCGGCGCAGGCGGCTGTTGGCCACCCCGAGCCAGCCCAGCTTCGCCAGGCTCCAGGAGCACAGGGGGTTGGGCCCGCCCCCGCCCCAGCCGAGGGCCCCGTGGCCCATCAGGCCCCAGCTGCCGATTCCCGCCGACTGTCTGGAGGGAGGGATCTGCTCTTGCGCCTGGAGGACATCGGTATCGTACAGATCCAGAAGCCCGAGGGTGTGGGCGAACTCGTGGCACATGTTGCCTGCGGCCGCGGCGAAGTTCGAGCCCTGCTGCGTCACCCCTTTATCTATGCGGATGAACCCCCCGTTTGCGCCGCGGTCGTCGGTCCGGTAGGAACTGGTCGACAACCCCAGGGAGGCGATCCCGGTGGCGTTTCGGATGATGAACCCCGGCGGCGCCGAGCGGGTGATAACGAACAGGAAATCGACGATGCCGTCGTCGTCTCCGGAATCGGGCACCCCGTCGGGCCCGTCGTTGTCGAACTGGCTGTAGTCGACCTCCCTGTCGGAGGCGGCGAGCAGCTCGGTGACGTACTCGCCAAAACGCCCCCGCTCTCCCTCGACCGGGCTGATGTAGTCCGAGGCCGGCCCGGCCGCGGAGTATTCCTTCGGCAGGACCGAGCCGGTGATCTCGTACTGGCCCCGCGACATCTCCGAGTAGAAATGGGTGACGCTTCCAGGGAGGCCGGGATCGAAGAGGTCCTCGGCGAAGCCGGGTGGGGCGTTGCCGGGGCGCTCCTGGTCCGCGAAGCGGCCGAACAGGGCGACGGCATGGACACGGCCGGTAACCGGAGTCGCATCCAGGATCTTCTGCGTGGGTTTGGCCGCGGCGTGGGCGCACTGGAATCCTGCCTCGACAGCCGGCGCCCCCGTCTGCCCCCCGAGCAGCAGGGCGGCGCAAAGGCCGCCTTCCGCGAGCGGGAAGCGGCGCGTCATCGTACTGCGGGATCGGCGTTGTGCCGTTTGCGCCCTGGTTTCATCCAAGTTTCCGGATAGGGCTGCTGACTGTAACTGCGCGCCATTCCGCGTGAGTCCTGGACGGTGTTGCCGGCGATGCGCATACACGGCGCGGAAAGCCGGGACAAGCCGCGATTGTGCAGCCCGTCGACGGCCTCCCGGAATCCGCGGGGTCACCGGTCCGCTTCGGAAATCGTACGGGCAGGTGCGCTCCGGCCGCCGGCCGAAGCGCTCGATGTTCCGGACCGACACCTCCCGCGGTTCGCGGGGTCAACGGGCTGGCTCCCGGACTCGTCCGGCCACGCCCGTCGTCTTTACGACGATTCGGGTAAGGTCCCGGTTTCTGGGGATCTGCCCCGCCGCGCCGGTCGCTGACTATCCGAAAGGAGCGGGAATGTAACGAGGCGCCCGGGCGGGCGCTTTTGCCGGCCTCGTCAGTTCCCTGCCAGGTCGAGCTGCAAGCTGGCGAGATGGCCGTCCTCGCGCCCGCGGCGGCGCTCGAAGCGGTAGCGGAGGGACGCGGCGACAGGCGCCTTTCCCAGCTCCAGGAGCCCGTACGCTCTCCAGCCCTCCCCGTTGAGGGCGCGGATGCTGACGGCGCCGGGAAGGTCGTACTCGAACTCGTAGATGCGAGCGTCCCACGAGTCGACGCGGAAGCGGCTGACGTGACCGGTACAGCGCAGCCCTCCGAGGCGCAGCCGGGCGGAGACGGAGGCGTTGGCGGCGCGGTCGGTCTGCGATCCGGTCACCCGTCCGGTCTCGAGGCGGAGGCGGATCATCTGCAGGCGGCCCTCCCCCTTTCGCTGCAGGTCGAAGCGGACCTTGCGCGACTTTTTTTTCCTGGCGGTCCCCTCGATCCAGACCGGTGTCAGCCGCTGCCGGAGACTGAGTTTCGGATTCCAGGCCGCCAGCCGCGCGAGAGCCGGCCGAAGTCCCTGAGGGCCGCGGCTGCGCAGCGACTTCAGCGGCCGGGCGAGGTTCCACTCGGCGCCGAAGAGGGTGTGCTCGCTCGCCATCGGGTAGAAGTAGGTCCTCTCCGGGCGCCGGTAGCGGGCGCCGTAGAAGCTCAGACCTGTCCGCCGGTGCCCGACCACCACCAGGACCCCGCGCTCGTTCTTCATGCCGCCGGCCCCCGGGGCGCCGCCGAAGAAGGCGTGGTACCCCGGATCGTACGCCCGGAGCAGAACCCCGGCGGTCAGCCGCCTCCCTGACAGCCGTAAACCCCCGACCCACCCCAGGTGGCCGCGGTCCTGAACCGCGAGCTCCCCGAAACCCTGGAACCTGCGGGCGCGCCAGACCAGGTCGAAGCCCGCGGTCGACTGCCGGCGGCCGTTGAAGGCGTACTCGACGCGTCCCGGCCGCCGCATATCGACGAAGCGGGAGAACCGCACCTTGAGCAGGGTCGTTCCGATAGAGAGCCTGCCGCGCTCGCCGCGCAGCCGCAGCACCCCGACCTGGCCGCGGAGCCGGTCGGCATTGCGGCGTTCCGCGGGGCTCACGTGGTAGCCGCTCTCCGGCAGCGAGGTGACGCTCCCGCCGTCGTCCACACGGGCGTCGAAGCGGATGGCGCCGGCTGATGCCGCGGCCTCGATGCCGGGCCAGCGCCGGCGCAGCGACAGCCCCCGGAGGGAGTGGTTCTCCGCGGAGGAACGGTACCCCGTCGCCCGGCTGTCGCGCCGCGGCCTGGGCATGGCCGCCGCCCCCCCGCGCCCGCCGTGGCGGCTGAACACCAGCCCCTGGGCGAAACCCGGTCTCAGGTCTCCGGCGACCGCTTGGAAGCCGGCGAGGTTCGCGGACACGTAGGCGCTGGCGAAATCCCTCCAGGAGCGCTCCCCCGGATCCTTCTCCGCCAGCGCGTACAAGGCGGGCCCGTCCGGGGCCTTCCATTCGAGCCGCTGGTACATCCTGGCCTGCCGGTACCCCGGCTCACGGTTTTGCAGACGCCAGCGCGCCGACCAGCCCAAAGCGGTGAGATCCGCCAGGCGGCTTGCCAGGGAGGCGTCCGCGGCGCCCTCCTCGAAGACGAGGGCGTCGGCATCCTCCTCTTCCAGGGACGCGTCCGCGGCAACTGCAACCGCGAGGAAAGCCGGAGCGAGAATTGCGGCGGCGGCGACCGCC
The DNA here is from genome assembly GCA_965206595.1 of Candidatus Latescibacterota bacterium. GTDB lineage: Bacteria > Latescibacterota > UBA2968 > UBA8231 > UBA8231 > CBDCXV01. The sequence continues at coordinate 3,374,480 of OZ242214.1, forward strand.
GCGGTGCGCGTCCTCGTAAACATGGCCCAGGGGCGGCAAATCCCGTACCCGCGCGCCCCTCTCCGGGGGCGACGCCCGAATGTGTGATTTCGCACACATCCCGTTTCCCCTGGAACACGTTTGACCGCGGCGCCGCGGCCGCGGCATCTTGGACATCCCCGCCCCGACCACCCTTGCCCGCGGAGCGCGCCCCGTGAAGTTCGGAACCTGCAACGAGTACTTTGAAGACTGGCCCCTCGAAGAGGTGTTCGACTACGCCGCGGCCATCGGCTACGACGGCGTCGAGATCGCCCCCTTCACCCTGGCCGGGTCGGTGGAGAAGATCCCCGCCTCCCACCGCACCGGGATCCGCCGCGCCGCAGAAGCCGCCGGCGTCGAGATCATCGGCCTGCACTGGCTGCTGATCAGTCCCGAGGGCCTCTACACCAACCACGTCGACGACGGGATCCGCAATCGCACCCGCGACTACTTCCAGTCCCTGATCCGGTTCTGCGGCGACTTGGGCGGAGGCGTGATGATCATCGGCTCGCCGAAGCAGCGGAACGTGCAGGAAGGCTGGGACTTCGGCGAGACCTGGGACCGCACCCGTGCCGTCTTCGAGGACTGCCTGCCGCTCGCCGAACGGCACTCCGTCTACCTCTGCATCGAGCCGCTCAGCGCCGACCAGACCAATTTCATCACCACCGCGGCCGAAGCCCGCCGCATGGTGGCCGAGATCGATCACCCGAACTTCCGCACGATGATCGACTGCTGCAGCGGCTCCACCGAGGAGCGCAGCCTCGCCCAGCTGCTCGCCGACTCGGGGGAGCAGCTCTACCACGTCCACGTCAACGACGCCAACAAGCGCGGACCCGGCTTCGGCGACACCGATTTCACCCAGGTGATGAAGAAGCTGCGGGAGCTGGAGTACTGCCGCTACGTGTCGGTCGAGGTGTTCGACTTCGCCCCCGATCCGCGCACGATCGCCGCGGGAAGCCTGAAGTACTTGAAAGGGATCGCCGCGGCGCTCTGACCTGCGACCGAACGAGTTTTCTGGCCGTCCTGGTTGAGTCTGCCAGCACAGGCAACCCCGCCGAAGGAACGCTGTTCCGACAGGCGTAGAATTCCATGCACCCGGCTGCCGCTTCGCACCCGGTCGCCCTGCCGGACTACCTGCAGCCCAAAACGGTGTTTACGGTTATTGACAGACAGAGGCGAATGCTTAGCCTTCGACCCCCGGAACCGCCTGACAATCACTGCGTTGCGAGGGCTTTCCGCCTTCCGCCCGAGCCCGCAACTTTCCCAATTACAGCACCAAAATTGAGCCAGGAGCAGACATGCCGACCTATTCCCTGAATCACGTGCACCACGAGTCCACCGACGTCCATGCCGCCGCGGACTGGTACGTCCGGATGTTCGACGCCACCGCGGACGAGCCGTTCGAGCGCGGCGGAGCCACTTGGCTGCGGGTCCACATCGGCGAGGTCACGGTGACGATCACCGACCGCGAGTTCTCCGCCATGGATCTGGGCCGCTACCAGGGGCTCGATCACTTCGGCCTCGACAGCGACGACTTCGACGCCACCCTGGCACGGATCGAAACGGCCGGCGTCGACATCTGGGCCGGCCCCCTCGAGGCCGAGGGGATGCGCATCGTCTTCATCAACGGGCCCGACAACGTCAAGATCGAGCTGATGGAGAAGAAGTGACCGCTCCTTCTGCAGAAGCGTCTGGTTCATGAGCGACCTTGAGAAGTACGAAGCGGTGATCGGCATGGAGGTGCATGTCGAGTTGCAGACCGCCTCCAAGCTGTTCTGCCGCTGCCCTGCCGAGCACTTCCAGGTCCCGGCCAACGAGCACGTCTGCCCGGTCTGCACGTCGCAGCCCGGATCGCTGCCGGTCGTCAACGAGCGCGCCGTCGAGCTGACGGTGATGACGGGGATGGCCCTGAACTGCGAGATCCGCCCCCGCAGCCTGTTCGCGCGCAAGAACTACGTGTACCCCGACCTGCCCAAGGGGTACCAGATCTCGCAGTACGAGCAGCCGCTGTGCACCGGGGGCTGGGCGGAGGTCGCCGACGGCGACGGCGTCAGGCGGATCGGCATCGAGCGCGTCCACCTCGAGGAGGACACCGGCAAGCTCGTGCACGAGTCGCGCGCCAGCCTCGTCGACTTCAACCGCGCCGGGGTGCCGCTGATGGAGGTCGTCTCCGACTCGTCGCTGCGCTCCGCGGCGGAAGCCTACGCCTACCTGCAGAAGATCCGGCAGCTGGTGCGCTACCTCGGGGCCTCGACCGGGGACATGGAGAAGGGGGCGATGCGCTGCGAGGCCAACATCTCGGTGCGCCCGCGCGGCGCGCGCGAATACGGCACCAAGGTCGAGGTCAAGAACCTCAACTCCTTCCGCTCGGTGCGCGCCGCCATCGACTACGAGGTGGAGCGCCAGGTCGGGGTGATCGAAGCGGGGGGGCAGGTGCGTCAGGTGACCATGGGCTGGGACGAGAACGCCGGGTTCACGCGCCAACAGCGCAGCAAGGAGTACGCCGACGACTACCGCTACTTCCCCGACCCCGACCTGCTCGACCTCGACCTTTCTCCCGAGTGGATCGAGGGCCTCGCCGCCCGCCTTCCGGAGCTGCCCGACGCCAAGGCCGCCCGCTATGCCGGCGACTTCGGCCTGCCGCCGCGCGACGCCGCCCTGCTCGCCGACGACAAGGGGACGGCCGCCTACTTCGAGGCCGCGGTCGCCGCCGGGGGGGATCCGAGGCAGGTGGGCAACTGGGTGGCCGGCCCGGTTTTCCGGAGGTTGAACGAGCGGCCGGACGCCGACGCCGGGATCCCCGTCGAGCCCGCGGCCCTGGTCGAGCTCATCGGGCTGGTCGCGGCCGGCACCATCAACCAGACCGCCGCACGCGAGGTGTTCGACGCGGTCTGGGACGGAGGGGGGGCGCCGGCGGAGATCGTCGAGAAGCGGGGGCTGACGCAGATCTCCGCCAGCGGCGAGCTGGAAGAGGCGGTGGAGGCCGCGATAGCCGGCAATTCGGAAGTCGCCGCGAAGATCACCGCGGGCAACGACAAGCCGATAGGGTTCCTGGTGGGACAGGTGATGAAGGGGACGCGAGGCAAGGCGAACCCGAAGCTGGTGCAGGAACTGCTGCGCCAACGGCTCCTCGGATAAACCCCGCTACCTCAGCAGGGAGATCTTCCTCCCCTCGCTGAAGTCCCCTGCCCGCAGCTCGATCAGGTAGAGGCCGCTGGCCGCCCTGTTTCCAGAATCGTCGAGCCCGTTCCAGTAGACGGCGTGGCTGCCCGCCTCGAGGTCGGCGGAGACCAGGGCGCGCACCAGACCTCCGCGCAGGTCGTATACGCGCAGCTCGGCGCGCTCCGGCCGGGGCAGGTCGAAGCGCAGGTGGGTGCGGCTGTTGAACGGGTTGGGCCAGGCCTGGTGGAGGGCGAAGCGCTCGGGAAGCCCCTCCGCGGACGCCTCCACCGCGGTATCATGGAGAGGTTCGCTGGTCAGGAACGGGCGCCAGTCGACCTCCCCCTCAAGCAGGGCGGCGATGGCGACGCTGTCCGCCGTGCCCCAGTAGTTTCCCCGGGCATTCACCGGCAGCCCGGATTGGTTGGCGATTGCGGTGCGGTTGTTGACGAAGGAGTTGCGGGTGATCTCCCCTGGCACCCGGGAGCCGCTGATGGCCACCGCGGTGAGGTTGTTCTCGAACCGGTTGTCGATCAGCCCGGGCGCCGAATCGACCGACTCGACGCCGAAGGAGCCGTTGCGGAAGATGGAGTTGCGCGCCGTCAGGCCCTGGACTCCGGTCAGCGCCATCCCCGAGCTGCTGGCGAAATCGCTCATGTCGATCAGCCCGGTGGTGCCGCCGCTCAGCACCAGTCCGGTGCCGACGTTGTCCTCGAACAGGGTCGTCCAGACCTCCATGCGGGAATCGGCGAAGACCGCGCCGTGGCCGATGTTGCGGGAGACGACCACGTCCTCGAACACCATCCGGGCGAGGCCGCTGCCGAGGATGCCGTTCCTGCGATTGCCGGTTATCTCGCAGCCGTGGAGCTCGACCTCCCCTTCCCACGGGTCGAGCTGCAACCCGTGCAGGGTGCTGCCGGTGACCGTGCACTTCCACAACTCGATCTTCTGCCCCCGCCCCCCTTTCGCCAGCAGGCCGGAGCGCGGGTCCTCGTCGTCGAGCTGCCCCGACGACACGATGCTCGTCGAGATCGCCAGCAGGTTGCTGTTGCCCAGCGAGATCCCCTCCCAGCCGATGTTCTCGATGACGCTGTTGCGCACCCGCACCAGCCCGGTTCCCGAGGCCCGCAGCGCGTTTCCGGCGACCTCCTTCAAGGTCGACCCGTCGATCGTCAGCTCGCCGAGCACGAACAGGTTGATGCCGTGAACGGTGCGCCGGACGGTGGCGTTCTCCAGGTGCGCCCTCCCTCTGCCGGAGACCTCTCCGCTCACCGCGAAGCCGCTCTGACTGATCTCGAGATGGGAGGCCTCTATTACCCCGTCCGCTTCCAGCACCAGACCGTACCAGAGCGAATCGCTCGACGGCGAGTCGACGGTGAGCTTCACCGGGCCGGCGGGAGTGCCGGCTATCTTCAGGCTGCCTTTTACCACGAGTTCGGTCAGCCCCGGATTCTCCCCCCGCCCGGAGAGGTCGCTGGGGGCGAAGCGCACGGTCGCGCCGCTGTCGATCACCAGCTCGGAAGCCGGCGAGACGTGGACGTCCCAGGGCAGGATGCGGTCCTGCGACCAGGTCGTGACCCCGGCCGGCAGCCGCTGCCGCACGAGCCCGTAGCGCGAGTTTTCGACCAGCAGCCCGCCGGCGGCCGCGGCCTGCTCCACCTCCCCTGAACCGCCCGTCATCAGCAACAGGCCGAGCCAGTCGCCGGAGCGCGGTCGCTCCTCGGCCGACTCGATGACCACCGGGTCTGCGGAATCCCCGCGCACCTCGAGCTCGCCGTAGACGATCATCTCGCCGAGGCCGCGGTCGAAGCCCGCGGAGCGGCTGTCGCCGCGTTTGAAACGCACCCGGGTGCCGGCCTCCAGGACCAGGCGCACCCCCGGCTCGACGACGACGTCGCCGTCGACCTCGACCTCCCCGGACCAGACGGCGTCGGCCGAGACGTTCCCCTCCACGGGCTGGCGCACGAGGATGTCGAGGCCCATGCGGCCGCCGCCGAGGTCGCGGATGTTCTCGAGGGCGATGCCGAGAGGCACGCCGCGCTCGAAGCGGGCGTGGGCTTGCAGGCCGGGATTGGTGTTCAGGTCGGCGCGCTCGAAGCGGTCGCCGTCGAAGGGGTCGGTGGCGTCCCCGCGGTTGCCGTTGTGGTCGTTGGCGTAGGTCTCGTCACGGGCCCAGAAATCGAGGTTGTCGCGGCCCCCGAAACGGTCCGGTTGCTCGCCGGGAAAGCCGCGGTCGGCGAACAGTCCATCGGCGCAGACGAGGTCGACCTGCTTGTGGCGCTCCTCGTCGTTGTCCGCCCCCTCGTCGACGTGCCAGACCAGCAGCCCGCCCGCGGGTATGTTGCGGTTGTAGAAGCTGCCGGAGTTCTGGCGGTTCTCGACCAGGAAATACTCCTCCTCGGAGACCGGGATCCGGTACACCTGCCCGCCGCGGTCGATCTGCTCCATCTCGAGGCCGCGCAGGGATCCGGTGACTTCGACGAGGTTCCCGTTCTCCTTGCCGAGCCAGCCCAGCTGCGCCAGCGACCAGGCGCTGAAGGGGTTGGGGCCGTCCTCGACGCCCCAACCGAGGGTCCCCAACCCCATCAGTCCCCACTTGCCGATCCCGGCGCCGTCGAGCCCCCAGTCGATCTCCCTGCCGAGAAGCACCGTCGATTGGTCGAACAGGTCGGGGAGCCCGAGGACGTGGGCGAACTCGTGGCACATGGTCGCGGCGGTCACGGAGAAGACGTGGCCCCGCTGGGTGGTCCCCCCGAAGCCCGAGAAGCGGCCGCGAACGCGGATGAATCTCCCGCCGGCGGCCGCGTCGTCGCTGATGAAGTCGGTGTCGAACCCGAGAGTGGCCAGCCCGGTCGCCGTGCGCAGCAGGAAGTTCACCGGCACGGTGAGCAAGTTGATGAAGACGATGTCGACGTAGCCGTCGTCGTCCCCGGAATTCGGCATCCCGTCGGGGCCGTCGTTGTCGAAGCGGCCCATGTCGACGTCGGCGTCGGCCTGGGTCAGGATCTCGAGGTTGAAGCGCGGGTAGTCGCCTGAGGCCCCTCCCTCTTCGGGCAAGTAGGAGGCGGCCTCGTCCAGGGAGCTGTAGCGTTTAGGCAGGACTTCTCCCCGCGCCCGCAGCTGGCCGCGCGACATCTCGTCGTAGAAGTGGGTGAAGCTGCCGGGTATGCCGGCGTCGAACAGGTCGTCGGCCCAGGAGGGCTTGGCGTCGGCGCCCTCGGCCTCGCCGCGGAACTTGGCAAAGACAACCAGGGCGTTGAAGGTCCCCGTCACCGTGCCGCGGCTGTCGAGCAGCGTTGCCCGGCTGGCGCCCCTCTTCGCGCGCAGACGCCGCGGCGTCTGCGCGCGAAGAGGGGCCCCCGCGGAAAACCCGGAGAGAGGTTCCCCGGGCGAATACTCCTCCCCGGTGCCGCCGCAGGCGACGACCCCTTCGGGGGTCAGCTCGACTTCGGAGGCGCTGCCGGCGTAGCCGTCGCCGGGGCCGAGGCAGGCGAGCAGCGAGACCGCCGCGGCCGCCAGGACGCGGCCGCCCGCGGCTACGGGCGAGGCGTCCTGCGGCATTCGGCGATGAACTCGGAAGCCTCGAAATCGTAGGTTCGGAACGGGTCGTCGAGGTTGAGGTACATCTCGTCCTCGACGTAGATCGAATCCCAGTCGATGACGTAGCGGGCCTTGTGATCGGTCAGCTCGCGCATCACCGCGGACCGCGCCCGCGCCCGGGTGTCCTGCGGCGGCGTCACGATCGCCCGGTTCACCATTTCGTCGGAGACCACCTTCTTGGTGATGCCCTGCTCCCTGAGGTCGAAGTAGAGCCCCCTGTCGGGGTTGAGGTTGTGGTACTCGAGGTCGAGGCTCTGGACCCAGGTGTCCTGCCAGTCGAGCTGCTCGGCCTCCATGAACGACTCGAGCAGCCATTTCTTCGTCACCCAGTCGACGCGGTCGACGAGCGCCATCGGGTCGTGGACGAGGGCGTCGAGCACGAAGCGCCACTCGTCGAGAACCCAGTCCGCCTCCCTGTCGAGGCCGCGCAGGTAGCGCTCGGCGAGCTCGAGGTACTGGTACTGGATCTCGCTCGCCGTCGTGTACCTGCCGTCCTCGAGCTGGACTTCCCAGCGGTACTCGAGGTCGCGGGAGATCTCCCGGATCGCCTGCACCGGGTCGAGAAGCTTGACGTCGGGGACGATGCGCTCCTCGAGCAGTTCGAGCATCAGGGCGGTGGTGCCGACCTTCAGCGCCGTCGCGTACTCCGACATGTTCGAGTCGCCGACCAGAAGATGCAGGCGGCGGTAGAGGCCCCAGTCCGCCAGCGGCTCGTCCCGGGTGTTGATGATGGCGCGGCTGAACTGGATCCACTGGTAGATCTCGGTGACGATGTGGTCGGCGCGCTGGGAGATCTGGTAGGGGACCTCGCGGTCCTCGCCGCTGCCGCCGTACTCGAAGATGTCGGTGTGGCAGCCGACCCGTCCGGACCCGGCGTAGATCTGGCGGCTGACGAAGAAGGGCAGGATCGCCGGCAGCAGGACCTGGGCGAAGGGGACGTCGCGGCGCACGAGGTAGTTCTCGTGACAGCCGAAGGTCGCGCCGGTGTAGTGGTCGATGTTGTTCTTGAAGAACGACGCGTTCTCTGCCATGCCCAGCTGGTCGAGGGCCCGCTGCACCATCAGCTCGCCGGCGCGGTCCGCGGCGACGAGATCGAACAGCCCGCGGCATTCCGGGGTCGCGTACTCGACGTGACCCATGTCGATGTACATCCTGCCGCCGTTGAACAGGAAGCCGCCGTTGCCTGGCGGTTCGTCGCGGCCGCGGTAGTGGATGTCGACGATGCCGAGGCCCTCGCGGTAGAAGACACAGTCCTTGGTCTTCACCGAGATGAAATCCGGACTGAGGAAGGGGTCCGAATCCGGGGGCATGCAGCCGAATTCGATTTCGAGTCCGTATATGCGGTTGCGCATCTGACTTGCCGGGAGCCGGCCTACTGCGCGAACCGGCTCAGGGCCTCTTCGAGCTCGGCCGGCGGCAACAGGCGGAACTTCGATTTCGTCGGCAGGGTGCGGTCGAGCACGGCGGCTTCGATCCGCTGGCCGCCGTCGAGGGCCGTGGCGACGCTCTCGGAGATCTCGCCGGCGGTCGGTTTCCCGGTGCGCCCGGGTTCGCCGTAGAGCCGCCCCACCGCCCAGGTCTCGAGGGCGCGCTCCAGGGCCTCCTGCAGACCGGGAGCCTCGGGCTCCGCGGCGGCGTGCCGGGCTATGGCGTCGCGGCTCTCCGCGGTGCCCGCGACTGCAGCCGCGGCCCCGGAGGCGGCGAACGATCCGTCGGCGTCCACGGTGTAGAAGGCCACGCCCCCGGCTCCGGCGTCGAGCTCGGCGACAAGAACGCGGGCGATGAAGGGAGAGTGGAAGATCTCGTCGAAGGCGGTCTTCATCAGCGGCCCGATGCCGAAGCTGACCAGCCGCTGCAGGGAGACATCCCGGGCCGAGAGATTGAAGGCCTCGACGTGGGCTATGTCGATGACGGCCTTGCGCAGCTTTTCGATGTCGGCCGGGTGGCCGATGGCGGCGAAGGCGACCTGGTTGTAGACCTCGAACAGCTTGCGCGGGCCCGGGGTCGTGGTCAGCAGCAGGATGCCGTCGTCGTAGACAGAGCCGACCACCGGGCTGGCGGACTTGAGCTGGTCCTCGAGGTACTCGCGGCGATTGCGGATCGCCTCGACCCAGCGGTAGGGTTCATCGAGCATGGGCTTAGCGGAGCGTCTCGTACAGCGCCTGCAGGTCCGGTTCGGCGATCGCCTCGACGCCCGCGGCGGTGACGCGCATGACCTGTGGGAAGATCCGCGCAACCGGTTTGTAGCCGCCGGTGGCGGTGTCGTACTCGGCCGCGGTTTCGAGCATCCTCAGGATCAGCGAGAGGGATTCTTCCGCTTCCATCTTGGCCAGCGGCCTTTCCCCCCACCGGTTCAGATAGTAGAGGGCGCCGCGGATGACATGGGATCCCGAACCGGTTGTGCAGAAGTCGACCGACTCGAAGGTGGCCCCGAGAACGTCGTAGAAGAAGATCTTGCCGCCGCCGGGACCGCTGTCGTCGAAAGTCGCGTAGATCGGCACCACGGCGCCGATTCCCTGCAGGGCCATGGGCAGGTTCTCTCGCATCAGCCGCGACAGGGTTCTCAGCCTGCCGTCGAGGCTCATCTCCTGCAGCTGCGAGCGACGGTAGTGCTGGAAGGAGATCTCGAGCATGCGCGCGATCTCGTAGGCGTTGGCCGGCGAGCCCGACAGCGCCAGCACCGACCCGTCGTCAACGGCAAGGACCTTGTCGGCGCGGTCGTAGATCACGGTGTTGCCCATGGTCGCGCGGCGGTCGCCGGCGACGAGGACGCCGTCGCGGCAGCGCAGCGCGAGAATGGTGGTGCCTTCGGTCGACTCGACCGCGGCTTCGGCGCCGCCAGCCGGCGGCGCCTCGGGCAACTGCCCGTTCTGTTTCAGGAGATTGAGGAAATCGGTGTGTTCCAAGGCGATGGCCCTGTGCGGCGGCCGGCCGGCGCTGCCGCCCTTCTGCGGGCCGCGCCCTGGTGGCCTGTCCCGGGAGGGGACGCCGGACTCACTCGCCCGTGCGCTGGCGGTAGCGGCGGGCTTGGTTCGGGTCGACCTTGCGCATGCGGCGCAGCAGGTCGTCGGTGTTCGGCCGTTCCACCTTGGGGCGGCGGGGTCCTGGATCGTCGCCGTCACCGCCGCCGCCGTCCATGGGCCTGGTCGGCCGCGGCGCCCGGTCGCGCATTTCAACTGACCGCATGGTGCATCTCCTCGAGCTGGGTTATCAACTCCGACACGCTGTCGGCCTCTTCCAAGGCCGCAGTAAAGGTAGCCGCCGTCTCCCTCTCGACACAACCCTTCAGGTCGACCGTCTCGACCCTGCCGCCGACGGTGAACTCGATGCTGTCCCAGTTCAGGGAGCGTACCTCGGCGCCGAACTTCTGCAGGCAGCGGCCGCGAAAAGCGGCGCGCGTCGCCTCGGGGGCGTCGACCATGGCGCGCGCCACCTCGCCGTCGCTCACCAGCTTCCCGCCGTCGCCCTCCTCGGCGAGCAGCGGGAACAGTCCTTCCTCCGGATCGATGTTGTGGTACTCGAGGTCCTGGCTCTGCAGCCAGGCGCGGTCGTCCGGGTCGCCCCAGTCGAGATCTTCGGCCTCGGCGAAGGCGTCGAGCATCCACTTCTTCGTCACCCAGTCGCACCGGCCCCTGAGCCGCATCGGATCCTCGGCGAGGGCCTCCAGTGTCTCCTTCCAGGCGCCGAGCACCCAGTCGGTTTCGTTGTCTCTCCCCGCGGCCGCGGCCGCGGCCGCGTCGAGACAGGCGCGCTGGATCTCGAGCGCGGTCGTGTGCCGGCCGCCTTCGAGCTCGACCTCCCAGGCGCGCCGCTGATCCCGGGAGACCGCCTTTACCGCGCCGACCGGGTCTGCGAGGACGAGCGGCGGCAGCTGCCCGCGCTCGAGCAGTTCGAGAACGAGCAGCGCCGTGCCGGTTTTCAGGGCCGTGGCGAACTCGGACATGTTGGCGTCGCCGTTGATCAGGTGCAGGCGCCGGTAGAGGGCGGCGTCGGCGTGCGGCTCGTCGCGGGTGTTGACCAGCGGCCGCCGCGTCATCGTGTCGACGCTGGCGATGCACTCGAAGAAATCGGAGCGCTGCGCCAGCTGGAACACCGCCTGGCCGGCGCCGCGGTCCGCCTCGACTCCGACCTTGCCGGCGCCGGCGAAGATCTGGCGCGTCACCAGGAACGGCAGCAGGCCGTCGATCACCTGCTGGAACGGGATCTCGCGGCGCACGAGGTAGTTCTCGTGGCAGCCGTAACTGTGGCCCTCGAAGTCTGTGTTGTTCTTGTAGAGGCGGACGGTGCCGCCATCGCCGCGGGTCCCGGTGCGCCGGCGCGCGCACTGCAGCAGGATGCGTTCCCCGGCGCGGTCGAAGGCGACCAGGTCGCGCAGCGAGAAGACCTCGGGGGTCGAGTACTCCGGGTGGGTGTGATCGTTGTAGAGGCGCGCGCCGTTGGTGAGTATCAGGTCGCTCTTCAGCTCCTTCAGCGGGATGCGGCGGTCGCGGTCGCGCTGCAGGTGGTCCGCCTCGTCCTGGTCGTTGAGCAGCTCCTCGACCTCGAAACCGCGCGCGTCCAGGCGCGGGTTCTCCAGCGCGTAATCCCAGAGGGCAACGAAATCCTCGAGCAGGTAGCAGCGGATCAGCTCCATCGACTCGACGACGACGTCGAGCTTCTCCACGCCGTCGACCTGGATCCCGTACTCGGTTTCGAGACCGAACAGCCGGTCGCCCAAATCAGATGACCTTGGCCGCTGCTTCCGCTTCCCGGTCGCGGTCCTCCGCAGAACTCACCGGCGCTACGCGGACGACGTTCTCGGGATCGTAGTCGAGCAGCTTGAGCCAGTCCTCGACGCTGTCGGTGGGGGGAAAGACCTCGTTCTCGCGGTACTCGGAGCGGATGGCGTTGGCGAGGTCCTCGGAGCGGATGCCGGCGTCGGCGTCGCTCTCGGCGATGGCGCGCTTGATCGCCGATTCCTTGGCGCGCTGGACGATGCTGTCGATCAGCGCGCCGCTGGCGAGATCGCCGAAATGCAGGTTTTCCAGCCGGCCGCTGCGCAGGCCGACCTCGAGGAACCGGGTCTCCTCGCCGCGCGCGAACAGCCCCTTCACCGCCTCATCGATCAGGGCCCGGCGGGCTTCCTCCGCACCGCCGTAGCGCTCGACCTCGCCCCGGTCGAGCGGCAGGTCCTCGGTGAGGTAGATCCCGAAGATTTCGCGCGAGGCCTCGAAATCCGGGCGCAGGACCTTGATCTTGCGGTCGATGCGGCCCGGTCTGAGGATGGCCGGGTCGATGAGGTCGTGCCGGTTGGAAGCGAGAATGATGACGACGTCCTGCAGCGACTCGATGCCGTCCATCTCGGTGCAGAACATCGGCACCACCGTGTTGGCGATGTGGTGGCTGCGCATCGACCGCCGCGTCCCGAGAATCGATTCCGCCTCGTCGATGAAGACGAAGGGCAGGAACCCCTCCTTCCGCTTCTGCCGCGCCTGCGCGAAGATCTCCCGGACCATGCGCTCGGTCTCGCCGAGCCACATGTTGAGGATCTCCGGGCCCTTGACGTGCATGAAGTACTCCCTGACATCAAGGCCCTCTGCGCTGCGCAGGTGCTGCACGAGGTTGTAGGCCGTCGCCTTGCCGATGAGGGTCTTGCCGCAGCCCGGCGGGCCGTAGAGCAGGAACCCCTTCGGCGCCGAGTAGCGGAACTTTTCGAACAGCTCCGGGTGCCTTGCCGGCAGCTCGATGGTATCGCGGATCCCCCTAATCGCCTCCTCCTGGCCGCCGATACGGTCCCACGTCATTTCCGGGATTTCCTCGAGGAAGTACTCCCTGCTCTCGCGCGATTGCAGCAGCTCGAGGGCGACCCTCGTCGAGGCATCGGTGCGGACCTCGTCCCCCGCCTTGAGCTCGAGGCCGGCGAGCTCCTCGGCGCGTTCGAGAACGAAGTCGCTGGTAGCGTGCTCGTTGCCGATGCGCAGGCGGCCGTCGGGGAGGACGTCGGTGATTCTCACCACCGGCCCGGCGGGGTTTCTCGGCAGCACCCCGACGACGGCGTACGCCTCGTTGATCAGAACGCGCCCCCCTACTTTGAGCTCGCGGGGGTCGACGCGCGGGTCGACGTTGGCGAAGTACTCGGAGCCGCTGACGAGGATGGTCGCGATCCCCTCTCTGGGAGCGCCGATGCAGATGCCGACCCGGTTGGAGGGGGAGGTCACCTTTTCCAGGGCGGCCTCGAGCTCGACCAGGGCGCGCCGCGCCTCCTGGAAGGTGATCTCGCGATCCATCAGCTGCCGCCGCAGCTGGTAGAGCAGCGGCCGCGACGGGTCGCGGTCCGGCAACAGGATCAGCATCTGGTCGACGAGGCGCAGCGGCTCTTCGTCGAAGTCGCGCCGCGCCTCCTCCTCCGGGTCGCCGCGCAGGTAGGACTCGAACTCCTCGAACTCGTCGCCGGGCCGTCCCCCGCCGGCCGGGTCGCCGTCGGGGTCGCCGAAATCCGGGTAGTCGCGATCGCTGTTCATGCGTCCGTCCTCGCCCCTGGGCAGGGCAGCACCGCGGGTGCGGGGTTTGCCCTTCGCGGCATCAGTGGATGACGTCCCCGAGCCTGTCGTAGCGGGTGCGCGTCGGAAGCGTGGGGAGGTTCCAGATGAAGCTGCCGGTGTCCATCAACAGTTGCGGCAGCCCCCGCAGGATTCCGGGACCGCTCTTGAGCGTCGCCGACCAGTAGATGATCATCGCCTTTCCCTTGATGAGGCTGCGCGGTACCGGACCAAAGACGCGGCTGTCGCTGCTGTTGTCGCGGTTGTCGCCCATCATGAAAAACTGGTCCTCCGGCACCCGGTAGGGGCCGAAGTTGTCCCGCATGCTGTAGGAGGCCGGGTGGATGCCGGGGTCGGCGTGTTTCGACATCGGCGGGCTCGGGAAGATCTCGCCGTCGACGTAGAGAACCTTGTCGATTACCTGCACGACCTGGCCGCCGACCGCGATGCAACGCTTGATCAGATCCCGCCCCGGCTCGGTCTTGGAGCGGAAGATCACGATGTCCCACGGCTGCGGGTCGCGCAGGGCGGGCAGCCTGAACAGGGGGGCGGCGACGAAGGGAATCTCGACGGGGGCGCCGTACACGAACTTGTTGGCCAGCAGGTAATCCCCGACGAAGAGGGTGTCCTCCATCGATCCGGAGGGTATGTAGAAGGCCTGGACCACGGTGCTGCGGATGAGCAGGGCGAGGCCTATGGCGACGACGATCGACGACAGGTACTCCCGCACACCCGACGGCTGCCGCCGCGGCGGGTCCGACTTCTGCTGGTTGTCAGGAGGCATTGATCCAGACCTGGAATCCCGTGCAAGTCATTGAGGTGCGGTACAGTATACAGAAGGGTAAATGGCCTGTCACCATTCGCACACGACTTCGCGGAATGCCGCGGCCGTCCCGGGATGGGCGCTTGCGCGGCGGGCGGCGGACCGCATCGGGGCGAAGCAAGGAGGCCGGCGCATCGGCCCCCGGCAACGGCCGCTACTCCCGGCTGGCGACCTCGGCCACCGCTCCCTCCTGCCAGGAGCGGATGGCGGCCTCGATGATTTCCTGGGCGGCGAGGCCGTCGTCTCCCGAGGCCTCTATGCGGTCGGGGGCGACCCCCTCGCTCAGCTGCTCGATCCAGCGGTTGATGCGGGTGTGGAAGGTGTCGCCGAATCCCGTCATTCCCCCCATGATGCTGTTGCGCACCACCGTCAGCTCCTCTCCCCGGCGCGGGTAGAAGGTCAGCTCCTCGAAACAGTTGTCGAGCACGAACCGCCCCTCCGTCCCCATCACTTCGCAGCGCTCGAGGTTGTGGCGCGGCGCCGCGTCGTAGCTGCCGGTCAGGTGGCCGACGACGCCGCTTGCGAACTCCATGTTGATCTGGGCGTTCGACCAGCAGACGCGCCCCGGGGCGCGGTTGAGGAAGGCGTGCACCCGCTTCACCTCGCCGCCGAAGTAGCGCATGATGTCGATCGAGTGCGGGTGCAGGGCCCGCAAGTGGAACCACTCGGAGGTTTCGTTGGGGTTGTCGATCCACATCGTCATGTTGAGCAGCAGCAGGTCGCCGAGCCGGCCCTCGTCGATCCAGGCGCGGGCGCGCTCCGCCGGCGGCACGAAGCGGTGGTTGAGGTTGATGCCGAAGCAGACCCCCTGCTCCCCGGCCTTTGCGACCATCTCCCTGGCGTGCCCGATGTTGTTGGAGATCGGCTTCTCGCACAGCACGTGCTTGCCCGCGGCGAGCGCCGCCATCACCGGCTCGTAGTGGTCGCCGCCGTTCTCGAATCCCCCCGTGGCGACGCTGACGGCGTCGAGATCCCCGGACTCGAGCAGCTCCTCCACCGAGTAGTGCGGCCGGGCCCCGAAGCGCGCCGCGGCCCCGTCGGCTCGCTCCTTCACCATGTCGCAGACGGCGACGAGGTCGGCCTTGTCCGACCGGGCGTAGACCTCGGCGTGGTTGGTACCTATCCCCCTCATCCCGATCACGGCGACCTTCAGCATGATCTATCTCCGGACTGTGGTGTAGTGGATGCATCATCCCGCACCGGCTGCGGCAACGCCACCCCGAGCTCGCCGGCGACCGCGGTTATCTGCTCCCAGGCCGACTCGTCCACCGGCATGCCGGCGCGCAGGCGCTGCTCGCGCACCCGGTGCGACTTCTCCCCCGGCAGCATCACCTCGTCGAAACCCTCGGCGGGGGGCGCCGATTTCACCCGCGCCGCGAACTCCCCGACCTCTGCGAGGAACTCGGTGACGGGAACGAAGGCAGCGACGTTCACCGCAACGATCAACAGCGCGTTTCCCGCCTCGGGCGGGTCTTGACGCGAGCAGCCCGCCCCCGACAGCGCCCCGGCCAGGATATCGACGGCGACGGCGAGACCGAAGCCCTTGTGGCCGGTGCCGGGAAACCCCAGCGGCAGCAGGGCCCCGCCCGGGGGGCCGTAGAACTTCTCCACGTCGGTTGTCGGGGCGCCCTCGGCGTCGATGATGAACCCCTCGGGCACCGGCTCGCCGCGGTTCCGGAAGAGGCGCATCGCCCCGCCCGAGGTCATGCTGGTGGTCATGTCGAGCAGGATGGGCCACTCGCGGCCGCTGGGAACGGCCACGGCCAGCGGGTTCGTGGGCAGGCGTCTCTCGCCCCCCCCGAACGGCGCCGTCGAGTGGTCGCTGCCGTGCCCGTTGCAGAACAGCATCCCGACCAGGTCGCCGGAGGCGGCGATCTGCGCGGCGAAGCGGCCCAGGCGGGCGACGTGGTTGCAGCGCCTGACGGTCACCGCGGCGACCGCCCCGTCGCGCGCCTTCGAGGCGGCCAGCTGCGCCGCCCGGTGGGCGGTGACCGGGCCGAAGTTCCAGTTGCCGCTGACGTGGGCGATCCGGGGGGTCTCGGACAGGATCTCGAAGGGGGCCCCCGGAATCACCTTGCCGCTGCGCACGCTGTCGACGTACTGCGGGTAGCGCAGAACGCCGTGGCTGTCGTGGCCCAGCAGCCCGGACTCGACCATGTGATCGGCCACGAGCTCCGCCTCTTGCCGGGGGGCGCCAACTGCAACGAAGAGGTCTTTTCCGAGCTGGCGCAGATCCCCGGGGGCGAATACCGGCATGTTACAGCGACGACAAGGCGGAACCCGGCCTGGTGCCGCTGCCGGCAGCCTCTTCTTCCGGCCCCTGCGCCACCACAAGGAGGGCGTTGGCGACCTCGCGCTCGCCGGTCTGATCGGAGGGCCTGTTGACGACCTGATTGCCGACCACCATGGTCGTCGAGCCGCCGCCGTCGAGGTTGAGGGCGTGGTAGGCGTTGGCGCCCGAGGCGGAAAACCGCGCGAGGTTGTTGGCCATGAAATCGGCGAGCTCAGCCAGGGACATGCCGACGCTGTACCCGGGCTGGCGGCCGTCGACGGTTACCAGAAAGAGGGTGCGGCCATCCTGCGAATGGCCGACCGCGGTGCGGGGGTGGCGCTCCTCGGCGAAGCTGCGCCCCAGCTTTTCCCGCTCGTATTCGATCGACGGATAGCCGTCGCGGACGATGCGGGGACCGCCGCCGATCGCTTCCTCGAGGCGGCTGACCGCCGGGGGCAGCAGGCAGAACAACCCGACGGTGTCCCCGGCGACGATCTCCCCTTCCGGCATGTCCATCGAACCGGCGACCAGCCACTGGCCGTCGGCGATCTTCAAGGGCCAACCCCGGCGTCTCACCTGCAGCACCCGAGCCCTGACGGTGTCGTTGATGACCGAACTCTCCCCGATGCCCTGCAGCTCGAACCCGATGTCGGCGCGCACCGAGTCGATCCGGGCCGTGGCGAACCGGTTCATGCAGGAGAGACCTCCGATGCCGGGAGAGCGGTTGAAGAGCGATATGGGCTGCTGCTTTCCCGAGGGGGTGATAAGGCCGGTGTGGATATCGAACACCGCCACCATCGGCGCCCCTTCCGGAGAAATGGCGAACGCCGATTGCCCCCGTGGGGCCGCCACCAACCGCCCGCGACTGATCTGCAGGCCGCTCGGGCTGTCGTCGTAGAAGAAGCCCCCGTTGATTGCGGCGATGGCGCCGCCGGCCATGTTGCTCGTCCGCGCCAGCCCTGCATCGTCGGCTACCGGCCGCGCCGTGCGCAGGCGGATGCCCGCCTCCCACGCCTTTCGCAGATCGAGCTCGACGACGTGGATCGACCACGGACCTTCTGTCAGGTGCAGGGCGTGATGATGGACGCCGGTCGCCAGCTCCCTGGCCTTGTCGGCGAGGGGCTGAGGCTGGCAGGCGGCAAGACCCAACAGTCCGGATAACAGCGCGCGCGCCGCCAGGGACAGCCCGGCAGGGCCTGTGGGGGGCGGCTCCGGTTCCGAATGCTCGGGGGAGGAAGGTGTGGACACGGTGGCAACTCGAACAGCAGAGTGGGCGATCAAGATAGAGGCCCCCCCGGCGGTGGTCAAGCTGTGGTCAGGGCTTGAGTTAGGGCCCTCAGCGCAGGAGCAGCAGGCGCCGTACACGGGTTCCCCGCGCGGTCGCCAGGGCGGCGAAATAGACCCCCGAGGCGACCGTTTCCCCGGCGTCGTTCTCCCCTCCCCAGACGGCGCGGTGGGGCCCGGGGGGCCGCGTGGCCGACACCAGGGAACGCACCTGCTGGCCAAAGAGATTGTAGATGACGAGTTCGACCCGCTGAGCGCCAGGCAGCTCGTACTCCAGCACGGTCTCCGCGTTGAAGGGATTGGGGCGGGGCGGGTGCAGACCGAGCTCGAACCCCGCGTAGAAGTCGGCCAGGGCCTTGGCACCACTTTGCAGGTGCGCGGCCAGCGACTCGGCGTCGGCGATGTCGACCGCGCCGTCGCGGTTTATGTCGAAAGGGGTCGGCGCCGGGTCCGGGGTTCCCCGCATGTGATCGGCGAGTGCGAAGAAGTCGTCGAGGTCGACCTTGCCGTCCCGGTTGAGGTCGCCGCGCAGCTCGAGCCGCAGGTCGACGGACTCGGCCAGCTCGAGGGTATCGGCGAGGCCGGCGGCGAAGCGAAAAACCGCCTTCCTGAGCAGAACCCGCAGGTCGGTGACGCCGACCTGGCGGCTAACCCGGAACTGTAGATCCCCCAGCGCGCCGTCGCCGCTGATGCCCGCCTGCAGAAGCGGTCCGGTTGGAGACACCGCCACCCTCGCCTTTCCCTCGGCGATCTCGTCGCTGATGACCAGGGCCCCGTCCTCCGGCAGCAGGCCGCCGGGGGCGACGCGCAAGCCGGCAAACTCCAGGGCAGCGGCGGTGTAGGCGACCTCGAGGACGATGCCCCGCACCTGGTGCGCCCCCTCGAGACGGACCGGAACCCCGAAGAGGTCACCGGGCCAGGCGTCGATCTCTCCCTCCTCGGCCGCCTGCAGGTGGAAGCGGGCCGAGACCGGGGCGCGGCCTGCGAGGCTGACCGGGGCGCGGCCTGCGAGGCTGACCGCGACGCTGCGCGCTTCGGCGAGGTCGGTCTCGATCAGCAGTTGCCCCCTCGAGTGTCCGAAGCCGCTGGGAGCGAACTCCACCCTCAGGGTCGCGGTCTCTCCGGGGGCGAGCCGCTGCGGGGGGTCGACGACGCGGAATTGAGGGTCGTTTGTGGTTGCGGACAGGATCCGCACGGCGCCGCTGTGGAAGTTGCCGAGCTCGAGCTCCCACACCGCGGTCCGCCCTACCGCGGTCTCCGCGAACTCGTGGGCGTCGGCCCCGACCGTCAACAGCGAGCTGACCCCGAAGCCGCTGTACGGCAGCACCCACACCGGATTCGTCGGGTCGTTGGTGGAAAAGCGGAAAACTCCCTCGACCTCGCCGTGCTCCCTGGGGCGGAAGAGGACCTGAATGGTTGCGGTTTCTCCCGGCGCCAGGGTAAGCGACCGCGGGGTGACGATCAGCTTCCGGTTCCCGGTGAGAATCTTCGAGATGCGCAGCTCCAGCTCGCCGCTGTTCGTCATCACCAGCTCTCTCGTCCCCAGGTCTCCGGCGCGCACCCTGCCCAGATCGAAGCGGGGCGGCAGGTCGAGCTCGGCGCGCCCTCCGGAGCCGCTGAGATCGACCCGGGCTTCGGGTAGCTCCGGATCGTCGGTGCTCAGGACCAGGCTGGCGGCGAAGCGACCGGCGGCGGAAGGCTCGAACAGCACCGGCAGCACCATCGCCCCACCCGGAGCGACGGCGCTCCGGGGTATTTCTCCGACCGCGAAGGCCGCCTCCCCCTCTCCTTCCACCCGCGCCTCCAGCAGCGTCAGAGGAACGGTCCCGGCGTTCTCGACGACGAGCTGGCGGTCGCGCCTGCCCCCGACCCACTCGGTGCCGAAATCAAGGCCCTCCGGGACGGCCACTTCCGGGGCGAGTCCGACTATCTCCACCTGCTGTCGCGCCAGGACGGCGCCGTCCGCCCCTAGCCAGCGCCACTCTACGGCCTGGGGCCCGCGCCGGACAGCCGAGAAGGGAACCGCTACCTCCCTGTGCTCCCCCGGCTCGAGCTCGAACGGCCCGACCTGCGAGCGGGGGCCTTCCAGGGTCACGTCGACCGCCAGCGGGCCGTCGTTCCGCACCACTGCGGTGCGCGTCGCCTTCACGCCCAGCGGCTGGTCCCCGTAGGCCAGCACCTGCGGCCAGACCTCGATGGACGGCCGCGGCGACGCCACGCGGATCAGGCGACCGCCGCGGTCGTCCCCTTCGAGAACGAGGATGGCGCCCGACGCTTCCGCGGCGATG
This sequence comes from Candidatus Latescibacterota bacterium, assembly GCA_965206595.1. Classification (GTDB taxonomy): domain Bacteria; phylum Latescibacterota; class UBA2968; order UBA8231; family UBA8231; genus CBDCXV01. The sequence continues at coordinate 3,394,442 of OZ242214.1, forward strand.
TCGAGTATCGACGGCGCGAACCCGGACGCTACCCTCTCGAGGGCTCCGTTCCGGAAGCGGTAGAGGCGGCCGGCCTCGGTCGCGGCGAACACCGTCTCTCCGCGCTGGTCGATGGCTGCCGGCCGCTCCGGCAGAATGGCGAGGAGCTGCCGCTCTTCCGGGCCGGCGACGGTGCTGTTCCCGTCGATATCCTCGAGCTGCCGCAGCTCCCGCGTCGGGCGGTGGGCGGCGAGCAGGACCCCCTCCCGGTTCGACGACAGGAACGCCTCGCCGGGTGGAAGGAGCGTAAACTCGACGACCTCCGGCTTCCCGCCGCCCCGGTAGTGTCCGGCTCGGCGATGCCGCGCACCGCCAGCACCTGGCCGCCGGGATGGTGGACGAACAGCTGGCCGGCCCCGTTCGCGGCCAACGCGTCGGCGCCGGCCAGCGCGAGCGGCAGCGGCAGGTAGAGGGGCGGGCCTTCGGGGTCGAAGGCGATCAGCGTCAGCGGGTTGGCGTCTCCGAAATCCGCCGGCGTCCCCACCACCAGCCCGCGTCCGGACGGACCGTCGACGACCGCGGTGGCGAAGCGGGAGGAGGCGAACTCGGCGAAGCGGCGCGAGCCGGCGCCGGGGGGCACCTCGAGCAGTCCGCCGTCGTGGCTGACCAGCACCCTGCCGTCGCCGTCGAATCCGAAGTCGCCGTTGCCGGCGACGGTGGCGATCGCTCCGTCGGCGGCGACCGCGCGGACCAGGTTGAAGCGCTCGTCCGCTATGTAGAGGAGGCCGTTCGCCGACAGGACGTCCAGCGGCAGCACACTGGCGTCCAGCGCCGGCCCTCCTTCACCGGAACCCCCTCCGGCGACGACCTGCAGCGGACCGATGTCGAACAGGTCGGCGGCGGCCGGCGCGGCGCTGCAGAAACTTGCGATCAGCGCCGCTGCCGGCAGCGTACGGGAGAGGCGGAACCTGCTCATGTGACACCAGCCTGTCGGGGTAATGCACCGTATTCCGAATCTCACCGTCCGCCAGCGGAAAAACAACCAGTGCCCCCCGGCACGGGTAATCACCCCTGACCAAGGCTTCGGCCGACTTCGGGACCATCGCCCGGGCCGCCGACAACGCCGGGGACCGACGGCCGGCCGAAGACCTGGGGGCCGGATCCGGCGACGGCGCGGCCGCCTGCACGGCGAGCCGGCCTGCGTCCTCCGCACGGATGATCCGCAACTGGTGTTTGCGCGCCATTTCGCTGAATTCGCCCGCGCCCTGGCATCCTACCCGGCCTGCGCGCGAAGGTATCAACTAGTCTTCCGCCGCAGCCGAAGAGACGGCCCCCCCGGAAGGCCGCGCGGCGCCGAGCACCGGCGCCGCCGCGGCGCTGACCACGGCGCCGAAGCCCATGCGCTGCCGGATCTCGGTGATCGCCCGCCCGAGCCGGCGCTGCCTGCGCTCGGCCTCCTCCTCGAACAGGTCGAGCTGTCCCGAATCCCTGCCCGGCCGGCTCGCCGAGACCCGGATCGACCTGATCGCCGCGCGGCGCTGGTGCAGACCGGTGAAGAGCGCCACCGCGGCCGCGGCGACGGCGGCGAAGTCGTCGCTGGCCGCGGGCATGGAGTGCGTGCGCTGCGCGGTGCGATTGTCGGTATAGCGCAGCTGCAGCGTCAGCCGCGAGGCGACGTACCCGGCCCGGCGCAGCTGGTCGACGAGCTTGTCCGCGGTCAGGCGCACGGCCTGGACCAGCGTGAACTCGTCGTTGACGTCGCGCTCGAGAGTGGTCTCGGCGACGACGGCGCGGCTGCCGTGCCGTCCCGGCGCGCCGTCGATGCCGCGCACCAGTCCGTACAGCTGCTCCCCGGCGGCTCCCCCGAAGCGCCTGTGCAGCGCCGGGCGCTCGAGCGCGAGAACCTGCGCGGCCTGGTGCAGGCCGTAGCGGCGAGCGGTCTCGCGCACTCCGGCGGGAAGCGGCAGCTCGTCCAGCTCCAGGTTCGCGAGCAGCTCCGCCTCCTGGTCCGGAGCGCAGACCTCAACGCCGTCCGGCCTGGCGCGCTCGGCCAGCAGCCCGGCCAGCAGGCGGCTGCGGCTGACCGCGGCGGCGATCTCCTGCAGCCCGGTGCGCCGCCGCAGGTGGCGGGCGAGGCGCTCCCCCAGCCCGGCCCGGTCGAGATCGCCCCGGTCGAGGGCGCGCTGCGCCGGCGTTCCGGAGAGGGCGAGCGTACAGCGGGCCAGCTCGTCCAGCCGGTAGTCCGGGGTCCAGGCCGCCAGGGCGGCGAGAAGCCGCTCGAGCACGCGCTGCTCCGCTTCCTCGTCCCGCTCGAAAACCAGCGCGCGCCGCCCCAGCCGGCGGCGCAGGACGAACACCGGCTCCCCCGGCGCGACCCCGAGCTCGCGGGCCGCCGGAGAACGGGCGAACACCGAGGCGCGGTGACTCTCCTGGTTCTGGCGCACGACGACGAACGCCTTGCCGAGCAGTTCGCGGCGCACCGCGGCGACCGCCTGGGCGGCGAACTGGTCCGCGGCGACCGCCGCGAACAGCGGCTCGGGCCGGGGCCGGGCGGCCCTAGGGGCTGCGCGCGCCATTCCTAGGCGGCCGCCGTGGCCACGTCCCCATACCTGCGCACCCCTTCCACCGACTCAGCGAGCTTTCGCGACGCCAGCTCGAAATCGATCTCGTTCGGCGACCAGTCGACCGCCCTGATCGAGTCCGCCTCGACGGTGAACGTGCCCCAGTCCTCGGTGACCCGGCCCCGGACCTCGAACGGCCCCGGCCCCGCCACGACGTCGGTACAGCGCTCGAACACGTCGGGCCAGAGCACGACGTCGGCGCTCTCCGACTTGTCCTCGATGGTCAGGAACATCATCGCCTCGCCGCGGCGCTGAACCTGGTGGACGCGGTCGGTGACGCGGCGCCCGAACAGCTTGATCCGCCGGCCGGCGTGGCGCCCGATGTCGGCCGCCGGCACCGCCCCCGCGGCCGCCGGGTGCATGTCGAGGATCTCCAGGATCTCCCCCGAGATCATGTAGCCGAGCAGCTCGAGCTCGTTGAGGCACTTCTCGGCGAGGCTGTAGTCGCGCAGCCCCTCCGGCACCGGGGGGCGCAGGGCGAGGCCGTCGAGGAGCGGCGCCGCGGCGGACGCAGCGCCACCCCGCGCCGCGGCGACATCGTCGAGCTGCCACAGCAGCTCGGGCTGAGTGAGGCCGAAGCCGTCGAGCGCCCCGACGAGGATCAGGCGCTCGATCTCCTTCTTGTGCAGGCCGGGAACGCGGTGGGAGAAATCCGGCAGATCGCGAAAGCGGCCGCCGGCCCGCCGCTCCGCGACGACCGCCTCGAGCGCCTTCTCCCGCACCCCGCGCAGGTGCATCATCCCGGGCCGCATCAGGGCGCCGCGGCCCCGGTACCTGACGCCGGACTCGTTGACGTCCGTCGGCAGGACGCGGATGCCCCAGCGCCGCGCTTCGTTGAGGTAGACGTCGCGGCGGTAGAAACCGTGGCCGTTGCTGATCACCGCGGCGAGGAACTGCGCCGGGAAATGGGCCTTGAGGTAGGCGCACTGGAACGACAGCTGCGCGTACGTGGCGCTGTGCGACTTGCAGAAGCTGAACCCCGTGAACGAGCTGACGCGCTTCCAGAGCTCGCGCGCCTGCTCCCCGGAGAGCCCGGCGTGGTCTCCGCAGCCCTGCAGGAAGGCGCGCTCCGTGGCCCTCCAGGTGCCGTCGTCGGGCGCTCCCTCGTGCTGGCTGTTCATCATCTTGCGGATCATGTCCGCCTGCCTGAAAGAAAGGCCGGCGACCTGGTGGCAGATCTTGGTCACGTCCTCCTGGAAGGCGCAGACATCGTGCGTCTCCCGCAGGATCGGCTCCAGCGCCGGGTGCACGAACTCCCAGTCCCTGATCCCCATCTTGCGTTTGCGCTCGCGCTCGACGTAGAGCTGCGTGTACGCCGAGCCGGCCGGGCGCACGAGACTGGAGGTGATCGCGATCTCCTCGAAGGTCTCGGCCTGCGCCTTCTGGTTGAGGCGCCGCTGCGCCGGGCTCTCGATGTAGAAGACCCCCTTGGTGCGGCCCTTGCGGATGATCTCCCTGACCCGCGGCTCGGCGTAGCACTTCTCGAGGTCCCAGACCCCGGGGTCCTCGATCCCCTGCTCGTCGATCTGGGCCAGCGCGTCGCGCAGCACCGACAGCGAGCCGTTGCCGAGGATGTCGAACTTGATCAGCCCGAGATCGTCGATGCCGTTGTGCATGTCGATCTGGGTGACGGCGCGGTTCTTCGCGCCCCCGGAGGGCTCGCAGGCGACGTGGCGGCTGATCGGGCCGTTGGTGATCAGCACCCCGCCGGGATGCTGCCCGAGGTAGCGCGGCTTGCCCTCGAGACGCCGCGCCAGCTTCCACAGCATCGCGATCTCGCCGTCCTCGATGCGCTGCGTCCGCGTCTTGCGGCTCTCGAGAATGGCGGTGACCTGGTCGTCGGTGTAGCCGAACACCTTGGCCGTCTCGCGGAAGGCGGCGCGGGCGCGGAAGTGGATGGTCGTGCCGGTGACGGCGACGCGCTCCGCTCCCCAGCGGTCGACGATGAAATCGTACACCAGCTCGCGCTCGTCCCAGCCGAAGTCGAGGTCGGCGTCGGGAGGCGAGGCCCGGTCCTCGTTGAGGAAGCGCTGGAAGTAGAGGTCGTAGCGGATCGGGTCGAGGTCGCTGACCCCGATGTTGTAGAAGGTGATCGAGTTGGCGGCGCTGCCGCGCAGGATGGTGCAGTCCGCGGGCCGGCGGTAGCCGCCGCGGAAGCGCTCGTTGGCCCAGTCGCGAATCTCCTTGACGATCAGGAAATAGGAGGCGTAGCCGAGCTTGGCGATCACCTCGAGCTCCATCGCCTGGAGCTGCCGCGCCTTTTCGCGGACCGCCGCGGAGTGGCCGCCGTAGTTGGCCTCGAGGCCGTCGGCGGCGAGCTCGGCCAGGCGGCTTTCCGGGGTGTGCCCGGAAGGGACCGCGGCGCGCGGCATGATCCACCGGTTCAGCTCGAGCTCGACGTCGCAGCCGGCGGCGATCTCCCGCGTGTTGGCCAGGGCCTCGGGGCAGTCGGCGAACAGCTCCTCCATGCGCGCCGGCGAGGCGAGCACCGCGGCGCGCGGGGCCGCCTCTCCTGGGCGGAGCCTCGAGAGGGTCGAGTTGAGGCCGATCGCGGTGAGAACGCGGTGGATCTGCCAGTCGCCGGGGTCGAGGAAGAAGCTGTCGTTCGACGCCGTCAGCGACAGGCCCAGGGAGCCGGCGGCAGCGGCGAGCTCGGCGCTGCGCGCCCTCGTGAAGGCCGAGTTGCGGACCAGCTCCCCGAAAAGGCGGCCGCGGTTCGGCCCCGCGGCCAGGACCCGCAGCACTCCGGGGTCGGCGGTCAGCAGGAACAGGTTCGGCCACGCGCGCGCGAAGGTGCGGGCGAAGGTGAAGTCCGCGGCGGCGAGGTGGCGGTCGCTGACGATCCGGCAGAGGTCGCCGTACCCTTCCGCGTTCCGGGCCAGCAGCAGGACCTTGGGCCACTGCGTCTTGCCCGCGGCGCCGCGCGCCCGGTGCGCCGGGACCGGAACGCCGGAAGCCCCGCCGCGGCCGCGAACCGGCTCCCGCTCACCGGGGTCCGGCTCGGTCAGCTCGACCCCGAGCAGCGGCTTGATCCCCGCCTTCCGGCACTCGAGGTAATGCAGGATCAGGCCGCTCATGCGGTCGGTGTCGGTGAGCGCCACGGCCGGCAGCCCCAGGCTCCCGGCTCTCTCCGCGATTTCCCCGACGCCGGGAACGCCGGCGTGGAAGGAGAACATCGAGTGGCAATGAAGGGGAGCGTAGGTCACTTGATTCAGGTGGACGGGAAGAGGGGAGACGGCCGGTGACGGTCGATTGACACATTAAGTGCACATATGTATAGTTGTCTCAGTGAGGCCGTGTCAACGGAAAAAACGGCCGCTTGGTAGTTTTGACGGAATCCCCCGCGTTGGATTTCCTTACGATGCTTTGAAGGAGTACAGGGACTTTCTCCACACCCTGGGCAACGGAAAGAGCTTGTCGCGATGGATACCGTTACCGAGGTATTCGACTGCATTGGGCAGCACGGTAGACCATACGGAAGCTGATGAGCGATAAAGAGACGCAACGCATCCGCGATCCGGTCCATGGTCTTATCGTGTTCGGTGGCGGGAACGACGCACACCAGAACGAGACGGACCGAATCGCGTGGCGTCTGCTCAATACCCGGGAATTCCAGAGGCTGCGCCGGATTCGCCAGTTGGGCTTCTCCGACCTGGTATATCCCGGCGCGACACACAGCCGCCTGGCGCACGCCATCGGTGTCTATCACACCGCGCGCCGGCTCATCGAGGTGATTCGCCGACGGCAGGGGAAAACGCACGAGGACAAGGAACGGGCGCGAGTCGTACTGTTGGCGACCCTGCTGCACGACATCGGACACGGACCCTTCAGTCACGTCTTCGAGCACGCGCCCTATGCCGCGAAACGCCATGAAGATTGGGGCGCGGAGATCGTCCAGGGCGAAACCGAGGTCAACCAGGTGTTGCGAGAAGTGGACGAAGTGTTGCCTGAGCACATCGGCGCGCTGCTGAAAGAGGAAATTCCCAAGGATTTCTACGCTACCGTTGTCTCCAGTCAGTTCGACGCCGACCGGCTCGATTACGTGCAGCGGGATCGCCTGATGACCGGAGTCGAGTTCGCGCATCTCGATTTTGACTGGCTGCTCGATTGCCTCGAGGTCGGAACGATCACTATCGATCAGGACGAGCCGGTCGAGGTGCCGTGCCTGTATCTCAATTTCAAGGGAGTGCAGGTGGCGGAGGAGTACCTGCAAGCGCGCTTTCGCCTCTACACAATGGGTCTACATGCACAAGACCACGCGGGCCGCGGAGAAGATGCTCGACGCTCTGCTGAAGACAGTTACGAAGGATTTGAGAAACTGCGAATTGGCGCGCCGGGATCCGATTTTACGCTACTTTACGTCTGAATCGCCGTCGTTGGGTTCGTATCTCGATCTCGACGATGCCGCGGTTTGGGCAACCTTGGCGGCCCTTGCCGAATCACCATCACACCCACTGGCTTCGGATCTGGCACGCCGTCTGCGAGAGCGCCGTCTTTACAAATGCTTTGATATCGGTATACAGGACAGTTCAGGCGGCAATTTGTACAACCGCTTCAGGCGCAAATTGCGTGAAAGTCATACTGAGAAGTACAACACCCTTTTATTCGACGACGCGAAGATCGCGCTCTACAAATGGTACGACTTTGCAGATTCCTCGGTGCTTAATAAGGTTCTGGTAAAAACACGCGCCGAGGATCAAAAACCAAGGGACATTGCAGATGTATCGAGCATCGTCCCTGCGCTTCGAGAAGAGGAGCGGATTCAGAGGGTTTACGCGCCAGACCAGAACCAGATAGTAGAAGTCAGGCAAATAATGGAGGAGGTCGGATGAAGGCTGAAGACATCGTGGTCAATCTGATCATATTGAATGGCGGCGAACTGATCGGCAGGACGCGGCTGCAGAAGGAGGCATATCTTCTGGACCGCTGCGGGGCAAAATTCGGGTTGTCGTTCACTTACTACAACTACGGCCCTTACTCCTTCGAGCTGACCGATGGATGGGAGGACGCACGGGCCGAAGGTCGGATTGAGATCGACGAAGAGCCTGGCCGCTACGGTGTCCCGTATTCGATCTTCAAACTGAAGGAATCCGGCGGCGACCCGGACGACCTGGGTGACATGTCGGCTGCGGCTGCCCGTGCGCGGCTGAGTAAGATGGCGAGGGTTTCGGACATTGTTCTGGAGCTCGCCGCCACCATCGTCTATCTGAAGAAAGATTACCGCGAGCGGACCATCGAAGAGTTGAAAATTCGCAAACCTCTCAAGGCGACAGACCCCCTGATCAAAAAAGCCACCGATCTGCTGGACGACCTCGGATTGCCGACTGACGGTACCGAGGATTCTGCAGGACCGCTTACCCACTGAGAGGACTTCATCCGGCCGGCGAACCTCTTCAGGGAGGCGGCATGGCCGGACTGGAGAGCTTCTACGATCCGACCACCTGGGATCAGGAGCGGCTCGGACGGCTGGGTCGCCATCCGAGGCCTATGCGCCGCGCCGGATTTCCGAAATGCCTTCCCTGCAGGTGAGATGAGGCAGCAAGACGTTTCCTGCTACTCACGCCTTTGAGTATCTCACGAGCCCGAAACCCGAACCGAATGATCCTTCCGCCTGCCCTTCTTCTGGCCGCGGCTCTCGCCGCCGCGGTTGCCGGGTGCAGCCACACCGCCCCGTACTACCGGGCCGATGTCGCCGCCGGGAGCGCCGGCCCGGCTCTGCCCGCAGAAGACCTCGCTTTCCGCGTAATCCTGATCGGCGACGCCGGCGCCCCGGGTCCCGGGGAACCGGTGCTGGCGACCCTGAAGGCGTGGGCGCGCAGGGACTCCGACCGGACCCTGGTCGCCTTCCTGGGGGACAACGTCTACGAGGACGGCTTCTCGGGGGCGGACCGGAGGGACGAGGAGCGCCGCCTCGACCGCCAGCTCGACGCCCTCGAAGGGTCACCCGGGCTGCGCGGGCTGTTCATCCCCGGCAACCACGACTGGGCCGGGGGCTCGGAAGCGGGGCTGGCAGCGGTGAAGGCGCAGCAGGCGTACGTCGAAGGCCGCCTGTCGCCGGGGAGCTTTCGGCCCCGGGACGGCCGCCCGGGGCCGGTGAAGATCGACCTGCCCGACTCCGCCGGCGCCGTGCTGCGGCTCGTCGCCATCGACACCCAGTGGTGGCTGCACGAGGAACCGCAGCCGGCCTCCGACCGGGACGGGTTCGTCGCCGGGCTCGTGCGCTGCCTGACGACGGACCTGCCGGTGGTGGTGCTCGCCCATCACCCGCTGGAGTCCGCCGGCAACCACGGCGGCTTCTTCGACTGGCGCGACTACCTGTTCCCGGCGACCCGGGCCACCGATGCCCCGTGGGCCTGGCTGATCCCGGCGCCCCTGGTCTATCCGCTGGCGCGGAGGTTCACGCCGCTGGGGACGGAGCAGGACATCTTCGCGCCGGCCTACCGGGAGATGAAGGAGGATCTCAAACGCGCCTCGCGGACGCGAGACGCCGACGGCAGTCTCCTCAAACCGCTCGCTTACGCCGCGGGGCACGACCACAACCTGCAGGTGATGGAGGGAGGGGAGTTCGCCGACTACCTCGTCGTCAGCGGCGCCGGATCGGCGGTGAAGGCGCGCCCCGTCGGCGACCGGCCGCAGACCCTGTTCGCCCACGAGCACCCCGGATTCATCCTCGTCGACGTGCTGGCCGACGGGTCGGTCTGGCTGCGGGTCGTCGAGCCCGTCTTCGACGAGGCGGGGCGGCAGCTCGATCCGGGAAGCGAGCCGGTGCTTTTCACCCTGCGGCTGCGGGCGGGGGAGCAGTAGCCCTTTCTCAGACAGGTTCTTCCGCGGTCTTCATCCAGGCCTTGATGCGCTCGTGCCCGAGCACTCCGGTGTTGAGCAGGTGCCGCGGCCGTCTGCCGACGATGGCGTCGGTAATCTGGGAGAAGGTCATGGCGTCGAGACGCATCACCGACTGGACGGTGATGCCGCCGTTGTGGTTGGTGCAGATGATGCGCGGGTGATCCTTGTGGCGCTCGCGCGGGCCGTTGACCGGGTCGTCCACCACGTAGTAGAACAGCTTCTCCTCGCTGACCGCCCGGTTCACGGCCTCGTCGTCGACGAGGTTTCCCCGCGACGGGTTGATGAGGGAGGCGTGGGGCTGCATGGCGCAGAGCAGGTCCCAGGTGACGATGCAGTCGTCGCCGGCGACGTGAAGGGACACGGTGTCGCACTCCTCGAACAGCCGGCGCGGTTCCTCCACGGCCTCGGCGCCGAACTGCGCAGCGAGGTCTGCGATGTCGGGACGGATGTCGTACACCAGCAGTTTCCCGGTGTCGCCGAGCAGGGGCCTGGCGCGCAGCGCGACCTGCTGCCCGATGCGGCCGAACCCGTACAGCCCGAGGGTCGATCCCTGCGCCTCGAAGGTCCGGATGATCGAGAAGTCGCCGCGGTGGGAAAGGCGGTTCAGGGTGTAGGTGCGCTTGAGAGTCGCCATCCACTGGGCAATCGCGTACTCCGCCACGGTATCCATGTGCACGGGAGTGACGGTGACGGCTACTCCGAGCTCGGTGGCGACGTCGATCTGCACCTTGTCGAAGCCGACCCCCCAGCGCGCGATCAGGCGCAGGTCCTCCCCCTGCTCGTAGAACTCCCGGTGCACGAGAGCGGAGTCGGCGATCACGCCGATCACCCCGTTGACCTTGTCCGCGGTGAGGTCGCCGGTGTAGTCCTCGAGCTCGGCGATTTCGGCGAGCTTCTCCAGTCCCCGGCGGCGGGTATCGGAAGCGAACGCGTCGTTCCTGAAGATCTTGCTCAACAGCACTTTCTTCCTTGCCATGAGTCTCCCTTTGGTATTGCGCCTTTGGTTGCAGGTTGCATACGCTAAACGGCCGGTGAAATTCGCCCTGCGGGCGAGGCCGGGCAACAGCATCCGGTCACCCGAACCGCCCTTTCGGAGAGGCAGCCAGGGGCCGGACGCCGGCAGGATGGAAGGCCCGTCGCTCTGAGAGGGGCGCAGGCAATCCCGCCACTCAACCCGAACCGAGGATGACGACATGACTGCCGAAACCCGCGGCACCGCTTTCGTATACGTCGGCACCTACACCAACGGCGACGACGGCATCTACCGCTATCGCATGGACCTGAAGACCGGGGCCCTCGAGCCCGCCGGCACCACGCCGGCCTACAACCCCTTCTTCCTCCTGGCGGACCGGACCGGGAAGCTCCTCTACGCGACAGTCTCGCGGGATGGCGGGGAAGACGGAGCCTACATCGAGGGAGAGGTCGCCGCCTACGCCATCGAGCCGTCCGGCGAGCTGACCCTGCTCAACACGGAGCGCGCCCACGGCGCCTTCCCCTGCTACCTCGAACTCGACCGCGCGCAGCGCCACCTGCTCGTCGGCAACTACAACTCCGGCAGCGTCGCCGTGCTGCCGGTGGCCGAGGACGGGCGTCTGGGCGCGGCCACCGACGTCGTTCAGCACAGCGGCTCCAGCGTCAACGAGGAGCGCCAGGAGGGACCGCACGTCCATTGCGTCGTCCTCGACCCGGCCGAGCGCTTCGCGTACGCCGCCGACCTCGGCATCGACAGGCACATGATCTACGCCTTCGACGCCGGCGCGGGGAAGCTGACGCCGGCGTCCCAGCCCTGGGCGGAGACCGTTCCCGGAGCGGGCCCGCGGCACTTCGCCTTCGACCCGGACGGAGCGCGCGCCTACCTGCTCAACGAGCTCGACGGCACCGTGACCCTCTTCGACTTCGACGCCGACAGCGGCGGCCTGAGCGAACGCCAGACGATCTCCGCGCTGCCGGCGGATTTCTCGGACGAGAACTACGCCGCGGACCTGAGCATTCCGCCGCCGGGCGACTTCTTCTACTGCACCAACCGCGGCCACGACAGCATCGCCGTTTTCGCCATCGACCGGGAGAGCGGGCTGCTGACCTTCATCGCCCACGAGCCGGCGCAGGGGAGCTGGCCGTGGAACCTCGAGATCGACCCGGCGGGCCGATTCATGCTGGCGGCGAACTACGAGAGCGACAGCGTCGCGGTGTGGCGGATCGAGGCCGGGACCGGGAGGCTGACCCCGGCCGGGCACGGGGCGGAGGCGCCGAAGCCTACGGGCGTGGTCATGGCCCCGAGGAGGGGGTAGGTGGAGAGGGCGGCAGTCGCGAAGGGCTTGGTTTTGCGGGGGCTATTGCGGCAATGATTGAGTTCGTCTGAATTGAGGATTGAGGGTAGAAGACTGAATCGTGAGCACAGGACGTGGAAAATACTCGGCAGCCTCGTCTTCACTGGGCTACTTCTATCAGTGCCGGTACGCGCTGCTTGAGGCGTTGCGTCGTTTGTCCGAGGGCAACCCTATCAGCATCAGCATCGAGACGCTCGATGATGTCGTGTTCGAGACGGACGATTCTGCCGTCGAGGTTCTCCAGACCAAGCATCACATTAATGCTCATGCCAATCTTACCGACGCATCGCCTGATTTGTGGAAAACACTACGGATCTGGATAGAGGGACAATCTGACGGGAACATTCCCCAGGACGCCCGGTTCTTCCTCATCACTACGGCGGTGTGCAACAACGGCACTGCGGCCGCCTATCTCCGCCCGGGGGTTCGGGACGAGAAGAAAGCGTTGGAACGTCTGGCCGCCGCGGCTTCCACGTCCACCAGTGAAACCAATTCCCCGGCCTATCGGGCCTTTCGTTCACTGAAGGCGGAGGACCGCGAACTCCTTGTGACATCCATAACGGTCCTCGACGATTCGCCATCAATCGGCCAGTTGGACGACCAATTGCAACAGGCTGTGTTCTACGCTGTCGAGCGGCAGTTCCTGAGCTCTTACCTTCAGCGTCTCGAAGGTTGGTGGTTCGGACGAGTCGTGAAGCATCTCCTAGACGACAACGCACTCCCGATAATCGGTGAGGAACTTGAGGCGGAAGCAAGCCGCATTCGGGAGCAGTTCAAAGAAGACAATCTTCCCATTGACGACGACATCATGTGGGCGACCGTTGACGCGAGCGGGTATATGGGAAGGACCTTTGTGGAGCAGCTCAATCTGATTGACGTAAATCAAGACAGAGTGGTCCACGCTATCAGGAACTACTACCGAGCCTTTGAGCAGCGTTCCCGCTGGGTGCGCGAGGATCTCTTATATGTGGGGGACCTTGAACGCTACGAGGAGCAGCTAATCGAGGAGTGGGACCTCATATTCCAGCAGATGCGCGACGCGCTTGGCGAGGACGCTGCCGAAGAGGCAAAAATCCGTGCTGCACAGGATCTCTATAAGTGGGTGGAGACGGGGGGTACACACCGTGTGATCAAGCCCGCTGTCACGGAGCCTGCCATTGCCCGCGGAACGTGAACCTATCTCAAAATAGGCAAACTTAAACTTGTTTTCGAAATGACAGTGATGTACCATTGGTGTATGGTCAACCTGACCGACATGCAATGGCAACGAATCCGCCATCACTTTCCTGAAGAACTTCGTCCCAAGAGCCATCCGGGTCGCAAACCGGTTTGCACCCGTGATGTTTTTGAAGCCGTCCTTTGGATTCTAAACACCGGGGCTCAATGGCATATGTTGCCGCCGTGCTATCCGAACTACAAAACCGTGCATCGCCGTTTTCAAAACGGGTGTCGTCAAGGGGTGGTACGCGAAGTTCTCATGGACTTGGCCCAGACACTTCACGAGCAAGGGGGCCTGGACGAATCGGAGGCTTTCATCGACGGCATGTTCTCGGCGGCCAAGGGTGGAGGTGCCGATATCGGCCACACCAGGCGAGGTAAGGGGGTGCGGGTCATGGGGATCGTGGACGGCAATGGGCCTCCCTTGTCGGTGAGCACGCATGCAGCGAACCATCATGAAGTGACGCTGGTTCAGTTGACCTTTGACTTTTACCTCATCGAAGACCAACCTGACAACTTGATCGGCGACAAGGCGTACGACAGCGATTCGTTGGATGAAGAGCTTAAGAAAGACGGGATCGAGATGATCGCCCCGCATCGCCAGAATCGGACCAAGAAAAAGACTCAGGACGGACGGCGATTGCGGCGTTATGTGCGGCGTTGGATGGTTGAGAGATTCTTTGCTTGGCTTCAATGGCAGCGTCGAGTGATCACTCGCTGGGAATTGTATCCGGAGAATTTTCTTGGCTTCGTCCAACTTGCATCCATTTTGATTTTGCTTAAACAATTTCAATTTTGAGATAGGTTCGTACCAGATGCTGGCGGACGATCTCCGCGTCGGATGGCATCTGGAATTCTGCAAACGTCTCCTGGCTCTTCTGGCAGGAACGGAGGCCAGCCGATGAAACCGTGGGCAGAACGAACTCGTGAAGAAGCGTACCTGCTGAACCCCGCCTTCTGCTGCGCGACCATCACCTCGGCGTGTGCTGGCTACGGTGAATCAAGTGATCAATCGTTGCCGTTCGCTTTGGCTTTTTTGGCTTTCATGGTCCTTCCAATCACTTTGCACAAATACACGAGGGGGTCTCTACCCCGCACTATACGCACCTCAATACCCGCCTGGTTGCAGGAGCATCCCGAAGCTAGGCTTGGATTCCATGAACGACTTATGGCACTACAACCCCACACCCGAGAGTCTATACGCTATGGACTGGCCTTCGACTGGATTGCTATGGGTAACTCAGGGGGCATCCGATGCGTTGCTACGAACGCGTTAATTAACCGGACGATCCAGTCGCTGGACGGAGATGCCCGAGACTGTGTGTCCCGCGCTCGATTCTTGGGCAGATGGCTCGGCAACACGGCTTCTGCAGAAACAACTATGGCACTTTGGGGGATTCGCCCTTGAGCTTTCAGATCAGAGACATAGTCCTCTATGGACACAACGGTGAGATGCGACGACTGGAGTTTGCTCCCGGCAGGCTCAACATCATCACCGGGGCGTCCAAGACGGGCAAGACGGCGCTAATTGCGATTATCGAATACTGCTTCGGTTCCACCGAGTGCCAAATCCCAGATGGCATCATGCGTCGCGCTGTCGCCTGGGCAGGTGTGAGGCTGGCGGTTCCGGAGGGAGATGTCTTTATCGCTAGACGCCTTCCCGCTCCAGGGCGTAATTCGTCGTTCGAGGTTCACTACACCGTGGGAAGCCAAATCGCTTTGCCGGGCACGGATCAGCTCATGCAGACGACCAACCCGGAAAGTCTCCAAGGATTGCTTGCAGCCCACGCGGGAATTAGACAGAACCGCCATGACCCCCCTCATGGACAGACACGCCCTCCCTTGCAGGCCGGAATTGCCCATGCGCTGATCTACTGCTTCCAGCATCAGACGGAGATTGACAGCAATCGACACCTGTTTCACAGGCAAAGTGAACAATGGCTGCCGCAGGCTATTAAGGACACGATGCCCTATTTCCTCGGGGCCGTAACTGACGAGTATGTGGCGCGCATGGACGAGCTGCGCCGTCTCCGCCGCGAACTTCAAAGAAGCCGGCGCAAACTGGAAGAATATGAGGCGGTAAGAGGGCAGGGCGTCACCGTGGCACAGGGGCTTCTTGCGGAGGCAACTGACCTCGGTTTGGTCACCGGCCTGTCCTCCCCTGAAACGTGGGAGGCCTGTCTCGAAGCACTCCGGAGGCTTGCAAATTACGGTGCGAGGTCTATCCTGGAGGAAGAAGAGGTTGCGGCCGAAGGGGATGAGTTCCGTCGGCTACAGGAGGAACGAGACGAGATCACACACGAGCTTCGCATCGTCCGAGATCAGCTTGACGCTTCAAAAGCACTGACTGCCGACCGCCACGGATTCTCACAGGAAGCACAGGCCCAGAGCCTCCGTCTGAAAAGCATTGCGCTGTTTACCTCCCATGACGACCATGAACACAGTAGGACCAGTTGCCCGTTGTGTCAGTCCTCGCTTCCAAGCAGTGAAGTAACTCCCTCTGTCCAGGAAATCCAAGACTCGCTGGAAAGGCTCGACGACCAGATTCGTCAGGTCGAGGATCGGACTCCGCAAATGGAGGCAGTCGTGGGTTCGCTTGAAGCCAAGCAGGCCGATATCAAGTCTCGTCTGCGGGACAACCGGGAGAAACTCGAAGCAATCCAACGGGGAAACGCCAGGCTGCAGGAGTACAGAGACCGCAACGCCAGAAGGGCCCACATCTCCGGCAGAATCAGCCTGTACCTCGAGAGTGTCCCTCACCTTGATGACGGCAGTGACTTGCAGCGACAGATTGCCGATCTGCAGGCACAGGTAACCAGACTGGAAGAGGAATTGAGCGACGATGCGGTTCAGGAACGCGTTCAATCGGCGCTGTCGATCATCTCCCGTAACATGAGCGGTTGGGCTTCGCAACTCGAACTCGAACACGCGGAATTCCCGCTACGCTTGGATCTCCGGCGGCTAACCGTGGTTGCCGACGGCACCGATGGCCCGATCCCGATGGAGCGCATGGGAAGCGGCGAGAACTGGGTTGGGTATCATCTCATCGCACACTTCGGACTGCACCGCTGGTTTGTCGAACGGCACCGTCCTGTCCCGGGTTTCATCTTCATTGACCAGCCATCCCAGGTCTACTTCCCGGAAGACGAGGACTGGCAGCGGCAGGGAAATGGGACGGTGGAAATAGGCGAGGACAGGGAGAAAGTGAGGCGCATGTACCGATTAGCCCACGATTTTGTGCAGGGCCTCAACGGGCAGTTTCAGGTGATTGTTACGGACCACGCGAATATCAACGAACCGTGGTTTCAAGACTGTGTGGTTGAGCGCTGGCGAGAAGGAAGGAAATTGATACCACCTGAATGGGACGCTATCCCTGAATGAAGATCAGCCCGACGGACAAAGTGCCTTCGCTCCTCATGCTGTACAAGGGCTCGGGACCATAACACAAAAACAGGAACTGCCGAAGGGCCCATGAAATGAATCAGAGCACCTCGGTCTATAATGCATTGCAGAACTTTGCCGCCGCGGTGACAGCCAAAATGACCCAGGTCACCCTTGGCGAGCCCGAGGACCAAGTGCGCGGTCCGTTCGAAATCTTCATGGCCGCTACCGCCCGCGCTTTCGGCTGGGAAGTCGTCTGCACCGGTGAAACTTCCCTTCCGGACCGACTCGGCCGCCCGGATTACGCCGTTCATCGCAACCAGTTGCTCGCCGGATATGTCGAGCTCAAGGCCCCTGGCACCGGGGCGACAGCCACCCGTTTCAGAGGCCGCAACCGCGATCAGTTCAAGCGCTTCTCTGCTACGCCCAACATCCTCTACACGGATGGCAACGAGTGGGCGCTCTACCGCAACGGCGATCTGATCGACAAGGTCGTTCGACTGGGAGGCGATGTCGCCGCTGACGGCAGGAAGGCCGCCGCGTTCCAGGACGCCCGGGCCGTCGAGCGTCTCTTGCGCGATTTCCTCTCTTGGGAACCGATCATTCCCAGGGACCGCAACGGCAAGATCGACCTCAGGGGATTCGCCGCGCTGCTGGCGCCTCTGTGCCGCATGTTGCGCGACGACGTGACGGACGCGCTCAAAGACCCGGCGTCTCCGCTCGTGCAGCTTGCGGAAGACTGGCGGCAATTGCTCTTCCCGGATGCCTCGGACGAGCAATTCGCCGACGCGTACGCCCAGACTGTGACCTTTGCCTTGCTGCTAGGCCGAAGCGAAGGAGCCGATCCGCTTACCCTAGATAGCGCCGAGACGGCCCTCGCCGTCCAGCACAACCTGCTGTCGCGGGCACTACAAGTGCTGACGGACCCCGGCGCGCGTGCCGATATCGCCGCTTCCCTCGACCTGCTGCTGCGCGTGATCGATGTCGTGACGCCGGCCACGCTCACCGGTCCCGAGGATCCCTGGCTCTATTTCTACGAAGACTTCCTCGCGGTCTACGATCCCAGGCTGCGCAAGGACGCCGGGGCCTACTACACCCCGGTCGAGGTCGTCCGCGCCCAGGTGCGCCTGATCGACGATCTGCTCGTCCGCCGTCTCGGCAAACCGCTCGGTTTCGCCGATCCCGGCGTCGTCACGCTCGATCCCGCCGTGGGAACCGGAACCTATCTGCTCGGCGTCATCGAACACGCCCTCGGCCGCGTCAAAGAAGAGCAAGGCGCCGGAGCGGTCGCCGGACAAGCCACCGCGCTGGCTCAAAATCTCTACGGTTTCGAGCTACTGGTCGGCCCTTACGCGGTGAGCGAGCTGCGTGTCAGCCGTGCCCTGCGCGATGACGGCGCGGCACTGCCCGCCGACGGTACGCACATCTACCTGACCGACACCCTCGAAAGCCCCGACGCGGAACCTCCGCAGATGCCGTTCATTCTGCGGCCCATCGCCGAGCAACACAGAAAGGCGCTCGCAATCAAGAGCGCGGTCCCGGTCATCGTCTGCCTGGGCAATCCCCCCTACGACCGGCACGATGCGGTGGATACGGAAAACGAGGCCAATCTTTCCCAGTATGGCGGATGGGTTCGATTCGGTGACCCTTTGCCTGACAACGTGGTCAAGGATAGAAGGGGCAGAGACAGGGAGCTCAGGACCGCCGAGGCCAGGCTGGAAAGAAGACAGCAACTCGCTATTCTGAAGGATTTCCTCGACCCTGCCACCGCCGCCGGCCACGGCGTCCACGTCAAGAACCTCTACAACCTCTACGTCTATTTCTGGCGCTGGGCGCTGTGGAAGGTCTTCGAGCACGAGACCGCCAGCGGTCCCGGCATCGTCAGCTTCATCAGCGCCTCGAGCTACCTCGACGGCGACGCTTTCTCTGGAATGCGCGAACACATACGTCGGCAGTGCGACGAAATCTGGATCCTCGATCTCGGAGGCGAGGGACGCGGCACGCGCCAGGATGACAATGTCTTTGCGATCCAGACGCCCGTCGCCATTTCCGTGGCTTTCCGTGCGAAGGAGGCGGAAACAGATAAACCCGCGAAAGTTCACCATGCCCGCATCGAGGGGACGCGCGCTGAGAAACTCGCCGTGCTTGACGCTGTCGAGGGCTTTGCGAATACGAAAGTGAAATGGCAGGATTGCCCGGACGCTTGGCAGGCTCCGTTTCGCCCGGCGGGCAAGGGGCATTACTTCGATTGGCCGTTGCTTACTGATCTGATGCCGTGGCAGCATTCGGGTGTGCAACTCAAACGGACTTGGCCGATTGCACCGGACGCGGAAGTACTGGAGCATCGTTGGCGCAGTCTGCTAAATGCTGAGGATAGATCAAAGGCATTCCGCGAAACCGGAGACCGTACTGTCGATGGGACGTATCGCGTCGCCCTAACAGAGCGGAGCGACTCGACGCCGATCACCGAACTGCCCGACAGCACCTCCATTCCGGAAGTGCAGCAATACGCTTATCGCTCTTTAGACCGCCATTACATCATCGTGGACGGGCGCTTAATGTCCCGTCCGCGCCCCGACCTGTGGCGCGCCCACGGCGAACGGCAGGTGTATTTGACGAGCCTGCTCAACCATCCGCTCGGTGATGGGCCTGCGGCAACGGCCTGCTCGCACCTTCCCGATCTCCACCATTTCCGTGGATCGTACGGGGCAAAAGAGGTCTTCCCCCTCTATCGCACCGCCGACGCTTCGCAGGCGAACATTATCCCTGGCCTGCTCGAAATCCTTGCCACAGAATACGAGCGCAACGTCACCCCCGAAGATTTCCTCGGCTACATTTACGGCGTAATAGCCCAACCACCCTTCACAACACGGTTTAAAACCGAACTGGGAACTCGTGAACTACGCGTACCAATCACAAAGGATGTCGAACTGTTCGAGCAAATCCTTGAGGCGGGTTCACTCCTTCTGTGGCTCCACACCTACGGGGAGCGTTTCATCCCCACCGGACAGACGCGCGGTCGTGTTCCGCTCGGTGCAGCTAAGTGCGTCAAGGCCGTTCCCGGTGACGCCGACGACTATCCAGAGGCATTCGCTTACAACGACGCGACCCGGACGCTTCGCGTCGGCGAAGGCGAGTTCGCACCCGTCGCACCCGAGGTTTACGAATTCGAGGTCTCCGGCCTCAAGATCCTGCAGTCCTGGCTCAAGTACCGCATGAAGAAAGGGGCCGGCAAGAAATCCTCGCCCCTTGACGACATCCGTCCCGAACGCTGGACTAGCCAGTTCACCACTGAACTACTGGATTTGCTCCGGGTGCTGGAGGCGACGTTGAAGTGCTACCCCGAACAGTCGCGGCTGCTCAAAGCCGTCGTCGCGAGCGACTGCTTCCGAGCCGACGAACTACCGCGGGTTCCGGAGGTAATGCGCAAGCCGCCCAAGACACAGACCATCAATAGCGGCTTGTTTGACACGGAGTACGGCCTTTAAGGGAATATGAACAATTCGATCGAGCAAGCCGTGGAGACCATTCTGAAGACTGCAAGAGCTTAGGACCAGTTTCAGATACGCACGAGAGAGCTTCACCACATCACAAAGGCCCAGGTGGCGAAGGCCTTGGAGCGCGATTTGTCCAACGTCGAAGCTGAAGCGCGACTTTGGCTCAACACCGTTGATTTGGGGGAGGCTGCCGGACAACTCGACCCACCGTATCGTTTCTTCCTAAGGTCAAATGCGGTGGAAGGTGTTCACATTCGACGCTGGGGAGACGGATTGTATGACTCCGCGCTTGGGGAAATCAGCGCATGCATTGACGCCATACGCGAACGAGAAGGGCTCAATGAGGACGAGGATTGGCGCATTGGACAAGGACCGGAGGATAGGGAGGAGTTAAGTAAACGATACTCGCAGGTTCTCGACGCAAAATTCGAAGAGACACTGCGGGAATACGGCCTCGTTGACATGGCCGATCTATGCAGCCAAGACCGTAAAGCGTACGACGAACTTAGAGAGGAAGGCCGTCGCCTCGTCTTTGAGCCTTTGTTATTCATTCAACCCGCGCATAAGCGGACATAGGCGCTTCCGAGACCCCTTTGCTTAGCCTCAGAGGCTTGCGTCCCTTCTATAGTCGGCTTTTTGGGTAGAGCCGTCTCCTTATCTCTACCGACCTTGTTGAAATTGTACGCGCCTTCTCGAAGACGCTTGCCTTTGCGAGCCCATCATCCCGACCGACCCGGCCTGCGCTTACGCCATCGCCGCGTCCACCGGTTTGAGCGTGGCCAGAAATCTCCACAGACGATCCCAGGCAGCCGCCGTCCCTTGGGTCAGGATGACGCCCACCCTGCGCCCATGCAAGGTGACGCGGGACGGCAGGCGCAGGTAGCGCCGTCGAAAACTGTCCAGGCTCAGGGCCGTCGTCGAGCGTCCGTATGTGCGGGGCCGCCCGCGTCGGGCCTCGGCGCGTTCGGCGGCCTGGCGGCCCAGGTGAAGCAGGTTGTAGGCCAGCAGGTTCAAGGTCAGAAGCGCCTGGTTGGCAGCGAAGGCATCCCGGGACGGGGTGCGCTGACGCGGCTCTCGACCCCGGTAGTGTTGCTTGCGACGGGTGGTAGAGGAGAGCTGAGGCTGGAGGGTGGAGCTCAACTCGCCGAGCATGCGCTCGAAAAGGCCGCGCTGACGATAAAAGGCGACCAGGTCGCGGCCGCTCATCGTCTGGGGACTCTGGTCGGTGATCAGGAAGAAGTGGCGGGCGATGGGCAGCTCTTCCGTCTCGGAAGGGACCAGGACCAACACCACCCGCCGGGGCTGCGCCCAGGACCTGGCTTGATAGCGCAGCTCGCGACAGCGAAAACCCTCTTCCCGCAGCTCTTCCGGGTGCTGCGCCAGCTCCTGCTGATAGCCTTCCACCCAGGCACGAGCCAGCTCCTCCAGGCGCGCATTCTTCTTGATGCGCGCCACGTACGAGGTGTCGGCCCGCGCTTCCAGCTCACTCAGGAAAGACCCGCTCACCGAGGCCGCGTCGAAGCGCAGGATGAGGCGCCGGGCCAGATGCGACTGAATCCAGTCCAAGCGCTTGCCGAGAGCCTCTGAGGCGCCCTCATGGGCGTGCACGTTGCCCGGCCGCAGCACGGCACCGAAGAAATCGCCCGTCTGCGCCGAGCCGAGGAGCAGGGGATGGTACCCCGAGGCGTGGAAGTAGCCGTTGTATTCGACCCCCGCCTGGTGCCCGTGCGCCGGCATCGGCAGGGCATCCATGTCGACGGCCAACTCCTCGTATTTCATCCGTCCTTCCAGCAGCCGGCAACGAGACCGGGCGCTGCGCAGGACGGCTTCCTCCAACACCTCGCGGTTATAGGCAGTCGAGGCTTGCTCGAGCAGGCGCGACAGCGTCGGCTGACTGGCCAGTCCCTGCGGCCGGTCTTCGTCGCCGCTGCGCAACGGCGCCTGCCCTTTGCGATCGCTGACCGCCAGACGCAGGATCGGATCTTGGCGCAACGCGTCGGCGTCGGCGGCGTGGGTCCAGCCCTGTGCCAGCAGCACGATCTGTGTGCGCAGCAGCTCCGGCAGCGGGTGCGTGATCTGGTCTTGGGTACGGAGATCCTCGAAGTGGGCGTCGACCCAATCCAGAACCCGGCTGTGTTCGAGCAGTTGACGCAACATCAGCGCACCGGTGTCGCTGCCAAGGTGGGTGGGGCGGGCTTCGATGTGGATGGAGCGGTTGAAAGACGGCTGAATCGGCCCGGCTTGCTCGGACTCGGTGTGTGACGGTAATTCACCCATTGGGTGTCCTACTGTGTGATGGGTTCAAAGGGCGATACTGCCTTGTGTTTCCCTCTGAAATCTAAGCATGGGAGGCACCCAGTACAGCCCTCTCCACTAAAATTCCATGAATAACAAGGGCTGAGTATACCTCCGAGTTGGAACAAGTGAGGGCTGTCCAGAAACAATTCGAAGATGAGGCCGAAATCTGTGCCGAAAGTGGGGCCTATCATGCGGCAACCGTAATGATTGGCTCCGCCATTGAGTCCGCCTTTCTGTTCACCTGCTTGAAACACCGAGACGAAGCTTTGAACGCACGGGACTGCTTACCAAAACGCAAACGACCGAGAAGTGAAGATCCGAAAAGTTGGGGGTTTTCGGATTTCGTGCTAGTGGTAGACAAGGCGGGATGGTTATCAGACTTTCATTTCGAGGACGGAACTCTGATCACTCGCGGGTTAGGGGACATGGCACGCAACCTGCGGAACTTGGTGCATCCTTCCCGACACCTAACCAAACAGAACCTCGATATAGCGCTTATGTATGGTAACGCACGAGCCGCCTACATTCTGCTCAAGCAGCGTTTGCCGGGACACTCTACGGAAGACGAGTAGTCTTCTTATTTTTTTGCCGCTCTATTCCCGATAATTTTCCGCTTCGAGGCGGCCTTCTTTTTCTTCGGCGTCGCTTTCCTGGAGGCCGCTTTCTTTCCGGCGGCTTTTTTCGACGCAGCCTTCGTTACAGCGACCTTTCTCTTCAACGCCGCTTTCTTTACGGACGCTTTCTTCTTCGACGTCGTTTTCTTTGCAGCGACCTTCTTCTTTAGTGCTGCTTTCTTTCCGGCGGTTTTCTTCTTCAATGGGGCCTTCTTCAATGCCGCTTTTTTCCCGACAGTCTTCTTCTTCGACGCCGGCTTCTTTATGGAGGCCTTCCTCTTCAATGGGGCCTTCGTCAGCGCGGCTTTCTTTTTCGACCCCGCTTTCTTTCCGGCAACCTTCTTCTTCGCTGCGGCTTTCTTTCCAGCGGCTTTCTTCTTCAATACCGCCTTTTTCCCGGCCACCTTCTTTTTTGACGCCGTTTTCTTCCCGCCTGCCTTTTTCTTCGATGCCTTTCTTCCCGCAGCCTTCCTCTTCTCCACCTCTTCTGCTGCCGGGGCGGGGTCTTCCGCGGCGGTGTCGATATCGATCCCGAAGACCGACGACAGATCGTCCGAGGCCAGCACCCGGCCCCTGGGCGCGCCAGCCCCGGGCTGCTGCTGGACTGCGGCTTCCACCATCTCCAAGGGATCGACCCCTCTCAGGGTGAACAGCTTCTCGGGCTCGTGATCGAGGCGCGCGCCGACCCCGTAGAGGGCGGCCGCCACGTGCTTGCACATCACTGCCCAGTCCGGGCAGGAGCAGCTCAGGGCAATCTCCCCGGGCGACGGGAACAGCCCCTCTCCCGGGCGGGTAACGACCTCCATCACCCCCTTGGAGAGGGAGCCGCGCAACAGCTCCACCAGGGAGTCGATCTCCCCCGCGCTGCGCCCCTTCACCTCGGTCCATCGCCCCTGGGGCAGAGGCTGGATCCGGATGTCGACGCGGTACAGATCCGTGCCCATGACGAGCGCCTGCACGCGCCCGGTTTCGACGCTCAGGTGGATGACGGACCCGTTGCGCACGTATGTGCGGCCGCGGGGCAGGCGATTGGCGAAATCGCTGTACGCCTCGAGGTTGTCGCACCACGCCTGGCCCCAGAAGGTGGCGGCGATCCTGCGCCCCTCGATCTCCACCGGCTCGACCTCCTGTCCGACCTTCATGACCGCGGCGATCGTCTTCGCAGTCTTGCGGCGGCGCTTGGCCACCGGCACGTGGGGCCGCCATCCATGGCGGTACCTGCTCATCGATTCCTCCTCCAGGTTTCAGTCTTCACGGCACGCCCCGGCGTTTTCCGGAACGTGCAAGCGGGGTCCGCCCTTCGCAGCCGCGGAAATCCCCGTTACAGCGGATTACCCGCACCGGTCCGCCAGCGGCCTCCTTCGCAGGGAGGATCCCCCCCCCTGTCCACGGCGGGGCCCTTGCCCCACTGCTTCACGGCAGATGCGAAAACCCACACGAGCTGCGGTGCACCCGGTAAGCCGCTGCACGCCGTCCCTGCTGCAGGCTCACGAGCCCGTTCCCTGCGCGGCGCTGTCGAGGTCGAGCGACACCATCGCGAGCAGCTCCTCGTCGCTCATCTCGGTCAGGGAGGACTCCGCTCCCTGCGACAGGATCTCGTCGGAGAGCCCCTGCTTGGCGGCGATCAGCTGGTCGATGCGCTCCTCCACCGTGCCGCGGCAGACGAACTTGTGGACGAGGACGTTCTTCTTCTGGCCGATGCGGAAGGCACGGTCGGTGGCCTGGTTCTCCACGGCCGGGTTCCACCAGCGGTCGAAGTGGATGACGTGCGAGGCGGCGGTGAGATTGAGCCCGGTGCCGCCGGCCTTGAGCGAAAGCACCATGAACGGCACCCGGTCGTCCTCCTGGAAGCTCTTGACCAGCTGCTGGCGCCTGCGCACCGGGGTGCCGCCGTGCAGCACCAGGCCGTCCCGCCCGAAGACCTCGGCGAGGAAGCCGGCAAGCGGCGCCGTCATCTCGCGGAACTGGGTGAACACCAGCAGCTTGTCCTGGCGCGCCGCGATCGATTCGCACAGCTCCTCGAGGCGTTCGAACTTGCCGCTGCCGTCCGGCTCGAAGCTGCCGTCGCCGAGCCAGTGGGACGGGTGGTTGCAGATCTGCTTGAAGCGTATCAGGAAGGCGAGGACCATGCCGCGGCGTTCGATGCCGTCCAGCACCTCGATCGCTTCCTCCATCTCGTCGACCGCCTGCTGGTAGAGGGCGGCCTGTTGCCGGCTTAAAAGGCACCAGGCGTTGACCTCGGTCTTGTCGGGGAGGTCGGCGATGACGCTCCTGTCGGTCTTGAGCCGGCGCAGGATGTAGGGCCGCATGAGCTTTCGCAGCGGCGCGTACCCCCCACCCTGGCCCGAAGCCATCGACTTGCACAGCCGCCCGAACGCCTTCGCCGAGCCGAGGAGCCCGGGATTGAGGAAATCGAAGATCGACCACAGGTCGCCGAGCCGGTTCTCGACCGGGGTCCCGGTCAGGGCCAGTCGCCACCTGGAGGGCAGGGCCTTGACCGCCCGGGTCTGCTGGGCGGCCGGGTTCTTGATGGCCTGGGCCTCGTCCAGCACCACTGTGCGCCACGGATGCCTCTTCATCCAGTCCAACCGCAGGACGGTGCCGTAGGTGGATATCACCGCGTCGTGCGCCGCCACCTTGCGGCGCGAGAGCTTCTTCAGCTCCGCCGAGGGGAGGTGCGACGGATGGGCGACCAGCACCTTCAGAAAGGGGGCGAAACGTTCGATCTCCTGGCGCCAGTTGTCGATGAGCGAAGCCGGGACCACCAGCAGGTCGGTCCCCTTGTCTCCCTGTTTCCGGCCGAGGGAGAGCACCGCCAGCACCTGAATGGTCTTGCCCAGGCCCATGTCGTCGGCCAGGCAGCCTCCGAGCTCCAGTCCGCGCAGGGTCCACAGCCACTGCACCCCAAGCTTCTGATAGGGACGCAGTTCGGCCTTCAAACCGGCCCCCGCGTCGATCTCGGCCCGCAGGCTCGAGGCGCGCAGGGCCTCGAGCTTTCCCGTGAGCCACTTGCCGGCGACGACCTGAGACCATTCCGGCAGCTCGCCACCCTCCCCGTCATCGTGGCCATCGAGCGTTACGCCGGCCAGCATGCGCATCGCCTCGCCGAAGCCGACGCCTTCGGCGCGGGCCTCGGTTTGCACCTCCCGCCACTGCGCGAGCACGGCCTCGAGCTTCTCCCGGTCCACCTCGACCCACTTCCCCCTGATCAGCGCCAGACCCTCGGTGGAGGCCAGCAGGGCCTCTATCTCCTTCCGCGACAGGTTCTCGCCGTCGAGGCTCAGGGCGACGTCGAAGTCGAGCAGTCCCTCCATGCCGAGCACCGAGGGCGGCTTGCCGCCCACGGTCACCGAGACCTTGGGGCGGGGCCGGCTGGCGGCGCTCCACCAGTCCGGGGTGCGCACGACGAGCCCGGCCTGCTCGTAGAGGGCCGTCTCGGTCAGGAAGCGGTGCGCCTGCGCCGAGGTCCAGGGCAGGGGGTGGTAGACATCGCCGGAGTCGACGAGGTCGCGGAGGAAGTCGCTCTCCTGCGCGGCGCGGGACAGGGGGGCGAGCAGGGCGAGCAGCTTCTGCCGGTTCCTCTCCCCGGCGTACTCCTCGAGGGCGCGTCCCAGCGGCAGGTGCGAGGGCGCCGCCCGCCGGGAGACCTTGTGGACGTAGGTGGCGATGAAGGCGAAGGGGTACTCCGGATCGCGCCTGTTCTCGGCCAGGTGCAGGCAGACCCTGCCGACGACGTTCCAGACCGGACTCTGCGCCTTCAGGTAGCCCTGGACGCCCCCCTTGGACTTCGCCGCAAGGACTGCCAGGGCCTTCCCGGTGTCGGACCAAACCGCGCCCAGCAGCGCGGGCGTGATCAGCTCGGCGCCCGGCATCGGAGGGGCCGCCTGGACGCAGGCGGCGATCTCTTCGGGATCCGGGTCGGGAACGACCAGGGAATCGGGGTCGGACGGGTCGAGCACACCGCACACCCGGGCAACGAAGGAGCGGCCGAAGTCGCGCCAGTACGCCAGCGAAGGGTGGAGATCGGCGCCGGGCGCGCCAGCGCCCAGATGGAGCACCCCGTGCCCGCGCCCGGACTCGAACGCATTGAGGATGCGCCGAGCATCCGCCGGCGCCATACGCGGGCCCTCCTCCGGGGCAGCGGGCCTCACGTCGATGCGCCCGCCGGGGGTCAACCCGCAGACGAGGGTGTGCGGCGCACCGGGGACGGCATCGGAGGTACGGGGCATCGGGGGTTATCTCGAGGCAGGGAGGGTGAAATGGGGGGCAGGGGGGAAGATGACCGATCCTGCGGTTCCCGCAAGCAGGAAGGGGGAACAGGGGTGGGCGTCAGGTCGGAAGGGAACCAGGGGCCGTGCGCGGCTCTGACGAGGAAACGCTGGCTGGACCGACTCGCCGGCGCTGGCCTTGTTGCGGTGACCGGGTGATGTTGTCGCCCTTTTCTGGAGGGCGAGGGCTGCCGCTATGCAGCCGCACCATCCGGCTCTAGCGGCTGATGACGGATGGCTTTGGTTTGCCGACCTCTTGTCCTCGTTTTCTTAAGCGCGGCTTTAAATTTGCCAGGGTATTCTTCCCGCCGGATCCACAGAATCGGTCGCCAATGCCTTGGGGCCGACAACCCGCGGTCGCCTTGATCAGGCCGCGTCAGGTTGGCGAGACCGCACTCGCTTACGAGATCGCGGGGCGGGCGGTTGGTCACCGGAGTCGATATCGGTCTTGTCGCCGGAAAGCGGATAGTGAGCCTCGACAAAACGCCGCCCAACAGCCTCGACGACGTGCGCTCCGCCCTCGGCAGCCGGCGCCTGAAAACCGTGCCGGGCTGCCGTGCCGCGGTGGCCGTCGTCTGCTGCGAGCAGGCCGGCTCGCTGCATCTGCTGTTCATCAAAAGAGCGCAGAGAGCGGGAGATCCCTGGTCCGGGCACCTCGCCTTTCCCGGAGGCCGCCTCGATGCCGGCGACCCGGGGCCCCGGGCGGCTGCCGAACGGGAGACGCGGGAGGAGGTCGGCCTCGACCTCGGCCCGGAGGAGTACCTCGGGCGCCTCGACGATCTCGCCACGGTGACCACCTCGATGCGGGTCGCCGCCTTCGTGTACGCAATCGCCGGACCGCGGCCGCTGCGGACCGGCGACGAGGTGGAGGAGGCGTTCTGGTATCCGTTCGCGGAACTGCTCGACCCGGAGCGGCAGGGGCTGCGGGAGTTCGAGCACCGCGGCGAGCGGGATTCCTGGCCGAGCATCGACCTGCGGCGCCCGGGCAGTCCCTATCTCTGGGGGGTGACCTACCGTTTCGTCGCCCATCTGGCGGAGCTGCTCGGGCGCACTCTGCCCGGGGCTTAGTGCATTCGCGAGCAAATCCGCCTTGGATTCGACCCCGCTCCATTTGAGGGAAATCGCGGTTCATCCAGAACCCGCTTGTGCGACTCATCCCCTCGATCCCGTCTCGACGACGTTGCCTCCCCCGGGGTCCTGCGGAACCAGGGCGGCCTCTGCCCGTGCCTGACCTACTCGACCGCCAGCTCCTGAACCAGCAGGTATTGTCCCGGCAGCAGACGCGCGGTGACCTCCACCGGCTTGAAGTGGGAGCCGGCCCCGAGAAAGGCATCCTTGCCGGAGCCGAACTGCAGGTAGTTGTAGATGCGGCCGTCCTCCGCTTCGAGATGGTGCAGGTGGCCGAGCTCGCAGGAGTGCGGCAGGTCGGCGACGCTGAGGCCGCACTGGCACTTGTTCACCCCGGCGAGGGTGACCTGCTGCCCGGGATCGTTGCGGAAGGCGGCGAAGTCGATCAGCGGCACCGTGGTCACCTTCTTCAGGGAATCGACGTGCACCAGGGCTCCCCGCTCCAGCAGCCTCCCCGACACCTGCACTACCGACCCGGGCTCCGTCTCTTCCAGGGCGCCGGCGTTCCCGGGGGTTTCGAGGAAGGCGTACACCCCCTCCTCGGTCACCAGGGCGCGGCCGGCGACCTCGTGCTCAGCCTGCAGCTGCGCGGGGGCGCCGCCCTCCGCGGCCGCGGTGAAGAAGCTGTGGATGTCGACGATTACCCCGTGCCCCTGGAAGGGGGCGCTCTGCTCTCCCTGCTGCTGCTGCTGGCCCGCCCACGCGGTGGTGGCCGCGGCGATCAGCAGTATCTGCGTTGCCGTTCTCATCGCTGTCTCTCCGGAATGAAGGTGTCGGTGTGACGATGGTGCGGTCCGCCCGGCTCCCTTGCCGGAGACGGCCGCAGGTTCATGGGTGAAACTCTCTTTGCCGGACCGCGGCGCAAGGGCAGCCCTGCCCCGGCGGCTTCAACCTCGCGCCTCCGTGAACCGCCGCTCGAACCGGCCGTGGCCGGCCTCAATCGTAGTTGCTCCGCTTGTGGTCCCCCATGAGGCGCAGCTGCCGCGGCGTCGCCCGCGCGAGGATGTCGGGATCGAACTGGAAGCGGTTGAGGTAGGGCGGGTACTTCTGGGTGATCATGCGCTGCGCGTAATGCACCTGCAGCAGGTAGCGCACCTCGCCGCTGGTGTTGGCGGTGCCCTGGTGCCAGACCTCGCTACGGAAGATGACGACGTCCCCCGCCTTGCAGAAAATCCCCTTGGGCGGGGACCCCTTGTACCCGGTGTCCCCGTCCGGCGGGCGGCCGGCGCGGTGGCTGCCCGGCACGAACGCGGTCGGGCCGAGCTCCTCGTAGAGGTCGTCGAGGTAGAAATGGGCGGTGGTGATGTACACCGGGATGCGCAGGCGCGGATCGTCCATCAGGTCTTCGGGAACCGTCAGCGGCTGCCAGTCGGCGTGCAGGTTCTGCGCGGGCCGCCCGGGGCCGGTCAGCCACGCGGTCATGCCGATGCAGTGGCAGTCGGGACCGTGCAGGGCCTCGGCCAGCTCGATGACCCGCGGGCGGTCGAGGAAACCGGTGAACAGCGGGTCGCGATTGAAGACGTTGTTGATGGACTTGGAGAAAAAGCCTCCCTGCTCCGGGGTGCGGGTGCGGTCGAAGCTCTCCGGTAGCGCTTCCAGGGCGTCCATCGCCGCGCGCAGCCGCTGGATTTCCCCGGCGCCGACGACCCCGGGCAGATAGGCGTAGCCATCGCGGTGCACGGCTTCGACCTGCTCCTCCAGCTCGGGGTAGGCTACCAGCGGAATCGGCTCGATCATGGCCTCATCTCCTTTTCCCGTCGACGATCCGCTCTGCCTGCCACGGCCGTCTCTCCCCGTAGTACTCGTGGAGCGGACGCCGCGGTCCCGTCTCCGGGAGCTGCTTGCCGTACACGGCGACGCCGGTGAGGCCGTTGGAAGTCCGCAAACGCCGTGGCAGCACCGCCTCGCGCTCGAATCCCGCCTGCTCCAGTGCCTCCCCGGCGCCCCCGTCACCTTCCGCGGCGTAGGCCTGCAAAACGGAGATGCCGATCCGGTGGGCGCGGGCGGCTGTGGCGTCGAGCAACTCCCCGGTCTGGGCGCCGTACTCCGGGGCGACGCGGAAGCTGAGCTGGGCGACGTGTTGCTGGTGGAAGGTCGGCAGGCGCTCGACAACGGCGCAGCCGACCACCCTCCGGCGCGGGTTCTCCAGCACCGCGATGAGGCCGCGGTCCTCCTCGACACGGCGCATCAGGCGCACGAAGTGACCCTCGAAACGGGTGTCGCGGAAGCAGTGGCTGAGGTACTCCTTGATCTCCCAGTCCGGCTGCGGGTGGCAGAACAGCACCGAGGCGCCCGGCAGGTCTCCCCAGTGCGCCTCCCGGACAGTCGCCTCACCGGCGTGCGCCAGGTATGCGGCATCGAAGTCGCCGGCCGCGGCCGACAGGCAGCGCATGCCGTCGCCGACGAAGTAGTCGAAGCCGCAGCTCTCGTACAGCCGCCCGGCTCCGGGATTGGTGGTGCAGAGGTACAGGGCGAGGCCGCCATTCGCTTCGAAGCGGACGATCAGCTGCCGCAGCAGGGCGGTGCCGACCCCCTTGCGCCGGTGCTCTTCCGAGGTGCTGACGAACTCGACCAGGCCGACCTCGGGATTGCGCGCCGGCGTCAGGCAGGTCATGTACCCCGCGACTTGACCGCCGATCTCGCCGATGTAGTAGGGGCTGCGAAGCCAGGGGGCGACGGCGCCGGATAGCAGGTCCTCCTCGACCGCTTCCCACCAGCAGCCCACCTGGCCTGCCCAAGCGCCGAGAGGGGGCTCCACCTCGCTGACGAGGAGGGTTTCCCCCGACTTCAGCTTCGCTTCGGTGGTGGCTCCGGCGTTGGCGGCGATGGCCCTGTCTCCGGTGGATGGACCCAATGAAAGGGTCAGCCGTGCATTGCGGGGTCGGGCCGGATATTGTAGCAGGTCCGCTCCCGGTTCGGCAACGCCGGCGCCAGGGGAGACAGGGTTTCGGGCGGCGCGGCTACGCCTGCACCGCCGGCCCGCCGGCACTCCCCCGGTTTCTATCCAGAATCCTCAGGAGTATCAATGCCGGCAACGCGGCCACGAGGACGAAGGCGACGACGCCGATCGGTCCGAGCAGCCCTCCGACGGTTGCTCCCCAGGCAGCCGCCAGCCCCAGTACCGCGGCGCAGGCGTACGCGAGGATGCGGGAGCGGCGGTGCAACAGGCGCACCGCCCAGGTCAGCGGAATCGCAGCCGGCCAGGTCAGGGCGAACAGCCACAGGATATCCGTCGCGCCGGGACCGTGTCCCATGCCGCCGGCGCCGAACCTGACCATGGAGATGACCAGCACGAGTAGCGGCAGCCAGAGGGAGCCCAGGATTGTGGCGACAGTTCCTTTCATGTCGAGACCTCCGGTTTCAGGAATGTGACAGAAGGGCGTTTCTTTTGACACCCGATAGACCGCCAGGCTTCAGCCGGGTTCCGCGGGCTGGAACCTCCGCGGTCTTCGGGGGCGTCCTAGTAACGGGAGGCCATCCCGGCCGGTAATCGGGCCTTGCCGCCCTTGAACCCAGGAGGACAACCATGCTCGACACCAAGTCCGACCCTGCGGTACCCCGGACCGTGCTGCCGCTGCTGATCTTCCTCGTTGCCGCGGCCGCCTCCGGTCACCAGGAACCATTCCCCATCCTTGCACCCGACGACGCCCCCGACAGCCTCAACGTGGAACGTGTCGGCGAGATCGTCCTCCTCAGCCTTCCCCAGGAGGGCGAACTTCCCTTCGGGACCGACCTATATCTCACGGGGGACCACGCGCTGATGGGCGACTTCCGCGGCCTTGTCCATATCGTCGACATCTCCGATCCCGCGGACATGCGCAAGGTAGCCGAGGTCCGCACCTCCGGATCCGCGGTGGACATCAAGATCTCGGGCGATCTCGCCGTAATCGGGGTACAGGAGTTCGACGCCGACTTCGGGTTGCTGATCCTCGACATTTCAGATCCGGCGAATCCCGTCGAGCTCTCGCGGCTCGAGGAGGTTGGCTGGGGGGGCGTCCACAATCTCTTCATCCACGGCGACCGCCTCTATCTCGCTCACATGTACAGTCCGGGCATGAGCATCGTCGACATATCCGATCCGGCCGCCCCCGTGGTTTCGGGTTTCTGGCAGCACGAAGGAAGCTTCAGCAATCTGGTACACGACGTCTTCATCCGCGACGGCGTCGCCGTCCTCAGCGATTACGGCTCCGGGCTGATCCTTCTCGACCTCACCGACCCGGACGCACCCGAGCTGCTCGCGGCGCTGCCTTTCCCCGAAGGCACCCACAGCGCCTGGGCAAAGGGGGGCTACGTCTACTGCAACCAGGAATTCGGCGGCTGGGAGCGGCGCCTCCACGTCGTCGATATCGCCGACCCCCGGCAGCCGCGGGTGGTGCACTCTTTCGGCAGCCGCCCACCGCCTCACGGGGACATCCTCGGCCCGCACAACCCCTGGGTCGACAACGGGCTGTTGTATTGGGCCTACTACGACGCCGGCTTCCGCGTCTTCGACCTGAGCGACCCGGCACGGCCGGTGGAAATCGGCTACCACACCTATCCGGGCTCCGCCTGGAGCGTGCAGCCGCACGACGACGGGCTGCTCTACGTCGCCGACGGCACGGTGGGCATCCAGGCCTACCGGCTGAGCGAGGCCATTGCCGGCAGGTCCACGCCGCCGACGGAGACCGCGGTGTACGAGGAACAGGGGGACGCCCGACCAGCGGCTTTCCACCTCTCCCAGAACTACCCCAACCCCTTCAACCAGTCAACGGTGATCCATATCAACCTGGAAACCAGGGCCGACATGGAGCTGGCGGTTTACAACATGACCGGACACAAGGTCGCAACGCTGGCCCGGGGGCCATATCCTGCCGGGAGCTATTCCTTCCTCTGGGAGGGACGCTCCACCCTGGGGAGAGAACTGGCTTCAGGTGTCTATACCTGCCGGCTCAGTGCCAACGGGCAGGTGCGGACGCGCAAACTGATGCTCCTTCGCTGAACGCCCGTCCGGAGAACAGCCGGAGGTTTCCGGGCCATCGCGGGTTGAAGTCACCTGTTCGCCCTTGGCGCCGGTAGATGTCCGCGGTCAACGGGTCGCGTCCGCCTGCCCGAGCCCGGGGATGGCGCCGCGGAATGAGATCCGGAAGGTTTTGGCACAGGCGCCACGAGCCCCTGGCTGGGGATGAAAGGCAGCAGGATTCGGTGCGCACGAGATGGCTCGTCTCATCCGCCCCCCGGGGAGCAGAGCCAGCCGGATCCGACTGATCCCCCGGGCCTCACCGGGCTCAGCTCCGAGATCCGTGCTCAAACCTCTAACACCCCAAGAGTGAGGGCATGTATGACCGGAAACTCACCAGATATATCCATCCGCTCTCTGGGCGACGCCGACGTCGCCCAGATCCCCGCCTTCTTCGAGGGGGTTTCCGAGGCGAGCCGCAAATTCTTCCACCCCCATTCCTTCGATCGGGAAGCGGCTGCGTGGATCGCCCGGGAAATTCGCGATCCGGACTGCGTCCATGTCGGCGCTTTCAGCGACGACAAGCTGATCGGGCACGTCTGGTACGCGCGCCGCAGCGGAAAGCCCTGGCCCGGCCTGGGCATCGGCATCGTCGATACCTTCCACGACCGGGGCATCGGCAAGAGGCTGATGCAACGGATCGAAGGTATCGCCCGCGAGCGCGGCGAGCCGGGACTCTCCCTGAGCTGTTACCCGGAGAATCACCGGGCCCTTCGCGTCTATGCGAAACAGGGATTCCGCCTCGCCGGCAGGACCGGGGACGGGGCCCAGTTCCGCATGGTCCGCAACTTCGCCGACGATGAGACGCCCTTTGCAATACGCGGGTTCTACGCCTCGAGCATCCCCTGGAACATCGCACCGCTGACGACGGACACCTGGAGCTTCGACGATTGGAAATGGTACCTCGAGCTGCTCAATGCCGCGGGCTGCAATCTGCTGAAGCTCTACATCTGGCCGACGCAGTATCACCACCCGGACGAGCCGGAACTCACCTCCAATGCGTGGCGATACCCGGTCTGGCGCCAGGCCCTGGCGTACGCCCGTGTCATGGGGATGGAAACGCAGGTCGGGTTTTCCACCGGGTGCGTGCCTCCCTTCGCCTTCTTCCTCGACCCGGAAGGGGGCTTCGAGTCGGCCAACATCCTGCCCGAGCCCAAGCTGCGGCAGGTCGACGCGTGGCTGGACAAGGGCCTCGAAGAAAGGCACACCGCCTCGCTGGCCTATCGCTTGACCCCCTATACGCAGTACCCGGGGGATTTCTATTTCTTCCGGCGGCAACTCAACCCCGCACAGTCGAGGGAATCCGTGCTTGCCGGCCTGGGGGAGTACGTTTGCAATCCGCGCCAGGGATCAGGATGCGTTGACGGAACCCGGTTCGCCTCGGCAGTGGAGTCGCTCGAGCAATGGTGGGAAATGCGGCGGGAGCAGGATCTCGAGGAGGCAGCGTCAGGGCTGACCTCCCTGGCGGCAACCCACGACTCCGTCAGAGACCTTGCGGATGCCGCGGCCCTTCTGCGGCTACTGCCGGGGGGACTGGGAAATCAGTCGTTGGAAGAGTTCAGCGAAGACCTGCGCCTTCGGATGAGCACCATGCCGGTCTTTCGCGGCCTGACGCTGGACCATCTCTGGTCGGGCAGGGCGCGGGCATTCCTTCAACTGCGAGTGAAAAACTGGTTGCACCGGCTGCAGCAGCAGGCCGGTTGAGGAGTATGGGCCTCTGGCTCATCGGCCATGGCCATCGAGCCCCGGTTGCCTGAACCTGGCTGATGGCGGGGTGAGTCCTGGAGATGCAGGCGGTTTTTCGACGGGATGAATCCCGGCCCCACCTGTTGCCGGGTGGCTTCCCCATCGAAACCTCGCCTGGCGCGGCTGCTCTGCGCGCTGTTCGCGGAGCCTGTGCCAGCTTGGCTTCGGCGGGCCTGGGGTGCGGGCTCGAGGGACACGGTATCCTCGGGGCGAGTCCTGTAGAAGCTGACGGTCCTTCGCGCGGGACAGATCCCGGCTCCCCCGATTCCCGGTGCCCTTTCCTGTCACCCGGCCGGGCCGCGGATGCCGCTCCCGGTTTCCTCGACCACGAGGTCCACCACGGCGCGCAGGGCTTCTTCCACCGAATCTCCTTCCAGCCGGCGCAGGCGGAAATGATCGATCTGCCGGTCGGCGCCGGTGCCGGTCCGCACGAGCTCCAGGGCGTGGCGCAGTTCCACTTCGCATCCGAGGGCCTGCGCATCCTCGGCGAGGCCCTCGACCATGTAAGTGGCGTACTCCTCGATGTCCATGCGCCCGGCTCCTCCGGTATTGCCGAGAAAGGCGAGGACGCCGTATCGCTGCGCCAGCCAGCAGTTCTCCTCGATCAGCTCCGTCGGCGGCTCCGCCGGGAGATCTCCCTGCATGTCCCGGCGCGACAGATGGCGCACGAGGCAGGCATACAGCGCCACGACGCTCATGGCGTCGTCCACGGTGTGGCAGATGTCGCAGATACGCAGCTCCACCGTGGGATAGATCCGCGAGGGGCGGATGTCCCACCACAGCTCGCTGCTGTCCTGGATGAAATCCATGCGGCGGTAGTCGTCCACGAGGCCGTCGAAATCTGCCCAGGAGCGCAGCGGACCCGGAAGGCCGGTGCGCGGCATGCTGCCGAAGAGGGTCAGCCTGTAGGACTTGAAGCCGGTCTCCCGGCCGCTGCTGAAGGGGGAGGCGGCGGAGAGCGCGTGCAGCAGCGGCAGGTGCCGGCGCAGCGCCGTCATGACCCGCACGCGGCTGTTGAGGTCGCCGAACCCGGCGTGAATGTGCATCCCGCCGACGAGCAGCTCCCGGACCGCCTGCTGGTAGGTCGTGGCGAACTGCTCGTAACGCTGGCCCGCGGTGACGACCTGGTTGGCCCAGGCCGCGAAGGGATGGGTCGAGGCGGCCAGGACCGCGGCCCCGTGCTTTGCGGCCGCGTCGATGACGAGGCGGCGGGTCTCGTTGAGGGCGGAGCGCACCTCCGCCACGAATGCGCAGACCCTGGTGGTGGTTTCTATCTGGGAGCGCAGGAACTCCGCCACGACCTCGTGCGGCCCGCAGTTTCTCTCGCACTCCTCGAAGATGCCGCGGTCGGGGTCGGACAGGAGATCGCGGGTCTCCGGGTCGATCAGGAAGAACTCTTCCTCGACACCAAGCTTTATTGCGAGGGGGTCCATCGTCCTTTGCGCTCCCGGTTCAGCACAGCGGCAGCAGCGGCCGGGCCGGCTCCTACCAGGATTTCACAGGAGGACTTCCTCCCCCTGCTTTTCCGGGGGAAGAACCGGTTCTACCAGTTCCTCATCCCGGCGGGAACATGGAAGCCCAAGAGAAAACCTCCATATCAGGTTTGCCGTACAAAGGAGGAAAATTTCCGCCCAAGGGCGAAGGCGCCAAGCCGAGGAGACCGATTTTTCAGGCCGTCAAACAGTTGGAGTGACTTTCCTGACTTTGCCGATAGGCAGCGAGAGCGTCGTGGGCTCTGCAACGACATACCCGCTGACCTCGGGGGTGAGCAGCACCAAGACGTGGCGATGACCAGTCTGGCCGTAGACCTCGCGCACCCGGGCGCGGACCGGTGGAGCTGGGACCCCAGGGAATCTCGACTTCTTCGTCATACGCAAGCTCGGTGTTTTCCATTCGAATGCTCCTTTACCATGGCCGGGGGATTTTCAAGCCGGCGGCGAGCTCGTCAGCCACCACAGTATCCATGTCACGCACAACCCTGTCGAGGATCTTTCTGAACCTGCGGTATGAGGACAAGATCACCCGGGTCTGGTTGTCTTTGACCAGCGACTGGACCTCGCTTTCGTTGCCGTGGACGATAGCATTGCGGAAGAGGAACGCTGCGGGTTCTGGGTGTCCAGCTTGCGTCCCTGCTTCAGGAGAGTTTCCAGGACCGCGACTTGGCGCTCATTGGCGCTGGCGATGTACACGGAGATGGCTTCGTTGTGCAATTCGCGACAATACACCTGGAACTGACCGACGAGAGTGACGAACAGACTCCTTACCAACTGTTCGATGTCCCAGCGCCGTCCCCGCTTTCTTCCGCGGGCGTCGGCATGAATCTGCTCCAGTTGGTCGAGGCGCCCTGCATATTCGGTTTCCCACACGTCCTTCGCTCTCGACATCACTGACTACTCCTTCAGACCCGTTGACCTGCGGAAATGGAAACCGTTTCCAGAAACGATCCGCACGCTCGCGGTCCTCAAGATAACCATGTTCTTGCAAGAGAAGACCTCCGGCCCAGCCTCACACATAGGCGATCACCAGCTCGATCCCCACGATGCGCAGGCAGTCCTGGCCCTCTATGCGATCGAGCGCGACCCAAATGCGGTTCTCTCCCTGGACGACCGGTACGTCGCGCCAGGTCACCGTCGTGGTGGACGGCAGCTCGATGCGACGGCCTGAATCCAGGCGGCTGCCGTTCAAGGAGACCAATGCCTCCACCAGGGAGGGGTCGTACTCCCTGCAGGTGATCCGCAGCCAGGTATCGGCCACGGCCTGTTCCCGCCGCGCGGATTCGACGTCGTCCCCGACGACGATCCGGAACACCTGGCTCTGGCCCGGGTCCCCGATCTCGAAGGGGAGGGGCATCTCGCCCCCCTGCTCGGGGGTATTGAGCTGCATGTCCACGCTGACGGTGTAGCGCTTGTTCCTGCGGGCGATCCGCCGCGGGTCGTCAATCTCGCGCAGCAACTGGACCTCGTCCGGGGTGTAGGCATCGCTGCCGGTCTTCGGCAGCCGGGGGCAGTCGTAGTTGAACAGGTAGGGTGCTGTCGGCCATCCAGCGCACGTATTCCAGGCCCTCGGCCTGCGGCCACTCGGTGACGTTGGAGCCGTAGATCTCGCCGAACCCGGTGGGGTGGGAGAAGGTCTCGTCGCCGCGGCCCATCGAGTTGGTGAACACCTCGACGGCGGTGCCGGCGACTTCCTCGATGTCGCGGCAGGCCTGCTCCGGGGTGATCGGCGGCTCGAAGGCTATGTAGGTCGTCGAGTCGCCGTCGGAATTGAAGATCAGTCGGGGGCAGTCCGGGGGTTCCTTGGGGTCGGGGGTTTCGCTCATTTCAATGCTCCTTCTTCATCATTTCTCGGCCCACCGAGTCTGGTGCCGAGCCCGAAGATGAGCGCGAGTTCATTAATTGGGGGATCGAAAATTGGGGGATCGAACCATCGTCGATACCGCCCCTCCGACCGCAGAACAAATGAAGTTCCCTGGAACCACTGATAACCCAAACCGAACCCGGCGGAGTAATTGGAATAGCCGATATCGAGAGGAGCACCAGAATGAGCCGTGACTGCCCAAGCGCCTAGTCCTAGTGTCCTGTCGTATAATTAACTGTACAAACAATTGAAGGTGCCGTAGGTTTCTCTTATCCCCTTTCTGAAAGGAGAGACCTATGGTGACGGGGCGTCCATTACCGCCGTTAGAGCTGAGTCCGTCGGACCGGGAACGATTGGAATCGATGGCCAAATCCCGGAGCCTTTCCCACGGGTTGGTGCGGCGAGCCGAGATTAGTCTGCTGGCCGCAGAAGGCTGGCCCAATGAAGCCGTCGCCGCCGCCGTGGGTGTGACGCGTGCTACGGTCGGCAAGTGGCGCCGGCGCTTTCTCGAAAACGGGCTCCCGGGCTTGCATGATGAGCTGCGCTCAGGGGCGCCACGATCGAGTACGGATGAACAGGTAGCCGAGGTGGTATACAAGACCCTGAAGACCAAGCCCAAAGACGAAACACAGTGGTCGGTGCGCTCCATGGGCGAAGAAACCGGCTTGACCAAGGACGCGGTTCATCGCATTTGGCGCACGTATGGTTTGCAGCCCCATCGACACAAGCACTTCACGCTTTCCACCGATCCTTTCTTTGTCGACAAAGTACGGGATATCGTCGGCTTGTACCTGAATCCCCCCGAGCACGCCCTGGTGCTGTGCGTCGACGAGAAGAGCCGGATCCAGGCGTTGGAACGAAGTCAGCCCATGCTGCCCCTGGGACTGGGATACGTGGAAGGGATTACGCACGACTACAAGCGCCATGGCACCACCACCCTGTTCGCCGCACTGGACGTAGCCACCGGGGAAGTGATGACCCAGTGCAAGCCCCGTCATCGTCACCAGGAGTTCCTTCAGTTCCTGCGCCACATCGAGGCCCACGTCCCCGCTGACCTCGATATTCATCTCGTCGTCGACAACTACGCCACGCATAAGCAGGCCAAGGTCAAGCGATGGCTGGCACGGCGTCCCCGATTTCACGTTCACTACACCCCCACCTATGCTTCGTGGCTCAATCAGGTGAAGATCTGGTTCAATATCCTTACCCGCCAGGCGGTTCGGCGCGATTCGTTCCGCAAGGTGTCGGAGCTCATCGAGCGCATCGAACGCTACACGGCCAAATGGAACGCCAACGCACACCCTTTCGTGTGGACGGCTACGGCCGATTCCATCCTCGCGAAAATCAAGAGACTTTGCGAACGAATCTCTGCGACACAACACTATCATGTAAGGGCCAGGCATCGAGTTGCTTTTCGGAAAGAACGCACTCCGACATCCCAGATAGAAGGTGGTGTCGGACAAATCGTAATCATCATCGTCATCATACCCATAATCTATTGAAATTCGCCCAAAACTGAACTCGGGTCCGAGAGTTACTTTCTCACTCGGAAACCACGAAACCGACAGCGATGGAACAATGGAGGGGAAATAGATAATTGGTGGAACTGGCACTCCGATCATCGTGACACTTCCGCCGTCAGAAGAAAGGCGGGAGAGCCCGAACAGGGTTCCGATCTCAACCTCTTGAGTCGGTGCTTTCCTGTCACTGTCAGTGTCCAAGCGCTGTTCCCTGGTGCCCAATCCAAAGATAAGGGAGAAATCATGAACCTCTCCCTCAAACTGCCGTCGATACTGTCCTTCCACCCGCAGCGAAAAAGCAGGCCCCTGCCGCCACTGATTGCCTAGACCGAATCCGGCGATAAACTCAGTATGGGATCTTTCACCATGTTTTGTGACTCCTATAGCCCCCAGTCCCAGAATGTAGAGACCGGACATTGAGCTGCCTTGCGGGAAAAATGCTCCCCGACCGGCAAGGTGGCTATAAGAAGCAACTTCACTATTTGAACTTCGTCCAATAGCGACTTCCGGGCCAAGTGCCAGCTGTTCAATGGGAGACCACGAAAGGTAAAGCGAAGAAATAGAAATATTGAGGCCACGGTAACCTGGACTCGGTACCCCGAGCACATTGGCGCTCCAGCCAATATCATGGGAAAGGTGGGAGAACCCGAACAGCGTTCCAACCTCAATTTTCGGAGAAAGACCAACCGGGACCTGACTATAGCCCCGATGGGCTAGTGTCACGTCCCATGAATTAGCTTAAAAAGTCTGGTGATCTTTGCGAGAATCGATTCGGCCGTCGCCGTCCACACAAACGGGTGTGAGTGGGCGTTATAGCGGTCGGTGAATTCCTGAATGCTGGCGACCAGGTCCTTCACCTTCTTGAAGGTCCCACGGCGGATGGCTTTCTGTGTGAGGATGCCGAACCAGATCTCCACCTGGTTGAGCCAAGAGGCGTAGGTCGGTGTATAGTGAACATGGTATCGCGGTCGCGCTGCGATCCACCGTTTGACCTTTTCGTGCGTGTGCGTGGCGTAGTTATCTACGACGAGATGAATGTCGAGGTCTTTCGGGACGTTTTGGTCTATGTATTTGAGGAACTGCAGGAATTCCTGGTGCCGATGCCGGGGTTTGCATTGGGTCAGGACCTTGCCCGATGCGATTTCGAGCGCCGCGAACAAGGTCGTCGTGCCGTGCCGGATATAGCTGTGCGTAACGCCTTCCACATAGCCCAGGCCCAAAGGCAGAATCGGCTGCGTCCGTTCCAGGGCCTGGATCTGGCTCTTCTCGTCGACGCATAACACCATGGCCTTGTCCGGAGGGTTCAGGTAGAGGCCTACGATGTCTCTGACTTTGTCCACAAAAAAAAGGGTCGTTGGACAGCTTGAAGTGCTTCTGTCGATGCGGCTGCAGACCCAACGCTTTCCATACTCGTTGAACGGTGGACTTGGAGAGGTTGGCCTCGGCGGCGAGGGAACGGCACGTCCAGTGCGTGGCCCCCTTCGGTGGATGCTCGAGCGTCTTATGAATCAAAGCGGCGACCTTCTCATCGCTTATCGAGCGCGGACCCCCGGGGCGCAGCTCATCGTAGAGCCCCATCAGGCCTTGTTCGCAGAAACGACGGCGCCACTTGCCAACCGAAACGCCCGACAGCCCAAGATGCTGACCGATCTGTTGATTGGTGAGCCCCTCATCGCTCATCAAGACGATCTTGGCTCGCCGCACATGCGCATGAGGCAGGCTACGGGAACGGGCCATGGATTCGAGTTGGGCACGAACTTCGTCACTGAGGGTGAGCGGCTTCAGGGGACGTCCCAGTGCCATTAGGTTCCTCCTTGCGGTATCCCTATAGGGGAAACCTAATGAGAAGATCACATTTTTACAAGATATTCCTGGGACGGGACACTACGAGTATGCACTGGAACCCCAATTGGTAGCGGGCTGGACGGATAGGCGTGATTGCCGCCATTACATGCAAAGTTTCGAGTTTGGCCAAGGAAGGGTTGTCTCCCGGTACCCAAAGCGATGGAAAAGACTCGTGTGGGACGCCATTGAAACTACCGATGATTTAGCTCAAACCCGACTCGTGGAACTCCTCGCCCGGCTATCAGAACGAATGGTTCGGCGGAGCAATGTTCAGTGGGATGATTCCACAAGTTGGCGAGAGAACGCGGAGGGCGAGCACGACGAGCGGCCTTTCCACGCTATCCTTGCCCGAACCAACCCGAACAGCCACGCTCAGGTGCTGACGGAGAGCGACCTGGATGACAGCGCTACAGAACATTGGGTCGTGAGTCGTGGGCTCACCGTGCCGAGGAAAGCTGCAGACATGGCGGAGGCTGTAGGGCCTATGCTCCGATGCAGCTCGGATGTGATCTTCGTCGACCCCCATTTTGGACCCCAAGAACCGCGTTATCGGCGTTATCTGCCCCCCTTTGAGGCCTTCCTTGAAGCAATGATTCGCCAGCGCCCGGGCCGGATGCCCAAGCGCATTGAGGTACATACTGCGGCTGAAAAAAAGGGGACCGAGGAGTTTTTTCGGGGAGAGTGCGAGAGGAGACTTCCCCGATGTGTCCCCGAGAAAATGCGAGTCCGGGTGCGCAGGTTGCGCCAGAAACAAGGAGGCGAGCAGCTCCACAACCGCTATATCCTATCTGATTTGGGCGGCGTCTCCTCTGGATACGGACTCGATGAAGGCAACGAGGGTGAAACGGACGACATTACGCTGATGGATCGGGACCAGTACGAGCTTCGCTGGTCTCAATATTCCGGGGATCCACCTGCGGCCTTCGAGCAGGAAGAAACTCCTGTAGAGGTGGTAGGAACAAAAAGGTTGTCCATGCCGTAGCCGCCCCCTGCGGTACGGCGGCGAACCACCCTCCGGTCGATCCACCCCCGATCATGAAGATCACCGACATCCGCGTCGTCAGCCGCGGCTTCCCCCAGGACTTCCCCCTCGTCGAGGTCGAGCACCGCGAACAAACCGGGCATCTTTCCGCCGGGGTCACGCGTCGTACCTTGAGCGCCTCGCCTCTGTGAGAAAGGACCGCCATGAAGCGCACCGCACTCGTTCTCCTCCTCCTGCTCGTCCGCGGAGCCGCCGCCCTGGAGTGGGTCCAGCTGCATCCTGAGGGGGAAGCCCCGGTGGCCCGCTCCAACTCCGCGGCGGTCTACGACCCGGCCGGCCACCGCGTCGTCCTCTTCGGGGGGCTTCGAGCCGGCGGCGACCTCAACGACGTCTGGGAGCTCGACCTCGCCCCCCTGGCCTGGAAAAAAATCACCCCCGACTCCGGCCCGGCCCCCGACACCCGCTGGTCACACAACGCCGTGTACGACCCGGCCGGCCACCAGATGCTCGTCTGGTCGGGCCGCCATCTCGGCGACTTCTTCAACGACGTCTGGGCCTTCGACCTCGACGAGCACACCTGGCGCCAGTTCACCCCCGAAACCCGGCCTGCCTCCCGCTATGGAACCGCAGCCGTCTTCGACCCCCGCGATGGCCGCCTCGTCAGCTTCGCCGGCTTCACCGACCTCGGCCGCTTCGACGACACCTGGGCCTTCGACCCGGCCACATCGGCCTGGACCGACATCAGCACAGACCCCAGGCCCCTGGCCCGCTGCCTGCACACCGCGGCCTACGATCCTGTCGGCTACCGCATGCTCATCTTCGGGGGCCAGGGGGGCGGCAACGCCCTGAACGACCTGTGGTCCCTCGACCTCGACACCGGCGCCTGGAGCGACATCACCCCTGAGAGCGGCCCCGGAGAGCGCACCTTCGCCGCGAGCGTGTACGATCCCTCGAGCCACCGGTTCGTCATTTTCGGGGGCGCCGGGAAAGGGGGCCTCGGAGCCAGAAGCGGCGATACCTGGGCTTTCGATCTCGCCAGCGGCGGCTGGATCTTGCTGCAACCGGAAGGCGCCGCGCCGGAACCGCGCAGCGGGGCCGCGGCGGTATACATCGAGGGTGAGAACCGCGCCCTGTTCATCGGGGGCGCCGCGGAGGTCGGCCTCTTCAACGAGGTCTGGGCCCTGGAAAGGCTGGACCCGACCGCGGTCGTGGGCCGGAGCTGGGGTCAGTTGAAACGGGGGATTCTCACCGGAGATCCCACAACGGCGGAGCCCGCCACCGGGCAGGAGCGAGTGAAGGGCCGATAGCTCTTGCGGTGTCGGTGTCCTACGGGATTGAGGCCTCCGGCACCCGAGGAAGCCATCCGGGCTGCTGCGATACGGTACCATCCTCGCCCCTTTGTAGCTTCTGGGCTACATTCTCCTGATGACCGAGGCGGTTCCAAACGATCTCGAGGTCTACCAGACAGAGGAAGGCCGCTCCCCTTTTTCGGAGTGGATTCACCGACTCGAAGACTGCGCCGCCAGAGCCCGAATTCGCGCTCGACTGGCGCGGTTACGGCTGGGAAACTTTGGTGACACCAACTCTCTCGGAGACGGTCTCCAAGAGCTGCGCATCCCCTACGGCCCGGGCTACCGTGTCTATTTCGGCCGGGCGGGTACCCGCCTTGTTTTATTACTTTGCGGCGGCACCAAGAGGACACAGTCACGGGACATTGAACAAGCGAGGTCATACTGGCGCGACTACAGGAGAAGGTCGTCATGAACAAAACATCTCGGTCCTACAAAGAAGAACTGCTGGAGGATCTCCGGGACCCCGGCGAAGCCGCCGAGTATCTGACCGCTGCTCTCGAGGATGACTCCCCCGCCGTGTTTCTCCTCGCACTGCGCGACGTAGCCGAAGCCCACGGAATGAAGCGGTTGGCAGAGGGAGCCCGGCTCAACCGGGAGTCGATGTATCGCATGCTGTCCGATCAGGGCAATCCCCAGCTCTTCAGTTTGACCGCCGTCCTTCAGGAACTGGGTTTGCGCCTTGCAGTTGAAGTCAGCGATCCTGTTGCTGCCTGAAGGACTAAACACCGAACCGACCGGCCATTCCTGGAATCCCTGACCCGATGGACGCATCCGCGGAAAAACTCTACTTCACCGACGTGGGCAACCACTGCCTGCGCGCCGTCGATCTCGCCACCGGGATCATCTCCACGGTCGCCG
This sequence comes from Candidatus Latescibacterota bacterium, assembly GCA_965206595.1. GTDB lineage: Bacteria > Latescibacterota > UBA2968 > UBA8231 > UBA8231 > CBDCXV01. Next base: position 3,439,272 of record OZ242214.1, read on the forward strand.
GGGGCCGCCCGCCCGAGATGGGGGCCAGCCCCGCCGGGGACGGCGGACCGGCTGCGGAGGCGGCCTTCTCCACCCACCCGATGCGCGTCGCTCTCGACGCCGTCGGCCATCTCTACGTCACCGACGCCCACCAGAACCGGGTGCGCCGCATCGACGCGGCGAGCGGCGTCATCACCACGGTCGCCGGCAACGGCGAGGAGGGCTTCGCCGGGGACGGAGGGCCCGCCACCGAAGCGAGCCTCGCGGTGCCGCACGGATGCCGCTTCGACCGCAGCGGCAATTTCTACATCGCCGACACGCACAATCACCGCATCCGCCGGGTCGACGCCGCGACCGGCGTCATCACCACCTGCGCCGGCACCGGGGAGAAGGGGTACTCGCGGGAGGGCCTGCCGGCGCTGGAGTCGAAGCTGTACGCCCCCCTCGCAGTCGACGCCGCGGCCAACGGCGACCTCTACATCGCCGACACCGACAACCTGCGCTTCCGTCGCCTCGAGGCAGCCACCGGCATCCTGCGCACGATCGCCGGCTGCGGCGAGAGGGGACCGACCGCCGACGGCATCCCCGCCCTCGAGGCGAAGTTCGGACGCCCCCGGGACATCCGCGTGTGCGGCGACCAGGTCTATCTCGTCGACGGCAACAACTCGAGCGTCTTCCACCTCGACCTCGGCAGCGGGCTGCTGCACCGCGTCGCCGGGACCGGAAGCAGCGGCTACTCCGGCGACGGCGGCCCGGCCGCCGAGACGCAGCTCGACCAATGCTACAGCATGGCGATCGATCCGGCGGGGAACCTCTACGTCAAGGACAGCGGCAACGGGAGAATCCGCCGCATCGACGCGGAGAGCGGCCTGATCTCCACGGTGGCCGGCAGCGGCGAGCGCGGCTACTCCGGGGACGGCGGCCCGGCCCTCGAGGCGGCCCTGCGCATAGGCTGAGGGGGGATCCGTGGAGCTGAGCGACTCGCAGGCAGCGGCGTTCGACACCCTGGGGTACCTCTTCTTTCCCGGACTGCTGTCCGCTGCGGAAGTGGTGCCCCTGCAGGCGGCGATCCCCGAAATACTGGCGCGCCAGGGGCCCGAGATCGTGCGCGAGAAGGACGACCCCACTGCCGCCCGCCTCGCCTTCGGCGCCCACATCTACTCCGAGCCGTTCCGGCGCCTCGCCCTGCTGCCGCGGCTGCTGAACCCGGTTCGCCGGCTGCTGCAGGACGAGGTGTACCTGCACCAGAGCCGCATGAATCCCAAGCAGGGGTTCGGCTCCGGGGCCTCCTGGACCTGGCACCAGGATTACCCGCCCTGGCACAGCATCGACGGCATGCCGGAGCCGCGCTGCATCATGGCCTCGGTCTTCGTCGACGACTGCACCGTGGCCAAGTCCCCGCTGCTGATCCTTCCCGGATCGCACCGCCGCGGCCGGCTCGACTCGAACCCGCACGAGGACTCCGTCGGCAAGGAGTACGAGCTCCACCACATCGGCCGCGAGGAGTTCGAGCGCCTCGCCGACGAGCACGGCATCGAGCCGCTGGTCGGCCCGGCCGGCTCCGTCTGCTTCGTCCACTGCAACGTCATCCACGGCTCCGCGGACAACGTCTCGCCCTGGCGGCGGGCGATCGTGTACCTGATCTACAACGCCGTCAGCAACGCCTGCACCGGCAGCGGACGCGACTGGTACCACAACAACCGGGACTTCACGCCGCTGCGGGCGGTCTCCGACGACGCCCTGCTCACCCTGTAACGATCTGTCCAGAAAGATGGACTGAAATCCGGCCGACTGGGGACGCAGCGGCCCCGGTCGAACGCGGTTTCAGCGCGACAGGAAGCCGCCCTCAGCCCTCTCTCAGGTGCCTGCAATCCAGCCGCGCCACCTGCAGCGGACGCTTCCCCGACTTCGTCTTCAGCCTTCGGTCCGCCCCCAGGACGATGAGCACCTCGGCCGCTTCGAGCCTGCCCCCGTACACGGCCCTGTGGAGGGGCGTGCGCCCCTTCCGGTCCTGCGCGTCGAGATCGGCGTCGTTCTCCACCAGCAGCCAGACCGCCTCGACGTTCCCCCTCTCGGCCGCCAGGTGCAGCGGGGTTCGACCGGCGGCGGTTTCGGCATCGACCTCGGCGCCATGCCGCAGCAGCCATTGCATACATCGGTTTGAACCGGCGCGGGCGGCCCAGTGCAGGGGCGTCATCTCCGCCTCTCCTCTCCGCATGACTACCGCCGCATCCTCCCGGGCCAGCTCGCGCGCCCGCTCGAGGTCGTTCATGCCGCACGCCGAGAAGATGTCGTAGTGCGCCCCGTGCTCGAGGAGAGCGCGGGGCGTATCGGCGACGTCGGAGCTCCAGCGCTCGGTGCCGAAACGCGCCGCGGCCTCCTGCAGCGGGGTGTTGCCGCGCTCCCCGTTGCCCGAGAACGGCGCTTCCGGGTCGGCCCCGTACGCCAGTGCGAACTCCGTGTACTCGACCGGCCTGCCGACCGCCCAGAACAGCAGAGAGGTGTTCGCCGGCCACCCCACGTGCGACGTGCTGATTACCGAGGCGTTGCTTACGCCGGCCTCGAATACCGTGCGCAGGGTTTTGAAGTTCCCGTGGTAGAAGGCCTTGGTCACCGGCTCGTGCTGGTGCTTCCTGTAGAGTCCGGTCTCGCAGTCGTAGAACTCGCGGATGCCGCGATCGAGAAGGAAGCGGACCGCGTCGCCGGTTCCGAAGTAGGAGACCGCCATCGACAGGGCGACGGAACCGACCGATTCGAGCAGGGCCGGCCGCTTCTGCAGCAGGGCTCCCATTCGCGGGACGTCGCAGCTGGCGTGGGACAGGTCGGTGGCGCCGTGCGCCGCCGCGGTCAGGAACTGCTTCTCGAGGGCGCTGAACTTCCTCCCCTCCCTCATCTCGAAGGCCCTGGCCATCTTCTGCATCAGGTAGTCGGTATCGTTCACGGCATCTCCTTGTCAATGCTGAGGCACCATCCGGTCCTTCTCACTCACTGACCAAAGGGGACCGCTGTTGCGGAAATGCGCCGCAAGGGTCGGCATCGAGACGACTGGATATGTCCATCATGGACAGAGAATAAGGAGTGTGTATTTTACACACCAATGAAAAGCACGGACATCATCCGGAAATTGAAGCGGGACGGCTGGGTGCTGAGGAACACGCGGGGTAGCCACCATAATTTCACCCACCCCGAGAAGCCCGGACGGGTTACGGTAAAGCATCCGTGCAAGGACATTCCGATCGGGACGCTGCGCAACATTTACCGGCAGGCTCAATGGAAATGGGAGGATCGCTGATGCGTTTTCCAGTTGTGATTCACAAAGACGAAGAAACCGGATATGGAGTTACCGTGCCGGATCTGCCCGGATGCTTCTCGGCCGGAGATACACTCGAAGAGGCTATCGAGTCCGCTCACGAGGCCATCGCCTGCCATATCGAGGGATTGCTCATGGACGGCGAGCCGGTACCCGAGCAAGCGCCGCTCGAGGTACACCAAGCCAACGAGGACGGGGATGGGATCTGGGCGCTGGTTTCAGTCGACATCTCCAAGCTGTCGAGCAAGGCAAGGCGGATCAACATCACCGTGCCGGCCCGGGTGCTGGCCATCGTGGACGAGGCCGCGGCCCGGGAGGGGGAGACGCGGTCCGGGCTGCTCGCACGGGCTGCCCTCAGCTATGTGCAGCGGCGATCGACGGGCACTTAGGCCGAAGGAGAACTGCCAGTAATGAATGAAAAGCCGATTCGCTTCGGCATCATCGGCGCGGTGCGCCGCGGCGGCAGCTTCGCCAACGGCCTTCAGGCCAACCCGGCCGCGGCCATCACCGCGCTCTGCGACATCGCCGAAGAGGAGCTTGCCGAGACCGCGTCCGGTCTCGGCGTCGAGCGGACCTTCACCGACGCCGAGGCGATGCTCGACGCCGGGCTCATCGACGCCGTGGTGATCGGCACCCCGATGCCGCTCCACGCGCCCCAGGCGGTCATGGCCCTCGAGCGCGGCATCCACGTCCTCAGCGAGGTTACCGCCGGGGTCTCCCTGGAGGAGTGCGAGGGGCTCGTGCGCGCCGCCCGGCGCAGCAGCGCGGTCTACATGATGGGGGAGAATTTCACCTACATGAAGCCGAACGTCATCGTCCGGGAGATCGCTGTCCGCGGCCTGTTCGGCGACCTCTACTACGCCGAGGGGGCCTACATACACGAGCTCAAGCAGCTCAACGAGATCACCCGCTGGCGGCGGCGCTGGCAGACCGGCGTCAACGCCTGCACCTATCCCACCCACAGCCTCGGTCCGGTGCTGCAGTGGTTCGCCCCGCACCGGGTGGTTTCGGTCTGCGCGGTCGGCAGCGGCCACCACCACCGCGACCCGCGCGGCGATCAGTACGAGATGGAGGACTCCGTCACCATGATGTGCCGCCTGTCGAACGGCGGCCTCGCGCACATCCGGGTCGACATGCTCTCCGACCGGCCGCACAACATGACCCACTACGCCCTGCAGGGGACCGACGGCTCCTACGAGTCATCCGACGGGTTCAGGGGAGTCGGCAAAATCTGGCTGCGCAGCCGCAGCGAGACCCCCGTCTGGGAAGCCCTCGAGGACCTCGAGGAGGAGTTCCTGCCGGAGTTCTGGAAGCATCCCCCCGAAGAGGCGGTCCGGGCCGGACACGGCGGCGGCGACTACTGGCAGGTCCAGGACTTCGTCACCGCGGTCCGGGAGGGGAGCGAGCCCCCCATCGGCATCGATCAGGCGATGGACATGACCCTGCCGGGCCTGGTGAGCCAGCAGTCGATCGCCGCGGGCTCCATCTGGGTCGACGTCCCGGATTCCCGGGACTGGAAATAGGCATCCCAAACAGTTGATGACGGTCGGAGAGGGGGGGTTCTGAGGCGGCAGGGGGAGGCCGATATACGCCGCGCGGCAGGAGGGCGGTACAGCCGCAGTTAGACCCCGTGAGAAAGGGTTTTACGAAAAAGGGAGATGGGATGTCTTGCCCTTACCCTCAAATGAAGGCCACTCCAAAATCGAAGTAAGGGTTTTCATCCCATCTCCCGATACAAAAGGGACGGAGGGGGTAATCTGCCTCCCCTCCGTCCGGTACCAACTACTTGAGCAACAGCATCTTTTTGACCTTACCAAAGTCTCCTGCCTGCAAGCGGTACAGGTAGATCCCCGAAGACACCGCTTGGCCGCGGTCGTTGGTCGCGTCCCACGTGAAGGCATAACGACCTGCACTCTGACGCCCGGCCACCAGGGTTCGCACCGCCTGGCCGAGTGCATTGTAGATAACCAGGTCCACATCCGACGCCCGGGGAAGCGCATATTTGATCGTGGTCTCCGGGTTGAACGGGTTCGGGTAGTTGAACGACAAGGCGTACGTCTCGGGCAGGGTCTCCAACTCCACCGGAGCCGGCAACACCATGTCGTTGACGGCAAAGGCCCCGTCGCGAACCTGGCCCTCGGTGATCTGGATGAAGCCGGTTTCAAACTCCCTCCGAGCACGCAGGACCAGATCCACCGCCACCGGGCCTTCGGACACGGGGTCCCCGTAGGCGACGATGGCACGTTTCCCGTCCTCTACGGCCAGCACCTGCGGCGCGGCCAGAGGCCCCTCGCCGAGGCGGTTGTCCGTTGCCACGGCGCGAACCAGCTCCAGCTCCTCGGCTCGGAACTCAAGCAGGAAGCCGAACCCCTTGAGCAGACCGAAGTCGCTCAGGTGCACGGTCAGGACGAACTCCTCGCCGACCCGCGGCAACGGGACGCCCCCCTGGAAATCCAGCCGCGTTTCCGGGTTGCCACCCGAGCGCAACGGGGTCGTCTTGGCCACGGCCCCGGTCTGACGACCGAAGTTCTCGGCGAAGACGGTGAGCCCGTCGGCGTCCACGGCCTCCTTCGAGGCCAGATCGAACGCCGGTTCCCACTGGGCATTCGCTGCCGTGCTGCCGTAGTGATCGGCGAGGTGGAAGTAGTCGTCGAACCCGACGCGCTCATCGGCGCCGAACAAGCCCTGGATGGCCTGTCCGTTGACGTCTACAACCTCGTTGCGGATGGCCATGGCCGAGCGTTCCTCCGAGGCGGTCTCGTTGTCCTCATCGAAGGCGGCCACCGTGTAGGTGAACCGCTCCCCGTTGGCGACCGTCGAATCGACGAAGGCGGTGTCGCCGGCCACGACCGTCCCGAGGAGGGCAAACCTCTCCTCGGTTTCGGCCGGCTTGCGGTAGACGCGATAGCCCAACACCCCGGGGACCCGGTCAGAGACCACCGGACCGATCGCACCGGTGACCCGGCGGCTGACCTGCTGGTCGGACGGCGAGGCCGTCCACGACAGGACAATGCGGCCCCCGTCGTCGTCGGCCGCGTCGAGCGCCTGGAAAGACGCCACCGCCTCCGGGGCGGTGTTGTCCACGGCGCGTACCGGCTCGGCCCGGGCAACCGAGGACCGCAGGATCACATCGGGCTGTTGCGGTTGAGGTTCCACCGACATCGGTGTGGTCACCTGGGCATCTCCGCCCAGGGTCAGCTCCAGGGAGATGCAGCCGCCCGGATTGAGTGGAATGCTGTTCCACTGGCCTACCACACTGCCGCCGGCGTCGAGGACGCGGGCCCGGTAAAAACCGCCGCGGCTGACCTCATTGGAGACGGTCAGCCTCACCTGCCCACTCGCGTCGGCTTCTCCCTTCCAGAGGAAATTGGACGAGCGCAGCTCGAACAGACCCCGGTACACCTCGACGGTCAGGCCGGCGGCCTGCTCGCCCAGGACCACGATCCGGACACAACTCTCATCCTCCATGTCCTCGTCCATGTCCTCGTCGGCGGGGACCCCGCCGCGCTGGGCAACAATGCCCCAGCCGGTGGACACCGTGTCGAGCGTCGCCACCACGGCGCGGCCCTCCATGGCGTCCGGATCTGCACTCACCCAGGCCCACTCGGTGCCCGGCGAGGCGGCCTCGGCCTGCTCGCGGAAAATGCGGTAGCCATCCAGGATCGAATGATCCACCGACAGATCCCACGTCAGCAGAAGGAATCCGCCCTCGTCGTCGGGGTGGTCGGCTGCCACCAGTTGGTCGGGCGCATCCAGAGGACGCACGACAACCGACTCGGACTGGCTCAGGGTGCGTTGGGCATCCCGGAGGGTCACAACCAGCTCCTCCGCAGGCGAATCGGAGCGCACCCAGAACCGCCCCATACCCTCACTCAAGCGCACCGACGGCGACAAACCGACCCCTTCCTGATTGGCCGAAAGGCTCAGCGAAAGGTCGTCGCCGACGCGCACGTTGCCGTAGCGGTCGAGCACCGAGACGTCGCCCCAGTACAGCTGGCTCACCGTCAGGGTGTCGGGCAGGCCGGTGACCCGGAGACGGTCACGGACCTCCGGGTTGTAGACGATCCGGGGCGCCAGGGTGGCTACCGGCTCGCCTTCAGCATCCACAAGGGCCACCGACAGGGTGTCGATGCCCACCGTGTCCCTCAACACCACGGTGCGTTGCCCCTCCGACCAGGACTCGGCATCCAGCTGGGCCCGGCCTTCACCCTGATCGGTTACGCCTTGCCCGCTCAAGGTGACTCCCCGACCTCCGGTTACCTGGAGGACATAGGAGACGGACTCGGTAACCGACAGGGTCAGGGTCACTTCCTGGCCGGCGTCCAGATGCGCGGCCGGGTCCAGACCCAGGCCCCCCTGCTGCGGCTGGCTGCCTCGCGGCTGCTGCGCATTGGCGCCGCGGGCTTCCCCTTTCAGGACACCCACGATCCTGTTGGGGGACTGAACCGACACTACCACCGTGTCCGGCATCGAGCTCAGTTTACCGTCGCTGACCGTCAGGGAGAAGGAGACGACCCCCGGCGCGGTGGCCGTGAACGAGGGACCAATCGTCGCCAAATCGCTCAACGTCACCGAAGCCCCCGAAATCTGGCTCCAGGCGTATTCCAGCGAGCCCTTCTCCGGGTCCTGGCTGCCGCTGCCGTCCAGCGTCACCTCGGCTCCGGTGGTCACCGACTGGTCCGGGCCCGAATCGGCCGTCGGGGCCTCGTTGGGCATGGTCGGCTGAGGGGTACCGGTGAGCTCGTCGGAGGACGGGCCGTCGCCGTGCTCGTTGAAAGCGAGCACCCGCACCGTGTATTCGGTCTCGTGACTCAGGTCCGGGATGGTATGGAATATCCACGTGAGCGGGCCGGTAGCGGTGTCTTCGCGGGCCGAGGCATACGACTCCGACCCGGATTTCCACTGCACTTTGTACCCGGTCACCGATCCCTTGTAGCCGGCTTTGGCCAGCGAGAGCCAGCGAACCTGAAGCCCGCCATCGACCGCATTCAGGCTGACATGGTTCACTATAGGCGGCGTCAAAACCGCAGGCGGTTTGGCGGCCGGGGGCTGCGTCGGCTGCGTGGGCTGCTGCGGCTGCGTGGGCTGCTGCCGAGGTGGCTGAGGCCGCGGCGTAGGCGCCCTCCGAGGAGTTCCCATAGCCTCTGAGGCCTCTCCCTTGAACTCATCCAAGGTAGCAGTCACTCGTACCATGTACTGTGTACCCGCTGTCAGGCTCGAAAGCGTGGTTCTCAGTCCGGAGGGGACCTCGCGGCTGCGGCTGGGATCCCAGGTCTGATCTCCCGACTTCCACTCGACCGTGTAGCCGGTGGCGTCAGGAACTGCGTCCCAGGATACCGTGAGGGCTCCTACGCTGGCAGCCGCCCGCACGTTGGCCACCTGACCCAGCGTCGGGCTGCCTGGTTTTTCTACTGAGGGCAGGCCGTCGAATGAAGCCACGATAGCAATCACCTCCACCGTGTACTCGGTACCTGGCAGCAGATTCTTAATCGTATGACTTGTAGCGGTCGCCGGGTTCGGCGTGGCTTCGCGATTGTCCGTTGCGGCGTCATCGAACGTCTCCGATCCCGACTTCCACCGCACCTTATAGCTGTCGACCCCAGGAACCGCGGTCCACGATACCACGAGCTGCCGCGGGCCGGGAACCACCTCCACGTTCGCCACCTGGGGCGCCTGATCCATCGGCGTTCCGTAGGCCGGATCTGATGGCTCGGGGCCTTCCCCGGCCACGATAGCGATCACCCGCACCGTGTACTCGGTGTCCGTCGTCAGAGGCCGAATCGTATGACTTGTTGCGGTCGCCGGGCTCGGCGTGGCTTCGCGATTGTCCGTTGCGGCGTCATCGAACGTCTCCGATCCCGACTTCCACTGCACCTTGTAGCCGGTGGCCCCGGTGACCGTGACCGGGTCCCATGATACCGCCAACTGCTGCGGGCCGGGAGTCACCACCACGTTCGCTACCTGGCCCACAGCGAGTTCCTTCGGAGTGCCTTCTGCTTCCACTGAGGGCGTTCCGTCGCCGCTCGCGTTGTAGGCGATCACTCGCACCGTGTACTCGGTGGCCGCCGTCAGGTCCTCAATCGTATACCTCGTCCCCGTAATCTCCGAGACTTCGCGGTCGTCGGTTGCAGCATTATCGAACGTCTCCTCCGACCCCAACTTCCACTGCACCTTGTATTCGTCCGCCCCGTCTACCTCGGGCCACGACAGCAGGAGCTTCTTCACGCCTTCCATCACCGTCACCGGCCCCGCCTGACCTGGCCTGGTCAGACCTGTGAGGGGGGGGTCGGAAGGCATGCCGTCGTCCTCTTCCGCGTTGTTGAGGTTGCTATGGTCCAAGGTGGCGATCACCTGCACGTCGTACTCGGTGGCCGGGTCCAGCCCCATAATCGTATATGGAGGTTCGGCCGGCCTGGCTTCGCGGTCAGTACCGAACGTCGGCTCCGACTCCTTCTTCCACTGCACCTTGTATCCCAAGGCCCCGTCGACCAGGTCCCAGGTAACCGTGAGCTGGCCCGGGGCTTCGGCCGTAACCGACCTCAAGGTCGGCATGCCCGGCAAGGGTGTGCCGCTATCCTCAGCGGGCGGTCCCTCGCCGCCGTCGTTTGAACCCGCAACCTGAACCGAGTACTGCGTGCCGGCCGTCAAACCCGGAATCGGATACTCCAGCTCAGAAATCCCCGTGGCTTCGCGTCGGTCCCTTGCCGCCGTATCGAACGTCTCCTCCGTCCCCGACTTCCACCGCACGATATAGTCCTTGGCCCCGGCTGCCTCTTTCCACGTCACCACGAGCTCCCCGGCGCCGGGCTTCACCATCAAGTCCGCTACCGCGCCCGGCTGGGGCGTGGTTGACTTTGTATCTGAGGGCTCGCCCTCAACCCCATTGATTTCGGCGAAAACCTGCACAGAGTACTCGGCGCCCGAATCCATCATCATGCCCGCGCTGGCACTCAGAAAATCCTCTTGAAATACAACGGTTATTCTTCCAGAGGGCTCGGTAGTTGTATACTCGCCGGTAGAACCCTGAAGATCTCCAGGGTTAGTACCATCTACAGCTGCTATACAGCGCTTGTCACTGTACTCCTGCGACCCCGACTTCCACTGCACCAAGTACTTTACTGTGGCACTGCTGGCCCCCTGCTCGGCAAGCCTCGGCCATTTTACCGTGAGCGTCGCCTCGCCGGGCTCCACATCCACCCCCGTCACCTGGGCGGGTACCGGCGTGCCGGAACCCCCCCTAGCGTCAGCATGCGAGGCTTTTCCGGTGCCCGCCGGCCGAGCAGAAAAACCTTCCGCAGCATCCATAACAGCAGGGAAATCACTCGCCTCGCCTACGGCGTACACCCGAACCATGTGCTCGGTGCCAGGAACCAGGTTTTCAATCGTATACGTTCTCGAACTGCTGCTCACCCGGCGAGTGTTACCCGTCGTCTCGGGGTCATCGGCCGACTGAGGGTCGTAAGCATCATTTCCTGATTTCCACTGCACATGGTAGTGTGTGGCATCCGAGACAGCGTTCCACGATACCTCGAGCTCCTCCACACCGGGCGTCACCTCCACCATCGCCACCCGGGTGGCTTCCCGGGTCGGCGCAGTGATTTCCAATGGTGGATCTGAGGGGAGTCCATTGCCCCCGGCGTTGGTGGCGTACACCCGTACATGGACGTCACTACTCAGAGAGGGAAACGTGTAAGAGGTAGGAGACGAAGGCACATTGTCCTTTTCACTCCGGTCCCACACCGACTGCAATTGCGGCTTCCACTCCACTATGTATTCATCCACCACCTCATCCTCATTCGTGGGCGCATTCCACGTTATTGTGACCTCCCCCTCACCGGGGCCAACGGTTACATCGCCCGGAGAAGAAGGAAATACAACTTGGGATGGCTTCGTCGTGCCGGTGGCTGGGTCTGAGGGAGTGCCATCGTCGGCGGCGGTATTGTCGCTGGTGGGATCGTTCGTGGCGATCACCCTCACCATGTACTCGGTGCCCGCCGTCAGAGCACCATCCCCACTCGGGATCCCATCCCCAATCGTAAGGCTCGTTTCGGACGTTGTTTCTTGGCGGTCCGCTGCGAAGTTATCGGTCCCCGACTTCCACTGCACCTTGTAGCCAGTGGGAGCCCGGTCCGGCGCGGTCCACGATATCTGGAGCCTGCCCCCATCCGGCGGATTCGTCACCGTTGGCTCCCCCACCTGAGCCGGCTTAGGCGTTCCCATGGCCTCAACAGTACCAAGGTCTACAACGTTTGGAACGTCCGCCTCCGTGTCCTCCATGGGCGTTCTGTCGCGGTTCGCGTTCTCGGCGACCACCCGCACCGTGTACTGGGTGCCCGGGTCCAGAGGCTCAATCGTATAACAGGCTTCCTCCACTACAGCTTGGCGAGTCGAGCCGTAGTCCTGATTACCCGACTTCCATTGCACCACGTATTTCGCCGCCCCCACGACCTCTTCCGCGTCCTCATCATCGAGCAGGTCCGGGTCCCACACTACATCCAGCTTATTCGCCCCGGCGGTCACCGCCTCGTCAATTTCGGACAATGGGATGTGTGCCGGCGCCGGCATGCCTGATACTTCATCGGCTTCGCCGTCGCCGCCGATTTCGTCCGTGTCCTTCTCGCTCGTGGCGACCACCCGCACCGTGTACTCCTTGCGCGCATCCAGACCATCAAGGGTGGATGACGCAAAATTTGCTTTCTCGATCGTATAACTAGTCAGTGGTGGGTCACCTGTCACCAGGAATTCGCGGTGGGGGTCGTTCGCTTCCTCCGGGTCGTTCTTGAGGTAGTCCGGCTCGTCTTCCGACTTCCACTGTACCTTGTAACTCTCCGCCCCCAGGACCGGGTTCCACACAACCCTAAGTTTCTCCTCCCAGGAAGCCACCTTCACGCCCATCACCTTGGCCGGCAAAAGGCGTTGGGAGACGCCCTCCGACGCAGTCCCCTTGACGTCCTTCGCGTTTTCAGCAGTCACCCGCACCCGGTAATCGGTGCCCACCTTCAACCCCGTCCGAATCGCATACTCCGTCCCAGACTGCGCCGGGGACTTACTGATTTTATTATCCGTATCTGGATCCGGGAAACTTGCTTCTTCAGCGATCCACTCCACCACGTATTTGGTGGCCCCAAGTGCCTCCTTCCAACTTACCACGAACTGCTCCACGCTGGGCACCACCTTCACTTCCATCACCTGGGCCGGAGTCGGCGTGCCTGTTGCGGTCGTTGAGGCCTCGCCGTCGCCGCCTTGGTTGGTGGCGATCACCCGCACCGTGTACTCGGCACCCGTCAGGTCGGGTATTTCATGGGTAAAGGAGGAGCTGCCGTCGTCATCCACCTCTGCTTCGCGTTCGTCGGTTGCCGCATTCTCGAAGCTCTTCGACCCCGACTTCCACTGGACCTTGTAGCCGGTGGCCCCCTCTACCTCGTTCCACGAGACGGTGAGCATCCCTCCTTCGCCGGCAGTCACGGGGGTGGCCCCGAGCGTCACCTGATCCGGCCTGGTCGTGCTCCTGACCGCCTCTGAGGGTTCGCCGTCGTCGCCGGCCAGCACCGCCACCCTGTACCCGGTGCCCCACTCCAGAACATCATCATCCGTAGCATCATCATCCGTCTTGGCGCGAATCCTATAACTCCTCCCAGCAATACCCGAGGCTTCACCTATTTGGTCAGTCTCAGCTGCTTCGGCGTATGTCGCGGTGGTTCCCGTCCACCACTGCACCGTATAGCTCGTGGCCCCCAGGACCGGGTCCCAGTTCACCCCAAGCTCGAGGCCGGAGCCGGAAGTCACCGTCACGCCCGTCACCTGGCCGACCTTCGGGGGTTGAGGGATTACAGGTCGCTCTGTTGAGGCCTGCCCAGGGCCCCCATCGCTTGAGGCGTACACCCGCACCCAGTACTGGGTGCCTACATCCTCAATCGGAATCCTCAAAGGATAGGTTGCCGTGTACAGTTCCGTCTCAATTCTCTGCTGGGTCGGCGGAATATCCGAGAACTGTTCCGAGTCCTTCCTCCACTCCACCGTGTACTCGTTGGCTCCCGGGACCTCCGCCCACCATACCCGGAGCTCCTTCGGGCCGTCCGTCACGTTGATGGCGGGGAGGTTCACCTGGCCCGGAATTGGTGTTTCGGAGACCCCATCGTCCTCTTCATGCGAGGGCGTGCCGTCGCCCCCGTCGCCGGGGTCAGCGGCTTGGCCGCCATCGTTCGAGGCGATCACCCGCACCGTGTACTCCTTGTCCGCCGACAAAGAAGCCTGACCATCCCCAATCGTTAGACTCGTTCCAGACCTTGTTTCTTCTTCGCGGTCCTCTGCTGGGTTTGGCGGCTCAGACGCAGCCTCGAACTCCTCCGACTCCGACCTCCACTGCACCTTGTACTTCGTTGCCCCGGGGACCCCCGTCCACCGTACCGTGAGCTGATTCGCCTCCTCATTGTTCACCGACACGCTCGCCGGATTCACTTGGCCCGGTGCCGGCAGGTTGGCCGTATCCTCGTCCGAGAAATCTCCGTTGCCGTGGTCGTTTATTGCCCTCACCTGCACCGTGTACTGGCTGGCCGCCGATAGCTCGTCAATGTCCAAACTGGTTTCAGGTGCGTCCTCCTCCTGTCGGCGTTCCTGGTCGTACCGCTGCGTCCCTGTCTTCCACTCCACTTGGTATTTCGTGGCACCGTCTACCGGATCCCACGATACCTCAAGAGTATTCGGCTTCGACTTCACCGTCACATTCATCACTCGAGCCGGTGCCGGCGTGGCCATTTCCTCCCCCGAGGGCATTCCGAGCTGGGCTCCGCCAGGATAGCCACCATTTCTGGCGGTCACCCGCACGGTGTACTCGGTGTCGCCGCTCAGGCCATCCTCATCTGAAGCATCTGAACCAATTTCATACTCATATCGGGCAGGCTCAGGATCGGCCGTTAGCTCCAGGCGGTAACGCGAACTGGCAGAGGCAGACTCCTCCTTGTACTTCTGCACCCCCGACTTCCACTCCACTACGTAGTGCGTGGCCCCAGCTACCTTGTCCCACTCTACGGTGAGCTTCGCCGAGCCGGAAGTCAGCACCACATTCTCCACCTTGCCCGGATACGGCCGGAGGGGGGCCGCCTGCCCGTAGGGGGTGACGTAGTAGTCGCCGTTCTGGTCCTTGGCGAAAACCTGCACCTCGTACTCCTTGTCTCCCCCTAGTGTCATGTCGTGTAATTAACTGTACAAACAATTGAAAGTGCCGTAGGTTTCCCTTATCCCCCTTCTGAAAGGAGAGACCTATGGTGACGGGGCGTCCATTAACGCCGTTAGAGCTGAGTCCGTCGGACCGGGAACGACTGGAATCGATGGCCAAATCACGAAGTCTTCCCCACGGATTGGTGCGGCGAGCCGAGATGGTGCTGCTGGCCGCCGATGGCTGGCCCAATGAAGCGGTCGCTTCCGCGGTGGGTGTGACGCGAGCTACGGTGGGCAAATGGCGCCGGCGTTTTCTCGACAACGGACTCAATGGCTTGTATGATGAACTACGTTCAGGGGCGCCGCGATCGATCACGGACGAGCAGGTAGCCGAGGTGGTATACAAGACCCTGAAGACCAAGCCCAAAGACGAAACACAGTGGTCGGTGCGCTCCATGGGCGAAGAAACCGGCCTGACCAAGGACGCGGTTCATCGCATTTGGCGCACGTATGGTTTGCAGCCCCATCGACACAAGCGCTTCAAGCTTTCCACCGATCCTTTCTTTGTCGACAAAGTACGGGATATCGTCGGCTTGTACCTGAATCCCCCCGAGCACGCCTTGGTGCTGTGCGTGGACGAGAAGAGCCAGATCCAGGCGTTGGAACGAAGTCAGCCCATGCTGCCCCTGGGACTGGGATACGTGGAAGGGATTACGCACGACTACAAGCGGCACGGCACCACCACCCTGTTTGCCGCCCTGGACATCGCCACCGGGGAAGTGATGACCCAGTGCAAGCCCCGTCATCGTCACCAGGAGTTCCTCCAGTTCCTGCGCCACATCGAGGCCAACGTGCCCGCTGACCTCGATATTCATCTCGTCGTCGACAACTACGCCACGCATAAGCATGCCAAGGTCAAGCGATGGCTGGCACGGCGTCCCCGATTTCACCTTCACTACACTCCCACGTATGCTTCGTGGCTCAATCAGGTGGAGATCTGGTTCAATATCCTCACCCGCCAGGCGGTTCGGCGCGATTCGTTCCGCAAGGTGTCGGAGCTCATCGAGCGAATCGAACGCTACACGGCCAAATGGAACGCCAACGCACACCCTTTCGTCTGGACGGCTACGGCGGATTCCATCCTCGCCAAAATCAAGAGACTTTGTGAACGAATCTCTGCGACAGGACACTAGGTCCCCAATCTCATATGTGGTTTCGGTTAGGTCCGTGATGTCGTGGGATTCCCACTCCTTAGGGTCCCCCGAATCGACTTTCTCCCTCCACTCCACTTGGTATCCCACGGCCTCCCAACTTTCCGGAAGAGAATCCCACGATACCGTGAGCTTCGCCGAGCCGGGCGTTACCATAACGTTGGCAGGGCCGGTCTTCGTGCTAGGCTCCGCTCGGACACCGCCGGCGAACAACGACACGGCCAGTCCGGCGAGCATTCCTACGCGCAGCCATTTCATGGATTCTTGGTGGCAATTATTCATCGAGGCTTCTTCTCCCTTGGGAAACCGCGTTTCAGGCAGTTTTCGGATGGATCTGGCAGTTTCGATATGATCGGATATCGCTAGTAATCCGGGCCCCTGGAGGCGTCCATTTCCGACCCGGGGGACTTGGAAGGAACCGGGCCGCATGTGGCCAAATAGGCCATTTCCCGGGGGTCAATTCCGGGGGTGGGCAGGTCCCATAACTGGCGGGCGTCGGCCTCGGGCACCCTGGCGTCGATGAAGCTGCCGAAGGCGCGGTGCTCGGGTCGCCAGGTCGGCGCGGGCCAGTTCGGAGAGGTCGACCCGGATCTCGGGCCCGACCCTGGCCTGCCGTTCGACCTCCAGGCGGCGAGGCAACCCGGGGGGGGGCGGCGGCGTGGAAGTGGGCGCCAGCCGTCGCGGGTGTCGACGGCCTCAGTAACGCCGCAAACGGCCAGCAGGGTCCGCCCAGGCGGCGGTGCGCTGGGAAACCAGGGGATCGGACGGATGGGCGCAGAGGCGTTGCGGTACGCCGTGGACCCCGGAAGGGTCGCGGAGATACCACAGAATGGTCAGGCTGGGGGCCTTCCGGGCTTAACGCAGGAACCGGGTTTTGGCCGCTTTATCGTCGCCCTCGAAAGGTTGGGCCCTACCCACCAGTGGCCGCCCTGGCCGAGGACTTCGCTGCTGAGGTGGGGGCCTTCAGGCGCGAGGCCAGTTCGCCTGATATGGTTGCCCCCGGGCGGCGGTCGCCCTCTTCAGGGGGTTCGCCCCGGGTCCGATTCCCAGGTCAGGAGAACCAATACCAGCCGGCCGGCACGGTGGGCCGGGGCCCTGTCGGTCGAGGCCGGGTTGGGGCACGTCGACCTGGTCGCATGCCAGGGTTGGCCAGGCGCCTACCACGTCCCATTCGGCGGACACCAGAACGAGGCGGCCGTCGACCACCTCTCAGGATGTGGAGGGACTCTCCGTTTCTCACCAGGTCGCGGCCGATGCGGGCGAGCACCGCCGGGGGTGGATATCGGCGACGGCGGGGGCGAATCCCGGGGCGGGATCAATCGAGGGCCGATCCGACGTTTACCGTATGGCCGGGGGGAGGAAACCGTCGTTTAAGGCGCCGTTCTCGTCAGCGAATCGGCCAGACTGTGTCCGGCCCCGTTCCGAAATTGAAGATCATGAGGGCGAAAATGGGAAACAACTTGCGTCGCTCAGACTGCTCTCCCTGGGTCTGCCTGTCGTTTGGGCGAAAAAAGTGCTTGACATATCCGGGAAGATTTTCGAACATTTGCGGATGATAGACTCGGTTAATAGATTGTTTAACCGATCTTATAAGAATCATTTTATAACATTTGATAACAATTATGGTCGCGTTGAATTATAAGATCGCGCACTCCCGCCCGGGGGGGCGCTACTTCGCCACAAGTTGGATTTCGAGGCGCTGGATACCGATGACAACAAGGTCGACTGGCACCTCTGCGGCAACCGCTGGCGGCGATTCGAGACCGTGCCTTTTCGGCCCCAATCTTCCAGGGAACTGAACGGTTTCCTTTCGAGTTAATTAAATAGCTTGGGTCGCTTTCACTAAGCGCTGGGGTATGCCAGCCCGTACCGGTACTCGGTACGGGAAACAACCCCGGTCCAGGAAGCATGAAAATGCACCTTATTTCACCTCATTTTTCTGTCAGTTGACGGAGTACACCTCAGGTCGTCCTAGAGGACAGCTTATCGGCACATGAAATGAGCACCCACACCACACTAGTCGCCGTCAAACAAGCGCCGTCCCTCACTGTCTCAAGTCGGGCCCTCGAGCTCGTCCAGGCCAGCATTTCCGCCAACACCAAGCGGGCTTATACGGCCGCGCTGGCGAGGTTCGACAAAGCGAGCGGCGACAACCCCGTCACCGATACCGTCGTTGCCAACTACCTCGCCGCCCTGTACGATGCCGAGAAGTCGCCGGCGACGTGCTCCCAGGTAGTCGCTGCGCTCAAGTTCCGGGCCAAGCTGCAGGACCTTCCACCGCCGGTAGGTCCCCGAACCAACCGGGTTCTTGCCGGGATCCGGCGCCAGGGGCGAGGAAGAGGACGAGGTCAGGCGAGCGGCGTGAACTTCTCGCAAGCCGAGGCCGCCGCGGCTATCGCCTCTGGCGAAGGGTCCATCCAGGGGCGGCGCGACGCGGCGATCATTTCGGTCATGTCGGACGGCTTGCTGCGCGTCTCCGAGCTGGTAGCTCTCCAGGTCGACGATCTCGCTTTCGAACCGGATGGCGGCCGCGTTACCATCCGCCACTCGAAGACGGACCAGGAAGGGATCGGAGTCGTGCTCTATCTGGGTCCCCCTACCGTGGCCAGGGTCAAGGCGTGGCTGGAAGCGGCCGAGATTACCTGCGGGCCGCTATTTCGCCGCCTCCATCGAGGCGGAAATGTCGGGGGCGAGAAGGAACTAAGCACCGCAAGCGTCCGACAGATCATCAAACGCCGATGCACGGCCATTGGCGTGAAGGGGGTTTCCGGTCACTCGCTGCGCGTCGGCGGCGCTGAGTCGCTCGCTGCCGGCGGTGCTTCGCTTGCCGAAATGCAGACAGCCGGCCGCTGGCGGTCGCCGACGATGCCAGGTCACTATGCGCGGGGACAGCTTGCTGCTCGTGGGGCCGTAGCTCGCATTCGCTACCGCAGGTGAAGGGAATCCCGGACTTGATATTTCATCGTGGTAGCGGTCGGGGGCTCCGCGCGATTCTGGGTTCAGAAAGTGTGGGTATTTCGCGCAGGGTGGTCAGCCAGCACTTCTCGGCCCCTTCCGGGGCGCCGATCCCTTCCGGCAGCGACACGTCGGAAGGGTCGCCGGGGTAGGTCTCGATGGGCCGGGCGTCGGCGAGATCGACTTGGCCCTCCCGGTTGACGTCCCCCAGCAGGCCCCCGGAGGCACCTTCCCGCGAGGCAGGGAGGACAGCGGCTGGACCTGGATCTCGACCTGCCCGCCTCCCATTCGGAAAGCCGGGTCGACCCAGGGGACCAGCGCCGGACCCGAGACCGTCAGCCCGTAGACCGGACCCTCGCCGATAACCTAAGCCCCCGCCCGGGAGCGGGTCCCACTCCCGCCGTCCTGCCTGAGGGCTCCACCGCGCCTTCGAAACCCCGTGGAGTGGGGCAACTCCATTCCAGGGATCCGCCGCCCCGCCGGAACCGGCTCCACCCCCGGAGCCCACCGCCCCGTCCAGCAGCACCATCGACCGCGGCAGCGCCGTCAGCGGCAGCGCGAAATACCCGCTCTCATCGGTGGTGGTGCGTAGCGAGCTGCCCAGGTCCGCCCTGTCGAACAGCCGCACCCGGGGCCCGACCGCCCATGATCCAACCAACCCGATGATGCAGATAATAGCTGTTTTCATCCTTGGGGCTTTGGGTAGAAACCCATGCGGAGCAATACTCCAATGAGATCAAAATACCCTCCAAGAGGACAGGGGATGTCCGTTGGTCCAAACGAGAAAAAGTTTTTGCCGGTCCCGTCGCCGGGGGGTAAACCGAGTCGGGGACATTTTGGTTTAGGGTCGGACCGCAGCACCCTCACACCTCCACTTCCGCCGCAACGAAATCACTGCTCAGGAATCACTGATCATCCTGATCGACAGCCCATGTCTGCGGTGGCAGGAGTCCTCACGCCGCAGGGGACCGGTCTGCCGCAGGGTGTCACCCTTTTCTCCGGTTAGATGTATCCCGCGGAGGTGAGCATGTCGATCTCGTCGCTCAGCCGTTCGAGCACGTGATCGGGGTAGATGGACATGCGCTGGAAGGGCAGGTTGTCGCGTCCGATCGCCGGCATGTAGTTGAAGAACACCGAGCGCCGGATCGAGTCGTTGGCGACGGGATAGGCGTTGTGGGTCATCCCCTCCGAGAAGATGACGACGTCCCCGGGTGCGGCCAGCACCGGCACCGCCATCGGGTTCCTGCCCGCGTCCGTCATGTCGAAGGGACAGGGGAAGTTGGCCTTGTGGCTCCCCGGGATCGCGGCGAAGGGGCCGTTCTCCACGCGCGTCATGTCGGACAGGATCACCACGCTCTTGGTGCTCTTGCAGGCGAACCGCTGCTGCGTGTGGTCGTAGGCGTAGTAGATGTCGCGGTCGAGCGGAAAGCCGCCGTTGTGGAGCCCGCCCCCCGCAACAGGCCCCACCTTTTCGATGTAGTAGGTCGCCGAGATGTAGACCGGGCCGCCTGCGAGTTCGAAGTGGATGGACTTCATGACCGGATCGCGCACGATGCGGTCGAACCGGGCGGTGCCGCACAGGGCATGGTCGACGCGCCCGATGCCGCCGGTCTCCGGGTTGGGGCGCCGGTCGGGTCGGTGCTCTCCCTTCCAGAACGGGTGCTCCGGGTCGGACATCGCCGGGGCCAGGAAATAGCTGGCGACCCCGAGCCGGGTGTAGGTCTCGTAGTCGACGGGGATCGCCTGAAGCTCGTCGATGCCGGCGTGGAACTCCGCCACCGCCTCCTCGTCGTAGTGGCCTTTCAGGACGATGTAGCCCCTCAAGTCGAACTCGTACTTCTGCTCCGGGGTCAGGGCGAAAGCGGAATCAGTGGAGGTCATTTTCCGGGTGCTCCTCTTTGCGGCCCGGGCCGGCGACGGGGTTCGGCCGGTCGCGGCCCAGGGTCAGGAGGTGCAGCGGTTTGCCCTTCGCGTCAGGATCGTCGGCACGCGGCGCTGCCCTACAGGTCGTATCCTGCTTCGCCGTGCTCGTTCAGATCGAGTCCACTGGTCTCGGTATCCTCATCTACTCGCAGGCCGATGGCCAGGTCGATGACCTTGAGAATCACAAACGAGACGATCAGGGTATAAACCGCTGCGCCGACAGCAGCAAAAGCCTGGATACCCAACTGTTTTCCCATGTTCAGGCCCTCGACGGTGCCGCCCAGGGAGGTCGAGGCGAAGAAGGACACCAGCAGAACCCCGACCAGGCCGCCGAAGCCGTGAACCCCCACTACGTCGAGCGCGTCGTCGTACCCGCAGGTGCGCTTGAGCCAGGTGGCGGCCCAATAGGCTACGAGACCGGAGCACAGGCCGATGGCAAAGGCGCCGAGCGGCCCCACTGTGCCCGAGGCCGGGGTAATGGCCGCCAGTCCCGCGATGGCGCCGGTGGCAAAACCGAGCGCACTTGGTTTCCCGTTTCTGATCCAATCGAGAAAAATCCAGGTCAGCGCTGCGACGCTGGGGGAGATCTGGGTGACCACGACTGCCATGGCGGCCTGCCCGTTCGCCGCCAGGGCGCTGCCGCCATTGAAACCGAACCACCCAACCCAGAGCATGGCCGTGCCGACGAGGTTCATGGTCATGTTGTGCGGGGGCATCGGCTGCTTGGGATAGCCTGCGCGCTTGCCGACGAGGATCGCCGCCACCAGGGCGGCCGCCCCCGCGGTGATGTGGACGACGATGCCGCCGGCAAAGTCGAATACCCCCATGGCGCCCAGGTACCCGCCCTCTCCCCAGACCATGTGGGTGATGGGCAGATAAACCAGAACGCACCACAGCCCGCTGAACCACAACACCGCCGAAAACTTCATGCGCTCGGCAAAGGCACCGACGATAAGCCCGGGAGTGATGATGGCGAACGTCATCTGGAAAACGAAGAAGAGCGGTTCGGGGATGGTGCCGGAAAGGCTGTCCGGGGAGACCCCGCTGAGAAAGACCTTGGACAGGCTGCCGATGAAGGGATTGCCGGCTGTAAAGGCCAGGCTGTATCCGAAAAGGGTCCATAAGACCGTGATCAGGGCGGCAATCCCGAAACAGTGCATATAGACCGAGAGCACGTTGCGCGTGCGCACCAAGCCGGCGTAGAACATGGCCAGGCCCGGTATCATCATGAAGAGAACCAGGCCGGTGGAAATCAGGATCCAGGCCGTGTCTCCGGTGTCGAGCTTGTCCTGGGCTGAAGCGGAATTCGGTGCCCAGACCAGCAACAGAGAGAGGATTCCCCACACTCTGCGAAACTTCATAATGAACCTCCTATGGGTGCGAACTACGTGGAATGCGTCAGGGGGCCTCGCGGTTCTGCACCGGGAATGGGGGTCGGTCCCATGCTCTCGCTGGTCTCCGATCACGAACCGGACCCCGCACGGATGACGAGGATCTCCATCCCCTGCACACGCGGGCAAATTCCCGCCACCTTCGGTCCGGGTCAAGGCAGTTATTCCCGCCGCCTCGCCAGCTTGCACGACAGGGAGGGACTGCGCTTGTTAATCCTGTCTCCAGCTTCTTCCGCCGACTCCGGCACCAACCGAGAGGATGACCGCATGCTGACCCGGGAACAGATCGACGCCTACCACCGCGACGGCTTCGTCAAAGTCGAAGGCCTGTTCACCCCGGACGAGGTCGCCGACCTCGCCGGCGACATGGTGCGCATCATCGAGGAGTGGGGGGAGGAGACCATCGGCTGGAGGGGGCCGTGGAGGAAGGGCTACCTGCCCGACGACGAGCAGGAGAGCACCAAGGCGGTGTTCCTGCACAACCCGCAGCATTACTCCGCGGTCTGGGGGCGGGTCATCCTCCACGAGCGCCTGCTCGCCTGTATCACCGCCCTCATCGGCGACAGCGTCCAGTGGCACCACACCGTCCTCCACGCCAAGCCGCCGCAAAGGGGCACCCCTTTCCCGATGCACCAGGACTTCCCGTTCTACCCGCACGACGGCGCCGACTTCGTCGACTGCCTGCTGCACCTCGACGACGCCCCGTTCGAGTCGGGCGCCCTGCACGTCGTTCCCGGCAGCCACAGGAAGGGGCCGATCGAGCACGTCCTCGGACCCGACACGGCGCCGCACCTGCCGCTCGACCAGTACCACCCCGACAAGGTCGACAGCGTGGCCATCCCGGCGCGGGCGGGGGACGTCGTCTTCTTCAGCTACATGGCCGTGCACTGGTCGGACTGCAACCGCACCGGTCAGTGGCGCAAGGCAGTGCGCTTCGGCTACCACCACACCGGCCTGCGTCCCGTGGGCCGCGCCGAGGACGACCCCTACCGCATCGACCTCGACAACCTGCTCGAACGCAACAGCAACACCGTCGTCTCCG
The DNA here is from genome assembly GCA_965206595.1 of Candidatus Latescibacterota bacterium. Classification (GTDB taxonomy): domain Bacteria; phylum Latescibacterota; class UBA2968; order UBA8231; family UBA8231; genus CBDCXV01. The sequence goes on from OZ242214.1 coordinate 3,462,240, forward strand.
GCTTCCGCTCCAACCAAAAAGAGCTGAGGCAGGCGCCGACCGGTTCCGTCCAGGCCCGCGCATGACCCGCTGCGAAGCCGGCAATGGCCGGGGCTGAAACCAGGCGGGGTGCAGGTGCAGCGGGCCGCCTCTGCACCGTCGAGATAGCCAAGGACTACCTCTCCTTCTCGGCGGCGCACTTCACCATCTTCTCCGGGGACAGGCGGGAGAACCTGCACGGCCACAACTTCGCCGTGCAGGGCGGGGCCACCGGCCGGGTCGGGGAGAACGGGCTCACCTTCGATTACGAGCTGCTGAAGTCGATAATCGGGAAGCTGTGCACCCGCCTCGACGAGAAGCTGCTGCTCCCCTCCGGCTCCCCGCACCTCGACATCCGCAGCGGCCCCGAAGGGGTGGAGGTCCGCTTCGGAGAGGAGCGCCTGCATTTCCTCGAGCGGGACGTCCTGCTGATTCCGGTCGCCAACGTGACCGTCGAAGAGCTCTCCGGGTGGTTCCTCGACCTCCTGCTCGCCGACCGGGAAATCGACGCCCTCGCCCTGGAAGAGCTGGAGGTCCGCGTCTCCAGCGGTCCCGGCCAGTGGGGGATCAGCCGCTGGCGGCGCTGACCGGGTTCTGGGGCAAAACCTGGCTCATCCTTGTCCGGATGGGCAAACCAATTGCGCCGGGGAACAGCAGCGCTTATCGTGCACCGCAACACAGCTCAAACTGAACATCGACAAGCAGAAACCGGCAGACAGGAGAGGGATTCATGGCAGACCAGAAACCGACCATCGACGTAATGGAGAGCGCCCCCTTCCTCGTGAAGGGCCTGGAGAAACTGACCGATTCCGAGGGCCGCCCGGTAGAGTTCCCCGAGTTTGCCAAAAAGAAAGGGGTGCTGGCGCTCTGCCGCTGCGGGCAGTCGGAGGACAAGCCGTTCTGCGACGGCACCCACAAGGAGGTCGGCTTTTCCGGAAAGCGCGAACGCAGCGGAGATGGAGAGGTGCGCGAGTTCGCAGGGGCGGAGGTCACCGTGGTGGACGATGCCGGAAGCTGCTGCCACGCCGGGGAATGCGTCGCCGGCGCCGAGGCCGTCTTCTTCAGCTGGCAGGGGGACGAGCGGGTTTCCGAGCCCGACAAGGACAGCCGTGAAGCGATCGTCGCCGCGGTCCGCAACTGCCCCTCCGGCGCACTGGCGTACAAGCTCGAAGGGAAGCTCCACGACATCTACTTCTCCGAGCCCGAGATCCGTGTTTCGAAGGACGGCCCGCTCGAGGTGCGGGGCGGAGTCGGTCTCAACAACCCCGACGGCCCCGGACCGAGGAGCGGCGATCACTACGCCCTGTGCCGCTGCGGCGCCTCGAAGAACAAGCCGTTCTGCGACGGTTCCCACTCCGCCGTCGGCTTCAGCGACGAGAAACAGGAGTAGCCATGTCCGTCGACATCTACGAACGCAGCCCGGTCGGCAGCTTCACCAGGGAGCACCTGATCGAGTACACCTCCGACTGGGAGGGGGAGCGCTTCCCCGACGGCCGCGCGCGCGTGCCGGACGAAATCATCGAGCGCATGAGGAACGTCACCCTGACCCAGGCCTGGGGCACCTGCAACGGCGCCGGCTACGAGTTCCAGTTCGAAGGCGGCTTCACCAACACCCACCCGGGGCAGGTGCTGTGCGGGCGCGCGGTGACGGCGACCTTCATGCCGCGGCGCCCCGACTGCCGCCGCGCCCTCGACGAGCAGGGGGAGAAGGGGGGCCACGAGGGGGACCACATCCACTGGACGATCAACATGCTGGTGACAGGGGACGTGTACGTCGCCGACGTCTTCGGCAAGATCGACAAGGGGGCGATCATCGGCGACAACCTCGCCGCCTCCATCAAGGCGAAGTCGGGGAACGGCGTCGTGCACGACAACTCGGTGCGCGACATCGAGGGGATCCGCGGCCTCGAGGACTTCCCCTGTTTCGTGCGCGGCTGGCACCCGTCGATCGCGGCGCCGACGATCATGCTGACCGGAATGAACTGCCCGACCCGCATCGGCGGCTGCACCGTGATGCCCGGGGACATCGTCCTCGGCAAGGGGGACGCGGTGGTGTTCATTCCCCCGCACCTCGCGGAGCAGACCGTCACCACCGCCGAGATCGTGCACCTGCGCGACATCTTCGGGAAAACCCGCCTCGGCGAGGGAAAGTACCTGCCCGGGGAGATCGACGGGCGCTGGGGGGACCACATCGAGAAGGACTTCTCCGACTGGCTGGAGGACCACATCGACGAGCTGCCGGTCCCCAAGAGCGCGATCCAGGAGTACCTGAAGACGCGGACTTGGTGAAGGAGCCTGAGTTGTTTCACCAGCTGGGGCCTTGGTGAGTTTCGGTCATTAGAAAACGGAGACCACAATTATGGAAATCCAAGGCCAAAATATTTGGCAGCATGCAGCCGGAGATCCGGCCCACAACCACGTGGATCTGTGCCTACAATGGGGTGTCATTTTGAATGGCCCCGGGGAGAAAGAATGGAATGGCGGCGCTCATTATGGCTATCTGAGCAGCAGAAAACAAACCGATCTGCGCCGATTCTGCGAAGAAACAGAGATGAAAAACGGCGATATCATCGTTCTTCGAATAGGCACCGCGGAAATCTACGGAGTCGGTGTCGTCGGCGAATACAAATGGTGCGACGAATTCAATGATATTGACGGGTGGAACCTTGGACATTCACGCCGCGTAAATTGGTTGTGGAGATACGATACAAATGGCATGGGTTCACCCAAAGAATTTGACACTTACACGATGAAGCTGGGCGACACGACGCAGCGTCTCGACGCTCCCGCCGTAATGTCGTGGCTGGAGTCGCTTACAGTACCTGGCGATCAGGGTTCGGAGTCCCTGCCTGATCTTCCCCAACAGAGCGAGAAAGTCAGTAGCGATGAAATCGCAGACTACCTTTTCAACAATGGCATTGCAAGCGATTCCATTCGAAACCTGTTGGATCCGAACGGTGAATTTATTCGAATCGCTACCTGGTACAATAGATGGGAATGGGGAACAAACCCCTCAGAGCACGAAACGGTGAGTTATCTCGTCGTACCGCTGCTTAGGATACTTGGCTGGACGCCCCAGAAGATGGCCCTAGAGTGGAGTAGACTCGATATCGCATTATTCTCCAGAATGCCTCGGCAGCCTGAACATCTCTCCATGCTCGTGGAAGCCAAGAAGGTCCGCAACGCGTTTTTGTCGTGGGCAGTATCGCAGGCTCAAGACTACGCATCGCCATTTCCGAATTGCAGCCGCCTAATCGTGACCGATGGCCTTCGGTACGGAATTTTCAGAAAAACTGGTGAGGACAAATTTTCCCGGTATGCCTATCTGAACCTGACGAGACTTCGCAACGAGTATCCCGTCTACAGATGCAAGGGTGCCAAAGAAGCAATTCTGGCCATGACTCCCGAATGGGAACCTGATCTGGCATCTTAAATTCGAACCAGCTCGCTTGCTGCGGAAAACGCGAACGTGCTGGACTCTCTCGTGTTGGTTACGAACGGGAATGAAAGGAGACATCTCATGGACGAGGTCTATGTGAAGGAGGTCATCGATGGATTGGGCGGTGCCAAAGCCTTGATGGACGAGATGGACGAGTACCGCGAAATCGTCGCTCGCATGAGAAAGGAGCGCTCCGATCTGTTGAAACGTCATCCCGACAAGTGGGTGGCGATGGGACAGGAGGGGGTCTTGGCTGTAGGAGAATCCATGGATGAGGTGCTCAGCGAGGTTGAAGGCCGTGGGCTGCATGGAGCGGACGTAGTGATCGAGTTCATGGACACGGATCCTCCCCTGCTGATCCTGTGATCATCGGCGAGTTTGACGATCAGGGGCGACCATACCTCGAGGGCCGCGTAATCATCCCCCGCCTGGATTTCAATGAGATCGTACCGTTCCTGCTGGATACGGGAGCTGACAGAACGTGCCTGCATCCACGAGATACCAGAAGGGCACGCATGCCCCTTGATCAGCTTGGCAACAGAATAGCCTCCAAGGGCATAGGGGGCAGTTCATCTTACTTTCGCGAACCGGCGATTCTCGCTTTTGTGGACAAGCCGCAGACGAGACTCTACGTGCTGGAGTTGCACATCGCCGAGCCGCACGAGAGCAACGAGGGACTGCCGTCGCTGCTCGGGCGTGATGTCATCAACCACTGGTACATGCAGTATGATCCTGCAGAGACCAGAATTGAATGTACCGTCCGGTATGCCGACTCAACTTTGGCCGCCGAATGACCTGGACACTTGGGGGGCCGAATTACGGGTGTGATGGGCGGTTCCCCGAATCTAGCCGGTCCCGGTCGAAAGGCCGGGGCCGGGGTTCCGATGTCGACCAAGTAGGTCCCGAAATCGCCAGGCAGAACCCCAAGGAGGAAGACGAAAAATGAGTTCGGAGAAATGCGCCATCCATGCTGGCAGGAGCCACCAGAACAGAGACCAACGCCGTCCGTTGGATCCGACCATATATAAACTTCCAGAAAGCAGTACCGGTGTAGGGGCAAAAAAGTGTGCCTACTGCGCGTATCTGCTTGGAATTAATGAGACCATAAAATCGGTCGAAAAGGCGTTGGAGATTGGCCAATTTCCGAAAGGACGCGGAGGCGCCTTTCACAACAGAAGGCTTATGGAAGAGGCCATAAAAAGCTCGTTTCAGTTAGGCTTAGGAAACCAGGAAAGTTATAAAGAATACCTCGAAGAATTTGTAGACCAACATTTCCCCAACATGGGAGATGACGAACGGGAACAATGGATCGATAAACACGAAACACCGTGAAGGAACCTTTGCCTTGAACTTTCTCGAGAACCTGCTGCGCGGATGCGCGGAGGATTCGCCCGAAGAATTGGGGGGAGTATCAGATGATTGAAGATCCTGTTGTTGAGGAAATTCGCCGGCACCGTAAAGTCCATGCTGCCGAACATGGAAATGACCTTGGGCGCATTGTTCAAGCACTCCGCAAGCGCGAACGGGAATCTGATCGTCCGCTGCTAAATCCAGGGCCAAAGAAGCAACCAAACCCAACCGAGGGCTGATATTCAACCGGCCCCTGCTCTACCTGATGGGGGACGGTTCCACCTGCTCGAGCTGGCTCATCGCGGCCGGAAGAGCGCCCCTCCGCCGCCGTTGCGAAAATCCGGGCCGCGTTCGCCGTCGAATAGGCGGCGCAGCCTGCGATCCGAAGAGCTTCTCGCGCGGCGGACAACATCCGGACCGACACGAGCCGCCACCTGGCGGCGCGCTTCGCGACTCGACAGCCACTCCTCCCATTTCCAGGAAACCTTGACCGGCTCAGTCGAGCTCACGTTTCACCTCGGCCTTCAGGCCGGTCATCTGTTCGGCGACGCCGAAAGAGGGCAAGGCCGCCAACCGGTCTACCTCGTCCCAATCGACCGGCGTCCGCCCCGCGAGACAGACCGCGAGCAACTTTTTCGCGGCATCGCGCGCCTCGCTGTCGCTCGCTGGATAGAACGCCGAAAGCACCCGCTCCACGAGAACCTGCTCCACGGGAATGATCGATATCCTCCCACAGGGTGTGTCGATCTCACGACACGCCGTGCGCGCTTCGTTTTCCAGCAAACCGAGTAGATCGACATACAGGTCGCCGACCAGCCAGCTTCGGGGGCCGCCCGTCGCCTTCAACTTGCCCATGAGATCCTGCGCCTGGCGCAGCGGTACCGGTTGCGGATTCAGGCGGCATAAATCGATGTCGCCGGACATGTACGCTCCTTCGGTGTAGAACTCCACGGCGGAGCCGCCGACGACGACGAGCTCCCAGCCGGCTTCCCGGAAAACACCGGTTACGAGCCCGGCGAGCTTCAGGGCTTTCTCGAGCAGGTCTTCGGTAGCCTGGATATCCTGCAGGGCTGAATCTATCGAGTCCATACTGAAAAGGGTACCGGCGGCAGCGGACGCCGGCAACGCCCTTGCAGTGTCGGCACCGCATCGCTCATCTCTGCCTGTTGGGTTCGTATAGCGTGGGGTATAGATTAGGTCCCCACTGAAAAAGAGCGAGCCCTGCTCTTCTCTCTCGAAATCGGAGGACCTGACTTGGAAACGATCCGCGCCACCGTGCCCGTGACCCGGCCCCCCTCCTGGGCGGTGCAGCAACGCCACCTGATGGCGGCGATGAAGGAGGGCGTCCACCCCTTCGTCGACCGCTACGTGCGCGACAACGGCGAGTTCATCTGGGACGACGCCTGGGGCGGGGGCAGCCCGGACGACTACTACGAGCCGTACTTCAACTGGCCCCTGCTCTACCTGATGGGGGGCGGTTCCCACCTGATCGAGCTCGCCCACCGCGGCTGGGAGGGGGTGACGCGGCAGCTGACCCGCTGCGGCACCGTTCACAACGAGTACCACAAGGCCGAGGACGTTTTCCACATCTCCGAGAGCGACGCCTTCTTCTACCACCTCTGCCTCGCCGATCCGGCCGATGGCAGCCTGCGTCTCAGGGCGCGCAAGTTCGCCGGCTTCTACACCGGCGACGATCCCGAGGTCAGGAACTACGATCCGGAGAAGCGGATCATCCTGTCGCCGATCAACGGCTCCGGGGGGCCGAGCTACCGCGACGATTCCCAGCGCGACTCCCTCCACCGCGGCAGCGAGCGCTACGGCATTCCGTTCTACGACCTGCCCGGCATCTCCTCCTGGAGGGACACCGAGGATAACGCCAGGGCGCTGGAGATGGGCCGCGCCGCTCACGACCGTTGGGCCAGGGGGGACGTCATCCACAACCTCGCCCAGACCACCCTGGCGACAAACGCCTTCCTGCTTACCGGCGAGGAGAAGTACCGCGACTGGGCGGTCGAGTACACCGATGCCTGGTTGGAGCGCGCCCGGGCCAACGACTGGATGATCCCCGACAACGTCGGCCACTCCGGCGCCGTCGGGGAGTACATCGACGGCAAGTGGTACGGCGGCCTTTACGGATGGACCTTCCCGCACGGCTGGTACAACATCCAGATGGCCGTGCTCGCCGCCGCGGGCAACGCCCTCCTGCTCACCGGCGACGACGCCTACCTCGAGCTGCCGCGGCGCCAGCAGGACCGCATCTTCGAGCTCGGGGAGCAGCGCCACGTCCGCGGCGAGCACATGAGCCTCGAAGAGCACTGGATCGGCCAGTTCACCGCCATGGGAGAGCGCGGCGAAACCTTCCTCGTCCCCTACCGCTACGGCGACGCCGGCTGGTTCGACTGGCAGCCGCTGTCGCCGATCTTCCCCGCGGCGCTGTGGAACCTGTCGATGGCCGACGGCGACTGGGAGCGGATCGAGGAGGTGCGCGCCAGGGAGGCGTACGACTGGAGAGAGGTGGTCTGCTTCCACAGCAAGGAGGACGCCGGCCACGAGCAGCCCTGGCTGCGCTTCCTCGCCGGGGACAACCCCGATTTCCCCGAGCGCATGCTGCAGGCCGCCCACCAGGAAGTCACCCGCCGGCTCGCCCTGGTGCGCGGCGAGACCGAGGTCGGCACGCGCCACAACATTCACCTGTGGCAGGAGGTCAACCCGGTCAGCTCCGAGGCCCTGATCCAGCAGACCCTCGGGGCGCCGCAGCCGATCTACAACGGCGGCCTCCTGCACGCGCGCCTGCGTTACTACGATGCCCGCGCCCGCCGCCCCGGCCTGCCTCCCGACGTCGCCGCCCTGGTGACGAAGCTCGAGGCCGGGCGGACCACGGTGCGGCTGGTCAACCTGAACTCGAACGCCGGCCGCGAGCTGGTGATCCAGGCCGGCGCCTACGGCGAGCACCGCTTCTCCGGGGCGCAGTACACCGCCCTGGAGAGCAACTACCCCGGCCCCCCGGCCCACTACGTGGGGCCGCCGGTTACCGAGGCGACGCGGACCGCGGATTTTGCCGGCAAGTACCTCGGGGTCGAGCTTCCTCCGGGCACCGAGATCACCATCGACCTCGCCACCGACCGCTACGCCGGCCAGCCTTCCTGCGCGAGCCTCTACTGACGACCGGGGCCGCCCTGCCCGGAACGGCCTGCCGAACGGAAACGCCCGGAAAACGCCGGCGCTTCACCGAATGAGGAATCCATGCCCAACGACACCCTGATCACCGCCGACCTGCCGTCGGTCTCGCAGCCCAACTGGGCGCTCTGGGAGCGCGCGCTGTTCGACGCCATGGACGAGTCCGTCTTCCCCTACCTCGAGCACTTCACCCGCGACGACGGCGAGTTCATCTGGAAGGACGAGTGGGGCGGCGGCAGCCACGACGACTTCTACGAGCCCTTCTTCAACTGGCCCACCCTGTACCTGATGGGTGGGGGCGACCACCTGCTCGGCCTCGCCCACCGCCAGTGGAACGCCGTCACCCGGCAGCTGACCCGGCTCGGCACGGTCTACAAGGAGTACGGCCTCGACGCCGACAACATGCACCAGTCGGAGAGCGACATCGCCTTCTACAACCTCTGCATCGCCGACCCGCTGAACCCGATCAACGAGGTGCGCGCCCGCCGCTTCGCCGGCTTCTACCTCAACGAGGACCCCGAGGCGATCAACTACGACCCGGAGCTGAAGCTCGTCTTCAACGGCCACCACGGCAGCCGCGGGCCTCACTACCGCTCGATGTCCGAGCGCGAGAACGCCAGCTACAGCCCGCTCGGCGGCAGCATGGAGCGCTACAACCTGCCGTTTTTCGATCTGCCCGGAATCGAAAGCGTCCAGGACCTCGCCGACCCGGCCAAGGCCAGGGCCATGGGGCAGGCCCTGTTCGACCGCTGGTACAAGGGGGACACCCCGACCAACCTGTCGCTGACCTCGCTGATGACGAACGCCTTCCTGCTGACCGGGGAGGAGAAGTACCGCGACTGGGTGGTGGAGTACACCGGCGCCTGGCACCGGCGCGCCCGCGACAACGGCGGCCTGCTGCCCGACCAAGTCGGCCACAGCGGCCAGGTCGGCGAGTACCTCGGGGGCAAGTGGTACGGCGGCGCCATGGGCTGGACCTTCCCACACGGCTTCCTGACCATGCAGTTCGCCGTTCTCGACGCCGTCGCCAACGCCCTGCTGATCACCGGCGATCGCGACTGGCTCGACCTTGCCCGCATGCAGCAGGAACGCATCCTCGACATGGGGGAGATGCGCGAGATCCGGCGCGGCGAGATGAGCGTCAGCGAACGCTGGGTGGAGCAGTTCGACGCTCTCGAGCCGGGACAGAAGACCCTGCTGGTCCCCTACCGCTACGGCGACGCCGGCTGGTTCGACTGGCAGCCGATGCTGTCCGTCTACCCGGTGACCCTGTGGTACCTGTCGATGGAGGAGCGGGACTGGCAGAGCGTCGAGCGGGTGCGCGAGGGGGACGTACACGACTGGAACTCGGTGTTCGCCTTCCACAACAAGGAAGACTCCGGCCACGAGCAGCCCTGGGTGCGCTACCTGGCCGGGGCCAACCCCGACTTCCCGGAGCGCATGCTGCACGCCACCCACCAGATCGTCAACCGCCGCAACGCCCTGGTGCGCGAGGACGAGGACGTCGGCACGCGCTTCCATATCCACCAGTGGCAGTGGGGCAACCCGCTTTCGTCGGAGGCGCTGATCCAGCTGACCATGGGCGGGCCGCAGCCGATCTACAACGGCGGCCTCCTGCACGCCCGGGTACGCTACTACGACTGCGAGCGCCAAAGGCCGGGGCTGCCCGAAGAGGTCGGCGCCCTGGTGGAGCAGCTCGAAGCCGGCCGCACCGTCGTGCGCCTGGTAAACCTGAACACGGCCGAATCGCGCCGCCTCGTCATCCAGGCCGGGGCCTTCGGCGAGCACCGTTTCGGAAAGGCCACGTTCAGCGGCCGCAGCAGCGACTGGCCGGGCGAGCTGGGGGGCTACGCCGGCACCTACGCGCCGCCGCCGCTGCAGGCCGAGGAGCGAACCGTCGAGGTCGGCGGCTCACACCTGACCGTCGAGCTCCCCCCCGGCATGGAGATCCGCCTCGACCTCGAGACGGAGCGCTACGTCAACGAGCCCTCCTTCCACAACGGACCGTTCTAGTTTTCGCCGTATCCGGGTATTTCATCACGAAGGTAATGGTCTCACAAGATGCTCGATCTGGTCTGGATACAGGACAGAATCAGAACGGGTCAGTACTACGTTTCGAAACATGGCGATCAGGAAAGACAGAACGACAACCTGTCTCTCGCTGAAATTGAAGAAGCCTTGCTTTCGGGCCGGCTCCTCGAGTGGTATGAAGACACGGGCCGGGGAAAAAGTTGCCTGGTTGCAGGATTCACCGCACAAGGCAAACCGTTACATATTGTGTGCGGCGAAATGGACAATCGCGTTGCCATAATTACGGTTTATATTCCGATGCCACCGAAATTCAAAAACCCTTACCAAAGGGGTGCATGATGCAGACAGGGTGTTCGTTTTGTGGTCACAGGGAACTTGAGCCTCGCGAGACTCAGTACATTTACCGGCACGATGGGCAGTTTCTCATTGTGGATGACGTTCCCTGTCTCAAGTGCTCGTACTGTGGTGAACAGTATTTCGAAGCTCGCGTATTGAAGGGTATAGAAAAGAAATTCAACGAGCTCCACGTCCATGGAAGCAAGGCGAGCAAGGCGGTTCAAGTTCCCGTTGAACACTTCCTGGACCTGCACCAGGTCTGAAGTATCCCCCCTGACCGTCAAACTTCCCCCCGGCATGGAGATCCACCTCGACCTCGAGACGGAGCGCTACGTCAACGAGCCCTCATACCGCAACGGGCCTTTCTTAGCGGAGAACCACCCCCCGCAAACGGCCGGGGAGACAAACTGAGGCCGCAGGAGGCCCTGGTTCCGGCGAGTCTCCGGCGCCCGGATGCTCCACCCTAGGCCTGGCGCCTCGTAGGGAAGGACCCGGTCAGGAACGCTGGATCATCTCGATGATGGGCCCTTCGAGCTTGCTCATCGGGTGCTCGAGCGCCTCGGCCCGCATCTGCTCCAGCCGCTTCGACGCCTCGACGTGGCCATCGGTGAACTCCTTGACGAAGGCGCCCCCCATGATGTCGTCGACGAGGAACGAGCGCGCCTTCTCGCGGATCTCGTCGTTGAGCAGCTCCTTCGCCCTTGTCATGGTCCCGTACTGGCTCGTCGTCGAGTGGTAGCGCATCTGCTTGTAGATGCCGTAGCGCGCCATCAGCGAGAAGACCTCGGCGTTCTCGGTCGAGGCGTAGAGCACCATGACGATCTCCTCCGGAGGGAGACCCTTTTCGACGGCGAGCTCGAAGCAGAACTCGAGCCAGGCGTGGATACCGGCCCACACCACCTGTTCGGTGTAGAGGTTGACGTACGCTTCTCCGAGGAATGAGGACTCGTAGATCCCCGCCCGCGTCAGCCCCATCCCCTTGCACAGGGCCATCGCCGTCTCGCGCGCCGTGCCGGTGGCGTCCCGCTCCACCGCGAACTGCCCGACGACGCCGTCGCCGGCCTCGTAGCGCTCACGCACGATGTTGCCCATCATGATCGGGGCGATCATGATGGCGTCGGCCTCCGCGGGCGGCGCGATCACCTTGTAGCCGACATTGTAGCCGCTGCCCCAGCAGAGGGTGTTCCCCGCCTCGATGCCCGGGGCTATGTGCTCGTCCCAGATGAAGGGCATCGACTCGTCGGTGGTCAGCACCAGCAGGATGTCCCCCGCCCCGGCCGCCTCGAGCAGCGGCACCGGCTCCCATCCTTCCTTCCTCGCCAGCTCGCCGTACTCGTCGTCGCGGTTGCCGACGATCACCTCCATGCCGCTGTCGCGCAGGTTGAGGGCCTGCGCCCGCCCCTGGTTGCCGTAGCCGAGAACGGCAATGGTCCGCCCCTGCAGAACGTCGAGGGTCACGTCGTCGTCGTGGTAGATCTTCATGATCGCTCTTCTCCCGGGTTTTCAGTCGCGTTAGCTTTGCCAACGGACCAGGTTTTCCGCTTACGCAAGCGATACCGCGCGGCGCGGGCAAGCCGCCCAGGAGGCACGGGATGATTACCAGTCTGACCCCATCGCAGATCGACGCATACGAAGAGGACGGGTATCTCCTGCTTCCCGGTTTCCTCGACGATGGGGAGCTCGAGCGCTGGCGCCGGGCCGTCGACGACGGCGTCGCCCGTCTCGTCGGCAACGCCGACCCGGAGATCAAGCTCTTCGACAACCAGAACCGCGACGACTACTACAGGGACGTCTTCGTCCAGTGCGTGAACATGTGGAAGGGGAGCGGGCTGGTGCGCGAGCTCGTCCTCGACGAACGGCTGGGCAGGCTGGCGGCCGAGCTCGTCGGCGCCTCGGGGATGCGCCTGTATCACGACCACGCGCTGATAAAGAAGCCGTGGGCCAACCCGACCAACTGGCACCTCGACAACCCGTCCGACCCCTACTTCTCGCACCAGTCGACGATGCTGTGGATCGCTCTCGACGATGCCACCCTGCAGAACGGCTGCCTCTACTTCCTCCCAGGCTCCCACAAGTCGAGCCGTTTCGAAAGGGTGCCGGCGCTGAACGAGACGCGGATCGACGCCCTCTTCGAGCACTACCCGCAATGGCGCGGGATCGAACCGGTCGCCGTCGAGGCCAGGGCCGGGGACGCCGTCTTCATCAGCGGCCTGATCGCCCACGCCGCGGGGCCCAACATGAGCCGCCGGCCGCGGCGGGCTTTCGCCATCCTCTTCATGCCGGAAGGGGCGGCCTTCAGCGGGCGGCAGAGCGCCCTTCCCGACGCGGTCTTCTCCCGCCTCGAGACCGGCGACGTCATCGCCGACGACGAGCACCTGCCGCTGCTCTGGTCCCGGAGCTGAAGCGATGCGCAGGAACGAGGTTCTCGAGAAGCTGCGGGCGGACCGGCCGGTCCTGGGGGCCATGCTGGGGCTGGGATCTCCCAATGTCGCCGAATTGATGGCCATGGCCGGGTACGATTTCCTCATCATCGAGACCGAGCACAACGGCCTCGACAGCGCCCAGGTCGAGCACATGCTGATGGCCGTCGGCCAGGAGGCGGTCCCGATCGTGCGCGTCCCGAGCGCCGACCCGGTGTCCATTCAGCGGTCGCTCGACATCGGCGGTATGGGCATCCTCGTGCCGATGGTGCGCACCGCCCAGGAAGCCGCCGCCATCGTCGCCGCCACCCGCTACCCGCCGGAAGGCACGCGCGGGTTCGGACCCCTGCGCGCCTCGCGCTACACCTTCGACTACGACGACTACTACGCCAGCGCCAACGAAAACATCCTCGTCGCCCTGATCGTCGAAACCAGGGAGGCGCTGGAGAACCTCGACGAAATCGCGTCGGTCCCCGGGATCGACGCCCTCTTCTTCGGGCTCTTCGATCTCTGCCTGTCGCTGGGGCTCAACCCGATGCAGCAGCCGTTCCCCGAGCTCGAGGAGGCGATGGAAGCCGCGGCGGAGACCGGAAGAAAGCGGGGCGTTGCGATCGGCGTCGGCGTCCCCTCGTCCGAGGAGCTGCGGCGCCGCAACGACATGGGCTTCAGGTTTCACGTGTACGGCACCGATTACATGCTGCTCGGGGCCGCGGCCAGGGCCGGGGTGGAAGCGTTCCGCAGCCTGGAGGAGTAAGGGCTTTCAGCGGCGTCGAATCCGGGGTACGACTCTTCGTGGCGGCAAAACGTCTCGCCTCTGCTTCGAACCTGCCGAAGGGCAGTGCACGCAGGTGGGTCGGAGGACGATTGAGACTGGGGACACGTTGGCGACACCGGTTCTCCGACGGATCCCCCCTCCGTTACCCCATATCCAGCTCCACCTTCTCGATGCTGATCCCCTCGCCACCTTCCTCGAGCCTCACCGTCAGCAGGTTCTCCCCGCTCGCCAGCACCACGCCGGCCACCGGGTAGACCAGCCAGCCCTCTTCGACCGCGGCCAGGCGCAGGCGGATGTTGTTGAAGCGGACCTCCAGGCGTTCGGCGGTCCCCCTCGCCATCGCAACGGTGTAGAGGCCGTCGCCCCAGACGTAGGGATTCCGCCGGATCAGCCCGCTGCCCACTCGCTCCTCCTCGGGGCCGTCCTCGGCTTCGTCCGATGCCAGCAGGCGCAGCCGCGCCTCGCAGCTCCCGAGACTGTCGGCGGATTCCCCGACGTACAGCCTGAAGTACGTCGCTCCTCTGCCATGCTGCCCCAGCCGCGCCGGCAGCGGAGCCAGGGCATTGGCATTCTGGAACGCGTGGGTGACCGTGATCCCGTCCTCAGGGTAGCCGAACTCCCACGGAGCCCCGCCGGAACGCCGCTGCAGAGCGCAGGTCTTTTTCTTTCCGGACAGCTTCCCCGGATCATCCGCCTCCGACAGGAAGGTCCGGTTCGCGTCCCAGTCCTGCAGGTGGCAGGGGCTCACCGGTTTCGGCCGCAGTCCGGCCGCTTCCACGGCGCGCTCGTCCGAGCACCGGAAGTTGAAAACGGCGATGCCGTCGGCCCCCTGGCGCCACCACTTCGCGGCCAGTCCGCGCAGGACGGGCAGCGGCGTGCACTTGTACCCGTCCGACGAATGGTGGTTGTCGTGGCACGGGTAGACCTTCACCCGTTCCGAACCGGGGAGCCGCTTGAAAGCGGCGATGTCGACGTCGAACGAGCGCGCCCCCGCGATCAGCAGATCGACCAGCCCTTCCCGCACCCAGGTCTCGATGTCGATGCCGTCGAAGCGGCAGCCCTCGACGTTCTCGGCGACGCGCGCCGCCAGCAGCAACGGCCGCCCCCGTTCCCGCGCCCGCCGCTGCATCATCCCGCGCACTTCGCGCATGAACCGGGTGAGTTCGCCCCGCAGCTCCCACTGGTGACCGACCCGCAGGAAAGGGGCGCCCCGGGCGAAATCGAGCTGCAGCCCGTCGACGTCGTAGCGGGCCAGCTCGCCCAGCACCCCGAGCTGGAAGGCGCGCACCTCGGGATTGGCGTAGTCGAGCTTTTTCATGCTGACCTCGCCGTCCAGTCTCGGCAGCTCGAGCCGCGGCGGTTTCTCCTGGTCCTCCTCGAAATCGACGAGCCACTCCCTGCTGCCGCGCACCGGCGCCGTGTCGTAGTTGGGATCCTGGCCGGCGTTGACGCGGAACGACAGGAACACCTCCAGCCCGCGCTGACGCGACAGGGACACCACGTGCGGCAGGAAGTCGTTGCCGGCGTCGAGCCACTCCTTCAGGCCCGGGTAGTGGGGCAGGAATCTGCTCGGGTAGCAGGCCATGGCCCCGTCGACGTCCCACATCACCGAGTCGAAGCGGAACTCCTCCCACCGGGTGAAGTCGAGCACCACCTCGGCGTACTCCCGCGGCGGCAGCAGCGAGGGCCGGAAGTTGAAGAATCCCGGGTCGTTGTGGTTCAGCAGCCGGCGCGGGCGGGCAACGCAGTTCTCGTGCTTTTTTTCCAGGTTCATCTTTTCTGTCAGTTCAGTTTTTCCAGGTTCATCTTTTCTGTCAGTTCAGATTGTTTTTTGGTATTCCGTCTACAGTCGAACCATTCGCCCGATCGCACAATCGGCTTTGCCTGTGGAGGACGGCGAGTGGAGCCGGGAAGATATCGATGCCGATGGTACCGTACAGTGACGGTGCGCCCCCCCACGGGATTTGTACATTGTCCGCTTCTTTCGAATTCAGACGCAACCAGAGTCGAGCCGGACACCGTGCCGCGATGGGGGAACTTGGGCGCTCGCCAAAATTTCTCTTGCCTTGCTTTTTTTTTTTGGCTTATCTCTCTGGAAGAAAGACAGAGAGTTGCGGGGGTCGAAGCAGTCCCCCCCGGGCTTCATGCACGAGCGGGATTGACAGCTCGTGCGCCATTAATGGAGGTCTTAGGCAGGAAAGGAGATGGAAACGGCAAGGCGCGCGTCGCTGCCCCGTGTGCAGCGAGAGTAGTTCCGACTCGTTAACCCAATCTCAACTGAAGAAAGCAGGAAAAATGAAAGATCCCATCTTGCCGTTGCCGCAGCTCAAGATGGCGGCGTTCATCATCACCTTGGCGGTTTTGGGGGTGTTCTCCTTCACCTCGTTCACGGAGGCGGAGACTCCGGACATCGGGCCGTACGCGGCCCTCGACTCGTTGCTGGAGGCTCCTGAGGCAGCCGCTAACTGCCCTTTCGAGATTTGCACTTCAGGGTTGGATAACCCTGACTGGTGCCTTGAAAGGGCAGGGGCAGGGTTGTCCCTGCCCTTTCTGTATGCCAGGAGATGGGAATATTAAAGTAATGAAAACAATTGAGATTACATGGCTTCTAGTACCAGCCTTGACTTTGTGCGAACCCTTGTCGGTGCACGGACATCAGGGGGACCGGGTCTATCCCATTCTCGAGATAACCGAGGAGTCCAGGATCGACCTCCAAGACGGGATAGTGGATGACTGGGGTGAGCTCCTCGGAGAGCCAACATTCACGGCCCTCGATTTCACAGCCTTCGAGTCGTTTCACCCTGAGGATGCTGCATTAAATGCCTACGATCCCTCCAACCTTGATTTTCGGATCTGGCTGGGCTGGGGCCGCAACCCAGCGCGCCTGTATGTTGCCGGCATCTTCAGCGACGACGTTTTCGTAGGCCCTGACTCCGAGGACGGTAGCATGGCAATCGGTGGCCGTCAGGATCACATGTTCCTTCTGGTTGACGGAGACCATGATGGAGCCCCTTCCGTCGACCCTGATAGGCGCACTTGGGGTTTGGACGACGACTCGGGGATATATGATATGTATGCGCAATGGTACCACGCCTTCTCGATCCCACCTGACGGGAAGCATGTATCAATCCGGTGGTTTGAGATCGTTTGGGAAGATGACCCTCCGTGGTGGGGTTACCCTCCGTACGGGGACGGCGGCGGGTCGGTTTCGGGGGAGAATCCGGTGTTCTGGGTCGTTGAATTCTACGTCACTCCTTTTGATATGCTGATCCGCAAGGAGCCTGAAAACAGCGTGGTTTCGGACCTGTTTCCTGGCAAAATCATAGGGTTTCAATTGCAGGTTTGGGACTTTGATGATCCTGAGTCGCGCCGCTCGGATTATGGCGCGGCTGATTGGTACACCTTGGGAGATTATTCGGGCCTGACTCTTAAAGACGCGGGCAGAGACGCGGATACATGGATGGATGGTATTCTGATCGGAGGCGACCCGGGCTCCGTCGTAATAACGGATTCCTGGGCCTTGATCAAGGCGTCATTGCTGGACTGACCCTCTCGGTTTTCTGAAATACCTTTATCCTTCAGGTGCAATGAGTACGTGGCAGAAAAAAGCCAGTGGACCATAGGTCGTTTCAACCCCTTCGGGGCAGGGTCTGTACTTTCAATCCTCGTGTGCGCATCTTGTCAGGATTTTGGTGTTCCTGATGCCGAGCCACCCGCAGCCGCAATTAAAGCACCGGACTTTACCCTTGCCACCATCACCGGCGATTCCCTCATGCTTTCCGCACATGAGGGAAAGGTCTTGCTTCTCAATTTCTGGGGTACCTGGTGCGAACCCTGCCGGCATGAGCAGCCGATCCTCAACGATCTTTACGCTCGGTACCAGGGACGCGGTCTGGAGGTGTGGGGGATAGCCGTGTCGTCAACCCGTCTCTCGGTGGAGCTGTGGATCGAGAACCTCGGAGTTCCGTACCCGATCCTGATGCCCGCCATCGGCGACTCCACCCTTTTAGGTCGATATGGGGTTGACAAGGGGATTCCTCTGTCGGTCCTCGTGGACGGGAACGGCGAAGTCCACTTGGAGCAACGCGGCGTGGTGACCGCGGCGGACAGCCTGTCCGCGGTGATCGAAACTCTTCTCGGACCTTCCCGGTAAGCAGGGAGAAAGCCGGCATGGCACTGCATCTCCTTTTCCCGATGGCCGCCTTGCTTTTCTCCGCTTGCTCGGACCCGGGCCTGCGGCTCGCGTACGATGTCCGGGTAGAATCTGCTGATACGGAGTGGATAGCAGTCGGGTTGCGGATCGATGGAATCGATGCTGAATCCCTGTCCTTGCAGGCATTTGAGCCCGAGCAGTTCATCGGCGTTACCGGGCTGCAAATAAGCGATTCCAAAGGAAGCCCCGTTCCTCCTACCAAGGAGGTCCCGCGTCCTGGCCGTGCGAGTTATCGCGTACATGTAGCCGGCTCGAGCGAAATTCGCGTCGAGTACAAGGTGCGGCCGGGGCGGCCGGTCGGCGGCGGGCACGGCCGCCATCCCAAGATGGTCAGCGGGTACCTCGGAGAGGATTTTCACCTCGTATCCGGTCGCAACCTGTTCCTGGTGCCCCAGGGGTGGCTCGAACACGTGACCGTCTCGGTCCGGTCGCCGGAAGGTTGGGCGGTCGAAACTACCTGGAACGAGGTAGAAGGCGAAGCAGGCACGTACGAGCCGCGTCTGTACGGCACCGGCAGGGAGGACCTGGTCAACGGCGCGGTCGCAATGGGTGCCTTGACGGCGCGCGATTCGACGATCGGGGCGGCTCCCGTGCGGGTGGTGATGTACGACCGGTGGTCGAGCGCGCGGCAGGAGGAGTTGGCCGGGAAGGTGTGGAGCCTTTACGAGTACATGACGAAGGCCATGCAGGCGCCGGTCCCGGAACCGTACACGGTCATACTGACGCCCAAGACCGCGGATGGCATGAACATCCACATGCCGGGCACGTCTCACGGACAGGCAATGGAAATGGAGCCGGCCACAGCGGGGAGATGGCTCTCCGTGGCCACCCGGATCGCCTACCGGTGGCTGCGCTACGCCCCCCACCGCATGGAACTGGCGCAGGCATCCGATTTGTGGTTCGTGGAAGGGGCGAGCGCGTACCTGGGCCTTCAGGGCCTGCTCGAGAACGGGATCATTTCCGATCTGGAGCCGTACCTGTATGAAGCGTACAGGAATCACAACCGGTTCCGGTTGTCCCACTTCAGCAAGGGCATTGTCCCGACGACCTACTATGCACAGGGCAAGGTCGATCAGGCTCTCGTCAGTTACAGCGGGTTTGCCCTCGCCCACTACCTCGACGCGCAGATCTCCAGGACCACGGATGGGGAACAGGATCTGCAGGACGTTCTGGAGCGCGCCTACCGGCAACGGAAGGCAGTCGATCTGGGGAGCGTGACAGAGACGGTCGCCGGCGCCGATCTCCTGTCCGCGCTGTACGAGCACACCAACCCCGACCCTGGGTCAGTTCCTCCCGAACCTCTCTGGCACTCGGACGGTCCTGCCCCCGGAGATCAACCGCCACAACTGCCATGGTCGCGGTCCGAGAAAACCGCGGTAGACACGATCACCCTGATCGTGACCGGAAAGACGAGGAGCTTTCTCGAAGCCTGCGGCTGCAAGTCCGAGATGTCGGGCGGCATCACTCGCCGCGCCACCCTCATCGACCAGATCAGAAAGAGGCGCGGGAGCGTGGCCGTCATCGATGCCGGAAACGCCTTTCCCTACGAACAGGACGTGCCGGCAATGGATGACCTGACGGCAAGTGAACTAGCGACTTACCTAGAAGCGCTGAGGCGGATGGAGTACGGCTTCTCCGTCATCGCGCGAAACGAGACCTATTACGGCAGCGAGTTTCTTCGGACCCAGGCTCGGTATAGCCCGGTGCCGCTGATAAACGCCAATGTCCATCACGGGGATTCCCTCGTAGGGGCGCCGACGTACGCCATCGAGGCGGGGCCGTACACGATCGGTTTCATAGGGCTGCTGCAACCGACGGCGATCATCGAACCCACGCGTTATGAAGACAACACCCACGACCTCCATATCGCCGATCCAAAGCAGGCGGTGCGGACCTACCTGCCCGGGCTGAGAGAACAGGCGGACTTTGTCGGGGTCATCGGCGAGCTGAATACCGGCCTCGTCCATGACTTGGTGCAGGAGTTCCCGGCCCTGGACCTGATAATCACTACGGGGCACTACGCTCCCGCCCTCGACATGGTAGGGGCCGACGGGCAAGTAGGTCCAAGGAAGCAGACTGAATCGATGTACGGGTTCCTCGACGACGTGCTGGTCATCTACGCGAACGCCGACGTGTACGGCCTGCATACCGTCGACATCGGGATAGATGAGACCGGCCGCTTCACCTCCTTCGAGGGCAACTACCTGCTGGCGTTGTACCAGATGCGCGAAGACCCGGACATGAAAGCCTACCTCGATTCCTACTACCGGTCCGTGGCCGAGCAGGAGGAGCTGCTGGAAGGAAACATCCCGCCGCTCTTCGAGTGGGACCCCGTTCACGACGACAGGAAGTACGTCGGGACGCAGGAATGCCGTACCTGCCACTCGGCGCAGTGGGAGCAGTGGCAGACGACCCGGCACGCCGGGGCCTATACGACCCTGCTTGACGCGCACCGCCACCAGTTTTCCAAGTGCGTGAAATGCCACGTGGCCGGGCTGAACCGCGACAGCGGGTTCTCGATTCTCGAACCGGACCGAAGCCTGGCCAACGTGCAGTGCGAGGTCTGCCACGGCCCTGGAAGCATCCACGTCGAGCGTCCTTCCAGCGAGACCGTCCGGCGCCTCCCGTCGGAAAAAAACCTGCCTGGAGTGTCACAACAGCGATCATGACGACGACTTCGTGTACGAGCGGGATTATCAGCTCGTGCAGCATTGATGTAGGTAGATTCCCGGACAGGGGAAAGGCGGCCAATATCGTCAGGGTTGGATAGCGATCCTTCGCTGGATCTCTTCTGACTGACTTGGTGCCTTGAAAGAGCAGGGGTATACTGCCCCTGCTCTTTCTGTATGGCAGGAGATGGGAATAAATGAAAGCAATGGAGAATACATGGCTTCTGGTACCGGCATGAAAATCACGAAGATCGAACGGATCGATATCGACATGCCCTACCAGGAGCAGATCGTCGAGCACCTGCGCAAAGGCTGGGGCCTCGGCAACCGGGCAACCGACGAGGAGTTCGCGGAGGAGCGGGAGCGCTTCGAACAGGAATTCCGCGAAAGCGTGCCCCCGCGGGTTCGAACCGCGCTTTACCTCGTCAACACCGACAACGGCCTGACCGGACTCGGGGAAGGGGCGGCCCTGGAGGCAGATCAGCTCGCCGGGTACGAGGGCCGTTCCCCCTTCGAGTACATCAACGACGATGGCCCCGGACCGCTGCAGATTGCCTTCTACGACCTCATGGGGCAGGCGGTCGGGCTTCCCCTGGCCCGTCTCCTCGGACCGGCGCGCGACACCGCCCCGCTGGCCTGGTGGTCTCACTGCTTCCCCCCCGACGTCCTGCAGGCGGAGGCTGTGCGCGCCCTGGCCTGCGGTTACCGCGTGCACAAGTTCAAGCGCCGCGCCCACACCGACGTCGTCGAGCAGGTCGCCGCCATCGCCGGGGTGGCGCCCGCCGACTACGAGATCACCGTCGACGCCAACCAGACCTTCGGCACCCTCGAGCGCGCCCTCGACATCGGGGGCCGGCTGCGGCGCTTTCCGCAGGTCCACTGCCTCGAGTCGCCGATCGACCAGGGAGATATCGACGGGTACCGCCGGCTCAAGGCGGAGTTAGGGTTCAAGCTCGCCCACCACATGGGCTCCCCCGAGGCGGTCGAGGCCCTGCACTCCGGGGCCTACGACTACTTCATCATCGGCGCCCGGGTGGCGGCGACGCAGCGCGACGCCCATATCTGCGAGGCCCGCGACAAGCCGTTCTGGATGCAGCTCGGAAACGACGGCACCGGCGTTTCGACGCTGTTCATGCTGCACCTGGCCGCGGCGATTCCCAACGCCGTTCTCGGGCACGTGTCGATGCAGCACCTGCACGAGGCCTCCATCCTGAACGAAGAGATCGCCGTCAGGGACGGACAGGTGGCGATTCCCGCAACCCCGGGACTCGGCGCCACCCTCGACATGGAGGTCGTCGAGCGCTACCGGGTGTGATCCACGGTGCGCTGGATCATCGGGGGGCGCGGAGGCGGGCCCCGATGATCCGGTTGCGGAAAACCAGGTCGCCGGGGGGCGACTCCGGAAAAAAAACAGAGGCAACCAATCTTCGGCGCGGTGGCGCCGGCGGTCGGGTACGGGTGCCGGACCCGTCCCGCAAGGAGGAGGCCAAGGCCCGGGGATTGGGCATCATCGAGGAAGTTTCGCTGCGGTCAGCCCGGGTCGCGCAGGTACTCGTGCGGTATGGCCGAGTCGGGCGGCCAGTACCCTTCGCGGGACTGGTGCCAGCGCTTGCCGCACATCTCCGTGAGGATCGTCCACTCGCCCGGCCCCGGGTCGGGATCGGGGTGGAACAGGAAGCGGTTCGCCCCCGCCGCCCGGGTCGCCCTCAGTATGCCCTCGAGATCGCGTGCCGGCATGGCGTCGCCGGCATGTGGGGAGCGGCCGGTGGAAACCCAGAAAATGGTCTTGTCGGCGTCGCCGATCGCTTCGAGAGCGCGCCTTGTCTCGTGGTGGACGAACTCGGTGAAGAACTCTTCGGGGAACCCCATCTCCAGGTCGATCAGGGACCTGACGCCCGGCAGCTCGATGCCGAAGAGGGATTTCATCAGCAGGAAGGCGTCGTTCTCCGTCAGCGACGGATTCCATTCGACGAACTTCTGCACCCAGCGCTGCACCGTGCCGTAGAGGCCGTCGAAGCCGCGGTGCCAGTAGTAGTGCTTGGGGAAAATGTAGTCGAACCAGGGGGCCATCTCCCGGTAGTTCTGGCCGGTCAGCGACGACCAGCTGGTGATGCGGGGAATGCCGCCCAGCTCGACGTAGCGGTCGACCTTGTCGAGGGTTTCGCGGGCCTGCTTCCAGGAGGCCAGGGATGTCGCCTGCCGCGCGCGCAGCCAGTAGAGCCCGTCCTCGTCGATGTCGAACAGGATCAGGCCGGCGAAGGTGCCGCCGTCCGCGTGGTAGCGCACCATGTCTGGGGTGAGGTTGCGGAAGCGGTTGCGCAGGCGGGCGATGCCGCGCTCGAGCCGGTCGACGTCGAACCCCAGGCCGGAGAACTGCCCGCGCTCGCAGTCGCGGATCTCGAAGAGCTCGCCGCCGTGATGCCAGGCGAGCTCGTAGTGATTCTCGCCGGGCCCGTCGACGATGACTCCCTGCACCTGGGGGTAGCGGTTGACGAGGCTCTGCACGTGCGCCGTGGTGCCGCTGTCGAAGACCATGATGTGCCAGCCGCGGGCGCGCGCGTCGTCGAGCATGTCGCTGAGGCCCTTCTCCTTCTCCTGGTCGCGCGGGGCCGGCTCGGGAGGGTCCAGTCCGAGAGCGGCGCAGGCCTTCGGGTCCTGAGGGAAGGCGGGAACGGTGGTGCCGTCCTCCTGCATGAAGAACATGCGCCCGACGACGATGCCGCGAACGCCCCCTTCCTCCCAGGCGTCGAAGATCCGCCGGTAGTTGGCCATGTAGCGTTCGAGCGGGTTGAAGACGAAGATCCAGCATTTCATATCGGGAGTTTCGTGATTACGGGAACCATCCATAGTCACCTCGCTTGCGAAGATCAGGCTCTTCAGGCCACGGTCCGGGGGCGGTCGGGTCCATCCGGCTGGGACGCCGCGGTTCGGCCGCCCTGCATATTCCAGCCGCTGCCCGCGGTTTGCCGGGCCCCTCATATACTTTCTGCGGCGACACTTATCAACCCTCGGCCTCCTTGCATCCCGTCGAGAGTTCACACGACTCCCGGGCGAACGGCGCAGGCTCCGACACCTACCGCATGATAACGGCTGCCCGGTTCCGGCCTCGGCGGCCGTACGCTGCGGCTCGGAGGCGCCCTCCCGGCGCGTCCGGGTAAATTGCCGGGCCGGTGAGCGGACCGGGTTGCTCCGGTGTCGGGAAGGCCGCGGGAAGGGCTATATTGAGGGCACGAAATCCTTGTCGGAAAGAGCTTTTTTCAGGCGGTGTCCGGTTCGGGCGCATGGTCCATCCGCAAGGCGTTTCGATCCCGCCTATGAGATTCCCCCGCACCCCCGCACCGCTTCACCTCCTGCTTGTACCGATTCTAGCATCTGCCGGGAGCGCTGACCCCGAAGGCTTCCGGACCGGTCCCGGGGCTTCCCCGGGCAGCGGGGTCGTCCTCTCCGGCTTCGGGGAGGGGGGCATCCAGCTTCCGTACCAGGCGGAGTTCGTCGGCTCGGAGCGCTGCGCCGACTGCCACACTGCCGAGGCCGGAATGCAGCCGCGCAGCAACATGTTTCTCACCGGGCAGCTGGTCACCGCGGACAACGTCGACACCTGGTTCTCGGAAGCGGCCCTCGATCTGCCGGTCAGGTGGCCGGAGTGGGAGGCCTCGGAGGCCCCCCGTCCCCCGCATTACCGCCGCGACGGAAACGAGGTCTGGCTGGAGGGACCGACGAGAAGCGGCGAGCTGGCGCGGGCGCCGGTTCACGCCGTCTTCGGCTCGGGACGGAACGCGATCACCCCGGTCACCCTCGCGCCCGGCAGGCAGAGCCGCGAGCTGCGCGTGACCTGGTCTTACGTCTTCGACAGCTGGATCATGACCCCGGGATCGACGCAGCATCCCGACCCGGTCGGGTACGTGCGCCCTCCGGAGGAGACCCGGATCTGTCTCGACTGCCACACGACCCGGGTGGTCTGGGAAGAGGAGATCGATCCCGGCCGCTCGGTTTTCGGGGTGCACTGCGAGCGCTGCCACGGCCCCGGGAGCGCCCACGTCGCCGCGGTCACGAGCGGCAGGGACTCCCTCTACATTCTGAACCCGCGGCGCTTTCCCGCCGCGGGGCAGACGGAGTTCTGCGGCCAGTGCCACCGGCGGGCGGGAGACATCGAGCCCCTTACCGCGATGAAGCGGGAGGCCAAGCTCGCGCGCCACGCCGGGGCCGGTACCATGCTCAGCGACTGTTTCCGCCTGTCGCCGCCGGAATCGACGTTGAGCTGCCTCGAATGCCACGACCCCCACCGCAACGCCGACCCGCAACGCGACGACTACAACACCCCCTGCCTGCGCTGCCACACCGAGCCGGAGACCGACCACACCACCGAGCCGGTGATCCTCTCCTCCGACTGCGTCTCCTGCCACATGCCGCTGCAGGAGAACTCCTTCGCCGGCATGGACTTCACCGACCACTGGATCCGGGTGCCCGGCGCCCCGCCGCCGCTGGCCTCGCCGGAGAAGGAGAAGTACGCCGACTACCTGGAAGCGTCGTACCGCGAGGCCATGGTCCGGCCCGGACTCGGCCCGGAGCGCAGCTGCCGTTTCCGCATGCGCCTCGGCGAGCTGCTCTTCGGGATGGACCGCCGGGAAGAGGGGCTTGTCTGGATCGAGGAGGCCCTGACCTACGGTCCCCTGCACCGCGACCGCATCGTCGCCGGAGAGCTGTTCGAACGGGCGGGCAGGCAGGAGAAGGCGATTCCGATTTTCGCCGAAGCGATCCGCCTGGCTCCCGGCAACAACCGCGCCTACCACCACCTGGCGCGGCTGCACCTGCGGGCCGGCGACCTCGCCGCCGCGCGGGAGGTATTCTCCGACTGGGAGGAAACCCTGCCGGACGACCCGCTGCTCGCCAGGATGCGGGCCGAATTGCGCCGCCGCGCCAGGAACGACCACGGCAAGGCGCCGGGTCCATAACTGACCCGGGCTTCTGAAGCAGGCTCCATGGAAATGGCTCGCCCGGCGAGACAGGTGAGAACCGGCCTGCGGCAGCACCGCCCGACGCCACCGCAAGGGGCGGTCACCATACGCGCGGTCCTGCTCGGCCTGCTCATGGCCCTCTTCATCGGCCTCGCCACCCCGTACACCAACATGATCATCAAGGGGTCGCTGCTGGCGCACAACGCCAACACCCCGATCGCGCTGTTCACCTTCTTCCTGTTCGTCGGCGTTCTCAACGTCGCCCTGCGGCTCGCCCGCAGGAGCTGGGCCTTCGACCCCGGGGAGCTGGCCACCGTCTACATCATGGCCATGCTGGCCACCGCGGTCCCGACCGTCGGCTTCGCCGAGTACCTGCTGCCGATCGCCGCCGGCGTCCACTACTACGCCACTCCCGAGAACCAGTGGGCGGACATCGTCCACCCGCACCTGCCACGGTGGCTGACGCCACAGAGCGAAGAGGCGGTGCGCGGCTTCTACGAAGGCCTGCCGGAGGGAAAGCCGGTGCCCTGGGAGTTCTGGGTCGAGCCGTTGATCTCCTGGTCGATCCTGATCCTGGCGGTCTTCTGGGTTTCCGCCTGCCTGATGACGATCCTGCGCAAGCAGTGGATGGAGCACGAGAAGCTGCTGTATCCGCTGGTTCAGGTCGCCGTAGAGATGCTGCGCGACGACGAGTCCCGGTCGGCGATCAAACCGTTCTTCCGCAACCCGGTGATGTGGGCGGGATTCGCCGTTCCCTTCCTGGTCGGATCGATGCACGCGCTGCACTTCTATTACCCCGCCATTCCCGACATGGGGAACTGGACGGCGCGGCTCGCCATGTTCAGGGGCACCACCGATCTCCTGGTCATGTTCAACATCGGCGTCGTCGGCATCGCCTACCTGCTCAACCGCGACGTGGCGCTGGGGCTGTGGGTCTTCTTTCTGCTGGCGCACGCCGAGCGCGGCCTGTTCAACGTCCTCGGTCTCGAGAGCACGGAGAAGCTCAGCCGCTTCACCTTCGAAGGGGGTCCCTTCCTGGCGCACCAGACCATGGGGGCGATGATCGTCCTCGTGCTGTCGGGACTGTGGATGGCACGCGATCACCTGAAGCGGGTGTGGCGAAAGGCGTTCGCCGGGGGGTCGGAAGAGGACGCCGGCGAGGTGATGTCGTACCGCACCGCGGTCCGCGGCCTGCTGATCGGACTGATCGTCGTCAGTACCTGGTTGTGGGCGTCGGGGCTGCCCTGGTGGGTGGTGCCGGTCTTCCTGTTCGCCGTCTTCATCGTCTTCATGGCCCTGACCCGGGCCACCGTCGAAGGAGGGATGCCCCATATCCGCACTCCATTGACCCCGGGGGACTTCGTCGTGTCCGGGATCGGCACCCATGCCCTCGGCATCTCGGGTGGGATCGCGCTGGGATTCACCTACGTGTGGGCGGCGAACCTGAGGATCTTCTTCATGATCTGCTTCGCCAACAGCCTGAGGATCGCCGGCGAGATCCGGGGCAGCAAGAGACCCCTGATCTGGGCGGCCGCCCTCGCCGCGGTGGCCGCCCTGGCCGGGTCCGTGTACAGCATCATCACCCTTTCCTACGCCCACGGGGGCATCAACCTGCAGCAGTTCTACTTCGTGTACGTGCCGCAGCAGGTGGGAAAGAACATGGCGATCGCCCTCACCAATCCGACCGTGCCCAGCGCCAGCGGCTGGCTGTTCACCGCTCTCGGCGCCGCGGTGATGGGCCTGTTGACCTGGGTGCGGGTGCGCTTCACCTGGTGGCCCATCCACCCGCTCGGGTTCGCCGTGACCGAGTACCGGCTGATGAGCTTCGTCTGGTTCAGCGTGCTGGCCGCCTGGGGAATCAAGTCGCTGGTGCTGCAGTACGGAGGGCCGGGGCTGTACAACCGCACCAGGCCGTTCTTCCTCGGCCTGATCTGCGGCCAGATCTGCGTCACCGGCTTCTGGCTGATCGTCGACTTCTTCACCGGGGCGCAGGGAAATCTGCCGCTCCCCTGGCACGCCTCGTTCGTGTAGGCTCCCTGCCGGTGGGGCGGCGGCTATTCTACTTGTAGTGCACGAGGTGCCCCTGCACCGGGAACCAGATCACGTCGACGAACCCCGACAGGATCACCGCCGCTACGTAACCGATGCCGATGCCGTAAAACAGGGGCTTGCCCGCCTGGTAGGCCCTGGCGCCGCCGTAGCGCAGCACGGTCAGCTTGACCAGCCAGACGATGAAGAGGCTGAACCAGTAGCTCTCCGGGCCCGTCGCCTTCTGGAAGGCGAGGCCTATCGGGTGCAGGGAAAACCAGTGAAACCGGCCGCGCAGGAAGGCCAGGGCCGCGGCCTCGAGGAAACCTGCCGACCAGATCCCCCACTTGCCGATGTCGAGCACCCGCGGGTTGTTCAGCAGATTGGCGATCTGCGGGTAGACGTTGAAGGCGTACGGCAGGTGCACGGCCCCGCCCTGGTCGTAGGCGACCTCGATGCTCGACCAGGAGGTCACCAGGCTGCCGGCGACGAAGGCGGCGAGGATCACCGCACAGACCCGCCCCGGTTGGCGCCTGAGCGAAAAGATGCGCAGGTGGTGGGGGATCGCCGGCCATGCCGGGATGCGCATGTTGCCGAAGAAGGCGTTGCTCGTAAACAGCTTGAAGGAGACGACGTTCTGGGTCGACAGGTTGGAGGAGCCGACCAGCTCGGTGATGAAGAAGGTCCCCTTGCAGTTTGCCCAGCTCGCCATCAGGTAGGTGAACCCGGTCGCGGCGATCAGCTTGGAAACCACGAAGAACACCACCGTCATCAGCGCCAGGGAGCCGGCGGCGACCGGCACGCTGGCTCCCAGGCTGACCCCGAAACCGATGACGTAAAGGCCGGACAGGACCATTGCGATCACCGCGGCCCGGTAGATGCGCACCTCGCGGCGGTCGCCGGCGCCGTGCAGAACGCAGGCGGCCACCTCGCGCAGGTGCCGGCGCGCCAGCCACAGGGACCAGGCGGCGACGGCGAAAATCGCCCCGTAGCTCTCGAGGTCGAGGATGTCCGCCGAGCCCATTGTCTGCCCTCCCGAGCCGACACTGAATCCGACCTGGTCCATCAGCCCCATCTTGAGGACCGCCAGCCAGTAGAACAGCACCAGGCTGCCGAGGATGTCGAGGGGACAGAGCCAGGTCAGCGCCAGGACGATGGGAAGCACCCGGAATGTGACCGTCGGCAACGGCTGCGGCATCACGATCTGGTAGCGCTTCTGGTAAAGCTCGATCAGCGGCAGCCCGGGACTGAACCAGGTGCCGATGTTGTACAGCAGCGGCAGGAATACGATCCCGAAACCGACCCAGAACAGGCGGGAGTAGAACAGGTCGGGCATGCGCCGCGGACCGTCGAACCCCCGCGTCAGGTCGATCGGCATCTGGGCTAGCGGAAAGCTCAGCTTCTCGTGCTCGATCCACTGGCGCTGAAACAGGATCATCAGCCCGAGGCCGAACACCACCATCGCCACCGAGGCCCCGATCCAGCGCGCCATGGCACCGGTCCAGGCGTCCCACGGCAGCGGGGCCCCCTCCGGGAGACCGAGCCAGAAAGCGTCGACGACGCGGGGGGAGTTCTCCGGAAGCGCGTTCCAGGGCAGGTACGGAAGGATGAGGGTTTCCCACTGGTTCTCCGCGGTGGCGTTGAACCCGGGGGCGCCGAGAATGGCAACCCAGTAGTCGCTCCAACCCCACATCGGCAGGATGCCGGTGACCCAGGTCACCGAGAACACCGTGAGCAGATCGCCGCGGCTGAGGGCTGCCCACGGCAGCAGGCGCTTGAGGAGGACGTTGAGGAAGAGCCACAGCACGAACGGCATGATCGCCATCATCGGGTAGTTCGAAAGCACGTAGGTTCCTGCCGAACCCGCCGTGATTCCGACTACCATGCTGTGGTACCAGTACCAGGCCACGATCGTCGCTATGGCGACGACGATGCCGCGGATCGTGATCGACGCGCGTTCCCCTTCCGGGGACGTGGAGGTGGGGCTCATTACGGGTCAGTAGGATTGCGGCGAATACGCCCCAACGGTCTCACCACTCGACATCCATCATGTCGCGTCCCCAGAAGAGCGGACCGGAGAAGACGTTTTGCACCTCGGTTATCGCCCGGGTGGTCTCCTCCGGCGGCTCGAGGGTGACCGACTGGTGGTTGATCAGCAACCGCCTGGCCCCGGCTTCCGCGGCAAGGCGCCCGGCACCTAGGGTGCCGGTCTCGGAGATCGCGCTCGGATAGGTGCGGATCTTCTCTTCCCGGTGCACCGCCTCCATCACGAACAGGTCGGCGTCGCGCGCCAGCGCCACGACCGCATCGGCAGGCGCGGTGTCGCCGCTGAAGGCGACGATCCCCTCGTCGGTTTCGAAGCGGAACCCGTAACACTCGATGTAGGGCTGGGCGTGCTCGACCTGGCGGGCGTAGCAGCTCCAGCCCTCTCCTTCCGCCACCTTGCCCTCACCGTATTCCCCGACCTCGACCGCGGGAGCGGGCCGCTCCCCGGCGCCGCCGCGCATGTGGAAGGCGTGGACGCTCATCGGGTGGTTGGTGCGGGCGATGACGTCGTACCAGAAGACGCCCCTCTCTTCGCTCCAGATCGCCGCGGTGATCTCCCGGATCGGCTGCGGGCCGTGCACGCGAAGGTCCGGCTCCGTGCCGATGCACTGGTCGAAGCGGGTCATCAGGAAGCAGAGGTAGTCGGAGACGTGGTCGGAGTGCAGGTGGGTGAAGAAGAGATCGTTTACGGACGTACAGGGGATTCCCATCCTGTACATCTTGTATGTCGAGGCGGGGCCGCAGTCGATCATCAGGCGCTGGCCGCAGATCTCGAGGACGAAGCAGGTCCCCCAGCGGTCGGGGGTCCAGGTCGGAGTTCCCGCTCCGACGATTCTCAGTTTCGGCATTTCCTCGCTCCTTTTGAAAGACTCCTTGCGGCGTCCTGGTGCAGCGCGGCACGCCGTCCGGGTCCGCAAGCGGTCTGCTCCCACTCTTGCCTGAAGAGGTCGCTGCGAACGCCGGTGGCTGCCGTGACGGAAGTGGGACAGGGTTGCCGAACCGGGAGGAACGAAGGCTGTCGGCTGCGCCAAGTTCGCTGCGGACGCCGTACTACTCGATGCCGGATCCCTCCGCGCAGCGTTACGGTACGTACGGCTGGCCGGTGCGCCGCAGCTCCTTGGTCACCGCTATCTGGCAGGTCAGGTAGCCGCCCATGTACCCGGTGGCGAACCCCGGACGCGCGTCCCCGATGGTGCCGACGATGAGGTTGGCGTGCTCGACCGAGATCGAGTAGCGGTCGACGAGCAGGGCCACCATCTCCCGCCACGCCGCTTTCAGCGCCTCTCCCCAGCCGTCCGCCCTCGCCCCGGTCAGCCACTCCTCCGGGGCCTCGACCACCCCGGTGGTCTCGACCACCGGACTGCTGCAGGGAAAACCGGGTGAGCGGTCGACCTTCAGGGTCACCGCGGAGTCGATTTCCACGCCTGCCCCGGTCAGCTCGCCGTCCCCCATGCGGGCGTGGACATCCCCGAGCGAAAGCAACCCCCCCGGCTTCTGGGCGCGGATGTGGACGGTGCTTCCCGGCTGGATGGAATTGAAGTCCATGTTGCCGCCGTGGTCGATGGCGTTCGGGGCCCAGGATTCCAGCTGTATGACGCCGATCATCGGCCGCACCGGCACGACGAGGTCCGGCGGAAAGTGAATGAGACCGTCGCGCACCGGGGCGATGCAGCGCCAGTTGCCCCAGTTGGGGCCGCCGTTGCGGTAGAAGCCGTACGGGGCACACTTGATGTCGATGATTTCGATGGCCACCCAGTCGTCGGGGCCGATCGCCTCGACGGCGAAGGGACCGCCTGGCCGCGAGTGGCGCGGGTGGGTGGCCGCCGCGGTAATCTGGCCCGCCCTGGTTTCTCCGGCAGCCTCGTAGTCGTGGTCGTTGCCCCCCACGGTTTCGATGACCACGGTCTCCCCGAGCTCGAGAGTTCCTCTCAACTGCCCGATTTCGGGATCGTCCGATCCGCTGTAACTGGGTGTTCTGGTAAAGCGACGCATATCGCTCTTCCGTGTCGTAGATTTGTCCGGTTTGCTGCAGACGATTGGACAGCGGGGAATTCTCCGCAAAGCTCATTCCGCGGTCAACCGAAAGAAACCGGCCAACTGATGCGCGCGGACCAGATCTCCAGCGGGGTCACGGAGGCGACCATCGTTCCCGGGCGCGGCGGACTCGTAACCCGGTTCGCCGTGTCGGGACGCGAGATCCTCTTTCTCGACCGCGCCAGCTTCGAAGACCGCGGACAGCCTGTCCGCGGCGGCATTCCCGTCCTCTTCCCGTTTGCCGGCCGCCTCGCCGACAACCTGCTCCTGGCGACCGGAACCTCGCTCGGACTGCACGGGTTCGCCCGCGATTTCGAGTGGACGGTTACCGGACACGGCGCCGACCGGCACCGGATGGAGCTGGCGGCCGGCCCGGAAACACTCGAGGCCTACCCGTTCGCACACCGGTTGACGCAGACCACATCCGTTGCCGACGGCGAGCTGTCCCTCGCTCTCGAGATCGAAAACAGGTCCCCGCGGCCGATGCCGGTGGCCCCGGGATGGCACCCCTACTTCCGCTGCCCCCGTGAAAGCAAGGCCGGTGTCCGCTACGGACTGGGGGACTTCCCCTGCGAGCAGCTCGGCGACTCCTACGACTTCGGGCTGGAAGCGCCTACGGCCGGGAGAATCGATTTCGACATACCGGGGGAAGGCGGCGTCTCGCTTTCGTTTTCTCCGGAATTCCGCCACCTGCAATTCTGGACCCTGCCGGATCGCGACTTCATCTGCGTCGAGCCCTGGGACGGTCCTCCCGGCGTCATCAACAGCGGCCGCCGCCGCCTCGTCCCCCCCGGCGGGACGCTGGCCTGCCGGATGCTGATTTCTCCGATGGAGCGGGGGGCCTGACCGCCATGTCGCTTCAGCGCCGGGTCAGCGAGCTGCTCGACAGGCTCGACGCCAGAACCTCCGCGTACGCCCGGCACCTGCCCTCCGGTGCCGGGATCGCGGTGCGCGGCGACGAACCCGTCGACACCCTGAGCGTGATCAAGATACCGGTGCTGGTTCTCGCTTTCCGCGACGTGGAAGCCGGGAAGCTCGACCCCGAAGGTCGCCGCGTCGTCGGCCCGCAGGATCTCCGCAACGGCACCGGGGTCCTGAAGAACTTCGAGCCCGGCCTGCAGCCGACCTGGGGAGATCTGCTGACGCAGATGATCGTCACCAGCGACAACACCGCCACCGACATCGTCGTCGACAGGGTCGGCTTCGAGCGCGTCAACGA
Source organism: Candidatus Latescibacterota bacterium (assembly GCA_965206595.1). Taxonomy (GTDB): domain Bacteria; phylum Latescibacterota; class UBA2968; order UBA8231; family UBA8231; genus CBDCXV01. The sequence goes on from OZ242214.1 coordinate 3,494,950, forward strand.
CCTGCTGGCCGAGCTCGGGTACGCCGGAACCCGGCTCCAGCACACCCTGGCCGGCTACTTCCGCCGCCGCTGGGAGCTCCTCGATCCGGCCAACGCCTCGCTGTCGAACGCCGAGGTGTTCGCGCGCGGTTTCCCCCGCGACCCCGGGGCCATGGAGCGCGACTTCGCTTTCGAAGGAGAGCCGGGTGAGTGGCTCGGGCGTACGACGGCGCGCGAGATGGCGAACCTGCTGGCGCAGATCGAGAACGCCGGGCTGGTCAGCCGCCGGTCAAGCGACCGGATGATCGGGATCCTCCTGCGGCAGACCTACAGCTCGCGGCTGCCGCGGCTCGTCGGGGACCGCGTCGCCATCGCTCACAAAACCGGGGACTGGGCCCCTCTCGCCGGCAACGACGCCGGCATCATCTACGGGGACAACGGAGCTATCGTCGTCTCGGTGTTCGTCAACCAGAACCGCGGCGACTTCGCCGAGGTCGAAGAGACCCACGGCCGCATCGCCGAGCTGCTGGTCGAGGCCTGGGGATAATCCGGGGGCGGTTCGTCACGCCCAGCGGGGTTCTCTGCGTCGCCGTCGCCTGATCAGGGTGGGCAGAACTTCCCGCAGGTGCCGCCCGGGCGCTTCGGACAGGCGGGCAAGGAGGCGGTGGAAACGACCGCATCCGGTAGGCCCCCGGCCCGGAAACCGCTCCGCTCTCACCCGATCGGCACCTTCTCCTCTGTCAGCGCGCTGTCGTGAAGGGCGTCGAGAATCTGCATGAAGGTGAAGGCCTCCGCGGCCGGAACGTTCGGCTCCAATTCGCCGGCGATCGCCATCGCGAAATGCTCGAGCTCCTGGTAGAAGAAGAACTCGTCCGACGGCGGCTCCGTGTACGGTTCCTCTTCCACCTCCTCGCCGATCTCCTCCCTCGCGAAGCCATCGCCCTTGCGCCGGAAGATCGCCTTGTCGTCCCCCCGGCTCGCCGCCCTCTTCGGGTCCTCCCCGGTGATGGTCCCCTCCGTTCCGTAGAGGGCGAACACCTTCGGGGAGTCGGCCTGGTCGACGTTCGAACAGGAGATCTCGATGGTGCGGTCCCCCTCGAAGCGGACAAGGCCGCTGAAATAGTTCTCCGACGGCACGGCGCCGGCACCAGGTTCGGGAGTATGCAAGGTGTGCTTGATGGCGAACGCCCACTGCGGCTGAGGGCAGCCCATGAACCACCACAGCAGGTCGAGATCGTGGGAGAAATGCTGCCCCAAGGGACCTCCCTTATTGCCGTACACGTGCTGCCAGCGCTCGAAGTCGTTCACGGGCGGGGGCGCCGCGCTGCGGTTGAAGCACCGCCCGTGGTAGACCCGGCCGATGCGGCCGCGCTCCACCGCGGCCCGTATTCGCCGGTTGTGCACCTGGTGGCGGAAGAAATAGGAGAACATCAGAACCTTCTCCGCTCTGCGTGAGGCGGCCTCCATCTCGAGGACCTGCGCCGCCCGGGTGGCGTGCGGTTTCTGCACCAGGGCGTGCTTGCCTGCCGCGAAACCTTCCAGCACCATCCGCAGGCGGATGTCTGGAGGAACGCCGTAGTAGACCGCGTCGACGTCGCCGTCATCGAGAACTTCGCGGTAGTCGCCATACACCCGCTCCACCGGAAACTCTTCGGCAACCGAACGCCGGCGCCCCTCGTCCGGATCGGCGAGGGCCAGGGCGGTCATCCGGGACAGCGGCCCGCAGTTCTTCGCCGCCTGCTGTCCGGTGAAACCGGCCCCGATGATGCCCAGTCTGATCGGTTCGGAGTTCATCTCCTCTGCTCAGCCTCCGTCGCTCCAGGCCTCGTAGCGGGCCACCGCCAGGTCATCGAGGCTTTCCTGCCGTCCCTCCACCACCTCCAGCCTCACCGTGGTCTCCAGCAGGTCCCCAGGCCCGGCGTCGCCGCCGAAGAGGTGGAAGTACTGCGAGTTGTGGAAGCCGTTGTACCCCGAGAGCCCGATGCAGTCCCGGCGCCTGGCCATCGAGACGACGGAGGGACCGAAGCGATGCTGCTGGGTCATCAGCGGCAGCGCGTAGTCCGGTCCCAGCATCCAGTTCTGGGACGGCTTCGTCATCCAGCGCCCGTCGAGGAAGACGCGGCGCGCTTCGCCGTCCCGGGGCCACGCCTCGTCGTTGAATTCCCCGCACCAGGCGGTCTCGTACCAGCGCATCGGAACGGCCGCATCGACGCTCGCGTCCCGCAGGGCAAAACGCGGCCTGTGGTAGGGGGTGAAGTAGCTCGACACGAACAGCTCGTAGGCGGCGTAGGGCTGCAGGACCTCGGCCCGAATCCCCATTTCGACGGCGAGCTGATCCGCGAATACCCGGTAGCGCACGGATAGGCGGACGTTGTTTTCAGGGCACGGGGGCCAGCGCACCACCGCGTCCCCCTCTTCGACCGACACCTCGGCTTGCCGCTGGCGCACGATATCGATCTGACGGGCATCCGCGGCGGCCCGGTAGATGCTGAGCCAGGCGAACTCCGGCCCTTCGTCGAGGTGGAAATGGGTCCCCTTCGACAGGCGGATTCCGTTGCTGCCGAGAACGGCGACCGACCAGTCTCCCATCGGGGACTGGATCGTTTCAGGTAGCGTGCAGGTGACAAACGACATGGAGTTCCTCCGCTTTCAATGCAGGCCCCCCCAGGGCGGTCATGGGATGCGGTTGGAGTAAACCGGGCTCTGGCTCGCGGCGTTGCCTTCGCTTGCCGTACACCCTCGGTACGACTCGCTCAGACGCCTTGCGATCCGGGTGCCTCGACGACCGAATTATTGCCATCTATTTCCGGGACAGAACACTTGGACGAAGCGGGTATCTGCCGCGCCATGCAAGGTCATCCCCGGTTGGCAACCTCGTCCCGTGGGGCTCCCATCGCGTTGGACCAGCGGGGGGGAGGGGGCGCCGGTGAGCCCGGGGAGCTTGGGAACGTCCGCAGGAGAAGGCCCCGTCACTCGCTGCGGCGCAATCCGAAGGCGGTCAGGGCGAGTCCGGCAAGGAAGCAGAGCGCCCCGACCGGAACCAGGAGAATGCCGATGAACGGGTCTCCGCCATGAGTCCAGATTCCCCCGAGAAAGAACCCCAGGGGAAGAAGCAGGGCCGCGGCCATCAGCAGCGGGGAGGCCTTCGCCACGCGCTCGGCCTTGGCCTCCTCCTGGCTCCCCGCCACAAGAGCGTACAGGATGTTGACGATTGCCAGGAGGCCCCCGTGGGCGTGTGCGAGCCTCCACATCAGCCGGCGCACCTCGTTTCCGACGTCGAGGTACCACCCGACCTTGAAGCCGTGCATCGACTCCAGCGCAATCCCCAGCGTCGCGAAGAGGAGCAGGGCGAGCCATCCGAAGCGCATGTTGCGGCCGGCAATCCGCCGGGAATCTGTCGTGGTATTCATCCGTCCCCTCACTCCTGAAGATAGACCACCCGGTTGTCGCGGCGGCTCAGCAACTCCTGCAGGACGCCGATGTCGACGGCTCCGGAACGTATCAGCAGCCCCGAGACCTCGCCGGCTCCGGCCGCGGTGCGGCGCCAGGTTCTCCTCAGCTCGCCCAGGGCTGCCGCCCGCTGCCGCGGCGGGGAGTCGAACTCGTACGCCAGCGTCTCGTACTCCGGAATCGTCATCAGGGTCTGATGGGCGCGGTAGCGAACCACGTCGTACGAGTCCTGCATCAACAGCCCCAGGAACGGCGGCATCCACCAGGAGCCGGCCGCCTCCTGTGCCTCTTCCCGGCCGAAGGCCCAGGCCATGATCCCTCGCTGCCCGGCATCCCCCCTTATGGCTAGCAGGGGACCGACGGCGACGTCCCGTTCGTCCGGGGGGATCGTCGGCTGCGGTTGGCCGTACCACTCCTCGAGGTGAGCCGCCGTCCATGCGTAGGTCCTGTCGAGGTGGCACAGATTGCAGGCGTCGGGACGCCCGGTCTCCACTGCGCCGGCGACGTTGGGCGAGGTGATGGCGTGGCTGCGAATCGCCCGCTGCTGTCCCCAGGTGGTGTGCGGCATGTGGCAGTTGATGCACTGGCTGGCAGCCGACTCGGGCGGGTGGTGCGTGTGCGCCTGCAGGTTCCCGGGCCCGTCGAATCCTGAATGGCACTGCACGCAGGCCCGGGGACCCTCCATCCGCGGCTTCAGCTGGCGGTTCGCCCAGGTCTTTGCCGGGCGGACGTCGCCGTGATCCTGGTGCATCTCGTGGCACGAGAGACAGGTCATGATGCCGCGGTCCGGGTCGCCGTGAGTGAAACAGGGGGAAACCATCAGGTCGTTGTACTCCCTGCCGGTGACGCGCACCAGGCCGTCCGCCCAGAAGTACTGCTCCCCCTCGAAGCTGACCTCGCGGAGCGGCAGCTCCCCGTCCCCTGCCCGGAACGGGGAGCCGTTCATTTTCCAGGCCGTGAAATCGGCGTCGCTCTTCGGATCGAAGACCGCGTGGCACTGGCCGCAGACCAGGGACTGGGGGCCCGGCTCCAGCCGCTTCGGGTTGACGATGGTCGGATCCGCATCATCGCTCCAGTAAAAGGCGTAGCGGCTCGCGGGAGAGCGGCGCGCCCGTACGTGCGCCTCACCGGGACCGTGGCAGGACTCGCAGGCAATCCCGAATTCCACGGCCTCCGAATCGAAGCCCTCTCCCGGAACGAGCCCGGGATTGCCGCGGGTCGAATGGCAGAGAATGCAGGAGGCGTTCCAGAGTCCGGAGACCCCCGGCATGGGCTCGGGAGGCTTGAGAAAGACAGAACCGATGTACATCCAGCGGTCGGTGCCGATGACGTAGGCGGCATCGAGGATGCGCAGGGAGCGGTCGAAATCCCCGGCTTCGTACCAGTAAACCTGGAAATGGTGCGACCCCGTGGTCATGACGATGCGGCGCCGGATCCACGGGCGGGAACCGGCCGGCCCGCGGGCATCGGGATCGCGGAACCCGACCCAGATTTCGTTGTTTTCGACGCTGAAGCGGTACTGTCCCGACCCGGTGGTGACGCTGAGTTCGTCGAGGGGGGTGGCGACGGTCCGGGGCGAGGCGACCTGCGTCATGGTGCGGTGCCAGGAAGCCCGCCAGGAATCGTACTGCCCGGGATGGCAGGAACGGCAGGCCCTGGAAGAGACGAAATCCCCGGTGGCTGCCTCTATGGGGCGGTGTTGCGGTTGCGGCTGCTCCGAGAGCGGGTACGGCTTCCGGTAACCGGTGGCAATCCCCAGACAGACGATTACCGAGCCGAGAAGCGCATATCCCAGTTTCCGCTTGATCCGCCCTCCCGCATCGGAACTACGGGCTTGACCCACCCCTTGACGGCACTAGTAGGTGAGGGCCACCGTGCGCAGCAACTCCCGGCTGCCGACGCCGGTGTCCCCGGTGTCGGAGGCGAGCTTCAGACGCACCGCATACACACCCGGAGGCACCAGCGCCTCCGCCTCGTCGCGGCCGTCCCAGGCGACGGTGTAGCCGCCCGCGCTGACCTCCCTCCGCTCCTCCAGACGACGCACGCGACGGCCCGTCAGATCGTAGACCTCCACCGCCACCGCGGTGCTGGCACCCACCATCATCACCGTGAAATCGAGCCGCAACTCGTCGTTCACCCCGTCTCCGTTGGGAGAAAAAACCCGCGGCGAAATCGCCAGATCCCTGAACAGCAGCTTGTGCTCCGGCTGCGCCACCAGCTGCAGGGAACTGCGCGGAACCTTTTCGTCGACCCGCTGCCAGAAACCTTCCCCCTGCGAGTTGCGCAGGTGCACCTGCAGGCGGCCCCCGGCAGTCAGCAGGATTCCCCTGAAGTCGACGCGCAACACCTCCGCTTCCGAAGCAACCGCATCGAACGCGATGTGGAGACTGTCCGGGGTGTCCGACACCATGCGTACGTTCTCCAGGCGCAAGCCGCCGGGGTCGCCCCCTTCCGCGAAGGCCGACGCCGGACCGGCGAAAACCGAATCGCGAGCAGGGTCGAAATGCACCTCCATTCCGGGAGGCGGTTTAATCAGCAGCTCGTCGAAGCTCTGCTGAAGGGAGCCGAGTTCCACCAGGAGATTGAAACCGCGTTCCACCCCGAGAGAATCGACGCGGGTCGGAACCACCAGCCCCTGCAGGCTTTGCGCCACCGGGTCCGAAAAGTTCACGCGCACCGCGTCCAGAGTTGCAAATGCCTCCTGATCACCAGACAACAGCCGCGCCCGCACCTTGAGGTACTTGCGCGGCGACGGCGAGGTGATCGCACTACCCGACGCCACTCCGTACGGCTCGCTCCACGGCTCCCAGTCGCTGCTCGCCACCTCCTCGGGAACGATGTCCCCTTTCTGCGAGCTGATGCGGATCTTGCTGTACGCCACCTCCGTAATTTCCGTTCCATCCGCCTTGAAGTAGTGCAGCAGGGTATCGAGCGAGTTCCCGGTGCGCGTCTGCACCTCGACGCGGGTGCCGGGCTGGTGGGCGGAGTCCCACTCGATGGTGGTCAGGTTGCGGCTGCCGCCCAGCTGGATGAGACTGGAGGTCAACTCGACCCGGGGCTGGTACCCTTCTCCGTACAACTGCAGCTCACTGAGAAGCGCATCGCCGAGATTGTCGCGCGGAAGGGCTTCGAACCCGACGTCCCACTCGATGCGGAAGAACCTCGCAGTCACGCGTGGGAACTCCTCGATATTCAGGATAATGCGGCTGCGGCCGCCGTTCCTCTCGGCCACTGTCTGCCACTTGAGACCACCATCCACCTCCTTGGTGCCGTCGGAAACATCGAGGCGGTAATCGTACCACGAGGTGGCGCGGGCGACCCCCCTGCCGCCGGCCAGCCTGAATCCCTCTATCCAGAAAAACGAGCCCAGGTCGATGAACAACTCGTCCGTCAGCCGGTTGGGGTCGGCGTTGCTGAGCCTCATCTTTTCCTGCGATTCGATGTTTCCGTCGATGAGATTCAGCGGATTCACCGAAGTGGGAGCGGAATTGACGATCACGCCGCGGCGGCGAATCACGCCGCTCGCAAGGTCGTCACCGGGACCCCAGACTTCCAGCTCGGCCAACCGCGGACGTTCCCGCCTGTAATAGCGGATTCCCCCTTTCAGGGCCTCATCCAGCCGTTCGTAGTCATCCGGGTCGAGGGTGACTTCACCGCCGTTCGACAGGCGCTTTACGTAATCGATCGCCCCGGCGTCTTCCGGCGACTCCTCCAGAAGCCGGTTGTAAGCCTCTTCGCCGATCTCCTGGCCGCGGTCGAGGTCGCTGCCGTGTACGACCACCTGAACGAACCGCACAGCCCTCTTTTCCCCGTCCAGAACGGATCCGGCCGTTCCTCCCGAAATGCAGGAATTGTCAGGGCAGGCGGTCGTACCGACCAACTCCGGTTTCGGGTCTGACTCAGCCCGCAAGTCGGCTTCGAACACTCGCTGGCTCTTGTTGGGCCGCAGCGTCTGGATGACCTGCCGAAAGTCCAGGCTCTTGCTCGCGGGGGCCGTCCCCGGCGCCTGGCCGTTGGAGACCAGAACGTCAAAGAGGAGAAACGGATCCCCCATACCCTCTTCGACGAACTTCAACACCATCCGGTCCGCCAACACGATGCGGCCGAGATCGATGGTGAACCACCACTGCGTCGCCAGGCCGAAATCGCCCGACGGGATCTCCGGCTCCCAGTACGTAGTCAGGTCGCCGTCGAACAGGTTGACGACATCCTCGCGGTTGGAGACACCCTGGATCGCGTCCAGCAGGGATATCTCCGCCGGGTCTTTGCGCGCCAGCTCCTGGGGCGGATTCCAGCGCAGGTGATCGACGATGTCGAGAACCGCGTTTGTCCGCCGTCGCCAACGACGGGGGCGAAGCTCCCCGGAGGAGCTGATATCGAGTGTCCCTTCGGCGAACTCCCACTGCTCCCAATGGCTTTGCGAGTCGATAACCACCTGGTTTCCGAGAATGCTGTACCCTGGCTGCGCCGCGATTCCCGCTGGGAAGAAATGCGCCCAGATGATTGCGCCTGCGAAAAACTGACAGAACCTTTTCATCCTGTGCCTATCCTCCAGATCCATCCGGTTACAATCTAAATCTGTTACGATTGTACATAATCCACGGTTTGGAAAAAAGCCCGGGGCATTTCTCCTAACAAACTGAATAATAAGGGGTTGAAGCCCTGGTCAGGCGGTGCTGGTAGGTGAGGGCCACCAGGCGCGGCAGCTCCCGGCTGCCGACGCCGGTACCCCCGGTGTCGAAGGCGGCTTCAGGCGCACCGAGCACACACCCGGAAGCACCAACTCATCCGCCTCGTCTTGGCCGTCCCAGGGGATCGCGTAGCCGCCTGCGCTGACCTCCCGCCCCTCTTCCAGACGGCGCACGCGACGGCCCGTCAGGTGGGAAATTTCGGCGGCCACCGCCGTGCTCGCCGTTGGCCTTGTAGAAGTGCAGCAGCGTATCGAGCGTGTTCCCGGTACGCGTGCACCTCGACGCGGGTGCCGGGCTGGCGATCGGAGTCCCACTCGATGCGGAAATACCTCCCGATCACTGGTTGAAACTCATCGACACTCAGCGAAATGCGTTTGCCAAAGCCTCTGCCGATGTTTCTCTCCGCCACTGTCAGCCACTTGAGCCCCCCGTCCACCTCCTTGACCTGCGATTCGATGTTGCCGTCGATGAGATTCTGCGGATGTACGGAATTGCGGGCGCTATTGACGATCGACCCCCTGCGGCGAATTACGCCCCTCGCCAGGTCGACGTCGCCCGTCATAATTCCGGCTCCCAGAAAGTGGTCATGTCGCCGTCGAAGGCGTTGACGACCTCCTCGAGGTTGGAGACGCCCTGGACCGCGTCGAGCAGGATAATCTTCGCCGGTGCCCTGTCGGCCAGCTCCTCGGGCGGACTCCAGCGCAAGTGATCGACGATGTCGAGAACGGCGTTTATCGGCCGGTGCCAGCGACGGGGCAGAAGCTCGCCGGAAGAGGTGATCTCCAGTGTCCCTTCGGCGAACTCCCAGATCCCCCAGTGGCTCGGCGAATTGACAACCACCTGGTTCCGCGAATGCTGTACCTTGGCTGCGCGGCTGCTTCCCCTGCGGCAAAGTGGACCCAGATGATCGCGCTTCCGGGCAAACGGACAGAACCTTTTCATCCCGGTCACCTCGGCGGCAAGCCTTTCGACGCAGGATCCACTCTATTTTGAGCATACTGTCTTTATTTCCAGGCTCCCAAACAGTTCGGTAGCGGAACTTCCCGGCACCTGAACTTCATGGGTTTGAAGCTGCCGCGCGGTCCCGTTCGTTCACCTCTGCCTTCCTCTGAGCCTTTGCCGTGATCCACACAGCCACTGTTCTCGGGGTTTTCTTCCTTTCCGGAGTCAGCGGCCTCGTCTACCAGATTCTGTGGGTTCGGTTGTTCGGCAACGTCTTCGGAAACACGGTCCATTCCGCGGCCGCGGTGACCGCGGTGTTCATGTTCGGGCTGGGGGTTGGAAGCTACCTGATCGGCCGCTGGGGGGATCGGCTCTTCCTGTCCGATTCCAGCCGTCCGCTGCGGTTCTACGCGTACGCGGAGTTCCTGATCGGTCTCTGGTGCCTGGCGATTGCATGGGTCCTGCCCGAGCTCACCGCTCTTTCTGCCTGGGGGTCGGCCTACATCCCCGGCCAAGAAGGCTGGTTCGAGCTGTCGGGGGCATCGCACCTGCTCCGGTACGGGACCGCGGCATTCCTGCTCGCCCCGGCAACGTTGCTCATGGGCGGTACCCTGACGCTGCTGATCCGCCACCTCGTGGCACACGAGACTGGCCTCGCCGGCTGGAAAGTCGGGCTGCTCTACGGATTCAACACCCTCGGGGCTGCGGTGGGAGCCTTTCTCACCGACCTCGCTCTGGTTCCCCTCATCGGGGTCTTCAACACCGAGCTTGCCGCCGTTTCCCTCAATTGGGGAGCGGGCGCAGTGGCCCTTCTGTGTGCCCACCGCTTCTCCGGACTGCAGGCGCCCTCTCCCCCGGGAGGTGACGAACCCGAAGATACCGAGTCGTTCGGCCCCGCTTGCGGAGTCGTGGGGTTGACCGCTGTGGCGTTGTTTCTGTCGGGTTTTGCGGCGCTGGGCATGGAGATCGTCTGGTTCAGGTTGCTGATCTCCATACTGGGCGGATACCGCGCCGTCTTTTCGATCGCCCTCACCGTCATCCTGCTCGGGATCTGGCTCGGGGCTCTACTCGGGGGCGCGGCCCACCGGCGCTGGGGCAGACCGGCCCTCGCCTACGCCCTCACCCAGTCGCTGTTCGCCATCGCTGCCCTGGGGCTGGCCGCGATGTACGACTCCAGCTTCATCGTGTCTTATGCGAGCGCGGTCATGGACAGGTACGAGCAAGCGTCGGAGGCGGGACGCTGGTTGATGGACGTGTGGGCCAACTTCCGCGTCGCCCTTCTGCTCGTGGGTCCACCGGCGGTCTGTCTGGGCTTCACCTTCCCGCTCGCCAACGCCCTGGTGCAGCGTTCCCACGCTTCTGTGGGGGCGCGGGCGGGCGCCCTCTACCTCTCCAACACCGCCGGGAACGTCACGGGGGCCCTGGTGGCTGGATTCCTGTTCCTGCCGCTGTTCGGTATCCAGAACTGCTTCGCGGTTTTCGCATCCCTCTCCGTGGCAGGGATCGCGCCGCTGGTGGCGGTCGCGCGAAGGGACCGCTCCTCATCGCGCTTCGAGTGGGGGTTGTTTCTTGGCGGTCCCGCTGCGGCAGCCGCGGCCGTTGCCGCCTTTCTCGCCCTTCCGGCCGACCACATGCTTCTCCGCTCCTTCGACTTCAGCCTCGCCTCGCGCGGGGAGCGCATCCTGGCCGCGCACGAGGGGGTCAACGAAACCCTGCTGGTCAGCGAACGTGGAGAGCAGGGGCGCAGGCTGCTCACAAACGGACACCCGATGTCGTCGACCTTGCTGCTCAACCAGCGCTACATGAGGGCGGCCGCCCATGTCCCGCTGCTGATGCACGAGGAACCGGCCAGCGTCCTCAATATCGCCTTCGGGGTCGGCAACACCCTGCACGCTGCCTCGCTGCACCCCAGCGTGGAAAGACTCGAGGTCGCCGATCTTTCGCGCGGCATTCTCGAGCACGCCGGCTACTTCGCGATCTCCAACCAGGATGTACTGAAGGATCCGCGCGTCCGCGTTTTCATCAACGATGGCAGGCAACACCTGCTCATGCAGGCGGAGGAGGCCTACGACCTCATCGCGCTCGAACCGCCGCCGATCAACATGGCGGGAACCGCCTCCTTGTACACGCGGGAATTCTACCAGTTGGCGCGCAGTCGCCTGCGCCCCGGGGGGTACATGTCGCAGTGGCTGCCTGCCCACCAGCTTCCGGCAGAAGCGACCTTCTCTCTAATCCGTGCCTTCCTCGACCTCTTTCCCGAGGCTGTGCTGCTGGGATCGCACCGCAACCTGATCCTGCTGGGAATTCGCGGTCCAGCGCTCGAGTTGGATATCGGACAGGTGGCCCGGCGTCTCGAGCAGCGTCCTGCAGTCGCCGAAGACCTCGGCTCGATCCTCATGGGCACCCCGACCGAGCTGGCCGGGACGTTCGTCGCTTCGCGCAGGACGCTGGAAAAGTTGTCGTCGCCAGTGCGGGCCCTGGTCGACGACCGCCGGGTGAACGAGTACGCGGCGCGCTCGAACCTGCTGATCAACGTGCAGCCGCGCGAACTGTTCGACATCCGCGACGCCGCCAGCTGGTGCCCTGACTGCTTTTCCCCGCAACACGCCGCCGGGGCTCTCTCCGACCTTCCCGCCTACCTGGAAATCATGCAGGAGATCTACCGGAGCGAGGCGTTTCTCGTCGATGCGGCGCGACGGTCCGCACCCGTGCTCGTCGACCTGGAGTCGGAGCCACGCCGCCGCGCCGCCTTGCGCTCACCTTTTCTCAGAATGATGCTTCCGAAGCTGGCCGGCCGTCGCTGAAAGCAGGGCGTCGCCGCATCGGCGAGACTCCTGCTACTCCTCGGTGACGGTCATCAGCTGGCCCGAGGCGAACGGTCCCTCCAGGCTCTGGTCTTTCCCCGAGGGCCAGCGCACCGAGATGCGGTCGGCCGCGGCCGCTTCCCCGAGTCCGAAATACAACGGCATGTCGCTCTGCGACAGGTACCCCGACTGCCCGTCGTTGATCTTCCTGTAGGTGTTTCCCCCTGCCGCGACCTCGACCACCGCCCCGATGCCGCTCCTGTTGGACACCGTTCCCCGAAGCTGCACCGACAGGCAGTGGACCTGCTTTTTCTGGGAGAGGTCGCTGACCAGAACCATGGGCTCGGAGTTGAACTCGTTGGTTACGATGTCGAGGTCGCCGTCTCCTTCGATGTCGAAGAAAACCGACGCGCGCGAGCCGAGGGCCGCCCACACCACGAACTTCCCGGCCCGGTCGGCGCAGTGCTCGTGGCCGGCGGTGGCCTCGTCGTCGCAGTCGAGAAGGAACCACGCCTTGGCGGTGCGCCCGGACCTCCGCGGCTCGACCCCTAGGATGAACTCGGCATCGAGAAACCCCTGCCCTGCGTTGTTGACCAGCAGGGTGTTGATCCCGTAGCGGAACGGGTAATTCATGCTCGAGGCGATGAAGATGTCGTCGAAACCGTCGGCGTTCAGGTCTCCGACGCTGAATCCCCAGGGCCACAGGTTCTCGGCTCCGACGGCGTCGGATACCTCGGCGTACTCCCCGCCGCCGTCGTTGCGGTAGAAGGCGTTGCCGAACACGCTCATCCCCTGGTCGCGCAGGAAGTCCGGCGGGTACTTCATGTTGGCCTTGCGCTTCTCCCTGTCCGGGGGGACGTCGTCGCTCATGTCGGAGTGCATATCGCTGACGAACAGGTCGAAATCGCCGTCGTTGTCAAAATCGAACACCTTGGCGCACATCGCTCCCCAGGGGGTTTTGGGGAAAACCTCGCGGCTTCTCAGGGCGAACCCCTTCCCCCCCTGGTTTTCATAGAACTCGTCGTGCCCCTGCATATCCAGGGTGTAGAGGTCGATCCAGCCGTCCTCGTTGACGTCGATCGGGGTAGCCGCTCCGGACCAGCCGGTGTCGATGAGGGCCATCTGCTCCGTGACGTCGGCAAAGCGGTTGCCGCCCTCGTTGCGGTAGAGGATGCTGGGCTCCGTGCGCCCTGGTTTGAGGTGGCCGGCGAAGGCATCGCCGAAGGCTGCGAAATATTCGTACGATGCCGACGAGTCCGGATCGACGGCGTCGAGGGGGGCGGTGATCACCTCGTCCCTCGTGTAAACGCCGACGTTGCACAGGTACAGATCCAGCAGACCGTCGCGATCGTAGTCGAAGAAGACGGCGGCAGAGGAATGGCCGCTGTAGGAAAGGCTGGAAGGTCCGGTTACGTCTGAAAACAGGCCGGAACCCTGGTTCTCGAAAAGGAAATTGCCGCCGCGGACAGTGGTCGCGAACAGGTCGGGGTCGCCATCGTTGTCGGTGTCGGCGAACGAGGCGCTGACCCCAATGGGGGCGCTGATGTCGATACCTGGAGAAGAGGCGGTGAAATCCTCGAACCGACCTCCTCCGGCGTTGCGCCACAGCTCGTTCGCACCCGCCTGCGTCGAGAAATAGATATCGAGCTGCCCGTCTCCATCGATGTCGGCGACGGCGACACCGTTGCCGTGGTCGTAGTGGGAGGGCTTGTACTTCAGACCCGTGTCGTCGGTGCAGATGTTGGCGAAGGTGATCCCGCTGTCCTCGTAGCGATCGCTGAAAGCGAAACCCACGAAGGCACCGAAGCTGCCTGCCGTCTCCAACTGTTGTTGCCTGCGCGTCTCAATCCAGGAGGGCTCGATGATCTCGAGCGGGACCGGCAGGGAGCGCCGCATCGATGCGACCCCGCTCTCCGTGGCCAGCAGGTGGACACCCACTGCGACAGCGAGGGCGATTCTCCTTTTCATGCCTGCGTCCTTCCCCACGCGGCTATGGGTTGCGATCCCTTTTCAGCCCGGGCATGGCACATCCCGGCTACGTCCAATTGGCGAGGAGCTCGTCCCCCAGCCAATGGATCTGCTCCCCAGTGCTTCGATTTCTATATCTTGGCCAGTTCGTCGTAAAAGACGCGAACCGCGTGCTTCTGGCGAAGCGTTCGCACGTAGTCGATAAAGGCGCGCTTGCGTTTGCGGATCTTCACTATGGCCGCGGCGCGCCGAGCCGACTCGGAGTACGGCCGCAATACCGGCGGCTCGCGACCGATGATTTTGCACACGGAGTAGCCGCTGTGCGTCTTGACCGGACCGAACACCGCCCCGTCCTCCAGTCCCTCCGCGGTCTCGTAGAGTTTCCTGTGCCGGCTGTTCTTCGATATGGTAATGCGGCCGTCGTGGTGGGCCATTCCCTCGCGAATGGTGTATTCCCTGGCAAGCTTCTCTGCATCTTCTCCGGCATCGAGCTGTTCCCTGATCCACTCCCCTTCTTCGGGGATACCGAGGAGGATCTCGGTGACTTCGATCTCCTCCCCGGTGTGGAATACCTCGGGGTGGTTGTCGTAATAGTCACGAGCCTCCTGCTCGCTGACAGTCACCATGCGGTCCACGTTGCGTAGCCGCAGCTCCTGCATCTGCTGATCCTGGCGGTAGAGATCCAGGGCGCGCAGGATCGTTTCATCCTGATCGATTCCCGCGGCAGTCGCCTCGGCGATGAACAGCTCCTGGGGGACGACTCCTTCCTCGAGGAATTGCACGAACGCCCCGGGATCGCTGTACTGCCCCGGATCTCGCTTTCCCTCGGGAACGAACTGCAGGAACTCGACCAGGGAAATGCTCCCACTTTTGTAGGTACAGATCGGAAGCCGCCGTATGGATTCGAAGTCGGCATCGAGCGAACCGCCTCGCAGCACGATTTCCACCGCCTCCATGTTGATCCGGGGTTCGTACACCATTTGCAGCGAATCGGCGAGCACCTCCGCCCTCTCCGCCCGCTTCCGTCCGTACACCTCCTCGGCGACGACCTCGCGGACCTCGTACAGGGGAACGTGAACCTCGTCCAGCACCTTGATGATGGTATAGCGCCACTTCTTCTCGTAGAGGAACCTCATCGGCTCGGTGATCTCGCCTACCTGGAGCCTGAAGATCTTCCGCAGAAACTTCGAGGTGTCGTCGAACCTCATGTACTGGGGGACGACTCCGCCCTGATCGCGCGTTTCCTTGTAAAGCGATCTCTGGCGCGCAAGCTCCCCGAAGTCCGCCCCGTCCAGTATCTCCTGCCGCGTGGCGAGCGCCTCTTCCTCGGTTTCGAGAAGGATGCCGGCGACGCGAAGGGATCGGTCGCGGCCTCCGAGCTTCTGCTGCGCGAGCAACTCCTCTTCGCTGACTTCGATCTGACGGTTGATCGCCTGTCGCTTGTACTCGGTCAGCACCTTCTGTCTGTGAAAAACCTCGAGTTTTGCGAGGAATTCCGGTTCGGCGCCGATGCCCGAATCTTCGGCCTCTTTGAGAAGCAGCTTTTTGTCGATGAGACTTTCGAGCATCAGACTGTCGGGTGCAGGACCCGACTTCCCCGACCTGCGGATATCTTCTACCGCCTTGCTGAATTCCCTGAGCTCTTCCGCGGTCACATGCTGACCCGCGATTTCGGCAAGTACGACATCCGCGGCGGATGCAATTCCGGTTCGACACAGTACGGCGACGGCGCACGCCGTCAGGATGAGATTCATTTGCATGGTCCTCGATCGTGCAGTAGTGGACACTTCAATACGTCAGGGCAACGGTGCGGAAGATCTCCCGATCCTCGACTCCCGATCCATCGGTGTCGCTGCCGAGGCGCAAGCGCAGGGCATAGAGGCCAGGCGGTACGAGGTTCCCCGCTTCGTCGCGCCCATCCCACGGAATCGAGTAGGTGCCGGCGCTTACATTGCGCTGCTCTCCGAGGAGCCGGACCCTGCGGCCTGCAAGATCGAATATATCCGCTTCGACCGCGGTGCTCCCACCGACCATCATGAGCGTGAAGTCCAGGGTCATTACATCGTTGACGCGATCATCGTTGGGGGAAAAGACAGGAGGATTTACCGCCAGGTTTCCAAACAGCTCCTTGCGCTCGGGCTGGGCCACTACCTGAAGCGAAGCGCGGGTCACCTTCTCGTCGACCCGTTGCCAAAGGCCGTCTCCCGAGCCTCGCAGCAACGCCTGCAGGCGTCCCCCGGTGGAGTAGAGGGTACCCCGAAAGTCGACGCGCACCACCTCGGTTCCCGACCGCACCTCCGGGAAAGCAAGGTGCAAGCTGTCGCCTCCGGCCAACACCTCGATCCCTTCCAACACCTGATCGCCGGTGTCGCCACCCTCTTCGAAAACGGAAGCCGGGCCTGCGAATACTGATTCGCGCACCGGATCGAAGCTCAATTTCATCCCCGCAGGCGCCACCAGCAGCAACTCGTTGAAGGGATTGCCCTGATCCTCGATTTCGACCAGCAGCGAGAACCCGCGCTCGACTCCCAAATGGTCCACGCGGGACGGGATCACCTGGCCCCGAAGGCTGTTGGCCACCGGATCCGAGAAGTTGATCTTGATGGAACTCAGGCTGGCGTGGACATTCGGATCGTCGGACAGCAAGGTAGCCCGGATTGTCAGGAATTCGCGCGGCGAAGGCGAGGTGATCGCGCTGCCCGAGGCCACTCCGTACGGCTCGCTCCAAGGCTCCCAGTCACTGCCCGCCACTTCCTCGGGAACGATATCCCCTTTCTGCGAGCTGATGCGGATCTTGCTGTACGCCTCCTCTGTAATTTTCGTTCCATCCGCCTTGAAGTAGTGCAACAGAGTGTCGAGGGTGTTCCCCGTTCGCGTCTGGAGCTGCACCCGCGTTCCGGGAGGGGCATCGGCGTCCCACTCGATCGTTGTCAGGTTGCGGCTTCCCCCCAGCTGGATCAGGTCCGAAGTGAGTTCCACCTGCGGCTGATATCCCTGCCCGATCAGCTGCAGGTCGCCAACGTAGGCGACTACGTTGGCGGGGTATTGGTTCTTGCCGGCGCGCCGATACTGCAGTCGAAAGAAGCGGGCTTTGACCGGCTCGAAGTCGAAGCCGTAGAGATGGACGAGGCCGCTGGTCGCGGTACGCTGCGGCAGACCGCCGTATTCCACCATGCGTTCCCACTTCAGCGATCCATCTATTTCACGAGTGCCGTCGGAGAAATCGATCGCGAACCCTCCGAAGGTCCAGGCGTGCTCTCCGGCCCTGAAATTGAGCGACATGCGTTTTCCCTCTATCCAGAAGAAGGAACCGAGATCGGCGATGAGATCGACGAGAAACGAGGCGTCGTGAAGTCCGGAAGCTGCGAGGTTGAAGGCGAGATAGCTTTCGATTGTCCCGTCGAGGAGGATCTGCGGATTGAGATCAGCGGCGCCGAGCACGTGGGTGGTGGTATGCGAGAATGAGCCCCCACGGGTCAGGGTTTCCTTGAAAATGTCGTCGCCGTCGCCCCATACCTCGAGCTCTGCGAGGCGCGGCCGCTCCCTTCGGAAGTAGCGAATCGGGCCGCGGCGGCCCTCCTCGAGTTGGTCGTAGATCGCCTTGGTGACAGCGAGCTCCCCCCCAGTTGACAACAGTTTGGTGTATTCCACCAGACCTGTGTCCCCAGGAGCCTCCTGCCTCAGCAACTCGAAGTCTTCCCGCGATATCTCGCGTCCCCTTTGCAAACCGGAGCCGTTGACTACTACCTGGACCAGACGCACCAGGCGCTTCCGGTGCTGCTCTAGTGGCAGGTTGGCAAGATCGATCTCAATCACCCGCTCGTTCACGTTTGCCCGCAGAGTCTGGTACACTCGCGTGAAATCGACGGATTTGCCGGCTATCGCCTTGACCGGTTTTTGCCCGTCCGAGACCATCACGTCGAAGAGCTGAAAGGGATCACCCAGATCCTCTTCGACGAAGCGGAGCACGATCTTGTTTGCGATCACGGTTCGTCCCATGTCGACAGTGAACCACCATTGCAGGCCGAGATCCCTGGCCGAGCCAGACGGGGGGGAGGGCTCCCAATACGTTGTCAGGTCCCCGTCGAACAGGTTGACGACGTCTTCGCGGTTGGCACCGGCATCGACCGCGTCGAGCAGGACAATCTCTTCGGGATCCTTCTTGATGTTGCCGGGTGGGTTTGAGCGCAGATTTTCTTCGATGTCACGCACGGCGTTCGTATTCGTGCGCCAGAATCTCGGTCGGACCCCCTCGTCGTCGATCACCAAGGTACCGAGGGGAAATATCCAGCTTTCCCAGTGGGTCTGGCCATCGACAATTATGGAACCGGGGCGCACGGCGTGGCCGCTTTGCGATCCTGCATCGTTGGCGAGCAACGCCAAGGCCGAACATAGGACGGGGAATCTTTTCATCGCTGAAATCCTCGTTCTAATTTGTCAATCCACAGGCGATCGGTAGCGGTCTCTTCGTCCGCTTCGACTTCCAGCCTCAGCAGATACAAGCCGGGGAAAAACAGCCTGGCCTCCTCGTCACGGCCATCCCAGGTCGCGGTAAGACGGTCGCTGATCCCCGCTTCCACCGGAATACTCGTTACACGCATTCCCGCCAGATTGAACACCTCCCGCCAAGTTCACCAGATCGTATTCAACTATCAGAAGATCGTTGGAATGGGCATTCATGTCTGTCTTCAAATGCCTGCAGGGCCGTGGGCCCACTTCGACCTGCGGTACCGCAGTGATTCTCGGGGGATCCACCGCCAGACTGTTCGACAAACAACCTAAAGCAAAGAGGGAGCAGCTCCAATGTGGTCCGCTCCCTCTTTGCTTTGCAACCAGAATATTTCCAAGGGCTTAAATCACAACTTCAGTACGCAATTGGAAGTGTGGCCACCTCGATATCGATCTCTTTGTCCGCGTCGACTTTCAGCCTGAGCAGATACAAACCCGGAGACAGGAGTCTGTCCTGTTCGTCTCGGCCATCCCAGGTCGCTGAAAAACGGCCGCTGATCCCCGTTTCCACCGAGATACCCGCCACACGCACCCCCGCCAGATTGAACACCTCCAGCGCCACCGGAACGCCCCCTACCAGGTTCACCAGATCGTATTCCACCTTCAGCAGGTCGTTGATCCCGTCGGCGTTCGGAGTGAAAGCGGACACCCCGAGTGCCTGGATATTGCGCGTGCCCACCTTCGCCGGCGATACGCTGAGTGAATTCCCTTCCACCAGCGGATCGGCGTCCCCGGCAGTGACCCGCTGGCGCACTTCCATTGGGCGTGCGCTGTCGTAAACCCGGCCAATGAAAACCGTCCCCACCTTGAACACCTCGCTCTGAAACACCACCTCGATGAGCTCACCCGAGGACTGCAGGTCGACCCGGGGAATATGCACTGAAAAGCTCTCGCCGTCCCAGGGCGTAACGGAAAACTCCCCTGGAGACAGAACCGCGGAGCCGATGCGCACCTCGTCGACGCTCGCCGGAGCTACAGGAGTTTTTATTTGGATACTGTCGAAACCGAGGTCGTCCTCCTGCATCTCTGGAAGCAGCTTGTAGACGAAAGGGGTAGTTTGGCCCAGCTCGGTTACTGTCGGCGCGATCTCCGCCAGTACCTGACTGGCAACTGGCGGCGTCGAGACCTCGAATTCCACATATTCCAGCTTGCCTCCCGCGGAGCCGATTGTCGAGGCAAAATCGGCTTTGATCTGCACGAATTGCCGAGGCTTGTCACTGACAAGGTCGCCGCGTCCGGCATTGAAATCGAGCAGTGTCGTCCAGAAGCCCCAGTTCTCTCTGTCGGGTGTTATCGGTAACCTCTCGCCACCCTCCAGCCGCTGGTAGGATGACCTGGTGAGTTCGTTTCCCCCGGCATCGAAGCGGGATTTTTCGTCGCCCCGGAATGTCAGGCGCCAGTAGAAGTTCGGGTCTTCGTCGTCTCCTGTGCGCACGCTAAGGTCGATGGCAGCCCCTTGGTCCACTGAGCCCCCCCACGCCAAGTTACCGAGGCTCGAGCGGGCCCCCAAGTCGATGATGTTGGATGTGTAAGCCGCTCGTGACACGAACCCCTCCCCGTAAATCTCGAGTTCGGCGAGTTCCCAGTTCCCCTCTCCGGCGGCCAGTATGAGCTCCGAAATTGGCTCGTCGGGCAACTCGAGATCGAGGACGGCAGTGGTGTTTTCCCTGATGTCGATTTTGACGTCGAAATCGACGTAACGCTCTCCACGCCAAGTCAGCCTGCCCTCTCGCGTGCCGTGCAAAGGGTCGAGACCCAGCGTTGCGGGAGTTCTGTTGACCGGTGCGTTGTTGGTGCCGACCTGCAGGTTTGGAATAAAGCGGTCGACGTGGTGATCTGGGGTAGGCTGCAAGACGAGACGGCGGATCGGGAAGATGCCCCGGAACTGGATCCATACTGTCTTGCAGTTCCGAGCAGCGGTGAAGGTGCCGCAGTTGAGGCCGAAACCCGACCCTCCCAGGCCGGTATAGGCGGTTTCGTAGTCGCCGTCGAATGCCAGGTCGAGCAGGGGTTCGTCCTGCCAGCCATAGCCATTTGAGGACTTGATTTCGGCACCGCGGGACCTGAGCAGGGGAGTGAGGTTTTCGGTTGGGTCGAGGCGCTCGGGTTGCAGGGGCCCATCCGTCTCGACGAGAAAAGCAGATCCGAACTTTTCCTCGTCGGCATCCGCCCAGCTCAACTGCCTGAAGTCCACTCCTGGTTCGGAGGCGATTTCGGGAGGCGGTAGCTCGGTCCCACCGATGCGGTAAATGGTCAGGGCGTTGCCGTGCCTCAATCCCGCCAGGGTGAGGATCAGCAAGGCCGCAAGGGCCAGCGCATGACGGGCCGAGGAAGCGGTCATGTCATCCCTCTTGTTTGTTTGGAGAATCAGTAAACGAGGGGCACCGGCGCGACTGCAATGTCGGTCTCTTCGTCCGCTTCAACCTTCAGCCTGATGAGGTAGATACCGGGGGGCAGCAGCTGGTTGCCGTCTGTGCCGTCCCAGGTTGCCGTGAATCGGCCGCTGTCACCGGTGCCTGTTTCGTCGATCTCAATGCCGGCCACCTGTTCGCCGGCAAGGTTATACACATCCAGTTCAACAGGAACCGCCCCAGAGAGATTTACGAGATCGTACTTGATTTGGAGCACATCGTTGACGCCATCGCCGTTCGGGGTAATGGCGGACACGACCAGAGCCTGGATTGAGTGCGTACTGACCGTGGTTGGCGATACGGTGAGTGAATTGCCCTCCACCAAGGGGTCGGCGTCCCCTTCTGTGACGCGCTGGCGAACCTCGAATGGCTTCTGGCTGTCAAACACCCTGCCGGCAAACACGGTGCCCACTTTGAACACCTCGCTCTGAAACTCCACCTCGATGAGCTCTCCAGAGGACTGCAGATCGACCCTTGGCACCTGGACCGAAAAGTTCTCCCCGTCGTAGGGAGTGACGTCGAACTCCCCCGGAGACAGAACCGTTGATCCGATGCGCACTTCATCGACGCTCACTGGCGCCAGAGGGGTGGTGATCTGAATGCTGTCGAAACCGAGGTCGTCTCCCTGTATCCGGGGAAGTAGTTTATAAGTAAACAACGTGGTCTGTCCGAGCGGCGCTTCGCGAGGGAAGATTTCGGCCATCACCTCGCTCGCCACAGGCGGCGTCGACACCTCGAATTGCAGAAAGTCCAGAGAACTTCCGACCGAGCCCTTTGTCGAGAAGAAATCCGCCTTGATCTGCACGAATCTACGCGGCTTGCCACCCACCAAGTCACTGCGACCTGCGTCGAAGTCCAGCGGCGCCGTCCAGAATCCCCAATTCTCGCTGTCCGGTGCGATGCCTCCCTTCTCACCACCCTCCAAACGGTTATAACTGCGACGGTCCAAGGGTTTGCCTTCGTGGTCGAAGCTGCTTCGCTCCTCACCGCGGAAGGTGAGGCGCCAGTAAGAGTTGGGATCCTCGTCATCCCCCGTGCGCATGCTGAGCCGGATACCAGCCCCTGAATCTTCGCTGCCGGACCAAATGAGGTCGCCCAGACTGGAGCGCCCACCGAGGTCAAAGATGTTCGAAACGTAATTTGCCCGCGCAACATAACCGTCCCCGTAGATCTCGAGCTCGGCGATTTCCCAGTCTCCCGAAGGGGACTCGACCAGCATTTCGGCAATCGGAACATCGGGCAGATCCAAGTCGAGGACGGGGGTCCGATTCTCGGTGACGTTGTAGACCACGTCGAAGTCGAAGAACTTTTCACCTCTCCAACTGTGCCTGTACTCCCGGGTTCCGCGCTTGCGAATGTCGCCGTCGTTGGTGCCGATGACGTAGCTCTTGACGAACCGCTCGTTGAGGAACTTCGGGGAAGGCTGGAAAACGACCCGGCGAATGGGAAAAAGGCCGGCGAAATCTATCCAGATCCCCTTCTGATACTGGCTCCCTGTCTGGTCTCCCGGCACGCCCTGAAAGGCGGTGTTGTAGTCCCCGTCGAACAGAAAATCGAGGTCGGGCTGATCCTGCCATCCGTAGGAATTGTTCAATTGTATGCGTCCGCCGCGCTCCCGGATCAACGGCGTCAGGTTGACGCTGGGGTCGAGACGGACAGGAACCAACGACCCGCTGGTCTCCAGCTGATGAGAACTGCCGAACAGGTCGTCGTCTACATCTGCCCAGAAAAGCTGAACGAAATCAACACCCTCCTCGGTTGCCGCTTCCGGCACCGGCAGATCCTCCCCGCCCAGCCGGTAGATGACCAGTGCTTCTCCTCGCTCAGCCATAATCAGGGCCAAACAGAAGAGGAATCTCGTCAGGATGGTAACTATCATTGCTTTCATCGCTTGCATAGAAGATCCCCTCACCTGTCCTGCTGCCGGCCCCGAACCGAATTCCGTTCAGTCTCCCGGACATTCATTCGATTTCTCATAGATCTCGTTGGCATAAGGTAAAAAAAAGGGATGGACCCCGACACGGATCCATCCCAGGTACTCCAAGAAAGCGAACCTTTACTTCGAGACCGAGGCCTTTATACGTCCCCAGCTGTCTTCTTCGACCGCGCTCGCAAAATCTACAGTCTCATCAATCGGAAGAAGGAGAAAGTCCGCGAGAAAGTCCGCGTCGCCGAAACTTTCAACGTTGGGTCCGATCGTCCAGCGTCCCCAGCAGTTGCAGTCATCGGTGAACTCGGCATCCCCGTCGTGAACCTGAACGCTCACGCCGATGATCTGGTCAGCAGCGAAGTCGTGCAGAATGCTCTCTTCAGGGGATGTCCAGTTGTAGTCATCCCAGTAGAGCTGCCACCACTCAGCATAGGTACGAGCTTCCTGATTGGAACCTGGAGTTCCGTCGACCTGGTGCGCCTGTTGCGACCACTCGGGATCACGGTACCAGTCGCCTTGAGTCATCCAGAACCAAGTCCAGTTCTCCGAAAAACCTTCGTCAAAGGCCCAGTGGTGGGTCTGAGCGTGACGACCTTTCTGGCGCTGGGCCTCTTCGTCTGTCATGCCCTCGATGCTCCAGAAGGTGCCACCGCTGTGGTCGGCATCAATCACACCTTCGATGGTTTCGCCACCGATGTGGATGTCGTCGAATTTCTCGAAGACATAATAGATTCGATCGCTCTCATCGTTGTAGGCCAGGGCCCAACGGAACGAGAGAGAAGAGGGATCGAGATCGCCCACATAGTTCCAGGGACGTTCGTCGCTCTGAACGACATCGACTTCGGTGATGAAGAACTCCGGCGGGACGATATCCCACTCACCCAGATCACCGTCGAGAACCGGCAGAGCGTTTTCGGGCCAAGCCCAAACAGCGCCTAAAAAATCCGGCGGGTCGTGTGCTGTTGCGGTGCTGCTCAACGAGAAAACGAGAGCGCCTGCAAGCAGCAATGAGGAAAGCTTCTTCACAGCTGACTCCTTCAGCTAAGGGATGGAGGGTTTGGTTCAGACAGCAAATTGAAAAGCAGAAAATTCCGCCCAAGAGTCCTTACCGACTCACCTCCTTACGCAATTGCCACGGGGCGAATTTGGAGATATATCGGCGATATCGGATATATCGGCGATATCGGGCGATATCGAATGTATCTAAATACGAAATCAAACATCGAATGTCAAGAATTTATTTGGGAGTGCAACAGAACTTCGTCAATCCGTTGGAAGAACTGCAATTGCATGTTTTTCAACAAGTTACGCTAATCCAATCCCGCGAATATCGACACGAAGGTCAGCCCGGCCGTCTCGATCTCCCGCGACTCGTCCACCACCTCGAGGGATCGCCGGTCGATGCGAATACCCCCTTGCAGGGTCAGGCTGTAGCCGAGATACTCGCTTCTGTTCGTAAGCTGCACGGCGAAGACGGAACCGAGAAAATCGCCCGTGAACTGGCCGGCAGCCATGTCGTCTTCGGCATCTTTCAGATTGAAGAACAACCGCTGCTCGTAGCCGAGTTGGAGTTGGGTCTGACGCAGCAGCGGAACACTACCCTGCAGAAAAATCAGTCCATCCCAAGAACGCCTCTTGACCAGATCTCTTCCAAATGGGGTCTCTTGCAGATATTCGCTCTTGACTCGGGGACCGAGCTGAAACATTCCCAGATCGAAAACATAGTCTGCCTTGTTGATGATCCCGAAAAAACCCGAATTCTCGCGTCCGTTGCGCCCCTCCGGTCCCAATGGGTCGAACAGTACGATCGGGTCGCCGGCCACGTCTAGCAGTCTGTTGCCGTTTTCATCGAGTGCGAATTCGACATCAGCGTTGCGTTGGCGCCAGCGATCCCATTTGAACCTGTGCAGGGTGCCCCAACCTCGGGGGCTGTCATAGCCCCACTCGGCGTAGAGGGTATTGATCCACGTGTCCCGCGCCGCCAAGCGATCATGAATCGGCGTCAGCCGCCCGGCGCTCTCGGAAGCCAGGCCGAAGTCGGCTCTGGGGATCACCCATTGTACCAGGTGATCCGGGATATCGTCCTTGGCCAGCTTCAACATGTCGAACACGCGGAGACGCCCCCAGCTGGCGTTGTCGTGATCGAGAGCGGACACCGCGTACGAGGTGACGTTCTCGCGCTCACTTTTTTGCAATTCCTGTCGAAGCTGCCCCAGGCGCAATTTGGCGTCCGGGCCGAACTGCAGGCCGCCGTAGGCGTTGTATCCGTGGTGGTCCTTCTTGTACGGGTAGTCCGGGTCGTCGTCGTTCTCGAAGCGCTCCACCCAGCCGTTGTTGTTGAGGTCGATACCGTACAGAAATTCAGGTCGGTCGCTCCGGTACCGGAGGAACGGCTCGTCGTAGTCTGGAAAGAGGTTCCGGCGATCGAATATGTTGTTCTGGTTGAAATCGGAGATGAAGTCCCCGTTTTCATCGTACCCCGGGAACACTTCCGGATCGGCTCGCCCCCTGGGTTCAATCGTAGTTTCCTGCAGTCCCTCCTGCGGTATCAGGCTTCCCTCACCGATTCGCAGCTGGTCGGGATGTCTGTCGTTGTCGTCGTTGTCGTCGACGAAGTCGTAGAGTTCGTTAGTGGCTTCGGGTGAGTAATCGGCGTTTCCCCCCTGGCGCAGTGGCAGCACGCTGGTCGAATACTCGTCATCCATTCCGAATCCTTCGACGAACAGGGTCGCCGGCCCATTGCGCCACGAAAGATTGGCCAGCCAGCCGAGAGCGTGTCCGTCCCCCCTGATGCCGGATATTGCGCGGTGCTCCTTGCGGTTGGCTACCGGATATTTTCGGTACTGTGTGTTTATGTTGGCCTCGCCGTAGAAGTCGATGCCGTAAAAGTTCCGGATTTCGGTGGTGAACCCGACGATCTGGGTCGCCGTTGGAATGCCATAATCGAAAACCACCTCGCGCTGGTTCAGCTGGTTCTTGATGTTGCCTTCAGCGCGCGCCGCAACACGAAATTGAGGCACTCCGAAACGGTCCGTCTGCCGGTTCGAGCTCATCTCGACGCGGTAGTCGTTCGCAAGGACCAGCCGCACGCGCACGTTGCGGATATTGTCGATCGCGGCCACGGCTTCGTCGGTCGTCAGGTTGAGTTGCTGCTGCAGCTTTGCCCGCAACGTCCCCGATTCATCGTCCCCTTCATTGGGTGCCAGCACGTACCGCAACACGATGTCCTCAGGGCCGTCTGCGGTCAGGAATCCCTGCAGGACCTTGCCCCCTTCGATGGCCGGGCGGAAGCCGAGATCGTTGGCTGAGAACGTGGTGTCTGTCGCCACCATCATCTCTTCGCCTTCGATGAGGGTTTCGCGCAGAAGAGTGGTTGTAATTTCGATGTCATCGCTGAACAGGACCGCTCCACCCTCGTTGTCTTCTGGAGAATCGTCAGCCAGGCGCAGTACCAGCAGATCGAGGCGCTGACTCAGCTGCTCGCTGTTCAGTCTGCCGGTGAAGGCGTTGCCCCCGAATGCATCGGCTGCACCGGTCCCGTTGTGGCTGTTAACGAAGGTCAGTCCCAACGTCAGAAAATCGCTCACGTCCGCGGTGGAGCGGACCGCCGCGAGGTTCGTAAAATTCTGGAAAGTCGATGAACCCGATCCCAGCGCAGGGAATGAGATGCGCGAGAACAGGCCGGTTGCGTGGAAGCGCTCCGCGGTATACTCGGTCACCACCCCGTTGAAACCGGCTTTGCGGAACGTCATCGGCGTCAGAGTCATGCTGATCTCGTCCCCGACCATGACAGTGAAACCGCGGCCTCGACTGATGTCCGAGGCGATAACGAGCCGGTTGAACCAGTTGTGGTAGCGGGCGGCGGCAACGATACGCGACGAGCTTGAGATTACAGGCTGCACCTGCTGCCAGCCGTACACCGACCACCCCTGGGTGACGAGGTCCCCGAAGAAATCATAGTAGTAGTTCCCCTCGAGTCCGGCGTCGACATAGCGCTTCTGCCTGCGCTTTGCCCAGTTGGTGTACGCCCACTGCTGGCGCCCGTGCTCGCTGAAGTGCACCGGGCCGAGGTACCATCTCTGTATGGCAGGATCGAGGGCTTCCATGTAATTTGAAACCCCTGGGGTGCGGTACAACAGGCGACCACCTACCCGATCCCCCAGCCGTCCCCCGAAGTCGGGGGTTTGCGCTCGCAGTGGAGTCTGTCCCAGCAGGAGTATGCAGAAAGCCCCCGCCAGAGCGGCCGTCACAAGACCGTTGCCCGGCTTCATTTCTACTCTACTCCAGCGTAGATCGTCATGAAGCTCGTGGTTTCGGTTCTGCCTTCAGACTTCTTTCCGAACACACCCGGCGAACTCTGTTCCACCGACTCCGACAGAATGCGGCCGACCCGCAGCCCGATCTGCGTGGTTAGACGATAGCCCAGGTATTGCGAGTTGTTGGTCAGCTGCAGCGCGAAGATCGCCGAGCGTAGATCGCCGGTCGGGCCGGTGATTCCCAGATCTACCATCTCGTCTTCGTCCGTCTCCTGGTCGGAAAACTGAGCCAGCTCGACGCCTCCTGTAACGACACTCCTGCTGAGCACCGGGAACTGGGCAAGCAGAATCGCCAAGCCCGTCCACTGCTTGCGATCCTCCCTCTCTTTCAGGAAGGCGTCCTGCCGCAGGAATTCGCTCTTCAGCTTCGGCTGCAGGTCGAGGTTCCCGATTGAGTAGTCACCCTCGACCTTGTTGATGATCCCGATGAGGCTGGTCGTGCCGTTCAGCGGGCGCCCCTCGATGTCCTGCGCCCCTTCCTCGATCTGGTTGTAAAACTCGTACTTCATCTTGTTGACAACCTTCAGCCGCGGAATCGACGTATAGTCGAGCCCCAACCAGGCCGTGTTTATCCACGTGTCAGGCGCATTCAGGAGATCCTCAACCAGCGGCTGGGCCGGGGCACTGCGAAACGGCGAAGGTGCTCTGCGGTCATCGGGAATCGTATCCGCGACACGCTTCAGCATATCGAACACCCGCACCCGACCAATACCTGCGTAGTCCTTATCGAAGGTGAACATCCCGTAAGTGGTGCGGTTGTCGCGTTTGTCGGAGAGCATGCGCTCGTCCAGGCGTCCCACGAACACGCGGGTTTCCGGGGTCAGGTGAGTTCCTACGAAGAGGTTGTAGCCACGGCGGTCCGCTTTGTACGGATAGTCGGCCAACTCGTCGTCCTCGAAGCGATCGATCCAGCCGTTGTTGTTGAGGTCGATACCGAACAGGTACTCGGGGCGATCGACGTGGTGGCGCAGGAACGGCTCCTCATAGTCGGGGATGATGTTGGGAACCGAAGTGTTGTCGTTCTGGTTGAAGTCGGAAATGAAGTCGTTGTTCTCGTCCCACCCGGGGAAGACATTGAAGTCGGCCGCCTGACTGCCGACACGGGCCCAGTCGGGCCTGCTGTCCTGATCGTCGTTGTCCTCGACGAACTCATAAATGGAATCCAGCGGAAAGTCGTACCTGAAGTCCCCCTCGTTGTCGGTTACGTAGGTACTTGTCGAGTAGTCGTGGTCAATTGAATACAGCTCGGCAAAGCCGAAGTGGGGGTATTCCTGTTTGGACAACGTGAAGATGCCTGCCTCCGCCTGCTCGGATGAGATTTCATGGCCCTCGTCAGCGGCAAAGCGGGCGGCGTTCGGATACTGCGAGTAGCGGATGTTGCGGTCCCACTCCCCGTAGAAATCGAACCCCGCTATATCCGTCCCCTCGATCGTGAATCCGCCAATGAGATTGGCTGTCGGCAGTCCGTAATTGAACTTCACAACCCGGACGTTCGAGATGTCCTTGATGTTGCCCGCTGCCCGCTTGACGTTGAGCAGCACAGGCTCGGACTCGTCGATGACCGAGGCGGTCAGAGGCGCCGCCGGCACCTGGCGGCGGCCGGTCTGCCGGTTCGACCACATGTCTATACGGTAGTCGTTGGCGAGTAGGTAATCGAACTCGACGTCGACGATGCTCGTGAGGTCCGGGCCTACGTACGCCGGGTCGGTGAAGTCGTAGTTTATCACGATCCGCTCGCTGCCGTCGGCGGCGAGGAATCCTTCCCGCTCCAAACCGCCGAATATGGTTGGCCACTCCGTGCCGGAGCGGACGACCTCCTCGAGGGTGAACACGGTTTCCATGCCCGTCTCGAAGTCCCTGCTGCGGATGCGGATGTCGTGGCTGAACAGCGCAGCCCCTCCCTCGTTGTCGTCAGGGCTGTCGTCGCTGAGGACGATGGCCACTGCAGAGATCGGAGTGCTGCTTTGTCCGGCGGTCAGGTTTCCGGCGATGAAGTTTCCCGTAAACATGTCGAGCGAGGTATTGGCGTTGCGGGCGTCGACCAGCGTACTCCCCAGGGTGATGAAATCCCCGAGCTGCAGCGTGGCGCGGCCGCCGACGAGGCTCGTGGAGTTGGTCCGCTTGAGGGGGGTGGTGGTGGTTCCTCCGGCCGGGTCGCTGATGCGCGAAGCGATGATCGTGGCGGCGTATTTGTCTGCTGCGAAATCGATCTGAAGACCGTTGAAGTCCGGCTTGGAGAAGGTCATCGGCGTAAGGGTCGTGCGGATCCGGTTGCCAAGAGTGATGGCGTAGGCGTACTGGCCCTTGGCATCGCTGCTGACACCGAGGCTGTTGAAGAAGCCCTGGAACCTGCTGCCCTTGAAGATGCCGGAGCCCTCCTGCTGCGGCTGGTCCTGGCGCCAGTCGTAGACCAGCCAGCCCCTGCTGACGTAGTCTCCAAAGAAATCGTAGAAGTAGTCCCCTTCCAGGGCCGTATTGACGTAGCGCTGATAGTGAGTACGGGCGTAGTTGGAGTATTCCCACTGGCGCCAGCGATATTCATTATACAGTTCCTGCGGCACGTACCATCTTTTGACCGTCGGATCCAGAGCTCCGAAGACTACTCCCGGCCCTCTGGGCTCGAACGACACGGCGCCCCCCCGTTGGACCCCGAGGCGACTGCCGTAATCCTGTGCCATAGTCGCCGTCGCGGTCAGCGCGAGGAACGTCAGTACCGATCCTGCACGGATTTTCAAAGCTGGTTTCCTCCCATGTTGCAGCTGAAACTTCTGGTAGTCCCGGCTCAATAAGCCAGACTGACTACACCTGGAATTTTTTCCGCCCCGGTTCCGGCGTCGAGGGCGACGACGTAGATGTAATTTCCAGGCGGCATCAGGTCTCCCGCTTCGTTGCGACCGTCCCATTCCTGGGTGAAACGGCCGCTGGATTTGGTTCCGCTGTAGATCCTGATGCGCCTCCCCGACAGGTCGTAGATTGCGAAATCGAGCTGGGTCGGTCTGGCGATGTTGGTGATATCGCATGCGATCGAAACGAATTCATTGATGCCGTCCCCGTTGGGCGAAAACACCGCCGGAATCGCCTTGACGTTGACGAGCAGCTCATCGATGACCGGCACATCGACAAAGAGGTTGCGCGATACCGGTGTGCCGATCGGATCGGTGTCCGGGTCGGTTTGACCGGATTGGCTCAGGTCGGCGGCATTGCCCGGCTCGAGAGGCTGACCGAAGGCCGGATCCTGCTCATTGAGAGCCACCCCGCTGAAGCGGGTGCCTACCCGCAGAACGGTGCTGTGAAAATCGACTCGCAACAGGGTCCCGCTTTCATCCACGTGGGGGAAAGCCAGTGTGAAACCGCTGCTGTCGTTTTCCACGACGGTAAAATCCCCCTTGGCCGCAGGGGTATCGGTGACGGACTGCCCGGTGAAATCAGCCTCGTGACGGACGGTGCCGGCGGCGGAAAGAATTTGCACCGAGCCCATGCTCCGGGTCTGCAGCGGTGTCGCGATGCGCAGGCTGCCAAATCCGAGGTCATCACCCTTGCTCGTGTAGAGTACGGCGTAGGTGAAAGCGGTTTCTTCTCCAAGGACAGCCGAACGGGGAAATATCTCCGCCAGCAGAGAATCCGCGAACACCGGGCGCGAAATGTCGAAAGCCAGCCCGCCTACCCCCGTGGCCGAATCGAAGGTCTCGTTGGCGAAGCCTATCCTGAACTGGAGGTACCGCCTGGTTCCGCTGGTGACGATGGGAATCCCGGTGGTCTCGTCCTCGAGAGCCTCTTCCCCCGCGATCCCGTCCGGGGTATAAGGAGGCGACCAGGCGCTCCAGTTTGTCAGATCGTCCCTGATCGACGACCTGGCGTCCGTGTCGAGGTTGAAGTAAGAGGCGTTGTCGAGGGTGATCGACTGTCGGTCCTCGAGGGAAAGATTGTTGAAGGTGAGCAGCGATTCGCGCCCGTCCCCTTCGGGGTTGTCGAGAACGGTTTCGATCAAGGCGACGAGATCGGCGTCCTCGACCTCGGATGCCGGTTTCCAGGGCGCGTCGATCGGGATTTCCTCAACGGTCGCCCCGAGCCGCACGACCCTGCCGGAGGGCTGCACGCCTATGCGGGTGTACTCGACGGGGTCGGGGTCGTTTCCCGAACGCGTCTGGATGCTGACCTGGGACCGATCCGGATCGCCGAGTTGTTCCTGTGTCCACCGGAGGTTGCCGAGAATGGCGCGTTCGCCGAAGTCGAAAACATTCGAAACGTAGGTGGCCTGAGGCACGAAACCATCGCTGAACACCTGCATCTCCGCAATCTCGAAGCCAACGGAGGACAGGGACTTCAGCCGGATGTGGCGAACGAACCGGGTCGGAATTCTCAGGTCGACGACCGCCTCCTCGTTCTGTCCTTCGAGGGCGATCGTTTCCCAGATCAGGGCCCCGTCTCGCACCGATTCAGGGGAGCCGTCATTGACGAACAGTTCGTACCCCTTGATGAATTCGCGCTGGTTGGGAAACGCTGGGGCCGGGAAATCTTCAGCGGCGTTGCGAGGAAAGAAGCGGAAGCGGTTGACACCGAATACCGACCCGAGATCGAACTGCATGATCAACCCGAAGGCCCCGGCGCTCGATCCAGCTGACAACGCCTTCACTTCGAGGGCGCTGTTTCCGTCCCCGTCATACATCTTAGGAAAGTTGCCTTCGAGCGTGCGAAAAGAAGGCAGTGGCGTGAAAACCTGTCCGCCCCGGACAACGACTCCCAGCAGGATGTTGTCGGAGGTATCTGCCTGCTGCGGAAAGATCCAGCCAGACCTGTCGAGCAGGTCAAAGTCGATAACCCCACCCGGGGTGTTGGTTTCATCGACGTTTCTGTCGTCGAGGATCACCGTCGCAGGAATATCCCCTCCGCCGCCTTCCCAGGGCAGGCCGGAAACCCCGACGACTATGGATTCGGTCGTGGCACCGGAGGCTCCGGCGGAAAGGAGGACCAAGGCACTGGTTGCTGCCAGGATCGGGACTCGAGCAGCGTCACTAGTGATCATTAGTGGTCATTTTTCGATAGTGGCCATTTTTCGATGGCTTCTCCGGGCAGGTAGGGGCCGGATCGATTATGATTTTTGGGCTGCTGTGGCGGGTGAGTGTAGTTTGTATGGCAATCGCGACGCACGCCCAGTTGACCGGGCGTGGTGCAAAGGAACAGCGAAAAACTCCAGTGGTCAAGCAATTTCAAGCAGTCGTACGGCGTTCTGAGCGTCCTGGCAACGGCTACCGGCCGGCATGGTCCAGCCCTTCCCGGGAAAGGCCACCGGGCCGCGTCCGCAAACAGCCTCAAGTACCTGTAAAGCCGCACCTTGCATCGATTCCCAGGGCCGTGTGTGCATTCCTGGGGCTCCTGGCCTGCTCCCCGGAGCCGGAGGATTTCGCCGAGGAGGGCCTCGACCCTGCGGCGCGCAGCGCCCTGGCGCAGTACTCCGAGGTGGCGGTGCAGAATCCCGGCCAACCGCAGGCCCATTACAATCTCGGCGTGGCCCTTGCCCGCGCCGGCCGTCACGAGGAAGCGGAAGCGAGCTACCGCCGGGCACTCGAACTCGAACCGGAATACGCCCTCAGTTATCAGGGGCTGGGCCAGCTCGCCTTCCGCCGCGGCGCCAACGATGTCGCCGCGAGCTACTTTCGCCGCGCCATCGCCGTCGACAGCACTCTTGCCGTGGCCCACAACAACTTGGGCCACATCAACCACCGCAGGGGAGAGATCGAGCTTGGGGTCCACCACTACGAGCGCGCGGTCCGCCACGAACCAGAGCAGGCTCAGTACCTGGTGAATCTCGGGCTCGCCTACCGCGCCCTAGGCCGCTACGACCGCGCCTTGGGAATGGTCGAGCGCGCCGCATTTCTCGACAGCACGTTGCAGAACCTCGATGCCATCCTCGCGTCTCTGTACCTCGCTGAACAGCTTCTGCCGGAGGCTCTCGCCGCATACCGGAAACTGGTCGACCGAGGGGCCGGCCCCGATGCCCACATGGGGCTCGGGGATGTGTATGCAATGCTGGTTGAGCTCGACAAGTCTTCCACCCAATACCGGCGCGTGCTGGAGCTGGAGCCTGAAAACCCGGAAGCGCATCACAAGCTGGCCAGGGTGCTCGACTACCAGGGGAATCTGCCCGAGGCCATCGAACTGCTGGAGGCAGCGGTGGGCTTGGATGAAACCTCGGTGCCGGCGCTGCAGTCTCTCGCCGTACTCTACGGGAAACAGTCGCGTCACGAAGACGCGGAACGCGTGCTCTCGAAAGCACGCGCCCTCGACGGCGAAAACGTAGACACTCTGCTGCTTCTGGGAGAGCTGTACACCCGCCGGGGGCGCTACGAGGAAGCCGAATCGGCCCTGGTCTCCGCGCGCGACCGCCAGCCCTCCCGCGGCGAGTGCTGGCGCCTGCTGGGCATGCTTTATAATGACTGGGGTCGCGGCCGGGAGGCCGAGAGGGCCTTGCGCAGGGCGGTGGAGCTCGAGCCGACGGCAGCGCCCACGCATTTCAACCTCGCCACGGCGCTTCGCAGTCTCGGAAAGGGAGCCGCGGCCGACAGCAGTATGCGGCGCTTCGAGATGCTGCGCAGGATCTCCGAGGAGATCGCCGAGAGGAAGGGGACGCTGCACCAGACTCCAGGCGACATCGAAAAGCGCCTTACCCTGGTGCGACATCACCTGATGCTCGGCCAAAGGGAGCAGGCCTTGGTGCAGTACCAGGCCGTTCTCGCTTTCGACCCGTCTCATGTTGAGGCCCGACTGGCGCTGGTTCGCATGTACGTCGAGCAGGGCCAGACCCCAACCGCACTCAGGCTCTGCGTGGAAGGGATCGAGCGCTATCCGGACCTCCCCGATCTCGAGCGCCTTTATTTCGCCGCCGGGCAGGTGTACTTCACCGCCGGCCGCACGACCGAGGCGGAGGCTGCCTGGAAGCGGGCTCTCGAGCTCGATCCCGGGTACGACGAGGTGCATTTCGTGCTCGGGGCCCTGTACGAAAGCACGGGCCGCGACGACCTCGCCAGGGATGCCTACCGTTCGTTCCTTCAGCGTTGGGATTCCGATTCGCCGAAGGCGGCCGCCGCCCGGGAAGGCCTGGAGCGCCTCGCCTCGCGCTGATGGCCGTCGTCCGTACGGCTGCGGTTCTCGCTGTCTTCGCCGCAGCAGGCTGTCGGGAGGCCTGCCCGCCGAAAAGCGCGCAACCACCCGCTGACACGGCGGCAACGGAAGCTCCCGTCCGCTTCGTCGACATCGCCCAGGCATCCGGCCTCGTTTTTCGACACACCAACGGAGCGACCCCACACAAATACTTCCCGGAAACCGCAGGCGGAGGGGGCATGTTCTGGGACTACGACGACGATGGCCTCCTCGACATCTACCTGGTCAACAGCGGCTGGGTGGTGGAGGAAGACCGCGGGAAACCGGTGTACAACGCCCTCTACCACAACACCGGCGCCGGCAGGCTCGCGGAGGTGGCTGCCCGGGCGGGGGTAGACGACGAAGGCTACGGGATGGGGTGCGCGGCCGGCGACTACGACAACGACGGCGACCCGGATCTCTTCGTCACCAACTACGGACCGAACAGCTTCTACAGGAACGATCGCGGCAGTCGCCCTTCCACCGGGCCGCCTTCCTTCACCGGGGTATCCCAAGCGCTCGAGGTTGCCGACGACCGCTGGGGAACGGGCAGCGCCTTCGCCGACTACGACCGCGACGGCGATCTCGATCTCTACGTCGCAAACTACGTCGACTACAACCCCCACCGGGACGCCGACGCTGCCACCCCCTACCTGCCGATCCAGGACATCGGCAAGTACGAGGGGGACATCCGGGCCTACCCCCATCCCGGGGCCTTCCGCGGCAGCGCCGACATCCTGTATCGAAACGAAGGAGATTCCGGGTTCCGCGAAGTGACGCGCGAGGCCGGCGTCTACGACGAAAGCGGCAAGGGGCTCGGGGTGATCTTCGGGGACTGCAACGGCGACGGCTGGCCCGATCTCTACGTCGCCAACGACCTGGTGCGCAACTTCTTCTTCGTCAACAACGGGGACGGAACCTTTGAAGAGGTGGCGCTGCGCGCGGGGACCTCCTTCGGGCAGGACGGAAAGGTCGAGGCCGGGATGGGTGCGGATTTCGGCGACTACGACAACGACGGCGACCTCGACATCACCGTGACCAACTTCCAGAAGGAGCCAAACAGCCTTTACCGCAACGAGGGCAACGGCTTCTTCGCCAACCAGACCTTCGCCTCGGGAATCGGGCTGATCTCGCTGCCTCCCCTGGGTTTCGGGACCGGTTTCTTCGACTACGACAACGACGGACTGCTCGACCTGTTCGTCGCCAACGGACACGTCCTCGACAACGTCGAGCTGTTCGACAGGTCGACGACATACTCCCAGGCCAACCAGTTGCTGCGCAACCTCGGGCCCGGCAAGTACGGCAGGTTCACTTTCGCCGACGTGACGGCCGCTTCGGGGTCTGGGATGCAGCTGGTGCAGCCGAGCCGAGGCAGCGCCGCCGGGGACTTGGACAACGACGGCGATGTCGATCTGCTGATCGTCAATCTCGGGGAAACCGCGGTGCTGCTGCGCAACGACGACGGCAACCGCGGCAACTGGCTGTCGATCGAAACGGAGGGCGTTGCCAGCAACCGCGACGGCATCGGCGCCCGCATCCGCGTCGTTTCCGGCGACCTCGCCCAAGCCAGGGAGGTGCGGGGCAGCCGCAGCTACCTTTCGCAAAGCGACCTGCGCGTGCACTTCGGGTTGGGCGAACGCACCCTCGTCGACAGCCTCATGATCTCGTGGCCCGCCGGCGGAAGCGATCTCGTGACCAGCGTCGCGGTCAATCAGTTTCTCCTGGTTCGCGAGGGCGCCGGCACCGCCGCCCACCGCGAACCGAGGCAGGCTGGCTCGATTTGACGCGGAACCGGACGGCTTCGGCCCCGGCAGCGAGGTGTCCGCAGCGCTGAGAAACGCTACCCAGGCACGAGAACGGCGCCCCTGGTGCCCCATTCTCCTGGCTCGGATTGCCCTGAGAGAACAGGACGAGCCGGCGGTGTATCCGGTGATGCTTCCTCCCCTGCAACGGCCACCCGAACCGGAAAAAAGGTGACTCCTCCCGTGCAGCGATTTCCCTTCCGGGCCGTCGGCGTCGGCGCCCTGATGGCCTTTGCCATAGCCACCGTATTTCCCTACGGGGTCCTCGTCAGGGGAACCTCCATCGGCCCCACCGATTTCATCGCCTCGGAGTCGCTGTTTCTGCTGTTCCTGCTGGTCGTCGTCAACACCCCGGCGAGGTGGCTGCTTCCGCGATTTGCCTTCTCGGCTCACGAGCTGGTCGTCATCTACGCGATGATGATCGCCGCTTCCGCCGTGCCCATCATCGGCGTCACCGCTCAGCTCATCCCCTTTCTACCGGGTGTCTACTACTTCGCCACTCCCGAGAACCACTGGGACGAACTGATCCACCCCTACGTTAAATCCTGGCTGGTACCCCAGGACGAGGACGCCATCCGCTACTTCTTCGAGGGCCTGCCGCAGGGGCTGTCGATCCCCTGGGACGCGTGGATGGTGCCGCTGCTTATGTGGGGGTCCTTCATGCTCTCCCTCTACCTGATGATGATCGCGGTGGCGACGCTGATGCACAGGCGCTGGCAGGACGAACGCCTCGTGTACCCGCTCGTGCAGCTGCCCCTCGACATGGTGTCGGAGGATGGGAGCGGCTCACCGGTGAACCGGTTCCTCAAGAGCCCGTTGATGTGGATGGGGTTCGCCATCCCCTTCGCGCTGCTCAGCTTCTCCGGTCTCCACGCCCATTTCCCCGCCATCCCCGGCCTCGAGCTCAGCACCCGGATACCGCTGTTCTACGGCATGAAGGGATTGGGGTACGCCCAGGACGAGGTCTTCGTGTCGTTGCGCTTCCTCCTCATCGGACTGAGCTACTTCGTCCCTCTCGAAGTGTCGTTCAGCCTGTGGTTCTTCTACCTGCTGAACCACCTGCAGGTCGGCCTCTTCACGCGCATCGGTTTCGACGTGCCGGGGTTCCAGGAACTGCATTCGGAAGGGACCATCGCCAGCGCCCATCAGGGAATGGGGGCGATGATCGCCCTGGTGGCGGTTTCCCTGTGGACGGCGAGGCGCCACCTGTCCCGCGCCTTTCGGGCTGCGTTCCCGGGAGGCGCTGCCGGCGACGGGGAGGAGATGCTTCGCTACCGCACCTGTATCTGGATGCTGCTCGCCGCGGCGGCGTACGCGGTGGCCTGGCTGAACGCGGCCGGGGTGCCGGTCGCCGTCGCCATGGCGCTGCTCGCGGTGGCGTTTGTCGTCTTCATCGGTCTGACACGGGTGGTCGCCGAAGGTGGGATCGGTTACGGGCGGGCGACCATGACCCCGATGGGGTTCACCGTGCACCTGTTCGGGACTGCGCAGATTGGTCCCGGGGGGCTGACGCATTTCGCCCTCGCCCACGGCTGGGGCGGCGACATTCGCACCACGGTGATGACGTCGGCGGCGAACGGCCTCAAACTCGCGACGGCCACCGGTACCCGGCGGCAACCGCTGTTCTGGGCGATTCTCATCGCGGTGACCGTGGCGCTGGCCGGCTCCGCCTGGACCGTGATAACCGCAGGCTACGCCCACGGGGGGATCAACCTGCACTACTGGTTCTACGGCCGTTTCGGGCAGTGGGCGTACGAGCAGCTTGCGATCAAGCAGCTCAACCCGATACCGGACTGGAACATCCTCGGGCCTCGGGGGCTGTTCACGGCACTCGGCGCCGGCGTGATGGCGCTGCTGATGTTTCTCCGCCACCGGTTTCTCGGCTGGCCCCTGCATTACATCGGCTTTCCGGTCGCCGGCACCTACGTCATGTTCTTCGCCTGGTTCGGCCTCTTCACCGGCTGGCTGTTCAAGCTCGTCATCCTCAGGTACGGGGGCAGCCGCCTCTACCTGCGCCTGCGGCCCTTCTTCCTTGGGATGGTGCTTGGAAACATCGTCTGCGCCGGTTTCTGGATGGCCGTGACCCTGATCACCGGGGTGCGCGCCCCCATTCCGCTTTGAGGCGGAGGCGCAGACGGCCTCCCCATCTCCACGGCCGGGAGGATCAGCCCCGATGCCCCGGCCCCGGGGATGCGCAGGGTCGCACTTTGTTTCCCCCCGCCGGCGACGAGCCAAGTTCCCCGGTCATCGCTTCATGTCGCCGAACCTGAGCACGGGCGGTGAGACGACCCTGAATTCGGGATTTCCCTCTTCGATTACGAGAAAGGCATCCATCGGAACCCCGGTGAAGACCTGGACATCTCCCGAGGCCGGCCAGGAGACCTCCAGCCTGTCGACCCTGTGCGCTGCCCCCAGGCCGATTGTCTGGCGCAGCGGATTGGCTCCGAAAGAGCCGCCGCTGTCGACGTGCTTGAAGATCGTGCGCCCACCCTGTTCGCCACTGACGTCGACGCGGATGCGGGCGCCGATGGCGGAACGATTGGAACGGGTCCCTGTAAGGTGGATGGCGATCCAGTGGTTTCCGAACCCGGGATTCTCGTAGAAGCTGTCGAGGTAACCGTCTCCCTTGTACGCCCCTCCCATCTGCGCGAAGACATCCTGGTCTCCGTCGTTGTCGAAATCGGCAAAGGCGACGCCGTGGCCTTTCTGCAGATGGCCGAACCCACCTGCCGTGGTCACGTCGGCGAAGCGTTTTCCGGCGACGTTGAGGTACATGAGGTTGGGCATCAGCTCGCCGTAGTCGGTATCCCCGGTCCCGAGGTAGAAGTCGCAGAAGCCGTCGTTGTCGAGGTCTCCGAAGTTGGCTCCCATCGGTTTCGTCGGCTTGACGAGGTTCGCCTGCCGCGCGACGTCGACGAAGCCGCCCTTGCCGTCGCCGCGATACAGGCGCGACAGCCCGGCGCGGAACGAAAGCCCGAGGTAGGATGCGGCGACGTCGGCCACCCCGGCCTCGTAGGAAGCGACGTACAGATCGAGGTGGCCGTCGTTGTCGAAGTCCCAGAACCAGCAGGGAAAACTGTGCCTCGGCCCGGCTACCCCGAGGTCGGCGGCGACGTCGGCGAACCCCCCGGCGCCGTTGTTGCGGTACATGCGGTTGGCGCCGCCGAGGTTGGAGACGTACAAGTCGGGGAAGCCGTCGGCGTCGTAGTCCCCCCAGACCGCGGCTTTCGCATAGCGATCGTTGACCACCCCTGCCGCCGCGGCGACTTCGCAAAAGGTGCCCTCCCCCTCGTTGCGGAACAGCTGCGACGGGGATATCTGCCAGTCCGAGGATTCGTTGCCGATGTAGACGTCGACGTCGCCGTCGTTGTCGAAATCCGCCCAGGCCCCCGTCTGCGTCGGGAAATGCCCTTCTCCCATACCCGCGGCAAAGGTCGCGTCGGAAAACCTGGCGCTCCCCTCGGATGCGTCCGACACGTTGCGAAGCAGCGAGTTGGGATGCCGCCCCGCTTCGGCGAACCAGCCGCCGCGAAGCACGAGGAGGTCGAGCCGGCCATCGTTGTCGTAGTCGGCCTGCACGAGATTGAGCCCCCCGACGATACCGGTGAGCTGCGCTTTTTCCGTTTCGTCCGCAAAGCCTGCCGCGTCGTTGCGCAGGAACCGCAACTGGCCCCCGATGTCGGAGGTCGATACAACGAGGTCGAGCAGACCGTCGTTGTCGAAGTCGTCGGCCACGGCGCCCCCCGATAGACTGAAAGTTCCGACCCCCAGGGCCGGACCGATGTTGGTAAAACGCGGAAACTCCGCCTCCGAGTCGAAAGCCGAGGGAGGAACCAGGTGCTCGGGGGGAACTCCGGAGGGGTACTCGCCGACCGTCATGAAGGCGATGTTGAGCAACCATCTCGCCTCGAGGCGGAGGGCAGTGGCGCTCTCCGGAGAGGAGGCGAGGATACGCTCGAGCCGGATGATCGCCTGCCGCGACCCCTCCTGTTTCAGGTGCACGCCCCCGCCCCTGATCGGCAGCAGGCAGCTGTCCGGAGAATTCCGCAGGCAACAGTTCTCGGTCTCTCCCAGGCGCAGGTAAGCCAGCGCCAGGCGCATGCCGACAGCGTTGCGGAAATCGGAGGAGGAGCTGCGCCCGGCGAGCAGGCGCTCGGCCTCGGAAAGGCGCCCGATCGCCGCGGCTTCCTCGCCGAGAAAGAGCTCGGCCACCCCGAGATCGAAGTTCAGCCTGGCGCGCTCCTGAACGGACGCCGCGGCCGGCAGGGAGGCGAGCTCCGTCCGCAAGCGCTCCGCTTCCGCCACTCCCTGGTAGGGATTGGCCGCCAGGGTCGCGGCGCTCACCGCCCGGAGCTCGCCGAGCATGCGTTCGTGCGCAGGCCCGGCAGCCCATGCGGTTGCGGCCGCCGCCCCGCACAAGAGGAGGGCTGTTCCGATAGTCGAAAGCGATTTCATGATTTCCGGCAGCGATTGTCCCGGTTTCGAAAAATACCGTTCGCCATTTCCCCTTCCAATCGCCGCCCCCTTCCCATGCTTCCGCAAGGCGGGAACATGGCGTCCGTGCGCCTACCGATGCAGTTCCGCATCTTTTTCCCCGTCAACTCCAACGAAATCAACGGCGAGGACGGTTTGTCACCCCCTGTTCCAGCAGACTCCTGCAATACGATACGCACATGGATACCGGCGGCGTTGCTCGCCGCCGCCCTGGCCTCCTGCTCGGAGGAGATCGACGAGAACACGGCGCTGGGCATACGCCACTTCACCACCGGGGATCTCACCGTCGCCCTGGAGGCCCTCCAGGCAGCCGAACGCGAGGGAGCCGACGACGAGGTCACCTACAGCTACCTGGCGCGTACCCACCTGGGTCTCGGCAAGTACGGTGAGGCGCACGAGGCGATCGAAAAGGGGATCGCCCTGGACCCGAAACAGGCCCAGCTGCACGAAATCCACGGCTCCGTGCATGCGGCCCGTTATGCCGCCCGCGCCTGGACGGAGATCCAGGATCGGGATGCCGAGGACGCCGTGAACGCCTACTCCCAGGCCATCGAGCTCGATCCCGGCCGCCCCTCTCCGCATTACAACCTCGGGGTCATGCACAGCTACCGCGACAGCGCAAGGCTGGCCGAGGCCGCCTTTCGCGCCGCCCTCAAAGCGGATCCGGACATGGCCCAGGCGCACAAGAAACTGGGCCGGATCCTGCGCCACAAAGGCCGCGCAGAAGAGGCCGCAGCGGCGTTCGAGCAGGCGGTCGAGCATGCCCCGGGCGACGCCGAAGCTCACTACCGCCTCGGGTTGTCCTACCGGGATCTGGGACGTTTCGAGGAGGCCGCCGAGGTCATGGAGAAGGCGGTGGAGCTCAACCCCCAGGCCGCCAGGCTGCGCCTTACCCTGGGGAACCTCTACATGCGCCTCGGCAGGCGGGAGGACGGCAGGCGCGAGATGGAACTCTCCGAGGAGCTGCGCCGCAAGATGCAGGGGCTGCACGCCGAGATCACCCCCCCGGACGGCCCCGTCGTTTCCATCGGCACGCTCAAGGACCACTACCACCTCGGCTACAAGTACATGCTGGCAGGCGACCTGCCTGGCGCCCTCCTGGAATTCCGGCGCGCGATGGAAATCGACCCGGAACACCGGGACTCCATCACCGGTCTGGCAATGGTCCTGACGCGGCTGGGGCGGCTGGACGAGGCCGCGGTCCAATTCGAGAAGAGCTCCGACCTCGACCCGGGCGACCCGCTCGGACACGCGCGTCTCGGAGGTCTCTATCTGCAACTCGGAGAGCTGGCCGCCTCCCGGCGGGCTTTCGAGCAGGCCGCGAAGCTCGACAGCACGATACCGGAGGTCTTCGGCAGCCTGGGGATGGTCGCCGCCCGCATGGACGATCCCGGCGTCGCGGTGGCCTATTTCTCGAAGGCGCTTGCCCTGCAGCCCGACTACCTCGAAGCACAGATCGGAATCGGAGTCACCCACTTCCGGCTCGGCCGCTTCGAGGAGGCCGCGGCTGCCTACCAACGGGCGCTCGATCTCGACCCGGACAACCTCCGCGTCCTCGTGTATCTCGGGGACGCCAGCAAGAAGCTCGGCCGGCTCGATGAGAGCGGAAAACTGTACGAAAGAGCGCGCACGCTGAGGCGGGAACAGCTCGAAGGGCCCGGACCCGAATAGTCGGGCAAGGCCAGATCGGAAACACCCCTTCCCGCCCACCCGGTCCCGCCCCTTCGAGGGGCGTTCCCCCCAGGCGAGGACAAACTCCCCGAACCATCGCATGACCGCCCTCCGGGGCTGTCCCGGCAACACCGGACGCCTTCCTTCCCCAATATTCGGTCCGCTGTCCTATCCGGTTG
The DNA here is from genome assembly GCA_965206595.1 of Candidatus Latescibacterota bacterium. GTDB lineage: Bacteria > Latescibacterota > UBA2968 > UBA8231 > UBA8231 > CBDCXV01. The sequence goes on from OZ242214.1 coordinate 3,537,233, forward strand.
CCGCGGCACTACATGCCCGGTTCGCGGTGCGCCAGCCGCTGCAGGATCTCCCTGGCGTTGCGTTCCCCCGGATCGACGAGCAGGGCCCGGCGCAGCTCGTTTCTGGCGGCCCCCCATTTCTCCTGCACCAGGGCGACCACCCCGAGGAGCATGTGGCGCCGCGCTGCGAAGCGCCGGTCGAGCTGCTTCGCCGTCTCCACGTCGACGCCGGCCAGGTACGGGACAATGCTCGCCGTCAGGTGCGCCGAGACGCTGCGAAGCGCCGGCAGCCCCCGGCTGGTCCCCTTGCGCTTGCGCTCGGAGAAACTGATGTAGGGACGGTCGTCGGTGTTGGTGTAACCGGTGCCCGCATAGGCGGCCAGCCCCGCCTCCCCGAGGGCAAAGGTGCTGAGCAGTGAGACAGCGTCGTCCAGGAAGACCTCGTCCAGCTGCCGGCTGATCGATGCTTCGCGCAGCCTGGCCTTCAGCTGTTCGACATCGATGTGCAATCTTTCCGGGGTGGCGAGCATCACCGCGTAGCTCCGCGTCAGCCACAGGGAGGCGTGCGGAAACACCGTCCTGAAGGTGCGCAGGATCATCTTGAAATCGGCCACCGTGAGGCCGTGCAGTGGCAGCCACTGGGCGACGATCCCCCCGGGGTTCAGCCGTTGCCGGCACAGCCGGTAGAACTCCTCCGTGTACAGCACCCAGCTGTCCGCGGTGCCGGGATGGGTGGCGTCGCCGATGACCAGGTCGTACGTGCGCCCGCTACGCAGCACGTGGTTGCGGCCGTCCCCGGGAATCAGCTCGAGAACCCCCTGCCCGAAACGCTCGTAGATTTCGTTGTTGTGGTCGGCGAAGTGAATCCCGGCTTCCACTACCGCGGGCACCACCTCGACGCATTCGATACGCCGGGGTCGGTATCCCTCCACCGTTGCCAGGGTGATGCCACCGCCGAAGGCGATGACGAGGACCTCCTCCGGGTGCGGGTGAACGACCATCGGCAGGGTTCCGAGAAGGCGGAAGGTTTGCAGCGAGGAGAAATCCGTAGGCACCTCCCCCCCGCCGTTGATCTTCAGTATCCGGTAGCCGCCGTCCGCCGCGTGCACGCTGACGGTACCTGCGGCGTCTTCGTCGAAATGGACCATCCGGGTGTTGCCGTGACTCCAGGCCAACATCTCCTCCATCAGGTTCCCGGGCATCGCCACCTTCCACAGCAGCAAGACCCCACCGGCCAGGACCACGGGCACGCACTTGCGTAGCCGGGCGGCGGCACTCCACCAGACGAGGAGCAGGCCGGCGGCGAGGTTGACCAGCGCCAGAAACTCGACCGACGCCTGGGTTCCGAGCAGCGGGATGAGCACGAAGCCGGCAGCGAAGGCCCCCATGATCGCGCCGGCCGTGTTGACGGCGTAGATGTCGCCGACCTCGGTACCGACAGCCCCGAGCCTCCGCACCCGGATCCTGCCGACAAGGGGAAACAGGAACCCCATCATGAACGTCGGGACGAACATCACCGCTGCCGCGGCGATGAACAGCATGGCGATGTGAGCCTCCCACACCGGCCTTGGGAAGGCGACCATCAGCCTCGGCAGGCCGGCGACCGCCGCTACCGAAACGACGCCGAAAACCCCGAGAAGCAGTTCGACGACCCCGAAGGCGTACACCCTGTCGCGCAGGCGGTCGGCCCAGCGCGCCCCGGCCGCGGAACCCGCGGCGATTCCGGCCAGGAAGGTTACGACGATGGTGCTCAGGGTCTGCACCGTGGCGCTCGTCAGCGCCGTCTGCAGCAACCGGGTCCAGACCACCTCGTAGCCCAGTGCCGCAAACCCCGAAAGGGCGAACACCGCTGGAACAGCAATCTCCAGACGCCGCGGAAGGGGATCCGCGGAAGACACGAGGTCCGGCTGGCCGGGAGCTTGCGGTTGACTCCCCGTTCCGGCCGCCCGCTCGATCAGCAAGGCCGCAGCGGCAATGGCGAGATTGGCGGCCGCGGCGGCGAACACCGTTCCGCGTACCCCCAGGTGCTCCATGAGGAAAAAGGCCGCGGCGAAACAGCCGAGAGCCGCACCGGCGGTGTTGATGCTGTAGAGGGACCCCAGTTGCCAGCCGGCCGCGGAGAGGTGGCGCACGGCGAAACGGCAGAGGGCCGGAAGGGTACCGCCCATCAGGATCGTCGGTGGAAGCAGGACCAGAAAGCTCAGGGCGAAGCGCGCCAGCGCGAACAGCCAGGGCCTGCCCTCGAGCAGCTGGTAGAGGGCCGTGTGCACGTCGTCGAGGCCGCTCAGAATCCACGGGAACGCCAGCGAGAAGAGACCAATTCCGAGCTCAAGCAGGGCGTAAATCCGCAGGCCGCGGCCGCGGCTGTCGGCGACGCGTCCGAACAGGGCGCTGCCCAGGGCCAGCCCGGCCATGAATGCGGTGAGAACGGTGCTGACGGCAAAGACGCTGACTCCGAAGACGATGATCAGCATGCGCACCCAGACCACCTGGTACACGAGGGTGCAGGCCCCCGAGAGAAAGAAAAGGGCGGCGACCAGCAACGGGGTCTTCGAATTCACCGGCTGTTGCCGATTGCGGACAGGTTCAGGGAGCGACAGGTGCTCCCGCGGCGGTCCCGCGCTCGGACGCGGCATAGCCCGACTCTCGCATCCTCTGCCTGGGGGTGATGGCGCAGGCAGGGGCGGCAACCCCGACCGCTGGCTGATGGGCGTGCATTCATCCTGGTCAACGCCGAAACGGGGCGCTCTCCTCGATTCCCGCCCCTTCGCGAACGAGGTAGTAGGCCCCCGTCGCGAGCCCCCGAACTTCCTCTGCCTTGCCGCTGGGCCAGCGGATCGCGACCCGATCTACCGCACCGTCCCCGGGAAGCCCGATGCGCAGGCGCGGATCCTGGCTCGCCAGGTAGGAGGATCCGGCGTGGACCTCGCGCAGCAGTCTGCGCCCCCCGGTTTCGATCAGCACCCGTGCGCCAAAGGCGTCGCGGTTCGACCCGGGTGGGGAGCCCTCCAGGCGCAGGCCGAGGGAGGGGCGCTCCTGTCCAACCATGTTCTCGAGGAGCGACGCCTGCGAGCCGTTGTTGTTGATGACGAGATCGTCGTCTCCGTCTCCGTCGATGTCGGCGGCGGCGAGGCCGCGGCCGGCGCGCCTGGGAAGCTCGTCTCCACCCCGCGAAGCCAGGACCTCGCGAAAGCTGCCGCCGGTGTTTTCGAACAGCAGGTCGTCCTGCTCGAAGGAACTGCCTTCCTTGACGAGCGCGATATTGTCGATGACGTGGCCGTTGGCGACGAACAGGTCGAGGTCGCTGTCGAGGTCGAAGTCGAGGAAGCAGGTCCCGAAGCCGACGTAGGCGAGGGTCGCGGCCCCCAGGCCGCTGCCGTAGCTGACCTCCATGGCCGCGGCCCCGCCGTCGTTTCGATACAGGGAGTTGGTCTGGGCTTCGAGGTTGGACACCGTGATGTCGAGGTCGAGATCGCCGTCGTAGTCCCCCATGTCGGTTCCCATCCCGGCCTCGGCCACGGCGTCGTACCCGAAAGCGACGCCGTAGTAGATCGCCTCCTCCGTGAAGCGGGGGCTGCCTGCTTCCTCCAGGTGGTTGATGTAGAGGAAGTTGGCGGTGCCGTCGTTGGCGACGTAGAGATCGGGGTCGCCGTCCCCCTCGAAATCCCCGGCGACGACCCCGAGACCCTTGCCGGAGCAATCGGTGATTCCCAGTTCCCGGGATACGTCTGCGAAACTGCCGCTGCCGTCGTTGCGGAGCAGCCTGTCGCAGATACCCCCGTACGCCTGCGGCCCGCAGTAGACCTCGACACCCGACCGCTTGCACGGGGTGAAGGTCCCGGGGTCGAAATCGACGTATCCGGCGACGTAGAGATCGAGGTCGCCGTCGAGGTCGAAATCGAAGAAGGTGGCCGATGTCGACCACCCGGAAATGTCGATCCCCGCAGCCTCCGTGACCTCTTGGAAAACGCCGTCGCCGCGGTTCCTGAAGAGGAGATCCGCGCCGTAGTTCCCCACGAAGAGATCCGGGCCCCCGTCGTTCTCCACGTCCCCCACTGCCATCCCCATGCCGTACCCCTCGTCGCCGAGCGCCGCGGCCTCGGTGATGTCGGTGAACGACCCGAATCCGTCGTTGCGGAAAAACCGGTTGCGGGGAGAACCATCAGACTTCGGCGTCCCCGGGAGGGGGGCACCGTTCAGCAGATAGAGATCGAAATCACCGTCCTGGTCATGATCGAGAAAGCCGGCACCCGAACCCATGATCTCCACGATGTAGCGTTTCCCCGTGAAACCGGTGAAATGGCGAAATTCGACGCCGCGCTCCTGCGCGACATCGCGAAAAATTACCCTGGGACCGGCTGCCGGCGCTGGCGTCCGCCCGGGGTTGCCGGCAGCCGTCGTGCCGGACTCCCCGTTGCAGCCCGGGCACGACGCCGCGGCTGCGGCCACGGCGAGAACCCGCAGCCCCCGACCCATCCTCGAACCTGCCCACCCCAATTATCGCCCCGCCCCGGTCCGCTCGCCCGGGGCCCGTTCCCCGGAAAGCTTGCGGACCAGCGGTCCCACAGCGGGATTGCGCGGGGCGCGGGTGCGCAGGGTACGCAGCTCGGCCGCGGCTTCGTAGCGGCGGCCCATTGCGAGATAGAGCTCGACAAGCTCGACGCGGGCGGCGTGGTCGCCGGGATCGACGGCGATCCGTTCCTTGAGCTTCTGCGACTGCTGTTCCAGGGGAAGCATCTCCTTGAAGCGATCCGCGGCCTCCCGCGCCGCGTCCCGGTCGCCGAGGTGGCGGAGCGAAATTGCCAGCGCCCGCAACGCGGGAGCGTGCCCGGGGGAGATCTCCAGCGCCTTTTCGAGATGGGTCCTGGCGAGGGAGTGGTCGCCGAGCTGCTGGGCCGTGAGCCCGCGGTGTCGATGCGCCTCGGCGAGGTGGCGGGGTTCGGCTTCCTCACCCTTGGCGAGCAGGCGCTCGTGGGCTTCGGCGGCGCCCTCGAACTGGCCGAGCCGGTAGAGCAGCACCCCCAGCTCGAGCAGCAGGAAATCCTCCTCCCTCAGCGCCAGCGCCATCTCGAGAGCCTGGCGCGCTTCCTCGAGTGCATTGGCCGCCAATGCGTACTCGAAGGTCTTGTAGAGAACATGGGAGTGCCGGGCATCCGCAGGGAAGGCTTCGAGCCGGCGGTAATATCCCCACAGCCCCTGCCGGGCGGCCTCGATCCTGCCGCCGAGATAGAACGCCTCGGCGAGCCAGACCCGGCTCGAGTGGTTCCCCGGCTCCAGGTCCACGGCGGTCTGCAAATCGCGCTGCGCCGCTTCGTAGTCTCCCAGCTGCAGAAAGGTGTGTCCCCGCAGGCGGTAAAAGGTCCCGTTCTCCGGGGCCTTGGCGATCGCCCGGGAAAACCTCTCGATGGCCGCATCCGGTCTCTGCTCGCGAAGGAGTATGCTTCCGAGGGCGTGATCCAGGCCGGAATCGAGCGGCCGCGGGCTGGCCGTTTCCGCGGCGAGCAGCAGGAGTTTGGCGCGCTGGAACATCCCCGGCGTTTCGCGGTTGTTCCGCTGCCTTTTTTCGAGCTGCTGCGCCTGTGTGAAGAGGATCTGACCGAACAGGTAGGTGAGACGGAAATCCCCGGCGTCCTGTCGCATCCCGGCTTCGCAGATTGCGGCCGCCTCTGCGAGCCGCCCCTTCTCGAACAGTTCCAGGGCCCGAGCATAACGGCCGCCACTCTCCTCCCCGGAATGGCCCGGGTCGACGTATCCGGCGTCGAGGAGGAAGGCGAGAACGGCGATTGCGAGCCGGCTATGTCCCATGTGCAGTGTCGATCGGCGTCAACTCCCGCGTGCTTCCTGTTGTCCCTCTGGTTTCGTCCTGACAGTCCCCCGAAAGTAACCTTGCGATGAAGGTGGGCGAAAGCCGTTCGAAGCCGGAGAGTCTTGCCCGAAGCCTCCCCAACCCCTTTCGTACGGCCGAACCCGAAGCTCGCCGCCGTCGATCCGGGAAACGAACATCGAGGGGCCGCGTCCGCGACTCCCCCGTACAGCATCCGGTTCTTCACGCCGCGGACCCGAACGCCCGCCCGAGTGCCTGCGCGCAGCAATTCCGCGTGAATTCGGCCGCCGCTGCACCTGGAGGGGAAAACCCGGTTCAATCCAAACCAGTTCACCGGTGCGGTTTTCCCCTCGATCCCGGCATCGGTGCCCTCGTTCGTACGCTTACTTACGCGCTCAGGCACTAGTGTCACGTCCCATGAATTAGCTTAAAAAGTCTGGTGATCTTTGCGAGAATCGATTCGGCCGTCGCCGTCCACACAAACGGGTGTGATTGGGCGTTATAGCGGTCGGTGAATTCCTGAATGTTGGCGACCAGGTCCTTCACCTTCTTGAAGGTCCCACGGCGGATGGCTTTCTGCGTGAGGATGCCGAACCAGATCTCCACCTGGTTGAGCCAAGAGGCGTAGGTCGGTGTATAGTGAACGTGGTATCGCGGACGCGCTGCGATCCACCGTTTGACCTTTTCGTGCGTGTGCGTGGCGTAGTTATCTACGACGAGATGGATGTCAAGGTCTTTGGGGACGTTTTGATCTATGTATTTGAGGAACTGCAGGAATTCCTGGTGCCGATGCCGGGGTTTGCATTGGGTCAGGACTTTGCCCGATGCAATCTCGAGCGCCGCGAACAAGGTCGTGGTGCCGTGCCGGATATAGCTGTGCGTAACGCCTTCCACATAGCCCAGGCCCAAAGGCAGAATCGGCTGCGTCCGTTCCAGGGCCTGGATCTGGCTCTTCTCGTCGACGCATAACACCATGGCCTTGTCCGGAGGGTTCAGGTAGAGGCCTACGATGTCTCTGACTTTGTCCACAAAAAACGGGTCGTTGGACAGCTTGAAGTGCTTCTGTCGATGCGGCTGCAGACCAAACGCTTTCCATACCCGTTGAACGGTGGACTTGGAGAGGTTGGCCTCGGCGGCGAGGGAACGGCACGTCCAGTGCGTGGCCCCCTTCGGTGGGTGCTCGAGAGTCGTATGAATCAAAGCGGCGACCTTCTCATCGCTTATCGACCGCGGACCCCCGGGGCGCAGTTCATCGTAGAGCCCCATCAGGCCTTGCTCGCAGAAACGACGGCGCCACTTGCCAACCGAAGCGCCCGACAGCCCAAGATGCTGTCCGATCTGTTGATTGGTGAGCCCCTCATCGCTCATCAAGACGATCTTGGCTCGCCGCACATGCGCATGAGGCAGGCTACGGGAACGGGCCATGGATTCGAGTTGGGCACGAACTTCGTCACTGAGGGTGAGCGGCTTCAGGGGACGTCCCATTGCCATTAGGTTCCTCCTTGCGGTATCCCTATAGGGGAAACCTAATGAGAAGATCACATTTTTACAAGATATTCCTGGGACGGGACACTAGTGTTCTGTCGTGTAATTAACTGTACAAACAATTGAAGGTGCCGTAGGTTTCTCTTATCCCCCTTCTGAAAGGAGAGACCTATGGTGACGGGGCGTCCATTACCGCCGTTAGAGCTGAGTCCGTCGGACCGGGAACGATTGGAATCGATGGCCAAATCCCGGAGCCTTTCCCACGGGTTGGTGCGGCGAGCCGAGATTATTCTGCTGGCCGCAGAAGGCTGGCCCAATGAAGCCGTCGCCGCCGCCGTGGGTGTGACGCGTGCTACGGTCGGCAAGTGGCGCCGGCGCTTTCTCGAAAACGGGCTCCAGGGCTTGCATGATGAGCTGCGCTCAGGGGCGCCACGATCGAGTACGGATGAACAGGTAGCCGAGGTGGTATACAAGACCCTGAAGACCAAGCCCAAAGACGAAACACAGTGGTCGGTGCGCTCCATGGGCGAAGAAACCGGCTTGACCAAGGACGCGGTTCATCGCATTTGGCGCACGTATGGTTTGCAGCCCCATCGACACAAGCACTTCACGCTTTCCACCGATCCTTTCTTTGTCGACAAAGTACGGGATATCGTCGGCTTGTACCTGAATCCACCCGAGCACGCCCTGGTGCTGTGCGTCGACGAGAAGAGCCGGATCCAGGCGTTGGAACGAAGTCAGCCCATGCTGCCCCTGGGACTGGGATACGTGGAAGGGATTACGCACGATTACAAGCGCCATGGCACCACCACCCTGTTTGCCGCCTTGGACGTAGCCACCGGGGAAGTGATGACCCAGTGCAAGCCCCGTCATCGTCACCAGGAGTTCCTTCAGTTCCTGCGCCACATCGAGGCCCACGTCCCCGCTGACCTCGATATTCATCTCGTCGTCGACAACTACGCCACGCATAAGCATGCCAAGGTCAAGCGATGGTTGGCACGGCGTCCCCGATTTCACGTTCACTACACCCCCACCTATGCTTCGTGGCTCAATCAGGTGGAGATCTGGTTCAATATCCTTACCCGCCAGGCGGTTCGCCGGGACTCGTTCCGCAAGGTGTCGGAGCTCATCGAGCGCATCGAACGCTACACGGCCAAATGGAACGCCAACGCACACCCTTTCGTGTGGACGGCTACGGCCGATTCCATCCTCGCGAAAATCAAGAGACTTTGCGAACGAATCTCTGCGACACAACACTAGGTGAATCTTCTCCGCCTCACCCTCTTTCTCTCATTCGCCGCATCCGGGTTCGCCGGGCTCATATACGAGTCGATCTGGAGCCGCTACCTCAAGCTGATCCTCGGGCACTCCGCCTATGCCCAGAGTCTCGTCATCGCCCTCTTCATGGGCGGCCTCTCCCTGGGCTCCTGGCTCGCGAGCCGGTACTCGGTCCGCTGGCGCAACCTGCTGCGCTGGTACGCCGCCGCCGAGGCGGTGATCGGCGTTCTGGGCCTGCTGTTCCAGCCCCTGTTCGAGGGGGTCTCCGGGCTGGCTTTCGGCACCCTCATGCCCGCCCTCGGCTCTCCCGGGGCGGTCGGGGCCCTGAAGCTGCTGCTGTCTGCCCTGCTCATCCTGCCCCCCTCGGTGCTCCTCGGAATGACCTTCCCGTTGATGAGCGCCGGCATCGTGCGCCTGCACCCGCGCCTCGCCGGCTCGTCGATCGCCACCCTCTACTTCGCCAACAGCATCGGCGCCGCCGGCGGCGTTCTCGCCAGCGGCTTCCTCCTGGTCGGGCGCTTCGGGCTTCCCGGCACCATCCTCGCCGCGGCGGTGCTCAACCTCCTGGTCGCCGCGGTCGTCTACGTCGCCGCGCGCGCGGCGCCGGGGCCGGGGTTCGCAAGCGGATCCCCCGCGGAGGGTGCGGGAAGGAATGGGGGGCCGGCGGTTCGCTACGACCTCATGCTCCTGGTGGCGGCGCTTACCGGGCTGGCCTCCTTCATCTACGAGATCGGCTGGATTCGGATGCTCAGCCTCGTCCTCGGCAGCTCGACGCACTCGTTCGAGCTCATGCTGAGCGCCTTCATCGCCGGCCTCGCCTTCGGAGGCCTGTGGATCCGGCATCGCATCGACTCCATCTCCGACCCGGTGCACTTCCTGGCCGCGGTGCAGCTGGCGATGGGTCTTCTGGCGCTTGGCACTGTTCCCGTCTACGCCAACTGCTTCGAGCTGATGGGATGGATCATGAAGAGCCTGCCGCGAACGGAGCAGGGATACACCCTTTTCAACCTCGCCGGTCACGGGGTCGCCCTGCTCGTGATGTTCCCGGCCACCTTCTGCGCCGGCATGACACTGCCCCTGATAACACAGGCTCTGTTGAAAGGCGGTTCGGGCGAGAAAAGCATCGGGGCCGTGTACGCGGCCAACACCCTGGGCGCCATCGCCGGGGTCCTCCTGGCGACCCACCTCGGGATGCCCCTGCTGGGCCTGAAGGGCCTCGTTTCCGCGGGGGCGGCGGTCGACCTCGGTCTCGGAGTGGCGTTGTTGCACCTGTCGGCCGGAGCGGCCCGCAGGCTGCCGGCGGCGGCCGCGGTCGTCGGCCTCCTGGCCCTGGCCGCGGTCCTGGCAGGGGTCCGCCTCGATCCGCTGAAGATGGCTTCCGGGGTGTACCGCTACGGAGACCTCATCTCGGAGGAAAAGGCGCAGAACACCTTCCACAAGGACGGCAGGACCTCGAGTGTCGACCTGGTCCGCTACGCCTCGGGTGGCCTGGTCCTGTTCACCAACGGCAAGGGGGAGGCGGCCATCAACCTCGGCGGCGTCGAACCCGAAAGGGACGAGATCACGATGGTCCTGTCCGCGGTGCTGCCGCTGGCTGCCCACCCCGGGGCCAGGACCGCGGCCGTAATCGGCATGGGTTCGGGCCAGACGAGCCACGTGCTGCTCGGCAGCGAAAGTCTCGAACGCGTCGACACCATCGAGATCGAGGCCGCGGTGATCGAGGCGGCGCGGCGCTTCGGGCCCCACGTCGAGCGCGTCTTCAGCGATCCTCGCAGCGCCATCTTCATCGACGACGCCAGGAGCTTCCTTTCCACCCACAACGCCCGCTACGACATCATCGTCGCCGAACCCTCGAACCCCTGGGTCAGCGGGGTATCGAGCCTGTTCTCGGCCGAGTTCTACGAGCTCGCCGACCGCCATCTCGCCCCGGGCGGGATGCTGGCGCAATGGCTGCAGCTCTACGAAATCGATACCCGGCTCGTCGCCTCGGTGATGGGGGCGCTGGCCAGGACCTTCCCCGGATACGCGATCTACGCCACCGACGACGCCAACATGCTCATCCTGGCGCACCGGGGAAGCGGCTCCGAAACCCTGGATGAGCAGCTGTTCGGCCATCCCGGGATCGCCGCTGAGCTGAGACGCCACCGCATTCATTCCGTCGCGGACCTCGAGGTGCGCAGGATCGGCGGCCGCGGCGTTCTGCAGCCGCTCTTCGACTCGTACGGCTCGCCGCCGAACAGCGACTTCCACCCCTTTCTCGACCTGAACGCCGTGAGGTCGCGCTTCCTCGATCACAGCGCCAACGCCCTTCTCGCCATCAGGACCGCGCCCGTGCCGGTGCTCGACATGCTGTCCTCGCCCGGCGGCGGCCGGGGATACCGTTCCTCTTCCCCGGAAGGAACCTTTGCGGCCGGGACCGGACTGGCGATGCTGCAGGTGGTTCGCAACGCCCGTGCCATCCGCGACTACTTCGAGCAGCCGAACGCGGAGACCCTGCAGCTGCTCCCGCCTGAACTGCGCCGCGCCGCGCGGCTGTCGAGAGGGTTCCTCGAGGGATGCTCCCGGCCCGCGGATGCGCAGCAGTGGCTGCAGTCGCTGATCGGGATCGCCGCGGCGGTGAACCCGGCGCTCGACGATGGCCAGCGCCGGCGGTTCTGGAACCTCGTTGCCTCCTCGGAGTGCTGCCGATCCCTGCCGCAAGCGGGCAGGTCCTGGGTGTCGCTGTTCGCCGCGGTGGGCAGCCGCGACGCGCGCCGGATGGCCGATATCGGAGCCGAGGTGCTGCGGCGGTCCGGTGGGGCCCCGGCGAGCTGGCGCAGCTACGCCGTCGCCGCGGCCATGGCGGGCCATCTCGCCCTCCGGGAGAAGGGGAAGGCGGCGCAGCTGTGGGCTCGGTTCCATGGCGACCTGGGGGACCGGCCGGAGGCAGAGGCCCTGCTGCTACGCCTCCTGAGAGCGCACAGCGAAGGGTAGGAGGTAATTCCCCACTTGTACGGAGCCGGCCCCGGTCGCGCCAGCGGTTTTCCCGGACCATTGCAGCTTCCGCCTGTCTCTACAACTGCTTGGGACGGAAAAAACTCTCGATCATGGCAACGGTTCTACTGCGGAGAGACCGAGTTCATCGGCTTGCTTCTGTTCCAGAAATACCGCAGCGGTGTCGTCGGCATAGACGCACGTCCAGCCGGGTGTATTGTGTAACCCCTTGATTTCCGGACCCAGAAAATTCTTGTCCAGAATCACCACGGGCAGATTTCCCTCTTGGTCACGTAGCGGTTCCAGCCACCTTTTGATGCCTGATTGAATCGCCATTTTTGTTCGGATGTATTGGCGATAGGTGTTAGTAGTGGCGACCTCCAGCCGGCCGTCCATGAATACCCTGCGCTCGGGAGAATTGTGAAAAATGTAGACTGCAGCCTGACCCAGATGCGCTACGAATGCGCGCTTGGGAAAGCCCTCCTGTCCGGCGAACCGGGCGGCAGCATGAGCGTACCAATCGGGCATTTCTCCCAACCCGAATCGGGTTCCACCACTCAAACGTTGCCAGTGACCGCTGAAATTGGTGAAGATCAACGCGGCGAGAACCAGGGGAATCGATGCAGTGAGCCATCGGCGCCATGGTGAGGTCCCGACCTCCAACCCCGATGCAAGACCCGCGGCCGGACCGGTTGCAACCGGTGAAATTTGGTTTTTCCGCGTGGACCTGACGCGGAGAACGTCTCCCCAGTTCTGGCACTGGATGCATGCGGCCACAAGAGCAAAGACCGTAAGGTTGCGGGAGGCTTGCCACGCAAGCACCGAAAAAGCGGTGAAAAGGAGCATCCGCATTACGCTGAGACGCCCTTCCATGGCCAGCCAGATGAAACTTGCAACGACGACAACCCACAGCACCGCCGCCGATGCGAAATACAGGCTCCAACCATGATGGTGAATGGTATCGAGAGGACGCTGAAATTCGCCGATGTTCATGTAAAGCACCTGATCGACGGAGAATTTCTTGTACAGCTCCAGCGGAAATAGAGCTCCGTCGTTCAAGTACGGGTTGATCAGACACGCGACACCCACAAGCACCCCGACACAAGCCACCGTGATCCCCGATGGGGCCTCGGGGGCAGGCTCGACACCCCACCTCCCGCCGGCCAGACAGCGCACCAGTCGATCGACGCCGTATGCGGCCCCCAGGAGCAGCCCGAGCACGAACAGTCCTTGACAATTGGTCCAGACAACCTGCAGCGGTGGCAGCCACCACATCAGCCGGGGGGTGTGCTCGCCGCGGGACAGGATCCACAGCCACGTGGCCAGAAACAGGAGGGACAGCATTTCGGGTCGTACCACTGCCCTGCCCGACAAGCAGATAATCGGCAAAATCCAGCCCGGTGCCGTTCCCCATGGCGATAGATGTCTGCGTGAGGCTGACCAACCGACAGCAACCGTTGCCAGCAGACAAAACGCCTTGGCCAGAACCAGAAGATTGACACCCCATCCGGGGGAAAGCCGTTCTCCAAGCGCGTAGATGCCTGCAGCCAGCAATTGAAATCCCCAATGCAGGTCGATCCAGGGTTGCCCCATGTCGGTGAACAAGAACCAATCGCTGAAAGGAACCTGGCCTCGTTCCCAGATCAGCTGACCTGTGCGCAGGTGCCACCATATGTCGGTGTTTTGCATCGGCCGCCAGCCGAGCAGAAACGCCCAGGTGAAGAGCAACGGAACGCAAAGGCGTCCGTCCGAGTCGACGCGGAACACGGCAGCTGTCAGCTTTCCTGACAATGTTTCATTCCGGTTTCGCTGGGGAGGAGATTGCTGCACAGCTGCAGCAGGATTTGAGCCTCGGGTACATCATACAGTATAGTCCGGCAACATGGTTTACAGTTTCCGGCGAACGGCTTCCAAGCGGGCTTCGACCTGGGTAACAAACCGATGGCGATCCAACAGCTCCCTTTCGAGCGTAGCGAAAAAAGCTCTCGCACAGGGCATTGCCGTAACAATCCCCGACCGGTCCCATCGATGGGCGCACCCCGGCCTGGCGGCAGCGCATCGCGAAGGCCAGGGCCGTATACTGACTGCCGTGATCGGAGTGGTGAATCACCTTTTTGGAACGACGCTGGTGCCGGGCCATGTTGAGAGCGTCCAGCACTAGCTGCGTACGCAAATGAGTGGCCATGGCCCAGCCCACCACCCGGCGGCTCCAGGCGTCGACTATCACGCCCAGATACAAAACCCCCGACCCGGTGGGAATGTAGGCGACGGCGGCGACCCACAGCTCATTCGGGCCGGAGGCCGAAAACACCCGGTTGACCATGTCGGAAGCTACCCGGCCCTGCTGGCTACGGCAGGTCGTGGAGATCCTGCGCCGGCCGCAGACGCCGCGCACCCCGAGCTCAAGCATCGATCGAGCCACGCGCTTGCGGCCGACTGCTTGTCCTTCTTCGGCCAGTTCGGCCTGGATCCTCGGCGCCCCATAGATGCCCCGGGAGCGTTGGTGGATCTGCTCGACGCGCGCCTTGAGCACGGCATCCCCCCAGGCGCGAACCGACGGGGGGCGCTGCCAGCCAAGCGAGATCTGTTACCCTCCACAGGACATCGTCCCCTCCTCTTGACACGGCTTCCTAACAATCGAAGTAATGTGCTGGATTCCCGCCGGCTTCCTCAGACACGGAATCCACCGTCTCTCGGACGGATCGCTTGTGACCGCCGGGATCTAACGCTACTTCGACAGGATCCGTTGGTCCCCATCCTTGCCGAGTTCAGGGTGGCGCCGGCCTCGGTTTTCAAAGCTGGAAAGGTGGCCGAGTGGGATATTCGATGAAATCACCACCGGGTCCAGAAGAAGACCATGGTGGAGATGCGCTTCATCCATACCGCCTAAAGGTGTACGTGGCCCGCCTCCCGATCGCACTGTTCGCCTTCCTCGGTCTCGCCGGCGCCCTGGCGGCGCCGGCCGCCGTGGAAGGACGGCCGCGGATGCTGCGAGCCGGCGCCGTCGCCGACGCCCTGACCGCGGCGGCCGCAGGAGATTCAGTGCGCTTCGACAGCGCCCTGGTGCGAGGCCGCGTCTTCGCCGCCGCCGACACGATCAGGGGTAGAATCCTGTTTCGCGGGGTGCGGTTCCTCGGCGGCTTCGCGCTCGACGGGGTGGCGTTCTCGGGCCCGGTCCTGTTCGAGGACTGCGAGTTCCGACAGGGAGTTTCCTTTCTCGAGTCCAGGTTCGAGCAGCCGGCCCTGTTCCGGCGCTGCAGCTTCGGGCAGCACACCAGCTTCAACAAGGCGGTTCTCGGCGGCGCCGACTTCGAACTCAGCCGGTTCTCCGGACCGGCGACCTTCGTCGATACCCGCTTCGAGGGCGACGTCTCCTTCGACCACGCGCAGTTTCAGGACGTCTATTTCGACCGCTCGAAATTCGCCGCTTCCGGCAGCTTCACCGACGCCGCTATCGCGCTCGAGGCCTCGTTCAAGGAGGCGGTCTTCAGCGAGGCGGTCTTCGCAGGGACACGCTTCGGGGAGGAAACGCTGTTCCGCAACTGCCGCTTCGCCGGCGCGGCGCGCTTCGATAGGTCGCGTTTCCGCCGACGCGTCTTTTTCAACGGCGCCGACTTTGCCGGACACGCTTCGTTCCGCGACATAACCTTCGTTCGCGGGGGCGTGTTCGCAGGGGCCCGCTTCGCCGGCGGCGTCTCCTTCGCCGGGAGCCGTTTCCGGTCCGACCTCGACCTGTCCGGCGCCACGGCCGACGCCCAGGTGTCCCTGAATGCCACTTTCGCCGGCGACCTGATTCTGCACGACAGCTCTCTCTCCACCCTCGACCTGGCCGGCTATGCCGCCGATGAGAGTGCCGATTCCGCGGCCGCGGCCTCCCCGCGGGTGTTCCTCGAAGGGGCGCGCTTCGACAACCTGCGGCTGTCCTGGGAGGATATCCGCGGCCGCATCGCCGCCCGCGACAGCACGCAGGTCGCCCCCCTTGCGGAACAGTACGCCAGGGTTGCCCACCACCTCAGAAAGCGGGGACTCGAACGCGAGGCCGACGCGGCCATGGCGGAGTGGACGGACCGCCTGCGCACGAGTCTGAGCTGGACTTCGCCGCGCCGCTACCTTCTCGAGCTGTTCAATGCGACCTCGCGCTACGGAAACAGCCTGGGCCGCCTGGGGACATCCGGGATCGCCCTGCTGGTCTCGTTCACTCTCTTGTACTGGCTGGGGCGCCGGCGGATGGTTGCGGACTCTGGTACCGGCACCGCCCGCATCGGCGACTGTTTCATCCTGAGCCTTGCGGCGTTCGCCCATCTCGGGGGAGCATCGCGGTGGCGGACCAGCGGCGGCCTCCGGCTGCTGCAGCTGGTGGAAGGGGTCGTCGGCTGGCTGTACTGGGCGGCTCTCGTCGCCGTCGGCCTGCGTCTCCTGCTGCGGGGGTTCGTCTGAACTCCCCCACGCTTTGGCCCGTTGCCCGTCACTGCTCAGTCCGGACGCTGCTGTGCGCCGTTCTCGCCCTGGCCGGATGTGGGAAAGACGGCGGCCCGCCGGACGGTATCGAGGTGACCTTCCGGGACGTCGCCGTCGAGGCCGGCCTCGACTTCGTGCACTTCAACGGTTTCTCCGGGAACTACTACTACTACGAGACCTTCGGCTCGGGGGCGGCCTTCCTCGATTTCGACGCCGACGGCTGGCTCGACATCTACCTCGTCAACGGCTCGACGCTGGCCGACACGGTGCCGGCCACCCCCCCGGTGAACCGGCTCTACCGCAACCGGTCGGGTGGCCGCCCGGATGACCCCGACGGGGGACCACCGCTCCGTTTCGCCGACGTAACCGAAGGATCCGGGGCCGATGATCGCGGCTACGGCATGGGAGTCGCCGCCGCGGACGCCGACAACGACGGCGACCAGGACCTCTACGTCACCAACGCCGGCGGCAACCGCCTGCTGCTCAACGACGGCGGATCGGGCAGCTTCGACGACGTCACCGACAAGGCAGGGGTCGGCGACCCCCGCTGGGGTACCGCCTGCGCCTTCCTCGACTACGACGGCGATGGCGACCTCGACCTCTTCGTCGTCAACTACGTCGACTTCGACATGTGGGAGAATCCGGTCTGCAAAAAGGGGAAGCACCGGTCGTACTGCGACCCTGACACCTACGACCCGGTCGAGGACGTCCTCTACCGGAACGATGGCGGCGGCTTCACCGACGTAAGCCGCGCCAGCGGCATCACCCTGGCGGGGCGCGGTCTGGGAGTGGCGCTGTCGGACTACGATCACGACGGCGACACCGACGTCTACGTCGCCAACGACGGCACCATGAACTTCCTCTACGAGAACCAGCCCGGGGGCTTCGTCGAGGTCGGGCTGTACGCGGGGGGCCGTTACAACCGGGACGGACTCGCCGAAGCGGGGATGGGCGTCGACTTCGGCGACGTGCAGAACGACGGCAGGCAGGACCTGTTCGTGACCAACTTCACAAATGAAACCAACACCCTCTACGTCAACGACGGGCAAGGGGAGCTGCACGACCTGACCGAGCGCTTCGGCCTCACCGGACCGTCCCTGAAGCCGCTCGGGTTCGGCACCCGGTTTCTCGACTACGACAACGACGGTTTCCTCGACCTTTTCGTCGCCAACGGCCATGTCATGGACATCATCGCCGAGGTCGAGCCGGAGCTCAGCTACCCGCAGCCGAACCAGGTGTTCCGCAATCTCGGAGGGGGCGGTTTCGCCGAGACCTCCGCGCAGCTCGGGACCGGCCTCGAGGTGGTCGCCGTCAGCCGCGCCGCCGCGGCCGCGGACTGCGACAACGACGGCGACCAGGACCTGCTGGTGACCAACGTCTCCGGGCCGCCGACCCTGCTGAGAAACGGCGGCGGCAACCGCGGCAACTGGCTTCTCCTCGAGCTCGTCGGCGCCGGGCACCGCGACGCTCTCGGTGCGCGCGTGACGGTCACCGCCGGAGGCCTGGGCATGCTGCGCGAGCGGCAGTCGGGGGCCAGCTACCTGTCGAGCCATGACCCGCGCCTGCACTTCGGCCTCGGGCGGGCGGAACGCGCCCGCGTCGAGATCGTCTGGCCCGGCGGGCTTCGGCAGGTACTCGAAGAGGTGCCGGCCAACCGCATCCTGCGCGTGCAGGAAGACCAGGGCTGAGGTAAGGTCGCCCTTCAGTCTCACCGGACTCGCCGTCGGTACCGGGTCTCGCCGTTGGGCTGCTGGCCCCGTGCGGGCTCGTGCGGCGCTACTCGCGCATGGGGTTCAACCCCTCCCGATTTCGCGTAACGGATGAGCGATTTCCCCTTCCGCGCACCTGGGGAGCCCTTCCAGGATCAGGATCGACATCCTGTAGATCCTGATGCGGCAATCGCAATTGCCATCCTCCGGAATCGCGGGAAGACCCCCCGTCCGCCTCCGGGGGCAGCCTCTGTTCCGCGAGGTCCCTCTGCGGCTTCTCGTCGTAGCGGGCGCATATCGACCCGTTCTCACGGGAAATCGAGATGATGTCGTTGAAAATCAGGTCCCGCTCCTGCGCGGTCACCACCGGGAAGAGATAGTTCCGGTTCACATGCTTCATCCTCCCTCCTTCTTCCGCTCTCTTCCTGGTGAACTCGACGTGCCGCAGGAGGCGTTCCCGCGTGTATGCGTTCGCGAATCCCGCCAGGGAATGGAGCATGTTTTCGGCGGCCGCGAGAAGCCCCTGGTCGATCTCGACGGCGATCGAGTTCCTCCCGGCCGCCAGCGCCGCGGCCGCGGTCATCCCGGTCCCGGAAAAGGGATCGAGCACCGTGTCCCCCTTGACCGAGTACATGCAGACCAGCCTGTACGCCAGCTCGAAAGGGAAGGCGGCGCTGCGCTGGCGGGAAGCCGGATCGACCAGCTTCTGCCCGGCCCCCCTGAGGTCGAACCAGACGTCGGAAAACCAGGAGTTCCTCTCCTCCCAGAAAAAGGCGCTCTGCCGCCGCAGGGCCTTTTCCCGGGGCTGGACGAACTCCCGGCGCTTCCCCTTCCTGGCGATCAGGACGTACTCGTGCTCGTAGGTGACGTAGGCGCCGGGAGGCAACATTCCCGATCCCATGAACTTGGTCGGCGCGTTGGTAGGCTTGCGCCACAGGATGTCGGGCAGCGTAACCAAGCCGAGCTGCGACAGCCCGGCGAGTACGCGCGAGTGGTTCGGGTAGAGGCGGAACTCCCCGGCGAGGGTGCGCGTGGCGTCGCCGATGTTTATGCAGGCGATCCCCCCGGGCCGCAGCACGCGATGGACCTCCCGCCAGGCCGCGTCGAGGTTATCGTGCATCGCCGCGAAGGCGCGGTCCCCGGACGCGGCAGCGAGCGCTTCCTCGACTCCCACCGCCCGTTGCCGGAAGAGTCCGTCCCACATCTCGATCATCGGGTACGGCGGCGAGGTCACCACGAGGTCGACCGATTCATCCGCCACCTCATCCATGCCGGCGGCATCGCCGTGAATCAGCCTGGCGGTTGTTTGCACGGCCCCTGCTTCTCCGGGGAAAGGGGGCGCACGGATCCGGTTTCAACCCCTTCCCCCGCTCTTGACTGACCCACTTGCATCTCTTTCTTCATTCCGATATGCGCGATTTCGCGCAAAGATAGCCATCCCCCAGGAGGACAACCATGACACTGAGAATCAACGACGAGGCGCCCGACTTCACCGCCGAGACCACGGAAGGCACCATCAACTTCCACGAGTGGATCGGCGACGGCTGGGCCCTCCTGTTTTCCCACCCCAAGGACTTCACCCCGGTTTGCACCACCGAACTGGGGACCGTAGCCGGCCTCAAGCCGGAATTCGAGAAGCGCAACTGCAAGGTTCTCGGAATCAGCGTCGACGGCGTCAGCGACCACGAGGAGTGGTCGAAGGACATCGAGGCTTCGCAGGGCCACGCGATCAACTATCCCCTGGTCGGCGACCCGGAACTGAAGGTCGTGAAAGCCTACGACATGCTTCCCGCCGACGCCGGCGACACCTCCGAGGGACGCACCCCGATGGACAACGCCACGGCGAGATCGGTGTTCGTCATCGGCCCCGACAAGAAGATCAAGGCGACGATCACCTATCCGATGAGCACGGGCCGCAACTTCCACGAGATCCTCCGCCTGCTCGACTCCTGCCAGCTGACCGCGACCAGGAAGGTCGCGACCCCCGCCAACTGGCAGCAGGGAGGGGACGTGATCATCGTGCCGGCGGTGTCCGACGAGGAGGCGAAGGAGACCTATCCCGACGGTTGGGAGACCCCGCTTCCGTACATCCGCATAGTGCCCCAGCCATAGGGCTGAAAGCGCCCGATTCGCGTGGGTCGGGCGGCCGCATCCTGTCCCGGGACCGGCGGTTCCTGCTTCGGATTCATGCGAATTCAGTAGCCGCCCCGGGCCCGCCGTAGTAACCGGGGGAAGCCAGCCGCGTCTCTCCCGGGTGCCGCTCTGAGGAGCGCGCCCGCGGGGGGCGTGGCTTTTTCGTGTACCCGGGAGCCTCAGCTGCCGGTCGAGCGGTAGCGGCGGACCCCGAACCCCCAGACCCGCAGGCAGACGAGCAGGAACAGCGGGCCCGCGGCCGGCGCCAGCCAGCGCAGCGCCCCGGAGCCGTCGTCGATCTCCAGGAGCGCCAGCACCGGGTAGTAACTGACGCAGGCCAGCGGCACGACGCCGGTGAAGAAGCGGCGGAACCACTTCCGGTAGATCGACAGCGGATACTGGGCGGCGAACACCCCGCCGTTGGTCAGCGAGTTCATCACCTCAAGGCCCTCGATGGTCCAGAAGCAGAGCGTCGCCTGCAGGATCATGATACCGCTGAACAGGCAGACGCCCCCGGCAATGGTCGCCGCGAGCAGCAGCATCTTCTGCGGCGGCCAGGCGAGCTGCAGCTGCGCGGCCGCCCAGGCCAGCACCATCGCTCCCTGAAGCAGGCGGCCTGCCCGCCGCAGCTGGAACTCGTGGCCGACCAGCTGCAGCACGGTGCCGCGCGGCCGCAGCAGGACGCGGTCGAACTCGCCGCTCCGCACCAGCCGGTCGAAGCTGTCGAAGCCTCGCACCACCGCCTCCGAGAGGGCGAACGACAGGTTGACGACCCCGTAGAAGAGCCCGATCTCCCAGAGCGACCAGCCGCGCAGCTGGCCAAAGCGGTCGAACAGCATCCAGACCGTGGCGAACTCCAGTGCTGTGGTGAAGAATTGGCCCGCCGCCATCATCGCGAAGGAGGCCCGGTACTGCATCTGGCCGCGCAGCGAGACGGCGAGGTAGCGGCCGTAGAGCGACAGCGTGTCCATGAGCGGGACGAGGCGGTCGATGCCGCCGCGGGTCCGCGGAAAGGCTCGGGGCAAGCGGTTCAGCCTCCCTGCACGACGAGCCGCCGCGTGCCGCGGGCCAGGGCCCGGCGCCCGGCGAGCACCAGTACCGCGATCCATGCGAGCTGGTGCAGGAACAACGGCAGGCACTCTTCCACCGGAACATGCCCCAGGTAGAGGCGGAAGGGGATGTCGATCAGCCCGCGGAAAGGCAGCCATTCGGAGAGCAGCTCGATCCAGTCCGGCATCAGGGGAAGCGGCAGGTACTGCCCGGAGAAGAAGCCGGCGATCCCGGGCATGATGTAGAGGATGCCCTCCCCCGAGATCGTCCACATCAGGGTGACCGCCATCAGGGTGGTGATGGCGCTCGACAGCAGCAGGGCGCAGAAGGTCGCCGCCGCCCAGGCCAGACCGGCGGCCGCGGTGGGCGGCGGCTCGAGCCCGAGGAACAGCCCGGCGACGGCGAATATCGGCAGCGAGCGCAGCAGCGTCGGGACGGCGCGACGGGCGACCGAGCGGATGAACCACATGTTGTAGAGATCGGCCGGGCGCAACAGCTCGTACGCGACTCCCCCGGTGCGGATCCGCTCCCGGATCTCCGGATCGATGCTCCACGGCATCAGCCCCAGCATGGCCTGGCCGAGCCAGGTATAGGTGGTCACCTCGCGGAGGGTCATCGGCATCGGCGCCGCAGCCGAGGCGTAGAACGCTTCGTACACCATGACGATCACGAACCCGAAGAACAGCTGCGTCGTCAGGCCCGCCAGGGCCGCGGCGCGGTACTGCAGCAGGGTCCGCAACTGGGCGCTGAGCAGGGCCGTGTACGCGCTCACATCCCCTCCTGCCCGTACAGCTGCGCGACTATCTCCTCGATGGGCGGGTTCTCGACGAACAGGTCGCGCACCGCGTGGCTTGCGGCGATGCGGGTTATCAGCTCGGCGGTCGGGGTGCGGGCGGGGTCGTACCCCAGGTGCCAGCGGTGCCCCTCGCGGCGCACCACCCGGGCCTCCATTTCCCCTATCGAGTCGCACCCATCCTCGAGGTCGACGATGAGGCGGCGCTCCGAGGAGACCCGCGAGCGCAGCGCCGCCACGGTTCCATCCATGAGGATGCGGCCGCGGCCGATCACCATCACCCGCGAGCACAGGGCCTCGACGTCGTCCATGTCGTGGGTGGTCAGGATAACCGTGGTGCCGCGCTCGCGGTTCAGACGCCTGACGAAGTCGCGGACCGCCAGCTTGGAGACCGCGTCCAGGCCGATGGTCGGCTCGTCGAGGAACAGCAGCGCCGGCTCGTGCAGCAGCGCCGCGGCGAGGTCGCAGCGCATCCGCTGCCCGAGGCTCAGCTGGCGGACCGGCACGTCGAGGAGCGGTTCGATGTCGAGCACCGCCACCAGCTCTTCCAGGCAGCGCCGGTACGCCCCTTCCTCCACCTTGTAGATATGCCGGAGCAGGTCGAACGACTCGACCACCGGCAGGTCCCACCAGAGCTGGGTGCGCTGCCCGAACACCACGCCGATGCCGGCGACGTGGGCGGTGCGCTGACGCCACGGCACCCGCCCGGCGATCTCGCAGCGCCCGGAGTCGGGTACGACGATGCCGGACAGCAGCTTCACCGTCGTCGACTTGCCGGCCCCGTTGGGCCCGATGTACCCCACCAGTTCCCCCGCTTCAAGCGCGAAGGAGACCCGGTCGAGCGCGACTACGGTGCGATACCGCCTGCGCGCGATGCCGCGGACCGCCCCCCACAGTCCGGCCCGCCGTTCCGCCACGCGGTAGGTCTTGACCAGGTCCTCCGCGGCGACGAGAGGCACCGCCCCGGCCCTCACTCTCCCGCGGCTCTCGAACCGACCCGGCCCGCGCCGCGGTTCCTCCGCCGTCTCGCCGCGGGAGTGAGGATCCCGTAGGTGCGGCACAGCCGGGAGAAGCTCTGCGGCGCGATACCGAGCGCCATCCCCGCATCCTTGCTCGTGCGGTAGATCCTCGCCGCCAGCTCGATCCGTTCCCGCTCGACCTTGACCATGAAGCCCGCCTCCTCTCATTAGTTCGTAATAGCGAACTAAAATGGAAATATTACGCTATCGTGGACGCTCTGGCAATGGTTCTTTTTCGCTGACCGAAAACCGGTTCGGTTTGCAATTGTTAACCTCACGGCAGTACCCTTCCCATGTTTCCGACGGCAAGGACATCTTGCCGTCTGATCGGATTCACTGGAGACGATCACATGGATATCGGGGAAAACATCAGGAACTACAGACAGTTACGCGGTCTGACCTTGCCGGAGCTCGCCATCCGGGCCGGTGTTTCCAAGGCTTTTCTCTGGGAGATCGAGAGCGGCAACAGCAAGCGGCCGGGGGCGGAGACCCTGTGGAAAATAGCCGAAGCCCTCGGGGCCACGATCGCCGATCTCATGGGCAAGGAGCCCCCGGAATACGCGGCGACGTCGATTCAGCCGGAGGTGAACGAGGGGCTGCGCGCCTTCATTAACGAGCGCAAGCGGCTCGGCTCCCCCCTCGAACCAGAGGAGATCGAGTCGCTGTCCGTGGTGCAGTTGAAAGGCGGGAGACCGGCCACCAAGGAGCAGTGGGCCCTGGTCTACGGCATCCTCAGGGAAACCACCGGGCGCCGCCATGACTGAGACGCCGGCCTCGTCATTGACGGGCGTCGCCGGTATCCCGGCCTCGAGTCGGGAACAGGCAGAAGAGCTGGCCGCCCTGGCCACGGTCCGCGCCAGGACGCGCGCCGCCCTGTCCGAGGCGGACGATCTGCTGCGCCGCGTCGACCCGGTCTGGTCGCCGCCGCCCTACGACCCGCTGCTGGTGGCGCAGGCCCTGGGGATCCGCTGCGTCAGGATGGACTCCCCGTCCGCTTCCCCCCACCCTGCCCTGCTCTGCCGGCACCGGGACAGGCCGACGATCCTCTACCGCGACGGCTCGGAGGCGCGCACCCGTTTCAATCTCTTCCACGAGATAGCCCACACCCTTTTTCCGGATTTCCACGAGAATCCCCTGCTGAGCCGCCGGCGCCCCCGGCTGTTCGAACCGGAAGGACGGCTGGAAAACCTGTGCGACGCCGCGGCCCTCGAATTCATGATGCCTGCCGATCTCTTCGAGGCCGACCTGGTCGAGGGCGGCTTCGGGGCGGAACGGGTAGGGGATCTGTGCGCCCGCTACGGCGTCTGGCCCGAGGCGGTCTGCCTGCGCATGATCGCATCCGACCTCGAGTGCTGTGGGCTGGCCCGGTTCGAGTGCGCCCCCGGTCCGCGGCGGCGGCATCCCCTGCAGCCGGAACGAACCCTGTCCATGCGGTATTTCGTCGCTTCCGCTTCCTTCCGGGATCGCGGGCTGGCCGTCTCACGGCGGCTCGACTTCGACCGCGGCCACCCGCTCCACGTCGCCTCGCGCTCGAAGAAGCCGGCGGCCGCGGAACTGCTGGTCCCCCTGCTTACCGGAGGCCTGCACCCGTTCCTGGTCGAAGCCCTGCCGTTGCCGGGCAGGCGACGGCACGGGTACAGTCCCGTGGCTGGGTTCTTCCATCCCCGCTGAGCCCCCCGTCGCGACAGGTCGCCCAAGTGACAGCTCGATTCGCGCCTTCCGGGGTGATGCGAGTTTGAAACCGATATTCCTGCCGCGCACCGTATCGACAAGGAGGCCGACATCAACGACTACGACGCCATAATCCTCGGCGGCGGCCACAACGGCCTGGCGGCGGCCGGGTACCTCGCCGGCGCCGGACTCAGCGTCCTGCTGCTCGAGCGCCGCCACCTGCTCGGCGGGGCCTGCGTCACCGAGGAGCTGTTCCCGGGATACCGGTTCTCCGCCTGCTCCTACATCTGCTACCTGCTGCAGGACCGGGTGATCGACGACCTCGAGCTCCGCGCCCACGGTTTCGACGTCTACCCCGCGGACCCCTCCCGTTTCTCCCCCTTCCCCGACGGCAGCCGCGTGCTGATCTGGGAGGATCTCGAGCGCACCCGGGAGGAGGTCGCCCGCGTTTCCCGGCGCGACGCCGACCGCTTCGGGGAGTGGCTGGCCTTCTGGTGCCGGGCCGCATCCATCATCCACCCGTACTACCTCGGGGAGCCGCCGACCCTCGACGGCATCCGCGCCGGGCTGCGGAGTGAGGACCGCACCTTCTTCGAGCGCCTGCTGACGGTCAGCATGGGGGAGCTGCTGTGCGAGTTCTTCGAGTCGGAGCAGATGCGCGGGACCTACAGCCAGGCCCAGGACGTCGGCGACCTCGACGCCCCCGGGGGGGCCTGGTGCTACGCCCACATCAGGACCTCGGCCCTCAACCGGCCCGAGAACGTCGGCCTCGTGCACGGCGGCATGGGGGGAATAACCCGGGCGATGGCGCGCTCCGCCCGCGGCCGGGGAGCGACCCTGAAGACCGGCGCCGAGGTCGACCGCATCCTCATCTCAGGAGGCCGCGCCTGCGGGGTGGCCCTGCGGGACGGCGGCGAGTTCCGCAGCCGCGTCGTCCTCTCCAACGCCGACCCCAAACGCACCTTTCTCAAGCTCGTTCCCCGCGGTCATATCGACGCCGGCTTCCTCGACCGCGTCGCCCGCCTCAAGACCGGTGCAGCCTACCTCAAGTTCCACGCCGCGCTCAGCGGCCTCCCCGACTTTTCCGCGCACCTCGGCGACGGCTTCGATCCCCGCTGCCTCGCCGAGATCAAGATCTGCCCGTCGATGGACTACTACCGGAGCAGCTGGAACGACGCCTGCCGGGGGCGGCCGTCGCGGACCCCGGTGATGGAGGTGCAGATCCCGTCGGTCTACGACGCGTCTATGGCGCCGCCGGGAAATCACGTGATGTCCGTTTGGGTCAGCTACGCCCCGGTGACCCTTGCCGAGGGCACCTGGGACGAGCGGCGGCAGGAGGTCGGCGAGCAGCTGATCGACGCCCTGTGCCGGTACGCCCCAAACCTGCGCGACATCCTCGTCGACTGGTCGCTGTTCACCCCGGTCGATATCGAGCACCGCGTCGGCCTGACCGACGGCAACATCCGCCACCTCGACATCGTGCCGGGGCAGTTCTTCTCCGAGCGCCCGCTGGCCGGCTGGGCGAACTACCGCACCCCGCTTCCGGGGCTCTACCTGTGCGGGGCCGGGACCCATCCGGGGGGAGAGGTCACCGGAGCCCCGGGGCACAACGCGGCAGCGGCGGTTCTGCGCGATCTGGATGGGTAAGAATGGGTGGGATTTCCGATTCGCCCCGGCGCACTTCTGCCGGGATCAACGGTGGGCATCCATCACCGCCCCTTGGCCACCCAACCGCAGCACGGTCGGTTCACGCTTAACTCCCGGTCCCTGGCCCTTCCGCAGTTGCCCACTCCCGTCGCGCTTGCGCCAGTTCGTAGCTCGCCTGCATCCGCATCCAGTGGTCGGCCGTCCCCCAACCGATGTCCTCCAACGCCAGCGCCATATTCGCGGACACTCCCGCCTGGCCATTCAGCAGGCGCGACAGGGTGCCGCGCTCGCAGCCCAGGCGTGCCGCCGTCTCGGTGACGTTCCAGCCGACTTCCTCCATGCTTTCGCGGATCAGTTCTCCCAGATGTGGCGGGTTCAGCATGGGACCCACACGTTTACCTTCGTCGTTGTTCATTCGCGGAGGCTCCCTTGCGATCAGTGATAGTCGATCAGGTCCACGTCCACGGCCTCGCGGTCTTCGAAACGGAACACCATGCGCCAGGTTCCCGGATACGCGAACGCTCCACTGTCCCGCCCGATCCCCCCTCAGCGGATGCAGCCGGAACAGGATGCGCCGAAGCCGTGGCACGAGGTTCCCAGGCAGCCCGGCCTTGTCGTTCAGCTCATGCAACGCCTTCAAGCCCTTGTGCCTGATTTTTCATGGGAAGGATGAAGCGCGATGCGCTACACGCCTCCGCGATACTTCGTCAATACGACGCAAGGGCCAACCCGACGTCGATGAGGGAGCATTAGGCGATTGTTACGGATTCCGCCTTCCCCTGAGAAAGTTCACTTCCGGCCAGACCAGGAAATCCTTGCAGACACTTACGTAACCTGATGATAATTATGGACATAAAGAGAAAACTATGTCTGGGGTTACGAAGCCTGTGGACCGTAGGATGTGACGCTGGGTACGGTGTTTTCCTCTGGGATTTCAAGGGTGTAGCAATCTCCCAAGATGCCCAACCCGACTGGAACCCACGCGCTGGTGCCGAACGCGTTGCCGCTATTGTTGTCGCACTTGACCCACTGCACTTGACCCACTAATGAGTAAGAGTCTTTATAGATATTTCCCGAGACAGGCCAAGTAGAGCCTGCCCGAGGTGTTCGCCCGCAAGAACTCTTCCCGTGCCAGCGACTATGGAAGCGGAGGTGAAGGCGCTGCACGCCAAGATCGGCCAGCTGACTGTCGAGAACGATTTTTGTCTCGCGGCTTCGGCCGTTGAGCCGCGACCGAAGGGTAACGATGATCGATCCGTATCATCCCCGCCTCCCTGTCGTGCGCCAGTGCACCTTGGTCGTCATCAGCCGCTTCTCCTACTATTACGCGGGTCGAGGGGAAAGCTCCTTCAACCTGCAGCTGATGGGCTGCATCGACGAACAGTTTCTGTCCACGCCGTGGTATGGGTCGCGTCAGATGGCCCGTCACCTGCGGCGGCAGGGCCATGGAGTCGGTCGCAAGCGGGTGCGCCGCTTGATGCGACAGATGGGACTGACGACGGTCAGCCGCAACCCGTCGACCTCGGCGCCGGATGGATCCCATCGGATCTATCCGTATCGGCTCGGCCCTCTGACGATCGAGCGGCCGAACCAGGTGGGGTGCGCGGACGTGACCTATATCCCGATGCAACGAGGTTTCCATTTATCTGGTAGCGATCATGGACTGGGCGACGCGCACGGTGCTGTCGTGGCGGCTGTCGAACACCCTGGACAGTGCCTTCTGCCGGGAGGCCTGCAGGAGGCGCTGGCCCGCTTAACTCTGCTGTCCGGCTGTCCAAAGAATGGGGTCCACCTCTCGTTGTCATGGAACGCGAGATCAGATAAGATTCTAACTTGATCAGAGGTTGCGAAAAATAATGCAAGACTGGAATTGGGATAAGAACGGTTGGATTTGTTTTAAGGATGGCCGCGAGCATCATGCGCTCGCTAATTTTTGCGCCGTTTGCGGCGGTGCTGTCGAGAGCAAACCTGTCGATTGCATGGCCGATATACCTTCCGGAGAGAGTAAAGACAGTGCTGTCGGTAATCTGCCGGTCATTATGGACAAAGTCGACGACCTCTTTAACGTATTCGGTCAGCCTTTATTAGTGAATAAATCCAGCGGAGAAATGAGTACCTACATAGAGAACGAGCCACGCGACCTGCCTCAACTCAATGGGGTTTCCTTGCGTCAGGTGGATTTTGACCGCTGGTGGATTTACGCGCTCACGGAGGTGGGGACGCTGCAGGTGTTTCCGACCTCTTCGTTGTTGAACGACGATATGATGAAAGCTGCTTCATGGAAGCCGCTTGCCGTGGAATGTGAGCGCGTCGAGAAGATTGCCTTAGGCCGGAATCGGCTTTTCCTGCTGGACCAAGAGGCGTTGACTATTCATGTATATAAGGTAGATAAAGCAAGTTGCGATCGATACTGGAAGAGCGAAAACCGCATTTTCGACGAATTGCAAAGACAAGAGCTAGACCAAAATTCGTTGCCTATCGAAGAAATGATCCCGATTCGGGGAAGCGAGACCTATCTGGGCTTAATAGAAGAGGAAAACAGGGTTGTTTTCTTGGATTTGGAACAGGGCAAGAAAATCTCGTATGAGGATGAGGATGCCCGCGGCGCTCCATTAGCCGCTTCGGCGGGCGTGATGCGCGGCGAGGATCCGTCAATATGGCTATTAACTCAAGAAGGGGGCTTGTGTGCCCTACAGTTAGTCGGCCAACAGGTGCTAAAAGAAATTCCGAGCCGAACCGAGGTAGAGGTACAGGCCCTACAGACATTGCGGATCGAGTCCGGCTATTGCTATATGGCGATAGGGTCTAATTTTATGCTATTGTTCGATCCATTGAATCGGCAAGTTACGTCCAAATTGGAGTGTAGTCCCGGATATTCCATGAGGCACATTGATCAGACCAAAGGCTTGGGCGGCTTGGTCGCCAACTTCCAAAGAGGAGTGGGAGCTAATACGGAATTTCGTCTTTCCCGTCTTGATGAACGAGGAGGGGAACCTTTCTTGCGCGGCTGGCCTTTAGGCGAAGATCCGGTTGTGCCGCCAGCGGGTTTCGGCAAATACGTGTACGTGATGACCCGCGATCATGAGTACCATCTGTATCGCTATGACCTATTGGCCGTTTGAAAGCCCGTCATTCTGGTACGCTGCTCTGCTGTGCTGCCTAGGGCTTGGCGGCCCTCGTGCCGCCACTGGGATGGATGTCAGCATATTGGTCGATGGCTCTGGTTCAATGGAGGGCTTCCAGCAGACAAGTGAGCTACAGAAATTGCTGACCTCGTTGGAAAAAGCCTGCCAAGACCAGCAACTGGAGGCGGGCACTTTATTTTTTGTATCCCAACACCCGGATTCGCTAGTGTGGATCGAGGAGACCCAAGACGCACGCTGGGGCAGCTATACTAATTTGTTCAGGGCTTTTGAAGAAGGGCTTGGATGGGCTCCGATTACTTTTTTCTTAACCGATAATGTGCAGGCGACCACCAACGACGAAGATGTTCGGGGGCTCTATGCGCGTTTTGCGGAGGATGTGGTACAAGTACTATATGCCGTGCCGCTGAGTCTGCCCTTTGACGGGCGGTTGTTCAATCACCCGGACAAGGCGTACCACCAAGGTCCGCGTGGGGTGGTCCTGTATGCCTATCTCACAGAAGAAGATCAGCGCGTTAGATTCGGCAAACTCATCTCCCAACTCAAGGCTGGCGGCTTGGAACCGATGCTGATGAAGCCGCTAGACCACCGCATTGTTCTACATCGCAAACGCAGGGCATATTCGGACCAGCCGAGCACCATCGGCATGGACGAATCCGAGTTGGTCCATTTCTCCTTTACCTTAGAGTCGCAATTGAGCTACCTGAATATCGAGCCGATGGATGAGCATGGTAATCCGGTGCGGTTGAAGGTGAGCCAGCCTAGGATCGTTCCCATGCAGCCCGAAGATCGGCGGTACTGGAGTCGAGCTGGCGGAAGGGGACAAGTTACCCCACCCCGCCTCGAAGAGAAGCTGGAGCACAATACTCAGAACAAATACCGCTATTCGTGCCGGGTACGCCTAGGCCCGTTCCAGCCCAACGAGGTTGGCTTCTTCGACCAGCTTGACATGGCGCGTACCAGCCCGATTCCGATCCAATATATGTCCAGGGTTGTCTTGGAAATACCGCCTGGCTCGTTTCGCATGACTCCGATTTATCAGGAGAAGTACTTTACCGACAACCCCCAAGAGGTCGAGCGTATCTATACGCCAGACGATCTGATACACTTCCTGCACCGAGACCGAGAGGGTTTGGAAGTGGTGCCCAAGGGAGGAGCCATAAGAGGCAGGTTGCAAGTCCGTTCCCCTCTCTATCTGTGGCGGGCTTGGGTCGTGGTGATCTTGCTAGCCATCGCTGTGGTAGCTACCGGGGGAAAGGTTTATTTTAGGAGGCTCGTTTATCTGCTTGCAGCCGTAGAGTACAAGTACTGGATGCGCCCCGGCGGTCAAAAGGAATTGGAGTACACAAACCAAAGCGGAAAGGATATCGTTTTGGGATATTTGCGGCGAGACGGCCTGTTCAAATGCAAATACCGCTTACTGCCGGCCGAAGAGGGCGACGAAAGGGCCGGACTAAGAAATCGGATGGACGATCCAGTCGGTGAGGAGGGGGTGGCTTTTGAAAAGGATGAAAAATGGGTTTTCAAACACAAGGGCAATGAATTTGAACTGGAACGCCTCAAATAATACTAGGGAGTCAAGATGAAACGGCACATCACCCTCGGATTCATACTGGCTATCGGCTGGATGGGGTGTGGCGGGTCGGGACAAAGCGGCTCCACGTTTACTCAGCGGATTGCCAAGGAAGAGAAGGGAAGCGTAGTATTCCTCAAGGTCTCTACCAATGAGGGAGAAGGGCTGGGGAGCGGAATCATCATCAAGTCAACGGGCCAAATTCTCACGGCACACCATGTAATCAAGGGCATCAAACAAGGATGGGCCAAGCCGTTCAACGGGACTTGGATGCCGATTACGGGCGTTGTCGCTCAAGACGAACTCAAAGATCTGGCGGTGATAAACGTCGATCCGGGCAACCAACATCTACAGCAGTCTAGGCTTGGATCGGGAGAGTATATAAGTTCGGGCGATCCCGTAGTGGCAATAGGCAACCCGTTGGGGCTAGAGCACTCGGTCACCGAAGGGATTATCTCCGAGGTTCGCACTACCCCGGAGGGTCTCAGACTGATTCAGACGGATGCCGCCGTATCGCCGGGCAATAGCGGCGGGCCCTTATTCGATCAGAACGGGGAGGTAATTGGCGTGGTAAGTTTTAATCTAAGCTCTAGCCACGACGAGGGGCAGAATCTCAATTTTGCGGTCTCAATTGATGAAGCTAAACCACTGCTGGGTCTCCCCGCGGACCAATTTGAACCTGTTCGGGTAGGAGTCCCGCCACCGGAGACTAGATCGAAGGGCACCTTTCGCTATGTGGAGGTTGGGCGCCTAGTCTGGATTTTTGTGTTTTCTGTAATCGTCTATCTCTTTTCGGCCTATCTACTCTTTAGCGGGCTCATCAAGAACCGAGACAAGCACCCGGCCACGGCTTTTGGCATATCCGCCCTCGTATCGTGGGTGGGCTTTGCGGTGATCGCTTCCTTTGTGTTGAGCGGCCTTTTTGATTTTTCAATGGGCTGGGTGTCAGGTTCGCAAATTGAATGGCGAGTCTTCATCGCTGGGCTGGTGTTCCTAATTTTCATCGTGGTGATAGTAAGACTTGTCTCCCGGCCATCGGTCGTCGAAAATTCAGAGTGAGAGACTACCGCCGGAGACTTCGACCTGAGCGCAGCCGAAGGTTTTCAGGCCACATCTAATACCAGTTGGAGCAAAATTGAAGGAGAACACTATGCCTAGGGTCGGTACTCTAACTCAAGCAAAAGAAGGAAGCCAAACAATCGATATCCGTCCCACGCTTTTGATCGGCTTGGGAGGTACGGGAAAGGAAGTACTGCGACGGCTGCGACGGATGTTCTACGAGAAGTACAGGGTAGCGGGTTTACCCATCATGGAGTACCTATGGTTTGATACTGATATCCGCAATCAGTCCCTGAGCGGAGAGGTGCCCGACGAGTTGGACAGGCGTATTGATCTTACCGCTCCACAGAAGATTGATGGACGGGTCCAGCCCGGGGAGCTGGATGGATACCGGCGCAACAAGAATGCCTATCCCCATATATGGGACTGGTTTCCCAGCGAACTGGACGCGCTGCCTGCCAATGCCATCATGCAAGGTGCTGGGCAGATCCGTTCCTTCGGACGATTGGCTTTCTTCCACCATTACACGAGAATTCACGACGCCATCGAAAGATTGGGGAGAAAAGTAACTGCCCAAGAGGCCTTCGCGGACATGGACCGCGATTACCCAGATTATACGGTAGATAAAAGTGCCTTCGATATCATTATTATATCGTCTCTCGGCGGTGGAACGGGGTCTGGCTGCTTTATCGATGTCGGATTTCTGTGTCGAGTTTTGTTCCCAACTTCTACGCGCACGGCTTTTCTTGCCATGCCCACGGTTTTCGACGATGTAGTGGGATCCGCCGGGACAGAAGCCGTCCATGCCAATGGCTTTGCCGCCCTCAAGGAACTCGAATACTTCATGCAGCCCCGGTTTATCGTCGACGAGGATAAGGAGACAAGCGAATACTCTACCCACGAATTTAATTGGGATGGTAGCCCTCAGCCGGTGCCAGCACCGCCTTTTGATACGGTCTATATGCTCGACAACGAGAATGTGGATGGCGAACGCATCACCGAATTCACTGATACGTTCCAGATGATCGCCGAGTTTCTGCTGCTGGATTTCGACCGGACTAGATTTGCCGCTCAAAAGCGCAGCGTACGTTCCAATATGGAGCAGTACCTACAGGATGTGACAGGCTACCACAGCGGAAGCTATGTCCAGTATTTTCCATGCCGATATGCATCTTTCGGGCTCTCCCAGATTGAATTGAATCAGCCTCGTCTGGCCAATGCGGCAGCTAATCGCTGCGCTCAGTATCTGGTAGAACTTATCATGGCCAAGGACAACAGAATCCCTCGGGGCTATGATGATGCCGATGTCAAACCCCGCTTAGAGGGGATGGGCCTAACTGAGAAACTCTTTTTGCAACGCTGCTTGGCCATGCCCGGAAAGGATTTCACCTTGATTGATGAGGTCGTCAACGAGTTGATCGAACCGGCTTTCAATGAGTTGCAGAACGAGTTGCACACGGCACCGGCGGTAGAGGATCAAAAGGTTTTGGATCACCTAGTGGAAAAAACGCGGCAGGATATGGGTAGATTAGTCCGCGAGGTGAAGGAACGAGTAGGGGAAAGACTGTTACAGCAAGGCACCAAAAAGGGCGATGGTGTGACGCAGATCCTGGAAAATATCAGCTTGGATCGTCCCAATCTCGAAAAGCGGGTAGAGGCTGAGTGTCTTGAATTATTATGCGATCCCTTGAATTTCGGCCCCAAGTTTATGGTTGAGTGGCTGAAGATCGCCGTCCTCGAACTAGAGCGCATCAAAGAGGAATTGCAGGCTAGGGAGAATCAGGACATAGAAGCACTAGAGGCACCGTCGCTCGAAATCGAATTTTCCGAAGATTACGAGAAATACGAGGCTCGCCTAAAAGCGGCTAGGGATGAGATGCCCTTTGCCATCTTAACTAGACGAATCGCTATCAACCATTACAAAGGACGCAAAAAGCAATCCCTTAAGCAGAACGCCGAGCTTATCACCCGTAATCTGGTGCAGCAGGTGAAAGCTGTCGAGAAGCAACTAAAGGAATGGGTCACCGCTCGCTATGAGCAGGAAGCGGCTAGGCGTCTGTTCAATCCCAATTCCGGGGGACAGGTGCAGGAAAAGGGCCTGCTTGAAAATATGATCGGCTTTGTCGGCCAACAGACCGAAGTCCGGGGTACAGATGGTGAACTCCAGGTGGAATTCAGCGGTTTGCTGGCCAAGGTAGAGGAATTTCAAAAACATCTCCAAGATCTGGCTAGCCGATTCGAGGGGTTCCATAATTCTTATCGAAAGCGGATGCCCAGTGTACGCAACCTCAGTCTCATGCCCGAACTTAACTATGAGGAGGCAATAAAGAAAGAGCTCGAAAGAAGAGGACTGACAGGTGCCGGTTTCAAGGCAATTTTGCAAAATATTTTGAGGAGATATTTCCGATCGGAAGAAGCCAAGCCGCTGTTTGCTGAGTACGCTAATCTCGAAGGGACAGAGATCGATGCCATACGAGATTGTACCCGCATTATCTTCAATCGCTCGGCGAATAAGAACAATGCCCCTCGTGATTGGGAAGAGGTAGAGGATTCATTGAGTCGGTTCGCGTTTGACCTATTTAAAGAGTTCTATGCCGACAGGAACGCTGTTCAAGAGTTGCAAAACCAGAAACATAACGAGAAAGAGGAGATGCAGAAACGAGCACGGCTAGCCAAACCGCGGATGTCCAAGTTGAAACCTGCCCCTCAGGGTATGTCGAACCACACTCGGAACACGATAGGACTTCCCCCAAATGAAAAAAGGTGGGAGGAGCTAATCGACCAAAACGTGGAAGGATACAAAGCGGAGTATCACGCCCCCGATTCGGTGATATTTGTCAGTCAATGGATGGCCTTTCCTCTGTTCGCTATCGAGAATTTGAGGAAACTGCACGGGGCATACAAAAACAACCTTAAAGTTCCGCAGAATGTATTCCGTCGGTACATGACCAAAGACTATATCAAATATCCGGAGATACTACCGCCTAGGGACGACCAAGAAGCGCGAACGCTAGTGGATGCCCTACAGCCGCTCATTGATGGCATCTTACTCGAGGTAGTGACTTTTGACAGACGGGGATTCTACCGAACTTACCGAGCGCAGGGGCGAAAATACACGGATCATTACGGACCTAATATCGAGGTGGCACGCCGGAGTTTGGCCCAAGACAGGGACACACGAGATAGGCTGCGCCAAGCGGTGCAAAAGATTTGGGATAACTGGAAATCGAATGGCAATGGCCTCGTTTTCGAGCAGTACTTGGCCCTCCAAAGCCATCTAGTGGATGAGGTATATCCCAAAAGAAGAGTTGTGATAGACGGCCAGAGTGTGAATGTGGACGACTTGTTCTACAGCTTGCTTAGCGAGGCTTTCAAAAAGAATTTCAAGGAGGTGCAGAAGCGCTTGGGCATTAGCCCCAGCGAATTGGACGACCGTATCGTCAAACACTTGCAGAACAAAGATGGTTTTGCCAAACCCCTAGACTATAGCGATCCTCACTGCAAAGACGATATATATGTGATGGCGGGTGCCAGCCAATGCTTAGAGAAGTGAGTCAAGAGCGGGTTGATAAGGCGATGGGTGCTTGTCCTGTTTGTCAGTGGCCCTGTGGAAGTCGAATCATCTTTTGCAGCAGTTGCGGGATTCAACTCGCCCGTCTAGAGGTGTCTCCCAAGCCCGTTGAGTCGTTGACGCTTTTCGAAGGCTTTCCAGTCATCATGTGGTTCGAGAATACCGGGAAAATAGCCGTGGAACTGGAACGTCTCGATGGAGTGGAATGGGCTTCGGAAGCGAATTGGCCCGTCTCCTTGGAACCAAAGGAAAAAATAGAAATACGCCGGCAGCATACCGAGCGTCTCGGCCAACGGGGGCGGTTGATCCTGCACTCCACGGTGTCACCGATTTCATTTCATTACCGGGTCCAAAAGGCTCCCCGAATCTGGCTGGCTGACGAGCAGGGACGGAAGTTTGACCAAGGCACTGACGGCGCACAGTTGTGGCCGGTAAATCAGGAAGCCCAAAGGCACGATCTGGCTCTTCACGCCGCAAGCGAAGTTGTTTTGGAAGGGCCTCCCCGTCTGTCCAAGGGAGATCAGGTGGTGGATATAGTACCGACGGAAGAGGTAAGCTACCCTTTCCGCTTAGGCCCAGACAAAGCTTTTTCGGTAAGTCTCACCCAACCTCAGCCCCTGTCTGAAGAAGGGCATCCTGTATACCTCGTTTTTGCCATCCAGAACAGAGGTGATGTCCATTTTCATCTCAATCTAAAGTACACTCTTCGGCCGGTGATCGAGGTTGAGTTCAATCCGCTGAGTTTCACCGGTGACACGGCACTTATCAGCGGAAGCCGAAAACAGAAGACTGCGAGTGCCACCATTACGCACTTACGAGGCGCACCACTACGCATAAATGTCGTGACTAGCGATACGTCTTGGCTGCAGGTCATTGACACCAAGAAGGCCCCGGTCATCCTTAACCCTCAGAGTTCAACGGCGGGGGTTGGTGAGGTGAGTGTGCTGGATCTCCGGTTGCAAATAAAGACTCTCGAAATCCCTTGGGTAACAGAATCAAAGCATTTTAAACCCGAGATCATCGTCAAGGGGGAGGCTAGAGGAGCGGAAGACCCGGCGTTCGAAGAGAGGTACTCGCTCTTTGTCGAAGTAAAGCCTCCCACCCCGTTAGATTATCCTATTGGCATCGATTTTGGGACGACCAATTCTTGCTTGGCCTATGTTGAAGATGAAGAGACAATGCCTCGCTTGGCAGAACTCGAGATAAATGAACCTCGCGCCGAAGTGCCGACTGTCTTTCAGTTCCTAGCAACAAATATGAAAACGGAACGTTTGGAACTTTCCAACCCTCTGGAGCCTAACGAGCATCACTTGGTGGCGACCGAGAACGAGGAAGCTATCATGCGCTTTGGGCGTCAGCCATTTTGGCAGATGAACGATCTTTGGCTCAATAGCGATGCCAATGAGTTCTGGAACTTTATGAGCAGTATCTGCTGGAATTTCAAATACGCTCTCAGCCAACCCGACGATCAGAATTTTTATATTTCTACCGGGATGTCGGAAGGT
Source organism: Candidatus Latescibacterota bacterium (assembly GCA_965206595.1). Taxonomy (GTDB): domain Bacteria; phylum Latescibacterota; class UBA2968; order UBA8231; family UBA8231; genus CBDCXV01. Next base: position 3,574,103 of record OZ242214.1, read on the forward strand.
ATCTTGATCAATGGACATCCCTCTATAAATAGGCGGCCTATCAGCCTGACTCCGGTGGACCAAGTAGCTATTTATCTCCGATTTATGGTAGAGCACTTCATTGGAGAATTCGGGTATTTGCCCAAAGAGGGCGTGCTGACTTATCCGGCGGTATTCAATCGCCAAAAACAGGCCCTACAGGACGCCGCCGAAAAGGCTTTGCAGGATCGCGGCATTAAGCTCCACCTAGCTATTAGTGAGCCTGAAGCTATTGCGGTGTATTATGTGAAGAAGCAGCTTGATGAGGGTAATCTGAAAGATGATATGGATGAACAGATCATTGGGGTATTCGACTGTGGTGGGGGAACGACCGATATGTCCATCGTACGCTACACTATGAATAATAATGAAGCTCAAGTGGAAATTCTCGGTTCCGATGGCGACAATCGGCTGGGAGGGAACCTGCTGACATTTCACTTGGCTAAATACTTCTACGAGCAACTCGTCCCTGAACAGTACCGCAGTCGCTATCCCTTTGCAAAAGATCTGCGTGATGGCTTAAGCACCCAAGATCCCAGTATGAAAAAGAACTTTCTGTGTCTCTATCGGTTAGCTGAGGAGATCAAGACAAACAGCAAGGCTTATGAGTCGTTCGATGAATGTTTTTCCCAAGACAGCTACAAGAAACTGATCCAAACAAGAGATAAGGGATTGCTGGATCTGCTAGCCAGTGACGAGAAACTGAATTGGCCTAGGATTGATTTGGTCAGCCGAGAAGGGGGCGATGTATTTCGAGTCACGGAGGGCTTAAAGCGCAGCATCAACGGCGACGCCTTGCCGGAGGAACTTAGCTCTATGGATTACCAGGCTATTCGCTCTGTGCTCAGCCGAGAATTAGAATGGGGCTTCCAAAAACTAGCTATGATGCAGCAGGCGCTTTTCGAGCGGGAGATTATGTCGGAATTCCGGCTAGACCACCTGATCTTGGCCGGCAACTCGTCCAAATTGCCGATTATGAAAGAGGTCGCCCAGGAGATGATACAGGCTAAAGAGTTTTCGGACTCTGCTCTTTCTTCAGAGACAGCCTCCAATAATGGCTTGAAGGCGAGCGTGGCTTCGGGAGCGGCTATTTACAGCATGTCTCAACGCGATCCAGAGTTCAGACTTCAAGTCTTCGGGATACACAAGCTAAATTATCCGATAGGTTCCTACAATCCAATGCGAGGCTTCAGCCCCATTTTCGACCGTTGGATTTCCCTAAATAATGGAGAGGTACATCGCTATGCGAGCAGGGTTTCTCCTAATGATCGTAGGATTCCTCGGATCCTACTGTACGAATTCTTCGATTGGGACTACAAAAACCGGAAAGCAGATCGGAGTAAAGTAGCGGATATTCCCATGCCGCTAGGGAACAGAGCTTTTATGCAGGCCGAGTATTGGCAGTACAAGCTCGAGCTTCGAGCCGACGAAAATAATCTCGGTCGGCTCTATTACAACTTCGCGGTAGGACAGGAAAATGATGGAAGTGATTTTGAAGAAATTTATGATGAATACTTGAGATGCGAGGACTTTAACTATAGTTGAATGTTTTGTAGCAATGACCTGACAAGGGAGACGTTAAAAAATAAAGACCAGAAAAAGCTTAGAATGGATAAGATATCTATGGCAGAATTCCAAGAAAAGGTTGAGGCCCTAGGCAACGAAGTTGCCCACTGGGAGAAAGGGCTCCAAGCTCTGCAGGAAATCGTCTCTAAGACAAGACAGGTCCGCGAGAAACTACACACGGGCGATCTCGGCAGTCTCGTCTTCTCGGATATCCTCGATGTAGCCAAGGGCTTCGATGGAGCGGAAGAGAGCTTTGTGAAGAAAGTTGGCGTGTTTTTGAACGATTTGAGAAACTTCAGAAAAAAGCTGACAAAGTTCCACGACAATATACAAGCCTCCTACGACGATTACGCAGATCTCTACCAGTCTATCCCTATCAACACCAAGTTCCAAGAGCTACAAAAGCTAGGGGTCGATGTGGAAAAGAGACTAAAATCGTTCCAAGAAGAAGTACGGGATGCTGCCGAAGAATGGATCAAAAAATACTCAAAGATTACAAATACCCGAGATCGTTTCCGAGAAATGCTCGAAGAACTGCCACTAGAACCTGAAAAGAGTATGCCGTCGATACAGTATGCCGAGACCATTGACGAGGACATCAAAAAGATCAAAGAGGCAGTGAATAAATTGGATTTTGTCTCTTTTATATCGGAGGGATCGGCTCTCAAAGATCAATGGACGACGATCCAAGCTAAGATAGACAGTTGTAGCAGTCCGTGGGATTCTGCACTGATCGGTTTAATCAAACAGTTGGATGGCAAAGAAAAATCGCTAGAACAGAAACCCGCAAAATTGGAAAGATTTGCCCAAGAACGCGACTTTGAGTTGATTTGGCCAGAGCAAGGGGACAAATACTCGCCAGAAGATCACCAAATTTCCGATGAGCGAGAAGATTCTCAGGTAGGCCGCGGTCAAGTGATTCGATTTGTTACACCTGGATTACGCCGGGGAACTGAGGTAATTGTTAAGTCCGGGATTTTGCTAGCGAAATGAGCAAAAGGGTGCCTGTCCTGTAACTGAATTCCAACTACAGCAGAGAAATCCTCTCCCATGAGTTTAGACTTTTTAGCCCAAAACAGCGATCAGATTCGGGACTGTTTTATCGCTCTCATTATCTTGGTCGGCCTATTTGCACTTTACCGATTTGTCCAAGGATGCAGAGAAACGCGGCGATATCGCAGCGGATTGCGTGCTATGGAGAGATGGGAGAAAAGCAATTCTAATTTCAATCTAGAGGAAAAGACTGAGCAATCTCCCGAAGATGTTATTAAGGAAGTCCAGCATCCCCTAGCCGTCAGTTGGCTCGAACAGCTCCAGATGTAGACGGTCTTATCGGCTCTATCGAACACGAACTCGCCCGGTACGACGAAGCATTCCGCTCACTTACCAGCAGCCTCATTCTATTGGGCCTACTGGGCACGTTCGTTGGCTTAATAATCGTGGTCATACCTATCCCAGGTATTATCCAAGGAGCGCAGATTTCACCGACGTTGAGGCAAGAGGTAAAAATAGAGGATGTATTTAGTACCATCCTAGAAGGATTAGGACAGTCCGTAAGCGGGATGCCGCTGGCGTTCATTACCAGTATAATAGGACTTTTTTCCACCTTAATCCTCAATGCTCTGTACAGCCCACTACTCCACAGTAGGAACACATTATTGGCAAACATGGAAGAGTGCTTCAACGCGAAGATCGCTCCCAAGTTTGCTGTAATGCCGCCTCAGTTGCGCTTGAGCCGCGTCTTTACTCAAACAGTAAACGACCTATACGATAAGTATTTCACTGCGCTTTCCGAATACTTAGACAAAAGACTCAAGGAGATTGTCAATAGTAACGCCCGCATGGTCTTACTTATAGAAGAGGGCGGAACCAAGCTCAAGGAAAGTAGCGAGGCCAGTCTGAAGAGCGCGCAGATTTTTGAGCAGCACAAAGATACGGTAGCTGCAGGGGCGAAAGAAATAATGAGAGCGGCTATAGAGTTTTCTCGACACATCGAGAACTTTGAGCGGCTAAGCGGGCCTCTGAATGCGCTCAAGAACAGCGTCGATACTATGCTCAAGGAGAGCGAGCGACTGATGGCCCGACAGTTTCAAGCCTTTGATGAGCGGATAGACAGACAATCCAAGTTATTTGAGGAGCGAATGGAGATCCTAGGAGATGGTCTAGCCGAGACTCTGGAGACGATAAGAGGATTGAATGACACAGATTATCGTCCAAATTTCGTGAACATCCAGAACCTACTCATTGCGGTCAAGGAGAGCCAAGATGCCTTCCTGGAATTTCAGAAGAAGACGCTCAACGAGCAAGGCGAAGCGTTTGAACGGGCTAAGAAACCCTTACAAGATGAATTGGAAAGGCTTCGCCAAGATCTGCAAGGATTTAACAAGGAGATAACGTTGTTGCAGAACCAGGCAGGCCAAGTGGTAGGGGCGGTCAATCAAGGGTTCAAAAAAACTGGGGAGGATCTCCAAGTACTGAAAGCTATAGATCTGGTAGTCCCCAAGCTCGAAGACATGAATGCGACGGCGCAGGCTATAGAGGCTCAGTTGGATGGTATAGCGAAATCGCCGCAGGGTATCACCGTACGATCTCAAAGAACATTGAAATGGAGCAATATTCGCCAGTTATTCAAGAAAAATAGCAGGGAATAGCCAGAACCATTAGCTGAATGCTTGGGAAAGTAGCCCCGGATGAAAAGGAATCGCAGCAGCCATAGTGGACTCGATTTCTGGCCTTCTTTCACGGACGCAATCACGGCTATTTTCATTTGCGTCACCTTTTTTCTTGTTGTGATGGTGATCAAGAATTATGTGGATCTGAGCCGTCTGCGAACGCTGGAACAATTGGTGGGTAAGATAGAGAAAGATCTCGATGAGTTAGAGGAATTTATGGGGGGGGAAGACGTCCTCGTGGAAGAGGGTACAATTGTTATGCGCAGTGATATTTTGTTCTCTTTTGATGAATCCGAACTGGATGATATTCCCGTCGAAGGGCAGAATCGGCTCAGCCGAATCGGTAAAAAATTGAAGGAGTTTACGGAAAAAAAAGACAGTAAATTGTTCAGCATAGTGGTAGAGGGCCACACCGACAGTTACGGCGAGAGGGAATACAACCGCAGTCTATCTCTGAGACGATCTCAAACTGTAATGGACTATTGGGAGCAGGTCGGTTTCACTTGGCAAAATTACGATATTGTCCCGGTCGGCTTAGGTGAGCGGGAGCTGGTTGTTCCAAACGGAACAAAGGATGAACAGTCCCCTAACCGACGTATCGTTATCCGATTGGTGCCTAAATTTAGCCAACTAATCCAAAGCCTGAAGGAACAGAACATCCTACTGAGGGAATAGCAGTGCTCTGTCATTTAACCCTCTTTGCTGTTGCCTTTGCCAAAGGGAAGACTTTCCGGGGCGGTGGAGGCTGTTGGGCGGAATCGTTGAGGAGCACGAACTGTCAAGGCGACCGCCCTTGTACCGCCGCCGCGAATCAACCTCATCCCGCTATCCCGGGGTCCTCGCCCTAACGCCAGAGATCGCCCCCACATCCTACCGCGGTCCCAAGACGAAAACCCTGGGTTGCCCTAGAGTGAACTGTCTCCTCCTGATTTACGAACCCGTGGAACGCCGCTCAGCTTCTTCGTTCACGCTCTGCTCCACTTGACGCCGACTGTGTGCCGGAGCCAGTAGCAATCTCCGGATTGCTTTCAACCGGGAACCTGTTCCACTCATGCACCGCGGGCGCTGGGGTTCAAGCGCCACTTGGGTTAACTGTCGGATGTACACCGGTTTGCGTCGCCCGAGCACTTGATCGGATCGGACGCTCGATGCGGAGGACGCCAGTCGCCGGTTGGTTCTCACACCTCTCACACCCTCAACCAGAGGGAACGAGAACGGCCGGCTCCCCTATCGCACCTCATCCTCGCGGATACTGATGGTTCGGTCGATCTCCGGATTGTCGAGCCGGGTCGTCCGACCCGACGGCCAGCGCACCTCGAGCCGGGAGACCGCTTCCGCAGAACCAAGGCCGAACTCCAGCGGCAGGCTGTTGGTGGTGCCGAAACCGCCGCCGCTGGCCACTTCCTCGAGCAGCTGCCGCCCGCCGGCATGGACCGTCACCTGGGCCCCTATGGCGCTGCGATTCGACCGCGATCCCTCCAGCTCGACAGCGAGCCAGTGCGATCCCCGTCCCTCGTTGCGGTAGAGGCTGTTGGGCCACAGGTCGCCCGGGTAGTGCCCGCCGATGGCGGCGTAGAGGTCGAGATCGCCGTCGCCGTCGTAGTCGGCGAACGTCGCCCCGTGGCCCTTGCCCAGATTGCCGACCCCGGCCGCTTCGGTGACGTCGGCAAAGCGCTCCCCGCGGTTGTGGTAGAGTATGTTGGGCTCGAACCGCGGCATGACCGGGCCTCCGTTGGCCAGGTACAGGTCGACGAGGCCGTCATAGTCGATGTCGCCGATGCCGGCCCCCATCGTGCCGAAGTTCCTGGAGATCCCGGCGCCGAGGGCTACGTCGGCGAACCGGTCCCCGCCGAGGTTCCGGTAGAGGTGGACGCGGTTGCGGCTCACGGCCCGTCCGGCGACCTGCGACTCGACGAACTGCTCGTAGTAGCACATGGCGGAGACGAACAGATCGACGGCGCCGTCGCGGTCGAAGTCGGCGAAGAAGGCGACGTAGCCCCCCTCCTCCGGCTCGGCCACCCCGGCGCTCGCGGTGACGTCGGTGAAGTGCGATCCCGATTCGTTGCGGTAGAGGGTGTTCGGCCCGGCGACGTCGGCGACGTACAGGTCGACGTCCCCGTCGCGGTCGTAGTCGCCGAACGCCACCCCGAGCGACTTGCCCGGGTGCGCGACCCCGTAGAGGTCCGCCCTGTCCTCGAAGCGGCCGCCGCGGTTGACGAAGAGCTTGTTCGGGGTGCCGCCGCCGGTGATCCCCTCGGCGACGTACAGATCGACCCGGCCGTCGTTGTCGACGTCCCCCCAGGCCGCGGTGAAGCTGTCGTCCGGGTCGCCGACCCCGGCCTCGTCGCTGACCTCGCCGAAACGGAGGCTCCCGAGGTTGCGGTAGAGGGAGTTCGGGGCCTTCCCCTCCCAGGCGTCGCGGGTCGCGTAGAGGTCGAGGTCGCCGTCGTTGTCGTAGTCGACCGCGGTGGCGCTCCAGCCGCCGCGCGGATCGCCGAGGCCGGCTGCCGCGGTGACATCGGTGAACTGCGCCCCCGACTCGTTGCGGTAGAGGGAATGGGGAACCTGGATGCCGGTGCTGAACAGGTCGAGGTCGCCGTCGCCGTCGAAATCCCCCCAGGCGTTGCCGCGGCCGCGGTCGCGCTTCGCGACGCCGAGCGCTTCGGCGACGTCCCGGAAAGCGACCGGGCTATCCTCGCCAAGATCCGCAACCGTGAGCTGATAATCCGCCGGAAGATCGCCGGGGTAGTCCCCGTGAAGGCCGAGGTACGCCAGGCGCAGGTTCCACTTCATGCGCTGCGGTTCGCGCGCTCCCTTCGGGGTCGAGTCGAGGGCTTTGCGGTAGGCTGCGATCGCCGCTTCATACTCGCCCAGCCAGTGATGGGCGGTTCCCAGCAGGAAGGCGAGATGCGTTTTCCCCGGGCTCACCGCGAGCAGCCCGCTCATCTCGGCCGCGGCCCGCTCGAAAACACCGAGGCGCAGCCGCGACGCCGCGGCGCCGGCGCGGGCCCGGGGGTCGCCGGGGTTGTTACGCAGCACCGCCTCGTACTGCTCGAGCGCGCCTTGCGGGTCGGGAGGGGCCCGCGTCATCAGCAGGTCGGCGAGCATCATCCGCGGGCGGCCGCGGTCCGGAAAATCTCCGACAAGGGCCGCCAGCACCTCGCGCGCTTGCGGACGGCGATCGAGCACCACCAGCCACCCGGGCCTGCTGCATGCGCGCCTCAGGCCGGCCGGGGTCGTGTCCGACGGCCCGCTCGAGCTGGTGCAGGGCCTCGGGCAGTTTTCTCTGGCGCATCAGGATCTCGCCGAGGCCGAGACGCGCCTCGTAGTGCGCCGTGTCTGCGCGCAGAACCTGCCGCAGGACCACGGCTCCGGAGTCCAGCTCCCCCCGGTGGATGATCTCCAGCGCCGCCTGAAACCGAGCCCCGGCGTGCCGGCCTTCCCCCGCGGCCGGCGGATCCTCCGGGACGCCTGCGCAACCGCAGATCGCCGTGGCGAGCGCCGCTGTCACCAGGCCACGCAGAGGCTCAAGCCATTTCGCCCAGTTCATCCTCGCCCTCTCGATATCCGTCGGAAAGCCCTCAAGGTAAGGAATCGAAGCCGCCATTCCGCGCCGCTTCCAGCCAGCGGGGTGCTCGAGCTGCTCGGGCTCGACCCGGCTTTGCAGCGGCGCCGGAGAAGCTGCTAGTGCCCGGCCGGGCGGAGTCCAGGGCGCCCTCCGCGGAATGACTTGCCGGGGTCCGGGAGCCGGACCGGTTTCCGGGGACAGCTCACATTTCGGACGCGAAGGCCGCAAGGCGGCTCAACAGCACCGCAAGCGCGACCTCTTCGGCGGCGCGGCCCTCGTCCCCCGGGGGACTCGACCCGCCTCTCGTGAACGCCTCCAACGCCTGCAGCACCGCGAGGAAATCGCCGCGCACCTCTCTGGCTTCGAGGTTCTCGAGCGGGGCGCTCCCCCGCACCAGGCGGGCGATGACGGCGACGGTCCCCATCAGTCCCCCGGTGTCCGCCTCGTCGTACTGCGCCAGCGCCGTCGAGAAATTCCCCTCGAGCTCATGGCTGATCTCCCGGGCCAGGGGAGCGCGGCTCAACGACGCCCCGGCGCGGCTGATCAGGCGCTTGACGACGGCGATGCGGCGGTGCTCGTCATAGGAGATGAGCTTGTAGAACTGGCCGCGCGCCCCGAGGCCGTTGGCGACGGCGTTGAGCAGCTGCAGTCGGATCGCCGGGGAGCGAAACCGGTCCAGCCGGCGCAGGGCCGGGACGACTATGCGGCGGTCCCCCATGCCCCCGAGGACGTCGACCAGGGTGGGAAAGGTCAGCGGCTCGAAGTCGTTGGTCAGGTGCCAGAACAGCAGCTCCTGCACCTCTTCCCCCTTGATCCCGGCCAGGGCGCGGATGGCGCTGATGCGGACCCTGGGGTCGTCGTCGTCGAGGGAGGCGATCAGCGACTCCAGGCCATCCGGAGAGCCGAGCCGGCCGAGGGCCTCGGCCGCTTCGCCGCGGATGTCGGATGAGCGGTCGCCCAGCTCCCCGACGAGATACCCCACGGCGTCGCGAGACCCGCTTTCCCCGAGAGCGTGGGCGGCCTCGCGGCGCACCTCCGCGCTGGCGTCGTGCATGGCCTGCGCCAGCTGCTCGACCGCCAGCGGGCTGTGCGACCTGCCGAGCGCCAGGGCGGCGCGCGCGCGCCGGCTTTCGCTGGCCGACAGGCGGTAGACGGCGTTGCTGAAGAAGTAGCGCAGCAGGTTGCCCGTCGACATCTGCCGCAGCAGCGAGCGCGAGCTGATCACGGAGCGGTCGCGCACCCTGGACAGAAGCAGGAGCGGCGCGATGCCGGCGACGGCGCTGGCGGCGAAGATGAGGTGCAGCGGTCCGGCGGTCGCCCCCGGCAGTTGCAGCTCCACCCCGTCGAGACTGCGGCTCATGTAGCTGCCGAGGAGCGGCCCCAGCCCGTAGATCAAGCTGACCGAGGCCGACCAGACCGCGAGGTATATCGGCTTCTTCGGACCCTGGGGGAGCAGGTCGAACATCAACGGCGTTATGCCGGTGCTCACACCGGCACCGAGGAACCCGCCGATGGTCAGGGCCAGCGGGATGAGCCAGTAGCTGTCGGCGTCGGCGAAGACCCATAACAACGGCACCGCGGCGTACGGTCCGAGCAGCAGCTGCATGACCGGCTTGCCTCCGAAGCGGTCGATCAGCCCGGCCCAGATGCGGTAACCGGAAATCGAGGCGACCATATTGACCGCGGTAAAGATGGATATGGCCGTGTAGGAAAGGCCCAGATGCGTGAGCATGTAGACGCTGTAGAAAGGCGCCGCCAGGCCGAGGGCGAACTGCGAGGAGCCGAAGAACAGGATGGCCCGCCTGAAGTTGCCGTCCCTCAGCGGCTCGGCGATCATCCGCAGCTGCATCCGCTCCGAGGTCTCTCCGCCCTGGCGCGGGTACGAGGCCGCTCCCAGGGCCCGGTTGCTCAACCATCCGAGCAGGATGCTGGCGGCGAAAACGGAGGCGAAGCCGACCTGCTTGCCGTCTTCGTCGAAGGCGTCGAGGAAGGCTCCGACGGCGATGCCGGAGACCATGGCCGCGACCGTGGCGACGATGGTCGCGCGGCTGGTGAAGCGGGCGCGGATAGCGCGCGGAATGATGTTCGATTGCCAGCTGCCGATGTAGGGGGAGCTGAGCTGGACGAGCAGCAGGCTGGCGCTCAGCAGGACGACGAGGAGGGGGAAGCGGTATTCCTCGGGGACGGCGAACGGGATGACGAGGATGCTGCCGCGAAGCAGCATCGCCCCCATGCGGCTGTTGAGGATGAAGCGCTTCTCTTCCCGGAAACGGGCGCCGATGAGAGGCGCGGCGAGCTGCGCCAGCGCCATCACAGAGATGATCGACGACAGCAGGGCTACGGACGCGGCATCGGCCCCCAGCCACAGGGCGTAGCCGGTCATGACCGCGGTGCTCAGGCCGGCGAACTGGCTCCAGGCACCCCAAAGACCCTGGTGAAGGGTGAAGGCGCGCATGCTGCGCACCACCTCGCCTCGGGAAGAAGCGGGGGGCGAGACCGCGGCCCTGTCAGCAGCACCGCCGGCGGCCGCCCCCGCAGATGCTGCGCTCTCCTCCATGGTGTCGGCGGTCGGCCGCCCTCCCGAGAGGGCGGCCGAGAGGTCAGAAGACTTCGCTCTCCTCGCTCAAGCTGAGCAGGGGTTCGTAGAGCTCGGGGCTGCGCAGCTTGCCGAGGGCGCGCTCCTTGAGCTGGCGGACGCGCTCCCGGGTCAGCCCCATCAGACGGCCGATCTGCTCGAGGGTCAGCGGATCTTCGCCGTTGAGTCCGAAGTAGTTCATGATGATGTACTGCTCGCGGTCGTCGAGGTGCAGCAGCGCCCTGTCGACCTGGACCTTTGCCGACTCGTCGAGCAAGCCCTCGTCCGGGGCCTGCTGGCCCTCGTCCGGCAGGACGTTCATCAGGGTGCGCTCGTCGTCGTCGAAGGTCTCGTCGAGAGAGCGTGGCTGGCGGGCGCTGAGGATGGCGTCGAGCACCTCTTCGGGGGCGACCTCCAGCTCCTCGGCGATCTGCTCGAACTTCTGCTCCCCCTCCCCTTCGAGGCCCAGCTTGCGCGAGACCTTGGAGATGTCCTTGAGCAGGCTCAGCTTGTTCAGGGGCAGCCGCACGGTGCGCGCCTCGTCGGCGATGGTCTGCAGGATCGACTGGCGAATCCACCAGACGGCGTAAGAGATGAACTTGAAGCCCTTGGTACCGTCGAAGCGGTCGGCTGCCGTCATCAGGCCGACGTTGCCGGCGCTGATCAGCTCGGGAAGCGACATGCCGCGGTTCTGGTAGTTCTTGGCGACGTCGACGACGAAGCGCAGGTTGGCCTGCACCAGCTCCTCGCGCGCCTCCATGTCCCCGAGCTTGATGCGGGCGGCGAGAGCGACCTCCTGCTCTCGGGCAAGCGGTCGCGAATCTGCGATATCGTCGAAATACTGCCGCAGGGCGGATTCGTCATCTTTGGTCAGAAGTCGCATGGCATCCTTTCAATTCAAAAGCTGCGCAATTCTTGCAGGGAAAACCTGGCAGTTCGCTTCGGGGTTTCCCTAACAACGTGATTTTAATGTTCTTACAGTCAATTTCCCGACGGTGGAGAATGCAGAATTTGCGCTATTCCGCGGATCGTCTTTTTCCTCTTCGCCCCGCAGGACCGGACTGGCTGACCCGCGAAAGAGGGAAGAGGAGCGACCCTATTTCTCCGGCACCCGACAGCTATGCAAATGCGGTGCCAGCTGTTGGGTCACCGATGTAACCTATTGAAAACGAATGAATTGCAGTACCGGCAGCGACAGCGGAACCGGTCGCCGGTGCGGCAATCAATGCAACATTTGCACGATTTCCGCCGCAGCTGACGCACCGCGTGTCTGCACGGCACCCCTGCCGGCCGTCGCCGCGCAGGTAGTCGGGAGCTCCGGGTCAGGAAATGGCGACCCGGCGGCCCTCCCTCGCCGAGATCTCCCCCTGGAGGCTGATCCGCACCGCCTCCCAGGCGAGCTCGAGATCGGCCTTCCATGCGGACGGCTCACCTGCCACCTCGGTAATGAACCGGTTTTCGAGAGATGGGGCCTCGACGGCCGGGGGGTGAACCGTTTGCGAGCCCGCCCGGGACGACAGGGTCCACCCATCGTCTGCCGCGGCGAGGCGGCCGCCGGCGAGCAGCAACTGCCGCCTCTGCTCCGCCTGCGCGACCTCGACCCCACCCGCCCAGGTCCAGACCGCGGTCCCTCCCGATTCGAACCCCGCCGTCAGGGTATTGACGAAGGACTGGTAGCGGCCCGAACCGCGGTCGAGGCCGGCGTACTGCGCGTGCGCCTGCACCCAGGCCGCCGGCCCGAAGAGGTCGACGAACGGGTACACGTGGTAGATGAAGAACAGCATCGGGTGCCCGGATACCTGCAGGTTGAACAGCACTTCCGGGCGCGCCCCGCGGCCCGGAGTCACGCGCGTGAACTCCGCGAGCTGCAACGGGCCGAGGGCGGCAACCTGCCGGCGCAGCCATTCGTGTTCGCCCGATACCGCTTCGTCGTGGGCGACGCGAACGACGAGGCCCTTCTCACGCGCCGTCCGCACCACGCTCTCGGCTTCCTCGAGGCTGCGGGCCAACGGGTACTCGGTGAAGACCGGTTTGCCCGCCTCGAGAGCTGCCAGGGCGATGGCCCCGTGGCTGTCGTTGCTGGTGCAGATGACGACGGCGTCGACTTCGTCGCTTGCCACCAGCTCTCGCCAATCGCCGAGCAGGGGAACCCCGTACTGCCGCGCCAGCGGCGCCCCTGTCGCGGGATTTCGCGACGCCAGGGCGGTGACACGGCACTCCTCGAGCCCGGCGAAGGCGCGCAGGCGGTGGGCGGCCATGCCGCCGGAGCCGACGACGCCGGCGCGCAGGGACCGCTTCACCGCAGCACCCTCACGTCTCCGCGGCGGATCGTGAAGCCCTCGCCGTCGAAGTGGTTGAGGAGCGCCAGGGCCCAGCGGCGGTTGCTGCCGATCAGCTCCCGGAACTGCGAGACCGCGATCTCCTCGCGGCGTTCGAGATAGCTGCGCAGCTCCTCCCTGATGGCCCGCAGCCGGGCCTGGTGCAGCACCAGGGAGCCCTCGACATGGACCACGACCCCCAGGCTCTGCAGGGCGCGCAGAATCCTCTCCACCTGCCCGGGGTCGGCCCCCAGCCTCGGCGCCAGCCCGCCGGCGTCCGGGATTTCTTCGAGCTTCCCCTTCCGGAGTTCCGCCTCGATGCGGCCGCGCAGCCCGGTCTCCTCCTCGGTGAAGGAGATCTCGTGGCCGGCAAGGCGCACGGCGCTTCCGGAGACGGCGACGCGGCCCTCTCCCTCCTCGCGCTCGAGGATGCGCTCGAAAAGCTCCGCGGTCAGGGCGCCGGCGCAGTTCTTGCGCAGCTCCTCCCGGTGCATGCCCTCACGCAGCGGGTCGTCCTCGTGAAAGGCGGCGAGCTGCGCGAGCATCTCCTCCGCGGTCCTCCCCCAGACCTCCCCCGGGACGACACAGGGTTCGTTGTCGACAGCGGTGCGCACGAGGTCGCCGGCCGCTTCCATCGCCGCCAGCCGGGCGGAGAGGCGGTCGCCGGCGATGCCGAGATCTCCGGCGAGCTTGCCTTCGCGCGCCATGCCGTCGCGGCTGAGCCGGACCAGGGAGGCGACCGCGGCGGCCGGCTCGGCGACGTCGAGCCCCTGCAGCGCCGCGACGACGCCGTCCCCCGAGCCCGTGTGCTTTTGCGGATGCGGGTTGAGGATGCGGCCGCCCCCGATGGTCAGCGCCGGGGAGTAGCGCCGGATCACGAAGCGGTCCCCCCAGGCTGCGAGCACCGGGGATTCCAGGCGCAGTTGCACCCACCCCTGCTCCCCCGGCAGCAGGACCTCCCGGTCGAGGAGGACGACACGGCCGAGCACCTCCGCGGTGCCGAGGTGCAGGCGCACGCGGGCGCGCTGGACCAGCTCCCGGGGACAGGAGGGCAGCAGGCGCAGCCGCGCGTCGGCCATGAAGGTCGGCGCGAAGACCCCGTCCTCGCACAGTACGTCGCCGCGGCGGATCTCCTCCTGCTCGATCCCCGGCAGGTTGACCGCGGCGCGGTCCCCGGCGGCGACCGATGAGACGGTTCGGCCGTGCTTCTGCAGTCCGCGGACGCGCAGCCGTCTGCCCCCGGGCTGGACCTCGACGAACCCGGAGCCCGGCAGTTCCCCGGTGAGCACGGTGCCGGTGCAGACCATGCCGAACCCCTTGACCACGAAGGCGCGGTCGACCGGCAGCCGGAACGGGCCCTCTGCCCGCTTCTCCCCGGTGGCGGCGATCAGCTTCTCCAGGGCCTGCCGCAGTTCCTCGATCCCGGCGCCGGTGAGAGCGGAGACGCGCGCGACATCAGCGCCTTCGAGGAAGGTTCCCGCGACCAGCTCGGCGATCTCCTCCTCGACCAGCTGCAACCAGTCCTCGTCGACGAGGTCGGCCTTGTTGACGAGGACGATCCCCCGCCGCACCCCGAGCAGCTCGAGGACGTCGAGGTGCTCCCGCGACTGCGGCATGACCCCGTCGTCGGCGGCTATCACCAGCAGCGCGACGTCGATGGCGCTGACCCCGGCGACCATCGTCTTGACGAAGCGCTCGTGTCCCGGGACGTCGACGATCGTCGCTTCCTCCCCGAGGAAGGCGAAGCCGAGCTCGATGGTGATGCCGCGCGCCTTCTCCTCGGGAGCGCGGTCGGTGTCGGTGCCGGTGAGGGCCTTGACCAGCAGGGTCTTGCCGTGGTCGATGTGACCGGCGGTCCCAATTACAGTGTGTGCCATAGGGTATGGGGGGAAAGATAACCGGCGGCGCTTGTTGGCCTCAAACCCGGAACAGAAAGATCCTTTCTTGATGAGGCGCGCCGGCCTGGGCTTTATTTCCGCATTATGGCGGATGTGCTGCACATAGACCCGGACCACCTGAAAGGGCGCTGGCTGCGCCGTGCCGCGGAGGTGCTGCGCGGAGGCGGCGTCGTCATCTATCCGACCGACACGATCTACGGGTTGGGATGCGACATCGAGGTCAAGAACGCCATCGAGCGCATCCGGCAGCTCAAGGGACGGGACGCGAAGAAACCGATGTCCTTCGTCTGCTCCGACCTGACCGCGATCAGCCGCTACGCCCGCGTCACCAACTTCTCCTACCGCATCCTGAAGCGCTTTCTCCCGGGGCCGTACACCTTCGTGCTCCCGGCGACCCGGGAGACGCCGCGCCTGCTGCGCAGCAGGCAGAAGACGGTCGGCATCCGCATCCCCGATCACCCGCTGACCCAGGGCCTGGTCAGGGAGCTCGGCAGTCCCATTCTCAGCACCAGCGCCAATCGCAGCGAGCAGGAGGTGCTCACCGACCCTGTGGACCTCGAAAGAGAATTCGGCTCCCGCGTCGACCTGATCCTCGAATGCGGCGTGCTGCCGGTGCAGCCGAGCACCGTCGTCTCCCTGGTAGGGGACGAGGTCGAGGTACTGCGGGAAGGCCGGGGAGACGTCGAGTTCTTCAGACAGCAACAAGCGGGATCATGATTCCACCACCCCGCCCCGGGGCAGCCGCCGCACCTCACCGGCGGTTCCGGCCTTTCGAGAAGGAATGCTTCTCATGCTTTCAGCCCCGCTCTCGCCCGGATTCTTTGCGGCGCGATGATTCCCCCCGGCGGTCCCGTCGTGGCTGAGCCGGCGGAGTCCAACCGTATCCGCAGTCGTGGCCACCTGTCGAGGGCGGCCGTCGCGGTGGTCCTGGCCTCGGCTTCGTCCGCAGGCGCAAACAGTTTCGACCCTGTCCAACCATTCGCACCCTACGCCGAGCGCAGCGAGTTCATGCCCGCGGTCCCCGGGGCGCTTGGCGGGCTCTACGGTTTCGTCAATCCCGCGGTGCTCACCCACGTCCGCGGCCTGGAGTCGACCTTCGCCTGGTCGGACCGCGGCCGCGGGGGCGGCAACGAATGGGGAATGTTCACCGCCCTCCCCCGGATCGGTTTCGGCCTCCTGCGACAGTCGCGAAGCGACCGGGGCGAGGCGGAAGTGGACGAGTACCGGCTCGCCTTCTCCGGCGGGGACCGCACCGTCAGTCTCGGGGTCGGTTTCGGCTGGGGAAGAGGCCCGCGCTCCCTGCGGCCGCAGAGCCTGTTCTCCTTCGGCTCCCTGTTGAGGCCTTCCCCCCACCTGTCTCTGGGCCTCACCTGGACCTCCGATCTGCGGGCGCGGGCCCGCGAAGCCGCGATGGAGATGGCGGTGCGGCCGTTGGGATCCCCGCGGCTCACCCTCTTCGCCGACGCGGCGGTGGCCAACGACAGGGCCGGCGGCGACCGCTTCTGGAGCGCCGGGGCCGCCCTCGAGCTGTGGCACGGCCTCGCGGTCAGCACCCGCTACCGCAACGACCGCCTGGCGGCCATCGGCCTGCGGTTCGGGCTCGGAGAGAGCGCCGTTCAGACCGGAAGCCTGGTCGATTTGCGCGGCGGCGGCGAAACCTCGCGCGGCCTGTACTCCGTCAGCCTCGCCGATTTCCAGGGGAACGGCTTATCCCCGGTGAAACGAGGACCCCCTCGCTACCTGCACCTGAAGCTCGACGGGCCGGTGAGGTACCGCCGCCACGCCCTGTTCGACCGCTCGCGCACGCTGCTCTCCCTGCTCTCCCTGATCGAGCGCGCCCGCACCGACCCCGGGATCCGCGGCGTCGCCATCAACCTCTCGGGGATCCGCATCGGCTACGAAAACAGCTGGGAGCTGCGGCAGCAGTTGCAGGCCCTGCGCGACGACGGCAAGCGAGTGGTGGTCTACATCGACCACGCCGGTCTGCGCCTCTACCACCTCGCCTCGGTCGCCGACCGCATCCTCCTCGACCCGTCCGGCCTTCTGATGCTCGAAGGCTTCGTCGCCGGCAGCACCTACCTCAAGGGAGCGCTCGACCGCATCGGCGTCGGCGTCGAGGAACTGCGCTACCGGGAGTACAAGTCCGCCCTGGAGACGCTGGTCCGCGACTCGATGTCCGATGAAGACAGGGAGCAGTGGCAGGCCTTCGTCGACGACGTGTACGCGCGCGCCCGCGCCGACATCGCCGCGGCTCGCGGCCTTGAAGAGCAGGAGGTCGACCGTCTCGTCGACGAGGTCACCCTGTTCCTGCCCGAGGACGCCCGGCGCCACGGCCTGGTCGACACCCTGGCGCGCTGGGATGCCGTCGATGCCGCCATCGAGTCCCTCGAGGGCCGGACCGTGGCCGCGGCCGGACCCGCCTCGGTTGCGCCGCGGCGCAACCGCTCCTGGGGGGAGCCTCCGCGCCTGGCGGTGCTCTACGCACTCGGTGTCTGCGCCATGGATTCCGGCATCGGCGCCCGCCGGCTGGTCGCCGATATCGAGCGCGTCAGGGAAGACGGCCGCGTCAAGGCGGTGGTCCTGCGCGTCGACTCGCCCGGGGGCGAGGTGCTGGCCTCCGACCTGGTCGCCGACGCGGTGCGCCGCCTGAAGGAGGAGAAGCCGGTGATCGTCTCTCAGGGGGCGGTCGCGGCCTCGGGCGGGTACTGGATCTCGATGTACGCCGACAGCATCGTCGCCGCGCCGGTCACCCTGACCGGATCGATCGGGGTGATTTACGGGTGGTTCTACAACAGCGGACTCAAGGAGAAGCTCGGCCTGTCGACCGATCGCGTGCAGGCCGGGGCGCGCGCCGACCTGCCGTTCGGCATGGCGCTGCCCTTCCTGGGAACGCTGCCGGACCGCAACCTCCGGGACGACGAACGCGCCATCGTCTCCGCGGCAATGCGCGCCACCTACGACCGTTTCGTCGGGGAAGTCGCCGCCGCCCGCGGCCATTCGACCGAAGCGATCGATGCGGTCGCCAAAGGGCGCATCTGGTCGGGAACGCAGGCGGTGGAGGCGGGCCTGGTAGACGAACTGGGAGGCCTGATGACCGCCCTGCGGCTCGCCAGGGAGAGGGCCGGACTGAAGCCGGACCGGCCCGTCGTCATCGACGAGCACCCCCGGCTCGGGCTGATCGATTGGGACCGGCTCGCCCCGAGGCTGATCGGCCAGAGGCTGCCGATCAGCGCCTACCGGAGCCTTGGGGAGCAGCTGCTCTTCCGCCTGGAGCACAGCGGCCAGCCGTTGCTGCTCGGAGCCGAGCGCACCACCTCTTGGTTCCTGCGGGAGGGACCGCTCGCGGAATGAGGGGGCCGCTCAGGCCCAGGCTCCCTTGGCCATCATGCCACCGTCGACGCAGACGTACTCGCCGGTCATGAAAGAGGCCCCGTCGCTGGCGAGAAAGACCGCGACGTTGCCGATCTCGCTCGGCTGACCGATGCGGTTCATCGGGTGGACGGCCCCCCAGATCGCCTTCATCTCCTCGAAGGACTTGCCCATGCCGTCGGCGGCGTCGGTGACCAGCGGCGTCTCGATGGTGCCCGGGTTTATCGCCAGCACGCGGATGTTGTCCTCGGCGTACTCGAGGGCCAGCTGCCGCGTCAGCGACAGGATCCCCCCCTTGCTGGCAGCGTAGGGCGCGACCCCCTTCATCGACTGCAGCCCCTGGACGCTGGCGGTGTTAATGATGGCGCCGCCGCCGCGTTTCTTCATCTCCGGGATGCAGAGCCGCGTCATCAGGAAGAAGCTCTTGAGGTTGATGTCGATGATGCGGTCCCACTGTTCCTCCTTCAGCTCGTGGGCGGGAACGTAGCTCTCGGCCGGCTGGATGCCGACGTTGTTGCAGAGAACGTCGACTCCCCCCCAATCCGACACGGCGCGGGCGACGAGGGTTTCGCAGTCGGCGTTGAGGGACACGTCCGCCTTCTGAAAGCGGATCTCGCCGCGGCCGGAGCTCTCCTTGTCGCCGGCCAGGGTCTCCCCCGTCTCCTCGTTGACGTCGCCGCACAGCACCTTGGCGCCTGCCTGGGCGAAGGCCTCGCAGATGCCGCGCCCGATCCCCCGACCGCCGCCGGTCACGATTACGACTTTGCCATCGAATTCCGCCATCTGTATCTCCTGTCTGTTTTGATTCTACGGGTTTTTCGGGGGCTTCCCGCCAGGGCGGGCCCCCTGCAGTGGTCGATGCCGTTCTACGGGCAGCCGAATATATCCGGTTTGAGACCTTCCTCAAGACGATTGATGGGTTCATTTCCGGCGTCAGCCAGTCACCGCAATCGCTCAATCCTTGCGGAAAAAGGAACCTGCGCTGCGGTGCTCCATTTCCAAGAATGCCTTGGTGCGGGACCAGAAGACGGATTGCACTGCAGACCATTTCCAGCACGGGGACGCTGAATTGCGGAACATCGCGATGTCATCCCGCTTTGACTCCGGGTTGTGGTTCGGTTCCCAAACAGATGGCGCCGTGGAAAGGCGAGCGGGATTCACCACCCGCCTCAATAGGCGACCTGGATCACGCCGCCGCGCTCCGCCCGGCGCGAGTCGGCGTCCACCTGCACCCGGAACAGGTAGATGCCCGGCGGCAGCGCCCCGTCTCTGCCGCGGCCGTCCCAGACCCGTTCCCCGCGGCCGCTGGCCTCCAGTCCCTCGTATACCCGCCGCACCCGGCGTCCGCTGAGATCGTAGACGTCCACCGTCACCGCCTGGGCGGCGGCCAGCTGCAGCAGCGTGTAGCGGAAGGAGACCTCGTCGTTGACCCCGTCGCCGTTGGGTGTCACCACCGGACTGCTGGCGCCGACCTCCTGCAGCAGCGAGCCGGACAGTTCGACCCCCACCGACAGGCTGTTGCTGTCGAGAGCGAAGGTCGCGTCCCCTTCGGCCACCGCCTGCCCCACCTCCCCCGGGCGGCCGGTGTCGGACACCACGCCGTCGAACACCGTCCCGAAGCGGAACACCCGCGCCCGGAAGAAGACCTCGACCACCTTGCCGCTGTCGGTGGTCTCCAGTCGGGGCAGCTTCAGGGCTACGCGCGGACCGGGAAAGGGGACGGAAGCATCCCCGCACGCCACCGGGTCGATGCCCCCGTCGACCCAGACCGCGCAGGGAACGGGGTCTCCGTTGACCCGGACCGAGTCCACCCCGGTCAACTCTCCAGGGGTGCTGAGATCGAAGCGGTCGAAACCGGACTCGGCCTCCTCCAAGTTCGCGGTGAAGGCCGGTCTGAAGGCATACACGAAGGCGGTCTCCCTGCCCGCCACGGCCAGCGGCGGCGACACCTCGCCGACGACCTGCCGCACCACCGGCGGCGAGGTCACCTCGAACTCCAGGTGCGACAGGAACCCCCCGGAAAAACCGGAGTTCTCGAACCGGGCCTGGAACTGCACGTAACGATTCGGCCCCGGAGAGGCGAAGTCCGCGGCGCTTCCCCCCCCGGCGTACGGCGTCGACCAGAAGCTCCAGTTGTCGGCGTCGAGGCTCGTGCCGGCCTGCTCGGTCAACACCATCCCCTCGTACTCTTCGCGGGTCAGGGTCCGTCCCCTCTCGTCGCGGTAGCTGCGCTCCTCCCCGCGCCCGGTCAGGCGCCAGTAGCGGACCGGATCGTCGTCGGTGCCGCTGCGGCTCCTGATCTCCACCCTGGCGCCCGGGTCCTTCCTCTCCCGCCAGCGGATCTCGCCGAGGCTCGACACACCTCCCAGATCGAGAATGCGCGAGCTGTACGAGGCGGCCGGCGCGAACCCCTCTCCATAGACCTCGAGCTCGGCGATCTCCCAGGGCCGGATGGTTCTTTCCCGCCTGTGGGGATCGCCGATAACGACCATGACCGTGTGCGCGAGCCGGGTCGGAATCGTCACCTCCACACGGGGACTCCGGTTGTCCTCGGTCTCCGCCACAAGGGCGTAGCTCAGCACGTTGCTCAGAGGATTGTTGAGAACGGAAGGATCGCCGTCGAAGAGGTAGATCTTGAAGTCTTCCACGAAGCGGTCCTGGCCTTCGGGGGTCGGGTAGAACACCACCCGGTTGACCGGCAGGATACCTCCCAGGTCGATCCCGATTAACGGGTGTTCCAGGACTTCCTTTATATCGGCTTCCTCGAACGCCGTGGCGGGGTCGCCGTCGACGACCCGCAGGTGGAAATCGTTCTCCGTTCTAACGTGCTTGGCCCCGAAAGGGGTCCCCCCCAGCGACAGGACGTCCAGGGAGATGTTGCGGTCCGGATCCAGGAGGACGGGGGCCATCCCTCCTTCCTCGAAATCGAGCGAGCGGACGGAACCGCCGTAGCCGGCGGCCGCCTCCTGCCAGGAAAGGTGGACGACGTCGATCCCCTGTTCGTCGGGAGGCGGGCCGCCGATGCGGAAGAGGGTCAGGCAGTCTCCCGCCCCGGGGGCCAGGGCCCCGGTACAGAGCGCCAGGAGCACCGCCGGAAGAGGGTGGGCGGGCCATTTTCCCATGGCGGGATCTGCCATCGAACGCCTACTCGTAGAGGTCGTCTGAATCCGCGGCGGCCAGCTCGACGAGGAAATCGGCGATCTCCGCGGTGAGCCCGGAAAAGCAGCGCTCCCCTTTTTCCGGGGTCGCGGCCTTGGGATCGCCGACGCCGGTGTCGGCCGTGGCCTTTGTCCAGTCCCGCTGCGACCATGCCCTGCCCTCGCGCAGCGCCCCGATCCTGAACTTCCGCTCGCGGCCGGATCCCGCCTGAGACAGCGGCAGTACCAGCCCGGGGGCGAGGAACTGCATCAGGCTGGTCTCCATCTCTCCGGCGTGGTCCCCGACCTCCTCGAAGATCCCGGGGTCGACGAGCCGGAACCAGTCGACGATGCAGAGGAAGGTGTCGCAGCGCGGCGACAGCTCGCGCACGATCTGGCGAAAATCGTTGCCACCGTGGCCGTTGAGGATGACGAGCTTCGGGATCCCCTGGTGGTCGAGGACCTCGACGAGGTCCTTCAGAATCGCCAACTGCGTCGATGGGTTGAGGTTGATGTCGAGCCGGATGTCGAGCTGGCCGGTGTTGACTCCGTAGGGAATCGCCGGCAGCACGACGACCCCGGCTCCCCGCCCCCAGGCGAGTCGCGCCGCTTCCGCGGCGATCCGTTCCGATTCGATCACGTCGGTCGCGTAGGGGAGGTGGTAGTTGTGGGCCTCGGTCGCTCCCCAGGGCAGCACGGCGACCTCGTACTCCGTGCCCCGGACCGCTTCCCAGGTGGTTTCCGCGAGGATGTACGGGCGCCCGGACATCACCCTGTCCCCGTGGCCGCGCCCCGGTCTAAGGGGGACATCTCCGAGGCCGCGGCGACCTCCTCGAGCTCGGCGGTATTTCCGGCGCCGCTGCAGGCCGTGCTGACGCGCTCGTCCGCCAGAACCCAGCGGAAGGCGTTCTGCGGCAGGGTGCCCGGCTGCCGGCGCAGCTGCTCCAGCACCTTCGCGGCGCGGCTGCGCTCCTCCAGCTCGAGGCCGGCGAGCACGGCGTCCCTTCTTTCGCTGTATCCGAAGAGACCGCCGGCGAGGATGGTGGCGATGACGATCCCCATGCCGGCAGCCGATGCCGCGGGGATCACCGCTTCGGAGGCGAGCTGCGAGACCGGGTGGTAGTCGTGGTACACCAGCACGGTGTCGAACTCCCCGGTCGCCGCCAGCCGCGCCAGCAGCGGAATGGCCCTGCCGGTGATGCCGATGAAATCGCACATCCCCTGCTTCTGCGCCGCCCTCAGTCCCTCGAGGGCGCCCCCCGGTTCGGTTATGCGCTCCCAGCCGGGGAGGTTGACCTCGTGGATCTGCGCCGCGGTCAGACGCTCGACGCCGAGCCGCCGGAGGCTGCGCTCCAGGCTGCGCAGAACCGCGCCTTCGCCGTAGTCGAAGTCCTCGGGATCGAAGCCGACCTTGGTCGCCACCTGCACCGGTTTGCCTGCCGCGAGCGCCTCTCCCAGAAGCTCCTCGCTGTCCCCGTACAAAGGGGCGGTGTCGATGTAGTTCACCCCCAGCTCCAATGCCCGCGCCACCAGCTCGGCGGCGTTCTGCCGGCGCCGCTCCGGGTCGGTGCCGCCGATGTAGGCTCCCCCGAGGCTGACCTCGCTCACCTGCAGTCCCGTCCTTCCCAGCGTCCTGTATTTCATTTCGGTTTCCTCGGTCGGACTCCCTTTGGTTTCATCCCTTCCGGTGGCAGGGCGATTCCGGGCCGGTTCAGGTGGCTCGACCGGCCTCGTCCGGCGCTCCTCCACCCTGATTGTTCACCAGCTCCCGACGCCTCGCCGGCCCCCTCGGCCCTACTGTGTTCCCTTCACGAAAGACCGAGTAGAGCGGCGAGGTTTTTCCCCTTGACCAGGGCCCGCTCCTCCTCGCTGAACGTCTCCAGATGGGCGTCGACGATGCCCGGGGTGCCGCTGCCCCAGACCATACGCCGCGGCCCGAACGCCTCGGCCACCCTGGCAGTGAGCCGCCCGGCGCTCTCGAACAGGGGAGGATCCGGAGCGAAGTGGTCGAGCCCGGAGAGCTTCATGTACACCTGGTCGAAGCGGGCGAGGTCGAGGACGTGGGCGTATTCGACGGCGCTGGTGGTGTGGGGCTCGCACAGGTGGTCGAGGAGCACGGTGCAGTCCGGGACGCGGCGGACGGCGGCGGCCGCGGCTTTTGCATAGATGCCGTTTATCAGCAGCTCGACGACGAGCCCGAGCTCGCTGGCTTCGCGCCATTGGCGCAGCACCCAGTCGTCGAAGCGCTCCACCAGGGCGGCCCCCCGGTCTCCGAGCCCGTAATGGCGCCAGGCGACTATGCGCGGCTCCGCGGCCACCAGCTCCCGCATCGCCCTCGGGGCGCCGTCGTCGCCGCTGCGGAAAAGGCAGGTGCCGCGCAGCCTGTCCGGCTCGCGGCGCAGGCAGTCGAGGATCAGCCGGTGGTCGTCCCAGTACGTCGAGGCCTGGACGACGACGCCGCGGTCGATGTTCTCCTCCTCCATGCGGCTGAGGTACTGTCCCAGCGGATCCACCTCCAGCTCCGGCCGGTAGGGGGCGTCGCGGTGGAGGGGAAAGCGCTCCAGGTCGGCGCTGAACATGTGGGCGTTCCACTCGACGATCATGTTGTGAACAAGCGGATTTCATCCATATTCATCAAGCATCCGCCAGGGTTCGTGCACCTCCCCCGCCGGCCTCGTCCGGCCTTCGCACGGAGGATCGACCCATGCAGTGGGCATCAGCCGTTTCCACCGAAACAGATATCGCCGCGGCCGTGGCCGAGCTCAAACGCGAGCTGACCCGGCAGACCGGAAGCGCGACCGCCGACCTCGTCGCCGCCTTCGTCACCCCGCACTACGAGGACGACCTCGACAAGCTGCCGCAGCTGATCGCCGACAGCTTCGCGCCCAAGACCTTCATCGGCTGCACGGCCATCGGGGTGATCGGGGGCGGGCGCGAGCTCGAGGAGGTGCGCGGGCTGGCCCTCACCGCGGCGGTGCTGCCCGGGGTCGAGATCACCCCCTTTCATCTGCGCCCCGGAGACCTCCCCGACCTCGACAGCGGCCCCGAACGATGGGTCGAAGCCCTCGGCGTCGACAGGGAGCCCACCCCCCATTTCCTGATGCTCGTCGACCCGGCAGGGGCCGAGGGGTTCGACCCGCGGCCGTTGCTCATGGGCCTCGACTTCGCCTACGCCAACGCGACCAAGATCGGCGGCCTCGCCTCGAGCCTGCAGGGGAACCGCCTCTTTCTCGACGGCGAGGTGCATACAGGCGGCTGCATCGGCGCCGCACTCCAGGGAGCGATCGCCGTCGACACAGTGGTCGCCCAGGGCTGCCGCGCCATCGGCGAACCGATGACGGTCACCGGCTCCAGCGGCTACTTCCTGTCCGAGCTGGACGGCCGCTCCGCGGTCGAGACGCTCATCGATCTCTACCACAGCCTCGGGGAGGAGGACCAGGAGCTTCTGCGGAGCGCCCTGCACGTCGGCATCGCCTCCACCGAGCTCAAGGGAGAGCTCGGCCAGGGGGACTACCTCATCCGCAACGTCCTGCAGCTCGACCACGAGAAGGGGATTATCGCCGTCGGCGACCGGCTGCGCACCGGGCAGACGGTCCGCTTCCACCTGCGCGACAGCGCCGCGGCCGCGCAGGACCTCATCCTGATGCTCGAGCGCTACCGGCGCGAGAACCAGGACGCGGCCCCGGACGGGGTCCTGCTGTTTTCCTGCAACGGCCGCGGCCAGGCCTTCTTCGGCGAGCCGGACCACGACTCGCGGCTTTTCTCCGACGCCGTCGGGGAGGTGCCCCTGGGCGGGTTCTTCTGCGGCGGCGAGATCGGCCAGGTCGGCGGCTCGACCTACCTGCACGGGTACACGAGCGCCTTCGCGATCTTCCGCAGCCCCTAACCCGCGAACGAGGCGCGGTGCAGAAGGTCGTACTCCGCGCCGGCAGGTTTCAGGGTGCTGCGTATCAGCGCGACGTCCTTCACCGCAAAACGGCAGCGGGGAACCTTCTCGATCCAGCCGCCCGAGGGCAGCCTCGCCGGCGGGCGCAGGCGGGCAAGGGTCAGGTGCGGCTCGAACGGCCTGCCCTCCCGCTTCCAGCCGAGGCCGCGGACCGCGGCTTCGACCTGATTCCGCAGCCTTGGCAGCTTGCGGTCCGCATCGACGAGACCGACCCACAGGATGCGGGCGCCCCGCCCGTCGGGATAGGCGCCGGCGGCTCCCAGCTCGAGCTCGAACGAGGCGGAACCCGCGGCGATCTCGTCGAGGGCGAGGGAAAGGGGGGCTAGCTGTCCTTCCTGCGTTTCCCCGAGAAAGCGCAGCGTGAGGTGCAGGTTCTCCGGCCGCGTCCACCTGACGGAGGCGGCCCCGGGGAGCGACGCCGCGGCAGGGACGCAGGCGAGGGCGGCGCGCAGGCCGGCAGGCAGCTCTACGGCGACGAAGGTGCGGATGCTGCCGGACACGGGATCCTGGGTTTTCAGCTGGTTGTGCCCTCAAGGCAAGCTCGCGGCCGGATGTAATCCGCGATTCCCAAGGCCGCTCTGCCGCGACCATAGCGCGGATGCCCGGCGACACGGGGGAATGCGGCGGGTAAATAACCGGTCTCACTGCGGACAGCTCGCTCCGAAAGATCGAGCCCTGGATTCGGAACCGGATCGATTACACCGACTCCTCTCTCAGCGGGCCCCGCACGCTTTCAGGCAGGCGTTCAGGTAGCCGCGGCTCTCCGCGGCGATCGCCGCGGCATGCGCCAGGTCGTACTCCGCGGCGCCGATCACCTCGAGATTGACGGCGACGTCGATTGCCGATTCGTGCAGGACGCGGAGGTACCCGAACAGGTCGATCCCGCCGCGGCCGCAGGCCTGCTCCTCCGGGGGTCCGGGCGGGCCCCCGGTTCCCTTGAAATCCTCGCGGCAGTCGCGGATATGGACGTGGGCAACCCGCGATATCACCGCCTCCAGGGCTTCCACCGGGTTCTCGCCGGGAGCGGCGCGGTAGATGTGGCTCGGGTCCATGTCGACGCCGAAGGAGGGGGACGGAATCCGCTCCATCGCCCGCAGCGTCGTCGGGGTGTCGTGGATGCACTGGCCGACGTGCGCCTTGGCGCAGAGCACGACCCCGTACTCCGCGGCCTTGTCCGCCATCTTCCGCAACTGTTCGACATGGCGCTCGAACTCCTCCTCGACACCGCTCCTGCCCCCCGGGCCGACGTTGACCACCGGGATGCCGAGCTCGCGGCCGGCCTCGTACGCCTTGACCAGCCTCTCCTCGTCGAGTGAGGCGACCTCCATCGCCAGCAGCTCGAGCCCGTATCTCTGGGCAAGTTCCCGTATGCCGGCGGTTTGCGCCCGGTAGTTGTCGAGATCGAGGTGCTCGCTCATCCCCCGGATGGCGGCCAGCTCGACGCCGTCGTACCCGGCGCGCGCGATCTGTTCCATGGCGGTCGCCAGGTCGAAACCGGCGAAGAGAACGGTATTCGCTCCGAGTTTGATCATTTGTTGTTTCCCCGCTCCGTTACGAGTTGAATGCGTAGGGGAGACTACTGCCCCGGTGTCGGCCGCGGCCGCGAACCGGCAGCCGCTGCCAGGGGCGGGGGAAGTTGTGCCATTCCGGCGCCGCAGCGCCAGCAGCGGCGCCGGAATTCCCTTTCCGGTCCGCCCCGAAAACCGCGGCCGTCCCCCCTTCTTGCCCCCTCACACCCGTGTCGTAGTTTCAGCGGTTCACCTTTTTTGAAGGCCGGCCCCGGCGCTCCGTGCTGCTCCCCCTCCCGGCCGCGACCCTCGGCTGAATGGAAACCCGCGATATCCGCGTCAGGGGCGCCCGCGTCCACAACCTGAAGAACGTCGACCTCGAGTTGCCGGCGAACCGGCTGATCTGCTTCACCGGGGTCAGCGGCTCCGGCAAGTCGTCGATGGCCTTCGACACCCTCTACGCCGAGGGCCAGCGCCGCTACGTCGCCTCGCTGTCGGCGTACGCGCGCCAGTTCCTCGGGAAGATGGAGAAGCCGGACGTCGATCAGATCACCGGGCTGTCTCCGGCGATATCGATCTCCCAGAAAACCGGCGGCCAGAACCCGCGCTCGACGGTCGGCACGATCACCGAGATCTACGACTACCTGCGGGTGCTGTTCGCGCGCTGCGGAATCCCCCACTGCGTCGAGTGCGGGCGCGAGATCGGAGCCCAGACCCGCGACCAGATCGCCGCGAGGATCGCCGCCCTCGAGCAGGGCAGCCGCGTTCACATCCTCGCGCCGCTCGTCCGCGAGCGGCGCGGCGAGTACCACGAGCTGTTCGAGGATCTGCAGAAGGACGGCTACGTGCGCGTGCGCGTCGACGGCCGCGTCTACACGCTCGACGAAGCCCCGGTGCTCGACCGCTACAGCCGCCACAACATCGAGGTGGTGATCGACCGCCTGGTCATCCGCGGCGAGATGGGGGGGCGTCTCGACGAAGCGGTCGACGCCGCCCTGCGCCTCGGCGAAGGGTCGCTGATCGTCGCCTCGGAAGAGGCCGGGGACCGGCTCCTCAGCGCCAGCTTCGATTGCCCCGAGTGCGGCATCTCCTACGAGGAGCCGGAGCCGCAGATGTTCTCCTTCAACAACCCGCAGGGGATGTGCCGGGACTGCGGCGGCCTCGGCACCAAGGTGATCATGAGCGAGAAGCTGATGATCCCGGATCCCACCAAGTCGATTGCAGGGGGCGCCCTCGAGCCGCTCGGGGAAATCGGCAGCAACCGCTGGCGCCTGCACCTCTACGAAGGGGCCGCCGCCCACCTCGGTTTCGACCTCGACACCCCTTGGAAGAACCTGACGCGGACGCAGAAAGATGGCTTCCTCAACGGCCTCGGCGACCGCAAGATCGAGTTCACCTACACCAACCAGAGCGGCCACTCCTGGTGCCACGACGACCGCTACGAAGGGACGCTGGCGTACGTCGAGGAGCGCTTTCGCCACGGCAGCGCGCGCGTGCGCCGGGACTTGGACGCCTATGCGCGCTCGGAAACCTGCCCCACTTGCGACGGCGCCCGCCTGCGGCGCGCAAGCCTCGGGGTGCTGATCGACGGCCGCAACCTGTCCCAGCTCACCGCCCTTCCGGTCGCCGAAGCCAGCCGCTTCTTCAACGACCTCGAGTTCGATCCGGAGCGCGCCCGGATCGCCGAGGACGCCCTCAAGGAGATCAGGGGAAGGCTGCAACTGCTCGTCGACATAGGCCTCGGCTATCTCACCCTCGACCGCGGCGCCCACACCCTTTCGGGCGGGGAATCCCAGCGCATACGGCTCGCCGGCCAGATCGGCTCCGGGCTCGTCGGGGTGCTCTACGTCCTCGACGAGCCGTCGATCGGACTCCACCACCGCGACAACCGGCGGCTGCTGACGACCCTGCAGCGGCTGCGCGACATCGGCAATACGGTGGTCGTCGTCGAGCACGACGAGGACACCATGCGCCACGCCGACCTCGTCGTCGACTTCGGGCCCGGGGCCGGGGAACGCGGGGGGGAACTGGTCGCCAGGGGAAACGTCGAGGATGTCAGATCCAGCCCGCGCTCGGTCACCGGCCGCTTCCTGTCCGGCGCAGCCGAGATCGCCCTTCCCGAAAAACGCAGGCCGCCGCAGGAGCGCCGGGTGACCGTGTTCGGAGCCCGCCACCACAACCTCAAGGACCTCACCGTCTCCATCCCTCTCGGGCTCTTCACCTGCGTAACCGGGGTCTCCGGATCGGGGAAGAGCTCGCTCGTCAACGACATCCTGTTCAAGGCCCTCGACCGCGATCTGCACGGAGCCGCGGTCCAGCCGGGGAAGCACCTCCGCATCGAGGGGGTCGATCAGCTCGACAAGGTCATCCGCATCGACCAGAAGCCGATCGGGCGCACGCCGCGCTCGAACCCGGCCACCTACACCGACCTGTTCACCCCGGTCCGGCAGCTGTTCGCCCAGCTGCCGGATGCAAAGGTGCGGGGCTACCGGCAGGGGCGTTTCAGCTTCAACGTCCGCGGCGGCCGCTGCGAGGCCTGCGACGGCAACGGCGCGACGCTCGTCGAGATGGAGTTCCTCGCCGACGTCTGGGTGACCTGCGAGGCCTGCGAGGGACGGCGCTTCAACCGCGAGACCCTGACGATCCGGTACCGCGGCCGCTCCGTCGCCGACATCCTCGACATGGAGGTCGAGGAGGCCCTCGAGCTGTTCGCCAACATCCCGCAGATCCGGCGCGTGCTGCAGACCTTGTTCGACGTCGGACTCGGGTACATCAAGCTCGGCCAGCCGGCGCCTACCCTCTCCGGCGGCGAGGCCCAGCGGGTCAAGCTCGCCAAGGAGCTGTGCCGCCGGAGCACGGGACGCACCCTGTACCTGCTCGACGAGCCGACCACGGGCCTGCATTTCGCCGACATCGACAAGCTCCTGCGCATCCTCCACCGCTTCGCCGACCAGGGGAACACGGTGGTCGTCATCGAGCACAACATGGACGTCATCAAGACCGCCGACTACGTGATCGACATGGGTCCCGAGGGGGGCGCCCTGGGAGGGGAGGTGATCTGCGCGGGGACGCCGGAGGAGGTGTCGCAGTCGCCGCAGTCCCATACCGGACGCATCCTCGCGGGGATCCTGCGGCCGCGACCAGGCGGGGCCGCGCCGGAGGCAGCCGGGGACAACGGGACGCCTGAGCGGGGCAGCGGCTTCATCGAGAACATCGAGGTGGTCGGGGCGCGCATGCACAACCTGCGCAACATCGACGTCACCATCCCCCGCGACCGCATGACAGTGGTGTCAGGAGTCAGCGGCTCGGGCAAATCGACGCTGGCCTTCGACACCATCTACGCCGAGGGCCAGCGCCGCTACGTCGAGTCGCTCTCCGCGTACGCCCGCCAGTTCCTCGAGCAGATGCAGAAGCCGAAGGTCGAGCGCATCAGCGGCCTGTCGCCGGCGATCGCCATCGAGCAGAAGAGTCCCGGCAGGAATCCGCGCTCCACGGTCGGCACGGTCACCGAGGTCTACGACTACATCCGCGCCCTCTACGCCGTCGCCGGGGTGCAGTTCTGCCCGCGCTGCGCGGTCGCGGTCGGCGCCCAGACCGCGGACCAGATCGTCGACCGCATCTCCGGCCTCGGCGAGGGGAGCCGCATCCTGGTGCTCGCCCCCATGGAAGCGCAGCGCAACGAAGGCTGGGACACCCTGCTGGCCCGTGCCCGCGCGGACGGCTTCGCTCGCGCCCGCATCGACGGGGAGGTCCGCGACCTGCGCGGCGAGATCGACCTCGACCGCCGCCGCCGCCATCGCGTCGAATTGGTCGTCGACCGCCTCGCGGTCAGACCGACGGAGCGCGCCCGGCTCAACGAGGCGGTCGAGCGCGCCATCGACCTGTCCGGGGGTGAAGTGATCGCCGCGGCCCCAGCCGAAGAGGGCCGCCCGGGGGAGGAGCACCGCTACAGCCGGCGCTTCTCCTGCCCATCGTGCGGCCGCGGCTTTCAACCCCTGATTCCGCAGAGCTTCTCCTTCAACCACCAGGAGGGGATGTGCGGGGTCTGCCAGGGTCTCGGCACCGGCGAGGGGATCGACCGCGAGGCGCTGATCCCCGACCGCGGCCTCAGCATCCGCGAGGGGGCCGTGTCCCTTTGGGGGCCACTGCCGAAGAGAGCGAGGTTCACGCGCCTGCTCGAGGCCGTGGGGGCCGAGCTGGGATTCGATCTCGACACCCCGTACGGCGAGCTTCCCCCCGAAGGCCGCCGCGCCTTCCTCTACGGGGCCGGCGACCGGCCGATCAAGGCCGGAGAAGCCGAGGCCACCTACGGCGGCCTCTTCCCCACCGCGGACCGGTTCGCCCGCCAGATCCCGCGCTACAAGGGGCTGCTGCGGGAGGTTCCGTGCTCGGCCTGCGAGGGCAGCCGGCTCAACGGCGACAGCCGCGCGGTCCGGCTGCGCGGCACCGGCATCGCCGAGCTGACGCGGCTGCCGATCGAACGGACGGTGCGCTTCTTCGATGGCCTCGAGCTCGACGAACGGGAGAGCGAAGTGGCGGGGGAGTTGTTGAACGAGGTGCGCATCCGGCTGCGCTTCCTCGAGCGCGTCGGCCTGGGGTACGTCGACCTCGGACGCCGGGCGGGAAGCCTTTCGGGAGGGGAGGCGCAGCGCATCCGCCTCGCCGGGCAGATCGGCTCCGGGCTCACCGGGGTCCTCTACCTGCTCGACGAGCCGACCATCGGCCTGCACCCGCGCGACAACCGCCGCCTCCTCGCCGCTCTCCAAGAGCTGCGCGACCTCGGCAACACCGTCGTCCTCGTCGAGCACGACCGCGACACCCTGGAAAATGCGGACCACATCGTCGACCTGGGGCCGGGTGCCGGCAGCGAGGGCGGCTACCTCGTCGCCAGCGGCTCGCCGCGGCAGCTGGCGACGAGGCGCCGCTTCGGGAACTCGCGCACCGCGGATTTCCTGCGCGGCAGCCTCTCGATTTCCGTCCCCGGGAAGCGCCGCCGCGGCCGCGGCGGGGCGCTGCGCGTCGTCGGGGCACGCCACAACAACCTCAAGGACGTCGACGTCGCCTTTCCGCTCGGCTGCTTCGTCTGCGTCACGGGGGTTTCCGGTTCCGGAAAAAGCTCCCTCGTCGAGGAGGTACTCCACAACGGCCTGGCCGCCGCGGTCAACAACGGGGTTGGCGCCGCGGGGGAGTGCGACGCCATCCTCGGCGTCGAGCACGTCGACAAGGTGATCGGCATCGATCAGTCGCCGATCGGCCATTCGCCGCGCAGCTCCCCGGCGACCATCATCGGGATCTTCGACCACGTCCGGCAGCTGTTTTCCCGCCTGCCCGAGGCCGGGGTCCGCGGGTTCTCCCCGGGACGCTTCAGCTTCAACCGCCCGGGCGGACGCTGCGAGGGGTGCGAGGGGCTGGGGTCGCGCTGCATCGAGATGCACTTCCTCCCCGACGTCTGGGTCCGTTGCGACGTCTGCCAGGGCAAGCGTTACAGCAGCGAGGTGCTGCAGGTCCGCTTCAAGGGGCACACCGTGGCCGACGTGCTCGAGCTGACGGCGAGCCGGGCGCTCGAGCTCTTCGACAACGTCCGCAACATCCGCAACCGCCTGCAGGTGATGGCGGACGTCGGCCTCGGTTACATGTCTCTCGGACAGTCTTCGACCACTTTTTCCGGGGGGGAATCCCAGCGCCTGAAGCTCGCCGCCGAGCTCTCGCGGACCGGGACCGGCCGCACCGTCTACATCATGGACGAGCCGACGACGGGGCTGCATTTCGCCGACGTGCAGAAGCTGCTGGAGGTCGTGCAGCGGCTGGTGGCTGCAGGAAACACTTTGATCGTCATCGAGCACAACATGGAGGTCGTCAAGAGCGCCGACTACGTCATCGACCTCGGTCCCGAAGGGGGGGAGGAAGGGGGCCGCGTGGTCGCCGCCGGCACCCCGGAAAAAGTCGCCCGCAGCAAGCGCTCGCACACCGGACGCATCCTGCGCGAGGTGCTGGCGTGATGGGGGGCGGACACCTCCCTCCGCCTGGAGCGGCGCCTTGAACCTCGCAGTGCCGAGGCGGGCGTTCTTCAGCTTCACCGCCCCTTGCCGCTACCGCGAGGAAGCGCCGCGCGTCGACGGCGACCTCGGGGACTGGGGCGCAGGTTTCCGCCTGCCGGATCTTCTCGGCCTCGAGGAAGAGAAGTCCTTCGCCGATCTCCTGATGGCCTGGAACGACGACGGTCTCTATTTCGCGATCCGCGTCGACGGCAAGAAGGGCTTCAGCATAGATCCGAAGAACTACTGGCAGGGGGACTGCCTCGAGCTCTGGATCGACACCCGCGACGTCAAGGACGCGCACACGGCCAACCGCTTCTGCCACCATTTCTTCTTCCTACCCGGGGGCAGCGGCAGCGACGGCAGGAAGCCGATCGGCCGCCAGACCGCCATCGACAGGGCGCGCGAGCAGGCGCCCCCCTGCCCGGAGGAGGAAATCGCCGTGGGGCTGAAGAGGCTGAAGCGGGGTTACCGCATGGAGATCGCCCTCCCGGCCGCCGGCCTCAACGGCTTCGAGCCGCGCGAGTTCGACCGCCTCGGGTTCAACTACGTGCTCCACGACTGCGATCTCGGCACCCAGTCCTGGACGGTGGGCCGCAATCCCCCCCTCATTCACGATCCGGGCACCTGGGGGACGGTGCTGCTGGCCGAATAGCCACCCTTGCCCTCAAATGTTAGCTTCTACCTTCTCTCCCTCAGACCTGTTTCATCCCGCGGCGTCATCCAGACCCCTCTCGGCATTGCCGGTTATTTCGAGCTGATCACATGAATCCAGCAGTGATGCATCGCTGCGCCGGTGTGGCTGTTTTCCTGATTTCCTTCGGTCTGTTCCTCCTGACCATGGCCCCGTCGGTCTCCTTCTGGGACACCGGCGAGTTCATCGCCACCTCCTACACCCTCAGCGTCCCGCACCCGCCGGGCTCGCCGCTGTACGTGCTGCTCGGACGGCTGTTTTCCATGATCCCGGTCATGGAGGTCGCCTGGCGCGTCGTGCTGATGTCGGCGCTCTCCTCCGCCCTGGCGGTCTGGTGCACTTACCTCGGCACCGTGGCGATAGCGCGCCGCGCCCTGGGGGGCGAGCCCCTGCGGATATTCGGCGACGAGCGCGACCTGTCGGTCACCCTCGGGGGCGCCCTGGCCTCGCTGACCCTGGCGGTCTCGTACACGTTCTGGTTCAACGCCACCGAGGCCGAGGTCTACGGCTACTCGATCCTGTTCGTCGCCCTGGGGTTCTGGCTGGTCCTGTACTGGGAAGGGACCGGACACGGCGCCCTCAACGACCGCTGGCTGTTTCTCGTCGCCTACCTGTTCGGCCTCGGCGGAGGTCTGCACATGCTCTGCCTGCTGATCATCCCCGGGCTGCTGATCCTCGCCTGGTTCGCCGACCGCGGCCTGCGCCGCCTGATAACGGTCATGGCGGGCACCGGGCTGGAAGGGTTCTTCATTCTCGCCGTGCTCACCGACAGGCCGGATTCGGCAGCCCTGATCGGGTTGCTCGCCGCGGCCGGCCTGATCGCCTTCCTGTCGTACGTCTGGATCACCGAGGAGGAGCTGCGACCCACTGTCCTCTGGCTCCTCGGGGCCGGGGCCGCGGCCTTCGCCGGGCGCGCCCTCCTCTCCGAGGGGATGCTCTTCAACGCCGTCCTGGCGGTCGCGGCAATCGGCCTGCTCCGCCATCTCTACCAGCACGACCGCCGCGCCTTCGGACTGCTCGTCGGGACCGCGGTGCTGTTCGCGATCGGGTACTCGACCTACGCGACCCTGTACATCCGCTCCGGGCTCAACCCGGTGATCGACGAGAACGACCCCGAGACCTGGGCCGCCTTCAAGAAGTTCCTCAACCGCGAGCAGTACGGAACCGACAGCATGGTCCTGGCGATGCTCGAGCCGCGGGCCTCGCGCACCTATCAGCTGTGGCACCAGCAGTTCAAGTATTTCTTCCAGCAGTTCCCGTTCCCCCTGCTCAACCGCGACCTCGTCTTCCGCTGGGCCACCGAGAACGCCCCCCACACCATCTCGGTGTCGCTCATCCCGTACGCGCTCGGGGCCTGGGGGCTGGTATGGCACGGGCGCCGAGACTGGCGCCGCTTCGCAGCGCTGCTGGCGATTTTCCTGATCATGGGGTTCGGGCTGTCCTTCTACCTCAACATGCAGGATCCGCAGCCGCGCGAGCGCCACTACGTCTTCGGCGGCATGTTCTTCGCGTTCGCGATCTGGATGGGGTTAGGATGGACCGGCATCGTCGAGTACGCACGGCAGCGCTGGCGGCTGTCCGGTGCGGCCCTTGCCGGGGCCGCGTGCTGCGGCCTGCTGCTTCCCCTCGGCACCGGCGCCAACAGCTACCACGCCCAGGACCGCACCGGCGACTACATCGCCTACGACTACGCCTACAACCTGCTCAACAGTTGCGAGCAGGATGCGATCCTGTTCACCAACGGCGACAACGACACCTTCCCCCTGTGGTTCCTCCAGGAGGTCGAGGGGATCCGGAGGGACATCCGCGTCGTCAACTTGAGCCTCCTCAACACCGGGTGGTACATCAAGCAGCTGCGCGACCGCGAGCCCAAGGTCGACATCCGCATCGACGACGCCTACATCGACTCGGTGCTCACCGACACCCAGCTGGTCGACATCTACAAGCGGGTGTGGCCCAAGCCGAGGACGCCGCAGGAGTTCGCCAGGCTCGGCCTCGACGTAAAGGTCTCCGTCCTGCCCGGCAACGATGTCCTGCGGGTTCAGGACATCATGGTGATCGGGATCGTCTATTGGAACGAATGGAAGCGGCCCATCCACTTCGCCATAACCGTGGCCCAGAGCAACCGGGTCGGGCTGGAACCGTACCTGAGCATGGTCGGCATGACCCTTAAGCTCGTCCCCGAGAAGGGGCGCGACACCGACCTCGAGGCGCTCGCCCGCAACCTGCTGCAGGTCTACCAGTTCCGGGGGATCGCCGACCGCGGCGTCTACAAGGACCTCAACACCTCGAGGCTGCTGGGGAACTACCGCGCCTGCTACATAACCCTGGCGTCCCTGTACCAGGAACAGGAGCGCTACGACGAGCTGACCGGGCTGACCGAATGGGCCCTCGAGAACATCCCGCTCAACTGGGAGTCTTTCTACACCGCCAGCGAGCTCCAGCGCGAGGTCGGCCGCATGGCGATTGCCGCCCGCTACCTGGAAGAGGCCGTGGTATACCTGTCCGAAACCGTGGGCGAGCACCCGACGGCGACCTACGAGAACGCCCTGGCGCTGTCCGGCATCCTGCTGGATACCTACCGGGATCTCGAGCGTGCGGAGCGCGCCTACCGGATCGCCATTGCCCTGGAACCGGAGCAATACGACGCCTACCGCGAGCTCGCGGCGACGATGCAGGCCGGGGGCCGCGTCGAGGAGGCCATCCGGCTGATCAACGAGTACCAGGATGAGTTCGGTGCCACCGAGGGCTCGGAGCAGGATCTCGAAACGCTGCACAGCGCCCTGAAGATTTCATCCTCCGGCGACTAGCCGACGCGGCAGGGCCTGGGTGTGCGCCAACCGGTTACCATCGTAATCCCCCACTTCCGGGCGGAGGTGCTCGCCGACTGCCTGCAGTCCCTGTTCACCCACAGCGCCTGGCCCCTGCGCGTGATCGTCGTCGACGACGGGGGCGGCGCTCCCAGTCTGCAGGAGGCGCGGGCACGCTTTCCGGGCATTGAAATACTGAGCAACGACGGCAACCGCGGTTTCAGCTACTCCTGCAACCGCGGCCTCGAGGCGGCCGAGACCGAGTACTCGGTGCTGCTCAACGACGACACGCGGGTGACCGCCAACTGGCTCCAGCCCCTGGTCGCGGCCGCCGACGCCGACACCGCGATCGCCGCCTGCCAGCCCAAGCTGCTGTCCGCGGCGGAGGCAGGTTCATTCGACTACAGCGGCGGCGCCGGAGGCTACATCGACCGCCTGGGGTACACCTTCTGCCGCGGCCGCCTGCTCGACGAGGTCGAGACCGACGGCGGACAGTACGACACCCCTGCGGACCTGTTCTGGACCTGCGGGTCGGCGATGCTGGTGCGCACCGAGGCGGTGCGCCGGGTCGGGCTGCTCGACCTCGACTTCTTCATGCACTTCGAGGAGATCGACCTGTGCTGGCGGCTGCGGCTTGCCGGTTACCGGCTCGTCGCCGTGCCCTCCTCGGTGATCTACCACCACGCCGGGTGGTCGCTGCCGGCGGCGAGCTTTCGCAAGAGCTACCTCAACCACCGCAACAACCTCGCCATGCTGTTCAAGAACCTGCCCGGTCCCACCCTGTCCTGGCTGCTGCCGGCGCGCGGACTGCTCGAGCTGGCCGCGGTCCTCAACTACCTCCTGCGCGGACGCCTGCGGGCTGCGGCCGCCCCGCTGGCGGCGCTGTTCTGGTGCCTGACCCACCCCCTCAACCTGCTCGCGCGCCGCCGCCGCAACCGCTCCCTGGCGGTCGCCGGGACAGACGCCGACCGCAGGGGGGTGTACGGCGGCAGCATTCTGGTGCAGTACTACCTGCGCGGCCGGCGCCGCAGCCGCGACTTCATGGCGGACGCCTGCTCTTGAAGACGGCCCTCAACACCCTGCTCAAGCTCGCGGTCAGCATCGGCCTGCTGTACTACCTCGCCCTCCAGACCGATCTCGGGGGACTCGGCGCCGCCTTCGCCGCGACGGTGCCGTCGCTGTTCCTGCTCGCCGTCGCCTTTTTCGTGGTCAGCAACGGCCTGGGAGCCTGCCAGTGGTACCTGCTGCTGCGCGCCCACCGGCTGCCGATAGGCTACGGCCAGGCAACGGTCTTCTACCTGACCGGGGTGTTCTTCAACAACGTCCTGCTCGGCAACATCGGCGGAGACGCCCTGCGCATCTACGACGTCCGCCGGCTCACCGGGCGCACCATCGGCGCCGCGGCGGCGACCTTCATGGACCGCTTCGTCGGCCTGCTGGCCACCTGCTCGCTGGCGTTGATCGCCTGCTTCACAGTTCCCGAGGTCAGGGTCCCCGGCGTGATCTCCGTTCTCGTTCCGATCTGGGGCGCCCTCGTCCTGCTGCTGGCGATGGGATTGAGCGGGCGGATCGGGCGCTTCCTCGAGATCATGGCCACCCGCCTCCTTCCCGACCGCATCGGCCGCAAGGCCAGCAGCCTGCGGGAGAGCATGGCAGTTTACCGCAGCAAGGGCTGGCTGCTTCTCGGGGTCTGGGTCGTTGCCCTCGGCGTCCAGTTCTCCCGCGTCCTCGTGTATTGGTCGGCGGGGCTGGCGGCCGGCCTGCACGCCGGGTTGATCTATTTCATCGCCTTCCAACCTGTCGCCGCGGTCATCGCCGCCCTGCCGATTTCGATCGGGGGCTTGGGGGTACGCGAGAACATCTTCGTCGAGCTGTTCGGCTCTGTCGGCGCCCCCGAGAGCCGGGCGTTCGCGATGTCCCTTCTGGGGTACGCGGCCGGTGTCGTCGCCAGTCTCCTGGGGGGGGTCGCCTTCGTCGTCCGCCGGGTGCAGCGAGCAGATTCCGCGGACGACACGGAGCGGTGATCCGATGGCGGTACGGCTCGGGAACGAGCGCCTCTTCGACGACGCCCTCGAGCTCATCGCGGGCCGTCGGGTCGGCCTGGTCACCAATCCCACAGGGGTCGACTCCTGCCTGCGCTCGACCGCGGACCGCCTGCACGCCGAGCCCGCCACCGAGCTAGCGGCGCTTTTCGGCCCCGAGCACGGCATCCGCGGCGACGCCGAAGACGGAGTCGCCGTAACGGACGAAGTCGACCGCCGCACCGGAGTGCCGGCGATCAGCCTCTACGGCTCCACTCGCACGCTGCAAAGCTCCATGCTCGACGGCATCGATGCTCTCCTGTTCGACATGCAGGACGTCGGCGCGCGCTTCTACACTTACCTGTACACCATGAGCGCCGCCATGAAAGCTTGCGCCGGTCGCGGCGTGCGGTTCGTCCTGCTCGACCGCCCGAATCCGATCGGCGGCGAGTTGCTGGAGGGAAATCTCCTCGACCCTGCCTTCTCGTCGTTCGTCGGCCGCTTCCCCATTCCGGTCCGCTACGCGCTGACGATCGGTGAGATCGCCACCCTCTTCAACGAGGTCCACGGCATCGGCGCCGAGCTGCATGTCGTGGAGCTGCGAGGATGGAGGCGGTCGATGGCCTGGGAAGAGACCGGGCTGCAGTGGGTGGCCCCTTCTCCGAACATGCCGACTCCGCAGACTGCGGCCCTGTACCCGGGCACCTGCTTCTTCGAGGGAACCAACCTCTCGGAGGGCCGCGGAACCACGCGGCCCTCCGAGCTCATCGGAGCCCCGTTCGTCGACGGCTTCGCGCTCGCCGATGCGATGAACGATCTCGCGATTCCCGGGGCGCGATGGCGGCCGGTCTTCTTCACGCCGTCGTTCGGCAAGCACGCCGGGGAGCGCTGCGGCGGAGTGCAGCTGCACGCCCTCTCCCCCTGCCTGCGCCCCGTGGCCGCGGCCTTCCACCTGCTGGCCACGGCGAAAAGCCTGTTCCGGAAGGGCTTCGAGTGGAACCTTCCGGCCCGGGGCATCCACAACTTCGACAAGCTCGCCGGCAGCGACAGGGTCCGCCTCGAGCTCGACGACGGCACCCCGGTCGCCGAGCTGCTCGCCGTTTGGGAGCGGGAGCGGCGGCCGTTCGCGCAGGTGCGGGAGCGGTTCCTGCGCTATTAAGGTGCCGGAGGGCGCGACCACTGGGCGGCTCCTTGCACCGGCGGCCCGGCTCCCTATCATTTGGACACCTCTCAACCTCCCCACTCCCCCATGCCCGCTCCCCTGAAGGCAGGAACCTTCCTCATCGCTTCCCTCGGACTGGAGGACCCGTGCTTCAGCCGCACGGTGGTCCTCATCCTCCAGCACCGTCCGGACCAGACCCTTGGCGTAATCGTCAACCGTCCGCTCGGAGAGCGGGTCAGGATGTACCCCGCGGAGGAGCTGCGAACCCTGGCCAACGGACTCGAGTCGGGCCGCAAGCCGGACGGAATGTTCTACCAGGGAGGACCGGTGGAGCCGAACTCCCTCATCTTCCTGCACCGCCTCGGCAGCGCCGGAGAAGACGCCACCTGCATCTGCGACGGCCTCTACGCGGGCGGCGATCTCGACATCCTGCGCGGCTGCATGCCGGACCTCGACAGCGACAGCCCCTTGTTGCGGTTCTACCTCGGGTACGCCGACTGGGCCCCCGGACAGCTCGAGAACCAGATCGCCCTGGGCGCCTGGATCCTCAGCGAGGCGAACATCGACCTGGTCTTTTCCGAAGAGCCGGAGAGCATCTGGCAGCAGGCCATGCACGCCCTGGGGGGCAAGTACGCCCCGATGTCGTTCATTCCCGAAGACCCATCCCTGAACTGAACCCGCGGTAACCCCGGGTGAATCCCGACACCGGGAGCGTCCCGTTCCGGCGCGAGGAGACGGGGTCCGACCTGGTTCCACGGCCCTCTCGCCCGAAGGCGGTGGCGCGCCTGGTTTGGCCGTGGTTATCGCTGGGCGCCCTCGAAAGAGCGGGGTTTCAGCAGATCAGGCCGCGCTTGGAGTGGATGCCGTGCGCAGGCGGGTCGTCTCCTATCCAGCGCTCGTCCACCGGCTCGCTGGCGAGCTGGTAACGGGTGTCGGATGACAGGCGGATGCGGCAGGTGTGGTTGTCGGTGCTGGCGTGCATGGTGAACATGCTGAAGACGAGCAGATCCCCCATGCGGTATTCGGAGGTCAGCCAGCGTCCTCCGAGCTGTTCCCGCAGTTCGAGGGCGTCGGCGAAGTGGCCCCGGGAATCCCAGCGGATCTCCTGGTGCTCCTCGGCAGTGAGCTGGCGGTTCTCCGAGCGCGCCCGGGCGACGATGGCGTCCGCCTCCCCTTCCTCGCAGTAGGCGTCGACGTCGGTGCGGGCGTAGCCGTCGTGGATCTCCTCCCGCTGGTGCGAGTCCTCGAGAATCATCAGGCCGCCCATGCTCAGCGGGATGTCTCCGAGCGGAGTCCAGGAGGTGAAGAGATTCCGGGTGCCGCGCCCCATGAACACGATGTCGCAGTGGGGCTGCGTGGCGTTGGCGCGGTTCGGGGCCTTGGCGCGGAACCAGGTGTAATCGAAATGCCTCACCGGGCCGCCGAGAAAGAGCTCGTAGAACTCGATCATCCGCCCGCTGTACACGACCGCGTCCAGCTCGGGGTTGTCCCTGGCGAGGTCGGGCGAGAAGCCGCTCTCGACTCCCGGCTTCAGCACCCCCTCCTCCAGCGGGTGGGAGTGGTCGATCAGGCCTCTTTCGGAGAGCCGTGACAGCACCGACATCCTCGCGGCCATGACCTGCTCCCGGTCGAGGAAGCCCGGAAGGTAGAGGTAGCCGTCGCGAGCCATGCTTCTGTGCAACGCCTCCCTGTCGGCGAGGACGCACGAGGCGTCCTGCAGCTCGCCGAGGAGGGCGGAATCGATGGCGGCCCCTTGGTAGGTGAGAAGCTGTTCGGAGTCTTCGGGCATGGGATTCCCTTCTTTTTCGAGGAATTTTCCCAAACTAACGCCGGCCTCCTGGCGGTCAAGAAACCGATCCCGCCGCGGGCCCTTTTCTCACCGGGACCACACTTTTATCTTTGGCTCATTCCCCCGCGGTTCTCCCCGACTTCACCCCCGAAACTGTTCGAGGATTCATGTTAGTTCGCCTGGTTGCAGTATGTCTTCTCGGCGCCCTCGGCGGCTCGATGCTGCCGCAGCCGGCGCCGGCGCTCGTTCCTCCCACCTGGGATGGAAGCCCTCCTTTCGCCGCGGCCATTCTCGTCGAAGCAAGTACCGGCAAGGTCCTGTTCGAGCACCACGCGCGCGCCCCGCGCTCACCTGCCAGCACCCTCAAGCTGCTGCTGCAGCTCCTGGTCATGGAAGGGGTCGCCGACGGCCGCATCGCCCTCTCCGACTCGGTCTACATCTCCGCCGAGGCGAGCCGCACCGGGGGTTCGCAGGTGTACCTCAAGGAGGGGGAGGTGTTCTCCCTCGGAGAGCTGATGGAGACGATCGTCATCGCCTCGGCCAACGACGCCTGCGTGGCCGTCGCCGAGCACATCGGCGGCACCGAGCAGGGTTTCGTCGACCTGATGAACAGCAAAGCCGCGGTCCTGGGGTTGAAGGGGACGCGCTTCGTCAACGTTCACGGACTCGACAACACGCCGACGACGAAGGGCAACGTCACCACCGCGGCCGACCTCGCTGCCGTCGCCAGGGAGATCGTCGCCTACGACGACATCATCGAGTGGTCCAAGGTCCGCCAAGCGCCGTTTCGCAACGGCACCTTCATCCTCCGGGCGACCAACAAGCTGCTGGGCAAATTCAGCGGTCTCGACGGACTCAAGACCGGCTACACCAAGCGTGCCGGGTACTGTCTCGTGGCCACCGCCGAGCGCCGCCGGATGCGCCTCATCTCGGTGATCCTGGGATCGGAGACGGGAAAAGCCCGCTACCGCGAAACCAGGCGCATCCTCGACTGGGGATTCAACCACTTTTCCCGGGTGGCGATCGTCAATTCCGGAGACCCGGTCGCCGCGGTCGCCCTCGATTGGGGCGTCGAACCGGAAGTCGCCGCGGTGGCCACCGACTCCGTTGTGGCGGTGCTCGGCAACGAGGAGGTCCGCGGAATCCGCAAGGAGGTCGAGATCGACTCCGAGCGGGCCGCCCCGGTCGCCGAGGGTGACTCCCTCGGCACTCTCAGGGTGACGACCGGCGAGACCCTGCTGGCCGCCGTCGACCTGGTAGCGCAAAAAACGGTGCAGCGCATGTCGCTGTGGGAAATACTGATGAGCTACTTCTGAATCCCGCCGGGGTGAAGTGAAGCGCACCCCACCTTGTGATTCGCCGCAGGCCGGGTGGCCGGTTGCGGCGCCATCTGGCCTCGGGATTCCACCTGTTACCACGGGTGTTTCCGGGGTCAACTCGTGATCCTGTGACCTCCCGATCGGTAGACGTCCCTTCCGAAAGGTGGCTTCGGCGCTGGCTGGCGCGCCTGGAATTCCTTGATTTAAAATAGCTCCCGGTTCCTTGCACCTGAGACACCGGAGGGTCTCCGCATGATCCACGAAGCCCTGCTCCACATCGGATTGCTGGTCGTCGTAGCCAAGCTCGCCGAGGGTCTCCTGCGGCGCATCGGCCTGATCTCCATCGTCGCCTACACCCTGGCCGGGGTCCTGCTGGGGCCGGTAGCCGGAATCGTCGAGCCGACGAGTGAAATCGAGCTCTTCCTCGGCATTGGCGTCTTCGTCCTCTTCTTCCTGATCGGCCTCGATGAAATCGACATTCCCGGCTTCATGGCGACGATCCGAGGCCGCTTCTTCATCGCCGGTGCCCTGTCGGTCGTCATCTCCGTCCTCGTCTCCTGCTGGTCACCTCGGACTTCCTCGGCGTCGATTTCGCCCTCAATCTCGAATTCACCAAGGCGCTC
Source organism: Candidatus Latescibacterota bacterium (assembly GCA_965206595.1). GTDB lineage: Bacteria > Latescibacterota > UBA2968 > UBA8231 > UBA8231 > CBDCXV01. The sequence goes on from OZ242214.1 coordinate 3,617,131, forward strand.
TGTCTCGCCGGCATCCTCTCGTTGTCCAGCCTCGGCATCGTCGCCAAGGTTTTGTCCGACAAGGGACTGCTAAAGGAGCTGATAGGCCTGAGGATATTCACCGCGGTCATCATCGCCGAGGTGATCAGCCTGCTGGTGGTGGGCGTCACCATTGGCGAGCTCGATCACGACCACAGCGTGGTCGGTCTGTTGGTCCTGCTGGGAGAGATTGCCGGCTTCGTGGTGCTGACCTGGATCATCTCGGCAAAGGTGCTTCCCCGGGCCATAGCCCTCCTGCAGCGCCTGATCGACGTTCCCGAGCTCTCGTTTCGGGCTGTTGATGGGAGGCCTCTTCCTGGTGGTCGTGGGGGCCGAGGAGATCGGGCTGCACGGGTCCCTGGGGGCGCTGCTCTTCGGGGCTTCCCTGTCGGGGCTGCCCAACCGCATGCGCCACGACATCATGCCCGGCCTGCGCAGCACCGCGGAGGGGCTGTTCGTTCCCCTCTTCTTCGCCTCGGCCGGCCTGCACCTCGATTTCTCCTTTGTCGGCCTTCCGGCACCGACCGTCGCCGCCCTGCTGTTCGTCCCGATGCTGGGAAAGCTGGCAGGCGCCTACATCGGCATCGTTCTGGCGCGGCTGGACACGCCGCTGGTCCTGACCACGGGGCTGATGGCGAAAGGGGTGGCCGAGATCGCCCTCCTTCTCGTCCTGCTCGAGACCGGCGTCCTCGATCAGAGCATTTTTTCGCTGCTCGTTCTCATCATGTTCGCATACATCCTGCTGACGCCCCAGATCATCGGCTTCGCGGTCAGCCGGGCAAAGGAGACGGCAGGTGCAGCGACCCCCCGCACCGTGCCCCCTTCCTTCGCCCGCCACGCTCTCGACGGCGTCGTGGTGAACTCCGTCATGGACCGGACGCGCTCCTATCCCGGCCCGGAACTGTCGGTGAGGGACTTCGCAGACGGCTGGATCGTGCCGAACCAGCACGACTACGTCGTCGTCGACGAGGGGGTTCCCGTGGGAGTGCTGCCTCTGACCCGGCTGATCTTCCTGCGCAAAGGTTCCTGGGAGACTACCCAGCTGAGCTCCGTTCTGCGCCGGAACATCCCCAAGGCCTGGCCCGACGAGCCGATCGACGACGTGCTCGAACGGATGGCGGACAATTCGCTGACGATCATTCCGGTCATGGAACGGGAATCGGACAAGTTCCTGGGTACGGTCACCAGCCATGACGTCCTAGACCTGATGGTGCTGATGGACCAGATCCAGGACGAGGTCCAGCGGCAAGGTACGGAGGAGGGTTGAGGTGTCCCAAGGAGTGTCCTGGCTGGCCGCCAGAACGTTGGCAGAGTCCGTTGGGACGAGATTCAACAAGGATCAAGCCCAAGTTTATGGCGGAGCGCGCAATTATTTGTTACTTACGGATTCAATGCGAAGGCCTCAATCGCATCATCCGCATGGTCAAGAACCGCGCCAGTGGATTTAAAACTCTCGATGCATTGCCGATCTGATTTACATGTGCGTCGGAGACCTCGATATCCCTCTGCAGATCCCGGGCGGCTTCCGTACAATACAGTATGAAACCCTCAAAATCTCTCTCTGTACATGCTAAAAATTGTCCTTCGAAAAACCGCGGATATGGCCGCGGTTTTTCACTTACGTGTCGCCTGGAATCGAATGGGTAGAACACTTCGAGCGTTACTCTTCCTGTTTCAGAAATGGAAGATTTTCTGGTTGACGGTTTTCGGCGTCTTCAGGCAGCCGAAGAACCCGGGTTTCTCTATTGGCTCAGAAAGTCGCATGGCGAATGTTCCCCTCGGAGTCACAACCATGAACCCGACTTTCCGCAGCCAAGAGGACCACATGGGCACCCGTCACGCGCGGCATTCTCATGCGGATTCTTTGAATGCCTACCAGTTCAAGCGAGCTCGGGGCGTCTTCGCCGTCTCCTCCCTCAACCTCATCCCAGAGTGCGATCACCTCCTCCAGTCGCAGCAGCCGGCGTGCCGCCTCGATGTCGGCCTCGTGTTACAAGATGGAATTCTCATTGTGTTATAACCCTGTCAGATGCCTTTTGTTTCCTCTACCCTCAGAAATAGCGTGCCAGCTTCAACGACAGACCGGGCTCCACCTCGTCGAACGGAGTGACCCAGTTTTCGCCGCTCAGCCCAAAATCGCCTGCCATGGGGCAACGGGGGCACGCTCTTGACCGTGCCCCCCGGCTACTCTAGCTTGAATGACCCGGGGCGATTAGCTCAGTTGGTTAGAGTGCCTGCTTGACATGCAGGAGGTCACTGGTTCAATTCCAGTATCGCCCACCATTGAATCTGCAACCCCCCCATTCGCGGGGGGTTGCTTTTTATGTACGCGCCCCCCAGCGGGCGGCCTCCCGGCGCAAACCCGGCAGCTCATCTCCCCTGCCGGCGCGGCGCAGGATTCGATCCGCGAGCTTGTACACCTGCGGCATCAGCGGATCGATTGCGATCGCCGCTTGAATGTGAGCCCAAGCGCGGTCGTGCTTTCCCAGATCGTCCAGTCGAAGGGCGACGTTGTAGCGAATCGTGCGCGAGTCGTGGGCGATCTCCGCGGCGCGCTCGAAAGCGAGGACCGCCTCCTCCTTGTCCCCCCTGAACAGCAGGTTTTCTCCCCTTTTGAACCAGTAGTTCGCCTGAATGATCCGCGCCCAGGGATCGGCCAGGTTTCCCGCCGCCGCCGCGTCGGTGGTATCCGGGAACACCTTTTCCTCGGGGAGCCTGGCTCCGCTCTTCAGCACCCGGTACGACAGCCCTGCCGGAACGAAATCGAACCCTTTCGCGGGAAGATCGCGGGGCACGAGAAAATGGACCGCCCTGCCGGTGACCGACTCCTCGACGAGGCGTTTCAACAAACGTCGACGCACCCGCGCCTTTTCACGCGGCCCCAGGTGGCGCGCGCTCAGGGGAAGGATGTCCTCTCCCCTTCCGGCCCGCATGTACAGAGTCACGTCCGGCCTCGCTTCCTCCACTCTGTGCAGGTAGTCGACGATGAAGCTGGCGTCGTCTCCCTCGGTTATCAGAATGGCGTTCCTCGGCAGCTGGGCGAGGATGTCCATTCCGTACCGGTGGGCGAGGCGAATGCCGCTGCGGTCCGCCTCGCGGAAATTCATCGCAACGACGGCCGCCACCACGGCAACCGAAACGGCCACCGGAATTCCCCCCCGACCGATGACTCGTCCCAGTCTGGCGCTGAGATCGTCCAGCCCGTAGGCGATGAAAACCGCGGCACCGAGAAAGCTGAGCAGGAAGAAGACGCCGATCCCGTTCGGGTCGCGGTGATAGTTGAGAGCCACTCCGAGGTTTATCAGGACCGTGCTGCCGACAACCCAGGCCACCGTCCCGTCGCGGCGGGCGCTGACCCACAGACCCCAGACCGCGGCGAGACAGAGCACAGGGGTGTACGCGGAAAACAGATGCTCCAGCCAGCGGCCTGCGTTGAGCAGGATGCCGCTTGCCGGCATGGTGAAAAAGGCGAAGCGGTACTCGGCGCCGGTGATGTGGTCCCAGAACTGGGCGGGGGTGTCCACGGGGCCCCAGTGGAATCCGGTGCCCAAGGTGGAGCGGATCGGCAGGTACAGCACCAGGCTGTAGCCGAGGACGGCAGCTGCCGCAACCTTGGCGGCCATCCGCGCCATCTCTGCTACCCTCGCTGCAGGAGGCCGGTGCGTTCCCCCCCGGTACCAATGCCACCCCCACGCCGACAGCAGTCCGGGCAGAATCAGGGACTGGCTCAGGTGGGTCGTCAGCGCCACTCCGGCAACATAGCCCCCCAGCATCAGGTTTCGGGCGTACGGGGTCTCCGCCGCCCGCAACCCCAGCCAGATCATTGCCACGGTGCCGAGCATGCTCGCGCCATACACCTCGGCGACGACGGCGTTGCTCCAGAAGGTCCCGGAAAAACCGAACAGGAGCGAGCCGGCCAGACAGATCCAGGGATGACAGCCCCGGTCTCTCAGGAACGCCGCAAGCCCCGCGACCGCCAGGGCGGCAGTGAACGCGGAGGCGACGTTGATCCGGTAGGCGACGCTGTCGAACGGCAGCAGGGCGGAAAACAGGCGCCCTGTGAGGACGAACAGAGGATATCCGGTCGGGTGGGGCGTGCCGAGGGCGTGCACCGCGCCGATCAGCTCACCCGAACCCTCCACATAGACGGTCGGGCACAGGGTAGCGAGATAGGCGGCAAAAGAGATGACGAAGGCGAGCACCGCCGGGGGCCATTGGCTGGAGCGAATCATCAAGGCTGGAGGGGAGTGCGGGCAGGAATTCCTGGAGGCGACCGGCGCGAACCATTCCGTCATGGGAGGGCGGAACGGAGTCGTTTGCCAGGCAACCGCCGCCCGGGGCGTCTCGATGTCCGTGCACGTGAGGATTTCAGCGAAAGCATCAGCTCCTCTTGGACGGACAAGGCCGGTCAGGAATTAACCATTACTTCTTCGGCGCTGTCCTCGGGGATGAACCCCAGAACCTGCCTGGCGTGATCCAGGTCGACCCAGCGGTGACGGTTGTTGGAAACGCCGTAGAAGATGCCGAACTTGAGATCGTCCGGGGCGTCGATCGCCCGCTGAGTAAGCTGGGCGACGTCCCGCTGGCTGCACCAGACGGCGCCCGACTCCGGCTTCTGGGGGTGATCTTCGGCGTTGACCCAGCCGATGCGGAGACAAAGGGAGGAGATGCCGAGGACGTCGGCCGTATACCGAGCCAGTGCCTCTCCCCAGATCTTGGTCGCCGGATACAACCCCGTGGGGCGGTGCGGCCACTCGTGGGTCACGGGATGGACCTGAGTCCCGGCGAAGTCGTCGAACCGTCCCTCCGACAGGGCCTTGTAGGGATGGTCTAGATGGTATCCCCAGGATACCATGATCGAGGATGCGTACACCACCCTCTTCACGCGGACGCGCACCGCGGCCTCGAAGACGTTGCGGACACCGATGATGTTGCTGGACAGCAGGCTGTCCCAGTTGGCGTCCGGCCGCGGATCGGCCGCCATCTGGACGACGATGTCCATTCCCTGAACCGCCCGCTCGACGGCCTCCAGATTGGCTAGGTCGGCCAGGAAGAAACGGTCTTCCGGAATCGACGGGGCGATTCCCTTCGGCGCCCGTTCCGATGGCTGTCTGCGGCGCGCCAGTGCATACAACTCGTAGCTGCCGACCTGCTCGAGGTGGCGATACACCACTCCCGGTATCAAACCGTAGACTCCGGTGATGAGAACTTTTTTGGCCACCCTGGTGCCCCCTTTCTATTCCTTGGAATATACGCCGGCAGGAGGGTTCTACGCGTCGAGCACACCGATGCAGGGCAGGGCGCGGTAGCGCTGGCAGTAATCCATTCCGTAGCCGATGACGAACAGATCGCCGATGGTGTACCCGACGTAATCGAGCCTCACCGACACCCGGCGCCTCTCCGGCTTGTCGATCAGGGCACAGGTGTGGATCGACAACGGCCCGTGGGCCTGAATGGCGGCGATTGCCGCCTGCATGGTCTCACCGGTGTCGACGATGCCGTCGACAAGCAGCACCGGGCGTTCTGTCAGCTCCACGGTGGTCGACTCGGCAACCTGGGGCTGGCCCGTCGACTCCCTGCCGCTATAGCTGCTGATCTTTATGAAGTCGTATTCTACGTCCCTGGCGAATTCGGGCGGCATTGCCCTCATAAGATCGATGGCAAACCGAGCCGCCCCGGTCAGGATACCGATCAGAACAGGCGGTCCCGCCTCGAAATCGCCGCTGATCCGGCGCGCGAGCTCCCCCACGCGGCGCTCTATCTCTGCGGTGTCGAACAGGACGCGGGGACCATCCTCGCCGATGGCCGCCTCCGGGCTGCCCGAGGTTCTCACCGTCCGGGTCCGCGGACCGCGTTTTGGAGAGCCATGAGCAAGATGGCGCGATACTCGTCAAGGTCCGGCAGCAGGTGTCTTTCGATGACGAAGATTCCCTCCACGGACTCTTCGAGGTAGGAGATGATTGTTCGAATGTGGAAATCGGCGCGCAGCGTTCTGAGTCCGGACTCGCCGGTCGGTCTGCGGATGTCGCTGCGCTGGTAATACTCCAGGACGACCGGGAAATGTTGAATCAGTTCCTCCGACGCGAAAAGAACGCGAAGCTCCTCGAAGAAGTGGAGGGCGTCCGCGGCCTCCTCTGACCACTCGTCTTTCTTTACCAGCCAGCGCGGGCCCATGCGCAACTCCGGATGAGGCGCGTACGGGGTGGAGCAGGATCTTCTGTCCGTACAAAAGTGAAGGGCTGCTCTCCTTGCAAGCAGCCCTTCGACTCGGGGAATGGGGAGGGCGAAAACGCGGCAGGGCTGGCTGCCCGGGTTTGCTGCCGCGGTATCGCCTGAGTAGCCGGCCGACGGGGCGGCCGGTTTCCTGTTAAGCCGCCACCGGTTTCTGTTTCGCCCCTGACTGACTGGCCGGTGCGGCCTTCTGGACTGCCGTCTTGCCGTTGCCGGCGTTGACTGCCGGAGTGCGGCCCGCCGGGTCCGGGACGCTGCCGGCCCCTTCCGTGGGGGCGGGCGTCTTGCCGGCGGCGGCACCGCTATCCTTGCCAGCGGCTGCTCGCGCCAAGGGAATATTCATCGCCGCGCGGATCTCTTCTTCGATCCGGCCGCAAACTTGCTCGTTCTCTTTCAGATAAATACGCGCGTTCTCCCTGCCCTGCCCCAGGCGCAGGCCGCCGTACGAAAACCAGGTTCCGCTCTTCTCGACGACCCGGTGCTGAACTCCCAGGTCGAGCAGGTCCCCCTCTTTGGAGATACCGACGTCATCCCCACGGAAGAGGATGTCGAACTCGGCCTCTCTGAAGGGAGGAGCGACTTTGTTCTTGACCACTTTCACCCGGGTCCGCCGCCCGATCACCTCGTCGCCATCCTTTAGGTTGCCGATGCTGCGGATATCCATGCGCACCGAGGCGTAGAAACAGAGGGCGCGGCCCCCGGTCGTGGTTTCCGGATTGCCGAACATCACGCCGATCTTCATGCGCAGCTGATTGATGAAGATCACCGTCGTTCGCGACTTCTGTATCGATCCCGTCAGCTTTCTCAACGCCTGCGACATCAGCCTCGCCTGCAGCCCCATCTGGGCGTCCCCCATCTCCCCTTCGAGCTCCGCCCGCGGAACCAGCGCCGCCACGGAATCGATGACGATGACGTCGAGGGCTCCGCTGCGGACCAGTGTGTCGGTGATCTCGAGTGCTTCTTCGCCGCAGTCGGGTTGCGCGACCAGCAGGTTTTCGACGTCGACACCCAGCTTGCGCGCAAAGCCGACGTCGAGGGCGTGCTCGGCGTCGATGAAAGCGGCGATGCCGCCCTGCTTCTGAGCCTGCGCTACCATGTTGAGAGCGCACATCGTCTTGCCGGCCGACTCGGGACCGTACATCTCGATGACACGCCCCCGCGGAACACCCCCGATCCCCAGAGCGGCGTCGAGCGACAGACAACCTGTCGGGACGACGTCGATGTCGACGACTTGGGATTCACCCAGTCGCATGATGGCCCCCTTGCCGAACTGCTTTTCCACCTGGGTCAGGGCCTGCTGCATCGCTCTTTGCCGATCTTGCCCCTTGCCGTCCTTCCTGGCGTCCGAACCTCTCTGCGTGTTGAACCTGGCCGATACCATCTCCGTTCTCTCCCGCCTCTCGGCTTTCTTGCTGAAGGGGAACGTCCAGCGGAGACGATGAGCACTACCTCTCTGGTGTGCCCTCTGTCTCTCAATAACTGAACATAAGATTACTGAATATTTGTTCAGTTGTCAAGCCCGGTATTTACTCCCTTGAAGAGACCTGGGACAAGAACGCCCCGCTCGACTCCTGCTGTACGCGTTTTGCCGATGCCCCTTCAACTGCCGTGCCAGACTGCACACCGCTGGTCAATCAGATCACAACCACGTGTTTTCAAAGGGAGTTAGGCTATACACCGGATATTACCGGAAGGCGTTGGCCGCCCGGCGCCCGGGTATCATCGTATACGGAGGTGTTCCCGACCGGTGTCAGGCGGCAGCGGAGCTGCGACGGGCGAGCACGACGCGCGGGATGCCGACGAGGTCGGGACGAACGCGGACATCCGCGAAATTTTCGCTCTCCGCCAGGATCCCGGTCACCTTGGAGGCTTGTCCGTCACCTACCTCCAAGAGGAGCACGCCGTCCGGCGCGAGCACCGACCCTGCGGAAACGGCGAGCCGCCGGTAGAAGTCAAGCCCGTCGGGGCCGCCGTCCAGCGCCCGGCGCGGCTCGAAATCCCGCACCTCCGCCTCGAGCTGCTCGATCTCGACACTGGGTATGTACGGAGGGTTGCACACGACAGCTTCGAAGTGGTCGCCGGGGGCGAATGCGGAAAGGAAGTCGCTGCGGGCGATATGGAGACGCCCGCCGACTCCGTGGGCCCTAGCGTTGCGCCGCGTCGTCATCAGGGCATCGCGGTCGATATCGACCGCCGTCACCCGAGCCGAAGGCTCCTCGTGGGCGATGGAGATCGCTATGGCGCCACTGCCGCACCCGAGATCGAGGACGTGGGGATGGTCTCTTGACGCCAGGAACTCCAGCGCGCAATCGACCAGTACCTCAGTTTCCGGACGCGGTATCAGGACCGATTCCGACACCTCCAGATCGAGCAATCGAAAGCTCGCCGTACCGGTGATGTACTGAACGGGAGCCCCGCGCAGGCGTTCACGCACGTAGCCGCGGAAACAGGCGACCTCTTCTTCGACGACCGTCCTTTCGAACTGGAGATAGAGGTCGAGCCGCTTCACCTCTAGGGCGGCCGCAAGCAGCAACTCGGCCTGCAGCCTGGGATTTTCGATCCCCTGTGACGAAAAAAAGCCGCTCGCTTCGTTCAGAAGGTCGAGCAGCTTCCAGGAGGGCTTACTCATTTATATGGTGTTTATGGTGTCTATTTGGCTTCCGTCTCACAAACTGCCTCGACACTTTTCGGGCGATCCGTGCCGTCCTCATTGGCCGGATTCCTCGCTCGGTTCAGGAAAACAGGACACCCGAAGGCCTCGAGTTCATGAGGCCAGCGCATCTTCCTGTTCCGCTTCGGCGAGTTTGTCGACGAACTTGTCGAGCTCGCCGTCGAGAACCCCATCCAACCGGTAGATCGACAGCCCGATGCGGTGGTCGGTAACGCGACCCTGGGGAAAGTTGTAGGTGCGTATCTTGGCGCTGCGGTCGCCGGACCCGATCTGCTGCCTCCGCTCTCGCGACAGCTCGGCCTCCTGTTCCTCGCGGCGTTGAGCCAGGAGGCGCGCGCGCAGAACCTTCATCGCCTTGTTCTTGTTCTTCAGCTGCGACTTTTCGTCCTGGCAGCTGACCACCATGCCGGTAGGTTTGTGCGTAATCCGCACCGCGGAGTCGGTCGTGTTCACACTTTGTCCCCCCGGACCGCTGGAGCGGTACACGTCAACCTCGATCTCTTCAGGGGAAATCTCGACATCGATATCGTCGGCCTCGGGCAGGACCGCCACCGACGCTGCCGAGGTGTGGATACGACCGCTGGCTTCGGTCTTGGGAACGCGCTGAACCCGGTGCACCCCGCTTTCGAATTTCAGCTTGCCGTACGCGGAAGCACCCGAGACCATGAAGACGACTTCCTTGAATCCTCCGGAAGGATTGGTGCTCGATGAAAGCGGCTCGGTTTTCCAGGAATTGCGTTCCGCGAAGCGGTGGTACATCCGGAACAGGTCGCTGGCGAACAGGCCGGCTTCGTCACCTCCGGTACCTGCCCGGACCTCGACGATGGCGTTGCGGCCGGCATTCGGATCCCTGGGAATCAGCAACAACTGAATCGCCGCTTCGAGTTGGCCGATCTCCCCCTCGAGCTCCCGCAGCTCCTCGCTGGCCAGCTCCACGAGTTCGGAATCGTCCGCATCGGCGATTATCAGCACTGCATCCGCGCGGCGTTCCAGGCATCCGCGATAACTCCTGGCGAGGTCGACGACCTCACGCAGCTCACCAAGTTCGCGCGCTAGCCGTTGGTACAGCGAGGGATTCCGGGCGATCTCCGGGTCCGCGAGCTCTTCGCTGATCTCGTCGAACCTGCGCTCTTTCTCGCCGAGTCTGTCGAGCAGTGGAGAGGGGGCGTCGCTCATTCGCCAGCCCCGCCCGAGACCGGCGGAGATTCGGCCGCCTCCGCCGGGGCCGAAGAAGGGGTGCGTCCATCCGGGGACCAGATTTCGAACTCGGCGACCGCGGACAGTCCGAGGGCTCTGCGCAGGGCGACCAGGGCCACCTCGAGCTGGGCGTCGTCCGGCTCCCGGGTCGTGATCCGCTGCAGCCAGAGACCGGGAGCGATCAGCAGCCGGGTCAGGGGATGGTTGCGTTTTCGACCGGAAAGTTTCAGCAGCTCGAAGCTCACCCCGGATACCAGCGGCAGGATGCAAAGATGTGTGGCGAAACGCTCGAGCAGCGATTGCCGGCGGCCTAGGGCCTCCGCGACCGCCGAGTCGACCAGCGCGAAAGCAAGTATCGAAACAAGGACGACAATCAGCAGGAAACTAGTACCACACCGGGGATGCAGGCGCCCGTACTCCCGGGCCCGGGCAACCGTCAGATCGTCGCCGGCCTCCTGTGTGTAGATGCTCTTGTGCTCGGCTCCGTGATACTCGAAAACCCGGCGTATCTCGCTCCAGTGGCTCAAACCCCACAGATAAAGGATGAAAAGCGCCAGCCGCACCGAACCGGCCAGCAGGTTGAACCGAAAAGCATCTCGGGCGGCGCCGCTGTGCTCGGCGACGAACAGCGGCAGGAAGAAGAAGATCCCCAGCCCTGCCGCGAGGCTGATCGCTACGGTCAGTGCCAAGGCTAACCGATTCTGCCCCGAATTGGTTGCCTGTTCCGGTTCGCCCTGCTGCCGCGCTTCGGCCTGCATCGCCATGTCGGCAGAAAAGTTGAGGGTGCGTACCCCGATGATCGCCATCTCGAAAAACGACACGGCGCCGCGAATGACCGGAACTCCCAACAGCCGCAGGCGGCGCGACCACGGGATGTGCTCCTCTTCCCTGACCAAGATCCCGCGGTCCGGAGTGCGCACTGCCGTGACTATTTTCTCCTGCGCCCGAATCATCACCCCTTCGATGACGGCTTGGCCCCCGATCGGCAGGTCTTCCGACTCTCTCGTGCCTTGGACGGTTGAGAGATCCCTGTTACTCATACGTTTCGGTGCGCTTCCCGGAGTACATAAAAAAGGCGACAGGGCCGGCCCCTTCATGGGACAAACCTGTCACCTCGAGTGTACGGAAATCAGTTCCCAGCGGCCTTGTCGCCGTAGCGACGGCGGAACTGTTCGATGCGGCCACCGCGTTCGGCGATCTGCTGCCGTTTGCCAGTATAGAACGGGTGGGAGACCGAGCTGATCTCGACGCGGATCAGAGGGTAGGTGTTGCCATCTTCCCACTCGATCGTCTGATCGGTAGCCGCCGTCGACCTCGTCAGCACCTTGAAGTCGCTGCTTACGTCCTGAATGACTACCGGCCGGTAGTCAGGGTGGATGTCGCTTTTCATGGCTCTTCGAGTTCTGTCGTTGCAACGGGTTGGTTTTAAAAGAAAATATGACCGTGTCAATGTAGCGCAAACAGCGGAAATCCCGCCGCGCCCGCAGGGAGCGCTACTCGTTCATTGACTTCAGGAATTCCTCGTTCGAAGCCGTTCCCTGCATCTTCTCGGTGAGGAACTCCATCCCCTCGACGACTCCCATCTGGTTGAGAATGCGCCGAATGATGTACGACCGGCTCAATTCCAGCTCGCCGAGTAGAAGCTCCTCCTTGCGCGTGCTGGTCGCGGTCACGTCGATGGCCGGATAGGTGCGCCTGTTGCTCAGTTTGCGATCCAGCGTTACCTGCATGTTTCCGGTTCCCTTGAACTCCTCAAAGATCACCTCGTCCATGCGGCTGCCGGTATCGACGAGGGTGGTTGCGACGATGGTCAGGCTGCCCCCTTCCTCGACGTTGCGTGCAGCGGCGAAAAACCGGCGCGGCCATTGCAGCGCCGTCGAGTCGACGCCCCCCGTCAGGATACGGCCGCTGTGTGGGGTGACCGTGTTGTAGGCGCGCGCCAGACGCGTCATGCTGTCGAGCAGGACGACGACATCCCGTTTGTGTTCGATCAGCCGGCGCGCTTTCTCGATGACCATCTCCGCAACCTGAACGTGCCGGGTGGCGGGCTCGTCGAAGGTGGAGCTGACGACCTCGCCCTTTACGGAACGCTGCATGTCGGTGACTTCCTCCGGGCGCTCGTCTATCAGCAGCACTATCAGAATCACTTCGGGGTGATTGTGGGAAATGGCGTTGGCGATTTTCTGAAGCAAGACGGTCTTGCCGGTGAACGGCGGGGCGACAATCAACCCGCGCTGGCCCTTTCCGATCGGTGACAGCAGGTCGAGGACCCGCGTGGTGAGATCCTTTGGATTGTGTTCCAGTACCATGCGCTCAGTCGGATGCAGAGCGGTCAGGTTCTCGAAAATCGTCTTGCTCTTGGTTACCTCGGGGTCCTCGAAGTTGATCGCTTCGACGCGCAACAGAGCAAAATACTTCTCATCGTTTTTTGGGGGCCGGATCTGTCCGGATATGGTGTCCCCCGTGCGCAAGCTGAAACGTTTTATCTGTGAATGCGAGACGTAAATATCGTCGGGACCGGGCAGGTAGTTGTAGCTGGGTGAGCGCAGGAAGCCGAAACCCTCGTCAAGGACTTCCAGCACCCCTTGGGCAAACAGCAGCCCGCTACGCTCGGTTTGAGCCTTCAGGATGGCGAAAATCAGCTCTTGCTTGCGCAGTGAATGGTAGTCGGGAACGGTGAGATCGCGAGCCAACTCCTGTTGATCGAGGATGTTCATCCTCTGCAGGTCAATGATGTTGAGCTTTATACTGCGTTCGTTGGCGCCTTCGGACCTGGAGCGGTTGTTGTTGCGTTCGGAGGGCAAACGCTTCCGTTCCGGCGCTGCCTTGGTGCGCTCGGCGGGCATTGGAGACCTTTCGTGTAGATCGTTATATGGACGCTGCGCCCCACCTCGGGAACGCGGGAGGCGCGTCCAGTTGGTTCCCGTTCAAGGGCTTGGCCACCCGGATACCCACAGGGCAGATCCGATACCTGCGCTGCGGATGTTTCTCAGCCGTCAGTTTGCAATTCCTTCCCATGAGCGGAAGTGAACTTTGCGCGCGTCCTGCTGTGTCGAACGATGCGATTGAAATTAAAATCTGGTTGCTGGTCGGATTACTGCTGAAATCTTGGTCACGGGCAGCCGCCAGAATTAAAGGCGGCTGACCAGAAGAGCGAAGTGAGTGGAAGGGAGGATATGAAAAGCTGCGAAGGATGGCTGGAAAGCTATAGAGGAATATGGGGATTGTCAAGAACTTTGGGGGGCCCCTCAGTCACGTGCTGTGGGGGAGGGTGCCAAGACCCCTCCCCAGTCGTCTGGATGGTGGAACAGCCGAACCTTGGGGTCCCCATAGGGAGGATCATATGCACCGACAAATCCCAAGAAGACGTCGACACCTTCGGCTTGGCCCCCCCGAAAAAAAAGCGCGCCACCGACAGGGTGGCGCGCCCGCTATTGATTGGGTGTCAGTCGGACTTTAATTGCTGACGTCTCTTCCATATCCAAAGGAATCTGCGAACTTCATGAAATCCTCGAGATTGATATGCCCATTGCAATCCAAGTCCGCCTTGTAGTTGAATTCCACATCATCCTCGGTAACATCAAAAACATCGGCGAAAAGGAAGAAGTCGTCATAGTCGACGTCATTATCCTCGTCTATGAAGCCGACCACGTTGACTTCCTCTTCCGTTTCCGGATCGACAATGACCCCGACGCGAGCGCAGACGGGTTCGGTAACGCTGCTTCCGAGAACCGTTACTCCAACCTTCCGGTTGCGCGGATCATTGCTGGTAATATTGAGAGATGAGTTGAAATCACCCGTTTCGGCCGACGAAAAGAGGACGTCGACCTCCTCGGATGCATCGGGGGCGATCGTGACTTCTGCATCCTCACCGTCGATGGAAAACACCTCATCACCCTCCAGCGCCAAACTGGCCTCGAGTTCCCCGCCCCCTTCGTTGGTGATCGTCAAGGTCTTGGTCTTGCTCTCGCCTGCAAGCACGTTGCGGAAGTTGAACCTCGTGCGGCTCAGGGAGATCATCGGCGCATCCATACCACCTACAATAGTCGCGCTTAGAGCCATGACCGTCACCCGATTGTCTGGATCGTTCGTCCTGATCGTCAATGTCCCGGTGTAATCGAGGTTGTAGTTGCCTACCTCGGCAGCGAGGAAACTGACCGAAAACGAGATTTCTTCGTTGATCGCCAGAATGATCGGCCCATTGTCGTCGGCCAAGTCGATAGCGAATCCGTCCCCCTCAATCGAAACCTCGACACCGAGTACGGCGTCGGCATCAGTGGCCGCATTGGTAACTGTGACCGTCTCTGACGTCTCCGAGTCGGGGCCAACTTCCCCGAACGCGATATCTCCCTCCGGGGAAATGGAAACGACTGGCGGCGGGCCGACTGCGATCGGACCGGAATCTGCTGCGTCACTCTCGTTTCCGCCGCCATCGACAGCGGTGACGGAGTAATCGTAAGTGATTCCGCTTTCCACCGTTTCATCGACGTAGGAGTAAGAATCGTACCCGACCGCGACGGGTACTTCGTCGATCAATTCGGGCTCACCGCCGAGTTCGCTTCGCCGGATGTTGTATCGAACGACGTCGTTGACGGGAAAGGACGGTCCGGCCGAAGTGAAATCGGGGCCGACGGGAACTGACCGCACCCCCTCGGAAGGCGACGTATCCCATTTCAGGACCACACTGGGGCCGGCGAAGTCGACTTCGGCAATCAGGTTTTCAGGTGCATCCGGGGCAATGTTGTCGACCCCAGCAACCGGATCCGACATAGCATTTTGAGCTATTGCGGAATTCGCCCAAACAAGGGCGACAGCCAGCCCGATCAGGCCAACGCCTGCCGAAAACGTTTTTTTACCTTTCGACATATTCGATTTCCTCCTCATCGAAATCTCTGTAATTGGGGGATTTTCTTGATCGTGAAGGGCGTTGAGGAGCACCTTCCACTCCCCGGTCCCGCAGTGCGGGAATTTCCGCAACTCAAGGCGAGGTCGCTAGTTACTGCAAAAGGTGCTAAGTATCGCAAATTTAGGGTATTGTCGTTGCAAGTCAAGCAAATTTCTCGTCCGTTCCGGGCAATCTGGGGGCCTAATGCCCCAGCCAATTCATATGCGAAAGCGCCAATTTCCCGGACGCCTGCATTTTTTCGCAGCAAATCGGGCATGGCCAAAGCCCAAATAATGAGGAAAGGGATCCAGGCTACTGCCTCCGTATACTGTGTTTGCGAAGTCAGCAGCCCCAAAATATCGCAGTTTGACCCGGTTGTCCCACCCGGGTAGCTTCTTCCCGGCGGCGCCCGACTATCCCTATATTGTCCCTTTCACTCGGGGCGTGCAATGGCCCGGAATCTCATCCCGGAAGAAATCCTGGAGCGCATCAGGGCGGCGACGGACATCGTCGACCTCGTGTCGGGCCATGTCCAGTTGACCCGAAAGGGCAGGAACTTCCTTGGACTCTGCCCCTTTCACACCGAGAAAACCCCGTCGTTCAACGTCCATCCCGAGCTACAGATCTACCGCTGTTTCGGCTGTGGAGCGGGCGGAAACATCTTCAAATTCG
This sequence comes from Candidatus Latescibacterota bacterium, assembly GCA_965206595.1. Classification (GTDB taxonomy): domain Bacteria; phylum Latescibacterota; class UBA2968; order UBA8231; family UBA8231; genus CBDCXV01. The sequence goes on from OZ242214.1 coordinate 3,632,805, forward strand.
TCCAGGAGATGGACCGCGTCAGCTTCCCCGAGGCGGTGTCCTTCCTCGCGCGGCGCGGCGGCGTGGAGATCCCCGAGGGCGGGGTAGCCCGGGGGGACGGACAAGTTGCCGACAAGATCTACCGGGCAAACGAGTGGGCGGCCAAGTATTACCATTACCTCCTGCGGCAGAAAGAAGGCCGCAGGGCCCTCGACTACCTGCACGACAGGGGTCTTTCCGACGAAGTAGTCGACCGTTTCTACCTCGGGTACGCGCCGCCGGGCGGGACCTCGCTGCTGGAACGGGCCGGCCGGCGCGGCCATACCGCAGAGGTGCTGGAAAAAGCGGGACTGGCGCTTCCGAGCCACTCCGGGAGGGGGCATTACGACCGCTTCCGCGACCGCGTGATGTTTCCGATCGCCAACCTGTCACGCCGCTCCATCGGCTTCGGCGCCAGGGCGCTGAAGCCCGACGATGAGCCCAAGTACCTCAACTCGCCCGAAACAGCGGTCTACCACAAGGGGTCCGTGCTCTACGGGTTGAACTGGACGCGGAAGGAGATCGGCAACCGCGACTGCGCCATCGTCGTAGAAGGGTACATGGATCTCCTCGCACTGGCGCAGGCGGGCATCGGCCACGTGGTGGCCTCTTCCGGCACCGCCCTTACGGAACAGCAGTGCCGCACCCTGGACCGCTACGCAAGCCGGGTCGTCCTGGTGTTCGACGGCGATGCGGCCGGTTCCGCCGCGGCCATGCGCGGGCTGGAGGTGCTGATCGGGGCCGGTCTCGATGCGCAGGTCGTTCCCCTCCCTGGCGACGACGACCCCGACAGTTTCGTGCGCCGGGAGGGCGAGGCGCGCTTTGGGCAGCTTGTCAACGAAGCGGAATCTGTCATCGCTTTCTACATCAAAGGGCTGGCCGATGAAATCGACCTTTCAACTATGGCCGGCAAAACGCGCGCCATCGTGCGCGTGGTGCCGCTGATCGCCAACTGCAGCAAATCGGTTGCCCGCGACCTGATGCTGCGGCAGGTGGCGCAACGGCTCGGAGTCGACGAACGGGCGCTTCGAGATGACATGGGCAAAACCCTCGTTTCGAGGAATCTCCGTACCCGAACCCCGGCGAAGGAACTGCCGGAAATGCCCTCCTATCCAAATCCGCCTCGTCCAGAGCGGGACTTCATCGGTCTTCTCCTGCAACACCCTCAACTGATCTCGCGGACCGCGGCGGAGTTGGCCCCGGACCATTTCACTGATGCGAGGGTGCGCGAGTTGGCCGCACTTCTGTTTTCCCGCGACCCCGGCGGCTCACTCGATCTGTCCACCTTGATGTCGAGCGTTGAGAACCAGGGACTTGGCGATCTGATCTCGTCCTGCGCCATGATCGGGCTCGACGAGGAACAGGTGGAGCTCCAGTGGCGCGACTACGTGAGGGTTTTTCGCAGGAACTCCCTGACACGCAGAATCGAGGAATCCAAACGCGAACTCGAGGCCGCGGAACGCGCCTCCGGCAGCCTGGACGTCGATAGGGTCAGCTCCCGCATGATGGATCTCATCCGCGAACAGCACGAGCTCGACGCCGTCAAGTTCGGCGACGAGGATGCTTGACCGATGGCGATAATCCGGTAGTTTCGAACCCGCACCGGGCCCATAGCTCAGTCGGTTAGAGCGGCGGACTCATAATCCGTTGGTCGTAGGTTCGAGTCCTACTGGGCCCACCAGCCATTCGAGACGCAGCCGGACTACGTTGCGTTTGCCCGGAATCCGAATCGCCTCATTCGCCGCTCCGGTGCCCTCTCGTCCGCCGCCGCAGCCAGCCGCCCGACGAACCCGGGCGATTCAAACAGGTAACCTTCGCGATGGAACCTGTGCCTTCCGATTCATTCGTGGACAAAACCCCTACCTCGCGGTCGCTCTACGAACGGGCCGTGCGGGTGCTTCCGAGTGGGGTCACACACGACACTCGTTACCTGCAGCCGCATCCGATTTTCGTCGAGCGCGCCCAGGGATCGCGCAAGTGGGATGTCGACGGCAACGAATACGTCGACTACTTCGGCGGTCACGGCGCCCTGATGCTGGGGCACAACCACCCCGTCGTCACCGAAGCGGTTCGCGAGCAGCTGGAGCGCGGCACCCACTACGGCGCCTCGCACGAACTCGAGCTTGAGTGGGCGGAACTGGTCGTCCGCATGGTCCCGTGCGCCGAGAAAGTGCGGTTTACCAGCTCGGGGACCGAGGCGACCATGCTCGCCCTGCGCATTGCCCGCGCCTACACGGAACGGCGGAAAATCCTGCGTTTCGACAGCCATTTTCACGGCTGGCACGACCAAGTGGCTTTCGGTTCCCCCGCCACCTCTGCGGACGAGCTCCCGAGCGGGATCACCCGGGGCATGGCGGAAAACATCGCCCTCTGCCCGCCGAACGACATGGATGCCGCCGAGGCGTTGCTCGACAGCGGCGAGATCGCCGCTGTGATCTTCGAGCCGACGGGGGCGACTTTCGGCCGGGTGCCGACGGCTGACGGCGTCCCGCATAAGCTGCGGCAACTGACCGCGCGGACAGGAACGCTTCTCATCTTCGACGAAGTCATTACGGGATTCCGCGTCGCCAGGGGAGGAGCCCAAGAGGTGTACGGCGTCACTCCCGATCTCGCCGTAATGGCCAAGTCGATGGCCGGAGGCTTTCCCGGGGGCGCGGTGGTGGGACGGGCGGATGTAATGGACATGCTGACCATGAAAGACGCCCAGTGGAACGCCAGGCGGCGCATTGCGCACCAGGGAACCTTCAACGCCAACCCGATCTCGGCAGCTGCCGGACTCGCCCAGCTGAAGATGATCGCCGAGGGGGATGTGATCGAGCATGCAAACGCGAACGGGGAACAGCTCCGCAGGCTGCTCGCCGAAGTGAGCGCGGAAGAGGGGAGCAATGCCGTCGTCTACGGAACCTATTCCGGTTTCCACTTCTTCTGCGACGATGAAGACCGGGTGGTCACATGCGAGGCGATCTATAATGGAGAGGTTCCGTACGGAGTGCTGAAAGGCGGTATTCCGGGCGCCTTGATCAGCGACTTCCGCGCCGGAATGCTCGCCGCCGGTGTCGATCTGGTGCCCTGGCCGGGAGGTCTGATATCGGCGGTTCACACCGATGAAGACCTGGAACAGACAGCAGCGGCTTTCAGACAGGTCCTGCGGCAGTTGGAAAAAGCGGCGCCTGTTACGGCTTGACGTTCCAGTTCTGGGCTGGGCGGATTGCGGGCGATTAGCTCAGTTGGTTAGAGCGCTGGTTTCACATACCAGAGGTCACTAGTTCGAATCTAGTATCGCCCACCACCTGCATGAAGCGGGCAGCAGTTCTACTGCTGCCCGCTTTTTTGTATAGAACTCGCCGCCCGGTGAGTTTCCAGAATTCAAGGCGCCGGAAAATGTGTCCCAGGCTTGAAATATCGGCGTCGGTCCGACCCAGGCGCAGCCCGGAAACCTTGCAGGCCTGTAATCATTGGTGGACCCGAGGTTGATGGCCCCTTGCCGCCACGCCTGCGGCCATCTGCAATTTCAGCTATTCCTTTACAGCTCCCGCGGTCAATCCCCGGACGAAGTGCCGCTGCAGCGAGACGAAGATGGCAATGGGGGGCAGGCTGAAGATGAGAGAAGCTGCGAAAAGCTGGTCGTACTTGTTGACGTACTGCCCGAGAAACGCGGTCCTGATCCCGATGGGGATGGTCAGGGCGTTCGACTTGGTGAATACGTAGGCGAAAAGGAACTCGTTCCACGACAGCAGAAAGGCGAAGGTACCGACAGCGACCACTGCCGGCGCGGCCAGGGGCAGCACGATCCGCCACAACAGCTCGAGTCGCGAGCAGCCGTCGATCAGGGCCGCCTGCTCCAGGTCCTCCGGAATAGCCTTGAAGTAGCCGTTTAGGAGCCAGGTGCAGAACGGGATCGCGAACCCTGTGTAAATCAGCACCATTCCGACGTGGGTATCGAGGAGACCGAGATTGCGGATCACCTGGAACAGCGGAATCAGGATGGAACTTCCCGGCAGCATCTGCGACATCACCACGAGCATCAGCAACAGGGTGGCGCCGCGGAACCGAAAACGGGCGAAGGAATAGGCGGCCCCGACACTGAAAGCCAGGGAAATCACCGCGGTCGCCAGCGAGATTCCCGCGCTGTTAACGAAGTAGCGGACGAAGGGGGCTTCGTCCCAGATGTCGAAGTAGGCGTCGAAGGTCAGCGACTGCGGCCACACAAGCGGCGGTGTCTGCGTCATTTCGGAGATCGGCCTGATCGACGTGCTCACCACCCATACCAGCGGCAGCACCAGGAGTAAGACGAACAGGCCGCCCAGCCCGTAACCGAGGCCGGACCGGATTCTATCCTGCGTCCCCTGTTTCATGCCGGTTTTGCCTCAGCCCTGCTCTCGGCGAACAGCACGCGGATGAAGACCATGCTGATGGCGAGCAGGAACAGCAGCAGGATCATCGCGGCCGCGGCTCCGCGACCGAGGCGCAGATGCTCAAAGGCGTAGCGGTATACGGAGATGGGAACGACCTGGGTAGACGCGGCGGCGTGATCGAGGGCTTCCCGGGGTGTCATCACACCGGTCATGGCCCGATTCACGGCGTCGGAAATGTGACGCTGAATCTCGGTAATCGCCGGGTGTCCCGGCCAGCCCAGGCCGTTCTTCCCGGCCGTCTCCAGCTGATCCAGGCCGATATAGCGCCCCTCCATCCCGGGGCCGTACGCGTCCCGGGATGGAGGCAGCCCTCCCATCCTCGGGTTCGGGGTACCTGCCAGACCGGGTCGTCGAAATTGAGCGCCTTGAGGACCGTTCAGGCCTCTTGGGGATGCGGGTTCCGGTGATGGCCACCATGATCACGTCGAGCAGGGTGCGCGGCGAATGCTTCTCCAGCGGCACGTCAGGAACCGGCACCTGCGCCAGCACGAGCTGCGACAGGTCGAAGTCGAAGTTGCCACGCACGATATCCTGCCACCAGGGCCCCTCGATGGAGAACGCCGCCTTCCCGGTCGTCCAGTGGGCGGAATTCTCGTCGAAGGCGTAGGCTGAGGTCGCCGCCGGCATGTACCCCGGCATCCTTCAGATCCACCAGGAATTGCAGCGCCGCACGCCCTGCGGGGCCGCTGAAGGCCGCTTTCGTCCAGTCGTCGTTGAAGACGCGTCCTCCGGCGCCGTACAACAGCGGCAGGAATCGGTACGCCGTACCGAGGTTGAGGCCGGCGGGCATGGCGAAGGCGTGGATTCCGTGCTCCTTCAACACCGCCCCGACCGCTTTCATTTCCTCCCAGGTGCGCGGAATCGCCACCTCGTAGCGGTCGCGAGGATCGAGCTGTTGGCGACGAGCACGAACGGCAGCATCGTGACGGGAAGACCGTAATGCCTGCCGTTGTGGCGGACATGCTCGAGCACGTTGTCGAACAACCGCTTCCGAACCTCGGGCCAGTCGGAGAACGTCTCCAGCGGCAGCAGCCCTCCCAGCTCACCGAATTCGACCGAGTACTTGTGGTGCACGCGAATGACGTCCGGCCCTTCGCCGATGACGGTTGTGCTGATCAGACTCTCGCGCTGCGTCTTCCAGTCCGGCGTTTCGAGCTCTACGCGGATGTCGTCGTGGGCGGCGTTGAAATCCTTCACGGCCTGCCGGATCCACTGGCAGTGCCCGGTACCCCGCCGAAATCCCACACTAGGATCTCGACCGCTTCTCCGGGCCCCTGCCCGCTTCGATCGGCGCAGGAAAATCCAGTCGCGGCCAGCGCCGCGGCCAGCACGCCTCGTAGAACCCGTTCCGTGATCCGTGTCATCGTTTTTCGCCCTGCTCCAACTGGCTGTCGAAGGGTAGTCCACCTCCACTTTCTTTGAGCGGCACCGGTTGCCAGCTCCCCCAGCCGGAGCTTGTTTTTCCCCCCTCGATGTCCCCTCCATCAAATATCGCCATCCGTACTCACCTCTATTCCCTCTCGCGGCCGGGGGAGGGGACGGTCCCTCGGGTCCAATCCGGCGCCGGCAGGAACAGCCTGTCGGAGATGGACACCCTGGCGCCTCCGGGGGTCTCGCCGTGTCTGTCCTCGCCCCCGTGGTATACCAGCTTCCACCTCCCCCCGAACCGGCCGTGAGCGCACGCGCGATCCTCCTCGGCCTGCTCTGGGTGGTCGGCATCTGCATCGGGTCTCCGTATTCGCTCTGGATGGTCGGCTCGACGGAACCGACCTGGTCGCATTTCCCCTCCTCCGTCGGTTGTCCGTTCGTAGTCCTCGTTCTAGGAAATGCCCTGCTGCGCAGAATCGGGATCTCCTGGGCCCTCCGCCCCGCCGAGCTGATCACCATGCTGGTCATGGGCCTGGTGGTCACCGGAATCCCGATTTTCGTATTGGGCACCCTGATGGCGCTGATTTCGGCGCCCTACTACGCCGCCACCCCCGAGAACCAGTGGCGCGTGCTGATCCAGCCCTACCTTCCGCGTTTCGCGGTCCCCCAGCCCGAAGGGGACGCGATCCGCTGGTTCTGGGAGGGGCTGCCATCCGGCCAGGACCTGCCGTACCGCCTATGGCTGGGCCCCATTTTCTGGTGGTCCACCCTCCTGTTCACCGTCTACTTCGTCTGCTTCTGCATCGTCGTGATTTTGAGGCGGCAGTGGCAGGTCGAAGAGCGACTGGTCTACCCGATCACCGAGCTCCCGCGTCTGTTGCTCGAGGATGACAGCGGCGGCCGCGGCACCGTTCTCCGGTCTCCCGTCTTCTGGACCGGATTTTCGATCGCCCTCGGAATGGTGCTGTTCAGCACGATTCGCTTTTTCCACCCCGGCTTCGCCGACCTCGCCGTCTGGGAGGGCAATCCGTTCTCCCTCGGCCACGGCTTTCCCATCCTGGACTTCCGGCTGGTTCCCCCCATCCTGGGGTTCATGTTCTTCGCCAATACCGGCATTTCGTTCAGCATCTGGTTCTTCTACCTGGTCGCCGTTCTGCAGGAGGGGATCACCAACCGCGTCGGCTACGACGTCACCCAGCCCGATGCGTTCGTCTGGGGCATGCAGTCACTTTCCTGGCAGGGCTGGGGCGCCGGCGCCCTCTGCGCCATGCTCGCCTGGAGCATGTGGATGGGCAGGGGTCACCTGCACTCGGTTTTCGGCCAGGCCTTCGGGGCGAAAAAGCGCCTCGACGACGGTTCCGAGATGCTCGGCTACCGCACCGCGGTTTACGGACTGATTCTCGGGCTGGCGTACTGCGTCGGCTGGCTTTTTGCCGCGGGTCTCGACCTGCACGTCGCGCTCCTGTTCACCGCCGGTGTGATTATCGCCTACACCGGCATGACGAGGCTGGTTGTGCAGACCGGGATGTACTACTTGACGACCCCTGTGAACGGCCAGGCTTTCGCCGCCGCGGTCAGCGGCACCGCCATGGGAGCCGGCAACCTCGTCCCCCTGGGGCTGCAGTACGCGTGGCACGGAGACGTGCAGTCGATCTTCATGCCCTCGGCCGCGCACGCCTCGCGCCTCGAGCGCATTACCCGGGGCCGGCGGTTGATGTCCGCGGCAATAGCGGCAGCGGTCGTGGTCGGTTTCGTCTCTTCCTTCTGGTACATCCTCTACGTCTGCCACGAGTACGGAGCGGGGAACCTGCGATCCTGGTACTTCGGCGCCGGCGGCGGCATCGACAGGATGGCGTTCAGCGGCGTCATCCGCCAGATCGACAACCCTGCCGGAACCGATTTGGGCAAGCTGTTTTACTCCAGAGTCGGCGCGCTCGCCTATTCTGCGGTCGCGCTGGGCCAGTACCGCTTTCACTGGTGGGCCCCTGCATCCGGTCGGTATCGCGCTCGCCCCGATGTGGATGACCCGGCTCGTGGCGTTTTCGGTCTTCGTCGCCTGGCTGACCAAGACCATCCTCCTCGCCTACGGTGGCATTCAGGCGTACCAACAGGCGCGCCCGTTTTTCGTCGGACTGGTCGCGGGGTTCTTTGTCGGGGTGGGTGTGTCGTTTTTCGTTGACGCCACCTGGTTCTTCGGGTACGGCCACGGGGTACCCTGGTAGACGGGGAATCCGTCCCGCTCGAGGTGCGAAGGATCGCCCGGTTTCGCGCCCGGCTCAGGGAGCCGGCTCCACCAGCCGCACCGTTCCATCGAGCGGAGGCTCGGCGATCACCTGCTCGACCCCGCTGGGCCAGCGGACCATCAGGGCACCAAGAGCTTCCACCCCTCCGAGTCCGAAGTGAGCGCGGTAGGGACTGGAGGATTGATAACCCACCCCTCCGTGGATCTCGCGAAACCTCCGTATCCCGGCCTCTCCCAGCCACAGCTTGGCCCCAACCGCGTCCCGGTTCGTCCTCCCCTCCAGCTCGACGTCGAGCCAATGGGCGGCGTTGCCCCCCTCGTTCCGCAGGATGGCTGGCCCCCCGTCCGGCGTCGAGCAAGGCGATGTCCGTGTCCCCGTCGGCGTCGTAGTCGGCAAAGGCAGCCCCGCGGCCCGCATAGGGAGTCGCGAAGGCCCGACCGAGCGATGCGGAGACATCCCCGAAACGACCGCCCAGATTGCGCAGCAGTTGCGGGGTCTGCCGGTAGGTTACCAAGGCGTCGTACTGCTCGATGTTGTCGTGCACGTGTCCGTTGGCGACGAAGAGATCGAGCCAGCCGTCGTTGTCATAATCGAGGAAACCGGTTCCGAACCCGAGGTAGTTCAGGCTCACCTTCCCGAGCCCGGTGGCGAAGGAAACCTCGGCGTAGTACGACCCGTCGTTACGGTACAGGGCGTTGTGCTCCAGCTGGTAGTTGGTGACGAAGAGATCGAGGTCGCCGTCGTTGTCGTAATCCCCGGCGTCGACGCCCATGCCCGCCTGCGCCTTGCCGTCGGCGCTCAGCGCCGTTCCCGTGAACAGGCCGACCTCGTCGAAGCGGCCTCCCTGGTTGCTGTACAGAAAATTGGGGGTCATGTCGTTGGCGACGTAGATGTCGGAGTCACCGTCGCCGTCGAAATCCCCGCTGACGGCTCCGAGGACGTTGCCGGGATCATCCACTCCCGCCGCCGCGCTGCTGTCCGCGAAGCTGCCGGCGCCGTCGCTGACGAAATACCGATCCCTCGTCGGTGAGAACTGGCTGGGATCGCAGTAGAACCGCAGTTCCAAGTCGTGCCTCCCGCACCAGGGGTGGGCGGCGACGTCGAAGGCTACGTAGCTGATGACGTACAGGTCGAGATCGCCGTCGTTGTCTCCGTCGGCGAAGACAGCACTGCTCGACCACCCCGCGTACCCGACCCCGCTTGCCACGGTGACGTCGGTATATGCGGATCCGTCGTTTCGCAGCAGTTGGTCCGGCCCCCAGTTGGTCAGGTAGAGATCCTGGTCGCCGTCGTTGTCGTAGTCCGCGGCGGCGACCCCCATGCCGTAGGCGGACCCTGACAGCCCGGCTTCCCGGGAAACATCGAGGAAACGGGCGCCGTCGTTCCGGTAGAGCCGATTCCAGGAATCCCCCCTGCCTTCGACCAGATTGCCGCTGTTGACGAGGTAGAGGTCGAAATCGCCGTCCCCGTCGCTGTCGAACCAGGCGATGCCGGAGCCGTAGGTTTCCGGCAGGTATTTCTCGGGGCCTATCCCGTTGCGGTGGGTGAAGTCGATCCCCAGTTCCGCGGTTACGTCGGCGAACCGGACCGGCTCGGCGCTGACGGTCAGCGGCGCCGAAACCCAGGCCGACACCAGTAGAATCGCCCGGAAAGCGCGTCCCCCCCACTGGGGAGCTTGACCGTCCGGATGGAGTAGGTGCTACCTTTTGAAGTCCTCATGAAATGGTTTCTGCAGACATTCCGGTTCGTCGCCCGCCCGCTGGCGGCCCTGGCGGTTGCGGCGACCTTGGCAGGATGCGATGCCACGGCTCCCGAATCTACGGGTGATTCCGGAACCGCGGCACTGCATGAGATCCTGCACGAGGCCTCCAGGGCAGCCGAAAAGGGACAGTACGAGCAAGCAGAGGAGCGTTTTACCGCCGCCCTTGCCGAGGCCAACGGCTCCGACGCCGAGCCCCTGGTGCGGGTGCGGATCTTGCAGAGCCTTGCCCGCGTCAAGGCGGTCCAGGGCCGGGTCGAGGCTGCCGACAGCCTCCATCACCAAGCGCTCGCCTTGCTCGAAGAGGACCCGGACAATCTCGGGATTTCCGGAGAGGAGTTGCTCCAGGCCCTCGGTTCCCTCGGCAATCTCGCGCTCGCGCGCGGGGACCTCGACACCGCGGAATGGCGCTTCGGGCAGATTCTGCTGCGCGGCGCCGAAGGGGAGATCTCGCTGCAGCCCCACGACATCGCCCTACCCGCGACTCTCAGCGGCCTCGCCAAGGTCGCGCGGGCGCGCGGCAACGTGGAACGCGCCGACTCGCTGTCGAACCGCGGCATGGGACTCAAGCTCTTCTCCCAGGGGTTCGTAGCGTACACGCACAACGATCTCCAGCAGGCCGAGTCGATGTATCGCCGGGCGCTGTCGGTACAGGAAAAATCCCTGGGGCCGTTCCACCCCGACCTGGCGGCGACGAGTTCGGCTCTCGGCCGGCTGCTCGCTTCACAGAGCCGGCACCCCAGCGCGGTGCCTTTTTTCGAACGCGCGGGGCGCATATACGAGGCCGTTCCCGATGCCGAGTACGAGCTCGGAACCACCCTCGAAGCGCTGGCGGAGAGCCTGGCCGGCACATCCCGGGGGGCCGAGGCAGACAGCGTGGCCAAGCTGGGTGAAGAGACAATTGCCAGATATAGTGGAAATGGCGGCTGAACCTGTCATAGGTGAACGGTTTTGATCCTGCGTACCGGGCCAAGTACCTTGGAATCCCGGATTTGGGAATCCGTGGTGATAGTCACACAACGGACCGATAAATCTGCCGCCGGGACAGGCCGCCATTTCAGATGAAAAGGAGCATGGAATGTCCTCTTCCAGGGGTTGCTTGCACCGAGGAGTTGAGGCATGGGTGATTCTCTCGTAAAAACCCTACGTCCCCAGAATGCCCGGTTTTTTATACAACATATAGTGTATGCCTTGTCTTAGTTGGCCAATATATAGTGGCGCTCTAGTGTGCTGAATCGCTGAACATCCTGAAAATGGGGTTAATACGAAGGAGTCATGGGTGCCAATGGGCACATAAGTGACGAGCGGCTCGTCGAGCTGCGCAGGACGGCGATCGCAATGCGCCGTCTGGTGGTCGAGTCGGTTCACCATGCCGGCGCCGGCCACCTCGGGGGGCCGATGTCGGCCGCGGAGATTCTTACTTCCCTGTATTTCGAGGTGCTCAACGTGCGCACCGATGCCCCGCAACATCCCGACCGCGACCGCTTCGTCATGTCGAAGGGACACTCCTCGATCGGCCTCTACGCCGTTCTCGCCCTGCGGGGGTTCTTCCCGGTCGATGAACTGAAGACCTTCGACGCCGTCGACTCCCGGCTGCAGGGACATCCCGACATGTCCGTCCTCGACTCGCTGGACATGTCGACCGGATCGCTCGGCCAGGGACTCTCCCCCGGGGCCGGTATGGCCCTCGCCGCAAAGTTGAAGGGGAAGCCGTACCACATCTGGGTGCTGATCGGCGACGGCGATTCCCAGGAAGGCCAGATCTGGGAGGCCGCCTTCGTCGCCGAACGCTACGGGCTCGACAACCTCACCGCCATCCTCGACTGGAACGGACTGCAGCAGTACGGATGGGCGACCGAAGGGGGATACGACGTGTTGCCGCGCAGGCCCGCCCAGGAAAACCCGCACGCCAAGTGGGAGGCGTTCGGCTGGGCTGTCACCGAGATCGACGGCCACGACTTTCGCGACATTCTGCGGGCGTGCGCCTGGGCAAAAGAAAACCGCGGGCGTCCGAGCCTGATCATTGCGCGCACCATCAAGGGCAAGGGGATCTCGTACATGGAGAACGATTTCAACTGGCACAGCAAGCCGGTCACGGACGAGGATCTGCGGCTGGCTCGCGAGGAACTGGCCGCCCAGGAGGCTGCCCTGTGAACCTCACGGCAAGCGACCGGTTGCTTGCGCAGCGCGACGTTTTCGGCGACACCCTCATCGAGCTGATCGACGCCGATCCCGACGTATACGTCCTCGACGGCGACCTGGCCAACTCAACGAGGGCCGACAAGGTCTCCCGGGAGCGGCCGCGCCGCTTTCTCGAGATGGGCATCGCCGAGCAGAACATGATGGGAGTGGCCGCCGGCATGGCCACCTGTGGCCTGGTGCCGTGGTTGAGCAGCTTCGCCTGCTTTCTGGTCAATCGCGACCTCGACCAGCTGCGAGTCGTCGTCGCCCAGCCCTCCCTCAACGTCAAGATCGGCGCCGCCTACACCGGCCTTCTCACCGGAAAGACCGGCAAGACCCACCAGGAGGTTTCCGACATCGCCGTCATGCGGGCGATGCCGAACATGACCGTTCTCGCCCCGGCAGACGGCGTCGAGGTGAGACTCTGCATGCTGGCTGCCACCGCCTGGGAGGGTCCTGTGTACGTGCGCCTTACCCGCGATCCCGAACCGGTCATTTTCAATGACAGCCACCGTTTCCGCATCGGCGAGACTTACGTAGTGCGCGACGGTGCGGACGTGACCATCATGGCCACGGGAGCGCAGACGGTGCGCGCCCTGGCCGCGGCCGACCTGCTTGCAGGCGACGGGGTATCGGCGCATGTCCTGCACGTGCCGACGCTCAAACCGCTCGACGTCGATGCCATCGTCGAGGCCGCGGGAAAAACCGGACGGGTGGTCACCGCCGAGGACCACTCGGTGATCGGCGGTCTCGGGGGCGCGGTTGCCGAGGCACTCGCAGAGCACCTGCCCACCCCGTTGAAACGGGTCGGCATACCCGACTGTTTCGGGGAGTCGGCTGCCAACGAAGATCTGCTGCGCAAATACGGCCTCACGGATCGGCACGTGGCGGAGGCCGCCAAACAGATGCTTGACCCGGGAGACGGATGGCGGCTCCGGCGACCGCAACCGGGTTGACCGACTGCCGAAAGCAGGTCATTTTTACCTGTGATGAAGCGGTCCGTAAACCTGATGTCGATGACCGAAAGTGCACCCTTGAGTGCACTTTTCCTTTTTTGGGGCGACCTGCGTGACGGATCGTGGCGGGGGTACGACCTGTGAGCGGTGACGGAGAGACAGATTCGAACATGAGAGACAATCTGCTGCGGCTGTTGAAGATCCAGGACGTCGACGAGGAGCTGCGAACGCTAGAGGAAGCCAAGAGCAAGTACCCAGAGGAGATCACGCGGCGGAAAAACGACATCGAGGCAGCCCGCAAGGGGTTGGACGAGAAGAGCGCGCGTGTCGCCGAGCTGGAATCACAGCAGCGCCAATACGAGCGGGATCTCGAGGTTGCCAGGGATCAGCTCAAGAAGCAGGAGGAGCGGTTCTCCGAAGTCACCAACAACAGGGAGTACGATGCCCTGCAGATGGAGATCGAAGCCTGTAAAACGAGGATCTCCGAATGCGAAACGCACATCCTGCAGGCGATCGAGGAGTCCGAGTTCCTTCGCGAACAGATCCTCCTCGAGGAGAAGGACGTCGAGCAGATCGTCGGCGAGCAGCAGGGGAGGATCGACGAACTCCAGGAAAAGCTCGACTCTTTGCAGGACGAGGTCGACGGCGTCTACTCCCGGCGCGAACATGAGACAAGCGGCCTTGATCAGAGTCTGTTGCAGAGCTACGAGCGCAGTCGCACCGCCCGTGGAGCGCGAATAACCGCGGTGCGCAAGGAATCGTGCGGCGCCTGCTTTCGCCAGTTGACGCCTCAGCAGAGAAGCAATGTCCGGCGTAGCGAGCGCGTCCTGCATTGCGAGAACTGCGGCGCGATTCTCGTCTGGGACGACCACAGCTCGTAGCCGGGATTCAGGCAGCGTGTGGCGTTGCTGACCGAGCCTCGGCATCACCGGGCGCCGGCAGGAATGGTACCCATCAGGTGATGCTGTTCCCAATTCGGCGGAGCGGCTCGGGCGATCGCGCCGCCCACCATCAGATCGCGGTGGGTGAGTGAGGAAAGTCCGAGCTCCACAGGACAGGATGCTGGGTAACTCCCAGGGAGGGTGACCTCACAGAAAGTGCCACAGAAAAGATACCGCCCGCCCTTTTCGGCGGGTAAGGGTGAAATGGTGAGGTAAGAGCTCACCGCGTTTCCGGCGACGGAAACGGCACGGCAAACCTCTTCCGGAGCAAGGCCGAATAGGGGAGGAGAGGTGGTCCGCCTCGTTCGACTCCCGGGTAGGCCGCAAGGAGGTTGCGGGTAACCGCCGCCCAAGATGAATGATCGCCCCGCGCCTAAGGCGCGGACAGAACTCGGCTTACAGAGCCGCTCCGCCCTGCTTTTCCGTTACATGATCCCGTCATCCGGCAAGATATCCATACCGCAGGCGCCCTTGCGTAGCGGTCCGTGGCTCATGGTGCTCGCGCTCCTGGCGTCCGCCTCGAAAACCGGGGCCCAGGAGTTCGTCGAAACCGTGTCGGCGAGGTCGGAGGAGGGGATAATCGAGGGCAGCCTCGACTGGGCCAACGGCATCCTGACCGTTTTCGGCGAGGGGGCAGCGCCGGCCGCTATCACCAACGCGGCCCAGCGCCGCCTGGCCGGCTTTACCGCTGCCAGGGAGAAGGCCTACCGCAACCTCGCCGAGATCGCCGGGGAAGTTCCCGTCGATTCCCGGACCAAGGTAAGCACGGTCGCACTTGCCGACGCGGATTTGAGCATGAAGCTGGAGGCGCTGATAAAGGCTTCCCGAGTCGATCTCGGCAGCCGCCAGGAGCGGAACGGCCGCTACCGTCTGGCGCTGAAGCTCCACCTTCGCGGGCGGTTTTCGGACACCGTCCTGCCCGATTCCGGCCTGGCGCTACCGCACCCGGGGGAGCTTCCCGCGGCAGATTCCCTCTTCCTGTTCGCGCCCCCGGAGGACTGCACCGGGCTGGTGGTCGACGCCAGAGGCACCGGCCTGAAGCCATGTCTGGCTCCCCGGATAATCGACACTTCCGGACGCGTCATCTACAGTGCCGGGCACGCCGGCAGGTTTTGCGCCGTAAACGACGGTGTCGCCGGCTACGAAAGCGATCTCCAACGCGCCGCGACGAGCCCTCGCGTCGGCGGTGCCAGGGGCCGCCCGTTCTTCCTCGAGGCGGAGGGGGTCTCGGGGCCGTTCAGCGGGGACGTCCTGATCAGCCGCGACAACGGCACCCGCGTCCTGATGGCCGATGTCGAGGCCGGCTTTCTGTCGCAGTGCGGGGTGGTCTTCCTCCTGGGTCCGAAGCCCGAACCCCTGCCGTTCGTCCCGGGTCCTGACACCACCCACGTCGACACCGCGATCACAGCCACGGATTCCGCAGGTTTGGATTCGGTCTTCACGGACTCGGGCCTGACGAATTCGGCTGCCGCAGATCCGTACGACCTCCAACTGTACCGGCTGCTCCGCACGGGACCTCCCCTGCCACCGCTTGCCGACACCCTGGGATACCATGACTTCGACGAGCTTTTCCGAGAAGCTGGCCGCAGCGACGACGAGTAACGACTCGCTGGTCTGCGTCGGTCTGGACCCCGTTCCTTCGCGGCTCCCTGAGGGCCTTCGCGGCGAGCCGGATCCGGTCCTCGCTTTCAATCGCCGGATCATCGATTACACCAGCGATCTCGTCTGCGCTTACAAGCCGAATCTCGCCTTCTACGGCGCTCTCGGGGGGCCCGGCTGGGAGGCGCTCAAGGCGACAATCGACCATGTCCCCGATGGCATTCCGGTTGTTGCGGACGCCAAGGCAGGGGACATCGGCTCGAGCGCGGAGAGATATGCCGTCATGCTCTTCGAGGAGCTCGGCGCCGACGCCGTCACCGCCAACCCCTACATGGGCGGCGACGCGATGGAGCCGTTCCTCGCCTACCGCGACAAGGGGACGTTCCTGCTCTGCCTGACCTCGAACCCCGGGGCCGCGGACATCATGAAGCAGCAGCTGCCTGGGGGCAGGATGGTTTACGAAGAGGTCGCCGCAAAGGCGGCCCGGTGGAACGAGTCCGGGAACTGCGGCCTGGTAGTGGGAGCCACCCAGGCTGGAGCGATGCAGTCGATAAGGGCGCTAGCCCCCGAGCTTCCGATCCTGATACCGGGGGTCGGCGCCCAGGGTGGCGACGTCGAGACGGCCGTTCGTTCCGGGACGCGCCCCGACGGAACCGGCCTCCTCGTCAACGCCTCGCGTTCCATCCTGTACGCATCGGCAGGTGAGGATTTCGCCTCGGCTGCCCGCAAGGCCGCCCAAGCCCTGAGGGCGGCGATCAACCAGCACCGGCCGCGTCCGGCCGGTGCCTGATTCGGCGTTGGCCGACATTTTCGGGAAGCGTTTGCCGGAATTTCCGCGATCCCGAGCACCGGTAATGATGTCGAAGAGCGGACATCGCCGTGATTCCCGGATTCGGTCCCGCGGTTTATCTTCCTTTTGCCGTCGGGGTGTAGCGCAGTCCGGTTAGCGCACCTGCTTTGGGAGCAGGGGGTCGTCGGTTCGAATCCGACCACCCCGACCATTTCGAACCTCTGCCTGGGAGCTCACCCACTACCAGGGAATCGGCAGACGGACCGTCTACGTCGCCCACACCGACAGCGGGGAAATCGGCCTCGGCGAGGGCCGCAAGGAGCCTCCGGAGGTGATCGCCCAGTACATAGGCAGCAACCCGTTCGACTGGCTCGGGGACGAAACCTCCCTGCCGATCGGCACCGCGATGTACGACCTCATGGGGAAGGCGGCCGGCGTGCCGGTCTACAAGCTGTTCGGGCAGAAACACCGATCCTGGGTACCGGTGGGGAGCTGGACGGTGTCGACGCACCCGGAGCGAATGGCCGAGGCGGTGCGGCGCTACTCCCGGCAGGGTTACACCTGGCTGAAGTTCCACCTCTCCCCGTTCGAGAACGTATTCGACCAGACCGGGGCGATGATGGAGGTGGCGCCGAGGGGTTTCCGCATCCATTTCGACTTCACGGGAGGCGGCACCATAGACCACATGCCCGACCTGCTGGAGAGGCTTTCCCGCTACCCGATCGCCGGCTGCTTCGAGGACTCCATCGACCCGGGGGACACCCTGACCTCGATCGATCTGAGAAAGCGGATCCGACTGCCGATCGTCCGCCACCAGGCACCCCTCAACTGCACCTACGAAGTGCTCGCCGGCGCCGGGGACCGTCTACATGTGGGGGCACCAGAAGATCGGGGACGTCATCCGCGCCGCGGGACTGTTTGCAGCGGGCAGCATACCGTTCATGCTGCAGAACGTCGGCGGCACCATCACGCGCGCGATCACCGCCCACATGACCGCGGCGTTTCCCACCGCGACCTTCCACTTCTTCAACGATACCGAGACTTGGAAGTCCGACGTCGTGCGCGAGCGCCTCGAGCCGGTTAACGGCTTCGTCCGCGTCCCGGAAAAGCCGGGGCTGGGGCTGAGTCTCGACCGCGGCGAGCTCGCGCGGCTCGCGCTGCTCGAAGCGCCCGACCTTGTGCCCTGGATCGTCAAGTCGAGGTTCGACAACGGTACCCGGATGTACAACGTCGCCGATGGCTAAGGGCCTCTCATGGTGCGCCCCGACTGGACGCGCGGCGGCATCCCGATGAGCTACGACGCCCCCTTATCCACCGAGCACTGGGACAACGACGGCACCGAGGAATTCAGACGGATGTACGGCCGCGTCGAACGGGAGAGGGTGGTGATCGAGGGCCCCGAGGCAGGCCCGGACACCTTGGATTTGCCATAGTGGCGGCTCTTCCTTTATTTACTACCGAAGCTCGACCTCGGCGTGTAACTTCATGCCAGGGGGTGCTTTAGGAACTTTTCCGGTGCCCATAGCTCAGCTGGATAGAGCATCTGCCTTCTAAGCAGAATGTCGCAGGTTCGAGTCCTGCTGGGCACGCCGGCAACCTCCTTCACGGAACGAGCCGCCCGGTGGTCCGCACCGGCAGCCGCTTCATGGTGGGTGTAGCTCAGACGGTTAGAGCGCCAGGTTGTGGCCCTGGAGGCCGCGGGTTCGATTCCCGTCACTCACCCCATATATGACATGGCCTTCCATGGTGTTTCCATGGGAGGCCATCTTCTTGTCGTCCCCTCGCCAGCAAATCCGGGAAGCATGTGCGAAGCGCGAAAAAACCCGCCGCTGAGCGGCGTCGCCGACGGCGGACCCCGGTCTCCGTCGAACCTGGTCTCCCGGCCGCGATTGCTCGAAATCAGGCGCCAACTACGCGCCGCCGGGAAAAGGGTGGTCTTCACCAACGGCTGCTTCGACCTGCTGCACCGGGGCCACGTCGAGTACCTGCGCGAGGCGCGCGCCCTCGGCGACGTCCTGATGGTCGGCCTCAACAGCGACAGCAGCGCCTCCACCCTGAAAGGGCCTGGACGCCCCCTCATGACGCAGCAGGACCGCGCCGCCCTGCTGGGCGAGCTGAGATCGGTCTCCTACGTCTGCATCTTCGACGAGCCGAGCGTCGCCGCGCTCGTCGCCGAACTCCTTCCGGACGTGCTCGTCAAAGGGGGCGACTATTCCCTCGCAGAGGTCGTAGGCCGCGAGGTCGTCGAGGAAGCGGGCGGCACCGTCCGCACCCTGTCCCTGTGGACCGGCGCCTCCTCGTCGGATCTGGCGCGGCGTCTGAATCTGTAAGGCTTGACTGCCCGGCCCCGGACATCCGGGCGGACCGGACTCGCTCCAGTTCCTGCGCACAGCCCCCTGCTCCTTCCCCTGCTGACCGCCGGCAGGCATCCTACCGGCACGGACCCACAAAAATCTGCTGAGCGGAGGTCGGCGGGGGCATGTTATCTTTGGCAGTGGTCTGGAGAGCATCCCGCTTCCGTCCCTGATGAAATCATCCTTCCCTGAAAACAGGCTCGTATTCCTGATGCACCGCGCCGCGGCGCGCGCCTTGCAGGCCGCCCTGTTATGGTCCGCTCTGTCTGTCCCCCCGGCATGGACGCAGAAGCTGCAGGATTCCCAGCTCGAGCTGCCGGGGGTGTGGGCCGGCCAGGCCGCCTGGGGAGACTACGACGGCGACGGCGACCCGGATCTTCTCCTCGTCGGCGAAACCGAGTCGGGCGGACAGTGCCTGAGGATCGCCCGGGTACTTCGCAACGACGCCGGGCTCCTCACAGAGGACGTCGCCCAGTCGCAGCGGCTGGTCGGGGTCTATTTCGGAGACGCCGGGTGGGCGGACTACGATGGGGACGGCGATCTCGATGCCGCCATCGCCGGCTGGGATGCGGACGATCTCGGCAGTCTGCGGCTCTACATCAATGGCGCCGGCCCGGAGGAGGGTGAGCGTCTGCTGACCCCGGACATGACCCAGGTGGACGACGCAGGGAACTCGAATTTCCGGGCTATCCGATACGCCGATCTCTCCTGGACCGACTTCGATCGCGACGGCGACCTCGACCTCACCGTAACCGGACTGGAAGGCAACGGCACATCCCTCACCCACCTGTATCGGAACCGCGGCGGCCTGCTGGTCCTCGACGAGGCCAACAGCGAAGCCCTCGTCAACGTGCACAACGGCGACCTCGCCTGGGCGGACTACGACAACGACGGCGACCTCGACCTCGCCCTGTCCGGGGAGAACGTCATCTCCGACAACGTCACCCGCATCACCGAGTTCTACAGGAACGATCCCATCGGCAACCTCGAGCTCGATGTCAGCGTTGCGGCGGCGCCCCGGGCCAAGGGAGGATCGCTGGCCTGGGCCGACTACGACAACGACGGCAACCTCGACCTGGCGCTTTCCGGCCGCGGCGATTCGTGGGCAGTGAAGCTGCTGCTGTACCGCAACCGGCCGGCGGGCACCCTCGGGCTCGACGACGGGTTTTCCCTCAATCCTTTCCAGACCATCGATGGGCAGCTCGCCTGGGTCGACTACGACAACGACGGCGACCAGGACCTCGCCGTGTCCGGCCGCACCCTGCTATCCGACCACCGCGCCCAGGTGTTCGACAACGACGGCGGAACGGTCACCTCCGGGGCGGTCGAGAACCTCGAGGGCCTCGCCGGCGGCGCCGCAGTATGGGGCGATTACGACGGCGACGGCCGCGTCGACCTGCTGCTGAGCGGGATCGATCAGTCGGGGGCCCGCCGCACCGTTATCTACGGCAACCGCGGCGTTGCCACCCCCAACCGCGAGCCTTCCGCTCCGGCAACGCTCCACCTGGTACAGGTTACCAGCACCCGCGCCCTGTTCAGCTGGCCGGCGGGTGAAGACGTCGAGTCGCCGGCACTTTCCTACAACCTCCGCATCGGTACCCGGCAGGCTGGCGGCGACGTTCTCTCCGCCAGCCTGCCGCCGGGACCGGGCAACGCCGGCCTCAGGACCAGTTACGTCCTCGAGCGCTCGCTGCCCCCGAACCGCTATTACTGGTCCGTGCAGGCGGTCGATGGAGGATTCGCGCGCTCGCCGTTCTCCACCGAGGGCAGCTTTGTCGTCGAGGAGCTCGTCTCGTCGGACCAGAGTCTGCGCAATCTCGAGGAAGCATCGATGTCCTGGGGGGACATCGACGACGACGGGGACGCCGACCTCGCCGTCATGGGCAGAAACCGCAGCGGCGAAGCCCGCACCTTGATCTACGTCAACGAAGCCGGCGAGCTAGGGCTGAACCTCGGGGCGGGAGTCACTCCGCTGCGCAACGGCGACCTGGCCTGGGGGGATTACGACAACGACGGCGACCTCGATCTCGCCGTCACGGGCCAGGACGGTTTCGGGACCCCCCACAGCGAGCTGTTCGCTACCGAGGTGCACGGAGGCGAGGTGAGTTTCGAGCGCGCCGGGGCCTTCCCGGATCTCTCTCTCAGCTCCGTCGAATGGGGAGACGCCGACGCCGACGGCGACCTCGACCTAGTGTTGATGGGGCTGGGCAGCGACGTCGACGGCGCGACCCGGTCACACACGCAGCTGTGGCTCAACGACGGCGAAGGCGGCTTCGCCGAGGCGCAGAAAGACCTCGTCGGATTGCACGACGGCGAGGCGGCCTGGGCGGACGCGGACGGCGACGGCGATTCCGACCTCGCCGTGACCGGAACCAGCTCCGCCGGTACCCCAGAGCTGCGGCTCTACCTCAACGACGGCTCCGGTCCGGGAACAGGCCTGCTGTCCCTGACCGGCCTCGAGTCGAGCGACCTTGCCTGGGGGGACTGGGACCGCGACGGCGACCCCGACCTGCTCGCTTCCGGGACCGGGGATGGCGGGATGGCGACGACGCTCTGGGAAAACGACGGCGGCAGCTTCACCGAGGCCGCGGACGCGGGGCTCCCCGGCATTAGCGACGGCGACCTCGCCTGGGGGGACTACGACAACGACCAGGACCTCGACATCGCCATCACCGGCAACGACGGATCGCAGGCGATCCTGCAGATATGGGAGAACACCATCGGCCGCACCGGCGCCGGAGGGCCGTTCGAGCAGGTCGCCCTGGAGGCGCTCCATGGTGTTCAACTCAGCGCCGCGGCCTTCGCCGATATCGAGGAAGACGGCGACCTCGACCTGGTCTCCGCCGGCCGCGGTGCCACCGGCTCCCCCCTGAGCGCCATCAACGAGAACCTCACTGCCCGGTTCAACCCCAACTTCCCCCCGCGCAACCCATCCGGGCTCGAGGCGGACGACCTCACCGGCGGGGTCGTCCTGAGCTGGCAGGTCTCCGGGGATGACGGCGCCCCTCCACCGGAGAGCCTGACCTACAACCTGCGGGTCGGGGTCACCTCGCGGGGTAACGAGGTGATTTCCGGCCTCGGGGAGGTGGGACCCGGAAACAACGGTCACCTGACCGAGCGCACCCTCGTCGGCCTTGAAAGCGGCACCTACTTCTGGTCGGTACAGGCGGTGGACGCCGGATTCGCCCGTTCCGGGTGGAGCCCCGAGCGACGATTCGTAATGGATGCCATGCCCCCCGTTCTCGGCGCTCACAGTACCAGCCGGGAGTTGGTGGGTCTGGATCAAACCATCACCCTGGCCCTGGAATTCACTGACGAGCACTCCGGTATCGATGCCTCGACGGCGCCCACCGTGCAGGCCGCGGTCGGCTCGGTCACCCTCGACTTCGAGCAGGTGCAGTTCACCGGGGGCACCTGGAGCGGCGAGTTGACGATCGCCGCGGGCGTGCCCTCCGGCACGGCGACGATCTCCGTGCGCGGAGTGCTGGACGGCAAGGGGAACGAGTTGATCCCCGTAGACCTCGCCGGTGCGTTCGAGGTAGACGCCGTTGCCCCCGAGGCCGTCGCCTTCGAACCGGCCTCCGGGGCCGGGGAGGTTCCGGTTTCCACTTCCGTGCTGATGGTCCGGTTCTCCGAGCCGATCGACGAGGCGACCGTAGATGAACGGAGTTTTTCACTCCGCTCGGGCGAGTCGGCAACGACGCCCCTGGCGGTCACGTACGACCCGGAGACCCACGTCGCCGTGCTGACCCCGGAGGGTGGCCTGCTTCCGGGTACGCTGTACACGGTCAAGGCCTCCGCTTCCGTTCGGGACCTGGCCGGCAACCGGCTCGCCGACACCATGAGCTGGAGCTTCAGCACGGCGGTGCCTCAGTTGCTGGAGACCAGCCCTGCCGACGGGGCCGAGGGCGTCGATCCCGCCACGGAAAGCATCGTCGCCGTCTTCGACGGCCCGCTGACGGCCGGCGCCCTCGACGCGCCCGGAGCGGTGCAGGTCCTGCGCGAGGGGGAGCCCCTCGACCTCGCCGAAGCGCCGATCTTCGACCCCGACAGCAACTCCCTTTCCATTGCACTCGCGAGGGGCCTCGAGCCCGGAAGCCGCTACGAGGTCAACCTCGACGGCTCTCTCGCAGGTCCGCTGCGCCTGCTCGGCCAGGGAGACTTCCGCTGGAGCTTCACCACCGCGGCGCCACAGTTGCTGGAGACCAGCCCTGCCGACGGGGCCGAGGGCGTCGATCCCGCCACGGAGCGGATTACCGCCGTCTTCGACGGCCCCCTGGCCGCCAGCGCCCTCGATGCACCCGGAACGGTGCAGGTCCTGCGCGGAGAAGACCCGCTCGACCTGGCCGAGACACCGCTTTTCGACGCCGGGAGCAACTCCCTCTCCTTCGCCGTCGCCGGGGGTCTCCTCCCGGCAAGCCGCTACGAAGTCATCCTCGACGGCTCTCTCGCAGGTCCGCTGCGCCTGCTCGGCCAAGGAGACTTCCGCTGGAGCTTCACGACCGCGGCGCCACAGCTGCTGGAGACCCGTCCGACCGACGGGGAAACAGGCGTCGGTGTCGACCTCGCCGAAGCGACCGTGACCTTCAGTGTCTCCCTCGACCCTGACCAGATTACCGGCGACAACTTCCGGCTCCTGCGGGAAGGAGAGCCGGTAGCGCTTCGCTCCGGGGACCCGGCCGAACGCGATCCCGGCACCTATGCGCTGGCCCCCGAGACAGGGTGGCAGGTCGGCAGCTCCTACAGCGTCGAGATCGCCGCGGACGTCACCGGACAGCTGTCCAGTAGCGGGCCGATCTCGTGGAATTTCCAGACCGCAGTCCCGGTGGCGACCGAGCTCGCTCCGGCAGCCGGCGACGAAGCCGTTGCCACCTCCACCCACGAGATAACGGCGGTGTTCGACTACCCGATCGACGAGACCGCCCTTGGCGCCGAGGGGGGGGGGCGCCTGCTTCTGGAGGGAAGCCCGGAGGCACTCGAGGAGCCTTCCTGGGACCCCGGCTCGCGAACGGTGACCCTTACCCCTGCGGCGGGGGGCCTCAGGGCGGGCTCGGCCTACACGGTGATCCTGTCCGCGGCCATCGCCGGACCGCGGGCCGGCGCGGAGACGCGCTGGAGCTTCAGCACGGTCGTCCCGTCTGTGGCCTCGACCGATCCCGCGGACGGCGCTTCGATCGCCGCGGGGCGCCGCCGCGTCGAGATCCTGTTCACCGCCCCGATCGACGCCGGCCTGGTGATGAATTCGAACAACTTCCGCCTCAGCAGGTCGGGTCAGCCGCTGCAGCTCGACGACGGGGACTTCCTCTACGACGAGGCGGCCAACAAGGTCAGCCTGCCCGAGGTCGACTTCCTCTCCGGCAGCTCCTACGAGGCCGCGGTCCTGCCCCGGGTGCGCGGGCCGCGCGGCGCCGACGCCGGGCCGTTCACCTGGAGCTTCAACACCGACCTGCCCGCGGTGGTGGCGACGTCGCCGCAGGCCGATGCTGAAGGGGTGTCGATAACCACCCAGGAGATCCGCATCGAGTTCTCGCTTCCGGTTGCGGTGCGGGACGGACGCGGGTTCACCCTGCTGGCGCGACAGCTCGAAGAGGTGCCTGAGGACGAAGAGACGGGGTTCGAGGTGACGGCTATTTCCGGCTTCGCCATCGACTCCGGTTTCAAGGTGGTCAGCTTCGCGCCTCGGGGAGGGCTGCGGCCGTTCACGGAATACCGGGTCAGCGTCGGCCCCGAAGTGTTCGGCGAGCTCGCCGACCGCGGCTTCGAGTTCGCATTTCGCACCGCCCCGCGGCTGACCGAGACGGCCAGCGGCGGCCTGCTCGCGACCGCGGACCGCAGGCTCGAGCTCTACCTGCCCCCCAACGCCCTCGCCGGCGGCAGCGGTGAGATCGCCATCCGGACGCGGCCGGATGACCGCGCCGAGGACGCCCGTTCCCCGGACCTCACCCCTGTCGGGCCGGCCTTCGAAATCGACGCCGGCGACGGGGTTCTGCGCAAACCCGGGACCCTGACCCTGCGCTACGAAGCCGGCGATGTCGAGGGACGCGACACCTCGCGCCTGGCGATCTTCCGCCTCGTCGACGGCGAATGGAGGCGAGTCGGCGGCACCTCCGCCCCGGCCGAGCGGGAAGTGCGGACCGCGGTCGAGGATTTCGGGACCTACGGCATCTTCGAAGACCTCACCGCGACTGCCGGCGCCGCGGCCATCGACGGCATCGACTGCCAGCCCCGCGCCTTCGCCCCTGCCGGAGGAAGCGGGGCGCTGCGCGACAGGACCGACATCTCGTTCGACCTCGCCGCGGCTGCCGACGTGAGCGTCCGCGTCTACAACGCTTCCGGGCGCCTGGAGCGTGTGATCGCCCGCGACCGCCCGCTGGCTCCCGGGCGCCAGTCGCTGACCTGGAACGGCCGGGACGAGGAGGGAAAGGTGGTCGCCAGCGGCCTCTACATCGTCGTCGTCAGCGGCGGCGACATACAGTCGGAAAAAATCGTGGCAGTAGTGCGATGAGGGTGGCCCGGGGGATCCTAGCGGCGCTCTTGATGGCGGCGGCGGCGGCCGCATCGGGGCAGACCTTCACCAACGTCACCGAAGCGAGCGGCGCCGCAGTCGGCCTCCACGGTACGGCAGGGGCCTGGGGAGATTTCGACGGCGACGGCGATCTCGACCTCTACGTCGCCAACCGCGGGGCCGCCAACGCCCTGCTGGCGAACAACGGCGACGACACCTTCGCAGACGTCGCCGCGGCTGCCGGGGTCGACGAGGACGGCGACAGCGTCGCGGCCGCCTGGGGAGATTTTGACAACGACGGCGACCTCGACCTCTACATCGCCGACTTCTTCGCCCAGGACTTCCTCTACGAGAACTCCGGCGGCAGCTTCTCCGAGGTCGGCAGGGCCCGCGCAATGGTCGACCTCACCAGGCACGGGAGCGTGACCTCGGCGGCCTGGGGGGACTACGACAGCGACGGGTACCTCGACCTCTACATCGGCAAGTTCTACCACGCCAACGAGCTCTACCGCAACGACGCCGGCAGCCTGGAGCCGACCATCGGCCTGGGGACCGGGGACCAGCGCGACACCGGCGGGCTGACCTGGGTCGACTACGACAACGACGGCGACCTCGACCTCTACACCGTCAACCGCGAGCAGGAGAACGGCCTCTTCCGCAACGATCTCGACGCCGGCGGCGACTTCGAGGCGATCGCCTGCGCGGCGACGGTGGACAACACCGAGATCGGCCAGGCCGGCGCCTGGGGGGATTTCGACAACGACGGCGACCTCGACTTGCACCTCGCCAACGTCGGCGCCAACAACCTGTACCGAAACGACGGGGAGGACCGATTCAGCGACATCGCCGCCGCCGCCGGGGTGCGCAGCAGCGGCTCCGGATTCCTCACCGCCATGTCGGCATGGCTCGACTTCAACGGCGACGGCCACCTCGACCTCTTCCTCGCCAACGGCGCCGAGCTGGAGCTGCCCGATGTGCTCTTCGCCAACAACGGAGACGACACCTTCCGCGACGCCACCGCCGAAGCCGGACTGCCGACCACAGGCTCCTCCCACCTGTCGGCCAGCCGGGGGGACATCGACGGCGACGGGGCTCCCGATCTCTACCTCACCAACGGCGCCGCCCTGGGGAACCGCCTCTTCCGGAACGCCACCGGAGGCTCTGCCTTCATCAAGGTGCACGTGCGCGGCAAGGGCCCAGGCGCCGGCGGCAACAACTTCTTCGGACTCGGGGCGCAGGTCCGCCTTTTCGACGCCGTCACCGACACGCTGGTCTCCTTCACCCAGATGCTGTCCGGCCCCGGGGCTCCGGAGGTGATCTTCGGAGCCCCTGCAGGGCCCTACAACGTCCAGGTCCGGTTCCCGGGAAACGAGATCCCGATGATCGTCGGCAACGTGCGCGGCGGCGACAGCATCACCATCGAGGAGCCATAGTGGCCGCGGCAACGACATCGTCAGGGCGGCTGGCTGCCGCGGCCGCGGCTCTCTGCCTGTTGTGCGCCCCCCTGTACGGGGCGGCATCCAGGCAGCCGGACATCGGGGTGCGCGCCATTTCCATGGGCGGCGCCTTCGTCGCCGCGGCCAGCGACGCCACCGCGATCCACTGGAACCCCGCGGCCATCGCCACCCTGCAGCGCCAGCAGGTCCGGCTCTCCTATGCCGACCGCTTCGGTCTGGATCTGCGCGAATCCTACTTGTCGTACGTGCTGCCCCTCACCGAGAGTCACGCCTTCGGGGCCGACTGGTTCCACCGCGGCTTCGACGACGTCGAGGGCGGTCTCGGACTCGATGCGAGCCATAACCGTTTCGGCTTCGCCTACGGGTACCGCAACGACATCGAACGGCGACGCTACATCGGCGACAGCGCCGTCGGCGTGACGGCTCGCTACATTGGCCAGAGGGCCAGCCTCGATGGCGCCACGGCGATGGACGCGAGCGGCTTCGGCTTCGACGCTGGACTGCTGGTCCCCGTGACAACGGGCCTGCGCTTCGGGCTTGCGGTCCAGGATATCGGCGGCACCGCGGTCGAACACGAGAGCGGCTTCAGGGAGGACATCATGTCCACCCACCTGCGCCTGGGCATTGCCTACAAACCACCGCTGGGAGGACTGACGCTGGCGGCGGACCTCGACGACCACTTCCGCGCCGGGGCCGAGTACTGGATCAGCCGGCAGCTGGCGCTGCGCGCCGGCCTGAAGTCCGAGGTAGGAACCCCCGAAAGCCGCGGACAGGCGACCTCCATCAACGCGGGATTCGGCCTCAAGAACCGCTTCGTGCAGCTCGATTACGCCTACGAGAATCCCCCCGTTCTCGGCGCGACGCACTACGTCTCCGTGGCCCTGGAGTACGACCCGGACGCCGTCAGCATCAAGGAGGCGAGCATTCGTCCGAGACCGGTCTTCCGCTCCCTGTACCAGCACTACCGGGAAACCGACTTCTTCGAGGTCGTGCTCTCGAACTCCGCCTCCGAGCCGATCACCGTCATCGTGGCGTTGGTGCTTCCCAAGGCGATGGCCGCGGCGCACACCGAGAAGATCGAGCTGCCGCCCCAGAGCACGGAGAAATACCGCTTCGAGGCGGACTTCGACGAGGAACTCTTCAACAGGCCGGAGGCCTATTTCGACAACTACGTCACCCCGGTCGTGCGGGTGCGCTACACCCGCCACGAACAGAACTACCTGGTCGAGAAGCGGCTCGAGCGCGTCTACCTCGCCGGCAAGGGGAAGCTGAGCTGGAACGTCGAAGGGATGGCGGCAGCCTTCGTCACCCCCGCCGACATCGCCGTCGCCGCGGTGGCGCGTGGCCTGGTACAGCGCTACCGCGAACTGCTGGCCGGCAAGTTCAACACCTCAAACATCGGCATGGCCGCGGTGCTGTTCGACGCCATGGGCGCCTACGGGATCCGCTACGAGGCCGACCCCGAGACGCCGTTCGCCAACGTCTCCGAGGACCGCACCATCTTCGACACCGTGCAGTACCCGAGCGAGCTGCTCAGCCTCCCTGAAGGGGGCGGAGACTGCGACGACCTCACCCTGCTCTACGCGTCGCTGCTGGAAAACCTGGGGATCGACACCGCCTTCCTCGACACCAGGGAACCGGGCAGGGGCCGCATCTACCTGATGTTCGACAGCGGCGTGCTTCCCGAGGAGGCCGGGGATCACTTCGTCAGCCGCGCCGAATACGTCGAGTGGGAAGGCCGCATCTGGATCCCGGTGGAGACGACTTTGTTCGGATCGACCTTCAGCGAGGCCTGGAAAACGGGGGCTGCCGAGTACAAGCGGCTCAAGGTGCGCGACCTGATCTCGGAGACCTATGTGGCCAGGTGGATGCAAACCTACAAACCCGCGGTGCTGGCCCCGGTCGCCCCCGAGCTGCCCGCGCCAGCGGCCGTCTCCCGGCTGCTCTCCGGCGACACGGCCTTTTTCGACAAGCGCGCCGACCGGATCGTTCTCGGGTCGGCCTCCTCTCTCCGCCATCCAGAGGGGGCGTACGAAGCCGGCGTCGCCTACATGCGCGCCAACCACCTCGAGAAGGCGGTCCAAATGTTCGACCGCGTCCTGAGGATGGACCCGGACCACGAGGATGCCCCCAACGCAAAGGGGGTCGCGCTGAGCAAACAGGGCCGCTACGACGAAGCGCTCGCGCTCTACCGCCAGGCACTCGAAATCGCCGACAGGCCCGCGGTACGCATGAACGTCGCCATCGCCTACTATCTCAAGGGAGAGCGGGAGACCGCCTCCATGATATTCGACGAGGTGGTGCAGCTCGACGACTCCTACCGCGAGCTGTTCGAGTTCCTCGGAGGAGCCGGGTTTTGACCGGAGGCAGTACGAAATCGCGAACTGGCGCCCCGTCCGGGGGTTGCCCGCCCCCGCCTGCAGGCCGCTTTCAGCGGCAGCCGAAAGAGAGGAAGCGAATCGTGAAATCCCCACCGTGGTTCTTTTGCTTCGGCCTGGCACTTCTGGCCGGGCCGGCAGCGCTCGCCGGGGAGAAGCTGCCCGCCCAGCCGTTGCCCCCGGCGGTCTCCGGGACGTTGAGTATCGACGAGGAATGGCTCCACGCTGTCTGGACCCAGGTCGACGAGATGGTGAAGGAGGAACGCAGGCGGAAAAAAACGGTCTCGAGCGCGGGTGTGCCCCCGGCCAGGCAGAAGATCGGTCTTCTCGACAGGCTGTATTTCCGGGGAGGGAAGCGCTACCCGGAGCGGGAAAAGATACGCCAGGCGATCGCCGTCCTCGAGGAGGCAGCCGCGGGAAATCCGAAGGGCGAGGGCGCCCCGAGGCGGATATACCTCATCGCCCAGTGCTACCAGAAACTGGGCGGACTGGTCGAGGCAAACGGCCTCTACACCCGGCTGACCCGGGATCACGCCGGAACTCCCTGGGCCGCCAGGGCGTCCAGAGCACTGGCGAAGCTGGCCGAAGCGGGCAGCACGATCAGGTAGGCAGCGCAGCCCCGGCCTCACCATTGCTTATATTTTTTCGAGGTTTCAACTCCGACTTCACGTAATCAGGGGCGACGATCGGGGAACGCCAGATCGAAGCCCTTCGCGTCGAAAGCACAGATACGAGATGATCAGACTCACCTGCCGGTGTCGAGCCCGGTTCTCTCTCTTCCCCTTACTCCTCGCCGTTGCCGCGCTTTGCGCCTGTGCCGCCCCGGGCAGCGAGCTGTCGCAGCGCATGGAGACTTCCGAGTCCGAAATTCGCGAGGAGATCGAAGCGCTGAAACGGGCCGCCGAGTCTTCCTACGACCGCGAAAGGGCGCTCGCCGAGCGCGTCCAGAGGCTCGAGGAGGGGTACGCGCGGATGGAGTCGGGGCCCGAGGAGCGTACGGACTACCCGGCTGCCCCCGAGCCACAACCCGCCCCGATAGTCCGGGGCAGCGAGAGCTTCGACGTCCAGGACGCCTACGACCGGGCCTACCAGCTGTACGGGGACCTCCAGTACGAAGCCGCCCTCGCCGGCTTTGGCGAAATCGTCTCGCGGGCGGCGAACAGCGAGTGGAGCGACAATGCCCGTTACTGGATGGGGGAATGCCAGTACGGCCTGGGGAAATACCGCCTGGCCCTGGCCGAATTCACCAAGGTCTTCAGCTACATGGAGACCGAGAAAGCGGACGACGCCCAGCTCAAGATCGCCCGCTGCTACCTTGCCCTCGGGGAGAAGGAGAACGCCCTGAGCGCCATCCGGAAACTCCTGGACGAATACCCGGACAGTGAGTACATCGGGGCTGCCCGCAAGGAAATGAGGTACCTCGAGGGCCCGTGAACATCGCATCACTCCTGTTGATGGCGGGAGCCTGGGTAGTCGCTCCGGGCCTCGATTACGCCGAGGCGACTTACATTCCCACCAACATCGATCTGACGGTCCGGGCGACCGAGGTAGCCGTGGCCGAATGCCTGGCCGGGCTCGACTCGCTTCACTCGGAGACCGACTGGGAACTCCCTGTCCTGGTGACGGCGCAGTCGGAACACGACGCCAACTGGGTCGTGGAGCACTGCCTGACAGGAGGACTACTGAAGCGGAACTTCACGGTCGCCGTCGACACCTCGGGCGCGGCTCCGGAATCCCCCCGTCTGGCCTACCGGATCGTCGACCTCGGCCTATCGGGCTGGTCCGGCCTGCGCGGCGGCGAGGTCAAGCGCCGCTGCCGGATGACCCTCCGCCTGCGCCTGGTCTCCGCCGGGGAGCTGGTCTGGCAGCACGAAGCGACCTCCCAGATTCGCGACGGCATACCGAAGAACCGGCTGGAAGTGGTGGAAAACGAAACCTACGATTTCGCCGATCTGGAGCTCGAGGAGCGCAGCTGGGGCCGTTTCGTCGAACCTGCCATCGTCTCCAGCGTGCTCGGCACCCTCGTCTACCTGTTCTACTCCAACCGCTGATGGGGCTCCGACCTTCCCAGCCGCAGAGCCGCCGACGCGGAGTCATGCCGTTCTTCCGTGTTGCCGCCCTTGCGGCCCTTCTGCTCTCGGGCTGCGCGGGTAAGAAGGAGGAACCGCTGAAGGGAGTCGAATACTACCACCAGGAGGGCATGCAGTCCCTCGAGCGCAAGCGCTACCTGCGGGCGGTCGAGATGTTCCAGCGGGTGGTCAGCAACTTCCCCGGCTCAGCCCTCATAGCCGAGGCCCAGTTCCACTTGGCCGAGGCCTACTTCGGCATGGAGGACTTCGTCAACGCCGTCTTCGAGTACCAGCGGCTGGTCGAATCCTACCCGCACAGCAGCTACGTCGACCGCGCCCAGTTCCAGATCGGCGAGTCGCACTTCATGCAGATGCGCAGCCCGGAGCACGATCAGAAGGAGACCTACGAGGCGCTGACGCATTACCGCCGTTTCATCGAGGACAACCCGCAGAGCCCGCTGCTGGAAGAGGCCCGTAGTCGCATCGTTTCCTGCCGCTCGCAGCTGGCGAAGAAGCAGTACCTGGCAGGCCGATTTTACCAGAAGCAGGACTATCTCGAGGCCGCGCGCATCTGCTATGAGGACCTCCTGATCGCCTATCCGGACACGCGCTGGTACTACTGGGGCAAAGCGATGCTCGGCGACATGGACCGCGGCGACGGGGATCTCGAGTCGGCGCGCTTGCATTGGAGCGAGGTCGTCGAGCAGTGCCAGGAGGAGGAGCTTCGGCGCAAGGTCGAGAAATGGCTGGAGGAGGTCGGCGACGCCGTCGTTGAGTGAATCGTGCCGCGCCTCGGAATGATGGGCGGGACCTTCGACCCGATTCACACCGGCCACCTGCTGCTGGCGCAGTTCCTGAGAGAACATCTCCTTCTCGACCGGGTGCTTTTCGTTCCCTCTGCGGACCCGCCCCACAAGGAGAACCGGGACGGTGGCCTGCTTGCGGTTGAAGACCGGTGGGCGATGGTCTCCGCCGCCCTTGCCAGGGCTCCGGGGTTCGAGCCCTGCCGAATCGAGATCGACCGCCCCGGAAAATCCTACACCGTCGAGACACTGAGGCAGCTTCGGCAGCAATACCCCGGCAGCGAGATGTTCCTGCTGCTCGGCGCCGACAACGTCGCCGAGCTGGACACCTGGTACGATCCGGAGGGCATCTTCGAGCTCTGCACCGT
Organism: Candidatus Latescibacterota bacterium; assembly: GCA_965206595.1. Classification (GTDB taxonomy): domain Bacteria; phylum Latescibacterota; class UBA2968; order UBA8231; family UBA8231; genus CBDCXV01. Next base: position 3,665,009 of record OZ242214.1, read on the forward strand.
GGTCGCCGGCTCACGCCCCGGCGCTCCGTCCTCCGGTTCGCCTCTTGTCCGCCGGGTGACCCTTGTCGAAACCCCAGTGATCGACATCTCATCCACCGGCATCCGAGAGCGCGTCCGCGGCGGGCTTTCGATCCGCTGGCTGGTTCCCGACCCGGTCGAATCCTACATACGTGCAAAAGGACTCTACCGGTGAACGGCCTCACCCACCTCGAATGCTCCCGCACGGGAGAGCGCTACGACGCCGGCGAGCTGCACAACCTCTCCGCGGCGGGAGCCCCGCTGCTGGCGCGCTACGACCTCGACGCGGTCGCCGCCTCCTGGAAACGGGACAGCCTCGCCAGCCGACCCGCGGACATGTGGCGCTACCGGGAGGTGATGCCGCTGCGCCCGGGGGACGACATCGTGACCCTCGGTGAGGGGTTCACACCGCTGTTCCACGCCGGACGGCTCGGGGCGGAGATCGGACTGCGACAGCTCTACATCAAGGACGAATCGACGAACCCGACAGGGTCGTTCAAGGCCCGCGGCCTCTCCGCCGCGGTGACCGCCGCGGCCGCCCGCGGGGCCCGCGCCCTCGCCATACCGACGGCCGGCAACGCCGGCGGGGCCCTTGCGGCGTACGCCGCGGCCGCCGGTCTCGAGGCGCACGTGTTCATGCCGGCCGACACCCCGGCCGCGTTCCAGATCGAGTGCCGCTCCTGCGGGGCCCGCCTCGAGCTGGTCGATGGGCTGATCACCGACTGCGGCCGCATCGTCGCCGAGCGCAAGGAAGCGGAAGGGTGGTTCGATCTCTCGACCCTCAGGGAGCCGTACCGGGTCGAGGGGAAGAAGACGATGGGGTACGAGCTCGCCGAGCAGCTCGCCTGGCAGCTGCCGGACGCGATCGTCTACCCCACCGGAGGCGGCACCGGACTGATCGGCATGTGGAAGGCGTTCGACGAGATGGAACGGCTCGGTTGGATCGGCTCCTCCAGGCCGCGCATGATCTCGGTGCAGGCCTCCGGATGTGCCCCGATCGTGCGCGCCCTCGAAGAGGGAACCGACGGCGCGCGGCCCTGGGAGGATGCCTCGACGATAGCTTCCGGCCTGCGGGTGCCGGCCGCGGTCGCCGACTTTCTGATGCTGCGGGCGATCCGCGAGAGCGGCGGGACCGCCATCGCCGTCAGCGACGGCGAGCTGGTGGCGGCGACGCACCGGATGGCGCGGCTCACCGGCATCTTCGCCGCCCCGGAAGGAGGCGCGGCACTGGCGGGAATCGTCGCCCTCAAGGAGCAGGGGTTCATCGACCCCGGAGACCGCGTCGTGCTCTTCAACACGGGAAGCGGATACAAGTACCTCGAGGCGCTCGGCGTCGGTTGACGATGCCGGGGCCATCGCCTAACTTGAGTGCCCACTGTGACTTGCGCGCAAAGCGCGGTGTGCACCTATAGCTCAATTGGATAGAGCACCTGACTACGGATCAGGAGGTTGGGGGTTCGAATCCCTCTGGGTGCACCATCTGTTTCATTGACGAGCAAGCGATCCGGAAAACCGGGTCGCTTGTTTCGTTTTATGTATCCGCCGGCCCGCAAGGAGGTCACGAAGGTTGACCACTGGATGGGAGTCGGCATGGTCGCTTTTCCTCGACAGCTCTGGAATCTCGTCGGTGCTCTGTTGGTTTCTCGCTTCCGCCGCGCTCACCCGGGGTACGAGGCGATACCGAATGTGATGTACCGCAACCTTGAAGGGACCGTTTTAGCGGACGTGACCATGGCTGGCGGCTTCGGCCACCTGCAGAAGGGCCATGTAGTCTCCTTCACAGACCATCGACTAAAGGCGGTAACTAGTACATCTGCATTCAGATGGGGCTGCTTCACCGGAGACGCGTTCGGGAACGCGCTGTCGAGAATCCATAGTTCGACAACAATCGGATCAAAACGCGGCTTGCGGGTTGTGGAGTCGAACCGGCCGGGGTCGGGGCGCGCATCCGCTGCGAAATCCGGGCGGTAGAAGCGCCCCTCGGTGTACAATCACGTCAACAGCCGCGGGAGCTTCGGAGCGACCCTATTCATGCAGGTGATCGGGTTCGGAAAGGCACGCATATCGAGGTGCTGGAGGTCTACTGGCGACGAGCGATCGGCTCCAGACCTGCCGCGAGTCGCAGTTGACCCATCAATCCTCATCACCGAGGGGGAGGACAGTTTCGAGCGCCTGCCGCGCTGAGAAGCTGATGGCCGACCGGCCACTCCGCAGGGAAGGCTGTCTTGCACCGCAATGACGATCCGGCTACCCTCTTCGACACCGGCGCGCTGCGCTTTTTCGACGCCGTCCACCGGGCGGCAAGGGCAGCAATAGGGCACACAATCATCGCCGACCCAAGGCGGCCCTACACTTCGCCCACACGGTCGTGATGCACCGCCACATCCTCAAAGACCTGATTGACGCGCACGAAAACGGGCAGAGGACCATCGGCATCGTCGCCGTCACCCAGGCCTGCATCGACATCACCGAAAGTCACGATCATGGTGGTGCTTGGCTGGACATGCCGCTGGAAAATCGGGGCTTGTACGTCTTTCACGACTAAGGTATTCGCGGGGATGGTCGCATCAGATATCATCGCCAGACAAAACATACGATAGCTTTTCGATGAAAGATCAGTCACAACGCGCCCAAGCCGTCTTGGAGGCATCTGAGCCGAGACAGGGCGACATGTGGTCGATTACACCCCGCGGCTTCATCGTCGGATGCCTGATGGCAGCTACTATCGCCATCGCCGTCCCCTACGGCGGCATGGTCATCCAGGGTTCCCGCCTGGGCCTGAGTGCCTGTACCCCCGCCGCCTTCTTCCTCTTCTTCGTTTTTCTGCTTACGGTTCAGGTTGTCCTTGGAGTGCTAAATCGGGCGTGGCTCCTCAAGCCGGGAGAGCTGATCGTTGTTTTCATAATGATGATGATGGCCACCGCCATCCCAACCCGTGGCGTGGTAGGCATGCTTTTGCCCATGATTACGGGCACCTTCTACTTCGCCACGCCGGAAAACAGCTGGGCCGAGCTCATCCATCCCTTCCTGCAGGATTGGATGGTGCTTTTCGACGCGGATGCAGTCAAGGGATTTTACGAGGGCACGAGCTCCGAAATCCCATGGGGGTTGTGGGCACCACTGCTACTGAGATGGCTGCTTTTCTTCGCCGCGTTCCACCTCACCTTTCTGTGTTCCCTGGCGATTCTCAGACGCCAGTGGGTCGAGCATCAGCGCCTGGTTTTCCCTTTGGCTCAGGTCCCGCTGGCCATGATTCAGGCTGGCGAAAAAGCCGATTCCATCATCAAGCCGTTCTTCAAGAATCCGGTAATGTGGGTCGGCTTCCTGCTCTCCTTCTGCCTGAACAGCACGAATGCATTGCATCACTACTTCGAGTCCATCCCCGCTCTCATGACCCAGTTCAGCACGGTCATCTTCCGGGACCACGTCCCGCTGAGCTTTCGCATCAACTTTCTGATGTTCGGTTTCGCCTACTTCATCGGCTCCAACGTCTCCTTCAGCCTCTGGTTCTTCTACGTCCTCCACTTGATCCAGGTCGGCGTCTTCAACATCGTAGGCATTACCAATCCGGAGAAACTCGGGCACTGGACCGATTCGGGCCCCGTGGGCGCCATCATTGCCCATCAGATGATGGGCGCCCTCACCGTCCTCGTCCTGTTCGGTCTGTGGACCGGGCGCTCCCACATCAAAGAAGTGCTGTGGAAAGCATGGGACAAAAACGCCCCCGTCGACGATTCGCGGGAGATCATGTCCTACCGGTTCGCCGTTTTCGGGTTCCTCGTCGGGATCGGTACGATGTGGGTGTTCCTGTGGAAAACGGGTATTCCCGCCTGGATCGTACCGCTCTTCATCTTCGCAGCTCTCATTATCTGGATCGGCTTGGCTCGAGCCGTCGCCGAGGCCGGCATTCCGACCATCACCCCAGCCATCGTGCCCGCCGGTTTTGTCATCTCCACCGTCGGCGTTCCTGCTCTGGGGATAAAGGGCATTGTCGCCACGGGAATGACACTCACCTGGGGAGGGGATCTTCTCGCCTTCATCACCGCTCCCATGGCAAATGCCATCCGTCTGGGCAGCGAAGTGACCAGGCACAGACGTGTCGTGTTCAGCGCCATGGCAACTGCCCTGCTCATCAGCTTGGTCCTCTCTGCTTGCTTCCTCGTGTACCTCGCCTATCGGGACGGCGCACTGAATCTGCATTCCCAGTACTTCACAGGCTTTGCCCGTGCCCCCTCACAGCTGGCCGTCATGAAGCTCAACTCCCCCACCGGTCCCAACCTGGTGGGGTTGCTGTGGACAGGCGCCGGCGGCCTGATCATGGCCGCCTTGATGTTTGCCCGCCACTTATTTGTATGGTGGCCCTTCCACCCCATCGGTTTTGCCGCCAGTGCGAGCTGGGCGCTGGATGCAACTTGGCTTTCTATCTTTTTTGCCTGGCTTATCAAGGTCATCGTTCTGCAGTTCGGTGGCCCAACCATATACGAGAAGACCAAGCCGTTTTTCATGGGAATCATCATGGGGCAGTTCGTGGTGGGCGGGTTCTGGGTGATCGTCGACGCCTTCACCGGCATGCGAGGCAACGTCATCCGGGTGTACTGACGCGCTTGCGGGCACTGATCACCTTCTATGACACACCGATCCTCAAGGCGTTAAAAAAGCCTCTGGCCCCAGCACCGCTGTCGTGAACCGGACTTTTCGGATGGCGCCTTTGTACCAATACACCTTGTTGAGGCGCACGCCCAGCGATGTTCCGCCCTGCGTCTGCGCCTCAAACATGACGTCGCAGGACATTTCAAATCTGCCGTTGACATAATGACGCATTTCTTTGCCGTCTAAAACGATTGCTGCGTGATACCAGCGGCCTATGGGGTGCTTGAAGTCCTTTGCATAGAGGGTGTAGTTGTTTTCGCCAGATTTCACAAAGGTATCCAGGAACCAATGGTCGTCGTCGGTGAGGCGGGTTTCGAACATCACGCGATCTTCGCTGTCGTCTTCTTGCATGTGGAAGAAACGTTGCTCTTTCAAGCCATTCGGGTAGGGCTGGAAGATGACTTCAACGGTAAAGACCTCGGCGCCGGCCAAGGGATGCGTGGGCAGGAAGATGCCGTCATCATCGCCGTCAAACTCCAGGACCTTTCCGTTTGTTGTTACGATCACCTTCGGATTGCCCACCACTTCCACTTTATGCCCGCTGACTGTCTCCAGATTGTCCAGTTCCCAGACCACCTGTTTCACAAGCTTTCCCTCCTGGCCACCTGTGGACGACACGCAGGCCAAGCACAAAAATAAGCACAACATCTTGCCTTTCACGAATTCGCCTGTTCCCATCGGTACTCTTGAATGGCTTGGCTTCAGAGGCCCTCTTCGACCACTGAATAGGCATTTATTGGCAGATCCGTCAAACGCTGCAGGGCCCCTCCCGGCCAATGAACATGAAGCGAATCGACTGCTGTTGCCTGGCCCAAGCCAAAGTGCAGACGCCGATCGCTGCTGCTCAAAAAACTGTCGCCGCAGAGCACATCCCGCCTTTGCTGCTGTCCCCCACTCCACAAGTACACCTTGGCCCCAACCCCCTGGCTATTGGCCCCTACCCCCACCAGAGACAGCCCCAGCCAATTGTGCTGCCCAACAGCGACGTTGCGCAACAGCGTCGGCCGCTCGTCGAGATTGGTTACAAAGAGGTCCGGGCGACCATCGTTGTCAAAATCTCCTGCTACCACACCCCGACTTACTGCTCCAGTTCGGGCCGCCCCTGCCGCCGGCCACACCAAGGTAAAATGGCCGCCGTCGTTGTCGTAAAGGTGGTTGGCTTGCCCGTAGGTAGTAGCACTTCCCGTCACCTCCACCTGGGGATAGACATGGCCGTTGGCGACAAAGAGATCCAAGTCCGCGTCGTTGTCATAGTCGATAAAAACCGTTCCGAACCCCACAAGAGGTAGACTGGTGCGGGCGAGACCCACGGCAAAGCTAATGTCTTTAAAAGTGCCGTCCCCCCCATTGCGGTAGAGGGTGTTGTAATCGTCCTCAAAATTGCTGACGAAGAGATCGGCCTCCCCATCGTTGTCGTAGTCGCCTAAAGCCACCCCCATCCCGGCCTGGGGCAGTCCCATTTCGTTAAAAGCCGCATTGGCCTGCAGACCAATCTCGACAAAGGTGCCATCGCCGTTGTTGCGGTAGAGGAAATTGGGCGTCGAGTCGTTGGCGATGTATAGATCGGCATCGCCGTCGCTGTCGAGGTCGGCGAACAGCACCCCAAACCCGTAACCTGGTTCCTCTTGCCCGACCCCACTGGACGCGGTGATGTTGGCAAAGGTACCATCACTATTATTGCGAAAGAGCAGGTCGGGCACCGCCGGCAGGCTCAAAGGGCCGACAAAGACATCTTTGCCTTTCCACTGCGTTCCCAAGGGCCGAATGGCTTCTAACTCGAAATCGGCATAGTTGGCCACGTATAGATCCAAGTCGCCGTCCAGATCGCAATCTCCCATAGCCGCGCCGGTACTCCACTCCGGCGCTTCCACTCCCGCCTGAGTCGTCACATCGGCAAAGTCCCCTTTGCCATCGTTGCGGTAGAGGATATTCTGCTGCAGGCAGGTGACATACAAATCGACATCGCCGTCGTTGTCGTAGTCGGCACTCAGCGCCCCCATTCCCCAGCCGTAGCCCGGCGCCCCCTGCGCAGTGGCCACATCGGCAAAGCCCCTTTCGCCGTCGTTGCGGTAGAGGGCATTGCCCCCGCCTTGCCCCAAGTCTTCCAGCTGGGCGCCATTGACCCAATAAATGTCCAGATCGCCATCGCCCTCGGCATCCAACAATGCTGCACCTCCGCCTTTAGCCTCGACGATATATCGCTTTTCCGAGCCACCGCCCATATGGCGACGGGTCACGCCCCACGCCGCCGACATATCGACAAAAGGGCCATGCGCATCTGTTGCGGTTGACGCGGGAAGATTGGCTGGTGGAGTGGATTGAGAACAGGTTGCCAAAGCGAACAACGCCAAAGCGAGGGGGGCGGATAATCCGCTCGGACATTTTCCAGCTGTTGACATAAAGCTCCTGACGCCCTCTTGACACTCCGGCAGAGAGTGCATTACTTGCGCTTTTACAGTCACCCGCCGGAAGGGGCTCCCCGGAGGAATCCATTAAGTGCAGTCCCCGAGGCTATTTCTCATTGCCTTGACGTGCCTGATCGCCGCCTGCGGCGCTGACGATGGCCTTGTTGTCGCCGAGGTCGACAGCTACTCCATTACCGCTCCAGCGCTCCGGACCTATGTCGAACGACTTCCACCCAACCTTCAAATAGTCGCCGGAGATTCCACCGCAAAGCGCCAATATCTCCAAGCGCTCATCGACCGCCGACTGCTGCTCTTAGAAGCCCGTGCCCGCGGCTTGGACACCACCGGCGCCGTGAAACAAACCCAAGCGACCGCCGACAGCCCCGAGAGTGAAAATCTACTGCTCGAAGTCCTGAAAAACACCGTTGGCGATTCATCCCTTTCCGAAGGTGAAATCCGCCGCTTCTACCGCAACCGTCCCGAACTTTTCTACGACGAATCCACCCAGACACCACAACCATACGAAAAAGCCGGGGCTCGTGCCCGCAGCCTTTTGTTGGGCCAGCGCAGCGAAACAGATCTGCAACTGCTTTTGGCTCAGGTACGGCAAAAATACCACCCGCAGATCCGCGTCTACCCCGACCGCCTCGAGCGTGCCCTGAGCGATTCCCTGCTCCAAACCAGAGACCAGCGGCGCGCGGTCCAGCTCAGCCGCCGCGGCGGCGCTTTACTGCAGCAGGGCCGGCCTCGCCGGGCCCTCACCGCGTTGGAGCGGGCAATAGCATTTAACCCTGCTTTGGACAAAGCTCACTTCAATCGCGGCCTTGCCCACGCCCGCCTCAACCAACACGACCAGGCCCTGTCCGCCTTCGAACGGGCAATCGAACTCAATCACCACACCGGCGACTACTTTTACGCTCTCGGCGCCGCCCTGCAGGCCCAACACCGCTATGCCGAAGCGGCTATTCACTTGCAAAGAGCAATCGAGCTGGCCCCAGACCAACCCCACTACCACTTCCGCCTGGGAGAGACTTTTCGCTCCCTTGTCGCCCTCGAAGAGGCTCGAAGGGCCTACGCCGCCGCCCTCCGTCTGCAACCGGACCTAAGCGATGCCCGCTACCGGTACAGCGACCTGCTCGGCCGCAGCGGCGATCTGGTGGGGGCGGCCGAGGGCTTTGAACGCATCCTTGTCCAAGAGCCGCGCAATGTCTCAGCCCTTGTCGGATTGGCCTGGGTCCACACCAAAGCTGAACAGCACCACCGAGCCGTCCTATCCCTGCAACAGGCCACCCGTCTGGCGCCCGATAATGCCAACGCCCACTATCTTTTGAGCCAGGCCTACGCCCAAATCGATCAGCAAGCCCAAGCCGATTCCGTACTGGTAATTTTCAAGCGCCTGAGCACCGCCGAGCGCCACTACAACGAGGGCGTCAAGAACATCAAACAAAGAAACTGGGGTCGGGCCAGCGCCCTTTTGACCCAGGCTATCCAGATCGATTCCACCTACCTGCAGGCCTATGTCGGCCTGGGCAAGGTGCATCTCTACCAAAATGCTCCGGACAAAGGCATCGCTGTTTTTGCGCGAGCCCTCGACCTCGATTCCAGCAACCTCGAAGTCCGCTGCCTTCTGGGCGAAGCGCATCTTGTAAGAGAAAAACCCGACTCGGCCCAGCATTTCTTTGCCGGCGCTCTTGACCTGGATTCTACCTCGGTGCGGGCGCACTACGGCCGGGGCCAAGCGGCCTATCAAAGCGGCGACTGGGCCGCCGCGCTAGCCGCCTTCCAAGCAGCGCTAACCATCGATGCCGACCACGGCGACACCTACTACCAGTTGGGCCTGACTTACTTGAAGCTGGGCAAACACCGCAAGGCGGCATACAGCCTGCAGCAATGTCTCGAGATCGACCCTGACGATGTTCAGGCCAACTACGCACTGGGCACTTTGTATATGCATTACGGCGAACCGCAGCTGGCACGGCGGGCCTTCGACAAAGTGCTCGAGCAAGACCCCAACTACGCAAAAGCGCGAGAGAAGCGGGCGCAACTCGAGCACGAAAACTGAAATGGCGGGAATGGGGGTCGGGGACGCGATCGGCTTGACCGCTTCGCTCACCGGCAGCGAAACTGGCGGGTGCTAGTGCTCTTCAATCCACAGCACCCGGTTGATTTTAGAGCTGCCGCCGACGGTTTGTTTTTTGCCGTTTGCCCAAGTGACTTTGATCGAAGAATACTCGCTGTTTTCACCTAGGCCAAGGTAAAGGGGATACTCACTGTGAGATATAAAGCCAGATTTGCCGTCGTAGACCCGGTGAAGTTTTTGCCCATCTGGCAAGGCCACCTCAATTCTTGTGCCGATACCGCTGCGATTGTTCTCCACCCCTCTAAACCTCAATTTCAGATAGTTGATGCTTTTCTTGTCAGCTAGGTTACTTATGAGAATTTGTGGGTGAGAGTAGTTCTCATTAGTAACAATATCGAGATCACCGTCATTATCTAAATCGAAAATCGCTGACGAGCGGGAGCCCAGCGATCCGAAAACCGTAATAACACCTTCGTGTTTTCCTTCACAGTCGAACTTGACGTACTCGGTTGCACAATCGCGCGTAAAAATTGGGGTCTTTGTTTTTTCATCCTTACGTGGCTCGATATTCAAGAGGCCAGCTACCTCGACAAAACTCTCGCCTCGCTGATTGAGCCGCAGGGAATTCGGCCAGTACCGCCAAGGGTAATTCATACTGGCAGTGATAAAAACGTCCTCGAAGCCATCGGCGTTGACATCTTCAACACTCACGCCCCATGGCCAGTAGTTTTCGAGGCCCAGTTCATCGGATTTTTCTCGATAAAACACCCCGTCCTTGCCCTTGGCACCCTCAAAGAAGGCGTTTCCCCAAATAACCTGCTTGTCCTCTAGCTTCTTCAAGAAGTGTTGCTTCAGCTTTTCTTTGGGCACTTGCGAGACGGCGATATCAGATTTCAGGTTTCTTTGAGATGGCTTAAAACTGGCCCTCGCGCTCGGTCGCCGCGGATTTGCCCAGATCATATCAGCGTGCATGTCGGTGACAAAAAGATCGAAAAGGCCGTCATTGTTATAGTCGAAACTGTTGACACCTTGAGACCCGTGTGGGCTCTTTCGAAAATACTCTTGCGTCATGCGCTGAAAAGATTTTCCATTCTGATTGACGAAAGCTTCGTCGCGGCGATGCATGTCCAACACATAGAGATCCATCCACCCGTCCTGATTGATATCCAATATAGTGGCATCCCCCGACCACATCTGATCGCTCAATCCGACTTTTTCAGTGACGTCTACAAATGTGCCATTGACGTTTCGGTAGAGCTTGTTGCTTTCAAAAGTTCCCTCACGCATATGTAACATCGGCGCCTGGACGACGGGAATGTAATATCCGTCTGCTTCGTCTTTTTTTCTCCCGGTAAACTTGCCAGTATTCAAAACGTAGAGGTCGAGCCAGCCATCGCCATCATAGTCAAAAAACACTGGCGCCGATGAATGAAAGTGCGAATCCAGCCCCACCTCTTCAGTCACGTCTCTAAAAGTTCCATCACCTTGATTGGCGAACAGGATATTGCCAATTCGCGTGGTAGTGACATACAGATCAGGGTCGCCGTCATTGTCGTAGTCAGCAAATCCGGCGCTGGCGGCGATCTTGCCGTCAGTGCCCACGCCAGCTGACTCTGTAACATTCTCAAATTTTCCGCCACCAACATTTCGCCACAATTGGCTGCTGCCGATATGACTGACAAAGTAAATGTCAAGCCAGCCATCGTTGTCGTAATCAGCAATGGCGAGGCCATTTTCGTGGCGATAGTAGAAAATCCTGCCGCCCGTTTTCAGGAGGTCGACCATGGTCTGGTGTTTGAAATCTATGCCTGATTCCGGACGGCGGTCTTCAAACTGGAACTGGTTGAATGCCAGCATCTTGTTGCGGTTCTCAACCTGTTCGCTCTTGATTTCCTTGATCCAGTTGTCCTCGCTACCAAAGCCCTTGAATTGTTCTTCTGGATCGGAGCAGGCGGTGACGGTCAACGTGACTATCGACAGGTGAACGAGAGGTTTTTTGCTCATTAGAATGACCTCAAGAGAAAGTTGATGCTTCCTATCTAGTAGTTATCCGAGCCCACTGTCAAACGGGCGGAGTGGGCCACTAGGCCGCTGTTTCAGGGCTGTGGTGGCAGCGGCTGCTACGACCCCCAGGTGCGTTCCCAGCGCGCGTAGATGCCCCGCGCTTCCCCCTGTCTCGTATCGAGGGCAAGGGCCAGACGATTGTCGCCGTTCCTGGATTCGAGGCGCAACGACGTCGTGTCTTGAACAGCCGGACTGCTGCCGGGGCCCTCGAAAACCTCCCGTCCGTTCCACCACACCTTTACCGGACCATCGTAGCCGAGGTGGACGTCGACCAGGTCCCATGGCCCCACTTCGATGTCCACGACAAAGTATACGAATCCGCCGCGGCTTTCGATGACGTTGCCGGCATCGATGAAGTTGTAGCCAGGCGTATGAGGAGTACCATCCTCGGGCATACGCACCGGACCAAATTTCCGCGAGCCCGCCTCCGGATCAGGCTCAGCTGCCGCCTCGAGGCCGCGATGGGTCTCCACCAGATCGCTGACCAGCATTTCGTCGATGAAATCGGCTCCGGAGAGGACGTCGGCTACGTAGATGTCCGGCTTCGTCCACTGGTCCAGCTTCGGGTCTTCGTTGGCGATGGCGTTGCTGTAGAAGCTGAGGGAAAACCGATGGCTGTTATCCGGGCGGCGGGCGACGCCCATGTAGGAGTTGTCCGGGTGAAGCCCGGGCGGTAGCACGCAATCAGGAAGCATTCACCATCAATGACCCTGAAGATGCCCGTGTGTGCGGCATGGTCTTCTTCCTCGTGTATGCGGATGTCGATCGGGTCCCAGCCGCCCGAGATGTAGACCCGGCCATCTACGGTCCAGCAGGCGGGACCGGTCACTCCGACCTCCAGTTGCTGCATATCCCACTTCTCGAACGGGTGTTGGCTGTGGCACAGTTTGGGTTTCTTGAGGCCGCTTTCGCACCGCATGAGCATCGTGGCGGTGCCGTCAGGCAGGATTTCCAGATAGCATTCGTTCGCCATATCCTCCGGTGGATCGTTTATTGGTCGGACATCGACCCAGTTGCGGCCATCTTCACTCTCGAACCAGTGCACCCCATACGGTTGCCCGTAACGACATCCCGCGCAGTAGTGCTTGCCCCGATGCCAGACGGGACGCCACAACGCGAAATTGCAAGTCCCTTCATAGGGCTCAAAGGGCGTCCAGTGATCGCCGTTCTCCGTGACGGCACAGCCCGACAGCACCGGATGGCTGTCGGTGGGATCGACATAAAAAGTGCAGTACAACCTGCGTCTGCAGTACAACCTGCGTCCGTCCGGGTAGAGGTGAGAATCGCGCGTGTCATCGTCGCGGCGCAGCACGGCCACCCTGTCCCATGTGACCCCCGCATCGCGACTGCGCTGAACGATGCGACCGGAATCGTCCTGATGGTGGACATCGCCCTGGCGATACTCCCCGTAGAGTTCCCCCTTGAACCAGCTCGCTCCGGTGAACGCATTGTGCAGGCGGTCATTCGTTATGCGACGGATGCTGAGAACTTTCATCGAGTTGACTCTCTATGACTTTCGTGGTATGCCGAGCTCACCGGAACAGGGCGAGGGACTGCTCGATGTCCGCCTTACCGCCGTGCTTCTATGCCGAAAACTCGTCGTCGTGGCTTGCGCCGGGCGCTCGGGGCTCCGCCGGAGTGACTTCAGTTTTTTGCTTGACATTTGCCTTCATTATATATACCTTCACCCCGCATTGCCAGAAAGAGCAATGGATTTTCCTTTTAGGGAGGGATGAAATGAAAAAAGTAGCTGTTTTAACTGCAGTTTTCGGATTGGTCGGCACGAGTATTGCTCATCAGCCGGAGGGAGAGCTCGAGTTTATCGTGCAGTTTCCCGACGAGGGGGTCCCAAGTGTAGACGGGAATGGTGGCGATTGGGATGGAGTCCCGTCGAGATACCTTATGGGCTCTGACCAACTCTACAACTCGTATTCTGAGGAAGGTCGCGGCCAGGACGACCGTAGCGACATGAACATCACTCACATGGTCGGGTGGAACGACAACCTCAACAAGCTGTACTTCCTCACCACGGTGTTCGACAACGTGCACAATACCGATCGGGCCGATCCTGGCCCATTCTACAAAGATGACGCCCTGGAGATCGAAGTGGACACCCAGCACAAACCCCAGTCGGAGCAAAATGTGGACGTTGCCGACAGGATCGCTTACAAATTCGCTGTGCCCCCCGTTTCGGACGCGTTCTATTTCACGCGCCCCGTTGCCGGGGTAGCTGCATGGCTCGCTCCTGGCACTGAGTGGGTGGACTTTGGGTGGAGCTTCGACGGGGATCAGTTCGGCGAGAGCACCTACACTTACGAGTTGGCCATCACACCCATCGAGTCCTTTCCGAAGGACGAAGCCACCGCTCAGGACGGAGTAACAGTCTGGGACTTGGAGGAAGGTGATGTCATTCATCTCTCCATCAACGTTGGCGATATTGACGCGGGTGACGACTACCACGGCTTCCATAGCCTTTCGCCGACGAGCTGGAATACCGACTTCGCCCTGGACGAGATAGCCTCCGATTTCGCGACTGCCGTCGAGACAGATACTTGGGCCCGCATCAAGGCCCAGTTCAAGTAGCGCCTGACGAGTAGCTGTCAGGTGCAGTGAGGAGTGGCAAGACCCGTGTCCCGCTTTGTGGGACGCGGGTCTTTTGTTTTCTGGCGGGAGACGACGATGTCTCACTCGGTTTTCTGGGTCGGTCTGGTTAGCCTGGTTTTGACCGGGCAGGCCATGGCCGCAAGGTCGGAATATATCCTGGCCGGGGACAGTGGGATCCCTGGCCGCCAGACCTGGCCGACAGCCCTGGCGGCAGACCCCGGCTTCTACGTCGTTTTCGACAACGACGGCAAGCCCATCGAATCCGTTCCCGTCGCCCAGGCTCCCCAGGGGGCAGGCGCCGATACCCTCATCGACTACAGCAACGGCGCCATTGAATGCGTCGACATAGACCCCACCTGGAACTTGGCCCGGCATCTAGAGCTGGCGGATGGTCGAATTACCTCGAGCATGCAATATGGCTATCTGTACGCCGAGCTGGAATCCATCGTCAAGTCGTTTGACGGCAACCCGACGACCGCTGCCTACCGCCCCTTTAAACAGGATCCCGACGGGCTTCCAGGCATAGGCGAGGGGTTTCGGGATAACTTCATCGTCGACCTGGGAGCGGACTTCCCGATCAACCGGGTCCGGTTTTACCCCCGCTTGGGCCGCGATGAGGATGCCCGGATCATCGAGCGGATGGAAAAGCCCAAACCGGACAAATCAGCATTCGACACCGTGAGCTTCTCTGAAAATTACCTCGAATGGTACGAGCTCAGCGTGGCCGACAATAGCAAGCCGTTCTCCAAAGATCCCACCCCCACCAGCTGGGTGCCGGGCACGCGCTGGTTCCACAGCACCGAGCGCTTTGGGGCAACGCTCGACCCGTGGTTCACGAGCCTCAAACTGACCACCGAAAATCTGGACGTGGTCGTGGATCACCGCTTCCCGCTGCGCCACGAGCGTTATGTGGCCGTCAGGCCCATCAAACCGCTGCGCGGTTGGGAAATCGCCGAGATGGAAGTCTACGGAGAGGGCTACACCAGGAAAGGGGTGTTCCTCACCAATATCCTGGACTTCGGGCAGGCAGTCAGTTGGGGCAAGATCCGCTGGGCTGGCGAGGTCCCCCCGGGCACCAAGGTGGATATCAGGACCCGCACGGGCAATGATCCGCACCCCAGCCTCTACTGGAAGCCGGACGAGATCTCCCGCGAACTGGAGCCGATTACCCTCGAGGAGTGGGGAAAGATCGTAGGCAACAATCGTCTGGACCCCACCTACGACTGGGAAAACTGGAGCTTCTGGTCACCCCCTTACGATTTCGAATCCGGTCTCCGCGATCCGTCTACAGAGGCCGGTTTGTGGGAAGATGGCATGTCGCTGCAGTCGCCCGGCCCCAGCCGCTACCTCCAGCTCCACATTGTGCTCAAGTCGACCTTCAATGCTACGCCTCGCCTGGACGCGCTATGGATCCAGTTCTCCCAGTTTCCAGCCGCCTCCGAGCTGGTGGGGGAAATCTGGCCGATCGAAGTGGATTCTTTCGAGTCGCGCAACTTCACCTATATCGTCCGTCCGGATTTTTTCGAGGGCGATACCGGCTTCGACCGCCTCGAGATTCTCACCTATACCACGGTAGAAGAGGTCCACTCCGTCAAAATAGACTCCCGGAAGATTGATCTGTCGGATCCGAATTATACCCCCAAGATCCTGCCCGACCGAATCATCGTGAAGCTGGACAGAAAACTGCAAGACCCGGCCACCGACCGCCTCAAGCAGGTGGAGGTAAATTTCGACGTCGCCGTGCTGCGCTTTGGCACCGAATTCAAGGGATGGGTATTCAACAGCGACGACCCGGATCGCCTGAAGCAGCAGATCAAGCCGGGCAACGCCACTTTCCGCTTTGCCGGAGACGTACTGTCGGTGCGCACTACGGTGGGGGGAGATCTGCTCGTGTTCATAGAGACTGCTCCCAGTCCCTTTACCCCCAATGGAGACGGGATCAACGACGATCTGTCCCTGTCCTTCAAGGTGCGAGAGGTGGCCGTGCGTCGATCCATTCAGGTGGAGATTTACGATCTGGCCGGCAACAGGGTCCGGACTTTGACGAACAAAGACGCCACAACGGGTTCGTACTCTTTTGCCTGGGATGGAACCAACGGCGGTGGCGATAGAGTTTCCCCCGGCCTCTACCTCTACCGCATCACCCTGGAATCTGATGGGAAGAAACACGAGAAACTGGGCAGCATAGCCGTGGCCTATTGAGGTGGGTAAATGCAAAGGAGCCATCGCCGCAAGGCCGGAAGGAACTTCTCGCTTGTGTGCGGCTGGATCGCGACCGTATGCATGGCGCATGCGGCCGTCGCGCTGGAAACGATCACCATCGGCAAGAATGCCCGAGTCGATTGGGATGGGTCGGGGTCGAGCTTTAGGACCATCGATCCGGAATACCGCGCCTTACTAAATCCCAACGAAATCCTCACCGGCAACGTACCGGGCGCTTTGATCTACTTCGACCATCCGGATTCTCCGGGCAGTCTCATTCCCAGACAGCTCGAGGAGGGCGAGAATGTAGCCCTTGAGGCCGTAGCGCGAGGCGGCAAGATCGAGGCTCCAAACGACAACGCTGCCGTCAAGAAAACCCTGGAGGAGTTGCTTACCAACGAGGCTGGAGGAGAGCTCTTGGCCTATGAGATAAGGAACGCTAACGCAAACGGGGCGCTGATCGATGGCGATCTGGGAGGCCGCTTTGGGGTCAGCCTGATCCGTTTCTACCCCCGCAACACCCTACAGCGTTCTCCATCAACGCCTTTTCATCAGGACTTTATGAGAGCGTACGAAGTCTACGTCAACGACGGGCTCAATCTCACCAAAGACGGCAATCCCGACTGGGGGGAACCTCTGTCGGAGAACAATGAAAACATCAACCCAGTGGTCGAGGTGAATCTCGACCCGCCCCAGTATATCCAGTCCTTCCGGCTCAAATCCAAATCGTCAGTCGATTTCGAGATCGACGAGATCGAGGTTTTCGGCACCGGTTTTGTGCCCACCGCTCGGTACCTTTCCGATGTGTTCGACCTGGGCCTGGCCGCATGGGGCAACATTCGCTGGACCGAACGTGTCATAGGCGATTCGTCCCGGGCTCGTCTGCTGATCTCTACCCGCACCGGCAGGGACTCAACGGCGTTCGTGTACACGCGCACGCTGGCCGAGAAAGATGATGCCCCGGAAATCTCGACGTCGCTGCGCAACCGCGGCCAACCGATGACCCGGAAGGAATATCAAGCACTCCCCGAGAGCGACGCTACGGGCGTGGATTGGAAGGCTGGTTCGGTCAAGGACGATCTTGAAAGCTGGAGCCCCTGGAGCACGGCCTATCCGCCCGAGGGCAACACCACCGAGGGCACCCCGATACTGTCGCCGGGGCCCCGGCGCTACATACAGTTTCAGGTACTGGCTCTGAGCGAGAATCTGGCCTCAGCTCGTCGCCTGGACAACGTCTCCTTAGAGTATCTGGTGCCGCCTCTGGCCGATCAGCTCGTGGTCGAAATATTCCCGCGCGAAGTAGAGGCCTCTACCATCACGACATTCACCTATGCGGTGCGCCCCACCATAGAGACCGACGGGCTGCTCGGTTTCGATGCCTTTGAGATCTCCACGCCCCTACGCGTCGAGAGTGTGGACCGCATCGAAATCCTGAATTCCGATGGATCGCTGGCGGCCAAACATGACTTCATTGCACAAGATCCCGACGCAGGCAGCCCCTTCGAGATCACGGCCATTGAGGACAATAGATTCGCCGTCCGCTTCCCGCTCGTCCTGGATAATAAGAGCCTCCTTAAGATCACCTTCCGAGCTGCAGTACTGGTTTACAGTACGAGTTTCAGCGGCAGTGCGTCCCTTTCCGCCGAGCCGGACGCCATCCAGACCGCCGTCCCGGGAGACGCCGCCAACCTGGGGGAAACCGACGACCCTACGCTGTCGGGAAATACAGTTTTCAGTCCCTCCATCCTCGAAGGTCGGCTGATCGATGCGTTCGAGACCGTCCCCAATATCATTACCCCGAACGGGGACGACATTAATGATGAAGTTGCCGTAGTCTACAATATTCTCAGCCTGACCAAAGCGGGCAGAGTGACGGTGCAGATCTACGATCTGGCCGGCAGACTGGTCCACACCCTGCTCGACGACGACGAGCGCAGTGGCCGCTACTTCCTTGAGTGGGACGGACTCGACGCCGAGGGGAACCGTGCTCTTCCGGGCATCTATCTGCTCTCGGTCTCTGTAGACGGAGACAGTCGCAACGATGCGCAAATAAAACCCATATCCGTAGTCTACTGATCAATGGGGGAACGCGGTCTGGAATCGCGTTCCCCCAGGATCTCTTCCACCACCTTGCCCGTCTTCTCCTCTGCAATCTGCCGCATCCGGTGCCGGCGAGCCCCGCGCTCGAAGTGTTCGAACGCCGCCCTGGCCCGATCCTGTTGTCCGGTCCTCATATATAGTCTTCCCAGTTCCTGGTAGACCATGTAATCCTCCGGGGCCAGGCTCGCAACCGTCGAAAGGTGCTGGATAGCGGCCTCATGGCGCCCCCTGCCGCTCTCGAACCTGGCCATGCTCCGCAACGCAGGCACAGATTGAGGATCTACTGCCAGCGCCGTATTCAGGTAGCGCTCGGCCTCGGCTTCATGACCTCGCTTCAAGAGCAAGCCAGCCAGCTGGCACAGGCCCTCGACATGATCGGGCTGCTGTTCGACCAGTATTCTGTACTCCGCCAGGGCCTGGTCATCCTTCCCCTGGACCTGGTAGAGCTGGGCAAGCTGATATCGCACCAGCAGGGAATCGGGCTTGAGTTCCAGGACCCTGGAATAGGCTGCCTCGGCTTTGGCCGGAGCGTCGCTCATCAGATACGCATAGGCGAGACGCCCGTGCAGTGCCGCCCATTCGGAGCGCCGCGGCATGAGATCCTGATAGAAGTCAATGGCCTGCTGGTATTCGGCTTTCTTCAGGAACACATCCGCCAGACGCAAGCGGACATCATCTCGATCCGGATAGTAAGCCAGGAGCTGCCGATAGGCCTCTATGGCGTCGTCATAGCGCCGCCGCACCGCGTACATGGTGCCCAGCCCCAGGAGCGCATCCTCGTGGGCAGGGTCGAGTTTGACAGCGTGTCGGTACTGGCGCTGGGCATTGGCCTGCATCCCCTTTTCCTGGAAAGCCAGGCCCGTCAAGTAGTGCTGGTAGACGTCGCCTTCTGTGTTCATTGCTCCTACCCCGCGATTCGTCCCGAACAACAGCAACAGGAGGAGTACCCCGGCAAGTGCCAGCCGGGTACCGCGCTGATTGAAAAGGGTCAGGAGCCCGTGCGCCGCGAAGAGCAGGAGGAACGGCACCACCGGCATTCGATAGCGGCCGGTTACGAAAAACAGGATGACCGAGAAGGCATAGGTCGCGGTGAACAGCAGCACCAGCGCCCCGGCCGGACTCCGTCGTAAGGGTCCCATCAGACAGACGCCCAGACCGAGCAGGGCCAGCGGGGCAATCACGCCAAAGGGGAAGGCGAGGCCGTACTTCCACAGCAATCCCCGCAGCAGAGAGGAGTGCGTACGGGCGTAGTAGGGATCCAGGTTCCTGAGTATCTCGTCGCCGCGCCAGAACAGACGAGCTTTATGCAGCAGCAGGCCGAAATACGCCACAGGATCGGATGAGACAAATGACCAGGACTGGGAAAAGAAATAGCGCGATCCAGCCGACTTGCCGGTGATGCCCGCCTCGCGTTCGGGACGATTGACCAGATCGACCCATTCCCGACCCGGTCTGATGGTCACGGTATGTTCGTAGTCGGGATTGTTGCCAATAAAGAAATTGACCCCGGCATTATAGGAGACCAGCACCCATTCACTGCCCACAATGCGGTTGCGCAGGGTCACCGGCGCCAGCACGAGGGCGATGCCAAGGCAAAAGGCGGCCAGTTGCAATAGAAGGCCGCGTCTCGACCTCGGCAGCAATTGGTCGGCCTCTCCATCAAAAGGACTTTCACCGCGGCCTCCTCGGCGTGGGCGGCTCCGCGCATCCGGTGGAGAAGCCGGCAGAAAACGGAGAGCCCACAGGAAGACGACGGGGGCGAACAGAAATACGTTTGCAACCAGCAGTCCCGAGCATGCCAGCAGCAGACCGGCCAGCAACCAGCGGACCGCACCGGTGCCTCGGGCAGCCCACAGCAAGGTGAGCAGCAGGACTACGTGGAGGCACGTTGCCAGTCCGACCGGCAGCAGCTCTCCCTCGAAATA
Organism: Candidatus Latescibacterota bacterium; assembly: GCA_965206595.1. Taxonomy (GTDB): domain Bacteria; phylum Latescibacterota; class UBA2968; order UBA8231; family UBA8231; genus CBDCXV01. The sequence goes on from OZ242214.1 coordinate 3,685,057, forward strand.
GATGAAAGGGCCGTAGAGCGCGGCCATACCGGCCGCCAGCCAGCCTACAGTCGGGGAGGAGAATGTCCTGCGCCCCAACCAGTAGAGCGAAACGCAGGTGATCGCGCCCGCCACGGCCTGCACAAAGCGGGGCAGGTAGTAATTTTCGCCGAACAGGGCGAAGAGCAGGCCGAGAAAGTAGGGATACAGCGGCGGCTGCCAGAAAGGCTCAGAGCTACCTGCCCAGGCTCCGCTCGCAAATTGCAGCGCCTCTTCCACATAGGTCCCGGCATCGACCACGGGGGTGTCGAACAGAGGACTTTCAGACGCATGATACAGGTAGAAAAGCCGCAGGGCCAAGGCCAGCCCCGCCAGCAGGGCCAGCCTGGCCCCTGTGCTCCGCCATCCTATGCTGCCGTGGCTCAATTCCCCAGGCCGGCGTACATGGTGATGAAACCCTCGGTGGTGGTATCGGCCTCTTGGTCCTTGAAGTCTCTCCTGTCCACCTTCATTCCTATCTGGGTCGTCAGTACATAGCCCAGATATTCGCTGGCATTGGCCAATTGCACAGCCACAGCCAGGCCGCGGAAGTCCTTTGCGTCCTCCCGGAAATCGTTGGCAAAGGTGTACTCGATCCCGGATTGCACCGTGGTGCGCTTGAGCACTGGAAATCCCAGTAGAAGTCCGAGAATCTCCGTCAACACGCGCTCTTTGTCGGTGGAGAGCAATCCTCGGGATTGCCAGCGCCACTCGCTCTTCCATCTCGGTTCCAGGGTGAAATTCCCGATTGAGTAGCGGTAGCTGACCTTGTTGATAAGGCCGAAGAAAAAGTCGTTTGCCCGCGCCAGGCCGAGAGTCTCCCTTGTTTCCCTATCCTTGCGCTGATGGTAGAAGTCGTACTTCAGATAGTCGGCAATATCCAGGCCCCCGCGGTCGTAATCATGGCCGACCCAGAACGAATTGATCCAGGCATCGCGGGCGAGCAGGGGATCCTCCACCCTCCTCGGCAGTCCGTCCTTCACTGTGACATCCGGAAACCACTGGAGCAGATCGTCGGGAATATCGTCTTCCGCCCGCTTGACCATCTCCATCAGGCGCAACCGGCCCAACGTCGGGGTTCTTTGATCCAAAGCGAATAGAGCATAAGAGGTGTGGTTCTTTTGATCGGACGAGATCAGATCTTCGCGCAGGTGTCCAAAAGTAACCCGGACATCGGGGGTCAGGTGGAAGCCAAAGTAGGCATTGAATCCGCGGTGATCATTCGCATAAGGGTAGTCTGGCTCTTCGTCGTTCTCGAACCGGTCGACCCATTGGTTGTTGTTCATATCGACGCCGAACAGTTGTTCGGGACGATCCACTTTGTGCCTCAGGAAGGCCTCTTCGTAATCCGGAATATCGTTGGTGCGACGGAAGTTGTCGTTCTGGTTGAAGTCGGGGACGAAGTCATTGTTCTCGTCCCACCCGGGAAATACCCTGCGGTCACCCTGGCGCCAGTCTGCCCGGATTGCATCGGGAAAGCGGTCCTGGTCGTCGTTGTCGTCGACCAGCTCTACAACGTGCTGGCGAGTGTCTTCATAATCGATGGATCCATCTGGGCGCGTGACAAAGGTCCGCGTACTGTAAAGCGGATCCATGCTGTAGGCTTCGCCGAAGAAGAACCAGGGGTGGGCGACCTTGGAGAGATTCATCATCCAGGCCGGTGCCGTCCGGCGCCCCGAGATGCCCGAGGAGGTCGAGTGCGACTTGCGGGTGATATTGGGATACTGGCGGTAGGTCAGACTCAGATCGTACTCGCCGTAGAAATTGAAGCCGCGCACATTGTTCATCTCCACAGTACCGCCCACGATCTGAGTGGCGGTAGGCAGACCGTATTCAAACTCGAGCACCCTCAGATTGGTGTTGTCCTGCACATTGCCCTCGGCTTGCGCGACCAGCAGCAGCACCGGTCCCCCCGATTCGTTGGTCTGGCGGTCGGAGCTCATCCAAACCTGGTAATCGTTGCCAATCGTCATGCTGAATTCCACTCTCTTGATCTCCTCCTTGGCCCCGCTGGAACGATTTACAAACGCAGGACTGTCGAAATCGAAGAGGATCTGGATCTCTTCTACGCCATCGGCTGAAAGGAATCCCTCCTGCACGAAGCCCCCCTGGATGACCGGCTCGAGGCCGATGTCTCTTCCCTTGTCGGTCTTGCCATTTGTGTATGTGATGAAGACGTCCAAGGCGTCCCGGAATAAGGCCGCCCCGCCCTCCCCATCCTCCGGGGAATCGTCTCTGAGCACGATTTGGATAGAGGAGATCGTGGAGTTCTGGTCGATAGTCAGAGCTCCCGCTACGGGGTTGCCCTTGAACCCGCTGACCAGGGTGTTCGACTGGTGGGTGTTTACGAACTGCAATCCGACACTGGTGAAATCGCCAATCTGAGCCTTGACGCGGCCTCCGGACAGGGTGGTGAGATTGGTCCTGACCAATTCCTGGTCGAGTGTGTGGACACCTCCGGGACTGCTGACGCGCGAATAGACCAGAGTCCCTTCGTACTTGTCCATGGCAAAATCGAACTGGGTTCCATCCCAGAGCGGCTTCGCAAAGGTCATAGGCGTCAGGGTTGTGCGGAGTTGATTCGATACGGTCAGGGCGTAGTGGTACTGACCTATCTGATCCGAAGCAATCGCCACTCCCGAGAACCAACTGTCAAATTGCTTTGCCTTGGTCAGCGAACTGCCAAACTGGCGCGGCTGCGTCTGGGAGTTGTCAAAAATCAGCCAACCTCGGGTGACGAAATTTCCAAAAAGGTCGTAGAAATAGTCCCCTTCCAAGGAGGTAGTGACGTAGCGCTGGAAGTGGTCTCTGGCATAATTGGTATAATCCCATTGCCTCCACCTGTACTCGTTGTAGAGTTCCTGCGGAACGTACCACTTCTTCACCGCCGGATCCAAAGCACCGAACAAAACGCCGGGGCCGTACGGAGCGAAACTAACTTCCCCGCCCCGCTGCGTGCCGAGGCGGGTCCCGTAATCCTGGGCGGTGACCCGATCGACCACCCCGGCAACCAAGCACGCGATAGAAACGACATGCAGGATATACCTGTTTCTTGGTTTCATGATCCCTCCCTATTGCACGAAGGTCCTTCCGCCCTTTTGACTAGAGCGGCTGAAATGCCGCGGTCTATACTTAATAGGCGACGGCCACGATTCGGGACAAGGTCATATTGGCTGAATCATCTGCATCTACATCCAGGTGGAGCTGGCAGATATAGAGTCCGGGCGGGACCTTGAGCCCGGCATGGTCGACCCCCGACCAGCGCAACGCGTGCGCCCCCCCCCGCGCCAGCTCAGATCCTTCCCACACCCGTCGACCGTCCAGCCTGTAGATCCGCAAGCGCACCTGCCGGTCCGCTGTCACCTGAAACACGGAGAACGACACGGTCAGTTCATCGTTGATGCCGTCGCCATTGGGGGTGAAGGGATTGGGCGTCAGCACCACGTCGTCGAGCACCTTGCCGCCCACGGGCACGCTGAGGGACAGGCCCCGGCCCTCGGTCAAGGCGGTGGCATCGCCGCCGTCTACCTGCTGCCACACAGGTTCGCCCGCCGGCGAGAGCTGGTCGGACTTGCGCACCAGCGCCTGCAGGGTCGTATTGAGAAAGACCGTCGCTGCCACCCGCACCTGCAGCAGGCGACCCCCGCCCCGGGTCGTGCCCCGCTCCGAGCGCGGCAGCCGGTCGTAGGCCTCCTTAGTAAGGGTGTCGCCGGGCACCGTGTTAGTCGGGGAGTCGGCCTGCATCGCGAAGGGGAACTCGGCTCCCGCGCCCGACAGCTTGCGAAAATAGCGGATGGGTCCTTGCTCCCCGGCAGGCAGTTCGTCGTAGGCAAAGTCGGCAACCTTCTCCAGTCGCACCTGGCCAGAATCGTCGGTGATCCGTTGGAAAAAGAGGATCTGGCCCCGCTCGTCCTCGGGCAAGAGCCCATAGGCCGCTTCGGACAGCACCTCGCCGTCGTGGCCGACCACGACCTGGTCGCCCTCATCGGTGATGCGGTGGTAGCGTTTGGGCACCAGTTCGGCGGGGGCGCTCTGCATCAGAGCCGGCATGCGAAACCCCACTGCGCCACCGCCGCGTTCCAGCAACTCCAGGGTGTCGCCGGCCGCGCTGGCAAAGACCTCGCCCGTGGGTTCAAAGACCTGAAAGGGCTGCTGCTGCAAGAACTCGGCTTCAGTGCCGGAGCGCACCCCTACCAGGCGCAGATCCAACTCGGCCGGTCCCTGCAGGCGAACCTCGTCGAAGCCGGGCGTCCGAAGGGCGGAGGGGGCGTCGACAAAAGTCGAATTAAGGTAGATATCAAAGGTATCCCGCAGCCCGGCAGTGGCATGCTGCGGCCATATCTCGCCAGTGAGGCTGCGGGCGACAGGATCGAACATTTCCACCTCGATCGAGCTCAACGTTGCCGCTTTCTGGCGGTCGTGAGAAATCAATCTGGCCTCGATCTGCATGAACTGCCGCAGGCTGGGCGAGGTTACAGGATCGCCCGGCTGCAGGTTTGGGCGACTCCACGCGCTCCAGCCACTACCCACGGCAAAGGAGGTATCGATGGGGCCGCGAAACTTGGGAGGCAGCTCATCCCACTCTTCAAAGGTCTTAAGATCGATGCCCGTCGAGCTGAGGTAACGGATGTTTTCCACCAGCAGATCGCCGGTGCGGGTGCGGATTTCCACTTCGGTGCCGGGGGAGTGCTGCTCGGGACCTGGGCTCCAGCGTATGGCGCCCAGGTTGCGCTGCCCGGGCAGGCGGATGAATCCCGAGGTTATGCTCGCCTCGGCCACATAACCCGCCGAATACATCAGGAGCTCCCCCAGCTCAAATGAGTAGCCGCCTGCCCGGTAGTTGGTCGTTGTATTTCTCATCTCCAGGTAGCGCAGCTTGACCGGCGGGTCGTAGATGTCCGAGATGAAGACGAACTGGTTGATCAAATTGTCCTCCCGCTCTCGGGGGCTGACCCTGCGCCACTTGAGCGCTCCCGTGGCATCCCGGGACCCGTCCGAGCCCCGCACGATATACCCTTCTATGAACGTACCGTCTTTTCTTGAGATACCCATGGCAGATGCGACGCGGATGTTGTCCAGCCACATCAGCGCCCCCAGATCAACGGTCATCACCGCCCGATCACTGACGTAGGGAGACCAGACCAGGAACCTGAAGGAGCTGCCAAAGTCGGCGTCGAAGCCGGACCCGGCCTTGTAGGGACCGGTCATGTCCACCGCCCCCCCCGGGCCCAGCACCCCCGGCGAAAGATTGTCGCCCCAACCCCACACTTCCACCTCGCTAAGCCGGGGCCGCTCGCGAACATAATACTCCTGCCTGCCCTGACGCTGTGGACCCAGACTCTCGTATATCTCCTGTGCCACCGGCTCCTCGAACCCGGCCTCGTCCCGGATGTAGTAGACGATCTCGCCCCGCTCCCCCGCGGGCAGCGCCTCCCACGCCGCCGGCGTCACCTGACGCCCCCGAAATCGCTTGCTGTCCGTCACCAACACCCGAATCGTCTCCACCATCCGCCCCGTCCAGGAGGGGTCCGTTCCCGGCTGGACAAACCGGGGCTCGCCCTGTGCCGTCAACTCGAAAACCCGCTGCTCGGTGTTCGGCGCAATCGTCCCGCCCACCACACTGAAATTCCCCCACTGGTATTCGTTGGTCGAGCCAAACTCGCTCTCCTCCGTCAGCAGCACCCGCTGCTCCGGCGAAGCCAGCACCCGAAACTGGCGAAAGGGATCCCCCTCGGCCTCGTCGACAAAGTGCAGCACCACCTTTTCGACCACTACCACCCGACCCAGGTCGATCTCCACCCACCAGTTGTCAGAAGTGTCCGCCAGGTCCGGTTCCCAATACGTCGACGGATCCCCATCGAGAACGTAGGCCGCAGAATCCACATTCGAACCCGCCCGGCTGATCCCCGGACGAACGAAATAGGCGTACTCGGGAAACTGCTCCTTGGATTTGGTCTCAAACGTCTGCCGCGAGCGAGCACCGGTGCGCTCGTTGCGCAAAGCAAGTGCTACCTCGTCGCCATTCATCGTCGTGTCGGTGATGGTGAACACATCCCCGGCCAGGACGATGCGGGTGACATCGCTCGGAATGCGGCCGAAATCCTGGTCCAGGTACTTGCCGATCTTCTCCTCCGCCAGCTTGAGTTTCCCCTCCCGGTCAAAAACCGGCGTGCGATCCACCGTCCGGATGGTCCGGTCTGCCCCGCGGATCCTGGGCGCGTCGATGGGGCGCCGGAAGCTGGCCTGGTCCTCGGCCAGGATGTTGTAGACGTGCCGAAAAAAGTGGGGCCGGACCTGCCCATCGACGAGGTCCAGGACGTGTTCGGGCCGGCTCCACTGGGCCCAGTGCTCCTGGGTCTCGACGATAATCTGGGTGTCGGTGACGTCGGCCGACTGGGCTCGCGAGTGGAAAATGCCGAACCCCGCGATTGCCGCCCACGCCAGTCCGATCCGAAGCCATCTCATCGAGGAATTGACCTCTGTCCGCTGCATGTGAGACCTCCTGAAGTCCTCGCAATTTCAGCCGGAGACTCTCGATCGGTAGGGCATTGGTTATTCGAGCCGCAAATATAACCCATTGACCGCCTTTCCCGACACGCAGCGCAGCGCGCAGACGAGTGCGCGCCGTATCGCCGGCCGCATGGCTCCGGGCGTCTCACAAGCGCCTGACGGACAATAGATACGGACAATAGATACGGACCCTTATGATACCCATCTTTCGCCATTCAGCGAGTGTAGGGAATGACCGGAGACAACGAGGTGGGAACCTGGCGGTTCCTGCATGTCAACGACAGCCGCATGGGCACGCCGCGCTCGTACCGATTTCGTGCGGCAACCAACCAGCGCTGGGCGGCCATCAAGCGCCAGGTGGCGCAAATCGATGCCGAGTTCCTCCTGCACGGCGGCGATCTGACCCGCGACGGCGAAACGCATGAGTTCGAGTACGCACGGGCGCGCGATGATCTCGACACCTTGCCTTTTCCGGTGTTCGTCATTCCCGGCAATATGGACGTCGGCAACAAGCACGCAGCCCGGAGTGGAACCAAACGAAAATGGGAAGAGCTGGGCCTCGGCTGGAATGATCCCGACTTGAATATGACCGAACACCGGCTGCACCTGTTCGCTTCGTATTTCGGCCCTATCCACTGGGCGTTTCTCCATCGCGGTGTCCGCTTCACGGGCTTCTTCGCCGCAGTCGCCTGTTCGGGCTTGCCGCATGAAGACCGGCTGTGGCCGCTCTCGAGCGCCTGCCCGACCTGCCGCCTGCCCGCCATCGCGTGGCTGTGATGCATTACTGGCCATTCATGGAGGAGTTGGACGAACCCGCCTGGGACCTCACGAGCGCGGACCAATACGACAACTGGTATTTCTTCATCGACCCGCCCCATCGCCAGCGACTCTGGCAGCTGCTTCAAGCCGCCGGCGTCGACATCCTGTTCTGCGGCCACGTGCACACCGGACGCCCCGTTCAGGTTGTCGACGCATCCGCGTATGTCGCACCCAACCCGCCGGCACACGGCTCAACTCGCCGAGCGCTGGCCCGAAGCGGACACGCGCTTCGGCTTCCACGTTGCGAAGTGACCGATGCCGGCATCGGAATCACCTTCATCCCGGACGACGATCAGTGCGCCGAGTTCGACAGCTACGGTCCGATGGGACATCCACCTGTCGGCGTGCGCGACTACTCGGCAGCCAGAGAAAGTCCGGCGCTCATCCCGGACGCACACGATTGATGCCGAAACTCCTGACCGTGAACCAGCAAGAAGAGAGGCTCCGAGATGAACTCCTCCAACGGACGACCGACAATCCGTCTCACCACAGCACAGGCCCTGGTCAAGTATCTGCAAGTTCAGTACAGCGAGCGTGATGGCAAGAGACATCGACTGATAAAAGGGGCATTTGGCATCTTCGGGCACGGCAACGTGGCCGGCCTGGGTCGGGCGCTGGCAAAGTTTGGTGCAGACCTTCCCTATTTCCAACCCTGCAATGAGCAATCGATGGTGCACACGGCGAGCGGCCATGCCAAGGCGACCCTGCGGATGTCCACCTTTGCCTGCCTGTCATCGATCGGGCCCGGCTCCACCAATATGTCAAAGGCGGATACAGTCAGGATCAATCGACTGCCGGTGTTGCTGATACCGGCCGATACTTACGCCACGCGTCACCGGGGGCCGGTGTTGCAGCAGTTTGAACATCCGATTTCCGCCGACGTGAGCGTCAACGACTGCTTCCGGCCGGTCAGCCGATTCTTCGACCGCATTTCCCGGCCTGAACAACTCCTTACCGCGCTTCCCGAAGGGAGGATGTGGAACGATTCTCGAACGACTCCGACCCGAACCCGGTATCGATGTCCTGAATCCGTGAAGTCGAGAGCCTGATTTTTGGTTGCTTACGATTAAATATCAAATTTTATCACTCGCTATAGAAGCGATCACGGATTCAGGGATGTGTCTCGACACCGGCCATCACGCCTACCGCTACGGAGACTCCGTCGAACTGATGAGGAAGCATCACACGCGGATACGCTACTTGCACTTGAAGAGTGTGGATGCCGATAAGCGGGACGAGGTGAACGAGGGGCGCCGTTTCGTTTGCAGAGGCGATGGGGAACGACCTGTTCGTAGAACTTCAGGACGGGGTGGTCGACTTCGAGGCCTTCGGCGATGTGCTGGCGGAGGTCGACTATGAGAGCTTCGGCATCGTCGAACAGGACATTTACCCGGCTCCGTTCGACAAGCCAATGCCGGTCGCCAAGCGCGCACGCGAATATCTTCGGGAGATCGGCATTGGCTGAGTCGGGCCGGGGCTGAACATTCTTGACGGTCTCGCAGCACGGGGATAGCTTAGCGCCAATTGCGCCACAGTAGTTCCCCGAATGAATTACAGTAGTTCCCCGAATGAATTACAGTAGTTCCCCGAATGAATTACAGTAGTTCCCCGAATGAAGTGGGGAACGTGAGTTCCGAGGAGTGATTGCAGATGAACGAGAGCGGGCGTGGCCTTTTCATCCTGATCGGCGGGTTCGCGCTGTTCGTGACCGCTCACACCATGCAGCTGAGTGTCGCCAGCCTGATCGGCGCTCAGTACGCCCCCGACAAATCGATGGCCACGCTGCCGCTGTTCACGGTGATGCTGGGTACGGCTCTGGCTACCGTACCGGCCTCCATGTTGATGAAGTACGTCACCCGTCGGACAGGTTTCACCTGCGGGTCCGTGCTGGCTATCCTGGGTGCAGGCACAGCCGTCTACGCGGTGCGAGCGGAGAACTTCTGGCTCTTCATCGTGGGGACGGGACTCATCGGCATGTTCAACGCCTTCTGCCAGCTCTACCGTTTCGCGGGCGCCGAACTGGTTCCACCCGAGCGCAAGGGCAAGGCCATCTCCTTCGTGCTCGCAGGCGGCATCCTCGGAGGACTGCTGGGCCCCAATCTGGAGGCGTTCTCCAGAGACTGGTTCGAGATCTCCTTTATGGGCCCGTACGTCGTCATCGTCTGTATCGGATTTCTCAACATCATACTCATGAGCTTTCTCGACATGGGCAAGCCGCCCGGCCAGCTGGACGATCTCTCCCAGCGGCCGCTGGGAGAGATCGTCCGGCAGCCCGTCTTCATCGTGGCGGCGATGAGCGCGATGGTGGCCTTCGGGGTCATGGCCAGCTTCATGGCAGGATCACCGCTGATCATCCAGAAATTCCACCACAGCCACCACCAGGCTACCTCCGCCATATCCATCCACACAATGTTGATGTATACGCCCGCACTCTTCGTCGCAGCCCTCATTGCCCGTTTCGGCATCCTCAATATCATCGGAACCGGAATCGTCTTCCAAGCGACGGGTTTTATCGTCCTCTATGCGGGCAAGAGTTACACACACTTCATGGCGTTCATGATCCTGCTGGCACTCGGCTGGTCCTTCATGTTCATCGGCGGCACCGCCCTTGCGACCCGGGCCTACACACCGGTGGAGCGCCCCAAGACGCAGGCCCTCCACGATTGCATGCTCTTCACCTGGGTCGCTGTGTGCGCCTTGTCCAGCGGCTGGCTGGATCACGCCTTCGGCACCAACGCCCTGCCGGTAGCGGCCATCAGCCTCCTGCTACTGACCACCTTGGTCATCTTGCTGTTGAGGAAACGGGCGGCGGCTACGCCGGCATGAGTGGATCTGCTCGACTCGCCGATCAAGAGCGCGGCCATCGGCTTGTGACCGCGGACACACAGGGTTTTTGAGTCAGCCTATTGTCCCCGGCGTCGACGGCCTGTCCCACAGAGGCTGGTTATGTTGCGCGTCGCCGCCAATGTCGATGGCTTCTTCCACCTGCTGCTCGCTGAAACGAGACAGGAGGAAGGGTTCGATCGGCACCGGTGGCTCTTTGCCAACAATCAAGGCGGTGAGAATCTCGGCTGTAATCGGGGCATTGAGGATACCTGTTCTGAAGTGCCCGGTGGCGTTGAGGTAGCCCCCGCAGCCGTCAACCGGTCCCAGGATGGGCAATTCGTCCGGGCTGCCGGGCCGGAATCCCGCCCACGCACGCTTGACCCCCACATCAATCAGGAAAGGCAGGCATCGCACCGCGCCGCGCACGAGGTCGATCATGGCGGAATGTGTAACGCCGTATTCGAATCCCACCTTTTCAGTGGTGCTGCCGACGAGAATCTCGCCGTTACCCTTCTGTACAAGATAGCAGTCGCTGGTGGAAACGCTAGCTTCCAACACATCGGTAGGCAGGGTCTCCGTGCAGACGATCTGGCCGCGCACGGGGTACACGGGAATCCTTATGCCTGCCGACTCCGAGATCTGATCCGCCCAGGCACCGGCCGCATTTACCACCCAGTCAGCGTGCAGGCGCCCGGCGGACGTTTCGGCTCCTACCACTCTTTCTCCATGCCGGATCAGACCGGTCACCTCGGTGTGCGTCAGGATCCTGGCCCCACGTTTGCCAGCTCCGACACGCAGGGCATCGGCGAACTTGTAGGGGTTGATCTGATTGTCACCTATCATGCGCAAAGCACCGCGGCTGTCTCGATTTATCGCCGGTTCTAGTGCCGCGAGGTCGCTGGCTGAGAGTAATTGCATGGACTCTGCGGCGGCGTCATTGCCTGACATCAGCGTCTGGGCAAACATCTCGTCCGTCTCGTCGAACATGACGAACAGCAGGGAGTTTTCCTCATACTCCACATCGATTCCCGTCACTTGCTCGAGCTCTTCTGCCAGGGGCTTCAACCGGGTGTTGCTCTCGAGAGAAAAATTCAGGAAGCATTGCGGCAGCGGATCGAGGCCGTGCATGCCATCGCGCTCCATCTTTCCCTCGGCGACGAGGGCTTTGAAGAAGATCACTCCGCAGCCTAGGCCCATCGACTCGCCCACGGGCCACAGACCGCCGGCAGAGGCCGAGGTGGCGCGGCCTCGCCTGGGTTGGTCCACGAGCGTAACGGCCAGTCCCCGACGGGAGGCGTAGTAGGCCACGGCGCTGCCGATGACGCCTCCCCCCACGACGAGGACGCTCTGTGAGTCACTCATGACCACCCCCGTATCTCGTCTCGTCAACCAGCGGGGGAGGGCGGGGGGTCAGGGTCGCCGAGTTCGATCGGCGGCAGTCGACATCGGGCCAGTTCCCCCATGGTCACCGGCTTGACCGGGGGTTGCGGGTTGGCGCGCCCGCAAGTTTCAGGGGGACTGGATAGCTTGCCACTCATGTAGAGGGCGCAGGCAGGCCCGCAGTAGCGTCCCTGGCAGGGCCCCATGCCAAGACGGGTCGCCAGTTTGACCGATTGCAAATCGCGCGCGCCCCTGCCATCCACGGCCACATCCACATCGCTGCGACGTACCTCCTCGCAGCGGCACATGACGGTCCCCTCGTCTGCCAGCTTGGCCAGTCCGAAACGCAACCGGGACAGCTCGTCCAGGTAGCGCCTGGGCCGAGCGAGCGAGCGAAGCTTCTTCATTGGCTTCGCAAGGCGAGCGGCGGCCTCCGCATGTTCGAGCGCGCCCAGTTGTTCAGCTGCGATGATGCCGGCCACGCGTCCCTCCTGCTCAGCTACCAGCGACCCGGCAACGCCGCTGCTGTCGCCAGCCGCAAGAACACCAGGCACCGTCGTACACATGAGCTCATCTCTGACCGGAACCCACCCGCCCAGCGCTTCGTCGTAGCGGTGCTGGCAGCCCGCGAGAGTGGTCAGCTCGGTGTTGGGTACGAAGCCATAGCCGACGACGAGCAAGTCCACATCAACACGGTTGGATTTCTCGAAGTCAGGCGTCCAATCGGGCAAGTTGACCGGGCCGTAAGCGACGCTTTCGACCGCCCCGGCCCCATCGGCTTTGAAGACGACGTGGTTGTACAACAATGGGATACCGTGGCGGCGCAGACCACTGAAGTAACCCCAGGCGTCTCTCATTAGATTGCCGTGGCCGAGCAAGGCACCCGCAGCCCTCACCTTGCCAGGCCGTCGACCAGCTTCCAGGACCGCCACGACTTCCACACCGGAATCCGCGAGCTGGTTGGCGACCACCAGAAGCAATGGACCGGTCCCGGCAACAAGGGCGCGCTTGCCCGGACGGATCCCCATGGTCTTGACGAGGCTCTGCACACCGCCTGCCGCCATCACCCCCGGTAGTGTCCAGCCTGGAAAGGCCACCGGTCGGTCATACGCTCCCGTGGCGATGATCAACTTGCTCGTGGCGAGAATCTCGCAGCCGTCGTCGCCACCACACAGAATCCTCGGGGTTGGATCGATCCACACCCCGAGCACCGCTGTGTTCGACATGCGTTCCACCCCGTCGGCACTGGCCTCGAATTCATCGCGCAGGGCCTCGCCTCTGACGAAGTCCTTGCTTTCTCGGTGTTTTTCCCCAGGGCTGAATTCGCCGGGCATGCAGCGATAGATCTGTCCTCCAAGCGCCGGGGCCTCGTCGACGAGTGTGCATTCCCGCACGCCGGACTTCGCTGCTTCAACTGCCGCGCACATTCCCGCAGGACCGCCGCCGATGATGACGAGCTGTCTCTCGCGGGACGCGGGACCCATCCCGGACGGCTCCTCTTGGTCGCCGCTCATGCGGCTGCCGGTGCCGAGCCCAAATACTTCGTTGTTGTCGTTACGGAGTGCCATGCCGTCTCGCACCGGAAGATTGCATGTACGCACGTTGGGCCGACCGTCCACCGTGAGGACGCAATCGAAACAGTTGCCGATTCCGCAGTACGGACCGCGGGCTTCACCCAGCCGGCTCTTCCTGAAAGCTCTGACCCCGGCTGCCATGAGCGCCGCGGCGACGCTCTCGCCGCTGAAAGCGCGTATCGGCCTGTCGTCGAGATAGATCGTCATCTCAACGCCGCGAGTTGCGGACCCGTGGATTCGGCTGTTGCGATCCTCATTCACCGCTCGGTGCGACTCCCGCCTGCCTGCCGGCTTTGGAAGGGGGATGTAACAGAACTCGGTCGATTTCCGAGTGCCGGCAACATCCCGTTACTGTGGTGGCGATCGGGAACGCATACGCGCCATGGCATCGCCTCATTGTCCTTCTACAGGATAATTCATGGCACCGTGGGAAGTCCAGAAATTGGACCGCGCACCGCCGGCAATTCGGAGTCGGAAACGCGGGGCAACTGCCGGGGCTCTAATTGAGACCGGCTGCCAACCTTGGTATTATGGTTGTATGCTCTGAGCTTTTCCTCAAATCCATCAGGGTCGTTGTCGATCGCGAGGGATGAGCCTGTGAAATTATTAAGCGGCTGTTTTACCCTGTCAGTATTCGCGTTTAGCGGATGCGGCGAACCGCCGGATGCCATCGTTGCCGATGTGGGTGAGGAAGCCATCAGGGCGTCCTCTCTTCTCGACTTGGTGGCCGCTCTGCTGCCCGGACAGCGGACGGATAAAACCGGGGACGAGGCCCGGCGGCACTATCTGCAGATTCTGGTAGACGGTCGCCTGCTCATTCTGGAGGCAAGCAATCGCGGGATCGACACGACACAGCCCGTGGAGAAGGCGGTGAGAGAAGCGGTCGACGAAAAGGTTCGCGCCCTGTACCGTTCGAAAATGCCGGCCGGAGCCCCGGTAACCGAGGCAGAGATGCGCCAATTTTTCGAGCGCGAGGAATTCGACAGGGAGCGGAACCTGAGCAGGATCGTGGCGCGGGACCGCGCAAGCATGGACAGGTTGGTCGAGAAGCTCAAGTCCGGAGAGCCTTTCGAGGAGGTCGCCCGGTTCCATTCCATCGACCGACAGGCGGCGCAGCAGGGGGGGGAGCTGGGATACGTCACGCGCCCCGCGCTTGACATGCACCCCGTCCTGGCCAGGCTGCAAATTCCACCCGACCTGTTCCAGTCGCTGGCCGAAGGCGAGGTGTCCGTGCCGGTACCGACTACCGGGGGAGCCTGGCAGGTGGTTCGCTTCACGGATAGCAGGCCCGCCGAGTTCGAGAAATACGCAGGGTTGATCAAAAAGCAAATGAGTAAACAGCGGCGATTTTGGGCCTACGAGGAACACCTGGAGGTGCTCGAAAACACTTACCGTGTGCGCCTGGACTGGACCGGTCTGACGGAACTGACAAAGGCCTTCCCTGCGCGAAATTCCGGCGCCCTGGCGGCCAGTTCCACTCCCTTGTACCACTACGATCGAGGCAGGGTCACCGTGGCCGAGGCCAATGAGGCTCTGCGGGCTTCCAACCTCAGGCGGGCCTTCGCTGACACCGCAGAAGCCGGGCAGGTGATTCGAACCTATGTAATGGGTCCGCGCCTCATCGAGCTTGCGGCGAGGGATGAGGGGCTGTATGAAACCACGGACATCCGCAAGTTCCGAAAGCAGAAGCGGGAAGCGCTACTGGCCGAACATATAAGGAGCCATGCCATAGCGGACATCGAGGTAACCGAGGAGGAAGTCCGGCAGTACTACAACGCCAACCCCGAACTGTTCCTCGACGAGGGATATGCTCATGTAGAGGAATTGCTGCTGTCGTCCAAAGCCGCAGCCGCGAAAATTCGAGCCCGGATCGCGTCAGGAGAAACATTCACCGATCTTGCAGCCCACAGCCTGCGCCCCGACCCGCATGGCGACGCCAAGTTTCACCTCCACCCGAAACACAGGCGGGTCTATCCCAAGTTATGGACCGCCATCGAGGCAGCGACCGACGGCGAGTTGACGGGGCCTGTCGAGGTAAGTGGCGGATACACCCTTTTCCGTGTGCTGGAGCGAGTGCCCGAAAGCAAGCAGCCGTATGCCCAGGCGCACCCCAGAGCGCGCGCCCTGCAGCTGCGGCTGCGGCAGGGCGAAGAGTTTGAGGGGCTGATCTCCCGGCTGCGGGAGAAGTACAGGGCCCAGGTGGTGGTGCATGAGGAAAAGTTGACCGAGGCGCTGCCGGACAGCTTGCTTCAGGTTTGGTCGGGGAATGGGCAGTAGTGCCGTGTACATTGGACCAATCCTCCGCAAGGGTTCTCAGCCGAGCGCACCCGAACCGGCCGCCGCACCTGTGGCCAAGACCATTTCGGCGCCTACGGCGGGGGGCTATTTCAATTAGATTGGCGGCGGGAGGGTTCAGGACAATCAGCGGCAAACAGCCAAACAGGTGGCCGCCGGCCAATTCAACCGAGTTGGGGCGGCGGCGCCCTGGCGAACCCCGAGGAAGGCCGAACGAGAACGCACCCGCAGGATTTGTTTTTCGCGAGATTGTGGCCAATCCCGTGGTGATTCAGGTCACCACCGCACTCTTGGACGAGGGAATCTTCAACAGCTTTTACAACGGAAACACCAATTGTCCCGGCAGCGGCACCCAGCCGTTGCACCGGGACGGACCCCATCTACGGCCGGGTCACGAGCCCCACCCGACCGCGTGCGTGGAGGTGAGTATCTCTCCGCTCGATGTGACGGAAGAGAACGGGGCAGTGGAGCTGTGGCCGGGCACGCATCTGCACAGCTTCCCGGAAACCGTGATCGACAAGGAAACCGAAAAGGCGCAAAGAGAGGTTTCTCCCCCGGTAAGCGGGTGCGCGAAAAAGGGAAGCGTGCTCATCCGGGAGGTGCGGCTCTGGCATAGAGGGGCTCCGAATCGCTCGGGTCGGCCCGCGGCATACGATTGCCTGGTCCACTGCATCTCCTGGTACCGGAATCGCGGACCGCTGATGTTCAATACCGGTTGTGAAGATGCCTTTCCCGATGATTGCGGTTTGAATCACACAGCGGAATTCACCGAGGATTCGATCGACTTTCTGTTTCGGAATCGGGCTGAAAGTGGAAAGAAAAGATGAAGGGTTGAGGGAGGAAGGCGATGGACTCACAGGATGGGAACTGAACGATGACGGCTCCAAATGGGTGGATTCCCGCCGAGGGCAGTCTGACTGGGATTTCGGAAAAATTCCCGCGGCCTCTCGAGGCGCTGGTGGCGGGCGAAACACCTGGAATCGTACTGCGCGAGGCCTTCGATCCCGATCACTGCGCCGGCCTCGTGAAGCGGCTCTACCAACGCGGCCTGGCATACGACCCCCGTCCTGCCGGGGACGGAGGGCGCCCCGTTTACGTCGGTCCCCATCTGGCCGGGCTGAATGCCGACCCGGAGGAGTTCTTCGCCCGCGCCGCCGACACTCACCGGCTGTTCAAGAGCCTGTTCAACGGGTACGACGATCCGGTGAAGACCTTTTACGATGCCCTGTCAGGCCTGGCGCCCGACAAGCGGGTGATGACCGCCCGCGAGCCGGATGGACGCCTCTACGGACCGGCGGTCTTCCGCATTTACTATTCCGGCGCCGGACACGGACCGCACTTCGACTCCGTGGCAAAGCGGCAGAAGTTGTACGACTACCAGGTGTCGAGGTTCCGGAACCAGTTGGCCGGGGTGATGTGCTTTCAGAACTCCGGGCAGGAAGGGGAGTGCGGAGAGCCTTTCCTCTACAACTGCCCCTGGACTCCCGCGGTGCAGAGATACATAACTGATGGCACGTTCGGGAAGTACGCCGCGGAGCGGGAAATCCCCCGGGTTCAGATCCAGCTCGAGCCGGGCGACCTGTACTTCTTCTTCTCCGAAAACATCCACGAAGTACCTCCGGTCACGGGGGAGAGGCCGCGTATCGTGCTTGCGGCTTTCTTCGGCATGTCCCCCGACGACGAGGAGATTTTCGTCTGGTCGTAATGATGCAGTTGCCGCGTGCCCAAGGCGGAACGCGCGCACCGAAAGGAACGACAAATGAAAATTGCGAAAGTCGAAACGTTCCAGATCGAAACCCCGCGCCATTACCAGGAACACCCGGTCAAAACTGGGGAATCGACCGGCCACGTCATTGTCAAGCTCCACGTCGACGACGGGCTCGTAGGACTGGGGGAGGCGCCGGACAGCCGGGCCGACGACCTGGGCGCCATTGCAGTGCGTTACAACGACCTGCTGGTCGGACGCGACGCCACCCGTATTACCGAAATCAACGAATTCCTGAGGACGCAGGACTTTGCCAGCACGGTGAGCAACCCGCACCTGACCGCGGCCATCGACCTGGCGCTCTACGACCTCAACGGCAAACTGCAGGGGGTGCCGGCCTATCATTTACTGGGCGGAAAAATGCGGGAGAATGTGTACTTCTGTTATCCGATCATCGGGGAACACCTGCAGGGAGGTTTCGAGCGGAACGCCAGCTACCTGCAGCGGCTGGTCGATCTGGGGCACCACCTGTTTCGCTACTACATCTCGGGCGACAGCGATCTGGACGACCGTTTTTTAAGCGAGATGAAAGCACGCTTCGGTGAGAAAATCCGCCTCAAAGCCATCGATTTCAGCGGGAGTTTCCCGGATTGGGAGACCGCCCTGCGCTACGCCGATGCCCTGCGTCATCACGATCCGTACAACTTCGAGCAGCCGTCGAACGACCTGCGGGTGTGCGCCGATTTCGTCAAGCGGGTGGACGTGCCGGTGAGTCAGCATATCCGCAGCCTGGAAGAAGGCTACGAGGCGATCCAGCGGGGAGCCTGCACCGTCCTCAACCTGGCGTGGATCTGGTGGGGGCCGACCTACGTCCGCCGCATGTTCGCGCTGGCGGAAGCCGCTGGTTTCAAGACCTTCCTTTCCACCGATCAGGATTCGACCGTCGGGACGGCTGGGGCCGTTCACCTCGGGGTTTCGGTTCCCAACCTCGACCTTCCCTCGGATCCGGCCGGCCCCCTGCTGTATACGGTTTCGCCTGCCAGGGAGCGGATCCGCACCGAGAACAGCCACCTGTATCCGCCGCAAGGCCCCGGGCTGGGGGTCGAGCTGGACGAGGACAGGATGAGAGAGCTGACGGTGGCCTCAGCGTGACCAGGCGTACGTTTTGGTCACTGCCATGCCGCCGGGTACGGAAAGATTCCGGAAGTGAGAGTCGGCCGGTAGTTATTTACCAGGAAGGTTCGGGACGATGGTAAAGCTGGCTCGAGGTATCTGGCCGGCGCTCTGCACGGCGTTCGACGACCGTGGAGAGCGCGTCGACGGCGATCGTCAAAGGGCCCTGGTCAGGGCGCTGATCGACACCGGGATCCAGGGATTCTTCGTCTGCGGTGGAACCGGCGAGGGCAGGGCGATGTCCTTGCCGGAGCGCCAGGAGGTGGCCGAGGTCGTCGCCCGTGAAGTGGCCGGCGAGGTGAGAATCATCCTGCAGGCAGGCGGCACGTCCACGGATAACGCCGTCGAGCTGGCGCGGCACGCCGCGCGCCTTAAGGGAGTCGATGCGGTCGCCTCGGTGGCGCCTGTGGATGCTCCAAACGACCTCGGCGCCGCGGTCTCCCACTACGCCGCCGTCGGGGCCGCGACCGACCTGCCGTTCTACGTGTATTGGCTGAAGCACGAGGCCGATACCAGGGCCACGGCCGATAACTTTCTCGAAGCAATGCAGGAAGTCCCGAACTTCGCGGGGGTGAAGTTCACCGACCACAACCTCTATCTCTTCGGACAGCTCATCGACCGCTCAGGCGGCGGTATAAACGCCGTTTCCGGGCCGGATGAAATGGCCTTGCCGGCGATGGTAATGGGCGCGGACGCCGCCATCGGAACCACCTACAACGTCATGCCGGAGATTTTTCTGCAAATGCGCCGCGCTTTCGATTCAGGCGATCTGGCCGCCGCCCGGTGCTGCCAGGTGCAGGCTAATCGCGTTATCCGACTGCTGCTCGAAGTCGGTGCGCTGCCGGGAGTAAAGCAGATGCTCGCGGACCGCGGCACCCCGGTGGGACCGACGCGGATCGTCCCGCCGCTCGACGGCGCCGCGAAGATCGCGCTGCGTGCCGGTCTCGAGCAGCTGGACATCGACATTCGCTGAACCACGCAGGGGCCGCTGACGGTGGCGACTCGAGGTTCTGCCTGTCGACGGAACACCCCTGACAACCCGATCTTCAGAAATGCTCGAACTGTCGGACGCAACCGAGATCGAGGGAGAAACGAGAGCAGTGGAACTTCGAACTGGAGGGAAAAAATGGCGGATGCAGGCTCTTCAAGGCAGGTGACTGTCCCCGGGGTGGTCGAGGTCGTAGCGACGCAGGTTTCCCCTCCTCCGGGATGGGCGCTCCTGGAACGCCGGTTGATGGCACTCATGGAGAAAGCCGTTCGGCCCATGGTCGACAAGTACGCGGAAAAGGGCGGTGCCTTCTACTTCGCCGACGATGTGGACGACCTCTACGAACGGGTATACAACTGGGGCCTGTTCTACGCCATGGGGGCAGATAGACAGGTGCTCGACCTGGCGCTCCAGCAGTGGAATGCAACCACCCGTTTCTTCGCCGACGATATCGTCAGCAGGGTGCACCCCCGCTTCAGTCCCCAGATTCACAACGAGTACTACAACCAGGGTTCTCCCGGCGCCAACGAGTGGCACCACCAGGGCGAGGGCAACATGGCCTTCTACTATTTCGGCCTGGCCGACCCCACCATCTCGGAGAACGTGCGCCGCTCCAGGCGGTTTGCCGCGATGTTCCTCAACGAAGATCCGGAGGCCCCCAACTACGATCCCCGGCACAAGATCTTCCGCAGCCCCATGCAGACCAGCGTCGGCCCCATGCGCCACGCCAGTGTCGATAATGCGATCATGTGGCTTCAGGGGGGAATAGCGAGCATCGGGGAGATATCCCGCTATTACGGCGTGCGGGCCACCCTGTATCCGGCGGTGGAAAACCTGGAACCGGACTGGTTCGAAACCCCCGAACGCAGGGACGAGATTCTGAAGCTGTTCGACGATATCGTCCTCAACGGCGACGTGGCCAACAGCCTGGGTGCCACCGCCCTCGTCACCAACGCCTACCTGTACACCGGCGAGGACAAGTACAGGCAGTGGGTGCTGGAGTATACGGAAGCCTGGATGGAACGGATGCGGCGCAACGGCGGCATCATGCCCGACAACGTCGGACCGACGGGCAGGATCGGCGAAAACCGCCGGGGCCAGTGGTGGGGCGGGCTCTACGGCTGGAACAGCTTCGTCGGCTACAACATCATGTTCAACTCGCTGACCATCGCGGCCGAATGCGCCGTCCTGTTAACCGGCGACTTCGGCTACCTGGAGCTGCTGCGCTCGCAGATCAGGATCCTCATGGAGAATGCCGTCACGCGGGAGGACGGCCAGCTCCTGCTTCCGGCCCGCTACGGTCCCGGCGGCTGGGAGTACGCCCTGGGAGACCCCGGCAAGCGGCCGCCGGCTCCGTTCCGCATGCAGGAACTCGCCCACCTGTACCACATATCCATGGCGGCCGAGGACTACGACCTCATCGCCAGAATCCGGGAGACCGACAAAGAGCGCGATTGGAATCACGTGCCTGTCGTCGGAGAAAAGAACTACGGCGACACCGAACTTGCCCGCTTCCAGTACTACGACGGCAAGAACCCCGACTGGCCCACCAGGATCCTGCAGGCCGAGTACGAGAACGCCCAGACCGCTTTCGAGTCGATCCGGAACGAAACCCGCGATGCCCGGGCCCTGATCGCCGACAACTACTGTCCTCCCAATCCGGTCTACACCAAGGGGTTGACGCAGGTGACCATGGGGGCGCCGCACTCCGTGTACACCGGCGGCCTCTTGCGCGCGACCCTGCGCTACTTCGATTCGGACCGCGCCCGTCCCGGACTGCCGCCCGACGTCGCCGCCCTGGTCGACAAGCTGGGGGCTGGGAATGCAGGGGTTCATCTGGTCAACTTGAACACCAGCGAGACGCGAAACCTCATCGTGCAGGCCGGGGCCTTCGCCGAGCACCGGTTCGTCGAACTGACCTGTGGGGATCGGACCATCCCGGTGGAGTCGAAATACTTCGCGGTCCGGCTTCCGCCTGCTGCATCCATCCGCCTGGACATGGTCATGCGCCGCTTTGTACACCGACCCACCTACGCCTTTCCCTGGCACGGGGAGGAGATCCCGGTGCCCTACCACTGACCGAAAGACAATGATGACGCCGGCGCGAAAGCTGGCGTCGGGTTTGTGCCAGGCGAGTCCATTCCCAACAGAAGTGATCCGAGGCTATATGCAAACATCCTGGAAGGCCATCATGTCACGACGAGGCCGGGAAATCCCGGGGCGCGGCTTGGACGGTGAAAATCCGTGAGCCCCTCAGGAGAGCTCGAGCACTATACCTCCTCCGTCGACGGCGAGCCGATTCCGTATGCCGTCTGCGCTACCAGCGCATCCGACGAACCCAAACCACTCATCCTCGAGGTCAGCCCCGGCGCCATCAGAGATCTCGACGGTAGCCTCCGTCTGACCGAAGAGATCGCCGGGATTGCCGCGAGGAACGGGCGCGACTGCGTCGTCCTGCGTCCCACCGGACGCGGACCGGGTTCCCTCTACCAGAACTACGGCGAAGTCGACGTGCTCGAAGCGATCGAAGCGGTGGCGAGGCGCTACGCCATCGATCGCGATCGCATCACCATCACCGGCGCCTCGATGGGTGGCGCCGCCACGTGGTACCTGATTTCCCACTACCCCGATCTCTTCGCCGCCGCCGCCCCTTTCTGCGGCTACTGCGACTACCGCCTATGGGAAAAACCGGGGGGGCTCACCTTTCCCATGCACGACTGGGAGGAGCCTTCCTGGCGGGCCCGGTCGGCGGCCTTCCTGGTCGAGAACCTGCGCCATACGCCGGTCTGGATCGTGCACGGCGAGTGGGACCGCGGCGTGGGTGGCGGGGTACCGGTAGCGCATTCCCGGCAGATGGCGGAACGACTCGACGCGCTGGGCTTCGAGTTCATATACACCGAGGTGCCGGCGACCGGCCACGGCTGCCGTCTCGATGATATCTGGGAGCAAGTGATCCTGTGGTTGCTCGCCCGGCGCAAGAAGCGCCATCCCGGCATCGTTTCCCTCGTCACCTGCGATCTGCGGCACAACCGCTCGCACTGGGTGGCCATCGAGCAGCTGGATCGATACGGGGGCGGTGCGGCTCCGTCGACGCCAGACTGGGCGAAGGGGAGATCGCGGTGAAGGCAGAAGGTGTGCGCACCTTGACGCTGGGTCCCCTGCCGGGGGACGGCTTTGTGCTGTTTTCGGGCAAGCCCGCGGGAAACCTGCCGGCGGGGGAAACGAGGACCTTTCGACGGGACCCGGACGGCAACTGGAACCCGATTCTTCCCGACGCTCTCGCGAGGGAAAAACGGCACGGCTGTTCCGGGCCGGTAGGCGACCTGTTCCATGATCCGCTGCTGCTCGTGCCCGGCACCGCCGGCACCCAGGAGGAAACCTTCTTCAACAGCTGGGTCGCCTCGGATGCACGCGGCTACTATCGAAGCCGCAACGGCGGCGTCCATCGCGGCGGTATAATGGGGGAAAACAGCGTCGACCTGCGCCTAGTCAACGATGTCGATGTCGGCGAGGAATCGATGCGAGCGAACAATCTCCTCCTGTACGGAACGCCCTCTACCAACCGTCTGCTGGCGCGTTATCGCGACTGCGTGCCGGTGGCTTTTGACCGCAATGAAATCCGCCTGGCCGGCGAATCGTTCAGCGCCAACGGAGTGGCCGTGTTCGCAATCTTTCCCCACCCGGAGAACTCGAACAGGTGCCTTGCCGTTCATGGCGGCTCGACGCCCGATGCCATCTGCTGGGGCAGCCATCTCGACATGCACCTCCTTCCGGATTACCTGGTCTACGCCAGAGGAGAGGTGTTGGAGTGGGGATTCTGGAATAACGAGTGGAAGCGCTGAGTCGCCAGGGAATCTGCGCACAGTGCAAGCGGAATGGATCGGGTCCAGGCCTGGGCCTGGAATTCGACCGAGTCGAAGGCGAGCGCTCGGCTGGCGGGCAAGGCCGCGCGACGCAGATGGATTACCCGGACAGGCTCCTGGTTGGTCAGTGCTCGTTGCGGGCATTCCAGCCCGGGTAGAGCTCCTCCAGTGCGGCCAGGGTCCGGTCCGTGCAATTGGGATTGCCCGGCGGCGGGAACCAGAAGATCTCTCGCTCTTCTCTGGTGCAGCGCAATCGCATCGGTTCTCTTGCCGGGCCGGACTTCCCCTGTTGCGCTATCCCTTGAACTTGGGGAACAGGGGATGCTCCAGGGCCTCCGTGTAGGTCTGGAATCGTCCCGACCAGTCGCCGCCGAGCCATCGGTATGGGGTCGGGTAGAGCGTCAGAGAGCGGTCCTCGAGCGGCAGCTTCAGCGGCACGCTGCCCCGGAGGGCCGAGTACTTGGCGGCAATCGCCACTTCGAGTGACTGCCGCAGGTCGTGTCCGGATACTGCCAGCTCGCCGCCATTGGTCACCACGTCGAGAAACGACAGGATCGAGGTGCCCAGGTAAGAGAACCGGGGATACTGTTCCGGTGTGTATGCCCGGTCCACCTGGATGCGGGCGCCGCTGCGGTCGAAGCCCCGGTAGATTTCCGGAGTCGCCCAGTTCCAGCGGATCAGCGCGTCGTCGGTCCATACTTCGACGCCGCGAAAAGGGGTTTCCCATCCGAACACCGGGCACACGAGGCCGTTGCTCAAGCGGAACTGTCCGTTGATGATCAGGCCCTCGTCGCTGTCGCTTCGCAGAGCTTCTTCCGGAGTGCCCCAGGCGATGACCTCGGTCACCTCGGCCTTGGCGAGGAGCCGCAGCACGGCGATATGCTGGCAGCCCCCGCCGGAGATCTCGCCGCCCCCCCACCGGTGCACGCTGGCGCCGCGCAGCTCCCCGTAGTCGCCGGCGCGCAGCCATCCGGCGACGTCCTGGAGGTCCGATAGCGCCCGCTTGAGGTTGCCTCCGGCAAAGACGACGCCGCGCTCGGCGCACACGTCGACCATCTCGTCGGCATCGGCGAGGCAGGCCTCGATCGGTTTGTCGGTTGAGACCCCCTTGACCCCCGCCTGGGCGCTGGCGATCACGGCATCCTTTATGTACTTGCCGGGCAGCACGACGGCGGCGATGTCGGGCACGATTTCCCGGTACATGGCCTCGGCGTCCGGGTAGAGGGCCGCGATGCCGAAGCGTTCCCCGACCGCCCGGCGCCGCTCCGAGTTGCGTTCGGCGATGGCGACCAGCTCGGTCCCGGGAAGCGTCTGGTAAACCTCGGCGTAGTGCTGGCCGAGACGTCCGCACCCGATGATCGCAACGGTGTACCTGGGTTCAGTCTCGCTCATGTGTGACTCCTCCTCCTTTGCAAAGAACCGCCTGCCGTACACCGGCTGTGTCCACAGGCTGGTCCCTGTTTCGCTGTGTGCCCGAACCCCCATATCCACCGAATTGCTCCTCGTCCCCGCATCCCCGGCGCCGCGAAGTGGTCGCCGGTCTCCTTGCGCCATTCCCGAAGACGGGAACGCATGCTCGCCAGCGCCTCGACCGCCTCAGGGGCGATCGGGAGCCGGTTCGTCACCAATTCGATGTTCGACATCATGTGGGCGTGCCGATGATCGCCACCCACCATTCGATCCAGCCAAAAAAAGTTTGTTGGAGGACGATCCTGGTGTGTTACTGACCGGATCTGACTCTCATGGCTCGTGCTGCAAACTATTCACCTTCTTCCGTGTTTCCCATCTCGCGCCGGAGTTCAGCCAGGCTTTTCAAGGTTTCGGCGACCCCGGGGTGCCCGGGCCCGAAGGACTTCTCCAACAAATCCAGCACCTGCCTGTAAAGGGTCTCTGCCTCGGCATACCTTCCTTGCCCGCTGAGACGCTGCGCCTGCTGGTTCAGGCTCCTCACGGTGCAGAAGGTCTCGTGATCCGGCAGCCTGCCATCCGGGAATCCCCGAGACAGGAAATACCGGACATTGCCGTTCCAGGGCATCAGGCAATACGCGTTGAACAGGTCCTGCTGCGTCCGGTAGAAACCGTACCTGGCCAGCAGTTGCGCCACCACCTGTTCCTTGCGGATGTCTTCGCGCAGCCTGTCGTCTGCCCGCTCGATATGAGGAAGGGCAGCAGCCTGGAATCGCGGCAGGCGCAATTGCGCCGGTGCCGGCTCCAGGGCTGACTGCTTGTCGAAGTAGTGGAGATCGTCGGTATTGACCCGCGTCTCATCGCCGATCATCCTGGCCATGGCCGCGCCGTCCAGCCAGAAAAACCCGGCGATACGTGCGACCGTGTCGATCTGGTACTCGCGCGCGCGAAACCATCCGGGCAAGCGGTCCAGCTGTTCCTGCAGGTATTCGGCATCGAGCCTGAAGGGTTCGGGAGTTGCCACCAGAAACGCCTGGTCGGAGCCGTAGACATACCAGAAGGTGGAGTTGGGAAACACGCTCCGGAACGTTTTAAGGTGTATCCTGAACAGATCGCCCTGCATATTGCCGAGAACCGGTACCCACTGCGCGAAGATGCCCCCGGGAAGCAGACGCTCGGCGACCGCCCGGTAAAACTCTTCCGTGTACAGGACCCAGCTGTCGTAGGCGCGCGGATGAGTCGAATCGCTGATGATCACGTCGTAGCGCTTGCTGCTGGTCACCAGGTAATTGCGGCCGTCATCATGGTGAAAATGGAATCTCGGCCTGTGAAACACATCCCCGTTCACATCCGCAAACAGGTCGTTGATACCTTCCACATCGGGATTCAGGTCGACGACATCGAGGGAGGAGACCCGGTCCGAAGCCAGTACCGAGCCCGCCGTGATACCGGCCCCGAAGGCGATCACCAACGCCTGTTTGGGTTCCTCCGCCTCATGGATCAGCACTGGAAAACTTCCCAGCAGCTTGAACAACTGGGTGTGCCAGTAGCGGGTTGACGCTTCCTCGACCCCGTTCAGGTACATATCGCGGTACGTGCCTCTTCTGGGATCCACCTGGTCGAGGACGGTAACGGTGGCGACCCGTCCCTCCTGAATAAGTCGAACTTCGGTCGACCGCGCCTCGGTAAACTCCCCGATCTTCCCGGCGTACAGGTCCATCATCTTCGGGAGCGCCGCGGCAAGAACACCCGCCAGGGCGGCAACGCCGAGCACGGTGGCTGACCAACGCCGGAAACCCCGGTCCGGAGGAAGCAGATTGAAGACGCCCACAGCCGCGCAGGCGGATGCCAGGCCGATGAGAACGCCCTGCACTCCGATCAGGGGGACGAGATAGTGGTTCGCGAGGCCGGCGCCGAGCAGACCCCCAGCCGTATTGAGCGCATACAGGGTGGCGGCTTCCCGCGTCGCCGCGTCGCGTTCCTGCGGCTGGAGCATCCTGATCGCCAGCGGCAACAGCGCCCCGATCAGAATCGTCGGAGCGATTATGATCGCGATGACAGGGATCAGAATCCCGAAACTGGCGGGGCCGAACTGCGCCGACTGGTCCGTGCCGAGCACCCAATCGGTCAGCAGGAGATAAGGAGTCAGCAGCACGAAGGCCCCCGCGGCGAGCGCGGTGAAACCGAAGAGGCGGTCGCTTCTGCGCCTGTTGCGTCGCAATACCCCGTAGAGCCATGTCCCCGAAACGGCGCTGATTCCGGTTCCCAGGAGAAAACCTGTGAGCACGACCGGGAATACTGGCGCGCTGTTCCCCAGGTAGAGAATACCCAGCCTGGTCAACAGAACCTGGTAAGCCAGGGCGACGAAACCCACCGCGAAGGTTGCGAGGTTGAGAAAACGCCGCGTGCCATCGTCGACCGGCAGACCGGCACTGGCGGCAGCGGGAGATACGGCGGCCCGAGGGAGGGTGTGCCGGGCGGCCTTCCTCGCCGCGAACGCACACAGGACGGCAACGATGTACAGGCCCAGGGCGCACGTCAGGGTGCTCTGAACCCCGAACTCGCCCAGCAGGTAATACCCCGCCACGAAACAGCCCACGGCAGCACCCAGAGTGTTCGTGCTGTACAGGTAGCCTGTCCGTGCTGTTCGCTGCAATGACGAATCGGGTGCGACCCCGGAGATCATCGCCGGAAAGGTCGAACCCATCAGAAATGCGGGTAGCAGAAGCGCCGCAAGGCTGACCACGCTGCGGGCGACGGTCAGGATGGCCCGATCGTCGAAGCTCTCCGCCAATGAGGTGAAGAGCTGTGCCAGGAGATCGAACAGCGACGGCGACAGAAAAACATAGGCGCCGATACCGATCTCCAGCAGGATGTAGGGAACGAGGGAAGGGCGGCGCTTGCTGAAGTATTCCCCTCCGACATAGCTGCCCAGCCCAAGTCCGCCCATGAACGCGGCCAGGATCATGGCGGTCGCGCTCATCGAGTTGCCGACCACTGTGATCAGCATCCGATTCCATGTGACCTCGGCGATCAGACTGCCGGCGCCGGACGCGAAGAAAGCGCCGTACACGGTGAGCAGGAAAACGAGGGAACGGAGGTCAATGGTCACGTATCAACCTTCCTGCCGATCGCCAACAGGCATTGGGGATATTCGGGCAAAGAGCAAGTTATGTCTTTGAGAATAGGGATTTTAGAAACGGATGGCGTTCGATGGTCCTGATCAAGTTCGGATTGTCAATTTTCAGCGTAAAGCGTGGTGCACCAGGGCCTTTCGCTTTTTCTATGAATACAGTCTGTATCAGACGCAGATAAAGATCGAGGTCCCCGAACTCCGGGATGGGATTTCCATTTTCATAGCAGTTGCGGCACCATGATCTGGCTCTCGCGGGATTCATCAAGTCCATTGCAGGGGTTGGATCATGAAAAAAAATCATGCCGTATTCCATGATCGGAAAATCGTCGGTAACCGGCGCATGATCTTTGACTGCACTCAACAGAGTCTGATAATCCGCTACGAACATACCGGCGATGTCGGTAAGGGAATTGATCCGAATCTTGACAAGGTCTTCCTGCAACTCGGGGCTTTGAACCAATTTTCTCTCTGTTGAAACTGGATCGAGGATTATTTCTGCGTCTTTCCGCCCGACCAGAATACACTCGGTTTTGACACCCGAAAGCATGATGGTATTGGGAAACACATCGATGAAAGAACGGATCATCGATTTAACGATTGGCGCAGGCTGTTGCGTCAGCGGTAGCCACTGGGTCAAGAAGCCCCCGGATTTGAGGCGTCTTCTGACCAGCTCATAGAAGTCACGGGAATACAATGAGGCAATACCTGCCTGCTTGATTGGCGGGGGCTCCAGAGTTACGAGGTCGTAGCGGTTGTGTTCTTGCATCCTTAAATGCTGTCGCCCGTCGTTTACAAAAACCGAAACGCCAGGATCGTTCAGGATATCTTGATTGGATTCCTTGAAATATCCCGCGTGCTCGAGAATATGCTTCGATAGATCTACCACCTCGATATTTCTCACCGAGGAATGCAGTGCTGCCGCATGTGCGGTGTTTCCAACGCCAAAACAGATGACCAAGACGTCTGTGGGATCACGCAGGTGAAGCAGGGGAATGTGTGAAAAGGCCCTCATGTAACGCTGGGCCTGCCAGTAGGTGCTGGACATTCGGTGTCCATTGGTTATCAATGCTTTTTCATTTTCGGGAAGATCCAGTATGACGATCGTTTCGAGGATTCCTTCGCTGGTTTTTACGACGTTGGAACCCTCGAAATATAATTTGCCTTCCCTGGTCCAAGAGCCTTCGTGCAGAAGCGCGTTTGGGGGAAGCAGAAACCATTGTGTCAGACCGGCGATTAGCATCAGAGAAACAATGACGAAGGCCGGTTTGTGAAGTCTGCCTCCAATCTCTGTTGTCCTTGCCTGGGATTTGGAGAGCAGGAGAAGTGGAATTGTGACCAGAAGGGCGACTGTCAGGAGTGTCACGATGCTCCATTTCAGCCCCAATAGAGGCAACAGAACAAAACCCGACAACATGCTTCCTCCCAGAGCACCAAGGGTATTAGCCAGATAGAGGATTCCGGCTCTTCTGCCGACGTTGTGCTCCCTTGTTTGAACAATAGCATTCGCGAGAGGAAACGCGAATCCCATAAAAACCGATGGAACGAATATCAATACCAGCGTCGGATGCAATATCACCCAAATATTGACTAGTGTGCCTGAAAAGGCACTTAGCTGCACAGGGTCGGGGGGTTCATCGAACGTGTACAGGCCATGCTCATTGAAAATCAAAAAGGCAGTCAAACAGGTCGATGTAAACAGTAGCTGTGAGAGGATATACAGATCTGCGGGCCGCCTGAAGAATCGTGCAAAATACCCTCCTCCCACTGACCCGATCCATATTCCGACTAGTATGACCATTAGCAGAATTGAATACACGGAGCGGAGGTGTCCGACAGCGCTGGTCAGGAAGCGGATCCAGACGATTTCCATTCCCATTGCCGCAAAGCCGGACAGGACAATGGCCAGAATGACAAAACTGAACGACCGATTTTGAAAATCCCGGGTTGTGTGTTTGTCTTGAACAACGGGGGTTGGATCCAGGCGGGGTCTACGTACTTCGATGTTCAATATCCAAAAGGCACCAACAGCCGCGAGCAGATTGAGCAGAACGGCCATAACCTGAGCCTGAAACAGGCCCAGGTTGGGAATGGCAAAGAAATCAACCAGAATACAGCCCAGGGCTGCACCAGCCGTATTTAATCCATAAAGCAGACCGATGTGCCATCCGGCGCTGGAAAGATTTGTCCTCACCAGGTAGCGGATCAGAAGGGTTAAGGTTCCTCCCATAAGGAAGGTAATCGGAAAAATGGTGAAAATTGCGATGACATACCTGACCAGGTAGGACGAGAAAGTGATATAGTGCCAACCGTATTCCCCGGTACGATAGGAAGTGATTGTGCTCGATATGCCTTCCAGGTGAACCAGTAAAAGGGCTATGCCCAAGCCCAGAGCTGCTATCAAGACCTCTGAAACGGCGTAAAGCTTCAATGCTGTTGTGGGATTCTTTCGGTATTTGTTGTCGGAAAAGGAGCCGATGACATAGCTCCCAAGCCCGAGGCCCAGCATGAAAACGCCGATTACGATTGAGGACGAGTAGATGGTATTTCCAAAAACGAGCCCAAACTGGCGGATCCATATGACTTGATAAACAAGACCGCTGATACCGGAGATGAAAAAAATCAGATATACCATGTATGCCGCAAATATCTGCGCCGTGAGGTACTAGTTTCGCTGCAGGACGTGGACCCGATCGATATCGAGGGGTCCGAATTCCGTCGTTGTGCCGTCCTCCCAGTACACCGTGACCTTGTCCACCGTGGTCGCGGATCCCAACCCGCAGTGGACGCGAGGGTCGTTGCTCCCGCAGTAGCTGTACGCCCGCTGCACGCGCCGCCAGCGCGACACCCCCCCGGCGTCGATGCGCACGCGGGCGTGCAGGGCGTAACGCGCCTCGCTGTCGCGGATGGCGAGCTGCACCCAATGGCCCAGTGAACCGACCGTGTTGCGCAAAACCGTGGCCTTCGCATCGCGGTTGCCGACGACGATGTCGACGGCGCCGTCGTTGTCGAGGTCTCCGAAGGCTGCGGCGCGGCTTGTCTCGACGATCGGGCTCGCGGTACCTCCCCGGGGCGCGACTTCCTCGAACTTCAGCGCGCCGACACCGCGGAAGAGTTGATTCGATTCCGCGTAGATGTCCTCCGGGTCATTGACCGGATCCCAGTAGTTTATACGGCCGTTGGCCACGTAGATGTCGAGGAGGCCGTCGTGGTCGAAGTCGATGATGCCGAGCCCGAACCCGGTGAACTCATAGCTCGTTGAGCCCAGCCCGGTTCGATTCGTGATGTCCTCGAAAAAGCGGTCCGTATCCCGGAGATAGAACGTGTTCGTTTCTTCCCTGAGGTGTGAGACGAACAGGTCGAGATCCCCATCGCTGTCGACGTCCGTGGCGGCGATACCCATACCGGCCTCCGCCTCTCCGACGGCGTTGAAAGCCGTCCCCGAGGAAAGTCCCTCATCGACGAACTTCAGACCGCCCCGGTTGATCCACAGTTGGTTGGCCATACCGTCGTTGGCGACGTATAGATCGATGCGGTCGTCGCCACCGAAATCGCCGGCGACGACACCGAGTCCGTTGCCGCGCGCCTGGTGGATTCCAGCCTCGACGCTGATGTCGGTGAAGCGCCCGTTGCCGTCGTTGCGGTAGAGTACATCCGGCTGCGACGCCTGGAAGTTGTTCGGGTTGCAGTAGACGCGCCGCCCGGATCCGGAGAAACACTCGACGTCGGTAGCGATCGACCAGCGTAGATAGTCCGCTACGTAGAGATCCAGATCTCCATCGCGGTCGGCGTCGAAAAAGACGCTGCTCGTGCTCCAGTTCACATCGCCGACTCCGGCGTCGGCGGTGACGTCCGTGAACTGGCCGTTGCCTTCGTTTCGGTAGAGGACGTTCGCCCCCAGATTGGTGACGTAGATATCGATGTCTCCGTCGCCGTCGTAGTCCGCAACGGAGCCCCCCATTCCATAGCCCCTGTCTCCGACTCCGGCGCTCTCCGTCACATCCTGGAAGCGAAAGTCCCCGAGGTTCCGGTACAGACGATTCCCGGGTGGATCTCCTCCCTCAGCGGCGATCTCACCGCCCTGCACCAGATAGACGTCTAGGAGCCCGTCCCCGTCGTAATCGAGGAGGAGAACGCCGCCGGCGAAAATCTCCGGATACCAGAATCGCTTCTTTCCTGACTTGTGGAGGAAGTCGATACCCGAACCCGCGGTTCGGTCCTCGAACCACGGGGATCCGCCGGGCTCGGCGGTCCCGTTCGTGTTCGTGGTGGTCGGCGTTCGCTCACAGCCGAGGCTCGCGACGAACAGAAGGGCGGCGGCGGACACTCTCCGCGCCCGCATCACGGTTTCCGCTGCTCGTAGTACTGCTCGAGTTGCTTCACGGCTCTGTGATTCGGCTTGAGTCTGCGCGCGGCCTCGAGGGCTCGCTTCGCGCACGTCCAGTCCTCGAGATCTACGCAGAGGGTCCCGAGGCTGACGTGGATGGGGAGGGTGTAATTTTGCGGAGTGAGCCGGAGAAGATCTTCTAGTGCAGCTCGCGCCCCGGTTCGGTCTTCGAGCCGGAGGCACGCCTGGGCGAGGAACTGATGGAAACCGGGGCGGCTGTTGTCGAGACCGATGGCGGTTTCCAGAGACTCGCGCGCCGGGGCGAACTCTCCCATGAACAGGAGCGCCTTGCCACGCTCGAAGTGAGCTTGCGCGATCTGGGGCGCTCTGTCGATGGCGGCGTCCGCGGCTGCGAGCGCCTGCGGATACAGCTTCAGCGAGCTGAGGCAATCCGCCTTGTTGATGTATATCCCGAACGCGCCCGGGTGAAACTCAAGGCCCGCATCGAGGATGGCGAGGGCCTCTCGAGGGCGTTTCACCCGGCGATACGCCACCGCGAGGTTGTTCATGACCATCAAGTCCTGCGGCCGCTCCTGGTACATTCTCTCCAGGACGACGATGGCCTCTGCGGGTTTGCCGGCGCGGAGGAGTCCCACCGCGTGATCGAGCCGTGTGCTGTAGCCGCGGGAATAGCGCTCCAGGTCGCTGCTCGTGCGGTCGGGTATGTAGGACTTCTCGGCATCCTCGCCTCGAGCCTGGGCGCGATCCGCATCCTCGGTGCGACCCATGCGCCGGTAAGCGCGCCCGACGAGAAACGCCGCCATTTTGTGGCCTGGTTGGAGGGAGAGGGCGTGCTCCAGAGCAGTGATGGCAGCGGCATAGTCGCGACGCTCGAGAGCGACACGGCCGAGACCGACATGACCCTCCGGGGACTTCCCGTGCAGCGCTACGGCGCGCCGGAACGCTGCATCCGCCCCATCGATGTCGCCAGACTCGATCAGCAGGTCCCCGAGATGGTGCTGGGCGGGAGCAAAGCCTGGGAATCTCTTCACCACCGCATGCATGGCGGCTACGGCGCCGTCGAAATCGCCCAGATTCTGCGTGGCGCGGGCGGCATGGTAAGCCCAGACGGATTCCCGGGGGGCGAGCAACGCCGCCGCTTCGAAACACTGACGGGCCTGTTGCCAGAGCACGTTTGCCTCGAAAACCAGGCCGAGCTGGCCCAACTTCTCCGCATCCGATGGGTCTTCGCGTACCCTCTCGAGGTGATCATCCACCAGGGAACGGATCTCGGCATCGAGATTCCGGGGAATCGCGAGGTCCGGAAGCGTTGGCTGAGGCCCGCAGCTGCAGCACGCCAGGACCCAGCAGAGCGCCCAGCGCGCCACCAGCGGGCTCGTGACACGTTGCTCGTCCATTTCTCCGGCGTTCATTCTCAATGTCTGAAGGATCGGACAACCTCGCAGGCTGGAGAAATAGTACACAGATATGACAGCCCGACCAACAGCACCTGATGGACAGAGTGCAGCCGCCAGCGTATTGCACCTGCCGGCCGACGACTGTGTAAAGTCACCTCAAACCTGGACTTGCGGCCGCAAGTGTTCGTCAGCGTGGTGGCGGCCTTTAGGAAGCCGACGGCTGCACAGGGGACCGACATGAAAAAATGGGCTACTTTCGTCAGCGTCCTTCCCGCATGGTTTGCGCGCAAAATGGCATAGTCCAAGGCGCTGGTCCCGTGGTTCTGAGGAGTCTGTCAGACTATAAAGGCTACTAAAGTGGTAACACGAGGCTACGCCCATAACAGCCCCTTGAAAAAGCCCATCCGGGCTGCGGCCGGCTTTGGCGTTCGAATACGGCGTTGCGCCTTGTCTTCGACCGCCATGACTCGGCCTCGCCTGCAGAGCAACTTCATCAGCGGGCTTATATGCAGCGACGGAGGTCAGGGGGGAGACCACTGAGTTTGTCAAGGGGAACAGAGAAGCGGTCGACGCCGGGGGTGACGCCGCGCTCGTTGGTCATCGGAGCAGGACTCAGTCTGTTGATCGGTGTGGGCGAACCCTACGGTGCGCGTGTCATAGTGGGCAGCCATTTGAGCTCATTGAATGGCCCCGCCGCTTTCTTTCTGTTCTTCCTGTGGGTGGGTGTTGTCCAGGTACTGTTGGGGGTCATTCACCGGAGGCTGGTCCTGGGCAAGGGGGAGTTGTTGACCATTTACATCATGATGGTCATCGCTACGGCTTTCTCGGGGGGAGAGCGCAACGGATTCTGCTTCATGCTGTTGGGGTCCGCTGCCGGGGTATTTTACCTGGCCACGCCGGAGAACGGGTGGGCGGAGCGGGTTCATCCCTACGTGGCGGAATGGATGGTCCCTCGCGATGAGACGGGGATCCGGTGGTTCTTCGAAGGCTTGCCGGTTGGCGAGTCCATTCCCTGGGGCATGTGGTTGCCGCCGCTGTTCTGGTGGTTCGTGTTCATGGTGGCGTTGTGGATGACAAGCATCTGCACGATGGTGATTCTCCGTCGCCAGTGGGTGGAACACGAACATCTGATCTACCCGATCACCAAAGTCCCCCTGGCGATGGTAGAGCCACCATCCGGCGGTTCGTTGGTGGCGCCTTTTTTCAAGAGCCCCCTGATGTGGGTGGGACTGCTGCTGACGTTTGGCCGCGAAAGCCTCAATGCCTTGAACCATTACTACCCCTTCGTTCCCGTGATTCCGAGACACCTGGGAACCGTGACACTGTTACGGGGCGTCGCGAGTGTAGGCTTCTCGCTGAATCTGATGATCCTGGGGTTTGCGTATTTCCTCAAACCGGACGTGACGTTCGGGATGTGGGTATTCACTCTGCTGCGGCGCCTGGAGGAGGGTGTGCTCATCTTCACGGGACAGGGCATTGGGGAATCTCTTTCCAACTATGGCGGCGGCGGCGGCGTAACGGGATTGCTGGCGCATCAGAGCATAGGTGCCATGACCGCGCTGGTGCTCTTCGGGCTCTGGATTGCCCGGGAGCACCTGCGGAAGGTGTTCCGCAAGGCGTTCAGGGGGGACCCGTCGGTGGACGATTCCGACGAGATCATTTCCTACCGCACCGCCGTCTGGGGGGTGATCCTCGGAGTGGTCGGGATGAGCGTGTGGCTGTGGCGTGCGGGCTTGCCCTTGTGGGTAGGGCCGCTGTTTCTGTTCGGAGCGCTGGTAACCTTCATCAGCCTGACGCGCATCATCGCCGAGGCGGGCTTGCCGATGGTGTTTCCGCGCAATATCCCCCTGGACTTCGTGATCTCGGGGATCGGGGCGCGGTATATAGGGCCTGCCGGGATAGCGGCGTTGGGTCCGACGGTGATCTGGACGGAATCCCTGGCGAGCACGATGATGGCGCATAGCGCCACGGGATTGAAGTTGACCGGGGAGATCGGGCATCGCAAGCGCTGGTTGTTGCTTGCGATTGCGATCGCTATTGGGGTTTCTGCGGTCAGTACGTTCTGGATGTCGATGTCGATAGCCTATCGGGAGGGGAGCATCAATGTAGATGGTCCCGTGCGCTATCTGCC
Source organism: Candidatus Latescibacterota bacterium (assembly GCA_965206595.1). Taxonomy (GTDB): domain Bacteria; phylum Latescibacterota; class UBA2968; order UBA8231; family UBA8231; genus CBDCXV01. The sequence continues at coordinate 3,720,624 of OZ242214.1, forward strand.
CCAGTATACCTGGGAGTATGTGGGGAGCAGGATCGACGAGAATGCGGGACCGAACGGGCTGGGCTGGCTCATCCGGCTGATGGGAGGCGGAGTGATGGCTGGTCTGCTGATCTTGCAACGTCGCTTTCTGTGGTGGCCGTTACATCCCCTGGGCTTCGTGGTCAGCATGGACAGGGTGATGGACACGGCCTGGTTTCCGGTCTTTGTGGCCTGGTTGATCAAGTCGGTCCTCCTGAAGTATGGTGGCCTCAAAGTTTATCGCTCGCTCATCCCTCTTTTCTACGGGTTGATCCTGGGTCAGTTCGTGTCCGGGGGATTCTGGCTTATCGTGGATTATTTCACCGGGATGAAGGGTAATCAAATAGCGATGGACTTCTAGGGGCTCGAGCAAGCCAGGTGAGGAAAGTCACTTCAACGTCCACATAGCATGCGCATCGACTGCAATTGACCATAATGTGCCTGTGAGGAGACACCCCCCATGAAAATCGAATCGATCGACTTCCAGATCCTCGAAAGCGATCCCGTTGAACCGGAGTGGCGTCCACTGCGGACGATGCGGGAGTATCCGGGGTCAACCAAGGTGCGGTTCGGGCATCGGCTGTTCAGCGGGGACGGGATCCGCTTGGAGCCCAGGCCGGCTTACACGTGTCTGCTCCGGATCCGAACCGATGCGAATCTCGAGACCATCGGATCCTTCTCCTCGGGCTGGGGGAAAGAGGATCTGGAGTGGAAGGCGCGTACGTTCAAGGTCCAGTGGGAGTCGGAGCTCGTCGGGCAGGATGCACTGAATCGCGAGTACATGTGGCACAAAATGTGGATGGCCCGCCGGTACTTTCATATGACATCGACAGATCCTCTCGCTTTGATCGACACCCTTTTGTGGGATCTGGCGGGGCTCCACGCCAGGTTGCCTGTCCACAAGCTGCTCGGTGGATTTCGCGACCGTGTCCCGGCCTATCTCACCGAAACGGGCCATCCCCTACGAAGACACGCTGAAGTCGGCTCAACGGGCAGTGGACGAGGGTTACAAGGGGTTCAAGGACCACTCGATGCTGGGCGTCGAAACAAACCTCGCCCTCGCCAGGGACATCCGCAGTCTGGTCGGCAACGAGATGGCATTAATGCACGATCCCGTCCAGCAATACACCGTTGAAGATGCCATCAAAGTGTCGCGCGGGTTGGAAGAGCTGGGGTACATATGGATCGAAGAGCCCCTGCAGGAGTTCGACATCAACGGGCTGAAACGTCTTTCCGACGCGGTTGATCTACCGGTGATGGCGCTCGAATCGATACATGGAAATCCCTACCTGGCGACGCCCTATCTTGTGGCGGGAGCGATCGATATCGTGCGGAATACCGGGCTCGGGATCACCGGCAAGATGAAGCTCGCGAATCTTGCAGAGATGTTCGGACTGAATGTCCACGGTGGAGGGGCGCAGGTTGTGGCCGCGACTCGAAACGACGACTGGTGGGAAGTGGGGGCGTGGCTGCCGACGGTTGCTGACCGGTCGATTTCTGCGGCATTTGCTGGCCTGATACGGGAAACTACGGAGGTCAGGGACGGCTATATGTATGTGCCGCAGACGCCTGGTTTGGGGCGGGAGATAGACTGGGCGCAGATTGAGGCGAGGACCATCATGAAGGTTTGAAGGTAGGGAATCAGCAGATCGTTTCTGATGGGTCCATGGCTGTAGTTCGGGCCTGCTGCCCATCAAGTCATATGAGAGCCGTCAATGAACCAAAATGGCTTAAGGATCGGAATTGTCGGTGCCGGCAACATGGGACGTGCGCATGGGCGAGCCGTTGCTGCTTATGGAGCGCAGGTCGTCGCGGTTCACAGCACTCGCCTGGATGCCGCACAACAGCTGGCGACGGCAAGCGGTGCAGAGATCGCCACTGATGAACTCGACCCGTTTTTCGAGCACGAAATCGATGGCGTAGTTATCACTGCGCCTCCTCCGGTACGCCTTCAACCGGTGCGAATGGCTTGTGAACGGGGTATCCATCTGATGATCGAAAAGCCCCCTGCGCTGAACATGGACGAGGGACGGGACTGTCTGGAGCAAATCGAAAAAGCCGGGGTAATTGCCGCCGTTGGTTTTCAATTGCGTTACGCCCCGCTCTACGAGAGGCTGAAACATCTGCTGGCCAATGAGACAGTCCATCTGATGCAGACCGTCTGTACAGTTAATTACTACCTGAGCTTTAACATGGCGCCCTGGTTCCTGCAACAGCAGATCAGCGGTGGGCCTGTTGCCGAGCAGGCCATCCACCTGCTCGATTGTGGACGTTTCGTCCTGGGCAATCCCAAACCGGTTCAGGCACATGCGCTGGCAGTCAAAAACATGGCACACGACCGCTCCGAATTCGACGCCGAGAATGCCATCCAGATGACTTACGCGCTTGACAACGGTGTCTTGGGCACACATACCAATCACTGTGGCACTGAAGGGTTCAGCTTTGATCTCGAGGTTATCGGCCCTCACCTGCGTCTTCGCGCAAACGTGACCCAAAACCGGATTACTGGGTACCTCAATGGACAGGAGTTGGACAAATCGGTGCCTGAAGAGAACAGCCTGGGCATGGATAAGACCGGTGCCTGGTTGCGCGCTATAGAAACAGGCGAACGGTCGCTGGTCCGCTCGGAATATGCCGATGCGATCCACACTCTGGCGCTGGTGGAGGCGGCCGTCAGAAGTCGTGGCACGGGCAGATTTGTAGGAGTTGAGGAGCTGTAGATGGCAACTTCGGGCTCACTGATTCTGATCACGCTGACGCAACCGTGAGCGCGGCCATTTTATCATCGTCGAGCTCGATCCCCAGACCGGGGCCATCTGGAACGGTGAGGCAGGATCCTTCGGCGTGGATGCGTTCCACAGCCGGAGACGCAGTGTAGAGCATCGGACCCATGGGGTCGCACGGGAGGCTGAGGTTGGGCATGGAGGCGCCCAGATGGAGTTGACCTGCGGTGCCGAGGGTGGATTCCTGGTCGGTGCCGATGGTGCAGTAGATGCCTGCGGATTCGGCCAGGGCATAGAGGCGACGGATGTAGGTTGGGCCGCAGAAGACATTGCACAGGTTGAAGGCGGTACAGGCGCCGCGCTCGATCGATTCCAGACCGCGTTCGAGGGTGGCGGTATGGAGACTGACGGGGAGGTCCATACGCCTGGTGAATTCTGCGCAGACCCGGAGGTCCCAGGATGGCTGCTCGAAATGAACCGGGTTGTGGTGACGGAGGACGTCGGCGTAGCGGAGAGCGGTCTGCCAATCCGAGAATCGGCCTGAGAAATCGATCTGCTTGAGCCGGATCTTGTCCCCGAATCGGCAGAACATGTCGGTGAGAAAGCGGTTATCGAATTCGGCGTCGTCCCCCGAGATGTAAAAGCGGAAGAGATGATGGCCGTGGTCGACGAGACGCTGAAGGTAACCCGCAGTGGCCTCGTAGTCCTCTTTGACGAGGACGCCCCAGGTCGGAAAACAGCAGTAGATCTTGTCGCGGAACTTGCCGCCGAGGAGACGGTAGGCGGGAACCCCTAGCGCCTTTCCGTTGAGGTCGTAGAGGGCGAGGTCGATGGCGGAGACGAGATGATGGTTCGAGACGGTGCTCTCGAAATTGTGCGTGCGCAGGAATTCGTTGGTTTCGGTGATGCGGGTGGGGTCACGACCGACAAGGAGTTCGTTGTACTGGCGGACTACAGCGGCAACGTCGCTGCACTTGCTGTCAGAGGCTTCGCCCAGGCCGATGGGACCGTCGTCGACGTGGACTTTGACGATGAGGTGACCGGAGATGTGTCCGGTGACGCGCGGTGTTTCGATCTGATGGGCTTCAATCTTCGTGATTTTCATGGGACCTCCAATGGAGTCAGCGGTCAGCCGATTCGGACAAATCCCGAAAATCCGGATTTTATCAGTATGTCAGCGAGGAACTCGAGGAGCCGTTGCCGCCCGGATGCCCATGGTGAACCGGATCTCAGCGCGGCAGTCGCTCTATACTGTCCTGGCCCTCCGTGATGAGGATCGACTGATCCACCGCCACATCGCGGAAGGTCTGTAACCGATCGCTCGTCGGCCAGTACACCTCCAGCACCTCCACCTGCGTCGCCTTTCCGAGCCCGATCATCTGCATGAACGGGTTGCCCCCGAAGCTGCTGCCGCTGTTCACGTGCCGGTAGACTGAGCGACGCTTCCCGCCCTCCCGGATCTCGCAGCGGATACGCGCCCCGATCCCGGGCCGATTTGACTGTACGCCCCGCAGCCTGACCCTGATCCAGTGGTTGTCGAAGCCTGGATTCTCGAACAACGCGTTGCCGTACATGTCGCCGGGATAGGCGCCCCCCAATTGCATGTAGACGTCCTGGTCACCGTCGTAGTCGAGGTCTGCGAAGGCCACCCCATGGCCCTTCTGCAGGTGGCCGAACCCGCCCGCCATCGTCACGTCCGCAAAGCCCCTCCCGCCGAGGTTGCGGTACATCACATTCGGCATCAGGGCCTCGTATCCCGGGTAGCCCGTGCCCTGGTAGAAGTCCAGGTACCCGTCGTTGTCCAGATCGCCGAAGTTGCAGCCCATCGTCAGCGTCAGCAAGGTCAGGCCCTGCTCGGCCGCAACCTCCCGAAAGCCCCCCTTGCCGTCACCGCGGTAAAGGCACGCCAGCTCCCCTCCGTGCTCCAACCCGAGGTAGCTGGCCGCGAGGAAGTCCAGGGACTCTGCGTAGGTCGCGACCCAAAGATCCAGGGCGCCGTCGTTGTCGAAGTCCCAGAACCAGGGCATGAAGCTGGTGTGGCGTGCCAAGACGTTCAGCTTCCCGGCGACGTCCGTGAAGGTCCCATCGCCGTTGTTGTGATAGAGCCTGTTCACTCCGAACATGTTTGAGACGTAAAGATCCGGGAAGCGATCGCCATCGTAATCGCCCCAGATCACGCCCTTGGTGTAGCGCTCGTTCAGCACGCCCGCTTCTCTGGCCACGTCGACGAACGTTCCATCGCCTTCGTTGCGGAAGAGCTGGCACGGAGCGGAGAAATCCGGGTCGGTCTCGTTGCCCACGTACAGATCCAGGTCGCCATCGTTGTCGTAATCGGCCCACGACGCGGTCTGGGTGGGATAGTTGACCGCGGCCAGACCGGCGTCGAAGGTCACGTCGGTGAAAGTGCCGTCGCCGTTGTTCCTCAACAGGGAGTTGGGTGTCGCGCCCGCCCTGCCCAGCCAGGCTCCGCGCAGAACCAGGATGTCCGGGAACCCGTCGTTGTTGTAATCGGTGTGGTTCAGGTTGAGACCGCCGAACAGACCCACCAGGCCGGCTTCTTGCGTGCGCTCGGTGAACGTCTTGTCCGGGTTGCCTTCGAAGTAGCGCATCTGTCCGGAAGGATCAGAGGTCGAGCACACGATGTCGAGCCAGCCGTCGCCATTGAAGTCGTCGACGGCGCTGCCTCCGGCGAGGTCGAATGCGTTCAACCCGAGCCCGGGCGCGATGTCCGTGAAGCGTGGAAAAGGCTCATCGGAGGCAAAGGTATCGGGCGAAATCAGAAACTGCTCGGGAACCCCGTCGGGGTACTCCCCGATCGTCATGTTGGCAATGTTTAGCAGCCAGCGAGCCCCGTGCGCCCCCGGGAACCTCCCGAGATACTCCTCCAGGAGCTCGATCGCCTTGCGGGAGCTTTCCTGGTTTTGGTACACCCCCTTCCCGCGGATGGGAAGGATGCAGCTGTCGCTCGTATGCATACCCACGCAGTTCTGGGTCTCCCCCAGGCGCAGGTAGACGATGGCGAGCTCCAGGATGTTCAGGTAGAGCGCCTTGTTCTTGATACTACGGGCGCGGATCAACTCGAGAGCCTCGCTATAGAGCCTTATCGCCGCATCGATATTCCCGAGCCGTGACTCCTCGCTGGCCAGGCCCCGCAACACCGGCCAGCGAAGACGCGGCTCCGCGCCAGCCAGGCGAGCGAGCTGACGGCGCAACGCCGGCGCCTGGAACTGTCCAACCCTGTTGTCGAGCAGCGACCTCCTGTCGGCCTCCCTGGCCAGGAGCGCAATCATCTTCTCATGCCCGGCGACTCCGGATTTCTCGCACGACACCACCAGCGTGGCGCAGGCGAGAATCAGCAGAGCACCGGCAAGATTTGGGAGCTGTTGAAGAAGAGCGATCATGTCAAGGGCTATCCAATCGCCGCCCGACGACGTTCCTCGACGACGAACTACGAGCTCCGGAGAGTCATGGGAAACGCGGACGTGAACGACGTCCTCACCCCGAAAAGTTAGAGTGCGAGTAATTACGCGAACAGCTCTATGGAGGCACAGTACACCCGGGATGGTTGTGCACGAGGCGTTGGGGAAGCGACACCGTTCGATCTCTACCCGTCGAAGATGCGCCAGTTGGGCAGTCTTGCCGAGATGCTCTACCAATCTCTCGACGCTGCAACAGTCATTGCTGATTGCCACTGATTGTCACCCTGCCCGTGAACCCACTTGCCACCAGTTTATCGGCGAAAGCCCGAGCTGACGAATCGGTCAGCCCTCCGCTGCCGTGGATGGACAAGTCGCCGCCGATGTGGGTGAGATTCTCAAGGCCTGCCAAGCTGGCCAGGGCGGTGTTGCCGGTACGGCGATCGCCGATAGATAGACTACCGCCGATGTCTGTGAGACTTTCGAGCCCTGCCAGGCTGATCAGTGCATCATTGCCGCCAATCGACAGGTCTGCGCCAATGTTGGTGAGGTTCCCGAGCCCTTCCAGGCTCGTCAGATCGGTGTACCAGATGGACAGACCCCCGCCGATGCTGGTGACGCTCTCGAACCCTGCCAGGTTGGTCAGCAAGTAATTTCCGCTGATTTTCAAATCGCCGGCGACTCGGGCGACATTCCCGAGCGGTGCCAAGCTGGCCAGCGCATTGTTGTGCAATATCTGCAGCAACCCGTCGATGCGGGTGATATTGTCGAGTCCTGTCAGACTGCTCAGGGCGGAGTTGTTGGCGAGAGACAGGAATCCGCCGACGCTGGTGAGGGTCTCGAGCCCTGCCAGGCTGGTCAGCGCGGGATTGCCGGTAAGCCAGACTCCACCGATGCCGGCGACGTTCTCGAGCCCTGAAAGGCTGGTCAGCGCGGCGCTGCTGAATACAGACAGGAATCCGCCGATGCGGGTTAGATTCTCGAGCCCTGACAGGCTGGCCAATGCGGGGTTGTGGGAGATGGTCAAACTCCCGCCGACGTCAGTGAGATTCCCGAGCCCTGACAGGCTGGTCAACGCAGTGTTGCCGTCACGCACCTTGCCGATGCACAAGTCCCCGCCGATGCGGGTGAGATTTTCGAACCCCGCCAAGTTGGCAAGTGCATCATTGTCCAGGATCGAAACGCCTGGACCCGTCCGGGATGCTCGGTCAAACGCGTCCCCGTCGATGCTCGTGATCTTTTCGAGCCCTGACAGGCTGGTCAGCGCGGGGTTGTAGTGGATTATCAGGTCGCCCCCGAAGCCGGTGAGGTTCTTGAGCCCTGTCAGGCTGGTCAGGGAATCATTGCCGACGATGGACAGGAATCCGCCGATGCGGGTCAGATTGTCGAGCCCCGCCAGGCTGGTCAGGGCATCATTGTTGACGGCGTTAACAGCCCCGCCGATGCTGGAGGCATTTTCGAGCCCTGACAGGCTGGTCAGGGAGGTGTTCCTGATGAACAAACCCCCGCCGATGCTGGTGACACCCTCGAGCCCTGACAGGCTGGTCAAAGCGGCGTTGCCGAATACGGACAGGTACCCGCCGATGCGGGTGAGATTCTGGAGACCAGCCAGACTGGTCAGCTCCGCGTTGCCGGCACCGAAGCTGCCTATGGACAGGTTCCCGCCGATGCGGGTGAGATTCTCGAGGGCTTCAAGTGTGGTGAAGGGAGAATCCTCGACCGAGAGATCGCCGGTGATGCGGAACGAACCCCCTCCGAGGGCCACGGGGAGGTCCAGATCCTCCTGGGAACGGAGGGAAAAATCTCCCTCCAGGACCGTGGAGTCAGAGCCGGATTGAGTTGGGCTTTTGTTGTCACAGCCGGCCAACCCCAACACCGACAACACCACACAGGGCAAGAGCCGTTTCGGACATTTCATGGCTCAGCACCTCATCGCGAGATAAATCCGGGTTTGCTGGCCGGTGAAGCAATCATGCTAACCAGCGCATCGCCGTCACACACTCGAAGGCCGAACTCCGCGGCAAGCTGTCAATGCCGATAGTGTCGTGTCCCTGAGAACGACACTATCGCGCTGTTCAGTAGCGCACTACGGGATCGTGAGAACCTTTGAATCCGGAAACTCCGCTTTCCAAAGGTTCCAGCGGGTGAGGACGGAGTGGAGTTCCGTCAGCTTCCGGTCGGCGTAGGTGCCGCTGATACAGGTCAGGCCGTCCTCGCCGGGCAGGTGGTACCACAGGCTTTCGGTCTCGTAGTCGTACAGCACGAACGTGGATCGATAGGTCCATCCACTGGCGCTCAGGGTCAGGATCTCTCCGTCGATTTCTCGGCTGTACACGGCAGCCAGGTTGACCAGCGGTCAGTAGGCCACGGCCACGTGCGCCTCCCCGAATTGCTCGTTGGCGACTTCGAACCGGCTCAGGATTTCGATGGGGTACGCGCGGGTGAAACCGTTCAGGCTCGTCCCGATCACGAGAATACCCTGGCTGTCGAGCGGGTAATTCAGGTCGCCGGGGGACAGCATCCTGGCGTTGATTATCGGTTTGATGGCAAAAGGCCCCAGACCGTTCCCGAACATGGATGGCTCCATGCCGTATTTCCGCGCAGCGTGGGTCACGTCCCAGGACTTGCCGGTTACGTCGTGGATGAAAACCTCACCTTCCTCCCCCTGCCCCTGGTCGACCGAAGAAGGCGGCGGGGAGGTGTGGACCACATCGCTGCCGCAACCACTCGAAAGCAGGGCCCAGAACCCGAAAAGAACGGCTGTGATCGCAAGTCTCATCACGCAAATCTCTTCACATTGTCCCAAGGTGAAACAGTCAGAACGCTTACTGGTCTCACTGGTTCGGTTCTGCGCATGAACCTGGTGTCCGCAGTGCTGTCCTCTTGCCGTGGCAGGGCGCTAAGAGCGCACCAAGACGAAACCCAGAGCGAACGTGGTGCCGCTGAGCGTGTTCTTGCCCGCAAGGACATGAAAGACATCCGCCTGCAATAGCAGGCCCGGCTTCAAAGAGTAGATGAGGGCCGGATTGACCTTGGCGATATGCTGGTCGCCGACGACGAGAGAAGGCAACACTCCGCCACCGCCGGGCAGAGGGGTCACCACGGTCCGGCCGTAAATATCCGGCGGAGCGCTCCTGTTCTCTACCCCGTCGAGCCCCACCTTGAAAAGGAGCCGGTCGGCTGTGTACCCCGCTTCGACCGCGTAGAGGATCTCGTCGTGCAGTCGCCCGCCGCGACCACGGTATCCCAGAGCGGCGGAGAGATAGAGCGGCAAGGGGTAGAGGCTTTTTCCAGCCAGTACGTGGAGTTCGCCATCCACTTCGCCAGTGCCCAGGGGAGGGCCGTCGTTCGACGGCGAATTGTCGTAACCCAGGGGCATCTTAGTGCCGCCCTGCAGGGAGAGAGCCAGAGGAGAAACGAGCAGTGCATAACGCAGGGACAGGCTCAGATCGGCAAAACCGTTGGTGTGAACGATTTCTCTGAATCGCACAACGCCGCCGCCGATGAGCCCGGTGCGTGACGAGCGCAGGGCTTTGTACTGCAGGTTGGATACGACGGTGACGCGGTCGCCCAAGCCGTATTCCAGATAGGTGGTCAGATTTAAGTCGAGGAAAGAGCCGTCGGTGAAACCCGCGTGCTCCTCGAACAGGTCCATGCGCACGCCGCGGTAGTTGAATTCCCTGGTGGTGGACAGGTAACTGGACGAGAGCTTGAGGTAGTATGCTCTTTTACTCTGCACCCAGGCGCCGGACCGCACACTGTCGCTGCTGCCTATGAGAATCAGGAGAACGACAGAGGCTCTTGCCCTGAGCATTACGGACTAGTGTCCCTTCGCAGAGATGGATTGACAAAATCGGGACGCCGAGGCGCCCGGCTCACAAGGCGCCTGAGCGAGTCGTACCGAGGGTGTACGGCGAGCGAAGGCAACGCCGTGAGCCGGGATGGATCGGCGTTCCGATGGCGACATATTTCTGCGACGGGACACTAGAGCTCGAGGATCTTTGAAGCCGGAAAGTCCGCCTTCCAGCGGTTCCAGCGCGTAAGGGTGCTCCCGAATTGTGGCAGCCTCCGGTCGGCGTAGGTACCGCTGATGCAGGTCAGCCCGTCACTGCCCTGCAGATGGTACCACATGCTTTCGGTCTCGAAGTCGTAGAGCACGAAGGTGTTGCGATAGGTCCACCCGCTGGCGCCCAGGGTCAGGATCTCTTCGTCGATTTCTCGGCTGTACACGGCAGCCAGGTTGGCCAGCGGTCAGTAGGCCACAGCCACGTGCGCGTCCCCGAATTGCTCGTTGGCCACTTCCTTCCAGCGCATGATGTAGATGGGGTAGGCGCGGGTGAAACCGTTGAGGTTGACCCCTATCACGAGAAAATCGTCGTCGTCGGACGGGTAGCCCTCATCGCCGGGCGAAAGCATCCGTGGGTTCAGGATGGGCCTGATGAAATGTATCCCCAAACCGTGTGCAAAACGCTCGGGAACCATGCCGTATTTCTACGCGTGGGTCACGTCCCAGGTCTTGGCCTCGAAGTCCGGTGATGGAGGCCTTTGGAAACTCGGTCCCGTCTCCATCCTGATCGTTCGAAGAAACCGGCTCGGTGGTTGGGTTGTACACGACATCGTCGCCTCAACCGGTTGAGAACAAGGTCCATAGCCCGAAAAGCATTGTCTTCAGAGAGAATTCACCCTCATCAGTGGCGGACGCGAAAGAGACTAGGCGCGTAATGCTTTGAAGTATGAATATATGGACCGCAAGTAAAAATCCAGCCCCATGGTGAAGAATACACCTCACCGCCTCGCTTAATACATCATGCTCAATCCGTTGCCCATCATCCCGGTGAAATAGTCGACGATCAACCAGAATCCCCCAGCGACGAACTGACCCAGGATCAACCCGTAGAAAACGGGGATGAGCGCCTGATACGCTTTGAGGCCGCCGTACTTCAAGATGACCGTCTTGAGCAACCAGGCCAGGAAGACCGGAAACCAGGCCGTGTCCATCACCCGGTCCATGCTGACCACAAATCCCAGTGGGTGCAAGGGCCACCACAGGAATCGGCGCTGCATGAGAAGCAGACCAGTCATCACCCCTCCCCCTATCAACCGGATGAGCCAACCCAGCCCGTTCGGTCCCGCGTCCTCCTCGACCCGGCTCCCCACGTACGCCCAGGTGAAGTCGGGCAGGTACCCAACGGAACGCGCTACGTTGATGCCTCCCTCGCGATAGGCTATCGACAGCGACATCCAGAAGGTGCTGACTACAGAAATCAGGATGGCTATCGCCAGCGCCAGCAGCAGCCAGCGCTTGCGATAGGCGATTTCACCGGTCAGCTTCAACCCGGTGGCGGTGTGCGCCATCATCGTGCTCGCCAGGGACTCCGTCCATATCACCGTCGGACCCAGCGCCGCCATCCCCGCCGGCCCTATGTAGCGCACCCCGATTCCGGAGACCACGAAGTCCAGGGGGATGTTGCGGGGAAACACCATGGGCAGTCCCGCCTCGGCGATGATGCGCGTCAGGCTGACGAAAGTCACCAGCGCCCCGAACAGAAACAGCAGACCCGCCCACAGGGGCAAACCTGCCCGCCACAACCACAGGTTCATAACGATCACGCCGAGAATCACCCCCCATACGGCGCTGCGGTAGGACATGATCTCGTCGGAATCGTCCACGGACGCGTCGCCTCTGAAGGCCTTGCGGAACACCGCACGCAGATGCCCCCGGGCTATCCACAGTCCAAAGAGGACCAGCGCCACCATCGCACCGATGCTCTGATGGGCCAGCAAGCCCCTCACACCGCCGCCACCGCCATAGTTGGACAGAGCTTCCCCGATGCCCGCTCCCGTCAGGTGCAGGACACCCTCCTCCAGGCGCCTCAGGAAATAGAACACCCACATCCCGAACATGACGTCTGCCTTGAGGAAATACGCGAACCCCAGGATCATCAGGTTCACCGAGAATCCGACATTCGCGAATCGCGGTATCAGCGTGAGTTGCCCGAAGTGGGTCGGAATCACGGGAACGATGGGGAAGTAGTGGTGCAAGGCGTTGAGGCTCTCGCGACCGAACGACAGCGACATACCCACCCACATCAGACCGCTCTTGAAGAAAGGAGCCACCAGCGAACCGCCCGACGGCGGCTGCACTATGGCAAGCGGCACTTTGGTGATTGGATAGATGAGATGCTCGTGCTCCACCCACTGGCGGCGAAGGATGACCATGGCGCAGATGCTCGCCATCCACAACGCCACCATGAACACCAACCACCACAACAGCGGCGGCAACCACATGCCCCAGGGGATGGACTCGCCCTCCGGTATGCCCTCGAAAAACCACCGGATCCCCAGCTCGTCCTGCGGGACCATCCACTCCGCCACGTAGGGATGGACCCGCTCTGCCCAGTTGTTTTCCGGAGTGGCCAGGTAGTACACCCCGGCCGCGGATCCCAGCAGCATCATGCAGAACCCGTTGCGTTCGCCACCCGAGAAGGCCGTGGATACGACCATCATGATGTAGATGGTCAGCAGCTCTCCCTTGTCCAGGACCAGCCTCCGGTGGATGAGTGCCAACACAACCTGGACGACACCCACCCACAGGAAGAACAGGAAGAACGCGGCGGGACCATTCAACCCGCTCATGCGGGTGCCCATGATGACGAAGGCACCGAAGGGCTCTCCCACGCCGATCGCCAGACTGAGTGCGGCGCCGATGACGAGCGCGCGCAGCGAAACCCCAGAGGCTGACCGGTCCTCTATACTCCCTGACAAACCGGGCAGTCCTTCCCTTGAGTGTCGCCGGGAAACCTCGACGACCTACTCAATTCCAACTGTCGACAAGAATGAAACGGTAGCGGAGGGATGGAGAGATGGAGATGGGGGGATGGTGATGGGCGAAGAGGAGTACTGCTACTCTATCTCCTCGAAAGTGAACGGATACACCACCACTACATCGGTCAACGGGGGACGTCGCTGAGGTCTTGAGGGTTCCTCCCGGCGCGATTCAGCCCCCGATCCTGGCTCGCCAGCCCGCGCGGTGCTCTGTTGAGAGGGCCCGGCCTGCTGTGCGTACTGTCCGGCGGGTTGGAACTGCCAGCGCTGCACTTCTGCCACAATACAGACGCCCACCTGCGCATTCATTACCGTGGACTTGGTCACGCTCACCGCCTCGACCACGCCGTTCACACGAATCGTGAATTGAACCTCCACCACGCCCTCGACTGCCTCTCCCTGGTCAAACGCCTCGGAAAAACATCGCCGCAGATCCGCGAGGTTGTGATCGACGATCGAATTGATCGCGCCCGTGTTCCGGGCAAGATCCCCCTGCTGGTTGCCGCGGATCTGGCGGGGGCCCCGGATAACCACCCGCGTCGTCTCCGTGGGCACTCGCTCTTCCAACTCCTCCTCCGCGATCACTTCCTTGCTGACCATACGGCTGAAGTCAAACGGGAGGTCTATGGTCTCGATCGGGTGCCCCGACGCGTCGAACTTGAGCGCGAATTCCTTGAGAATCAGACGCACGTTGCGCACCTTGGGATGGAGGGGATCGAACACGACAAGCCCGCTGTAGTTCTCCCCTTTGAAAATCACCTCGTCTTCTCCATAGGCGGTCGCGCGCACGATCCCTATCCGTTTGGAAAAGCGATAGTGCTCGTTCCCGCTGATGCCGCGCAAGCCCCGGTAGTACCCCTCCAAGCTTTTGCGATCAGCCACCGGGGCGATCGTGTACGATTCCAGATAGCCTCCCCGGTCCGTCAACAGGATGACCTTCAGTGGATCCAACTGCATCTTGGCGTAGGTGTAGTTGTACACCGCGATGTTGAACACGGTGAATCGATTCCGCACATACCCCACGTTCGGATCCATCCAATCCCCGTAGGTGTAGGGGTTGGTCGAAAGCTCTCCTCCTTTCGAATCGTCGGGAAACATCTCGTTCAGCGCCGGATCGGTCATGTACTGCACATCTATCCGGGAGCCTTCCAGGTGGTAGGAGACTACTCCGTCATCCCCTATCGAATATTCCTCCCGCTCCGACTCCTTCGGGTCGAGGACGGAACGGTACTCGACTCGCGGCACCGAAAGGCACGCGGCCAGAAAAATCGGGGCCATCAGCATTGCGAAACGCAGGACACGGTTATTTAGCATCAGTTCCAACTCCTCCAGCAATCGACTCGCGCCGCCGCATTCCCCGTATACGCGCAGCGTGGAGAGCTATGATCAGGACTACCGAAGTCGCAGTCGGCGCCCCCCAGGGCCCCAACCTTCGGTGAAAGGCCCTACCGGGACCTCCTCTTCGGGATACGGACGACCGAAGTAGTCGAGACTCAACAGTTCGTCACGGATCACCTTGGGGGCCGCATCGCACGGTGACGACCAGGCCAGGTGTTGTTCCTCGGTGTCGATCACCATGTCGAGCTCTACCATGCGGCTGTGGGCATCCAGACCGGTAGCCTGCCAGTCATCCAGACTGAAGTCCTCGTCCATCCCAGCGAGTACGTTGTAGTCCGATACGTTGTCCATGACCACGTATTCGAACCCTTTCGGGCATCCCACGATGACGTTGTTGACGATGCGGTTGTCTTTGCACACGCCTACCCGGTCGCGGGTCGGACACTTCCGCATATGGACTCCGGCATAGTCGCAATTCAGCACCAGGTTGTGGGCGATCAGAAGCTGGTCACAATCCTGCTGATAGACGCCGCTGCCCGCTTCCACGTTGCAGATGACATTGTGGTCGATCAGGTTCGGGACATTCGATGCCTCGAAGAAGATCCCCCCGGTTGTCGCCGCGATGTCGTGCAGCAGGTTTCGCGTCACCCGTGAATTCTTGTTGGCGAAATCGATCCAGATTCCGGGGGCTGCATGACAATGGTGGATGTGGTTGCACTGGACAACGGTATCGCTGAGGATGAGGATCTTGATGCCAGCCGTCTCCCAGTAGCGCTCTACTTCCTGCCAGCCGCAGTCGTGGATGTGGTTGTCGGCCACCAGGCTCCGCGGGACGACGGTTCCCTGAATGCCGCCGGTGCCGCAGTCGTAGACGTGATTGCCGAGTACCAGATGGCCGCCCGTCGTCTCTTCCAGTTCGTTGCGGTTTTCATCCTCCAGACTCTCGTCGGTGAAGCCGCCGATCTCGATGCCCACGGAATTGATGTGACGAACGGTGTTCTCCTCGATGATCCAGTGGTGCCCGCCCCAGGTCGTTACGGCACCGTTTCCCGAACGGATGAAACCGTTGCCGGCGTGCTCGAATGCCAAACCTTTGATGCGGATATACCCCAGCCCCCTCACCTGCGGATTAAACAGGAACTGCAGAGTGGTGGCCTCGATTTCGCAAGTGTTGGGATTGCTGCGATCGAAGGGATGCACGACCAGAGTGCGGTTCTCCGCATCGATCCAGAACGCCCCGGGAACCCGGGGCAGGTCGTCGCGCGTTCCGAGCTGGGTCAGGCGGCGGCCCCCCTGAAAAACCATGGCCCGGGGAAAGGTGTGTGGAGCCCGTCCGCGCTCGGCGTGGGCCCAGTGCATGAGCTCGAAGTCCGCTTCGGTGGTATTGACGACGGAGAAGGGATGGTCCTCTTCGAAGAATGCTTCGGGCAGCTCCGCCGTCCACACGCTCAACGATCGCGCCAAACCGGTGTGTGACCACGTGGCGTCGATCACCTGGGAACCGCGGATGACGACCTCGGCACCAGGCGCCGCCTCATAGCTGATCATCGAATCCGGGCCGGTGCCGCCGCGCCGGGGCTGGACGAGCTCGCGGTAGACACCCGACTTGATCAAAACCTTCCCGCCCGGCTCGACGAGTTCAGCGGCGCGCTGAATCGTTAGAAAGGGCGCCTCTTCCGTGCCCGGATTGTTGTCGGCCGCCCCAGGGTGCTGCTGATCCACGTAGTAGATATGCCCGTAGGCAGTGCCATCCCGCCAGAACTGGAACGCCGTCCCGTCCGGCAGGGGGATCGGTGGACCTTGACCGTTGGATCGTGCCATCATTTCCTGCACGCTATTTCTGGCTGTAGAAATCGATCTGCTGCTGCGCAATCGAGCCCTGTTGCGTCAGGGCGAATACCACCAGGTTCAACCCCATCTTCAACTGCGGTTCATTCGAAAACTCTCTCTCCCAGATGCTCCCGTACGCCTTGTCCGAATAAACCGCCACCAGCCGTCCTTCCAGGAAAATCCCCTCCAGATGCGGCGCCGGAACCTTACTGCCCCCTGTTGCGCTCAAGATCTCTCCACCGGGTGGCGGTCCATCGTTGAAGTCAAAAAAGCTGTGATGGATGGGGTGGTCGTACGAGAGCATTATGAACCGCGCATCCTTCTTGAGCACATCCTTGAACATCTTCCGCAACGAGGCTTCAGCCGGGCCGTATTCCAGGGATGGGACCCCGTTCTCCGCGAACACGAACCCCCCCACCCTCATATACTCCCCCAAGTTGCGGACCTCCTGGGCGGTGAGATTGAATCCCTTGTTCGCCGTGATATACACGAAGGGCGCCTTGAACAGATCCCGCGAATCCAGCTTCAGGCGATCCTCTACTTTGGCGTTTATCATGGTATACTTGTTGACAGCCCTCGCCAGTTGCGGAATCGCCCTGGGCGTTGGCGGATCCAACTCTTCTCCCACCGCAAGTGCCAGATACACGAACCCCTGGATGTCCTGCTTGTTTGTCGGATCCTGGATCACGAGCCCTTTGTACTTCCCCGTATCCAACGCGTCCAGATCGAGAAACTCCTCCTGCATGCTGAGCCGTTTCTCGGGCTCCTTGGTGCTGGCCAATCGCGCGAAAGCCGCGATCTCCGGGACGACTGCCTGCCCGCCCACAGTCGCCCCGCTCTCGATCGCATAATTGAACGTGGTCACGGTTCCGAATACGTCCGGACGATTTATGCGCTCGCTGATGGCGATCTCGGGAACGATCTCTGCCTGGACCCGCCTGCGCGTCATCTTTCGCTGCACCCGCTTCTTCTTCAACTCGAAGGGTTTGGTAAGCCTCGGGGTCCGCATCACAAACTCGAGCGTGGGCGGTTGAGCTTCCCGGATCTCCGACTTGGAGATCACCAGATAGGAGAACAGGCCCGCGTGTACCAACAAGGCGATGACCAGGCCCGCGACCGCATGCCGCCGGGTGTCGGCCAGCAGCCGGTTCAGCTTCAGGGCATCGGCAGGTGTTTCGAATCGTCCGTGCTGCGCCATCGCTCTTTCCCCCAAGTGCTTCTTACTGGAACACAAACACTGTATCCAGACGGGCAGCGGGCCCTCGGAACAGGGAGTCGTCCACCGCGCTGACCAGGAAGAAAAACCAGGTCGAATCAGCAAACCCGTCCTCTGATAAACTGGACTCTTCGATGCTGTAGGCAGTCTCCTTCACGAGCGCCTCCCTCCGGAGTCCCAAGGTATCGGACAACGAGACGACAAACCCCGCCACGTTCGTGTCGTCGGCCATCCTCCACGTCAGGACGACCCGCTGCCCGTCTTCGACCTGCGCCTGCAGGTCGCTGGGAGAACCCAGCAAGGTTTCGTGGAACGCAACGGGAGCGTCGTGCTGTTTGCTGCAGAAGACCAGGCCTGCCGAAAGAATACCGAACCAAAGGATGTGCCATACGTTCAAATGACCGATCCTCCGATGCGTAGACCCCGCCGTCGCTATCTCTTTATTCCGTAACACGATCCTCCTCCATCCTCCGCTGGTCAGCCATTCAGAACCCCTTCGATATCACGATCCCCGTCGTGCCACCTACGGGACCTACTGACACCCGCGGCCGGCGGTCGACCTCTTGGGAAGCGGTCGCATCCCCCGATTGCCAGAACAGGATATCTACCAGATTCAAGGCGTAGATCGCCGCCGCTGCATACCCGAAGATCTGCCGGCGACTATGCAGGTTGTCCAGGTCATCGTTCAGATCCACCAGACGCCGCCACTTGGCCTCCGCCTCCTGGTGGTTGCCGCCCACACGCAGAGCTTCGTACTCGCTCCGGGAGGTCGCGTATACATCCCGACGTGTGCTGTAGGACTCGTGCCCGTCTACCGCCACGATCAATGAGACCAGCTCGCCCAGAAAGAGCGCCCCGCCCTTCTGCTTCTGCCCGGAAGCCATCTGTCCCAGACCGGGAAACAGCACGGACAGAACCACTGCCGTATTCCGCGACACCCGGACCTCTTCGGCAAACATCTCTTCCTCGCCTTCGGCCTCCCGCGCCGTCCCGCAGACAAACGCCGCACACAACAGAACGCAGATCACGTGTTTCACGAGCTCTCCTCCCAGGGCTTTCTACAGCCGATTGGCGACGATCCAATCCCTGTGCTGCTTGGCGAACTGATACGCATCAGGAGTGCCTGTCCCCTCTTCATGCCGGGCTATCACACGGTCATACACACCCACCGCCTCATTCCACTCATTGAGGGACTCGTAGGTGATACCCATGTTGTTCAGAACGCCGAGCTCTGTTTCCGTGCCCGGATACTCCTCGACGAGTTCCCCCATGTGGGAGAGGATACGCCGAAACGACTCCTCATCCTCGTTGGCCATGGCCTGGCGGAAGTCCACGGCGATCTTCTGATACCTGGTGAAAGCCACCGCCTCTCTCAAATCCTCGATCAACTTCGGCACCTCGGCCACGAGCTTATCGTCCGGATGATCGTTTACGAGCCCGACGTAGGCTTCCAGGGCCTCCTCGTACTGCCCTTCGTTGTAGCGGTAATCCCCGACGGTGAATTTGGCGCTGGCAGCCAGTTCACTGTCGGGGAACTCCGCGATCAGCCGGCCCAGACTCGCCATCGCTTCTTCTCCGCGCCCCAGTTCCATATAAACCCATGCGCCGCTGTACAAGGCGTCATCCTGCTCCGCTCCGGGCCAGTCGTCGGCGACCGTTCTGTACGCGTTCAGCGCCTCCTCGTACTTCCCCAGGTTGAAATAACTCTCCCCTATCCTGAACCAGGCATCGCCCGCGGCCTCGTGTTCGGGGAACTCTGCGACCAGCCGCTCGAACGCAACTATGGCGAGCCCGAATTCCCTCTGGCCCGACCGGATGTGCCCCAGGTAGTAAAGCGCATTCGAGGTGTTCGCATCCCCCTCATGGCGCTCGAGGAATCGATCGAACTCGGACGCCGCCTCTTGCGGCCGCCCCATTTGCATGTAACCCAGCCCCAACGCGAAGGTCATATCCGGGGCGTATATGGAGTCCGGGTAGCGCCGCAGGGCTTCCCTGTAGGTTTCTATGACCGAGGCATAATCCTCCAGGCGATTGCAGGCGTCCCCCAGGAGGAAGAGAGCCTTCTCTTCGATCGAATCGCCTCCCCCCGGTTTCCCGCCCGAAACCTCCACGATCTCGCGAGAGATGCGCACTACCTGATCGTAGCTCTTCAGCCCGTGATACAGCTCGGCCAGAAGAAGCAGGTATTCGGCCTTCTCCTGCAAATCCGTGGCCTGGGCAGCCAGGGCCTCGTAGTTCCTGCTTGCCTCCAGCTCCCGACCCTGCTGGATCAGGGACAAACCCAGCATCCGGCGGCCGGCACGCTGAAGCACCGGATCATCCGCCTCCTCCACCACACGCTCGAAGTCCCTGTCGGCTTCCCCATGCCGCCCCAGGCTCAACAGGGCGGTTCCCCTGGCATAGAGCGAACTCACCAGCAACCGGGGCCGGTCCCGGGCGCCGTCGATAACCCCCGTGAAATCCTTTGCAGCCTCCTCGTGCGACTTTTCCCCGGTGTGGGCTTTGGCCTTGATGTACAGATAGCGTGTCCGCACCTCGGAGGTCACCGTAAAGGCCAGCGCTTCATCCATGATGTCCAGGGTCCGGGAATAGGCCTCCTTGCGGATCAGAATCTCCCCTGCCGCCACCCGTGCATCGGCAAACAGGGGCGACTCAGCCTGCACAATCAGGAAGGCCTCGACGGCCTCATCCTCCTGCCCCTGGTCGCGATGACAGACCCCCCGTTCGAAATGCGCCATCGACGCCTGTGGCGAATCGGGGAAGCGGCGGAGCAGTTCTCCATAAGTCTTCAGGGCTTCGGCATACGCCTGCTGGTCGTAGAAGATGCGGGCGACCTGGAACAGCGAGCTTTCGACGAGCGGGTCGTCCGGGAAATCCGAGATAATGCCCCGGAACCCCTCCAGGGCCCGGGCCGTTGAGGATTCATCGCCCATGAACTGCCGGCAGAGGGCGATATTGAACTGCAGGCCCACCTGCAGGCGCGTGTCGGGCCAGGCGTTCAGCGTACTCTCATACCGGGCTACGGCCTCACGGAAAAGGGATACGGCCACTGGCCGTTGACTCGCGGCCAGCGCCTGCTGTCCCTTGTCGTAGTATGCCCGGCCGATGTTGTATTCCGCCTCGTCCACGGGAAAGCCCGCACGAGCCGCCACATCGTCATATCCCTTGATGTAGACTTCATATTCCTCGATGGCTTCATCGAAACGTCCGCTTTCCGAATAACGGCGGGCAATCTGGGCCTGCATGCGCGCCTGAAAGTACCTGTCGCGCACCCGGTCGATGGCATCCTTGTACGTCTGGATGGACTGCTCGATTTTCCCCTTTTCGTAGTACATATCCGCCAGACGGCGATAACCCTCTTCGACAAAGCCCCTTTCCGTCGAAAACAGGGTGATCACCCGCTCGAACGCCTCCGCCGCCCTGTCGAGCTTCCCCAGCCTCGAATACCCGTCCCCGATCTTCAGCTGGGCCTTGGCGGCCAGCTCAAGGGCCGTCTCGTCCACCAGCCCGGCCAGCTTTTCCCGCCGCATCCTCATCAGATCCCGCTCTGTCAGGCCGTACACGTTTGCCCGGGCAACGAGCTGTTCGTAGTAGCCGATGGCCTTCTCATAGTCGCCCTGGAGGTAGTAGCATTCCGCGATCTGAAACAGCGCCCGGTCCGCCCGGAAGCCCGTTTGGGAATGCCGGATCAGCGCCTCGAACGCCCGGATGCTGGACTCGTAATCGCCTTGCTCGAAGTGCGACCAGGCGATGTCGTACATCGCGTTTTCCACGAACTTGCTTTCGGGGTACTTCGATATGAGCGTTTGCGCTTCAACTATGGTCTGTTCGTAGTCCTTCGCTTCGTACCACGTCGTCACCAGACGGCTCTGCGCCAGCACTCCCAATCCTTGAGCCGTCGCCTCGGATTCCACTCGCTCGAAGAATTCCACCGCCCGCTCCAGGAACGTCTGTGCCTCGCGTTCGGCTTTTTCCCGGTCCGTCGCGCTCTCCCCCCATCCCGCTATTCGCAGCGCCTCCAGAGCCATCTTGAAGTAGGCGTTGCCCGACTGGTAAAGCGCCGCTTCGGTGACCGGTGCCGTGATATCTCCTACAGTCACCGTGACCTCTTCGACGTGGAGAAGGGCACTGTTCACCTGGCCGACCTTCTCGTACTGTTCGACCGCCTGGTCGTATGCTTCGGCCCCGTAGAAGCGCTGCGCCTCTTGAAAAGAGGCCAGCAAATCCTCCGCGGTGGGCACATACCGGGTCCAGGCTGTAACCCCCAGGCCCAAGGTCACCATGATCCACGCAAGAGGCATCACAGACTCCTGTCCATAACAGGCCGCACAGACCCGCGCCCCGTCACCGGCTGCAAATCCCGGACATGATCGGGCGGGGCGGTCACGTAAGCCATCTCGGCCAGACCGCCTCTGCCAGGAAGAGCTGGGACTGCTTCTTCTCCCCGGCGCAATACGCAATCCACCGGTCATCCGGCGAAAAAACGGGGTGCGGATGCGGCCCCCCCGCCCACGTGGTGTTGTGCCGGACCAACGGGCGCACCTCGAGATAGGAGCCGCGTTTGCGGAACACCCCTATCCACTCATGAGCGGGAAAGCCCGGTGCGCTGGCCTCGGGCCAGTAGTGCAGCCAGTAGTCGAAATCCACCGAGTCATCTCGACGGTAGCCGCTGCCGTTCACACCGCGGCCTTCCAGCCACAGGAAACCGGGGTCCGCCCGGTCGCCGGCCCACATGTCGTCGGCGTTGTTGCACTTGAAGTGGGTGGGTGCCAGTCCCGGGAACACCCACCGGCTGGTCGTGCGCCGCGCCAAGTCGACATCGAGCAGCATCGCCAGCTTTTGCTCCTGAGCGATGGGGATTCCGTCCCGGTCGTAGGCCGTATGGCGGTAGTGGAACGACTCGACGTGGGCGTCTGGCGCTGAATAGTAGTGGTTCACGTAGTCGTACGGCTGCTGGTCGAATAGCGGCATCGGGTCGTGTATCGGTCTGAGACGCTCGAGATCGACTTTCATGAACCAGGCGGTCTTGACGCCCGTTGGCTGCAACCTCGAGTAGCTGCCGAACCACACGTAGGACGGGTCGCCGCGACTGATGAAGAGGTGGCTGTCGGGGGCTGCCCGGTTGTCCGCGCTCGGTCCGTGATAGACCACTTCCTGCCGCTTGTCCTGTACGTCGACCAGGAGCACCATCGCTTCTCTGCCGTAGCGGTAGGCATAACTGGTGCGCCTGGACTCCGGGCCGCAGCCGAGGACGAGATAGCGCCCGCACGACGACAGGTCCGGACCGTGCAGGGCTCCGCAGCCCTCAGGCGACTCGGCGACCGCCTCTTCGCGCAGCGTCTCCACATCCAGGGCGAGGAACTGCCTGTCGCGTCCGAAGTAGACGATGCCGCGCTGGGGATCGACGGTGAAGCCGCCCGACGGCGCATCGTCCGTGAGTTGCACGATCTTGCCAGAAGCCACCTCCACCGTGTAGAGCTGTTGCGTGCCGGTGCGGTTGGACGTGAATACGAATCGCTCTGAACCACCGATGAACTGCTCCTGATTGTAATAGGCGTTCGTGTTGGCACACGGCTGGTCCGTCAGTTGGAGCACTCGCACATCCGTCGCCGGGTCTGAGAATTCCCGCTTCTCAGAAGGATATGTGTCACCCTTTGCCACGCCTACACGCTCCCAGTCTTCGTCATGAATGCTCGCAACCATTTCCTGCAATCAATACAGCACGTTCTGCCCATACCCCATGAACAGGCGCACGAAGATCTCCGTCGTGTCGAAGCTCTCGAGGAAGCGGAATTCGTCTGCGTACTCCAGCCTGTCCTGCTTGACCCCCAGATTGGTGGAAATCCTGTACCCCGAGTAATCAGAGATGTTGGAGAGGAAAACCATCGTCGTCCGCCGTTTGAAGCTGTTGCGCGGCTCGGCCAGGTGGGTTTCCTCGAACCACCAGCCCGGGAGCCCCTGGAGACCCGCCTTCACCTCCGTCGCCGGAGACAGTTCATAGCGAGCCTTGAAGAGAGGGACGACCGTGTGGGTGTGGTCCAACGCCCGCTTTCCCAGCTGCCGGGTCCGCTTCAACCAGAGTCCTTTCAGGGCCGGCTGCAGCGTCAGATTCCCCCAGCGCCACGTGTAGTCGGCCTGCTGCACCCACGCGAGGGAACGGATCCGGTCCCTGACTTGCTCCGAACCGTCCCCTAGCCGACCCCCGTACTGCCGGTTGTGTTCCAGTTTCATCCGGGTGACGATCCGCCAGCCGGGAAGCCACCTCAGGGTGCCCGATATGTACAACCGGTTCGCCAGGCTGTTGCGATAGTGCAACGGATCGAAGGTGAACGTCGGAAAATACGCGAATCGCCCCTCATCGTTCCTGAGGAATCTCTGGTCTACGTTCGCGGCCGCCGCCGTCCAGCTGAACACGTCATTCGGAACATCGTCCCACACCCGCTTCAGCTCGTTCTCGATCAGCCATTCCCCCACCTCGGGACGCTCGCCGCTGTAGTGCAGCCGGAGGTAGCCCTGGTCGTTGCGGCCTCCGCCGGCAATCTGATGAGATTTCAGCCAGCCCGCCGTCGCCTCTGCGCCTGTCCATGGCTTCCAGCGGACATAACCATGCCCCCCCCGCAGATCCCGGTCATACGGAAAGTCTTCCTTGCGGTCGTCCTCGCGCTCGTCCACGACATCGTTGTTGTTGAAATCCAGACCGTACACGTATTCATCCGGATCCACCTGGTAGAGCAGGAAAGGCTCCAGATAATCCGGCAGCCCGTTCAGGTTGCGGTTGGTATCCGGGATACCGTCGTTGTCCGCATCCTGTCCGGGGAACACGGCCAGATCACGGGGGGCCGCGCCGCGGACCTTGAGCTCCGGGTTGGCGTCCCCATCATCGTTGTCCTCGACAAGAGAGAAGAAGGTCGTCCTGTTCCTCACGTAGGGCTGGCCTCCTCCAAGCCCCCCGACATCACCAGGCCGCTTCATCATTCGCTCGTTGAACCTGGGCCCGATGGAAAACAGCTCTGCCCCGAAACCGTAGCGCGCCCTCTCCCGCTCGAGTTGAACGTACGCGGCCCGATCCCGAGCGTCGTGGCGCTCGCCGTTGCCCTCGTAGAGGGGAGGGTCCGGGTCGGTGCTCCCCGGGATGGAAGGCAGCTCCTGCCCGGGCACCCCGTCCCGGTAGCGGCTGTATCTGATGCTCTCGGCAAACTCCCCACGCATCCGCAGACCTGCGAGGTCCAGGGCCATGTTCGCGCCCCACACCGATTGCCCGGTCTCATTGCCGATCGAAATCCGTATCCGCTCGACATTCGACAGATCCTGCACATTCCCCTCTGCACGACGCACCGTCTTGTAGAACGGCGCCTCGTAGCGATCATCATGCGGAGTGCCTTCCCTCGCATTCACCACACCGATGTCGGCGACCTCGATCCGGTAGTCATTACCCAGGGACGCCTCCACCTCCACCGAGCGCACGTGGGTCAACCCCTCCAGATTGAAGTAGTACACCAGGGCTTCGGTCCCGTCCGCGCGCTGAACCTGCCTCGGGTCTTCCCAGCCTATGAACCTCACCAGCCGATCTACGTCGGCGGACTCGGCCACCTCATCATCATTATCCGGGTCGTCGTCCGCAAGATTCTCCGCGTGATCCTTCCGAAACAGGTAGTCGGCATACAGCGGTTTTTCCATCTCGAAATAGGGATTGTTCGGGTTGCTCCCTGCGGTGGGATCGTAGTAGAAGCTGGGCCGGAAAGTCCCCTGGAGCGTCGTCGTCCCGACCACCGTGAACCTGTTATCCAGGTCCCGACGTATCACGTCCGGCGCTAGGTCCGGGCGCGGTTGACCATTGACCACCAACTGCACCCCGTACACGACGGGACCACCTCGTCCATCGCTCGGCGAATCGTCCGAGATCCGCACCGCAATGAGGGCCGGGATCGGCTGCGTGGCGTGCAGATCTCCCTTCAAGGCGGTCATCGGCGTGCGTACATCGAAGAAGTGCAGGTTGGCAAAGGTGGCGCCCAACCGCAACGGCCCCGTCTCGCGATCATAGTGTCCGGCCAGGATAATCGCCGAATCGTCGCCACCTCCATGTAATCCTCTTCCGTCCGAATAGCCCAAATACTGATAGGAGGCTACCAGGCTCAGGGCATCGCCGAAGGGGGTCAGAATGTCTCCCCGGGCGCCCTGTAGCGACACTCGATTCAGCGTCAGCGGCGTGAACCGCGTGATGATCCCATGGGTCCAGAACCCACGAGTACCAGCCTGGGAAAAGATCAGATTGCTCGCCCATCCCGAGTAAGTCTGCCCGCCCATGGACAAGACCCCGTGAAAGTTGGCGAGATTGGATTGAATACGACTGCTTCCACTGCGGATGTCGCCCGTCCTGGATTGTTCCGCGTTCCAGGTGGCCACTTGCCGACCGCTGATCAGGAAGTTGCCGAGCGGATCGTAGATGTTGGACCACGGCGGCACACCCGACAGCGATTCGTAGTTGCGATACCCCGTGAAGGCGTAGTTCCGATACACCTCCCCCGGGTCCCCCAGGAACATCCGATCCGGCACGACCGAGGGCACTTTCGGCGTCTCCTTCCACCGACGCTCCACCGTCCACAGCTCCTCCTCCTGGGCCTCAACCCACCTCGCTTCCCCCCCTATGGCAACCGTCATCGCCACCAGATAGAGGGCGGCAGAAACACGCCTTCTTCGATAGCCGTACCGGCTCCCTGCCTCCTCCGTTCTTTTGCCTTTACGCACCATGCAGTGTATCCCGGCCTATAGAGATCGCGACACCGCGGTCTTCCGCCCTTCCGAGGCCCTCAGCCCTACAACCATGCGGACGAAGAAGTGTGAGTAGTCTATGTCCTCGATCCCGCGACTGCGATCGTCCATCCGGCGCCGCTTGAGCTGATAGCCGGCGTTGAAGCTCATTTCGTATCCGCTGTACGACGAGGTGTTGGTCACCATCGCCAGATAGTCCTGCGATTCGTAGTCAGCCGAATCGTTCAAAATGTCCCGATAGCGACCCGGCGCCTGCACCCCGAGCTTCACCACCGTATTGGGACTCAGCCTGAAGTCCAGCCGCAGAATGGGATAGTAGTGCACCTCGTGAGCCGGCAGCACCACCGCTTTCCGATCCGTCGTCCTCCGGGCCATGTACTTCAGCTGGGGCCGGACCGTCCAGTTCCCCCGGGTCCACACGTAATCCGCCGCGATCACCGAGGTCCAGTCCTGGATCCGGTTGGCCTTCTGGACCGACGTTTGCCGCTGGAAATTCAGATTCAGTTTCGCATTCGCGCGCACGCTGAATCCCGGAAACCACTTCAGGCGGCCCTCCACAAACGTCGTATTCACCACGCTGTTGCGCATGCGCAGGGGCCGGTCCTGATACCACGTGATACCGATGCCGATCAGATCATCGGGGTTCACCCCGCGAGTGCCCACCGGAGTGATCGGTCCCAACGGCCCGAAGGTGTCGTCATGGGAAAATCGATACAGTTCGTCGGGGATGGTGTCCTTGACCCTCTTCAGAAAGTTGACCGCCTGGATCCTGCCCAACGACGGCTCGTCCCTGGTGTACTCCGCCTTGCCATACCTCATCCAGTTGCGCCCCCCGCCCAGGACCTGACGCAGGTCGAGCATGCCCAGCCTCAACTGCAGCCCGTTGTCCCAACGCCCCCCGCTGAACAGGTGAAAACCTTCCGAATCCCTGTCGTAGGGGTAGTCGGGCTTGTCGTCGTCCTCGCGGCGGTCGATCACCCCGTTGTTGTTCATGTCGTCCCCGTAAACGAAATCGTCGGGATCGACATAGTAGAGCAGAAAGGGCTCCAGATAGTCCGGCAGACTGTTGTTGTTCTGGTTGATGTCCGGACGGCCGTCCAGATCTCCATCCAGTCCGGGAAATACGCCGTCGCGGTCGGCGAACGCCGGCAGGAAGTGGTTCTCCGGGAAGACATCGCGATCGTCGTTGTCGTCCACCAGATCCAATTCCATGGTGTTGTTGCGCGTCTCGTCGACCGTCCCGCCCAGATCGGTGAAAAAGGGCACGCCGCCGTAAAGCGCCAGACTCCCATCTTGAATGGAGAGCGTCGTCGTGTAGTGCGGGGAGATACTGAACAGCTCTCCTCCCAGAAAACCCGGCCCTACGTCCTTTTTCACGTTGACGTAATACGCTTCCGCCCGGCGCTGGTGGTAGCGCCCCCCCAGGTCGGAATACTGTCTGAAGTCCCAGTTCAGGTCATACTCGGCGCTCAACTGAAAACCCAGCACCGCCGTCGAAAGGGTTACCCCACCGACGGTGACCCCCGTCTGCCGACCGTAGTCGAACCCCACCCAACCCAGATTGCTCAGGTCCGTCACGCGCCCTTGGGATCCGGCAACCCGGTAGAAATACGTCGCCCGGTTTCGATCCTGAGGCCGGTTCGACTCCTTGCTCACGAGACCAGCCACAAACACCTCCGACACGCTGATCTCGTAGTCGTTGGCCACCAGCGCCTCGAAACGAACCTCCCGCGCCCCCGCCTCGGGCATGGCGAACCAATACAACAAATACTCCGTGCCGCTGGCCTCCAGCCCATCCGCCCCCGCCGTCTCCGTGGGCAGAAAAGGCTCCGGCGCTGCCGCGCTCTTGATGAACTCCACATACGGAGGAATCGTACGGCCGCGCGGGAAGA
The DNA here is from genome assembly GCA_965206595.1 of Candidatus Latescibacterota bacterium. Classification (GTDB taxonomy): domain Bacteria; phylum Latescibacterota; class UBA2968; order UBA8231; family UBA8231; genus CBDCXV01. Next base: position 3,748,651 of record OZ242214.1, read on the forward strand.
GCCGGTCGTTGTTGGCGTTGGCCCCCAGGTTGCTCTGCTCGAGCACCTCCGTATCGTGACGCGTGATCACAGGACGAAGGTCGTCCCTCGCTGCGCCGTTGATAAACAGGCGCACATCGAACACACGCGCCCCTTGCCCATCCCGCTCCGTCTCATCCGCTATCTTGACCACCAGGTATTCGATGAACGACGGCCGCCGCGCTACCCCGATCCCTCCCGGATCGTGAACCGGAAGGGTGCCCTTCAAGCTGTTCTGGGCCAGCCCAACCTGGGTGTCCACCCGAAACTGATTCAGATACGAAACCCCCACATCGAACATCCCTACACGGGTCTGGCCGTGGCCACCCAGCAGAAACGCCGCCAACAAGCTTCGGGACAGACCCCGAACCTCCTCCACCCTCTGATCGTAACCGACGTTGTCTTCGTACGAAAAGATGGCCTCCAGCTCGTAGATGGGCCGGTCCAGACGCGAGGTCACCAGGGTTAAGCCGTGGCGCCCGAAATCCCAATCCCAGCGAATCCCGTTCAAAGCTGCCATGTCCATCGCCAATGAAGAAAAACGCGTGCGAATCCGATCCCCTATGATGAGCCGCTGGTTGGCGCCGACGTAGGTGTCCTTGGCCAGAACCAGTCGGGCCAGGAATTCGTGATAAAGCAGACTCTTTTTGAGTCGGCTGCCCGGATCACGGGCTTCCGTCGTCGGATCGTCGAACACCGGATGAGACTCGGACAGCCGGTAGAGCTCCACCCCGTCCATGAGCAGGTTGCCGAAATCATCGAAAACCAGCGTCGTCGTGCGATCGAACTCCTGGCGCCCCGTCCTGCGATAGCCCTGTAGCCCGTAATTCTCATACTCCGGCACCGGTCGGGACAGAAGAGAGCGGCGCGATACCAGCTGAGCCCCACCCTCACTCGGCCACAGGAGGACCACGCTCAGCACCAGAGACACAGGGTCTGGTCTTTTTCCTTTAAGCACGATACAGCGCATCCTGAATCGTCATCACCTGGGTCACGTCCCTGCGTTCCGTGCAACCGCGGTCTTCCGCCCTTCCGAGGCCCTCAGCCCTACAACCATGCGGACGAAGAAGTGTGAGTAGTCTATGTCCTCGATCCCGCGACTGCGATCGTCCATCCGGCGCCGCTTGAGCTGATAGCCGGCGTTGAAGCTCATTTCGTATCCGCTGTACGACGAGGTGTTGGTCACCATCGCCAGATAGTCCTGCGATTCGTAGTCAGCCGAATCGTTCAAAATGTCCCGATAGCGACCCGGCGCCTGCACCCCGAGCTTCACCACCGTATTGGGACTCAGCCTGAAGTCCAGCCGCAGAATGGGATAGTAGTGCACCTCGTGAGCCGGCAGCACCACCGCTTTCCGATCCGTCGTCCTCCGGGCCATGTACTTCAGCTGGGGCCGGACCGTCCAGTTCCCCCGGGTCCACACGTAATCCGCCGCGATCACCGAGGTCCAGTCCTGGATCCGGTTGGCCTTCTGGACCGACGTTTGCCGCTGGAAATTCAGATTCAGTTTCGCATTCGCGCGCACGCTGAATCCCGGAAACCACTTCAGGCGGCCCTCCACAAACGTCGTATTCACCACGCTGTTGCGCATGCGCAGGGGCCGGTCCTGATACCACGTGATACCGATGCCGATCAGATCATCGGGGTTCACCCCGCGAGTGCCCACCGGAGTGATCGGTCCCAACGGCCCGAAGGTGTCGTCATGGGAAAATCGATACAGTTCGTCGGGGATGGTGTCCTTGACCCTCTTCAGAAAGTTGACCGCCTGGATCCTGCCCAACGACGGCTCGTCCCTGGTGTACTCCGCCTTGCCATACCTCATCCAGTTGCGCCCCCCGCCCAGGACCTGACGCAGGTCGAGCATGCCCAGCCTCAACTGCAGCCCGTTGTCCCAACGCCCCCCGCTGAACAGGTGAAAACCTTCCGAATCCCTGTCGTAGGGGTAGTCGGGCTTGTCGTCGTCCTCGCGGCGGTCGATCACCCCGTTGTTGTTCATGTCGTCCCCGTAAACGAAATCGTCGGGATCGACATAGTAGAGCAGAAAGGGCTCCAGATAGTCCGGCAGACTGTTGTTGTTCTGGTTGATGTCCGGACGGCCGTCCAGATCTCCATCCAGTCCGGGAAATACGCCGTCGCGGTCGGCGAACGCCGGCAGGAAGTGGTTCTCCGGGAAGACATCGCGATCGTCGTTGTCGTCCACCAGATCCAATTCCATGGTGTTGTTGCGCGTCTCGTCGACCGTCCCGCCCAGATCGGTGAAAAAGGGCACGCCGCCGTAAAGCGCCAGACTCCCATCTTGAATGGAGAGCGTCGTCGTGTAGTGCGGGGAGATACTGAACAGCTCTCCTCCCAGAAAACCCGGCCCTACGTCCTTTTTCACGTTGACGTAATACGCTTCCGCCCGGCGCTGGTGGTAGCGCCCCCCCAGGTCGGAATACTGTCTGAAGTCCCAGTTCAGGTCATACTCGGCGCTCAACTGAAAACCCAGCACCGCCGTCGAAAGGGTTACCCCACCGACGGTGACCCCCGTCTGCCGACCGTAGTCGAACCCCACCCAACCCAGATTGCTCAGGTCCGTCACGCGCCCTTGGGATCCGGCAACCCGGTAGAAATACGTCGCCCGGTTTCGATCCTGAGGCCGGTTCGACTCCTTGCTCACGAGACCAGCCACAAACACCTCCGACACGCTGATCTCGTAGTCGTTGGCCACCAGCGCCTCGAAACGAACCTCCCGCGCCCCCGCCTCGGGCATGGCGAACCAATACAACAAATACTCCGTGCCGCTGGCCTCCAGCCCATCCGCCCCCGCCGTCTCCGTGGGCAGAAAAGGCTCCGGCGCTGCCGCGCTCTTGATGAACTCCACATACGGAGGAATCGTACGGCCGCGCGGGAAGAGCCGGTCGTTGTTGGCGTTGGCCCCCAGGTTGCTCTGCTCGAGCACCTCCGTATCGTGACGCGTGATCACAGGACGAAGGTCGTCCCTCGCTGCGCCGTTGATAAACAGGCGCACATCGAACACACGCGCCCCTTGCCCATCCCGCTCCGTCTCATCCGCTATCTTGACCACCAGGTATTCGATGAACGACGGCCGCCGCGCTACCCCGATCCCTCCCGGATCGTGAACCGGAAGGGTGCCCTTCAAGCTGTTCTGGGCCAGCCCAACCTGGGTGTCCACCCGAAACTGATTCAGATACGAAACCCCCACATCGAACATCCCTACACGGGTCTGGCCGTGGCCACCCAGCAGAAACGCCGCCAACAAGCTTCGGGACAGACCCCGAACCTCCTCCACCCTTGAATCGTAATGGACGTTGTCTTCGTACGAAAAGATGGCCTCCAGCTCGTAGATGGGCCGGTCCAGACGCGAGGTCACCAGGGTTAAGCCGTGGCGCCCGAAATCCCAATCCCAGCGAATCCCGTTCAAAGCTGCCATGTCCATCGCCAATGAAGAAAAACGCGTGCGAATCCGATCCCCTATGATGAGCCGCTGGTTGGCGCCGACGTAGGTGTCCTTGGCCAGAACCAGTCGGGCCAGGAATTCGTGATAAAGCAGACTCTTTTTGAGTCGGCTGCCCGGATCACGGGCTTCCGTCGTCGGATCGTCGAACACCGGATGAGACTCGGACAGCCGGTAGAGCTCCACCCCGTCCATGAGCAGGTTGCCGAAATCATCGAAAACCAGCGTCGTCGTGCGATCGAACTCCTGGCGCCCCGTCCTGCGATAGCCCTGTAGCCCGTAATTCTCATACTCCGGCACCGGTCGGGACAGAAGAGAGCGGCGCGATACCAGCTGAGCCCCACCCTCACTCGGCCACAGGAGGACCACGCTCAGCAACCACACACTGAACAATAACCCCCTGCGTATAGACACATTCCTATGCGTCACTGCCCACAACTCCCATGGTGCCGTTTGCGCCCAGGCATAAACGGCACAGCCACTATTCGAAGTACAGCTGCAGGAACACTTCTTTCGATGACGCGGATCGACGGCTGAGAGCGCTCCGGGCGTCTATGCTTTGGCGACGGAACCCGAGGTTGAGACGCACGTCATATCCGGAGTAATTCCCGCGATTCTGAAACAAGAACACCTGACTCATCGCATCGTGCTCGACGAAGGGCCAGGCGACATTCCGAAACCGCTCCTTCAGCATCGGAAAGCCCTGGATTCCCACTCGCAATACATTGCCCCAGGTCACTGCGTAATCCATCCGGAGGATGGGTATCACATGGCGCGTGTGCAGGAGTGGATGCCGTCCCGAAGACGGTACCTTTCTGTGCTCGGTCAGAAACTTGAACATGGGCATGACCGTGAGCTGCCCGAGCTTCCACTCGTAGTCAGCTCGCGCTACAAACGCTCGCCAACGATCCCGACTCTTCTCCTGAACCGACCCGTCGTCGAACTCCGTGCGCCGACGGTCATTGACTTCATAACGCAGCTTGGACGACACATTCAGATGGGGGATACCCGTGAACCTCGTCTCCACGAACACCAGGTTGACCAGGCTGTTGCGCATGGGCAGCGTATCCGGCTGGATTGCGCCCTCCGCGTCGAAGCCAGCAAACTGCAGGTCCCCTCCCCGGATGTCCGCCGGTATGTCGTCGTTCACCCGTTTGACCCTGTAATACACATCGATCCTACCCATCCCCTCGCGTCCAACCCCATAGTGCAGCTTCGAATACAGCACCCTGTTGCGCCCCCCACCCGTGGTGCTCCTGAGGCGATACCAGCCGACCGAATTCTGTAGCGTGGGAGTCAGGTCGAGCCGGGCGAACAGATGCCGTCCGCGCCGATCCAGATCGTACGGGTAGTCGGGACGGTTGTCGTCCTGTCGGACATCCACTGTCCCGTTGTTGTCGAAGTCGTCGCCGTACGTGTATCCATCCGGATCCACATAGTACATCAGGAACGGCTCCCGGTAGTCCGGAATCTGGTTGTCGTTGACGTTCGTATCGATAATTCCATCGCCATCCTCGTCCAGCCCGGGAAAAATCCCGTCCCCGTCGCGCGGATCCCGGCTGTTCGGCCATTCGTCATCGTCCGGCCATTCATCCTGGTCATCGTTGTCCTCGACCAGATGGTAGAGCTTCGCGACCGCGTTGGGCGATCCCGGATCCACAGCCTCCAACGAGGTCCTGTAGGTCGAAGGGAGATCGAACAGCTCAGCACCTACATGGGCCCGAAAGAAACGGCGTGAAGCGTTGACGAAGTAGGCTTGCGTGCTCTGCTTGTGCCACGCCCCCGAGATGCCGGGATAGGTATAGTACCCCACGTTGTTCACGACCTCCCCACGAATCACGGCGCCGAGAATATCGAGTTCAGCGTCTGTCCCATACGTCGCCAGGCCCGTGGGAAACCCGTAATCGAAGGATACCCAGCCCAGATTGGAACGGTCGCGCACGTTGCCCACCGCACGTCGGACATTGTGCCAATCCGCCCAGTACCCCACGCGCGTAGCCACATCGATCGAGTAGTCGTTTGCTACCAGAGCCCGGAATTGAACCGAACGTGCCTGCGGGGGTATCTGATATTTGAACAGGATTACATCGGTGCCGCTGGCCTCCAGGGGCTGTCCCCCGGTCAGCGCTACCGGCTGGGGAGGGGGGCCGTGGCGTGGATTCCCCGTCCTGTCGTCGGCCCCCCTCTGTCTCAGAATCGCTTCCAGACGCGAAAGAGGACCTATGTCAGTGTTGTGGCTGAGCGCCTCAGGCAGCCATGGCCCGTCGGCACGCACGTAGGACAGTAATTGAGTCCGAAGCGGCAATTTTTCTATGACGAGCGGACTCGCCTTGGTATACGAATGGATTTGTGGTATCAACACCGCCTCGGGCTGGAGGTTCGCGCGCACCCCGTCGATGTAAACCTCCAATGCGTGGACTTGTGCACCAGACCCATCCCCCGGACTGTCATCACTGAAGATCACATACAGCTCCTCTAACGGACCTCCCCCACCCAAATCAACAGGAACCACCCCGCGCTGAATACGCCCCCCCTTGCGCCGAGTAGCATCACTGCGGAAGGTGGTCACGTAAGAAAGCCCCATCGTCAGGAGATCTCCGACGGTGTTTTCCCACCGACCCCCGAACAGATAGGTCGAATGCCGATCCGCACCCACATCCTCGGTACGTGGGGCGGGGTTGGAGATCCTGGACCCCAGAACGGTGAAGCGGTTGCGCCGGGTGGCCCCATCCCACCGAATCCCGCTGAACCGCGCCCGGCTGAACGTCAGCGAGGTGAACTTGGTGCGTATCGCATGCCCGATGAGGACGCGATTGGACCACCCGCCGAAGTCATCCCTGGCGATCATCAAGTTCTGGAAAATGCTGTTTGACAGATCGCTCTCGAAGAGAAGACTCCCCCGGCTCGGCGCGATGCCGCGGAACTCCTGCAGGCGAAACAGGTCCAGGCCATCCGCAAGGTAATTGCCGAACGGATCGTACTGTCTACGCTCCAGCTCCAGCGTAAAGCCATCGACTGGAGCGGTGTCCCTGGTCCCGCCGCCTCCCGTTCCCAGAATCGGCTGCAGCGCATCCCGATACCCGATCGATCCGTAGTTCTCGTACGCCTCCCCCCACAGGGGGTAGTAGTCCCTGGAGATGAACTGCCCCGAAGCCCCCGAGGCGAGGACGAACAGGACCCATGGCACCATGATGGAGAGCCTTCGAAAACGCACGGATGCTCCCTGGGTCAGAGGTCCACAAGAATGAATTGAGGAGCGAAATACCATACGGCCCTTGAGGAATTCGCGGTCACTCCTGACTCCCCGGTGAGGGCGCCTGGGGAGCGAACAGTCAACTGCAGGGGACGAATGCTGTCCGGGGCAAATGAGTTTCCATGGCAAGAGGGTCGATGAGCCGGGATGGATCGGCGCTCGTGCAGAAACGGGAATTAAGCCAGGCAGCACTTGATCCATCCCTCGAGATTACGTGCAAAGCGCGGGCCGCCCCCACGGCCGGAAGAAGCTTAGTACACGAGGCCTACGGTGCCGACGCGTCGCTCATCCCCTTCATCCGCTTCCACCAGCAACTCATACAGATAAATCCCCGGAGGCACGACGTTTCCGTGGGAATCTGTTCCATCCCAGCGACCCGGCGGGGACTGCGAACCGCCGTCATACCGTCGCGCAGACAGTGGACCGGCGTGCAACTCCCGGACAAGCGATCCGTCCAAAGAGAAAACCCGAACCGATACGGGGGCACCTTCCGCCTTGGCCAGCGTGAAAACGATGGTAGCCTGGTCGTTCCTGCCATCCCCGTTCGGCGTGAAAATGGCGGGCTGTGCCTGCGCGTCTATTAACACTTGACCCAACACTTGAGGGGCGGAAACCAACCATCCTCCCTCCTGCACATCTTCGACCACGTTCTGCGGATTTTCCGAATCCAGCGCGAGCAGCTGGGCGCTCCAGGAGTGAGCAATCGTGTAAATCGCGGCCCTCATATGAATCGACAACTGCACATCCTCGTTCAATGGAGGATCGAAAGGGATCTCCAACCCCCTGTCGGTCATTCCGGCGCCAACCACCTCACTGCCAGTGCCTTCCAGCCCGTCGACGGGTGAAACGGGGTCGAGCGTCACCGGTCCCGGAACCGCGATGATCAGCCGCTCAACACCACTGTTCTGCCCGGAAATCTCCAAATCAAGATCGTACGTGAAGGTCGTATCCCTCCCCATCTCCACACTCAGCGGCGAAATCCGCCCCGAGGCTGATCCGGCGGGCACGTCATCCACAGAGGATTCCACCGTGATACTCCGAAACCGGGGGGTCACGCCCTCCACGCTCGTCGACAGTCGTACCCGGTATTGGAACTGGCCCGCGGGCTCGGGCGCCTCGACGAAGGTATTGCTGTCCTCGTACGCGTATTCCCTCGTCCACGCACTCCACTCGCCGTCTACCATCGTCCTGAATTGGAGAGCTATCGAGGTACCGACGGGCACGTCCGCCTCCCAGGTGATCCTGCCGATGTTCTTCGCCCCCTGTTCGCCGAGATCCAGGGGCTCGGATTGGAACGTCCCGACGGCACTGTAGGCCTCACCATACACCTCGATCTCGGCCACATCCGGCGAACTGACCCCGTCAATCTCGGCGACTACAATCCGTATGTATCGTGCCAGGGCGGGCTCGAAACGGACCGAGGTCTCCTCGTACTCGGTGATCCCGTGCAGAACCGCGACTTCCGACCAGCGAAACTGGTCTTCGCTCACCTGAACCGAATACCCCTTCAGGGAATTGATGAAATAGCTACCCGACCTGCCTGAGGGTGCCTTGGTTATCACCCGGACCCCGCTCACCCTGCGAACCTCCCGCAGGTCCATGCTCACATGCTTGTTCAGGGCATTCGCACCGGGTGTCCACGAACTGGTCAGCACCCCATCGTTGGCTTCCAGGACGCTGGAGGGCTGCCCCAAAGCCAGATTCCGACCATCAATCGAGCTCAGCGCAATCCCCCCTTCCGCAGTTCCGATGTCCACGTCTCCAGGATAACCCGCCACAGGCACAACCGATGGATTCGTACGCCCCGCTATCTGCGTCGGATCCAGGGTGCCGGACTGAACCAGCGGGGCCTTGCTCCAGTCCACCTCAGCCAGGTCCGGATCCTCGCTGGACCATCGCCATGCCCCCTCCCGTTCCTCCCGATTCCCCAACTTCGTGCCCGTGTGCTGCACACCGGTCTCCAGCTCCACCAGCAGCCCGCTCCCGTTCCCATTCCCCTCACTGGTCACTCGCACTAGTATTTCATTGGTGCCCCGGTCGACCGATATCTGATAGGTCTCCATCGTCGTCCAGTCGTCGTCGGACCCGATAGTCGTACCATTGAGCCACAGCTCGTACCGATCCACCGCGGTCAGCCGTATCGCCCCATCACCCGCTACATCGGCTTCGAACTCGCTATAGTACCATGCCGTATTGTCCCAGGAGGCCTCCCGGCACACCCCCGAATCGCACTCCATCTCCGACGCGACATGCGCCGGTACGGTGAGAAGGAAAACCGATAGACTCAGGTTCCTGAGCTGCTCGTGGCTGCGCTTCATCATTCGGACCGCCTCGAAATCACCCAAAAAATCCCCTTGGAAAAAAGAGGAGGTGGAGGAAGGACATGGCCCTCCTCCACCTCGGTTACACGATCGGCGACTCTCTTTACTTGAGCAGGGTCATCTTCTTGGCCTGCTCGTGGTCCCCGACCTTCAAACGGTAGAAATAGATGCCGCCGCCAACGGCCTTTCCGCCGTCGTCGTTCCCGTTCCAACTGGTGCGATAGGACCCCGCCGACATGAACTGGTTAACCAGCGTGGACACTATCTGGCCCTGGCTGTTGAGTATCATCAACTTGGCATGGCCATCGGTGGGAATGGCGAACTCGATCGTCGTCTGCGCATTGAATGGGTTGGGGTACGCATCGCCCAGGTCAACCGCGTCCGGCGTTGCAGCGGACGTTTCCACGACCGCGGTCTCGACATCACCGATCAGAGCCTGCTCGATCCGGAAGGGCCAATGAGCGACCTGATAACCACCGAACTCGTCGTTCCAACCTGTCGCCCCTTCCTCCGCGGGCTTCTCGGCGGTCAGGATATAGAGTCCGTCCCAGTCAGACTGCTCGTGGATCATGTTCGTCCCCGAACCAGTCGCCTCGTGATTACTGAGCGGAATATTGGGGCCCTGGGCGTGGAAGATCCCGGCGCCATCGGGGCCGTAGACCGCTCCGTAGGCCGGCTGGCGGGACATGTCTCCCTTCGAGCCCTCAGTCATGAAGACGAATCCCGGGATTGCCCCACCAGAGATGGAGACCGAATGGGACTCACCATCCGTCACAGGCTCAACACCCAGCGCCTGGGCTTCGCCAGCCCAGATGTTGTCATTGAAGCCGTCCCCAGTGTGGTTCTGGTAAATGAGGTCGCCGTCCCAGTCGACTTTGATCGGAACCCAAGGGATCGAACTTGGACCCCAACCGCCAGCGGACATGACGAACCCTTCATCGTCGATCGATATGCAGTTGATCATGCTCGCCGCGAGAGCCGTTTCGGTAACTTCCGGGTCGTGGCCGAATTGCTCCCACACCATGTAATCGGAGACGTCGATGATGTCGGTGACTTCGCCCGAGCTGGAATCCAGCTGGTAGATACCGGCGGACGGGGGATCGTTGAACCACCCGTTGCCCATGTACAGGAAACCCTCGTAGTACTGCAGGGAGAAGAAGAAAGTGCCGTCATCGCCCTGGGCGATATTCTCCCCTGTTTGCCAGCTATTCGGTGGTTCCCCGAAGCCGGCCATGGGCTCGGAGGTCTGCGAATCCCAGTCTACGGTAACGCCGATGACGCCTACGCCGGCATAGCCGTACATCCAGTTCCTGGAGAAATCTTCAGGATCGATGGCCACGCCATGTGCCTGGCCACTCAGGATCTGTACCGGATCCCCGTCGTCGTTGGTCAAGCCGTAATCCGGCAATTCGGTTGTGTATGCGGAGAGGATGTCGAAGGGATCGTCGGCATCCAGCCAGTTCCCCGGGGGGATCGGATACAGTGTGAAGCCGCCACCCATACCGCCGAGGAGGTGGCTTCTCGGCCCGCCCAGATCGTTATTGCAACATCCACCCAAACGGGCGGGGACCATGTGCATGTATCCCTGGCCCTGCATGACCTTCACCTCGGAGCTGCGCATCCGGAATCCGTAACCCGTGACGGCAACCCAGTTGGCGTCGGTGATGTTGTCGTAGCCCAGAACATAGAGGGTGTAGGTGCCAGGCTCGACGTCCTCTCCGGCCCAATCCGTGCCATCCCACAGGCAGGAATGCGATCCCACGTCAAACTGGCCGCACTCGACCACTTTCACCACGTTGGGGATCCCCTCCCTGCGAAGCAGCGCGTGGCCGCCATTCCATTCGGGTCTACCCGGGCCGCCGAAACCACCTGGAGTGGGCTGGTCCTTGGTGTAAATCGCCAGGTAGACCGTGGCTTGGGTACCCGACAGAGTAAAGGGAACCTCCGCGTTGCCGCTGAAATCGTAACTCACATTGCTCACTTCAATCCCGAGCATCGTGAGATCCTCGCTCCGCACGTACTCGTAGCCAGCGGTCCCCGCGTACGTCAGGGACGCACAGAGGGTGAGGATGACCACGGACATCAAAGTCAATTTGACTCTCATCTCATGCTCCTTGGTTCTACCAGATGAATAGTAACGCCTCCACCGAACTGTGAATCCGGCAAAGACCGCTTGCTGCCTCCTCTACTGACTGAAGATTACTTACCGGATCTCCTCCTTTCTGCTTCTTCCGGTAACCAATCGGTTTAAGTGACATCGTACTCGCCTGCTTGCCCTACGACGTTCCGGGCACTATCACAAAATCATAGCCTTTGACGGTGACATTCTTCACCTGCGAACTGACCGTCAAGCGATGGTACTCCTCGAAGGGATACCACTTCTTGACCCCGGTTTCGGGTACCAGGACCGCCGGCTCCTCCTCTGGCGGCTCGACTCCGATAATCCTGAAGGCCTCTGTCTCGTCGAAAGGGTCCATCTTTTGGAAACCGTAGTTCACGTAAGCGCACAAACTGTCCTTGATGATCGCGAAAACCTTCACCCCCTTCAGATCGTTCCATTTGGCATTCCCGTACGGCTGATTCCCCAACTGCGGGCGATAGGCGTCAGGTTCCCCGAAGCGAGCGACCAGTTCCTCCACGCTGCTGCCGAGCACGAAGTGGACATCGAGGTAGGTCTCGCCTTCGGCATCCCTCGCCGCCTTGAAGGCTGCAATTTTCGCACCTTCGTCCTGTGCGACTTCCTCGCTCTCGGAACAAGAAACGAGTTGAATTCCGCAACAGCTTAATGCGAAAACACCTCGAATTAATGCGAAAACACCTTGAGTTCCAAGCACTAATTTTCCCGAATACCCCTGCGGATCAAGACGTTCCCAGCAGGGCCTCCGCTTTCTTTTCGGTAGCGAGCACGATCTTCTCGATCCCGATCCGCTTCGCCGTTTCCATCAGATCAAGGACCAGTCCGTGCCGGGTATCCTTGTCGGTGCGAATGATCAACGTCACCACCCTCACCCCCTCCTTCTCCCGCGCCAGCACGCCCTCCAGGCTTTCCAGCGTCACGGGATGGCGGTTCACTTCCATCACTCCGGCGCGATCGATCGTGGCCACCAGCTTTTTTTCCTCGATCATCGCCGCCTCTTCCGCCTCTGGGAGCAACACCTTCAGACGGTAGGGCTCTTGGAACACCGTGGTCACCATGAAGAAAATCAGCAGCAGGAACACGCAATCGATCAACGGAGTCAACTCCATCTCCCCCGACTCGACACCGCCCTCCCGACGTTCCGGTCCCATCTTCAGGATCCCTGCAACTTGGCGAAGGCGATCCCCTTCACACCCACCCCCCTCGCCGCATCCACAACCTCCACCACTCGAGATTGGGCGGCATCCCGGTCTCCCTGGATGATCACGTTGTCGTTCCGATTCTCCACCATCGCTCGCTCTATCCGGGCCCGCAGCTGGCCAGGGAGTACTTCCTCACCGCCGATTTCGACGCGGCCGTCCCGTTCGACGATGATGTTGATATCCTTCTTTTCCTGCTGCTCAGTGGCTTGGGACGCCCTCGGCAAGTCGACATCCAGCCCCCGTGCATGTATGAAAACCGTGGTCACCATGAAGAAAATCAACAACAGAAAAACACAGTCGATCAGGGGGGTCAGATCCACCGTTTCTTCGGTGATGAAGCTCTGTTTCGCTCGGTGACGGGCCATACTCTCTTCGAGATCTCGACGATCTCACCCGTGTCGTGTCGACCTTGGGGGATGGTGGTTGTTTTTCGCATCCTCGCGGTGCCCGAGGTGGATCAGCAACGCGCCCGGAGCAAGGGGTCACTCCAATCGCCCGCTAATTCCACCATACGTACTGTACTCCATCCAATCTTGACATCCAAGGAAAAAAAACGGGGCATCCATGGCGCCAAGCCGGCCGCAATGAGTACTATCGCCTCGATGTCGTTCTCTGGATTTATACTCCGGCCGTTGCTGCGCTACTTGTCGCCGCTCCTGTATGCCCTCGTGCTGGCGGTGCAGCCTGTCCACGCAAAGGTCGACTTTGCCTCGGTCCGGGACCTGGTTTCCGAGGAGCGCGTGACCGGGACTCTGGCGCACTTCGCCGGGCAGGAATCCCGTGTGGCGGGATATCCCGGTGCCGACGCGGCTGCCCGCTACATCCGGGAGACCTTCCGGGAGATCGGGCTGGCCGGAATCGAGGTCCACGAATACGACGTCTCCGTTCCGGTGGAGAAAACCCCCGGCAGCATCCGGGTCGCCGCAACGGGAGAGACCGCCCCGCTACACGGCCTGTGGCCCAACCTGGTCAAGACCTCCACCATGCCCGAGGGCGGGAGAATGGCGCGCCTTATCGACGGCCGCGACGGCTCCCATGCCCATCTCGACGGCAAGCAGGTCGAAGACGCGGTGGTGCTGATGGACTTCAACACCGGCGACGCCTGGCTCAAGTGCGCCTACCTGGGAGCCGCCGGAGTAATCTTCATCGAACCGGACTCCACCGTGTACCTGGAGGGTGAGCGCAAGTTCCTGACGATGCCTCTCGACCTGCCGCGCTACTGGGTGCCCCGGGAAGAGGGATTCCTCCTGCGCGAGCGCATCGCCATGAGCCCCGCGGGCGAGGTCGAGGTGCACATCGAGTACCGCATGGAGTGGGAGCGGCGTCCGGCGTGGAACATCCTCGGGACCATCCCCGGGACCGGTTCGCAGCTCCGGGACGACGCCATCGTTCTCGAGTCGTACTACGACGCCATGTCCGTGGTGCCGGCGCTGGCGCCCGGCGCCGAACAGGCCGCCGGCATAACTGCGCTGATTGAGCTGGCCCACTACTTCCGCCGGAACCCACCGAAGCGCACCCTGGTCTTCCTGGCGACCTCCGCCCATCATCTCGGCCTGCGCGGGATCGACGATTTCATCCAGCGTTACCTGCGCCGCGAAGACCCGTTCGTCGACCGCATGCTGATCCGCCGCGTCGTAGAGGCGGCGCTGGCGCGGGACCTGATCGAGCAGGACGGCGTAAAATACCGCCTCGGCAGCCGGGAATTTCTCGGCAAGGAGGGACTGGTGCGCCGCGTTTCCGATGGGGACTCCACCCTGGTCCGCGGCGTCGTTCTTGCCGCTATCGAGGAAGGGCTCATCGCCCGGACGCGCGGTCAGTTCGCCTATGACGGCCGCCGATTCCAAGGGGTGGACGCCCTGGTCGAAAAGCTGATGGACGACGGCGATCTGCTCCTAGCGCTCTACGGGGACTGGGTCGATCCCAAGGTCGGCTCGCTCTCCGTCAAGCTCTTCATCAGCCTCGACCTGTCGACCCGGACCGACGAGCTGGGCGTCTGGAACAGCAACTCGGAGTTCTACTTCCAGCGCTACTTCGCCCCATTCGGCAAGAGGTTCATGGGATACGCCCGCGAACTGGGCAGCGCCCTGGGGTACCGCCCCGAAGACGTGCTCGTTAACGGCATCAGCCCCGGAGGAGGGATGAGCTGGGATTCCTTCGTTCCCGGCGAGATCTCCGTAAATAGCGAGGTGGTTCTGGCCACCGGCACGCCGGCTCTGGCCTTCGTCACCGTCAACGATGCCCGCTTGGTCGTCGACACCCCCCTGGACCGCCTGCCGGGGGTCGACGTCGACAACCTCGCCCGGCAGATTCGCGCCCTGGCCGGAATGTTCCACATGGCCTTCGACGATGCGGACCTGTTCCCGGATTTCAGGATGCGGCTGAAGGATTCCCTGGGATCGCTCACGGCGCGGACCATGGTCTTCCCGAGGCACAGCCTCGTACCCGACCTGCCGCGCGCCGGGGCGGTCGGGGTAGTCCGCACCGGCAGGAAGAAATCGAGCAAGGGAGTGCGGGGCGAGTTCGTGGAGATCGTCGACGACGACGGCGCCTTCTACATCAACCGCGTCCGCATGGCGGAGCACGGGATCAGGCACCTGCAGATCGAGGGGTACTACACGGACCCGGCCACCGGACAGATCACCTACGCCCCGGACCGCGGCCAGCAGGGCGGCTCTTACTCCATGAGGGTCGCCATGGACTGGCGCGACAAGCACTGGCAGGTGGTGCTGTTCCCGTGCCGCGCCTACAACCTCTTCGACCTGGTCGATCCCCAGTACCTGACCAAGCTGTCCCGGATCGCCGTGTTCAGCGAGGCCAACACCGCACCCATGGAATACGGGTACACCCTCGGTGAAGGGCCGTCGGCCAGGGACGAGCCGGTGGGGGTGCTGTTCGCCCGCGACGGGGACCGCATCAAGCTCGGGCTGGGCGCCGACATCCTCGGGTTCCGCTACCTGCTGCTCAACTCGGCGGTCTCCGACGACACCGGCCTAGCGCTGGGCCGCGGCTACAGGATCGCCCCCGGAACCTCGTTCGCCCGCACTACCTATCTCGCGGCGCGCGACATGTGGAATCTCGACGAAGCGCGCATGCGCGAGCTCAGCGGTTTCGGCATCGAGAACCGCCGTCTCGGCAGCCTGCACCGGCAGGCGCGGGTCCACCTCGAAGCCGCCGGGCAAGCGATGGAGCAGCGCCGCTGGAGCGAGTTCGTGCGCCGCACCCGCGCCGCCATCGGGCTCGAGTCACGCGCCTATCCCGACGTCAAGGGGACGCAGAACGACGTGGTCCGCGGCATCGTCTTCTTCATGGCGCTGGTCATTCCGTGCGCCTTCTTCGCCGAGCGCCTGCTTATATCCGCGGCGACGATCAGGAACCAGATCATCGGCTTCGCCGCGGTGTTCCTGGCGATCTGGGTCATCCTGTCCCTGGTCCACCCCGCGTTCCAACTCGGCAATCCCTTCGTCATCCTGTTGGCCTTCGTCATCCTGGCCCTGGCGGTGCTGGCCATCTCCATCATCAGCGGACGCTTCAACGAGCAGATGAAGAAGCTGCGCACCGAGGTTGCCGTCATTCACGATACCGACGTGAGCCGCTCGGGGGCCTCCCTGGCCGCCTTCCAGCTGGGAATCTCCAACATGAAGCGGCGTAAGCTGCGCACGGCGCTGACGTTCGTCACCCTGATGCTGTTGACCTTCACGGTGCTCTCGTTCACCTCGATCCAGACCTCTCTCGAGTTCTACGAGTTCCGGCGCGACAGCGAGGGCCTCTACCAGGGCATGCTGATCCGCAACAAGGCCTGGACCCCGCTGGAGGAGTCGGTCCTGGAGTACGCCGACAACGCCTTCGGCGGCATCGCCGCGGTGGCTCCGCGCAGCTGGTACGGCCACAAGGACAGGGTCCACATCAAGATGAAGCGCGGCGACAAATCGCATAACGCCCTCGGCGTCCTGGGCCTGACGCCTCAGGAAGCCGCGGTGAGCGGGCTGGACCGGGCGCTCGTCGCCGGCCGCTGGTTCCGCGAGGGGGATGAGGACGTCTGCATCCTTCCCGACGACATGATCGCCGCGGACAGGCTCGACGTCGACCTGGAGAAAGTGGCGGCGGGGACGGAATCCATCCGCGTTTTCGGCGAGATGTTGAAGGTGATCGGCGTGATCGACTCCAGGATGGTGGAGGATCTGAAGGACCTGGACGGCGAGATGCTGACCCCGGCGGACTTCGCCGGCACCAGCGGTCTGACGGTGATGGAGATGGCCGACGAGGAGCGGCGGGAGCGACAGGGCATGTCGGGGACCAACGTCTCCATCGAGCCGTTCTCCCATCTCGATGCAGCCAACGTGCTCTTCATCCCCTACCGCCTGCTGCGCAACGTCGGCAGCGGCAATCCGCTGCAGTCGGTGGCGGTACGCTTCGACGAGGGTGTGGACGAACGCGAGCATATCGAGAAACTGCTGTCGCGCCTGGCGTTGACGCTTTTCGCCGGCATCAGGGAGGAGGGGGACGAGCAGATCCAGGTGTCGGTCTACAGCTCGCTGGGCATGACCGGCTTGGCGGGGGTGGCCAACCTCTTCATCCCCATTCTCATCGCCTCGCTGATCGTGCTCAACACGATGATGGGCAGCGTCTACGAACGCTTCCGCGAGATCGGCATCTACTCTTCCGTAGGGCTGGCTCCCGGCCACATCGCCTGGCTGTTCATGGCCGAATCCTGCGTCCACTCCGTGCTCGGCGTGGTGGCGGGGTACCTCGCCGGCCAGACGATCGCCGCACTGCTGGTGGCGTTCGACCTGCTGACCGGCTTCACGTTGAACTACTCGTCGCTGGCCGCGGTCTTCTCCTGCATTCTGGTTATGGCGGTGGTGCTGCTTTCCACCCTGTACCCGGCGCACAAGGCCTCGCAGATGGCGGTACCCGACGTCACCCGCAAGTGGCAGCTGCCGCCATCCGAGGGCGACAACTGGAACTTCGAATTCCCCTTTACCGTAAGCGGCCACGAGGTTCTGGGGCTGTCGGTGTTTCTCGCCGGGTACTTCGACTCGTACAGCGAGGAATCGATCGGCACGTTTTACACGGAAGGGGCCGCGCTGAACAGGATCGAGACGGAGCACGGCGAGGGCTACAGCATCTCCATGGTCATCGGGTTGGCACCCTTCGATCTCGGCGTGAGCCAGCACGTCGTGTTCCGGGCTGTGCCCGAGCCTGAGCACAACATCTACGCCATCACCCTCGCAATCCGCCGCATCAGCGGCGAGGACGCCTCCTGGCGCAGGGTCAACCAGCGCTTCATAAACGTCATCCGCAAACAGTTCCTCATCTGGCGCACCATAGATCTCGAGGCCAAGGCCGGCTACAGGGTGCAGGGCGAGGAGATCCTGTCCGGCACGCGGGCAGGGGCGAGGGCCTGACAGGATGCCCCCCGGTTCTCATATCATGGGATACCCCCAATGAAGTCGATAAGGAGGATCATGGCTGGCAGACGGGGCCGCTGGACGCTGGCCGCGGCGCTGCTGGGCGCCGTAACGGCGGCGCTCACGCTGGCCACGGTGTACACCAACTGGCTGTGGTTCCAGAGCCTCGGCCTGGAGTCCGTCTACTGGCGCACGATGCGCGCGCGCCTTTTCGCGGGCGCCTTCTTCGGTCTCGTGGCGGCGCTGCTCATCGCCCCCAACCTCGCCCTTGCCCGGCGGTTCACGCGCCGGCTTCTCAACACGGGCTCGCCCTGGGGCCCCGAGGGAGGGCCGCTCGACCCGCTGCTGCGCTCCCGCTCCGCTTACCTGGTTGCCGGGGCGATACTGGTCTTGCTGATGGCGCGGATCGGCTCGGGCCAGTGGCTGCTGTGGCTGCGCTTTTTTCACGACCAGCCCTTCGGCCTCGTCGACCCGATCTTCGCGCGGGACATCGGCTTCTACGTCTTCGAGCTCCCCTTTCTGCGCTTCGTTTCCGGCTTCCTGCTCGGGGGCCTCATCCTGTCGCTGGTCGCCGTCTGCGTCGTCTACCTCTCCGGGGGCGGCATCCGCTTTCAGGAGAAAATCACCGTGCTGCCGCTACCCGGGGCGCATCTGTCGGTCCTGGCAGGCCTGTTCCTCCTCGTCATGGCCTGGGTGTACCGGCTCAAGATCTTCGGGCTGTTGTACTCCGACGACTGGGTGGCGTTCGGGGCCGGTTACGTCGACGCCAATGTCCAGGTTTGGATCTACCGGCTGCTCGTGCCGCTGTACCTCGCCGCCGGAGTGATGCTTTTCGTCGGGGCGAAACCCGGGAGCGGGCGCCGGCCCCTGCTCGCCGCCGTCGCCCTGGTGGTTGCCGCCATGCTCCTGGGCATCGTCCCGTCGTCGCTGGTTCAGTCTTTCGTGGTCGAGCCCAACGAGCTGGCGCGGGAAGCTCCCTACATCCGCCACAACCTGGATGCCACGCGGCGCGCCTTCGGCCTTGACCGGATCGAGGAGCAGACCTTCGCCGGGTCGGATGAGCTCACCGCGGCGGACATCCTCGCCAACCCCCTTACCATTCGCAACGTCCGCATGTGGGATGAGCGGCCGCTGGTTCAGACCTTCCAGCAGGTCCAGGAAATCCGCCCGTACTACCTCTTTTCCGGGGTGGACGTCGACCGCTACACGGTGGACGGAGTCTACCGCCAGGTCATGCTGTCGGCGCGCGAGATGGCCGCGGACAGGCTGCCTCCCCAGGCGCGCAGCTGGGTCAACGAGCGGCTGCAGTACACCCATGGCTACGGCATCGCCATGAGCCCGGTGAACCACGTCACGCCCGACGGCCTGCCCGAGCTGCTGGTTCGCGACATCCCGCCGGTGTCCGCGGCCGGCCTGGAGATCGACCGCCCGGAGATCTACTACGGCGAGCTTACCCGGTCGTACGTGGTGATAAACACCGGCGCCCGCGAGTTCGACTACCCCAAGGGTGCCGAGAACGTGTTCTCGACCTACGCCGGCAAGGGCGGTGCGCCCATCGGCGGACTGTTCGGCCGCGCCGCCTTTGCGCTGCGGTTCACGGACCTCAACATGCTGCTCAGCAACTACGTCACCGACGAGAGCCGGGTGATGTTCCGCCGCCAGATCGCCGCCCGGGTGCGCGCCGTCGCCCCCTTCCTCCAGTACGACACGGACCCGTACATGGTCATCTCCGAAGGACGGCTCTACTGGATGTTGGACGCCTACACGACCACGGACATGTACCCCTACTCTTCGCGCGGCGGGCGGTCGCCCATCAACTACATACGCAATTCCGTGAAAGTGGCGGTCGATGCCTACAACGGCTCGCTCGACTTCTACAGAGTGGACCGGGAGGATCCGCTCATGGCGGCCTACGCCGAGATCTTCCCGGGGCTGTTCCAGCCGCTGGAGGCGATGCCGCCCGATCTGCGCCGGCACCTGCGCTACCCGCGCGACATGTTCAAGTACCAGGCGATGATCTACCGCAGCTATCACATGCAGGACGTGCGGGTTTTCTACAACCAGGAAGATCTGTGGGCCATCCCCAACGAGATCTACCGCGACCGCCCGCAGCTGATGGAGCCGTACTACATCGTCGTCAAGCTGCCCGGCGAGGAGCGCGAGGAATTCATGCTCATGGTGCCCTTCACGCCGGCGCGGAAGGACAACATGATCGGCTGGCTGGCGGCGCGTTGCGACGCGGACAACTACGGCGGGCTGCTCGTCTACCGGCTCCCCAAGGATCGCATGATCTTCGGACCGATGCAGCTCGAGGCGCGCATCGACCAGCAGCCCGAGATCTCGAGCAAGCTCACCCTCTGGGGACAGAAGGGATCCGAGGTGATCCGCGGCAACATGCTGGCGATTCCCATCGAGCAGTCGTTTCTGTACGTCGAGCCGGTATACCTGCAGGCCACCCAGCAGCCGCAGAGCTCCCGCATGCCGGAACCGGGGACCGTCGGGATGGGACGGCCGGAAGCACCTGGGCGGCCGAGCTATCGCAGCACCGCGATTCCCGAGCTGAAGCAGGTGATCGTCGCCTTCGGCGGACAGGTGATCATGCGCGGCTCGTTCGAGGAGGCGCTTGCCGAGATCTTCGGCATGGTTTCAGAACCGGACGCCCCCGTGGAAGCGGAGGCCCCGCCGGCGGGAGGCGTCGCGGCCGCGGCATCGCTGCACACCGCGGCGCAAATGGTCTCGGAGGCGGATGCCCACTTTCACGGCGCCCGGACAGCGCTGCAGGAATGGGACTGGACCCGGGCAGGGGAGGAGCTGGAGGCACTCGAGGCCACGCTGAACGAGCTGCGCGGCGAGCTGGAACGTCAACCCTAGTTGCCGGGCATTTCGTATGGGCGGTGGCCTGCCCTTGCGACCGGGCGCTGCGTTTCGCTTACTCGCCCTCGTCCATCCCAGTCAGCCCGTTGAATAGGCTCATCTCCATTCGGCGGCGGCCGCTGGAGAAACCTTCTTTTTCCACGGGCTGCCGCATTGCGAGCGGGGCGCCTCGGCGTCCCAATTTTGTCAATCTATCTCTGCGGCGGGTCACTAGTTGCCCAGCATTCCGCAAGGGGGTATAACCGCAAACTCGAAAGGAATTGAAATCCCATGCTCAAGATTGGCTGCAACCACCTGAGTCTCAAGGACACCGACATCGAGGCATTCATCGAGACCGCTCGCGATCTGAGATTGGATTGCGTCGACTTCCATCAGCGATCCTTCGCTTCGACGGACCCTGACTACCTCCGCGGCATCAAGCTGCTCTGCCTCAGGTACGGACTGCCGATAGGGTACATCGGTGTCAGCGGTCTCCCCCTGGGGACGGATGAGGAACGGCGGGGATTCGTGGCCCAGTGCCGGAGCGCGACCGACCTGGCGGCCTTCCTCGGATCCCCGATCATCCGCGTGTTCTGCAAGGCCGAGCCGGAAAAGGGGGCCGATGGCGAAGATCCCTGGCCGGCGATGATCGGCGGCTACCAGGAGATCGCCGACTACGCCTCTGCCAAGGGAATAGCCGTGGGGCTGCAGAACCATCCATCGACGAGCGATGTCATGCTGCGCATCTGGCGCGAGACCGACCGCGGGAACTTCACCTTCATAATGGATACCGGCCAATGGATCGGGTCGCCCGGCTCGTACCCGCGCGGGGAAGCTCCGAAGGTCGACTTCTATCGATTCATGGAGGAGATCGCACCGCATGCCATGTACGTGCGCACGAAGTTCTACAGGATCGAGACGGGTCGGGACGAGTGGCTCGACTACGAGCGCATCGTACCGATACTGAAAAAGGTCGACTACAACGGCTGCATATCCATCGTCTACGAAGGGGAAGCGGAAGACCGGGTCGAGCAGGTGCGCAAGGCCGCGGTCTGTCTGCGCGAACTCCTTGCGGGTTACTGAACGGACACCCGTGAGTAACGGGCGCAGTTTCCGTCTGAGGCTTTTGTCCGGAAAGGAGCACAGATCGTGAGGGTCAGGCCATGGGAGGTTCCCGTCGGCGAGCGCCAGCTCTTTCTCGATCTCCAGGGCGTATCCAGCCACGAGAACCTCAACCACACGCTCCACCAGCCGCAGAAGAAGGGCCCCGTCATCGAACCCGAAGGGGCGGGCAGCGTGCAGACTCGATGCGCCCCGTCATGGGTCCCGGAAGACCGGTGCTACAAAATCTGGCTCGCCGAAAAAGACGGTATCTCCCTCGCCGAAAGTCAGGATGGCCTCAACTGGGTCAGGCCCGTCCTGCGATGCCGCGAATACGGCGGGTCCCTGGAAAACAGCCTGCTCTCCCCTCTGTGTGGAGAGCAGGTGATCTACGACCCGCACGACCCCGACCCCTCCCGCCGCTACAAGAGCATGAAGCTGCGCGGTGTCAGTGAACGCATGGTGAGTCCCACCGGCGCGCACTGGCGTTTGACGGAGAATCCGTGGCGACTCGCCTATCCGGACCGGCATGTATTGAACGACCCCTCGGAGTACCAGTTGAGCTGGGTGATCCAGGTCGAGGAGCATCCCGATGCCGAACCAGAAGAGCGCTTTTCCGGCAGAGGGAGATTTCAGACCCACGACCTGACGGTCAGTGCGGACGGCATTCACTGGCGCAAGCTGGATTGCCGCAGCCTGCCTTCCGGCGATGAGGCAAACCTCAGTCACGACGGGATCACGGGGACCTACCTCGCTACGCTGAAGGAAGGCGAGATGGGTCCGTACGGACGCTCAGTCGCCCTGGCCACCAGCTCCGACTTCGAGCATTGGAATGGCCCCAGCCTCGTCTTCCACGCGGACCGGGAGGACCAGCAACTCGCCCGGCAGGTGATCGCCGAACGCCTGGCCAACCCGAGGCTGCAACAGCCGCAGCACAACGTGCCTGCCGAATACATGGTGGATGTCTACAACATGGGGGTCAGTCGCTACGAGGGTCTCTATGTCGGCATGGCCGCTTTCTTCTACCACACGGCAAACGTCAATGAGAACTCGGACGGTTTCCATCACGTCCAGCTCGTCTGCAGCCGGGATTTGCTCAGCTGGACACGGCTGGGCGATCGCAGTCCATTCATCGGTCCCTCGGAAGTGGGCTCGGGTGCCTGC
Source organism: Candidatus Latescibacterota bacterium (assembly GCA_965206595.1). Taxonomy (GTDB): domain Bacteria; phylum Latescibacterota; class UBA2968; order UBA8231; family UBA8231; genus CBDCXV01. The sequence goes on from OZ242214.1 coordinate 3,771,565, forward strand.
GACCTGACCCAGATCATGCCGCCCTCGAGACCTGTCCTCATCGAGGGCGAGCTCTGGTTCTACTACATGGGAGCCAAGTATCGCAGCGCTCCTCCCGATGCAGATGAGAGGAGCGGCGCCATCCATCTGGCGACGATGCGGCGAGACGGATTCATGTCGCTGGATGCCGGTGCCCGAGAGGGCGTCGTGACCACCGACCGCTTCGCTCTCGACAGTCCTTGGATCTGGGTCAATGTCGATGCCGGCCACGGCTCACTCATGGTCGAGGTCGTAGACGGCGGCTCGGTGGTGGCGCGGTCGAAGGAGGTGAGAGGAGACCAACTGCGTTTTCCCCTGCAATGGGAATCCGGCGACCTGCGGGCTCATGTGCATCGCTTCATACAGCTGCGGTTCAGGATGCACAATGCCGCACTCTATTCGTATTGGCTCGACTCGGCAGCAGAAGATCCTCCGCGGTGACGCCGCGCCGGAAGAAGAGTACAGGAGGTCTCGATGAGAGTTTGTGCAGCATGAGGGACTGGAGTTGCACGGACCTGGAGCTGCTCGAGGTTCCGGCGGTCCGAATCTGCAGCAACATCTTCGCGCACAACTGCTGCTACAGCGCCGAAAGTCCTTTCAGGGATGTGCCCGAGTTCCAGCCGGGAATATCGCTCGATGGTATGCGGCGTGTGTTCGACTCCATGCGGGAGGATAATCGGATTCCGCCGTCGCAGCCTGAAGGCTGGGAGGACAGGATCATGGAGCGAGTGGAATGCCGATGACCGGATCGAACGATTCAGAGCCTCTGGAGCTGGGATCTCGCAAGCAGTTGCTGTTCGATCCCCTGTTCCTGGCGGAATCCAAGGGGGTCGCCGTGGCCGTGGAGACACCCTTTCAGGACCCCACACCGGTCCTCACCGCGGACAGGCCCTGGGAAGACAGGGGCATCGGCTCCTTCAACACCGTGATGCTCGAAAACGGCGCCTTCCGCATGTGGTACGACGCCATGGCTGTCGGGGAGGACGGCAACAGCCACCGCGCCCTGTGCCACGCCGAATCGGAGGATGGAATCCACTGGGACAAGCGGGAGACCGGCCTGATCGGGTTCCGCGGATCCAGAAGGAACAACATCGTCGCCCCTTCGCGCATGGCCGGGGCCACCGTCTTCCGGGACGACCAGGCCCCGACCGCCGAACGCTACAAGCTGTGGACCAAGTACTACGCGAGCGAAGAAGACGGGAAGCAGGGAATCCGCACCGGCCTGTGGGGCATGGTCTCCCCTGACGGATTCCGGTGGAAGCGCGCCGACCAAGGTTATCCGTTGTGGAGGGGAAACGCCGCCGACACCCAGAGCTTCTGTTTCCGCGACGAAGACCTGGGGAAGTACGTCGGCTTCGTGCGCATCAAGAAACGCCCGGAGGGCAGACAGCGAACCTGCTCGGCGGGGATCATGTTTTCGGACGACTTCCGCACCTGGACGATGGCCAGGGAGATATTCAAGGCCGACGGGTGCGATGAGGCCAGCCCGGTGGCCGGCGGCACCCCGGGCTGGCGTCCGACCGTCGACTTCTACACTCCCGGCGGCATGAAGGTGCCCGGCGTCCCCAACGCCTACATCCTGCTGCCCACCGCCTACCACCACTGGCAGGAGGACGCCTTCCCCTCGACGATCGACGTGCGGCTGGCCACCAGCCGGGACGGGATCACCTGGTGGCAGCATCCCGACCGCGAACCCTTCCTCCGCCTCGGACCCGACGGATCCGCTTCCGCCGGCATGATCTTCGCCAACCCCTGGCCCATACCGGTCGCGGACGAGCTGTGGATCTACTATGGGGGAGTCGGCCGCGATCACAGGGAAGAGGTCCGCGACCCGTCGCTGTCAGGGGTCTTCCGGGCGCGGATACGGCGGGACGGGTTCGTGTCGGTCCGCGGCGGCTATGGCGGCGGGGAGTTCACCACCCCTGCCGTGACCTTTTCCGGGGGGCGCCTGGAAGTCAACATGGACGGCAGCGCGGGCGGCTGGCTGCAGGTCGAGATACAGTCTGAAGATGGACGACCGCTCCCGTCTCACCGACTCGACCGATGCGACACGATCCGCGGAAACTCGGTGGGGAAGGCGATCACCTGGAGCGGTTCGCCCGATCTCCCGGGGTTGAGGAACAGACCCGTGAGGCTGCGCTTCGTCATGCGCTCGATGAAGCTGTTTGCGTTTCAGTTTCCGCAATGATCCGGGCTGAGGCCGCTCTCCGATGAGGTCTGATCGGGAACCGCAGCGACCGGGGAGGACGGCTTCAGGCCGGGTTGGCAACAGATGTCCCGTCAGCGCGTAACAACCTCATTTCGGATTCGCTTCGCTTCACTCGGCCAACGACGCCTTGATCCGGGCCCACGGGCTCGCTCTCACAACGCTTTCATCCTGGATTCCCACCAGCAGTCCGTCGACGAAAATATCCGCATTCCAAAGTGACTCGACCAACCCCGGCTCCTCGAACGGCAGGGCGTAGTGCGCGTCTCCACTATTTCCGGCGGCATCCTGATCTATCACCGTCAAATGGAATCCGAGAACTGCCCCGGGAACCAGTTCGAACGCGGCACTTGCCTGTTGGTCCTCGTAGTCGAAGGGTGCGAACGGAGTCAGGTAAAATTCCGTCACCCAGAAAAAAGGATTCTCGCCCTGCACACTCCCTCCCCGTCTCCAAACGGAGGACGAACCGGCCAACCGCGGCTGTAGATGGGAACTATTTCAAGGTTCCCGTTCCCGGACGCTTCGGGCAAGGCGGTGTACCATTGCACATTTGAAGCTTGAAGAACCCTCTCGGCATCAGCTCCCGGATCAGGGACCCAGGACCAGGGTCCACCGCTGTGGTCGGCATCGATCCTGAGCCACAAACAATCTCCGTATCGCTCGTTTTCGTTAAAGTAGACATCATCTGCCACTATTGCGGCAACATAGATCCGACTGGGTGACGGCACCCAACCAAGCCAGATCCTGAAATCCAGGTCTGCCGGATCACGCTCAGTGATATCGGATGCGCCGGGGATCAGTCCGAAATCCACCAAGGTCAACGAGGGTTCTAATTCCATCCACTCATCCACCGATCCGTCCCTGATATCGATCCGTTCGACCATCTCGTCGCTCAACTGGTAAATGGGATAGGCGCGATCCCCGACATGGCCCTGAGCCGGCTGCGGTGGGACGTGCACAACAAGAGCGAAGAGGACAAGGACTGTGAGCGATCCGGGTGCCATGTTGAATCACCTCCTGAAAGAACAGGTGAGCGGTAACTCGTCCCCTGCAACTTCGTCCCCTGTTGCATATGGCGGGCAAGGGGGCGAGTGTTCAAAGTTACCTCTGTCGTGGTCTCCCTCGATGGCAAGTGAACCGACCCCGAGATAGCGGTGCTGAATAATGAACCCCGATCGGAAACTGCATTTGGAACGTTCCGAAGAAAAGCCAGCTCGGCTCCTTTCGAAAAAGGAGCTGGCGCGCCTGTTCCGCCGGCCCCCGCGCGAGTACGGCCCCATCGACTGCTGGTGGTGGGAAGCCGGCCGTCTCAACAAGGAGAGGATGCGGTGGCAGCTCGAAGAGATGAACGAGAAAGGGATCGCGGGAACCTGGTTCTACCCCAGGTTCACCTTAGGGGAGCCGCTCGCGTCCGATCCCCCTTACTGGACGGAGGAATGGTGGGACTTCGTTCGGTTCTCCATGGAAGAGCACCGGCGGCTCGGAATGGTCGCCTGGCTCAACGACTGGACGGCGCGCCAGTTCTTCCAGGACCGGCTGCGCGCCGAACGCGCGGAGAATCCCTCCCTGGGCGGGCGCCGTCTCGCTCTACACGCAGTGGAATCGGCGGCTCACGGCTGGATCGAGATCGTTGTTCCCCCCGGGGAAGAGGTGCTCGACGCGGCCGCATACAGGATGGCCGGCGGGAGGCTGGATTACGCCTCCCGGGAAAACCTGGGTGATGCCATCGAGGACCACAGGCTCACGTGGAAGGCAGAGGAAGCGGGGTGGCTCCTGGCGGTGGTCACCGCGCAGCTCCACGATCTCGACTATCTCCATCCCTTCGCGGCCGATCGCTGGCTGGAACTCCTCGCCGGTACTTGCGAGGAGAAGCTGGGGGAGTTCGTCGGCACGACCCTGAAGGCCTGCGGAACCGACGAGATGTTCGTCCTCAACGGGAACCTGTTGTACGCCCCGTCCCTGTCCGATCGGTTCTTGGCGGAAAAGGGGTACGATCCCGCCCCCTTCCTGGTTGGACTGTTCCGCGATATCGGTAAGATGACGGACAAGATTCGCTGCGACTACCACGACGTCATGGCCGCCATGGTAGAGGAAAACCTGTATGCGCGTCTCTCCCGGGGGCTGAAGGAACGGGGAATGCTCTATGCCGAGTTCTGCCCGAACGGGAAGAGCGAGGACATGCTGGCCCAGACCTACCACTACGGCGACTTCTTCCGCTACATGTCCCACTACACGATACCGGGCAGCGAAGAAAACTCCCGCCGGTCACGGACCTTCCAGGCAAAGATGGCCAGCTCCATCGCGGACCTGTACGGAAGGGATCGGGTCGGGGTGTGCGCCTACTGGGGCTCGGGATGGGGGCATACTACCGAGGAGAACCTGGCCTGGACCCATGAGAACTACGCCCTCGGCGTCAACCTGTACAACAGCCACGGCGCCCTCTACAGCACCATGGGTGGATGGTACGAGTGGGTTCCCCCGGCAATCCACTTCCGGCAACCCTGCTGGCAATACTGGAAGCACTTCAGCGACTACGTCACGAGGCTGAGCTTCATCCTGAGTCAGGGGATCCCCCGGGCGGACGTTGCCCTGCTCTATCCCCTCACCACGGTCCACGCCCACTGGCCGGGGGGCCCTCCCTCCGTCGAGGGGACCCGGCGGAAGTTCGTCGACCCGGGGGCCTTCGGCGACGCCGCCCACGAGACTGCGAGAGCGACCTACGAGGTGGCCAAACGCATCTACAGGAGCGGCATCGACCTCGACTTCATCGACGATCGCTCCCTTTGCCGCGGCGATGTGGCCAAAGGAGAGCTGATGGTGGCAGGCATGGCGTTCCGCGCCGTGGTCCTGCCGCCGATGACGACGATTCGGACGGAGACCCTCGAGCGCATCGGGGCGTTCCACGACAGCGGCGGGGTCGTGGTTGCCTTCGGACGCCTGCCCCATGCCTCGCCGGAACGTGGACGGGACGACCCGAACATCCGGGCTTTGCTCGAGAGGATCTTCGGCGTGAAATCGAGCGACGGAATCGACGGCGCGGTGCGGCGGGAGAACGACGAAGGTGGAAAGGCCTTCTTCCTGCCGGATGGAGACGCGTCGATTGCGGAAATCCTGTCCGCTGCCATCGTGCAGGACGTGGCGGCCTCGGAGAAGGAGGTCTTCCATACGCATCGGAAAATCGGGGATCTCGAGGTCTACTTCCTGTTCAACGCCAGGGCGGAGAAGAGGGACGTCTCCGTGCATCTGAGAGCGTTCGGCGAGCCGGAAATCTGGGATGCCTTCACGGGAGAAACCGCACCCCACCACCGTTTCGAGATCCGGGACGACGGCACGCGGGTGCGCCTGGAGATGGATCCCCGCGGGGGGACGCTGCTGGTCCTCTCCCCGCCCCGTGGAAGGCCGCAGGTTCTCGAGGACGACCTGACCATGATGACCTCGGTGGAATCCAGCGGGAAGAGCCTTCAGGTTCGCGGGTTCTGCGCAGCCGGGGGGAAGAAGAAGGTGCGCCTCCTCCACGAAGGGGAGGGCCGGCTTGCGCATGCGGAAGTCGACGAACCGGAAGCTCCGATATCCCTCGACGGACCGTGGACCATCCGCCTGGAGCCCACCATGGACAACCGCTGGGGCGACTTCCGGTATCCACCCTCCGCGGAGTGGATCGGCGCCGAAGCCCGGCGGTTTCGGTACATGGAAGAAGAGGAACGGGCAGGCACCGGGCAGGGATGGCACGAAGCGGATTTCGACGATTCCCGGTGGGAGCGGGTCACCTGTTCGTACGGCCCGTACTGGTGGACGATCGGTCCCTTCGACGGGGGAGAACCGCAGGGGATGTTCGACAAGGGGCGAGCCGGAAAAATCGGGACGGACGAACCATGCGAAGTGGAGGGAATGACCTTCCGCTGGCGGAAGTACAGCTTCTCCCGGCAGTTCGGCCACGAGGGAAAAGAAGCGCACAACGGCTTCGGGGGAGGCCTGCGCGGCGTCTCGGAGAGGTTCCTCGTGTTCGATACCGCCAGCGAGGACCGCGACGCCGCGCGCTACCTCTTCACCAGCGTCCACTCCCCCCGCGAAGAGGAGTACATCCTCAACTTCGGGGGAACCGCGGAGTTCGCCAGGGAAGCCTGGATAAACGGCAAACCGGCTGTCTCGGTCTCCTCCCGGGAGGGGGATGCACAGGCGCCGGTTACCCTGAAAGAGGGGTGGAACTCCGTTCTGCTGAGACTGGTTCAGCCGAAGGGTGAGGGGCTGGCGACCTTCGCCGTGCTGCACAAGCCCGGGGACGCACCTCCGTGCGAACCCTGCGTACCTCTGCTACGGTGGTTCGCCAAACCGCAGGAGCTCCTCTTCGACATCACACCCCGAAAGGAGCGCCGCGTCGGGTGGTACCGATTCTCCGCGCCCCCGGGGCTCGAATCCATGACCCTGAACCTGAAGGCGGAAGCGGTCACTGCATGGATCGATGGACAGCCTGTCGCCGTGGAGCAGGGCCGGATCGTCCTGGAAGCCCCGAGGGAAGGGACCTGCCGGATCGCCCTGAGAGTGGAGCAGGAGCCGGGGCGCTACGCCGGAGCCGCCTTCGAGTCGCCGGTTGCCTTTACGTGCGCGCAGGGAAGGATCCCCCTCGGAGACTGGTGCGGGCACGGGCTCGCGACCTATTCGGGAGGGGCCGTGTACGGCAAGGGGGTGATGCTGGAAAAGCCGCACCTGCGGGGGAAGGTCCTGCTCGATCTGGGGAGGGTGGCCACGACGGCGGAAGTGCACGTGAACGGGAAGCCGGCCGGAGTCAGAATGGCCAGGCCCTGGAGCTTCGACGTCACCAGCCTGGTCGAGGAGGGAGAGAACCGGATCCAGGTGAAGGTGGTCAACACCCTGGCGAACCACATGAGCACCTACCCGACTCGGTACGTGTACGAAGGACAGGCGGTGTCCGGTCTTTTGGGGCCGGTGACGATTCAGTTCCTCGCGAAGGCCGTCCTCACTATTGAATAAGGATAAGTCAGCCTGATTTCACCCAGCCGAAGGAGAAACCCGTGAAAATCACCGATGTGAAAGTCTTCGCAGTGGGGGAGTTCGTGTACGTCAAGATCGCCGCCGACGGGTTGCACGGCATCGGGGAAGCCTCGCTCAGCGGGAGGTCCCTGGCGGTGGTCGGCGCCCTGGAACACCTGAAGCCCGTGCTGGTGGGCCAGGACGCCACGCGGATCGAGCATATCTGGCAGGACATCTTCCGGGGCACCTTCTGGCGCGGAGGCCCGGTGCTGCAATCGGCGTTGGCCGGCGTCGACATTGCCCTCTGGGACCTGGCCGGCAAGGCGCTGGGGGTCCCGACCTACCGGCTTCTGGGGGGAGCGTCGCGAGACAAGGTCCTCCTCTACCGGCACACCGGCGGCGGTCCTGCCGAGGAATTGGTTCGCAACGCCCGCAGACTTATCGGCGAAGGCTGGCGGGTTCTGCGGATTTCACCGATTCGCTGCGACGGCGCCTTCGATCCCAGGGAGGCGGTGCGGCGCGGTATCGAACATTTCGTTGCTCTTCGCGAGGCCATCGGCGACGAGGTGGAGATCATCCTCGAAGTGCACACGCGCCTCACGCCGCCGCGCGCCATCGAACTGTGCAACGGCATCGAGGCCTTTCACCCGTTCTACGTCGAGGACCCGATCCGCTCCGAGAACCCCGCCTCCTTCAGGACGCTGCGCGAACACACCAGCGTCCCCCTCGGCACCGGCGAGCAGCTGCCGACGAAATGGGCGTTCCGCGAGCTGATCGAGGAAGAGCTGGTCGACTACCTGAGGGTGGACATCTGCCACAGCGGCGGCATCACCGAAGGGAGGAAGATCGCGGCGATGGGGGAAGTGCATTATCAGGAGCTCGCCTGCCACTACACCTCGAGCCCGGTGAGCACCGCGGCCATGCTGCACCTGAACCTGTCCGTCCCCAACTGCGCGGTGCAGGAGTACTCGCCGCCCGCTCCCTGGATGAACGAGGTGATCGAGCACGATTTCCGCACCGAGGACGGCTACCTGCTGCGGTCTGATGCTCCCGGGCTGGGGATCGATCTGAACGAGGAAGCGGCCGCGTCCTACCCTCACACCGGGAGCGAGCCGCCCCACCTGCGCCGGGAGGACGGCTCGGTGCAGGACTGGTAGTCCGGCTCAGGCGCCTTGCGCATAGGGTGCCCTGCCGGCCGGGTTTTCCACCATTTCCGGGACAGCATACCAGGATCCGGCTGCGCCGGAGGCTCTCAGGGCGGCGCCCGCCGGACAAACCTTCCGCCTCAGGCGGCGAAGTTCTTCTCGTCGAAATACAGGTTGTCGTCGATCGGTTTGCCGCGGGCGACCCATACGTCGCGGAACAGGGTGCGGCGCTTGGGCGGCATCGCGGCCACGACTTCAGGCGGCACGCTGCTCCGGCCCCACCGGCAGTTCACCGTGTTGTAGAGGCTGAACAGGCACAACCGGTCCCGTTCCCTGTTGGTCCAGGTCGACCCGGAATGGCAAATGCCCTCGGTGAAGACGACGACAGATCCCGGGGGGCAGGTGTAGGTCTCCCACAGGGGGCTGTCCCGGCCGCTGACCTCGTCCGGCAGCTCAAAGGCCGCCTTGTGGCTTCCCGAGATGAACAGGGTGACCCCGTCTCCAGGGCCCACCTCGTTCAGCTCCCACACCACGCGCGTGAGGCCCGCGTGGATCTTCCCCGGCACCATCTGGTAGAGGTGGGAATCTCCACAGAGGTTGAAGTATCCGCTCCCTCCGTGGGCGCCGAACTTGTCGTCGCCGAAGGGCCTCCGTTCGGTGCGGGTGCGCTCGAAGCGGAAGCCGTAGCAGTCCTCGCTGGCCAGCCCCTGATGCGACACGATCTCGTTCAAGATCCCGGCGAGGACGGGATGATCGAGAAGGACCTGCGAGGGCCCGCCCACGGAATTCCGCTCCTCCGGCGGCAGGGATTCCGGTTCGTCCAACAGCTTGTGCTGATGTTCGAGAACCGCTCCCAACTCGTCATGGCTCAAAAGCCCGGGAAGGCAGATCCACCCCTTGACGTCGAAGGTGTATCTCTGTCCCTCGGTCATGGGAACGATCGGCAGACCGTCTCCATTCGTCGTCGGCAACAGCTGGCTGTCCATTCTCTTCCTTTCTCACATGTGAAGGCGGGGATGTCGAATGCTCGTGCCGGAAACCCGGAGCCCGGAGCTTCCCTGGACAGGTAGCAAATTCGGGTAGCGCCTGTGGGGTGGGCGATACGGCCCGCCCTGGGGACGGCCGGCCGATTCGCGGCGGTGTCGAATGCTTCGTGCCGGAACCCGGCCCCCCGGGAGCTTCTCCGCCAGGCAGCAATCGCGGAGCAAGGGCTGGGGGACGGGATGCCCCGCCCTGAGGACGGCAAGTAGATTACAACCCCTGGATCCACGCCGCGTTCTGCGCCAGCTCCCGCACGTCCCCGGGCCGGTTTATCTCGTACATGAAAACCCCGTCATAGCCGACGCCGGCGAGCGCCCGGTTCACTTCCTTCCAGGCGATGTTCCCGCGCCCAGGCAGCAGATGCTCATCCCGCTCGCCGTGGTTGTCGTGCAGGTGCAGTGTGATCAGATAGCGCCCGACGGCGCGCAGGGCCGCGGCTGGATCGCCGCTGAGGTTGCGGTGGCCGGTGTCGATCACGGCGCCCGCGTTCGGCGCACCGAGATCATCCAGCAAGGCGACGAGGCGTTGCGGATCGTGGGTGTACCCCCTGGGGCCGGTGTTTTCCAGGGCCAGCCGCACGCCGGCCGGCGCGGCGTACTCGGCGACCTCCCCGAGGTTCTGCAGGAAAACCGCGCGCTTCTCGAGGCCATGCGCTTCGTCCGGCTCGGGAATGGCGATGTCGTGGGTCACCAGGATGCAGCCCCCGAGGTCGGCGGCCAGGTCCACCGCCCGCTTGTGATCCACGAGCGCCTTGCGGCGCTGAGCCGGATCGAGACTCCCCAGATCGCAGGCCGGATCGCGGTGCTTCAGGTGGATGTGGATGGAGTTGAGGTGGAACCCCATGCCGGGAAGTGCCTGTTGCAGGAAGGCGCGGAACCCGGAGTCGGCGAAGGCGAAGTTGGGGTGGTAGTCGCACAGTTCCAGCGACTCGATGCCCGCCTCGCTGAACTTCGCCAGTACCTCCCTGGTGAGGGGCTCGCTGCGAAACGGTATGGTCGAAGCGCCGAGTTTCACGGCTTTTCACCTTCTTCCTACACGGAAGCCCCGGCGCTTCCGGTTGGCGCGCGGACGTGGGCGGGAATGCAACGATCCCGTCTGCCGTGCGGTGGACCGGGGAAGGCTGAATGGTATATCTTGGCGGCCCCTTCAGCAACCGCTCCATCCTTCGCGGATTCCTGATCCGGATGTCGAGGAAAAAGAGATGGCCCTGATCGATATCGGCTCCACCAGGCAGCTCTTTGTCGACGATTACCTGATCGAAAGCATGACGAACACGCGGCAGATCATGAACCCTGCCGTGAAGGTGCCGCACAATCCCGTCATCCGGGCCGAGCGCCCCTGGGAAGGGACGCATGTCGCCCTGAAAAACGTCATCTACGACCGGCAGGACCGGATCTTCCGGATGTGGTATACACCGCATCGGTACATTGCCAGGCGCCAGGGGGATGAGATCGCAATAGCGGACGAGTACGAAGGGCCTCGACACGCCACCTGCCTGGCGACCTCGGAGGATGGGATCCACTGGGAGCGGCCGGAGCTGGGGCTGGTCGACTTCAACGGGTCGACACGGAACAACCTCCTGCCGCCGAAGAGCTGCATTCCCGAGCTCTTCCCCCCCGAATCGGGACCCGGGTTCTATTTCTTCGAAGACCCCCATGAGAAGGACCCAGGCAAACGCTTCAAGGGATTGATCCGGACCTACGCTGCCTGGGCTGCCGATCCCGACAGACGGGAAGCGGGCTCCGGTGGCACGGACGCGGCAACGGCAGGGCAGAAGTTCCACCTCTACTTCTCGCCCGACGGATTCGAGTGGACTGCCTACGAGGACAACCCCGTCATCGACTATTCGCCCAAGCCGGGCCGCTGGGGGCCGACCGATTTCATGGGCTGGGACCCGGTCCGCCAGGTGTACGCCGTCCACATGGAGAACAACCTGCACTGGCGCGGTCCTCTCGGAAAAAGGGTGATCGGCCGGGCCGAAAGTCCCGACATGATCCATTGGAGCGAGGCGGAGACGATCCTCGTGCCCGGCAAGCGCGACACCCCGGACACGGAGTACTACGCGCTGCCGGTCACCGTGTACGAAGGGCTGTACGTGGGAGTGCTATGGAACTTCCGCACGACCAACCTCACCCACCACCCCCAGATCGTCTTCAGCAGGAACGGCATCCACTACAACCGGGAATACCGGGAGCCATTCATCGCCCGCGGGCCCCGGGACCACTTCGACGCCAACTCCGTGTACGCGCGGGCCCCGATCGTCCATGGCGACCGCATCCTCGTCTACTACTACGGCACCAACAGCCGCTCGCCGGAACAGGCGTTCGACCTCGGCGAGAAGGCGACTACGGCCATCGGACTGGCGACGCTCCCCCTCGACGGGTTCGTTTCGCTGGACGGGGCCAAGGGCCCTCCCGACTACCGGCCGGCTCCTACCGACATCGAGCCGCACAGCCTGATGGCGACCCGTTCCTTCGGCTTTTCAGGGGAGCGGTTGTACCTGAACCTGCAAGCCCCCCCGCGCTTCAACAGCGCCGGGCAATGCGAGGTGCGGGTGGAGATCCTGACCGCCAACCACGAACGCATTCCCGGATTCACCGCCGCGGACGCCGATGCGCTGACGACCACCGGCACCGCCCACGCCGTCAGCTGGAACGGAAATTCGCAGGTCGGCCGGTTTCAGGGTCGGGCGATCCGGCTGCGGTTCTACTTCAGGAACACCAAGCTTTACTCGTTCCAGTTCCGCTAGCGGATTGCCCGGGCATCCTTGCCACGAGCGTGCCGCCCACCACAACGCATGAGAGGATTGGCAGGAGATTGATCGCATGACACAAAATCGGATTGACGGATCAGGGGCAACGATGGCTGCGGCGGGTTCGTCCTCGGGGCCGGGCGCGGTTCCAGGGATGGTCGAGGTCACCGCGACCCGGGTATCGCCGCCCCCCGGGTGGGCGCTCCTCGAACGCCGGTTGATGAAGCTGATGGAGGATGCGGTCGAGCCGATGGTCGACAAGTACGCGGAAAAGGGGGGTGCGTTCTACTACGCCGACGACGTCGACGACCTCTACGAAAGGGTGTACAACTGGGGCCTGTTCTACGCCATGGGAGCGGACCGGAAGGTGCTCGACCTCGGATTGCAGCAGTGGCACGCAACCACGCGTTTCTTCGCCGACGACATCGTCAGCCGCGTCCATCCCCGCTTCCACCCCCAGATTCACAACGAGTATTACAACCTGGCTTCCGCCGGCGCCAACGAGTGGTACCACCAGGGCGAGGGCAACATGGCCTTCTACCATTTCGGCCTGGCCGATCCCACCATTTCGGAAAACCTGCGCCGCGCCAGGCGGTTCGCGGCGATGTTCATGGACGAGGATCCCGAGGCCCCCAACTACGATCCCCAACACAGGGTCTTCCGCAGCCCCATCCAGACCAGCGTCGGCCCCATGCGGCACGCGACCGTGGACAACGTGATTACGTGGCTGCAGGGAGGGGAAACCGGATACGAGAAGGGATACCGCCCCTACAAGGTGCGGGCCACCCTCGATCCGGTGGTGACCGACCTCGAGGGGAACTGGTTCGAGAATCCCGCGCGCCGCGACGAGATCCTCAGGCTGTTCGACCACATCGTCCTCAATGGCGACGTCCCCCACAGCCTCGCCGCCACCGGCCTCATCACCAACGCCTTCCTCTACACCGGCGAGGAGAAGTACAGGCAGTGGGTGCTCGACTACACCGAGGGATGGATGGAGCGCATCGAGCGCAACGGCGGCATCCTCCCCGACAACGTCGGACCGACCGGCAGGATCGGCGAAAACCGCAACGGCCTGTGGTGGGGCGGGCTCTACGGCTGGAACACCTTCGTCGGCCACTACATCATGTTCAGCTCGCTCACCATCGCCGCCGAGTGCGCCCTCCTGCTCAGCGGCGACTTCGGCTATCTCGAGCTGCTGCGCTCGCAGATCCGGCTGCTCGTGGACAACGCCATCTTTCGCGAGGACGGGCAGCTCCTGTTGCCGGCCCGCTACGGTGCGGACGGGTGGGAGTACGCGAGGGACAACTACGACTATGAGAAAGGCAGGTTCGTGCCCTACCGCATGCAGGAGCTGGCCCATCTCTACCACGCCTCGATGGCCCCGGAGGACTACGACCTGATCGCGAGGATCCGGGACACCGACAAAATGCGCGACTGGAACCACGTGCCCGTCCTCGGGGAGAAGAGCTACGCCGACACCGAGCTGGCCCGCTTCCAGTACTACGACGGCAAGAACCCGGACTGGCCCGAGAAGATCCTGAAGGCCGAGTATCAGAATGCCCTGAGCGACTTCGAGTCGATACGGAACGAAACCCGGGATTCCTTGGCCTTGATCGCCGACAACGCCTCTTCCCCCACGACGGTCTACACCAAGGGGTTGACGCAGGTGACGATGGGGGCGCCGCAATCGGTGTACACCGGAGGGCTGTTGCGCGCCACCGTCCGCTACTTCGATACGGACCGCACCCGGCCCGGACTGCCGCCCGACGTCGCCGCCCTCGTCGACAGACTGGGAGCCGACAGCGCCGGCATTCAGCTCGTCAACCTGAATCCCGGCGAGAGGCGCAACCTGATCGTGCAGGCCGGGGCTTTCGCCGAGCACGAGTTCCTCGAATTGACCTGCGACGGTAAAACCGTCCCCGTGGAGTCGAAGTATTTTGCCGTGCAACTCCTTCCCGGCGCATCCGTCCGGCTCGACCTCGGCATGCGACGCTTCGCCCACCGGCCGACCTATGCCTTCCCCTGGCACGGGGACTCGATCCCGGTGCCTTACCAGTAGAAAGGGATACGATGAGCAACCTCGAGATTCGCGATGTGCGCGCGATCATCACCCACCCACCCGGGGCGCGCACGCTCACGGTCGTCAAGGTGGAAACCAGCGAACCGGAGCTCTACGGAGTGGGGTGCGCCTCGTTCTGCACGCGGCCGACGGCCGTCGCCGCGGCGGTGGACGACTATCTGAAGCCCCTTCTGTCCGGCAAGAACCCCGCCGAGATCGAAGACATATGGCAGTCGTGCTACGCCTCGTCCTACTGGCGCAGCGGCCCCATCCTCAACAACGCCATCAGCGGCGTGGATCAGGCCCTGTGGGACATCAAGGGCAAGGTGGCGGGGATGCCGGTGTACGAGCTGTTCGGCGGCAAATCCAGGGAGGCCGCGGCGGTGTACGTGATCCCCCAGGGACGGGACCGCGCCCAGTACGAGGAGCACACCCGCGAGCTCCTGGAACGGGGCTTCCGCCACATCAAGATCGGGTGGGGAAGCGGGATGACGGAACGGGACAGGAGCTTCTACGGGCCGACGGTCATTACCGGCAAGGCCTCAATGGACGACGGGGACATCCTCGAGCCCTCGGCGGTCTGCCGCAATATCGTCGGGACTTTCGAACAGTTCCGCTCCACTTTCGGGCCGGAACCGGAGATCCTCTTCGACGTCAAGGCCGTGATGCCTCCCATCCAGGGTCTCGCCCTGGCCAAGGACGTCGAGCAGTACAAGCCCTATTTCATGGAGGACATCTTCACCCCGGAGGACAACGACTACTTCCGCCTCGTGCGCGAGCAGACGAGCACGCCGATGGCGATGGGGGAGCTCTACAGCAATCCACAGGAGGTCGTCCCGGTTATCAAGGACCGGCTGATCGACTTCCTGCGGCTGCACGTCTCGGCGATCGGCGGGCTGACGCCGGCGCGCAAGCTGGCGGCCCTGTGCGAAGCCTTCAACGTCCGCACCGCCTGGCACGGCTCGGCCGACGTCTCCCCCGTCGGGCACGCCGCCAACCTGATGCTGGATCTGAACGTGTGGAATTTCGGCGTTCAGGAGGCATCCGTTTACCTGAACACCCACCCGACCTTGAAGGAGGTGTTCCCCGGCACGCCGGAACTGCGCGGCGGCTACATGTGGCCGAACGAAAAAACCGGGATCGGGGTGGACATCGACGAACAGCTCGCCGCCCGCTTCCCGGCAAAAGACCCTGGTGTGCGCACCAATACAAGGCGCCCCGACGGCACCCTGATACGGTAGCTCCCGTTTTCCTCCACGCCCATCTGCCCAGCGAAGGTTGGAGATCCCAAACAGATCAGGAGCAAGAACATGCAGCCCGGTATCGATCAACTCGTCGACGAACTCCAGATCAACGGCTTCGCAGTGTTGGAGGACCTCATACCCGTGGACACGATCGACCGGATCTACGCGCGCTCTAAGCCGATGATGGACCGGGTCGAGGCATGGAACTCGACCGCGTTGAAGGGGGAGCGCTCAACGGGCCAGGGACGCGTGACGCAGAAGCAGCGGTTCAAGATCTACCCCCCGTTCGAGATGCCGTTCTGCGATCCCGTCATCACCGAGAACCCGCTGGTGCTCGAGCTCCTCGAACGCGTTTGGGGAACCGGCGACATCGAGTTCGAGGACTATTCCTCGAACTGTCCTGCACCCGGCACCGAGTACCAGAACTGGCACCGCGACGGGATGCTGCTCGCCGCCAACCTCACCCTGCCGGTCTATCCCGCCCTCAGTCTGAACTTCCCCCTCGTCGACACGAACGAGGAGAACGGCAGCACCGAGCTCATCCCCTGTACGCATCACTGCTCCATTGCCCGGCTGCACCACGTCCCCGGCTCGGAAAGGGCCCAGTCATTGAACGAGATCATCGGAAGGGGGCGCTATCCTTCGAAGATGCGCCTGAACCTCGAGCGCGGGAGCGCCTGGATCTGCGATCCGCGGGTCATCCATCGCGGCACCCCGAACCGCTCGGATCACACGCGCATCATGCTCGGCATCGGCTACACCCAGTCGTGGTTCGGGGGGCGGGACCGCGACGCCGTGCCGGAACTGACCCGGGACCAGTTCAATCAGCTGTCAGACCGGGGGAAGCGCCTGCTGCGGAACTGCATCATCGTCGGCGCCTGAACGCTCGGGACGATTTGAGGCTGCATCGGGTTGTGGCTCGTCTACTTTCGCATCGCATCCATGTCGACTCCAGCCCTAGCCAAGAGATCTTTCATAGCTTCGGCCCTAATGATATCACCGTTTCGAACATGGTCGGCGTACCGAGAATGCATATCATTAATGATAAAACGCTTATAGTATGTTCCAGCTGGCTTTGGTAAAACCAGCTTTGCTATCCGACCACCAAACCAAATCACAGCCACACACCCGAGAGCGGACAGCCATCCAAGGTGCCACCAAATAAGCCCGACAGCTACGCCACAGCCAAGGTTTACGACTAGGGAAAATTTCGGTAGCCATGACGGGGTAATGGCTACCTGAAATCCCGTTGATGAACCCGTACCGACCAGCCCGGCGACGTTGTCAGATAGCAGCCCTTCGACCTCCAACGAGCGCATGGCGTCTAACCTCTCGCTTATCTCTCTGGTCATAGCAAGAGTCGCCGCCGTGAAGTCCGGATCAAAATCCGTCCATTTCTTTTCCAAGAAAAGCTCTCTGCCCATAGAAAGAGTCGCCCCCTGGAATTGCATTACGTAGGCAAATAGAACCGCCATAATCACAGCGAGAATCCACAAGATAACATCCATTTAATCCCTCCAAAAAGCTTTAGTCATAGGACAAGCTGCCATCCGACCGATGCAAATAAATGGTAGACTTTCTGAGATTTTGCATTGTTCTTTTCCGTATTCCACATAATGGATGATGGTTAAAGTCCGGTTTTTCCAGGTCGATGTTGAACTTACAATTCCACCCGACGCTCTCTACCTGACCCGTCCATAGAAAGTTGAAATATCAAAGTAATAGCTCGTACCATCTTCGCATCCAATATAGTCCACTGTTTTTCCATCTATGCATAGTGGAGCGGTGTATGGCTCTTATCATCTCTCGCGTGGACATCGGCACCCTGATCCAGCAGGGATTTGGTCAGCACGGGCAAATTCAGGGCTGCTGTAACGTGAAGGCCAATCAGGTCATCAATTCCCATCTCTTTAACAAATTGATAACTCTCGTTCGCCAGGATTTCTCTCTCTGCCAGTAGTACCATATGCGCGTCCTCCTCTGTGTTCATTCTGTTTTCCCTATACCTTTCTGGATCTCAGATTCCCCTGGAGAAACCCCTTTCTTCTCACCGCCCCCCAAAGGGCATGTGCCAGGTGCCCATTTCAGTCACGCTTAGTCAGGTGACGGCGTAGCGGTCAGCGTAGAATCCCAATCCTATCGCATCCATAAACGCTGCTGCATATCACGGCCACTTTCATGCCGAAAGCTGCGCAGTTCCCTATAGTGCCTGCAGCCATCATTTCCCTATTTCGGAAGGCCTTTTCGGACAAAATTGAATATCCGAATACCCCTCATTTCGTCTGTCCTTGAAGTAGCGCCAAACTGCCTTAGCCACACCGATGTTCAAATGTCCAGGATCTTGGGCAGCGGAGCCCCTTAAACTCAAGGGGATTCCTAGGGAATCCAGGAGTGTTCGAGGCAATGGAGGGCATTGCCACACGAATTTCCCATTTTTGTACAAGTAGACATCAAACCCCCTATTAGGGGTTTCCCACGAGTGATGTACCCACGTCTTCTTGCCATTCGGTGTGGTTCCACCTAGCCATCCGGGCGTCTTGAACGTGATCATCGAGCATTCCTCCGTCTTCTCGGGTAAGGGGAACAGGGACACGCGCCTTACCCGTTAAGGACCACGGCTCCCCACCATCATTTGAGCCCGACTTGGTAGCCCAGGTCGGGTTCGTATTTCCAAAGATACCACTGTCTTCTTAAAAAGCAATCTACCTAGAAAAATGGTATAACTAGCTACGGTTCAGCTAGTTATACTTTGGTTTGAATACGGAATTCCGTATCATTTCAGGATGGAATTCCTCCCCCGCCACAAGTGCGAAATGATCCTTTCCCCTGATGGTCGAAGTGGGCTCCATGCACTCGATCAGTCGCATTATCAACACGGTAACGAAGCTGCTGATCGACGCAGGCGAAGCAGCCGCCAGCTATCACCGTCCGCAACGTCTCTGTCAAACGCGTCTAATGCGATGAGATTCGGACGGTTCTGCTTCGCGAAGAAGAAAACCCTTAGAGCGAGCGAAAAGACTCCTCAAGGGCGCCGGGGAACGTGTGGACTTGGACGGCCATCGACAGCGACACCAAGCTGATCCTCGCCTATGAGGTTGGCGACCGTTCAAGGGCCACGGCGCGGGAATTCAATCTGTGGCGACGGATCGCCAACCGGGGTGCAACTGACTACGGGCGGGTATAGCGCTTATTTCGATTCCGTGGACATGGTTTTCGGGTTCGAGGTGGATTACGCGCAGCTGGTGAAGCTGTACTAAGAGACGTGGGAATTCGGAGAAACAAGAGGCGCATTTCCGCGCTACCCTTTAGTCAGTTGACGACGGCGTAGGTCCCCCCTTCAGCTATCTACTGCACGTCTGTGTAGCATACGAGATAACTCCCGCCTTTCCCGGTTGCCCGCGGTGTCACGCACCCCGGTTTCTCTGCCTGCACCACCAGGACCTACAGCCTGTACGCGAACAGCTTCGCCTGAAACATCCTGACGCGGATGGCCGCCATCTCGCCGACCGCGGAGATGTCGGCGTTTCCCCTCCAGGTGACGACCCGGTCCTCCTCGTCCCCGGTCAGAAGGTCGCACTCCCCGAAGGAGTAGCCCTGCAGCGGATTGGCATCCAGGCACGTCATCGTGGGAACGCGGGGCAGCAGCTCGACGCTGATCCAGCCTCCCGGGGCGCAGCGGTAGTTCAGGCGCAGCTCCCTCTCCAGCCGGAACACGGTGGGAATGGTGAAGCGTCCTTCCGATTCGGCTTCCACGGCGCACAGACGATGGGGCCGCCAGCGCGCCCAGCGGTTCTGGTTTGGCGCCAGCTGCGGAAAGATCGCGGCCTGGTGCTCCTCCTTTACGGTGTGAAGAGTGGAGCGTCCCTCGTAGGGCACCGCCCAGTTGCCGTCGGGGAGCTCCACCAGACCCTGGCGCCAGACGTGTATCTGGCCCTCTTCACCGCTTCTCCGCGGACCAAGGCCGGTTATCGGCCGGCGCTCGGGCCGGGTCCAGACCAGGCCGTCGCGGCTGAAGGCGATCTGCATGTCCACGTGGTCGGTAACCCCGTGGAACACCGGAAGGAACATGCCGTGAAGCTCCTGCCGCCCCGGGTACGGGAAGTAGCACGCCCCGTAGAAGGAAATGTCGAGAGGGTCCTGGGCGTCGGGATGGATCAGCAGCTTGGCCGCCGGCCAGTTGCGGAAGTCCTTGGTCCGCGCCAACCCGACGGCGCGGCGCACCACCTCGGTCTCCGGCATGCTCGTTCCCAGGCTCTGCGGCTCGACCGGGGCGCAGCCCTGCGGCTGGAGATAGGAGAAATAGGTCTGGTTGTGCTCGTCGTAACAGAGAGCCATGCCCCCGTTCACCGAATACGTGGCGAGGGGTTTTTCGATCTTCGTCCAGTTGAACCGGTCCGGAGAGATGTGTCCCTCCAGCGCCCCCTTGAGAACCACCTTGCGTCCGCTGTACGCCTCGCCCTCGTAATGTTCGGCGCGCCAGCACCGGTCCGCCTCGTCACCGTCGACCTCCTCGCCGGTGTCGCGGTCGAGCCAGAATCCGGCGGCGCTCAGGGCTTTGTAGCGCTCGGCGGGCGGCGCCCCGGGGTCTTCGAGCATGCTGCCGGGTACCGGGGTCTTGAGGATGTTGTTCCCGGTGGACCCGTCGAACTCCGTCTGGTTCAGGACCGGCCGTTCCCAGCTGTAGCCGTCGTCGCTCACGGCGTAGCAGCTTCTGTCTCCGACGTTGTAGATCATGTGCAGCCGGCCATCCTCGTGCCAGAAATCGGAGGGGCCCATGTGGTCCTCCTGCTCCCATTCCTTCTCGCGCCTCAGAAACGGTTCCGACTTGTCCGCTTCCTCCACCCGCAGCTGCACGCCGACCGGACCGTCGAACATCTCGTAGCGCCCATCGCGGGTGATGCTCCTGTGGCCGGAGAAGATCTCCTGCAGGTCCACCATCGCCATCCAGGTACCGGGATTGAACCGCGGGCGCACCCAGTCTCCGGGAAAGTAGCTGCCTCGTTCCAGGATCTTCTGCCTCTGCTCGGTCATTCTCGACCTCCAGGTGTTCGTATCGTGAAAGTGCGTCGATTCACCAGCTTTGCTCCCCGGGTGGAGAGCTCCGCTTTTCATCCCTCAGGCGGTATTTGGCAGCGACCCACCGCTGGTGCGGTACGGCGCCCCGGCCCGTCGTGGATGTATCCTCTTTCGACGGTCTTCAAGGCTACCCGGTCCCGCTGCCTTCGGGTTGCGCCATCTCGTCCTTGTGCGGCGCCCGGTGGGGTGCCGGCTCCTGTCCCGGCTTCGTCAGGGTCGCGCCGTCGTCCTCGACCAGGGGCCGGCTGTACGCATAGGCCGGCTCCAGAGCGGCGCGTT
The DNA here is from genome assembly GCA_965206595.1 of Candidatus Latescibacterota bacterium. Classification (GTDB taxonomy): domain Bacteria; phylum Latescibacterota; class UBA2968; order UBA8231; family UBA8231; genus CBDCXV01. The sequence continues at coordinate 3,792,374 of OZ242214.1, forward strand.
GTACATCCGTCAGTTCACCCACCCACGCGGGCAGTGCGGTCTCGACGTAGTCCTGGTGGTAATTGAGGTATTTGGGGCCGTAGCGGTAGAAGAGGGAGCGCCGGTTGTGCTCCGCGGTCCAGGGCAGGGCCCCGTGGATGGTGGCTTCCAGGAAGATCACCAGATCCCCCGCCTTGCCGCCGACGTTGCGCACCACTTCCCGGTCGGTGTTGTAGAGCAGGATCTCTTCCGGGCATTTGTAATTCGCCTTGTGGCTGCCCGGTATCACCGCCAGCCCACCGTCTCCGGGATTGATATCCGCCAGCTGGAACTGAAAAACCGCCAGGCCCGTGCGGATCTCGCCGTTGGCATAGTGGTAGAACTGGCCTCCGTCGAATATCCGGCTGGTTGCACCGTGCAGGCCGTGGCCACCGGTACCCTTCCTGGCGAAGCTGATGAACGGCAGGTGGTCCATTCGCCACCCGCGGCCGAAGAGGGTATTGAGATAGGGGATGAGCTTCGCATGGGCGACCAGATCGCGGAAAGGCCGGCACCATGGCTGCTCCCATGTAAGCATTCCCTCTGCCGTGCCTTTCCCCAACTCCCCATCCATGCCGCCGCCGTACTGGGTCCCCTCTGGAAAGAAACCCTCCGCTTCCTCGTCGACGTTGGCCTCCACGGCCTCGTTGAGGTCCCGTACTTCTTCGGCAGTCAGAAAGGCTTCCACATGCAGAAACCCCTGCAAATCCAGGAGGAACTTCTCGCGTTCGTCCATTTCGATCATGGCAATCGACCCTATCGGACAGGGGGAAAGGCGACAGTCGGCGGCGTAAGGAGAGCTGACGCTTGCAATCCTATTCCACTACCGCTTCCCGCAGAGCTTCGATCTGGGAATCGCCGAGGCCGATGGCGCGGGCGTACTCTTCGACGCCGCCGTGTCGCTCATCGAGATCCCCCAGCACGCCCAGCATGATCCCGGGAGGGCAGGTCCGGGCCTGGTATTCCTGCCAGGTGATCTCCCTTGCGGAAATTTCCGGGTTGTCGTCCAGGTAGCGGGCAAGCAGGAACCGGCCGCTCAGGCTGTAGTCCCGGGCGATGACCTCGTAAGGTACTCCGGCTATTCCAAGGACCAGCGCCGCAATCATTCCCGTCCTGTCGGTTCCGGCCGAACAGTGGAAGAGGGCCGGCAACGAGTCGGGCAGGGCGAGGAGCGACAGGATCTCGCGCACCTGCGGACCGCGCCTGTCGAGGATGAGGGTGTACGCCCGGCGCTTGGTCTCGGCCACCCCCTCCGGCCGGGTAATGTCCGCCGCTTCCCGCCAGGGGTCGTCCCCGACCATGTTCTGATGGTACCAGGTCACCCGGTCCGACCTCAGGAAGGGATGGCCCAGGGTCTGCAGCTCCACGCTCTTGCGCAGGTCGACGACCGTGCGAAGGCCGTAGTCGAGAAGGGCCTGCTGCGAGTCCGCATCGAGCCGGTGCAGGGAGTCGGCCCGCAGCAGCCTTCCCCAGCGGGTCCGCCTTCCGTCCCGCGTCTCGTAGCTCCCCAGATCCCGGATGTTGTAGCTCCCCGGGATGTTCAGTCGTCGTCTCGGATCGAGGCCGTCATCCATTGGGGCACCTGCCTCCATTAGTGCAAACGGGGGTCAATACTGGCTTTCCCTCGTCGTCAGCGGACACCACCTGAACATATCGAGGTATTCGATCAACGCATCGGTGGCTTCCTGCGTGCCTGCGCGCCTCAACACCAGCACCGCCTTCGCCCGAACGTAGCGGTTCTCGTGGTGCAAATACCGGGGCATCCTCGGCACGACTTCGGCAGCCTGCGGACCCAGCTTCGCCAGGGCCAGCAGACAGTGGCGGACCACCCAATCATCGGGATCGTCGAGGGCGTCGACGAGAGACGGGATCGCCGCCGTCGCCGCGTCCCCGACATTGCCGAGCGCGTAGGCGGCCCTGATGCGGACCTGGTCGTCCTCGTCTTTCAGAGCAGCCTGCAGTGTTGCGACCGCCGGCGCCGCCGGCAGGCCCATGTCCCCCAGAACATCGACGGCCGCGGCCCTGGTCTCGGGGCGCTCCGCCCCGGCCGCTTCCTCGAGCGCCGACACCGCCGCCGGGCCGACTGCCGCCAGGCCGTAGCCGGCGTTTCGCCGCAAGTCCTCGTCGTCGGATGACAACCGCGCAATCAGCCCGGGCACCGCCGGCGCGCCCATGGCAGCGAGGGCATAGGCTGCCTGCAAGCAGGTAGTCTCATTTCCATCCGAGAGCCGCGCGGCCAGCTCACCGTCATCGCCGCCCTGCCCTCGAGCGCCGGCGCCGTTGCCTCCGGCGCTCCATTCCCACATCGCTTTCCACATGGGGTCGCGGCGATCGTCCGTTTCCGGCCAACGGAGATCGTCCGAATCCCAGGTCGGCGAATCGGGTTCCTCCATGCGCGCAAAGAGGAACTTGAACATGAAACGCTGCCCATTGCCCGTTTTCTCCGACCTGCGATGCCACAGATCGTAGTGAACGATGGTTACGGTGCCGGCTGCCCCACAGAGGGGTATCTCCTCTCCCACCTCGGAGTCCGGCTCGCGGTTGTAGTATTGCGAACCGGGAACCACCGTGGTCGGGCCCAGCTCGAGGGTGGTGTCCTGCGGATAGTAGAAGGCCATGCACCAGCGGGTGCGGTGATGACGCTGACTCCTGCCGTCCTTGTGCAGGGGCGACTGCGCTTCGGCGTGGACAGGACGGCGGTGACAGTAGCGGTTGGCGTTGAGATCGTATCCGGCCCCCAGTATGCTGCCGAGAGTGCCGCTAACCCTGGGATGGCTGAGGACCTGTTGCAGCTCCGGCACCACCGCAAGGATGTTGTTTCCCGGATTCCCCGCGATTTCCATCGCTTTCTCCGTGCGCTCGAAGACGGTCTCGTGAAAGTCGGCGGGCATGTCCGCCTCGAAGGTGATGCAGCCTTTGCGGAGGAACTCCCGCATGCCATCGTCGCTCAACATTTCCCTGTTGGCCATTTCAGCTGCTCCGTGCCTGACCCGGTAGCCGGGAACGGTTGTCGTAACGGCGGGCATGCGGCATGGCGACCTCCACCTGTTCGATGCGCGAATTGTTCGAGTATGCCCGAATGCTGTTGCAAAAACGTTTTTCTAACCAAACTTTCGGCCGACACGCCTCAACAGCACGAGCGAGGCAGGGAATTTCCCCAAACACGACTTCCCGCTCAAGGAAATTCTCTCCCCCCTCCACTGGCAGCCATACGAAACCGGGCAATCGCTCCCTTGTCTCAAGAAGAATCGGAACAGCCGGCCTCGGGAGTGACGCCGCGTTCGCTGGCGATCGGCGCCGGACTCAGCCTGGTGATCGGGCTGGGGGTGCCCTACGGCGCCCTGGTCATCATGGGCAGCCAGATGAGCTCGTTGAACGCTCCGGCCGCCTTCTTCCTGTTCTTTTTGTGGGTCGGCGTCGCCCAGGTGGTGCTGGGATTGATCCACCGCAGGCTCGCCCTTGGCCGGGGAGAGCTGCTGACCATCTACATCATGATGGTCGTCGCCACGGCGTTTTCGGGCGGCGAGCGCAACGGGTTCTGCCTGATGCTGCTGTCGTCGACCGCCGGTATCCGTTACCTCGCCACGCCGGAAAACAACTGGGGCGAGCGGGTTCACCCCTACGTCGCCGAGTGGATGGTCCCCCGGGACGAGTTGGGGATCCGCTGGTTTTTCGAGGGGATGCCCGAGGGGGAGTCCATCCCCTGGGACATGTGGTTGCCGCCCCTGTTCTGGTGGCTGCTGTTCATGGTGGCGCTGTGGATGGTCAGCATCTGCACCATGGTGATTCTCCGCCGCCAGTGGGTCGAACACGAGCACCTGATCTATCCCCTAACCAAGGTTCCCCTGGCGATGGTCGAACCGCCGCCGCAGGGTTCGCTGGTGGCGCCCTTTTTCCGGAAGGGTCTGATGTGGGTCGGGTTGCTGATATCGTTCGGCCGCGAGAGCCTCAACGCGCTGAACCACTACTTCCCGTTCGTTCCCGTCATCCCGAGGTATTTCGGGGGAATTCAATTACTGCGAGGAACTTCGCGCGCCTATTTCTCGCTGAACCTGATGATCCTGGGGTTCGCCTATTTCCTCAAGGCGGACGTCATGCTCGGGATGTGGGTGTTCCACCTGCTGCGGCGCCTGCAGGAAGGTGTGCTGCACATGACCGGCGCCGGCATCGGGGAATCGCTGTCCCGCTATGGCGGCGGCGGCGGGGTAAACGGAATCCTCGCCCACCAGAGCATAGGGGCGATGATTGCGCTGGTGCTCTTCGGGCTGTGGATCGCACGGGAACATCTGCAGGCGGTTTTCCGCAAGGCGTTCCGCGGGGACGCGTCCGTCGACGATTCCGGTGAGATCCTGTCCTACCGCACCGCCGTGTGGGGGATGATCGTCGGCCTGGCCGTGATGATCCTGTGGCTGTGGCGCGCCGGACTTCCCCTGTGGGCGGGGCCGCTGTTCCTGTTCGGGGTGCTGGTGACCTTCGTCAGCCTGACGCGCATCATCGCCGAGGCCGGCCTGCCCATGGTGTTTCCCCGCAACATCCCCCTGGACTTCGTGGTCTCCGGGATCGGGGTGCGCTACCTGGGGCCTGCGGGGATGGCGGCGCTGGGTCCCACGGTGATATGGACGGAATCGCTGGCGAGCACGATGATGGCGCACACCGCCACCGGGTTGAAGCTCAGCGGCGAGATCGCCCATCGGAAGCGCTGGCTGTTGCTGGCAATCGCCGTCGCCATCGCCGTCTCCGGGATCAGCACCTTCTGGACCTCGTTGGCGATTTCCTATGGCGAGGGGGGAATCAACGTCGCTCGCTTCGTGGAAGGGTTGCCGGACTTCACCTGGGAGTACGTGGGGCTGCGGGTCGACGAGAACGCGGGACCGAACTGGCTGGGTTGGCTCATCCGGCTGTCCGGGGCGGGGGTGATGGCGGGCCTTCTCTTTCTGAACCGCCGTTTCCTGTGGTGGCCGCTGCACCCTCTCGGGTTCGTCGTCAGCATGGACCGGGTGATGGACACCGCCTGGTTTCCGGTCTTTCTGGCCTGGCTGCTGAAGATCGTCCTCCTGAAGTATGGCGGCCTCAAGGCCTATCGGGCGCTGTGGCCCCTGTTCTACGGGTTGATCCTCGGCCAGTTCGTCGCCGGGGGATTCTGGCTGATCGTCGACTACTTCACGGGGACGACGGGCAATGGACTGGGTATGGCTTACTAGTGTCATGTCGTGTAATTAACTGTACAAACAATTGAAAGTGCCGTAGGTTTCCCTTATCCCCCTTCTGAAAGGAGAGACCTATGGTGACGGGGCGTCCATTAACGCCGTTAGAGCTGAGTCCGTCGGACCGGGAACGACTGGAATCGATGGCCAAATCACGAAGTCTTCCCCACGGATTGGTGCGGCGAGCCGAGATGGTGCTGCTGGCCGCCGATGGCTGGCCCAATGAAGCGGTCGCTTCCGCGGTGGGTGTGACGCGAGCTACGGTGGGCAAATGGCGCCGGCGTTTTCTCGACAACGGACTCAATGGCTTGTATGATGAACTACGTTCAGGGGCGCCGCGATCGATCACGGACGAGCAGGTAGCCGAGGTGGTATACAAGACCCTGAAGACAAGCCCAAAGACGAAACACAGTGGTCGGTGCGCTCCATGGGCGAAGAAACCGGCCTGACCAAGGACGCGGTTCATCGCATTTGGCGCACGTATGGTTTGCAGCCCCATCGACACAAGCGCTTCAAGCTTTGAAGACCAAGCCCAAAGACGAAACACAGTGGTCGGTGCGCTCCATGGGCGAAGAAACCGGCCTGACCAAGGACGCGGTTCATCGCATTTGGCGCACGTATGGTTTGCAGCCCCATCGACACAAGCGCGATCCTTTCTTTGTCGACAAAGTACGGGATATCGTCGGCTTGTACCTGAATCCCCCCGAGCACGCCCTGGTGCTGTGCGTGGACGAGAAGAGCCAGATCCAGGCGTTGGAACGAAGTCAGCCCATGCTGCCCCTGGGACTGGGATACGTGGAAGGGATTACGCACGACTACAAGCGGCACGGCACCACCACCCTGTTTGCCGCCCTGGACATCGCCACCGGGGAAGTGATGACCCAGTGCAAGCCCCGTCATCGTCACCAGGAGTTCCTCCAGTTCCTGCGCCACATCGAGGCCAACGTGCCCGCTGACCTCGATATTCATCTCGTCGTCGACAACTACGCCACGCATAAGCATGCCAAGGTCAAGCGATGGCTGGCACGGCGTCCCCGATTTCACCTTCACTACACTCCCACGTATGCTTCGTGGCTCAATCAGGTGGAGATCTGGTTCAATATCCTCACCCGCCAGGCGGTTCGGCGCGATTCGTTCCGCAAGGTGTCGGAGCTCATCGAGCGAATCGAACGCTACACGGCCAAATGGAACGCCAACGCACACCCTTTCGTCTGGACGGCTACGGCGGATTCCATCCTCGCCAAAATCAAGAGACTTTGTGAACGAATCTCTGCGACAGGACACTAGTTTCCGGCCAGCTCTTGATCCGCGGAAGAGTGTCTTAGGTATTTGTTCTGTAGCAGACAAGGAGCGTGGAATTGCACCCACTTCCGAGAAAGACCTCCATGCGCACTCCCCTGATAAACGCCGATGGCTGACCCCCGCGTCGTCATGACCGGCGCCGCCGGCAACGTCGGCACCACCCTGTGGCGGGCCTGGGAGGAAGAAGACCGCTACGAACTCACCCTGACCGATCGCCAACCGATCGAGGGGGCACGGTCGAGGACCGAGATCGGCGACGTCCGCGATCCCGGATTCATGCGCAGGATCTGCCGCGACCAGGACGTACTCCTTCACCTGGCCTTTCTGAGGGACGGGAACGGACCCGACAGCGGCGCGTCGACCGATATCGGGCTGTCGCTGGCGCTGTGGGAGACCGCCCGCAATTCCGGCATCGGCAGGATCGTGTTTGCCAGTACGAACAAGGTCACCAACTGCAACCGGAATGAAGGGGGCCTTTCGGCGTTGCAGACACCGGATCAGTTCAATCCCGACAGCTGGTACGGCGCCATGAAAGGGATGGCCGAGATCGGCGGCCGCATGATGGCGAATTCCGGTGACATGCGCTTTGTCGCCATCCGCATCGGCACCTACACGGGGGAAACCGAACCGGACACTCTGCGCGCCTGCGCCTACCTGCTGTCGCCGCGCGACTGCGTCCAGCTCTTCGGCCTCGCCGTGGACTACAGGGGACCGGAGAAGTTCATCGTCACCTACGGAACCTCCGGCAACGCCTGGGGCCGTCACCGCGGCCCCCTCGACATCAGCCCGGCGGTCGAAATCCTCGGATACGAACCCAGGGACAACATGATGCAGTTCCGCAGCCGCTTCGAGAGCTGACCGGCATGTCGCAACTGCGCCTGGCCCGCAGAATGGAGGAACCATGATCATCGACGCCCACCTTCACGTCTGGAGCGACGACTTCGAAAGCTATCCCTTTGCCGAGGGGGTGGAGGAGAAGGAAGGAGCACCGGTGGAGCTGTTGAACGAGACCATGGACGAGGCGGGAGTGGACAAGGCCGTGATCGTCCAGCCGGTCTATTACCTCTACGACAACCGCTACTTGGCGGAGTGTCTGCGGCGTTTCCCGGGGAAGTTCGCCGCCATCGGTCTGGTCGACCGCCATGCCCCGGATGCGCCCGACCAGCTCCAGCACCTTGTCGAGGAGCACGGGTTCGGCGGCCTGCGCATTCACCTGTCCCGGCCCGACGATCCTGCGGAATGGGCCGCCCACCACCAGGACCGGACATGGCGGCGGGCGGAGGAGTTGGGGGCCTGCTTCATCGTCTACGGACCGGCCGCCCTTCTGCCGGCCGTCGAACCCATCATCGCCCGCTTCCCCGGAGTCAAGGTCGTTCTCGACCACATGGGCCGCGCTCCCACCGACGAAGATCCACCCTACCCGCTCCTCGGCATCGTCCTGAACCTGGCCCGGTATCCCAACGTGTACGTCAAGTTCACCCCCCAGGGGCTCAGCCCGAAGCTGCCCTATCCCCACCGGGACACCTTCCCTACCTTCCGGCGAATCTACGATGCCTACGGTCCCGAGCGCCTGATGTGGGGGACCGACTTCCCGCACGTGCTGAAAACCCCGGGATATCCCCCCGCGCTGGAGCTGTTCCGGACCCACATGGATTTTTTCACCGAGGAGGACAGGGAGTGGCTGTTCTGCAAGACCGCCCTCACCGTCTGGACCTTTGCAACCTGAGGCTCGATCCGCACCGTCTGCCGGCACCCCGAACCATGGCTTCTCCGGGCACGGGGACGAGCCCCGTACCGTCCCTGATAGTTTCCAGCTTCCGCTTTGCCCGGTTCCGACCCTCGTCATTCGCTGACTAAAAAACGATTCCCTGGAAATCGACAAGAACAGGAGAAACGATGGACATGACCGCGCATTCGAGTGCACAGGACGCTCCGACCGTTCTTCCCGACGGGACCCGGTTCCCGATCTGGGATGATGAGACGGACTACCGGAAAGCCTACTACGTCGACCAGCAGCACCCCGGAGCCTCCGACGACAACCCGGGCACGGAAGAGGCGCCCTTTTTCACCATCCAGCGAGCCGCCGAGGCCGTCGGGCCGGCAGAGAAGGTGCTGATCAAGTCGGGGGTCTACCGCGAGTGGGTCCACCCGCTCCGCGGCGGCACGGGGACCGGGGGTATGGTCGGTTTCGAGGCGGCTCCCGGCGCCGAGGCCGTTATCCGCGGATCCCGGGTGCTGAGCGACCCGTGGACCAATCTGGAGGAGCCCCATTCGGTCAGCGTGTGGAGGACGGAGCTGCCCGAGTCCTTCTTCGCAGGGGATCATCCCTTTGCCGTGGTCAACACCACCGACGAGGACTTCGAGCTCATGCGCTGGGCGCGCGGGTCCAAGGGGATTGTCCCGCACAGTTTGCCCCGCGCCCTGGTCTTCCAGGACGGCCGGAGGCTGACCCAGCTGAGCGCGCTGGCGGACCTTGCCCGGGTGCCAGGGGCGTTCTGGATCGACTCGGAGGACCGCAAGCTGTACCTGCATCCCTTCGACCGCCGCCACCCCGACGCCTGCGAAATCGAGGCCACCACCCAACAGTTTCTGTTCAACCCGAAGGTCAGGGGGCTGGGGTACATCCGCATCAGCGGGTTGACCTTCGAGCACGCCGGCAACGGCTTCATCCGCTCCGGAAACGGGGCGGTGGCGGCCTGGGGAGGCCACCACTGGATCATCGAGGACAACACCGTCCGTCACATCAATTCGGTGGGCATCGAGATCGGCGGCTTCACCGACGAGCGGGCCGAGGATGAAAACCGCGATAAACTGGATGAGACGACGGGCGGCCATCTGGTCAGGCGCAATCACGTGTACGACTGCGGCACGGGCGGCATTCAGGGAACCGTCGTTCCGAGAAGCCTGGTGGCCGGCAACCACATCCACGACTGCGGCTGGCAGGAGGTTCAGTCCTACCAGGAAACCGCAGGTATCAAGATCCTGCTCACCCTCGACACGGTGGTACAGTGCAATCACATCCACCACTGTTACGCCGCCCCGGGAATCTGGATGGATTTCGTCAACCGGAATTCCCGGGTGTGCCGCAACCTGCTGCACGACATCGCGACCTTCAACGGGGCGATCTTCTTCGAGGCCTCCAACGTCCCCAACCTGATCGACCACAACGTCATCTACAACGTGAAGGCGGGCAGCGGCATTTACCAGCGGGACTGCGACCAGCTTCTGATCGCCCACAACCTCGTACGGAACTGCGACCATGCCGGGATCCACATGCGCAAGACGCCGACAAGGGACCGCGTTGGCGTCTGCAAGGACAACCGCGTGATCAACAACATCCTCGCGAACTGTTCGCTGGCGTTCGACTACGAGGTCATGGAGAACGTCTCGGACAACAACATCCTCTCCGGGATGGGCGAGGGGTTCGGCCTGGAGGACTGGCAGGCATCCGGTCTCGACATTCACAGTCGAACCGCCCGACTCGAGATGGCGATCGATCCAGGGTACCAGCTTCTCACCTGGTCGTCGGCGACCGATGCGGTCCCGACTGTGCCGCGCGACGAGCTGTTGAATTGCGACTACTTCGGCGGTTCGTATCCCGGGGATGAAGTCCCGGTCGGTCCCTTTACCGAAGGCTTGAGCGCGGTGCCCCGCCGGCTGCGGCTGGCACCCGGCAGATGATCCGCAGGAGTCGAACGCAATGCGCATTCTCGTAACCGGTGCCGCCGGCCAGGTCGGCGGCGCCGTGGCACGCGGCCTGCTGAAACGCCACCAGGTGCGCGGTCACGACCGCCGGCCCATGCCCGAGCTCGATGACACCGTCGTCAGCGACCTGAGCGATTTCGATGCCGTCCTCGAGGCCACCCGCGGCGTCGATGGGGTAGCCCACATCGGAGGCCTGCCGGGAGGCGACGAGTGGGAGGCCATCCACCAGAGCAACATAATCGGCACCTACAACGTGTTCGAAGCCTGCCGCCGCAACGGCGTCAGGCGCGTGGCCTTCGCGAGCCGCATCGGCGTGTATGGCGAGTTTCCGCGGGGGGTCACCCTTTCCGTGGACCTCGTACCCACCCCCGTCGGCTTCTACACCATTAGCAAGGTCTTCGGCGAATCGATCGCGTACTCCTATGCCAGCGAGCACGGCATGGGTTGCGTCTGCGTCCGCATCGGCAGCTTCACCCTGGAGCGCGACCAGCCGGAGTCCCCCCTCCATCTCAGCCACGGCGACTGCGTGCGGGTGTTCGAACAGGCGCTGGTGCACCCCGGGGTGACCTTCGCCGTCGTCTTCGGTGTATCCGACAGCAACTGGCCGCTCTACGATCTGGACCACGGCCGCCGGGTTATCGGATACCACCCGCAGGACCGGTCCTTCGTTCCGGAAGACAAGTGGCGGAAGTAGATCCGGCCAGGGTTTCCCGTTGCCGATCCAAGGGCCCGGGGTCGCTGAGCGCCTGACGGGTTGGCGGCGACCCGGCGCAGACTCAAGGGGACGGCAAGCTCTACCCCGGCAGCGTCGGCGCAATGCTACCGCGGTTTCGGCGCGCAGCAGAATTTGGCGGCTCCGCGGCACTCGAACGGGAGCTTTGGAATCTCCTTTTTTTGCCTTACATTGGCTGCGTTTTCCCCGGGCGGCAGCTACCGCAAGGGTCGGACCCAGGCAGTTCGAATCTTTCAGGATCTCCCTTGTGTGATCGAGTCGCGAGAGTGGAATTCTCCATGGGTCTCCATGCGCTCCACCTGTGCGACCCCGGGTCCGAGAGCGGACCGGGGCATGGAACCGGAACTATAGGAACCGTAAGAAACCAGCGGTTACCTTCGAGCAGCAGGAAGACGAAGAAAAAGAGATATAGCAAGAGGCCAATCCTGCGAAAGGAGCAATGCAATGTTGGATATCGTCACGAGCGGTGGGCCGTTGATGGTACCTCTGATCGGGTGCGCTGTCTTGTCCCTCGCCCTGATTATCGAGCGCGTGGTGGTGTTCCGCCGACTTCCCGACCGCGACAGAGCCCGGGAAGAGCTGGAACGGGTGGAAAGCGCGCTGGTCGACAGAGGAGAGGAAGCAGTAGTCGAGGAATGCAACCAAGGGAAGGGTGTTCTCAACTACATGTTTGCCTCTCTCCTGCAACGCTACGACGTCCTGATGATCGAGCAGCGGGAATTCCAGGGGACGCACGAGGAGATCATACGTCTGTCCGAGGCGGCGGGGGGCGCCCAGATAGGCCGCTTCCTGGTTATGGAGAACGCCTTGAAAGACCTGAAGGATGAACTGGTGATCCAGACGGAAGAGGCCTTGCGCGGATACCTCGGAAAGCATCTGCCCGTTTTACAAACGATCGGGACCATCAGTCCACTGCTGGGACTGCTGGGAACGATCATAGGTATGATCATCGCCTTCGAGTCCATCGCGGTGTCCGGGACCGGAGATCCGAAGGTCGTAGCCGGTGGCATATCGCAGGCCCTTGGCACGACGGCGGGGGGGCTGATCATCGCCATCCCCACGATCGTGGCCTACCGTTATCTGGCGCGCAGGGCCGAGGTATGCAAGGAACGGGTGGAGGTATACGGACACGCGTTTTCAAACGCCTTGATCATGGCGGGAAAGCGGCGTGAAGAGGCGCAACAAGGGCAGGGTTAGCCAACCTGTTCTGGGCGGGCGAAGTTACGGGATGTTTCCGCCTGCCATCGCTGGTACCAATGGCTGTACCCCTGTTCTTGAAGCCCCCTCGGCTGTACCCCTGTTCTTGAAGCCCCCTCGACAGACAAGAGTCAGCCCTCTCGATGATCGACATCGGAACGACCAAGCAGCTCTTCTTCGACGACTACCTGATCGAAGCCCTGACCAAGGCCAGGCAGGGCATGAACCAGGCGGTCAAGGTGGACGACAACCCCATCCTGCGGCCGGAGCGACCCTGGGAGGGAAACCACGTGAGGCCCGAAAAAGTGGTTTTCGACCCCGGGGATCAGGTCTTCAGGATGTGGTACAACGCATCTACCACTTCGGTTCGGCTCGAAAACGGCAAGCCCGTTCCCGGCGGCGCTGCCGGTTTCGAGCTGGACACACAGGGGGGCGTGACCTGCCTGGCCATCTCCCGGGACGGCGTCCACTGGGAGCGGCCCTCGCTCGGGCTCGTGGAGTTCGAGGGATCTAAGGACAACAACATCCTCCCCGTAAAAGGGAATCTGCCCACCCACCCGGATTTCAGAGACCCGCACGAGACGGACCCCGCAAAGCTGTACAAGGCCATGCGCCTGACCGGCGGCACACGGACGCGGGGCATGCAATACGACCTCTTCCATTCCCCGGACGGGTTCGAGTGGACTGCTTACGAGGGCAACCCCGTCATCGACACCGGACAGGAATTGGGACGCTGGTCGGGCCGCTTTCAGGGATGGGACCCCATACGCGAAACCTACTACGTCACGATGGAGGCCGGTCACCACTGGCGGGGTCCCTACGGCAAGCGCCTGGTAGGCAAGGCGGAAAGCCCGGACATGATCCACTGGAGCGAGCCCGAGATCATCCTGGTACCGGACCGGGAGGACTTCCCCGACACCGAGTTCTACAGCATGCCGGTCCTGCCCTACGAGGGGATTTACGTCGGGTTGCTGTGGATCTTTCGCACCACCAACGTCACCCATCACCCGGAGCTCGTCTTCAGCCGGAACGGCTTTCACTGCCAGCGCAACTACCGGGAGCCGTTCATTCCCCGCGGGTCCGCCCGGGCGGACTTCGACTCGAGCAGCGTCTACGCCCAGGACGTCATCGTCCACGGGGACCGCATACTCACCTACTACATCGGCACGAACAGCCGCTCTCCCGAGATCGCATTGGAGCTCGGCGACAAGGCCGCGACCGGCATCGGCCTGGCAGTTTCGCGGCTCGACGGGTTCGTCTCCCTGGACAGCGGCAAAGGCTGGATGGTTTCCGACCTGTCCGAGGACGAGCTCGCGAAGACCACCGGCGAGCGGGTGCTCTTCACGGAGCCGGAGTCGTTCGGCCAGATGGTGACCCGCCCATTCCGCTTCTCCGGGTCGCGCCTGCGTGTGAACGCGAGCATGGCGCCGGTCGCCGCCGGCCCGGGTCCCGGCGAGGTGCGGGTGGAGATTCTGAGGCCGAACTTCAAGAAGCTGCCCGGGTTCACCTTCGACGACGCCGACCCGATGACCCGTTCCAGTCTGGACCATGCCGTTTCCTGGAACGGCAGTTCCGACCTGAGCGCGCTGGCCGGCCGCTCGATAAAGCTTCGCTTCTATTTCAAGAACGCCAAGCTCTACTCCTTCCAATTCAGATAGTCCCGGGCAGGAGGCCGCAACTGGGCCGTGTTCAACAGCGAGAAGATGGGAAGATTCAGAGCCCCCGCAGTAGATTGGCGCAACCGCGAAAAGAGCGGAGGAGCAGGATGGACATTCTCGAACGCTACGTAGCCATCGACGACAAGTGCGCATGGCCGAACCTGACGCTCATGCCGGACGGCAGCATCGTGGCGACCATCTTCGGCGAGCCCTGCCACCAGCTGTGGGAAGGGTCGCCCGAATGCTGGATCAGCAGCGACGGAGGCAGGCTCTGGTCCTTCCTCAGCGTTCCGGTTCAGCACGAACGGGGCCGCACCCGAGGCGACCTGGCCGCGGGTCTGACCCACGACGGGGCCTTCGTGGTCCTGTGCAGCGGCCGCAGGTTCGCGCCGCCCCGGGGGGAGCTGCTCGAGCGGCCCAGAACCAGGGAGGAGACGGGAAACCAGGACGCGGTGGTCTGCCGTTCCACGGACGGGGGCCGAACTTGGAGCAGGGACGGGGCCATCCACTATCCCCCGAACGTCGACAACGCCGTCCCGTTCGGAGACGTGGTGAAGCTTCCCGGGAATCGTCTGGCCGTTTCCTGCTATTCGGCCGAAGACGACCGCGCCGAGGACGAAAGCGGCGACAGCGCCTGGATCTACTTCAGCGACGATGACGGGCGAACCTGGGGGGATGCCCGGCTCATCGGCGCGGACAGGTACAACGAAACCGACCTGCTGGTCCTGGGGGCGGGCAAGCTGCTCGCCGCCAGCCGCACGGCGAGAACAGCCGAGACCGAGATCTTTGCCTCCGGAGACGGAGGGCAAACCTGGACCTGCCGCGGTGCGGTGACGCCCTCCAGGCATATGCCCGCCCATCTGCTGCAGCTCCAGGACCAATCGATCCTGCTCACCTACGGGGTGCGCCTGCGGGGCATGCTCGGAGTCTGCGCCATGATCAGTCGCGACGAAGGCGTCTCCTGGGACCATCCCCGGGTACTGTTCAATACCGATGTCTACCAGTCGGATACCAGTCCCATAGGGGTCGATGGCGGCTACCCCTCGAGCTTGCAGTTGGAAGACGGCACCATCCTCACCGCCTACTACTGCCAGCGCATTCCCATGCACCAGCGCTATCACATGGGTGTCGTTCTCTGGCGCGATTGATCCTGGAAATCAGCGCCCCGGCGACCGGGACCATTTACGCCCCAGGCCGGGCCGTCGCGGGCAGGATTTCGATTGAAGCCTTGCTTCCCGCAGGGCTGCGACAGCATCTCGCAGCTTCACCGTGTGGAACCGCAGACATGACTGACGATCTCGATCCCAGGCGGCACCTGGAACTCGAAGGCACCGTCAACACGAGGGACATAGGCGGATACGCGACCCGGGACGGGCGGCGGACCCGCTGGGGCAGACTGCTGCGGTCCGACTCCCTGCACCGGCTCTCACCACGGTCGCGGCAGGCCCTCCTCGATTTCGGTTTGCGTTCGGTTCTCGACCTGAGAAAGAGCCTGGAGATGCAGAAGAACCGCAACGTCTTCTTCGGCTCAGACAAGGTGAAGTACTACCATCAGAACATGGTCGGAGATACCCTGATCCGGGAACGCGAAAGCATCCCGGAGTCTCTCGATTACGTCGAGCACATGCGCTGGTCCTACTCGGTGGTTCTCGACCGGCGCAAGTCCCAGATACACGACACGCTCTGCCTTCTGGCGCAGTCGGAGACGCTTCCCGCCCTCGTCCACTGCGCCGGCGGCACCGAAAGGACGGGGCTCATCGTCGGCCTGGTCCTCGGGATCGCCGGAGTCCCCGATGAGACGATCGCCGAAGACTTCGCCCTCACCGCCCGCTTCTCATACGGCCCCTATCTCGAAGCTCACCCTGAGCTCAGCGCCGGCGACTACACCTTGGAGGACCACCGGAACCGGGAGTGCCGGCCCGATACCATGCTCGCCGTGCTCCGCACCCTCGAGGAGCGCTATTGCGGCGTCGTGGGCTACGCCCGCAACATCGGCATGAGCGAGGAGCAGATCCATTCCCTCCGCGAGGCCATTGTCGAATAGGCAGCCAATTGCCGGTTATCCGGAGAGGCTGTCCGCGGTCTCGGTCGTGCGTCTTCTGGAAGAACGAGCGAACGTCGAGATCCGGGTGTGACGTGGTTTCCACGCATCCTGTCAGGGGAAGCGCTTCGCGGTGCTGTTGGCGGGAGACAGCGTGCTCGGTGGCACTTGCCGCTGTTACATATGAAACGAGCTCCCAACCGGGTTCGCGAAGTCTTTGTCGGGACCCCTGACGCCAGCTGCCGCGTTCCTTCAGCAGGACGGCTCTGACGATCTCGGATGCTTGACACGTCGTCGATCCTCGATCTCTTTCCCCGAATGGGCGGCTCCAAAAAACCCGCAGAGCGGTGACGGCCGCCACCCTTCACACATCCAGCCTTCAGTCAGACCGAACCATGGAAAAGACACCCCTGGGAAAGACCGGGCTGGAAGTGAGCCGCCTGGGAATCGGCCTTTCGGAGATCGGTTACATCCTGACCCGGGACGACCAGGAGCAGGCCGCCCGCGTCCTGAATTCGGCGCTGGACGCCGGCATCAACTTCCTCGACACCGCGGCCTGTTATGGCATCAGCGAAGAGCTGGTGGGCAAAACGGTATCCCATCGCCGCAGCGAGTTCCTGCTGGCGACCAAGGCCGGACATTTCGTCCCTCGCGGGCAGGGCGAAGACTGGACGTACGATGTCGTCGCCAACAGCATTGAC
This sequence comes from Candidatus Latescibacterota bacterium, assembly GCA_965206595.1. Taxonomy (GTDB): domain Bacteria; phylum Latescibacterota; class UBA2968; order UBA8231; family UBA8231; genus CBDCXV01. Next base: position 3,808,933 of record OZ242214.1, read on the forward strand.
CGCAGCCTGCGGCTGATGAACACCGACTACCTCGATCTGGTGCAGTTGCACTCCTGCCGGATCGACGTGCTCGAGCGCGGCGACGTCACCCGGGCGCTGGAGGACGCCAGGGCGGCCGGGAAGACGCGCTCCATCGGCTACTCGGGGGACAACGAGAACGCCGAATGGGCCGTCGACAGCGGGCAGTTCGAGACCCTGCAGACCTCCTTCAACCTGGTGGACCAGGGAGCGCGCCGGAAAATCTTCCCAGCCGCCGAAGCCAGGGGCATGGGCATCATCATCAAGCGCCCCATTGCCAACGCCGTATGGGGGGCCGCGCGGGATCCCAGGCCGTACGAGCACCTTCCCGAATACACCGCCGAGTACTATCGGCGCGCAGGGATGCTGCGCACCGAAGGGCCGCTTCCCGAAGAGCCGGACGACCGCATCCTGCTGGCCATGGGATTCGCCTTCGGCCACCCGGAGGTCGACGTCGCGATCATCGGCACGAAACAGCCCCAGCACATGCTGGCGAACATCGACCTGGTGTCGAAGCGGCTGCCGATCGCGCCCGAGACGGTCGAAGCGCTGCGGGATCGCTACGACCGTCTCGAAGAGGACTGGGAACAGTGCGGGTAGCTGTCCAGGCGGCAGGATGGCTGCGATTCCAGGAAAGATGTTTCAGACGAAAGCGGGAGAACGCTGAATGACTGATTTAGGGGAACGCGCGGAAAGCGAACGGGGACATGTACGCATCACCGGGGTCACGGCCATGCAGCTCAGGAATTCCACCGGGCAAAGCCTGGTGCGCGTGGACACCGACTCCGGTCTATTCGGTATCGGCGAAGCGGGAGCCCGGGGTCCGATGTGCAGGGCGCACCTGGAATGGCTCGCAGGCAAGGTGCTCCTCGGCGCCGACCCGCTCAACATCGACAAGCTCTATCACCAGATGATGGGGCTGCAGCATGCCTACCAGGCGCACGTACCCGTGGTCAGCGGCGTCGACATCGCCCTGTGGGACCTGGCCGGGAAGATTCTCGGCGTTTCGGTCAGCGAGCTGCTGACCGGCCGCTTTCGCGAGCGCGTCGACATGTATTTCAACGGCGATCCCTCCGACTGGAGCGAGCGCTCCGCGGTCGACGACTTCGCCGCGGAATTCAAGTCCCATCCCTACGGGTTCCGCACCCTGAAATGCAGCTTCCCGATGCCCGAAGAGGAACGTCTCTCGCGGCCGTTCGCCGGGGCGGAACCGAATCAGTCGCTGAAGGGGAGCGACCTGAAGATCATCCGGGATGGAGTCGGGACCATGCGCGACGCCCTGGGGTGGGATTACGACTTCATCACTCACTGTCACAACGAATGGGACGTGCCGACCGCGATCGGTATCTGCCAGGCGATCGAGGAATCGCGTCCCGTCTGGATAGAGGATCCGCTGCAGGTCTGGTCCGGCGACGGCTACCGGGCGCTCAGGGCGTCATCGCGGGTGCCGGTCTGCACCGGGGAGAAGATCGAGGGGTATCGCGATTTCTTTCCCTTTATCGCCGAGGGGTGCATCGACGTGCTCCATCCCGACCTGTGCTGGTGCGGCGGCATCAGCGGCGGACGCAAGATCGCCGAGCTCGCCGACCACTTCGGCCTTCCTGTGGCGCTCCACAACTGCGGCACCCTCGTTCACAACATGGCCAACATCCATTTCGGAGCGTGTGTGCGCAATTTCAGCATGAGCGAGACGCGCCTGTACGAACACCGCTACATTGCCGACATGGGAGGGCTCGACGGCTTCGATATCGTCGACGGCAAGATCGCGGTACCGGACGGTCCCGGGTTGGGGATCGAGCTCGTGCCCGAGGTGTTGCGCGCCGAGCTCCCGGAAGGCGAGCCGTTCTGGGAGTAACCGATACACCGCCGCCGATCGGCCCCCGGGAAACGGAAGACAAGGGAACATGAAGATCGAACGAATTGAAGTAAGGTCGGTCGCTCCCCCGACGGAGCAGTTCACCTGGTCCGACGATCTCCCGGCGCAGTTCGCGACCAACACGGTGCTGCGCCTGTTCGCCGGCGGCATCGAGGCGGTCTCCGGTGTCTGGAACGCGACCTCGTACGGGTTCGAGAAATACACTGCCGAGGCGATCCGTCACGTCGCCCCCATCCTCATCGGGCGCGACCCCCTGCAGCGGGAAGCACTCTTCCACGACATCCGGCCTCGCGTGTTTCCGCTGCCGCCGCAGGTGCTCGCATCCATCGACATCGCGCTCTGGGACCTGGCCGGAAAAGCTGCAGGGATGCCGATCTACCGAATGCTGGGGGCCGCGCGGGAGCGCATCCGCTCCTACGCGAGCACACCGCTGCTCGAGGATGTCCCGGCCTACCTGAAGTTCGTCGAGGATCTGCTCGGCGAGGGCTACACCGCGGTCAAGTTCCACACCTGGTGCATCCCCGACAGGGACCTCGAGCTGTCCCGCGAGGTGGCGCGGGAGTTCGACACCTCGAAGACCGACTTCATGCTCGACGCCGAGAACAACTACGACCGCGGCAGCTCCCTGAAGGTCGCCAGGGAGATCGAGGAGCTCGGGTTCACCTGGTTCGAGGCGCCGCTGCCGGACTGGGATCTCGACGGCTACCGGGAGCTGACCCGCAGGACCTCCATCCCGGTGCTGCCGTCGGGCAACTGGTTCATGGACCTGATGAGCTTCAGGGAGGCGATCGAGAGCAAGGCCTGGCGCTCAGCCCGCACCGACGTCCACATGATGGGCGGCATCACGCAGACGCAGAAGGCGATCGCCCTGACCGAGGCGGCCGGCATCAACTGCGAGATCATGTCCTGGGGATACAGCCTGAACTCCGCGGCCAACCTTCACCTGATGCTCGCCCACGACAACTGCTCCTTCTACGAGCACTCCGTCCCTCAGAAGCCGTACGAGTACGGGATGATCGACGTCATCCGCTCCGATGCGGACGGCTACGTCCACGCCCCGCAAAAACCGGGACTCGGCCTCGACGTCGACTGGGAACAGATGAAGTCGGCGACGTTTCACGAATTCACCATCGAATAGCGCAGGACCTGCTGTCTGATGGTGTGACTGTGCAGTTCGGCGGGGGGGCTACTTCAGGATGTCGAGAGTCGCTGCGATAACGTCCTCGCCCTTCATCAGCCGGCACTTCGCCTCGCCGATCTTCCCCTCCACGAGTTGGCCTCGCTCTCGCAGGACCTCCTCCATACGGTCGAAGGCGATCGTGCCCCCCATCATCTCCGTCAAAGTCACCTCCACCTCCCCCCGCGCGGGGTGGTTGAGGATGACGACTTTCGGGTTTTCCGGTGAGATCGACTTGTGGCGATCGTCTCCCGCATAGTCCTCACCGATATGGATGGCCGAGTTGGACTTGTGGTCCACGCCCAGCAGTAACACGTAGCCGCCTCTCTTGCACAGCCGGTCCAAGGCGCAATCCCTTCCCAGGGCACCGCGGTCCAGGTCATCCACCAGACTATCCGCATCCGGTCCGATCGCCGTTGCCGCGTGTGTCGGGTGGAGACTGCGAACGGCTCCCGGGAAGTTTCGCCCCGCTTCCGTGATTGCTCCGTTCAACGAGGGCGAGACGAGGGGGTCGAAGTACTGGCAGCCGCTGTGGGTGAAGGTCGGCACCATCAGCGTCCCCCCGGGCCCGAGCAATTGCACGAATGCTTCCACCACGGTCCGTGCTCCACCCTCGACGCGGCCCATGCTCGACAGGGAACTGTGGACCATGACGCTGTCGCCGGCCTTCAGGCCCATGGCCTCCAGACAGCTGATTATTTCGGCTCGGGTAACATTCATTTCGCTTGCCTCGCGGCAGGTGATGTCGCGGCAGTGCCGTTTATGGAGAGCGTGAGTGTCCCGTCGCAGAAATATGTCGCCATTGAGACGCCGATCCATCCCGGCTCACGGGGTCCCAATTTTGTCAATCTATCTCTGCGGCGGAACACCAGGCATTGACGCGGCAGAACTCGCCGATCGCCGGTCCGGACTCACCGGTACACCGCCTGAATCAACGCCTTGATATAGCCGTTGGAATAGGCGCGGCTTGCCATGCCCGCGGTATCGCTCGGGATTCCGGGGGTGTGATCCATCATGATCGGCCCCTCGAACCGGACATCCCGGTAGGCTTCCATGGCAGCGACCATATCCATGTCGCCCTCGTCGAGAAACACCTCTTCGAACCGGTAGGGGGTACCGCGGATGTTGCGAAAGTGCACGAATACGATCTTGTTGCGCTCGCCGACCACGTGGATCGACTGCACGATATCCTCCCCCATCTCTGCCACGCAGCCCTGGCAGAACAGCATGCCGCAGGCGTCGCTCGGGACCAGATCGAAAACCCTCTGGAAGTTCTCGATGCTCACCATGATGCGGGCGGCCCCACCAAGCGGTTCCGGAATCGGCGGGTCATCGGGATGGAAGGCGATGCGCACGCCGACATCTTCGGCAACCGGGACGACGCGCTGCAGAAAGTATTCGAGATTCTCCCACAGCCGGTCCTCTGAAATGGCCAGATCCGGATAGTGGGGTGGGTCTTTCAGGTATTTCTCGTAATCGAAGGAGCTGTAGCTGATGCCGCCGCGACCGTAGGTGCTGCCGGTGCGGAAATGGCTGATCGCATAGAACGTCGTCGTCGTCGCGGGGACGCCCGCCGCGCCGATGGCCCGCAGCACCTTGATCCACCTCTCGATCTGTTCGTCTCTTCCCGGCAATCCGTGGATTATCCTGTCTCGGGGAATCTGGTTGGCGTGGAAGACGAAAAGCTCCAGTCCGTGATCCTCCACCAGCCTTTCCATCTGCTTGAGCTCGTCCGTATGGTCCTCGCCATCACCCATTTCTTCGGGAAGGTGGACCATCAAGGACTCGATGCCGATCGCCAGGAAGAAGTTGAGCCTGTCAGGGGTAACGTCCTGCCAGTGCAGATAGTCCATCAACCTCGCGCCGCGGGCGCCTACGCTCATCGGGTGTCGGCTATTGCTGTCGGCCGGGGGATTGAAATACAACCGGGGGCACCCGCTGACCGATTCCGAAACCGGGTTCGATGGCGCCGTCCCGCTCCACGATCCGGGCTTTGCACAGCTGCGAGCCGAGCACCTCATTGACCTCGACCAGGGCCACCTGCCCACCCCCCTGGTCGTAGAGGGGCAACACGTCGCCCTGCTCTACGTGGTTCTGACTGCCGATGCCGAGAAAAACCTCGTTCTCCTCTACCGACAACACCTTGGCATTCTCGCCGAGCAGGTCTATTGGAGGACGTTCGACCAGGGCCCTGACGATCTGCGTGCTGAGATCGCCGAAAGCCTGGGCCGTCAGTTCCCCGAGCTGCAGTTCGAAAAACCGGTCGGAAGCGAACTCGGTGGAAAACAGCTCGCGAAACTCCTTGTCCTGCTGCCGGGGCCGGCCGAACAGATCCAGTCCCAGCGGCCGCTCTTCCGATTTCCTGGACACGTCGAGGACATCGACGTCCTCTCCGGTCGCGACCTTGATCAAACGCACATCGCTGAGCGCGACCTGGGACGAATAGCTCTTGTAGCCGATGAGGTTGGGATCCCCCGCGGTGAAGCGGCGCATGCCGAAGCGATCCACTCTGCCGACGATGACGAAATCCGCCTCCAGGCAGCGGCCGAGGCTGACGGCGTTTTCCCCATCCTCCAGTTCTTCCCGCGCCGCCAGAACCGAGTCCATGGGCACGACGTGAACGGTGGCTGCCTTCGACAGATACTGCCCCAGCAGCACGGGGACATCCCTGGCCAGGTTCCAATCCCCCTGAAACCCCGCGTCATCCTCGAAAGGCAGCAGGGCAATGCGCAGCGGGCTGTCGCCCTGCCACCGAGCCTTGGTTTGCGCCGGCGCCCCCAATCCACCGAAAACCACCAGGAGCCCGTTGAGGGCGCACAATCCCCTCACTGTTCAGAATCCGTCGCCTGCGTCACTGCCGTCTTCTCGATTTTCCGATCGAATTCAAAAAAGATGTCCACCGTTTCCAGGGGCTGTCCGGAGGCGTCGAATTTCAGCACGAAATCCTCGAGGGTGAGCTGTACTCGCGCCACTTCTTCATCCAGGGGAGCAAACGCGAGCATGCCGCTGTAACTCTCACCCTTGAACACCCGCGTATCTTCGAGGTATGCCGAGCTGCGCACATTCCCCATGCGCGTGTCGAAGCGATAGAACTCGTTGCCGCTCTGACCGCGGACGCTGCGGTAGTAGCGTTCGAAACTCTCGTGCGGGGAATGGGACGGAATACCGTAAGAGTGAAGTACCTCACCGAGGTCGGTGCGGAGCACGGCCGCGAGAGGATCGAGCAGGACCTTGGCATAGGTGTCATTGCTCACCGTGATCCTGAAGACGGTAAAGCGATTCGGCGTGTGCCCGAGGACCGGGTCGATCCAGTTGCCGTACGTGTAGGGATTCGTCGAAAAACGACCCCGGTAGGAATCGTCGGGGAACTCCCCGTTCAGGGCCTCTTCCGTCATGTATTCGACCCTGATCCGCAGGCCCGAAAGCGAATAGGTGACGGCACCGTCCCCCTCGACGATATAGCTGTCCGCAGAAGCCTGCACGGCCTGCGGTACGAGATGGCTGTTGTAGAGGATCGCCGGAGGCGTGAGAAAACACCCGCTCAGAAGCAGCCAGAATATGCCGAAGGGCATGGCGGACGATCTTGCCGATTTGCCGGGTTCGGGGATTTTCATTCTACAGCACCGCCTTCACTGAAGTAGTCGATCTGCTGCTGCGCGATGGAGCCTTCCTGGGTCAGGGCAAAAACGACGACGTTGATGCCAAACCGCAGCTGCGGCTCATTGCCGAAATTCTCCGCCCATCTGTGGACATAGCCCTTGTCCGAGTACAGGGCGACGAGACGGTTGCCGATGAACACACCTTCGAGCCGATACGACTGCTGCGGGAGAATGCGGCCGGCGATCGCCCACTGCTCCTGTTCCGACGGAACATCCAGCTCCGATCCCACGGGAGGACCGTCGAAATCATAGAACACGTGGTAGAGGGGATGGGTATTCGGTATGGGTCGAAACTTGCCCTGTGTCCCCAGTGCATCGCGGAAGATCTGGCGCAACGACGCCTCTGCCTGGCTGTACTCCAGCGTGGCATTGGCATTGTCGGCGAAGATGAACCCGCCGCGGCGCATGTATTCTCCCAGGTTCGTGAGCTCCCTCCCCGTCAGTTCAAAAGCCTCTTCCGCGGTGATGTAAACGAAGGGGGTGCGAAACAGCTCCTGTGAATCGACGAAGAGATGGGCATCGACCCTGGCCGTGATTCCAGTCTGGGCATTGACTGCGTCGACCAGGTTGGGAATCGCTTTTGCAGCGCTGTCGAAAGCCGGTTCCAGATCGGTAGCCCACGCCGTACCCAGGTACACAAACCCCTTGACTTTGCGGCGATCCGTCGGATCCTGAATGATGAGGCCCTTGTACTTGCCGGTATCGAGTGCATCGAGGTCGAGCAGCTCCTCGCGCATGGCGATGCGCTTCTCCGGCTCTTTGGTCCCGGTGACCCTCGCCGCCGAGAACTGGACGGGTCCGGTCTGAAGGTCGATCTCGACACCGGTGTCGATGGCGTACCCGAAGGTCTCGACTCGCCCGAACATCGACGCTCCCGCGAGACCCCTGGACGCGGGCATGGACAATCTGGGCTTCAGGGCGCTCACCTTTTTGGTAATGGCTCGCGGCCTCAGGCGCTGGCGCTTGAGCTGGAACGGCTTTGTCGCCCGCGGCTTGCGAATGATGAGCCTGGCGACAGCGGGCGGCGGGGCCTCATCCTTCGGCAGCGCCACCAAGTAGACGAAGGCCACCCCCAGGAACCCCATGCTGATCAACAGACCGATGGCGACGAGCCGGTTGGTCTCGCCCCGCAGGCGGGGCCGGTCGATGCGATCGCTCGGGGCGCCGAAGCGGGTGAACGCAGTTGTCGTGAGGTTCGCGTCCATCATTCGGGAACCGACAGGCTGACCACGGTCGAGGCCGGCCCCAGAAAAGCGTTCTCATCGGCGGCCCTCACCTGGACCTGGAGCACGGAACCGGCTTCGAGACTCAGGCTGGTTTCCTCGAGGCTTCTCGCCTCCGGATCGTCGACCGAGCGCGTCTCCACGCTCCCCGTTGCGTCGGTAAAACCGACGACGAAGGCGGCGACGTTTTGCGTCGAGTCGATCTGCCAGGACACCTGGACCGCGTCCCCATCCACGCTTGCCTCCACATCCGTCGGCGTCGCGAGGTAATTCTGGTGGTACTGCTGGGGCATCTCGACATCGTTGCTGCAGCCCAGGGCGATGACGAGCATGGCCGCGAGCCCGGGAACCTTGGCTATCGACATTCGCAGTTGCCTTCCTCGAACCGGAACGGGGGACTTAGAAGCGGGCCACGACGGCCGCTCCGGGAGTCCCGGGATTTGCAAACGGCACAACGCTCACCGACGCGTCCGCACGAGCCGCGGCCCCACCGAGGACCAGGACGTCGACGAGATTGTAGCCATACACCGCCACGGCGAGAGCACCGAACAGCCGGCGCCGCGTGTGCGAGCTATCGAGATCATCCTTTTTCTCCGACAGCCGCTGCCAGCTCTCTTCGGCTTCCTCGAAAGAGCCGCCCTGCCGCAGGGAATGGTAGCGCTCCTTCTCCAGGCTGAATTGCGCCGACTGGGTGTTGTAATCCTCGTGCGATGTCAACCAGACCACCAGACAGGCCACCTCGGCCACCACCAGGGCGGTGCCGCGGCTGCGATGTCCGGCCGCCAGCTGTCCCAGCCCCGGGAACACCGCGGAGAGAGCGATTGCCCGAGGCCGCGTCAGCGCCTGCTTGCCGGACCCGAGCCGTTCGCCCGGCGCATCCTCGGCCTGCGTTTGAGCGCCGCCCGCCAGCAGCGCTCCCATAACCATTGACAGCACCCACCCTCGCTTGCTCATACGCTCCATGACGCCGTCTCAAATGGCGCCCCCGTGATGTCCTGCGGTGTATGCACGTCGAAAAGACCCCGCCTACAACCGGGTCGAGACGATCCAGTCCCTGTGCGCCTTGGCGAACTGGAACACCTCTTTGCTTGCCCGTTTGTCTTCGTACATCTCGATCACCCGGTCGTATGTCTCGACTGCATCGCGCCATTGACCGAGGCCTTCCAGACAGACGCCCATGTTGCTCAGCGCGCCCAGCGCACTCTCCGTGTCCGGATAGCGCGCGCGAATATCCTCGAAAGAGCTCACGGCGCGCGCGAAATATTGCTTCCTGATGGCCCCCTCCTCCACCGCCTCGGCCGAATCCATCAAGGCGACCGCCCGCTCGTAATGATCGTAGGCGATGGCCTCCGTGATCTCGGAGATCAGGCGCGGCACCTGGGCTGCCACTGGATCTTCCGGAAAGCGATCCTGGACGAGCTTGTAGGCCAGCATCGCCTCTTCATATGACCCGCGGTTATAGGCATCGTCGGCGAGAGTGAATTGGGCAGCGGCTGCGAATTCGCTCTGCGGATAGCGTTCGAGGAGTGTTCGGAAAGCTGCCATCGCCTCCGCCTCCCGTTTCAACTCGAGCAGACACCACGCCAGATTGTACTGCGAGTTATCGGCCGTGGTATCGTCGGGAAACCTTGTGACAATACGGCTGTAGTAGGGGATGGCAGCTTCGAATTCCCCCAACTGGTAGTGGCTTTCGGCGAGGCCGAACAGGATATCCTGCAGGGCACGCGCCTGCGGATAGTCGCGCAGCAGCTGTTCGAACATGGTCCAGGCGTCACGGAAATCCCTCAAGCTGTAGTGGGTATTGGCCAGGTAGAATCCCACCATCAGACGGTGGTCCGGACCCAGGTCCGCGGCCGCCAGATCCGTGAAGACCTTCCTGGCGCGCTCGAGCTCTCCCCGGTCGAAATAGTGAACGCCTAGGGTCAACCGCATGTCCGTGGAAAAAAACGAGGCCGGGAACCTGCGCAGGGCCTCCTGAAACACCTTGGCCGCCTCGGCGCTACGGCCCATACGTGCCAGCGCATCCCCTAGCAGGAAGTAGGCCTTCTCCGCGCGGCCGTACTTCTGGCCCGGTGCCAGCGCATCGTCGAACTGCAGATCGATCAGCTGCCTGGCGACGACGATCGTCTCCGCGAAGTTGTCGTCCTCGTAGTGGAGATCCATTACGCGCGTCAGGAGAGCGGCCTGTTCCTCGGGGGTCCCCGCCTCGGCGGCCATGGCGGCGAGCGTCTTCACCGCCTCGCTGCCGCGGTCCTGCTTCAGGTAGACGAGCGCCAGGGCGTCCTTGGCTGAACGAACCTTGCCCTGTTCCTGTACGTTTCCGGCGATCCAGTTGAAGTCCTCTTCCGCAAGACCGTACTGCCCGGCGACAAATGCGGCGTTGCCGCGGCTGAACCGCAACGCCTCTTCCAGGTCGGCACCGATTGGATAGGTAAGGGCGGCGGTGAAATGGGTTACGGCTGTGCCGTAGTCGTTCAGGCCGCTGTAAGCCTGTCCGAGGAGATAGTTGAAACTGGCGCGCTGAACGTCCTCGCCCGCCTTCGCCAGACCGGCCTCCAGGACGCGGGCAGCGTGATCGAAGCGACCCGTATTTACCAGGCTGTGCCCGGCGCCCAGGCGCGACCGTGCGTACAGGGAGGAGGTTTCCGGCACCGCCAGGAAAGCGGTCACAGCGCCGTCAAGGTCGGCCACGGCCTGTTGCGACAGCCCCAGGCGCATGTGGGCGACGTCGACGTAGTCGCTGGCGGCGTGGTTGTCGAGGAGCTGCCGCGCGCTCGCCGCGGCTTCGCCGTACCTGCCGCGATCGAAGTAGAGCTCCCCGAGCTGCACGAGGGCCCGGGCGGCCTGGCTCCGGTTTTCCGCCTCGTCGATGATCGCCCGGTATTCCGCCTCTGCCAGGGCAACGGAGTCGTCGCTTCCCAGAGACTGGTAGGCCAGCGCCCTGTTGAAGCGCGCGTCGAGGAAGTAGGATGACGTTTCATCCATGCACAACGTGTCGTACTGGGCGACGGCCAGCTGCAGCCACTGCCGGCCCGCACCCGGGCGGGCCTCGGACTCTTCCTCGTCGGCCAGCTGCTGATAGGCGCTGCCGATGCGGTAGCGCACACGGCCCTCGGGAAACCCGGCGACGTTGGCGATATCGGCGAATCCGTCGAGATAGGTTTCGTACTCCCGCACGGACTCCACGTAGCGGGCCTGCGAAAAGAAACTCTCCGCCAGGGCATACTGAATGCGCGCCCTCAGCGTCCGGTCGGAGGATTGATCGATCGCCTCCCGGTAAGTGCGGATACTGGCATCGAGATCTCCCCTCTCCCGATGCAGGTCGGCCATACGCAGGTACGCCTCTTCGACCAGCTTGCGCTCCGAGCCGAACAGGGTGACCGCCTGCCGGTACGCCTCCAGCCCTTCGTCGTACCGTCCCCAGCGAGCATAGGAGGTACCGATGCGGATCTGGGCCTTTGCAGCCAGCTCCAGCGCCGTCTCGTTCACCAGGCCGGCGATCTTCTCCCGCCGTATCCGCCGCAACTCCACCTCGGTGAGATTTTCGATCTTCTGCCGGATTATCAACTGGCGGTAGCTGTCTATGGCCCGTGCATACCTGCCCGTCTCCAGGTAGCACTCGCCGATCTGGAAAAGGCTGCGATCGGCCTGGTACCCGCTGGGGAAACGGGCGAGGAGCCGTTCGAATGCGGAAATCGCCCGGTCGTATTCCCCCATCTCGTAGAGCGCCCAACCCGTGTTGTAGTAGCCGACGATGACCTGCGGGTGGTCTGGATAGGCATTGATCAGTGCATCGGCCGCCTCGATGACCTGCGGAAACTTCCCGGCCTTGAAGTAGAGATCGATGAGCCGTCCGTATGCCAGGACCTTCAGGACTTCGCTGGTCGAACCGTCGATCACCTGTTGAAAAGCGTCGACAGTCGCTGCAAACGCCTCATCGGCCTGTACCTGCAGTCGTGCCCGCCCGACCTCGTCACCCTCCTCCTCCGCCTGCTGCGCGAAGCCGGCATGGAGCTTGGAGAAGGAATTGCCGATCTGGTAGTGGGCGGCTTCCTGGACGGGAAATTCATCATCACCCACGGCGACCTGGATGCCCTCCACGTCCAGGGCCCGGCTGCGTATCCGCAGGACCGCTTCGTACTTGGTGATCGCCTGATCGTAGGCACCTTCGGCATAGAATCGCTGACCCTCGCGAAAGGTGCTCACCATGTCTTCCTGGTTGGGCACACGCGAGGCGAGAAAGGTGCCCCCGGCGGTAATCAAAGTCAGCAAAAGAAAGAGGTTCATTTTTTCGGCCTTGCGATTCGCCCCCTGTCAAGTGATCCGGTTAATCAGCATTTGCAGTCGGACCCCGGCACGAATCAGCTATTGTTTTCCACGACGCCTCAGTCGTCCTCGAATCCCAGGATGGCGTTGATGAAGGCAGCGGTGAAGCGCTCCCCCCGGAATTCGTCCGCCGCGGGATCATCGAACTTCTTTGTCCGCAGCCGCACGCCGGCGTTGGTCGAGATGATATATCCGAAATACCTCGACAGATTCGTCATCATCAACACGGTGTCGCGCTGCTCGAAGCTCTCTTCCGGTTCGGCGAAATCGGTCACCGAGTAGGGGAACTTCGACGTAATCCCCTGCACACCGAGCTGAAAACGGGTTCTGGTCGTCAGGCGGTATTCCAGTTTCATCAGGGGAATGAGGTGCCGCTGGTGCGCAACGGGCAGATCCAGGCTGCGCTTCCACTCCTTCCGGTAGCGGATCTTGAAACCGGAAAAAAGACTCAGGCGATCCCAGATTTTCCAGTTGTAATCGATCCTGTGGGCCATCGTCCAGCGGCTCAGGCGATCGCTTTCCTGCCCGGTCCCGTCCCAGAGCTCCCCTCCGTGCTGATGGTTGACCTCGACCTTGACCTTGTTGTGCATGGCGAGATTCGGCACGGTCCGCCAGCGGGCTTCGGTGAAAAGACGCACCAGGGTGCTGTTCTTGTAGTTTAGCGGATCTTCCAGCGGCTCTTCCTGAAACGGCACGATGTTGATGTTGCGGGCCAGTCCCGGGAAGTTGGTTGCCTGAATATCCGCCTGGGTAAGGACCCTGTCGCTGTAGACGCTCAGCGGATCTTCCACTCCGTCCCGTATGCGTTCCAGCGACAGCTCGGTGAAGAACCTGCCGATTGTCGGCACCTGCCGATTGTAGTCGAGGCGCGAATACAGAACCTCGCTGGGCACCGATCCGGCTATCTGTTCGGCGTCCAGCAGCCCCAGCGCCAGGCTCAGACCGGCGAGCGGTTTGTATTTTCCGTACAGGTGCATCCCCCTGAGATCGGGATCGTAGGGCAGGTCCGCTTCCCAGTCGTTCTCCCGCGAATCGATGAAATCGTTGTGGTTGAAATCGACGCCGTACTCGAAGACCTGGGGGTCGACATCATACATCAGGAACGGTTCGAGGTCGTCGGGCTGCTGGTTCAGGTTCCGGTTGGTGTCGGGAATGCCGTCGTTGTCCGCATCGAGCCCAGGGAACACGCCATCGATATCGTGCTGTCCCTGCTTCTTGTCGAAATAGTTGGTGTACCAGCTGTCCGGATAGCGGTCGTTGTCGTCATTGTCCTCGACGAGCCTGTGAAGGATGGTGTTGTTGTAGGCGATCGGGGTCCCCGACAGATTGAACTCGTCGGCAGCGATGAAGCTGCGGAATTCCGTGGTGAACAAGGGGCCCATGGAAAACAGTTCGCCGCGCAGGTCCCAGCGCCGGAAATCCCGATGCAGGGTCACGTAGTAGGCGTTGTCCGAAATGGTGTGGCGCGCTCCGGGAGTCTGTTCCCGCTCCAGGGCATTGATGGCGATGGCGTCCTGGGGAACGCGCGGTCCCGGCAGTCCGCTCGGGTACATTGAGAACTGGCTGCCGCGGGCGAACTCGGCGTTGAGCTCGAATCCCTTGACGACCCCGTAGACATTGGCGCTGGCCAGCCGCAGTCCCGTCGGCACCCCGACCTTTACCCGAACGCGCTTCGGCACCCCGTCCCGGGGATTGCCCCCGGCGCGGGCGACGGTGCGGAAGAACGGGGCGTAGCGGTAGCGGTCCTGGTGGCTGTCGGGGGGTAGAAACTCCGTCGACCGGGCAATGGGAATTTCCGACAGTTCAAGCCGGTAGTCGTTGGCCAGGACAAGCTCGACTTCGACCGAGGTTATGAACTGCTGCACGGACTCGAGGTCGATGTAGAGAATGCCGTAGGTCTCGCCGTCGAAGGCCTGGGGAAGATCCTCTTTCGTGTACATACCGAGAAAATCGCCGGAGGGCTCGGCCAGTTCGTGGGCGAACTCGGAGTGCACGGTTTTTCCGCTTTCCTCGTCCACAACATGGTCGGGACCGTGGAGCTTGAAGTCCCTGTAGTAGAGGTGGTCGATGAAAAACGGGAACTCGTAGCCCCGGTAGAAGACGTCGACGTCGGTGGCGAGGTAGTTTATGTAGGATTCATAGGTGCTGAAGGCCCCGCCCCGGTTGACGGTCTGGTAGTCGTTGGAGGCCGGCCGCGGAGGCAATCCCTTGCGGTTGCCGTTGCTCAGCAGCTCCTGGACGTATATCTGGCGGTCGTCGCCGCGTTTGTGAAGGTGGACGACAAAGGGCTCCAACTCCGGGCGCAGGACCCCGTCCACGTAGACGTTGACGTCGTGCAGCACCGGTCCGCCCCGGCCATCCAGAGGCGAGTCATCGAGGATGCGGATGGCGATCAGTGCCGGCGCCGTCTGCACGGCCCCCGGCCTGCCCTGAAGGCTCTCGAACTTGCTCGCCATGAGCGGCTCGTACTGATGCACGTTGAGAAAGGTGCCGCCGAAGTTGAGGAACCCGACTTTGCGCTCGTAGTGAGCGCCCAGCATCATGGTCGGAACCCTGGCGTTGATGTCCCCGGCCGTGGACGGGCCCTGGCCGGAGTTGCGCGAAAAGGGGAGCGTCGAGAACAGTGCCGAGAAACTGTCTTTCCCGGTGCCGGCGTCGACCCTGAGACCGTTCAGATTGGAGAGTTTCATCGTCAGCGGGGTCAACGACGTGCGGATCTCGTCCCCGTAGATGAATTTGGCCTGCCAGGCGTCGGTGCCGTCCGTGCCGACTATGACGTGGCCGAAGAGACGCTCGAAGGCGTTTCCCGTCTGTCCGTGCCCGCCGCTTTCGCCGATCGCGGAGTAACCCCGCTGCACACCGAGGCCCCGGCGCTCGACCCAGGTAACGGCCTCGGTCCCGTAGAGCAGAGGGTCTCCCATGGAGTTGTAGTGATACCGGAGATTGCTGCTGAGCTCCGGCCGGCGGGAATAGTTCTCGAATCCGTAGTTCGTGTAGGGCACCTCGTCGAACCGGCCCACGAAGGGTTGCTCGAACAGAATCCGCGACGGACCCAGCCCGACCCGCTCCGGTTCTTCCGCCGCCTCCTGGCCGCGTCCGGACCCGGGGACGAGGAGGAGGAATACCGCGCACAATGCGGCCCTTCCGGCAGCTGCGGACACTGGAGTTTTCGATTCCGCGTCGTTCACGGGTGCTGAGTCGTCTGTTGCCACTCTGTGGTCCTAGAACGAAGGCCGCAGACCGGCGATCGCCCGGAGAAAGATGCGTGAGTAGTCAACGTCCTGATCCCTGCGCGAACGGTCGGAGAACCTTCGTGCCCGGCGCTCGAAACCGGCATTGATATTGAGTTGGTAACCGACATAGGATGAGGTGTTCGACACCATGGCTACGTAGACCTCCGAATCGAAGTCGGATCCCGGAACAACCTCACTGCGGAAAGTGCTTTTGAGAAAGGGGAATCCCTGGGCGCCCAGCTTTACCGTGGTGCGGGTCGAGACGGGATATTCGAGGCGCAGAATCGGATAGAAATAGCGCTCGTGGATTTCGAGAACCCGCCGTTCGTCGTCTTCGAGGCGCTGCCGGAGCCATTTTACCTGTGGAATCACCCGCAGCTGTTTCCACGGACGCCACTCGTAGTCAGCCTTGACGACCACAGCGAGATCGGTGACCGCGTTGTCCGGCTGAATCGCCGTGCTCTGCTGGAAATTCCTGTCGTACTTGAAGCTCATTTCCAGGTTCAACTTCGGCACGCGGATGTAGCGAACCCGGGTGTAGGTGGTGTTCACCCAACTGTCGCGCATCAACAGGGGATCCGGCAGGAGCACGGCGCCGCCCAGCGGGTTGAGCAGTTCCTCCTGCGTCAAGCGAACCAGGGGAACGATGTCGGGCTCGAAATAGATGGGATTGCGACCCACTCCGAATACGTCGTCCCTGATTTCGTCGCGCACCCGCTTCAACCGTTCCGCGGCGTAGATGTCGATGAGAAACGGTATGCGACGCTCGTATTCCCAGCGGCCGTACAGCATCTCGGCGCGAGTACCGGCGGAAGCGGCATTCGTTCTGTGGAAACCGACGGTTACGGCCATGCCCTTGCGCGGACGGAACACGCCGAACAGGTGTCCCCCCCGGCGGTCCGGATCGTAGGGCAGGTCCGCCTTCTGGTCGTCTTCGCGCACGTCGATGACGGCGTTGTTGTTCATGTCGTCGCCGTACTCGTAGGCGTCGGGACTGACCTCGTAGAGCAGAAAGGGCTCGAAGTAATCAGGCACCCTGTTGACGTTCTCGTTGATATCGGGGCGGCCGTTCTGATCGGCGTCCAGACCGGGGAAGATCCCGTCGGGATCCATGATGTAGCGGCCCCCGGTTATCACGTTTGTGGTCTTGCGCAGAAAGTAGACGTCCGGGTACTGGTCCTTGTCGTCGTTGTCGTCGACCGTGGGAAACTCGATCGTGTAGGTCCCGTCGGCGAGATTCGGGCCGATCCGGGTGGGCAGCCGCGGTTCGTGTATGTTTCGCGGATACGAAAACACCGCCAGGGAGCTCGCATACGAGTCGTCCTGCACCGAGAGGGTGGTCGAGTAGTTCTCGTCAATTCCGAAGACCTCCCCCCCAAGGCTGAACCGATCCCAATCCCGCCGGCCGACGACGAACCAGGCGGGGCTCTGGCTCCTGAACTGACCGCCGCTGGAACCAGTGAGGGCCGGGTAGGCGCGATGGTCGAAATTCCTCACGTACTCCGCGTGGAGCAGGTACCCCTTCAAATCCAGATTTATGTGAACACTTGCAAGTGAGCGGGCCGTCTGGCGGCCGTAGCGCACCCGCACCCGGCGGTAATCGTCCAGGTCTGAAGGCCGGCCCTCCGCCCGGGCGGCGGTGTAGAAATACGTCGCCGGGTTGGTGGACAACCCGTTGAACACCTCGGACAGCTCGACCTTGTAATCTCCCGCCACATCCATGTCCACCTGGGCCCGGTCGACTACGAGCGAGTCCGGTCCCTCCATCACGAAAGCGGGCACCCTGAACCAGAACAGCAGGCTGCCCTTTTCCTCTGTCTCGAAATACCCCTGCGTCGTGGGCTCGACGTGTTCGGCGTTGATGTCCAGGCGGCCGGAACTGTCGGTGATGACCGGCGGTATGATCGTGCGGTCCGGGTGCGCGGTCACCGTGAGCGTCAGGGCGTCTGGGGAAAGTTTGTCGTACTGGCCACGGCTGTGCACGAGCTCACGGCCGTTGATCAGGACGGCGATGCGGCGCACCCGCACGCCGGCATTGTCGTCGGGATCCTGGTCGGCGACGCGCACCACGAGCCACTCGGGGGGGTGGATGGTAGCGGGCAAGCTGCCGGTGATACTGCTTTCGCCAATCTCCCGGAAGCTGTCCGTGCGGAACTGGTTGACCCAGCTGACACCGACGTCCAGCCTCGTCCACTGGGCCCGCAGGTCGCCGCCCAGCAGGTAGGTCGCCAGGCGCGGACGGGAGGTAGCGTACTGTCGGCCGTGAGCGCTCTGATCGGCGTTTCCGAAGGACTCGAAAATCGGACGGTCGACGCGCGATCCGACCAGGATCAGGGAAACCCTTTCTGATCGGGAGTCGAAGCGAATCCCGTTCATCGCCGCCAGATCAAGGGTCATGGGCGTGAACTTGGTGCGGATCCTGTCGCCGATCATCAAGCGCGTGCTGACCCCCTTGTAGCCGTCCTCGGCGATGACCAGCCGGTTCAGGTAGTCCTGGTACAACCTGGGTTTGCTGATGAGACTTCCGGGCTCGGGTGCGATCGAATGGAATTGCTGCAGCTCGAAGACATTGGTGCCGCTCATCACGAACTGCCCGAGGTTGTCGAACTGTGGCCTGCGATCCTTGCCGTAGAGAACCGTCTCGTAGGGCCAGTAGCCTTCGTAGGCGTAGTTGACGTAGGGCTCACCCGCGCGGTACAGCATTTGTGCTTCCAGGGCTTGGCTCCCGGGGCAGCCAAGCAACAGCGCGAGACAGATGGCGGCGATGTGCCGCCGCTCCAGAAACATGGTCAGCCTATGAAGACCTTGAAGAAGTACTCCACGAATCCCACTGACGGCCGCTGCGATCCCGTGAAGCTGGTGGAGGTGCGGTAGCCCCCGAACAGAAGGGCGAGATCGTAGCCGCGGTGATTGCTCCTGTTCTGCAGAAACGCCGTGTACGTCCGGCGGCGGAAATCCCGCTCGGGACTTGTCGGGTCGAGAGATTTCTCCGGCAGGAAGGGCAGACCTTGAACGCCGGTTTTCAGGTCCGTGTGCGGACCGATGCGGCAGTCGATTCGCAGAACAGGGATGATCCAGCGCGTCTGCCGGTCGGGGATGGCCCGCTCGGGAAACTTGCTGCGCTGAAAAACATGCTTGAACTGCGGCAGGATGGTGAACCGCTTCAGGCGCCAGGTATAGTCGGCCATGTTGACCATGGCGAAGTGGGTGATGGTTCCCGGCGCCGCCGTCTTCGGATCGTCAAGGGACGGCCCCGTCAGATCGACATAGTTGAAGGAGACGACATTGCGAAAATTCAAGCCTTCGATGGTCTTCAGCTCGGTTTCGAAATGGGTCAGATTGTCGACGCTGTCCCGGCGCTGGAGCAGGTCCGGCTCCAACTCGTAGCGGCTCGAACGGGTCAGACCGGAGGGCAGCGTTTCCGTTTCGATGAACTGGTAGATGGTGTTGCGAATATCGTCCTGCACCCACTTGATCCGGTGGTTAAGACGAATTTCACCCAGCTCTTCCCAAGTGCGCTCGTACCGACCTTCGAGATAACCGGCATCGTTGGACAAACCCAGAGCCGGCTGGCGGATGCGATAGGCCCCGAAACGCACCTTCGTGCGCGCCGTCGGCCTGACCGAGGCGAAGGCGTGCAGGCCGCGATGGTCAGCCGGATAGAGGTAATCCGGCAGATTGTCGTTTTCCCGCAGGTCGGCGATGCCGTTGTTGTTGAAATCGTCGCCGAACACCATTTCGGGCGGATCCACGTAGTATCCCAGAAACGGGGTAAATGCATTTCCGCCCACGTTCAGGTCGAGGATCCCGTCGTGGTTGAGGTCCAGCCCGGGAAAGACCCCGTAGCCTTCACCCGAAGAGCGCGTGAAAAAAGCAAGCGGATCCCCGTGTTCGGTCCAGTCGGGCCAGGCATCCAGATCGTCGTTGTCCTCGACTAGGGCGAAACGTTCGTAAACCTTGCCGCCGACCGTGTGTCCGATAGCGGACCCGCGGAAGATCGAGAAATCGGTAGTGTAGTCAGCGGGGACATCGAACCACTCGATGCCGACGTCCGCTTGCGAACTGACTGGTCTAAGGAGGTTGAGGTAGAAAGTGGAACTGTCGCGATCGTGGCGGCCGCCGCCGGGTGAGGGCACCTTGAGAAACCGGGTGCTCCGGGCGAACTCCCCCTGGAGACGGCTTCCCAGGATTTTGGCTTCGAAGTCGAGCCCCAGTATTCCCAGCCCGGTTGGAAACCCGTAGCGGAAGGTGACGCGGCGGAGGTTGGAGTTGCTGCCTGGATTGCCGCTGGCCCGCAACGTGTTGTTCCAGTCGTAGAAGAGATCACCGTATTCGGTTCCGGAATCGAACAGCGGTACCTGCATCCCTCCGACCACGTCGACGCTGTAGTCGTTGGCCAGAATGGCCTCGAAGCGAACGTCTTTCGTCGCTTCCGGAACCTCGTACTCGTAAAAGATCACGTCGGTGCCGTTGGCTGCCAGGGGAGCGCTTCCCGAGGCCGGCGCCGCTTCCAGCGAGATCCGATCCAGCAAGATTGGAAAAAAACTTTCGTTGCTTGCGGCGACGGCTGCCGGCAACCAGGGTCCATTGCGCCGGATGTGCTCCACGTCTCCCGGACTCAACGGAATGGTGTTGCTGCGATCGAAAGTGATGGGGATGTGCTCGAGGAGGCGCTCGATCCTTCCCACCCGGAGCTGCTCCACCGCCTCGCCGTCGGCAAACATCGTCACCCCGTAGATCGCCGCCCCCGGTGCCGTGTCGTGTGGCGCATCATCGGTAAAGAAGACGAACACCCGGCGCAGCCCGCCGTCCCGGACCACTCCCGGGACATCCCCCTTCAAGCCGTTGAGATTGGCACTGGCCTCACCGTCGAAGCGGTGAGCGTTGACGTAGGTCGTTCCTATCCTGAGGAGGTCTCCGATCTGGCTCTCCCAGTGAGCGCCGAACAGGGTGGTACCGAAAACTCGGCGCTGTTCGATAAACGCGTCGCTCGGCACATAGGAGCTGGGAGCTGTGAGCGGATCTCGCAGATGCGTGGCGATTACGCTGAATCTGCTTTTGCGCGAAGAGCCGTCCCAGCGGATCCCGTTGAAATTCGGGATGTTCAAGGTCATGGGAGTGAAGGTGGTGCGCAGGTGCTCACCGATTATCAGGCGGGTGGACCAGCGGCCGAACCCCTCGTCGGCGATGACGAGCTTCTGGAAGAAATTGTTATAGCCCCCGCTGCGCGCTTCGAAGCTGCCTATCCGGCCCGGGGCATTGCGGCGTACCTCGCTGAATTCCAGGATATCGACGCCATCGATCAGAAGGTCGCCGAAGATGTCGAAACGGCGGTTCTCCCCTTCGAAATCGTAGTCCCGGTAACCGTTGGCGCCGTAGTTCTCGAATACCTCGTTTGCCCACTGTGTGCGAAAGTCCCTGGACAGGAACTGGGCATCGGACGAGAAAGCTGACAGGAAAAGACAGAAAGACAGGCTGAGAAGACGCATGGAGCCCGGCTAATACACCATGCCCACGACACCCGCAGCGGTTTCGGCATCGGGCTCGATATCCACGACCAGACGGTACAGGTAGAGTCCCGGAGGAAGCAGCTCGCCGCCCTGATCGCGTCCGTCCCATGAGAAGGGAAGTCCGGTCCGTCCGCCCGGGCCTGGCACATAGTAACCGGCATCCAGGCGCTGGTCGGGCAGGGTCCGGACCAGAGACCCGCCAAGATCATAGATCCCGACCTGCACCGGTGCGTCGGACACGCGGCCCAGAATGAATCCGAGGCTGAACCTGTCGTTGATCCCGTCATCGTTCGGCGAGAAGACCGCAGGGAAAGGGTGCACATCGCTGAGAATGGAGAGAGCGAAGCTCGTTGCCGCCGAGACCACCGAATAGGGCTCTCCCGTCAGCGGATCCACTCCTTCCCGCTGCTGTACGGAGAGAGGAGAGTTGGAGTCGGGTGCGTAGAGCAACCCCTGGAATTCATGACTGGCAGCAAGCAGCCGGGTCGTGAAGGGGATTTCGAGTTCCAGGCTGGCGCTGATCGGGGGATCGAAGGCGATAACCAGCGAGTCAGCCGTCGCGTAGGTGCCCGCGGCATCGATGCCGACCTCTCCGCTCACCGCCGGGATATCGAGCTGTGCCGGCCATGGCGTCAGGATGACGAGCCGTTGGACGCCGGCGTCGTCATCTCCGATTTCCAGGTCGAGGGAATAGGTGAACGTGGAATCGACCCCGATCGACACCAGCGACGGCGCGATCGAGGCCAAGGCGTCGGTTGCTGCCAGCGGTCCTCTGTTGTAGAAGAAAACAAGGCTGTCGAGCTGCGGACTCGCGAAAGGATCGGGTGTCCGCATGCGCAGTTGGAACTGGAGAAAGCGCCGCGGTTCGGGTACGGTCAGGCGAGTCTCCGGATCCGGACTCCAGGCCGACCAACCGCTCCAGTTCTCCCCGTCGTCACCGCTGCGGAACTGGACTGCTATTTCAGCAGTGGCCGAAACGGAATCGAAGCGCACGGCTCGGTCATAATTTTTACGCTCGGGGACACCGAAATCCAATGGTGGAGACAGATAAGTCCCCCTCTCATCGAACCCGTTTCCGAAGACTTCCAGCTCCCCCACTCGCGGAGCGGCGTTGCGATTGGCGAATTCGGTGACCACCATGCGGACATAGCGCGCGATGATGGTCGCAAAATCGACGGCGGTCTCACGGAAGTCGGTGATCTGGTTCCGGGAGCCCACATCGAGGTAGCTCACGCCATCCTTGCTCACCAGAACACTATAGCCGCGCAGCGAGTTGTCTTCGTAGCTTCCGGAGCTCCCCGGGGGCTGCGTTATCACCTTGACGCGGTTGATGGGAAACAGGCGCCCGAGGTCGACCTCGACCTCATCGAACAGCACCCTGCCCCCCTTTGCATAACTGACCGGGGAACCGATATCGCCGTCGATGAGCTTTAGGTCCTTCGAGAACGTGTTGAAGGCGAGATTCTGTCCCTCAAAAGAACGCAGCCGCAGGCCGCCGCGACTGCCGTCGAGACCCCCGGGGAATCCCGCCACGGATCGCGCTCTGGTGAGATCGAGGTCGGCGAACTCGGCAAATCCGCCCGGGTCGAGGCTGCCGGCCTGGACCGAACGCCAAGTGACTGCCGCTTCCTTGCCGTCCACGTCTTCGCTATGACTGGACAGCTTGTTGAGCCGCAGCGTCATCCAGTCGGCGCCGTCTTCGTTGTCGAGAGCGAAGTCGGTCCAGAACCACGGTGTCAGGCGGTCGGTGGGAGAACTCGGCAGGAGTACGCCCTCGGCCTCCAGCACGACGAACATCCCATAGCCTCCGGAGGTCCCGTCGTGCTCGACGACCGCAGCGACCATGTTGGTACGCCTGTTGAACGGAACATCGTAGACCTCAACCGATCCGGGGTCGTCGTCCGTTCCAACCAGATCGCCGTTGAGATAGAGGCTGTAGCGATCCGCAGCGGCGATGCGGATGCGGCCATCGACAGCATCCGCGAATTCGGCGAAACCCAGGTAAAAGGTTGTGGTTGCCCACGTATCGACGGAAGCGCGTTCGAGGATCTGGGAGGAGGCCTGCGAAGCGATTGCCGCCACAAGCAAGGCACTCGGAAGGCGCCACCCGGCTCTATGTAGTGGTCCGGTTCCCAATTTGGCAACCCTTTGTTTTTTTCTGGCGTTAAGGCGGGAAACCGGGCCGTTCGTCGGGATCCGATTGTCCCCGCACGGGGGCGGACAGCTCCTCATACGCCGGTTCCTTTGTCGATTACCTACCGCAAGCACCTGGCGGAGCGCGCCACAAAAAAGGTGCCACCGGGAACTACCGGTGGCACCCCGAAACAACTGCAAGCTCCTTATTTGAGGAAGGTGACCTTCTTGCTGAGGCTCAGATTGGGAGCTTCGATCTTGTAGATGTACACGCCGCTGGACACTTCCACCCCGTCGGCATTCCTGCCGTCCCAGGTGACCTCGAAATTGCCGGCGGGCAAGCTCTCATCAACCAGGTCGACGACGAACTGGCCTTGAGTGTTGAAGACTTTGACCGACACCGGCGCTTCCCACGGAAGGGAGAAACGGATAGTGGTTTCCGGGTTGAAAGGATTTGGAAAAGCATCGCCCAGGGCAGCGGCATTCGGCGTGGCATCGCCTTCGACCTCCTCGACCGCAGTCGCCGGGTCCCCGAGGCTTACGCGCTTCTGATCGTACGGCAACTGCACGAGCCAGTGGAAAGAATAGTAGCTGACGATCTGGTCCTCGGTCGGGGGCGGTGCCCAGTCATTCGTTCTCTGGCCGGGGTCATTCTCTCCGACGCTGATGTACATGCCGTCCCAAGCACTGTCGTCGTGATCGACGATCATCGTCCACTGCGGGTAGGAACTGGGGATATTCGTCGGCTGCAGCAGGAACAGGCCCGAGCCGTCGCCGCCGAGCACGGAACCGTAATCGGTGAGGTTCACGGCGGAGTGACCGATGGAGATCCAACCCCATTTGGTCGAGTTGAACCCGTACTTGGCCCCGTCGCCCGAGGTATTGCCGTAGGTGGGCTCGGCGCCGAAGCTGCCCGGGACATACATATCGCCGAAGCCGTCGCCGTTGCGGTTGATCCATCTGATGCCACCGCTGTCGTAATCCATGCTCATGACGATGGAGGTGTGGTGACCCGAGAGGGTCAGGCCGGTTGGATCGTTCTTGCCGGCGTAGTCTCTGGCTGACCAGCCAGGTCCGCCGACGCGGTCGCTGCCGTTGTTGTCATACAGAAAGATGTCGGACAGATCCCACAGATCGAGATTTTCACCACTGTCCAGATCCCAGACCGCAACCGTGCCCACTGTGCCGTCTACGCCCGTGGTGGTGTAAATCTTGTTGTTGCCGGGATCGACTGCGACTCCGTACTTGCGCGTCGGCTGAAGCTCTCTGTAGTCGATGAAACCGTTGACGGCCCCATGGTCCGCACCCCAGCTCTCGTCGACGGAAGCCGACTGTGTTGCCGGATCGTAAGAGCCCCTGAAGAGCAGTCCGCCACCCTGATTCTGGCCGTTGGCAACGTACGTCCGCATATCGTCGGTGACGTTGCCGCTGGTTCCCAACGGAGTCATGTCGAAGACGTGAAACGGCAGGGGGCGGTCGCTCTCCGCCCACCAGAACACGTGCCGGCCGACGGGAATGTCGCCCGCGTCGGGGGCTGAATTGTGGATTTCGGTGCGGTCGATGTACGTCGCCGCTTCCGGGTTGTTGATGAAGTCGTTGTTCATGTCGACGACCCACTCGTAGGGCCGCGTCAGCGTCTCGGCGTCGGGATCGATGATGAGCATTTCGCCCGTTCCCTGCCTGCCGGGAGCATAACCGACGATGTGCGCCGTGGCGTCGGCGTCGAAGGCTGCGAGGAACAGGTCGTACGAACCCCGGGACACGACGTTCCCTTCCATGTCGCGGCCGTTCCAGACAATGGTGTTGTCGCCGGTGTCGAAACGTTCGCCGGAAGACCTGTAGACCAACAGGTCCACGTTCTGGTAAACATGCCAGCCCGGCTCGGCGTAATCTCCGAGAACGTGCGGAGCCGGTCCTTCACCTGTGATGGTCAGCGGCGGATTCTCTCCCTTGGTGTAGATGATCAGCCACACGGTAGCGGAACCGCTCTGCGTTCCTTCGAGCGTGAAGGGAATGGACAGATCGGAACCGTCGAATGCGTAGTCTTCTATTGGTGAAAGACCGCTGATGACGACCGTCTCTGGACGGCCGCCGCTGGTCATGTCGTTGAGCCCCAGACTTCCGTCCCCCACGAAGCGCGAGAAACGCTCTTCCTGGGCATTCGACACACCCGCAAGGAGCACCAGGGATGCCGCTCCTGCTCCAATTATGCGATACAAAGACATGCAATTCCTCCTTTGGGAATGTGGATTTTCTCCGTGGAAACTACTTCAAAAATTGGCTTACGCCTGCTGTCGTTGAGGTCGCGTTCTATACCCGTTCGCCTTCCTTTCACCTCTCTCCGGCAATTTAGCAACCTAGATCCTGTTTGGAGTTTGTCCGCCAAAAAAAACCCGCGCGGCTCGTATTGGAATCTTCCCCACTACGTCCTGCGGGAGTGGCGAACCAGTTTCGTCCGCTATAAGCCCTGCAGAAAATTTTGACTAATGCCGGATTTCCCTCCCTGGTAGCCTCTCCTGCCATTCCCCAGCTTTCACTAAGGGCGGCCAAGCTACGGCGCTCATCCGAAGAAAGCAAGGGATATGTTTGAAGACCCGGCTCTCAGGATGGAAACCAAAAAGAACCTCGCCATGCCTGAGCCGGGTGACGATCGCAGCAGGCCATGGGAGGATCAGCGCCCCTGGAAGGGGCATTTTCCCAATCTGGGGCGTGGCGGTTTCAACTACTGGCTCCGGCCGCCGGACCCGTACTGCCTCGAGCTCGCACCCACCCAGGTCGCCTCTACACCCGCTATCCCTTTCCATACGGGTCCATACGGGGTGCCGGCGACGACGATCAGCTGCCTCGACCGAACAATGTAGTGGTAAAAGTAGTGGTAAAAAGTAGTGGTAAAAACCTCGGTTGGCTCCGCAAGCGCCATGCCGGATTACTTGGCAGAGCAGGGACAGTCAACCATGTTACCCACGGCCGAACTTGGCCGCTCATGTTGGAAGGCGTCCAAAGGACGCCAAACCCGCAAGGAAGAAACCGGACCTCATGGCGTCCACCTCAACCCCGCTGCCCGGCTGTCCAGTCTCGGGACCACCTCCGAGCGAGGGCGAGATCGAGTGCCGCAGCCTCCAACCTGCGGATTACCCAGTTGTAAAAGAGATTGTCGCCGCATCTTTCCCCCAGGCAGTACAGGCGAACCCGCAAGTCCTGGAATCCTATGAACAGGAACCATGGTACGATCCTGCCCACCTTTTCGTTGCCGTCGTCGACGGCCAAGTGGCAAGCCACATGGGAGTTCGCGACGGTCTCCTGTGGTGTTCGGGTGTCGCTGTTCCCGCGGGGCTCGTCGGCGCGGTATGCACGGCGCCCCCTCTCCGCGGCCGGGGTATCGGGGCGCAGCTGATGCGCGCCTCCTTCGCCGTCATGAAGCGCCGCGGTCTGGCCGTTTCATATCTGCACACATCCCCCGAACGCTACCGGTTCTACAACCGCCTGCGCTACAGGAAGGCCATCCTCGAGAGCCCGCGCCTCGTCATCGATCTCGACAGAGCCGGCCTTGACATTGATCTCGAAGGGGCCCAGCATGCAGAACCGCGAACCGCGACCGCTGCAGATGCCCAGACTCTCAACGGGATCTACGCCGCTCATTACAGTCAGGTCAGCGGATCATGGTCGAGGACGGTGCCGTTTTGGGAGCGCAGGCTGCTGCAGAAGCCGAAGCTCTTCGGGGCACAGCCCACAGCCTTCCGCGTCGCCGGCGGCCACCGGCCAGTGGCCTATGCCGCCCTGCTCGAAGCGGCGGCCACGGGCACGGTCAGCGAGTGGGGATGTCTGCCCGGTGCCGGGGATGTCGCCGCGGGGTTGCTGCAGACCACGTTGCGGGACTGGCGAAACCGGGGTGTGCGGGTGGCCGAGCTGACGCTGTCTTCCCGCAATCCTCTGCGGCCGCGGATCGAGGATCTGTGCAGCGACCGGTCGGGGCACAGCGAAGTCTGGGTGCGGGTTCAGGACAGGGTCCTGTTCGTGCAACGGATCGCTCCGCTGCTCGACGCGCGCGCCATCGCTGCCGGGCTCAGTGTGAAGGTGCGGTTCTCCGGTGACGAAGGCACTCTGGAAGTCGGCAGAGGAGAGCCCCTGCAGCTGGAAATCGAAGACAGCGACCTCTTCTCCCTGGTGTACAACGGCCGCCGCCTGCCCGGTCTGATGGATGAAGGCGGCCTCACCGCAACCCCCCGAGATCGTGCCATGCTGGCGCTGCTGTTTCCGGATACCGGCGCGGCGCGCTGTGCTCAGGACGCGTATTGAGCCGCTCCTTTCCCCGGGCGCCTGCCTGTCGCGGGCCCCTTTTCTGAAGGCGTCGCAGCATGTTCCCGAGTCCGTCTGAAAACGTCACGAAACGCTCATTTCTGATCGGAACGGCGGTGAGTGTTTTTGTTGGCGTGGGTGTGATATACGGGGAAAACGTCATTCGCGGGAGCCGCATGGCCCAGGACTTCGCCTCTCCCATAGCCCTGTTCATCCTCTTTGTCCTGGTGGCGGCGTTGAATCCGCTGATGGGTCGGTTGCACCGCCCCTGGCATCTTTCCGCCGCGGAGACAACCCTCGTCTACATCATGGCCCTGGCCGCGGCGACGATCCCCTCGATGGGGCTCACCTCTTTCTTCATTCCGTATTTGAGCGGCGCTCAGTATTACGCCACGCCGGAGAACAGGTGGGGAGAGATTTTCATGTGGCACGTCCCGGACTGGCTGGTGCCGCAGGATCCCAAGGCGATCCAGGATTTCTACGAGGGGAACCCCGACGGGGCTATCGCCTGGGATGTGTGGCTGCCCCCGCTGATCTCGTGGGCGCCGTTCCTGCTGGCGCTGTTTCTGGTGATGATCGCCGTGATGGTCATTCTCAGACGGCAGTGGATGGACCACGAGCGTCTGCAATACCCGCTGATGCAGCCATCGCTGGCGATGATCGCCCAGGAGAAAGGGAAGCTGCTGCCGCCCCTGTTCCGCAGGCTTTCTTTCTGGGTCGGCCTGAGCATTCCCTTCGCCGTCGGGTGTTTCATCGCCCTGCACCAATACGATCCCAGCGTACCCGACATCTCGCTGTACACGTCAATGCCGTTTTTACAGCGCACGACAGTCCTCATCCCTCACCTGAGCTTTGCCACGATCGGCTTCACCTACTTCCTGAGCCGGGACATCTCCCTGGGAATCTGGTTGCTCAACCTCATCGCCAAGCTGCAGGAAGGCGCCCTCCGATACCTGGGGATCACCGGCGACGAGACCATGGAATGGGTTACCGTACCCCTGTTGGGACACCAGAACATGGGGGCCATGATCGTGTTCGTGCTCTGGGGTTTGTGGGTGGGCAGGAAGCATCTGCGCGCCGTCTTCCGCAAAGCCTTCCGGGGCGATGCCCGGGTGGACGACAGTGAGGAGATGATGTCCTACCGGGCCGCCGTCTTCACCCTGCTGGGCGGGACCGGGTTCATGTGGTGGTGGCTGTGCAAGACGGGCCTGGCTCCCTGGTCCGCCGGTCTCACCCTGTTTGTCGCCTTCGTCATCTTCATCGGTCTGACACGGATGGTTACCGAGGGCGGGTTTTTCATCACCAGGGCGCCGATGAACCCCGGAAATTTCATGGTTTCCGGCTTTGGGGTTCAGGCCCTGGGCGGGCCGGGGGTGACCGCATTGGGGTACACGTTCGTGTGGGCGGGTGAATTGCGGGTGTTCCTCATGGCCGCCTGTGCCAACGCCCTCAAGATTGCCGAACAGCACATCCGCGGCAGCCGGCGCACGCTTTTGTGGGCGATTCTGGTCGCTGTTCTCGTAAGCGCGGTCGGGTCGATCTGGATGCAGATGGCCGTGGGGTACAGCTACGGCGCCATCAACATGAGCGGTTTTTTTCGGGGCCTCGTGCACTACCCGTTCAACTTCACCGCGCGCAACCTGCTCAACGCGACCGGCCCCGTTTGGGAAGGTTGGATCTGGACCGTATACGGCGGCGGCTTGATGGGACTGCTGATGTGGCTGAAACAGCGCTACCTGTGGTTTCCCATCCATCCGTTGAGCCTGCCGATCAGCTCCATGTGGATGACGGACTCGATCATGTTGAGCGTGTTCATTTCCTGGTCGATCAAGGGTCTGATCCTGAAATACGGAGGCTCACCTCTCTACCAGAAAGGCAAACCGTTCTTCATAGGTCTGGTCATCGGCCAGTTCTTCTCGATGGGGTTCTGGGTGGTCGTCGATTTCTTTACCGGAATGACCGACAACGTGGTCTTCAAGCTGATATACGAATAGCGGAGGAGGGCCGGGAAAACCGAGTCCGGGGTTTCGCGCGAGCGCGCGAGTACGGCGACCTGACTGCGTGACAATCCCTTCCCTGCTGCCCATGAAACAGAAGCAGGAGTCAGCTTTGTGCGTGGATTCCGGTTTCGTCGGCAACGACCGGTACGGGATCGGTTATGTAGTCGTCTCCGTCTCCGTTCACGGTCAGCACGACCGTGCCCAGGAGAAACCGCTCGTCGCCGAACTGCACCAGCTGGCAGGCATACGGATTGGGGGCCTGCGGATGGACGTCCCCCGTTCCGTGTATGGAGAACGGACCGCGAGGCGACGGGCCGACCATCGAGTAGTCGCTGTTCTTGAATTCATGGCCGAAGTGCTTGTCGCGAAACTCCGGCAGGATGACGCGAAGGAAGGTCGCGAACAGGAGATAGTAATGCCCGCCGATGCCATACACCTGGGGGACTTCGATCTCCTCGGTCATGACGTCGACGACGAGGGGCTGCTCCAGCTTCCAGTCGAGCATGTCCGTCGACGAGGCCACGGCGACACAGCCCTGGCCGTCGCTTTGGGTACGCGCGCAGACGTACTGGAGCACGCGGTCGCCGCAATCCAGCAGGAAGGGATCGCGCCAGTGCCCCATCGCCCGTTCGCCCGTGCCGATCTTCTCGTAGACGACGCCGTCGGCCTGCGTCACCGGGTTGCCCTCGGCCTTGGTCCAAGCCCTCAGGTCGTCGGACACCGCCATGCCGACCCGTTGCACAAGGTGGGGGTCGTTGCGGCGGATGCCGGTGTAGGCCATCCAGAACCGGCCGCCGCGCTCGATGACGGAGCCGGTCGCCAGCTTCTTGCCGTCCCAGGCGTCGCCGGCACCCCGCTCCAGCGCCAGACCGACGTACTCCCAGTTGACGAGATCCCCGCTGACGGCGTGGCCGATGTCCCAGTTCCACCAGCGCTCGTCGAGAGGGAGGCTGTCGGGTGCGGTCAGGAAATAACAGTGGGCCTGCTGGCCCGCGTCGACGAAGTACCAGGCGTCGCCGATGTAGTTGCCGGGTAAGCTGAACACGTCAGTATCCGCCTCCTGTTCGGGGAGTTGGGAGAGAATGCATGGCTGATCCAGGACACCTCGCCCTGATCGATCGGGGCCCTGACTCGTGGAACCAGTGGCGCCGGGACAATCCCGACACGGTTCCCGACCTGCGCGCCGCTCATCTCCGCGGCGCCACCCTTTGCGGCATGGACCTGTCAGGCGCCAGGTTGTCTGTCGCCATCCTTCGCGGCGCCGACCTGACCGGCGCCAACCTGCGCCATGCGGACCTGAGCAGTGCCAATCTCGATAGCGTCATCCTCCGTGGAGCCGATCTGACCGGGTCCGATCTCAGAGGCGCCAATCTGACGGGCGGCGACCTGCGGCGGGCGGATTTGGGCGGCGTCGACCTGCGCAGCGGCATCCTCAACAGGGCCGACCTCGAAGAGGCCGACCTGTCCGGGGCCAACCTCGGCAGCACCCTGCTGTACAACCCCGGGAACCTGACGATCGCACAGCTGTGCAGCGCCGGATCGCTGTGGCTGACGGAACTGCACGAGCGCATGAGCCTGGTCGAAAACCACTGCCCCCACCTGCTGGAGCCGCCCGGGTCCGGCTGACGAGCTCCTGCGCCCCAGGCGTGCTTGTCGGGTGCGGCTGACCGCCCTCCCGCGCCCCGGCCTGCTCCGCCGAGGCCGGGAATTTCCCCGGCGAGCCAAACCCGCTCCGGTGCCGGGCCCGGTGCCTGCGCGCGGCCACCCCCGATCATGACAGCCAGAAGGAGTAGAGGCTGGCGCGGCGAAGATGGAATCTCAGACGGATGGGTCTTGCACCGAATGCGGCATGGCTCCCCTCCCCCCACCGGATCTCCCCCGCGAGTCGATCGCCGCGCAGGGCCACGCACTCCCCGGCCGACCTGCCCGGCAGCGGACGGAGGCTGCCGGCGTCAACCACCTCGACCGCGATCTCACCGCCGGCCACCACGGCAGCGTTCACGCACAGGCTCCCTTGTGTCCATCTGAAGGGCTTCGTGACCATTTCGCCGGCATCGGCGGCAACCGGATCGAAGGAGACGAAACCGTCCCGCCGCAGCCTGGCAAGGCAGATGACGGTGTTCGGATCGAAGAACGCGTCGTTGTAGATCGCCGCATCGAGATTTGCGAACAGGTCGCGGTGTCCGCGATAGCGACAGGCGATGTAGTAGATCCAAAGCTCCTCGTCCCGGACTATCGGGGCCCCGCACAGAGCGACCTGGGCGTTGCCGAAGTTGGCGCCCCCTTCCCAGGGTTCGACGCCGACGAATACCGCCCGGTCCGCGACCCGTTCCCATTTGCGGGCGTCGCGCGAGACGGCGAGCTCGACCTGGTTCAGGCCGGTATGGTTGGATTGCGCTCCATCGGCGCCCGAGGGATTGAAGAGCAGGGGAAAGCCGACGTAGAGACCTTCGTACGGCAGGACCGGCATCATGTAGAGCTGGGCCAGGTAGTCGCGGCCATCGACCACGGGTGGCGACAGGTAGGCGGGATCGTCGACGACGGCCTGAATTCTGCGTTTGCGGTTTTCCCGGTCGATCTCGTCGGTGTGGAGGACGAGCTCCGGATCCGTCCAGTCGCCGCAGTCCGGGCTGGTCGACAGAAAGGCGGATCTCCCCCACTCGGTGCGGTGCTTGACGATAGCGAGATAGCGGTTTCCGATATCGTCGTACACGAGGGACGAAGTGTCCTGGCTGGGAATGGGCGGCCCCTGCGAGATCTCCCACATGAAACCGTCCGCCGACACCCCCGGATAGCGGTCCATGTTGTCGCTGTCGCTGAACAATCCCTTGTAGCGCCGCCGGGGGTCGGCTTCGGCCTGGTCGCGGATGACGTGGCAGAGGTTCATCATGCCGGAGTCGAAGGCGACGTTGTTCGATCTGGAACCGTTCCATTCGTACAATCCGACGACCGGTCTCTCCCAGTGGACGCCGTCGGCGGAGGTGGCGTAGAGAGTCACGTATTCCCCGGTAAAGTTGGTAATCCCTTTGTACCACCATTCCCAGCGACCCTTCTCCGGATCCCACTGCGGCACACTGCCGCTCTGCACGGCGCGCTCGCCCCGGGAGCGATCGGGCATGATGACCGGCCCGGCTTTCACCGGCTGGTGCAGCACGCGCTGGAGCCCGGACGTCGATTCCACGGCGCCGTCGTCGAGAAACAGCTGCCGGTGTCGGAGTGGGTGAATTTCCGCGCTCATGGTCTTTGCGCCGGTTGCCGGGACTCGAGGTGCGAGGAGCAAAACAACGCCGGCAAGCTAACACGGGGTTCCGAAAGCGAAAAGCGGCGATTCGCGCAAAATGCATTTCCACGGAGGTGGTGAATTGATTCGGGAAGCCGACACATTGTGGACCCGGGTGATCTGTGCGCAGCCCGGCCGTTACATCGGCTGGCCGACGATTGCGCGAACGTCGTCCGGCGAGCTGCTGGCCGTTTTCTCCGGCGACCGGGACGGACACATCTGCCCCTGGGGCAAAACACACCTGGTTCGATCCGGCGACGATGGCGAGACCTGGAGCGCTCCCGAAGTCATCCGCCATTCACCGCTCGACGACCGCGACGCCGGCATCATCGAGACCCGGCGGGGGACGTTGCTCGTCAGCTGGTTCACCTCGGTTGCCTTCGAGAGGGATGCCGCCTACCGGCAGCATGCCGCCACTCTCACTCCCGAGACCCGAAACCGGTGGCTGGGAAACTGGGTGCAGCGTTCCGAGGATGGCGGCCTGACCTGGGGTGAGCCGATTCGGGTCAACGCCTCGGCGCCGCACGGTCCCGTTCAACTGAGCGACGGCAGACTGCTCTACCTGGGCGTGGGCAGGCTCGAAGGTGAACGGACCATCGTAGCAGAAGAGTCGGCAGACGACGGCCGCACCTGGAATGTCATCGGCACGGTGTCCCACCCGCCGGAGACGGCGCACCGGGGACTGGGAGAACCCCACCTTGTGGAGACGGCCGGTGGCAAGCTCGTCGGCCTGTTCCGCGTCGGCGGCGACAGGATGGAGGAGCGGTTCCTCCATCAGTCCGACAGTGAAGACGGCGGCAGAACCTGGACGCCGGCGCGAGTCACACCCATGCTCGGTTTTCCGCCGCATCTGATACGCCTGCAGGACGATCGATTGCTGGTCGCCTACGGCCGGCGGGTGTCGCCGTTCGGCGAGCGAGCTTGCCTGAGCAGCGACGGTGGAGCCTCGTGGGATGTGCAAAACGAGCGCGTTGTCCAGACGGCACCTAATGACGACCTTGGCTACCCGGCGTCGGTGCAGCTGGCTGACGGCTCGATCGTGACGATCTGCTACCAGCTCGATCGACCCACTGCCGAGACAACCTGCCTGATGGGTACCAGGTGGCGTCTCTGATCCACCATCACTCACCGGGGTAAACAGTATGATACCGTCCGGCAGTTGCGCGACCTTCCAAACTCCGACAGATAGGGCGAGTAAAAAGGAGCTCTGAATGGAAAAAACCACCAGGCTGGGCTCCACGGACCTCGAGGTCAGCAGGCATGGATTCGGAGCCGCCCGTATCGGAGACGGGGTGCCGCTCGATCAAATAGAGAGCACCCTCGACAGCCTTCAGGATCTCGGCATAACCTTCATCGACACGGCGGATTGCTACAACGAGAGCGAGGTGCTCATCGGGCGCTTTCTCGGCGACCGGCTCGGCGAGTTCGCCGTCGCCACCAAATGCGGTTGCGTCACGGGGGATGAAGAGGGCGAGCCGTATTCGCGCGCCGTTATCGAGCGAAGCATCGACCGCTCGCTCGAACGCATGCACCTCGAATGTCTCGACCTCGTCTTCCTGCACACCTGCCCGGCGGAGGTCCTGCGGGCCGGGGAAGCCCCCGACGCCCTGATGCGCGCCCGCGATGCCGGCAAGGTCCGCTACACGGGGTACAGCGGCGATGACGACGATGCCCTGCAGGCGATCTCGATGGGCGTCTTCGATGCCCTTCAGGTGACCTTCAACATCATCAGCCAGCAAGCGCTGGACGAAGTCCTGCCGGCGGCCCATCGGGCAGGCATGGGCGTCGTCGCCAAGCGCCCGATTGCCAACGCCAGGCTGCTGCAACCGGACTCGCCCCAATTCCACGGGGGCCCCCACTGGGATCCGGTCCGCCAGTTGCTGAATGACGAGGGGGCGTGGGACGATCCCCTCGAGTGCGCCCTGCGCTTCACCCTGTCGCACCCGGTCATCGACTCGGCCATCATCGGCACGACGAAGGCCGGCCACGCCCGTGAAAACGCCGGGAGAGCCGCGGCCGATGCCCTGTCTCCGGAGCTCCTCGACGCTCTGCATGCACTGCGGCCGGCGGATTGACCCATGCCCGTTCCCCCCGACTACCGGATCGTCTACAACTGGGATGGCGCCCCGCACGGCTATTCGCCGGCTCCCCAGTCGCGGGACGATTTTCTCGAAAAGGTGTACGCGCCCCTCGAAGACACCCAGGTGGGAGCCCTGTTCTGGAGCACCGGCGGACAAGGGTCGCGCTGGCCCAGCTCGGTCCTGGAGTATATCGGCGAACACCGGGAACGCCCCTACCCCAGTGCCGGCGCCTTCAACGGTACTGAGAACATCCTGCGGATGTACGACCGCGGCGAAGATCCCCAGCAGGCCCTGATCGCCCGCGGGCACGAGCTCGGCCTGCATGTGTACGCCTCGGTGCGCATGAACGACAACCATTTCGGCGGGGCCCAGGTCGGTGACCTGGGGGCGCTGCTCGAGGCCCACCGGGTCGAGCCCTTGCGCGCCGATCACCCGGAGTGGGTGCTCGGAGACCGCACTTCCGAGTGGTTTGCCCTGTCGTGGAACATGGCCGTGCCCGAGATCCGCCAGCGTCGCTTCGACGCCGTCGAGGAGACCTGCCGCCGCTACGACTGGGACGGCGTCGAGCTCGACTGGCAGCGTCACGCCTTCCATTTCCCGGACCACGAGGGATACCGGCTGCGCTACCTGCTCACCGATCTGCAGCGCGCTGTCCGTCGTATGACCGATGCCCTGGGAAAAGAGCGCGGCCGCCCCGTCTACCTGGCAGCCCGTGTCGCCGGATCCCTCGAGATGTGCCGCCGTATCGGGTACGACATCCCCGCCTGGGTCGAGGAGGGACTCGTCGACATCATCGTTCCCGCGGGCAACGCCGTCACCGATGCCGACATCGATGTCGCCGGATTCGCCGGGTTGTGCGCGGGCACGGAGATCGCCGTCTACCCCGGCTTCGACAGCAATCTCCCGGATCCGTTCGTCGGTCCGGAAGAGCCGGACGACAAGGACCGCCTGCGCACCCGGGCCATCGCCAGCCGTTATCACCGGGCGGGTGCGT
The DNA here is from genome assembly GCA_965206595.1 of Candidatus Latescibacterota bacterium. Taxonomy (GTDB): domain Bacteria; phylum Latescibacterota; class UBA2968; order UBA8231; family UBA8231; genus CBDCXV01. The sequence continues at coordinate 3,844,739 of OZ242214.1, forward strand.
CGGGTATCTACGTCTTCAACTGGCATGCCGACCGCGATTCGAAGCGGCCGTTGCTGACGGCCATCGGCTCTGCCGAAACCCTGGCCGGCACGGACAAGATCTACGCCGCCACCCATCGCTACATACAGCACGCCGGGGCCTGGCGCGGCGCCTTCCGCATCGACCGCATCTACGGCCAGGTGCCCGTCCGGCTCGAGCGCACCCTGAGCGGTCACGGCCCTGTCGTCCGGCTCGACATCGCCGAGGATTTCGGCGCCCGCAAGCCGGAGGTGCTGCGCTTGAGACTGCGCCTGAACGAGTGGGTCAAGGGAGATGTCGTGCAGGCATGGTGGGACGGCGAAAGATTGGGACCACCTGAGATAGCCTACTGCCGGCTCGACGATCCCTCCCCACCGGGTGGAGCGTTTCAGCCGTTGCCCCGCTGGCGCGACATAGCCGAGGTGAGCAGTGCCGTGTGGCTGAGCTGGGATTTGGGTGCGGCCGCGGTCTCGCCGGGCGAGCATGCGGTACGTATCGACCTGCATGAGCGCCATCCGCAGGTCGCCTCATCCCTGACCCTCACCGACGTCGAGCTCGTCGTTCGCTATCGGAAAAACTCCGGGAGCACTGAAAAATGAAGGTCACCGCCATAGACATTCACCGGGTCACGCTTCCGTACGACGAGGCCAGGGCCTACGAGCTCCTCCACTACCACGACCTGACGCAGCGCACGATTTACGTCGTCCACACCGACAATGGGCTGGTCGGCCTGGGCGAAAGCGAGAGACCGGAAAAACAGGAGGTGTTGGACCAGTACATCGGCTCGAACCCCTTCGACTGGGTAGGAGACGAGAGCTCCCTGGGATTGGGAACGGCGATGTACGACCTCATGGGCAAAGCCGCAGGTGTGCCGGTGTACAAGCTCTTCGGCCAGAAGTACCGCTCCTGGGTGGCCGTGGCCGCCTGGACCGTGAGCACCCATCCGGAGCGCATGGCACGAGCCGTGCAGGCGTTCGCCGAACAGGGCCATACCTGGATGAAGTTCCACTTGTCCCCCTTCGAGAATGTCATCGACCAGACCGAGGCGATGCAGGCGGTGGCGCCGAAAGGTTTCAGGCTTCACTACGACTTCACCATGCACGGCACCGAAGACCACATGCCCGGATTGCTGGACAAGCTGTCGGAATACGGAATTGCCGGCTGCTTCGAGGATCCGCTGCCGGGCGAGGACATCGACGGCTACATGGAATTGCGGCAGCGGTCGCGCCTGCCGATCGTCCTGCACCACTTCCCGACGGCGGCGACCTACGAGATCTTTCGCAGACCTGCCGACGCCTACATGCTGGGGCATTCGAGGATCGGCGACGCCGTGCGCCGGGCAGGCTTGTTCGCCGCCGGCGGCAGCCCTTTCATGCTGCAGAATACGGGCAGCGACATCACGCGCGCCATGACCGTCCACATGATGGCCGCCTTTCCTTCGGCGACCTTCCACTTCATCAACGCCATTCCCGAAGTTTCGCGCGAGCGCTTCGTCACCGAGCCCCTGAATCCGGTCAACGGCTTCGTTCGCGTGCCGGAGCAGCCCGGCCTGGGTATCGAGCTGGATATGAAAGAGGTAGAGCGCCTCGAGCGGATCGAGCCGATAGCGAAACCGAAATTCATCCTCGTCTGCAGATACGACAACGGCACGGCGTTTTATACCCGCCCGGATCCCCACAACCCGCACTTCATGGTGCGCCCGGACTGGAGCCGTTCGCTGATGCCCGTGAGCTTCGCGGCACCCTTGAAAACCGAGTACTGGGATGACGACGGGTCCGAAGATTTCGCCGCCATGATGACGAGAATCGAGCGGGACGGAGGCGTGCTGGAGGCGCGGTGACAGAATGAAAGACCTCCGGGCCATGCGGGTCACCCACAGCTTCACCGACGACAGTGCAAGCATTCGCATCGAGGGGCTCCCCCGCCCGGTGCGGATGCTGCACCTGACCGACACGCACCTGCAGTTTTTCGACGAGCGCGACGGCGAGAACTACGACGCCTGTGTCGATTACTGCGGGCGCTATGCGAAAATGAACGAGAAGCAGGGCACCTCCTGGGTGCCGGGGGATGCGTTCCGCCAGCACCTGGCGCAGGCGGCCAGGGAAAACCTCGACTTGCTGGCGCTGACCGGGGACATCGTTCACTTCCCCTCGCCCGCCTCGGTCGATTTCGTCCTCGAGCAGATCGACGCCCTCGGCGTGCCCGCCATGTATACCTGCGGCAACCACGACGTGCACTACACCAACGAGCCGGTCAATGACGAGGTGCGGCGGCGGCGATTGGCCGCTCTGCAGCCGTTGCACAACGGCGATCCGGACTGTGCGGCCCGCGATATCGGCGGCATTCGATTCGTCGCGATCGACAACGCCGTGCCCCGGATCTCACGCAAGCAGGTCGACTTCATGCAGGCGCAGCTGCAGGCGGGCTTGCCGACCGTCCTGCTGACTCATTGGCCTCTGAGCCTGCCGACATTGCGCGATCCCGTCATCGACGAACTGGGGTCGCCGCCGATGATGGGCGATCCGGACTGGCCGTCGGAGAGCCGGATTTCATGGCAGGTCGGTGAGGACACGCCCGAGACCCTCGAGTTCGTCCATTCGGTGACAACGGCGCCCAACCTGGCGGCCGTGTTCTGCGGCCACGTGCACATCCCCCACGCTGACGCCATCAACACGCGTGCCGTCCAGTATGTGGGCCGTCCGGGGTTCGAAGGCGGCCGCCGTCTGGTCGAATTCAGGCCTCTGTAACAGGCATCCGGGTCTTCAGACCAGATCCCTGTCGGGGCGAGGGGGGTTGCCCCAGTGGTTGTCGGGATCTTCCCCGTTGATGACGACCCCCTCGGCAGCCCAACCGAATCCCGGCACCTCCCGCACATCGATAGCGCAATAGCGCAGGGTCAGACCGCACCGCCTGCGCCTCGAGCGATTGGCCCGGGAGCCGTGCAGAAGAAGGTCGGAGTGCATGGAAATTTCACCCGCCCTGAGCTCGACATCGACACACTCGCCGTAGCGCTCGACATCCAGGGCGACCTGGTTGAACAGGTTGTTCTCCCCTTCCCCGCTCAACCGGTAATCGATATGGCCGTGGAGATGGGAGCCGGCGATGAAGCGCATGCAGGAATTCTCCCTGTCCGCATCGTCGACGGCGAGCCAGATCGTCACCGTTTTCGACGGCGTCAGCGGCCAGTGACTGGCGTCCTGATGCCAGGAAATGTCGACGGGATCGCGGGGCAGCCTGCAGAAGAACTGGGACGCCAGGCCGACGATCTCTTCGCCGAGGACATCCTGCGCGCAAGCGACGATGCGCGGGTGCCTCATCAAGTCGTACACCCTGGCTGACCGCAGGTGGGCGGAAGAGATGGAATAGCTGCTCCCCCCGTTGGCCATGGCCTTCGCCAACAGGCGGTCTAAGTCCTGCCGGTGCCCGGCGATTTCGCCGCTGTCGAAGATCGGCACGCCCTTGACATAGCCGTCCCTGTTGAAGGACTCGATCTGTTCGGGAGTGAGCACCGAAGGACTCTGCGTCGCGCTCGGATAGAACCGCAGGTCCCGATCCATGGCCCGCAGCTGCTCCGGGGTCGGACCCGTCTTGAAGGTCCGCATCAGTCGCGCCCCTTCATTTAATAAGCTCTCCCAGCCTCGGCGGGCGCACCCCCTTGAACATGCGGTCGTCGGTCACGCTCCCGTTGTGCTGCGCCAGCCGCTTGTAGCCGTTGGGGCCGGTGATGGGCTCGAGCCCGAACAACTGCCGGCGCTCCGGGGTATTCAGCTGGCCTGCAGCCTCCAGGGCCACCGCGGCCTCCACCGTCACCCCGGGCTGCTTCTGGTAGAATGGACAGTAGAGGGTCACCACCGCCCAGCGGTCGCGGTCGCCGCTATTGGGCAACGTCGTGTGCCAGAGCCGGGTGTTGAAGAGAAAGGCGCTGCCGGCCCTTACTTCAGCCGCCACCATGCCCGGCATGTCGCGCTGGTCCCGCACTTTCGTCGCCTGATGCTCGCCTCCTCCCATGCCCTTGTATTCCAGGTGGTCGGGCTCGTGCTCCCACAGGTGCGATCCCGGGACGCAGGCCGTGCAGCCGTCGTCCGCACCGACGTCGGTGAGGTAGACGAGGACCTTGGTGTTGAGCGGGCGTCCCAGATAGCGCCATTCCGGCTCGTTGCGGTGATCCCGGTGCCAGTTGACGTAGCCGCCTTCCTCCTGCGCGTCCTGCGCTGACTGCGGCTCCAGGACCCGCACCTGTATCGTCGCCGTCTGCACGTCGTCGCCGACCGTGGCCCTCAGGAAAGGCCAGAGCCGGGGATGGGCGATCATCTCCACGCAGGCCTCGTCCTGCTCGAGGAGATGGAGGGGGTAGATGTCGAAGTACTTTCTCCCGTGAAAGGTGCCGGAAGCGAAATACTCCCCGTTTCCCGAAATCCCCTCGCCCTTCGCCCGGCCCGCTTCCCAGTCGAGGCGGGTCACGGCCTGCGCCCTGTCGAATGCGGCCTGCACGCGGGCGAGCTCCTCGCCCTGCAGCACATCTTCGATGATCGTGAAGCCGTCGCGTTTGTACGCCTCGACCCGGTCTTCGAGAGGAGTCGCCGCAGCCGGCGCGCCCGATGCGGTGTCAGTCAGTGTTGTCATACCCGATCGATCTCCCGTGAAACCGTTGTGCGCTCTGTGTCGATATCGGGGCAATATAACCATGCCGTCGCGAGAGGCATCGACGTCGGCGGGGTCTCACCCTTCGCGGCGCAGATGGATCACGCTCATGCCATGGACGATGAGGCGCGGAATCGCGAAACGGACCCGCGACCCGCTGCTCTCGTGCGCGAGCACGACCGGCTCCCGCATCTCGGGGTAGCGCCACTCCACGCGCTCGACCCGGTATCCGTCCGGGACCTCGCACCCTGCCTGCAACGGCCCCACCGGAATCGGGATTTCGATGGCCGCCTCCTCGTCCTGGCGGTAGTTGATCCAGTGGATGACCACGGCGCCGACGGTCTGCGGGCGCCAGGCCCGTACGCGCACGAACCAGGGAGCATCGGTGACCAGCCGGGGAGGGCCGGCGAGTCGTTCCAGCTCCTCGAGAAATCGCTGGCCGAAGTCGTCCTCTTCGAGCCGGGGAAAGATCGGCATCTGTTGCGGGATGCCCTTTATCGGCACCGTCTCCGGCGTCCAGGGACCGTCGGGAATGTGCATGCTGCCGCCATCGCCACCCGCTTCGAAATGTCCGATCGACCCGGCCGCCGGTGGTTTGCGCCACCCCTGCAGCAGCGGCGCTTCGTGCAGCGAGCCGTCGGCGTCGCGGCGGCCGCTCTTCCCGGTGAACACGAGACGGCCTCCTTCGCGGACGAACTGCTCCAGCCGCTCGCCCTCGGCGGCGCTCAATCTCTCCACTTCCGGCAGGATGAGCGTCTCGTAGCCGGCGGCGCGCTCGATCAGCTGCTCGTCGAGAATGATGTCGAAGAACCAGTGGCCGTCCTCCAGATGCTGACCCAACCGCTTGAGCGCGTCGAGGCAATCCATCTGCATCTGCATCTCGGCGCGCCTGGGGTAGACGAGGGCGACCTGGGACCACGGTGTCGCCGGGTGGAGGAACTCCTCGTGGTGGAACATGAAGCGCTGGTAGCGGATGACCGGGCCGTAGTAATCCTCGGGGGCGACGTTGACGCTCTCTTCCTGCTCCAGCCGCGGCGGCCCGGCATGATAGGCCAGCGCCGTGCCGTGATGGGCCATGGCCTCGCCGGCCCATATGCGCCAGCGCTTGTAGTCGTACTTGTTGATGACGAAAGGCCGGCCGCGGCCGGCGGCATACATGAAACGGGACGGCAGGCCCATGTCGGCGAGGTAGCCCTGGGCGAGGGAACTGACCGCCTTGGAAGGCCCCTGGCTGTACCAGATGTAATCCTCTCCCCTGGCCCACAGCTCCCGGGGCAGCAGACAGCGCTCGTCGTGCGGCCGGAAGTCGTACTTGTGGTTCCACTGCGCCAGGAGCAGTCCCGGTTTGAGCGACCGACCGTATTCGATGAAGACTTCGTCGAAGGACTCCTTCCGCTTGAGGTCGGAGCCCTGGGCGAGAACGAGCTTCAGGCGGGCGGCCGCGGCCTCGCTGCAGCCGGGAGCGGCGGTGAGCGCGTCAGCTACCTGATCGAGGTCGGAGACCCCGAAAATCTCCTCGATCTCCTCTTCCCCAAGGCGCGTCCCGAGATAGCTGCGCGCATAGTCCAGGCAGTACCGGCAGTGGCAGAGGGACTCGTAGTGATGGGTGGCGTTGAAGCCGTCGAGCCCGACCTCGATGCCCTTGCGCACCATCGCCTTGAGAACCGCCAACCACTTCGGATTGCTCATGCAGCCGCGGTAGGTGCGGTAGGGGCGGCCTTCGATGACACGCCATCTGAGCGCTCCGTCCGCATCCCGTTGCAGGACCTCCCCGGCAGTCGCGCACGGGGGCGGACCCAGCAGATCGTCCGTCCAGATCTGCGCCCACTTCTCGCCGAAAAGGCCGAGTGCCTCCTCGTGATTGCCGAAATGCATGGTCGTCGACAGTTGGCCGCTGACGCTGGCACCCGCTTCCCGTATCCGGGGGATGACCTCGGCCGCCATGTCGAGGTTTGCCCGCGCACTGGCCAGGGGCATCCCCGACCACGACGGTGCGATATTCTCGTCGCCGGCCAGGGAATAGAAGTCCGCTCCGAAGTTCCCCACCTGCACCAGTTGTATTCGCGCCCGGCGTACGTGATCGACGACCTGAGACGCGGTGGGCAGGGTCCAGTGTTCGATCATGCGGCCGATGCGACGGTATTCGTCCATGTTGGCGATGCCTGCCTCTCTCCGTACTGGCGTTCGGGTTTTGTGGTTACCTTGTCGAAATCCGCGGCCGCGCTGTCTGTCCCGCTTCACTGAGCAGGGGCCCTTCCTCGGAGAGCGCAGCGGGATCGCTTGTCTCAGGCGAACGCCGTCAACTATTGAAAGGTGAACGACCATGCGACGCCACCGCACCATCTACTTCAACGACGCCCGTCACTACTACCTGTTCGTATACGATCCGCCGATGCGCCTGGAGGATGCCTGGGTGCCGGTCGACGAGGTGGCCGAAACCTCCGTCGACACCTTCAGCTATGGCGTCTCCCGTGCGGACGGCCTGTTCTACCCGTCAAAGGTCGGACTCCAATGGGGTTCCGACCGCAAGCCGTTCCGGAACGCCTACGAATGGCGCTGCTGGGAAAACATGCAGAGCCTCGCGGCGCGCGGACTCGATCCGCTCCAGGTCCTCGTCGACCGGGCCCACGAGAAGGGCATGGACTTCTTCGCCAGCCTGCGACTGGGGGGATATGGCGGCATGAACCCCGATCACAGCGTCGCCAACGGGGGCCGCGGATTCGTCCATGCCGAGGTGCGCGACCACCAGCGTGCCGTGGTTGAAGAGTTGGCCACGAGCTACGACACCGAAGCGGTAGAGCTCGATTTTTCCGCGGCGCCCGGCGGCTGCGCGCACTGTCTCAACCTTGACGAAGCGGGAGAGCAGGCCCATGTATTGACGGATTTCGTCCGCGACTGTGCTGCTACAGTCAGGGGCCGCTCCGGCGAGCCGGGACTGCTCGGAGCACGTGTCTACCCGACCCGAGAGCTCAACCGGCGCGCCGGATTCGAAGTCGAAACCTGGCTCGGGGAGGGCCTCGTCGATTTTGTCATACCGAGCTCCTACTCCTGTTTCGTCCTCGATTCCCAGATGCCGATCGCTTGGATCGTCGAGACAGCCCATCGGAAGGAGATCTCCGTGTACGGCATCTTGCAGCCCTTTTTCCACGACGGGCGGCGCACCAACACCAATGTCGAGCACGCCACCCCGCAAAAGATGAGGGCCGCGGCCTCCAACTTCTGGCAGGCCGGCGCAGACGGCTTGTGCACGTGGTTCATGGACTGGCCCCTGCGGGAGGCGGAGCGGAGCATCCTCACCGAGATCGGCGACCCCGACCTGACCAGGGAGGGGAACAAGCATTACTTCCTGCGCCAGCGCGCCGAGAAGGAGGAAAGCTTCGACTACGGCGCCGAGTTGCCAGCGGCGATCGCCGCGGACCCGGAAGAGACGCACGAGATCTCCTTCACGGTCTCCGACGATCCGGGAAACGAACGTATCGGCCGCATGGCGTTGAAGATCAACGTTGCCGACCTCGTCCCCCCGGACCGGTTCGAGGTCAGCCTCAACGGCGTCTCCCTGGCGTCGGAGCCGTGCCGGCGCTCACCGCGATGGCACGACGCATTCACCGGCGTGTGGCTGGAGTTCACGCTCAACGAGGTGCGGCCTCGAAAAGGGGTGAACACGCTGCAATTTTCCTTGCGGGAGAGACCCACTGACTTCGGTGGGGAGATCAGGATCGACGACGTCGAGCTCATCGTCGAGTACGATTTGTACGCCGCGAGCTGATCTTTGCGGGTTGCCGCGCGCAGCGGCGTGTTTCCGTACGATGAGAAGCAACATCGAACCGATGAAAGACATCGCCAGAATGCTGCGGCGTCACCAAGAGCTCATCCTCAATTGGTTCAGGGCCAGGAAGCAGTTCAACAACGGCATTGCCGAGGGCTTGAACCTGAAATGGAATCTGACGGTGAGAAAAGCATTCGGATTCTGCACCTTCAAGGCACTCCAAATCGCTTCATTCCATCAGCTTGGCGATTTACCCGAGCCACAATTCACCCACGAATTCTACTGACGAGCCTTTTTTCAAAAGGAAACCAAAAATGAAACACCTGATCGTACTGCTGATATGGGCAGCGGTAGCCTCAGCTCATAGCGGGGATCGCGTATACCCCATCTACGAGCTTACAGATGAAATGTTGGAGAACATAAACTTGCATGACGGACTGATTGACGAATGGTATGAGATCGGCGAGCCCAGTATGACGCTACTGGATTTCAAGACCGTACAGGACTTCATTCCGGCTGATCCATCCAATGTGGTCCCGTGGAGGCGGCTGCCAAGACCCTGGTCGGCCATCGACTCAAACGAAGCGGCATGCGCTGGAGGCGCGAAGGCGGACAGCAGATTCTCAACTTACGAATCCACGTGCAATCGAAACGATGGGAGGCTTTCTGGAACTGGTACTTGGTACCTTAAAAAGACTACCTCGCAACCCTACAGGATGGCTGCGTAAAAACGCGGCTACACCCTTTACAAAGCTGCGGCCAGGGACTTCCGCTGGCGCCTTATCCCCCCCGGGGTAGAGTCATCGCCGTTTCAAGGCGAAGATTATCCCAACAAACGGGATTGCCTACGCGCGATTGAAATAATGTAGAATTCCAAATACGCCCCCGTTTTGGACAGAACAAACACAGGGGCGCCGCTTGCTGAAACGAGCAGGCCATAGAAACGGGCGCCCCCGGGCGCAAACCCCGCCGCCGGGACAACCCATAACTTTCAGGAGACTGAGATGCAACCCATACGATGTGCAGCCATGATCCTTGTTCTACTGGAAGGTATGTATGGTGCTTCTGCTGCTCATGTGGATGACCGGTTGTATCCCATTTACTATCTCACCGACGAGATGGTGGAGGGGATTCGGGTAGATGATGGAACGATAGATGAGTGGTACGAGCTAGTGGGCGAACCCAACCTGACGACACTCGACTGCTCAGACAAATACAGGAATTATCCTTACGATCCGTCCGACCTGGATTTCCGTATCTGGTTGGCGTGGCACGATAACCCGGCTCGTTTTTATGTGGCTTTCGTGGGAAGTGATGACCTCTACGAGAACGATCACGACTATGAAGCAACCTTCCCGGACAACGTGATAAACGCTCATGACAGCATCGGTTTTGCCATCGACGCAGATCATGGCGGTGGACCGGGCTTTAAAGTAAATACAGATCCGACCTGGGATCAGCGCCATGAGCATTTGGGACGTTCCCAGAGTTACGGTGCCATTGCCCGTACAGCCAGAGGTTCCACCTTGGACCAAGGAGCAATACGAACGCATGTGGGAACATCATGGACGACTCTCCCGCCTTATGGCGAAGGCGGAGGTGGCGTGTACGGAGAGAATCCTTACATCAGCGTGATTGAGGCATATGTCACGCCTTACGACAGTTGGGTGGGTTGGGAAGGAGAGGAGATGGAAATCAGCCAAATGACTGCAGGACAGGTTATCGGCTTTGGCGTCGTGGTGTACGACAAAGAAAACGTAGATAACACCTCTTCAGGGGAAGATTGGATGGCCCAGTGGACCCCTGGATCAACTCCTGACCCTGGCTTCTCTGGACCAGACAGATACGCGGATGGCCTTCTCCTGGGCCCCAATGGCCTCGTACCAAGTGACAGTGCCGTGGAAATGGATTCATGGGCCCGGATCAAAGCCTCCTTGCATGTTCCCAAATAGGCAAACCGACTATGAGGCGGCGGATTTGGTCTTTCCGAGCCCTTCGCCTGATTTGCAGGGACGGGCTGAGATGGACCCCCAAATTCGGACAGGTACGTTAGGTGGATCCAACCCCTCTACGGAAGGACTGGAGACATGGGAAAACGACGTAGCTTCTCCGCCCATTCAAGGCCAAAGTCGCCTTGGAAGCCCTGGTCGGCGACCAGACGATGGCCGAGCTCGCCGCCAAGCACAATGTGCATCCCAACGTGATTGCGCAATGGAAACGGCAGGCCCGGGAGAGCCTGCCCGAGGTGTTCGCCCGCAAGCCCTCCCGGGGCACCGCCGACCATGAGGCTGAGGTCAAGGCGCTGCACGCCAAGATCGGACAGCTGACCGTCGAGAACGATTTTTTGTCTCGCGCCTTCGGCCGTTGAGCCGCGACCGGAGGGAAGCGATGATCGATCCGGATCATCCCCGGCTCCCTGTCATGCGCCAAGTGCACCTTGGTCGCCCTCTCGCGATCCACGTTATTACTACTCGGCTCGCGGGGAAAGTTCCTCAACCGCCAAGTGATGCGCTGCATCAACGAGCAGTTTCTGGCCACGCCGTGGTATGGGTCGGCAGATGGTCTGTCATCTTCGCTCCGACTCCCTTCATTCACTCATCATCGGGGGAGGGGGGGGAATCCTTCCGAAAACTCAGCAAGGTGACAAACCCTGGTGTTCCCTATTGATATCAACGACTGCAACAGAGGCCATACCTTGGTTTCCTGCTCGTCTATTCTCCCGGATGCAGGGATGCTCTCCGGGTCCATGAGGACCTTTCTCGCTGGGTACCCTGTCGTTCTTCGCATAGCCGGCCGAACCGAATCAATTCTCGTTTGTCGATGGAAGCGGGGAATCTTCTCGAATAGTCAGCAAGATGACGACTGCTGCTCATTGCCTCCGTCTCCATCGCCAGCGGAACTGAATCGATTCTCATCTGTCGATGGAGCGGCGAATCCTTTCAGAATGGTCAGGAAGATGACAACCTGCTGCCTGCTCCCGTCAGCTGGCATCCGAGGAATCCTCAGCTATCCTCCTTGCCAACTTGCCGACCAAACGGAATGATTCATCCTCACCCTCAGCGGCAGCTTGCAGACCCAGAAATGAGGCTCGCATCGATCTCGAACCCACGGTGCCAATTTGACACGCCTCCCTGTTCCGAGCTAACCAGTAGGGACGGGGATGTCCCATTTCTCTGCACTTTCTCCTATATGATTTTACCATATTATATCATCTTTAAATTCGCGGATGAGATTACTTAAATTACCCTTGCGTAGTTAAATACATAATTCCCGTCAAAAACGGCTCGGTTCGCTCATTTCCCGGCGTGCTTTGGCGACCAGGCCGGGCAAGTGGTCGGCATGGGCAAGGCGCTGTTCGAGGTGGCGCATGCGGGCCGCGTCCGCGGTCTCCACCATGAGGGGGGCGTACACCCGCTCGTACCAGAAACCGGCCAGGCTGGCTATGCACTCTCGCAGCAAGGCTTTGTCCTCCTCGCGGAAACGCTGCTGCAGGTTAATCGTGAACATGCGCCGGCGAGTGCCGCCGCCGAACGAAGCGTGTTTTATGCGGTGGTTGAAAACCACCAGATCGCCCGGTTGCATTTCCAGGGCCACGCACGGGACGTCCGTTCCGGGAATGCCCCAATTCTCCTCGCTGTTGTTCGAGCCCGAGGTAGGGATCGTTTCATGGACCCCGTCGGCATAGGCTTCGCCGATCCTGTGACTCCCCGGCACAACCCGGAGGCAGCCGCTCAGGCGCCTCACTTCATCGAGATAGAATGCCAGTTTGATCGAGCGGTAGCCCGGAGCCCGCCGGTAGCCGTCCGAATGCCAGGCCGTGTCGCCTGCGAAATAGTTGCCGTCACTGGACATGTAGTTGAAATCTTCGCCCAGGAGTGTGGTCCCGATGCTTTCTACGCGTTCGTCGTCGAGCAGCGCGCACAGATACGGATGCCGGTCAATAAAGGGCAGCAGGGCCGAATTCCGCTTGTCGTCGTGCGGGCGCTGGTTGTGGCCGCCCCCGTGCTCCGACCACACCGCCTCGAAGGCCTGGGAAATGGCTTCGGCTTCGCCGGCAAAGAGTCGGGGAAAGTACAAATAGCCGAACAGATCGAAGAAGCGGGCTTTCTGGCTCGTCATCGCGGACATGAGAAGTTCTCCAATTCGGTCATCTCCATCTCCTGGACCGGTCAACGTCGGTTGTTGATACACAACCGAAGCAGGCCTCGCAAGCATCGCACGCCCCGGGGTTCTGGCCGTGCGGACAGCCAAGGTCCACCTTTACCCCGCTCGGGAAGTTGAAACCCGGAGTAACGTCATATCGGAGAACGGAAACAGAAAATGAACGCAGACCAAGATTATGGATTCGACGTGGCGGGTTTTCTCCATGTGCCGCAGGTGCTCTCGGCCGCAGAGGTAGCAGCCTGCAACGAGGCGCTGGACGCTGCCGGGCGGGAGGAGGGTATGCTCGAGTGGCCGGCGCCGCATGGGGACCCTTTTCAAGCGCTGCGGGAACACCCGGTTCTGAGCGGCTATGTCGAGTCGCTGTGCGGCGCTGGCTTCGCGATCGACAAGCCGCCGGCATTGCTCGGCGACGGCAACGCGACGGGCCCGGTCCCCCTTTCGGCAGGCGCCCACGAGCGCCGCCGCCGCCTGCGCTATGCCAACTACTCCGATACCCGGGTCAGCAAGGGGGTCAGGGTTTTCCTGGCGCTGGCACCCACGCCGGAATCGGGGGGGGTCGTACTGGTTCCGGCCAGCCACAATCGATACCAGGAACCGCCGCCCGATTTCCTCGCCGGCGCAGGGGATGCGGGAATGACCGAAGAGCCCGTGCTCGCAGCCGGAGATCTGCTCATCTGTGCGGCGACGTTGCTTTGCGGGGTTCGCGGCCTTCCCGGACGCATCCTCGAGATGGAGTTCATCAGCTCGGGGGTCAGGCCTGCAGCGGGGTATGCCGAGATCGAAGCTCCGGAATGGACCGCCGGGTTGACGGCGGCGCAGATGGCCGTCGTCGGCAACAGGACGACGGGGCGCGGCGGCACGGTCGTCTCCGACGGCGAGCGCGCCTGGGTGGAGACGGTCGAAGAGCAACCGCCATCGGTGATGTTCAACCTGGACGGACACAGCAAGCCGGATCCCGGGGAACTGTGGTTCTGGGACGTCCGCGGCTACCTCGTGGTGCGGGGGGTGATGGACGAGGAGTGGCTCGCCGCGGCGAACCGCGCCATCGATGCGGTGTTGGAAATGCAGGACCGCCTGCCGGAGGGTCACCCGTCGCGCATCGAGGAGGTCCCGGAACAGGCCCTGCGGGAAAACGACTGGAAGTGGCCGGAGGACACTTCTCCGAGGCTCTACGGGGAAATCAACCGGCCGCGGATCGGCGGACTATACCAGCTGCCGGAGCCGCATTGCCTGGCGTTTCGCCGCATGATCGGGCACCCGGCCATCGTCAAACGGCTGAACTGGATGCTCGGGTACGGTTTCCGGGAATCGACGGAACCGATGTGCTGCGTCTACCCGAAAGGGACCTGCGGCGGCTCGCTGCACGGCCAGAACCCGGGGGGCTATACCGAATACAACGGACGCCAGCTCGTGGAGCAGACCAATGTGGCCTGGGCCCTGCAGGACGAGTCGCCCGGATTCGGGGAGGACAGCGGAGGGTTCCTCTGCGTACCGGGAAGTCACAAGGCGAACTACCCGATCCCGAGAAATCTGACGGCCAGTATCGATCTGCCCCAGGTCTACAAGCCGCCCCTGAAGGCAGGCGACGTTCTCTTTTTCGGCGGGGTCGCGCACGGCACCACGGCGTGGCGCAGCGACTGGATGCGGCGCACGACCATCCAGTTCATGGGTTCGGGCAATGTGGCCCTGGCCCCGGGGAAGAAGGGGGCCGGTTGGCGCTGGAGCTCCGACCCGAACAACCCGGCCAGGCCGGTGCCGGACACGGGCTGATTACCTCCATGACGGGTGAACCCATCCTCTATGAGATGCACATGCACACGCCCCTGTGCCGGCACGCCCGCGGGGAGCCGGAAGAGTACGCCCAGGTAGCGCAGCGGCGCGGGCTGCGGGGAATCGTCGTCACCTGCCACAACCCGACAAACGATGGCTGGTCCCGGGACGCGCGCATGAGCGTCGCTGAATTCGACCGCTACGTAGACCTTGTCGAACGGGCGCGAACGGCGTGGGCGGGACGTGTGGATGTCCGCCTCGGCATGGAAAGCGACTATGTCCCGGGAATGGAACCGTGGCTGGAGGAGCTGCACGGCAAAGCGGATTTCCATCACGTCCTCGGTTCCGTTCACCCCCACCTGAGGGAATACAGGGAGCGCTACCATACCGGCGACTTCGAAGCGTTTCAGCGAACCTACTTCGAACATCTGGCGATGGCGGCCGAGACCGGGCTCTTCGACACCATCGCCCATCCGGACCTGGTCAAGATCACGGCCCCGGCGGAGTGGAGTTTCGAGCGCGCCGCCGATGCCGTTCGCCCCAACCTCGACCGCATTGCGGCTGCCGGCACGGCGATGGAGTTGAACACCTCCGGACTCAACAAGAACCCGTCCGAAATGAACCCCGGCCGTGAAATGCTCGGCGAGATGCACGCACGCGGCATTCCGGTCGTTGTAGGTGCCGACGCCCACGACCCGCACAGGGTGTCGGCAAACTTCGAGGACGCCCTCGAGGTGCTGAGCGAAGCCGGGTACACGAGTGTCAACATCTTCCTCGACCGGCAGCGCCGGGAGATTCCCATCGACCGGGCGCAGGCAAGCCTGGTGGGGAATGCGCAGACAACTGCGGACGCCCCACTGACTGCATGATCAGGACCGTCATCTGCGATCTGGGGGGAGTGTATTTCACCGACGGCTCGGCGCTGGCAATCGAACGCATAAGCGCGAGGTACGATATCCCGCGGGACCATGTCGGGGATGTGCTGATGGGGGATCTCGGCTCGCGGTACCGCCTCGGCGAGATAACGGCAACCGACTTCTGGGACGGAGCGAAAAAAGCCTGGGGTCTCGCCGCCCCTGCCGGCGAAGTCGAGAGAATCTGGCTGCATGCCTACGAACCGATCGCGGCAACGGTCGCCCTCGTTGACCGCCTTGGGGCTGCCGGGTACAGAACCCTCTTCCTGTCGGACAATGTCCGGGAGAGGATCGACTACCTCGAGGAGACCTACGGGTTTCTGCACCGGTTCGCCGCCGGCGTTCTCTCTCATCTCGTCGGGTTGCGCAAGCCGGATCCGGGGATCTACGAGCTCGCCCTGGAAAAAGCCTGTTGTGCCGCGGCGCAGTGCGTCTTTGTCGATGACAAGCCAGCGATGCTGGAGCCGGCGAAGAGGATGGGCATGAGCACGGTCGCCTTCGAAAACCCCGGCCAGCTGGAGCGGGACCTGCTCAGTCTCGGTCTCGCTTTCTAGCTTCATCTTTCAGGGGAAGCCATGGGCATTTTCTACGATCTGGGTCGTCCCGTCGTCGGGGGCTGGTTTCAGGGCGGCTGGGTGCTGCACGACCCGGTGCGGGATCGCGACCTGCTGTGGGGGTCGGAACTGGGGCAGGAAGGGGCGGTGCTGTTCGCCATCGACGTCGACAGCGGCAAGGTGGTGGAGGAGCATCGCATCGGCTGCCGCGAATTCAACGCGACCCCCGACCCGGAGACCGGCCTGTTGTGGGTGGCGACCAACCACGGCCTCTTCCAGCCGGGCCACCTGCTGCTGTCCTGGAGTCCGCACACCCGCCGGCTCACTTCGCACGGCTTCCCCCCCATCAGCGGCCAGCGCTTCGCCGGCCCCCCCTTCCTTGCCGGCGACGGCCGCATCTACATCGGCTCCCATCCGCACGGACACGTGAGCAGCTTCGACCCGGGCGAGGGCACCTGGTGCGACTACGGTTGCCTGGCGCCGGAGCCGATCGTCCCGGGACAGCATATCTGGTGTTATCCGCAATCGGAAACCGAAGCGGGCGAAATCGTCTGCGCTATCACCCGCGATCCGGCCGCGGTGGTCGCCCTGGATCCGCGCACCGGAAGGACGAGAATCCTCGACGAGGCGCCGCCGGCCCCCGCCCGAGCGAAGCCTGCCCGTGACATTCAACCCCGTTTCCGGCTGGCCGCCGACTACGCCGTCGACGGCGAGGAGCGGCAGAGCGACTACAAGCCGCGCGTGGCGAGCGACATCTGCGGGCTCAATCCAGGGCCGGACGGCAGGATCTACGGCAGTACGATCATCTCCATGCACATGTTCCGCTTCGACCCGGAAACCCGCCGGCTCGAGGACCTGGGCCGCGCCGGCTGGAGCAGCGGCGAGATCTACGACGTCATCGGTTACGGCGACAAGGTGTACCTGGGCAGCTACGGCGGCGGCTACTGGGCGGTGTACGACCCCGGGAAGCCCTGGGATGCCCAGCGCGAAAACGAGGGCATGTCGCCGACCGCCAACCCGCGAAACTTCGGCCAACTCGGCAAGGACATGAACCGCCCCTTCGAGTACGCCGTCGGAGCGGATGACCGCATCTACATCGCCTGCCGCGCCAACTACCGCATTCCCGGCGGCGGCCTGGCTCGGTTCGATCCGGCCTCCGAAGAGATCGAGGTCTTCCGCGACGAGGAGCAGAGCGTGCAGAGCGTCACGGCCGACAGCCGTTTCGTTTACGGGGGCACGAGCATTTCGGGGGGCAGGGGTTGTATCGAGACCACTACGGAGGGAAAGCTCTTCCTCTTCGAGGTGAATACCGAACGCCGCCTGTTCGAGTGCATTCCCGTGGCAGACGCCGACGCCGTCACCTCGCTGGCGGTCAGCAGCACCAGCGGCCTCGTCTACGGCAGCGTCAGCTCAGGCCGGCTGTTCGCCTTCGATGTCGACGAGCGCCAGGTGGTGGATCGCTGGGAGATGCGTTCCAGGGGAACGCCGCTGATGGGCGTGCCCGAGACCTACGGGATCATCCATCTGACCTGCGGCCACGACGGCGACATCTACGGTGTGACCCGAAAAGACGTATTCAAGCTCGATGTGAGCACCCACCGCATCCACTACCTCGACCAACCGCCCATCCCCGACCTCTACCAGATCGTCGAGGGCAGACCCGGGGTGTTCTACATAGGCGCCCGCGGCCACCTGCTCGAATACCACCTCAAGGACACAGGGCATTTCCGGTAGGGTGCCGACCGCTCAGGGCCGGCCGCGCAGCCCGGAGGGCAGTTTCATCGGGCTCCAGGTTATCCGCGGGACGCGACACTGGTGCGCGCGCAATTCCGCGTGAATCCGGCCGCTTACCTGCGGACGCGGCACTAAACAGCCGGTGTGTAGCCGGCCTTCAGCCGCGCCGTGCGACCCGGCCGGCCGAAGGCGTTGACCCCTCGCACCTCCAGTTCGTTCTCGCCGGCCTGCAGCATCCACGTCAGCGGCCCCTCGGCAGCCTCCTCCCACTCACCATCGCCACCTCCGTCGATTCGGACCTGAAAGTGTGAGAAGTTCGGCGTCGCCGTCTCCACGTCGACTTCCAGGACACCGGCTTCCTCCCCCGCCCGCGGGTACAGGCGCGTCTGATTGACCGACCAGTTGAAATCGGCCGGCCGCGACGTCTGCAGCGAGTACTCGGGGTATTTCGGATCGATGTCGACCGACCACCACAGGTAGCCGTCCCTCTGGTACTGGCTGTAGCCATGGTACAGCTCGGCCGGTTCCGCCTGCACGAGATGGTTGTTTCGCAGAGGAATCCCGAAGCGGGCGAAGAGGCTGCCCCAGGATCCGGTCATCCTCGCCTTCGTCTTCTGCGGCAGCTTGCTGATTCTCAAGTGATGCGCTTTGCCGGCCTCGTGAAACCGGTGGAACTCGAGGGCGCCGACAGGCACGCCGCGGTTCTCGTACTGGGCGTTGTGCTCGCGGACGGGCCCTGCATCCTGGAGGATCCACTTCTGCAATTCGTCGGACCAGACCTCGGCCAGGCAGTGATGATCGACGATGAGGACGCGGGCGACGTACCCCAGCGCCGAAGCGCAACCGGCGAAGACCGCGCCGTAGTGCGTGCACATGCCGAAGCCCCAGTTTCCCTTGGTCGTCTCGAGGATTTCGAGCGGATCCCACGTCGGACAGAAGGGATACTTTTCCGCCTGCCAGCCCAGCCACTGGCTGTGAACCCAGTCGCGCAGCAGGGCGAACTTCTCCAGGTCCGTTTTCCCGGAGGCGACCACCTCTTTCAACCGGTACTGCTTGACCAGGCGATCGACGCGGAAGTGAGGCGTGAGGTAGTCGAAGTCGTACGAGCTGTAGGCGATGTCGGGCTGATCGGCATCGAGCAGCTCGACTCCGTCAAGCGAGCCCGGAGCTGCGGCAGAGTCGATGGTCAGCGCAACGCTCTTCAGGACTGGAGTCGCGGACGCCGAATCCGAGCTCAGAACTGCGCGCCATTGGGCAAAACGACCCGGGCTTTCGATTGCCGCCCCTGCCTCCCACGGACTCCAGTGCCGTGCCGAAAAGGCAGGGGTCGAGCCGGACCGCATCTCGAAGTCGATCCGCGTCCCCCGGGGCGCTGCCTTTTCGTGGCTCAACCGCAGGCGGCGGACAGCGACCCGCGGCGCAATGCCGTTGCCCTCCGGGTCGGCCACGTCGAAGACCGGCGACACCAGTTCGCCGCGCGGGGCGAACCCCTCGAGGCGCAGGCGCACCAGGTATTCGCCCCGTGTCCGTCCATCGGGACCAAGGGCATTCCTGTGCCAGGTCCGGCCGCCGTCGAAGCTGCGGCTGCTGCGGCCTCCCGGGCCCGGGTCGACGAAGAGGGTCCCGTTCATGAATACGATCTCGTTGAGACCCTTCTCGAGATGGCGGGCGGCGATGTGCGTCCGGTCCCATCCACCGGTCATCATGCGTTCGACCTTCCGGTGATGGTCGAGGCGATGGCCGTTGACCGTCAGCCGCAGCGGCATGTCCCCGGTGCCGGCACCCTTGACGTAGAAAAGCAGCTCCGCGCTCTTGACCTGGGCCGAGGGGATATCGAATTCGACACGGGCCCGGTCGTCCCGGCCCAGCTCGTCGCCGAGCTCGCCACTGACCCCCTGCTCATTGGTCAACATCAGGGTCGGAGCCAACCTGGCGCCGGCGCTGGTCCGGGCATCGACGAAACGGTCGCGGCGGTAGTCGCGAAAATCACTCCGGACGATTCGAGTGTTGGCCATGGCATCCTTTCCGGTGATTTCGGTTGCTGCGTCCGGTCTCACAAGACCGGCCGGGGATACTTCATACGTCCTGATTTCGAACCTCGAGCAAACAGGAGGAGAGCCTGATGATACTTGGTGAGATGAACTGGCCCGACATCCGCGACATGGACAAGGAACGCGTCGTCGCCGTCTACCCGATCGCTTCCTTCGAGCAACACGGGCATCACCTGCCGATGCTCACCGATACGATTCAGCTCGAGGCGATGGTGGAGCGCATGAACGACAAGGCCGGAGATCGAATCGTTACCCTGCCGACGCAGTGGCTCGGCTACTCTTTTCACCACATGCGTTTCGGCGGCAGCCTGACGGCGCGCTCGCAGACTCACATCCGGATGCTCGTCGAGACGGTGGATGGACTGATCGGGGCCGGTTTCGACAAGGTATTGATTGTCAACGGTCACGGGGGCAACGGCGCCGACATGAAGGTAGCCCTCCAGAACCTGAAGGAGTCCCACGCCGACGCCCGCGTCTACGGCGCCTCCTGGTGGGGAGTATCGGCGCCGCAGTTGGACGCCCTGCGCGAAGCCGGACCCAGCGGATCGGGCCACGCCGGCGAAACCGAAACATCGATGATGCTGGCCCTGCGCCCGGACCTGGTGCGCACCGACCGGCTCCACCGGGACGGAGGCAAGCCCCCTTCTGCCTACACGGGCAGCGTCGACCGGTTTCGCAGAATCGACGAGCACAGCAGCCGCGGAAACGTCGGCGATCCCTCCTTCGGGACCGCGGAAAAGGGGGAGCAGATGCTCGCTGCCGTGGTCGCTTGTCTGGTGGAAATCGTCGGCGACATACTGAATGGAACCCTCTGACGGCGGTCTCCGCCGTCCGTGCGGCTGCTCCATCGATCGGGCCCCGCTCGAGCGCTCGCGCTCCGGGCGGCATCGAGCCTGAACCGGCAGCGATTGGACCTGGTCGAAAATTGAAAGCTCCATTGGAAAGTGAGTGAGTGCGATGCTGAAAATCGAATTGCTGGACCCGAACGACCCCGGCCGCGCCGCGGCGACCTTCCACCGCGACGGCTTCGTGGCGCTGCGGGACGTGTTGTCAGCGGAGCAGTTGCGCGCCATCCAGGCCTCCTATCGGGAGGTGATCGAGCAGGAACTGCACGCTGATCCGGAGCGCAAAGGCAATCGCGGCCACCATCGCTACTCCGCATCCGGCAGAGACAACCAACCGGAATGGAGCCTGCTCATGGACCTGCCGACCGTGCTTCCGACGCTGGATTCCATATGGAAGCCGGAGTCGCGCTGGCACAAGTCCGAATCGGGTGGAGCCGACTTCGTCTGCCGCGGCACTGGGGGAGACTACTCGCTGCCCGGTGCGCAAATACAGGAACTCCACTCCGACGGCCTGCTCGAAATTGCCGATCCCCACGATCACATCTCCATCCGCGACACCCCTGCCCCGCAGATAACCGTCAATATCACGATGATCGACTTCACCGTGGAAAACGGCGCCACCCGGATCATCCCGTTTTCGCAGCGGTCGCGCGCCGCGATCCCAACCCTGGCGGAAGAGCCGGACTGGATGAAAGAGTGCACGGTCTGCATGCCGGAGGGAACCGCCATCCTCCGCGACATCCGCACCTGGCACGGCGGCACCGCCAACAACTCCGACGACGTACGGGCCATGACCGGCGTCGCCTACCTCGCCCCCTGGTTCCGCTACCGCAGCGACTCGAAAACCCTGACCCGCGAAACGTTCGAAAACCTGTCCCCTCGCGGGCAGGAAGTCTGCCGCTATCTGGTTCAGGATTCGTGACGGGAAACGACGCACACCTCGCCGGCGCGGGTTACACCTGGTAGGCGAATATCTTGGCCTGGAACATCTTCAGCCGGACAGCCACCATCTCGCCCACCCCGGAGAGGTCGCTGCTTCCCTGCCAGGTCACCACCCGGTCGGCAGCATCCCCCGTCAGGCGGTCGCACTCCTCGAAGGTGAAGCCCGGGAGCGGGTCGACGTCGCCGTGGAACATGGAGGGCATCATGCGCATGAGCTCCACGCTCACCCACCCCCCCGGCTGGCAGCGGTAGTTCAACCGCAGCTCGTCGTTGCGCCGGTAGAGGGTCGGTATGGTGAACCGCCCCTCGTTCCGCGCCTCGAAACCGCAGAAGCGGTGCGGCTGCCACAGGGCCCAGCCCATCTTTCTCGGCTGCTGCTGCGGGAACAGGGCGGCGGCGTACTCCTCCTTGACGTTGTGAAGCCTCGATTCGGCCCAGTACTGGGCGCCCCAGTGTCCGTCCGGCAGCTCGAAGATTCCGGCGGTGCCCATCATGCCCTCTTCGCCGCTGCCGGGAGGGCCCAGCGTCACGATGGGCCGGCGTTCCGGGCGGTACCAGATCAGCCCATCCCGGCTGAAGGCAATCTGCACGTCCATCTGGCCGGTCATATGGTGGAAGACCGGCGTCAGCATGCCGTGGAGGTCGGTGCGTCCCGGATACGGAAAGTAGCTGTGAGCGTAGAAGGAGATGTCGAAGTCGTCCTGGGCATCGGGATGCATCACCAGCTTCGAGGCCGGCCAGCGGCGAAAGTCTTTCGTCCTGCAAAAGCCGTTCGCCCGGCGTACCATCTCCACCTCCTGAACGCCTGTCCCGATACCCTTCGGATCCTCCGGGGCAAAGCCTTGAGGCTGCATGTACGCGTAGTAGGTGCCGCTCTCTTCATCATACCCGGCGACGATGCCCCCGTTGACGGAGTACTCCGCCAGCGGCTCCTCGATCTGCTTCCAGCCACGGAAGCGGTCCGGGGACGTCCAGCCGACCATCCACCCCCGCAGCACCACCTTGGGGCCCCGGTAGTCCTCCCCCCCCTCGTAGTGCATGGCATCCCACCGCTTTCTGGCCTCCTCGTCAGCCAGCTTCTCCCAGGTGTCGGGGTCGTACCAGCCGGCCCCGGCCCCCATGGCCTTGAACCGCTCCTCGGGCGGGGCCGAGGGGTCCTCGAAAATGCCCCCCTCCGGGTGGGTGTCGGCGCGGATGTTGTTCTTTTTGGAGCCGTCGTACTCCACCTCTCCCAGGTCGGGACGGGTCCAGTGGTAGCAGTCGTCGCTGACGGCGTAGCAGGTGCCCGTCCCCGCGGCGTGGTAGAACATGTGATAGCGGCCATCTTCGTACCACAGGTCGCTGGGAGAGAGCCCCCCCTTCTCCCACTCGACCTCTCCATCGAAAACCACGGGGGCCTTGGCGGCCTCTTCGACCCTGAGCTCGATTCCGACCGGGGCGTCGTACAGGTTGTACTCCCCCTGGCGGGAGACACTTCTGTTGCCGGGAAAGATCTCCGAGACGTCGATCAGCGGCATCCACGTCCCGGGATTGCTTCTCGGCCTTACCCAGTCGCCCGGGAAGAAGCCCTGCCAAGGTCCGGAAAGAACTCTCTCTTCAGCCATTTTTTCGCCCTCCTGAGCGACGCCGCGAGTACGGGCGTGTTGTTTACGGCCTGAGCACGGGTGCGCCCACGCAGTCGGGCGCGAAAAGACTGAGGCGCATCCCAGGCCGTACAGTTTCAGGCTCGTTGGTCTCCACCTTCACTACCACGGGGGTGCGCACACCGGGCGGCCCGGTAATGATCGCCCGGAGGTCGCACATCCTTCCATCCCTCATCCCGTTCCCTGTTCACAGTACATTCCGACCGACTATCGGAAGGAGTTGCGCAAAGGAGCACGGGCGGCTACTCCCTATCCAAAGACGCTTTGATCCGGCCCCAAGTGACTGACTCTGTTGCGGTGTCTTCTTGAGGATCAATCGGGGAGGCGGGCAGCAACAGTCCGTCGAGGTAAACATCCGCCCGGTAATGAGATAGCAGGTCCAGTCCGGGTCTTCAGTCTGGACTGCTTCAGGCACCAAGGTGCCCCAGCTGTATTCGTCGTCGCTGTCGCCCACGAGGATCGCAAAACCTATGACCTCTCCTGCAGTCAGATTGCTGACCACGACGTCTTCAGGCCGACTATCCGGTCCCTGCCAACTGTCGTATGGAGTGACGTACAGCTCGATTACCCTGATGATCGGGTTTTCCCCGGCGACCCCACCGCCTACGTCTCCGAAGGGAGGAAAGAACATCCAGGACTCTTCTGTGTTGGTTACCAGGTACCCGCCGCTCAAGCCTGACCAGGAATGGCCATACAACGCAGGTTGGCCATCGGCCGTACGGGCAATTGCCCCATATTGCTGCGATTCTCCCCAAAAATTCACTGCTTCGTCGAATTCCAAAGAACTCCCACCGCCGCTGTGATCTCCGTCGATAGCCAGGATAAGTTGGGGACTGCCCAACCTATCGGGTTCGATGTACACGTCGTCGCTGCCCAAGAAGGCGACATAGAGCCGAGCCGGGTCATCATGCCAGGCCAGCCAGATGCGGAAGTCCAGATCGGATGGATCAGGTAAGTTGCCCCCGGCCGTCCGGAAATCCACCAAGGCCATGGTGGGCTCGCCTACCAGATCGTACCACTCATCTGCCGAGCCGTCGTTCAGCTGAATTCTTTCCAGCATATCGTCGGTGAGCTCCGGAATGGGATACAGACGCTCGCCGCTGTGGGCGCCGGCGGATGTTGCCAGCGCGAGCATCAGGCAAAGGGTAGCGCAGCAGCTTTTCTTCATGACTTACCTCCGGGTAGTACTGAAATTCCAAATTAAATGACGGACTAGTGTCGCGGCCCACGGATAACTTGGAAAATTCCGGCGGACAGGCACGATTTCAGGACGCGAAACGCCTGAGATCCGCCTTGTACTCCCAGCCGAGCAGCTCCCTGGCGCGGTCGACGTCGCAGGTGGCCGCGGCTTCCGGCGTCCCGGCGGCGTGGAAGACGTCGAATTGGACGCTGTCCGTTTCCAGGGCCAGCCGGCACCCCTCGGCGAGGTCGTGGCGGCAGACCCAGCTTTCGCTGAACCCCGTCATCGGCGTGCCCCCCTTGTTTATCCCGAGGCGCGCGTCGACGATCGAGCACGGGCGCAGCACGATGATCGACAGCCCCTTGCCCTCGTGGAACTGCCGGCACATCTCCTCCTGCAGGCGCTTGGTGACCGCGTAGAGACTGGCGTCGGGGCGCCTTACCTCAGGTCCGAAGAAGATCCCCTCCGGGTGCCTGGTCTGCGCCGAGCCGACGTGAACGACGCGCGCGATGCCTTTGCGGTCGCAGATCTCGAGCACGTTCCACAGGCCCTTCAGGTTGATGGTGAAGGGCAGGACGTCGCCGTCGCCGTACGCCCCTCCGAGCACGGCGAGGTGAATGACGCGGTCGATTCCGTCGAGGGCGCTCTCGACCGTCGCGAAGTCGGAGATGTCGCCGTGAACGATCTCCCCCTGCCTCCACTCGCCGTCGATCTCCGCGAACTGCTCCCAGGCTTCCGGCCCGGAGTCGAAGGCGCGGATTTCGTGCATGCCCTCCAGGTTTGCCAACACCGCCCGCCCCACCCAGCCCGCAGCGCCCAGTACCAAGACTTTCACCTCATTCCTCCTTGTTTGCCCGGGTCAGGGGCATAAGCTACGTTGGGAAACAGGCGTCAGACAGCAGCGCACCCATAGCTCAATTGGATAGAGCATCTGGCTTCGGACCAGAGGGTTGGGGGTTCGAGTCCTCTTGGGTGCGCCATTATTTTGGCCCTTCCGCGATGAAACTCGCCCGCTTTCTACTGGTCCTCTTCTGGTGCTGGCCGCTGACTGTCTCGGGGCAGGAATCGGCAATCTCCGGTGTGTGGGAGCTGCATTCCGAGGATGGCTTCGGGTCGGTTTCGCTGCGCCTGCAGACTTCGGCAGACGGCAGCCTTTCCCTGAAAGCCGCGGGGAGAGCCGGCCCCGAGCTGCTCGACCTGGTCGGGGATGAGCTCGCCTTCCTCCCGGACAGCCTCGTGGCCGCGGTCGACGGCGCCGGTACCTGGCGGGCCGACGGCGATTCCCTGCGCATCTCCTGGTCGCAGCTGGACATAGCCGTAAACGGCGTGCCGCTAACCCGTTTCCTCGACGCCCTCGCCGCCGATCTCGCGGACGCCCTGGATGATGATTTTCAGCTGGAGGAAGAGGAGCTCGAAGCGTTCCGGGAGTCGGTGGCGAGCATGCTGCTCGGCCAGCTCTCCGGCCTGCTGCTTCTCGACGATTCCGTGGCGGCCCGCTTCAGCGTCGAAGAGGACCGCCTGACGCTGACGACCTCGGATGGCTCGGTGTCGCTTTATCGTTCCGGCGGGGACAGCGCGGTCCGGGAGCTCAGCTGGGGCTACGTCAAGAGCGCACGATAGGCTTGCCAAGGGCGATTCCGCTCCCTGGCGTCACACTCACTTATTGTTTTTCAACGCTTCCGAGAACGCCAGCGGTGTCAATGCGGGCGACAATGCGCATGGTGACGACGTCGTATATGCTGCGTATGTCCCCGGAACGGATGACGAACTCCCCGATTTCCACCTTCGCCTCCCGGGCCTGCAGAACCACCGGCAGGCCGAAGGGGATGAAGTTGTCGAGGAGGAATCCCTGGTCGTCGAGGAAGCGCAGATCGTAGCGCAGCTCCACCGGGCGTTCCGCCGTGCCGCGGAACTGTATCCGGTAGAGACCGTCGATTTCGAGGTCGCCTATGGCGTCGAAGGCCGCGGTCAGGGGCCGCCAGTAGACGCTGTCGACGGCCACGGCCTCCTCCAGTCCGGCAGGTGCGCGCTCGACCTGGTATTCGCTCGAAAGGTCGAAGATGCCGTCGTCCTCGAAGCCGGTGCCGCAGCCGCCGGCAGCGGCGAGGGCGAGCGCGAGCAACAGAACGCGCGGAAGTCCTGCGAATGTCGAGATTCGTGCCACAGTTCTCATGGGGTGCGGGGGCAGCGATCGGACTGATACGGACGGCGAAATTTATGGAAAAGGACCGCACGATGGTCCAGTACCCGGCGGCAGGTGTTCAGGCCATGCCATCCAGCACCTGGAGATCGGTTCCCGGCGCTTGGGGGAAGCTCGCCGAGAGCCAACCGGCCGCCAGCGTTCCAACGCTCTTCCCGTAACCCACCTGGCAACCCTCTTGCTCCTGCCTCCGGCTTCGCGCTAGACTTGGTTTCTCCATCCCACTTACCCGGACAAGCCCTTGAACCCTTCCGAAAGCACGCCGCAACCGCTGTTCCGGTTTCTGCAGATGAGCGACCTGCACATCACCGCCGACCCGGCGCGGGCCCCGTTCGTCCGCGCCGTCGAGCGCGCCCGCTGGCTGACCTCCGAGCTGGCCGGCGGCAGCCTCGCCGGCATCGACCTCGTCCTCTGCGTCGGGGACGCCATCAACGGCGGCTCCCCGGACGAAGCCCGGGAGGACTACGAAGCCTTCAACGCCCTTACCAGGGAGATGCCCCAGCCGCTGCTGGCGGTGCCGGGCAACCACGAGACCAACGCCCGCGAAGGGGACCCGGAGTACGCCGCCCTTTTCCAGCAGGGGTTCGGGGTCGCCGCCACGAGCCACGCTCACAGACACGGGGACCTGCTGTTCGTGATGCTCGACAACTCCGGCTCCAGCACCTGCGGCCCGGAGGTGTACGCCCGCCGCGAGCGCTGGCTGCGCGACACCCTCGAGGCGCATCGCGGTCTTCCCAAGATCCTCTGCTGCCACGTGCCGCTGGTGCCGATGCGGGACGCTTCGCTGCTTGCCCGGTCGCTGAGAATCGAGTCCTGGATGACGCGCGAGCCGGAGATCCTCGCCCTCGTCGAGGAACACGCCGACAGCGTCATCGCAGTGCTCAGCGGCCACCTTCACGTCACCGGGCTGGTCTGCAGGCATTCGATCTTTCACATAACGGTATCCGGCACCGCTTCGTTTCCCAGCGACTACGCTGTCTACTCCGTGTTCGAGGACCGCATCGAGGTGGAGGCGAAACAGCTGCCCCTCGAGCTCCTCGACCGGGTCACCGACCTGCACGCAGCCGGGCGCCACGGAGTCGACCTGGCCGACGACGTCCACCCCACCCATGCCGAGTACGTGATGGGCACCTACGACGAGCGCCGCTTCGCCATGCCGATGAAACGGCCGCAGGCGTGACGAAAGCGCTCGCGGGCAGGTTGCGGCCAGTCCTGGCCGCGGGGCTGTTTCTCCTTCCTTCCCTTTCCGAGGCGGCAGCCGTCCCTTCCGCCGCGGGCGCTGCCCCGTCCGACACCACGGCCGTTGATTCAGAAACCCCCGTTCAGTTGCCCGCGGTGGAGGTCACCGCCACCCGGGTGCCGTCGCCGCTGCAGGAGGTCCCGTTCAGCGTCGACCGGCTCGGCGCCGGCTCCTTTCGCGGAGAACCCGGGGTCTCCCTCGACGAAGCCCTGCGGCAGCTTCCCGGAGTCGCGGTGAGCGACCGCGGCAACCTGTCGCAGGGGGACCGCGTCTCGATCCGCGGCATCGGCAGCCGCGCCAGCTTCGGCGTGCGCGGCATCCGCGTCCTGCTGGACGACGTGCCCCTGACCATGCCGGACGGCCAGTCGCAGCTCAACAACCTCGACCTCCACGCCATCGGGGAGGCCGAGGTGCTGCGCGGGCCGAGCTCCTGGCTCTACGGCAACGCCGCCGGAGGGGTCATCCATTTCCGCACCCGCCCCGCGGCCGCCGCGGCCGGTTTCGAGCCGGGGGTGATCGTCGGCTCGGACGGCATGAGACAGGTGCGGGCGTCCGCTGATTTCTCGCCCTCCGGGCACGCTCTCCTTCTCAGCGCCGGCCAGCTGGAGCGGGAGGGGTACCGCGATCACGCAAGCGGCCTCTGGCGGCGCTTCAATTTCGCCGGCACCCACCCGGTCACCGGGTCGGTCGCGGTAACCTCGGTTTTCAATTTCGTCGACGCCCCCTACCTGCTGAATCCGAGCTCCCTGTCCCGCGAGGCCGCGGACAGCGACCCGCGCAGCGCCCGCTTCTTCGTTCGCTCCCAGGGCGCCTCCAAGCGGTTGCGACAGGGCCAGGGGGGGTTGACGCTGACCGCGGCCCGAGGCCGCAGCCATCTGCAGCTCACCCTCTACGGCCTGGCGCGCTCCCTCGACAACCCGATTCCCGGCCGCATCATCGAGCTCGACCGCCGCGGCGGCGGGGTGCGCTCGACCCTCACCCGGCCCCTGCGCCTGGCCGGCAGGGAGGCGCGCCTGACGGCAGGGGTCGACATCGAAGGCCAGTGGGACGAGCGCGCCGAGTTCGCCAACGAGGGGTTGCCGGAGGAGCGGATCGACGCCCTGCCTGCCTCCGAGGTGCTCGACGCCGTCGTCTACGGAGAGCGCTCGCTGCTGCAGGACGAGCAGGTGACCGGCCTCGGACCGTTCGCCGCCTTCGACCTCAAGCTGTCTCCGCGCTTGACCCTGTCGGCAGGCGGCCGTTTCGACCGCTACCGGTTCGAAGCCGGGGACCGCCACCTCGCCGACGGCAGCGACGACAGCGGGGAACGCACCATGAGCCGGTTCAGCCCCGCCATCGGGGTCGCCTTCTCCCCCCGGGAGCAGGTCACCGCCTTCGCCAACTACGCCACCGCCTTCCAGACCCCGACCACCGTCGAGCTGAACAACCGCCCCGGTGGGGCCGGCGGCTTCAACCCCGACCTCGACCCGGAGCTGCTGCGCAGCCTGGAGGCCGGGCTCAGGGGAGCGTGGACCCGGCCGTCACTGGAGTACTCCCTGGCGCTCTTCCGCTTCACCCTCGACGACATGCTGATCCCGTATCAGCTCGCCGGCAGCGACGAGATCTTCTACCGCAACGCCGGACGCACGGGCAACCGCGGCCTGGAGACGCGGTTCTCCTGGACGCCGCGGCCGCGGTGGAGGCTTTCGCTGAGCTACTCGTTCGGCGACTTCACCTTCGAGGAGTTCGCCGTCGAGAGAGACGGGAAACCGGTGCAGCTCGCCGGCAACCAGGTGCCCGGGGCGCCGCGCCACCAGCTCTGGTCGCAGCTGGAGTACCGCCTCTCCGCATTCACGGGCGGGCTCGAGCTGCGCCGGGTAGGGGAGTATTTCGCCAACGATTTCAACGGGCCGCCCCCGGGAGTCGACAAGCCTCGGGGCGACTACGTCAACCTCGCCTTCACCACCCTCGATCTCCGCTTCGCGCTGCGGTCGCGGTGGCCTCGCCCCCTGGAGCTGTTCGCCGGCGCCGGCAATCTCCTCGACGCCGCCTACAGCGGCTCGGTGGTGCCCAACGCCTTCGGCGACCGCTTCTTCGAGCCGGCCCCCGGGCGTTCCGCTGACGCCGGGCTCTCGCTCCTGTTTGACTGAGCCTCGGCACCTTCCGCCTTGCGCAGGCGGGCGACGAAGAACCCCTCCATGACGCCGTCGGGCCAGATCCGCAGGGCCCGCTTCAGGCCCGGGTCCAGCTCCTTCTTGCGCCAGCGCGTGATTCCCGCGGACCCGGAGGCCAGCGCAAGCTCGATCCCCTCCAGGCGCAGGCAGCCGAAGCGCCGCAGGGCCCACTCGACGACGAGCTCGTTCTCTTCCGGGGCGAAGGTGCAGGTGCAGTAGACGAGCAGACCGCCCGGCCTCAGGGCCCGGACCGCGGAGTAGAGCAGCCGCCTCTGCCGGCGGCCCATCTCCCCGATCTTCCTCCCGCTCCAGCGCGCCAACGGCCGGGGGTCCGTTGTCGTGAAGCGGCCCTCCCCGGTGCAGGGGGCGTCGAGGAGGACGCGGTCGAAATGCTCCGGCCGCACCCTCCAGACCCCGGCCCCGTCCCTGTGGTAGGTGTCGGCGTTCTCCACTCCGAGCTGCTCGAGGGTACCCCGCAGGCGGAAGAAGCGCGGCCGCGACGATTCCACCGCGGCGATGCGGCCGCTGTTTCCCATCAGGGCGGCGATGTGGGAGGTCTTGCCGCCGGGTGCCGCGGCGAGGTCGAGCACCTCTTCCCCTGCCCGCGGATCGAGCGCCAGGGCTGGGATCATGCTCGAGGGGTTCTGGATGAACAGCCGGCCCTCGGCGTTCGCCCGGGTCTCGGTCAGGGCGCGCCGCTGCTCTTCGCCGACCGCGAAGGCGCCGGAGATCCCGGGCACGGGACGCAGCGCGAACCCCTCGGACTCCAGCTCGGCCTGAAGCGAGGCGGGGTCGGTTTTAAGGCTGTTGCAGCGGAAGGCGGTAGCCCGCTCCCGCTCGAAGGCGGACCAGTCGACCTCGACCCCGGCATGGGAGCCGATTTCCGTCAGGCGCTCGACGAAGGCCGGCGGCAGCGCGGTCCCGGATTCGGACAGATTCTCCATGTATCTCCATGCCGCCTCCGCCGGATGGACCGGCGCCCGTTTCCCGTTCGACGCCGGGAGCCGCACGGGACGCTCGAGTCCCGGCTGCTCCGGCATGCGTTTCGGCTGGTCCGTTTGCTGCGGGGCTGGCGTGCTTTCAAGGTCGTCCTCTCCTGCTTTAGGTGCCATGTAACCGCGCTTGGAGTAGTTTGTGCGCGGCACTGTGTGGGACACCGGAAACCCGGTCGAGGACCTGACACCCACGGCAGGTCCGAGCCCTCACAGGCCGCAGCTTAGGTATATTGCCCGCCCGACTGTACCGGCTTTGTGCCCGAGGAGAATGAGATGGCGAGGATTCTGCGACAGGCCACCGTCGTGCGTGACGGAAATCACAACGCCTTTACCGATCTTCAGTACTGGCAGGGATGCTACTGGGTAGCGTACCGCAAGGGCGCGGGACACGTATCCATGGATGGCGCCGCGACCCTTTCCGTGTCCTGCGACCGCACCCGATTTCGCGAAGTCGCGCACGTTCACACGCCCGGCGACAATCGCGACCCCAAGCTTCTGCCGGTGAGCGAGGACCGGATGGCCCTGTACTTCCCGAGCTGGACACGCGGCTACGAGGCCCGGGAACTGCAGCAATACATCACCTTTTCGGGTGACGGACACGATTGGGAGAAACCCGCTCCCATCCTCTCCCCCGGGAACTGGCTCTGGCGCGTCCGGCGACACGACGATCGCTACTACGGACTGATCCAGAACCTTACCGGGGAGTGGGACCGCGAGGGCATGCCGCACCAGCTCGACCTGGCAGTGAGCGACGACCTGCTCGAGTGGGAGGTCATCGCCCGGGTTGGCGAGGAGTACGGGCTGAACGAAAGCGACATTTTCTGGCGGGACGACGGCGAAGCCTGGATCGTCTCGCGCAGCGTGGTCAGGCACTTCGGCAGCTGCTTCTGCTCGGCGCAGCCGCCCTACACCGAGTGGCAGGTTACCGAGCTGTCGCCGATGGTGCATGCACCCGTTTTCCTGCACTGTGAAGGAGAGCTCTATGTCGCCGGCCGCAACATGCCTTCGGTCGAAGGGGACGCCACCTTTCCGTTCAAGTCCGCCAGCGTGGGCATCTGGCGGGTCCAACGCGAAGAGCTCGTACCCGTCCTGCGCATTCCCGCCACCGGCGATTGCTCCTACCCCGGCATGATCCTGGACCCCGAAGGCCGAGTCTGCTTGAGCTACCACTCTCAGCACGCATATCACATGGGGGTGCTGCCCCTCCCGTCGCGCGTCCGGCCGCATCCCGACAACGACGCCTCCCTGCTGGAGGCGGATGACGTGTACTTCGCCGAACTCGAACTGCCGTGAGCCGCGCACTCACACCACAGCCGCCGGGGATTGAACGACGGCCAGGTCGTCGGCGCCCGGAAACCGAGCCGGAAAAATGACACCGGAACAACGCTACTGGTTCGATCTGACCGGGTACCTCCACCTGGAGCGGGTACTGCAGGGTGAGGAGCTGGCGCGGGCCCAGGAGGCCGTGGACCGTTACTTCGACACGCCGCCGGAGAATCTGCCGGAGGGGTACCGGATCTTCGAAAAGGAGTACCATCACGCCATCGGCTTCGACCCGGCCCTCGACGCCCTCGCCGTGCACCCGAAGACCTGGCCGATCGTCCGCGAGCTCACCAACGGAAGGCCGCAGATGTCGGGCAGCGGGGTCATCTGCAACAGGCAGGGAGAAGGGGGGCTTTCCCTGCACTGCGCGCGCGAGGACTACGGCTTCGAAGCGACGCGCTACGAGTCCCGCGACGGGCGCGTCTACTGCAACGACTTCGTCATCTTCTTCTACCTCACCGAAGTACAGCCCGGCGACGGCGGTCTCGTCCTCGTTCCCGGCTCCCACAAGAGCGCCTTCCCGCGGCCGCAGGAGTCGTTCCACAACGGCGTGATCGGCGACGAGCTTCCCCCCGGGGTCGTCAACCTAACCCCGGCCGCCGGCGACGCCGTCCTCTTCACGGAGCTGACCACCCACGGGGTCATCCCCTGGCAGCCGGTGGACCGAGAGCGGCGCATGGTCAACTACCGCTACAAGACCCAGAGCCGCGGCTGGGAGCACCGCTTCACCGGCGGCCTGAAGGCCCTGCTGCCGCCGCCGCTGGTCGAGCTCGTCAGCGACGAGGACTACATGCACCGCAAGGAAATCGGCCGCACCGACACCGTCGAGCTGGGCTGACCCCGCAAACCCGCACCGTCCGTCTCCGTTGACGCGACCCAGGTCGCCCTTCACTGCCAAGGGGTTCATCGTCGGGACCGTGTTCTCGGTCGCGGTGAGCCTGTGCGCGCCGTACGTCGTCTTCGTGCTCCAGGCCTCGGCCATGGGGATCAACAGCTCCTCGCCGGGGGCCATCTTTTTTCTCCTCGTCTTCGCCGTCAACGCCCTGCTCGGCCTGGTCGGGAGATGCTTCTCCCTCGGCCGGGGGGATCTCGTCCTCGTCTACGCCATGCTGATGATGGCGGTGACCGCGCCGACCTACAACTTCCTCAACTTCCTCATCGTCATAATCACCGGGCCGTACTACATGGCCACCGCGGAGAACGAGTTCGCCGAGATCTACCACCCCTACATCCCCGACTGGATGGTTCCGCAGGACCGCTACGCGATCTTCCATCTCTACGAAGGCCTGCCCCGCGGCGAGTCGATTCCCTGGGGAGCCTGGATCGAGCCGCTCGGCCACTGGTTCCCCTTCTACCTCGCGCTGAGCTTCATGATTTCTGCATGGCCGCGATCATGCACCGGCAGTGGTCGCGGCACGAGCGCCTCAGCTATCCGATGGTGCAGCTGCCGGCGCGCATGCTCGACGGGGCCGACTCCCCCGGCGGCCGCATCCTGCCCTTCTTCAGGAAGAGGGGGATGTGGCTGGGTTTCGCGATCCCCTTCACGCTTTTCAGCCTCACCGGGCTGAACCACTACTACCCGAGCATACCGGAGTTCCCCTTCTACCTCGGCTGGGTGAACTGGTTTCGAAGTATCGATGCCTGGGGCGAAGGAATCGCCCTGAGCTACGCCTGGCTCGGCTTCTTCTACCTCGTCGACCTCGACATCTCCTTCAGCATCTGGTTCTTCTACCTCGTGACTCAAGCTGCAGGGCGGGCTGTTCCGCCGTGTCGGGATCGCCAGCACCGAGCGGCTCAGCTATTTCGAGTACTCGCAGACCGCGGACTTCTCCCACCAGGCCGCCGGGGCCGTCTTCGTCTTCGTCCTCTACGGCCTGTGGATCGCCCGCCGCCACCTGCGCGACGTCGTCGTCAAGGCCTGGCGGCCCTCGCAGGGAGTGGACGACAGCGAAGAGCTTATGCCCTACAGGCTGGCCTTCTTCGGCACGATCGGCTCGGGGATCTTCGTCTGCGCCTGGCTCTGGCGGTCGGGCATTCCGCTGGTCGTCCTGCCGCTCTTCTTCGGCGTCTGCCTCGCGGCAACCTGGATGAACCTGCGCATGGGCTACACCTACGGCGGCAACAACCTCGGCACCTATCCGGGGTTCGCCTACAGCTGGAACTATCTGCTGTCGTGGATGCACAACCCGACCGCACCCGACCTCCGCGGCTGGGTGTTCACCGGCATCGGCGGGACCGTGGAAGGGCTCCTGCTCCTGGCGCAGAAGCGCTGGTTCTGGTGGCCACTTCATCCGCTGGGGTTCACCGTCGCCGTCGGCTGGCTCACCAGCGAGATCTGGTTCCCCGCCTTCCTCGCCTGGGGCCTCAAGGCGGTCATCTTGGGGTATGGCGGGATACGGGTCTACCAGTTCTTCAAGCCGCTCTTCCTCGGCATGATCCTCGGAGAGGTGAGCGTGGGCGGGTTCTGGGCCGTCGTCGATGCCATCGCCGGGGGCACGGGGAACGTCATCACCTACATGTGAGGGCGGGGGCCGGCACACTGAGAGAGATAGCCAAGCTCGGAGATCAATCTGCTCCTCGAGGCGTTTGCGCGAGCAATCAAGGCGCTGAACGCACCCACAGGGGCAAAGGTCCCTGAAGATCGTTTGCAGATCCTTCGGCAGGACTCTCAGTACGGTTAGTTAGGTTGCCGTTGGGCACGTATCCGCCCGGATCAGGATCCACCGCTCGTCTGCATGAGGACGCCCCGGAAGCCGGCGCCTAGGTCACGGACCTGGACGGGCCAACTCGTCCGCACGCGGACGGCCCCTGTCCAACAATCCGGGACCACCTCATACAGCCAAGGCACTCCGCTGCGCTTTGTCAGCCCGCTTCTTCACCGAGCGTCTCCAAACAAGTCACCCATGCGTTAAATCGCTTACACTCCTGGCGTATCTTCGCCAGCGTGATCCATTTTGCCAAGACTGCGCCGTTCACCACCTTCTGGTATGTCGGGATCACTTTTTGGATTCTCTTGCTTGGTGCCGAAGTGTCGCTGTCGTTAATGTCCTCAGGCGTTACAAACCGATCTCTAATTCTTTTCAGCTGTTGTACGTTCGCGGGAGTCACACTTGGTATCTGCTCGAATGCTTCCACGTTTGAGAACAATAGCCCCTCAAATTCGTGCCTCTGTACGTATGGGTAGATCTTACAGCCGCCGCTGCTCGGCATCCTGTTCCCGACTTCCGCGCATACTCGCTGCTCAAGCTTAGCTACAGTCGCACCTTCCTTACCCTGGAATCCATAATAGTCGACCAGCGACGTGACCACGTCGTACGATCTGCATAAAAGACGCATCTCTCGGGCTATCTTATGCTCATTCACTCCGCCCCCAAGGTTGTGCGCATTCGCCAATACGCCTTTTTGACAAAGATGGCTGGCCAGAATTCGTTTGACGAACTCCTCTTCGGTCGGCCCCTCCACCAGGATCGCAACCCGGATCAAGGGCGCCCTCCAAGCAGGTTCTTTTGCCACAGTTCGCTGGGCAGAAAACCTTCATCAAGCCATTCTATATAATCATCCGAGGCGAGCGAGCGTGCCCGTGTGCCGTTGTTGTCCGCTTCCAGTACTACCACTTCATCCAGCTCGAAAGCGTCTATGAGCAACGGCGACTGCGTCGCGACCACGATCTGCCTCTCGTACGACAACGCCTTGATCATCCCTCCAACCAGTGCAATACCCGCCGGATGAAGTCCGAGCTCGGGCTCGTCGAGAAGTACGAGAGTCGGCAGAATTTCGGACGGGAGGTTCAACATAGTAACCAGCGCGAACAACCGTAACGACCCGTCCGACGTCAGATGGGCGCCCAAGGTCTTGTCGCCGTACGTGGACACCCATCGCAACGCGACCTTCCCCCGGACCTCTTGAAGATCGAACCGATCAAACCCCGGCAATACGCGACCAATGTGATCGCAAATCAGCTCGTATCGCCGCCGGTCCCTTCGCTCCAGGTGCAACAGCACCGCAGCCAGATTGCGGCCGTCACTCGCCAACCGTTGATAGTCCTGAATATCACAAGGTTTCTTGAATCCCGAGTCTTTTGATGTGTCATGGAATTGGTACACCCGACACTCTCCGAGCAGACGCACGATATTTCCTGCCACGCGCGAGTGGATTGTCGCGGGGCGGGGCCGATGGCCGACCTCGACTAACCCCGCCTCGACGCCCCCCGTGCTGCTCTCGATCGGCTGCCAGTCCGCATTTTCGTGCTCCTCATGTCGCAAGCGGCAGGCTTCGTCCGCAAACAACAGCCGATCTTCGCTTCCGTATTTGAGCGAAAACCGATAGTCGTAGTAGTCCGCTTCTCCGACCCGTAGGGTAACTTCAACCTCAACGCGCGGCGTTGCCTTGCTGCCGTTGAATAGCTGATCGTCCCCGCCGCCGTGTTCGCCCACAAAATTTGCCAAACGGCGGGATCCCAGCATGCGATGCATCATCTCGAAGAGCCGGATGACGTTCGACTTGCCGCACCCGTTAGGTCCGATCATGGCCACCAAGTGCCCCAGCCCGCCCAGTTCCACACACCTAAGAGAGCGGAACCCTCGCACCCGAACAGACTCCACGCACGCGCCCCCGCCGAAGTCGTCCGTGCCATCGGCTTGAATGATGTATCGAAAGCGCAGTTCGTCGATGTCGTCCTCCCGCGTACTATCCTTCACGTCCAGCACCTGCACTGCGGCGTAGCAGCCGTTGACGTTACGCAATACGACAATCTCACCCTCGCGGGGTGTCCGTGTACGGCCCCTGTAATCGAGGAACCGCGCGTCAATGATCTGCTCTATCGACGTATATCCTGAGGCCAGAGCCACCCCTTCGATCGACGGCGCGTCATTGTAGACATGGATGCTGGTGGAATTGCATTTACTCCACATCGTCTCGAACTTCAGTTCGCCTCGCCCGATAACGAAATGCTCGACACTGTCGTAGTCCAACTCCGCCTCGCCCACCAGCGCCGTCAGCTGCGGATATTTGGCTCCGCCAGCGCCCCCACCTTGCGCCCGATGGTCAAAGAGCTTTTCGCCGATGCCTTCGGCTATTTGCGTAAGCGCGTATTCGTCGGCTCCTTTGCAATCAGTGCCCGAGGGTAATCCATCCGGAACGGGAGTGTCATCGAAGCGCAACGGCACCACAGCGCCACTCCGTTTTGAAATCTCAGAGAGGATCAAGCCCCTTTCGTCTCGTTCCCATGCCCGGTCAAGGTATTGTCTGGATAACAACAAGACGACGAGCTCCGCTCGTTCCAGACCCGCATTCCGGTCTGCATCCGCGATGCGCGGCGCCAACTCGGAGTTCTCGAAGTAGTCGCAAAAGACCGCTACCCCCTTACGTTGCAGCTCTCGCGTCAGCGTCTCAGCGACGGCGCGTTGTTCGCGAACAAACAAGAGCGCTACTTCATGGACCTTGGTAGCGGCCATATTGCTCCCTTTCCCTGACTGGATTTCCGGCACGTCGGGACGAACAACGCAGTCATAGCGAATTGCAAACCCCTATAGCTGTCAGCACGTCTTTGGCTCCCAGATCCTCGTTCCCGAGGGCAAACAGCCCCTCAACCAATGGTAACATGTAGGTGGCAGCCCTGCCGGTCCTGCGAGAACACCAGCCGGAAGATGAACAGCACTATCAACCACGTGTTCAGCACGTGCGGGCCGAATTCGAACCTGCGACCTTCAGGTTCTGAGCCCGAACCCTACCCCTCAAAGACCGTACAGCCGCGCACAGTAATCCCCACAGGATCTTCCGCTTCGCCTCCTTGGAGACGCCTTCGACCTCCAGGAACTCTTCCACGGCGTGGGAGAGTATAGGCAAAACAAGGCATCTCTTTGACTATAGGCAAAACAAGGCACCTCTTTTTGCCCTCCATCAAGGCGCATTCAGTAGTCCTGTACATGTGAGTATGCGGGGACTTGGCCTGCAAGATGACCCAGGGCAGGAGATCAGATCGACCTGCTCTTCGCAGTGCTGCGCGAACTCTCAGGCGAGACAAAATCAACTCAGTACGGGACGGAGCACTGGTCGGTGCCGTGTTGGCTGTGTTCCTGCGAGTCGTCTACGGCTGATATCGCCGTCCGGCACGGGAGCAGTGCTACGCCAATGGCCGCTGCGTGTCGGTGCGAGGTGCAGGCCGAGCTGCCGAATCGCTGTATCTGGTAATGGAAACCGAATTCTGATCGTGGCGGGCCATGCCCCGGTAAACCGCCGACCTCCGCAACGGCGAAATCGAGTGGCAACACGAACCTGGATGGCTAGATTATTGCCTGCGCCACCCCAGGGTGGTTGCCAGTGACGCGCAGAGGATTCACACCCCCCGCTGTTTAAAGACGACAGGAACGCTCCTGCTTGTCTTGATTGCTTCCGCTCTCGGTGTGGGTGACGCCTGGGGGTTATCGTCCACCGCATCGGAACGCCCTTCTCTGCCACGGAAAGGGACAGCCTGGAGCGCCTCGGCATCGACTTCCGCGAAATCGACTGGACGGCGTCGCTGCTACTCGCTGCGGTGGAGCAGGATCACTGCAAACCGGTTCATTGCAACCCAACTTTTTCGCCGCTGACAAAGATATCGCCGCCACGCTTCTGATCAGAGACGGTTTCGTGGGAGTCAGCGCTCCCAGGTTGATCCGGGACCACCGGGTCCTGGTGATGGTCGATCAGGATCCGACCACGGCTTTTTCGTGGCCGGTCATAGCTCCAGAGAGCTTCGACCAAACCGTCGATCGAACCCCATGGGCTGTGTATCTGGATCTGGGCGGACCTTTCCTCGTGAGAGAAATAAGGCTGCGCCATCTGGCGGACAGGCCGGACCATTTCCTGGAGGGGTTCACACTTGCCATCAGTGACATGCACGGTGGCGCAGGTCAAAGAAACCACTTCGCGTGAGATCCGCGTGGTCCCGGCGGAGAGTCCATCCGGGCCGCGGCCTGCCGTGGCTCGCCTGCGGGGCAACTATATCAACGGGCTGTCAGACGGGCACTCACTCCTCGTCTCTGGCGCAGAAGCGAAGCGCATACAGGTCGGCGTCGTACATGACAAACCGCAGACGCACCGGCCGCCCGGCCAGGGGACCCACACCGGCCCCCGATTTCCACTGCACCGCCAGGTCCGTCTGGTCCTGAAACAGCTCCGCCGAATCCGCTAGCGACAGCCCTGGGAAGGGCCTGCCGTTTTCGTCCTGGACCTCGACGCGGATGCTGCCGGCCGCGGAGGTGGACATGTTGAGCCGCAGCTGATCGCCGCTGAAGATCAGGGGTTTTGTGATGAACCGGCCGCCGCCGTAGGGCGCCTGCACCGAGGCGAAGCCATCGAGGCGCAGCGTCAGGCGGCGGATGCAGGAGGTGGGCAAGCGCCAGTGCTCGGTCATGTAGAGCGACAGCTCGGCCGGTCCGGTGCGCACCGGTTGGTGGAGGACCTGGCGGGCGTCCTGCAGCTCGTCGATGAGGCGGCGGTCGAGCAGCAGCTGGCGGTCGCAGCCGATTGATATGGGTGTTTCCTGCATGGAGGCCTCCTGGTCGGCAGGTAGTTTGATTTGCACGACATTAAGCACGAACCAGAACCGTAGAGAAGAGAAGACACCCATGGACCGGAACTGCCTGCAGTACTGCATGACCGATGAACAGCGGGATCACTTCGAGGATCGGGGATACCTGGTCGTAGAGGATGCCCTCGACGACGACATGCTGGGAAAGCTGCTGGAAGCCGGCGATCGCGTCGATGCCCGGGAACGGGCTGCGCGGGCTCTGGCCCCGGATTCCCTGATGATGAAGTTCAGGACCATCGTCGAGGACGATCTGTTTCTCGAACTGCTCGATTGGCCGAAGACCTTCCCGTTGATCTGGGACATTCTCGGCTGGAACGTCCAGCACTACATCTCGCACTTGATCTACTACCCACCCGAATCCGGGGATGACGTCGATCCCAAGCCGGGCGCATGGCACCAGGACGGCGGGCGGCCGATCCCCGAAATGGAGCGTCCCCATCCCAGGCTGTCGCTGAAGGTCGGATTCTGGCTGACCGACATCAGCGCCCCGGACAGCGGGGGGATCAGGATCGTCCCCGAAAGCCACAAACGGGATCAGGCCTCCGATTTTGCCGATGGGATGCAGATCCGGGTGAAGGCGGGAACGGCCGTGCTGTTCGACCGGCGGATGTGGCATTCCCGCGGGATCAACACCTCGGAGAGGACCCGGAAAGTGCTGTTCCTGGGGTACAGCTATCGTTGGCTGCGCGGCCTCGACTACAACCTGATTCCCGGTGAGATTCTCGAGAAGTGCGGTCCGATACGACGGCAGCTGCTCGGCGACGGGGTGGACGTCAAAGGGTGGTGGCAGCCGACAGAGGAGGACGTTCCCCTGAAGGGCTGGCTGGCCGAGCACATGGGAGAAGAGTACGTCGAGCGGATCGGGCAGAAGCAGTGGGAAAGGAAGAAGTGGGAAGTACCTGCCGGCTGACTGCAAACAGCCGGGCAGCGTCCCTCCCCCGGGATCGGCGACAGGCAAAGGAGGGCCGGACCCGGAATATTTGCACCGGAGTTCTGACCTGGGCTGAATCAGCCGGCACACGAAAAGCCCGCAAAGGAAGCAAAGAGCATGACCAACGCGAAGATACTGATCGTCGAAGGGGACAAAGCCGTTGCCGCACACCTGCAGGAGTGCCTGCAAAACCTCGGATACACGGTGTGCGCCGCGGTTTCCCGCGGCCGCGAGGCGGTAGAGAAAGCCGCGGCCTCGCCGCCCGACCTGGCCCTGGTCGACCTGGGGCTGGAAGGGGAGCTCACCGGCCCGGAAACAGGCGAGCGGATCGGGAGCAGGTTCGGCGTTCCGGTGGCGTACCTGATCGACGAAGCCGGGGAAGACCTGCTGCAACGGGCTCAGGCGACCGCTCCCTTCGGCTACGTGCCGATGCCCTTCGACGAGCGCCAACTGCACCTGTCCATCCTGACCGCCCTCTCCCTGCACGAGAGGGAAAGCAGGCACAGGGAGACGGAGACCCGTCTGAAGCGAATCATCAGGAAATACAGGGACCTCACCCGGCTCTTGAAAACCGTGTTCGACGGCATGAGCGAGGGCGTGGTTGCCGTCAGCGAGAAGGGCGTGCCGCTGGTCAACAACGAGAGCGCGCGGAGAATGGCCGGAATCTATCCGAGGGAGGAAGACATCAGCAAATGGCCCGAGAAATACGGTGTCTTTCAACCCGATGGTAAAGCGGTCCTCAGCGCGGACCGGAATCCCCTGTTGCTGGCTCTGAAGGGCCAGGCCACGGACGGGGTGGAGCTGTTCATCCGCAACGAACTGAAGCCGGAAGGTTTTCACGTCAGCCTCAACGGCAGGCCCCTGCTGGGAAAAGCAGGGGTTACGAGAGGGGCCGTGGTCGTCCTCCACGATACCACCAGGCTCAAGCAGACGGAAGCCCAGCTGGAACAGACGATTGCCCGCCTGCAAAACCAGGCCCAACTCATGGACACCTTGTTGAACAGCATGGGAGAGGGCGTGGTCGCCATGGGGGAAGACGGGACCCTCCTGTTCTACAATGAGAGCGGGCGGCAGATAGGCGGCGATCATCCGCTGGAGGAAGATATCGCCAAGTGGCCCACGACATACGGCCTTTTTCAACCCGATGGAGAAACGATCCTCCCCGAGGAGCTGAATCCGCTGTGGCTTGCCGTGAAGGGCCGGGCCACGGACGATGTCGACCTGTTCATACGCAACGAGCAGAGGCCGGATGGTGTCTACGTCAGTGTCACCGGCAGGCCCCTGGTGAGCAGTCCGGGCGCTCCGAAAGGGGGAATGGTCGTCATCCGCGACGTCACCCGGGTCAAGCTGGCGGAAGCCGAGCTCGAACGGACGCTTGCCCTGCAGCAGGAACAGACCCGGCTCATGGAGACCACCTTCAAAAGCATCAGCGACGGCATCGTCGTCGCCGACGCGGAGGGGAAATTCCTCTACGTCAATCCCGGTGCCGAACAGATCGTCGGCATGGGCATAGAGGACGGGCCGCCGGACGAGTGGGCAGGGAAGTACGGTGTTTGCCATCCCGACCGGAAGACACCGATGAAGACGGAGGATCTGCCGCTGATCCGCGCCATCCACCGCGGCGAGTCCACCGACGAGGAGGACATCTTCATCCGCAATCCGAAGAATCGGAAGGGCGTCTACATCCGGGTGAGCGCGCGGCCGCTGCTCGACAAGATCGGCGGCATCCGGGGAGGCGTGATCATCTTCCGCGACGTCACCCGGCGCAGACTCGCCGAGGAGGCGCTGGCGAGGGCCTTCGCGCAGGGGCGGTCGGAGATCGTCGAAACCATTCTCCACAACATCGGCAACGCCATCAACAGCGTCACCACGGGCATCGAGACCGTGCGCCGGAACCTGGTGAACGACCCGGTCGGCCGCCGTCTCTCCGCCCTGGCCGCGGCGGTGCGGGAGCACCGGGAGGACTGGCTCGACTACATCGCCAACGACCCGCAGGGCCGCAAGGTGATGCCCTTCATCGTCGAGCTCGCCGAAGGCTCTTCCAGGCGCAACGAAGAGCTGATGAAGACGGTGGGCCGCGTCCGCGACCGGGCCAACCATATCGCCGACATCGTCCGCACCCAGAAGGGGCTGGCCCGTCCCGGCAGCATGGATCGCAAGGACATCGACCTGCCCAAGGCGCTCGCCGGCGCCGTCAGGGTGTTGAGGGACTCGCTCGATCAGAGGGGCATCCAGGTCGCCATCGACTGCGACGGCGCGCCCCGGCGGATCCGCATCCAGGAGAGCCAGTTCCACCAGATGCTGGTCAACCTGGTCAAGAATTCCTTCGAAGCCATCGACGAGCTCGCCGCCGCGCAGGGACTCGACGACACCCCCCTCATCCGCATCAGGGCCAGCGCCGGGGAGGAATTCCTCGACCTCGAAGTGGCCGACAACGGCATCGGCATCGGCAACAAGGACACCAAGGAGCTTTTCTCCCCCGGCTACACGACGAAACAGTCGGGGAGCGGGCTCGGTCTCCATTCGGCCGCCAACTTCGTCATTGCCATAGGAGGGCGCATTCAGCCGTTGAGCGAGGGCACCGGAAAGGGAACGACCATGCGCGTGACGCTGCCGCTTTCCGCGGTCGCTCCCCACGCAACCGCGGGAGCCGATTAGCTGGAAACCGGTCCG
This sequence comes from Candidatus Latescibacterota bacterium, assembly GCA_965206595.1. Classification (GTDB taxonomy): domain Bacteria; phylum Latescibacterota; class UBA2968; order UBA8231; family UBA8231; genus CBDCXV01. The sequence goes on from OZ242214.1 coordinate 3,888,046, forward strand.
ATGCGCCCGTTGCAGGCCGGGAGCGGGCCCGGTGAATTCCTTGCCTGTGCGAAGAATGAATCGCTAATTTGTCGATGAGAAACAGGGGAGCTGCCATGAGCCTGATCGTCTCGGAAGTCTACGATGCGCTGATCGAAGCGGGTACGTCCGAAGAGAAAGCCAAGGCCGCCGCCGGGGCCATACCCCTGGCCGAGCGGCTGGTCACCAAGGAGGACCTGGACGAGCTGAAAGCGAGCTTCGATGAGCGCTTTGGCAAAATCGATGAGCGCCTTGGCAAAATCGATGAGCGCTTTGGCAAAATCGAGCGCGACCTCGGCCTGCTCAAGTTCGGCTACGGCCCGGCCATCCTGGCCCTGCTCGTCAAGATCGCCTTCTTCTAGCGCCGTCCTCACGGACGGACCCCCCGTGGCCGTTGATGGGCCGGTTCGCGCCGTGAACCGGCCGGGGCGCCGGTACCGAGGCCGCCGCCGCCAAGCCCCCCGCCGCCGCCAGGCCGCCGCCGCGGCCCTCCGGTTTCCCCCCACCCTGTAGCCTCATCTGGACGACACCCCCCTTCTCTTTCAAGATTACGCGGGCAGCACACGTACATCTGTGGTTGCTAACGTGTGTTGTTCCCGGGACCGGGGCGCCACTGCCGCTGTGTTGCAAAATGCGACTTGAGTCTCAAATTGCCACACAGCCTCTGTCCCACCCTCGGATTTTCCCCATAACTCCTTTGTAGACATCCAGTTATACCCCCTGTTACTGCAAAAATGCGGCCTTTCGGCGGCTTTCCGTGAAGCATTTTGCAACACGCCGGCCGAAATCCAATCGTTCAGGAAAAGCGCTCCAACTCCTTTAACTACAATAAGTTGGACCTTTTTATTCGAGAGCGGCACGGATTTTGCGGTTCATATACCGGTCATTTGCCCGATTTAGACTGATTTGCCCGATTTCCACGCTGGCACGGCGGCCGGCCGCCGTGCGCGGGGTCGTCGATTCTCGCGGAACGGCCGCTGCTGATACATCCGCCCCCGTGAGATGCCCGGAAAGGACGCAACCAGTTGACCAACGCCAGGGATACTGATCGTCGGATACTGATCGTCGACGGCGACGAGTGCGGCGCCGCGCACCTCGAAGAGTGCCTGAAATCCCGGGGATACACGGTGTGCGCCGCGGTTTCCAGCGGCCGCCGGGCCCTGGAAAGAGCCGGGGCCGCGCGACCCGACCTGGCCCTGGTCGATCTCGGGCTCGAAGGGGAGCTGACGGGCCCGGAAACGGGGGAGCGGATCGGCAGCCGGTTCGGAGTTCCCGTGGTCTACCTGACCGACGAGGCCGATGGAGAGCTGCTGCAACGGGGGCTGGCGACTGACCCGTTCGGCTACGTGCTGAGGCCGTTCGAAGAGGGCCAGCTGCACCTGAACATCCAGGCCGCCGTCTCCAGGAACGAAAGAGAACGCAGCCATGGAGAGGCGCGGGGGCTGGAACGGACGCTCGCCCTGCAGCAGGAACAGGCCGGCCTCATGGAGACCATCTTCAGCAGCATCAGCGACGGCGTGGTGGTCGCCGACGCAGCGGGCAGGTTCACCCTGTTCAACCCCAGCGCCGAACAGATCGTCGGCGTCGGCATGCTGGATCTGCCGCCCGAACGATGGACCGGGAGATACGGGGTCTTCTATCCCGACAAGACGACCCACGTGCCCACGGAACGGCTGCCCCTGGTGCGCGCCATGCGGGGCGAGGCGACCGACGGGATCGAGCTGTTCATCCGCAACGAGAAAAGGCCGGACGGGGTGTACATCAGCGTCAGCGGGCGGCCGCTGCAGGCCGAGGTGGAGGGGCACGGCGGCGGCGTGATCGTGTTCCGCGACGTCACCCGCCAGAAGCAGGCGGAGGCGGAACTGGCGAAGACGATGGCGGAGCTGCGCAATCAGAACGAGCTCATAGATACCGCGTTCAGGAGCATCAGCGACGGCATCGTCGTCGCCAACGCCAAGGGGGAATTCCTCTACGTGAACCCCGGCGCCGAGCAGATCGTCGGCATGGGCGCGACGGATGCGCCGCAGGGGGAGTGGGCCGAGAGGTACGGCACCTATCATCCCGACCGGGAAACACCGATGAAGACGGAGGATCTGCCGCTGATCCGCGCCATCCACCGCGGCGAGTCCACCGACGAGGAGGACATCTTCATCCGCAATCCGAAGAAGCCGAACGGCGTCTACATCCGGGTGAGCGCGCGGCCGCTGCTCGACAAGGTCGGCGGCATCCGGGGCGGCGTGATCATCTTCCGCGACGTCACCGAGCGCCTGCTGGCCGAGGAGGCGCTCGCCCGGGCCTTCGCGCAGGGGCGGCTGGAGATCGTCGAAACCATTCTCCACAACATCGGCAACGCCATCAACAGCGTCACCACGGGCATCGAGACCGTGCGCCGGACCCTGATGAACGACCCGGTGGGCCGCCGTCTCTTCGCCCTGGCCGCGGCGGTGCGGGAGCACCGGGAGGACTGGCTCGACTACATCGCCAACGACCCGCAGGGCCGCAAGGTGATGCCCTTCATCGTCGAGCTCGCCGAAGGCTCTTCCCGGCGCAACGAGGAGCTGATGAAGACGGTGGACCGCGTCCGCGACCGGGGCAACCACATCGCCGACATCGTCCGCACCCAGAAGGCCCTCGCCGGTCCCGGCCTGGCTCGCAAGGACATCGACCTCCACGGGGCGCTCTCGGGCGCCGTCAGGGTGTTGAGGGACTCGCTCGACCAGAGGGGCATCCAGGTCGCCATCGACTGCGACGGCGCGCCGCATCCAGGAGAGCCAGTTCCACCAGATGCTGGTCAACCTGGTCAAGAATTCCTTCGAAGCCATCGACGAGCTCGCCGCCGCGCAGGGACTCGACGACACCCCCCTCATCCGCATCAGGGCCAGCGCCGGGGAGGAATTCCTCGACCTCGAAGTGGCCGACAACGGCATCGGCATCGGCAACAAGGACACCAAGGAGCTTTTCTCCCCCGGCTACACGACGAAACAGTCGGGGAGCGGGCTCGGTCTCCATTCGGCGGCCAACTTCGTCATCGGCCTCGGAGGGCGCATGCAGCCGTTGAGCGAGGGCACCGGAAAGGGAACGACCATGCGCGTGACGCTGCCGCTTTCCGCGGTCGCTCCCCACGCAACCGCGGGAGAAGGGCCGTGATGACCGACAGACAGGGCGAGAACAACCGCGTGCTGATCGTCGACGACCAGCACGAGATCCACGAAGACTTTTCGGAGATGTTGAAGCCCGTTCTCGCCAGGCCGTCGGCCCATGATCTGGCCGCCGCGTTCATGGGCGAGGAAGAGGAGGAGAGCTTTCTCCCGGAGTTCGAGCTGCTGCACGCGAGCAACGGAGAGGAAGCATACGAGATCGTCCGGGCGGGAAAGGAATCGAACCGCCCCGTGGCCGTGGCCTACATCGATATCAGAATGCCTCCGGGCATCGACGGCATCGAGACGATCCGCCGGGTGAGAAAGATCGATCGCGACCTCGAGATCGTCATCATGACCGCGTACACCGACCGGTCGCTGCCCGAGATCGTCCACCACATGGAGTTGCTGCACAAGCTGCTCTACATCAGGAAACCTTTCGCCCACGAGGAGATACAGCAGATCACCCTTTCGCTGGTGGGGAAGTGGAACGTCGAGCGGGACCTGGCGGAAAAACGGCGGCAGCTCTCCACCGGTCATCGAAGGCTGGAAGCCGTGCTCAATGCCACCGGAGACGCCATTGCGATGCACGACGCCGGCGGACGCCTGGTCTTCGCCAACCAGGTGTACGAGAAGCTGATGGGTCTGAAGGAGAGCGAGCTCAAGAAAGCGCAGCCGGGCGATCTGCAGGCGCGCCTGGAAGAGCGCTTCCGGGAACCCGACCTCGGCGACCTGGAGGGAAGGTTTCTCCTCGAGGGCGGCAACGTGGTGGAGACCACCGGCGCCGGCAAGGTGCCGGAGCAGCGGCTGTTCTACCGCTCCACCGCGCCGGTGCGCGACGGCCGCGGCGATACCATCGGCGGCCTCGTCGTCTACCGGGACGTGTCCAAGGAGATCGAAGCCGAGCAGATGAAGGCCGAGGTGCTGCGTCTGCGCACCGAGCTGGAGACGACCTACTCCCTTGCCGGCATGGTGGGCACCAGCCCCGGAATGCAGCGGGTGTACGCGCTGACGAAGCAGGCCGCGGAAAGCGATATCACGGTGCTCATACGCGGCGAGAGCGGCACCGGCAAGGAGCTGGTGGCCAAGTCGTTCCACTTCAACAGCATGCGCAAGAAGGATCCCTTCGTGGCCCTCGATTGCGCCGCCATCCCCGCGACGCTCATCGAGAGCGAGCTCTTCGGGCATGAACGGGGCGCCTTCACGGGGGCGACGCAGCAGAGAATCGGCGCTTTCGAGCGCGCCGACGGGGGCACCATTCTCATCGACGAGATCGGCGACCTGCCGTACGCCCTGCAGGGGAAGCTGCTGCGCGTCCTGCAGGAACGGGAAGTCCAGAGGCTCGGAGGAACCACCCCGATATTCGTAGACATCCGGGTGATAACGGCGACCAACAAGGACCTCGAGCGCGCCGTGAAGGAGGGCCTGTTCCGCGAAGACCTGTTCTATCGCGTCGCCGCCTTCCCCATCGTCATTCCGCCGCTGAGAGAGCGGCGCGAGGACATCCCCCTGCTGGCCAAGCACTTCCTGGCCAATTACGCCGAACGCGCCGGCAAGTCCATCAACGGCATCTCCACCGGCACCCTGCGCCTGCTGCTGCAGTACGACTGGCCGGGCAACGTGCGCGAGCTGGAGAACGCCATCGAGCGCGCCGTGCTGCTGGAGACGGCCTCGGTGCTGCAGTCGGGCAGCCTGCCGCACCAGCTGTCGCCGGTCCTCGCTTCCGCAAGCGATCGTCCGCCGGCCGTCCTGCCGCTGGCGGTGGTCGAGCGACAGGCCCTGCTGCGCGCCCTCGAAGCCACGGAGAACAACGTGAAGGAGGCCGCGGGCGTGTTGGGCATCAGTCGGTCGACCATGCACCGGAAGTTGAAGAAATACGACCTCGACCGGGGTTGAGCCGGGCGCCGGCGTTCGTCAACCGGCGGCGGTCCTCGACCGGCCTTCATAGAGGATGATGACTCACTCGATGCCTGGGGCATAGGACGGCACAACGTCAAAGGCGATTACGAAGCCTATTGGCGGGACCTTCGCATCCTCGTAGAAGACCAGGACCCTCAAGTCGGAGGACTGTAACGGCTTGCGGAGGCTCAGACTGGTCGCTGTCATCGCCCTCGTTCGCCCGTTTTCCGGCTTTGTCGTACCGACCCGGGGACCTGCCGGGACCGGCATTTCACACCACGGCCCTGAGCACACAGGGGCCACCTCGGCGGCACTCGCCGAACGCTTGGCCTGAGCGAGCCTGCCGCCCGCAAATTGCTCCCCCGGGGCGAAGTCGTCCCTCCTGCCCGTGTAGCCAATTGATACTCGTGTTGCAAAACGCTACTCGCGGCGCAATTGCGACAGATCCTTTGGTTTTCCGGCCTCGGCTTTCCCCTGTAACTCCTTCATAGACACCCAGTTGTAGTAGTCCCCCACCTGCAGTCCCTCCACCACCGCGCCGCCCGAGGCGGTTCGTCCGGGCGGTTCTGCGTCGCATTCTGAGACACTCCCGCAAGACCCCCCGGGCCTCCCACGAATGCTTCTAACTCCTTCATCTGCAAGGAGTTATCTCTTCGTCTCAACAGCCGGCATGGATAGTGCTAGTAGTAGGCGATTCCCCGCGGCAGGATGACGCACAGGTGCGTTCCTGACCGCGGGTTTTTGCAGACCACGAAAACCGCCCGGCTCCTTGCCGTTTTCCAGGTCCTTGCGGCCGCCGCCGTGATCCCCGGCCCCGCCGCGCAGGCGCAGGAAAACGCAGGCCGCGCCAAGGCACTTACAGTCCATGTACGATTCATACGATCCATTGTGCCCGGGTCCCGGCGCCCCGCGGCGCGCCCCGCCGCGGTTGCGTTCCCGGAACCCCGCCGTCGCGCTGGTGTACCTGATCGCCGCGCTCGTCCTCCTCGCACCGGCCGGCATTTGGAGCCAGGTCAACAGGGACAACCACCTGCCCGAAGTGTCCGTGAGCCTGGTGGGCGGCGTGTTGGGAACCTATGAGGATTTTCCCGTTCTGGAGGGCAACGTCATCCGCTTCGAGCTGACCCGCACGGGCGCGTTGACCGCAGCGCTGGCGGTCGAGCTGGAGGTGACCTACAACGGCAGCCGGCAGACGCGTACGGCGACGTTCCCGGCCGGCGAGCAGACCGTCGCTGTAGACGTGGCCACGGACGAGAACGAGGTGGTCGACGCCGCCCACCACTCGCTGACCGTCGCCATCCAGCCCGCCGCCACGTACCAGGTCAGTTCCGAGTCCGGCAGGGTCAGCGTCGCGGTGCCGGACGACGACATCGAGATATTCGTGAGCCGCGCCTCCCTCAGCCCCGAGTCGGTGGTCGAAGGGGAGACGGACTACTACGTCTTCGAGGTATCGCGCAACGGCGATACCTCGCTGGAGCTGGTCTCCGTGTACATGTTTGCGCAATTCGGCGACGGGGCCGTCACGACGACGGGCAATGTGAATTTCGACGCGGGCAAGGCGTCGACGCAGGCGCGCCTCCGATTGCCGGCCGATGACGACCTCCACCAGGCCGACTTCACCGTGACGTACGGCGTCGCGGAGATCGTGGATCAGCAAGAGGCTCACAGCTACCGCCGGGGCGATCCGCATACCGCCACGTTCCGCGTCCTCGATGACGACCTGCCGGTCGTGGGAATCGCGGTGGCCCCCGAGAGCGGGGATGAGGGAACCGACTTCCAGATCACCGCGACCCGCGACGGGACCACCGGGGAATTCCTCACCGTGCTGCTGAGCGTGACCAGCAGCGGCGACTTCGGCACAGTGGCGTCATCATCCGTCACCTTCCCTCTGGGTGCGGCAGATACCACGCTGACCCTGCCGACGGACGACGACGATCTCGACGAAGCCGACGGGACGTTGACCGTGACGCTCGACGAGAACGATGCCTACCAGATCGACGCCGACGCCGGCACGCGGTCGGTGACCGTGCGCGACAACGACCTGGTGCAGGTATCGATCTCAGCGGATCACGACGACGGCGTCACCGAGGGCGAGACGCTCACGTTCACGCTCGCGCGCGGAGCACACAACACGGACGCGCTCGACGTGACGGTGGAGGTGAGCGAGACCGGCGCGATGGTTGCCGACGGCCTGGAAGGCTCGCGGACCGTGAGCTTCGGATCCGGTCAGGCAAGCGTATCGTTCACCGTGCCGACGTCCAACGACCAGACCGTGGAAAGAGAGAGCACGGTATCGGCGCAGATCGAGGACATGGATGCCTATGCGCCGGGTTCGCCGTCAACGGCGTCGGTCACCGTGCGGGACGACGACCAGACCGTGATTCTGACCGTGGCCCCGGACGCGGTGACCGAGGATGGGGGCGCGCAGACCGTGACGGTGACGGCGGCGCTGCACGACCACACCAGCACCCGCGACACGCCGATCGATGTGACCGTGTCCGTGGCCGGGGAGACGGCGACCGCGGGGACCGACTTCCAGGCGGTGGCGGACTTCCCGGTGACGATCCCGGCCAACGCGCGCTCGGGAGCAGGCACGTTCATCCTGAACGCGATCGACGACGACGCATTCGAGGAAGACAAGACGCTCACCGTCGGCGGCGCCGCGACCGGACTGAAGGTGACCACCGCGACGCTGACGCTCACCGATGAGGACGTAGAGACCCTGCTGCAGGCGGTCACTAGGGGCGGCGCCGAGACCAACGCGACGACGGTTCGGGATATCCTGATCATGCGGGTGTTCTTCAAGGGCGCCGAGACCGTCACGGGATTCGCGGCGGATGACATCGAGGTCACCGGCGGCGCCATCACCGAGTTTCGACGGACTGACCGCAGTAACGGCACGATTGTCCACTTCGTCTGGATAGATGCCGCCGAGGACGCCGAGATGCTCACCTTCGTGGTGCGGAAGGATGCTATAGAAGAGGGCAATTTCCGCGCCGAGGCGACCTATACCGTTGTGCCGCCCTTCACCGTCACCCTGACCAGCGAGGCGACCGGGCCGGTGCAGGGCGACTTTGTCGTATTGGCGACGTTCAGCGAGCCGGTCAATTCAGGGACTGGCGGGTCGGAGTCCGTGGCGAACCTCTTCATCGTCGACGAGGACGTCGATGTCGTGCATGGGAGGCGGCTCTACTCCAACAAGGTGTCGGCGACGCAGTGGCGGATCACCATCAGACCGGACGCCGGCTTCTACGGCACCCTGCGGGTAACCATTGCGGAGAATGCCGCGTCGTTGCTGAACAACTCTCACATCTTCAACCAGGCGGCGGAGTTCGAGATCCTGGTGGACACCGTCTTCGACGACGCCGCGCTCGCCTCGCTGAGCCTGAGCGACCCGCACGGTAGCGGCGTCGGTCTCGATCCGGCCTTCAGCTCGGGCCATACCGGGTACGAGGCCATCTTCGGCCGCGGCGTGACCGTGCGGGTACACGCGGCGGTGCGCGACCCCGGCGCCACCTTCGTCATCGAGCCGCGCTTCGACCAGAGCGACCAGTCTGCCGGTCACGACGTGTTGCTGACGCCCGGCCGGGCGACCGAGATCACGGTGACCGTGACCGCGGAAGACCGCACGACGCGGCGCACCTATACCGTGCGGTTGGTCAACGCGATCGTGACACTGGCGGTGACGCCGTCGCGCATCGGCGAGGACGGCGGGTCGGCCACGGTGACGGCGACGATCGATCCCCCGTTCACTCAGGAGGTGCGCGTGACGGTGGCGCCGGAGGCGGTGGCGCCGGCCGCGAGGGCGGATTTCATCGTCAGCGACCACAATTGGCTGGACTTTCCCGCCAATGCCACGGCGGCCACGGGCACGGTGACGATCACCGCGGTCAGCAACGATCTGCAGACGCTGGACAAGGAGGTCCGCGTCAACGGGACGACCCGCGCGGCCGGCGTGCCGGTGATCGGGACCACGCTGACGATCGAGGACGACGACCGCGTGGCGAAGTTGACGCTGAACCCCGAATCCGTGGGCGAGGAGGGGGGGGAGCAGACCGTGACGGTGACGGCGACGATCGATCCCCAAAGCAGCACCCGCGACAAGGCGACCGCGGTGATCGTGTCCGTGGCTGGGGGCACGGCGACCGAGGGGACCGACTTTGAGGCGGTGCCGGACTTCCCGGTGACGATCCGGGCCAACGAGCGCTCGGGAGCAGGCACGTTCAACCTGAACGCGATCGACGACGACGCATTCGAGGAAGACGAGACCATCATCGTGAGCGGCGCCCCGTTCACGCAGACGTCGACCGGGGCGACGCTGACGTTGACCGAGAATGACGTGCCGTGGGTGACGATGGAGAGCACGGAGGCGTCGGTCGAGGAGGGCGGCTCGGTCACGTTGACGCTGACCCGCGAAGGGTCGGTGACGAACCCGCTGACCATCCCCGGCTCGCTGTTGCGAAGCAGGATCTCGCGCGGCGAGGAGTATCGCGAGCACCCCGTCACCTTCGAGGCGGGCGAAGCGACCGCGACGCTCACCGTGGGGCCGCCTGATGACGCGGTGTTCTACACGCACCGGCAATTCAATGTCGAACTCGATACAAGCGATCCCCGGATGTTTCGCCTGCGGCGCACTCTTTCATCAGCGGCGTTTATCTCCATCGAGAGCCAGACCTATTTCGCCTTTCCCGTGGACGACGACGACCCGGTGCGGGTTACGATCACGCCGCAGGATGACCCGGTATCCGAAGCGAGCCGGGCCTGCTTTACAGTGTCGACCGACATGGTCTTCAGAACAGGCGTGCCGGCCGAATTGACCTTTGCGGTGACCGCCAGCCAGCAGGGCGATTTCCTCTCGGGGGCGCCCGGCAGCCACACCGTGACCCTGTCGAACTCGACGGATGCGAACGCCTCGGAGACGCCCACCCTGTGCCTGGATCTCGACGACGACGACGAGTTCGAAGGAGACGGCTCGGTCACCCTCCAGCTCGGCGAGGGTACCGTCCGGTTGGTCGTGGAAGACCAAGAGAGACAGGCGCCCGTCGTGGTAGCGGCCGACGCCACCGTGACCGTGACCGTCTCCGACAATGACGTGCCGTGGGTGACGATGGAGAGCGCCGCGGCGTCGGTCGATGAGGGCGGCTCGGTCACCTTCACGCTGACCCGCGAAGGGCCGCTGACGGACCCGCTGACCATCCCCGGCACGCTGTTGCGAAGCAAGATCTCGTTCGGCCATGGGTATAGCGCGCACCCCGTCACCTTCGAGGCGGGCGAAGCGACCGCGACGCTCACCGTGGGGCCGCCTGATGACGAGGTGTTCTACACGCACCGGCAATTCAATGTCGAACTCGATACAAGACATCCCTGGATGACCGATCCCCGGATGTTTCGCCTGCGGCACGCTTCTTCACCAGCGGTGTTTTCCACCGCCGAGAGCAGGACCCATTTCGCCTTTCCCGTGAACGACGACGACCCGGTGCGGGTTACGATCACGCCGCAGGAAGACCCGGTATCCGAAGCGAGCCGGGCCTGCTTTACAGTGTCGACCGACGTGTTCTTCAGATTAGGCGTGTTGGCCGAATTGACCTTTGCGGTAGCCGCCAGCCAGCGGGGGGATTTCCTCGCGGAGGCGCCCGGCAGCCACACCGTGACCCTGTCGAACTCGACGAGTGATCCGAACGCCTCGAAGACGCCCACCCTGTGCCTGGATCTCGACGACGACAACGAGTTCGAAGGAGACGGCTCGGTCACCCTCCAGCTCGGCGAGGGTACCGTCCGGTTGGTCGTGGACAACGAAGAGAGAGAGGCGCCCGACGTGGTAGCGGCCGAAGACGGAGCCGGCGCCGCAACGGTGGACGTTTTCGATAACGAGATTGCCCAGATGGTGGGGTATCGTCTTACCAGTGATTTACGTGATGGTACCTTGCATGTTCCTGCTCCCGAAGAGCCAGGGAGAGTCCACTTAGCCGAAGACCACGGCGTGAGTTTCACCATTCAACGTTGGGGGACGGATGCATTGGGCAATGTCCGCGAGGGGGAGAACTATGTAAACGGTTTCGATATTCGGATTCCCATACCACCCCTCACGGTAAACATCGATGCCCGTATTATATGCTTCAACGGCTTCGACGCGCCTGACTTGCTCGCCGGCCCATTGCCGACAACGGTGGTGTTCCCTGCCGGCGACGAGGATGGCGTGGAGCAAGACGACCTGTTTGTGCAACAGACACTCATTGAGTTCGTCGATGACGACGTGCTTGAGTGCGGCAGTTACATTGACGTATCCATCGCTGACGGTCTGTACCGAAGGCGGCCAACTTCCGAATTGGCCGATCCTTCCCATAGGCCGCAGTCTCCATATGCCCTTCTCGAGGTCGCAATAAACGACAATGACCAGCCAACGACTTCCATAACGACCAATAGCGAATCAGTGGAGGAAGGGGAAGACATTGTTCTTACCGTGACCCGGCGGGATAACGATATCGTAAGTCCGCTGAACACGACTTTGCGAGTATTTAGAAGCAATAGTAGAAATGTAGGGTTTGACAGTTATGTCCCTGGGGGTGAGGAGGTTACCCTATTTCAATCTTCAATAGGAGTACCATTTGGCCGCAATGTGACGACAGTGATCCGTAGCCTCGAGATACCGGACGACGACGTAGATGGCGATGATTTTTTTCTGCATTTTGGTTTTTCTCCAATTTACGGGGATTACCATATTCCAGACGGGAGCCACCCGGTGGTGAGGGTGACGGACGACGACACGCGCGGGGTGACCGTCTCGCCGACGTCGTTGTCGATCCACGAAGGCTCCGAGTCCAGCTACACGGTCAAGCTGGACTCGGAGCCGACCGCGAACGTGACCGTGGCGGTCGGCGGGATGGCCGGAACGGACGTGTCGGTGAATCCCGAATCGCTGACGTTCACCAGGAGCAAATTGAACGCGAACAACTGGAACGTGGCGAAGACGATTGTGGTGAGCACCAGGGAGGACGCCGACAAGCTGGCCGACGTGGTGCGCTTGACCCACACGGCCACGGGTGGGGACTACGGCGCCAACGGGGTGACGGTCGACCTGGAGGTGACGGTCGAGGAGGACGCGTCGATCAGGCTGACGCTCGACCCGACCTCCGTACCGGAGGACGCCGGCCACTACGGCCCGCCGCCGGGCGGGGGCGGTGTTTCCGCCTGGAGAGGCGCCACCGTGACGGTGACGGCAACGCTGAATACGGCCGCGCGGACGGAGGACACGGTGGTGCGCGTGTCGGTGGACGGCAATACCGCGAGCACGAGCGACTTACGTCAGGAGGTGAAGCGCTTCAACCTCACGATTCCGGCGAACGCGCAGAGCGGTGAGGCGCAATTCACCCTGATACCGTTGAACGACTATACCGCAGAGGGCGATGAGACGTTGACGGTGAGCGGAGTGTTGAAGGTTCCGGTGCCGTGGCTGACGGTGGAATCGGCGGAGTTGACGTTGGCCGACGACGACGAGGTCTCGGTACTCGTGGAGCCGACGACGCTGGAGATTGACGAAGGTAGCAGCGCGACCTACAGCGTGGCGCTGACCTCGGCGCCGACCGAGGACGTGACGATCAGCATGACGGTGAGCGGCGACAGCGATATCTCCGTACAGCCGAGGTCGCTGACGTTCACGACAACAGACTGGCTCGTAGCGCGGGCGCGGCCTGTGACGGTGGAGGCGGCGGCGGATGCGGATGCGGCGGCAGGTACGGCGACCATCGCGCACGGTGTGACGACCAGTGGAGATTACCACGGGATCGTGGCCGCGTCGGTGACGGTGACCGAAAAGGACAACGATACGGCCTCGACGACCGCGACGCTGAGCGTGTCGCCGTCGTCGGTGGCGGAACGCGGCGGTGGCCAGGATGTGACGGTGACCGCCACGCTCAATGCGGCGACGCGGACGGAGGACACGGTGGTGCGCGTGTCGGTGGCCGGCAATACCGCGGGCACCGGCGACTTCCAGGCCGTGGAGTCTTTTGACCTCATGATCCCGGCGAACGCGCCGAGCGGCGAGGTGCCATTCAGGCTGACGCCGGTGGCCGACGGCGTGATCGAGGAGGATGAGACGGTCACGGTGAGCGGCACGGTACCGGTGTCGTCTGGCCTGACGGTGGAGAGCGCGACGGTGACGATTATCGACGACGCGCGCGGGGTGACGGTGTCGCCGACCGAGCTGACGGTGGACGAGGGGGGCGACGGTACCTACACGGTGGTGCTGACCTCAGAGCCGACCGCGGACGTGACGGTGACGGTGACCACGGACCTGGCGGGCACGGACGTATCGGTAGACAAGACCTCGCTGACCTTCACGGCGGACAACTGGGACGATGAGCAGACGGTGACGGTAAGCGCGGCCGCGGACAACGACGCGGTGGCGGACGAGACGGTAACGCTGACCCATTCGGTGAGCAGCACGGGCGACTACGCCAGCGAGACCGCAGACGCGGTGGCGGTGACGATCGCGGAGACCGACACGCCGACCCTGTCCATGTCCGGCGTGCGTGCGGATGAAGACGTCGGCGACATGACGTTCACGGTGACGCTGAGCCTGGCCAGCAGCAACCAGGTGACAGTGGCCTATGCCACCTCGAACGGAACGGGCGCTGGAGCGGCGACCGCGGGCGAGGACTACACGCTGACCAATGGCACGCTGACGTTCCCTGCGAACAGCACGGCGTCCCGGACGATCGCGGTTCCGATCACCGACGACGCGGTGGACGAGCCGGATGAAGAGACCTTCACCGTGACGCTGAGCAGCGCATCCAATGCGACCCTGGCGGGTGGACAGTCGACGCTGGCGGCGACCGGCACGATCACCGACGACGACGAGCGCGGGGTGACGGTGTCGGAGACGGCACTGGACATCGACGAGGGGGAGAGCGGCACCTACACGGTGGTGTTGACCTCGCAGCCGACAGGCACGGTGACGGTGGCGATGACCACGGACCTGGCGGGCACGGACGTGTCGGTTGACAAGACGAGGCTGACGTTCCCGGCGGACAACTGGGACGATGAGCAGACGGTGACGGTCAGCGCGGCCGGGGACGAGGATGCGGTGGTGGATGATGCGGTCACGCTGACGCACGCGGTGACCGGCGGCGACTACGGGACCAACGGAGTGACCGCGGACCCGGTGGCGGTGACGATCGTCGAGGACGACACACCGACGCTGTCGATGGCGGATGTGCGCGCGGATGAAGACGTCGGCGAGACGGTGTTCACGGTGACCCTGAGCGTGGCCAGCAGCAACGAGGTGATGGTCCAATACCGCACCTCGGATGGCACGGCGGCCGCGGGTTCGGACTATACGGAAACGACCGGGACGCTGACGTTCGAGGCCGGGACCACGACGGCGCAGGAGATCCGCGTGGCGATCACCGACGACGCGGTCGATGAGGAAGAGGAAGAGACCTTCACCGTGACGCTGCACAGCGCCGCGAATGCGACCCTGGCCGGGGCCCAGGCGACCCTGGCGGCGACCGGGACGATTGTCGATAACGACGACCCGGCGGTGACGGTGGCGTTTGCGACGGGGACCTACACCGCGACCGAGGGCGGTGCCGCGGCGACGGTGCAGGTGCAGTTGAGCGGGGACCCGGAGCGAACGGTGGATATTCCATTGACGCATACGCCGGGCACGGACGTGGCAGCGGCGGACTACTCGGGCGTGCCGGCGAGCGTGACCTTCGCCAGCGGCGAGACCGAAAAGACCTTCGCGGTGACGGCGACCGACGACGACGTGGATGAGGACGAGGAGACCGTGACGCTGGGCTTCGGGACGCGGCCCGACGGGGTGACGCTGGGCAGCCAGAGCAGTGCGACGGTGACGCTGGCCGACGACGACGAACGCGGGGTGACGGTGACTCCGACCGCCCTGACGGTGGACGAGGGGGGCGACGAGACCTACACGGTGGTGCTGGACTCAGAGCCGACCGCGGACGTGGCGGTGACGGTGGCGGTTCCGCAGGACACGGACGTGTCGGTGGACAAGACGAGCCTGACGTTCACCGCGGGCAACTGGAGTACGGCGCAGACGGTGACGGTCAGTGCGGCCGGGGACGACGACGCGGTGGTGGATGATGCGGTGACCCTGACGCACACCGTCAGCAGCACGGGCGACTACGCCAGCGAGACCGCCGCGGACGTGGCGGTGACGATCGCGGAGAACGACACGCCGACGTTGAGCATCGCGGATGAGAGCGTGGCCGAGGATGCCGGCAGCGCGACGTTCACGGTGACGCTGAGCGTGGCCAGCAGCAATGCAGTGACGGTGGACTACGCCACCTCGAACGGAACGGGTCCTGAAGCGGCGACCGCGGGCGAGGACTACACGCTGACCAATGGCACGCTGACGTTCCCTGCGAACAGCACGGCGTCCCGGACGATCGCGGTTCCGATCACCGACGACGCGGTGGACGAGGCGGATGAAGAGACCTTCACCGTGACGCTGAGCAGCGCATCCAATGCGACCCTGGCGGGCGGACAGCCGACGCTGGCGGCGACGGGGACCATCACCGATGACGACGCGCGCGGGGTGACCGTGACTCCGACCGCCGTGACGGTGGACGAAGGAGGCGACGAGACCTACACGGTGGTGCTGGACTCAGAGCCGACCGCAGACGTGGCGGTGACGGTGACGGTTCCGCAGGGCACGGACGTATCGGTAGACAAGACCTCGCTGACCTTCACGGCGGACAACTGGGACGATGAGCAGACGGTGACGGTCAGTGCGGCCGGGGACGACGACGCTGTGGTGGACGCTACAGTCACGCTGACCCATTCGGTGAGCAGCACGGGCGACTACAACGGCGAGACCGCCGCGGACGTGGCGGTGACGATCGCGGAGAACGACACGCCGACGTTGAGCATCGCGGATGAGAGCGTGGCCGAGGATGCCGGCAGCGCGACGTTCACGGTGACGCTGAGCGTGGCCAGCAGCAACGAGGTGATGGTCGAATACCGCACCTCGGATGGCACGGCGGCCGCGGGTTCGGACTATACGGAAACGACGGGGACGCTGACGTTCGAGGCCGGGACCACGACGGCGCAGGAGATTCGCGTGCCGATCACCGACGACGCGGTCGATGAGGAAGAGGAAGAGACCTTCACCGTGACGCTGCACAGCGCCGCGAGTGCGGATCTGGCCGGCGGCGGGACGACGCTGGCGGCGACCGGGACGATTGTCGATAACGACGACCCGGCGGTGACGGTGGCGTTTGCGACGGGGACCTACACCGCGACCGAGGGCGGTGCCGCGGCGACGGTGCAGGTGCAGCTGAGCGGGGACCCGGAGCGGACGGTGGATATTCCATTGACGCATACGCCGGGCACTGGTGCGACAGCGGCGGACTACTCGGGCGTGCCGGCGAGCGTGACCTTCGCCAGCGGCGAGACCGAAAAGACCTTCGCGGTGACGGCGACCGACGACGACGTGGATGAGGACGAGGAGACCGTGACGCTGGGCTTCGGGACGCGGCCCGACGGGGTGACGCTGGGCAGCCAGAGCAGTGCGACGGTGACGCTGGCCGACGACGACGCGCGCGGAGTGACGGTGACTCCGACCGCCCTGACGGTGGACGAGGGGGGCGACCAGACCTACACGGTGGTGCTGGACTCAGAGCCGACCGCGGACGTGGCGGTGACGGTGGCGGTTCCGCAGGACACGGACGTGTCGGTGGACAAGACCTCGCTGGCCTTCACGGCCGACAACTGGAACACGGCGCAGACGGTGACGGTCACCGCGGCCGGGGACGAGGATGCGGTGGTGGACGGTACGGTCACGCTGACGCACACCGTCAGCAGCACGGGCGACTACGCCAGCGAGACCGCCGCGGACGTGGCGGTGACGATCGCGGAGAACGACACGCCGACGTTGAGCATCGCGGATGAGAGCGTGGCCGAGGATGCCGGCAGCGCGACGTTCACGGTGACGCTGAGCGTGGCCAGCAGCAATGCAGTGACGGTGGACTACGCCACCTCGAACGGGACGAGTCCTGAAGCGGCGACCGCAGGCGAGGACTACACGCTGACCAATGGCACGCTGACGTTCGAGGCCGGGACCACGACGGCGCAGGAGATCCGCGTGGCGATCACCGACGACGCGGTCGACGAGGCGGATGAAGAGACCTTCACCGTGACGCTGAGCAACGCATCCAATGCGACCCTGGCGGGCGGACAGCCGACGCTGGCGGCGACCGGGACGATCACCGACGACGACGAGCGCGGGGTGACCGTGACTCCGACCGCCCTGACGGTGGACGAAGGAGGCGACGAGACCTACACGGTGGTGCTGGACTCAGAGCCGACCGCGGACGTGGCGGTGACGGTGACCACCGACCTCGCGGGCACGGACGTGTCGGTGGACGAGACGAGTCTGACCTTCACCGCCGACAACTGGAACGATGAGCAGACGGTGACGGTCCGCGCCACCGAGGACGACGACGCTGTGGTGGACGCGACAGTAACGCTGACCCATTCGGTGAGCAGCACGGGCGACTACGCCAGCGAGACCGCCGCGGACGTGGCGGTGACGATCGCGGAGACCGACACGCCGACGCTGTCGATGTCCGGCGTGCGTGCGGATGAGGACGTCGGCGAGATGGTGTTCGAGGTGACGCTAAGCCTGGCCAGCAGCAACGAGGTGACAGTGGCCTATGCCACCTCGAACGGAACGGGCGCTGGAGCGGCGACCGCGGGCGAGGACTACACGCTGACCAATGGCACGCTGACGTTCCCTGCGAACAGCACGGCGTCCCGGACGATCGCGGTTCCGATCACCGACGACGCGGTGGACGAGGCGGATGAAGAGACCTTCACCGTGACGCTGAGCAACGCATCCAATGCGACCCTGGCGGGCGGACAGCCGACGCTGGCGGCGACGGGGACCATCACCGATGACGACGCGCGCGGGGTGACCGTGACTCCGACCGCCGTGACGGTGGACGAAGGAGGCGACGAGACCTACACGGTGGTGCTGGACTCAGAGCCGACCGCGGACGTGGCGGTGACGGTGACGGTTCCGCAGGGCACGGACGTGTCGGTGGACAAGACGAGTCTGACCTTCACCGCGGGCAACTGGGACGATGAGCAGACGGTGACGGTCAGTGCGGCCGGGGACGAGGATGCGGTGGTGGATGATGCGGTCACGCTGACGCACACCGTCAGCAGCACGGGCGACTACGCCAGCGAGACCGCCGCGGACGTGGCGGTGACGATCGTCGAGACCGACACGCCGACGTTGAGCATCGCGGATGAGAGCGTGGCCGAGGATGCCGGAACTGTGACGTTCACGGTGACGCTGAGCG
This sequence comes from Candidatus Latescibacterota bacterium, assembly GCA_965206595.1. Classification (GTDB taxonomy): domain Bacteria; phylum Latescibacterota; class UBA2968; order UBA8231; family UBA8231; genus CBDCXV01. Next base: position 3,906,431 of record OZ242214.1, read on the forward strand.
TGGCCAGCAGCAATGCAGTGACGGTGGACTACGCCACCTCGAACGGAACGGGCGCTGGAGCGGCGACCGCGGGCGAGGACTACACGCTGACCAATGGCACGCTGACGTTCCCTGCGAACAGCACGGCGTCCCGGACGATCGCGGTTCCGATCACCGACGACGCGGTGGACGAGGCGGATGAAGAGACCTTCACGGTGACGCTGAGCAACGCATCCAATGCGACGCTGACGGGCGGACAGCCGACGCTGACGGCGACGGGGACCATCACCGACGACGACGGGACGCCGACAGTAACGCTGTCGCTGTCGGAGGGTTCCATCGGTGAGGATGGCGAGACGAGCCGGGTGACGGCAACCTTGAGCGGCGTGTCGAGCGAGGCGACGACGGTGACGGTGAGCGCGATGGCAGTGTCCCCGGCGGCTGCCGGCGACTTCACGCTGAGCACGAACAAGGTGCTGACGATTACGGAGGGACAGACTGCGAGCACCGGGGACGTGACGATCACGGCGGTGAACAACGACGTGGACGCAGCCAACAAGACCGTGACGGTGTCGGGCGATGCAAGCAATATCCTGGGCGCGACGGACCCCGCCGATCTGACGCTGACGATCACCGACGACGATGCGCGCGGGGTGACCGTTACACCGACGGCGTTGTCAGTTGGTGAAGGCGATAGTGAAGAATTTACAGTCGTGCTGACCTCACAGCCGACCGCGGACGTGACCGTGGCGATGACCACGGACCTGGCGGGCACGGACGTGTCGGTGGACGAGACGAGTCTGACCTTCACCGCCGACAACTGGGACGATGAGCAGACGGTGACGGTCCGCGCCGCCGGGGACGACGACGCGGTGGTGGATGAGACAGTAACGCTGACCCATTCGGTGAGCAGCACGGGCGACTACGCCAGCGAAACCGCCGCGGACGTGGCGGTGACGATCACGGAGACCGACACGCCCACGCTGTCGATTGCCAACCGGAGCGTAACCGAGTCTGCCGGGACGATGGTGTTCACCGTGACGCTGAGCGTGGCCAGCAGCAACCAGGTGACAGTGGCCTATGCCACCTCGAACGGAACGGGCGCTGGAGCGGCGACCGCGGACGAGGACTACACGCTGACCAATGGCACGCTGACGTTCCCTGCCAACAGCACGGCGTCCCGGACGATCGCGGTTCCGATCACCGACGACGCGGTGGACGAGGCGGATGAAGAGACCTTCACCGTGACGCTGAGCAACGCATCCAATGCGACCCTGGCGGGCGGACAGCCGACGCTGGCGGCGACCGGGACGATCACCGACGACGACGCGCGCGGAGTGACCGTGACTCCGACCGCCCTGACGGTGGACGAAGGAGGCGACGAGACCTACACGGTGGTGCTGGACTCAGAGCCGACCGCGGACGTGGCGGTGACGGTGACCACCGACCTCGCGGGCACGGACGTGTCGGTGGACGAGACGAGTCTGACCTTCACCGCCGACAACTGGGACGATGAGCAGACGGTGACGGTCAGTGCGGCCGGGGACGAGGATGCGGTGGTGGATGATGCGGTGACCCTGACCCATTCGGTGAGCAGCACGGGCGACTACAACGGCGAGACCGCCGCGGACGTGGCGGTGACGATCGCGGAGAACGACACGCCGACGTTGAGCATCGCGGATGAGAGCGTGGCCGAGGATGCCGGCAGCGCGACGTTCACGGTGACGCTGAGCGTGGCCAGCAGCAATGCAGTGACGGTGGACTACGCCACCTCGAACGGGACGAGTCCTGAAGCGGCGACCGCAGGCGAGGACTACACGCTGACCAATGGCACGCTGACGTTCGAGGCCGGGACCACGACGGCGCAGGAGATCCGCGTGGCGATCACCGACGACGCGGTCGACGAGGCGGATGAAGAGACCTTCACCGTGACGCTGAGCAACGCATCCAATGCGACCCTGGCGGGCGGACAGCCGACGCTGGCGGCGACCGGGACGATCACCGACGACGACGAGCGCGGGGTGACCGTGACTCCGACCGCCCTGACGGTGGACGAAGGAGGCGACGAGACCTACACGGTGGTGCTGGACTCAGAGCCGACCGCGGACGTGGCGGTGACGGTGACCACCGACCTCGCGGGCACGGACGTGTCGGTGGACGAGACGAGTCTGACCTTCACCGCCGACAACTGGAACAATGAGCAGACGGTGACGGTCCGCGCCACCGAGGACGACGACGCTGTGGTGGACGCGACAGTCACGCTGACCCATTCGGTGAGCAGCACGGGCGACTACGCCAGCGAGACCGCCGCGGACGTGGCGGTGACGATCGCGGAGAACGACACGCCGACGTTGAGCATCGCGGATGAGAGCGTGGCCGAGGATGCCGGCAGCGCGACGTTCACGGTGACGCTGAGCGTGGCCAGCAGCAATGCAGTGACGGTGGACTACGCCACCTCGAACGGGACGAGTCCTGAAGCGGCGACCGCAGGCGAGGACTACACGCTGACCAATGGCACGCTGACGTTTCCTGCCAACAGCACGACACCGAAAACGATCGCGGTTCCGATCACCGACGACGCGGTCGATGAGGAAGAGGAAGAGACCTTCACGGTGACGCTGAGCAGCGCATCCAATGCGACCCTGGCGGGTGGACAGTCGACGCTGGCGGCGACCGGGACGATCACCGACGACGACGAGCGCGGGGTGACCGTGACTCCGACCGCCGTGACGGTGGACGAAGGAGGCGACGAGACCTACACGGTGGTGCTGGACTCAGAGCCGACCGCGGACGTGGCGGTGACGGTGACCACCGACCTCGCGGGCACGGACGTGTCGGTGGACGAGACGAGTCTGACCTTCACCGCCGACAACTGGAACAATGAGCAGACGGTGACGGTCCGCGCCACCGAGGACGACGACGCTGTGGTGGACGCGACAGTCACGCTGACCCATTCGGTGAGCAGCACGGGCGACTACAACGGCGAGACCGCCGCGGACGTGGCGGTGACGATCGCGGAGACCGACACGCCCACGCTGTCGATTGCCAACCGGAGCGTAACCGAGTCTGCCGGGACGATGGTGTTCACCGTGACGCTGAGCGTGGCCAGCAGCCAGACCGTGACAGTGGCCTATGCCACCTCGAACGGCACGGGCGCTGGAGCGGCAACCGCTGGCGAGGATTACACGGAAGCCAATGGCACGCTGACGTTCCCTGCGAACAGCACGGCGTCCCGGACGATCGCGGTTCCGATCACCGACGACGCGGTGGACGAGGCGGATGAAGAGACCTTCACCGTGACGCTGAGCAACGCATCCAATGCGACCCTGGCGGGTGGACAGTCGACGCTGACGGCGACGGGGACCATCACCGACGACGACGAGCGCGGGGTGACGGTGACTCCGACCGCCCTGACGGTGGACGAAGGAGGCGACGAGACCTACACGGTGGCGCTGGACTCGGAGCCGACGGCGAGTGTGACGGTGACGGTGACCACGGACCTCGCGGACACGGATCTGTCATTGGACAAGACCTCGCTGACCTTCACCGCGGACAACTGGAGTACGGCGCAGACGGTGACGGTCACCGCGGCCGGGGACGAGGATGCGGTGGTGGACGCGACAGTCACGCTGACCCATTCGGTGAGCAGCACGGGCGACTACAACGGCGAGACCGCCGCGGACGTGGCGGTGACGATCGTCGAGACCGACACGCCGACCCTGAGCATCGCGGATGAGAGCGTGGCCGAGGATGCCGGCAGCGCGACGTTCACGGTGACGCTGAGCGTGGCCAGCAGCAATGCAGTGACGGTGGACTACGCCACCTCGAACGGGACGAGTCCTGAAGCGGCGACCGCAGGCGAGGACTACACGGAGGCCAACGGCACGCTGACGTTTCCTGCCAACAGCACGACACCGAAAACGATCGCGGTTCCGATCACCGACGACGCGGTCGATGAGGCGGACGAGACCTTCACCGTGACGCTGAGCAGCGCATCCAATGCGACCCTGGCCGGGGCCCAGGCGACGCTGGCGGCAACCGGGACGATCACCGATGACGACGCGCGCGGAGTGACCGTGAGTCCGACCGCCCTGACGGTGGACGAAGGGGGCGACGAGACCTACACGGTGGCGCTGGACTCGGAGCCGACCGCGGACGTGACGGTGACGGTGACGGTTCCGACAGGGACAGATGTATCCGTAGATAAAACGAGTCTGACATTCACATCGAGCACCTGGAACACAGCGCAGACGGTGACGGTCAGCGCGGTTGAGGACGCCGACGCGGCCACGGATGCGGCCGTGACGATCACCCACACAGTCGGCAGCACGGGCGACTACAACGGCGAGACCGCCGCGGACGTGGCGGTGACGATCGCGGAGACCGGCACCCCGGCGCCCGCGTTGACGCTGGCGTTCGAAGCGGCGGCCCACAATGACGTGGATGCGTCGGGCGACGTGACGCTGAGCGATGTGCTGACCTACACGGCCACGGCGACCAACAGCGGCAACGTGCCGCTGGCGGAGGTGACGGTCAGCGACCTGCTGGTGAACGCCGGCGGAGTGGAATGCGCCTCGCTGGACCTGGGCGGGGAATGCGAGCTGACCGGCGAGTACACGGTGACGCAGGCGGACGTGGACGCCGGCGAGGTGACCAACACGGCGGCCGCGGTTGCCAGTGGGGTGAGCGAACAGACGGCGAGCCGGACGACCGAAGTGGCGCAGGAGAAGGCGTTGACGCTGGCGAAGACGGCGACGACGGGGAGTTTTGGCAGCGTCGGGGACCGGATCGCCTACAGCTACGAGGCGACCAACAGCGGCACCGTGACCTTGACGGGCGCATTGACGATCGCGGACGACAGGATTCCTGCTTCGGGGATCACCTGCCCCGCGGTTCCCGCGGCCGGTCTCGGTCCCGGGGCGAGCGTGACCTGCGCCGGTTCCTACACCGTGGTGCAGGCGGACGTGGATGCGTCGCAGGTGACGAACAAGGCCACGGCGATGCTCGACGGGATGCAATCGAACGAAGCGACGGCCACGGTGCAGCGGCCGCAGGTCGCAGGGGAGGCGCCGACGGTATCGGTGGGGGGGATCTCCAGCCCGGAGGATGCGGGCCATCTGGATTTCGCGGTGACGCTGGACAAGGCGAGCGCGCAGACGGCGACGGTGGTGTTCGGGACGACGGATGGGACCGCGGTAGCGGGCATCGACTATGCGGATACGACCGGTACGCTGACCTTCGCGCCCGGCACGACGTCGCGGACGGTTACGGTGCGGATCGAAGACGATGACGTGGATGAAGAGAATGAGACGTTCACGCTGGTGCTGAGCGATGCGGTGAACGCGAACCTGCCGGCGTTGTCGGGGACGGGGTTGGGTACGATACGGGACGACGACACCCGCGGGGTGACGGTCGCGCCGGAGGCGCTGTCGGTGACGGAGAACGGCAGTGCGACCTATACGGTGGCGCTGGACTCGGAGCCGACCGATGAGGTGACGGTGACCGTTTCGGTTCCGGCGAACTCGGAGTTGTCCGTCGATAAGCCATCCCTGACGTTCACCACCGGGAATTGGAACACGGCGCAGACGATGACCGTGAGCGCGGACGACGATGACGATGCGGTGGCAGACGACGTGGTGACGATCGGCCATTCGGCGAGCGGGGGAGACTACAACGGGCAGACGGCCGAGGTCGAGGTGACCATCGTGGAGGACGATACCCCGACCCTGTCGATTGCCGACCGGAGGGCCGCGGAGTCCGACGGCACGATCGGGTTCTCGGTAACCCTGAGTATCGAGAGCAGCGAGCAGGTGACGGTCGACTACGTCACGTCGAACGGGACCGGCGCCGGGGCGGCGACCGCGGGTGAGGATTACACGGCCAGAAGTGCGACCCTGCACTTCCCGGCCAACAGCACGACGCCGCAGACCATCAGTATCCCGATTACGGACGACTCCGTGGACGAGGAGGAGGAGACCTTCACGGTGACGCTGAGCAACGCGTCCAACGCGGCGCTAGCGGGTGGACAGGAGACGCTCGAGGCGACCGGGACGATTGCGGACGACGACGAGCGCGGGGTGACGGTCGCGCCGGAGGCACTGTCGGTGACGGAGAATAGCAGTGCGACCTATACGGTGGCGCTGGACTCGGAGCCTACCGCGGAGGTGACGGTTGGTGTGGCGGTTCCGCCGAACTCGGAGCTGTCCGTGGACAAGACGACGCTGAGGTTCACGGCGGATAACTGGAACACGGCGCAGCAGATTGAGGTGAGCGCGGCCGACGATGACGACGCGGTGGCCGATGCGGCGGCGACGGTCGGCCATTCGGCCAGCGGGGGGGACTACAACGGGCAGACGGCCGAGGTCGAGGTGACCATCGTGGAGGACGATACCCCGACCCTGTCGATTGCCGACCGGAGCGCCGCGGAGTCCGACGGCACGATGGCGTTCGCGGTGACGCTGAGCGTGGCCAGCAGCAATGAGGTGACGGTGGCCTATGCCACCTCGAACGGAACGGGCCCTGAAGCGGCGACCGCGGGGGAGGACTACACGGAAGCCAATGGCACGCTCGCCTTCCCGGCCAACAGCACGGCGCCGCAGACGATCAGCGTGTCGATAGCGAACGACGCGGTGGACGAGGCGGTCGAGACCTTTGCGGTGACGCTGAGCAATGTGCAGCAGGCGTCGCTGGCGGGCGGAGGCAGCACCCTTTCGGCGGCCGGCACGATCACCGACGACGACGAGCGCGGGGTGACGGTGTCGGAGACGCAGCTGGATCTCGCGGAAGGCGGCAGCGGCATCTACACGGTGGTGCTGACCTCGGAGCCGACCGCGGACGTGACGGTGGATGTGACGGTTCCGCAGGGCACGGACGTATCGGTGGACAAGACGAGTCTGACGTTCACCGCGGACAACTGGGCTACGGCGCAGACGGTGACGGTCCGCGCGGCCGGGGACGCCGACGCGGTGGTGGATGCGGCGGTGACGATTTCGCACACGGTGAGCAGCCCCGGCGACTACGCCGGCGAGACCGCCTCGAACGTGGAAGTGAGGATCGCGGAGTCCGACACGCCGACGCTGAGCCTCGCGGATGAGAGCGTGGCCGAGGATGCCGGGACTGTGACGTTCACCGTGACGCTGAGCGTGGCCAGCAGCAATGAGGTGACGGTGGCCTATGCCACCTCGAACGGAACGGGCCCTGGAGCGGCAACCGCGGGCGAGGACTACACGGAGGCCAATGGCGCGCTGACGTTCCCTGCGAACAGCGCGGCGGCGCAGACGATCCGCGTGCCGATAACGGATGACGATCTGGACGAGGCGGACGAGGAGACCTTCACACTGACGCTGCACAGCGCTGCGCATGCGGATCTGGCCGGCGGCGGGACGACGCTTGCGGCGGCCGGCACGATCACCGACGACGACGATCCGCCGGCCGCCGGCATTGCGGACGCCGGTGCGTCGGAGGGCGACGGCGGGATCACCTTCACGGTGAGTCTGGAAACGGCCAGCGCCCGGGTGGTGACGGTGGACTGGGCCACGGCCGCGGACGCCGCCGCAGTCAACCCGGCCACCGCGGATGCGGACTACACCGCGGCGAACGGCACGCTGACGTTCCCCGCGCAGAGCACGGAGCGGACGATCCGCGTGCTGGTGGTGGACGACGACGCGGTCGAAGAGTCGGAGACCTTCAAGGTGGAGCTGAGCAACGCCCGGTACGCGACTCTGCAGGCGAGCGCCGCCGCCGCGGTGGGGACGATCGCCGACGACGACGTGGCGCCCCCGCCTGGGGAGGATCCGCCCACCCCTGGGGAAGAGCCACCCACCCCTGGGGAAGAGCCGCCCACCCCTGGGGAGGACCCGCCCCCGCCGAAGGAGGACCCGCCCACGCCGGAGGATCCGCCCGTCACCAGGAATCCGGAGGTGATCGTCTTCTTCGGGGCCGCGGACTACGAGGCCGCGGAAGGCGGCAGCGCCGCGGTGACCGTGCGCCTGAGCGCCGACCCCGAACGCCGGGTGACGATTCCGCTGACCAGGACCCACGTGGAGGGTGCCGGGGCCGCCGACTATTCGGGAGTGCCGGCCAATGTCGCCTTTGCCGCCGGCGAGACCTCGCAGGAGTTCGCCGTGACCGCCGTGGACGACGCCGTGGACGACGACGGCGAGGCCGTCGTTCTCGGCTTCGGAGCCTTGCCGTCCGGGGTCGCAGCGGGGGAGCCGGCCACCGCCGCGGTGGCCTTGGCCGACGACGACGTGCGCGGCGTGACCGTGCGGCCGGAAGCCCTGAACGTGCCGGAGGGCGGCAGCGGCTCCTACACGGTGGTGCTGGACACGGAGCCGGCCGCTGAAGTGACCGTGTTGGTGGCGGCCCCGTCCGCTTCGGAGCTGTCCCTGGACGAGACCTCGCTGACCTTCGCGCCGGCGATCTGGAGCAGGCCGCAGACCGTGACCGTGAGGGCGGCCGAGGACGCCGACGCGATGGCCGACGATCCGGTGACCTTGATCCACGCGGTCAGGGGCGGCGACTACGAGGGCGTGCCCGCGGCCCCTGTCGAGGTGACGATCATCGAGGACGACGCGCCGACCCTGGCCGTTGCCGGCGGGACCGCGGCCGAGGGGGAGGGAGCGATCGAGTTCGCCGTCACCCTGAGCCTGGCCAGCAGCAGCGCGGTGACGGTGGAGTACGCGACGTCGGACGTCAGCGCCATGGCGGGGGCCGACTACCAGTGGACGGCCGGGATCCTGACCCTGCCGGCCGGAACGACGGAAGCGGCGATCCGCGTGCGGGTCGTCGACGACGACATCGACGAGGCGGACGAGACCTTCAGGGTCCTGTTGAGCCATGCGGTGAACGCGGTCGTGGGGGACGGCGAGGCCGCCGGTGAGATCGCCGACGACGACCTGCCGGTGGTGGAGATCGCCGCGGCCCGGGCCGCGGTGGAGGAAGGCAGTACCGCGGCCTTCACCCTGACCCGGGCCGGCGACCTGACCGGGCCGCTGACCGTGCCGGTGCGCGTCGCCGAGCGCGGCGTGTTCCTGTCGGACGGGATCCCGTCCGCGGCGACCTTTGCGGCGGGCGCGGCTACCGCGGCCCTCGAGGCGGCGACCACGGAGGACGCGGTCGACGAGGCCGACGGTGCCGTGACCGCGGCGATCCTCGGCGCCGCCTCGCACCGGGTGGGCGCCTCGGCCCGCGCCGTGGTGACGGTTGCCGACAACGACGTGCGCGGGGTCAGGGTTTCGACGACGGCCTTGACTCTGCCCGAGGGCGGGGCCGGCACCTACACGGTGACGCTGGAAACAGAGCCCACCGGCGAGGTGACGATCCGGATGAAGATGGTATCGGAGGACCTCACGGTGACTCCGCCGGTGCTGTCGTTCTCCCCGATGGCCTGGGATGCGCCGCAGACGGTGACGGTACGGGCCGCCGAGGACGCCGACGCGGTCCTGGACCCTGCGGTGACGTTGACCCACGCGGTCAGCGGCGGCGACTACGGGGACGTGCCCGCGTCTCCCGTCGAGGTGAGGATCCTCGAGGACGACGCCCCGGTCCTGGCCGTGGCCGGCGGGGCCGCCGCGGAAGGGGACGGGGAGATCGAGTTCGCCGTCACCCTGAGCCTGGCCAGCAGCAGCGAGGTGACCGTGGAGTACGCCACCGCGGAGGGCACGGCGAGGGCGGGCGAGGACTTCGAGCCGGCCACCGGGACCCTGACCTTCCCCGCCGGCGCCACCTCGGCGACGATTCGCGTGCCGGTCCTCGACGACGACGTCGACGAGGCGGACGAGACCTTCACGGTGCGGTTGAGCCATGCCGTGAACGCGGCCGTGGGCGACGGCGAGGCCGCCGGTGAGATCGCCGACGACGACCTTCCGGTGGTGGAGATCGCCGCGGAGCCGGCTGCGCTGAAAGAGGGTGGTACCGCGACCTTCACCCTGACCCGGGCCGGCGATCTGAGCGGGCCGCTGAGCGTGCCGGTGGGCGTGACGCAGGAGGGCGAGTACCTGTCGGGCACGGCGCCTTCTTCGGTGAGATTCGCGGCCGGGGCGGCGACCGCGGCGTTCGCCGTGGCCACCGAGAACGACGATCGCGACGAGGAGGACGGGGCGGTTGCCGCGGAGATCCTCGGCGCCGCCTCGCACCGGGCGGGCGCCTCGGCCCGCGCCGCGGTGCCGGTGGCCGACGACGACGTGCGCGGGGTGAGGCTGTCCGCGACCTCCCTGACCGTGGCCGAGGGTGGCCGCGCGACCTATACGGTGGTGCTGACCTCGGAGCCGGACGCGGCGGTGACCGTTGCGATGGCGGTGCCCTCGGGCACGGATCTGACCGTGGTTCCGTCGGAGTTGACCTTTGCCGCGGCGACCTGGGAGGCGCCTCGGACCGTGACCGTGCGCGCGGATCAGGATGCCGACGCCGTATCGGACGATCCGGCGGCGATCAGCCATGTGGTCGGCGGCGGCGACTACGAGGGTCTGTCCGCGGCCGGCGTCGAGGTGACGATCGCCGAGGACGACGTCCCGGTCCTGGCCGTGGCCGGAGGGGCCGCCACGGAAGGGGACGGGGAGATCGAGTTCGCCGTCACCCTGAGCCTGGCCAGCAGCAGCGAGGTGACCGTGGAGTACGCCACCGCGGAGGGCACGGCTAGGGCGGGCGAGGACTTCGAGCCGGCCGCCGGGACCCTGACCTTCCCCGCCGGCGCCACGGCGGCGACGATTCGCGTGCCGGTCGTCGACGACGACGTCGACGAGGCGGCCGAGACCTTCACGGTGCGGTTGAGCCAGGCGGTGAACGCGGCCGTGGGCGACGGCGAGGCCGCCGGTGAGATCGCCGACGACGACCTGCCGGTGGTGGAGATCGCGGCGGAGCCGGCGGCGCTGAAAGAGGGCGGTACCGCGACCTTCACCCTGACCCGGGCCGGCGACCTGGCGGTGCCGCTGAGCGTCCCGGTGCGCGTCGGCGAGCTCGGCGCCTTCCTGTCGGGTACGGCGCCTTCCCCGGTGGCCTTCGCGGCCGGGGCGGCGACCGCGGCGTTCGCCGTGGCCACCGAGGACGACGCGGTCGACGAGGCCGACGGGGCGGTGATCGCGGAGATCATCGGCGGGGACGGACACCGGGCCGGCGCGGCCGCCCGGGCCACGGTGGCGGTTGCCGACGACGACGTGCGCGGGGTGCGGATCCTGGAGACCGCCTTGACGATCCGGGAGGGCGGCAGCGGCCTTTGTCCGGTGGTCCTCACCTCGGAGCCGACCGCTCCGGTGACGTTCTCCGCGGTCATGCCCGCGGGCGCGGAGATCACCATGGCCCCGCCGGCGCTGAGGTTCACCCCGGCCAACTGGAGCCAGGTGCAGGTGGTGACGGTGCGCGCCCTCCACGATGCCGACGCGGTGGCCGACGATCCGCTGGTCCTGGCGCATACGGTGAAAGGCGGCGACTACGAGGGCCTGGCCGCTCCGGTGGTCACGGTGACGATCACTGAGGACGACGTACCGGGCGTGACGATCTCGGAGACGGCCCTGACCCTGGCCGAGGGGGGCAGCGGTACCTACACGGTGGTGCTCGACACGGAGCCGGCTGCCGGGGTCACGGTCGCGGTGGCGGTGCCCGAGGGCGCGGACCTGACCGTGAGCCCCCAGGCGTTGCGGTTTACCGCCGCGGACTGGAACGAGGCGCAGGCGGTGACGGTGACCGCCTCCCATGATGCCGATGCGGTGGCCGACGATGCGGTGACCCTGGCGCATGCAGTGCGCGGCGGCGATTACGAGGGCCTGGCCGCGGACGGCGTCGAGGTTACGATCACTGAGGACGACGTACCGGGTGTGAAGGTCTCGGAGACCGCCCTGACCATCGCCGAGGACGACGTACCAGGCGTGAAGGTCTCGGAGACCGCCCTGACGATTGCCGAAGGGGATGCCGGTACCTACACGGTGGTGCTCGACACGGAGCCGGCCGCCGAGGTCACGGTGGCAGTGGCGGTGCCCGAGGGCGCGGACCTGACCGTGAGCCCCCAGGCGTTGCGGTTTGCCGCCGCCGACTGGAACGAGGCGCAGACGGTGACGGTGACCGCGGCCCAGGATGCCGACGCGGTCACCGACGATCCGGTGACCCTGGCGCATGCAGTGCGCGGCGGCGATTACGAGGGCCTGGCCGCGGCCGCGGTCGAGGTGACGATCACCGAGGACGACGTACCGGGCGTGACGATCTCGGAGACCGCCCTGACCCTGGCCGAGGGGGATGCCGGTACCTACACGGTGGCGCTGGGCACGGAGCCGGCCGCCGGGGTGACGGTGGCAGTGGCGGTGCCCGAGGGTGCGGACCTGACGGTGTCGCCGCCGGAGTTGCGGTTTACCGCCGCGGACTGGAACGAGGCGCAGACGGTGACGGTGACCGCGGCCCAGGATGCCGACGCGGTCACCGACGATCCGGTGACCCTGGCGCATGCAGTGCGCGGCGGCGACTACGAGGGCCTGGCCGCGGCCCCGGTCGAGGTGACCATCACCGAGGACGACGTACCGGGTGTGACGATCTCGGAGACCGCCCTGACCCTGGCCGAGGGGGATGCCGGTACCTACACGGTGGCGCTCGACACGGAGCCGGCCGCCGAGGTCACGGTGGCGGTGGAGGTACCCGAGGGTGCGGAGATCACGACGGCCCCTTCGCAACTGACCTTCACGACGGAGACCTGGAACAGCGAACAGACGGTGACGGTGACCGCGATCGAGGACGCCGATGCCATAGCCGACCATCCGGTGACCCTGGCGCATGAGGTCAGCGGCGGCGACTACGAGGGCCTGGCCGCGGCCGGCGTCGAGGTGACGATCACCGAGGACGACGTGCCGGGAGTGACCATCGCCGACGCCGAGGCGCCGGAGAGCGCCGGACAGCTCCTCTTCACGGTGACCCTGAGCGAGGCCAGCAGCAGGACGGTGACCGTCGACTGCCGGACCGCGGACGGCACGGCGCGGGCGCACGAGGATTACACCGCCGCGGCGAACTTGCTGACCTTCGCTCCCGGCCGCACCGAGGCGCAGATTGCCGTGCCGGTCGCCAACGACGGGCTGCGAGAAGGGAACGAGACCTTCACTGTGGTGCTGAGCAACCCGGCCAACGCGACGGTGGCCGATGGCGCCGCGACCGGCACCATCGTCGACGACGACGCCTCGGCGGAAAAGGCGTGGCTGGCGCGGTTCGGGCGCACCGCGGCCGGGCAGGTGATCGAGGCCCTGGACGAACGCCTGACCCGGCCGCAACGGGGCGCTCACCTGACCATTGGGGGTCAGCGGCTGCAGCTGGGCGAGGCGCCCGAACCGGGGAGCCGGCCGCCGCATCGGAACATCCATCCTGACTACCGGGCCGCGGCCGGCGGCCGCGACCTGGTGGGGCCCTCGTTTCTGTCGTCAGACCTGCCCGGGCCCCTGCGGGCTCCCCGGACCGCGGGCGGACCGCTTTTAACCGGGAGGGACCTGACCGGGGTTTCCCCGTTCGACATCCTGACCCGGAGCTCCTTCTTCCTGTCCTCCGGGCCGGCGGCCGGGGAAGCGGGTGCCCGGTGGACCTTCTGGCGCCGGTGGGCGAAGTCGCATTTCAGGGGCGAGGAGGCCGGTCTGTCCCTCGACGGCGGCCCCTGGACCGGCCTGCTGGGCGTCGACCGCGAGCAGGGCCGCGCGCTGGCCGGCCTCGCCTTGTCCTATACCATCGGGGACGGCAGATACCACGTGCACACGGCCGAGGAGGCCCTCGCGCGAGGCAAGGCGAAAAGCTGGCTGATCAATGCGCATCCCTATCTGCGCGTCGCCCTCGACGAGCGGGTGTCGGCCTGGGGCCTGCTCGGCCACGGGCGCGGCGAGATGTCGCTGGGTACCGGCCGCGAGCGCTCCGGTATCGTCATGAACATGGGCGGACTGGGCCTGCGCGGGGCGCTGCTGGCGCCGGGCGGGCCGGGCGGTCTCGGCCTGACCATGCGGTCGGACGCCTTCCTGGTGCGCATGGGCTCGGACGCCGCCGGGCCTGCGGTGAGCCGCGTGCGTATGACGATGGATGGCACCCGCGCCGTAGTGACGGACTCGGGCCGCATCTGGACCCCCTCGCTGGAGCTGGGGGTGCGCCATGATGGCGGCGACGCCGAGACCGGGTTGGGGCTGGAGCTTGGCGGCGGCCTGGAGTACAGCGACCCGGCGGGCGGTCTGAACATAAAGACCACCGGCCGCCGGCTGCTCATCCACCAGGACAGCGGCTACGAGGAATGGGGGGTGGGCGGTTCATTCGGTTTCAACATGGGCGCCTCCGGCCGGGGGCTCGCCCTGCGGCTGCGGTCCTCCTATGGGGACGCGGCGAGCGGCGTGGACCGCTTCTGGTCGCAGCACCGCACCCCCCAGGCCGGGAGCTACCCCGCCGGCCGGGACGGCCTGTTCAACGCCGAGGTGGGGTACGGTCTGGGCGCCTTGGGCGGCCTGCTGACCCCGTACGCCGACGTGGCGTCGGGCCGGGGGAGGCGCACCTACGGTCTGGGCGGGCGCCTGCGCGTGGAGCCCTCCATGCGCCTGGAGCTGGCGGGCGGCCGCCGCGAGACGACCGCGGCCCGCCCCGGGCACGAGCTCAGGCTGCGAGGCACCCTGCACTGGTAGGCGGAGATCGTATGCGGGTCGCATCCCTTTTCATCGGAACCGAAGCGTTCCTCCTGGCCATCCGGCACCGTCAGGGCGACGACCGGCCCTTCAATCCCACCACACCTCACCGGGAAGCAGGTGGACTACCATGATAACAGAGGGTGATTCTATGGACGAGGCCCTGGAAAACGTCGCCGATGCGTTTGCTGCCGTTGTTGAGCTATATGAGGACCAAGGACGCTCACTGCCTCAGAATACCCGGATTCTCGATGCACATAGTCCAGTGTGGGTGGAAACTGTAGTATCCACCTCGTGAAATATCGCGAAGTTGTGAGGAAACTATCCGTCCTTGGGTGTCAAGAACGTGTGCGCAAAGGGGGCGGTTCCCATCGGAAATAGATTCACCCTGTTTCTTAAAAAGCCACTGTTATTCCGGATTGGGGCAATCGCGATCTGAAATCGGGGACGATTCGTGCAGCAGTTCGACAGTTACGAATCGATTGGCAACGCTTCTTGGATGCCTGGCAAATAGGAGTTGGCAATCAGGGAGAGTCGGCTCGAACGCCGACGAGAAAAGTGGTGAAATGACAGGCCCCGTTGTGGGAGCAATTCCGGAGCGGGGCCTTCGCCTGCCTGCCGGCACCGCCGCCGCGACCGGGGTCGGGCTGGAGGTTGGCGACTCGTTGGCTCCGGCCCCTACCGGCTCAGCCGGTCGAGGACGTTGCGGGTAATCCGGGCGACGGTCGCGTCTCCTTCGAGCCCGTGCGACCAGTCGGTGGTCCCGGCCGTGAACACCGTGCCGCCGCGGGTGTACAGGCCCATGACCGCGGCGCCCTCCCTGCCCTTCTCCCAGCGCTCGTACCACTCGCTGTCGTTCGGGTGCCACCGCGCCGGTGCCGTGCACAGGATGATGAAGTCCTTGGGGGTGCCGTAAGTCCCCTTGGGTACCGGCAGGCCGTTTTCCAGCGCGTACTCGCAGCCGTCGCACTCGTAACCGACGATGGTGTGCTCGCCACCGAAGCTGTCGCCGCGCCGAAGGCCCGTCCCCGCAAAAACCCAGTGCCCCGGACGATGGACCGAAAACGCCCCGGACCCGTCCATGTACTGCCCGTGGCTCAGGTGATAGCCCCCGTATAGAAACCCCACTCCGGTCAGCTCGTTTTCCGGCCGCCCGACGAGGTGGTGGCTCCACAAGGTCGACAGGTTCGCGAAATCTCCGGCGAAGTAGGCCGGGTCCATGTTGAACTGCTGCTTCCAGCAGACCAGCGCCCGGCCCTCGTCCTCGCTGCGCACCCGCCAGCACACGGAGTTGCCGCTGAAGAACGCGGCGTTGCCCCCGGCGGCGATCCAGGCTTCGAGGTGGTCGCGCATCGGCCCCGACCAGTATTCGTCGTGCCCCACGCTGAGCACCAGCCGGTAGTTGTCCAGCAGCTCGGGATGCAGCTCCAGGTCGGAATTGGCGCAGTAGTCGAGCGCGTATCCGGCGCCCTCCGCCCACTCGACGAAGTCGCGCTCCCAGCGGTCGAACAGCCCGGCCAGCGGACGGTCGAAGGAGACGCGATGCCCCTGAAGGCCACCGCGGCCGTGATAGCTGTAGAAGCTGTAGCCGCCCCAGTTGTTGTAGGCGCTGTAGGTATTGGTCGCCAACTGCAGGAGGATGCGGGCGTCGGTGGGGCCAGCGGGACGGACGATGAAAAAGCCCCGGCTCTCGGCGGTGCGCCGCCCCCGCCGCACGAACCTGCCGCCCTGGTCCCCGGCGCGCAGCGCGAACTCGTAGAACCCGCTGCGCCAGGAGGCCGGCACCTCCAGGGAGTGGGAAACCGGCCAGCCGCAGCCGTTGGAGGAGGCGTCTTCAGGCACCGGATGAGCCGCCCCGGGCAGTTGGTCCTGCCGCCACACCACTTCGCGCCCGGTACCGATCCGCGCCACTTCCAGCTCATACTCCTCCGCGCTGGTGGACACGTGAAAGCGCACCTTCTCGCCGGCCTTGTAGCTGAGCTGATCGGTATAGCCCTCGACGAACATTATTCCTGCCCTTTTTTAAGTTCCTGATCTTTAGGAGAGCCGACTTCTATTGCTTGAAGAGCCGGGGAACAAAATCCCCAGGAGGGAAGGTCAGGCGCTGTTCTCTCTGATATCAAACCCGGCGCGCGACGATCCGGATGAAAGTCAGATCCTTGTTCTTGTCGCGCGCCAGGAGCTCCAGATCGCCTGACCGCCCAGGCTTGCGAGGGGCGAAGTCCGACAGGAAGCCTTCCCAATCGAGCCACAGGCCGTGCCCATCCTCCATGTGGTTGCAACATTCCACGGCGACCGGACCCGATTTCTCAAGGTGCGCCACCAGTCAGCCGAGTGAAAGCTGTGCAGCTCGGGCGACCACACTTCCTTCAGGTGCGACGGCACACCATTCAGGAATTCCGCCCAGACCTGGACCCCGAACTCTCTGGCAAGGAAAATGGAACTCAGGGCCCTGCCGCAGCCCAGGTCCATGACGCGGTCGGCAGCGTTCAATGGAAGCATCTCCAGCAGGTATTCCGTGAGCCACAAGGCATTCGGACCCATTTCGTTTTCGAAGACCCACTTGGGATCATATTTGGAGGATAAAGGAAACCGTGGTCGAGAAAGGGAACTTCCACCTTCCGACTCAATAGGGTCATTCTAGTGCTCCTTCCCTCCGATATCGTTTCGAAAAACCGAAATCAAGAAAGACCTGGGGTTGAACTGATGCTGACCTATCCCATTGTGCTCGAAGAGGACGACGGCACCCTGCTGGCCACGTCCCCGGATTTCCCCGAACTCACCACGTTCGGAATCGACAGAGACGAAGCGCTCGCACGGGCTGTCGATGCGCTGGAAGAGGCGATAGCCGCCCGCATACACGACGGCCGGGATATTCCTCCACCTTCTCAGGGACCGGAAATCGCCGTGCTGCCGACCCTCACCGCCATCAAGGTGATGCTCTACCAGGGGATGCGGGAACAGGGCGTCGGCAAGGCGGAGCTGGCGCGCCGCCTCGGCTGGCACCTGCCGCAGGTGGACCGGGTGTTGGATATCCAGCACAACTCGCGAATGGATCAGCTGGACGCTGCAATGGCAGCCATAGGACGGCACCTGCACGTCGGGGCTTCAGCCCAAGGTTATCGCGACTGACCTTCCTGCGGGTTGCCTTGAAACCGGCTGTTTCCTGCCGGCCCCGTTCCGAAACCTCCGCAATCACCGGTCACTGATCATGCAAAGGGGCCGCGGTCCCCTGAAGACCTCTCAACCGCCGAGCCGGTGCTTGACCGTGAGGGCCAGCGACCAACCACGTGCCGCATCGAAACTGGTCTGGTTGGTGAAGGGAGGATCTCCCTCCTGTTGCATCGGGTGGCTGGAATAGACAGCCGTGTCGGAAATCCCGCCGACCAGGGACCAGGTCAGCCTGGCGCCGAGCAGCATCCGGTCGTTCACCTCGTACTCGGCGCCGGCGTGCAGGCGGGCGGCCGGCACCGTGTCGGATAGATCGACATCCTGGATGCTGTTGTAGAACGACAGCGGCGGGTCGTACACAGGCGGCGACTCCGCGGTGTCCTCGTAGTCGTTGGAGTACTGCAGGTCGCTGACCTCGACGAAGGCCGCGCCCAGTCCGGCGCCGACGTAGGGGGTCAGACGATGGGTCGCGGCCAGGTCGCGGTACACGTTGAGCGCCAGGATCCTGGTAGTGACGGATCCGATGGAAGCCACGTCGTTGGACACAACCGTTCCTTCCCGTCCGATCCAGGGGCTGCCGTCGAAATACTCGAGAGAGGCGAATTCCTGGTCGATGTCGTTCCGGCTCTGCGAGAACGAAACCTCGAGGCGCTGGCGGCCGAGGCCGCGGCCCAGGGCGAATGCGAACCCGGCGCCGGCATCCGCGTCGATGTCGTAGCCCCAGCGGTAACCGGAAAGCTCCGGGACGGGATCGGCATCGAAACAGGGGTCCGTGGGATAGCACACACTGTCCCGATTCCAACCGGATTGGTCCATCCCCGAGCTCAGGGCAAGACCGGATGCGCCGCTGAAATACCAACCGGACCGTCCCGTTTCCGCATCGGCATCTCCCCCAGCCCCGGCGGTGCAGCCGATTGCCAGCATCACGACCAGCGATAATCGCATAAAAAACCTCCTGCCAAGAGCGGTGGACGTTACGTCCGCCGGTTACTGAACCTCGACGCCGGTGTCGGGAAAAAGCTCCCGAACGCCGGTTCCTTTCAATCCCAATCCGATTTGCAGACAAAGTGGTTCCCCGGCCAATGGCTCCGCCTCGGATGTTCTTCGGCACAAATAAACGAAACCCCGCGTCCCGGCGACGCGGAACCTGAGGTTGCAGACCTGACGGCGGGCGGCTCAGCCGGCTCTGATGGAGGCCTTGACCGCGCGCAGCTGCTCCAGAGTCGCCTCGGACACGCTGCCGTCCTGATAGATCCCCACGTTCATGGACACCGGGATGCGTCGCTCGACCGCCTTCTTCAGGTGGTCGATCAATGCGGGGGTGTCGTAGAGCGGCCGGGGAATCTCGGTGTCGGGTTCTTCGTGAGTCCATTCATCGTCGAGGAAGAACCAGACGTGGGGCTGCAGTTCACCGTAGTGCTCGGGGGCGGGAAGGGCCAGGAACTCCCCGATCTCTCCCGCCCAGAAATCCTGGAAATCGCTCGGCTTGCGATTGATCCAGCTGTTCCAGGCGATGATGCGGCCGGAATGGCCGGTCCTGGCTGCCGCGTACAGCGGCTCGAAACGGTGCGAGACGTTGAAGGGACAGAAGTCGAACCAGAAGCCGGCGATCCCACGGCCGTAGCGCTGCCCGATCTCGGCGAGGATGTCGCAGAAATTGCGGTGGTACCGCTCCCTGTCCCCGGTCCATCCCGACGCCTGCCCCCACGGGATCTCGTCCGTATCATCCGTGCTTCTGCCGCCGGGATAGTAGAGGATCAGCGGCAGCCCGCGCCGGCACAGCGCCCGGGACAGATCGCCGATGAGATCGCGTTCGCAGGTGTTTCCGGGGAGGAGCCGCTCTATCGCCTGGATCGGCGCCGGGAAATAGTGCGGTGCGTGAGTCGACGTGAAGATGACGTAGCCCGCGCCGGTCTCTTCCGCCATCCCGGCGAAGCTCTCGACGTCGAAATCGCTGACAGCCTGGGAGAACGGTTTGCGTGCGCCGCGTCGCGGTTGAGTGAGGGGAGTCCAGTGAAAGGTCGCTCCGTAGCGGGCTTCGACGAACCAGTCGGTGCCGGCACGCAAGCGCCGGGCCCGCTCCGCTGCCGCGGTCAGACGACCGAGGGCGCTCACCGGAGTCAGCTCGAGCGTGTACAGGCGGAGGATCTCCGACCCGGACTCCTCCTTCGCGCGCAACTCGATCGAGTCGACGCCCGCGTCCAGTTGCAGCCGGCCTGCGAAGTCGACCTTGCCGAAGCTGCTCCATTCATCCCCCCACTCCGGTATCCAGCCCCGTGTGGGGGCGACCGCCAGAGGGATGCTTCTCTCTCCCGCGATTACTTCAACTTCGATGCTGCCGGGCTCGCCGGCGCGGGAGCAGGTCATCGACACGAGGTAATCCTGCGCCTCGGCGACCTCGATCTTCCAGCTGTGGTAGTCGGCCACTCTCTCCCAGCCCTCTGTCCACAGGTGCGGCCGCTCGCCCTGAGTTTCGTCTTCCTCCGATGTCGGTTTGAGATTCCCGTGAAGTTCCGCTTCGACCGCCCACAGAACAGTTACATCCGTCGAGCTCACCGCAGTTGTTTTCCCATCCATCGATCGATTCCCCCGGCTCTGTTTCGCCTTTCCCTGGTTTTTCGCTCCAACCAATGCCCGACACAGGTTTCGACTACCCTTGGGCCGCCGCCAGGGCCAGCGGGAGCAGCAAGGAGCGGAGCTTCACTTCACATCTTCTTTCTTTCGCGGGAGATGGCATCGCGTGGCTTTCTTTTGGGAATATAGATCCACGTTTGACGCAAGGCGTCACTCGGCGACGCACCGCCCATCCCTGTGCGCCAACACCGGCACGTCGGCCAATAAGCAGTCCGAAGCATACTGATAGCGCTCGTTCATCCCGGCTTCAAAGGCGTTGTACGCTGTCAGCCGCTCGGCCAGTGCCATCGAATCGGTTGATGAAGTTGAGTAAATCACGTACTCCCAAGGACCGCCGCAGGGCTTGGCACCCAAGCCCGAGTAGCGGCAATCCTCAATTGACGCGCCTGTTGCGTCGCCGGCGAGCGCGTCGATTTCCCGTCGCATCTCCGCCAGCTGGGCGCGGTCGCCTTCCTCGGTCCGCTGTTCGCCATTACTGTTTCCTGCGACAGGATCCGAGTCGTCACAAGCAACGGAAACGGCGATCAGTGCCGCCGCACCTACCGATAAGTAGTATCGCATGGTCTTCCCCCCTGTTACCAAGAAAAAAGGAGCCTGAAGAATGAGACGAAACGAGCGCTTCATCCATTCCTGGCTGCGTCGCCGGGCGATCGCTCTGCTTGTTGTCGTCCTGCCTCTTTTGGGGTGCGGACGGGGCAGCGGCACAGGCCGGCCGGCTGATTTACCGCTCTATCCCGGAGAAGGGCGACACGACTCACCTTGTTGTACCAGGCGGGCGATTCAAGGCCAACCGTTTGCACCGGTGGATCTACGGCAGCCCGTTCCACGAAGCCGCCGCGGTCGGCGGCTCCGGCAACCTGCGGGGCTTCCGCAAGGATATTGTCGAGTCGACGCTTCAGGGTGCGGAGGTGGGTAGGGGACCCACCGACAGAGCGCAACGCAACGAGGCGGGATGCATCGGCGAACGAATTCACGCGAGACTGCGCGCGCAGGCACTAGAACAGGAAACCGGCGCGCACGTACAGTCCCGTCATTTCAGCGCCATCCATGACCGCAACGCTCACGGACCGCCGGCGGTGGAGGAACGACAGCCAGAATCCACCCCCGGCGCCGGTGTGCCATTTGCCGGCGTCGGCCGGATCCCCCGCGAAGAATACCCGGCCGGTGTCAGCGCCAAGAAACACGCCGAACTCTCCCGGCATCAAGAGCTGCAAGGAGGCAACCGCCAAACGCAGTTCGGCATTTGCATACACCGAGGCGTCTCCCGCAAACCGGTCCTTGCGAACACCGCGGACCTGACCGCCGGAGGTGCCGGCACCGGCAAAGCCGGGCCCGCCGAGGAAGGCGCTCTCGTGGAAGGGGAAGGTCCCCCACACCTTCTTCCCACCCGCTCTCAGGGCCAGGGTGGGGGTGGTCGGAATACGAGCCGTCAGGTAGGCATGCACCGCTCCCTCTGCGGTGCCGAAGGCCGACTTCGCATCCCAGGCGCCGGGGTAGATGGCTCCGGCGCCTCGGACCAGGAGACCGCTCGTGGGGTACGCCGGATTGTTGCGGGTGTCGTACTCGACCCGTCCCTGCGCTCCTGCCTGGCCGAAGGAACCCATGCCGTACACCGGGTGATCCAGAGAAGCGATGTATTTGTCCTGGTTGGCAGCCAGTGGCGTGTTGGAGTACTTGACGATGGGCCCCAGACTGATCGCTGTTTCCGAGCGCCGTGGTTCCGTCCCCCCAGCATGCGCCTCTCCATGACGCTGTTCCCTTCTAAGCTCGATGGCGGGCGAGAAGACAAAGTACTTCTGTTCCACCTTGTAGAAGTCGGACGAACCCAGAAGCTGCGTGTCGTTGCCGAAGCCGGTGAAACGGACCGTCTCGAAACCGGAGTACTCGGCGTGAACGGTGGCGTCGAGACCGCGGAGAAGGCGGCGAAAGGTGCCGCTATAGGAGGCAAAGGGCTTGAGACCGCTACTGGCGAACCCGAGGCTGAAGGAATGCCGTGCAGCGAACGGGTCTCGGCGATAGCCGAAATACTGCCGGCTGTGAGACAGGCTGAGGAACGCACCCAGATCCCGATCCACCATCACGATCGGGATGGTTGACGTCAGCATGCCCCAATCCAGCGCGTACCTGGCATTGGGCGTGTGGGTGGCGGGCGGGCGTCGGTAGGGACGCTCGTCGGTTCGCGCTCCGTTGCCCTCGACGAACCGATTCTTCCCGCGAGAGTCGTAGAACGCCGTTCTGGAAGCGCCAACCCCGGACGCGTTGACGAAGGTGTCATCCCCGCCGCCACCATCGATGCGAACGGAAATCCGTCCGTCCGTCCCCGATACCTCCACGCTGTCGTCTCCCCCCCGGAGGGCTATGCGGACCTCCCGCGTTTCT
This sequence comes from Candidatus Latescibacterota bacterium, assembly GCA_965206595.1. Classification (GTDB taxonomy): domain Bacteria; phylum Latescibacterota; class UBA2968; order UBA8231; family UBA8231; genus CBDCXV01. The sequence goes on from OZ242214.1 coordinate 3,929,209, forward strand.
TCGGCGTGGAACGTCCGCTCGAACCAGGGCGCCGTTCTTTCTCCCCCGGGTCCTTCGGCGAGACCTATACGGACGACGAGATTACCGTTCCGCAGGTGCTCGCAGTGGAGGTACTCGTCCCGGTCGGTCGCCCGGATTTCGGCCTGGCGAGTGATCGACTCGTAGTATCTGTCGGCAAAGTCAGGCAGCGCGTCGCGACGCGACTTGAGGGTCTTGGCAAGAGCTTCGCCGACGCCCTCGTAGTACGGCGGGGGGAGGCGGCGGACTGCATCTTCGATGACGGGATCCGGCAGGTCCTCACGAAATTCCGCTACCACCGCATCCCACGCCGTCCGGTCGAGTTCGGCCAGGAACTCGCGATCCAACTCCCAACCGGTCATGGTCAGGCCAACCAGATTTGGATAGGTGTCCTCGAAGCGGATCTGGATGGGTATCGCTCGGCGCGCTAACGCCATCGCAAACCCGTCGAAGTCAATGAAGGCCTGGTCGCGATCCTCTGGTATCGGGAGCCAGGTATGGCAATCCCCGTCGGGGAACCGCGCCCATCGCCACTGGCCGTGATGGCGGTCCTTGTCGCCGATGAGAAAGTCCATGAGGCGCGCCTTGAGAAAGGCTCGGGCATCGACACGGTCGCAGGGGCCGTCTTCCAGGCGGTTCCGCATCTTGTCCGTGCCGCTCACCTTCCGCGAACCGGCGAAGCCGGGGGTATCGTCCGGGCCTTCGGAAGGATGTTCCTGCAGCAGTCCGATCAAGCCCGCAAAGGAAGCGCGGTACTCTCCGAGCCGGGGATCATCCGGAATCACAACCAGCGTGTGCCCGGAATGGAGAATGCCGGTAGCTTCCATCAGGGGATCGGCCACGAGCGCCCCGGTGGGCAGCATCGCGCTGATCAGGTCCTGAAGGACTTCGCCCACGACCGTTTCCCTGACGATGTCCGGCACCCGCCGGGTGGCGTCCTTGTCCAGCGAACGGACCGTATAGCGGCGGCCATCCCGCCCGGTGAAGTGGAGGGAGATGGACTGTCCGAAACCGCCGGTGCGAAGCGGCGTCAGGCCGCCTCCCACCCGATCCAGGTCGAGGACCTCAACCTCGATCGGCGTAGTCCAGAGGTCGCGGTAGTTGCTGCCGTAGAACCAGCGGTTGGACGGCGAGACCCGGAATCTCTCCCCCGGAATCACGACATGGGTCCTCGCGCCCGGAGGAGGAATGGACCGGTGGATCATGGACCCGGGAGCCGGTGGGTCTTCCTGGGACGCCGATGCCGCCGGAACGGAAAGAACGAGCACCAACGAGAGAAACATGGCGCGCCGCTTCGGAGGCGTCATCATGGACTCCTTCGCTTTCGGGGTTGTCAACTGTACATCCTGCCCATCCAATGCGCCGGCAGATTGTCGCTCTTTTGCGCGCCGCTAGCGGCCCTTGGCAACGGGGTAGAAGCTCAGGCGCGCGCGCTTCCCCGCCCCTTCGTCGGCTATGACCAAGGTATTGTCGGAAGCAAAGGCAATGCCCTCGGCCTGCGGATGCCGGCGGGCGGCCAGTTCCGCTACGGCGAGGACCTGTCCCTGTGGGGTAATCTCGGCAACGGCGCCCTGGCGGGCAGCCACGACATAGTAGTTTCCCGATACCGGGTGCCGCTCGATGCCCGAAGGTTGGAACCGTTTGCTGCCGATGCGGCGCGCCAGCGCGGAGGCCTCCAGGAGGATACGGCCGACCTCGACGAGCTGTTTGGTATCGACGGACCAGCGATATATCGCTATCAGGCCCGCCTGCCCGGGGTTCCTGGGGTTTTTGCTGACGAGCAACAGCACTCGTTGGTCCGGGTCGTAGGCGAGTCCCTCTATTTCGTAATCTCGTCCAATGCCGGTTGCATACAGATTGTAGAGAACGGTTGCCCCGTCGGCGCCTTCGCCAAACTCGTACAACCGTCCTGAACTCGAGACAAGGTATAGGTGACCTTCAGCCGCGGCGATGCCTTCGAAGTCGTCGGCGACCGGATCGCGCCCGGCGCCGAGTGCGAACGCCTTTACAATCGAACCATCGCGATAACCGATCTCCACTACCACGCCCCTTTCGTCATCGTGCGCGAGGAGTCGGTTCCCGGCGAGCATGGCCAAGCCGGAAACCTCCCGCAACCGCTTCGGCAGCTTGAAATGCCGCGCCGGTTTTTCGAGGTCGTAACTCGCGAGGGTGAGATGGTCCCCGCGCACCGTGCCTGAAGCGGATGTGGATGGCAAACTTTCCGCGGCGTTGGCCGCGGCGTCCACGCCGGAAGCGATCGCGGCGTCTTCCTTCGCATGTGCGCCGCCTGATGTGCCGTGATGCTGCACGTCCACGTCGGAATCGATCGCGGCGTCATGCCGAACGAGCAATGCCACCACAAAAAACAAAACACTGAAGATAAAAAACCCTGTCAGGAAGTTGTTACCCGGACTGCTCACAATCCATACCCCCTCAAGGTTGGAAGACCCCTGGAAACAACACCCAAAGGCCCCCGAACAAAAGCAATGTGGCAAGATAGTGAACCACGAGACGGACGATTATGTTGTCGCGCATATTGCTTCTTTAATCAACTAAGTTCGCTGCGGGCAAAGAGAACCGGGCCGAGATCCTTCTACGGGATCGCGTCACACGAGCGCAGTGGACCCGCTCCCGCTACCACGTGAAGGTGAAGATTCTGACCGCGTGCCGGCGCCGCTCGGGTTTGCTGACCGGGGCCTTGTACTGCTCGGGCACGTTTGACCAGCCTTCGTAGATGACCCCGTCGAAGTAGAAGCGCTGCGTCGTGCCGGGCTTCGTGGTCGGGCTGCCCGTCGCCGAGAGCACGTAGGAACGCTCCGGCGGGCGCGGGCCGGTTTGATCGACGCGAGGCACGTACTCGCTGCTACCGTCGCCGTCGACGTCCGCTTGAATCCAGTCGAGGTGGAACAGGCGATGGTAGGTGCGGTCGGCGATCATGCCGCGCAGCCCGGCATTGAACCGCGAGATGATCGACTCGGCGTCCGGAAGCGAGCGGCGGACGGCGAGGTGAAGCGAGCGTGTGAGCAGAGGCGTCGAGCCGAACGCCAGCCGCGTTCGAGCTTCTTCTCCGTAGTTGGTGATGATGTACTGGACGACCACGTCGTCCATCAGCGTGTAGTCCACCTCGCCGTTGAGGAGTTTTGCGACGCTGTCCTCTTCGCCGGTCGAGCCAACGATGATCAGCCCGTCCGTCGTCTCGACTGCCTCGCCATACACGTACCCGGCGACCAGGGCGATCCGCTTGCCGGCGAGGTCGGCCAGCGAGGTCGCCGACACGTCGCTGCCCTGCCGCCCGACGAGGATCAACCGGTTCCAGAGATACGGCTGCGAGTAAATCAGCACCGGTTCGCGCTCCGCGTACTTCCACACGGCCGCGCTTCCGTCGAACTCGCCGCTCAGCAGTGAGGAAGTAAACCTGGCCTCGTCCACGATGACAGTTTCGGCGCTGATCCCCGCGCGTCGGAGAGCCTCGCCGACCAGATCGAGGGCGAACCGAGGCTCTCCTGGCGCGTTGGTGAACGGCGACCACACAGTCGACACGAGCCGCAACTGCCGACTCGCCAGGGTGAGACGGTCCCCGCGCGCGGTGCCTGAAGCGGATGTAGATGCCAGACTGTCCGCGGCGTCCACGTCGGAATCGACCGCGGCGTCTTTCCGCACGAGCGTTGCCACCGCAAAAAACAAACCGCTGAAGACCAGAAACCCTATCAGGAGTTTGTTACCCTGGCTGCCCATGATCCATAATCCTTTCCAACTCCACTTTGTCGGTATGTCCCCCGGCGCTTTTTTCAAGCGCTGCGGTGAAGGCGGCCGGATCCGTTTTTTTCTTCAGCCGAACGTCAAACTCGACAATCGCAGCGCCCTCTTCATGTTTTACAATCCCAATCTGCTCCCAGCGCGTGGCATAGGTCGGCAGGAGCGCAACAGCGGCCTCCTGCGCCCCCTTGATCTGCGTCGTGTGTAGCCTGAGCCTGGCATTGTACGGTTTGGGGTCTTTACCCGCCTTTGCCCCGCTCGCACCTCGTCCTCGTGGCGGAGCCTGCACTTGACGGCGGTCTTTACCCGCCTGGGCAAAGCTCACACCGGTCGACCCCTCCTTGGCCGAACGCACCAACCTGAACCCGGACATGACCGCAGGCTCTGCTCCCCAGTTCATGCGCCAGACGCCGAGTGCAACGGTATTGAAAGCCACCGATGCCAGGATCGCCACTGAACCGTACTGGATACCGGCCGCCAACCCGATGCCAATGACGATGAACATGTAGGTGGCATCCATGGGTTCGTTCAACGACGTGCGAAAGCGAACCGCAGCGACAATGCCCGCGAGACTGAAGGCGAGGGCGACACTGTCCTTGACGAGAAACACGACGAGGGCAATCGCAATGGGCACGACGAGGAGGGTCTGGGCAAAGGCCTGGCTGTATTTCTTGCGGGGCCGGGTCCAGCGATACACCCAGGTCACGGGCAGGGCGAAGAGAAACGAAAACAGCAGGGACGTCGACACTGGCACAAACATCTGGGTCAGTCCCGCATCAGGCTCGGGTTGCTCGAACTGCCGGGATGACAAAGGGTCGGATCCAATTCTCTCTGCCATGTCTTGTTCCTGGAAGATCCCTGGAAGCAACTCCCAAAGACCTCCGAAAAAAAGGAATGTGGCAAGATAGTGAACCACGAGACGGACGATTATGTTGTCGAGCATATCAGCCCCTTTCATCACATGTTATGTTTCACTTTCAATGTTGACAAAGAGAATCTTGCTGAGTACCGGAACGGACAGAATGGTGAATCACGGTGGGTGAAGCAAGCCCACCACGATGGCCACGCCAATAGAGGGGCCAAGCCCCTGCGTTCACTCTGCGCGGCCTGCGGCGGCGGCCGCCAAAGCCAGTGAGAACAGTAAGGAGCGGAGCTTTACTTCACACTTTCTCCTTTCGCATAACCCCCGCATCGCGGGGCTTTCGAAACCTGCGCGCCGAACCGCTCATACCGCCGCGCCAGCCGCCCCGGGTCAGGCTCCCACTCGTGTCGGTCGCCGCAGCTGGCCGGCTCACCTTGGCTCGATCTTTCCGTTGTAGATTGAAAACGGCAGGTCAGTCTCTGACGCCAAAGAGGATCTTGTACAGCACCGGCACGAACAACAAGGTGATCACCGTGGCAAAGAGCAGGCCCACCATGATGGCCACGGCCATCGGCTCCCACATCAGGCCGCCGCCGAAGTAGAGGGGAACGAGCCCCAGGGTGGTGGTGCAGGTGGTCAACAGGATGGGGCGGAAACGCTGTTGAGCCGCAGCGACAATCGCATCGACGCATGCCCGTCCCGACCGTTCCTGTTCGATTTGTATGCGGTCCAGGAGAACGATGGCGTTGTTGATGACGATGCCCGCCAGGGAGATCAATCCGTCGCCAGGTTCAGCACGACGTCCAGCGCCACCAGGTCGGCCCGATGGCGTGCGGCCTCGGCGAGGTACCGCTGGATTTCCATGTTGGCCAGGACCGGCTCGGAAAACAGCACCTGCTGCACGCTACCGGTGCCCTTTCCGGTGCGCTCCGGCTGTTGGCCGAAGGCGCGCTCCGCGGCCTCCGGGTCGATCTGCAGCAGGGTGGCCGAAGTCTCCACGGCAGGCAGCAGGGACGACCTTGCCCGGCGCATCTCCTGGGCGGCCAGATCGACGTTGCTCCTTTCGATGCGCAGGTCGAGGTTGCTCCGCAGGCCCTCCGCGATGATCTCCTGCAAACTCAAGCGCCGATCCCCGGCCGGTTCGTCGGTTTTGAGGAAGCGGGCGGAAAAAAGCGTTTCGAAAGAGAGGTCGAGGCCGATCTTCCGGACCGTTGCCGCGTTCAGAACCCATTGGTCGTCGCGATTGCGCTGCACGGGCATCGCCGCCAACTCCTCCCCCAGGGCGACTCCCTCGACGGTCAGGGCAAGGCTGCGGACGATCTGGTCCCGGCCGTTCTGGTCGCCGATGCACCCCATCATCCCCGCATCCACATAAGACCGGCTCATGGCAAAGGAGGGGAGCTTGCGCCCGGCAATGGCCGCGGCCAGCTGGGCGACTTCGTCGGACCGGCGCTCGAAAACCATCGTCAGGTAAACCGCGTCGACCGCGTCGCTCAGCACCGGGAGGGGGGCTTCCGCCCCCCAGAAAACCAGCTCCACCTCGGCTCCGTACGGTTCTGCCAGGCGTTGGAAGAAACCCTCGAAATCCAGCCTGCCTTTCAGGGTCTCACTGACGATGGCGGCGAGATGCGAAAAGGGATGGATGCGGTGGAACGCCTCCAGGTCCTTTTCGACCGCATGGGTACCGAGGACGTAGGTAAAGTTGGGCACCCCGGATACGCCGGGCTCGACCATCGGCATCCGCTGCAGTTCCACGTCGAGGATTCCCACGGCGATCGTCGGTTTGGGCAGTTCGTCCAGGGCGGCCAGCATCGCCGCGCTTGCCGGCCCCACGGAAATGATCAGATCGACCGCGGGATCGGTCGCCAGGGACAGGTAGTCCGCGCGCCCCGCGCCGAAACGCAGGTGCTCCGGGAGGAATTGAACCGACTTGCCGGCCCCCAGCACCTTGTGGATTTCCTCCCTCAGGAAGTCCAGATCGCTTGCGGAATCGGTTTCACCGGGCTCGGAATCGAGCAACAGCCCGATGTAGAGATCGCTCTCCTCCCTCTGCGCGCACGCCGGCGCCACCGGCAGCGCCAGGCCGATTGCCAGAACCGCGGATACGGCTGTTCTCAGCATCCAGTCCACTCCAACGGGAACGCGGGAAGACGGACGGAAGGTCAAGGAAGGACGGTTTAAGAGAGGGGCAGGACCGGAGTGCATCGGGAGCCGTATTCGTACCTGCATGTTGAGCGCGGGCCGCGGACCCACCCGCCCCTAGTAAGCGCTCTCCTTCGTCGTCAGGGGGCACCACCTCGAGGTCTCGAGGAACGGCAGCACCGCCTCCCAGGCCTGCCCGGTGCCGATCCGCAGCAGGGCCTGTGCGGCGTCGCCGCGCACGTACCGGTCCCTGTCGTAGAGCACGTCCCGCAGCGCCGGAACCGCCGGCTCCGCGTGCGACCCCAGCCGGACCAGGGCGAAGGCGGCGTTGCGGCGCACGCGGTCATCCTCGTCGCCGAGGGCGGTGGCCAGCGCTTGGGCAGCGGCCGGCTCCGACTGGGCGACCGTTCCCAGCGCTTCGGCGGCCTGGGCGCGGACCTCGACCGACTCGTCCTGCAGCCGCCGCGTCAGGGCCGGTACGGCCGGCCGCGCCGCCAGGCCGATGTCCCCCAGGATTTCGGCGGCCTCGGCGCGCTCGTGCGCGGCTGCATCACCCCGCTGCAGCGAGTCGATCAGGGGCTCGACGGCCGCTTCCCCGATGGCGCTCAGGGCGTGGCAGGCGTTGCGCCGCAGCTCCTGCGAGTCGTCGCGCAGCAGCCGCGTCAGCCCGGGGACCGCGGCCGATCCAGCTCCTTTCAGTGCGTAGGCGGCCCGCAGTCTGGCGGACTCGCAGCCGTCACCGAGCTCTGCCAGCAGCTCCGGCACCCGCTCCGCCGAATCCGCGGCGCACTGCCCGTTGCCCGCACCGTTGGCCGTCCTGCCGCAGTGCCAGTCCCAGACGTGCTCGTACATCTTCCGGTCCGGGGCGCCGGGTGGGTCGAGAGGAAGCGGACTGCCGTCACCCGGCCAGCCGGTTCCCTGGTTCAGCCAGCTGGGCGACAGCGGCTCCGCGGTGCGCGCGAACAGGAACTTCATCATGAAGCGCTGGCGGTCGCTGCGGTTGGGGCTGGCCCGGTGGAAGAGGTCGTAGTGGACGATCGCCACGGTCCCGGCCGCGCCGCACAGCGGCAGCTCCTCGGAGGCGGCCACCCCTTCCCCGGTGGCGTAGTAATGGCTTCCCGGCACGATCGCGGTCGGGCCCAGCTCCTCAGGGGTATCCTGGGGGTAGTAGAAAAGCAGGATCCGTCGGGTGTGGTGGGACCACCGGCTGCTGCCGTCCTGGTGCAGATTCTGCCCCTTGCTGCCGGGCGGATTGAAGTGGCAGTGGCGGTGGGGCTGCGAGTAGTAGCCCTCCCCGAGGATGCTGGTCAGCGCCCCCCGGACCTCGGGCGCGTCGAGGATCTGCTGCACCGCCGGGACCCTCGGCAGGAGGTTGTTGCCCGGGTTGCCCTCCTTTTCGAACACCGTCCCGGTCTCGCGGTAGATCCTCTCGTGCAGGCCGGCGGGCAGCCCGGGGCGCACGACCACGTATCCGTTGACGATGAAGTGCCGCAGCTGGTCGTCGGTCAGGAGTGTAAGCTCGTCCATTCTCTTGCAGTCCTTTCTCTATCTGGCAGTCCGCGAAAAAGTCGCTTTGGACCGAGACCCGGTCACCTGCCGCGGGTCCGAGCCCTACGGGTGGGCGACCAGATAGGCTCGGCGATTCCGGAGCCACCCGGATACCAGCGGCGAGCACGAACCGGTGTCGAAGGCCGCGAGAGACCACCTGGTTGTCTGGCACCCGTGTATGAAGCAGGAACGGCCGGCGATTGGGAGCCACCCCGGAGACCAGACGCGGCCGAACCGGGGCCGGAGGTGGCGAGGAAATCGACCGACCAGAAGATGTCGGGCGATTCGGGCAAAACGCCCGGGCATGCAGCGAAAGGCCCCGACCCGATGAAACCGGAGACCGCGCGGAAATCCGTTTTTTCCGCAGGGCCGCCGGGCCACCGGTTCACAGCAGGTCCTCCAGCACCTGGATTCCCAGGTGCTCGATCCAGCCGCCGTCGAACCACTCCGGGTTCTCCCCATCGGGGCACTCGAGGTAGCGCAGGGTGTGGTAGCAGTAGACGCGCGGGTACTCGATGATCGCGTGGATCTCGGCCATGGCGGCGCAGTTGGGGACGCTGGGGTAAGGGACGACCGGGTTGCCTTCGAACTTGGTCCAGACGAAGCCGTCCTCGCTCCAGGCGTAGCCGATGCTCTCGCGCACGGTCAGCCGCGCCTTCTCCGCCTCCTCCGAGTAGGGGCCGCTGCCGAGGTGGGAGGGATCGCTGACCCTGGCGAGCTCACTGCCCCCGTAAAAGGCGTGGAACAGGCCGTTGTAATGGAGGACCTCGAACTCCGAGAACCCCCCTTCGTCCCAGGCGCCCTTCTCCCCCTCGACCAGCGCCGGCTCCTCCCCGACCTCCCAGGGCCCCTCGAGGCGATCGGCCGTGGCGACGTGCATGCGGCCGAAGTCGAGCTGAACGGTGTCGGGCTCGGTGCCGAACATGAACCACCTGCCGTCGACCTCGACCAGCCCCGCAGGGTAGCACATGCGCTGGTGTCCGATGATCGGGTTCCCCTCGTACTTGATCCACGGGCCCAGCGGACTGTCGGCATATGCGAGCGAGACCGACCACCCCCAGCCGAAAGGGCTTTCCCCGCAGGAGAGGTACACCATGCAGAAGCGCCCGCCGTCCCTGACGACCTTGGGACAGGCGACGAGACCGCTCTCGTGCGGACGGCCCGACCGGGTCAGGACCGGAAGCTCTCCGTGCTTCCGCCACGGGCCGAGCGGGTCAGGCGCGGTGGCGACGAAGATCTGGTAGCCGGTGTCCGCCCAGGTCGAGTACGAGTGGTAGTACCAGTAGTAGATGCCGTCCACCCTGATGCAGTCGCCGCTTTCGAGGACGCGGTCGTCCCAGGAGCCCGGCTCCCCGGTGACGATAGCGGGACAGGGCCCCACCGTGTGGGTGAATCCCCTGGTGAAAAGCGGACTGTTCGGTTCCGGGTTCGGGATCATCTGTCTCTCCGGTGGATTGGCGTTGCAGCTGAGCTCCCCGGGGCTTGGCAACCGGGCGCAACGGCGGGTCCGGGAATACACCTCGAAGAAAAACGGACAGGCAGCAAAATGAGGCGCTGTCCAGGGAGAGGACGCTAGCGCTGCCTGCCGACCGCCCTCTCTATCAGGGCATCGGCGATCCGGGGGCTGAGCAGGCTGAGCCAGAGCAGGGCTTTCAGCTTCGGCGGCATGAAGAGCTCCCGCTGCCGCTTCTCCATCGCCCTGACGATGGCGCGGCAGGCCTCGTCGACCGGAATCGCGTCCCCGCTGTGCTTGCGCGCCGCCTGTCCCAGGACGCCGCCGTCCCTGCCGACCGCCCTCTTGCGCAGGTCGGTCCCGGAGATCCAGTGGGGCAGCACCGTAAGTATGTCGACCCCCGCATCCTTCAGCTCCAGGCGCAGCGCCTCGCAGAACCCCTGCAGGGCATGCTTGGAGGCGACGTACCCGGTGTGCTTGGGCACCCCGATCTTCGCCTGGATCGAGGTGATGGCAACGATCATGCCGCGGCTGTTCTTGAGGTGGGGCAGGGCGTGGTAGATGCAGTTGACGGCGCCGAGGTAGTTGACCTCGGTGAGGCGGCGGAAGATCTCGAGGTCCTCGACCTCCTCGAAGGAGGTCCACATGCTGATGCCGGCGTTGGCCACCAGGTAGTCGACCGTGCCGAAGCGGCCGGCGCACACATCGGCCAGCCGCTTGCAGTCATCGGCCTTGGTGACGTCGCCTATCACGGCGACCGCCTCCGCGCCAAGCTGGCGGCAGCGGGAGGCCACCTCTTCCTGCTGCTCCGCCTCGGGTGAGAACAACGCCAGGTTCGCTCCCCGGCGGGCCAGCTCCAGGGCGAGGGCGGCCCCCAACCCGGAGGAAGCCCCGGTGGTGATGATGCTCTTTTTGTGGAAAGAATCTGACATCTCGCTTCAGGCGTTGTTTGTCAGGCTCGCTACGAACCTCGGGAAATTTGCGTTACAGGCGGCCAGCTGTTCGGGGGAAGCACCTCTGCCAGACCCGGCAATGAACCATGACATGGCTGCTCTCGCCGCGGGCTGCAAATCTACGAAGATGCCAGTGTGGATACAGCGCCGGGCGCGTCCTCGACGCTGGTCCTGAGGCGGGCTTCAGGATGCGGTACCAGTCGACTCGTTCTCCGGCGACAGCTGGAGTTCATCCTCTACTCGGACAGTTCCGAGCGTGGAGGCGTCTCATGAACCCCTGTCCGACTGTAAGGCAACCGACCCAAGAGGCAGGAAGAGCCGGTTTCGCTGTCCCACCAATGGCATGAAACCGAATGCCCGGTAGAACCCTGAGGCCCGCTCGTCCTTGGCATCGACGACCAGGGCATGGATGGCGATCTCTTCACTCACCGCCAACGCCCGTTTCACTGCGTCGGCCAGGAGCAACCGGCCGATGCTTTGCCCCTGGATGTCGCTGGACACCGCCAGACGGCCGATCAGGGCGGCGGGAACCGGATGGCGGGGCAACCTGAGCGCCTTGTCCGCAGGCAGGGCACTCAATTCGATCGACAGGGAACTCAGGGTGTAGTAGCCGAGAACCGCCTCGGAGCCTTCCTCACAGCACACGAACACGCGCGCGACACGCCGCCGCGGGTCCTGGCCGGCCCGGGTCCGGAGATACGCGTCGAGGGCCTCGACCCCGCAGGAGAACCCCGCTCGGTCATGGCGTTTTGCCAGCGGCGCGATGGCAAGTCTGGTGGAGGGCGTCACTCCGGGGAGACGCGGCGATCATGCTCCTTCAGTGCCGCTGCTAGCCTGGGATTCATCCGTGGCGGCTGAAGGAGCGCATCGAAGAACACCTCTGCATCCCGGCGTTTCAGCACCATCGTCTCGTGCTTCCGGATCGTCTGCTCCGCCTGGGCAAGAGCACTGGACAGAATGAAGCTGCTCGCGGTCTTCCCCTCGAAGCTTGCCGCCTGCTCGATCCGCTTCTTGGCCTCCGGGTTGAGGCGAAGATTGAAACGCTCGCTATTGGCTGTGGAGGTCTGGGTCATATCATTCTTTCGTTTTTGGTAATTGCCGAGTCATAAGTGTACGTCGATATGGTGCCTTGATCAAGACTGGGGATGATCCCTCACCCCAGCAGCAGCACGGTCTCGCTGTTAAGGAGGTTGGGGACGTGATACGCGCGAGAGTGACGTAGTGCATCGTTCGACAGGCGTTTTACACAAGAAGTGCCCTTTCAAATCCCCGCTCATCGAGCCCGTTGAGGGAGACCGGCGCCGCGCGGCAGCTCCGGCTTCGCTGGAGATTAAGCCCCGTACGTCTCATCAGGCCCTTCCCTAGAGAGAGCCAGAAACGCAAACCCACAGGCACCACAATCCACCCGGCGGTACTAAGGAGTGCAGTGCCCCAAGGTATCCATGGACAGTTTGGCAAGCATGTCCGGGCGCCCGGGGAGTGTCCACTCGAGGTAGCCCACCCCGCCGAAGTCGAACGGCATCCAGCCGGCTTGGGAGCCGGAACGACCAGCGGCTTTTTCACCACCTTCGGCGATGCGGAGACTCAATACGCGATGGCGACGAGGCGCTGGGCGCAGTCCGTTTTGGTGTCGGTTTCGACCTCGAGCTGCAGCAGGTAGAGGCCCGGTGCCAGCCGGCCTTTGTCGCCGGTGCCATCCCAGAAAACGCTGGAGGGTCCGCTGGCGGCGCTGCCTCCAAGCCCGACCCCACCGACCTGCCGGCCTGTCAGATCGTAGACGGCGATTGATACGGGCACCGCGCCGCTGAGATTCATCAACTCGTCGACTGATCTGGAATGGTGGTGAGGGCTACCCGTGTTCGGTTGCTGTCGTTCAACTCGTCTGCGTCCCCCTCGGAGACCGGTTGCGGAACCTCGAACGGCACGTCGCTGTCGGAGAGCCGGGCTGTGAAGGGGGTGCTGTAGTCGTAGACCTGGGCCTGGAAGGTCAGCTCGATGAGCATTCCGTTATGGTTCGAACCGATTCGCGGAATCCGCGAGGAGAAGCCCCTTTCATCCTGCGACGTGACCGTCAGGTCGAGGTCGGTTCCGTCCAGACGTGCCACGACTTCGACGCCGACGATGCGCCCCGGGGTGTCGATGGAGATGACGTCGAAGCCGGCATCGCCGGGCTCGATCCGGGGCCGCACCTGGTAGGTGAAGGAGGTGACCTCCCCGGCGGCGGCAGCGAAAGGGGCGATCTCGGCTGTCGCACGAGTGACCAGGGGTGGCGAAGCCGCGAACTGCAGGTAGTCGACCCGGCCGCCCGACTCGGGGGTGGAATGGAAGGCGCCTTCGAACTGCGCAAAGCGGCGTGGCCGGTCGGCGTTGGGGTTTCCCCTTCCGGCGAGGAAGTCGTAGGGGGTGTTCCAGGTCACCCAGTTTTCGTTGTCGCGGGTGACGTCGCCTTTCTCGCTCGGATCCAGGCGCTGGTACTGGGCGCGCGTGAGAGACGCGCCGGACGTGGAAAAGGGGACCTGTTCGTCCCCCCGGAAGGTCTTGCGCCAGTACAGGTTGGGTTGGTCGTCGTCACCGCTGCGCATGGTGATGTCGACGCGGGTCTACGGGTCTTCCCTCTGCTGTCCAGCCCAGGTCAGCTCTCCCAGGCTGAGCGCTTCGCCAAGGTCGATGACGTTGGACGTATATCTCGCGAACGGGGCCAGGCCGGCGGCGTAGATCTCGAATTCGGCAACCTCCCACCACAAGTCTCCCCTGGTCGAAAATCCGGAAGAGCAGGCGCCGGGTGGAAATGGAAGGGAAACTCAGATCGACCACCTCATGACCTGGACCCTCGTGTGCGACATCGAAGTCGTAGTGCATCGCCGGGTTGACGGTATTCGCGTACGACAATTTGTATGGCCGTGTCTCTTCCTTGGCAGGGTCTCCGTCGCTTGTGGCGATCAGAAACCGGGGCACCGGATCCTCGCCTCCGGAACGGCACGTGGCCGCTGCCCTCCAGCCAATTCCACACGTGACGAGGGTGCCGTCATCATGGCGAGTGTTGAAGTGTATGCGCTCGAGGTGTACCTGCCGTTGCAGATCGAACAAATAGGAAATGCCGGTGTCGTCCGTGTAATGAGGAATCGGTATCCCCGTCGACCATACGAACCGACAACCGGCGATACGAGGATCCTGAACGCGCAGCGATCTCCCACTTTCCCCCCAGGTAAAGGAAGTTCTCATCCAACGTGGAGGGGGCCAGATTCACATTGGAGTCCATGACCTCCGGAGTGATCGAACCGGGTTGGAGATTCAGGCTGATCGAATCTCCAAAGCGGTTGTCATCGACATCCTCCCAGTAAAGTTGCACGAAATCGAAAGCCTTCCCCTCGAGGTCGGGCTCCGGCACATCTGCCCCGCCCAGACGATATATGGTCAGTGCCTCTCCCGTGGTGGCCATGCAACCCACCACAAGAGCGATTGCCGGGAGTCGAAGGTCGAAATGCATTGAGTGGGTCTCGGAGATTCAGCAGGCGATGGAGGCGAGACGCCCAGGCGCGGGTGTCGGGCGCCTCACTGGTTGCATCAAACTCTGCAATTCCCGGACGGTCTGCAACGGGTGGACCCTATTTTTCGGAGATATACCGGCCGCCCATTCGGCTGTGCTGAATCAAACCGAATGCAATGGTGTTTACGTACAACCGGTTGGAAGGACAGGGTAGCTCCTGATTGAAGTGAGGTGCCATTTGTATGGCTGCCAGACGGTTGTGAATCTGCAAGGCGTCCAGTGGCCCGACCGCAGGACAGACCCCCCCCCTTTCGATACTCGGTGACGTCAAAAAAGTCATGGAAAAGTGGATGGCCCAGTTCGATCTTCACGATTTCCGCGCTTTCCCCGATTTGGGAAAGATGCTCCTGTAGTGTTGGCAGATCGGCGCCGATGACAAAACCACCCATGACCAGGTATTGAGCCAGAACCTCATTTGACACGACTCCAATATGAGAAAGCAAGACGACCGGATACTGCTTCATCTCACTTAAATTCAATTTATACCGGTAAGGGTAGAGATGGATCGTCTCTTCGACAGGCACCTTCCAGGGTATCCGCAAACCTCGTTTCATGAAATCTAGTGTATTGTACAGGACCTTGGTACCATGATATTCCCATTTGTCTTTTTTTGGCCAGTTGTTCCAGGCGGGCAGATTGCAGATATGCCTTCTTCAGCTTTCCTGTATCCGGATCGATAAGGACGACCGTGCGTTCCCGGCTTATTGCATCCAACTCCACCAGGTCGGGAACAGTCCGGATTTCCGACACGCTTTCCGGAAAACCAAAGCCCCTTTCGAGGGTGTCCGCGGCAACTTCCCCGCGCTTTTCTTCCTCCGGGAAGGCACGGCCCTCCGCTACCGGGATTTCGATGTCAGGAAAAACAACCGAGTCTGCGGGTGCCACCGTTTCGAGATCGGGTGGCCGCGTTTCCGAACGCAGGCGATCCAGTAACTGACGCGGAACCGGAATCGGCAGGGTCAGCTCGAATCGTTCGGGCTTCACTCGGGCGGCAAAGCGCACATTCACCGCGTCTTCTCGTAACCTGAGTCCTCAAGCCGGCCATTCTTTTGGACACGGATCGTCCACCGGGAAGCTGAGAGTGACTCCGCCGATCCAGGACAGGATCCGCCGGTGCAGGTGCACCTCGAGGTCGAGGATGGAGGCCCGTTGCTCATTGACGCGGCTCATGCGCAGCAGGTGGCAGGCGAACAGGGGGGCGTCGGCACCGAACCTGCTGATTGATTGTATGGTCACACCGGTCCTGCTCGAACAGAGTGTCTCCAGCAGGCTGCGGATGCGCACGTCATGCCCAACCCCGATGCCCTGGGTTTCCGGTTCCAGCTCTTCGTAGTGGTCGCGAAACTCCGAGGACACCTCCCTGAAGAACAGCAGCAAGAGCACCTGCCGGTCGAAGGAATGGGACCACCTGCGGATCGCTCACCTCCAGTCGGGCCTCGGAACCCCCCCCGAGGCGCAGCAACTCATGCTCCGAGATATCGAGCTGCTGTCGCAGCTTTTCCGTCGGGATGGCCTCCTCCGGGTCGATGCACATGCCGGAGCACCAGAGCCGGCGGCTCCGCTGGCGCACAAGGCGCCGCAGCCCGCCGCATTCCAGCTGCAGAATAGCCTCTTTCAACATCGCGTCGAGAAACTCGGGGTTGGACTTGAAACCCCGCACCCGGAGAAGGGGTTGCGCCGGGGCCGTCATCGCCCCGCCCTCAATGAAACCGTGGTCTTCGAGCCTGTGCGGGTCAGGGGTTCTCTGGTAGGCATGTCGCTGCTCCGGGGAATGGGTTCGCTCTTGAAAGCAAAAAGCGAACCCGTTGTCCCGGGAGTGCGACAGATCATGTCGCGGCGTTCACCTTTTTTCCGGGAAGTGTCTTGTAGCCGAGTCCGATCCCGGAGCACCGGACTCCGGGAGGGTTGGACGAAAGGGAGGCAGCGAGTTTGGTCGAGGTCGGGTGAGCACAAGGGTCATCGGCTTTGCCCGAAACCAAAGCGGTGTCGGTCGGACTGAAGATTCAACAGCTCCTCTCCGGTGCCGCCCCGCTCCCTTGCTTAGAACCAGACCTATTGAGGTAACTGTTTGGCTATGCCACTGATCTGGGCCTCATAATTCAGCTTCATCTTGGTCCTACTCCATCTTTTATCGGATCTCCCTTGAAGTTTATTTCCGGGTCCATTCTTCTTCTTCCAGAAAGCGAGTAAACAGGTCGCGCCCTCTTAGGCCTCCGTAAATTTGACAAACCCTGTTCCACGAGGGAGAGCCCGGATGGG
The DNA here is from genome assembly GCA_965206595.1 of Candidatus Latescibacterota bacterium. Taxonomy (GTDB): domain Bacteria; phylum Latescibacterota; class UBA2968; order UBA8231; family UBA8231; genus CBDCXV01. The sequence goes on from OZ242214.1 coordinate 3,945,747, forward strand.
GCGTATCTTGGAACGGAATACCGTATCCGGGAACGATTTTCTTGGCGTAGCCTGCGGCGAACCTCGAGGTGACGATCACCAACTCCGGCCGGTGATCCAGGATAAACCAGCGCAGGACTTGCCCGGCTACGTCGACATCTTGGGACACCAGGTTGCCCTTCATGCTTTCGCCTTCCACCGCCGGACGCATGAAGTAGTTGTAGAAGGCAAGGTGATTTAGCGGGAAGTTGTCCGGTGTCACACCACTTTCCCTTAGTATTCGACAGGTTTCGTTCTGGATCGCCCGGTAGATGCTGTGTGCCCGGTTCCATTTTCCGGTGATGCACCCAATGGTACAAACCCATCCGGCTTCTTCCGGGCACAGATCTTTTTGGCTGCTGCGGTACCACCGATCAGGATCCTGGTGGATGTTGGATTCCTTCGGTAGATAGTGGCTTTCACCGATCACCAGCAGCCGTTTGTGGCGGTGGTCACAATATCGGCTGCCGATCCAGGGTCGCATACAGGGAAACCGCTGCAGGTGTTCCGGCAGGGCAAGGTCCGTGAAAATCCGGTCTCTTTCCAGAACTTTCATTTCTGTGACCTCCAGTCGGGAAACCTATTTTTGATTGCCCGCGATTGAATGTCCATTATTGTATTCGAATCAATTTTAAACAAATCGTGCACGCTTCAAACATGGAATCGTTTGTTTTTCGGCTGAACCGATCTTTCCTTTACCAAAACGGGCAAGGGGCAAACATGAACCCTCCCGAGCGCGGCTGGACGGGAACATCCAAGACTGCGACCAACAAGACGACGTCTTTCCGTTCAGCAAAAATACAGGTACAGCCCGAGGACGATCAGAAGGATGGGAAAGAACAGCGCCCGGAAAACGAGCGCCAAGAGCAGCAGCCGTGGGAGAGCTTTGGCTTCCCGGTAACTGCTCCCCTGCTCGGGTCATTCTTCCCCCGGGTTGTGGTGCCCTTTTTACCTCCTGCCCGTGAACTATAAGTTGGCTTGGCCCCCATGTCAATCAACATCTTGGCGGGTTCAATCCTGATCGGATAGGGAAGTCCAGGAAGACCCCACGCCCTTCCGGTGGCTGCTTGCACGAAACCCAGGTGGCGATGATCTGATCTCAGGAGGCGTACCGAGGATTGCCCTCGTTCCGACCTCGTGGCTGCGCACAGCCAGCACTCGCGACACCAGTTCCTGAATCTCCCAGGTATACCGGGACTGAGACTCCCAGCAGCGCAACGACACCTGCCCACTCAGGGGAATCAGGCCTGTCCTCATTTCCGCATCCCTCCATGATCAGAGCGGGGGGCTTTTCCGTCTACGGAGTAAAATGTCCCCGCCCATGTTCATCGGACCCCAAGGACCAATATCGACCCCCAATCCCATTGCTCTGTCCCTGTTCCATTCTTTTTTTCCCAGTTCTTCGGGAAACTCGCACAGCGCATGGGCACCAGGGCTCGATTCTCCGGACATTCGAAGGCTTCTTCCCTTGACGCGGAGTTACTGATACGATTACGTACGGAAAAGGTTCCGTCCTGGACAAGCCGGCGTCAGAAAAAAGTGAATGGCATGCGAAATCCCCGTCATCCTGACCTTTGGAGACATCTATCATGAAATACATGGTCGCACTTGTTTTCGGTCTATCCGTTACCGCCAGTGGACCACATGCAGCAGTAGGATTACGTGTACCCAGCGGTCATGTGTTACCGCAGGGGATTGATGTTAAGCCCATGGCTCTACGGAAAGCAACGGGTAAGGAAACGAGATTTGGTTTACCTACCTACACTTTTTCCCTGGCACAGGCAAGCCAACAAACCCAACAAGGTTCCCTTTACACTATAGCGGATGGATACACTGCAGGGAGAATCACAGCTGAAGGCATGTCCACTACCGGTCATTTTCTCGGAGGATTTGCATGCGGATTCCTAACAAGACTGATTGGCACAGGAATTCTTTGGGGAGTTACTGGTGGGGACGATGTTCCTTTTCACTTAAATTCAGAAATTCAAGAGAAGGGTTCTGATTTCTCAATAGGATTTGTAAATGGATACATAGAGCGCACAAAGCAGAAGAAACGTGGCGCACGGCTTGGTGGAGGTCTACTTGGGACGGCTGGGTTTTTGGTTCTGTTTGTTTCTCTCAGCGACTAATTGAATCAGCAACCTCCTTTACAGAGGTGAATTACAGTTGCGGGAATCCCCCCGTAGATGCCTGGCGTGTGTGCTTCCCAGTCAAATGTGTTACGAACGCTTAGCTCCTGTTGAACTTGACGTTCGTGTCCGGAGGTTTTACGCTTCCAGAAAATTCGATAGAAAGGATTCCCGATGACTGAGAAGGAGAAAACAATTGAGCGATTTTCTACTCGATGTGCTCTCGTCCCTAGTGGGGCAAATTCTATTTTGCATAGGATTTGGTGGTGTGATAGGCTGGTTTGTGCGGAACCTGTTCACGGGAAGAAGGATTGCAGCCCTAGAGGAACAGGTAGCGGAACTCACTGCTAATCCTGAAGCAGAAGAGGAACCAAAGCGGGAGAAGACTCCTATTGCCGTAAATAGAAAATGCCCTTTAACTCCAAAAGAGCTTGTCGAATTGGCAAACAAGAGGACAACCGATTCATCAAGAGATGCTATATTCGAAGGATTTAAGGGGAATTGGCTCGAACTTCAGGGAGAACTGGACTTTTGCAAACTCCGCTTTTTTACACAAGTTTTAGGTGTGTGACGATTCTCTCCTGCGTCCACCCTACTGTTATGGCCTGTTCGACACTGTTATGGCCTGTTCGACCGCCCAGGTGATGGTTTTGCTGAGCGTTTCTCGCGACACGGCTCGACAGGCTTCGCCAATGGTCGTCAGCACGCTATGAGCCCAGTCACGCGCACGGCCCTGCCGCATCCGTGCCATGAGCAGACTGTGCGTCAGCATCACGAGGTACCTATGCCGAGTCTGACCCTCGCCGCTTTTGTAACTGACAGTCTCCCATGCCCAGATGGTGCTTGCCGTCCCGATGAAAAGTCTCGGTGCCTGTCCAGCGTTTGCGATAAACATTCAGAATACGACTGATCTCCCAGTGCACGCGATGGGTCAGTAGAAACTTGACCGCTTCCCTGCCGTTCTTGCGATCCCACAGGATCACCAAGCGAACCCGGTGCTCGAGCTTGGGCAGACTCAGGGTTTTGGTGAAATACCATTGTTTGCGCTTGCCGATGCTGACCTGTTTGCGATCCTCGGGTGGGATATTCGCAGCCACTTCGGCGGCCTTCATCAGGCCGCCCTTGAACTCGACCTTGCGGTTGCTCTTCAGGGCCCCTACGTAGCCGCGCTCATGACTATGGATGTGATCGAGACACTCGACACTGCTGAAGTAGCAGTCGAAGGCGAAATCGCCCGGGATCTGTCGGAACACGACCCCGTCCACCAGCTCTTTGAACAGCTCGGTATGGCTCTTGAAGGACGCGTCCGTCTCCCCTTCCTGGCGCTTGCGAAAGCGACGGAATTCCAACGGATAGTATGTCCCCGACGTGCACACGTAGTTGGCGATGACGTAGTCGTGGGCAATCCTATAGCGCTGGTCGGAGTGATCCCAAAACCAACCCACGTCCTCGATCTTTTCTCCGCTGTGGCCGACCAAGGTGTTGTCGATGGCCGATCACCCCGCGCGCCGAATAGCGCGTCGAGGGACGCTCCTGCAACCATTCCAGGCGATGTTCGTTGAGCCATTTCCCGTCCCACCGCACCTGCGTAATCCAGCGGTTCAGGCAGGATTGATCGGTGGTCTCGACGAACTCGGCGTTGATCGCCGATACATTTTTGCGTTCGGCCACCATCAACCCGGTCAGATACTCGGCGAAGTGACGGCGCTCCGGGGCGTTGGCGAAGATGCCGCCGAACTCTGCCACCGCTTCTTCAACCACCGTGGGAAAATCAACAATACCTGGCATGAACAACCTCTCTCATGGCCAGGGGAAACGAAGGCGGGGGATGCCTTCGTCCTACCAAACATACCAAGTTCCATCGAATTCGCGCTACCCTCTATCCTTGACCGATTATCCAGGAATTCTGCCTTTTGCAAAAGTCCAGGTGTCAATCTGACATGCCTCCCTGTTCCCAAGCTAAAACAGTGGGACAGGGGATGTCCAATTCTCTGCATTTCCTTCTATTATGTTATACCATATTATCTTTAATTTCGCGGATGATATTACTTAAATTACCCTTGCTGAATTATGTATATAAATCCCCCGGAAAAACAACCGAGTCTGCGGAAGCCACCGTTTCGAGATCGGGTGGGCGCATTTCCGAACGCAGGCGATCCAGTAGCTGACGCGGGACCGGAACCGGCGGGGTCAGCTCGAATCGTTCGGGCTTCACTCGGGCCGGGAACCGGACCCGGACCAACCGCTCTTCCTTTGGCTGAGGCATGGGGACCAGCCACAAGGCAAGCCCGTGCAGGACGGCCGAGACCAGGAGAGCTACAACGGCTCTGCGTTTTTCCCGGGTCTTCTTCATTTCATGGTGGCGGCTTCCTTGCCGCCCGCCGGATCGATCCGTACCATCGGCTCGCTCGCTGATCGCCCTGAGACAGAAGCCCCTGTTCCAAATGAAGATAACCCGCATAAAGAGCTTCCTGACCGGCCGCTGCCTGCTGGTGCGCGTGTACACCGACAAGGACCTGGTCGGCAACGGCGAGGCCGGGCTATGGGCCCACCACCCGGTCGTCGCCGCGGCGATCGAGGAGCTGGGGGAGTATTTCGTCGGCAGGGACCCGCGCCGGATCGAGCACCACTTCCAGACGGTCTCGCGCAGCGCCCACTTCACCGGTCCGGTGCTGAGCGCCGCGCTCAGCGCCATCGACATCGCCCTCTGGGACATCCTCGGCAAGGAGGCGGGGCTGCCGGTCTACCAGCTGCTCGGAGGCAAGTGCCGAGACAAGGTCGCGGTGTTCGGCGGCATCGGCGGCTCCTCCCTTGAAGAGGTAGGCGAGTCGGCGCGGCAGGCGGTCGCCGCCGGCTACACCACCCTGCGGCTCGGTCCCTTCTTTCCCGGCTTCGAGCAGCGGACCTCCGCCGAGGTCGTCGACGATGCCGTCGCCATGGTCGCGGCGGCGCGGGAGGCTGCCGGGGACCGTGTCGACCTCGGGGTCGAAATCCACCGCAACCTCAGGCCGGACGAGGCCATCACCCTCGCTGCCGAGCTGAGGCCGTTCCGGCTGAAGTTCTACGAGGACCCCCTGGTGCCGGAAAGCGAGGAAGCCCTCGAGTACATCGCCGCCCACGTCGACATTCCGCTGGCGGTCGGCGAACGCAGCTACGGCATCTTTCAGTTCAAGGAGCTCATCGACAGGAAGGTCGCCAGCTTCATCCGCGCCGACCTGTCGCTGGCCGGCGGCTTCACGCAGGTGAAGAAGATCGCCGCGATAGCCGAGTCCGCCCTCGTGCAGCTGTTCCCCCACCTGATGGGCAGCCCCGTCAACGGAGCCGCCTTCGCCCATCTCGCCGCGGCCATTCCCAACTACGCCTTCATGGAGTCGCAGCGGCACCTCGGGATCGCCGCGGAGCTGGTCGACGAGCCGTTCGCCGAGGAAGGCGGATTCCGCGAGATCCGCAAACGCCCCGGCATCGGCGTCGAAATCGACGAGAGGGCGTGCGCGGAAATCCCGTTCGAGCCGGTGAAGATCAGCGGCCCATTACACGCCGACGGCTCGGTCGCCCACTGAGCGCGGGCAGGCGCCCCTCCGGTCTACTGATCCTCGAGCGTCGGGTAGAACGGCAGCGGCTTGTCGTTCGGCGCCACGCCTATGATCTCGTCCCCTCTCCAGGCGAACTCGTAGGTATCCCCGGCCGGCATGGTCTCCGAGGTGCGCCTCTCCGGCAGCCCGTAGCGCAGCACCACCCGGCTTCCCCGCTTCAGTCTCTGCCTCGGGATGCAGGCCCAGGCCCCCTTCATCCCCGCCTCCACCGCTTCGCCGTCGACGGACAGGCTCACCCGGTCCGCCCACCCGGGAACGCGCACGAAGAGGTGGTCCTCCACCCGGGGGGTGATCGTCACCGCGGCCTCGCGGTCGCGCGCCACCGCGACCTCGGCGTCCGGCCCCTCGCAGTCGAAATGCATGTTGACGAACAGCCCGGCATCCTGACGGGAGATGACGTTCCGGTAGATGGCGCTGAAGGTGTGCACGACTTCGGCGGTGCCGCTCGGGTTGAACCCCTTGCCGGCGTGCGGGTAGTCGTTGGCCCCCCAGCCGCCGATCGCCTTGTCCGCTATCTCGACGCCGGGATTGCGGCGCCGGTCCGCCTCCGTGGTCTGCCCGGGAAACAGCCGCGCCCGCACCAGGCGCTCGACGTCGTCGTAGCACTCCGCCCTGCCGGTGTGCATCGCCATCCACAGGGCGAGGCGGGCAGCGGCTCCGGTCGATTCGGTGTTGGCGAGCGGATTCCCGGTCCTGTCGGGGAAGCGCAGAACCCCGAGATCGTGGGCGACCCATCCGCACTCGTTGACGATCTCCGGCACTCCGACCTCGTAAGTTCGGACCACGGCGTCGACGTAGCACGACTGGCGCGTCGTCAGGCCGAACAGCAACAGCCCGCAGAGGGTGTACAGGTGGGACTGGCGGTCCCCCGGGGCGCTGTCCGCCGCGGTCAGGTAACCCGGGATGCGGCCCTCTTCGGCGACCGCGTATTCCAGGTGGAAGCGCGCCAGACGCTCGCCGAGGTCGAGGGCGAGGTCGTCTCCCGTCCAGCGGTAGTACCAGACCAGCGCCTCGATGCAGCGGCCGTGGCTCACCGTCTTCTGGAACCGGTTCTCGTTGAACGGGGTGTGCCCGGCGTCCCGGTGCTCGACCTCGTCGAAATGGCGGGCGTAGTCGAACCTGCCGACGTCCCAGGAGAAGTCCGGCGCCAGACCGTTGCGGATGCTTTCGAGATAGCGGCGGCCGACCCGCCGGGCCCAGGCGCTGCCGCGGAACTTCGCCAGGGCGGCAAAGGTCAGGATGCCCTCGCGCAGGCTGTGGAACTCGAACTTGACCGGGTGCCAGTAGAGGCCGGGCGGGACCCAGAGCAGCCCGTCCGGGTTGTCGGTGAGCCAGTGCAGGTTGGCCAGGTTCCCCCCCTCGATGTGTCCGGGGATCTCGAACCCGGTCGCGTCCTCGAGGCGCAGCATGGCGTCCCACCAGCGCCCGAGGTCGTGGGTGATCGCCCAGCTTCCCGTGGGCAGCCAGTTCCGGTCCGGGTCGAGCCACCCGAGCAGGTGGCGGCCCCCGAGTTCCAGCGATTCCTTCAGCTTCATCTCGTCCTGTCCTCAAACCGGCCGCGCGCCAGGCGCCGTCCATTCCGTCGGTCCGTTCCTGAAACCAGATACCGCCTCGCGCCGCCGGTTGCTTGACCGAGCATGTCGTAATGCGGTTGGTACGCTTCTGTTGCTGCAGAACACAGTGCCGGTGAAGGTCGCTTTGCCTGCGAGGCCGGGCAACGCGGAAACCTGCCGCTTCCGGCTGGACGCGCCGCTGCCCCGCAGCGCGATGCAAAACGACGGGGAATCGACCATGACAGCTCCGAACCGGGTTCGCGTCGGCATGTACGGCGCTGGCGGACACGCGGTCACCCAACATCTTCCCAACCTGAAATCCATCGCCGCCGCGGATGTCGTCGCCGTCTGCGACATCGACGGCGAAAAGGCCCGTTCCGCGGCCTCCGGGTTCGACATCCCCGCCTTCTACACCGACGGCCTCGAGATGGTGGAGAAGGAATCCCTCGACGCCCTGTGGTCGCTGGTGCCGGCGGCCGCCCGGCCCGCGGTCGAGATCGCCGCGGCCGAAAAAGGGGCCCACCTCTTCTGCGAGAAGCCGCAGGCCCTCGACATCAAGACCGCCCTCGACATCGACGATGCCCTGAAGCGCTCAGGCCTGCTCGGCACCGTCTGCTTCCGCGAGCGCTACCGGCCGATCTTCCAGGAGGCGAAACGGCTGCTCGCGGACAAGGAGATCGTCCACGTCCGCTTCCAGAGCATTGACAGACTGCCGCCGCTCGACCCGGACGCCGATACCCCGGGCTGGGAGAGAATCATCGAGTGCCACGCCAACTCTCTCGGGTGGGGGCCGCACGCCATCGACTACATCCGCTTCGTCAGCGGCCTCGACGTCGAGACGGCGCAGGCCTTCTTCTGCGAGCGCGGCCCCTACCGCGTGCCGCTGTCGGCTCCCTGCAGCTTCCGCCTCTCCAACGGCGCCACCATGAGCATGACCTTCCTCCAGACCTCGCCGGCGTACCCGGCGAACGAGCCCTGGTTCCTGTTCTACTACGAGGGCGGGTACCTGGCCATCCACCACGGGTACTCGCACATCGAGATGAACGGCGAAACCGTGTACGTGTCGGAGGAGTTCCAGCCCTGGCGGGTGCTGGACCGCACTTTCGTCGAGGCGATCCGCAGCGGCAGCGGGAGCACGCTGCGCAGCGATTTCAGCGACGGGCTCAGGACCCTGGCGCCGCTGCTGGCGGCATGGGAATCGGCCCGCAAAGGGGGCGTGCCGGTCGACGTCGACGCCTTCGTCGCCGCCAGCCGCGCCGCCTCCTGATCTCCTGACTCAAAAAAATCTTGCCGTTCTTCCGCCCCTCAATACCGCTTCGGGGCCTTGCCCTCGCTCAGGCCCCTTTCCTCCCGGGGGGGACGGGACTGTAGCGCGCCGCTTGCAGGCCGAGTCGAATACAACAAGGCGCGGTCCCCCCGCGGAGACCGGTGGGATGCGGGCCGAATCGAGTTTCACACCATGGCAACGGAGGATTCGCATGGCGCTTGGAGAAGGTGATTTCAGGTACGAGCTGGTCGACGGCTGGGCGAAATACCCGGAAGGCTGGGTGCCCGCGCAGGTCTCGGACGCCGCCGTCGATTCGAAGGGGCGCATCTTCATCTTCACGCGCGGGGTTCACCCGATCATCGTCTTCGACAGGGAGGGCAACTTCGTCACCTCCTGGGGATACGGCGACTTCGGGGTCTCGCCGCACCTGGTCAGCCAGTCGCACGGCATCTTCATCGGCTCGGACGACGAGGTCTACCTCACCGATTCCCTGCAGCACATCGTGCGCCGCTACAGCCTGCTCGGGGAGATGCAGCGGGAGTGGGGCACCCGGGGGGTCGCCGGCGTCACCTACTACCGGCGGCAGTTCAACATGCCGACCGGCGTGGCCATCGGCCCGGACGGCTCGATCTACGTCTCCGACGGCTACGCCAACCGTTGCGTGCACAAGTACTCGAAGGAGGGAGAACACCTGCTCACCTGGGGCGAGCCCGGCTCCGGCCCCGGGCAGTTCGCCGTCGTCCACAACCTCGACTGCGACCGCGACGGTCGCGTGCTCGTCTGCGACCGCGAGAACGACCGCATCCAGGTTTTCGATCCGGACGGGGCCTTCATCGACCAGTGGAGGGACCTGTCGATGCCCGGGGACGTCTGGGTCGGCGGGGACGGCATGATCTACGTCGTCGAGCAGGGCGGCTTCGGGCGCGCCGGCGTCCGGACCCCCGAAGGGGAGTGCGTCAGCCGCTTCTCCGGCTCCGCCGGGGGAGTGCTGGAGTCGCCGCACGGACTCTGCGTCGACGGCGAGGGCAGTATCTACGTCGCCGAGATCGGCGACGGCGACCTGGGGCAGCGCGTCCAGAAATTCGCCCGCGTGTAGCGCGGCGCAGCGAGCGGGTCGGAAGAAGTCCGGCGAGCCACCGGGAAGACCGGTGGCGGACACTGCGGCTGCGCGGAACGGGCAAGAAACCAGAACCTGCCCTGCCTCGTGTCAGGCAGGGATTGAAAGGGAGGGAGGGAGGGAGGAACCCATGGCAGTTTCCCGCGAAACGCTCGCCGGACGCATCGGCAAGGTGCAGCAGTTCCTGGAGGAAGAGGACCTCGGGGCGCTGTTCGTCTACTCGCCGGCGATGGAGCACATGTGGGGGCAGACCGGCCACGTCGCCTACCTGTCGGGGTGGGCGGACCACGACCGCATCGTCGATTCCGCCGTCGTCGTCCCGCGGGTGGGAGAGGCGGCGCTGATGTTCGCCGGCATGCCCTACATGCGCGACCTCGCCATGGAGGTGTCCCCCCTCGACGACGTGCGCCTCGTCACCGCGGTCGATCCCAACGCCGTGGCGGTCGACGCGCGCAAGCCGGGAGCCCCGCGGAGCTTCGCCTCCGAAACCCTGGCGATCCTCGACGAAAGCGGCTTCGGCCACCGGCAGGTCGGCGTCGTCGGCATCGACAACATGCCGCAGCCGTTCCACCAGTCCCTGGTCCGCGAGCTCGGCGCCAGGTTCGCCGCGCCCCGCGACATCGTCGCCGGGCTGCGCTACGCCAAGTCGCCCGACGAGGTCGAGATGATGCGCCAGGCCGCGGCGCTCAGCGATCTCGGCTTCGAGACCCTCGTGAAGACCGCCCGCCCCGGCATGCGCGGCATCGAGGTCGTCGCCGAGATGGAGCGCGTCATCCGCAGGCAGGGGGCCGATGTCGCCAAATACTGGATCGCCTCCGGGCCGGCGCCGGACTGGTCCGACGTCAGGCTCGAGGTCAAGCCCCACATGCGGGTGCTGGAAGCCGGCGACCTGATGGCGGCCTGTTCCTACGTCGTCTTCAACGGCTACTGGTGCCACGGCCAGCGCAGCGGCTCCCTCGGCGAGCCGTGCGCCGAGCTCGAGCGCATCTGCGCGCTGACGCGGGAAGCCCAGGACGCCGGCCTCGAGGTGATGAAGCCGGGCGCTCCCGTGGGCGGCGTCGCCAGGGCGGTGCGGGAGAAGGCCGCCGAGAGCGGCTGGGAGATCCAGGGCGGCCGCATCGGCCACGGCATGGGGCTCGACTACAGCGAGAGCCCGGTGCTGAACGAGAGCAACGAGATTCCGCTGCAGGCCGGCACCACCGCAGTCGTGCACTCGACCTACTCGCTGCCCGGCTCGGGGAAGATGTTCGTCCCCCTCGGCGACGTCTGCCACGTGACCGCAAGCGGCCCGGAGTTCCTGATGTCCTTTCAGCGCGAGCCGTTCGTCGCCGGCGGGTAAGGGGGCAGCGGCAATTGCAGGCCCTCTCCATTGACCAGGTTCGATGCTCTCTCTATGATGGTATACGTTTGTTCATTATCATTTTCGGTGTCATCGATATGGCATTCACATGGCGGGGTGATCCAACATGCGGTATCCTCAGGTACCAAGCCTTTCGCAGCCAATTCTCCGTGAAGCAAACTCCTCAATGGTTTCCTCGAAGCTGACCGAGCCCGATACGTACTTGCAGCCTTACCTGGTTACTTCCAAAGGGACTCTCTTCAACTCGGACTGTCTCGATATTCTGCCTTTGCTACGCTCGGAGTCGATTCACACGGTCTTCGCCGATCCCCCCTTCAACCTCAACAAGGAATACGGCAACGGTTTTTCCGACTCCTGGACGGATGATGATTATCTCGCCTGGTGTTTGCGCTGGATCGAAGAGTGTTGCCGCGTACTCGTCGATGGCGGGGCGCTGTTCATCTATTCCTTGCCCAGGTGGGCTTTCCATCTCGCGCACCACCTGGATAGCCATCCCATGCAATTCCGGCACTGGATCGCCCTGAGCATGAAGGGCACCTACCCCCGAGGGAAAAAGCTGTACCCGGCTCACTACGCCCTGCTCTATTTCACCAAGGGCGAGCCTCGCATCTACAACCGCCTGCGCGTTCCGGTACCCCAGTGCCGGCATTGCGGCAAGGATATCAAGGATTACGGGGGACACCGAAAAGCCCTGAACCCGGACGGGCTCAACTTGACCGACTTCTGGGACGACACCTCACCGGTCCGGCACCGCAAGTTCAAGGTCCGCCCCGGGATCAACGAACTGAAACCCGTCATTCCCGGACGCGCCATCCTGATGTCGAGCGAACCCGGCGATGTCGTACTTGATCCGTTCGGAGGTGGAGGCAGTACCTATCAACAGGCCGAGCTCAACGACCGCAAGTGGCTCGGAATGGAGATCGGGGACTGCTCCATAATCCGTGAACGACTTACCGACCTGACCGTAAAGCTCGACGCCAAACGGTTACCCGGGGAATTTCCCGGCCTCTTCACCGTACCTGTGAAATGCCTGTAATAACCGAGGAGAGATACTACAATTGCCATTGTCGCAGTGGAACGCGCTCGAGCCGAAGATATGCCGTTGGCCATTCTTGCCATTCACCACGATGGCCCTGGGGATGCCCTGCCGAAAAAGCGTACTCGGCAGGGGCGTATCGAGTAGCCGGTTCGCAGGATCCGTTTTCCTCCCATCGCCTGAACGCCCTGAACCAGCTGACCCGTGAACCGGATATTCCCAGAATTGCCCTCACCAACCCGATTGCTGCCGATGCTGCTCGCGCTCTCCACGTCGACACCCGCTGCGGACTCTCCCCCGAAAGCGGCCATCTCCAACGACCTGGTCACCGCCCGGATCTACCTGCCCGACGGCGACAACGGGTACTACCGCGGCACCCGCTTCGACTGGTCCGGCGTCATCTACAGCCTGACCCATGACGGACACGAGTACTTCGGGGAGTGGCAGGAGTCGGACGACCCCTACCTGCACGACCGCATAACCGGTCCGGTCGACTCTTTCGGAGCGCTCGGGTACCGGCCGGGAGAGCCCGGGGCATCCTTCGTTCGCATCGGCGTCGGGGTCTGCCGGCAGCCGGATGAAGAGGATTTCCGCTGGAACCACACCTACCGCATCGTCGACCACGGCGGCTGGACGGTCGCCCGGGGCGGCAACTGGATCGAGTTCGGCCAGGCCGTCATGGACGACAGCTCCGGGTACGGGTATTCGTACTCGAAGCGGCTGACCCTGATCCCCGGCAGCGCCGAGCTGGTGATCGATCACGTCGTCGAGAACAGCGGCCGCCTGGCCATCGAAACGGACGTGTACAATCACAACTTCTTCGTCATCGACGGGCAGGCGACCGGTCCGGATTTCGTCGTGCGCTTTCCGTTCCCGCCGCTACCCGACCAGGATCTGAAGGGATTCGCCGAGGTGAGCGGAAAGGAGCTGACCTATCTCGAGGAGATCCCGGAGGGAGCCTTTATCCTGACGCTGTTGAGCGGTTTTTCAGACCGGGCCGAGGATCACAGTTTCGCCATCGAAAACCGCAGGACCGGGGCAGGCGTGCGCATGGACGGAGACCGGCCGATGTCGAAGCTGCAGTACTGGTCCCCTTCCACCACCCTGTGCCCCGAGCCGTTCATCGACCTGAAGATCCCCCCGGGGCAGGCGGATCGCTGGTCGCTCCGCTACGGGTTCTACAGCCTCGGCGACTGATCCCGTGCGCGACGACGCCGGCCATACCTCCGGGGCGGCCGCCGGCAGCAAAGCGTTCGTCGCTTTCTACCCAGCCGGTCCGGCCAATTTTCGCAACCGGCCGCTTCCATGAACTGCCATGCCTGACAGCGCCATCCGCCCCGGTGAGCCGTTCACCGCCGAAGAGACCGAACGCCTGATATCCCGGTTCCGGCGCGAGGGCTACTGCGACCTCGGGGCGGTGCTGGAGTTGCAAGAGGTCGAAGCCCTGCGCGAGGACATGCAGCGCAAGTGGGACGATGCGGCCATGCACGAGCCGGAGCGGGATCAGATCCGCGGCAGAAGCCTCATGCGCATGTTCGAGTACTCGGCGGCGTTCCGCGATCTCATCGTCCGCGAGCCGTTCGCCAGCCTCCGGAACGCCCCGTACACAGGTTGTACATCCTTCTCGTATTTGCAGGGAATCCCCTTGGATGCAGGCTGTGCGCCTGCACCATACCAGAGTGAATAAAAATACCAAATGGATCTCTAAGAAATCGTGGAATACGTCATCCCTGCAATCGTCATTCTAATCGGGAACCTATTCTCTGGGTGTCAAGGTTCTCGTAGGTGGGAATCTATCACTGCCCTGTTCGGCTGGACGGCAGGGATCACACTACCGCTTTGTTTCATCATTAAAATTACAAGCATGTTTTTTTCGATTCCATCGTGGGTGAATGGGTTCCTTTGTCCTATGGGGTTCTTTTGCTTGCTGCAAGCCGTTACCCGTGATTACGAGCGTATTTTAAAACCGAAATTTGACACCTTGGATCTCAATGAGATCAAAAGAAGAGGATTGCGGGTAATCTTAAATTGGAAGAATCGGAGAAGAATGCGATGATTGATCAAGTCAACAAATCTCTGAGTCCGATTTTAACATCAAAATACATAGAGAATTTGGATTTTCACCAACATGACAATCCGGACCATTGAGTTCCTCCGGTTTTCGAGAAAATGCCATGCCTGACAGCGCCATCCTCCCCGGTGAACCGTTCACCGCGGAAGAGACCGAACGCCTGATCTCCCGGTTCCAGCGGGAGGGGTACTGCGACCTCGGCCCGGTGCTCGAGCTGGAAGAGGTCGAGGCGTTGCGCGAGGACATGCAGCGCAAGTGGGACGATGCGGCCATGCACGAGCCAGAGCGGGATCAGATCCGCGGCAGAAGCCTCATGCGCATGTTCGAGTACTCGGCGGCCTTCCGCGACCTCATCGTCCGCGAGCCGTTCGCCAGCCTCGCCGAGGCGATCCTCGGGGAGGACTGCCACTGCATGTCCCAGAACGCGCTGTACACCCCGCCCGATCCCGGCGCCGCGACCGACGGCCCCGGGGGCTGGCACCTCGACGACCTCATCCACTTCCCGCTGCCGCCGCACATCCCCCGCCACTCTCCCGACGTGCCCCTGCCCTGCTTTGTGGTGCAGGTCTTCACCCCCCTGACCGACGTCGAGGAGCTGCGGCACGGTCCCACGCAGGTCGTCCCGGAAAGCCATTTCGCCGGGCGGCGGCCCGGGGTGCAGGACCGGCCCTGCTTCGACGGCTACGGCCCGCACTCCTTCCTCGCCCTCCGGACCCACGCCTACATGTTCAACAACCAGGTCTGGCACCGGGGCGCCCCCAACACCTCGGACCGCACCCGCCTGATGGCCGGGGTGACCTACAGCAAGCGGTTCGTCTCCCAGAAGTTCTACCCCTTCATCGACTACCGCATGCCCGGCCACGTCTGGGACGGGGCCTCGCCGCGGCTGCAGCGCATGCTCGGACGGCACGCCAAGGGCGCGTATGGCTGAGGAAAGAAACGCCCCCCTGTTCGCCGACCGCACCGCCCTGGTAACCGGGGGCTCGCGCGGCATCGGCAGGGCCATCTGCGTCATGCTCGCCGAGCACGGGGCCGCGGTTGCCGTCAACTACGCGCAGAACGAGAAGGCGGCACGCGAAACCCTGAAGCAGGTCGGGGCCGCCGGCGCCCGGGGCCTGACCGTTCACGCGGACGTGTCCAGCGAAGAGGAGGTGGCGCGCATGGTGGCCGCCACTGTGTCCGGACTCGGCCCTGTCGACCTGCTGGTCAACAACGCCGGCATGGCCGACAACGCGCCGCACCAGGAGGTCGGCTTTTCGGACTGGAAGAGGATGTTCGAAGTGAACGTCGACGGACCGTTCCTGACCACCTGGGCGGTCAAGGACGCGATGATCGACCGCGGCTACGGCCGCATCGTCAACATCTCGTCGCTGGCGGCGATGCTGCTGAAGAAGAACATGATCCCGTACGCGACGACCAAGGCGGCCGTGGTCGCCTTCACCCGCCACTGCTCGGAGGCGCTGGCCCCCCACAACATCCGCGTCAACTGCCTCGCCCCCGGGCTGACCGACACCGAGATGGGGCGGTCGGCAAACCCCGACATGGTCGAGCAGCTGATCGCGGCGACCCCGCTCGGGCGCATGGCGGCACCCGAAGAGATGGCCGCCGCGGTCAGGTTCCTGCTCTCCGAGGAATCGAGCTTCATCACCGGACAGACGATCGTCGCCTGCGGCGGGCGCGTCTGAGGTGGGGCCGGCTGCTGGAGCAGCCCCCTCTCCTATCCCGGGAGGCGCTCGTTCGGCTTGCTGTACGACCCCGGGACGTAGGGGAATTTCTTCTCGACGTCGTCGATCAGCTCGACCCCGAAGCCCGGCTTGTCAGGCAGCTTCATGACCCCGTTCTCCACGGTCAGGGGCTCCTTGAAGATCTCCTCCTTCAGCGGGTTGCGGGTCTGGTTCAGCTCGCAGTAGTCGCGGTTGGGGATTGCGGCGACGTAGTGGGCGTTGGCCATGGTGGTGCCGCCGCCGTGCCAGTTGTGGGGGATGGCGAGCTTGCCGCGCAGATGGGCCATGCGCGCGATGTACCAGTTCTCGGTGAGGCCGGCGACGTTGCAGTCGGTCTGGATGATGTCGAGGGCGCCGCGGTCGAGCCAGACCTGCGACTCGAAGCGCTCGAGGAAGCGCTCCCCTCCCGAGACCATCACCCTCGGCATCGCCTCGTTGAGCTCGACGAAGAGGTCGATGTGCTCGCTGTTGGTGCCGCCGAACGCCTCCTCGAACCAGTAGAAGCCCAACTCCTCCAGGATCGGCGCGAACTCCGTGATCACCGCTTCGAGCGACCCGAGGAGGGTGCCGATCCCCTCGTGCATGAGGCGGAAGTCAGGCCCCACGGCCTCGCGCAGGCGGCGCAGGATGGGGACATAGGCGTCGAAGGTCATGCCGCTCCGCTCCCAGTCGGTGCCGGTGCGGAACTTGAAGGCGTCGTACCCCTGCTCCTTGTAGCGCAGCGCCTCTTCGATCAGGGACTGCTCGCCGCCGTCGTGCCAGACGTGCTCGACGCCGCCGCTGGCGTAGATCCCGATCTCGTCGACGGCCCCTTCTTCGGTGGCCAGCAGCTGCCGCACCGGAACCCCCCTGGCCTTGCCGATGATGTCCCAGCAGGCGCAGTCGACCCCGGCCCAGGGAGCGCGGCTGTGGCGGTCGGAATTGCCGCGGTTGCAGAGGAACTCGACGTCGAACGGGTTCTTGCCGAGCAGCAGCGGCTTGATCGTCCGCTCGGTGTACTCCCGGATGTATTCCGGCCCCTCGTAGGGGGAGCCTTCGCCGATGCCGACGATCCCCTGATCCGTGAAGATCCGGGTGATGGCGCCGTCGGTCTTCCAGACCTGGTAGGTGCCGCAGTGCCACAGGTCGCCGGCCGGATCGACGTAGGAGAGGGGGAGGACATCGATGTCGGTGATGGCAATGTTCTCGCGTTCGATTCCGTCCAACGGGTGGTTGCGCATGTTGCTTCCTTCGCGTTTCGGAGGGGGCTGTTTCCGCTCATACAATCGAAGAAACCTTCATCGCAGACAAAGGAGCCCTGGGATGTGCCTTATCCAATTGGAGCACGGACGCCCCGGCGCCTTGTCCCTCGAAACGCCTCCTTTATACTTCCTTGGGCCAAGAAAGGCGGGGGACGCTCACCTCTCCGCGGATACCAGAGGCCCCGCGACCAGCGAGGGTTTCGTGTCTGAAGTGAAGGGGGAGCCGGTGCGTACCTCCGGCTTGGCTGGGTCCCGGGCAGGCTGACAATCAGGAAATGGAGGAAAACGAATGGCTGAGTACACCGCGGTAATAAAGAATGAAGGTGACTGGTGGATCGGCTGGATTGAAGAGATCCCCGGAGTGAACTGTCAGGAACGCACCCACCAGGAACTCGTTGAGACTTTGCGGGTGACCCTTCGAGAAGCCCTCGAATTCAACCGCCAGGAGGCGAAGTCGGCCGCCGGTCCGGACTATGTGGAAGAGCAGATCGCCGTATGAAGCGGCAGCAGCTGCTCAAGCACTTGCGGGCAAGCGGTTGCGAGCTTCTACGGGAAGGTGGGAAACATTCCTGGTGGCACAATCCCACTCTCAACTACAGATCGGCGATACCCCGACACAGGGAGATCGTGGATGTCCTCGCTCGAAAGATCTGCCGGGAGTTTGGCGTCGAACCCCCGAACTGACCAGCTCCGTGCTGACCGAAATCGGGTCGAATAAATGACGGCTGACAATCCAGCATCGAGAAGAGCCGGAGACCGCGTACAGAGTTCGGGAGTGAAGTTGTAACCCGGGACGCCTGGGTTTCGGAGAACCGTCTGAAGGCCATGCCGCTGTTGGAGGGGGAACCGGACAACACGAGCGACAGCAAAGGCTTCGATTTCCAGTTTAGCTACCGCCACAAGAGGTGGTACATCGAGGTAAAGGCGACCGCCGGAGACGACCCACAATTCGATCTTGGGATTAGCGAAATCAATAAGGCGACCCGCCTTGCCCGGGCACGAAGTGGGAGATGGCGAATCCTGCGAGTTCGAAACGCGTTGTCGAATCAGCCAGAATTCGACTGGCTACCCAACCCGTTTGAGGAACGGTTCAGCAAGCTCTTCCGCTTGCAAAAAGGCGGAATGTCGGTGTCTTACACACGGAAAGAGGGATAGTGCTTCATCCAGCCTTCTCAGCGGGATCGGATGCCAACTTGCGAATCGTCAGGAAGGCCACCCCACTCTGGACCAGTTCCGTTTAACCGACTTTCCTGCCAATTCCGCAAAAACCCCACTTTCAAACGTTCCCCTGCTGACAGCTACCACGGCAAAGAGTACGACGGCTCGCTGGCGTACCGCTCCATCCCCAGGTCGAGGCGGATGCGGGAGCCGGGAGCGAGCCCGACGGTGAACTTCCGGTCGTTCACCTCGACCGTCCGCTCCTCCAGCTGCCCCTCGACCACCTCCCGGAACTGGGCTTCGTGCGTCTGGCTCGCCGCGGCCTCTTCAGCACCGAGGAGACGGCGCTGCTGATACGAGGCGCTGGTGAAGCGGTGCTCGCCGAAGACCCCGGCCTGCACCAGCATCTCCCGCTCCTCGGTGGCGCTGAGGTTCACCAGCTGCACGACGACGCGGTCCTCTTCGAGGCGCTCGACCAGGGCGGCGACGTCGCGCGGCA
This sequence comes from Candidatus Latescibacterota bacterium, assembly GCA_965206595.1. Classification (GTDB taxonomy): domain Bacteria; phylum Latescibacterota; class UBA2968; order UBA8231; family UBA8231; genus CBDCXV01. Next base: position 3,964,513 of record OZ242214.1, read on the forward strand.
GTCCGGGCCGGCGGCGGTGGCAGTCGAAGTAGCGCAGCCGGGCAACCTGCAGTCCGCCGTTGTACAGGTAGAGCGGACCGCCCATGGTCAGCTGCAGCAGCCCCTCCACGGTGATGGGATTGCGCACTTGCAGGTACCAGTCGCCGTAGGTGGCCGGGTCCTGCCGGTCGTCGCGCATGAACGCCAGCCGCTGGCGCACCTGGGCGTGGTTGTGGCGCAGGATGTCGAGCGCAAACCCGGGGTACTCCCCGTTGAGCCACGAGAACCAGGCGGCCTCGTGGCCGGCCCCGTGCTTGGAGCCGTGCGAGCGGATCCCGCGCCAGTTCTCCGACTCGTGGTTGCGCTGCTGCCGCAGCCGTTCCGCGTCGGCGGCTCTCATCGTCATCTGCCAGACGTGCGTCATCGGGGCGGCCTGCATCGGCGCGTACCCGTCCCATCCCTTGTCGTGATAATGATGGGGAGCGTACATGGTGAGGCCGCGGCGTTCCCCCTTCTCCATCAGCAGGTCGATCTGCGAACGCGGGAACTCCATGTAGCCGGGGTCGCGGCAGAGCAGCGCGGCGTTCTCCGCCGCCGCGGTAACCGCGTCGGCCATCAGGTGCCAGCCGTGCGGCCAGGTCCAGCCGTAGTAGCCGCCCCACCACTTGCCGTCGATGTACTCGCCGACCTTGCCCGACAGGCCGACGTTGTCGGGGATGATGCCGCCGTTCTCCCGGCTGCGCTCCATCCAGCTTTCCGTGTATTCGACCACCCAGTCGCGGTACTTGGCCTCGCCGCCGAACAGGTAGGCGTTGGCGACCAGGGTGGTGGCGCCGAGGTTGGTGGCGACGTCGCCGCGCCCCATGCGCTCGACGAGGGTGCGCCCCATCAGCTCCTCCATGCCCGGATTCCGAAGGTCCTCGACCGTGTCGATGCCGGGCAGGTCGTGGAACGGCAGGGGCCACGGCTTCCACTGGTCGTAGCGGTAGGCGGTGTAGTGCTTTTCGAAGTTGCGGAACGCCGGCCCCATCGAGCCGTTGTGGGCGCATTTGATCAGCTTCTTTTCCGGGTCGTAGTTGAGCGCCTCCGGGTCCTCGTTGAGGTAAAAGCCGGCGTAGCGCCTCGCCCTGTCGGCGTTGCGCTCGTTTCCCGGGTCCGCGAGGCAGAGGTGGTAGAAGAAGGCGTACCCCTCCCCCTGGTGCATCCAGTCGTACCCCTGCTCGTACTCCTTGACCACCATCGGGTGTCCGTGCCCGGTGCCGTAGCGGCTGAACTGGCGGGTGATCCCCTCCCAGGCGAGATGGGAATACTCGAGCAGGTGGTCGCCTCCCCCCATGAGATAGAAGAGCGGCCAGTTGTGGAAGCTCTCGTAGGCGTCGTCGAGGCCGTCGATACCGGTGAAATCCTCCCGGGTCGGCCACATCACCGCGCCGTCGCCGCGCACGTAGCGCTCCATCACGGGGGCTACCGAGTCGTCCATCAGGTCGATGAGGCTGCGCTCGAGCAGGGCCCATTCGGGCGCCTCGACAAACGGGATATTCGCTTGGATTCGGGTCATGGTTCCGGCCTCCGGGCCGGTCGGATCAGGGTGGGTACACTTTCACGCGGGCTCCCGAGCCCGGGAGACTTTCCCTGCGACGGCTCGACGGTCAAGGCGGAATTCCACCGGCGGCGCCTGCGCACGACCGGGGCAACGTTGCCTCAACCGCCGGCCGACAGGTCGAGGCAGACGATCTCCTCCTGGTTGCGCAGGAAGAGCCTGCCGCCTGCCAGAGACGGAGCCGTCCAGCACTTCCCGTTCACCACCTGGAACCCGGCCTTGCGGCGATAGGCGTCCGGCGCCGCCTCGACCAGCGCCAGCTCTCCCTCCTCACCCAGGACGATCAGGTGTCCGTCGGCGAGGATCAGCGAGCCTTTGTTGAATCCCCGGTAGCGCCAGCGCATCTCCCCGGTCGCCGCGGAGATGCATTTGAGTATGGCGTTGTCGAAACCGTAGAGATGGCCGTCGTGCAGCACCGAAGAGTTGAACCAGTTCTTCATCTCCCGGCGGAACCAGACCTCCTCGACGCCGAGCGTGCCCGGCTCTCCGGTCATCTCGACGAGGGCCGCCCCCTTGTCGTAGGCCGCGGAGATGAAAACCCGGTCCTGCGTCACCATCAGGGGGGTGGCGATGTTGATGTTCCCCTTGAACGGGTAGCGCCAGTTGAGCTCGCCGCTGGCCGGCGCCAGCGACACCAGGGCGTGCTCGGTCAGCGACAGCACCTGCCGGGCCCCGCGCGCGGTGACCGCAATCGGCGAGGAGTAGTCGCCGCCGTCCTCGAGGGAAGTCCAGGCCACCGCGCCCGTCTCCTTGTTGAAGGCGGCGATGCAATGGGAGCCCCCGGTGCCTCCCTGGATGATCAGCAGCTCCCCCTCGACCAGCGGCGAGGCGGCGAACCCCCAGCTCGGGACGCCGCTGCCGAGAACCTCGCGCAGATTTGACGCCCAAAGGGTTTCGCCGCTGCCGGCGTTCAGCGCCACCAGCTTTCCCTGCGAGCTCAGGAAGAACACCCTGTCGCCTTCCACGGTCGGCGTCGAGCGCGGTCCGTTGCCATTCCCTTCGGTGAACTTCACGTCGAGCCGGCGCTTCCAGAGCTGCTTCCCGGTCGCCGCTTCCAGGCACAGGGCGAACTCCTCCTCGCCAGCGGCGACCATGGTGAAGGCGCGGTCCCCGGCGACCGAAACGCTGGAGAACCCCTCGCCTCCCGGCACCCTCCAGACCACGGGGGGGCCTGCCGCCGGCCACTCGCGAAGGAGGCCGGTCTCCGGGGAAATCCCGTTCCGGTTCGGGCCCCGCCACTGGGGCCAGTCCTCTCCGTGGGACGGGTCCGCCAACCGGGGAAGCGCCAGCAGCGCCAGTGCTGCGGCGGTCGGGGCGGCAAGTTGCTTCAGTCTTTCCAACACTCGTGTCATGACGGCTCCTGGTCAGCTGTTTCTTTGAGGTGCGAAGCGTTCGGTGATCAGCATCGACGGCGTTCCCGCGGTGACGAAGCGATAGGTGCGGCTGACGACCGGCCGGTCGGGGGGCAGTCCCGGAAGGTCGACCTGCTCCATTCCGCACCAGAGCAGGTCGCCGTGCAGCTCGATCCGCTCCCGGCGCAGGGCGCGGCCGATGCCGAGATCCGGTCTGGCGAGGGCGATCCGCAACCCGGGAGGCAGGCGCTCCTCGACCATCAGGGCCTGCCCGTGGACGTACACCCTGCCGCTCTCGGCGCCGGTCAGCAGCACCGAGCGCGAGGCGACCCGGTCGCCTGACGCGGCCTGCAGCCAGGGCTGGTCGCCGTCCAGGGCGATCCTCTCCTGAGACAGCGGTCGGACGTCGACCCCTTCGAGCTGGTGCGCCTCGATGAACTGGGTCACCAGGCCGACGATGACCAGCAGGCTGCGCTCGAACGGGGTCAGCGCCTCGAGGTCGATCTCCCCCAGGTGGGCGGGCCGCTTCTGCTGGGCGATGAAAAGCCGCGGCAGGAGTCCGCCGGAGAAACCGCCGTCCCCCTTGCTCATGGCCGCTCGCGGCTGATTTCCGACAGTTGGAGCCGGTTTATTACATTGTTTTCCACGAAAGGCAATTAACCCCAATCTCGCCGCAATATCCAACTCCTGCATTGGCGCAGGGGGGGGCAGCAAGCGGCACCCGGACCCAATGAAGAAACTTGAAGCCTTCATCAAGCCGTTCAAGCTCGAAGACGTGAAGGAGGCCCTGTCCGAGGTCGGGATCCTCGGCATGTCGGTCACCGAGGTGCGGGGATTCGGGCGCCAGCGCGGGCACAGCGAGGTGTACCGCGGGTCGGAATACAAGGTCGATTTCCTGCCGAAGCTCAAGATCGAAGTAGCGGTTTCGGAGGACAATTTCGAGCCCGCCGTAGACGCCATCATCGAGGCGGCGCGCACCGGCGACGTCGGCGACGGCAAGATCCTCGTCTCCGAGCTGAGCGAAGTGATCCGCATCCGCACCGGCGAAACCGGGAACAACGCCATCTGAGCGACTCCTCATGCAGGACGCTGACCGGGGGCCGCTGCGTGCCCTCGCCCGCAAGGCCATGGCTGGAAACGGAGCCGCGGGCCCGCTGGCGCGGCTCGGCTTTACCGATCCGGAGTTCGCCGGCCGCATCCTCGACCGGCTCCGCGCGGCCGCGAACCCTGCAAGTTCGCCCCGGAAACCGCGGCGCCGTTCCCCCGCAATCCCCGCGGAACCATCCTCGGCACCGCCCCCGGAGGTGCTGGTCTCCGCCTCGGTCTGCGGCCGTCCCGACCAGGCGCTGCGCCACTTCGAGCGCTTCGCCCACGCCGGCGGAGCCCCCTCCGTCCTCTACCGGCGCCTCACCGCTTCCGAACCCCTCTGCGACTGTCTGCTCGCCCTTCTCGGGCACAGCGCCCTGCTGACCGACATCCTGGTCCGCAACCCCGAATACCTCTACTGGCTTATCGAGGAGACTCCGTTTCTCATCCGGTCCCTCGACCGCAGGCGGCTCGGCGCCTCCCTGCATCGCGACTTCGACCTCGAGGACCTGGAAGGAGCCGGCCTCGAGCAGCTGCGGCGGGCGCAGCGGCGGGAGCTTTTGCGCCTGGGGGCCTCGGAAATTCTCGGCCTCAAGGACGTCGCCCGCATCGGGGCCGAGCTGGCCTGGCTGGCGGACTTCGTTCTCGAGACCGTCCTCGAGGCCGTGACCCGGCAGCTGGAGGACCGCTACGGGGTCCCGCGCGACAACCGCGGCCACCGCGCCCGCTTCTGCGTCGTCGCCCTCGGCAAGTACGGCGGCGAGGAGCTCAACTTCAGCTCCGACGTCGACCTCCTCTTCGTCTACGACGGCGAGGGCACGGCCGCGGCCGCGGGGAGGCAGCCGATCGACAACTACGAGTTCTTCACCCGCCTCGGCGAGGCCCTGATCCGCGAGCTGACCCGGGTCACCGGGGAGGGGAGCCTCTACCGCGTCGACATGCGCCTGCGGCCCGACGGCCTGCGCGGCCCCCTGGTGCGTTCGGTGCGCAGCTACTGGGTCCACTACGAGACCCGGGGGGAGCTGTGGGAACGGCAGATGCTGATCAAGGCGCGGCGGGCGGGCGGCTCCGTCCGCCTGTGGAAGCAGTTCCAGCAGATGCTGGCTTCCTTCGTCTATCCCGGCCGCCTCGAGGAGACGCCGCAGCGGGAGATCAGGCACCTCAAGCAGCGCATCGAGGCCAAGGTCGAGAAGTCCCGCCACCCGGAAAACATCAAGCTGCGCCCCGGGGGTATCCGCGACATCGAGTTCGTCGTCCAGTGCCTGCAGCTGATCGGCGGGGGCGCCAACCGGCGCGCGCGCTCGACGAACACCCTCGAGGCGATTGCGAGACTGCGCGCCGCCGGCACCCTGTCCGCGTCCGAGGCCCGCGACCTGCGCGCCGCCTACCGGTTTCTCCGGCGGCTCGAGAACCTCCTGCAGATCGAGTCGGACCGGGCGGTCTACCAGGTTCCGGACTCGCCCGCGGCCCGGACCGGGCTGGCAGCGGCCCTCGATCTCGACGATGCCGCCGCCCTCGACGCTGAGATCCAGGGCCACCTTGCCCGCGTACGGGCGATCTACGACGACGTCTTTTTCGCCGAACCGGCCGCGGACGGGGAGAATCTCGACTGGCTGACCGCCGATCCCGCGGCCATCGAGAAGCGGCTCGCCGCCCTCGGTTTCGATGCCCCTGAACCTGCCCGCCAAGTGCTGGCGGAGATGAGCTCCGAGCCGATGATGACCGAGCTGGGGCGCCGCAATTTCGGCACCATGATCCCGGGAGTGCTGGCCGCTCTCGGGGCCTCCCCCGATCCGCTGCACGCCCTGGTGCGGCTGCGCAGCGTCATCAGCGCCTACGGGGCCCCGGGCATCTTCCTGCAGCTCCTCGAAAGCAACCCCGAGTTCCGCAGGATGCTGATCGCCATATGCGGCGCCAGCCAGTACCTGACCGACCTCGTGGTGCGCGATCCGGCGCTGCTCGACCGCCTCGTCACCCCGGTGCTGTCCGCAGCCGGGGAAGCCCCTGAGGGCAGGGCTCTCGACATGGGAACCGCGGCCCGCTACCGCAACCGCGAGCTGCTGCGCATCGGCGCCGAAGACCTGCTCGGCCTCTCCACCCCGGAGGACACCTTCCTGCAGCTGTCCGACCTCGGCGACAGCATGGTGCGGATCGCCTTCCGCCACGCTTGGCGCAACTGCGTCCTGCGGCGCGGAAGGCCGAGGTCCCGGCGCGGCGCCGAGGTCGGATTCGCCTGCTTCGCCGCAGGCAAATACGGAGGCCGCGAGCTCAACTTCGGCTCCGACCTCGACCTCTTCTTCGTGTACGGCGCCGCCGGACAGACCGGCCGATCCGTCGACAACAACGAGTTCTTCAGCGAGCTCGCCCAGGTCTTCATGCAGACCCTGAAGCAGCTCTCCTACGAGGTCGACGCGCGCCTGCGGCCCGAGGGCAGAAGGGCGCCGATAGCCATCGATCTCGCCGGGTACCGGCGCTACCTGAAGGATCGCGCCATCGACTGGGAGCGCCTCGCCCTGTCCCGCTCCCGGCCGGTTGCCGGCGACCCCGACCTGTGCGGGCAGGTGCAGCGGGCGATCAGGGGCTTCCTGTTCCGCGACCCTGTCGACGGCGAGCGCTTCGAGCGCCTCGTCGACATCCACGGCCGCCTGAAGGAATCGGTGCCACCGGGAAGCCTCGACATCAAACGCGGCCGCGGCGGCATCACCGACATCGAGTTCATCGCCCAGATCCTGCTGATCACCCACGGGAAAACCACACCGGTCCTGGCGATGAGCGGCACCCGGCCGCTGCTGGTGCGACTGCTCGAGAGCGGCCTGATCGGACGCGACGACGGACAGGTACTGCTGCCGGCCTACGACCGCTTCCGCGAGGTGGAGAAGGGGTTCCGCATGATGGGCAACCGCCCGATCACCGCTTTGCCCGGCGGCGCCGAGCTGGAAAGGCTTGCCCGGACCCTGGGGGCCGCGGACGGCCGCGCCCTGGAGCAGGAGCTGAGGCAGCTGATGGACGATACCCGGGGGATCTTCGACAGCTTCGTCGCCGCGGCGAAAGCGGAGCCGTTCTCCGGGCGGAAGAGGCGCTGACCTCGGGTCGCCGGCCTTGGGTCCGGCTTCATTTTCCGGCTGCTCAAGTGGCCATCACCACCGGAACGCGGTTGCTGCGCTGCTTTGCGGCTGAGCGCACTCGGCATATCAGGAGCCTGAAAGGCCCTATATGCTTCTATGCATTCACCACCACGGATCTGCGCCTGTCGTGTGGAATGGACGATACCCCGGGGATCATATGGTTGACCTGACCGTACTGAACACGATGGCATCGAGCGACTTCTCCGAGGCGCTGGAACGCCATCACGAATGGGGTATGAAATTCCTGGACCTGAAAGACTGGGTCTTCGCCAAGCGCATCGTGGACCTGACAGAAGAGGAAGCCCTGCGAGCCCGAGACTTGATACGACAACACGGGCTCTTCGTCCATTGCTTTTCGACCCAGCTCTTCGAACCCGAAGTGGAGCTGGGCGAGGAGGTGTTCCGCCGGGACCACCTCGGTAAAGTCGATCACACCTTGAAAATCGCCCGCATCCTGCAACCGGAAATGATCCGGCTCCTGGCGGCCCAGACGACCCGGAGAGCGACGGTCGGCGACAGCGTGGCCTATCTGAAAGCGAAGCATCCCTGGGCCCTTCCCCTGTACGCCGAGGCCATCGATCGGGTGCACGAAGCAGGCTTCCACACCACGATAGAAAACGAGACCGGGCAATGCATCCTGGCCAATCCCAACGAAATCCTCGGCTTCTTCCGGGAGTTGGACCGGACCGGCAAAGTCTCTTTCACCTGGGACGTCCAGAATCTGTGGGAGCTGGGGACCTTCCCCTCGATCGAGGTTTACCAGGCGATCAGACATCTGGTCCGCTACTATCATTTGAAGGGCGGGCAGCACAACGACTCGAGCAGGGATCTTTGCTGGAGATCGTCCCTGGAGGATGCCTCCTGGCCGGTCGTGGAGATCACTCGACAGGTGGTCGCGGACGGAGCAACGCCGGTGATCTGCCTGAACGGCTCTCACGGCGACAGGAAAAACGGCTACGACTACACCGACATCGTGCAGCGGGACATGGACTTCATCCGCAGCGCCATTCCGGAAATCGCCTGACGGAGTAATCGATGGCATACCAGAGAGAGTTTGAAAACAAGCTGAAGGTGGGTATGGTCGGCGTCGGCTCGCACGCCTACCGCAACATCATGCCGACGATGACGTTTCTGCCGGTGACGCTACGCGCCATCTGCGACGTCGATGCGGAGCGGAGGCGGTCGACGGCCTCCCAGTACGGGGTGACAGCCTGCTACGACAACGCCCGGCAGATGTATCGGAACGAGGACCTCGATGCCGTGTTCCTGTGCGTATCACCGCAATTGCATCCGGAGCTGGCCTGTCAGGCATTCGACGCGGGCTTGCATGTGTGGATGGAGAAACCGCCCGCCATGCGCGCCAGCGAGGTGGAGGAGATGATCAGACACCGCAAGGACAGGGTGGCCGTGGTGGGGTACAAAAAGGCCTTCATGCCGGCCGCCGACAAAGTCATCGAAATGCTCGCCATGGAAGGCTACGGTCCCCTGAGAAACATGCTCGCCGTCTACTCGATGGCGGTTCCGGAAGACGGGGAAAAGGTGCTGCGCGAGCGGGAAATCAACGGCTGGCTCGCCAATGGATGTCATCCCCTGTCGCTGATGATGCGAGTCGGTGGCCCGGTGTCCGCCGTTACCGTACACCGCGGTCAGCGGGGCGGCGGCGTCTGCGTGCTGGATTTCGCCAGCGGCGCCATGGGCAACTTCCACATGTCCAGCGGCGGGTCCGGCCGGCAGCCGCTGGATGCTCAACCGCTGGAACGCTACAGCTTCTTCGGCGACGGTTGCAGCGTCACCGTAGACAACAACCACAAGGTGACGGTGCAGAGAGGGATTCCCTTTCAGTACGCCCAAATCACCAGCTATCTCCCAGAAGGCATCGACAGCGGCGCCATCGTCTGGGAGCCGCAGAACAACATCTCCACGCTGGAGAACAAGGCCCTGTTCACGCAGGGGATCTACAACGAGATGCGCTACTTCTGCGACCGGGTACTGGCCGGCGAGGCGGCGGTCACGGGTAGTCTGGAATTCGCCCTGGAGGTCATGCAGGTCTACGAGGCGGGATTGCTGTCGAACGGTGACCGGATCAGCCTCGACGGATGAGCGCCCCGTCGCGTCGCAGCCGTCACCCCTTCAATGCCGGGTAGTGTCTCAGTTTGAGATTATCCACCGTCCACCGGAAAACCTAATCCTTTATTGTTTTTCACAGGGTTTTCCACAAGATCAGGTTGCCTTGCGACGGCTGAATCGATGGCCCATCCTGGGCCTTACTTGACCTCTATCCGGGGTCGTAGGAAGGCTTCCGCCTCAGAGACGGCATCAAGCAATTCACCGTGGAACACATCGTCTGGTCTGTCACCATATACAACCTTTTCAAGTCTATCATATTCTTGGACGACCTCCGGGGGCATGACCCGGCGAAGGTGGGGCTTCGAATACTGCGCATCCAATTGACAATAACGTCCTACGCTCATTTTCCACTTCATGCAGCACTTGGCAATCGGGTCGAGCAATCCCCGAATCTTCTCACTCCCCCAAAGGACTTCCGCATTTATTCCATGAGTCCGCATCTCACGAAACGCCGCGTCCATAATGCGTATACGATCATCGAACATACCCGAAAAGCCTTCCCCCTCGGACGTAAACCCTAAAGGTGAACGTGCGGATTCAAAGGAATACTGCACCTGACGGATTGAGGCGAGAAGCCTTCGGGCACATTCGTACTCAGACTGTCCCCTGACTTGTCTTTCCAAACCTGTAATCCCCGGATTGCCATGCAGGCAGTCACTATCGCCGCAACGGCTACGATTACGTCCGAGGCTGGAGAGATCCACAACAGACAACTCATCACGGTCATAAGCTCAATTTTGGTTTACATAATGATATCACGGTAAGCTGAGTTCTGGAATCAGGGCGCGGATATCCCCAGAGGTCAGGCCACCAGTGTCTACGGTTTCCGGCTCCGCTGGTCTACCAGCAAGATGGTCTCTCAGACTTTGCCGGGCGTGGTTGTAACCGTCCCTTGCGCCTACGACAGTGGAATGCGGCTCGATGTCCCCTCCTGGCATGGGCGGCAGGTCGTTTAGTTGCCGACGGAGTTCCTCCGCGCTGGGCCCGGTGAGGTTGACGGGCGCGGGCCGGTTGTTCCATCTGTCGAGGGCTATCCTGATCTGCTGCGCCTTTTCTCCTTGCTGCTCATGTTCCCGCCCTGGGTCTTGGGGGTGCTTGGCGCTCAACTCGCGGGCGCGGTCGAAATTTCCTTGCGCTTCATCCGCTGCCTTTGACCTTATCGCGGCTTCGACGATTTCCCGGACCCGCTCTGCTTTGCCCGCCTCCGCTTCAAGTGCTTCCAGGTCCCCTAGCTTGGCTACGTAATTCGCGTGGGCCTCGTTGGCCTCCTGGAGACGAACTCGTGCGTCCTCCAAACGGACGGTCCCGGTTCTGAGCGGTTTGGTGCTGTTGCTCCGGTTCGAGCCGACGGTGTCCCGGTGGTATTCTTCAATCGCAGTGAGCGCTGCCGCCGCGGTGGCGTCTTTGCCCGCAGTGGCTGCCGCCCGTTGCCTGTATTCTTGAAGTTCCTCCGCATCGTTCACGACCGACTGAATGTCGGCCTGCTTAACGCAGGCCGTGCTCAGGAACGACCGGCGATCCAAGCCTAGGAAGACAGTGCCGTCTATGGCGCCGTCGTTGATGATCTCGCTGGAATAGTCGAGGCCCCGGTAGACCTCGTGGACAGAGCCGATCCTGCGAGCCGGCAGACGCACAAAGAGGACGGGAACAGGAGGCGGTTGGACGATCGCAAAGGGCAGGCCCCGTTGAATGGTCAGCGCTTCATCCTGAGGCCGTCGGGTGTGAAATCCGAACCCGCCCACCGCGTATTGTTATCACCGCCCGCTCTTTCAGCGCTTGATGGTGATGGTCGATGACTGCTTCAACCAGTTCGATCCGCTGGGGCACTCGAGCGTCAGGCAGGAGTATCAATCCGGCGTGGACAACTCGGCGCAGGTAGATCAGTTCTCCGAAGTCCTTGTCGACGGTGACCAGAACCCGGTCTTCTGACCCCGCCCGTTCCAGCAATGCCCTGTCGCCGGGGTCCGGGCCGAGGGTCTCCGCTTCAACGACGTCGTGTCCCTTGGTGCGCAGCCACTCTGCCAGCCTCCGCCGGCGCATCGGTCAGTAAGGAATCTCATCGTCCTCCAACCGAGACCGGCGCCAGAGTGTCGCCAGCTATCACTGTGTGTGCGTAGGCGATGCAGGCGCGGATGTCTTCCAGTTCCAGCCCAGGGTAGTCGTCCAGGAGTTCCTCCTGTGTGGCTCCCTGGCTCATCAGGCTCAGTATCAGCTCCACAGATATCCGCATGTCCCGCACGATGGGCTTGCCGCCGAATACTTCGGGACGGGCTGTTATGCGGTTCAAAAGTTCATCGCTGGTCGTCATATCTTCCCTCCGTAGTTCATGGGTGGTCGGCTATCCGGAACCGCAAGCAGCATGGCCGCGCGCAGCCGGGACCGCTCTCAGCCATCCCTTTGGGGGTCATTTCGCCCTATTGCTTGTCAGGGCGTCTTTTTTGAATCATCTCCCCTTGCCTTCACCAACCCCCCACTTCCGAGAGTCTGAACCGGAACAGTGCCGAGACGCGATGTACTTGTCAGACTTCATTCAGTGTCGTCTGCATGTCTCGGTGTGAATCGGATGGAGGGGGAAAATAGGGTAAGGGGCGGCGCCTGACAGGGTCGGTGTCCTGTGTTCCGGGGCGTCCCGAGAGGTCTTGCGGGCAAACACTCTGGGCAGGCTCTTTTCTTCCCCTGACCACCTTCGCGCCGCCTCAGCCGGCGATGAAACCGAGGTAGTTCCCGGGGTGAACCACCTCAAACGAGCTACGCGGATAGGCATGCCGCCAGCCGCCAGGGGCGCGGACAGCTCGGCCAGGCTTTGCGGACCACTTCATCTCCGCCGCGTGCAGCCGCCCGCCCCACTCCTCGACCAGGTCGATCTCCTGCCGGTCGTAGGTGCGCCAGAAACGGCTCTCGGCCAGGCGCCCCGTGTAGAGGTTGTACTTCAGCCGCTCGACCATGATGTAGTTCTCCCACAGGGCGCCGGCGTCGTCCCGCAGGGACAGGGGGTTGAAGTTGCCGATCAGTCCGTTCCTGATCCCGTTGTCGTAGAAGTAGTAGCGACGGCTTTTGGTGATCTCCTTGCGAAGATTGCGGCTGAAGCCCCCCCGGCTGTAGATGACGTAGGCTTTCTCCAGCAGGTCGAGATAGCGGTCAACCGTGTTCTTGTTCATGCCGAGCCGGGTCCCCAGTTCGGACACCGAAACCTCGCGGCCGATCTGGAAAGCCAGCAGCTGGAGCAGGCGCAGCAGCTTGTCGGTATGCCGGACCCCCTCCAGCTGCAGGATGTCCTTGAACAGATAGGAAGCGACCAGCTCCCTGATGTAGAGCTCGCGGTCTTCGTTCGCTTCCATGAGGACGACCTCCGGGTAGGACCCGTAGATCAGCCGCATTTCGAGCCGGGCCTTCGTCTACAAGGCTCATTTTTGGCAGATGTCGGAGTAGGAATGGGGCGGCAGGCGTGATTCTCGGCCGATCTGGATGTCACCCGGCCGAGAAGGCCCCCCAGGCTGTTACTCGGTCAAGTAGCAGTCCAGGTCCATGCTGTCGAGCAGATCCAGGTCGGCAAGTATGGAGATACCCAGCGAAGGAACTGATATATCGAAGAATCGCTCGTAGAGACGAAAGAGATTCTTTTGGTTCACGGTTCCTCCCGCCAGTTTGCCGGCCAGTTTCCGGGCGATCCCCTGGTGGGTCGCCGGTATGGTCCTGACGCTGGTGATGCACTGAGATTCCAGGGTGTTCCACATCGTAGGCTCTTCAGCGGACGGGTTGCCTGTGGGGCACGTGTGACTCACATCCCCCCTGCCGTCGACCGCCAGGACTTCCCGAAGCTCCCAGCGTTCGGCAGCCTGCCGGCCCTGGCGATCACGCCTGGCGAAGACCGCATCACCAACGCGAAGAGCTTCGGTGCCCACTACCTGAGCCCCCTACGCCGATGTTTCGCCCTGCCATCCATCGCAGGAGTGCCTCGTCAACCTGTATCCTGCGCCAACTCCTCATGGCGCGCGGCGTAGATCGTCAGCTTGGTCGCGTCCCCGATCTGTTCGAGCTTGGGGCGGCGCCCGGACAGACGCAGGCTGTCCCTGACCAGGTTCAGGAACCCCTCTCCTCTGGCTTCCATATAGCTGCGGCCGGTAAGCGCGCTCTTGTAATCGCGCATGAATCCCGCCAGAAGCTGATTCCGGCGGACAGGCTGACAGCCCGCGTACAGGTTCTCGATGGTCAGGGTGTTGTAGAGGGCACCGGGATTCTGGAACTCGATCCGGTCGGGAAACAGGCGGATGATGATCTGCGAACCCGCGATCTCGTAATCCCGGTGCACGACGGCATTGACGACCGCTTCCTGTAGAGCCGTTTCCACGTAACTCGGATAGTCCATTCGGCCCTCTCCGTCCTTCCTGGAGAGCGTCGGAACCAGGGGTGAAAGCCGGATGTACGACAGCGCCTGGGCGATCTGCTCGGGCACGGGGCCGACGATCCGCTTGCTGTCCACGGTATTGCCGTCGGGCTCATCGTGGGCATATGCGGCCAGATCGATGCAGGCGCCGTTCAAATGCCGCTCGGGCTGTTCGGCAAAGAGCAACAGCCCGAGGTGCGTCGGCGTCACACCCGAGTCCAGCTCGACGGCGAGTTTGTGGTCGACGAGGGTGGAGCCCCAGTCCTCGGGCCTGGACCAGTCCGGGAAGCGATCGAGGAAATATTGGTTCAAGCGAACCTCGCTCAGATCATCCAGATTGCTGCCCAAAACCGGTCTTTCTTCTACAGGGCTGGTCAGGCGACGAGCACTCAGCAGGCGTGCCAGTCGTTCCGGAGGGATGGATTGCCGGTGACTTCCCAATCGTTGAAGAAAGCGGCCGTCGCTCGTCTGGTGTATATCGAATCTGGACATGGGGATTTCAACAATCAGACACAGCTTTGGCACGCTGTCTTCTCCGGGAAGGTATTCCCAGTTCAACGCCGGTACGATCATAGACTTGCAGTTGTTCAGCGCCACGTTGACTACGAATTGCTCCAGGAGATCGCGCTTCTCGTGGTCGATTCCGACTGGAATGCGATCGCTGTTGGGCACGCCCATCACAACCTCGCCCCCCTTCGTGTTGGCCATGCTGACGAATACTTCTGCGAGTTTGGACGCAGCCCGTCCTTCCTCCCTGGCAAAGGAAATCCTGTCTCCCCGGAACACGATCTCCTTCAGTTCGAGCTCGGTATCTTCCCCCGCCTGTATGGAATTCATCCGTTCTTTGCTATCAATGGTCTTCGCCGCTCGCTCCGTGATCGGCTGCCTCCGGTGCCGACAGCGCCAACCAGCCGACAACCATGGTATGATAACGACTGGCCACTACTGGTCGAAGTACTTCGCCAGGATCAGCTCCTTGATCTCCTCGATCCCCCTTCCTTCATGGTGCCACTTGAAGGCGTCACGGCCTTCTTCGTTGCACTGGCGTCAGGTAGGGGGACAGCCTCCCTCGTAGCACCAGGCCAGGGTCTGTTTGCAACAGGCGCACGGCACCTCGCTGACCACCTCGGGGATCTCCTCCAGCAGGGTCCGGTAGAGGGCGAGTCCGTCAGGCGGCAACTCCGGCGGCTGGCTTTGCTGATGCAGGACGTAACCGCCGCCGGACAGAAGAACAGCTGCCGCTATGACGGCGAGGGCGGCTTTCCCTTTAGTGATCACTGTGCCCCTCCATTTTGCTGGCGGCCGGGGCGGAACCAGCCTCTCCGGCAGGTCGAATCTCCGTGATCTCGATCCCGGTCAGGCCTCCCGAGGACCACAGGATCCCCTCGACGCTCACAGCCTGGCCGAGGTGCGGCAGCACAACTTCCTTCGGGTCGGCATGCCCGGAGGGCAGCACGACGAAAAGGTTCCCCGTCCTCTCCTCGAGGAAGGCCATCGGCATCCCGAGGTTGGCGCAGTAGACGGCGCACTTGGTGTGCTCCGGCCCGCTGGAGTCGTGGCGGAAGTAGCAGGCGATGTCGACGATCTCCCCCTGCATGGAAGCGGTATCGGCGACGGCCGCCTCGGCCGCCTCCGCCTTCTGGGTGGAGGCCTTGTCCTCGTGCACCGAGCACTGACTGCCTGTCGCTGCGGCCGGCAGGGCGATGGCGAGGATGGCGGCGAATCGGAAGCGTTTCATGCTTTCACTCCTTCGTTGTGGGTGTGTGTATCCGTTGTCGGTTTGGCGCGGTCCCGCATCTGCAGGCCGCGCCAGAGCGTGTAAACGGCCGGCAGCACCAGCAGCGCTAACAGTGTAGCGGTCGCCAGCCCCCCTACCATCGGGGCGGCTATCCGCTTCATCACCTGGGACCCTGTTCCCGAGGCCCACATGATCGGCAGCAGGCCGCCGACCGTCGAGCCTACGGTCATGAAGATCGGCCGCACCCGCCTCGAGGCCCCGTCGACGACGGCCGCGGCGAGATCGCCCGGGCTTTCGAGCCCGCCCTCCCTGCGGCGGCTTTCGAGCGCCTGGTCGAGGTAGGTCAGCATGACCACCCCGAGCTCGGCGCTGACCCCGGCGAGGGCGATGAACCCCACGCCGACGGCGATGCTCATGTTGTAACCGAGCAGGTAGATGAGCCAGATCCCCCCGACCAGGGCGAAGGGGAGCGTCAACATCACCATCAGGCTCTCGGCGACGCTGCGAAAGTGGAGATACAGGAGCAGGAAGATGATGGCAAGCGTCACCGGAACGACGAGGCTCAGCCGCTGTTTGGCCCTCTCCATGTATTCGTACTGGCCGCTCCAGACGAGGCTGTACCCAGGCGGCAGGTCGATCTGCTCGCCGACGGCCTGCCGCGCCTTCTCGACGTAGCTGCCGACGTCGACGTCGCGGATGTCGATGTAGACCCAGGCGTTGAGGCGCGCGTTCTCGCTCTTGATGCCGGACGGCCCCTTGCTGAAGCGCAGGTCGGCGACCTGCCCGATGGGGATCTGCGCCCCCGTTGGCGTGGCCACCAGCACCCGCCGCAGGGCCGGCAGGTTGTCGCGCAGCTCCCGTCCGTAGCGCAGGTTGACCGGGTAGCGCTCGCGCCCCTCGACGGTGTAGGTAACGTTGACGCCGCCCATGGCCGACAGGATCACGTCCTGCACGTCGCCGACCGTCAGGCCGTAGCGCGCCGCCTCCTCGCGGTCGATCTCGAAGTCGACGTAGTTGCCTCCGACGACCCGCTCGGCGTAGACGCTGGCGGTGCCGGGAAGCTCGCGCACCACCTGCTCGATCCGCCGGCCGACCTGCTCGAGGGTTTCGAGATCGTCGCCGGCGACCTTGATGCCTACGGGGGTCTTGATGCCGGTCGAGAGCATGTCGATGCGCGTCTTGATCGGCATGGTCCAGGAGTTGGTGAGGCCGGGAAAGCGGACCGCGGCGTCGAGCTCCCTGACCAGCTTCTCCGGGGTCATGCCCGGCCGCCACTCCTCCTGCGGCCGCAGGGTGATTGTGGTCTCGATCATCGACAGCGGCGCCGGGTCGGTGGCGGTCTCGGCGCGGCCCACCTTGCCGAACACGTTCTCCACTTCGGGGAAGCTGCGGATGATCCGGTCGGTCTGCTGCAGCAGCTCCCGCGCCTTTCTCACGGACACCCCCGGCAGGGTCGTCGGCATGTAGAGCAGGTCCCCCTCGTACAGGGGCGGCATGAACTCCGACCCGATCATCTCGAAGGGAAAGAGCCGCTGCAGGCGCTGGAGCGCCTGGTGCGCGAAGCTTCCGGGCCGGTCGGCGAAGCGCTCGACGACGGCGCTGCGGAAGGGAAACAGCGACACGAACATCACCGCCGCGGCGGCGGCGAGCACCGCGGCCTTGTGGCGCAGCAGCCAGCCCAGGACCGACGCGTACCCCCGGGTCAGCAGGCGGTTGAGGGGGTTGCGGTCCGCGTTGACGACGCGGCCGCGCAGGCAGAAGCCGATCAGCACCGGCACCACCGTGATCGACAGGATGGCGGCGGCGGCCATGGCGTAGGTCTTGGTGTAGGCCAGCGGCTTGAACAGCCGCCCTTCCTGCGCCTCCAGGGCGAAAACCGGCAGGAAGGACAGGGTGACGATCAGCAGCGAGTAGAACAGCGCCGGCCCCACTTCCTTCGAAGCGTTGGCGATGATCTCCCAGTGGCCCTTGCGCCCGGCGTCCCGCGCCAGGTGCCGGTGGGCGTTCTCGATCTGCACGATGCCGGCGTCGACCATGGCGCCGACGGCGATGGCGATCCCCCCGAGCGACATGATGTTGGCGTTGATGCCCTGGCCCCACATGACGATGAAGGAGACGAGAATGCCCAGGGGCAGCGTGATGACGGCGGCGAAGGCGCTGCGGAAGTGGAGGAGGAAGAGCGCGCATACCGCGACCACCACGAGGCACTCCTCTATCAGCTTCTCCTGCAGATGGCCGACGGCGCGGCGGATGAGCCCGGAGCGGTCGTAGGCGGTCTCCACGACCACCCCTTCCGGAAGGCCGGCCTCGAGCTCTTCGAGCCTCTCCTTGACGGCGTCGATCACCTTCAGGGCGTTCTCGCCGTAGCGCATCACCACGATGCCGCCGGCGACCTCTCCTTCGCCGTTCCACTCCGCCAGGCCGCGGCGCAGCTCCGGCCCCACCTGCACGGTGGCGACGTCGCGCACCCGCACCGGCGTCCCGGAGCTGCCGGCGCTCACCGGCACGTTGCGGATGTCCTCGAGCGACCGGATGTACCCGAGCCCGCGCACCATGAACTCGGTCTCGGCCAGCTCGATGAGGCGGCCGCCGACGTCGCTGTTGCTGCGCCGGATCGCGGCCCCGACCTGCTGCAGGGGAACCCCGTAGGCCAGCAGCTTGTTGGGGTCGACGGTCACCTGGTACTGCTTGACGAAGCCGCCGATGCTCGCGACCTCGGCGACCCCGGGCACGCTGGTCAGCTCGTAGCGCAGGTACCAGTCCTGGATCGAGCGCAGCTCGGCGAGGTCGCGGCGGCCGCTGGTGTCGACCAGGGCGTACTCGTACACCCAGCCGACCCCGGTGGCGTCCGGACCGAGCCTGGGCAGCACCCCTGCCGGCAGGCGGTCCCCGGCGAAGTTCAGGTACTCGAGCACGCGGCTGCGCGCCCAGTAGATGTCGGTGCCGTCCTCGAAAATGACGTAGACGAAGGAGAGCCCGAAGAAGGAGTACCCCCTCACCGCCTTGGCGAACGGCACCGCCAGCATCGCCGTGCTCAGCGGAAAGGTCACCTGGTCCTCGACCACCTGCGGGGCCTGTCCCGGGTACTCGCTGTACACGATCACCTGCACGTCCGACAGGTCGGGGATGGCGTCGAGCGGGGTGTCGGACATGGCGAGGAAACCGGCCGCCGCGGCCAGCAGGGCCAGAAGCAGGGTCAGCAGCTTGTTGCCGACGCAGGCCTCGATGACTCGGCCTATCATCACGCACCCTCCCGCATGGACCGGACCGCGGCCTTGAGGTTGCTCTCCGAGTCGATCAGGAACTGCGCCGAGGTGACGATCCGCTCCCCTTCGCGGAGGCCGTCGAGCACCTCGTAGAAGCCCTCCGCCTCCGCTCCGACGCGGATCTCGCGCGGCTGGAAGCGGCCCTCGCCGAGGCTGACGACGGCGAGGCGGCGCGCCCCGGAGTGGATCACCGCCTGCACCGGAACCGCGACGACGCGCTCCTCCGGAAGGGGCGAGCGGATGGTGACGTTGGCGTACATCTCCGGCTTCAGCTCGAGTCCGGGGTTGGGCAAGGTCACGCGCACCTTCACGGTCCGCGTCTTCGCTTCGAGGAAGGGGTAGACGTAGGTGACCTTGCCGGTGAAGGTCTTCCCGGGCAGGTAGGGCAGCTCGACCACGGCCTCCTGCCCCTCCCGCACCCACGGCAGCTCGTACTCGTAGATGTCGGCGTAAACCCAGACATGCGACAGCTCGGCGATGCGGTAGAGGTGCTGCCCCCGGGCGATGTGCTGACCGTCGAACACCGCCTTGTGAACCACGGTCCCCTGCTGCGGGGAGTGCACGGTCATGGTGCGCCGCACCGACCCGGTCTCCCGCAGCTCGTCTATCTGCCGGTCGCTGATGTCCCAGTAGCGCAGCCGCTGCAGCGACGCCGACAGCAGGTCGCGCGCCCCTGCGAGGGCGTCGCCCTCCGCGCCCTCCGCGCCCTCCGCGCCGGCGCGGAGGCGCGCGCTGTAGTCGACCGCGGTCAGAAACTCCTCCTGGGCAGCCACCAGCTCCGGGCTGTAGATCTGCAGCAACGGCTCTCCTTTCCCGACCATCTGCCCGGTGTAGTCGACGAACAGCTTCTCCACCCAGCCGGCGATCTTGGTGTTGACGTCCGTCATGCGCGTCTCGTCGTAGTCGACGCGGCCGACGGTGCGCAGGGTGCGGTGCAGAATCCGGCGCTCCACCGCCGCGGTCTTCACCCCGATGTTCTGCACCGTCGCAGCATCGATGGTCACCGTGCCCTCGGCTTCCAGCTCGTCCTCGTACACCGGCACCAGGTCCATCCCCATCGGAGACTTTCCCGGCTCCGGGGAGGTGTACGACGGGTCCATCGGCGCCCGCCAGTAGGCGATGACGCGTTCGCCTCCGGAGGCGCTGCCTCCGGCCGGCTCGTCGGCCACCAGGTCCATGCCGCAGATCGGGCAACTGCCCGGACCGTCGGAGACCACGGTCGGGTGCATGGGACAGCGGTACACGGAGGCTTCCTCATGTTGGGCGTACGACTGCATTTCGAATGCGCCCCCCAGCCACAGGCCGAGACCGAGCCCGGCGGCCAGCGACAGGACGACGGCGATTCCGTATTTCCACATGGCGGTCTTCATGTTCTTTCCTCCCGCAGTGCTCGAGCCAGCAGGTAGTCGCGCTTGCCCCGGAAGTCGAGGCTCCTTCTCTCACGGCGCGGGACCGGCGCGGGTTGGAGCACCCGCCGGAGCGAGCGCGGCAGCGGGCACGGATGTATCGGCGCCTTTGCGGGAATGGTTTTGTCGGCGAGCATCAGAAGAGCCTCCTGCCCACGACGGACTCCAGCTGCGCCAGGGTCTTCTCGTATTGCGACAGGTGGCGGTAGTAGTCGATCTCGAAATTCAGCAGGGTCACCTGGCTGTCGAGCAGGGTGAGGAAGTCGACCTCGTCGACCTGGTAGCCGGCGATGGCCGCGGCCAGCGACTGGTCGGCCTGGGGAATGATCGCGTCGCGGAACAGCGCCATCTCCCGCAGGTGGGTCTCGGCGTCGATCCGCAGCTGCTCGATCTGCAGGGCCAGCTCGCGGCTTTCCGCCTCGAGCTCCGCCTCGGCCGCCCTGACCTCCGCCCGCGCCGCGGCGATCTCCCGCTGCCTGCGGCCCTGGTAGACCGGCAGGTTCAGCATCACGCCGGCGGAGAAGAAGTCGCTTCCCGCCACCGCATCCTCCCTGAAGCCGCGCTGGCGCCAGGCGGCGCTGACCTGGAAATCCGGGCGGCGTTCCCGATCCGCCAGCTCCTCGACCGCCCGCCAGCGCTCCCGCCTGGCGCGCAGGCGGTTCAGGAGTGGGCGCTCGCCCTGGGCGAGCGCCCACAGCCGGCCCGCGTCGATGTCGAGAGGGGTCCGCTCGATCGGGGGCGCCCTGCCCACAGGTTCTCCCGGGGGCCGGTTCAGCACCGCGTTCAGCCGGGCGCCGGTCCGCCGCCGTTGCCGCTCCAGCATCAACAGGCGGTCGCGCAGGCTCGACAGCGACACCTGCGCCTTGAGCACGTCCTGCTGGGGGCCGCGGGCCACCGAGTACTTGCTCTGCGCGATGCGAACGAAATCCTTCAGCAGCGACCGGTTCCTCTCGGCGATGGCGATCGCCCTGTCGAGGAAGCCCAGCTCGTAATAGGCCTGCTTCACCATGTTGGCGACGGTCAGCTCGCGTTCCCGGTGGGCGCCTGCAACGGCCTCGGCGGCGTGGGAGGCGGCGCGTTCCCGGGCCTTGCGCTTGCCCGGGTAGGGGAGCTTCTGGGACAGGGTTACCTGGCGGCCGCTCATCGGCGAGCCGTCGAGGTCGAAGGGACTGAAAGGGACGTTGCTCAGCTCCAGCCGGAGCGACGGGTCCTGCAGCGCCCCGGCGGCGGGGACCCTGGCCTCGGCCGCGGCGGTCCGGTGCTCGAGCGCCTTCAGCCCGGGATTCGCGGCCAGGGCCTCCTCGATCAGGCGCTCGAGGTCGAGCTCGGGTGGATCAGCGGACGCGGACGCGGCCAGCGCCAGCGCCGCGGCGGCAATGATTCTTCGGTGCATCTTCCTCCTCCTGCAAAAGGCGAACCGCCCGCGCACCGGGTAGACCGGTACAGGCGGCAATGCGCAGGACTCGCTGCCCGGCCTTCGGTGCAGAACCGGCCTGCGCTTCGCTTGATGCGCTCTGCATCGGCCGCGGCGGCGCGACGAGAGCGGAGGAGGATCAGATCAGGTAGACGTCGTGGAGGACGTAGAGGGGAACTGCGGCGGGATGCAGCGGGGGCCGGATGCCGGAAGGACGCGGCGGTGCCGCCCGGGGAGCGCGCTCCGGAGCCTTGGGGGCGAGCGCCGGGGCCGGGGCCTTGGCCGCGGGCAGGTAGCCGTGGCCCGGCTCGGCGGAAGGCTGCGAATCCTCGGCGCAGGCCAGGGCGGAGCAGCAGAAGCAATCGGCCCGAAGCTGCGGCCGGTCGTCGGCCTGCTGCGGGTGGCAGCCGGGAGCCGCCTCCACCTGCGCGCAGTGGAGGCAGTACCCCTCCAGGGCGAAACTGGAAGCCGGCAGGGCGGCGACGAGCGCTGCCAGCGCTATGGCTCGGACGATTCTCATCTCAGTTCCGATTTTCGCAACATACCCGTAGCGCCGACGCTCCGCAACCCGGAAGGTTCCTGCCGTTTGGCACTTCAGCGGCTCCTGTCACGGCCCTGGAGCGCGCTACCTCCTTCACGGTGCCCCTGTCCGCCAAGTCCACGCGCGGCATCATCCCCGGCGACTGGCGACGATCCGGCTACTTGAAGTAGAGCAACCGCCGCGTTTGCACTACTTCAGGGTGCCGCAAGACAGTGAGATAGACGCCGACGGCCACCTCTTCGCCCGGCTGGTCGCGGGCGTCCCAGCGGAGTTGGTAGCATCCGGCGAACTGAAATTGGTTCACCAGCGTACGACCTGGTTCGCAAGGGAGTATTGCAGTTGCATCGAGTAGGTGTTGTCGGCGTAGCTCCGGGTGGGGTCGTTCGAGTCGTTGGTCACAAACGCGTATTCCAGTCGTGCTGCAAGGTTGTCGCGGAGGTCATGCTTAATTCCGAAGCGCAACAGAGTGAGGTTGTCACGCCGATTGGTGCCTGTCCCGGGCACGATCCAATCCTGGTATAACTTGAAATGATGGCGCGCAGCGAGGCTCGCGTTGGAACGAGCCGCGAATCGCCAGATGAAAAAAGACCCTATTCGGTGGTTGGCGAAGTTGAAATCGACATCGTCCGCATCCCCGTTTTGATGGCCGAATTCACCCCTTTGCTCAGGCTCTCGAGGGAAGGGTGCGTGGCGCGGAAGTTCGCGGGTGGCTAGATCGATTTCGAACTGATATTTCAAATTCAGCAACACCCGCCCCAAGGCCATGCCCTCAAACCGGAGGCTGGCGGTCTGGCGGATCCCGCCCACGTACTTATTGAGGTCGGATATGATGATTCTCGGGTCGATAACGCCTCGGTACGCGCGGGTCTGATAACCGGCGGCAACATGTGCAATCGCGCTGAACCGCCGTCTGAGCCCGCCTTCGACCATGACACTGCTGTAGGTGCTGCCTTTGCTGTTGGGAAAGTACTTGATCCTCAACTCGGCACCGAACCGGGACGACCACGACGGGTTCCACCGGATTTGGAGTTGCCCGCTGATATCTTGCTTGAAGTATTCGTTGATGCGGTCATTGGGTTGGTGCCGCAGGCCGAGGTTGGCGACGGTCAGGAGCGTGGCATCGCGGGAAAGCCTGGGGTGCCAAAGACCCGACAGTAGGTGATCGTAGCGATTCTTCCGGGTTGCGTCGGCGAAGCGACGCGGGGCCATCTCATAGCGTACGGCGATGCGCGTATGAGCATCAGGTATGGCCCTGACATCGACCCCTGCCCATATATACGCGGCAAAATCCCTTTGTTCGCCCCGTTCTGTCGGCACCTGAAAGACATTGTCTTCGTACTGGTAGCGGAGGTCAAAAAAGGACTTGATCCTCAAGGATGGGTCCGCGAGAACCAGGCACGGGGTATTCAGCGCCATCGACCATATAATAGCTGCTATTCGCAATGACATGAAGAGCTACCGTCACTTTCCTTTGAGCATATTCTCGAGTGCCCGGGCGAGATGTATCGCTTTCTCACCCTGGATTTTTTCTTTGGCATACCAGTTCTCGCGTTTGGCGCGCCAAGTTTCCAGCGCCGATTCCGCATCCGCAATCTCGCCTTCCAATTCGGCGATATCGAGATTGCGGTCGAGATCAAACTCGTCTTCTTCCCCGCGGCGAATGTCGCGGAGCAACTCCAGCATGTTGCGCCGCAAATCGAGTGCTTTACTGGTTTCGCGGATCTGCCGGTCAAGCTCTCCGATTTTGATCCGTATAATATCCTGTTGGTCTTGGAGCACGGCCAATTTCTGCTGGATCTCATCGGGGCCGTCGGTTTGCGCGGGGACGACATCCAACGACAACAGCAACTCGCTGGACTCTCTGGCCATTTGATCCCGGTAGGTTTCTGCTTCCTTCTGAAATTTCAGCATTTCAGAAAGAATCCGGGTCTGGGCCTTGGCGTCTTTGGCGACGCGAGCTTCCCCGAAAAGCCGCTGGATTTCGGCGTTCAGCAGGCCCACGAGCATGCGTTGCTTGGCGACCGATTCCTCGGTGAGTACATAGATCCGGTCGTCGAGTGCCTGGATCCCATCCGACAATTCCCGGGACGCCTGCAGGTCGTCCTGCAACTGACGCTCAAGCAGTCGGTCGCTGCCTTGTTGCAGGTCTTGTTTGGCCGTGCGGATCCTAGCGGTCAAGAGCTTGTTTTCGCGAATCAGCTTGTTGCTCTCCGCCGAGATGCCTTCGACCTGTTGGGCGAGTCGTTCAATCTGTAATCTCAAGTTATGTAGGGGTGGTTCCTCTGTGAACGCCGCCGCCGCCGTCCCGATTGAGATAGCGAAAAATAGCAAGAGACACCGCCGGCTAAAAAGCATGGTCCTGAACGCTCGCCGAGAGACTACAGTTCATATTTTTCAAATTTGTAGCGGAACGTGGTTCGTTCGATACCGAGCAATTTCGCGGCGTCAGCTTTGACCTTGTTTGCCTTTAGATAGGCATCCCACAAGAGCTGCTTTTCAAAAGCCTCGACGCGCTCCGTCAATGTGCCGCTTTCTACGTGATGTTCAGGCGATTGAACGTTTAGCGAGAGGTCATCAGGTGTAATCGCGTTCCCCTGCGCCAACACAACGGCGCGTTCGATGGCGTTCTCGAGTTCCCTGACATTGCCCGCCCAAGAGTACGTGGTCAGCAACTCCATTGCGCTGGGATGCACTGACGACACCTTCTTGCCGATCTCGGCGTTGTACTTGAGCAGGAAATGGGCCACGAGCAGCGGAATGTCTTCGCGACGTTCGCGCAAAGGCGGGACGTCGATTGGTACTACATTGAGGCGATAGTACAGGTCTTCACGGAATGCCCCTTCCCTGATGCGGTCGGCCAGGTTTTGATTGGTCGCGGCGACAAGTCGGACATCGACGGAGATCGAGCGGGTTCCCCCGACGCGCTCGAACTCCCGTTCCTGCAGGACGCGCAGCAGTTTGACCTGCATCGCCGGCGTACTCTCGCCGATCTCATCGAGAAACAACGTACCGCCATCCGCGATCTCAAAACGTCCTGGTTTCATCTTTACGGCCTGGGTAAATGCGCCTTTCTCATGGCCGAAAAGTTCGCTTTCCAGCACGCCCTCTGCCAGGGCAGCGCAATTGACTTTGACAAAGGGTTTTTCCCGGCGCGTGCTATGCTGGTGGATGGCACGGGCAACGAGCTCTTTCCCAGTGCCGCTTTCCCCGCCGATAAGCACGGTCGACTGGGTCGACCCGACCGTTTGTATCCTGCGAAAGACCGCTTGCATTTTAGGGCTTTCACCCATGATCTCGTCAAAGCCGTAACGTAGCTCGTCTTCTCGGCGCAGGTACGCGTTTTCCTTACTGAGACGGCGTCCTCCAAGGGCTTGTTCAATTTTTATTTCTATCTGTTCAAGCGTGTACGGTTTGGTTATAAAATCCACCGCCCCCTTTTGCATGGCTTCAACGGCCAACTCGATCGTGCCAAAAGCCGTCATCATTACGACACTCGTTTCCGGCGAGGTCTCGGCAATGGCTGCGAGGACTTCAACCCCGGTCTTCTTTGGCATCTGAATATCAACCATGGCCAAATCGAAAAAAAACTCCTTGACCGCGGCGATCGCATCCTCTCCGTCAAATGCAACATGGGTCGAATGCCCCAGCCCCCCAAGCGCGAGGGCGAGCCCTTCTCTGGTGCTTTTATGGTCATCGGCGATCAGTATCCGGCTCATGTCCGTCTCTCTCGTTCCATAGTCGTCGGCAATTTGAGGGCAAACGTCGTACCGCCGCCATGCTTACTCGTGCATTCAATCGTTCCTCGGTGATGCTCGACCAGCCGTTTTACGATTGCCGACCCCAGCCCCGTGCCCTTGTTTTTAGTGGTAAAAAACGGGATAAAAGCGCGTTCCGCCGTCTCGGCGGACATACCCACTCCGGTATCCCGAACCTCGACGCGGATGGCATCTGCGTCCGCATCGACAAAACCTTCGACGGCGATGGTTCCGCCCCGGTCGATTGCTTGCGCGGCATTCTTGAGCAGATTGGTGAACACCCATTTGAGTTGGTCGGCGTCTGCTTCGATTGTGGGCAAGGTGTCCAGGTTTACCGTTTGAACCTCGATAGTGTCCGCACGCAACTCCGCATCGAAGAGTGCCAGTACTGAAGCGACTACGTCCGACAAGTCCACCGCCTCGGCCTGCAACGGCGTCGGACGCGCAAAGTCCAGAAATTCGCTGACCAGTTGGTTCAATGACTGCACTTCCCCATCTACTTGTTCAATCAGTTGCTCCGCCTTTGGGTCGGCCGGGATCTGGCGTTTGAGCAAGCCTAGGAAAATTCGCATCCCGTTAAGCGGGTTTCTGACTTCATGGGCGAGCCCTGCCGATAGCTGTCGAAGCTCCTCGGCCATGCGCGACACCTGCTGGTCCCGCTCTTGAATCGCGATACTCATCTCGTTGAATGTCGTGGCTAGCACGCCAACTTCGTCTTTACTGCGCGTTTCAACCTGCGTCCCGAATGCCCCGGCCTTAATCTGTTGGGTCGCTTGCGAGAGTCTCTCAATCGGCACGACGATCGACCGAGCTAAAAAGATGCTGAGGACGAGTGCAAAAACCACACCAACGACGCCGATGAGTACCATGTTGCGGCTCATCCTCGCAAGGCTTTCAAGGAACAGCACACTGGCATCCACGGCGAGGATGGCGACGATATCACCGTGTTCGTCGTGGATGGGCGCATACGCAGATCGGTAAAAAGCATCGTCTTTGCCGTGAAAGGCGACTGAAGCGGCCCATATCCCTCCCTTGGCTTGATCAAGATGGATTCTGTCTTCGCCCAGTGAGTGGTATTGACTGCCAATGGGCACATCAAGGCGGGAATCAACGAGGCTTTTGTATTCAAGGTCGAGCACGTACATCGCCTGCGCGTCGGAAGCATCGCGCATGGACTGCAGCTTTTTTTGCAGCGTTCGGTACAACCGCGTGCCTTCGCCGCCCGGCTGGAGTGCGCGCAAGTAGCTTCCATTGAGTTGTGCTGCAGAGGTCTTGGCCACCGCCACGAGCCGTTCGCCCATCTCGGCGTCGAGCGCACGCTTTGCCGTGTCGTAAAATAGATAACTACTAGCCGTCAAAACCAAGACCACGAGCAGCGCAATGGTGAGGGTTGTCTTGGTTTGGAGGCGAACCTTCATGCGTTTTTTCACACGTAGTAATTTATTGAATAACAGCCGGAAAAAAATGGGTCCATGGCGGGGCCCCCGTGGCGCGCAACAAAACATTTTGAGCCTTCGCCGAATTTATCGGGAAAATGTCCTTCTCGGCAAATTTCTGCCTTCACGGCGAAAATTTGCCGCGTCCGTCCCAGATTCTACCCCAAACCCCCTTTGATTCAGTGGGAAATTGGTTGGCACGGAGATTGCTTCATCCGGAGGTGTCCAATGCCATGGCGAAAAAGGGAGAGAACCAAGCTGTTCATCGGCTGTCTGACAGGGTAGCGGGCAAATCCGCCCGCTACCCTTCCCGTTAACCTATCTACCTACTAAGGGGGATAGAGATGTTTGCACTTACGATTCTTGCACTGGTGCTGTGGGGATGCAGCGACAGAGAGGCTTCCCCGATGGCACCCTTTGGAGGTTCGCTCTGCGATCCAGCAGGGAAGATCTCCGACAACGACAACGGCGGTGAGGGCAGCGGCGAACATGGTCGCGGCGGTGAAGACGGCAACGAAGGTATAGAAAGCAGCGAAGGCAGAGAGGGTGGCGGGGAAGAATCCGCTACTCAATACGCACGAGCTGACACCTTCGATGAAGTGAGGGCCGGTGCCCGTCTGATCATATCCTATTATGAAGATGCCGGGGAATTCAGAGGCACGGTCGAGAACACCACTGACGGCACTCTACAGCAGGTTCGGG
Source organism: Candidatus Latescibacterota bacterium (assembly GCA_965206595.1). Classification (GTDB taxonomy): domain Bacteria; phylum Latescibacterota; class UBA2968; order UBA8231; family UBA8231; genus CBDCXV01. The sequence continues at coordinate 3,992,424 of OZ242214.1, forward strand.
TAGAAGTCCATCTGTCCAACGGCGTTGAACTTGGACCCACAACGCCAACAGATATGGCCCCTGGGGAAACCATCGAGGTAGTCTTGGCTGTTCTGGAAAATGACCGCGATTTCTCCACCTATGGAGCCCATCCAGAGGTCGGATCGTCTGAACAGGAGGACAGTGCTACCGTCGTCCTTGACGTCGGGGAATGCTGAAAAAGAGAGGGGCGGGCAATCGTCCTGTCCCTCTTATTCTCTTCACTCCTTGAAATAAAGGTAACCGTTCAGTTCCCTGGCAGATTGGGGCCGGGGGCGGAATGGTAGCAGGTTAAGTTGTTACGAAGGGTGGGGTGGGTTGGAGGCAGCAGCGAGGGCGCCGGCTGTTGCGACACCGCAGCCTGACAGGCCACCCTGAGATAGTCGAGGACGTTGCGCTGTTGCTGGCGCAGGGTATCGCGCACCGTGAGCAGACGCTCTACAAAACGGCTGCCTCCGGCACTGTGGGTGCCGATTGGGGGTAAAGCACTCCATTATGGATTCCGGTATCCGTGCTTTTTTACCTCCAAAAGCTGGTGTGACGCCACAGCACGCCATGACGAAGGGCTCGTTCGGCTTCGTTGTTGGTCGGCTCGACGCCTTGTGTGCGCACGAAGGTCCACCGGGCCGGCCCGAGGTCTCGGAGGTTGGCGCAGGTGGCCGCCGTCTTGGCGTCGGCGAACTGCTGACCATACCCCAAGTAGGTATGAAACCGCCCACGCAAGCCGCTGACGTAGACCTGGAAGCTGGACCGTTGCAAGGTGCCGTCGCGGACGCGGTGCCACCAGCCAAACACCTGGTCGCTGGAATCCAACAGCCGTTGCCCGACCCAGGCGGCCTCCCACGAACTCCTCGAAGGTGCGCCGCAGATGCGCCCAGCAGACGTGCCGGCGTCGAAGCGGCAGATGCCCATAGGCCGAATAGCGATCGGAGCCGACCACCGCCCGGGTATCGGCCCCCAGCACCTCATCGACCCCGTCCCGTCCCCGGCCTTTTCGAATGGCGAACACGGTGACGCCCTCCGTCACTGCGGTCCACAACCAGGCCTTGGCGCGGCGCTGCCGCCAGCCGGTCTCGTCGACGTTGACTATGGGCTGTCGGCGAACAAAGGCGCGCGCCTCCTCGACCGCACCCGCCAGGGCCGCGGCCACCTCCTGTTGCAGTCGGCTGACCGTGCCCAGCGACACCTCAAGCCCGAAGGCGTCGGACAACAGCGACTGAATGTTGCGCTTGCTCATCCGGTAGGCCCCGGCCAACAGGCCGACCCAGGCCTGCACGCTGGGGCCGAAGGTGTGCCGCGACACGCCCTCGGGCCAACCGGCTTCGGTCAGGCGGTCGCAGTGAGCGCAGCGCAGGGTGTGCAACTGATACTCGATGACCTCGGCGCGCAGCGCAGGGAGGACGACTTCCTGGTGACGCTGCGGATGAGGATCGTCTCCCGTCAACGGGTGCCCGCATCCGTGGCACTGGCTGGGCTTGACCGGGATCCGTTCGTCCACCTGCTCGACGGTTACCCACGAGCGGCCGGGTCCTTCGTGCCCGGGCTGTGCGCCCGGCGAGCGCCCCGAGGATCGGCGTCGCGAGGCATCGGTGCGCGGCGAAGAGGAAGCGCCCGATTCCGAGGAGGCGGCTCCCCGGCGGGATCGTCCCTTGCGGCGGGCCAATTCCTGCTCCAGCTCGGCGAGGCGCGCCGTCAGTTGTTCCACGATCTGCTCGAGCTGGGCAATACGCTTGCGCAAGTCGCTTGCGGAAATCGCACTCTCAGGAGGTCTTTTCATGGGGGTCGCCGTATCCGGAAAAATCAAAAACACACACCCAATCCCGAAGATACCGACGGACCTGAAAACACGCTAGTGTAGTGTCCGTTAAATGGAAGGAATTAACCCTGCTCGGCTTCCAGCGCCTGCCGGGCGCGTTGGATCTTGCGCAGGATGTCCTCGCCTCGCGCCTTCCACTTGTAGGGCTTGGGGTTCCGGTTCCTCTCGGCCAGATAGCTTTCGATGTCTTTCACCAGCGCTTTGACGCTGGAGAAGCTGCCATCGCGGATCACGTCCTGCGTCAGTTCGCCGAAGAAGCGTTCGATCAGGTTTAACCAGGACGAACCGGTCGGAGTGAAATGGAGGTGAAAGCGCGGGTGCCGAGACAGCCCCTGTTTGACCCTGTCTTCTTTGTGCGTGCTGTAGTTGTCGACGATCAGGTGCAGATCCAACTCCTTCGGGGTTTCTCGGTCGATCTGTTTCAAGAAGCGCAGCCACTCCACGTGGGTGTGCTGCTCCTCGGTGCGCGCGATGAGCTTGCCGTCCAGGTAGTTCAACGCGGCAAACAGGGTGATCGTCCCGTGGCGTTTGTAGTCGTGCGTCCTGGTGCGAAGCTCCCCCACGCCCAAAGGCAAGCCCGGCTGACTGCGCTCCAACGCCTGACACGGGCACTTCTCGTCGCAACACAGGACCAGGGCCTTTTCGGGGGGATCGAGATACAGTCCGATCACATCCCAAAACTTCTCTTCAAAGCGCTTGTCATTGGACACCTTGAAGGTCTTGGTCAAATGGGGCTTGATGTCGTTGGCCTTCCAGATGCGGTGCACGCTGTCCGGCGACATCCCCACGGCTTGAGCCATGGTGCGAACCGTCCACCGCGTACGCGGTTTCGGCGGCTGCGTCGCAGCGGTGATGACCTGCTCGACCTTATCGGAGGGAAGAGAGGGCGGTCGCCCGCGCCCCTTCGCATCCTGCAACCCGTCCAAACCGTCGCGTTCGAAGCGTTGCGACCACTTGTTCACACACGCCACGCTGACCCCAAGCTCCCGGGCCACCTGCGCCTGTTTGATCCCTTCGGCGCGACGCAAGATAATCGCCGCGCGCAGGCTATCGCGCGGCGACGCGGTCGACGCTTTGACGCGGCCTTCAAGCGCTTGTCTTTCCGGTTCGGTAAGGTCCACTTTGGAGATGGGTCGGGCCATACCGGAAAGATAATACGGGGGAATCAGTTAATGCAACCCATTTCTCGGACGCCACGCTAGGTATTTTTTTAGATGCTCAAACTACAACTGCAGGGGACTGAACGGTTACAAATAAAGTTACATCCCCCCGGGCGACCTTGCGCTGGTCCATCGGTTCAGGCCGTCCAACCGTGGGACATTTGTATTTGAAACGACTACGTCGGATGCTCGAAAAGCCGTATCGGCCCGGGGTGAATCCGGGCGATGGTGAAGCGAGAGCTCGGCATCGCGGAAGTGTAGGCCGCCCCGGTATCGATCATCCACAGATTTGCGATCCTAACTGCCCGCTGTCCACGGGCGTGCCCACAGATGACGCACGCCACGCGCCCTTCTACCGCAGGAGCCTTTTCGGCGGAGCCGCCGTAGACGAAGCGCTCCATGCGGCGCCGGGACCATATCGCGCAATAGCTGTCCTCGCGGCTTCCGGTCCGGAGCGCGGAGAGAAACTCCTCCCAGGTGCGGTCCTCGGGAACATCGGCATGGACGATCCCGACCGGCCCCATCTCGCAATCCACCTCCGCGGCAAACGGCAGGGAAGAGAACGCCTGCACGTAGGCAGGCCGCCCGGATACGGGGACCGAATTCCACCACCCGCCGCCGTTGTAGTTCACCCACAGGTCGTGCTCCTCCCCCCGTTCCCCCGCGGGACCCGCGGCCGCGTCGAGAAGGAACTGATCGTGGTTGCCGCGAATGGCGTGGAACCAGCAGCGCCCGGTCAGCCACTGCAGGACGGCATTGGATTCCGGGCCGCGGTCGATCAGGTCCCCCACCGAAAACAGCCGGTCTCTGCCGGGGTCGAAGGACAGCTCGTCGAGGAAGTTTTCGAGGGCGGCGAACATCCCGTGGATATCGCCGACGACGAAGTCCCTGCCCCGCTCGTTGCGCGCGAAGGTCCTGACGGCTCCGTCCCCGCCCAAGGCCGCAGATACGAAGGTCAGGCGGTCCCTGATCACTTCGAGTTCCCAGATCGGCCTTCTCGACGGCCCTGGGCCAGTTTCCATGTCCTGCATCCTCGTCTGCAAGCGTGGGCTGCGGCTTTGTCGCTTTGTTGATGGGGAGCATCTGGCGCACCTGGCTACCGGCCCGGCCTGCAACTGGTAAGATACACGTGGCTGTGGGCATGCCGCCCCGAAGCCGGGTTGCGCTCCTGCTCTCCTCCTATATTGAGATCTGGAAATGGCTTCCCACACCCGGCCACCTGCCATGAAAACCATCCCGGCAGCGCTGCTGCTCCTGCTCTCCCTTCCGGTCGCCGTCGGCGCTCCCGGGGAAATGACGCCCCGAGAGATTCTCGACCGCTTCGACGACCTCTACCGCGGCGACTCCTCGCGCGCGGTCATGGCGATGACGGTGGTCACCGAACACTGGGCGCGCGAGCTGAAGCTCGAGGCCTGGAGCCGGGGAAGGGAGAAGTCGCTGTTCCGCATCCTGTCGCCGCGCAAGGAAAAGGGGACGGCCACCCTGAAGTCGGGCCGGCAGATGTGGAACTACCTGCCCAAGGTCAACCGCGTCATCAAGGTGCCGTCGTCGATGATGGGCGGCTCCTGGATGGGCAGCCACTTCACCAACGACGACCTCGTCAAGGACAGCCGCATGGCCGACGATTACGACTTCGAGTACGGCGAGGCCGGCTCAGGGGAGATCGCCGTGGTCTGCATCCCCAAACCGGATGCGGCGGTGGTCTGGGGCAAGGTGGTGGTCCGGATGCGCAGCGCCGACTGGATGCCGGTCGCGGTCGAGTACTTCGACGAGGACATGGAGCCGGCCCGGACCATGAGCTTCGGCGACTACCGCGAGGTAGGGGAGCGCCTGATTCCGCTGCGCATGCGCATCGCCCCCGCGGACGAGCCGGACGAGCACACCGAGATCCGCTACGAGGAGATCGAGTTCGACCTTCCCCTCGCCGAGGACCTCTTCTCGCTGCGCAGCCTGCGCGAGTAGCGTATAAATGCGTTCCCTGGCCATGGGAGCATCGGATGTTTTTCAACCTTTTGGAAAACCACGGATCGACACCGGATTCAACGTAAAATCCCGTGGTTTTCTCGCTCCCCAAAGCCTGACAGGTTTGGTCCGGACGCTGTGGGGATTTCTGCCGAGAGGAGAATCCGGAATAATTGCCTGACGCAACCCTGGCCATTGCCTGGCGCAACATCATGCGCAAGCCGCGGCGGACCGCGGTGACGGTGGCCGCCGTCGCCCTGAACACGGCCGTGCTCATCTTCACCTACGCGATGATGGACGGCATGATCGCGCAGCTGGTGCACAGCTCGCGGCACACCTACGTCGGCGACGTGCAGCTGCACGCCCCGGGGTACCGCGCCGACCGCTCGATATACAAGAGCCTCCCCGAGCCGCAGGCCCTGCTCGACAGGGCGGCCGCCGCCGGCTTCGGGGCCGCGGCCCGCAGCTTCGGCTTCGGCCTGGTCTCGTGCGGCGCCAAGTCCGCGGGCGCCAGCTACTGGGGCATCGATCCGGCCGCGGAGAGCAGCACCTTCGAGATGGCCGGCAAGCTCCAGCGGGGCCGCTTCCTGTCGGCGCGGGCGCAGTCCGAGGTGGTGATCGGACGCCGGCTCGCCCGCAGTCTGCAGGCGGACGTCGGCTCGGAGATCGTCGCCGTGGTGCAGGCCGCGGACGGCTCCCTCGGCAACGATCTCTTCCAGGTCGCCGGCATCCTGCAAAGCGTCGGCGAGGAGATCGACCGCGGCGGCATCCTCATGCACAGGGACGACTTCGACCGCCTTTTCGTCGCCGACGGACGCGTCCACGAGGTCGCCCTCCTCGGCAACGGCGCCGCCGCCGAGGAGGTGGCGGCCCTGTACGCCGGCCGGGAAGAGGAGGGGCAGGCCCTGGTGGCCGAGACCTGGCGCGAGCTGCTGCCCACCCTGTCCGACATGCTCAATGTCTCCGGCGCCTCGATGGGGATCTTCTCCGTCATCTTCCTGCTGGCCGCCGGCCTCGGCGTTCTCAACACGATGTTCATGGCCACCCACGACCGGGTGCGTGAGTTCGGCATGCTGAAGGCCCTCGGCACCCGGCCGCGTCGCATCGTCGGCGACGTCCTCGTCGAGGCGCTGGTGCTGTCGGGGTTCGCCTCCTTGATCGGGGCGGTTCTCGGCAGCGGGGTCAGCCTCTATTTCGAGGCCTCGGGCGGCCTCGACCTGACGCGCTGGCAGGGGGAATCGCTGACCATGTCGGGGATGCCGATCGCCGCGGTCTACCAGTTCTCCCTGCATCCGGGGAGGGTGGCGACTGCGGTCGTCTCGATGTCGGCGGTCTGCGCCGCCGCGGCGCTGTTTCCCGCGCTCAAGGCGGCGCGCCTCGACCCGGTGGCGGCGATGACCCATCAGTGAGGGCAGCGGCGCAACGGAACGACGCACCTTCAGCGACGTATCGGCGGCAACGGGTAATCAGTACCATCTGACATGGACAAGCTCGCAGTGATCTTCAGGATTTCCTGGCGCAGCATCTGGCGCAACCGGCGCCGCACCTGGATCACGCTCAGCGCCATCGCCTTCGGCCTCGCCCTGGCGGTCTTCTTCATCGCCTTCGCAGACGGCGTCTACAACCAGCTGATCGACGACGCCACGCGCATGCAGGGCGGTCACTTCACCCTCGAGCACCCGCACTACCGCGAGGCACCCGCGGTCGATCTGTTCGTCGGCGGCGTCTCCGGCCTGCGCGCCCGCCTCGAGGGGCTCGACGGCGTCCTGGGCACCAAGGCCCTGGTCCTCGGACAGGGGGTCGCCAAGTCGGGCAGCGGCGCGGTAGGTGTGTCCGTCATGGGGGTGGAGCCGGCGATCGAGGCAGGGGCGTCCCCGATCGCCGGCAGGATGGTCACCGGGTCCTACCTCGAAGAGGGGGACGGGCGCAAGATCGTCGTCGGCTCCGGGCTGGCGAAGCGGCTCGAGGTCCGGACCGGCAGGAAGCTCGTCATCGCCACAAACGACGCTTCCGGCGAGATCGTCGAGGAGCTCTTCAGGGTCAAGGGGACGTTCGAGGTCGGCTCCGACGAAGTGGACGCCTACCTGGTGCAGATCCCGCTGGAGTTCGCGCGCCGGCTCTACGGCCTCGGCGACGACGACGCCACCCAGGTCGGCGTCCTGCTCGCCGATCCCGGCCGGCGGCCTGCGGTCATGGCCGCGGCGCGGGAGCTCGTTCCCCGCGGGGTTGCCCTGCGCACCTGGGAAGAGGTGATGCCCGAGCTCGCCAGCTACGTCCGCGTCGACCGCGGCAGCAACCTGATCTTCCAGGGGATCGTCGTCTTCCTCAGCCTGTTCACGATCTTCAACACCATCCTGATGTCGGTGCTGGAGCGCACCCGCGAGCTGGCGATGCAGCTCGCCCTCGGGGTGTCGGCCTCCCTGCTGCGCCTGCAGGTGGTGATCGAGTCCGCCCTGCTCGGCGCTCTCGGCAGCAGCCTCGGGATCCTGCTCGGCGGGGGCCTCGGCTACTGGATGCAGGCCGAAGGCCTCGACATCTCGCGCTTCTACGGCGATGACATCGACGTCTCGGGATTCGCCCTCGACACCATGGTCCACGCCGACGTCACCGTCGAGCTCCTCCTTTCGATGTGGCTGCTCGTCTTCGCCGCCACCGTGCTCCTCAGCCTCATCCCGGGACGGCAGATCTCGCGCATCCCCGTCGCCGACGTACTGCGGGCCTGAAGCGATGAACGCACCTATCGTACGCCTCGAGGGGGTCGTCAAGGAGTACGGCGAAGGGGAGGTCGCGACCCGCGCCCTCGCCGGGATCGACCTCGAGATCCATCCCGGGGAGTTCGCCGCCGTCGCCGGGCCCTCCGGCTCCGGCAAGAGCACCCTGCTCAACGTCGCCAGCGGCCTCGACCGGACCACCGAGGGCAGGGTGTTCGTCGCCGGCGAGGAGATCACCTCCGCTTCGGGGAGCCGGCTCAGCGAGCTGCGCCTGCGGCACATCGGCTTCGTCTTCCAGGCCTACAACCTCATCCCGGTGCTGACCGCCTTCGAGAACGCCGAGTACATCCTCATGCTGCAGGGGGTGCGGCTGCGGGAGCGGCGCGAAAGGGTGATGGAGCTGCTGGCGCAGGTCGGTCTCGCCGGCATGGAGCACCGCTTTCCCCACGAGCTCTCCGGCGGGCAGCAGCAGCGCGTCGCCATCGCCCGGGCCATCGCCTCGGAACCGGCGCTGGTGCTGGCGGACGAGCCGACCGCCAACGTCGACCAGACGACCGCCTCGTCGCTGATGGACCTGATGGCGCAGCTGAACGAAGAGCGGGACACGACCTTCCTGTTCTCCTCCCACGACCGGCACGTCCTCGAGCGCGCCCGGCGCCTGCTGACCCTCACGGACGGCCGCATCACCGGCGATACGGCCCGGTGAAGTAGTGCCCCGGCGCGATGGTTCGGGTACGAACCGGGGGGCAAGGCGCGCCAACTCCGCGTATGGGTGGAATACACCGTGCAAGCGCAACACCGCGAGCCGGGATGCACCGGCGATTCGAATCGAGGCGGAATGCATGTACCAGCGAGTTGGTTGATGCCGGTCGATAATGTGCCCGGCAGCAGGCCGGGCCGCCGCCCCGTGGGATTTTCCCACCTGCTCCGGTGACCGGAATGAGGCCGGTCGCCGCCGCCTGCTTCGGCGCCGCGCTCTCGGGGCTGCCGGCGGCCGGGAGCGCCGCGGCGGATTTCGACGCCAACCTCCGGACCACCAGCGTGGCGGCGCGCAACTACCACCAGCCGCTGCTCTGGGGCCGGGAAAACGGCGCCGACGGCCGCACCGACCTCGCCCTGCGCCTCATCGCCTCCGGCCGCCCGAATCAGCGCATGCGCTGGGAGGCGCACGCCGTCCAGAACCTGGCGCTGACCACCTTCGCCAACGCCGCGGCCGGCTCCGCGAACCTGCTGGGGGCCGGCGGCACCGAGGTTCCCTACCGCCTTGCCGGCGCGCGCTGGGAGTGGGGGGACGCCGGCGACGTCAGGGCATCCGGGCACCTCGACCGCGCCCATCTCAGGATCGCCCTGGAGCGCGCCGACATCACCGCCGGGCGTCAGGCGATCACCTTCGGCAAGGCCTGGTTCTGGAACCCCCTCGATATCTTCCTGCCGTTCGGCTCCACCCAGTTCGACCGCGACTACAAGCCCGGCGTCGACGCCCTGCGCGTCGATCTCCCCCTCGGCGACTTCTCGGGCGCCACCCTGGTCGCGGCGCCGGGGCGGGCGCAGTCCGGAGCCCAGCCTGGGGGGGAGGACGCCTGGTACCGCAGCGCCCTGGTGGCGCGCGCCTATGGAAACGCCCGCGGCTGGGATGTCGCCGCGCAGGGAGGGAAGATTCTCGGGGGGTATCAGCTCGGAGGAGCCGTGACGGGAGAGCTGGGCGGCCTGCAGCTGCGCGGGGAAGCGGCATGGTTCGCCGCGCAGGACGGGACCGGGGCCGGGGCTTCGGGCGGTTCAGCGGTTGGCGACCACCTCGCCGCGGTCGCCGGCGCCGGCCGAGGTTTCGCCGTCCGCGACCTCCAGCTGCAGGCCGAGTACTTCTACAACGGCGCCGCGCGCGGCGACCTGAAGGAACGGTTCGCCCTGGTAGTCGATGGCCGTCTGAGGCACGCGAGCCGCCACCTTCTCGGCGGGCTCGCCAGCGGCCGGATTCACCCCCTGGTCAGCGGCTCCCTCGCCGGGCTGTGGGGGATCGGGGACGGCTCATGGCTTGCGCAGCCCGGCCTGGTCTGGTCAGCCGCGAACGAAGTCGAGGTGGTCGCCGGGGCGGTGATCGCACGGGGTAGGCGGCCGGTTGGGGGCACTGCCGAAGACCTCAGGTTCCGCAGCGAGTTCGGAACCTATCCCGACTTCTACTACCTCGAGACCAAGCTCTACTTCTGAGAAGCAGGCCTCTCCCTCCCCGATGACAGCCTTCGTCAAGGCTACTTGAGCAGAAGCAGCCGCCGCGTCTGCTCCCCGCCCGGGTACTGCAGGCGGGTCACATAGACGCCGGCCGCGGCCGCGGTGCCCCCCTGATCGCGCGCGTCCCAGTGGACCTGGTAGGAGCCGGCATTCTGGAACTTTTCCACCAGCGTCCGAACCCGCTGGCCCAGGACGTTGTAGACCTCCAGCCGCACCGGTCCGGCGTCGGCCAGGCGGTAGACGAGCCGGGTGCCGGCATTGAAGGGATTGGGATAGTTGGGCGCCAGGGCGCTGAGGGCGGGAAGGCCGGATTCGGGAAGAAAGGTCGAGACTGAGGTCTCGGGTCGGGAAACCGCCAGGGCGATGCTCCCTGCCCCGCCCAATCCCGTGATGAGGGTTGCCTCGTTGCCCTGCAGGTCGGACAAGTGGATTGAACCCCCCTGCGACCAGTACAGCCTGCCTTCGACCCCATCCACGACGATGGCATCCGACCCCACGGGGATGCCGAGGGACTCCAGGTCGCTGCCGTCCAAATTAGAGCGGTGGAGGCTGCCGGGGAATTCCGGATTCTCGTGTTGGCTCCATGAGTACAAGCGCCGGATCACTGAATACATCTTGCCACCAACCGGGTCCAGGGCTATACCGCCCACGCCGGGCCTCGGGAACCAGCCATCGGTGTGAAAGCTGTAATGCAAAAGGACTTCAGCATTTGTACCGGCCAGCCCGGCTCGTCCGATGCTGTACGTCATATCATCCCCGTTTTCGAAACGCCAAGCCATCCAGTACATCGTGCCGGCCCCCAAGTCCAGGGCGATCCCTGCCATTCCATCAGGACCGGGCGGGATTGCGAGGTTCTCCACGTTGCCGCCGTCCAGGTCCGCCCGGTGAATCACACTCGTGTCCCGGTTCGTCCAGTACATCTTTCCCCCGGGCACATCCAGGGCAATCCCCCCAGGGGCTGTCAATCCTCCGGCGAGATCCTCGATATTATCGCCATCGAGATCCGCCCGGTGGATCCTGTTCGTTCCCCGGTCCGTCCAGTACATCCTGTTTCCGGCCAGGTCCAGGGCGAGGCTGACAGGAGCCCTTCTTACCTCCGCGATCAGGGTCTCGGCATGGGTTCCATCCCGATCGACCCGCCGGATTCTCTCCGTTCCCGGTTCCGTCCAGTACATCCTGTCGCCGACCGGGTCGAAGGCGATTCCTCCGGGATATTCTGCACCGGTGAACAAGGGGGCGGCATGGGAGCCGTCCAAGTCCGCCCGGTAGATCACTTGGGCGTCCGTCCAGTACATCCTGCCGCCCTTCAGGTCCACAGCAAGACTTCTCGGCACCGGTTGCCCGTCAAAGGTGACGAGAGTCTCGCTGTTCGAGCCGTCCAGGTTCGCCCGGTGGATGCCCTGGCTGTCCGACCAGTAGATCCTGCCTCCGGGTACGTCCAGGACGATGTCAACGGTGTTAATGCCGTCAACGCTGTTTATGCGCAGGCATGGGCTGTTGCCGGTGCCGTCCAGGTTGGCTCGCCTGATGGATTCCTCGTCCACCCAGAACATGGTTCCTGCACTGACGTTCAGGGCGATGTCCACCATCGGGGCAAATTGCCATTCCTCCCACACGAGGTCCTCCGGTGAGGAGCCGTCCAGGTTCGCGCGCTTGACCCCGCCATTCCACCACTCTCCGATTTCAAAATCAAAGTAGCGGCGGTTGGCCGTGTAATAGACCTTGTCTGCATCGAGATCCAAGGCAATCCCCATTGGATGCTCCTGCCCGGTAACCAGGATGGTTTCCGGATTCGAGCCGTTCAGATCACTCCGTTGGATCTTGCCGGCGTGTCCGTTCCATTTCGTCCAGTACATCTTGCCTGCGGCGGGGTCCAGGGCGATCCATTCCGGGCTCCCGCCTCCATCGACCACGATCTGGATATTGGAGCCCCCATCCAGGTCGGCCCGCCGGATGTCCCCCGAGCCCAGGTCCGTCCAGTATATCCTTCCCTCCGGCGGGGGCGGGGGGTCACAGGGGGGTACGTCGCCAAAGGCAAATGGCGAATCCCCCACGCAAATCATTTCGTTGCCGGTGAAGTCCACAAGGACCGGATTCTGACGAAATAGCTCGACCAGTCCGCGCCCAAGGGACCCGCTCAACCGGTTGTGGGAAAGGTCCATCCTCCAGAGCTTGGCCAATTGACCCAACTCGGGCGGAATCGGTCCGCTCAAGACATTGCGGGAAAGGTCCAAATCCACCATGGAAGCCATGCGACCTAATTCAGGTGGAATCTGCCCCGTCAGATCGTTTTCGGAGAGATTTAAGACCCTTAACAAGGCCAATTGACCCAACTCGGGCGGAATCGGTCCACTCAAGGCATTGCGGGAGAGGTCCAACCTTTCCAAGGCAGCCATGCGACCCCAAGTCAGGTGGAATCTCTCCCGTCAGATCGTTTTCGGAGAGGTTCAAGCCTTTGTTATTCATTCAACCCGCGCATAAGCGGACATAGGCGCTTCCGAGACCCCTTCGCTTAGCCTCAGAGGCTTGCGTTCCTTCTATAGTCGGCTTTTTGGGTAGAGCCGTCTCCTTATCTCTACCGACCTTGTTGAAATTGTACGCGCCTTCTCGAAGACGCTTGCCTTTGCGAGCCCATCATCCCGACCGACCCGGCCTGCGCTTACGCCATCGCCGCGTCCACCGGTTTGAGCGTGGCCAGAAATCTCCACAGACGATCCCAGGCAGCCGCCGTCCCTTGGGTCAGGATGACGCCCACCCTGCGCCCATGCAAGGTGACGCGGGACGGCAGGCGCAGGTAGCGCCGTCGAAAACTGTCCAGGCTCAGGGCCGTCGTCGAGCGTCCGTATGTGCGGGGCCGCCCGCGTCGGGCCTCGGCGCGTTCGGCGGCCTGGCGGCCCAGGTGAAGCAGGTTGTAGGCCAGCAGGTTCAAGGTCAGAAGCGCCTGGTTGGCAGCGAAGGCATCCCGGGACGGGGTGCGCTGACGCGGCTCTCGACCCCGGTAGTGTTGCTTGCGACGGGTGGTAGAGGAGAGCTGAGGCTGGAGGGTGGAGCTCAACTCGCCGAGCATGCGCTCGAAAAGGCCGCGCTGACGATAAAAGGCGACCAGGTCGCGGCCGCTCATCGTCTGGGGACTCTGGTCGGTGATCAGGAAGAAGTGGCGGGCGATGGGCAGCTCTTCCGTCTCGGAAGGGACCAGGACCAACACCACCCGCCGGGGCTGCGCCCAGGACCTGGCTTGATAGCGCAGCTCGCGACAGCGAAAACCCTCTTCCCGCAGCTCTTCCGGGTGCTGCGCCAGCTCCTGCTGATAGCCTTCCACCCAGGCACGAGCCAGCTCCTCCAGGCGCGCATTCTTCTTGATGCGCGCCACGTACGAGGTGTCGGCCCGCGCTTCCAGCTCACTCAGGAAAGACCCGCTCACCGAGGCCGCGTCGAAGCGCAGGATGAGGCGCCGGGCCAGATGCGACTGAATCCAGTCCAAGCGCTTGCCGAGAGCCTCTGAGGCACCCTCATGGGCGTGCACGTTGCCCGGCCGCAGCACGGCACCGAAGAAATCGCCCGTCTGCGCCGAGCCGAGGAGCAGGGGATGGTACCCCGAGGCGTGGAAGTAGCCGTTGTATTCGACCCCCGCCTGGTGCCCGTGCGCCGGCATCGGCAGGGCATCCATGTCGACGGCCAACTCCTCGTATTTCATCCGTCCTTCCAGCAGCCGGCAACGAGACCGGGCGCTGCGCAGGACGGCTTCCTCCAACACCTCGCGGTTATAGGCAGTCGAGGCTTGCTCGAGCAGGCGCGACAGCGTCGGCTGACTGGCCAGTCCCTGCGGCCGGTCTTCGTCGCCGCTGCGCAACGGCGCCTGCCCTTTGCGATCGCTGACCGCCAGACGCAGGATCGGATCTTGGCGCAACGCGTCGGCGTCGGCGGCGTGGGTCCAGCCCTGTGCCAGCAGCACGATCTGTGTGCGCAGCAGCTCCGGCAGCGGGTGCGTGATCTGGTCTTGGGTACGGAGATCCTCGAAGTGGGCGTCGACCCAATCCAGAACCCGGCTGTGTTCGAGCAGTTGACGCAACATCAGCGCACCGGTGTCGCTGCCAAGGTGGGTGGGGCGGGCTTCGATGTGGATGGAGCGGTTGAAAGACGGCTGAATCGGCCCGGCTTGCTCGGACTCGGTGTGTGACGGTAATTCACCCATTGGGTGTCCTACTGTGTGATGGGTTCAAAGGGCGATACTGCCTTGTGTTTCCCTCTGAAATCTAAGCATGGGAGGCACCCAGTACAGCCCTCTCCACTAAAATTCCATGAATAACAAGGGATGAAGGTAGTTGATCGTTGGGGAAGGGCGTCTGGGAACGCCGTAGTCTGTGGTTGCCTCCCCTACGAACGCGGTTGCCCCACCTACCGAAGCGGAAGTGGTCACAGGCGGAGCGACTCGGATGCCGAGGACATCGTTGACGTTGACTTGGTTCTGGAGTGCCTCGACATCTGATTTGACCAAGTCCTCGAGCGACGAAAAGTGCTCGCGCACTATATCCCTCAACATTCCCTGGATGTTGACCAGCGGTTTGTATCCGTTGATGTAGGGGAACCCCAACTCGATCAGGACTGCGCTGATGTTCTGGTGCTTGCGCTCCACCGCGCCGCGCGTGCGGCCATCCAACCGAGCACGGAGGGCCTCGTTGTGGGCAGCTTTGTTGAACGGTTCACCGCGAAGTTCCGAAGCCAGCATATCGAGGTAGTCTCGAACAGTGGCTTCAACTTCCTGTCTGCTCCAATCGCTGAACTGCATGGTTCAGCATCGTACGAACGAGTACGAGGAACGCACAACTGGAACGGCGAATGCCCGGCAGTGGGAATGCCTCCGTCTTTCCACTTGCTGACCCACCTCGGGCACCTCCCTCCTCAGCCCGGCAGCAGGGCGTTCCACTGTGCCTCGCGGTCGGGATGGGGAGCGTTGGTCACCTGTTTCTTGCCATCGACGTAGATCCTCAGGTAGGAGGTCTCCAGGTCCGCGGTCTCGTGCAGCACGAGGCCGTCGATGCGGCAGCGCCGCGCCGCCCGGACGATGCTGCGCAGCTCCTGCGGCGTCGGGGTCCGCTTGGACAGGTTTCCCTCCCCGTCGTGGAAGTGGCAGATCATGTTCAGCCAGGTGAAAAGCTTCTTGCCGAAGCGCGCCGTCGTGTCGCTGTAGACCTCCCCCACCGACGGGTCGCAGGGGTTGAGGCGGCTGGTCACCACCACCACCGCGTCCACCAGGTCCTCGCGGCACCACCGGCCCAGGTCCATGCGGGCCCTCAGCAGGGCGCGCTCGGGGTTCTCCTTCTTCGAGTGTCCGGCGATGAGGATGTCGGGCTCCTCCGAGGTGCCCACCCAGACGGGCAGGGTCCCCGCCGCCTCGCGGACCTCCCGCAACAGCACCGTGTACGAGTCGCCGCGGATCCTCTGCAGGCGCCAGGCCAGCCAGGGGAGCTCCCGGATGCGCGAAGGCGGGGCGTCGACCCCGGTCTCCTCGCGCAGCTGTTTCAGCCAGGGCTCGTTGTACCCGTACCCGTCGTCCTCGTCCGGCTCGCCGGCATGGCTGCGGAAGCAGACGAAGAGGCCGTCCACGCCGTACTCCCGCACCTCCTCGAGGTGGTCGAGGTAGTACCGCCTTGCCTCTTCGTAGGCGTAGCAGGGGATCCCGGGGTGGTGGCTGCGGCCGTCGAGGCCCGACCAGTAGAGATGGGGGCGCTCGTCGTAGAAGGGGGAGGTGTTGCGCCCCCAGTGGCGGACGATGTGGAAGTCCTGCAGGGTCGCCCAGGCGAAGAGACGGATGCCGTTGCGCCGGGCGCTGTCGACGGCAACATCGAGGGGGTCCATGCCAGACAGCAGCTGCTCCCACGCCTCGGACTGGTCCGCAAGGCTCGGCACGGAGCGGCTGCGGTAGAGCCCCCGGGCGCCGGCAAGGGTGCGCCAGAGGATGGTCTCCACCCCGCGGCGGCGGGCCTTCTCGAAGATCTCGTCGATGTAGGCGGCCTCGGCGGCCCGGGGATCGTGCATGAGGAGCACGCCGTGGTCCAGGGTGAGGATTACCTCCCGGTCCGGTCCGGTGCCGGTCTCGCTTTCCGGCTTCGTCGGGCCGGCCCCGGCTTTGGGGCCCAGGTCCGGGGAATGGGCCCCGGCTGCAGTCATCCCAGTCACTCCCGCGCGGTAATCTGGAAAGCGTAGAGGCGGGCGCGGTCGAGGGTGAACCGCAGGCGCACGGCCTGTCCCCGCCAGGGAGCCAGGTCGGCGACCACCTCGTCCACGGCGTCCCCCTCGAAGACCGCCGCCTCCGGTCCCAGGGGATCCCCCGCCTCGTCGGCCAGCTCGACGCGGATGGAGCCGCCCCGGTCCGTGGCCGCATTGAGGCGCAGCTCGTCTCCGTCCACGCGGATCGGGCGGGTGCCGAGACGGCCGCACCCGTCCACCGGCTCGGCGTGGGCCACGCGGAAGGGCCGGCAGCGGGCGAAGGCCGGCTGGTACCGGGTCTCCTTGCCGTCGGCCCAGTAGCCCTCCCAGGTGGTGAAGTAGGGGGCGTCGGCGTGGTTGGGACAGCTGCGGCGGAACTCCTCCAGGTCCTTCCACCCGGACATGATCCCGTAGCCGTTGTGGCGCGTGTTGATGGCCGTGTAGTGGTACCACCACAGGCCGCCGAGCTCGCTGTACATATAGATGTCGCGGATCATGCCGAAGTCGTAGGTGCCCGGGCCGTTGGACTCGATGAGGCTGTGCCGGTGCCCGGTGAAGCGCTTGAAGTGCAGCAGGTCGCGGGTCCAGATCAGCTCCGGCTCCTGCGTCTGCTCGATCCCCCAGTGGAGCAGCACCGAGCCGAGGTAGAGGTTCCGCCGCGGGAAGGCCTGGTTGACCTTGTGCTTCCCCTTGTTGAGCGCGGGACGGCCCGGCGCGTCCCCCGGGGTGCCGAAGCGCTGCATGAGCCCCATGGCGTAGAACTGTGACCCCAGCCGGTCGTGTCCGTCCGGGCCCAGCACGAAGCGGCGGTCGTAGGTGATGCCGTCGGCGGTGGACATGACCGCCAGGCAGCGCAGGGCGAGGTGCATGTTGTCGTAGGTGGCGCCGTGGGGCGGGTAGGCGGGCGAGGCGGGGCGGAAGTAGAAGTGAAGCCGCTTTCCGTCCGACTCCTCCACGTGGCAGCGGATCGTCTCGCTGGTGTGCATCAGGTCCATGCCGACGCCGAGGTAGAGGACCGGCTCCCGCGTCAGCACGAGGTAGAGGTCGCCGCGCTGCTCGAAGGGCCAGAACTCCCCCTTGCGGGGACGGAAGGCCCCGCTCTCCCCGCCCTCTCCGTCCTGGTTTTCGAGGCTCCTGCAGCGGGAGGGGAAGTCCTCCTTGGCCGAGGCGATGAAGACGTGGTCGATGTCGACGGGGCCGTCCCTCCCCGCATCGTAGAAGCGGAACTCCGCGTGCTCCAGGGCGTGGGCCCTCTGCCGTTCCGCCGGGGTGGGATCGCGGTCGTCGCTGAGGATGTTGTTGGCCGTGGAGCCGTCGTACTCGACGAGCCCGAGGGCCGGCTTCTCCCAGCTCTCGCCGTCCTCGCTGACCAGCAGCATGCGCAGGCGGCTGCGCTCCTCGCGCGTGTCCTCCCGCTCGATGCGCCCGCCGCCGTTGCGGTAGACGGCCTCGTAGCGTCCGGCTTCCTCGTTCCAGGTCACGGACTCGAGGCCGAGCATCTCCTCGTCGTGGGGTTCGGTGGTGGCGGCCAGGGGCGCCGGGTTCTTGTCCATGGTGTCGGGGACGAACTGGACGCCCTCGGCCTCCTCGAAGCTGTAGTCGTCGACCAGCACCTCGGGATAGCCGGCCAGCTCGAGCACCTCCGGGGGCGGCGGCCCGGCGCCGGCCTGCTTCCAGAACTTGCGCACGCACCAGGGTCCCACCGGCTCGCCGCCCACCAGCGGCCGCAGGCGGATCCAGTACTCGCCGGGGCCCCAGCCGGCGATGGAGAAGGAGTGCTCCTGCAGCTCGTGGGTCAGGCTCAGGCGCCAGGGGCCGGCCAGGGGGGCGGAGCCTTCGCGGGAGGTGACGTCCGCCTCCACCTCGCAGCGGCTGACGCGGCGGCGACGGATGCGGTAGAGGAAGCGGGCCTCGTCCTCGTCGAGGAACAGGGCCTGCCGCGGCGCGCACTCGATGATCTGCGGGCGGGCGTCGACGGCGATGACCATGCGGTCGGAGGGGAAGAAGCCGTGGGGGTCGAGGATGGTGGACCCGGAGACGATCACGCGGCCCTCGGCCATCAGCTGCACGTCGAAGCGGTACTCCCCCATGAGCCAGCTGTCCTCCCAGAGGCCGGGCCTGGGGTCGTGGCGCCCGTCGTCGACCAGCGGATAGAGGATGGGGACGCGGGCCTTGCCGTCCCGCACCTCCACCTCCTCCACCGTCAGCTCCTGGACGTATCCCTGGGGCTGGCGAACCCGGACCCGGGCGGTCAGGTTATCGGCGCCAGGCGGGCAGTCCAGGACCAGGCTCTTCCACCAGTAGCTGTTCTCGATGAACTCCATGGCTGTCCTCGCCGCAGGAAAATAGCCGGCTGGCGGGTCTCCGTCAGCGGGATGGAGGCGTTGCGGCCGACACCAGCTGCTGCCCGGCCCGTGGCGGTCGCTGCGGATCGTGCCCGCCCTGGCCGTCCCGCCTTCATCGGGCACCCTGCCGGCTCCATGCGTAGGTTGTCAGCGAACTGCGAAGGCACCGATATCGGTGCCTTCGCGCGAAGGAGGAATGATGGGAAAACTGGAACGGGACGGGCGCGTCATCGTCGCCGAAGGGGGGATTTGCCCCTCCCTGGAACGCCTGAGCAACGGCGACCTGCTGGTGGCATATCGGGACGACACCCAAAGCATGACGTGCGTGAGCGTGACGCGCTCCACCGACTGCGGCCGGACGTGGCGCAAGGAGCACACCTTCGCCTACGGCGCCTCGGCGGAGCGGGCGGACGAACAGTTCTACGGCCATCACGGCATGGCGCAACTCGCCGACGGCACCATCCTGCTGCCCTACAACGTCTACGGAACCAGCTACAGCGGCGTCTACAACCGCACCGTGTGCGTGCGCAAGTCGGTGGATCAGGGGCACACCTGGTCGGAGCCGATCGTGGTGGTTCCCGGCCCGGGCCCGGCTGCCGGCTGGGCCGCGGCGGTTTCCTACGGCAAGATCCGCACCCTCCACGACGGCACCGTGATCCTGCCGGTCATCGGCCGCCGCGAGGGCGACCGCTTCGGCCGCCACGGGTTCCTGACCTCCAGCGACGGCGGCGAAACCTGGGAGCGCTACGTCACCGCCGCCTGCGACCGCTACTCGGGCGACGAAGCCGATTTCCTGCAGCTTCCGAGCGGCCGCATTCTGTGCGTGAACCGCGATCCCTCCAACACCCACGGGCACGGGGTCGGCCCGCTGTTCTGCACCTGGAGCGACGACGGCGGAGCCACCTGGAGCAGCCACGAAATGGTGGGCTGGTCGGACCCGCGCTACGGCCACTCCCCGGCGCTGTTTCTCACCAGGACCGGCACCGTGGTCTGCGGCTACCGGCACGTGGCCGAGATGGACCACCTGCATATCGGCAGCGTGGCGTTCTGTTACGTCAAGGAGGAGGGGCTGGACTGGAGCGGCGAGACCCACATCTACGGCGGCCCCATGTCCCTGTCGTTCCTGATGCAGTTCGACGCCATGGGGATGGGCTACCCCAGCTTCGCCTACGCCGACGACGAGCGCATCCTGGTGGTGCACCACACCCAGCCGCCGCCGGCGGTCGGGAAGCGAGATATCGAGGGGGTGTTCTACGTGGAGCGGGACGAGGAGCCGGCCTGGCGCGGCGACGTGAGCTGAGGCCGCTTGGGCCGGGTTTCGACGGGCTGTCGTTGCCGGGCCCCCTGTGTTTCAGGAGACACCATGGTATCCTGAGAACACGGGGGGCCGCAGCTCATCTGGAAGAGAACCGCCGGGATTACGCCAGGTCGAAACGATCGAGGTTCATCACCTTGTCCCAGGCGGCCACGAAGTCGCGCACGAACACCTCCTGCGCGTCGTCGCACCCGTAGACTTCGGCGATGGCCCGGAGCTCGGAGTTCGAACCGAAGACTAGGTCCACCCGGGTGCCCGTCCACTTGAGCTCACCGGTCGAGACATCGCGTCCCTCGAACACGTCCTGAGACGCGGAGGACGCCTTCCACTCGGTGTTCATGTCGAGCAGGTTCGCGAAGAAGTCGTTGGTCAACGACCCCGGCCGATCGGTGAACACTCCGTGTCCGGACTGCCCGGTGTTCGCATTCAGGACGCGCAGGCCGCCGACGAGCGCCGTCATCTCGGGAGCGCTGAGGGTGAGCATGCATGCCCGCTCCACCAGCAGGTCATCCGCTGTGCCTTCCTGCCCTGCCCGGAGGTAGTTGCGGAACCCGTCCGCGGCCGGTTCGAGCACGGCGAACGACTCCTCGTCCGTCCACTCCTGCGACGCGTCGGCGCGTCCCGGTGCAAAGGGGACCTGCGCGTCGTGACCGGCGTTCCTGGCAGCCTGCTCGACGCCCGCGCACCCGGCCAGGACGATCAGGTCGGCGAGGGAGACCCTCTTCCCGCCGGTCTGCGGGCTGTTGAACTCCGACTGGATCCCCTCCAGCGTCTCCAGCACCTCGTCGAGCGCTGCCGGGTCGTTCACTTCCCAGTCCTTCTGCGGCGCCAGACGGATGCGCGCCCCGTTGGCTCCGCCGCGCTTGTCGGTGCCGCGGAACGATGCCGCCGAGGCCCAGGCGGTCGAGACCAGCTGGGAAACGGACAGTCCCGAGGCGAGGACCTTCGCCTTGAGGTCGGCGATCTCCTGCTCCCCGACCAGCTCGTGATCGACCTCGGGGACCGGGTCCTGCCACAACAGCGGCTCCGCGGGAACCAGGGGGCCGATATAGCGGCTGCGGGGCCCCATGTCGCGGTGGATGAGCTTGAACCACGCCCGGGCGAAGGCATCTTCGAGATCCGCAGGGTTCTCGAGGAAGCGCTTCGAAATCGGCGCATACTCCGGGTCCACCCTCAGCGAGAGGTCCGTGGTGAGCATCATGGGGGCGTGCTTCTTCGAGGGACAGTGTGCGTCCGGCACGGTGGCAACTTCCGAGGCATTCTTTGGAGCATACTGCGATTTGCCGGCCGGGCTCTTCGTCAGCTCCCACTCGTGGCCGTGCAGGTTCTCCATGAAGTTGTTGTCCCACTTCACCGGGTCGGTGGTCCAGGCGCCTTCCAGGCCGCTGGTGATCGTATCGCCGCCCTTGCCGCTGCCGTGGCTGTTCTTCCAGCCGAGGCCCTGATCATCGATGCCGGCCCCCTCCGGTTCGGGACCGACCGTGTTGTCAGGGGCGGCGCCATGCGCCTTGCCGAACGTGTGTCCGCCGGCAATGAGGGCAACCGTCTCCTCGTCGTTCATCGCCATGCGCTTGAACGTCTGGCGGATGAATTTGGCCGCCAGGGCCGGGTCCGGGTTGCCGTTCGGCCCCTCCGGGTTCACGTAAATCAGGCCCATGTGGTCGGCGCCCAGGGGTCCCTGGAGTTCCCCGTCGGCGTCGTGGCGCTCGTCGTCGAGCCACGTCGTCTCGGAGCCCCAGTCCGTCTCGTCAGCCTCCCAGACATCCGGGCGCCCGAAGGCGAAACCGAAGGTCCTGAACCCCATCGACTCCAGGGCGCAGTTGCCGGCGAAGATGATCAGGTCGGCCCAGGAGAGGTTGCGGCCGTACTTCTTCTTGACCGGCCAGAGCAGGCGGCGCGACTTGTCGAGATTCCCGTTGTCCGGCCAGCTGTTGAGGGGCGCGAAGCGCTGGTGGCCGGAGCCGCCGCCGCCGCGGCCGTCGCTGATGCGGTACGTGCCCGCGGCGTGCCAGGTCATGCGGATGAAGAGAGGCCCATAGTGGCCGTAGTCGGCCGGCCACCAGTCCTGCGAGGTCGTCATCACCTCTTCGACGTCCTGCTTCAGGGCATCGACGTCGAGGGTCTTGACCGCCTCGGCGTAGTCGAAATCCCCGTCCATCGGATCGGACAGGGGAGAATTC
This sequence comes from Candidatus Latescibacterota bacterium, assembly GCA_965206595.1. Lineage (GTDB taxonomy): Bacteria > Latescibacterota > UBA2968 > UBA8231 > UBA8231 > CBDCXV01. Next base: position 4,014,364 of record OZ242214.1, read on the forward strand.
TGGCGGAGAACCTTCAGGTTCAGCTGATCGGGCCACCAGTCCTGGTTGGAAGTCATTTCGTCCCTCCTGAGATCTTCTGAGTATGGCGCAACAACCGTTGCGAGTCTGCGGATTGGGAAGAATTAACGGGGTTCTCGTTTCCGGACAAGGGATTCCGGCTCGGGAAATGGCGCAGGTTGGGGGGCACCACCCTTCGGCTGTAACGGCGGTACGGAGGACGGGTAGGGGTGAGGTGGGCATGGCGTCGGGGGCCCTCCTCGATTCGAGCTGCTCCGCCTGCGAAAATGCCCTGGGGTGGACGGCCCTGCTGGCCCGGGTGCTTTTTCGCGGACCTCAGCGGATGTCCGGCCACTGACCGAGTGAAGACAGTCTTCGCCGCGCCCTGGAGATGTTCCCCCAGGGCACGGTCCGCAACGCCGCCGAAAAAGCCTGTGGGGCCACCAAGAGGGGCCACCCCGCCCCTTGACCCCTGCCACAGTGGCAATTACGTACCCGTAACCAACCTCGATGGAGGTAAATACCATGGCCGCCCCTGAAACAACCCTGGTCGATGTCTCCGACTTGGTCCGTTCCGCCCTCCCTGAATTCCTCGGCGACGGCATAGTCATAGCCGACGTATACTCGGAATTCCTGCCAGGACCCGACGGTGATGACTATATCAGAACTACGGTGATCCTGGAGGATGATCACCCTGAACTCGATGCACGAACCCTGAACAAGTTCTCTCTGCACATCGCCCCGCTCTGCATGCAACGAGGCTTCGACCGACCGACCATCGCCTATGCCAACAGAAGCGAGATTCCGGTATGACTGCCAGCAGCACCCAACCGGCCTTTCATAATGCACTTTCAACGGAGTAACCGCGCTCGAAAAATCTGACAGGAGGGCTTTTGTGAACGACGATGTATTGCTGAGGTTCCTACGCAAGGGACTAATCGACGTAGGAGGCGATGACGACAAGCTCGGCCACTTGAGGCAAACGGCAGCCGATCTGGCCGGAATCCTCGAAAAGAGCCCGGCCAAGGCTTCGGCGTTCGCTCTTGTGGCGTTCGATCCTGATGTGCCGCCCAATGACCCGACCATCGCTGAGGCGGAAGAAGCACTACGCAAACGTTGGGAGACCTACGTCAATACATTTGCCGACACGCCAGTTGCGGTGTTTCGAGCCATGCTGTTGGATGCAGTGATCAAAGCCTGCGAGAAAAACGACACGGTGGCCGCGGCATTCGTTGCATCCGCGCGAAACGTGCTTCCGTTCATGGAGGTTGGCGAAGAGCGGGAAATCTGGGCTGACGTCGTCGCTGAAATCGAGAGGAAAGTGGAGGAGCGTGCTGAGAGGGAATGGGCAACACCTGAGTCGATTTCCGTGCCGGATATCAAGTTTGAGTCTGCCTCTGAGGTCGATATTCGTATTGTATCGAAAAAGACAAAGGCATCGAGCCTCAAGCCAAAGTTTGAGGCAGCTGCAGGACCTCACTCCATTAATCCTGAGGGAATACAGGGAGACACCGAAGGAAATCAGTACATGCCGCATGGCAATCCATATGAGTGGGTCTACCAGTTTGGCACGCTGATGGCTGAGGCTGTTGGAGATGCGATAAATCGGGCGGTTGGAAGTCTGTCTGTCGAAGGGCTCGACCTGCCCGAATTTTCCCAAGACATAACGAACGTGATGTCCGAGCACCTCACGACCACATTGCAAGCCGTCAGCAGCGCCACGACCGGACTTCAGCGGCGTACGAATTTGCTGTGGTGGAAGGAGGCACTGTTTTCCCCGAGCGCTCGGAAGAGCTATCGCGAAATGTTGACATTCGACGCGGCGATGCTGATGGCTTTCGACATGCACCGAAATATCCCGACCTTCTCACCCGCGAGCGTCGCCGCGTTCCTGCGGGAGACGGTCATTGCGTTGCCAACGATGGATCAGGACGAGAAGGTTGCGATCAGGGAATTGGTAGAGAAGGCCCGCGATACCAGCATTCTGGAGGAGCTGAGAACGGAGGTAGGCAAACTGGTCGCCGCTCCTGCGGGTCGCAGCTCGATTCTCGGATTGATAGGGCATTCGGAGGCTGTGCCGCGAATCGACGACGGCACGTTTCGGGACTTCGTCGGGGTCAAGCCCGACACAATGCTCACCTTGCCGGATTGGTCGGTATGGATATTTCGCGAGCTTCAGGCGACTCGGGCCATTGCGGAAGCCTCCGCTCCCAAGCGGCGGACGGCTAGGGAGCGGAGGGCTGGGAAATAAACGCCATGGCGGAATGTCCCCGGGAGACATGTTGGCCGGATATGGGCTGTAGTCTGGGCCACCTCGACCTCTCGAAGTGTCCGGCGCTGAAAGCGGACCGCACGGAAAAGGAGGACGAGGAAGCGTTGACGGAAGCGGCGGCCATGCCCTGGTCGGGAGGCGCGCTCGGGCTTACAGACCTCGGTTTCGTCGCAGGTCGGAACAAGCCGATCGTGCTGGCGATCATAGGACCGCATAAGGCGGGCAAGACCACGTTACTGGGAGCTTGGTATCTGTTGCTCGGAAAAGGTTTCCGACTGGACGACAAGCTGCGATTCGCAGGTTCCTGCTCGCTCGGCGGATGGGAGGTTGTTGCAAGCTCGCTACGGTGGGAGCCGGGTTCAATTCCTCCCGCGTTCCCACCGCACACGACCAGTAGCAATACACGCATCCCGGGATTGCTCCACTTGGCGTTCAGGCACGGGCAGGATCATCGCAGGGACTATGTGATGACGGATGCGCCCGGCGAATGGTTCCAGAAATGGGCGATCAAGAGCGATGCGCCAGAGGCGGAAGGCGCGCGATGGGCTGCCGAACACGCCGACGCGTTCCTGTTGGTAGCGGATCGCGAAGCCTTGGCGGGAGAGGAAAGGGGCGCCGCCCGCAGCGGAATTCAACTGCTCGCGCGACGCTTGGCGGATGAGCTTAAAGGGAGGCCCGTCGCCCTTGTCTGGACGAAAGCGGATGTTTCGATCACGAGCAAGATGGAAGAAGCAGTGCGAAGCGCGGTGCGGAGGGTGATCCCGGAAGCCGTCGAGTTTGAGGTCAGCATCATGCCCGAGTCCGACAGTGCTGAGAACGAGCAGGGGTTCCTGAACCTTCTTGGCTGGGCTCTGGATGTCCGCCGACCGGCCGTACAGCTCCCTGAACCGGCGAGCGGCAATCTCGATCCCGTGTTCAGATTTGGTGCGAGATAGACAATGGGAGTGCCCGACAGGTCGATCCTGGTGATCGGGGAATCCGGCGTTGGCAAGTCTCACTACGGAGGCCAGCTGCTGAAGCGGCTGATGAAAGAGGACGGGCGCATCCGAATGGCGGGAGCAGCGGCCAATCTGGAGCCCTTCGAAGCCGTTATGGCCAGACTGGATGCTGGGGTGTCGGCGGACCATACTTCCACTGCGGTCTACCATGAGAGCCGCTGGCCGGTTATCGATGAAGAGGGACGCAAGGCCAACTTGATCTGGCCCGATTACGGCGGCGAGCAAATCAAGAACATCATCGACAAGAGGCGTCTTCCGCATGCCTGGCTGAACCGGATCGCCCAGTCCTCGGCTTGGCTCCTGTTGATTCGTCTGCAAAGGGCTCGGGTCGAGGATGACATCTTCTCCCGTCCTCTGACATCGCTGGAGGAGAGCAGCAGAGAGCCTGGGGAGGCGCCGTTGTCCGATCAGGCCCGCTTGATCGAGTTGCTGCAAATGCTGGCATATGTCCACTCCAAATCAGATAGCCGTAGGGACCGGCTACCGTGCCTCGTTGTTCTCCTGACATGTTGGGACGAGATGAAGAGTCCAGGGAGGCCGGTCGATGTCTTGCAGGAACGCCTCCCGATGTTTGGCGAATTCGTCGATAGCAATTGGGAGGATTCTTCGGTACTCGGACTCTCTGCTCTGGAACGAGCGCTGGACAAAGAGGTACCCGACGAGAGCTATATCGCTCAAGGCTCGGAACAGTTTGGCTACGTGATTCTGGAGGACGGCAGTCGCTCCACCGATTTGACGCTGCCGATCCGGAAGCTTCTCGCCGAACCGGCGTGACACTGGCGTCGGAGTTCGGGCCATGCAGGTAGAGCAAGCCTTGTATGGCGAGTGTCGGGGTGGACACTCCCTGCTGGTGTCGAGCGTTAACGACGCGGTGTCGACGGCCATCGTCCAGCGCCTTGATCTACCCGATACGGCACCGCCGGGTGTCGAGTGGTCGCCGTTCCTTCGTGGCTTTCCGTACGAAGATCGATATGTGCTGTCGCGGACGTTCCGCGATACAGGTGCAACGCGGGGCGGAATGGTCTTCTCGCACGCTCTCCTCGCTCCCCTGGATGAAATGGGGGAAATGTCGGATCTGCGGCCTCTTCTGAATCTGCTCGCAGTTTCAGACCAGCAACGGCCGGATGCGGTTACGCTGCAACTCGATGGCATAGAAACGGGGCTTCCGCATGCTGAGGACCTGACGGAGGCCGCAGAGGCGCTGGGGACGAAAGCACAACTGCCGGTTGTGCGGCTTGGCCATGTGGGGTTTGATGACCTTGTCGTCGCTTTGTGGGCGCACCTGTCACCGCAAATCCGCCGAGGGTTCGCTTTTCGCCTCAGTTTCGACCCGCGTGATCTTGTGGAAACGCCGATGCCGGCGCTGGTATGTACGCCCCGCGGGATGGAGGCGCGCTGGTCTGAGTATCCAGTGATCCGTTCGCCGGAGCGCCGGGAACCGGGCTCGCTCGCCGGGGCGATACTGAGCGGTCACGGAAAGGCAGCTCCCCTCGTCGAATTCATGCACGACGTGGGCGTCAAGCCGGCGACGTTTTCTGAGCTGCGATTGGTAGAGCAAGCCTATTGCCTCGACATTGGCGAGCCGACGTTTGAGCGATGTGTCGGAACCGTGAGGCTGATCGGGAAGCTGTCACCCGCTGCAGATGAGGGCGAAGAGGGGAAGAACGCTCTTGTCCGACGGTTGTGTGATCAACTGTCGGCAGCCAGCGCTGAAGATATTCTGCGGGTGCGGAACCTCGAGCTTTACGCTTTCCCCTCTCCGAACCGGGTGTGGAAGGCGCTCGAGGGATGGGTGGCCAAGAACAGCTTTTCCCCGGACCAGGATGTGGAAATGCTGTCCGTGTTTGAGGACGCCACCGCTGGCACCAATGCTGTCCATGAGTGGGGAACCGCGGTACTGGACGGGTTGGCGGTCGCGACGGGCTCGCGCAGGACCTCCTTTCCCAAAGCCTTCTGGCGCTGGTTTCAGACTCAACCCGAAATCGTAACCGCCGTGTTCCGCCATGTCCCCGTGGAAGCCGGCGTGGAGGAACGGTTGGCGAGGGCAACGCCGCGCAATCTCGATGAAGCGGCGGCGAAGAGACTCGCGACGGACGCTTTGTCTCGCGGATGGCTCTGTCTGCACGGGGCGGTGCTGGCGGCCATTGTCTCAACGTCGGATGCGGCGCGGCGCCAGGTCGCGGTCGATACCGATCTATCGTTCGTCGAAGGTCTCCGGTGGGCTCTTCGACACGCGAAGCCGGCAGAGGTCGTCAAGTGTGCGCTGGAGATTGATGACCCGCGCCTGCCACGGCTTGCCGGTGAAGCTGTTGCCAAGGCACCAAGGCTATTGTCCAAGGTCAATCTCACGGCGATCAAGGCGCAGGCGATTTGGCGCGAAGCTCTAACCATCGATCCTGAGACTTGGCGGGGCCCAGCCGATCCGCAGGTCGCGTTTCGTTCGATTCTCGATCATCGGTTGAGCGGCGGCGAGACGGATACTTCGCTGATTGAACGACTGTCGGATACACCCGTCGCAGATCTCGGAGGCTATCCGCGGCGGGTAGAGATTTGGTCGCGCATTGGTGGCGCGGCACTCCAAAAGCTACTGGCGAGAACCGCCAAAGGGTGGCTCGGGCAAGCAGCCAAGGTCGGAGTTCCGTTTGTCCCCGAACGGGAACTGCAAATCGCGATCTTGGAGAGCGAGGAGCTTGAGCAGACGCTGTACGCACTAATCCCCAACGGTGTTGGCGGCCTCGTTCGAATTGTGGCTGCTCTGAATCGGTACGACGAGCAACGGTTTCTACGCTTGTTGGAAAAAGTGCTATCGCGCACAGCCTTGGTGGCAACTGAGGACGCCGAGGTTGTTGGACGTCTGGTGCTGGAACGTAGATGGGTGGACGTCACTGCCGAGCTGGTCGATCAATATCGAAGCGGACGGCGGGATCTTGAACCCGCGCTCCGAGCCTGTGGTGACATTCTCGGTTTCTGGGATCGTTTCGTTCTTGGGGTAGCACCGGTGTCGGAGGGGGAGAAGTGGAAGGGCTTCGAGGAGATGGCTGTCCAGCTCTACCCGGGCGGTCCGGACGACCGCGAATTATGGGAGCGTGCGGGTGGAGACAACGCCGACTTGCCAACGCGGGATGATGGGCGGTCAAGATGGCGCAGAGCGGTGCGAGAGATGCGAAATGGAAGGGGACCGACTGCCCCGGAGCTGTTGGCCGCAATGATGGAGGATTTCCAAAACAATGAACGGATCCGCCATCTCGCCGGGGATCCTGTATTTAGTGGAGGCGTCCGGGATGATTTCCAAGATGAATGAACCGCGCCGAACTGGAGGCGGGGGGCGTGGATGAAGCCTTGGAAAGGGCGGCCGAGGTGACAGGGGATTTTGCCACCGGACATGCCATCGTCATCGGCGTCGCGAATTACAGGAACGTGCCGGGGCTGCCCGAAGCGGTGCTGAATGACGCGCGGGACGTGGCCGCGGTCCTGCGATCCAACGCCTACTGTGGATATGAGCCACGTGACGTGCACGTGTTGCTCGACAGCGACGCCACGCTGGAGCGGATCAGGGCAGCCTTGGCTACCGTGGCCAAGACCAGCCGACCGGAGGACACGGTCGTCATCTTCTTCTCCGGGCATGGTGCCCTTCTCGGTGATCCCGTCGACCCCGAAAGCGCGCTACTGCCGGTCGAATGCGATGGACGGACACTGGATAGCACGAGCTTGTCCGAGGCGGAATTCTCTTCCGCACTTCGGGGATTCGCCGCTAAACGTCTGCTTGTCCTGATCGACGCTTGCCACTCCGCAGGCGCCGGGAGCTTCAAGGGCGGAGGAGCGGAGGAGTTACGGTCTCTCGGCTATAGCGAAAAGTCTCTTGGACGCCTGGCCCAGGGCGTCGGCCGCGTCCTTATCGCGTCTTCCCGGGCCAGCGAAGTATCCTGGGTACTGCCAAAGGCTCGGAACAGCGTGTTCACCTCCCATCTTTTGGATGCGCTGCGGGGCCAGGCGCGCACGAGCGGGGACGGGCTGATTCGGGTGTTCGAGGTCTTCAATCATGTCTCGGAGATGGTGCAGCGCGAGATGCCGGGGCGTCAGCATCCGGTCTTCAAGGCGAGCGACCTTGAGGACAATTTCCCTGTCGCGCTCGACCGGGGCGGGGTGAAATCGGACGCTACGGCGTCGGATGCAGTAGGGGAGTCCGATGTCTGGAGCCAAATGGCAGAGATGATGCCGGGTCTTTATCCAGCAGGGCCGATGGATCAGGAAGTCTGGGCGCGTGCGGGCGGTGATCCGTCTCGCTTGCATCTGCAGGAGACAGGGCGGGTCGCCTGGTTCAAGGCTTTGCGTATGCTCCGTCAAGGTGGTGGAGGGGCAGGAATTCGCAAAGGAAGCCTGATTGAAACTGCGCTTGAGGACTACCCCCACCATCCGGTTTTGCGTGCACTACTGCGTGCACTACTGTGAGGTGAGGCCTGTCTTTTCTGACACGCACCCGCAAGGTCCGCCGCGCGTCCCTCCGGCCCCATGCAACGGGGGCATGGATATCTTGCCAGAAGGAATTTTCTTTCCTGACACCGGAGTGTTAACCGACGCGGACCGAAGAACCTGGGAGATGGCTCCAGCAAGGGAACGGCCACTGCATGGTGAGAAACGCATGGCCGTCATCGCTAGTGTTCTCGGTTAAAGAGACGGCATTGAATTTTGGACCTTTACCAGCTTGACATCGTCCCGGTTTCGATGTCGCCCCACCACCACCGAAAAGGATCCCATTGGTATGAAAGGGCAATCAATCGACCTCAGCGGCTGTCCGGCCTGTGGCGGTCGCCTGCGGATCGTGGCCGCCCTGACCGATCCGGCCTCGATCCGGACCTGTCTGGAGGGGGTAGGGCTGCCGGCGGTGCCCCCGCCGAGGGCCCCGCCTCAGCCGCAGTTCAAGTTCGCCGTTTGACCTCCTCCGCATTGGCTCCCTGCGCGGTGAGCGGTACGGAGGAGGGCGCCCTCAAGTACCGGGTTGACCCCTGAAAGGCGCCAAAATCCTTTACAACGGTAGTCGGAGCAGTCCCGAACGATTCGGTGCGAGGACAAGCAATTCACCAGGGACCCTGCTGGACCCTCGCGTACGATTTCAGCGAACTGCATAGTACCGATATCGGTGCCTTATTTTTCCTATACTCTTCACCTTCCCGCATCTCGGCAAGCTGCTCGTGGGCGAGTTGACAAGCGCCGACGTGCTCCACCCGAATTCCTGAATGCACCGACCGCTGTGTGCCCGAAGTCTGGCATCCGAATAAGAAGGGGCTGAAACCGGCATGACGAACGAAGTAATCACCACCGACTTGGCCGACGCCGAAATCCTCTGGAAGTCGGCCGACACCCTGCGCGGCCAGATCGATGCTGCCGAGTACAAACACGTCGTACTCGGCCTGCTCTTCCTGAAGTACATTTCCGACTCCTTTGAGGCACGGCGCGACGAGCTCAAGGGGGAACTGGAAGCCGACGACATCAGCGGGCCTCAGATCGAAAGCCTGCTGGAGAACCGCGACGAGTACACTGCCGAGCGGATCTTCTGGGTGCCGCCCGAGGCACGCTGGCAGAACCTCCAGAACCAGGCCGCGCGGCCGGACATCGCCACGCTGATCGACGACGCCATCCTCACCATCGAGCGCGACAACCCGAACCTCAAGGGCAAGCTGCCGCGCGACTACGCCCGTCGCGGCATCGCGCCGGAGAAGATGAAGGGGTTGATCGACCTGATCGCCGACATCGGCTTCAGGGGCGATCGCGCCAAAGCCCGCGACACGCTCGGCCGCGTCTACGAGTACTTCCTGGGCAAGTTCGCCCAGGCCGAGGGCAAGCTCGGCGGCGAGTTCTTCACGCCGCGCTGCATCGTGCGGCTGCTGGTCGAGATGCTCGAGCCGTACGAGGGCCGCGTCTTCGACCCCTGCTGCGGCTCGGCCGGCATGTTCGTGCAGTCCGAGCGCTTCGTGGAAGCCCACGACGGGCAGAAGACCGACATCTCGATCTTCGGTCAGGAGTCCAATCCCACCACCTGGCGGCTGGCGCACATGAACCTGGCTATCCGCGGCATCGAGGCCAACCTTGGCTCTCAGCCCGCCGACAGCTTCCTGCGCAACCTGCACCCCGACCTCAAAGCCGACTACATCCTCGCCAATCCGCCGTTCAACATCTCGGACTGGTCGGGCAAGCTTCTGGCCGACGACGTGCGCTGGCGCCACGGTACGCCACCCGTCGGCAATGCCAACTACGCCTGGATCCAGCACTTCATCCACCACCTGGCCCCGCCTGACGGGCATGGCGGCGGAGTCGCCGGCTTCGTCATGGCCAACGGCTCGCTCTCCACCGGCTCCGGCGGTGAGGGCGAAATTCGCCAGCGCATCGTCGAGGCCGATCAGGTGGATTGCATCGTCGCGCTGCCAGCGCAGCTCTTCCTCACCACCGGCATCCCCGCCTGCCTCTGGTTCCTCACGCGCGACAAGACCGGCAGGAACCTCAAGAAAGGCGGGCGTGACCGCAGGGGCGAGACGCTCTTCATCGACGCCCGCAAGCTCGGCACGATGCAGACCCGTACCCTCCGCGTGCTCACCGGCGGCGACGACGGCGAAAGCATGTTGGCCGATGGCATGGGCGACCCCAATTTCGATTCCGACCTCGGCCGCATCGTCTACACCTTCCGCCAGTGGCGGGGCGAGCCCGCGCCGGGTTGGTGGGTCGAAGCGCAGCATGGCAAATGGGCGTACAGCGACATTCCCGGCTTCTGCAAGGCGGATACGATCGCGGGAATCGGCAAGCACGGCTTCGTACTCACCCCCGGCCGCTACGTTGGCGCCGAGGAGCAGGCCGACGACGGCGAACCGTTCGCGAAGAAGTACCCGCGGCTGCTGGGGGAGTTGGAGGTGTGTTTTCGGGAAGGGGAGCGACTGATGGCTGTGGCCCGTGAACGGGTGCTAAGGGTTGAGAGTGATGCCAACTAGGTGGCCCATGCGCTCAGTCCTCGAGCTCCAGGATGAAGGGACCTTACTCGTCGCGGACGGCAATCACGGTGAGTACCGTCCGCGCAGTGATGAGTTCGGCCAAGGAGAGTATGCGTTCATTCGGGCAGCAGACCTGGAAAACGGACAAGTGCTCTTCGACGCAGTGCAGCGGATAAACGACCAGGCCCTGGCGCGGATTCGGAAGGGCGTTGGCCAAGGCGGCGACGTCCTCTTCTCCCACAAGGGCACGGTTGGTAAGCTCGCGCTCGTTCCGCTCGACGCCCCTCCTTTCGTCTGCTCGCCTCAGACCACGTTTTGGAGGACGCTCGATGAGGAGCGTCTTGATCGGCGATACCTGTACTACTTCATGCGCTCCAACGCATTCACAGACCAGTGGATGGCGCGAAGTAATGAGACCGATATGGCGGCTTACGTCAGCCTCACGGCGCAGCGGCAGTTAAATGTTGCTCTGCCAGAAATCGACGAACAACGCGCCATCGCCGGTGTTCTCGGTGCGCTGGACGACAAGATTGAGCAGAACCGGCGTACGGCGCGGGCGCTGGAGCGACTGGCGCAGGCGATCTTCCAGGCGTGGTTCGTCGACTTCGAGCCGGTAAAGGCCAAAGTCGCCGGCGCGGCCTCCTTCCCCTCTTTAGCCCAGCCCGTCTTCGACGCCCTGCCCACCCGCTTCGGCGATTCTGAGATCGGCCCCGTGCCGAAGGGGTGGGAGCTGAAGCCGATCGCAAACATTGCGACGTTCCTGAACGGACTGGCACTTCAGAAGTACCCGCCTCGCGGCGATGGCGAAGACCTGCGCGCGGTCAAGATCGCCCAACTCCGCAAGGGTTCAGCAGAAGGTGCCGCCTGGGCGAACAGCGATGTGGCCGAGCAGTATGTGATCGGCGATCGTGATCTGTTGTTCTCGTGGTCGGGCACCCTCGAAGCCGAGTTCTGGTTCGGCGGCAAGGGCGCGCTGAATCAGCACCTGTTCAAGGTCACGTCGTCGCACTTCCCGAGTTGGTTTTGCCTACTTTGGATTCGGCAGCACCTGCCGTGGTTCCGCGCCATCGCAGCAGGTAAGGCAACAACGATGGGGCACATCAAACGTGGACACCTTCAAGAAGCGCCGGTCGTCGTCCCTCCGAATGAGGTTCTTCATGAAGCGAACGAAGTGATTGGTACGCTCTACGATCTCTTCGGCCAGCTGATGATTGAATCGCGGAAGCTGGCGGCGATGCGCGACGTGCTCCTTCCGAAGTTGCTGTCCGGCGAAGTGCGGGTACGGGTGGACGGAGGCGCCGATGGTGAGTCATGACCGCCCCTTCGAACTCCATAGCTGTCGCGAACTCTTCGAACGGTATCCAGCCTCAACGTCGTTGAGACCGGCAGTCGAGGTCATCGAACGGACAATCCAGGATGAACCTGGCATTGCATTCACACACTGCCGAGGCTTACTGGAAACCGTATGTGTGACGATACTCGCGGACCGCGGCATAGAGATCCCGCCGAATCCAAAGCCGAACTGGCTCATGACACAGGCAATAAAGACACTGCAACTCACAGCGCTGAACCCCGACGACAAGGCAGCTGAAGATGGCGTTGCTAGTATCCTGCGGGGACTGAATTCACTGGTTGACGGTGTCGTGGCCTTGCGCAAGAGCCAAGGTGTCGGGCCACATGGTCGGGACGCGCTGGCATCTGTGCTTTCTGTTGATTATGCGATGCTGACCGCGACAGCGGTAGATGCGGCTGTCGGGCTTATGTTCCGGCTACATCAAGAGCAAATCGGCCGCGATCCGATCAACCACTTGAGATTCGGAGTTCACGCAGATTTCGACAGTTTTCTTGACGGCAAGTACTCAGACATCGAGATCGAAGAGGTTCCGGTCAGTGCGAGTCAGGCGCTTCATCACCAGGATCCCTTGGCTTATCGCAAGAGCCTTGTGGAGTTCAGAAACCGATCCGAAGCGGAGAACGAGGAGATAGCGGAAGGCGAGAGCATTTCCGAGGACGCCGATGGATGAACTGACTGCAGAACTCGCTGCCGCTGCGTGGTTTGAGTCTGTAAGGATTCCCGTCATGTCGGCATCCGAACTGACCGAAGAGCGTCAGTTGGTACCGGGAACCGTGATTCTGACCACGGTATTGAGCGGTGTTTTGCGTCGTCTCAACCCCGATATGCCGCACGACAGCATCGAGGAGGTCGTGCGCATCCTGTCGCGCCCGCCACACCCGACGCTGATCCAGAACAACCGTTGGTTCCATGCGCAGGTCACCGACGGCGTCGAGATTGAGTACCAAGAATCGAACAGCGGCGAGACTCGCGGGGACCGCGCGAGGCTGGTCGATTTCGACAACCCGGTCGCGAACGATCTACTGGTACTGCGCCAGCTCAGCGTCGCCGGACCGTCGGGCAAGATCATCCGCCCGGACCTGACAGTGTTCCTGAACGGGCTGCCGGTCGCGTTGATCGAGCTAAAAGACCCGACGGACATCCAGGCAAACCTGGGCGTGGCCATCGACCAGCTCGACCGCTACATGCAGACCGCCCCGGACCTGTTCGTGTCAAACCTGGTGCTTGTGGTCTCGGACGGCATGCTGACTCGCGTCGGCTCGATCACCAGCGGGCGCAGCCTCTTCATGCCCTGGCGCCCGATCGACGATCGTGAGGGCGGCGGCCCGCCGACTCTGGAGGCGCTGATACGGGGCCTGTTTGATTCCCGGATGTTGGTGGACTACCTGCGGACCTGTGTCACTTTCGAGGAGGACGAGCGGGGCGAGATCGCCAAGAAGATCGCGGGCTACCACCAGTTCCGCGCGGTGCGCAAGGCGCGCGCCAGCGTGCTTACGCGCCTTAAGCCGCCGGCCGGCACGGGCGACGGTCGCGGGGGCGTGATCTGGCACACCCAGGGCTCGGGCAAGTCGCTGACCATGTTGATGTTGGCGGGGGGCCTGATCCGAGAGTCGCGCATGACCAACCCGACGATCGTCATGATCACCGACCGCAACGATCTGGACGATCAGCTCTTCGACACCTTCGCCGCCGGGCGTGCGCTGCTTCGGCACGACCCGGTCCAGGCCGCGAGCCGGGAACATCTCAAGGCGCTGCTCGACCGCGCGGCGGGTGGAGTGGTGTTCACGACGATTCAGAAGTTCGCCGAGGCGCACGGCGTGGTCTCGGAGCGCTCGAACATCGTCGTCATGGCCGACGAGGCACACCGTAGCCAGTACGGTTTCGTCGAGGGCGGCGCGCGCTGGATGCGCGAGGCGCTGCCGAACGCCACTTTCGTCGGCTTCACCGGCACGCCGCTGGAGCACGACGACAGAAACACGATCCACGTATTTGGCGAATACGCGGACGTCTACGACATCCGCCAGGCCGTCGAGGACGGCACGACCCGGCCGCTCTACTACGAATCCTGCATCATCAAACTGAAGGTGGACGAGGAGGGCGCGCGCGTCGCCGAGAAAGAGGTTGAGTATGTAGCCAACCGCGACCGACGCGGGGAAGGGGCGGAGGACAGTATCCGAGTCCCGCTGGAGTCCCTGGTCGGCGGCCAGGAGCGCATCAAACGCCTGGCGGCGTTCATCGTCGAGCACTGGGAGAAGCGCCGCGCCGCGATGGAAGGCAAGGCGATGGTGGTGACCATGAGCCGCGACATTGCCGCGCGGCTGTACGAGGCGATCCGCGCGCTGCGCCCGGACTGGCACGACGTCGACGACGAACGGGGGGCGATGAAGGTGGTCGTGACCGGCACCGACGAAGATCCCGAGCCGCTCAGGAACCATGTCCGCACCAAGGCCGCACGCAAGCGTCTGGCGGAGCGCTTTAAGGCCCCCCACGACGACCTGCGCCTGGTGATCGTCTGTGACATGTGGCTCACCGGCTTCGACTGCCCACCAGCGCACACCATGTATCTGGATAAGCCGCTGGCCGGGCACAGCCTGATGCAGGCCATCGCGCGCGTGAATCGTGTCTACGGCGACAAGCCCGGTGGACTGATCGTGGACCTGCTGGGCCTAGCCGAGCAGTTGGGAGATGCGCTTGCGACTTACACCCAAGCCGGCGGCACGGGCAAGGCCGTCAGGAGAGTGCAGAACGAGGCTGTCCCTGCCATGCAAGCGGCCTTCAAGAAACTACGTGGCTTCTTCCACGGTTGCGACTACGAGCAGGCGCTCGACGCCAAACCGCAAGCCGTGCTTCTGGTGTATCTGCGCGCGATCGATCACGTCTTTGGGCAGAACGACGGCTGGAAGCGCCTGCGCACGCTGGTCAAGGAGTTGTCGGCGGCCTTCGCGCTGGCGGTTCCGCGCCCGGAGACCGAAGCCATCACGGCGCACCTCGCCTTCTTCCAGCGCGTGGTCGCGATGATTCGTAACCGATTGGCTGACGATACCGGCGGTGGCGCCGGTCACGCTCGGCAACGCGACATCGACGCCGCAGTGCGCCAAGTTATCGGCGGCGCGATCGATGCCGACGAAGTAATCGACCTGTTCGCCGTCGCGGGGCTGTCGGACGCCCGCCTCGACATCCTTAGCGATGAGTTCCTGGGTCGGGTGGCGGCACTGGAGCAGAAGAACCTGGCCTTGGAGACGCTGCGCAAGCTGCTCAATGACCAGATTCGTATCACCGAGCGCACGAACATTGTCCAGAGCCGCAAGTTTCGCGAGGCCCTCGAAGACGCGATGCTGCGCTATACGAACAGGGCGATCACCACCGCGGAGATGATCTCGCAGCTGATCGACTTGGCGAAGAGCCTGCGGGACGCGCAGCGCCACGGCGAAGAACTCGGCCTGAGCGGCGGGGAAACTGCCTTCTACGACGCCCTGGCGGAGAACAGATCAGCTAGGGAAGCGATGCAGAGCGATACGCTGCGTCTCATGGCTCGGAAACTGACCGAAATGGTCAAGAGCATGCCCAAGCTTGACTGGACCCATCGCGAGTCCGTACGGGCGAGCCTGCGGCGCAATGTTCGTCGGTTGCTGGCAAAGTACGGCTACCCTCCGGATCTGGCCGAGGACGCGACGCAGCTCGTTTTGCGACAGGCGGAGCTATCAACGGAGAACTCGGAGTAGCTAGTGCTCTGTTAAAGAGCCGGCATTGAGTTCTGGGCCTTCACCAGCTTGGCATCGTACCGGTTTCGATTTCGCAATACGAGATACTACATGCGCTGGCCAACTTCTCGATGGTCCCTTGGGTCGCTGTTCTTGATGACGAAGTAGTGGGCGGCCGTAAGGTGGCATTCCAGACGATTCATCCAGGAGGCGTTGGTAGCGGTGAAAACCAGGAAGACCTGATTTCGCCGACACCATTGCCGGATCTTTTCGGTCGTGTGCGTCGACAAATTGTCCAGGATGAGGTAGATGCGCTGGGCCTTGCGGTACCGGCGCCGGATGGCCTTGAGGAAGGTGAGCACCGCCGAGGCGTGCTTCTTGCGCTTGTGATGCATCTACAGGACGTCCTCGTGGACGTTGTAGGCGCCGAAGAAATAGCTGACGCCGCCGTGCCGGGTGTAGGTGGCCCGGTGTCGCACCGGGTGCTTGTGCGGCGCCCACGAGGAGCCGCCATGAGGCTTGATCTGCACCGGCCCCATTTCGTCGAAGCAGACTACGACCGAGTCCTTCGGCGCTCGCCGGTAGAGTCGGTCGATGCGTTTTTTTTCGAGGAGAAATCTGGATCCTTCGACTCCTTCCAGGTGCGGGTCCGTTGGCAGGTGACCTATGCCGGTCCAGGACTTTGCCGATGGTCACGTGCGAGACCTTGGGGATCATCTGGCGCCCGACCAGACAGTCCGTCAGCTTGCGCAGCGACCACTGATTGAAGGGTTGGCCGAAGGCCCGAGGAGGCATCCTGGCAATCTCCACGACCACCGACTCGTCTTCGGGTGTCAGCGTCGGGGTGCGCCCCGGATGGGCTCGAGTGCGCAGCGACGCCAGCCCTTCCTCGTTGTATTGTCGCAGCAGCTGGCGGAGCGCGGGGTAGGGCTGCCGGCGATGCCCCCGCCGAGGGCCCCGCCTGAGCCGCTGTTCGATTTCGCCGCCTGACCTCCTCCGCGATGGGCTCCCGGCACCGGTAATTTCCTAACGGATTCCTTGTTCGCGACGTGGAACCCCATCGGGATGACTTGAGGGCACGGGTCAGCGGTCTTGCGTCGGGTTCTGGGGAGGGAACGCGGATCGAGCTGCTTGCGCTCTACCTGCCATTCGAGAGCCTGGATGGCATTGGGGAGGCGATGGTTCAAAGGCGTTCAGGAGCGGAACAATGAGCCTGTCTTCTGGAGCATTGGAGGCGCTGAACGAACATTGGGCGGTCGCTGCCATCGGGACCGATGAGTTGGAGCGTGCGGGGGAACTGGTCGACCAGCGGCTCGCACAGCGAGCAGTCGGCAGGCAGATCAGCTTTTCCTTCGCGGAAAGCTCTGACGACGAACCCTTCCTGGTGCGTGTGGCGCTCGCTTTCGAGCTCGCCGCGATCGAGGGTTTGGATGAGCTGAGCCGTCCGGCGGGGGAGAACCTGTCCCTCAGGGACCAAGCAGTGGCGGCTTCGTTCCGTGCGTTTGACATCCGCCGTCTCCTCCCGGTGCCGGCGGAGACCCATGAGCGTCTGTTCTTCGTGCTTCAGCTCTCCGCCATCGCTTATTGCGGCGATCGTTGGTCTGACTTGCGGCGCTGGTATCGGGAGCAGGGAGAGGCCCTGAAGGCGCCGAGTGCGGCGGATGCGGAATGGGACCGCAGGCTCCTTTACAGGCTGTTCGATTGCTGGGTCCGGCTTTTCCGCAAGGAGGGCTGGGACGATCTGGATCGCATCCGCGAGATCATATCCGGCCTTCGTGAGGACCAGAGAACCCAGGAAGAACGTCGTCTGCAAAACGGTTCGAAGGCGGTGGACCGGGCAATCGCCCTGCGGTTGGCGGCTCTCTACAACTGGGCGAAAGCTACGGAGACACTCGCGAGCTACATGCTGCAAGGCCAACCAGGCGATCCGTTCGGTACGCTGGACAAGCACTTCGAGGCAGGGATCAAGTCGGCGGCCGCTTCGGGGGATGCGCAGCACGAAGTGGTTCTGCGATGGCTCCACGCGACGTCGCGCATCATGGTGACGAATTCGCTCTGGTGGGCAACCCGGACGGTCAACTCGCGAACCTCGGACTTCGTGCGCTCTCTCACGCACCGCGAGCACCAGGCGATGTTCGAGCTATTGCCGCCACAGCGCGCCGCGCTGCTCGAACAGGGGCTGCTGGACCAGGCGAAGACCGCGATTGTGGTCGATCTGCCCACCTCCGGCGGGAAGACGCTGCTCGCGCAGTTCCGAATACTCCAGGCGCTGAACCAATTCCAGGCCGAGGAGGGATGGGTCGTCTACGTTGCGCCGACCCGTGCGCTGTCGGCGCAGATCACGCGGCGCCTGCGCACGGATTTCGAGCCGATCGGCTTGCGCGTTGAGCAGTTGACCGCGGCGGTCGAGGTGGACGCCTTCGAGGAAGAGTTACTGGCCGACAGGAGCGAGCCGTTCGACTTCCTGGTCGCGACGCCCGAGAAGCTGTCGCTGGTGATCCGGAACAGCAAGGTGGATCGTCCTCTCGCGCTGGTGGTGATGGACGAAGCCCACAATCTGGAGGCGGAGGGCCGGGGCCTGCGGATCGAGCTGTTGCTGGCGACGGTGAAGCGGGACTGCCCGCAGGCAAACTTCTTGCTGTTGATGCCCTACGTGGAGGGAGCGGAGTCGGTAGCGCGCTGGCTTGCGCAGGACATCGACGCGGGGAACGCGATCAGCCTCGGTACGGTACCGTGGAAGCCGAACGAGCGGATTATCGGCCTCTTCCGGGCCGTGGCCGACGCCAGCGCGCGCGGGGGTTGGCACCTCGATTTCGAGACGCTGACCGCTAGCGAGAAGGCGATGCCGCTTCACGGAACGCACCGCGTGGGAGGTGTAAAGCCGATCGACGTGCCAAAGAGCCAGGTGCTTGCGAAGGGCGGGCAGAAGGGACTCGGACTGCAGACTGCGGCGATCAGCGCGGTGATGTCGGCGCGAGGCACGAGTGTTGCGGTGGCCAACAACATTCGCACGGTCTGGAAGATGGCGGGGGAAGCGGCGCGGAGCCTCCCCGAGATGGAGGAAGTGCCTTCGGACATAAGGCTGGTTCAGGACTTCGTGCGCACCGAGATCAGCGCCGACTTCAGGCTGGTCGGCATGCTTGAGAAGGGCGTGGGCGTGCACCATGCGGGGCTGTCCGACGATGTCCGGGCGCTGATGGAGTGGCTTGCGGAGACGGGCAGCCTGCGAATGCTGTGCGCGACGTCGACGATCGCCCAGGGCATCAACTTTCCGGTGTCGTCGGTCTTTCTGTCCTCGCGCTATGTGCCGCAGGGGACGAGATCGGTGGAGATCGCGCCGCGGGAGTTCTGGAACCTCGCCGGGCGCGCAGGAAGGATCGGTCACGACAGCGTCGGTGTAGTGGGGCTGTCCGAAGGGACCGATCGCGATGCCTTGATCAAGTTCGTGAGCCGTAACACCGGTGCGCTCGTCTCACGTCTCGTGGTGCTTCTGGACGAGCTGGCAGCGCAGGGGTCGTTGGCGCAGCTGTCGGATGTGCTCTGGAAGGATCAGTGGGAGGATTTTCGCTGCTACATCGCACACCTGTGGGCGGAGAAGAAGAACTTGGATGCGGTCCTTGCGGATTCCGAGCAGCTTCTGAGGCAGACCTCGGATACACTTCGATGCGGAACGATCCGCAGCAGAGACAGAAGGCGGATGCCCTTCTCGATGCGACGCAGAGCTACGCGCGCGAGCTCGCCGAGATGCCTCAGGGAATCGCGGAGCTTGCGGATTCCACCGGGTTCTCGCCGGAAGGGGTCCGCGCGGCAATGGGTGGCATCGGCAGTCTGGAGAGCAGGCTCACCGTGTCGGACTGGGCGCCGGAGAGCCTGTTCGGCAGCGGTGGCAGAATGGCGGACCTGTTCGGGGTCATGTTGAGGGTGCCGCAGCTCAAGCAGGACTTGAATGAGTTGGGGGGGCAAGGGTTCGATCGGAGCCGGATCTCCGAGATCACCAACGACTGGGTGAACGGAAAGGGTCTGGAAGCGATCGCGAGGGAGTATTTCAGCCGCGAAAACGACGACGAAGTGGGCACGGCGGCCCTGACGGATGCGTGCAGGGCGATCTATCGCACCATTGTCAACAGCGGAACATGGGGTGTTTCGGCGCTGAGTCGGGTGTCGGGGATCGATTTCGACGCGCTTTCCGAAGCCGACAAGCGGCGGATCAACGCACTGCCCGCCATGATCTATCACGGCGTAAGCAGCGAAGATGCGGTACTCATGCGGATGAATGCCGCCCCGCGCAGCGCGGCCGAGGCGTTGGGGAGCCTCTACCGGGATGTCACCGGTGAGGATGAGGGGCGGTATTCGGTGGGAACGGCGCGGCGTTTCCTGCAGGGACTGGGCGCCGATGAATGGGACGGGGTGAGACCGGCAGGCGCGCCGCTGTCCGGCACGGGATATAAGCGGGTCTGGGAGGTTCTCTCCGGAGAGGCGAGCTGACGGCGCTCGATCCTCAGCCCAACCGCCGCCAGCCTACTGAAGCCGCAACTCCTCCGACACCTCGGCAAGCAGATCATTGGTCTTCTCTAAAAGCAAGCAAATTTGATGTTGAAGCTCGTGTAGTTCTTCCGCGATCTCTTGAGGGGGATTCTGATCGAGGGCTTTTTTTTACGATCTCGGCGGCCTTTTTTGGCTGGTTGCAGTCCAATGCAAGCGTCGCAGCACTGCGGTGCAGTACCGAGTAGGTCGGTTCGATCCGTCCCTCCGCTTCCAATTGGGCGATCGCCCCAAGTTCGTATTTCAATGCTTGAACAAAAAAATCGTGTGCCTGTTCTCGCCGGCCGTGTAGGCGCTCTACAAAAGCAAGTTCGGCAAAATCCATGGCCTTATTGTGGGAATCGTTGACGCTCATTTTCCGGCACCTCAGCAAGCGGTTGTCCAAACTCAACTACGATTACGTACGCTGGTAGAGACCCGTCTGACGGGTCTGTCTGTTTTAGCTTCTGTCTCATTCTTGCTTGCACATCGCTATCGCTGCCCTTGCGTATCCCCGATTTCCGCCGCTAGCCTACTCAAGCCGCAAGTCCTCCGACATCTCGGCAAGCAGGGCGTTGATCTTCTCCACCGCCTCCGGGCTGGGGGCGGTCAACCACCCCGTCATAGCTAAGTGGGCGGCCTTGCTCGCGGATATTTGGCCCCTGACGGATCCTGCCCCGATCCGGACTTGTCGGACCGGACTTGTCGGAATGGTGTAGAGTTACCGCCTGTGCCCCGCGGAGGGTACCGCCTCAACCGCAGGTCGAAGTCGCCGCCTGACCTAATCGCGGTATGCTCTCTGTGCCGCGAGCGGTACGGAGTGCATACTCAAGAACCAGATTGACCTTGGTACGTGCCGAGATCCTTTTTCAATTGATGCTTGGAACATCCCGGATCTTCTTTAGGAAGACAAGCGAATCGAATAGAATCGTCGATAGGGAATATCTTTGAGGTTGCCATTAATGATTTATCTATTAGTCAGCTCCTCTATGTAACAAGGGTTTATTTCGATCTCCTCATTTCTTAATGAACATTCATATAAATTCGTATGAGATGGAAGTATTTTGCCAAGTAATTTTTTATCCTCAGTCGGGGTTCTTAATCCAAAAATGACAGATTTAGGCCGCAATCCAGACATACGCCTTTCTTCATTTTGGATCTCAAACCACATATGAAATTCATGTGTCAGTCTCCATTCTCTCTCATAGCTCCATTCTTCACGTTTTACATACAAATATTCTTTTAAAAATTGTAATGGATTTTCAATAAATTGAGGTATTGAAGCTTTCCAATTAATATCACTTGTATAATTAACTTTGTCGCACAGATCTGACCTTAAATCTCCAACTCTGTCGAATTCCAAGCACAAACCTTTGTGTGAATCTGCATAGTGAGACCACATAAGAGTGCTATAGGGAGAAGAGGAAAAGCAAGCGAATCCTAATTGGGAAATTAAATTCTCGTGAAATCTTATTATCCTATCCCTTAATTCAGGATCTTCCCTGTTCTCGAAATTTTTGAAATATTTCAAATGCAATGCGCTTGATTTCATCAATTCAATGGCTCGATTCAAATCGAAAGATAACTCAAAGCATGACTCGGCTTTCATGATTTTGTTAAAGGAAACGATATTGTCGAAGGGGTCATTGAATGTGCTGGGGTCGCCGAGCCAGACATATTCCTGAACCAAACAATCCAAAGAATTTTTGTTAATGGAGTAAAATTTGAACAAAGAGCTCGGATCATCGAAATTTATCTCATGGTTTTTTAACATCACGTCCTCCAATTTATCTTGTGCAATTGCCAAGTTAAGGGCACCTTCGGTATTGAAATCAGAATTACCGCTCCACTTCAGCGGTTGTGGCGGACGCCTGAGAATCATCGCCGCCCGCCTCGATCCGAACCTGTCTGGAGGGGTAGGGCTGCCGGCGATGCCCCGCCGAGGGTTCCGCCTCAACCACAGTTCGAGTTCGCCGCCTGACCACCTCTGCCATTTGGCTGCCGGCAGGTGAGCCATACGGAGGCGGGAGCCCTCAAAGTACCGGGGTGACCCCTGAAAGGCGCCGAAATCCATTTCAGAGGATTGGGGCAGTCCCGACCGATAAAGTGTGAAGACAAGCGATCTATCAGAGACCCTGATGGACCCTTGTGCACGTCTCAGCGAACGGCCCGATATCGGGGCCTTTCTCCTAATAATGACTGCTTACTGAAGCCGCAAGTCCTCCGACACCTCGGCAAGCAAATCTTTGATCTTCTCCACCGCCTCCGGGCTGGGGGCGGTCTCCCCTCCTACCTCGATGCCGACCGTAAACCTGAGCTCGTTTCCAACGGCGGCCTTTAGCAGCTCCGGCACCTGGTCGGCCAGGTCCTGGATCTGGTCGGCCTCAAGAACCGCCTCTGCACGGGGCAACCCTCGGGTCCTGCTTCCCGACCCGTATAGGGGTTTCTCCTTTTCGTGAACTCCGCCGGCCGGCACCTGGAGGATCACGTGCTGGGCGCCCGCCAGGTCGCACGGCCATTCCGCGCTGTCCCTTGTCGGCTCGATCCAGCGCGCCCGGATGGCCGACGCGATGGCTGATCGCACCGTGGTCCAGGGCAGATTGGCGCCAAGCTTGGCTGAGAGGGCGGTGGCAAGGGCGAGGGTGTTTGCCTTGCCGTCCTTCCAGGCGTCGGGGATCGACTCGGCCATCAACTCGGCAACTTCGATCGGCTCAGGCCGCGGCCTGAGTTTCGCGGCGGCCGTGAGGATTCCCGCCGGCACCGGCTCGTCGAGGATCGAGGCCGGTCCGCTCGTCAGCCAAACCAACCCCTGCTCGACGGCCTGCGAGATGGCCGTTTCCAGGTGAGCCGGTTCGCATTTCGGGATGACCAGGATCTCCTCATACCCCTCCCGCGGCAGGCTCACGGTGTGGCCGCCGCCAAAGTAGTCGAAGACATCCTGCACGCTGATTTCCTCCGCCCGCCACAGCCCGGGGAGCTTCTCGTGCACGAGGAGGTCCGGGGCGATCCCGCTCAACTCGGCTGCTTCGGGAAGCAGCACCTCCAGAGCCGGGTCCTGCAGGGCCGTCTCGTCCACGTCCGTGCGCCAGAAGGTGCGGGCGGTGCGGTCCGGGCGTACGAGCCGCGCCACCCAGGTTCCCTGCCGGACTCCGTCCACGACCGTGTCCAGGACCTCTTTCGGCCGCAGCATCTTGGGCAGCTTGGGAAACTGCGCGAAGGCGCCCACGAGGTCCTTGACGCGGCGGGAGTCCTCCCCCTCGCGCCACAAGTCGTAGGGACCGCCCGGCACCATCGCCTCCGAGCTGACGGCGGTTTCCTGGATGCGCGACCGCTGGTCCGCCTTGATGATCGTGAACAGAGGCTCCCCGGTGACCACGACCTTGAAGGCGTGAACGGTGTTGTTCTCGTCGACGGTGACGACCACGGAGTACGCCTGCCGCACGGCCTCCGGGATGCGTCTCCTCGCGGACTCCGTCTCTGTGGCGAGCATCTGCTCGCGGAGCGGATCGATGGGCTGATCCTTGAGCTGCTCGCGGACCTCCACCCACCCGAGGTACTCCCGGACCCGCGTGCGCACCGCCTCGAGACCGTCCCGGGAAGGCACGGCCAGGACCACGGCGTTGCGGAAGACCCGGGGATGGTCCCGGGAGGTCCTCTCCTCGAGGAAGCGCTTGGCCGGAGCGCTCGGCTTGCCGGACTCGGAGGCCGCCTGCGGCCCGAGGACGGCGTAGTGGAAGTCGCCGTCGTCGCCGATATCGCTCGGTCTCTCCGGCAGGTTGTGCACCTTGGCGCCGGCCGCGGAGGCGCCCGAGGTGAGAGCCCTCTCCTTGTCGATGGCGTCGATGAGCTGCGATTCGACGAGTGTGGACGGCACCCGGTTGCTGCAGGCCTCGTGGTGCATCTGGCGCAGGTTGGGCCGGTTGCCCAGCCGCCACGCCCTCGGCAGTTCCCCCTCCGAGCCGGTCTCACCGGTGGCGATCTCCGCCTCGTCCAGGAACCACGACTGCTCCGTCCAGCGCCGCAGGGCCTTCTCCAACTCGATCCTGTCCGGATGGCCCGCTCCGAGCAGCACCATCAGGTCCCGGGTCAGGGCCTTGTGGCCGATGGGCTGGGAGCTCAGGAAGACCGAGACCACGGCCTGCTCCGTCTCCCGGTGTGCCAGGCCGGCCGCCTCGTCCTGGATCATGCGCGCCTTTTCCAGCTCGCCTTCGAGAATGGGCCGCCACTCCTGGGGCCGGCCGGTATCCGTGTCGACGCTGGCAATGGAAGCGAGCTCGCCGGCCGCCTCGGCCAGGCCATCCTTTCCCGGCTCGTGCAGAAAGACGTTGGGCCCCACGAGCGGGCTGGTGTCCCACCCGGCGACATCGCGCAAGGCGATGGCGAAGGTGCGCAGGATGCCACGGGTGCGCTGGAAGCCGTCGAGCTGGGTCCAGCGGGTGTAGAAGACCTCCGTGAGATCCGGGTGGAAGGGATAGCTGTTCAGGTAGCGCTCCTCGGCGCTGGCCCGCTCCTTCCCGGTCTGGTCGTCGAGGGCGGCGATACTGCCCACCGCCGAGGTCACATGCGGGCGGAAGACGCTCTGATCGCGGATCGACTCGGGGGTGAAGAAGCGGCGCCGCAGGACCTCGGCCACGTCCTCCTTGCTCACCGGACTGGCGTCCTCCTCCATCTGGCGGCCGAAGACCTCGGAGACATCGAGCAGCAGCTCCTGGCCGAGGTCGTCATGCTTCCTCGGGTCGGAGGCGAGCAGCGAGGCCACCATGGCGCAGCGGTCCACCTTGACCACCGCCTGCGTTAGGTACTGGAAGAAACTGACCAGGCGTCCCCGTGACTCCCCGGAAGCCTCGGCCAGCACCCGCAGGTACATCAGCACCTCGTCGAGCAGCACCAGCGTCGAGAGTCCGTCTCTCTGCGGCCTGGATAGCAGCTCCACCACCAGCGGCTCCGCGGGCGGGGTGTCGCGCTCCGCGTCCTTGCCGTCTGCGTGGATGAGCCGCAGGCCGTCCGGCCCCGCCAACTGAAAGGCGAGGATGCTCCACGGGTGCTTGAGCATCCTGACCTCGCCATCCGGCCCCGGCGTCTCGACCCCCTTCTCCAGGTCGATCTTGTCGAAGCAGAGCGCCGCGACCCGGGCCTGCGGAGGCCTGAAGCCGATGTGCGCCTCAAACTCCTGCACGGCCGGCAGGGCGGGAAGCGCCGCCGGGTCGTGGACCAGGTGCCTCAGCGCGATGAGCGTGTGCGTCTTGCCGCCGCCGTAGTTGACGGAAAGCTTGCGGTACGCCTTGTCGCTGCGGCCGTCGAGCCGGTGGCAGACGTCCTTGACCAGCTCCCGCAGGTTCAGGGTGGGAAAGGTGAGGGCGAAGAACTCCTCGGGCCGCTCGTACACCGGCCGCTGGCCCTTCTGCATCACCACGTCGTAGAGGTCGGCAGCGAAGACGGCCAGCGACAGCTCCCCCGTCTTCAGGTCGTCGCGCAGCTGCACTACCTCGTGCCAGGGTTTCCGGGATGTCTTGGTTGTCATGTTGTCCTCGCGGAAGGATGGATTCGCACCACCTCGCTAGGCCGGATCTCACCAAGGAGTCGCTCCAGCTCAGGCACCAGGTCCCCCAAGGCCTCGAGGGTCTTGCTGGACGGGCGCAGGATCGCAACACCCAAGTCGAATTGCCACAATGGTTGCTGGTCGGGGAGGCTATTGTCCATGGTCACCAGAACATCGAAGTGCTTTTTAGCCGCGTGTAGTAATGCCCCGTTCTTGAGACCCTTCCAGCCGCGGTATTCCACCGTCTCCACCATCAGTTCCTCTTTGAAGTATAGCCTGAGTCGGATCGGAATATCCTCATCAAGAAGTACTCGCATTCCGCTCCCTCATGTGATCCAGTCCTTGGGAAGCAAGCTCGAGGAATGAATCTAGTTGCCACCGCTCGACCGTGGGGTAATCCTGGAGAAACTCCTCGATGGAGTGCCCACCCTTGAGGTAAGCCACCAAGCTGTCTACCGGGACGCGCGTGCCGGCAAACACCAGATCGCCACTATGGACTTCTGGATCACGCCGGACAACCTTCTCCAGCGAGATTTCCCTGCGCACCGAGGTTCCCATCTCCACTCCTCCTCTCTGAGGTAAGCTCCCTGAGTTTCTCCCTGAAGTATCGAAAACTCGGAGATGCGTTTTTCTCCACGTCCAACTCCGGGACGATTCTCTCCGCCCAAGTTGACTTTTCCCTGCCCACGGCCGACCAACCCTTCCCCTTCAGCACACTGGAGCCGCCCCTGAACACGGCGTCCGCGAGAAACTCCCAGGTTCCGCAGATCGAGTCGTTCCTGTAACGCTTGAGGACATCCTCCCTCGCTTGCGGATAGGCTGCCCTGATCGCGGGAAGGTCGCCCAGCAGCCATGCCTCCCCCTCCTCTACGGCGATGCAGAAGCGGGTCTCCGGTCTCGGGTTGCAGTGCTCCAGGACTCCAAGGAGTTCTTGGCGAAAGGTCCTCCGGCATCTGTCATCCAGGTCACAAACCACGATGACCACAGCGCGGTAGCTGGCGCCATACCCGGCAAAGGTCTTCCCATTTCCCCGGAGCAACCTCGGAAGCTGGTCGAGCAGGAGGCGCTTCGTCGCCTCAGTGCCACCCGTCAACCCCCTTGGAATGCGCCCGACCCCCTTGTACGCATGAACCCGAAAGGTGTGCTGATCGTCCACGATCTTCGGAACCAAGATGTCCAGCGCTCGCTTGCCCGAAGTATCTTCGACGAGGATCTCGAAGTGCACTCTGATCACCTGGCGTCGAGGTACTCGCTGAACCAAAGACCGCCCAACGGCAATCCTTCCTCGACCATGTTGTTCACAGTCGGATCGTCGCTGGCTCGTCGAATCTTTGAAAGACCATCCTCACCCTTCTCCAGAATCCAGACTTCCTCCGGGGAAAGCGCATCGACGAAATACGGCTGGTGTGTCGTAACAAAGACCTGCGAGCCCTTGCTTCCGGTCGCATGTTCCCGGAATTCGTTGGCCAGGGTCTCCAGGAGTTTATGATAAAGGCCGTTTTCCGGTTCCTCGATGCAGAGGAACGGCGCCGGATCCGGATCCTGGAGCAGCAGCAGGTAGGCGAAAACCTTCAGCGTCCCGTCGGATACTTGCTGGGCATAGAAGGGATCCTGAAAGCTCCTGTCGTTGAATTGCAGGAGCAGCCGGCCGTCATTGGTTCTTTCCGTGTCGATCCGATCTATGCCCGGTATCCTTCCGGCTATCTCCTTCAAGACAGCCTTGAAACGTTGCGGATGTTCGCGCTCCAGGAATTGCACGACGTTGCCGAGATTGTCCCCTTGACTATTCAGATGTCTCTGAGGACCGGCCAGCGGCAAACTGCGAGCCGCGGCCGGGGTGAAGTAACTCAGGTACCATCCTTCGATAAAGCGGCGGAATGCGGAGATTCGCGGATGTTGCTTCAAGGCGCCAACCGTAGCAATGCCAAGCCTGTGGCGGTCTTCCAACTCGATCTGTTCGGTCTCGTTGGGCTCCTCCTTCCTGCTCAGTCTTATCAGCTCTTCCACCTTCAATCGCTTCTTCTCGATATCGTCTTCCGCGATTGCTTCGTCCACCAAGCCCTTCATGTGGATGTCCCTCGCTTCATACCCTTCATCTCCCTTCCATGCCACACCCCGGCCGTCACTCAGCCACAAGAACGAGAACGGTCGCCCATAGCTCTGGTTTCTCCTTCTCTGTCTGAGACGCTCTCGCGATACATAAGGACGACCCGACTCGTCTGACTCTATGGCGATCTCATAGGTAATCGGACGGGCTCTTCCTTGTTCCCGGTAGTACACCTCGAACTCGACAGGCCCCGTCTCCCCCTGGGTCCGCAGCTTCTCGAAGCCGCCGCGACCCCGGGCGTCGCAAGCCTCTTCGACACCGAGTCTCAAGGCGTCGGCCAGGAATCCGAATGCATCGAAGAGAACACTCTTCCCTACTCCGTTCCTGCCGATCACCGCTGTCATGGGAGTGAGAGGTCGGTTCTCCTGTTCGTTCCACAGGCGCCCCAATGTCACATCCCTGAGCAGCTTGAAGTTCCTTACTCGAAACCCCTCTATCTTGGTCATTTCTTCAGTCCTCCCGGCAGGTTGCCCGCTTCTCCGCCCACTGGATTACAGCCTCGGCGATCTCTATCGCATCCCGGTACGCCTCTTCGGACACAGGCTGGTCAACGCCTGGATAGCGCGTGTCCACGGCATAGGGGGTGAGTCCCACAGCGCGACGAATCCTGTCCGGGACATCCTCACCATTCTCTTCAAGCATCGAGAGCAGAAGGGCCAGGTTGTGCACGTAAGGGAAATCGATGTTGCGCAAGATCATCACGGCCTTGACGGCCTTCTCGGCGGCTTGCTGCGCCTGAAAGCACAGGTCCTCCAAGTAGGCACCGGGGACGCGGTTCCCCGCCATCGCGAGATTGCTTCTGGCGCGGTTCAGCCACTCGCGAGGATCATCCGGAGGAAACCGCTCAGGTGGACTCATAGACCACCCTTCCTTCCTGCAGCGCCGGCTTGATGACCAACGCATGGCTGTCCTTGTAGCGCTCTACGTCCGACGGCGAGACCAGGATCGCATCGACCGCGACCCGAACGCCGTACAACTTCTCGTAGATCCGGGTCCTGAGATTCGCGTCTCCTCCCTCTTTGATAATGAGAAGATCCACGTCGCTGTTCGGTGTCATGGCGCCCCGGGCAGCGGACCCGAAGAGGACGATGCGCTCCGGCTGTGCCACCTCCACGACGCGCCGGATGATGTCATCCAGGGTGTCTTGGTCAATCACTTGGTGCTCGCCTCATGTGACGCCGGCAGCGGTCCCCAGACGCCCGGCAAGGGCATCGAAATCCTCGGGACACTTCTGCCGAATCGCATCGATCCGGCGCGATGCCTCTTCTCCCAGAGGCTTGCGGCCACCGCCGGGCGCGTCTGACAAGCCGCGTTCGACGACAAACCGGTCGAAGTACTCCTCCTTGACTTGGATCTCCGCGCGCACCTCCGCCCAAGTCCAATCATCCGGCAACCTCAGGCCCGCAAGGACCCAGGTCTCGATTTCCTCCCAGGCATTCTCGGCCAGGAAGGCCCGATCGCTGCCGAATTGCACCTCGAGACGGTCGAGGCTCTGGCGACGATTCGTGTCGCCGTCACGATCAATGATCAGGATGAAGATATCCGTCATTTCCCCATGCTTTCTGACCACCTCTGCCATGCGTTCCGACTTCAGCGCTTCCCGGAAGCCACCGAGTAGGGGATCACGGCAAACCTCAACCTGCACATGCCGCCTACCAATAGATCGAAAGAGCCTTGAGAAAAGAGGTTTCAGAATGTACTGATCCTTGCGGAAATCCTCGGGGATGATGAGGACGTTCACTCGCCGTCTCCCTCCGCTTCCTCGTAGTTTTCGGTGAAGGCCAGGGCGGTCTCCATCCAGCCTTCCATAAGCAGCCCTCCCAACCCGCTCCCGGACTTCCGCAGTTGTCTTGCGTTGGGCAGTTCGGCAACCAGGCGAATGATGGCATCGTCCGAGTCTTCCAACCGGCAAACGATGGACATGTCCTCGAAGGTGGTGTCGTTGACAAGAGTCAGCAGATCCGGCGCATGGGTGGTGGTGATCATCTGAACTCCTCCCTTTGCGGCCTGCTTTTCGATCAGTTCCAGCAAGAGCGACTGGCGCGCCGGGTGAATTCCGGTGTCGATCTCCTCGAAGAAGTACAATCCATTGGACCTCTTGCCGAGCAGCAGGGCCAGCAGGGCGAGGAACCGGAGGGTGCCGTCCGAGGCGCTATAGGCGGATACCGTTCTCTCGTTGCCCTCCAGGATTTGGAGATGGACTCGACCGCTGGGGTCATGTGGAAATCTTAGATCCCTTACATCCATGGGGGTGAGTTCTCGCAGCCACGCCGTCAGGACATCCTTACGTTCGGCATCCGAGCAGAGGGCTTTGAGCACCACGGCCAGGTTCTCGCCTGAGTCTCCCAGGACAGTGTGACCAGGAAGGGCCGGCTCCCGCATGCGCTCCGGGGACAACTCCAGAAAGCGCATGCCGGCGAAGATGGCCATCGTCTGTAGAATGTGTGGATCCAGAAACTCCTTGCTGGGCTGGGATATCGATATGGGTTCACCCATTGTCTCCACCATAGAGTCGAGTTCCTTTTGGAAGGTAGGATCTCTCTCTCTGATCGATAGGAAGATTCTGTAAAGCAGGGGATAGCCATCCGCCGGCGTTGGTACGGAAGCAGCTCGATCGGGATTGCTGTTAACGGTGAAAGACCGGTGCTCCTTCGCATATCCCGGCTTGATTCTTCCGGTAAGTTTCTCTCGTGCAATCCGGAACTCATTGTTCTCTCTTTCGTATCCAACTTCGATCAAATAGCATACGTCTGCGGCCTTCAATTGGATGCCCACCTCAATTGAGAACCCGGATTGTCCGAACCTGACAATCTCATTCGCTGCTCCCCGGATCGGCTCCCACGCCCGCTGACCGCCGGGGCCGTACTTGCCGCCGATGATCTCCGCCAGCGTATAGCCCCGGCCGATGCCGTGCAGGAAGCGGAAAGCATCGCGGATATTGCTTTTGCCGCTGGCATTCGCGCCGACGATTACGGTGAACGGGCCGACGCGCAGGGTCTCGTCGGCGAAGTTCTTGAAATTCACGAAGCGAATGGATGTAATCATCGAACTTCCTCCGGTCTGTGCTCGGCTCCTCCGAACTGAAGCTGCCTCTGCCGCGGCGCCTGGACGCCGCCGCGGCCGGCCGCGTGGTTGCTCACCGACTCCAGAAGTGAGCGCTCCTCCGAGCCTTCGTCGGCCAACTCGATCAGGGCCTGGAGGATCTGGTTGAACAAGCGATTACGGGGCAGGCCGCGGGTATCGAGGTAGTCATTCACCTTGACCTGGTCCCCGGCGCGCCAGAGGTGCATGAGCTTGTGCACCTGGTCGATGAGGGGGGCCGGCCGTCCCCCTTGGCCCTCCAGGCCGAGGTTGCGGCCCTTTCTCCGCTGCCAGGGCTTCAGCTTCACCTTGGCGCCGCCGCCCGTCTCCTCTGCCTCTTCGGGCGCGTCCTCCTCCTCCTCGACTTCGTCCACGGCTCCCCTCCTGCCCGGCTGGGTCAGAAGGTCGTGCTGGTTGACCAGGGCGGAGTCGGAGAGGTTGCAGGACAGAGCGTAGAGGATGCAGCCTCCCACGGGAGCTTCCCCCAGACCGAAGTCATTTCGGTGGAGCAGGTAGTAGGTGGTGACGTCGTCAAGGCCGGTCTCGGACTCCTGCCCATCTGCCTGCGGTGCCGCGTCATCCTGGATGAGCACGCGACCGACCACGAAATCGACAACCATGCGCCGCACTTGGCGCAGGAATTCCGACACGGACATCTGCTGGCCCGGGGCGTTCGCCTTCTTGACCACGGGATACTTGCTGAAGGCTTCGAGGGCCGGGCCGGTGGCGGCCCACACGAAGTCGGGGCCGCGGATGCCGGCGTCCCAGAAATCTCGCAGTTGTTGGGTGATGTTCTCGCGCATTTCGTCGAGGACTTTGTTGTCCCAGCCGGGGCGCGTGGCGGACCGCTTCTTGCAGACGATCCATATAGACGACGCCAATGAAGCGCGGCCATAGTTTCGAACTCCACCTCGCATTTCCGTAGCAATGGGCCAACTTCCGTCTACGACAAATCCTGCTCGAATAATGGCTGAGACTAATGTTTCCCAAGCATCAGGCTGTTTATTCGCAAAGACGACGATGAGTCGCCCACTGGGCTGTAACGCCTTATGACAGGCTTGGAACGCACGGGCCATGCCGTCTTCGTAGTTCTGTTTGGACAGCTCTTTGTTGCCACCAAATCTGCTGGCATCGTCAATCAATTCGCCGTCGTGATCGTCTGTGCTCCACTTCGGCCCTAGAGATTTCCGAAATAATCTGTCGAACTCATCCGAAATACCGAATAATGTCCGTCGCAACCAAATGTAGAAAAAGTCCATTAAATCAGAGTAAGGAATTGCGTCATAGTATGGAGGATCGGTGACAACTACATCGTGCTGCTCAGCGGGTATCATCGCACTTTGGCACAGTACCGTTGGCGAAGGGTTGTTTTGGATGGTAGCAGATCCCATGGAGTCCAGAACCCTCACAACACTTGAAATCCCGCCAGCGAATAGTCGATCTACAGGGGCAAGGGGATTTCCCTCCGCGAAATCCCAAGTGATTGGCAGCGCAAACCTCAAGAAGGTTTGTTTGACCTCGGATGCAACAGGCTCCCATATGCAAAGAGAACTCATATAGTTAATCGCACGATCTAATGATGCGGCAAGCATTACTACGGCTACTGCAAAAAAATTATCTCCAACTCCATCATCTTGGAGGGATTCGCTTGTCCAAATTTCCCTTGTCGATTTGATGAGGGTACCAATCGCGAATAGCTGCCGATTCGTGAACAGCTTCCGCCAAGTGTCGAACCCATACAAGGGAACACGAAACCCCAGAGCTTCTTTGCTTGGCAGGGGCTCCTCCGGCAACCCGAACGGAATATCCTGATAGAGCTTTTGAAGCCGGTCCTCGGTCACCTCCGCCGAGGCCCGCTCGTGGTCCGTGGGCAGGCGGTACTCCTTCCCCTTCAGCCCATCCACCACCACGGCCGTCATCACCGCATCCAACCGTCCGGCGCGACCTTCCAGACGGATGTCCTCCATGGTCGCGATGGCGCCGCAGCAGGGGCAGGCAGCGCCGGTGCGCGACATGGTGCCCGCGCCGAGACGCCGGTCGTGTTCGCGCCGCTGGGCCCCGTTGCCGCCGTTCTGCGGCACCTCGCTCTGCACACCGAAGACGACGCCGGATTGGTCGGCCTTGGGCTCCATGGTCAACAGCACTCGCTTCCGGTCCTTCCTGCACAGCCAGCGGGTCTTCAGCAGGGGCAGCTCGGCCCGGCACTGCTTGCAGGCCACGGTGCGCGCCCAGAGATAAGCCACCGCCGACTTGGCGACCCAGCGCGGGTTGTGCTGGTTCTTCAGATAGTCCTCGTCGAATTCGGCGTTGAGGGGATCGACCTGGGGCGCGCCCGCGTCGTCGACCTCCAGCAGCCGCATGCGCCGGGGCTCGAAGTCCCCGCCCGGCTTCAGCGCCTCGAACTCGGCATAGGTCGGGTAGCAGGAGGCCAGCTCCTTGCGCGCCCTCGCTAGCACCCACCGGCCCCAGGCGCGCACATGCCAGGCGAGGTCCGCACTGTCAATCCGGTCACCACCGGGAAGAGCGTCGAGCTGAACGCCGCTGCCGTCGCCGTGTCCCAGGCGGTCAAGAAAACTCCGCAGCCGGGCGCCCTTGAAACCCTTGGCCTTCAGGAAGGCCTCCATGAACTCCCGGTCCTCCAACGCGAACCCGGGCAGCGGCCGGGTCTGGCCGGCGAGCTTCTGCGGGTACTCGAGGGTGCACTTGAGGATGAACCAGGCCACCGGGTTGATGTCCATGGCCGTCACCTCGCACCCGAGACGCATGGCTTCGAGCGGAATCGCGCCGCCGCCCGCGAAGGGGTCGAGGACCTTTGGCGCCCTGCCGCCGTAGGCCTTGCGGATCTCAG
This sequence comes from Candidatus Latescibacterota bacterium, assembly GCA_965206595.1. Taxonomy (GTDB): domain Bacteria; phylum Latescibacterota; class UBA2968; order UBA8231; family UBA8231; genus CBDCXV01. The sequence goes on from OZ242214.1 coordinate 4,047,759, forward strand.
CGCGGAACCACTCCAGGTCCGGGCCTTTCTCCCGGCCCCAGTGGAGGATGCCGCCGTCTGTCTCCTCCCTCACACGCTCGACCACGCGGCCGTTCACGCGCTTGCGCTCGGTCCTCTCGATGACCCGCCCTGCCATCCGTTCAAGGACCGCCTTGCGCTCCTCGGGATTGCCCGGGTCGGGCAGAAGGGTCGCGATCAGGGCCGCCCGGCAGGCGGCCAGCGGCCTGCGCGCGGGCCAGATGTGGAGGGTGGAGATGTGGCCGTGACGCACGTTCTTCTCGTGCACGGAGTCGAGAGAGACCTGCTTCAGCGGGAAGGCGACTTCGATGAGGCGTTTATCAACCACTTGTTCACTCATGCAGCTGCTCGTCGCCCGTTCAGATGTAGAATCGAAAGGTGGGTTGCCGGTTAGTAACGGTCGGATTGCTCACAAGTATCTCTCCCACTGCATCAGAGAACTTCACAGTAACCGGCTGGGTGTCGCCAGCATTACAGGCGTTGTAATTGAGCTTCGTCAGACCGAGAATATCCCGAGCCACATCAACAATATCCGCCTCTCCATGCTGAATATCGATCTGGAGAGGCACCGGCGTTTCCCATCCATCGTAGGTTCCGAGACGCGGTTTGAACCCGGACCCGAACAAATATCCCCGAGTTCCTGAATGCCTCCACAAGGTGCCGCGAAGCACCGGCCACGGTCTGTCCGGCCGGTACAGTCGCGGACCATCGTGCCAAGGACGCACGCGAATGCCGACGACCTTCAGTCCCTTCGGGGCAGCAGACCTGTATCCTTTGAATTCCTCCGCACTGATGTCAGATCTCGAGTGGAGAAAGACTTCGGTCAAGCTCTTCCCATGTAGCTGAGTATATGTATCAAGTGCGCCCTTCAGTAGATCGTGTGCCGCTTTGGCTGTAAGACGAAACTGCTTCTCTATTGGAGAATACCAGGGTCCATAGTTCCCCAAGAATACCACCCCATCCCCATCGTCAAGGAACATTTGGGCGGCACACGCGGCACTCTTCGGCCCGTCCCTGGCATCGGTCCTACGGAACGCAAGCCCGACATAGCACACGCCTTCTCTGGCAGTAGCCAGCTTCCATGGCTTCCCACCTCCCTTGTAGTACATCGTGGTCGACAAATTCCACATGCGATCTGACAACGGAGTCAGCTGCCGTGCCCCAAAAGGATTCTCGTCGTTGAGTCTCAAAGCCGATTCACGCACGATTTGAATCGGAACCCCATAAACCATCGTCCGTGCTTTGATCTGCCTCCGGAAATCCAGCGACAGTTCGTACTGCTCTGGCGGGAACCTCGAAAAAGCATCGAGCTGACCCCTCCTACGCGACTCTCGTCTCCTCTTGGAAATGACCTCCCCGGTCGGCTGTAGCACACGAGACATCGTCCGGCAAGTTTGATGTATTTCGTCAGGCACCACGCAGACCATGAGGCTTACATGCTCCTCAATCTTCTGCAAATGCTCAAACGTCGAGAGGTACTGGTTCACGGCGGCAAAAACCCGCTCGTGGGGATCATGGCGATTAGCCACATCACTCAGTTTGTGGCTATCGAGTGCCTGTTGCCAAACAGGTTCGGTTCGCCAATCACACGAGAAGGCTGCCTCAAAGCCCGGGTACGGTGGCCACAAGCGATGGCGGTCATCCGGGGCATCTGTCCATGGGCGGTGCATCGCACTCGACCACGCGGAAAACAGCTCCATACCTGCATGTGTGCCAACCACACCGTAGGATAGAGCTGCTGGATGACCGGGAGCGTCCGCGTCGTACGGGCCGAACAGAGACAGCCCATCACGCGGATGGGCGACCGCTTGACCGTACCGGAATTCCAGTGCTGGCTCGTCCAGAATCACTATCTCCCTCAACATCGGCACCCTACTAATCTGCCTTGGCATCCTCGACCTCCGCGTCGTCCTCCCAATACCACGCGGTGTACGCCTCATCGGGCTCGTCCACCAAATCGTCGTGGATACGAAGGGGAGCTTTCGAAACAATCGGCATGGCGCTGATGACGAGTTGCTGCTCTCCCTCCGGCCCGAAGCGGATATACAAATCCTCATCCGCCAGTAGCTGCGCTATACCGAGGGTTCTTGCGGCCCACTCTCTGTTGAACCATGTCTTGCATAGATGTTTGCGGCGAGAGAGGATTCTCTGCTTCGTGAGCAGTGTGCCACTCGCATCTGTAAGGTAGACGCGATTCCTGAGCAACAGGACGAATGGGTCGATTGTGTCCGTCAGTACCGAAAACGATGGACTCAAGTGGTATCGGTATACCTCTCCCCCATCCCTGGTAGGATAGGTACGCTCCCCGACTCCGCTGAACCAGCTCCTCTTTCCATCGGGGAAGGTGAATGACACGCGGTCGTTACCTAAGAATCCCCGTGGGAGATACCACTGGCCCGTTTTCCTCGTGTTCCTCCTGTTCCTCCTCCCTCCCTCACGTCCGGGCTCCGCGGTGACGGAGTATTCCATTCCCGCATCCCTCAGAAGGGAGTCCAGACATCTATGAATCAGGCTAACCACCAGGTCACGCGTGTCAATTCCATCCACCTCCGCTGTGTCCTGCCAGGGAACTCTTCCCACACACTGAAATCGAGTACGTGCGCTCACGGCAGAAGGTGGGTCCTCAAACGCGAGTACACGGCGGCCGAACACATCCCGACAGGCCCACTCTCTCCGCAATGCGCGACGCTCGCCCCTGGAGAGATTGCTCTCAGCCTCGTACTTGTGAATGTATCGCGGCGTTTGCACAACCTCGAAGCAGTTGCTAATCAACTCCTCGGGTTCCTCGTCGACGGCGCTCGTTCCAACGATTGAGGCTATAGCAACGCGGCGGCCGTTATCCAACACTCGTGGCGCACCGACTGACTGGAGTTTCTTGAGCAGGGCAGTGAGCCCCTCAGCCCAACTGGGGCAGAAGGGGATATAGTTGATGGGTTGAAGATTCCAAGTGATTTGGTCCGGGCGGAGTCCTTCGGTATTCAGCGGGATTACAAAGTCCTCAATGCCCAACTGGCTTCCAATCGCGGTGCCCTTCAGCCACTCTCCCTGCGGATTCGGCTTTTTCATCGATGCCTGCGATAGAAGTGCAAGCATACGGAAAGTGCGTTGATTGATCGCTTCATCGATGTCCGAAGGCCAGTTCTCCCCACCAAGTAGCTTCAGGCGATCGTACCATACAGCGTACCCTTCGGCGGCAAGTCGTCGGGCAAGCCAGTCGCACAGTGCCGACTGCTCGGTCGCGTAACTGATGAAGATGTGATCGCGTTCTTGTTTCATATCAGTCCCGCCAGCACCCCCACAGTCAAGCCAAGGCCTCAATCCTCACCTCGCCACGCGCCACCACTTCCACTCTCAGGCTGTGCCTCTTGAGCAATCCCATTCCTACGAGGGGAGTAGTATCGGCCGCAGCCACTTCCACCGGCCGGTCCTGCCCGTTCCACAACACTGTCCCAATGTACTCGTCGAATACATGTAGACTGCCGTCGGCGATTAGTGCCTGACCACGACCTTTCCAGGACAGATCCAGCCTGCGGATCAAGGCTGTTGGAAGGGTGAGATAGCCAGTGAAGCCGGTATCGATGATGGCCTCGACTTCCCGTCCCTCCCTGTCAACGCCGAGAAGGGTAAGGCGGATGGTTGCCTCCAGATTCTCGTTTACTGCACCCTCAATCATGTCAGGCCACTGGCATGTGATGCGCCGAGCCGGTGTAGCGCACGGTGGCCGATGCGGATCAACCAGGGCTGTGCATCGGGACAACGCGCAAACAGTTGGTCGGAGGCGGCAAGGGGATCGTCCCCCACCTCGAACTCGCCGGTCTCAATGTCAATCGCCACGATCCGTCCGCTGTTGCCCTCTTCCACCTGCGGCCTCACTCGTTGCTCGTAGATCTCCTGACCAAGCCGGGCGAACTCCTCTTTGCTATGGCGCGGCTGTCGTTCCATGCTGTTCTCCTTTCTCAGATCTCGATCTCCGCCGCAGACTCTTGAGCCGAGCGGCCGGCGACGGATGCGTGCAGACACTGGAAGTCAGTCTCGTTCCTTCCCCGAGGGCCTGACCCCAAGGAAGCCGGATCGATGCGAGTCTGGCCGTTCAGCCGGCGAACCGCGAACAGCGACTCGTCCTCCAGCGGATCAGGCAGGATCGGGGAGTGCGTGGTGATGATATGCTGGATCTGGTTCAGGCTCTCTTGGGTCCTCAATAACTCCGCGATCAACTCGATCCGCCGCGGGTGGACTTCATCCTCCGGTTCCTCGATCCCTACCAGGGCCGGACCCTGGTCCACTCCTGACAGCGCCAGGAGACCAAGCATCCTGAGAGAGCCCTCCGACAGGACGCGGGCCGGAATGGCTATATCGCCTTCCTTGAGGCGGAGCTCGACCTCGCCGACATCGCTGACCTCCACCTCGATTCCATCGATGTTGGGCATCAGCGCTCCTTCAACGTGCGGCTCGTCCCCAGCTTGGAGAGCAGTTGCAGGGCATCCAGCAGATTGCTCTTGCCTGCGGCGTTCGGCCCGACGAGGACGACGAGGGGGGAGAGGGTTACTTCGACGTCCTTCAGAGACTTGAATCCCCGGATATGGATTCGTCTCAGCATGGTGGGCTCTCCAGCGCCTTCCACGCCGGCTTCCGGCCTTCATCATGGCACGGCCTCATCAATCGACAACGCAACAGAGGTTCATCCCAGGAAGGCATCGGGTTCCTGGTCAGGTTCTCTGGCCTTCAGTTTCCTGTCCTTGGTCCAGATGTGCACTCGCCCCCCTGCCCCCCGGTACCTTGTCTGCTTGAGCCTCCGGGCTTCGTCGATCAGTGTACCATCGCTCAAGTCAATGCCTTCGAGGACGTGAGTGTCGACAAAGCGTGCTACTGCCTCCCTGAGCCAGCGAGCCTCCCGCGAAAGCAAGACGGTCCATGGCATGCCTTCGTCGAGACTGGACAGGACGCTATCTCGCATCTTCCCGGCCAAAGACACCCGCTGATTGCCGTCCGCCACATCGGCGATATGGCTGGCCAACTCGTAGACGCAAGGCGCAGTGACGTACAGCCGCGCTCCGCTCCTAGCAGCATCGGAGACGCGCGTCTTTACTTCCTCAACTGCTTTCTCCGTCGAACACCCAGGAACGGCGAACAGCTCCAGCAGGTAGCTGGTATCGATCAGGTAGACCGACAGCGGGTTCACTACAGAGCCTCGACCCACTTCAGTACCTTGTCGCGTTGGCGTTCCTCGAACTCCGGTGCCAGGTACTGCTCGACGACACGACGCGAGACGAGATCCCCCAGCTGTCCGCGCTCAAGGAACTCATCGAACCTCGGAAGGTCGGTCAGCTCGATGAGATCCGCGGCTTCCCTGGTCTGGCTCCAAGTGCAGAGAACCACTCCCTTCATCTGCTCGTCCGTCAGGCTGTTCATGGTGGCGGGGTTGTGCGTGGTAACCAGTACCTTCAGCTTGCGTCGCTGAGTGGCATCGGCTATCGCGGCGGTCAATACCTCTACTCGACTCGGGTGGAGCCCGTTGTCGAACTCCTCCACGATGACGCGCGAGCCCTCCTGGACGGTATCCAGGGCCGTCAGGATGGCCAGGGTTCTCAGTGTTCCATCGGACAAGGCCCGGGCGTCCACGGTGAAACCTGTCCTCTCCTGAAGTCCGAAGATCACGTCCCCGAGATCGGTCGTGGTGAAGCTGAATTCTTCGTACGGCTCGTCGGGAAGCTGGCGTATTCGAGACAGCAGCCCAGCCAGCGATGCCTGCTGTGCTTCGTCTCCTACGCTAAGGGCGTAGAGAACCGCCGACAGGTTGGCGCCATCCCGGGAGAGAACACTGTTACCGATCCGCTCGTAACCATGCATCAATTTGGGATTCGGGTCGAAGACGAAGGAGGCCTGCAAGTGACGTATGACGATCCCCACCAGTCGATTGCAGTGCTTGAGATTGCGGTTCTTCTGTGCGATCTCCTGATACTGATATAGAACGGACCGTTCTGATGAGGCGGCGGTCTGGGGTTTCCTGCCACCGCGGGCGAAGTTGTCGTATCTCACCGTTAGATCTAGTGATGCTGATCCAGGATTCCTTGGAAGCGTTTCATAGATCACACGGTCGGCAAAGGTCAGTTCTTCAGCGGCAATCTGGGGATGCGGTTTCGTAAAGAGGCTCAGGATGTAGCAAAGCCTCTTTGGCTCTTCCTCCAGCTTCAAGCTAGCAGTGAATCCCAAAGTGAATCTATCTCCACCAGCTCGACCGCAAGCCTGAAGACCTCCCCGGATCTGAAGGCCGACGGACGGACGACCAACGTCCGCGATCTCATGGAGGGGTTGACCCCGGGCAACGAAGGAAAGCAGCTCGATGGCCTCGATGACATTGCTCTTGCCCGAGCCGTTCGGTCCGATCAGAAGCGTGAACGGCCGGAGCAAGTCGATTTGGGTGTCCTCGAAGCCCTTGAAATCAGTAAGGTGATGCATTCTGGCCACCTTGGAATGACTGGGTTTGTTTTCGGCTTGGCATCTTCCTTCCTACCGCCTCCATTCCCGCATCTTCTCCCTCTCCCGGACGAATCTCGCTTCTTCTGGCAACAGCTCGATGGCCCGGGGCCAGGCTTCCTCCACCGCCGGTGGGCTTCACGGGCCAGCAGGATCTTGCTCTGGGCAAACTCCAGAAGCGCCCGAGGATCCGGCGTACACCGAGTCCCCCGCCCGCTCGAAGTAGCTGAGCGGCGGGCTCGCGGAAGGCCGCCTGACCGGGCACCCGTTCCGACTCCACGCCGCGGCAATGGAGCAGATCGTCGAGGTTGATGGGGAGAATGGCGCTCATGGAGATGGATTCTCTTCTCACATCCCCCACACCGTGACCGGGGCCCCGCCTTCGGTCTCGTCGCGGCGGTAGACCTTCTCTTCCCAGGACTTGCCCTCGGTGCGGTCGAAGATCACCAGGTGCCCTTCGGCCGACGCGCAGCGCTCCATGTAGCCCCGCGTCTGCTCCAGCCCTTCGCCAAGGGTCCGCTCCAGGCCCCGGTGCAGCACCTTGCACTCGATGACCACCTTCTGCACCCCGCCCGCATCACCCGGCAGCGGCCACACCAGCAGCAGATCCGTGCGCAGGCGCCCGAGGCCGTACTCCCGCTCGATTCGCCCCCCGCTGTTGAGGATGCGCTGCAGAAACGCCTGCAGCAGCAACTGCGGCCCGGCCTCCTTGTACTGGAAACGCTCCACCCAGTGCTCGGAGTGCTCGCGGAAAAAACCCTGGAAGGCGGCCAGCAGCTTGCCCACATCCAGGGCTCCGCCCTCTCCGACGTACCAGGCCGGGTCGTGGGGGATCGACATCTCCTGGGTGGTCCAGGTCAGGTCGCGCGGGATCACCTCGCGGTAGATCGGGTTGGCGATGCGGACCGGGCTGTCCCGGGCCACCAAGCCGAGGTCGCGGACGTACTGCAGGTCGTCGGCGGCGATGGGCCCGGCGTCATCGGCGCCTCTCAGCAGCGGCTCGATCACCCTGCGCACCCGCTCCTCCTGGAGCTTGTCGGTGAGCTGGTCCAGATGCGTCTCCCGGAGCAGGATCAGTTGCTCGCGCGCATCCTGGATGGCCTCGGCGGTCACCTCCCGGCTTCGGTCGCGGCCAGCCTTGTTCCTGAAGCAGACTTCGTAGGCCAGGGCGTTGACCAGCCACGGCTGCCCTTGGGTCAGCTCCCAGATCGTGGCCCGCGCCTCCTCGCTGAAGGCCTGGCCGGTCTCCTCTGTGTGCTGCGCAAGCAGGGACTCAACCTCGTCGCGCGAGAAATCCTCGAGCCGCAAGGACTCGGCGATGATGTTGAAGGGGCTGCCGCCGGCGATGATGGCGCCCTCGGACGACGAGCGGATGCGGTAGTCGCGCACCTCGCGCACCCCGCACAGGATGACGCTCTGGGGAAAACTCCGAGGGCGCTCCGGGTAGCCGGCTCGCAACTGCCGCAGCACCGCCAGCAGGCTGTCCCCGATCAGCGCGTCGATCTCGTCGAGCAGCAGCACCAGCGGCCGGGGGTCCGACTCGGCCCAGCGGGACAGGATCCCGTGTAGAGCAGCGGACGGGCCGGAGCCCTCGAAGATGCCTAGCCAGGCGTCAGCGACAAAAAGGTCGTCGAGGGTCTGGCGCGCCGCGCGGGCGAGGGCACTGAGGATCGCCCGCATCGCCGCTTCCAAGTCTTCCCGCGCCGCCTGGCCCGCCTCGACGTTCACGTAGACGCAGCGGTACTCCCCCGCGGCGCCGCTGTTGAGCAGATCTCTCAGAGCCAGCAGGGCCGAGGTCTTGCCGGTCTGCCGGGGCGCGTGCACCACGAAGTACTTCTGCTGCCGGATCAGCATCAGCACCTCGTCGCGGTCCAGCCGCTCCAACGGCGGCACGTGATAGTGATCCGCCGCCACGATCGGGCCCGCCGTGTTGAAGAACCGCCTGGCTGTCGTCGTCACTGGTCCCGCTCCCTCGCTGGGCGCCTTGCCTCTCGACATGCGGATGAATAATCGCCCATGTCCCCGGGCTTTCCCAATTCGCGGCCGGCCCTACTCCGACGCCTCCATCACCGACCCCGCCGCGATGGTGAAGGTGCGCGACTCCCGGTCCCCCACCACCAGCTTGGCGAAAGGGTTCTGCACCCGCATTAGACACGGACGGGGCGTGGCGCAGTCGAAGACGACGTAGAGCCAGTACCGTTCTCCAAGGTTGCAAGCCTTGATCCATTCGTTCTCGCTCATCTCCACGCCTTCGGTGCCAGCCCTTCCCTTGACTTCTATGGCTCGCGGTTCCATTCCCTCTCGGCGGGACAGGAGGTCGAAGCCCGGCCAGTCAGGCAGTCCGGCCCTCCTCGCCATCGCCGGCTTGCAGACATCCTGCACCTGGGCGCCCCGTTCCTCCTCGTAGGCGGTGGCTACCTCCATGGCGATGGCCTCGACATCGGCGTCGTAGCGCTCCGCCTCCCCGGCGTCCTGGGCCGGCACCACCAGGGCATGCACCAGGAATTCGGCTTCCCCCGCCCGGATGAGGTCCGGCTCCGACCGCATCTCGGCGAGCCGGTGGGCACGCACGGCGTTCAGGCTCCGCTGCCGTTCCCTGACCTTGGCCAACTCCTCGGCCGCCTGGCGGTCCCCGGCCCCCGCCTTCTCTCTGAGGCTGGACCGGGCGGCGGCCAGCTCGGCGGCCTGGTAGTCGAAGCCGCGGTTGACGAACTCCAGGCGCCTGGGCAGATCGTCCAGGCGGCGTTGGCGGTTCGCCTGCACGATCTGCTCGCTCACTTCCTCGTCAAGGAAATCTGCGGTCTCTCCGGCCATGCCGCGCGCCAGGGTGGCCAGGGGTACCCCGCCCGGGGCGATGCCGCCGGCTCCGCGCAGCAGAAGCAGGTGTTCGACGGGGCACTCCTTCACTGCGCCATCACTGGTCTGGCGCAGCCCGACGAGGCGCGACTCGACCAATTGGGGTTCCCCTTCAGCCTGGCCGCGGGCGTCCAAGGGAGGTTGCTGCTGGACACTGACCCGCGCGATGTGAAACAGGTAAGCCTCAGTCGCATAGGGGTCGCTGAACAATGCTCCACGCAGCCCTTCGGCTCCGAGACGCTCCCGCACCGCGGCCGAGAGGGTGTCGAAGACCGGCTCGCCGGGGTGCAGCCAGATCGCCTCTTCGCGGCTCTCGGGTTTGTACACGGTCAGCCGCTCCCTCGCCTCCTCCGGATAGGCTTCGAGGGCGGGCAACAGAGGGTCGGCCGCGCGGGGCCGGTCCGGCATCAGGCCGAAAGCGCCGCCCGGATCCCCTTCGAGGCGCAGGTCGAGGAGCGGCGCCGATCTCTCGACAAAACGGCGCACGTACCCGGGCAGCAGCCGGCGGTAGTTCTCCTGTTCCATCTCCTCGTTGAGATCGTCCAGCCGGCCGCGCACCTCGCCGCCGTCCCCGTAGAGGGAGCGCTCTCTTGCCGCAAGGGCCCGGACCTGCTCTTCCGTGAGGTGGCCTTCCATCTGACTGGCTGCGGCCTCGCCGCCGTCCTCACCGGTCACCGCTTGCTCCAGGTACGCCCGGACGGACAGCCCCTCGAAGAGACGGCCCACCACGTCGAAGACCTTGTCCGAGCTGAGCTGTTGGCGGATCGCTTCCAGCTTGTCGAGCAGCGTCTTGAGCACCCTACCCTCGCGCGTGCCGGCGGAGACGAGGTTGACGATGACTACCGGATCGTGCTTCTGGCCGTAGCGGTGGATGCGCCCCATCCGCTGCTCGAGGCGGGCCGGGTTCCAGGGGATGTCGTAGTTCACCATGAGCCAGCAGAACTGCAGGTTGATCCCCTCGCCGGCGGCGTCGGTGGCCACCAGGTAGGTGGCCCCGCCCTGGTCGGCCGGCCGGCGGAACAACTCGACCTGGCGTTCCCGCTCCGGGTAGGCCAGGCCGCCGTGGATCAGGGCGACGCGGCCGGTGTAGCCGAGGCCTTCGAGGCGGCGCACCAGGAATGCCGCCGTGTCCCGGTGCTCGGTGAAAATGATGAGCTTCTCGTCGCGGTAGTGCGGCGCCCCAAGCACCTCCCGCAGCTTCTCGAACTTGGACTCCTCGCCGGCGTCAAAGAGCTTCTGGGCCTTGTCGAGCAACCCGGCGACCTTGACACGCTCCGCCTCCAGCTCCGCGAGGGTGACCGCCACCGTGCCCTCGAGGGCCTGGCTCTCGAACTCCTCGTGCTGCTCCCCTTCGTCGCTGGCCGCCTCCTCGTCAGCGGTGCTCGTTTCGAAGAGGTCGTCGAGCCGGCCGAGGCGTTGCTGCCGCCTCGCGAGCTGCTCCTCGGTGAGGCGGCCGCTGCGGATGTCGTCGATCAGACCCTCCAGCTTCTCGAGGCGGCGCTCGAAGGAGCGCAGAAGGGCATAGGTGGAGCTGGCCAGGCGGCGCTGAAAGACGCTCATGGCCAGCCGGGCGGCGGAACGGTTCAGCGCCTTTGCCCAGTTGTAGTGATAGCGCATGTACTCGGTGGTCTCGTCGTACAGCTCCTGCTCACCGTCCGGTCCCTGGGACAGCTCGTAGCTGAGGGTGTCGCAGTTGCGCTGCGGGTAGAGCGGCCGATGGTCGAAGTGGACCATCTCCTCCTTGGTGCGGCGGATGAAGTGCCGCTGCCGGGAGTCGGGCGGGAACTCCTCGAAGGCGTCGAAGGTGGAAAGGGCATCCGGCAGCAGCAGGCGCCACAGGTAGTAGTAGGGGTGGTCCTTGCCCATGTGCGGGGTGGCCGTCAGCAGCAGCAGGTGCTGCGCGGACCAAGGGAGCTCCCACCGATCCTTGTCGTCGGACTCGGCGCCGGCCAGGGCCTCGGCCAGCCTGTAGCGGCCCGTCTTGCGCACCCGGAAGTCCGGCTGACGGTCCGCTGACAGCTTGTGAGCCTCGTCGAAGACCACGAGGTCGTAGGGGTCGGTCTGCGGGTCCTTGAGGTGGCCGAACATGCGCTCCCCCGCCAGGGTGTCGACGCTGACGATGACGAGGTCGCTCTCCGGGCCGAGGAAGGGGTTGCCGGCGCGCGCCTCGGTGCCGCCGACGATGCGGAAGGGCAGACGGAAGAGGGTGCGCATCTCCCGCTCCCAGTTTCCCACCAGGCCGGCAGGGGGCACGACGAGCACGCGCCGCAGGAGCCGGCGGGACAGCATCTCGCGCACGTACAGACCGGTCATGATGGTCTTGCCGGCGCCGGCGTCGTCGGCCAGCAGGAATCGTAGCGGGGACTGCTGGAGCATCCGCTGGTACACGGCGATGCGCTGATGCGGGAGCGGGTCGATCAGCGATGTCTCGGTGGCGAAGGCGGGATTGAAGAGGTGGCCGCTGGCGAGGCGATGCGCCTCGGCGACGGCCGAGACCGCCTCCGGATCGGCGGAGAAGTCCATGCTCGGGGGCCCGGTTGGACCTTCATCGGCCGAGGGCTGATCCGCCCCTTCTGCCGGCAGGTTCTCCAGCTCGACGACGCGCCGCCAGGCCAGGTTGTTGGGGCGGGACTGTCCGTTCTCCCAGCGGTTGACGGAGGCAAAGGAGACGCCGACGAGCTCCGCGAACTGCGCCTGCGTCAGACCCCGGAGGCCCCGGATGCTCTTGATCCGGCGGGGGTAATCTCCGGGAATTCCGTCCGTTAGAGCTGGTGACATTCTGCCTTCTATCCTTCTGCGGTAGATTCGGTTACGCCAGATTGTACCCAATGGTCCCGTGATTTGTCAAATCGCTTATAGCATGTGCTATATTTCGCGCCTTCCGATTTTTAGGTAGAGACAGTCCTTGGCAGCCACGTAACCCTTACACACCTTCTCAGCGAACGGTATGGTACCGAAATAGGTGCAGTATTTTTCCTAATCGCGAGGTCGCCCGGTGACCCCGCACGATGTTTTAGAGGAATCTCGCGGGCAAGATGGGTGATAAGCAGTCGATGCGACATGAGTGCGCTTCTCAGGAAAGGCTTCGAGTGGCGGCCGGCAGAAGCGGCCAGGTCGGTGTCGGAGCGGCTGATCTCCGGCCCCTCGGGCGAGCGGTGAAATGGGGAGATGGAGGCATGAGCGGGCGTAGAGTTGGAGAGCTGGGTAGGTCGCGTTGCAGGGTCGCCGGTTGAGCGTTGGTGAGCGCATGAAGTCGGAGGAATTCGAAGCCGGAGTCTGGATCGAGCGGCTCGCGCGAGCGCTTCCCGGGTTGTCAAAGACTCAGGGGCCGTTCCTGAAGGAATATTGGCAGCAAAATCCGCGCGTGAATGTCGTGGTCGACGGGCGGGACGAGACGCCGTTTCCATTAGACGATCTGCGAATGCTCTATGCCCAGGCCGCTCACGGCTTCGGCGAGCATGCGTACTACGCGCCGCTGCGGGCGGGGATGGACCCGGTTCGCACCCTCCTGCGATCGCATCCCACGCTGTGGGGCGCCGTGGGTCCCCGCATCGACAACGACGATTTTTGGGTGCAGATCCATGGTCATGGCAGCCTGACGTCGCTCACGGACCTGATCGGGGGGCTGATGGCGCGCGCGGACGAACTGCCGGGGGACGGTTTCCACGAAGCCGCAGGAGAGTTACACGCCTTGCTCCACTCTGCCAGTGGCGGTAACTCCTCGGCTGAGCCGGGCGGTCTCGACATCGGATACGATGTGGTGCTGTTCCATGGCCTGTGCCTGGAAGAGGAAATCGACATAGGAGGCGGGCTCACGATGCTGCCGTTCGAGCGGGCGCGGGCCTTCGTGGACGAAGAGGTGCTGAAGGACATGGCGCCGGACGTCGTCAGGTTTCGGGATTGGCGGCTGGTCGGGGCGGTGGTGAGGCCGTTCCAGTGGAGGCCGGTGTTCCGCCGGAGGGGCGACCTGACGGAGACGGATGCGGAACCGCCCGGACCGTTCGGGCCGGATGCGCTGGAGTTTCTGGAATTGCTGGCTGTGTCGCACCGAGTGCCGATCGTGTGTTTGGCGGTGGTTCGGGAGTGTCTGAGCCGGTCCGCTTGCCGGCTGCTCGGACAGGCGCACAATCACGGAGGGGTGCAATGGGGCCGTCCGGTCCATCGGTTCCATCCCTTTGCAAAACCCCCCGGGCCTCGGTCAGAGGTGGTCGCGGAAGCGAAAACGGCGTATGGCGAACGGAAGAGCCAGCGTTACGGGAAGCTGGCGCCGGTTGTGGCGCGGCTCGCCGAAGCGCTTGCGAGGGACGGACGGTTTTCGGCGGAAGACAAGATCCTGGACGTCGCCATCGCACTGGCCAGGCACTCGGGAGCCGGGACCATTGGATCGAGCTCGTGGACCGCGAACAGCGAGAGGTCACGGCCGAAGACTTGGAACGCTGGGAGCATGAGGCGCCGCAGGCGTTCGAGTGGGGGTGACATGAACGTGAGACGCAATGATGAATACCTGAGAGAGGCGGTCGCGGCGGCGGCGCGTGCTCGGGACGCGATGAAGCCGGTCTTTGACTTATGCCAGGGACTGCGACAGGCGATGCAGCCCTTTGCCGATCTGCAAGAGCAGATCGTGAAGATTCAGGCGCAAATCCGGAAATCGCACGAGCAGAACCTGGCGGTGGTGCGGGAAATCCAGGGCCATGCGCGGTTTACGAGCGCCGTTGCAAAGCTCGATCTTGGACCGTTGAAGGCCGTGGCGGAACAACTGGCAAATGATGTCCGCAGGGCGCAGGCGTTCGACACAGCGGGATGGCTCCCCCACCACAGCACGCCGCTCGATCAGGTGGAGAAATGCGCTGGCGATAGCGACACGATTCACGCGCTTCTGTCCAGCTACTACAAGGAGCGGTGGCGCGAAGTGCGCCAGAACATTGAGACGCGGCTGACCGAGTACGGGCTGGACGAAGAAGCGAAGGAAACGTTTGGCGAGGCGCTAACGGCTCACGAGACTGGTCTCTATCGCAGTGTCTGTCGCCTCTTGTTTCCGGAGATCGAGCGGGTTGCCCGCAAGGAACTGCACGGCGACAAGATGGAACGGATAACCAGCCAGCATGTGCTGCGTAAGGTTGCGGGCTGCATCCCCATATCAGCGATGGAGCCCGGAGGCTTCCTCGGACTGAACCTGTTCGACCGGCTGTCGAATCATCTCTACGAAACGGCGTACGACGAAGACGCCAGGCAACGTCTCGCGAGGGATCCGGTACCGAACCGGCATGCCGTAGTGCACGGTCTGGTAGTGTATTCGTCGATGCAGAACAGTCTGAACGCCATCTTCATGACGGATTACATCTTTCTGGTTATCAGCTTGTTGAAGGTGCTGGAGGACCCGCCGCGGAAAGCCAGGAAGGAGAGCGGGCGCGAGCCCGGTGAACCCGGGCTCCGATCGGAAGGGTAGAGGACAGCGGCTTCGCCTACTGGACACCGACGTCAGGACGGACATTCCTTGCGTTCGACGCCGCCAAGTGGGAATTCGGGAGCTTCCCAGGGCCTCAAGCTGACAGGTTGAACATGCCTGTAGCGAAATCGGCTGGGTCAATCAACGTCGCATGGCCTTGCCGTGGGGTGAGGCGCGCACCTGAACTTCCTAACTCGCGGGTCCCTTCGTGCCGATAACGACCACCTCTGACCTCAGTCAGGTTTCCTTTGACTCGGACACCATGCAGGTCCTTTCGGTGTCCGGCAGTGACAAGGATTTCGTGTTCCCTCTGATCCAGGGACCGATCAACTTCTCGGTCGTGCGATCCGATGGCTTGGTTTCAAACCGTTGGGGAGTCACCATCAACCAAAAAAAAGGCGACGCGTACGTCTATAGTCGCGACGTTCCAGATGCCGAAAAAGTCAGTCTGCACGCGTCGGGACGGCAGCACATCTCCATCACGAGTGAAACGGCGAAACGCACAGGGGCTGATTATCGGTTCGGGCCCGTCTGGACCGAGCCGCAGTTTGACACGGAAGCCGTAGCCACCTTCACCCTCGTATTTCCGCCCTGGGGTGTTGGCCGAGATGCATCGGAAACCCCTGTGAATCCGAGCAAGGATGAACTGCTAATCATCGGTCACAAGGAGAAGCTTGTGCTTGTGAGTTTCTTCATCGTTGACGCCGGACGAAATATGCGAGGACGAATCCCTCACTTCGCCCTTGCGCAACTGTCGATCAGAGAAGGCAAGACGCTCCACATGATCGCGTGGAAAGAGCCGCAAAATGGCTTGATGGATCGGGTACGTGCGACGTTCCCCCAGATCTCCAGCACGTTTTCCCAACGAGGGCACGGGGAGGACGACTACACCTTGTGCCTGTCCGGGTTTCGGGCACCCAACTCCGCCTACATGGTGGTGGTACCTGTCAAATACACGGCGTCAGCACCCGAATGATCTTACGATGGCTGGTCACTTGCTGAAATCAAGTCCGACCTAGGCTTGAATCTCTGCCATCGTCCCAGCCGCCCGCCGCCGAGTTCCGCCATCCGCGACCTCACTCCAAGTGCATCGACGTGTGGCTCTTGATGGCCGCGCAGACGTCCGGTCGCCGGACCCTCAACACTTCGTCGAAGACTTCCTGGACGAAAGGGGCGACCCAGTATTGCGAGTCCTCTTCGGGCGTCATGCCGCATTCTAGGTAGTCCACGTAGTCTCTGGACATCATGTAATGCCCGTTCATGAAGAACACGCACGCCAGATGCAGCACGAAGAGGTCCGCGACATCGCTTTCGATCCTGTCCAGAACGGGATGCCTGTCTACGTAGACGTCCTTGTCGTTCAGCAGCACGAACTGGAAGTCGTTGAAGTGCATGTGGCCGTTGGACCGGTCGCGTATGCCCTTGTACCGGTCGTCGCTCTTCAGCAGCATGCCGATGACCGGCGCTAGTCGCGCCGCGCGCACTACGTAGGCCTTCATGGCCTTGTATTCCGGCAGTGGTATCGTGCCCCGCAACCAGGCCTTCACCTCGTTTTCTGCGGCCGCAGTCTCGTCGCGGCGGTCGTTCAAGTACAGGCCGACGTACAGGCTTAGCGTCACGGAGTCGAAGTACTTCCGCACCAAGGCGTATGCGTCGTTGATGCGCCCTTCCCCGAGGATCACCCGGATTGAGTTCAACGTGCCTCCCATAGCCTGGTACAGATTCGTGTCGATGTTCACGAATGCGCCTGTGCCCGGGGATACGAACCCCATGATGGAGTCCGAGAGCCGCTCGTAGAATTCCGCGTATCGTTCAAGGGCGGCAAACACCGCGTGCGAGCGGTACGCCGGATCGTCAGTTCTCATTCGTCCTCCGTTTGGGCGGCAGCCATCCGGGCTCGCAACTTTGGTCCAAGAGGGCCTTCGCCGCGAAGCCGATCACCCAAGCGAGTCAGCGTCCCCGCTGTTTCTCGACGCCCTTTCCTTTTACACCGCGGAACTAAAGCCCCACCAGTTCCAAGCCTTCCCATAGATCCCATCTCCTGGCCGGTGCTGCCGCTACGTGGGCCGGCTGGCCCTGGGGCGGGGCGTCTGCGCGTCCTCGATGCCGACCATCTTTCCTTAGATTCGGGAGACGCGCGGCAGCTTGGCGGGGAAAGACAAACGAATTCCCGTAATCTGCAATCGACGGGCCGAGTCCTTTGCGAGACGCAACATCAATGGGCTTCGGTGGTCGTCCAAGGGCACGGCTACGACGAGGGGAGACGCGACTCAGAGTTCCAATGCATAGCTCTGCCGCGGCGTCCCTAACGCGGCCTCGGGGTCGCAGTTGATGGAGACTTTCCAAGAACGACCATGAAAACTTCTGGAACGCCGGCGAACGCGACAAGATCGGAGGACTCGACATACTGGGTCTCCGCCGGTTGGACCAGAGCATCGAGCGGGAATGGGTAGGGGGAATCACGACGATCTCGCTCCGGGCTAGGTACCTATCGCTGCTCCCGTGGGTGGTCGTCGAGTCTACGAGGAGGAACTTCGCCGAGGCGGCGGAGTGGCGTCGTTCCACGAAGGCCGCTTCTACGAGATGCTCGGCCGGCTGGAGTTCGCCGTCCTCGCGGCTACCCGCGCGAAAGAGAAGGAAGAGCGGAATGGCGGCATCTACGGGGTGCTTGGATCGCGATCGGACTTGTTCGGCCGCGCCTTGGCGGAGCTGGACGCGAAGGGGTCCGTGGAGTTGCCGGACGGTTGGGGCGGGGCTTCGTACGGAACCTACGTCATGCCGTGCCGGTCTTTCGGGCTTGTCGAGACGGGAGATCGCGATCTCCCGGTCGTGATCCCGCCGCGCGGGAAGGCTCTGCACAAGGCGCGGCGCGACGCTCTGCAGGGCTCGGCACTCGTAGAGGCGATCCTCCATGGTGGGTCGGTAACCGCGTCGACGCTCGCTTCGGAGGCGCTGTTCTTCTCCGTGAACGGTCTTGATGAACTTCCCCGCGAGCGTGAACTCCTGCAGGAGGCCTTCGTCCACGCATACGTGGATCGCCCGGATGTAAGCGCAACATACCGACGGTTTCTGGCGACGAGCCGTTGGGCCTTCGAGCGACTCGAAACGCATACGATGTCGTCCGCGCAACTCATCGTCAGCGCCTACAAGGAGGCCGTGGATGGAGTATCGAGCAGCGACGTCGAGACAGCGTGGGCCGAATACGAACTTCGACGACGCGTGCACTTCGCGATCGAACTGCTCCTGAGCGCGTTGACCGAGACGTTGATGGACCTGACCGAGGGTACGGTGGACGACGCACTGGATACTTGGTCGAGCGAGGAGCCCCTGCCGCAACTGCTCGTTGACGTCCTCGGCGTCGAACAACCTGTCCTTCGAGCGACGGTGGAGGAGATCGAGCGGGGCATGGCGCAGAACGCCTGGCTTAGGCGGGCAGTGCCGATCGTTGCGGGGCGAGGGCTCCCTTCATGGTGCAAGGCGATCCTCGCCGTGGGCTTACTGGTGGCATCGAAGCGCCAGACCCAGGATGTTCGAGCGGCCGGGCAGATACCGGACCGGCGGGGGGAGTATCTGGAGAGGGCGTTCACCGTGCTAGACGCCGAGCGGAAGAGTCCAGTGGTAACGGCGCTGCGGAGGCTTCTCGTCGAGGTGGTGATTGAGGCCCACCTCTCGACGACACTTCGGAAGATGAGCCAGGGACAGAAGTGTTCGCTACGCTTCTTTCCGGAGGGGGCGTTGCTTCGGCCTACCGGCATTCCAGTGTCTGCCGGGCAAAGCGGCGATCGGCTGGGAAACGTGTTGGGCGTGTGGGCGGATCTCGGCGTTCTTGAGCGGCGAGATGGAGGTTTCGGTCTGACAGAGCGAGGACGCCGGCTCGTACGGGAGTTGTAGGGATGCGGTCGGATGTGCTGGAGGTGATTTCGTCCGCAAGGGATGTCACCAACGCGGTCGTTCTCACGCACAACATCGACTTTGTGTTCGTGCAAACGGTGGTCCTATCGGCGTTCCGGCAATGTGGCTATCCCACGATAACAGTTTTCGCCGACAGCGGGTGTGCGGCGGAATCCTTCGCCCAGCAAAAGGCTGTACTGACCGATCTGGGCGTACGGTACCGCGTTGATACTCCCCCGAAAAAGTGGACACTCTCAAGCGGCGATTGTGGATAACTGTTGCTCGAATGGGTCGGGTGTCACGTAGTCCAGGGTTGAATGAGTCCTTTTTCGGTTGTAGAAGACTTCGATGTATTCGAAAAGGCTGCGCTGTGCGGCCCGGTAGTCGAACCAGCGCTCGTGATAGGTCAACTCGGTCTTGAGCAGATGGAAGAAGGACTCGGCCACAGCGTTGTCCCAGCAGTCTCCTTTACGGCTCATGCTCTGCACGAAGCCTGTGTTGGGTGACCCACTCAGTGAAGCCGGTGCAGGCCTAGTGCACGCCGCGATCGGAGTGGATGATCAAGTCCCTTCGGCGGTCGCCGTCGAATGACGGCCCGCTTCAGAGCGGTCAGCGCCACGCTGTGATCCAGCGCCGAGCTCAACGCCCAGCCAACCACGCGTCGCGAATACAGGTCGATGAAGACCCCCAGATACAGCCAGCCGCGACCGACGCGCAGGTAGGTGAGGTCGCTGACCCACACCTGATTGGGGCGTTGCGCGGTGAAATCGCGCTGCAGCCGATTCGGCGCTACCGCAAACCGATGCCGCGAGGTTGTCGTCACCTTGAAGCGACGGCGGACGATCGAGCGCAGCCCCAGCTGCCGCATGCGCCGTGCAACGCGATTCTTGCTCACTCGCCAGCCTCGTGTCCCCAGAGCTCGAGTGATCTTCGGACTCCCGGAGCGCCGCCTGCTGGCCTCGTACAACTCGTTGATCTCGACATCCAGTCGCCGTGTCTCCTCAGTCCGAGGACGGATCGGACGCTGCTGCCAGGCGTAGAAACCGCTGCGAGACACCTGCAGAACTCGACACAACATGGTGATCGGGTACCTCGCCCTCTCCGCCTCGATGAAGTCGTACCTCATCGCGATTCGTTGGCGAAGAAGGCCGCCGCCTTTTTTAGGATATCCCGCTCCTGCGATACCCGCGTCAACTCACGACGCAGTCGCCTGATCTCCTCGTCGCTATCACTCAAGTGGCCGGTCCCCGGAAAGGCTTCCTCTGCCTTGGCCTTCAACTGCTTCTTCCAACGGCTGATGAGGCCCTGGCTGATGCCCAGGCGCCGCTCTACCTCAACAGCCGTACTCCCCTCTTCCGAGGCCATGCGGATAGCCTCCAGCTTGAACTCTCGATCATACTTTCCTGTCATGATAACACCTCCTGCCGGAAATCTAACTCGGCGCTTCGAGGTGTCCACTCGCATGGGGAAACATCAGAGAGTAGGACGGTCGCCCCTCCGCCGCCACGTGTTCCAGGACGGCAGCCAATCGTTCGATCCATGCTGCTTCCTTGAAGTTTGGGTATGTCACCCTTCTCTTCATCATTTTCGCCCCGCCCCTGCAATGGCAAGGTTCACGGCAGGCGAAGTTCGTTGGTATGACGGCATATCATCTCGGAGACTTTGGCATGGGGGCGGACTGAACTAGGCAAGCCACGTAGCGGCACAAAGCGTTCGAGCCCCGCCGGTAGAAGCCCACGCTTCGTCAAATGTCGGTCGGGGGAACTCTTAAGACCGAGAGGCCGCTCCGAAGAAGCCTTTGGTTTTCGGCATAGGCCATTCGTGGAAGCACGGGTTTTATCTGACCATGATCACTCATCTGTAAAATCCGACCAACAATAGATCAATTGCCGGGCAGATCAATGAATGCCTCCCGGTCAATCCCGACATCTCTCTGAATCTTGGACATGAGGCCAACGCCGATCGTTTCACCGCCGTGAATGGGCACAACCGTGCTCCGTCCATCAGGGTGCTTCATAATCGCGTGACTCCCTCGTTGCCTCACAAGCTCGAAACCAACCTTCCGCAGAGATCGGACCAAATGGGCACCCGTCACGCCCGGCATTCTGTTCATACGGATATTCTTTGAATGCCTACCAGTTCAAGCGGACTCGGGGCGTCTTCGCCCTCTCTTCCCTCGACTTCAAGCCAGAGGGCGATCGCCTCCTCCATCCGTTCGATCAACTGATCAATTGACGTTCCCTGGGTATGACAGCCCGGTAGACCGGGAACGCTCCCAACGTAAAAACCGTCTTCATCCTTCTCGATGACGATAGTGTATTCAGTGCTCATCGGATTCTCCCATAGTTCAGAACGCCACGGGCAGATTGGGGCGGCCAACGACGGCAAGCCCACCGCAGGCCGTCAATGGGTTCCGGTTTTCCCCGTCGCGTCGAACCAGCCCGCGTGCCGCCTTGATGTCGGCCTCGTGTCACGAGATAGAATTCTCATTGTTTTAAAACCCTGTCAAGAGGCCTTTTTTCTCCACAGCCCTCAGAATTACCGCGCCAGTCTCAACAACATGCCGGCCTTCGCCGGCTTCCAGTGAAGCCGGGACCATGACGCCCACCTCGTCGAACGGAGTGACCCAGTCTTCGCCTCCGTACCGGGTGTAGCCGATTTTCGCGCGAAGCCCCAGTTGTTGTCCAGCATCTGCTTCATGCCGGGGCCGGCCGTCCAACCCTGCAGTTCCATGTCGCGACTGTCCGTACCTCGCGCGGCTTTTCGCTGCATGCCGCTACGCGGATCGCGGGCCCTGACCGGCAGGGGCTCGAACGCTTATGGCGCTACGTGGCCCGGCCGGCCCTGGCCTCGGGGCGCCTGCGCCTCCTCGATTCGCAGCGGCTTTCCTTCGCGCTCAAAACGCCGTGGTCGGATGGGACCCGCGGGTGCGCACCCCCGTCGAAGGGGTGCAGGCGGCGGGTCGCTATCAGGTTGCCTTGGATGGCCGCAGCGACGACGGGATGGCGTTGGCCAGCGGCGTGTACGTGTCTCCGTTGCGCTTAGGCTCCTTCCCCTTCGGTATCCGGTAGCCGACGCGAGGCTCGGTGAAGATGTAGGTGGGGTGTTGCTCGAGCGTTGTTTCAGCCCCACCGGTTGCCAATGGGCTTGGGATGAATCCAGGTTCGGTCATTCTTGGTGTCCTGACCTCCGGACGCAGCCGCAAGCTGAGGCTCGGTGAGTTGACGGTGGAGCTGCGCCATGCACCCCGCTGGCAGTTGGCAGCGCCTCATCGGCCGGCAGGCGAAGTAGTGCGCGCACTGTCCTGGCTGGGTCCCGATGGGGTGGAGGCTGGCCTGGAAATGATAGGTGGCAAGCTCTCCGCGGAGGACTTTAAGGAGTTGGCTGCATCGCGTGCTCTAATGCCTGCTTGGGTAGCAGGGCCCGTGAGCGCACTGGTGGCCAATGGCTGACACGTCGTTTCAGTCACTCTCGCTCGAAGACCAGCGGGATGCCCTGGGGGTGGCCGCCAGCCTCAGCGGAAGACAAGCACATCTCCTGGAGAAGGACATCTGGGTTGTTCACACCTTGAGCGCTCTTGTGAAAAGCCCTTTTGGCGGGGCCTTGACGTTCAAGGGAGGAACCTCTCTGGCCAAGGCATATCACGCTATTCGTCGATTCTCGGAAGACCTCGGCATCACCCATGACATCCGCACCATTGCTCCTGACTTGGTGGAGAGAGGTGGGGGAGACGCTTTGCCATCCACGCGCAGCCAGGAGCGAAACTGGACGCGGGAAATAAGGAAGCGCTTGGCCGAATGGGTGGGAGAACATGCACGTCCCACCATCGAGACCAACCTGTCGCAATCCGGCCTGTCGGCACGGGTGCGAGCTGACCAGGACCGGGTATTCGTTGGCTATGAGCCGTTGTTCTTCTGACTACGGCTTCGTCAGGCCGGAGGTAACGCTGGGGTTTGGGGCACGCTCGACAGGAGAGCCTCGCGAGGAGCGTCAGATCGAGTGCGATGCGGCACCTTACATATCTGACGTAGCGTTCCCCACAGCTCACACCCTGGTCATGTTGGCCGAGCGCACGTTCTGGGAGAAAGCTACCGCCATGCACGTCTTCTGTCGCCAGCAACGAAGACGCGGGGAGCGACTCTCCCGCCACTGGTATGACCTGGTACGCCTGGATGACGCCAGCTTTGCCCAGACCGCGCTTGGCGACCGTACGCTGGCCCAATCGGTAGCGAGGCACAAGGCGATGTTCTTCCGGGAAAAGGACGCCTTGGAGTGTTGGATCGACTACGAGGCGGCAGTAACGGGGGGTGTCTTTAAGCATTCTTATCAAAAATCCAACGGGGGAAGAGAAAGAAATAGCATCCGCGACACGCAGAATGATTAGGGCAATGGATGAGCTGTTTGAGTTGGAGCAATTCCTAAACCACGCTACCACGGGGTCCTGGCGCCCCGGGCCCGGGCCCGCGACCGCATCGTGCCAGCCAAGCCGGTTGCCGAGTCGTCGGCGGCGGACGGCTCGGCGAGCGTTGCGTCCTGCGGCCATCGACTGCGGTGGGCGACCCTGCTGGCGCGGGTGTTTTCCTCCGACCTCAGCGAATGCGCGGCATGCGGCGGTCGCCTGAGAATCATCGCCGCCCTGACCGATCCGGCCTCGATCCGGACCTATCCTGGAGGGAGTAGGGCTGCCGGCGATGCCCCCGCCGAGGGCCCCGCCTGAGCCGCTTTTCGAGTTCGCCGCCTGACCTCCTTCGCGATGGGCTCCCGGCACCGGTGAGCCGTACGGAGGAGTGCGCGCTCAAGTACCAGATCGACCCCTGAAACGGGCCGAAATCAAATTACAACGGTACTCTGAGCTTTTCTCAAACGATTCTGGACGACGAAAAGCGATTCATCAGGGACCCTGATGGACCTTTACGCACGTTCTCAGTGAACGGAATAGTACCGATATGTGCCTGATTCCTATACTCTTTGAGACCGTGATTTCCACCGCGTGACGTATCGAGAAGTTGCGCGCAAGCTGACGCTGCTCGGATGCCAGGAACGTGAGCGACATCGACCGGGCGCGAGGGACTGCACTCCGCGC
The DNA here is from genome assembly GCA_965206595.1 of Candidatus Latescibacterota bacterium. Classification (GTDB taxonomy): domain Bacteria; phylum Latescibacterota; class UBA2968; order UBA8231; family UBA8231; genus CBDCXV01. The sequence continues at coordinate 4,071,527 of OZ242214.1, forward strand.
CGCGGGACTCGCCCCTGACAGCCGGACTCCGGCTCCCGGTGTCACGGTGTGCCCGATGTGTTGTGAGAGCGGGGAAAGCGCCGCTGGCCGCGCGGGGCTTAGCTTAGCGGGAATGGCAGCCTTACGGTCCGGCGAAAGGGTCGCCGCGACGCTCGGAGTGGCTGGCGCCGTCGTGGCGTGCGCGTGCAGTGGGTTCGACCGGCACGCCGGTCAGCGCCGGCAAGGGCATCCTGGTCGGGGAGAGCGTGTGGCCGATGCGCTCTGCAAGGTGGTCCTCACCGGATGGGCTACCTTTGTCGGATGCGGGGGTGCGCGCGAGGTCGTCGTCCAGAGTTCATTTTTGGCGGGAACCTCAGCACAACGGCGACTACATGGCAACTGGCGCGTATGGCGGCGAGCTGATAGCGTTCGCCGGGTCATGGGAACCTGCGCACAACCGCATGGTGCGGATACGTGTGTTCGACCCAGCCTCAGCCTTGGAGCGCCCCGAGACGACGTTGGGTCGTTTTACCCCAATATTGTTGGATTAAGGCTGCAGTGCTATGGTCCGTGGCGTGCTCGTACGCTCTAGTCGCTGTGGACCGCCAGAGTCTTGGGATTCGGTGCGCACGCCGCCACGAGGGAAGCTTGATGACGAATGAACCCGACGTAACCACCTGTCTGCTAGGGGTCGGAAGCCGCTTCGAGACTGCCGCCGCTAGCGTTTTCCGCCCCAGTAATTCGGAGCGGATAGCCATCGGATCCGAGCTGCGGACGGTGCCAGGCCGCGGCACCGGACGAGGGCTGGCGCAATGAAAGCTACCGAAGCCAAGTTCCTAGATTTCCTCGAGAACTCACCACAGTTCGTCATCCCGATCTATCAGCGCACGTACTCATGGACCGAGCGTGAGTGCCGCCAGCTATGGGATGACATCGTGCGGACCGGAAGCAACGATGCCGTCTCGGCCCATTTTGTCGGTTCCATCGTCTACATCGAGAAGGGCTTGTACCAGGTATCCCGTAGGCCACCTCTCCTTGTGATAGATGGCCAGCAGAGACTGACCACGGTCACCTTGATTCTCGAAGCCTTAGCGCGCCAACTGGGGGATCGCGAGCCCGTTGACGGCTTCTCGGCCGAGAAATTGCGCAGTTACTACGTGCTGAATCCGTTGGAGAAGGGAGAGCGCGGATTCAAGCTGCTGCTCACACAGACCGACAAGGCGAGCCTGCTGGCCTTGGTTCAACAGAAGGCACAACCCACCGACCAATCCCTGCGCGTCACTGAGAATTTCGCCTTCTTCGAGGAGCAGGTGCAGAACCTTGGGGCCAACCTTCCCGCGCTTTGCCACGGCCTTGCGAAGCTGGTCGTGGTCGACATCGCGCTCAGTCGAGACCAGGACAATCCCCAGCTCATCTTTGAGAGTATGAACTCGACCGGACGCGAGCTGAGCCAGGCCGACCTGATCCGAAATTATATCCTGATGGGGCTAGAGCCCGCTCACCAGACTCGGCTATACGAGGATCACTGGCGCCCGATGGAAGTGGGTTTTGGGCAGGAGGGGTACGGCTCACATTTCGACAGCTTCATGCGGCACTACTTGACGCTCAAGACGGGAGAGATACCGAACATTCGAGCGGTATACGAAGCGTTCAAGTCTCATGCGCGAACGCCGGATATAGACGCTGCGGGCGTGGATGCGCTCGTCGCGGATATTCACGCCTTCGCGGGCTATTACTGCGCGATGGCACTGGGGAAAGAAGCCGATAAGAGGCTCGCTGAGGCATTTCGTGACCTGAGAGAGCTGAAGGTGGACGTCGCCTATCCGTTCTTGCTTGAGCTCTACGATGATTATGCCAACGGAAGACTCGAGAGCACTGACTTCGAGGCTGCCGTCCGGTTGGTCGAGGCGTACGTATTCCGCCGCTCGGTGTGTGCGATTCCTACAAACTCGCTGAATAAGACTTTCGGCACTTTCGGGCGAGCGCTGCAGAAAGACCGGTACCTTGAGAGCGTCCAGGCTCACTTGCTGACGCTGCCTTCCTATCGCCGGTTCCCGGGCGACGAGGAGTTCAAGCGCGAGTTTGTCGTGCGTGATCTCTACAACTTTCCTCGTCGAAGCTACTGGCTGCGCCGACTCGAAAACGATGGCCGCAAGGAGCGTGTTCCAGTCGACGAATACACCATCGAGCACATCCTTCCGCAAAACGAGAATCTGTCTGCGAAGTGGCGGGAGGAACTCGGACCCGAGTGGCAGCGCGTCCAGGAAACCTGGTTACACACGCTCGGAAATCTTACGCTCACCGGCTACAACGTCGAATACAGCGACCGATCCTTTTCGGAAAAGCGTGAGATGAAAGGGGGATTCCGGGAGAGCCCACTAAAGCTCAACGAGGGCCTGAGAAGCCTCGACAAGTGGGATGAAGCGGCTATCAAGAACCGCGCTCAACGCCTTGCCGCTGTGGCCGCGGGTGTATGGGCGGTGCCTTCTTTGCGAGCCGAAGTACTCGAGTCGTACCGTCCGCGTGGCGAGCAAGCAGGGGGCTACACGATCGATGACCATCCGCAGCTCGCGATCGGTTCGCCCATGCGCGAGCTGTTCGAGATCTTTCGTAAGGACCTTCGGGCGCTCGACCCGTGCGTCTCGGAAGAGTTTCTGAAGCTCTATGTCGCCTACAAGGCCGAGACTAACTTCGTAGACATAATTCCCCAGAAAAGTCGCCTTCGCCTGTCGCTCAATATGCAGTTTCACGAATTACATGATCCGAGAGTTCTGGCCAAGGACGTCACCAATCTTGGTCGTTGGGGTAATGGTGATGTAGAGGTAGGCCTTAGCAAGCCGGAAGAGCTGCCCTACGTGATGGGCCTGGTCCGGCAGGCGTTCGAAAAGCAAATTGGATTCGTAGAGGCGGAAGCGTGAGAGAGGGGCGGACGATGAAACAGGAGAAGATCACCCTCACCCAGCTCGAGACCTTCCTCCTGAAGGCCGCCGACATCCTGCGCGGCAAGATGGATGCCTCGGAATTCAAGGAGTTCATCTTTGGCATGCTGTTCCTGAAGCGGCTGTCCGACGAGTTCGACCGCAAACGCGAGCAACTCCGCAAGAAGACCTTCGCACACCTCAAAGACCAGCCGGATCTCGTCGCCGAGTTGCTCGAGGACAAGACATCCTACGGCGAGACTTTCTTTGTCCCTATGAGAGCCCGCTGGCACGAGCCGTGGAAGGACGACAACGGCGATCTCGTGCCGGCCCTGAAGGACCTCAAGCAAGACATCGGCAACATGCTCAACAAGGCCATCGCTGCGATCGAAGACGAGAACGACGCGCTCGCCGGTGTGCTGAAGAACAACATCGACTTCAACGCGGTGAAGGGCAGGACCAAGATCCCGGACCAGAAGTGGAAAGACCTGCTCGACCACTTCAGCCAGCCCGGGTTCGTCCTCGTCAACGACAACTTCGAGTTCCCCGACCTGCTCGGCGCCGCCTACGAGTACCTCATCAAGTTCTTCGCCGACAGCGCCGGCAAGAAGGGCGGTGAGTTCTATACCCCGGGCGAGGTCGTCCGCCTGCTCGTCCAGCTCACCCAGCCGCAGGCCGGAAACACGATCTACGACCCTACGGTCGGCTCCGGCGGCTTCCTCATTCAGTCCCACCAGTACGTGGAAGAGCAGGGCCAGAACGCCGACGACCTGGCCCTCTACGGCCAGGACACCAACGGAACGGTCTGGTCGATCTGCATCATGAACATGATCCTCCACAACATCACCCGATCCACCATCGAGAACGGGGACACGCTGGAGGACCCGCTCATCCTCGACAACGGGCAGATCCGCAAGTTCGACCGGGTGCTCGCCAACCCGCCGTTCTCGCAGAACTACAGCCGCGCCGGCATGAAGTTCACCAGTCGCTTCCGCGAGTGGTGCCCGGAGTCCGGCAAGAAGGCGGACCTCATGTTCGTGCAGCACATGCTCGTTCTCGACGCCGACATGGACCGGGCCACAGGCGCGATTCGGCCCCGGGCAACCGTGCCACCATCCTCAATCCGGCGCCGGCCCAGGACCTGTCGGCCCACGATCTGTCGAGCGTGTCGGTGATCACCCCGAACGAGACCGAGGCGCGCGCATGCCTGGGCCTGGGCGCGGGCGAGCGCGCCGACGAGGAAGCGCCGGGCGGCCGCCTGCTGGAACGCGGCTTCTCCCTGCATGCAACGCGGATCGCAGGCCCTGACCGGCGGGGGCTCGAACGCTTGGGCCGCTACGTGGCCCGGCCGGCCCTGGCGGGAGGGCGTCTGCGCCTCGTCGATGCCGACCCTCTTTCCTTCGCGCTCAAAACGCCGTGGTCGGATGGGACCCGCCCTCTCCTGCTGTCTCCGATGGAACTGCTGGAGAAGCTGGCGGCTCTGGTTCCCCCGCCCCGGTTTCATCTCCTGCGCTACCACGGGGTCCTGGCGCCCCGGGCCCGGGCCCGCGACCGCATCGTGCCGGCCCAGCCGGTTGCCGAGCCGTCGGCGGCGGACGCCTCGACGAGCGCTGCGGCCTGCGGCCATCGACTGCGCTGGGCGACCCTGCTGGCGCGGGTGTTTTCCTCCGACCTCAGCGAATGCGCGGCCTGTGGCGGGCGCCTGCGGATCGTCGCCGCCCTGACCGATCCGACCTCGATCCGGACCTATCTGGAGAGGTAGGACTGCCGGCGATGCCCCCGCCGAGGGCCCAGCCTGAGCCGCAGTTCGAGTTGGCCGCCTGACCTGCCTTCTCGACCCGATGCCGTCGCCGGGCGTACGGCGGGGTGTGCCCTCAAAGGCCCCTCAGACCCGTATTGATCCGGATACGGGCGGACAGGCAACCCAAACTGTACTGCGAGCTCGGTCGAAGGATTGGAAAAACGATCCTCAGGGGAGTTGCCAGACCCTTGCGGTGCGCTTAGCGCCTTGACCGAGAGTCCAAAAAGGCGCCTCATTTTTCCTCGCTACGGAATCATGAGCCCGCAACCCCTCAAGCTGATGCCTTCTCCTTGAGGGCCACCGTTCAGTGTGGGATCACTACCCAAGGTCAACCGCCTGTAAGGCGCTGTACTCTGCCTGTATCGGAGGCGCGATACAGGGCGTGTTGAATTTCCAGGAAGCGCAGACCGTCCTCGTTGGAGTTGGGCGGATCACACTCTCCACGGATGGCATCGAGGAAGGCTTGAAAGAAAGGGTCCTCACCTTCGGGTTCCACTACGTGGCTGAGATTGGTCTCCCAGCGTTTTATGATGTGCTGGTCCGAGGGTTCGCCCAAATGCCCGGTACCACCCTTGAGGTCGGCTTGAAGGTCGAGTGTGAAGTGCCCGCTGTCAGAATTTGCGGAAATGCAGCCCTTTTCACCCCACAACCTGAAGCCACGTGACTGCGCGGAGCTCGGGTCTTTGGGCAAGAGTGCCGGCTTGACCGAGTCGCTCAGAATCAGAGTACCTGTGGGGCTGATGGACAGGACCTCCGTTTCTACAGGCTGGTAAGGAGTCGGCCCCCAGTAGCCGCTATGTAGAACACCCACAGCGCCACCAGCAAAACGGACGCACAACACTATGGTGTCCTCCACCTCCAGTGGCTCCCCGCACACGACATCTGCAAAGCCCGTCACTTCCACGAGCTCCTCCCCGAGTATGCGGCGCATGGAATGAAGGTAATGGCATGCAAGATGGCCCAGGATTCCTCCACCTGCCTGCGCCTTGGAAAACACCCAACCTAAATCATGGCGTCGTCGCCACCTCTGGTGGTCCATGCTCAGATAGTTTATGCCGTAGATGCGGCCCAGTGTGCCTTCTGACACAATCCTGGCCGCCTCACGTACCACGGGGGAGTCAGCAATAAGCGCCATGGTGAGGAGTAGCCCTCGAGCGTTCGCCAATTCTACTAGGGGTGCATAGGCGTCCGGGCAGGTGGCGCCGGGTTTCTCCACAAGTACATGGGCGCCAGCCTCCAGGGCTGCCCGAACGGCGTCCGGCATCCTGGAAGGAGCCATGGTCACCACGGCCATCTGGATTTTGTGCTCCTCGAGGAGTTCTGCCGGAGAGGAGTAGACACCGCCCAGTTTGTCTCCGACTGCCTGACTCACCAAGTCTGCATTCTTCCCCGATGGATCAGAGAGAAAGACCTTCTCGACACTGTCGCTGTGGCCGAGTCTGATCGCCCAGCCCGTGCGGTGCCACCCCAGCTCCTCCGTAAGAATTGCTGCGTGCATGCCTTTATTCCTCATCGCTCATATGGCTCGTCATCCGCCTCGCTGAACACCATGAGTCAGACGTCCCTTCCTGCTGTAGAAGGGATCGTCCTTGTCCAACGGAAGTGTGACCGGCCGGCGCTCCTCGGCCGACTTGTAGATGGCCCGCACCAGTTCCACGTGATGACGTGGTACCTCGATGGGCACACGGGGTTCCGTATTGTCAATGATGCTTTCCAGGAACAGCCGGGTCTGGTATTCCTGAGTTATTTGCTCAGGGATGTGTCCTACATCCGCCCTCAGCGTCTCCAAGGCCTCCAAGGCAGCGGGATTATCTACCGAGGCGAAGGATGTATTGGCCTGGGTAAGATCGGGAGGAGCGTTCTCTTCTGGTAATATCAAGAGGGAAGCGTCCTGACCTGATATCTCGATGCGGCTTCGATGGCCGCGGGGTTGGCGGTGGGTAATCAGAGAGGCGTGTATGCTGCCTGTAGCACCATTGGCAAAGCGGACCACTGCGTGGCTGAGGCTATCGTGTTCAACTCGGCGCAACACAGGTCCGGAGTAGGCAAAGACCTCCACAACCCGGGACCCCACCACCCACAAAAACGGGTCTATGATGTACCTGCCCTGATGGAACACGGCACCCCCTCCTTCACCTTCCCAACTGCCTTGCCAGTGACCGGAAGGAGAGTCCGGGTCGAAATAGCTCTGCGGGCGATAGTTGTTCATCTCAACTCTGGCGCTGCCCATCTCACCCAGTTTGCCGCTCTCCACCGCACTCCGTGCCAGGGCCATCGCCCGGGTGTAGCGGGGGAAGCACTGCGAAAGGTACTTGACCCCTGCCTTGCTTACCGCGCCAACTATGGCATCTGCCTCCTCGACGCTGGGGGCCATGGGCCCTTCGCTGAAGACATGCCGGCCTGATTCCGCGGCTGCCACCACGGGCTCCGCCCTGACAGGAGGCGGCGTCTGAACAACCGCCACCTGCACCTCGTCGTCGTTCAACAGCTCCTCATGGGTGCGGTATTTTCTTATCAACACATTGGAAGCGGTCTCGGCGGCCTCCGCTTTCCTCAGGTGAGTCTCACGGTTGGCCTTGCGTTCCTGTGGACTCCAGCCCTTGTCAGCCAGGACCCGTTCGCGGGAGGCTTCCTCCAAATAGGCATTGGTCAACATTCGGCGCCGCTCCTCGGCCAGCTCACCCACCGGGTCCGCCACCGCCACCACTTGAGCGATATCTGCCAGGCCTGCATACATCTGCACGTAGAGTTCCCGTGAGATACCGCCACAGCCTATGAATCCGACTTTCAGTGGCGTATCAACCACGATTCACCTCTCTTTCATCTTGGCGGGGATTCTCCCGTTCAGCCACCAGTCACAGGAAACGCTCAGGACCGATAAGCGGCCTGAAGAGATCGTTAGTCTATGGGGCGTGGAGGGGTGGTGTCGAGAGGGGCGAGCAGCGGGATGGGGTGCTCGGATCAATGCACCGTCGGAGAATGATCTCGCCGCTTTTCATCGGGACGGATACGTGGCCTTCCCCGCGGTATTCAGCGATGACGGCCTTAGTACGCCAGGGACACGAGCCGCTCGACGCTGAATTCGCCGTCATCGGTGTCGACCTGAAGACGGAGGATATAGATGCCGGGCGGCAGGAGGTCCCCGCGGCCGTCGCGGCCGTCCCACTCCGCCCGGTGGGGACCGCTGGCGAGGGGCTCGAGCCGCAGTTCGGCCACGGACGTTCCTGTCAGATCGTGGATCAGGATGCTTGCGGGAACCGCGGCGGAAAGGTTGACGAGATCGAATTCCAGCCCCAGGAGATCGTTGATTCCGTCGGCGTTGGGAGTGAACACCGGGGAGGAGAGGTGAAGATCCTCGAGGGTTTTTGCGGCGACGTCGGAGAGCTCGACGCTGAGCGAGTTGTTGTCGATGCGGAAGTCTGCGTCTCCGGGGGCGAGCAGCTGGGGCACCTCCCAGGGTTTCTCGCTGTCGAAGACGCGCCCGCGGAACTCGGTCCCGAAGCTGTAGATCCTGGCGTCGAAGAGGATCTCGACGAGGTCTTCGGTATTGCGGTCGTCCATGCGCGGAATCCGCACCGTGAAGTCGTTGGCCCCGATCTCCTGCTCCCATTCCGTTGCCTTGAGCTGCCGGCCTTCGACCGCCACCGAAACGACGCTGTCGACCAGGGCCTGGGTTTCGATGCGGATGCTGTCGAATCCCAGGTCTCCCACCGAGACCTCCGTGGAGAACACAAAGGTGAAACGGGACGTTTCCCGGGCAGGCACGACTCCGGGGCCGATTTCGGCGACGCCACCGGAAACTATGGGGGGTTGAGACACCGAGAACTCGAAGAAGTCGAGGCGGCCCCCAGACAGGAAATCGGCGATGAGCTGGGCATAACGGCGAGGCCGCCACTGGGGAAGAATCTCCTCCCCGTTGGCGAACTCGAGGGCCGGGCTCCAGTGGGACCAGTTGTCGAGGTCGGGGGCGATTCCCGCCTGTTCCCCGGACTCCAGGGCGAAATACTCGGAGCGGCCAAGGGGCAGTCCCTCCGCGTTCAGCCGGCTACGCTCCCGGCCCCGGAAGGTGTTGCGGAAATAGAGGTTGGGATCCGTGGTGTCGCCGGCGCGCACCCTGATATCCACCGTCGCACCGGGGTGAAGCACCCCGGACCAGGTCACCGGACCGAGGGTTCCCGGCTCGCCGAAGTCTATGAGGTTGGTGGTGTAGTTGGCGGCGTTGGCGAAACCCTCGAAGAGCAGCTCGAACTCGGCGATCTCCCAGTTTCCTATCGGGGCGATGAATACGACCTCCTTCACCGGTTCGTCGTCGAAATCGAACTCGAGCAGGGGTTCGTTGTTCTCCGCCACCTCGGACACCAGGTCGAAAGAACCCACTATGGAAACCCCGGAATAGGATAAGGCCTCGGCGCGATTGCCAAAGGTCCGGTCCTGCTTGCCGAACTTGAGCGGGTCGCCGTCGCTGATTCCGAGAGTGTAGGTGGGTATGAAACGGTTTTCCTCGTTTCCGGGAATCGGGTAAATCCGGATCCGCTGCAGCGGGTAGGCACCGGGAAGAACCACGTGGATGTATTTGCAGTAGTTGGGCCGCTTGACGCAGAAGGGGGAGCCGGCCGCCTTGAGGCTGACCTCCGCTTCCCACGGCGGAACCCCGCCGTTGTAGGCCGTCTCGGGATCCCCGTCGAGCAGCTTGATCAAAGCGTCGTCGGTTCCCCATCCTTCCCGGCCGGGGCGCCGGACCTGGATGAGGCCGCCCCGGCCGACTATCTCCGGGGTGAGGTTGGCGAGCGTCACCTGATCCGCGCGAACGGAGTCGGGGTGGATAATTACGAGATGGGCGCTGCCGAAGGGGGCGTCGTGAGTTTCGCTCCAGGGCAGCTGCACGAACCGGATCGACCCGGGCGGGGCGCCGAGACTGTCCGCATCGGGGGGCGGCAGGCTCTCCCCGCCGAGGCGGTAGATCGTCAGTCCCGCGATCGGGACCGGGACGCCAATGCCGGCCACCAACGCGCAGGCGAGGAAGCAAAGTCGCGGGAATCGGTTGCTCACGGGAAAACCCTCCTAACCGCCGCCTGCAAACAAAGCGCCGCCAGGAATGTCCGAGGATGCACCGGCAGTAACCTGCAGGTTTTGACGGAGCGCAGCTTCCGGCGCGCGCCTTGTTTCGGCCCTCTCATGCGGGGGACTCGCGGTTTGCCGGGGAAAGGGCCATGGTCGATTGCTGCCGATGGTTGATCGCGGCCGGGGAGTCACGGGATCCTTCAGCCTTCGTCCAAAGCTGATCTCGCCCTTGGTGGCGTTGCGGAAGTACTTCTCTCTCCGGAGGAGGGCGATTCGAGCGCTGCGCCCTGCTCCCACCGGCTGCGGTAGGCGACCCTGCTGGGCCAAAGCTAGCGCCGGTTGTCTCCTGATGAGGTAGATGCAGGTGTCGGTGTCGAGCAGAAAATCGATCACAGAGCCGCTCTCTGCTGCTGATCGGGCTGATTTCTCTCGTCCGTGAAATCACTGGAAAAGCGGTCCAGACTGTCGACGAGCGAGGTCCAGGGGGATTCCTTGGGCAAGAGCATGACGATGCCCTGGTATTTCTTGACTGGACTTTTGCAAACTCTGCTTTTTTACACAAGTTTCAGGTGTGCGACGATTCTCTCCTGCGTCCACCCTACTGTTATGGCCTGTTCGACCGCCCAGGTGATGGTTTTACTGAGCGTTTCTCGCGACACGGCTCGACAGGCTTCGCCAATGGTCGTCAGCACGGTGTGAGCCCAGTCACGCGCACGGCCCTGCCGCATCCGTGCCATGAGCAGACTGTGCGTCAGCATCACGAGGTACCTATGCCGGGTCTGGCCCTCGCCGCTTTTGTAACTGACCGTCTCCCATGCCCAGATGGTGCTTGCCGTCCCGATGAAAAGTCTCGGTGCCCGTCCAGCGTTTGCGATAAACATTCAGAATACGACTGATCTCCCAGTGCACGCGATGGGTCAGTAGAAACTTGACCGCTTCCCTGCCGTTCTTGCGATCCCACAGGATCACCAGGCGAACCCGGTGCTCGAGCTTGGGCAGACTCAGGGTTTTGGTGAAATACCTTGGTGAAATACCATTGTTTGCGCTTGCCGATGCTGACCTGTTTGCGATCCTCGGGTGGGATATTCGCAGCCACTTCCGTGGCCTTCATCAGGCCGCCCTTGAACTCGACCTTGCGGTTGCTCTTCAGGGCCCCTACGTAGCCGCGCTCATGACTATGGATGTGATCGAGACACTCGACACTGCTGAAGTAGCAGTCGAAGGCGAAATCGCCCGGGATCTGGCGGAAAACGACCCCGTCCACCAGCTCTTTGAACAGCTCGGTATGGCTCTTGAAGGAGGTGTCCGTCTCCCCTTCCTGGCGCTTGCGAAAGCGACGGAATTCCAACGGATAGTATTTCCCCGAGGTGCACACGTAATTGGCGATGACGTAGTCGTGGGCAATCCTATAGCGCTGGTCGGAGTGATCCCAAAACCAACCCACGTCCTCGATCTTGTCTCCGCTGTGGCCGACCAAGGTGTTGTCGATGGCGATCACCCCGCGCCCCGAATAGCGCGTCGAGGGGTGCTCCTGCAACCATTCCAGGCGGTGTTCGTTGAGCCATTTCCCGTCCCATCGCACCTGCGTAATCCAGCGGTTCAGGCAGGACTGATCGGTGGTCTCGACGAACTCGGCGTTGATCGCCGATACATGTTTGCGTTCGGCCACCATCAACCCGGTCAGATACTCCGCAAAGTGACGGCGCTCCGGGGCGTTGGCGAAGAGGCCGCCGAACTCTGCCACCGCGTCTTCAACCACCGTGGGAAAATCAACAATACCTGGCATGAACAACCTCTCACATGGCCAGGGGAAACGAAGGCGGGGGATGCCTTCGTTCTACCAAACATACCAAGTTCCATCGAGTTCGCGCTACCCTCTATCCTTGACCGATTATCCAGGAATTCGGCCTTTTGCAAAAGTCCAGATGCCCCTTACGATACTGGATTTCATCCACGCCGAGGGCCGTGACCTGGTCGAGGCGGCGATGAGCGAGCCCATAGTCCACGACATACTGGACGGAGTGGTAGACCTTGTCCCAACGGGTCCGGAAGGAGCGCGCCACCTCGATCCACGACAGCTTTTTGGCCCACTGTGCCAGGAAGCAGCGGTAGAGGTCGGTCAGGTGGTGCTTGCCCGTGCTCCAGGGGACCTTCTCGACGACCACCCGGCCGCAGGCTTTGCAGGCAACCCGGCGCATGCGATACACCAGAAAGACCGGAAACCCCCAGAGGGGAACAAACTCGAACAGCCGGGCCTCGGTGGCCGTGTCATAGGTGGGGGCCAAGTGACCGCAGCCGCTGCACGCGCCCCGGGAGTTTTTCCGTGGCCTGATCCGCACCATCACCCTTCCGTGCCGGTCAAAATGACTGCCCTCAAACACAAACCGCTTGAACGTCGTGCACCGGTTTAGTACCGTGATCAGGCGCATCATTCCCTCCACAGGAAGTTGGGATCGGTCTTGGTGGGCTGTCCCAACATACCCGGGGATGATGCGCCTGTGCTACCTTGCCCTCCTCTATGCCCATCGCCGCAGCGCCCCCTCCTCACCCACAGATTCTCCAGAGGAGCCATATTTTGGAGAGCAAGAGGTTTTAATGCGCAGCCCCGGGTGCTTCACTCCAGGAACCCTCCTGGTCTCCGCGAAAATGGACATATGAGCCGGTTTTTCCGGAACATGAGAGGAACCGAAGCTCTTCGGGATAAAGCCGCTGGTTTTTCGTGGTCGGATGGCACCCGTCATCTCCTGCTCTCTCCGATGGACCTGCTGGAGAAGCTGGCGGCTCTGGTCCCCCCGCCCCGGTTCCATCTGCTGCGCTACCACGGGGTCCTGGCCTCCCAGGCCCGGGACCGCGGCCGCATCGTGCCGGCCAAACCGGTTGAGGCATCTGCGGCGGCGACGCGCGAGTCGAGCGCTCCGTCCTGCGCCCATCGCCTGGGCTGGGCGGCCCTGCTGGCCCGCGTGTTTCTGCCGACCTCAGCGAATGCGCAGCCTGTGGCGGGCGCCTGAAAATCATCGCCGCTTTGACCGATCCCGCCCTCGATCCGGACCTATCTGCAGGGAGTAGGGCTGCCGGCGTGGGTCCCGCCGAGAGCCCCGCCTCAGCCGCTGTTGGATTTCGCCGCCTGACCTCCTTCGCGATGGGCTCCCGGCACCGGTGAGCCCATCGCGAAGGAGTGCGCCCTCAAGTACCAGATCGACAAGTACCGATCGACCCCTGAAACGGGCCGAAATCAAATTTACAACGGTACTCTGAGCCTTCTCAAACGATTCTGGACGACGACAAGCGATTCATCAGGGCCCCTGATGGACGCTTGCGCACGTTCTCAGCCGGCATAGTATCGATAGGTGCCTGATTTTTCCTATACTCTTGATGTATTTTTTTCTGACGCAGTAGTCCCTATTTTTTCGACCGCAGGCTCAAGTGGAGGAGCGCCTTATGAAGTTCGGACAATTTTACCTACTCGAGACTCCGCCGTGGAAAGACCATGTCGAAACCTACCACGAGGCCTTCGCGCAATTTCGGCTCTTGGACGAAACCGGCTGGGATTCCCTCTGGCTTGCCGAGCACCATTTTGATCACCGCGTTGCGGATGCCAATTACTACTCCATCACCTCCTCCATCCACACCGTGGCGGCCTACGCAGCGGCCATTACCGAGCGGATCAAGATCGGCACAGCCGTGGTGGTGCTGCCTTTCCACGACCCGGTGATCGTCGCCGAGGATTTTGCCACCGTCGATATCATGTCGAAAGGCCGGCTGCTCTTTGGTGTAGGCCGGGGGTATCAGTTCGAGGAGTTTTACAACTGGGGGATTGACCCGGAAGAAAGCCGCGAGCGCTTCAAAGAGTCGCTGGAGATCATCTTGCAGGCCTGGTCCGGACCATTTGAGTACCAGGGTAAGTTCCACCAGGTCCGCAAGGTCAACGTCATCCCCAAGCCGGTGCAGGAGCCGCATCCTCCCATCTACGTGGCAGCGGTCAGCCCATCCACCTATGAATGGGTGATTCAAAACGGCTACGACGTGCTCACCTCCTTTCTGGACCCTTATGAACAGGTGTTCGAGCTGTACAAGGCCTACCACAAGACGGCCGCGGAGGCCGGACTCGACGGGCAATTGGATCTCCCGCTGGCGCGATTCCTCTACGTATCCGAGACGACCGGGAAGGCCAGAGAAGAAGCTCGCGCAAGTTTGATGTGGTATTTTCAGACCCTGCTGGCGGAAGTGATCGCCCCGCCGCCGGAGATCGCCCCGCCGGATCCGGACAACATCTATCAGACCCTGAAGCGCAGATTTGCATCCATATCATTCGAGGAGATCTTGGAAAACCACGCCATTGTCGGCGACCCCGATTACGTGATCGCTCAACTCAAGTGGATCCAGGAAAATACAGGGTCAAAACACTTTATGGGCTGGACGCGGATCGGAGGCCTGGATCACGAGCTGGTGTGCAAATCACTGAAGATGTTCGCGCAACACGTCATGCCCGAATTCAAGGAAGACTGAGCGCTGTGCGGAAAGCCTCTATGAGTTATTCGGGTTGATCCCGCCAGGCCGGTTGGGTGAAGTGCAACAGGTAGGCGTGTTCGGGCACGACGATCGTGGTCTGGGTGCCCTTCTCGATGTAACCCAGGTCGCCGACCTCGAATGCGACCGGGGCCTGGCCAGCGGCGTGGACCTCGAGGGCGCCTTCCAGCATGAAAAAGACTTCGTCGTAGGTGAAGGTCCACTCCAGTCTGCTGGGTTCGATGTACTCGGTAAAACCGGCCGCGAAATTGTTCTCCTTCCCGATGATGGGATCGGATACCTGCACGGTTGCCCCAGGGGCGTCCAGTAGATGCAAGCCCCTCTGGTGCGTCTTAGCTATTTGGACCATGGTGTACCTCCTCTGGGAAACCAGAACCAGAAAACCGATTCACAAGGAATGGCCAGTCGCGCCTATTCCAACGGGTATATCAACGCCTTGATTCAGGCGGTTTATCGGTGAAGGTCCGCAAGGCGCGGACCAAGCGCTCTGCCCTATTCAACGACCGCCTGGTCCTGGGGCTCGGAGCATGGAGATGTTTTCGTTGGGGGCCGCAATTCCAAACCTGCGCGATTACGGTCTCCCCCCATAGATCCGATTGGCTATGATCTTCCCGTCGCAAAGCTGGCAGATGTGCACTTCCACGCTTTCCAGATCCTTACCGACCCGCCATTCGACCGCCACCATATCGCCCTGGGCAATGATGTTCATGATCTCTCCTCGCAGTCCGGGTACCTCCTTGTAAAGGCAGCCCTGCCAGAGTTCCACGATCGCGTCGGGGCCGTGCACGGGTTCTGGCGTGCCCCTGATAACGGCGTCCTCGGCATAGAGATCGAGCAAACGGTCCCAGTCTTCGCGCAGTGGCGCCTCGATGGCCTCACGGGCAACCTGCGCGTTCTGTTCAAGAGACATATGCGTTTTCTTTCGTTGCCCGGCCCTCCCTGAAACCCGTTGGCTTCAGGTAGAACCGGCGCTCAAAAGGGGAGATCGCGGTAGTTCGACTCTGATGTGACCATTGCGACTACCCGGGAGATGGACAAAGCTACCAACCCATTCTGATTGGCTTGAGAGTTTAAACAAAGTCGCATGATTCCACCGGATCGCGGCATTGCAGGATGCCAGAATGCATCCTAGGCATCCCAGCTGGCGATGAAGTCTTCGAGTTCGAAATCTTGCGGCATCTCTTCAAAGACATAGGGTATGGGCTCGGGCCCGGACTGGAAGCCGGGAATGTATTGTTCCGTCTCGGCCCGAAGTCTGGCATCCAGCGGGGCAAAGCGCTGGCTGAGGATAGCGGCTTCTGCCGCTGAGAACCTCCCTGTGACGTCGGACTGTTTGAGCCGTGACAGCATCACGACGCACACCATCCGTCCTTTCTCGCCGGGATGTAGCCTGGCGAGAAAGGCGCGGAAGGCCGGCGCATCCTTGTCGAGCATGGCGCGGAAGGCGGAGACAATCACTTCGGCCTCAAGGGCGTGTAGTTCGGCGAAGCGTTCGAACGCCGCCCGCGCTTCGGGGGACAGGTGTTTGGTGAACCCCGGGTCCCAGTAGAAGTTGTGGTTGCAGTAGGGGTAAATGGAGCCGCCAAAGGAGCGGTAGCCCAGATGAATGGTGCGCCGCGGCCGGGGGCTGTAATTGCTACCCCAGTGGAGGATAGTGTTTATATAGACGACCCCGTCCCCTGCCTTCAACTCCACCGGGATGCCGCCCGGCAGGGGCTCGCGCGGATCCTCGATCAGCTGGCGGTTTTCCGCCTCGGTGTTGGGGCGGCAATGGCTGCGGGGCACCACCCAGAGCACGTCGTCGTCGTAGAGCGGGATATTCCACTGCACGGTGCCGGTGCCGTTTTCCAGCATGTCCATCTGTAAGCCGCCCAAGGGGGCCTCGCGAGTGGGGTCGATATCGCGGTGCCAGGAGAAAAAATTCGGTGGTTTGTTTTTGTATTGCGCCGGCCCGTGGTCGCGCACGGGGTTGCACATGAAGAACATGGACGTGATCGCCGCCTCCGGCGCTTCCATCAACTGGCGGCTGATCCCCAGGGTGTTTTCGTGCAAGCAGAACTCCACCGTGTGGGCGGTTTCTGCGTCGACGAGGTTGTTGAACACCAGCCGCGGCTGCGGGTGGGTCTCCCAGCTGCCGCCAGGCGGATCGTCGGGCCCGGCCTCGTCTGCCCAGATGGCTTTCTGGCGTTCGACCAGGACTTCAAAACCGGCGCGCAGTTCCTCCAGCTGTTCCGGAGGGATGACCTGCTGTAAAATGACGAAGCCATCGTCCAGGAGTTGTCGTGGGTTGACCTTCATACCAAGTGGTTTTTCCATTTATTTTATTGACTTAAGCAAAGCAACATGGGAATTCGGAGTATGTATATATATTATACTAACAGTAATGCTTAGGCTCAAGTTATTCTTTGTCGGTACTATTGGAAAAATATATCGTTGTTGACGATCATCGCGGACGACAAACCGCCCTTCATCTTTCGGGTCCTCGACTTCCGAATAGTCTTTCGATTTCCGCCTGCCTACCTGGCGCTGTCGCACCCCAGGACCATCACCTCGCACTGGTGCAGGGTCGGCCACGGGTCCGGGGTCTGCAGGCCCTCGAGTCCGACCAGGACCAGGTTCTCCCCCCTGCGGACCGGAGGGTTCTCCACGACCAGCCAGGTACCGTACTGGTTTTCCAGCTTGCCGCCTCCGTAGAGCGGGACGTCGCGGCCGTTGACACGGCAGAAGATCCGCTCCATGCAGGCTTCGCAATCGGTCAGCCGCAGGCGCAGCTCGGTGCCGAGTATGCGGCCGTCGGCGAGGCCGGCTTCGATGTCGTCCTCGATGACGAGGCTCATCTCGTATCCGGAACCGCCGGTGGCGCGCCCGGCATGCTCAGGTCGCGGGGAACCTGCGGGTAGTGGTCCCCCGGGGAGTGGTGGACGGCCCCGCCGAGGGCGGAGTCCGACACCGAATAGCTGCGGTCGCGGCGCGCCAGCCGCTGCGGATCGGCGAGGTCGGCAAGCAGGGCGAGGTGGTCGTCGTTGTACTCCTCCTCATCGAACGGGGAAGCGCGGTGGTGCCGGTAGTCGTAGTTGAAGACGTAGACCCCGGAGGCCCCCTGCTCGTACCCGTTCAGGGCCGCCCCCCGCAGGACCGCGGGCACGCCCCGGTCGTAGCCTTCGTGCGGCGAGGTCAGGTGGGTGGCGCCGTCGAAGCCGACGTAGACCGGCACCTCGCTCTCCCCGGCGCAGGCGACCGCCTCGGCGATGTCGAAACGGGCGGGACAGTAGGAGGAGGAGGAGAGCACGAAGAGGTCGGCCACCGGCTCGCGGATCCAGGCCCGGGCGTCGATGCCGATGGCGCGGGCTTCGGCAAGGCAGGGAGGTACGCGAGCGATCAGGGAGATCGGCTTTCCCTTGCGTTCCCCGTGGCCGCGCACGATGGCATGGGCCTCGCGCATGAAGCGCGTGAGGGTGTCGAGGTTGTCGAGCAGGCGCCCCGGCCGGAAGTAGGGGGGGCCGCGCATCCAGTCGACTTCGACGCCGTCGAAGTCATAGCGCTCCAGAGTCTCGTCGACGAGCCCGAGGAAGCGGTCGCGCACCTCCTCCTGCTCGTAGTCCCACTGCCAGCAGAAGTTCCAGCGGTCGGCGCCGCCGGCCCGGGTCGGGGTGGGGGAGCCGATCAGCAGGTCGGGCCGCGACTTCTTGTGGCGGCTGCGCACCTGCCACTCGCGCGCCTCGTCCGAGGTGTGGGCGTCGTTCATGCGCATCGAGGCGATCGCCGCGATGCCGTGCCGGCGGCAACCGCCGATGTAGATCCGCATCAGCTCGCGGCCGTCGGCGATGACGGCGTCCATGCAGTTGTAGAGCTGCTCGAGGCGGCTGAGCTCGAAGCCGCCCGCGGTCATCTTGCGCACCGGGTTGCCGTCGGCGTCGACGTCGGGGTCGGGGTCCCAGACCTCGGTGTCGTCTCCCCACATGGCCGAGTGCGGGCTGCCGCGCCAGACGACGTCGTCGTCGATGCCGATGAGTCCGGCAAGGGCGTCGACGCCGGCCGGGACCAGGGCTTCGAGCTGGTGGGTGACGTCGCCGGGGTTGCGGTCCGGCAGGTAGAAGAGCATCCAGTTGCCGTCGGTGTTGAAGATCAGGCGCGGAAGTCTGGTCATCGCGGTCTCCGTTGTTTCGATTATGGGCTCCTGCCGGCGCCGGCCGGCCAAGATAGCTTACCCCCGCAGTCGCGTGAACGGAGAGCGAACATGTACCGAACCGATCTCGTCCTCAACCGGAACTTCCGCCCGGGAGCTCCCTACGGACCGGAGTAGCAGGCGCTGCTCGACTCGGAGTCGATGGCCGAGGTCAGGGAAGAGGTCGGTTCCTGGCCCGGGTACGAGCCGACCCCCCTGGTGCGGCTCGACGGCCGCGCCGCGGCCGCGGGAATTGCCCGGTTGTGGTGCAAGCACGAGGGCCCGCGTTTCGACATCGGCAGCTTCAAGCCCACCGGACCGACCTACGCCATGCTGACCGTGCTGCGCGGCGAGATCGAGAAGGCCGCCGGCGTCCGCCACGCCCCGACGCGGGAGCTGCTCGACGGCAGGTACGCCGCCGCCGGGGTCACGGTCTGCGCCGCCACCTCGGGCAACCACGGCCGCGCCCTGGCCTGGGGGGCGCGCATGTTCGGCTGCCGCTGCATCATCTACATGAACGACAAGGTGAGTTCCGGAAGGGAGGCGGTGATCGCGTCCTTCGGAGCCGAGGTGGTGCGCGTCCCCGGCTCCTTCGACCGGGCGGTGCAGCGCTCGTTCGAGGATGCCGAGGAGAACGGCTACTTCGTCATCTGCGACCGGCAGCGGCGCTATCCCGAGGTGCCGCTGCGGATCATCCAGGGGTACGCCCTGGTCGGGGAGGAGATCGCATCGCAGCTGCCACTACCGGAAGCCCCCACGCATGTCTTCGTGCCCGGGGGCAGCGGCAAGCTCGCCTCGGCGGTCTGCGCGCGCCTTTGGGAGCGCTACGGAGAGGCGCATCCCCGGATGGTCACCGTCGAGCCGGAGGACTCGGCCTGCCTGCGCGAGAGCGCCCTCGCCGGCAGGGCTGTTGAAGTGGGGGGCGACGCGAGCACGGTCATGGACGGGCTGGTCGTCGGCAAGGCCTGCGCCAACGCCTGGACGATCCTGGGGACAGGGGCCTTCGCCTTCATGACGGTGGAGGACCGGGCCGCTACGGACGCTATGCGCCAGGCCGCCGAAGGGGGCGGGCGGGGACCCCGGGGTCGTGCTCGGGGACACCGGGAGCGCCGGCTGGGCAGGGTTTCTGGCGGCCTCGAGCGATCCCCGTCTGCGCGAGCAGCTGGGGTTGGACTCCGACAGCCGCGTGGTGGTGGTGGCGACCGAAGGGGCTACCGACCCGGAGGTGTACCGCGAAATCGTCGGCAGGAGCCCCGAGGAGGTGGAGGGAGTTGCGGGCGGCTGACCGCGGGGTTTTCCGCGGGCGTCTAGCTGCAGGTTATACCAAATTCCCAAAAAGACCAAAAACCCAAGTGGGGGAGCGCTTTAATGCCGCGGGCCGACTATTGGGGTGGCGAGAACAATGGCTTTACAAGACGACGCATTGAGATTGAAGGAGCTTGAACAACAGGTGATTCAAGCTATCGACAGCCAAACTGAAAATTTAGGTCATGTACTGGAGTCGTACCTGGAGTTGAAGGCAAGCCTGAAGCGGCAGATTCTCGATGAATCGGCCATATCTGTTGAGGATGCAACGGCGCGAAAGGTTCTTCGCAAGATTGGCAAAGCGGTGGAGACAATCGACGACGCAGACATTGAAGAATTGGGGGCTGAGCTTCTCTATTCATGGTATAGTCATCAGGAATACGTGAGTGCACTTGCCGAGTTGCGACCACTGATCCTGAGATGGGACACTTCAGAGAATGTAAAGCGACTGGTAGAACTGATAAAGCGGTGCTATGCCATTCAGCAATATGACGCATCGTTTGCGTTGTGCCGAACTTTGCTTGAGGCAAGTATTCGAGACATCTGCGTTCGGAGAAGACTATTCCCCGACTTGAGTGAGAATGCTGTTCTCTACGAAAAATTTACCTGGCGCAAGCTTCGGAACACGGTCTCGGCTGGGGACCTCAATAGGAAATTGGAAGATCTTTATGCACGCCTTTCCAAGGTGCTGCACGCGAGAAGGACCGTGAGGCCCAACGAAGCTCGTGACGTATTCCTGGAAACTCTACTGGTTATAGAGAAGCTTTACGAATTCCACGAACTTTAACCGTTCACTGTCAAGATGTGAAATAGAAGTTTTGATGCTTCTTCCACATCTTCAGAAAAAACGAAGACCCCGGAGTAATCCTTCCAAGTTCCCACAGTGCTCCGAGGCCTCACTTCCAAACTAGTGTGTGGCTGCAGGCCGATACGATTGCCTAAACACCAAACGTCGATACAGGGGTAACCGTTCAGTCCCCCCTGCAGTAGTTTGCGCATTTAAAGAAATACCCAGCGAGTTTTCGGGTTCGTCGGTATTTTCGGGATTGGTTGTGTGTTGCAGATTCTCCGGATACGGCGACCCCCATGAAAAGACCTCCTGAGAGTGCGATTTCCGAAAGCGACCTGCGCCAGCGCATTGTCCAGCTCGAGCAAATCGTGGAACAACAGACGGCGCGCATCGGGGAGCTGGAGCGGGAATTGGCCCGCCGCAAGGGGCGCTCCCGCCGCGGTGCCCGGGCCGCCTCGTCGCAATCGGGCGCTTCCTCCTCGCCGCGCACCGACACCTCCCGACGCCGGTCCTCGGGGCGCTCGCCGGGCGGACAACCGGGGCACGAAGGACCCGGCCGCTCGTGGGTATCGGTCGAGCAGGTGGACGAACGGATCCCGGTCAAGCCCAGCCATTGCCACGGATGCGGGCACCCGTTGACGGGAGACGATCCTCATCCGCAGCGTCACCAGGAAGTCGTCCTCCCGCCGCTGCGGGCCGAGGTCATCGAGTATCAGTTGCACACCCTGCGCTGCGGTCACTGCGACCGCCTGACCGCAGCCGGTTGGCCCGAGGGCGTGTCGCGCCACACCTTCGGTCCCAGCGTGCAAGCCTGGGTCGGCCTGCTGGCCGGGGCCTACCGGCTGAGCAAGCGCAACATCCGGGCGTTGTTGTCCGACGCCTTCGGCCTCGAGGTGTCGCTGGGTACGGTCAGCCGACTGGAACGGGAGGTGGCCGCGGCCCTGGCGGCTCCGGTCGAGGAGGCGCGCGCCTTCGTTCGCCGACAGGGCCTCGTCAACGTCGACGAGACCGGCTGGCGCCAGCGCCGCGCCAAGGCCTGGTTGTGGACCGCGGTGACGGCCGGCGTCACCGTGTTCGCCATTCGCCCAAGCCGGGGACGGGACGGGGTCGATGAGGTGCTGGGTGCGGACAACCGGGCGGTGGTCGGCTCCGATCGCTATTCGGCCTACGCGCATCTGCCGCTACGACGCCGGCACGTGTGCTGGGCTCATCTGCGGCGCGCCTTCGAGGAGTTCGTGGCCCGGGGCGGAGAGGCCGGGCGCGTCGGTCACCACCTGTTGGACCGCAGCGAGCAGCTGTTTACCTGGTGGCATCAAGTCCGCGACGGTACCCTGTCCCGCGCCCGCTTCCAGGACTATATCGACGATTTGTGTCTGCGCTTTCGTTTTCATTTGTGCTATGGGCAGCGGTTCGCCGACGCCAAGACGGCGGCCACCTGCGGAAATCTCCTCGACCTCGGGCCGGCCCTGTGGACCTTCGCACGCCGGCCCGGCGTCGAGCCGACCAACAACGAAGCCGAACGAGCCCTTCGCCATGGCGTGTTGTGGCGTCACACCAGCTTCGGCACTGACAGTGCCGAAGGCAGCCGTTTTGTAGAGCGCCTGCTCACGGTGCGCGATACCCTGCGCCAGCAGCAGCGCAACGTCCTCGACTATCTCAGGATGGCCTGTCAGGCTGCCGTGTCTCAGCAGCCGGCGCCCTCGCTGCTGCCTCCAACCCACTCCCCCATTCGTTAATATCAGCCCGCAACCATTCCGCCCCCCGGCCCCAATCTGCCAGGGAACTGAACGGTTACATACAGGGTTTCCGTTTCCGGTGATCTACCCAAGCGAATACTTTACTGGCGCTTGGGTGATCCAATCGACACCAGCCAATCCCGGATCTTATCAAAAAACCGGAAAAATTCTCATTCTCAAGCCGGGTTCTCAAAGCGGATTCTAACTGCTCGCAAATGCTTTGAGAAACCATTGAGGCCTCCTGGTGTCCTACCGGCATTCTTTCTCTCCCTCCCTATGCGGATACAAATTCACACCTCAGACCTATTGTCTTTGTTATCGCACCAGGGTGAGCTTGCGCGTCTGAACGTTCTCGTCCGTCGACAGGCGGTACAGGTAGACACCGCTTGCCAGAGGGCGGCCCCGATCGTCGCGGCCGTCCCAGTGGACGCGGTGGACTCCAGCCTTCTTCGGCCCCTGGTGGAGCACCGCCACCCGCTGTCCGGTCAGGGAATACACCTCCACTTGCGCCGACCCTGTCGCATCAGAAACCAGGAGATCACCGTCTGGCTGTTGAACGGGTTGGGGGCGTTCTGCCGAACCTGTGGGCGGTCGGGCTCACCCGCAGGCTCACTCTCCTCCGTTGAGTATCCCCCGCCCTTGGACCGCCGGAGGGTCAAGCCGCGGTACGGGGGGGGGTGTCCTCAACGGTCCTTCAGGCCACCGAACTGCGAGCTCTGTCGAAGGACCTGCAAACGATCCTCGGGAACCTGCCTGGACCCTTGCGGTGCCCTCAGCACCGTGGCCGAGAGTCCAAAAAGGTGCTTATTATCTATACGGGTATACGGGACATGGTGGAGAACCTGCACAAACTGCGCGAGGAGGAACGGATGGGCCGGCTCGCCAAGGCGAAGTCGGCCGCCGAGGTGCGTGCCATCTTCTCCGGCCAGCCGTACGGCGGCCAGGAAAAGCGGAAGAAGTCGAAGCGGGGCTAGAGGACCTTGAGAGCGTCGAGGGCAAGAGGAATAGCTCTGAAAACTGTCGGGATTACATTCGAGGCTGCTGTCCGGGTGAATCTGCCGATCCTCTGAGCTATGGATCCGGACAACGAAGGGAAAGAGAGAGGCTCATCCGGGTTGAGATCGAGTTTTCGATATATGAGCATGGAGATTGGTTAGATGGGCCCCTTTCTGCGACGAAGCGCAAGGCACCAGATGCTGAATTGCATCAATCGAATGACATTGCTCCTGGTCGCCGCGAACTCCTATCTCCAAGCACGAAAGGCATTCCGGGAAGACGACCCGGCGGACGTTATTCGGGCCAAATTCCTTTTTGCCAAAGCCGTACAGGGACCGGTGCCAATCCGTCAACTTTGCCGCGTCGTACTCGAGCCTCTATTGCACGGCTACCAGGCGCCTCCCCTAGTCCGGGGCGCAGTTTCCGAGGTATGCGTCTGCGCTGCGTTCATGGAAGGGATGAGGTTTCAAAACGGGTTGAGGGCAACCTATCGTCGCCCGGTAGATGATGCCGTTTATGATCGAGTAAAAGCGGAATTCCACAGACTCTTGGACCAAGATCCCAAGAGCTGCCAATGGCCTTCGTTAGCCATTGATTCGCTCGCCGAAGACAAGGATTCACTGACTCCAGTCGAGGCAAGAAACCAGTTCTCGGACCGTCAACTGTTGGAGATGCTGAGCCGACATCGCGACGGGTCGGAGGTTGTTCGATGGGCAACGGAACTGAGCGAGCTCGCGGACCGGTGAATCTCTGGCCGTGGTTAATGTGAGGATGATCGTCACGGCCCTATATGGCTCGGAATCTCGGCGTTGGGGTTCCTGGCCTAAACAGACGTGGCCTGTTCACCGGCGGGTACCTCATTGGACGCTGTGGCAAGACCGCAACATCGCTTCCGTTCCCCACTCGTTGTGATCGGAGTTGGTCCATGAGGAAGGCACTGATATGTGTAGCCTTAATTGCTCTTGTAGCCTGGTTGTGGCCCTCTTCGATGAGACAAGATGATTTGACGGGTGTATGGGTGGCCGATGAAGATAGGGCGGGAGAATACAAGTTGTGGTTCTTTGAAGATGGTAACTTAGAAGCCTATCGGTCTACAACAACGGGTCGCCTTCCAGATAAGCCCACGTTCAAGATGGGTTGGCGCATAGGGCGAAAGGGAACCCTAATCCTGATTTTCACGCCCAGATACGTCAATATAATCAGTCGATTCTTTGGTATACCTGCGGAGGATATACGCAATGGCTTGAAGGGCAATCAGATCGTTTTTGAGAGGGTGAAGGACCCCATCTATGTCAAAGGAGAGAGAATAGGCAAAATTCAAACTCTCCAAGTCCGTCCTCTCTATGGCCTCAAGTTTCGGTTTGAGGATAACGACTCTCGTGGGCCGGAGAAGTTAATGATTGGAAAGCGTGTCTTTGCCCAAACTTGGGGGACGGGGTGATGGACTTGGGCCAACTCTCGAGTTGCTGTGGCAGATGATGGGTGCTCATGGTCTAGTGTCATGTCGTGTAATTAACTGTACAAACAATTGAAAGTGCCGTAGGTTTCCCTTATCCCCCTTCTGAAAGGAGAGACCTATGGTGACGGGGCGTCCATTAACGCCGTTAGAGCTGAGTCCGTCGGACCGGGAACGACTGGAATCGATGGCCAAATCACGAAGTCTTCCCCACGGATTGGTGCGGCGAGCCGAGATGGTGCTGCTGGCCGCCGATGGCTGGCCCAATGAAGCGGTCGCTTCCGCGGTGGGTGTGACGCGAGCTACGGTGGGCAAATGGCGCCGGCGTTTTCTCGACAACGGACTCAATGGCTTGTATGATGAACTACGTTCAGGGGCGCCGCGATCGATCACGGACGAGCAGGTAGCCGAGGTGGTATACAAGACCCTGAAGACCAAGCCCAAAGACGAAACACAGTGGTCGGTGCGCTCCATGGGCGAAGAAACCGGCCTGACCAAGGACGCGGTTCATCGCATTTGGCGCACGTATGGTTTGCAGCCCCATCGACACAAGCGCTTCAAGCTTTCCACCGATCCTTTCTTTGTCGACAAAGTACGGGATATCGTCGGCTTGTACCTGAATCCCCCCGAGCACGCCCTGGTGCTGTGCGTGGACGAGAAGAGCCAGATCCAGGCGTTGGAACGAAGTCAGCCCATGCTGCCCCTGGGACTGGGATACGTGGAAGGGATTACGCACGACTACAAGCGGCACGGCACCACCACCCTGTTTGCCGCCCTGGACATCGCCACCGGGGAAGTGATGACCCAGTGCAAGCCCCGTCATCGTCACCAGGAGTTCCTCCAGTTCCTGCGCCACATCGAGGCCAACGTGCCCGCTGACCTCGATATTCATCTCGTCGTCGACAACTACGCCACGCATAAGCATGCCAAGGTCAAGCGATGGCTGGCACGGCGTCCCCGATTTCACCTTCACTACACTCCCACGTATGCTTCGTGGCTCAATCAGGTGGAGATCTGGTTCAATATCCTCACCCGCCAGGCGGTTCGGCGCGATTCGTTCCGCAAGGTGTCGGAGCTCATCGAGCGAATCGAACGCTACACGGCCAAATGGAACGCCAACGCACACCCTTTCGTCTGGACGGCTACGGCGGATTCCATCCTCGCCAAAATCAAGAGACTTTGTGAACGAATCTCTGCGACAGGACACTAGTGTCCTGTCGTGTAATTAACTGTACAAACAATTGAAGGTGCCGTAGGTTTCTCTTATCCCCTTTCTGAAAGGAGAGACCTATGGTGACGGGGCGTCCATTACCGCCGTTAGAGCTGAGTCCGTCGGACCGGGAACGATTGGAATCGATGGCCAAATCCCGGAGCCTTTCCCACGGGTTGGTGCGGCGAGCCGAGATTAGTCTGCTGGCCGCAGAAGGCGGGCCCAATGAAGCCGTCGCCGCCGCCGTGGGTGTGACGCGTGCTACGGTCGGCAAGTGGCGCCGGCGCTTTCTCGAAAACGGGCTCCAGGGCTTGCATATGGTTTGCAGCCCCATCGACACAAGCACTTCAAGCTTTCCACCGATCCTTTCTTTGTCGACAAAGTACGGGATATCGTCGGCTTATACCTGAATCCCCCCGAGCACGCCCTGGTGCTGTGCGTCGACGAGAAGAGCCGGATCCAGGCGTTGGAACGAAGTCAGCCCATGCTGCCCCTGGGACTGGGATACGTGGAAGGGGTACCGCACGACTACAAGCGCCATGGCACCACCACCCTGTTCGCCGCACTGGACGTAGCCACCGGGGAAGTGATGACCCAGTGCAAGCCCCGTCATCGTCACCAGGAGTTCCTTCAGTTCCTGCGCCACATCGAGGCCCACGTCCCCGCTGACCTCGATATTCATCTCGTCGTCGACAACTACGCCACGCATAAGCATGCCAAGGTCAAGCGATGGCTGGCACGGCGTCCCCGATTTCACGTTCACTACACCCCCCACCTATGCTTCGTGGCTCAATCAGGTGGAGATCTGGTTCAATATCCTTACCCGCCAGGCGGTTCGGCGCGATTCGTTCCGCAAGGTGTCGGAGCTCATCGAGCGGATCGAACGCTACACGGCAAATGGAACGCCAACGCACACCCTTTCGTGTGGACGGCTACGGCCGATTCCATCCTCGCGAAAATCAAGAGACTTTGCGAACGAATCTCTGCGACACAACACTAGGTCTGCTTACCCCCGGTCATAGAGCAAGCCCCCGGAATACAACGGACGCGAGAACAGGTGGTCCGCCCATTGCTGTGTGGCCGGCACCATGCCGGCCACACCTGCCCATCCCCCCGCGTACCGCCGCCGCGAACCGGAAAAGGAGCCCCTCTACCAGATCCTCGCCGGGCATCTGGAAGCCTTTCTCCAGCAAGCCGGAACGGCCGAGCACCGACTGCCGCTCCATGTCGAGAAAGAGATGCGGGCCTACCTCGAATGCGGCATTCTGGCTACCGCCTCGCCTACGACGGCGAGTGGGTCTCGAAGGTACTTGCGGTGTTTCTGCGCGTGGTGGGGCGCTGGTATCGACGTCAAGCGCAGGTCATGGGCCATGGTAATTCACGTTGGGGCTCGGTAACCTTCGTCCAAAGATTCGGTTCCTCCCTGAACCTCAATCCCCACGTACACGTGCTCATGCTCGACGGAGTCTACGTCGATGGGGAGGACGCTCCGGTTTTCGTTCCGGCCCCGCCGTTGTCCGACCAAGCCGTGCAGCAGATCGTGGAGACGAGTGCGCGCCGCATCATGCGCTTGTGCACGAAACGCGGCCTGCTCGACGACACCGCAGCCGATCCGCTCGCCGACGAGGAGCCCGTGCTGGCGGCTCTCACCGCGGCTTCGGTGCGAGGGCTCACCGCCACCGGGGCACGCGCCGGCCAACGCCTGCGCCGGGTCCTGAAAGATGCGGCCACCGGGGTGCGTACGGCGCCCTTGTGCTTTGCTTCGCGCGGCTTTTGGCTGCCTGCGGCAACGCGGATCGCAGGTCCTGGCGGCGGGGCGTCTGCGCATTCTCGATGCCGACCCTCTTTCCTTCGCGCTCAAAACGCCGTGGTCGGATGGGACCCGCCATCTCCTGCTGTCTCCGATGGAACTGCTGGAGAAGCTGGCGGCTCTGGTCCCCCCGCCCCGGTTTCATCTCCTACGCTACCACGGGGTCCTGGCGCCCCGGGCCCGGGCCCGCGACCGCATCGTGCCGGCCAAGCCGGTTGCCGAGCCGTCGGCGGCGGACGGCTCGGCGAGCGCTGCGTCCTGCGGCCATCGGCTGCGCTGGGCGACCCTGCTGGCGCGGGTGTTTTCCTCCGACCTCAGCGAATGCGCGGCATGCGGCGGTGGCCTGAGAATCATCGCCGCCCTGACCGATCCGGCCTCGATCCGGACCTATCTGGGGGGTAGGGCTGCCGGCGATGCCCCCGCCGAGGGCCCCGCCTGAGCCGCTGTTCGAGTTCGCCGCCGGCCCTGCCTTCTCGACCCGTCGCCGTCGCCGGGCGTACGGCTGGGTGTGCCCTCAACGGTCCCTCAGGCCCCGGATTGATCCGGATACGGGCCTACAGGCAACCAGACCGGACTGCGAGCTCGGTCGAAGGATTGGCAAACGATCCTCTCAGGGAGCTGCCGGACCCTTGCGGTGCGCTCAGCGCCTTGACCGAGAGTCAAAAAAGGTGCCTCATTTTTCCTATACTTTGGAAGGCAGGGGCCAGCGCTTCACCAGTGCCGAGGAGTTGCGCCGAGACCTCGGCTTCTGATATGCTAACCGCTGTCCGCCCCCTCGCAGTTCAAGCGCGATGTGCGGAGGGCCAAGGTCCGGGGCAAGGATCTGAAGCGGCGAGATGGCAGCGCCAGCGAAGCCGCAGCATCAGCCCCCTTCTCCCACTCACGAATAGGAGCGCGCCATGCATGCTCAGAGACCGAACCTCTTCGATTACGCGACTTCAGAACTCTCGCAAGATGCCTTCCTTTGTTGGCTGCTCAAATGGGCTGATCCGACTTGTCGAGAATTCAGCGAAGCCTTGCACGAAGCCGGAGTGGACTTGATCCGCCTTCTTTCCGCTGGGGAAGAGGGGTATTCAGAAAAGATCAATACCGTATGCGTGGAAAAACAGGTTGACCACATTGACGTTCTATGTGTGCTCAACGAGCAGGAAGAGACTAAAGCTGCTATCCTGATTGAGGACAAGAAGGGTACTCAGGAACATTCGGACCAGCTGCAGAGATACAAGGAACTGCTAAGTAAGGGCTTTCCGCAAGACAGGATTATTGCCGTCTATGTTCAAACTGACGATCAAAGCGATTACGGTAATGTGCGCAGCCATGGATATGATGTTGTCAGTCGACCTGATCTCCTGGCAGTCCTCGAGAAGTGCAGAGAAGCCCGAAGCCAGAGCGACATCCTTGACGGATTCGTGCGCCACCTACGATCCATAGAGGATGAGGTGCAGAGTTGGCAATCCAAGCATCCCACAGATTGGTCATGGAGTGCCTGGAAAGGCTTCTTCATGGAATTGCAGGGAACCTCCGTAAAGGGAGACTGGGACTACATTCCAAACGAGAGCGGTGGCTTCCTGTGCTACTGGTATGCTGCTCGGGAAACTGATGAGACTTGGATGCACATCGACCATGCGAAGCGTACTCTGTGCTTTCGCTTGGCTATGTCAGAGGCAGACACAGACCAAAGGTATGCACTGAGAGATCAGTGGAGTGGCTGCATCATTGATCGATGCAAGGAGCTGAACATTCCTGCGAGAAAACCTCAGCGCTTTGGACGTATATCCGCTGGTAGCTTGACCGTTGCAGAGATTGATCGTGAAGCTTGGCTAAGGGTGCAGGACGGCCTTGTAGACCTTGACGCTACGGTGGCCACCATGGAGAAGTGCCTGGAGGTTGTCCGGCACTGTATAGAAAGCGACAGGGAACGAAATTGATATCCCCCATCAGCCGAGGTCCTGTCAAGGGGTCCGCCGCTGCCGCTCCCGCGTCGGGCGGGCGGGCGGGCGGGACGTTGAGGAAGCGGTCGAGGTAGACGCGCATCGCCCCGTGGTAGACGCCGCGCAGCATCTCCGGCGACTCGGCCCTCTTCAGCATCTGATGGAGGGCGTTGGCGTACGAGAAGGTGTGGAGCACCGCGATCCAGTCGGAGAACTCGTTGTTCACGTGGAAGCGGACGATGCGCAGCGCCGCGGCCATCGTGATCGCCTCCGCCAGTAGCACGGGGCGCGCGCCTCTCCTCAGGGCCTCGTTCAGCCCCTCCACGATCGCGTGGGGATCGTCCTGCAGGAGCGCGTCGGTGAACTCGCCGCTGCCCTTCCACTCCCTCCCCCCATCTCCGCCAGGTCGGCCGGGCTCGAAGGGCCCTCGATGGCGGCCAGCAGGGTGCGTTCCGCCCCGTCGCCGTTGCGCACCTCGATCAGGTAGCGGAACCACCGTCTCAGCGCGTCGTGCGGGATCGCCCTGCTCTCGAGGGGCCGGAGCGGGACCCGCGGCGGCTGGCCGCTGGTGTTCGTCGCTACGTGGAGGACCCCCTGGTACAGGGGGCGATGCGCTCGTCGCCTTGGAGGTGGTCGGTCACGTTGGCCATGGCCGAGAGGATCGTCATGCCGTCGGCCCAACCCGAGCGCCGCCGGCGCACTCCGTAGAGGCCGCTGGCCCGCACGACGTCATCCGGGTCCGCCCCGGCGCGCAGGAGTGACACCACGGCCTTGGCCATCACCAGCCGGATGTTCTGGTCCATGCCCTCCTCGAGGCGGCGCAGGCCGCGCTCGACCGGGTCGCGAGGGGGCGCGGAGAGGTCGATGTACACGCGCCCGTCCTTGACTTCCACCGGGTAGACGGTGGCGTCGTCGGCAAAGAGATCGAAGGTGCAGCCGCTGTTGAGGTCGAACCGGGCGTGGTGCCAGTGACAGGTCAGGATGCCGTCCTCCACGGTCCCGCGATGCAGGGGAAACCCCATGTGCGGACAGCGGTTGTCCACGGCGTGGAGGTTTCCCTCCGAGTAGAACACGACGATCGGTACGGGTCCACCGGAAACCACGGTTCTCCCCTTGAGCCTGATCTCCTCCAGGGTCCCCGCGTCCAGCAGTCTCGACTCTGATCTGTCCATGACTTTCTCCTTTCGGATGGCGGCTCTCCATGAGCCGTGGACCGAATCTGCAACTTCAAGTATACTTGAAGTCAAGGAGAATCTTCATGGCCGAGCTTCCGGAGTCCCTGACCATCGGTGAGGTAGCGGCGCGCAGCGGGGTCGCCACCTCCGCCCTGCGCTTCTACGAGGAGGAGGGCCTGATCTCCTCGGAACGGACCCGCGGCAACCAGCGGCGGTATCCACGGGCGGTCTTGCGCCGCGTCGCCGTCATCCGGGCCGCCCAGAGGGTCGGCGTATCTCTACGGGAGATCCGCTCGGCCCTGGACGGCCTTCCCAGCGGGCGCACGCCCAACAAGGCGGAGTGGGCAAGGCTGTCGCGGGGCTGGAGGGATCAGCTCGAGGAGCGGATCGAGACGCTGGAGAGGTTGAAGCAGAGCCTGAC
Organism: Candidatus Latescibacterota bacterium; assembly: GCA_965206595.1. GTDB lineage: Bacteria > Latescibacterota > UBA2968 > UBA8231 > UBA8231 > CBDCXV01. Next base: position 4,102,808 of record OZ242214.1, read on the forward strand.
CGGCTGCATCGGCTGCGGCTGCCTGTCCCTGCGGTCGTGCTCGCTCTTCAACCGGGAGGACCAGATGGCATCCCGGGTCGACGGCAGTTCCCTGATGGGGAAACCCGCGAGGCGCCCGTCCTCCGGGTAATGGCGACGCGTATCCCTATTCCTTGCCCGCCACGCCGACCTGCACGATGCGAGTCCCCTCCACGCCCGCGACGCCCACGTATTTGAAGGGCCTGGCGTCGAGCTCGCGCCGAACGGTCGGCCACCTCGGCGAGGATGGCGTTGATTTCGGCCTGGCTCATGCCGGCCTTGAGGGCCGCGGCGATGAAGTGCGCCGTCAGCATCGCTTCTGCGACCATGTGCCCGGAGACAGCATCGTCCATCGAGCCGGCCTTCTTCACGCCGCCGCTGGCGCTCAAGGTGAGGCACAGTCCAAGAGCTTCCAGACCTCTGAACTACATAGATCGAATGTCAATGACAGGTGTTTGAAATCGTTCATCACTCAGGCCCCCTTCCCATCTCACAATCTGTATGCGTCATGGGGACCAACAGCGATTGCTTTTCCAACTCCTTGCCCGAGATCTTGAAAAATGAATCTGTGCTTGTCATCCAGTCTTACAGAATGAAGCGGGGGCTGATTCTTTCGCTGCCCACTCAATTTCTCAAGCTTCCGGCCTGGTGATAATTCTCCCCTTTCAAATTCATCGAAGAGATCAATCAACTCTTTCTTCACCTTGGGATGTAACCTGCGAGCAGCCTTGCGAAATCTGTTGGTTCCATCGAAACTATGAATCCGCATCACTGTCGTCTCGCAAGAACTTTATGAGATCATCTCTGCCCCTTATCGTTCCGGCAACCTCAGAAGCTTGGCCGTCATGGATCAGAATTGTCCATCGAGCTTCTTCAAGTATGATCGCAAGTCTTCTGTAGAGATCATCTAACTGATCCAGTTCCCCAATCCGTTCTTTGTAGCCTTTGCGAACTAAGTCAGACCGTAGATGTCGTAGTTCGACACGTTGCGCGTCAAAGTACTCCTCAGCCTTCTCCAGAATAGGAACCGCAATGTCATCAGGATCAATCTCGTCATCCTCCGGGTAGTCCTTGGCAAGCTCGGCAAATCGTCTGTGGAACTCCTCGACCAAAGGGGCCAGCCCCTCACGGAGCGCTTTATATCTCTCTAGGTCCACATCGGCCCTCAACGGCTCAGAGAGCCAAACCATCGTGCCAGTGACGTTCCGAATCGTCTCACCGGCTCCTGCTGGCGGCTGGACAAGTGTGCTCATGCCTATTCTCCGTGGTTTCTTCCCTAGTCCTTCTCAGCCTTCTTTCGCTTGCTTCTCACGCCGTTCCACCACGATCTGGTTACTCGTCTTCGGTGGAGAGTTGAGCAGGTTTCCTGGCGACCTTCTGCGCTGCGTCGTGAACGCTGTCGGGGATGGCCGGGTGTCGCTTCGGGCCGGGCTTAGGCATTAGTCGTTGAGCTTTCTTGCATTCCCTGCGATGAGGAACCAGTGGTGGTGAAGGGATGTACAGTATCCGGTGACTCCGGTAGAGTCAAACTCGCCCAGCCGTATAGAAAGATGGCTGGGGGGACGCCAACCGTTCAGATGTGCACTTACCCCGCACGCTGGCAGATGTGTGCTGAGTTGAGGATATAATTCCCTTCTTCATCTCGTTCTCCTCGTGGTCATGAGCCCGGGCGGTACTCCAGCTCCACCCGGTTCTCGGGGCCCCGGAGGCCCATGGTGTTGACCGCCCGCGCCCGCAGGCGGTTGCGGCCCGGGTGCAGCTCCCACTCGAAGGAGGCGCCGCTCTCCTCCCACTCCCCCCGGTCCAGGCTGACCTCGAAAGCGGTCCAGGTGGGGGATGGGGCTGGTAGAGCTGGGTGAACAGCCCATGGAGCTGCTCGGCGGGAACGGGCGGCGGCGGCACGAAATCGATGTTCCCCATCCGGCCGGCGGCGGCGAGGCGGTGCATCTCGAGGGCGTTGATGGGGGCGCCGGCCTCCTCGTACTGGAAGGCGACCTCGTGGCCGGGCAGGAGCCCCGGGTCCTGGAGGATCCACTTGCCGTGCTCGTCGGACCAGATCTCGGCCAGGCAGTGGTGGTCGACGATGAGGGCGCGGGCGTGGTAGCCGAGAGCGGCGGCGCACTGGCGCCCCGCCGTTGTCGGACCAAGCCGTGCAGCAGATCGTGGAGACGAGTGCGCGCCGCATCATCCGCTTGTGCACGAAACGCGGCCTGCTCGACGACACCGCAGCCGATCCGCTCGCCGACGAGGAGCCCGTGTTGGCGGCTCTCACCGCGGCTTCGGTGCGAGGGCTCACCGCCACCGGGGCAGGCGCCGGCCAACGCCTGCGCCGGGTCCTGAAAGATGCGGCCACCGGGGTGCGTACGGCGCCCTTGTGTTTTGCTTCGCGCGGCTTTTGGCTGCATGCGGCAACGCGGATCGCAGGCCCTGACCTGCGGGGAACCTATCTCAAAATTGAAATTGTTTAAGCAAAATCAAAATGGATGCAAGTTGGACGAAGCCAAGAAAATTCTCCGGATACAATTCCCAGCGAGTGATCACTCGACGCTGCCATTGAAGCCAAGCAAAGAATCTCTCAACCATCCAAGGCCGCACATAACGCCGCAATCGCCGTCCATCCTGAGTCTTTTGCTTGCTCCGATTCTGGCGATGCGGGGCGATCATCTCGATCCCGTCTTTCTTAAGCTCTTCATCCAACGAATCGCTGTCGTACGCTTTATCGCCGATCAAGTTGTCAGGTTGGTCTTCGATGAGGTAAAAGTCAAAGGTCAACTGAACCAGCGTCACTTCATGATGGTTCGCTGCATGCGTGCTCACCGACAAGGGAAGCCCATTGCCGTCCACGATCCCCATGACCCGCACCCCCTTACCTCGCTTGGTGTGGCCGATATCGGCACCTCCACCCTTGGCCGCCGAGAACATGCCGTCGATGAAAGCCTCCGATTCGTCCAGGCCCCCTTGCTCGTGAAGGGTCTGGGCCAAGTCCATGAGAACTTCGCGTACCACCCCTTGACGACACCCGTTTTGAAAACGGCGATGCACGGTTTTGTAGTTCGGATAGCACTGCGGCAACATAGGCCATTGAGCCCCGGTGTTTAGAATCCAAAGGACGGCTTCAAAAACATCACGCGTGCAAACCGGTTTGCGACCCGGATAGCTCTTGGGACGAAGTTCTTCAGGAAAGTGATGGCGGATTCGTTGCCATTGCATGTCGGTCAGATTGACCATACACCAATGGTACATCACTGTCATTTCGGGAACAAGTTTAAGTTTGCCTATTTTGAGATAGGTTCGGGTCTCGAACGCTTGTGCCGCTACGTGGCCCGGCCGCCCTGGCGGGAGGGCGTCTGCGCATTCTCGATGCCGACCATCTTTCCTTGGCGCTCAAAACGCCGTGGTCGGATGGGACCCGCCATCTCCTGCTGTCTCCGATGGAACTGCCGGAGAAGCTGACGGCTCTGGTCCCCCCGCCCCGGTTTCATCTCCTGCGCTACCACGGGGTCCTGGCGCCCCGGGCCCGGGCCCGCGACCGCATCGTGTCGGCCCAACCGGTTGCCGAGCCGTCGGCGGCGGCCGGCTCGGCGAGCGCTGCGTCCTGCGGCCATCGACTGCGGTGGGCGACCCTGCTGGCGCGGGTGTTTTCCTCCGACCTCAGCGAATGCGCGGCATGCGGCGGTGGCCTGAGAATCATCGCCGCCTTGACCGATCCGGCTTCGATCCGGACCTGTCTGGAGGGGGTAGGGCTGCCGGCGATGCCCCCGCCGAGGGCCCCGCCTGAGCCGCTTTTTGAGTTCGCCGCCTGATCCTGCCTTCTCGACCCGTCGCCGGGCGTACGGCGGGGTGTGCCCTCAACGGTCCCTCAGGCCCCGGATTGATCCGGATACGGGCCTACAGGCAACCAGACCGGACTGCGAGCTCGGTCGAAGGACTGGCAAAACGATCCTCAGGGGAGTTGCCAGACCCTTGCGGTGCGCTCAGCGCCTTGACCGAGAGTCAAAAAAGGTGCCTCATTTTTCCTATACTTTCGGCTTGGCCAAGTAAGGGTTCGAATAGAAAACTGCTTTCGACCTATCTAAGGTGCCAGGGTGAATGCCATAAAATGCCACGACGCCTATCACATGTTGCCTGGTTGGACCACCAGGGTTAAACCAAAAGCCGTTCAGTTTTTGGCTATAGTAGGGTTCTGGTAGTGGCGTCGTGTTGGCTGGGTCGGGATGAACGTGGAAAGTATACTGCTGGCTTCCGAATAACACTTCATCTAGCCTGTTATTTGAGATATCACAACGCAACGCGACGATTAAGTTATCTACATTCTTGTACCGCTTCGCCTTACGTTCAAGGCGATCTTTCGTTTTGCCGATGTCGTTTACGTAGTCGGCTCCCATCGAGACGCTGCCCACAAAATTCATAGTCTTTCCGCGATGCTCAGGTGACACTGGCAAAAGATAACCAGCCATAATCCAGCTACCATGTGAAAATGAAGCGCAGGGCAAATGCTCAAGTTTAAAACCCTGGTTTCCTTGTGAAATACGGAGGACTTCCTCATATTTAGTTTCTCACAGCAGCTTCTCGAATTTCTGTCGTATTTGCGCTTTGCGCGGACTGGATTCTAACTTCCCTTCCATTCTGATGTGTAGATGAAAGTCGGGGGAGCTAATTTCAGCTAGCGTGTCAAGTACCGTAAGCTCGTTCCAGTTTTTTTCTAACTTTGTGCCTCGCTCCAAATCGATGTCTGTCGCCTCTACTACATAGGTCAACTGGCTAGCATCTGCCAATTCTTCAGTCACTTCAAAATCTAGTGTTAGCTCATCGATCATAGGCTCTACCTTGACTTCCCCCCTTGTACCGAGCAGGAATTCGTGCAGAAACAACTCGAAGAAGGCTGCGTTGAATTGAATTTCGTCCTGTTGGGTTCCCGTTGGGTCGCGACGCATTCTGGCGACAGTGTCTCGCCGTTGTTTTTCGGGGAGTCGCTCCACCCATCGTTCCAGCATACCCCGAACTCTTACGAACTCAGGTTTCGAGGTCCGATCCAGAAATGAATAAGTCGTTTCAGCTCGATGGGCTGGCCTAGTGTAGTTTCTAGGTTTTTCGTCAAATAACCGGGGCATCCGACTTCTCCAAGCTTAAAGGTCGATCGAAATCCATTGCCAAAATTACAAACGCCGTACAGTGTACCGGCTTACAGAGCCCACTCGGTCAAGCCATCGAGCTAGTCCGGCCGTGGTGGGCCTGAGCGTACCGACCTGCGAACTTTTCGGCGCGAGATACTCCGATGAGAAGTCGGTCAACTACTTCGTCCTGTATCTTCCCCCGCAGCGACGCATGTGCTTCGTCAAGGGCTACCCAGCAGAGAATGCCAAGTGTGTCAATTTCATTCCAGCAGCAGGTCCGACCAGTTTGGTTGGTGCTTCTCCTCCACTATTCTCAGGATGCCGTCGCGGCATACCCGCCTCGCGCGTTTGCCCAATTCGGTGTCTGGGTTCCTAACTTGGTTGAGCTCCGTGCCATGGATTATCCTGGAAGCGAGCCCGTAGAAATCGGTCAATGTTGTACGTATCTCTCGACGCTTCTCTAGACTGGTCTCCAAATGGCGAGCTCCGGTGATTGCCAAACGGAATCCTAGCTCCCCGGCGCCTGAATTGAGATAAAGGGATTCCAAAGCTATACGAAGATCGAAAACACGGTCTTCTGGCGAAGCCCCGGGAGTGGCGGACTGCTCCCACCGTCTGACAGCGATTCGGAATCGAGGGTCGGTTTCTATGCGTCGCTGAAGCTCCTTCACGAATGCCCAAGTCCTACTCAATAGGTTGGCATCCAGATTCGGAGAGGGCGGGTTGAAGTCCGTGATTTCGGTAGTGTTCGCTGTTGGGCTATGCGTCGAACCTTTACCAAGCAATCTAAGTGTCATCGGGCCGGGACCGGCCAAGCCTGTGGGGGGTTTCGTTGCGAAGGCAGCGGCATCGCCGTAATCGTTCCAAGCCCACGCTACTCCCACCCGCCGGTTACACACCAGAGACAAGGCGGTCAAAAACGTGTCTACCTTCACGTCTTGCAATATCGTAAGCGTCTCCAATGGCGGGTATTGACCTTCCTCTCGCGGCGGTTGAAAGAAAACGGGGCAAGTGTGTGCTTCGATCTCCAACACCGTATGTCCAAGCATGTTGGAAACTCTTTGCCAATGTGGACGGGGCGTTGCGGGCATTGAGAGAGGCATCCCTTCTGATGAAGTAGGCAACGAATACACTCGCAAGCCCGCAGGCAATTCGAGAGGTTGATCAACGTAAAGGCCATCCAGCACCAAGCAAATCTTGAATCGCAAAGGCTCACCACGTGCCCACCCATCAAGCAACCCGGTTGCGGCTTCTGGACCAATAACTGCGGCGGCTCGAATGAGGGCACGTGCCAAGCCTTGCACATGTGACCTTGATTGGATCTCAACAGCATGCTCAGGAGTAGCCCTGATAACCCCACCCTCGTCACCAGCCACCCTTAACCCTTGTTATTCATGGAATTTTAGTGGAGAGGGCTGTACTGGGTGCCTCCCATGCTTAGATTTCAGAGGGAAACACAAGGCAGTATCGCCCTTTGAACCCATCACACAGTAGGACACCCAATGGGTGAATTACCGTCACACACCGAGTCCGAGCAAGCCGGGCCGATTCAGCCGTCTTTCAACCGCTCCATCCACATCGAAGCCCGCCCCACCCACCTTGGCAGCGACACCGGTGCGCTGATGTTGCGTCAACTGCTCGAACACAGCCGGGTTCTGGATTGGGTCGACGCCCACTTCGAGGATCTCCGTACCCAAGACCAGATCACGCACCCGCTGCCGGAGCTGCTGCGCACACAGATCGTGCTGCTGGCACAGGGCTGGACCCACGCCGCCGACGCCGACGCGTTGCGCCAAGATCCGATCCTGCGTCTGGCGGTCAGCGATCGCAAAGGGCAGGCGCCGTTGCGCAGCGGCGACGAAGACCGGCCGCAGGGACTGGCCAGTCAGCCGACGCTGTCGCGCCTGCTCGAGCAAGCCTCGACTGCCTATAACCGCGAGGTGTTGGAGGAAGCCGTCCTGCGCAGCGCCCGGTCTCGTTGCCGGCTGCTGGAAGGACGGATGAAATACGAGGAGTTGGCCGTCGACATGGATGCCCTGCCGATGCCGGCGCACGGGCACCAGGCGGGGGTCGAATACAACGGCTACTTCCACGCCTCGGGGTACCATCCCCTGCTCCTCGGCTCGGCGCAGACGGGCGATTTCTTCGGTGCCGTGCTGCGGCCGGGCAACGTGCACGCCCATGAGGGTGCCTCAGAGGCTCTCGGCAAGCGCTTGGACTGGATTCAGTCGCATCTGGCCCGGCGCCTCATCCTGCGCTTCGACGCGGCCTCGGTGAGCGGGTCTTTCCTGAGTGAGCTGGAAGCGCGGGCCGACACCTCGTACGTGGCGCGCATCAAGAAGAATGCGCGCCTGGAGGAGCTGGCTCGTGCCTGGGTGGAAGGCTATCAGCAGGAGCTGGCGCAGCACCCGGAAGAGCTGCGGGAAGAGGGTTTTCGCTGTCGCGAGCTGCGCTATCAAGCCAGGTCCTGGGCGCAGCCCCGGCGGGTGGTGTTGGTCCTGGTCCCTTCCGAGACGGAAGAGCTGCCCATCGCCCGCCACTTCTTCCTGATCACCGACCAGAGTCCCCAGACGATGAGCGGCCGCGACCTGGTCGCCTTTTATCGTCAGCGCGGCCTTTTCGAGCGCATGCTCGGCGAGTTGAGCTCCACCCTCCAGCCTCAGCTCTCCTCTACCACCCGTCGCAAGCAACACTACCGGGGTCGAGAGCCGCGTCAGCGCACCCCGTCCCGGGATGCCTTCGCTGCCAACCAGGCGCTTCTGACCTTGAACCTGCTGGCCTACAACCTGCTTCACCTGGGCCGCCAGGCCGCCGAACGCGCCGAGGCCCGACGCGGGCGGCCCCGCACATACGGACGCTCGACGACGGCCCTGAGCCTGGACAGTTTTCGACGGCGCTACCTGCGCCTGCCGTCCCGCGTCACCTTGCATGGGCGCAGGGTGGGCGTCATCCTGACCCAAGGGACGGCGGCTGCCTGGGATCGTCTGTGGAGATTTCTGGCCACGCTCAAACCGGTGGACGCGGCGATGGCGTAAGCGCAGGCCGGGTCGGTCGGGATGATGGGCTCGCAAAGGCAAGCGTCTTCGAGAAGGCGTGTACAATTTCAACAAGGTCGGTAGAGATAAGGAGACGGCTCTACCCAAAAAGCCGACTATAGAAGGGACGCAAGCCTCTGAGGCTAAGCAAAGGGGTCTCGGAAGCGCCTATGTCCGCTTATGCGCGGGTTGAATGAATAACAAAGGTTGACAGAGAGGAATTCCGCGCGGCCAGTGAAAGGTACAATGTCTCGATCCTGTTGTTCTCGGGAGGGCATTGTCCCGATCTTAGTTGAAACAGCACAGGCTCCTCTCGCTACCTTGGTACGGGAAGTTTTTGCGGAAAACCTCGTATCAGGTAACAGAAAGGAGCCTGCCATGAGCAAGCTATCAGGACCCCGGAAGCAGGTCAAACGCAGCCTGGAAATCGGCCCCGTGAATGCGGAGGCCGCCGCCCTTACCGGCGATCTGGATACGCGCATCGAGGGGATCCAATGCCTGATTCCTTTGGGTCTGCAAGCCGTCGCCGAGGAATTGCAACGGGCGGTCGAGGAGTTGGCCGGGCCGCGCTATCAGCGCAAGGGGGCCGAGCAGCCGGTGCGCCGCTGGGGATCTCAGTCCGGATCGGTGTATCTGGGCGATCAGAAACTGAGGGTCGAGGTGCCGCGGGTGCGCAATGTGGCCAGCCGGACCGAGGTGCCGCTGGCGGCCTACCCGGCCCTGCAGAGGCCCCGGAACCAGGACGAGGGTCTGTTGCTGCGCGTGTTGAAAGGGATCGCCACGCGCGACTACGAGGCCTGCGCCGAGGCCGTCCCGGCCGCCTTCGGCCGGTCCGGTTCCTCGGTGTCGCGCCGCTACGTGAAAGGCACGGCGCGAAAGCTGGCCGAATTCCAGGAGCGATCCCTGGAAGGATACGATCTGGTGGCGCTGTTTCTCGACGGCAAGAGCTTCGCCGACGAGGAGATCCTCATCGCCTTGGGCGTCACCCTGGACGGACACAAGATTCCGCTGGGCTTCGTGCAGGCGGCCACCGAGAACGAGCGCGTCTGCCGGCGCTTCCTGTCCGATCTGGTCGAACGAGGCTTGCAGTATGAAGCCGGACTGCTGGTCGTCCTCGACGGCGGCAAGGGTCTGTACAAGGCGGTGCGGTCGGTGCTGAAAGGGCATGCCTGCGTGCAGCGCTGCCAGTATCACAAGCGCCAGAACGTCGTCTCGTATCTGCCCAAGAGCGAGCAGGCCCGGATCCGTCACAAAATGGAAGCGGCCTACGGGCAAGCGACGTACGAGGAGGCCAAGGCTGCCCTGGAGGCGCTCAAACCGGGCTTGGAGCTGACGAACCAGTCCGCCCTGCACAGCCTCGAGGAAGGCCTGGAAGAGACCCTCACCCTGCACCGCTTGGGAGTGATGCCGATGTTGAAGAATTCCTTCCGTACCACCAACTGTATCGAGAACGTCAACGGTCTTCTGGGGCAGTTGACGCACAACGTCCGGCGCTGGAGCAACTCATCGCAGCGTCACCGCTGGGTAGCCACGGCGCTGTTGGACATCGAACCGCGTCTGCGCCGGGTCAAGGGCTACCGTCACTTACCGACGATGCGGCACGCCCTGCAGGCCGAGCTCGGTATCAAACAGCTCGCTATGACGGGCTGATCTATTCAACCGAGCCTGTGCTTTGTTTCAACTGAAAATGGGACTTGCCCCCCCCACCATCAGACCAGGCCGAATCAGACAACGAAGAGGAATCCGACAAGACGCTGACGCTGGGGTTTGGTGATGCGCTGCCGGTGGGAGTGAGGTCCGGCACGCCTTCCACGGCGACGGTGACGCTTTCCGAATCGGGGACGCCGTCGGGTGCCATACCCGACACCCTGACCGCGGGCCTTGGCGCCAATTCAACCACCGCGGGTCAGATCCGGGTGGTATGGGACGCGTCGACGGATATGACGGTGAGCGGGTATACGCTGCGCTTCGAGATCGGCGATGCCGCCGCCCTGAACAACGAGGGCGATCCGATCTGGGCATGGCCCGGTACCTGGAACCTGTGTCCGCTGCCGGCTTTGGGGGTCGACTCGACGGGGTTCACGCATCGGGACCTGCAGGCGTGGCGGCGCTACCGCTACCAGGTGCAGGCGACGAACCCTCACGGCGACAGCGAGTGGTCGGAGAGTTTCCCGCCGTCGGGGGTGACCCCGGTACCGAACAAGGCGGCGGCGGGCGACGTATCCGTCGAGCCATCCGAGCAATCCTCGGAGGAATCGGAGAAGAAATGGGAGGTGGAGTTCATCGTCTTGGAATGCTCCCGCCCGCCTTGCGAGCAGGAGGAGTTCGAGCCGTTTCCGGACCCCGACTCCGACCCCGACCTCCCGCCGGACTCCGGCCCTGCGTTTCCGATCGATTTTGAGGTTCTGGTGAATAGCGGGGGCGTGTTAGGGGCTTATCGTCTCGCCTCCCCTTTCAGCGGGGCGCCAGGAGGTGGAGCCTCCGGGGCCAGGGGCGCCTCCAGTGATGGAGCGACGGCGACCTCGGTGCGGGTGGAGGCGGCAGGCGACACGGTGCGGGTGTCGGGCCTGGCCGACACGGTAGTGCACCAGATCCGGGTGCGGCTGGTCAACGCCGACGGGGTGCCGGGCGAGGCGTCGGACTCGCTGGCGGTGGTACCCTTGCGGGCGCAGGCCGGCGCCGGGCAGGTGACGCTGAGCTGGGACGATCCGGGCAACGACACCCTCGAGGAATGGCAGTATCGGCAGCAGCGGGGCAGCAGCTTGTGGGGAGCGTGGCAGGACGTGCCCGGCAGCACGGCGTCGGCGACGTCGCACACGGTTACGGGCCTGACGAACGGGGAGACCTACGGGTTCCAGGTGCGGGGGGTGTACGAGCTGGCGGCGGGGAACTACCGGGCCGGAGCGGTCTCGTTCTCCCGCCAAGTGACGCTGCCCGACGTCCCGGATTCCCCGGGTAACCTGACGGCGGCCCCGGGCGACGCTCAGGTGTCTCTGACGTGGCAGACGCCTTCGGACAACGGCTCGCCCCTTACGGGGTATGAGTATCGTCACAGCGCCGCCGGGGCGGTCACGTGGTCTCCGGACTGGGGGGATATACCGGGCAGCGATGGGTCGACGACGCGCCACACGGTGCGCGACCTGAGCAACGATACGGAGTACAGCTTCGAGGTGCGCGCCGTCAACGGGGCGGGGGCGGGGGCCTCCGCGAGCGACACGGCGACGCCGGCGAGGCCGGACACGCGCGGCCGGGTGGAGTGGAGCACGACTCAGCCGCGGGTGGGTCAGGAGCTGACGCCGACGCTCATCGACCCGGACACCCCCGCGCTGGCAGAGGCGCGCTGGCGCTGGCGCCGGTTGGGGTGGCTTCGGTCCGATGACGGCGATTCGCTGTCGGCGCCGGCCCCTGAGTCGCGCTCCGGTGAATCGAAACTAGGAGTGATCGCCCGCACGCGTCAGTATAGGCCCCGGGTGAGCGATCTCAATCAGTGGTTGCGGGTTGAAGCGAGGCCGGACACTTAGTACCGACGACTTCGCGCGGGCACCGGGTAACGCGCGACGACCCCCGCGCTCAGAGGCGCGCTGGCGCTGGCGCCGGTTGGGGTGGCTTCGGTCCGATGACGGCGATTCGCTGTCGGCGCCGGCCCCTGAGTCGCGCTCCGGTGAATCGAAACTAGGAGTGATCGCCCGCACGCGTCAGTATAGGCCCCGGGTGAGCGATCTCAATCAGTGGTTGCGGGTTGAAGTCACTTATACCGACGACTTCGGCGGGCACCGGGTAAGCGCGACGACGTCGAGGGCGGTGGGACCGGGCCCGCCGTGCGCCCCCGCCAACCTGAAGGCGGCGCCCGGCGACGGGCAGGTGACGCTGACCTGGGAGGCGGGCTGCGACAACGGGCAGACTATCGACAGGTATCAATACCGTCGTCTGGACGTGCGGAAATGGGTGCGGGTGCCCGGGGACGGCTCGGCCCGTCGTCAGCAGGTGACGGGCCTGACCAACGGGGAGGCGCACACGTTCGAGGTGCGGGCGGGGAACCGGCAGGAGTGGGGTCCTGCCGCCCAGGCCACGGCCACGCCCGCGGCGGCGGAGTCTCCTCCTCCCCCGCCGCCGCTGACGGTCACCTACGAAGCGTCGTCCTACTCGGCGCAGGAAGGGGGCGAGGCGGCGACGGTGACGGTGCGGCTGTCGCCGTCTGCGGACGCGCTTGTGAACATCCCGATTTCGGTGACCCCGGGTGCGGAGACCGAGGAAGACGACTTCACGGTGGCCGGGCTGACGGACGGGGGGCTGTCGTTCGCACCGGAGGCGGACGAAGCGACGTTCACGATCACGGCGTCCGAGGATGCGGACACGGTCGACGAGACGGTGACATTGGGTTTCGGCACGCCGCTGCCGGAGGGGGTGAGCGCCGGCACGACCGCAGAGGCGGTGGTGTCTCTTGTCGACGACGACGATACGCCCGGGGAGGTGACGGTTAGACCGGAGACGGCGCAGGTGGGCACGGAGCTGACGGCGACGCTGAGCGACGCGGACGAGGTGGCAGAGGTGACGGGCTGGCAGTGGCATCGGCGGGCCTCGGATCAGGCGGCCTGGACCGCGGTTTCGGGGGCGACGGCGGCGGCGTACACGCCGGTGTCGTCCGATGCAGGGCAGTACCTGCAGGCGACGGTGGGCTACACGGACGGGCACGGCCCGGACAAGAGCGCCGCGAGCGCGGCCATCGGCCCGGTGGCAGAATCCCCGGAGCCGCCGGACCTGACGGTCTCGTTCGATAGGGAATCGTATTCGGCGAGTGAAGGAGGCACCGCATCGGTGACGGTATCGGTATCTCCGGCGACGGACCGGGCGCTGAAGATCCCGATTTCGGTGACCCCGGATTCGGAGACCGAGGAAGGCGACTACACGGTGACGTGGCCGGGGGTGGCCGACACGCTGTGGTTCGAGTCGGGGGCCACGGCGCAGTCGTTTGCGATTCAGGCGAACGCGGATCCCGATTCAGACGACGAGACGGTGAGCCTGGGGTTCGGGACGCCGTTGCCGGCCGGGGTGAGCGCGGGCACGCCGTCGCGCGCCACCCTGACCCTGGGCGAGCGCCCGACCGGCGCCCTGGTGATTGTGGGCACCCAGGATACCACCTTCGCCGAGGGCGGCACGGGGATCGTGGCCCCGTACCGGGCGCTCTCCGCGGACGGGCAGGCGGTCGCGCCGGTGTCCTGGTCCCTCGGGGGGGCCGATGCCGACACCCTGACGATCGACGCTGCGGGCCGGCTCCGCTTCGAGGAGCCGCCGGACTACGAGAATCCGGCCGACGCCAACCGGGACACGGTCTACGAGGTGACGGTGGAGGCCGACGCCGACGGTCAGCCGCCGGCGGATGCGGCCTTGCCGGTGTCGGTGCGGGTGACCGACGTGGACGATCCCGGCGAGGTGACCCTGATCTCGTCGTCGCCGCGGGTGGGCACGCCGCTGACCGCGGTGCTCACCGATCAGGATGGGGGTATCCGGGAGGACGGGTGGCATTGGCAGCACCGGGACCGGGATACGGACGCGTGGGAGCCTCCCCTGCCGGCGGGGCGCTATCCGGGGCTGACCAGCTATACGCCGCAGGCAGGGAATGCCGGCAAGCGGCTGCGGGCGACGGTCGGCTATGCGGATGCCCTCGGCCCGGACAAGCGCGCGCAGAGCGATTCCACCGCCCGGGTGATTCATGCGCAGGTCTTCTTCGGCGCCGAGTCGTACCAGGCGGCCGAGGGGGGCGCTGCGGCGACGGTGACGGTGCGCATGGAACCGGCCGCGGACCGGCAGCTGGGCATTCCGATCGAGGCGACCGGGGAAGCCGGCACCGAGTCGGACGACTACAGCCTGGGGGGGCTGGGCAGCGGCAACACCCTGACCTTCTCGGACGGCGACGTCGCGCGGACGTTCACGATCACGGCGAAACCGGACGGCGACGGCGACGACGGGAGGGTGAGGCTGGGGTTCGGTTCGCTGCCCTGGCAGGTGACCGCCGGCTCCCCGGCCGGCGCTGCGGTGACCCTGGTGGAGCCGGCGACCAACTCGCCGCCCAATCCCCCGGACGGTCCCACCGCGGTGTCGTTCGCCGAGAACGGCACGGCCGCGGTGGCCAGCTACCGGCTGAGCGATCCGGATGCGGGGGATGCGCTTGCGTTGCAGAAGGAGGGGGGCGCGGATTCGAGTTCATTCCGGGTCGACGCCGTCAGGCTGTATTTCAAGAGCGCGCCGGATTTCGAGGGCACCGCCGACGCGGACCGCAACGACGTCTACGAGGTCAGCCTGCGCACGCACGACGGGTCGCTGCCGTCGGAGCCGGTGACGGTGTCGGTGACGGTGACGAACGTGGAGGAGGGGCCCGGCCGGATCGAGTTTCTCACGGGGACGCCCCAGGTGGACGTGCGGGTGAGGGGGACGCTCACCGACCCGGACGGGAACGTGGACGTGCGTTCGCAGCAGTGGCAGCGTCTGGGCTCGTCGGGCTGGGAGCCCATCACCCCGGATGAGGAAACGCGGACACCTCCCTCCACCTATCCGGGATATGTCTATTACACGCCGACGGAGGACGATGTGGGGAAGCCGCTGCGGGTGACCGCCTCCTACCTGGACGGGGCAAGCGCCGACGAGGAGGACCTCAAGAGCGCGCAGAGCGGTGAAACGCATCCGGTGGCGCACCCTCCCCTGACGGTTGCCTTCAGCAGCGCCTCGTACCAGGCGAGTGAAGGGGGCAGTGCGGCGACGGTGACGGTGCGGCTGTCGCCGGCCTCCCCGGGCCAGGTGAGCATCCCGATCGAAGTGAACCCGGGCTCGGGCACCGAGTCGGGGGACTACTCGGTCACGGGCCTGACCGACGGCGCCCTGAGGTTCGCGGAGGGCGACCGGACGAAGTCGTTTACGATCGCGGCCGACTGGGACAGCGACCACGCCAACGAGACGGTGAGTCTGGGCTTCGGCTCCACCCTGCCGGAAGGGGTGAGCCCCGGCACGCCGTCCCGCGCCACGATGACCTTGGCGGACGTCAACCGCCCGCCGGTGATTTCCGGGCCGGAGTCCCAGCCGGTGCCGGAAAACCGCACGACCGTGGCCACGTACAGGGCCAGGGACCCGGAAGGGGACTCGGTCACCTGGTCGGACAGCGGCGACGATGCGGGCGATTTCACCATCGCGGGCGGCGCCCTGAGCTTCGATCCGGCGCCCGACTACGAGCGCCCGGCCGACGCGGGCGGCAACAACGTCTACGCCGTCACCGTGGAGGCGACCGACGACGGCGGCCAATCGGGGACCCGGCCGGTGACGGTGACGGTGACCAACGTGGACGAGCCCGGCCGGTTGACCGTGGACTCGACGCCGCAGGTGGGCACGCCTGCGACCGCGGTGCTCACCGATCCGGATGGGGGCATCCAAGTGGAGAGTTGGCATTGGCAGTGGAGGGCCCGGGATACGGACCCCTGGGAGCCCCCCCTGCCGGCGGGACGCTATCCGGGGCTGACCAGCTTTACGCCGCAAGCCGAGCATGTGGGAAAGCGGCTGCGGGCCACGGTCGGCTACACCGACGCCCAGGGTCCGGACAAAAGCGCCCAGAGCGCGGCGACCCACCCGGTACCCCCCCCCGCCGCTGACGGTTACCTTCAGCAGCTCTTCGTACCAGGCCACGGAAGGGGGCGATGGGCGGACCGTGACGGTGCGGCTGTCGCCGGCCGCCCACCAGCAGGTGAGTATCCGGATCGAGGTGAACCCGGGTTCGGGCACCGAGTCGGGCGACTACCGCGTGAGCGGCCTGACCAACGGCGCCCTGAGGTTCGCGGAGGGCGACCGAACGAAGTCGTTCACGATCACGGCCAACCGGGACAGCGACCGCGACGACGAGTCCGTGAGCCTGGGCTTCGGCACCCTGCCTTCGGGGGTGAGCGCCGGCTCGCCGGCCCGCGCCACGGTGACCCTGGTGGACGTCAACCGCCCGCCGGTGATTTCCGGGCCGGAGTCCCAGTCGGTGCCCGAGAAGCGCACGGCGGTGGCCTCCTATAGGGTCAGCGACCCGGACGGCGATGCGACCCGCTGGTTGACCCTGACGGTACGAATGCCGGCGCCTTCACGTTCACCGGGGGCGCCTTGCGCTTCGTCCGCGCCCCGGACTACGAGAGCGATCCCCGCCGCTACGAGGTCACCGTGCGGGCCACCGATGGAGAGCGGCCCACCGACTATCCGGTGACGGTGACGGTGACCAACGTGGACGAGGCCGGCTCGGTGTCCCTGTCGACGACGCGCCCCCAGGTGGGCCAACGCCTGCTTGCGGAGTTGACCGACCCGGACGGAGGCGTGACCGGGGCCTCCTGGCGCTGGCAGCGGTTGCCACCCGGACCCGGTTCGCGGCAGCCGGAGTCCTCGACCGAGAGCGTGAGGGCGCCGGGCTCGACGTCGCCGCCGTACACGCCCACGTCGCAGGACGCCGGGCTGGTGCTGCGGGCGCGGGTGGACTACGACGACGCCCACGGGCCGGGCAAGGCGGCGGCCAGCGGCGAGACCGCCCCGGTGGTCACCGTGCCGTCGGTGCCGAGGGATTTCACCGCAGAAGCCGGCAACAGGCAGGTGGCGCTGTCGTGGCGGGCGCCGGTCTCCGACGGCGGCCTGTCCCTGACGGGCTACGAGTACCGGCGCCGGGCCGGCGGCTCCTGGTCGGGCTGGACCGGGGTGGGCACGAATACGACCCGGACGGTGACCGGGCTGAGCAACGGCACTCGCTACCGCTTCGAGGTGCGGGCGCGCAACGCGGCCGGGGCGGGTGCGGCGGCCAGCGCCTCGGCGACCCCGGTCCAGCCCAACCGGGCCCCGTATTTCACCCGGGGGCCCACCAGCGTCTCCTTCGCCGAGAACGGCAGCGGCCCGGTGGGCCGGTACACGGCCAGGGACCCGGACGGCGACGCCATCACCTGGTCGAGGACGGGTACGGAGGCGAGCGCTTTCCAGCTGGAGGGGACCGGCACGACGCGCACCCTCACCTTCGACACGGCGCCCGACTACGAGGCCGGGAGGTCCCACCAGGTGACCCTCGAGGTCAGCGACGGGTCGCTGCAGGCGGAGCGAACGGTGAGGGTGAGGGTAACCGACGAGCCCGAGCCGCCGGACCCGCCCTCCGGGGTGAGGGTGAGCGCGCCGGACAACATGGGCCATGAGCGCCTGGAGGTGAGCTGGACGGCCCCGGACAACCGCGGCCGGCCGGCGCTCAGCGGCAACGACGTGCACTACTGCAAGACCAACGAGGTCTTCTTTTGCGACAGCTACGGCATCTGGTCCTCGCTGACGGCCGGCGGCTCGGCCACCGGCACCCTGCTGACCGGGCTGTCGGCCCACACCGGCTACACCGTGCGGGTGCGGGCCCGCAACGCCGAAGGCACCAGCGGCTGGTCGGCGCGGGCCACCGGCCGCACCCGCTCGGCCGCGGCCAAGGCCCTGGCCGGGCAGCTGGCAAGGACCGGGATGAAAGGACTGGCCGCCCTGGCCGCGCCCAACCCCTTCAACCCCAGCACCACCCTCTATTTCCAGCTGACCGAAACCGGGGAGGCCTCCCTGGTCGTCTACAGCCTCGCCGGGCAGGTGGTCAAAACCCTGATACCCAACCGCACCCTGAAAGCCGGAATACACCGGGTGGACTGGGAGGGACAAGACCAGCAGGGACGCCCCGTGGCCGCCGGCGTCTACCTCTACCGGCTCGCCGCCGGAGATCAGGCCATCGTGCGAAAAATGACCCTGTTGAGATGACAGGAGCATTGGCTGATGCAGGCATCACGCCACACGTCAGGGGCAGCTGAGGACACGACGGCGGAAGTGGACGAGGCTAATCGATTCTTCTTCGTCCTGTCTCCGGCGGCCCTGACGTTGGGCTGATTGCCCGAGCCGGGCCCGTCCGAGACCCACGCAGGACGGGCTCGGCGATCGCTTCGGTATCCGACCGGAATCAGCGGTAACCTTTTTATCCAGCAAGGCCGAGTTCGGGTGGATCCTGAGTTTCGGCTGCGGGAGTAGGGAGTCTCCCCCCGATTGTCCGCCCGCCTTCAAGGCTGCGGGAGGCCGGTGCTCCGGTCCGATCTCTTGCGGCCTGCGCCGACTGCCCTTCCTTTCTTTTCCGCCTTCCAGCGGTACTGAAGTCTCCCCGCAACCTGATTCCTCCGGATGAAGCTGCTTCCCGTTCGCACAGTTGCTGTCATTGCGGCGCTGGCCCCCGCTCTGTCGCCACCGGGAGACGCAGAGGCCGCAACAACCTCAGCCGCCGCCTCGGCCGGCGGAATCTCCGGAGATGCCTGGCCCCGGACCTGGTTCGAGCCGCCCAGGACCGCATCCGAGCTCGGCATCGACAGCTTCCGCCAGTCGCCCTTGCTCGACGCCCAGGTGGCCGCCGGGGAGCTGCCCCCGGTAGAGGAGCGGCTCCCCGAGGACCCGATCGTCGCCGAGCCGTATCGTCGCATCGGCAAGTACGGGGGCACGGCCTCGATATTCGAGCCGGGCGTCTGGATCCTCAACCCGACCGAAGGGCCGTACCGGGTCGGCCCGCAGCTGAGCCGCAACCTGCCGAACTTCGCCGAGAGCGCCGAGTTCAGCGACGGCGGGCGAACCGTGACCATCACCCTGCGCAAGGGGATCAGGTGGTCGGACGGGCATCCGCTGACAGCCGATGACTTCGCCTTCGACCTCGAGCACATAGAGCTGAACACCGACCTGACCCCGGTGGTGCTGCCGCTGTTCAAGGGAGCGAGGATCGAGATCCACGATCCCCAAAGGTTCAGCTACCACTTTCCGACGCCGCGGCCGCTGCTGCTCAAGTACATGGCCCACAGCGGCGAGCGCCTGCTGGGGCCTGCCCACTTCCTCAAGCGCTACCACCCGGCCTTCACCGACACGGCGCAGCTCGAGCGCGAGGCCGTGGAGCAGGGGCTGCAGGACTGGCGCAAGTACTTCGAGGTGGTCAACAGCATCCACGACCTCAAGGTCTTCCACCGGCCCGTCTTCTCGGCCTTCGCCGTCGTCAGCAAGACCTCGACCCGCTCCCGCTACCGGCGCAACCCCTACTACTTCAAGGTCGATCCCGAGGGCAACCAGCTTCCCTACATCGACTTCCTCGAGGTGCAGAAGGTCGGCAGCAAGGAGATCATGGCGGCCAAGGCCTCCACCGGCCAGGTGACGGTGGCCGGGCGCCAGCTGATGACGGCGGACATCCCGCTGTTCAAGCGCTACGAGGAGGAGAACGGGTACACGACCTACATCTGGCCGCGCTGCTACGGGTCCGACGTCGTCTTCCAGCTCAACATCACCCACCCGGAAGAGCGCCTGCGCCGGATCTTCGCAGACGCGAACTTTCGCCGCGCCATGTCGCTGGCCCTCGACCGCGACGAGATCAACGACATCCTCTATTTCGGGCAGGCGGTGCCGCGGCAGCTGACCGTCGTCCCCTCGAGCGAGTACTTCGAGCCCGCCTTCGCCGCGGCCTGGGCAACGCACGACCCGGAGAGGGCGGCGGCGCTTTTCGACGAGGCCGGGGTGCGCGACGGCGATGGCGACGGGTTCCGCGAGGGGCCGGACGGCGAGCCGCTGCACATCACCCTCGAGTACAGCCTGGGCGAGACCCCCAAGCAGAACACGGTCGAGCTGGCGGTCGCCCACTGGCGCGAGGCCGGCATACGGGTCGGCAGCAAGCAGATCAGCGGCTCCCTGCTGGCGACGCGGGCAAAGGCCGGGCTCATGGACATGACCTTGTGGCACGCCGACCGGCAGGCGGACATCCTGTTTCCGATCGAGCCGTTCTGGTTCGTGCCGATGCACATCGGGCAGGAGCAGGGGGTGTGGTCGAAGTGGTCGCGGTGGTACCTGTCGCGCGGGCAGCTCGGATGGGAGCCCTCCGCGGAGGGGAAGCAGCTGCTCGCCTGGTGGGAGCGGCTGCGGCGGACCTCGGACGAGGAGGAGCGCCGCGAGATGGCCCGCAAGATCCTCGCCAGCCAGGCGCAGAACGTCTGGGGTATCGGGGTCGCCGGGCTCGCCCCCCACCCGGTGATCGTCCACGACGACCTGAAGAACGTGCCGGACCGGGGCTACTGGGGCTGGGACTCGCGCTGGTCCTGGCCCTACTACCCGGAGACCTGGTACCTGGATCCGGAGGGCTAGCGACTTGGCCGGCTACATCCTCAGGCGCATGCTGCTCATGATCCCGACGCTGCTGGTGATCTCGGTGCTGGTGTTCGTCATCATCCAGCTGCCGCCGGGCGACATCATCACCTCGCGCCTGTCCGAGCTGCAGCAGCAGGGCCGCGACATCTCGGAAGAGGCGGTCGCCGCCCTGCGCCAGCGCTATCACCTCAACGATCCGCTGCCGGTCCAGTACTGGCGCTGGATCACCGGCTTCGTCCGCGGCGACATGGGGTACTCGGTCATGTACGGGCAGTCGGTGGGCACCCTGATCTGGGAACGGCTCGGCTACACCCTGGTGCTGACCTTCTCGGCGACCCTGTTCACCTGGCTGGTCGCCTTTCCCGTCGGGGTGCTGTCGGCGTTGCGCCAATACTCCGCCTTCGACTACGCCGCCACGGTGCTTGCCTTTCTCGGGCTGGCGACCCCGAACTTCCTGCTCGCCCTGGTGCTGATGTACATCGGCTACGACTGGTTCGGCATCGCCATAGGGGGGCTGTTCTCCCCGGAGTACGCCTCGGCGCCCTGGAGCGGGGCCAAGCTCGTCGACCTGCTGTCGCACCTGTGGATCCCGGCGGTCGTCCTGGGCACCGCGGGCATGGCCGGGCTGATGCGCGTCATGCGCGCCAACCTGCTCGACGAGCTGGGCAAGCCGTACGTGACCACCGCCCTGGCCAAGGGGCTGAGCCCGGGGCGGCTGGTGGTCAAGTACCCGATGCGCATCGCCATCAACCCCTTCATCAGCACCGTCGGCTGGATGCTGCCGCACCTGCTGTCCGGGGCCGCCATCACCAGCGTCGTCCTCAGCCTGCCGACCACCGGGCCGCTGCTGCTCGAGTCGCTCAAGAACCAGGACATGTACCTCGCCGGCAGCTTCCTGATGATGCTCAGCACCCTGACCGTGATCGGCACCCTGATCTCCGACATCCTGCTGGCCGCGGTCGACCCGAGGATCCGCTACGAATGAGCGAGCCGGCGACCAGCGTCACGCATTCCCCGGAAGCGGCCGCGGCCGCGGGGGAGGATCTCTACTTCGCCTCGCAGTGGAGGCTGATGTGGCTGCGCTTCCGCCGCCACCGGCTGGCGCTGGCCGGGGGGGCCGTCCTTCTGGCCCTGTACTTCGCCGCGGCCTTCTGCGAGTTCCTGGCGCCGCTGTCCCCGGACCGGAGACACGCCCGCTACGTGCAGTGTCCGCCGCAGAAGATCCGCTTCTTCGATGCCGAAGGATCCTTCCACCTGCGGCCGTTCATCTACGGACTCGAGAGAGAAGGGGTGGACGAATGGCAGCGCCGCTACGTGCCCGACACCGAAGTCGTGTACCCGCTGCGGCTGTTCGCCACCGGGGCGGAGTACGAAATGTGGGGGCTGTTCAGCGCCGACCTGCACCTGTTCGCCGCCGGGGAGGGGGCGCCGCTGTTCCTGTTCGGCACCGACGATCTCGGCCGCGACCTGTTCAGCCGCGTTCTCTACGGCTCCCGCATCTCCCTCACCATCGGGCTCGTCGGGGTGGCGCTGACCTTCTTCATCGGCATCCTGCTCGGCGGCCTCGCCGGGTACTTCGGCGGCTGGCCGGACATCCTGGTGCAGCGCTGCATCGAGATCCTGATGAGCATTCCGCAGCTGCCGCTGTGGATGGCCCTGAGCGCGGCGCTGCCGGCGGACTGGCCGCCGCTGGGGACCTATTTCGGCATCACCCTCATCCTCTCGCTGATGGGCTGGACCGGGCTCGCCCGGGTGGTGCGCGGCCGCTTCCTGTCGCTGCGCGAGGAGGATTTCGTCGTTGCCGCGCGCCTCTCCGGGACCGGCGAGCTCGGCATCATCTTCCGGCACCTGCTGCCCTCGTTCCTGAGCCACGTTATCACCTCGGCGACCCTGGCGGTGCCGGGGATGATCCTCGGGGAGACGGCGCTCAGCTTCCTCGGGATAGGGCTGCGCTCACCGGTGGTGAGCTGGGGGGTGCTGCTGCAGAAGGCGCAGAATTTCCAGGCGGTGGCCATGGCCCCCTGGCTGCTGCTGCCGGGGCTGTTCATCGTCGTCGCCGTGCTCGCTTTCAACCTCGTCGGAGACGGCATGCGGGATGCCGCCGACCCCTACAGTTGATCCGATGGGATTCGATGGATCGGCCGGCATGACCGCAGGCCCCGGCAGGACAGCTTCCCGGGAACCCCTGCTCGAGGTGCGCGACCTCGAGGTCCGCATCGAGCGGGACACCGGGGTGGTGCGGCCGCTCAACGGCGTCAGCTTCCGCGTCGAGGAGGGGCAGTCGGTGGCCATCGTCGGGGAGAGCGGCTGCGGAAAGACCATGGCGGCGAACGCCCTGCTGCGTATTCTGCCGCGGTCCTCCGAGATCACCGGGGGCGAGATGCTCTTCCGGCCCGGGAACGGCGGATCCGCGGTCGACCTGGCGCGGCTCGACCCGGGCGGCAGGGAGATGCGCGCCATCCGCGGCGGCGAAATCTCGATGATCTTCCAGGAGCCGATGACGGCCTTCTCGCCGGTGCACACCATCGGCAACCAGATCGCCGAGATGATCCGCCTGCACGACGGCGCTCTCGACGCGGAGCAGCGGCGGCAGCGCGTGGCCGAGCTGCTCGACCGGGTGGGGATTCCGCAGCCCGCGGAGCGCGCCCGCGACTACCCGTTCCAACTTTCGGGGGGGATGCGGCAGCGCGCCATGATCGCCATGGCGCTGGCGAGCAGTCCCCGCCTGCTGATCGCGGACGAGCCGACCACCGCCCTCGACGTCACCGTGCAGGCGCGAGTGCTCAAGCTGATCGAGCGCATGCAGCGGGAGCTCGACCTGGCGCTGATGCTGATCACCCACGACCTCGGGGTGGTCGCGCACACGGTGAGCTACGTGTACGTCATGTACCTCGGCCGCGTCGTCGAGGAGGGCCCGGTGGAGAGGATCTTCGATGCGCCGGCGCACCCGTACACCGCCGCCCTGCTGCGCTCGATACCCAACCTCGCGGCCAGGGCGGAAAAGCTCGAGCCGATCGAGGGGAGCGTTCCCAGCGCCCATGCGCTGCCGTCCGGATGCCCCTTTCACCCCCGCTGCCGCGAGAAGGTGGGGGAGGTCTGCGAACGGGAGATGCCGGGGCGCGTCGCGGTGCGGCCGGGCCATTTCGCCAGCTGTTTCAAGCTGACCGACGGAACCGGGGAAGGGGAAAATGGCTGAGCTGCCCGGCGGGACGATCCTGCAGGTCGACGGCCTCAGCAAGCACTTCCCGGTGCGGCGGGGGCTGCTGCGCCGGGTCGCGGGAACGGTCCGCGCGGTCGACGGCGTCAGCTTCCGCCTCGACGCCGGGCACACCCTGGGGCTGGTCGGGGAGAGCGGCTGCGGCAAGACCACCACCGGGCGTCTGATCCTGCGCGCTCTCGACCCGACCGCCGGCAGCATTCTCTTCAGGCGCGGCGACGGACAGGTGGTCGACCTTGCCCGGCTCGAGGGCCGCGCGATCGTGGAGGCGCGCCGCGACATGCAGATGATCTTCCAGGACCCGTACTCCTCCCTGAATCCCCGCATGCCGGTGATGGACCTGATCTCCGAGCCGCTCAGGGCCCGGGGCTGGGACCGCGGCCGCTGCGAGCGCCGCGTCGCCGAGCTGATGGAGCGGGTTGGGCTCGACCCGCGCTACATCCGCCGCTACCCCCACGCCTTCAGCGGCGGCCAGCGGCAGCGCATCGGCATCGCCCGCGCCCTGGCGGTCAGCCCCTCGCTGATCGTCGCCGACGAGCCGGTCTCCGCCCTCGACGTCAGCGTGCAGGCGCAGATCCTCAACCTGCTGCGGCAGCTGCAGCGGGAGCTGAAGCTGACTCTCCTGTTCATCGCCCACGATCTCAGCGTGGTGCGCTACCTGTGCGACCGCGTCGCCGTGATGTACCGGGGCCGCCTTGTCGAGCAGGGGGAGACTGAGACGCTGTTCACCAGGCCGCGGCATCCCTACACCGCGACCCTGCTGCACGCGGCGCCGCCGCCCGACCCGCACGCTCCCTGGAGGGTCGCCGGGGAGGAGGACGCCGATGCCGCGGGGGAACCACCGGGGGCTTCCGATGCGGTGGAGGGGGGTTGCGCCTTCGCGCCCAGATGCCGGCACTGCGTCGACCTCTGCCGCAGCCGGGAGCCGGCGCTCGAGGAGACCGGCAGCGAGGGCGGGTTTCCGCACGTCGCCGCCTGCCACCGCAAGCAGGAGATCGAACTGCAGGGCCTGTGACCGCGGGGCGGCGGTCAGGTCAATCGAGGTTGTAGGCGCGCGCCGCGGTGTCGTGGAACAGGGCCCTGAGCTCGTCTTCCTCCAGGTCCCGCGTCCAATCCAGGAAAAGCCCGTACAGCGCCGCGAACGAGATCCCGCGGATCTTGTCGACCGGGTAGTTGCTGGCGAACATGCAGCGCTCCGGGCCGAAGACGTCGATCACCTCGCGGACGAGATCCCGCACCTTGGCCTGCCTGCCGGGGTCGCTGTGAAACCCGGCGCGGGCGAACCACAGCATCGACAGCTTGATGCAGATATTCGGCAGCGAAGCCAGGCCCTCGATGCCGTCGCGCCACAGCTCCTCGTGGGCGTCGTCCTCGCCGTCGTGGAGGAATCCGAGATGGTTGGCGACGACTCGCAGGCCGGCAAAGTCCGCGAACACCCTGACGGCGCCGGGGATCTGGTGGGGATGGCAAGAGAGATCGAAGGCGAGGCCGCGGCTGGCGAGCAACTCGAGGCCCTCGCGGAACCGGGGAGTGTGCATGAGCTCGCCGCCGGCGACCTGCGGCCAGGTGAGATCCGGGTTGTCCGGGTGGTGGTTGAGGATCATGCGGACCCCGCGCAGCCGCGAGGAGGAGGCCTCGATATGCCGCTCGAGGGTGCGCTCGGCCGCGGCGGGATCGCCGGCGAGATTGAGGTAGGCGACCATGTAGGAAGGCCGCTCCGCCTGCGTCGCCTCGACCTGGGCGGACACCCACTCGGTCTCCGAGACCGTGTCCACCGCGGCCCCCCCCTCCATCTGGCCGACCACGGTTTCGACGTGGATCCGGGAAACCAGGTTCAGCCGCGGCGGCAGGGTGGCGGCGTCGGCGTCGTAGTCCGCGGCCCGGTAGGCCCGCAGCAGCTCTTCGGCTTCGGGACCGAGGTTCGGGTTGGGGCGGTCGTCGAGGTCCCACATGTGGAAGTGGGGATCGCACAGCGGCAGGGTATTCATGGCTCTCCTCGTTCGCGTGTTTTCCGCAGCCGGGTTTCAAGGGGCAACGCGGGGTGATCCGCGGCAACCTACTCGATCACCTCGACGGTCATGTCCTCGATCGCGTTCCAGTCGAGGTCGACCCCGAGACCGGGGGCTTCCGGCATCTCGACGTAACCGTCGGACATGCGCAGGGGGTTCCTGATCGCCGGGTTGGTGTGGCTTTCGAACGGAGGGTGCACCTCGAGCAGGGAACCGTTCTCGATGGCGCCGTTGACGTTGATCGACGAGAACCCCCACATGTGGCCGTGTGCGGACACGTGCAGGGTGGCTCCGAAGGCGAAGGTGAGCTGGGCGAGCTTGAGCATCTCGGTGATTCCCCCCATGTCGATCGCCGGCTTGAGGGCGTCGACCGCCCCCATGGACAGCATCTGCGCGTAGCTGTGCAGCTGGTGGGGGAAGTACTCGCCGGCGACGACGGGGATCTCCAGGGCGTCTCGCACCTGCTTGTACCCGCTGAAGTCATGGTCGCGCAGCGGTTCCTCGAACCAGGTGAATTCGTGCTCCTCAAGGGCTCTTCCGACCCGGATCGCTTCCTTGACGTCGTAGTAGCCGACGGCGTCGTGCATCAGGTGGAAGTCCGGACCCACGGCATCCCGCAGTTCCCCGGCGAGCTCGGTCATGAACCTGGGACCGGCGTAGCAGTGGTCCTTGCTTCCGAGGTACCCCTCTTCCTTGACCCGCAGGGCGAAATCGAGGAAGTGGTCCTTCCTCAGCCCCTCCGGGCCCAGGGTGCCGGACTGGGTCCGGTACGCCGGCACCTTGTCGCGGCAGGCCCCGAGCAGGCGCCAGACCGGCAGGCCGTGCCGCTTGCCGGCGATGTCCCAGAGGGCGGTGTCGATGGCGCCGCGCAGCTTCTTCGGCGGCCAGGTGAGGCGCTCGAACATCAGCAGGTCGTGCCACAGCCGCTCGCGCCCGAGGGCGTCGCGGCCGACCAGGTGGTCGGGGAAGCGGGTGGTGATTATGCGCGCGGTCTCCGCGTCGATCTCGTTGCACCAGCCCTCGATGCCGTCCTCGGTGAGGATCCGGAGCAGGCCGTCGCCGGTGCCGGAGTGCGGATCGTCGAGCATATGTACCTTGAGGGCGGTGATCGGAAGCGGGTCGTAGCCCTCGCGTTCTACCGGCTGCCAGGGGCCGGCGCTGCGGTTGTCGGTTACCATTGCAAAACCTCCCTCGGGGAGCTTGGCGGGATCGTGGCAGAAGGGATATACTCAGGAAAACGCCAATCGGCCGCGCCCGGGAGGGGCGTCCGGCCGCGGACATCGGAACAAGTGAGACGACCATGACCACGACGCTGCCGGCGACATTCCGGACCAACGAAGCCTGTGCCGCCGAGCGGGACCTGCGCGTCCAGCTCGCCGCGGCCTACCGGATTTTCGACCACCTCGGCTGGTGCGAGCTGATCTACGGCCACATCTCCATGCGGGTGCCGGGGCTGGAGCACCACTTCCTCATCAACCCGTACGGCCTGCGCTACGACGAGATCACCGCCTCCGGCCTGGTGAAGATCGATCTCGACGGCAACCTCGTCGAGCCTTCCGAGTACTCCTTCAATCCGGCCGGCTTCGTCATTCACAGCGCCATCCACGAGCACCGGGAAGACGCGCATTGCGTCATGCACACCCACACCCGCGCCGGCATGGCGGTCGCCGCGCTGGAGTGCGGTCTGCTTCCGGTCAGCATGAACGGGATGAGCTTTCACGGGAACCTCGCCTACCACGACTTCGAGGGCTCCATGCTCCTGCTCGAGGAGCGGGAGAAGCTGGCCGGCGACCTCGGCAGCGCCGACGCCCTCATCCTGCGCAACCACGGTCTGCTGTCGGTCGGTCGCACCATCGCCGAGGCCTTCCTCTACCTGTACCGCCTCGAAAGCGCCTGCCGGGTCCAGCTCGACGCCATGGCCTGCGGCCGGCTGCAGTACCCGCCGCAGGAAGCGGTCGAGCGCTCGGCCCGGCAGATGCGGGAGTTCGCGCGCTGCGCCGCCGACACCGGCCAGCTGGAGTTCGACGCGCTGGTGCGCCTGGTCGAAGAGAAGGACCCCTCGTTCCGCGGCTAGGTGCCCTGCCCCAGGTACGCAAGCGTACGAACGCGGGCACCGAAACCCCGGACCCGCGAGGCGCAGCGTCGTACGGAGTGAGTACGGCGAGCGAAGGCGACGCACCGAGACGGGCGGAAGTCACCCGAAAACTGCGCGCGAAGGCAATCAGGTTCTACCGTTTGCGCGCCAGCGTCAGGCCGTCCCCGATCGACAGCAGCGACACGTCGACGCGCTCGTCGCGGTGGAGGGCGGCGTTGAGCTCGCGGATGGCCACCGTATCCTCGTCCACTTCCTCCGGGCGCGCGGGCCGGCCGTTCCAGAGCACGTTGTCGATCAGGATCAGTCCTCCCGGGCGCAGCAACTCGAGGCAGCTCTCGTAGTACGAACCGTAGTTGACCTTGTCGGCATCGATGAAGGCGAGGTCGTAGCTGCCCGAGGCGCCGGCGTCGAGAAGGGCGGACAAGGTATCGGCCGCCGGCCCCAGTCGCAGGTCGATCTTGCCGGCCACCCCCGCTTCCTGCCAGTAGCGGCGCGCCGTCGACGTGTACTCCTCGCTTACATCGCAGGCGGTCAGCCTGCCGGATTCGGGAAGGGCCTGCGCCATGACGAGGGCGCTGTACCCGGTGAAGGACCCGATTTCCAGGATTCGCCTGGCCCCCGTCAGCTTTACGAGCAAGGCCATGAACTGCCCCTGGTCGGGCGAGATCTGCATCATCCCGCCCGGCATCGCCGCGGTCTCCTCGCGGAGGCGGGCAAGCAGCGGAGTGTCGCGCAGCGAGTTGGCGAGGATGTAATCGTAGAGCGCGGCGTCTATGTAGTTGTTGCGGCTGCTCATTCCTGCTGCCTTATTTGGTCATTCAACTTTTCGAGGAGCAAGACATAGACGTGCAACGCTGGATGATCCTGTCATTCCCCATGGCTGTCCTGTTGGGATGCAGCGGGATAGGTGGCCCTGATTACGAACCGTTCGTCGATTCCTACGTCATTGAGGAAAAAATCAGCGATGAATCGTATCGAGTCTATCGGTTCGATTTGCCGACGAGCGGCAGGGATTTTTCCTTGAGTGGATGGTTCAAAGTGACCTCCGGGGGGAGTCACGACATCAACGCGTACGTAGTGGACGCAACGGAATTCACCAATTTCCGCAGTGGAAACAATTTTTATCCCCTGTATTCACGAAATAGAGTCACCACCGGCCGGTTCGACAATATCCCTCTGTCGCGAGAACGCGGTCCCTTCTATTTCATCTTGAGCAACAGATTTTCTTTGTTCACTGACAAGTGGGTTGAAGGCGAAGTTACCTTGCAATACGAGCGGAAAATCTGACACCGGCAGCCTCGGGCTGGCTCTGATTGCTTACTGTTCCCAAGCAGCCGCTAAAAGCCCGGACAAAAAAAGCGATGGAGGCCGCCGGCCGATCACTCCTCGGCGGTGATCTGGTCGTAGAACTTGATGATGTCCCCCCTGTCCTCCGACTGGTTGAAGGCCATGCCGGAACGCGGGTGCTCGTTGAGCATTCCCGTAAGCATGTAGGGGTAGTCGTATCCCCACAGCAGCTTGGAGCGCAGCGGCTCGATGTGTTCCTGGATGCACTTGAGGATGGGGCGGAGGCGGTACTTCGGGTTGTGGAGAAAGCCGATCAGCAGCTCCATCTGGCAGTTGCCGGCGCCGCGGCCGAGCCCGGCGACACTGGCGTCGAGCATGTTGGCCCCCTTGACGATCGCCTGCACCGTGTTGGCGAAGGCGAGCTGCTGGTTGTTGTGGCAGTGGATGCCGATCTCCTTGCCCGAATCCCTGGTGAAACCGAGGAACTTGCCCATCAGGAATTCGATCTGCTCCCCGTACATCGAACCGAAGCTGTCGACGACGTAGATGCTGCCGACCGGGGATTCCATCAGCAGGGCAAGGGCCTCGTCCATCTCGTTTTCCTGGACCGTCGACGCCGCCATCAGGTTGAGGGTGGTCTCGTACCCCTTGTCGTAGGCGTCCCGGATCATGTCCAGCGCCAGCGGTATCTGGTGGATGTAGGTGGCGATGCGGATCATGTCGAGGACGCTCTGGTCGCTCGGCAGGATATCCTCCTTGTAATCGCTCTTCTCGGCGTCCGCCATGGCGCACAGCTTGAGGCCGGTGTCGTTGTCGCCGACGATGCGGCGGATGTCCTCTTCGCGGCTGTGGCGCCAGGGTCCGAACTCGCCCGGCGGGAACTGTTCGCGGGAGTTGATGTAGCCGATCTCCATGTAGTCGACCCCGGCCTCGACGCAGGCGGTGTACACGCCGCGGACCACTTCGTCCTCGAACTGGCTGTCGTTCATCAGGCCTCCGTCCCGGATCGTGCAGTCCAGAACGCGGATCTCTTCCCGGTAGGAGATCCACTCGGCTACAGGCTGGTGCTGTTCGTTTTCACTCATCTCTCTTCCCTGAGGTCGGTTGGATTGGGACAAGTGCGTACCTAAAGCCGCACCGCTGGAAAAAACGCGAGACAGGAAACATAAAGCAGTTTTCAGCAGGTGATCTATTTGAGAGGTGGCTCAGGACAACAGACCGATGCAGCACTTCTTGAACTTCTTGCCGCTCCCGCATGGGCAGGGATCGTTGCGGCCGACGTTTTCATACGGTTTGCGGTACGTCTCCCCGCGAACGGAGCCGTCATCGCGAAAGCTCTCGGCGTAGCGCCCCTCGACCTGGGACAGATAGCTCAGCCAGCGTCCTTCCTGCGGCGAATTCCCGGTGGAGGTGACGTACTCGAGAAAGGCGCCGAGCAGTTTCGGGAAGGCCTTGCGGCTCGCAAGAGGCAGGTCGAGTCTGGCTACTCTCTTCATGCCCGCCTCGAATCCCTCGACGGAAGGGTCCTCGCCGACTTCGTCGCACCAGGCGGAAAGAAACAGCTCGGCTGTGCGTTTCGATTCGGATTCGAACAGCGCGAACTGTTCCGAGGAGCAATACGGAGAGACCCAGTCGGCAAGCGCGCTCATTCGTTGCTCCGGAGTGACTTCACTCCTCCTCCCAGTCGAGCAGGACCCCCGTCGCTTCTCCCGGTCTGTTGTAGAGCAGGTCGAAGGCAACGGCCGCATTCCGGTAAGGGAAGCGGTGCGTTCCCGGCTGCGGGATCGGAGCTTCTTCTGAGTTTTCGCCATCGCAGCCGGAGCCGGGAGCATATGGGTTTCCTGACTTTCGGCGGCCGCGGGGGGGAGCGATGGGGCCATTGGGTGGAGTTGAACGTCATGGCCGCCGATTTCAGAAGGTCTTCTTCAGGGCGGCGTCGATCTCGTCCTGGTAGGTGCTGAGCTCACCGCTCTCCACCTCGCTCATCTTCACCGGACGGCCCGCCACCGAAGACTCGAAGATCGCGTAGACCGCGGCGACGTCCTTCATCCCCTCGACGCCGTCGACCTCGAGCTGGCGCCCGTTCAGGATCGCATCGCCGAGCTCGAAATACTCCAGGGCAAGCAGCCTGAAGTCGATGTTTTCCCCGGTCACCTTGTCGGGGAAGAAGTGGGCTGCCAGGGGCTCGAGCTCCAGCTCCCCGGCAGAGGCCATGAGCTCTTCGTACGGGACTTCCTCCTCACCGGTCCTGACAAGGCAGGTGCTTCCCCCCCGGGTTCCGAAGCCGCGCAGGGCGCCCCCATCGCCGAAGATCATCTCGCCGCCGCAGTCCCCGTGCCCGCCGATGCCGACCATCCAGCTTACGAAGGCCCCGCTTTCGAGACGCATGCTGGCGATGGATACGTCCTCGGCAGTGGCCGGGTACTGGGCCGCCATCGCCTCGAGGCGCTGGCGGTAGAACTCGTTCTGGACTCCGATTCCCTCCGGTTTCCTTCTCACCGGCTCGACGAGGCGCACGTCTCCGTACACCTCCTCGATGTCGCCGAGCTGGTAGCGGATCAGGTCGGTGAAGTGAACGCCGACGTCGAGGACCATGCCCCCCCGGTCCTTCAGGTGGCGCCACGGAGTGATGAACACACTGTCGCCTCCGCTCAGGTGGTGGAATGTGGCCATGTACGGGGTGCCGATCCTTCCCTCCCGCAGCAGGTGGTTGACCAGCCTCGCCGAAGGGTCGCGGCGGAAGTTCTCGGCGACCGACAGCAGACGGCCGTTGCGTTCGGCGGCTTCCATCATCGCCAGGCAACCTTTGACGGTGATCGCCATCGGCTTCTCCACCATGACGTGGAGGCCGAGGTCGAGGGACTGGCACACCACCTCTTCGTGAAAGCAGGGATCGACGACGACGTCGACGGCCTGCAGCCCGGGCACGGCTGCCGCC
Source organism: Candidatus Latescibacterota bacterium (assembly GCA_965206595.1). GTDB lineage: Bacteria > Latescibacterota > UBA2968 > UBA8231 > UBA8231 > CBDCXV01. The sequence goes on from OZ242214.1 coordinate 4,134,689, forward strand.
ATCTCTTCGACGGAGGTGAAGACGGGGGGCCTGAACCCCATCATCTGTTCGACCTGCGCCGCGGCCATTTCGGCGTTGTCCCGGCTGATGTCGCACAATCCCACCAGCTCGATGTTGGCGAATGGGGTGCTCAACAGCTCGTTCAACCCGCTCAGGTGACGGCCGCCCATGCCGCCGCAACCGATCACCGCCAGTTCAGCCTTGTCCACTGAATTTCTCCTGTTCGCTATGGGTCGGTACGGCTCATTGATCCCGGCTGTGCCAGACGCGCACCCCGAGGCGGACACCGGGACTGCCGTCGGAGCGATAGCGCGGATATCCTCCGGCCGATTCGTGTCGCCGACCGCGGCGACAGCTCGATCACCCTGGACTCGTCGGCCGCCTCCCAGTCGGTGGCGGCCTTGTCCTCCCAGCTTATCCACTGGCCGCCTAGCGACTTCATGACCAGCACACCCGTTCCTGCCTCCAGGGATTTCCTCAGCCCCGCCTCCTGGCAGCGGCAGACGTAGTTGTAGATCACCAGGTCGGCGTCGGCATCCGGGTCGGGGCCGTTGGCGGCGTAGTCCTGCTGGCCTTTCGGGGAATGCTTCTCCCCGGGGGGCGGGTGCCCGACGAACCCCTCGTAGTGGGCGAGCAACCCGCCCAGGGCGATGGTGCTCAACTCAAGGTCGGTTCTGCCGAATCGGCGGTACTCCATCTTGCACTGCCTTTTTGGGGGTACGCAGTCGAATCGGCGCCAAATGTAGGAACTGAAGCAGGTCAATGCCGCGAAAGCCAGTCTCGGGCCAGGAGCACCGTTTCGAGGCCCCGGCCGGCGGTGCTCCAATAATCGAGAAAGGTGCGGCAGCCCGGGCGGCCGCAGCCGCAACCCGAAACTGCAGCTCTCCAACCGGTAGTAGAGAGGCAGGGCATGTGGGATCAGGTGGTCCCCGGTCTCACAGCTCGGGAGGAACCTCCCAGGCTGCGTCGAAACCCCCGGCACCCTCGATGCGGAAGCGGTTCTCCGCGAGGTCGAATTCCGCGGCGACTCCGTTGGCGAACTCGGTGCGCTGCCAGGAACCTTCCCCGTCGAGGAATCGGTGCGACACCATCTCGGAAAAGGCGACGGCGCGATGAAAGGCGCTCCAGCGGACAAGCCACTGCTGTTTGGCGCGCTGCTGCTCGCTACCCCAGTTGGCCATCGGCACGACGGGGTAGGGGAGCCAGTTGTACGACGGGGCGGAAGCGAACATCAGCTCGTACAGACGCGGGGTGCGGTCTTTCCACCAGTCGTAGCCCTTGGCGCAGGCGCTGTACCCGCCCCCGGAGAAGCCGGCCATGAAGCAGTCGTGGAAGACAAGCTGGAACAGCGGCACCGGCCGGCCGATTGGGGCGGAGCAGCCCTGGCTGGGCTCGTTCGACAGCCGGTCGCCGGCCCAGTCGGTGAAGAAGAAGAAGTCGCACTCCCCGATCGCCCAGAAACGGGCGAGCTCGGCCCCGGGCATGAGGCCGCGGCGCCGGGTCTCGGCGAAACAGGCGGTTTCCGCCTCGATGTTGGCGCGCCGCGTCATCCGGTGCGGCGGCGAGAAATCCTCGGGCAGGCCGGCGTGAGCGGCGAAGCCGTCGCAGTACATCGCATCCAGCTTGAGCCCGTGGTGCTCCAGCGAGTCGAAGATCATCCCCATGCGCTCGACGGCGTCCCGGCAGCTGAGAAGCCGGCCGCGTCTGCCCTTGCCGTCGAGGGGGTACCGGTCAGGGTCGTACGCGGCCCCTTCCGGCACCTGCATTCCCGGGTTCACGAACCCCTGAACCAGGCAGCCGAGTTCGCGGAGCCGGCGCTCGAGCCGCACCAGGGTGCCCCAGCCGCCGGGAACCGGGTCCGGGTGCAGGTAGGCCTGCCAGCCTGCGGTGCAGGAGGTCGGCGTCCCTTCCTCGGGGGAGTACCCGGCGGGAGACCACTTGGGGAAGAAGAAGTTGATTCCGATTCCATCGTTGCGAAGGCGGCGCACGTCCTCGATCACGGCCTCTCCTTCGTCGGGGTTCCAGGCCGGCCAGCGGTAGAGGACGTTGCCGGCGTAGCCGCGGATCGCCGGAGTCTGCTCGGCTTTTTCCCGCAGGGGGCGCACCAGACCCTGACCCGAGGCCTGGTTGCGGAACCATTTCGCCATGCCGGTGTAATCAGTCTTTCCGGCGAACCGCAGGAGCAGCCGCCGCGGGTACGCGAGCCGGCCGAGGCTGGCCTCCCAGTTGAAGCTGATCGCCGAGAATTCACCGGGAATGTGTTCGGCGGCGACATCGCAGTCCCACCAGGTATCGACGAGGGCGCAGAGCGACCGGTCGCCGGCGGCGAGCCCGAACAGCGGCAGAGTCCAGCGGGCTCCCACGAAGCCGCCGGGAGGGGCCGTGCCCGGCAGTTCTTCGCCACAGTCGGCAGGTATCAGGTACCCCGATCCGTGGGGCAGCAGCATCCAGCCGCCGAGTCCGACCGGCTTCTCGATCCGGTACAGGTCGCGAACGGCAAGGACCGTGCCGGCCCCTCCGAGCTGCTCCACCTGCACCAGGAGCTCTCCGGCATCGCCGTCGATGCCGAGAAAGAGGCCGACGACGACGTCGGCTCCATCGTATCCCTCCAGGCGCAGCCGCTGTCCCCGGAAGCGTCCTTCCTCCCAGGATTCGGAGGCGACGTTAGAGGCCGCGGCGAGTGGGGACTCGACACGGCCGCGGCCGTCCGCGGCTATCAGGCGGGGTGGGAGCCGGCGCGAGCTCTCCCACAGCGGTCGCCCGTCGGCCCGATGGATCGCCATCCGCAACTCGTCGTCGAGGCTGACGCGAATGCCGCCTCCTGCCAGGGTGACTTCAGGTATCATGAGCCAAAAATCTCACCTGCTGCCGGTATCCGTCCAGGTTTATCTCGGGGTAGCCCGCGGCAAGGCGGACTCGGCCGGTAGTTACATCCGTGAGCAGCAGCCCTTGCCGACGGTTTCCGGGTTCTGCCGTTCCCTCCCGCCTGCCTGGTCCTTACGCACCTCTTTGCACGGCAGGATCGCACACCGGTCCGAGGCCGACTTTCATGCTGCCGTCCCGCAGGGAGAATCCCGGCCGGGTTGCTGTATCATGGCCCCAGGGCGGCGATCGGTATTACGGCCACTCCGTCGTCGCGAAGGTACCCGTACCCGGAACTCACGATCACCCCGAGGGTTTGCGGCACTCCGGTCTTCTCCGCGTCCACGCGGTCCCGGAATTTCAGCAGGGCTGCTGCCGCGGCGTCGATCTGTCCGCCCCCCAGTTTGACCTCGAAGGCGCACCAGTCGCCCCGGGGGGTTTCCACTACCGCATCCACTTCGAGACCGGTGTTGTCCCGGTAGTGATACACCGAGGCGCCGCTTGCCCGGGCGTACACGGAGAGCTCGCGGTGGGCCAGCGACTCGAACAGCAGACCGAGCAGCTCGAGATCTGCCAGCAGCCGCTCGGGGGTCGCGCCGAGAGCGGCCGCGGCCAGGGACGGGTCGACGAAATGCCGCTTCGGCGCCTGGCGCAGCAGCGACCGCGAGCGCAGGTGGGGCGACCAGGACGGCTGCTCTTCGTAGACCATCAGCCGGCGCAAGGCGTCGAGGTAGCCGCTCACCGTGTCGACGTCGAGGGGGCCGCGGTCGCCACCGGCATCCGCGGCGATGGTGCGGGCGCTGACCGGGGTCGCCAGGTTCCGCGCCAGCGAGCGCAGCACCCTGCCGACGTTCTCGGGGTCGCGCCGGACTCCATCGGGGCGGGAGATGTCGGCGCGGCGGATCTCCTCGAGGTAGTCGCTGCGGGCGCCCTGGCATGCCGCGTCGGAAAGCCCGAGGTCGCCGGGCCAGCCTCCCCGGCACAGCTGCACCGCGGCCTCCCGCAGGGACAGGCCGGGGTTCTGGCAGCTCTCGAATCCACCCTGCAACAGGTTCTGCAGGGAGATCTCGCCCGTGGAGATACCGGTCTCCAGCAGGGTCATGGTGCGTAACCGGAGCCGGGAGATGCGCCCCGCCCCGGTATGGCGGGTGATGTCGTCCGCTGGGGCTGCCGAACCGGTCAAGATGAACTGCCCGCGTTTCGTGCCTCTGTCGACGGCCCGCCGGACGTGGTTCCACAGCCCCGGCTCGATCTGCCATTCGTCGATCAGCCGCGGGTTGTCCCCGGCCAATACCAGGGACGGATCGACAGCCGCGGCGCTTCGCGCGTTCTCGTCGACATCGAGCAACACCTCGCTGGCCGCAACCTCTCGGGCCATGGCGGTCTTGCCGCAGGCCCTGGGACCCTCGATCAGCACGGCGCCGGCGGACTCAAGTCGGCGGGCAAGCTCCCGGTCCCCGATTCGCGGGATATATGCGCTTTGCATGATGACATTTCCTTTATTCGAGCAGGTCGACCTGTCAATTGAAACGAAAACAACCGGGCAAATGAAATAAAAACAACCGGACGAATGAAACGAAGACAACCGGACGAATGAAACGAAGACAACCGGACGAATGAAAATCTACCGGGTAGGGAGGGTAATCCATGGACCCCCCGCAGCCACTTTTCCCGAAAAAAACTCCCCGGGGTCGGGGAGCAATTTTGCTTACAAATGGAACCTCTGTGAGCGGTTTACGTTCGCGGGATTCGCTTTCGCCCGAGGGTTGACAAGAAGGGCTGCCCCGGAATCGTGGCGATCTCCCGTGCCCGGGCGGCCCCATCAGTCGGAATGCCCGGGTCGCGGGTCGATGGCCGCAACCGATCTTCCTACCTTTCCTGAAAGCCTCGTCAGGGAGCAGGACCGACCCACCGGAGACAAACATGAACCAGCTTGCCGACCAGCTGTTTGAGGAAATCAACCGCATCCCGTGCATCAATTCGCACTCCCACCTGATGCCGGAAGCGAACCGCCTCGAAGCGAATCCCGACATCCTCGAATTCTTCAGCCACGCCTACCCCGGCGCCGACCTGCGATCGGCAGGAATGCCCGAGGAGGCGATGGATGCCGCCCTGAAGCCGGGCCGGCCGATGGGGGAGCGCTGGCAGATCTTCGAGCCCTGGTGGAAATCGATCCGGCTCACCGGGTACTCGCAGGCGATTTCCGAGGGGATCCGCGACCTGCTCGGTTTCGACGAGCTCGGCCCCGGTACGGTCGAGGGGATCTCAAGGGAGCTGGAGCGCCGCAACAGGCCGGGGCTGTACCGGGAGGTGCTGAAAACGCGGGCGAACATCGAGCTCTCCGTCGTCAACATGAACGACCTGGTCGAAGTGGACCGCGAGTTCTTTCTCGGGCTGCCGCGCCTCAACCGCTTCAGCATGCTGAACTCGGCCGCCGACGTCGAGGCGATCGAGCGGGACTACGAGGCCGACATCGGCAGTCTCGACGACCACGTCTCCCTCATCCGCCAGGTGTGCGGCGACTGGAAGGCCGCGGTGGTGGCCGGCATCAAGCTGTCGCAGTCGTATCACCGGGCCATGGATTTCACCGAGCGCAGCCGGGAGGACGCAGCCGCGGTGTACGACCGGCTCCTGCGCGGGGAGTACAGCGGACTCAATACCCCCGAAGGTGTCGTGCTGGAGGACTACCTCGTCTTCGAGTGCTGCCGCGCCGCGGCCGAGTCCGGCCTGACGATCCAGTTTCACATGGGGATGCGGGCCGGCAATTACGGCGGCATGGAGGGGTGCAGCCCGGCCGGGCTCACCGAGCTGATGCGCAGCTTTCCCGAGGCCCGCTTCGACCTCTCGCACGCCGGCTACCCCTACCTGCGGGAAGGGGCCGTCCTCGGCAAGACCTTCCCCAACTGCTTCCTCAACATGTCCTGGATTCACATCATTTCGCCTCAGGGTTCCCGGCAGGACCTCAAGGAGTGGCTGCGCATGGTGCCGAGCAACAAGATCATCGCCTTCGGAGACGACGTAATGCACGCCGAGGTGGTGTACGGTCATCTCAAGATGGCGCGCCGGAACTTCGCCGTCGTCCTGGCCGGGATGATCGAGGAGGGCCTGCTGAGCGAGTCTCACGCGCTCGAAGTGGCGCAGGCCGCCTTCCACGACACGCCCGCGTTGGTGTACGGCGTCAAGTGAGGTGGGAGCCATGCCGCGCCGTCTGACGCAGGGGCAGGTCGATTCCTTCCGGCGCGACGGCTTCCTCGTCGTCGAGGACGTTCTTTCGGCCGGGGAAACCGCCCTGCTGGCGGAACGGACCGACCTGATCGCCTCGGGGAATGCCGCGCACATTCCCGATTCCAGCATCCAGCTCGAGCCGGTTTTCCGCGAGGGGAAGAGGGAGGTCTGCGACCAGGTGCTGGCGGTGCGCAAGCTCTACAACATCGCCGTGTACGACGACTTCCTGTGGGCCCACGCGACCAACGACAGGATCGTCGACATCGCCGCCGACCTGCTGGGAACCGGCGACATCAAGATGTACGCGGACCAGCTGTTCATGAAGGGGCCGGAGACCGGCAGCGCGCAGCCCTGGCACCAGGACTCCGCCTCCTGGCGCGACCTCTTCCCCATGGACCTGGTAACCGCCTGGACCGCCATCGACGCGGCGACCCGGGAGAACGGCTGCCTCGAGTTCGCCGCCGGCACCCATCGCTGGGGCATGATGAAGCGGGAGCAGCTGGCCCCGCACATCCCCCTTCTCGGGCAAGATCCCTGGCCGATCGTACCGGCCCCGCTCGAGCCGGGCAGCATCAGCTTTCACCACAGCCTCACCCTGCACCGCAGCGGCGCCAATAGTTCGGCGGCGCGCCGGCGCGGCTACGCCGTGCACTACATGCGGGCGACCACGGTAAGGGACGAGTCGGTCACCGACGCCCCCAAGGTTCCCCCCTATCGCCAGGTGCGGGGCCGCTCGTTTCCCGGCTGCGTGTAGGTGTCCCGTTCATATCCTGGCCATTCTTCCGCCCATCGAGTCGCAGCGGTAGACTATCGCAGACGTGCTCCATCGAAGGGAGATCAGAAATGACGATGCCAGCAGTGTCCCGTTGTTGTCTGAAGATTTTTCCGTAAGGCATTAATTTCGTTGATGTTACAGCATTTGGATCAAGCAGCACCTGCGCATCAAGGCATTCTTCGGTACCTCCGAGAACGCGGTAAAGACTCAGATCTGGATCGCCATCAGCAGGTACGTGCTCGTGGCCATCGTGAAGAAGCAGCTGCAAGTCGACCGCAGTCTCTCCGAAATCCTGCAAATTCTCACAGCGCCGCTGGAAACCACCGTACCCCGTCGACTTCCCCCATCCCGGGTTGCTGGAGGCGGCGATCCAGCGGCAGCAACCCTTCCCGGCGCCGTTTCATGCCATTGATTCCCCTGGTCCTGTTGCCGACCGTCTTGCTGGGCTGCGGCAGTCCGGATCCGAGCGAAACGATCGACCGCCTTTCCCATCCCGACCGCCGCGTTCGCCAAGGCGCCAGTTACGACCTGTTATCGGCCGGCAGCGCCGCGGTCGAGCCTCTTGTCCTCCGCGCCGCCTCCGGCTCCGACAGCCTGCGCTACATCGCCGCGCAGATCCTCGGCCGCATCGGGGACAGGCGGGCGATCCCGTTCCTGCAGCAACTCACCCACTCCCCGAACGACTACGTGCGCCGCGAGGCCATCCTCGCCCTGGGCAGGATGGGTGATCCGGCTCCCATCACCGGTCTGGTTGCGGTCCTGGCTGGCGACTCGTCGGCCGCGGCTCGCGCCGCCGCCGCGGAAGCCATGGGAAATCTGCTCGACACGGTGGCCGTAGCCCCGCTGGTCACCGCCCTCGACGATCCCGCTCCTGTCGTGCGGCAGAATGTGGTGGCGGCGCTGAATCGACTCTGGACTGTCGATGCCAGTGCCGCCGTTGCCCGATCGCTGGAGGATCCGGATGAAACCGTGCGCTTCATCGCGGCGCAGGCACTTGGGGCCCACCGGACGTTGCAGGCTCGGGACCTGCTGCGCTCGGCGCTCCGCGACACCAGCGTCTGGGTGCGCGCCGAGGCGGCGCGAGCCCTGGGGATGATCGGCGACGCCTCAGCGGTAAAGGACCTGGTGGAACTGCTCGAGCGGAACGACGGACCCGACCATCAGGCAGCGCGTCAGGCATTGCATGAATTGACCGGAACGGACTACGCAGTTGTGGAATGAGGCGGTCCTGGACGCTGCCGGCGCTCGTCATCACTATCCTCGGCCTGGCGGCCATGAGCATGTGGCCGGCCAGCCGGTCCGTCCGTTCTGGCGGGGCGCGCTCACCGAACCGGAGCATTCAGGCGCTTGCGGCTTTCCAGCAGGCGCGCTGTAGGTGGATGAGCGTCGATGTCCTCCCTGGTCTGCAGCAGGCGAATCGTTGCGTCCAATCTCCCCTGGTAGTGGAAGATCAGGGCGAGATTGTAAACCACCTGCACGGTGGTGGGATCCAGGTCGAACGCCTGCCGCACCAGCTTCTCGGCCCTGTCCAGATCCCCGGTCTGCATCCTGGCCTGTCCGAGGGTGTTGGCCGATCGCCTCCCCCCTGGGCGAAAGACTGCGATCGCGAATCCGGGCGGGTCGACAGCCCCACGGACCGTTGCCTTTTTGGGAGGAACAGAAAGCGAGGGCAAACCCGCTCGTTCCCGGTTGCCGCCTGCTCGAGTCCCGGCGGATTTCTACCCCCTCCAGGGTTACCCGATCGCGATGGGAATCTCCTCCTCGGTAAGGCTCTTGTCGCTCTTTTTGAACTAAATTCAGGGGGACAGGACACCAAGGGAGCCCGAATGAAACAGGCGAACCGCGACACGGAACGGCTCGGCGGCGTCGACGTCCCCTCGGCCGAAAGGCTGCGGGAGATGCACGGGAGTCCGTACATCCTCCACGCCCGCGGCGGCGAGCTCAAGGAGGTGCCGGCCGAGAAAGTCCTGCTTCCCCGCGAAACCAACACAAGCCCGCAGTCCGTCGACCTCAAGCGGGCCCCGGACGGCACTCTCTACAGCCGTCGGCGGTACACTATCTGCAAGAGCACGGACAGCGGCAGGTCCTGGAGCGCCCACGGGAAAGCGGAGGGGCTCGGGCTGTTCGAACTGCTTCCCGGCGGCGTCCTCGTCGGGCTGTCGACGGAGGGGGGAGACCCGGCTCGCGTGATCGTCTGCCGGTCGGAGGACGAGGGCCGGACCATCGAAACGGTGTCGGCCATCGACAACCCGCCCGGATGCTCCGGTGGCGCCTGCTGGATCCACAGACTCCCAGACGGAACGCTGCTGGCCGGAGTCGGCCACTCCGATCACGTCTTCGAGGAGCAGGGAGACGGCAGGTTGGTGCTCATCTCCGGGAGCGGCGCCCAGTTCGCGTATCGCTCCGGCGACGAAGGCCTGACCTGGTCGCATCCGGCGCGCGTGCACGACTGGTTCAGCGAAGGCGGGGTGACGCTGACGCCGTCGGGCAGGCTTCTGGCCGCGATCCGCTATCAGCGGCCCACCCTGCCCGGCGATCCGGCCGACCTCGAACAGCGGAACCGCGGCATGGCCGGGTGGCCGTACAAACATGTCTGCCTCGTCGATTCCGACGATGGCGGCCGCTCGTGGAAGAACCCGCGGCTGCTGGTGACCCGTTTCGGACAGACGCGGGGCCACCCGGTGGCGCTCGGGGACAATTCGGTCCTCGTCGTTCACGACACCCGCTACGGCCCGGGGCCGCCGGGCAGCAGGGGGATGGTCAGCCGCGACGGGGGCAGGACCTGGGAGGACGAGGTCTACTACCTCGACGCCACCAACTTCACCGGCAGCTACGCGGCGAGCGCCGCTCCGGAGGACGGCACCATCGTCACGGTGGCCGGCTCCAGCGAAGGCCGGACCTGGGATGACGTCAGGTACGCCACCGACTTCTACGCCATTCGCTGGACACTGCAATGAGCCGGGACTTCGACTGGTTGATTCGGGGCGGGCGGGTGATCGACCCGGCCAACGGGTTGGACGGCCCCTTCGATGTGGCGGTCTCAAATGGAAGGATCGCCGCGGTCGATGCGAACCTGGACAGCGGCTCCGCCCGCAACACCTACGATGCCGGCGGCAAGCTCGTGACTCCGGGGCTCGTCGATCTGCACGCCCACACCTACGACCTGGTGACCCCCCTCGGCATCGACGCCGATCACTACTGTCTCGGACGCGGGGTCACCACGGCCGTCGACACCGGCAGCGCCGGCTGCGACACCTTTCCCGGCTTCCGGGCCTTCTCGGTGGAGCGCTTCCGCACCCGGGTTCTGGCGTTTCTCAACATATCGCGGGCCGGCCTCGCCGTCGGCGGGGCTACGGACAGGGACGCGGCCGGGGAGCTCGAGTCGGCGAAGTTCATCCATGCCGGAGATTGCGCCGCCTGCATCGAGGCGAATCGCGATCTCCTCGTCGGCGTCAAGGTGCGCCTGTCCGCCTCGATCGCCGACAACGGCCGCAACGAAGCGCTGGCGTACCGGCAAGCGCGAGAGGCGGCCGCTGCTGCCGGCACGCCGCTCATGGTCCATCACAGCTTCTCCACCGTGCCGGTGGAAGAGGCCCCCGGACACATGCGGGGCGGGGACGTGTACACCCACTGCTACCACGGGTATGAGAGCACCATCATCGATCCGGACACACACGCGATTCACCCCTCCGTCACGGAGGCTCGCGAACGCGGAGTCCTGTTCGATATCGGGCATGGAATGGGTGCGTTCAACTGGACGGTGGCCGAGATTTGTGCGGCCCGGAATTTCTGGCCCGACGCGGTCAGCACCGACATGCACAGCCTCACCTGCGAGGGGCCCGGGTACGACCTGCCCACGGTCATGTCCAAGCTCCTTCATGTGGGGATGCCGCTCAACGAGGTGGTCCGCGCCTCCACGGTGAACGCCGCGGCCGCGATAGGCTGGCAGGATCGCATCGGAACCCTGGGAGTCAGGCGGGAAGCGGACGTTGCGGTGCTCTCCCTGAACGAAGTGGATGCCGAGCTGGAGGACTGCCAGGGGCAGACGCGGCGGGTTTCCCGGCGCCTGATGGCCGAGGCGGTCTGGAGAGCGGGGGAGCCGGCAGCGATAACCGAGCCGGAGCAGTGGCCGCATCCCGGGAACGCGGAGAAGGCGAAGGCGGGGTGGCCGCAACTTCTGATCCGGGATGACAGCCCACCGTAGCTTTAACGCAGGGGGAAGCCGAAATGTTCGATTTCCGCGGAAAGAATGCCGTGACAACCGGGGCCGGCGGAGCGATCGGGGGCGAGATCGCCCGCGGCCTCGCGCGGGCCGGCGCCAGGGTGGCGATCTGGGACATCTCGAAGGAGGCGGCCCGGAACAAGGCCGAGGAGATAAACGGACAGTCTCCAGCGGGGGAGGTCGTGGGGGTCCAGTGCGATGCCATGTCGAAGCAGAGCGTTGCCGCGGCGCTGGAAGAAACGCTCGACCGCTTCGGAACCGTCCATCAGCTCGTCAACGGCGCCGGCGGCAGCCACCCCACCACGACCACCTCCCCCGACCTGGAGTTCTTCGACATCGACCCCGAGAACGTCAGGAAGGTGATGGATCTCAACTACCTGACCGGGGTGATCCCGTCCCAGGCAGTGGGACGGGTGTTCGCGCAGAACCGGGAGGGAGCCGTCGTCAACATCACCTCGATCGGCGGTGGGCTGCCCCTGGGCAGGGCGCTGGCCTATTCGAACGGAAAGGCCGCGGCCGACAGCTTCACGCGCTGGCTCGCCGTGCACATGGCGACGACCTACTCGCCGGACATCCGCGTCAACGCCATCGCTCCCGGTTTCATGATCACCAACCAGAACCGCTTCCTGCTGCTCGACGAGGAGACGCAGCAGCTGACCGAGCGGGGCGAGACCGTGGTGGAAAACGTGCCGATGGGGCGCTTCGGGGATCCGCTCGAGATCGTCGGCGCGGTGCTGTGGCTGTTGTCGGACCAGGCGTCCTTCGTCACCGGGGCGGTAATCCCGGTGGACGGCGGGTTCTCCGCCAACTGCGGGGTGTGATGGCGGGCCTGCCTCGACGGCGGGAACCCCCGGCACGCGTTGACTGCCGGTACGCCGGAACGGAGCGCCCGAGCTGGCGCGGGCGAAACGCCGATGTTGTGTGAACAGACACATATCTGGAGGAGCGGGGAGGACGGGTACCACACCTACCGCATCCCGGCGCTCGCCGTGGCAGGAGACGGGACCGTGCTGGCGATCTGCGAGGGCCGGCGGTCGTCTTCCCGCGACCAGGGGGAAATCGACCTCCTGGTGAAAACCTCGCCCGACGGCGGCAGGACCTGGAGCGACCAGCGGGTGATATGGCACGACCCGGGGAACACGTGCGGCAACCCCTGCCCGGTAGTCGACGGCGACACCGGTGCGATCTGGCTGCTATCGACGTGGAATCGAGGCGACGACACCGAGCCGGAGATCATCGCCCGGTCGAGTCGCGACACGCGGAGGGTGTTCCTGCTCTGCTCGGAGGACAACGGCGCGACCTGGTCGGATCCGCGCGAGATTACGGCCCGGACCAAGAGTCCGGACTGGACGTGGTACGCGACCGGTCCGGGTGCCGGCATCCAACTTCGGCACCCCCCTCACACGGGACGTCTGGTCATCCCCTGCGATCACATCGAAGCCCAGAGCGAGCAGTACCATGCTCACGTGATTTTCAGCGACGACCACGGCGCCAGGTGGCAGCTGGGCGGGCGTGCCCCGGACGACCGGGTGAACGAGTGCGAGGTGGTCGAACTCGCCGATGGTACCCTGATGCTCAACATGCGCAACTACGACCGCGCCAGAAGCTGCCGGCAGGTGGCGGTCAGCGCCGACGGCGGCCTTTCCTGGAGCGGCCAGCGTTTCGACGAGACGCTAGTAGAGCCGATCTGCCAGGCGAGCATCCGGCGTATCCCCGGCGCCGGAGGCGCTCCGGGCCCGATCCTGTTTTCCAACCCTGCCAGCGCCGAGGCGCGCGTCGAGATGACGGTGCGCGCCAGTCTCGATGAAGGGGCGAGCTGGCCCCAAGTCCGCGTTCTGCACTCCGGGCCGTCCGGGTACTCCTGCCTCGCCTCGCTGGCGGATGGAACCGCCGCCTGTCTGTACGAGAGCGGCGATCAGGTCGCGCACCAGCGTCTGACCTTCGCGCGTTTCAACTTGCACTGGGTGGCGGGGCAATGAATCCTGGCATCCACGATCGGGGGTTCGGTCCGCCGACAACATGAGCGAATTCGAGAACGCGACCCCCGGGAACCGCCGAGCGCCAGCGCGGCCTCGGCCAAACGGAGAGGAGACACCGTGACCACACAGACCAACGGCCATGCCGATCCCGTGCCGATGACGGAGGAGCAGAAGTTCATATTCGATCTCAAGGGCTGGATCGCCATCCCCGGCGTCCTCGGCGAGGACGAGATCGAATCCGTGAAAGCCCACGTGATCGCCCTCAAGGAGGCCCCGGATTCGCTCGACCCGCTGGAGCGCTACGCCGTGGGCGGCCCCTCGCAGATCCTGCTGGATCACCCGGTCGTGGCAGGAGTGCTGCGGGAGATACTGGGCCACGACCGCAGCGAGGACTGCTACGGCTTTCGCTGCGAGAACGGCTTCAACATGGTGCGCCGGACCGACTTCAAGGGAATCGATCCGCACGGCGGCGGGGCCGGCACCGGCATGTTCGCGTACCAGTGCGTCAACCGGGGGATCTTCAGCGGCCTGACGCGCGTCGTCTGGGAGCTGAACCCGGTCGAGGAAGGGGACGGCGGCACCCTCTTCATGTCGGGCTCGCACAAGGCGAACTTCCCGATTCACGAAGACCACCGGAAGATGGACTCGCCGCTCTACGAGTCGTACGTCTGTCCCCCGGGATCGGTGGTGATCTTTTCCGAGAGCGTCTGTCACGCCGGTCCGCCCTGGACCAACGAGGAACGGCCCCGCATTGCCGTGTTCAACTGCTACAGCCGCGCCGAGTCCCAGTACCACAAGACCAACCTGCCCCTCGAGGTGATCGAGACCATGCCCCCGAAGCGGCAGACCCTGTTCCGCGGTGTCTGGGTGCACGATTTCAAGCGCGGCCAGCCGAACGACTACTTCAGCCCCGAAAACCTCGCCCTGTAGCCTTGGGCAACCCCAACGTCGAGCCGCTCGCACAGGACTTCGCCGTCGCCGCCCGGGTAGCGGACCACAGCCGCTTCTTCTTTCACGATCCCAACCTCGGCCGGCTCTCCGACGGCACCCTGCTGATCGCCGCCCCGCAGTGGCCGCGCCGCGGCGTGCGGGCAGGGCACGAGCTGCGCATCGCGCGCAGCGGCGACCGCGGCAGCAGCTGGCAGGAGCTCGACCCGCTGCCGTACCAGGAAGGGATCCCGTTCGAGCTCGACGGCCGCTTGCTGATGTTCGTCCAGGAGAAGAGCCACCGGGACATCCTGATCGTTGTCAGCGACGATTGCGGGGCTTCCTGGAGCGAGCCGTCGACGGTGCTGGAAGGTCCGCTGTGGAACATCTCCACGGCGCGGGTGGTTCGCGACGACCGCATCTTCTGGGCCGTCGACTGCGATCTGCCGGGGGCGGGGTACGGCGGCAAGACCATGCTGACATGCGACCGCAGCCGGCCGCCTCTCGACCCGGAGGCCTGGAGCCTGTCCAACGTCGTCGAGCCGCCCCGGGTGCCCGCGGCGCTGACGCGCAATCTCTACCCGCGGCAGATGGGCACCCCCTTGTCGCATTACTGGAGCGCTCCCTTCGTCTGGCTCGAGCCGAACACCGTCGACGTCGGCGGCCGCATCCGCGTCTTCGCGCGCACCGTCATCGACCAGTACGCCTCCGCCCACTTGGCCGCGGTCCTCGACTTCGACGAGGAGGCCGGTCGCCTGAGCTTCACGCAGCTGGCCGCGTGGCCGGGAGGGCAGTGCAAGTTCTTCATCCTTGCGGAAGAAGACCACCGGCTCTACTGGATGCTCGGCAACCTCGTCACCAACTCCCAGGACCTGCTCGGCTGGGGGCCTCGCCTGCTCGAGTCCGGGTATCACGGCGGTCCGGGAAACGAGCGCCGCTGGCTGTTCCTCCACTACAGCATCGACTGCCTGAACTGGTTCCCGGCCGGATGCGTGGCGCGCTGGCCCGACTCGGTCCTGCGCAGCTTCATGTACCCGAGTGCGGTGATCGACGGCGACGACCTCGTCGTCCTCTCCCGCAGCACCCGGGACTCGGGGGATCAGCACGACGCGGACCTGTGCACGATCCATCGGGTACGCGGTTTTCGATCCCTGGCGATGGACCTGCATCGGGGCGGACTGCACGAAGGGAATTAGGGTGTCCGCGAAGACAGACCTGAAATGCTACACCGGCGGCTGGAAGCGGACCGGCAGGACTGCGTCATCCACCTGCCGGAAAGACCGGGGGAGGGGGAGTACGCCGACCGCAAGCAGTTCGTGCTCGGCAAGGAGATTTCCGACGAGCTGCTGAGCGACATGTCCGTGCCGGAGCCGTGACGGATGGCCGCCCCGGAAGCGCCGCGCACGCGCGTCATCGAGACCCTGGAGCGGCAGGGGATTCCCTACCGGCTGCTGCCCCACGGCAGGGAGGTGTTCACCGTGGAGGAGGCGGCCGCGCAGCGCGACGTGCTCATGGAGGAGATGGTCAAGTCCATCCTGCTGCGCGACAAGAAGCGGCGCTACGCCATGGCCTGTGTGCGCGGCGACATGCGCGTCGACCCGAAGGCGGTGCGCGCCGTCCTGCCGGACGGGTACCAGCGCCTGCAGTTCGCCTCCGCCGAGGAGATCCGGGAGATTACCGGCAGCGTGCAGGGAGCGGTGGCCCCGGTCGGCCTTCCGGAACAGGTCCCCGTGGTCTGCGACGAGATCATCGCCCGCTGCGAGCGCGTCAACCTCAGCAGCGGAGACCCGGCGATGGGCCTGGAGATGAGGGGGAGCGACCTGCTCGCCGTCAGCCGGGCCACAATCGCCGCCATCGCCGAACCTCTGGAGGAGTGAGGCGGTTCACCACTGCATTAACCCTCACCGGAATTGCCGGCGCGCCCGGCGCCGGAAAAGGCGGGAGAAGAAGAAGAGATGAACAACGGATCGAAGCCCCTGCTGTTCGAGCAGAGCAAGGTGGCGTACGTCGATGTCGACGCCCTCGACCTGCCGCGGACCAACACGGACGGTGAGGCGGTCGCGGCCCTGACCCCCGAGCAGAGGTACCTGTTCGACACCCAGGGCTGGCTGCTGGTGCCGGGCCTGCTCGGCCGGGAGGAGGTCGAGGAGATGCGGGAGTTCTGCTACCGGCTCAAGCGCGAGCCGGAATCGCTGCCGGAGCATCAGCGCTCCGCGGTGGCCGGCCCTCTCGAGCGCCTGACCGACCACCCGTTCATCGTCGGGTTCATGAACGAGTTCCTCGCTCATCCCGACCTGTCGAGCCAGGACTGTTACGGCTTCCGCATGGAGTCGACCTCCCTGTGCGTGCGCGGCAACGGCGAGGGCTCCCCGGTGCCGCACAACGGCAACGGCCTCTGGCGCATGCCGGGGGATTCCCACAACTACCACTGCGTTCCCGGCAAGGCGAACAGCGGCCTGACCTGCGTCGTCTGGGAGCTGAACGAGGTCGAGAAGGGGAGAGGCGGCACCCTGCTGCTGTCCGGCAGTCACAAGGCGGTATTTCTCGCCCCCGAGAGCCTGCGGGATCCCGACTGCCCGCTGTGGACGACCTATGCCTGCCCGGCCGGATCGCTGCTGATCTTCGCCGAGAGCACGACCCATTCGACCTCCCCCTGGCGCAGCGCCGAGCGGGACCGCGTCGCCATCTTCAGCCGCTACAACCACGTCAACAGCAAGTGGCACAAGTGGCAGCCCCATCCGCAGTACCTCGAGAGTCTGCCCCCCAAGCGCCGCACCCTGTTCCGGCCGATCCACGTCGAGGCCAATCTCGTGGAGCCCTGAAAGCGGATGGACCGCGGTGGCGACACCGGAAGTCTCCGGCCTGTATCGGTGCCGGTTGCAGCGACAAGTGGATGGGCATGGCGGCCCTGGAAAAGGCGGAATCAGGTGGCAACCTCAACAACCTGGCCTTGGCAGCCCGTTGAAACAGTCAATCCGGGCTGTGGCCGCCCTGTCGGTCGCGAACCCTTGCGGGTCGCACGCCTTGTCTTCGACCGCCATGACTCGGCTTCCCTTACAGGGCAAATTGACAACGGGCTGTCAGGGTTTTTTGGAAGTCCACGGCAGTGACAGGGAAACCTGCCCGGCATACTATTGTGCGCCGGAAGGCCCCGTCGGGAAGGGCAGTACCGGCAGCGCAAAGGACACATCCTATGGAACTGACCAAGGAGCAGTTGCAACAGTTCGAAGCCTTCGGGTTTCTGCATCTGAAGCAGCTTTTTTCCCACCCCGAGACCGCGGAGATCGCCGCCGCGGCCAGCGAGGTCTGGGCCGCCGAGCTCGGACGCCCGCCCCGCGATAGCGACTGCCTGTCCGTCTCCGGCGTGGTCGAGGGCCACCCGCGGCTGACCGAGCTGCTCGTCCTCGACGAGCGCCTGTACCGGCCGCTCCGGCAGCTGCTCGGCGACGGCATGATCTGGTCGGGGTCGGAGGGGAACCGGGGATTCGAGGAAGGGAGGACCTTCCACCACTGGCACGCCGACCGGCCAGGCGAGCGCGAGCTGGGGTACCTGCGCATCAAGGTGATGATCTACCTCGACCCGATGCGCCGGGAGCAGGGCGCCTTTCGCGTGATACCGGGCTCCCACCAGCCCGGTTTCCACGAGATGCTGCAGCCGATGCAGAAGGCCCACGTCGAAGGCTCGCCCGTTTTCTTCGGGATCGACGGCGCCGACATCCTCTGCTACGCCGTCGAGACCGACCCCGGGGACGCCGTCCTGTTTTCGCAGAACCTGTTCCACGCGGTCTACGGGAAGACCGGTCCGAGGCGCTACATCGCCCTCAAGTACGCCTCGCGCCCCTCCGGCGACGCCGATCTCGCTTCGCTCTACGAGTGGTCGCCGTACGCCTTCGAGCCGCACCAGGCGTACACCGGCAGCGACGATCCGCGCCTTCAAGGGATGGTTCGCGGCCTTCCCGACCTCGGCAAGAAGGCCGCCGTTTTCCCGTATCCATAAGGTCCACCGATGAATGCTGCAGAGCTGTACGAATTCGACCGCCAGGGGTATCTCGTCATCGAGGAGCTGCTGACCCCGGACGAAGTCGCCTCCCTGGCGGAGGCGGTCGACCTTCTGGAAGAGCACGCCGTCGCTCACGTCGACGAGCCGCCGCGCAAGAAGAGCCCCTGGGGAGCGGAGTACCACCGCAATCCGGACATGGGGTACCACGTGCAGGGATCGAACGCCGAGGGCAGGACGATCATCATCGAGGATTTCTGGAACGCCGACCCCGCCTTCGACCTGCTGCTCGGCCACGGGCCGACCATGAAGTACGTGCACGCGGTGGTCCAGGGGCGGCCGACGATCAACAACTCGGAGATCCGCATCCGCTACACCGGCAACCAGAGCCGCAACCACGGCAGCGGGGCCCGCGAGGGTAACGGCAAGTACCGCTACCACTTCAACAGCCACGGCATCGACTGCATGATGGTGCGCATGGTCTATTTCCTGCACGACGTCGACAACGAGCAGGGGGCTTTCTGCGTCGTTCCCGGAACCCACAAGGCGAACTTTCAGTGCCCGTACGACAACGACCCGGACGTCGAGCCGGGAGTGGTCGGCCTCGAGGTTCGCGCCGGGGACGCCGTCTTCTTCACCGAGAGCCTGCGCCACGGGGGGCTGACCAATCGCTCCCCCCAGGTGCGCAAGACCCTGCACGTGGGGTACGGCCCGCACTTCATGATGTCGCAGAACATCGCCACCATGGACGAGCTGCCGTACATCACCGCGGCGACGAAGACCCGCCTCAGCGAGGACCAGTACAACCTGTTCCGGCCGTATCCGGAAAACGGCAGATGACCACAAAGGAGGATTCGAGATGAGTGCCAGCGGCAACGGAGTCCCGCCGAAGGAAGCGGGGGAAACGCGAGTCGTCTACCTCGGCGGCGATCAGCTTCACAACCACATGGGGCAGCGTCAATCGATCCAGCAGGTGCTCGGCGGGACCGGGTGGCGGCTGCTGTTCACCCAGGACGCGCGCCAGGTCACGCCCGAGGTCGTCGCCGGCACCGATCTGCTGTTGATCACGCGCTGGGGCGGCCCCATCGAGGGATGGTGCCCCGACCCCTTTCACGAGGGCTCCATGGAGAACGACGGGTACATGAGCGCCGAGCTCGAGGAGGCGATCGTCGACAACGTCGTCAACCGCGGCATGGGGTTCATGGCCCTGCACTGCACCTGCTGGTCGCCGGACCAGGTGAAGTTCAGCGAGATGATGGGGATCGAGGGAATCATGCACGGGCCGGTGCAGGACGTCTCCATGTACAACTTCAACCCCGATCACCCGGTCAGCGCCGGGATCGAGGATTTCGTCCTGCCGGAGGACGAGAACTTCGGGGTCATCCTCAAGCACCCGGACGCGGTCCCGCTCTACGAGACCCTCGGCGCCAAGGACAAGAGGCACGACATCGCCGGCTGGGCCCTGGAGAACGGCAACGGCCGCGTCGTCGGCCTCGTCGCCGGGCACACCTACACCGCCTGGCGCCACGCCACCTACCGGAAGCTGTACTGGCGCGGTGCCCACTGGGCGCTGGGACGCGACATCCCGGAGTCCGGATGATCCGCATCGCCGATACCGCCAATCGGTTTCACCGGGGAAAGCGGCGCCGGTGAGCGGCGGCGGGCAGGTCCTGTCCGCGGCGGGCCACGAGCACTTCCTCGAGCACGGGTACGTCGTCGTGCCCAACGCCGTCTCTCCCGATACGATTTCCGCGGTGCTTCCTGAGCTGGAGGAAGACAACGGCAAAGGCCGGGACCTCCCCGGGATCCGCGCCTGCGCCAGCGAGCGCCTGATCGCCGCGGTCGCCGAGCTGTTCGGCCCCGGAAACGAACCGGTGCGCAAGACCAGCGGCCGGGACATGGTCCGCCCTTACGAACCGGAGGCGCACTGGGGCGGCCTGAGCGCTCACGTCGACGACGCCTACCCCACCCTGATGCCGAACGGCTGGGCAATCGGCTGCTTCCTCTTCCTGACCCGCGTCAGATCCCGGGGGGGTGCCTTCATCTTTTTTCCCGGCTCTCCCTGGCGCAACCGCGGGCTGATGGAGGAGAACTGGCAGGCCGCCAAGGATGCGGTGGCGCTACCGGAGAACTCCGGGCCGCCGCGGGAATTCCTCGCCGAGCCCGGGGACGCCATCCTCTTCCACCACCTCATGGGGCACTGCGGCTCTCCCAACGTCTCGGACCCGGAGGTGACCCGTCACGCCGTGCTGACCCGCTGGCGCCCGCAGCGGCGCATCGTCCCCGGGATGAAGCCGTTGGCCGGCATGACGACCATCGAGAAGGCGAACTCCGCCCGCTACGCCGCCCGTCGCCGGCAACGCCCGCAGCCGGAGCGAACCGGAGACGACCCCGAGACCTGCGCCGTCCTCGCCGAAGGGTTGCCCGGGTTGGGCGGTGTGGCCGCCTGCGCCCTCCTCCATCACGGGGGCGGCGTTCACCTGTTCTACGCCGCCGATCATGCGGCCGGGGTGAGCCATCTCTTCAGCCGCGACCTCGTTCGCTGGGAGCGCCGACCGGTGGCCGGAGTCGCCGCGGCGAAAGTGCGCTCCCTGCAGGTGCACCAGTACGGCCTCGACGTCATCCTCGCGGTCACCTCGCCTGAAGGCCGGGCCGTCCTGCACTCGTCGCGGGACTGCGCAGCCTGGAAGGAGATCGGTCTCGTCCACGGCTGCGAGACCGCCACCCCGTGGTTCACCTACTTCAAGTACGCGAGCAAGCTGGCGAAGAACCACACCCTGTTCACTGTCCCCGCCGGCAGCCCGGGCGAGATCCTCTGCACCTGGGGGGAGCGCTGGGAAGAGGCCGCGGTCTGGAAGACGCAGTCGCTTGCCGCCCGCGCCCCGGAAGGCCGGCGCATCGTCGATGTCACGATCGCGGCCCAGTACTCGGAGACCGAGTGCGCCTTCGTCGCCGACCTTCGGGATCCTGAGGGGGAGGGGACCTTGCCGCACTACGCCCTGACGCGGGATACCGCCGCCGAGGGGGTCGCCCTGAAACCGCTGCCCTTTTGCGGCGTCTCTGCCCCGCGCTCGGTGCGCGTGCTGAACAGGGCGCAGAGCTATTGGCTGGTGGGCTTCCTGGCGCGTGCTCCCGGCGGGGAGGACCGCCTGTTCTGGGGGGAAATCGACTGGTCGCTCCCCGGCCCGGCGCTGGTCCCGCTGGACAGTCCCGATTGCCTCGACGAGGCGCGCGCCATCGTGGGGATGCTGTAGTGTTGCGCGCGCAATTCCGCGTGAATTCGCTCGCCGTACACCCCCGGTACGGTTCGCTCTGGCGCCCCGCGAGCAGGGTGCGGGGCTCTCGTTCGTCCGCATTCCTGCGCGCAGGAACAAGGTGGCGGAAATGGCCTCGCTTCAGAGCAGAACAGGTTTGAGCGGATGGCGGTAGTCCTGGTCACCGGCGCCAGCGGGTTCATCGGCCGCAGCCTGGCGGCGGAACTTGCCGGGCGCCACGACGTCATTGGCATGAGCCGCAACGATCCGGGGCTCGACCTGCCGTGGGTGAAGGGGGAGTTCTTCGCCTGGGAGGACCTGCTGCGGCTCGACGGCCACGACATAGACGTCGCCGTGCACCTCGCCGCGGTGCTGGCGAACGTCCACGAGCGCGAGCAGATGCGGGTAAACGTCGAGGGCACCCGCTGCCTGATGCGCTACCTGATCGATCGCGGCTGCAGGAAGTTCGTCACCGCCAGCTCGATCGCCGCCGTCGGTATCCAGGATACGAGGTTCCGCCCACTGCAGCTCCCGGTGCCCGACGACCATCCCTGCCTCGACCGCTCGGGATACGGGTTCTCCAAGTACATGATGGAAGAGGTGACCCGGTACTGCCAGCGCCAGAACGAGGAGGTCGACGTCATCAACCTGCGGCTCTCCTCAGTGGCTCCCGACGGCAGCATGCCGGAGAAGCGCACCGTCTCCCCCTTGCGGAACTGGAGCCTGGGGTCGATCACCCTCATGTGTCTGTCGGACGCCGTCCGCGCCTTCGCGCTGGCCGCCGAGGCGCCTCACCGAGCCGGCGTCCGAACCCTGAATGCCGCCTCTCCCCGGGCCTGGGTGGCCGACCCTGTGGCCGACATCCTGCGCGGATGGTGGGGAGGCGAAGTCGACGTCAGCTGCTTCGAGCAGCCGGGGCGGGAGTTCGACTCGGCGTACGACGTGACGGGGATAGAGAAGGAGCTCGGATTCGTCGCCGAGGTTACTGAGTGAGCCCCAGTTCGGGGAACGACTGAGGAAAGGATCGATATGAAAGGGGTAGTTCTCGCAGGCGGCCTGGGCACACGCCTGCAGCCGTTGACGCGCATAACCAACAAGCACCTGTTGCCGGTGTACGACAGGCCGATGATCTACTACCCGATACAGATGCTCGTCGACGCCGGCATCGCCGACATCATGGTGGTGACCGGGGGCAACGCCGCGGGGGACTTCCTCCGTCTCATACGCAACGGCGAGGACTTCGGCCTGTCGCGCATCAACTACGCCTACCAGAAAGGGGAGGGGGGGATCGCCGAAGCCCTCGGCCTCTGCCGGGAGTTCGCCGGCGACGACAAGCTGATCGTCGTCCTCGGGGACAACATCCTCGAGATGGGGATCGCCGCCGGGGTCGAGGCCTTCGCCTCCCAGGAAGCCGGCGCCCGCATCTTTCTCAAGCAGGTCGACCACCCCTGGGAGTACGGCATCGCCGAGACCGACCGCGACCGCGTCGTACGCATCATCGAGAAACCGCAGGATCCCCCGACCGACCTCGCCGTCATCGGGGTGTACATGTATCCCCCCGACGTATTCGACATCATCACCACCCTGGAGCCCTCGGGCCGCGGCGAACTCGAGATCACCGACGTCAACAACGCCTACATCGAGCGCGGCGAGATGCAGTTCGGGATGCTCGAAGGCTGGTGGATGGACGCCGGCGAGAACCACGAGTCGCTGTTGCAGGCCAACATGGCGGTCGCCCGGCTGGCCGGTGTCGAGATCCAGGGAGCGCTGCCTTGACCCTTCAGCGGGTCCCCGAGCCGGAGCTGATGTCGGTCGAGGATCAGGCGCGGGCTTACGCCGGCGCCGATTTCGAGGAGCCGCACGGCCACTTCATCCGCCGCCTGCAGGAACGGCTTCCGGGGCTGCCGGAGCGGGGAACGGCGCTCGATCTCGGCTGCGGCCCCGCGGACATCGGCATCCGTTTCGCGCGCGCCTTTCCCGGCTGGAAGGTGCACGGCCTCGACGGTTCGGCCGCCATGCTGGCGCTCGCGCGCGAGGCGGTCGACGGCGCCGGCCTCGGGGATCGCGTCGAGCTGGTCGAAGCGCGGCTGCAGGAACGGCGCCCCCCGGCCGGGGCTTACGATCTCGTGTTCTCCAACAGCCTCCTCCACCATCTCGAAGATCCGGCGATTCTGTGGGAATCGGTCCGGGTTCACGCGGGGCCCAATGGCCGGGTGTTCGTCATGGACCTGATGCGCCCCGATAGCGAGCGTCAGCTTCAAGAGCTCGCGGCGACCTACCGCGACGAGCCGGAGGTGCTGCAACGGGATTACTGCAATTCCCTGCGCGCCGCGTACCGCCTCGATGAAGTCCGCCGGCAACTGGATGGGAGCGGCCTGT
Source organism: Candidatus Latescibacterota bacterium (assembly GCA_965206595.1). Taxonomy (GTDB): domain Bacteria; phylum Latescibacterota; class UBA2968; order UBA8231; family UBA8231; genus CBDCXV01. The sequence continues at coordinate 4,158,309 of OZ242214.1, forward strand.
CCGGACTGCAGGCCGCGACCGCGTCCGACCGCCACCTGATGGTCTGGGGACCGGGCTCCGTCTGATATGGATCCTGCGGCGTCAGGGCGTACGAATGAAAGGAAGCCTCAGTGAAACAGGAAGATTTCGATTTCTTCAAGGAAAACGGCTACCTCCTGCTCGAACCGTTTCTGAGCGACGAGGAGGTAGCCCGCTTTGTCGAGGTATTCGAACGGGAACGACGGGATTTCGGCCGTTTCTGGACCGAAAACGGCATCTGGCAGACCCAGTACTGCCAGTCGCTGCTGACGGCGCCCGAGTTCGATGAAGTCATCCGCCACCCCAATGCCATGGAGCCCCTCCGGGAGTTGATGGGCGGCGAAGTCTGCTTCGGGCAAATCTGCCTCAACAACATGGGGCCGTACGAGGGTGAGCCGGTACCCGGCATGACGTCGTGGGATGGACCCGTAGGGCGCCGCTGGCATCGCGACGGGGGGGCACGGCTCATGTGGCGGGAACATCCGCTGCGCATCGGCTATATGAGGCTGCAGCTCTACCTGACCGACGTCAGCGATACGACCCACAGCTTTGCCCTTTCGCCCGAATCGATAGATCAGGAGATCCTGAACAAGGAAGCTCAGCTGGCACGGGGCGGAATCCGCGACCTGCAGGGCCCTGCGGGCACGGCGGTACTGTTCAACGTATCCTGCTTGCACACGGTCAGCATACGTCCGACACAGGCCGAACGAAAAACCGTGGGGATCTACTACGGTCATCGGCACCGGGAGTACCACAGCGATCATACCTATATCCCCCCCTCGCTTTGGCGGGACCACCCGGACGGGGAAGTTCGCGGATTCTACGGCCTTCTCAATGGCAAAACCCGGACCTACCTGGAGCGCACGGCCGCGCGCGGGGAGGTTTCCGCGAACGAGGCGCTGGAGATTCTGGACGATATTCCGCCGGCACGGCCATGAGGTCGCCGGGACGCTAACGGAGGCTTCGCCGATGACACCGGGCCACCACCGCCAGAGACGGCTCGGGTGGACGACTTCCTGGCCTGGAATGGCAGCTTCCAGGCAGGCTTACCCGTATCTGTCCCGGAGCAGGCGGGCGCCCCGGCACATGGCGGAGAGCTTGAGGAAGGCGCGGTCGAAGTTGGCGCCGTTGCCCGCGGTGGTGGCGAAGCCGCAGTCCGGATTGAGCGCGAGCCGTTCCTTGTCGACGAACCGCATCGCGGCTTCGACCCGGTGGACGACCGTCTCCGGCGTCTCCACCTCGGGACTGCCGGGTGCGATCACCCCCAGTCCCAGCAGCTTGTCGTCGGGAAAGCGTTCTAGCGGCTGCAGCTGCCGCGCCACCGGGCTGTTGAACTCCATCGCGAACCGGTCCGCCGGCATTCTCCGCACCGCGTCCATGATCAGGTCGCGTGCCTGCGGGATGTTCCGGTGCTGTTCCCCGTGCGCATGGCACAGGTGGACGCTGAGGAAGGTGCCATCGAGTCCCTTGGCGACCTCGCCGATCGTTTCTACCGAGAGCTCCACCGCCTGCTGCAGCGAGGCGAGATTCGCTTCCAGGCCGTAGGTCTCGGGGTCGGCGAGCCGGGGCAGCAGCGGCTCGTCGAGCTGAACGGCATCGACGCCGGCCCTGGAGAGCGCAAGGATCTCGTCGCGGATAATCGGCACGCAGGCGCGGACGAAACTCTCCCGGGTCGGGTAGGTGTCTGCCGAATGCTGCGGATGCCACAGGAGGTCGGCGATCGTGCAGGGGGCCGGCAGGGGGACGATGATCCTGCGATCGGTATTGCGGCGCAGGAACTCCGCCTCGTCGCTGACGATGGGGCCGAGGGGCTGGAGCTCGTCGACTACGAAGGCATGCAGCAGCAGGGGGCCTCGCCGGGCTTTCTCGCGCCGGAAGCCGCCCACCTTGTCGGCGAACACGCGGGTGTAGTTCTCGCGGCGCCACTCTCCGTCGGAGAGGTAGTCGAGGCCGGCGCGCTCCTGCATCAGGACGGCCGACCGGACCGCGGCATCGAGCAGCTCGTCCGCCTCGGGTGCGCTGAGACGCCCGGCTATCCGGTCGGCGATGACATCCTGCACCCATCGCGGGCGGGGCAGGCTGCCGATAACCATGGTGGGGAAAAGGGTGCCCAGTGGAGGGGCGGTCATCGGGACGGGTCTTCCAGGCGCATCTCAGTCATTCCGAGGGTCTTCAGTCATCTAATGGTGTTTCGAGGGCGATTCCAGCTGTAGCTTCGAGTTGGCTGGCCGGCGCCGGAAGCAAGGGCAGTCCGGACGGGAGTCAAGGCACTATGACAGAGAGCCTCTCAGGAGGATGCTCTGCGTCCGGATTGTGTCACCCTGCATAGACCGGTGTCGATTCACCGGAATCAGGTCCCGATATGACAACACGATTCACAGACGCTCACTTCGAGGAATTCAGTGCCAGAGGCTACCTGATCGTGCGCGATTTCATCTCGGAAAGGCAGCGCCGGGTTATGGCGGCAGCCCTGCGCAAGCTGCTGAAACCCTGGGATGAAATAAAGGATGATGCTTCCGAAAACCACAGCGACCATTGCTTCTTCCCCTATCCGGAACCCTGCCTGAATCGGGCCATCCTCCATCCCGAAGCCCTCGCATTTGCCAGACGTTGGCACGAGACGGACCACATCCATTACCGGCAGGGGTTGGCCATGGTGCGCTACCCAGGCTTCGAAGGTGATTCCGGAAAACCCCACATCGACAATGGGAACAACTCCCTGCTGCCAATCACCGTGTCCGACCGGCGCCACGCACAGATCGTTTTCTGGGTATTTCCCGAAGACGTCGACGAAGACCAGGCTCCGCTCCGCCTCATCGCGACAGCCGACGGCCGGGATCTCGGCAAGGCGGAAGTGGCCGCAGTCCCTGGAGGATCAGTCGCCATCTTTCACACCTATACCTGGCATTCAGCCAGCAATTACCTGTGGCCGGACGGCCAGCGCTATTCGTGGAGCTTCGGGTTCGGACGGGCGGACCATTACTGGGAAGGCGTCAAGCACTACACCGACCAGGGAGGCAACCCGCATTTTCGAGCCTTCATCGGGTCCCTGTCGGCGAAGGAGCGGGAGGTTTTCTGGTTTCCGCCGCCGGACCACCTCTACTACACCGGCCAGACCCTCGCCTTGCTGGAGGAGCAGTACCCGGGTTGGAATGCCCGTGGGGAGTACCGGCCGAACAGCTGAAAGTTTCTGACCGGATAATCAGGCGGCGGAGAACCGCAGGTGTCAGTGCCGGACCCGGAACGGGCGCGACCTGCTGCTCTGGGCGTCCGGCCAATCGGTAAAAAGAGATTCGGGGCACAGGGTTTCCGATCAGGGAGCCGCCCCGGACAGCGCTTGGCAGCCCGTCGATATAGTTGCTCTGCGGCGGTGCCGAGTCATGGCGGTCGAAGACGCGCGACCGAGTCGAATCGCAGGGAATTCGGGGAGGGGGCGCCACGCCGTATTCGGAACGCTCTCTTTAGAGCGTTTCAGGGAACGGTAAAGCCGTTCCCAACACGAACCCGCAGGGTTCGCGACCGCCAGGGCCGGTCGCAGCCCGGATGGATTTTTTCAACGGGCTGTCAGAGCCGGCCCCAGTCGAAGACCGCTCCGAGGTACTCCTCCCGTTTCGAGGTCAGCCCTTCGTAGATGCGCTGGCAGTCCGCGGGGGAGGCGAACTGGTCGAGCAGCGGCGCAACCTGCAGCCGCCCCGCGGCGATCCAGCCGGCGATCTGCCGGTAGTTGGCTGCCAGGTCCCGGGTGCGTTCGCTCTCGTGCATCGGCCAGCGCCACTCCAGGGAGCCGATCATGCGGATCGCCTCCAGGTGGATGCGCAGCAGCATCGGCGTGGCGTCGAAGGTCGCCGGCGCCCTCGGGCTCCCGAGCAGGATCACTTCCCCGTACCGGGCGGTCTGGGCAACCGCCAGGTCGACGACTTCGCTGACCCCGATCGCCTCGACGACGATGCGGGCTTTGCGGCCCTGCGTCCACTCGTCGACCGCCTCGCCGAGATCGTCTACCCCGGAATTGACGGTCCGCTCGATGCCGCACTCCCGCGCTCGCCGCAAGCGGTAGTCGGACAGGTCGGCGGCCAGGACGTCGGCCCCGGCCAGCCGGAACAGCTGGGCGGCGAAGTTGCCGACCAGCCCCATCCCTATGACCATCACCGTGTCGCCGGGCTGCACCGAGGAAGAGCGCAGGGCGCTGATGCCGACCCCGGCCATGCGCGCGAAAACCATCTGCTCTCCGGGAGCGTCGCGGGGGACGGGAAGGGCGAAGCGGGCGGCGTCCGCCTTGACGACGCTGGCGTGGCTGGAAAAGCTCAGCACCCGGTCGCCGGGACGGCACATCAGGTCCTCGGAGCCGACGGCGATCACCTCGCCGAGGTTGCCGTACCCCGTCGGACGCGGGTACCTGCCGCTCTCGCCGAACGGCATCTCCTTCACCAGGCCGGTGAAACCTGCCCCCTCGGTCCCGGCGCTGACGATGGAGTACCCGGTGCGCACCAGGGCTTCGTGCGGGGCCAGGACCTCCTTGATCTCTGCGACCTGAAGCTCGATGCTGCCTGGTTCGGTAACGATGAGCTGATGCGTCTGCAAGGGGCCATCCTCCGGAACAGTGACGTGCCCGCGGCAACTGGACATGCCCCGCGGGAGCGCATAAAGTAGGCGCTCCTTCCACCCGGAACACCAATCGGACGATGAGCTATCTCGAGCAGCTGTTTTCCCTCGAAGGGAAGCTGGCGGTCGTGACCGGCGGCAGCCGGGGCCTGGGCAGGGGCATGGCCGAGGCCCTGCTGGGAGCCGGCGCCGAGGTCATCCTGGTCGGGGCCGACGGGGATCGATTGCAGGCGGCCGTCGCCGAGCTTCGCGCCGCGGGGCTGAAAGCGGTCTCCTGCCGCTGCGACCTCCAATCCGCCGGCGAGATCGATCGCCTGTGCCGCTTTGTCGAAGAGGAACACGGCCGCCTCGACGTCCTCGTCAACGCCGCCGGCGTCACCAGCGGCTGGAACGACGTGCTCGAATACCCGGACGAGGCTTGGGAGAAGACCCTGAAGATCAACCTCGAGGCGCCGTTCAGGTTGTGCCGCGGCATGGCGCGGTTGATGGCGGAAAAGGGCGGAGCGATCGTCAACATCACCAGCTTGGCGGTTGAACGGGGCGCTCCCGACAACCCGGCGTACGGCGCCGCCAAGGGGGGGCTGCGGTCGATGACGAGATCCCTGGCGGTGAGCCTGGGCAAGTACGGAATCCGCGTAAACAACATCGGCCCCGGGTACATCCGGACCGACATGACCAACCTCAGCTGGAACGACTCCGAGCTGCGGGAGCGGCGCCGGCAGGCGACGATCCTCAAACGCTGGGGGCAGCCGGCGGACCTCGCCGGAACCGTTCTCCTGCTGGCATCCGAGGCCGGCAGCTACATCACCGGCCAGGACATCTACGTCGACGGCGGCTGGCTGGCCAACTTCGATTGAGAGCGATGGCAGACAGAACAGTAGACCTGAGAAGCGACACCACGACGAGGCCGACCGCGGAGATGCGCGCCGCCATGCAGACCGCCGCGGTAGGCGACGACGCCTTCGGCGAGGATCCCACGGTAAACCTCCTCCAGGAGAAGGCCGCCGAAAGGCTGGGGATGGAGGCTGCCCTGCTCGTGCCCTCGGGAACGATGGGGAACGGCTTGGCCCTGCTGGTCCACACCGAGCCGGGGGACACTTTCTTGAGCCACGAGCGCGGTCACGTGATGGGGAGGGTTCCGTTCCACACCGCCGCCGGCGTCGAGCCGCGCACCTTCGCCACCGAGTTCGGGGTGATCGCCCCGTACGAGCTGACCGATCTCGTGCAAAAGGACCGTGCCGCCGCCGGCAAACCCAGCCTGCTGTGTCTCGAGAACAGCCACAACCACAGCGGCGGCTACGCCTGGCTGCCGGAGGAGGTCGCCGCGGCAGCCGGTGCCGCCCGCGATCTGGGACTGAAGGTCCACATGGACGGGGCGCGCATGTTCAACTCCTGCGTCGCCCTCGGCATCGAGCCGCCGCAGTACGCCGGGCACGTCGATTCGGTGATGTTCTGCGTCTCCAAGGGGCTGAGCGCCCCGGTCGGCTCGCTCCTGTGCGGCAGCGGCGAATTCATCGACAAGGCGCGCAAGGTGCGCAGCAGCATCGGGGGCACGATGCGCCAGGCCGGAACGGTGGCGGCCGCGGGAATCATCGCCCTCGACAGGATGGTCGACCGCCTCGCCGAGGATCACCTGCATGCGCGGCTGCTGTGCGAGGGGCTGGCCAGGATCGAGGGGATAGCCCCGAGGCAGCCGCCCAACCCGACCAACTTCGTGATGGTCGACGCCACGGGACTGGGATGGTCGAGCTCCGATTTCGGGGAGCGGGTCGCCGCGGAAGGAGTGCTGGCGATACAGAGGCCGCCGAACGATCTCAGGCTGGTGCTGCACCGGCACCTGGGCCCGGAGGATGTCGAGCTCGCTATCGAGGCGTTGGCCAGGGCGGCGGCCGCGGCCTGACAGGGCCGGAAAGAGCGATTTTCCTTCGGGGTCGGGGGCCCCGAACCGCAACTTCACCCGGTTTATTCAGAACGAGGAGAGCATGATACGAGTAGCTGTAATCGGCTGCGGCGGCCGCGGGCGCGGCGAGTTGGAGAACCTGTCACAGTTCGATGACGTCGAGCTGATCGCGGTCTGCGATCCGGTGGCGGAGGCGCGCGACCGGGCCGCTGAGGAGCACGGCATACAGCGCCGCCACGAGTCGATCGAGGAGATGCTGGATGCCGGCGGAATCGACGCCGCCTGGGTGACGACGCCGGCTCATCTCAACGCTCCGTCCGCCCTCCCCTGCCTCGAGGCAGGGGTGCACACCCTGCTCGAAAAACCCCCCGGCATGCACGTCGAGGAGACGCGCCGCCTGCGCGCTGCGGCGAAGGCCTCCGGGGCCAAGGGGATGGTCGGCTGGCAGCGGCGCTTCGACCCGATGGTGGTCGAGGCGCGCCGGGCCATCCTCGAGCGCGGGCCCATCGTTCAGCTCGTCGGGGAGTTCCACAAGAGCATGGCCGGCTTCGAACGGGGCGGGCGCTTCCCGGAGATCGTGATGGAGCGGATGCTGATGGAGTCGCCAATCCACGCCATCGACCTGGTGAGGTCGCTGGCCGGATCCGACGTCGCCGAGGTGCACAGCATCGTCAAGCGGCGTTTCTCGAAGTACAACGACGTGCACGCCGCCCTGGTGCTGTTCGAGAACGGCTGCGTCGCCCACCTGAGCGCCAACTACACCACCGATGCTCGGCTCGAGCGCTACGAAATCCACGGCCGCGAAATCTCCGCCTACCTCGAGGGGATCCGCACCGGCAAGCTGGTCTGCGACGGGCAGGTGCGCGAGCTGACCAAGGATGACGCCGAGACCCAGCGCCACAAGGACCGCCACTTCCTCGACTGCATCCGCGACGACCGTCCGGTCGGATTGCCGGGGGCGGACCTCGACGAGGCGGTCAAGACGATGGAGCTAGCCGAGGCGATCCTCGCGGGGCTGCGCCAGGACTGAAGGGGGAGGTCATGAAACTGAGCTTCCACACCTGCGGGCTGGGGTGGTACTCCCTGGAGGAGGCGATAGACCTCGCCGCCAGGACGGGGCTGTAGCCATGGCCGCCCGCGAGGTGCCCAAAGTCCGCTTCGGCCGCACCGATCTTCTGGTGTCGCGGCTCTGCCAGGGGACGGCGTTCCGCACGATGGCGCGCAGCGAAGCCAACGCGAAGGGAGTCGATGTCCTGCGCTATTGCCTCGATGCGGGGGTCAACTTCTTCGATTCCGCCATCGCCTACGGGTGGGGCGGCGCCGAGAAGGCCCTCGGCAGGGCGGTCGCCGGACGCCGCGATCGGGCGGTCATCTGCACCAAGGTTACCAGCTCGCATGCCCCGCCCTCGGAGAGCGAGCCGGGAGAGCCGGCGGCGTTCACTCCCGCCTACCTCGAAAGCCAGCTGCACGGGTCGCTGGGCCGGCTCGGGACCGACTACCTCGACCTGTTCCTCCTCCACCAGCCGGACGGGGTCACCGGCGCCGCGGATATCTGCGCGGCGATGGACGCCTTCGTGCAGGCCGGCAAGGTCCGCTACTGGGGGATCTCCAACCACTCCGCCGCGGCGGTCTCCGGGCTGCACGAAACCGCCCTGGCGGCAGGAACGAGCCCACCCGCCGGGATCGAAGATTACTACACCGTGGCCGGCGTCGCCCTGTCGGATGACAACCAGGCGCGCACCCGCATGTTCGAGCGCGAGATGTTCCCCGTGGTCCGCGAGCTGGGCCTCGGAGTGATGACCTTCAGCCCGATGGACCAGGGGTTCCTGGCCCCGGGAAGGAAAGTCGAGCACGGCCCCCCGATGGAGAGGATGATCGCCGAGCTCGACGCGGTCGCGGGAGAGCTGGGCGTGTCGCGGGCATCGGTCTGCGTCGCCTGGGTGCTTGCCCGCCCCGAAGTGACCAGCGTCCTCGCCGGAAGCGAAAGCGAGGAGCACGTCGACCAGGTACTGGCCGGAACCACGCTCGCCGTTCCCGCGGAGCTGATGGACCGGCTCGACGCGGCGAGCCATCGCTTCACGAGCGAGATGGAGCAGGCGGGGGCCGAGTCCTGAGAGGCTGGGTATCGCCCGCAGCGGATGTCCCTTCCATCCACATCCGCCTCGACGACAGATCCGGGCCCTTCCGAACCGCACCCGGTTTCGGGGGAGTGGGAACAACTCGCTACGTCAAGAGGCTATTCGCATGCTGTCGACGCCGAGCTACTGACCCTGTTCCGCAGGTGGGATGGCAGGCCGGAGTGGAGTGGATTGAAGTGGATCGCATTCAAACGCTGGTCCTGGCAGGATCGTATCCCCGGAGATCGGGAGAGCCGGGCAATGCACAGAATCGTTAGGCTACATCTGCCACTGAGTTGTCCCGGTTCCCCAATCGGCTCCCAATATCCATTCTCACGGCGCTTGGCTTTCCGAAAGCGCGCGGATTCTCCGTAGGTCTGATGCCCACACAGGAGAGGATGGTCAGCGGTCGCCAAGCTGCGCTTCTGAACATGTCCCCGAAAAACTCCGCTGCAACCCGATTAGGAATAACCTGAAATGACGGCATCCGATCCCTATTCCCTGCGGATCGCCCACAAAACAGCAGCCTCGCCCGATGCGGTCTTCGCCGCCTTCACGGATCCAGAGCAGTTGATGAACTGGTGGGGCCCTCCCGGATTCACCGCGCCGAGCGCCGAGGTCGACCTGCGGGTCGGCGGCATCTATCGCCTGGAGATGCAGGCGCCGGACGGGGATCACATGTTCGCCAAGGGGACTTTCCGGGAAATCATCCCGCCCCGCAGGCTGGTAATGACCTGGGAGTGGGAGCAGACCAGCATGGACGGCGAGGTTTCAACAGTCACCATCGAGTTTCGCCGCAGCCGTGGGGGCACGGCGATCGACCTGCAACACGAAGGTTTCAGCTCCGAGGATGTGGGCGCCCGTCACCAGAGCGGCTGGGAAGGCTGCCTCGCCTCCCTGGACGAGCACCTGAACGGGTAGCACCGCGATCCGGAGGGGGGAGCAGTGGCCGGTAGTTCTACCGGGGGATCACCCTCAACCACCCCTGAATCGACCCAAAGATGAACGATCGGCATACGGAAGCAGGGGATTCCTACACGGACGCCAAGGGCCGCAAGCGCTGGCACAGAAACGACTGGCTGGCGGAGGAGCTGGTGCGACTGCACGATTTCCTAGTAATAGGCGGGTACGAGGAAACCCACGCCGCGGTCTACAAGCGGCTTTTCTACACCATATCGCGGTACCCCGAGCCAATGGACCGGCTGCACGCCGATGGCCGCCTCGGCGAGATCCCCGACGTCGGGCCGACGATCGCGGAGCTGATCGGCGAGTACCTGCGGACCGGCACCTGCGCCAAGAAAGAGGAGTGGGCGGAGCACAGGCCTGTCACCCTCCTCGAAATCGCCGAGGTGCCGGGACTGGGTGCGAAGATGGCACGCACCCTGTATTCCGAGCACGGCATCGGCAGCCTCGATGCCCTCGAGTCCGCCCTGGCCTCGGGGAAACTGGACCGGGTCAAGGGGCTCGGGGCCAAAACCCGGGAGAAGATCGCCCGCCACGTCGCCGGGCGGCGGGCGGAATGAGAAACCCCCTTATCGCGGGGCTGCGAACAGAAAGGACAACAGCGAGAATCGCTCCCCCGAGGTCACCGGGAGCACCTCGTGCAGAAGCGAGCTGGAAAAGAGGATGGCCGACCCGGCCCGGGGGCGATACAGGTCCGGTCCGTACTCGGGAAAGCGCAGCTCCCCCCCCTCGAAGCCGCCGTTGAGGTTGACGGTGAGCCCGAAACGGCGGTGCGCTGTCGCCGGGCTGAGGTTGTCCCGGTGGGCGTGGAAGAAGCCGCCATCAGCAGAGTCGTAGCAGACGATCTTGAACCCCTCGAAGCGGCTGGCTCGGTAGGCGAAGGCCTTCTGCAGTTCGGGGATGACGCGGCGCCCGACATGGGCGGTCAGCCGCTGCAACAGCCCGGGATCGGTGACGATGTGGTCGCGGCGCCGCTTGCGGTCCCCGGCGACGACATCGACGCGGCGCCCCGCGAGGCTCGCCTCCACCCCGGTGGCCGCGGACCCATCATGCCGCCACTTCGAGATCAGCTCGGCGCACCAGGCCTCGTCGAGCACCCTCGGGACGATGAGCACCGGGGCCGGGGATTCGACAAGCCGCCCTTCCCGTTCGCTGCAGGCGGCAGCGAGGATCCGGGCGACCTCTTCTGCAGCACCGGCCGGGTTACCCAGGCCGAACCACCCGAGGATGCGCAGGTTCTCGTCGAGGAGGCAGACACTCGGTTTTTTCGAGGCGACCCCGTACGGCTCGCTGACCGCGGTTCCGGGCTCGGTGAAGGTGTCGAAGGAGAACTGCGTTTCCCCGCTTCCGCTGTCGCGGCCGGAAATGACCCCCAGGATCTCCACCCTGGCCGCGCACTGGCGGGTCAGGGCCGTGGCGAACGCCTCGGCCGCGGCCCCCTGTGAGGGCTCGGCAAAGATCAGCGCGCAGGGGGTGCCGCCGCCGCGGCCGTAGAACCGCACCGGGTCCCCGGAGGGGAAGGGCAGGGCGAAGTCCGGGGCGCGCAGGCCAGCCGCCAAGGGACCGCGGCTCATCGGCGCCGACCCCGGGGAAAGGAAGCCCTCCGGGCACTGCAGGGGCCCTTAGGCGTCGGCCGCATGTGGGCTCGGTTCTCTCACGGCGACCCATGCCTTGCAGCCGGGCCGCCCGTGGAGGCGGCCTCCGTGCCGGGCAGGAAGATTCCCGGGCGCACCGTGTCCCCTGCCGCGCGCGGCAAGATGCGATGGTTTATTATTTCGACGCCGATCTGGTTGAAGGCGCTGCTGAAGATCGGATTTTCGAGCGGCATGGCATCTTCCTTGCGGTGAGCGACAAAACATGAAAGTGCCCTTTCCCCCTGGCAAGCAGATCGCCGGCATTCCACTGCTGCTGGCCGCTGTCCTTGCCGGCTGCTACACCCACTCCGGCCAGCCGGGGGACTCCGCTCCCGGGATCAGCTACCTCGACGAACGTTCGCTCGGGGGCGCCGTCGCGATGGAAGGCCATGTCGTCCTCCTTCACCTCGAAAGCCCGGAGGCGGAGCAGGCCCATCGCGGCGATACGGGAGAAATCGGTACTGACGTGATTCCCCTTGTCTTCGAGCGCCGGTCGCAGCGAACCCTGCGCATCGGAAGCTGGGCCCACCCTTCGAGCAGGGTCGAGCTGATCGATGCCTCGGGGACGGTTCTGCTCCGCGCCGGCGCGGCCTCGCCGTCAGCTACCGCCGATATTCCCCGGGGGCGCTACCGGCTGTGCGTATCCCAGGGCGAGGGACGCCGGGGGGTAGGGACGCTGTTTATGCGGGCAGATCCCGACACGATGGTGGTTTCCAAGGACTGCCGCGGATGCCGCCTGTCCGGAGCGGATCTCGGGAGGGCGCGCCTGGCCGCCGCGGACCTGGGCGGCGCCGAACTGCGCGCCGCGAACCTCACCTCCGCCGACCTTACGGAGTCCCGGCTTTCCGGGGCCAACCTGCGGGGAGCGGTGGTCAACCGGGCGCGCCTTTCAGGGGCGGCCCTGCGGCAGACCGATCTCACGGGGGCAGACCTGATCGCCAGCGACCTGTCCGGGGCCGATCTCGGGAAGGCGGTAGCCCGCGACGCCAGCTTCGACAGCACCAGCATGGAAGAGGCCGACCTCTCAGGCGCCGACCTGACGGGGGCGACCCTGCGGGGTGCCGTGCTCAGCGGCGCGGACCTGCGCGGCGCCCGCTTCGTGGGCTCGGAGCTCGACGGGGCGGTCATGAGGTCCGCTGACCTGGGAAACGCCGACTTCGGAGGCGCGCGGCTCGTGGGGGTCGACCTGGGGGATGCTCTCATCGACAAGGTCGACTTCATCGCTGCCGATCTGCGCCGGGCCAACCTGAAGGGGGCCCGCCTGGGACGGGTCAAGCTCCGGGGTTGCAGTCTGATCGGTGCCACATGGACGGACGGGACCGTCTGCGGTCACGGATCGGAAGGGCGCTGTGTTCCGATGTCTCCGGGAATGCTGCTGCCTGGGCTGGTCCAGTCAGTGGTGCCCGCGGATAGCGGGGGAGCCGAAGTTCCCCGGAGGTCAGGCAAGTGAACGGAATTACCGGAAGCATCGCGGCGAGCTGTCTTTCCCGCCTTCGCCGGCTGGCCCTGGCGGCCGCAGTCGGATCGTGTCTTTTTCTCACCGCCGCAGCCTCGGCGGCTCCGAAATCGCAGTTCACGCTGCCGACTCTCGACGGCGGGCAGTTCTCCCTGCAGGAGGCCCTGAAGCAGGGTCCGGTGGTTCTCGATTTCTGGGCGACCTGGTGCAAGCCGTGCATCAAGGCGCTGCCGAAGCTGCAGAAAATCGCCGAGGAGTACCGGGAGCGCGGGGTCGGGGTTTACACCGTGAACACCGATGGGCCGCGCAACCAGCCCAAGGTGCGGCCGTTCCTGAAGCGCCACCGGCTCGAGCTGCCGGTACTCTTCGACCACACGAGGCAGGTGATGAAGCAGTTTCAGCTCTCCGTCCTTCCGGCGACGATGATCATCTCGACCGAAGGGGCAGTCGTGTACAAGCACGTGGGGTACAAACCAGGCGACGAAACCGGGCTCCGCGACAAGCTGGCGGAGCTGCTGTCAGTGCAACTCGATTCCACGGAAAGCAGGAGCGAATGAAAACCCCGATCAGGCGTAGATGGCGGTCGGCCGGCGCGGCGATCGCGTGCGGTGCCTTTCTGATTTGCGGGCCGAACGGCGCCGAAGCCCAGGTGACCATCGGCGATATCGCCCCCGAGTTCGAGCTCGAAACAGTGGACGGTCAGTTCGTCTCGCTGAGCGACTTCCGCGACGAAAAGGTTGTCTTTCTCAATATTTTGGGGAACACCTGACCGTACTGTATCGCGGGGGCCGCGAATTCCGAAGCAATATGGCAGGACTACGGGGGCGACGGCTTCATCGCACTCGGCATCGACATCTGGAACGCCAGTCCCGCTGGCGTCCAGGCAGTATGGATCGACGACGGGCTGGCCACCTACCCGCTGCTCGTCAACGGTTCCAGTGTCGGCAGCGACTACGGCGTCGGGCAGGACCACTACTTCGTGATCGATCACGAGGGGATCGTCCGCTACCGGTCCGGCTCCGGCCCGCTCGGCGAACGCTTCGTCGACGGGGAGATCCGCGAGGCAATCGAAGCCTCTCTCGAGGACCTCGCCGACTTCCTGGAGGATGAGCAAGCGGTGGAGGAAGTGACCACGGAGGTAGCGGCGGGGCCACAGCTTCCTGCCCGGTTCGAGGTGGGGCACGTATACCCGAATCCCTTCAATTCCGAAACCACGCTCTCGTTCACGGTGAGGGCGGCAGGATCGCTGACCCTGATGTTGTACGATCTGCGCGGCCGGGTGGTACGCGACTGGTCGGGGCATTTCGAGGCCGGAAGGAACTCCCTGACCTGGGACGGCCGTGACCAGGACGGAAATGCTCTTGCCAGCGGGGTGTACATCGCATCGGCGCGGCAGGGGGGCAGCGCGATAGCGCGCAAGATCACCCTGCTGAAGTAGCCGGAATCCTCGGCACGACGTCCAGCGAAGGCCGCCTACTCCACCAGGGACTCGCGGAGGCTTGCGATCTGCAGGTCGGAAAGCCCGGCAGAGCGGGCGAACCCCTCGGCCCCTCCGTACCGGGAGTCGAGGAAGCCGAGGACCTTGAGCATGCCTGCGGGCGGGCAAAACTCCCGCTGGTAGTCGCGCCAGTCGCGAAGTTCGGCTCCGTCCTCGACCTCTGGCGGCTCCGCCTGCCAGCGTTCCCACAGGTACCTCGCAGTCAGGCCGTAGTCCGCGGCGATGGTCTCCTCAGGCACTCCTGCCATCCTGAGAAGCAGGGCGCTGATCACACCGGTGCGGTCCTTGCCCCCGGCACAGTGGTACAGGGCGGGCAGGGCTTCGGCCTCGGCCAGAGTCGCCAGCACCTGGCCGACCTGGCGAGGACGATGCTCCAGCCAGGAGGAGTACGAGCCGAAGATCTTGTCCGCGGGGGTGCCGACGGCCATGGAATAGGGGATCGGCTCGTCGCCTACGAGGTTGTGGTGGCGGTAGGTCACCTGCCCGGAGTCGGCGAAGACGTTGGGCCGGTCCGCAAGCTCCTGGGACTGGCGCAGGTCGATGACGGTGCGCAACCCGAGCCCGAGGAGGGTCTGCTGGTCGTCGGCCGTCAGCCGGTGCATGCTGTCGGCGCGGAAGAAGGTGCGCCACCGCACCCGGCGCCCGTCCGCCGTGGGATAACCTCCTGAATCCCGGATGTTCCAGGCCCCTTCCATTTCGATTCTGCGACTGGGTTCCGCGCTCATTGCTCCCCCTTTCCGTGTGTGGGGTTGGTAGTTTCTACAGTACGAAAAATGGCCGGGGCCGAAGTAGCCCGCAGCGGTTTGTTCGAGATCGGTGAAGGCCTGGGGATTGAGAGCGCGGTGTTCGGGCATGCTCCGAGGTCTCCCTGCTGCCGCTACAGCACCCTGCTCGTCAGACGTATCTCCACCCCTTCGAACCCTAGCACCTCGTAGCAGGTCCCCCCGGTACAGGCCAGCCCGGTGCGCCGTTTTCCCGCGAACAGGTTCGCCGTGTGGGCGTCGCGGAACAGCCAGCTCGTCCCCAGGGCCCACCAGTAGGTCACCCCCGACTCGGAGGCCCCGATCTCCAGCGGGTCGTTGGACCTCTGGAGCTGCAGCGACCAGGTCCAGGCCGGATAGCGGGTTACCTCGGCCGCGGCATGCAGGTTTTCGTAAGGGAACCGCCTGCTGCCGAAGCGGCGGTCGACGTCCTGGAACTGCAGGTCCGCGGCGACGGAGTAGCGCCTGCCCGCGGACCAGTCCCACCGGGTGCCGGCGGTAATCCGCCGCTCGTTCTGGAGTATGCGGCTGCGCGCGAAGTCGAGGAAACCCTGCCCGTGAAACGTCTCGCCGACCGGGGAATCGAGCTGCAGGAAGTACTCGCTCAGCGACTTCGCCTCCTCCCCGGGACGGGAGCCCCTGCGGGTGGCCAGGTTCCAGGCGGCGATAAGCCCGACCTGCCGCGGCAGGGCCCAGGTCAGCTCCGCCTGGATTCCGGTTTCGTCGTCAGGGAGCAAGGTGTGCGTCTGCCGGTTGAGGAGGAAGGCCTCGTGCTCCCGGATCAGGGTAGGCGGGTTGTTGATCGTGGGAAAGTTGAAGTCGTCGTAATCCTTGAGCTCCAGGCTCAGCCCCCAGGCGCCGCCGGTGAAGGTGCTGGCGAGGTAGAGCCCCCGCGCGTGCTCGCGGTCGAGGGAGAACCAGCTGTCGAGGGCCGGATCGATACGGGCGTACTCGCCGTACAGATCGCCGTACCAATCCCGCAACCCGAGCGCTTTCAGCAGGGAACCGAAACGGACCCGGGCATGGGTGGTGGCGCCGCGCTCTTCGCCGTCGAAATCGAGCACCCCCATGCCGACCTCGAATTCCGCCCAGGGTCGGGCGCTGAAGGCCCCCCCGGAAACGCGCCCGCCGCGGCGCTCGGGGCCCTTCTGGCCGGGGGCGAGCTCGCTGTCCACCGGGCTGCCGGTGAGCAGCAGCAGGTCGACGTCTCCCCGGCGGTAGCGGACCTGGAAACCGCCGAGGTCCTGCGTGATCTGGTAGCGCCTCCGGGAGACGCGGTTTTCGGTGACGACTCCGGGAAGCTCGAAGGCGTGCAACAGCAGTCCGCTGCCGACGAGGGTGAGGTAGGTCCCCGCGATCGCCTCGAAACCTCCCTGCCGGTAGGAGAGGGAGCGCTGGGCGAGATGGAAGTAGTCGCGCCCGCCTTCGCTGGAGCGGAACGCCTCGCTGCGCAGGCTGGCGAGAAAACCTTCGGTTTCAAAGCCAAAATTCAGCTGCTGGTAGACCGTGCGCAGATCGCCGGGCTCCGACCCGGGCAGGTTGCCGAGTTGGTACTCGTGATGGGCGGTCAGCTGCGGCTGGGAAGTAGCAGGTCCCGCGGCGGCCAGCATGCCGGCCAGGAACGAACAGGCGAGTCGCCGGAGGGGGGATGGAGCTTTATCTGCTTTCTGCGGCATCGTAGTTTCTCGACATAAGAAGACAAGCGATTCGGCGGATAGGCTCAATGGAGCGAAGCGTTTTCGAGGGACTGGATGGGAAGCAGGCGGGGCGGCGTTCGGCCAAACCGCGGTCGGCAGGCCTTACCATGGTCGTCGACTGGGGAATGGGATCGAACCGGCAGAGGGACCTGCAGGATGCCGGCGGTCCCTTCATCGATTTTGCGAAGGTGGCGGTCGGAGTTTCCCGGCTCCTTCCCGGCTCCCTGCTGCAGGGCAAGATCGACTCCTATCTCGCCGGGGACATAGAGCCGTTTCCGGGAGGACAGTACCTGGAGTATGCGGAAACGGAAGGGAAGCTCGAGCGCTATTTCGAGGCGGTCGCCGAGGCCGGTTATCGCTGGGTCGAGGTCTCCGACAACCTGCTGCCTGCCACCGCGTCCTGGAAGGAGACGACCATCCGCAGGGCCCGGGAGGAATTCGGCCTGAACGTCCTCGGGGAGGTCGGCAGGAAGGAGGGGCTCGAAAACTCCATACCCCTGTCCGACAACGCCAGGATATGCCTCGAAGCCGGGGCCCAGCTCATCCTGCTGGAGGCGGCCGAACTGCTGGCGGGCGACAGCGCCACATTGGCAGCGGTCGAGGATATCGTCGTCGCGGCCGGTCTCGAAAAGGTGATGTTCGAGCTTCCCGGTCCCTGGATCGGGGGGGTGACCGCGAGCGACGTCCATCGCATCCGGCGCGAGCTGATCGACCGCTATGGAACCGAGGTCAATTTCGGCAACGTCGCTGCCGACGACCTTATGTCGCTCGAGGCTTACCGCCGCGGCCTGGGCATCAACGCCGGCAGCTGATCGGCCGGGGGCGAACCGCAATGACACCCAGTCGATCCGCGTCCGGGTCAGCGAACCCCGCAGGCAGCAGTTCATGAGGTCGGCCACCGCCTTCGCCCCAGGCAGCATTTCCGGTCTCTTCAAGATCATCGCCGACGCCGACCCGGAGAAGATGCACTCCCTCGGGCTCAGCTTCACCGTTGCCGAGGGGGCCGAGGTCACCGTTTCGGAAGCCTCGCGCACCGCCGTCGCCTTCAACGGAGAGGAGATCCGCTTCCCGACCGTGGCGACCCTGGCAAGGCGGCTGAGCGACCGCGATTTCCACGTCGCCGTCGAGTCGGCCCTGCCGCTGAGCTGCGGATTTGGCCTGAGCGGGGCCTCCGCCCTCGCCGCGGCGTACGCCATCGATCGCCTGCTCGGCCTCGGCATGGCCGCAGAAGAGCTGGCACTGCACGCCCACGTGGCCGAGGTGGAGAACCTGACCGGGCTCGGGGACGTCTGCGCGCAGTACCACGGCGGATGCCTGGTCAAGCTGGCCCCCGGGTCTCCGCTGGTGGCACAGCGCCTCGGAGTGGCGGAGGGGGCGCCCATCCATTTCCGGTATTTCGGGCCGATAAGCACCCGGGAGGTGCTGTCCGATCCTCACCGCCGCGCCTCGGTGAACCAGGCCGCGGACGCCGCCCTGCGGCAGCTGTCCGGGCTCACCGACCGGGACGAGGTACCCATCGCCGAATGCGTGCGCATCTCCAGGCAGTTCGCCGGGGACAGCGGCCTGATGACCGATCCCCGGGTCAGGGAGGCGGTCGCTTCGGTGGAAGCCTCGGGAGGGGCGGCCTCGATGATCATGCTCGGGCACGCCGTCTTCAGCACCGTCCCGTTCGCAGGCTCGACCGAGACGGCGCTGGCGCTCGACCCCGCCAGGGTGCAGGACGGACCATGACCGACGTTCCCGAAACCCACCCGCGCTACGAATCGCTGCGGCTGCGGGACGCCGTTGTCGCCGGCGTCGACCGCGGGGTGACCTCGGTACACGGGCTGATCGCCCACGGCCGCGGCGAGGCGTTCGACTACCTCCTCGGGGAGCGCACCCACGATTTCGCCCGGGAAGCGGTCGCCGCGGCCGCGGCCATGCTGGCGACAGCGCAGAGGCCGGTGCTGTCCGTCAACGGCAACGCCGCGGCTCTGGTCGCGGAGCGGATGGCGGCGCTCGCTGCGGCCCTCTCCTGCCCCCTGGAGGTCAACCTGTTCCACAGATCGCACGAGCGCGAGCGGGCCATCGAAAGGCTGCTGGTCGAAAACGGCGCCACCCGGGTGCTGCTGCCTGCAGGGGACACCTTTCTCGAGGGGATCGACTCCAACAGGCGCTACGTCCACCCGGATGGGATTCACCGGGCGGACGTGGTCTTCGTGCCCCTCGAGGATGGCGACCGCTGCCAAGTGCTGCGCGCCGCGGGCAAGGAGGTGGTGACCGTCGACCTCAACCCCCTGTCGCGCACGGCGAAGTTGGCCAGTATCTCCATAGTCGACAACGTCGTCAGGGCGATGCCCATGCTGATCGGGGCGGTGGACGCTGCGGCCTCCGACCCGGAAGGGAGCCGGCGTCTGCTCGGTGCGTACGACAACGGCCGCGTCCTGGAGGCGGCGGAGCAATGCATGAGGAACCGATGGGAGTGAACTGGTTCGGGTCGTTCGGAACAGCCGGGATTCCCGTGGAATTCCTGCGGGAGGTGGCGGCCGGGGGTCGGCGGGGGATCTTTGCCGTCTCCGCGGTTCCCGGGAATCACCCCTTTCTCGAAAGTCCGGGCCCCTGTCCCCTGTTCTACCGGAAACTGGAGAAAGCCGGATGAAACTGTACCCGGACCACGAGCTTCCGACCCGCGAAGATGTGGTCGCCGCTCACCGCTTCATCGCCCCCCACCTGCCCCCGACTCCGCTGATCAAGGCCCATTCCCTGTCGCAGCGGCTCGGGTTCGACTACTACGTCAAGTGCGAGAACGTGCAGCCGGTGGGAGCCTTCAAAGTCCGCGGCGGCGTCAACCTGCTGGGGAACCTCGACGACGGCGTCAAACGCCTCGGGGTGGTCACGGCGAGCACGGGAAACCACGGGCAGTCGATCGCCTTTGCCGGCGGCTTGTTCGGCATCCCGGTGATCATCTACGCCCCGGAGAGGAACGCCAATCCGGTGAAGATCGAGGCGATGCGCGCCCTCGGCGCGGATGTGCGGCTTTTCGGGCGGGACTTCGATGAGGCGCGCGGGGAGGTCGAGGGGGTCGCCGCGGCCGAGGGCCGGCGCTACGTCCACTCGGGCAACGAGCCGCTCCTGATCGCAGGAGTCGGCACCATCGGCCTGGAGATCGCCGACGCCCTCCCCGGCGTCGAGGTGATCATCGCCCCGGTAGGGGGAGGCAGCGGCGCCACCGGTATCGCTCTGGCCGTCAAGCAGCAGCGGCCCGGGACGCGCGTCATCGGCGTCCAGTCCGCCTCGGCACCTGCCTGTTGGGAGGCCTGGAAGAAAGGGCGACTGGAGGTCGAGTGCGCGATGAATACCGAGCACGAGGGCTTGGCTACACGGGTGCCGTTTGCGATGACCATGCAGCTCATGTGGGAGCTGCTCGACGATTTCGTGCTCGTCACCGACGAGGAGATCAACGCGGCGATCCGCCTGCTGGCGAGGCACACCCGGCAGTTGGCGGAGGGGGCCGGGGCCGCGGCAACGGCCGCCGCTGTCAAGCTGCAGGAGGAATTGCAGGGGAAGACGGTTGCCGGGGTGCTGAGTGGGGGCAACCTGCCGCTGGCGCGCCTGGCCGGGCTCTTTTCCGGGGAGTCCTGAGGAAGCCGGGAAGGCTCCAATCCTTCCGGTCGATTCGCGATTTCCGGATTGATCTCGACAGCTGACGTTTTTTATCGAAAGGCACCACCATGACACCAGCGACAACACGCGAGCAGATACGGGCAAACCTGGCGGAAATCCCCCGCATCAGGTGGTCGCACATCCCGACGCCGCTGGAAGAGTGGAAAAGGCTGCGGAGCAGGATCGGCTGCCCGCGCCTGCTGGTGAAGCGGGACGATACCACCGGGCTGGCCTACGGAGGCAACAAGTCGCGGCACTTCGAGTTCGAGATGGCGCACGTGAGGGGCCAGGGCTTCGACACCCTGATCTGCATAAACAACTTCCACTCCAACCACGCCAGGGTCGCTGCCGCGGCATGCGTCAGGGCCGGGATCCGCTACATTCTCGTATCCGTGGGGGAGACGGAGCGCCCGCTGCAGGGGAACCTCCTGCTGGTCAAGCTGATGGGAGGGGAGATCCACCGCCTTTCCGCCGGGGAGGATTCCTCGGCCTGTGCCAAAGCCATTGCCGCCAGGGTGCGGGGCCAGGGAGGGAATCCCTACATCCTCAACGAGGACTGGTTTCCCCAGATCATCGGGACCATCGGCTTCGTCGAGGCAGGCCTCGAGCTGATGTCCCAGCTCGCCGCGTACGGTGTCGAGCGGATTCACGTCTGGGGGCTGGTCGGCGCTTCCCTGCCGGGACTGGGTCTGCTGGCGAAGAACCTCGGGCTCGACTGGAAAGTCTCGATGGTTCTCTACAGCCCCGGCAACGTCGACGAGGTCCGCGAGGGGATGGTGAACCGGTGCAGGCAGGCCGCGGAGTTCATGAAGCTGCCGCTTCCACTCGACCCCGAAGACGTCGAGATCGTCGACGGCTTCTCCGGACCGGCGTATGCCGCTCCGACCGATGCTGCCTTCGAGGCGATCCACCTCGTGGCCCGGACCGAGGCGGTGATCCTCGATCCCAACTACACCGGGAAGTCGATGTCGGCGCTGATCCACCGCATCAGGTCGGGTGGGTTCGCAGAAGATCGGACGCTCCTCTTCCTGCACTCGGGAGGCCTGCCGCAGGTGTTCGCCTTCAACGAGGAGCTGGCAGCCTGGAGTGGCCCGGGGGTGGACTAGGTTCGGCTGTCGAGGAAGACGCCGGGCGTCCGGGGCAATCAATGGCTGGAGCCGTGATATCGTGGTCGCTTCGGCCGGATCGCGTGGGCCCCCTTGCCGCAAGTCATCGGCAAGTGAGGCAGGTGAAACCAACGCCGCCGCCGCCCCTACCCGGTTGAGGGCTGAGCGGCTGAGGACCCTGTCAAGGCAGTCAGAAAATTCTGCAGTCAGAAGCGAACTCGCCTGAATGACCGAATGTTATCGATAGACAACGTCGCCAAGCAGTTCGGAGACCAGGTCCTATTCCGGAACGCCGGTTTCGCCGTCGGCCCCGGCGAGCGCATCGGAGTGGTCGGTCCCAACGGGGCCGGCAAGACGACCTTTTTCCGCATGCTCGCCGGCGAACTGCTGCCGGACGAGGGGGAAATCAGGACGCCGAAGAACTATCGCGTTGCCCAGCTGCGCCAGGAGTGGCTGCCATGCCAGGGAGACACCGTTCTCGAGGCGGCGTTGCGGGAGTTCGCCCCCTGGTTCGAAGCGCGCGAGGGGATGAACCGGATCGAAGGGCAGCTGTCCGAATCCTCCGACGAGAAGCTCGTAGAGCGCTACCTGGAAATCGAGCACCAGTTCAGCATTCTCGGCGGCCACCAGGTCGAGCAGACGGCGAGGGAGCTGCTCGCCGGCCTCGGATTCCGTCCCGATCAATTCGGCGACCCTGCGGCGCAGCTCAGCGGAGGCTGGCGGATTCGCTGTCACCTCGCCGGCCTGCTGCTGCAGGAGGCGGATCTGCTGCTGCTCGACGAGCCGACCAACCACCTCGACATCCGCTCGGTCAAGTGGTTCGAGGAGTTTCTGGAGCAGTACCGCCACTCGTTCATGCTGATCAGCCACGACCGCCGGCTGGTTCAGCGTCTCGCCCGCAGCATCCTCGAGTTCGCGCCGCCGCAGCTGACCCTGTGGTCCGGGTCGCTGGCGCAGTACGAGACGCTCAAGCAGCAGCGCATCGACCAGCTGGAAGCGACGATCTCCAACAAACAGAAGGAGGTGGAGCGGCTCGAGGATTTCGCCAGGCGGTTTCGCGCCAAGGCGACGAAAGCCCGCCAGGCGCAGAACCGCCTCAAGACCGCGGACCGTTACCAGCAGCAGATCGAGGAGCTCAGGGAGTCGATGCCGGTGATTTCCAGGCGCCCGACCAGCTTTCGCCTGGAGCTGGAGCGGCGCCTGCCGAGCCGTGTGCTGGAGTTCGAGAAAGCGGTCTTCGGGTACAGTGCGGGGCATTCCCTGTTCGAGCTGCCGCAGTGCCTCATCGAAGGGGGCCGGAAGATCGGCATCGTCGGCGTCAACGGCGCCGGCAAGTCGACGTTTCTCAAGTGCTGCGCCGGAGAGCTGAACCTGTTGTCTGGCAGCCTGCGGGGCAGCGACCAGATCAGCATCGGCTTCTTCGCCCAGCACCGCATGGAGGAGCTTCCCCTGCACAGCGTCACCCTCGACTACCTCGACGAGCAGAGTTTCGGCAACGCCCCCGTACGGGTGCGCTCCCTCGCCGCCAGCCTCGGGCTCTCCAGCGGCGATCTCGAGAAGCGGATCGAAGTGCTGTCGGGCGGCGAGAAGGCCCGCGTCAGCCTTGCCCGCATCCTGTTGTCCAGGCCGGGTATGCTGCTGCTCGACGAGCCGACAAACCACCTCGATCTCGAAGCCTGCGACGCCCTCAAGCGCGGACTGACGACCTACGTGGGGACCTTGCTGGTCGTTTCGCACAACCGCGACTTCCTCGACTCTCTCGTCGATTGCATTCTCGAGATTCAACCGGGTGAAGCCGTGCTCCACCAGGGTAACTACAGCGAGTGGCTCGAGCGCATCGAAGTCCGGGAGCAGGATAGTCCACCGAAACCCGTCCAGCCGAAGAAGGCCGCGGGGAAGGGGAGGAAGACGGCGAAGAGGAAACGGCACGAGGCGGAGCAGCGGCAGCAGCGCTCGAATCGCACGAAGAAGATCCGCAGGGAGGTGTCGGCCGCGGAGGCGAGGCTGAAAGGGTGCACGGAGGAGCTCGCCGAGCTCGACCGCAGGTTGTGCCTGCCCGAAAGCCCGAAGGATCCGGATTTTGCCGAATGGCTTAGGCGGCACGCCGAGCTGACCGCCGACCTTCCCGGACACGAGCAGCGCTGGTTGGAGGCGTCGGAGGAGCTCGAGCGGCTCGGGGGCGGGCACTAGCCGCTGTCTCCTCTACGGGTCAACGCGATACCGATCGGTTGCCGTGGAACCGCAGCGTTTCTCGCGCCGGCAGTACCGAGCCGCTAGGTCTCAGGCGCGGCACGATCCTTGCGAATTGCGAACTGTCGAGCCCAGCAATACTCGCGAAAGGGTATTGTCATGTCCGAAGATCTCACCACCCGGGACGTATTCCAGCAGGTCGACAGCCGCCTCACCCGCGTCGAGGAGGACCTGCGGCAGCTGCGAGCCGATACCAATGCCGGATTCGGCCGCTTCGACCTGCGCATGGATCAACTGCAGTGGCGGATGGTCGGTCTTTTTGTCGTCACCTGGATCACCGTGGTCGGCTCCATCTGGTTGAAGCAGTAGCTTACAGGTCCGGCGGTCTGCGGAAGTACTCCTCCACCTTCTCTCCGACCTCGTACCCGAGAATACGCCGCGCCTTGTCAACGGGATACTTCCCGTGCTCGAGGTAGCTGTTGAGGTTGAACCACTGGTAGTGGTCCTCCAGTTCTTCGACCTCGAAAGCGAGGCGGCAGGCGTTTACGAGATCTTCCCACACGATGGTGAAGGGGGGATGGGCGGCCCGTTCGCGGGGCTCCTGCGGCTTGGGCCCCAACCCGTTGAACAGGAACCAGACAGTGTCGATGCCGTACTGCCGCGCGTACGCCCGGGAGATCTCCATGCCGAGGAACTTCGTCACGCAGTAGTGTCCGGTCCCCGGAGCCGGGGGCACGTCGCCGACGCGGAAGTCGTGGTCGTACCATTGGCGCACCAGTTGCGGGCCGGTGTGCAGGACGCGCCGGATGCCGTGCTCGACCAGGGCGCGGCTGATGTTCTCGACGCCGCGGGTGTTCACCTCCCAGCTCAGAACCGGATCGTCGCGCACGACGCACAAGTTGAAAACCGCGTCCTGTCCCTCGCAGGCGCGGCTCACCGCTTCGGGGTCGCGGATGTCGACAGTGACTACCGGGTGACCCTCCGGATGCGGGACGACGTCGGTCAGGGTCAGCTCGTACTCCTCCGACAGGCCCGGCGTGATGAAGGGGCCGATGTTGCCGCACGCGCCGAAGACGACGACTCGTTTCACCTTTCTCCTGGATGAGGCGGTCATCGTCCACCCCCTTTCCAAGCCGCGGCAAAGT
Source organism: Candidatus Latescibacterota bacterium (assembly GCA_965206595.1). Taxonomy (GTDB): domain Bacteria; phylum Latescibacterota; class UBA2968; order UBA8231; family UBA8231; genus CBDCXV01. The sequence goes on from OZ242214.1 coordinate 4,183,038, forward strand.
CGTGCTCGAACCCTTCCCGGATCGCCGCGTCGACCAGGAAACGCGGGGTGGGGGGATCGGCGCATACGTGCAGGACCTGCCAGCGTCTCACCCAGTTGAGTTCGCCGCTGGAGTTGCGGGCAAGGGCGGTGCGCACCGCCCTTGCCGCATCCCGCGGGTCGAGCCAACCGGGGTCGGGGGCCGCGGCATCGGCATCCTTCTCGAAAGTCAGCGTACCCAGACGCAGGGAGGTGCCGGTGATGGCGTGATCGCGGGTGAACTCGCGCACGGTGAGCTCGGCGAGGTAGCGCCACATGGTCTCCCCGGAAGCCGGCGGAAACGGCTCGTGCATTTCGGTGATGTAGACGTTCCCGGGATAGCTTTCGAACAGGTCGAGGGTGCCGCAGTACACGAAGCGCCCGGCGCCGGCGGCGACCGCGGCCGCCATCAGGTCGTAGGTTCCTCGGGTGTACCAGTCGAGTTTTCCGGAATCGTCGGGGGGCGGTGTCAGCGGCAGCTCCCCGGTATGGACGACGGCGTCGATCCCGGCCATTGCCGGTTCCAGGCTGGCGGGGGCCAAGTGATCGGCGCCTACGCATTCGCAGCCGGCAGGCGGGAGGAAGGCCTCGCTCTCCAGCAGGCGCAGATCGCCCGCGCCGGCCAGCCCGTCGACGAGGGCACGCCCAAGCGCACTCCGCGCCGAGGTGATGAGAATTTTCACGATCCTCCTCCAGTGGTTTGTGAGACGGCAGTTGATCCGGCATTGCGCATTCCCTGCCCGAACGGCTGGCTTGTCTCCTGCCCGCGCGGTGATGAAAACAGCGGCAGTGGGTCGACCGGGTGCCAGACAGTCGTGGTTCATTGGCGTAGCCCGGCCCCGGTAGCCGCCACCATCCAGGAGCGGGCGATGCGGTTTCCCTCGCCAGCGCCGGGTGCCGGTAGCTTTCGGGGATGGCCCTGGGTCGTGATGGGTCCCTAACGTTCCCGGTGTGGATCAGGACTCGTCTTCAGAACCGTTCCTCCGGCTAACCGCCGCCTTCGACGACGACGACGGTGCGGTTGGCCTCGACCCCGGTCAACCGGTCTTTCAGACCGCTCGGCCACTCCACCTCGACCTCATCCACCACTTCCCGCTCTCCCAGTCCGAAGCTGACGCGCAGGTCGCTGTGAGCGAGGTAGCTGTAGCTGCCCCTTACCTCCCGGGTCAGGCGCAGATCTCCTGCGGCGATCCTGACGCGGGCGCCGATTCCGTCGCGGTTGCTGTCGCGGCCGACGGCCTTCACCCGGAGCCAGTTGTTGCGGCTGCCGAGGTCGTTGCGCAGCAGGTTGGGCGGCTGCCCGACGTTGCCGACGAGGAGGTCGACGTCCCCGTCTTCGTCGAAATCCCCGAAGGCAGTGCCGCGGCTGACCATCGGCGCCGTGACACCTTCTCCCGCCGCGGTCGAGACATCTTTGAAACGGACCTGTCCCCGGGGATCCGGGCCCAGGTTGCGGAGCAGCTGATTTGCCTGACCGTACGATCGCGAGCGGTCGAAGCGGGTGATGTTGTCGAGGACGTGGCCGTTGGCGATGAACAGGTCGAGGAAGCCATCGTTGTCGTAGTCGAGGAAGCCGAGTCCGAACGAAAGCGGCCGCAGGGTCGGAAGCCCGATCCCGGCCGGGTAGGAGAAATGCAGGAAGGTGCCGCTCCCGAGGTTGCGGTACAGGCTGGACGGTTCCTGTTCAAAGTTGGTGACCACCAGATCGACCGAGCCGTCGCTATCGAAATCTCCGGCATCGACCCCCATTCCGGCCTCGCGCTGTCCGTCGAGGCCGTACGCCACCCCGGCGAGGCCGGCGACGTCCTCGAAGGAGCCGTCGCCCCGGTTGCGGTAGAGGAAGTTGCGCGAGCCGTCGTTGGCGACGTAGAGATCGGGCCAGCCGTCGCGGTCGTAGTCGACGGCGACGACGCCGAGCCCGCGGCCTTCGATGGAGATGGTATCGACCATGCCGGCTTGGCTGGTGACGTCAGCGAAGGCCCCTTCCGGATCGTTGCGCAGCAGGCGATCCTCGGCCCCGGGAAACTGTCCTGGGTCTGGATAGGCGCTGATCCTGGTGCCGGCGCCCCGAGGCCGCTTTTCCGTCGACTTCAGGTAAGGGTCGAGATCTTCATCGACGGAGGCGAAATCGAAGTGCACGTAGTTGGTGATGTAGAGGTCGAGGTCCCCGTCCTTGTCGTAGTCGAAGAAAGCGCAGCCGGCGCCCCAGGCGGTGTCTCCGAGGGCGGACTCGGCGGTGACGCCGGTAAATCCAGGGCCGTTGTTCCGGAACATGGCGTTGGCGCCGAAGTTCGTCACGTAGAGATCGAGGCGGCCGTCGTTGTCGTAATCGGCGGCGGCGCAGCCCATGCCGTAGCCCCCCGGATCTTCAGCCCCTGCTGCGGCTGCCATCTCGGTGAAGCGGCCCCCCTCGTTGCGGTAGAGGGCGTTGGCCGGCTCGGAGGGATCGCTGTATCCGGGAAGCGGCGCCCCGTTGGGGAAGTAGATGTCGAGGTCGCCGTCACCGTCGAAATCGAGGAAGGCGACTCCACCTCCCATGGTTTCGGGGAAGTACCGGCGCCCGCTGGCCCCGGTCTGATGCACGAACTCGATGCCGGCCGCGGCGGTGACGTCGGCGAAGATGGGGGAGGTGACGGGAGTTCCCACAGGCTCCTGTTCGCCGCCGGCCGGGTTCTGCAGCATGGCGACTGTGAGGAGCAGGGGAAGAGCGGGTGGTTTCAACGCCGGGGCTGGCGCGAGAAGGAGATGGAAGGAGCTATACCGCCCTGTGTGCAGCCAGTTTCTCGATGTTTTCTGCGTCCACGCGGACCCTGTCCTCGTTCTCGTAGCGCAGTTCGAGCAGGAACCCGTAGAAAGCCCGGTCCGCCTTGTCCCGCCGGACCAGGGCGCGCGCTCTCCGTTCGACCTTGGCGAAGGGTTCCGGGCCGGCACCGATGGTCGAGTCGAGGAGCTCGAAGATGGAGTAGTGGGGCCCGGCTGCCGACGCCGGATCCGTTTTCAGCAGGTTGGAGGCGGGAACGGTCAGCTCTACCGGACCCAGAAGATCCCCGACTTCAGCCCCCCTGGCCGCCTCCAGAGCCGGTCCGTACTGGCCTGTTTCGAAGGGGTGGATGTGGAACTCCCCCTTGCTGATCCGGCCCTGTCGGCGCAGGGTGTGCCGCGCCGCGAGCTCTCCCATGTCCGCCCCCTGTCTGATCTGGCCGAGAAGTGCCTCGGCCTCGGATTCGTCCGCAACCAGGATTTCGCGAATGGTAACCGACTCCAGGGGAGTGAACTTTATCGGATTCTGCTCGTAGTAGCGCCGCGCCTCGGACTCGTCGACGAGAACGTTGGCTGTCGCTTCCCGCCTCACCGCCTGCAGCAGCAGCGACTGCTCGCGGCTCTGGTACCACGACACCATCTCCTCCTCGCGGTCGATCCCGGCGACCCGCGCCGCCTCGAGAATCAGCAGGCGGGGTTCGACCACCTCCTTTGCGAACCAGTCGAGGATCCGGCGCGAATCGCCGTACCCCATCTTGATATATTCGGAAAAAACCAGGAAATCCCCGACGGTGTAGGCCCCTCCGGTGTTCTCGAACAGCACGGTTTGCCGCTCCTCATCGGTGACCCGTTGCCCGGCGAACAGCCGTTCCGCGAGGAGATCGAGGGCGGCCTCGTTGGTCCGCGCCTCGAGTTTCTGTTTCAGCTCGGCGGCCAGCTCGTTCATTCGGACAGGGATCTTCAGGCCGAACAGCTCCGGTTCGATCAACGGGCGCACGAACTCGAACTCGATATCGCGCTCCTCGGTAACCTGGTAGACCCCGTACTGATCGCCGTAGAACACCGGGCCGGAGATCTCGCCCGCTTTCAGGGGCCAGATGGCCTCCTGCAGGATGTCCGGCTTGAGCTCGTCCTTGAGAAGCATCCTGCCGCCGAACAGGTCGGTTTTTTCGAGGATGGTGCGGGCCGCCAGCTCGTCGAAATCCGCGCCCTGGCGCCAGGCGGCTGCGACCTCCTCCGCCTCTCCTTCGGTGCGCAGGACGATGCGCCGTACCCGGACTGCCCGGTCCCGCTCGGTCTCTTTCTGCAGCTCCCGGAGTTCCTCGTCGGTGTACTCGATCTTGTCGTACACCTCGATCTTCAGAAACCGTTTGATGATGCGGTCCGCCCTTTCCTTGGACAGCTTGCCGCGCAGTTGCGGATCCTGGTCGAGGCCGAGACGGCGCGCCTCCTGCAGCATCAGCTCCTTGTCGATCAAGGTCTGCAAATAGTCGAGGTACCCGTCGGGCCCCGGCTTTTCGCTCAGGCGGTCTCCGCTCAGGCGGCTCTCGAAATCCAGCAGCTCGGCGGCCGTTATCTCCTCATCGCCGACGGTGGCGAGCACCATCTGTTCGTCGATGCCGCCGCAACCCGAAAGGGAGGCGCACAGCAGTCCCCCGAGGAGGCTCTGACGAATGAGGGTCCGTTTTTCCGCGGAGCTTTTCAAAGTTGTACAGGGGCCTGACTCAGAGGCGGATTGACGGAGAGCGGACCGCGGGGGCGGATGCATCGGCGCGAAGAAGCGCCATGTGCAGGAGAGGGTGCGAGCGAGACGGAACACACCAGCGGCTCAGTAGCGCGACCCGAGGCCGGCCTGGATGCTGATGAAGGTCAGGGCGTTGGTGTCGATTCCGTGGTCATCCCCGAACTGCTCGATCCTCCTCCTGTCGACGCGCAGTCCCACCTGCATCATCAGGCTGTACCCGGCATAGGGAGCGGTGTTCGACAGCTGCACGCCAAGAGAGGTCTCGTCGAAATCCCCTGTGGGGGCCCCGTCGGCGGGACCCTCGACAGGATCCTCGTCGGCGAGGAGGTCGCGGAAAATGAACCGCTCGAAGCCGATCTCGATCCTCGAACGCTTCATGAAGGGGATCCTCGCCATCAGCGAAACCAGTCCGCTCCAGTCGCGGCGTTCGGCCCCGGGAACGCCGACAAAGCGTTCGACGAGATAGGGGGTGTCATCCATGTAGAGTTCCTGCTTCAGGCGAGGACGCAGGTCGATGCGCCCTATCTCGACGGGGCGCTCGGCCTTGGCGACGAGACCGAAGCGGCGCGTCGTCCGCTCAACCGGCCCACCGCTGCGGTCGAGGGCGTCCTTGTTCCGCTGCCGCAGCAGCAGCCACGTCATCTTGGTCTCGGCGTTCCAACTGGTGTTCCGCAGCCGTTCGAGACCCAGCCACAGCCGGTTGACGATCGCGTTCCGCATGCCGAGGGGATCGGCGATCTGCTGCATGAGTCCCGGCGACAGCGACGCCGTTCCCAGCACCGGCCGCCGCTGCACCCACTGGATCAGATCGTCGGGGATGTCGTCCCTGGCCACCTTGAACAGGTCGTAGAGGGTGACGGTGCCGAGCATGGGAAAGCTCTGTTCGAATGCCAGCAGCCCGTAGGCGGTGCGATTGCGCTCACCCGTCGACAGCCGGCGCACACGCTCGATGCCGGCGGTGAATCTCGCCTCGGGGATGATCGCGGTCCCGAGGTAGGTGTTGAACCCTCGGTGGCCGCGCTTGTACGGATAGTCCGGCTCGTCGTCGTTCTCGAAGCGGTCGCCCCAGCCGTTGTTGTTGAGGTCGAGGGCGAACAGGTACTCGGGCCGGTCGACGCTGTAGCGCAGGAACGGCTCCTCGTAGTCGGGGATGAAGTTCGGCCGGATCGGCAGGTGGTTCTGGTTGAAGTCCGGAATGAAATCGTTGTTCTCGTCGAGTCCCGGGAACACCGCCTCGTCGATAGCGCCGAGAAGGGGCTGCGCGCCAGGGGGGCGCTCCTCCCCTACGCGGCCGTCGTCGAAACGGCGTTGCTGGTCGTTCTTGCGGTCGTTGTCGTCGTTGTCGTCGACGAAGTCGTAAACATGGCGCCCCCGCGCCTCTTCGGTATCTGCGTAGTTGACCTTGCCGAAGGTGTCGACGAAACGGGGGCTGGTGTCGTACTCGGCGTCCATTCCGAACGCCTCGGCGAAGAAATCGAAGGGGTGGAAGGACCTGCTGAGGTTGGCCATCCACCCCACCGCGGCGCGCTTTCCCTTGATCCCCGAGGTGGTGGAGTGCTTCTCATGCCGGCGGTTGGGATACTGGATGAACCGGTGGTTGACGTTCGCTTCCGCGTAGGCCCTGAAACCGGCGATGTCGTCGGCTTGCAGGGTCGCTCCGAACACCTGGGTCGCAGTCGGCAACCCGTAGTCGAACACGACCGTGCGGCGGTTGGAGTTGTCCGTGACGTTCCCTTCGGCCCGGGCAACGGTGCGGAACTGAGGGGTGGCTCCGCGCGGATCGTTGTCGGTCTGGATGTCCGAGGTCATCTCGACCTTGTAGTCGTTGCTCAGGATCATGCGCAGGCGCACCGCGTGGATGCTCTCCACCAGCTCGGCGTCGGGGATCAGCTCCTCGAGATCCGGTACGTCGGGATTCTGGTCGGAGAAGACGTACTCGATCAGGATGCGGCCGTCCTCGCCGCGGCCCTCGGCAACCCGGAAGCCGTCACGCACGACGCCCCCCTCAATGGTCGGGAGAAAGCCGATTTCGCTGCCGACCAGAACGGTGTCGATATCCCCCGACTTCGCCGCGATCTCGATGTCGGTGGAAAAGAGGATGGGGCCGTTCTCGAAGTCCCCCGGAGAATCATCGGAAATCCGCAGGATGATGCGGTTTATCCGGCTCTCGAGCTGTCCGGTGGTCAGGCTGCCGGCGAACGGGTTCTGCTGAAACCGCTCCGAGGTGATGCGGCCGTTGTGGGCGTTGACGAAGGTGCCGCCTATGCGCACCCCGTCGCCGACCGTAAGCTCCGTCCGTCCTCCTATCAAGTTGGTGAAGTTGTTGACGAAGGAGGGAGTGGCGGCCTGCCCTCCGCCGATCACGGGGGTGTTGATTCTCGACATGATCACCGTGGCGGCAACCCGGTCCGAGGCGTAATCGGCCATGATCCCGTTGAAGCGGGTCTTGCGGAAGGTCATCGGGGTCAGGGTCGCCCGCAGTTCGTTTCCGATCGCTATGGAGATGTGGTGCTGCCCCTTGGCGTCGCGGCCGAGAACGAGGTTGCCGAACATCGAGCCGTACTGTCCGGTCTTGAATATTCCCGAACCGTTGGAGACGGCGGGCTGGACCTGCCGCCAGTCGTATACCAGCCAACCCCTGGTCAGGAAGCGGCCGTACAGGTCATAGAAGTAGGCCCCCTCGAGCTGGGGGCTGAGATAGCGGAGATAGCGTTCGCGGGCGTAGTTGGTGTACTCCCACTGGCGGTAGTACTGGCTCGACAGCTCCTGGGGCAGGTGCCACTTCTGCAGCGAGGGGGAGATCGCCTCCATGCGCAGGGGAGTGCCGCTGCTGAAGTAGACGGTGCGCCCCTCTTCGCGGCGCCCCAGGCGGCTGCCGTAATCCTCCTGGGCAGCCACGCCGGCGGCTGCCAGGACGGCGGCGGCGATGGCCGCCCGCCTCATCGCGGCATTCTTCATCGGCGCCATTGCCCTCTCGTCCCCGTCATTGCAGACCTGCGTACACCGTAATGAAGCTGGTCGTGAACGCCTTGACGTCCGTGTCTCTCTCGAGCCCTTCGTCGCCGAGAACGATCTGCTCCTCCCAGGTGCGGATGTAGCTGAGCCCGAACTGCGTGGTCAGCCGGTAGCCGAGATAGGATCCGGTGGTCGACCACTGCAGGGCGAGCACCAGGTTCTGCTCGTCCTCGGTGGCCCCGGTGGGACCGTCTGCGAGCAGCTCGTCTTCACCCCGCTCCAGCTCTCGGAAGAGGACGAACTCCGCCCCGGTTTCAATCAACGAGTTGCGCAGCATGGGCTGGCGGAGGAGGACGATACCGGTTCCCGCCCATTCCTTGCGCCCCTCCTCGCGGATTGTGAACGGGGTCCGCTGCAGGAACTGGCTCTTGATCTTCGGCTGTACTGTGATGTCGCCGAGCCGCAAGGTGTAGTCCGCCTTGTTGATTATGCCGAAGAGGCGGGTGCTCTCCTCGAGGACGGGTCCCTGCTGGCGGATCCTGTAGGCGTCCCCCTGCTGCGAGTAGAACTCGAACTTGAACTTGTTGACGAAGTTGAGCCTGTCGGAAGGCTGGTAGTCGAGCTGCAGGTAGGAGGAGGAGATCCAGGTGTCCCTGGCCGGCAGGATGTCCTGGACGATCGTCAGCGAGGTGGTCTCCAGGTGCGGGGTCATCTCGAAGCGGTCGTCGGGTATGTTGTCCTTGACCCGTTTCACCATCTCGAAGGCCCGAACCCTGGCACCGGGATAGGTGCGGTCGAAGGTGAACAGTCCGTAGGTGGCGCGGTTGCGGCGCTCCGAGGAGATGCTCTCCACCTGCAGGCGCCCCAAGGTCAGCTTGGCTTCAGGTCCGAGGAAGGAGCCCCCGTAGAGGTTGAATCCCCGCTGGTCGGTCCGGTAGGGCAGGTCGGCGCGATCGTCGTTCTCGAAGCGGTCGATCCAGTTGTTGTTGTTGAGGTCGATCCCGAACAGGAACTCCGGCCGGTCGGCGTGGTAGCGGAAAAACGGCTCGTCGTAGTCCGGCAGGCGGTTGTTCTTATTGACGTTGTCGTTCTGGTTGAAATCGGAGACGAAATCGTTGTTCTCGTCCCAGCCGGGGAAGTTGTGGGGATCCCCCGCCCCCTGGCTGAAGCGCGCCCAGTCCGGGTTGCGGTCATAGTCGTCGTTGTCGTCGACGAACTCGTAGATGTGGTTGCGCTGGTCGTCGTACTTGATCTCGCCGAGAGCGTCGACAAGGTACCCCTGCGTCGAGTATTCCGGGTCGAGATCGAAAGCCTCTCCGAAAAGGAAGTACGGGTAGGCCTTGCGGGAGAGGTTGACCATCCACGCCTGGGCGTCGCTGGCGTCGGTCGCGAACGACCGGTCGGCGTCGGCGCGGGTGGGATTCGGGTACATCCGGTAGGAGCGGCTGAGATCGAGCTCGGCGTAGGCCTCGAAGCCCCAGACCTCGGTGACCTCGACGTCGAACCCGTACACCATGCGCGCCGTCGGCAATCCGTAGTCGAAGAGGATGCGGCGCTGGTTGGAGTTGTCCTGGACGTTGCCGTCGGCTACGGCGACGTCGAGCAGCGGCGGTTGCAGCAGATCGACGTCCCGTCCCGTCATCGGCAGGGTGGGAGCGGTTGGATTGCGGCCGGTCTGCTGGTCGGACCAGACCTGGATCCTGTAGTCGTTGGAGACCACGAGGTCGAAGCGGATGTCGACGATCTCGGTGGGCCGCGGTCCGGCGTAGGAGAGGTCGTTGAAGTCGTAGTTGATGACGATCCTCTCGCCGCCGTCCGCCGCGAGAGCGCCCCCTCGCGGAGAACCACCCGTGACCGCCGGCCACAGGGCCGGGTCGGTGCTGACGTCCCGGGTTCTGTAGGTGGTCCGCTGCCTCGTGACCGCGTCCTCTGCGGTGATGACGATGTCGTGGGCGAACAGGGTGGCCCCGCCCTCGCCGTCCTCGGGGGAATCGTCACTGAGGATCAGGGCGATCCCCGAAACCGGGGCGCCGGTCTGGGACGCCCCCAGGGTGCCGGCGAAGGGGCTGCGCTGAAAGGCCTCGGCGAAGGTGCGCGTGTTGTGGGAGTTGACCATGGTGGCGCCGACCCTGACGAAGTCGCCGATCTGCGCGACGCCCCTGCCCGCCATCAGGTTCGTGGCGTTGGAGGTTTCGCTGGGATCGCGGTTGGGGGTGTTTCCTATGGTCGGAAGGCTGATCCGCGAGAACAGCATCGTCGCCAGGTACTTGTCCGCGGCGAAGTCCATCTGCACGCCGTTGAACCTGGGCTTGGAAAAGGTCAGGGGAGTCAGGGTCGTGCGGATGCGGTCGCCGACGGTGATCGAGTACGAATACTGGCCCTGCGAGTCGGAGTTGACGGTGATCGTGTTGAACCAGCTGTTGAAGCGGGGGTCCTTGTAGATCGAGGATCCAAACTGGACGGGCTGGTTCTGGTTCCAGTCGTAAATCAGCCAGCCCCGGGTGAGGTAGTTGCCGTAGAGATCGTAGAAAGGCTCTCCCTCGATGAAGACGTTGACGTAGCGCTGGTAGGGATCGCGGGCGTAGTTGGTGTATTCCCATTGGCGGTAGCGGTAATCGACGAACAGCTCCTGGGGGATGAACCATTTCTTGACGGTCGGATCGAGGGCGTCGAAGAGGATCCCCGAACCGCGCGGCTCGTAGCTGATCTCCCCTCCCCAGTTGCGCCCCAGGCGCCGGTCCCGGGTCTGGCCCTCGAGAACCTGGGCAGACAACACAGTGAACAGGAGAAGGGCGCCCAGACATCTCCAGCCCGGTATGATAGTTTGCATTGATTCCCTCCCAGGTCCCGCGGGATGCGCGGGTTCAGGCGGTTTCACACCCTTCATTTTCATTTAATAAGTCAGTAGGCGACTGCCACGGAGGTCACGGCTGTTTCCGCCGCGGAATCGCTGTCGAGCTCGATGCGCACCAGGTAGATCCCCGGGGCCACTTTGACTCCCGAGTCGTCCTCGCCGTCCCAGGGGACCGTGAAGCTGCCCCCCCCCTGGGGCGCGGCCAGCAGCTGCCTGACACGGCGCCCGGAAAGGTCGATCACCGCGATCGCCACCGGAGCCTCGTCGGCGAGGCGGGCGAGGTCGTACCCGATATGGGTGAGATCGTTGACGGCGTCCCCGTTGGGACTGAACACCGCCGGTTCTGCGGCGACGTTGATCAGCAGCTGCCCGCCGGCTCCCGTGATGGGGACATCCACTGAGAGACCTCGTTGCGTCGCCGTTCCGACGGCCACCACGTCGTCGTCCCCGTCGCCGAATTCCCCGACGTTACCGGGAATAAGCTCCTGCCCGAGGGAACTTCCCAAGCTGGCGAAGCCGCTGAACTTGGTGCCGAAGCGCAGCACCCGGGCGCGAAAGCGGATGGTGACGCGTGAGAGGCGATCGGCGCCGAGGTCGGCTTCGGAAATCGCGGGGAAGCGCACCTGGAAGCGGTTTTCCTCCACCGCTTCGATCGCGAACGCTCCGCCGGAATCGGCCAACGGGGCAGTCGACAGGTCCGCCCCGGAAAAGTCGACCGTCTCGGTGCGGCCGTCCGGAAAGGAGACCTCGACCTGTTCGACCGCTTCGACCCGGACGGGGGTTTCGATCTCGAGCCGGTCGAAGCCGGTGTCGACACCCTCCCTGATCTCGGTCGGCATCGCCGAATAGGTGAAGGTCACCGGTTCTCCCAGCCTCGCCGAGCGCGGGTGGATTTCGGCCAGCACCTGGGAGGCCGTGGGCGGAGAAGATACCGTGAAGGCGAGGGGGCCGATCCCGGTGGCGGCATCGAGGTCGTCGCTCCAGAACTCGATGCGGAACTGCAGATAGCGCCGCGGCCCGGGCGAAACGATCCTCACTCCGACTTCAGGGTCGCCGATGTTCTCCTCGGTCACCTCATGGTCGAGGATGTAGGGTGAGCTCCAGGCGCTCCAGTTGCTCAAATCGTCGGTGATCGACCCTTTCGCCGGCCCGAGACCGCGGTAGTCGCTCTCGTTCAGGGCGATTTCCTCCAGCTCTTCCGGGGTCAGGTTCGCGAACAGCTTTCTCGCCTCTTCAAGCGCCAGCGCATCCAGTTCCACCTCCCCGGCATCGGTGCTGGCGACGGCCCCCTCCTTCCAGGGAACGTCGACCTGCGCTCCTTCGACGATAGTCGAGCGGCTGAAGACAAGGGGAGTGTCGTCGTTGCCTGTCCGGGTGCGCACCCTCACTCCTGAAAAGCCGTCGAGCCCGGTGGTCTCCGCTACCCATCGGATGCGCCCCCAAAGGGCGAGGTCGTCCCCGAGGTCGAAGATGTCGGAGATGAAATCCGCGGTCGGAACGAATCCGGTGCCGAAGACGCGGAATTCCGCTATCTCGAATGGCACCGGGGTGCGGGACTGCAGGCGAATGAAGCGGACGTACTGGGGGGGAATTGCGAGATCGACGATGGCGTTGTCATTCGGAGCCCACAGCGTGAAGGAGCCCCAGATCGGTTTGCCCTCGATCTGGTTGTCCTCGTCGCCATCGTTGAGAAACAGCTCGAAAGCCTTGAGGTAATCTTCGTCAAAGGGAAAATCCGGGGCCGGAAATTCGGGGTGGGCGTTGCGCGGAAAGAACTGGATTCCGCGAACTCCGAAGCGGGCTCCCAGGTCGAAATCCATCAGCATCCCGGCGACGACCGTTTCTCCCTTCCGGTCGAGGGCGGTGGTCCCGTTGTCGTCGAGCATCAGGGCGAGTTGCTCCTCGATTTCGGAACCGAGAACAGTGGGAGAGGTGACGCTGCCGCCGCGCTCGAGGATTCCGAGAGCAAGGTTGATCTCCTCGCTTACCCGTTGTGGAAAGATCCAGCCCTCGCGGTCCCCGGGATCGAACTCCACGACGCCGCCCGGGGTGTTTCCCCGGCCGGCGCTTTCGGCGCCGGTTTTGAAGACCGGCTCGAGACCGCCACCGCCGTCTCGCCAGGAACGCCCGTCCCCGCCTCCCATCACGATGAGGATGTCGTCGGCAAAGGCGGTGCTCGCCAGAAGCAGGATGGAAACGGCTCTCGTGAAGGACATCGCGGGATTGACTCGCAATCAGTAGAGGACGTGGACCAGACGCTGCGCCGTGGCATTCTCGGCATCTTCCTCGTCGGCGTCCACCTCTATCGCAGCCAGGTAGATGCCGGGAGCGACCTTGCCGCCGCCGACACCTTCTCCGTTCCAGGAGAGGGTGTACTCGCCGCTGACCTCCGAGCGCTCCTCGACGATGCGGTGGACGAGGCGGCCCGACAGATCGTAGAAACGCAGCGCCACCCGCTGTTTCCCTGTGAGGTTGGTGACCGAAAACCGGAAGGTCGCCTCTTCGTTCAGGCCGTCCCCGTTGGGTGTGAGCACCGGAGAGTTCATGGCGATCTCGCTAAGGACGCGGTCGTCGCCGATGGGGCCGGTAAGGACCATCCCGGAGCCAGGAGCGACTTCGGTCGCGTCGCCGGAATCGACGCGCTGCCAAGTGCCCGGTACGGCCGAGTTACCGACCGCGGCCTCGAGGGCGGCCCCGGGAGTGTAGAGCGTGGAGGTGAAGCGCAGCTCCAGCAGGTCGGCGGAACGGGGACGAACCGGATCGGCAAGGCGCACCCGGAGCGAATCCGGGGAGCTCGGGACGACCTGCAACTCGTCGTCGGCCAGGGGTTCGACAACGTTCCATTCACTTTCCTGTCCGACGCGGAGCCGGGCGAACTTCAGCGCCATGCTTGGAGGAGCCACCAGGAGAATTTCGTCGAACGCCTCTTCCTGTCCCTCTATCCTGACGAACACCGAAAGGTCCTGCTCGACTCCGACCTCGTCGACCGTGGTCGGAGCCAGCTCCCCCAGCAGACGGGTTGCCAGCGGGGGCACGAAATTCAGGCGGATCGCTTCCAGCGCGGCGGCGGTATTCGGATCGGTCGACAGCAGACGCATCCGCATCATCAGCGAGCTGCGCGGGCTGGGGGAGGTGATGCGCTCCCCCGACTCGACGTAGGGACGGCTCCAGCCGCTCCAGTCCGCGCCGGGAACGAAGATTTTCACCGAGTCGCCCTTGCTGAAGAAACCGAGGGCACGATACGCCTCCTCGGTGACCTCGACCCCGGATTTGTTGTAGTAGAGGTATTTCTCCGCGAGGCGGTTGCCGGTCCGCGTCTGGATCTCCACCCGGGTGCCGGGAGGGGTGACGGCATCCCACTCGATCGACACGAGGTTCTTGGGGTCACCTAGGTTGATCGGGTCCGCGGTGACCAGCTCGACCTCAGGCTGGTAGCCCTCGCCGTACAGCTGAAGCTCGCGGGGCACGTAGTACTGACCGTTGCCTGGGGACCAGTAGAGAATCTGGACGTAGCGGGCGATGACCGGGGGAAAGGTGGCGATTTCGTAGGCGTCGGTGAAACGCCCTTCCGGTTTTCCCGTCTCGTTGGTCTGCGTCGTCCACGCCAGACTGCCGTCCGGGGCGAGGCTTCCGTCGGAAGTCTGCACCAGGAAGTTCCCGAAGGGCGCCTGACTGTCCTGGTAGTACGCCTGGAAAGTATCGACCCAGTAGCCGGCGTTGAGGTCGAAGAAGAGGGGCCTGCGGACTCCCGAGGGGCCTGCGTTGATGTTCTTCAGGCTCTCGAATTCCCCGTCGATAAGTCCGAAGATCGATTCCCCGAGGAAGTCCAGGGCGATGCCTGCTCGGTCCTTGATACCCAAGGCGAGGTTCTGACCGGTGCTGACGACCTCGAGCTCGGCCAGGCGCGGCCGCTCGCGCCGGAAGTGGCGCACCGAGCCGCGGTGCTCGGGAGTGATCGTCTCGTAGGTGGCCTGGCTTATGCGAACCTCTCCGTCCGGCAGCGTCTTGTAGTAGTCGACCGTCCCGCGGTCGTCGGAGGAGAGCTCGGTGTACTCCTCTTCGGAGACGCGGGCGCCCCGGGCGCCGTCGGTTGCGGTGACGACCACCTGGACGATGCGCACCATTTCCCCATCGTAGTCGGGATCGTTGTTGGGCCGGGCCGGGCGCAACGGGATATCGAAGAGACGTTGTTCCTTGTGGTCTCGCTGGGTGCGGTATTGCTGCTTGAAATCCAGCACCCCCTTGACTCTCTCATCTCCGTCGGAGGTCAGCACGACGAACTGGAGAAAGGGATCTCCACCCCCAGGGGGGACGAACTTCAGCACGATCCGCCTTGCGGACACAAGCCGTCCGAGGTCGACCTGAAACCACCACTCGCCGAGCGAGCTTCCGCTCTCCGGTTCCCAGTACGTGGTTTCGTCATCGTCGAACAGGTTTGCGACAGCGGCGGCGTTGGTGCCGGCTTCGAGGGCATCGGCGATGGTCACGTCGGCGGGGGCTTTGTCACCGGGAGGGTTGCGCCTGAGATGGTCGGCAATATCGCTGGTGGCATCCGAGTTCTTCGGCACGAAGTGCGGGGAAACCACTCCCCCCTCGATTTCCACCGTGCCGTGGGGAAACTGCCACTGCTCCCAGTGCGACTGGCGGTCGACGACGAGCTGATCCCCGCGCACGGAGGCGGTCTGCCCCCATGCCCCTTCAACGCCGAGAAGGGCGATTGCAGCGATGGCGAGTTGTTTCATGAATCGCGGTATTCCGGAATGGTAAGCGTAAAACAATCTGGCAGCACGCACGTCCATTTCGCCTAAATTCTAATTTCATTTCCAGGTTGCAGCAAACCAGCAGCATCGCCCCGGCCGTCCTGCGAGCGGGAGTCCGCCGGCGGTGCCAAATCCGGGAAACAGGGGCATGCACCAAAGCCAGAAAGAACTGCATCAGTGTGTCGCGGCTGGAGCTTTTCTCCGGCTCCCCGGCATTCTCACCGCCGTCATATTGCCGCTACAACTCATAGCCGCGCAGCCCGTTCAAGTCGCCGATCCGCAGGAGATCCTCGATCCGCCCTGGCTCGGCGAGCGTCGCGAGGCCCAGCTGGAAAGCGCCGGGGAAATCGGTGTTTTCCACGACTTCCGGTTGAGCGACCGCGCCGAGGAAAGCGGCATCGCCTTCGAAAACCGCATAGTCGATGACGCCGGGCGCAACTGGAAGCCCAACCACTACGACCACGGCAACGGCATGGCCATCGCCGACGTCGACGGCGATGGCCGCCTCGACATCTACTTCGTCACCCAGGTGGGGTCCAACGAGCTGTACCGCAACCTCGGCGGGGCGCGTTTCGCCGCGTTGCAGGCCAGTCCCGACCTCGCGCTTGCCGACCGCATCGGGGTGGCCCCCTCGTTTGCCGACACAGACAACGACGGCGACCCCGATCTCTTCGTAACCAGCGTGCGCGGAGGCAACGCCCTGCTGGCCAACGACGGGCAGGGACTGTTTCGCGACATCTCGAACGGCTCCGGCCTCGACTACGCGGGTCATTCCTCCGCAACGGTCTTCTTCGACTACAATCGCGACGGCATGCTCGACGCCTTTGTCACCAACGTCGGCAAATACACCCGCGGCAGCGACTCGGCGCCGGTGATCGGGTTCGCGCGCGGCGGCGGCGACGGGGAATTCGAATACTTCCTCGGATACGCCGACGCCTTCGAGGGTCACCTCAAACCGTTGCGCACCGAGAAAAGCCTGCTCTACCAGAACGAGAGGGAGAACCGCTTCGCCAACGTCACAGCGCGGACGGGGCTTCTCGACGGAAGCTGGTCCGGGGCGGCCACCCCGATCGATGCCAATGAAGATGGCTGGCTCGACCTGTATGTGCTCAACATGCAGGGGCACGACGAGTACTACGAGAACGACAGCGGCGAGCGTTTCACCCGGAAAAGCCGGGAGCGGTTTCCCAGGACGCCCTGGGGCTCCATGGGGGTGAAGCTCTTCGACGCTGACCAGGACGGAAACCTCGATCTTTACCTCACCGACATGCACTCCGACATGAGCGAGGATATCGGCGTCGAGCGCGAGAAACTGAAGGCCGACATGAAATGGACGGAAGGCGTCCTGCGCAGCGGCGGCATGAGCATTTTCGGCAACGCCTTCTTCCGCAACAAGGGGGGAGGGGAATTCGTGGAGATCTCCGACGAAAACGGCACCGAAAACTACTGGCCCTGGGGCCTGAGCGCCGGCGATCTCAACGCCGACGGGTACGAGGATCTGTTCATCACCTCGAGCATGAACTACGGCTTCCGCTACGGAGTCAACTCCCTGTTGCTCAACGACCGCGGCTCGCGTTTCCACGACAGCGAGTTCATCCTCGGAGCGGAGCCGCGGCGCGGGGGACGCACCGCCAAACCCTGGTTCGAGCTCCAGTGCTCGCGGGCGGACTCCTCCCACAACCTGTGCGAAGGCCGCCAGGGCCCGCACGTCTTCTGGGGCGCCCTGGGCTCGCGCACTTCGGCGATCTTCGACCTCGACGACGACGGGGATCTCGACATCGTCACCGGAGAATTCAACGACGGGCCGATGGTGCTGCTGAGCAACCTGAGTGAGAAACGGGAGAATCTGCGCTTCCTGAAAGTCGCCCTGAGCGGCTCCCAAACCAACCGGGACGGACTCGGCTCCCGCGTGCGCCTTCACGCCGCCGGCCGGATGCTCACCAACATGTACGACGGTCAGTCGGGATACCTCTCGCAGAGCTCCTACCCGCTCTATTTCGGGCTCGGGGACGCCGCCGAGGTCGACAGCGTCGAGGTGGACTGGCTTTCCGGACAGCGCCAGGTCGTCGGCGGTCCAATCGCGGCCAACCAGCTGATCCGGATCGTCGAGCCTTGAGCCCCGCGGGGGTCAGCGGAGGCGGTCCCGCCTGACTTCGATCAGGCGGTTCACCTCGGGGTCCTGCACAACCTGCACCTCGCCGTCGGGCCAGCGGATTTCCAGTCCCTCGACGGCCCTCTCGAATCCCAGGCCGAAGTGCAGCCTCGTGTCGTCCTGCGAGAGATAGCCGGTGCCTGCCCGCACCTCGCGGATCTGCGAGACCCCGCCGGCGATCACCTCGACGCGGGCGCCGACAGCCTGGGTGTTGCGCCCTCTCTGGACGAGCTTGACCATGAGCCAGTTGCCGCGGTTTCCGCCGTCATTTCGGAGCAAGGTCGGCCGCGAATCCTGGTTAACGACGAGAATGTCGAGGTCACCGTCGTCGTCGAAGTCGGCAAAGGCGGAGCTCCTGCTGGAAGCGGCGATGGCGAATCCGCTCCCCGAGCTCCCCGATATATCCATGAAGACGCCGTCCTCGTTCTCGAACAGCTGATTGCCCTGGGCGTAGCTCGAACCCACCCCGTGGCCGTCGACGGCAGGGTATACGTGGCCGTTGGCGACGAGCAGGTCTTCGTCCCCGTCGTTGTCGGCGTCGAAGAAGCCGGTGCCCCATCCGAGCTCGGTGAAGCTGGCGGCCCCCAGCCCCGCCGCGGAGCTGGCGTCGAGGAAAATTGCGTTTCCCATGTTCCGGTACAGGGTGTTGTAGTCGTTGGCGAAGTTGGTCACGAAGAGGTCGAAGTCGCCGTCGCGGTCGTAGTCCCCTACGGCGATCCCCATGCTGGCCTGCTCCAGACCATTTTCGCTCAGCGCCGCACCGCTGAGCTGCGCCATCTCCTCGAACCGGCCGCGGTGGTTGCGGTAGAGCAGGTTCGGGGTCGAATCGTTGGCGACGTAGAGATCCGGGTCCCCGTCGTTGTCGAAATCCCCGGCGACGGCACCGAGGCCGTAGTAGCGGCTGCCGGCCAACCCGAATTCATCGTTGGCAACCGAAAAGGACCAGGACCCTGCCGGACCGTTGTTGCGGTAGATGAGATCGCCTGCCCCGGCCAGCCCGGTCGGCCCGCAGAAGACGTCGAGACCCCTCCAGCGGCACAGATTCGGGTCCGGGGGCCGGTACCCCGGGTCGAAGTCGATGTAGTTGCTGAGGTAGAAGTCGAGATCCCCGTCGCCGTCGAAATCGGCGAACGCCGCGGCCGACCCCCAACCGGGGTGGGCGACTCCCGCCTGGGAGGCGACGTCGGCGAAGACCCCTTCGCTGTTCCGGTACAGGGCGTTGGGGCCGTAGTTCGCCAGGAAGAGATCGACCCAGCCGTCGGCGTTGTAGTCCGCCGCGGTGCACCCCATGCCCCAGCCGGGGTGATCGACTCCCGCGGCCGCTCCGACATCGGTGAAGCGCCAGCCACCGTCGTTGCGGAACAGGGTGGCACGCGGTTCATCCCCTTTTTCGAAGCCGCCGAGCCGGGAACCGTTGACGATGTAGATGTCGACGTCGCCGTCGTTGTCGTAGTCGAACACCGCGGTGCCGCCCGTGGTGCTTTCGACTATGTACTCCTTGGCCGGAGTTCCTGAAACGGTGAGAAGGTCGACTCCGCTGGCCGCGGCGACGTCGACGAACGCCGGTCTCTGTCTGGCCTGGGGATGCGGGCTGGCATCCGCGCCAGGGTAGAGGCGGCAATCAACGCCGAAAGGGCGCCAGCAACCTGCAACCCGCGCACACTCACCGGGACTCGAGCTGGTCGATCCGCGTGCGCACCTCGCCCAGGCCTTCGTCTCCCGGAGAGGCGTTTGCGACGAAGCCGCGGTAAGCCGCCAGGGCCGCCTGGAGATCGCCCTGCCGTTCGCGCGCCTTCGCCAGGGCGAGATGGCCCTGGGTCAAGGAAGGTCTGAGCTCCATCAGGCGCTCAAGTTCGACGATAGCCTGGTCCAGCCTTCCCTGGCGTTCCAGGCAGGTGGCGAGGCCGTAGCGCGCGCCCGCCAAGTCCGGCGACTGCCGCAGCGCCGCCAGGTAGGCGACCTCGGCGGCCGCGAGTTGACCCTGCATCGCCCGCACGTTTCCGAGGCCGACGTGGGCATCAGCGAACGAGCTGTCGAGGGAGACCGCCCGCGCGAACGCTGCGGCCGCTTCTTCCAGCATGCCCTCGCGCGCCCCGGTGTAGCCGACGACGTAGTAGGCGCGGCTTGTGACCGCAACCGCCGGAGAGGCAGAGATCGCCCTGCGTGCCCGGCGCATCGCCGCCTCCTGTTTTCCCTGGTGCAGCAGCAGCCGGCTCGACCCGGCCAGCGCCTGCACCTGACCGGGCTGCCGCTGAAGAAGGGCGTCGAAGGCGTCGAGAGCTTCGTCGATTTCCCCGACCTCGGAGAGCGTAGCCGCCAATTGGAGGTAGATCTCGGCACCTGCGTTTCCCCTTGAGATGGTGCGTTGCAGGCGCTCGGCGAGGTCGGTGTGATGGCTGAGGCGCTCGAACTCCTCCAACTGGTTCTGCGCCTCCCCCGAACGGCCCTGGATGGCCAACAGGTTGGCGAGGTTGTGATGCAGCTTCTCGTGCCCAGGCATGATCTTCAAGGCGCGCCGGAACAGCTCTTCCGCTTCCCGGTAGCGGCCGGTGCTGGTCAGGACGAGCCCGAGCTCGCGCAGGGATTCGACGTCCTGGCTATCGACTGCCAGGGCCTGGCGAAACGCCGCCTCCGCCTCTTCCCGGCGCCCGAGCATCCTCATGAAGTTTCCCTGCGCCTGGTGCGACCGCACGTCCATGGAATCGGCTCGGATCGCACGTATGAGGGCCTCTTCCGCCTCGGCGTATTCTCCCTGCTGTTTGTGGAAAAAAGCCACGAAGCGGTGGGACTCGGCGGCCCCCGGATCGATTCGCAGGGCCCGGTGCAACTGCTCCAGGGCCTCCGGGTACCGTCCCTGCTCGCCGTAGGCCGCGGCGAGGTTGTGATAGGAAGCGAGGAAAGTCGAATCGAGGCGGATGGCGGTCCGGTAAGCGGCTATGGCATCCTCCCAGCGCCAGAGGCCGACGTAGGCGTTTCCCAGGTAGCAGTAGGCGGAGGCGTACAGGGAATCCACGGCGATGGCGGCGCCGTAAGCCTCGGCGGCATCCAGAAATCGGCCTTCCTGGAGGTGGGCGTTGCCCTGCAGGTAGTGACGGCCCCTTTCCGGATGCGCGCGAGGCGGCGATACCGCGGGCGGGCCTGGCTCGCAACCGGAGATAGAGCCGGCCAGCAGCCAACAGAGCAGGTGGGTGGCGGGGCGGCGGGCGGTGCCCAAGTCAGAGGCCTCCCAGTCTGTACCTGGCGAGGTCGAGTTGTGTGAACCGATCCCCTCCTTCGACGATCTCGATGAAGGCATCCATCGGAACATCCGCGAACAGCTGGGTTTCACCCGTCGCCGGCCAGTACACCTCGAGGTTTTCGATCCGGTCGGCGTTCCCGAGACCGATGGTCTGGCGCAGGGGGTTGGCCCCGAAGGAGCCGCCGCTGTCGACCGTCTTGTAGATGAATCGATGCCCGTCGGGGGCCGCAACCCCGACCATGATGCGGGCCCCGAGGGCGGAGCGGTTGGACCTGGCTCCCACCAGCCTGACCGACAGCCAGTGATTGCCGAACCCGGGGTTTTCGTAGAGGCTGTCGCTGTAGCGGTCGCCCGGGTAGGCGCCTCCCATCTCGGCGAACACGTCCTGGTCCCCGTCGTTGTCGAAATCGGCGAAGGCGATCCCGTGCCCCTTCTGCAGGTGCCCGAGGCCGGACGCCGCGGTGACGTCGAGAAAGCGCATGCCCGCGTCGTTTCGGTACAGCATGTTCGGCATCAGGTCCTCGTAATGCACGTCACCGGTCCCGAGGTAGAAGTCGAGGAAGCCGTCGTTGTCGATGTCCCCGAAGTTGGAGCCCATCGGCGTCGCCGGGCGCATCAGGTTGAAATCGGCGGCTACGTCGGCAAAGCCCCCGGTCCCGTCGTTGCGGTACAGCCGTGCCATCTCGGCATCGTGCGGCAACCCGAGGTAGGATGCCGCCAGATGCTCGACGCCGGCCTCGTAGGAGGCGACGTAGAGATCGAGATCCCCGTCGTTGTCGAAGTCCCAGAACCAGCAGGGAAAGCTCGACCTCGGCCAGGCCACCCCGAGCTGCATGGCGACGTCGGTGAAGGTGCCGTCCCGGTTGTTGCGGTACAGCCGGTTGAATCCGTCGAGATTGGAAACGTACAGATCGGGAAAACCGTCGCCGTCGTAGTCGCCCCAGATCACACCTTTCGAAAAGCGGTGGTTGGCGACCCCGGCCTGGATCGCGCTCTCCTCGAAGCGGCCGTTTCCCTGATTCCGGAACAGCTGGCAGGGAGCGGAGAGCTTCCCCGTCGTCTCGTTGCCGACGTAGAGGTCGAGGTCGCCGTCGAGGTCGCAATCCGCCCAGGAGGCGGTCTGGGTTGGGAAATGCTCCTCTCCCAGCCCGGCGGCGAAGGTGACGTCCGCGAAGCCGGTGCCGCCATCGTTGCGCAGAAGGGAGTTCGGATGGCGCCCCGCCCTTCCTGACCAGGCCCCCCGCAGCACCAGGGCGTCGAGGAAGCCATCGGCGTCGTAGTCCGCCTGGACCAGGTTCAACCCTCCGTAAATCCCCTTCAGTCCCGCTTTCTCCGTGGCGTCGGCGAAGGTTCCGTCGGCGCGGTTGCGGAAGAACCGCAGCTGACCGCGCGTGTCCCAGTTGGAGACGAGCAGATCGAGGTGGTAGTCGTTGTCGAAATCGTCGGCGACGACTCCTCCCGAGAGGCCGAAGGTGTTCACCCCGAGCCGAGGGGCGACGTTTTGCAGCTGCGGGAATTGCGCTTCGGACTGGAACGCCTGCAGCGGGATCAGCAAGTCCGGCGGCAGCGAGTGCGGGTGCTCTCCGAGGGTCATGCTGGCGATGTTGAGCAGCCATCGCGCCTGCATCCCCTGCTTCGAACCGCGGGGGGCTGCTTGGCGCAGCACCTCCCTGAAATAACCGGCGGCCCGGCGGGAACCTTCCTCCATCTTGTGAATGCCTCCCTCGCGGATCGGCAAAATGCAGCTTTCCGGGGTAAAGCGCAGGCAGCAGTTCTCGGTCTCGCCAAGGCGCAGGTAGGCGAGCCCGAGCCGGAAATCCAGTTCCGAGGCGACTGCCGGATTGCGGTCCGGCAGCGCCATGTACTGGGATTTCGCCGAATCCAGCCGCGCGATCGCTTCCCGCTCGCGCCCCAGGTAGAGGAGGGCGATTCCGAGCCGGAAATTCAGGCTGGAGCCGGTTTCTCCTGAGGCGTCAGCTGGCAATGCCGACAGCTGCAGCTCCAGGCGTCTCGCCTCGGCGACTCCGAGGTAGGGGTGTTCATCCCCGGTGCGCTCGGCCACCTCGGCAAGGGCGCGAACCATGCGCTCGTGACTCGAGCGCGCCTGTGCGGGCGTTATCTCCGCAGCGACCTGGCTGCAAAGGGAGAGGAATGTCAGGACGATCGCCGTACCGCCTGTCGGGATCACCAGTTTTGCGGATGGACGGAAGGAAGGGGTATGTGGAAAGCAGGGGACCGGGATCGGCCCAAGAAAAAGGGGGGATGCACGATCCGTGCACCCCCCCTTGACGCGGAATCGGACCTGAGGTCCGGAGGATCTACTGTACGAAGGCTTCCTTGATACGGCCCCAGGAATCCTCTTCGACCGCGGTCGCGAAATCGACGCGCGGATCGACCGGGGCAAGAAGGAAGTCGGAAGCAGAAGCCGAGGTCTTCCATGCATCGGCGGCGCCGGACATGAACCAGGTCTCTACCGGCGGCTTCTCCTCGTTGGTGCCGGAGCCGTCCTGGTCGCCGAACATCCACCCCAGACCGATGACGCTCTCCTCTTGGAGGTCGGTCTGAACCGAGGCGCCCGGATCGTTCCAGATGAACTCGTCCCACATCACGCGGTTGAACTCGATGTAGACGGTGGCCTCGCCCTGGTTCAGCTGGCCGTCGATCGTGAAGCCCCAATCCATGTACTCGGGCTGGTCATGCCAGGTCGACTGGCTGACCCAGAACCACGCCCAGGTCTCGCCGCCTTCACCGGTGCTGCCGGGCAGGTCGGGGAAACGGGTGTGGTAGGTCTGAGCCCAGCGACCCTTGTTGAGAATGAGCTCTTCCTCGTCCGGGTAGTCATCGGCGCCGAACCAGAAGGCCTCGCCGCCGTGGTCGCCGTCGTGATGCATCTCGATGGTGTCGTCGCCGCCGGCTCCGCCGCCGACGCCGTCGCGATCGTAGAAATCATCGAAACGCTCGTCCATCACGTAGAGCTTGTTCTCGCTCTCGCTCCAGCCGACGATGACTTCGGAGTTGAGATCGCTGAAGTCGGTCGGGGGGTTGCCCTCGCCGTCGAGACAGATCGAGAAGGGAATGCGGTAATCGTTCGGAACGATTTCCCATTCCGAAAGGTTGCCGTCCAAGGTGGGCTCGGTGCCGGCAGGCCACTGGAAGGCCTGCCAGACCTGCCCTTCGGGAGCATGGGCGGAGGCTGCAGTCGCCAGACCCAGGCTCAGAACTAACGTCAAGAGGCGCTTCATTTCGGTGATTTCCTCCGTTGAGAGATTGAGGTTGGCGCCAAACAAACGGGAAAGATACGGCAGTTTCTGGGGAAATTCAAATCGAATCTCTGGAGCAGCGGGATCAAGGGGACGCGAGCCGCGCCAGCCCCTGCCTGGCCTGCACCTTCAGGGCATCGCTCCCTGTCCAATTTCTGAGAAAGCTAGCGTACGCTTCCCGGGCCGCCGCGTGGCGCCCGAGCTGCTCCTGAGCTTCGCCAAGGGCAAGGAGGGCTTCGCTGCGGCCGGGGTCGAGGTGCAGGGCCCGCTCTAGATGGGGGATTGCCTCCTCGAACTTCTCCTCGAGCACGCGGACGGTGCCGAGGCCGTGATGCGCGGCGGCCAGTCCGGAATTGATTCCAAGGGCTGATTTGTACGCCGCGGCTGCCCGGAGAAAATCCCCCTGCAGGGTGAGGACCTTACCCAGATTGTAATGGAGCTCGGCGCTGCCAACGTCCTGGGCGAGGCCGTCGCGCAGGGCCCGGGCTGCCTGTTCGAGCTGACCGGACTGCGCCAGCACCAGTCCCAGGACCGAATAGGCTTTGGCGATGGCCGCAGGTTCCGGGTCCATGGCGATCACCCGGCGTGCCAGCCTGGCCGCCTGCTTCAGATTCCCCTGGTTCAGATGAAGCTGCGCCATCCTTTCCAGTCCCTCGACTTTTTCAGGATCTAGCTCCACCACCGCGGTGTAGGTATCGAGCGCTTCCTGGCTGCGGCCCATTCGTTCGAGAATCTCTCCCAGGGCCATGCGCGCTTCCAGGTGATCGGGGCGCTCGGCGATTCCTGTGCGCAGCGTCGCCGCCCGTTCTTCGAGCTGGTTGAGGCGTTCGAAGCGGCCCCGGTGAGCGCCTGCCTCCTCGCTTCGGCCCATCAGCTCCAGGAGTTCTCCAAGGTCTCGATGCGCCTCTGCGTGGGTCGAATCGAGCCGTATCGCCGTCTCCAGGGCGGCGACCGCCTGGTCGACCTGCTGCGACTCGATGTAGGTGTTCCACAGCCCCTTCCAGCTCTCCCTGTCGAGGGAATCCAGACCGACCGCCAGCAGAAGCTGATCCTCGGCAAGGCCGTAGCGTCCCAGTTCACGGTAGAGCGCACCGAGGTTGCGCAGGGTCTCGGCATCCCCGGGGTCGGTCCGCAAGGCGGCGAGCAACGCTTGTTCGGCCGCTTCGAAGCGGTGCTGCTGTCCGTAGATGAAGGCAAGCGAACGGTGCGCCGCAGCATCGGAGGGATCGAGGCGCAGTGCCTTCTGAAGCTGCTCGATGCCATCGTCGAAGCGGCCCTGTTCGAGGTAGGCGATGGCGAGGTTGTGGCGCGCCGAGACAACGGTTGAATCGAGCCGGATTCCGCGCTCGTAAGCCGCCTTCGCCTCGGAGAAATACTTGAGCTGGAGGTAGGTGAATCCGAGGCCGAAATGCGCCTGCGCCCTGAGGGAGTCGCGGGCGACCGCCTTGCGGTAGAGTTCGAGGGCATCGTCGTAGCGCTGCTGCTGCAGGTACAACCCTCCCAGCTCGAGCAGCTGGTCGAGCTGCCTGTTTTCGCTCCCGGTTTGCGATCTGTCGGCTGCGCAGGCGACGAATGCGAGGGCAATGGCAACCATCGAGCTGGTCTGCCCCAGGGGAGCGATGGAATGTGTAAAATTGTGGGTCAGCACTTTCCAGAATGTAAAGCACGAATGGAGGCTGGATGCCGAGCTGTCTTCAGGCCGCATGGGTTCGCCGCATGGCCGTGGGTTTGCTTCGCGCAGTCCCGCGGATCCTGCTCGCCCTTGCCGCAGCCTGCCGAGGAGGCGATTCGATCTCCCGTGACGGCACGAGCTACCTGGTGTACCTTGGCCGGGAAATCCAGCCGGCCCTCGAAGCCGCGGCTGCCGATCCGGTCCGCAAGATCGTCAAGGTCCACGCCGGGACCTATCGGCCCCAGCGGCCAGGGCAGGCGATGGTCTGGTTCAACGCCCGCCACGACGGGATCACCCTTGAGGCGGTCGGCGAGGTCGTGTTGACCGCCGCCAACCCGGATATCGCCGACCCCGCGGCCGAGAGCTTCCCCGCGGTCGTCAACCACGTCGTCTACTTCGGCGACGGCATTTCCGGAAACACCGTCCTGCGCGGATTCGAAATCACCGGAGCCAACCACTTCGTCACCCATCTCGAGGATCCGGTAGACATCCAGCCCAACAGCGAGGACGTGATCTGGAAGAAGGGGATGTTCTTCTACACCGACGGCGGCGGCATCAAGATTTTCGGCCGCTCCTACCCGACCGTCGACCGGGTCGAGGTGCGGGACAACTACACCAGTCCCTGCGGCGGCGGGGTGTCGATAGAGCACCGGGGCTTCAACGACCGGGAGGTTGTGTTCACCCACTGCATCTTCCGCGAAAACCGCTGCCAGGTCACCGGTTCGGCCGTCGACGTACTGACCGGCAGCGCCGCGGCTTTCGAGAACTGCCTGTTCGTCGGCAACGTCTCCAATACCGGGGTCGACTACATCGGCCGCCGCGACGGCTACGAGTACAACGTCGAGCACGGCTCCGGAGCCCTCACCGTGTTCCCCAATTCCCGGGTCGAGGTTCGCAACTGCACATTTACCGGCAACTGGAACGGCGCCGACGACAAGGGGACCGGCTCGGTCTACTCGCGGTCGATCTTTTGGAGAAACAACCTGCCGGGGGGCATTTCCCCCGGCCGCCGCTACGAGCTCGACATACTCGAAGGCGCCGGCGTAAGCGGCTGCTTCATCAACGGCGACATCGAGGATCTGCAGGGCACCCTGGACCCGGAAGCCAACGAAATGTCCGCATCGGACCCGGATTTCGACGCCCGTTTCCGACCCCGAAATCCCGCCTACACCGGGGCAGGCTACCGGCCTGCACCCGAAATCCCATAAATTGATATGGCACCCGAGACACGCACATGAGACGTGGGAGACTGAGATGACTGCTCCACGACTGCTGGCAATGGCACTGGTTCTCGGAGGCGCTACCGCGGCGCAGGCCCTGACCCTGTTCCGTATCGGGGGCGACGGGCTTCCCGAGCCCGAGCTCGAGGCGCCCTTCGACTTCGTGCAGCTGCCCTGGGAAGGGGTTGACGAGAATAAGTTCGGGGGCCTGATCAGCCTCGATCTGCAGCCCGGGTCCATCGCCCCGGAGTTCACCGATTCCGAGGTGAATCTCACCCCTTCGACACTGGAAGGTAACTTCCGCTACAAGGACGTGGGTGGTGACTGGCAGATTCCCGAGCGCGTGCCGCAGTACATCGACCGCCGCTGGTCGGTCCGCTTCGCCGACGCCGACCCCAACTCCTACTACGCTGACGACCGCAGCATCGAATACCTGTTCGACCTGGAGAGACAGGTGCACCTCAGCCGCATTCGTTTTTACACGCGGGTCGACGACGGCACCATCGTCACCTGCGGGTTCGGCAGGAACCAGGCCGGCAGGGGATGCCGCAGCGGCAATCTCGAACCGATTCCCGAATTCCTCATAGGCACCAGTGACGGCGACCCCGCCAGAGAGGGGACCCGCCCCTACAAGCTGCGGTATCACCAGCGCGTCGGCCCGGGGGAGCGCTTCGATTTCGACGTCGTGCACGAAGGCCAGGGGCGCGATCTCGTCGACCTGAAATTTCCCTCGATTCCGACGCGGCGCCTGCTGTTCAAGATTTTCGGCCAGGAGGGGGTGGAGTGGGAAATCGCCGAGTTCGAGATCTACGCCAGCGGCTATGCGCCGATCGCCCGTTACACTTCGAACGTCATCGACCTGGGGGAGGAGTTCAGCCTGGGAGACCTGACCTGGGCGGGGCTGCAGGGAAGCGACCCGGAGAGCCGCGTCGAAATCACCATGCGCAGCGGCGACGACGAACAGCCGAACGTGTACTGGCGCCGGACCTTCCGCGGCGACGAGCAGGTACCCTTTTCCAGCAGGGGCGCCCTGCTCACGCCCGCGGCCTACAACCGGCTGGAGCCGCCAGAGAAAGGGGACATCCGCCATGACAACGAGAACTGGGTGACCTGGAACGCCGCCTATGACTTCCCTTCCGGCAGCGGGACGGCCAACGCCGATCGCCCCCGCCGCTTCGTCCAGTTCGACGTCTCCTTCGTGTCGACACCCGAGTCGGGCGGACAGGTGCAGTACCTGCAGTTCCTCGCCTCGCCGCCCCTGATAACGCACGCTCCGGCAGAAGTCACGCCCGAGGCCGCGGCCGCCGGGGAGGTAACCACCTTCACCTACCAGGTCCGGCCCCGGCTCGAGCCGGGAGACGGAGGGTTCGACGGCATATCGGTCGAAACACCGGCGCAGATCGTCGCGGTTGAGCCGGTTGCGCGAATCGGCGGCAGCGAAGTCGAGGTCACGGTCACCCGAATGGATGACGAGGGTTTTGCCGTTCAGATCCCGCGCGTCGACATCGAGCGCACCGAAGAGTTGGTCGAGCTCACATTCCAGGCCCGGGTGTTCGAGTACGACACCCCTTTCATCGCCCGCCTCTTTGATAGCCAGGTCCCCTTCGAGGTGCCGCAACCCGTCACCGAAGGGGACGCCGACGAGGCGACCGACAGCAACCGTCTGCGGGTTGCCCTCACGGATATTCCCGACCGCGCCATCAATACCCTGAGCCTCTCCTCTCCGCTGCTGACCCCCAACGGCGACGGCGTCAACGATGCCGTCGAGATCGAGTACGAGCTGGTGAATCTGAGCGGAGACGTGCCTGCCGCGGTCGCTGTGTACGAGCTGTCCGGACGCCGCGTCGGCGAGGTCGATGCCACCGGCCTCGGAGTGAGCGGCCGCTTCAGCGTCTCCTGGGACGGCAGGGGGGAGGGCGGCGTACTGCCCCCGGGCCTGTACCTGCTGCAGCTCGAGATCGCGACCGACACCGGCAGGGACCGCGCTCAGCGCCTCGTCTCCATCGCCTATTGATATTGAAGGGCAGGGGTTCGAACCTTCCCGGGCAGGCCCCCTTCACCGGGGTGAGGGCGGGAGCTTCGCCCCGGTTCCCGCTCCCGACCTACCGTCACGGAGGTACCTTCCCAATATTGCAATGCGGTCGCTACGAGGGAGTTCTTCAGTGACCGAGACGAGACTTTGGCAGCGGACCCCGGCCCGCGAGTTCACCGCAGGACTGCCGATCGGTACCGGACGGCTCGCCGCCATGGTCCTGGGAGACCCGGTTACCGAACGCTTGGCCCTGAACCACGAGTGGCTGTGGCGAGGTCGGAACCGGGGCCGCGATACCCGGCCTCGATCCCACCTGCTTGCTGAGGTCCGACAGCTGTTGCTGGAGGGTCGCTGGGAAGAGGGAACGGTTCGCGCCAACCAGGCCTTCGGGAACGTCAGCGGCGATCGCGACGAGCCGATCCATATCGATCCGTATCAACCCGCGGGCGATCTGTTTTTTCGCCTCGACCACGGAAGGGCCACCGGTTATCGGCGCGAGCTCGATCTGCAGACTGGAGTTGCAACCGTCGAGTACCAGGCGGACGGGGTGCGCTTCAGGAGGGAGTACCTCGCGCATTTACCCGGCGACCTGGTGCTGGTGCGCATGACGGCTGAGCGCCGATTCGGAGGGCGTGTCTGGCTCGACCGCCTTCCGGACGAGCACTGCGAGGTAGAGCGGACCCCGTTGATTCTCGACGGCTTCTTCCGCGGCGGAATCGATTTCCGCATACAGGTGCGGCCGCGGATGAGCGGCGGCTCCCGGCACTGGGAAGGCGACTTTCTGGTGTTCGCCGGGGCGGATGAGCTCCTGCTGGAAATCGACATCGCCACGTCGGCATGCGGGCGATCTCCCTGGCAGGAATGCGGCGAACGGTTCCTGAAGAGCGCTGACTGGGAGGAGCTGGTTGAATCCCACGAAGAGGTGTACCGAAGACTCTACGGCGACCTGCAGCTGGGGGTGGACCTGCCGGCATCGACCCTCCCGACCGACGAGCGGATCGCCGCGGTGCGTCGCGGAGCCGAAGACCCTGGTCTTCCCCTCCTCTTTTTCAACTACGGTCGCTATCTGCACCTGGCCTGCACGGCGAACGCCGGTCTGCCCCCCAACCTTCAGGGCAAGTGGAACGAGGAGACCGATCCCAGCTTCCGTAGCGACTACCATCACAACGTCAATCTCGAGATGAACTACTGGCATGCCGAGGCAGGCCACCTGCAGTCTTCCGCGGAGTTGTTGTTCGCTCACGCCGAGCGTTTCCTCGAGCACGGAAGCAAGGCCGCCCGCGACCTGTACGACTGCGAGGGGGTGGTGATTCCGCTGCAAACCGATCCTTGGGGGCGCGCCACCCCGGCATGGTACGGCTGGGACGTCTGGGTCGGCGGGGCGGCCTGGCTGGCTCAGCATTTCTGGTGGCACTACGAGTTCGGTCTCGACGCCGATTTTCTGCGGCGGCGCGCCTATCCCTTTTTCAGGCAGGTGGCCGCCTTCTACGCATCCTACCTGGTCGAGGGCGAGGACGGCACCCTGCAGATCGTCCCGTCGCAATCTCCCGAAAACCGCTTTGTCGGCGGCGGCGACCTGCCGGTGACTCTCTGCGTTTCGGCGACCGCGGACGTTTTGCTCGCGCGGCAGGCCCTGGAGTACGCACGGCGCTCCGCGGAGTTGCTTGGTGTCGACGAAGCGGAGCGGCACTCCTGGGCGGCCATGGCGGCGCGCCTGCCGCCGCTCGGGATCGGGCGCTTCGGCCAGCTGATGGAGTGGAACGAGGATTTCGAGGAGTGCGAGCCGGGACACAGGCATTTCTCCCACCTGATCGGCATGTATCCCGGCGATCACCTCGATCCTGAAGAAACGCCCGAGCTGTGGCAGGCCGCCCTAGTCTCCCACGAGCGCCGGCTGAAGAACGGCGCCGGCCACACGCCCTGGAGCCGCGCCTGGGCAGCCTGCCTCTCGGCCCGGGCAGGAGACCGGGAGGGGGCCTGGGATCACCTGGTGCGGCAAATCTCCGACTATTCCGGCGAAAGCCTGATGAGCCTGCACACCGGCCCCGAACCGCCGCGCCTGTTCCAGATCGACGGTAATCTCGGGGCGGTCGCCGCGGTCCTCGAAATGTTGCTGCAGAGCTACCGCGGGGAATTGCACTTCCTGCCTGCCCTCCCCGCCGCCTGGGGGCGGGGCCTAGTGAGGGGCCTGCGCGCCCGCGGCGGCTTCGAGGTCGACCTCTCCTGGGCGGACGGCGAGCTGACCCGCGCCGAGATCAGGGCGAGTGTCGCCGGCACCTGCACCTTGAAGCATGCCTGCGGCCGCTATCGAATTCATTCTGACCGCGGTGAACCGGTCGACGCCGAGGACAGAGGTCACCGCCTGATCTTCGAAACGGCAGCGGACAGGTGCTATGTCCTGAGCCCCCTGTAGCCCCGGTCCGGGGAGGAGCCGTGCGCCTGCCGTCGCAAGCAAAGCAAGTGTCCGTCCGAAGGGTTTGGCGAGAGGAGGAAAACGCAGCTTCCGGGGTGCAGGGCAGGGGGCCGGATGGACTCTTACCGGGTCAGGTGGTGACGATCGCCTCGGCGAGCTGTTGCGGGCCGTAGACGCGGGCGTTCAGGACGATCCCGAAACGCGGCTCGCCGTCCGCCTCGACATGGGGACCGGCGTGCCAGCTGTGGGTGAACCGCAGGGCGCATTCGGTATCGACGCCGACGAGGCTCGCAGGCGGGGCCGCGTACGGCATGCCGTCCGGCCTGACCCGCGTCGAGGGACCGGTCTCCATTTTGAACAGGGCGACATACGGCCTGAGAAAGTGCGAGTGGCCGTCCTGGAAATTGGGCGGGGTCCCCGGAAGGGTGCGGAAGACGTACAGTTCGATGAAGTTGCAGGGGCAGCCCTCGCGCTCGAGCTCGTCCAGTCTGGCGGCGGTGTAGTCGACGAGGGGGCGCCCGAGCTTGTCGCCGAAAAAGCGGGTGACCTGCTCGAAGCCGTCGCCGACCCCTTCCCAGCGCGATCCCCGGGGGCGCCTGCGGCCGCTTGCGGCAGGCAATGGATCCTTCCAGGCGAAACGCTTTCCGAAGTAACCCGCCTCGGGGTTCTCTCTCATGTAGCGGTCGATGATTTCGTACACCCGGCACTGGTGCCCGGGATTCCAGATCGGTCCGGTGCGGATGAGGCGCATCCGCCGCCAGGGCTGAACGAGGCCGAGGATCGCCGCGCCGGCGAACAACCGCCAGGCGCGCGGGGAACTGAGACCGGTGAAGTATCGCATGAGCGGCTCTTAATTTGTAGAATCAGACCGTCCTGTCACACCCTCTCGACGGAACTTCCCGATGCTGGTCGATGCCCATTCCCATTTCCTGCAGGACTACACTCCATGCGCGCGGCTGCCGCGGACCGCGGCCGACCTCGATGGCGTCGACATGGAGGAGGTGTTGCGGATCATGGACGAGTGCGGCGTCGAGGTCGCCGTCACCCTCTCCCAGGAGATGACCCGCGTCCGCGGCGACTGGCTCGGGTCGAACGAGCTGGCCGCGGACCTGCAGCGGAACTACCGCGGCCGCTTCGTCGGTATCGCCAGCTTCGAGCCCCTGACCCCGGACGGGCGCTTCAACGGCGAGCGCTTCGAGCAGGTGCGGGCCCTGCTGCGGGCCGGCGATGTGCGCGGCGTACTGATCACTCCTCCGTACGGGCGCTTTCAGCTCAACGACCGCCGGGCTTATCCCTTCTACCAGGCCGCGGCCCAAGCGGACGCCCCGGTATATATCCATCTCGTGCAGCCTTCCGGGGAATGGGGCGAGGATTTCAACCCCCCCGACAAGGTCGAGGACTTTCCCACCCGCCTAGGCACCCTCGAGCAGGTGATCTCCGATTTTCCGGGACTCCGTTTCAACGTCGAGCACATGGCCCGCCCCAGGATCGACGACCTGCTGGCGATCATGGCGAAATGTCCGCAAGTCTGGACCGACGTCACCAAGCTGCTCGACGATCCGCAGCTGCCCCGCTACATCCATACTGCCGCTGAAGGGGGCTTCCTCGAACGCGTCTTCTGGGGAACCGACTACGTCGGACTGGATGCGGAGGAGTGGGCGGAGTGGGTTCGTGAGGGGGTGGACTTCGTGCGCGACGGCCTCAACCGGGGCCTGAGCCGGGCAGGCTTCAGGCAGCTGTCCGTATCCCGGATCGACGGCTTGCTGGCCGGCAACATCCGAAGCTTCCTCGGGCTGTGAGCCGGATACAGGGCGCCGGCACCTTCCTGCTGGCGATGGCGCTGTGCGCCTTCCTCAACTTCGTCAGCGTCCGCAGCTACCTGCTCCTGAGCCGCTACACCGGTTTCGCCGACCACTTCAACACCGTCGGCGTCATCTTCGTGCTCTTTTTTCTGCTCGTAATCGGGCTCCTGCTGCGCGCCCTCCACCCGATTTTCGGCCTGAGCCCGGCCTCGTTCGCTCTCGTCTACGCCTCCCTCATGGTCGCCACCGTCATCCCGACGATGGGGTTCGGCGGCTACTTCCTGCCCTTCATCGCGGGACTGATCTACTACGCGACCCCGGAGAACAACTGGGAGGAGGTGCTGTGGCCGCACGTGCCGGAGTGGGTGGTTCCGCGCGATCCGGAGCTGATTCGCCGGCTGTTCGAGGGCCTCTCCGCGGGGGAGTCGATTCCCTGGGAGCCCTGGGTCGTTCCCGTTCTCGTCTGGTCCTCCTTCTTCGTCGCCTTCTCCTGCGTCAGCCTGTCGTTCGTCAGCCTCGTGCACCATCAGTGGTCGCGGGAGGAGCGCCTCGTCTACCCCCTGGCGGCGACCCCCATCCTGATGGTGGACAGCCTGCGCGAGCCGTCGCGGAGCTTCCTGCGCAGCAGGCTGCTCTGGGCAGGCTTTCTCCTCGCCTGGTCGTATCCGACGGTCAACCTCGTCGACCAGCTCATCGACCTCTCCTGGATCGAGAACTTCGGCATCCCTTCCGCCCACATACGCTTCGAAGCCCTCGGCCTCGGCTACGCCCTCAACACCGACCTGCTCGTCGTCGGCCTGAGCTTCCTGATCAGTCTGCAGGTGCTTTTCAGCGTCTGGTTCTGCCACCTCCTGCTCGCCCTGGAAAACAGCCTGCTTGGCTATTTCGGGGTCTCCCTGTCCCTTGCGGCGCAGCCCCATTCCGCGGGCGGCGTTCTCATGGCCCACCAGCAGATCGGCTCCCTCGCCTTCCTGGTGATCTCTTCCCTGTGGCTGTCGCGGAACTTTCTCCGCAAGCAGTGGCGCATCATCGTCGGTCGCGAGCGGGAAACGGGAGACAACATCATTCACCCCCGGACGGCGGCGATCATGGGCTTGCTCGGGTTTGTCTACATGGCCGTCTTTCTCAACGCCACCGGACTGCCCCCGGGGTGGTCAATTCTCTTCCTGGTCGTCGCCCTGCTCGTCTTCTTCGGCACCACCCGCCTGCTCGCCCAGATCGGCTTCAGCCGTCTCCGCGCCGCCAATTCCATCCCGCCGCTGTTCACCAACTCGCTCGGCAGCGCCGCTTTCGGGGGCAGCGCCCTCAGCGCCATGGGCCTGAGCTTCATGTGGGCGGCCGACATCCAGCTGTTCCTGATGGGCACCCTGGCGCACGCGCTCAAGGTCTGCGAGGACGCCCGCCTGCGGATCAGCGGCCGCCGGCTCCTGTTCTACTTCGCCGCGGCGCTCTTCGTCAGCCTGGCCTCGATGATCGCCGTCTACCTCGACATGGGCTACCGCAACGGGCTGATCCACGGGATGAGCTGGTATTACGTCGCCTCGCCGCAGCTCTGCTGGGGATGGGTCGTCAACAGCATCAACACCCCGAACGCGGGGGAGCCGCTGGCCGCGGTTTTCCTGGCGGTCGGCGCCGGCCTGGCCGGGATTCTGTCCTTCGCCACCCACCGTCTGCCGGGGTGGCCCCTGCATCCGGCCGGACTGGCGATCGCCCTCACCAACACCGTCAGCATCGACTGGTTCAGCGTCTTCCTGGCCTGGCTGATAAAGGCGGTGGTGCTGCGCTACGGCGGCGTCGCCCTGTTCACCTCCATCCGGCCGTTCTTCCTGGGGCTGATTCTCGGCAAGTGCGTCGGAGTGGGCGGGGCGTCGCTCGTCCACTCCTTCTACTTCGCATGACCCCCGGCGGGCGGGCGCTTCAGTAGGCCAGTGAAACCAGCCGTTGGGCGCGTTCCTCGCCGTTGTCGGAAGTGACCGCGAGTTCGAGCAGGTACAGGCCCGGAGGCAGCAGGGTTCCCTGCCGGCTACGCCCGTCCCAGGAGGCCTGGTAGAGGCCGCTGGCTGCCCGGCCATCCACGACCTCGCCGACCAGGCGGCCCGAGAGATCGTACACGGCGATGCTCACCGGGACATCCCCGGCGAGGTTGACCAACTCGTACTCGATCTCCACTAGGTCGTTGGCGCCGTCGCCGTTGGGGGTGAGGACCGGCGGGGAAAGGCGCAGGGCGTGGATAGGCAGGCGCGGTATCCGGACCAGGGCGACCCGCAGGCGGTCGCTGTCGCTGAGCTCGTCGGCGTCCCCGGCGATCACCGGTTGAGGAACCTCGAACGGCTTCTCACTGCTGGTCAGCCCGATCCGGAAGGGGGTGTCGTACGCGAAGATCTCCGCCTCGAAGCCGACTTCGATCAGCTCTTCGGTGCCCTCGATGCCGACGCCCGGGAACTGCACGGCGAATCCCTCCTCGTCGAGACGGACGAGGTCGAGATCGACCTCGTTTCCTCCGAGGCGGCCGATGGGATCGACCGCGGTGACGCGCGCCTCGGTAGAGACCAGGAGGCCGTCGAACCCGGGGTCGCCCGGCTCGAGCCTGGGCCTCAGCTTGAGTGTGAACCGGCTCACCTCTCCGGCCGTGACCGCGCCGGGAACGATCTCGCCCCGGGCCTCCGCGACAAGCAGCGGGGAAGCGGGGAACTGGAGGTAGTCGACCTTCCCGCCGGATTCCGGGGTCGCGGAGAAGGCGATGTCGAACTGCACGTATCGCCTCGGTCGGTCGGCGTTTGGCCGGCCGCGGCCGGCGGCGAAGTCGTAGGGGGCGTTCCAACCGTTCCAGTTCTCGAGGTCATGGGTGATGGAGCCGGCCTCGGCGGGTTCCAGGCGCTCGTATTGCTGCCTGGTCAGGGGGCCGCCGTTCTCGGCGAACGGCACCTCCTCCTCCCCGCGGAAGGTTCTGCGCCGGTAAACGTGCGGCTGGTCGTCCTCTCCGGTGCGCATGCGCAACTGATTTCTCGCCGGCTCCTCGACGCGCCCGGCCCATGTCAGCTCCCCGATGCTGAGCGACTCTCCGAGGTCTATGACGTTGGAACGGTAGGTCGCGGCAGGCACGAATCCCTTGCCGAAGATCTCGAACTCCGCTACCTCCCAGGAAAGACGGTCCTTCGCGAACACCTGGAAAAGCAAGCGCCGGGTGGGAATGGAGGGAAACTCCAGGTCGACCACGTCCGCGCCCGGTCCCTGGTGGACGACGTCGAAATCGAAACGGTACTCATCCCGAGTTGTTGAGGTGTATGGAGGATTGTAAGTCCGCCTCCCTTTTTTGGCCGGGTCGCCGTCGTTGGCGGCGAGGAGAAACCGGGGTACGGGATCGATGCCGCCGGAGCGGCATCCAGCGGTCTGGAACCTGCCGAAACCGCAGGTGATCAGAGTGCCGTCATCTTTGCGGGTAAAAAAGCGAACTCGCGTCAGGTGCACGGGGTGTCCGAGATCGAACAGGTAGTTCCAGCTGCGAGTGTCCGTGTAGTAAAAATCTTCGTCGCGATCGATCATACGGACCGAGAATCTGACATCCCTCGTCCTCGACACGCTCCCCCAAGGAACCCAACCCTGGCGTCCGCCTCCTGGGAAATTGTCCAGAATGGCGAAGCGGTCCCCTTCCGGAAGGGGCGCGAGGTTGGAATCGGGGTCGGTTCTCTCGGGCAGGATCGATTCCCGCCGCAGCTCGAGGCCGGCGGCCGCTCCGAAGCGCGCCTCGTCGACCTCGGTCCAGGGAAGCTGCACGAATTCGTACTCCACCCCGAGATCGGGGGGCGGCTCCCCGGACCCGCCGAGGCGGAACAAGGTGAGGGCCGCGGCCGTGGTCGCCCGGAAGAAAAACAGGCAGCCGGGGATCAGGTGGAGACGGCTTTGTCTGCTTGCGGTCATATCAGAGGTCGGCGTTGAACCCGGCGCGCGCATTGCGCTTGTTTGCGACGGAGGAACGAAGAAGGAATATCGAACCGGACCGCTGGCCAAGCTGACTGCCCGAAAGGATCCTGAGACAGAAAATGACCCGCTCTTTCTCCCGCGAGCAGGCGCTGGACCTGATGCACGCCTACACCTCTTCCGAAGGACTGCGCCGCCATATGTACGCCGTCGAGATCGCCATGCGCGCGTGCGCCCGCAGATACGGCGCCGACGAGGAGGCCTGGGGCCTGGCAGGCCTCCTCCACGACTTCGACTACGAGCGCCATCCGAACGAGGAGCAGTCCGCTACAGAGGGGCACCCGGCCTACGGGGTCTCACTCCTTCGCGAGCGCGGCTTTCCCGAGGAGCTCTGCCGGGCCATCCTCGCGCACGCCTCCTACTCGGGAGTGCCCCGCGACACTCCGGTGGCCCGCGCCCTGTTCGCCGTGGACGAGCTCTGCGGCTTCCTCGTAGCCTGTGCCCTGGTGCGCCCTTCGCGAAGCCTGGGAGACCTCACGGTCAGGAGCGTCAGAAAAAAACTCAGGGACAAGGCCTTCGCCCGCGGCGTCGACCGCGGGGAGCTTGCTCAAGGTGCCGAAGAGCTCGGAGTCGCTCTCGAAGAGCACATCCTCTTCGCGATCGAGGCGCTGCGGCCGGAGGAAGAAAAACTCGGACTCGGCCCGTCCCGGGAATCTGCTCCCGGTCCTTGACGCCGCCTGTCGGTTGCGCTCTTTCCCAAGCTTCCGACTGCATCCACCTCCAACCCACAACCCTGGAAAATCGTTCATGGCCAAGTACCGCACCGCCATCATCGCCTGCGGCGTCATCGGCCGCGTCCACACCCGCGGCTGGCTCGGAGTTCCCGGCCGGCCTGTCGAGATCGGCGCCCTCGCCGACACCAACCCCGACGCCCTGCGGGAATTCGGAGACTTCTTCGGCGTAGGCGAGGAACACCGCTACTCCGACTACCGCGAGATGCTCGACGAGGAGCGGCCCGACTTCGTCGATGTCTGCTCCTGGCACCAGCAGCACGCCGAAATGGTCATCGCCGCGGCCGCGCGGCGTCCCAAGGCGATCCTCTGCCAGAAGCCGATGGCCGGCGACCTCGGTGCGGCCGACCGCATGCTGATGGCATGCAGGCGCAACTTCGTCAAGCTCGTCATCGCCTTTCAGCGCCCCCACCACGCCGTCTGGCTCAAGGCTCGCGACCTTCTCGCAGAGGGGGTGATCGGAGAGATCAGGCGCATCGAGCTCGAGTGCGGGGGCAACATCCTCAACACGAACTCCCACAACATCCGCCTCGGTCTGTTTCTCATGGGCGACCCGCAGGTCGAGTGGGTCGTCGGCACAACCGAGCGCACAGCCGACACCTACGAACGCGGGCTTCCCGCCGAGGATTCCACACTGGGCATCGCCGGTTGCAGCAAGGGGCGACGCTGCTCATCCAGGGCGGCGATATCGCCAGCGCCGGTCTCGGCCAGGGTTGCCGCGTGTTGGGCTCGGAAGGGATCATGGAGCTCTCCACCGGCCGCAGGCCGGACAGCGACATCCCTGCCGACGAGGGGATGTACTCGCCGGAAGGCCCGTCGGCGCGCTACAACGCCGAGTTCGGTACCGCCCGCTACCTCAATGCCTCGACCTCCGGGTGGCAGGAGATCGAGGCGCCGTTTCACGACTCCTGGGCGCACCAGTGCCAAGAGGCGATCGACTGGGTCGAGGGCCGCATCGACAACCCGATCAGCCGCGGCGACCACGGCCGCGCCGTCCAGGAGGTGATGATGGCCCTGTTCGAATCGGCGCGGAAGCGGCAGCGCATCCGCATGCCGCTGCGGACCAAGCTCAACCCGCTGGCGCACATGATCGAAAACGGCGACCTCCCGGTCGAATGGCCTGGGTATTCCGAGGTGCGCTCCGGCATCGTGCGCGGGGAGGCGATGTCCTGGCACGATTCGCAGGCGTCCTGAAGATGGGCTGCCGGGTACCGGAGGAGGCCGGGTTGACCGCCGGAGGTCCAGAGGTCCCGTGAAGCTCCGGAGCCGGTGGAGCCCTCAGCCGCTGATGATCATGCCCTTGGAGTCGTGGCGCTGCTTCAGGTGCTTCGGGTCCTCGTCTCCCTTGCCGCTTTTGATCCGCTTCATGTAGCTGGCGTAGCGCCGGGGCATCTCCGATTTGCGCCAGCGCAGAAAGGCGCGTTCGTGGCGATCGCGATTGGCCGGGGAGG
Source organism: Candidatus Latescibacterota bacterium (assembly GCA_965206595.1). Taxonomy (GTDB): domain Bacteria; phylum Latescibacterota; class UBA2968; order UBA8231; family UBA8231; genus CBDCXV01. The sequence continues at coordinate 4,222,077 of OZ242214.1, forward strand.
CCGCGGCAGGAACCTCGATGGTCCCGAAGGTCACAGCGGTTTCCCGGCGGGACAGGCTGACGATTTCCCCCTTGCTGACGATGAGGGTCACTCCGACGTTCGCCTCGACGATCGGCACGCCGTTCTCGCGGGCCCTCGCCAGCACCGCCTTGTCCTGTTCTTTCGAGCGCGAGCCGAAGGAGGGGATCAGCAGGTACTGCGCCCCGTCGAGGACGGGAATGCGGGCGATGTCGGAATTCCAGCGATCGTTGCAGATCAGGAACCCGCAGCGCCCGAAGGGGGTGTTGCAGGCGCGGCTCTTCTTCCCCAGCCGGTTGAACCACCAGGACCGGTGGGAGCCCTCGGCGAGTTGCATCTTGTGGTACTTGCCGCGGATGCGGCCGGTCTGATCGATGAAGAGGGCGCAGTTGAAAACATTCCTGCCGATGCGCTCGGCGAGCCCGAAGGCCAGGCAGATCTTCAGCTCCCGCGCCAGCTCGCGAAAACGGCCGATCACCAGGCTGCGCATGGTCAGCGCCACTTCCTTCATGCGCTCCGCCGGCTGTTCGCCGGAAATGATCGGGCTTACTACGTACCCCTCGAGAACTCCTTCCGGGGCTACGGCGAGCCGGGCGCCCCCGGCGGCGGCCTTGCGGAACATCTCCTCCAGTCGGTCGGCGTTCCCCTGCAGGCCGAACTTCTCGGGGACGAACGAAATGGCGGCCGCGGTCACTTCCTGAAACATGAAACCCTCCTCTCAGGTTTGGCCGGCAGCAGGTAAATAGCCGTCTTGCAGGCCGGCACCGGGGAAAGATGGCATAACCGAACGCGATCCGGGCCGGCGGTCAGGGGGCGGCGTAGCGCCTGACGGCGTCCATGTCGAGGGTCACCCCGAGCCCGGGGGCTTCGGGAACCTGCACGGCGCCGTCGACCACGGGGAATCCCTCCACCACGCAGTCGTCCTGCTTTGCCCAGAACCCGACGAAATCGTGGGGCCGGGACAGACTCGGACCCGCGGCGCAGACGTGCAGCCCCAGGGCGTTGTTCACTCCCAGACCGACGTACTGCGTCCAGCAGGGAAGGCCGAGTTTTTCCGCCATGGCCGACAGCCGCACGGTCTCGACGGCGCCCGGCGCCCCGATGATGGCGTAGTCCAGGGCTTGGGCCGACCACATGGTCAGCAGCTGCTCGGCCCCCGTGTGCTCGGCGACCGGGAAGCCGATGCGCTGCCGGAGGCGCCGCCATTCGTTGAAGCTGCCGCCGTGTGCGCCGGTGATGATCGGTGACTCCAGACAGTCGAGGCGGTGCCCTTCGAGCCGGCGCGCCACCTCTTCGGCTGCCCACACTTCCTCGAGCCGGCGCCGGATGTCGGGACGCACATCCATCTCCGGCAGGTCGCGGTGGATGGCCTCGACGCGGTCGACGACGTAGTCGATCCGCTCGCTCAGATGCGGCGTCCCGGTAATGCATTTCATCTTGTAGGTGCGGAAGCCGCGCTCCCAGCCCCAGACCGCGTCCGCGGCGGTGTTCTCGACGGTCTTGTACCCTGTGCACAAAGTGACCGGGATCCGGTCCCTGACGGCGCCGCCGAGCAGCTCGGACACCGGGCACCCCAGCACCTTGCCGCGGATGTCGAGGGTGGCGCACTCGTATGCCTCCGCGGCGAGGGCTCCCTGTGGCAGCCGGGACTGCCTGAGTGGATCGAGCCCGATCCAGTCCTCGACCGCAGCAGCTACGGTCGCCCGGTCGATCCCGTGCATGCCCAGTTCCCCGAGACCCTCGACTCCTTCGTCGCAGCGGACCACGACCAGCAGGTTGCCGGTGAGGCGGTGAGTCGGCATGCCGTTCTCCTCGTCCGACCAGGCCCAGGGCCGGTCCGGGACGTGGACTTCGTACAGGTCAACAGCGGCGATTTTCACGCTCACTCTCCTTGAGGCGGGGTCGGCGGTCCCTGGGTACCTGCTGCCCATGTCGGGTCGTCCGGGATGGTGACAGTCCGCGAACGGACGACGCGGCCTCGTGTATGCTGACCTGTCTCCCGGCCCATGCAGGCAGTTTGGGGCCGCCAGGATCAGGGACCGACAGGGTCCGGAGGGGTGTCGCAGGACCAGGTCATGCCGCGGCCACGGTGAGCCGGCGCAGTTTCTCCTCGTCGAGCTCTACCCCCCAGCCGGGTCCCTCGAGCGGGTAGAGATGGCTGGCCTCGGCGCGGATGCGCTCTCTCGCCGGCGATTCCATGTACAGAACCGGCCCCATGGGATCGCAGGGCAGGGAAAGATTGGGCAGCGTAATCCCCACCGCTAGTTGGGCGGCAGTGCCGATTGTCGATTCCTGGTCGGTGCCTATCAGGCAGCGGAAGCCGGCCGCCTCCGCGACTGCCGCGATCCGCCGGATGTACGTGGGGCCGGAGGAAACGCAGGCGATGTTGAAGGCGGTGCCCGCCTCCAGCTCGACCGCTTCGCGCGCCTGCTGCAGGGAGCCGATGTGGAGACTTACGGGAAGGTCCCAGCGCTTGGTGAACTCGGCGTTGACCCGCATCGAGCGGCTCGGATGCTCGAAGTGAATGGGATCGTGATGGCGCAGGACCTCGGCGTAGCGGAGCGCCGTGTCCCAGGCGTCGAAGCGCAGCGACATGTCGATCGATTTCAGCCGGATGCGGTCCCCGAAGCGGCCTTTCATCTCCGTCAGGAAGCGGTCGTCGAGCCGACTGTCGCCCGAGACGTAGTAGCGGAACAGGTGGTGGCCGAGGTCGACGATCCGCTGCAGAAATCCTGCGGACTGCTTGAAATCCTCGGCGACCTGCAAGCCGAAGATCGGGTAGCAGCAATACAGCCGGTCCCGCACCTTGCCACCCATAAGCTGGTAGGCGGGAACGCCCCGGGCCTTGGCGTTGAGGTCGTAGAGGGCGATGTCGATGGCCGAGGATATGTGGGAGTCGCTGACCGTGCTGCCGAACTGCTGCCCCCGCATCAGCTCGTTTATCCCGGTAATGCAGGTGGCGTCCCGTCCTTTCAGCAGCTCGTTGCAGCGCATGGCGATGGCGGCGACATCGTCCGCGATGCTATCCGAAGCCTCTCCCAGGCCCGTGGCCCCGTCGTCGGTATGCACCTTGAAAATCACGTGCCCGGAGATCCTGCCGGAGTACCCGGGCAGGGCCTCGTAGTAGCGGGGGGTCTCGATCTGGATGACTTCTACTTTCCGAATCTTCATGGCTCTCCGTCCGAAGGTTGTGCCGGGTGGGTGTGGCAGGGGGGCAGTCGGGAATGACGGTTCACGAGTCCGGGGGAGTCGACCGGATGGGCTTGGAGCCGAGGGTCATCTGCACGCGCGGGGTTCTTGGGGTCGGGCGGTAATGAGACTGGAAGCCAGAAGAAAAGGGGAATCATCGACAGGGCAATCCATCGGCCGTCGTTACGAGGCGAAGGCGGCGTAGAGCGCCTCGGCCTCGGCCATTGTCGGCTCCTCGGCGAGGGCGGCGAAGCCGTAGCGGAGGATCAGGGCGTCCCCTTCCTCGACATCGAGGTCGCCGCCCATCAGCAGCCCGGCTCCGAGGAGGTTGCGGCGCGTGAACCAGGTCACCGGGTGCCGCGGGTTCTCCGGGTGATCCATCATGACCACCGCGCCCCCGGCCGCCCCCGCGGCGCTCACCCAGCGCGCCCGCTGGTTCATGATGCTCTCGTGGCCTTCGGCGCCCTCGCTGCTGAGGTGCCGCGCCCCGGCAAAGGGCGGCCCCATGCGCAACTCGAAACCGCTGTAGTGCGACTTCCTCGACGCCCCCAGCCTCAGCGGACCGCCCACGGGCTCGATGCAGGCGAGGACTTCCCAATGGTAGGCGAGAGGGTCGGAAATCTTGCGCACACGGTAGCTGCGGGTCTCCACGGCCATGACCCCGTCCTCGGCGTCGAGCCAGCTCAGCCCTTCTTCGGCGACCACGCCGCCATTCTCCTGGCCGATCCGGGTGAACCGGTCGTGCCGCTGCATGCCGTGAGTGCCTTCGATCAGCTCGTAGCGGTCCTTCTCCGGGAGGTACCAGGGGCCGCCCCAGAGGTTGGCGCGGTTGGCGAAGACCCAGCCGAAGTATAGTCCGGTGTGCCAGGGATGGTCGGCCGGCCGGTACTCGGTAACGAGGCCGCCGGCAGGGGTGTAAATCGGGGCGAAACAGGGTTTGGGGGACTCGCTGCGCGGCAGCTCCTCGGTCGCCCTGTAGAGAGCGGCGAGTCCTTCCCCGTCGAGGATTTCGAACCCGAGGGCGTTCCGCCGGATATGCAATTTGGTCATCGGGTACTTTCCGCCGATTGTTGGGCAGCGGCCCACGGCGGGCGTGTTCCGGCCCCGTCCGGTCGAGTCGGGCTGCCCGGGGCAGCAGGCCTCGCGGGAGAGAAGCAGTCACTTGCCGGCCCGCGGGCGGAGAAGGAACGCTCAAACCAGTTGTTGCAGCAAGGAAAGGGCGAGAAAGTGACAGAGCGAAGAAGAAGGTTCGGGACCGTTGCCGGCCCCCATCCCAAGACCGCCCGGGCAGGCATGGCAATGCTCCGGGCCGGGGGAAACGCCGTCGACGCAGCGGTGGCCGCGGCCTTCACCGAGGGGGTGGTCGAGCCGCTTCACAACGGAATCGCCGGGTACGGCGGCTGCATGGTCATCTATCTCGCCGGGCGCCGGCGGGTCGTCGCCGTCGACTGCAACTCCACCGCTCCGGCCGCGGCCTCCGAGGAGATGTTCCCCATCGAGGAAGCGCCGGCCCCGGCCGGATACCAGGTTCCGGGAAGGGCAAATGTCTTCGGCCCCCTCTCCGTCGGCGTTCCCGGAGTGGTCGCCGGGCTCTGCCTGGCGCTGGGCCGCTTCGGCACCATGCCGCTGGCGGAGGTGATCAAGCCGGCGATCGGCGCCGCTCGCTTCGGGTACGTCCCGGGCCGCAGGAATCGCCTCGGCCTGGGGGAGAACGCCGGGCGCTGGCGCAGCGATTTTCCCGAAACCGCGCGCCTTCTGCTCAAGGACGGGCGCCCGCCCCGCCGGGGGGAGCGGGTCACCAACCCGGAGCTTGCCCGCACCCTGGAAGAGCTGGCGGAAGACGGCCCGTCGCTCTTCTACCGCGGCCCCTTGGCGAAAAAGATCGCCGCTCGTGTCGAAGAGCTTGGAGGCTGTCTGACGGCGCAGGACATGCGCCGCTATCGCGCCCGCGTCGTGAAGCCGTACGCGGCCTCCTACCGGGGCTGCCGGCTGTTCACCCCGCCCCTGGCAGCTGGAGGTCTTACGACGCTGCAGATACTGCGTCTGCTCGAGGCTTTCGAGCTCGGGGAGATTCCCGCTACAGAACGGCTGCATCACCTGGCCGAGGCGATGAAGCTCTGCTGGCCCGAACGTCTGGAGCGCTACGGCGATCCTGAATTTGTCGATGTCGACGCTGCCGGCGAGCTCTCCGACGAGCTCGTCGCCCGCCTGGGGCGCCGCATGAAAGAGGGGCTCCGGTCTCCGCGACCGGGGCGGCTCGTCGCCCCGGAGCCGATCAGCTGCACCAGCCACATCTCGGCCGCGGATGTCGCCGGCAATCTCGTGAGCCTGACACAGACTCACGGCGGGGGATTCGGTTCGATGGTCGCAGTTCCCGGGACCGGACTGCTGCTGGGTCACGGGGTTGCCCGCTTCGACCCGCGGCCCGGGCTGGCGAACTCGATCGCACCCGGCAAACAACCGCTGCACAACATGGCCCCGTTCATTGCCTTGCGGGACGGACGACCCTTCGCCGCCTACGGTCTGCCCGGCGGGCGCACCATTCCCAACAACGAGGTGACCCTGACGGTGGGGCTGATCGATCGCGGGCTCGATCCGCTGCAGGCCCTCGCTGCCGCGCGCCTGCACACGGAAGGGGCAGAGCCGCTGCAGGTCGAACGCAGGGCGGGGAAGCGGGTCATTGAGGGGTTGCGAAACCTGGGGCACAGCGCCGATGCCGTTCCCGGCATCGGCGGCCCCGGACACGTGGTGACGGTTTCCGTCGATCCGGCCGTTCAGAGGGGGGCCACCGATCCTCGTTTCGACGGACTGGCGGTTTCGGCCTAGAGCTGCCCGATACCGTTCCCTCGCGGTAACGGCCCTCTCGAAGCTTCAGGGGGATTTCCTGTGCGGGCAGAAGTACCCGGGGAGGTCTCTCAGAAGGCGACGGCGTACCCGTCCCGGCGGGGGTCGGATCCCGCGGCGAGGGCACCGGTTACCGGGTCGATGCCGATGAACTGGGCGTTTCCCGGTCCGTCCCAGTCCCCGAGGATCTCCAGCCGGTGGCCGCGCTTCTCCAGCCCTTCCCGGGCCGGCGCGCCGAAGCGGTTCTCCAGCTGCAGGCAGTCCTCGCAGGTGTGTGGAACCGTCGATTCCATGGGGTTCTGCAGGCTGCGCCAGCGCGGCGCCTCGACCGCTTCCTGGGGGGTCATGCCGAAGTGAATGGCGTGCGTCAGCAGCTGCAGGTTGGTCTGCACCTGCGTGTCGGCCCCCGGGGTGCCGCAGACGATGACGGCTTCGCCGTTCCGGGTAGCGATGACGGGGTTCATGGTGTGCCGAACCCGCTTGCCGGGCGCCAGGCAGTTGGGGTGCCCTTCCTCGATATGCCAGTAGGTCATGCGGTTGTTGAGCAGCACCCCCGTGTTCCCCGCTACGAGGCTGGAGCCGAATCCCGACTGCAGGCTCTGCAATACGCAGACGGCGTTGCCCTCGCCGTCGGCGACGCAGAAACAGGTGGTGTCCTCCTGCCTTTGCGGCGAGCCGGGCCCTACGTCGGGGTTGACGCGCCCGGGGTCGATCCCGCGGGCGCGCTCCCGGGCGTACTGCTTGTCGAGAAGGCCGGCCAGCGGCACGCCGACCCAGTCCGGGTCGGCCATGAACTCCTCGCGGTCGGCGAAAGCCAGCCGCTTGGCCTCGACCATTACGTGGATGCTTTCCGGCGACAGGCAGCCCATCCCCTCGAGATCGAACTGCTCGACGAGGTTGAGCTCCTGTAGCAGCACGTGGCCGCTCGAGTTCGGCGGCATCTCGTAGACGCGGTACCCGTGGTAGTCGACGTGGATCGGCTCCTCCCAGCGCGCCTGGAAAGCCGCCAGGTCCGCGGCCGTGACCAGGCCGCCGTAGTCGCTGCTGAAGGCGGCGATCTCCCGGGCGACGGCCCCTTCGTAAAAGGCGGAACGGCCCTCCTCGGCGATGCGGCGCAGGGTGGTCCCGAGGTCCCGCTGGACGAGAAGCTCCCCGGCTTTGAGCGGCCTGCCCCGAGGCTCGAAGAGGGCTCGGGTGAACGGGTCGGAGGAAAACCGGTCGTGCTCTCCGGCGAGCATGGCTCCGAGCTTTTCGCCGACGGGGAATCCGCGCTCGCACAGGTCGATCGCCGGGGCGAACACCTCGGCGAGACTCAGCCTTCCGAAGCGCTCGTGCGCCCTGAGCCAGCCATCGACGAGGCCGGGAATCGAAACGCTGAGGATCCCCTTCATGGGGATGCCGCCGCTTTCGACGTAGTGCTCGCGGGTTGCCCCGGAAGGGGCCGGGCCGGTGGCGTTGAGGCCGTGCACCTGCCGCGAGGCGGCGTCGTAGATCAGGATGAACCCGTCTCCTCCCACCCCGGACATCGGCAGCTCCACTACTCCGAGCGCCGCCGCGGTGGCGATCGCCGCATCTACGGCGCTCCCGCCTGCCTGCATCATGCGGATGCCGGCCTGCGAGGCGAGAGGGTCGCCCGAGGCGACGGCGCCGTTACGGCCGCGCACCGAGGGGCGGTACGAAGGATGGGTTACGCCGTGAGGAGAGGACACCGGCCTGCCTGAAGGTCAGCCGCAGGCGGCGAGGAGCGGCTGCATGACGACGCGGTCGAAGTTGTCGCCCATCACCTCGATGCCTTCGGCGTTCGGGTGGCACTCGTCCTCGGCGTAGCGGGCGATCAGCTCGAGGCCGAAGACGTCGAGGCCGTCGAAATAAAACAGACTGCGGTCCCCCATCGCCGCCAGCCTGTCCCCGGCGTCCGCTATCGCCTCCCTCATGTCGGAGATCGTGTACCCGACCGCGTTGGGGCTGGTCTCGTGGGGGGGGTAGCCGATCGGCGAAACCAGGCCGATCGGGATGCCGGGGTGAGCGGCGCGAATGATGCCGACGAGGCCGATCACCGCGGCGGGGAAGGTGCGGGCGTTGAACGAGGCGCTCGGCATGCAGTTGATCCCCAGCTTCAGGGTGATCAGGTCCGCGGGTTGCCCGGCGATGACCATGCCGACCTGCGCGTCGAGGTGGCACTGGCCGGCGAACCCGAGGCTGGTCAGGTGCAGGCCGTTCCGCCTGGCGACGATGGCCGGCCAGATGCGTGCCGGGCCGTGGGCGCGGGTGCAGTGGGTCAGCGAGCTGCCGTAGGTGATCCACCTGCGGCGTTCATCGGCCGCGGGAGAGCAGGGGGCGCCGTGGTCGCTGGCCAGGCCGCAAAGGCTGACCGGGATCTCCTGGGGCAGCCAGACCTCGACGACCTTGTCGCCTTCGGGCAAGCCCCCTAGCAGGACATCCCCGGCGCCGGGCTGAGCCGTGGCGGTGGCGACCAGCTCCCCGTTTACGGTGGCGTCGAAACAGTAATGCCCCCGCTCGCCGGCCGGAGGCCCTTCGTCGAGGGGAAGGAAACGAAGCCCCAGGATGGAGGAGGCGGTAGCGAACCGCAGGCGCACGCCGCTGGCGTTCTCCGCCTTGGCCAGCAGCGCCTCGTCGGGGGAAGGGAAGAGCGTCCTGTGGTCGTGGGGCAGCCGCCAGGGTTTGATCCAGCCGTCCCCATGCTCGAGCGACAGGTGACCCTGGAAGAACTCGGGTTGCAGCGGATTGTCCCGCATCGATCAGCCTTTCACTCCTGCCTGCAGCCAGAGCAGCCAAGCCATGTTGTCGCCGAGGATCAGGTCCATGTCCTTTGCGCGAATGAAGGAGCAATGGGTGCGCACCGTCTCCAGCGACTGCCGGTAGGCGGCCACCAGGAGCAATCGACGTCGGCGAAGTTGATGAACCGGTCGGGGTGGTTGAGGGCGCACTCGAGACCGTACTCGTTGTTTTCGGGGTTGTGGTCGATGCGGGCGTTGACGAGCACCGCCTTGTCGACGCCGACCTGGTCCATTTCCCACAGCAGCCGCTCGGCGCGTCCTCGGCTCCCGGGATCCGGCACTTCCGGCTGGTATGGCCAATAGGTCCAGGCGTGGGTGTGGCAGTCGATGATCATTCGGCGTTTCATTCCGGCCTTGGGCGCCGCGGCCGGATGCGGAGTATTCCCGGCAGGCGCTTTTGCCGTCAATGCTAAGTGGTCTCCCCGCGGGTAGGCGCCCTCGCAGGTGAGTCGTTTCCGGCGTCGTCGTCCGCAAACGGCTAAACAGCCTCGGCGCGGAGATTTTCGAAAAAATGGCGATCCCAGCTGCAGGGCGCCTATAATAGCGCGGACGTCCAGTCCCCGACAGCAACCCCAAGACAAGGCTGGTGACCTGATGCGCATCGTCGACAGCGGTATCCTCCACGTCAACCCGGAGCCGGCGTACCGCCATGTCTCCATCTTCTATCCCAACGTCGTGCAGCTCTCGGAGAGGGAGCTGTTGTGCGTGTACCAGCACGGCGACGGCCTGTACGCGCCGAACAACACCCTCGGCGTGCTCCGCTCTTACGACGGCGGCCGCACCTGGGAGGACGAGGGGGACCTGCACGACCGCTCGCGGGACGACCGGCCCTGTTCCTACATGGCCAGCTTCCTGTCGCGGATGAGCGACGGTACCCTGACGGTGACCCCTTTCCGCATCGACCGCAGCGACCCGGAGGTGCGGCTCTTCAGCGACAATGCCGGACTGATCGCCAACGAGCCGATCCTGTTCACGTCCGCGGACGGCGGCCGTACCTGGTCCGATCCCCTGGTCCAGGAGTTGCCCGGCGGCATGAACCTCACCGCGGCGCAGGGCCTGGTCGAGCTCGACGACGGCCGCTGGCTGGCGACCTTCGACCAGTGGCCGGCGTTCGGCGATTCCGGGGCCTACGAGCCGCGCATGTGGTCATGCACCTCTGCGGACCGGGGCCGCACCTGGAACGGCATGACGGTCATGGCGGACGGGGCCAGGGACGGCAAAGGGTACTGGCACGGCCGCGCCCTCAAACTGTCGGACGGCAGGCTCTTCTCGCTGCTGTGGGCCGCGGACATGACCCGCCCCGACAAGGGGCCGGTCAACCTCAGGAATCACTTCGCGATTTCCGATCCGGCAGCGAGCGCCTGGCAGAAACCGGTGGAGACCAACCTGCCGGGGCAGACCAACTGCACGGCTCAGCTGTCGGACGGCCGCCTCGCGGCGATTTACACCTGCCGCGGGGCCGCCAGCCCTGGTTTCTTCGTCGCCCTGTCGGATGATCTCGGGCCCACCTGGGACCTCGAGGGCCAGGTGCGGGTTTGGGATGCGAGCGGCCGTACGGCCATCGGTTACGACAGCGCCGAGAAGTACCCGCGCAGCCACGACACCATCGCCTTCGGCGCCCCGTCGCTGATCGCGCTTGCCAGCGGCGAGCTGCTGGCGACCTGGTGGTGCACGGACGCCAGCCTCGTGCACGCCCGCTGGGCGAAACTCGCCGTCGATTGACCTCCCCTGCGGGCCGTCGCCGGCCCCGATGCTGCCGGCGGGAAGCAGCCAGAGAACCGGCCACGGAGAGTAGATTGTTCTCGTCGCGATGGAGCACGGCGTGCCGCGTGGATCCGGTGTCAGCTTCCGTCTCCGCGTCGCCAGGCCTCGTACTCCTCGCGCCCCTCATCATTGAGGGGGTAGTACTTGTAGAGCGATCCACCCTCGGTCAGCCTCATGCGGCTGAACCTCTCCCAGTCCTCGTGCTCTCGGGTGAGTTCGGCGACCGCGACCGCCATCTGCAGCGGCACGACCACGGCTCCGTCGTCGTCGGCGATGATGACGTCTCCCGGCATGACGAGGACGCCGGCGACCGCGACCGGAACGTTGCAGGCCCAGGGAAACAGGTGGGTCTGCGAGGCGTAGTTCGGAGTGAAGCCGCGCAGCCACATCGGGAGGCCGATCTCCCGGATGTGGGGCCAGTCGCGGACGCAGCCGTCGGCGACGAGCCCGACTCCTCCCTGCGCCTTGAAATAGGTCGTCAACATCTCGCCTACGCAGCCGGTGTACATGTCTCCGTATGCCTGGATGCAGAGCAGGTCCCCGGGACGGACGTGGCGGAACACCTGCCACAGGGCCGACGACTTCTCGACGTTTTCCTGTGCCGCGCCGGAGGCGACGTCTTCGCGCTGGGGCATGAACTGCAGGGTGAGGGCGGAGCCGACGACCTTGGCGCCCGGGGTGCGGGGAAGCGGTCCCTGAATGAAGGTCTGGCGAATTCCCATCTTGTGCAGCATGGCCGCGGCCGTGGCGCTGCTGACCACCTGCATCGCCTCGAGAAGCTCGGCAGGCGGGCGTCTGTAGGGCGGCCCCTGGATCGGGAGCTCCAATCCCTCGGGCGGCCTAAGCTCGACATCGGGTGCATTCATCTTTTTCTCCGTGGGCCGGCTAAACCGGCGGGGTGTCGGGTGAATGTGATTGGCGAAGTCGCGACCCTGCAGGCAGAAGAAGTCGATCACCGAACTTGGTGCGAGCGTCGTGTGGCCGCGGCCATCCGCAGAGAATGCGTTTCCGCGGATCGGGACAGCCGATCCATCGCATCGTGCAACTCCTCTGCGGAGGTCGCTGGGCCCGGGTTCGCAGTTCCCCGGTAAGTAGACGAAAAAGCCCGAAAAGGGAAACAGCCCTGCTCCCCTGTGTACAGGATGTGTCAGGAGGCCCGTACGGTTTTATTTTGCCCTGGGGATTCAACCGCGGTCCCCCGGGATTGACCGGACCATTCCAGCTCGGCCGGTATCCGGTGCCAGTGCTCTACGTGAAGCTTGGTGCGAGATGCTTCAGGAGCGTTGGGACGTGCTGCCGGGAGGCGGCCATTGTCGCGGCTCGTCAATCCTCTCGACCATCCGGCCCCTCCTTGGCCGGTCCACTGTCAGCGGGTTGCTTATGTTATTGGAAATGATGCAGACGAAGAGAATCTCCACCGGCGCTGCGGTAGTGTTCGCCGTCGCCCTGTCGTGGGTCGAATCCCCGGCCCTGACAATCTACCGCTTCGGCGGCGAGGAATTGCCGCCCCCTCCCGAGGCCGAATTCGACCGGGTCCTGTTCGTCCCGCGCAGCTGGGTAGACCCTGTCGATGAAGACCTGGGAGGCGAAGTCTACCAGGTCGATCTCGGCAACCGCACCCTCAAGGCTCTCCAGTACGACCCCGGGATCAACATGGCTCCCACCGCCAAGGAAAGGGGCGAAGGTATCCGGGTGTCGACTAGGCAGGCCGATCACGAAAAGGCGGTGGACGGCGACCTGTCGACCGCCTGGTTTCCCGCACAGTACCTGTGCGCCAACTACGATCCCAACCAGGTCGGCAGCAGGAGATGCCCGGCGAACAGCGACTACCTGGCGCCTCCTCCTCCCTACTTCCTCGGCGGCGGCCGCAGGTTCATCGCCGGCGGCTACGGTCTCGGCGGCTGGACCTTCGGCCTCGGCGGCCTGTTCCTCATCGACAAAGTGAGGATCGTCTCCGGTCTCGAGGACGAGAGCGGGATCATGAAGAACTTCAAGCTCCTCGCCGCGTCCGGACGCACTGCCGATCCCCGGGGCAGCATCCAGTACTTCAACGAGATCGTCGAGATCAGGGGAAACCAGCGGAAGGTTCTCGACATCGAGTTCCCTCCCGGACAGCGGTTCGATTTCCTGTCGATCCTGCACGCCGAGCACAACACCCCCTGGGCCGTTCACGAGGTGGAGGTTTTCGCGCGGGGATTCGTCGAAAGGGCGTCGTACGTATCCGAGGTCATGGAGTTCGACCGCGACATGGCATGGGGTGAGCTTTCCTGGTCGGGAAACCGGGATCCGGGGGCGGAAATGCGCATTCACACCCGCAGCGGCAACACCGCTGACCAGAACCTCTACTGGAGGTTCACCGGGCTCGGGGGAACGGTCCAGGTGGAGGACGCCAATACCTACAACCGCCTTGCCCTGGGGGAGAGGGCGGGAACCACGTACGACCGGGACAACTGGACCTTCTGGTCGGCTCCGTACGACCTGGCCGACAGCTCGGGTACCCCGGTGGTCAGCCTGGGGCCCCGCAGGTTCCTGCAATTCAAGGTCGACATGTTTCCCAGGGAGGATTCGGGAAGCGAGCTCAGGGTTCTGGAGTTCCGCGCTTCCGAGCCGCTGGCGGCCAGGCTGGTCGGCGAGGTGTATCCGACCCGGGCGCAGGTTGCCGAGCCGACCTCGTTCACCTACTACCTGCGGCCGTCGATCTCGGGGGACAACTCCGGTTTCGACGGTCTGGAGATGACGACCACCTCGATCGTCAACGGGGTGAGCCGGGTGCGGATCGGGGAGCAGGAATGGCCTTTCACAGTCACCCCTCTCGATTACGAGGGCAGCGAGTTGGCCGGGTTTCCGGCGCATCGGTTCGAGCTGACGCTCGTCGACACCAAGCTGGTGTCGCGCGCCAGCAGCACCCCGGTCGAGATCGACTTCGAGGCTCGCGTGCTGAGGTCGGGATCCGCCTTCGACCTGCGGGTCTTCGACAGCGCGCGGCCCCTGGAGGTGCGGCAGAGCGTGGCGGAAGGGGATGCCAACAACCTGATAGAGGGTGACCGCGTGTCGGTTGCGACTACCGCCAACGCCTCGTCCCTGCTGCAGGCGGAGGTGTCTCCCGCGGTTTTCACTCCCAACGGAGACCAGATCAACGACGCCGTCAGCATCTCCTACGATCTGCTGGAAATCATCGGGCTCGCCTCGGTCACCATAGATATAACGGATCTGTCAGGCCGCGTGGTGAGGCGCCTCTACGAGGGAGAGGACGCCATCGGCAACTACCAGAGGGAGTGGGACGGCAGGGACGAGTCGGGAGAGATGGTCCCCCCAGGGATTTACCTCTACTTCATCCTGGCCGATACCGACCGGGGCAGGGTGGCCGAACTGGGCAGCGTCAACATCGCCCGCTGACCAGCTGTAACTCATTCGTAATGGATCGACGCGGCCCAGAGAGTCGCGGCGATCCATCCCCTCCAGGCAGAATGATATCCCCGATCTGAAAGACGGGATACCGGTGTCTGACGCCGGGGTCGGTCCCCTGGTGCGTCGACAGGCCTCGTCGGCTGCCAGCCGCCGGAGGGCAGGCTCGTCAGGCAGCCGGCAGGGTGAACCCGAAGGTCGACCCGCGGCCCAGCTCGCTGTCGACGAAGACGCGCTCGCCGTGCGCCTCGACCACGTGGCGAACGATGGAGAGCCCGAGCCGGTCCCTCCCATTTCCCGGGAGCGGCCCTTGTCGACGCGGTAGAAGCGCTCGAAAACCCGGGTGACCGCCTCCGACGGGATGCCGATCCCGGTGTCGGCGACCTGGAGGAGGATGGCCCCCGCGCTCTTTTCGCCGCCGGCGGCCAAGGGGGGCGAGGCCCCGCCGCTCCAGCTTCTTTCGGCGAGATATGGGGCCAGGTCCGCCCGGGACAGGACGCGAGCCCCGACTTCGACGCGGCCGTTTTCAGCGGAGTACTTCACCGCATTCTCGATCAGGTTGATCAGGGCCTGCTCGATCAGCTTGCGATCGCACAGGGCACGGGTCCCGGCGCCTACGGAGACGTCGATGGCGATGCCCCTGCGCGCGGCGATCTGGGCAACGGATTCTATCGAGGACTCCGCCAGGGCCCGCACGTTGCAGGGGGCGGCCTCGATATCGAGCTCGTCGGACTCGAGGCGGAGAGGTCGAGGAGATCGTTCAGCAGGTTGGTCAGACGGTCGGAATGGGTGGCGATTACCTGGAGAAAGCGTCCGGCCGCATCATCGTCATCGATGGCGCCGTCGACCAGGGTCTCGGCACAGCCCTTGATCGCGGTCAGGGGTGTTCGCAGCTCGTGCGAGACGTTGGCGACGAAATCCTTGCGCATGGTCTCCAGGCGGCGCTGGCGGGTGATGTCGTAGAACACCGCCACCGTACCGCGGCCGAGCCGCTCGGAAACGACCGGCGCCACCCTGATGTCGATGTGGCGCTCTTCGCCGCTGAGCTTGACTTCGAGGGCCGTCCCCCTTCCCGAGTTCGAGGTCTCGGCGATCGCTTCCTCGACCCGGGTATTGCGTACCAGCTCGACCAGGGGCATGCCGGGACGCCAGCTTTCGAGCCCGAACATTCGCGTCAAGGCCGGATTGGCGAGGGCGACGCGATTGTCCGGGTCGGTTACCAGGATCCCTTCCGAGACGCTGTCGAGAATCGCCTCGAGCCGGGTTTTCTCCGTGCTGAGCTGGGCGCCGCGGTCCTGGATCTGGCTGTACATGTCTCGCAGCGCCCGGGCGAGGTCGTGAAGCTCCCTGGCTGCCAAAGCCGTCCCCGGTATGTGTCCGCCGGATCCGCCGCTCGCCATCTCCCGCGCGCTGCGGGTCATCTCGACCACCGGGCGCGACTCGAAGCGCGAGGCCCCGTAGGCGAGGACGATGGCGACGACGAGGTCGAGAAGGGAAGCCAGCCAGACGGCGTCCCGGACATGGCCCTGGACATCCTCGACCTCGTCCAGCGGCATCGCCAGTCGCAGCACCAGCCGGTCGTCGCCGGGAACGAGCCGGGCGACGTAGAGCATGTCGGTCTTCAGGGTGTTGCTGAAGCGCAGGCTGCGGCCAACGCCGCCGGCGCGGGCGGCTTTCACCTCGGGCCTGTCGGCGTGGTTGTCGAGCCCGGGAAGGACTGCGGCTTCCACCTGGGAATCGCCGACCACTATGCCGTCGCCATCGATCAGTGTCAGCCGCAGCGCCAGGCGTTCGCCGAGCAGGTCGGCCTGCGTGTCGATCGATTGGGCGTCGAGGGACGGCTGCATCCGCTGCCAGGTCTCGCTCGCCAGCCGCGAGTCGCGGGCGAGGTTGTCCGCGATGTGGTCGACGAGGAAATTCCGCAGGTTGCGGTCGAGGTACCACTGGACGCAGACCATGACCACGACCACCATCAGCACGTAGGTCACCATCAGTTTCCAGTGGAGGCGCATGTCGCTACCGCGCGGAAGGTTCCAGGGGTAGGCTACTCGACCCTGCGCTTGCAGCGGTAGCCGACGCCGCGCACGGTCTCCACCAGCGAGGCGTCGGCGCCGAGCTTTTCGCGCAGCCGCCTGACGTGGGTGTCGACGGTGCGCGCGTAACCGGCGTACTCGTACTCCCAGACGGTGTTGAGCAGCTCCTCGCGGCTCTGCACGCGCCCGCGGCGCTCGACGAGGGTGCGCAGCAGCTTGAACTCCGTCGCCGTCAGCTCGAGGGGCTGCCCGCGCAGGTAGGCGCGGTACTCCAGCGGATCGATGCGCAGGGGGCCGGCCTCGATCGCCGCTCCCTCATCCCCCGAGGAGGCCTCCTCCTTGCCGGCGCGGTTGCGCCGCAGGATCGCCCGCACTCTCAGCACCAGCTCCCGAGGGGAGAACGGCTTGACCACGTAGTCGTCCGCTCCCAACTCGAGGCCGACGATGCGGTCGACCTCCTCGGACCTCGCCGTCAGCATCAGCACCGATATCTCCTTGGCCGCCTCGTTCTGCTTCAGAATTCGGCAGACTTCGAGACCGTCGACACCGGGCAGCATCAGGTCGAGGATGACGAGATCGGGATCCTCCCGCTCGATGCTCTGGAGTGCGGTCTCGCCGTCGTCGTCGGTCGCCACTTCGAATCCTGATTTCCTGAGGTTGTAGCTGACGACTTCCTGGATATCGGGTTCGTCCTCGACTACGAGAACTTTCGAGGTCATCGTTCTGCTCCGTTGGTAGGTGGTCCCTTGCCCTCCCCCCACCAGGATGCCTTCTGGTGGGGGACGATTCTGCCTTCGACGAAGAAGGCGGCGTTCTCGGCGATGTTGGAAGCGTGATCGCCGATGCGTTCGAAGTGCCTGCTTATCAAAATCAGGTGGATGGCGCGGTCGACGGTGTCGGGCTGGCCGCCTTTGAGGTAGGTGAGCAGTTCGCGGAAGATCTGGTCCCGAAGGTTGTCGTCGTCGTCGTCCCGCCTGCACACCTGGCGGGCGATGTCGACATTGCGCTGCACGAAAGCGTCGAGGGCGTCCTTCACCATGCGCTGCGTCATCTCCGCCATGCGCGGGATGTCGATCAGCGGCTTGAGCATCGGAAGCTGGTTCAGGACCAGGGCGCGCTCGGCGATGTTGACGGCCTGGTCGTTTATGCGCTCGAGGTCGTAGTTGACCTTCATCATCATGGCGAGCAGGCGCAGGTCCGAGGCGACCGGTTGGTGGGTGGCCAGCAGCTTGAGAATCTCCTCTTCGATCGCCACCTCCCAGTCGTCGATGCGGGCGTTGCCGGCGATGACCTCCTCGGCAAGGCGGTCGTCCTGGTCGACGAGGGCGCGGTTGGCGTCGTGGATCGATTCCTCGACGGCCGCTCCCATTTTCAGGAACTCGCTCTTCAATTCGTCGATTTTGTGCGAGAGCTGTGATTCCATCTCCGTAGTTCCCTCAGCCGAAACGGCCGGTTACGTACTCCTCGGTCTGGTCGAGGCGAGGATTGGTGAAGATCTGATCGGTGCGTCCCATTTCGACGAGCCTGCCCATGTAGAAGAAGGCGGTGTAGTCGGAAACGCGGGAAGCCTGCTGCATGTTGTGGGTGACGATGACGATCGTGTAGCGCTGCTTGAGCTCGGCGATCGTCTCCTCGACGCGCGCCGAGGCGATCGGGTCGAGGGCCGAGCAGGGTTCGTCCATCAACAGCACCGATGGCTCGACCGCCAGGGCCCGGGCGATGCACAACCTCTGCTGCTGTCCCCCCGACAGCTCGAGGGCGTTGTCGTCCAGGCGGTCCTTGACTTCCTCCCACAGGGCGGCCGATTTCAGGCCGCGCTCGACCGCTTCGTCGAGGGCGGAGCGGTCCTTCTCTCCGGCGATGCGCAGGCCGTAGGCGACGTTCTCGTACACCGACTTCGGGAAGGGGTTCGACCTCTGAAACACCATGCCGACGCGGCGGCGCAGCTCGATGGCGTCGAAGTCGGGAGCGTAGATGTCCTGCCCTTCCAGGGTGAGGGTGCCCTCGATGCGGACCGAATCGATGAGATCGTTGAGGCGGTTGATGCAGCGCAGCAGGGTGGACTTGCCGCACCCGGACGGGCCTATCAGCGCGCACACCTGGTTCCTGGGGATCTGCAGGACGATCTCGAACAGGGCCTGGGTATCGCCGTAGTAGAGACTCAGGCGGCCGACGTCGATCAGGGGGGCGTCGATCTCCAGAGAAGCCCTGCGGGGAACGACGTCGTCCCCTTCGGCCAGCACCTCGACAACCGGATCGTTCACGGAGGCAGCCTAGAAGGTGGATGGCACGTAGCGCATGCGCAGGCGCCTGCGCACGACGATGGCGGTGAGGTTGAGCACCATCACCAGGGCGAGGAGAAGGAAGGTCGTCGCGTACACCATCGGCCGCGCCGCCTCGACGTTGGGCGACTGGAAGCCGACGTCGTAGATGTGAAACCCGAGGTGCATGAACTTGCGCTCGAGGTGAAGGAACGGAAAGACGCCGTCCAGGGGGAGGTCGGGGGCCAGTTTCACCACGCCGGTAATCATCAACGGCGCCACCTCCCCGGCGCCGCGCGCGGTCGCCAGGATGACGCCGGTGAGAATTCCGGGCAGCGCCCCCGGCAGGACGACGCGCCAGATCATCTGCAGCTTGGTCGAGTCGAGGGCCAGCGAACCCTCGCGAATGCCGGCGGGGACGGAGCTCAGCGCTTCCTCGGTGGCGACGATGACGACCGGGAGGGTGAGCAGGGCAAGGGTCAGCGAGGCCCACAGGATACCACCCGTGCCGAACGTCGGCGCCGGCAGGGCCGCGGAAAAAAACAGGTGGTCGACGATGGCTCCGACGCCGTAGACGAAGAACCCGAGGCCGAACATCCCGAACACGATCGAGGGGACGCCGGCGAGATTGTTGACGGCGATGCGGATCATGCGTACCAGCGGCCCCTGCCGGGCGTACTCGCGCAGGTACAGGGCGGCAAGGACTCCGAAAGGGACGACGGCGAGGGTCATGATGATGACCATCATCACGGTGCCGAACAGCGCCGGGAAGATGCCCCCCTCGGTGTTCGACTCGCGCGGTTGCCCGCTGAGGAACTCCCATGCCTTGCCGGCGTAGGTGGCCGCCTTTGCGGCGGTTCCCATCTGGTTGGGCAGGTAGAGCCGGACTACGTCGGCGAGCTTTACCCTGCGCGTCCGGCCCGAGGCGAGAGTGACCACGAGCTCGTCTTCCTCCGCCTGCCGGCGCAGTTCGGACAGGCGCGCGGTCAGGGTTTCGTGCTGCTCCCGGAGCACCTGCCGCCGCGCCGCGAGACGCTCCAGGCCGGCCGCGAACCGGTCCTCGAGCTGTAGCTGGCGTTCCTGCAGCCGGATCTCCTCGTACCGCGGCGATGTCGTCCCGTTCCAGCCGCCGGATCCTCCTCCGCAGGGCGTCGACCCGGGTGCGCGCCGCGGCGAGCTGGTCCCAGGCGAGGGGCGTATCGAGCGCCACCGGCTCGCCCCCGTCGACCGCGAAGGAGGTGAGGATCCCGAGCATGTCTCCCCACTCGATCCGCTCGATGACGGCCGCTTCGGCGGGGAAGGTGATGGAGGCGATTCCCGCCTCCGGAATCCAGCGAAAATCCAGCCCGTACACGTCGCGGTTCCCGGTCTTGACCTGGAGGCGGTAGGCCGCCCCGGCCCCGGTGTCGTCCGCGGGCATCTCCTGGCGCTGGAGGATTTCACCGAGGACCGCGGTGCCGTCGGCCAGCTCGATCCGGGCGACGTCCCGGGGCCAGAAGAACCCCAGCCCGTTGACCGCGACCACCGAGATGAGCCCGGCGACGATCAGCAGGCAGAAGGCCAAGGCACTTCCCGCGAGCCAGATGAAGGGGTCGCCGCTGCGCAGAAATGACGATCTCATACGCGCCTGTACCTCTCCCGGAGGCGCTGGCGCACCCCTTCCGCATGGTATTGAGCAGAAAGGTGACTGCGAACAGCAGCAGGCCGCTGAGGAACAGCACGCGATACAGGGAACCTTGGTGGGGCGCTTCCGGCAGTTCGACGGCGATGTTGGCCGAGATTGTGCGCATGCCGTTGAAGACCGACCACTCCATGATCGGTGTGTTTCCCGTCGCCATCAGGACGATCATGGTCTCGCCGCCGGTGCGCCCGAAACCGATCATGTCGCGGAGAAGAGACCGGGGACAGCCATCGGCAGGACGACCCGGGTCGCGGTCTGCCATTGGGTCGCCCCCAGCGCCAGGGAGCCAGCCCGCAGGTCCCTGGGGGCGCTGAAGAGGGAGTCCTCGCAGATCGTGAAGACCAGGGGAATGACCGCAAAGCCCATGGCGAAGCCGATGACGAGGGCGTTGCGCTGGTCGTAACGTACCTCGGCGTCCCTGAGCCAGTGCTGGAATCCGCCGTCGAACAGCATCCTCTCGACCGCTGGGGCGGCTGCCAGGGCGATGGCGGACGCCGCGGCAGTTACCGTGATCAGAAGGGCGAACTCGCCGTAAACCGGCATGTTCCGGTGCAGACCGGGAATCGAGTGCAACAGCCAGGAGGTGCCTGCCACCGCCAACGGCACCGTGCACAACAAGCCGGCGACACCGATAACGTGGTGCTGGAGCAGGGGAGCGAGCCACATGCCCGCGAGAAAACCGAGGATCACGCTCGGCAGGGAAGCCATGATCTCGACCGCCGGCTTGACGACGTTGCGAAGCCCTGGACGGGCGAACTCGGAGGTGTAGATGGCGGCGAGCACGGCCAGCGGCAGGGTGAAGAGCATGGCGTAGATCGTCCCCTTCACCGTGCCGAAAACCAGCGGCACCATGCTCAGCTTCGGTTCGAACTCGTCGGTTCCCCCGGTAGACTGCCAGACGTGGTCCGGCTCGGGGTAGCCCTCGTACCAGACCTCGCCGAACAGCGACTGCAGGCTGATTTCCGGATGCGGATTGGAGAGCGCGAATCGGTTCACCAGGTGGGGTCCGGCGACGAGGAAGCCGTCCGCTTTCGGGGCGCAGGCAATGGCGGTAACCGGGCCTGCCCCGGAGTCGAGGTCGAAGAAGGTCTGCTCCGAGGTTGCATGGTGCAGGGCCACCCGCCCGGACTCGGAGCCGGTGAGAAACTGCCTGTCGCGAGCGGAGGGAGCGATGCAGGTGATGGCGCCGTCCCGGGCGGCGAAGGTGTGGATCCGCTGGTATCTCCTCGAGCCCACTCGCCGCGCTCCGGCACTTCGAACCAGACGCTCAACTCCCCCGCGGCGTCGCCGACTGCGAGCGAGAGGTCGCCGAGCAGGAATTCGAGCGCCGTAATCGGGCGCTCGGAGACGCTCAGGGTCCGGGAGTACCGTGGCGGCGTTCCGGCATCCTCCAGCGACCACTCGATGATCTCGCCCGTCGCCGTCCCGGGCAGCAGCTGGCGCCCTCTCCCGTCGACGAGGACGCTGCGGGCGGGTGCCGGCAGCTGCGGGGTGAGGTCGTGCACTCCGCGCTCCACCTCGCCGGGACCGGGAAGGTTGCCCCTGCGGGTGCGGATTACGGCCCTCAGGTCACCTGCGGCCGAGAGGCTGGCAAGCACGGACCGCTCGCGGTCGCCCCGGTAGGAAAGGCGCACCGGGGGGTCGCCGATTTCGTGCACCTGCAGCGGCGGTGCGAAGAAGACTTCCGGGGCGACGACGCGCTTGCCGTCGACGAAATCGACCTCGAAGCGGATGGTGCCGGTCAGGACGCGCCCGTCGGACAGTCCTACGGCGAGCTGCTCGCCGCGGTGGCAGGCCGCGGTGAGGACCGCCTCGCCCAGTCGCCGGGAGCGACCCGGCGCACGGTTTCACCGGATGGCAGGCCCCGGAACTCCAATCCGCTCGGGACAACGGCGAAGGCGATTTCCCGGTAGGGGTCGACGCCCACCGCCAACGGCGGTCCTTCCGCCAGCGTAATCGACCCGGTGGGATGAACTTCCGCACCGCCGAAGAGCGGGTAGGTCTCCCTGACGACGAACACGAAGATTCCCAGGACCGCGGCGATGATCCCGATGCCCCCGCCGGCGATGAGGTAGCGCCCGAGGCGAATCGAAAAGCCGGGTGCGGGCACTGATGCCCCTGCGGGGGACCGGGGCCATCATGGCCGGGGAATCCTGCCGGAAAGCATCAGGATCCTGCTGTTTCAATCTTGACTCCTTCGTATAAACCCCATTTTGAGGATGTTCAGCGATTCAGCACATTAGAGCGCCACTATATATTGGCCAACAAAGACAAGGCATACACTATATGTTGTGTGATAAACCGGGCATTCTGAGCGACGTAGGGTTTTTACGAGAGAATCAATCTTGGCCAGTTCCTCGCTCGCGATCTCCGGAGGCACCGGTATGTAGCCGTCCTCGATGACGATTTCCTGACCCTCCCTGGAGAATACGAAGCGGAAGAACTCGCGGATCATCGGGTCGAGGGACATGCCGGGCCTGCGGGTTATGTAGAGGAACAGGAACCGCCCCAGAGGGTAGGTTCCATCGAGGTCGCATTCCTGACGGAAGGCCCTCTGCCTCAGCCAGAGGCACCGCCCTGACGCCGGAGGTGCGGTACCCGATGCTGCTGTACCCGATAACCGCCAGGTCTTCGGTCACCCCCTGTACGACCGACGCCGAGCCTGGCTGCTCTTTTACCCTGTCTTTGTAGTCCCCTTCGGAGAGGGTGAGTCCTGAAGAACCCGTAGGTTCCCGAGGCCGAGTTGCGGCCGTACAGGCTGATGGGAGCATTGGACCAGAACCCCTTCAGTCCAAGCTGTCCCCAGCTGCTGACATCGCGGGCAAATCCTCCGCGCCTGGTTTTCGAAAAATGGCGTCGACCTGGGCAAGGCTCAGCCCGGGGACCGGGTTGTCCTTGTTGACGAAGACGGCGACCGCATCGGGGGAAGTGCGCAGGGGAGTCGGCTCGTACCCGAACTTCGCCTCGAATTTGTCTATCTCGGTCGGCTTCATGGCAGGGGACGTCGGCCCGAACTGGGCGGTGCCCTCGATCAGGGCCGGGGGCGCGGTGCTGCTGCCCTTGCCTTCGATCTGGATGGTCGCCGAGGGATAGTAGTACCTGCGGAAACCCTCAAGCCACAGGGCCATCAGGTTGTTCATCGTGTCGGAGCCGATGCTGCCGGCGCTTCCCGAGATACCGCTGGTCTTCTCGTACGGCTGTATCCCGGAGTCGACCTCGATGGTCCGCGCCAGGGTGGCGGACGCGGTCACAAGCGGGACCACTGCCGTCGGGAATCTGCTCCGTAACATTCCAACCCGACCAATAGTGGTTGTGGGATAAGGAGCTGCGTTAGCTGTAACAATCAGGAAGCCGATTGTTACAAAACTGTTTCGAATATTACACTTGCATCACGCGGATGTCACCTCCCCGGGGAGGTGATTTGGGACCATATTGCGGGATCAGTAGGCGAGGTGAACGAGCCGATGCGCGGTTGTCGCCGTAGCCGATTCCGAGTCGGCGTCCACATCGATGCGGGCGATGTAGGTTCCGGGGAGGGCAACGCCGCCGGAGGCGTCCCGGCCGTTCCACGCCATCGAGTAGCTGCCCCTGGGGTCGGCGCGCTTCTCCATCAGCTCCTCGACGACAACGCCGCGGAAATCGAATACAGTGAGCTTTACGGTCTGCACGGCGCTGATCCGGGTTACGTTGAAGTCGAAGCTCACCTCGTCGTTGATTCCGTCCCCGTTCGGCGTCAGCACCCGGGTACCGGCCTCGAGGTCGCGGATAACCTGGTTTCCCCCCAGGGCGAGCAAGGTCGTTGTCTGGCTGTCCACCAGATCCGTGGCGTCGCCCGGGTCGACGCGCTGCCAACCGGGGGAGCGCGAATCCTGTCCAGCGGCCTTGAAGGACGTACTAGTGGAATAGGTGGTGGCCAGAAAGCGGACTTCGACCAGTTCGACGCCGCGGTTCAACGGCTCGGGAAAACGAAACCACACGCTGCCGGCCGGAGAATCGATCACCTCCAGCTCCAGCAGTTCGAATACCGTTTCCCGTCCGAGTTCGAAATCCCCATCGCTTCCGGCACGCGCCTCGACCAGGTCGAGGGTCGCGTCTCCACTCGCTTCAATCCTGAACTCGTCGAACCCCTGGCCGGAGCCGAAGAAGGGGCGCAGGAAGAAAGAGAGCTCCCGAGGCCGGCCCAGCTCGTCGATCAGGGTCGGTGAGATTTCCCCGACCAGCCGGTTGGCGACCGGGTCGGAGAGATTCACCCGGATGGAGTGCAACCGGGCGGCTGCATGCGGGTCCCGGGACAGGATCGACGCCTTGATCTGCATGTACTGACGAGGGCTCGGGGAGGTGATTTCCGCCCCCTGTCGCACGTAGGGAACGCTCCACGGGCTCCAGTCCCCGGATGGCTCGAACCGGGTCTCGATATCTCCCCGCTTTGCCTTGGGCAGCCGGTCGTAGCGGCTCTGGGAGATGATATTGCCCCCTGAGTCGTAGTAGATGTAGATCTCGTCGAGTGTGTCTCCCGACCGGGTCCGAAGCTGCACGCTGGTTCCATGTGGAGTATCGGCCTCCCATTCCAGCGACAGCAGGTTCTTGCTGCTGTCGAGCAGTATCAGGTCGGAGGTCAGCTCGACGCCGGCAACGAACCCCTCTCCGTAAACCAGCATTTCGAGGATACCCCACCACAGCTTCCGGTTCATGAAGCGCCCGAAATTGCCGAAGGGGGCCCTGATGTAGCGGGCGGCGACGGGCTCCATCGAGAACTGGAAGTACTTCGCCCTGTTGTCGGCGGCGGGGATCTCCTGCAGGACCCCGGCGACGTTGTCACCGGCCACGCGCCTCCAGGCGAGGCCGCCGTCCGGGGTACGCGATCCGTCGGAGACCTCGACGGAGAGCTCGTCGATGCCGCCTTCGCCGTCGTTGAGGAACTGCACGGTATCGATCCAGTAGTGGGCCCCGAGATCCACGAGGATGTGGTAGACGAGGCCGCCGAATATGGTGCCGTTGTGCCCGGTGGAGTACATGCCGTCGGATATGGTGTTGCCGAGGTTCTTGGGAGTGGGGGAATCGATCTCCACGGTCGCGAGTCCGCCGCGTTGGGCCAAGCCGAACAGGAGGTTGTCGCCGGCAGTCCAGGCCTCGATCTCGGCCAGGCGGGGCAGCTCCCTGCGGTAGTACCGGATCCGCCCCCTTCTCTCCGGCGCCAGGTCCTCGAATTCCTCCTCCGAGATCGCCGTTTCCCTTCCCGAAGGCTCGCTCCGGTAATACTCCGCGGCCCCCTTCCTGCCGGCGGGAAGCAGTTCGTACGCTTCCGCGGACACCTCCTCGGCGCGGTCGAGATCGCTGTCGGTAACGACCACCCGGATCTTCTCGAGGGCGTCGCCGGCGAAGCCGCCCCTCGTAATGATTGTGCGGTGGCCCACGCCGCCGGACTGGGACCGCGGGGCGGGGAAGTACTCGAAGACCCGCCGGGTCTTGTTCGGGCGGTCCGTCCTGCCGATTTCCCAGTAGTTGGGAACGCTCGTGCCGTCGAGGTAGAAATCGGGAGCCGACACCGGGGGAGGGGTGTGCCAGAGCAGGACCTTGAACTGGTTGAAAGGATCGCCGTCCCCCTCTTCGGCGAAGCGAAGCACGATCCGGTCCACCACGACGATGCGTCCCAGGTTGACCTCGACCCACCAGTTTTCCACGCCGCTCTCGAGATCGGGGCCCCAGGCCGTGCTCAGATCGCCGTCGAGGAGGAAGTCAGCCTCTTCAGGATTGGAGCCGGCCGTCGCTCCGCCCTGGTTGTCCTCGGTCGCGAATCCGGTTGCTTCGAGGGATGCGTTGACGTTCTTGCGGATGAACTGCGGCCCGACGGATCCCGAGGGAGAGATCTCTACAGTTCCTCCGGCCACCTCCCAGGCACGCCAATGGGAGCTGCGGTCGACGACGATACGGTTTCCGGTGATGAGGTGGCCCTGCTGTGCCGGAGAGCTCTGAGGGCAGAGCAGGCAGAGGCAGAACGCCGCAAAGGCAAACGGCAGATGAGATGAAGGGGGTGTGCCCGAGAGTGTCATGGTGCCATCCATTCTTTCCGCGCCGGAGGGCGGGTCTCCTGCCCGGAGGTTACGATTACGGCATGGCAGAGGTTGGATCTTTCCCTTGCGGGAACGGCCCCGGCTTCCCGGATCCCGGAAAGCGGTTGACGCGGCAGTTGGGGCGCTAAGGCGGTGGAGACGAGCAGCCACGTTGGACGTCCGCCGGCCCGGGAGGCTTCAGTAGCTGTAGGTGAAATGGAGATCCACCCGGTTGGCGGTCCCGTCGTGCGATTGCTTGTACTCCGTCGTCCAGTGCAAATACTCGACCGCGGCCTGGAAGTTCTTCCAGGGCCGGTAGCGGTTCACCAGGTAGACCGCCTGATTCCTGGTGCGCCCCCCTTCGGGCACCGTCTCCTCATCCGGTGTGTCCATGAGCACTCCGGCATACAGCTTCCAACCCTCGCTCGGCTTGACCAGGACATGGACCCAGCCGCCGGAGGACGCGATCTCCTCTCCGGTCTCCGTGTTGATTCCCTGGCCGATGCCGCCGCGGATATCGGAGAGATTGCTGCCGGTCCAGCCCTCTCCTTCGATGGCCAGCCTGTCAGCCGGGGATACCGAGAAGTCCAGTCCCACCACCGTCGAAGTGAAGTTGGAGGAATTGCCGGCTACCGGGGTAGCTGTCTCCTCCGACCCTCTATGGGCCCAGGCGCCGGCCTTGAATCTTTTTTGCTCAATCCCGACCCGTGTCTGCACGAAGGGCATCCCTGCCTCCGAGCCATCGAGAATGCCGTTGCCGTCGAGATCCTTCTTGTCCACCGCCCCTGTCTGGCCGACGGCGATTGCCGCGGAAAATCCGGTCCCGGACTTGTAGGTGAGCCGCGCCTGGGGGTGGCGGTCGCCAAGATTGCCGGTGTTCCACATCATTCCGTCGTTGTTGGCCGCCGGGAACAGGGGGGAAATCAGGTCCCAGGTCTGACCGGCAAGGAAGTGCCAATTTCCTTGCCTCAGGTTGAAATACGCCTTCCGCAGGCGCAGAATCTGACGCGATTCGCTGCCGCCGTTCTGGAAGTCGGTTTCGATGACCCCGCTTATCTCGCTGTCTTCCCCCAATTCGACTGGCGTGAACCTGGCCCCCATCCGGGTGAGGCGGGGGTACATGGTCAGATTGCCGTTGTCTTCGGCCCCCGGGGGCTCGGACTTCACCCAGTTGGGGTATTGATGGTGAGACAGCCTTGAGTCGTCGAGGACGGCGTCGAAGCGGATGAAGCCGTAGGGGGTGAATTGTCCTGCAGACCCCGGCTCCGACCCTCCTAGCAGGCAGATCAGCACAAATAAAGGAATTGCCTTCTTCACGAATCGCTCCTTTGCAGTTGAAGTTCCGTGCCCACTTAACAGGGAAACCGTCGCTGTGCCTTCCTTGGAAACCGTTCCGGTCGATGTTGGGAATCACATGTTTCGCCGGTGCCTGACTTCGAAAAAATCATAACTGTAATACGCGGACAGGGAAAGAACCGGCCTGGCGGTGGTTGTGGCGAGCTCTGTCTGCAACCTAAGAGTTGCAGACAGACATTCCGGGTCTATGTTTCCCGGTCTCAAACCGGCAGGAATCGGAACAAGGAGAAAACAATTATGGCTCGCACTGGAGCCGTAACCTTCATGGGGGGACCCCTGACCCTGGCAGGTGAGGAGCTTCACGTCGGACAGCAGGCCCCCGATTTCGTTCTGCACTACTTCGAGGAGGGTATGCGGACCATTACCCTGGCCGATCTCGAGGGAAAGCCTTCCATCATAAGTGTGGTGCCCTCCCTCGACACCCCAGTCTGCGCCGTGCAGACGAGACGTTTCAACGAAGAGCTCGCCGGTCTGGGGGACCGCGTCCACGCCTTGACGGTAAGCTGCGATCTGCCGTTTGCGATCGCCCGCTTCTGTGGCGAAGAGGGGATCGCCAACATGCGCACCGGCAGCGACTACCAGGATCGCAGGTTCGGAGAGGATTGGGGGATGATGATCGAGGAGCTGAGAATCCTGGCCCGGGCCGTCTTCGTGCTCGACGCCAGTGGAAAGATCGTCTACTCACAGGTTGTTCCCGAGGTGACCGACGAACCCGACTACGACGCGGCGTTGGCCGCACTCGGGGAACTGGCCGGCTGAGCGGCCTTCCTCCCGGCCCCCCACCTCCGGCTGCGTGCTGGAAACCGCGATCCGGCGTCAGCTGCTCACGCAGCGCCGGATCCAGTCGAGGTTCGGGCGCGGCATGATGCCGTAGTTGTAGAAGGAGAACTGTTCCCCCCCGCATTCCCGGGCGCGCGCGAAGACGGCTGCGAGGGTTTCCGCGTCACCTGCGCACGGGGGATAGGCCTGCAATCCGACGACCAGCCTCCCCGGCTCGATCCGCGACTGCTCGAGAGCTCCCTTGACCCGTTCTTCGAGGATCTCCGGGCTGGCGGTGTAAACCAGCGCCCCGAGGAAGTCGCATTGCCCGGCGATCTTTTCCGGCCTGATGCCGGCCAACCAGCGGTCTCCCATCAGCAGGAAGGAGACCTCGGGAGCGCCGCTGTCCGCCTTGATTCTGCCGATCAGCGAGGTCACGAGATCTTCCCGCATCTCCTGGAACGCCGCCAGCTCGGGATGCGACTCCACGAATGAGGGGATTTCTCCTTCCAGCCCCTTCCCCGAGGCGAAGACCTGGTCCAGCTGCCGCTTGACCCACGATTTCAGTCCCGCTGCGTCGATGCCTCGCTGTTTCGCCCTGGCAACGCAACCGGGAGAAAAGCACAGGCTGTACAGGTAGTTTCCCACGGTGCCCAGGGGCACGCCGTCCTTGGTGTGGAAGTGGGAATGCCCGTACCCGCCGAAGTTGCAGGTCTCGAGTTCGACCCGCCTGACTCCGTAGTTGGCGACGAGATCGGTGCAGAGGGCGGAGACATAGGCGCGCACCTCTTCTTCCCCGGGACACAGGATCCAGCCGAGGTTGTCGCCGTATGCGGTCTGCTGGGCGTACTGGGGATAGGTCCGCGCCAGGCGGCTGGTGTGCAGGCAGACCGTCCAGCTGATGAGATCGAGGCCCTGTCCGTAACAGGTTTCGGCCAGTTCCTGCAAGGGGTTGGAGTCCCGGGCAAGGGGAGCGACGTAGGGCTCGATGGCGGTATCGCCGTACAAGCTGCCGTCGGGAAGGAAGTAGACCGCGGCGGAGTCGCCCGTGAGCAACTTGCGGCCCTGCCGGCGAGGCCGCACCTGCTGGAAGGTGTGGTAGGCCGTGGCGACGCTGATCGCGTCAAGGCCGATCTCATGGCGCAGATAGCGGACCGATTCGGCGATGCCGTCGTCACAGAGATCCCACAGATAGGTCCAGATGGTGTTGTACATGCGTCAGTGCTCCGTCGAGAGAGGATTTTCGATAGTACTTCCGGACAAGCCCGGTGCACAGGGGCAGCCGGCGCGATCTCAGAAGAGGCTGCCCGTCGCTGTCAGTCAAATATCAGGAGAAAAAAATGCTTTCGGTGGCACAGCGTTTCCTCGATCCCCGACATACGATCTTTTCAAGGCGATCGCCGATGAGCTCGGACTCGCCGTCTCGAGCGTCACGATCGACGTCATCGGAGATTCTGTCCTCCACACGTCTCGGTTGCGCGCGGATCACCGCGGTGGACTTGGAGGCCTCCCCGGGGGACGCGCTGGCTGTCGCACAACGTACCTTCGCGGACATAGTCGGAACGGCCGCTCTTCTCGAGCACCTGACATTGAGGTTGGAGGACGGATCGGAATCGGCGGCACCAGCAGGAAAAACAGCCTCGGCCGGCCGGAAGCTGGCAGAGCACCGGGAAGACACCGATCCTTAGTTGCGACAGCTGCGGGATCAGAGCGGTGACGGGTAACAGCTGCCAACCCCGGCGCATCCCTGCCCTACTTCCGCGGCTCCGCGGAGACCGGATTATCCGATGTTGACAGATCAGCAAATCAGCCATTTCCAGGCGTTCGGCCTGTTGGTCCTTCGCGGCGCCTTCTCCAACGCCGAAACCGGGGAGCTCATCGATGAGACCGAGAGGCTGTATCGCCGAATCCTCGGACGCGAACCGCAGGAGGATGAAGTGGTATGGGAAGCCGAGTTTGTCGAACGCAGCCAGCAGTTGATGGGGCTGATCGATGACGAGCGCATCCACGAGGCAGCCCGCGACCTGATCGGAGACCGCTTTCTGTGGGTCGGTTCGGAAGGAATGCGGGGCGTGGACCGGAACGGACCGGTCCATCATTGGCATACCGACGGGGACAAATCGAGGGTGAAGCTGACCTCCCGGCGTTTGAAGATCATGCTCTACCTCGACCCGCTGACCCGGGAGGAAGGTGCACTTCGCGTTATCCCTGGGTCGCACCGGTCGCCCCTGTTCGACACCCTCCTGCCTTTCCAGGATGAGCATACAAAGAAACACCCCGTCTTTTTCGGGCTGCAGGGCCAGGACATACCCGGGTGCGCCGTAGAGACGGCTCCCGGCGACATCGCGATCGTGAACCCCTGGATATTTCACTCCGTGTACGGCAAGGTGGGGAGGCGAAGAACCATCGTTTTGAAGTTCGCCGGGCGACCCCAGACCGAGGCCGAGCTGAAAGAGCTGAAACAGTCTCCAGGTATCTTCAACCCTCATCGAGCCCTGCTGGAAAGCAGGAGCCCGCGGATCAGGCGGATGGTCGAGGGCTTGGCCGCGCTCGAAAAGAAGGCAGCGGCAGTATGACCGCCTCAACGGACATCCAACGCAACCGGTGGGCATGCATTGGCCACGGCAACCGGGTCTGTGAGCAAGTCAGGCCGCCCGCTGCCCGGCCTCGCCTGAAGGGCAACTCCGGACCCCGGCCCCGGAGAGGTGCGGGTGCGCATGAAGACCTCCTCGATCTGCGAGCCGGCTACCAGCCGATCCGGGCTTGTGGGATTTCGCCGTACTCCCGGTGGCGCGCGATGTCTCGCGGCATGGTTTTGACGTAGTCTCCACGGATCGCGTACAGGCGGGCGCTGTCGAGCTCGATCTCGAGGCGCAGAAAGCGTTCCTTCAAAGCCGACATTTTTCTGCCGTCTTTCCAGGCCGGGGTCCAGGCGGTGTCGTCGCCGGAGAACGGCTGGCAGTCCTCGAAGCAGTACCCTTCCAACGGCGCCCCCATCGGGTCGGTGACCTGCGCGCGCACCCTGCCCCCCTGGCTGGCGACGTTGTCAAGCCGGTTGAGTCTCTGGTCGTCGAACAGCAGTGTGGTGGTCATGCCGGAGGAACCGCCGGTGTCAGTTTGTCTGCTCGAGCTGCTGCAGTTTCTCCCGTACTTCCGCGAAGTCGGGATCGAGCTTCGCAACCTTCTCGAAGACTTCCCTGGCCTTGGTGAACCGCCCGCGCTCGAAATAAACCATCCCCAACTCGTAGGCAGCCTGCGGGTCCCGGGGGGCTCGCGACACAGCCCGTTTTCGGGCTTTCAGGTTCTTTTCAAATGATTTTATATCCTGAAAAGCATGCATCAAACGTTGTCCTTCCTCGCGACCTTGCCTGATGTAGAGCCGCGCCAGATTGTAGTGCGCTGAAGCGTGGTCGGGATCCAGAGCAATGGCTTTTTGGTAGAATGCCGACGCGTCAGCCTCCCCACCGAGCTTCTCGAGGAGGGCGGCGAGCCGATAGTACGAGTCCCCGTATTCCCGATCCAGCTCGATTGCCCGCTGATAGTAGATGCGGGCGGTTTCCAGGTTTCCCTCCTGTTCGTTGATCGAGCCCAGGTCGCGAAAATCCCTTGCGCTTGCGATTCCAAGGGCCATTGCCCGTTCGTACGCCTCCCTGGCCTTGGGATGATCCCCAAGGGCCATGTAGCTCCAACCAAGGCGCTGGAAAATCGGCCCTTCCCGGGGAGATAAAACGAGAGCCTTCTCATACACCTCGATCGCCTCGTGAAGCTGCTCCTGCTGGTGGTAGACGTATCCGAGGTTTGCCATGGACCTATCTCAAAATTGAAATTGTTTAAGTAAAATCAAAATGGATGCAAGTTGGACGAAGCCAAGAAAATTCTCCGGATACAATTCCCAGCGAGTGATCACTCGACGCTGCCATTGAAGCCAAGCAAAGAATCTCTCAACCATCCAACGCCGCACATAACGCCGCAATCGCCGTCCGTCCTGAGTCTTTTTCTTGGTCCGATTCTGGCGATGCGGGGCGATCATCTCGATCCCGTCTTTCTTACGTTCTTCATCCAACGAATCGCTGTCGTACGCTTTGTCACCGATCAAGTTGTCAGGTTGGTCTTCGATGAGGTAAAAGTCAAAGGTCAACTGAACCAGCGTCACTTCATGATGGTTCGCTGCATGCGTGCTCACCGACAAGGGAAGCCCATTGCCGTCGACGATCCCCATGACCCGCACCCCCTTACCTCGCTTGGTGTGGCCGATATCGGCACCTCCACCCTTGGCCGCCGAGAACATGCCATCGATGAAAGCCTCCGATTCGTCCAGGCCCCCTTGCTCGTGAAGTGTCTGGGCCAAGTCCATGAGAACTTCGCGTACCACCCCTTGACGACACCCGTTTTGAAAACGGCGATGCACGGTTTTGTAGTTCGGATAGCACGGCGGCAACATAGGCCATTGAGCCCCGGTGTTTAGAATCCAAAGGACGGCTTCAAAAACATCACGCGTGCAAACCGGTTTGCGACCCGGATGGCTCTTGGGACGAAGTTCTTCAGGAAAGTGATGGCGGATTCGTTGCCATTGCATGTCGGTCAGATTGACCATACACCAATGGTACATCACTGTCATTTCGAAAACAAGTTTAAGTTTGCCTATTTTGAGATAGGTTCTGAAAACTCTCACGTTGCGGTACCGTCCGATTGCGTCACCTCCCGGTGAGTGGGACACCGTTAATCCCAGTGCGACTGCAACCAGGCATGTAGTAGCTGGTCTGACAAACGATACGGAGTACGAATTCGAGATTTTCGGCACAGGCAGAACTCATGATGTTGATTCAATAACTTTAGCCGCCAAAGTCGGTTCCATAGCCCGCATTGAAGCCACTCCCGAGGCAGGCGTGTCCGGTCCCCCACCTCCCGACCTCCATTTTTCTGAAGTGATTGGCACCCCTGCAGGTTGGGACAGGGCAATTGCCCGGTACGAGAAAAGCGGTTCTACCAATTGGTTCCTCACAGGTGACGACAGGCTTCTTCTGAACCTGAAAGGAGAAGGTGGATACCGAAATCTTCACTTCAATAATCCGCCAGACTTCGAAAACCCGGTAGATGCCAATGGAGACAACTTCTATAACGTAACCATCAACGCACTGCCGAATCCCAGGAATTCTGAATGGTCCACCGATCCTTTTACAAAAAGTGTCTCTGTGGAAGTTCAGAATATGCCAGAAATAGGTAAGGTCTCCTTCTCTACAAGTTCTCCCGCTGCCGGTGAGTCCATAACTGCTACATTGTCTGATCCCGACAATGTTGTTGTGAGTGAACCCGAACCCATTATATGGAAGTGGTACCGGGCTCTGGCGGCTTACGGTACTTATATCGAAGAAGGAACATTAGTACGAGAATTCACTTCAGCCCTTACCAATTCCGACACTTATTAGACAACGGGTGACGACATCGGGTTTATCATCCGAGCACAGGCGTCCTATATAGACGTTGAAAGCGACCCAGACAGGCGAGAAGTACAACGCGTGACAGGTGAGGTAAGTGGTCCCTCTGTCCAAGATGCAAGCAAGGTGTTTCTCGAAAACAATACCAATGCCGTTCACACCTGCATTGTTCACGATCCCAACGGGAGTCCAATTCAGGCCGCTTGGTCTTTGGACATGGACCGCGAAGAGCAGCAGGACGAAGACAAATTCACACTTTCCTCGAATGGTCTTTTGGAGTTCAAAAGTTCACCTGATTACGAGAGTCCTGCATCCTCTAATTCGGAGGACGGAAACATCTACGTTGCCCAGGTGATTGCAGATGTCAGCTACATAGTCGTCAGAGGGCTTATTACCGTTACCGTAACCGACGTGGACGAAGAGGGCACTGTGACCTTGTCTACGACTGCGCCAGTGGTGGGTCATCCGTTGGGGAGCGTGCTCGGTGAACCGGATGGGGGCGTGACCGATCTCCGGTGGCAGTGGCAGCGCCGGTTGAGTGGTACGAAGAGGTGGGAAGACGTCTCTTCGAGCCGGGCCCGGTCCGAGGAATTCCATCAAGGGCAGGGGTATACGCCGAAACCGGGGGATGTGGGGTATGAACTGCGGGCGACGGTCGGCTATACCGACGTGCATGGCCCGGGCAAGAGGGCGCAGAGCCCCGAGACCGCCCCTGCGGTGGATGTTCCTTCGGCGCCTCGGAACCTGGAGGCGGCTGCGGGGAACGCCCGGGTGGAACTGAGGTGGGATCCGCCGCTTACGGACAACGGTTCGGCGCTGACGGGATACGAGTATCGTCAGAGCGCCGACGGGGGGGTCACGTGGGCTCCGGACTGGGGGCCCACTTCTTCCAACGCTGCGACCGCGACAAGGCTCACAGTGCGCGACCTGACCAACGGCACGGAGTACAGCTTCGAGGTGCGCGCCGTCAACGGGGCGGGGGAGGGGGCCTCCGCGCGCGACACGGCGACGCCGGCGAGGCCGGACACGCGCGGCCGGGTGGAGTGGAGCACGACTCAGCCGCGGGTGGGTCAGGAGCTGACGCCGACGCTCATCGACCCGGACAACCCCGCGCTGGCAGAGGCGCGCTGGCGCTGGCGCCGGTTGGGGTGGCTTCGGTCCGATGCCGGCGATTCGCTGTCGGCGCCGGCCCCTGAGTCGCGCTCCGGTGAATCGAAACTAGGAGTGATCGCCCGCACGCGTCAGTATAGGCCCCGGGTGAGCGATCTCCATCAGTGGTTGCGGGTTGAAGTCACTTATACCGACGACTTCGACCGGCACCGGGTAAGCGCGACGACGTCGAGGGCGGTGGGACCGGGCTCGCCGTGCGCCCCCGCCAACCTGAAGGCGGCGCCCGGCGACGGGCAGGTGACGCTGACCTGGGAGGCGGGCTGCGACAACGGGGGGCCCATCGACAGGTATCAATACCGTCGTCTGGACGTGCGGAAATGGGTGCGGGTGCCCGGGGACGGCTCGGCCCGTCGTCAGCAGGTGACGGGCCTGACCAACGGGGAGGCGCACACGTTCGAGGTGCGGGCGAGGAACGGTCAAGGGTGGGGTCCTGCCGCCCAGGCTACGGCCACGCCCGCGGCGGCGGAGTCCCTTCCTCCACCTCCCCCCCCGCCGATGACGGTCACCTACGAAGCGTCGTCCTACTCGGCGCAGGAAGGGGGCGAGGCGGCGACGGTGACGGTGCGGCTGTCGGCGCCGGCGTCTCAGGCGCTGCGCATCCCGATTGCGGTCAATCCCCCGTCGGGGGACTTCACGGTGGCCGGGCTGACGGACGGAGGGCTGTCGTTCGCACCGGAGGCGGACGAAGCGACGTTCACGGTTACGGCGAATGAGGATGCGGACACGGTCGACGAAGAGGTGACGTTGGGTTTCGGCACGCCGCTGCCGGAGGGGGTGGGCGCGGGCACGCCGGCGAGTGCCACGGTGAGGCTGGTCGACGACGACGTCCCCGTCCCGAGGGTGTCGTTCGGTGCCTCCTCGTATTCGGCGTCCGAAGGGGGCGCTGCGGCGACGGTGACGGTGAGGCTGTCTCAGTCGGCTTCGGCTGATCTGACCATTACGATCACGATTGCGGCGGATGACGGCACCGAGGAAGACGATTTCAGCCACAGCCTGGGAACAGCCAAAACGCTGTCGTTTGCCGCCGGCACGACCTCGCGGACGTTTACGGTCACGGCCGAAACGGACCCGGACAATGCCGACGAAGAGGTGACGTTGGGTTTCGGCACGCCGCTGCCGGAGGGGGTGAGCGCCGGCTCCCCGGCCGGCGCTGCGGTGACCCTGGCGGACGGGGCGCCGTCGCCGCCGACGGACGTACGGCTGCGTCCGGCCTCCACTCAGGGACACACGCGGCTGACCGTTTCCTGGACGCCGCCGCCGGAGGCCGTCAGCGGCTACGAGTATCGAATCCAGGGGAGCGGCAGTCCGCCATCGGCGGCGGCGAGCCCGGCGACGATTTCGGGCCTCGAGCCCGGCACAGGCTACCGGGTGCAGGTGCGGGCCCGCAACCGGTACGGCAGCAGCGGCTGGGCTTCGGGCAGCGGCCGCACGAACGCCAACCGCAGGCCCGACATCGCGGGCCCGGGCGAGGAGTCCGTGCCGGAGAACACGACGTCCGTGGGCGACTACACCAAATCCGACCCGGACGGCGATGCGACCCGCTGGTTGGAGCTGGGAGGCACGCATGCGAGCCGGTTCGATTTCTCGGCAGGCGCCTTGCGCTTCCGGACGGCGCCCGACTACGAGCGCGATCCCCACAGCTACGAGGTCACCGTGCGGGCCACGGATGGGTACGATGTCACGGAGCATGAGGTGACCGTGGACGTGATCGACGTGCCGCCGCCGGAGGCGCCCACGGCCAGCCTCAGCGTGCCTTCCAGCAACGGCCATGAG
The DNA here is from genome assembly GCA_965206595.1 of Candidatus Latescibacterota bacterium. Classification (GTDB taxonomy): domain Bacteria; phylum Latescibacterota; class UBA2968; order UBA8231; family UBA8231; genus CBDCXV01. The sequence goes on from OZ242214.1 coordinate 4,258,613, forward strand.
CGCCTCGACGTCTCCTGGACGGTGCCGGCCAGCGAATCGCCCATCACCGGGTACGAGTTGGAATACTGCTACTATGCCTCCCGGGATGACGGGGGCCCGTCCTCCCAGGACCCGCCTTCGGACCCCGGCGGCACGGCGGAGGAGGAGCGCTCACCCGGCATCTGTTCCACCCGGCCCGAATCCGGCAACAGCGCCATCCTGGCCGATCTGTACGACAACACCCTGTACGGGGTGCGCGTGCGGGCCACCAGCGGCGAAGGCCCCGGGTCCTGGTCCAACCAGGCGACCGCCTCGACCCGGCGCCGCAACCGGGCTCCGCAGATTTCCGGGGAGACGGCCCCCTCGGTGGCCGAGAACAGCCGGTCCGTGGGCGACTACACCAAATCCGACCCGGACGGCGATGCGACCCGCTGGTTGGAGCTGGGAGGCACGCATGCGAGCCGGTTCGATTTCTCGGCAGGGAGCTTGCGCTTCCGGACGGCGCCCGACTACGAGCGCGATCCCCACAGCTACGAGGTCACCGTGCGGGCCACGGATGGGTACGATGTCACGGAGCATGAGGTGACCGTGGACGTGATCGACGTGTCGCCGCCGCCGCGGCCCGACGTGACCGTCACCGTGCCTTCCGGCAACGGCCACGAGCAGCTCGACGTCCGCTGGTCGGTGTCGTCCAGCGGCGCGACGGTCACCGGATGGAAGCTGCAGTATTGCCAGACCAACGCCTGCGGCTCCACGACCACCTTGACCTTCGAGGCCGGTACCGCGAACACGACCTTGGAGAACCTGCGCTCCGGGACCCGGTACTCGGTTCGCGTAAAAGCGACCAGCGACGAGGGAGACAGTCCCTGGTCCCCCATACAAAGGACCTACACGCGGGCCAACACGGCGCCGGTGATTTCGGGCCCCACTTCCGAGTCGATCCCCGAAAACACCACGGCCGTGGCCTCCTATACGGCCACCGACGCGGAAGGGCACAGCATCAGCTGGTCCCTGGTGGAATCCAATTCCGGCCTGTCCATCAGCAGCAGCAGCGGCCGGCTGAGCTTCGACTTCGACAACGCACCCGACTACGAAAGCGGCACCACCGAATACACCGTCACCGTCAAGGCCACCGACAGCGGCAATCCCAGGGCCTCGTCGACGCGGGGGGTGACCGTCACGGTCACGGACGTAGGGCCACCCAGCCGGATGACGGACGTGAGGGTGAGTGTGCCTTCGTCCGGGACGGGCACGCTGAACGTCAACTGGACGGCTCCGGCCAGCGGCGCCCCGATCACGGGATACACCATGCAATACTGCTACTACGCCTTCCGGTCGGACGAGGGCGAAGCCGGGGAGCCGTCCGAGGAGGACCTCGAGACCGCGCGGCAGGCCGGCCGATGCACGGAAACGACCCTCGGCGACGTGACGAGCCGCACGCTGACGGACCTGCACCGAAACACGCTGTACGGCGTCCGCATGAAGGCCACCAGCGGCGAAGGCACCGGGGACTGGTCCACGCAGCGAACCGCCACCACGCGCTCGGCCGCGGCCAAGGCCCTGGCCGAGCAGATGGCCCTCACCGGACTCGAGGGACTGGCCGCCCTGGCCGCGCCCAACCCCTTCAACCCCAGCACCACGATCTACTTCCAGGTGCCCGAAAGCGGGGAGGTCTCCCTGGTCATCTACAGCCTCGCCGGGCAGGTGGTGAAGACCCTGATTCCCAACCGCACCCTGAAAGCCGGGATACACGACGTATACCGGGCAGGCCGCGACGAACAGGGACGCCCGGTGGCCGCCGGCGTCTACTTCTACCGGCTCACCGCTGGAGATCAGGCCCTGGTGCGCAAAATGACTATGTTGAGATGAAGGGGCCGCTGTGTCATCGGCCGGCGCACGCCGCCGGCAGGGCGGCGTTTCGCAGAGGCCGGCCAATCAGAAAAAACTCAGGAGAGTCCTTTGGGGGCAGGCCGATCTTCCAGTGGTCGGCTCGGGGCCGCTTCGGCAAGAGGAGCATCGGTAACGCCTTCGAATGGTAGGGGGTACCGACGGTTCGGGCATCCCCCGGTTCTGTTTGACAATGCATGGGGCTGCCGGTAGGTTGGGAAGATTCTGACCACCGAAAACGAAAGACGAAGCGGATGTCGACACCGGTTGCAGCATCTCGTCCACGGATCCCCAGGCCTGATCCGCGGATGCCGGCATCCACCCCTTCCACCGCGGCGGGGCCGAGCCCGGCCTTGCCCGGAACGCCGGGCGCTGCGGAGAGGGAAGTTCAGATCGTTTAGATGTCGTGGAGGGCGGCCGCGGACGGCCGTTCGCGCGGCGCGGAGAAAGCGCGCCGCGGTGGAGTTCGAACCGGAAAACACACCCGCTGTCTGACGACGGCGGGTTTTTCTTTATCGGCGGAACTGGAATGAAAATCACCGACAGACACGGAAACCTGCTGGAACACGAGGGAGGGGGGCCCCTGAAAGAAGCCCTCCTCTCTCTCGACAGGAAGCTGCTGCGCGAATACATCGGCGCCCGCGCCGGCGGGGAGCGGATCGATTTCCACACCGATCTTCCTGAAGACAGCGAGGTCGAGCTGATCCCCTGGGATTCGGAGGAAGCGGCCTGGATCTACCGCCACAGCGTCGCCCACGTGATGGCGCAGGCGGTGCGCCGGCTCTTCCCCGGGGTGCGGCTGGCCATCGGCCCGGCGATCGCCGACGGCTTCTACTACGACTTCGACTGCGAGACCTCGTTCACCCCGGACGACCTCCAGCGCATCGAGAAGGAGATGAAGCGGATCGTCAAGCAGAACCACCGCTTCGAGCGCTTCACCCTGCCGCCGGAGGAGGCGGTCGCCTTCGTCGAGGAGGACCCCTACAAGCTCGAGATCCTCGCCGACCTCGAGCCGGGGGAGACCCTGTCGTTCTACCGCGACGGCGACTTCACCGATCTCTGCCGCGGGCCGCACATGCTCAGCAGCGGGCAGGTCAAGCACTTCAAGCTGCTGTCGCTGGCCGGGGCCTACTGGCGCGGCGACGAGAACAACAAGATGCTGCAGCGGATCTACGGCACCGCCTTCGCCACCCGCGAGGCCCTCGACGGCCACCTCGCCATGCTCGAGGAGGCGAAGAAGCGGGACCACCGCCGCCTCGGGCAGGACCTCGAGCTGTTTTTCTTCGACGACGAGGTCGGCCCCGGCCTGCCGCTGTGGCAGCCGAAGGGGACGGTCCTGATCGAGGAGCTGGAACGGCTGGCGAAGGAGACGGAGCGCGAGGCCGGGTACCGGCAGGTGCGCACCCCCCACATCTGCAAGGATTCGATGTTCGTGCGCAGCGGCCACCTGCCCTACTACGCCGAGTCGATGTTTCCGCCGATGGAGCTGGAGGGGGTCAAGTACTACCTCAAGCCGATGAACTGCCCCCACCACCACAAGGTGTACGGGTCGGTCCCGCGCAGCTACCGCGACCTGCCCCTGCGCCTGGCCGAGTACGGGACCTGCTACCGCTACGAGCAGTCCGGGGAGCTCTTCGGCCTGATGCGGGTGCGCTCGATGCAGATGAACGACGCCCACATCTACTGCACCCTCGACCAGTTCGAGGAGGAGTTCCTCGCCGTCTGCCGCATGTATCTCGGGTACTTCGAGCTGTTCGGCATCGACAAGTACGTGATGCGCTTCAGCACCCACGAACCGCAGGACCTTGGGAAGAAGTACGTCGACGAGCCGCAGCTCTGGCTCGAGACCGAGGAGAGGGTGCGCCGCGCCCTCGCCAACGGCGGCATCAATCACGTCGAGGTTGCCGGGGAGGCGGCCTTCTACGGCCCCAAGATCGACGTCGAGGTCTGGAGCGCCATCGGCCGCGAGTTCTCGATCGCCACCAACCAGGTCGACTTCGCGGTGCCGGCCCGCTACGGCCTCGTCTACACCAGTGCCGAGGGGGGCCAGGAGACGCCGATCTGCATTCACCGCGCCCCGCTGGGGACCCACGAGCGCACCATCGGCTTCCTGATCGAGCATTACGCCGGGGCCTTCCCGCCCTGGCTCGCCCCGGTGCAGGCGGTGGTGCTGCCGATCGGGGAGGGCCACGCCGAGTATGCCGCAGGTGCGGGAGCCGCCCTGGTTGCGGCCGGAGTGCGCGCCGAGGTCGAGGGGGACAACACCCTCGGCTACCGCATCCGCGCGGCGCAGACGCAGAAGGTGCCCTACATGCTGATCGCCGGGGACCGCGAGGTCGAGAACGGGGAAGTTTCGATCCGGCTGCGTTCCGGCGAGCAGCTCGACTCGATGGCCGTTGCCGAGGCGGTGGCGCTGATCGGTGGGGGCATCGCCACGAGAGCCGGGGAGCTGGCGGGGTAGGGGACCCGCACCGGGTTTTTTCGGCATGACTCTCGCGAAATTCCAGGGACGGCCGGGTGAGGGCAGGGCAGCCGCCGGGAAGGCCTTCAGGCCGTGCCGGTGAAGAAGAGGATCTCGCGCGCCGCCGGGGTCTTCTGGCGCTTCCGCTACCACCTGTTTTCGACCCTGGTGGTGCTCGCCTTCTGGGACACCGGCCTGATCAAGCCGTTCCGCGTCTTCGTGGTGATGGTGCACGAGGTCTGCCACGCCGGCGCCGCCCTGCTGACCGATGGCGAGGTCGTCGAGATCCGCACCGCCTGGGAGGAGTCGGGCCACACCCTTACCCGGGGCGGCATCTTCCCCGTCATCAGCTCGGCCGGGTACGTCGGCTCCGCCCTGCTCGGAGCGCTGCTGATCTACGCCGGCTGCTTCCCGCAGGTGCAGAGGCTGGCCCTGCTCTTCATTGGCGGGGCCACCATGGCGATGACGATCTGGTACACCCCGCCCGGGGCCGGCGACTTCTACCTGGGGATCTTCGGCGGCCTGGTGTTCGTCGTCCTGGCGATCAAGAGCCAGCGCGCCGGCACCGCGGGGGCCGTCTGGCTCGGGGTGATGCTCTGCATCTACAGCCTGCACGACTTCCGCACCGACCTGTGGATGTACCCCGAGCAGACCGACGCCGGCATACTGGCCGCCTACTGGGGGGCGCCGCCGCTGGCCTACCCGATCGCTTTCACCTGGGTCGCCGTATCCGTACTGGCGATGTACAAGTCGCTGCTTGCCCTGGTTCGAAAGGAAAGGAAGAACTGACGATGAGAATGAGCGCCCAATTCAGCCAGACGCTGCGCGAGGCCCCGGCCGACGCCGAAGTCGCCAGCCACGTGCTATTGCTGCGGGCCGGCTTCATCCGGCAGCTGGCGAGCGGGATCTTCAGCTACCTGCCGCTGGCGCGCCGCGCCTTCGACAAAATCGAGGCGATCATCCGCGAGGAGATCGACGCCATCGGCGGGCAGGAGATCACCATGCCGGTCGTGCACCCGGCCGACATCTGGAAGGAGACCGGCCGCTGGTACGACATCGACGCGGAGATGGGCCGCTTCAGCGACCGCTCGGACCGCGACATGGTCCTCGCCATGACCCACGAGGAGGTGGTCGCCGACCTCGTGCGCAGGGAAATCAAGTCGTACCGGCAGCTGCCGCAGCTTCTCTACCACCTGCAGACGAAGTGGCGCGACGACCCGCGGCCGCGCTCCGGCCTGCTGCGGGTGCGCGAGTTCACCATGAAGGACAGCTACTCCCTCGACGCCGACGAGGCCGGGCTGGAGAAGCAGTACCGCGATCATTTCCAGGCCTACTTCAACATCTTCAACCGCTGCGGCATCCCGACCATCGCCGTCAAGGCCGACGTCGGCATGATGGGGGGCAAGCTCTCCCACGAGTACATCTACCTCACCGGGGTCGGCGAGGACAGCATCGTCCACTGCCCCGGGTGCGGGTACTCCGCCAACGGCCAGGTCGCCCAGTTCGCCAAGACGGCCGCCGAGCCGGAGGAGGCGCAGCCGACAGAACGGGTGGCGACGCCGGACACCCCGACCATCGAGGCGCTCGCGCGGCTCCTCGAGATCCCCGAAAGCGGGACGGCAAAGGCCCTGTTCGTGATGGGCAGGTTCCGCGGCGAGACGGAGGGGGAGCAAAAGGAGCGGCTGATCCTGGCGGTGATCCGCGGCGACATGGAGGTCAACGAGACCAAGCTCGCCAACGCCGCCGGGGCCCTGTCCCTGCGCCCCGCCCATGACGGGGAGATCCTGGCGAGCGGGGCCGTGCCGGGGTACGCGTCGCCGATGGGGGTCGAAAACACCCTGGTGGTCGCCGACGACTCGATCCCCGCGGCAGCCAACCTCGTGTCCGGGGCCAACGAGGAGGGGTATCACCTGCGCAACGTCAACTACGGCCGCGACTGGGAGGCCGCAGTGGTCGCCGACATCGCCGCGGTGGGGGAGGGGGCGGCCTGCCGGGAGTGCGGCGGCCGGCTGCAGGTGAGCCGGGGCGTCGAGGTCGGCAACATCTTTCAGCTCGGCACCCGCTATTCCGAGGCGATGAACTGCTCCTTCCTCGACGCCGAAGGCAAGCCGCGGCCGGTTGTCATGGGCTCGTACGGCATCGGCGTCGGGCGCCTGCTGGCCTGCGTCGCCCAGGAGTACCACGACGACAACGGGCTGGCCCTGCCGGTATCGATCGCCCCCTACCAGGTCCACCTCGCCTCACTGGCCAAGACCCCGGGGGCGGTGCGGGAAGCGTCCGAGGCGCTCTACGACGGCCTCCGGGAGGCGGGCGTCGAGGTGCTCTACGACGACCGCGGGGAAAACCCCGGGGTGAAGTTCAACGACGCCGACCTGATCGGACTGCCGATCCGCATCACCATCGGGGACCGGTCGCTTAAAAAAGGACAGGTCGAGATCAAGCTGCGGCGCGAGGAGAAGGCCGCGGAGGTACCGGTGGAGGGCGCCGTCGAGCACGTGGTCGAGCGGGCCCGGGAGCTGCGGGCGGAGCTGGAAGCCCGCGTCGTCGAGGTCCCCTACACCGACTGAAACGCAAGGGAAAGGAAGGAAAAGCCATGCCGGTTTTTCGCGCAGGCAGCGGCCAGGCCCCGGCCTGGTGCGAGCTGCATCGATTCGACGTCGTCGACCTGCCCGCCGGCGCCGGCAGGTACGACTTAGACCGCGCCGGCCCCAGGGAGAAGCTGATCGTCGGGGAGGGCGCCTGCACAGTCGCGGTTGGTGACCGTGAGCAGGAGGCTGAGAAGGGGGCCAATATCGACCTGCCGGAAGGGGAAGGGGAGGCCGGTTTCGGCATCCTCGAGGTCTCCGAGGACGCCACCCTGATCCGCATGGCCGGCGACTGGGGGGACGAGGTCGGCGGCTCCGGGCTGTTCTCGGTAGACGAGGCGGTCGACAGCGACCGCGCCGACCGGGGAGATCCCGTCTCCTACGAGAAGCGGACCCGCTTCGACTGCCACTTCCACGACTGCGACGAGTACTGGATCCTGTTCGCCGGCAGCGGCGTCGCCGTCTCGGAAGGGAAGAGGTACGAGGTTTCGGCAGGGGACTGCGTGGCCACCGGGATGGGAAACCACCATGACTTCCCGGTCGTTCACGAACCGGTGCGGGCCGTCTTTTTCGAGACCACCATGGAAGGGGAGATGCGCCGCGGCCACCTCTGGGACCACACCCACGGGAAGGCGCAGCCGCGGGCGCAGCGGGTCTGAAGGCGGTCAGGATCGAAAAAAGAAGGTCTCCGCCATCTCACCACTTGGTCGGTCTCCTGCTATGGAAGGGATCGCGGCGCGGCGAGGACCAGCCCGCTATTTGCTTTCCTGCAGGCGCCCGAGCGCCCTCCGTGCCAGCTCCAGTGTCGAATCCTCCTGCACCGCCCTCTGCAGCGCGGCGACCGCCTCTTCCCGGCGGCCCTGCTCGGCGTAGGCCATTCCCAGGTTCAGGTGGGCCCGCGCCAGGTCCGGGCGCAGGCCCACCACCCTTTCGAAGGTGGCAACCGCCCGCGCCAGGCGCCCTGCCTGCTGCTGGGCGAGCCCCATGTCGTTGAGGGCGGTGACGAGCCCTGCGTCCGCGGAATACGCCCGCCCGTACGCGGCGATGGCGAGGTCCAGTTTGCCCTGACTGTGCAAGGCCCCTGCCAGGGCGTAGTGGGCTTTGGCGAACTCAGGTTTCAACGCCACCGCACGCTCGAACGCCGCCGCGGCCTCGGCGCCGCGGCCCTGCAGCAGGTATTCCCGCCCGACGGCGAACTGCAGCCCGGCACGTCCGGAGTGACCCTGAGCACTTTCCGATAGCGGTTGATGCGGTCCTGTACCGGCTGCAGGCGCGTGAACAACTGCTGTTCCCGGCGCGCGGCCTGCGGCAGGTCCAGGGCTTCGTACAGGCGGGCGAGATGCTCGTGCGGTGTCGGGGCCCAAGGGGCCAGGCCCGCGGCGGCCTGAAAGGCCTCGACCGCGGAGCGACGATTTCCCGTGCGCAGGTAGGCGAGGCCCAGCCGGTTGCGAATCTCCCATGCCCTCGGCGCCAGCGCGGCTGCTTTCTCGAGAGCGGCGACCGCCCGTTCCGGTTGATCGAGGCTCAGCCGGATCGCTCCCAGCAGGTGGAAGACAGGTGCACGGGTCGAGTCCTTCGACGCCGCCTCTTCCAGGACGCGGGCCGCCTCCCGGATCCGTCCCAGGCGCTTGAACAGGGTGACGGCGAGGGAGTAATAGGCCTCCATGTGGTGCGGCTCCCGCCTGATCGCCTCCCGGAACAGCTGCTCGGCCTCCTCGTGGCGGACCTCTTCGTGGCGTTCGACCCCCATCAGGTAGATCTCCCGGGCCGTGGCCTGCGCCGGAAGCGCGGCCAGACCGGCGGTCCCTTCACCGGCCGGATCGGCCCTCCTTTCTCCTGCGGGAGATCCCGCCGGACCGGGTGGGGCCCCCGCCAAGGCGGTTGGGCGCCATTCGCCCGGCCTCGTGGTTGCGACCGCGTATGAGGCGACCGGGTCGTCTTCTCCTTCCCTGATCTGCAAGTACCGTCCGCTTTCCGGCTTCTCGAGAACCTGTACCCGGCCGGAAGGCCAGAGGATCTCCACCCGGTCCACCTCTTCCCGGGACCCAAGCCCGAACAGCAGTCGGTGGTCGTGTGCCGACTGATAGCCGTAGCTCCGTCGCACCTCCCGGGTCCGGGTGCGCCCGCCGGCGCCCAGGAGCACGCGGGCGCCGATACAGATCGTGGAACAACAGACGGCGCGCATTGGGGAGCTGGAGCGGGAATTGGCCCGCCGCAAAGGGCGCTCCCGCCGCGGTGCCCGGGCCGCCTCGTCGCAATCGGGCGCTTCCTCCTCGCCGCGCACCGACACCTCCCGACGCCGATCCTCGGGGCGCTCGCCGGGCGGACAGCCCGGGCACGAAGGACCCGGCCGCTCGTGGGTATCGGTGGAGCAGGTGGACGAACGGATCCCGGTCAAGCCGAGTACGTGCCACGGATGCGGGCACCCGTTGACGGGAGACGATCCTCATCCGCAGCGTCACCAGGAAGTCGTCATCCCGCCGCTGCGGGCCGAGGTCATCGAGTATCAGTTGCACACCCTGCGCTGCGCTCACTGCGACCGCCTGACCGAAGCCGGTTGGCCCGAGGGCGTATCGCGCCACACCTTCGGTCCCAGCGTGCAAGCCTGGGTCGGCCTGCTGGCCGGGGCCTACCGGCTGAGCAAGCGCAACATCCGGGCGCTGTTGTCCGACGCCTTCGGCCTCAAGGTGTCGCTGGGTACGGTCAGCCGGCTGGAACGGGAGGTGGCCGCGGCCCTGGCGGGTGCGGTCGAGGAGGCGCGCGCCTTCGTTCGCCGACAGGGCCTCGTCAACGTCGACGAGACCGGCTGGCGCCAGCGCCGCGCCAAGGCCTGGTTGTGGACGGCGGTGACGGCCGGCGTCTCGGTGTTCGCCATTCGCCCCAGCCGCGGCCGTGACGGGGTCGATGAGGTGCTGGGTGTGGATAACCGGGCGGTGGTCGGCTCCGATCGCTATTCGGCCTACGGGCATCTGCCGCTGCGACGCCGGCAAGTCTGCTGGGCTCATCTGCGGCGCGCCTTCGAGGAGTTCGTGGCCCGGGGCGGAGAGGCCGAGCGCGTCGGTCAACACCTGTTGGACCGCAGCGAGCAGCTGTTTACCTGGTGGCATCAAGTCCGCGACGGTACCCTGTCCCGCGCCCGCTTCCAGGACTATATCGACGATTTGTGCCTGCGCTTTCGTTTTCATTTGTGCTATGGGCAGCGGTTCGCCGACGCCAAGACGGCGGCCACCTGCGCCAACCTCCTCGACCTCGGGCCGGCCCTGTGGACCTTCGCACGCAGAGAAGGCGTCGAGCCGACCAACAACGACGCCGAACGAGCCCTTCGCCATGGCGTGTTGTGGCGTCACACCAGCTTCGGCACCCACAGTGCCGAAGGCAGCCGTTTTGTAGAGCGCCTGCTCACGGTGCGCGATACCCTGGGCCAGCAACAGCGCAACGTCCTCGACTATCTCAGGATGGCCTGTCAGGCTGCCGTGTCTCAGCAGCCGGCGCCCTCGCTGCTGCCTTCAACCCACTCCGCCATTCGTTAATATCAGCGCGCAACCATTCCGCCCCCCGGCCCCAACCTGCCAGGGGAACTGAACGGTTACGAATCAGAAGACAGCATCCGCCCATCGAGGAAGGTGTCCGCTTGAAGGTCTGATATGCCGGGGGGAGATGGGAACCGCGCCAGGGCAGGGACTACCAGGCCGTCAGCCAGCCGCTGAACCAGCGCCGCAGCCCCTCGAGAAACGGCTCCCGCCGGCCGGGGACCAGGCCGGCTCCCGGTCCGAGACGTACTCAGCGGTCAATCTCGTGACCCCGGTTCCGTCAACGGCCATGCAGTAGACATGGAAGTTCCAGTCCCGGTTGGAAACGAAGGCGATCTCCCTGCCGTCGCTGGAAATGGCCGGTTCCAAATCCTGTCCGGGGTGATTGCTGAGGTTGACTACCTCCCCGCCGGCTACCTCCACGATGCAGATCTCAAGATTGCCGAAGCGGTCGCTCTCGAAGGCGATGCGGCCGTCCGGCAACCAGGCCGGGCGCGCGTCGTGCCCCTCGTGGCGGGTCAGGTTGCGCAGGTTGCCGCCGTCGCGGTCGGCGAGGAACACCTCGAGATTCCCGTCGCGGAAAGTGGTGAAAGCGAGGAGCCGCCCATCGGGCGACCAGGCCGGCTGGATGCCGTTCCCCACGATCCGCCGGATCGCCGCTTCCCCGTCCCCCGGCTTCATCAGGTAGATGTCGTACGACCCCTCCGCCGTTCCACCTCCGAAGACGATCGTGCGGTCCGGCCCCCAGCAGATGCCCGCCACGCTGGTTATATGCGACGGTACCGGCACCCTCGTCCGTTTCTCGCCGGCCGCGGAAACCACGTGGAACTCGCTCTTGCTTTGGGTGTGAGCGACGTACAGGACGCGCCGCCCGTCCGGGGCCCAGCGCGGGCTGGCGGTTCCCCATCCCCAGTTCTCCGCGGAGATGCGCACGATGGAGGATCCGTCCCTCGCCATGCGAAAGACGCTCCCCTCGAAGTCATGGGCTGCGGTGGGTTGCTGCCAAAGGAGCGAACAGAGCGTCAGGATGACGGCAAGCCTGCCGAATGATCCAGGCATGACTCGAGTCCAAGGGGAAGGGTGAGAAGAAGGCGAATCAGGGTGAGCCGACGGACCGCCAAGGCTCACCAGGGAGAGACGGGATGGGATGGAACGCTACTCGATTTTCAGGGAGGCCTTGATCCGGCCCCAGGAGACCGACTCTACCACGCTGCCATCCGTTTCGGAGGGCAGCAGCAATCCGTCGAGAAAGGCATCCGCCCGATGGAACTGTATGTTCCTGAACGTGCGGTTGCGCTCGTCCGACTGCTGGAAATCGAGCCCCCAATTTCTCCACTCTGTACCGGGCGGGTCATAGTCATGCACTAAAATCGTGAAACCGATAACCCCGCCCGCGGAAAACCGGCTGACTGCGCCCCCGGCAGGGCCGTGCCAGGATTCTTCCCCCCAGCGGTCGAACGGCGTCACGTACAGCTCGACCACCCAGATGACCGGGGCTTCTGAGGCGACGCCGCCCCCGCTTTCCGCATAGGGTGGAAGGGTCGTCCATGAAAGCATTCCAGTCTGGACTCTATATATCACATCACTCAAGGTCGGACCGCTGGCGGTGTGTGAGATAGCCGCGTAAAACTGAGTCTGCCCGTGACCCTCGATCCATCGCTCCATTGGGTCGCCGTTGGAATTACCCGCACCTCCGCTGTGATCTCCGTCGATCGCCAGCGTGATGCTGTCATTCATGTGTACGTACTGTCGATTTACATTAGAACTGCCGTAGTCGTGGGTGTTCTTGTACACGTCGTCGCTGGCCACGAAAGCGACGTAGAGACGGGCAGGCTCGTCGTGCCAGGCCAGCCAGATGCGGAAGTCCAGGTCGGAAGGATCAAGCGGGGAGTCCGCAATTTCTTCCGTGAAATCCAGCAGGGTCAGGGTCGGCTCCCCGATCAGGTCGATCCACTCCTGTATCTGGCCGTCGCCGAGCTGGATCTCGGCCAGCATCTCGTCGCTGAGGTAGGCAATCGGGTACAGGCGATCGCCGACGTGGGCACCGGCCTGGAGGGCCACCCAGAGGAGCAGGCCCAGGGTGGGGTTACACAGCTTTTTGATCCGCACAGGCATGGCTCTCCTTCCCTGCTCAAGACCCGACTCGGCGGACCGGCCCTCGGCTTTCCCGGTCGAAGCCGGGAGGTGCGGGTATCGCGCATTTACCGCAAAGAAAAAAGACGGACAAGCGCCCCGACGCACCCGGAAGAAGGGTTCGCGGGACACTCGTCCGCCCGGCGCAGACTTGGCTGGAGGGGGGCATCTCAGTCACAGTCGCAACAGTTGCCACCCTCGTACCAGGTGTAGCTTCCGTGTCCTATCTGGGAGCACGCGTAGGCGCATTCTCCATCGGAGTAAACCCCGCCGAAATGGTGCAATGAACCTGCACCCAGAAACAACGCCCCGGCAGAGAGCATGACTCCCGTCGCAATGGCGAGGGGGATCTTGGACCGCCTCAGAAAGTGTGGCATTTTCTGCCTCTTTTTGTTGTGAGGTAAGGTTTTCCCGGCATCGACCTGTTCCGAAAGAAACGGCTCCTTCCGGTCGCCGGGACGGAAATCCGGCGCGCAACCTCGCCGCTCCCTCCTGTTGCCACCGGCCTCATCGGTGCACTGCCATCGCCTTCTCTATTGCTGCTGCTGCCCTCCAACACCAAGTCTGCAAGGAGTCCATCGAACACCAGCCCGATGGTTGCCTTGAGGGGTAAGGTAAAAAAAATGCCCGGGAACAACAGGCTTTTTTTGCCAAGGTCACCCCTTCCTGTCGCCGAAACCACGGAACCTATCTCAAAATAGGCAAACTTAAACTTGTTTTCGAAATGACAGTGATGTACCATTGGTGTATGGTCAATCTGACCGACATGCAATGGCAACGAATCCGGCATCACTTTCCTGAAGAACTTCGTCCCAAGAGCCATCCGGGTCGCAAACCGGTTTGCACCCGTGATGTTTTTGAAGCCGTCCTTTGGATTCTAAACACCGGGGCTCGATGGCCTATGTTGCCGCCGTGCTATCCGAACTACAAAACCGTGCATCGCCGTTTTCAAAACGGGTGTCGTCAAGGGGTGGTGCGCGAAGTTCTCATGGACCTGGCCCAGACTCTTCACGAGCAAGGGGGCCTGGACGAATCGGAGGCTTTCATCGATGGCATGTTCTCGGCGGCCAAGGGTGGAGGTGCCGATATCGGCCACACCAGGCGAGGTAAGGGGGTGCGGGTCATGGGGATCGTGGACGGCAATGGGCTTCCCTTGTCGGTGAGCACGCATGCAGCGAACCATCATGAAGTGACGCTGGTTCAGTCGACCTTTGACTTTTACTTGATCGAAGACCAACCTGACAACTTGATCGGCGATAAAGCGTACGACAGCGATTCGTTGGATGAAGAGCTTAAGAAAGACGGGATCGAGATGATCGCCCCGCATCGCCAGAATCGGAGCAAGCAAAAGACTCAGGATGGACGGCGATTGCGGCGATATGTGCGGCGTTGGATGGTTGAGAGATTCTTTGCTTGGCTTCAATGGCAGCGTCGAGTGATCACTCGCTGGGAATTGTATCCGGAGAATTTTCTTGGCTTCGTCCAACTTGCATCCATTTTGATTTTGCTTAAACAATTTCAATTTTGAGATAGGTTCCAGTGATAGGGAACGCATGATGGATCTGTCTATTCCGTATAAACCCGCGGTCGCCGGCATGGCGGAGGCGGGCATCTTGGAGTCTGAAGGCGGCGAGGTGCGACTGCCCCGCCCGGAGGTATTGCCCAAAGATTGGGACCCTGCCGCAGACCGCCGGCTTCCCGTCTGGGAGGTCGTTAATCACTTCGTGAGCGTCCTGGTATCCGGAGGAGAGACCGGGCCGACGGGCTTCATCAGGCAACTCGGCGGCGTCGACGAAACCGCCCGCGAGTTCGCGTACTCCCTGTACGCGGTCGCGGAGCGAAAGAACCCCACCGCCGAAACGCTGTCCTACAAGGCCCTGGTCCTGAGCTGGCGGCAGATCGCGCGCCTGGCGCGCCAGGAGGCGCCAGCTGAGCAGGGCGGGCTGTTTGGAAACTGAGAGTCGGGAACCAAAGGTTGAAGGCTTCCATAGCAGGCGGCAAATTATCGTCATCAGAACCCTTGAAGGCAGGCTTGAAGGGGAAGAGGACAATGCAGAAAGAAGGCAGACACGAGCGAAAAGACTTTCGACCAATGGGTATCAGGAAGGGGGCTAAATAATTGTGAGACCCGTGACGGAAAGGGGCCGTGAGCTGCTGCCTGAATTCTCCGGTCTAAAGCGTATTGCCAATGCGGTCATCCTCGATGCTAAGGACGCTGCATATGGGAACTGCCGGAACATCCTAGACCTCGATATGGAACAGGACGAAATCGACATCCTCCCGGCAATTGTAAAGGCCGACCTGCGGGAACATCAATTGAAACCTAAAGATAAAGGGAGAAAATCGCGTGCTCGAAAAAGAATCAGGAACTAGGGATAAGTGGTTTGAGGACTACGCCGAAGAAGAAAAGGAAGAGGAAGATACAGTTTTAGATTACGACATAACTGCCACACCGAACGACTTCAATGTAAAAACCCTTTTCGATTTTATGGAATCAGGATCAGTCCAGGTGGTCGACAGCTCGACCCGGGCGGGCCGGTCGATGCGGATCTTGCGGTCGGCCAGGGTGTGGGCCACCGGCGGGCGGTTGGCCGGGTACACGGTCACGCGCACCGGCAGGGTGGCTGCCCGGCCCCCTTGGTCGCGGGCGGTCACCGCGACCGTCACCCGGCCGGGGGCGACCGGGGCGATGGTGACCACCGAGTCGGCCAGGGTCGCGGTTGCGACCGCCTCGTCGCTGGAGGAGACCATAAGGGTCAGGGCGCCCCCCTCCGGGTCGCGGAAGCGGCCGGCCAGGTTCAGGGTGGCCGAGGCCCCCTCTACTTTCAGAATCTGCGCCGGCAGCCCGGCGCCCAGGGTCAGGCCGTAGGGCTCCTTCAGGCCGGAGGTGACCAAGTCTTCAACCTGGCTGCCATTGAGGTGGGCGCGCTGGATCTTGTCGGTGCCGTAGTCGGTCCAGTACATCCTGCCCTCGCCCGGATCGAGGGCGATCGCCTGGGAGGTCTGCAGGCCCTCGGTGACCAGGTCTTCCGCAGTTGTAATGTTGTAAGTTGCTGTTAATTCGTTACTTGAAAAAACCCCCGAGAGCCGTTATACCAACAGTTATCACTCGCGGGGATTTTTTGTTGCGGTGTCCAGAGGGGGGTTTAGGTTGAGTTGCGCTACGGTTCGTGCGGTTTCAAAGAGTTTCTTTGACGGGGCCGCATCGTCGTCTCCCAGTTCTGAAAGGGCTGGGGCCGAGGATGGGCAACCCAGGCTCTCGGGCGTAACGACGCGGCCCATCTCTTTCAGGCGCTCCGGCCTGAACCCGGAGGGTCGCTTTTTGCGCGATTGCCAACCCTCCGACTGGCCGGCCCCGACAAGTCCAGCCGGGGCCGGTTCCAGAAACCGGGAAAGGGCAAGTCAAAAAAGCGAATGGGAGGCTCCAATTATCTTGCATCGTCATGACGTCGAATCGCCGAACAGCGGGGTAGCCTGTCCCAGCTCGCGGTGCCCGCGTCGGTTTTCCTGCCGCTTGCCTTCGGCCTCTCCGCGTGGGCCGCCGGGGGCATGCCGGCCGGCTCTGCGGCCTGATCGCAGCCGGGCTCTGGCCTCTGGAGAGAACAAAGGTTCGCTACATGCTCCCGTGGTAGCATGTTACCACGCGGGAGCGTCACCCTTCCTGCCGTCCGTTGAAGGAGCGCGCGATTCTTCCCAGCCAAGGTAACCATTGAGGAAAAATGGTTTGACAGAGTGGCACCTAGGGGGCACTTAGCTTCACTTCCCTGACGAACAACGGCATTTTCAGGAACCTAGCAAGCCCAAATGTTTCGTAGAAGACGCCGTCGTGCCCTAGGAAGCCGGCGTTCCTGTCCCGCTGATCGACCTCCATCTCCTTCCACTCGCAATAGCCCGCATCGTCACACGTGATTTCGTCGCACGGCATCCCCTTGAACCTGCCGGCTCTTCCAGTACCGCCGATGACGTAAATCCGCATGCCGTGCGGGTTGTTGTCCCGGATGAAGTCGTGCAGATCCGCAACCAGGAATTGCTCCGTTTTCTCTATCACGACCACGAGAACAGTCCCCCGCTCATATCTTTTTGCGAGCTTCTTGCCGATCACTTCGAACACGCTCTCCGAGTACTTTCCGTCCTGCACTATTTCCAATTTCATTGTCGAGAACGCGCGGCTGTCCCGCTCGACCGCCAGAACTTCCACGTCGGGTGGGTCGTCCTTCACGGGCTTGACGTAGTAGTCGTTGACCTCGTCGAGGAACATCGTGGATACGGCTCCGGTCAATAGTTCCACCATCTGCTTGTCGGCCGGCTTCCGGGACGCCAGTGTCGCGCCGAAACCGATGCGTTCCAGGTAACCGAAGACGGCGGCAGGGCTGATGAAGAAACGTAGGCGACTCGAACCGATTCCATATCCAAACGCCGACACACCCAAACCAACTTGCGCAGGATGTCTTGACTGCTCGGAACCCTGCCCTTCTCGAGCGCCCTGTACCAAGCCGCGGCGACACCCGCCCGTCTCGCTGCCTGGGCCGACGTGATGCCCAGCCGTGCCCTGGCTGCTCTGAGGTCTTCCGCCACCAGACCTATGGTTTCCTCTCTTGAGTATTCCATTGCCTCAACCGTCTTCGGCTCGCCGCCGTCCGGCTGGTGTACTGTGGGTCGCGCCGGGCGGAGAGCAACGATGGCCCGCTTTATTCGAGGGCGGCTATAACGATGCGCCGCCGGAATGAGGAGAATCGTCCATCCTGTTGCGGTATCCGGCTTTCGGGGCGAAGGAGGAGACATTCCGATGGCGCGGAGCAATCGTCCACCACCGCCAATCGCCCGTCAACCCCTACCCACTTGAGGTCGCGAGGAGCCACGTTTATTCGCCGTTCCCGAAGAACACCGTTGCGCTCATACGTTGTCTCAAACCTCCGGACCTATTATACGAGGTAAAATGGGGCACCTTTTGGGACTCTCGGTCAAGGCGCTTAGCGCACCGCCAGGGTCAGGCTAACGCCCCTGAGTGAGGATCGTTTGCCAGCCGGCTCGACGCGGTGGTCAGGCTGAAGGCACCGTGGATCGGGCAGCGGCTCCGGGGAGTCAGGGGACCGCCGTCGTCGCCCCCGGGAGTTTGTCAGCGGCGAAAGCCTTCTGTATCTCGGGCGGCACTACCGGCTGAAGGTTGACTCCCTCGTAGAAACCCGGTTTTCGTGGGTAAGAATTGGCACCCAAAGCTAAAGTTTTCAACTATGAAACGAATCCGGAATGCGCTGCCATGAAGCTGCCTTCGGGCGCTATCGGCGCAGGGGCCCGATCCAAGACTTCAAGGGCCTTTTTCGGCGCCGAAAGGGACCTCTGCCCCCCTTTTCAGCCCATCGCCGGAGCTATGGTTTCGGGCTTGGGCGTAAGCGCCCGCAGCATTCTCTTGATATTACAGGCCAGGGCTTTGAGGTAGACGGCCAGCTCCACGCGCCAACGCCCGCGCACGCGCAGGGCGCCCAGCCCGTGTCTTCGTTTCAGTTCCGAGACCGTGGCCTCGATGCCGGCGCGAATGCGATAGCGCTCCTTGAAGGCGCCGCTGGCCATGGCGCGGCGGCGGCGTTCGAGGTTGACGGCTTTCAGGTCCACGGTTACGGCGTAGCCGTCCCGGGCCCTGTTCCGTTTCACCGGGCAGACGGCAAGCAGGGCGCAGGTCTCACAGGCCTCGCGCTCGAAGGTCAGGATCACATGATGGGGCTTCTTCTCACACGGCGTTTGCCTCTAGCCAGGTATCCGGCCGGGCAGATGGCCGGATCCCGGATACGGGCCTCGACGAGGAAGTCGGCCTCGGTCACCGTTTCGGGCCGCTCCTCGACATCGATCTGCGGGCCTTTGACCGGGCTGACCAACTCGGTGCCGAAGCGCTCGGCGGCCATGGCGTTGTCGCCGGAGCCGAAGGCGGTGTCGGCGACCAGCTCGTCGGGTCGTTGCCCGCGCTCTTCGAGGGCCTCCAGCACCGGCATCGTCGCGTGCTCGTCACTGACGCAGGCATCGGTCACCGCTACGTGGGTGATCCTGTTCACGGTGTCGGTTGGGTCGTCGTCGGTTGGGTCGTCGTCGGCCTCGACGCAGGTCTCGGCGATCTGCACCTCATACCCTTTGCCCTTGCGGCCGTGGTAGGTGGCCTCGGCATCATAGGGGCTTTGCAGCGAGTCGCTGCCGACCTTCTCAGGCGCCTTCAGCGCCACCGGCACGCCGCCTTCGCCGGCGTCGTCGTCCTCGGTCGAGGGGCGCTGCTTGGCCGCGACCACCTCACACTGCTCGGCCAGCAGGCGCTGCAACAGCGCGTAGGATTCCAGGCCCTCGGCCGCGGTGCCCGCAAACAGCTGATGGAGACGATACAGATCGCGCGCGCACACCGGCAGCCGCCTCTTGCCCGTGCCGGAGGGCGCGTCCTGGTAGGCCGTGGCGTTGCCGTCCTCCTTCAGGTAGCGCTCGCGCAGGCGCTTCGGCACCCGCCCGTACAGGCGCGGATGCTCCGCGGCCAGGGTCTTGAGAAAGTGACGGAGGGTCTCACACAACAGCCCCAGACGCGACAACACCGCGATGTTGCTGAGCACGTGGGTGGAGTCCAGACGCTGCCGGGTGACTTTCGTACCCAACGCTTGGAAAATGCCATCCGTGGTCGCCTCGAACGCCTGCCGGCCGCGGTCATGGGCCAGCAAGCGAGCGCGAAAGTTGTGCAGCGTCAGGACGTTGTTAGTCCTCGTCTTTTGCGCCAGGTGGGCCTCGTCCGGGGTCAGCTCCAGGGCGTGCTGCCACAACAGGCTGAACTCCAACTGCTCCAGCGCCTCGGCGTCGGTCAGAGCGAACATCTCCTTGAGCAGAAGCACGCCCAGGACCGTCGCCACCGGCTGGTTGGGACGACCGTTGTCGTCGCAATACAAGGACGCGAACTGTTCTTCGTCGATCAGCGGCAAGGCGTGCGCGCGAAAGGTCTCCGCCCAGCTCGCCTGCAGGCGCCGCTGCTTGGCCGGAGGAACCAGATTGCGACTCTCGGCAGACCCTACCGGATGACCCACACGCGGAGTGGTCGTCGACAATTCCACCGTACCCGCATCATCGCCCTCGACCTGCGCATTCTGGGCACGCTGTCCCGGCGCCACCACCGCACGTACCTCATGTTCGTGCTTGAACGCTTCCCGCTTGTAGAACACCGGCGGAAATTCGGACACGGGCGTAGAATCCTTGTCGTACGCGATGTACGCCACGTACCCGAGGTACGTCCGGCAGCCGCTTCGTGAAACTCCCGACCAGCCGGGCCGGAGTGGTCCTGACAGCTACGCCGTACTCCTCGCCGGCAAACAGCTTCCACATCGCCTCGGACTCTTCTGCCTCCTGGTACCAGCAGTTGACGAATGTCGCCCCACGCGAAGCTCCCCGGCGAATCGTCCGGTTCCAATGGCTGATGGTCTCTTCGACCGACCAGTCGGGATCTACCCTTAGTAACTCCAGCCGCTGACCCTGCCTCCTGTCCTCAATGACCACATGGCAACCTCGCTCGTGAATCCACAATTCTTCCCTATCTCGAATCAACTCCAAGGTCCGGTCCGACCACTGTCCCTCGAACCGGTCGCCCAGCTTGTTCACAGTGTTGAAGAACAGACCACGATTGCTCACAAGCGCCAACAACTTCGCCAAGTCCATGTAACGCCAGAGCGTCGCGTTCCCCTCTGGAATCTCGATTCGAACTACCCGGATGCTTCACCTCGAAGGGTTCGACCCCACTTCTCGCCGCGTCCCGCATCCACTTGGTCTGTCCGAATCCCCACATGTCTGACCCCCTTGCTCCGTTTCTTGTCCAACGCGCCGCCTCTCCACTCCCCGAATCGTTGAAGCTCCCCGACATTCCCGGGGAATACGACACCGACCCAGTTTGGACAGCGGCCGTCGGGTTGCGCTGCCCGTTTAGTTGGGTCGAGGCAACGAGCACAACGGCGGATTGGTCTGGATCGAGCATCGGAAAAAGAACACGGATCGGTTCGTGAAGCTGCTCGAGCACCTTCCCCGCTCATATAAGCCAAAGCGCATCGTGCTAGTCTTGAAAACCTGAATCCGTGATCGCTTCTATAGCAACTGATGAAGATCGCGACAAGCTGAACCACATCCTCTGCAAGGTGGAGACCCACAACCACCCGACGGCGCTCTCCCCCTTCCCCGCCTCGATCGGGGTCGGCGGCGAGATCCGCGACGAGGGGACGACCGGCATCGGCGGCGCAACTGGATCTGTTCGAACCCCGAGCATTGTGGCAGTTCAGAGATGAAAAATGCCCTGTTTTTATGCAACCAGAGGGTTAACTCAAGACACGAACTACTCTCCACCAGACAGAATGGCTGACGGCCTTCTCCTTGGTCCGGATGGTTTCGTGCCTGACAACAGTGCCGTGGAGATGGATTCATGGGCTCGAATCAAAGCTTTGGAGGTCAAGTGATGCAGGTACCCTTACCTTGCCTGTCCTTTCTTTTCTGGCTACAACCTGCTGTCGTTCACGATTCGAGAAGGCAGGGCTGTTGTCATTACGCGGGATTTAAATTTGGGAATTATATAGATGATTAGGCAGGAGCCCCCAAAAGCGGCCCCATAGGACCAGGACCGCAAAGCGGGCTCGTCGTATCATGCCTAATCCAGAATGACCGTAGGCGAGTTTCTTCCAAAATTTCATGGCGTGGAATCCCTTTACTCCAAATAATACCCGGAGGCCGTGGCCTTGTAGTTGTACGCCATGTCCCGGATTTCCTCGAAGGTTGGAACAATAAAGAGTTGGGGTCTCTGGTCCCTCAATGCAGGCCGCCGTTGGATTGAGATTCGCCCGTCCTGGCGGGTTTTGAGGTGCCCGCCTTCCGGGTCCTCAAGGTGGGCGTAAAGTTGCAAAGCGACCTGTTGTAACCCGTGGGCAACGTCGCGCAGTTCCGCTTCGTAATCCATGAAACCCCTCCTTTGGTGCAAAAGTAACCGCCTACCAGAAGTCCCGCTGACGGCAGCCGGAATACACCCGGGCAAGCGCGGCTTTTTCCCGGGCACCTACGCTGAGGCCGTACTTCGCCCTTACTCGGATTACGGTGCCCACGAACCAGCACTGACTCCGTTGCGGTAGCCATTCGGCCGCATCCTTGGCCGACTTTCCAAGGTTCACGCCGGCGGGAAACGGCCCGGCGGCCCATGCGCCTGCCCCGGGATAGGCCATCGGCCAAGCCCTGAGCTTGGCCGATGGCCTATCGAATCTGGACCCGTAGTGGCTATTTTGAAGGGAATGCCAGGAGCAAGTCAATGAGTGATCGATCAAGAGAAGCTACCTGACTGCGTATCGGAATCCCCGAAGCGGCCCGTTGGTCGTCTCAATTGCTGACGCACCGAAGCGTCAGGGATTGGAGGCCCCGAAGTACGATGCCCTTGCGAAACCGCGGGCGATCCCCAAGCAGCCTCATCGACTTGAACCGGTCGAGCAGCATCTCCAGAACGATCCGGCCCTCCAGACGCGCCAGCGGAGCGCCCAGGCAATGGTGGATCCCGCCCCCGAACGAGAGGTGCCGACCCTGGCGGCGGTCGATGTCGAGCCCGTCCGGATTGACGAACATGTCCGGATCCCGGTTGGCCGCGCCCAGAAGGAGCACGATGTTGTCGCGTTTCCGCAACGGAAAGCCGTTCACCTCGCAGTCCGCGAGCACACGCCGAAAATCGGCCTGCACCGGAGAGTCGAAGCGCAGCAGCTCTTCCACTGCCGCCGGGATCAGGCCCGGGTCCTCCCTGAGTCGCTGAAGCTGATCGGGATTGCGAACCAGGGCCAGGATGCCGTTGCCGATCAGGTTGGCCGTGGTCTCGGTGCCGGCGCTCAGGAGCAGGCGCAGCATGTTCAGCGTCTCGCGTTCGCTCAGCTGTTCACCTTCGTCCTGCGCGCGCACCAGGGCGCTGACGATGTCCTCCCGCGGCGAGGCCCGCCGCTCCTCGATGATCGGTCGAAAATAGGCGTCAAAAGCTCGGGAGGCCGCTCCGCCGGCCTTGCGTTCGCGCCGACGGATCGTCGGTTCCAGCAGACGCGCGCGCTGCGCCGCCCACATTGCGAATCGGGCCCTGTCTTCAGACGGAACGCCCAGCATCTCGGCCATGACCATCACCGGCAGGGGCCGAGCCACCGCCTCCATGAGATCGAACGCGGATGGGTCGTCGATGTCGTCCAGCAGGCCTCCCAGAATGCTGCGGACGCGGGACTCCAGCGCATGGACGGCCCCCGGGGTGAAGGCTTTGCTGACGAGCGCCCGCAGCCGCGTGTGGTCCGGAGGATCCAGAAACAGCAACGTGAATTCGTGCGGCGGGGGCAGCATGGCCCGCTGTCGAGACGATAGCAGGCCCTTGCGCGGGTCATTGCCGAAACGCCGATGGTCGTGCAGGATGGCGCCCACATCGGCGTGGCGCGTGAACACCCAGGCCCTCAACAACCGGCTGCGGTGCACCGGAGCCCGGTCGCGCAGGGCCGCATAGGCGGGATAGGGATCCTGGGCCGTCCGCGCCGAGAGCGGGTTGTAGGCCACTCCGCGCCGCCAGCGCTCGGGCCGAACCACCGCGCCCGCGACCGCGGATCGTATCGCTTCGCCAACTGAAAACATCATCGCCTCCCGGGCCGCCGACACTCTGACCCCCCTCAACGACCGTTGCCCCATGGCATCGCCGGGGGCTCCCATGGGGAGCGGAGCCGCCTCCCTCTCTGGTATTAGTGTATCGTACAGGCAATGGTCATGACAATGAAGGGAGCGCTACCTTCCTGCGACTCGGCGCCGGGGGCGGAAACGGCCCTCGCCGACGCCGCGGGCCCCCGGCCGCATCGGGGCGCAGGGTTGCGACGCAGCATCAACGAAACGAGGGAGGGTTCTTTGGCGCACGAGCCGATCGGAATCGGGGCGGCCGGCGGGTCGCAGGCGACGGTACGCCGATGAGCGAACGGGAGGCGTTCGACGCCATCCTGGCCTCGCTGCACGAGACGGCGCTCGACCGTGCGCACTGGTCGAGCGCCACCGCGCTCATCGACGACGCCCTCGGCACGCACGGCAGCAGCATGGTGTTCGGCGGCGGCGACTCCGCGGAAGAGATCCGGATGGTCTTTGCGTGGTCGTTCGTCCGCGGACAACGGGACCGGGCCCTGGAGCGGGAATACTTCCGGACCTACTACCCCCGGGACGAACGGGCCCCGCGCCTGCGGCGTCTCCCCGACAGCCGGCTGGTCCATATCACCGACCTCTACACCGACGAGGAACTCAAGACCTCCGCGGCGTACAACGAGCTGCTGCCCCGCGCCCGCGCCTGCAACAGCATCAACGTGCGCCTGGACGGGCCGCATGGCTCGCGGATCGTCTGGGTCGTCAACGACCCGGTCGACGGAGACGGCTGGTCGTCCGCCCGGATCGACCTGATCCAGCGTCTCCTGCCCCATATCCGCCAGTGCGTGCGCGCGCAGCAGGCGCTGGCCGGGGCCGGCGCGCTGGGTGCGTCCCTGGCGACGCTGCTCGACACCACCGGGTTGGGCCTGGTGCAGCTCGACGGCCGCGGGCGGATCGTGGAGGCGAACGACCGCGCCCGGGATGTGATCCGGACCGGCGAAGGTCTGTTCGACGAGGGCGGTTTCCTCCACGCCCGCTCGACGGAGGACGACGCCCAACTCCAGGCGGTGTTGGCGCGAGCGCTGCCGCCGTTCGGGGCTCAGGGCGCCGCCGGGTCGACGATGGTCAGCCGCCCTCCTCCCCGGCCGCCGCTGGCGCTGCACGTCAACCCGGTGGGCTGGCCGGAGACGGACTTGCGGGTCTGGCCGGTCGCGGCGCTGGTGCTGGTCGCCGACCCGGCGAGTCGGACCCGCATCGATCCGGCCGCGGCGGCGGCGGCGCTCGGGCTCACGGGGATGCAGAGCCGCGTGGCGGTGCTGTTGGCCGAAGGCCTGACCGTCCGCGAGATCGCCGCGGCGACGGGCCGCGGAGAAAGCACGATCCGCTCGCATGTGAAGCACATGTTCGCCAAGCATGGCCTGTCGCGTCAGGCGGACCTGGTGCGGCTTGTGCTTGCGCTGGGCGGCGCTCCGGAGTCCCGGCCCTGAAGGCGGAAGCCGCCGCGGATCGGCGCTGACCCCGGCCGCCCGTAAAGTCCGAATCCTGCCCCACAAATCGCCAAATCTCCCCAATGTTGGGGACGCGCAAATGAGCCCAACCCTGTTAAATTTGTCGTTCGCGTCCAGGCTTCGTCGATTTGTTTTTCGGCATCCTTGCGTGCTCGTCGGGAGACCGGTGGACGGGGATCGCCGGTTCTGGAACAGGCCCGAACCGTCGTCCCCCCCAGAAGCGAGGAGTCATCGAATGGATTCAGGCATCGGAGACGCGGCCGTGTCGCGCACATCGCCGGTGAGGGCCGGATGGATGGGGCTGTGGACCGGGAGAGCCGGGCGGGCGGTTGTCGCCGCGGGCACGGGGACCGGCACGATGGCTTTGGCCGGGCCGTGGACGGATGCACGGCGCGCGCCATGGGTCGGCTGCACCGATGCGGCCCCCGGCCGGCCCCCTGAATCCTCCCCGCCCTCTCCGGGCGGGTCCTCTTCCGCGTCCAACCATCGCGCGTCCCACCCGTCGGCGGCGGCACGCGCAGGTTCTGTCGCCTGCCACGCAGCGGCTGCGGTCCTCGTGACCTCCGCCGTGCTGTTTGCCGCGGCCCTCCCCGCGCAAGCCCAGACCACGATCTGGTCGGCCACGCTGACGCCGGGGGTCACATCCTTAGGGACTCCCGTACCGTTGGGCTGCGACAACACCTCGACGGAGAATATAAGATGCAGCGACTCGAACACGTTGAGCGACGCCGACTTCACCGATGACGGTACGGACTACGAGGTCACTAAATTTTTTACCAAGGACGGAGGCTTGACATTCAGGCTCGATACGGGTGCCACAGCCGCCACACAGGGTCTGACACTGGTGATTGACGGCGAGGAATTCGTCCTTAAGGAGGCCGACCGGATCAACGGCGCCAAGACTCAATGGAAGTGGAATAACACCAACCTGAGTTGGACTGCCGGGACCGACGTCGCCGTGTCGCTCGTTGTGACCGACGCTCCCGCCACCGGCCAGCCGACGATTTCCGGTGGGGGGCAGGTGAGCAAGACGCTGACGGCGGCGACGGACGACATCGAGGACCCGAATGGGCTGCCGACGACCCCCACGTTCACCTACCAGTGGGTGCGGGTGGACGGCTCCACCGACACAGACATCCCCGGGGCGGCCTCCGAAACCTACACGCTGACCGCGTCCGACCTGGGCAAGCAGATCAAGGTGAAGGTGAGCTTCACCGACTCCCGGGGCCACGCCGAGGGCCCGCTCACGAGCGACGCGTATCCCCGGAACGGGACAGTGACAGTGGTGGTGTTGCCGGGCCCCTGTCCCGCGGTCAACGACTGGTGCGCGACGATGACGGTGGCAGACGCCGAAGGCGACGGCCGTTTGCTCGGGTATGAGTATGACAAGTTCGGCTCGCTCGACGACGACCAGATCGAATACGGCGACGAAGAATTCAACGTCTGGACGGTGCACACCTATAAGTACCTGTCCCGTGCTTACTTTTACTTCGGCTCCATACCGCGGGTGCCGCGCGGCACGGTGGTCACCGTTGGCGAGCACACGTTTACAACGGACATGGAGTCGGATGACGGCAGCACGGGCGATTTATGGCACTCTCCCGCCGGCGAGTTGCCCCCCGGCCTGGTCTGGCCGGACGGCCAGGAAGTCAGGGTCAGTCTCGTGTTGGGGAGCTCGCCACCTAGACTCTCGATCGCGGACGCCAGCGCCGCCGAGAACGACGGCCACCTCATGTTCGATGTCACGCTCTCACCAGCTTCGCCGCACACGGTGAAGGTCGACTTCGAGACTATTTCGGGAGGCACCGCCACCGAAGGCGTCGACTACTGGGCGCACGACTACACCCACGTCATTCCGGCGGGAGAGATGACCACGCAGATGGGCTTCGCGCTCATTGAGGACGCGGTCACCGACGACGACGAGACGGTGATGGTAAGGCTCAGCAACGCGCGCCTGATCAATAAGCGCGGCAAAAAGAAAGCGGACCTCAACATCACGCCCGCCGAGGCGACGGGAACGATCACCGCGCCGACCACCACGACCACCACGACCGACGTGCCGGGTCTGACCATTGGGATCCAAGACGCGACCGGGGACGAGGACGACGGGTGGCTCCTTTTCAAAGTCAAGCTCTCGCGGAAGTCTGACGACCTTGTGTGTTACGACTTCGAGGCCATCTCGGGCGGCACCGCCACGGAAGGAACGGACTACCTCAAGATCCCGAAAGCCACGTACTGGATGGCGATCGGAAAAAAAGTGGACAAGCCCTTCGTCCTCATCATCGACGATAGGGTGAACGACAACGGCGAGACCGTGATGGTCAAGATCAGCAATGCACGGCTGTGCGATGACGCATCCCAGACGCTCGAAATCACGAGGGCGGAGGCGACGGGGACCATCACGGAGACCAGCGCCAAATCGGTGGTTGCGCTCCAGACGTTCGCTCTATACGCCAACTATCCCAACCCATTCAATGCCGAAACGCAGATGACCTACGCGCTGCCGGTGGCTGGTGCAGTGGAATTGGCCATCTACAATGTCCGGGGACAGCGGGTGCGCACCTTAGTCCAAGGCGTGCAGGCGGCGGGGCGCTACCAGATTGTCTGGGATGGCCGCAACGACACCGGGGCGGGCTTGGCCAGCGGGGTGTATCTGTCTCGGCTCACCAGCACGCAGGGGGTACGGGTGCGGCGGCTGTTGCTCATAAAATAGGGCTCTTCTGGAGAATCTGTGGGTGAGGAGGGGAGGCTGCGGCGATGGGAATAGAGGAGGCCAGGTAGCACAGGCGCATCATCCCCCGGTATGTTGGGACAGTCCACCAAGACCGAACCCAACTACCTGTGGAGGGAATGATGCGCCTGATCACGGTACTAAACCGGTGCACGACCTCCAAGCGGTTTGTGTTTGAGGGCAGTCATTTTGACCGGCACGGAAGGATAAT
This sequence comes from Candidatus Latescibacterota bacterium, assembly GCA_965206595.1. Classification (GTDB taxonomy): domain Bacteria; phylum Latescibacterota; class UBA2968; order UBA8231; family UBA8231; genus CBDCXV01. Next base: position 4,286,249 of record OZ242214.1, read on the forward strand.
GGTGAGGATAAGGCCACGGAAGAACTCCCGGGGCGCGTGCAGCGGCTGCGGTCACTTGGCCCCCACCTATGAACCTATCTCAAAATTGAAATTGTTTAAGTAAAATCAAAATGGATGCAAGTTGGACGAAGCCAAGAAAATTCTCCGGATACAATTCCCAGCGCGTGATCACTCGACGCTGCCATTGAAGCCAAGCAAAGAACCTCTCAACCATCCAACGCCGCACATAACGCCGCAATCGCCGTCCGTCCTGAGTCTTTTTCTTGGTCCGATTCTGGCGATGCGGGGCGATCATCTCGATCCCGTCTTTCCTAAGCTCTTCATCCAACGAATCGCTGTCGTACGCCTTGTCGCCGATCAAGTTGTCAGGTTGGTCTTCGATCAGGTAAAAATCAAAGGTCAACTGAACCAGCGTCACTTCATGATGGTTCGCTGCATGCGTGCTCACCGCCAAGGGAAGCCCATTGCCGTCCACGATCCCCATGACCCGCACTCCCTTACCTCGCTTGGTGTGGCCGATATCGGAACCTCCACCCTTGGCCGCCGAGAACATGCCATCGATGAAAGCCTCCGATTCGTCCAAGCCCCCTTGCTCGTGAAGTGTCTGGGCCAGGTCCATGAGAACTTCGCGTACTACCCCTTGACGACACCAGTTTTGAAAACGGCGATGCACGGTTTTGTAGTTCGGATAGCACGGCGGCAACATATGCCATTGAGCCCCGGTGCTTAGAATCCAGAGGACGGCTTCAAAAACATCACGCGTGCAAACCGGTTTGCGACCCGGATGGCTCTTGGGACGAAGTTCTTCAGGAAAGTGATGCCGGATTCGTTGCCATTGCATGTCGGTCAGATTGACCATACACCAAGGGTACATCACTATCATTTCGAAAACAAGTTTTTGCCTATTTTGAGATAGGTTCATGAAAAACCTGAACCCCCTTACTACCGGTGGCGCCGAAAACGTGACCGCGAAGAAACGCAGGTTTATTTGTGCGGAGCGTGTTACGAGAGGTTGACAGCCGGCCCGGAATCAGGCTGAGTTCCTTGAACTCATTTTTCCAGCGAAAGGAGTAGCAAATGGGCTTTTCTACCCTGATAGCACCCACGGAAATCGAGGTTTACCGAATCAGAGACACCCCTCTATTCTTGTTCGATTTTGAGTTAGACATCGCATCAAACCTACTGGACAATGGGCCTGTACAACACGCTCATGGGCCTGTACTTGTGGGGAAATACCGCGTAAATAAACCATTTTTCATCCATACGCCGGAGAAGGAACATGATTCTCCCTTTTCTTCCATCTGGCATCCCGGGGGAGCCTTTACCGCAGAGGATATCCACAAAGGGAAGGGTCCAGACTACATCGAGGAAACTGGTCGAGATGATAGCCAGGAAGAATACGAAGCCAAAGTGGAAGCCCTGAAGGCTCGGAGAAATCCAGAATAAGGGGAAGAATTGGGTGGAAATCGAGCGACAGCGGCGAAGAGTTGCCCTAATCGAGGACCTACAGCATCCCGCCTTGGAACTGGCGGCTGCGGAGGCTGATAACGGGGAGGATGTCGTCGGGCGTCATCTTCGGTGACTTCCTTTTATAGCCCCCCACGTGGTTTGGACGATGGCGGTGGCAACATCCGCACGCTTAAATTCATACGTTTCCGGACTTTGGTCAAACACACTGCTGGTTATTAGTAAGGTGTCGCCTTCGATGGCATAGACGCCCCTCAGTTCCATCAGGAGCCCAAGCCCCGCCTGTTCAAAGTCGGGGATTAATTCAGAAACAGACTCCTGGAAAGCTTCTGTTGGTATTTCTTCATACGTTTGAAGAAGGGCAGCGAATAAAACCTCATCCTTTTCTGCGGGGGGTAATTCGTCCAGAACAATTCCCTCGCCCAGCAAAATGAACCCCACAGCAATAAAACGAAGAAGGAACGATAAGATAGGGGGCCAAAATTCTTCCGTGGTCAGAATTTCGCCACCGGAGAGTATATATTCGGTTCCGTCATAGTGCACCAGCAGGCTGTCCTTCCGTGTTTCATACGTGCCAGAGGCGGAAATTTTCTCAATGGTTTGTAGCCTTCTTATTTCCACTATTTCTTCCAATAAGGCTTCCGGGATTTCGTCCTCGAAATTTTTCGGGATTTCCAGAGTTTCCGGAATTTCGCTTCCGGCCCCGAAAGCATCGCCAAAGATGAGGATGGCAACATCAAAGGTGCCGTCTGGCCGTAAGGCCAAGCGGGTGGTGGCTATTTGCTCGGCACCGGTGCTGTCATAGAGTGCCCCTTCCCAAGTGCCGGGAAGGGCTTCCTCCTGTTGGGCGGCGGCAAGCGGCAAGGCCAGGAACAGCAGCACAGCGATAAACGGACGGTGCATAACGGTGTTTCTCCTTGGTTGAAAAGTGAGGTATCAAGTATTCCCATTCCGGTCACTGGGGAAAAAACCCAAGCTTTCCACAATCCTTATACAGGGGCACAAAATAGGCAAATAAGCACTCAGCAATCTGTGGTATACATACCATCACTTCATATTCAAGTGGGAAGAAAATTTCGTAAGACGTTGTTTTTAAATAAGTTAGTAATACTTTCGCAACTGCCGCGAGGCGTTCGAGTTCTACCGCTCCGTATTCGGGGGTGAGTTCGCCTTCATCGACACCTTCGCCAACGGTCCTGAGGACTTCGAGGTTCCCGAGGAGGAGCGCGACAACATCATGCACGTCTCCCTTCCCATCGGCTCGAGCGTGCTGATGGGCAGCGACGCCCCCTCGACCTTCGGGCCTGCGCACATGGGGAACAACTTCTCCATCTCCTGCCAGACCCAGAGCCGTGAGGAGACCGACGAACTGTTCGGAAAAATCTCGGAGGGCGGGACCGTGACGTGTCCGCTGGCCGACATGTTCTGGGGGGCGTACTTCGGCTCCTGCACCGACCAGTTCGGCATCAACTGGCAGTTCAACTGCGAGCACAAGGAGTAGGGATTCCCCACCCGGGGCATGGGGCTGACCTGACTAATGGAAGGCCTCCAGTTTCACCCGGTCGACGGCGAGCGCTGGAACGACCCGGAGCGCCTGTTCGAGGCCAGGGGCGGCAGCAGGGGTCGGGGTCGTGTTTGTCGCCGCCCCATCCCATTCCTCCCTTCCATCCCCGAAACAGAAAGCCTCAACCATGTCTGACATCCCTCGCTCCATCGAGTTGGAGATCGAAGTTACCGGCAGCCCTGAAGAGGTGTGGCGCGCCATCGCCACCGGTCCGGGCATCTCCTCGTGGTACGTCCCCCACACCGTCGAGGAGCGCGAGGGAGGGACGGCTGCCGCCTCCTTCGGCCCCTCCCCGGAGATGCAGGTCGAGGGGAGGGTCGCTGCCTGGGAGCCGCCCCGCCGGGTGCTTTTCGACGGCGGCGAGGATGTCGAGGGGCTGGCGTTCGAGTGGTCGGTCGAAGCCGGCAGCGGCAGTTGCTGCGTCGTGCGGCTCGTCAACACCGGTTTCGGCAGCGGCGGGGAGTGGGACGCCCAGTACGAGGACATGGTGAAGGGCTGGCAGCTGTTCCTGCTCAACCTCAGGCTGCACCTGGAGCACTTCCGCGGGCAGACCGCCTGGGCGGCCCTGCCCACGGCGATCTGGCCCGGACCGCGAGAAAAAGCCTGGACCACCCTCGCCGATGCGCTGGGCATCCCCGCCGCCCCCGCGGTCGGCGAGCGGATCGAGGTCAGCGGATCGGGCGCCCCTGCCCTGGCTGGCGCGGTCGCCGACCGCGCCCCGTGGCGGCTCGCCCTGCTGCTCGAGGAACCGGCGCCCGGTACGGCTTTTCTGGCTGTGGAGGGCAGCGGCCAACAGGTCAGCGTTTCGATCTGGTCCTACCTGTATGGAAAGGAAGGCATCGGGAATTATACGTTTGTCTTGACAGGCTCAGAATGTTGCCCGACCTTCTTTTCTGCGTGACGGGCAGGTTTGCGGAGCAAGGCCCGCCCTACATCGGCGGGCGTTGCCCCCTTGTAGCGAGGATTGGCTGACGGCGTATTCTGCCACTTCTGAACAGCTTGTCGGCGGTCTTTTACTGAAGACTGGTTCATCAGATCATTTTCTCGCGTGGTTCTTGATCCATTCCTCCCGTTCGTTCTCTTCCAAATCGGGAAACCGTTTGTCTACGTAATCGGAGAGGTACTTTTCATACCATTCATTGTCATCCACGAGGTTGTCATATAGGGCTCCTAACACGGGTATCATTTCATTTCTGTCCTGAACAGGATCGTTGCGTCCTTTCGGGAATTGGCCAATCTTCAACGCTTTTTCGACTGCCGTAATGGTCGACTTGATTCCAAGGAGATATGCACAATAAGTACACTTTTTCCCTCCCACTTTGCCGGCGCTGTTTTCTGGAAGTCGATAAAGGGACAGATCCAATCGACGGCGTTGATCCTTGTTCTCGCGTTTCCTGCCACTATGGAGGGAGCATTTTTCCGGGTCCATTGCGTTTTCCTTTCCATTGACAGCGCTTGACTGCGGATTTTGGCTCATACTCGCAATTTCAGTTGGTCTTCTCGATATCGTTTGACGGTCTGCATGGTAGGTGGGCAATCCACTTTCGCGCCGTCAATCACTTCGTGAGCTGTTACGATTTGAATTCGTGCGTAACTCTTCGGCGGTAGATCATCGATCGGTTGATACTTCAGGTGCCCTGCCCTTTCTGCTGTATTTTCCATGGCGGGAGTTGGATCTCGATCCAAGACGAGAACCCCCATGAGTGCATTCTCATTATTCATGGAACCTCGAAGTTCCCGAATCATAACAGGACCACGCTGCTGACCCGTCTTGACGAGAAGATCAGCCGGCCCCACTCGTCTTGGCCTTTGGAGCTTCCCAGATGAAAAGTCATGTCTCCGTCTACTCCGCGATCCGCTGACTTTTTGGGATTGGGCAACCCTCCGAGTCGACGTATCAGCCATTCCTGCTTTTCAAAGGGGTTCAGGCGTTTGTATTCGGCCATCGTATCGGGGCTGCCTTCGTGAATCTGGTAGTGGTTGCCGTCATACACCCCACGGGCAGCCATTCGGTCTTATATCTCGTCGATGGCATATCCGCTGATGTCGATGCCGATCCAGCCCATGCCTAGACCGTGAGCCGTTTCTATTGTGGTACCGCATCCAAAGAAGGGGTCCAATACAGTGCCTTCTGGGGAACAAGAAGCCCGAAGGATACGGCTCATGAGTTCGCCAGGCTTTTGAGTTTGAAACCCCCGCCTTTCCTGCGACAGATTGTGAAGTGGACGGATGTTTGTCCACACATCCTGAAGCAAAAACGCCTTTTGATTCGTCCTCGTATTGTTTCAGTCGCGGCATGCCTGATTTTGCAGGCCAATGAATCAGCCCCTGAGCATCCAGTTTATCCAAGACCTTTGGGGGGTGAGCCCAGTGACGCCCCTTGGCCGTTATGTCGATTTCCCGCCAAGGCTGCCCAGTTTCTCCGCCTCTGATTCCGGCCCCTGTCAAATCTCCCCGCTTGTAGCGTCGTCCGTCCGGATCGGTCTGATCAAAAAATGTGTCTACGTAGTCCGGCTCATAAGGTTGGTACTGTGGAGTCCACGTGTAGCTGTCAGACGCAGTGTAGAACAGGAGAGTATCGTGAACAGGTCCATACCGTTTCGCCCCGCTATGCGCACTTGTGCGCTTCCAGGTCACCTCAGAACGGAAGTGACGGCGACCAAAAACACCGTCCATTATGACCTTCAGGTAATGGCTCGCGCTTGGGTCACAGTGGAAGTAAATCGACCCGGCCGGGGCGAGGATGTCACGGCAACGAATCAGCCGTTGTGTCATGTACATCAGGTAATTGAGAAGCTTCCTGTCGTCGGAGGTTCCACCTTCGAGAATCCGCATCCAGGCCTGCATGAATTTCCTTGAACGCATCCGGAAGATCCCAGGCGTCCAGTTCGTCTCGAAACTGAAGCACCAGCTGACGGGTGCTGTCCGTGAAATCCCACATATCATGGTAGGCCTTCTGCTGAGCCGTAATCCCACCATGATTGAAGATCATGGAATAGGTGCGGTTTGAATTGAAGGGGGGATGCCAAGTAGATCAGGTCTACTCGAATGCCTTCCTGCAAAAGCTGATCCAGGATCAGTTTGCAGTCGGCTCGATAAAGTCGACAATCCTTTCCCTGTGTGGAAGGCATCTTCCCTCAGGCGATCAAGTCCCGGTAAAGCAGTCGTTTTCCGACCATGGCGACGACTACGTGCTGCATCTGCTCGACGGTGCCTTTCTCGCGGATGTTGTGGCGCCCTGCGAACTCCTGCACATAGCGTTGTAGGTGCTTGGCTGACAGCTTGTGATAGACGCCCTTGTCGCCCGCTTCAGCATCGACCAGAAGCTCTCTACGCCGTTAGTATGTGCCATGCCTCGGACGTATTCCCCGATGCTATGGTAGACCGCCTCGTGCCGTTTCCGGCCCTCGTAGCTACTGGAGCCGTCGGTGTAGATCATGGCTTCCTCGTCGGCTACGTCGTCAACGAACCCGGTGAACGTCTCCTGATCGGTCTGCTCGATGACCTTGGCAACGACGCGGTTCGTCTTCCGGTCCTTCGCTCCAATAACAGCCGTCTTGCCAGCCGTTCCGCCTCCAACATTCAGCTTCTTATCGGCATGTTTGTTGGCTTCCTTGCCACCGACGTAGGTTTCGTCTATCTCTACCGGCCCGATAAAGGAACGGGCTACATCAGCGAACGCTTCCCGGATGCGGTGGAGCATGAACCAGGCCGTTGCCTGGCGGATGCCGAGGTCGCGGTGCAGCTTCATGCTGCTGACGCCTTTCAGGCTGGTCATTTCCAGGTAGATCGCCAAGGCCCATAATCGGAGTGGGAGCTTGCTGTCTTCCATCGAGGTTCCCGTCTTCAGGCTGAAATACTCCTTGCACTCTCCGCACCGATATGGCATCGGCTTGCCGCTTTTCACCCGATAGGCTCCATTGGTGCTCCCGCACTTCAAGCAGCACATATCCCCGTCCGGCCAGTGCAGGCCTTCGAACCACTCAACGGCCTTCTCTTCGGTTCCGAACATCTCCGTCATCTGCATGACGGTCACGCCTTCGCGGTAGTGCTTTCCTGGTGCCGACATTTTCAATCTCCCTTTCTCTACAACAAAAGGTACTGAAAAAGGTACTGAATTATCAGGAGGTACTGAATTATCAGGCACTTGTCAAGTCAAACGTATAATTCCCTTTGCGAAGGCCCCAAGGCTGCGCGCATTGTTGTCCCCGATTTCGCATCCGAAAACCATGTCCACCTCCTGGGCCGTGATGGCAAATCGGGTCAACAATCCGATGATCTCCGTACCCAGGCCCTGTCCCCACAGCTCCCTCTCGGCGATGGCGAGATCGATTCGCCGCAGGTCAAGTCCGGGATAGAGCGACGCTAGGCGTGGGAGGTTCATCTCCTGCAACCAGCATTCGGCCACGGGCCGTCCCTCGAGCTCGCCGACGAACATGAAAGCTGTGCGTGACATGCCGCGATAGATCCGCTGGACATCTTCGAGACTGCGGGAGTCGACGGCTTCTCCTTCGACCCAATAGAGCACCTTGGGGTCGTTGTTCCACTTGTACAACAGGTCCCAGTCTCCCTCCGTCATCGGCCGCAGAACCATGCGAGGTCCCACCAGCGTGGTTTCGTGTTCACGGATCATCAAACTTCACTGTGCGAGCCGGGGGGTGCTCCGGAAGCTCACGCTCACGATGGAAGTGACAGAAGATCGCGCGATTCTTTCGGGATTTGGTGCAAATAGGAGGAGTTCAGTCCGCTTAAGGGCGTTCAGCTTCCGTTCCGGGCCCGCAAAATCCGGTCAGGCGTCACTCCTCCGGCGGAATCACCGAGCGGTCCCGGGGCTCGTACCCCAGCACTTTCCGCCCGTGGTCGAGATCGTACATCGGCCAGTTGCTGTCGGAGACCCCGAACACCACTTCGTAGCGGACCCCCGGATGAATGATGGCGCGCTCGAACACCCGCACGCAATCCCCGTGGCTGAGGTGGTGGGGGTGTTCCGGCAGGTCGCGGTCGCGATTGAAGTTGCCGATGCGCACCGACACGACCTCCATGTCGAAGCGGGTCGCGTACATGTAGCCGATCTGCTCGCCGAACGCCTTGCTGATCGTGTAGTAGTTCTGCGGCAGCGGGACCAGGTCCATGGTTCGCCGCAACGACTTCGGGTAGGCCCCCAGCAATCCTGCTCGGCTCGCGAAGGCGACGCGGCGCACGCCGTTTTGCCGGCTCGCCTCGAAGAGGTTGTAGGTCCCGGTGATGTTGTGCCGCAGGACCTGCTCCCAGGTGGCGCCGCCGCCAGGATTCCCGGCGAGGTGGATGACGGCCTCGATGTCCCGCGTCGCCTCGAGGGCAACCACGAAATCGGATAGATCGCCGGTCACCACGTCCCCTGCATCAAGGCCGGGAACCTCGACGAGGTCGAGGCCGCGCAGCTCGTAGCGCCCTTTCAGGCCTGCGACCAGGGTCGATCCCACGGCCCCGGCCGCCCCCGTGATCAGAACACGCATCGTTCGTCCAAGGCCCGCGGGAAGCGGTTCAGCGCTCGGGTTGGGGCAGGTGGCGCCGCGACTCGATCCAGAAGGCGGCGATCGTCGCGGCGACGATGCCGATCCAGATCCATCCGTGAACCTGGAACCAGCTTGCGGGCTGGCGCACGAGATCCAGGCCCGGGTCCAGGGTGGCGGTCAGGACGCCGAGGAGGATGTAGGCGACGAGGTTGCCGCGCAGCAGCAGGGCGATGACGGCAGCCGAGATGGCGATGCCGATGGCGCCAGTACCGGCACCTAGGAGAAACTCGCCGGCGTTGAATGCCCCCCCTTCCGAGATCAGGAGCCAGGCGAGGACCGCTCCGATCACGTAGGCAGGTTTCTTCAGGACCTTCAGCACGTAGAAGAGGACGACGCCGTAGGCGATCGGCATCACCGCCCCGCTGGCCAGGGTGGCGATCAGGCCGCTGACGGCCGGCGCCGCGTCGTTCATTCCGGTCAGCGACAGGAGGCCGAACCCGGGCTCTGCGAACCCGGGGAATTGCCGGGCAGCGAAGCCGGCAAGGCGGTCTCCCACCTTTCCGGCGGCCCAGGCGAGCAGGGCAATCCAGGCGGCGTCGCGAAAGAACCCTGCCCGCCCCGGTCCCCGCAGGCGCTCGAGGCAGCCCGGGTACAGGGAATCGGCCAGCCCCAGGTAGCAGACCACACCGAGGCCGACGGCGATCAGTCCCAGCACCGCGCCGACGACCTGCATGATGGTGAAGATCGCGGTCGTCATCGTCGTGCTGTACCCGGCGTAGAATGCCGGCAGGCTGTTGAGGTAGCCGATGAGGAACAGGGCGCCGGCGATCAGACCGAGAGTCACCGGTTTCCGCCAGCCGAGGGTCTGCGACCGCATCTGGCGGACCATCAGCCAGATCAGGTGCAGGACGACGAAGACGATGACAACGATTTGCAGCCCCGACATCACCGCTTTCAAGGTGGTGCTCTCCTGGCGTTCCCGCAGCCATTCCTCGGGGAGCTTGACGAAGCGGCGGAAGCCGCTCGCTTCGTCGCCGATCACGTCGACCTCGATCCGGTAGAAGGACTCGTCGAGGTTGCGCGGGTCCCCGTCCAGGGCCTCCCAGACGAAGTTGTGGTCGCGTCTCGCCTTCATCTTCTCCGAGGAGGATTCCACCAGTTCGAACTCGCCCGCATCGACTCCGAACTCCCGCAGGTGGGCTTCGGCTACTGCCCGCGCCTCCTCTTCGGAGAGGTCGGCGCCGACAGCCTCCTCCTCCTCCAGGTGGGTGAAGGAATCGACGCTACCGTCGCCGCAGTCGACGTAGACGTGGAACTCCTCCTTTTCGAGGGGCCGGAAGAACCGCACCCGCCAGCGGTTGAGCGGCAGGTGGCGGCTGTAGAGGCTGTCGATGGCGGCGAAGCCGGCCCGCTCCATGCGGTACTTGGCGACGTTGCGGCTCGCAGCGGATGCACCTGTAACCACCGACCGGTACCCCTCGAGCTCGACTCCGCGGCCGCCCAGGTAGCTTCTCGCCGCGGCTTCCGCCTCCTCCGCGGTGACGGCGAAGGCGGTCTCTTCGAGCGGTTTCTCGTAGTCGAGGAGGAAGAGGCCGGCTGCCACGGCGACGACCGCGGTCGAGAGGAGAAGGCGGCGCCCCGACAGGGGGGTGTACGAGGATGCCGGCTCCGGTTCGGAAAGGGGTTCGTCTTCCGCCGCCTCCTGCAGCTCGTCGAGAGGGGGACTCTCGGCGCGGTTGAGCAGCGGCTCGGGATCGACGAAGAACCGGTGCCGCAGGTACAGGACCAGGGCGGCGGCGAACGGCAGCAGCATGAGGCCGACCGAAAGGCCCGCCGAGACGACGAAGTAGCTGTTGCTCGACCGCAGCAGGATCATGGCGGTGTAGAAGGCGTCGATGGTGTAGTGCCAGACCAGGGCCGGCAGCAGCCCCCAGCGGATCATCACGTAGCCGACGGCGATCCCGGCGAGGCCGACCTCGATGCCGCGGATGTAGAACGGCTGCTGCGGGTACCCGGCGTGGGCGAATCCCCAGACCAGGGCGGAGATCACCACGGCGAGCCAGCGCTTCTTCAGGAAACGCTGCAGGAACGGGATCGAGAAGGCCCGCGAGGTGAACTCCTCTGAGACCGCGGGCATGAACCCGATCAGCAGGACGACGACCCACGGGATGTAGGTGTTGACCATCTGGTCGTAGGGGATCTGCGCCGGGCTCCAGGCCCCCAGGTCGTCGGCGACGACGTAGAAGACGGTCTGGTAGGCGACGAACAGGGCGGTCATGGTCAGGCCGATGACGGTGCCGGTCAGGAAGCGCTTGGTGCGGATTCCCGCCGGCAGGAACTGCTGGTTGAGACTGATCTGGCCGCCGTAGGAGCGGCGGTAGATCGGCTCGGCCCCGGCGGTGAGGAAGCCGATGAGGACGGCCTGTCCTAGCGCCGAGAGCAGGGCCGAGAGCAGGTGACTGGTGAGGAAGCTGCCGTAGGTCTCGGTGGTGTCGAAGTTGAACTCCGTGAGCGGCAGGGTGTTGAGCTCGGCGAGGAAGGTCAGGGCGAAGGCGATGGCGGTGAATACCGTCACCGTCTTCCAGCGCACGTCCCGGGCGCGGATGCTCTGGGTGAGGACCACGAGCATGCCGATCCACAGGAGCACCATCAGGACGGCGGCGACCAGGCCGGTCGCTTCGTTGTAGGAGCGCAGCTCCTGGTATTCCCGCTGCCAGGTCTCGGGAACCTTGAGGTACTCGCTGTACCTGCCGACCTGGTCCCCCTGGATGCCGACCGTGAGGCGGTAGGTCGCCTCGGAGACCTCGAAGTCGGACAGCTTCCAGGTGAAGGTGTGGTCGCTGCGGTTCGGGCGCTCGGTGATCTCGGCCTCGACGAAGGTCAACCCCACGGGATCGCGGCCCATCGTCCCGGTGAGGAAGCGTTCGGCCAGGGAGCGGGCTTCCGCCTGGTCGAGGCTGGCCCCGGCGGCCTCCTCCTCGATCAGGTGAGAGAAGCCGGCGAGCTCCCCGGCGGTCGTGTACTGCACCCGGAACTCTTCCTTCTCCAGCTCCCGGACCCAGCGGTTGCTCCAGCGCCACAGGCGCACCGGGTTGCCGATCAGGGCGGTGGCCCCCTCGAGTCCCAGCTCGCGCTCGAGGAAGGTCTTGGCGGTGCGGTCGAAGAGGAAGATGGCGCTGTGGCGATACCCCTCGACGTCGAGACCGCGGCTGTCGAGAAAGGTCCGCGCCCGTTCGCCCGCCTCCTCGCGGGTGATGCTGAAGTCGATGGTCGCTTCCGGGAAGGCGTCGTAGAAGAAGTGGCTCGCCGTCGCCAGGCTGACCGCGGCGACGACGAAGCAGACGGCGATCAGCCGGTAATCGCGATGGGTAAGGTGTTGTTCCATGTTTATCTTCAGACTCGAGCTTCACCCGGTTCTTATGGGAGATTATCCCTTGCCGGAAAACCGGAAATTCCCTGCCGGTTCAGATCGCCGGCGAGAAGTGTTTATGAAATCCTGCCAAGGCTTGGACCAGCGCATCGCGAACCTGCTCGAACCCCGCCGGGAGGTGCTCGAAGCCTACCTGTTCGGCTCCCATGCGCGGGGAGAGGCGCAGCCCCGCAGCGACCTGGACATCGCCGTTTACATCGATGAAGAAGCGGCGGAAAAAAGCGCTTTCGGGTACCGTGCGCAACTCGCTACCGAGCTCATCGCGGGGCTCCACAGCAACGACATCGACCTTCTGATCCTCAACCAGGCCCCCCCGGTTTTGTACTACCATGTCCTGCGCGACGGCATTCGCCTGCTTGCCCGTGACATGAGGGCGACGACGACGCGGGAGGGGCGTGCGGTTTCCCGCTACTGCGACTTCGTTCCCCAGCTCGCGAAGATGGAAGCGGCGTGGGGTTCCCGCTCCCGAGGCGGAAGATGACTCCCGGACAGCCCAACCCCTCCGTGGTGCGACGCCATCTCACCGCGCTGAAACTGGCCGTCGAAAATCTGCGCCGGCGTTCCGGTACGACCGCGGCTGAGCTTCGAGGTGATTCCGATCTGCGCTGGTCGGTCGAACGCGGCCTTCAGCTCTGTGCGCAGAACAGCCTCGATATTGCTACCCATATGGCGTTGTCCGCCGGCCTGGATGCTCCGGATTATGCAACGGCCATCGACCGGCTCGCCGAGACGGAAGTGTTGCCCGGTGATTTCGCGGAGCATTTCCGGAATGTCGCCGGCTTCCGCAACGTGCTTGTCCACGGGTACCTCGATGTCGATCTCGACCTGATCGCGCAGTTTCTCGACCGGCAGCTCGTCGATTTCGAAACGTTTTCCCGCCATGTCGAACGGTGGCTTTCAAAGCTTTCCGAAATGAATGACGGCTCACAATGAGAAGGCCGTTCGACGACGCTCTACAGGGCATTATTCCCGGGACGGCAACCTGACGACGGAGTATCGACGTGGATCTCTACATCGGCACCAGCGGCTACAAGTACAAGGAGTGGAAGGGGCCGTTCTACCCGGAGAAGTTCCCGGACAAGGAGATGCTGGATTTCTACGGGCAGCGCTTCAACAGCGTCGAGATCAACAACAGCTTCTACCGGGTGCCGAAGCCGGACGTGGTCGTCTCCTGGGCGGAGAGGGTGCCGGGGAACTTCCGCTTCTCGATGAAGGCGACGCGCCGGATCACGCACCTCAAACGCCTCAAGGGGGTCGAGGAGGAGACCGGGTACTTCATCGACATCGCCTCCAACCTCGGCCCGGGGCTCGGCGCCCTGTTGTTCCAGTTGCCGCCGACCCTCAGGAAGGACATGGACCGCCTCAGGGCCTTCCTGGAGATCCTCCCGGACGGGGCCCCCGCGGCCATGGAGTTCCGCCACGAGAGCTGGTTCGACGACGAGGTCAAGGCCTGCCTGCGGACGAAGAACGTCGCCTTGTGCTTCGCGCACGAAGACGAGGACACCGCCGAGGAGAGCGAGCGCAAGTTCGCCGCCACCGCCTCCTGGGGGTACCTGCGCCTGCGCGGCAGCGGCTACGGCGACGACGAGCTGCGCGCCTGGGCCGGCAGGGTCAGGGAGCAGTCCTGGGAGCGCGCCTTCGTCTTCTTCAAGCACGAGAGCGAGGGCCTGGGGCCGAAGCTGGCCAGCCGGTTCGCCGAGGCGACGCATGCCGCAGGAGATCCCGGCCCGGGGGCAAGGGAGTAGCCGTGGCAGCCGATCTCTCCAACGAGAGGGAAGGCCTGGGGCCGAAGCTGGCTATCCCGTTCACCAGGCGGCGCACGTCCCCGATGGTTCGAGCCCGGGGGCAGGGGAGCAGCCGGTGACCGCCGATATCTGTTTCTCCACCGCGGTGGAGCTGCGCGAGCTCTACGCTTCCCGCCGGCTCTCTCCGGTCGAGGCCGTCCGGGCCATCCTCGACCATATCGCCGCGGCCGACCGCGATATCAACGCCTTCGTGACCCTCACCCCGGAGCTGGCCCTGCGCCAGGCCCGGGCAGCGGAAACCGCGTACGCCGAAGGCCGGGCAGGGCCGCTGGCCGGCATCCCCTTCACCCTCAAGGACCTCACCCCGACCCGGGGGATACGGACGACGCGGGGCTCGGAGCTGTACCGGGACTGGGTCCCCGACTACGACGCCCCGGTAGCGGAAAGGCTGTACGCCGCCGGGGCGGTGCTGCTGGGCAAGACCAACACCCCGGAGATGGGGTGGAAGGGGGACACGGACAACCGCGTCGCCGGTTCGACCCACAACCCCTGGCGCCGCGGCCGCACCGCGGGCGGCTCGAGCGGGGGCGCCGCGGCCGCGGTCGCCGCCGGGTTCGGGCCCCTTGCCCAGGGGTCGGACGGGGCCGGGTCGATACGGATCCCGGCCTGCCTGTGCGGGGTCTACGGGTTCAAGCCCTCCTGGTCGCTGGTGCCCCAGTACCCGGCCAGCGCCGTCGAGCTGTTCTCCCACATGGGACCGATCACCCGCAGCGTCGCCGATGCCGCGGCCATGCTGACCGTTATCGCCGGGGAGGATGTGCGGGACCGCGCCTCGCTTCCCTGCACCACCGACTTCTCCGCGGCCCTCGAGGAAGAGGTCGACTGGGAGGGCATCCGCATCGCCTGGTCTCCCGATCTCGGGTACGCCGCGGTCGACCCGGAGGTGCTCGCGGTGACTGCCGAAGCTGCCCGGTGTTTCGCCGAGCTCGGCTGCCTCATCGAGGAGGACCACCCCTCCCTGGGCGACCCCTGGGAATCGATCGTCGACATCCTCTGGTCGACCGCGTTCGCCGGGCTGTTCCACGACGACTTCGACGCGGTGAAGGACCGCCTCGACCCGGGGCTCGCGGCGGTGATCGAGGCGGGGTCCTGCTACTCCGGCCCCCAAGTCGGGGCCGCCCATGCCCGCCGCATCGACTACTACCACGACTGGCGCCGCTTTATGGAGCGCTACGATTTCGTGCTGACCCCTGCCCTGCCGGTGACCGCCTTTCCCTGCGGCCGGGACCATCCCGGGGAGATCGCCGGCAGGCCGGCCACCTATCTCGGCTGGACCGCCTTCACCTACCCCTTCAACATCACCGGACAGCCGGCGGCGACCGTTCCCTGCGGATTCGTCGACGGCCTTCCCGCCGGCCTGCAGATCGCAGGTGGCTGGCGCCAGGACGCCGCGGTCCTGCGCGCCTCCGCCGCCTTCGAGCGCATGGCACCGTGGGCGCACCGGCGCCCGCCCTTGGAGGCATGACCATGGAGATCCGCGCGGTCCGCGAGCAGGAGCTCGAGGAGATGATCGAGCTCCAGTGCCTGGTCTTCCGCCCTCGCGGCCACGACCGCTACAACGCCTACGTCCGCGGCGACCCCTCGTACGAGCTCGGGCAGACGCGGGTCGTCGTCGTCGACGGGGAGATCGTCGCCACCCTGCGAGTCTGGGACCGCACCATCCGCGTCGGAGAAACCCCGGTGAGAATGGGCGGAATCGGCGGCGTCGGAACCCACCCCGACCATCGCCGCCGCGGTTATGCCTCGGCCATGCTCCGCGACGCCATCGACTGGATGCGGCCCCGCGGCTACCTCACCAGCGTGCTTTTCACCGAGGTCCCCACGAAATTCTACCGCCGCCACGGCTGGGCGAGCGTGCCCATGCAGGGGTTCCGCATCGCCGCGCCGGGTGCCGGCGCCACCCTTCCGGCTCCGGTGGGGAGCGTAGATGAGTGGCTGGTCGAAGCCTTCGACGAAACACGCCACCTCGAGGCCGCGGTGGCGCTGTACGAGAGGTACAACGCCGCCCGGAGCGGCGCCTTGGTCAGGGACCGGCCCTACTGGGATTCGGAGCCGGCGAGGATCCGGGGGATCATGCCGGCAGCGGTCGCCCTCGACGCCGGGGGGGACCTGCGCGGCTACCTCAACTACAAGATCGACGGGGGGCAGGCGGAGGTATGGGAGCTGGCCGTCGACGAGACCGCCGCCCCGGCGACCGATGCCATGGTGCGGCATTTCCTGCGGGAGTGCGCCGCCCCTGGAGCCGGCGAGATTGTCGGCGACCTGCCGCACCGGCACCCCCTCGTCGACCTGCTCTGCGAGTACAGCGGCGGGGATCTCGAGCTGACCGGAAACGCCACCACCATGTGGAAGGTGCTGGACCTTCCCGGGTTGCTCTCCGCCCTGCTGCCGGAGCTGCAGCAGCGGGTTGAGGAAGCCGTCCCGGGGCCGGCGGCGCTGCTCTTCGAGTTCGACGGAGAGCGCTGCTCGCTGGCACTCGATTCGTCGGGGCGGCTGCACCTCGATGCGCGCACGCCCGTGGGTCCGGCGCTGCCGTTGAGCGGTGAGATGCTGTGGCGGCTGCTGCTGGGGGAGAGCAACTGGTCCGACATCGAGGCTTCCCCGGCTGCCCGCGGGAAGGCGGTCGATCCGGCGCTGTCCCGGCTGCTTGCGGCCCTGTTTCCTCGGCGTCAGGTCATCTACTGGGCGCCGGACCATTTCTGAAAATCCGCGGCTGCGGCCGCGGCGAGGAGAAGGAGGAGGAGAAAGTGAGTCCGAAGAAGGGGTTTCGATGCGGAGTGATCGGCTACAGTCCGGCCTTCAACATGGGGCGTACCCATCTCGAGGCGATGACGAAGAACCCGGGGATGGAGGCGGTGGCCGTCTGCGATCTCAACGCCGAGTTACGGGCAGCTGCCGCCCGGGACTGGCCCGGAGCCACGGTCTACGGCCGCGTCGGCGACATGCTGCGCCGGGCAGAGCTCGATCTCGTCGCCGTTATCACCCCGCACAACACCCACGCCAGGCTGGTGATGCAGTGTCTCGATGCAGGGGTGGGCGTGGTGTGCGAGAAGCCCCTGGCGATCACCAGCAGGGAAATCAGGGAGATGATCGCCATGTCGAAACGCCGCAAGGCCATGCTGTCGACCTTTCACAACCGGCGCTGGGACAGCGACTTCCTGCTGCTCCGCGACCTGCTTCAGGAAGAAAAGGCGATCGGCGAGCCTTTCCGGATCGAGTGCGGCTTCTACAACTACGGGGAGTCGCGGCCCTGGTGGCGCTCGGACAGGAAGATCTCCGGCGGCGCCATCTACGACTGGGGCGCGCACTTCACCGACTGGGTCCTGCAGCTCGTCAGGGACGAGATCGACTGGGTCAGCGGCTTCCAGGTTAAGAACCCCGCCTGGGGCTCGTACAGCAACGAGGACCACTCGGAGTACACCCTGAAGTTCAAGGGGGGCTGCGAGGTGACGCAGACCATATCGAACCTGTCGATGAGTCCGCGGCCGCGATGGCGCATTCTCGGAGACCGCGGGGCCATCGAGGCGGCCGAGGGGGGCTTCCTGCTGCGCACCCTCGTCGGCAACAGGCAGATGAGCGCCGTGGTCCCGGTGCCGGAGCGGCTGCCGACCGCGGACCTGTTCTACGAAAACGTGTACCGCCACCTGCTGGGCCGGGAGGGGCTGGCGGTCACCGCCGAGTCCGCCGCCCGGGTCATCGGGGTGCTGGAAGCGGCCAACCTCTCCGCGACTCGGGGCTCCGCCCCGGTGAAGCCGGCGTTCAAATAGGAAGGACGGAACCATGCTTCTCGGCGAAATGACCTCGCCCCGGATCGACGCGCTGCGGCGCGACATCGTCGTCTACATCCCGGTCGCCTCATGCGAGCAGCACAGCCTGCACCTGCCGGTGCTGACCGACAGCATGATCGGGGAGGAGGTGTCGCGGCGCGTCCACGTTCGCATCCCCGACGACGTGCTCGTGCTGCCGGTGCAGTGGCTGGGGTATTCCCAGCACCACATCCGCTACCCGGGAACGGTCAGCGCCGTCAGCGAGACCCACCTGCTGCTGATGATGGACATCGTCGCCTCCATGGTCGGCAGCGGATTCCGCAAGATCCTGATCCAGAACAGCCACGGCGGCAACGGCGCCAACATCCAGGTGCTCCTGCAGCGGCTGATGGAGCGCTACCCGGAGGGGGAGGCGGAGTTCTACTCGCGCTGGGCCTGGGCCGATGGCGACACCCTTAACCAGATCCGCGACCTGCCGCACGGATCGGGGCACGCCGGGGAGACGGAGACGTCCATGATCCTGGCGATGCGCCCCGACCTCGTGCTCACCGACAAGCTCGACCCGGACGGGGAGCGCGAGGGGATGCGGGTCCCCGGAATGTCCTCCTACCACCGCTTCGACCAGCGCACCCGCCACGGCGGGGTAGGCGACCCCCGGCCGGCCACCGCGGAGAAGGGTGAGCGCATGCTCGACGCCTCCGCGGACGAGATCGTCGAACAGGTGCTCGCCATCCGCGCGCTGAAGCCGTTCTCCTGACCCGGTTCTGAAGCCGGCTCAGGCGCGTTCGAAAAGCAGGCTGAGGTCGAGGGCGGGAGCCGAGTGGGTGAGGGCCCCGATCGAGACCAGGTCGACCCCGGTCAGGGCGATTTCGCGGACATTGTGAATACCGATGCCGCCGGTCGCCTCGATTTCGATCGGCGGGTCGAGCGGGCGAATCAGCACCACCGCCTCCCGGATGACCTGAGTGGGCATGTTGTCGAGAAGAATCCGGTCGGGCCGCAGGCGGCGCTCCAGGGCGGTGAGCTCGCCCACCTCGTCGAGGTTTCGCGCTTCCACCATGACGCGCGGGGGAGCGGAGCCTTCCGCGTTCGCCTGTGCCGCCCCTTCCCGGGCGAGCCGCACCGCGGCGGCGCATCCCCCGGCCGCGGCGGCGTGGTTCTCCTTTATCAGGACAGCGTCGTAGAGGCCGCGGCGGTGGCTGACGCCGCCGCCGCAGCGGACCGCGTACTTCTCCAGCTGCCTGAGGCCCGGTGTGGTCTTGCGGGTATCGGTGACGCGCACCCCGGTGCCGGCGATTGCGGTGACGAAGCCGCGGGTCAGGGTGGCGGTTCCCGAGAGGCGCTGCAGCAGGTTGAGGGCGGTCCGTTCCCCGACCAGCAGGGAACGCGCCGACCCCGACATCTCGACGACGGTTTCACCGGAATCCACGATGCTGCCCTCCGCGGCGCGGCCGCCGAACTGCACCGAGCCGTCGAGACGGCGGAAGACCGCGCAGGCGACCGGAAGCCCGGCGATCACCCCCCGCTGCCGGGCGACGATGCGGGCGCGCGCCCGCGCCTGCGGGGAGACGGTCCAAGAGGTGGTCAGGTCGGCTGACGGGGAGGGTTCCGGAGAGCCGAGGTCCTCGGCGAGGGCAGCGGCGACGACAGCGGCCGCGTCCGGCAGGCCGGGTGCCTCGAGTCCGGTGAATTGGGGAAGGGGGCTCATGCCGTTGCTCCGCTACCCGCGGTTATCCGGGCGCCGCGGGTGGCCAGATCCAAACGGTGATCCATAATGGGAAGTATATACCTGGGTAAACGTTCCAGCATCCCATACAATATCAAGCGACTATTCCCCCACTGACGAATAGAAACCATGCGCCCGAAATGCTGCTCAGGGAGAGAAGTCCCCGGCGTCCGGGACTGTGGCCCCTGAGCGGCCACTCCGCCGGCCCCCCTTCTCCAGGGAGCAGTAGCATGACCGTCACCATCGAAGCGCGCGAGCCCGCGCCCAACCCCCCGCGCTGGGCGGTCCTTCAACGGCGGCTGTTCGACGCCATCGAAGAGGCCGCGCCCAGGGTGCTGGAGAGATACACGAAGCCGGACGGCAACCTGCTGTGGCCTCCCTCTCCCGACTTCGAGAGCATCGACGCCCTCGACGACTGCTACGAGAGCTTCCACAACTGGCCGCTCTTCTACCTGCTGGGCGGCAGCGACCGCTTCCTCGCCGCCGCCCAGCGGGAGTTCGAGGTCATCACCGCGGCGATGAGCGGCCACGGCACCGGCCACGGCTACCCCATGGTGGTCAAGGAGTACCAGCCTGGGTACGACTGGTTCCACCAGGGGGAGGGGAACTACCTCTTCTACATGCTCTGCGCCGCCGACCCGGACCATGCCGCCAACCTGGAGCGCGCCCGGCGCTTCGCCGGGCTGTTCCTTGGAGAGGATCCCGAGGCCCCCAACTACGACCGGGAAAAGCGGGTCATCCGCTGCGCACGGAACGGCAGCATGGGGCCGGCCTATTGGACCTTCGAGGACAGTCCGTACTGGCCCTGGCACGGGTACAATCTGCCCTTCTACGACGTGCCGGGCTGCACCAGCCATGAGGCGGTGGGCGCCGATCCGGCGCTCCCGGAGCGGCTCGGCCGGGCGATGCGGGAGCGCCAGGGTCGAGGGGATTCCGTAGTGAACCTCCTGGCGACCGGCCTGGCAGCCAACGCCTTCCTGCTGACGGGTGAGGAGAAGTACCGCCGGTGGATCGTCGAGTACACCGGGGCCTGGATCGAGCGCGCCGGGGCGAACGACGGCATCGTCCCGGACAACGTCGGCCTCTCAGGCGAGGTCGGCGAGCACATCGACGGCAAGTGGTACGGGGCGAGCTACGGCTGGGCCTGGCCCCACGGGTGGCACAGCGTCGGGCAGGCGGTCGGGGTCGCCGCCCAGAACGCCGCCCTGCTGACGGGAGACCTCGGGTACATGGATTTCCCCAGGTCGCAGATCGATCACCTTATTGCGCGCGGCATCGAGCGGGACGGCCAGCTCTACGTGCCCCACAAGTACGACGACCCCGGCAGGGTGAGATACGAGCCGGGGGGCTGGATGCAGTACCCGATCCGAAACGAGGACGGCACCGCCCTGCAGAAGGACGGCTGGTTCGAGTTCATGCCGATGTACCCGTCCGACATCGCCCATGTCTGGTGCATGTCGATGAGCCCGGTGGATTCAGCGCGGTTCGAGCGGACCCGCAAGAGGAGCGGCGACCCTTTCGCCGTCAACTCCTGGCACCACACCAAGGACCAGGGGGGGCACGACTGGGGGTGGCTGGCCTGGGTGCACGGGGATTTCGACCAGTATCCCGAGCGGATTCTCGAGCACAACCTCTCCCAGGTGCGGGCGCGCCTCGCTTTCATGGAGCAGGACGAGGAGGACCCGGCCGGGTACTCGGACGCCTATTTCCAGAGACGCAACCCGGTCACCTGCGAGGGCCTGGTGCAGCTCACCCTCGGCGCGCCGCTGCCCCACTACAACGGGGGCCTTCTGGTTTCGGCGCTGCGCCACTTCGACGCCCTGCGCCGGCGCCCGGGCCTGCCGCCTGACGTGGCCGCGCTCGTGTCCGGAATGACCGCGGACAGGACCGACCTGACCCTGGTGAACCTCGGGCCGGAGCACCGGCAGGTGCTGATCCAGGCAGGGGGGATGGGAGAGCACGAGTTCACCGAAGCCGCCGTCGACGGGGCCCGGCAGCGCATTCCAGTCAACGCCTCCACCCTCGAGATCGGCCTTCCGCCCGGCACTCGCATCGGCCTCGAGCTGGAGATGAGGCGCTTCGTCAAGCGGCCGACCCTGGCCTTTCCCTGGTGAGCAAGGGGCCGGCGCCCCTCGTTCCGATCCTTCAGAAGGTGCGGTGTCCGACTGCGCCGGCGAAGTAGCCGACGCAGAGCCAGAGGCCCATGGTGAGCATCTGGCCGGCGATCATCCCGAGGAACAGACCCCGGCTGCGGCGGTACCCGGCGGCGCCCCCGAACCTGAGGACGAGGACCTTGACCGCCCAGGCGAGGAAGACGTTGGGGACCACCGGGTTCATCAGGCCCGTCGCCGCAACGGGAAAGCCGACCGGGTGCAGGGGCCACCAGGAGAGGCGCTGCCGGGCAAACATCAGCAGGGCCATGGCGCCGCCGCCGCCCAGGAGGAAGCCGATGCCGGGCCAGTAGATTCCCGCCGGCTCGAGGTTCCTCGCCGCGTTGTCGTAGGCTACCGCCGGTCCGGTCTTGAAGAACCACCCGTCGAGATTGACGCCCCCGTGGCGGTAGGCCATGTGGAAGGTCATCCAGAAGGATCCCAGGGCTCCGATCAGCAGGGCGAGGAGGAGGGCCCGGGAGACCAGCCGGCGGCCGGACGCATCCATCTCCTCGATCAGCTTCAGGGCGTTGGTGCAGGTCGCCATGGCGAAGGCGCGCACCTCCGAGCCCCAGATGTAGGCGAGGGAGAGGTTGAACACCCCGGTGGGGCCGACGAGGGTCGACCCCAGCCCCATGACGACGAAGTCCGGGGCGTTGACCGGGGCCCGCAGGGTCGCGAGCCCGGCCTCGGCAATGATCCGCGAAACACCGGTGAAGATCAGCAGGGCCGTGACGACGAAGACCAGCGAGACCCAGAACGGCGTCCCCATGATCGACAGCCACGCGGTCATGACCGCGGCTCCTCCGAGGGCTCCGGCCACGGCCCCTCGGTAGGGGAGGATCTCGTCGCTGTCGTCGACGTGGGGGGCCCGCCCCAGGGCTTTGAGCCAGACCTCCTTCAGGTGGTCGCGGCCGGCCCACAGTCCGGCCAGCACCAGCACCAGCAGGGCGCCGAGGCCCTGGTAACCCACCAGGGGAGAGTCGCTCACCCCGTGGAAGTGCACCTGGTCGGATTTGATTCCCCAGAGTCTGAGCGCAGCCTTCTCGGCCTTGGCCAGCAGGAAGAACACCCAGACCCCGGCCGATATCCTCGTGTCGATCAGGTAGGAGAACCCGACCAGAGCGTAGTTGACGTTGCCGCTCATGAACGGCAGGGGAACCGAGAAAGCCGGCAGGGTGATCGAGGGGAAGTAGTGGGACATGCCCTTGAAGCTGCCGGCGATGAAGGGGACGGCCATGCCGAACAGCACCAAGGGCTGCCGGAAGAAGCCGTTGACCAGGCTTCCGGCCTCCTCGCCGCGGATCATCGCCAGACCTGCCTGGGCGATGGGATAGGCCAGCCGTTCCCGCTCCATCCACTGGCGCCGCAGGATCACCGCTATCGAGATCGTGCAGACGTAGAGGGCCAGCAGGAACACCGCCCACCAGGCAAGCGGCTCCGCCCAGGCGCCGTAGGGGATCTCCTGCCCGGGTCCGGAGATGCCTTCGAAGAAAGCGGCGTTGCCGGCCCCGTCGTCGACGAGGAGGTTCCGCTCGGGAAAGAAGGGAAAGAGCTTCTCCCGCCACTGGTTCTCGGGGGAGGCGTAGTAGAAGATGGCGGTGAGGGTGGGCAGGAACTGCTCGATCAGGCCCATGGTGCAGACGGCCGAGACCATCGCCAGCATGGCGTAGACCATGATCAGCTCCCCCCGGTTGAGGGCCAGACTGCGGCCCGCAAGGGTCATGGGCAGGTTCACCAGGGCGCAGACCAGCAGGAAGGTGGAGAAGATCAGCCCGGGGGAAAGGGGATCGAGGCGGGTCAGCGGCCAGTAGACGAGGAACCAGACGGCGACCGCGAACAGGGCGAAAACCAGGGCTGTGCCCCTGCCGCGGGCGGCGAGCTTGAAGAGGAGGTTGAGCAGCCCGATCAGCAGGAGAAAGAGGAAGATGGCGCCCGGGGTGCTGATGTCGAGAGCGAGGTAGTCGCCCTTGAGAATCATATTGCCGTAGGGCGCCCCGATCGCCAGGAAGAAGCTCAGGAAGCTCCCGGCCCAGAATCCCCGCCAGGTGAGGTGATGCCCGGACTGGACCGGTTCGGACTGCGATCTCAGATGCTCGCGGTGGGGGGAGGCTATCTGCTTTCTCATGGGATGGGTTATTTCAGGGGCACGATTGCGGAAGGGACCGACCATTTGGTGGGAAAGCGGAAACTGTCAGGCCGGCGCCCGAGGCAGCGGACCGCCATTATCGATCGATTTCGAGGGCTGCCTTGATGCGGCCCCAGGTGCGGTCCCGGACGACGCTGTCGGCGTACGGCGGATAGAGCATCCAGTCCCCGAGGGAATCGGAAATAAAGGGAAGAATCATGATGGGCCCTTCCGGCACCATGGCCGCAGCCCAAAACCTCTGGGATTTGTTTCGGAAACGCCCTTCGTCGCTGAAGATACTTTCCCTTTCCGGGCTGTGATCTCCATCAACCTCCAATTGTATCAAGTCCCGAAAAAACTGACCGAACGGCCTGCGGTCTCCAGGTCACGTCGTCGGCGAAGGCCCCGGCGAAGTAGATGCGGTCCAGCTCCCCGTGCCAGCCAAGCCACATGGCGAAATCGAGGTCTGAGGAATCGTACGAAAAGTCGTCCATTTCGAAATCGATCGTCTTCAGGGTCGGCTCACCCAGCAAGTCGGGCCATTCATCGGTGGTGCCGTCTCGCAGATCGATCTGGGCAAGCATGTCGTCGGTGATCTCCGGCATCGGAACCACCCTGTCCCCTTCATGGGCGGTCGCCCGGTGGGATGGAAGGGCGACGCATGTGATGGCCGCGGTGAGGAGGAGGAACGGCCTCCTTCCGCCGGATTGATGAGAGACTTCCATTTGTAAATCCTTTCGTCCCGAACAATACGAAAAAAGCCCGCGACCAAGTTCTTCTTCAGGCGGTGAAGGTAGCTTGCCTGACAGGGACTCGGGCCACGGGCTCTGGGGTCGGCGCCAGCGGTACAGGCCGCGCCGGAAAGCAGGGGGCCTTATCGATCGAGCTCGAGGGCTGCCTTGATGCGGTCCCAAGTGCGATCGCGGACGACGCTGTCGGCCTGGTCGCGACTCAGCAGCACGTCAACGCCCTGCAGTTGGTAGCGCGCCTGGATCCTGCGGTCCGGACTGTCTCTATCGAATACGGTCAAATAAAGTCCAATTACCTTTCCTGCTGTGAGGTCGGATACCACGTTTTCCTCCGGTTCCAGGGCCACCAGCAAATCGAAAGGGGTTACATGGAATTCGATGACCCATATCGTCGGCTGTTCTCCAATCACACTACCACCTGATTCACAATACGGCGGATGGACCATCCAGTCCCCAGGGGCTTCCAGCGGAGCGTGAGTAACCCATGGCATAATCACATTGGGACCCTCCGATATCCACGGGGTCGCCTCATAGAGTTGATTCTCCAATCGGTAACGCCCTTCCTCCACGATACTTGCATCTGTCGTTCGCCCGAGGTGATCCCCGTCGACCCAAAATGTTATCTTGTCCTGGTACTGGTTTGTTGCGAAAGGAGGATGACCAGTCCCCCAGTACGCGTTATCGACGAAGGCCCCGGCGAAGTAGATGCGTCCAGCTCCTGGTGCCAGCCCAGCCATACTGCGAAATCCAGATCTGAGGGATCGTAGTCAGTAGAGATCTCATCCCTTGTTATTCATGGAATTTTAGTGGAGAGGGCTGTACTGGGTGCCTCCCATGCTTAGATTTCAGAGGGAAACACAAGGCAGTATCGCCCTTTGAACCCATCACACAGTAGGACACCCAATGGGTGAATTACCGTCACACACCGAGTCCGAGCAAGCCGGGCCGATTCAGCCGTCTTTCAACCGCTCCATCCACATCGAAGCCCGCCCCACCCACCTTGGCAGCGACACCGGTGCGCTGATGTTGCGTCAACTGCTCGAACACAGCCGGGTTCTGGATTGGGTCGACGCCCACTTCGAGGATCTCCGTACCCAAGACCAGATCACGCACCCGCTGCCGGAGCTGCTGCGCACACAGATCGTGCTGCTGGCACAGGGCTGGACCCACGCCGCCGACGCCGACGCGTTGCGCCAAGATCCGATCCTGCGTCTGGCGGTCAGCGATCGCAAAGGGCAGGCGCCGTTGCGCAGCGGCGACGAAGACCGGCCGCAGGGACTGGCCAGTCAGCCGACGCTGTCGCGCCTGCTCGAGCAAGCCTCGACTGCCTATAACCGCGAGGTGTTGGAGGAAGCCGTCCTGCGCAGCGCCCGGTCTCGTTGCCGGCTGCTGGAAGGACGGATGAAATACGAGGAGTTGGCCGTCGACATGGATGCCCTGCCGATGCCGGCGCACGGGCACCAGGCGGGGGTCGAATACAACGGCTACTTCCACGCCTCGGGGTACCATCCCCTGCTCCTCGGCTCGGCGCAGACGGGCGATTTCTTCGGTGCCGTGCTGCGGCCGGGCAACGTGCACGCCCATGAGGGCGCCTCAGAGGCTCTCGGCAAGCGCTTGGACTGGATTCAGTCGCATCTGGCCCGGCGCCTCATCCTGCGCTTCGACGCGGCCTCGGTGAGCGGGTCTTTCCTGAGTGAGCTGGAAGCGCGGGCCGACACCTCGTACGTGGCGCGCATCAAGAAGAATGCGCGCCTGGAGGAGCTGGCTCGTGCCTGGGTGGAAGGCTATCAGCAGGAGCTGGCGCAGCACCCGGAAGAGCTGCGGGAAGAGGGTTTTCGCTGTCGCGAGCTGCGCTATCAAGCCAGGTCCTGGGCGCAGCCCCGGCGGGTGGTGTTGGTCCTGGTCCCTTCCGAGACGGAAGAGCTGCCCATCGCCCGCCACTTCTTCCTGATCACCGACCAGAGTCCCCAGACGATGAGCGGCCGCGACCTGGTCGCCTTTTATCGTCAGCGCGGCCTTTTCGAGCGCATGCTCGGCGAGTTGAGCTCCACCCTCCAGCCTCAGCTCTCCTCTACCACCCGTCGCAAGCAACACTACCGGGGTCGAGAGCCGCGTCAGCGCACCCCGTCCCGGGATGCCTTCGCTGCCAACCAGGCGCTTCTGACCTTGAACCTGCTGGCCTACAACCTGCTTCACCTGGGCCGCCAGGCCGCCGAACGCGCCGAGGCCCGACGCGGGCGGCCCCGCACATACGGACGCTCGACGACGGCCCTGAGCCTGGACAGTTTTCGACGGCGCTACCTGCGCCTGCCGTCCCGCGTCACCTTGCATGGGCGCAGGGTGGGCGTCATCCTGACCCAAGGGACGGCGGCTGCCTGGGATCGTCTGTGGAGATTTCTGGCCACGCTCAAACCGGTGGACGCGGCGATGGCGTAAGCGCAGGCCGGGTCGGTCGGGATGATGGGCTCGCAAAGGCAAGCGTCTTCGAGAAGGCGTGTACAATTTCAACAAGGTCGGTAGAGATAAGGAGACGGCTCTACCCAAAAAGCCGACTATAGAAGGGACGCAAGCCTCTGAGGCTAAGCAAAGGGGTCTCGGAAGCGCCTATGTCCGCTTATGCGCGGGTTGAATGAATAACAAAGGCTCATAACCTAGTGTCCTGTCGTGTAATTGACTGTACAAACAATTGAAAGTGCCGTAGGTTTCTCTTATCCCCCTTCTGAAAGGAGAGACCTATGGTTACGGGGCGTCCATTACCGCCGTTAGAGCTGAGTCCGTCGGACCGGGAACGATTGGAATCGATGGCCAAATCCCGGAGCCTTTCCCACGGGTTGGTGCGGCGAGCCGAGATTAGTCTGCTGGCCGCAGAAGGCTGGCCCAATGAAGCCGTCGCCGCCGCCGTGGGTGTGACGCGTGCTACGGTCGGCAAGTGGCGCCGGCGCTTTCTCGAAAACGGGCTCCCGGGCTTGCATGATGAGCTGCGCTCAGGGGCGCCACGATCGAGTACGGATGAACAGGTAGCCGAGGTGGTATACAAGACCCTGAAGACCAAGCCCAAAGACGAAACACAGTGGTCGGTGCGCTCCATGGGCGAAGAAACCGGCTTGACCAAGGACGCGGTTCATCGCATTTGGCGCACGTATGGTTTGCAGCCCCATCGACACAAGCACTTCAAGCTTTCCACCGATCCTTTCTTTGTCGACAAAGTACGGGATATCGTCGGCTTGTACCTGAATCCCCCCGAGCACGCCCTGGTGCTGTGCGTGGACGAGAAGAGCCCGATCCAGGCGTTGGAACGAAGTCAGCCCATGCTGCCCCTGGGACTGGGATACGTGGAAGGGATTACGCACGATTACAAGCGCCATGGCACCACCACCCTGTTTGCCGCCTTGGACGTAGCCACCGGGGAAGTGATGACCCAGTGCAAGCCCCGTCATCGTCACCAGGAGTTCCTTCAGTTCCTGCGCCACATCGAGGCCCACGTCCCCGCTGACCTCGATATTCATCTCGTCGTCGACAACTACGCCACGCATAAGCAGGCCAAGGTCAAGCGATGGCTGGCACGGCGTCCCCGATTTCACGTTCACTACACCCCCACCTATGCTTCGTGGCTCAATCAGGTGGAGATCTGGTTCAATATCCTTACCCGCCAGGCGGTTCGGCGCGATTCGTTCCGTAAGGTATCCGAGCTCATCGAGCGCATCGAACGCTACACGGCCAAATGGAACGCCAACGCACACCCTTTCGTGTGGACGGCTACGGCCGATTCCATCCTCGCGAAAATCAAGAGACTTTGCGAACGAATCTCTGCGACACAACACTAGGTCACTCATTCCGAAATCGATCGTCTTCGGTGTCGGCTCGCCCAGCAAGTCGGGCCATTCATCGGTGGTGCCGTCTCGCAGATCGATCTGGGCAAGAATGTCGTCGGTGATCTCCAGGATCGGAACCACCCGGTCCCCTTCATGGGCGGTCGCCCGGTGGGATGGAAGGACGACGCATGTGATGGCCGCGGTGAGGAGGAGGAACGGCCTCCTTCCGCCGGATTGATGAGAGACTTCCATTTGTAAATCCTTTCGTCCCGAACAACGAAAAAGCCCGCGACCAAGTTCTTCTTCAGGCGGTGAAGGTAGCTTGCCTG
Organism: Candidatus Latescibacterota bacterium; assembly: GCA_965206595.1. Taxonomy (GTDB): domain Bacteria; phylum Latescibacterota; class UBA2968; order UBA8231; family UBA8231; genus CBDCXV01. Next base: position 4,314,671 of record OZ242214.1, read on the forward strand.
ACAGGGACTCGGGCCACGGGCTCTGGGGCCGGCGCCAGATGAATATCGAGGTCAGCGGGGACGTGGGCCTCGATGTGGCGCAGGAACGGGAGGAACTCCTGGTGACGATGACGGGGCTTGCACTGGGTTATCACTTCCCCGGTGGCTACGTCCAAGGCGGCAAACAGGGTGGTGGTGCCATGGCGCTTGTAATCGTGCGGTACCCCTTCCACGTATCCCAGTCCCAGGGGCAGCATGGGCTGCGTCTGCGCATTGTCGATGCCGACCCTCTTTCCTTCGCGCTCAAAACGCCGTGGTCGGATGGGACCCGCCATCTCCTGCTGTCTCCGATGGAACTGCTGGAGAAGCTGGCGGCTCTGGTTCCCCCGCCCCGGTTTCATCTCCTACGCTACCACGGGGTCCTGGCGCCCCGGGCCCGGGCCCGCGAGCGCATCGTGCCGGCCCAACCGGGTGCCGAGCCGGCGGCGGCGGACGGCGATGCGAGCGCTGCGTCCTGCGGCCATCGACTGCGCTGGGCGACCCTGCTGGCGCGGGTGTTTTCCTCCGACCTCAGCGAATGCGCGGCCTGTGGGGGGCGCCTGAGAATCATCGCCGCCCTGACCGATCCGGCCTCGATCCGGACCTATCCGGAGGGGGTAGGGCTGCCGGCGATGCCCCCGCCGAGGGCCCCGCCTGAGCCGCTGTTCGAGTTCGCCGCCTGACCTCCTCCGCGATTCGCTCCCGGCGCCGTGAGCCGTACGGAGGAGTACGCCCTCAAATACCAGATTGACCCCTGAAACGCGCCGAAATCCTTTACAACGGTGCTTGGAGCAGGCCCGAACGGTTCGGTGCGACGACAAGCGATTCATCAAGAACCCTGTCCAACCCTTGACAACAGTTTCAGCGAATTGATAGTACCGATATCGGTGCCCTTATTTTTCCTATACATATCGATTCGCTGACGGTGGAGGCCGTGAAGCGGTCAGCGCAGAAGTATTTCAACATGGACCGCTATGTGCGGGTAGTGCTCTATCCGAAGGAGGCGGGTGAGTCGGGAGAAGAGTAGCGCTACGTGGCACCGTATATTTTTCTCGCCACTACGTCGTCGTCGGCCCGGGCTGTTTTGGTTGGGTCGGCGGCGACTTTAGCATCTCTATAATGTAGAATTTAAATATTGGAGTTAGCCTGCATTGAGCAGAAGAGGTCGAGACTCCAAACTGCGAAGAGACTCAATTCGCCTATCCACATTTAGGATTGATCGCCCCATTATTTGGTAGCGATCTATTCCTATACGAGTCAAGAATGATGTAGGAATACTCAATAGACCGCCATCAAGCAATGCTACAAGTGCGCCAGCTCCAATGGCAGCTCCGGATTTTACAGCTCTTGCTAATCCATCCTTCATCGCTATATCAAAAGTTTTTCGCCCCATCAGGACCTTGCGTCCTTCTCCTACTGCAATTAAGGCAAAAGGCAAACCGGGTAAAACAGTTTCAAGCAATTCTTCAACTGGTCCGTCAAGGAGATCTTCCATAGGAGCACGGATAGTTTCTTCCAGTGCTTCATCCGAAAAACCACTAGAGAATATATTTTGTGCCGCATCTCCCCCAGCATTAAGCACTTCATCCGTTGTTAACACATCAATATCTGGATAACGTTCTAATGCTTCTTTGACATAAGAGAGTGACTCTGTGGCTTTTAATTGGAGTTCTTGGGCAATCGAGCCATCACTGTTCATTATCTGCAGATCCCATCCCGGCTGTGTTGCGCTTTCCGCTAGCAAAGCGGTCTGTCCTAGTTCCAAGTGAATATCACCTACCCATTCACCTGCGTTTAGTTCATCTCTAACGAGAACTTCAAAATACTTCCCTTTCCAAGCCGAGAGGAATCCTTCGATTTCATCAGCGGAGCGACCTGCTAAAGATGAAAGATCGACATTCGGATAAGCTAGGCTGAATGCCGAAGCCATCTGTGGAGTAACTTGAGACATATCAATCTGATCAGTAAGGAATAGCGCACTCACGGCCGTAGCTGCTGCGGCTGCGTCAATAAGTGCCTGTTCGCGCTTTTTGACATAGTTCTGATACAGTTCCGCTATAGCATCTCTAACTGATTGATCTGATACGCGATTATTTCGATACTGGTTGGCAAGAGAACTTAATTTATCATCCATAGAACTACCCCCACGCCGATAGCGAAAACATATGAGAGAACACAGAGGGTTCGTAACTGTTGAACCTGCCCATGCAGCTTTTTTACCTGAGATTTGAGCCGAACTTGCTCATGCAAATTTTCTTCCTGAGCATTGAATTGCTGATCGTGCTTTTCAAGTAAGGTATTCTGTTTCTCTAATTCTTTGTGTAAGCCGAGTAGAACTTCCCCATATACTTCACTATACTCCCCTATTTTCTCTTCTACCGCTTTACCACTGATCTTATCCAATAATTTCATAGAGCTATCTCCTATTTTGGCACTGGAGTTGCACATTCAATGAGATGGCGAAGAAACCCTCAACAGAGGTCCTTTCCTCTCGTTGAGATAGTTTCAAATCCTTTTCAAAGTGCCTAAAAACGCCGCATCAAATATTGAGCCTCTGAAACATGCCATCGGCGTCTTCACACTCGACCAATTCTTCCCCTCGATCCGTCTTTTCAAAAACGTCACGGGTTTCCTCATTAGGTAGCTCTACGGGAAACGGCAGCCCGTTGCGCCGTTCCATTTGCCGAAAGAAAAGGGTTATGGCCTCGGTTGTGGTCAGGCCGAGTTTGCTCAATAGCGCCTCGACATTGCGCTTTAGCTCTGGATTAATCCTTTGTTATTCATTCAACCCGCGCATAAGCGGACATAGGCGCTTCCGAGACCCCTTTGCTTAGCCTCAGAGGCTTGCGTCCCTTCTATAGTCGGCTTTTTGGGTAGAGCCGTCTCCTTATCTCTACCGACCTTGTTGAAATTGTACGCGCCTTCTCGAAGACGCTTGCCTTTGCGAGCCCATCATCCCGACCGACCCGGCCTGCGCTTACGCCATCGCCGCGTCCACCGGTTTGAGCGTGGCCAGAAATCTCCACAGACGATCCCAGGCAGCCGCCGTCCCTTGGGTCAGGATGACGCCCACCCTGCGCCCATGCAAGGTGACGCGGGACGGCAGGCGCAGGTAGCGCCGTCGAAAACTGTCCAGGCTCAGGGCCGTCGTCGAGCGTCCGTATGTGCGGGGCCGCCCGCGTCGGGCCTCGGCGCGTTCGGCGGCCTGGCGGCCCAGGTGAAGCAGGTTGTAGGCCAGCAGGTTCAAGGTCAGAAGCGCCTGGTTGGCAGCGAAGGCATCCCGGGACGGGGTGCGCTGACGCGGCTCTCGACCCCGGTAGTGTTGCTTGCGACGGGTGGTAGAGGAGAGCTGAGGCTGGAGGGTGGAGCTCAACTCGCCGAGCATGCGCTCGAAAAGGCCGCGCTGACGATAAAAGGCGACCAGGTCGCGGCCGCTCATCGTCTGGGGACTCTGGTCGGTGATCAGGAAGAAGTGGCGGGCGATGGGCAGCTCTTCCGTCTCGGAAGGGACCAGGACCAACACCACCCGCCGGGGCTGCGCCCAGGACCTGGCTTGATAGCGCAGCTCGCGACAGCGAAAACCCTCTTCCCGCAGCTCTTCCGGGTGCTGCGCCAGCTCCTGCTGATAGCCTTCCACCCAGGCACGAGCCAGCTCCTCCAGGCGCGCATTCTTCTTGATGCGCGCCACGTACGAGGTGTCGGCCCGCGCTTCCAGCTCACTCAGGAAAGACCCGCTCACCGAGGCCGCGTCGAAGCGCAGGATGAGGCGCCGGGCCAGATGCGACTGAATCCAGTCCAAGCGCTTGCCGAGAGCCTCTGAGGCGCCCTCATGGGCGTGCACGTTGCCCGGCCGCAGCACGGCACCGAAGAAATCGCCCGTCTGCGCCGAGCCGAGGAGCAGGGGATGGTACCCCGAGGCGTGGAAGTAGCCGTTGTATTCGACCCCCGCCTGGTGCCCGTGCGCCGGCATCGGCAGGGCATCCATGTCGACGGCCAACTCCTCGTATTTCATCCGTCCTTCCAGCAGCCGGCAACGAGACCGGGCGCTGCGCAGGACGGCTTCCTCCAACACCTCGCGGTTATAGGCAGTCGAGGCTTGCTCGAGCAGGCGCGACAGCGTCGGCTGACTGGCCAGTCCCTGCGGCCGGTCTTCGTCGCCGCTGCGCAACGGCGCCTGCCCTTTGCGATCGCTGACCGCCAGACGCAGGATCGGATCTTGGCGCAACGCGTCGGCGTCGGCGGCGTGGGTCCAGCCCTGTGCCAGCAGCACGATCTGTGTGCGCAGCAGCTCCGGCAGCGGGTGCGTGATCTGGTCTTGGGTACGGAGATCCTCGAAGTGGGCGTCGAGCCAATCCAGAACCCGGCTGTGTTCGAGCAGTTGACGCAACATCAGCGCACCGGTGTCGCTGCCAAGGTGGGTGGGGCGGGCTTCGATGTGGATGGAGCGGTTGAAAGACGGCTGAATCGGCCCGGCTTGCTCGGACTCGGTGTGTGACGGTAATTCACCCATTGGGTGTCCTACTGTGTGATGGGTTCAAAGGGCGATACTGCCTTGTGTTTCCCTCTGAAATCTAAGCATGGGAGGCACCCAGTACAGCCCTCTCCACTAAAATTCCATGAATAACAAGGGATGAGAACATCCAGACTTTAAAAAAAACATGAGGCCGGACGCCAGGAGCCTTTCAACGTCTTCTCGATTCTCCTCAGCGCAATTGGTTCGGAGTCTTTGTCCCCCTTTTCAGGTCTTCACACCGAAGTCCATGAAATAAATTTCCATTCCCGGTTTCTCCAAGCCCTGCTGAAAAACCGGAAGCTGCCCAGCGGACGCAGGGAAAATCTGGCGGATTTCCTGCGCATGCCTGCGGTCGGGATATTCACCTTCAACTCGAACCAAGCTACCTTCGACCGGGAGAGTGGCGGAGGCGTCCTGATCCGGAATCTTTCCGCACGGCAGGCTATTGTCATTGAAAATAACATTCGGAACGGTAGCCAACCTGTGCAGCTGGATAGGTACGCCAACCAATTGAAAGCTGAGGGGTATTCGTCAAACCTTCTGTTTCTGACGCTTGACGGCCGATCACCACCTGAAAACAGCGTCCGGTGTCGGGAGTACGAATGCATCTCTTACAAAGAGGATGTTTTCCCCTGGTTGGGCCGTTGCCAGCAACGCGCGTACGACGAGCCGGCGCTTCGGGAGGCGATTGCCCAATATTTGCACTTGATCGCCCAGCTTACGGAACGAAACTATAGTGAGACATATATGAATGACTTGAAGAAACTTTGTCTGAAGGATGACAACCTCCTTCTCGTCCATGACTTGAATGAGGCTTTGGTCGAAGCAAAAGTTTCGTTGCTATACAAATTGTGGCAGGAAATTGCCACCGAGCTTGGCGAGAGGATTCAGGACCTCCCAGACCTGGCAAAAGATGTTTCAGACATTTCGAAGGAGACGATAAGAAGGTTCCTTACCAGTCCAAAATGCATATGGCACGGACTATTTTTTAACCTTGAACAACGTGCATTTATTGGAATCGTAGCCGAAGACCACATTCGCTTCGGCCTCGTTTGTAGAGAAATGAGCAATAGTGAACGGAAAAAACTTGAGAAAGCACTAGAAGTCGAATCGAGTTCAGGAACCTGGACCCTTTGGCAATGCCCCAGGGGTTTCGAATATCTGAATCTGAGAAACCCGAGTCGGGAAGACCTCAAGATGCTGACAACTAAGAAAGCGAGGAAGGAATATGTCCAGGAGTTGGTGTCAGGCCTCCATAGGGTGTGGGAAAGGATCAAGGTAACCGTTCAGTCCCCCCTGCAGTAGTTTGAGCATATAAAGAAATACCTAAGCGGGTTTTCGGGTTCGTCGGTATCTTCGGGATCGGTTGTGTGTTGCAGATTTCCCTGGATACGGCGACCCCATGAAGAGACCTCCTGAGAGTACGATTTCCGAAGGCGACCTGCGCCAGCGCATTGTCCAGCTTGAGCAGATCGTGGAACAACAGACGGCGCGCATCGGGGAGCTGGAGCGGGAATTGGCCCGCCGCAAGGGGCGCTCCCGCCGCGGTGCCCGGGCCGCCTCGTCGCAATCGGGCGCTTCCTCCTCGCCGCGCACCGACACCTCCCGACGCCGATCCTCGGGGCGCTCGCCGGGCGGACAGCCCGGGCACGAAGGACCCGGCCGCTCGTGGGTATCGGTGGAGCAGGTGGACGAACGGATCCCGGTCAAGCCGAGTACGTGCCACGGATGCGGGCACCCGTTGACGGGAGACGATCCTCATCCGCAGCGTCACCAGGAAGTCGTCCTCCCGCCGCTGCGGGCCGAGGTCATCGAGTATCAGTTGCACACCCTGCGCTGCGGTCACTGCGACCGCCTGACCGCAGCCGGTTTGGCCCGAGGGCGTGTCGCGCCACACCTTCGGTCCCAGCGTGCAAGCCTGGGTCGGCCTGCTGGCCGGGGCCTACCGGCTGAGCAAGCGCAACATCCGGGCGTTGTTGTCCGACGCCTTCGGCCTCGAGGTGTCGCTGGGTACGGTCAGCCGACTGGAACGGGAGGTGGCCGCGGCCCTGGCGGCTCCGGTCGAGGAGGCGCGCGCCTTCGTTCGCCGACAGGGCCTCGTCAACGTCGACGAGACCGGCTGGCGCCAGCGCCGCGCCAAGGCCTGGTTGTGGACCGCGGTGACGGCCGGCGTCACCGTGTTCGCCATTCGCCCAAGCCGGGGACGGGACGGGGTCGATGAGGTGCTGGGTGCGGACAACCGGGCGGTGGTCGGCTCCGATCGCTATTCGGCCTACGCGCATCTGCCGCTACGACGCCGGCACGTGTGCTGGGCTCATCTGCGGCGCGCCTTCGAGGAGTTCGTGGCCCGGGGCGGAGAGGCCGGGCGCGTCGGTCAACACCTGTTGGACCGCAGCGAGCAGCTGTTTACCTGGTGGCATCAAGTCCGCGACGGCACCCTGTCCCGCGCCCGCTTCCAGGACTATATCGACGATTTGTGTCTGCGCTTTCGTTTTCATTTGTGCTATGGTCAGCAGTTCGCCGACGCCAAGACGGCGGCCACCTGCGCCAATCTCCTCGACCTCGGGCCGGCCCTGTGGACCTGCGCACGCCGGCCCGGCGTCGAGCCGACCAACAACGAAGCCGAACGAGCCCTTCGCCATGGCGTGTTGTGGCGTCACACCAGCTTCGGTACCCACAGTGCCGAAGGCAGCCGTTTCGTAGAGCGCCTGCTCACGGTACGCGATACCCTGCGCCAGCAGCAGCGCAACGTCCTCGACTATCTCAGGATGGCCTGTGACGCGGCCGTGTCTCAGCAGCCGGCGCCCTCGCTGCTGCCTTCAACCCACTCCGCCATTCGCTAATATTCTGCTACCATTCCGCCCCCGGCCCCAACCTGCCAGGGGAACTGAACGGTTACGCCTACTAAGCGGAGGCGGCGGCTGTGGCTGTAATACTTTGGCCCGGCCTCGGCGATCCCGCTCCGGAGGAGAACGTTGGCACTATCTCCCTCGCCTCCCTCGCGAGCGCCTTGCGCCTTGGGACGGGCAGCGCCCCGACTGGAGCAGTGGGGACAGAGCTTAACCGGCTGCGTGCTGTCGCCGTCGCCCTGATCGATGACTTGCCCCTGCTCGATGACACCCCCGTATCGCTAAAGAACCAAGCTGTTGTCCAAGTTTGCGGGTACTGGTACGACGGACCCCTCAATGAGCGGGGGGACCCCTCCGCACTGCGTATGGCTGGCGTACTGTCACTGCTACGGGACTACGTGAAGCGGGGAGCCTCTAGTGTTGTGTCGCAGAGATTCGTTCGCAAAGTCTCTTGATTTTCGCGAGGATGGAATCGGCCGTAGCCGTCCACACGAAAGGGTGTGCGTTGGCGTTCCATTTGCCGTGTAGCGTTCGATCCGCTCGATGAGCTCCGACACCTTGCGGAACGAATCGCGCCGAACCGCCTGGCGGGTAAGGATATTGAACCAGATCTCCACCTGATTGAGCCACGAAGCATAGGTGGGGGGTGTAGTGAACGTGAAATCGGGGACGCCGTGCCAGCCATCGCTTGACCTTGGCCTGCTTATGCGTGGCGTAGTTGTCGACGACGAGATGAATATCGAGGTCAGCGGGGACGTGGGCCTCGATGTGGCGCAGGAACTGAAGGAACTCCTGGTGACGATGACGGGGCTTGCACTGGGTCATCACTTCCCCGGTGGCTACGTCCAGTGCGGCGAACAGGGTGGTGGTGCCATGGCGCTTGTAGTCGTGCGGTACCCCTTCCACGTATCCCAGTCCCAGGGGCAGCATGGGCTGACTTCGTTCCAACGCCTGGATCCGGCTCTTCTCGTCGACGCACAGCACCAGGGCGTGCTCGGGGGGATTCAGGTATAAGCCGACGATATCCCGTACTTTGTCGACAAAGAAAGGATCGGTGGAAAGCTTGAAGTGCTTGTGTCGATGGGGCTGCAAACCATATGCAAGCCCTGGAGCCCGTTTTCGAGAAAGCGCCGGCGCCACTTGCCGACCGTAGCACGCGTCACACCCACGGCGGCGGCGACGGCTTCATTGGGCCCGCCTTCTGCGGCCAGCAGACTAATCTCGGCTCGCCGCACCAACCCGTGGGAAAGGCTCCGGGATTTGGCCATCGATTCCAATCGTTCCCGGTCCGACGGACTCAGCTCTAACGGCGGTAATGGACGCCCCGTCACCATAGGTCTCTCCTTTCAGAAAGGGGATAAGAGAAACCTACGGCACCTTCAATTGTTTGTACAGTTAATTATACGACAGGACACTAGCCTTGCCTGACTTGGCCGGTATCCGACGGGCGCACCGTCGCGGGAGCTTGGACCGTGTTGTCAGGGTAGACGGGCGGGAGCTTTGGGCTAAGCGGGAAGAGTACGAGTCTGAACAACAGGACATTTTTCTAGGCGATTCCGCTGTATCGTACGAACAGGATACGCGGACATACGTCTATACGGTGCACTTCGACCCCGCGATACTCCCGGGGCAAGAGATAACGGACGGCGACCTAACCGTTACAATTCTGTCTGTTGAAACCATTGGACGGCGCGCCTATATGCGGCTGAATTGTTCCCGGGAAACCCCGGGGGAAACGGGGATTCTGACCTGATGCAATGGCCTTGGTCTAGACCGGAGAGGCGGGCAACCTCCGATTCCTACGCGGAACAAGTAGCCGCGGCCTTACTCGATGCGGCGAGCGGTTCGAGCGACCTAGGGCAAGGGGTGGCAACCCTTGAGGTTGCAGCGGGGTTGTGGTCGCGAGGGTTCGCTAGCGCCCGCGTACAACCCAACCCCTACGGGCTGCTAACGGCTCCCGTACTTGCTTGGCTTGCCCGGGAGCTATGTCTATCGGGCGAAGCTGTCGGGCTGCTGGAGGTAACGGACGGGCGCCTAATGCTTATTCCCGCCATATGCGACGAAATAACCGGGGGACCTTCCCCCGATACGTGGCGGTACAAGCTCGATTTAGTGGGACCCTCGACAACCCGCACCGTTACCCGAGAGGCTGGCGCCGTGGTACATATCCGATACGGCGCTACATCGGGCGCCCCGTGGGCTGGGGTGGCGCCGTGGCAAGCTGCGGAGGTATCCGCCAGCCTACTCGCGAACCTGGAGGGTAGATTGCGCCAAGAGAGCCGGGGCAGGGTGGGCTATATCCTGCCGGTTCCCGTTGATCCGAAAGACGACGACGACGACGCGGACCCGCTTGCCGGAATCAAGGGTACCCTCAAGGCACTCAAAGGCGAACTCGCCTTAGTCGAGACCTTGGCCGGGGGATATGGCGACAAGGCCAGCGCACCGGCTGAAGATTGGAAACCCCGGCGACTAGGGGCAAACCCCCCCCGTTTCGCTGGAACCCTTGCTTGACGCGGTATCCTATCGGCTGCTAGCCGCTTGCGGAATACCGCCGGCTCTTGTGCGCCCCGGGGCAGACGGGACCGCCAGCCGCGAAGGTTGGCGCCAGCTACTGCACTCCACCCTTGCCCCGGTTGCGCGGCTCGCGGAGGCGGAACTTTCCGCCAAGTTGGAAAGGCCAATAGTCCTATATTTTGAGGCGCTATTTGCATCAGACATAAGCGGGCGCGCGCGCAGCTTTGCCAGCCTCGTAAATGCTGGCCTCGATCCCGACAAGGCGGCGCGGCTGGCCGGGTTGTTGGATGACTGAGTTTTACCGATTCCCGCAAGACGGCGACGCCCCCGACGTTGCGCCCGTGAAGCGAGCCGCGGCGAAGGTTGGGCGCGCCTTTGGCCAGCGCGCGAAATACGAAAAGGCGGTTGCAGCATTGAGTAAGGTCCTGCACGGGCTGGAAACTCCCCGGCTGCGCTTTTGGGCTGACTGCCTAATGATCGACGGGCGATGGTGCGGGGCAACGGGACAAGGCGGATATTGGGCTGTGGCGAGCGAAAAAGTGAATGAGCTGGCCGGCGAAGAGCTGAAAACCCGCTCCCCGCGTGGAAAAGCTGGGGAGCTTTCCGCGCCCCGATAGTCGGGACAGGTAATAGGGATACCGAGAGGGAGCGGGGGAATAAATCAATGTGGGTAGAGGCGCCAACCTCACCGATAGTCCCGGCATTAGGCGAAGAAACCCCTACAGCCGCGCAACTTGCAAGGCAAAGGCGAAACCGCAACAACAGGGAACACGCGGAGCGGCGTGTTGCCGCTATTCTGGCGGCTGGCGGGTATCGCGACGGCGACGGCGCCCGGGAAGTCGCCAAGCTCCGCACAATCCCCGCCAGCGAGCTTATTGAGCCGCTTTGCGGGTTTCTACGGGCTTGGGTTGGCGACCTTCCCTTTGACAGACAGCGCCCGAACCCCGAACCCGCACCGGAACCCGAACCCGCACCGCCAGCGGAACCCATTGGTGTATGTAGGTTAGAGGAAAAGCGCACCCGCACCCGTGAAACCTCGCAAACGGGGCAAGCGGCGACGGGGCAAGCGGCGCCCTGATCCCGCTCCCGCCGTGTTGCATCTGCTCCCAAGGGAGCCGGGCCTATGTCAAGCTGAAGTCGAGCTGATCGGCGGGAACCGGCATGAACGGGCTATCGTCTGGCGGCAGTGCCAAGGGCGCCCTATCAAGGGGAGCCGTTACTGCGCAGCCCACCAAAGCCGGCGGTATTCAGAGATACCGCCCCCCTGAGTTAGCTGTTTCATCCTTCGAGTTCGGAGGCTCGTCTCTCAAGCATTTCGATGCGTTCCGCAAGGGAGTTAATGAAGACCTCAAAGCTCTTATCTCCAGATTCAAGAAACTGCCTAAGGTGGCCTTCCAAAGATTCAACGCGGCTTTCAAGGTCGCTGGATTGCCCCCTATCTAACTCCATCAATGCCCTAGCTGCTTTAATCCGAACCTGCTGGCTCCCCTTGGTGAGGAGGTTTTCAAGAGCAGTTCGAATGGCTTCCTCGCTATTTGCCATCGTGCTTTTCTCCTCTTTCTCTACTGACACAGTGCTGACACGGGCCGTGTTCAGTGCACATCGTGGTTGTCGTAAGTTGTTGTTTTTATTGGTGCGCCCACGAGGACTCGAACCTCGGACCCGCTGATTAAGAGTCAGCCGCTCTACCAACTGAGCTATAGGCGCATGCCCCCAATGAGCGTCTGGGAGACTTGCGTTCGCACTTGCGTGTCGCACAATTCGGAAACTGTTGCGGACAGGCGCCGGAGGTCGGCGAAAATAGAGCCCCCGAAAATAGAGCCCCCCCTGTACACTGTCAACGAATCTAGGCCCCCTTCACAGGCCCGGAATTCCCCTGCGCGTTTCTCCTTGACAGCCCTCTGCACGCCGTCTAGTGTCCTGTCCCGGCAACAGATTGGCGCAATCCAGCCGGCCGGGATGCCTTTGGCAGAACCGGGTCGCGAGCCGCGAGCGAAGAAGACTCCGGGAGACGGGTGGAACCGGCCGGTAAAGCGCCGAATCACACTTGGAGGCAGGAGAATGGCGCGGCAGGCGTCCCGGATGGGTCGCCCGGCCATTCCGAAGAACGGTACACCTTGCTTTTCCGGATTTCAAAACTCGAAAAGGCCCTGCGCGAAAACCTGGGGATTCCGCTGTTCGCCCGGCTCGCCGACGAATATCTCCGGCGAGCGCGAGTCGCCCGGGCACTCGCGCTTTGCCAGGAGGGTTGCGAGCGCTTTCCCGACTACCCGACCGGATTTCTCCTGCTCGGCCGCTGCTACCATGCCCGGGGCAACTTCGAGGAGGCGCGCAACGCCCTCGACCGGGCGCTGCGGCTCGACCCGGAGAACCCCGCCGGGTTCGCCGCCCTATCCGCTGAGCACGAACGACTCGGTGAGACAACCCTGGCGCTGCAATGCATGCGGCAGGCCGCTTTCCTCGACCCGTACAGCGGGGATCTCCAACGCGAGGCGGAGCGGCTGCGCAGGCGATCCGCTGCCGCGCCGCTGGTCCTTCCTCCTGCCCCGGAAGCGGTGGCGGGAGGAGAGGTGCCGGCGGAGCAAAGGGAAGAAGGGGGCAAGGTGGAAGGGGGAACCGCGGTGCCGGTGCCGTCGCCGGCAGCCGGGGGAGAAGCCCCTCCTGCCGGAGAAGCGGCTGCCAGCTTCCCCGACGAGCCGGGCATGGACCGGGAAACCTCCAATGGGGAGCCGCCCCGAGAGGAGAGTCCGTTCGATGGCGAGCCAGAGGCCTCCGACGGGTCCGCGGTTTCCGCCGCAGAGAGAGAATTTCTGCCTGTACCGGAATCCCCCGGAGAATCGGTGTATCCCCGTGAGCCGGCCGGGTCCCGGCAGGAAGATCTCCGCTATGCAGGCGACCCGCACGATGCAGCCGAAGCTCCCCCTGTTCCAGGCGGGGGCGGAGACGGGAACCCGGCGCCGGATAATGACCTGTCGGCAGAGAAACGGTCCTCCGGAGGGGTTTCCTCTGCAGACTCCCCCCCGGATGTTTTCCCCTTCCAAAATGCCGAACCCGGCTTCCGCGACCGCGGCCAAACAGGGGTGTTTTTTCTGGTGTCGGAACGGGAGGACTTGGAAGCCGATGCCGGCGAACCGCCTCCCGAGGAGACGTTGGACCCCGCGTCGGAGCCCAAGGCCGAGTTGCTGACCGCACCATCGGCGAGGCGGGCCGTTGCCCGCGGCACCGAAGTCACTTCTTCCGGTATCGCCAAGCCGGAACGCCCCGTCGCAAGGCTGTCCGGCCGCGACGACCACGAGCTGATCGGGCTGCTTTCCGAGATCGAAACCGGCGAAGAGGTCGCCCCGGGGACTCCCGTCATCGAGGCCGGCGGGGAAGAGCCCACCGCGCCGGTAGCGACGGTTACCCTCGCCGAGTTGTACATTCAACAGGGAATCGCCAGCAAGGGGATCGATATCTACAGGGATCTCCTGCGGCTGCATCCCGACGACGACGGGATCAGGGGGAGACTCGACAGCCTGGAACAGGCCCTCGACTCCTGAGCGGCCGCAGGCTCACTTACCAGAGGGGAGAATGGCTGACACCTCAGACTTCCGCAACGGATTCACGATGACCCTGGAGGAGGCGATCTACAGCATCGTCGAGTTCCAGCACGTCAAGCCCGGAAAGGGAGGCGCCTTCGTGCGCACCAAGCTCAAGAATGTGCGCACCGGTGCTGTGATCGACCGCACCTTTCGCTCGGGAGACAAGGTAGCGGAAATCCGCATAGAGAAACGCGAGATGCAGTTCCTGTATTCCGAAAGCGACTATTATCATTTCATGGACTCGGAGACGTACGAGCAGACGCATCTGCCCCCCGAGACCGTCGGGGGCGCCGCCCGGTTTCTCGTCGAGAACGAGACCACCTACGTATCGGTTGCCGACGGGGTCCCTTTGGCCGTGGAGCTGCCGAATTTCGTCGAGCTCACGGTCGAACACACGGAACCGGGCATCAGGGGGGATACGGCGCAGGGATCGACCAAACCGGCGACCCTCGAAACCGGTGCCGTCGTCTCCGTGCCCCTTTTCGTCGATCGAGGGGAGAAACTGAAAATCGACACGCGCACCGGCGAATACGTCGAACGCGTCTGAGGGCTCCCGCGTGAACGAAAAAAACCTGAGAAAGCTGATCGAGATCTTCGAAGAGAGCGAGGTCGAGGAGCTGGAGTACCGAGAGAGCTTCTGGCGCGGAATCCGCGTTCGTCTCGGAAAACGCCGCGGGTCCGCGGAAAGAACCATCGAGACCGTGCACCTGCAGGCGCCCCCGGCGCCGCAACCCGCCCCCGCGGCCGCTCCACAGGCTGCACCCGAACCGAAGGAGGAGGCGCCGCGGGAATCGGAAGCCGCCGAAGACTTCCACGTCATCCGCTCCCCCATGGTCGGCACCTTCTTCCGCTCCTCGTCACCCGAGGCAGACCCCTTCACCGAGACCGGCGAGAAGGTTGTCGTTGGGCAGACCCTCTGCATCATCGAGGCCATGAAGATCATGAACGAGATCGAGGCGGACGCCGGGGGTGAGGTTGTCGAAATCCTCGCGGCCAACGGCGACCCTGTCGAGTACAACCAGCCGTTGCTGACCCTGCGGACCGCGTAACGTGTTCGAAAAGATCCTGGTCGCCGACCGCGGGGAAATCGCGCTGCGCGTCATCCGCACCTGCCGGGAGCTCGGGATCCGCACTGTTGCCGTCTACTCCGAGGCCGACGCGCGTTCGCTCCATGTCCACATGGCCGACGAGGATGTCTGCATCGGCCCGCCTCCCGGCGAGGCCAGTTACCGCCACTTCGCCAACATCCTCAGCGCCGCGAACCTGACCAATGCCGACGCCCTGCACCCCGGGTACGGACCGCTGGCGGAGAACGCGGATTTCGCCGAGCTGTGCGAATCGTGCGGCATCACCTTCATCGGTCCGCCGGTAGCGGCGTTCCACCGGCTGGGGGACAAGGCCGCTGCCCGGCGTTCCATGGAGAAAGCCGGGGTCCCGGTGATTCCCGGAAGCCGAGGGGACGTAGGCTCCCTCGCAGAAGCCCGCCACCTGGCCTCCGAGATCGGTTTTCCGCTGCGTCTGAAGGCGGCTTCCGGGGGCGGAGGACGCGGCATGCGGGTCGTCAACGGCGAGGAGGAGCTCGAGGAAGCCTGGCGGATCGCCCGCCTCGAAGCGCGCTCCGCCTTCACCAGCGACGCGCTCTACATGGAGCGTTCGCTCGACAACGCCCGCCACATCGAAATCCAGGTGCTCGGGGACCACCACGGGACGGTCGTCCATCTCGGCGAACGGGAGTGCTCCATTCAGCGGCGCCACCAGAAGCTGCTCGAAGAGAGTCCCTCTCCCGCAGTTGACGAGGCGCTACGACGGCGGCTGGGTGAAGCAGCTGTGAGAGGTGCCGCCAGCGTCGGCTACGCCAGCGCCGGAACGGTCGAATTCCTGGCAGACGGCGACGGGGAGTTCTACTTCCTGGAGATGAACAAGCGCATCCAGGTCGAGCACCCGGTAACCGAGATGGTGTCGGGAATCGACCTGATCGGCGAGATGATCCGCGTGGCCGACGGGGAAAAGCTGGGGTACGGCCAGGACGACCTCGCCCTCACCGGGCACGCCATCGAATGCCGCATCAATGCCGAGGATCCGAGCAAGAACTTCATGCCCTCGGCCGGCACCATCACCGCCCTGCACCTGCCGGGAGGACCGGGGCTGCGCATCGACAGCCACATTTACCAGGGGTACGAGGTGCCCCCCTATTACGATTCCCTCCTCGCCAAGGTCGTCACCTGGGGCCGTGACCGCGCCCAGGCGATCGCCCGCATGCGGCGGGTGCTGGCAGAGGTCACCATCGAAGGGGTGGCGACGACGCTGCCGTTCCACCGCGATCTCCTCGACAGCCCGGAGTTCGTCGAGGGGCGGTTCGACACCGAGTTCGTCACCCGCAGCCGCGACGGGAAGGTCACGGTCTAAATCGGGAAAACCAGAGGATCTGCCATGTCTGATACGCAAGTTCCCCAAGAGCTCAGCTACACCGAAGATCACGAGTGGGTGGCGATGGACAGCGATGTCGGCACGGTCGGGATTACGGATTACGCCCAGTCCGAGCTCGGCGACATCGTGTTCGTCGAGCTTCCCGAGGTCGGACAGACCCTGCGGAAGGGGGAGCGCGTCGGGACCGTCGAGGCGGTGAAGACCGTGGAGGAGATTTACGCTCCCCTGAGCGGCGAGGTGGTGGAGGTCAACGAATCGCTCGAGGCCGATGCGGAGCAGGTCAACAAGGAGCCTTACGGAGCCGGTTGGATTGTCCGGATCCGCTGCTCCGACCAGGACGAGTTGGCGGAGCTCCTGAGCCCCCGGGATTACGCCGAGTTGATTTCCGGAGCCTGACTCTCCACGTTGGCCTCTCGCCGCCTTCGATGTGCAGAACCGGCTCCAAGCCGCCAGGGCTTCACCCCCCGGCTGCTTTCTTCACAATTGCCTCCCTCTAGTATCATTTTTAATTTTCAAGGATACTTCGCCATCGTTTTGCACCCCTGGAAGCGGCTTTGGAAGGGGGTCGCCGCAGTAGGTTCCGGACCGCTAAATGGGGTTGAGCCGACTCGATTTCGCCACGTCTCCGCAGTCCATCCTCCTGCGCCGATCTACCGCGGTCACCGCCTTCCGGAAAATCCCGCGAGCTACTCAAGCGTGCTACTCGAGAATTCCGTCCTGGTACTCAACCAGAACTACGAGCCGCTCAACGTCTGCAGCGTCAGGCGCGCGCTGGTGCTTCTGTTCAGAGGAACGGCCGAAAACGTCGAGATCTCCGAGTCCGTCGTGCGCTCGGTGTCCCGCGAATTCCCGGTCCCGAGCGTGGTCAGGCTGGAGCGCTACGTGCGCGCGCCCAGGCGCCGCGTGGTGCTGTCGAAGCGCAACGTGATGCGGCGCGACAACCACCAGTGCCAGTATTGCGGCAAAAGCGAACGCAAGATGACGATCGACCACATCGTCCCCAAGAGACACGGCGGCCCCGAGTCGTGGGAAAACTTGGTAACCGCCTGTGCCGGCTGCAACACCATGAAAGGGGACCGGCGGCCGGAGCAGGCCGGCCTCTCCCTGAAACGGAGGCCCAAGCGCCCCAACAACGTCAGCTTCATCCGCGATTTCGTTGGAGTGACGGACCAGCGCTGGAAACCCTACCTGTTTATCGACTAGACCTCCGCAGATTGGAAACGACCATCGGACAGAAGCAGCAGGGAACCGCTTTGGGCGGACAGTACGGAGTCAAGCTCGAAGTGTTCGAGGGACCCCTCGACCTGTTGCTGTTTCTGATTCGCAAGAACGAAGTCGACATCTACGACATTCCGATCGCCGCCATCACCAACGAGTATCTGGGCATGCTCGGAGAGGTCCACCTGCTCGACCTGGAACCGGCCTGCGACTTCATGCTGATGGCCGCGACCCTGATGAAAATCAAGTCGCAGTTGCTGCTGCCTCGCGAAGTCGTCGACGTGGACGGAGAGGAGGAAGAAGACCCCCGGGAAGGTCTCCTGCGCCGGCTCCTCGAGTACCAGCAGTACAAGGAGATTGCCGACTGGCTGGGGGATCAGGCCCACGCCCAGGGCGACATTTTCAGGAACCGTCCGTACGCCAGCCGCGACAGCGAAGGGGCCGAGCTCCACCCGGTCTCCCTGTTCGACCTCCTCAAGGCGTACAAACAGGTCCTGGACCGCGTTCCGCCAGCCTTCGTACACCGCATCGTCGAAGAGCAGGTCTCGGTCGAGGAGATTATCGGCAGGTTGGTGGAGGAACTGGACCGCCGCGGCCGGCTGCGCTTTTTCGACTTCACATCGGGAAAGTCCCGCCACGTTCTGGTAGCGACCTTCATCGGTGTTCTGGAATTGCTGAAGACGCAGCGCATTCGCGTGCAGCAGGCGCGCCCTTTCGACGACATCTGGATCGAACCCCTGGGCGGCGGAAATGCCCAGGTCCCGGCAGGCGGGACCGCATCTCCGGCTACTCCCCCGGAGCTTCCCGGCAACGGACCTTCCCCCGAAAGGACGGAGCTTCCGTGAGCCGTCAACCGTTCGCCCCCGGCCAGGCACGGGCAATTATCGAAGCAATCCTGCTCACCTCGTCCGAACCGGTTTCCCCGGGCAGGCTGTTGGGCGCCCTCAAAGGGCTCAACGGCAGTGACGTGCGCGAGGCTGTCGGCGGCCTGAACAAGCAGTACGAAGAGGGGAACCACGCCCTTCGCGTCGCCGAAGTAGCCGGTGGGTTTCAACTCGTAACCGCAGCCGAGTTCGCCCCCTGGGTGCGCCGCTTCCAGGACAGGGGACCGGTGCGGCTCACGCAGGCTGGCCTCGAGACCCTCGCGCTCGTCGCCTTCAAGCAGCCGGTCACGCGGGCGGAAATCGACAGCGTCCGCGGCGTCGACTCCGCCGGTGTGCTGCGCACCCTGCTCGAGGTCGACATGGTTCGCATCGTCGGCCGTTCCGAAGGCATCGGGCGGCCGATGCTATTCGGCACCACCAGAGAATTCCTCGTGCACTTCGGTCTCAAAGGGCTCCCCGATCTGCCGAAACCGAAAGAGCTCGAAGAGCTGCTCGCCGAGGGGGGCCGCAGGCACGCCCTCACCGGTAGCGGAGATGAAACCGCGCCGCCCGGTCCCGGGCACGAGGGCGGCACGCGCGGCTCCGGCGGCGACACCGAACCGGTAGCGGAAGAGAACGGGCATGCGCCCGGAGAACCCGAAGAGGGAGAAGAAGCGGGGTAACCGGGCCCTCGGCTTACCTGCACATGCGGCTGAATCGGTTCATGGCCCGCGCCGGCGTCGCTTCCCGGCGCAAGAGCGACATTCTCATCCGCCGCGGCGCGGTGAGAGTCAACGGCGAGGTCGTGGCAGCTCCTGGCTGCCTGGTCGGCGGAGAGGACCGGGTGGAGGTCGATGGCCGCCTTGTCCGGCTGCCGGAGGATTCGCAGTACCTGCTGCTCAACAAGGAGTCCGGCACACTGGTGACGCACCGGGACAGGGGCGGTCGGCCTACCGTTTTCGGGGGTCTCCAAGAGGTGCGCGCGGCTACCGTCGCCGTCGGCCGCCTCGACCGCGACACCACGGGGGTGCTGCTGCTGACCGACGACGGCGAGCTCGCCCATCGCCTGATGCATCCGCGTTACGAGGTAGAAAAACGCTACTGCGCCCTCGTGATGGGGGTTCCGGCGGCGGGGGCGCTGCAACGGCTTCGGGCCGGGGTGCTCCTCGAGGACGGAATGACGGCGTCCGCCCGGGCGCGGATAGTGTCGCGGCCCTCGGCGGAGCGCCCTTTCTGCGAGCTCGAGCTATGCGTCCACGAAGGGCGCAAACACCAGATCAAGCGGATGTGCGCCGCTGTCGGCCACCGCGTCAGGGGGTTGCACCGCGAGGCGTTTGCCGGCCTGACCGCGGGCACCCTGCAGCCCGGGGAGTGCCGCCGGCTGCGTGGAAGTGAAATAAGAAGCTTGAAATCCCTTGTGGGGTTGCCGATCAGCGAAGAACTTCAGCCGTGGCCGCCAAGGGATTGACCATCGCCGTCGACGGGGTCATCGGTGCCGGCAAGACGACGACCGCCCGCGCCGTGGCGCAGGCTTTGGGTTACCGCCACATCGACACCGGCGCTTTCTACCGCGCCGTGACCCTGGCGGCGATGCGCGCGGGAATTCGTCCCGGCGACGGGGCCGTCGAGCGGCTTCTCGCGGAACTCGACATCGCCTTGAAAGATTCGGGCGAGCGGGTTCGCATGCTGCTCAACGGGGAAGACGTCAGCGACGAGATACGCCGGCCGGAGGTTACCCGGACCGTGGGAGCCTTCGCCGACTTGCCCCGGGTGCGCCGGGCGCTCATCGAAAACCAGCGACGACTGGGCCGCGACGGCGGCGTGGTCGCCGATGGACGAGATGCCGGCACGGTGGTGTTTCCCGATGCCGATCTCAAGATCGTCATGACCGCCGATCTCGAGGAGCGGGCCCGGCGGCGCTTCCGGGAATTGAGAAAAAAGGGGGTGAGTACCACTCTGCGGCAGGTGACTGCAGACATTCGCACCCGCGACCGCGAGGATTCGCAGCGGGATTACGGCGCCGCGCACGGCGGCGATACCGTCGTACTGGATACGACGGGCATGTCCATCGAACAGCAGGTCGGCCGCATCGTTGCCTTGGCGCACGAGCGCGGCGCGTAGCTGCATTCAGGAAAAAAACCGAAAGGAATAGACAATCATGTTGGACGAAACACCGGCGGCTACCTTGGAATTGGAAGAGGTTCCCGGCAGCCCCGAAAAACCGCAGTACGGGAACATAAGAGTCGAAGACCTCGATACGCCGGAGTACTCCGAGGAGCAGATGCAGGAGTTCACGGCAATGTACGACGAGAGCTTTTCCGGCAAGAGCGAAGGGGAGATCGTACAGGGCCGCGTCGTCGGCATCCACCCGCAGGAGGTGCTGGTCGACATCGGCTTCAAGTCGGAAGGGGCCATTTCGATCAGGGAGTTCTCCGATCCGGAGGCGATCGCCATAGGCAACGAGGTGGAAGTCTTCCTCGAGAACGTCGAAGACCTCGAGGGCCGCGTCGTGCTCTCGAAGCAGAAGGCGGACTTCATGCGCGTCTGGGACGAGATCAAGGACTCCCACGACGCAGGCACGTCCGTAAAGGGAAGGCTGATGCGACGGATCAAGGGGGGCATCGTCGTCGATCTTTTCGGGGTCGAGGCCTTCCTGCCCGGTTCGCAGATCGACATACGGCAGGTCAAGAACTTCGACCAGTTCCTCGGCCAGCAGTTCGATTTCAAGATCATCAAGCTCAACAAGACGCGCCGCAACATCGTCGTCTCGCGCCGCGCCGTGCTCGAAGAGGAGCGCGAGCGGCTGCGCCGGGAAATCATCAAGGAGCTCGATGAGGGACAGGTGCGCGAAGGGGTGGTCAAGAACATCACCGATTTCGGCGCCTTCATCGACCTGGGGGGCATCGACGGCCTGCTGCACATCACCGACATGTCGTGGGGCCGCGTCAGCCATCCCTCCGAGATGGTCTCGATCGGCGACCGCATCAGGGTCAAGGTCCTCAACTACGACCGCGAGCGGGAGCGCATCTCCCTCGGGCTAAAGCAGTTGACGGCGCACCCCTGGGAGATGATCGACGAGCGTTTCTCCGAAGGCACGCAGACCCAGGGCAAGGTGGTCAGCATCACCGACTACGGCGCCTTCGTCGAGCTCGAGGAGGGCATCGAAGGTCTCGTCCACATCTCCGAGATGTCGTGGACCCAGCACGTGCGCCATCCCTCTAAGCTGGTTTCCATCGGCGACCTCGTCGAAGTCGCAGTCCTCAAGCTCGACAAGGACGCGCAGAAGATCTCCCTGGGGATGAAGCAGACCGACCCGGACCCGTGGGAGGTGCTCGACACCAACTATCCCCCGGGCAAGCGCCTCGAGGGCATGGTCAAGAGCCTCACCAACTTCGGCGCCTTCGTCGAGATCGAAGAGGGCATCGACGGGCTCGTCCACATCTCCGACATGTCCTGGACCCGGCGGATTCGCCAGGCCAGCGAGATGTTCAAGAAAGGAGACGTGATTCCGGTAGTCGTCACCGAGGTCGACAAGAAGAGGAGGCGGATCTCTCTCAGCCACAAGCTCGCCCTGGAGAATTCATGGCCGAAACTGGCGGAGCTGTATGCCATGGGAACTTCGACGACCGGCAAGATTTCGCGCCTTCTCGAGCGCGGCGTGGTCGTCGGCCTCGATCACGACGTCGATGGTTTCGTGCCCCTTTCGCAGCTCGGCATCGAGAATCTGCAGACACCCAGGCAGAGCTTCGAGGTCGACCAGGAGCTGCCGCTGAAGGTCATCGAGTTCGACGAAGAGCAGAAGAAGATCGTGCTCAGCGTGCTCGCCTACCTCAAGGACAAGGACCAGTCCGAAGTCGACGCCTACCTGAGCCGGCATCCGGTGAAGGAGGTGGCGATCGACGAAGTGGCGGACGATCAGGACGAGGAGATGGAGAGCTGGGGCGACGACGGCGAACCTGCTGCCAAGGGCGGCGAAGCCGAGGCCAATCCGGAGTCTTGACGACAGCCGGCGGCGATTGCACCCGTCAACGCCGGAGATCTCTTCAACGGGAAAGGCCGGGGAAATCCCCGGCCTTTCTTGTTTTTGTACCCTAGCCGGTCCTTCGCCGCCGTTGTATGGACCGCGACCCCCGTTATTTTCATTACCAGTCGTTCCCCCACCCTCCGCTCCCCAACGCGACCCGATGGCAGCACCCGCCAAACTCTCCCCCGCGATGCAGCAGTTCATGCGTTTCAAACGCAAGCACGCGGATGCCATCCTGTTTTTCCGCATGGGGGATTTCTACGAGATGTTCTACGACGACGCCAGGGAGGCGGCGGCGCTGCTGGGCCTGACGCTGACGACGCGAAACCACGGTCACGGCAGCGGCGAAGTTCCGCTGGCGGGGGTCCCTCACCATGCGGCCGACCGCTACGTCGCCAAACTCGTGCAGATGGGGAAAAAGGTGGCCATCTGCGAGCAGGTCGAAGATCCCAGGGAGGCCAGGGGCATCGTCAAACGGGACGTCGTACAGGTGGTGTCGCCCGGCACTGCTCTTCTGGACTCGATGCTCGACGAGCACAACAACAACTACACGATAGCCCTGGTTCCCGCCGGCGACGCCGCTGGCAAAGACACAATGGTCGGTTTTGCCGCGGTAGATCTGTCGACCGGCGACTTTTGGCTCGACGAGCTGCGGGCAGCCGAAGTGGGAGACGAACTGCAGCGGGTAGGGCCGGCGGAGCTCGTTCTGGCCCAGTCGCTGGGAGAGGATTGGATGCACGTCGTCGAAAGCAGCGCACCCGGAGTGCCGATAAGCCGCCTCGAGGACTGGCAGTTCGAACACCGGCACGCCTGCGAGTCCCTGACCGAGCAGCTCGGAGTGCGCTCGCTGCGCAGCTTCGACTGCGACGACATCGATCTGGGGGTCAGGGCGGCCGGCGGGGTGCTGGAGTATTTGCGGGAAAACCAGCGCGGGGCCGTCGCCCACATCAACCGCATTCGCCGCCGCCGCCGCGCCGAATACCTGTTTCTCGACGCCGCGGCGCAGCGGCATCTCGAGCTGTTCGCCACCAGCCAGGAGAACAGCCGCGCCGGCTCCCTCATCGAGGTCCTCGACTGCACGCGCACCGCCATGGGTGCCCGCCTTCTTCGCCAATGGCTCGCCGCACCGCTGCTGGACATCGCGGCGATCGAGGACCGGCTCGAGGCGGTGGGGGTATTGCTCCAGTCCGCGAGGATCCGTTCCGGCCTTCGCCTGCAACTGGGCGACATCGGAGATCTCGAGCGCCTGATCGCCCGCATCTGCTGCGGCCGGGCGAATGCCCGAGACCTCGCCGGCCTCGCCGCTTCGCTCGCCCGGGTACCGGAGATCGCCAGGCTGGTGCGGGAGCTGCCGGGGCCGGACGGCGATAAACCCACCGCGCTGGAAGGAGCCCTTTCCCTTCTACCGGACACGACCGTGCTGGTCGATCTGGTCCGCACCGCCCTCGTCGACGATCCACCTGCGTCGATAGCGGATGGCGGCCTGTTCAGGGACGGCTACGACGAGAAGCTCGACCAGCTCCGGGAGATCCAGTCCGGGGGAAGAAGCTGGATCGCCCGCCTTCAGGCCGGCGAGCGTGAACGCACCGGGATCTCCTCGCTGAAGGTCGGTTTCAACCAGGTTTTCGGCTATTACATCGAGGTCAGCAAGGCGAACCTCGAGCGCGTTCCCGAGGACTACGAGCGCAAGCAGACCCTGGCCAATGCCGAGCGCTACGTGATTCCCGGTCTGAAGGAGCGGGAAGCGCAGATTCTCACCGCCACGGAGCGCATCGCCGAGCGCGAAAGCCGGCTGTTCGCCGAACTCCGAGAGCGCGTCTCCACGTGGGCGCCCGAGGTTCAGGAATGTGCCAGGGCGGTCAGCGCCATCGACGTGCTGGCCGCCCTGGCTGAAACAGCCGAGGAAGGGGGGTACGCGCGGCCCGTCATCGACGACGGCGGCGGCGTCGAGATTTCCGGGGGGCGGCACCCAGTCGTCGAGCGCCAGCTCCGGGAGGGGCGCTACGTCCCCAACGACCTGCGGGTCGGCAGCGACGACCAGATTCTCCTGATCACAGGCCCGAACATGGCGGGGAAAAGCACTGCAATTCGCCAACTCGGGATTATCGTCATCCTGGCTCAGATGGGCAGCTTCGTGCCGGCGCGGCAGGCGCGTATCGGAGTGGTCGACCGCATTTTCACCCGGGTCGGGGCCTCGGACAACCTGGCGCGCGGTGAAAGCACTTTCATGGTGGAGATGATCGAGGCGGCGACGATTCTCAACAACGTCGCCGACCGCAGCCTGATCCTGATGGACGAGCTGGGTCGCGGCACGAGCACCTTCGACGGTCTGAGCCTCGCATGGGCGATCGTCGAGCACCTCCACGAAAGAGACGGGATCAGGCCCCGCATGTTGTTCGCGACACATTACCACGAGCTCACCGAGCTGGAACGGAAGCTCGAGCGCGTGGTCAACTACAACGTCGCGGTCCGCGAGGAAGAGGGCCGGGTGGTTTTCCTGCACAGGCTGGTACCCGGCCCCGCGGACCGCAGCTACGGCATTCACGTCGCCGAGATGGCGGGGATGCCGGGATCGGTAATCGAGCGCGCCCGGGAGATCCTGGCGCGCCTGGAAAGCGAACAGATCGACGCTGAACAGATCCGCCTGGGTCACGACGCTGCCGCGGACGAGCCGCCTTCCACCTCGCCGCCGGATATCGGAGGCGACCCCGATTGCAGCGTGGAGCACGGTGAACGCCGCGGTCAGATGGATCTGTTCGACCAGCCAGAGGAGCTGCGGACCGCGTTGCGATTGCTGCGTGAGCTGGACGAGCTGCCCTTGGACGACACCACCCCGATGCAGGCCCTGCAACTGCTGCACCGCTGGCGGTCCGAGTGCGACGACAGGGATCCCGAAGGCGGGGAGGCGGAGCGCGAAAAGGAGACAGATGCCGCAGCTGCGGGAAGACCCAACGGCCGCGGCTGAACCGGACATCGCGAAAAGGTGGCGATCCTCCTGATTCCCGCGAGCCCGGGTCCGGCGCCCTCCAGCCGGGGCATCCGCTCCCCGGGGAGCGGCCGGCACCCCGCCCTCCATCCCCTTCACGCAACCCCGTCGACAGCCTGCCCGTGAACTCCGCCGGACCCGGTGACCGACCGGTAGAGGACGACCTCCTGTTCGGGCGGAACGCCGTGCGCGCCGCCCTCGAGAGCGAGCGCCCGCTTCGGCGCGTCGTCGTCAGCCAGTCTTCCGGCGGGACCGTCGAAGAGATCGTCGCCCTCGCCCGGAGCGCCGGCATCCCCGTCCAGTTTCGCCCCCGCACCGAGCTCGACCGCCTCGCCGGTCGCCGCCACCAGGGAGTCGTAGCGCTGGTCGCGGCTCGCCCCTTCGCCGACTACGAGGAACTCCTTGCCGGTCTGGACCGGACCGCATTCCTGGTCTTTCTCGACCGCGTGCAGGACCCGCACAATCTCGGAGCCATCCTCCGTAGCGCCTGTGTCACCGGCGCCGACGGGGTCGTCATTCCGCAGCGCCAGTCCGCCGGTCTGACCGGGGCGGTCGCCAAGGTCTCGGCGGGTGCCCTCGACCATATTCCCGTATGCGGCGTTCGCAACCTCAAGGACGCCATCCTGCAGGCGAAGGCGGCAGGGCTGTGGATCACCGGACTGTCGCCGCAGGCGCCGGGGAGCTTCACCGAAGTCGATTACCTCGGGCCGACCGCGATTGTCGTGGGTGGGGAGGATCGCGGTATCAGGCGCACGGTTGCCGAGGCCTGCGATTTCGCGGTCAGCATCCCGATGGGCCGGGGAGTCACCGGGTCTCTCAACGCTTCGGTCGCCGCGGGAATCGCCCTGTTCGAGGTGTACCGCCAGCGCTCCGGCGACAAGCGGCGATGAAGGCTGTCTGGAGGCGGCATCTCGCCGGGCTGCTGCTGCTGCCGGCCGCCGCGGCAGCTTCCGGCAGCAGCGGTCCGGCGCCGGGAAGCGAACCCAACCCCGCGGACTCGAGCTCCCCGGAAAAGGTGCTCCAGCGTCCGGAGGAGATCGTGACCATTCCGGAAGGGGAGGACAGCTTCAGTTACACAGCCGACACCTACGTCCATTCCCTTCGGGGCGACTCGCTTTTACTGCGCGGCAACGCCGTCGTAAATCACCGCGGCGCCCGCCTGCAGGCCGGCGAGATCGTCTATCACAGAGGCCGCGAACTCGTCGTCGCCCGCTCTCCTGCGGACAGCCGCGGCCATTCGACCGGTATGCCGACCCTCACCCAGGGGGACGACGTGATTCGCGGCGGCCGGATTCTGTATGACATGAGGACGGGGGAGGGAACGATTTTCGACGGCCGCATCCGCTTCAAGGAGGGCTTCTACAACGGCAGCCGCATCGACACCCGCGGCGAAGAGGAGCTTCACGTGCACTCCGGATCGTACACGACCTGCGATCTTGCCGAGCCCCACTTCGATTTCTACAGCCCCCGGATCAAGGTCCTGGCCGGCGACATGGCGATCGCCCGCCCGGTCTATTTGCGCATAGACGGCAACCGCGTGGCGGTGGTGCCGTTCTACGTATTCTCCCTGAGGGAGAACCGCCAGTCAGGGCTTCTGACTCCGAGCTTCGGACAACGGCCGGTGCGCTTCGGGAGCAGCCAGTCGGAGTGGGAAGTGCGCAACCTGGGCTACTACTTCGCCCCCAGCGACTACTGGGACCTGCGCCTGTCCGCGGACCTGCGCCAGCGCTCCGGCTGGCTGGGCCGCGTCGCCCTGGCGTACGCCCGCCGCTACTACTTCGACGGCATGGCCGACACCCGCATCGAGAACAGGCAGTCCGACTCGGGCACGCGCTGGGAGTGGTGGACGAATCTGCGCCACAACCAGCAGCTCGGTGAGTCGGCCAGCCTGCGTGGTGCGGGGACCTTCCAGAGCAGCAGCGACGTCGTGCGCGACAACAGCACGCGGCTCGGCGAGCGCCTGACCCGCACGCTGCGCTCGAACCTGCTGTTCAACAAACGCTGGCGCGAATCCGGGTACAGTCTCAGCGTCAACGCGAACCGCACCGAAAACCTCGACACCGGGCGCTTCGACGCGGCGCTGCCCGAGGTCAGCCTTCGCCGCAATCGCCGGTCCCTGTTCGGGGGTCACAAGAAGGGGAAACGGCAGTCCGCCTGGTATCACCGCATCTACTACGACGGCAGCGCCCGCCTGCGCAACACGCGGCGGGGCACCGCCGCCGACACGACGAGCCGCACCAGCAGCGATGTCGCCCTCGGCCTTTCCACGCAGCAGCGTCCCGCGGACTGGCTCAGCCTGAATTCGGGCCTGTCGCAGCGCTGGCGCGACGCCGACCTGCGCAGCTCCGAGCCCCGTTACGAGAATCTCGGCAGCACCCGGGTCAGCGCCGCGGCCACCCTGTCGCAAACCATCTACGGCATGTTCACCCCCCAGTTCTGGCGGGTGACGGCCCTGCGGCACGTCGTCAAGCCGGACCTAGGCGTCAACTACCGGGCGACCCGTACCGACACCGGGGGAACGCTGGGAATGGGCGGGCGCCCCTCCCTGTGGCGGCAGAGCCGCCGACTGACCATGCGGCTGAGCAACAGTTTCTGGCTCAAGCTGCTGCGCGAGGAAGAGGAATCGAAGCTCCGGGTCGCCCAGGTAAACCTCTCGACGTCGTACGATTTCGACAAAGAGAGCCGTCCCTTGTCCGACCTCGTATCGAGCGTAACCGCCGATGCCGGGCCGTTCAACGCGCGCCTGAGGCTGCGTTCCGAGTTCTATGACGACGACGGCGACTTCCGCGGGGCGCCGGCGCTACGCCAGATCGAGATCAATTCAGGGTTTCGCCTGCAGGGGCGGCGCGGGCGGAAAGAGGCGGACCCGGGGCTATCCACAGCGGGGCGACCGCCCGGAAGTCAGGATTATCAGGGCATATACGGCGGCGAATACAACCCCGGAGGAACCGGGTCGAGCAGCAGCGGCTACGGCTACGAAAGCGGACTGCACCGCGACCTCGACCGGCGCGGTACGCAACTGCTGCAGATCGGACACTACTACTCGCGCCGCAAGAGCTTCGGCCGCACCCTGGAGCGCTCCTGGCTGCGCGGCTCGTTCACCCGGTCGTGGCGGCGGACCTGGCACGTACATTATTCGGTCAGCTACAATCTCGAATCGCCGTTGCCGCTGATGGACGGGGAGCGGGTGACCGCCGAGCTGCTGTCGCTGCAGCGGGAGTTCCACGACTGGACGGCAACCTTCAACATCGAACCGACTCGTTTTGCCCGGACTCGCGCCTTCTATTTCAAGGTCCAGCTCAAGGACATCCCGCAGATCCGCTTCGAGCGCGGCGACCGGCGCAGGCGCTAGCCGGCGTGCCGCGGCAGGTCCCGGCCTGGCTGGCTCCATTCCCGTCGCCTCCGGAACCTCGCACTCCTTTCACAACCCCTTCACCAAGCACTCGCAGCCGGTGAGAATCCTCGTTCAGCGGGTCAGCAGGGCCCGGGTCTCCGTAGCCGGGGAAACCACCGGGGCCATCGACCGCGGCCTCGTGCTGCTCGTCGGAGTCCACACGGGAGACGACGGCGACGCTGCCCGGTTCTGCGCCGAAAAGTGCGCCAACCTTCGCGTATTCCCCGACGAGCAGGGACGGATGAACCGCTCCCTCCTGGAGACGGGAGGTGCGGTGCTGGCGATCTCCCAGTTCACCCTCTACGGCGACTGCCGGCGCGGGCGGCGCCCCAGCTTTGTCGAGGCGGCGCCGCCCGAGCTCGCCGAACCGCTCTACGAGCGCTTCGTCGAGCTACTCGAGGGTCTCGGGGTTCCAGTCGCCGGCGGCGTGTTCGGGGCCCACATGGCGGTCGAAATCCACAACGACGGTCCGGTCACCGTCATCGTCGAGAGCCCCTGACCGGATGGATCCCAAACCTTCCCTCGTGCTCGCGTCAGCTTCGTCGCGCCGCGTCGCCCTGCTGCATCAGCTCGGCCTCAGGTTCGAGCAGCACCCCAGTCCCGAAGCGGAGCCAGCACCCTGCGGATCCTCCCCGCGCGACCACGCTTTGGCCGCGGCCGCGGCCAAAGCCGCGGCCGTCCAGGGGCTTCTGCGAGCTTCGGGCAGGGGCTCGTCCGCGATCGTCCTCGGCGCGGATACCGTGGTCAGTCTGGACGGCAGTTTTCTCGGCAAACCAGGGGACCCAGAGGAGGCGGCGGTCATGCTCGGGCGCCTTTCGGGCAGGCGCCACGAGGTCTTCACCGGAATCGCCCTGAAATGCCCGGAAGACCTGGAGGTCCGCGATTGTGTCCGCACCGAGGTGCTCATGAGGACCTTGTCCGCGCAAGAGATCGAGGAGTACGTGGCGAGCGGAGAGCCGATGGACAAGGCGGGTTCGTACGCAATCCAGGGAAGGGGCGCCCGCTTCGTTGAAAGTATAAATGGCTGTTATTATAATGTTGTGGGTCTTCCGATAGCTCGCCTGAGCACAATGCTCGAAGAGCTGGGATTCGATTTGTCCAGCTGTTGACGTCGCCGTCCGCAGATGCAGTCGGGCATGCCGCGGGCACGGAGGCCGCCGGGACGGGCCGTGCGGTGCGGTTTCGCCGCCTCGATCCCCTCCGACTTCCAACGCCCGTTCCGATCACCCCCCCATCGTTCTCAGTGAGGAATTTTCGGCATGAGTGAGGAGATCCCCCTCGGTCCCCTGCTCAGGGCGGCGCGCGAGCGGCGCGGAGAGACCCTGGAGCAGGCTCATCAGCGGACCGGGATCAGCCCAAATCTCCTGCGCGAGCTGGAAAGCGGCGAATTCCGGATCGAGCCGGTGTACGCGCGGCTGGCCGCGGCCAACTACGCAGCTTACCTCGGCCTCGACCCCGTAGAGATCACTACCCTCTTCGACCGCCAGTTCGGCCGCCCCGACATCCCCACACCCTCCTCTTCCTATGGCCGCAGGTTGGGGCCGCCTCCTGCCATCATCGGCACAGTCTCTGCCTCCTGGGTGATCGCGGCCGCGGTGGCGATCGCCGCGGTGATTCTGCTCGCAATCTTCTTTTCAGGAGAACCGGAAGAGCCTGCCACCCCGTCTGCGGGCGCCGTGGAGATCCCCCCGGCCCTGCCCCTGACAAGTGACGGGAACCGGGCGGAGGGGGAACCGGATCCCGGGTCCGGCACTGTGCCCATGGCTGCTTTCGAAGCGCCGTCGAGCCCCTTTGCAGACACCTCGATCACCACCTCAGGTAGCGCGGATCCCGGGCGCTGGGAAGCAGTTGCGGCCGATCTTGTCGTAGAGGAGCCGGCCGGGACTGCCGCAGCTCCCGAAGCAGCGATCACCGCAACCGATTTGCAGGAGGAGCCGGGAACGGCCGCGGAGGGCGGGGAGGGCAGGCATGACCTCGCGGCGCCCCTGGTTCTGAGAGCCGAGGCGGTCGATTCCACCTGGGTGCGGATCCAGTGGGACGGCGGGGCCGGCTACACGGAGGAGATCATCCCCAGCGGAGAATCGCGGCAGTGGGAGGCGGACAACCACTTCACGGTCTTTTCCGGACGCCCTCACGGGGTGCGGTTCTACTTCCAGGGGCAACTGTTGGGCGGCGGCAGACTCGGCGACCCCGCCCGGGTGCTACGGTTCCGGGTCTCCGCCGAAGAAGTGGTCCTGCTTAGAGCGGATCTGACGCTTCTTTCCGCAGTCCCCTTGCAGGACTCGATAGCGAATCCGGACGGACCCCGAACTCCATGAGCCGGCGCTACGTGGAAGTAGCGCTTCCTCCTCCCCTGCCACGGGAACTCACCTACGCCGTGCCCGGGGAATTGGTCGGCGACGTCCGTCCCGGCACTGTCGTCCTCGTCCCCGTGCAGAATCGCCTCGTCACCGGGTTCGTAATCGGCGATACAGAGCCGGCTGCGTCTCTGAGCCCGGGAAAGATCCGCGACCTTGTGCAGATCCTCGATGCCGACTCCCCGCTGACGCCGGAGGTCGTCGACCTGTGCCGGTGGATGGCCTCCTACTACGGAGCTCCGATCGGCAGCGCCCTTGCCGCGGCGTTGCCTCCCGGCGTCAAGCTGACCACGCAACGGCGAGTTCAGCTGGCCAACGGCGCCCACCCGCCGGTTGGAGACGGGCTCGGCGCCCGCATCGTCGAGGAGCTGAGCGCCGGCGCCCTCAAGGTGACGACCCTGCGGAGGCGCCTTGGGCGCAACGGACTCGAACAGGCGCTGCGGCGCATGCAACGGGCCGGCCGGATAGACATTCTCCCCGTGCTCGAAGACGCCGAGGTATCGGTCAGGCGGGAGCAGCGGGTGCGGGTTACCGATGGGAAGTTCGCCGCGGCGACCCTGCCGGAGCTGGACCGCCGGGCCCCGAAGCAGGCCAGCTGCCTGCGCCACGTCCTCGAGCGCGGGTCCGAGCCCAAGAAGGCGCTGGTCGCCAGCGGCTTCGGATACGCAATACTGCGCGGGCTCGGTTCGCGGGGCCTGATAGAGACCGTCGAGGAGGAGATCTTCCGCGACCCCCTTGCCCACCTCGACGGCCTTGCGGACGAGCCGCTCGAACCGAACCCCGATCAACAGGGGGTCCTCGAGCCGGTTCTCGAGGCCCTCGGGAAACGCATCTACTTCCCCGCCCTGCTCCAGGGTGTCACCGGCAGCGGCAAGACCCTGGTCTACCTGCGCGCCGCCGAGCAGGCGTTGCGGCTGGGACGCGGCGCCATAATCCTGGTCCCGGAGATCGCCCTCGCCTGGCAGATGGTGCGGCGCTTCAAGGGGCGTTTCGGAGACCGCGTCGCCGTGCTCCACAGTCAGCTGTCGAAAGGAGAGCGCTACGATACCTGGCGGCGCCTGCGGCGCGGAGAGCAGCGCCTCGTCATCGGCCCCCGCTCGGCGATCCTGGCGCCGGTGGCCGACCTCGGGCTCGTCGTCGTCGACGAAGAACACGACGGCTCCTACAACCAGGACGATCTCGAAAACCGCCACGCCCTGTCCTACAGCGCCCGCGACGTCGCCCTGGTGCGCGCGCGCATGGCAGGCGCCGCGGTGCTGCTCGGGTCGGCGACCCCGAGTCTGGAGTCGTACTGGAACGCGCTCTCGGGCAAGTACCGGACCCTTTCGCTGCCGCGGCGCGTCGACGGCCGCCCGCTTCCCGAAATCACCGTCGTCGACATGCGCCGCGAGCCATTCCAGCGCCGCAAGACGGCGCTGTTCTCCAAGGTCCTGCGCCAGAAGATCCACGACCGCCTGGAGCGCGGCGAGCGCATCATCCTGTTGCAGAACCGCCGCGGTTTCGCCCCGGTCATGCAGTGCCGCGACTGCGGGGAAACGGTGCAGTGCACCCACTGCCGCGTCTGTCTGACCCTGCACCGGAGCCGCTCCGAGGAGCTGCGCTGTCACTACTGCGACTACCGCTGCCCGGTGCCGGCAACCTGTCCCGGGTGCGGCAGCGAGGAAGTCCGTGAGACCGGCATCGGAACGCAGCAGGTCGAGAGCGCGCTCCTGGAACAGTTTCCAGGTATCCGCGTCATTCGTATGGACGTCGACACGACCGGGTGGAAGGGGGCCCACGACCGTCTCGTCGAACGCTTCCGCGCCGGCGAGGCGGACGTGCTGCTCGGAACCCAGATGGTCGCCAAGGGGCTGGACTTTCCCGAGGTGACCCTGGTCGGCGTCATTTCCGCCGACACCGGGTTGCACCTGCCGGACTTCCGCGCCGCGGAACGGAGCTTCCAGCTTATGACGCAGGTGGCGGGCCGTTCCGGCAGGGGGGACCGCCTCGGTGAGGCGGTGGTGCAGACGCGGCTGCCGGAGGAGCGCTCCCTGATCGCCGCGGCGCGGCAGGACTTTACAGGCTTTGCCGAAGAGGAGCTCGCGCAACGGCGCGAAGCCGGCTTTCCACCGTTCGGCCGCCTGCTGCTGCTGCGCTGGCGCGGCCCCGTACAGGACCAGGTGGAGGCCGCCGCCCGTCGCGGTGTCGGGATACTGTCCCGCTCCCTGCCCGCCGGGGGGGCGGTTCTCGGGCCGGCCCCCGCTCCGCTTGCCTTGCTGCGCGGAAACCACCGCTGGCAGGCGCTGCTGCAAGGCCCTTCCGCCCGCATGCTCAGAGACTGGGTTGGTTCGGAAATCGACCCGATTCGGAAGTCGGCAGACACTCAAGACGTTGCCCTGAGCCTTGTCGTCGACCCACAGAACACGATGTAGACGAAAGCTGATGGCATTGATCCCGAAAATCTTTGCGCCCCCCCTCGCCATCGCGGTGGCCCTTTCGGGGGCACTGGCAGCTCCCGGCTCAGCGCAAAACCGCGAAGGAGACTGGGTTGCTTTCACGAGCATGCGCCAGGTCAACCAGCTCCATCTCGACACCAGCGGCGACGTCTGGTCGGCGACCCGTGGGGGGGCCTTGCATTTCGATGTCGACACCCAGGAGTACAGGCGCTTCACACGCGTTGACGGACTCCCGGGAAACAGTCTTCTCGCGGTGACCGGGGACGACCGCGGACATATATGGTTCGGCAGCGACCGGCAGGGGCTGAGCCGCTTCCGCCCCGAGGCCGATTCTTTCGATCCGCCGTTTCTCGAGTTTCGCGATCTCCGCATCAACGCGTTGCTGGCAGCCGGCGACCGGCTCTACGTCGGCACCGAGGAGGGCGTCAGTCTCTTCCTGATCGACAAGGAGGAAGTGAAGGAGACGTACCGCAACCTCGGCGCAATCCCGCGCGATTCCGAGGTAACCGGGCTCGGGATTCTCGACGGTTCCCTCGTCGTCGGAACCACCTTCGGAGTCGCCCTTGCGGGCCTCGGCCAGCCAAATCTGCAGGACCCCGACAGCTGGCATGCGCTCGGCGGGACGGAGGGGCTGGCCGACCTCCTGAACTTCGAGGGAACCCTTTTCCTCGCCGGGCCTTTCGGGGTCTCCTCCTTCCGTTCCGGCGATCAGCGGATAACTTCCGATCTCATCGGCAGACCAGCCACCAGCCTCGGGGTGCTCGAAGGCCGCATAACGGCCTCCCTGGAAGAAGGCAGCATCCTCGGGCGCGAATCCCAGGGCACCTGGGAGCGGGTCCCGGGGAGGTCGGTAACCGGTGTCAGCGACATGTCCGACAACGCCGGCATTCTGTGGCTCGCCACCCGGCAGGGGCTGAGGGTCGTCGGCGGAGATCCCCCGCCTCCCTCGAAAGAGCCTGCCCAGAACCACTTCTTCGACATGGAGCTGCTCGACAACGGCGAGCTGTGGGTCGCCAGCGTGCCCGACGATCACCAGGAGTCGTTCGGCGTGTACCAGCTCGACGACTCCGGCTGGACGGTCTACGACCGGAGATCGGGAATGCCGACCAACAATGTCATCACCGTCGAGGCCGATGCCGAAGGACGCGTCTGGGTCGGATCCTGGGGCGGCGGAGTCGCCGTCAGGAACCAGGACGGCTGGGTCGCCGTCACCCACGAGAACTCCCCCCTGATCGGCATCGGGACGAGCCGGAGCTTTGTCGCTATCAGCGATATCGCCCGCGACAAGGATGGAAACATGTGGGTGGTCAACGTTCAAGGCGGGGTGGTGGTTGTAAACGGATATCCTGTGGCGGAGGGCCTCCTGATCCCCCAGACCTGGCTGGGATTCGAACCCCAGACCGACACCGGGAAGATCCGATTCCGTGCCGACGGCGACGGCCTGAAATGGATAACCAGCCGCACCGAGGGACTCGCCGTCCTGGACGATGGCGGCACGCCTTTCGACGGCAGCGACGACCTGACGGCGCGGATCTACAGCGGCAGCGAGCCACGCCTTTCCAGCGACCGTATCACCGACCTGCTGCTCACCGCGGACGGAACCGTATGGGTGGGGACCAACAACGGCCTCGACAGCTTCAGGGGCACCTTCTCCGGAGAGACCGGCACGTACTCGATCGCGAGGGAAGACTGGAGGACGTACAGCACCTCGGACGGCCTGCCAACCAACGAAATCAGCGCCCTGGCCGCGGACGCCGCGGGTAACGTCTGGGTGGGGACCGAAGAAGGGCTGGCGCGAATAAACCCCCGCGGGGAGTGGGATTTCACGTTTTCCGCCTCCAACAGCGGCTTGATCGACAACCGCGTGAAGTCCCTGTTGTACGACGAGGCCGGCGACGAACTCTGGATCGGCACCTTCGACGGTCTGAGCCGCCTGACACTAGGCGCCTCGGCTCCCGGGGAAAAGCCGGGCGAAGGTCTTGTCGTCTACCCGAACCCGTTCGATCCCCTGCAAGGTCAGCTGACGGTTTCCGGCCTCCCTCTCGGGGCTTCGCTGCGGATCTACCGCCCCTCCGGACAGCTCGTAAGCAACCTTCCCGGTCAGGCCGGCAGGGGGACGATCTCGTGGAAGGGTGTCAACGAGGTCGGTTTTCTCGTCGGCTCGGGGGTGTACCTGATCGTCGCGGAAGACGCCGACGGCAATGTCCGGCGGGGCAAGCTGGCGGTTATCAACGGCTCGCGGGACCGTCGCTGAGACGATGAGAATCCCCGGAATCCTGCTTCCCGTCCTGCTGCTGTCGCTGGGGCCGGCAAGCGGCGACGGCCTCCGGTTTGCGATCGCCCGCCTTCAGTACGACGGCGGAGGCGACTGGTACAGCAACCCCTCCTCCCTGCCGAATCTTCTCGCCTACATCGCCGAGCACACCCGCGTCGACGCCGCTGCCGAGGAGGCGCGGGTCCACATCATGGACGAGGAGCTGTTCTCCTACCCCTACCTCTACATGACCGGGCACGGCAACGTCTCGCTGTCGGCCGCGGAAGTGATCCGCTTGCGGCAGTTTCTCGAAAACGGCGGTTTCCTGCACGCCGACGACAACTACGGGATGGACAAATCCTTCCGCCGCGAAATGCGCAAGCTCTTTCCGCGCAAGGAATTCGTCGAGCTGCCCCCGGAACACGGCATCTTCCAATGCCATTTCGAGCTCCCCGGGGGACTGCCGAAGATCCACGAGCACGACGGCAACCGACCGCAGGCCCTGGCCCTGTTCGAAGGCAGGCGCATCATCCTCCTCTACACCTTCGAGTCGGACCTCGGCGACGGCTGGGAAGATGCCGACGTCCACGGCGACCCCGAGGAGAAACGAGAGTCCGCGCTCCGCATGGGAACCAACATAGTCGTCTGGGCACTCACCCACTGAGGCGAGCAGACTCAACCGGTAGACGAAGCCGACAACCAGTGTCCTGTTTCACCAACCGGTCGCTCGCGCTTGCCAGGCCGCAGAAGCGGGCTCGCAAGCCGCCTGGCCCGTACAGGGATGAGTCCAATGAGGGCAGTTTACACGGAGATACGGAATCGACCGGCGGAAGAATGAAGAGGTGTTGGTGAAACAGGAGACCGGCTCGGACCGGCAGCTCGCCGCGATAGTCGCCTTCACCCGCCGGCTCCGGCTGCGGCTGGTGGCCGTCGAGGCGGGGGCTGCCCTGCTGCAGGCGCTCGCTCTCGGGCTGCTGCTCGGGCTTGCGGCAGTCTGCGCCGAGCATCTGCTCCACCCCGGACCGTTCTGGCGCACGGCGCTGGTGCTCGCCGCGCCCGCCGCATCCATCCTCGCGGCCGGGCTCACGCTGTACTCGCGGCTGCGCGGGCGGCTGTCCTACCACCGCGTCGGCCTGCTGGCGGAGAGCGACCTCGAGGCTCTCCGGGGGCGCCTGATCCTCGCCCTGGAACTGGCCGCGGTCCCCGCCCCGGACCGGCGGCGACTGACCGGCTCACCCGGCCTCACCGACGCGGCCGTGCAGGGCGCCGCAGCCTGCATCGAAGGCCGTTCCACAGGTTCCATCGTCGGCTGGAATCCCCTGCGACTCCCCGCGCGACAACTCGCCGCCGCGGCAGTGGCCGTCATCGCTTCCGGCGCCCTGTTCGCCGAGGATCTGGTACCCGCGGCGAAGCGTTGCGCCCATCCCCTGCGCGAACACCCCCGCCTCGCGCGGACCCTCATCGAGGTCCGGCCCCCGCAGCTGGAGGTGGTTAAGGGAGAGGATGCTGCCGTCGAGATCCTGTTTTCCGGGAAGGTGCCGCGCACCGCGGAAATCCTGAGGCGCGACTCCGAAAGCGCGGATTGGCAGGCCACCGAGATAGCCCCCTCCGCAGGCGCGGACGCTGATACGGTTCGTTACAGCTTCACCGACGTGGTTCGGCCGTTCTCCTTTTCCGTTCGCGGAGGGGACGGGTTCGCAGGGCCGTACGACGTCGAGGTCATCGATCCTCCCGAGGTTCGGCAGCTGACCATCCACTACCGTTACCCCCCGCACTGCGGATGGCCGGAGCGGGTCGAACCGGGAAACGGCGACGTCAGCGCACCGGCCGGTACGGAGGTGGAAATTCGTATCGACGCCTCGAAGCCGCTCTCCGAGGCCGCGCTGGTCATCGACGACACCCTGCGCCTGCCCGCGGAGGTCGAGGACCGCGGCGCCCGCGTCTCCTTCTCGCTGCCCGTCGCCACGGGCCCCAGCAGCGTCGCCGCAACCTCCGCAACGAACCGCCGCCTGTACTACGTCGACCTGATGGACCGCAAAGGGATTTCCAATCGCGACCCGATCCGCTACGCCATCGAGGTGCTGCCGGACCAGAAACCCCGGGTCGCCATCGTCGAGCCGGGGGAAGACATCGATCTCCCCGAGTCCAAGGTGGTGGGCCTGGGCATAGAGGGAAGCGATGATTTCGGCATCGCCTCCCTCGAGTTGCTGTTTCGCAAGAACGGCGGCAGCGAGGGCTCCACGCCCTTGAGCTTGCGGCCGGGCCCGCGGGTCGTCGTCGATCACCTGTGGGATCTAGCCCCTCTTGACCTGCTGCCCGAAGACCGCGTCACCTACCGCGTGCGCGCCACCGACAACGACGCCGTCACGGGACCGAAGAGCAGCTATTCGAAGGAGTTTGCGGTGCGTTTCCAGTCGATGTTCGAGCTCCTGGACGAAGTCTCCGAGCAGCAGAGCGAAACAGTGATGTCGGTGGAGGAGCTGATCGACCAGGAGCGCAGCGCCCGGCAGTATCTCGAGCAGGTGCGCAGAGAGGTTCTGAAAACCGAGGAGCTCAGCTGGGAGCAGAAACGGGAGCTGGAAGCGGCGCTCGACCGTGAGCGCGAGCGCGCCCAGGCCCTGGAAGAGGCGGCGCAGGAGCTGGCCGAGGTGGCGAAAAAGTTGTCGGAGCAGGGTCTGGGTTCGCGGGAGCTCCTCGACAAGATGGAGGAGATCCGCGAGCTGATGGAGGAGATCGCCTCCCCCGAGCTGCTCGAGGCCCTGCGCGAGCTTGAGCAATCGGCCGGCGAACTCGACCCGGAACAGCTGGCGGAAACGCTGAAGAAATTCAGCGAGGAGTACGAGGTTTTCGAGCAGCGTCTCGACCGCACCCTGGCGCTGCTGCGCCAGGTTCAGGCCGAGCAGCAGCTCGACGCCGCGGTCGAAAAGGCCCGCGACCTGCTCGCCCGGCAGGAGAGAATCGACGAAGAACTCGCCTCCGCTTCCGAGGCCGCGGCGCGCCTGGAGGCACTGGAGGAGTCGTTGGCCCGCGACTCCGAGCGCCTGCGCGGGGATCTCGAGGAGGCCGCCGGGGCGCTGACCCCGATCAGCCCGGGCAGCTCGGAAGCCCTGAGCCGCGAGGCGGCCGAAATGGAGCAGCGCGACCTCGCCGGGCGCATGAGGGAAATGGCTGCGAGCCTTGGGGAAGGGAGGCATCAGCATGCCCGGAGCCTCGGCAAGGGGCTCGAGGAGGATCTCGGCGAACTGGCCGCGGACCTCGAAAACCTCCGGGACCAGTTCTCCGCCGAGGAGAGGGGCCGCCTTGTCGACCAGTTGCGCGCCGCCATGGCCGGGCTGATCGACCTTTCGCACAGTCAGGAGGAGCTGTCGCGGCGCACCCGGCGGGAACGGGACGGGGCAGCGGCCGCCGCCCTCGCCGACGAGCAGTTCGCCCTGCTGCGCGGCACCGATGCCGTCATCTCCGAGCTGGCGAGCGCCGGCCAGCAGACCCTGAGCCTGGACCGCGCCGTTGTCGTCACTACCGGGTATGCGCGGCGGCGGATGCAGGAGTCGGGACGCCGGCTCGGGCAGCGGGAGGCCGGACAGTCGCTGCCGAGCCAGTCCGAGGCCTACGGCTACCTGAACGAGGCCGCCAACCTGCTGCGCAGGAGCATCGAGGACGTCGCCTCGTCCTTCATGCCGTCCGGGTTCGCCGAGGCGATGGAGAAACTCATGGGGCTTTCAGAACAGCAGGCCGCCCTCAACCAGGCTACCCGGGAGGCGATCGAGGGCCAGGAGGCACCGGGCAGAGATCGCGGGGGATCCGGCCGCGGCGCCAACGCGAGAGCGGAAATGGGGCGACTGGCCGCGGAGCAGCGGAGTATCATGCAGGCGCTGTCCGAGATCGAGCGCAGCCTGCGCGGCCATCGCGGCGCCGAAAAACGGATGCAGGGGATCGCCGCGGAGATGAAGGGAGTGCTGCGCGACATGCAACAGGGCCGGCCCCATCCCCGTATCAACCAGGCGCAGGAGCGGATCTACCAGCGCATGCTCGATGCCAGCCGTTCCATCTACTCCCGTGGATTCAAGAAGAAGAGGCAGTCCGAAACCGGCGCCGACAGCGACTACGCCGGACCGATGTTGATACCGGACGATCTCGGCCAGCGCCCCGACCACTGGCGCGAGGCGATGAAACGCGCCCTGGCCGGCAACCTGCCCCGGGAGTACCGCGAGCTGGTGCGCCGGTACTACGAGTCGGTCTACGCCGACATCGCCGCCCGCCCCGACTCCCTGGAAGGACTTCCGTGAGAGGACGCGGACTGCTGTGCTGCCTCTGTTTATGGGCCGCGCTAAACGCCCAGGCCGGGGCGGACTCCGGCGGCGGATTCCGGCCGAAGCGGAGCCATCCATGGGAGCTC
Source organism: Candidatus Latescibacterota bacterium (assembly GCA_965206595.1). Lineage (GTDB taxonomy): Bacteria > Latescibacterota > UBA2968 > UBA8231 > UBA8231 > CBDCXV01. The sequence continues at coordinate 4,354,500 of OZ242214.1, forward strand.
TGCCTCGAGCACCTTGCGGCCGGGCGCTACCCCGAGGCAGTCAGCGCCGCCCTCGACTACCTCGACTCGGAACCGCAGCACTTCCCCCTGGTCGAGAGCCACTTCGAGAAGATCGCCGGCGCCGGTGACGGAAACGCGCCCGGGCAACTGGAGCAGAGAACAGCGGCCATCGTCGGTGCCTTGCGCACCGCCATGGACGACCCGGACCGCGACCCCCTGCACGCAGCTATGCTGCTGGCCGCGGTCTCGCTGCGGACCGGAGAACCGGAGTCCGGCCTGGAGGCGCTCCTCGAAATCGAGAAGCGCGCCGATATCGGCGGTGCCTTGTACGAATTCGCCGCCAGCTGCGAGGCTGCCGGTTTCTACGCGGTGGCCGCGCAAAGCTACCAGCATTTCTCCGCCAGCCCACAGGGGGATCGCCGCTACCGGGCAGGGTCGCTGCTCAAGGAGGCGGGGCTCTACGAGCGGCAGGGGCGGCACGACCAGGCGTTGTCCGTGTACCGCCAGGTCGCCGAGAGGTATCCCCGCGAGCCGGAGAGCCGCGAGGCGATCTACCGGCAGGGGCGCCTGCTGCTGCTGGCCTACGGCGACGCCGAGACCGCACGCCTGCTGCTGGCCCCCCTGGCTGCCGGCCGCGGCGGATACCGCTCGGCGGATGCCGTCCTGCTGCTGGCCGAATGCGACCTCGCCTTGGGCGACCTCGGCGCCGCCAGGGACCGCTACCGCGCCCTCCTCGACGCCTCCGCCGGAGACCGGGCGGCGCGCTACGGGCTCGGCCGCCTCGCCTACCTGCACGCCGACTTCGAAGCCGCCCTCGCCCATTTCGACACCCTGCTGGCGGCGCAGCCGGGGCACGAGCTGGCCAACGACGCCCTGGAAATCGTCACCCTGATCGAGGCGCAGCGCGGCAACGAGGGCGAGCTTGCGCTCTACGCGACGTCGCTGCTCTACCAGCACCAGAGGCGGCACGCAGAGGCGGCCAGGGTCCGGGGGGAGCTGTACGGCGCAGCGGAGGGTATAAAGGTCCGCGCCATGCTCGATCAGGCGCGGACCTGCGAGGCGCGCGCGCGCCCTGACAGCGCCCTGGCCGGGTACGCGGAGGTCGCAGGGTCATTTCCAGGGCGGCGCGAAGCCCTTACCGCGCTCATCCTGCAGGCGCGGCTGCTCGAGAAACAGGGCCGTTCCCTCGAGGCTCTGCACACCTGGGAAAGCGCCCTTCTGGGATTCCCCGGCGACGCCCGGGCCCCTCAGGTCCGTCTCGAGGTACAGCGGCTGCGGCCCCTGTACCGGGAAACGGGCTGAAGCGAAGATGACAAGGGTTGTGAAGCGACTCCGGATCGGCCTGCTCGGGGCGCTGATCTGCGCCCTGACGGGGCCCGCAGCGGCGCAACGGATCCTGGTGCCGATGGACCTCCCCCAGACAGAGCACCTCAAGGCCTACGGCCTCGCCCTGTGGATTCTCGACCGCGGCGTCCCGCTCGAGTGGCTCCTCAACTACCGCGGCGGCTCCTTCCTCGTCGAAGCCCACCCGCTGATCGCCGCCGAGGCCGGCATCCGCGGCATCGCCACCGAAACGATCTCCGAAGGGGAGGCAGCCGGTATCTACGCCGTGATCGACGCCGGCAACATGGAAGTCGTCCGCCTCGACAAGGCCCCCCGCATCGCCGTGTACACGCCGCCCAACTCCCAGCCCTGGGACGACGCCGTAACCCTGGCGCTGCAGTACGCCGGTATCGAGTACGACCGTCTCTTCGATGCAGAGGTGCTCGCCGGCAAGCTCGAGGACTACGACTGGCTGCACCTGCACCACGAGGACTTCACCGGCCAGTACGGGAAGTTCTACGCCAGCTACCGGCGCCAGCCCTGGTACCAGGATCAGCAGCGGCTGTACGAGGCCATGGCCGCTGAGCTGGGTTTCGCCAAGGTATCCGAGCAGAAGAAGGCAGTGGCGCGCAAGATCCGGGACTACATGAACGGGGGCGGGTTCGTCTTCGCGATGTGCTCGGCAACCGACACCTTCGACATCGCGCTGGCGGCCGAAGGGGTCGACATCGCCGCGGCGGTATTCGACGGAGACTCCGCGGATCCCCAGGCCCAGGAGAAGCTCGACTACAGCCGCACCGTGGCGTTCGAGAACTTCCGCCTCGAGCCCGACCCGATGGTCTACGAGCACTCCGACATTGACACCACGCCGCGCGACGTCCGCCGGGTGAGAACCGCGGAAGCGGAGTATTTCACCCTGTTCGAGTTCTCGGCCAAGCACGACCCGGTCCCGGCGATGCTGACCCAGTGCCACACCAACATCGTCGACGGCTTCCTCGGGCAGACCACCGGCTTTCGACGCTCGCTGGTCAAGGAATCGGTGATCGTCCTGGGCGAGGTCGAGGGAACGGAGGTCGTCAAGTACATCCACGGCCGCGTCGGCAAGGGGACCTTTACCTTCTACGGGGGCCACGATCCCGAGGACCACAAGCACCATGTCGGCGACCCGCCGACGAGGCTTTCCCTGTTCCCCAACTCTCCCGGTTACCGCCTCATCCTGAACAACGTGCTGTTTCCCGCCGCGAAGAAGAAAGAACGCAAGACATGAAGCCAGCTCGAAACAGAGAGTCGGGTAATGTGCGACTGGGAGCAGCATGAGGGGGCTGCCGGCCCGGAGCGGCCGCGGCTGAACGAGGAGGAGGAGTAGCGCGAGCTGTTCGAGGAGTGCCACGACGCCATGGCGGTCATCGCCCGTGGCGGGACATCCTCGACGCCAACCACGCGGCCCCGGAAGCCGTCTTTTGCGAAGTCGCTCGAATTCTCAAACCCGTGGCGGCTAGGTGTTTTTCGACATCCATCCCTTAAACCGGGCTTCAGTCCAGAACCATGCCGCCGCTGACGTTTATCGTCTGCCCGGTGACGTTGCGCGCCTCATCGGAGGCGAGGAAGGCGACCATGTTGCCGATGTCCTCGGGCGACTGCTCGCGCTGCATCGGCGTCGAGTTGGCGATGAACAGGTCGAACACCTCGCGGGCGCTCTTGCCGGCATAGGCGGGATCCACCTCGGCGAGCTTCGGCGCCAGGGTGTGCCAGAAGTTGGTCCACACGAACCCGGGGCATACGGCGTTTACGGTGATGTTGTGCGGTCCCAGGTCCTTGGCGGTCAGCCGCGTCAGGCTGAGCATGGCGTTCTTGGCCGCGGCGTAGGTCGGCAGGAAGGTCGGGTCGCGTCTGGCGGCGGCGGAAGAGATGTTGACGATCTTGCCGTAGCGGCGCTCGATCATGTGCGGGGCGAGCGCCTTGCAGAGGAAGAAGGGGCCCTTGACGTGCACGTCGTAGTTGCTGTCCCACTCCTCGCCGGTGAAGTTGGTGAACGGGGCGCCGACGATGCTGCCGAAGTGGCCGGCGTTGTTGACGAGAATGTCGATATGGCCCAAGCGCTCGATGGCCTGGGCAACGAGGTCCTGGCAGGCGGATTCATCCGTTATGTCGGCGGCGATGGCGATCGCGGTTGTCCCCTCGCTCTTGAGTTTGTCCGCGGTGGCCCGCGCCCTGTCGCCGTCGATGTCGGTCGCCGCTATCGCCGCCCCTTCGCGCGTCAGGCATTTCGATATGCCGATGCCCATGCCGCCCCCGGCGCCGGTGACGATGGCGGTCCTGTCTTTGAGTCGCATGCTGGTCTCCCTTGGATATTTTCGGTTTCAGGCCAACTCGGAAGGCAGGTCGAGTCCGAAGCGGGCGGCCGCGGCCCGCAGCTTGGCCACGGTGCCTGCCGGCAGCGGTATGCCGCGGGCCGATCTCTCTTCGAACGCTTCCTGCTCGAGGTCGCCGGGCACCTTGAGCGGACCGGCGCCCTCGTGGGTCGGCAGTCCTGCCATGGTGTCGGCGAGCTGGTCGACGTCGTCGCGAAAGGCGTCGAGGTCGGTGAAGGTGGCGATGTCGATGGCGGCGACGAAGCTGTTCTGCGTTCCCCAGCCGACGTCCCCGCCATGCAGCCACGGGGTCAGCAGCGGGTTGCCGGACATCAGGCTCGACATGCACTCGAACAGCAGCGCCAGGCCGTACCCCTTGTAGCCTGCGGCGGGGCGGACGAAAGCGGCCTTTGCCGGGTCGGTGGTGACGTTGCCGTCCTCGTCGAGGGCCCAGTCGTCGGGAATCGCAAGTCCCTTGTCGAGGGCCACGCCGACCTTGCCGTGGGCGACGACGCTGGTCGCCATGTCGAGGCTGATCGGGACGCGGTTGCGCCCCGGGGCGGCGATGGCGATCGGGCTGTTGTGGGTGCCCCCCGTCTTCGCCCCCGGCGGCGCCATGTTGGCCGGACAGCTGGTCACCACGGCGATGCCGACCAGTCCCTGCGCCGCCGCAAGGTGGGTGTAGTACGCCATGCAGCCCTGGTGGCGGGTGTTGCGAATGAGGCTCCAGCCGATGCCGACGTCGCGCGCCTTGGCGATCGCCTTGTTCATCGCCGGCACCGTGACCACCGGCCCGAAGGCGTGGTCGGCCTCCATCAGCAGGATCGCCGCGGTCTCCTTTTCGATCCGCACGTTCGGCCGCGGGCGCACGTACCCCTTGTCGACCCAGTCGATGTACGCCCCGACGAGCTGCACCCCGTGCGAGTCGACGCCGCGCATGTTGCTCCACACCAGGACCTCGGCCTCGAGGGCCGCGTCTTCGTCCGGCATTCCCAGGGCGGCGAATATCCGCGTCGCAAACTCCTGCAGCCGCCCTTCTTCGATCCGCGCATCACTCATGTCGTCTGTCGTCCTGTCTCATGTTCCCTCGCTGTTGTTGGCGCGAATCTGCCACGGCCCTCCGGCGTGCCGCTTGCCTGCCTGACTCTGCTTCCTCGCGAATCGCCGATGCCTTCGACCTCGGGGCTGGCGGCAGTTCCATCCGTTTTTGAAAGGAAGGCAGATCAGCCGCCCTCCATGGACTGTATGCTGTAGTAGCCGGCGTAGAACTCCCGGCTCAGGTCGCGCACCCAGTCGCGGTCCCCGGCCTGCTCCCCGAACCTGAGCAACCCGAACTCCTCCAGCTCCTCGTCGGGCTCGCCGCCGGTTGCCCACTCCGCGAGCCAGCGGCCGACCGCGGCCGATCCGGCGATGCCGACCGCGGCGCATCCCGAGGCGACGATCAGCCCCTCGGCTCCCGGCACCGGGCCGATGAGATAGCGGCCGTCAGGGGCGAAGGTGGTGATTCCCTGGCGGTACTCGGCTATCTCGAGGTCGGCGAGCACCGGAAAGCAAGGGGCCAGCCGGCTCCTGGCCTCGGCGATGGTGGCCAGCGGTTCGGCGACGTCGCTGCTGCGGAAGCCGGCGGGAAGCCCGTCCAGGTCTATGAGGTGGGGCTCCGGCTCGAAGAAGCCGTACAGGTACCCGCCCTGGTCGGGGCGCAGGTAGCAGCTGACGTCGGTGACGCGGATCACGGGATGGTCCTCCGGGATGCCGGCGACCGGCACGGTGCGGGCGCGCTGGTGGCGTATCGTCTGCATCGGCAGCTCGAGGCCGGCGAGCCGGGCGATTCTCCCGGTCCAGGGGCCGCAGGCGACGATCACCCGCTCCGCGGCCCGCGGTCCGCTGTCGGTGCTCACGCCGCGCACCCTGCCGTTTTCCACGGCGAGGCCGGTCACCTCGACCCCGCATTCGATTTCGACGCCCCCTTCCCTCGCCGCGGCGCCGTAGGCGAGGGCGCACTGACGCGCGTCGACGTACCCGTCCCCCTCGACGAAAAGCCCCCCAGGCAGCCGCTCGACCTCCATCTCCGGGCACATCCTCTTCATCTCGCCGCAACCGGTCACCGCGGCCCGCACCCCGGTCCGGTCGGCGAGATCGATCAGTCTCCGGTACGCCTCCATGCGCTCCTCGGTGAGGGCGACCATCAGGCTGCCGGGCCGGCGCAGGCCGGGGTCGTGGCCGGTTTCCCCGGCGAAGCGGTCGAGCAGGTCGAGGGCGTAGCGGATGGCGGCGCACATGGTCTGCGAGGAGCGTATCTGCCCGACGAGCCCGGCGGCCCTCGGGGTGGTTTCGTCGGCGAGGTCGGCGTTGCGCTCCAGCAGGCGCACGCTGCCGGCGCCGCGGGCGGAGAGATGGTAGGCGGTGCTCAGCCCCCAGATGCCGCCGCCGACCACGAGGAAGTCGGAGGGTTTTCTTATCTTGAGACCTTTTGGATCAGACCTGGCAAAATGGTAAATGACGAGTGGTTTCAGGAGATGGAACTGCCGAAAGCAAAACCCTCATCCAGTGAGAAGGACCGTCAGCTTTTCCATGACTTCCCCCACCACCTGCGCCGGGGCTCGACACCCGAAGCCGGTTCGTCGTGCCCGCCAGTCCAGGCTCTTGACCTGGTCGGCCAGGACGACACCGGTAACGGGACTGGCGGGTGGGAGGGAAACCTCGAAGGGGTAGCCCTTGACCCTGGAAGTGATGGGGCAGCATAACGCCAGAGAGGTTTTCTCGTTGTAGCTTTGCGGACTGAGGACCAGCGCGGGCCGCCCCCCAGCCTGTTCATGTCCAGCCTGGGGAGAAAAGGCAAGCCAGACAATGTCCCCCCTGCCCGGGACATACCCTCGCTCTACCATGCCTCGTTGCCCTGGGCCGGGCCGGTGTCCGCCTCGGGATGAAGATTGTCCTCCGTCACCTGGTCCAGCATGTCGTCCAGGTTATAGGTCTTCTTGCGCATCACGACCTGGTCGCCCTGCGAGATCATCTCGATGGAAGAGCCTTCCTGAACGCCCCATTGCTCGGCGATCGGCTTGGGGATGCGCACGGCCAGGCTGGTGCCCCATCTGGCGATGTGGGATTTCGCTCCCATACGAATACCTCCCGGTGTTGTATATATACAATATATATCTTTTGCAGCGATACCCTCCAAGCGGCCCCCTTTCCGATTCAAACCATTCCTGCCTAGACCCGCCCGTCGAATTCGCGCCCCCGGACCAGCATGAAGCGAAACTCGCCGGGCGGCTTCCCGCACTCCATCATCAGGCGCTGATCCTCGTTCCCGCTGCCGAGGTACATGGTCTCGGATCGGATGTAGTGGAGGGCCAGGCCGCGCCGCCGGTCGGGGGTGGAGTTGGCGCCGGTGCGGTGGAAGTTGAGACCGTGGTGGAACAGGCAGGAGCCGGCCGGCAATTCCACCGGAACCGGTTCGGGGAGCAGGGGATCGTCGAGGAAGCGGGCTTTCCGCTCCGGGGTGATCGGCCCCCACTTGTGGCTTCCCGGCAGCACCGTCATGCAGCCGTTTTCCACCGTGGCGTCGTCGAGGGCGACCCAGCATGAGACGTGGTCCTGCGGTGCGAACTGGGGCCAGGCCACCGAGTCCTGGTGCCAGTCGGTGACGGTGCCGTGATAGCGGGCCTTCATCATCAACTGGTCGCAGTAGAGCTTGATGTTGGGCCCCAGCAGCTCCTCGATGACGTCGACGATGGCCTCCTTGCGGGCGGCTGCTTCGAACAAGGGGTCGAAATAGCACAGGTGGGTCATCTTGCGCACCTGGTCGAGGCGGTCGACGCCGTCGCCGTCCTCCTGGCGGAAGGCGGCTTCAAGCTGGATGTAGCGCGGGGGGACGTGATCCGCTTCGCCCCGGGCTATCTCCTCGCTGCGCCGGCGCAGGTCAGCGAGTTCGCCGTCGGAGAGGACGCGGTCGAAGGGCAGGTAGCCCTGTTCCTCGAAATGGGTCTTCTGCGCCTGGGTCAGGGTCATGGTCATTCCCTCGGGAGAGGCAGGTCGATTCTGGCGTTGTCCCGGGCCTGGGACTGCAGGGCCGCGAGCATGATTTCCAGGGTGTCGCGGGCCCGCCGCGGGGGCGAGCTGCTCACCGCCGTCCCTTCGATCATCTGGGCCAGCTCCTCTACCGCGGGGATGAGGGCGGCCCCGAAGGGGTCCGGGTAGGCGGCACTGGTGTCGGAGGAGACCGGGATCAGGTTCCCCTGGGACTCCGAGGTGGTCCAGACCTGGCAGTGCTGGTCGCTGACCACGATGCGTCCGTTCGGTCCCTGCAGGTCGTACTCGGAGAACTGCGGTGTCAGCTTGGCGCTGTTGACCAGGGCGCGGACCCCGTTGGCGAATTCGAGGATCAGGGTCGAGCCCGGGTCGTACTGCGGATCCCTGCCTCCCTTGCCGTCGTACACCAGGCCGTACTCCTCGAAGCCGCGTTCGTGGGCGGCGATCACCCAGACCGGCTCCGCCTCGGCATAGTAGCAGACCGCGTCGACGATGTGGGTGCCGTTGCGGAAGAGCATGGAGCGCCGGCCCCCCATGTGGGCGACGATGCGGGTCAAGGGCCCCAGGGTGCCCTCGCGCACGGCCTGGCGCATTTCCCGGTAGCGGGGAATCCAGCTGCGGGTGTGGTCGACGGACATGCAGGTGCCGTTGCCCTCCACCGTGGCGATCATGCGGTCGGCGTCCGCCAGGGTGGTGGCCAGCGGTTTCTCGCAGAAGATCCCCCTGACGCCGGCCTCCGAGGCATCGCAGGTCGCCCCGGCGTGCAGGTGATCGGGGGTGGCGACGCTGACCACGTCGAGGTTTTCCCGCTCCAGCATGAGGCGGTAGTCGGTGTATTCGCCGATGCTGCCCGCGGGAATTTCGGCGCGCTCGTAGAAGCGCGGCATGACCCCGGGGTCGATGTCGCAGACGGCGACCAGGTCGTACCGGGGGGAACGGGCGTAGGCGTAGGCGTGGGAGCCGCCGAGGCCGCCGCCGATTACCGCGGCGCGCAGGGTGTCGTCGCCCATGTCATCTCCTTTTCACGTACAGGGGGGGTCTCCGCCGGCAGGCCGGGAATGCCTACCCCCGGTCGCGTTGACCTGTGGCGCGAAAGGCCCGCGTGCCGGCAGAGCTCCGGGGGTTCCTCCGCTGGCAGGCAGGACATGCCCCGGCGGCGTTGGCCAGGTGAGTCAAAGGCCCGCGCGCCGGCGGCTCCGGGGGATTCGGCTGACAAACCCCCCTCAGACGATGCCGAAAGCGAGCATGGCGTCGGCGACCTTGCGGAAGCCGGCGATGTTGGCCCCGGCGAGGTAGTCGATGCTTCCGTCCTCGCCGCGGCCGTGCTCGGCGCAGCGGGCGTGGATGTCGTCCATGATCTGCTCGAGTTGCCGCTCCATGTCTTCCAGGGTCCACGAGAGGCGGGCGGAGTTCTGGCTCATCTCGAGACCGGAGACGGCGACGCCGCCGGCGTTGGCCGCCTTGGCCGGTCCGAACAGCACCCCGGCCTCCCGGAACAGCTCGACGGCGTCCGACTCGCTCGGCATGTTGGCCCCCTCGCAGACGGCGCGCACGCCGTTGCCGATCAGTGTCTGGGCGTCCTCTGCCGACACCTCGTTCTGGGTGGCGCAGGGCAGGGCTACGTCGCAGGGCACGCCCCAGGGGCGGGCCCCGGCGTGGTAGGCGACGCCCGGGTATGCGTCGGCATATTCCGAGATGCGCCCGCGGTGCACCTCCTTGAGGTCCTTGAGGAAGGCGAGCTTCTCCTCGCCGATGCCGTCCGGGTCGTGCACGAACCCTGCTGAATCGGACAGGGTCTGCACCCGGCCCCCGAGCTGGATCAGCTTCTCCGCGGCGTGCAGCGAGACGTTGCCCGAACCGGAGATGTTGGCGCGCAGCCCCTCCATCCCCTCGCCGGCCTCGGCGAGCATGTGCGACAGGAAAAGCACCGCCCCGTACCCGGTCGCCTCGCTGCGGATCAAGCTGCCCCCGAACTCGAGCCCCTTGCCGGTGAGCACCCCCTCGAAGGCCCCGGTGATGCGCTTGTACTGGCCGAACATGAAGCCGATCTCGCGCGCCCCGACGCCGATGTCGCCGGCGGGAACGTCGACGTGGGAACCGATGTGGCGGTAGAGCTCGGTGGTGAAGGCCTGGCAGAAGCGCATCACCTCGCCGTCCGACTTCCCCTTGGGGTTGAAGTTGGCGCCCCCCTTGCCGGCCCCCATCGGCAGGCCGGTCAGGCTGTTCTTGAAGGTCTGCTCGAAGGCGAGGAACTTGAGCACGCTCGGGGTCACGGTGTGCGAGAAACGCAGTCCCCCCTTGTAGGGGCCGATGGCGTTGTTCATCTGCACGCGGTAGCCGCGGTTGACGCGGATCTCGCCGGCGTCGTCCTGCCAGGAGACGCGGAAGGAGACGGTCCGGTCCGGCTCGGTCATGCGCTCGAGGATCCGGAACTCCCGGTAGACGGGGTGGCGGTCGATGTAGGGCAGCAGCGCTTCGGCCACCTCGCGGACCGCCTGGTGAAACTCCACCTCGTCCGGGTTGCGCACCGCCAGGCCGTCCATGAACCGGGCGAGCTCGGGATGGGGTTCTTTTCTGTCTGTCATGTATCAGATCCTCGGTGTGAATGGGGTGTGCGTCATGTTTCCTCTCCTGGCTTGGCCGACTCGAAGAGCGCCGTTAGTAGATCGAGCTTCCGGGAGACCTCCTCCGGGATAGCGGCTGGATCCACGAAGTCGATGAGCCGGTGCAGTTCTCCTTTGCGCAGGAGCATAGCGTGGTTCAGCCGTTCTGCAAGGCGGCGAAAGAACTCCTCGGCGAAGTCGCTGAGCTTGACCTGGGCCGTGGCCGCCGCCCACAACAGGCGGGCTCCGTCGGGGTCGAGCCCCTTCCAGGTAGCAAAGTCCGCTGCGCGTCCGCCGAAGACGCGCTCCAGTATCAGTTCGTCGAGGACTTCCGCCGTCTCCTTGCGGAAACCGCCGAAGAGCGTCATGTCCCTGTAGTGATGGGCGGCGTAACTCGCGAGCACACCAGGTGTTACGAAATAGTTCTCCACCTCGTAGCGTGCCCAGTAGGCGGTCCGAAGCCCACCTTCATCGGAGTCTTCCCGCACCTTGCCGTCGCTGTCGAGAATCGCCAACCCCTTGAGTTCGGGCACCATCCCACGCAGGGCGAAGAAATGCCGGTCCGGGGTCAGGCCAAAGCCCCCCTCCACGCGCTCGAGCTCCGAATTCATGTCGGCGTCGGGGAAGTTGTCCTGCACGTAGAAAGCGTTGATGCGCTCGTCCCAGGTATCGACGGCTCCATGCCCCAGCCTTTGCCCAAGCGCCCGCAGGTTGTCGAGATCGCTACCTCCCTCGACGTAGAGAACGTAGCCGCGCTGGCGCGCCCGCACGTAATGGTGGGCCCCGTAATGCTTGAGGGCGTTACGGATCTCGGTTTTTGCGGCGAGGTCGTCTGCCTGTCCCTCGAGCAGCAGCGTGAGGTTGTGGTCGAGGGCTTCCTGAAGGATGACGTCGGAGTGGGTGACGAGGACGACCTGCGACTCGTTGCGTGTGGCGATCTCGCGCAGCAATACGTAGACCTGCTTTTGACGCAGGATTTCGAGATGGGCGTCGGGCTCGTCGATCAGGAGCACGCTGTACCGGTGCGAGTACAGGTAGGCGAAAATGAGCAACATCTGCTGGAGTCCTCGTCCCGCAAGGGCCACGTCGAGCCGTTCCCTGACATGGTTCTGGCGGTAGAAGAGGTCGATGCCGCCGCGGGCGGTTTCCGCGGGATCCTCCAGCTTCACCCTGAAAAGTCGCTCCATCAGTTCAGCAATCTCTTTCCAGTCTTCAGGAGCCTTCCTGAACACCATCAAGCAGAGATTGCGCAGAACCTGAGCCGTCTGTCCCTGGCCCAGCAGCACGCCTATGCGTCCTGGCTGGAGGAGGGGTTCTTCGGTCTCGATTCCTGACATCGGATAAAGCAGTTCGACGTTAATGCTCGCCGCCCTCTTGATGAGCTCGGGTCTGCCAAGGGTCGTTTCGTCAGGGGTGCAATAGACCAACTCGCTTCCCTGGTTACGAAACCGCATGGTGACGGGCTCGACCTTGTTCTCGTGAAGGACCCCCAGGGTTATCAGCAACTCGATGTCGCGATTTCCCGTGCGAACGGCTGCGTTGTGCCAGAAGTAACGCGTCCGCTGTACCGGAACCGAGATGATGCTGAGCCGGTTCAAAGAGGTCGACGTGCGCTCTCTGGGGGGTGCTTGCCCCTTGTTGTCGAACCAGGTTTTTACTGCTTGCGACCAAAGGGCGATCGCCTGGATGGCGGTGGTCTTTCCGCAGTTGTTCGGACCGATGAGGACGGTCGGATGGCCCAGATCGATGCGCTCAGTTTCCCCGAAACGCTTGAAGTTGTGGATCTCCAGGTAGTGGAGCAGTCTCATGCCGGCAGCCCGGCCATGCGCCGCAACCCGGTTTCGCGAGGCTCCTCGGCCCGGCGAAGCGCCGTCTCGGGAACGCGCAGCTCCGGCAGCACCTCGGGCTCGGCGCGCACGAAGGCCTCGGCGTAGCCGACGTGGGCGTGCCAGCCGGCGCTTCCGGCCCCGATCTCCACCCGCTTGCGGGCGAACTCGTCGAACTGGCCCTGGCTCGCGAACATCGTCTCCGCCTCGATGCGCTTGTCGCGCCATTCGGTGATGTCTACGTAGAAGTCCATCTCCTCGGGGGTGAAGTAGACGCCGAGGTAGTAGGTCACCGCGGTTGTGTGGGGCCTTTCCCGGGTCTGGTAGTTCGGCATCGAGGCGAGGCCGCGCGCCTCGAGAACGGCGATCGCGGTTTCGTTGTGGTCGTCGCGGGCCATCAGGGCCATGCCGTTGCGCGCGTTGTAGTAGGGCTTCTGCGTGATCAGGACGTGGGGGCGCACGTCGTAGAATACCTGTCTCATGTCGACGACGACCCCGGGGCAGTTCTCGATGCGGAACGGCTGCGGCCACTGCATGATGCGTACGTCTGTGACCCCGAAAAGCGCGCAGACGCGCCGGACTTCGGCCGCCTTGACCTCGGCGTACTCATCCGGGCTCTGGCCGATTACCTCCGGATCGCGCTCCGACTCCGGTTTCATCAGCTCGTCGTGCAGCCGCTCGTTGTGGGTCTGGGCGCCGCTGGTGACGGTGACCACGGTGACCGAGTCGCCGCGGGCGGCGTGAATGCCGCAGGTGGCGGCGCAGTGGGTGAAGTCGTGCGGATGGGCGACGACGACGAGAATGCGCAGCGGATGCTCGCTCATGCTGTCCTCTGTTCGATGGCCGGTACCGGCGCGTACTGGTTGTAGCCTCCGGAACGGTCCTCGCCGCGCACCAGGTAGATGTAGTGGTCTCGGGCGCGGCCGGACGGATGGTGGTGGCGCACCTCCGCGGGGAAGTAGCGCATGGTGTACCCGCAGCGCCTTTCCGCGGAGCGGTTGGCGTTGGAGGCGTGCAGGGTGAAGGCGTCGTGGAAGTGGCACTCCCCTTGCCGCAGCTCCAGGTCGACGACGCCGGCATCTGACAGATCAGAGCCGACTACTTCTCGCGAAAAGAGGTACCCTTCTTTACGTATCTCCTCGTAGCTCAGCCCGCGACGGCGGTGGCTGCCGGCCACCACCCGCATGCAGCCGTTCTCGACGCGGGACTCGTCGACCGCCAGCCACATGGTGATCACCTTCATCGGCTGCAGCCTGTCCCCCCAGTACACCCCGTCCTGGTGCCAGGGCACGGCGAGGCCGTCGTCGCGGCGCTTGCTGATGAAATGACTGGACCAGAGCACGATGTGGGGCCCGATGAAGCGCTCGATGACGTCGAGCACCCGCGGGTGGGCGAGGTACTGGAAAAGGAACGGGTGCCGGAAGTGGGGGACGTCGAGGGACTCGGGCCGCTGCTCCGGCGGCAGGGCCGCGATCATGCCGCCGACGTAGTGCCGCAGCTCCTCCAGCTCGGGCTCGGTGAAGATGCGGCCGAAGGTCAGGTAGCCGTTTTCCCGGTAGAAGCGAACCTGTTCGTCGGTGGCGGTGGTTTCGGTTTTCCAGCTCATGCGGGGCCTGGTCTGGTTACAGAACTCGAGGCGGACTCGAACGTCTCAAAACAAGCCGTTGATAAAGTTGTCCGCAGGCGCGGCCGAGTCATGGCGGTCGAAGACTTGGGGCAGAAAAATCACGAAATCGGATCCGACCCCTACCTGGATTTTTCTGCCCCAACAAGGCGCCCGACCGAGTCGAATCGCAGGAGATCCGGGGAGGAGCCCCCGGTCTGCCAGGGCCGGCCGCAGCGCCGGATGTGCTTTCAACGGGCTGGCAAGGCAGACAATATCGGAAAAACGGGAGGGAGTGACATGACAGCACACCGTCGTTGGCTGGCGATTCTGGCCGTGGCAGCCGCGGGCTGCTCGTCGGTGCAGACGGAGCACCCGGTAACCGGCCGTCCCCAGGCCCTCGACAAAGACCGGCTGGAGGGGGCGTGGCTCATCGACGACGAGATCCTCCACCTGAAGTTCGGCGGCGACAACGTCGGCCGGATGGCCAGCCTGGAATGGAAGGATGGGGAGTTCCGCGTCAGGCGCGGCGAGTTCGTCGTCGCCAACGCCGGGGAGGGCCGATACGCGAGCCTGAGGTTCGATGACGACGAAGCCGGCTCCTACGGGTTGCTGAACTACGACTTCGCATCCAACGGGGATCTGCTCGTTCGCGTTGAGCCGACCGACGAGTTCGAGCGGGCAATCGCCGCCGGGCGGCTGCGCGGACAGGTCAAAAAGGACGGGGATGAAATGGAGATAATGCTGGCGAGCCCGTCGGACATCCTGCTCTCCTTCCTGTCGTCCGCCTCTCCCAGCCAGCTGTTCGGAGACGAGGCGATTATCCTGAGAAAGCTAACCGTCCCCCGGGGAGTGGAATGACAGCTGTCCCCCCGGCCCCAGGGCCCGCTTCACCAGGGCCCCGAAAGGGGTGAGCCTCGTGCGTCTGAAGGAGGTAAACATGCTCGGAGTCCAGGCGTGGTCCCAGATCCAGGCGGTCCAGCCCAGCCCCAGCTCCTCGCAGAAACCGACCAGCTCCTCCCCGTAGTTGCGCATGCTCGCCGGGTGCCCGGCGCCGAATCCCCACTCCCCGAGAAACACCGGAGAGGTCATCGACAGCCTGGCGACCACCTTCTTCCAGGACTCGCCGACCCAGGGGTACGGGTGGATCTCGTAGACGATGCCGTCGCGGCGCACCGGGTCGGAGAGCGCGCCGTCCAGCTCGCTGGCGAAATCGACCCCGGAGACCAGGATCAGGGCCTCGGGGTGCTGGTCCCGCACCGTGTCGACGAGCTGCTCGGCGACCGGGCGCCACTCGCTCCAGGAGATGAACGCCGGTTCGTTGAAGACGCTGTAAAGGACCCACGGCTTGTCGCGGTAGCGGGCGGCGATCTCCGTCAGGGAGGCGAGCGCCAGCCCGAGGTCGGGGTCGTAGGGGTTGCCGTTCCAGGGGGGCTCGTAGCCCCAGGGGGTGTCCTCGACCTCGCCGGTCAGCGGGTTGCCGTGGGCGTGGTACCCCAGCAGCAGGTAGAGCTCCCGATCCCCCGCCCCCTCGACCAGGGGATCGACGAAATCGCGCAGGTACGTCGGGTGGTTGGACATCAGGTCGGGATGCATCGGCACGCGGACGATGCCGGCGTTCCACTCGACGGCCAGGGTTTCGATATCCCGCTCGCTGGGGTTGGGGGAGTAGCGGGAAGCGCGGCCGATCAGCGGGTCGACGACGGCCACCCCCCGCAGGATCACGTCGGCGCCGTCGGCGTCGACAATGCGGTTCTCCTCGACGTGGAGGGCGGTGAACGATCCGGGGCGCGCCGGCGCCGCCGGTTCGGTGGGCAGCTCGCCGCAGGCGAACGCCGACAGTGCCAGGGCCGCGGCGGCGAAGAGCCGGGGGAAGGAGGGTATTGACGTTGCGCGGAGCACCTTATACTTGAAACGTCACTCAATAAGCAGGGGATAGACGTCAACTAAATTTCGTATCGGGACCATCGGGACCAAAAAAAATGACAGTGCCGGCCACAGCGATTCCCGACGAGTACCGCTTCGATGTAGCCCGGGCGGTGGAGATATGCAAGGCGGAAGGATGTCGAGAGGTGTTTATTTTCGGCTCGGTCGCTGCCGGAAGGTATCGGTCCGGGTCCGATCTGGATATCGGTGTCCGCGGTTGTCCGACAAGGCATTTCTATCGCCTGCTAGGGCGATTGATGGATGAGCTCACCCATCCGGTGGACCTGGTTGATCTGGATGTTGAAACCCGGGTCGCTGAATCCCTCGAGCAGGAAGGTCAACTCGTGCATGTTGGATGAGGCCCTCCGCCGGCTCATCGTGCGAGAGCTCGGAGAGATCGATACTCTACTCGACAAGTCCTCTCCATTTCTGGAAAACCCAGGTGATGCGGAGCCATCTTTTGAGCGCCTGGCTGCGCTGGCGACAGTTCTCAACTCGTTCTACACACCGGTCTCGAGCTGATTTTTCAACGCATCCTCAAGGAGTTTGACCCGAGGCAGCCCGAGGGCGATCGCTGGCATATCGAGTTGCTGAATCAGGTCGCTCGCGGGACTGAGAGCCGGCCGGTCGTGATCTCAGAGAAGTCCCGGCAGCGTCTGCGCGACTACCTCGCCTTTCGTCACCGCTCCCGCCATACGTACGCAAACTATCTCGTCTGGGATGGCATGGCCCAGTTGGTCGCCGGAATGTCGCCGACATGGAATACCGTCCGCGCGGAGATCCTGCAGTTCGTGCAACAGCAGTCGCCGTCGGCCGCCGCCGAGTGACGCGACGGCCCTTTCCTGACTTTCTTCCACCCGGCAGCACCGTACGATTCAAGGGATTTGCTCTTACATCCCCCTCGACCTCAGCGGGACGAGAGCGTACTGCCCAGCACCTCGAACCCGGACTAATCCCCTTCATTCAGCTCGACAAGCAACCCGTTCTTGACCCAGCCAAACTCCGGGTTGATCTCCAGCGCCCTTTCAAAGGCCGCGCGCTCAGGTTCCCATTCAATTCAGGCCGCGTGTATCCGAACTTGATCCAGTCTGTCGGCCAAGGTTTCCAGGGTCGTTTCAAGATCATACCGGGTTTGGAGATTCATCCAGAATTGCGCTTCCATCCCGAAAAAGCGTCCCAGACGCAAAGCCGTATCCGCGGTGATGCCCCGCTTCCCGTGCACGATTTCATTGATGCGACGTGGCGGCACACAGATTGCCTGAGCCAGGTGATATTGGCTCATCTGCATGGGCTTGAGAAAATCCTCCAAAAGGATTTCACCCGGATGGACAGGTGGAAAGTCACGCTTTGTCATTTCGTCTCTCCTCAGTGGTAATATCGGAGAACTTTCCTGCTGTGTTCGGCTCGCAGTCGGTTCCCCTCGGGGGCAGCGTACTTTCCGGCACCGCGAACCCGGACTAATCCGCTTTATCCAGCTCGTAAAGCAACCCGTTCTTGACCCAGCCGAACTCCGGGTTGATCTCCAGTGCCCTTTCAAAGGCCGCGCGCGCCAGCTCCTTTTCGCCCCTGTCCACGTGGGCGATCCCCAGCCAGGCGTAGGCCTGGCTGTGACCCCATTCCGGCCGGATGGGATCGGCCGGCATTTCCCGGGCAAACAGTTCGGTGGCTCGCCGGAACCCCTGCATCCCCTTCTCCTTGCTCCCGCCCAACACCTGTGGGGTGTTGAAATCGTTCAAGGCCGCGCACAGTACGACGCGCGGATTGTCGGGGGCGATCTCCCGGGCTTTTTCGAGGGCCTTGCCGATTCTGCGGCCCAGAAAAATCCATTTGACCGGGTTCAGGGCGATCTGCCGCCCGTACGCGTTCGAGAGCAGGGCATGGGCTTCGGCTGACCTGGGGTCGAGGCGAAGGGTTTCCCGCAGATGCTCGACCGCTGATTTCAGGTGCAGGGAAGCCTGCTTTCTGTCGTCGGTCCGGCCAAGCAGGTAGTTGACGATGCTGTGATCCGCCAGGGCGATGTAGTAGTGGCCCCAGGCGGACAGACCTGTATCGGCAAGGACCCGCTCGAACATCCCCCTGGCGGCGTGCATGGTATCGAGGCTTCCGGCATTCACCCCTGCCTGCAGCACCTGTTTTCCGCGGACGATCAGGCTGTCGCCCCACTGGGCGGGTACGGGATGGGGGACTGAGAAAAGGACAACCAGTGACAGCTGATAGAATCGCACTTGTGGCCTTGGTTGAGGTCGATAACTCGAAGCCAGGCTGACACCAGAATAACGGGACCGGCGAAAGAGGGTTCCCGGCCGGCCCCTGATGGTCCGGGTTGAAGTCGCAGCCGGGACATTTAGCCGATCGAGCAGGTGGCCAACTGCCGGGGTAACCGTTCGAACAGCCTCCAGGAGGAAATTATTTCACGCTCAGGCGTTACGTTCCTTGCTGTTCGCGCATCTTACTCAGGGATTCAGCAAAAATCGACGTGTCGACGACGAACGACAGTGATCTGGTCGAGGCCAGCCTCGGCGGAGACGTCCAGGCCTTTGCCCGCCTGGTGGAGCGCTACCGCTACGCCGTATTCGGCCTCTGTCTGAATTACACGCGGGACTTCGATGCGGCCGAGGATGCAGCTCAGGAGGCCTTCATCAAGGCCTTCCTGAAGTTGCGAAACCTCGTTGACGGCGACCGCTTCGCTCCATGGCTCAGGCAGATCGCCGTCAACGAGTGCCGCATGGGGTACCGGCGGCGAGCGGAGCCGCTGCCCGAGTCCGTCGAGAAGAGCCTGGTATCGCCGGCGGGAACGCCGGAGGACGAGGCGATCGCGGTCGAGGGCCGGCGCACGGTGCTCAACGCTCTCGGAACGCTCAGCGACGAGCAGCAGCAGTTGATCACCTTGTTCTACCTGGAGGGCCTGTCTCAGAAGGAAATCGCCGCGTTCCTGGACCTGGCGCCGCAGGCCGTGAACCAGCGGCTGTATCGAGCCCGCAAACACCTGAGAAAGGAGATGCTGAACATGGTCGAGGAAATCCTGGGAGGCCGGAAGCTGCCCGATGGGTTTACCGATGAGGTGATCCGGACCGCGCTCGAGCGTGGCCGAGAGCTTCTGAAAGAACAGCGGTGGACCGAGGCCAAGGCCCAGTTCCGCAAGGTGACTTCCACGGTCCGCGAGAATCCGGATGCCCAGCGGGGCCTTGCCCGGGCCCTGGAAGGGGAGGTGCACGCCATGATGCGAGGGGAAGTGGAGGATATCGACAACAAGCTCCTGCAGGAGGCGCTGGCAGCGCACGAGGAGGCGTTTCGCCTGGGCGCCCGGGACGAGGAGACGGCGTGGAACCTGGCCGGGTTGTACAGCCGCCTAAACCGGCGGGGCGATCGAGGGCGCGTGCTCCGGGTGTTCGGGGAGTCGACGGACGACTCCGGGAAGGCATTCCGCGCGCTGGAACAGGCGTCCAGGAGCTACCGGGGGATCGACGATCGACTGGCGTTCGATCTCCACCGCAAGGCCCTCTCCTTCGACGGTATAGAGCCGAAAGACCGTCTCGGGATCTATTTCGCGGCACCGCTGGTGATCTATTTCAACGTGGGCAAGGGCGACTTGTGGCTTGCCGAGACCGAGGCCCTTTCGGCCGAGTTGGGACTGCCACTCTCAACCAATCACTACATGTACCATCGCGA
The DNA here is from genome assembly GCA_965206595.1 of Candidatus Latescibacterota bacterium. Classification (GTDB taxonomy): domain Bacteria; phylum Latescibacterota; class UBA2968; order UBA8231; family UBA8231; genus CBDCXV01. The sequence continues at coordinate 4,373,830 of OZ242214.1, forward strand.
TCGAATGGCGTTGCTCTGCAAAATGGGCCGGCATCGGAAGGCGATTGAGACCGGGCAGGTCTTTCTGCGTCGATTGGAAAGCGAGGCAGTCGAGGATCCTGTGCAGCGACGCTGGTGGATCGCCCATATCCTGGCGAATTCGATCCAAAGCCGGCACGAATCCGGGGATGAAGCGGCCGTTCATGCCGAGGTCCAGTCGGCAAGAGGGAACCTGATCGAGTACGAGAAGGAATGGCGGGCGGCCCCCGATGATGCAGCGGAGGCCGAATATCGAAAGTTCTACGGATACGCCAACAACAACCTTGCCGGGCGGCTGCGCCAGATTGGACTGTTCGACGAAGCCATCGAGTTCTTGGAAAAGGCACTGACGGCAGGAGACAGTGGGAATAATTATATGGCCCTGGCGTGCGGCTATATGGGGAAGAACGACAAAGCCGGGGCCCTCGAAGCAATGCGCCGTATGCACCGCTCGCCGAAATCGGATGCGATGAAGAAGTGGATTTACTTCGGGGGGGCGAAGCGGTGGTTCGACGCCGCCGTGTTCGATCCGGTGCGCGACGATCCGAAGTTTGCGGCCCTGGTCCAGGACGGGATTTCCAATTAGCTCAGAACGCCGGGACTGTCGCGGCCCGGAGGGAGGCCGCGAGCCCAGGCCTCCTGGGGAGCCACCAGTATTTCCGGTGGGGCCGCAGGTCCGCGGATTCCTGTCGGGGGCACATACCCCGGCGGAGCGATCTCGACCCCGCAGACCGTCGGGGGTGGCACAGGACAGCGAACCGACATCGGCCGCGCAGGATCTCCAGCGGGCTGCGCCCTGCCCTGTGCCGCGGCGCTACCGGTTCGCCTCGGCCAGCAGCGCTGCGATCTCGCGCCGCGCCTCCAGCAGGTCCTCCGGGCTGCGGCTGTAGTCGGTGAGGGAGCCGAGGCGGTCGTCGATCGCCAGGGCAGCCTCCGCGCGCTTCAGCCATCCCTCCGGAACCTCGAGCTCGCCGCTGCGGACTTTCGAGGCGGCCTGCTCGAGCAGCCACAGGTACTCGTAGTCCTCCAGCCCGTCCCGCATGTTCTTCATGCGGATCGAGGGAACCGGCCCGTCCGGGCCAGGGTAGAAGATGATGCCGGCGCCGTTGTACCTGCCGGTGCCGGTGCCGCGGGCGTTGGTGAGCGGCCCGCGGTTCACGGTCTCCGTCCACTGGTTGAGGCACCAGTAGAGGAAGCCGTCGCTGCCGGCCCGGTAGGGCATGAATCCCATGAGCAGCCGGTGTTCCACCGCGCCGTCCTCGATGCGGACGTTCGGGTACGGCTCGTCGGGCCCGGCGGTGATGTACCACCAGATCTCGCGGCCGCGCTCGCGCGCCGCGGCCACCGCCGGCGTCGTCTGGTTGTAGACGTTGATTCCCGGCACCCAGATGTCGACGTAGGGATCGAGGCCGCTGTCGATGCCGTAGGAGTCGTCGTACGCCGTCGTCATCAGCGGGATGCCCGGGTACAGCCGCTTGATCTCGCCGTGGATGTCCATGATGGAGTCGAAGCGGTTCTCCGACACCTCGTCGAAGGTGAAGATGTAGGCCATGTCGAGCATGCCCGCTTCCCGGAAGCGCGGCACCCCTTCGGCGAGCGCCTCGAACAGCACCTTGAGGCGTCCGGCCGGGTAGGGCTCCTCGCGCGGAAGGTTGCCGTAGGCCTGGACGGCGAGCAGCACGAACCTGCGGGCGCCGTGCTCGTGCCAGAGCCGGACCCACTCGGTCGGCGGGGACTTGCGGTAGCGGAAGATGTCGTCCGGGAACATCCGGTGGGCGAGGACGAGTTCGACGTTCTTGCGATGGACCTCGGCCACGTGCCGGGCCCGGGGGGTGAGCCCGGATTCGTCGAGCCGGCCGCCGATGTACTTCAGCATCTTCTCCAGGTCGGCGCGATCGTCGAAGTAGAAGGCGCCGCTCGACTGCGGCCAGTAGGTGAGGGAGAGGGGAAAGTGGTGCTCCACCGGAACCGCGAAATCCCAAACCTCGACCTCGAACGGCACCTCGAGCGGCGGCAGCGCCTCCCCGGAGCCGCCGCTTCCGGCGGTGACGGCGATTGTGCCGGAGTACAGGCCCGGCGCCTGGTCCGGGGCGGTGCGCACGTCGAGCCAGACCGGCTGCCAGACGTTGGCGTCGAGCTCGAAGCCGTCGAGAAAGTCGAGCAGCGGGTCCGGCCACCAGCCCTGGTGCTCGACGTCGTAGGGGGGCGGCAGGGTGTTGACGTAGCCCACTGGCAGCACCTCGACCTGCCCAGACTCGATGCGGTTGCCCCCCGGCCCGGCCAGGTCGCTGACGGCAACGCGCACGTCCCGCAGCGGGTAGGTGGCGGGGACCGCGGGGTAGCGCAGGACGAGCTGCACCCCTTCGCTCTCGTTGGCCGCCAGCTCGACCCGCACGGTGCCGCCGATCTCGCCGTGAAACGGCAGTTCCCGGGAATCGCGGAATACCTTCGTCATGCCGTGAGTCCAGCCGTACCCCCAGCCGCTGTCCCCGGCCTGCACCGCGAACCGGTCCTCCTTGGCCCGGACAACAAGCCGCGCCAGCCTGCTTCGGACCCCCCGCACCTGTCCCACCCAGCGCCCGGCTGCGGCTTCGTCCCCGTCCGCGGCGATCTGCGTCCACTTCCCGGCGAGCCTGTCGAGCTCCCCTTCGATCTCGCGCAGGTTGGCGCGCACGTGGAGGGTCCGCGGCTCCTCCTCGATGCCGGCGATGAGCTCGGCGGCCCGGTCGGCGAGCCGGCGCACGTCCCCCAGATCCCCGGTCTCGAGCCGGACGTGGTCGAGGTTGATTTCGATTTTTCGCGGGGGATCGGCGAAGAAGAAGCGCAGCTCGTCGATGGTGGAGACGTGATCGACGTCGACCCGCAGGGTCTGCCAGCCCGGCTGCAGGACAACCTGTTCGAGCCCGGGGTGGTCGCCGAAGCGGATCCACAGGTGCACGGGGAGGAGCTCGGCGGGGTTGAATGTCTCGAAGACCAGGTGCCGGTAAGGGGACCAGTCCCGCACCGGAAGCTTCTCTCCGGTGAGGTGGATCGCCGGCCAGCCGCGGCCCTTCCAGGTATCGTCCGCGGAGACCCCGCCTTCACTGACGGAAGGGACGACGAGCCGTGCGGAGGCCCGGCCGTGACGGACGCGGTCCGTGTCGAGCTCCCAGCGCATCGGCGTCGGGGTAGGGGCCAGCTCCCAGCGCGCCAGCTCTTCGGCGTCCTCGAAGTCGGCGAGGATCGCCGAAACGACAGGAGGGGAACCGGAGTCGGCGGCGTCTCCAAACCCCGGAGAAGCCAAGGCCAGGGCGAGAGCCGCGGCCAATGCAAAGGAGGCCGCGGCCCCCAGCCCCGGGAAGGCCAGGACCAATGGGTGAGAGGGGGTCCACACTGAAGCGACAGCCGGGGTCGACCGGCGATGGCTAACTTTTCTCATGACAGCACCTTCTCCTTCTCGAGGTAACTGCTCCAAATAAGGTCCAGGCCCCGGGCGGCCCCCAGGGGAACCTTCACGTCTACCAGGTGGGACACGTCGCTCGAACCCGGGTTGATCTCTATGGTGGGCCGGCCCATCCGGCTGGCTGCCTCAACCGGCCCCGAGATATAGGGGAAGAGGCTCGAGGTGCCGACGGTGAAGACGCAGTCGAACCCGAGGGCCAGCTCTTCCTTCAATAGCTGCACCTTGTCGAGGGGAAGCATTTCCCCGAACAGCACCACGTCGGGCCGCAGCATGGCCTCGCAGCGCGGGCACAGCGGCGGCAGCGTGAGATGGCGAAAATCCTCGACCGTCTCCCGGAAGGGACAGGCCGTGCACATGAGCTGGTGAAGATCCCCGTGTATGTCGATCACGTTCCTCGAGCCGGCGGCGCGATGGAATCCGTCGACGTTCTGGGTCAGGGTCCAGACCCTTTCGAAGCGATTCTCGATTTCGGCCACCACCTCGTGGGCACGGTTGAACCGCGCTCCCCGGCAGGCGGCCTCGATCTGTCCCAGGTATTTCCAGGTGAGCGCCGGATCCCGCCTCATGGTATTTCCCGACAGCACCTTTTCGATAGGCATCCCGTCCTCGGTGGAACCGACATCGTAGAGCCCACCCACACCCTGGTAGGTCGGAATCCCGGAGTCCGCGGAGATGCCGGCCCCCGTGACGAAGAGCACGCTTTCACATCCGTGCAGAATGCTCGCTGCACGCTCGATCTCCTGCGCATGGCGGCCGGGGTCGTTCATTTCGGGGTTTGCCGTATCTGCGGACAATGGTCCTGCCGGCAAGATATGCAAAATCGCACCTCCTTGAAGGGAACCGTTTTTCCTGAGTCGTCGCTGCCGGACGGTCACGGCGGAGCCAAAGCATATTGCCTCACTCTCCAGGTGGCCACGGTTAAGCATCGGCCGCATCCCCGGCCACCCGGAGCTCGTTCAATCTTCCAGCCTGTGCCCGCAGTTGGGGCAGTGCCGCGCGTGCTCGTGCCGGCTCTGCAGCTCGTCGACGAAGCCGGCCCCGAGGATGCCCGCGGGCAGGGCGAACATGCCGATCCCCAGTACCGCGATACAGGCGGCGATCAACTTCCCCATCGCGGTGACCGGATAGTAGTCGCCGTACCCGACCGTGGTCAGGGTGATCACCCCCCACCACATGGTCTGCGGGATGCTGGAGAACTTGTCGGGCTGATCGTCGTGCTCGGCGAAGTACATGAGCGAGGCGGAGATCACCAGCAGGGTCACCAGCACGAAGAAGATGCTGGCCAGCTCTCCCCGTTTTCCCAGCACCACCCGCCCGAGCAGCCTCAGGGCGCTCGAATAGCGGAACAGCTTCGCCAGGCGGAAGAAGCGCAGCATGCGGACGATGCGGATGAAGCGCATGTCGATGCCGAGCAGCGGCAGGTAGAGCGGCAGGATGGCGAGGAGATCGATGAGGGCCAGCGGCGTCACGAAGAAACGGAGCCGGCCAATGATGGGGCGGGGGTACCTCGGGTCCGCAGTGCAGGACCACATTCGCAGGACGTACTCGATGCTGAAGATGATCAGGGAGATCCGCTCGAACCAATGGAAGGCGGCCGGATTGAGGGAATAGACCGGTTCCACCGTTTCCAGGGTCAGGCTCAGGATGTTGAGGAAAATCAACCCGATGATGCCCAGGTCCACTGCCCGGCTGTGGGGGTCTCCGTCCGTCGACACGGCCAGGAGATGGTGAACGCGCTCCTTCAGCGGCATGGAATACCTCGCGGAAATTGGGATACGTATAGCAGGGATTCAGCGATCAGTCGGCGGTAAACCATATCCCCGATCGAACAGGTCATACGTCTTCAGGCTACCGCCCATCCTTCGGACAGGACTCGGCCTGTTCCAGCACGGCCTGCGCTCCTGGGATAGCAGGGCCTCAACAACGTGCCAGGTGAGCGGCAACGGCAATCGTTCAGTGATCCGCCTTGGCCTCCGTTACCTCTGCCACCTCCACCACCTCGGCAGTCGCTTGGGGTTCCGGGACGGTTTCGCCGTCTTCAAGCATACCTTCGATATGGAACTCGATGGCCTCTCTGATTTCATCCAGCAACTCTTCCCGGGTGCTCGCCGTAGCAACGCAGCCGGGAAGGTCGGGCACATAGGCCGCATAGTTGTTGGGGGACTGTTCAATTACGATGGTGTATTTCATGGGCAGGATAACTCCTTTTGGCCGGATTGTTTCAATATGCTGTTCCAGGTTCCTGGAGGAAGATCGTCGCCTGGCTTTCCGGGAATGGTTACACGGCCAGGTTTTTCTGGATGTTTGAATTGGCGGTGGCTTCCCTTGGTACGAACCAGCCGCCATCCGTCCCGCTCTATCAATTCAATTGCTTCTCTAACCTTGGGCATGATCAACTAAAAAGGCACTGGGCGGATCCCGAACTGAATCTTTTGGGAGGCAAACCTACTCAGGCGGCCGCCCAACCCCCGGACAGGACTTCCGCCTGTTCCAACACGGTCTGCGTTGCCTTCTCCTGCTTGTCCGGCGGATAGCCGTGCTTGCGCAGGATGCGGCGCACCAGGACTCGAAGGTGGGCGCGCACATTCTCTCGCAGGGTCCAATCAATGGTCACGTTCCCGCGGACCGTCTCGACCAGCTGGCGGGCAATTGCACGGAGCGTCTCGTCGCCCAGCACCTGCACGGCGCTGTCGTTCGTCTCCAGGGCGTCGTAAAAGGCCAGCTCATCCTCCGACAACCCCAGCCGCTCGCCGCGTTCGTTGGCATCCCGCATTTCCCTGGCGAGCTCGATCAGCTCCTCGATCACCTGCGCCGCCTCTATCGCCCGGTTCTGGTAGCGGCGCAGGGTCTGCTCCAGCATCTCCGAAAACGACCGCGCCTGCACCACGTTCTTTCGCCGCCGGGTGGAGACCTCCCCCTTGAGCAGCTTCTGCAGCAGCTCCACGGCAAGGTTGCGGTGCGGCATCCCGCGCACCTCGGCCAGGAACTCGTCCGACAGCACCGAAATGTCCGGCTTGTCCAGACCCGCGGCGGCGAAGATGTCCACCACCCCCTCGGACGCCACCGCCCGCGAGATGATCTGGCGGACCGCAAGGTCCAACTCTTCCTCGGGACGCGCTTCCCCGGCCGCCCGCTTGGACAGGGCAGCCCGCAGCGCCTGGAAGAACCCCACGTCGTCCCGGATTCGCAGCGCCGCCTCGTGAGGCACGGCCAGCGCGAAAGCCTGGGACAGCTCTCGAACCGCGTTCAGGCAGCGCTCCTTGCCGTCCTCCTGGGCCAGGACGTGCTCCTGGGCGGCCGGCAGCAGGTTCAAGCGTTCTTGGGGCGTGCCTGTCGTCCACCTGGTCCGGTCGAAGCCGTGCAACAACCCGCAGCAGATCTCGTACTTCTCCAGCATCACCGCCACCGCTTCTTCCTGGTTCAGGGCCGTCCGTCCGGTTCCGCCGCTCTCGGTGTAGGTGTTCAACGCCTGCCTCAGGTCCTGGGCAAGCCCCAGGTAGTCGACCACCAGGCCGCCCGGCTTGTCCTTGAACACCCGGTTCACCCGGGCGATGGCCTGCATCAGCCCGTGCCCTCGCATCGGCTTGTCCAGGTACATGGTGTGCAGGCTTGGTGCATCGAACCCCGTCAGCCACATGTCCCGCACGAGAACGACCTGCAGCGGGTCTTCGGGGTCCCGGAACCGGTTGGCCAGGGCCTCCCGCCGTGCCTTGTTGCGGATGTGCGCCTGCCACTCCACGGGGTCGGAGGCGGAGCCGGTCATCACCACCTTGATGGCTCCCTTGGCATCATCGTCGTCGTGCCAGTCGGGGCGCAGGCGCACCAACTCCCGGTAGAGGTCGATGCAGATGCGCCGGCTCATGCAGACGATCATCGCCTTCCCCTCCAGGGCTTCAAGCCGCTTATCGAAGTGGGCCACGATATCCCCGGCGACCTGCCTGACTCGCTTGTCGGCACCGACGACCGCCTCCAACTGCGCCCACTTGCTCTTGAGCCTCTCCCTGCGCTCGACCTCCTCTCCCTCGGTAGCCTCCTCGAACTCCGGGTCGATGGTCGGCCTTTCCGCCTCGTCCAGGGTCAGCTTGGCGAGGCGGCTCTCGTAGTAGATGGGAACCGTGGCCCCGTCCTCGACGGAACGCTGGATGTCGTAGATGCTGATGTAGTCCCCGAACACGGCGCGGGTGTTGGCGTCCTGCAGCTCGATGGGGGTGCCCGTAAAGCCGACGAAGGAGGCATTGGGCAGGGCGTCCCGCATGTGGCGGGCGAACCCGTCGATAAAGTCGTACTGGCTGCGGTGGGCCTCGTCGGCGATCACAATGATGTTGCGCCTCTCCGAAAGGGTGGGGTGGGTATCGCCACTCTCCTCCGGGAAGAACTTCTGGATCGTGGTGAAGACCACCCCGCCGGCATTGACCGAAAGCTTGTCCCGCAGGTCCGCCCGGCTCTCCGCTTGTACGGGTGGTTGGCGCAGAAGGTCCTGGCAGCGGGAGAAAGTCCCGAACAGCTGGTCGTCCAGGTCGTTCCGGTCGGTGAGAACCACGACGGTCGGGTTCTCCATCACCGGCTCGCGGATGATGGCCCCTGTGTAGAAGGCCATGGTCAGGCTCTTGCCGGACCCCTGGGTGTGCCAGACCACGCCGATGCGATGGTCCCCTAACTCCCCGCCGGGCGTCCGTCCCGCTTCGTAACGTCCCCTCTCCTCGCCTGCTATCTCGGCTTCTTTCCGCAATTCGGCCGCGCGCAGGGTCTCGTCAACGGCGACCCTGACGGCGTGAAACTGATGGTAACCCGCCATCTTCTTGACCAGCGAGCCACTGCCGTCGTCCTCGAACACCGTGTAATCGCGAATAAGCTGAAGGAACCGGCCCGGCTCGAAGACGCCCTCCAGCATCACCTGCAACTGGGTCAAGTGAGGGTCGGCCAGCGTTTCCCCGGTGACGGTGCGCCAGGGTTTGAACCACTCCCTGCCGGAGGTCAGGGTGCCTATGCGGGCCTCGGTTCCATCCGAGACCATGAGGGCCGCGTTCATGGAGAAGAGCGACGGCAGCTCCGCCTTGTAGGTCTGAAGCTGCTGCCATGCCGTCCAGATGGTGGCGTCCTCGTCGGCCGGGTTTTTCAGCTCGACGACGCCCAGGGGCAGGCCGTTGACGAACAGAACGATGTCGGGCCTGCGGGTGTTGCGGTTCTCGCTGACCGTGAACTGGTTGACGGCCAGCCAGTCGTTGTTGGCGGGGTTGTCGAAGTCGATGATCTGCACCTGCGCGCCGCTTATCCGCCCCTCACCGGCCCGGTACTCCACCGTCACGCCCTCGACGAGCATGCGGTGAAAAGCGCGGTTGCGCGCCTCGAGGGTGGCCCCTTCCGGGCGGGTCAGCCTGCGCAGGGCGTCGTCCAGCGCGGCGGACACGGGCAGGCCGGGGTTCAGCGCGGCGAGGCCGTCCCGCAGCCGACGCTCCAGGACCACCTGCCCGTAGCCGCCGCGCTCCGCTCCGGGTGCGTCGGGGGCAATGTCCGGTCCGTGCGCCACCCGCCAGCTGAGGCCGGACAGCCACTCAAGGGCGGCCTGCTCAACGTCGGTTTCGGTGAGGGTGGTCATGGGGGATCCCAAGGGTTGACGAGCTCGACATTCAAGCTTTCGAAGTCCTTCACGTTACGAGTGACTATCGCCATGCCGTTGGCCATTGCGGTTCCTGCGATAAGCGCGTCGCCGAGCTCCAACCTTCCACCACTCCGATGCACGCGCGCCTGGAATGCAGCGGCCCACTCGGCTTCCCGCCTCCCAATCGGGGATATGCGCCCTTCAAAGTCCGCCAGAAGCAGAGACAGCCATTCCCTCAATCTATCGCGGCGGCCGCCCTCCGGGAGAAGTTGAACACCCAATTCAAGCTCCTCGACGACGATAGCCGGGAGCCACAGATTTTCCTGTGCGTTCAGATAGTCCATGACACCCGGGTTCGGATTTTCCCTGGTCAATTCCGAAACCACATTGGTGTCCAGGAGATAACCGCTCATTCGTCCGCTTCGTCGATAAACGGGATTTTGCGGCTACTCTTGCGGCTACTCGGGATCTCAAGGTTGGTGCCGCGTGGCGTATTTGCAACGAGCCACTGGCCCAAGGGTATGGACTCCGGCGCCCGAGCCTGCCATACATGCTCGGGCACTACGATGAAAGGTCGCCGGGCACCGATGCGCTGGGGACCTTGCGTTTCGGCAAGACGCAGGATTTCGGATAGCCGAGCCTTGGCCTCGGCAACCGTCCAGACGCGGCCGGGATCGGAGGAAAGCATGGTTGGTCTCCCTTGAGAAAGGTTGACGTAGTCTATAATGGACTATGGCCCGCCGTCAGGCAAGCTGGCAAGGGACACCGGGGCGATGTCCGGTTCGCCGAGGAGCTGCCAACCGCCGCCGGAGAGCCAAACCAAGGTGGCCTGTTCAACGTCGGATTCGGTGAGGGTGGTCATTGGGGGGTCCTATGCCAGCATCAGGCGTTCGCCCTTGGGTTCCGGAATGGGATCTCCGTATTCCCGAGCCGTTTCAAGCCACAGCTCCACGGCCTGGTTGATATGCTCCAGTGCCGCCTCCTGGGTGCTGCCGTGGGCCGCGCATCCGGGGAGTTCGGGGGCTTCGGCTACAAAGGCGCTGTCTTCATTGCTCCAGTAGATGATAATCTCGTACTTATGCATCAGCCTCTCTCCAACGGTGACTTGAGACCGCCAAAGCAAATAGCGTATCGTCGTGGAAAAGCCACTATCAACCGAGACCATCGGCGACGCTGTGGAGAAAGATTCCTTCTGCGATTTCTTCGAGGACAAGGGAGTCTTCCCAGCCGTATTTCTACAGAAGAACCTTTGGGATACGAATCTCCTTAGAATTGCCGATAGAGATCAGTTTAACATCTCTTGTTGCCATTGTTTTATCCAGGCCCTTCAGTTAGGGGAAGGCGGCTTGTTTGACGGGGGGAATAGGTTGTGGACGACGCTTATGCCGCAAGCTCCTCCCGCACATCCTCACGCTGGCTCCACATTACTGGTCTCACGTCGTAGCTTCGTAGAGCATCCAGAGCGGCCATAGGCACCGTCTGCTCCGAGTCATTCAGCAGTGCATACGCACGTGATTCGGGGGTACGCACCTCCTTCGTGTCGATCCAAGCGAGAACAACTGCCTGAGCAGTGTTGCGATTCGGTCGGTTGATTGACTGAATGATGCGCTCCGGCTGCTGCCGTGACTTCGGGATTACGAAATCGAACAAGTGGTCGTAACCGGTCCTTCCGGTGAATTTCACCTTTGGGGTATGCCGAATATCATGAACATCCAGCCAACCAACGACGTCCTCGTAGAACAGGCTTGCCACCATGGGCACTCCCAGATAGAACATGTCATTAACGGCAAGCATTGCCTGTACGAGATTGTGTTTACGTAGCGCGAAATTATCGGCCGACGCATGGACCTGCAGCGCATTGCCATCCTTCTTCACACCGAAGCCGTTGAGTGTCATCCTGAGAAGTTCCTGACGTTTGCGACTGTCGAGCTTGCAGCCGCTTTGCTTCAGGTCATCCATAATATATCCGTCGTCCGTCAATAAGAATCCCTCAGTGATCTTCCTGACGTAGATCTGCACATAGTCGTTGTGCCGATCGAGATAGGGTGTTGTGATTTCGACCCACTGGTCAATTTGGTTCAGTACGGTTTTGTCTTTGAGCCAAGCAAAATAGGCATCGAGCTGCTTCTGAATGTCCTGAATCATGTGAAAAGCCCCCGATCTATGTAGGGCGGTAGTGTCACATTGCAAAACCGCAGAAAGTCTTCAAATGCCGTCCACACATCGGCTACCGAGCGGAACTGGTCCGTGGGCACAGGCCAAGCCCACCTGTCCCCGTAGCCTTCGCGGTAAACGTGGAGGTGGGACACGGGTATCTCTTCACCATCCGGATTACGATGTGGGGCACCGTCCAGGTCAAGGCGGACGAGCACAACGACTTGCCGTCCTCGCGTCTGCATCTTGACTTTTTGTAGATTGATACGGCCACGGCTCAGATCGAGAAGGAATTGCTCTCGCCTGTCAGCCGACTGAAGCGGCAGAACAACGGACTCTCCCCCCATTGGGAAGTCAGTCCGATTATCTGTTACGCGGTGTTTTTCCATGGCTATCAAAGCGTCCGCTTCCGCTTGAGTAAGGTTGATGTCCGCCATCCGATCTTCAGCCTTGGAATTGATCCGGTTTGGTGGGAACCTTATTCCTTGATGAAAAGTCGCCCATCATGCCTAAGTCGCGTATCCCCTTATCCCGCTTTCCGTTTTATCGAGGGTTGGTACAACCCCTATCACTGCCACTCCACCACTACTATATGTCGCCTATAAACTACGATAGGAGATGGTACGAACTTCTGGAAATCTCAAGTCCAAACCTGTCCACCAAACCGGGGTAACTCCATTTATTCAACAATTCTTGAACTAGCCGTGAACATCCGCGTGGTTAGAGCAGGTGTTACTCTCTATTTTCATTCGAAAGGTCAACATAGACACGGATTGGTGGTCTCCCAGTGGATCCCTCCCCGCCGGATAATCCAGGTCCGCCCGTATTTCCGACATTACCCACCCTGCCAAAAAATAAGAAGCGCTCTAGACCATGAGCCGCATTCGTAGTTCCTCTCGGTATCTCGAACCGCAGGCACATCGTACCTGTCTCCTCATCTGGCACAGCATTTACTGTGTAATCTATCCCATCAACCAAAAGCATAACCTGATCTAGTGTCCATAGATTCTGGCTTATGCCAACATGATCTGCACCGTTTCCGGCAGCCTCCTGATAACAGCGCCGAGCCTCTGGAAATTTTCCCATAGCTAGAAGTGCATTTCCCTTATTGAAAACGGCATCCCGAGAAATCGATATATGACCAGTCGCTTTGTCATAGTCGAGCAGAGCTTCATCGAATCTATAGAGGTCCGCTAGAGTGTTCCCTCGGTTGTAGTAATATTGCGGGTAATTGGAATTTAGATTTATCGCCTTGGTATAGTCACTTAAAGAACCACCATAGTCTGCGAGAACAGCTTTGGAGTTGCCACGATTAAAATAAACTGTGTCCTGGATACTTCGGTGGAGTTGGCTAATGCGGGCAACAACTTCGTCATAGTCTTCTATGGCTTTTTGATGGCGCTCAGATGCTGAAAACGCATTGCCACGTAAGAGATAGGTTAAGCCTACATCGGGATCACGTTCTATGGATCTGCTATACGCAACTATCGCCTCAGTGTACTCTTCTCCCTGATAGTACCGATTACCAATTTGTTCATACGTCTGTGGAGTATGAGGAGGGACCGTCTGTCGATCAAGATCTGGGGCAAGTTTTGTACCACTAGCTTGAGCAAAGCCATAAACGTCTAGGAATAGGGATTCCTGGTGGAAATCAAGGGTCTTTAGCTCGGTTAAAAGTGATTTCTTATCCTCTTTCGAGACAATTATTTGCCCTATAATCTCCTTACCGGCAGGTATCAGTGGTCGGCCAATGATGAAAACACTACGCTGCCGGAGAATCCTAGTTACCACGTCGCCGCTCATCATTGGTTCCCAATATGACAAATGAGGAGGTCCAGCGGTGCCTAAAAAAACGGCGGTGATTTCCTGGGCCTTCACATCGCTGGAGATCTTGGCAACTCTTATTGCATCGTTCGTGTTGACTACAAAGACTATTCCGTCAAAACCGGGGTCTTCGCATGCGAACCACAAGGCGACAAGAGGGCTCCATGTAAAATCGAGCAACCCTGTCGCCGCACCAAAGTGCTGCAATTTTGCTAGCAATTGCAGGTCAGATAACCGATCCCCTGATTCATTACCGAACCCTCGAGTTCGTGCCGGTTCGATAAGTGTATCCCGATGGTAGTTAAGGTATCGCTGTGGAAAATCCGGGTCCAGAACTATGTCGTCATTGCCATGTTCTGCAATCAATCGACGCGTAGCCGCTGAGTACAGTGGCCACCGTGAATTTTCCTGTCCCCGGTAGGCATAGATACCAGCTATTTGAGTAGCTTCAATTAGCTGGACGAGATATTTCTCAACAGTGCTGGTCATGATTACTACCTGTCAGAAGCACATTGAGGGTCACCATCTCCCCCGACACTAGCTTTGGCAGCAATGCATCCCGCTGTGCGGCCAGAGCGTGGGACTCCCTCCCGTTCAACACGAACCGTTTGATTCGGTGAGGGTGGTCATGGCTCGTCTTTAATCGAGACCACGATGGGTGATCTCGTTGTGACTTCCACGATTGCAAAGCCCATTCGACTGAGATCCCTGCTCAAGCAATGATCTTCTTGCAAGGACTCAATCATCTCGGCCGACGGATTCAAGCTGTCCAGTAGAACCAGTTGAAATTCCATTTCGCCGGGCACGTCAACTCCCTTGGCCTTCAATTGCGCCCGCAACTCAAGAGGCTGGCGGTAGAAGTATGCTTCATGCTGTCCTACTTCGTGCAGGAGTTTATGTCCCCATACTCTGCAAAGAGTGCTACTACCATCAGACATCGTCCCCATGCCGAGCGGTGCGATAGCATGCCCTTCCACGTCAGTGATGAGATTAGCGTTTTTCCTCCTCAGCTCCCTTTTTTCACCGTCTGTTACCATACTTCCACCGACACCATGAAGCACGCGGGCGAAAGTTAATTCCGGCCAATTCGAGTGTACGATACTTAGAAGATCTTGCCTCACCCATAGAAGATCTTCGGGATCGCGGTGCTTTCTTACGTCAACGAAAAGTACGTCTTCATCGGCTATGATCGCAAAGAGCAGATAATCTGATCGTTGGACAAACTCAGATTCCTCGTATTTTCTGCTTAGATGAAAATGATGCATACCGTAATCCCACAAGAGCCCGTCTTTACTTGTAGAACAATTAACCTTTTTGCTCAGATACGGCGTAACACTCTCACCTTTAGCAAAGAGGTAACGGAGGCGGAAAACTGCTCCCCATGCCGCTTTTGCCTTTTCGCGTTGTTCGGGAGGTGTTTCGCGGATGAGTTTGTCTAACGAATCGTTTAGCTCGTTGGAGAAATGTACCTCCCGAGGCTTTGGGACAATCCTTCTTATCTGCATCTCATAGTAACGGGCTGTTAAGTCACTAGCCTCAGCGTTATCTTCGTAGGAGATGCCTTCCGTAGAAAAATAATGTTTGATAATGTGGATCAGATCAGATTTGAAATCCATTTCCGACCCTACTGCACTTGTGTGCTCATGGAAGAAAATCGAGACCCTAGGGAACATGTAACCCGCACCGCCCCCGACACCAGCCGCGGCAGCAGGGCATCCCGCTGGTAGATGAGAGTACGGGAGTCTGAAACATTGGACCGGATACGTTTGTCCATTGATTGAACCTGGGTTTCATACCAATCAACCAACTCGGCTGGGGGCTCAACCATCCGCAAGGCTTCAAGCTGACTCTTTGTAATGGACCCAAACACCGTCCCAGTATGCTCGTACTGCTGTATTTCTCCTTGCAACGCCCAAGCCGAGTAGTAGGTAAAGGAAGTAGAACCGGAACTATGCTGCAGAGTAGCGACGCCGCGACCAATGCAGCACTGCTCCCAAGCAACGTTTATTGCGCCAACGGGGGCCCTGACGCTGACAAGCGTGTCGTCAGGACGAGCCACCCGTGTAGGAGCTGTACAGTACTTTCTTTTTTCGGGATACCGGAATCCAAAGTCGGCGTTCCCTTGAAAGAATGGCAACCCTTTCCCATAATCGTTGTAGGTACTGCCGGGAGGTGATTGGCCCATCGTCACGTTGAAGCAGTCCCCTATCGCCTTTACCTCCCAGCCCTTCGGGATTTTCCCAAGTTCCGACGGCACCAGCCGTTCGGGAAAGAGGTCGTAGTACTCCGCAGGCAGGCCAGGCAGCGACTCGTCCCCCCGCCAGCAGCCCTCCATCTTTGCGCGGACCGGATCGAAGTCGACGAACCACGACTTGAACAGCGCCCGCGCCATCTCCTCCAGCGTCTCGTTCATACGCCGGTTCAGCTCGATCCTGTCGTCCAGTGATCCCAGCACATGGGCAATTGCCCGCTGCTCAGCTAAGTCTGTCGGTGCCCTCACTTGAAACGATTCGATCATCTGCTTCGTAAGCGCATTTCGGGTGGCACCCGAACCCGCCCACGATAAGAGCATTTCCTGGACTTCCGGTGCAGCCAAGTAGTAGCGCAGATATGCCGCATCCAATTTGTCGGAGTCTGGTCGGATGATCGCTACGTGTTGGTTCACGCGAGCCGGTAGGACGGTTGTATCGACTTGGCATACACGTGCGACGGAATCCCCGGTGATGTTCAGGAGTACATCATCGGGCAAGACTTCTACGTTGTGGAGAGCCTCAGCGTACTCGTCGCTGATAAAAGCCAAGCCGTCACGAGCGAATCCGTCGTTGTAGACGTTCTGACTCCGAATAAGGGCGAAGGGGCCGTCTTCCAGATAGACTTCCTTGCCGCCGCGTGGCGTCGAACCGCTACCAATTTTCGTACACACATCACCTAGCGTCACCTTACCCCATTCACCCGACAAGCCCGCACTGCCTGCACTCACCCCCTCCCGCACCACCACATAGTTCTGCTCTATCTCTTGGTGGAAGCTCTCGGGCAATCTTGCCCAATCGTGCGTCTGCACAAGGATGGGGACGTTCGAATCCTCCAACGCCTCAATCAGACCGGCCAGTGGGCCGCTAGGTATCCGCTTTAAATCCGGACCTCTCACCACCAAGTCTAGATCGCTGCCCTCGTGGCTCTCGCCGTTGACGCGGCTGCCGTAAGCCCAGACCTCCGCCTCGGGCACATGTTCGCGCAGCAGCGCCTCAACGATGCGTCGGTATCGCAGCGGGAGATCCAATCTGTCAGTCATCGGCACCCTCCGCTATGATTCTTGCCAACTCCCTGGCGTCGGCGATGAAATCCGGCAACAATTTGAGCGTTGTTTCGGCGAACTTCTCTCCGTAGTCGTGGGCCGTGTCGTTCCTGTTGTCCCGGTAGGCGAACCAGCGCTCGCAGACGTCCACGGATATGAGGCCATGCTTGGCGGCGCGCCGGAAGGCGTTTTTGAAGGTCAGCTTGTCCGCCTGTCTATTGCTGGCGAAATAGGGGCTCAGACGCTTCTTCAGCAGGCTGCCGGACTGCTCCAGCACAATCTCGAACTCTTTGACGGAAGCCGCCCTGAAGATGTCGTAGAAAGTGTCGGACGGTTCGTACTGCTGCAGTTGCTCGAAGGCCGACTCCAGGGTATTGATGCAGCGAGTGAGAAAGTCCGTGTTGATTGGCATGTCCTATTCTCCCGCCCTCCATACTTGGTCAGATCGCTATTCTCCGTACATCTCTGAAATAAGGCGCCGGAGTTGGCCGGCTGCTTCGGCGGACAATTTGTCGATCTGGTCCCTCAGTCGCTTGCTGATGGTGCGGATCTGGTCCACGGCAATTTCAGCTTTCTTGCTCGCGCATTGGATTTGCAGCCGGCTCCGCCACTGAGGATGCAACGCGTAGGTGAGAGGACAGACGACAACCGTATCGAGGAACTGATTCATCTCATTCTGACTGACCACGACCACCGGCCGCACCTTGCGGATTTCCCCTTCCACGGTGGGATTGAGATCGGCAAAGTAGATGGCGTATCGCTGCGGAAAAACCGCCATCAATCGAGACCATCGGCGACTGTGGCGTCGAGATCGCTCCAGTCTTCACGGTCGGATGCCATTGCGCGGTAGGTTTCTTTCCAGGAGAGCTTGTTCTTTTCGTTGCTGTAGAGGAAGATTCCCTCCTCGGTTTCTTCGAGGAGAAGGGAGTCTCCCCAGCCGTATTTTTGCAGCAGGATCTTTGGGATGCGGATGCCCTTCGAGTTGCCGATGTCGATCAGTTTGATATCTCTGGTTGCCATTGCCTGGAGTTTCTCCTGAAAGAAACACTGTAATTCCAGTAATTACTTGTTGAGTGGTGTCAAGCCTGCCAGCGGATGCGCTCCATCCAGGCGAAGGCGATTTGTGCGCCGTCGGCTTCGGTGACGTTGATGGTCATGGTCCCTCGCTAACCCAGGTTCGAATCGTTTATTCGGTCACACTCCGGGAGTCATCCCGCAGAGGCGGGCTTACCCCGGATGGTCATTGCCACCAGGTCCAGGTCGCTCCCCCTCATGGCTCTCGCCATAGACCCGGCTGCCCAGTGCCCAGACCTCAGGGGCACATGCTCACGCAGCAGTCACAGCCTCGCCAATGATCTCGAACTCGCGCTCTACCGCGGCTCGCAGCATGGCGTCGCGCTGATAATCGTCAAAGGTCTGTCCGGTAACGAATTCATCCAATAAGCGCGCAGCTTTGTGGATGTCATACAGGTATTTCCGAGCTTCAAGCCGCATAGAGCCGTGTCCTGGTCTCTTCGACTCGTTGACGGAAGAAGGGGTTCTTTATGGCGGAATCAACGACGAGGTCCACAGGATGCCCGAAGAGGGATTCCAGAGCCTCCAACAGCCCGAAGTAGGCGTCGGCATAGGCTCGGAAAGCCTCCGGCCGAAACTCCACCACGAAGTCCAGGTCGCTCACCTCCTGGCGGTGTTCGCCGGTAACAGCCGAGCCGAACAGGTCCAGCCGCGACACGTTGTAGCGGACGCAAAGCTGTTCCAGTTCGCCGACCCGTTTCTCGACAATAGGTATCATCGGACGCTCTCCTGATATAGTGGTCTTTCCAGCCATTAATCACGACTTGAACGGCCGGTACTCGACCAGTGCCGACCGTCCCACGATTTCCACGATCCGCGCGGTCATCTCGACGCCGTTGACATCGGTGAGCCTCAGGTCTTCCCCAGGTACAAAATGCACCGGCTGCTGCTGGCCCTGGTTGATGGCGATGTTCGAGGCGTAGAGATAGGTCCGGTCGTGGGTGTCTCGTTTAGGATTCAGACGCCCCTTGAGCCCGGGAATGTCACCGGTTGCCTCGGGAAGAATCACCGCGCCGCCGCCGGAAAGGGGTTTGAGTTCCACGGCCAACGCACCATCCCCCGGGACCCACCCAAGTTCAAGGTGTGCGGCAAAGCCCTTGGCGGCGACGTACACCGTCATGGGAAGGTCCGTCGCGTACAAGTCCATCGCCGCTTCTCCGTTCGCGTCTGTCATGGCTCGTTTCCAAGTGTTGTTGGGAAACAGCGCCAGTAAATCGGCTCCCGCGACCGGCCGATCATCTCGACGAACCGTCACCGCGACAGTGGCTGGCGTGGCATTCGTGGCCGCGGCGGGAAGCGTCAGGAAGAGGTCTGACTCAGCAAGAATCCAATACTTGGCGGTTTTCCCGCTCAACGCCTCGGTCTCGCGCAGGATAATGGGAACGCCATCGCCGCGACGCTCCATGAAGAATTGACGCTTTTCGGACCCGGGAATGTCGCCAACGGGCATTCGTCCGAGCGCGGATGCGATGGTTTCGTTGCGCGTCGCTTGCCGAGCTGCCATGCTGTCGATGGTGAGATTGTTCGCCAGTCCACCCGGCGAATTGATTTCTATGCGGTCTGCAAACATGGACATTCGAATTCGGCTGCCGCGGATCGAATAGTCCCGATGGGCGACGGCATTCACCATCGCTTCGAAAAGTGCTTCGGCACTGTACTGAGGAAGGTCCATGCGGGCAGGTTTCTTGTACGCCCCAACGCGCATGTTGCGCATCACAAAAGCCATTGCGTCCGCCACCTGCTGGTTGATCGGACCCGTGATGATCCGCGCATCCAGTTGGCCGGATGCCCGGTCCTTCCCGCGATAGTGGGTCGCGGTAACGCAAGCGTTGGGAAGCCACTGCTCGGGGGTGTGGGTACACAGGAGAATCCCCGCCACCGTGGCTCTCACTGCGCCGTTCTCATCCCTGCCCAACAGCGCGAGTTTTTCCAGTGCCGTTTCGGGACCGGCCCGTCCGCTCGCGCTGAGCAGCGGCTTCCAAAGTGTTTCCTCCAGCGTGCGGAATCCGGTATTCGGCACGGGCTGCTCGTCGAACCAGCGATAACGCGCCTGGCCGCGCTGTTGAGCCAATCGCATTCGCTCGTCGCTGGCCATCTGGCGTTTGGAACTGCCGACGCGCCGGAAGCTGCCACCCGGACTGTCGTACTGCGCGGTGCCTTTGGCTACTGTGACGGCCAACAGTGCTTTGTCGTCGAGTTTGTGGCGGGTAATGGCTACGTCGAAGAGCGGTGGCTTGATCGAGTGGGAACACAACTCGACCACCATGCGTTCCAAAGCGTTCATTTGTTCTCGCGACATGCCCTGTACTTCACCGGCGTCGGTGACACCACAGAGCAGCACACCGCCGCCGGCATTGGCAAAAGCCGCTATTTCATCTGCCAAGTCGTTTCGTTTTGGTGCCGTCGGACGGTCGGCGCGGAACTCGACCTGCTTGAACTCCCAGTAGCTATCCTCACCTGAATCCAGTTGGCGTTGGATATCGTCTGTGTCCATACGCATCATCTTTCTCCAAACCCGAGTGCCTTCAGGTTCGCCTCGATCGCTGCGTCCAGCCGTGCGCCCTCGGCCTGCTGCTCACGCCACTGTTTGGTGAGGCGGGCCATCTTCTCCTCGAAAGGTTCCCCGTCGTCCTCTTGCGGCTCCGCTCCGACGTAGCGTCCGGGGGTGAGCACGTGGCCGTGCTTGAGAATCTCTTCCAGCGAGGAACTCTTGCAGAATCCGGGAACGTCGTCGTACTCGCCTGAGCCCTCACCGCGGCGCCAGGCGTGGTAGGTGTCGGCAACGCGGGCGATGTCCTCCGGGGACAGGTCGCGGTGGGTGCGGTCCACCATGTTGCCCAGCTTGCGGGCGTCGACGAACAGGGTCTCGCCCTGCCGGTCCCGGTGTTCCCCGTTGCGGCGGCCCCGGGACAGGAACCAGAGGCAGGCCGGTATCTGGGTGGAGCGGAACAGTTGACCCGGCAGTGCCACGATGCAGTCCACCAGGTCGGCCTCGATCAGGTTCTTGCGGATCTCGCCTTCGCCGGACTGGTTCGAAGACATGGAGCCGTTGGCCAGCACGAAGCCGGCCGTTCCCCGGGGCGCCAAGTGGTAGAGGAAATGCTGCACCCAGGCGAAGTTGGCGTTGCCCACCGGCGGCACGCCGTACTCCCAGCGCCTGTCGTCCCGCAGCCGCTCGCCGCCCCAGTCGGAGACGTTGAAGGGGGGATTGGCCAGGATGTAGTCGGCCCGCAGGTCGGGATGGCGGTCGTTGTGGAAACTGTCCCCGTGCTCGATCCGGCCCTCGATGCCCCGGATCGCCAGGTTCATCCGGGCCATGCGCCAGGTGGTGTAGTTGGACTCCTGGCCGTAGATGGAGATGTCCCCCCTGGCATTGCCGCCGTTGCCGTTGCCGCTGGCGTGGGCGCGGATGAACTCCACCGACTGCACGAACATGCCGGAGGAGCCGCAGCAGGGATCGTAGACCCGGCCCTGGTAGGGCTCCAGCATTTCCACCAGCAGGCGAACCACCGAGCGCGGGGTGTAGAACTCGCCGCCCTTCCTGCCCTCGGCCAGCGCGAACTGTTCCAGGAAGTACTCGTAGACGTTGCCCAGCACGTCCGTAGCGCGCGCCTCGGCCCCGCCCAACTTGATGTTGCTCACCATGTCCACCACCTGTCCCAGGCGGGTCTTGTCCAGGGCGGGGCGGGCGTAGTCCTTGGGCAGCATGTCCTTGAGCGCCGGGTTGTCCCGCTCGATGGCGGTCATGGCGTCGTCCACGGCCCGCCCTATCGTGGGCTGGCGCGCCTGAGATTGCAGTACCGTCCAGCGCGCTTCGGGCGGCACCCAGAAGATGCTCTGGGCGCGGTACTCGTCCGGGTCTTCGGGGTCGGCGCCCTGGTCTACCTCCGCTTCCAGTTGGGCATGGGCTTCCTCGAAGGCGTCGGAGATGTACTTGAGGAAGATCAGGCCGAGGACGACGTGCTTGTACTCGGCGGCGTCCATGCTGCCCCGCAGGGCGTCGGCCATCCGCCACAGCTCGGACCTGTAGTCTGAGACGACGGTGTCGCCCGGTTTAGTCTTGGCCTTGGTGGTTCTTTGTTTTTTTGGTCCGGTTGTCATATAGCTGATTCCTGCGTTTTTGTAACTCAACGTCTCAGCTTGCGGTACTCCTCGCAGGACTCAGACAATGAAGGCGGGACGGGTGACCGGAGTTCTTGGGTCTCATGGCACATTCTGTACAATTTGTCTGCAAAGCAACGGTGCTCTGCCGGGGTCCGGCGGGAATACCTCTCATTTTCGTCAACAGATTCGCCGTCAAGGTAGGCAAACCAAGTCTCAATATTCCGGCGCGGAACGAGGATGATCACCGGGTCCTCTGGTTTTCTTGGATCTATCTGTTGGATCGTGCACTCATCGTCAAGCTGAGATCGGCGGAATTGAGTCGTATGCTTGTCCGCGTCGATGACGCCTATCAGGAAGGCGTTTTGCCGGCTTCGAATCGCCTTCATTTCCTTGGGGTATTTTTTCCGGACCCAATTCTCCGCTGCTCCGGACGCGAAAGGAAAAGTCTGTATGTCACGCTTGGTGAAATTACGTTTGCCCAGAAACCGGCGAACGAACCGGTCCGTGGTCGAGTCCTCGCAGAGCAATACAATCCGGACGCTCATTCCCAACGTCTTGCAATGGTTTCGGAAAGCGACAGGCCATCTACCGTATTGTTTGGTTTCTTGCTCACCCGCACCGGGCCGTCTCCTTCGCGAAAGAACCATCTGCCGTTCGCGCCTGCCATGTAGTCAATCGTTACCGGGTGATGGGATGCTACGACAACCTGGCCAAGGGATTCCCCGGTTCGGTCCGCCGCTTCCGCGAGCCAAGGCTGTACTTCCCCAAGGGCGAGGTAGTTGTCGGGTTCGTCGACAAACAGCGAAACCTGCCCATCCGAGGAGAGGTGGATCAGGCTGTACATGGCGATCAGGGCCCGTTGACCATCCGAGAGCTGATCGAAACCGTAGCGGATTGGCTCGGAGGACGGGCCTTTAAAGATTGCCTTGAGGGCGCGGGAGTTCTCTCCGGATTCCGTCAAATTGATCGAGTCGAAACCAGGGAGGGTTTCGCGAAGTGCCTCGAACAGCGAAAAAATGGAGCGCATATTTTCCTGTGCAGCGCGGCGGTACCAGCCGACGAAATTCTGCATCAAAGGATCCAGGAACTCGTCCTCGGTTCTCGTTTCGGGTGCCATTATCGGTGGACAGCAGCTGACGACTATGTAGTTGCCAATCTCTTTTTTGAACCGAGTCAGCTTCTTATTGTCGGTCCTTTCGTTTAGGAAGCTAATTCCGGACTGCGACCAATCGCAGGGATATGATGGGCCTTTGGAGTAATCGTCGTGGTACAGTTGCGCGTCACCATTTTTGAATGCAAAGATCGGGTTTCCCTCGTGTTCAAGCGTTTCTTCCCAGACTCGCATCCTATTGCGAGGGACGTCATGCTCAACCATCAGGGAGTAACGGTAGGATTCTTCGTCGATCCGTGTTTCAATTTCGAATCTTTGTTCGTTGCGTTGTCCGTACAGGGAGATGTCCCGGGCAGGGAACACGGTATCCACTTTCCAGCCCCGAACGATCAGGTTCTGGATGTTTCTGAGTACGTTCAGGACGGAGGTCTTGCCTGTTCCGTTCCGCCCTAGAAAGACGTTCGTTGGGTCGAGATCCAGTTCGAAATTTTCCAGACAACGGAAGTTGTCCACGTAGAGTCTTGAGAGCACGGGCATTCACCTTTGTCGGTAGGACTTGCCGGTCCGCTTATGTGACCGTCTCATTTCAAGGTGGCTTGGATCGTATTCACCTGTCAAGAAGTCCCGGACTTCGTTCGCCTTCAAGGCGTCGCTTTCTCCGCATGAACCCACGGACGCCCCGACCGCGTCGCAGTCCAGGCGCAACCGAACACCTCACCTCTTCCAGAAACAGGACACCTTCAGCTGCAGCGAGCGGTTGGCCTGCTGCAGCCCTCCCTCGGTATCCCAGACCTGGTTGTACACCACGAACAGATCGCTGCCGGGCAGGAAGCGGTAGTTGAACAGGAAGTTCCCCCCACCAGCTCGCGGGCGCTGTTCCACTGCAGGAAGCCGCGCGCGAACATGTCCGGGGAGAAGGAGTAGAGGAAGCGGTGCCCGAACAGGTGGGTGTTGAAGGCGCCGTCGGGCAGATCGATGCGGTTGAACTCGTACTTCCCCTCCAGCTCCAGGCGGGCGATGCGGCGCCAGACCGCCTTGGTTGAGACGCGGCTGCGGGTGCCGTTGAAGAAGGCGCCGCGTTCCGGGGCGAGATCCCCCGAAAGATGGCCTGCGGTGGCGAATCCCGATCCAGTCGCCGGCTTCGAGGTTGAACCTCGAGATCGCGGCTCTGCAGGATGTTGTCACGGTCCGTCAGGTAGGTGAAACGGGGGGACAGCGAAAGCTGGCGGATCCAGCCGACGTCCGGCCGGGGCCGGTAGCGCCCCTGGCCCTTGAAGCGGCGGATGCCGGTGCGCGGCACGAAGCCGACTTCGGGCGAAAAATCCTCTTCGACGTCGAGGTAGCTCAGGCTGGTCTCGAAGCGGCTCCGGCGGTAGTCGAGCTCCAGCAGGCCGGCGCCGTCGCCCCCCTCCGCCGCGGGGGTCCAGGTCCCGGCGGCGAAGCCGCGCAGGTTGAGGGCGGCCTGCAGCAGCGACAGGGAGAAGTCCATGCCCGCGGTGCGGTTGTAGTCGGCGTCGGAGCCGGGCTGCTTGTCGATGGCGATCAGGCCGAGACTGGAGCTGCCCGGCAGGTCGCGCTTGAGGCGCAGGACCGTGAAGTCGGTGCGGGTCACGTCGAGGGTGTCGAGGACGTTCACCTGCAGGGTCTCGACGATGGCCTCCCCGCTCAGCTCGGCCCGATCCTCGTCGAAGAGGTCGCCGTCCGCGGTGAGGAAGCGGTCTTCCTCCTCTTCGTCGACGAAGGTCATGGCCTGCATCGTCATGCGCAGGGTGCCGACCTGGTAGGGTCCGGCGCGGCCGGTGAGCTTGCCCCCGGCGAGCACGGGCAGGTGGTGCCCCTCTTCGATGCCGATGCGGCGGCTGTAGAACATCAGGGTGGGAGGCCGTCCTCCCAGGCCCTGCCTTTCGACGCGTTCGCCGAACTCGAAGATGCCGGCCCCTTCGAGGAAGAAGTCCCGTTTTTCCGGAAAGAAAAGGTTGAAGCGGGTGAGGTTGACCTGCTCCTGGTCCGCCTCCACCTGGGCGAAGTCCGTCTTCCAGGACAGGTCGAGGGTCAGCGAGGGGGTGAGGCCGTACTTGAAATCGAGGCCGGGGTCGAGGTCGTATTCATTGAAGTTTTCCGCGGCGAAATCGCGCCGTGTGCCGCTCAGCACGAAGGGGACGACCGCCATCGGCGGGCGGCTGCGGAGCCGGCCCAGGCCCTTCAGCACCGCCAGGCGCGAGGTGCGGTAGCGGCCCCAGTAACCGTAGGCCTGGGGCGGCGGCACGAGGAAGACCTCCTCGTGCCTGCGGCGGATGGCGCGTCGTCGAAGAGGATGCGGACTTCGGTGCGCTCGCTGGGCGGGGCCCCTTCGACCGGCTCCCGCTGGAAGAAGGCGTCCATGACCGGGGCCTGCTGCCAGACCGGATCGTCGAGGCGGCCGTCGATGCGAGGGGGTGCGGCCGTGCGGGCGGCCTGGACTACGGGGGTTTCCCCGGCCTGGACAGGTGCGGCGAGCAGCGCAAGGAGAACGGCGCTTTTGAGAATGGAGGACCGTGTTTTACGGTTGTGGTCTGGAATTGGTGGCTGAAAATTTTTGTCTGATTTCGGTCACTGCATTCATGATCTCCGCGGGCAGGGGTTCGAGCTCTTCGCCCAACTCCGCCCTTATGGCGTGCCAGAGAGGCTCCATCGATTCTGCCAGCCCCGCAGCTTCCATAATGTCCTTGACACGTGGTCCATGGCCGGCGGCGACCGCGCGGATCAATGACTCAGTCAAACCCGTTACCTCTTGTTTCTGCGATTCGCTCCTGGTTATGCGAAGGGCGTGTTCAAGCTGGTCCAGCGCTTCTGTCCATTTGCCTCGACAAGCCAGGATATTGGAGAGCGTCCGGAGCGCATCCGGGTTTTGTGGGGCCAATTCCACTGCGCGACGGGCATGTTTCTGGGCCTCCGGAAGACGCTCCGTGTCGTTCTGGTTGAGGATGGCTTGCGCCCAGGCGGTCCATGATTTATCACAATCAGGATCGATTTCCGACGCAGTTCTGCAAGCGGATTCCGCTTCTCCATTCCTTCCCTCCAGATTCAATGTAGCTGCTACGGATGCTAGCCCCTTGGCGGTCATGCGGCGCAACTTAATCGGGTCGTCTCGATGTATGTATTTCCGGGCCAATTGGGATGATGCGCTCAAAAGGTCGTGGTTTCCCAACTCGTACTGAACCATTCCTCTGAGACTTGCCGCTCCGACTGCCAAGTGGCGCATTGTCACTGAATCGTCTTCCCGGATGTACTCGGAAATCCGTTCCAAGGAACCAGCGGCCTCTTTGTACCTGCTTTGGTCGGTAAGAATGCTACCGTTGGCAGACAGCGCATTGACGGCCAACCGCCGCAAGTTCTCCGAGTCGTCCGGACGGATATATCTGGCAACCTGTTCCCGGGCAGTGAAAGCCTCTTCATCCCGGCCTAGTTTGCCTAGAATACGGCCCTTCGCCGCGATTGCCTTGGCCGCCGTGTGGCGCAGCTCCGCCGGGTCGTCCGTACTAATGTGTTCCGAAGCCCGTTGCCAAGCGGCGATAGCCTCCTCTTCCCGGTTCAGTTTGACGAGAAAGCTGCCGCTGAGCTCGGCCGCGATGGCGGCAGTTCCGCGCAACTCTATTGAATCATCCGGATCGGAATACCTGGAGGCCTGTTCAAAGGCTGCAATGGCGTTTTCTAGTTGTTCCAGCTCAGCGAGAGCTGTCCCCTTTCCTACCAAGGTTACGAAGGTCAAAATTCGTAACCCTATTTGGTCACCTTTATTGACTCGCTCCAGAACGCAGTCATAGGCGGCTACCGCCTCTTCGGGGCGATCTTGCATGTCTAGAACGATGCCGAGCCCGAGCCAAGCTGCAAAGTGGTCGGGCTTAATCTCCAAGGCCTTCCGAAGCGCTGCTTCCGCGTCTTCAAAACATCCGGCCTGGTTAAACTTCAGGGCGCGCTTCATCCATTCTTCGAAATGGCTTGCCTTTTCGTTTTCTGCGAATTCCTCCCGTATGGTCTGGACAATGGGAGCGTTCGGACCGACGCGGTCGGCAACAATGGCCAGCGCTTCGCGCTGCCAGTCTTCGCGCCCCTCGAAGTGTTGATCACCCGCGACGTGTGGAGCCAGCACGCTCAGCCACTCGGACATCGCCGCGGCGCCCAGGCCATCGGCACGCAACGCGGCCAATGCGGCGGGGTACATCGTCCTCATACCGGCCGGGCCGAAAAGGTCGTGAAGGAACGCGACGAGCCGCTCGAGACGATCGCGTCCTGTGCGGGAAAAACGCAGTAGATAGTAGATGTTGTAGAAACGGTCGCTGACCTCGTACCGCGCCCGCTTGGCGCCGGGGAGCCGGACCTCGCGCACATAGCCCTTTTCCAGGAGTTGCTTGAGCTGGGCACTGGCGTGAGATGAGCTCAGCTTCGCGGCCCCGGCCACCTCCTTCGCCAACATCGGCTTCCACCCCTCCGAGAGACAGTGGAATACCTTTCGGGCCTGAACCGGCAAATCCTCGATGCGGGCCTTGAAGTAAGGCGTCTGCTCGTCGATCAGCTGCTCCAGGTCCTCGATGGCCGGCCCAAGAGGGGACTCGATCAGCATCCGACAGGACAGGACCAGCAACCTTGGGTTTCCGCCGGTGAGACGGCGGATCGTCTCCAGCCGTCCCTGCTCGCGGTCCAGGCTTCCCGGGATCTCGGGTTTCCCCTCAGAGTCGGCGACCGCTTCCAGCATCCGGCGGGTGTCAGCCTGTCCGAGACCTTCGAGGGTGAAGAGCCGGAAGAATTCGTAGAACGGTTCGCCGTGACTTCGGATGGCCTCGAAGACCGCGTTGGCGGACCCGAGCAAGAGGATTTCCGGGCGCTCGATAAGGGAAGCGCGCAACGCATGAATTTCACGCTCGTTTCGCAACTGTCCGAAGATGGCGTCGAGATTTTCGACAAACAGGATCAGACGCTTCCCGCTTGCCTGGCTGAAATCCATGAGAGCCGCGAGGGCATACGCGGCGAGCCGTTGTGTGTCTCCTTCGTCCTCGGCTAGGGATTCGGCCCTGTCAGCCCAACGAGAATCCCCGGTGGCGCGCGTCAAGTGTTGTAAAGCGGAAAGCCAGAATTCCGCCAAGTTGTCGATCCCGTAGCTTTCCTCGTGGAACGCTACGGGCTGCCATTGCGCGGCAAGGTTCGTATTGTCCGAGACCGCGTACAGGAACCGAAGCCCGAGGGTGGTCTTTCCCATCCCGCGCGGACCGATGAGCATCATGTGCTGGCATGGCCGGCCGGGCATCTGGCCGCCAATATCGCGAAGCATTTCGGCAAGGGTTTCCTCGCGCGCGACGAATGATTCCTTCAGCTCGCGGGGGGTCAGTTGGGCCGGATTGTAGAGACGCCGGCGGATCATCGGCGGTAGTCCCTTCCGTGGTGTTTTCGCCACCATACCCGCAGGAGATTCGAACGGAAAATCAGATGACCGTCTTCTCTCTTCACGTAACCGTCCGCCTCCAGATCGCTCAACACCGACTGAAATGTCTCGCTTCCCTGCCGCCGTAAGTCTTCGAGATCCGGAAAACTGACGCCGTCCTTACGCCGGCAGGCGAGGCCCAGGATGTCGTACGCCATTCCGCACTCTCGCTCGTCGAGAGCAATCTCAAGGCGCTTCTCGTAGTGGTCCAGGTGGGCGGTCCCGCTTGGTCCGGCAAGCCGCTCTTCAAAGCACTGATTGATCATTGCGGGCGAGACTCGGGAGGGATCGCCTTTACTCGCATCGCGAATCGCCGAAAAGAAAAGCTGCAGGTGGTACGGAACGGGATCATTCAGCAGGTCCAGGATCCGGTCGATGGATCCGTCATCGAGAGGGAAGTTGCAGGCGCAGGCCAGCTCCTCCAGGAATTGGACAGCGGTAGACCTGTCCCACGAGTTCAGCCGGAACGGTACGAGGTCGTTGATCGAGCCTGAAAGCCCGGCGCGCCGCAGGATGCCTTCGAGCCCGATCGATCCGCCGATGAGCGTGTGAACCTTGCTGCGTAGCGCCGGTGCCTGGCGCCAGTGCCGGAGCCGGGCCAGCAGCAGCTCGGCTTCGTGTTTGCGGTCAGCGTCCCTCAGAATGCGCGAGACGAGAATCGGCAGCTCGTCCAGGATGATCAGAAGCTTGCCACTGGCGTCGTCCAGGCTCGTGAGGCGCGCCTGGAGTTGATCTGCGGCATGGCCCCATTCACTGCCAATCGCCCGTTTGAGCTCGACGCGCAATGCGGGGATCTGGACACCGACACTTACTCCATTGAGAACGTCCTTGACCGCCTTCGAGAAGGGAATCGCTTCGAAACGGGTTCGATACCTGGGATGAGCCGCCAACTCCGCCAGTATCGAGGCGACGCAGTCAGCAGGGCCGTCGCCGCCTTCGACGTCGACATAGATGACCTCCCAGTTCTCCCGAGGAGCGCGATGGAGTTCCAGCATCAGGCTGGTCTTGCCCACACGCCTCGGGGCGAGCATCAGAATGTGCTCTCCCTGCTCCAGATTTTCCCAGAGGCGGTCCAGTTCGTAGTCTCGGCCATAGAGGTCGTCGCCGAGTACCGCTTGTCCGATGATGTTCCGCATTCATGGTCCTCCCGGAATTGTCACTAAGACAAGCTAAACGGCAAAAAATATTTTGGCAATGATATTTTTGGCAAAATAACAGTTGTCATTACTGTAGTGGTAAGAGAACGAGCCTGTCTTTCACGAGCCGTGGGAAGGCCGCCTCTTTGCCATGCAGGTGTCGGGGATGGTCCCCTTGTTTCCCAGTGGGGACGCCGGCCGCTACGCCTTGGAGCAACTCGACCCCGCGGAGTATGCAGGCACTCCCTACTACGAGCGCTGGCTGGTGCGCATGGAGAGACGCTTGGTGGAGCTGGGCATCCTGACCCGGGAAGAGCTGGATGACCGCATCCGGTACTACCGGCAGCATCCGGACGCGGAAGTTCCCCGCCGCGAAGACCCTGCCGTCGCCGGGCAGGTGATGGAGAGGGTGCGCAACCGCCTGCCGCCGCCGCGGGACTCGGGCACGCCTCCCAGGTTCCGGGTGGGGGAAGCAATCCGCACCAGGAACGATCACCCCAGGGGGCACCACCGGCTGCCGCGATACGCGCGCGGGCGTCGAGGTACCGTCGCCCTTCACCACGGCTATCACGATCTGGCCGACGACCTGGCCCGGGGCGACCACAACCCCGAGGCGCTCTACAGCGTGAGTTTCGACGCGGCCGAGCTCTGGGGAGACTCGGCAGAGGGCAGGGGCAGCGTGTACATCGACCTGTGGGACAGTTATCTCGAACCCGCGGAAGCACGGGAGGTATTGGATGAGTGAGGATCACCGTCATCACGGCGCACCGGAGTCCCGGGCGGCGCTGCGCACCAGGGCGATCGAGTCGCTGCTGGTGGAGAAGGGGCTGATCGCTTCGGACGCCATCGACGCCATTGTCGAAACCTACGAGCGGGACGTCGGGCCGTTGAACGGGGCGAGAGTCGTGGCCCGCGCCTGGTGCGACCCGGAATACAGGAAGAGACTCCTGGAGGACGGCACCGCCGCCATCGCCGAGATGGGGTTCGTCGGCCGCGAGGGGGCGCAGATCGTCGTGCTGGAGAACACCCCCGGCATCCACAACCTCGTGGTGTGCACCCTGTGCTCCTGCTATCCGTGGCCGGTGCTGGGCCTCCCGCCCAGTTGGTACAAGTCCTTCGCCTACCGCTCCCGCGCGGTCTCCGAGCCCCGCTCGGTGCTGAAGGAGTTCGGCCTGGAGCTGGACGAGTCGATGGAGGTGCGGGTGTGGGACAGCACCGCGGAGGTCCGCTACATGGTGCTTCCGCAGAGGCCGGCCGGCACCGAAGGTCTGAGTGAAGAGGAGCTGGTTCCCCTGGTGAGCCGCGACTCCATGGTCGGCGTTGCCCGGGCCGCGGCTCCGGAGCCGGTGGGGCAGTGAGAACGCGGCCGGCCCCGGAGATCGGTTCCATGGAAGGGGCCGAAGCCCTGCCTCGCCTGGGGCTTACATCGAATACTGCGCAAAAGTATAAAGGAAAATAGAATTCGGTGTAAGTCCCTGAAGGGACAACGACTTATGGACATACTACGTAACAGGTTACGCGATGGATGGCAGAGGAGCTATTCGACACTGATATGATAGGAATCTTCCGACCGGCAGCGAGGTTGTTTTCGACAGTTCTGACGACCTCAGTGAGTTTTTCGCCGGATACCAAGAGGGCATCATATAGAGGGAAACTCAAACCCTAATAAGCTCCATTCCCTTGCCTGTAGCGGAGCGGCGAGTAAAAGGGCTAATAGACAAGCTGTTTTTTCCAGACGCATTGTCTGCATCTCAGGGGGAGAGTCGCCTTGATGTTTCCCTTCTCCAGGATTCCTGTTACGTGGATCAGGGAGACTTTATTAGAGAACTGGATTTCAAACCTGATAGCCGGAAATCTTCCCTCCCTTAACCTTGATTGCCGGTGAGGTTCCGCTTCCAGTGGTGAATTCATCATTTGGAAACAGAATGGTCAGCAGTGATATACAAGCATACATCATAGGACCGGGATAGAATTTCCCGTATCCTGTTCGATATCTCCAGTCGTAAAATGCGTTGTCATGAGCTTCCAAGCACGATTCCAAACTATCAGCTGGAGTGTTGCGTACCCGAGAATTCTGCTCCATTTGGATAATGGATTTGTACACAGAAGATGCCTTTGTTCGGGCTTTTGGAGGCAGCTTCGAAAAAAGCATATGGAGATTATGCTTCCAAAGGTTTCTCGTAATTGGCACACCATTCTCTTCTAAGAGTGCCTTTAATGCACACTCGATAGAAAAGGAAACCATCAAAGCAACTCCAACCATTCTACCTAATTGCATGGAAGGACTATCGGTCTTCCATGTGGCGTTGTGGCTTTTGATTGCAAATTCAATTAAGCACTTTGCTTTGTATTTCCAAAATTCGGCAGGGTCATTCATTTTCGATTTGTCTCAGTTCTTCTTCCTGCAATTTCTCCATTATTTGTCTCATCACTGAAAGAGGAACTACTGTGGTCATAATGCCGTATATCCATTCATCGATTACTTCCAGGTATTTCCTGATTTGCCCTACTCCAATCTTATATACCATCCCCTCGTGTCGTCCTTGGAAACCTTTCCCTGTCCAACTAAATCTTTAGGCAACCGTATGCCTTACTTTCCTGCTTCTTCTTGAGATATGGCTATCCCAACTTCCTTGACGATTATCCATAGCTGGAGATCAATCAAATATTGGGATACATTTATTTAACAAGGAACTTTAGGGTATTATCCCGCGAATTTCAGGATAATATGGTATAACTATATAATAGAAAATGCAGAGAAATGGACATCCTCCGTCCCACTGTTTAGCCGGGAGGTGGAAGGAGAGTCAGAACATCCATCCACGTCGATTACAAGCATCCCTATGCCTTCACCCTAGAAGGTATCCTGGAAGATATTATTCTTCGAGATCAACCGTAACGCCTACGCCTTGAATATGCTTCTCCGGAGATATTATTTGAAACACCCTTTCGACCACTGAGTCTCGAGGGCTCCGCCTTCCTTTTCTATCACTGAGAGAAGGTTCGATTCTGTTCCCACTAAGATCGAGCTGAGCGGGGTGCTGGGAGCCGCTGCAGGCCGGGGTAGAGATCTCGATGGAGGGCAAGAGTCGGTGGAGAAACAACGTCTTCATCGAGCGTCTCTGGCGCTTACGAGCGTGTCTATCTGCACGACTTGGAAGATGAGGCCGGCTGCTCGCTATTCCGAGCCTGGCTATTTCTTTGCCACCAACCTGGAAGCGAGCCATTCCATTTTTGCCATCGTATCCATATTCCTGATATTATGTCGCCCTACCATCTCGTTCAAATACAGAGGGAAGTATTTTCTGGATATGTTCTGTCTATAAATGGAGTAATATGCATGCTTGAGAGTGGAGCTATTTGAGAAGTTCATCTACAGCCCTACTGAAGCTTATGTATTGATAAACAAATTTAATTTGGTAATTGGATTTCAATAACCTCTTTGTCTTATCTGGAACTAAATAATACCATCCTCTTGTGCCGGGAACTACGGTATCCGCGTCGTCTCCTCCCCAAATGACTGAAACTCCATAGCTTGACTGGAGAGGAGCCACAAAAACTCCATTTTCATTCTCTATTCCGAAAAACAGAACTACAGGTTCAATGCCCAAAGAGTCCCCAAGAGGGACTGAAATATGATGGGGGTTTCTCTTGGTATAGTTTTGATTCAATACGGTTTCTTCCAAGGACTCGACATCGAGATCGAGTCCAGGAAGGCCTTGTTCCCCGGGGGGGCCTTGCATGCCGGGAGGACCCCTTAACTCATCACAAGACAACAACAGAATCGCCAAAATAATTGACTGGGACGAAGCCAAGAGCCGCCTTGAATCTATTCGGGATAACAAATTTTCCTCCTAAATAAAGCGGACTTATGCAGGACGGTTACGAAAGCTGGTCTTTGACCGAATCGATTAAGCAGTGGCAGTTTCTGCAATGATCATTCACGAATTCTCTAACTTTGGAAGGATCAGGAGCTAAGCGAAATATCAGTCGCGGGAGAATCCAAAGTCATTTCCCCCTCCATTTTCCCCACCTTTAGTACCAGACATTAGGACCCTTCCTTGGAACTGAGACCTTCCGGGACTGCTCATTCGTTCACCCCTCATGGTAGTATTCCTTTGCTCCGCTGTCAATCCCCGTTTTCGCCCCGCTTTTTCTCCACCATGTGTTTGCTCCAGGTCAGGGAGGGAACGGTTGTGGGCACGTCGCCCTCTTCCAGCATTCTTGGAAGAAAACCAGGCTTTCCTACCAGCTAAAGGATAGGCGCAACGGATTCCACCTACCCCCTGGTCGGCACCCTACCGGCTGCGCTTAGTCAAGGAAAAGGCTCACCTTGATCGCCAGTGGTGCCGGAAGGTTCGAGCATATTATCCAGTCATCCCCCCGCCGGCTCCCCGGTCATTCTACCTGCGGTCAGTCCTCGATCAACCTCCTCTCCATTAGAGGGATGGGAGCCTTAGACGATTGTTACGGGATTCCCTGTCTGCCTAAGTTCACCGCTGGCTATCAGATCCCAACGGTCGTCTAACCTATTGATATCAATCAACATAGCCAACAGAATTCTGTCGACTTCCGGAAACGCAGGAATCGTAAATTTGACTTGAATCCGGTGTCCATCAATGGTTTCCGAGGGAGTTTAACAAACGCCTAATGCACCCAGAGGGATGGTGATTCTGGTGGCGTCCGCCAATGGAGGATGTTACAGGAAGTGGAGGAAACTTAGTTCCTGGAAGGAGGGAGTGCTTGCCTTGTGGGGGAGAGAGAGTCATAATGTTATACCAGCAAGAGAAGGGATTCGCCGAGGTCGTTATTTGTTCCTAAGAAAACAGACTTATGCCTTGTAATGTGAACCCCGAAATCAAAAGTCGAACTCCGATCTTTGCATTCCTGGATTCTTTTAGAAGTTTCTGAACTCCAGGGGATTTTAATTGTTCTCCACGGGTACTCGCTGCCCACCTGGAAACCCCATGAAGGAGCGTCCCGTCTTCGGTCATTCTGCCTAATTCCCATAGACAGATAGACAGCTCCGGTTATGTCCAATCCAAGACCAATAAATTGAATAAATCCAGAGGCGTCCATCTTAATCGCCTTTATCGCTTTTGAATGATTTTCCGTAGTCAGGGTACCCTACTGGAGTATCCGTGTAGTCAGGAGACCCCATCGGAGTCTCCGTCAGAGGTTCGTTGCCAGTCGGAAGTTTGTTTTATTGGTCGTCATTTTCTGAATAGAATGTATGATTAAGGACATGCAGCTTTCCCTCATGCACTTTCATAAAGTATTGAAGAAAGTTTTCCCGGTCATATTTTCTCATAAACTTGCAGATTTCTCGTAATTCATCGGGAACCTGTTCTTCGAAAAAGGGAACAGGATGATGGGGGGATTCCCCAGGATGTAAAGATTGAACGATATATCCAATATGGCGGATAATCAAATCATGGATTCCTGAATACTTTTTCTGAAATGAATCTACATCACCCGAATAAAGTTGATTTGCCATGTCGAACATTTTGTTATGCAATACCTCATAAAGGCGTGGAATGATATTCGGAGGCTCGATCTCATCTTGTTCTAAGATAATCTCCTTCTCCAGGATATATCTTATCGCCCATGCTACTTCCAGCATTGCGCCAATGCTTACTCTGGGCTGATTTTCTTCTTTCTTTGGAAATCCGTCAATAAGAAAGTACCTCCAAGTTGTATATCCGTCCTGGTCCCCCTTTCCTTTCTTCTTCGGAGGACCAACATCCAGAAGGTCAAGAAAGGACTTCAGGTCTTGAATGGGAATATAACTATGCAGTTGAACATAGCTCCCATAGGCCTTGTCCAATATCTCTCTATGTTCATCATGTAAATCATCATATAAGTCGCTTAGTCTATGCCCCCATCCAGGATCTCCAGATCGAGCATGAATAAAAAGCTTTAACCCCTGCTCTATAGCCGAATAAGACGAGGGAACCCATATCCACAGCTGGATTCCCTCATAATCAGATACACAATCAGGGTTAATTCCGCCGGATTTATTATACATGCTGGATAGCATTTCAATGGCTTCAGAGGTCCTCGCCGCAGGATCAAAAAGAGGCCTTTTCGACATTTCAATAACTCTCCTATGATTGTGAGATGGGAAAGTGCATATCTTATTCTGACAATTCCTCGATTCTTTCCAGGATCGTTTTCTCTACTACGTAAGTAGGTCTACACGTTATAACCTTTGGTTTTCTCGTTCCGCTATATCCAAGATGAATAGATTTCGTCTCTCCTGAGTCAAAAAATACTGCCCCTCCAAACTTCTTCAATCCTTTCAATACATACCGTGCACTTACTCGAACCCTGGTTCCATTCTCAAATTCTCTGACAGATATATTCATCGCCCCTTCCAGGTTAAGCTTCTGGGAAACTGAAGAGGTGTCCTCGTATTCAATCTGAGACCCGCAATCAACAAATATCTCGGGACGTTCAGATCCGAAATTCAGAGTAATTAAGCCGGATTCCTTGTCGATTCTTTCAATGGAAAAATGCCTTTCGGAGACACAATCAATGAGGATTTATCCATGTCTCATCATATCCCGTGTCTACGAATATTGAATTGTCTTCTACGTGGTCCACCGGGGGAATGTATTTCTTTGAAGAGCATGAACACAACGCCAACAAAGCTATCATGATGCCAATTCTAATCATTTGAATTATCCTCGAAAATAAGCTGCAGGGTGGGAAAGAGGGAATATCATAACAGGAACGCAGTTTAACAGGGCGGCGGAGAGCCGCCTTGATGTTTACCTGGGTCCCTCCGAACAATCTCCGCCTTCCTGGACCCCTGGACTATGACTATCTCATGGGCACAGGAAGACGGTCTCTTGTGTCCCTTGGTGCATACAGCGATGGCGATGTCGTGCCATAGGAGACGCCACCGCCATAGGCCGTCTTCACAGAACATCTCGAATCGCATTGCGTTTGGTCGGCCCCGGAATCTGTCACCCTTCACGCAGACCCAGGGCCGACCTTTCGCCGGGGGACAGCAGCCCGGCTACTCGTGTCACAGATCACTGTCCCGCTTTCACCTGTCCCCAGGTACCCTTGATGATCGCAGTCGGTATTACCGCTGTCTCGATTTTCTCCGATACAATGCCGTCCTTCACTGCCGCGACAGGCCCAGCGGGAAGGATCGTTATCGAGTGTTGCAACTCTTGCCCTAACCGGATCGGAGTCAGACTGCTTCACTGATCCCCAAAACACAAAGGCAAATAGAGGCTCGTCCAGGCTCACTATCTCTCCGTCCTGATTCAGTCCAGTTGTAACCGCAACTTCCCGGTAAACCTCGTATCCCTCTGCATTAGGAACCAGGGTCCAGGCAAGGACTACAAAGCCATCCCTCTTTTCTATTATCCATAGGGAATCATCTCCACCAAAAGGCTGACTTTCCCTCTACTTCAGGATCGAATGGGGAGCATATAAATTGCCCCAAAGTTCGAGAAAACAATGAAATCTCATTTCTGCTAACAACCTTACCTGCTTCGCCGATAAAGTTACTGGCAGGCCATTTCCCTACCGCGTCCCTAATGTCTTCTACTCCTCCCTCAATTTGAAATCGGAAAGACTCCGCGCAATCACAAATGAGATTACCGAGTTCTGAAACTTCAATAGGGTCAAAAAATTCCACTTCTATCGTTCTATCTTTCAATTGGACTTTATTGGACGTGTTACTGACTAATTCCAGTAGGCAGTCAGTCAATTTACCTTGAAGAGATCTCTTTCTGCCTGCCCTTACATTCGACGGCAATAAAAACTGCTGAGCCCATTGATGACCAGAAATAGACATGATAAGACGGAAATACTGCGGAGAAATTTCCTCTATTATGGAGGGAAACTTATCCCTTATGGGAGAAAGCGCCATTATTGACACAATTGATATCAGATTTATTGCGTCCTCGGCCTTTTCCTTATCCGACTTCCCAAATAATCCAAACATTCGAACCTAACTCCTATCGGTGCAGGTCGAGGACTTGATTTTTTTGTTTTCCGGGGGGAATCCAGGGTGGAGGTGGACCCCATACTTTGGACAACCGGGCACCAGAATTAGAGAATTAAATCGGACGTTGTGAAATGTCCCACAGTCTACTAATAGCCCAAGGTCGAAGAAGGTCGAGGGAAGTTAGTCCCTATCGGAGTAAATTGAAGATGTCCCCGCCTCTGATTTCGAAAGGATCAGGGCGGCATACCCCCTCGACAAAAGGGCGGTAGAGTGCCGATTCAAAAGCGCGAATTTAGAAAAAATCTGGTATAACATAGTAGATAAGGGGGTTCAGGGGTATCCATTTAAGAGCACCTGTCAGTGGACCCAGTCCGGGGCCGCCGCTCTACGATGGGTTTGAATCGTTCTGCCGGCCCGGGGGCCCATGTGCCCTCGTCGAGATCTTCCACGAGGCGCCCCGTTCCGCGAAGATACCGAACGCGTCACTCCAGCACACTCCGCTGGCCCGAGGACTCTCTGGATATGCCTTGGCGAAAGCTACCGTCGGGCTACTACAACCGCTGGCTGAGCGCCATGGAGAGGCTGCTGCTGCAACGGGGGCTGGTTACCTCCGAGGAGTTGGATCGGCGCACCCGGGAGCTCGCCTCGGGCCGGAGAGAAGACCCGGACCGTCACCGCGGCTGACGCCGCCGTTGGCCGAGGAGGCCGGATCGCTTAACCGGCACCATCGATCTCGGACAGCTCCAACTATCTCCGGCTCCGGCCGCCGTCCATTCCCCCGCTGCCCGCGGATACCCGCTCAGCTGTCGGCTGATTCCCCGATCCTACCTGTCGTACCAGCCGGCCTGCAGGGCCCACATGCGGGCGTACTCCCCGCCCCGGGAGACCAGCTCGTCGTGGGTTCCGTTCTCGATCAGCCGCCCCTCCTCGAGGACGAGGATGCGGTCGCACAGCCGCGCCGAGCCCAAGCGGTGGGAGACCACGATGGTGGTGCGCCCCCCGGCCATGGACAGAAAGCGGCGGAACACATCCGCCTCGGCCTGCGGGTCCAGGGAGGCGGTCGGCTCGTCGAGGACGACGAAGTCCCCCTCGCGCATGAACCCCCTGGAGATGGCCACGCGCTGCCACTCGCCGCCGGACAGCTCGGTGCCCCCTTCGAACTCCCGGGTGAGCAGGGTGTCGTAGCCCTCCGGGAGCCGGCCGGCGACGGCGTCGGCCCCGCCCTGGTGCGCGGCGCGCTCGATTTCGCCAGGCTCCCCCATCCTCTCGCTACGCCCGAAGCCGATGTTCTCGCCGAGGGGGAAGGCGAAGCGGGTGTAGTCCTGGAAGACCGCGGCCGACTGGTCCCGGAGCCGGATGCCGTTCACCCGTTCGGCCTCGAGGTCGCCGTATCTCAGCTCGCCGGCGGTGGGGCGGAACAGCCCCAGCAGGATCTTGACGAGGGTGGTCTTGCCGGAGCCGTTGGCCCCGACCAGGGCGACGCGCTCGCCGGGCAGGATGGTGAAGGTGACCTCCTCGAGGACGGGGCGGTCCGCCTGCGGGTACCGGAAGCAGAGGTTGCGTGCGGAGATGGGTGTCCGGGAGAGAGCGCCGATGTCTTTCCCTTCCGGCGGCTCTTCCGGGCCCAGGTCCAGGTAGATGAACAGGTCGGCGATGTTGAGCAGCCGGATGGAGAGGAAGCCCATGCGGTTGACGAGGTGGGCGACGCTGAACCGCACCTGGCGCAGGGCGACGATCATGGCGGCGAACTGCCCTGCCGACAGCCCGCCTTCGAGAACCGCCCACGCCGACCAGCCCACCCCGGCTGCCAGCCCCAGGAGGCTGAAGGCGGACAGTGCACCGCCGATGGCGTAATGCCTGCGGCGGTGCCGGTAGATGAGGTCGGCCACCCGCCAGTAGAGGTGTTCCCACCATCCGATCAGTGTCGGGCCCAGGCCGAAGACCCGCACCTCCTTGGCGGCGTCCCTTCCGGTCAGCGTCCTCTCCAGGTAGCCGCGCAGTCGCTGTGACTGGGTCTGCGCGCGATGCAGGTAGAACTCGTGGCTATTGTGGACCATGCCGGCGAGCGGCGGCGGCAGCGAGACGAGGAGGATGGCGACGAGAAGGAGGGGGTCCCAGAGCCCGACGACGACGGCGACCGAGACCGCGGTCAGTGTTCCGGTGAAGACCGTGCGGATTTCGCCGAAGAGGTTGAGGAAGAAGCCGGGGGTGGCGGCCTCCTGGGCGCGGCGCAGGAGGTCGTGGAAGTCGGCCCGCTCGAAGACCTCCAGGCGCAGGGACCGGGACTTGACCTGGAGCTGCTCGAGGAGGCGGTCCTCCATCTCCTGCTTCAGGCGCTCGAGCAGGATCATTCGGGTCCAGGTCTGAATGCCGGTCTCGGCCAGGGTCACGGCCGCCCACAGGGCCAGCCAGCCGAGCATGGCATCCGCGGGAAGCCGGCCTTCGTACACGTCGAGGCCGCGGTCGAAGAGCTCCCGAACGATCCAGACCGTAGCAGCCGGCAGCAGGCCGGCGGTGAACTGCAGCGCCAGGGAGACGGTGGCGCGCCGGGGGTCGGTGCGGATCATCCATCCCATGAAGCGGAGCAGGGTCTGGGGCGCCGGCGGTCGCTGGAGGATGGGATCGGGTTCTACCGGTACCACGAGGCCTGTTCCTCCCACATGCCCGCGTACACTCCCTGCGCGGCCACCAGTTCGTCGTGGCGGCCCTGCTCGACGATGCGGCCCTGCTGCAGCACGAGGATGCGGTCGGCCATGCGCGCCGAGCCGAGGCGGTGGCTGATCAGCAGGGCGGAGCATCCCCCCAGGAGTTCCGCGAATTGCCGGTAGAGCTCGGCCTCGGCCATGGCGTCGAGGGCCGCCGCGGGCTCGTCGAGGATTAGCAGTTGCGGGTTGCGGGTGAAGGCGCGGGCGACGGCGACCCGTTGCCACTCTCCCCCGGACAGGCCCTGGCCGCCGTCGAGGATGTGCCCGACAGAGGTGTCGTACCCGTCGGGGAGACGTTCGGCGAGCTCTGCGGCCCCGGAGCGGCGAGCCGCGTCGGCGACCACCGCCCGGTCGGGTTGAAGCCACCGGGGCCACAGATCCGAGGTGGGCCTCTCTGACTTCGCAGCCGGGGCGGCGATGCCGATGGATTGCCCAAGGGTGAGCTCGAACCGGTAGAAATCCTGGAACGCGGCGCTCACGGCGCCTTCCATGCTGCCGGGGTCGATCCCGGCGTAGTCGAGGCCATCGGCTGTGACGCGCCCGGCCGTGGGCGGGTAGAGACCGAGGAGTATCTTGGCCAAGGTAGACTTGCCGGATCCGTTCTCGCCGACGAGGGCGACCCGCTCTCCCGGGGCCAGGTGGAAGCTGACGCCCTGCAGCACCTCCGGAGCCCTGCCGGAATCCGCCTCATCTGATCCACCTGCCGGGTAGGCGAAGTGGACGTCGTCGACGAAGAGCCCCTGGCGCAGCGGCCTTGGGAACGGAGCGTTCCCGGGCCGTTCTGTCGCAACCGGCGCCTCGGTAAAAGTGCCATGCCCTCCTGTGGCGGCCTCCGCTCCGGGGCCGTCTCCCTCCGGCAGGTCGAGGAACTCCCGGACGTACCCGACCTCGGCGGACTGGGACTGCAACTGTCGGGAGTTGAAGGCGAGGCTTCCGCCGGCCCCGAACATGTCGTCGACCCCCTGGAAGAGCGCGACGAAGCGTCCGGGCGTCAGGACCCGGTCGCCGAGCAGGTAGGCGAGGATTCCGGCGACGCCGACCCCCACGGCGACGCGCAGCCCGGTGGCCGGGAGCCCGCCCAGAACCTGGCGACGGCGCTGTTCCAGGAGCCGTTCGCGCAACACCCGGCGCATTCTCCGCCAGCGTTCGGTCAGCAGCGCGTGCAGGCCGAAGAGGCGCATCTCCTTCTGCTCCGTCCGCCCGGTGAGGATGCGGTCGACGTACCCGGCCCGGCGTTCCTCCGGCGTCTCGCCGTAGGTGAAAGCCATGAACATGCGGCTCTGCTCGATCTCCAGCCGCACCTGCGGCACCAGCACCGCCAGCAGGGCCAGGGAGATCCACGGGGAGACCGGGGCGAACATGGCGGCCACGGAGACCACGGTGATCACCGCCTGGGCAAAGTGCAGGGCGGAGAAGAACAGCCGGTAGAGCTTGCGCCCCGGATCCCGGGCCCGCTCGAGACGGTCGTAGGTCTCGCTTGCCTCGAAGAACAGCAGGGGCAGCCGCGACGACTTGGCCAGAAGGCGGCGCCCCAGGACGTGGGAGAGGTTCTGCTCCAGCCGCAGATTGAGGATGTCGCGAACATTCCACACCACTTCGTTGGTGAGCAGCAGAGTCAGGCCGAAGGCGATCAGCCAGGGGAGGGCGTCGCCGAAGCCCGCGGAGCCGCCGCCCGCGGCAGCGACCACGGTGTCGACGAGGTTTCTGGTGATGTGGATGAGGAGGGCAGGCTGGAGGCCCAGCAGCAGGTGGACGGCGATCAGACCGAGAACCGCCCCCCTCGCATGGGCCCAGATGTGGCTCCAGGCCCAACGCAGGTTGGCGGCGATGCTGGCGGCGCTGGCGCGGCGGTTCAAGAACTCGAGATCGGATCTCGCCACGGGATGCCCGGGTCAGGCGCGCGGCTCGAAGTGCCGACCGCGATTTCTTTGGAGCTGAAGCTGACCCGGAAATCCGAACAATGGTGATTCCCCGTGCAGGTAGATGAGATCCTATGGGGTAAGGTCCACGGCAATCATGGACAATGGCAACGCATTTTTCAGCATCCTTGTTTGTTCACCGTGCCGGCAATTGATGGGAAGGCCGCCGCGGTTATCTTCCCGCCGTCCCGAAAACGCCGCCCCCAAATCGCGCGAAGACCACATGAACGAGACAGCGCGGAACAAGCTCGAACGCTGCATAGGCCTGCTGGAGCAGGGATCCCTCACCGCGGCGGACCTGCGGGATCTCGCCGCGGCCTCCTCTTCCGCTTTCGCAGGTCAGCGGCAGGAGCTGCTCTACCTGCAGACGGCGACGACCTCGGTGACCAGCGAGGTGATCGGGATGTCGCTGGTGGCAGGAGGGAAGGTCTCCGACGGCCCGATGGATCCCGGCCAGTGGCCGTACAAGTCCGTCCTCGAGGCAATGGAGGACGGCTGGCGCGTCGTGCGCTTCCCGGTGCAGCTGCCCGCGGGACACACGCAGGACGCCCACATCACCTGTGAATTCGTGCTCGAAAGGTGGGGACCATGACCGCCGCAGAGAGGGCCGGACGCGCCGGTCCGGTCGCTCCGACCATCGGCGACTCCGAGGTCCTGGAGTTCTGCAAGACCGGGCTGCTCACCCTCGAGGCGGTCGTTCCCGAGTCGACCAACCAGTGGGTCCGCGCCTATCTCGAAGCCGGTTCCGCGGAGCCGTCGGCGACCGCCCAGGAGCTGGTCGGGGAGGACCGCTTCGCCGCCGAAGTGCTGCTGCACCCGGAGGTGGCCGGGGTCTGCAGGGCGCTCCTCGGCGCCGGCTTTCAGCTTCCGGACTGGATGGCCAACCACCGCCTCGAGGGCCCCAGGCCGATCGGCCGCTGGCACATCGACGGGGGATCGCGGTTCGAGCGCACCTGCGAGCTGCTGCAGGTCTTCTACCTGCCGCAGGCGGTGACCCCGGAGATGGGGCCGACCCTCTTTCTGCCCGGTTCGCACCTCGTGCCGATAGCGCGCGAGGAGCTGGAGCATTACGGCCACCTCGCAGGACAGGTATCGACCGCGGCGCCGGCAGGCTCGGTTTTCTTCACCGCCTACTCGATCTGGCACCGGCAGTCGGAGAAGAGGGCCGCGGAGGTCCGCAACCTCCTGAAGT
Organism: Candidatus Latescibacterota bacterium; assembly: GCA_965206595.1. Taxonomy (GTDB): domain Bacteria; phylum Latescibacterota; class UBA2968; order UBA8231; family UBA8231; genus CBDCXV01. The sequence goes on from OZ242214.1 coordinate 4,416,827, forward strand.
GGGTGTACTGGCGGACGCAGCCGCCGCGGCGGGACTGGCTGCCCGAGCCGGGGTTCGATCCGGGGAGGGCGGACTATTCGTACGAGAACGGCTACTTCCGAGGCAGCACGCGGAAATGGCAGTCGGTGCCGCGGGTGGCCGAGATGTTCACCTGGATGTGCGGCAAGGCGGACGAGTTCCGGCAGGTCGGGGGATCGGGATGGCCTTACTCGACGTCGGATCCGGGCCTGCGCAAACCGGGGAACAGGAGCTGAAGCGCCGAACCGCGGTCTCTTGGATGCCGCCCCCGCATGGGCGATATTGATACCGGCTTTTTCGAAGCCGATTCTCCCCATCCCGGCCGGTTGCAACGGCCGGGACCTTCCCAAAGGGCCTTTGAGAAAAGGCCGAACAAACCAAGGAGACGAACGATGATCCCCACCATCAGTTCCGGCGTCGCAGGGCCTCTCGGCGCCATCCACCTCCCCCGGCTCTGGTCGAAGGTGCTGCTCAGCGCCCACGGACAGCTCGAAGAGGGGTACGACGAGTGCGGCATGGGTTTCGACCAGATGGTCTTGGACGGGCTCAAGGTCGACCGCGACGCCGCCATCGCCTTCATCAAGGACAACAACGCCACCTACCCGCAGTTCGAGCAGTGGGTCCGCGACCAGCGGGGCGGCAGCATTCCCGGCAGCGAGATCGAGGCCTCCAACGCCGCCATCGCCGGGTACGATCACGACGACGACACGCGGGGCGGGATCCTGTCCGCGGCCGGTATCGGCGACGACGGCTCGATCAGGGACGCCGTCAATCTCAACAACCTCGACGACTGGACGGAGTTGCACGGCTCGCTGTAGCAGGCGGCTGATTCAAGTCGGTCGACTTCATCGATCCCCCGTCAGCTCTGTCTGGCGGGGGATCTTTTCGTACCCGAGCCACCCTCCTCCCCGGATGTCGGGGACTCCCCGGGTGGAGTCCGGCGGCAGCCGCTCAGGGGCCGGAAAACCCGCCCGGGCCGGTACAATCGAATATCCAGAACCGGGCGGCCGCTCTTTGTACAAGAACTCATCCGGACAGCGGGCTGGCCCCGGATTTCTTCGATTTGAGCCCGGTGGGGGGCTTGCGGTCGCGTGGGCGACCCCGCGGGAGTCAGGAGTGCAGGAAATCCCACAGCTCGGAGGCGCGCTCTCCGGCGATCGGGTCGCGGCGCAGGATCGAGTCGATGCCGCGCTCTTCCATGTAGCGGGGGGCGTACTCCAGGCCCTTGTCGAATTCGCGGCGCGAGACTCCGACCTCCTCGGGGGCGAACCGCACCTGGCAGCGGCGCAGGCGCCCGGCCAGCAGCTCCGGGGACTCGCCGGCGTGCCAGGCGATCGCCAGGGCCGCGAGGGCGACGATCTCGCCGTGGATCCAGGTGCGGCGGTTGATCTCCTCCAGGGCGAGCCAGAAGGGGTGGTCGCCGCTGCCGCCGCCGGCGCTGGAGGCGGCGAGCATGCCGTCCCGCTCCTGCAAGGCCGCGGCAATCATGCTCACGCTCTCCCCGGTGAGTTGGCCGCCGCGGTCCAGGGTGGCCTCGAAGTCGCCGGCCAGCTTCTCCTGGTAGGCGTGCATGCCGTCTGCCCAGGACTCGTCGAAGGCAGGTCCGATGCCGCGGGCGGCGCGCCACCGCCACTCGGCGATGCCGGCGTACCCGCAGAGGATGTCGCCGATGCCGGCGGTGTTGAGCCAGGGAGGGGCGGCCAGCACCACGTCGCAGTCGACGAGCACGTGCTCGCAGTCGACCCAGGGCCAGTCGGCGGCTTCGCCGACGGTGCGGTGGCCCTCCCAGCGGGCGAAGACGCCGTGGATGATCGCCCCGGTGGAGACGATGGTCGGGACGAGGACGAGGGGCAGGTCCCTGTCGAGGGCGGCGAACTTCGCGTCGTCGAGGGCGGTGCCGCCCCCGAGTCCGACGACGAGCTCGATGCCGTCGGGGAGCCGCCGGCTCAGCTCCTGCTGGTGGCGCTGGTCGAGCCACTCGGCGTGGACCACTCCGTCAGGCTCGCGGGTGAGGTGGGGCCGGGCCGCGGCCCAGGCGCTGGGGGTGGTCACGACTCCGTAGGGGGGCCAGTCCCGGCTCTCGCGGCGCAGCAGGCCGCGGCCGCAGCGGATGTCGATGTCGGCCGCGGGCCTGGCCCGGGCGCTGTCGTTCCAGCCGCGGTTTTCCATGGGTGCCTTGGGGGAATAGGGAAAGGTTCGGCTGTCGAGGTGAGGGGGCCCGGCAAGGAGGCTGCCGGTGCGGCAGCGCCCCGGGTGCTCCCGCGCGAGAGGCCGGCTATCCGAGCCAGTACTTCAGGGCGAGGTCGCCTACGAGGTAGCCGACCGCGGCCACCCCGAAGCCGACGACGAGCAGGTCGATGCCGCTGCGGAACATGCTGCGGCCGGTGAAGATGCTGCGCGCGGCGCCGACCGCGAAGTGGGAGACCATCGAGACGCCGAAGGAGGTCCAGATGGCGGCCGGTCCGCTCAGGATCAGGAACGGCGCCACCGGAATGGAGGCCCCGACCGCGGTGGCGACGCCGGTGATGCAGCCCTCGCGGACCGGGGTTACGTGCTGCTCCCCGATGCCGAGCTCTTCCTGCACCATCACCTCCAGCGCCTGCTCCGGAGACTTCATGATCTCCCGCGCGATCTCGCGGGCCAGTTCTTCCTTGACGCCCTTGGTCTGGTAAAGGAGGGTGAGCTCCTCCTCCTCGATTTCGGGCATGAAGCGCAGCTCTTCCTCTTCCACCGCGATTTCGTGGTCGTAGACCTCGCGTTCGCTCTTGGCGGCGAGGTAGCCGGAAGAACCCATGGAGAGGGCGTCGGCGATCATTCCCGCGACGCCGGTCAGCATGATGAAAGTCGCCCCGGCCTGGGCGCCGACGACTCCGGCGACGAGGCCGAAGTTCGCCGTCAGACCGTCGTTGAATCCGTAGACGACGTTGCGCAGGAAACCGCCGGACCTGGTGTAGTGCCAGGGCTCCCCTTCGCGTCCGGACAGCTTCGACAGGGTCTCGGCGTGGCGCGCCGATTCCCTGGCCAGGAGCAGCGCCGCGTCCGCGGTCGAGCCGGGATCGCTTTCCCGGTACAGGGAGATGTAGCCCCTGACCTCGAGCCCCTCTTCGCGCAGCAGCAGGGAATGCAGCATTTCCGGGCCGAACCTGCCGGCGATCCAGGACAGCAGGCGCGCGCGCGAGGAGGGCTTGCGCCGCGGCACCGTCACCCCGTGCTCGGCGAAGATCTTCTCCCAGACCGCAGTGTGCTTCTCTTCGACCGCGGCGAGCTTGAGATAGAGATCCCCCTTCTCCTCGTCGGAGGAAGACCCGGCGAGCCTGCGGTAGAGGAAGGCGGCGTCGCTTTCGTCCTGCCAGTGATCGCGCCACAGCGCGATCGTCTTGCGGTCGGGCGGGCTGCCTTTGGAGGGCGTTTCGGTCATTGTGAGCGGTGCAGCTCCCGGGGAGATGGGGGGCGCAATATAGGGGGCGGACCGCTCCTCGAACATGGCCGGCGCCTCGCTGCCGTCAGAGATGGCCGACGGCCTGCAGAAGGGCAACCTGGTACCCGAGCGCGAAGGCGAAGGCGACGAGGTCCGGTTCCGGGCCGGAGATCTTCGGCACGTGATCCGGCATGATCATGTACTGGTATCCCACCTCCTTGTACACCTTCAGGGCCTCGTAGAAGTCGACGTCCCCCTCGTCGGGGAAGGTCTCGACGAAGTTGCAGAAACCGCCGCGGATGTTGCGGAAGTGGACGTTGAAGATCTTGCCGCGCTCGCCGAACCAGCGGATGACGTCGAAGATCTCCTCGCCCGGGTTGTCGAGCATCTCGCAGACCGTGCCCTGGCAGAAATTGAGCCCGTGAAAGGGGCTCTCGGCGATCTCGACAAAGCGCCGGAGACCGGCAATGCTGCCCATCACGCGGTCGACGCCGCGCAGCTCCTGCGGGCTCGGCACCGGCGGGTCGTGCGGGTGGCAGGCGATGCGGATCCCGTATTCCTCGGCGACAGGCACGACGCGCTCGAGGAAGCAGGCGATGCGTTCCCACATGGTGTCGGCGTCGACGCGGCCGGCAGCGGTCAGCGGCTCCTGCTCGGCCTCGGCGTAGACGAAGGAGCGGTTGGTCGAGCCGCCGCGCCCTTTCACCGGGGCGGTGCCGATGTGCCCGAGCGGGATCATGTCGAGGGAGATACCGAACGACTCGACGCGCTCCCGGTGCCGCTTCAGGTGGTCGGCCGTCCAGGAGCTGGCGGGGCGGTCCGGGGTGCTGCAGACATGGTCGATGCCGAGCTGTTTCAGCTGGCGGAAGAAGTCGTCGCCGATGCGAGGACAATCGAACTGCGTTCCCACGTACATGCCGAACCCCCTGTTCTGACTGGTATGTTGCCATGGCTGACGGCTCTCTACGGCAGCGGCCTGTCTGCGCGTGGGTTGGAGGCCAACCTTCGACAGGCCACCAAGGATAGTGTGGGACCCTGCGTCCTACCATCATCTTCGGCGCAGCTCATGGCGGCCGATCTGCATGGGAGGTCCGGCACGAATCATGGGCCCTATCTTTCCTGTCCACGGAAGTCGCCAGAAAATGGAAAGGTCTCACCTGCCGAAGCAGGCCGATAAGTCCCGTCGCGATGGTTATGTTGATGACAACCTGTCACCCCGTCATGGTCGACGACCCTTCTACGCCGCCGAGCTGCGCACCGGTTCCGGCAACCGATGTGTCAGGTAGCGGTGCATGAAGGCGGATCTCCGCTGCTCGCTGTATGTGCTGGTCTCGGCCGCGGCCGCCGCCGCGGGACTGCTGCTCACCGAGATCGCCCTCAACTTCTACGCGGCGACCACCCTGCAGATCGCCTTCCTGGCGAATATCGTCGGCGGGACCTTCCTGCTCCTCCCCTTCCTCCGCGGCGGCTGTCCCTGGCGGGGCTGGCCCGCGGCGGACTGGCTGCGCTTGGCCGTCTCCGCGGTTGTTATCTACGCGGCCGGGTTCGTGCTGCTCTTCGCCGCCATCGCCCGCGTCGGCTCCAGCAAGGTCATCCTGCTCGGCCGCGTCGAAGCCATCTTCGTCGTCGCTTTCGCCGTGATCTTCCTCGGGGAACGCTGGTCCGCCCGGCACTGGTCAGCCTCCTTCCTGGCGCTCGCCGGGGCCACGTTGATCAGCTTCGATCCCGGGGTCCTGCAGCCGGCCCTTTCCTGGGGGGACGCCCTGACCCTGCTCGCCGCCCTCGCGGTGGCCGCCGGCATCGTCATCCTGAAGCCGTTGCTGATGCGGCGGGACTCCCGCTTCGTCAGCGGGCTCGGGCTGCTCGCCGGCGCCGCCTGCCTGGGGCCGTTTCTCTACGCCGACGACTGCCTCCCCAAGGGACCTTCTCTGGCAACCGCGCCTCTGTTCCTGTTGCTGATTGCGGTCCGGGGCATGCTGCTCGGGATATCCTGGGCGACCTACAACGCCGCCATGAAGCAGATCGGCGCGTCCCGGTGCGCTGTGCTCTTCCTGTCGGTCTCGTTCCTGACCGTGGCCCTGCAGGTGTTCGTCGACGCCGCGGCTCCGGGTCTGGGCCTGCAGGTGCCCGACAGCCTGGCTACCGCGGTGGCCGGCGGCATCGTCATCTCGGTTGCGGTTGCCCTGGTACAGCGCGACCCGGAGGGGAGCCAGGGGAAGTCCTGAAACTGCGAGCCGCCGTTGGGGATTGGCTGCGCCCGCAACCTTCGGCTCGGCGATCCATGCAACAGGATTCGAGATGCCATTGGCCGGCGTCCCCCCGCCCGGTTCAACGAGGTCACCCTGCCGGGCCGCCCGAGGGCTCGCCATCCCGCGTTCCACTCAGCCGCCTGGCCGGTGTTGAACCCTCTCCAGGCAATCAGATGAACCGCGGATATCGAGGATACAGGAGCGTATATTCTGGTAGTCGCCTGGCAAATCTTCCGGCACGCCCCGCAGGCCGGCAATCTCTTCACTGCTTTGTAGACCTTCGCCCATGACCAGGTACGGCCTCCTCCTCGTGGCGGCGCTCCTCGCTTCGAGCTGCGGGAACGACTCGCAAGAAGCCGATGACGCCAAGCCCGCGGCAGCAGTCCCGCCGATGACGGCCGCGCAAGAGTCCGCGGCCCTGGCGGCCTACGCCAACCTGTGCGCCCACTGTCACGGCGAGAACATGGAGGGGGGCCGCAGCAAGAGCCTCGTCGACGGCCTCTGGATGTACGGAGCCGACGACGGCCGCATTCGCAGCAACATCGCCGGCGGCATCCCGCGGGTCGGCATGCCCGGCTTCGGCAGCATGCTCGAGGAAGAGGAGCTCGACGAGCTGGTGGCGCTCATCAGGAAGGCGGAGGCCGCAAGCCGGCAGGAGAAGGGGAAGTAACGCCGCGCCGGCTGTCGCTGGCTTTGCCGGGACTTCGGGAAGCGGTCCCTTGCAGCCGGTTTCCGGCGGACAGTGCACGAAACGGCGCCCACTGCTTCGCTGGAACGCCTCGACCGAGGTCTGGCGTCCCGCCTCTGAAAGTGGCGGTCCGGCCTTGCGGCCGGGAGCCGCTCACACGGCGTCCTGCCTCGGCCAGTACAGGGGCAACGGGCACCAGGATTCCAGCGGTGCCGCCGCCTTGGGAAGGGGGCGTGACTGCGACGGCGCCAGCGGCCCGAACAGCAGCCGGTGGGCGAGATGGGGGTCGCAGGAGATCGCCGGCGTCTCCTCTACCCGTTCGCACGAAACCTCGCCGGCAACGACGGAGATCGCGACCGCACCGTAGCCCCCTATGCCGAGGGTCACGCGCCCGTCCGCAAGCGGGGCGCCTGAAAGGGCTGCGGCGGCCTTGGCGCCGAGCAGCGCGGAGATGACCCGGGGCCAGTCGAACACCTGCCAGTTACCCGAGCTGCCCAGCGCCGTCGCCTCGCAGACCTCCCCGAGCCGGTGGAGGAAGGGGCCTGCCAGGGGCCCGGCGGTGAGGGTGACGCTCCTCGCATCCCCCTGCTCGACCCAGGCGCGGGCGATCTCGAACGCCGTGTCTCCGTCCCGGCCCACCACCTCCAGCAGCTCGTCCCCTTCCAGGTTCACGGCGACGTAGCCGGCCAGCTCGCCCTCCTGAAGGGCGGCGTACGGGACGGCGCGCCAGCTCCGCAGCACAGCGTGGAAGTCCCGGGGAGAGCGTTCCACCCGCACCGGCTGGGCGTCGTGGAGCCCGCGGGCCGCCTCGAGGCGTCCGGCCGGCCCGTCATCCAGCGGCTCGAACCGGATTTCCGACGGCGCGCTGAAACAGTGCCGGATGTTGCTCTTGTTCAGCCGCAACTCCACCTCGACGCCGCACCTTTCGTACCCGAAGTAGCCGTAGCGCTGGCGCTGGCCGCCGAGAACGGAAAGCGGGTACCCCTCCTCCTTCATGACGCCGACGCAGTGGGTCATCAGGCGCTGCATCATCCCCTGGCCGCGGAACTCGGGATGGGTCGAGACCCCGCTGATGCCGGCGATCGGCAGGGTCGCCGCGCCGACTTTCCAGGTGAGCGGATGAACCCCGACGACGGCGCGGATGCGGCCGCCTCGCCGAAGCGCCCATAGGCAGGCCATGAGGCTGTCGTCAGGGCGGTAGAGCTTGGGAAGGAGGTTTTCGAAATCGGCAGGGGGCGACTTGTCGAAGGCGAGGTTCATCACCTCCATGGCCTCGTCGAAGTCGGCTGCCGAAAGCGGTGCGATGCTGTGGCTCATGGTCCGGTCTTTTCAGCGCGGCGCTGCCTGCCCCCGGTCAAGGCTGCGCCCGACGAGTGGAAATCGTACGAGAACCGGCTGCGAAAAGGATGGATCCGGCACAGAACGTGCCGCCAAGGGCTGCCGGTCACCTGTCCCGGAATGGATTCCCCATCAAGCCGCCGAGGGGCCTGGGATCGAAGGCGCCTGAGCGGGAAGGGACCACTAAAGGCCGGCGACCTTCACCCCGGTGCCGGCGAGCTGCTCCTCTACGTGGGCTACGCAGGCCTCGATCGATTTGAAAGGATGGCCGGGATATGCTTCGAGGCTGAATTCCAGGTCGTTGGGCCCGAAGGCGACCATGTCGATCCCTGGCTTGGCGAGATGCCGGGCGTTGGTCACGGCGTTCACCGACTCGAGCTGAACGATGAGGATGCCGGTTTCGTTCCACCAGCTGGCGTACTCGAGGCGCTCGCGGCCGTCGAACTTGAAGCCGTGGGCAGGACCCCAGCTGCGCTTGCCGATAGGTGGGTAGTAGAAGGCATCTATCGCCTCGTCGATGGTCTCCACGGTCTCGACCTGGGGCACCATGATGGCCATCGGTCCGAGGTCGAGGTAGTTGCCGACGAGGAATGCGTGGCGGGTGTGCTTGATGCGCAACTGCACGGGGATGTCGAGCTCCCGGGCGGTTGCGCAGAAGGAGACCAGGCTCTCTTCGTTGTACGGGGCGTGCTGCGCGTCCGTCGAAAACATATCGATCCCCCCGGCGGCGAACTCTTCGAGCTGTTGCCGGGTCGAGGTGAGGGGGGTCCGGACCACGGCGACATCGCCGCCCCGGTGAAGGCGCTGTTTCAGGGATTCTTCCGGCATGGCGTTCTCCTTCTCTGTGAGCGGCAGCCTGCGGGTGCTGCGAACCTCAGCGGGCGACGCCGAAATCCGCTTCGAACTCCTCCCAGACCGCCTCGGGAATCTCGGCGGTCGCGGCCTCGACGGCGCTCTCGACCTCTTCCAGGCTGCCCGGCCCCGGCAGGACGATGCTGTCGACCGGCGCCGCCAGGCAGAACTGGATCGCCAGGTGGCGGATGTCGACGCCCCTTTCGGCACACCACTCGAGCATCCTCGCGACCCTCGGTTCCCGCCCCGGGACCTTGCGCTGCTCTTCCGAGGCCTGCGGCACCTCGCCGGTGAGCAAGCCCATCCCCAGGGGGCTGGCGAGCTGCACGCCGACGTCGTGCTCGCGGCAGACCGGAAACATCCTGTCGCGAGCCGCCTGGGTCAGCAGGTTGTACTCGAGGTAGGTGAGCACGACCTCGATATGGCCGGTGGCGATGGCCCGCTCCATGACGGCATCCGAGCGGGCCCCGATGCCGATGTGCCTGAGCTTGCCCTCATCCTTCATCTTCAGCAGCTCGTCGAGGGCGTTTCCGGGAGCCAGCGGGTCGAGCATTTCGTGCGACGGGAGATCCTCCGGCTGGTCGTACCCGTGAATCAGCACGGCGTCGACGTAGTCGGTCTGCATCTGCCGCAGGCTGTCCTCGAGACTGGCGCGGGTGGCGGACGCGGAGTGATCGGACTTCCGCTGCGTCATGCGGCTGACCTTCGCCTGCAGGTAGACCTTTTCCCGCCTTCCCCCGGCCAGGGCCTTGCCCCAGCGCGCCTCGTCCTGGCCGGGATAGGTGTCGAAGAAGTTGATCCCCAGCTCCAGGGCCCGGTGGATCGCCTCGATCGTTTCCCGGTCCGTACTCCGGCCCCACCAAGCCGCACCCAGCCCGATCGAATTCGGGCGCATTTCCGTGTCGCCCAGACGGCGCTCTTCGAGTGCAGACATGGGTTCCTTGGTGTTTTATGTATGGGGATTTTGGCGATAGCCGTGAAATGCGGAGGCGTAAAGTAAAGGGCCCGGAGGCCCTCCGGTCAAACCTGGGGATTGGTTCCCACCCCTTGGCAGGCGTAGCTTAAAATGCCCGTTGAAACGGTCCAGGCCGCTGCCGGTCCCGGCGGCCGCAACCCCTTTCGGTTCGTGTCCGGAATGGCTTCGACGCTTCCTGAAACCCTCGAAGATCTTTCCGAATTCCGCGTCGCGCCCGCAGCGGCCGCGCCCCTTGTTCCTGCCGCAAGGCTGCACTCCGGCGGAGGTACTCCCTGAGCGGGATCACGTGCCGACAGTAGCGGAAAAGGCTGGCTTGACGAACCGGAAAAACCCGCGGCTGTGGATAATTCCCTTGCTGCTGGCGGCCTGCCAGCAGGAGGAACGGCCGCCGCTTGTGATCGAGGTGACCGGTGACGACTACTACTGGCATCTGCGTTACCCCGGGCCGGACGGGGTGCTGCACACCGGGGACGACGTCGCCGCGGTGAGCGACCTTTACCTGCCTGCCGGCGAAGCCGCGGAGATCAGGTTGACCAGCGCCGATTTCCTCTACTTGTTCGCCCTCCCCGAGCTCGGGCTGTCGCAGGTAGCGGTCCCCGATCTCTGGTTTTCACTCCCCCTGAAAGTGGACATGGAAAAGGACTACCGGCTCGAAGGAGACCAGATGTGCGGCTTCAGCCACGATTCCCTGATGGGAACCCTGTACGTGCAATCGCGGCGGGACTACGACGACTGGATGCGGCGCGCCGCCGAGGAGGGGGAGCCGGAATGAGCATCCGGTCCTTCTATTTGGAAAGGGGAATCCTCGCCATCCTGTCGGCGCCCCTCCTCGCCGGGCCCACCCGGGCGGCGGAGCGCACCGTGGTCCCGTACCCCCCCGAGGTCGCGGCCCCCGAGTGGGTCGAGAGCCGCCGGGCGCGCCAGTTGGAGAGCCGCCATCGCTTCGAGGCATATATCGATTTCAGCTTCGCCGACCGCCGGGAAGAGACAGGGATCACCTTTGCCAACGTCTCCACCAGCGACACCGGCAAGCGCTACAAGGCCTCCCACTACGACCACGGCAACGGCATTGCGGTCGCCGACGCCGACGGCGACGGCCTCCCCGACATCTACTTCTCCAACATGGCAGCGGCCAACGAGCTGTGGCGCAACGCCGGCTCCGGGCGCTTCGAGGCGGTCCCTTCGGAAGTCCTGGCCCTGTCGCAGGCGATCGGGGTGGCGGCTTCCTTCGCCGACGTCGACAACGACGGCGACCCCGACCTGTTCGCGACCACTGTCCGGGGCGGAAACTACCTGTTCGAGAACGGCGGACTAGGTGAGTTCGCCGACGTCACCCGGCGGGCGGGCCTGGAGTACGAAGGGCACTCCTCGGCCGCGGTGTTTTTCGACTACGATCTCGACGGCATGCTCGACCTGTTCGTCGCCAACGTCGGCGTTTTCACCACGGAAACCGTCGTCACCGCTCCCCTCGATGCCCTGCACCCCGGCACCCCGGGGGAGTACACCTACTTCGAGGCCCACCCGGACGCCTTTGCCGGGCACCTCAAGCCGGAGCGGAACGAGCCCTCCATTCTGTACAGGAACAGGGACGGCTCGACGTTCGCGGACGTCACCTCGGCAATGGGGCTGGTCGATTCGAGCTGGGCAGGGGCGGCGACGCCGATCGATGCCGACGAGGACGGGTGGATCGACCTCTACGTGCTCGACATGCAGGGGCACGACGAGTATTTCGAGAACCGCGGGGGCAAGCGGTTCGCCAGGAAGAGCCGCGATGTCTTTCCGCACACGCCGTGGGGCTCGATGGGAGTCAAGGTCTTCGACTACGACAACGACGGCATGCTCGACCTCTTCGTCAGCGACATGCACTCCGACATGAGCGCCGAGGTCGGGCCCTGGGACGAGAAGTGGAAGGCGAGCATGCAGTTCCCCGAATCCTTCCTCCTCAGCGGCGGCTTGAGCCTTTACGGCAACGCCTTCTACCGGAAGACCGGCCCCGGCAGCTACGAGGAGATCTCCGACGCGGCCGGCGCCGAAAACTACTGGCCCTGGGGCCTGAGCACGGGCGACCTGAACGCCGACGGCTTCGCGGACGTGTTCCTCGCCTCGAGCATGAACTACCCGTTCCGCTACGGGGTCAACACCGTGCTGATCAACAACCGGGGCTCGGGGTTTCTCGACAGCGAGTACCTGCTCGGGGTAGAGCCCCGCAAGGCTGGTGTCACCTCCAGGCCCTGGTTCTACCTCGACTGCGGCGGGGCCGACGCAGGCCACAAGCACTGCGAGGGGCAGGATGGCGTGGTCGAGGTCTGGGCAGCTGTCGGCACGCGCTCGTCGGCGATCTTCGACTTCGACGGGGACGGGGATCTCGACATCGTCACCAACGAATTCAACGACAGGCCGATGGTGCTGGTCAGCGATCTGTCCGAACGCCGGCCAATCCGCTTCCTCGAGGTGCGTCTGCGGGGCCGCAGCTCCAACCGGGACGGCCTCGGCGCAAGGGTCGAGGTCACCGCGGGGGGAAGGCGCTACACCAAGGTCAACGACGGGCAGTCCGGGTACCTGTCACAGAGCAGCCTGCCGCTCTATTTTGGCCTCGGCGACGCCGGCAGGGTCGATCTCGTCGAAGTGACCTGGCCTGGCGGAGGGAAGCAGTCGCTCGCCGAAGTCGACTGCAACCAGACGGTCGTCATCGAAGAGAACCAGTAGCAGCATCACCCACTCATCGGGAGAAAGCCATGTTCACCCTGATTCAGCTCCTGCCGCTGCGGCAACTCCTGCTGCTGCAGCTGCCCGCCTTCACCGTTTCCTTCGTCATCGCCGAGACGTTTTTCAAGTTCCACAGCTTCGCGCTCGAGACGGTCGCCTTCCTGGCGACCTGGTTCGCCTTCGACGGGGCCATCCGCCTGGGGGCCGCGGCCCTGCAGCGCTGGAAATCGTGAGCGTCCCCGACAAGGGGATCGAGCGCCACCTCGCCCGCCTCGAGGTCGAGGGATTCTGCATAATCGAGGAGGTGATCCCGGCCTCCGGGGTCGTCGCCGTTCGCGACGCGGTGCTGGCCGCGGTGGAGTCGGTAGCCGAAGAGACCCTCGCCAAGGCCGCGGCGGTGCGCGCCAAGGGGCATCGCCTAAACGCGCTGGGGGTGCAAGCGGTCCCCGGGCTGCTCAACCTCGACCAGTCGGCGGCCCCCTGGCTCGCCGAGCCGCGGATCATGGCGATCGCCCGGGCGCTGTTCGGCGACTGGGTGCGCCTCAGCAACACCAGCGGACTGGTCAACTATCCGGGCAACGACCGCGCCTACTGGCACGCGGACTGGCCCTACAACCAGACCAACGCCGCCCACATCCCAGCGCCGTACCCCGACGAGGTGATGAAGTTGTCTTCGCTCTGGATGTTGTCGGAGTTCTCGCCGCGCACCGGGGGCACGCTGGTGGTTCCCGGCAGCCATCGCGCCCGCAACAACCCTTCCGGCGGGGACGGGGTGTTCGACCGCGAGCAGCCGCACCCTTCCGAACTGCAGATTTCCGGCAGCCCCGGATGCGTCATGCTGTTCGACAGCCGCCTGTGGCACTGCGTCGCCCGCAACCTCAGCGACGAGCCGCGGGTGGCGATGAACGTCGGCTACCTGCCCTGGTGGCTCAGCATCGAGCCGACGCGGGAGAGCTCCCCCGATTTCGTCCGCATGGTGGTCGAGTCGGAGGGCAAGCCGAACATCACCCCCGATGTGCGGCCGGATGTGTACGAGCGGCTGCCCGAAGAGGTGAAGCCGCTAGTGCGGCACCTGGTAGCGTAGTGCCTGCGCGCGCAATTCCGCGTCAATTCGGCCGCCCTCGCTCATACGCCTGCTTACGCGCCCAGGTATTAGCAGAGGACCCTGCTACCCCGGCGGGAGCTGTCGCGGCTGAGGGCCGATTCGTCATGGGATGCATCAAACCCTCAGATGTTCGACAGGGAACCGGCTCGAGCCGTGAATCCCCCGGAGAACCGCACCGCATTCCGGCGGCCCGATTCACTGCCACTGCCGGCCTCACAGAGATCGAAACCTCCCCTTGGCGCAAGGCCACAGGACAAAGCCCCGCGGTCCACCCGGCACTGAAACGAAAACAGCATCCACATAAGCGATGATCGAATCCTTCGACTATTTCTTTGGCGGCCACGTCGAGATGACGGACATGGGCTTCGCCGGCCTGCGCGTCGACGACCGCATCGAGAGCGACGGGCACCTGGCGACGGTGTTCGACGAAGCCCTGTCCATGGCGCAGCTGATGGAGCCGCTGAACTACGACACCCTGTGGCTGGCCGAGCACCACTTCCAGCGCGAGGGGTACGGGGGTATCGGCAACATCCCGCTGCTGAGCGTCTGGCTCGCCGGCAAGACGGAGCGGCTCAAGTTCGGAGCGATGTTCAACACGGTGCCGGCCTGGCACCCCTTGCGGCTGGCCGAGGACTTCGCCGCAGCCGACATCCTCACCAACGGCCGGGTGCGCTTCGGCATCGGCCGCGGTTACATCAACCGCGAGGTCGAGACCCTGGGGTCCCCCCTCGACGACGACGAGGCCAACCGCGAGCGCTTCGAGGAACAGGTCGACGTCATCTTCAAGGCCTGGAACGAGCAGAGCTTCTCGCACCGGGGAAGGCATTTCGACATCCCGCCGAGGGTCATCTACCGCGAACAGGAGCTGGAAGAGCTCACCTTGGTCCCGCGCCCGCGGACCCTGCCGGTCGAGTGCTGGCAGCCGATCTTCAGCGTCAGTCCGCGCGGCATCGACTTCATGATGAAGCACGGAATCAAGGGGGTCGTGCCGGGAGGCGGGCGCGTCGACGAGATCGCCCGCAAGTGGCAGGCGGCGCACGCCGAGCGCGGCCGCGACACCGAGCTGGGGGAGGACCTGGCGCTGGTGCTGCAGGTGATGCTCGGCGACACCGAGGAGGAGGCGATAGCCGAGGCAGAGGTCTGGTTCGAGGAGCAGCTCAAGGTGCTGTCGCCGCTCGACAGGATGCCGTTTCTCAAGCGGGAGCAGATCCTGGCGACCTACGATCCGCAGAAGGCGCCGCAAGCCGGCCTGCCGACGGTGCGCGACCTGCAGCGCGACGGCGCCTGGATCTGCGGGCCGCCGGAGCTGGTGTACGAACGGATCTGCGACTACCAGGAGCGGCTGCCCGGGCTGCGGCGGGTCTCGGTGGGAGCCGGGGCACTGGCGATTCCGCCGAGCGTGCTCAGGCGCAACATCGAGTGGTTCGGCCGGGAGGTGCTGCCGAGATTCGACGGCGCCGCCGCGGCCGCGGCGGGTTGAGGATAATCATGGAACAACAGGACCGGACCAACAGAACCAAGGCGGCCGCCGCCCGCGGCGAGACCGTCTTCGTCCCCGAGATCAACCGGATTTTCGATCCGGTGGTCATCGAGCTGATCGCCGAGGCCGGGTACCGCTGCGCCTGGGTCGACATGGAGCACTCCCACGCCAGCCTGGACAAGCTGTCGTCGATGATCCTGGCGGCGCGCACCGTCGGCCTCGACCTCTTCGTGCGCATACCGAAGGGGCCGTACAACCAGGTGATCAAACCGCTCGAGCTCGGTGCCGCCGGCCTGATCTGGCCGCACTGCCGCAGCGCCGAGGAGGCGCGCCGGTTCGTCAGCATGGGGAAGTTTCAGCCGCTCGGCCTGCGCGGCATGGGGGGCGGCCGCGACTCCCGCTACGGCGCCGACGATACCGCCGAGTACCTCGACCGCGCCAACGAGCAGACGCTGCTCGGGGTGATGATCGAGGATGCGGAAGGGGTGGAGGTGGTCGAGGAGATCGCCGCGGTCCCCGGGATCGACCTGTTGTTCGTCGGGCCCGGAGATCTCTCCCACAGCTGCGGCACCATCCGCGAGCCGGGAAAGCCGCACCTGCACGCCCCGGTGCTGGCCGCCTACGAGCGCGTCGGCGCCGCCTGCCGGACCAACGGCAAGGTGATGGGCACCGCGGTCGACCCGGGCGCGGAGATGGCCGAAGTCGTGAAACGCGGGGTGCGCTGGCTCAACTGCTGCCACGAGCTGCGCGCCGTCACCGCCGGGTACGGAAGCACCCTCGCGGAAACCCGAACAATCGTCGACAACCATTCGGCAGCAGCGAAAAGCGAAAGGAGCAACCCGTGAACCTTGTCTTCGTCGGCATCGAGTACACCGGCAAATCGACGCTGGCCGCGGAAGTGATGGAGTGGGCGGAGCAGACCCTGGGCGGCGCCAGCCATTTCCACGACCACTTCAGCATCCCCTCGAGCGAGCTGACTCCCGAAGCCCAGGAATCGGCGAAGAACACGCACCCCCAGTTCCTCGAGATGTTCCAGCGCTTCTCGCTGACCTACCACCTCGACCCCGGCTTCTACGGCGCCCCCGACCACAACCTCATGGGATTCGTGATCGAGGAGGCGGTGTACGCCCCGCTCTACTACGGGTACGGCGGCCCCGACAGCCAGTCGCCGCAGCGCAGCCCGGGGGGCCAGCGCACCGAGATGGCCCGCTTCTTCGAGGCCAAGATGCTGCAGAAAGCCCCGGACACGGTGCTGGTGCTGTTCAAGGCGGACCCGGCGGTGATCCGCCGGCGCATGCGGGAGGCGCCGCACACCCACCAGATCGTCCGGGACGAGGACGTCGAGCACGTGCTGGCGCGGTTCGAGGAGGAGTTCGAGGCCTCGCTGATCCGCAAGCGGATCGTCCTCGACACCTCGACCGCGACCGTGCAGGAGACCCTGGCCGAGTTCGTGGAGAAGCACCTGCCGTTCTACAGCAACGCCGACCTGCTGCGGCTGCACCAGCGGGCCGGCGGGTGACGCGGCCGCAAAAATCAGCTTGGCCTCGGCCGCAGCGACTTCCGTTGAACCAGAACAGGAGATCGTCATGCAGTTTTGCTATCCCGCACGGGCTCCATCCCGATCGCTCCGGCACGATCATCGTCTCGTTCCGGAACTTCCCCGAATGTCTCACATCCGGCGCCGACAAGGACTCCGCTCTAGTGGAGGCTCGCGACGCGCTCGAGGAGGCGGTTGCCGGCCGCATCGACGACGAGGAGCCCATCCCGGTGCCGAGCCCGCGGCGTGCCGGCGAGCAACTCGTCGCCGTGCCGCCCGACATGGCTGCGAAGGCCGCCTTCGCCCTCGCGTTCCGCGCCAGCGGGCTTTCGCGCCTTGCTTTCGCTCGCCGCCTCGGCGTCAACGAAAAAGTCGTGCGGCGCATGCTCGATCCGCGTCACCACACGGCAGCCAACCGAATTCACAAAGCTCTGCGCGCCCTCGGTCAGGAACTCATCGTGGAGTCTCGTGCCGCGTAATACTTAAACTTTAAACCTGCAACACTGAATCCTCGTTGTGGCCTTGCGGTTCGGGGTTTTCTACTCCATAGAGCAACTTCCCTATGAGTTCAGATGCTCGCACATCGAAATCCTTCTCGTGCAGGAGCGCGGCCCAGGAATCGAGATATTCCCTGAACGTCACATTAGCGCTTGGGTCCCAGTGGTCCAGCCAGCCACAATCGCGCCATAGGGAAGGATCTTCTATAAACCGATCCAGCAGAAGAACGGCTATCGTACCGTTGAGTTTGCGCTCGTAGGGATACGCTTCTAGGGAATCGATGTTTTCGCTCAGCCATTTCTGAGAATCGCCAGAGCAAATGCGAGGATATTTTGCGGCCGTATCGTCGGCGTATGCCCTGAAATGTGGTGCAAATTCGACCGCGTCAATAATCTCGGCAGAGGGATGTTCTTTCCAGACCGTTGCGAGTCGATGCAGAACGAAGAGGGACGCTAGCTCGCAGAGGCTCTCCTCGAACCACTTGTGTTTGTGTTCCCTGTGGCGATCAAAGTTGGTCATCACGTGACATAGTTCGTGAGAGAACTGGTACACGTACTGACACCAGTACGTGTCGCGTGCGCTGATCCTGATCTCGTATGGCCGAAAGCCGTAGAATACGCGAGGGGCTTGGTTCCACCTAGCTACGCCGACCGGGGCGTCGGGAAGTTTTCCGAATGCATCCAACAAGACGTCAAATGCAGATTTCAGAACCGCATGTACCGTGCGGAGGCTTGTTCCTCCCCAGTTGCCGTTTGCTATGATCAAGAGGGGAGAAGCTGTCACGTCGGCCATCACTCTTCTCCTGTAACCTTGGGTGATACGTCCAGTGTGCCTTTTGCCCCGCGTTCTTTGTTGCCAAGCATGCGCTGGAAGTCAACGAGGTCGCGGCAGATGTAGTTGTCGGCTTCGAGGCGTGCGCGTTGTTCTGCGGAGAACTTAGGGGAAAAAAGCGCTAGTTCCCGATGCCACTTGTGGAAGCGGCTACCGACAGTGGACAGGAAGCGATCCACATGTTCGTGGAATGCGCGAAGTGACTTTGAGTCGTGTTTGGCGGGATTCCGCTTGCAGGATCCGAAGCGTATGCGTTGATCTTCCTCGTTCCAAGCGATGAAATCGATCTCCACCGACATCCGGGCTTGCTGCGGCCTGTTCCAGTAGCCTCGAACGCGGTCCGTCAGCGGAAAATCCGCATTGTCGGCGCGGGACTCTGCCTCGCTCGCGTCCCGTACCATCCGCTCAAAGGCATGCCCCTCAAGCGTACTGAGCCGTGTGGAAATGCGCTTGGCTACTTGGGCCGCAGGCGCGATTCGCGCAGCTTGGCAGGCGGGCTGAATCACGTTGAGCCATGCACAGAGGAACGGATCGGAAACGACGTAGCGTGCGCGGCGCTGTCGCTCCTCTGCGAACATGGGATGCTGTTTTTCGATGAGCCGCAGATCTTGCGTCAGAGTTTTCAAGTAGGGGCCCAAAGAACGCTCCGGTAAGGCCTCCTGCAAATCCGCGTGTGTGCAAGGCCCCCGCTCCGCCAAAGTGCGCAGGATGGCGACATAGTTGCGGCGCAACTCACGCCCAAGTAGGCTTTCGCCCTCCTCGCGCAAGGGTGAATCCGAGCGCAGGAAGAGCCTCTCGCACACTTCCTGTGTCCACGATTCCCATGTCGGAATGGTGTTTAGGCCGTCCGTTTCTGCAAAGTGCCGCCAGTACTTGGGTACGCCGCCAAAGAGGGTCCATAAGGTCAAGCAGCGCGTCGGGTGGCTTGCGCCGTGATCGTGGCACACTTCAAAGATCGTTTGGAGATCCCATGGATCGAGCCGGAGGTCGAACGTCGTGCGTCCAAAAAGAGGTGCCTGTCGGTCGTTGAGCAGTGCTTCCATCTCGGCTTGGACGGAGCCGAGGACGATTAGGCCGCCCACCATGCTCCGGTCCTGAAGGCGGTCAACTTGGGCCTGAAGCAACGAGGGGAAACCGCGCAGTGGCCCACGGTGGCAGAGCTGGAATTCGTCGAGGACCACTATCGTTCCCACTGAGCATAGCGAGCCTATAGCAGCAGCCACCCTGGGCAGATCCCTAATCGCGCTCGATCCGTTGAGATGGCGTTCCAGTGCCGCTTCCCGCACTGCGCTGCGGAATACCGCCGCTAGGTCTTCGGGGCTGCTGTCAGGCAATTGGACCAGCAGCACCGGGGTGCCGTTCGGCTCGTCTTCTGCGAGCGTCTTCAGTGCTTGCTGAACAAGAGCGGTCTTTCCGATCCGGCGGCGTCCCCGGATGGCGCCGAAGAACCAGCGTTGCCGGCGCATTTCCTCCAGAAGGTTGCCCAGCTCGTCCCTGCGTCCGTAGAATGTCCAGTCACTATCCATACGAATAAGGTAAATTTTTTTCTAAATGCGGAAAGACGGATCCGGGCATATATGATCACCAGACGCAATTCCCTTGGCGCGGTCGGATTGGTGGGCGCACTGCTCTCCCAGTTGGGGGCTTTCACCTATCACTGGGAGATTGACGAGACCCCGCAGGGCTCCGACAGGACAACCCGGGTTGAACCTCTTCGGGTCCTGCTGGCCGACCAACTTCTCCAGATCGCTCCTCACAGCGCTTCCCTACAGCTGATGCAGAAGTATTCGGTGCACCTCGGGGAGGAGTGGAGCTCCGGGCACGCCTACCGCCTGCTGCGCACTTTCGAGTCCATCCCGCAGGAATTCAACGATCCTGAGCAGAAGCCCCGGATATCCCCTTCGGTCTGGAAGCTGACTCACGAGCACGTCCAGGATGACATCGCCGTGGATGTTCAGGATGGGCAGCGGATGGTCACGATTGCCCAGGAGGCGTTCGTCCACTCCGAGCCCCTGCTAGCGGAGATCGAAGGGGTGCGGGGTCGGTTCTTCTCCAAGAGGCTTCACGAAGCGGTCGTCCGGTTCGTCACCGACGGCGGCGCCGCTCGGGGCGCTTTGAAGCGGATTCTTCAGGAGCGCTACGGCGTGAGCCTGGATGTGCCCGATTACGCGGAGCTGACCCGGCCTACCACGGGGGAGACGGCAAGCCGGTTCTCTGAGTTCAAGAACGAAGAACTGATGTTCCTGGTCAGCATGTTCGAGGAATACCCTGAGGGTATGCGGCTGACTCCCGGACTGCGGTACCTGGTCCGCCGGCTGGATGGCCTCCCCCACCCTCTCTATCCGGAAGCCCCGGCGGTGGCGTGGACGACCGCCGGCTACATCGAGTTCATGGAATCCGCCTTCCAAGGGCAGGGCCCGGCTTTCATTCACCGGTTGATCCTCCACGAGAAGGCGCATTTCCTCTGGGAGCATTTGTTTGACGATCAGCTCAAGCAGGACTGGATCGAGTTGGGGGGGTGGTATGAAAACCCCGACGATGGCCACGGCTGGTCGACAAGCAAGCAGCTGGAGTTTGTATCCGCCTATGCCCACGGGAAAAACCCCGACGAAGATCTGGCGGAAAGCATCAGCTACTACATCGTCACACCCGACAAACTGCGCTCGAGGTCGCCAGCCAAGTACGAATTCATCCAGAACCGGATCATGCACGGCGTCCGGTACATCTCGCAGATCCGGGAAGATTTGACCTTTCAGGTCTACAACCTTTATCCGGATTTCGTCTATCCGGGCCGGATCGTCCGGGTTGACATACAGGTGGACGGCGAGCCCGAAGAGGACAAGCAAATCACGGTCGAATTGGAAATCCACCGATCGGGAGACCGGGACAGTGCCCAGGCATCCTGGCTTAGGATATTCAGCCCCAAAGGGACCTATTTCGAAATCTGGGTGAACCCGGTCGACGAAAACGGCCATTGGACCGAATCAGGACATATCCTGCGCGGGAAGACCGAGCTGTCCCGGTACGCCGCCCATGGGTACTGGGCACCGGATCAGATAACCCTCCCCGACGCCCAAGGGAATGAACGACACGAATCCCAGACGGACTTCGGCTGGAAACTGTACGTCGACAATCCCCTGGCCGACGACGAGCCTCCCGTGTACGTCAAAGATTCCGCCCGCCTTTCTCTGGCGCAGGCCATGGAAGCCGGCCGCTCCTATCAGGTCATAACCGCCAAGTGGGAATACTTCGAAGAAAGCGGCATGCAGGTAGTCTGGGCAACCCTGAATGACAACGAACCCGAAACCTATTCCCGAGGGGTTGAGGCGGAAACCCAAAATCCGGGAACCGGCGGGGCGAGCGTAGACATTCCCATCCCCGACTACTTTCCCAGCGGCAGGTACTGGCTGAACCGCATCAGCATGCAGGATGTCGCGCGGAACTGGCGTAGGGTTTACTTCACCGCGCCGAGATATCACTTGCGCCCGGAGTCGGAGGTCATCGACGAAGCCCCACAGACCATCGAAGTGGAGACCACAATCCCCGACATCACGCCCCCCGAACTGGATGTGAACCGCATCACCGTTCAGGCCGAACCGACCCGCCCGGAAAATCCCGATGGGGAAACTCGAGTGGATATTATGTTCCGGATCCGGGACAACATCAGCGGCTATAACAGGTCGTCTCTGTATCTGCGCGACCCACAGGGCGTCGAGCACCATTTCTATCACCACCATCGGGATTTCCACAGGATCTACTTTCGGGGAGACCCCACGGTCTGGGAGACCAACAAGAGGACCATAACCCTGCCGGTCGGCAGCCTCCCTGGTATCTGGGGACTTGCCCAGATGACGGTGGAGGACAAGGCACAGAACATCCTCCGGTCGGATTTCACGGAGACTATCCGGTTCGAAGTCGTCGACCCCGACAGCCAAGTCACGGCCTTCGCCATCCCCCAAGCGCTCCAGAAGGTATCGGGGGACGAACAGTCCGGACCCGCAGGAGAAGCCTTACCCGCCCCCTTCGTGGTCTCCGTCCTCGACCAGAACATGGGAGCATACCCGGACGCCCCGGTGACCTTCGAGATTACCGGTGGCCAGGGGAGCCTGTCTGTGGAAACAACTGCTACGGACTCCACCGGGCAGGCTGCTACCATCTTGACCCTGGACCGGAAGCCAGGCACTAACACTGTCGAAGTCATCGTGGCGGGCCTGCTCCCCGTAACCTTCAGTGCTCGCGGGATAGGCATCCCTCAGACCATCACAAAGGTCTCCGGACTCGATCAGGAAGAACCGGCCGGGGGCTCGTTGGCCCATCCGTTTGTGGTTCTGGTGCAGGATCAGTACGGGAATTCCCTGGCCGGCGTCACCGTCACCTTCGTGGTTTCTTCCGGGGGAGGAACGATCTCTGCTGAAACCGCCACTACCGATTCGGCCGGCCGTGCTGCCACCACCCTGACCCTGGGCGGCGATCCCGGGAGAAATACCGTAGTCGCAAGGGTCGCCGAGTTGAAGCCGGTGATCTTCAGCGCCACCGGACTGGCGATTCCCACCACCCTTTCCCGGATCTCCGGCGACGAGCAGCAGGGAACGGCGGGAATGGCGCTGCCCGGGCCCTTCGTTGCCGAAGTGAAAGATCAGAACGACAATCCGCTCGAAGGGGCCCAGGTCACCTTCGCGGTCACGGCAGGCGGGGGGACGCTGTCCGAAACCACCACCATCACCGGTGCCAACGGCCGCGCCGCCACCACCCTGACCCTGGGGCGCGAACCGGAGACCGTCACCGTGGTGGCGACCGTGGCCGGCCTCGATCCCGTGACTTTCACCGCCACTTCCAAGGCCACCTCCGACTTCGACGGGGACGGCGAGACCGGCTTTGCCGACTTCTTCCTCTTCGCCGACGCCTTCGGGAGCAACGACCTTCGCTTTGATCTGGACGGAAGCGGCACTGTGGATTTCGGCGACTTCTTCCTGTTGGCCGACTATTTCGGTGAGAAAGCCCGGGCCAAGTTGATGGCCCTTGCGTGGGAACGGATCGGGTTGCCTCGTGAGGTTCAATTGCTCCAGAACACTCCCAACCCCTTCAACTCCCAGACGGTTGTCGAGTTTGTCCTTCCGGAACCTGGCAGGGCCCGGCTGGAGGTGTTCGGATTGACAGGTCAGAAGGTGGCGGTCCTGGCTCGAGGACCGTTCCAGGCAGGCCCTCATCGCATTTACTGGGACGCCCGGGACAGCCACGGTCGTCCCCTGGCCAGCGGGATCTATACGTACAGGCTGTCGACTGGAAAGAGCGTCTTTGCGAGAAGACTCACTCTGCTGCTCAAAAGGGAGAGGACTATTCCCTCGCCTCGGTGGGGGCGGATTTAACGAGAAAAAAAGGAATGGACGATGTTGAGATTCCCCGAAGAACTCATGCTGCTCATGCTCGACGACGAGAACGGCAAATTCGCGAGGGTGCCGGACCGGCTGTTGCGCTACGCCCTCGCCGGCGGGGTGCTGATGGACCTGGCCCTCGAGGACCGTATCGACACCGACTTGGAGAAGCTGATCCTGGTCAGTTCCGAGCCCCTGCAGGACAGCCTGCTCGACCCGACGCTCGCCGACATCGCCCAGGCCACGGAGACCCACGACGCGCGCTTCTGGGTGGAGCGCACCGCCCGCCTCAGCGCCGAGGCGATTCGCCACAAGGCGCTCAACCGGCTGGTCGACCGGGGGATTCTCGAATGCCGGGACGACCGCTTCCTGTGGGTCTTCCAGGCTCGCCGCTACCCGGCCATCGACGGCACCGCGGAGCGGGAGGTGAAGCTCCGGATCATGGAGATCCTGTTCAGCGACCAGGTTCCCCTGCCGCGCGACGTGGTCATCGTCGGCCTGGTGCACGCCTGCGACCTGTTCCGCCAGATACTGTCCGACCGCGAGCTGGCCAACGTCTCCAGCCGCATCGACGAGGTGCGCCAGCTCGACCTGATCGGCCGCGCCGTGTCGCAGGCCATCGTCGACATCGAGCTCTCCATCGCCCTCGCCGTGCAGACGACGCCCTACTGATCGAGTACCCCGACGCCGAGGCGAACCGGCACCTGAACTCTGTCCCCCGGACGCGCGCCCTGGCGCCAGGATTCACGCCAGACAGGGAGACCGGATGAAACCCCAACTGCTCGAGAACAGAAACGCCGTCGTCACCGGAGCGGCCCAGGGGATCGGCTATGCCATCGCCCGCCGTTTCGTCGCCGAGGGCGCGCGCGTTGCCATCCTCGACATCGACCTGGAGAAGGCGGAGCAGGCCGCCGAGGAGCTCGGCGCATCCGCCTTCCGCGCCGACGTCGCCGATGCCGCTTCCGTCGAAAGCGCCTTCGCCGGGGTCGTCGCCCGTTTCGCCAGCCTCGACATCCTCGTGAACAACGCCGGGATCGTCGGCAGCGACACCTCGGTCCGGGATCTCGACGAGGCGGACTGGAACCGCGTCCTCGACGTCAATCTCAAGGGGACCTTCCTCTGCTCGCAGGCGGCCGTGCGCCACATGATCCCGCGGCAGTCGGGAGCCATCGTGTCGATGGCGTCGATCTCCGGCAAGGAGGGGAACGCCAACATGGCCCCCTACTCCGTGTCGAAGGCCGGTGTGATCTGCTTCACGAAAACCCTGGCGAAGGAGGTGCTCGCCGACGGCATCCGCGTCAACTGCGTCGCCCCGGCGCTGATCGACACGCCGATCCTCCGGGAGATGGAGCCGGAACGGGTCGACTTCCTGACCTCGAAGATCCCCTTGGGCAGGCTGGGCAGGCCGGAGGAAGTGGCGGCGACGATTCTCTTCCTCGCCTCCGACGAGTCGACCTTCGCCACCGGCCAGTGCTTCGACGCCAGCGGCGGCAGGGCGACCTACTGATGGGCTCGAAAGAAGCGGGTTGTCCGGCCGGGCTGAGAGCCGCCCTCGACTGCCCGGTGCCCTCGCTGCGTACGCCGTTCACCGAAGCGGGAGAAATCGACTTCGACGGGGTACGCGCCCAGGTGGAGTTCGCCGTCGCCGCCAGGGCGGGGACGGTGATGGTGACCTGGGGAGACAGCCAGTACTCGGTGCTGACCGACGAGCAGATCGCCGAGCTGGTGAGGGTCGTCGTCGAGCAGAGCCGCGGGCGCGCCAGGGTCATCGCCGCCGACAACTCCTGGGCGACCCCGAAGGCGGCCGCCTTCGCCGAGTACTGCAAGGGTATCGGCGCCGACCTTCTCATGCTCCTGCCCCCGGACTGGGCCGCGTCGACGACCACGGACACCCTGGTCGAGCATTTCAACGCCGTCGGACAACACATGCCGACGATGATCGTGACCGCGTTCTTCACCCACATGGGCCAGCGCCCCCCGGGCCGCCAGCTCGAGGTGGTGCGGGAGCTGTACGAACGCTGCCCCAACCTCGTCGCCGTCAAGGACGACGTGCTCGGCGAGGCCGGCAACCGCATGTGCATGCTCGTCCACGACCGCTGGGCGGTGGTCTCGGGCGGGTGGATGTCCAACCACACCCTCCAGGTTCCCTACGGCGTCGACGGCTACCTCTGCCCGATCATGAGCTTCCGCCCGGACATCGCCTGGAAATACTTCGACGCCGTCAAGGCCGAACGCTTCCCGGAAGCCTGGCGCGTCGTCCGCGAAATCGAGTGGCCGCTGCGGGACCTGATGGGGAGCTTCGGGGTCAGCCTCAACCCGGTCTGGCACGGCATGTCCGAGCTGTTCGGCATCAGCGGCCGGCACCTGCCGCTGCCGTACTACACGCTCACCGAGGCGCAGATGGAGAGGCTGGAGCAGGGCCTGAGGGACCTCGACTTCCTGCGCTGAGCCGGCGGCGCTTCAGCGGCAGCGGAACACCACCCCGAGAATTCCGTCCGGCTCTCCGACGATGCGCTCGACCTCCTTCTCCACTTCCTTCTCGTCCCTATATCCGAAAACTGAAAAGGAAATCAATGAAACTGGGTGAAATGACCTGGCCGGAAGTCGCGGCCCTCGACAAAAGCAACCTGGTGGCCGTCTACCCGATCGCCGCCTTCGAGCAGCACGGGCCCCACCTGCCGTTCCTCACCGACACCATGGAGACCGACGAGGTGGTCGCGCGCCTCGAGCGGCAGCTGCCCGGGGACGTCGTCTGCCTGCCGACGCAGTGGTTGGGATACTCCTTCCACCACATGCGCTTCGCCGGCAGCATAACGGCGACCGCGGACACCCACGTCAACCTCATCGCCGAAACCGTCGGCTGCCTGATCGAGGCCGGCTTCGGCAGGGTGCTGATCGTCAACGGCCACGGCGGCAACCAGCCGGACATGGCCGTCGCCCTGCAGAAGGTGAAGGAGCGCTACCCGGAATCGCGCGTCTTCGCGGTGTCGCACTGGAAGGCGGCCGAGCCCCTCCTCGACGAGATCCGCGAGGCCGGCCCTCACGGCTGGGGGCATGCCGGCGAGATGGAGACGTCGCTTATGCTGTCGATCCGGCCGGATCTCGTCAAAGGGGAGCTGCCCACCCGCGACGGCACTCATCCCGAATCGGAGTACAAGGACCGGGTGTCGCAGTTCCTGCGCATGGACGAGATGACGGAGCAGGGGATCTACGGGGACCCCACCTTCGGCTCGGCGGAGAAGGGGGAGCGCATGTTCGAGGCGATCGCCGGCTGCCTCGCCGACATCGTCCGCGACCTTCAGAGCGGCAAGTTCTGACGCCGGCGGGACAACTCAGCGGCCGCCTAGCCAGCAGGCGTCCCGCACCAGGGTCTCGACCTCGCTCTTGACCGCGTCCGGCAGCTCGGAGCCGTCCCCGTTCATGCCGCCCGCGAGCCCGACCAGCTCCTGCAGCTGCTTGATGACCAGGGCGATGTACGACTTGTCGCGCTGGCGGACCTGCTCGATGCGGACCATCGTCCAGTAGGTGTCGTCCGCTTCGAAACTGCTGTCGGCGAGGCGCCTCAGCAGATCGAGCGGCTTGTCCGGGAAGGCGTTTCCGATCCCCGTCGACATGCCCCGCGCCGCCCCGACCGCCGCGTACGCCGGCATCCACCACCCGGCTGTGCCGCACAGCCAGGCGGTGCGCTCGTGCCCGAGGCGGGCAACCATTTCGGCGTACTCCAGCAGCAGGCCGTTGTTCGCCAGCTTCACCCCCGGCACTTCGCAGACGTCCATCAGCCGCTCCAGGGTGGAGACCTTCATCGGGTGCTCGGGCCGCGGGTAGAGCATCGGCCCGATCCCGTGGTCGGTCAGGATCCCCATGACCTTGCTGAAATAGGCGAACTGTTCCTCCGCATCGCCGGTGGCAGGGGGCATCATCATCGCGAAGGAGATGTCGAGATCGGCAAGGGCGGGGGCCAGCTGTCTGACCCGCTCGACGGTGCGGCCGAGCCCGGTTCCCAGGCAGGGATTCTCCGTTGTGCCGCGGACCGCCGCGGCGACCGCGGTCAGCAGCTCGACCTGCTGCTCCGGCGACAGCCGGTCGTGCTCGCCGACGCCGCCGGCGTACACGGCCGCGGTGATGCCGTTGGCGAACAGGAACTCGGCGTTCCTCGCGTTCGCTTCCGGATCGAGCACTCCGGGCCGCTTCCAGATGGTGGTGGGTACGGCGACCGCGTTTCCTGTCAGCACAGCGCGGGTATCGGCGACATTCATGGTTCCACTCCTGATTCCGTTCGTTTGTTTGGTTGCGGAAAGCTGAGGATCACCCCGGACCCTGCCCCGGTCAAGGCCGGCCAACGGGCCCGCCCTACGGGATGAGGACTGCTTTCGCCGTAGTCTTTGCGATCGACGCCTCGAAGGCGGCCAGCGCCTCTCCGAGGGGGTAGGTCTCGACCAGCTGCTCGACAGGGATGTCCCCGGCGGCGAGGTGGGCCATCGCCTGCTCGTAGTCCTCCCGCGTCGACCCGAAGGAGGTGTGCAGGCGCTGCTCGCGGCGCACGAGGTCGGTCGCCGGCAACGGGACCGGCGCCGGATAGGTGGCGACCACCCCGATCATGCCGCCCGGCCTGACCGCCTCCGAAGCCGCGGCCAGGGCCCCTGGGGCACCCGAGGCCTCGATCAGGATGTCGACCGGCTCCGGGAGCTGCCGCGCCAGCGGCGCATCTTCGCCGACCAGGACGGCCGCCATGCCGAGGTAGCGCGCCTTGCGCAGCCGCACCTCTGCGTCGGGGGCGATGCCGGTAACCGTTACCTCCGCCCCGCAGGCCCTGGCGACGAGGGCGCACAGCAGCCCGATGATGCCGCAGCCGGAGACCACCACCGTATCGCCGCCGCCGGCCTCGCACCCCTTCCGCACGCAGCGGCAGGCCACCGCCAGCGGCTCGATCAGGGCCCCCTCGAGATGGCTGAGGCCATCGCGCAGCGGCACGGCGAAAGCGGCGTCGACGAGGCAGTACTCGGCCATGGCCCCAGGCATGCTCAACCCCAGTATGGCGCGGTCCGGACACTGCTGGGTGTTGCCGGCTCGGCACGGGTCGCAGCGGCCGCACCCCTGGACCGACAGGGCGCTGACCCGCTGCCCCGACTCCCACCCCTTCACGCCGGTACCGGCCGCGTCCACCACCCCCGAGAACTCGTGGCCGAGAATCAGCGGCCGCGGCACCCAGTCGAAGTTCGGTTTGGCCAGGGCCGCTGAGACGTCGGAGCCGCAGATGCCCACGGTGCGGACCGCGAGGCGGAGCTGGCCGGGTCCGGGCTGCGGCACCGGCGCCTCGACCAGGGCGAGGTCCCCGGCCTTGTGGGACCGCATCGACAGCGCCTTCACGGTTCTGCCCCGAACGGGATCAGTCCGGCAGCCGCAGGGCGCGGACGCGGTTGTTGCCGAAATCGCTGATCAGCAGGATGTGGGAATCGAAGAAGCAGAGGGCGTTCGGTTCGTTGAGCCGCGCCGCGGTACCCTGCTCGCCGTCGGCGCACTCCCCCGGCTCGCCGCAGCCGGCCACGGTCCGCAGGCGCCCGTCGGCGCCGACGCGGCGCACGCAGTGGTTGTTGGTGTCGGAGAAGTAGAGACTTCCGTCGATGCCGACGGCGACCCCGGACGGCTCGTCGATGCGGGCTTCGGTTGCCCTCGTTCCGTCGGGAGAGAACCCCGGCTCCCCGCAGCCGGCCACCGTGTCGATGACGCCGTCGGCGTCGACCTTGCGGATCGCGTGCCGCCTGCTGTCGGCGAAGAACAGGGCCCCGTCCGGGCCGAAGCAGAGCGCCTCCGGCTGGTGAATGCGGGCATTGGCCGCGGGTCCGCCGTCTCCGGAGTACCCGGGAAGTCCGATCCCCGCCACGGTGGTGATGATGCCGCTGTCGGCGTCGACCCTGCGGATGCGGCCGACCGCGTCGCCGATGTAGAGGTCGCCGTTCGACCCGTGGGCGACCGAGGCGATTTGCACGAAGCAGGCGCTGACCGCGAGGGCGCCGTCCCCCTTGTCCCACTCCTGCCCGGTGCCGGCGACGACGCGGATGATGCCGTCGGCGTCGACGCGGCGAACGTGCGAGTGGCGGGTGTCGGCGATGACGACGCGGCCCTCCGGGTCGACGGAGACGTCGTGGGGGTTGCCGAGGTAGGCCTCGGTGGCCGGGCCGTTGTCGCCGCCGTAGGCGCGG
Source organism: Candidatus Latescibacterota bacterium (assembly GCA_965206595.1). Classification (GTDB taxonomy): domain Bacteria; phylum Latescibacterota; class UBA2968; order UBA8231; family UBA8231; genus CBDCXV01. Next base: position 4,446,095 of record OZ242214.1, read on the forward strand.
GCGCCGTTTCCCGCAGCGGTGCGGATGATCCCGGTGGCCGGCTCGACTACGCGGATGCGCTGGTTCCAGGCGTCGGCGAGGTAGATGCGCCCGTCCGGGGCGACGTCGATGCCGGCTATGCCGTTGATGTACCCCTCGGTGGCGACCTCGCCGTCGTGCACGTGGGTGCCGCCGAGCACGGTGGTGACGATGCCGGTGGCGCCGTCGCAGCGGCGCGTGCGTCCGGAGCAGTCACCCCAGTAGACCGAGCCGTCGGGATCGGCCCAGATCCCCGCTTCGACGGAGTTGCAGTGGGTCTCGGTGCCGGGCAGCCCCTCCTCGCCGAAACCGGGACAGCCGTTGCCGACCAGAGTGGTGACGATGCCGGTGTTGGCCTCCACCTTGCGGATGCGGAAACCGTACTTCTCGCCGACGTAGAGGTTGTCGCCGGCGTCGAAGCAGATGGCGTCCGGCATCAGGGTGCTCGCCTCGACCGCGGAGCCGCCGTCGCCGTTGGAAGCGCGCTGCCCGTTGCCGAGGACGGTGGTGACGACCCCGGTCTTCATGTCGATCCGGCGGATGCGGTCGTTGGAGTTGTCGCAGACGTAGAGGTCCCCCTGCGAGTCCAAGGCGAGGTGCTCCGGGTGGTGGAAGCCGGCCTCCGCCGCGGGGCCGCCGTCGCCGTGGTAGCCGCCGAGGCTGATTCCCGGGCCGCCGGCCGGCCGGCTGTCCCCCTTCTCCGAGGGGTAGTGGCGCGCGTCGAGGCCGGCGAAGCGCTCGATGATGCCGGTCCGGGCGTCGACGCGGCGGATGTTGTCGGCCCACTCGCTCGAGAGGTAGAGGTCGCCGTTGGCTGCCACGGCGATGCCGCAGGTGGTGTCCATCTCGGCGTCCACCGCCGGACCGCCGTCGCCGCCGCGGCCGACCTTGCCGCTGCCGGCGACCCGGGTGACGATGCCGGTTGCGGCGTCGATGCGACGGTAGACCTGGTTGCCGAGGTCGGACAGGTAGAGGTTGCCCTGACTGTCGATGGCGAGGTCGTGGGGGTTGTTGAAGCGGGCGGCTTCCGCGGGGCCGCCGTCGCCGCTCAGGCCGCGGATGCCGTCGCCGGCGAAGTTGTGCAGGATGCCATCGGCGTCGATGCGGTAGAGGCGGTGCCACTGGTAGTCGACGACGATGAGGTCGCCGTCCGGGCGGCGGCCGACGCCCAGGGTCCAGCCAGCGTCGGCGTCGCGCGCCGGGATGCCTTCGCGAAAGCCCGTCCCGGCGATGCGGACGACGGCCCCGGGGGCCAGGCGGCCAAACAATTTTAGAAGGTTCATGGTCACTCCGGTACGATCGGGTGAGTTCGGTCCTGGGGAGTCAGGGGCTCGCCGCCCCCCTCGGCGACCACGAATGAGCACTCGACCTGGAGGGAGAAAGCGCCCGGGGTGAACAGGCCGGCCTCGAGGGAGAACACCATGCCGGCTTCCAGCGGCAGGTCGGAGGGCTCGTCGACGCAGTCGTCGCGGATGCGCAGCCCGTTGTCGGGCACCAGGATCGGGTAGTCACGGACCTCGAGGCCGATGCCGTGGCCGTGGGGAAACGAACCGGTGATTCCGCGCCCCTCCAGCAGGCCGCTCATGGCCGCGGCGACGCTCGAAGCCTTCGCCCCGGCGCGGGCGGCCTCGGCGCCGGCGGCGACCGAGTCGCGCAGCCCCTCGTAGCGGGCGCGGTTCTCCGCGCCCGGCTCGCGCAGCGCCAGGGTCTGGCCGCTGTCGGAGCAGTAGTAGTCGAAGACGCAACCGTAGTCGGTGTAGAGCAGGTCGTCCTCGAGGAGGGTAACGTCTGGTTCGGTGGAGAGACCGAGGCCGCGGACGCAGACCGCGAAGTGGTCGAGATCCGCCCCTTCCTGCGCCACCAGGGCGCGGTATTCGGCCACCATCTCCCGCGTCGACGTTCCGGGGAGGGCGCCGGACAGCACGCGGGTGGCCGCCCCCTCGCCAATGCGGCAGGCGGTGCGCAGGCGCTCAAGCTCCTCGGGACCCTTCACCATACGGATGAGAAGGATGAGGTTGGAGCAGTCCCTGATCACCGCCTCCGGCAGGCTCTCGCGGATCCCGGCGAGAGTGGCCGCAGGCAGGCTGCCGCACTCGATGCCGATGCGGCCGTCGGCGAGGCCGCGGTCGGTCAGAGCTTCCGCCAGGGAGCCGACCGCGGTGGCCTCCGGGTCGAGAGCCCGCGCGAACTCGAGGAAATACTGCTGCCGCTCGTCGAGCGGGAGATCGGCCGGGGCCGGGTCGTCGAAGCCCCCTCCTCCGGCAGAGCGGACCTCACGCACCCAGGAATCGAGGGAGTTTGCCGCCAGCAGCGGCACCAGGACGAGGGCCGGCTCGCCGTGCCGGGGAAAGAGGGCGAACTGCTGCGTCAGCCCGGTGCCGGCGCCCGGACGGGTCATGTACTCCTTGAACAGCTTGTCGAGCCAGCAGTAGTAGTCGCTGAAGTAGGTGATGTTGGTCGGGCTCGTCGCCACCAGGGCGTCGAGGCCGCAACGGTCCATGTGCTCGATGGCGCGCTCGCGGTTGAACAGCATGAGGTATGTACGAGCTCCTATCTGTAAGGTTCCATCGCTTTGTCCGCCGCGGCCTGCAGCAGGTTGTACTCGCTCTGCCGCGTGCTGCCGAAGATCAGGCAGCCCCGCTTGCGTTCGCGCTCGTACGCCGCCCGGTCCTTCGGCATGATCGCCGGCTCGACCGCCAGGCCGCGGGCGAGTGCGGCGGCGATCACCTTCTCCATGGCGGCGAGCACCTCGGGGTGCTCCCACTGCCCGTGAAGACCCATGGTCGCCGCCAGATCCCCGGGGCCGAAGACGATCCCGTCCACCAGCTCGACCGCGAGGATGCTGTCGATGTTCGCCACCGCCAGGGCCGACTCGATCTTGGGGATCACCAGCACCGCTTCGTTGGCCGCCTCGCAGTAGGCTGCTACGTCGCTGCTGTCGTAGCCGGCGTTGGCCCCCAGGGCAAGGCCGCGTTCCCCCGCAGGGGCGTACTTGCACCAGCGCACCAGCTCTTCCACCTGTTCCGGGGTATCGGCGTGCGACAGCACGATGCCGAGGGCGCCGGCGTCGAGCATGCGCGACACCAGGGCGCGTTCCGGGGCCACCACCGTCACCCAGGGGGCGAGCCCGTTGTCGCGGGCGATGACCAGGAAGTTGGTGAGGGTCTCCTCGTTGTGGACCACGTGCTCGGTGTCGACCATGAGGAAGTCGAAACCGGCGCGGGCGGCGATCTTGGCGACCGACGGGCGCAGCGATTCGAAGACGTTGAACCCGGCCGCGGGTTCGCCCCGTTTCCAGGCCTCTTTTACGGGATTGGCGATCATGGTCAGTAGTGGAACCTCTGCTGCCTGCGGCGGTCGCGCTCGTACGCGGCGCGCAGCTCGCGCGCCTCGGAGTTGGAGCTCACCTCGGCGACCTCGACGTCCCACCACATGCCGGAAGGGGGCGGGAACCGATGCTTCTCGATCTCGGCGGCGATGACGCAGGGACGGGTTTCGGCGCGCGCCTCCCTGAGAGCGGCGCGCAGCTCCTCCTCGGTTTCGACGCGCCAGGAGCGCGCCCCCATGCTGGCGCCGTTGCCGGCGAAGTCGAGGTCGAGGTAGGCGCCGGACAGGCGCCTCGTCTGCGGGTCGCGGGCGCGGAATTCGTTGCCGAAATCCCTCCCCGTGGTCGCCAGCTGCAGCCCCCTGATGCACTGGTACCCGTGGTTGTTCGAGACGATCACCGTGATCTTCAACCCCTCCTGGACCGCGGTGACGATCTCGGTCGGGGACATCAGGTAGGTGCCGTCGCCGACGAAGACGAACACCTCTCCCTGCGGCTGCGCCATGCGCACGCCGATGCCGGCGGGGATCTCGTACCCCATGCAGGAGTAGCCGAACTCGAGGTGGCAGTGCCTGCCGCCGGAGGTATCCCAGAGCTTGTGCAGGTCGCCGGGCTGGTTGCCCGCGGCCGAGATCACTGTGTCCCCCGGCTTCGCCTCCTCGTTGAGGATGCCGATCAGGTGGCCCTGGCTCATCGCCTCGCCGGGGACCTGGGTGTAGATCTCCTTCTGCTTCTGCTTCCGCCACGTCTCCCTCGCCGTGGCGATCTCCTCGACGTACGCGGCGTCCGGCCTGACCCCGGCCTCGGCGCAGGCATTCGAAAGGGCGCGCAACGCCTCGCGGACGTCGGCGACGATCGGCAGGGCTCCCTGCTTGCAGGCGTCGCGCCCGGCGACGTTGATGCCGATGAACTTCACCTGCGGATGGTGGAAGGCGGCCTGCGAACCGGTGGCGAAGTCGCTGAGGCGGGTGCCGGCGCAGATGACAAGGTCGGACTGGCCGATGATGCGGTACGCCGCGGGGTTGCCGCTGATGCCGAACGAGTGCAGGCAGAGCTCGGATTCTGCGGCCATGGCGCCGCGGCCGGCCAGGGTCTCCCCGACCGCCATGCCGGTCTGCCCGGCGAACTCCCGCAGTTCCCGGGAAGCGTCGGAGTAGTGGACCCCGCCCCCGGCGATGATCGCCGGCCGCCTGGCCGCCCTGATCATCTCCACGGCTTCGGCGATTCGCCGCGGCTCCGGGGGCCGGCGGTCGACGCGCCAGGTGCGCTCCTCGAAGAAGCGGACCGGGTAGTCCCAGGCGTGCGACTGGACGTCCTGGGGCAGCGACAGGGTGACGGCGCCGGTCTCGGCCGGGTCGAGGAGGACGCGCATCGCCTCGGGAAGCGCGGTCAGCAGCTGCTCGGGCCGCGTGATGCGGTCGAAGAATCGGCTCACCGGCCGGAAGCAGTCGTTGACGCTGACGTCGGCCGCGGTGGGGTTCTCGAGCTCCTGCAGCACCGTCCCCTGATGGCGGGTGGCGTAGTAGTCCGAGGGCAGCAGCAGCACCGGCAGCCTGTTGATGGTCGCCGTCGCCGCCCCGGTAACCATGTTGGTGGCCCCCGGACCGATGGATGAGGTGCAGGCCAGGGTCGCCAGGCGCCGGTTGGCCTTGGCGTACCCCGACGCCGTGTGCACCATCGACTGCTCGTTGCAGGGCTGGTAGTAGGGCAGTCCGGTGCCGCCGCATTCCTCGAGCGCCTGGCCGAGGCCGGCGACGTTGCCGTGCCCGAAGATCCCGAACAGGGCCGGGACGAGGCGGCGGCGCTCCCCGTCCCGCTCACTGTACTGGACCTTCAGGTACTCGACGAGCGCCTGCGCCATGGTCAGGCGTCGGGTCTCGTGACCGTGGATGCTCATGGCTTCTCTCCGTGCATCAATTTCATAGCTCGCCGTGCTCGCTTGGACTCGCGAACCTGCCGGGTTCGATGTGACCGCGGGCAACAGCGCGCCGTGCATCAATTCCATGGCCAGCCGTGCTCGCTTGGAGCCTGGTCGCTGGCTTGTTGCACCTTCATGCCGATTCGCTGGCTCGCTTATCCGCCGATCCCGCGCACCGGTTCCCAGCTCTCGCTCTCCCAGGAGCGGGCGACGGCGTCCTGAACCTCGGCGACGGCCAGGGCATCGGCAAAACCCGGCTCCCCCTGACTGCCGGCGGCGATACTGTCGAGGAACTTGCCTGCCTCGATCGCCTTCAGATCGTCGTATCCCAGGCCGAGGGCGGGTCCCGGGGTGAAGCGCAGGTGGGACGGGTGCTCCGGGCCGCTAACGATGGTGACGAAGCCGTCGTGGCCGCCTTCCTCTTCTGGCAGGTAGACCTGCAGCTCGTTCATGCGCTCGAAGTCCCAGCGTATCGCCCCCCTGGTCCCGTGCACCTCGAATGCCATCTGGCACTTGAGACCGCTGATGATGCGGTCGACCTCGAAGCTGCCCTGGCGCCGTTGGCGAACCGCACCAGGGCCCCGGCGTAGTCTTCGTTGGTCACCTTCCCTTTTGGGCCGCCGCTACGCACCGAGAAGTGGGTGCCTTCGCCGGCCGCGGCCAGCGGCAGCGGGCGCTCGCCGATGAAGGTGGCGCGGTTGCCGACGACGCGGTCGATCGGACCCGCCAGCGAGTGCGCCATGTCGATGACGTGCGACATCAGGTCCCCGAGGGCGCCGAGGCCGGCGTGCTCCTGCTGGAAACGCCAGGAGAGGACGGCGTCCGGGTTGCTGGCGTAGCCCACGAGGAAACGGCCGCGGTAGTGGGTGAGGTCGCCGAGCCTGCCGTCGCGGATGAGCCGGCGGGAGTGCTGCACCAGCGGCGCCCAGCGGTAGTTGTAGCCGACGAAGGTCAGAACCCCGGCCTCCCTTGCCGCCGCTTCGATGCGGGCCGTCTCCCGGGGACCGCGCCCCACCGGTTTCTCGCAGAAGAGATGCTTGCCGGCCGCAGCGCAGGCCTCGACGATTTCGAGGTGGCGGTCGTTCGGAGTGGCGATGTTGACGACGGCGACCTCGGGATCGTCGACCACCTCCCGCCAATCCGTGGTGCTGCCAGCGAAGCCGAAGCGCTGTTGCGCCTCGCGGGCGCGGCTCTCGACATCGTCGGCGCAGACCACCAGCCGGGGTTGGAGCTCGCTGTCCCAGAAGCGGTCGGCGACGGTGCGGTAGGAGCGGCTGTGGACCTGGCCCATCCACCCCATTCCTATTACCCCGATGCCTGCGGTTCGAGCCATGGTCAAGTCCTTCGTTGCGAACCGCAGAAGGTATCCGGGCTGCCGGGGCGGGACAAGCGGAGACCGGGCGAATGGCCGGTACTCCGCCGGTGTCGGCTGATCGGGGGGCCATCCCGGCTGTGCCAGCTTGACTATTCCCAGTACGGTTGGTAGCGTTAAATGGTTCTGTTCGTTGTGCTTTCCCCCACGTTCTCACCCGTCACCTCCCTTTGCACCGCTCGTCCATTCCGCACCCAGCAGTTCAGTATCTTCCCGTGCAGGTTCTGTACGGTTAGAGGTCTGGGCACGGAAGCATCGCCAGGCATCGAGCGAGCTTCATCCGCCAAGCCCTCGCCACGTCACCACCACACAAGCGGCGTTTTGACCAGCGACCATACTGCCGGCATCCGGCCATCGACCTTTCGGCAGCCCTTGCACCATGTATGACACCGCGGCAGGACGCCGGGTTGCAGGCAGCCGGCCGTTACGGTGTTCGGCAAGGGGAAAGGCCCGCAGCCGCGGGCCTGAAGACCGCCATCGGCGGCTGCCCCCCGACACTCCAGTTAACAAATACGTCGAATCTGTAACAGGAGGAATCATGCCAATACGGATTTTTGCACTCGCTCTCGCCCTGATTCTTCACGGGTCGACAGGACCTGGCCTGGCCCAGGACGAAGAGGAACTGCAGAGACTGGTCGAGGAGGGAGAGCTGGAAGAAGCTGAGCTGCAGCAGCTCCCCGGAACCGAACTGAGGGAGCTGGGGCAGGATCTGGTTTCCGGAAAGATCCGACTGCCCAGCGGGGAGAAAGTGGAAAAGCTGCGTATCAGCCAGGACCGCGAAGTCGATCCGGAGACCTATGTCGTCGGCCCCGGCGACGTGATGCAGCTCTACATCTGGGGCGAGTTCGACCTCTCCTACATGCTTCAGGTCGACCCCGTCGGCAACGTCATCATTCCCACTGTCGGCGCTTTCGAGGTCTCGGGAATGTTCCTGTCCGAGGTGAAGGAACGGATCCTCGCCACGTCGCGGGGCAAGTACCCCGGCGTCGACATCACCCTCACCCTGGCGAGCATGCGCTTCTTCACCGCCTACGTCACCGGCGCCGTGCTGCAGGAAGGCAGCTACACCATCCACCCGACCACGCGGGTTTCCGACATGATCGAGCGGGCCGGGGGGTTCACCGACGAGCTGAGGGGCACCAGCTTCCAGGACGAGGTGGGCGGCAAGCAGGTCACCCGCGTGCGCCAGATCATCGAACAGACCACCGGACGGCGCTCGATCAAGCTGATCCATCTGGACGGCAGGGTCGATCTCGTCGATCTCGACATGTTCCTCTCCACAGGCAAAATCGCGCACAACCCCTACGTGCGCATGGGAGACGTAGTCCACGTCGGCTACCGCGACGCCTCGGTGTTCATCTTCGGCGCCGTCAACCTGGAGGGGGAGCAGGAGTTCCGGCCCGGTGACAGGATCGAGGACCTGGTGAACCTCGCCAAGGGGCTGCGTCGGGACGCCCCCCTGGTCAGGGCGGAGCTGTGGCGCTTCCGCGAAGGCACCGAGGAGGCCGAGGTCATCGAGCTGGGCAGCAACGAGGAGGGGAAAGCGGGGTTCGTGTACGGAGATATTCGCGACGTGCCCCTTCAAGCCAACGACATGGTGTTCATCCGCGCGCGGACGCAGTGGCAGCTCATGCCGACGACGATGGTCGTCGGCCAGGTCAAGTACCGGGGCCGTTACCGCATCTACCCGGGGATCACCCGGATCAAGGACGTGCTGGCGATGGCAGGCGGCCTCACCGATGAGGCCTCGCTGATCGGCGCCAAGGTGATCCGCACCAAGATGCGCAGCCAGATCGACCCCGAGCTGGATCGGTTGCGCAGCCTGCGGGCGGTGACCGGGCTGGCCGACATGAGCGACGAAGACCGGGCCTATCTCAAGACCAAGGGCCGTGAGGAGAAGGGGCGGGCAGCGGTCGATTTCGAGCGCCTGTTCCTGGAAGACGACGAGGAGCAGAACGTCACGCTCGAGGGCGGCGACGTCATCTACATACCCGCACGACGGCGGACCATCAGCGTCAGCGGGCAGGTCCAGAAGCCGGGCTTGATCGATTTCGAACCGGAGGGCGACGTTCGCTATTACATGGAAAAGGCCGGTGGCTACACATACGACGCCGACAAGGGAGGTGCCCGTCTGATCCGCGCACGCACCAGTATCCGGGAAGAGCTTAAAAATGATCTTCTGGTCGAAGCCGGCGACGAGATCTGGGTACCGCAGAAGAAGCGAGTCAACTACTGGGAATTCACCCAGGCGACCATGCGCACCATAGCCGAGACCCTGACCCTGGTGGTCCTGGTCCGGTCATTCAAGTAACCCCGCCTGCCTCCCGGCGTAGATACACACAAGAAAGCACTCGCAATGGAAATAGAAAGAAAAGACACCGATATACTCGACCTGCTGGCCGCGCTGCACGCCGGCCGGAAAATGATTGTCGGAGGCACCCTGGGTATGTGCGTCCTGGCCGGGACGCTCAGCTTCCTGGTGCCCAAGGAGTACGAGGCGATTGCGCAGATTCTGCCGCCAAAGGAACAAAAACAGGGGTTCGGCTTTTCCGACCTGCTTTCGGCGCTGCCGATCCCGACCTTGCGCCTTGGAGAAAAGGGCACTCCGGCCGACATCTTCATCGCCACGTTGATCAGCCAGAAAACGCGTCGCAATATTGTAGGGGAGTTCGACCTTCTGCAGCGCTACGATGCCGAAACCATGACCGATGCGGTCGAGATCCTCGCGGCAAAAACCTCGGTCGACAAGACCGAAGAGGGCACCATCCAGATCTCGGTGCTCGACCAGGACCCACAGAAGGCCGCCGACATGGCCACCCATTACATCGAGGTACTCGACATAACCAACAAGCAGATCTCCCAGAAGACCGCATCCGAGCGCCTCGACTTCATCCGCAAGCTTCTGAAGGAGGAGGACGCCAAGCTCGAGGAGAAGATGGAGCGGCTGGTGGAGTTCCAGTCGGAGTACAACGCCATCTCCATCGAGGACCAGGCGCGCGCGGTTATCGGGGCCGCGGCGGGGATGCAGACCAAAGCCATGGAGCTGGAGATCGTCCGCCGGGGGTTGATCCTCTCCGGACTCGACGCCGGACACGACAGGGTGAAAAAACTCCAGCAGGAGATCGCGCTGCGTGAGGAGATGATGGTCACGTTGCGGGACGGGCTCAAGGCCGACGGGGACGACCTGCTCCGCAACAAGACGCTGCAGCTGGACGAAAACCTCTTCCTGCCGCTGAAGCAGATCCCGAGGGTCGCCCAGGAGTTCGCGACCCGGGAAAAGGACGTGCTGGTGCAGAAAGCCCTGCTGCAGCTCCTGCTGCAGCAGGAGGCCGAGGCGCTGATCGAGGCCAAGAACACGACTTCGACGGTGCAGGTACTCGATCCGGCGGTGCCGCCGGAGATCAAGGCCAGGCCGCGGCGGCTGCTCATCATCCTCATTACCGGAGTGCTCAGCCTCTTCGCCTCACTCAGCTATACGCTGGGGATGGTGTACGTGCGCGATATCCAGAAGCGCTGGCGCGAAGAGCGACGGGCAACCGCCTGAGGATCTGCAACCCGTCCTTGACCGCGCCGCTCCGCCGCAGAAAGGCTACGCTGCAAGCCTTTACGACTGCTCCCTGCCGACCGGCTGCCAGACCCGGTGGCGGCGGCCGCTCAGGAAGTGCAGAAGTCCCTGCAAAGCACCCCAGTTGGTGGCGCAGAAATAGGCGGGAATGTAGAACAGCCAGGTCCGCCCGAGCCGCTCCGGCAGCGCCATTCCCAGCAGCGCCAAGCCGTAAAAACCACCCTGCAGGGCCAGCAGGACGCGATAAATCCCACCTTCCTCTGACAGAAGTAGATTCAGGGCGAGTGCGGCCAGAAGAAACACCGGCACCAGCCAGCGCAGCAGCTTGTGCGACGCCACCTGAAAGGCGAAAAGGAGATGGGCTGCCGGGTTGAGCACCCCGCGCTGGGTCCAGAGACCGTACAGGGACCGCGAGACGATGCGGCGGCGGCGGCGGCGCTCGTCGACGAAGGTGCCTGGGCTGACTTCGGTGGCCACTGCCAGCGGCGCATAAACCACCCGGTAGCCCTGACGCCAGACGCGGATCGGCATGATGAAGTCGCTGATGATGTCGCTGTCCAGCACCTCGAAGCAGCCGCGCCGTAGGGCGTAAATCGCCCCGTTGGCCCCCAGGGCGGAGCTGAGCATGCTCTCCCTGAGCTTGAGGAACTGCTCGTAGCGCCAGTAGACCCCCTCCCCCTTGCCCGCCCCTCCCTCTCCGGGGTTGGCGTATTGCAGCTCGCCGCAGACACACCCGACCCCGGGGTCGGCGAACGGGGCCAGGAGCTGCTTGAGGGCGTCGGGAGCGTACATGCTGTTGGCGTCCGAAAACACCAGGTAATCCCCCCGCGCAAGCTCCACCCCCGCGTTCTGCGCGGCGGTCTTGCCGCTGCGCTCCTGCATCCTGTAAAGGCGCACCCCGCGCTCGGCGAATTCGGAGGCGATGCGGTCCGTGCCGTCGGTGGAGGCGTCCGAGACCACGACGACGTCCAGCTTGTCCGCAGGGTAGTCGATGTCCAGGGTATTTTCCAGCTTGGCTCGCAGCACTGTCTCTTCATTGTAGGCGGCGATGACGATCGCCACCCCGGGCCACTCCTCCGGCGGGGCGTACCCCGGAGCTCGGCGCCCCACCGTCAGGAGGTAGAGCAGGACGGGGTAGATCAGGTAGGTGTGGGCGACGAGAACCACGGCCGCCCAGAAAGCCACTACGAGCATCCAGGTTGCAGGAGTGAGGGGGAAAAACAAGGTCGGGGGGGGTATCCATCCTATTATCTTTGCCGACTGCAGTTATCGCAACCGTTCGGTTTCCCTGCCAATGGTCCAGGGAGCTATGGTAGAAGAGCAGGAAACCGAACGGCAAATCCTGGCGGATCCTCATGCCAAGCGTCGTTCACCTGACCACCGTTCACGACCCTTTCGACAGCCGCGTCTTCCACCGGGAGTGCAAAACTCTGACCGAGGCCGGTTACGACGTCGTGCTGTTGGCCCCCGGAGGGGCCAACTCCATTGTCGACGGCATTGAGGTAGGGGGGCTGCCCCGATGCGACAACCGCATCCTGCGCATGAGCCTGGGGGTCGGGCGCACCCTCCTCAAGGCCCTGGAAAAGCGAGCCGACCTTTATCACTTCCACGACCCGGAGCTGATCCCCGCCGGCCTGCTGTTGCGGCTTCTGGGCAAGCGCGTGATCTACGACATCCACGAGGACAACCGCACCGCGCTCGCGGAGCGGGAGTACCTTCCCTCCCCGCTACGGGCCCTGGCAGCCAGGCTCCTCTCCTGGGTCGAAGAGAGCAGCAGCCGTCACTTCCACCTCGTCCTGGCCGAGCGCTATTACGCCGAGCGCTTCCCTCGAGGCGAAACGATCCTCAACTACGCCCGCTTCCCCGTTCTGCAAGAAGACCGGCTGGAGGCTCGTCCCCGGGCCGATCATCCGCGGCTCATATACACCGGGAACGTCAAACCCTACCGCGGGGCCCACCGCCACGCCGAGCTCCTGCAGCATCTGCCCGAGGCGGAGCTGCTCCTGGTCGGCCGCTGCGACCCGGAGTTGGCGGCCGAGCTGCAGGCCGGGTCCGACCGGAAGCGCCTCCACTTCGAAGGGGTGGGCGCCTACGTCCCCCACCAGCGTATTGTCTCGCACTACCTCCGCGAGTGCTGGACCGCCGGTCTCGCCCTGTTTCCCCCGAGCCGGCACACCCGGCGCAAGGAGCTGACCAAGATCTTCGAGTACATGGCTTTCGGCATTCCCGTGCTCTGCGCCGACTTCCCCAACCTGCGCGAGATCGTGGAAGGGGCCGAATGCGGAATCTGCGTCGATCCTGAAAACGGAGTGGCTGCCGCGGAGGCGGTGCGCTATTTGTGGGAACATCCGGAGGCGGCAAGGCGGATGGGAGAAAATGGACGGGAGGCGGCGCGGACGACGTACAACTGGGACACTCAGGCGGACAAGCTGCTGCGCCTTTACGATACCATCCTGAATCCCAATCCCTAATGAGGCTGAATACAGGGTGCTGCGCCGTTTGCGCTGCCATTCCGTTTTCAGACTGTATTGACTTACTTTGGAGGAAGGGCGGTGAAAAACCAAGCGGGTAAAACATGCAACGATGGAGCAACCTTCTATGCGGTACGCGGTACCGTTTGACCAACCATCTGCCGAAACCCCCGGGCTGAGGACGCTGGAAGTACAGGCGGAGAATAGCTCCGTTGGTCGATCACCGGATGGCTCACCGGCGCTGACCTTTCTGGAACGGCCGGGCCCCCCTTTGATTTTTTCGAAAGTTTCTCCTGGCGGTTGATTCATGCACTGCTGATTCCGGCTTTCTGACAGATGACATCCTTTCATCTCAAATCCCTGCTCATCGGCTTCTTTACACTGGGACTGATCGCTTGGTTTGCAGGCGTCCCGCTCCTGGAAAACCTGGTAGATTCGGCATACAAGGGAGATTCGCTGGATTACCTGGACAGATTGCTCGCCAAGGACCGGCAGAAAGACCCCCAGAACCGAACGCTATCCTACTACCAGGAACGTGGGATCCATACCTTTGAACGCCTCATCTTACTCTACTTCGCCGCTTGGTGTCTTGCGACCTTGGCCCTTTTCCGCGGCCGCCGACACCTGGCCTCCTTCTATGCTGCTGCTACCTCTCCAATAAATCTTGCAGTCTTCCGCATTTTCCTGTTTGCCCAGTTGCTCGTATTCGGCCCGAAACTCGCCATTGAATTGAGCCACCTGCCCGAAGCCGCCTTGGTTCCCCCTCCGGGATGGGGTTGGCTCCTTAGCTTCCTGCCGCCCAAGCCCTATCTGGTCGAAGGGCTGTTCAGGTTGTTTCAGCTATGTTGTATAGCGGGACTTTTAGGGATTTTCACCCGCACAGCTGCCGTCGGAGCCTCGATTATTGGCCTATATGTTTTGGGGGTTCCCCAATTTTTCGGGAAAATAGACCATTATCATTTCATGTGGTGGTTCACAGTCCTTCTGGCAGCCAGTCCTTCCGGACATGCCCTGTCAGTAGACGCAGCCCGCAGGACCATGTCACCCGAAAACACCCCTGCACCGGGCTGGGAAGTATGCACTGCCTCTACGATTTGCCTGGTTGTTGATCGGCTTGATCTATTTTTTTCCGGGATTCTGGAAATTCGTTCTTTCGGGTACGGACTGGGCTTTGAGTGACAACCTCAGGTTCAAGATGTACGCAAAATGGTTTGAATTGGGAGGCTGGGAACCATTTTTTCGCCTGGATAAGTTCCCCTCAGGGCCACTTTACAGAAGCGGCGGAATTCTCACCATGGTACTCGAAACCCCGCGCTGTACAGAAGCGGCGGAATTCTCACCATGGTACTCGAAATGGGTTTCATCTTTGCCATGTTCTGGCGCCCAACCCGCATCGCTTATATACTGGGAGGATTAACATTTCACCTTAATAACAGTCTATTTCTTAATATACATTTCACCCATTTGATGGTTGCTTATGTGGTTTTTATAGATTGGCATAGTCTCCTTGGACGATCAAAACAGCACCTTTTCAAAAAACATGCGATCCTGTTCTACACACCCGACACGCCAGGGCAACGGTGGGCTGCCTTGGCTCGATCACTGGATTTCTTTGGTGCCGTCGACTATACCGCCGAGGAAAAGTCGGGCCCGACAATTCGCCTTTCACTAAACGGCGAACCTGCAGAAGGGATGGCTTTTTGGACCCTTTTCATTTCGCGGGTGCCGCTGATCCTGTTAGCCCTCCCTTTCCTGATAGTCCTGAACCGGAACTCCTCATTCCAAACCAACACCAAAACAACCCTTCCCCCGGTTTCGTCACGGCCGGTGACCCAGGCAGGTGTCCTTCTGTTAATCGCCAACAGTTTTTGCGGCTTCGCATTGATCGATTCCTGGCCTTTTGCCGTATACCCCACCTTCGCTTCGATAGATAAGCCGCAAGCGCCCTCAATGATCCTTATTGCCACCGACGCCAAAGAACACCCCCTTGCCCAAACTGTTCCTATGAAAAACGATCATTTCACAAGCTCTTTTGGCAGTCCTGCTCGGCTCCGTGCATATCTCAATCTGCTCCTGTCCCAGGATCCCAAACAGAACATCGATCGTTTCAAGGCATTATGGCTATTGTGGCAGCAGACTGACGAAAACCTGGAAGGCGCCGTTGCGGTCAATTTCCACCGGGCAATGTTTTCTACAATCCCCGAAGACCAGTACCGGGTATATCGAAATCGCCGCTTGCTCTTCAGCCTGGCCGTCGGTGATGGTTGAAACTGCCGGACCGCGGGGATCCGGGGGCAGGGACGGGGTGATTTGCACGCAGGGCCGGTCCTGCTTCATCGGATTTTTCCGGTGGGTCAGAAATCAACCGAGATCGCCCTTGCTCTCTTCCTACATCTTCTACCTGATCTAGGCTATATCCGGGTTTTTCAAAGAGCAATTTATAGCGTTTACAGAGAGAGATATTGAGTGATTCATACTGTAAGGAATCGGGCCGGAATCTGCGCAGGGATATCGAGGTCTCCGACGCACAGGTAGATGAGGTCGGCAAAGGCATCGAGCGTTTTAAATCCACTGGCTCGATTCTTGACCATGCGGATGATGCGATTGAGCCCTTCGGCGGCGGCCTTGGTCAGGTGCGTATCGACGAAGGCCGTGATCCCGGCGGCATGCTTGCGCACCGCATTGACGAACCTGCGCAAGGGCTCCAGGCGGCTGTGCAGGGCCGCCTTCGTCCACTCCTTGAGGAAGCGTTCGGCGGCCCAGCGCGCCTGGTAGCGCCAGAAGTGCTCGAACTCGTCCTTCAGGGGTCAGGCGCGGTAGATGCGGCGGTTGGTCTTCTCCAGGGTTTTGAGCGTGCGCCGGTCCTTGCGCGAGCGCTGGGCGGAGTGATGCAGCAGCACCCAGCGCAGCCCCTTGAGCAGCTTGCGGTCCTCGCCGCAGGCTTGCCGCCACTGTTCCTTGCGCACCTCGTCGACGGCTTCGTTGAGGGCCTTGACGACGTGGAATCGGTCCAGGACGAGTTGGGCGTTGGGACCATGCTGCCGGATGGCGCCGATGAAGGTCTCGCTCAGATCGCAGCAGACCCAGCGGATACGAGCCTTCTGGAAGGCGCTCAGCCGGTCCCGGAAGAACGCGTCGATGGTCTCCCGTGCCTTGTCCTTGCCGACCCGGACGACACAGGAACGTTCCAGGTCATAGACCAGGGTGGCGTATTTGTGGCACCTGGCGTAGGAGACCTCGTCGATACCGAGGGGTCTTCAGCCCGCGGATGCGGTGCCCAGTACGCCGATGCGCGATGAGCCGATGCAACTGGCAGTACTTCAGCAGCAGATATTCGAAGCGGTAGCTGACCCGGGCCGAGGGAGCCGCCCAGGGCACCTTCTCGACGTGCCGGCCGTGGGTCGGACAGCGGATCTCTCGAGGGGTGTGGTGCAACCAGAGGGTACGGCCGCAAACGCGGACATCGCGCCAGCGGCGGGGCTCCATGACCCGTACGATCTTGCTCCGGCGCCCACACTGAGGACACCGGCACCCGTTCTTGTGGGGCTTCACCGAGACCACGACGGCCGCTTCCTGCCCGCATCCTTCGAACCACACGTCGACAGCGCGAAATCCCTTGAATTGGAACAGCTTGGAGAGGAACTTCATAGCGGTCATAGGTCGCCTTCCCTTTCCTGGGGAGTGCTTGATGGGGATACACCAAGCACAGGGAACGACCTATGGCCTTGTCATGTACTCAGATGGACAGCGAGGGCTCAGGTACTTTCCGTACTTACGTTTCGGCGTTGAAAAACCCGGATAGACCCCTGATCTACCTGTCTGGTGAATTTCCTGCAAAGCGGGCTCCCGGTACAATCCCCCCCGGGGAGATTCCAGTAGTTCTCCCGCTGTAACTTTGAGCATGCCCGGTTTTCCGATTCAAGCCGGGTTGATCCCTTCCTCTGTTTGACCGCGCACTTGGCCAGGCATCAGGCATTCGCGGCGGCGAGCACCTCCCCGTATAGCGCGTGGATCCGTGCCGCTACTTTCCGGTAGTCGTAGCGCTCCTCCGCCTGCCTTCGTATCGCCTCCCGGTCATAGGCTTCGTACCCGTCCACGACTTCAAGAATGCCCTCAGCCAGGTCTTCCCCGTCTCCAACTGCGACCAGACGCCCTGTCGAATCGTCCACCATCTCCTCCGGACCGCCACAGCGCGTGGCCACCACCGGCAGGCCGCAGGCCATCGCCTCGATCAACACGATTCCGAAGCTGTCGTAGAAACTGGGCAGGACCACGAGGTCGGACTCGGCCATGTGGCGCGGCATTTCCTCCGGGGGCACCGCATCCCTGAACTCCACGCAATCCGACAGTCCCAGGGCCGCGACCTGGGGCAGGAACGGCTCGGACGTCCCGGTGGCCGGGTGGCCCCCGATCAGGACAAGCGAAACATCCGAACGCCGCCGCCGCAGTCTCGCAAGCGCCTCCAGGAGGACACGCAATCCCTTTTCCTCGACGAACCGCCCCACGTAGAGCAGGCGCCATCCCCCTTCCCCGGGCGGCCGGGATACGGCTCTCGAAAAGAGGCTGCAGTCAACGCCATTGGGTATCCAGCGCACCTTTCCGGGACTCACCCCGAGCTTCAGGACCTCATTGCGTAGATCCCGGCTCACGGCAACGACGGCATCCGCTCTTTCCAGGGCTTCAATGGTCAACTGCCGCCACCGGGGATCGAGACTGGGCAGTCCCTTGACATCGAAACCGTGGACGGTGACCACCACCGGCTTGCCGTTACGAACTCCGTATTCGACGGCAGCCAGACCGTCCGGATAGGCGCAGTGGGCGTGCACAAGATCCGGAACCGCAATATCGCAGCGTTCCAAGGCACCCAGGTGGAAACGCCATTGTCTGGTGAACAGGATGCGGCGCGGCAGCGCAAGACGCCGGGGGTGGTATATCCGCAGTCCGTCCACCACCTCGACGCGCGGGACACGCCGGTAAGCGCTCCAGCGCCCGAAGCCGGGACATGGAAACCAGGGAACGGGTGCTACCACCTCGAGCGAGCAATGCTCCTTAAGGAAACGCAACTGGTTGTGGACGAAGGTTCCGCTCGCCCGGGCGTAGCTGTTGGGATAGAGGTGGGACAGGACCAGGACCCTCACGTCAGCTCCTCGCGTTCTTCCCATTCCGGCACTGCGAAGATTGTTACCGGGAGCAAGCCTTTCGGCTCGGACCGGCCGAAACCGAGAAAGACGCGAAGCGCCGGGGCCTTCACGCCGAGGGGGAATCCGGCTCCGTACGCGAATCCGCCTCCAGGCGCTGCACAGCAAACATCATGCCGATACAGAACCAGAACATGTTGTTGGGCAGATCGCCGTTGAAGGACTGGTTGACTTGGAAGGCTGCAAAGGTGGCGATCAGGCCGATCGTCACGGCGCGGAAATAGGGGTCTTGCATCTGCCGGAAGCGTGTCAGGCTCAAAAAGAACGTCCGCCCTACGAACCACAGAAACACGGCGAAACCGACGATGCCCAGCTCGCCCAGGACCGTGGTGATGACCGTGTGGGCTTCGTTGACGTGACTCCAGTGAGGGTACCCGGGGGGGGCGTACTGGGAAAACACATAGGGGAATGCCCGCCAACCGATACCGAGGATCGGATGGTCGAAGAACATGCCCAGGGAGGCCATGATCAGGTAGATGCGCGCCGTGCTCGAAGTGCGGCCGATGGAGCCGAACTGGTCGATCAGGGTGAAGATGGATATGAAGCGCTCGAAGATGTACTCGGCAAACGGCACGAACTGCTTCAGCCCCAGGACCAGCAGGATGGACGCGAACATCAGAATGAACAGATAGCGCAGCTTGCGGCTGAGCCAGAGGATGACCATCACCCCCAGCATCGTCGCCACCCAGCTGGAACGGCTGAACGAGGCCAGCAGCCCGGCGACGCCGATGAGGACCGACAGCGCGAACAGCATCCGCTGCCAAAGAGGCTGGCGGAAGTTGAGCAGAACGGCCAACAGTGGCAGCATCCCGCTCAACAGGAACATGGCGAAGATGTTGGGATTGTGGAACGTTCCCGTCGCCCTCGGCACGTTGCCGCCCAACGCGGTGATGACCTTGACCGGAAGGTGGAACTGGCCGGTGACGACCTGGTAGGTTCCCATCACCGCACCGGCGACGGTGCAGACGACCATCGACCACAGCACCAGCGACACCGCCCCCCTGGAGTCGATGATGACCTGGACCATGTAGGCGAATAGACCCAGGGCACAGAGCCGGAAGAAGCTGACCGTCGCCTCGGGCTGGTTGGGCGAATAGGTCAGCGACACGGCGATACAGCCCAGGAACAGAATCAGCGGGGCCTTGATCTCGAAATCGGGAAAACGGGTGCGTCTCTGCACGCAGATCTGGGCGGCGAGTGCGAGGATCAGCAGCCCGAGAGTCAGGTGGAAACCTGTAAGGTGAAAGACACCCTTGACCTTGCCCGCTTCGGTCAACAGCCGCCCGGTGCTGTCCAGGCCGGAGGTCAGGATTATGAGCGGGATGATGATCCAGGGCCTCAGCAGGGCCCCGGCCGCGTAGAGCACGGCGCACAGTAAGCCGATCAGGAAGAAGGGCAGCAGTTCGCTGACGAAGATGCTGCCGGCTGCCACCACGGCCTGGAATACCAGGAAGACGGCAAACCAGCGGCGGTCGAAGAGGTCGCTCAGGTTTCTCTCAGCCAGGATGGTCATGATTCCGAATCAGCCGCGCAGGACGATTGGCTTCAATAATTTCAGCCACGCAGGAAGGCACCCCAGCCCACTCCCTCGCCGCGCAGGTAGCGCCCCACCACCAGGATCGCCCACGCCGTGTAGGCGATCGATTTCGACCAGGCAGCCCCCAGCAGGCCCCAGCCGGGGATGAGCCAGAAACCGAGACCGATGTTGAGGAGAAAGGCCGCCGCCGCCGCCCACAGGGTGACCGCCGGATACCCCTGCCCTGCCAGCTTGGTGTTGCAGACCGAACCGAGTCCGAGGAAAACGAGCCCCGGAAGCATCCACGCAAGGGGCAGAAAGGCTTCGGGATAAGATGGGAACAACCAGCCGATCAGCGGCCTGCCCGCCACGAGCAGCACCGAGGCGGCAGCCAGTGAAAAGAGCAATATGCCCCGGGCGACCCGCAGGCTCAACTGCCCGTCCTCGCCGCGCACCACCTTGGCCAGCAGCACGGCACCGGCCACATCGGGAACCCGCTGCATCATCTCGGCGAAGTTGAGGGCCACCCGGTAGCTGCCAACCGAGGCCTCGCCGAGAAAGTGCTCGATGAGGAACACGTCCCCGCGAAGAAGCAGGAGGACCAGCACCACCGAGACGGCGCCGCGCCCTCCCACGGCAAGCGTCCGCCGCAGGAGCCGCCGGTCGCCCCAGGTGAAACCGCCGGCGCTTCCTAGCACGGCAAAGGAGGCCAGGCCCGCCAAGCCCGCGGCGCCCGCGTAAAAAAGGAGCGCGGTCTGCAGGCTCAGCTCCCCCGCGGACAGGAGCACGGCGTTGCCTCCGAGATAGGCGGCGATGAAGACAACCGGAACCACCGCGTACGGACGGATGCGGTCCATTCCCAGCAGCACCGCCTGCCCGGCGCGCTGCAGGACGACGAGCGCCGGCAGCGCCGCCAGAAGCGGCCACCAGGAGAGTGCTTCCGGCCCCAGAAACCGGGATGCGGTCCCGGCCCCCAGCCAGGCAATCCCCAGGCCCGCGGCGAACAGCGCCAGGAAACAGAGCAGCGCGTTGTCGCGCGCCGCGGCGCCGGCATCCTCCCGCCCCACCACGTAGGTGGTCCCGCGGCGCAGCCACTCCCCCAGAAGGGTGGCGGCGATCATCGAGGTGGTGGTCCACAGGGCCAGCTGCCCGTACCCCGCCTTGCCGAGGTGGTTGGCCAACAGCCAGTGGTTGACCATTCCAAGGGCGAAGACGATTCCGGTAGAAATCCCGTTCAGGGAAAACCCGCGAATGAAGTTCATCCGTCAATGAAGCGGGAAACCCCTTCGCGCCCGGAGGCTCCCGGCGCCTGAGACCGCTTTATCGAGGGCATCGGGGGTCCGGTTCGCCCCGATGCCTGCCGGGTTCCCTGGCCTGGCGATCTCTCTCGGGTCCACTTGTCGGACGGGGTCGGATGCGCCCCCGCAGCCGGGTCCGCGGAGAGGGCCGGGTTTCCACCCCTTACAGGAAGGCCCCACTCACGCCTCCACCCCCTGGACCTTTCCGGGTTCCAGCCCCATCGACTGGTGCTGCCGGCGCGCCGAATCGAGGTAGCGCTGGTGGGCCTCCTCGTCGAGGCGGCAGCTGTCGCCGTACATCACCATGGCGAAGGCCCGGCGGGAACGCGTCGCCGACCTGTTCGGGTCGGCCCGGTGGATGATCTCGCAGTGGTGCACCGCGGCATCCCCGGGGCGCAAGCGGATGGCGACCTCCCGCGCTTCGTCCTCCGGCCCGAAGTCGGAGATCCCCTGGGAGAATCCGAGCACGCTGGTCGCCGCGTGCGGCCGCAGGCCGCGCTTGTGCGCCCCGGCGACGTAGCGCAGACAGCCGTTCTCCTCGTCGACCGGGTCCAGCGCCAGCCAGATGGTCGCCGCGTTGGCCGGTTTCAGGTTGAAGTAGTAGTTGTCCTGGTGCGGAGGCGTGGGATGCAGTGTGTTCGGCGGCTTGTTGAACCACTCCGGCTCCTTGGCCTCGGCCGGCTCGCCGAGCAGGTCCTCGGCCAGCCTCATCCAGCGCGGATGCCTGGCGTATTCGGCGAAGAACGGATCGTTGCCCATGTGCTGCATCTGCTTCAGGGTCTCGGGGCGGCTGCGGTCCTGGTAGAAGGCGTCCGAGTCCGACAGGGTCGGCACGACGTCGCGGATGTAGCGGTCGAGGTTCTCCTGCAGCTCGGCGAACTCCTCCCCGGTGAGAAACTCAGGCACCACCGCGTAGCCGTCGCGGTCGAAGCCGGGTTTGTGAGGGGCGAATGTTTCGGTGATCGTGTCGGTCATCGCTCTCTTCTCCATTTGGTGAAGACATGTAAATATAACTGCCGGCCGCAGATGGAGCCGGCCGCCCCGGGCATGTCCGACGCGGCCGGGCATCCCCGGGGCCCGGGATATCCCGCTGCAACTGGCACGCCAGCAGAGCGACCCTATCTGCCAGCTCCCGGGCGGCCGTCAGCCCGCCTCGAACCTGCGCAGGACGTTGCCGGTGATGCGGGAGACGTTGTTGTCGTAGCCGTTGTGGGAAAGGCTGCCGCACCAGCTGATCGAGCCGACGGAGAAGACCGCCCCGCCCTTGGGACCCTCGTAGTAGACCATGTCGGCGCGCACGAGCGGGTTGCCGCTTCCACCGGTCGGCGGGCCGGAGGCTTTCTGGTCTTCGATCGCCAGCTGGTAGTCGTCGGAATGGCCCCATGAGGAGGCGAGCAGGAGGGCGTGGGCCGGGGTTCCGAGGCCGTGGTCCATGCGGTCGATCTCGAAGCCGGCGGCGCCGTGCCCGTACACCAGCGAGGGAAAGTCCCCGACCAGCTCGTCCTCCCCGATCCCCTCGAAAATGAATGCCGCGCGCTCGTCGAAGCTGCCGGGC
This sequence comes from Candidatus Latescibacterota bacterium, assembly GCA_965206595.1. Taxonomy (GTDB): domain Bacteria; phylum Latescibacterota; class UBA2968; order UBA8231; family UBA8231; genus CBDCXV01. The sequence continues at coordinate 4,468,331 of OZ242214.1, forward strand.
TGGCGGCGGTAGGGCCGGTTCTCGCCGCTGCCCATCGCCACGAAGCCGACCCCCACGGTCTTCTGGGGCGCGCGGTTGCGCAGCCGCCACAGGCCGCCCAGCTCGCCGGTGGTGCTGTGGTGGTACTCTCCCGGCAGGGCCTCCCAGGCGCGCGTGCCTCCCCAGCGCCTGACCTCGATGACGCGCGGGCGCTCCGGGTCGAAGGAGGTGACCCAGTAGAGGCCGTTGCCGCCGAGGTACATCAGCCGTCCCCCATCCGCCTGGTACGACTGCATGCCGTCGAGCATCTGCAGGGTCCAGTACTCCGGATGGGTGCCGGTGACGACGACGCGGTACGGCGCCAGCAGCTCCGCTCCTTCGAGGTGGAGGTCGTCGTCGCTGATCACGTCGTACCCGAACCCCTGGGCGTCCATCCAGTCGAGCAGGTGGAAGTCGGCATTCAGCCCGTGGGGCCAGCCCGCGGCCAGCGACAGCGCCGCGTTCCGGTACCCGGGCTTCATGTTCAGGATCGGCCGCAGGCGGGAGGAGTAGCAGACCCCGGAGCCGTCGCTGTGCATGTCGTAGAGGCTCATCAGGTTGTGGTCGCGCATGTACTGGTCGCGGCGGCCGACCGGCCCGCTGTCGCGGCGGCCCAGCTCGACCCGCATCGGGTCGTTGTACTGCTGGTTGGCGTAGGCGAGGTAGGTGACCGATGGGGCGAGAAAGGCGATGCGGGACTGCGGCCGACCGCGGGCTGGCCTCGCCGCGAAAGGGACGAAATCCTCCTCCCCGCCGGACCTCAGCCTCGCCGCGTAGATGCCGCTGGCCAGCCCCTCGGGAACCTGCCACGCGAAGCCGGTCTCCCACCCCGCATCCTCGAGGTCGTCGTCGTGAAAGTGGATGGCTCCGTACTCGGAGGGCCTCGCCCTGAAATCGGCCTCGCGGCCGCTCCAGTTGCGGCCCGCCGCGGCGCGCATCGGCAGGTTGACGGCGCGTCCGTGAAGGCCCTGGGGTGAGGTGTCGGTCACCTGCGACGACGAGATGTCAAGGGAGAAATCCCAGCTCGCGACGAGGTCCTCTGCCGCGACGGAGTCTTCTCCCCTGCGCAGCTGATCGATCTCTTCGGCGGACAGCGCACGTCCGTACAACCGGGGGCTGTCGATCCTGCCGTTGTAATGGGCCGTAGCGACAGGCTCGCCTTCCCCGGTGCACCGCCAGTACGCCGCCATCAGGAAATCGCAGGAGCTGGTCCCGGCCACCCCAGGCCCGACGGTTTTCGCGACCGACAGCGAAGGATCTCCGAGCGGCCAGCCGACCACCGGCTCCTGGTACAGGCAGGCCTCGCCGGTGGCGGGGTCCCAGGTTGCCGCAACCGAGTACCAGTGCGATGCCCCAAGGCCGGCGTTAATGCGGATTCTTTCGATCCGCTCCTTGCCTGAGCCGAGCCAGAGCGCCAGACAGCCGTCTTCGTCGAGTACGAGGGCAAAGCCGGATTGCTCCTGGTCGCACCATTTCGTCAGCAGGCCCTGGACCCCCTTTTCGGGGGTGGTCGGGAAAACCCAGGCGTGCAGGGTGAAGCCGTCGCTGCCGTCGAGACAGGAGTCGTGGGGCACTGCCACCGACGAGCCGGTGCGAATCGGCTGCGGCCGGCCCGGGTACTCGCCGGCGACGTCGGAGTCGACGGCATCGAACCGGAAGCCCGGGCCCGCGGGGTTCTCGTCGAGGTGGCGCAGGCGGACGATGTCGCCGCGGTAGGTGGGGGACTCGCTGCTGACCATGAAGCGGACGGTCTCCCCCGGGGCGGCGCTGAAGCGGTCGCTGTACCCGACGAGCTTCATGTTCTTGCAGTGGCCAGGAATACCTGCGATCGAGCCGGGAGAGGCCGGTTACTCCAGGGCCTCGAGCCCGCGGCGGTCGCAGGGGTGCGAATCAATCGGCGGGGCTTCGGTCCAGGGTCTCCAGCCAGCGGTAGCCGTAGTCCGGAACGCCCGGGGACGGGGCGGTAACGCCGCTGGCGAACATGTCGAAGCGTTCGACTCGCAGACGGTAACTGTACCCGTGCCATGGCTGGAAACCGACGATCTCGCTGCGAAACGCCTCCCCATTGACCACGTTGCAGTACACCTGGTTGTCGCCTCTGCCGCACTCGATCCGGTGCGGGGCCACGGTTATCTCCTCTTCGGTTCCGGCCGCTTCGGTCTTCGAGTCGACCGCATTCAATACGTACCTGCCGTCGCTGTACTTGTTGACGTCGAGGGTATAGTGGAACCCGGCCTCGAACTCGAAGCCGGTGACTATGTCGGTGTACGGGGCCCCGTCAACGAGCAGACAGAAGTCGTCGAGCTGCGAGCATTTCACCCGCGCCGGTCCCAGGGACAAGGTCGCCGGAGTGGATTCGGCCGGGGTCTTCTCCAGCTGTTCCAGCAGGCGATATGCGTATCGGCCGGCATCCTGCGGCGGCTCCTCTCCATTCCAGGGATCGTACTTCCCGATTCGCAGACGGTAGTCGTAGCCGGCCTCGAACTCGAAGCCCTCGATCGCATCGTAGAACAGGAAGCCGTCAACCACCATACAGGACCGTTCGGCCACGCCGTAGCACCTGGCCAGGGTCGGGCGGACGGTTACTTCACTTGTCTCGATATACTTCTCCTCGGAATCCACCGGTCTATCGCAGGCGGCAAGAACCATTCCTGACAGGACGGGGAGAATGGAAAGCCTGACTTGCATTGATTCACCTCTTCCTTTCCGACCGCGGTTCCAGGGGTAGAGACAGGATGAGCACACTAGGCACAAGGCCACGCTGGGGGCGGACTACGACTTCGCCGGGTGGGGGGCTGGCAGCAGGGGGCAGGGTGCGCTACACCGGCGCATTCCCCATGAGCTCAGGGGTATTCGTGGGCGAGGCTGGATTCCTATTCGGGTGCTGGATCTCAACATGGCCTGCCAGTTGCCCATGGAGCAGGATCTGGTGCTGCGGGTCGAAGGCGAGCAACCTGCTGGGCAGGGACTTCCAGGCGTTCGTCGGCGCCCCTGCGGTGGGGCGGCTGGTCTTCGCTCAGCTGGGGTGCCGGTTCTGAAGCGGCCATGAGACTTCATATTTATCAAATATTTTCCTGGGACACGACTGACTTGACGAAGTCACTATCTGAAATATGACCGAGATCACGAGTCAGCGTACCGATCCAGCTGCCAGCGCTCCGCCCGGACCGCGTCGAGCCTCACCTTGACCCGCACCTCCTCGGCATCGTAGCGGCGTTCGAGGACCTCCCCCTGGTCGAACAGCTGCGACAGAAGCCGCCCCTCCCGTTGGGGGATCCGCAGGTCGAGGGTGACCTCCCGCTCTTCGCAATAGAAGCGGATCTTCTCCTTCAGGAGGTCGAGCCCTTCGCCGCTGAGCGCCGATACCGCGACCTTGCCGGGCTCCGACAGCAGCGAGCGGGCGTAGAGATCCCCCTCTTCCTCCATCCGGTCGAGCTTGTTGTGCACCTCGATCACCGGGTTGTCCGCGGCGCCCAGCGTCGACAGGACTTCGGCGACCGTGGCGGCGTGCCCCCGCCAGTGGGGGTGGCTGGCGTCGATGACGTGCAGCAACAGGTCGGCCTGCGCCGCTTCTTCCAGCGTTGCCCGGAAGGAGGCGACGAGGTGATGCGGCAGGCGCCTTATGAAGCCGACCGTGTCGGTAAGCAGGATCTTCCGGTTGCCCTCGAGCTCGACGGAGCGCGTCGTCGAGTCCAGGGTGGCGAAGAGCTGGTCCTCCACGAGCACGTCGGCCCCCGACAGCGCCCTCATCAAGGTCGACTTGCCGGCGTTGGTGTAGCCGACCAGGGCCACCCGGAACTCCTCGCGCCGCCCCTTGCGGCTGGTCTCGAACTGGCTGTCGATGCGGTCCAGCTCGCGGGTCAGCGCCCCGATGCGGCGGCGGATCATGCGTCGGTCTGTCTCGAGCTGCGTTTCCCCCGGGCCGCGCACCCCGGCCGCTCCCATGCCGCGGATGGCGCCGCCTCCGGCCTGCCGGGAGAGGTGGGTCCACTGCCGGGTCAGGCGCGGCAACAGATAGTTGAGCTGGGCGAGCTCGACCTGGACCTGCGAGGTCCGCGTGCGCGCGTGGCGGGAGAAGATGTCGAGGATGATGGCGCTGCGGTCGAGGATCCGCAGGTCGGTGAGTTTCTCGAGGTTGCGCATCTGCGCAGGGGTGAGATCGCAGTCGAAGACGATCATGGCCGCCCCTGCTGCCGCGGCCCTGGATTTGAGCTCTTCCGCCTTGCCCTTGCCTATGTAGTAGCGGGGCTCGATGCGCGGGCGCGCCTGGGTGACGAGGCCGGCCACCGCAATCGTCGCCGTCGTGACCAGACGCGAGAGCTCGTCGAGCGAATCCTCGGTTTCCCCGCGCGGCGTGTCAGAGAGGGATAGGCCGACGAGGAGGGCGGACTCGGGCGAACGTCCAGTGGATTCCTGCGGCTGTGGGGATGTCGCTTCCAGAGCGTCTCCTTCGAGGCTTCGCCGAATTGTATACCGCCTACTGCAACGAAGTCAACCAGAAACCCATTTGCCTTGACACTCGAAAATCCAGCCTCTACCCTCGATCAAAGGATGGAAAATGAAGATGGAACCCACCTTTGATTTCTGCCTTTGAGATAAACCCGCGCGGCGCCAGCCTGGCGGTCCTGCCCACCGGAGGCGCCCTCGGCGCCGAGATCGCCGGATGCGACCTCTCGGTGCCGCTGACGCCCGCCCAGGTCGTCCAAGTGCGCCGCGCCCTGCTCGACCACGGCGTCGTCTTCTTTCGCCGGCAGCAGCTCCGCGACGAGGACATGGTGCGCTTCACCGCCTGTTTCGGCAAACCGGTGCCCCACGTCCGCAAGCAGCGCCCGCGGCGGGTCAAGGAGATCTTCCTCATATCCAACATCAGGGAGAACGGCGAGCCGATCGGGGAACTGGGTGACGAGCTGATTCCCCTCCACTCGGACCTCTCCTACCTCCAGCGGCCAGGCACCCTCTCTGTGCTCTACGCGCTGGAGATACCTTCGACCGGCGGCCAGACCCAGTGGTGCAACTGCACCGCGGCCTACGAGGAGCTCGACGGCGCCATGAAGGCCCGCCTGAAAGGGATGCGTGCCGTGCACCGCCACTACGTCGAAGCGCAGAATCCCCCCGAGCACGTCGCCCACCCGATCGTGCGCACCCACCCGGAGACCGGGCGGCGCTCGCTCTACGTCGGCCCGCACCTGACGCGGTACGTCGTCGGCCTCGGGAGGCAGGAGAGCGACTCCCTGCTCGCCGAGCTCTACGCCCATCTCGAGCAGCCCCGGTTCGTCTGGACCCACGAGTGGCAGGTCGGCGACGTCGTCCTCTTCGACAACCGCCCGACCTTGCACCGGCGTCTCCCCTTTCCCCCGGACCAGCGCCGCCTGATGAAGCGCACCCAGGTCTTCAACGACGAGATACCGATGGAGTAGCCCCCGCGGCTGCCCTCGACCAGAGCGATTGAAATGAAAGAGACGGAACTGTCCGAACTCGAACGGGAGCTGCAGGAAGCCCGCGCTCGCGGCAGCGCCCTGGAGGCGCGCCGGGAGTTCCGCACAACCCGGATCGAGCAGATTGGGGAACGCCACCTGCGAGGGGAGGGAGGCCTGGCAATCGCCCGCGCCATCACCGACGTAACCGACGCCATCGTCCTCGACGCGTACCGGGAGGCGACGGTCGCCGCCGCCGATTCGGCGCCGGCCCACGCCCTTGTGGCCCTGGGAGGGTACGGCCGCCGGGAGATGTCCCCCTTTTCCGACGTCGACCTGCTGTTCCTGTTCGACAAGGAGAAGGACAAGAGCGCCGGGCTGATCTCCGGGGTCCTCCATCCCCTGTGGGATGTCGGCTTCGACATCGGCCACGGCAGCCGCACGATTGCCGAGTCGGTGCGCATGACCCGCGACGACGTCGAGTCCTGCACCGCCATGCTGGACGGGCGCTTCCTCGCCGGGGACGGCGAGCTGTTCGACAGGTTCCGGAAGCGGCTGTTCGCGGGTCTGCCGAAGAAGACGGTGAACAGGCTCGCGGCGCTGCGGCGCTCCCGCAAGGACCGCTCCGGCCGGGTGCAGGTGCTCGAGCCGAACGTCAAGGAAAGCGCCGGCGGCCTGCGCGAGATCCACCTGCTCGAGTGGGCCCTGAAGGCGCGCGGAGGTCCGGATCTCGCCAAGGTGTTGCCGCGCTTCCTCGACGCCGAGGACGTCGAGACCCTGGCCGCGGGGCGCGACTTCCTGTGGCGTGTACGCCACCAGCTGCACTTCGCGATGGGGCGCAAGCACGACGTCCTCGATCACGAGCACAAGACCGCGATCGCCGCGGCCCTGGGGTACGACGACCGCGCCGTCGGCGGGGAGGAGCGGGCAGGAGAGCCCGCCCAGGCAGGCGGCAACGGCGACCCCCGGCACCGGGTCGGGGCCGCGGACCGGCTCGGGGAGGACCGCGGGCTCGAGCTGGCCTCCGAGCATTTCATGCGCGACTACTACCTGCACGCCCGCGGCGTCTTCCACCTGGTAGAGCTCGGTTTCGAGCGCGTCGTCGACAAGCCGCGGCGGCGCAGCCGCCGCCTGCTGCTCGAGGATGGGGTGGTCGCGGTCGACGGAGAAATATCGTTGCCGGACGGCGAAGCCTACTTCCGCGAGGATCCGTTGCGGCTGCTGCGGATATTCGCCCTCGCGCAGAGCAGGAACATGCGTCTCGGCGAGCAGGCGCAGCGCTGCCTCCTGCAGGCCCTCGACCTGATCGACGACGACTTCCGGCACAGCCCCGACGCGAAGGCGATTTTCTCGGCCGTAATCCGCCGCAAGCAGCGAGTCGCCGCGACCATGAGGTCTATGCACGAGCTCGGGGTGCTGGGAGCCTACCTGCCGGAGTTCGGCTCGCTCACCTGCCTCGTCCAGTACGACATCTTCCACCTCTACACCGTCGACGAGCACACCCTGGTCGCCCTGGAGAACCTCGAGACCCTGTCGAAGCGGGGGGAAGGCTCGAGCCTGAAGCGGGTCCACGGCGCCCTCGAGCGCCGCGACCTGCTGGTGCTCGGCCTCCTCCTGCACGATGTCGGCAAGTCGCGGCGGCAGGAGCACATCTCCTGCGGCGTCGAGATGACGACGGAGCTCCTCGAGCGCCTGCAGCTACCCGAGGCGGACCGCCGCTTCGTCCTCTTCCTGGTCGAGCACCACCAGGAGATGGTCCTGATCTCGCAGCGGCGAGACCTCGACGACAACCGCATGATCGCCGAGTTCGCCGGCAGGTTCGCCAACCCCGACTGGCTGCACGCCCTCTATCTGCTCTCCTACGCCGACCTGTCCGCGGTCGCCAGCGACGCCTGGAACGACTGGCACGGCGCCCTGCTCTGGGAGCTCTACCGCAAGACCCTGGAGCAGCTCGAGTCGGGGCTGAAGACCCTGGAGGACCGGCAGTACACCCGCCAGGCCCTCGACCGCCATCTCAAGGAGATCGCCGGCTCCTGGCCCGCCTCGAAGGTCAAGGCCTTCCAGGCCCACGTCGAAGCGCTCCCGGGCCGCTACCTGTCCGCCTACGGCCGCGACGAGATCGAGCGCCACCTCGCCGCGATCGACGCCTTCCTCGCGGCCGAGCAGAAACAGGGGATCGCCGCCGGCTTCGTCGACCACCCCAGCCACACCGAGGTCCTGGTCTGCGCCCGCGACCAGCCCCACCTGCTGGCGAAGATCTGCGGGGTCCTGTCCGTCCACGACATCGACATCCTCCGCGCCGGGGTTAACACCCGCGACGACGGCATCGCCGTCGACGTCTTCCAGGTGACCGACGTCGACGGCACGGCGCAACTGCCGGAGTGGAAGCGGGAGCGGGTGCGCGCGCAGCTGCAGGAGGTGATCGCCGGCATCAGCGAGGTCGAGGACCTGTTCCTGCAGTACAGCGAGAACTGGCTCCGCCGCCGCCGCAACCTCCCGGTGCGCACCCCGGTGGTCGAGTTCGAGAATCAGGTCTCCGAGGAGTTCACCGTCGTCGACACCGACGTTCAGAACGGCGTCGGAGTGCTCCACGCCATCACCAGCCTGCTGGCGGAGTTCGATCTCAGCGTCCGCACCGCCATCATCACCACGGTCGCCGACCGCGCCAGGGACGCTTTCTACGTCGCCGACGGCAAGGGCCAGAAGATCGTCAGCTACCAGCTGATGGAGAACATTCGCGAGCGCCTTCTCGACACCCTCGGGGCGGGGCCCCAACCGGCCTGAGCCGTCGACGATGACACGGGAGGAGACCCCAAAGCCGGAAGGCTGGGACCCGGTGTTCCTGCACTCCCGCCGCGAGTCCCTGGTGATCTTCGCGGTCTGGCTCGCGGCGCTGGCCTGGGCGGTTCCCTTCTGCTACCTGACCGGGTACCGCGCCGCAGGTGCGCCGGCCACGGTGCTCGGCATTCCCTCCTGGGCCTTCTGGGGCATCGCCACGCCCTGGATCCTCGCCAACGTCTTCACCGTCTGGTTCTGCTTCCGGTTCATGGAGGACGACCCGCTCGAAGCGTCCGCAGCCGACCCGGAGCAGGGGAGTTGACCGGCGGCGGCGGTTCCAACGCCGCCCTGTGGACGTTCCTCGTCTACATCGGCGGCGTCCTCTTCCTGGCGGCGCTGGCCAACCGCCTGCTCAGGAATCGCAGCTTCCTCGGCGAGTACTTCCTGGGCAGCCGCAGCCTCGGAGTCTGGGCCTTCGCCCTGACCTTCGCGGCGACCAGCGCCTCGGGGGGCAGCTTCACCGGGTTCCCATCGAAGATCTACACCCACGGCTGGATCCTGGCGCTGTGGATCGGCAGCTACATGGTGGTGCCGATCTGCATGATGGGCCTGATCGGCAAGCGCCTGAACCAGGTGGCCCGGATCTCGGGGGCCATCACCGTCCCCGACGTCTTCCGCGACCGCTTCGCCAGCCCCGGCTTCGGCCTGCTGGCCACCGCCCTCATCGTCTTCTTCATGGCCTTCAACCTGATCGCCCAGTTCAAGGCCGGGAGCCTGATTCTCCAGACCCTGCTCGCCGACGTCCCGGCCTTTCAGGACTTCGCCCGGAGCGCGGCGCCCGCGGCCAGTGCCTGGGGCGGCTCCGTCGATCCGGGATACCTGGTCTGCCTCGCCGCCTTCGGCCTCGTCGTCATCCTCTACACCACGTACGGCGGCTTTCACGCCGTCGTCTGGACCGACGTGCTGCAGGGAGGGGCGATGGTGCTGGGGGTCCTCATCATGCTGCCGCTGACTCTCGGCGAGGTCGGCGGGCTGCGGCAGGCGACGCGGGAGTTGGCGAAGATGACGCCGCCGCGCATCGGCACCGGCACCCTGGAGCTGCCCGAGTCGCGGCAGGCCGCCCGCATCCCCTCCGGCCACTGGATCTACAGGGAGCAAGAAGCCGGCAGGGCGGAGCTGTTCCGCGTCACCCGGGCGGTCGACGCCGCCCCGGGAGAGCCGGTCGAAGTGAACCTGCTCGAGGTGACCGCCCCCGAAGAGATCGCCCGCGTCCGTGCCGATCTCGGCCTCGCGGAAAGCGACCTCCGACTAAGCAACCTCGAGCTCGAGCCTTACGCCCATGGCGCCGGGCAGCCGGGAGTCTACGTCTCCGGACCGGGTCCGAGCCGCAGCTCTGCCGACGGTTTTCTGCCGCTGAGCCTCGCCTTCTCCTTCTTCTTCATGTGGGCGATCGCCGGCACCGGGCAGCCGGCCCACTACGTCCGGCTGATGGCCTTCCGCAGCTCGCGGACGCTGATGCGCTCCATAGTCACCGTCGCCTTCTACTACTCGATGATCTATTTCCCGCTGGTCATCATCTTCTGCTGCGCCCGCATCCTGCTGCCGGGGATGGAGACCGAGTCGGACCGCATCATGCCCGCGGTCGCCATCTACCTGACCGAGAACGCCGGCGTCGCCTGGCTCGGCGGCCTGCTGGTCGCGGCCCCGTTCGCCGCGGTGATGTCGACGGTCGACAGCTTCCTGCTGATGATCTCCTCCGCCCTGGTGCGGGACGTGTACCAGCGCAACGTCAACCCCGGGGTCGGGCAGCGCCGCATCCGGGCCCTCAGCCACCTCGTCACCCTGCTGGTCGGAGTCGCGGCGATGGCCGGCGCCGTCGATCCGCCGCAGTTCCTGCAGGACATCATCGTCTACACCGGCAGCGGGCTGGCCGCCTGCTTTCTCGGGCCGACCGTGTTCGCCCTCTACTGGCCGCGCGCCAACGTCTGGGGGTGCGCCGCGGGCATGGCGGCCGGGTTCGCCGCGCACCTGGCGATGTATGCAGGCGGCATTTTCGTCAACGGCAGCTTCTTTCACCCGGTCCGTATATTCAACCTCGATCCGATCCTCGCCGGCCTCGCCGTTTCCTTCGCCGGCACCTGGCTCGTCGCGCGCGCGACGAGCCAGGTGCCGGACGAAATCACCGAAACCTACTTCCGCACGGGAGGACGACAGTGAACGGCAACCGCGCAATCGCAAAAATCCTCAGGGCCGAGGGGGTCGACTGGGCCGCCGCCTTCCCGGAACAGCCACTGATCGATGCGCTCGTCGAGGAGGAGATCCGGCCGATCATCTGCCGCCACGAGCGCACCGGCGTCAACATGGCGGACGGGTACAGCCGCACCCTGAACCAGTCCCGCTTCGGCGTCTTCACCATGCAGACGGGACCGGGCGCGGAGAACGCGCTGGGGGGCGTCGCCCAGGCCTTCGCCGATTCGATCCCGATCCTGCTGCTGCCGGGGGGGCAGTCGCGGCAGCGGACCCAGGTGCACCCCCACTTCGAGTCGGTGGAGAACTACCGTCTGATCACCAAGTGGTCGGCCGAAATCAACCTCGTAACCCGGGTTCCCGAGCTGATGCGCCGCGCCTTCACGCTGCTGAAGAACGGCCGCCCGGGCCCCGTGCTGCTGGAGATCCTGCGCGACGTCGGCCTCGAGGAGTTCCCGGGCGAGCTCGAGTACACCCCGGTCGCGAGGCTGAGGTCGGCCGCGGCCTCCGAGGACGTGCGCGACCTGGTCGCCGCCCTTGCGAAGGCGGAACGGCCGATGATCGTCGCCGGGCACGGCGTGCTCTGGGCCGAGGCCAGCGGGGAGCTGGCGCGCTTCGCCGAGCTGGCCGCGGTGCCGGTGATGACGACGCTGGCCGGAAAGAGCGGCTTTCCCGAGGACCATCCCCTGTCGCTGGGGTACTACGGCAGCTCCGGAACCGACATGGCCGGCCGCTTTCTCACCAACGCCGACTTCATCCTCGGGGTCGGCACCAGCTTCACTCCCGCCAATCTCAACGCGGCGATTCCCGACGGGCCGGTGCTGGCGCAGATCACCAACTGCCTCGAGGACGTCAACAAGTACCACGCCGTCAGCTACGGCGCCGTGGGGGACGCCCGGCTGGTTCTGAGGCAGGCGATCGAGGAGGCGAAACGGCAGTTCGGAGAGCAGGGGCGGGATTCCTCCGGAGTCGCCGGGGAGATCGCCCGCATTCAGGCGGGCTTCATGGCGGAATGGAAACCGCGCCTGACCTCGAGCGAGGTGCCGGTCAGCCCCTACCGCGTCTTCACCGAGATCGCGTCGGCGGTCGACGTCGCCGATACCATCATCACCCACGACTCCGGGTTTCCCCGAGATCAGCTCGCCCCCTTCTGGCAGTCGACGACGCCGCGTAGCTACATGGGCTGGGGCAAGTCGACGCAGCTCGGGTACGGCCTCGGCCTCGCCCTCGGGGCCAAGCTCGCGGCCCCGGACAAGCAGGTCGTCAACGTCATGGGGGACGCCGCCTTCGGCATGGCGGGCTTCGACATCGAGACCGCGGCGCGCGCCAAGATACCGATCCTCACGGTGGTTCTGAACAACGGCGTGATGACCCACTACCACGAGCACATGCCGCTGGCGACGGAACGCTGGGGCAGCAACCGGCTGGGGGGAGACTACGCCGGGGTCGGCGCCGCGCTCGGGGCGTACGCGGAACGGGTCGACGACCCGGATGAGGTCGGCGCCGCCCTGCGCCGGGGGATCGCCGCAAACCGCGAGGGCAGGCCCGCGGTGATCGAGGTTATGACGAAGGAGGAAGAGGAGATCCCGATGTCGCTCCCGAGATCGGGCTGAGCACGGTGGCGGGGGGCGCCGCGGAAGCGACGGCATGAGCGACCATTTCTGGATGGCGGCGGAAGACTTCCCCCGAGCGGTCTTCATGGCGGTGGCCCGGCGTTTCAGGAAACGGAACAGGGCGCAGACGGTTTGACAGCAATCCGTTCGAGCGACCGCTACCGGATGACCGCGGAGGAGAAGTACTACTTCGACCTGCGGGGGTACCTCGTGGTGCGGGATGTCCTTACCGCCGCGGAAACAGCCGAGTGCAACGCCGCCATCGACCGCTTCGCCGGGGAGATAAAGCAGCGCTCCCTCGAGGGAGGCGGCCTCGCCCGCGGCTCGCAGGCGCTTCGGGGGAACAGCGGGAGGCGCGAGCTCACCGGAATGCTCGGGTGGCCGGCGCCTTGGCGCGAGCCGTTCCGCAGGCTGCTCGTCCATCCCGTGGTGGTGTCGCGGCTGAACGAGATCAGCGGCCGCGGCTTCCGCCTCGACCACGGACCCACCCTGATCGCCGCCGCCCCCGGCACCGAGGGACACGCCCTCCACGGCGCCGGGGAACCGTTCGCCCCGGCGACCTGGTATCACCACCAGAACGGCCGCATCCACTGCCGCGGCGTCACCGTCGCCTGGCAGCTCACCGACGTCGAGGCCGGCGACGGTGGTTTCGCCATCGTCCCGGGAAGCCACAAGTCGCGCGAGCCCACCCCCGCGGAGGTGCGCTCCGCAGAGGACGACATGGGGCTGATCGCGCAGCCGCAGATGCGGGCCGGGGACGTGCTCTTCTTCGCCGAGACCGCAACCCACGGCACCCTGCCCTGGCGCGGCGCCGGAGAGCGGCGGTCCGTCCTCTACAAGTACGCCTCCCGGGGAGCGGCGCGCAGCGTCGGGCGATTCTTCACGCCCCGCGACCGCTACGGCGGGTGGACGGAGGAGCTGACCCCCGAGCAGCAGGCGGTGCTGTACGGCCCCGGCGTCCACACCGGCGGGAAGCTGCCGATCCTCGAATCGGACGGACGAACGGTTTCCGTCTCCGGGCGCAGGTGAGGCCGTGTCCTGGCTCGCCCATATTCCGCCGCGGCAGGGGGCCGCATCCCGGGCAGGTCCATTTGCCGCGAACAATTGCGGTTCAGTCCAGGAAACTTCACTTGCGTGCGGTTCCTCTCCTCGATTCCTGACCAGCCCAACTGCGGCAATCCTTTCCCGCACAGGAGCCAGGCATGGATGACAGGGAGCGGTATTACTGGGACCTGACGGGGTACCTGATCGTCAAGGGAGTCCTCGGTCCGGAGGAGCTGCAAAGGGCCAACGAGGCGGTCGATTACTGTCTTCAACACCACGTCTTCGATCCGGTGATGGATTCCGCCCGCCAGTCGCGGGCCCTGGGCGGTTCGCAGCGGCGGGCAATCCAGACCGACATGGTCCTGCTGACCCTGGAGAAACCGCACTGCGATCCGTTCCGTGAGATGCTCGCCCACCCGCAGGTCGTCGCCCGGCTCAACGTCATGTGCGAGCCCGGGTTCCGGTTCGATCACGGCCCCCACTTCATCGGCGGCGTCCGGGGAACGGAGGGCTTGGTGATGCACGGGGCCGGCGAACCCCACCGGCCGTTCGTCGGCTACCACCACCAGGGCGGCGAGTTCCACTGCCAGGGGGTGACCGTCTCTTGGTGCCTGGCCGATGCGCGCGCCGGCGACGGCGGCTTCGCCTGCGTTCCCGGCAGCCACAAATCGCGCGAGCCGATGCCGCCGGGAGTGCGGTCGTGCGACGCCGACATGGGCGTCGTCGAGCAGCCGGTGGTCGAAGCGGGGGACGTGCTGTTCTTCATGGACGGCGCCCAGACCCACGGCACCCTGCGGTGGAACGCCGACCACGAGCGGCGCTCCATCCTGTTCAAGTACGCCGGCCGCACCGCCTCCCGGGGAGGGGCCTCGCGGGAGGTGTCCCGGCCCGAGCGCTACTGGCCCGCGGAGATCGTCGGCGGCATGAGCGATGAGCAGCGGGCGGTGATGTTCGGGCCCTGCTCCGCCCCGGGGACGGACGAGGTGTTTCTGCGGGTGGATGAGGACGGCACGGTCCGCGTCGACAGGAAGGACGGTTAGCCGGTCAGGACCCGGCGGGGCCCAAAAGCGTGTCGAGTGGGCTCTCGATACGCACCAGGTCCTTCCGCTGCACGTGGGTGTAGATCTCCGTCGTTTTCGAGCTCCTGTGTCCGAGGAGCTCCTGGATGTAGCGCAGATCGGTCCCCCCTTCGAGCAGGTGCGTCGCAAAGCTGTGTCTCAGGGTGTGCACGGTCACCCGCTTGCGAATTCCCGCGGCGGCGACCGCACGGGAGAACACCTTCTGCACCGACCGTTCGGTGAGATGCCGTCCTTCCCGGGCTCCGGGAAACAGCCACGTCGACGGCCGGTAAGCCTTCCAGTAGGACCGAAGATCCTCGAGAATCGCCCTGGGCAGCAGGGTGTAGCGATCCTTGCGCCCCTTGCCCTGCTGCACGCGGATCAACATGCGATCGCTGTCGATGTCGCTCACCTTGAGACGCACGACCTCCCCCACACGCAGCCCCCCGGCATACACCAGGGCCAGGATGACCCGGTGCTTGGGATTCCGAAGGGAATCGAGCAGTCGCAGCATTTCCCGCTGGCTGAGGATTTCGGGAAGCTGGCGACCGCCACGCGGCCTGCGCAGACCCTCCAGGGAGGCGGGCTGCTTAAGGACTTCCCCGTAGAGGAAGCTGAGAGCACTGTATAAAATGTTGAAGGCGGAGCGGCTCACCCCGCGGTCGAGGAACCATTCGAGGTGGGACCGCACCTCGTCATGCCGTTCCCCCCGGTAGTCCCGTTTCCACTGAAGGAATCGCCGGCAGTAGCCCATGTACGACTTCTGCGTTTTCCTCGCGTACCCCCTCAGCTTCAGCTCGGACTCGACCCGGTTCAGGATGGCGACCTCTTCGTCGGTCAGGTCTGGATGTCTCCGATAGCGCCGCATGGGCCCGGTTACTCCAAGGCAAAGGTTTGGCCCTGCCGTAGAGAAAGCCGTGCCAGTCCGACACGGAAACCGGAAATCGTCCTATCTGTCGCAACCGCAATGAGTCACGTCGGATATCCCGAATCGGGAAAATAGTTGCAACTGTTCATCCCGAAACGTACCATCGTATCAGATAAGTAACACCCGGAGGCCATTATCCGAACCATTTGTTCGGATTCAATCAGTTATGCGAATTTGCGCTCAGGGTTGACGTAAAGAAATCAAACGAAAGATAGCTACGCCTTGAAAGTGACGTTTCTCGGAACATCATCCGCTCCGTCGATGCCTATACCGTTTTGCGTTTGTCAGGCGTGCTCAAACGCAAGGCGAGTTGGTGGAAAGAACCTTCGCAGGCGATCGTCCATCACAATCAACGACGAAGTGCTTGTGGATATTGGCCCAGACATAGCGACCGCGTCATTCGATTACGACGTTTCGTTGACCGGAATCAGCGTCTGCCTATTGACTCATGCCCACGAGGACCACTTTGATGCCGAGTTCATCATATCAAGACACGATGAATACGCAACTATCGTCGCACAGGACATGCTCCTTGCGGGTTCAATCGACGCGCTGAGGTCTATTGACACGATTCTAGGCAGAAGGTGCTCGTACGGAAGCATCTTCGATCAAGAAACACAACGTGCCCTGAAGGTTAATCTGTTGACCGTCGAGCCATTCGAGACTCAAGTTGTCGGTGATTACCGTTTCACAGGATATCCCGCGAGTCACGGCACCGAGAAGGGATGCCTGCTTTACTCAATCGAGCAAGGTCAGCACGCTATATTTTATGGTACTGATACATCGATTCTGTCGGAGAGAGTTTGGGAGCATCTTCTGCGCCAAGGCACGCAGTTCGACTTGCTCGTGCTCGATCACACGTACGGCATCGGTTTCGATGCTAGTCCGGCAGATCATCTGGCATCCGTTGATGTAATAGGCCACGTCGATCGCTTTCGGCGAAACGGTCTTCTTAAGGACAACGCGAAGGCATACGCGACTCACATTTCGCACGAAGGTTACATGGAGCATGACGAACTCGACGAGTATGCCGAAGCGCACGGTTACAGAGTCGCGTTTGACGGATTGGCGCTATCATTCAGTGTTTGAACAAGACACGAGCGCAAAACTCGCATAACAGCACGGTGTTGCGCGGCGGCGCATTCGCGCCTTGGCCTTCGGCAACCCACTTCGTGGGTTCGCAAACCGGCAGAACGTTAAGCGAAGGCCAAGAGAATTTGATTGTTTTTGTGGAGTATAGATCATGATAGGGAGTGGGAGGGATCGGTACTATCCGACCCAGGTCGGCGCTGTTTGAAGAGATGGGCAGCTCGTCGTTTGTGGATTTCCCCACCCCGTCCGGCGCGCTAATACCGCTTGGGCGTTGCGTTTTACCTGGTTCAGGAAAAAGACGAGATCAATGGGCAGTTGGAGATCAGGACCTGCGGATTGGGAGACCGACGAAAGATGGAGGGCTGAGCAAGGGCGCCGGACGGCCTCTCCACCGCCCAAGCCCGAGAGTTTTCTCCCATCGTGGTCGGGCAGAGCAGGCCCTCGCTTAACACCTGTGTCCCCGGCTCCGGGCCCTGGGGGCCCCTCGCGCAACCGCTTCGCGGTTCGGGGGCACGGAAGACGTTAAGCGAAGGCAAACGAAGTTTTAAGGATTGTGTGGAGTATAGATCATGATAGGGTGTCGGAAAGGTCGGTGGTATCCATCGAATGTGGCGCAATTTGCGAGGTGGGCACCTCGTCGCGAGGGACTATCCCCACCCCGTCTGGCGCGCTGTTACCGACCGTGCGTTGCGTGCCGGTTACGAGATAAAAGCCCATCGGTCGAGATCTCGGAAGCTGGCTCACGATTTAGAGTTGGAATGGAGATGGCTCAGGGAGAAGGGCGCCAGACGGCCTCTCCACCTCCCAAGCCTGAGAGGTCTTTCTCTTCGTGGTCGATGTGTGCAGGCCCTCGCCTAACACCTGTTCCCCCGGCTCCGGGCCCTGCGGGCCCTTCGCGCAACCGCTTCGCGGTTCGTGGGCACCAAGACGATATATGACATGGGTTGTCACAGTACCAGTGAAATTCGACAGAGGCAAAGCTGGCACGGTTGAAATCATGAGCCTGCAGGCGCTGGAGAAAAACTGACGTGGATCGCGTAGCCGTATTCGCAGATGTACAGAATGTTTACTACACAGTTAAGCAGCAACATAATTGCCATTTCGACTATGGTTCTTTCCTCAGGGAGGCGACAGCCGGCCGGAAACTGGTGAAGGCAGGAGCCTATGCTATTGACAAAGGCGACAGAAAGCAGGCCCAATTTCAGCAAATTCTGAAACGGCTCGGTTTTGAGGTAAAGCTCGCGCCTTATATTCAGAGAGCTGACGGCTCAGCCAAAGGGGACTGGGACGTGGGCATTACGGTCGATATGTTGGAGTACGCAGATCGCGTGGATGTCGCTGTCCTGGCTTCAGGTGACGGAGACTACGCGCCTGCAATTGACAAGCTAATCAAGGAATCCAAGGTATCCGTCGAGGTGTACGGTGTCCCAGGACTAACTGCTAGTCGTCTAATCGAATCGTCGACGCGATTTGTGCCAATTCAAGGAGATCTGTTGCTGCCTATTCCCACCACGTGGTGACGTGGAAGCGACACTGTTGCAAAGCCATGCACGCTAACGCACTCTCGCGTCGCTACCTCTCTGCGTTGATCAGCCTTGGAGCAATCATACCCACGTCATATATACGGAAGACGTTACCTGCCATGGCAGTGCCCAGAAGGAGAGACACATGAAGGCCCTGACATCCATTATCGCCGCCTCAATCCTTCTCCTCTCGCCCATCCTCGCCCACGAACGAGAAGAACCCCCGGAGGGAGCCGTGGCCCGAACCGTCCTGCCAGACGCCAAGATGCCGATCATGAACGAGCACTCCCGTTCCACCCTTGTCTGCGCGATGTACGCCCTGCTGCCGGCTCTCGGGCAACAGGGCTGGTCGATCCCTCGACTGGAAGCGCTGACGGGATACGCCTTCTACTTTCAGATGCGGGAGGGCGGCGAGTCGGTCTTCGACGACGATCTCGATTGGGGCCTGGCCATGCACGTCCTCGACATCTTTGGTCAAGCGAAAGTCTATGATGCGGACAAGAACTCGGACGTTGATCTCCCTGCGCTCAAGGCCGAAGCGCGAGACGCAGTCGTCGCCAGCCTGGAGAACGGACTTCCCAGCCTCGTCTGGGCGCCACTGAGCCTGGAGCAGAGGGGCAAGGTCCATTTCGCATGCTGGGGCCTCATCGTCGGCTACAACGCGGCAGACGAAACATACTTGATCCGCCAACCGGCCGAGAAGCTCGACTACCCGGTCCGCTTTGACGCCATCGGGTTCGCCGATCCGAGAGATTGGTTCCGCGTCGGCACCTTCAAGCCGAAAGAACTTGACGACAACGCTCTGCACCTCACCTCACTCCGCAATGCCGTCGCCTTCGCGAACGGCACTCGCTACGACAACCCCCCAGGTCCGTCGAGGCCGCCCTCGTGCATCCCCCGAAAAACCCCTATGGATTCGCCGCCTACGAGCTCTGGCAGGAAGCGTTCGAATCTGACGTAAATCTGAACGCCACGTTCTTCCACACAGAAACCCTGAAACCGCGTAGAGAGGCCGCGGCCGCCTACCTGCGGGAGCTCACCCATGTCTATCCGGCCGCCGCCAATCCGCTGGAAGCAGCAGCCGTTCACTATGATCGAGAGGTCGAATCCATCACCGCAATCTTCGACCTGTGCGTTGCCGCCACCAAGCACGAGCCCAAGGCCTTCACCCCCGACCAGCGCGCCGAAACCCGCTCCCTCATCGCCCAGCCGTTGAAGGCCGACCGGGCCGCCGTGGCGCAGATCGAGGCCGCGCTCAAGATTCTGGAGACGCCGTGAGGCAGGCTCAGCGTGCTCTTGACCGGGGCCCATCGTGAGGGGGGAGTACGCTGTTTCTTTGCCGATTCTCAAACTGCCACAGGCAGGTAACACGTCCGTGCCCGGCTTCGGGCTTACGCCCTTCGCGCAACCGCTTTCGCGGTTCGGGCACGGCGAAAACGTTATGTGACATGGAATAACTACCCCTAGATGAAATTTTCGCTCTACGAGCTATAATGACAGAAGCAAAAGTTCTCTCACAAGATGACCTCGACCACTTCGAGACACATGGCTACATCATTTTTCGCGGCGCATTTGATCCAGATGACTGCCGGCAGATGGAGGACATTGTCTGGCGTTGGTTGGAACGGCATGGTATCATGCGGAACGACCCCAGCACCTGGGATCGGAATCAGGCAGGTGGGCTAAGCCGGACGGTTCGATCTACCCGTGTATTTCGCGATGCAGTATCAGAGCAGTTCGTATCGGCGATCGATCAGCTGTTGGGAACAGGTAGTTGGGAGAAACCCCGAGATTGGGGCAGTTTTGTGTTCTCGTTCCCCGAAGCCCTCGATGAACAGTGGAATGTCGCTAGCGGGAATTGGCACTGGCGCAACTCGGGTCTCCGCAACGTGGATAAGCTTGATGGGCTTTTCAATTTCTCGTTCATAACCGAGGTTCAATCTCACGGCGGTGGAACGCACATAGCCGACGGGAGTCATCACCTGATAAGGCACTTCTACCGCACGCAAGAGAGCCTGTTTTCCCGGAACGACAGGATAGTCAAGAAGAGGTTCTTTAGTACTCATCCATGGCTCAGGGAACTGACGCAGGCAAGCGAGAATTCCATCACTCGCGTCAGACGGTTTAGGGATCAAACGACTGATGTTAATGGATTCCCCGTCCGCATCATTGAGTTGACCGGGAAGCCTGGTGACGCCATGATCGGCCATCCACTCCTGATGCACTGTCGGTCAACGAACTGTGCTGACGTGCCGAGGTTCATGAGGGCCTGTGAAATACACACGACCGCTGACAAATAGTTTGGAACCAATCTTCCATTCGGGACCACGTCACATAACGAAGAACGTTTATACGAACTGAGAAAACCAATCATCGTGAATCCGAGGCGAATCAGACAAGGCTTTACGAATGATCCTTGAAGCATTGAATGATCTTTTCACATCAGAATTGCTGGCTGCCCACCCTGAAGAATGGGGCGTGACCGATCATTGTGATCCGCCTTCCAGCGTAGGGTACGCGACCACGATTACTCCGAGGGCTATTTCGACGGCACTCGACCGTGGTGCCGACGTAATTGTCACGCATCATGACGCCTGGGATTTCATGTATGAACAAAGAGAGCAGGTATACGATCTCTTACGCGACAACAGCCTGACCCATGTATGGGCCCACTTGCCGTTGGACCAGTCCGACTTTGGCACATCGGCTACGCTTCTCTCGAAAATTGGCTGCGTGGAGGTCTGCAAGCCATCGAAAGGTGAAGTACGCATTGGTGAACTGGATGAATCAACTGACTTCGAGGCGATCCGTTTGAAGCTCGATTCCCTATTGCAGGAACAACCACGTAGCCTCCATGATTGGGGTCGAGCCATCCGCAGAATAGGCTGCGTGACTGGGGCGGGCGTCTACACGAGTTACCTCAAGGATGCGATGCCCCATGATATTGACCTTTATCTGACAGGAGAGACTAACCTTTACTTATTGGAGTATGCCGTCCACCTTGGACTCAGCGCCCTGGTTTACTCCCACAACTATACCGAGTTGCCAGGAGTCCATATGTTCGCAGAGCGTTTTTGCCAAGCTCTTCAACTCGAGATGAAGGGACACCTCGGTGACTCTCACTTCTGATTCGGTAAAGCGACTCAATTCGTATAACACCGCGGCGTTGCGCTGCGTCGCTGTTGCTCCTTGGCCTCCGGCAATCTGGCAACGCCAGATTCACAAACCGTGAAACGTTATATGAAATATCTGAAATGAGAAAAGAAGAATCAATTGACGGAGACTATCTGGCCCCAGCGAAATACGACAAATACTACGACGCGTAGGCTACGCTTCCAGAACGGTTTCTGGCTGACCTCGCCTCTCGCGGAAGGGTCCTTGAACTGGAATTTGGAACTGGCCGGATAGCAATTCCCCTGGCGGAGAACGGCCTTGAGGTGACCGGGATCGATTATTCCGAGCCGATGGTAAGCCTTGCCAGATCAAAGGCCGAAGACAGACAGGTGAGGGTCGACTGGATCCGCGACGATATACGCTGCTTTGACACCGGTAAGCGATATGGGTCGATCTTGCTACTGCACAACGCATTATGGCACCTGCACAACCTTTCCGATTTCGAAGAGTGCATTCGCTGTGTGAAGCGTCATCTCCTTCCGGGTGGTTTCTTCATTTTGGACGTCTTTGTCCCTGGGGTGGAGATCCTCAATCGCGACCCAGGCATTCGGTACCCATTCTCTCGCTACACGGACGATGACACGGGACAAGAAGTGCAGGTTACTCAGTCCTACAGGTATGAAGCAGACACCGAGATCGCGCGCATGGTGCACTACAGAAAGGACTCTGATGAGATCGTTGGGGGTCTGAATCTCCGGATGTATTTCCCGAAGGAACTGGATGCCTTGCTGAAGTACAACGGGATAAGGATCAAGGAGAAATTCGGGAGCTGGGACCGTGACCCCTTTGGGCCGGACTCCAGGCATCAGCTTTGTTTCTGCACCACCATGGAGGACGGCTGAGCAGCCGGAATCGCATATCGGATATCACTCCAATTCACCCGGCGTCCGCCGCTCCCCTGAGGCTGTGCCCACCCCGCATGCGCGAGACCGGAATTGTGAGAAAGTCTGGGGACCTTAGGATGAATTGGTCGCGAGATACAGGAGATGATACAGGCATGTCCAACCTGAAGGACGGGACCTTCGACAAGCGCGTCGATTACGACCCGGATAGCAATGTTCCTGTCCTGTCCCCGGCATACGCAGTGGACTTCGAAGAATTTCGAGAGGTAGGTGATGAAATCTGAATACGTGATGGCGTTGATTTTCGAATTCTGGGCCTTCTGTTGGGACTTCAAGCAGTAGCCTTCATCCCGGGCATAATGTTGGCGACTTCAGAGCCGTTTTTCGGGGGTTCGCCAACATGGCCGCTCGTGATGCCTCAAGTGCTCGTATGGGTGCTGTGTCTGCCAGTAGCTTTCGTGTTGTTTCGCTACGAACGATGGCTTGCCAACCTCGTTGTGGCTGAAGACGAGCATCTGGAACTGGCGGGAGTGGCCGTAGAGACCGCCGATACCCTACCGGTTTTTCGTTTGCTCTTGCGCGTTGTTGGCGCATTCGTTGTTGCCTGGTCGGTGCCCGAGTTGGCCGGTCATGGTTTCGCCCACGTGATGCTGTACCAGATGAGCGGCCCGCAAATCTGGACTCAGATCGCCCCGGGCGTTGTGAAGCTGGCTATAGGCGTATATCTGCTCAAAGGTGGGACACACCTTGTACGCTTCGCGTACGGCTCCCAGCCCATATCCGATTACCCAGGAAATGACGAAACCTGATTACATGCCAGTCTGGAAAGGCATAAGAAAGTCGTTTCCGTGAGGAGGTCATTTGTCGTGTAACAGCGCCATTCCGGATGGAGCTTTCACCTTCGCCAGAATGCTTCTTAAGTTCGGGAAACCGGCCGACTTGCTGTGAGAAGTGCAAGATCAGATCGATCAGAATCGAGGACTCCCGATGAATGGCAGGACAGGTACGTATTTGACACCCAAGGTTACGTGGTGCTTCCCGACATCCTCACTCATTCCGAGGTTGAGCGCCTCGTCGACGCCTTCCCGAGGGATGACAAAGGCCAGGTCATGCTCGAAGCTCCTGACGACAACTCACATCATGACAACAGCATCCAGGGAAGGGTGCTCGATCATCGAGCTCTGATTGAGGCCAGCGTCACCGGCTACCTGGGACGCAGCTGCATGAAGCATCCTGCCGCCTGGGACATCGGTTCCGTCGGTAGCCTGGGGCCCATCAGGATCGCCCTGATAGGGCACTGATTCTCACCGAATCCGACCGGTATGTCCTCAAGGCAGTAGGCGATTTGATTGGAAAAAGGGGGCCCTCGATATGCCAGGTTTCATGTCATGGAAGGAAATGAACTGGCTTCTGCCTGACTTTAATGAGACCGGGTTGATCTACCACGGAAGTCAGCCTGAAAATCTGGCTTCTATCTTCCAGAATGGCCTGATTCCCCAATACAATAGTCCCAGAGATGGGCACGAAACAATCTACAATGCACACTACCGGTACCGGCCCAAGTCCATTCCAGACTGGGTGGATCCGAGACGATGTATTTTTGGTTACATGAACCGGGCCAGGCAAGGAGGCTGGGGCGGCATTGTGGATGGAATAGTCAATGGTGTAACCATTGGCATTAAAGCAGCAGATCATATCACTGAGCGGACCTGGACAGCCTGCGTCCGGTTTTCAGATATGGTGGACTGCCCGGAGGAGGCAGGGTACTTCGATACGGAGGAGAGAAAAGCCTTTTTCAAGGACAGAATGGAACCGGTTTCGTGTAAAGCATACTGGGAGACCAGCCTCTCATTTCACGATAACTTGAAGATTCGCCTGGATCATTTGCTCCCGATGCAGGGAAATCATGAGCTATTGATTTGTTCGGAGATTGATCCTGGGTTACTAAATCTTCGAGGGTTCAGAGTGCGGGGGGCAAATGGAACACGCGAGGTTGTCAGCAATGACCTGTCCGAGGTGTTTCTGAATGCCGAAGAAAAGCTTCGGAACAACATGCCAATTGTGGGGGAACTGAAGGCCGTCAGCGAATTCTGCGGCCGTTCGGCCAGCGCCTGACAACAACGGTTTCCCTTTGAACTGCGGCGGTATTTGCACGGCCGGGCTCAAAGGTGCGTAACAACCCGGGGAGACCAGAGCCTGGTGACCGCACCCTGAAAGAATGCGGGCAGCTGTGGCGGCCATGAAAAACGCAGGTGGGTATTGGCTTGGAGCTGAACCCAACAACGCCAACGAGGAGTCCCGAGAATGAAAGAGATTGCGCCCACACTTCCGGTATCCGATGTCCAGAAAGCTGTCGAGTTCTATCGGGGCAAGTTGGCGTTCAGTGTCGGTTTCCAGAATCATCCCGTCTTTGCTTTGGTTCGGCGCGGCGCTGTCAGTATCGGTTTGCAGCTTGCTTCGCAGCGACGGCCAGCCGGGACAGGAAGTTGCTACATCTGGGTGGATGATGTCAGGGAAATTTATAATGAGTTGTCCGGAAGAGGAGTTGAATTCGCAGATGACATCGCGTTTCGCGATGAATATGAAATGACCGACTTCGTCCTCCATGATCCGGATGGGAACCACATCGGGATTGGCGGAAACTGAGGGGGTCATGAATGCGAATCTGGCAGGTTCCATCGCCCTGACTCCACCTCTAAGGCCAATGGGGGTAAAAAGCGGACGTTCTTAGTGGAAGCTCGATTCCATGGAACTGACCAGAGATGACATTGAAGCGGGCTTTCGTAATCTCGGCCTGAAGGAAGGCGAAACAGTTGAAGTTCATAGCTCATTGAGCAGCTTGCGCAATGTGCAAGGGGGAGCTGAAACTGTCGTGGATGCCTTGATGAGTGTCGTGGGCGAAAGTGGAGCGTTGGTGATGTCCAACTATCCGCTCACCCCCCCGATCCCCTTGACTTCCGAGGAGAAATCCAAAGGAATAGGTTGGAAACTCAGAATTCTGACCGAGGACTCAGACGAAAGGACGGTGACCGGCGCCATTTCCGACGAGTTTCGCTTCAGAGCTGATGTTGTATGCGGTTCTGGGACCCGTCGTGTCTGTGCCTGGGGCCGGGATGCGGATTTGCACGCCAAGGGATATCGACACTTGCTCGAAGTCGATGGGCTGGTTCTTCTCCTTGGTGTAGACATAGATCGATGTTCAAGCATGCATCTCGCCGACGGAGTGAAGGTTACCAAGGAGGCCAGGGAGCGGATGAATGCAATATGGCCTGATCCAGGGTGCAAAATCACGGACGAAGTCAGGCGGGAATATCCTTCAGATATAATCATTGGCCCCAGGGAAGGGACATCTGGAAATCCTTGGGAAAATGCCAGACAGGAAGCTGAAAGACGAGGATTGATAAGGAGAGGTAAGGTCGGTCAAGCAGACTGCTTGCTATTCAGGGCGAGGGATCTAGTCGGTCTGATTGAGAAAGTTCGTAAATCTGGGCCTTTCAAAGACGCATTGCAGAACATTTTTGACGAGGAATAAGGATGGCGCTGATAGCTCAGCGCGGAGAAAGCAGGGCAAAGGTCCAAGACGAACCGCGGCGGACCTGGCCGGAATGACTATGCAATACTTCCAACCTGGCGGCGACTTCTTCGTCGGCGACTGCATGCCCTTTTACCACGATGGTGTCTTCCGGCTCTTCTACCTTCTGGACGAGGGCCACCACGGAGCACTCGGCGGGTTGGGAGGCCATCAGTGGGCACAGGCAAGCACGACGGACCTCCTTCACTGGGAACACCATCCGCTCGCCATCCCGATCACCGAGGAGCGTGAAGGTTCCATCTGCACCGGTTCGGTGTTCTTCCACGAAGGGACATACTACGGTTTCTACGCGACGCGCATGCGCGACAGGACGCAGCATCTGAGTCTTGCGACCAGTCACGAGGGCGTCCACTTCCAGAAGACCGAACCCAATCCGTTCGCTTCGCCGCCTCCTGGCTACGACCCGGTCCATTACCGTGACCCGTTCGTCTTCCAGGATCGCGGTGAAGGACTCTTCCACATGCTCGTTACGGCGTGCCTGGAAGACTGGCCCATCGGCGACCGCGGCGGGTGCCTTGCCCACCTGGTTTCCGCAGACTTGAAACACTGGGAGAACAGAAAGCCGTTTATCGTGCCGGGTCTGCCGGGGGCGCCCGAATGTCCGGATTATTTCTTCTGGAATGGCTGGTACTATCTCGTATTCAGCAACCGCGGGGTCGCCCGCTACAGAATGTCGCGAGAGCCCTTCGGACCCTGGCTTCGGCCGCAGGTCGACGCCCTTGACGGAGCTGCTGCACGGGTAATGAAGACTGCGCCATTCGGGGACGGCAGGCGCCTTGGTGTTGCCTGGATCGGCACACGCGAGAACAACCGGGACGATGGACCGTTTCAGTGGGGGGGCAACGCCGTATTCCGAGAACTGATCCAACATGACGACGGCACTCTTGGTGCGAAGTTTCCGGAGGAACTGACCCCTGGCGGTGACCCGCTGTCCGCTCTGCACCTGTCCGCGCTCGATGCCGATACGAGAGTTGAGGGACGCAGTGTCCACGCAGCAGCTCGGCAAGGCCTGGCAGCGGCCGGCTGTTCCGGCATTCCACGCAATGCGCGACTGGCAATCCGTGTCCTTCCTCAGCCAGGCTCCCTGGGTTTCGGGCTTCGCCTCCGGGCTGGTGAGACATTCGACTCAGGATGCGACCTGGACTTCTCACCCTATGACCGGGTCGCCAGGCTGCACGATCAGTGGATATATGGTGTCGATGGACTGGATCGCCCCTTCTCCCTGGAGATAGTTCTCAGGGACGACATCATTGACGTTTGCATCGACGGCCGCAGGACGCTTATCGATCGATGTCCGGAAAGGCGGGGCGACCGGATGCTGCTGTATGCGCAGGATTCGGGGGTCACGTTTGAGGTTGCCGAGATCGCTGCTCTGCCGTAGCGCAGAGAGAATTGCGGGCCACACCACCCGCCACCAATCCCCAACACCCGGGGAACAGAAGCTGGGGTTCACAAACAGACAGCCCGTTAGGCGCCAGTCGAGGAAACTCCCGAACGTGAAACGGACGGCCACCAAAATCCCACTCAGGGTGCAGACAACGCGGTTGGAAACCTTCAACCGCGAACGTCACGCCTGGCCGGTCTCCCTGCGCCGGAAGTGCTCGGCGGATTCGGGGCGAACCTGGGTCTTCACGGATGGTGGCGGTGATGGGCGGTTCGGGGCTGTCGTTGTGCGTCCGGGAATCGAAGAACACCGGATGGCGGGACGCCGCGGATCACGGACCAACAGCGTGGTTGCCGAACTCGATGGGGTCGTGTTGGGTCTGGAGAATTGCCGACTGGGTGAGAGAATCACGATCGTGTCCGACTATCTGTGGACAGCATACTATATCAACGGCTGGCGCCGCGTACACCATCCTCGGCTTCGTGAAGGAGTTGTACATGCGAGGAGGCGTCTGGAAAAGCTGCGGGGCGCCGTGTTCGTGCATTACGCGCTGGAAACCGGGGGCGAATGTGCCTTCAGACGATGGAACGCTGTCGCTCATGACCTGTGTCAAAAGGACATGGTCGGGACCAACTCGCGTACTCCTTGGGACCAGACCAAAGCGTTGGACATTGTTTCGGAATATCCCCTGAATAGACGGGGACATACCGCATTGTCCCCGGTATAGGCAGACACGTCACCTAAAAAGGAAACGCGCAAAATGGGACACTGCTGGACGCTTGCCCTTGAACAGCAAACGGACCTGACCTCATCCCACGGCTCGGTTTCCGAGTTGGCGGCAGCAGTACGCCGAGGCGCGGATCTCCGGCTTTACATGACCACGGATCGGTACGAGGAAACCCTCTACTTCCAGCAGACTTATGCCGGTGAGAATGGCGCGTTCGCAGGGCTGATGAGCCACCACCACAGCTACGTGCACCGCGGCCAGGACATAGAGCAACCATACATCAGCATCTTCAAATACGACGACTCCGGGAGCTTCTCCCACGTGAAGTGGATGTCGGGTGATGTGCGCATGGATGAGAGCCAGGCCTATTCGTACGGGATATATCGGTGGTTTATCTGCGACCGCTGGCGAACCGTCTACGAGCACGATGCCGATGGCAGTCCCGTGCGCGGAAATCTGGAGGAACTGAAAGAGCATGTCCGGCTGGGGCACTCGGTTCAGGTAGGAGTCCGCCAACTGTTCGGTTTGGCCGAGGATACCACTGCCGGGCCATCGCACATCTCGTTTGTCACCACGATGCAGCCGCTCATCCGGGATGCCCATGTGCAGTCCAACTGCGACCTCGTTGCGATAGGCGCCCCGAAATGGCCGTGCACCTGGCGCGACGGCCTCCATGTGGCAGTGATGCTCCCCTCCACGTCCGGTGAGATTCTTTGCTTCCTTGCCGAACCGGGGAATCTCCCGTTTAGACGGGTCATGCGCCGGCGCCCCATGCAGTGGATGGTGGCGGAGATGGAGTGAACGCGCGAACCGTTGAATGAACCGCCAAACCCGGAATGGGGAACAGGAAAGCGTTGCCGCCGGGAAACCAACCGAGGAATATGCCAGGAAAACCGATCCAGGTGCTTGTGATTCCATTCCGCATGGGATCTGAGCCGGAGTTTGCGGTTTTTCACCGTTCCGACGAGGAGATGTGGCAATTCATTGCCGGCGGCGTTGAGGACCGGGAAGACGCAATGCGGGCCGCCCGGCGGGAGGCGGAAGAAGAGGCGTCCATCCCGAGTGATTTGCCGTTTGTGCGGCTGGATTCGGTTGCTTCCGTTCCCAGGACAGCATTTGAAGAGACGGAGCACTGGCCGGAAAATCTGCTCTTGTACCCGAGTATTCGTTCGCTGTCGATGTCGGCGACCGAGAGCTGGTGCTATCCTTCGAACACGACGAGGTGAGGTGGGTGCCTTACGACAAAGCCCGGTGCCTCCATACATGGAACAGCAATCGGGTGGCGCTCTGGGAGCTCAATGAAATGAAAGCCTGCCGCAGACAACAGTGAGGTCTTCCAGAACTTTTCTGTAGTCTTCCGGGTTCGTAATTCCACAAATAAATCGCTATTCGCCTTGACGCTGATCAGGAGGTCCGAGGGCAGTTTCATTGTTTGGGGATAATTGGTCCAAACCTTGAGACAGGGAGAAAAGGAATTGTTCGCAAAACTCTTCGTCGTATGCCTCATTGTTGTCGGTTCATGTTTCGGAGTCCAGGCTGAGCGTCCGGCGGGAATGGTGCTCTATTTCAAGTCCGGAGACGAGGTATTCCTGCTTCTCGCGGATCACCGGGAAAAGGACAGAGGTTGGGCCGGTTACGGAGGCGGTCCGGATGAGGGGGAGAGCCAGGCTGAAACGGCGGCGAGAGAAGCGGAGGAAGAGACGAGAGGCTACTTTCTGCGGGATGATCTGCTCGACATGATCAAGGGACAGGAGTCAGTGATAGACAATGGCTTTGCCTTGTACTTCGCGGAAGTCCCCTTTGTTCCCGCACAACTTGTGACCAACAATCCACTTCCCAGCGACGATGAATCCTACGTTGAAAGAGGTCCGTATGAGGGAACGATCGGAGGCGCCTGTAAAGCGTCTTCTCGACCCACTCGCCATCCAGCAAAAGGGCATACCTGTCCGGAAAACTCAAGTTTTCCTCGCCGGAAAAAAATTGGCCCCTGCATTACGCGCAGGCGCGAAGACCTGACTTTGGATGTGTTGCGTAACGAAGGGGCCGTTCTTTTATGCTTGTTCATAACGGCATATCCGGTAGTGCGGTTCGTCAAGCAACTATCTCCAATGCGATATAAACGTTTCCTATTCCCTCACGGCCCCCAGGGCAGGCGCACCACCTGCTCCCGGAGCTCGGCGCAGGCCCGCGGCCGATACGCCGGCCACTGCGTCTCGCGCAGGTCGAAGCCGAAGGCCCGTTTGCTCAGCACGATCAACGGCGGCGCCTGGATCCTCTTGAAGAAGCTCGAGCGCAGCTGGCGCTCGACCCAGTCGAGATCCTCCAACCAGGCGGCGGCATCGGCGAAATGGGCACTGAAGGCGTCCCGGTCCCCCCACTGCAGCCGCTCGAGCAGCTCCCCCCGCAGGTACCAGCGCATCAGGTCGGCCGGGTGGCGCCGGTACTCGATCAGCTGCCGCAGGACGGCGTCGTGGTACCCGTACTTGATCGGGTCCCCCATTCCGCGGGTGACATCCTGCTCTGGAGACAGCTCGGCGCTCGGCACCGTCGCCATGCTCAGCAGGTTCTCCGGGATCACCTCGCGTCCGTAGACGACGTCGTTGAGGTACCTGCCGAGGGCGAACACCTGCACCTTGTAAAGATCGCCGAGAGGCGAAACAGCGCCGTCGAGGTCGCCGTAGAGGGTGGTGTACCCGAGGGCGAGCTCGGTTTTGTTGCCGTTGTTGGTGAAGATGAACCCGTGCTTGGCGGCGATGCCTGCGAGGAGGTCGGAGAAGCGGATGCGAGCCTGGATGTTCTCGTCGACGAGGCGGTCGTAGCGCCCCTGCGAACGCGGGAATGCGATCCCCTCGATGCGGCCGGCGACCTGCCGGTACAGGTCCTCGATCGGACAACTGAGATAGTCGACCTGCAGGCGCTCGCACAGCAGGCGGGCGTTGTCCTGGGTGACGCCGGCATTGTGGCGGGTCGGCATGTTGACAGCGAAGACGCGGTCGGCCCCGAAGGTCAGTTCGAGCAGGCAGGCGACCACGCTCGAATCGATGCCGCCGCTGACCCCGACGAGAAAGCGGTTCTCGCCGCCGCGCACGTGGTCGAGGTGCCGCAGCCCGGTGCGGATGGCGCAGTACACCGACTCGACCTCCTCCTCCTCCGGCGCCCCTTCCGGGGCCGGCGGGCCGGACGCTTCCCCGGCCGGGTTAAGCACCAGGAGCTCTTCCTTCCAGGGGCGCGCCCGGCGCCTGACGCTGCCGTCGCTTCCATAGAAGGTCGAATCGCCGTCGAAGACGATGATGTTCTTGCCGTTGTTCTGGGCGCCTACCTGGTTGACGTAAAAGAAGGGAAGCGGCGAGCGCTCGAGGATGTCGCGCACGACGCGGTTGCGCTTGTCGTTCTTGCGCCAGGTCCACGGGGAGGAGGAGAGGTTGAAAACCGCCTGCGCCTCCCGTCCTCGGTAGGCGGCGAGAGTGTCGAGGATGTCGCCGTCGCAGCTGTAGTCCTGGCACCAGATGTCCTCGCACAGCTGCACGCCGAAACGGAAGCGCCTTCCGTCGCCCTGCGCCACCTCGAACGGAACCATCCAGTCGTAGACCGATCGCCCGGCTTCGGCGGCGAGCTTGCGCAGCGAGTAGAAGTGCCGGTCGTCGTCGAAGAAGCGGTAGTTGGGATGCAGCGTCTTCGGCTGTACCCCGGGCGGCAATCCATCCGGCAGGCCGGGGCGGACGACGTACTCGCCGTCGCTGCAGACGTACACGGCGTTGTACTTGCGCATGCGGCCATCTTCCCCGATGCGCCCGCGGTCGATGGCGACGTTGCCGAAGAGGACGGTGATCCCCTCGCTGGCGCGGCGGATGTCCTCGCTGTACCCGGCGAAGTCGGCGACCAACTCGTCCACCTCCCAGAGATCGCCGACGATGTAGCCGCTGACGCAGAGCTCGGAAAAGACCACCACCTCCGCTCCCCGGCGGCGCGCCTCGCCGATGAAGCGCAGCATCGACTCGACGTTGAGGTCGGGGCGGCCCGGTTTCACCTCCATCTGCACCAGGCCGATCCGCGGCAGAGCTTCGGTCATTCAGAGTCCCCGCTCAGCGCCGGGTCGCAAGGGAAAGGGGCGGAAAGAGGCCGCGCCTGCAGGAGGAGGTGGCCCCCCCGGGACGCGACCCGCCCGAGAGCGCGCCGGTCATAAGGAAGAATCCGGAAAATCCGGGCTGCCGAGGCTTTCTGGAGGACCGCTAAAGGGCCGCTGCCCGCGCCCGCGTAGAAGCGCTCTCAGGTCGGCGCGACGCCTCGCGAATGCACTCGCACAGCAGCGGAATGCCTTCGCGGATTTCCGCCCTGGAGGTGTAGCCGAAAGCGAGACGGATGTTGGGCACCTCGACGTTGCGCACGTGGAAGCCGGCCCCGGCGGCGTAGCGCACTCCCCGTTCCGCGGCGAGATCTTCGAGCTTTCTCAGATCGACCCCTTCGGGAAGCGTCACCCAGACGAACAGCCCCCCGACCGGACGCGACCAGGTGCAGATGTCGCCGACGCCGCGCTCGAGCTCCTCGAACAGGGCCTCGCGCTTCTCCTTCAGGGCGGCGTTGGTGCGCGCGCAGTGATCCCACAGTCTGCCGCGGAAGTACTCGGCGAGGATGGCGGCGGCCAGCAGGCTGTTGCCGCCGTCGTAGCGGCGGTCGAGAATGCGCCCGAGCAGCGGGGGCGGCGCCATGAAGTAGCCGAGGCGGACGCCGGGGCCGAAAATCTTCGACAGCGAGCAGATGTAGACCTGGTTGGGGCCGTTGTCGAGGGCGTACAGGGACGGCTCCTTCTCCCCCTCGAAATGGACGTCGGCGTAACAGTTGTCCTCGACGACGATGCAGTCGAAACGCCGCGCCACTTCGAGGAGCTCGAGGCGGCGGGCACGCGGCATCACCGAGCCGGTCGGGTTCTGGTAGGTGGCGAGGGTGTAGATGAACCGCGGCGGGGTCCCCTGATCGTGGAGGCGCAGGAGGGTCTCATCGAGAGCGTCGACGCGCATGCCGTGGTCGTCGAGCGGCACCCCCACCATCTCGATGCCGAGTCTGCGGTACGCGGCTATGGTTCCGCTGTAGGTCAGTTCCTCGGTGACGACGATGTCCTCCTTCCCTTTCATCAGGGCCTCCGCCACCAGGGTCACCGCCTGCATCGAGCCGTTGGTGAGGGCGATGCTGTCAGGCGAAACCTCGATTCCCTCGCGGTCCGATTCCCTCCGGGCCATGACCTCCCGCAGCCCTGCGTGACCGAGGTCTCCCGGGTAGCGGACGAAGGCTTCGCCGACCGACGGGATCGCCGCGGCGGCCGCCCGGGCCAGCGCCTCGACCGGGAACGTCGCCGGATTAGTGCAGCCACTGGCGAATTCGTACTCATGCATCTTGTCTCCTTCTCCTTTATACGGGAACGCGCTTCAATCCCGGATTTTCCGTAATCCCCGGCCCGCGGCCGAGCTTGGCGACCGGAAGGCCGTCCACCTCCTTGAGGTCCATGGTGAAGTCGACGGCCGGAGCGGCGCTGATGGCGCTGCCGACCCCGAAGGCGTCGACAGGTGCCCCCGCCTCGACGAAATATCGGATGCGCTCCGCGTCGATGCCGCCCGAGGCGACGATTCTGACGTGCCGGTGCCCCGCCGCGTCCAGCCGCCGGCGGGTCTCGGCGACCAGCTCCGCGGTGACCCCGCCCCTTTCGCTCGCGGTATCGAGGCGCACCCCCCAGAGCCGCTCTTTCAGAGCCCCGGCGACCCGCACGCTCTCCTCGGGTTCGGGGAGGAAGGTGTCGACGAGGGCGATGCGCTCGACGTCCGCCTCGATCACCCGGTCGAACATCCGCGTCGCCTCCAGGGTGTCGCCGACGACGAGGATCAAGGCGTGCGGCAGGGTACCGCTCGGCTTCCTGCCCGCCAGCCGTCCACCGGCCGTGGTCGCGCAACCGCTGCAGCCGCCTACGCAGGCGGCGTACTCCATGCGGCTGCTGACGTCGGGATGCAGGTGGCGGGCCCCGAAGCTGATCACCGGGATGCCCTCCGCGGCCTCGACGCATGCAGCGGCCGCGGTCGCCCAGCCGGTGCCGCTGCTGAGCATGCCGAGCAGAGCGGTTTCGTAGAGACAGAACCGGCGGTACGGGGCGCGCACCCGGAGAACCACCTCCTTCGGCTCGAAACAGCTGCCCTCCTCCAGGCTCCAGACCTCCCCTTCCCCGGCCAGGGCCTCGCGTAGCAGGGCGTGCGCCTCGCGCATGCCGCACAGCAGGGCGCACCGGCGGGCGAACACTTCCGCCGCCACCACGGGATCGAGCCCTTCGGCGTCGAGGATACGCGCGGTGCGCCGGAAGTAGACGTCGGCGTTCTCCCCCTCCAGCGTCGCCGCGCTCGGTGCGAACAGTTGCTCCGGGACCGGCTGCACGTGTTCAGACGCGATTAGTGACCCGGGCACCGAGGATCCTCTCCATGTGCCCGAGGGCCCACTCGTGCTGCCCCGGGTCGAAGCTCGCGACGCAGTCCGCCGGAACCTCCACCTTGTAGTCGCGGTTGCGCAGTCCGGAAACGGTGTGCAGCACGCAGATGTCGGTGCAGTCCCCCACGACGACCACCTCCTCCGGCTGCAGTTCCTGCAGCTGCACCGCCAGGTCGGTCTCGAAGAAAGCGGAGTAGCGGCGCTTGCGGACGATGCGGGCCCCCGCTGCGAGGTCGGCCAGCTCGGGGATGATCTCCTCCTCGCCGGAACCCTCGACGCAATGCGGGGGAAACATCTCGAACTCGGCGTCGTCTGGCGCGTGCGTGTCCTGGGTGAAGAAGACCGCAGCCCCGGCGGCTTTTTCCCGCTCGACGCGGGTGCGCAGGGGGGCGATGATCTCGCGGGCGCCGTCGCCGCAGTAGAGCATGCCGCCGGGTGTCATGAAGCCGTTCTGCATGTCGACCACGATCACTGCTCTGGCCATTTTGCCCACCTCCGTGAGATCGGTGACTGGCCGGACTATCAGCGAGAATATACGGGCCCCGGGGCGTCGAGACCCGGGTCACCCATGCAGAATCGCGTGACCCTTGCCGAAAAACCAGGCCAGATCGATCCCGTACGAAATGCCGACGCCCAGGTAGAAGCCGACGATCAGGCCGATGAAGAAGGGGCGCAGGTCCCGGTACAGGGTGATCCCCCCCGTTCTCATGACGACCACCTTGCAAGCCCAGGCGATGAACACCGCGGTCCAGATCAGCCGCATGTTCCAGAGCGAGGCCATGGTCAGGCCGATCGGGTGCAGCGGCCACCAGGAAAACCGGTACTGGCAGACGGACAGGACCGAGTACACCAGGGCTCCGCCCCCGAACAGGGAGAGCTTGGTCCAGTCCGTGGTCTCCGGGTCGCCGAGACGGCGCGTCACCTCGTCGAAGGCGCGGCCCCCTGCCCCTGCCCCGGGGTCGAAGAACCAGGAGCGGAAGTTGCCGGCCCCGTGCTTAGCAGATGACCAGCAGGAAGTAGATGCTGACAGCGAACCCGACGGCGACGGCGATGGCGATGGCGATGGCCAGCCGCCTCTGGTGGCGTCCGAGCTCGTTGAGACGGGCCCCGTGGGCGGCCGCGGTCATGAAGATCGACTGGATGTCGCTGGCCCAGGAGTACGACAGGGCGATCCCGACCAGGGCGTGCGGATTGACGTCGGTCCCCGTGATCGCCGTGGTCAGCGCCTGGGGACTGAAGGTCGCGGTGATGTAGAGCACCCCCGACTGGATCGCCAGACGGGTCAGGCCGACGTAGACGATCATCACCGAGGCCAGCAGCAGCACCGCGATGTAGAGATCGATCCCCGATTTCCAGAACCAGGCGAGGATGTACACGGCCGCGGCGATGCCCCCGATCACGGCGAGGCGGTAGGAGCACATCTCCCGGGAGTCGTCGAGCTCGCCGGTGCGCCGGAAGACCGAGCGCAGCACCGAGCGCAGGTGACTGCGCGCCATCCAGAAGCTCCAGCTCCAGACCACCATCGCGGCGAAGGCGCCGCCGCACTGCCAGGACAGGGCCTGTGTCGGGCTGTAGATGTATGCGTCCGGGGTGACCGTCAGCCCCGCCCAGTTGGCGACCGCGGCCTCGGCGGTCAGCAGGAGATAGAAGAACCAGACACTGAACGAAATCGGCGTGGCGATCAGGTAGACGAAGCCGACGACCGGGAAGTACATGCGCAGGAGGATGTCCGGCGCCCCGGGAAACAGCGAGAAGGAGATGCCGCGGTGGACGTCGAGCTGCGGGAATCCGGGATGCCAGAAGCTGATGGCGTTGAAGAGGATGACCCCCAGCGGCACGGCGCAGCCGATCCAGAAGGCGCGTGAGTTGAGGATGGGGGGCAGGCTGCTGCCCGGCTGGTCCTCGGCGAGCAGGCGCGGAACCTCGGTTACGGGAAACACCAGGCGCTCGTTGTCCACCCACTGCCGGCGCAGGACGACGACGACGCAGAAGCTGAGGAAGTAGACGGCGAAGATGATGCTCAGCCACCATGCCAGCGGTCCCAGCCAGGCATCGAACGGCACCGGCATGCCGCGCGGGGAGCCCTCGTAGAAGTAGCGCATGGCGTCGTTGTCCGGGCTGGGGATGATCCACTCCGGCAGGTACGGCTGCAGGTACACCGCCCATTGGTTCTCCGGGGTGGCCCCGTAATACGGCTTGGAGGGAATCGACAGCAGGGTTCCGACGATGAAAATCGGGATGCCGCTGGTGACCAAGCCCATGGTGACGATGGTGATCAGCTCCGGCGTCTGCAGGGCCCAGGAGCGTTTCAGCTTCTTGACGAGGCCGTTGGCCAGGACGATGGCGATGAAGGAGAAGCCGACGCTTACCGGGAAGAACGACCAGGTGACCTCCGAAGAGCCGACCATCCAGATGGAAGTGGGGGCGCCTATGCAGATGAGGAGCACGACGCAGAGCCCGAGAATTGCGGAGCGGAGCGTCAGGCCGGAACGGAGACTGGGCGATGCTGCCGGCGCGGCCGTGTCTGTCGATGAGGAGGAAACCGATTCCATTGGACGTGAGCACTTCCCGGGGAAGCGGGGTACCAAAGCCATACCCGGGGTTGTCCGCAAATGGGCGAAGCCGTGGAGGATACCCGGGCAATGGGGATGTCGAGGGCTTGCGCCGGCACAGGGGTGCGTCAGGACGAGTCGGGCTGGAACCCGAGATCGCCAGGCCTGCCCCGGACTCGAGCGCAATCGCTGGCCAGCAGATAGCGTCGGGTCGAATTCTCCGGTCTCGCCGTCTGCGGCCGGGCCCCGCGTCCGGCGGAACCGCCCCCCTTGTGATCCCCCGGCAAAGTGGCATCATAGTAGCCGAGAAGGATGACGCGCACCCAACGCCTGGTTGCAGAAGGAGATTCCCCGTGAAAATCACCGCGGTGGAGCTGTACGAAGTCGAGATTCCTCCGATCCCGCCGATCGCCCGCTATTTTCCCAAGATCTACGACATCACCCTCTGCCGCGTGCGGACGGACGAGGGCCTGGAGGGTTGGGGGGAGTTCCAGGGGAAAAAGCCTGCTGGTCAAGAGCAGGCCGAGGCTCTCGTGGGCAAGGATCCGCTGGCCCTGGATCCGCACGGCCGTGCGGACGCCTTCACCTGCGCGCTGCTCGACATTGCGGGGCAGGCCTGGGGCATTCCGCTGCACCGCTTCTTCGGGGCGCAGGTGCGCGACA
The DNA here is from genome assembly GCA_965206595.1 of Candidatus Latescibacterota bacterium. GTDB lineage: Bacteria > Latescibacterota > UBA2968 > UBA8231 > UBA8231 > CBDCXV01. Next base: position 4,505,442 of record OZ242214.1, read on the forward strand.
AGGTGCCGGTTTCGTACTGGTCGTGCCCCATGGCGCCGGAAGAGACCGCGGCCGAGGCGGAAACAGGGGCCAGGCTGGGCTTCAGGAACCACAAGCTCAAGGCGCGCTCGTGGAATGTCGTCGAGACGGTGCGGCTGATGAAGGAAGCGGCGGGGGCAGACTACACGGTCGGCATCGATCCCAATACCGAATTCGCCCTGCTGCCCGGGGCCGCGCGCCTGGCGAGCGAATTGGAACCTTTCGGCACGGTATCGGTATTTGAAGATCCCATGCTGAAGAACAACCTCGAATGGTACCGCATCCTGCGCGAGAAGACCCACATTCCCATCGCCCTGCACCTGGGATCGCCGCCCGACGTGCTGGCAGCGCTGAAGGCGGAGTGCATCGACTACGTCAACCTGAGCGGCCCGGCGCTGCAGGTGCGACAGGCCGCGGCGCTCGCTGAGGCTGCGAACGTGCCCTGCTGGATCCAGATGGGAGGGTTGTGCACCGGGGTGATGGCCGCCTACTCGGTGCATCTGCAGGCGACGCTGTCCAACGCCACGCTGCCCTGCGACGAGCTGCCCTTTACGCGGGAAGCCGATGTATTGGCAGAGGGGCTGGCGCTCGAGAAGGGGCACTTCACCGTGCCCGCAGGGCCGGGCCTGGGAATCAAAGTGGATATGGAGGTTGTCGAGCGCTACCGAGTCGGCTGAAAGAAGGTAGCAGAACTGGAGTAGGAAACGTGGGCTTCAAAGGCTTCGAACTGCCCCATCAAAATCCATGCTTTTTCTGTGAGGTGGTTCGCAATGGGCAACCTCATGACTTCGTCTGCGAAACAGACACCTTGCTCGTCCGGGTGAACGGCCGTCAATTCCTGGAGGGGCAGTGCGTGGTGATCCCGAGGAGACATGCAGCAACCGTATTCGACATTACAGACGCGGAACTCGTTGCCATCGCACAAACCAGCCGGTGTGTGGGCAAAGCAATTGCGAAGGCTGTCGGCGCCGATGGGTTGTTGATTTACCAGAACAACGGCGTTGCCAGCGGACAGGAGGTGCCTCACTACCACCTGCACGTGGTGCCCCAGTGGAAGGCTGACAGTCCTGTCGGGAAGTTTCCTCCCCACATAGCGCGAGCAGAGAACCTGGGATTCGAAAAGGTCCGACCCATTATCTTGAACACCGGCCAGATCCGCGAGATGTCAGCCCGGATCCGATCGCATCTGGAAATCTGATTTTCGGTTTTGCACACGACAAACGCCGACCCCCAACCCAAGTCTGCCCGAGAGGCCCGGACCCTTCAGGAGATAGCTTCTTGTGTGCTTTGGCTCCGTGAAAGTCTGGGTCCTGGAAACCAATCAAAGGGCCAGAACCTCCTAAGAGAAATGAGTATTTCACAACTTTCACAAAAACATCCTGACAGGGAGATACCATGCGCGTGGCAATAATCGGCGCGGACCGCCCCTGGGGAGCGCTGCTGGCGGCGGACTTGGGCACCGGCTTTGAATCAGTGGCCATCGGCGCAGCAGACACCAGCGACCTTGCCGACTACCGGCAGGTCGACCTGCTCCAGCGGGAGGCGGTAGACGCGGCGCTGGCAGGCGTAGAGGCCATCGTTCACGCGGCAGGCGGCGATCCGGCCGGCGGCGACGAACAGGCCCTGCTCGACACGGCGGCGCGGGGTACCTACGTGGCGCTGACCGCGGCCTGTGCCGCCGGTATTGAGAAAGCAGTGCTGCTGAGCTGTCTCGATCTGGTGCGGGACTACCCGGAGGAATACCTGGTCGATCCGCAGTGGAACTCCCTGCCGCGGGCCGAGGCCGTGGCGCTGGCACCGCTCATGGCCGAATTGGTCGGCCGCGAAATCGCGCGCACCGGAAAGATCGAGGTGCGCTGTCTGCGCCTCGGCAAGCTGGATGCCGAGACCACGGCCGGCGACGCCACGGCAGCCGTGCGCCAGGCCCTTGTTGGCGAGCGCGAAGGGCACCACTGGTCGCTGACCTACGTAGCGTCGAGAGGGCGCTTCGCCTGAAGGGACATTCATGGCAACGGTGAACGAAGGAAAAGTGGTGTTGTTCGGGGCCGGCGGCCCGGTCGGCGCGTCGGCGATCTCCGCGCTCAAAGCCCACTACAGGTTGCGGGTTACCGATCTCCGGCCGATGACGGAAGTCGCGGCCGCGCCGCCGCAGAATCCCAGCGCGCCGATCCCGGAACTGTTGGGACCGCCGCACGAAAACCGGGCCGTCGATATCACCGATTACGCCCAGGTGCTGGCCGCCTGCGACGGCATGGACGCGGCGATCAATGTGTCCGTCGTCCGGCCGCATCCGGTGCTGGCCTTCCAGGTCAACATGGTCGGAGCCTACAACGTCGCCAAAGCCTGCGTCGCCTGCGGGATTAAAAGGCTGATCCACACCGGGCCTTTTCACACTTCCCTCGGCCACAATGCCGACTACTGGAACGATTTCCAGGTGGAAGCCGACATCCCGCTCCATCCAGGGGACGACCTCTACGCGCTGAGCAAGTATCTCGGGGGGAACATCACGCGCGTCTTTGCCGAGCGCCAAGGCCTGGAAGTGCTCTCCTTCGTCTATACCCATTTCCGCCCACGGGAAGTGCTGCCCGAAGAACAAGGTCGCGGCGTGCATCCGTACACGACCTCGTGGGAGGACACCGGGGAGGCGTTCCTGTACGGGTTGCGGGCCCCGGAGATGCCGTCGACGTACGAGAATTTCTTCATCTGCGCGCGCCTGCCGCACGACAAGTACCGGCCCGACAAGGCCAGACGGCTTCTGGGATGGGAAGCCGGCGACAGGTTCGAGGCTCTGTACCGGCGATGATGTTTGGATACCGGCGCCTGCCGGCATAAATCAGCGTACGAACGCGGGCGCCCAGGCACTGTATCTGGAAGAAGCTCCCTGCGATGTGCCGGGTCTGACGCCTCCCGCCGAAAACCCCTTCCGGCATTCCCTGAGGTAGAGCAGCCGCCGCGTCTGCACTCCTCCGGGGTATTGGTGGTGCTGTTGAAGGGATTGGGGGCATTGGGCTTCAGGCCGCTGACAAGCGGCTCTTCCGGCGCCGCAGCTCGCTTGGCCGCGGGCTGGCGTTCGGCCGCCAATACCCGCATCCCGCCGCCCAGGGTCAGCTCGAGCACATGGCGCCTTCCGCGGTTGAGGGGGATGCTGTGCCACTGCCCCACGACATCGCCCTCCGCGGTGCGGGCCCGGGCCTGGAAATAGCCGCTGACCAGGTTCGCACCGGTTATGGTCAGGGACACCCGGCCAGCGGCATCGGTAACGCCGCTCCAGGCGTAGTCGCGCGGACGCCCGGCGATGGCGCGGGAAAACTCGACGGTCAGGCCCTCGACGGAATCGCCGAGAACGGTGGCTTCCACTCCTGTGAAGACGGGGTCGGTCACCGCAATCGTTGCGGCAGCGAGTTCCTCGCCATCGTGAAGGGCCGTCACGACGATCGTCTCGCCCGGTTCGTTCAAGGCGTCGCCAGAGACCGTGAGGGTCAACTGCGTCGAGCCGACCGTGGCCTCGGCAGGTATTGTGATGCTCATCTCCCCGCTCACGCTGTAGTCGTCGCCGGCGGCCGTGCCCGACAGGGACAGAGGGATCATCGTCGACACCGGCAAAATCTCGCTGGTCTGGGTAGCCGTCGCGGTCACGGTCTGAGCGCCGCCGCCTTCGGTCAGCGACTCAGGATCGACCGACAGGGTGATTTCCGGTACGTGGTCGGACAAATCGAAGTAGATCCCGGCGCCGAAAACAATCTCGCGACAAAGGATTCGGCGTAACTCAACTTGGGCGAGCCGATGTCTTCGTCCCCCGTCAACACGGGATCGTCGTAGTGGTACTCGACAAAGCCGCCCCCCGCTTGGGCCGCTTCAATCAGGAGCTGGACGAACCTGACCCCGTTTACATCCTCCAGATCCAGCTGATTCCGGGCTTCGAGCGAACGATCGGCTCCGTGAAAAACCACGTCTCCGTTGGTGTTGTAGATGAAGAGGTAGATATGTTCATGCCGCCAATCTCCCCCTTCTGCTCTGAAGGCGTTCAGGATCTCCGAATAGCGGCCGGTTCCATGTTCCCGCAACGCGGTGACATAGCCCCCGACCGCCCCCCTTACGAAAGCCTTGAGGGATTCGCGGTCGGTAACGTCGGCGGCCGTCACCTCCGGATGGGGAATGAGCGAGTCGTCGTGCCCTGGCGGTTCGATACCCGATACATTCTGAAAAAAGCCACCTATGAGAATGATCGTGTTTCCGTATCCCCTGCCGACGAAGCTGGTAGCGTAGGCTATCTTGGCGGTGTCTTGGTCGCCTTTCTGCGCCGGGGCGTCCCAGAAGGACTCGACGTGGCCACCGCCCATTTCCGCAGCCGCGATGAGGTCCTGAACAACCGCATACCCACGGTCGTCTGCGAGCGCGGAAAGGTCCTTTCCTCCCGCATCCTCATCGCCGGCGTGAAACAGAACGGTCCCTTCCTGGCTCAATAGAATGAGATACGTGTTGCCGTGCTTCCAGTCTCCTTCTACCGCAGTACTGGCGAGAAACGGTGCCAGCAGTTGGCCCCGACGCGTTAATGGCCTCTATGCGTTCTTTCGCACCTTCCACGAAGTCTTGCAGTGTTTCCGCATCCACCACCTCGCCAGCGGTTGTCTCCGGCGATTGGGCCCGGCGGGATGCGCGGCGGGGAAGAGGCTGGCCAGCCCCATAATGAGTACTGCGGTCCGATGCTTCACAGCGGCCTCCTCCTTTTTGAGATGTTGAAGGATACTTGGAAAAAAATACCGCGGACTCGGCTCCTCCGGACGTCACACGAAACCCGCTGCCTCCGGATCGATGATGTCGCTCCAGCCGTAGGACACCTCCACGAGGTCAACTCCGCCGATGGCGATCGTCTTCCGCCCGATCGGCTCAGCTCCAAGCGATTCGTAGAACCTGCAGGCGGGATGGTTGTCCTTCAGCACCCACACCAACATCGAAGCGATTCCGTCCGCGGCAAGCCGGTGGGCAACAGCTTCCACAAGACGACGACCGACACCTTGCCGCTGATACTCGTCCAGGAGGTAGATGGCGTAGAGTTCCCCTTGGTAGTTCGGATTGCCTTCCCGCTCCGGACCTCCTCCCGCGAACCCGACGATTCCGCCTGCGCCGGTCTCCGCAACCAGGTTGTGCCGAGCCTGGCCTTTTGTGAGTATCTCCTTCCACCTCGATTCCCTCTCCCCGTACGAGAGGCTATCCAGGTGCCCGGCCGGCACGATGCCTGGAGGACGGCATATGCCGTCCTCCAGGCATCGACGTGAACCCTCGCCATGGGACCGGCGTCTGCCGGGTTGGCCCCCCTGATTCGTACCTCCATACTTTTATCCATGTGCCGGGGCATACTACCAAGCCCCTTGAAGAGGAAACCCAAGACCCATCGAAACGACCACACCGGACACGAAAGGTCGGGTACAATACCGCAACTTTCTTCATAACGGCATTCCGCGTGTGTGAAGCGGATGATCTGCTAGACGACATTACCGCCTTGAGGAACCGAATGTCGGAGGACGGCTATCTCCTGCTCCGGCGTACCCATTCAGTCCCCTGGCTGATGGGACCGGGGGGTGTGGGCAGCTTATCCTGCTGAACGACGGAGTGGATCGGGAGCAAGCGAGGGAACCGGCTGCTTCCGCACGGCGGCGGTGGCGGGTTATCATGAAGGAGGGCCACACGATGGCCGCACCGGACAGAATCCACAGACACGGGGAACTACGGGATAGCGGCTGCGTACACCGCGGCAGGTGCCGCGCGCTAGCTGCAAATCCCGTTCCCACCCTTTTGGACCTGGAGCGCTTGATGTCCTCCGTCTTCGCAGCTATCTGGGTGAAGAGGTCGGTTGCAGCCGCAGCGGCGGTCGGAAGCCTGGGCATGGGCCCGGCATGGGGTCAAACCGCTACGGTACGGGACAATCAACTCCTCGTGGACAGGCAGTCACACTGGGAGGAATGGCAATTCCCGCCGGGAACGGTCGAAGTCGAAGGGGGCGCGGTCAGACCCCATTTCGTCAGCAAGAACATCGACGCCACCGGGGATATCGTCGCCCATCTGAAGCGGAATCCGGGAAACAAGGATCCCGAGGATGTGACCCTTCTCGACGTGATCGACGCCGGTGTCAACAAGGGGGATGTCGCCAACCTGTTCGACGACGACGAAAGCACCTACTGGGAGCCGGGGATCGGCATCCCCCTGGGGGAGTGGTGGTTTGAGGTCGACCTCGGCAGGCTCGTTTCGGCCAGGCGCATCGTGTTGAAATTCGCCGCGGAAGGGGAGGGAGATCCGTTTCTCCAGTTTGCGGTGCTCACCTCGGACGGCAGGGAAAGAATCAAGGGAGTATACGGCTTCCACCGGGCATTCCAGACCAGGCATGACAACAAGGAGCAGCGGGTTTTCGATATCGAGCTGCAGCCCACGCGCACCAACGTCGAGAGAGATTTCACGGGCGACATGGTCCGCATCGTGCAGGTGGTTGTGACCGCCAGCGATGGCGAACGGGGCGAACGGGTCACCGCGGAGGAACACTCGCTGCTCGACGACGACGATCGCGGGGCGGTGGATTATTACAGGAAGGTCGCTGACGGCGAGGTCCGCGTGAGTCAGGCCTCGCATGAGTCGATAAGCAGTGAGGACCGGGGATCGGTGCGGCATTACCGTCGAGAGCGTCCGCGCCTGACGGAGCTCGAGGTGATCAGTGTCGGGGAAAATCTGGCCCTGGGAATAAAAAACCGGGGGGGCATTGCGCTGGATTACCTCGGAGAGTCGATCTTCACGCTGATCGACGGGGACTTCGGGAGCCTGAAGAACATCAACGCCGGCGACCCTGGCATCCGCAGGCGCCTCTTCTTCGACCTGAACTCCAGCTACTGGATCGACACCTTTCAGGCCTACTACAATACTTTCCGGGCTTCTTTCGGGAATTTCATGGTGCAGACCTCGGACGGCACGCTGGCACCGGACGGCAGCCTCGCGTGGGTGACCCAGGCGACCGAGACGGGGGGAAACGAGTCTCCGGGGGCCGACGCCTACGAGTTCACTACCTTCGCCCCGGTCCCGGCTCGCTACGTCCAAATTCTTTACTGGTCGCCGTCGGCCGGGACAGAATACTACATCCCGCGAGAGCTGCAGCTGTTCGGTGAGGGGTATCAGCCCGAGGTCGAGCTGGTCACCGCCGACCCGATCCGTCTCGGGGAGTCGATGAATCTCGTCTCCGTGGAGTGGGACGCCACCGCTCCTCCCGGCTCCCGGGTGGAGATCCAGACACGCACGGGAAACCGCCTCGCCGAGAAATTCCTCTACTACAACAGCTCCGGAGTAGAGGTGACCGAGGAGGCGTACCGCAAACTCGGCTTCTTCTCCAGGGGGGACTCGGTGGGCGTCTTCATCCCCGGCCCCGACTGGAGCAGCTGGAGCCGTCCCTACCGGGTCTCGGGGGAGCGCATCACCTCTCCCAGTCCGCGCAGCTCATTGATGATGCGGGCGCGCCTGCTTTCCTCGGACCCGCAGGCGGGGGCAAGGCTCGATGCCGTCCGTCTCAATTTCGTCGAACCCGTGGCCGCGCAGCTTCAAGGTGAGATGGTTCCGGCCGTCGTCGAGGCGCTGGGAGTTGAGCAGGAGTTTTCCCTGTTCGTCAAGATCAGCGATCAGGCGGATCCCTTCGACGACATCCTTCTGGAGGCGCCGGCGAGCGTCCGCATGCAGTTCGGGCAACTCCTGGTGGGCAGGGAGAGTCAATGGGAAAGCGAAGATGTCCGACGGGTCGCCGACTCGGAACTGCGGATCATGTCCACGGACGCCGACTCCCTGTGGATTCAACTGGATGAGCCCATACTTCCCGGAAGCGCGGACCTGATCGAGCTGAAGTTCACCTCCGCGTTGTACGCGCCGGGAGCGGTTTTCACGACCCTTCTCGGCAACTCGAGCCGGGCCGACTCGTGGCAGCGCGTCGACGCGGGCGATGCCACCACCCTCGCCGCAGGGGACGGGATGGCCGTGGTGGGACCGATCGGCGGCCGCAGGGTCCTCAGCGAGGTCGCTATCTCATCTTCCGTGATGACGCCGAACGGGGACGGTGTAAACGACGAGACGACCTTCGAATTCTCGGTGATCAACCTCACCGGGCGCCAGGAGGTGGAGGTGCGGATCTACGATCTGTCCGGGCGCCTGGTGAACCGGATTACCGAGGAGAGACCCCAGGTGAGCGGAGAATACGAAATATCCTGGAATGGCCGGGGAGCCGGCGGCGGCACGGTGGTACCCGGCATCTATCTCGTGGCCATCGAGGTCGACACGGACGAAGTCGTAAGCGTCGAGAGTGCGGCGACGCACCGGTTGGTCCACGTGGTGCATTGAGTCTTCTCCGGCAAGCCGAAACCGGCGGAAGCCCGCGATCCTGGATGATCCTGACGGAGGAATCCTGGTTGCCGAGCAGGTGCGTGGGCGGTAAACCGTTGGGAGGTCGGGGCAGTCTCTGCGATGCGGAGACTCAATAAGCGATGGCGACGAGACGCTGGGCGCGGTCCCGGCCGGTGTCGGTTTCGACCTCGAGCTGCAGCAGGTAGAGCCCCGGTGCCAGCCGGCCCTTGTCGCCTGTACCATCCCAGGAAACGCTGGAAGGTCCGCTGACGACCCTTCTTCCCAGCCCGACCCCACGGACCTGCCGGCCTGTCAGATCGTAGACGGCGATGGATGCGGGCACCGCGCCGCTCAGATTCACCAACTCGTACTCTATCTGCAGGACATCGTTGACGCGATCTCCATTCGGGGAAAACACAGACGAAGACAGGCGCATGCTCCGGATGGACTGATCCGGAATGACCGTGAGGGCTACCCGGGTCCGGTTGCTGTCGTTCAACTCGTCCGCGTCTCCCTCGGAAACCACTTGCGGCACCTCGAACGGCGCGTCGCCGTCGGAGAGACGGGCGGCGAAGGGGGTGTCGTAGTCGAAGACCCGGGCCTGGAAGGTCAGCTCGATGAGCATTCCGTTGTGGTTCGAATCGACTCGCGGGATCTGCACGGCGAAGCCCTTTTCATCCAGCCGCGTGACCGTGAGGTGGAGGTCGGCGCCGTCCAGGCGGGCAACGGGCTCGACGCTGACGATGCGGGCAGGGGTATCGATGGCGATGCCGTCGAATCCGGGATCACCGGGCTCGATCCGGGGCCGCACCTGGTAGGTGAAGGAGGTAACCTCGCCAACCGCGGCAGCGGCGGGGGCGATCTCGCCTGTTGCGCGCGTGACCAGGGGCGGCGAGGCCGCAAACTGCAGGTAGTCGACCCGGCCGCCCGACTCGGGGGTCGAATGGAAGGCGACTTCGAACTGCACGAAGCGGCGTGGGCGGTCGGCGTGAACCTTCCCCCTTTCGGCGGGGAAATCGTAGGCGGCGTTCCAGGTTACCCAGTTTTCGTTGTCGTGGTTGACATCCCCTCTCTCCCCCGATTCCAGGCGCTTGTACTGGGGGCCCGTAAGCGGCGCGCCGGTCCTTGAATAGGGGACCTGTTCGTCCCCCCGGAAGGTTTTGCGCCAGTATACGTTGGGCTGGTCGTCGTCACCGCTGCGCATGGTGATGTCGACGCGGGCATCCGGGTCTTCCCCCTGCTGTCCTGCCCAGGTCAGCTCTCCCAGGTTGAGAGCTTCGCCAAGGTCGATGATGTTGGATGTGTATCTCGCGAACGGGGCAAGGCCGCTGGCGTAGATCTCGAATTCTGCGACCTCCCACCACAAGTCTCCCTGGCCGAAAATCTGGAAGAGCAGGCGCTGGGTGGGGATGGAAGGGAACCTCAGATCGACCACGTCACGACCCGGGCCCTCGTGAACGACTTCGAAGTCGTAGCGCATCGCCGGGTCGACGGTGCCCGCATACGACAGTTTGTATGGCCGCGTCCCTTCCTTGACAGGGTTTCCGTCGTTCGTGGCGATCAGAAACCGGGGAACCGGGTCCTCGCCGCCGGATCTGCACGTGGCCGCTGCCCTCCAGCCAAAGCCACACGTGATGAGGTTGCCGTCATCATGACGAGTGTAGAAACGTATGCGCTCGAGGTGGACCTGCCGCTGCAGATCGAACATGTAGATAATGCCGGTGTTATCCGTGTAATAGGAATCGGCATCCTCGTCGGCCATTCGAACCGACAATCGGCGGTACGAGGATCCTGAACGCGCAGCGATCTCCCACTTTCCCCCCAGGTAACGGAAGTTTTCATCCAATGTGGCAGGCGTCAGATTCACGTTGGACTCCATAGTCTCCGGAGCGATCGCGCCGGGTTGGATATCCAGCCCGACCGAACCTCCGAAGCGGTCGGCATCGACGTCTTCCCAGGAAAGTTGCACGAAATCGAAAGCCCCGCCTTGGAGGCCGGGCTCCGGCGCATCTGCCCCGCCCAGACGATATACGGTCAGTGCGTCTCCGGTGGCCGCCGCGCAAACCACCGCAAAAGCGATGGCCGGCAGTCGAAGGTTCAGAGGCATTGGGTAGGGTCTGGGAGACTCGGCAAATAATGGAAGGGAGCGGAGAGCGGTCGGTGTCGGGCACCCCGATGGTTGATCAAACTCTGCAACTCCCGGACGGTCTGCAATGTTCAGCTTCGAAATGAGACGGTCTCTTCGTGGCTGATACACCGGAAAAGAACCCGGGCTGCCGGACCCGCGCGTTTCCGCCCGGATTGCCCGATGCCGAGATGTCGATGCCATATGTGTGAAATTGCCGCGGCTATACCAAAATGGATTCGTTCAGGCGCACCCCGAAGCCCGGGCCATCGCCGAGAGTCAGGCAGCCGTCCTCCGGCTCAGGCGCGTCCAGCCACAGCTTCTCCTGCGCCCTGTGCCGGTTGCCCAGCACCAGCTCGGCCAGGTCCGCACAGGCCGTTCCCGCGATGACGTGAAGCCCCCAGGGCTCCCCGCCCCGATGCAGAACCGCGGGCACGCCGGCCGCCTGTGCCTGCTCGACAATGCGCAGGGTCGCGGTGATGCCCCCGTACCAGGTCACGTCCGGCTGCCAGATGTCGAGCGCACCCGCCCGGGCGATGGCGGCGAAGCGATGCGGGGTGAGGTCGTGCTCCCCCCCGGGAGGCCTCCGCCGCAGCCGCAGCCAGCTGACGCCCGCGTCGGTCTCCACGCGCACGACGATCTGCCACAGGTAAGGGCGCCAACCCTTCAGCGGCTGGCGGTAGTTCGGGTACCCGGCCTGCACTTCGGTGATCTTCACTGGGTTGTTCCGGTTTTGCGGTTGTTGTGTACTGTTTGGACCGGCCGGACCTGGGGACAGCCGGTCCTCCCGGGACTCTTCGCCGCTACGCGGTCAGGGCGTCCATCAGGGCTTGGGCGATCACCAGGTGTCCGGCCTGGTTGGGGTGGACCGGTTCCGGACAGAAGGTATCGGCATCGCGGTATTGGAGCTGCCGTTGGAAGATTTCGTGGAGGCGCACCAGGCGGGCGTCGAAGCGCTCCGCCAACCCCTCCACCGCTTCGATGTACCGAGGCAACAGTTCGAGCACCTGGCTGCGAATGTTCCGGCCGCCGTGGTCGGTGGAAATGTAGAACGGAGTCAGAATTACGAGAGGACAGCCCAACTCGTCCCGGGTGATCTCCAGAATCTGTTCATAGACGGCGGCGAAACAGGCTGGATCGACGCCGTCTTCGGCGCCGCGCAAATGACTGTGCAGGTCGTTGATGCCGATCTTGACGGACAGCCGGTGCGGCCGGTGGTAGAGCACGTCGTCCCGCCAGCGGGCGGCCAGGTCGGTGACGCGGTTGCCGCCGATACCCTTGTTGATGTAGCGGACCCGCCGCTCGGGGAAGCGGGCATTGGCCAACTCGGCGAACAGGCGAACGTACCCGTTGCCCAGTGGGGCCTCGGCACCGCGCCGGCCGCAGTCGGTTATGCTGTCGCCGATGAACAGCAGAGTTTGTCCGTCTTCAATCCAATGGTGGTCCATGGATATTCCTCCCGGTTTGGAGTAAGTGCCTCAGAGAGCCGACTATCATTCATATAGCCAAAAGGGGATACAGGATGAGCGAAGCTTACGTAGTGGACAAGAACCTGGGGCAGCCGTTGCTGGTGGAAGAAGGCGACCTGCCGCAGAAAAACGCCGACGGCGAGCCGGTCGTCGAGCTGACCGACGAGCAGAAATACCTTTTCGATGTACACGGGTGGCTCCTGGTGCCCGGGGTACTGGCCGGCGACGAGATCGAGGCCATGCGCGAGTACGCGTTGCGCGTCCTGAACCAACCGGAGGCGCTGCCGGAACACGAGCGTTCCTTTGTCGCCGGGCCGCTGGAGAAGCTGACCGACCATCCGGTGGTAGTGGGGTTCCTCAACGAGTTCCTGGCGTTTCCGGGGCTTTCGAGCGCCGAATGCTACGGGTTCCGGATGGAGGGCAGCGGCTTGCGCAATCCGGCGGCGGCCCCCGGGCGGGAGGGGGCTTTCAATCCGCACAACGGCAGCGGCTTCTTCCGCTTCGCCGTGGACTCCCACCACTACCAGAGTATTCCCGGCAAGTCCTTCAGCGGGTTGACGCGGGTGGTGTGGGAACTGGCACCGGTCAAAATGAGGCAGGGCGGTACGCTCCTGGCCACGGGAAGCCACAAGGCCGCGTACCCCGCTCCCGCCGCCATTCAGGATCCGCATTCGGCCGTGTGGGAAACCTACGAATGCCCGGCAGGGTCGGTGCTTTTCTTCACCGAAGCCCTTGCGCACAGCACCTCTCCGTGGACCAATACCGGAAACGAGCGGACGGCCATCTTCAACCTCTACAACAGCGTCGGCTCGCGCTGGAGCTCGTGGTCGCCGCCGGCCGAACTCGTCGAGCGGATGCCCCCGATGCGGCAGACCCTCTTTCGCGGAACCTACTGCGCCGACAACGTGCCGGGCTTTCGCTACGGCGGGCAGAACCAGCGGGACCGCCCGCTGGCCTGACGGCAAGCACTTGCTGCAGGCAGACCTCCTTTTCCTGAGGACCGGGCTCGCTCCGGGAAGAGGGAGAGCCTGAAGAACCACATTTCGCAGGTCGTTCTGTCGCGCTGGCACAGGGCGGTCTCAGAAGGAAGTCGGTTTATGTATATCCAGGACCAGGTTTCCATCGACGATCTCGACGACGGTCATTTGAGCTTCTTCCATGCGATCGGAGTGGACTCGATCCATCTGGAACTGCGCGGGGGAGCCCCCGCTGCAGGACACCGAGGCGGTACCGGCGCGGCCAGTACCTCGCTGGCGCGGGACTTGAAGGCCGGCAAGGACTGCACCGACGTGTTGGCGCAGGCGCGGGAGAAGGTCGAGGCGCACGGCATGAAATTGAACAACATCTTCATGCCCGCCTGGGAGGAGATCACCCTGGCCGAGGAGGACGTAGACGAAAAGATCGGCCACTGGTGCAGGATGCTGACGAGTGTCGGCCAAGCCGGGATTCCCTGCGTCGGCTGGAACTTCAAGCCGATGGGCAACTTCCGCACCCCTGCGGACAGGGGCAGGGGCGGTGCGCGATACAGCACCTTCGACTACGCCATTTTCGACAGGAACCGGCCCGAGCCGCACGAGCCCGCGGTGGACGAGGCGCAGATGTGGGCGCGGATGGAGCGGTTCCTGGCCGCGGCGATCCCCGCGGCCGAGAAGGCGGCTGTGCGCATGGCCCTGCACCCGGACGACCCGCCGATTCCCGAGCCGCTGGCAGGCGTGGCGCAGATCTGTTCCACCCTGGAGCAGTTCCGCAGGATCTTCTTCGAGATCGCTCCGAGCGACAGCAACTGCATGCTCTTCTGCCAGGGGTGCATGACCGAGCTGCTGGGGCCGGAAAAGATCTACGACGCCATCGCCGAGATGGCTTCAGAGGGCAAGATCGCCTGGGTGCACTTCCGCAACGTGCGCGGGCAGCTGCCGCGGTTTACCGAGGTGTTCGTCGACGAGGGGGAGGTGGACATGCGGCGGGCGATGGAGGCCTACCGGGACAACGGGTTCAACGGGCCGTACATGATGGACCACACGCCGTCATTTGCGCACGGGTACGGCCCGTTGCACGGGAAGGCGTATGCCATCGGGTACATCCGGGCATTGATACAGATGGTGTACGGGTAGGCAGGGGCGTTGACCTGAGCGATCGATCCTGGGACTGGCCGTGAGAATATCTCCGGTCCTCTCCGACCGCATCCCCTTCAGACAGGCAAGCGCTTCCGGAACGGATATGGGATCATCCCCGGTAGAGCCGTGAGCCTTTGTCCTCCCCCCGGTAGTGCGGTGCCGAGATGACGGCCTTCTGGGCAGCGGTCAGTTCGTCGTAGAACGGCGGCGGTGTGTAAGTCCCCATCAGCGACTCACCCATGGCACCGGAGTTGTAGCGGATAATCACCGCACGCCGCTGGTGTTTGGCGGTCCACGGCAGTGCGCCGTGCATCAGGCATTCGACAAACAGGATGGCATCGCCAGCTTTCGCGGAAGGTGTGACGATCCGATCCTGATGCGTGTGATAGAGCCGGATATCGTCCGGGCACGGGAAGTTCGCCTTATGGCTTCCGGGCAGGCAGGCGAAGCCGCCATCTCCCGGCTCCACATCGGTCAACTGAACAGCCATGTTGGTCATGCCGCAGTACATGCGCCCGTTGCGATAGAGGAAACCCCGTGAACGGTCATGCGGCTCGCCCCCTTCGTGGAACCAGAAGCCCTCCGCTCCCTCGTCCATCGTGATGATGCCGAGCCCCTCGAGTCGGAATCCCGGTCCCAGCAACTCCTGCAGGTACGGCGTGAGTCGGGGGTGGGCGATCATTTCGCGGAACACATCGCAGTGGGGCTTTTCCCACGTCAGCATTCCGCCCAGATCGCCGCGCCCGGTAGTCCCGCGCAAGGTTGCCGATTCGTTGGCGAGGTCGTTCTGACGGATGCCGATCTCACCTGCGTGGTGGTCGACTGCCGCATTCGCCGCCGCGACTTCCGCCGCTGGGAGGGCTGCTTCTATCACCAGGTATCCGTGTACGTCGAACAGGTATTTTTCCGCTTCGGTCATGTCTCGTTCCTCCCATTATCCTGCCGGACCGACAACTATGGTTTCATGTCTGTTTCGGGATCCGCAGTCAGTCCAGGAGAGGGTCCTCCTGCCACGACCCGGGCCCCGCGAGGGGCTGTGCCCGTGTAAAACTCGGGCGAAGAGCGGTCTCATCAACCGCTAGCACATTTCCGGCGGAGAGAATGGCAGCTGCCTCCGCCAGCGGACCGACCCCCGGTCACAGGTTTCCGTCCAGCCAGTCCGGCACTCCGGGCACCAGGTCTGCAAGCACCCGGCGACTGAGCACCAGGCCCCAGTGCGAGGAGTCGCGAACGACAACCTGGTCATCGGCCAGGCCGACCCCGCGATAACTCGGCTCCGTCGGGTAGTAGCCGTCAAGCCCCCCCATGATTTCGAGCATCGGGCAGGGCATCTGCTCGATGAGAATCCCCCTGCGCCGCTGACATCCCACCAACATCGACTCGCTGCACAGGGACGACTGGGCGATGCGCCGTTCTTCCACCGTCAGGTCGGGCATGTACGGCAACAGGAATGGATCGCCGTCCAGGGTGTAGCCGATCTCTGCCGGCGTTTGCACGCCGTAGACCATTTCCACGGACTCATCCACCCTGTCGGCCGGCGGGTCGGGGTCGAGCGCGACACATCCGGCGTACCCGCCCCGGGACGCGGCGATGACGGCGATGTGACCGCCCATGCTCCACCCCACCACGACCGGCGGGGCATCCAGCTGGCGGGCGACGGCGTTGACGTCGTCGACGTATTCGAAGATGCCGACCCGGGAAAGATCGACCGCGGCGCTGTCCCCGTGGCCCCGGAGATCGAGGTTGAAGGTCGGCCATCCCGCCTCGGCGAATGCCACCTCCCAGAAGGTCCAGACAGAACCTGACGTCCCCGCCCCGTGTACGAAGACGACCGGCGGCCTTCCGGTCGACCTGGACGGGACCCTGGCGGTAACGGAAATCACGGTCATGCCGTTATCCTCCGAAATACGCGAGCGGATTGGTCGAGAAACCCGATCTCGCTTGGGAAAGTCGGAACGAATCGAGGAGGATCATGAGGGGGAGGGAGCCAGCCCAACGTATGTGGGCCCCGTTCGAGGCGCCGCAAAGGGACCGGATCACGGCGCAGCCGGTCCTGAAATTCAGAAGCGGGAACTGACGGTAACGCGAAAGCTCCGGGAAGCTCCCGGGTTGCGCTCCTGGATGTCGACGTATTCGGCCTGAAGCAGGTTGGCGACCTTGGTCCACAGGTCAATGCCCATGACCCTGAAATTCAGCCGCAGGTCCACCACCGTGAAAGCGCCGCGCTCGTCGAACGGGTAGACGAGGACCACCTCCGGCCGGCTGCGGTAGCGCACGTCGAAGGCGACCGCATCGTCCCAGCCGGAAAAGGTCGCGGTGACGATATGGCGCGACCGGTAGGCGAGTTGCCCGCCCGTGCGAAGGTCCTCGGAATCGATGAAGAGGTAGTTGGTCTGCACATTGAGCTTGTCGGGGACCAGTCCCGCGCGCAGGCCGGTGTCGATACCCCTGACCCTGGCTTCGACAAGGTTCCGGAACTGAAAGGCGATTTTCTTCTTGCCTTCCGGGCCAGCCACCATGACTGGCACCACCTCGATCAGGCCGGAGTATTCGCTCCAGAAGAGCCCCGCGTCGAGCCAGAGCCGGTCGCTGGGACTCGCCGTGGCCCCGATCTCGCCTGCCCAGGCGGATTCGCCGCGCAACGCCAGATTCTGAACGACGCGAAACCCGAACACCGTCGTCGAGGAGAACTGCTCCGAGACGCTCGGGGCCCGGTACCCACGGCTCAGCGAAGTCCGCAGGCTCAGGCGGTCGAAGGGATGGTAGACGAGGCCGATCTTGGGATTGAGCGCAAGGTCGCTTTCGACGAACGACGCCCTGTGCATGTCGAAGCGGATCCCGACCGAACCCTGCAACCGCTGGGAAAACTCGATCTCGTCCTGACCGAACAGCGCCAGGTCGGTCACGTTCGGGTTCGGTTCCAGGAAGTTCGACGCCACCCCGGTGTAGGCCGCCTCTCCGCCGACCGTCACCGTGTGCCGAATACCCGTGAACAGGGAAAGCTGAAGATCGGTGCCGTAGCGGGTGGAGCTGTGGAAATCATCGTTGTCGTGAAAGTGATTCCGCGAACGGAAATGCAGGATCTGGGGCCGCAGCTCGAGCTTGACCTTTGGCGTGACAACCGGGGTGGCCGTAAGACCGACGATCAGGTCCGACTCCCGCTTCGAGTCACCCAGGTAGGCTGGATCGACTTCGAGCCGGCGATTCTTGGACCGCCAGGTGAAGAACTCCTCCACGTCCTCGCGCTTCCAGTTCGCAAACAGCTTCCAGGGGGTCGCCGACTTCGCCCCGAAAATCGCTTTGGCGCGCAGGCGCCATCCGTCCACCTTGCCGTTCTGGCGAAAGCCGGCGGAGCCCTCGCGCCCCGCGAACAGCGTGGTGTGGGCGCTGCCGACCTTGCGGGAATGCTGGAGCTGAATTCCCTGTATGCTGAGACGTTCGTCGGAGAAGGCCAGGTGGTCGCCCGGGGTATCGAAGAGGCCGTAGTACCCGCGCACCGTGGTTTGGGTTTCCCCCAGCGGCGGCCTCGTGATCACGTTCACGACGCCCCCCATGGCGTTGGTGCCCCAGAGCGTCGAGTGCGGCCCCTTGACGATTTCGATGCGTTCCACGTCCAGGGTCGGGAGGATCCCGAAGTCGACGGACGAGCCCACTCCAGCCAGGGTCCGGTGGCCGTCGAGAAGCATGAGCACCCTGCTGCCCACGCCGCGCGACAACCCGCTGGAACCGCGGATGTCCATCTGGCCGGCGTTGAAGGTCACGCCCTGCGCGAAGGGAAGGGCCTCGGTGAGGTTGGCGACGCTTCGCCGCTCCAGCTCGTGGCCGCTGATCACGGCGACGCTTGTCGGAGCGTCACCCGGGTGGGTCCCCCGGTTCGCCGTAACGGTCAGGCCCGGCGCCTCGAAGAAGAGCCGCTCCAGCGCGAAGCGCAGCGGACCTTCCTTCTCCGCGGCGGACGACTCGACCCCGCGCTCGGCCGTACGGAACCCCTCGGCCACCACGACCAGAGTGTAGCCCCCGCCGCCGGGCAGATCGATCTCGAAGCGCCCGTCCTCTCCCGATGAAGTCCACAAGTGCGTCGAGCGCACCAGCACATCCGCGCCGAAGACCGGCTCCCCGGTCCCGGCATTAACGACGATGCCGCGGATCGTCGCCGACTCCTGCGCATCCAGCCAAAAGGGCGCCAGGAGCGCGGCCAGGGGAATCCACGCGGATCGGATGCGGGCGGGCAAAGCCATCCTACCGCCACTCCCGAATATTCCAGACGGCAAGCGAGGATTCTGTGACATCGGCGGCCAGAGAATTGCCGTCGAGGGTGCTGGTGCCCTTTGTCTCCAGATGCAGCACGCAATGCTCCAAACTGTGAGTCGGGTTCAAGGCGGTGCGCCACCCCTGCTCCGCGCACCTTTGAACAGGAAAATAAGGCACCTTTCCGGGCCCTCCATCAATAAAATGGCGTCGGATCGGGGCCGGATCCTCCAGACCGGCGGAGTTCAACTCATGCCGAGTGCGACATTGAGGCCTGCACAATATCTCGTGCCCTCACCAGTTCATCGCGGCTTTTGTAGTACTCCAGGACGAAACAGGGGACCTGAGTCCATTCCTGCAGCGCGCCGATATAGGCCGGATAATCCAGACATCCCGACCCCGTCGGCCCGTAGCCGGCGACCTCGCCGTTCCCGGCGAAGCGGGCGTCCTTGCCGTGGGCGATGGCGATATCGGGGCCGAGCATCCGCACCGCGCGCACCAGCGGGGTGCGGTCGGGCGCGAAGTTCGCCGCGTCCATGCAGACTTTGAGTGCCGCGGACCCCACCCGGTCCCGCACCCGCAAAAAGCGCTCCGCACCGTCGATGCTCCCCGCCCGCGTCATTTCCACGGCGATGACCACGCCCAATCTCTCCGCGGCCGCGCAGGCCGTCCCCAGCCCTGTGCACAGCCCCTCGAACACCGCCCGGTCGTCGACGCCCTCCTCCGGATACTCCGACGGATGCCACACAAGCACCGGCCGCGCGTTGTCGCCGAAACGCCCGTCGAGGGCTGCGGTCTTCTCCAGGCAGCGCACCAGCCTTGCGACATCCCCCCCGATCACCCCCTTCGCCCCGACCAGATCGACGTGCAAGGTCATCGCCGCCAGCACGATACCGGCCGCCTGCAGCAGTTTGTCGATATCTTCCGCCGACGGATCTTTCGCATCCCCGTCCGCTCCCCCGCCGAAAAACATCTGCACCGCCTCGAATCCCTCGGACCGCATCTCTGCCGGCGACAACAGGTCTCCTGCCATCAACCCAAGTTTCACGGTTGCCTCCTTCCAGAATTTCGAGCAAGCGGCGGGTTCAACTCCCTTCCGCTTCTGTTTGAAACAACGAGCCGACACCGGATCGGTCAGGCACGACGATCCTCAGACGACCGCCTCAGGCCGAGCATGGGCGGAGCTCGGAATAACACAACACCCGGGCGGGCATGGCCACCCACTCCAGCCGATGACCGCGGGACCCCTCGAAACTTCAGGTCCCGTCAGCCCAAGTATCTCTGGATGCCGACGACCATCGCGATGGTCAGGGCGGACAAGAGTGCGACCCCGACGAGCACGATGGTCAGGGTCTTGCCGATAAACAGCCAGATCCCCAAGCCCATCAAAATGGTCACTGCTCCGAGAAGGAAAAGCATCAGCCCGACCCAGCGGCCCAAACCCCTCCCTGTCCGCCACCCGGTTCGGGTCGAGACCGGCGATCAGCCCGAACTGTTTCCTGCCCCTGATCAGATAGGCGATGACAAAGAGGGGCAGGGCAGAGAGCAGCATGACGAGGAAGATGAAAATGCCTGACTCCATGGGAGTGTCCTCTCGGTCAGAGATCCCTTCTTCTCATGCTGACGAAAGCAGTCAGGAGAAAAATGGTGCTGTAGGCGAGCGCCACCACGGCCAGTAGCTCGAAATCGTGGAATTCCAGCAGCGGCCGGCTCTGCTCGGCGCGCATTGCGTTTTCCAGCGCCAGCATTTCCGGGTAGTGCAGCCGGCGATCCGCGAGCTCCTCGAACACCTTGGCCGGGAGGAAAGCGAGTGCGGAGTGCAGAGCCTCACTCGCCTCGGCCAGCACCTGTGACAGGATCTTCTCCACGAGCAGGTACACGAACAGGATCCCCATGGCCGCTCCCGAAGAGCGCAGCAGCGCCGCCAGCATGAACGCCCCGCTTCCCCACAGCAGCAGCCCCAGCCCGCAGGCGAGCATGTAGTTGAAGTCGCCGAGCCTTATGAGCGGCCAACCGCTTTCGCCCGGGCTGACCAGCGCGGCGGCTCCCCCGATGGCGATGGGCAGGACGAGGAAAAGCGCCACCAGGATGGCGAGCAGGATGAGCTTCCCTGCGTAGAAGCGCTCCTTGCTGAGACCGTCGATGACGTTCTGCCGCGCGGTCCGCCACGAGAACTCCGGGGCGAACAGGAGAATCATCGTCACCCCGAGGAAGAACGGCCCGATATTGGCGGGAACCTGGAGGATCTCCGGCCAGGCGCCGGGGAGCGAAAACGAAGGGTGGGGGCTGCGAATCGCGTTGTGCACGCCGTGTGCGATGAAGATCGCATTTACCGCGGCGAAGATCCCGGCCGTCACCCAGAAGGCCAGGCGCCTGGTCGTCTTGAGCGCCTCGATCCGTATCAGCACCCCGAGGATCCGGAGACGGAGGCCCCCGTCAGGTCCGGGCGGCGATGAATCCCCTGGGGCGGCCCCGGTCACGACGCGATCTCCGTCATGGAGTCGAAGTCTCCCTCGGTCAGGTCGATGAAGGCTTCTTCGAGGCTCTGGCGGTGCGGGGCGAGGTGGGATACGTGGATCCCCCGACCGGCCAGGTAGCGGTTCAGGCCGGAGAGGTCGTCCGACTTCAGGGTCACGACGACCCCGTCCTCGGACTGGCGCACCGAAGTCGCCTCGGAGTAGCCCTGCAGCACCGCGGCGAGCGCGTCTTCGTCTTCTGCTCGCAGCAGGGCGGCGATGCCGCCGCCCACGACCTCCTCGACGGTCCCGGTGGCGACGATCCTCCCCTTGCGCACGATGGAGACGTGGGTGCAAGTGCGCTCCACCTCCCACAGCAAGTGGCTGGAGAGAAAGATGGTCTTCCCCCGGTCCGCCAGGATGCGGATGACCTCGCGGATCTCCCGCATGCCCTGGGGGTCCAGGCCGTTGGCGGGCTCGTCGAGGACGACCAGCTCGGGGTCGTTGAGCATGGTGGCGGCCAGGGCGAGGCGCTGCTTCATGCCCAGCGAGTAGGTGCGGAAGCGGTCTCTGGCGCGGTCCGCCAGGCCGACCAGCTCCAGGCACTCTTCGATGCGCGGGCGGCCCACCCCCTTCACCGCAGCGGCGACGCGGAGGTTGTCGCGTCCGCTCATGTAGGGGTAGAAGTTGGGCGTCTCCAGGGTGGCGCCGACGCGGGCGCGGGCGGCGACCAGGTCCCGGGGCTCGGAGGCCCCGAAGAGCCGGAAGCTCCCGCCGGTGGGGTTGATGATCCCCATGAGCATGCCGATGGTGGTGGTCTTGCCGCTCCCGTTCGGCCCGAGGAAGCCGAAGACCTGGCCCCGCTCCACGGCGAAGGAGACCTGGTCCACGGCCAGCACGGACTCGCCGCGCCGGGTACCGTACCGTTTGCTGAGGTCGAAGGTTTCGATGACGCTCATGGGATTGACGATAGGGGGGCGGGTCCGGGCTGACAACATCCAAGGATCATTGCTTCATTTGGGGGGCGTGTCCACCCGATCTGTTTCGTCCGACAGGCAAGCCATCATCGTGGTTTTCCCGACAGCGCGTTTGAAAGCCTGATCCTCCCCGCATGAGCGCTTCGCTCAATCCCCGCCCGGATAGCCAGCCGAAGTCGGCCTTCAGCTGGAAGGGCCTGCTTGTCGGCGCTCTCCTCTCCCTGTTCATCGGCATCGCCGCGCCGTACGGGGCCATCATCCTGCGGGGATCCTGGTGGGGATTCAACAGCTCCTCGCCGGGTGCCATCTGCAGCTTCTTCGTCCTCACCTTCGGCGTCAACGTGCTGGTCGGCCTGATCGGCCGGCAGCACTCCCTGAAGAAGGCGGACCTGGTGATGGTGTACGCCATGCTGTTGATGGCGGTGAGTGTGTCGATCGCCTTCGTCGGCTACCTGATACCCCACATCAGCGGCGTCTACTACTACGCCACAGCCGAAAACAACTGGTCCGGGATCTTCTTTCCCCACATCCCGAAATGGCTGGCGCCGCAGGACTCCGAGGCCGTCAAAGATCTTTACGAAGGCCTGCCTCCCGGAGCGGGCATGCCCTGGGAGGCCTGGTTGAAACCGCTGGCCTGCTGGTACGGCTTCTACCTGGTGCTCAGTTTCACCATGATCTGCATGGGTGTGGTCCTGCGCAGGCAGTGGTCGCACCACGAGCGGCTCGCCTATCCGATGACGCAGCTGCCCATCCAGATGATCGAGGGAATGGACGGGCCGCTGACCCGCATCCCCCCATTCTTCAAAAACAGGATGATGTGGCTCGGCTTCCTGCTGCCTTTCAGCCTGCTCAGCCTGAGCGGGATGAGCCACTACATCCCCGAGGTTCCGGACGTGCCTTTCTTCCTGGGGGACCTCCGGCTCTTCGACGTTGTCCGCCTCGAGTTCGCGTTCAGCTGCGCCTGGGTCGGCTTCTCCTACCTCGTGCATCTCAACGTCACCTTCAGCATCTGGTGCTTCTATCTGCTGGGCAAGGTTCAGGACGGCCTGTTCCATACCCTCGGGGTCTCCAGTAGCGAACAGCTCAGCCTCTACTCTTATGCGCAGTCAGCGGACCTGACCCACCAGCAAATGGGAGCCTGCCTGATCTTCGTGCTCTACGGTCTGTGGATTGCGCGGCCACACCTGCGCCGGGTGTGGGACAAGGTCAGGCGCAGCGACGGGATCGACGATTCGGACGAGGCGCTGCCGTACAGGTTCGCCGTTCTCGGCTTCTTTGGAGGCCTGCTCCTTGCCGGAGTCTGGCTGTGGGCTTCCGGTATTCCGCTGATCGTGCTGCCGGTGTTCCTGGGAGTCTGCCTGGTCTTCTACCTGGTGGTAACGCGGGTCGTGGCCACAGCCGGGCTGGCGACAGCCCGGGCGCCCATGGTATCGGCGTTCTTCGTGATTTCCGGGATGGGCACCTCCCTGATCGGCACCAAGGGCCTGGTGGCCCTGACCTTCACCTACGTCTGGCAGGCGGACATGCGCGTCTTCCCCATGGTGGCCTGCGCCAACGCACTCAAGCTGGCCGAAAGCATCCCGGGACCCAAGGGTCGGCTGTTCTGGGGCATGCTCGCCGCCGTCGTTTGCGGACTGGCGGGAGCGACCTGGATCATCCTGAGCACCGCGTACGCGGAAGGCGGCATCAACCTCCACAGCTTTTTCATGAGTCACCTGCCGCAGCGAACCTTCGTCGACATGGCCCGGCCGATTCTGAACCCTACCGGGCCGGACGCGCGCGGCTGGCTTTTCACCGGGATCGGGGCCGCTTTCGAGGGATTCCTCATGCTGGCGCAGAAGCGGTTTCACTGGTGGCCGCTGCACCCCCTGGGGCCCGTCGTCGGTATCGGCTGGCTCACCGGACAGATCTGGTTTTCCGTCTTCACCGCCTGGCTGGTGAAGCTGGTGATTGTCAAGTACGGAGGCCCTCGACTCTTCGACCGGGCAAAGCCGTTTTTCCTGGGGTTGATTCTGGGGGAGGCGGTGGTGTCAGGGACGTGGCTGCTGATCGACTTCCTGATGGGGGAAAGCGGCAATCACATTACGGGGATGTAGCCGATGACGGCCATAGCGGAGATTCAGCAGGCGGTCATGAACCTTTCCAAATCCGACTGTGACCGAGGCCCTGGCTCACCGAATACGACCGGGAAGAGTGGGATCGGCAGATCTATGTTGCACCGAGACCTCCACCCAGGTGATCTCGAATTCTTCCTCGCCTTTCACTTCGACCAGGTTGTATCCGTCGCTGAGGGCTTCGGGGGGCACGTGGTAAGCCTGGCGTTGCGGTTGCTCCTCCGGCCATGCGGACTCGCGGATGTGCGCTGCTTCGACGATACCCGACCACGAACAGGGCGTATCGTTGAGCAGCACTTCCAGCGGCTCATCCCGGTCTGTCGCGACGAGCTCGATGCGGGTGTCCTGCCGGTCCGTCGGAAGCGGACCGATGTGAATGCGGAAGAACCCGTGCCTGCCGCTGCAGGAAAGCGCACTGTCGGCGCCCGGCCTGAGTCGATACCGTCTTCCAGGTGGACGGCGACGGAAGCCCGTGCCGTCGGGCGATCCAGGGAGTTGACGGTACGCGAACGTCGAGCTCGACCGGGTGCCCCAGGCGCGTCGCGGCCCGGTCCGTCGCCTGCCGCGCTCGCTGCACGAGAGCCGTCATCAAGGCCACCCCCCGATGCCCGCGCCCCTCGCGGAAGTAGAGCCAGAAGCGCAGAAAATCGAGCTCGAGACCATCGAGGTCGTAACGCTCGCACACTTTCCTCGATCAGCTTGACGTAGTGCTCGCGCACTCCGGGCTGTTCGTAGTCCAGGCCGTAGCTCAGACGCCATTCCGGGTGCGACTTCCACAGGGTGCTGTGACTCGGGTGGCCGGGAAGGTTCGGACTATGGTCGTCGTTCATCCTCAATAGAGATCCACGCCTTTGCCTGTTCCGCCTGGCGCCATCGATCATCCGTTCCGGGTAGTCGCAACCCTGGTCGTGCAGCGCCAGCATGTTCTTGAAGAGCTCCGTCTCGAATCGGCGCTGCGGGTCGAGACCGTCAAAGAACGGCTGCTCGTCACCGGGGGCGGGATCGTACCCGTCCCAGTACGCCTCCCAGACCGAGCTGCGGTAGTTGGTGCGCTTGGCATTGACGTTGATGAACAGGTCCGTGATCCCGAGGGCGGCGTGTTCGTCCGTGAACGCGTCGATCGTCCCGGGAAGATTCGGACCGAACGTGCCGACGAAGAACTC
Organism: Candidatus Latescibacterota bacterium; assembly: GCA_965206595.1. Taxonomy (GTDB): domain Bacteria; phylum Latescibacterota; class UBA2968; order UBA8231; family UBA8231; genus CBDCXV01. The sequence goes on from OZ242214.1 coordinate 4,530,490, forward strand.
GGTACAATCGAGGTTATAGATCACCCGCATGGTCTTCGGCTCCGCTTCACCGGTTCTACGGCGCAAACGGTGTCATTGGGACGGACTGCGGCAAGCGCCATCCATGGGTCGAATCACAGATGCCTTGTGGAAGCAGGTGGGTCCTATCTGTAATCGGCGGTCAGCGGGGAGAAGGGTCAACCTTTCGACGGCGTCGCCCAGGACCGTGACCTCCACTTCCGTACGGGTACCGGTCGAGACCATCCTCGGGTGAGCTCAGATAGAAACCCGAGCCAACGACAAAGTCGACTTGTACTACGCGTCCGCCTGCACTGTACTCACCTTTGAACTCGCGGGCGTAGCCCACCTTGGGGATATCGGCGCTGTCGGTGTCGTCACTGGGATCGTCCCAGTAATACTGAACGAAGCCTCCTTCCGGGCTACCGGTCGCCGCGTCGATGATCTGCGGCAGAACGAGCTCTCCGGTAACGATGTCTCGGACAGGAAGTATCAGAGGATTAAGCTCGTATCTGTCCGGAAACGCTGCGTGTAACAGGATTATGTTGCTGGTAAGATCCAGGATGTAGAGGTACACGGAACCGTGTCTCCAGGGTCCATTCGGATCCCGCAAGGCGATCCTGGCTTTCGAGGAAGCGGCTATATCGCCGCTCCTTTGGAGTTCGAGAAAGTACTCCCCCGCTTGCGTGACGAAGGTCTTCAAGGTTTCCCGGTCCTCCACGTCCCTGGCAGTAATGGCCGGGTCGCCGTGATCGATGTCTTCTTCAATCAGGTGAGATTCATTGAGATCGAATCCGGCGAGCAACACGATCGGGAGGCCGAAATTGACCGAGAGATATAGGGCGGCATAGCCGGAGGCGCCTGGGACATCGGCTATATTGAACGGGCCTCCATCCCCGGATGCGGCGCCAGCGAAGGCGGTCAGGGCCGTCGCAGGATTGGCCAGGTCGGCTGGATTGATTCCCAATGCTTGAAGGATCGCTCCATAGATCAAGGGGTTGAGTTGCCTGCCCGACAATGCCATGTCCTTCGAGTGAACGAACACCCTGCCGTCGGGCGTCAGTTGCACAAGGTAGGTGGAACCGGAATGCCAATGGCTCTCCTCTGGCGATCGCAGCCGCATCGCCCCTGGCCGGCACGCACCACCGTCTGCGACATCCTCAAACGCCATGGCCTGGTGTCGACGGCTACAGCCGCTTCCTGCTGGGGTGCCAAGCCCTCGAGGCGCCCCAGGGGCAACTGAGCCGGCCGGTCTTCCACCGGCTCTTCCGCACCTACGGCCTGCCCCGCATCCTCCGCACCGACAACGGCGCCCCCTTCGCCTCCTCCCAGGCGCTGGGACGGCTCTCCCAACTGTCGGTCTGGTGGATCCGGCTCGGCATCTTGCCCGAGCGCATCCAGCCCGGCTGCCCGCAGCAGAATGGGCGCCACGAACGCCTGCATGGCACGCTCAAGCGGGAGGCGACCATTCCCCCCGCCGCGTCCCGCTTCGGACAGCAATACCGCTTTACCCGCTTCCGTCACGAATACAACCAGAAACGACCCCACGAGGCCTTGGAACAAAGACCTCCGGTCGAGTTCTACCAGCCCTCGCCACGTCCTTTTCCCAGAAAGCTGCCGCCCCTACCCTGCGCACTGGGAAGTTCGGCTGGTCAGTACTAACGGAGGCATCCGACGGAGTCTGGGAGGTGTGGTTCGGTCCCCTTAGACTGGGTCGCATGGACGAACGACAGCTCACCATCACCGACGCTTTGGGTAAAGCCGCTCCCCGGAAACTGTAAACCATGTTGCCGGACTATTCTGTAAAGGATGTGCCCGACCGCTCAGAGGTTCTCCTGGTGAGAGGAGGCCGACAACAAGAACCATCGATGTCGGGGTGGGCAATGTTCCGGTTCTCATCATGAGGGTTCTCCTGGTGATTGGCCTGCAGCGGGATGCGCGGCGGGCAAGAGACTGGCTAGTCCTGCAATGAACACTGCGATCGGAGCGATCGGACGCTTCATGGTGGCTTACTCCCTGTTGTAACGGTGGAAAATACGGCCGTAAGGAAAGTCGTTTCTTCAAACATAGTGTGCCTATCCCTCCTGCCTACCAGTCCACGACCACCCGTCGTCGGGATCAAGGCTGACTCGATAGGGGCTCGGTTCGCCTACCTGGTCCATGAGCTTGTCTTCGTCGATGATGATGCCGAGGCCGGGATCCGTGGGCAGGGGCCGGTGCCCGGTGGCGACCGGCGGCAAGGATTTGGCGAGCAGGTCCGAGTCCCGTTGCATCGCCGGGAATTACGCTCTGAGGCACTTCCAGCGGTCGCTCGCTGTTCCATACCCGTGCTTCGAACCCCGTTCCGTAGCGCAGAACCTGCGCGCTGAATTCCACCTCGACGAGAGCACCGCCGTCCCCCGGGTCCAGCCGCGGAATGGCGACCGCCGCGAATTGGAATCTGTTTTCTGCCTGGGCGACACTGCTGGTTGCACCTGCGGATGCGATCCGGACCTTGATAGGGGAGGCAGACTTCCGGCTTTTTCCCGCTGGGCGGAACTGTCCGGGTTGGGCTCTGAGGAAGACTTGCGAAACAAGGGGATCGGCGCCTGGGTTGGCCGGCATGCAGTCCAATGGCTCGTCATGGCAGGGAAGACGCCCTGTGTGTTGTGTGTCGCAATGGATGATGGGAAGAACGGCGCGGGGAGATTCTATCGGCGATTCGGATGGTCCCCGGTTGTCCGGCTGAAAAGAGGATGGACCAGAACCATATCAAGTTGATCCTCGGCCAGCCGCCTTTCCGCGCTGTTTTCCCGGCGCCGCCGTGGCGGTCCGTGACCGACTGAATCCCTTCCTTTCCACGAAAGCGAGCCATGCATCTGCAGGATCTGTTCACTTCCGGACTTGAAGGCTACCACACCTACCGCATACCCGCCCTGGCCGTGGCGTCGGACGGAACGGTGCTGGCCTTTTGCGAGGCGCGCCGCCACACCGGGCACGACGACGACGAGATCGACATTCTCCTGCGCCGCAGCACCGACGGGGGGCGCACCTGGAGCCCCCGGCAGCTGGTCGTCGCCGACGGAGATCGCACCTGCGGCAACCCCTGCCCGGTTGTCGACCGCGTCCGCGGCGAGGTGTTGCTCCCCTTCTGCAAGGACAACCAGGAGGTTTTCGTCACCCGTAGCACCGACAGCGGGGGAACTTGGTCCGCTCCGGTGGAAATCACAGCCCAGGTGAAGGTTCCTCCATGGTCCTACCTCGGCACCGGACCCGGCCACGGCATCCAACTGCAAAGCGGGCGTCTGCTCGTGCCCTCCTGGGTCGACGAGAGCCCCGGCCCGGCAACCTGGCGCCAGCCGCCCCCCAGGTGGGGCAAGGTGCAGTCCTCCATCGCTCTTTTCAGCGACGACGGCGGTAATACGTGGAAGTCCGGCTCCAAGCTGACCCACGACGCCTCGGACGAATGCGAGGCGGTGGAAACCGCCGATGGCTCGGTGTACCTGACGCTGCGCAGCCGCGGCGGCCGCAGGTGCAGGGGCTGGTCGCGCAGCACCGACGGGGGCGAAACCTGGTCGGAGGTCGCCTTCGATCCAGGCCTGCCGGAACCATCCTGCCAGGGCAGCGTTGTGGCCCTCGGAGACGGTCGCCTTCTACTGGCGCATCCCGGCAGGCCCTACGCGCGCGCCGAGTTGACCCTGCGGCTGAGCAGGGACCAGGGGCGGAGCTGGTCCTCGGCGGGGGTGCTCGAGCCGGGGGCGGCAGCCTATTCCGATCTGGCGGTCACTTCCGAGGGGCAGGTTTTGTGCCTGTACGAAGCCGGGCAGTACGGCTGTCTGCGCCTGACCCGCTTCCATCCTTCCTGGATTGAGGCGGGTGCTTGATGATATGGCCGCAGCAAAGATTTGAGGGTAAATTGCGAGACCTGTCCAATCAGGTCTCTGATGACGGACGGAAAACCGTTGGCCTACAATTTAGGCATTTCGCGGCTATATCCGGGTTTTTCAAAGGATATTTTATAGCATGTAACAGAGAGAGATATTGAGTGATTCACACGGTACGGAATCGGGTCGGGATCTGCGCAGGGATATCGAGGTCTCCGACGCACAGGTAAATGAGGTCGGCAAAGGCATCCAGAGATTTAAATCCACTGGCTCGATTCTTGACCATGCGGATGATGCGGTTGAGGCCTTCGGCGGCGGCGTTGGTCAGGTGCGTGTCGACGAAAGCGGTGATGCCGGCCGCATGCTTTCGCACGGTGCCCACAAACCTGCGCAAGGGCTCCAGGCGGCTGCGCAGGGCCGCCGTCGTCCACTCCTTGAGGAAGCGTTCGGCGGCCCAGCGCGCCTTGTAGCGTCAGAAGTGCTCGAACTCGTCCTTCAGGCGCCAGGCGCGGTAGATGCGGCGGTTGGCCTTCTCCAGGGTTTTGAGCGTGCGCCGGTCCTTTGGCGAGCGCCGGGCGGAGTGATGCAGCAGCACCCAGCGCAGGCCCTTGAGCAGCTTGCGGTCCTCGCCGCAGGCTTGCCGCCACTGTTCCTTGCGCACCTCCTCGACGGCTTCGTTGAGGGCCTTGACGACGTGGAATCGGTCCAGGACGAGCTGGGCGTTGGGGCCGTGCTGCCGGATGGCGCCGATGAAGGTCTCGCTCATATCGCAGCAGGCCCAGCGGATGCGGTCCTTCCGGAAGGCGCTGAGATGGTCCCGGAAGAACGTATCGATGGTCTCCCGTGCCTTGCCCTTGCCGACCCAGACGACGCAGGAGCGCTCCAGGTCGTAGACCAGGGTGGCGTATTTATGGCCCTTGGCGTAGGAGATCTCGTCGATGCCGAGGGTCGTCAGCGCGCGAATGCGGTGCCCCGTGCGCCGGCGCGCGATGAGCCGGTGCAACTGATCGGACAGGGTCGAAGGAGCCAGGCCCAGCAAGCGCGCGGCGGTGACCTGCGGCATCCACTGGCAGTACTTCAGCAGCAGGTATTCGAAGCGGTAGCTGACCCGGGCCGAGGGCGCCGCCCAGGGCACCTCCTCGACGTGCCGGCCGTGGGTCGGACAGCGGATCTCTCGAGGGCGGTAGTACAACCAGACGGTACGGCCGCAGATGCGGACGTCGCGCCAGCGGCGGGGCTCCATGACCCGTACGATCTTGCCCCGGCGCCCACACTGGGGACAGCGGCACCCATTGTTGTGGGGCTGCACCGAGACCACGACGGCCGCTTCCTCCCCGTGTCCTTCGAAGCACACGCCCACAGCGCCAAACCCCTTGAACTTGAACAGCTTGGAGACGAACTTCATAGCGGTCATAGGTCGGCTTCCCTTCCCTTTCCTGGGGAGTGCTTGATGGGGATACACCAAGCATAGGGAACGACCTATGGCCTTGTCATGTACTCAGATGAACAGCAAGGGCTCAGGTGCTTTCCGTACTTACGTTTCGGCGTTGAAAAACCCGGATAGACCCCATTTCACCATACGAAGAGGACAGAATGGCTATTAAATGCTTTGAATGGGATATACAAGAAATTGCAAAGGCTTTGAAAATTTCGGAAAAGGCCGTCAAAGAGTATTTCAGGGATGGAAGGAGGATCTCCTTTTTGCTTGAAAGGCGGATAGCTTACGAAATGTTGGATGGTTCACTTGCACACAGTGAAGGAGCAGGCTACGATGTTCTTGACTCTGAAGGCAAGAAATGGGAAGTTCGAAGTGTGTCGTCTGGTGGGGTATATTTCTGCCCCAGTTGTATGGTTGGTTCAGGACGAAGGTTTGAAGAATCGGGGTTTCTTAAAAAAAATGAACGAAATAGCAGGATATATTGTCTCTGATATACAGGAGTTTCCTGCGGTTCCTTGTTGGATAATTCCGGTTGAAACAGTGAGTGAATGGTGGCAAAAGGGCGAATTGGGTACCACCACCAAAATCACCAGGGATAAAGCCCTGAAGCTAATTCGGAGGATGTGAATGAAAGTAAATCAATTACAAATTTTTGATCAGTCTGACCCCCAGACTGAATCACTTTCCTTCGAAAATTTCCAGTCAGCCGTCGAAAGATTCAATGACTTTCACAAAACGACGGTTGTTCTAAAATTCCCGGACCCAGACTTCGACATTCCCGTCTACGTAAATGAATTCTGGACTTCCCAGCAAAGAGCAGCTCATTCACTTCACGAAGTCTCGTATCGTGCTTGCTTCAAGCCTCAGCTACCAAGGTTTTTTATTCAAAGACTTTCTTGTCAAGGCGACATTGTCTACGATCCTTTTATGGGGCGGGGAACTACAGTCATTGAGGGTGCCCTGTTAGGGCGAACACCCGTTGGTACGGATATCAACCCTTTAAGTAAAATCTTTGTAGCTCCTCGACTCAACCCCCCTTCGACAGAGGCTATCTTTGAGCGACTCAAATCGATTCCCTTAGAAAAGAGATGTAGCACTTGGGAAGAATTGCTAGCTTTCTATCATCCTAGTACACTACTCCAAATAACCAACTTGCGAAACTACCTACTTGAAAAACAAGAGGATGGCAGCCTCGATGTGATCGACGAATGGATAAGAATGGTTGCCACAAACAGGTTGACAGGTCATTCACCCGGGTTTTTTTCCGTCTATACACTACCCCCTAATCAGGCGGTTACGATTGAACGACAGAAAAAAATAAACCAGAATAGAAACCAGACGCCTCCCCAAAGAAATCTCAGAAACCTGATTTTTAAAAAATCTGTTTCACTACTTAGTAAGATGAGCAGGAATGACGCTGAAATGCTGTGTAAATCCAGTATGAATGCTTTACTTATAACAGGGTCATCCGAAAACACACCAGAAATTGAAGGCGACTCCATTAGTTTAGTTGTTACCTCACCACCCTTTTTGGATGTGGTTGACTATCAAACAGACAACTGGTTGCGATGCTGGTTTAATGGGATAAACGCCCAATCCGTGGACATTTGGCATATTAAGAAACCAGAGGACTGGGAAGCTGCAATGACTCGGGCCTTTCTTGAGCTGAGAAGAATCCTCAAACCAAATGGTTATGTTGCTTTTGAAGTAGGAGAGGTTCGTAATGGGAAAATCCTGTTGGAATCTCTTGTGGTGCCTGCTGCAACTGAAGCTGGCCTAGATCCCCTTCTTGTTTTGGTTAATGACCAGATATTTACAAAGACTTCAAATTGCTGGGGCGTAGACAATCTGAAAAAAGGAACCAACACCAACCGGATAGTCCTACTAAGGAAGCCCGATATGTTGTAACCTGCCCTTTGATCCGTTCGCGGGCAACAGTGGAGTTATCCTAATCCGGCTGGAAAAGGCGCGGAAAAACTCCTTGGATCGTCCGTTCGGCGAGGAGTTGCATAAATGAAGTTCGGCAGGCCAGACAACACATGTTAACCTTGGCATCGACGGGTGCTGTGCTTGGTGGATAAACAGCAAATCGAACGCTAGTCCCGCCCGCGGTGCTTCCCGTCGAGCTATTCAGGTACTGTCGCGCAGGTAGCGCGCAACCGCCCCCACCGGCGCCGTCCAGATGGAATCCCGCCACTCCCCGATAGTCGACCAGGTCCTGGTGCACCCCGGGATCGATGTACAGGCTGTGAGTGCCTTCGCCGACTCCGTGGATCATGTAGATGATCCAGCCGCCTGAGGCGACGGCGGCGGCGATTTCCTGCCGGAGAGGGGCGAAACCGCGGCCGTCGCCGCTGAAATGCCCCAGGGCGTTGAAGTTGATTGTCGCCGCATCGACGGCCCGGTTGTTGAAGGGGCCGCGGCCGGCGACGAACAGTTTCTCGATCAGCGGCTCGAGGCTGTGAAGCGCATCCCCCTCGCCGAGATCGGTGTTGCAGCAGGTGTTTCCGAAGGAACGCTCCTCCCTGCCGTCCAGCGACGACAGGATGGCGTTCGCGGTGCGCATTTCGTCCGTCCACCGGCGGGGGGTGTACCTGCGCAGGTCGTACTCGTCGGCGAGCCAGTCGTTGCCCGGGTTCTTGCGGCACGGGTGAAAGATGCTGTGGTTGCCGAGCTCGTGGCCCCTGGCGGCGACATCGCACCAGGCACCGGGGTTGTTCATCAGGTTGGTAATGTGGGTGTAGAAGGTCACCTTCAGTCCATGGGTTTCCCATGCGGAAGCGACCCTCTCGTAGTGACAGGGCAGGGCGTCGTCGTAGCTGATTGATACGGCTCCCTGCAGACCTTTCGGCCAGGAAAATGCCGGCTTTTCAGTCATTCGGAACTATTCCCCGCCCAGGGGATCCCGCGCGAGGATCCCTTCTCCCTGGGTAACCAGGTAACTGAAACCGGGGTCCATTTTTTCCCTTAGCACCTCTTCGGTCCCGTCGGGCCACCACACCCTCAGGCTGTCGACCGATGTGGCCTCTCCCAGTCCATAGGTCAGAACCAGGCTGCTCTGGCTCAGGTAGGAGGAGCCGGTGCGCACCATCCCCTGCTGCCGCTGCCCCCCCGCGGTCAGGGCGACGCGCGCGCCGATGGCGTCGCGGTTGGAAGGTCGGCCCTGCAGGCGGAAAGCGATCGCCCGGGAGCCGGAGCCTCCCTCGTTGCGCAGCAGGCGGGCGGCGCCCCCGTTCTCCGTCATCAGGACGTCCGGTCTGCCGTTGCCGTCGATGTCTCCGATGGCGAGGCCGCGCGCGACCATGGGCTGCTGAAAGACCTCTCCCGACTGCTCCGACACCTCGACCAGGATTCCCTCTCCGTCGTTCCAGAACAGCTGCGGAGCCTGGGCGTACTCGATCTCCTTCTGCACGGTGTTGATGTCCGGCTCGATGTGGCCGTTGGCGATGATGAGATCCTGGAAGCCATCGAGGTCGTAGTCGAAGAAGCGCAGGCCGAAGGTCAGGGTGGGCAGCGTCGGCTGCACCAGGCGGCTGCGGCCGGCCACGTCGAGGAACGCCGAGCTCGTCTGCCGGCGGTAGAGCGACAGGGCCTCGCGGCTGAAGTTGCCGATGCCGATCGTGGCCACGCCGTCGTTGGCCAGCGACGCCACGTCGACCCCCATACCGGCGCGCGCCCGGCCCGATTCGTCGTAGCCGATGCCGACAGCGAGGCCGACCTCCTCGAAGCGGCCCCCGGTGTTTCTCAGCAGGAAGTTCGGCTGCGTGTCGTTGGTCACCACGAGGTCGGGAAAGCCGTCCTCCTCGAAGTCGGCCACGGCGACCCCCATCGACTTGGCATGCGGTAGTAGCACTCCCGCTTCTTCGGTGATCTCGTCGAAGTCCCCGTCGCCGCGGTTGCGGTACAGGCGGCAGGTCGAGCCGGGGTACTGCTGCGGCGTGGCGTACGACTTGTTCTCGCCGTCGAAGGAGAAGAACAGGTCGGTATCGGGGGACCAGCGCACGTAGTTGGTGACGAACAGGTCGAGCCAGCCGTCGCCGTCGATGTCGGCCCATACGGCGCTCGTCGACCACTCGGGGTGGCTGCCTCCGGCCTCGTCCTCCCACAGGTTTCCCTGCACCCCGGAGGCCGCGGCCCTGTCGGCGAAGCGGCCGTTGCTGTTCTCGAGCAGCAGGTTCGGCCCGAGGGTGGTCAGGTAGATGTCGAGGTCGGCGTCGGCGTCGTAGTCGGCCGCGGCGACCCCCATGCCGTAGACGGAAAAGCCGAGCCCGGCGGCGTCGGTGACCTCGGCGAACGACTCGCTGCCGTCGTTGCGGTAGAGCTCGCTGGTCGGGGAGGCCCCGGCCGTGGGGGCGTGCTTTTTCCAATGGGTGCTGTTGACGAGAAGGATATCGTCGTCGCCGTCGCCGTCGTAGTCGAGGAAGGCGCAACCGCTGCCCATCGTCTCCGGCATCCACTTGTCCCCTGCGGCACCGGTTTCGTGGGCGAACTCGATGCCGGCTTCCGCGGCGATGTCGGTGAAGCGGACGCCGGGCGGCTGCTTCCGCTCGCTTACGGAGGTGTAGTCGGGCCCCGGATCGGTCCGGGTGTACGCCGGAGGCGGGGCGGCCTCCTCGACCTTCTCTTCACCGCAGGCGGAAAGCAGGAGCAGGGCCGCGGCGCCAGCCAGCGCCGGGCGCAGCGAAGGCGGGACGGTCATCTCTGCCCGACCGAAGCGTGAGCCGCAGCCAACTGGTGAATGTGGATCGCCTGGACTTCGCGGTTGTCGTCGTCGTGCTGCAGGCGGTAGGCCCGGGTGACGGCCTGGGCGGACTCGTCTATCTGGTGGTACTGGTAGGCCGCTTCCGCAAGTTGCGCCTCCGCTTCCCGCCCGAGGGCGCGCAGCGACAGCATGCGGTGGTAGTGGGCGACGCGGTCCTCCGGATCGATGACGAGCACCCGGTCGAGCGCCTCGAGCGCGGCGTCGAAGCGCCCGTCGAGGTAGAGGACCCGCCCGAGGTTGCGCCAGGAGGCGCGGTCGTCGGGAAAGGAGGCGAGCACGTGGCGATAGGCGAGCTCGGCGTCGGCATAGCGCCCGTTCTTCTGATGCGTCACTCCCCACACCCATGCGGTCTGGGGGTCGCCGGACTTCAGCTCCTCGCAGCGCTGTAGGTGGCGGTAGGCTTCGTCTAGGTGGCCGTCGCGCAGCGCCGTCTTCGCCATGTTGCGCGGACCGTCGAGGCGTTGCGGCGCCAGCTGGGCGACGGTCTCGAAAGCGAGCATGGCTCCCCGGGTGTCCCCCTGCAGCAGCAGGCCGATGCCGTAGTCGTTGAAGCGGACCCAGTCTTCCGGCACCGGAAAGCCGGGACCGGCCGCGTTCCCTTCGGCGGTAACCGCCAGGACAAGGGTGTCGGCGGCGATTTCGGTCACCGGCAGGTCGGGGACGGCGTCGAACCCGGCGAAACCGGCGCGGTTGTTGTTGAACGCGAACTCGGTGTAACGGCGGTCGAATTTCCGCCACAGCAGGCGCGCCCTGATGGTGATCCGGGAACCGGACAGATCCCCGGGCACCTCGAGCCCGTAGTGGGCGACGTCCGCGGTTCCCGGGCCGATAACCCTGACGTAGACGGGGGCGAAGATGTCCTGGGCATTGCGCTTGTGGATCGCCTCGCCGTGGCGGTCGACCAGGAGCGCCTTGTAGAAGTGGGCCCCGGGGTCGATGTGCCCGTCCTGCCTGACCCGGCCGCTGGCGGCCAGCGCGCGCCCCTCTTCGTCGGCGATGGTCACCTCGAGCCAGCCTTCGTTGGAGTCGTTGGTGCCGCCGGGGAAGGTGTGACCCACGCCCTTGTTGCGGACGACGAGGTCGAACTGTATGCGCTCACCCGGGGCAACTGAGACCTCCCCGGCCGGGGCGAGGATCTCGCCGCCGTCCTCGCGGCGCACCGCGAACAGGTCGACGCGGAGCTTCTCGTCCCGCAGGAACTCCTCGATGCGGGCGATGGTTTCGGTGTCCCCGCGCAGGAAGGGAAGGGCGGTGTTGACGGCGATGAAACGGTGCGATTTCACCATGCCGTCCTTGGCCGCGACGTCGCCGAGAACCGACTCTTCCAGGGGCATGTGGCAGTCCTGGCAGACCCGCCTTGCCCCCGGCAGGTAGAAGGTGCGGGCGGCATTCAGGGACACGCCGCTGTCGTGCCAGTTGTCGTACTCGTCCTGGCCCCGCAGCCAGCGGTAGTTGTTGAGGCGCGTGTCGAGACTGACCTTGTGGCAGGTGGCGCAGAACTCCGAGGTGCGGAAGAACGGCTTGAGCATCTGCCGCTTGTGGACCTCCGGGCGCGCTTTCAGTGCGGTGTCGTGCACGAAGTGGCCGAGGCCGTCCTCCGAGGCGGCGAACAGGTAGGGGTCCTCCTGCTCGTCGGCGATGTTGTAGTTGCCGTTTCCCGTGACCCCGTCTATCTGGTCGATGGCGTGACAGGCCAGGCAGGTCAGTCCGGCCTGGGCCTGCGGGGTCTCCCGGTCGATCTCGCCGGTCATCTTGCCGGCGAGCATCAGCGCCGGGTCGTGGCATCCCGAGCACCACTTCGACTTGACCAGGGCCTCCTTGTCTTCGAGGTCCTCGCGCAGGCTTTCGGGAGCCCGTTCCCTGAAATAGGCAATGTGGGCGGCGACTTCGGCGTTCCCCCCGGTCGAAACCTCCCTCATGTTTTCGATCGTCGCCTCGTAGAAGGGGTTGTTGAAAGAGGCGAAGCGATGCGCCGATTTCGACCACTGCTCGACGATGTCGGCGTGGCAGCCGGCGCACTGGGCGGCACCGATCCGCTCTTCGACGACGAAACCGTGCCTGCGCAGATCGTCCGACAGCTGCTCGGCGTCCGGAAGGTTGCCGCGCGTGATGATGCGGGACGGCAGGTAGGATCCGGTGGTGGTCGTGGTCGCCGCGGGAAAGAACGGGCTTTCCGCCGGAACGTAGTTGGCGGGCACGAACGCGTCCGGGGCGTACTCGGCGACGTCGCGGAGCTTCGATCCGGCCCCGAGATGGGTGCCCTCGGCGAACGCCTTTTCCGCGGCCTCGGTGTAGGCCTCGCGAACGTAGGTGATTCCGTGAAGGGCCACCGCGACCAGGGCGATTCCGGCGATGGCCGCGGGCACGACGCGGTAGCTGAGGGACGACGGCTTCCAGCGCGAGGTGCGCCTGTGCAGGAGGTAGAACAGCGGCAGCAGCGCCGCGGCCCCGACGTGACTCCAGAAAGCCCACCGGTTCTCGCGATTGTTGGCGGCGCTGAGGATGAACAGGCCGGTGACGGTCAGGAGCAGTCCCAGCCCGATGGTGACGATGCCGGTGGCGATGGCGCGGCGGCGGCTGCGCCGCCAGACGGCCGGCAGGTGCAGCTCGACGAAGGCGACCGCCAGCACCACCAGCAGCAGGCCGGCGCCGGTGTGGGACAGCACCATCACCTGGTAGAACTTGGGAAGCGAGGTCTCGGTGACGGCGAAGTAGCCGATCTGCAGGCTGTCGGCCAGCCTGTTGACGAGGAGATAGAGGGTGTCGGCGAACATGAAGACGCCGAGACCCAGAACGACCAGAAGCAGCTGGCGCTGCCGCGGCCCGAGCCGGCTGGAGGACCTTCTTTGTGGACTGGGGTTGCTCATGCGAGGGGCTGCAACGGACCCGGCGGGGGCCGCAGGAGAGCGGTGGAGCTGCTGGAAGGGGGGCGGTTCCGCCGCTCCTGAAATACTCGTAACTCAAAATAATTCAGATAGTTCGGGCCGGCAAACCGCACGGCGGCGGCGGGCGGACCAGGGCTCTGGGGGAGCGCGCCGGAACCTCTTGGGACGCACATGGCGTCCGCCCCCCCAGGCACTGCGGGACCGCGCCGGACCCGCGCTTGGGGCACACCAGTCCGCCGCCGGAAAACGCTTCCCGAGCTGCTCGATGGAGGTCATGGAAACCTTTCCGGGCCGCCCCCGGGCTTTGGGGAGCGCCGGACTGACTCTTGGGCAAACCCGTGCGAGGCCGCCCGGACCTCGCGGCTGCTCCGGGAGCGGGTGAAAACCCGCGTGCGCGCTCCGGGGAATTTACCCGCAGTGGAGGGTACGGACGGTCGAAGCGATCCCGGGGAAGCAGAACGGCCCAACCGCCGCGGGCAGGCTGCGAGATCCTGGGCAGGGACGGTTGCCAGCCGGCAGTGGCTTGTCCAGGCGGGGCACCGGGGGTTAGTATTGGCTCCTCTCCACGCTGCCGATACCCATGACAATTACGCAGTCGCTCGTGCTCGGGATCGTCCAGGGATTGACGGAATTCCTGCCGATCAGCAGCACCGCCCACCTCCTGATCGTCCCCTACTTTGTGGGATGGCAGGACCCCGGGACCGCGTTTTCCGCCGCCATTCAGCTCGGCACCCTGGCCGCGGTCTTCATCTATTTCGCCGGGGACATAAAACGCCTGGCGTCGGCCGCCTGGGAGGGCCTGCGACGGCGCGACCTGCGCCACAGCCAGGACTCGCTGCTCGCCTGGGCGATCATCCCCGGCACCCTGCCGATCGCGGTGCTGGGCCTGGGCTTTCGCGGTTTTATCGAGGACGAGGCGCGCGGTCTGTCGATCGTGGCCTCTGCGCTGATTGCGGGGGCGGTCCTGCTTCTGTTTGCCGAAAAAACCGGGAAGCGCAACCGCGGTATGGAAGGCCTGCGCTTCTGGCACATCCAGTTCATCGGCGTCTGCCAGGCCCTGGCCCTGATTCCCGGAAGCTCGCGCTCCGGCGTAACCATCGCCGGGGGGATGCTCGCCGGACTCCGCCGGGAGGCGGCGGCCCGTTTCTCCTTTCTGCTCGGGCTCCCCGCGATCGCCGCCAGCGGGCTGCTGCAGCTGATCGAGGTCATGCGCGGGGAGACCGGCGATCTCCTCGATCTCGCCGTCGGCATCGCCGCCGCGGGAATCAGCGGCTACCTGGCGATAGGTTTCCTGCTCCGTTTCCTCGAGCGCTACGGAACCCACGGCTTCGCCTGTTACCGACTGGCACTGGGGGCTGCGCTCCTTGTGATGAATTTGGCGTGGCAGGGATGAGTCGCCGCAAGCGGGTCTCTTGCGCACGCCGTCGCGTCCGTTTCAGCTCGGCTCGAAAACCATATTGAATGCCCAACACAAGCCTAATCGTCTCCGCGACGGTACGGCATTGTGCCATCAATCTCACCAACCGCGATGAGAAAGGACCATGTATCCGAATCCACTGAAGCAGAAACTGCAGGACGGAGAGCTGGTGCTCGGCACCGGTCTTTCCGCCTTCACGCCGCAGGTCGCCGGGATGACCTGCAACGCCGACATCGATTTCGTCTGGATCTGCACCGAGCACTCTCCGTACTCGTTCGAGACTCTCGACGTCATCCCCTCGCTGATCCGTCAGCGCGGGGTGGCGCCGATGATTCGCGTCGCCAACAACGACGCCGGGTTGATCAAAAAGGCGTATGACGTAGGGGCTGTGGCGGTGATGGTTCCGCAGGTCGACACGCCCGCAGAGGCCGCCGCGGCGGTGGAGCACGCCCACTACCCGCCCGAGGGGAAACGCGGCATCACCCCGAACTGGCCCTGGGTCGTCGGGGTCGACTGGACCCACGTCATCCGTACGGCAAACGAGGAGACCGTGCTGATCCTGCAGCTGGAAAGCCGGAAAGCCTACGACAATCTCGACGCCATCGTCGAAGTCGGCGGTTTCGACGTCCTGCTGGTCGGGCCGATGGACCTGTCCGCTTCCGTCGGACGCATCACCGAAACCGGCTGCGAAGAGGTGCAGGGCATCATGGAGGAGGTGCCCCGCAGAATCGCCGGATCCGGCATCGTCGCCGGCACCACCCTCGGCTTGGTCGCCGAAGTCCAGGAGAAGTACCGCTGGGGGTACCGCTTTCTCAACGTCGGCAATCCGCTGGCGTACGGCATGCAGGTGCTGAGCCGGAACCTCGCGACATTGCGCTCCGATCCGGCGGGGGAAAGGGGCGTACACGGGGGATGACGGGCGGCCCGGTCCCCGGAAATTGGCGGCTGGGGGGGTACCGCGGATGCCTGAATAGCGATGAATTCCACCGTTCCAAGGGAAAATGTGGAAGAACCTCCGAAATGCACAGCCGATGTGGATAAGTTGTGAGGGCAAATGTGAGTAGCGCGGGGTTTGCGGATTAAGACCGAAATAGGACTATGTAGAAAAGGCTTTTAATTGGAATTCCACCCTGGGTTTGGTCCTCGCCCTAGTGTCCTCTCCCATCCAAATCTTGCCATTCTTCCGCCGATCTTCAGGGTAAAATCGCGGTTCAATCCAACCCAGGTCATATGTGCGGTTTTTCTTCAATCCCGGCTCGAGGCGTTGCCATTGTTCGCAGTACACCCCGGTACGACTCGTTTCGGGACGTCTTGGGAGCGGGCGGGGTGCCTCGGCCTTTCCATCCATTTCGGAACAGGAGGCCGATTCCAGCCGCGGTTCAGCCGGCTGGAGCGCCAGACGGTTTACCCTTGGGGTGGCGCTGCAGACCCTGCCCTTCAGGCAGTTGCGGCGCTGACAGGCATCGTACGGAAAGGAGATTTCGCTGGTGAGCAGCGCCTGGCATGAGATCGACCGCTACCTGATCGGCGAGGCCTGGGCGGGCTCCCGCATCGGTCCCCACCTGAAAAAGCTCTGTGACGAGATCGGCCCTCGCTGGGCATCGTCCGCTCAGGAGTGGCGGACGATCGACTACATCCGCGAGCAGTTTTCGGCCTGCGGCCTCGACGCAGTGGATGTCGAGGAGTACGAGATGGACACCTGGTCCTGGTCTGCCGCCGGGGCGACCCTCGAGAACGGACGCGAACTCGATCTGCTGCCGGTGATCTGGTGCCCCTCGTTCGACGTCGAGGCGCCGGTGGTCGACGTCGGTTTCGGGACCGGGCGGGAAATCGCCGCGGCCGCGGGTTTGCCCGGAGCCGTCGCGGTGATGGCACTCGTCCACGCGCCCTTCACGAGGCCGTCTCCCCATGCCTGTCGCCTGCGCAACCTCGCCGACGCGGGGGCGGCCGCGGCGGTCGTCATCGACGTCAAGGAGGGCGGTCGCAAGGAGTACCACAGCGCCCACGACCTCGCGGATCCGGATTTTCCCGATCCGCCGCTCCCCGCAGTCACCGTCTCAAGGGAAGATGGGCAGTTGCTGCGCCGGCAGGCAGGCTCGCGCCTGCACTTGCGCGCCGAGACCAGCACCTTCCGGGCTCCGTCCGCCAACGTCGTCGGCGAGCTCGAGGGGGCCGGAACGGGCGGCGAACACCTCGTCCTCGGCGCCCACCACGATACCGTGTACGGGGCCCCGGGCGGCAACGACAACTCCTCGGGAGTCATCGCGGTTCTCGAGACGGCGCGGGTGCTGGCCGGTTTGCGCCGCGAAACCGGGGAGGCTCCGGGATGCTCCCTGCGTTTCGTCACCTACAGCGCCGAGGAGCAGCGTTTCCAGGGATCCTTCGCCTTCGTCAACCGCCACTATGGTCCGGAGAGACCGCCGCGGCTGGCGCTCAATCTCGATGAGCTGAGCACCGGGCACATGAAGGGGGTCGTCCTCGGCTTCCCCCACCTGCAGCCGCTCCTGCAGCGGCAGCTCGACGACATGGGGGAAGGCCACCAGTGCCACGTCATGTCACAGCTCGACGCCTCTTCCGACCACTTTCCCTACCTGGCGGCAGGGCTGGATGCGGGACACCTGTGGCGCTGGCGGTTCGTCGGCCGCCACGGCGACTCCGACTTCCACCACGAGCCGGGAGACAGCGCCGACAAGCTGAACGTCCGGGAACTGAAGGAGTACGTCGCCCACCTGGCGCGGCTGCTACTGCGGCTTTCGCGGGTACCGGCGCCGGAGTGGCCGCCGAATCCTGTGACCCCGGAGGAAGCCGCGGCCCGCCTCGAGCGGGAGCGCGGTTCCGTGGTCAGGGTGTTCTGAGCCGGCGACCGCCACGGGATCGCCCGGCATTTCAGCGGGTGCTTTTTCCGGCGAGGACGAACCAGATCGTCCGCAGCATGATCTTGAAATCGAGAGCGAGGGATACGTTCTCGATGTAGTACAGATCGTACTCCAGGCGCTCCTGGGCGATCCCGTGCAGATCCTTCGAGTCGAGATCGAACTCATGCTTCGACTGGGCCCATCCGAGCAGGCCCGGCTTGACGTTGAAGCGGCGCATGTAGAACGGGATTTCGCGGGAGAACTGGTCGACGAAAAAGGGCCGCTCCGGACGCGGACCGACCAGGCTCATGTCCCCCTTGAGGAAGTTGATGCACTGCGGGATCTCGTCGAAATGCAGGGCCCGCAGCAGGCGGCCGATCTGGGTGATCCTCGGATCGTCGCTCCCAGCCCAGACCGGCCCGGTTTCCTCTTCGGCGTCGACCCGCATCGAGCGGAACTTGTACATCGTGAACACCCGGCCGCCGCGGCCGACCCGCTCCTGCCGGAACAGCACCGGACCCGGCGAGGACGCCTTTATGACCACAGCGGTCAGCACCCAGACCGGCAGCAGGCCGACCAGCACGACAAGGGCGACGGCGACGTCGATCAAGCGCTTGGTCGCCTCCTGCCAGGGAGCCATCAGCCGGGGCTTCAGCTCCATCAGTGGCATACCGTAGATCTGGTTGGTGCGCACGTGCCCGGTGACGATGTCGTACAGATCCGGGATGATGCTGAACGACACCGGGTGGTCGCCTCCGGCCTCGACGATCTCGAGGATTTCCTCGTGCGTGTTGGAGCGCAGGGCGATCAGCACCGCCTGCACGGAGCGTTCGCGCAGGATGCGGTCGAGATCTTCAACCTGCCCCAGCACCGGGACGTCGCCGACCGATGGACGCTCCGCGTCGTTGCGGGCGCGCACGAATCCGATGACGTCGTGCACGCGTACGGTCCGCGAGTGAAGATCCTGCAGCAGCCGCTCGCCGCGCTCGTCGGTGCCGACGATCAGCGCCTTCAGGCGGCCGATCCCGGAAATCAGCAGGTGGCGCTGGAGAGACCGCAGGGCGAAGCGGCCTCCCCCGACCAGGCAGACCATGGAGAGCCAGTACGACACGAGGAGGAAACGCGTGAAGGAAAAGCCGCTCTCGAGGTCGAAGGTGGCGATCAGCAGTAGCAGGAATCCCGTGGTCACCACCTTGATCACGGCGAAGGTCTCATCGAGACGGGACAGCGGCTGCTCCAGGCGGTACATCCCGGAAAAGATGAACAGAACCAGCCAGCAGCAGTACACCAGCGGCAGGGCGTCGTAACTGTAATACTGCAGAGCGAAAGAGAACGGCATCTCCCCGTCGCCGCGCGCCTGCTCCTGCCAGGCGGCTGCGGCGCCGGCAAGCTTCCCGCCGGCGAACCGCAGCCAAAGGAGGGCCACGGTCGCCAGGTTGATGGCGGCGAGATCGATGGCGATCAGCAGCAGCTTTTCCTGGATTTTCGGCATCGAGGTTACTGGTTGATCCGCCCCGGAAGGGGCCGCTTCGGAGCGGTCAAGAGCGGATTACGCCCAGGACTTCGTCGCGCCTGGCAGTCATCGTCTCCTGCGACCTGCCTTCCAGGTTCAGCCTCAATAGCGGCTCGGTGTTGGAGGACCGCACGTTGAAGTGCCAGTCGTCGAAGCTGACCGAGATGCCATCGATGTACTCGATCTCGCCTTCGCCGTAACGTTCGGCCAGCTCGGCGATCTTGGCCTGCGGGTCGGCCACCTCGGAGTTTAGCTCCCCTGAGATGAAGTAGCCGGACTCGAAAGGGGCAAGCAGCCGGGAAAGCTTGCCCCGCAGCGACAGGATTTCGAGCAACAGCAGCGAAGGCAGGATGCCTGAGTCGGCGCCGAAGAAATCGCGGAAGTAGAAATGGCCGCTCACCTCGCCGGCGAAGATCGCCCCTTCTTCGAACATCCGCGGTTTGATGAAGGCGTGGCCGACGCGCTCGACGAGGGCCTCCCCGCCGGCGGCGGAGATGAAGTCACGTACCGCCCAGGAGCAACGCACGTCGTAGAGAATCCGGGATCCCGGGTGGCGCTCCAGCAGATACCCCCCCATCAACGCGGTCAGGAAGTCGCCCGGCACGAACTGCCCGCGGTCGTCGATGACGAAGAAGCGGTCGCCGTCGCCGTCGAAGGCAAACCCGACGTCGGCCTGCTCTTCCCGCACCCGCCGCACCAGATCGGCGCGGTTCTCCTCCTCCATGGGGTCGAGTCCGTGGTTCGGCAGGCGGCCGTCCGGTTCGAGGTACATCCCGATCAGCTCGACCGGCAGGGATTCGTACACCCGCTCGAGGATGGGGCCGACCATTCCGTTTGCCGTATCTGCGACCACTTTCAGCGGCCGCAGCCGGCTGGGATCGATGAGGTCGAGGAGCTTGTCGACGAACTGGGAGCTGAGGTCGATCCGGCGCACTTCACCCCGCCTCGTCGCCGAAGCATAGCTCTCGTTTTCGACGATTCTCCGCAGGTCCTGAATGCCGGCGTCGCCGCTTAACAGGTAGGGCATGTCGCGCACCATCTTGAAGCCGGAGTAGGCCGCGGGGTTGTG
The DNA here is from genome assembly GCA_965206595.1 of Candidatus Latescibacterota bacterium. GTDB lineage: Bacteria > Latescibacterota > UBA2968 > UBA8231 > UBA8231 > CBDCXV01. The sequence goes on from OZ242214.1 coordinate 4,550,289, forward strand.
CGACGCGGTGACCATCATCCCCGGCCTGCAGAGGGTGGCGCAGGCGAAGTAGAACTGATCGGTGCTGACCATGCCGAGGTCGAGTACATCGGCGCCTTGCCGTGTCAGACCATTGACGACGGCTTCGAATATCGTCGGGCTTGACAGGCGCATGTCGCGGCCGGCGACGACCTCTTGCGGCTGCAGGAACGTCGCGAAGGCGCGTCCGATCGCTTCGGCCGCCTCCTCGTTCAGCTGTTCCGGGTAGATGCCGCGAATGTCGTACGCTTTGAAAATCGACGGATCTACGTGCATGGGACCTGTGGCGGGGACGAAGCGCGTGGTGCCGTTTCTTCGACGCGCGCGGTTGCCGATGGGTTGCAGGTAAGTGCTAGTCGAATCTGGAGACCGTGACGTCGAGGTAGCGGACGCCGCATTCCGGACGGTGATGCTCAACGAGAATGGGGGTTTGGTAGGTGCCCTGGACGATCCGCTGGGGTCCTGTCTCGCTGCTGGAAGAGACCAGCAGGCTGATCGATCTCTTGAGGAGGAGGCGGTAGGCAGGCGTCGACAGCACGGAAATAATGCGATCGACCACGGAGCGGCCGGTCGGCAGTATGTCCATGAACTCGTTGTAGAGGCGAATCAGGTCGTAGGTCGCGTAATCCAGCGTCTTCTCCGGGATGGGGCTCGGTTTCCCGAGCAGCTTGCGGCCTCGCCGCACCATGTAGCGCAGTGGATCCGCCAGTACTGCGGGCAGGTCCTTGCGGATCAGCAGAGTCTCGTACTCGTTTACCGTCAGGCCGGCGTTCTTTTCCCCGGGCGCCAGATGGATCTCGATCCGGCCTTTTTCGATTCCGAATCGGTCGAGCCACTCCTCGAACTGTTGAAACAATCCGTAGCGGGGATCTTTCAGGTTGTGGGATTCGATCGGGTGATCGGCAGCAACCGGCAGCGCCAGGCGTTCGCGGTGGACGACCTGCTCGTCGTTGTATCCGAGCACCGTGGTGTGACGCCGGCGAACGATTTCCTTGTAGATACCATCGAGCTCGACGAAGTACACTGGTTCGGTCGGTTTGTGAAGATAGGTCACGCAGTTCTTGAGACCGGCGCTCATGAAAGTCAGATGGGAATCGGCGTTTACCGGTTCAGTCTGCTTCTGGGAATCGCTCAACTCGTCGCGCAGCTGCATGCGGTCGTGGAAATACCCGGCGTCGTGGGGGAATATTCGCTGCAGAATACGGAAGAAGGGGGCCAGCTGTTTCCGGCTGTGCCCCAAGCGTGCACAAAATCCCTGCTCGAGGTAGCCGGCGGTGGTGTGGAACGAGCAGTAGACGGCTTTCCGGAAGGCATCGAGTGCGTCGCCGGCCTCTTCGCGTACATGTCCGGATACGTCGATCAGCTGAAAGCGGGACGTCGGGATCAGGTCGAGGTTGATTTCGAGGGGTTGCACCATGATTCGGGATGAAAGTGGTGCGATTGGAACAGCAGAAAAACGCGGACTTTTTTCAAAATCTAAACATAATACAAGACCACATTTCAGGGACAAGACCAGGCAAGGTCAGTTGCTCCCGGGGAGAATTCCGCATGCCTGCATTGTACGTATTGCGTCATGCCAAGTCCGATTGGACGGGTCCGGACACCAGTGATTTCGAGCGGCCACTCAACAAGCGGGGAGTGAAGGACGTTCCCCGGGTCGGCCGCGCCCTGCAGAGAACGGGGCTTCTTCCGCAGCGGGTGATCACATCCCCGGCGGCGCGGGCGCTGGCGACAGCCGAAGGAATCGCCGCCAGGCTGACCCCGGCGCCCGAGGTGGTTCCCGACGAGCGTCTCTACCACGCCGCTCCGCACGCCTTGAGCGCCGTGGTAGCCGAATTCGGCGCCGGAGCCGAATGTGTCATGGCGGTGGCACACAACCCCGGCATGGAGGAGTGGATCGGAATGCTGTGTGGAGGAGCGGCGGTGCGGCTGCCGACTGGCGGCCTTGCCCGGGTCGCGCTGGAGATCCGCGACTGGTCGGAGCTGAAGGGAGCGCTGGGGGAGCTTGAGTGGCTGGTAACCCCCCGGTTGCTGAAGGGGATGGGAGTCAGGTAGGCCTGTGCGGCGCGGGACTAGCGCTTGTAGTCCTCGACTATTCGCCCCAGGGCCTCGTCCAGGTCGACCTTGGGATCGTACCCGACGAGGGAGCGGATTTTCTCCAGGTCCGGGGCGCGGTACGACAGGTCCTCGTAGCGCCCGTTACGGCGGGTCTGGTCGTAGGGAGTGAACTGGATCTCCGATTCGCTTCCGGTGATTTCTTTGATTTTGGAAGCAAGGTCCTTGATGCTGCTCTCGAAGTTCGATCCAAGGTTGACGATCTCGCCGATCGCATTGTCGCTGAGGGCGAGCCCGACAAACCCGTCGATGGCGTCATCGATGTAGGTCCAGCAGCGGCGCTGTTCGCCGCTGTCGTACACCGTAATCGGATGACCCAGCACAGCCTGTTTGATCAGACGCGGAACTACCATTCCGAAGTGCCCCGTCTGGCGCGGGCCGATCACGTTGAAGGGCCGTACGATGACTATCGGCAAACGCTTTTCCTTCCAGTAGGCCAAGGCAAGCAATTCGTCGACTGCCTTGGTCGTCGAATAGCTCCAACGCACGACCGTTGTGGGTCCCAGAATGCGGTCGCTGTCCTCCCGGAACGGGACGTTGCCGTTTTTCTTGCCGTAGATCTCCGAAGTCGAGGCGAGGATGACCTTTTTCTTTTTTTCGTTTGCGAGCTCGAGGACGTGTTCGGTACCTCGGATGTTGGTAGCGAGCGTTTGCAGCGGATTCTCGAGCACGTATTCCACCCCGACGGCCGCGGCGAGATGGTAGATCATGTCGCAGCTGTTCACGAGGGGGCGCAACGACTCGAAGTTGAGTATGTCGTCGATCTTGCAGGTGAATCTGTCGTTGCCCTCGAGATGCTGAACGTTGGTGATGTCGCTGGTGGAGAGATTGTCGATGACCGCCACCTCATCCCCCATCTGCAGATGCCGCTCTGCGAGATGGGAACCGATGAACCCTGCCCCTCCCGTGATCAGTACTCTCATATGCGTCAGCGCGCCGTCGCGTGGACGAAGTAATCCCGACTCAGCCGGGTAACGGCGACATCGGTCCAGCCGGCGGCCGTCATCGTTTCCATCACTTGCCTCTCGTCGTAAAAGTGGACGGGACAGCGCCTCGAGGTCAGCCGCAGCCACCGCGGCAGCGAGCGCAATGTCCAGCGAATCGGAAAGCTGAAAACCCCTTGCCCCGTCGTCACCCCGCGCATTTTGGCAAGCACGTCATGAGGATCTGAAATGTAATCAAACAAGCCGATACCGAGGGAAATATCGAATCGGTCCGGTGCCTGCCAATCCGTGAAGTCGGCCGTTTCCAGGCGAGTCCGCCCGCTGACGCCGGCTTCAACGGCGGCGGCGCGGGCAATTTCTATCATGGCCGGTGCGAGGTCGAGGCCCACGACCTCTGCCCCCCGCCGCGCAAATTCGACAATGTAACGTCCGGAGCCGCAACCCACCTCGAGAACCCGTTTACCCGCCACGGCCCCGCAATGTTCGAAAGTCAAGGCAAATCGTCTGTGGATGACGCGGTGAAAGAGCAGGTCGACGATATGCTGGGGTAACTTCTTCCGATCCTCGTAGATCGCGTCGAAACGCTTCGCTTCGCCGTCGAAGTAGCGCCGAACCAAGTCTGCAGAGGTGAGTTCCATGGTCGGGTCTTTCACACCGCCTCCTGCGGCCTTTCCCGGATATCCGTTGCTCCGAGAACTTGGCTCACCGTGCCGAACCGGAAGTCCTGCAGCAGGTTCCGCAGGCGAGAGACTGTCTGGCTCAGGCCCCGGTAATGGGGAACGCGGATACGGAGGGCCAGGTTCAAACGCGGGTGATCGGGATCGAGTTCCCACGGATGGATATAAAACACCGCAGCCTGCCCGGATCGATTGATCCGCCGCAAGCCGAACCTCGTAAGAGTATAAGGAAATAACCGGAAATAGGCACCTCCGGCGATCGGAATGTTGCGTCCTCCGAGGCGGTAGGTGGAGAGGGGATACTCGACCAATCCGGGGCGAATCCGATGGATTTCTCTCGGGGCTCCGGGGAAGCCGTAGCGGTAGTTGGCAACCGGAAAGAGGCTGGAATCGAAACGGATACCGCATTCGCAAAGAACCTCGAGGGCCCACTCCGATTGGGGGGTAATCGAGAAATAGGGGGCTCGGTGGCCGACGACCGGCGCCTCGGCGAGAGGTTCGAGGATGGCGATCGATCGCTTCAAATCCTCTCGGAAACGGTCCGGGGTCAGCTTGTACACGAACTGGTGGCCGTACCCGTGGGTGGCGATCTCGTGGCCGAGGCCCATGATCTCGCGAATCAGTCCGGGAGCCCGCTCTGCGGCGTATCCGAGGACGAAAAAGGTGGCCCGGACCCCGACTTCGTCGAGCAGACCGAGGAGCCGCCGGGTGCCGATCTCGATACGGTCCTCGTACCTTTCCCACTGGTCGCAGTCGATCTCGAGCCCCTGGTACCAGTCCTCGAGATCGACGGTGAATGCGTTGAGCACGGTCACCCTCCGCGGCCGCTGGGATGACCCGATTTCCAGTCAGGTTCCTGTGTCGAGCCGGTCGAATGCGGGAATGGCGCGGTCGGATGGGGATGTGATGCTTGGCCGCTGCTTCCTCCGGGTTCGAGTTCCGGAAGGTGCCGGGATACTCTGAAAAAACAGCATGCCGCCGGGAAACCGTGCCTGGAGACGGAGAGAACGGACATCGGGGCGCCGCCGGTTTACCTACGGCGCTTGGAGACGAAACTGAGCACCGCGGCGATCACCCGGTCCTGTTGCTCTTCGCTCAGCTCGGGGTGCAGCGGCAGCACCAGAATGCGTTCCCATTCGCTTTCGGTCACCGGGAGACGCGTGGTGTAGGGTTTGAAAATGCCCATCAGGTGGTTCGGATAGAAATGGACGTTGGAATCGATGCCCTGTTCGTCGAGGTGGCGGTAGAGTTCGTCGCGATCCCCGACCTTGATTACGGCACTGTAGCAGGCGCTGAGGGCGTAATCCCGGTTCGGCAGCACCTCGACCCCATCGACGCCGGCGAACCCTTCGCGGTACCGCTGAAGGAGGTTTCGGCGCCGCGCGTTCAGGGCTTCGAGCTTGTCGAGCTGCACCAGCCCTATCGCCGCGGCGAGGTCGTTCATCTCGTACTTGTACCCGATCTCCTCGACTTCGTAGATCCAGGAGCGATGCGGTTCTCCCGAACGAAAGCGCTCCCAGGTCGGCCTGGAAATGCCCGCCCAGCGCAGCTTGCGGACCCGGTCGGCAACCGCGGGGTCGTCGGTCACGAGCATGCCGCCGTCGCCTGTAGTCAGGTTTTTCGTCGCCTGAAAGCTGAAACAGCCGATGTCCCCGAGAGCGCCGAGCATGCGCCCCTTGTAGCGGCCACCGCAACCGTGGGCGGAGTCCTCGATAACCGTGAGGCCGTGCTCGCCCGCAAGCGCCAGAATCGGGTCCATGTCGCAAGCGTGTCCGCCGTAGTGGACGACCATGATCGCCCGCGTGGTCGGTGTGATCTTCTTGCGCAGCTCGCCGGCGGTGACGTTGAGGGTGCCGGGATCGATGTCGCAGAACACCGGACGCCCCCCGGCGTGGAGGATGGCCTGGGTCGCGGAGACGAAGGTCATCGAGCTGGTCAACACTTCCTGCCCCTCGACCTGTGCGGCGATCATGGCCAGGTGCAGGGCCGCGGTAGCGGAGTTGAGGGATACGGCGTGGCGGACACCGAGGTAATCGGCAAAGCGCTCCTCGAACGCGAGCGTTCTGGGACCGCGTCCGATCCAGCCTCCGGCCAGAACCTCGGTTACGGCGCGGCGCTCCTCCTCTCCGAATGCCGGCTTGAACAGCCGCAAGCGTTCCCCGTACGCAGCCCTCGAAGCTTCCGATTCCGACATCTAACGGTCCTTTCCGGTCAATCCCGGCGAGTCCCCGGTGATAGCGGCGCCCAGTAGGATCGGTCCGTCACGGTGCGCCGCAGGATCCTCCAGTACGCCCGGAGCCGCTGTGCTCCCTCGTTCCTGCGGCGAGACGACAACAAGGCGGGAACGATCCACAAGGCGGATCGCAACAGCATCTCGACCACCGTGAGCAGCCTGAGGGCGTGCAGGCGGCCCTTTCCGAAGTGTTTTTCGAACAGGTAGAACAGACTTTGCTGACTGACAACCAGCATCTCACCGAGGTTTTTGCGGATGCTTTGGCCGTCGTGATGGACGACGCGGCTCGACGGCAGGTATACCACCGACCAGCCCTTTTTCCTCAGTCGCATACACCAGTCGAGATCCTCGAAGCACATGAAAATGTTGGGATCGAGGAATCCCGTTTGGGCGGCTGCCTCTCGGCGCACCATCAGGCAGGCCCCCGTCACCCATCCGACGCGGCGGCGCTCCCCATGGTGCCAGCGGCCCAATCTAAAAAAGGGGAACATTCTGTGCAATAACAGTTTATGCACGATTTCGGAGTGTAAGCCCGGGGTCCTTCCGCACGACAATTGCAGCGATCCGTCAGGGTAGACCAGCCGGGGGCCGACGGCTCCCGCATTGGGATCGGAGTCGAGGTAGTCGACGAGCCCTCCGAGGGCTCCGACCTCGACCGCGCTGTCGGAATTGAGCAACAGGAAGCAGCGGCCGGTGGCGCGTTCCAGTGCGAGGTTGTTGCCGCGGCTGAAGCCGAGATTCTCCGAGGAGCGAATCAGCTCGACCTGGGGAAAGCGTTCTTCCACCATGTCCGGGCTGCCGTCGCTCGAGGCGTTGTCGACAACCAGCACCTGCCATCCGGCGCTGTCCGGGTCCGCGTAGACGGAACGCAGGCAGTCCTCGAGAAGGTCTCGGGTGTTCCAGCTGACGATGCAGATGGACAGCGAAATCTCACCCGTTCCTGTCACTTGAGCCCACCCGCTTCCAGGAGGCCGAGCAGCGCGGTGCGGGCCCGGCCTTCCCACAACCAGACGAAACCGTTGGCGGCAACCAGGCACGCCAGCAAGGCCGCGGTTCGCGCGGCCCCCCAGCGCTGCCAGGCGAAGTGCGCGAAGGCGGAAGCAAACAGGATAAACAACGGCTCCAGAGGCAGGCGGAAGCGCGCCGAGCCGTACAGGAGGGTCGAGAAGGTGAAGACGAAGGCGACGATGGCAGCGGCCAGCAGATCGAACCCCGGGCGTCTCCAGAACAGGAGAAAGCCCGCGGCGAACAGCGGCAGGATCACCATGAAGGAGAGGTTGTACCCGGGCTCGAAAAAGTACCAGAAACGCAGCAAACGCTCCCCCACCCGGTGCAGGTAGAGAGCGGGGTCCCCGGAGACGAGCCGCATCCCCTGGGCGAGCCAGTAGCGGTCGCGCTCGACCTCTTCCGGAATGCGCTCGAAGGTGAGTTTCTCGATCCGCCAGCCGTCCGCCTGTTTCCAGTCCGGACTCGGTCCGTTGCTGCGGGCGAACACGAAGCCGCCGTGCGTCGATATCGGCACAAAGGCGGAGTGCACGTGGAAGTTCCGCGCCGTCCAGGGGGCCACGGTGGCGGCGATCCCGAGGGATATCCACAGGCACCGGCGCCAGCGGCCCCTGCCGGTGAACTGCGAGTGCAGCATTTCGACCGGCCACAGGACGAGGGCCACTGGTCTGGTCAGGGCCGCGAGACCGATCGCCACCCCGGTCGCCATCAGCCGCGGGCGGCCGGCATCGGCGGTGAGGCGGGTGGAGATCGACAGGTAGAGGGCCAACACCAGCAGAAACGCGAACAGCGTCTCCGTCATCACCTCGCTGGCACTCGCCACCAGCGGCATGTAGAGAGAGGCTGCCACTCCCGCTATCAGCGACGCCTGCGGGCAGATCGCCCTGGCGGTCGCGTACACGGTTACCGCCGTGCCCGCGCCGAGCAGTGACTGCGCGACTTTGACGGCGCCGTGAGAAAAACCGAAAAGACCGTACACCCCCGCCAGAAAGCCGGGGAACAGCGGGGCCCTCCATGATCTCATGTCGTAGCCGAACCAGTTTTCCCGCGCCACGAAACCTTCCCCGGCGAGCAGGTTGGCGGCGATCTCGTCGTAGTCGGGCGTGTCCTGCGCGGGTACCTCCATGCCGAGGGAGGCGTATCCCAGCCGCATGGCCGCGGCCAGGGCGAAGAGCGCGATCCCCCATTGGCGCGGGGTCAGGCCCCGGTTCTTTTCCCGGGACACCGCCGGTCCGGAAGGCGGGTCGGGGCGGTTCACCTGATTCCCAGGACGCGGTCGAAACAGGCAGCGAGCCGTCGCGTCAGCTCGCGCCGGTGAAACGGCCTGAGCGCCGCCGGGTCGGCACCTTGGGCGGCGCCATCGCGGCACTCGCGGTATAGCCGCACCAGGGCGCCGCGGATAGCCTCTACGTCGTCCGGGGGAACGCAGATACCGGCATGCAGTCCTGTCATCATGCGAGCAACCATACCCTCCCCGCACAGGGCGAGAATGGGGCGGCCCGTCGCCGCGTACTCGAAGAACTTGCCGGGAACGTTCGACGACGGCCACGGGCGCGCGTGATCGACGAGCAGCAGGACGTCGGCCCGGCGCTGAAGCTCGAGCGCCAACTCCCGGTCCACCTCACCGGGAATCGCGGCCATTCCGGCGCGCAGCAGCGGCCCTGCCGCCTCCCGCTCCGGCGTGCTCAGGCTGCCGACCAGCTCGAGCCGGATGCGCCTGCGCCACTCCGCGTCCTCTTGAAGCAGGGACTCCAGGGCAGCGAACAACGCCAGCGGCGATCGCTGCGGATGGCTCCCGGAAAAACTGCCGGTGTGAAGGACACGCATCGGACCTGGGCCGCACTCGTCCGGCGCGGTCGACCCCGGATCCTGGGTGCCCGGGGCTCCCTTGGACAGGGGCCATGCAGGCCCAGGGCTGTCCTCTCCAGTCTCCCGGGGATCGAAACCGTTGGTTATCACCTCGATTTTGCCTCCACTGTCCGGATACGCGGCGCCCAAATACTCGGCGCTGATCTCCGTCGTCGCGATTACCGCGTCGGCGGCGCTGACGACCAGTTCCTCGAGCCGGCGTTCGAGCCCGCGGCGGATCGGCCTTTCGTCGAGCCTCGGGTCAAGCGGGTCGTATATCCAGCTGTCGCGGAAATCGGCTACCCAGGGCAGGGCTGTCCACCGTTGAAGAAACAGGCCGGCCAGGTGGGCGCTTGCCGGCGGCGACGTCGTGTAGATCAGGTCGACCTCGTGCCGGCGCAGGTAGCGGAGTGCCTTTACGGCCGCGGCCGGAGCCCAGGTGATCTGGCCATCGGGAACCAGCAGCCGGCGTCCCAGCAGCCGAATGGCGTCTGTCAGGGGGGATCGGGTCCTCGCCGTCGATGGCGGAGGTTGGCCGCCGGTGCCGCGGTTGAAAAGAAACCGGTAGGCGTGGAGCGGTTCCCAGGCCCGCAACGTCCCGTCCTCCCTATCCGGGCGGCCGAAAGCGGTGGTAGTGAGCACTACCGGCCTGTACCCGAATTCCGGCAGGTATCGGGTGAATTTGAGAGTGCGTTCGACGCCCCCCGACCTGATCGGGGGATAGTGGTAGGCGACAAAGAGAACGGTTCTCGCGGCGGGAACTCTCTCCTGCCGATCGGTCATGAATTGCTCGCTCTCGAAGGGGAACCTGCGCGAACTCCCGGAAAATGGAGAGGGAAAAAAATAAGCGGCTTAGACTTTCCAGCCTCAAGGAATCGGCGCACAGACCGATGGCCGCCCGCCGGTGATTGGGTTATAATTTGGTAACCTCGTTTTGCAGGAGTCGAGCCGAAAATGACCTTGCTGGAAATCCTGTCTTCCGAGACCATGATCGTCGGTCTCAAAGGCAACAGCAAAGAAGAAATCATCGAGGAACTGGTCGATTGTCTCGATGCCGGTGATGCGATCTCTGATCGCGACAAGGTGTTGCAGGCGGTAGTCGAGCGCGAAAAAATCATGAGTACGGGGATAGGCGACGGGATCGCCATCCCCCACGGGAAGTCGGATGCCGTTCAACGGCTCGTCGCTGCTTTGGGAACCCATCGGCGTGGCGTCGATTTCGAGGCCCTCGACGGCGAGCCGGCCTTCGTGTTCTTCCTGCTGGTCTCACCCGCCAACGTCTCCGGTCCGCACATCAAGGCGCTGGCGCGCATCTCCCGGCTGCTGAAAAACGACGAGTTCAAGAAGAGCTTGACCGAGGCTTCGACACCCGCAGAGGTGCTCGAAGCGATTGCAGAAGAAGAGAAGCAGTACCCTGCTTCCGGATAGCTCCGCCCGGGAGACCGCAGCCCGCCGCGGCCCCGGATCCCCTCCCTTTCCCGCTTCCAGCAGTACAAGGATCCCCGCCGGTCGGGTGCCGTGCAGTTCCTCAATCCCGCGGCGCTGATCGCACTGGCGGCCGCGGCAGTTCCCCTGGCCGTTCACCTGCTGCATCGCGGCAGTTCCGAGCCCCTTCCGTTTAGCAACCTCCGTTTCCTGCGCCACCTGCACCAGAGCCGGATGCGCAGCATCCGCCTGCGCCAGTGGCTGGTTCTCCTGCTGCGCACTCTCGCTGTGGCCGCACTCGTCCTCGCCTTCGCGCGTCCTGCCTTGCGCGGCGGAGAGGGGGGATGGTTCGGCCGGCCGGCCCCGGTGGCTGCGGCGATCCTGCTCGACGTCTCGTACAGCACGGGATACCGGCCGGGATCGGTGCGCAACTTCGATCGCCTGCGGTCCCAGGCGATCGACCTGCTGGAGCTGTTTACCCCCGGGGACGAGGTTGGCGTCATTCCATTCGCCTCCGAGGTGGCCCCGATCGACGGGGAGCTGCCGCAGGCGCTGCGGGAGCTTGCGGTGCGCCAGGAAGGGACCGACATCGAGGCGGCGCTGCGCGCCGCCGAGCGCCACTTCGAGGAGGCCGGCCTGCAGCGAGAGCTCTTCATCTGTTCCGATCTCGCGGTCCCGGGCTGGCTGGAGGTCACCGCCAGACGGTCCGCGGAATGGTCGCAAACCGCGATTTACACCACCGATCTCCAGCTCTCCGGCCGCGGCAATCGCTATCTCTCGGCCGTGGACGCCGGCATCTGGCTGGCCGCTCCGGGCGGCGGATGGCGGATCCGGGCGGAGGTGATCAACGCCTCGGAAAACCACTCGGAGGAATTGAGCGCCGACCTTTTCATCGACGGGGAGAGGGTGCAACGGCGCGCGGTCGAGCTTCAACCCGGCGAGCGCTCCGAGCTGGAGTTCTCAACCACTCCCCGCCGCGACGGTTTCACGAGCGGCTACGTAGAAATCGAAGAGGATGCCTTGACGCTCGACGACAGGCGCTACTTCACCGCCTTCATACCGCGGCATGTCCGCGTGGTGGTGGCTGGCGATCCCGGAGATCTCTACTTCCCGCAGCAGGCGCTGGCAGCCGCCGCCACTGGCGATCCCAGCCTGGAGCTCGACAGCATTTCCCCCGGTTCTCTCGGTTCCGGGGTTCTGGACGAGGCCGGGGTGCTGATCCTGTGCAACGTCTCGCGGCTCGGCAGCGAGCAGATCGGGGCCGTTCGCGATTTCGCGGCGCGGGGAGGGGGGGTCGTTGTATTTCCCGGCCCGGACGCCGACATCAGCTACCTCAACCGCCATCTCCTTTCCACCTTGATTCCGGCCTCGATCGTGAAAGCGGTCGGGCGCCCGGGGCCCGCGGGCCGGAGACCGGCTTCCTTCCTCCGGCTCGATCCCGCGGCCTCGGATGAGGTCCTGCTCGAGGGTCTGACCGAGGCTGCTGCCAGGCCTCGTTTCTTCGCCGCCTTCTCTCTGATGACCAACCCCGGCGTTTCGGCGCTGCTCTCTTTCGGGGATGGCTCCCCGGCCGCGGCCATGGCCTGGCGCCGGATGGGGCGCGTCGTCCTGTTCGCGGTCCCGCTGTCGCTCGAGTGGAGCGAGCTGCCGTCGAGCGCGCTGTTCGCCCCGTTGCTTCAGCGTCTCTGCCGGCTGCTGGGCACTCCCTCGCAGGGCGGACGCGGTTACCTGGTCGGTCAGACGGTTCGCCGCCGTCTCCTCGGGGTAGTTCCCGGCGACCGTGTCGAGGTCCGGACTCCGAGCGGCCGGCGCTACTTCCAGTCGGCCGAGGCGAACTCCGAGGGGACCTTCTGGACCGGGCGTCCTGCCGAAGCGGGGGTGTGGCGTCTCGAAAAAGGGGGCGAGGTCGTCGACCGCTTCGCCGTCAATGTCGACACCCGCGAGTCGAATCTGGAGGAGGTCTCTCCCGGCCAGCTCGAGCGCATCTTCGGCCCGGCGCGGGTCGTGCCGCTAGCGTCGGACGCGGACCTGCGCGAACAGGTTCTTGTTCGGCGTTATGGCCGCGAACTGTGGCGGGAGTTCCTGCTCGCCGCCCTGGCGCTCCTGCTTGCGGAATCCTGGCTCGCGCGAGCGCCCCCGATCGGCAAGCCAGACGGCTGAGGAGGAGCCGGTTCAGCCGGCCTCCCGCAGCGCCTCGAAGGTGTAGATCCCGGTGTCGTGGCCGTCGGCCCAGGTGATGCGGATGCCGTAGCGGCCGACGTGCTCGAACCTCAATGCCTCGGCGGTCGCGGTCTCCGCCTCTCCCTCCAGTACCGGCAGCTCCCCGGTTGCGGACGGCTCGCTGTCCCGGCGCGCCTCCCGGCACATCGCACAGGGACAGCTGCGGCGCAGCTCGCTCAGGAGGGCCTGCGAGCTGGTTCCGTCGCTCCAGGCGATTTCCAGGTGCTCCCCTGTCAGGGTGATGGCGGTGGGTCGCGTCCTCCTCTGCCTGGCCACGGGCAGCCTCACCAGACAGGGCCGAGGGCGCGCGCAGTCAACTCGTACGGGTAGGCCCCGGTGATCTCGACTTCCGCAAAATTCCCCGGTCGCAGCTCTGTTTCGCCGGCGTCGATGCCGACGCTGCCGTCGATCTCGGGGGCGTCGCGCTGCAGGCGGCCGTTGAAATGGCCCTCTGCCTCGGCATCCCGCTCGTCGATCAGCGCGGTGTGACGGGTGCCGACGTGGCCGAGGTTGATCTCCGCGGAGATGCGGTCCTGAAGCTCGGTCAGGCGGCGGTAGCGCTCCTCCTTCACCTCCTCGAGGACCGGCTGGTCGAGGTCCGCCCCCGCGGTTCCCTCTTCCGGCGAGTAGATGAAACAGGTCGCGTTGTCGAAGCGGCTGTCCTCGATGAATTGGAGCAGCTCCTCGAACTGGGCGTCGGTTTCGCCGGGAAAGCCGACGATGAACGACGATCGCAGTCCAACTCCGGGCAGGCGGGTGCGCAGCTTTTCAAGCAACTCGAGGGTCTTGCGCCGGGTGGTCGCCCGCTTCATGCGCGCCAGCACCGGGTCCGAGATGTGCTGCAACGGCATGTCGATGTAGTTGCACATGACTGGCGTGGCGGCGAAAAAATCGATCAGCTCATCGCTCCAGAACGCCGGGTAGGTGTACATCAGGCGCATCCACTCGAGGCCCTCGACCGCGGCCAACTTGCGCAGCAGGGGCAGCAGCTCGAAACGGCCGTAGAGATCCTTGCCGTAGCGCACCGAGTCCTGGGAGACGAGCACCAGCTCGCGCGCACCGCCGGCGGTCAACCGCTCCGCCTCGGCCACGAGGGCTTCCACCGGCTCGCTGCGGTGTCTGCCCTTGATCAGCGGGATCGCACAGAAGGCGCACTGATGGTCGCAGCCGTCGGAGATGCGGAGATAGGCCCAGTGGCGGGGGGTCGTCTGCAGCCGCGGGGCGCTGTCGATGTAGCGCTCTCGCGCCCGCCCGAGCAAGCGGTCGACGTAGCGGGCGATCTCCTTCTCCTGGCTGAGTGTCAGGATCTCGTCCGCTTCCTCGGCGAGTTCCCTGCGCAAATCAGGGCGGTAACGCTCGGCGAGGCAGCCGGTGACGATGACCCCCTTGCAGACCCCGGTCTCCCTGAGCTCGTGAGCTGCGAGGATGGCATCTATCGACTCCTCCTTGGCGGGGCCGATGAACCCGCAGGTGTTGACGATGACGACATCGGCAACCTGCGGGTCGGAGGTCGTTTCGTAGCCGTTGCCGTCGAGCAGTCCCAGCATGCGTTCGGAATCGACGGTGTTCTTGGGACACCCGAGGCTGACGAGGTGGATTTTGGCTCTGGCGGTCATGTCGTTGTAATCAGGGATACACCTCCTGAATGTACTCGACCCCGGCGCTTGCCACTCCCTCGTCGACGTCCTCGACCAGGCTCACCTCGCCGATGCGGCGGCCGAGAACGAAGCGCAGCCTGCCGTCGCGGCGCTTCTTGTCGGCATGGGTGCGGTCGACGATGCTCGCGGCTGGGACCTGACTGATTCCGGGCGGCACTCCCAGGCGCTCGAGCAGCGCGTCCTGGCGCCGCTGCTCCGCTGTCGACCAGGTGCCGAGCAGCGTGGCGATCTGTCCGGCCGCGGCCATGCCGAGAATCACGGCCTCGCCGTGACTGTACCCCTGGTAGCCGGTCGCCGCTTCGATCGCGTGGCCGATGGTGTGGCCGTAGTTGAGAATGGCACGCAGGCCGCCCTCCTTCTCGTCGCCCGAGACCACGGAAGCCTTGATGGCGGCGTTGCGGGCAATCAGCCAGTCGAGTTCCCCTGAATCGATCTCCAGGGCGACGACTTTTTCGATGTTTCGTTCGAGATACTCGAAGAGCTCGGCGTCGCGAATGACCGCGTGCTTGACGACCTCCGACATTCCGGCGACGCGATCGGAAACCGGCAGGGTTCGCAGGGTGGAGGTGTCGGCCAGCACCAGTCGCGGCTGGTGGAAGGCGCCGATCGTGTTCTTGCCGAGTGCGTGATTGACCGCGGTTTTTCCCCCGATGCTGGCGTCGACCTGGGCGACGATCGTCGTCGGCACCTGCACGAAGTCGACGCCGCGCAGAAAGGTCGCCGCGACAAAGCCCGCGAGATCGCCGGCGACGCCGCCCCCGAGGGCGGCGATCCAGCAGCCGCGGTCCATGCGCGCTTCGATCAGCTGCCCGAAGATGCGCTCCGCAGCAGCGAGGTTTTTCTCCGAGTCGCCGCCGGGGAAGAGGATTTCGGTCACTCGAAAGCCGGCGCCGCGCAGACTCTCCGAAAGAATTGGAACGCAACTGTCCGCAAGGGCGGTGTCGGCGATCACCGCGGCGCGGTTGCCGAGGCCGAGTTCCCCGCAGCGCCGCCCGATCTCCGGGAGGATGCCGCTGCCGACCACGACCTCGTAGCCGCGTTCCCCCAGCTCGACGGTTACGGACGGCATGGCGGCTTCCGCTCGAGAAATCGGTGAATTTCCTCCGCGGCCTCTTCGGGGGTCCGTTCCCGGCACGACTGCACCGTCATGTCGGCGGCGGCGTAGAAAGGGGCCCGCTCGATCAGCATGCGCACGATTCTTTCCCGTTTCTGCTCCATGGTCAGCCCGGCGAGCAAGGGGCGGGTCTCCTTGCGGCCGACCCGCTCTAGTATCGTGTCAGCGTCCGCTTGAAGACAGACGAGAAGGCCCGGCGATTCGCGAATGGCGTCGCGGTTGCGCTCCTGGGTGATGGCGCCGCCGCCGAGGGCGACGACGACATCGCGGCGCGAAGCGACCTCGACTACGCAGGCGTGCTCGATATTCCGGAACCAGTCCTCCCCTTTTTCCGCAAAAATTTCCGCGATCGCCATGCCGGCGCGCTCCTCCGCCATGTCGTCGGTATCGATGAACCAGCGTCCCATGCGCCGGGCGAGCAGGCGTCCCACCTTGCTCTTGCCGGTCGCCATGAAACCGGTGAGGAAAACCGGGCCGTTCACGGGTAGCACCGGCTCCCCGCCGGCAGAAGCCGGGCTCGCGCATGGTACCACCGGGGCGTACTGGGAAAGACACTGTCTTGTGAGCCGAAGCCGTGCCCGAACGGCTTCTCCCGCCGCCTGCAAACGCCGATGGTCAGCTGCGCCAAGCCCATTTTCACATCTCCTCCGGGGCTTTCATTCCGACCAGCTCCAGCCCCGTGCGCAGCACCGCGCGCACTGCGTCGACCAGCCTGATCCGCGCCTCGGCCAGCTCGGGGTCGCCGGGTACCAGCACCTGAAGTTCGTTGTACATCTTGTTGGCGACCGCGGCCAATTCGAGCAGATAGGTGGTGATACAGGAAGGTTCGTCCTCGTCCGCGGCCTGTGCTACCTGTGCGGGAAACTCTGCGAGCTTTCGGGCGACTCGCATCTCGGCCTGTTCCCCCAGTCTGGCCGCGTCGCCGCGGTCCGGCGGTTTGCCGAATCGCCGCAGGATGCTGCAGAAGCGCGCATGAGTGTACTGCAGGTAAGGCCCGGTCTCGCCGTCAAAGTTGAGGACCTCCTCCAGGGAAAAGCTCACGTCGCGAGTGCGCCGGTTGCTGACGTCGGCGAACACCACAGCCCCTATGCCCACCTGCCGCGCGACTTCTTCCCTGCCGGCGAGCTGCGGGTTCTTCTCGGAGATGATGCCCCGGGCAAGCTCGACGGCGCGCCCGAGCACGTCTTCGAGCAACAGCGCGTTCCCCTTGCGGGTTCCCATCGCTTCCCCTTTGAAGGAGAGCAACCCGAAGGGGGCGTGCACGCAGCGGCTGATCCAGTCGGCGCCGACCCGTTCCAGGGAGCCGAAAACCTGGCGGAAGTGCAGCTGCTGCCGGATGTCGGTGACGTATACCATCTTGTCGAACCGGTAGCGCTCCCAGCGGTAGCGCAGGGCGGCCAGATCGCGGCTGTGGTAGGTGCTCGTACCGGCGCTGGTTCGCAGCATGCAGGGGGGAATGTCCTCTCCGAGGCGGACGATCAGCGCCCCCTCGCTCTCTTCGGCGAGCCCCTTTTCCGCGAAGAAGGCGATCGTCTCGTCGAGCCGGTCGGCGAAGTGGCTCTCGCCGAGGTAGTCGTCGAACTCCACTTCGAGAATGCGGTACATGCGCTCCGCTTCGCGGCGCCCTTCCTCTACGAAGTACCGCCACAGGGAGACCATCTTCTCGTCGCCGGCGGCTAGGCGGACGAGTCGTGCCCGAGCTTCCTGGGCGAGCTCGGGATGGCTTTTCACCTCTTCGTTGAAGCGCACGTACAGGTTGGACAGCTCCGCCACCGGGTTGATTCTGACCTTGCCGGGATCGGCCCACAAGGTGTAGGCGGCGAGGAGCTGCCCGAAGTTGGCGCCGTAGTCGCCGTAGTAGTTGATGCCGACGCATTTCCATCCGAGGAAGGCGTGGATGCGGCGGATGGCGTTGCCGATTGCGGTCGAGCGCAGGTGCTGGATGCCGAACGGCTTGGCGAGATTCGGAGCGCCGAAGTCGATGGCGAGGGTCTTGCCCCGCCCCTGATTCCCGGACCCGAAGCAGTCCCCCGTGGCGGCGATTTCCTCGAGGGTGTGGCGAATGAAGGCGGTGCGGTTCAGCCTGAAGTTGACGTATCCCCCGGCTGCCTCGACGCCGTCGATCCGGTCGCTTGCGGTGCCGCTGAGCCGGGAGGCCACCTCGCCGGCGATCTGGGCAGGGTTCCGGCGCAGCTGCTTGGCCAGCGTGAAGCAGGGGAGCGCGTAGTCCCCCATTTCCTCCGCCGGCGGTACGGAAAGCAGTTCCCGCAAGGTCTCGGAGTCGACGCCGGTCGCCGACGCGGCACCTTCAAGTATTTCCTCTACGAACGGATTGGTCACGGTTCCACCTGGCCGAGCAGGGCCTGTTTCATTTCCTCCACCGGCGCGGCCACACCGGTCCAGATCTCGAAGGCGCGCGCTCCCTGGTGAACGAGCATTCCGAGCCCGTCGACGGTGCGCGCCCCGGCCTTTTCGGCCTGGGCCAGCAGGCGCGTGTGCCGCGGCTTGTAGACGATGTCGAGGACTGTGAGGCGGTCGTGCAATACCGACGGATCGGGTAGCGGGGAAGCATCCGGCCGCGGATGCATTCCGACCGAAGTCGCGTTTATCAGCAGGCCCGCTTCGCCCATGGCGCCCCCCCCGCCAAGAGTTCCGACGCGCACGCGGCGGGCCTCCGGGTCGAGATCGGCAGCCAGGGCATCGGCTTTTTCCGCGGTGCGGTTGAGGAGCAGGACATCTTCTACTTCTTCGGCCTGCAGCAAGGCGTAGAGGATTGCCCGGGCGGCGCCCCCTGCCCCGAGCAGCACCACCGCCGCCGGCAGGGAATCGAGTCCGCCGTCGGCGCAGAGGCTGGCGATGACGCCTTCCGCATCGGTGTTGTACCCGGTCAGGCGCCCATCCTTGTTGGCGATCGTGTTCACCGCCCCGATGGCCCGGGCTTCTTCCGAGATCTCGTCCAGTCCCTCCATCACCGCCACCTTGTGCGGCACCGTTACGTTCAGGCCGCGGATGCCGAGCGTCCGCATAGCCACCGGAACCTCGGCGACGCGGTCCGGGGGGACGGCGAACGGCAGGTAGGCGAAATCGAGTTCCGTCCTGGCGAGCGCGGCGTTGTGCATCGCCGGAGAGAAGCTGTGCTCGACGGGGTACCCGATCACCCCGAGCAGGCCGGTTCTCGAGGTGATCAACCGAGGAGATCCTCGATGAACTGGTCGGCTATCTCCAGACTCTCGCTCCAGCTCGCACCGTAGAGGAGCTTGATAAACAACACGCCGCCTCCGAACAGCAGGGCGAGCAGCGCGAACAAGCGTATGAACCCACTCATGTCACCTCTCCTTTCTTGTCCTGCAAAGCCTGCAACAGATCGCAGAAGCCGGGAAAAATCTCTTGCAGACAGCCGCTGTCTGCGAGAACCATCTCCCCTTCGGCGAGCAGTCCCGCAACCGCGAACGCCATCGCGAGTCCGGAATTGTTCCTGCAGTCGATCTCCCCCCCTGTCAGGGGCCTGCCCCCTTCTATGACGATCCCCTCGGGATACTCCCCGACTTTCGCCCCGATTCTGCGCAGAGCGGAAACCAGGTGAGCGACCAGATCGTGGCTCCCCTGCCGCAGGGGGGCGATGTCACGAATGATGAATTCACCCTCCACCTGGGTCGCCAGCACCGCCAGCATCGCCATCTGATCGAGGAGGCGTTCGCTGCGCCCCCCGGCGACGCGAGTTCCCTTGAGCCTGGCGGCCCCGACAACGAGGTCCGCCGCACCGTCTTCCCGCTCTTCGACCGCGGCCTCGCCGCCGATCTGCCTGAGAAGGTCGAGGAACGGGCGCTGTGGCGAGCGCAGCTCGACGTTGCGGATGCGGACCTTCGAGCCCTTCAGACTCGAAGCGGCGACAACAAGCGGCAACGCCAACCGCAGCTCACCCGGCACGGAGACCCGAACTGCCCGCAGGTGCGTTCCCCCCTCCACGGCAATCGCGCGCGCGCCCTCCCGCCGGCTCCGTGAAATTCCGCCGCAGCGGCGATCCAACAGCTCGTCGACGCGGTCCCTGGAGGAAGGCGGTTCCCTGACCTCGGTGGCGCCCTTTCCGTACAGGCCGGCGATCAGCAGCGCCAGCTTCACCGGTGCCTCGAGGTCGGTCTCGGGATGTGAAGCCCCCTTCATGCCGTCGCCGCGGTCGAAGGCGACTACATCGCCGGCTGCGAGACGGCCTGCCGCTCCCATTCTGCCGAGGAGCTCGAGGAGCCGGGTGCAGGACTCCTGCTGAGCCGCGGGAATCCGGGCCCGAAAGGGAATGCCCTGCCCGGCGAGCACGGCCAGCGCCGGCAGAGCCGTTGCTCCGGTGTCGGTGAGATCGACGATGCCTTCAACGCGGCGCAGGGCATGCGGGCCTGCCCCTCGAATCGCCAGGGTGGAGTTTTCCCGCCTGGTTTCGATGCCCGCCCTGTGCAGCCAGGAGACCAGGCGCTCCGAGCCCGGAGGGAGGTTGTCGACTTCCGAGTCCCCCTCGGCAACTGCGGCCAGCAGCAGAGCCAGGGCGGCTCCGTCCCGGTCGCCCGGGACGCGCGCCTCCCCCTCGAGCCTGTGCGCTGCGGCTACTCGCTGCCGCATCTGTCAATCGGTTGGCGGGAAATGCGGATCACGGCAATCGAGCCTGGTAGCCGAGGGAGTTGAGCACCACCAGCGACTGCTCGGCTGCCTCGGGGCTGTCGAACCCCAGGCGGATGGTGCCGCCTTCACCCTCGCGCACCTTCATCACCTCGATGTCGTTGATGTTGAGATTCTCCGCGGCCAGACCGCCGGCAATTTCGGCAATCACTCCCGGTTTGTCCTCGGCGACGACGAGAATCTCGTGCAGGCGGTGCAGAAACCCCTTG
This sequence comes from Candidatus Latescibacterota bacterium, assembly GCA_965206595.1. GTDB lineage: Bacteria > Latescibacterota > UBA2968 > UBA8231 > UBA8231 > CBDCXV01. The sequence continues at coordinate 4,570,420 of OZ242214.1, forward strand.
GCGTCGCGCGGGATCGAGGCCCGCATTTCATTGGCGAAATCGAAATCCCGTTGCAGGCTCTCGTCCCCAACGCGTTCCCGGACATCGCGCAGCATGGCCGAGAAACGGTCGATCAGCTCGCGAATGCTGTCGGCGTTGGTCCTGCATATGTCCTCCCACACAGGGGCGAAGGGACTGGAGGCGATGCGCGTCAGGTCGCGGAAACCTCCCGCTGCCAGCGGCAGATACAGGCCTCCTTCTTCCTCGTCCATGCGTCCCACCATCTCGACGAGCGAGGTCGCCAGCATCTGCGGCAAGTGCGAAATCGCCGCGACCACGCGGTCGTGCATCTCGGCGGACAACTCGACGACCCTGGCACCAATGCGCCCCAGCAGCAGCTGCAGGTCGGCATAGAGCCGTTCCGGGACGCGCTCATCCGGTATCAGGATGTAGATCGCATTCTGAAAAAGGAACGGATCGGCGGCGCGGACTCCCGATCGTTCGGAGCCTGCCATCGGGTGTCCGCCTATGAAGTATGCCTTCTCTCTGCCTGCGGCGCGCGCGGTTTGCGCGATCACCCGCTTGGTGCTGCCTACATCCGTTATCAGGGCATTTTCGCGGGCGAGGCGCATCACCTCGGGGAGGAGTTCCACGATGCGCCGGATCGGAGTGCAGAGCAGGACCAGATCGGCATCAGCGATCCCCCTGTCGAGCTCTTCGTAGGAATACCCTTCGTCGAGCACTCCCAGATCGAGGGCCTTGGCGATGGTCTCGTTGCGGCTGATGCCGACAACGCGCGTCGAGGGGGCGGCCTGCCTGACTGCGAGTCCAAGGGAACCGCCGATCAGGCCGACGCCGACTATGGCGATACGCTCGAAGACGTCAGCTCTCCTCGCGTCCTGGCTGCGGGCCATTCGACATTCCGGTCACTGCTGTTCGAGGTCGCGAGCTGCGGCGATAATGCGCGTGAAAACGTCGACCAATGCCCTGTCTCCCAGGGGGCCCTGGTTGTACTCCCGCAGCCGTTGCAACAGGTCGCGTTCCCGTTGCGGGTCGCGGACCTCCAACCCTTCCGCGCGCTTGATCTTCCCGATCTCCACGGCGTACTCGAGCCGCTTGTTGATAAGATCGACCAGCTCTTCGTCGACCTCGTCGATGCGGGCACGCCACTCACTGAGGTCCATTCGCAACTGCGCTCCTGTTCGGGACACCCCGTTTCCCGGCCGCGATCCCGGACTAGCGAAAACCCATGACCGAGCGCACGCGATCCATCGTCCGCTCGACGACAGGGCCTGCCTTTCCCGCCCCCTGTTCCAGGATCCCGTCCAGGTAGTGCGGATCTGCGGTAATCTCGCGGTACTTCTCCTGCAGCGGTGCCAGCGACTCGGTCACGAGGTCGGCGAGCTCCCCCTTGAGGTCTCCGTACCCCTTGCCCTGGAACCGGGCTTCGATCTCCTCCTCGCTGCGTCCGGAAAGGGCCTGGTATATCGTCAGCAGGTTGAAGAGCCCGGGGCGCTGGGGATTGAAGACGATATCCCGCTCCGAGTCGGTGACCGCCCGCGCCAACTTCTTGCGTATAACCTTGGGGGCGTCGAGGAGGCCTATTGCGTGATTCCTGCCCGTTTCGGATTTCGACATCTTCCTGGTGGGGTCGTCCAGTCCCATTACGCGCGCCCCGACGGGCCGAATCAGCGGCTCGGGTACGGTGAACACCTTTCCGAAGCGATTGTTGAAGCGATTGGCGATGTCGCGGGCGAGCTCGACGTGCTGCTTCTGGTCCTCCCCGACGGGGACCGCGTCAGCCTGGTAGATGAGGATGTCGGCAGCCATGAGCACGGGGTAGGCGAAGAGTCCGGTGCCGGTCGCCTCGTCGCGGCCTCCGGCCTTGTCCTTGAACTGCGTCATCCGCTGCAGCCAGCCCATCGGCGTCACGCAGGTGAGAAGCCAGGTGAGCTCGGTGTGTTCGGGGACGTGCGACTGCACGAAAAGGACGCTACGCTCCGGGTCGATGCCGGCAGCCAGGAGAACGGCGGCCATCATCCGGGTGTTCGCCCTGAGCTCTTCGGGATCGTAGTCGACGGTGATGGCGTGCTGATCGACGATACAGAAGTAGTTCTCGTACTTCTCCTGGTCGGTTACCCAGTGAGCGATGGCACCGATGAGGTTGCCGATGTGGGGCTCGCCGCTCGGCTGGATGCCGGAAAGGACTCTTTTGCTTGCCACCTCGATTCCTACCTGGCGAGCAATTCGCTGACTTTGGCGCCGATGTCCGGCTCGCGCATCAGGGCTTCGCCGACGAGAACCGCGTCGGCGCCGGCTTCTCCGACCGCCTCGACGTCGGCTCGGGTATTGATGCCGCTCTCGCTGACCGTTACCGCATTGCCGCCGATCTGGGGCAGCAGCTCGAATGTCGTTTCCAGAGTGGTGGTGAAGGTCATGAGATCGCGGTTGTTGACGCCGATCGGATCGGCGCCGGCCGCAAGGGCGCGCTGCACCTCCTCCAGGCAGTGCACTTCGACGAGCACCGCGAGTCCGAGTTCGCGCCCGGTCCCGAGGAAGTCCTCCAGCTGCCCGCCGTCCATGAGGGCGACGATCAGCAGCACGGCGTCGGCGCCGATGAGGCGCGCCTCGTGCAGCTGGTACTGATCGACGGTGAAATCCTTGCGCAATACCGGCAGCCCTGCCGCGTCGCGCGCCGCCTGCAGATGGGCGTCGGATCCCTGAAAGTACGCCTCGTCGGTGAGCACAGACAACGCGCTCGCGCCGCTCCTGGCGTAGGTGGCGGCGATCTCCGCGGGATCGAAATCGGAGCGAATCACCCCTTTGGATGGGGATGCTTTTTTGATTTCCGCGACAAGGGCAATACCCTCTCCGGTCAGGGCGCCGCGAAAATCGAGAGGTTCCGGGCAGTCCCGCGCATGCGCGCGCACGTCGGCAAGCGAGCGGGCGGCCATGGCGCGTGCCACGAAGTCGCGCTTGTAGGCTGCGATCTCCTGAAGGATATCGGTCTTTCTCACGACTGTCATGTTTCCTGGAACAATCCCGACAACCCCGCCGGGCGCCTTGTCCCCGAAACGGGTTGCCGAAGTTCGACCGCGGGGTCGCCCGGCTCGCAAGGAACCTGAGCGGGTCGCGGCGGGGTCGTACTGCGGGCGAATGGCCGGAAATGGATGAGACGGAACACTAGGAGTTGCTGATTTCGACGAGCTTTTCGAGCGCGGCGAGGGCCGCGCCGGAGGCGATGCTCTCCTCGGCCACGGGGGTCCCGGAAGGCAGATCCTCCGCAAGGTCTCCGGCGGCAACGGCCGCTGCGGCGTTCATCACGACGACGTCCTTGGCCGGCCCCGGCTTGCCTTCGAGCACGGACCGCAGAATGGCGGCGTTGTCGGCAGCCGTCCCCCCCAGGAGATCGGCGGCTGTCGTCGTCTCGAAGCCAAAACAGCCCGGGGCGACCTCGAAGGTTCTCAGGACTCCGTTTTTCAGCTCGGTGACCTGCGAAGGCCCGGTCGACGTGATCTCGTCGAGGCCGTCGCTGCCGTGAACCACGTAGGCGCGCTCGGAACCCAGCATCTGCAGCACTCCGGCCAACTTCTCGGTGAGGCTGGCGTCGAAAACGCCGAGCAGCTGCCGCCTGGCCCCGGCGGGATTGGTCAGGGGTCCGAGGATGTTGAACACGGTGCGGGTGCCGATCTCCCTGCGAGGGCCGATGGCGTGCTTCATCGCCCCGTGCAACAACGGGGCGAAAAGAAAGCCGATGCCCGCTTCATCGAGACACTCGGCGACCTTCTCAGGGCCGGCCTCGATGTTGACCCCCAGCTCCAGCAGCACATCGGCGGAGCCGCACCTGCTCGACATTGCCCGGTTTCCGTGCTTGGCAACGCAGAGCCCGGCGCCGGCGGCGACGAAGGCGACCGCTGTAGAGATGTTGAAGGTCCCCGAACCGTCCCCTCCGGTGCCGCAGGTGTCGATCTTCGTTCCCCTGCCGCCGCCGATGCGCGTCGCCTTCTCCCGCATCACCTCGGCGAAGCCCGCCACCTCGGTCACGGTCTCGCCCTTGCAGCGCAGGGCGATCAGGAAGGCTCCTATCTGGGCGTCGGTCGCCTGACCGCTCATGATCTGGTCCATCGCCCCGCGGGCGCTATCGCGGTCGAAATCCACCCCGTCGAGCAGCTGTTGAATTACGGTCTGCATCGCTCGCGCCCTTTCTCCTGGTCGGTGAGGGTCAGTTCTGGTTGAGAAAATTGGCGAGCAGCCGCTTACCGGCCCCGGTCAGGATGGATTCGGGGTGGAATTGGACTCCCTGAACCGGGAAGTCGCGGTGGCGGATGCCCATGATGACGCCGTCGCCGGTTTCGGCCACTACCTCAAGGCAGTCGGGCAGGGTCTCGCGCTCGACGACGAGCGAGTGGTAACGCGTAGCGGTGAAGGGGTTGGGCAAGGCGGCGAAGAGGCGCTGACCGTCGTGGTGGATTTCCGACGTCTTTCCGTGCATGATGCAGGGCGCGCGCAGGACGATACCGCCGAAGGCCTGGCCGATCGCCTGGTGCCCGAGACAGACGCCGAGCAGGGGTATTTTTGGGCCGAGTCGAATCGCCAGTTCCATCGAGATGCCCGCCTCGTTCGGCGTACAGGGGCCAGGCGAGATGACGATCTTCTCAGGCTGGAGAGCGGCCACTTCATCGACGCTGATCTTGTCGTTCCGGTGCACCTGCAACTCGGCGCCGAGCTCTCCCAGGTACTGAACGAGATTGTATGTAAAGGAATCGTAGTTATCAAGAACGAAGATCATGGCTCGGCTCGGAGGTGAGATAGGTCGAGGGGGCGCCCTCACGCAGCCCGCTGATGGCGTCGCCAGAGGGTGCGATGCTGCCGCGCTGAGCCATTTCGATGGCGCGCAGCAGGGCCATCGCCTTGTTGACAGTCTCCTGGAACTCGGCATCAGGATCGGAATCGGCGACGATTCCGCCTCCCGCCTGCACGTAGGCCACCCCGTCCCTGGCGACCATGGTGCGGATGGCGATACAGGTGTCGAGATTGCCGGAGAAATCGAGGTAGCCGACGCCGCCGCCGTAAATGCCCCGCCGGGTGGGCTCGAGCTCGTCGATGATCTCCATGGCCCGGATCTTCGGCGCCCCCGACAGGGTACCTGCAGGGTAGCAGGCGAACAGCGCATCGACGGAGTCCATGTCCGGACGTAGACGGCCGCGAACGTTGGAGACGATGTGCATGACATGGGAATAGCGCTCGACTTCGAGCATTTCCGTCACCCGCACGGTGTCGAACTCGGCAACGCGTCCGACATCGTTGCGGCCGAGGTCGACGAGCATCACGTGCTCGGCGCGGTCCTTCTCGTCGACAAGAAGCTCGGCAGCCAACTCTTCATCCTCCTCGGGCGTGGTCCCTCGGGCCCGCGTCCCGGCGATCGGCCGCACGTCGATCGCCCCATCTTCGACCCGTACCAGGATCTCGGGGGAGGCTCCGAGGATCTCCACCTCTCCCTGGGAGATGTGGAACATGTAGGGAGAAGGGTTGACGGTGCGCAGCACGCGGTAGATGTCGAAGGGATCGACATCTATTTCGACCTCGAACCGCTGCGAGAATACGATCTGGAAAATGTCCCCCGCAACGATGTAGTCGAGGCAGCGACGCACGCATTCGACGTAACGCTCTCGGGTCATGTTCGACACCACCCTGGGTGCACGGCCGCCCCCCCGCAAGGAGGGCGGCGGACCCGGCTGAGCCAACATCGCTTCGAGACGCTCGATGCGGGCAACCGAGTCGCGGTACGCCTCTTCGGGGGAGGCGTTGCGGAGGTCGGCGTGCGCAATCAGCAACACCGTGTGTCGCAGATTGTCGAAGGCCAGCACCGTGTCGAAGAGGGCGAACACCATGTCGTCGAGCTGCAGAGCGTCGCTGCCGCTGTCCGGGATGTCCTCGACGAGGCGGATGCCGTCGTACCCCAGATAGCCCACCGCGCCCCCGGTGAAGCGCGGCAGCCCGGGCACGCGCACCGGCTCGTAAGCGGCCATCAGCTGCTTGAATTCCGCGATCGCGTCGCCGCGTTTCCGCTCAACGGCGCCGGTGCGGCAGTTTTCGACGGCGATGGCGTCGCTGCGCGAGCGGAAAACCGCTGTCGGATCGATGCCGATGAAGGAATATCTCGCAGCGCGTTCCCCTCCTTCGACGCTCTCGAGCAGAAAGCTGTGCTCGCTTTCCCGGCGCAGTTTCATGTACGCCGACACCGGCGTTTCGGTATCGGCAAGGATCTCCTTGAAAACGGGAATGACGTTTCCCCGCGATGCCATGTGGCGGAACTCGTCCGCCGCGGGCGCGATCTCGTGTTCCGATTGGGCATGCATCGAAGTGCTCTTCAGGTGGCTTTGGCTTCGGTTTTTTTGTGTAACGGCTCTGCTGCCCGGCTGCTCAGGTCGGGGTCCGGCAAAAAAAAACCGCGGACGCTGATGCGTCCGCGGCGACTCTTCGATATTTGTTGTGTCAGGCCCCGGCGGGCCATCTGGTGGACGCATCCATTTCGCGCTTGTGATATCGGAACCGCCACCAGTAGCGGCGGCCTGCGATCAAACCTGCGTCCATGAGTCTCGTCATTTCGTCACCTGCAACGGAGGTATTCTAGGCCGCCGTTTTGAAACTGTCAACAGCCTGGCCGGCCATTCCGGCTTGCGCCTATTGCTCTTCGTCGCCGACCGAAACGGTCTCGATCTCGAGATCCTCGCGAAGTGCGATGCGGTCGACCTGACCGTCGGAGATCCAGACGACGCGGTCCGATACGCTGAGCATCTTGTGATCGTGGGTCGCCGAAATCACGGTAACTCCCGATGTCTGGTTCATGGAGCGCAGCAGCTCGATGATTTCGGTGCCGGTACGGAGATCGAGGTTGGCTGTCGGCTCGTCGGCGAGCACGACGGCCGGATCGTTGGCCAGGGCGCGGGCGACGGCGACGCGCTGCTGCTGGCCGCCGGAGAGCTCGAAGGGTTTGTGCGAATGCCGGTCTCCCAGGCCCACCTTGCCGAGAAGGTCCATGCCCTTGTCGCGGGATTCGTCGCTGGTGAGGCCGGCGAAGACCATGGGAAGAGTCACGTTTTCGAGCGCCGTCATCACCGGAATCAGGTTGAAGGACTGAAAGATGTAGCCGATCTTGCGGCAGCGCAGCCAAGCGAGCTCATATGCGTCGAGTTGGGCGACGTCCACTTCGTCGATGTAAACCTTGCCTTCCGACGGCTTGTCGAGTCCGCCGACCATGTTGAAGAGAGTGCTCTTTCCGGAACCGGAGGGCCCCATGATGGACATGTACTCGCCGGAGTAGATCTCGAGATCCACCCCCCGCAAGGCGTGCACCTCCGTCGCCCCCATCTGGTACATCTTCTTGACCTTCTGAGTGCGCACGACGGTGCGCTTCTCTTCGGCGGTCGTCACGCCTGCGTCGACAGCTGCCAGGGTATCTTCGCTTGCCATGAATAGTCTCGTCGGTGATAGGCGGAGAGGCTCAGGTGTCGGAGCGCATCGCTTCGACAGGCTCCATCTTCGCCGCCTTGTAGGCCGGCAACATGGCGCCGATGAGAGACAGCAGCGTTCCGCAGACGATCGCAGCGCCGCCGGACCGCACGACGTCGATCGTCGGAAAATAATCGAAGACGAATTCGCCGTAGTCGAAGAGGGCGAGAAGAACAGTCAACAGGAGGCCGATGAGGATACCGGCGACGGTGCCCGCAGCTCCCTGGAACGTCGATTCGAGCAGAAACAGCTTGATGATGAAGGAGTCGAGAGCGCCGAGACACTTCATCGTACCGATCTCGCGGAATCGCTCCGTCACCGACATCAGCATGGCGTTGGCGATGCCGACGACGCAGACCAGAAGCGACAGGCTTATCAGCCAGGTCTGCTTGGAGCGCTCTTCCGCAATTCGCGCCTGGGCTTCGCTGGAAGCCTCGGCCATCTCGGCGGTCACCGTCTCGATGCCGTTCTTCTGCAACAGCAGGTTCAGTTCGCTCTTGTTGGCATCGCGCATGCTGGCGACGAGGTCGTTGCTGCTCCACACCGACATCAGGAAGGCAATGGCCAGCACTATGCCGCTGGTGGTTATCAGCGAACGGCCGAAGCGGATTTTGAGGCTGCGCAGGCTGATCTCGATCGCCTTGCTGAACGGAAGGACGATCTCGCGCCCCCCTGCTATCTGGATGCTCTGTGTCATTTCAGGACCATGATTTCGGCAAGCTGCTCAACATCTTTCGGTGTAATTGACTAGCGAACGTTGGACTCGTCAAGTCAATCCGGCATTCGGCACGCGATCCGGCGAGCCGTGCCGGACGCGTTTTCCCGGATCCACTGGTGGTTGAGGTGCGGTTTCACCGCCCGGAGCCACTATCCTCTGGAGCGGATTTCGACCAGCGGCAAGTCGTCCATCGATTGCGGTTCGATTTCCCCGGCCAGACGGGGGAAAGAGGCCGGCACCATACGCACGTGGACGGAGCGCATCCCGCGGCCCCCGAGAGGTTTGAGCGAGTGGGATATGGTCGCCGACGTGAAGATGACTTCGTCGACCGAGTACTCGGCGACGAGCTCCTCCAACTGGTCAATTGAACCGACGATCTGGATGCCTTCGAGGACGCGGCCGGCACTGTCTCTGTCCGGACCGACGACGCCGATCAGTTCGCAGTCGAGGTAGTTCGTCTTGCGGAAGTAGTCGAGCAATTCCCGGGCGCTTTCGTCCACTCCCACCACCAGTGTGCGCCTGCCCTTGCGGACGTGGCGCGACTGGAGCAGCCGGCGCCAACCGATACGCCAGCCGGCTACCAGAATCGTGTTGAAGACCCACGCCGCTCCCACTGCCAGCCGCGAAAAATTGTAGGCCTTGAAAAAAAAGACGCTGGTCACGATGACGGCGAATCCGAGGGCGACCCCGGCGACCGCCCAGGCTGCGGAGAGGCGGCGGCGGTCGTACAGCCCAACGAGGAAAAACGAGGATACCCAGATGAAGGTTGGAAGCGCGTGGAGCACCTGCCATTCCATGTCGCTGTACGGAGGCGGAGTCAGCCAGCGCGTCGGATTGACGTCGAGGGCGATGCGATTGGCGATCGCTTCGAGGTCGCCAATCAGCGGCATCGCCTCGGGATGGTAACGTACGGCCAGCCCCAGTTTCAGGCCGAGGAGAACCAGTAGCGCATCGAGCGCCGGCACGGTCAGGCGGCGGGCAAGGGGGCCGAGGAAGGAGAACAGTCCGTACAAGAGGATGCCGAGGTTCAGCAGCAGCAGGGGTGAGAGGCGGTAGCGCTGCTTCAGGTGCTTGCGCACGAAAATCGCCATCGCCTCGTTCTTCCGGTACTGGGTGCGCATCTCGACCTTCTTGCCGCTCTCCCCCCTGAAATGGATGATCTCGGTGTCCGGCACGTAGTAGATCTTCCACCCTGCCTGCTGCATGCGGTAACACCAGTCGATGTCCTCTCCATACATGAAGTAGTCTTCGTCGAGGGGGCCGACCTCGTCGATGACGCGACGGCGCACCATCATGCAGGAGCCGGAGAGGGCGTCGACTTCGCTGACCTGCTCTTCGTCGAGGTAGGTCAGGTTGTAGCGGCCGAACCGGCGGCTGTCGGGAAACAACCGGCTCAGGCCGCTGAGCTTGTAGAAGGCGGCCATCGGCGTCGGGAAACTTCGCCGCGACTCCAGCTGCAGGGTGCCGTCGGGATTGAGAATTTTGCAGCCCGCGGCCGCCGCCTCGGGATGATCGTCGAGAAACTGCACCAGGCAGCGGAGGGTGTCGGGGCGCACGATGGTATCGGAGTTCAGGAGCAGGGCGTAGCGCCCGCGCGAGCGCCGGAAGGCGATGTTGTTGGCCGCGGCGAAGCCGAGGTTGCGCTCGTTCCGGATCAGCTCGACCTCGGGGAATTTCCGCTCCACCATCTCGACGCTGTCGTCGCGGGAGGCGTTGTCGACTACGATCACCTCCACCTCCAGCCCGGCGGAGGCCTCCAGTACCGTGCGCAGCGTCTGCTCCATCAGGTCGCGCGTGTTGTAGCTCGGTACAACCACGGTGAGATCGATTTCAGGGGCCTGGACGCCCCGCCCGCCACGGGCGGCTTCCCTGCCGACGGTATCAGTCATGCTCCGCCCTTTCCTGGAATCCTTCCGAACATCCGGGAAAGCCCGAAGACCAGTATCTGCTTGGCGAACAGCAGGTACTCGCGAGAGTCGAGCTTGCTGGCGCTGAACTGGCGGTTGCGGAACACGAACGGGGTCGATCGATGCGAGGCGTACCTGCCTTTCATCAGAATCTCCAGCAGGATCTTGTAACCTCCGGAGGTCAGCTCGAATTCCCCGTCGATGACCTCGCGGCGCAGGAAGAAGTATCCCGACAGGGGGTCCTCGACTCCGGTGATCAACCGCGCCGCGCCCACCCCCACCAGGGAGATCATCTTCCGGTGCAGCGCCCACCTTTCGACCTCGCTGGTTTCGCCGAAACGACTGCCCATGGTCAGGTCGTGCTCGCGCAGACCGCGAATCAACTCCGGCAGGATCGCCGGATCGTGGCTGAGGTCGGCGTCGATTACGCCGAGGAAGGGCCGCTCGCTCCGGGCGAATCCCGCCATTACCGCGGAGCCGAGACCGAGCTTGCCGCTCCGGTGCACGACTTTGACCGGGTAATGGTCCCTGAGCGCTTCGGCCGCCTCACCGGTGCCGTCGGGGGAGTTGTCGTCCACGACGATCAGCTCGAGATCGATGTCGTCTGCTCCGGCCAGCACCGCGAACAGCTCCTCGGCGAGCAGGGCGATGTTCTCGCGCTCGTTGTAGGTCGGGGTGATCAGCGAAACGCTGAATTCAGCGTGCGACATCGGAGAAGATATCCTCGAATTCGGCGCGGAAGCAGGGTTCGGCTCTCATCTCGTCCAATCCGGCGCACAGGCCCAGCATGGGGCGTTCCAGCTCGGCCTCTGTTTTCGCGGTCTTCAGGCCAGAGCGCAGCGGCCGCTCGGCGAGCTGGCCGATTGCCGTTGTGGGAACGGAGACAATCCCCCCGGTATCGAACCCGAAGGTGGATGCGAGTTTTTCGACCAGCTCGAGGCGGGTCATGAAGTCGGCGCCCCCCACGTGGTAGAGCCCGTGGCAATCCCTTCTGCACAGGTCGAGAATGGCGCGCGCAAGGTCGGGTGCGAACGTCGGGTTGCCCCATTGGTCGTCGGCGATTCTGAGGGTGGCCCCGCGGGCGAAGGAGTGCAATGGCCAGGTGACGAGATTGCGGCGCACCCCGGGGGCATGGCCGTAGAGCCACAAGGTGCGCACGACCAGACCCGCGGGATCCCCCGCGAGGGCGACCCGCTCGCTCTCGAGCTTGATGCGCCCATAGTGGGACAGCGGGTTGGGCTCGTCCGCCTCGGAGTATGGTCCGCCGCGGCCGTCGAAGACGTAATCCGTCGACAGCTGCACGAGCCTGGTCCCCGCAGCCGTACAGACCGCGGCAAGGACTTTGACGAGCCCGAGGTTGATCCGGCGGGCGCGGTCGGGGTCCGCTTCGCAGCCGTCGACGTCGGTCCAGGCCGCGGTGTGGATCACCCAGTCCGGTGACGTGCCGGCGATCAGGTTCTCTACCGCGGCGGCGTCCGCGAGGTCGATCCGGTGATAGGCCGGGCCGACCGGCTCCTCCCGGCGACCGCAGGATATCAGCTCGACACCGCCGGCCGCCTGCAACAGCGACCTGCCGAGCAGGCCGTGGGCGCCTGTGACGAGAACCTTCACGGCTGGGCTCCGCTCATCTGCGCCCGGCGCACCATGGCCGCGGCGAACCCTGCGTGGGTGCGGGAGGCGGAGCCGGCGATTCGCGCCGCCGCGGCGACCGCTGCGGCATCGTCCAGTCTGCCGCGGTCGAGGTAGACCTCGACCGCGATGGCGTTCCCGGAAGGATGGATGTCATCCTCGAAGGGAATCTGCTCCTCCCAGACGGGCAGTGGGGCGCTGGCGGGCAAGACGTCCCTGAAGCCGCCGGCCCGGTAATCGTAGAGGTTTTCCTCGGTCCATCTCAACGTGCGTTCCGCTGCATGAAGGAAACGATCCTCCCCGCTCCACCGGTGGGCCCGCCACATGGCGCGGCTCACCAGCAGCTGGTCCGCAAGCAGGCCGGAGGCGCAGCCGGCGAGCCTGCAGTGAACCACCCGGCCGTCCTCGTCGACCAGCGCCGCCAGCAGCGCCGCGGCCGCGCTTGCCGCCAGCTCCCCCCATTCCCGCTGCCCGAGCTGCTCGGCGGCATCGAACAGGGCGAGGAAGAGCCGGGCATTGCGGCCAGCGTATGCCGTCCGGTCCGTCCACCAGACCGCTTCCCCGGTGCCGGTCTCCACACGTACCTGGCGCCCGTGGAAAAGGCGCCGCTCGGCGTCGTAGAGCTCCCGGCGAACGAAAGCGAGTTGCGTGTCCAGAAGAGGGTTGAAAGCCTCCGGATCCGCCTCGCGGATCGCGAGCAACAGCTGCACCAGGCCGGCCTGATCGGCCGCGTCCCTGGCTCCCGACGGCGTCGTCCAGTCCGGGGTGTGGGAAAACGAGTGTATGCCACCGGCTTCGGCATCCCACATCGGGGACCGCAGCATGGTCTCGACCGTCGCCTGCCACATCTCGCGGGCCGTCTCGTCCCCGGTATATCTATTGTAGCCCAACAGGAAGTGGAGAACCAACAGCCCGGGGAACTTCCCGGAGCCGCCGAAACCCCCGTGCGCCGAGTCGTAGTCGGCGGCAACCGCGGCGAACACGTCCGCCGGGGACAGCCGGGTGCGGCCAGGATCCATCTTTACTTCAGCGGCCTTTTCAATCAGCACTTCGCGCCTTTTTTCGAAGTGGTCGACCATGTGCATCAGCCAGGTGCGCGCGTTCCGCGCCGGCAGATCGGTAGCCGTCGCTACGGCGCTGCCGTCGGGGAGGAGAAGGGCGAGGGCAGGCCAGCCGCGCGGGGCGTAGCGGCGCGCCAGGTCGGGGCGCTGAAAGGGATTCGCCCGGAAGGCGGTGAATTTCTGCTCGATCAGATAGCGCACCGAGGCGTCGTCGTTGGCGAAAACCCCGTCGGCTCCCTCGGCGGCGAAGTAGAGCAGCAGGGGAAGATCCCGATCCTGCGCCCGCTGAAAAGTCTGCCGGTCCCAGGAGTTCCAGGGGATGCCGGCGGAATCCCTTGCCGGAGCCGCGGCCGCATCCGGCGCCCGTCCGTCCGTTGTGGCGGTGTCCTCACCGGACTGCCCGCCGCAGGCCAGCATCAGCGCCGGCAGGAACCACCAGCCCTGGGACAGGTTCATGGCGCCCATGCCCCCTGGTGCCCCAACCCGGAAACAGCTCGAAGACATCCCACCGCGGAACAGAGTGAATCGCGGGCAGGAACGGCCCTCGGGACCGGCGAGGTATCGGCGAGACAGAACCCCGGCTGCGATGGCACTATGTCGGCCGCTCACCCTTGAAATTCTAGGACGTAGGTGTCGGGGTTCTTCCGGTGCCAGACGATGCGGAAGAGATCGGGATATTTCCCGATCGCCGGCACCAGGTAACGCGACGTCGAGGGGAAGGGAAGCTGGTCGACGACAACGAAATCCGCCCCCCTGCTGCGCAGGTCGGCGAGCACGGTGTCGGGGTCCTTGAACTTGTAGCCGACCGTCCGCCGTCCGGACACCACGTGCATCCAGAAACCCTTGCGGCAGGAAATCACCGAGTCTGCAGGCAGGTTGTTGCGGATCCACAGGCCGGCGTCGTAGTAGCGCTGCCATCCCGGCTGATACCGCCCGCGGGCGTACCGGGCCTGGCTCTGCAGTCCGTCGAGCTGCGAGTTGAGCAGGAGCAGCAGGGCGGTGGTCCCCAGAACCGCGGAAAGCGGCCGCCCGGCGATGGCGCCGAGCCTGGTCAGGAGGTCCCCGGCGACCCGCACGGCAAAGAACAGCAGCACCGGAATGGCGGGCAGAAGGAAGCGGTCTCCTATCCAGGGCCACAGGAACATCAGGCCCAGGAACAGCACCCCGTAAATCCAGATCAGCAGATTCTCGCGCCTGCGAATGCAGAGGAAGCTGGCGTACAAGGCGACGGCTGCGATTGCGAGAGTCACCGGGTTGAAGAGCGACTGGGCTCCAGGAAAGGAGGGCCACAGCGTCTTCGGCATTATGTGGACGAGATAGGCCTGGAGGTTGCCCCCGAGGCGTTCGAAAAAGCCGGCGGCGTCGAGGTATCCGCGGTCGGGATGATAGGGGTTCACCTGCAGAAACTGGGTCACGTACACGCCGCCGCGGCCGCTGAAATGGTTGCGCAGCGACCAGGGCAGGGCCACGGCGAAAGCCCCCGCAGCCAAGACCAGGGCGCGCCGGTACTGCCGGTCGAAGGCGAGGAAGAGCAGGACCGCGGCCACCAGCAGGACGCCGACGCTGCGGACGTAGTACGCCCACATCATGCAGATGAACCCGGCGGTCAGCCAGGGATTCGTCAGTCCCTCGCGGCAACGGGCGCCGCGCCGCACCAGGAACAGGGTTGCCAGCGAAAACAGGGTGTAGGGGATTTCCGACATCACCTGGCTGCCGTACTCGACCAGCTTGGGCTGGGCAGCGCACAGCAGGGCGGCGGCCCAGGCGGACACCTCCCCCAGGCAGTCCCTGGCGAGGAGGTAGGCAGCCACAGGAACGCCGGCGAAGAGCACGGCAACCAGCCACTTCATCGAGATGAAGTCCCGCACCGGTTCCCCGCCGCCAGCGGCATCCTGTTCAGAGCCGGGGCCGAAGATCCAGGCCAGCGGCGACAGCATCAGAGGGAAGCCGAAAGGGTACTTCGTCGCCGGCTTCATGTCGGGGTCGTTGATGTAGTGCAGTCCCTCCCCCTGGGCCAGGGAACGGGCGAGGATGACGAACTCGGTATTGTCGCCGCTGAGAGAGAGCTTTTCGTCGAAGCACCAGGCCGCGGCGACGAACCCGACGATCCCCCAGATCGCCGCAACCGCGGTACGGCCGCGTCGCGAGCCGATAAAGGCCGCGACCGAGGTCGGTACCGCGCTCAGAAGTCTGCCTCCGCGTTGTCCAGGGGGGCGAAGCCGAGTCGGGCTACCGTGTCCCCGAGATCGAAGACGCGGCGGTCGTTGGCGCTGATCGCGTAGGCGAGCAGGAACCGCGCGTCGACCTCGAGGGCGCGGCGGAAGGCCTGCACGCAGTCCTGGTGACTGAGGTGCATGGCCCGCATGTAGTCCTCGGCCGCGGTTCCCCGCATCAGGGCGGCGTCGTTCTGCTTCGTGATCCAGCCGATGCGCAGGCCGATGAAACGGAGTCCATGCCTCTCGCTGAAGTACTTGCCGAGGTTCTCGCCGAACAGCTTCGAAACGGCGTAGAGGGAGTCGGGATTCGGGGGGTCGGTCAGGCGCAGGTTTCTTCTTTTGGCAGGGTCCAGTGTTTCCGGGGTAGTGGCGATGGTGTCGCCGTGCTGTGTGTGGTTGGTGGTCGCGAAAACGATGCGCTCGACGCCGCTGTTGCGGCACTCCTCGAATACCTGGTAGGTCGCTTCGATGTTGTTGTCGCGGACCGAATCCCACATTGCGCCCGGATTCGGATCGGCGGCGAGGTGGATGACCGCGTCCAGTCCTCCAAAGATGCCCTGTACCTGGCCGGCCTCTGCCAGGTCGACAACGAACGCGGTGCGCGGACCTTCCTCGCGGTCGAAGCCGATGACCTCGTAGTCTTCGCCGAGGCCGGTGGCGAGCACGCCGCCGATGGTGCCGTTGGCGCCGGTTATTCCAATCCGCTTAGCCAATGAAGGTTCCTTTCCGAGCCGGGGGAGAGCTGCCTTGACGGTTGTGCCAATGTAGCGATTCGCCCCTCTGCCGCAACGAATCAGCCCCGGGGTGCGCTGGCGGCCGGGTTTGTTGCCAGGGGTGGGGGATTGCGCAACCTTACCAGCGTTTTCCGGGGGCATGCTGATGTTTTGGGCGTGCTGGTCTCCACCATATCCGTTGCACAATCCGTTCGTACGCCTGTCTTCGGGACAGGGCGCCGGGATTGTCTTTGCTGCTTGTGATTCCGTTCTCACACCTGCCTCTGCTTCGAACCAAAGGAGGTCCATATGACCGTTCACACACCGCGTTCATTCATGACTGCGGAAGAGCTGTTCGATCTGGCGGATGACGGCGGTCGATTTGAGCTGGTAGAAGGAGACCTTGTCCACATGACCCCGACCGGCGGCACACATGGCGCACTGACGGTTCGCATAGGGCGCCTGCTCGACGAGTACGTAGAAGCGCACGACCTCGGCGTCTGCTGCGGCGCCGAGACCGGGTTCATTCTCCAGCGGGAACCCGATACGGTGCGCGCCCCGGACCTCGCCGTCGTGGTGAAATCCCGCGTTCCATCCACGGGCATCCCCGGCACCTACTGGCCGTTCGCTCCCGACCTCGCCGTCGAAGTCGTTTCCCCGTCGGACCGCCTGGCCGACGTTCACGTCAAGATTGCCGAGTACTTCGCGGCCGGGACCCGCCTGGTCTGGCTCCTGGAACCCGAAACCCGAATGGTCCACGTATACCGTTCCCTGCAGCACGTCGAAGTAGTGGGAACGGAGGAGGACCTCGATGGCGGCGATGTGCTGCCTGGGTTCAGCTGTCCGGTGCGGCGACTTTTTCCTTCGGACCGTTCGTCGCGATGAGCTTCGAATTCGCTCTCTCGCCTGCCTTCGTCAAGTACTACTGCATTGGTATTGGCGTATTCCTGGTTGTTTCCGTCTTGCTGCTGGTCTGGCAACTCGGTCCGCTGTGGTTCAAGCTGCGCCGAGTAAAAGGAGACCTGAAGAATCTGAATGGAGAAGAAGGATTTGCCAGGGGCTTCGAAGGCTATGATCGCAAGGTCAAAGAGATCCTTGGCCTGCCGTGGACGGAATTCGTGGAGACTTTGGTTCTACCTGAATCTGAGTCTGATGATCCGATTCGCAACACCAGCGAGGTTTCTCGGTACCTCAACGACGCCACCATCGTTTCTCCCAAGATTTCTTCAGGTTTCTACCAAGCTGTACCAAATCTGCTGACCGGCGTCGGCATCCTCGGTACGTTCCTCGGTCTGGCCGCCGGGGTCGGTGCGGCAAGTTCCGGTCTTTCTTCCAGCAAACCCGCTGAGATCACCGCGGCTCTACAGCAGCTTCTGGGTGGGGCATCCCTGGCGTTCTGGACGTCCATTGCCGGTATCTCCGCATCCATCCTGTTCGTGTTAGTCGAACGCTTTTCCTCGCGACGTCTCCACGTTGAACTCGACAAGTGGGTCGGAGCCATCGAATCCCGGCTCGAGCGCGTCACGTCGGAAGGCGTCGCTCTAAAACAACTCGACCAAGCGCAACGCGCGACGACGCAACTCGAACGATTCAACTCCGAGTTGATATTCTCTCTTGAACAGGCGCTCGAGGAGAAGATCGCGGGCCGTCTGTCCCCGCAACTCGAGCGGCTCCTGGAAGCGGTCGAAGGACTACGCGAGGATCGGGCAACCGACAGCGGTCAGATGATCGAACAGGCGCTTGTCCGGTTCACCGATGCGCTTCAGGAAAGGACCGGCTCGCAGTTCGAGGATATGGCGGCAACCGTCGAAGCCCTGAATCGCACCCTGAAAGAATCCGCCGACGCCCAGGCGCAAACGCAGCGCGATGTCCGCGGCGCGCTCGATTCGGTCCTGAATGCAGTCAGGACTGCAATGGATACCGGCGCCACGGCCATGACCGAGACGTTGCAACAGTCACTGGGTGAGGTAACCGGTGTTCTCGCCAGCGCGTCGGAACAACTGGCGAATCGGCTTACCGCTTCCACCAATGCCGCCGCGGACGAACTCAGGAGCACGCTCGGTTCCGCCAGCCAGGAGTTGGCCAGGACAGGCACTGAAGCCGCATCGAAGATCACTGGTTCGTTACAGGGCCTGCTTTTTCATTATCCGAGGACGTGCTTGTCATCAACGGGACGGTGGCCGGCAGGATCCGCAAAGCCCGGGTCGACACGTTCCAAGACCGGGCCGGGTTCGACGTAATGATTCTGTCCCCGCGTGCCGGCGGCGTCGGACTGACACTAACGGCAGCAAACCATGTCATTCACCTCTCGCGCTGGTGGAACCCGGCGGTCGAGGATCAGTGTACCGACAGGGTCTTTCGTATCGGCCAGCGGCGGACGGTGCACGTGTACCTGCCCATCGCTCGTCACCCGGACTTCGGAGACTACAGCTTCGACATCAAGCTCGACAGCCTGATGGAGGTAAAGCGGGAGACCAACCGTCGCGTGCTCGCGCCGACCGCGGCGACGAAAGCGGACGTGGGTGATCTCTACCGCACCACCATGATGGAGGCGCGGGGCAGCGATGCGGCGTCTGACGTACCGTTAGACCAGATCAATATGATGGAGCCGGAGGCCTTCGAACGAATGGGTGCTCGGAGAGCTTGGCAAGGCCGGCTACGACACCCGGAAAACTCCTCGGAGCGGCGACTGCGGAGCTGACGGCTTGGCAATTTTCGCTACAGGAGGTAATCGGCACACCATCGTGGTTCAGTGCAAACACACCCAGCAGCAGGACGCCAAGTGCGGCCGGACCGCCGTCGAGGAAGTGCTGCGTTCAATTCCCGCGTACGAAGACGCGATCCAAGGCGACGCACGGCCAATGGTCGTGACGAATGCGGCCGGCTTCACCAACGATGCCATGCTCTTGGCAAAACGGGAAGGCGTGCAGCTTTTCGCCCGTGACCGCCTTCGGCAACTCCGATCTGTGAATTAACTGTCTGCTTTCTCTCAAAATGTCCGAGCCCCCAAATCTCCTCTACATCCACTCCGATCAGCACAGTCCGTTCGTCTCCGGCTGTTACGGCGACCCGCTGGTGCGGACGCCCCATCTCGATGCCCTGGCAGCGGAGGGGGTCCTGCTCGAAAACGCGTACTGCCCCTCGCCGATCTGCGTGCCGTCGCGGATGTCGATGCTCAGTGGCCGGCACCCGTTCGAAAACCGCGTCTGGACCAACAGCCACATCCTCAGCTCGGCGATACCGACGCTCGCCCACGCCATGGGAGCGGCCGGGTACCGGCCGCTGCTGGTCGGGCGCATGCATGCGCTGGGGTCGGACCAGCTTCACGGCTACGCCGAGCGCCTCGTGGGAGATCACGGGCCCAACCACCTCGGAGGCGAGGGCGGTGCCGACCGCGGCGATCTCCAGGGCTGCGCCGGCCCGGCCCGCATCAGTCTGACCAACTCGGGGCCGGGCCAGAGCTCCTACCAGGTCCACGACGAAGACGTCACCGCGGCGACGGTCGACTACCTGAACCGCCTCGGAGTGAAGAGGCGTGCCGGGGTGGACGGCTCCCCGTTCTCGATATCGGTCGGGTTCATGCTGCCGCACCAGCCGTTCGTGGCGCGCCGCGAGGATTACGAGCTGTACGACGGGCGCATGACGATGCCGCGCACCCCGGAGCCGTTCGGCGACCACCTGCATCCCCACATTGCCCGCTGGCGGCAGGATACCGGCACCGTCGAGGTTCCCGACGAGGAAATACTTCGTGCGCGCACGGCGTACTGGGCGCTGGTTACGCGGATGGACGCGATGATCGGCGAGATTTTCGAGGCTCTGCGCCGCAACGACCTGGCCGGCAACACCCTGATCCTCTACACCTCCGACCACGGCGAGCAGGCCGGCGAGCACGGACTCTGGTGGAAACAGACGTTCTACGAAGACTCGGTGAAAGTCCCGGCCATACTGGCCTGGCCCGGTGGGCTGCCGCAAGGAGGGCGCTGCGATCGCGTCGTCAGCTCGCTCGATCTCAACGCGACCATGCTCGAGGCCCTCGGGGCGCCGCCGCTGCCCTACTCGCGCGGACGCAGCATGCTGGCGCTGCTGCGCGACCCCGAGGCTCCCTGGGAAGACGTCGCCTACTCGGAGTTCTGCCTCGACGGCGTGGGGGCCGGGGGTCCGTTTTCCGGGCACGGGGTGTTCCAGCGCATGATCCGCCGGGGGGAATGGAAGCTCAACTACTACCACGGCATGCCCTGCCAGCTGTTCAACCTGCGCGACGACCCGCGCGAAATGGAGGACCGCGCCGCCGATCCCGGGTGCGGGGAGATCCGCGACGAGTTGCTCAACCGGGTGCTCCGCGACTGGGACCCGGAGTGGGTGATGGCCCGCATGGCGGCCCTGCGGGAAGACCAGAAGATCCTCGGGGCCTGGGCGAGGCAGGTGAAGCCGCCGGACCGCTACCGGTGGCCGCTGCTCAGCGGCATGGATTACCTCGATGAGGACTGACCTTTCTTTTTTTACCTGGGAGGAGTTCAGGAGCCGTCCGTGCGATTATTGCGCTTTACCGTAGCAGAAACCGCCTGACCACAGTCAGTTTGCTCTGATATGCTCATTGCCGGCAGGTATCGTCATGCCTTTCGGCCGAACCCTTGGAGACACTCACATGGCACTCGAGGTGTACGACTTCCGCAACGACGAGCACATCTGCCAGATGCTGGTGCGTCCCGAGATCCGCTGCCGCTTCATGAGGGCGGAGCCCGGCACCGTGCAGACGGTGCAGCACAGCCACGACCTGGGCCACGAGATATTCCTGATCCTGCAGGGACGCTGCGAGTTCCAGGTCTCCGGGGACACCGCGGTGCTGGGGCCGGGGCAGCTGTGCCTTGCCCTGGCGGACGAACCGCACAAGATCCGCGTCGTCGGCGACGAACCGGTGATCATGTACCTGTCGGTGACGCCCCATATCCAGCCGACACATACCGGACGCGACGACGACGGCACCCGGCACCCGTTGAGATTTGCGCCCAACAGCTCGTACGGCGTCGAAACCGACACCGCCACACCGGCGGCAGAGCTGGTCGACAGTTTCGTCGAGGCCTCGGCAGACTTCGCGCGAACCGTGCGCGCCGCCGCGGACAGACAGACCGAGGTGTCCGTCGAGCTGAAGGCCGCCCTGGCTGCCGGCGACTACGACAAGGTCGAGGAGCTTCGCGACCAGCTGTGGGAAGGGGTGTACCGGGGATTCAAGGAGATCCACGCGCTCGGCGATCTGTGGAACACGGTGGCCCCGCGCATCAGCCGCTTCGACGGGAAGTGAGGGGGACATGCCTGCCATCAGAATCGGTGTCGTCGGCTGCGGCGCGATCGCCCAGGTCCACCACCTTCCCAACCTCGCCCTGCTGCAGGACCTTTTCGAGGTCCCGGTGATCTGCGACATCTCACCGGACCTCGCCGAAGCGGTCGCGGCGCAGTTCCACGTTCCGCGATACGTCACCGACTACCGGGAGCTTCTGGACGCCGGCGTCGACGCCGTGCTGCTGTGCCACGGCGACCCCAAGACCGAGGCCGGCCTCGCGGTGCTGGAGGCGGGGAAGCACCTGTTCATCGAAAAACCGGTCTGCTTCACCCTGTCGGACGCCGATGCCATGATCACCGCGGCGCGCAGCGCCGGAGTGGTGGCGCAGGCGGGGTACATGAAGGCCCACGACCCCGCCTTCGAGCTGCTCGCGCGCGAGGTCGGGTCGATGGGGCCGGTTCGCTTCATCCAGGTCAACCACCTGCACACCGACAACAGCCATCACCTGGTGCATTTCGGGGTCAGGCGGGCAGGGGGCCTGCCTTCCGCGGCGAACGTCAAGAGGGCGGACGATGTCGCCGAAGCCCTGGGAAGCGGAATCCCTGAGGAGGCGAGGCGGATCTTCTTCGTCCTCGCTGGCAGCATGATACACGATCTCTACGGTCTGAGGATTCTGTTCGGGCAGCCGGAGCGGGTCTTGAGCACCGAGGTCTGGAACGGAGGCATGGGGGTAACGGCCATCCTCGCGTACGGTTCGGGAGCCCGCTGCGCCGCGACCTGGGTGGAGCTTTCGGGGATCAAGGATTTCGTCGAGACCCTCGAGGTCTACAGCGACGACCGCGGCGCCCTGTTGTCGTACCCGACCGGGTTCTCGCGCGGCATACCGTCGCAGCTCGAAATCCGCGGCGTCGACGGCAGCGGCCGTCCCTTTCGCCGGCAGCCGTTCGTCGACTGGGAGATCCCGTTCGTGCGCGAACTTCGTCATTTCCACGCCTGCATCGCGGAAGGAGTCGAGTGCCGCACATCGCTGGAGGGGGCGCGGGACGATGTCGCCCTCGTGATCGACATCGTGCGCGCCTACCTCGACCGGTGAAGGCTCGGCCCGGGGAACGGCACCCACCAGGTCCGAAGCGGTCCAGGTCGAGCAGACGGTGCGGCCGCTGCTTGATTTTCTGCGGTTGCCAGCTGATGCCGTGGCACCTGGCAACCGGGATCCGCCTCCTGCCTCACCTCCGCTCGCGGGCAGCCACCCAGGCTTCCCGGAACCGGGCCATGGTCGGGAACCGCTCTGCCGGATCCATGCGGCAGGCCTGTTCGACGACCTCGAACAGGCCGTCGCCGTCGACGAATCTCGCTCGTTCCACTTCTCCCTGGGCGAGAAAGACCGCGGCGGCGCGCCCCATGGTGAACACCGTGGTACGCTCATCGATGCGGGCCCCCAGCTCGAACTCCTCGGGGGCCATGAATCGCGACGAGCCGAACATGCGTCCCATGTCGTTGTCGAAGGGACCCTGCCTGTACAGGTCGAGATCGACGAGGTGCACGGCTCTTCGCTCGAAGTCGTAGATCACGGAACCGTCGTAGAAGTCGCAGGCGATCCAACCCCGGTCGGCAAGCCGGACGTGGACGTCGAAAATTTCATCCAGGGCAAGCAGAATCCCCTCCGGCGACTGGTGTACGAACCGGTAGAATGGGGAACCTGGGCGGGTCCGCTCTTCGGGCTCGACCCGCAGTAGCTCGCCGTCGACCCAGTCGTACACGAGCAGGGGACCATCCGGGGACTCGACGAGGTTGTGAAGGGTCGGCAGGGCCCTGTGAGCGAATGAACGGGCAAGGGACGCGGCGTTGTGCAGGAGGTCGCTCCTGGCGCGGTGGTCGGCATGTGGGGTGGAGAATTCGGGCTCCCCCGCGGTCTTGACGAAAAACCTCAGCCCGGAGACGTCTACCCCGTACGACACGTTGCCGGAATCCTGGGTCGCCTCATCGAAACGGGCGAACAGCTCTCCGCAGGAACCCAGGAAATCGACGGCCCGGAGTGAGATCTCGCTTGCCGTTACCAGCGGCGTCGAGGGTTCCGGAAGCTTGCTTGAGTCGCTGCTCGTCATTTCACCCGATTCCGGGGGCGTTGATGCGGAAGATCATGGCGCCGGAGCACTGCGGGGAGGCATCGGCTTGACCCATCCTCTTTGAGAGCGGGAGCGGTATCGCTTCGGTACGGCGCTTCCTGCCCTCACTCCCAGATCGAGTTCATCTGCCAGGCGTCGAGCGACCTGAGCCAGGCCTCGCTCCCCTGGGCGCGCAGCGATACCCCGATGCTGTCGGCGCGCTCCGGATAGACGCGTACCGCCAGGCACTGCCTGCCGTTTGCGAACAGCTCGACCACGCTGCGGTCGACGAACACCCGCAGCTCGAGAAGCTCCCCGTCGCCGAGCAGCACCGGGGCGGTTTCCGGGGCCCGGGAGAGTACATCGGGGGCGACCGAGGAGTAGGAGGAATCGATGGTCAGCAGGCTCTGCCGGGCGTCCATGCCGAAAACCCGCCGCAGGGAAAAGCCGCGGTCCCTGAAGAAGGCGATGCGCGTGAACTCCTCGCGGTCCGGGGAGCGCAGCAGGTTCAGCTCGACCATGGGGGCCTCGCGCGGATCGATTTCCGCGATGATCTCGAGCGCGTTTCCCGCCACCGAGTCGAGCACGATTTCCCGGTTGGCCGGCAGGCTCATGTTCTCGATCCGCTCGTGGAACCCGCGCACCGACTCGATGTCGCCGGCCGGGGTCATCGAGAGATCGTCGCCGTCGACGGACAGCCGCCTCGGCAGCGTCATGATCTGATCCCAGCCCTCCGTCGGCTTGCCCGGGTTCATGTTGAATATGACGATCACGTCCCCGCTTCCGTCGGGGGTGGCCGACGGCGCGTGCACCCCTGAAGGGGTGGAGGCGCCGAAGTTGAACTTCTGTCCGTGGGTGACGACGAACTTGTCCCGCTCGCGGTCGTAGTCGCCGAGCAAGTACTGGCCGCCGCTCATGTGGCTGAAGAAGAGGAGGATATGGCGGTCGCCGAGCGGCCAGAAGTAGGGGCAGGCGCCGTCGTCACCGACGAGGGTGAAGGCGTCGTCCTCGACGAAGGGGTGCAGGTACTCCCAGTGCTCGAGGTCGTCCGAACGCAGCAGGAAGTTTGCGCGCACCGGTTTTCCCGCGGGTCCCTCCGGCTTGGTCCCGGCCGACAGCGAGTAGTAGGTGCCGTCCTTCTTCCAGATGCAGGGGTCGAACACCCTGTACGGCAGCTGGGAACCGTCGGGGGCCCGAATCGGGATCACCGCCCTGTCTGCCACCTTCTCCCAGTTGAGCAGCAGCGGATCGCTCGAAACCGCGACCATGTTGCCGGCCTGCGTGCCGTGGTAGATGGCGATGACGCGGTCCTCCTCGACCAGGGTGGCCCCGGAGAAGCACCTCTCCTCCGGGTCGGGGTAGATGCAGTAGGGCAGGTCGCGCCAGTGGATGAGGTCGTCGGAGACGGCGTGGCCCCAGTGCTGGCGGGTGTCCTCTGGCGGGTAGGCCTGGTAGAACAGGTGCCAGCGGTCCTGCCAGCGGCAGAGGCCGTTCGGATCGTTCAGCATCGCCTCGGGATTGACGTAGTGGTAGAGCGGCCGGTGGGGGTCCCCGGCGTAGGTCTGGCGCGACGCGAGCAACCGCTGCATCAGCGGGTTGGAGGCCAGGGCCGCTTCCTGCTCCGCGAGGGTGTCGGGGAACCTGTACCGGGGAACCTTCGATGTGAGATCGGTCATCTTCTGCTCCTGTTTGGTATTGCTGCTTTCAGCGGGTGGTTTGGGAATTCGCGGACGCTTATACCGGTTCGCTACCGGTTGCGCCCGGGCCTCCGGGAGATCGGGAAGTTGAGGCTGGCCTCGTGCCCCCACCAGATTCTAACCGGACACGCCGTCCATTTCCGACCGGTTCTCTCGGCAGCGCGTCCAGCAGGGTACGCCTTGCAAACCAGCTCCCGGGGGATATCTGAATTGCGGCCCCCCAACACGGGAATCGCCGGGCATGCGATGCTCACAGGCAATCCCGGTCTTCGAGAAACGAGAGTGCCTCGTCGAGGGGTCCGTACAGGTGATGAAAGCCGTTAGTCACCACCGTGTCGACATCCGGCGCCGATGCCGCCGCGCCGTCGCTGACCAGCCGCGAGGCAATCTTCCGCGACTCGGCGGCGTACTCCAGGGCCATGGCGGCGCCTCTCCCGTCCGCTTCCCCCAGGCGCTGGAAGTGGGCCCGGATCAGGGCCGAAGGGTGGCCGGCGGCGCGAACATCGCTCCAGCCCCTGCCCGCTTCCGCCAGGGCTCCGAGGGCGCCGTCGACCGCCGGCAACCTGCCGTCTTCCAGCGGTCGGTACGCCCCGGCGCCGAAGTCGTAAACCCCGGAGCGGCCGCGTCCGTCGTACTGGAAGAAGCCGTCCTTCTGGCTGCCGTCCCCGCGCTGGCCCCCGAGCCGGCCTTCGGCAACCATGTGAGAGAACAGCGGCGACGAAAATGCTTCCCCTTCGATGTAGCGATCCATCACCTCGAGAATCGCGGCGAAGATTTCGATGCCGGCGTAGTCGATGACCTGGAAAATTCCCATCGGGCGCAGGAGTCCGATCTCGCTGATCGCGTTCACGGCGTAGATCGCTTCCGGCTCGCCGAATTCGCTCCGCAGGCGGGCGACGCAGGCGGCAGCGTACAGACCCTCGCGAATGAAATGGCCGTTGCCGATGAAGCCGGCGACGTCGCGCGAGCGCACGACCGTCTTGCCGAACCGGCGGGCGAGCTCCCCGGCAAAGCGGACGAGCCCGGGACGGGTGTCCTCGGCCGGGATCAGCTCGAGGAGCTTCTGGACCGCGGGCGGGTTGTAGAAGTGAAAGCCGACGACGCGGCCGTCGAGCCCGGCGGCTTCGTCGAGCCGGCGGATCGGAATGGAGGATGTGTTGGACAGGAAAAGCGCCTCCGGCGGACAGGTCTCCCGCAGCCGCCGCAGCAGGCCGGTCTTCAGGTCTTCGGACTCGGGAACCGCTTCGAACAGCAGGGTGCAGTCCCGCGCGGCCTCGAGCCTGGTGGCGGTAGAAACCAGGGCCATGGCCCGATCGGTGAAACTCCGCGCCTCCCGTTCGTCACCGAGACGGCGCCGGGCGCGCCGCAGGAGGTGTTTCTGCAGATAGGCCCGCAGGGGCTCGATCGACTGCGGGCGGCTGTCGATCAGGATCAGCCCGCCGGTCCGGTGGCCGTCGACCTCCAGCCGGGCCATGAGCTCCGCGGCGAGGAGAGCGATGCCGCTGCCCATCTTGCCGCCGGCGCCGATCACCGCGGCGCTGCCGAGTACGCTTTCGATCTGCACGGCTTGTTTCGCAGGAAGGATGTCGAGATTGTGGGAACGGAGGGTCAGGAAAACAGGGGTGGCGTCCGCAAGCCCGATTTATCGCGTCTTCAGAATATGACGGCATCCGTCCGGGGGGAACCGGATCTGATGTTCCAGATCAGGGCTTGGCTATGGTCTGTCAGGAGCCTGCGCGAGCCTGACGTCGTATTCCGGAATAGATTGCGCGAATGATTCCAGGATAGGGGAATCCGGCGACCACTCGATTCGGGCGGTCTTGGACTTGAGATCCGGCGCACTGTAAACGAAGCGTTCGTCATAGCGCAAGTACAGCGTTTCAAAGAACTTTTCGAGGCGGAGTGGGCTCTCGCGCGGCGGGAAGTCGGGAAGCATTTGGCCGGAACGGTCGTTGCGCGTGTCGATCAGCGCCAACGATATTGCTTCGTATCGGCTGACGTCGTTACGAATGCCCACGCGATCCGTGAGAGCCCTCAATGCCGAATGGAAACGGCGGATCGATTCAACGGGCTCGCCGTCATCGGACATCGCCATATCGTTCGGGGCCAAGGCGGCATCTTGGCCAGGCCAATTCGCACGGATCAGAAATAGGTATCCGAAGACAAGGGCCGGGTAAGTGATGTGCAGGTTCGTACACTCGCCGATCGTCTCTTCCATGCGATTCGTGAGATTGCGGAAGGCGCCGGTCATGCCTTTACAGGAGACGGCCAGGACTGGTCCACGGCCGTTCTTGTTAACTACGATATCGACGCTCTTTGTCTTCAAGCCTCCGAGAACGGTCGCTTCGGCCCCGGTAGCGGTCGTTGGATCGTGTTGGATGAGGTATTGACCGCGGCGCTCAGATACGATGAAGGGAGGTCGCGGCTTGATCTCGTCCGGCCGGAAACCACCCTCCAGGACAAGGCGGCAGGCTACATACCAGTGGAGAGGCTTGATGTGTTCTTGGCTTTGGGTCCGCCCTTGGTAGCCTGCGAAATGCTCTAACGCGTCAGCTTGACTCACCCATTGACAGGGCCGTGGGGAACCTGTGGTGCCCTCGCTACTCCTTGGCGGCATAATGTCTCCAACTAAGCATCGTTGAAACGGCTTCCAGAATCTCGGCGCTTGACAGAGCGAACTTCGTGGAGGCCGGTGGGAACAGGATCTGCGTGGCCTCCCGAGGCTCAAGCTTCAGCATTCCGCCGCCCAGAGGATGTCCTTCGAGCTCGCAGCTCAGCCGAAGGAAGGGTGTGTCCCAGTACTTCGCCAGTTGACGAACAGCATTCTTGTCGCGGGCACGAATACTGTGGACGGCATTTGTACAGGTCGCACCCGCGGCGTTTCGGACCAAGTGCGGCATGCGCCCCGACATGTAGGTCAGGAAGAAATCGGGCACATGCACATCCGGAACTGAATACCAAGGCTCACGCATTCGGCATTTGTATGCTGCCTGGGCGCGCCTTCCCCGATCGGTATCTAGATATCTGGCAACGCCCAACGGCAATCTACCCCTCTTCGGAATCCGCAGGAGCATCATGGGATCATCGGATTGCCACCACTGTTCTATGGTCCTCGTGGTGAGTTCTTTGGGCGGCAAGACCCGACCGTTCCGCACCGTCGGGTGGAGGAGCCTGTCTGGGATGCTCCACTCCTCGGCCTGGGAAGGACGTAGATGGAAGAATTCGTTCGCTCCGCTGACGTATCCGATCCCAATGGTCGCGATGTCCCCGAAACGGATCGCATCCGAGCTTGACGCGGCTACCTTGTAAAGCTCTCGCACGCTGCTTGGCAACAAGTAGGGCCGTAGTCGACGGTTCCAGGAATTGCGCCACTCGTGAACCGACACCCGGATGCCGTCGCGAGGTGGTGTTGCAGATGGGATGAAGTGATCGCATACCGAGAACCGCAATTCTGCGGTGCGGCCGCCAAAGCCACTGGCATAGAGCAACCAGCAGTCCTCGGATAGCTGTGGAAAGAGCTTTCTACGTACGGCAATGATTTGTACGGTGGAGAAATGCTTAACGAGGTAGTCCAGCAGCGGCGCAGCATAGGGAGCATGGCCGATGGCTGCGGGCACGACAAACGCCATTCGGCCATCGGGCTCTAGCATGTTCGCGGTCGCTACAAGGAAGGGCGCCCAAGACGCAGTGAGTCCGGAAAACCTCACCCCTAAAGATGCACACAGCTTCAGGGCGCGTGCGCGGACCTCACCCTTGAAAGTCTGATAACGAATGAAGGGAGGATTGCCAGCGGCACACTCGAAGCGTTCATCTGAACTTGCAGCCCAAGCGAAGAAGTCAGCCTCGCAGACGACTCCCCAGGGAGCACGGCGCATCGCCACGCGCACAGCTACGGGGTCTTGTTCGACCCCGTAGCTGTTCTGGTGGGCAGCAATGAAACGGCCATCTCCGCATGACGGATCGAGAAGCCGGTCGGACTCCTTTCGAACGGCCCAACGAACGAGATTGGCCACGACAGGTTCCGGGGTATAGTAGGCGCCGGAATGCTTTTGCGAGAGGATAGCCATCAAGCAACTCCTAAGGGCTTAAGACCTCCATCATGGGTGATAACCGCCTCCCCGGACCATCTTCAGAGTTTCTTCTTGAGGCCGGATCGCCGTGGTCTGTCGATCCTTGGTGTCCAGCACCCAACCTCGCATTCAGGCTGCCAGTCCCGTGGTGGTTCTTTAACCATCCCCTGTTATTTCAGCGGGAATGTGGATGACGTATGGCAGTTCAACCTGATCGGGATTGGGGTCCCGCCTGGAGATCGTCCAGACAGTCGGTCAGGGGGCGGTTTTTCAAGGCAAGCCAATCCAAATCGGCCCGGATTGGAAAATCCGCCACCATAATCATAACAACCGAAGGCCGCAGGCGCCGAAAACCGCGCCTGCGCCCCGGCAGTATTTCCAGCTGCTACGGCGACGGCAGCTGGTACCCCTCCACCTCGACCTCGATCTTCGCCAGCACCGACTTCTGTCCATCCATGCCGATTCCGTAGGTCATGTAGAGCGTCTTCGCCGTCTCGCCGCGGCCGAAGGCGACGTTGGTCGGAACCGGTGTCGGGATGTAGACGAGCTCCTCACCATTCGGAGAATAGCAGACGATTCCGGGCCGCTTCGCGTCACGCACCGCTACCCAGAGATTCCCCTCGACGTCGCACACCAGCCCGTCGGGGCCGTCTTCAGGCAGATAGTCTACCAGCACCTCGCGGAAGGTGGCGCTGCCGTCTTCTGCGAGGTCGTAGGCCAGCAGCGCCATTCTGCCTTTGTGCGAGGGATCCTCGGCAGTTAGCCCGCCGAGGTCGGACGCGGCCAGCGGCAAGCCCGTGGAGCCGTTGTCGTTGGAGACTACGTAGAGCGACTTCTGGTCCGGCGACACGGCGACGCCGTTCGGTTTGCCGGCGTCGGTGATGATGCGGTGTATCGATCCGTCCGGATCGATGCGGTAGACGGCGAAGACCCCCATCTCCATGGACTCGTGCCCGAGGTAGCGCGGATCGCTGAAATAGATCCGCCCCTTCTCGTCGAGGGTGACATCGTTGGGGGAGTTGAATTTCCTGCCGTTGTAGGTGCCGGCGATGATCTCGGCCTTGCCGGTGGTCAGGTCGGTGCGCGTCACCCGCCGCCCGCCGAAGTCCGCCCCTTCGCAGGCGATCAGCCGCCCCATGGCGTCGAACTTGAGGCCGTTCGACATGCCGCTCGGCGAGCGGAAGACCGCGGCTTCTCCGGTCTTGGGATCGTAGCGCCAGATGTGGCCGGCCTGCATGCCGGAGACGCCGCTGAAAGTGATGTCGCTGAAGTAGACCGACCCGTCCAGGGCAACCGCCGGCCCCTCGGTGAAGAAGGCGCCGTCGAAGACCACCTCGACGCGGGCGTCCTTCGAGATGATGTCCGGATGCCCGGACGGTGGGGCGAGCTCGTGCTGGTCGGCCCGGACTCCTGCAGCCAGCAGCAGGACGCCGCTGATCGTCGAGATTCGCGAAAACAGGGTGCGTGTACGCATGTCCCTCTCCTTTGTTTGCTGAGGGTGTGCAAGCGGCCACCCTCTCTGTTTGTTGGCCGCCTCGTCGAGGCCGCGCGGTCTCGACAAGGCGGAGCGCCGCGGACGGGGCGATGCTTCCGTTTCGCTGTCCCTACCGCTGCCAGACTTCGGTCGACGCGCCGGTGGGATGCGGGGCGGTCGGCCGCCAGCGCAGCTCCCGGTACGACTCGTACTCGATCTGCAGCCAGTCGGTCTGCACCCGCACGTGCCCGGCGTGTCGCGAATCCATCGCCGCGGCCAGGATGCCGCTGGTCAACAGGGTCCGTTCCACCGGGTACGCCGGCACCCCGGTGAGAAACATCTCCTCGATGTTCAGGCCGAGGTAGCTGAAGTGGGCGTTAGCGTTCTGCATCGGGTCGATGGCCTTGAAGTGGTTGAACTCCGTGGCCGTCACCTCACCCCCGGACGCACGCGCCGCGTACGCCCAGTCGCCGACGATTCCCTTCGTAAGGATCAGCACCGCCGACCTGAGCCCGTCCCGGTACTCGATCAGGAAAAGCGCCGGTTCCGGGCACAGCTCCTCGACCGCTCCCGACGGCTTCTCCGAGATGGCGTCCCACGCCGCCTGCAACAGCTCGCGGGACCAGTCCCCGCGCCTGGCCGCCTCCCATACCGCTTCTCCTTCGAGGCAGGTGACCGCAGAGACCCCGGTCTCCCCTCCCCGGCGCCGCTCGACCATCGCCTGCATCGGCTCGAGGGCGTGGATTCCGTACGTCTCCAGTCCAGAGAAACCGATGGTCACGGTTTCGCGCAGGTCGTCGCCGTCGTGCTCGAGCCAGGGGTTGCGCCACAGCAGCGGCACCGAGGACCCGGCCATGAACGGCGCCCCGAGCTCGCGGGCGCGGTCGTACATCCACCGGGCGTCGGGCCAACTCCAGGACAGGTGCTTGTCGTTGAACACCGGCACGGCGCGGCCGCTCGTCGCCATGACGCCGCAGATCTGCTCCATGAAGTGCCGCCGCGGATACAGGTACTGTTCCTTTTCGCTCCAGGCGTACTTGCCGTGCTCGCAGATGCTGAGGACTCCATCCACGGCCAGCTGATCGCCCCCCAGAGTCAGGGCATCGATCATGATGTCGAAGATCGGCACGCCGTGGGCGGCCGCCATTTCGCGGCCGAGATCGCTGTTGCCCGGTTGATCGAAGTGAAGAGAGGCGATCTCCACGCGCGGCTCGATCCAGCCGTCGTCGGTGGGAAACCCCCTGAGGAATTTCGAGACGATGACGTCGGCGTGAGAGCGGGGCCGGTACTCCGAGACGATCGCGGCGATTTTCTTCTTTGCGGTCATGGCGGTCGCCCTCAGGCTGGAGGCGGCCAGGGGTCGAGACAGGCGCCGGCCGGCCGCGGTCCGAGCGGACGCCACGGCAGCTCGTCGTAGGATTCGTAGGCGACGTCGAGCCAACCGGTCTCGAGCCGGCGGTACCCCTCGTGGCGCGACGTCAATGCCGCCTCGAGCACCCCGCTCGTCAGCAGGGTGCGCTCCACCGGCCAAACGGGACTCCCGGTGAGGAACATCTCCTCGATGTTGAGGCCGAGGTAGCTGAAATGGGCGTGCACGCCGTTGCCGCCGTGACCCTGGCAGTGGAACTCCGAGGCTTGGACGCTGCCGTCGCCCAGGCGGGCGGCGTAGGCGAGGTCGGTGACGTAGCCGTTCAGCATCAGCGCCGATCCCCTGAGACCGTCGTGGTACTCGACGACGAACAGCGCCGGGTTGCGGCAGTGTTCCTCCATGCCGCCCTGCGGCTTGTCGGGAATCGCCGCGCATGCGGCCTCCGCCAGCTCCCGCGACCACACCCCCCGTTCGGCCGCTTCCCAGACGGCATCCCCCTCGAAGCAGGTGACCGCGGCGACCCCGGATTCCCCTCCGCGCCGGCGTTCCACCATGCACTGCAGCACCTCGAGGGTGTGGAACCCGTAGATGTCCAGGCCGGAGAAACCGACGGCCAGCGCTTCCTCGAGCTCCACCCCCTTCTCGTGCTCGAGCCAGGGGCTGCGCCAGGCCACCGGCAGGGAAGAGCCGGCCATCAGCGGTGCTTGAAGACCCGCCGCCCGCTCGCACATCCAGCGGCAGTCGTGCCAGTTGTAGGAGAGGTGCTTGTCGTTGAAGACCGGGACGCCGCGACCGCTCGTCGCCATGACGCCGCAGATCTGCTCCATGAAATAGCGGCGCGGGTAGAGCTGCTGCTGCTTCTCGTTCCAGGCGTAGTCCCCGTGCTCGCCGATCAGCAGCACGCCGTCGACGGCCAGGGAATCGCCCCCCAGGGTCAGGGCCCCGGGAATGCTGTGGTAGATGGGGACCCCGTGCTCGGCGGCGATGTCCCTGCCGATGTCGGTGGCGGGAAACTGGTCGATGTACATCGAGGCGACCTCGACGCGCGGCGCGATCAGGCCATCGTCGGTCGGGAAGCCCTTGAGGAACTTGCCGACGAGCACGTCGGCGTGAGAGCCGCGGAAGTACTGGGTGATGACCGCGGCGATGCGCTTGCGGGTGGACAAGGGAGGATGCGGAAGCTCAGGCGACCGCGGTAAGGGCGGCCAGCAGCGCCTTGATGTAGCCGACCGAGTAGGCGAGGCCGTGCTGGCCGCCGTCGCCGTCGCCCTCGAGAGCGGGGATGTGGTCGGGGTTGAGACAGCCGTCGAAGCCGAGCCGTTTCAGCTTCAGCAGCACCTTGAACATGTTGATGTCGCCGTCGTCGAGGAGCACTTCCTCGAAAGCGCTCGCGGTCGCCAGGGAGCCGCGCACGTTGCGCAGATGCACCATGAAGATGCGCCCCTTGCGCCCGTAGTTGTCGATCTCGTCCATGATCAGCGGCCCGCCTCCCGCCTCGGCGCGGGTGCCGCAACAGTAGAGGTATCCCACCTGCGGGCTCGGAAAGGCGTCTATGACGCGGTGAAACCCCAGCCCTCCGAGCGGGGTGTCGGCGTTCGGTGTGTCCGACGGGTGCATCGCCAGCCTGATGCCGGTCTCTTCGGCGACAGGCACCAGCTCCCCGTACAGGACGCAGAACCGTTCCCACCAGAAATCCAGCTCCTCCGGCGCCGGCGGAGGAGGCGGATTGCGCGTCATCGCCAGGCTCTCGCCGCGCGACTCGTAGCCGCCGCGGTGTTTCGAGCGGTAGCGCGTCATCATGGCGGAGAAGGTGTCTCCGGCGACGCGCTGTCTCGCGATCGGGACTCCGGCCTCGGCGAACACCCGCAGTGCCCGGCAGCTGTTCTCCAGCTCCTTGCCGCCGCCCTCCCGGTCCTTCATGAACTCCTCGGTGATGTCGGGAAGGGTGACGCGATTGATGTCCATGCCCCAGGACTGGATTTTCCGGCGGATCGCGACGACCTCGTCGAGGTCGGGGTACCCCTGCTCCCTGACGCCGGGGAAGTAGTCGCCGCCGCCGAAGTCGAGGCAGTCGACCCCGAGCTGAGAGGCTCTTCGCAGGTGGCTATCGGAGGTATCGCCCCAGATGGAAATCCGCATCGCGATTGCAGTGACCTTTCGGGAAGGCGGCGAATCAGCGGGCTCGTCGCGCCGCGACAGGCTGCCTGTTTCCCTTGCTAAAGGCGGGGACGGTGAGGATTTCCGGCGTGTCGCCGCTGCGTTGTTTAGGCTGTCCGGTTCTCTCTTGCCCCGAGGGAGCAGCAAGATAACTTGACCGGCATCCGTCTACAACCGGCGCAAAGCGCGAAAAAACAGGTGCGGCAGAATGTCCGGGAACGGCTGTTTCGAGCTGGAATTCGAGGTGCGGGACTACGAGTGCGACTTGCAGGGAATCGTCAACAACGCCGTCTATCTCAACTACCTGGAGCACGCCCGCCACCGGTATCTCAAGAGCATCGGCATCGACTTCGCGGCATTGCACGAGCGCGGCTGCGACCTCGTTGTCACGCGCTCCGAGATCGACTACGAGAGCCCGCTGCGCAGCGGCGACCGCTTCGTCGTGCGCTCGCGGATGCGGCGGCAGCGGCGGATCCGTTTCCTGTTCGAGCAGGAGGTCGTCAAGCTGCCGGGACAGGAGCGGGTGCTTCAGGCCGTCATCACCGGCACCGGTGTGATCGACGGCAGGATCGGCTTGCCCCCGGAACTGCAGCAGCTGCCCGGATAGCAGTTCCGGCGAGGGCGCGACCCCACCCCGTCACCCGGCTGTCCCCGCGACTCAGGGAAGCGGTCGCATCTTCCAACCAAACTGAAAGGAGGTCCCCGATGAAAGAGAAGGTCTGGCTCTGGTGTCACCCGACGGGAGTTCACGATGGGCGCTGGAACCTGCCCGCTTCCTCCGCGGCTCCGGCGGAGGCCCTCGACTACCTCGGTATCGAGAACGCGATCTACGTCGTCTTCAACAATATCCCGCAGCCCCCCTTCGCTCCCCACATCGGCGGCCTCAAGGAAGCGCGCCGGCTCGTTTGGTCGATCGTCGGCGATTCGAGCAGCGACCGGAACGACGACCGCGCCGACCTGGAGCCGGTGCTCGAGCTCGCCCGCGACTGCCCCAATCTCACCGGCGCGATCACGGACGACTTCTTCCTGCCCCAACCGGGTCCCAATGGGGAGCAGGCGCGGCTTTCTCTCGACGAGCTCGCCGGCTGCGGCGACGCCCTCGGACGCTGCGAGCCGGCGCTGGAGCTGTGGACGGTCGTCTACGACATGATTCTCGGCCGGCCCCTGAAGCCGTATCTCGACCTGTGCGACGTGGTGACCTACTGGACCTGGGAGGCGAAGAATCTCGTCGATCTCGAGGGAAACTTTGCCGCGGTCGAGGCGGTTGCCCCGGACTGCCGCAAGCTTCTCGGCTGCTACATGTGGGACTACGGCTCCGGGGGGGCCGAGGTTCCGCCCGAGCTCATGGAGAAGCAGTGTCGCCTTGCCGAGTCGTGGATCGACTCCGGGCGCATCGACGGGGTGATTTTCCTGGCCGGCAACCTCCACGGCACGAGAACCGCGGGAATCGAGTACGTCAGGGACTGGCTCGCCGATCGCTGGTAAGGTATCGCGGCACATCATCCTGATAAGCTGGCGGATTCCGTGTTCGTCCGTCAGATGCCGCCTGTCGCCCCAGGCAGGGACCGGGTTCGCCTTGAAGGCAACCCCTCGTCCGCGCCGCCGCCCCGGGAAATGCCTCTTCCGGAAACGGCGGCAGCCACCTGTTCGCCCCAGGAGACCGGCACGCGCATGCGGCCCTCGTTCTTGCGGTCGAAGAGCAGGAACCCCTGGTCGAGGCCGTGGCGGAAGAGATCGCGGGTGAGTTGGACGTCGTGGCGGCAGTACTCCTCGATGAGGTCGAGGCGGCCCTGTTTCCACCAGCGCAGCGCCTGCAGGCCGTCGGCCGTTTTCGCGGCGTTGAGGGTCGCCGCCGCCAGCCCCTGGAGACTGACGCGGTAGTTGAGGTGGGCGTGCACCTCGCGCAGGATGTCGAGGGTGTTGAGCTCGCGGAAGTCGTAACGGGAGTAACCGCGCAGGACGCTGTAGTCGAAGCCGATGACGTTGAAGCCGACGACGAGGTCGGCTCTCCGAAGCAGCCCGATCAGCTCGTCGATGCGGTCCTCGAAGAAGGTGAGGAAGCGGTCCTCGCGGCTGTCCCAGGCGATGCCGCACGACACCCGCATCAGGCTGGTCTTGTTCCAGCCCCCTACTTCCGCGGCGCTGAGCTGGGTTTCGAGATCGAACACCACGACGTGCGGGCTCTCCTCTGTTTCCGCCCGACTTTCCTCTCCTTCCCGGTCCTCCCCCAGCTCCCAGTCGGCGAACAGGGGCGGCTCCTCCTCGATGGCGCTGACCGCCAGCGATTCCTCGTCGAGGCCGCGGCGCCCGCTGAGTATCTCGAGGAGGTGGATGCAGCCGGCCTTGTCGAGGGGATGGTTGCCGGCGCCGCAGCTGGGGAAGTGGATGCAGGAGGGACAGCCCTCGTCGCAGTCGCAGCCGGCGACCATTTCCAGGGTGAGCTCGAACAGGCGGTCGAGCATGTCGTACCCGGTCTCGGCGAGGCCGATGCCCCCGGGGTACTGGTCGTAGATGAAGATGGCGCCCTTTGCGAGCTGCGGGTGCAGCGGGTAGCAGATGCCGCCGACGTCGGTCTGCTTGCTCAGCGCCAGCATCGGGAACAGCGATTTAACCGCGTGCTCGACGGCGTGCAGCGATCCCATGTGGTGAAAGCCGTGGCGCTTGAGCTGCTTCTTGAAGGGGGCGTCCATCTCGATCCAGAAGCCGACGGTTTCGAACTGCTGCACCGGGTTTTCGAGGGCATGGCGGCCGAGGATGGCCTGGTCGCCGACACGCACCTTCTCGTAGGCGATCACCTGTGAGCTGACCAGCAGCCGGCCGAGCCTGGCCATGTACCCGTGCATCGGCCTGGCGCGCTGCTCTTCGATGATCTCCGTCTCCTTTTCGTACTTGGGGCGGGTGTAGTAGGGGACGTCGACGGCCTCGGCCTCGATCTGCCGTTTGGCGGGATTGCGCGCGCCGATCAGGTACTGGCGCCCGCGGTGCAGGTAGATGGCCCCCTCGTAGCACTCGCCGTAGAGCTGGCCGCCGCTCACCGAACCGATGGTCCGCTGCCGGTGCACGATGTTCCAGGACTCGCCGATGGAGCGCATGTTGACCAGGCGGTGCGGCTGCCTGCGCGCCGCGAACCAGGCGTCGCCGTCGGCGCTGCGCAGCAGCGTCCCCGCGGCGGTGAGCTCGTCGAGCGCCTCGCGGTAGCCGTCGATGGCGTACTCCGGTTCGTCGGCGGCAAGCGGCAACTCCCGCGCCGCGCAGGCGAGGTGGTCCTGGAGGATGTAGCGGTTCGAGGGGTCGGCGACGGCGTTCTCGACCCGGCGCTGGAAAACGTGGTGCGGGTTGGCCATGAAGAACTGGTCGAGGGCGTCGCGGCCGGCGATGAGGAGCACCAGCGACTCGCGCCCGGAACGCCCGACGCGCCCGGCGCGCTGCCAGGTGTTGACGATGCTCCCCGGGTAGCCGACGAGCACGCAGACGTCGAGGCCCCCGATATCGATGCCGAGCTCCAGCGCCGAGGTGGAGACGACGCCGAGCAGGTCGCCGGAGACCAGCCGGGCTTCGATCTCGCGGCGCTCCTCCGGCATGTACCCGGCGCGGTACGAGCTGATGCGGTCGCGCAGGTCGGGGCGCGCCTGCGTGGCCCAGCGGTAGATGAGCTCGGTGACGACGCGGGCGCGCGTGAACACGATGGAGCGGAATCCCTGCGACACGCTCAGCTGCAACAGGCGGGCGGCAGCGGTGTTGGGGCTTTCCGGGGGGTTGAGGAAGAGGAAGTGCCGCGCCGCCGCCGGGGCCCCGCTTTCGGCGATCGCGGTGAATTCGCGGTTGCAGAGCCTGGCGGCGAACTCGGCAGGATTGCCGATAGTGGCCGAGCAGGCGATGTAGCGGGGGTGGCTCCCGCAGGCGGCGCAGATGCGGTTGAGCCTTCGGATCAGGTGCAGGACGTGGCTGCCGAAGATGCCGCTGTACGCGTGCAGCTCGTCGAGCACGACGAAGCGGAGATTGGCGAGGAAGCTCTCCCAGGCTTCGCGGAAGGCGAGGATGCCGCCGTGCAGCATGTCGGGGGTGGTGATGAGGATGTGCGGTGGGTTCTCCCTGATTTTCCGGCGCTCGTGCGGCTTGGTATCGCCGTCGTAAATCTCGGCCCGCAGCTTTTCTCGGGAACCGCCGTTGAGCTCGGCCAGCAGCGACTGCAGCTCGGCGTGCTGGTCCTGCTCGAGCGCCTTTAGCGGAAAGACGTAGAGGGCGCGCCCGCCGGGGTCGGCCAGCAGTGACGAGAGCACCGCGGCGTTGTAGATCAGCGACTTGCCCGAGGCGGTCGGAGTCGCGACGACGACGTTGCCGCCCTCGCCGATGTGGCGGAGCGCCTCTTCCTGGTGGCTGTAGAGGCGGGGGACAGCTGCCGCCTCGACGACGCGGGCAACCCCGGGACCGAGGTGATCGATCCGTTCCGCCAGTCGGCCGGGTTGCGGCGGGAGGGTGCGCTCGTGGACGATCGCCTCGCCCGGTACCGTCCGTTTGAGCTGCTCGATGTAGGCGGACAGGGGTACCGAGCCGGGGGCCGCGGAGGCGAACCGGATTGGGTAGCCTGCGCCCGCCGATGCCGTTGAGGGTGATGAGGCGGGCGGGCCGCCCTTCCTCGTTCCTGCCGCGGGAAGCGCCTTGCCCGGAAGAGCCGGCAGGTCACCGGGATCGATCCTGCCCTCGGCGGCGAGCTTGCGGATCTGCTCGATGCGGTCGCGCAGATCCCCGGACGCGGTTCGCTGCTCCGGCTCGGGAGGCGGCTCGGACAGACGGCCGTCCCCCGGCGGATCCTCGGGGAACTCCGAGGGATCGATCCTGCGAATCATGGGATTTTCGATGCTCCTGCTGAAGCTTGCCGGCCGAGGGGGGAGGGGAAGCCGGAAACTGCACGAATGGACAAGTGCCCGCAAGTATACTGCCGGAAATCGATTCTTGGCAAACAAATTCGCGCCGGACAACCGTTGCCGCCCGAGACCAGCCCGCGGTAACCGGAGGCAGTGCCCCGGCCCGAATGGACACCGATCCGCCAAGGCCGTGCTGCTCGCCGGAACCGAAGGCGGTCACGGTCGGCGGGCTGCGTCGACGGCGCCTTGCGGATGATCCGGCGCGGTCTCCAACTGTGCGCCTGACAGGTCGAAGCGGGTAAAGGGCGGCTGCTTCACCGGCGGTGCGCCGGAAAGATTGGGCAGGTGAGACAGGGCACAGGCAAATCATTAGCTTGAGCGCACGGTCTGACCCGCAACCGATACCCGGCGAGAAGGCAGGGTGCCGGTTGAAGCGTGAGTCACACCGAAAACCGGTTGTAATTATTGACCTTGACAGGACATGAACCCGGAGTGGCCGAATGAACAAACCGAAACTGATCTATTACAACGACGCGCGGCACTACAGCTTCTACCGCTACGACCCGCCGATGAGCCTGCACCAGCTGCGGCAACCGGTCGACGAGCTGCTCGGCACCGGGGTAGATACCCTGTCCTACGGCCTGGCCTCGGGGCAGACCTTCTTTCACGACACCCGGGTGGGTGTGCAGTGGGGGGACGTCGACGGCCGCCACAACCACGGGGTGATGTGGTGGCGGGCAGCCGAGAACGCCAGGCAGGCAATCGCCGCCGGCAACGACGTGCTGCGCGTGGTAGTCGACAGGGCTCGCGAAAAGGGGCTGCAGGTTCTGTGCAGCATGCGCATGAACGACTCGTCGACCGAATCCAACCTCTATATGATGAGCCGTCTCAAACGCGAGCATCCCGAGGTGATGATCGGGGAGGAAGCCGGCGGCGGCCATCCGCACGCGGCCACCTGCGAGGACTACGCCCGTGCCGAGGTGCGCGAGGAGCGGCTGCGCCTGATCGAGGAGGTCATGGAGTACGGACCCTGCGGCCTGGAGATGGACCCCTACGTCGGGGTTTTTTTCCAGCCCTCCCGGGCGCGCGAGAACGCCGGCATACTGACCGGGTTCGTGCGCGAGGTGCGCGCCATGTTCGACCGCCTCGGGAAGGAGCGGGGGGAGCGGCTCTGCCTTGCTTCGAGGGTGTACCCCGCGGAGGAGCAGAACCTCGCCATCGGCATGGACGTGCGCACCTGGATGCGAGAGGGGCTGGTCGACCTGGTCGTTCCCAAACCGGAGCAGATGTTGTTCCCGGAAATGGACATCGGTTGGCTTCTCGACGCCGCCGGCGAAGCCGGGACCTGGGTGTACGTGCCGCTCGGTCGCGAGCCCTACGACGACCGCCACCAGTCGCCGACCATCGCAATGCGGAGGGCAGCGGCCACCAATTTCCACGCCATGGGAGCGGACGGGGTATACCTGTCCGACCTGAAGTGGCCGCACGGCAACGACAGCTA
The DNA here is from genome assembly GCA_965206595.1 of Candidatus Latescibacterota bacterium. GTDB lineage: Bacteria > Latescibacterota > UBA2968 > UBA8231 > UBA8231 > CBDCXV01. The sequence goes on from OZ242214.1 coordinate 4,610,671, forward strand.
CCAGGCGCTGCGCGAGCTCGGGGATCCCGACATCTACGCGCGCAAGAGCAAGCAGTACCTGGTGCCGGTGCGGGATGCGGAGCCGGATGAATTCGCCCCCGAGCGGCATCTGCCCAGGGAGCTGGACGAGGGTGTCGGCGCCGCAGTGCCGTTCCTGGTCGGCGACCGCCTGCGGGACGCGGAGGCGGACGGGGAGATCGACCGCGTCGAGCTGGGCGTGCGCATCGTTCAGTACTGCCCCGAGGACGAGCTGGCGTTCACCTTCAACGGAACGGAGATAACGCCGGCGCGGACCAGCCATTTCTACGGCGGCCTGGTGTCGTACGCGGCCGCACGCGGGGGTTTGCCGGTGCGTATCGACACCCATTACTGGTTCAGCTTCGACCTGCCGAGCGCACTGGTGCTGGAGGGGGCTAACGAGCTGCAGGTGGTGTTGCAGCGCCGGTATGCGCCGCTGCAATCGACGCGGGTGCTGCAGTCGGTTGAGCTGCGGATCGACTACGTCGAGCCGTTCGCCACCGTCGGCGGGCAGATGTAGAGGCGGGGGAAAAGCCGGAACCGCAGGTTGGGCAGGAGTTACCTGGGCGGAGGACAGGGGGAGAGTGGCGAGGCGTAACAGGAGAATGGGGATGTTCAGCGAACTGCTTGCAGAGCGTGAAGCGAAGGGGGATCCGATCCGCGTCGGCGTCATCGGCGCCGGCAAGTTCGGCAGCGGCCTGGTGGTGCAGCTCTCCAGGGTTCCCGGGATGCGCGCCGCCGCGGTCGCCGACCTGCGCCTTCAGCAGGCGCGCGATGCGTACACCAGCTGCGGACTGGAAGCCGCCGCGGTCGTCGAAGCGCGGACAGCGGGGCAGGTCGACGACGCCGTTCGCCGGAGCCGCCCGGTGATCGCCGAGGACGCGAGCCTGATCGCGAGCGCCGGGTCCATCGACGTCGTGGTCGAGGCGACGGGGATTCCCGAGGCCGGGGCGGGCAACGCCACCGCTGCCATCGACAGCGGCAAGCACCTGGTAATGGTAAACATCGAGACCGACGTGACCATTGGAGCCCTGCTCAAAGCCAGGGCGGACGAGGCCGGGGTGGTCTACACCCTGGTCGACGGCGACCAGCCCGGGTGCATCATGCACATGGTGGAGTGGGCGCGCACTCTCGGTTTCGAGATCGTCGCTGCCGGCAGGGGGACGATCTACATGAAGGGGGACCGCGAGGGGACCCCCGATTCGGCCGCCGCCCGCTTCCGGTTCGACGGAGAGACCCTGTCCCGGCGCCACATCAACCTGAAGATGTACAACTCGTTCCGGGACGGCACCAAGGCGCAGCTCGAGATGACGGCGCTGTCCAACATGACGGGCCTGCCCCCGGACGTGCGCGGCATGCACGAGCCCTCCTGCAACCTCGAGGATATTCCGCGCGCCTTCAGCCTGAAGGAGGAAGGCGGGCTGCTGCACCGGCACGGGGTCGTCGAGCTCGCCAACAGCGTCGCCGCCGACGGCGTCACCATGCTGCCGAACCCGCTGCTGATGGGGGTGTTCGCGGTGATTCGCGCCGACCACCCCTTCATCCGGGAGGACCTGGCGGCTTACGACTGCCTCCCGGGCGGGGACGGCAACTTCCTGCTCTACCGCCCCTACCACCTGGTGGCGGTGGAGGCGCCGATGTCGATCGCCCGGGCCGTCCTCTACGGCAAGCCGACCGGGGCGCCGCGCGAGGTGCCGGTCGCCGAGGTGATCGCCGTGGCCAAGCGCGGCCTGAGGAAAGGGGAGAGGCTGGACGGCGGCGGCGGATTCACCGTCAACGGGGTCATCGAGAAGGCCGAGGTTGCGCGCCGCGACAGGCTGCTTCCCCTCGGACTGGCCAGCGGAATCGAGCTGTCGCGGGACGTCGCCGCGGGTGAGGCGATCTCTTGCCAGGACGTTATCCTGAACGAGGAGTTGCCGATCCTGAAGCTGCGTCGGGACCAGGACCGGCTGGTGGCCTCGAGGATGGCAGAAAGCTGACCGCACCAGGAGCCGGGAGGGGTAATGCGCCTGTCAGCAGGAACTTCGAGCGCGGCCGGCTCGATCAATGCCGGCAGGAGCGAGCCCTGCCTTCCCGCGTAGCGCTCCGGGGCTTGGCAGCCCGTTGAATAAGTCCATCTGGGCTGCGGCCGGTCCGACACTCCGCACCAAGGCATCGGATTTTCGAGGATATCCGGATCGCGGGAGCCGCGCCGCAGGGCCACGGCTACGCACCGCAGTGGCGCCCGCTCCGCCGCCGGCTACTCCCGCACCACCGCCAGGGTGCCACGGCGTTTTCCTCCGTCGGCGTCGAGCACGTAGTAGTAGAGACCGGAGCCGACCAGCCTGCCCGCTTCGTTGCGGCCGTCCCACACAACTTCGTACTCCCGCGCCAGGCGCTTCTCGAGGTCGAGCCGGCGCACCAGCCTTCCATCGGCGCTGAAGATCGACAGCTCCCCGGAACCGGCGCTGTCGAGCATGTACCGGAAGCAGGTCAGCGAAGGGGGGCACTCCGATGAGTGCCCATTATGCTCGTCACCCCGGCCAAGGAAGAACGGGTTGGGAAACCAATGCCCGAGGACGACCTCGGCCGGTAACCGCCCCCCCGTCATGCCGGATCCGTACTGCGCCGATACCGAGTACGGAAAGCCGATCCCTGCAAAAGCGGTGTTGCTGACGACGAGCACTACCGCACTGTAGAAGTTCCAGTCGACCACTTCGACCGGGGTGTTCCTGTCGAGCGCCTTCACTTCAACGCTGTCCGGCGACACCAGCGCCAGCCTGCGCAGCCAGCGCAAGCCCTCGAAATCGGTGGAGATCGTGACTCCCCCCTCGCCCAGGGGTTCCAGCACCAGGTAGGCGCTGGCGAGGTGATCGACGCGGCCGCTGTCCTCCAGCGCATCGTCGCCGACCTGGCGCGGATGCACCTCGATGACCGGATACTTGTGGCCCTCCCCGTAGAACCCCTCCCGGTGCCGCTCCCCGGTGAAGTAGTTCCAGACCGCGAACTCGTTGACCGCCTCGCCGAGGCCCCCGAAGGATTGAAGAGCGCGCTGGAAGTTCTCCAGCGAGGCACTTTCGCGACGGGCGTGCTCTTCCCAGATCTCCCGCACCACCTGGCGGCCGTAGCGCTGGTCGAGGAAGTGGGAGAAAATCGCCGAGCCGTAGACCCGCCTGCCCGGCGATGGGCTCTCGAGCGAGCGTTCAGGCGACCGTATGAAATCGCACAGGTACTGCAGGTAGTCGTCCGCCTCGGGGTAGGCGACGTCCTCCATCCAGGTGGCCGAGGACTCCTGCCACCAGTACCCCTCGCTCCCCCGGTAGTAGCCGAACTGGATCATGTGGAAGAACTCGTGTGCCAGGGTGACCCGCAGGGCGGTCAGCTCGCGCGCGCCGCGGGCGCCGTCGCAGCTGCTCGGGCGGCCGAAGATCGACTCGGTGAAATTGTTGTCGATGCGCAGGTAGGAAGGCCCCCTCGGGCCGTTTCCCTCTGGCTGGGTGAACCCGTAGTAGCCGCCGAGGATCTGCTCGATGTAGACGTCGTACTCGTCCCCGCCTCCCAGGCCCCCGTCGCTGGGCGGGGGGTCGTAGCCGAGGACCTCGACCTCGAGGTGCCACATGCTGTCGATGGCGGCCGCGGTCACGTCGACGTAGTCGGGGATGCCGTTGGCGTCCCTGTCGGCAGGATCGACGGCGTGCTCCCCCTCGATGTCGAAGTGGATGCGGAAGCGCCCGGACGGGCTCAGCACCTGGCGCGACAGCGTGGGCCGGGCCAGGGCCTTGGCGAGGGCGCTGCCGTACCCGGGACTCGACCCGTCGCGGGCGTCCAGGGCGTCGAGGATCAGGGGGGTGGCGCAGCCTCGCGGCCCGGGGTTCTCATCGCGGTATTCCGCGGGAAGGGAGTCGGGCTCCAGGGTCTCGTAGACCCCGTAGAGCAGGGCGGTCTCGGTATCGAGGAGGCCGGATTCGCGGGCCTCCGCGATGAGGGGATTAGCCGGCGCCGCGTCAGGAGCGGCGGTGAGGGCGGCGATCGACAGCAGAAAAAGGGTGCGCAACTTCAGTGGTCGGTCGGCGGCTCAGCGCAGGACGGCGATCCTGTCGCGGCGCAGCAGTTCGCCGTTCTCGTCGCGGATCGAGTAGATGTAGACACCGCTGCCGACGATGAACCCGGCATCGTTGACGCCGCGCCAGCGGATCTCGTTGCTGAGCTCGTTCTGGGCTTCCTCGCGCCCGGTCCAGAGCAGTTCGCCGGCCAGAGAGGCGATCTGCACACGCGAGAACAGGGGAAGGCCGCTGAAGGCGAGGTATTTGTCCTGTTGCGGAGCAAACGGGTTCGGGTAGACGACGATGTCGTCGGCAGGCACGAGGCGCACGTTCTGGAACGCCCTGTTGTCGCTCTCGCTCGTCTCTTCGATTTCGCCCTCCGGGTCGACCTCGACGAGAAACACCATCTCGCCGTAGCGCTGCCAGGGAATGGAGATGTCGTCGACGGCGCCTGCGGGCAGCGGTCCCGGGCGCCGTTCGTCGAAAACGACCCGGCAACCGGTGGAATCGTGGGCGCACCGGGATAGGCGGACGCGAAAGGCATCCTCCAAAGGGGCGGCCCCGATGTTGCCGACGCGGACCCTGAGGTTGTCCTCGGCATCCCCCTTCAGATCGCCGCCGGAAACCATCAGGTTCGGGAGGCTGTCGCCCGTCCCGAACTGCGCCAGGGTGGCCACGGTCAGACGGGTGACGCCGGCGACGAGTTCCCAGTTGACGCTGTCCGGCAGGTCGCGGACGGTGTGGTACTGCGTGTTCAACCGGTACAGGCCCCCGCGCACGCCGGCGGTCGTCGAGTCTGTCGGCAGGTAGTTCTCGATCCCGAGGACGGCGTCGTAGCCGCGCGCCCAGAACGGGGCGTGATCGCTGAGGCCGGCGTACGGGTCTTCGAGCAGGTCGACGCGCAGGCCTATGCCGTAGCGCTCGTTGGCGGAGCGCAGCAGGTCGACGAGCCAGAGCGACTCGGGGTTGGAGACCAGCTCGATGCGGTCGTGGAGGTCGTTGAACCCGATCATGTCGAAGTTCAGCACCCCGAGAATGCGCTCGTCGCCGGCCAGGGCCTCGCCGGCGTAGTGGCGGCTGCCCCAGAGTCCGAGCTCCTCGCCCGACCAGGCGATGAAGCGGATCGACCAGGGAAACTGTCTGCCGCCGAGCACCCGGGCCGACTCGAGGACGAGGGCGACGCCGCTGGCGTTGTCGTCGGCCCCGGGAGCCGGATCGGTGCGCCAGTCCCAGCCGCGCGAACGGGTGCCGATGGCGTCGTAGTGGGCGCAGACGATGTAGTACCCGGCATCCGGGTCGCTGCCGGACAGCTCGCCGATGACGTTGTACATGACGCTGTCCCCCTCGGAGATGGTGAACTCCTGCAGGCGCACGGCGTCGTCGCCGAGGGCCGCGGCGAGCTGCTCGCGAATGTAGCGGGTCGACTCGAAGGTCTCGGGACGGCGCGCGAAGCGGGTACGGAGGTTTGCCTCGACGCTGCCTTGGGAAGGGTCGATGAGCGACAGGCGCTCGATGTGATCCCTGAGCAGGTCGGTGTCGACTTCCGCGATCGCCTCCTCGACTCCGGCGGCGGCCGCAGGGGCCGTCCGCTTGTGCCGTGGGGCCGGTACCCATCCATCCACCGCATACCGGTCCGGCAAGGGGTAGAGGAAGATCTGATCGTCGTGAACGCGCCCGAAGTCGGCTTCCCCGATTTTCGACAGGCCCCAACCGCGGCGGTCCAGGTAGAGGAGTTCCTGTCCCTGCGGCAGGGGGAAATGGAGGTGGTCGCTGAGGTACCAGTCCTCGTCCGCGCCAGCGGTCCCGGTGGCGGCGATTTCGAATCCCAGCTCAGCGATCCGCGCGCGGGCGGCCGAGTCCGCCTCGACCACCGCGATCCCCGGGGCGATGTAGCGGGGGACGAGATCCTCATCCAGCGCCGCCAATTGGGACGGCTGCGACCAGCGCAGCACGAGCAGCTCCCGGGCGGAGCCGGCGCCGGCGAGAAGGCAGAGGATGACGGCGCCCGTGGCCAGCCGCATCATGAGCCGCGGTCCGCTGAAAAGGCCGATTGGGGGTGCCTCGGTGGCCGCATGCGGCGCTCCATTTCCTCCCTGAAGTCCCGCTTCGATCCGGTCTGCGTCCGCGGGCGGATGCGCTCCACCTTGTCTCCGGCCTCGCGCTCCGGTGAGGTGATCCGCCCGGCCGCCCCGACGACCCGGCCCCGCCTTCATCTGCGGCTCCGTTGTCCCGTTTCGCATCCACCCCGCAGATCTCGCTGCCAATCGCCGCTGCTTCCTGACCATCCATCCAGTTCCCTGGCCCTTGCTCAGCTGCCGGCGAAGCGGGTGCGGTGGCTCATGACATTGACCTGCGGCCGGTACCCGAGGACTTCCCTGGCGACGGAGATGTCGAGAAAGCCGGCGTGGCCTTCCCAGACGTTTTCCGAGGTGCCGTAGGTGATGAGGAATTTCTCCTCCCCCTCGTAGTCGACGGCGAGGCCGAACAGCTGCGCCGCGTCGACCGGGGCCAGCAGGGTGCTGCAGAGGCGCAGGCTTCCCGGTTCGGGGTTTCCAGTGAAGGTGCCGATGCGGATGCTGATGAAGCGGCGGCCGTACACGTTTACGAGGTGCATGCCGGCGATCTCGGCCATTCCCTTCATGGCGCCGTACCAGCCGTCCGGGTTGAACTGGTCGGCGGTGGAGAAGACCGGCGGGTCGGCGATGCGCTCGTTCCACCCGGTGGCGTGGTTGGAGCTGGCGTAGACGATCTTGCCGGCGCCGGCCCGGTGGGCGATCTCGAACAGCTGCATGTTCATGGCGATGTCGGACATCCCCGCATCCGGCTCGCCGATTCTGTCCGCTCTCAGGTAGACGAGGGCCACCACCACCTCCTGCTCCGCGCAGACCTCGGCGGCGAAGGCCGGGTCGGTAAGCTCGCCGATCGCGGTGCGGGATTGCGCCCCCTCGATCTCCCTGACGTCGGTGAGGGTCAGCTCGTAGCGGTCGTCTGCTTCCCAGGACCGCCACAAGGCGCTGCCGACCACGCCGGCGGCCCCGGTTACGAGCACGCGTTTCTTTGTCATCTGATAGTCCGTTGTTGAAGGTCGGCACGGCTGGAAGGCCGTGCAGGTCTGGGGGTGGTTGAAACTCGCTTCAACGGCGGAGTGGTGCAATCCGCCCGTGCCTGCTTGCCCCCCCCGGGCGCGACGCGGATTTTTCGGCCGAACGAATCCCGCCTTTGGCAGCCCGGGTGGACTTTTCAACGGCTGTTCAGGCGGCTCGCGCATCCGCCGCACCCAACGAGACGAGGGATCCATGAACGTCCTGGTGATCGTGATTCTCGGGTTTGCCGTCTTCGCCCTGGCCAGCCGCTACTACGGAGGCTGGGTGGCTCGCAAGGTCGGCGTCGACCCGGCAAATCCGACCCCGGCGCAGCAGATCAACGACGGCCGCGACTACGTGCCGACGCGCATCTCCGTCGTCTTCGCCCATCACTTCTCCAGCATCGCCGGCGCGGGGCCGATCGTCGGGCCGACCCTGGCGGCGATCTACGGATTCGTGCCGGCGGTGATGTGGGTCGTCCTCGGGGGCATCTTCATCGGCGCCGTGCACGACTTCACGGCGCTGTTCGCCAGCATGCGCGAGGGCGGCAAGTCGATGGCGGAGATCGCCCACAAGTCGATGGGGCGGGCCGGCTTCACGCTGTTCCTGCTGTTCACCATCGTCATGATCGTGCTGATCACCGCGGTCTTCCTCAAGCTGACCGCGAAGGCGCTGGCGTCGCTGTGGCCGCTGGAAAAGCTCGGCCTCGACAGCGCCCAGACGCTGCTGCGGACCGAGGTGCAGGACGGCGTGATGATGGGTCACATCGGCGGCATCGCCTCGACCTCGGTCATCGTCGTCACGGCGCTGGCCCCGGTCCTCGGCTACCTGCTCTACCGCCGCGGCATCCGCACCGGCATCGCCTACCTGCTCGGCGCCGGGCTCTGCGCCGGGTCGATCCTCGTCGGCCTCAGCCACCCTCTGGCCATCTCTCCGGAGACGTGGATGGTGATCATCTCGGTGTACGTGATGTTCGCCGCCGGCGCCCCGGTCTGGGTGATCCTGCAGCCGCGCGACTTCATCAACTCGCAGATCCTCTACGGCGGCATGGCGCTGATGTTCTTCGCGCTGCTGAGCGGCGGTTTGGGCGGGCTTTCCGTCACTTTTCCCGCGTTCAACTTCAGCGAGGGGATCGAGCACCTCGGGCTGATCTGGCCGATGATGTTCGTGACCATCGCCTGCGGGGCGATATCCGGTTTTCACTGCCTGGTGTCGTCGGGCACGACCTGCAAGCAGTGCAGCAGCGAGCAGGACGCCAAGCGGATCGGCTTCGACGGCATGCTCCTCGAGTGCATCCTGGCGCTGTTCGTGCTGCTGGCGATCGGCAGCGCCCTCGGCTTCGAGGATTACAAGGCCGTGGTCTGGAACGAGAGCAACCCGGTGCTCGGGTTCGCCCTGGCCGCGGGCAAGCTCGCCAACAGCGGGCTCGGATTCATCCCGGTGGCTCTCGGGACGGTGTTCGGCGTCCTGATGCTGGAGGGGTTCCTGGTGACGACCCTCGACTCGGCGGTGCGCCTGAACCGCTACCTGTTCGAGGAGCTGTGGGACCTGCTGTTCGAGACCCCGCCGGCGTTCATGAAGAAGTACTGGTTCAACGCCGGACTGTCAGTGGCGCTGATGTGGATTCTCGCCGGATCGAACGCCGCCACCGCGATCTGGCCGGTGTTCGGGAGCAGCAATCAGCTGCTGGCGGCCCTCGCCCTGATCGTGGTCAGCACCTGGCTGTTGAACCGCGGCACCCTGCCGTGGTTCACGTTGATCCCGGCGGCGTTCATGATGGCGACCACCCTGTACTCGCTGGTGCTGCTGATGCAGAAGCACATCCCCGCGGGGAACTACCTGCTGGTCGGCGCCGAGGTCGTGCTCTTCGTGCTCGCCCTCGGGGTTATCGGTATCGCGATCCGGACCCATGTCGGCGCTCGCAGGCTCGCAACGAATTGAGCGGTACGTCAGCGCCTGGGATGGGGATACAGCCGGCGTCCGGCTCAGCTTTCGAGGAGCCTCGGCATCAACTCGACGAGGTTGCACGGGTGGGTGCGGCTGTCGAGCTGCTCCGATATAATGCGGTCCCAGCCGGTGGCGCAGGCCCCCCTCGACCCGGGAAGGCAGAAGATGTAGGTGCCGTTGGCGACGCCGGCGATGGCCCGCGACTGGATCGTCGACGGTCCGATCTCCTCGTACGACAGCACGCGGAAGACCTCCCCGAACCCCTCGATCTGCTTGTCGAGCAGGGGGACGACGGCTTCCGGGGTGCCGTCGCGGCCGGTCAGGCCGGTGCCGCCGGTGGTGATGACGACGTCGACCTCCCTGTCGCAGATCCAGCGCGAAACCGCGGCGCGGATCTCGTAGATGTCGTCCGGCAGGATCAGCTTCTCCGCGAGGCGGTGGCCCGCGGCTTCGAGGCGATCCACCAGCAGTTTCCCCGATTTGTCCTGCACTTCGTCGCGGGTGTCGGATACGGTCAGCACCGCCAGCCGCAGCGCTACCGGTTTCTCATTGTCACTCATCAGTCTGCAATCTCCTTCAGTCGGATTTCGAACAGCCAGGGCCACAGCTTTCCGGTGACGAACAGGCGGCCGTTGGCCTCGTCCCAGGCGATGCCGTTGAGGACGTCGGCCGCGGCCTTCTCGGCGGCCGGCAGCAGGCCTTCGAGGTCGATCCAGCCCGTCACTTCGCCGGTGGCAGGATCGATGCGGGCTACCAGATCGGTTCGCCAGACATTGGCGAAGATCTCCCCGCCGACGAACTCGAGCTCGTTGAGGTCGCCGACCCGGCGGCCGTCGCCGGTCACCTCGAGACGGCCGGTCTCGGCGAAGGTTTCGCTGTCGCGAAAGCGCAGCACCGGGGTGCCGTCACTGGCGATGAAGCGCTCTCCATCGTGGGTCAGCCCCCACCCCTCGGTTTCGTAGCGGAACGTCGAGAGCAGCTCGAAGCTGTCGCGGTCGTAGCGGAAGCCGACCCGCTCGCGGTAGGTGAGCTGAAAGATGCGGTTGCCGGCCAGGGCCATCCCCTCGCCGAAGAACTCCTGGTCGAGGTCGCGGCGGCGCAGGACCTTCCCGGTGGTCAGTTCGACCTTGCGCAGCGAGGAGCGGCCGTGCAGGCCGGTGCTCTCGTACAGGAAACCGCCGTCGTAGAACAGCCCCTGCGTGAAAGCCTCGGGGTCGTGGGGATAGGTGTTGACGATTTCGTAGGTGAACCTGGGAATCCCCGCGGTTGGGGCGCTGCCGCCGCGGGATTCGCTGCCGGCCTGGCCGTTGACGGAATCGGAAGAGGCGCAGGAGGCCAGCAACAGAAGGCAGGCGATTCCGGCGCGCGCCAGCGGTCCAGGCCGCGGGTGAAGGTCTGTTTCGCACCGGAGCTGCATCATCGCATCGGTTCGGAACGTAACGGTTGCCCCGGGCTCTGTCGAGAGCCTGAACTGCCCCCGCCCGCCGCCCGCCGGACGGTACGGTACGGGCATTCGAGACCGCGGATGCGAACCTCCAAGTCCTTCCTGGGCGCCTTTTCAAGAATTACGGCTGCGCATCGATTTGCGGCGGCTGCGGTTTGGGAGCCTCGGATTTCTGTGCGGCTCGGGATCGGGTCCTATTCGCCTGACCGGGGGGGCGCCGTCCTCATCCTTCCCGAAACAAACGTCGCAGATGACCTTGCGCCCATCAGGCGCATCCATCACGAAATACATCACCTCGCCCTTTTCAACGGGTGCATTGCAGCTGCGACAGGTCCCTCGGTACTTGGCGACCGTGCGTTTTATCATCGCGGCTCCCCCCTCCGGGGTTCAAGCGCATTTCTGCGCGTTTTGTTATTGATGATGAAACTTTAGTGAACCAAAGAAATTCGCTAGTTGCAGCAAAAGGAACAGACAGGCCCCAAGGCAGCCCGGCAGCCGCTGGGAAGAGACTCCGGATAACCCCGGGAAGGGGGGCAGCCGCGCCTCGCACAGGCGGGCAATCCAACGAGCAGGGGCCGCCAACCCGCCGCCTACGCCCATTATAAGAAAGGCACCAGGATGATCGACTGGAATTCAGTGAAAGACGAAGTCACCGGTTACCTGCAGGACCTGCTGCGCATCGACACCACCAACCCGCCCGGCAACGAGACCGAGGCCGCCGAGTACATCGCCGGCGTCCTGCGGCGGGAGGGGTTTCAGCCGCTGATCACCGAGTCGGCGCCGGGCAGGGGAAACGTCACCACCCGCCTCGACACCGGGGGCGCGGAATCGCCGCTGCTTCTGCTCGGCCACACCGACGTGGTCGCCGCCGAGCCGGACAAGTGGACGCGCGATCCTTTCGGCGGCGATCTCCACGACGGCTGCATCTGGGGGCGCGGCGCCCTCGACATGAAGAACATGGTGGCCGCCGAGCTGATGGTGATGCTCCTGCTCAAACGGCAGGGGATGGCGCTCAAGCGCCCGGTGATGTTCGCCGCCACCGCGGACGAGGAGGCCGGCAAAGGCAACCACGGTCCCGGCTGGCTGCTGGACAATCACCCCGAACAGATAGAGGCCCCGGTCGTGCTGACCGAAGCAGGAGGCCACGACCTGAGCGTGGGGGCGCACCGGTACTATACCTGCTGCGTCGGCCAGAAGGGGATCTGCCGCCTGCGCGCCACCGCCCGGGGGCGCCCCGGGCACGGCTCGCGGCCCCACGACGACAACGCCATCGTCAAGCTGTGCGCGGCCCTGGGCAAGCTCGAGGGAGGGAACTTTCCCCTGCATCCGTCGAGGACGCTGAGGGCATATCTCGAAGGGATTGCCAAATGCCAGCCGCCGGAGCTGGCCGGCAGTCTCCGCGCCGTCCTCGACCCGGCCAGTTCGGATAGTGCCCTCGCCTCACTGCCGCTGGCCGACGACTTCAAGGCGGAGCTGCGCTCCCTGCTGCGCAACACCGCGTCGGCGACCATGCTCAGCGCCGGCAGCAAGATCAACGTGATTCCGTCCGAGGCCAGCGCGGCCATCGACGGGCGGCTGGCCCCCGGACAGACGAAGGAGTCGTTCCTCGCCGAGCTGCGCGGGCAGATCGGCGACGAGCTCGAGATCGAAGTGGACCAGTACAGCCCGCCCCTGGAGGCGGATGCGGCCGGGGAGTTCTACGGGGTCATCGAGGAGGTGATGGCGCGCCACGATCCCGGGGTGCCGGTGGTGCCGTCGCTGACGACCGGGGGGACCGACGCCAAGCACATCTGCCCGCGGCGGCCCGGGACGCAGGTGTACGGGTTCATGCCCTACCGCCAGCAGCCGGGGCTCGAGGAGATGCAGCTGATCCACGGGCACGATGAGCGCACCACGGTGGAGAACCTGCTGTTCGCGACCCGGGTGATCTACGACATCGTCGTGGCGTATGCTGCTTGAGGGCGGGTTTGGGCGAGCGACCGACCGGAATGCGCTATCCTTGCAGATGGAGAGCATTCGCCGTTGTCGCGTTATCCTGCACAGGAGACAGGCAGATTGACATCCGGAATAGTGGTGATATACATTTGTGCACGCATGCTGACACTTGGTAGGAGCTAACCCCCTGATGGCTCGCAAAAGCACCATCGAGTGGACCAACAGCACCTGGAACCCGGTCACCGGCTGCACGAAGGTCAGTGCCGGTTGCGACCATTGCTATGCCGAGCGCTTCTCCGAACGCTTTCGCGGCGTCAAAGGGCACCCCTTCGAGTCCGGCTTCGATCTGACCCTGCGCCCGGAGCGTATCGAGCAACCCGCGCACTGGCGGCGACCGCAGCTCATCTTCGTCAACTCGATGAGCGACCTCTTCCACAAGAACATTCCCACCGAGTACATCCACCGCGTATTCGACACGATGGAGCGTGCGGATTGGCACATTTACCAGGTTCTCACAAAACGCAGTTCGCTGATGCGCCGTTTCGTCCAGGGGCGTTATCGTGACGGAAAGGCACCACCGCATATCTGGCTGGGAGTTTCCATCGAGAACGCCGCCGCCTTGACGCGACTCCGGCACCTGAAACAGACCAATGCCTCAGTGCGCTTCGTTTCCTTCGAGCCCCTGCTTGGCCCGCCGGGAGTGGTAGACCTTGAGGATATTCACTGGGTAATCGCGGGAGGCGAGAGCGGCCCGGGAGCGCGTCCGATGGAGGTCGAGTGGGTACGCGAATTGCGCGACCAGTGCCTGGGCCAGGGGGTCGCGTTTTTCTTCAAGCAATGGGGCGGGCGCACACCCAAAGCGGGCGGGAACAGGCTGGATGGCCGGCAGTGGCTGGAGTATCCGGACAGGCAGCGTCCTCGAAGCGATCGAAGATTTCCTCGCGGAGGGGCCTTGAGCTCTACTGCTCTTGCAAACCCCGCCAAAACCAACGTGGTTCACGCCCCGAAAGAAGTTCGAGCTTCGGGCGTACTGACCACCGCTCGAAACGTGAAGCATGAAGCTTTCCAAAAGGGGAGCTAAGGCGTGGCAAAGAACGTCCACGAAATCAGGGATCCCATTCATGTTTTCGTCCGCCTCGACAACTACGAACGCGAGGTGTTGGACTCACGTCCATTCCAGAGGTTGCGTCATATCCACCAACTTGCATTGACATATCTTGTTTACCCAGGAGCGACACACAAACGTTTCGAGCATTCTCTCGGTGTAATGGAACTGGCGAGCAGGGTTTTTGATGTCGTCACCAATTCCGCAAACGTAACCGATGAGATCCGAAACCATTTGAGTCAATTGGATAAACGCGATGATTTAAGTTATTGGAGAAGGGTCTTGCGAATGGCGGCCCTATGCCACGACATGGGTCACCTCCCATTCTCTCATTCGGCCGAAGAACTATTGCCGGATGGTTGGGACCATGAAAGGCTCACTCGAGAAATCATCACCAGCGACGAGATGGCATCAATTTGGAAGCAGGTAACCCCACCTCTTCGACAAGATGACATTATAAAACTTGCCGTAGGGCCAAAGAAAGCGGCGGATCTCAAGTTTTCATACTGGGAAGCGATTCTTTCGGAAATTATAGTTGGCGATGCTTTCGGGGTGGATAGAATGGACTACCTGCTGCGCGATTCTCATCACACCGGAGTCGCTTACGGGAAGTTCGACCACTATCGCTTGATCGATACTTTGCGCATTCTTCCGACACCCCCTTCGGGTGAAGAGGACGATTCAGAAGAGCCCGCGCTCGGCGTTGAAGAGGGCGGTATTCAGTCGGCCGAAGCGTTAATGCTTGCACGTTACTTTATGTATTCGCAAGTCTATTTTCATCATATTCGGCGAATTTACGATATCCACTTAATTGATTTTCTAAAGGAGTGGCTTTCCAAGGGTGCCTTTCCGACGGATCTGCCGCCACACCTGTGCATGACAGATAACGAAGTGACCGCTGGGTTGCTGAAAGCTGCTTTCGAGAAAAACGAACAAGGTCATCTACACGCTGGCCGTATTGTCAACAGAGGACATTTCAAACTTATTTACGAGCGAAACCCAAAGGATATCAAAGTCAATCCGGAGGCTGGAAAAGCGGTTTATAAAGCCCTGAGCGCCAAGTACGGAGCCGAGAACTTTCGACACGATCGGTATCGTCAGGATAGTGGAGTACCGAATTTTCCAGTGCGCATGCGTGACGACCAGATCGTTTCCTCTTTGGGGCTATCGGAGGCTTTAAACCAGGTGCCTATGGTCTCAGTTGACTATGTATTCGCCGAACGAGAGCGGTACTGGGAAGTAAACAAATGGCTGAAAAAGAATCGAGAGGAAATCATTAAACCGGTAGAAGAGGAGAAAGATGATGGATAGACTCAGGAGGGCGGCACTGGTTACGCGTCTAATTGAACTGTTACGTGAGCAGGGTAGTTGGTGCGGAGAAACCCACATCCAGAAATCCACCCTTTTCGTCCAGGATTTGATGCAGGTCCCGCTGGGCTTCGATTTCATTCTGTACAAACACGGACCGTTTTCGTTCGATTTGAGGGACGAACTTACAGGCTATCGTGCCGATGGGTTGATTCGGCTGGAACCGCAATGGTCTTATGGACCCAGGATCACTCCCACCGATCGCAGTAAGTACATTCAGAGCATCAGCTCGAAGACCTTGGCGAAGTACGGCGACCGCGTCGCCTTCGTGGCCAATAAGGTCGGTGCCAAAAGTGTAACCGAGCTCGAAAGGTTGGCTACAGCGTTTTTCCTCAAACAACGCGCGGAGGCTGACGTTTCAGTCGACGATAGGTCCAGGCAGCTGACAGAACTCAAGCCCCACATCCTGCTTGAAAGCGCCAAAGCTGCTGTTGAAGAGGTCGACCGGATTATTGAAGAGGCTCACGCACACTGCGCAGAAGCTGGTGGATGACTCCATCCACTAACCGCCTCAGCATCGAGTGATGGCGCGTCACGATCCCGGGTGCCGGTGGTGCCGTCGCTGACGACCGGGGGGACCGACGCCAAGCACATCTGCCAGCGGCGGCCCGGGACGCAGGTGTACGGGTTCATGCCCAACCGCCAGCAGCCGGAGCTCGAGGAGATGCAGCTGATCCACGGGCACGACGAGCGCACCAAGGTGAAGAACCTGCTGTTCGCGACCCGCGTGATCTGGATCTGGGACATCGTGGTGGCGTATGGTGCGTGATGGTCAGGCAGTCGCCGAACCTGGCACTCGAAAATGGGGGGCGGACCGGTTATCCGGGACAGGGATCAACGTCGAAAACGGGCTATATCCGGGTTTTTCAAAGGACATTTTATAGCATGTACAGAGAGAGATATTGAGTGATTCACACGGTACGGAATCGGGCCGGAATCTGCGCAGGGATATCGAGGTCTCCGACGCACAGGTAAATGAGGTCGGCAAAGGCATCCAGAGATTTAAATCCACTGGCTCGATTCTTGACCATGCGGATGATTCGATTGAGCCCTTCGGCGGCGGCGTTGGTCAGGTGCGTGTCGACGAAGGCCGTGATGCCGGCCGCATGCTTGCGCACCGTGTTGACGAACCTGCGCAGGGGCTCCAGGCGGCTGCGCAGGGCCGCCGTCGTCCACTTCTTGAGGAAGCGTTCGGCGGCCCAGCGCGCCTTGTAGCGCCAGAAGTGCTCGAACTCGTCCTTCAGGCGCCAGGCGCGGTAGATGCGGCGGTTGGCCTTCTCCAGGGTTTGGAGCGTGCGCCGGTCCTTTGGCGAGCGCCGGGCGGAGTGATGCAGCAGCACCCAGCGCAGGCCCTTGAGCAGCTTGCGGTCCTCGCCGCAGGCTTGCCGCCACTGTTCCTTGCGCACCTCGTCGACGGCTTCGTTGAGGGCCTTGACGACGTGGAATCGGTCCAGGACGAGCTGGGCGTTGGGGCAGTGCTGGCGGATGGCGCCGATGAAGGTCTCGCTCATATCGCAGCAGGCCCAGCGGATACGGGCCTTCCGGAAGGCGCTGAGATGGTCCCGGAAGAACGTATCGATCGTTTCGCGGGCCTTGCCCTTGCCGATCCAGACGACACAGGAGCGCTCCAGGTCGTAGACCAGGGTGGCGTATTTATGGCCCTTGGCGTAGGAGATCTCGTCGATGCCGAGGGTCGTCAGCGCGCGGATGCGATGGCCTGTACGCCGGCGCTCGATGAGCCGGTGCACCTGGTCGGACAGGGTCGAAGGAGCCAGGCCCAGCAAGCGCGCGGCGGTGACCTGCGGCATCCACTGGCAGTAGGTCAGCAGCAGGTATTCGAAGCGGTAGCTGACCCGGGCCGAGGGCGCTGCCCAGGGCACCTCCTCGACGTGCCGGCCGTGGGTCGGACAGCGGATCTCTCGAGGGCGGTGGTACAACCAGACGGTACGGCCGCAAATGCGGACGTCGCGCCAGCGGCGGGGCTCCATGATCCGTACGATCTTGCCCCGGCGCCCACACTCGGGACACCGGCACCCGTTCCTTTGGGGCTTCACCGCGACCACGACGGCCGCTTCCTCCCCGTGTCCTTCGAACCACACGCCCACAGCGCCAAACCCCTTGAACTTGAACAGCTTGGAGACGAACTTCATAGCGGTCATAGGTCGCCTTCCCTTCCCTTTCCTGGGGAGTGCTTGATGGGGATACACCAAGCATAGGGAACGACCTATGGCCTTGTCATGTACTCAGATGAACAGCAAGGGCTCAGGTACTTTCCGTACTTACGTTTCGGCGTTGAAAAACCCGGATAGACCCCGAAACGGGGGAGAGGATGTACGGTTCCATTACGGCCGGCGTCGCGTCGAAACCCTGTTGGCGTTTTTTGCCGCGTTCCTCCTCGCGTTTGTGAGTGTGGAACTGACCATGGATGCTTTTGGCTATCACGATCACGGTCATGGGATGCCCACAGCCATTGTGGAAGAAGCGGAAACCCATGGGATAGAAGACCACGTTCACGACCACGACCATGACCAAGAACACCCCGAGGATGGCGAAGGGGGCTTAGGTCATTTGTTCTTTCTCGTCAGCGGAGTAATCGTCACTTCAGTGATTGCCAAGGAAATACTTTTCCGCGTGACTCGGGGCAAGGGCATACGCCTGAACAGCCCCATGCTGATTGCGAAAGCATGGCATCATCGGGCCGATTCCATCAGCGCCTTGGCGGTCCTGCTGAGCATTTTTATTTCATCCTATTTTCCGGCTTTCGCGTTGATTAATCCGGTCACCACGGTCGTGATCGCGGGCCTGATCTTACACAGTGCTTGGGAGGTTGGGAGCAACGCGGTCAAAGAGTTGATAGATTTCGCGCCCTCGCTAGTGTTGTGTCGCAGAGATTCGTTCGCAAAGTCTCTTGATTTTCGCGAGGATGGAATCGGCCGTAGCCGTCCACACGAAAGGGTGTGCGTTGGCGTTCCATTTGGCCGTGTAGCGTTCAATGCGCTCGATGAGCTCCGACACCTTGCGGAACGAATCGCGCCGAACCGCCTGGCGGGTAAGGATATTGAACCAGATCTCCACCTGATTGAGCCACGAAGCATAGGTGGGGGTGTAGTGAACGTGAAATCGGGGACGCCGTGCCAGCCATCGCTTGACCTTGGCCTGCTTATGCGTGGCGTAGTTGTCGACGACGAGATGAATATCGAGGTCAGCGGGGACGTGGGCCTCGATGTGGCGCAGGAACTGAAGGAACTCCTGGTGACGATGACGGGGCTTGCACTGGGTCATCACTTCCCCGGTGGCTACGTCCAAGGCGGCAAACAGGGTGGTGGTGCCATGGCGCTTGTAGTCGTGCGGTACCCCTTCCACGTATCCCAGTCCCAGGGGCAGCATGGGCTGACTTCGTTCCAACGCCTGGATCCGGCTCTTCTCGTCCACGCACAGCACCAGGGCGTGCTCGGGGGGATTCAGGTACAAGCCGACGATATCCCGTACTTTGTCGACAAAGAAAGGATCGGTGGAAAGCTTGAAGTGCTTGTGTCGATGGGGCTGCAAACCATACGTGCGCCAAATGCGATGAACCGCGTCCTTGGTCAAGCCGGTTTCTTCGCCCATGGAGCGCACCGACCACTGTGTTTCGTCTTTGGGCTTGGTCTTCAGGGTCTTGTATACCACCTCGGCTACCTGTTCATCCGTACTCGATCGTGGCGCCCCTGAGCGCAGCTCATCATGCAAGCCCGGGAGCCCGTTTTCGAGAAAGCGCCGGCGCCACTTGCCGACCGTAGCACGCGTCACACCCACGGCGGCGGCGACGGCTTCATTGGGCCAGCCTTCTGCGCCCAGCAGACTAATCTCGGCTCGCCGCACCAACCCGTGGGAAAGGCTCCGGGATTTGGCCATCGATTCCAATCGTTCCCGGTCCGACGGACTCAGCTCTAACGGCGGTAATGGACGCCCCGTCACCATAGGTCTCTCCTTTCAGAAAGGGGATAAGAGAAACCTACGGCACCTTCAATTGTTTGTACAGTTAATTACACGACAGGACACTAGAGACGATAGCCCTAATCGAAGAGATGGCGGAAGAGGTAGCAGGCGTAACATTTACCCACAATATTCGCATCCGGTCCATGGGTGGTGCCCTGTATGTTGAATTAACGGCGGAAACCGATCCAGAGCTCACGGTAGCAGAAGGGTACGCAGTCGTTAAACAGATCCGTGAAAAGATAATGGATAAAGTGCCCAATGTGATCGACGTCGCCACCCAGCTAACACCGAAAGGCGAGTACATCCGGCAGTTTCTGGGATCAGAAAGGTGAATACGGGAAGAAGTGGACCTACTGGTGTGGTGGGAAGATGATGTCCCGCAAGAAACGACTGCGGATCAGGGGACCCCTCACCGGTCGCTAGTGCTGGACCGGAAACGAAGATTGAACAGCATATCCTCGTAGCCGTTGCGCAGGGCACCGGCCCGAAAGCGCCAGACGATCAGAGCGATGAGGAGCAAAGCGCTTCCCCATTGCAGGAACTGAATAGCCGGCGAATGGGAGGCGTCGAGGTTCACGGAAATCGTCAGGCCAGCGGCCAGAAGCAGCGCGTCGATGGCGATGCCGAGGATGACCGTAACCGCGATGACTGCGGCAACATAGATGGATGCGAAGCGGGAGCCGAACTGGCTGACGATGATCGCGATGGTGCCCGTATTGGTGGCCGGTCCGGTCATGAGGAAAATCAGCGCCGCACCGGGGCTGACTCCCTTGGCAACTAGTGCGGCGGCGATCGGAGTACTGGCGGAAGCGCAGATATAGAGGGGAATGCCGATCAGCACCATGATCGGATAGGATAGCCAGCGGGCATACTCGTTTGACATCAGGTCGCCTGGAATCGCCAGAAAGAGCACTCCTCCCAAGGCAACGCCCACCAGCAGCGCAAAGAGAATGTCGTCCGCTATCTCAATGAAGCCATAGCGAAAGACGTGCTTGACCAGCTTCTTGAAATCTAGACTCTGATCGTCTGTGGAGACATCGCCCGGAGAAGGATCGCTAGTGGCATTTCCCTTCAACCAGTTGACCAATAACACCTTCAATTGCGAAGGGCTGACGTAGCAATCATCTCTATCAGCTATGAGGGATTGGTGCGAGCCATGATCGTGATCACAGTCATGGCAGTGGTCGGGGTCGCTCGCCTTGGCTTCGTCGCGGTCGTCTTTTATGAGGCCAATGCAAAAGATCCCGGCGACGATCGCGGTGATGAAGCTGATGACGGGCCGGACAATGGCAACTACGAAGCCGAAGAACGCATTGGTGACTAGAATTGAGTCCGCGCCTGTTTCCGGCGCAGTTATCAGGAAGGACATGCAGGCCGAACGGGACGCGCCCTTCCGGCGCATCTCAGCGACTACCGGTACAACCGAACAACTACATAGCGGCACGGGCACGCCGATGGCCGAGCTTGTGGTTACGGATTTTAGACTGTCGTCGCGGAGCCAGCGGAGTATGGCCTGACGGGAGATGAACACATGAATCAGGCCGGAAAGGAATAGCCCCAGCAACAGCATGGGTGCTAGCAACAGGAAGGATGACCAGAGGAAGTCGAAAAAACTGGTCAATATCCCAAGAAATTCAAAGGTCACTCAATAGCCTCCTGTGCAATTGCATTGAGATAATAAGGCGACGAGACTCTTAAATATGCATATATAAGGCTATAGACGGCGCTGGGCCGAAATTTTGGTCGAGACGCCTGATTAGAAGGCCACTTTTTCCCGTTCCGCCAAAAGCTCTTCCGCCTCTCCGCGATTCAGTTGCACGGCAAACCACTTGTAGAGCGCCGGCAGCACCAGCAGGGTCAGTACAGTGGAGCTGACCAGGCCGCCGACTACTACCGTGGCCAGGGGCCGCTGTACCTCGCTGCCGGTGCCGCTGGAAAAAAGCAACGGGAGCAGCCCCAGGGCGGTCGTCAGGGCGGTCATCAGCACCGGCCGCACCCGCAGACATGCACCCTGGACCGAGGCCTCGTCAAGGTCGACGCCGTCGCGGACCAGCTGGTTGAAGTAGGTCACCATCACCATGCTGTTTTCCAGGGCGATTCCGAACAGGGCGATGAAACCGACCGATGAAGGCACGGACAGGTTCTGTCCGGTCAGCCACAGGGCCACCACCCCGCCGACCAGCGCCAGGGGGATGTTGAGCAGGATGAGAATCGCGTTTTTCAGCGAATTGAAGCTGGAGAACAGAAGCAGGAAAATCACGAATAGAGTGATGGGCACGACGATGGCCAGCCGTTTGTTGGCCTCCTGCTGCAGTCGGAACTGGCCGCCCCAGGTCACGAGGTAGCCCGGGGGCAGCGCCACCCGGTCTTCTATCGCCTCCTGGGCCTCCTCGACGAACGAGCCGATATCCCTGTCGGTGACGTTGCACTGAACCGTGATGAAGCGTTGGCTCTTTTCCCGGGTGATCTGGCGCGGCCCCACCACTTCTTCGATCCGGGCCAGCTGAACCAGAGGGATCTGGACGCCCATTGGGGACTGAACCAGGATTTGGGCGATGGCCTCGGGACTGCTGCGGAATTGCGGGGCGAAGCGCACCAGGATGTCGAAGCGGCGAATCCCTTCGAACACCTGCCCCACCATCTCCCCGCCAACGGCCGCCTGAACCACCTTCTGCACGTCGGCGACGTTGACACCGTAGCGGGCGATGGCCTGCCGGTCGACGCGGATGAGCAGCTGAGGGGTGCCGCTGATCTGGTCGACCTGGACATCGGCCGCCCCCGTGACCGTGTCGACCACCCGGGCGATTACGTCCGCCTTCTGTTTCAGCACCTCGAGATCGTCCCCGAAGAGCTTGATGGCCAGCTCTGCCCGCACCCCTTCGAGCAGCTCATCCACGGTCATGGCGATCGGCTGGGTGAAGTTGGTCAGCACACCGGGTATTTCCCCCAGCTCGGCGCGAATGGTTTCCTGCAGCTCTTCCTGGTTTCGAGCCTCACGCCACCGGTCCCTGGGCTGGAGCAGGAGAAACATCTCGGCGCTGTTGATGGGGTCCGTGTGGGCGCCGACCTCGCCGCGGCCGATGCGGGAAACCGCGCCGGAGATCTCGGGGATTTTCAGCAGGCGGCGCTCGACCAGCATGGTGATGCGGGTGCTCTCCTCGAGCGAGATGGAGGGGGCCATGGTCAGCCTGAGGACCAAGGTTCCCTCCTGCAGCGCCGGGGTGAACTCCGACCCCAGCCGCGGGAAGATCGCCAGCCCGACAAGCAGAAGGATGCCTGCCGACCCCAGGGCCCAGAAGCGGTGGGCAACGAAACGAGCGACCATGGGTCGGTAAGTAGCCACGAGATGGCGCATCATCCAGCCTTCGCCGGCTCGTGCGCCCTCGCCCCTGGATTTGGGTGAGCGCAGCAAAAGGTGCGACAACACCGGGGCGAGGAAGAGGGCGAAGACCAGCGAGCCCAGCATCGCCATGGCCACGGTGTAGGCCAGCGGCCGGAAGGTCTTCCCCTCCACCCCCTGGAGGGTGAACAGGGGCAGGAAGACGAGGATGATGATGAGGATGGCGAAGACGATGGGGCGGCCGACTTCCACACAGGCGCGGGCAACGGCCTGGACGCGTTCCTCGTCCGCTTCGCCCTGCCGCAGGATGCGGTCGACGTTCTCGACCACGACGATGGTGCCGTCGACCATTATGCCGATGGCGATGGCCAGGCCGCCAAGGGACATGAGGTTTGCCGAGAGGCCGAAATAGTGCATGCCGAGGGTGGCGAACAGGACGGAGAAGGGAATGGACAGGGCCACCACCAGACTTGGCCGGACGCTGCCCATGAACAGGATCAACACCAGCGTGACCAGAACAATGCCCTGAATCAGGGCGTCGGTGACCGTGGCCACGCATGCCGCCACCAGGGTCTTCTGCTCGTAGTAGGGAACCAGGCGCACGCCGGCGGGCAAAATGCGGTTGATCTCCTGCATCTTCGCTTCGACCCGCTCGATCACGGTGGAGGAATTGGTGCCGAAGAGCTTGATCACCATGCCGGCGACCACTTCTTCCACGCCGTTGCGGGTCTGCACGCCGCGCCGGATCGCCCCGCCGATGCCCACCTCGGCCACCTGGTCGAGGAAGATGGGAGTTCCGTCGGACGCCTTGATGACGATGTTCTCGATGTCGGCGACCGTGGAGGCCAGGCCCACCGAGCGCACGACGTATTCCTCGGCGTCCTTCTCGATGAACTGGGCGCCGACGTTGAGGTTATTGGCTTCGATCTGCTCGATGACGTCGTGCAGGGTCACCCCGTAGCGCAACAGGGCGTGGGGATCGACCACTACGTGGAACTGTTTCTCGTGGCCGCCGATGCCGAGGACCTCGGTGACTCCCGGCACGGTCTGCAGGTGGAACTTGACCAGCCAATCCTGGATCGTGCGCAGCTCTTCGAGCGCGTGCTCGCCGGTGGTGTCTTCGAGGTAGTAGAAGAGCACCAGTCCCATGCCGGTCGAGATCGGCCCCAGTGCCGGTTCGCCGAACCCTTCCGGGATCTGTTCTCTGGCCTCCTGGAGCCGTTCGTTGACCAGTTGGCGGGCAAAGTAGATATCCATCCCGTCTTCGAAATAGATGTTGACGACCGAGAGGCCGAAGTTGGAGACGGAGCGGATGTTCTCGATGCCTGGGAGGCCGTTCATCACCGTCTCGATGGGATAGGTGACGTAGGTTTCGATCTCTTCCGGGGCCAAGCCCTCGGTGACGGTGAATACCTGGACCAGGTTGGGGGAGACGTCGGGAAAGGCATCGACAGGAAGTTGCCGGTAGCTGTAATAACCGCTGGCCACAACCACCGCTCCCAGGACCAGCATGAGCATGCGGTTGCGCAGCGACAGCTGAATGATGCGGTCTACCATCGGCCTGCCCTCCCTCCGCCAATCAGTGGGCGTGGCCTTCTCCGAAAGCGCCCTTCTCCAGCTGGGCTTTCAGAACGAAGGCGCCTCGAGAGACATACGGCTGTCCCAATTTCAGCCCCGAGAGGATCTCGGCATGGGTGGGGTTGGCGCGGCCGACCTCAACGGGTTCGGGCGCAAATCCCTCGTCGGTCTCGACAAAGACGACGGGGTGATCTTCCAGCATCTGGATGGCCGACCTTGGCACCAGGAGCGGCACGTCTATTCCCTCTACATCGATGGTTGCGGTGACAAAGGAGCCTGGCCGCCAATTGCCGTCCCGGTTGGGGAGCACGATCCGAACCGTAGCTGTCCGCAGCGTCTCGTTGATTATCGGGCTGATATAGTCCACCGTCCCCGTCGTCGAAGGGCGGCCCTGGCTGCCTTGGACATGGACGGTCTGGCCGACGCGGAGGAACTGCAGGTCCTTCTGATATGCCGTCAACAGGACCCAGACCGAACGCAGGTCAGCCACGACGAAGGCCTCGGAATCCTCTTTCAGCACTTCCCCCTGGGTTATGTGCTTGTAGATGATGGTCCCGGTGAAGGGAGCCCTTATTTCGTAGCGGGTAAAGCGTTTGTCGTCCTCGAAGGAGAGCTTCTCCAGGTAGGCCGCAGAATAGCCGAGGGCCCTCAGCTTCTGTTCGGCCACTCGCAGGTCGATCCGCGTTTCCGCCAGCCGGGTTCTGGCTTCGAGGAAAACCCGCTCCGAAGAGATGGACTGGGTCCACAGGGTTTCTTCCCGGTCGAAGGTTGCCTGGGCAAGCTCGAGGCGCTCCTGGGCAACCAGGTAGGCCGACATCATCTCGGAAAGCTCCTGGCTTTCGAGAACGGCCAGGACCTCGTCCTGCTTCACCTGGTCGCCGATGTTGGCGTGGATCTCGATGGCCACTCCCGGTACTCGGGGCACGATGTGGGCCAGCAGATTCGGATTCACCTGCACCTCTCCGGGAGAATTCACCCGAACTGACAATTTGCCCGAAGCGGCTTTCGCGACCTCGATACCGAATTCGGCCCGTTCTGCCGCGCTCAGCCGTACGCTCTCCCCGGAGTCATCGCGGTCCTCGGCAGCCCAGGCCGGCCGATTCCAGGGAGAAAGGGCGGCGCCCTCTCCAAGCGCGAAAAGACCTGCCAGCAAACCTGTGATTCCCAGGCTCGCCGTGTAGATACGCATTCTCATTCTCCTCGGGGAGTTCTGCAGATCAGTAGCGCTGTGCAGCTGGTTCAGTTCTCCGCCGAGCCCGTGACGGACAGGGGACCGGCGATCGCACGTTCCAGGGCAGCCTCGGCAGCGCGGTACTCGAACAGGAACTGGGCGAATTCCACACGCGTCCCGATCCAGGTGCGCCGGGCATCCAAAAGCTCCAGGTAGGAGGATTTGCCTTCGGCGTAGCTGCGGCCGGCCACCTCGAAGGCCCGCTCTGCTTCGGGCAGGATAAGGTCCTGGAACAGGGCCACCTGCTCCCCCGCGGTAACGAGATGCAGATAAGCCCGTTTCGTTTCGAAAAGGACTTGGTAGCGCATCGCCTCCTGTTCGGCCTCGACCCGGGCCGCTTCAGCCTTGGCTTCGGCTCGTTCGCCGCGCTGCCGGGAAAAGGCCCACAGCGGCACTTCCATGGCGAAACGCAAACGCCAGGATTTCTCCTCGTGGCCTCCGTGACGCTGTTGGCGAGCCAGGCCCACAAGGAGATCCGGCAAGTAGGCGGCCGTTGCCGCTGCCTGCCGGATCTTCAGGGCTTGCAGTTGCAGCGCGATGCCGGACAGATCGGGGCGTTGCCGCAGGGCGGCTCCGGTCAATCGGTCGAGGTCTGCCTCGAAGGGCTGAAAGAACAGACTGTCCGATATCGAAAGCCGGGTCTGCAGCGGCCGCCCCAGGAGTGCATTGAGCTCGGTCTTTGCCACGGTCAGGTCGTTTTTCGCCGCGGTCAAACGATTGGTTGCCCGTCCGACTTCGACCCTGGCCCGCATTACATCCAGCTGGGGCACATCCCCCGCTTCGAAACGGATAGTTGCCTGGCGCAGGATGTCCCGGGCCAGGTCGAGATCCTGGCGGGCATGCTGGAGAAGCGACTGTTGCAAGGCGATCCGGTCGTAAGCCCTCTTTGCCCGCATGCCCATGTCGAGTCTGGCCATCTCGAATAGGGCGAGACGG
The DNA here is from genome assembly GCA_965206595.1 of Candidatus Latescibacterota bacterium. Taxonomy (GTDB): domain Bacteria; phylum Latescibacterota; class UBA2968; order UBA8231; family UBA8231; genus CBDCXV01. Next base: position 4,636,656 of record OZ242214.1, read on the forward strand.
GCCGCTTCCCCCTGACGGCGGCCCGCCCGGAAGCGATGCCACCACTTCAGGGGGAATTCAACCCGTTGGCTTACTCCGATCGTGTGCTCACCACGATCGTCCAAATCCACTTTTGGCAGCTCTTCGAACTCGAACTCGAACTCCGGGTCCGGGAGGGCTCCGTCCAGGCGCCCCCGGGCGCGGGCGCCCTCCCAAGCGTTGCGGGCGGCTTCCACTTCCGGGTTGCGTTCGACGACCATGCGCACGGCATCGCTCCGCGACAGGACTTCGGCATGCAGGGTTCCCTGAGGAAACAGCCCTTCCGAGAGGAGAAGCACCAGGAACAGAGGAAGAAACCTGATCGGTGACTCAGCTGATATCATGGATGCTCCCAAAAACTAGCAGGGGCTTCTGGTCCCGGGTCGTCTTCCAGGCTTGGGGAACAAGGCAGGCCTGGAATGGCGATCCCCTCCGCTGTCAGCGTTTTACGGGGGCCAGATGCGGGCTCTGGCCCCCGAACAGCTCGGCCGCTTCCATCAGGGTTTCCGAGAGAGTGGGATGCGGGTGAATGGAATGGCTCAGATCGCTGGCCAGGGCCGCCATCTCGACGGCGAGAACCCCCTCGGCGATCAGCTCCCCGGCGCCGGCGCCGGCCACCCCGACGCCTAGCACGCGGCCGCTGGGCTTGTCGAGGATCAGCTTGGTGAGACCGTCGTTGCGGTCCTGGGTGGTGGCGCGGCCCGAAGCTCCCCATGGGAAGCGGGTAATTTCGACGTCGAGGCCATCCGCCTTGGCCTCCTCCTCGGTCACCCCGCACCAGGCGACTTCGGGATCGGTGTACACGATGTTGGGAATGGCGTTCGGCTCGAAGGCGACGCGGTGACCGGCAATGACCTCGGCGGCTACCGCCCCTTCATGGCTGGCGCTGTGCGCAAGCCCGGATCCGGTGACGTCGCCGATCGCGAAGATCGACGGCTCCCCGGTGCGGCGCTGGTGATCGGCCTCGATGCAGCCGCGGCCGTCGACCTTTACCCGGGTGTTCTCCAGCCCGAGGCCGCCCGAATTGGGGGTGCGTCCGACGGCGACCAGGAGCTTGTCGTAGCTCTCCTCGAATGGCTCCCCTTCCCGGCGCTGAAAGGCGACCCGCAGGGCATCTTCCTCCACCCGGACCGAGCTTACCGTCGTATCGACCAGGATGCGCTCGCACAGCTCCTCCAGGCGGTCGTGCAGCGGCTTGACGAGGTCGCGGTCCGCCGGGGGCACCAGCCCCGGCATCATTTCGACCACGGAGACCGCGGACCCCAGCGAAGCGTAAACCGAGCCAAGCTCCACTCCGATGGCCCCGCCGCCGACGACTAGCAGCCGCGATGGGATTTCCGGGAGCTCCAGGGCGCTGGTCGAGTCCATGACGCGGTCGCCGCCGATGTCGAAAACCGGGAGGGTCGAGGGGCGCGAACCGGTGGCGACAATGGCGTTCTCGAACTGAAGCTGCAGGCCGTCTTCACCGTCGGCATCCACCGAAAGAGTCCGGCCATCGACGAAGTGGGCCCGGCCGCGGATGAAGTTCACCTTGCGCCCCCTGGCGAGCTGGCCGAGTCCGCCGGCCATCCTGGCGACGACGCGGTCCTTGAAAGCCTTGAGTCGCTTCAGGTCGATCTCCGGTTCGCCGAACTTTATCCCCCACGCCTCTGCCTCCCTGGCCTCGTTAAGCAGCTTGCAGACGTGCAGCAGGGCCTTGGACGGAATGCAGCCCCGGTAGAGGCAGACGCCGCCCGGCTTGGGGTCCGGGTCGATCAGGGTGACGTCCAGTCCGAGGTCGGCGGCCTTGAAGGCGGCGACGTAGCCTCCGGGGCCGGCGCCGATGACGGCGAGCTGCGTTTTCGTCACGGCAGGGACCGGGTTCCTACCCACCGAGGGCGAGCAGAAACGGGTTCTCGAGAGCGTCGCAGAACCAGCGCAGAAAGCGGGCTCCGTCGGCGCCGTCGATCAGGCGGTGATCGTAGGACAGGGCCAGGGGCATCATCAGGCGCGGCGCGAATTCGCCGTCGACCAGCACCGGCTCCTGGGCGCTGCGGGCGATTCCCAGAATCGCCACCTCTGGGGCGTTGACGAGCGGGGTGAACGCGGTGCCGCCGATCCCCCCGAGGTTGCTGATCGTGAAGGTGCCGCCCTGCATCTCTTCGATGCCGAGCTTGCCGCTGCGCGCCCTTGAGGAGATCTCGGTCAGTTCGACGGACAGCTGCACGATGCTCTTGCGGTGGACGTCGCGCACGACGGGCACCAGCAGCCCGCGCCCGGTATCCACGGCGACGCCGATGTTGATGTATTTCTTGTAGATCACTTCCTCGCTGCCGACGTCGATGCTGGCGTTGAAGGCGGGAAACCTCGACAACGCCGCCGCCGCCACCTTCAGGGCGATCGCCGTCGGCGTCAGCTTGCCGCCAGCCGCCTCGACCCCCTTGCCGTATTTCCTGCGCCAGGCCTCGAGGTCGGTGACGTCCGCCTTGTCGAACTGCGTGACGTGGGGGATGGTCCCCCAGGCGCTCGCCATGTGGCGGGCGGTGGCACGGCGCACGTTGCTCATCGGCTTGCGCTCGACGTCCCCCCACTTCGAGAAGTCGGGGAGCGGAGCGACCTCGGCTTGGGTGCCCGCGGCCTCGGGGGTCGCGGAGCGCCGGCTGTTGAGGGCGCGCGCATGCGCCTTTACGTCTTCTGCGGAGATGCGGCCCCCTGGTCCCGTGCCCCGGACCTCGGCGATGTCGATCCCGATTTCCCGGGCCAGTCGGCGCACGGACGGGGCCGCGGGAACCAGCTTAGTGGGCGCCAGTGTATCGGTGCCGGCCGGCGCCGCGGGTGCCGGAGCAGGAACGGGGGCCGGCGGCGGCGGTTCCTTCCCGGCAGGGAGGGAGGGAGCCGCCGCGGCAGGCGCGGCTTCCGGGGCGGAAGTTCTGTTTTCGGCGGTGAGGACCAACTGCCCGACCGCAGCCTTGTCCCCTTCGCTCACGTGGACTGCGGTGACCTTGCCGGCGAGGGGTGAAGGCATCTCCACGACACCCTTGTCGATCTCGATCTCCAGCACCGGATCGTCGATGGCGATGTCGCTGCCTGCCGAAACCAGCACGGCGACGATGTCCCCGCTCTCGATCCCCTCACCGAGCGCGGGCAGGGTTACCTCGACTAGGCGGGAAGCCGGAGCTTCTCCGCCAGCCGGGGCCGGTGGCTGTGCTGCCGGCGGCGCCGGAGATTCGGCCTTTCGCACCCCCGTTTCAGGCTCCTGCGCGCCGCCGCCGGATTGTCCTTCAACCGTCAGGATGACCTGGCCCACCGCCGCGGTATCCCCTTCGGACACCATGACCTCGGCAATGGTACCCCTCACGGAGGAGGGGACCTCTATGACCGCCTTGTCGGTCTCGAGCTCGATGACCGGCTGGTCCTCCTCAAGGGAGTCGCCGACTGAAACGAGGACATTGACGACCTCTCCCGCTTCGATGTTTTCCCCGAGGTCGGGGAGTTTGAATTCGGTCGGCATCAGTTCACACGGTTACCGGGTTTGGTTTTTCCGGATCGACATCGAGGTCCTTCATCGCTTTGGCAACCTCAAGCGCCTCGATCTCCCCCTCGTCGGCCAGGGCCTTCAGGGCCGACAGGACGATGTAGCGGGCATCCACTTCGAAGAAGTCGCGCAGGGCCTGGCGCCCCTCACTGCGCCCGAAGCCGTCGGTGCCGAGCGAAACCGGCGGCCTCGGGAACCAGCGCGCGATCGACTCCGGCAGCGCCTTCACGTAATCGGAGGCGATGACGAACACCCCCCTTTCCCCCTCCAGGGCCTGTCTGACGTACGGCCACCGCGGCTCTTCGGTGGGATGCATGCGATTCCACCGATCCACCTCCAGGCCGTCGGTGTGAAGCTGCTTGAAGCTCGTGATGCTCCAGACGTCGGCGGCGACGCCGTACTTCTCTTCCAGGATCACCCCGGCTTCGAGCGCCATGTTGACGATCGCCCCGCTGGCGAGCAGGTGCGCCTTCTTCGCCCCTTTCGCCGACGACTCCCGGAACTTGTACATGCCGCGAAGGATTCCGTCTTCGCAGCCGTCCGGCATCGGCGGCATCACGTAGGGCTCGTTCTCCACGGTCAGGTAGTAGAAAATGCTCTCCTGTTCTTCGTACATGCGGCGGATGCCCTCGCGGATCACCACCTCGAGCTCGTACCCGAAGGCGGCGTCGTAGCTGAGCAGATTCGGGACCGGATAGGACAGCAGCAGGCTGTTGCCGTCGCAGTGCTGCAGGCCTTCGCCGCTGAGGGTCGTGCGCCCGGCGGTGCCGCCGATCAGGAAACCGCGGCAGCGCATGTCCCCCGCCAGCCACACGAGGTCGCCGATGCGCTGGAGTCCGAACATGGAGTAGTAGATGTAGAACGGGATGGTGTTGATGCCGTGGGTCGAGTAGGCGGTACCGGCGGCGATGAAGGAGGAAATCGCCCCCGCCTCGGTGATACCCTCCTCCAGCACCTGTCCGTCGGTGGCCTCCTTGTAGTATGAAAGAGTATCGCGGTCCACCGGTTCGTACAGCTGTCCGACGTGCGAGTAGATTCCGAAGGGTCTGAACAGGGAGTCGAGGCCGAAAGTGCGCGCTTCATCGGGGATGATCGGGACGATCAGCCTGCCGATTTCCTTGTCGCGCATCAGCTTGGTGAGGATGCGCCCGAAAGCCATGGTAGTGGCGGTCTCGCGGCCCCCGCTGCCGTCCTTGAACTCCTGGAAGAACTGCGGCGGGGGCGTGGTCAGCGGCTTCGCCCTGACGGCGCGCTGCGGAAGCTGCCCCCCGAGCGCATCGCGGCGCTCCCGCAGGTAGACGACCTCCGGGCTGTCGTCGGGAGGCCGGTAGAACGGGGCCTCGGCGACCTCGTCGTCGGAGATCGGGATGCCGAAACGGGAGCGGAAATGCCGCAGCTCGTCCTCGTTGAGCTTCTTCTGCTGGTGGGTGATGTTCTTGCCTTCTCCGGCTTCGCCAAGACCATACCCTTTCACGGTCTTGGCGAGAATAACCGTGGGCGATCCGGTGTGCTCGACCGCCGCCTTGTAAGCGGCGTACACCTTTTCGGGGTCGTGGCCGCCCCGGCGCATGCGCACCAGTTGCTCGTCGGAGTGGTTCTCGACCATCTCCAACAGGCGCGGGTGGACCCCGAAGAAGTGCTCGCGGATGAAGGGGCCGTCGGAAACCGTGTATTTCTGGTATTCGCCGTCGACGACCTCCCCCATGCGGGCGATCAGGGCCGGGTCGTCCCGTTCGAGCAGGGGATCCCAGTCGTCCCCCCAAATAACCTTGATGACGTTCCATCCGGCGCCGCGGAACGCCGCTTCGAGCTCCTGGATGATCTTGCCGTTGCCCCGGACCGGACCGTCGAGCCGCTGCAGGTTGCAGTTGATCACCCAGATCAGGTTGTCGAGTTGTTCCCTCGAGGCAAGGGTGATGGCCCCGAGGGATTCCGGCTCGTCGGTCTCCCCATCCCCGAGGAACGCCCACACCTTCGACTCGCGGGTGCTGGCCAGTCCGCGGTCCTGGAGATACTTGTTGAAGCGCGCCTGGTAGATCGACAGGATGGGGCCGAGGCCCATCGACACGGTCGGGAACTGCCAGAATTCCGGCATCAGCCAGGGGTGGGGGTAAGAGGACAGCCCACCCCCGTCGCGCAATTCGCGTCGGAAATTTTCGAGGTGGCGCTCGGTCAGGCGGCCTTCGAGGAAGGCGCGGGCGTAGATCCCTGGGGTTGCATGCCCCTGGAAGTAAACCTGGTCGCCGGAGAACCCCGGCTTGGGGGCGCGGAAAAAGTGGTTGAAGCCGACTTCGTAGAGGGTGGCGGCAGAGGCGTAGGTCGAGATGTGACCGCCGGGTGCCGCCTTGTCGCGGTTGGCGCGCACGACCATCGCCATGGCGTTCCAGCGAATCAGGCTTTTCAGCCGCCGCTCGATCTCCCGGCTCCCGGGGTAGTTCGGCTGCCTCGACCGGGGAATCGTGTTGACGTAGGGGGTGTTGGCGGTAAACGGAATGCCGGTGCTCTCGGCCTTCGCCAGCAGCCTGTTCAGCAGCGCCTGGACCTCCTCGGGGCTGTATGTGGCCAGGACGTAGTCGAGCGATTCCAGCCACTCCTGCTGCTCGACTTCGAATCCCTCTCTGTATTCTTCTGCCTGGATCATTTTCGAGATTCACCTGGGTGGCGCACCGATGGCTACCGGTGACCTTGCGGCGATGCGTTTGCGCGCGCAACCGGGCAGGCCGGTAGCCCCTCTGCCGTATGGCTCCTGAGGGCCACAGAATTTACGCGAATTCGGGATAACAACCAGTTGCGATTGCCCGCAGTAGCGATTGCCCGGCTTACTGCGGAAAGCGACCTTCAAAAGGACGACTCAACGCTCAACTTTTTTCTGCCACCGCAATGCGACGACGACGCGATTCGATCATCTGGCCATGCCTGATCATCTCTTTTCTGCTGCATCTGGTGGCGGTGAACTACATCGCCCTGTCCTGGCGCGAGGCGGAAGAAGCCAAGGCATTCAGGGCGAGGATCGCCAACATCCCTGCGAGGCGCTTCGAACCGCAACGGATGCGCGTCCCGGAACCCAAACGGCTGCCCGAGTCGAGGATGGAATACCTCCGTCAGGAAGCCGAGCCGGAGGCCATGACGGAGGAGGTCACCCGCACAGAGCTCGTGCCTCGGGCCCCGGAGGCGCCCGAGGTCGACATCGCCCTCCAGGAAATCGTTACCGGAGCGCCGCCCGAAACCCTGGCATTCGTCGAGGAGCGCATGCTTTCGCCTCACGAGTATGGCTGGGCGGACACCGCAGGGCGCAGCGAGGCTCTCGATCTGTTGCGCATGGAGGATCTCGCCCGAGCAGGGAAGGTTCCCGCCACCATCATTCCCGGCCTCCACAGCCGCCGGGACGCCAGGGGGTACATCAACATCCCGAGGCTGCACCTGTACGGGGCCGGAGCCCGCGGCTTCGCTCTCGACGCCCTGGCTCGCTACGCTCGCGACCGCACGAACATTCTCGTTCAGGTCGACCAGCACCGGCACAGCTATTTCGACTCGGAATCCCTCCTCGACGACCCGATTCACTTCCTGTTCGAGGGCGGAGGAAACCCGGTCACTACCTCCGAATACCGGGTCCGATTCCACGACAAGGAGAAAGAGCTGCTTGCAGAATACATGCGCAGCGGCGGGCTGCTCTATATCGAGGGGGTCGAGGGTCGTTATCGCTTTCTGACCGAAATGGTCGACACCCTGAAGTCGATCCTGAAAAACGACGGCGGTATCGGTCCGATCGACGTCGATCACGACCTGTATCACTCCTTCTTCGACTTCTACACCGGTTTCCCTGGAGAGGAGGGCAAGGACGACCTTCTCGAGGTGTCGGAGGGATCGTGGTACTACCCCGGCTCGGAGCGCGGCGATGCGTTGCCACCGTCGGAAGAACCGTCTTCAGCAATTGAGGAGGACACTGTTCCCGGGCTGCCCAAACTGGGGCTTTGGGGCGTCCAGCTCGACGGCCGTCTCGTGGCCATCTTCAGCGACATAGCCCTTTGGCAAAAATGGGGAGGGATGTACGAGCTCGAGGAAGAGGCGTCGGCCGCCAGCGGGCCCTTCCTCCAGGCAGGCCTGAACATCCTGATGTACGTCCTGAGCCGCGAGGACGGTCTCACACCGGTGCGCGTGCGTCCTGCCTGGGAGGTCACGCGTCCGCGGGTCGCCCCGCAGGAGGAACCGACGACCAAGGTCGTGAGCCGCCTTGCCGCAGAGGAAACAGCCAGTCTCGACCGGCTGGCCGACCTCGACGGCTCCCTTGCCCTGCTGCAGTCACCCCTGGGGGCGGCCGTCGCCGAAGGGGGGGTCACAATCCGGCTCGGGGGGCGCTACACCATATCCTTGCTGCGGGGGGGTAACAACGGGATCCTCCTTCACAACGTCCCGGCCGGCAGCCACTGGGTCGAAATCGACTACGGCGGGAAGGAGCGGGAAATTGAGGTGGCCGTCGAAGGGGGGCGGGTGACGACGGTGACCTTCGGCATCAGCCGGTTGGCCTTCGTCAGGCGCCTGAGGCTGAAGGAGCAGTCGGACCGCGTGCCGTTGATGGACTGGATGCTCGGTTTTTCCGACCTGGAAATCGAGGAGATGTTCCTCGCCGAAGACCGGGACAGCCTGCGCGACTGACCGGCGCAGGCCATGGCGTAAAAAGCGGACTACCTGTAGCGGGTAATCCGGCCCTCCTGCAGACGTTGCCAGTAATCCTGGAGACAGGCCTTGATTTGCGGGCTCAGGAGCACGCCGCCGAGGATGTTGGGGAAGGCCATGCCGAGGATCATCATGTCGGTGAATCCGATGATGTTGTCGAGAGCCGTCACACTGCCGAGGAAGACGAAAAGAACGAAAATGAAGCGGAAGAGGATAACCGTGGCGGGGCCGAAGAGATATTCCCAGGCGCGTTCGCCGTAATACGACCAGGAGATCATCGTCGAATACGCAAACAGGGTGACAGCCAGGGCCAGAACGTATCGCGCCCCGGGGATGAAGGACTCGAAGGCCGCCGCGGTCATGCGCGCCCCCACGATGGAGCCCCCGGAGGACTGGAACTGCGGATCCTGGTAGACGCCGGTCAGCAGGCAGACAAGCGCCGTCATCATGCAGATGACGATGGTGTCGATGAAGGGGCCGATCATGGCGACGATCCCCTCCCGCGCCGCTTCGTTCGTCTTGGCAGCCGCGTGCGCGAAGGCCGCGGACCCGAGTCCGGCTTCGTTGGAGAAGGCCGCACGGCGGATGCCCCAGACCAGGGTGTAGATGAAGCCGCCGCCGACCGCGCGGCCTGTGAAGGCGTCTTCGATGATCAGGGCGATCATGCCCGGCAGCTCGCCGATGTGGGCGAGGATGATGAACAGGCAAACGGCGACGTACAACACGCACATTAACGGCACGATCCGCGAGGTGACGCGGCCGATGCGGCGGATGCCGCCGATGATGACGAGGCCGACGAGGAGAGCCATGAGGAGGCCGACCGCCCAGTTGAAGTCGCGAAACCCCGGGTGCACGGTTCCCAGTACCTCGAGTGTCTGATTCGCCTGGAACATGTTGCCGCCTCCCAGGCTGCCGCCGATGGTCAGCACGGCGAAAAGCACCGCCAGGGTACGTCCAAACTCCAGCCAGCCCTTGGCGCCGAGGCCCTGCTCCAAGTAGTACATGGGGCCGCCGGCGATACGGCCGCCGGGGTGGATACGACGGTACATCACCGCCAAGGTGCAGGAGGCGAGCTTCGAGGCCATGCCGAAGAGGGCGGTGACAACCATCCAGAAGACGGCCCCCGGGCCGCCGACGCTGACGGCGATGGCAACTCCGGCGATGTTGCCGAGGCCGATCGTCGCCGACAGGGCGCTGGTCAGGGCCTGAAAGTGGGATATCTCCCCCGGGTCGGAGGGGTCGTCGTAGCGGCCGCGAATGACGTCGATGGAATGGCGAAAGGCGCGGATCGTCAGCCAGGAGAAGTAGAAGCTGTAGTAGATGCCGCCGAGTAGCAGGACGGCGACGATAAGGGGCAGGCCGCTGCCGAAATCGGCGAACAGAAAGAGGTTGAGGACCTCGACGACACTGCCGAACAGGGTGTCGATGGCGGCGAGCTGCTCGTGAATCCAAGCGTTATTCATGGTCCAACTTTAACCATGGACGCGGGTGATCACAAATCGGGATAAATCTCCGGGGATAGCAGACAGGGAGGGCGCTTGCAATCCCTGTTAGCAAATTGAAAGGCACTGCCCTGCTCCGGCTGACTCTGGCTCGCCAACGAGCTCCGGGGCCGGGAGACGCAAGGCATCCACCTAAGGGCTTCTTCCTTCGGCAGGCATCCAATCGGGCAATCCGCCCTCGATCCTGACGGTGAGCCGTTCCGGCCTGGCGGCGTCGGGCTCGAAGGCGCGCTCGATCACGAGCAACGCCATCGGGACGCGGTGCAGGCGCGCTTTCCGCATCGCCGCGAAGAAACGCAGGTTCTCGCGCTCGACCAGGTCCGGTTCAGGTGAGGTTCCGCTGCAGATCAGCAGGCAGACCTCGAGGCCGCGGCGCTCCGCCGCCTCGAAGGTGAGAGCGGTGTGATTCAGCGTCCCGAGGCCGGGACGGGCGACGACGGCCAGGGCGGCGTTGAGGCGCAGGGCGAGGTCGGCGAAATCCCGCTTCTCATCGATCGGCACCAGAAGCCCCCCCGAGCCCTCCACCAGGGTGAGGTCGTGAGACGCGGCCACGGACTCGCACTGCCCCACCAGGGTCTCGAAGTCGAGCCGCAGCCCGGCGCGCCGGGCTGCGATCAGCGGCGCCAGCGGTTCGGGGAAAGAGGCCAGCGTCCCCAGGGTCACGTCCATTCCGTGGAGGGCGGCGCGGTAGAACGCCTCGTCGCCGTCGACCTCCGGATCGGCGCCGGTCTGGACCGCCTTAATCAGGGCAACCCTTCCCGCCTGCGACGCTTTCCACGCGAGCCAGGCGGAAGCGACCGTTTTGCCGACGCCGGTGTCGGTCCCGGTCACGAGCACGACCCTACCCACGGAAGGATTCCATCGCCGCCACGACCTGCTTCAGGTGCTCTTCTTCGTGAGCCGCGGTGACCCCGAAGCGGATCCGCGACGTCCCCCGGGGAACCGCAGGAGGCCGCACCGCCCGCGCCAGGATGCCGTGTGCCTTGAGATGCTCTTCGGCGGCGGCGGCGGCGGCTGGCCTGCCGAGGATCACCGGCACGATCTGCGAGGTGGAGCAGGAGGGTGGGTAGCCGAGGCGCATCAGCCCGGAGCGCAAGGCCGCCCCAAGGTCGAGGACCCGCTTCCGTCGCCACGGCTCCTCCCGCGCGACATCGAGCGCGGCGCCGGCCGCCGCCACCGCCGACGGCGGCAGCGCCGTATCGAAGATGAAGGTGCGGGCGCGGTCGATGAGGAAGTCGACGAGGCCCTGGTCGCCGGCGACGAAGCCGCCGATCGAGCCCAGCGCCTTCGAAAGCGTACCGGTGACCACGGCCGGGACGTCGAGGTCGAAGCCCCCCAGGAGACCGGAGCCGCCGCCGAAAAGGCCGATGGCGTGGGCCTCGTCGACGACCAGCATGGCATGGTGGCGCGACGCCGTTTCTCCCAGGGCATCGAGGGGCGCCAGGTCGCCGTCCATGCTGAAGACGCTCTCGGTCACGACCAGGCGGCGGCGGGCAGGGGTCCGCCGCAGGAGATCGTCGAGGCGGCCGGAGTCGTTGTGCGGGTAGGGTAGGGCAGTCGCTCCCGACAACCTGGCGCCGTCGATGACCGAGGCGTGGGCGCGCTCGTCGTAGAAGATCGCGTCCCCGCTTCCGGCCAAGGCGGAGAGCAGGCCGATGTTGGCCATGTACCCCGAGCTGAACAGCAGGGAGGACTGCCGCCCTGTCATCCGCGCCAGCCGTTCCTGCAGGTCGTCGTGGAGGGGAGTGGAGCCGTGAAGTAGCCGTGCCGACCCCGCCCCGGCGCCGAATCGGCCGGCGGCCTCGCCGGCCGCTGCAGTCACCTCCGGGTGTGCCCCAAGCCCGAGGTAGTCGTTCGAGGTGAAAAGGACGCATTCGCGGCCGGCGAGGCAGGCCCGGACCCCGGTGCGGCTCTCCGGAGTCACCACCGACCGCCGCAGTCCGAGTCGCTCGAGACGGTTGCGTTCCGAGCGCAGGAAGTCAGCCCAGGGTCGAGGTGGACCGGGCGACGCTGTCGAGTCCATACCTCACCGCCGCGCAGATCTGCGCGAGCTCGTTCTTTTCAATGGAAAGGGGGGGCATCAGCACCACGGTGTCCCCGAGCGGCCTCACGAATACTCCCCGGTCCCGCGCTCTCATGCATGCCCGCCATCCCGCATGCTCCGAGGCGGGCAGCGGCCGCTTGGTGACGCGGTCGGCGACGATATCGACAGCGGCCATCAACCCCTGCTGGCGAATCTCCCCTGCGAGGGGATGCTCGCCGAGCACTTCGCGCAGGTTCTCGCCGAGGAAGGAGGCGCGCCTGGCGACCCGGGCGAGGACGGGCTCGCGCTCGAAGATATCGAGACTCGCCAGGGCCGCGGCGCAGGCGATCGGGTTTCCCCCGTAGGTATGCCCGTGGAAGAGCGTCTTGCCGTAATCGTGCGGGTCGTGGAAGGCGTCGTACACGCGATCGCTCGCCACCGTTGCCGAGAGGGGCAGGCAGCCGCCGCTGATCCCCTTGCCCAATACCATGATATCAGGGGTTACTCCTTCGAGGTCGCAGGCGAACATGGCGCCGGTTTTTCCGAAGCCGGTGGCCACTTCGTCGGCGATGAGCAGCAGGTCGTGTGAACGGCAGAGGTCGGCGACAAGGCGGAGGTGGCCTTCCGGGGCGACGATCATTCCCGCCGCACCCTGGACCCGCGGCTCGACGACCACCGCGGCGATCTCCCCGGCGCGCGCCGCGAGGAGACGCTCCAGCGAACCGACGCAAGCGAGGCTGCAGCCGCTTTCCGGCGAACAGAGCGAACAGCCGAGGGCGTGCGGATTGGCGAACCGCAACGGCTCGAACAGGGCGGCCTCGTACGGCTTGCGGAAGGGCCCGTCGCCCCCAAGAGACGCAGCACCGAGGGTATCGCCGTGGTACGCCATCTCCATTACGGCGAAGCGGCGGCGCTCCGGGCGGCCGCTGTTGACCCAGAACTGGAGCGCCATCTTGAGCGCCACCTCGACCGCGCTGGCGCCGTCGGAGCTGTAAAAGAAACGGTTCAATCCTTTGGGGACGTGGGCGGCGAGCCGCTCCGTGAGCTCGATCGCCGGGGTGTGCCCGGCGCCGAGAAGGGTGCTGTGTTGCAACCGCTCCGCCTGGCGCCTGATCGCTTCGACGATGTGCGGATGCCCGTGGCCGTGAACAATCGCCCAGAGCGAGGCCACGCCGTCGATGTACTCACGTCCGTCCCTGTCGATGAGGCGGTTGCCCTCGGCTCGGTCGACGATCAGCCTTGGTTCGCTGTCGTAGCGAGCCATCGGGGTGAAGGCGTTCCAGATGCCAGCCGGGTGCTTTCGAGTCACGCCTCTTCGACCTCGAACCCCATGTCCTCGATCATCTGCAGCGCCTCCCTGGTGCCTTGACCCGGGGTGGTGAGGTAACCCTCGACGAAGATTGAGTTCGCCGCGTATAGGGCCAGCGGCTGCAGCGACCGCAGATGCAGCTCGCGTCCGCCGGCGACGCGGATCTCCCGGTGGGGATGCAGCAGCCGCGCCAGGCAGAGGATCCGCAGGCAGTGGAGGGGGCTCAGCCTCCACGTCCCCTCGAGGGGTGTGCCGGAGATGGGATGGAGGAAGTTGACCGGTATCGACCGCGGCTCGAGGTCGCGGAGCGCCATGAGGACGTCGATCACGTCCTCGTCCGTTTCCCCCATACCGAAGATCGCACCGCTGCAGAGGTCGAGCCCGGCCTTGCGCGCGGCCTGCAGCGTCTTCACCCGGTCGTTGTAACCGTGGGTGGTGACGACGCTGGGAGTGAACCGCTCGCTGGTATTCAGGTTGTGGTTCAGCTGGTCGATCCCGGCCTTTTTCAGCGCCCTCGCTTTCTCCTCGTCGAGCAGTCCGACACAGGCGCATATCCCGATATCGACCTCCTCGCGGATGTTGCGCACGGCGTCGGCCAGGTATTCCACCTCGCGCCAGGACGCCCCCCGTCCGCTTGTAACGATGCAGAAACGCTTGGCCCGGGAGCGCTTGGCTGCCCGAGCCTCTGCGAGCAACTGCTCCTGGCTCACCATGGGGTATTTCTCGATGGCCGCCTCCGAGACCCGCGATTGCGAGCAGTAGCCGCAGTCCTCGGGACAGAGACCGCTTTTGGCGTTCATCAGGACATGCAGGTGCACCTTGTCGCCACAGAAGCGGCGGCGCACCCGGTAGGTCTCGGCGAGCAGGGCGGGCACCTCGCTGTCCTGAGAGCCGAGAACCGCGGCGCACTCCGCGTGCGTCAGGGGCTCCCCGGCGATCGCCTTGTCGGCCAGGGCTGGGAAGCTGGGAATGGTGGAAGTCGTATTCATTCTATAGGTGTCCTGTTGGTAATGTTGCAGGATATGGCGGGATGCCTTCAGGGCGCGGGGGCGGAAAAGAGGAGGACGGCGTTGTGGCCGCCAAAGCCGAACGAGTTCGAAAGCACCCGTGCGAGCGGCCTTCGGAGCACCTCGCCGCGCACGCAGGAGATGCCCATTTCGTCGATGCTCTCGCAGTTGATCGTCGGCGGGACGGACCCCGACTCGACAGCCTTGGCCGCGGCGACCGCCTGGGCAGCTCCGGAGGCGGCGAGCATGTGGCCCGTCATCGACTTGATCGCGGTTACCGGAACGGGGCCCAGCGCTTCCCCGAGGGAGGCGCCCAAGGCGCGAACCTCGGCCTCGTCGCCTGCCCGGGTGCCGGCTGCGTGGGCGAATATCGCGCTGACCTCGCGAGGACCGGTGCCGGCCTTCTCCAGTGCCCGGGAGATGGCCTTCGCCGCGGCTGCACCGTTCGGTTCCGGCCTCGTTTCGTGCACCCCATCGGTCGTTGCGCCGTACCCGGAGAGCTCGGCGTAGACGCGGGCGCCCCGTCTTCTGGCATGATCCAGCTCCTCGAGAACGAGGACTGCGGCACCCTCGGCGAGCACGAATCCGTCCCGGTCGCGGTCGAAAGGGCGGCAGGCACGCTGCGGCTCGGCGTTGCGCCGCGACAGCGCTCCGAGAGCGTGGTCGCCGGCCAGGGTCAGCGGGGTTATGCAAGCCTCGGCGGCGCCGGCGACCATCACCTCGGCATCCCCCCTGCGGATGATCTCGGAAGCCTCGCCGAGGGCGTGGCCACCGGTGGCGCACGCGGAGGAGAGGGCGAAGCCAGGGCCGCGGAGGTCGAGCAGCATCGCGGCCTGGGCGGCGGCCATGTTGCTGAGCATGCGCGGGATCAGCAAGGGACTCGCGGCTTTTCGACCGGGGATCGGACCGAGGGCGGCGGCGGCCTGAAGGGCTGTGTTTTCGCCGCCGTGGCTGGAGCCCAGCACGATCCCCGAATCGTACGGATCGTGAGCTTCGATTCCGGCGTCCTGCCAGGCCTGCAACGCCGCCCCGACTCCGAACAGGGCGTACCTGTCGAGGCGCCGGGCACGTCTGCGGTCGATTTCGGCAGGGAGCGTGAATTCCGTGACCTCGCCGGCGATGCGCACCGGGAAGGCGCCGGCATCGAAGAGAGTGATCGGACCGACCCCTGACTGCCCGGCGCACAGTCGGTCCCAGAAACGGGCGGCACCGGAACCAAGTGGAGTCACGGCCCCCAAGCCGGTGACGGCCACCCTCCGGCTCATGGTGTCACTGTCTTTGGTTCTCCCGGCCGGATGGGGCAACGGGAAAGCGAGGCGTGACCGCATATCGGTTCGCGCCGAAGCGTTTCAACGCCCTTCAGGAGGTACGCCTCCAAGGCAGAATTCCCGCGCCGCCCCGGATAGGCCGGGGGGCCGGAGCCCTGGCGGGGGAAGCCAGCGGAACTGCGGCCGCGGTTGCGGCCGCGAACTCCAGACCTGGGGAACCCTTTCATGGATCGATCAGACCCTTTTACAGCTCGTTTTTTTGGTCATACCGAGAATATACACCGGCTGAAGGAGTCCCGTTCGCCGGCAAAACGGGAGCCGCCGGAGGCGCCGACCATCCTGCTTGACAGCCTGTCGATACCACCTTAGCCTGTAAGGCTTGATTCAATTCTGCTGCTGCAGCATCGGGACATTCTACTGAAAAAGCTCACGGGAATATGGGCGAGCGGCGGTCATTTGCGATCAGGAAAGGCCTCAATCTTCCAATAACCGGCGCCTGCGAGCAGGTTGTCGAAGAAGCACCTTCCGTCTCCAGGGTGGCGGCTGTCGGTCCCGACTTCATCGGCCTGCGTCCGACCATGGCGGTCCGGGAGGGGGATCGCGTGGCGCTGGGGCAGCTGCTTTTCGAAGACAAAAAGAGGCCGGGGGTCCGGTTCACTGCCCCAGGGGCAGGCACGGTCTCCGCGATCAACAGGGGAGCCAAACGCGCCCTGCTGTCGGTCGAAATCGACCTGGACGGCGACGGTGTCTCCGATGCCGAGGATTTCGGCGCTGCCTCTGCGGTCTCCTCACGCGACCAAGTGGTCGAAAAGCTCCTTGTGTCGGGCTTGTGGGCGGCGCTGCGCACCCGCCCCTACAGCCGTGTTCCTTCTCCGGAGACGGTCCCTCATTCGATTTTTGTCACCGCCATCGACACCAATCCCCTGGCCGCCGACCCCGCGGTCGTCCTCGCAGGCCAGGAGGAGGATTTCTCACGCGGCCTCGACGTGCTCGCCAAGCTCACCGATGGCGAGCTGTTCCTGTGCAAGGCTCCCGGTTCCGCGGTGCCCGAGGGGAATGGCGCCGCCACCGTCGCCGAGTTCGCAGGCCCGCACCCGGCCGGACTGGCAGGTACCCACGTCCACCTTCTCGATCCGGTGTCGGCGACAAGGACGGTATTCTGGACCAACTACCAGGACGTAGCGGAAATCGGCCGTCTGTTCGCCACCGGCAGGCTGTCCCCCCAACGGGTTGTCGCCCTGGGTGGACCGGTCGTGAAACGGCCGCGGCTGCTCCGTACCCGGCGAGGGGCCTGCATCAGCGAGCTTGCCGCGGGGGAACTGGAGGAGGGGGACAACCGCCTCATTTCGGGATCGGTTCTGTCCGGGCGTACCGCCGCGGGTCCCCTCGGCTTTCTCGGCTGCTATCACCTGCAGGTCTCGGCGCTGCGCGAAGGCCGTGAGCGGGTGTTTCTCGGCTGGCAGAAACCGGGGCTCGACAAGTACTCCGTCAAGAACGTGTTTGCATCGCGGCTGACCCCGGGAAGAAGGTTCGACTTCACCACTTCGACGGAGGGAAGCATCCGCGCGATGGTGCCGGTCGGTTCCTACGAAGGGGTCATGCCCCTCGACATCCTGCCGACCTTTCTGCTCCGCTCCCTGATCGTCGCCGATACCGAACAGGCGCAACAGCTCGGCTGCCTCGAGCTCGATGAAGAGGATCTCGGGCTGTGCACGTTCGTCTGTCCCGGCAAAACCGAGTACGGCCCCCTCCTCCGGCACAGCCTGGAAATCATCGAGGAGGAAGGCTGATGAAGCTGCTCAGAGACCTTCTCGACCAGGCGGCGCCGCTTTTCGAGCGCGGCGGCCGCCTCGAACGCCTCTACCCGGCGTACGAGGCGGGCGACACGTTCCTGTACACGCCTGGAGAGATCACCCGGGGTGCTTCACACGTGCGCGACTCCCTCGACCTCAAGCGCATGATGATAACCGTCGTGGTCGCCCTGGTTCCCTGTATCTTCATGGCGATGTGGAACACAGGGTACCAGGCCAACCTGGCGATGGCGGAGATGGGGCTGACCTCGGCGGGCGGGTGGCGCGGGGTCGTCATCGACGTCCTCGAGATCGGCTACGATCCCGGCAACATCATCGCCAACCTGTTCCACGGAGCCCTCTACTTCATCCCGGTCTTTCTCGTATGCAACATCGTGGGGGGTACCTGGGAGGCGCTGTTCTCGACCATTCGCCGCCACGAGATCAACGAGGGTTTCCTGGTTACGGGGATGCTGTTTCCCCTGACCCTGCCGCCGACTATTCCGCTGTGGCAGGTGGCCATCGGCATCAGCTTCGGCGTCGTCATCGGCAAGGAGATTTTCGGGGGCACCGGCAAGAACTTCCTCAACCCGGCCCTGACCGCGAGGGCGTTTCTGTACTTCGCCTACCCGGTGGAGATCACCGGCGACAAGATCTGGGTCGCGGTCGACGGCTACTCCTACGCGACCCCCCTGGGCAAGGTGCCCGCCGCCGGCATCGCCGCCCTGAGCGCGACGTCCCTGTGGGATGCCTTCCTCGGGACCATACCGGGATCGATGGGGGAGACCTCCTTTCTCGCCTGCGCCATCGGCGCCGCCATCCTGATCGCAACCAAGATCGGCTCGTGGCGCATCATGCTCGGAATGACTCTGGGCACCCTGGTCTTCGGCTGGCTGATGACGCTGGTCGAAAGCGACACCAACCCGATGTTCGCCATGAGCCCGCTGTGGCACCTCTTCCTCGGCGGTTTCGCCTTCGGTTGCGTGTTCATGGCCACAGATCCGGTGTCGGCGGCGTTCACGAACCGCGGCAAGTGGTTTTACGGCGGCCTGATCGGGGCGATGACGATTCTGATCCGCGTAGTCAATCCCGCATTTCCCGAGGGGGTGATGCTGGCGATCCTGTTCGGCAACGTGTTCGCCCCCGTAATCGACTATTTCGTGGTACAGGCAAACATCAAGCGGCGCCTGTTGCGAACGGCTGCCGGTTGAGCCAGGGAGGCGAGCGAGCACCGTGCCCAAAGAGACCATCGGCAAGACCTTCTTCGTCGCCGCGGCCCTGTGCGTGATCTGCTCCGTTCTCGTTTCCACCGCGGCGGTTACGCTGCGTCCGACCCAGGGGGTCAACAAGCTCCTCGACAAGAAGCGGAACATCCTGACCGCTGCCGGCCTCTTCGACGAGAGCAGGCCGATCGACGAGCTGTTCGAGAGCATCGAGGAGAAGGTCGTCGATCTCGCCAGCGGCGAATTCGTCGACCTTGACCCGGACGAATACGATCAGCGCAACGCCGCCCGCGACCCGGACCAGAGCGTCGCCATCCCCGCCAAGCGAGACCCGGCAGGCATCAAGCGCCGAGCCAAGTTCGCCGCTGTGTACCTCGTGTACAGGAAGGGCGAGGTCGACAAGGTCATCCTGCCGCTACATGGCAAGGGGCTGTGGTCGACCCTCTACGGTTTCCTCGCCCTCGACATCGAAGACGTCAATACCATTCGCAGTCTCGTCTACTATGAACACGGCGAGACTCCCGGGCTCGGGGGCGAGGTCGACAACCCTCGCTGGAAGGCGCTGTGGAACGGCAAACGCGCTTTCGACGACGAGGGCAGGGTCGCCATTGAGGTGGTCCGCGGGCTGGTCGACGCCAACAGTCCGCAAGCGGTCTACCAGGTCGACGGGCTTTCCGGGGCGACGATAACCTCGCGCGGAGTGAGCAACACACTTAGGTACTGGTTGGGCGAGGACGGGTACGGCCCCTTCCTCGATCGCCTGAAGGAAAAAGGAGCTGCCCATGGGTAAAGCCAGGGAAACGCTGCTGCATCCCGTACTGGACGATAACCCGATCGCCCTGCAGATCCTGGGGATCTGTTCGGCTCTGGCCGTGACCAGCAAGCTCGAGACCTCGGTCACCATGTGCCTGGCGGTGATCTTCGTCCTCGTGTTTTCGAATGCCGCAGTCAGCCTAATCCGCGCCTACATCCCGACCAACATCCGCATCATCGTTCAGATGACGATCATCGCCTCGCTGGTCATCATCGTCGATCAGTTTCTCCGCGCCTACGCCTTCGATATCAGCAAACAGTTGTCGGTCTTCGTCGGCCTCATCATCACCAACTGTATCGTGATGGGCCGCGCCGAGGCGTTCGCGATGAAGAACGGCCTCTTCATGAGCATGCTCGACGGGCTCGGCAACGCCTTGGGTTACAGCCTCATTCTCCTGGTGGTCGGGGTGTGCCGGGAGTTGTTCGGCTCCGGCAAGCTTTTCGGAGTCGAGGTGTTCAGGCTCGCGACGGAAGGTGGCTGGTACGCCCCCAACGGGCTGATGCTCCTGCCTCCGAGCGCTTTTTTCATAATCGGCGTCTTCATATGGGTCCTGCGTTCGTTCAAGACCAAACAGATTGAGAAGGAGGGTTTCTGATGCTCGAAGCCTACCTCAACCTGTTCGTGAAAGCGGTGTTCGTCGAGAACATCGCGCTCGCCTTTTTCCTGGGGATGTGCACCTTCCTGGCGGTGTCAAAGCGGGTCTCGACTGCGTTCGGCCTGGGGGTTGCCGTGGTCGTTGTTCAGGGCATCACCGTCCCGATCAACAACCTGGTTTACCAGCACATGCTCAAGGCGGATGCCCTGGCCTGGGCGGGGCTCACGGGAGTGGATCTCACTTTCGTCGGCCTGATCAGCTACATCGGGGTAATTGCCGCCAGCGTTCAGATCCTCGAGATGTTCCTCGACAAGTACGTCCCCTCGCTTTACAACGCCCTCGGCATATTCCTGCCGCTGATAACCGTCAACTGCGCCATCCTCGGCGGGTCGCTGTTCATGGTCGAGCGCGACTACGACTTCGGCGAAAGCGTGATCTTCGGACTCGGCTCGGGAGTCGGGTGGGCGCTGGCGATCGTCGCCCTGGCCGGCATCCGCGAAAAGCTCAAGTACAGCGACGTACCTCCGGGGCTGCGCGGACTGGGTATCACCTTCATGACGGTCGGGCTGATGGCGATGGCGTTCATGGCCTTCTCGGGTATTCAACTGTAATGGAACCGACCTCTTTATTACGGACAGTTCGCAGCCATGACTGAGATCGTCTCCGGGGCAGGCATGTTCACCGGCGTCGTCCTCGTGCTGGTGGGGATCATCCTGATTGCCCGGTCGAAGCTCGTTGCCACCGGCGACGTGCGCATCCTGATCAACGACGACGAAGATCGCTCGCTCACCATACCGGCCGGCGGCAAGCTGCTCAACGTCCTCGCCGACAACGAGATCTACGTTTCCTCGGCCTGCGGCGGCGGCGGCACCTGTGCCCAGTGCCGGGTCAAGGTGCACGATGGAGGCGGGGAAATCCTGGCCACCGAGCTCGAGCACGTAACCCGCCGCGAGGCACGCGACGGGGACCGCCTCTCCTGCCAGGTCACCGTCAAGCAGGACATGAAGATCGAAGTGCCTGCCGAGGTCTTCTCGGTGCGGCGCTGGGAGTGCGAGGTGGTGTCGAACGAAAACGTCGCCACCTTCATCAAGGAGTTCGTGCTGAAGCTGCCCGAGGGGGAGATCCTCGATTTCGAGTCCGGCGGCTTCATCCAGATCGAGGTGCCCCCGTTCGAGTGCAGCTTCCGCGAATTCGAGGTCGACGAGCGCTTCCATGAAGACTGGGACCGGTTCAACGTCTGGAACCTTCGCACCGTCAATCAGGACCCGGTCTTCCGCGCCTATTCGATGGCCAACCACCCGGCCGAGGGGAACATGATGATGCTCAACATCCGCATCGCCACCCCGCCTGTCGACCGCGCCACCGGAACCTGGGAAAAGGTGAATCCCGGTGTAGTATCGTCCTACACCTTCAAGCTGAAACCGGGGGACAAGGTGACGATCTCCGGGCCCTACGGGGAGTTCTACATCCAGGATACCGACCGCGAGATGGTCTACATCGGCGGCGGCGCCGGCATGGCCCCGTTGCGCTCCCACATATTCCATCTGTTCCACACCTTGCAGACGAAACGCAAGGTCTCGTACTGGTACGGGGCGCGCTCGAGCAAGGAGCTGTTCTACGAAGAGCACTTCCTCGACATCGAGAGGAGCTTCCCGAATTTCTCCTGGCACGTGGCGATGTCGGAGCCTTTGCCCGAAGACAACTGGACCGGGCACACCGGCTTCATTCACCAGGTGGTGCTCAAGGAATACCTGAGCAAACACCCGGCTCCCGAAGACGTCGAGTACTACCTGTGCGGCCCGCCGATGATGTTGCAGGCGGTGCTGCGCATGTTCGATGATCTGGGCGTCGAAGAAGAAATGATCCGCTTCGACGATTTCGGTTCCTAAGGAGCGGCTGCGCCCCGGAAAAACGAATTTGCCCGACCCGGGCAGGCAACTGCCCGGGCGGAAACGCCGCGTGCGTCCCGCCGCCGCAGGTGAGGTCGATGGAAACATTCCTCTCAGCTCTCGTGGTTTTCACCCTCGTAATTTCCGCCATGGCGGTCGGGGTCATACTCGGCAACCGCGCCATCAAGGGTTCGTGCGGGGGCTTGGGCGCCCTGCGCGACGAACTCGGACAGCCGATGTGCGAGTGCGGAGCCGGAGAAGGGGATTCCTGCGCCGGTGGCCGGGAAGGCTCCATGTACCGACCTCGGCTGGAGTCGGGAAAGGCGGTCGCTAGCTGAGGTGATCGCCGCGCGGGATCCCGCCGCGCAGCGGGAATCCGGTACGCATCGGCTGGGTCTCGGGCGCGATGGGAACGGCACCCCGGAAGCGCCCCCCCGGATCCCACATCAGGCCGCAGATCAACCCTGTCGAAGGGCCGCATTCATCCCGCAGGCCCCTGCCCTCGCTGTGGATTCAGGAATATGACAGACTCGGACCCAGCCAGCCCGGATGAAAAGGGCCAGACTGGCAAAGCCCTCAGCTCCTTCGCGCAGGCCGGGGGCTACATCGGATCCGGCTTCCAGTTTGCCGCCGCGATTGCCGTCGGGTTGTTCGCCGGGTGGTGGCTCGACGCCAAGCTCGGGACCTCCCCGCTGCTGCTGATCGCCGGATGTCTGGCTGGCGCAGTGTCAGGTTTCTGGTACCTCGTCCGCAGTCTCGGCGGCAGCACCGGGAAAAAGGGCGGACACGGAAGAGGAGGGACCCCGCGCTGATGTGGGAGAGTGTTCTCTTCGGCCTGGGGCTCGCTGCCGTCAACGCCGCCGCCGCGTGGCTGACGATACAGTGTTCGTGGAAGCGCAGCCCGGCCTTCCTCGTGCAGGCGTTCCTCGGGGGCATGTTGGCGCGTCTGCTGGCGATGGGCTTGGCGCTTGCCCTGATCTTCAAGTTTTCCGCCGTGGAAAAGGCTCCCTTCGTCGCCGCTTTCGCAGCGGCTTTTCTCGCCTTTCAGGTCGCGGAGATCGCTTTGGTAATTCGCAGGCGCGAAACCGAACGCTCCCGTCCAGAGGGCTTCGGCGGACCCTGATTCCCAGGGTGGAGATTGCAGTCGAGGCCATTTGACAGAAGCGGTGGTCCCCTTAAGTTTACCCGGCTGAAAATCCCGCAGTCGAAGTATCCGATTCGTTTCCGCGAAAATAGTGCCGGTTCTGGTAGCCATCGAGTTGGGGTTGAATGGCAAACGATGCGAGCGCGGCTGACGCCGCGGATGGGAAAATAGATATCATCGGGCACGTCATGGATGCCAGGCATCTCGAGGTGCCCTTCATCAATGCCCACCACATTCTCGACGGTAGAATAGAGCTCCCCCAGTTCGAACCCGTTTTCGGCATAGACCTTTCCATAACCCGCCACGTCGTGATGATGTGGGTTGCCAGCGCCCTGCTGATCGCCCTGCTCCTCAGCGCTTTCCGCAAACCCGGGCTGGTTCCAGGCGGCCTCGCCAACTTTTTCGAAGCGATTATCCTGTTCATCCGGGACGAAGTGGTGCAACCGGTGATGGGGGATCACGGCCGGCCGTTTCTGCCGTTTTTCCTGACTCTCTTTTTCTTCATCCTGTTTCTCAACCTTCTCGGACTGATTCCCTACAGCGCCACCGCTACCGGAAACGTATCGGTCACCGCGGCTCTCGCACTGGTAACCTTCGCCATAACGCAAGTGGTGGGAATCGCCAACAACGGTCCCTTGGGTTACGCCAAGAGCCTGGTGCCGTCTGGCATGCCGGTCTGGCTGCTGCCGATCATGGTTCCCATCGAAGTGCTCGGCATGCTGGTCAAACCGTTTGCGCTGTGCATCCGCCTGTTCGCCAACATGATCGCCGGGCACGTAGCTATACTGGTGTTCCTGGCGATGATCGTAATGTTCAAGAGCTATTTCCTCGCGCCGGTGTCGGTGGTTTTCGCCGCCGCGATATACCTGTTCGAAATCTTCATTGCCTTCGTTCAGGCATTCATTTTTACCCTGTTGTCGGCGCTGTTCATAAACATGGCCGCTCACCCCGATCACTGACGGAGACCGCGGCCCCCCCCAAGCTGAACTGCAAGCGATGATTCAATCACACCAGGAGGAGAGCGTCCAATGGAGTTAGCACTTTTGGGAGCCGGGATCGGAGCCGGACTTGCTGCTATCGGCGCCGGGATCGGCGTCGGGCTTATCGGTAACGGAGCCATGGAGGGCATCGCCCGCCAGCCCGAGGCCGTGGGCGACATCCGCACCAACATGATCATCGCCGCCGCGCTGGTCGAGGGAGTCGCCCTGCTGGGCGAGATCATCTGTTTTCTTATTGTCTTCAAGTAAGGCCGCCTGTTCACGCAGGAGTCCGCGGCGGACGATCGCCGGATCCGGGCCGTCGCCGGTCCCGAACCGGTTTACGAGACTCTACCCGCGCAGGACTCGTCGTGGGCTCAAGGCACCTGGCGGTGCGAAACCCGACCTAACCTGTAAGAGCGGATCATGTTGCTGGAGCCTCACGCAGGCCTGATTGCCTGGACGATAATCACCTTCGCGGTGGTGCTGATTGTACTCAAGCGATTCGTGTGGACGCCCCTGCTCGAAGCCCTCGACGAGCGCCAACGCCGCATCCGCGAAGCCTTGGAAGGAGCGGAAAGGGCGCGCGACGAAGCCCGCGCCACCCTGGCCGAACACCAAGAAGCCCTCGCCGGGGCCGAAGCCGAAGCCCGGGACATCGTCGCGCAGGCGCGGGAAGCCGCCGAGCGGGTGCGTTCCGACCTGGTTTCCCACGCTCGCCAGGAAGCCGAACAGACACTGGAGCAGGCGCGCCGGACCATAGAGAGCGAAAAGCTCGTCGCCTTGGGGGAGCTGCGCCGGGAAGTCGCCGACCTCGCGGTGCGTGCGGCCGGGGAGATCCTCAACGCCAATCTCGACGACAAGCGCAATCGCCGTCTCGTCGACGACCTGATCGCCGATGTTCCCGACAATCCCTCAGGATGACGGGAAGGATCTGAAAGCAATGCGGGGTGGTTCGCACTCGTGAGAGCCCAGGAGGTCGTCTGCAGGTACGCCGTCACGCTACTGGAGGCGTTGGAAGAGAGGGGTGTCGGCGAGGCGGAGATGCGCCGGGACATGGAGGGGCTGGATGCTGCGCTGCGGAGTTCGGCGGAGCTGGTGGAGTTCCTGCGGAATCCGCTGCTTCAGCTGGAAGCCAAGCGCTCCGGTCTCGAAGCGTTGTTCACCGGCAAGGTTCAGCCGTTGACCCTCAACTTTCTCAGGCTGCTGGTGGAGCGCCGCCGCATCGGCTTGCTGCCGGAAATCGCGCGCGGGTTTCTCGACCTCCTCGACCGGCGGTCGGGGGTGGCCACGGCGCAGGTGACCTCGGCGGTGGCGTTGACCACGGATCAGGAAGAGCGCCTGCGGACGCGGCTGGCCTCGTTTACAGGACTGCAGATCCGCCTCGACACGAGCGTCGATCCCGACCTCGGGGGAGGGCTGGTCGCACGAGTCGGCGATCTCGTGTTCGACGGCTCAGTGGAAACTCAGCTCGAGCGTCTGCGCGTACGATTGATGGAAGCTTGATTCTCTCGTAAAAACCCTACGTCCCCAGAATGCCCGGTTTGTTATACAACATATAGTGTATGCCTTGTCTTAGTTGGCCAATATATAGTGGCGCTCTAGTGTGCTGAATCGCTGAACATCCTGAAAATGGGGTTAATACGAAGGAGTCAAGCTTGATCAAGGCAGTGGTAGCACATACCGAATTCGATACGGAGCGCAGGAGGATGTAGGCGATGCCCGCAGAGGCAATGGTGCAACCTGACGAGATATCCCGGATACTCAAGCAGCAGCTGTCGGGATTCGAAAAGGAAATAGATGTTTACGAAACCGGGACGGTCCTGTACGTCGGGGACGGGATCGCGCGCGTGCATGGATTGTCCAACGTGCGCGCTACCGAACTCGTGGAGTTCCCGCACGGCATCATGGGCATGGCGCTAAACCTCGAGGAGGACAACGTCGGCTGCGTGCTCTTCGGCGACGACACCCTGATCAGCGAAGGGGACCAGGTGAAGCGCACCGGACGCATTGTCGAGGTGCCGGTGGGGGAAGAGCTGCTCGGGAGAGTCGTCAACCCCTTGGGGCAGCCGATCGACGGCAAGGGAGAGGTCAACGCCGGCCGTACGCTTCCCGTCGAGCGCAAGGCCCCCGGGGTCATCGAACGCCAGCCCGTCCACGAGGCCCTGCAGACCGGTATCAAGATCATCGATGCGACGGTTCCGATCGGCCGCGGACAGCGCGAGCTCATCATCGGGGATCGCCAGACCGGAAAAACGGCGATCGCCGTGGATACGATCATCAACCAGCACGACCAAGACGTGAAGTGCATCTACGTCGCCATCGGGCAGAAGGCGTCGACGGTAGCGAAGGTCGTCGCCGAACTCGAGGCCAACGGAGCCATGGAATACACCGTCGTGGTGTCGGCGACGGCCTCGGACCCGGCGCCGCTGCAGTTCCTGGCTCCGTACGCCGGGGCCTCGATGGGGGAGTATTTCCGAGACAATGGGCAGCATGCCCTGATCATCTACGACGATCTCTCGAAACAGGCGTGGGCGTATCGAGAGATGTCTCTCATTCTGCGGCGCCCACCGGGCCGCGAAGCCTACCCGGGCGACGTCTTCTATCTGCACTCGCGGCTGCTTGAGCGCGCCGCGAAAATGAGCGATGAAAAGGGGGGCGGCTCCCTGACGGCGCTTCCGGTGATCGAGATTCTCGAGGGGGACGTTTCGACTTTCGTGCCGACAAACGTCATCTCGATCACTGACGGCCAGATCCTGCTCAAACCGGAGCTGTTCTACAGCGGCAACAGGCCGGCCATGGATGTCGGCGCCTCGGTGTCGCGCGTCGGCAGCGACGCCCAGACTAAGGCGATGAAGGCGGTTGCGCGCTCGATCAAGGGGGACATCTCGCGATACAACGAGGTGAAAGCGTTCGCCCAGTTCGGGACCTCTGATCTCGACCAGTCGACGCGGAACCTGCTCAACCGCGGCGAGAAGCTCATGGAGATCCTCAAACAGGGGCAGTACTCGCCGCAATCCCTCGAAGAGGAGACCGTGGCCCTGTCCGCCATCGATCACGTGCTCGATCTGCCGACCGCCGACGTGATGCGCTTCGAGCAGGAGCTGCTCGCCCACATGCGCGACCGCCAGCCAGACCTGATGCGGGAAATCGGGGAAAGCCGCGATCTCGAGGACGAGACGAAGGAAAAGCTCGCCGCGGCCATCGAGGAATTCAAACGCGGCTTTCGCCCCTCGGAGGGCTGAGGGCGGAGACTGATCGATGGCTACCCTGCGCGAGCTTCGCACCCGCGTCGCTAGCATCTCCAACATTCAGCGCGTCACCAACGCCATGCAGATGGTGGCGGCGGCGAAGATGCGGCGCGCCCAGGATGCCATCCTGGCGGCGAGACCGTATGCCGTTCAGCTCGACCTCGTACTGCGGCGTCTGCAGGGGAGTATCGACACCTCCCAGCATCCCCTGCTTTCCGAGAGCAAGGGGGGGCGTGTGCTCCTCGTCGTGGTCACCGCGGACCGCGGCCTGTGCGGAGGCTTCAACGGCAACATCTGCCGGCGCGCGCAGAGCGAGCTTCAGCAGGAGGGTTCCAATTCCGTGCAGCTGGTTACCATCGGTCGCAAGGGGCGCGATTTTTTCCGCAATCGCGGCATCGAAATAGCCCTCGACCATCCCGACCTGTTCCGCGCCCTCGACTACGCGCAGGCAGTCGCGATCGGCCAGGATCTGATGCGGCGGTTTCGCGCGGGGGAGGTCGACCGCGTGTCGCTGGTGTTCAGCGAGTTCCGCTCGGTATCGCAACAGGTTCCGGTCGTTGCCCAGCTGCTGCCGATAGTACCCGCAGAGGAAGGGCAGGCAGACGGGGGCGGCGATGATTCGAATCCGAATTACCTGTTCGAGCCGGAGCCGGACGTCCTGCTCGAACAGCTTGTTCCGCGCCAGGTCAACGTGCAGATCTGGCGCGCCCTGCTGGAATCGAACGCCGGTTTCTATGCCGCCCAGATGACGGCGATGGACAACGCCACGAAGAACGCCGGCGAGATCATTGAAGAGCTGACGCGCGAGATGAACAAGGAGCGCCAGGCCTCCATCACGCTCGAGCTGATGGATATCGTCGGCGGCGCCGAGGCAGTAGCGCAGTAGCTGGTTCAGAACAGCGGGATTTACGAGAGCCTGGGAGAGAGGTGGTTCGGTCATGAAGGAAGGAACGGTCAGAGAAATCATCGGCGTCGTTCTCGACGTCGATTTTGTCGGGCAGGAACTGCCCCCCATTTACAACGCCCTCGAAGTCGTCGAGGAGGATCGTCCCGGCGATGGGCGCCTGGTGCTCGAGGTGCAGCAGCATCTCGGCGAGAACCTGGTGCGCTGCGTGGCGATGGACTCGACGGACGGCCTGACCCGTGGGGCGCGTGTCATCGATACTGGAGCGCCGATCCAGGTTCCGGTGGGAGAGGAGGTGCTCGGCCGGCTGTTCAACGTCATCGGCGAGCCGATCGACGGCAGGGGACCGGTCTCCGATGACGCCCCCCGCATGCCCCTGCACAGGTCGGCTCCCGACCACCAGGAGCAGGTGACCTCCGACCAGATGCTCGAGACCGGCCTCAAGGTCCTCGACCTGATCTGCCCCTTCGCCCGCGGCGGCAAGCTCGGCCTGTTCGGAGGCGCCGGGGTAGGAAAGACCGTGGTCCTCAAGGAGCTGATCAACAACGTCGCATCCGGCCACGGAGGCTACTCCGTGTTCGCAGGCGTCGGCGAACGCACCCGCGAGGGAAATGATCTGCTGCATGAATTGATCGAAGCGAACGTCCTCGACAAGACAGCGATGGTGTTCGGCCAGATGAACGAGCCGCCCGGCGCTCGCCAACGTATCGCCCTCACCGGTTTGACCATTGCCGAGCACTTCCGCGACGAGGCCGGCCAGGATGTCCTTTTGTTCATCGACAACATCTTCCGCTTCATCCTCGCCGGTGCCGAAGTCTCGGCGCTTCTGGGCCGCATGCCGTCGGCCGTGGGTTACCAGCCGACCCTGGCGACCGAGATGGGCGCCTTGCAGGAGCGCATTACCACGACCCAGAAGGGGTCGATCACCTCGGTTCAGGCGATCTACGTGCCGGCGGACGACTACACCGATCCGGGGGTGGTTTCGGCGTTCGCCCACCTGGACGGCAGCATCGTGCTGGAGCGCTCGCTCGCGGACCAGGGGCTCTACCCGGCGGTCGATCCGCTGGCGTCGAACTCGAGGATCCTCGATTCCCGCGTCGTCGGAGAGGAGCATTACCAGGTAGCCCAGCGGGTGCAGGAGGTTCTGCAGCGATACCGCGACCTGCGTGAGATAATCGCCATTCTCGGCATCGACGAGCTCTCCGACGAGGACAAGATCGTCGTCTCCAGAGCGCGCAAGATACAGTTCTTCCTCACCCAGCCCTTCCACGTGGCGGAGGCCTTCACTGGCAAGCCGGGGGAATACGTCAGGATCGAGGACACCGTGCGCGGTTTCAAAGGTCTTGTCGAAGGGGAGTACGACGACGTGCCGGAGCAGGCGTTTTATCTCGTCGGTACCGCCGAACAGGCGGTCGAGCAGGCCGAAAAGCTGTAGTGAGCGAGGCGAGCTCCGGCATGGCTGCCTACCAGTTGGAAATCGTCACTCCGTCCGGGACCGCCTACTCCGGTTCCGTGGAGAGCTTGCAGGCTCCCGGAAGTCAGGGCTCGTTCGGCGTGCTCGCGCGGCACGCCCCGATGATCGCCGGGATGACGACCGGCCCCCTCGCCTTCACGGAAGCAGGGGCCGAGGGGCGAGTCATGGCCTGCAGCGGCGGCTTCGTCGAGGTGCTCGGCGACCGGGTCACGGTGCTCGCTGAGGCCGCGGAATTCGGTGACGGGATTGATCTCGCCCGCGCCGAGGCAGCACGCGACCGCGCCCGTCAGAGACTCGCCCAAAAGAGAGATGTGGATCGGGTTCGGGCGGAGGCAGCCCTTGTGCGAGCCCTTGTCCGAATCCAGATCGCCGGCGGGGCCTGAAATGCCCGGTTCGAAGCTGTCCCCGGAACTGCAGGATTTTCTGCGGCGTCACGTGCCTCTTATAGAAGAGGAGATGTTCTCCTTCCTGCCAGTGCAGGAGCCGGAGGAGTTCATGTACCGTCCGATGCGCGACTACCCCGAACGCGGGGGAAAGCGCCTGCGGCCGACCCTGGTCCTGCTCGCCTGCGACGCTCTGGGCGGCGACCTGCACAAAGCGGTCCGCACCGCCTCGGCGTTCGAGATGTTCCAGTCCTTCGCCGTCATCCACGACGACATCGAGGACGACTCGGAGTTCCGCCGGGGAAAGCCGTGCATCCACAAGCTCTACGGCATTCCCTTGAGCATCAACGTAGGCGATGCCCTCTACGCGAAGGTGTTCGAGATCCTGTGCGCGAATCGCAACCTCCTGGGCTGCCAGAAAAGCATGGAGCTGATCGACGAAATGATCCGCGGGTCCAAGCAGACCTTCGAGGGCCAGGCGTACGACATCGGCTGGATCCGCAAGCAGCATATCCCCACGGAAGAAGAGTTCATGGTTATGGTGACGAAGAAGACGGGATGGTACACCGGCCGGGGACCCTGCACCGCGGGAGCGATCGTTGCCGGCGCCGGGGATCGCGAGCTCCGTCAGATAGGGGATTTCGGCGAAGCGATGGCAATCGCCTTTCAGATCAGGGACGACGTCCTCAATCTGCTGAGCCCGGCGCAGGACGAAGAAGAAGCACCCGGATTGACTTCGGGCGGTTACGGCAAGGAGCGCGGAGGCGACATCGCCGAGGGCAAACGCACCCTGCTGGTTATCGACCTGCTGCGCAATTGCACCGCAGAGGAGCACGCCGAGGTCCTCGAGATCCTCAGCCTGCACCGCGACCTGACCACGCAGGACCAGATCGAGCGGGTCATCGGTCTCATCGAGTCGTACGGTTCGCTGCAGTACGCCGACGAGGTCGCTACTCGAAAAGCGGACGAGGCGCTGGCCCTGCTGGAACGGACCCAGCCAAGCGCAGCCCGAGATCTCCTGAAGGAGATGCTGGAGTTTTTCGTCCAGCGCGCTTTCTAGCCATGGGCCGGGCCGGCGCCAGCTGGCCGATCACTTCCTCCGCCAGGGGACGAAGATTGCGCTGCAACCTGCTTCGCCCCCGGTTGACCCGCGACTTCACCGTGCCCACGGGACATTCGATGATCTTGGCGATCTCTTCGTACGAGAGGCCATTCATGTCCCGGAGCAAAACAGCGTCACGGAACTCGTCCGGCAGGGTCTGAATGGCCGTCTCCACGGACTGGTGGACGGTGTTGGTGTCGGTCACTTCACCAGGCAGGGCCTCGCCATCCACCGGCTCGAAAAACGGGGTGCGCTCCTCATTTTCCGAGGGACCTGTGGGCACCCAGTGCCAACGCTTGCGGCGTCTGAGCTCGGTCTTGGCCAGATTGCCGGCGATGGTGTACAACCAGGTCGACACCTGCTCGATGACGGGGAACTGCTTGCGGTGGCGCAGGCATCTCAGAAAGGTTTCCTGAACGATGTCCTCCGATGTTTCCCGGTCACCGACGAAGCGATTTACGAAGTTGTGCAAAGGGACGCGGTAGCGGCGCACCAGAATCGCCAGGGCGCTCGAGTCCTTCACCGCGGCCATCAGCACCGCCTTGTCGGATAGTTCTTCGGTTCGATCCTGGTCCACGGTGTTTGCTTTCATCGCTGCTTCCCCCTTTGTCTGCCGCCGCGAATCCGGTTTCGGGGTGGCTCTAAGAAGAGCAAGCAATCGCCGTACCATTTTCACCGGGATGGAACACAGGCCCCGTGATTGTCCCCGCATTGCCAGGCGAACACGCGCAAAGCGACCTTTTTCCGGCCCTTCGGGATCTTTCGGGGTTTGCCTGGTGGCGAGGGTGGGCGGGTAGTCGAATTTCCCTCTGATCCCGCTCGTGAAAGCGCCCGATTCCGGAGATTTCACAAGCTGTTCCCAATGAGCTGTTCGTCACCCCGCCTGCTGCAGACCGTCGGTCCGGATTTTCGTTTTGGGATCTGTCGGGAATCACGCCAAAGGAGGCGAAACCTCCCGGACTGCCCGTGGTTTTGCCGCAGATCAACTCAGTAATCTGAGGCTCCTCAACAATCTGATGCCCACAGACGCATTGCGCTTGAACTCCGACCGCTTCGTTTTGACGGCTTCTCCGGTTTGCGCCTATCCTTCCCGAATCGCTGATCAAAACAACCCGCTGAAAAAGCCGTCCGGGCTGAGCCCGGTCCGGACGGCCGCGAATCCTCCGGGTTTGTGTCGGGGGCGGCTTGGCAGTTCCCTGACACTAGGAAGAGCGTTCCGCAGCCGGCGTTGCGCTCCCTCCCCGAATTCCCTGCGCATCCGACTCGGTCGCACGCCTCGTTTTGGGCTACCATGAATCGGCCTCGCCTGCAGAGCAACTGTCAATGAGCTGAAAAGGGAGTGCGCGTGGAAGAATCGCAGGACAGACTGGAAGAATTTTGCGCTGCCCACGGCATCGAGCGCTTTTCGCCGGCGGAGATCATCGAGCTCCTGGAGGATGGCGAGGAGGTCGGCTGGATCGTCGAGCAGGTTGCCGCAGGTGCGGATGCCTCCGGCCAGTTGGCGAGCCTACTGACGGAAATCGCCGCGGAGACGGCCCCCTCTACGGAAGCGATGGCTCCTTTTTCGGAGGTGGAGTCCTCCGATCTCGAGGAGGTGGGCTCTTCGGGGCGAGAGGCTGCCGCAGCGGCCGAGGCTTGGGATGAAGCTGCGACAGCCCCGGCGGATGAACCCGGAGCGCCCCCGATGCCGGCCGCAACCGCAGGCGATCTTCAAGCCGGGAGTCTTTCCGATCTCGATGCTCTGAAGGATATCGAACTGCCGGAAGGCATCGACCGGGGGCAGGTCGAGCAGTTGCTCTCCTCTCCGCAAGGGGCCTTGCTGGCCGATTTCGGACTGTTTTGTCAGGAGAAGGGGGTTTCCCCGGATGAAGCCGCGGCGATGGGGAAGAAGGAGGGAGGACCAATGGCAGAGCTGCGCGAGGAATGGCTCACAACGCCGCGCGCATCGCTCGACGGGCGCAGGCCTGCCGATCTGCTTGAGGAAGGTGGGATGTTCGGCAAGGTCGGGACCTACCGGCGCGAAGTTCCGAAAATCGGCCGCAACGACCCGTGTCCGTGCGAAAGCGGGAAGAAATACAAGAGATGTTGCGGCAAGGGAGAATAGAGGGATGAAACTGCGGCCCTCCGATAAGATAGACGGGGTGGCCATCGCGGAGCTGGAGGCGTTCGGGGACGAGCGGGGTTGGTTCGCGGAATCCTTCCGCAGCGAGTGGTTTCCGGACATCTTCTGGGCCCAGCTCCAGTGCAACCGTTCCGAATCCAGGGCGGGAACCGTGCGGGGGCTGCATTACCATCACCTGCAAGTCGACTACTGGCAGTGCCTCGCCGGAAGCCTGCGCGTCGGCCTCTACGACCTGCGGCGCTCCTCTCCCACCCGCGGACGGGGCGAGATTCTGCATCTTGATCATCGGCAGCCGCAGGGGCTGTTCATTCCCTCCGGCGTGGCGCACGGCTTCCTGGCCCTGGCCGACGTCACCCTGACCTACGTGGTCAACCGCTACTACGACGACGGCGCCGACGAGTTCTCCCTCGCCTGGGACGACCCGGACCTGGGGTTTGCGTGGGACGTGGGGGAAGCGGAGGTCATCGTCTCGCCACGGGATGAAGCCAGCCCGCGGCTCGGTCAGCTCGAAGAGGCGGACCTGCCGGAGTAGGGGATTCGAAGTGGTGGAGCGCAACGACAGCTGCCGGGCAAACCTGATCGAGCAACTGATCGGTCGCCATGCCCTGCGCATAGCCCCTGCCGGAGAGGTGTACTGGTACACCTCGGGCACCGTTGGACCGTACTACATAAACACCCATTACCTGTTCGGCGGACCTGATAAAGCCGGGGAGCTTCTGGCCTTCATCGACGCCGAGAAGGAGAACGTCGATCGCTTCCTCCCGGAGCTGTCCGCTCGATGCCGCGACATGTACGGCAGCGACCCGGTCTACGAGAACGTGGTCGACTGTCTCGCCGCGACTCTGAGGCCGAAGAGGGCATCGTTGGCGATGATTTCCGGTGGCGAGCGCCGCGACTGGTTTTTCTCGGTTGCGGTCGCGCATCAGCTCGACCTGCCCCATCTCTACCTCTACAAGGACCAGCGGGGGTTTCTTGTCGGGAACGGAGCTGCGGTCGAGGCGAGGGACCTTGCCGGAAAACGCTCCGCTCATGTCGCCGACCTGGTCACCGAGGCGTCGAGCTACTGCAATGCTTGGGTGCCGGCGCTGCGCAGCCGCGGGGGGTATCTCGCCTGCGCAGCGAACGTCATCGACCGCGCCCAGGGAGGCGCGGAGGTTCTGAAATCACTCGGGGTCGAGGCCTGGAGCCTGCTGCGGGTGGACGAAGAGCTGTTCGCCGAGATGCTGCGGAAGAACCTGATCGATGCGGATCAGAAGTCTGCCCTGGAGGCCTACTGCCGCGACCCCCACGGGGCGATGCGCCGCTTCCTCGAGAGCCATCCCCGGTTTCTGGAGGCGGCCCTGGACAGCGACGATCCCCGCACCTCGGAACGGGCCAGGCTGCTGGTGAAGCAGGACATCTACGGGCTCCACTCCTCCTGAGGACGCCGCGCGGGCTTTCAGCCCGCGGCCTCTCCGAGAGCTTCCGGTTCCATCTGCACAGACACCATCTGCGAGACACCCTCCTCCAGCATGGTAACGCCGTGGAGGGTGTTGGCCGCCGACATGCTGAGCTTGTTGTGGGTCACCAGGATGAATTGCGTCGACTCGGCGAACTCACTGACCACGCGGATGAAGCGGCCGATGTTGACGTCGTCGAGGGGGGCGTCGACCTCGTCGAGGATACACCACGGACTCGGCTTCACCTGGTAGATGGCGAACAGCAGGGCGATCGCGGTCAGGGCGCGCTCGCCACCCGACAGCAGGGCGATGCTCTGCAGGCGTTTTCCCCGCGGGCGGGCGGTGATTTCGATGGCCGCTTCGAGCGCGTCGACGTCAGGCTCGAGTGCGAGATCGGCTTCGCCTCCTGGAAAAAAGCGGCTGAAGGTCTCCTTGAACTTTCCGCGGATCTCCTCGAAGGTCTCGCGGAACATGCGGCGCGCAGTGCGGTCGATCAGCTGCAGAGTCTTGCGCAGGTCTGCGGCGGCGGCAAGCAGATCGTCGCGGTGTTGAACGAGGAAATCGTAGCGCTCCCGCTGCTGCTCGTACTCCTCGATGACCCCGACGTGTACCGCGCCAAGGCGCTCCAGTGAACGCCTCACCTGTTCGAGCCGCTCCTCGGTCGCCTGCGGATCGAACTCCTCCTCGACGACGGGTCCCTGCGGCTCGACCTCGACCTTCACCTCTTCCCGGAGTCGCTGGCGAATGCGCTCGGCGTCGTTCTGCAGCTCCGCGAGCCGGAGTTCGAGCTCGTGGCGCCGCTCTCGCTCCGCGGAAAGCGCTCTTTGCAGTTTGCCTATTACCCCTTCCAAGTCGCGGGAGCGGGTGACGACATCCTGCCAGGCCAGCTGGCTCTCGTCGCGGTTTCCGGCAAGCTGCTCGCGCTGCTGGTGCAGGCGGCGGATTTCCACCTCTGACCGCTCTTCGGTGGCCAGCAGTTGGTCGCAGTCCGAACTGGCCTGTTCAATCTCGGCGGTCAGCCGCTCGATTTCCCGGTTGTGGCTCTGGCCGATCTGGTCGAGCCTGAGCCCATCTTTGCGCAGGCTGTCCACCTGCTCGACGGCGCGAGCGCGTTCGACGCGCAAGGCTCCAAGTGTCTCGGAGGCGCCGCGGCGGTCTGCTTCCGCGGCTCGCATGTTTTCTTCGGCCTCCTGGATACCGGCCTCCGACTCGGAGACATCCGCACCCAGTTCGCCAAGGCGGTCCCGTTCGGAAGCCAGCGTCGAAGCGAGGCTGGCAAACTGCCCGGCCAGCGATGCTGAGGTTTCCTCGACCTCGGACTTCCGCGCTGCGGTCCGTTCGTTCTCCGCTCCGATCTCCTGGAGTCGCAGTTCACATCTGCGGACCTCTCCCGTCGATTCGCTTGCGAGAGCCCCGAGCTCCGTGGTGTAGCGGATCAGGACCTCACGCCGCGACTCGGCCGCCGAGCGGGCCAACTCGGCGCCGGCGAGCCTGGCCCTGTCGCGGGCAATCTCCCGGCGCAGGCGGTCGATTTCAGCGCCGCGGCCGAGGAGCCCATAATCATTATCTGTGGAGGTGCGGCCACCTTTAAGGCAGCCGAAACAATCGATCCCTTCGCCAGCGGCAGTCACCAGCCGGACAGGTTGTGACATCCCGGGCAAAGCCGAAAAAGCCGGGGAGTCGATCCGGTCGATCAGGAAGGTGTTGTGCAGCAGGCGATCGACCAGCGGCCGGATTTCCTTCCCGGCGCGCACATGAGCTGACAGCGGGCCGAGAACACCGGGAAGATTCTCCACGACGACCGCGGGAGAGGGCGGGAAGCTCCAGTTCAGGGGAAACACCCCGGCTCGCCCGGCGCCGTCGCGCAGGCGGCGGATCGCTTCCAAGGCCAAATCCTCGCTGTCGGCCACCAGCGCGTGCAGGGCATCTCCAAGGGCGGTCTCAACGGCCTGGTAGTACTCGGGTTCTACCTCGATGAGATCGGCAAGCACCCCCCGGAAGAGCTCGCGTGCCTCCAGATCCAGCATGAGGCTCCGCACACCCTGGGAGTACCCCTCGTACCCGGATCTGACTGTCTCGAGTACTTGGAGGCGGGCTGCGTTCGCCTCCAGCGATCGCAGCGAGGCCGCTCGCTCTTCAACAGCCCGCCCCAGCTGCCCCTCGGCTTCCTTCAGGCGCTGCTGGGCGGCGGCGAAATCTCCCTCGACCACGTCCAGCCGCGTTTCCAGCTCCGCCTGCTCCTGCTGCGCTGCGGCCAAAGGCTGCGCCTGCCCCTTCAAGGCTGCGCCCAGTTGGGTCTGTTCCGAGGTGAGTTGCCCCCGGGTCCGTTCCAGCCCCGCGGCTTCCGCCTGCAGCCTCTCGACGGTGCGGCCGCATTCCTCCCTGACACTCAGGGCGGCGCGAAGCCGCACGTTGGCTGCTTCTAGGGCGCTCTGCCGGCGTTGCCAGACAGCTTCCGCGCCGGCCAACGCCTCTTCCTGGGAGCGCAGCCGGCCTGCATCCGAGCGCAGCCTGCCTTCCGCATCCGCGCGCGCGCGGAGGGTCTTCTCACGCTGCTGCCGGGAGGAGTCCAGTTGCTCCTGCTGCCGGTCACGCTCTGCGGCGGATCGTTCGATGAACTGTTCCCGCGCCCCCCGGCGCTCCCGCACCGCGACCAGGGTTCGCTCTCGCTCGTGCAGCTGCTCGACGCATCGCGTCAGCTCCACCCCCACGACCTGGAGGGTTTTCTCGGCGGTGGACACAGCGAGCCTGCGCTTCTCCAGCTCGGCTTCCTGCGCGGTAAGCTCGGTGAGTCCCGAAACCGCTTTCTTCGACAGCTCGTCGAACTCTTGCCGCAGCGGCTTCAACTGTTCCTGGATCTCGAAGAAACGGTGGCGGCCGAACAGCAGCTCGAGTTGTTCCCATTCCTGGCGCAGGGTCTGGTACCGCTTGGCGCGGCCGACCTGACGGCCAAGGTAGTCGACCTGCCGCTTGACCTCGCCGATGAGATCATCGAGCCGGGTAAGGTCAGCCTGCGTCGATTCCAGCTTGTTCCAGGTCGAGCGCCTGCGGGCTTTGTATTTCGTAATCCCGGCGGCCTCCTCGAGAATGCGCCTCCTGTTTTCGGTGCGTTCGCTGATGATCTCGTCCACCATTCCCTGCTCCATCACCGAGTAAGCGCCCGGACCAAGGCCGGTGTCCATAAGCAGGTTCTGGATGTCGAGGAGCCGGCAGGGAACCTTGTTCAGTAGGTAGTCGCTTTCGCCGGAACGGAACAACCGGCGCGTCACCGTAACCTCGCTGAATTCGATCGGCAGGGAGTGGCTCGAGTTGTCGATCGTCAGCGATACTTCCGACATCCCGAGCGGCTTGCGATGGCGCGTCCCGCTGAAGATCACGTCTTCCATTCGGTGGCCGCGAACCGCTCCGGCCCGCTGCTCCCCGAGAACCCACCGGATCGCCTCGACAATGTTCGACTTGCCGCAGCCGTTGGGGCCGACGATGGAGGTGATCCCACTGCCAAAGGGGATCTCAACCTTGGTCAGGAACGACTTGAAGCCGAAAATTTCGACATTCGTCAGCCGCACCTATCGAACTCCTTTCTGCGTCGGCGATACGAGGCGCGGAAAGCCCCGCGGCGGCAGAGCTTTTCGGGATCGTCGGACGAGGTGGGTGATGAAAGAAATTATGCCGGCGAAACGTCTTGGGGAGAGAGCTCTGACAGTGGGGAAGAGAACGGGGGCACTACTCGTTGTGGGTCGGACAACTGCACAACAATTGGTGCTGACAGTCGAGAATGATACCATATGTAGAAGTTCCGGTCAAGACATTGGCCGGCTGGGAGCGAAGCGAGCGGCGAGGTGGAGTTTAGTTTCTGCTTGCGTAAGTAAGCGGCAGGATTCACGCAGAATTGCGCGCAGGAAACAGGGCTGACCGAAGCTTGGACCGGCGAGAGACATCGCCGCGTCCGTCAGGTCGGATCGACGTCGTCGTTCCGTCCCATCCCGATGATTTGCTCAGCCTGGATCTCCCGCCTGCCTGCGTAGCCGCCGTCCAGCTCGTGCCAGAAGCCGACCTCCGGCTCGCCGCGCTGCCAGCATATGAAGACCCAGCGCCCTTCGAAGACCGTCGGAAAATCGATGAGCCCGCGATCAAGTCCACCCGGCGGGAAACGCATGCCACGCCCGAGAATCTCCCGCGACACGACCTCGTTCAGGTCGCGTATGAGCCCCTTGGCCGAGGCGGTGTGCCGTTCGTAGGCGGCGTGGTCGGGGTTGGTTTCGGCGGCGAGTCGCTCGCCCCACATCACTTCGAGGATTTCGATCTGCCTGCGGATGTCGAAAAGCTCCTGTTTTTTGCCGTCGAGCTGCTCGAAAACCGCGTTGAGGATCGGCAGCGAGGCATTGGCCTCCTCGACGGTGAACGGCCTGTGTCCGGGATCGTGTGTGGCCATGAGTCGGGGCTGGGGTTCGGGTTGCGGGGCGCGGGAGTATACCGAAGCGGCTGTACCCTTGCAATCCATGAATCGGCGTGGACCCCTGAAGCAGGTTTGCCCCACCATGGTCGATGGGGCATATTAGGGCGGTCTGGAGCGAGGAGGACTGCGAGGGCCAGCGGCGGATGGCGGTAACGGAAGATGACGTCCGCAGGGTGGCGGACTTGGCACGGCTGCAACTCTCCCACGAGGAGAAAGTCCTCCTCACCGAAGAGCTCAACAGAATTCTCTCCTACATGGAGAAGCTCGACGAACTCGACACCCGGGACGTCGAGCCCACCTCCCACGTCGTCCCTGTCAGCAACCCCTTGCGCGCGGACGAGGCGGAGGTATTCCCCAACCGCGGCGAAATTCTGGCGTTGGCTCCGGATGTCAAGAACGGCTATTTCAGGGTCCCGAAAATCATCGAGTAGGCTATCGGCGGCAGCAGCGATGTCGCCGCTTCTTTTTTGTGGTGGCCGGCCGATTTGTCGCCGGAAATTACTGGGCGTTGCAAAGCATTCCCGAGAAGGCAAACGCAGTGACAGGTGAGTACGGGGGGCCGAAGTTCGTCGTCGTCGCAGGGGGCGTGATGAGCGGGGTCGGCAAGGGCCTGA
The DNA here is from genome assembly GCA_965206595.1 of Candidatus Latescibacterota bacterium. Classification (GTDB taxonomy): domain Bacteria; phylum Latescibacterota; class UBA2968; order UBA8231; family UBA8231; genus CBDCXV01. Next base: position 4,676,148 of record OZ242214.1, read on the forward strand.
CTACCGCGTCGATCGGGCGAATTCTCTCCGAGTACGGATACCGCACGACAGCGGTCAAGATCGACCCCTACATCAACTACGACGCCGGCACTCTGCGTCCGACCGAGCACGGCGAGGTCTGGGTTACCGACGACGGCGGCGAAATCGATCAGGATCTCGGCAACTACGAGCGCTTTCTCGGACTCGACCTGCCGCGCCAGAACAACCTGACCACCGGCCAGATCTACCACAGCGTGATCGAACGCGAGCGGCGCGGCGACTACCTGGGGCATACGGTGCAGCCGATTCCCCACGTAACCGATGAAATTCAGCGCCGCATTCTCGATGCCGTCGAGGGGTACGACGTCGGCCTGATCGAGATCGGGGGCACCGTCGGTGACTACGAGAATGAGCCGTTTCTGTTCGCTGCGAAGGCACTTGAGCGCGAAATCGGTGAGGAGCACTTCGTGTTCGCCCTCATCACCTACCTGCCGGTTCCTCAGCACGTCGGGGAGATGAAGACCAAGCCGACGCAACAGGCGATTCGTATGCTCAGCGAGCACGGGATATTCCCCGACTTCATCATCTGCCGGGCCGAGACCGGACTCGACGACGTGCGCAAGAAAAAGATCCAGGTCGGCGCCAACGTCCCGGCGGATCACATTATTTCCGCTCCGGATATGGCGACCATCTACGACATTCCACTGCGGCTCGAGGAAGAGAATCTCGGCGAGAAGCTGCTCGCAAAGCTCCAGCTCGAGCCGCGCCGGAAACCGGACTGGTCGCATTGGCACCAGCTTCTGCGGCGCAGCAAGGAGCCGCGCAAGACGGTTCGGGTGGCCATGGTCGGCAAGTACGTCGAGATCGGAGACTACCAACTGACCGACTCGTACATCTCGGTCAATCAATCGCTGCTGCACGCCGGCGTCGGCCTCGACGCGCGCGTCGACATCACCTGGGTGGACGGCAGGAGGTTCGAGACCGGCGAGAGGGAGCTGGAGGAACTCGAGGAGTTCAGCGGCATCATCGTCCCCGGGGCGTTCGGAGGAGGGGGGGCCGAAGGGGTGATCGCCGCCATCCGTTACGCCCGGGAACAGGACATTCCGTTCCTCGGGCTTTGTTACGGATTGCAGCTGGCCGTGATCGAATACGCCCGCAATGTCGCCGGCCTCGAGAAGGCGACTTCGGCAGAGTTCGAAGAGAATTCCCCATGGCAGGTCGTCTGCGTTCAGGAGACGCAGAAACAGGTGCTCGAGGAGAGCCGCTACGGCGCCAGCATGCGGCTGGGGGCGTACGCCGCGGTGCTCAGAAAAAACAGCCGTGTGCTTCAGCTCTACGAAGAGTCGGGGCGCCTGTGCGAAGACCGGGAGCGCATCGAGCAGCTGCTGGCGATGCCGGATCAGGCCTTCCGCGTCGGCCAGGTCATGCTCGACCGCGACAAGGTCGTACTCGAACGCCACCGCCACCGCTACGAGGTTTCGCCGCGGTTCGTCGAGCTCCTCGAGGAGGAGGGCCTGGTTTTCTCGGGGCACCACCGCAGGGTGGACGGGACCCGGCTGATGGAGTTCATCGAGCTCCCCGGTCACCGGCTTTTCGTCGCCACCCAGGCTCACCCCGAGTTCAAGTCACGCATGGATAACCCCGCCCCGCTGTTCTCCGGTTTCGTCGGCGCCGCTCTCGCCTTCCAGCAGGAGCGGCTGTCGAATGCGAAGGCAGTCGCTTTGTAAGGTGAACCCGCCAGGAAGCGGCGCAGTCGGAACGGCTGCGCCGCTTCCTGGCGGCGTTTTCACGCCCCTCCGCAAGCTGCTCCATTACTCTGTATTCCCGCTCGCCTTCGCCGCTTCGAGCTGCGCGGCTCCCGAGAGTGACTCCCCGGTCCCGACCCCTCCGGAGGCTGACCGGGAGACCTGGGGCGCATCCCTGCAGCTGCGCGGGCCCGGCGGCGATGCCTTGATCCGGGCCTCCTACCTGCAGGACTTCAGCGAGCGGCAGACGGCCGTTGCCCGGGACGGCGTCGAGATCGCCTTCTCCGATTCCAGCCGGCCGCTATCCACCTCGGGTCTGGCAGCGGAGCGGCTCACCATCGACTACCGCGCCTCCCGCCTCGGGATGGGGGGCGACGTGATCGTCCGCGCTGCGGGTGCCGGGGGCGATAGCTTGAGCCTGCGCGCCGACACCCTGGAGTGGGTCCAGGCAGCGGGTGAGCTGAATGTACACGGTACCGCGTCCCTGACCTCGGCGTCGGGAGGAACCCGGGGAAGGGACGTGGTTGCCAGGTTCGACCTTTCTCAATGGTCGCTGAGCGACGTCGAAAGCAGGTGGGTGCACCGGCGGCCTTCGGGCGAGGAATTCGAGGTGGCTTTGTCGGCTGCCAGGGAAACCGGGTCGAGGGGGGAACGAGGTGTCCTCGCGGAGTACGAGAAGCCCCGGATCCGTTTCGAAGGTCGCCGGCTGCAGAGCGGCCGCGGGACTTGGGAGGAGAATCGGGGGCGCCTGCGCCTCGAGGAAGAGGTCGTGGTAAGGGATTCGTTCCGCACCCTGCGCGCCGGGGAAATCGACATCGAGCTCGACAGCGGCAACAGCATTGCCCGCGGAGCCGTCGTCGTCGAGCAGGATTCCACCCGCCTGACCGCGGCCGAACTCGCCGACTTCGATGGTGGACGCCGCTGGAAAGCGACCGGTCAGCCCCTGGAACTGCGGGATGGGGGGCGCAGCCTGTCGGCAACTCACCTGATTCATCGCCGCGAAGAGGACAGTTTCCTCGCGACAGGCCGGCCGCGCTTCGCCGCAGGAGAAGACACCCTTTACGCGGACAGCCTCGACTTCCGGCGAACCGGCGAGCACCTGACCGCGGCGGTTTCGGTTCGGCTGTCGACGGGTTTCGGCGCCACCGTAACCGCGGCGAGGGCGGACCTCGATCTGTCCCGGGAGCTGATTATTCTTGAGGGGGGCCCGCGGTTCTCGCAGGCGAGGGAGAGTTCCCTCGAAGTCGCCGCGGCGAGTATGTCGATCGACCTCGGGGCGCGCAGCCTTTCCGGAGAGGGTCGGTTTCGCATCGGCACCGACGGCGTGCACCTGAGCTCCAGCCGCGGCGCTTACGACGCAGGCACCGACACCGCCGTCCTCGGGGGACAGGTCCGTATGGAGATCCTTGGCCAGAGGAACGCCGCGACGATGACGGCGGATTCCGTGCGCGTCGCCATCGGCGACATGGGTGTCGGTGCGATCGAGGTTCCCGCTCCCCTGGCAGGATCGATCTCGGCCGATGGCGAGACCGGCAGTTGGCTCCAGGCCGGAAGCGGCATCCTGGAGCTGGAGAGCGGCCGCCTGACGCGGGTGCAACTAGCCGGAGAGGCCGATGTAACCCATGTCGATGCGGGGTCGCGCGATGCCAGCCGTTTCCGCTCCGACAGCATGGTTCTCGATTTCGACTCGACAGCTGTCCTCAGGCAGGTGTCGGCGCGGGGAAACGCCCTGGTCAGGACGCGCCTGGGAGATCGGAGCGAGAACGGCCTAGCCGGGGGAATCGACAGCAATGAGCCGGATGCCTCCACCCAAGGGGACGGCGCCATGAACGAGGTGAGCGGCGAGCAGTTGGAGATCTTTCTCGACAGCACCGGCGCCGTAGCGGAGGTCAGGATCAGCGGCGCTGTCGACGGCCGTTACGCACCTTTCGCGGAGGAGAAGTAAGGTGCCGCTGCGCATCGATCATCTGGTGAAACAGTACGGCCGCCGGCGGGTAGTGGACGACGTGAGCCTGCTCGTCGAAGCGGGTGAGATCGTCGGCCTTCTCGGCCCGAACGGCGCCGGCAAGACGACCACTTTCTACAGCATTGTCGGTTTCGTGCGTCCCGACGGGGGCTCCATCACCCTCGACGGCGACGACATCACCGATCTGCCGATGTACCGGCGCGCCCGCCGCGGCATCGGCTTTTTGCCTCAGGAAACCTCGATTTTCCGCGGCCTGACGGTAGCCGACAACATCACCGCGGTGATGCAGGCGCGCGGGGTCTCGGCTGTGGCCAACAAGGATCGCCTCGGTGAGCTTCTGGATGAGCTCCACCTGACGGCGAGAGCCCATCAGCGCGCCGACACCCTTTCGGGAGGGGAAACGCGGAGGGTGGAGATCGCCCGCGCCCTGGCCACTGAACCGCGCTACATCCTGCTCGACGAGCCGTTCACCGGTATCGACCCGCGCACCGTCGAGGACATCCAGGCGATCATCGCCGGACTGCGGAACAAGGGGCTGAGCATCCTGATAACCGATCACAACGTGCGCGAAACGCTGCGCATCACGAACCGCGCCTACATCATGGTCGACGGGCGCATTCTCGCCTCCGGCTCCGCTCGCGAACTGACCTCTCACGAGCAGGTTCGCCGCCGTTACCTGGGGGAACGTTTCGAGATGGACTGGCGAGCGGAAGAGTAACCAGCCTGCAAAGCAAATGCCGTACCCCGCTGCTTGACACTGCCCCGGAACCCGAATATATTAGTGGGCGAAATGTCCCTAACTTACTTCAGGACTTTCAGTTATCTCGTTTTTCCACCTCTGGCAATCGCATCGGGAAATGCTGGGTTTTTCGCACAATCTGAGCCTCCAGCAACGGATGGCTCCCCAACTCATCCAGTCGCTTCAGCTGTTGCAGATGTCGACCCTCGATCTCGAGCTCGAGATTCAGCAACAGATGGAGATCAATCCACTCCTCGAAGACACGCTGGAAATCGAGGAGGAGACGGATGAGGGAGCAATAGCGGAAGAGGGCCTGAAAGAGGAAGCGGAGCTGCCCGGAGGCTCCGACGAAGTAGACTTCGACGCCCTCCTCGGAGATTCCTTCGAACGGAATTCATACAACAACGAGGCCAGCGAGTACGACCCCGACTGGGAACAGGACCGCGAGCCGCGGGAGAACCGCATCACGACGGTGCCGCCGCTGCTCGATCAGTTGCTCGAGCAATTGACGGTCGCAGAACTGGAAGGCCGCGACGTCGAGATCGCCGAGTTCATCATCGGCAACATCGACGACCGCGGGTACCTCACCTGCGCGGCCTCCGAGATCGCCGAGGATATTCAGGTACCCGAAGCGGAGGTCGAGCGCGTCCTGGGGGTGATCCAGGGTTTCGAGCCGCCCGGAATCGGTGCCCGGGACCTGCGCGAATGCCTGCTGATTCAGCTCGAACAGCGCCGCGGAGAAAAGGGCGCCGAGGTGGCCCTGAAAATGGTCCGCGAACACATGGAGGACCTGAGCAATCGCCGCTTTTCCCGCATCCTCAAGGGGCTCGACATATCCAACGACGACCTGAGAACCGCGATGGAGCTCGTCGAAAAACTGCACCCCGCGCCGGGGGTCCTCACGGGGACGAGCGACTATTCCGGGCTGTTGACCCTCAACACCGACGATCCCTACGTGATCCCGGACCTGATTGTCGAAAAGTCGGGCGGGGACTGGGTTGTCAGTCTCACCGACGGCAACCTGCCCTCACTGCGGATCAACAGTTCGTACGCCGGACTGCTCGGAAGCGGCAGGAGCCAGGCCAAGGACGAGCTGCGTACCTACGTATCCAGGAAGCTGAACGATGCGCGCTGGCTGATAAACGCCATCAACCAGAGGCGGGCGACGATGCTCAAAGTCGCCGAATACATCGTGCGCGCCCAGCTGCCGTTCTTCGAGAGCGGACCGGGCCATCTCAAGCCGATGGTCCTGCAGGACGCGGCCGACGCGGTGGAGATGCATGTGTCGACCATCAGCCGGGTCAGCAACGGCAAGTACATGCAGACCCCCCAGGGCGTGTTCGAGCTCAAGTACTTCTTCGACGGAAGGGTGCACCGCGAAGACGGCGAGGACGTGTCGGCGCGCAGCGTCAAGGAAAAGATCGCGGCCCTGATCGACGAAGAGGACAAGGCCGAACCGTTGAGCGATCAGGAGATCGCCGACAAGCTCGCCGGCGAGGGATTGCAGATCGCCCGACGGACAGTGGCGAAGTACCGCGATCAACTCGGAATCAATCCGCAGCGCTACCGCAAGAAGGCTTTCTGAAGGGACCCCGGCGAATCGCGACAGCTGCCTAACCTGCGAGGGCGGCGCGCAGCCGCTGGGCCCGTTCCCGAATCGGCCGGCTCGGCCTCGGCACCGGCTCCACGGCGGGCTCGATTTTCCACACGAACACCGCCGGCCCTTCGGCGGTGAAGTGCAAGGGCAGCTTGGCGTCGAAATCGGTCTCGTCTGCTAGGGTGTGGACCTGCGTCAATCCGGCACCGCGCGCGATCGCCTCGTAGTCGACGGTTCCCGCCCCGGGCACCGGCTGGTTTCCGGTGACTTCGTAGGTTCCGTTCTCGGTTATCACCAAGGTGTAGTTCGGAGCCGGCTGTTGCGACAGCGTCACCAGGGTTCCTAGGCACATCAGGGTGCTGCCGTCGCCGTTGAGCGCGATCACTCGGCGCCGGGGCTGGGCGATGGCCAGTCCGTAGGCGAAGTCCGCGGCGTGCCCCATGGCGCTGTCCACGGAGGCGAAGTCGAGCGGACCGCCGGAAATACCGGCCCAGGGAGAAGCGACGGACATGGTAGTCACGACCACGTCCCCGGGACCGCGGCGTGCCGCAAGCTTTTTCAGGCATTCGTACTTGTCGAGCATGGTACGCGGCCTTATCCGGTGTCGGTGCCGAGAAGGACGGCGGCCGGCATAGAGGTCGACTCGGCCTGGGAGAAAGCAGAGCGCAACTGCGGCTCGACTTCGGAGTCTTCGAACAGGACGGAGTAGGGTATGTTCCAGGCTTTGAGAGTCGGCTCGAAAAAGGTCGCGGCCGTATCGACCCGCTCCGCCCCGGGAGTCATGGTCCCGTAGCCCCGGTACCCGATGGTCATCACCAAGGGAATTTCCATGTTGTACGCCGTGCCCCGAAAGGCGTCGCCGGTTTCGAGAAACCCGGTGTTCTGGATGGCGACGAGGGGTTTGCGGCCACCGAGGTAGAGACCGGATGCCAGCGCAAACGCCTCCCCCTCGCGGCTGACGTTGATGACGTCGATCGCCGGCTCTTCCCACAGGGCTTCGAACAACGCCCGGGATCCGTTGTCCGGCAGACCGACGACGTGAGTCACCCCGTGAAATTTGATCTGGTTCAGAAGCAGCGCGGCGCTGAGCATCTTCCTTCTTTCGCCAAGTGGGGCCTGCGGGGATGAGACGGCCGGCGGGGCAGCACAAACTACCGGGGCGCCGTTCGCCGTCAAGCGGCGTGGGCGGCCGAAGTCACGTCGCCGCTGAGCAGGCGATGACGGGCGCCGTCGTCAGTTTCGAGCACGAGGCTGCCGTCGGCGTGGAGATCGGTCGCCGTTCCCGTCACACTTCCCGCTTCCGTCGAAACCGTGACCCGGCGCCCTATGGTGATCGACAGCTGCCGCATCCGCTCCACCGATTCTTCGGGACCGGCCTCGGAGGCGCGTCCGTATTCCACTTCGAGCTCCCTCAGAATCTGTTTGAGGAGCTGGTTGCGATTCCAGAATCGACCGCTTAACTGGCGCAGGGACACCGCAAGAGGCAGGTCCGCGGGAAACCGCTCCTGGTTGACGTTCAGACCTACGCCGGCAATCCCCGCCCGGTTGCGCAGCTCGCACAGCACCCCTCCCAGCTTGCGTATCCCCGAATCCTCGCTTTCCGGGGAGGGAACCCCGGCGACTACAAGGTCGTTGGGCCATTTTAACCGGACCGGGATTCCGCAGTGCCGGATCAGGGCTCTCGCGACAGCCCCGGCTACCAGCAGGCTGTGCGCGATCGTCGGAGCGGCTGGAGGCAGGATCAGGGAAAACAGGAGACTGCTTCCGGGTTCGGCCAGCCACCGGCGGCCGCGGCGCCCCCGTCCCCGGGACTGCGATTCGGCGGTGACGACAGTGCCGGCCGGGAGGGTGGCGGCGAGTTCCGCGGCGGCGTCGTTCGTCGAGGCAACGCGGTCCACCACCACTGCGCGGCACCCGAAGGTCCCGGTTCCTAGACGATGGCGAATCTCCACCGAGGCCAGCCGCTCCGGAATTTCGGTAAGTCGCATGCCCAGTCCGGGATCGGCGGCCACCATTACACCCGTCTTTCCCAGGGTTTCGAGCATGCCCTCGAGCTCCCTTGGAGTACAGGCCAGGCGAGCGCGGATATCATCGGCAGGGCAGTACTCGCCGGGACGGTTGCGCAGCAGATCGTACAGCTTTTGTGAATCGGCGCTCATCCCGACTGCTCGATGCGTTTCCGGGCCCCGGAGCGTGGACGGGCATCCGCAAGGGGTTTACAATTCGCCGGCATGTGTACCTGCGTCATCCTGTTCGCGAAGCTCCCGGTCCCAGGGGAGGTAAAGACGAGGCTGCAGCCGCGCCTGAGCGCGTCGCAGGCAGCCGATCTCTACCGGTCGTTCCTTCTCGACTGCGCCGCGGCCGCGGCCGCTACAACCGCTGCGAGGAAGGTGATGGCCTATTCACCCGCCGGGGCAGCGGAGGCCATCCGGGAGATGCTCGGCTCTCCGGCCGTGGCGTTCGATTTCATTCCCCAACCCGACACCGACCTCGGAAACCGAATGGAGGTCCTGTTCGAGCACAGCTTCGCGCGCGGTGCCGAGCGGACCGTAATCGTCGGCTCGGACAGTCCCTCCCTGGGGCCGGAGCGGATAGACGAGGCGTTCGATCTGCTGCGGAGTCGAGAGCTCGTGCTCGGCCCGAGCAGCGACGGCGGTTATTACCTCATTGGACAGCGGCAACTCCAAAGGGCCCTGTTCCGCGGCATCGAATGGAGCAGCAGCCGGGTCTTTCGCCAGACCTTGGAGGCCGCAGCAGGCCTCGACCTGGCGCTGCTGCCCCCCTGGTACGACGTCGACACCGCCGCGGACGCGGCATTCCTGCGCGATCATCTCGAGGCCCTCGAGCGCACCGGCAGGCGGTGGGGATTTCGCAGTCTCCAGCAGCTGCGAGCGCTCGATCTGTAGCGGGAAAACCGGTGGAAATCCATGCGGGCAACGTCCGCAGCCCTGGGCTGCTTGTATCAAGGGAGTCCGGAACGGGCGCCGGTGCTAAACCCCCATGATGCGGTATCCGCCGTCTACGTAGAGCACCTCTCCCGTGATGCCGCGGCTGAGGTTACTGCACAGGAAGAGGGCGGCGTCGGCTACCTCCTCGACCTCGGTGTTGCGCCGCAGCGGGGCCCGCTCCGCGTGCGCCTGGTGCATGAGGTTGAAGTCGCGGATGCTTCGCGAGGCCAGCGTCTTGAGCGGGCCCGCAGAGAGCCCGTTGACGCGGATGTTCTTCTCGCCGAGCTCCGACGCCAGGTAGCGAATCCCGGATTCCAGCGCCGCCTTCGCCACTCCCATGACGTTGTAGTTGCGCACAGCCCGCTCGCTACCCAGGTAGGTGAGGGCCACCACCGCCCCTCCCGAAGCCATCAGAGGCTCGGCACCCCGCACCAGGCAGTTCAGCGAATAGGCGCTGACCTCGAGGGCTAGGCGGTAGCCGTCCCGCGAGGTGTCGGTATATCGGCCGTCGAGATCCTCCTTGTTGGCAAAAGCGATGCCGTGAACGAGGAAGTCGAGCCTGCCGACCTCCTCTCCCACCTGGGAGAAGGCGGCGGCCACCGATGCGTCGTCGCTGACGTCGCACCGAACGAGGACCGGAGGGGTGGACAACTGGCCTGCGACCTTTTCGATGCCTGCGCGCTCCCGTTCGCCGAGGTAGCCGAGGACCAGCCGGGCACCCTCGCGGTCAAGGGCCCGGGCTATCGCCCAGGAGATGCTGCGGTGGTTGGCAACGCCGGCGACGAACCCGGTCTTGTCCGACATCATCATGGTTCTGCCGTCCTCTCCATCGTTTTCATGCCCGACTCCCGGTCAGCTTCAGACCGCTGCTGTTGAGCCGGAAGTCGACAACCCGGCTCGCGGCGAACGAGCTCCGGTCGCGCAGCTTCCCCAGTTCCCGCTTCAGGTCCCCGGCGGCGCCGTCGGCCGCTACCAGAAGGGCGAACCCCCCCCCGCCTGCGCCCGTCAGCATGCCGCCGCTGCACAGCTCGGAGACCGCCGATCCCTCGAACAGGTGATGCAGGGTCGCGCTGGTCGCTTCGGGATCGAGAATGCAGCGCAGTTCCCAGTAACGCGTCGCCATTTTCCCCAGGGCGTCGTAGTCACCGGCGCGGAGCGCGGTCACCATGTCGTCGTGAAGCGCCAACGACTCGCGCAAGGCGAAATAACGATGGCGGTCCCTTTTCAGGTATGCGGCGAGAATGACGTTCAGTCCGCGCGAAGCAGCGCGCGAAATCCCGGTGTCGAACAGCACGATGCGCTCGGCGAAACGGTCGGCGTCCACCTCGACGAAGGCGATGCCAGGTACCGGCGGACCGTCGGTGGGGAGAGCGTACAGATCCTTGGCGGCGCTGGCGCCGCCGCGGGCACCCCGCGCGTCCTGCCAGCCGGAGTTGAGCCCGAGGCTCTGCTCGAGCAGAACGCTCTGGTCGTACAGCTCCGGGTATTCACCTGCGTCGGTGCCGGCGGAGTGACCGGTAAGCCGGTAGAAGACCTTCAGGATGGCTGCTGCGAGGATGCTGCTGGTCCCGAGTCCGGATCCCTGTAGAACGGCGCTGGAGGTGACGACTTCGAGCCCGCCGCCGCGGGTGAAGTTCGAAATGTCGCCGACCACGTCCCTGGTGCGCGCCGAGATGATCCCGCAGTGGACGAGCGCCTCCTTGACCATGCGCAGGGACTCGTCGCCGCCGCGGCGATAGGCGAAGAACAGGTCGCTCTGCACCGCGGGTGCTCCGCGCGCGTTGGCTTCGAATTCCGCTTCGAACCCCTTCGAAAGTGAGCGCAGCCGGAGGAGCGGTTTCTCGAGCCTCCGCGCCGTCACCGTCAGAGGAGATCTGCATTCGCCCGAGTCATCGGTGCACAGATCGATCCCCGCGTTGAGCGTCTTGCCGCCCTGCTCCTTGGTGCGGATGTGGTTGTCGGAGGCGTTGGCGCTGGAAATCCCCAGCCGGAGGGGGGAGACGACGGTGAAAAGCTTGTCGAAATCCTCCCGGGCCATGGGATCGGTCCGCGAATTCCGTCTCGAGGGCCTCCGGGTGCCGCGGAGGCCAACCGTCATGTCGCGGCGCTGCAACTCCACGATAATCCCTTCGTAGGCGTCGGGAAGCTCTGCGATCCTCTTCTGTTCTTTCAGGGACGCGATGGCGCGATCGTCGAGGCAGAACGCAGGCACCTTTCTCCTCCACCAGATTTTCGGATCGGACAACATCCGGTAGACGTCTGCATGCACGCAGACCGCCCGCATTCCGCGCAGGTAACGCGTTATCTCGTCGAGCCCGACGAGATAACTGTCGAGCTTTTTCAGGATGTCGACGAGCGTCTTCGGGTCGCTGCTGAGACGGAGCGCCTGGGCGTGGCCGACGTCGGCGATGGTGTCGATCATCTCGACGACGACCTCGGGCAACACCCTGGCAGCCGCTTTGCCGAAGGCGGCCGACCACTCGTCGGCCGCCACCTTCGAGAGCAGCAGATCGATTGCCTCCGGGATCTGGAGCTTCGCCTGCAGGGGCTGATTCAGCAGCAGCCGGCGGATGAAATCTCCCCGCTCTTCGTCGCTCAAGCGGTCGCGGCGGCTGGCGGTGACGACGGTATCGATCAGCGACCCGGCGTCGGACAGGGATTGGATCTCGTCGCGTCTGCCGGCCGGTTCGCTCATGTCATCGGGATAAACGGTGAGCGGCAGCGGTGTGATTCGCTGCTACGAGGATCCCATCCTGGCGGTTTGGTTCAAACGAAAACATCCGGTTTGCAAGGGAGGGGATGCGCTGCCTTGGTCCGCCCGCCCGGAGGGCGGAGTGCCCGTCGAGTTGGCGACGGAGGGGACCTGTCCGTCGTCTCTACTAGCCTTCGACAGATCCTGGTCGACCGGGAACCGAGCTTCTGTTTCAGGGGCGAGAAAGTAGCCCGCCGCAGGCCGGAAATCAATGTCGGGGGAACCGGCCGGGTCAGGACGGGTGCCCCGGGATATCTGCAGGAGTGGGGATCCTTGTCAGCCGCTGGGATGGGCGGTCAGGTGCTCACCGCGGCCGTTTTCGTCGACTGCGACAGCCGATTTGCAGCTCTCCTTGGAGGCGTCCATGGCGCCGTACTCGTGGAGCTTGTTGCGCAGGGTCCGGGTGCTGATGCCGAGCTGGGCAGCGGCATCGGTGCGGTTTCCGCCGAAAGTCTCCAGCGTTCCCAAGATGAGGCGGCGTTCCATCTCGCGGACCGTCAGGCCGACCTGCAGGTTTTCGCCCCCTCGCTGGGGGCCTCCCCGGTCGAATTTTTTAGGGAAGTCGGCGAGGTCGAGCATGGGCAGGCGCGAGACCACCACCGCCCGCTCGATCTGGTTCTCCAGCTCGCGCACGTTGCCGGGCCAGTCGTACTGCATCAGCAGCTCGAGGGCTTCTTCGGATATCCCCTCGATCCGCTTGCCGTTGTCGTCGTTGAAACGCTGGACGAAGTGGCGTGCGAGAGCGGCGATTTCCTCCTTCCGCTCCCTGAGAGGGGGCAGGCTGATCTCGATCACATTGAGGCGGTAGAAGAGGTCCTCGCGGAAGTTTCCCTCCTCGACCTCCTTGACCAGCTCGCGGTTGGTCGTCGCCACGATGCGGACGTCGACCGCGATCGTCCGCGTGCTGCCGATGCGCTCGAACTCCCGTTCCTGCAGCACGCGCAGCAGCTTGGCCTGCAGGGAGAGGTCGATTTCGCTGATCTCGTCGAGCAGCAGGGTGCCGCGGTCCGCCATCTCGAAGCGGCCCCGGGTCTGCCTGATCGCTCCCGTGAATGCCCCCTTTTCGTGGCCAAACAGCTCGCTTTCCATCAGGTCCTTGGGCAGGGCGGCGCAGTTGAGGCGAATGAAGGGGCCGTTGCCGCGGCAGCTGTTGTAGTGCAGGGCTCTGGCGACCAGCTCCTTGCCGGTTCCGCTCTCCCCGGTGACGAGGACGGTGGCGCGGCTGTCGGCCACAGTGCCGATCAGGTCGACGACCTGTTCCATGCCTTGGCTGTTGCCGATCATGCCGCTCACACCACTTAAGCTGTACCTGTCCTGCAGCTCCGAGCGCAGGCGCCGGTTCTCGCGCACCGTCTCCTGGAATCGCAGCGCGCGTTCGACGACGATTTCGGTTTCGGAGGTCGTCGACTCCGAGCCCTTCTCGATGTAGTCGTAAGCCCCCTTTCTCATCGCCTCGACAGCGTCCTCAACCGTGCCATAGGCCGTCATCAGGATGACGTGCATATCGGGCCACCTCGATTTCACCTGTTCGAGCAGTTCGAGCCCGCCCATGCCCGGCATCTTTATGTCCGACAGCAGGAGGTCGTATTCGACTTTCTCCAGGCGCTCCAGAGCCGACCTCGCGTCCGAAGCCGTGTCGACGTCATAGCCCTTGCGAATCAGTATTTCCTCGGTCGCTCCGCGGACGTACGAGTCGTCGTCGACTACGAGAATGCGTTTGTCAGGCATCGTCTTTCCGGTCGGTTAGTGGGAAGGGTGATGGTGAAGCACGTGCCCTCGCCGGGATTGCTCCGGAAGGTGATTCGCCCGCCGTGGGCTTCGACGATTTTCTTCGACGTCACCAGCCCGAGTCCGGTGCCGTCCTCCTTGGTCGTGAAGAACGGCGTGAACAGCTTTTCCCGGACTTCGGCATCGATTCCGGGTCCCTCGTCGCGAATGCGGATCTGCGTTTCCTCGGCATCGGTTTCGCGCAGCACCTCGAGGCGGACAACGCCGCCGTCTGGCATCGCCTGGGCAGCGTTCAGCAGCAGGTTGAGGACGACCTGGTGGACCTGCTCCGTATCCAGTGCGACCACCAGCGGAGTCTCGGGATACGAGCGCTCGATCACTACTTCCCCGGATCCGCCTTCCGGATCGACCTCGAAGAAGGAGGCGGCCTCCTCGACGATTTCGCGGACATCGGTTTTCCGGGTGTTGAGGTTCAACGGCCGGGTGTAGCTCAACAGGCTCGAGACTATGCGGTTGAGACGGGCAACTCCCTCGGTGATTTTGCTCACCATCCGTCGGTTCGGGTCGCCGGCATCGAGGTCGCGTTTCAGCAGGTTGGCGAAGCTGGCGATGCCGCCCAGGGGGTTGCGGATCTCGTGGGCAACGGTCGCCGCCATCTCGCCGAGGGCAGCCAGGGTGTGCATGCGCCGAATCTGAGCCTCCAGGCGCTTCACCTCCGTGAGGTCGTTGAATGCCTCAAGGGCGCCCAGAATCTCGCCATTGTGATCCTTGACCAGGGAAGAGCTGAAGCCGAGGGGGATCGTGCGCCCATCGGCGCGCTTCAGCTCTTTCTCCCGCGTCTGCAGGCCGGTTCCGGATTCCAGCGTGTAAAGGGCGGATTTGTCCCCGTCTGCGTCCTTCCCCATGACCTCTTCGTAGCGGCAGCCGAGCACCTCTTCCTGGGAACGGCCGGTGATCTCCTCGGCCGCCTGGTTGAACAGGGTGATTCTGCCCTCGAGATCGAGGACGAGGACGCCACCGCTCATGCTCTCGAGGATGTTGTTCAGGTATTTGCTGACGCGGTCTTTCTCCTCGAGGCTCTGCCGGAGCTGGTTGTTGGTCTCTTCGAGCTTTGCGTCGAGGTATTCGAACTGTTCCTCGAGTTGCTTGTAGGCCTGGACGTATTTGCGTGCGGTCTCGTTGAAGAGGAGATACGAATCGGGAAAACTCTCTTCGAGTTCGCCTGCTTCCCCGAGTTGGATGGCCGGTTCCGGTACTTGCCGAGAAGAGGTCATGTAGGGCTTGCTTTCCAAGGGCGGGGGGAGTCCCGGTGCGGAGGTCGCCGGGATCTGTGCGGAAACGATACCTCGACCGAGGAGGATGGTTCCGCGGGGCCGAATCGCAACGCCTCTGTGAAAAGAGGCGGTATGTCCGGAGGGGGGGGAGGAGACTGAGGCGGCCGGGGTGGCCGCGCAAAAGGAAAGAATTCCCGCTGGCGGAATCTTCTCGAAATATAGCAAAACGGCGCCTTGGCTGCCGAAGCGCATTCCCCGCCGCCGGACAGGCGGGGTATAGACAGGATCGAAGGGCCTTACGGGGGCGGTTTGGGGTAGGCCTTTTCTCCGGCGGTCACCGGAAAGGGGAGCCTGTTCCGAGGCGGCGGCATCGGGCATATGAAAGCCCGGCCGTCGTAAGCGCAGTACGGATTGTAGGATTCGTTGAAATCGATGACGCAGCGCCCCCCCTCTCCGCAGTAGACCGGTACGTAGCGGCCGCCGTCGTAGGTCGACTCGCCGTTGGTGGGATCGGTGAAGAAGACGGCGAGCTCGTCCGTTCCCTCGGTATGGTAGATCTCCAGCCAGAACGGTTCACCTGCGAACTCCGAGACAAAGCGGCCGTAACGCACCACGGGCAGCAGGGAGTCGGTGTTGGTGGCGGTGAGCAGCCGGCGGCGGCGGCCGTAAAGATGGAGGTCCCCCTCGATGAGAAAGCCGGCCTGCGGAGGGAAATAGCTCAGCCCGGCGAACGACCCGCGCTCCTTTTGCGGAATCGGCGAGCCTTCCTCTAGCAGCAGGCTGTCCTTGACGGCGCGGATGTGGCGCACTCGTTCGTGGTAGCCGGTGGTCTCGGCGGAGGCGCCTTGAAATGGCTGCGCCGCTGCCGGGACCCCTGCGCTGGCCAGCGCGAGCCCGGTTAGAGCCAGCGGGGGGAGGATTGCAGTCAGGCCAGGACGTGTTGACATCGATTTTCGCGGCCGGTTACCTTGCAAACCCGTTTGCAGCGAGACATCACCGGGACAGTCGAAACATAACACAGGAGTAAGGGATGGTTCTCAAAGGTCGTACCGCTGTCGTGACCGGGGGAAGCTCCGGTATCGGGCGCGGGGTCTGCATCGAGTTTGCCCGCGAAGGAGCCAACGTCGTCGTGGCCGACGTTCAGGAGGCCCCCAAACGCGGCAGGTATCACGAGCAGGATACCCTAACCCCTACCGCGGAGGAGCTGGAGAAGCTGGACGTCAGGGGGCTGTTTGTCCAGGTCGATATAGCGAAAGATGAGGAGGTCCGGCAGCTGATGACCGCGGCGGCTGCGGAGTTCGGCGGCGTCGATATCCTGGTCAACAACGCCGGCATATTCACCCTCGGCAACAGCGAGGAGCTGCCGGTGTCGGAGTGGGAGCGGATTATCGGCATAAATCTCAAGGGGGTGTTTCTGACCACGCGGCACGTCCTGCCCCATATGCGCAATTCGCGGGCGGGGCGGATCATCAACATCGCATCGGTGCACGCTTTCGGCGGCGGCGGCGGCCCTGCCTATGCGCCGGCAAAGGCCGGTGTCGTCAACCTCACCCGGGATACCGCCCTGGAGGTCGCCGCCGACAACATCACCGTCAACGCGGTCTGTCCCGGATACATCGAAACGGCGATTCAGGATTACCTGACGCCCGGGCAGATCGAGGAGTGCCTCCAAAAGACCCCGCTGCCGCGGCTCGGTTTGCCGAGGGACATCGGCAGGGCCTGCGTCTTTTTCGCCTCCGACGACGCTGCCTGGATTACGGGAGTGGCCCTTCCGGTCGACGGCGGCTGGCTGGCGCCGTTGTGATTCTTCAGTGGTGAAACAGCCGGATGCCGGAGTGGACCATCACCATTCCGCAGGCATCGGCGGCCTCCGTCACCTCCTGGTCCATGGTCGATCCCCCGGTCTGCACGATGAACTCGACGCCGCTGCGGCTGGCCCGGTCGATGTTGTCGCGGAAAGGGAAGTAGGCGTCCGAGCTCAGGGCCACCCCCTTGAATCCCGCCAGCCATTCCCCCTTTTCCTCGGCGGACAACGGATGTGGAACCCTCCTGAAGTTGCGCTCCCAGGAATGTCGCTCCGCCGCCGAAATCGCTCCCTGCGCTAGCTCGTCCTGCAGGTACAAGTCGATGGCGTTGTCGCGGTCAGGGCGCCTGATGCCCCTGCGAAACTCAAGAGCCAGCACACGCGGATGCTGGCGCAGGTACCAGTTGTCGGCCTTGCCCGCGGCCAGCCGCACGCAGTGAATGCGCGACTGCTGGCCCGCCCCGACCCCGACAACCTGCCCGTCCCTGGCGAGACAGACGGAATTCGACTGGGTGTACTTGACCGCGACGGTGGCGACGATGAGGTCGCGCACCGCCCTCTCGTCCAAGTCGCGTCGCCTCGTAACCACGTTGCTCAGGAAGTCCTCGCCGGGCACGAAGTCGTTGCGGCGCTGTTCCATCGACAGACCGAATAGCTGGCGCGTCTCCACCGGGCCCGGCCGGTATTCCGGGTCGATGCGCAGCACCTTGTAGCTCCCCCCCCGCTTACTTCGCAGAATGGCGAGCGCCTCGGGGTCGTAGTCCGGAGCGATGACCCCGTCCGACACCTCGACGCGGATCAACTCGGCGGTGGTGACGTCGACCGCGTCGCTGAGGGCGATCCAGTCCCCGTACGAGGCGAGGCGATCGGCGCCGCGTGCGCGGGCGTACGCGCAGGCCAGCGGGGTAAGCCGGTCAGCCGGGGGCGCGAAAAGGGCGCGGCGCAGCGGTTCCGGCAGCGGGATTCCGACCGCCGCCCCGGCCGGGCTGACATGCTTGAACGACGCCGCGGCCGGCAGTCCGGTAACCTGCCTGAGCTCGCGGACGAGCTGCCAGGAGTTGAGTGCGTCCATCAGGTTGATGTAGCTCGGGGCGTCGTTCAAGGCCTCCAGGGGCAGCTCACCTCCTGGCAGGTGACAGCGCGCCTGTCGCTGGTGCGGATTGCAGCCGTAGCGCATGGCCACTTCCGTCGTCATCTGCATCTCCTGGTCGCTCGGAGTTTTGTTGACACTGGGAGAGAGCGGCTTGTTAATTATGCCGCCGGGGCGCAAAGGAACGCACGCAAAAAGTTGCAAGCAAAGGTGCAGGAATGTTCAAGGGTGGATACACTGCAATCGTCACGCCGATGAAGGAAGACGGCAGTGTCGACTACGACGGACTCGATCGCCTTCTAGATTTCCAGATCGACAACGGCATCCAGGGGATCATCGCCGTGGGGACCACGGGCGAAAGCCCGACACTTCTTTGGGAAGAGCACAACGAGGTCGTCGAGCGCACCTGCAGCAAAACGCGGGACCGCTGCATTGCCGTCGCCGGTACGGGGAGCAACTCGACCCGCGAAACTCTGGAGGGAACCGCCCACGCCGCTCATAACGGAGCCGAGGCGGTGCTTCTGGTCGATCCTTACTACAACGGCCCCAGCTCGGTCGAGATCCGCCGCGAATACGTCGAGCCGGTTGCCAGCGGGTTCCCCCAGCTTCAGGTGATTCCCTACATCATCCCCGGGCGCACCGGAACGATGATGCACGCCGAGGATCTGGCGATCCTGTCGCGGCAGTACGGAAACGTCTCCGCGGTCAAGGAAGCGACGGGGGATTTCGACAACATGGCCAAGACCCGGCGGCTGTGCGGCGACGGCTTCGGCATACTGTCCGGGGACGACGACAAGACGGTCGAGATGATGAAGCGGGAAGACATCAAGGCCGCGGGTGTGATTTCGGTGATGTCGAACGTCGTCCCCGGAGGAATCCAGCGGATGACGGAGCTTCTCGGGTCCGGCGATCACGCCGGGGCCGACCGGCTGGCTGCCGACATGCAGCCATTCTTCGGCATGGTAGGCGTTGCCGTCGACGAGGCGACGGAACACGGGACGGTGCAGTGCAAGTTCCGCAATCCCCTGCCGGTAAAGACGCTGATGAACATCCTCGGCATGCCGGCTGGCCCCTGCCGCCGGCCTCTCGGAAAGCTCACCAGGGCAGGTCTCGACGTCGTAGTCGCTGCGGCGCGTCAGGTCTGGGAGAACGACCCCGGTCTGCTGGCACCGGTAGGGGAGTTCTTCGGCGTCGATATCGAAGCGAGGCTGCACGACAGCTGCCTTCACGAGTCGTTGATCTACAGCTCGTATTGAGACGATTTGAAAGTTTGAAGCCGGGTCGCGAAGAATGATCAAGGTAGCAGTCGATGGCGTCGCGGGACGGATGGGGCAGCGGTTGGCCCACTTGGTCCTCGAAAGCGACGACCTGACCCTCGTCGGGGCGAAGGAGCATCCCGATCAACCCGCCATAGGCGCCGACGTCGGCACCGTAATCGGCACTCCGGATGTCGGCGTGCAAGTGGGCTCCCGGGCCGGAGACCTGGTCGCAGCGGCCGAGGTCGTGGTGGCGTTCACGGCACCCGAGGCGACCGTCGAGACCGCGGCGGCCTGTGGAGAGCATGGTACCCCCCTGGTAGCCGGCACAACGGGCATGTCGGATTCCCAGCTGGCCGAATTCAGGAGCGCCGTAACCCCGATTCCTTGTGTATTCGCCCCCAATTTTTCTACCGCCATGAACGTGCTGTTCCGGCTCGTCGAGGAAGCGGCGCGCATTCTCGGCGACGACTATGACGTCGAGGTCGTCGAGGCTCACCACCGCTACAAGGCGGATGCACCAAGCGGCTCCGCCCTGCGCCTTGGGGAGCGCGCCGCGGCAGGCCTGAACCGCTCGCTCGACGAGGTGGCAGTCCACGGCCGCCGGGGGGCGGTCGGAGAGCGCACCCGCAGTGAGATCGGTGTGCACGCCGTACGTCTCGGCGATCTCGCCGGCGACCACTCGGTCTACTTCGGCGCACCGGGGGAGTACCTCGAACTCAGGCACCACGCCACCAGCCGCGATTCCTTCGCGCTGGGGGCTCTGAGGGCCGTGCGCTTCGCGGCCTCGGCACCGGCCGGACTGTACGATATGGGGGATGTGCTGGGCTTGAAGTAACCCGGCCCGGAAGATCAGGTCAGGCTGGAGCGCTCGGGGCTCGGGCCCTTGAGAAAGGGTCGCATGGTGCGCAGCTTGTCCCGCAGGCGGGCGGCCTCTTCGAAGTTTTCCGCCTCTACCGCTACGTTGAGATCCCTTTCGAGCTGTTCTCGATGCGAGAGCGGCCGCTCCTTTTCCAGCTCTTCGTGCCAGTCGCGGAGGAAGGAGAGTTCGGGGAAGTCCTCTTCGAGTGTCTCGCCCTCCCACTCGGCGATGAAACCCTCGATGCGCTCGATTCCGCGCTCGACTTCGCGCAGGGCGGAGCGGTAATCCTCTCTGTCGAGGGCCAGCATCGCCTTGGCCCTCGCCTGCATCATGATGGCGTGCGGGTAATACTGCTCGAAGTACCACTTGACCTCGTCGCTTGCTGCCCGCTGTTGGACAAGGTCGAAGATATCGAGGTTGTGCCCGGTGTCTTCGACTACCCCGGCATAATCTTCGAGGTAGAAGAGACTGAGATAGCGCTGGTAGTACTGCCACGCCTCCTGGAACAGTTCTTCGCAAGCCTCGTCATCCAACTCCGGATTGCCTGCTCCGGCCTCTTTGCCGGACCCGTTCCCGTAATGCTCGAGAAGGGAGACCGAGCCGAAAGGCCGTTGGCCGTCTGGACGTCCTGCTACTTCGAGCTGAAGCATGCCCATGTCGATCCGGATCTGGATCTTTTCGGAGCCGTCTCTGGCGATAATCCTGCGCGCGATGAACTCATCGGGGTCAAAGGGCCAACTGTTCAACAGGTCACCGATGTCGTATTTCATCTCTGTTCTGACCTTCGCGCCTTGCGTGGATTTTCGCCACACACAGTGGCTGGAAAAATTTCAGCTGAATATAGCGTACGCTCCGGTGCCACGCTACGATGCAGTCCCTCGATTTCCCCGGGGGACTTTCTCGAAATAGCGTCTGCAAAAGGTGGGCGTGGACAGTTATTACCCGGCTTTCTAACGCGGAAAGATCCCTCTATAATAAGTCGCCGACGCAGCGCCGCTGCCGTGGGAATTTCGTCTGCTCCGAGGAGATAGGATGGCAAGGGAGATTGGATTCGGTGTGGTCGGCCTGGGTATGGGCCGCCACCACTGCACCGCGATCAACAGGGCTGAGGGGGCTAGGCTCGTCGCCATTTGCGATGCGGACGAGAAGCGTCTGGAAGCCGGCACCGAAGAGTATGGATGCCGGGGTTACACCGACTACGAAAGCTTCCTTGGCGACGAGGATGTCGAGGTCGTCAATATCGCCACCCCTTCCGGGTCCCACACAGAGTTGGCTATCCCGGCGGCAGGGGCCGGCAAACATCTGGTCGTCGAAAAACCGGCGGACATCACCATCGAGCGGGTCGACGCGATGATTGCCGCCTGCGCGGCGAACGGCGTCAAGGCCGCCGGGATTTTCCAGGCCCGTTTCAACGCCCTGAACATCCGCATACGGGAAGCGGTAGCCGCAGGCCGACTCGGCAGGCTGATCGGCGTGCACGGACACCTGCCATGGTACCGCACCGGGGAGTACTACGGAGGAGCCCACGGCTCGTGGAAGGGCACCTGGAGGATGGACGGAGGGGGGTCCCTGATGAACCAGGGGGTCCACACCGTCGACCTGCTGCAGTGGTTTGCCGGAAAGGTCGAAAGCGTGTTCGGGCGGTTCGGCATCTTCGCCCACGATATCGAAGCCGAAGACCAGGTAGCCGCGGTGCTCCGTTTCGCCAACGGCGCCCTGGGAACCCTCTACACGACGACCTGCTGCTACCCCGGATACGATCAGCGGATCACCCTCTACGGCGACCGGGGTTCGATCATCAAGGAGGAGGGAACGCTGGTGAGCTGGAAGATCGCCGACGACCCCGACGGTGCTGAAGAAGCCGAGCTTCTCGGACGGTTCGGAGCCGATGCCGGCAAGGGCAGCGGGGCGGCGGATCCGATGGCGGCCAGCTTCGATGGCCACACGGAGATCGTGGCCGACATGGTCGCGGCGATCCGCCAGGACCGCTCTCCTGCGATCTCCCTGGCCAGCGCCCGCCACGCCGTGGAAGTCATCAACGCCGTTTACGACTCGGGCCGCGCCGGAGCGCCGGTCACGTTGGGAGACTAGTGTGGCGTCCGAGAAATGGGTTGCATTAACTGATTTCCCCCGTATTATCTTTCCGGTATGGCCCGACCCATCTCCAAAGTGGACCTTACCGAACCGGAAAGACAAGCGCTGGAAGGCCGCGTCAAAGCGTCGACCGCGTCGCCGCGCGATAGCCTGCGCGCGGCGATTATCTTGCGTCGCGCCGAAGGGATCAAACAGGCGCAGGTGGCCCGGGAGCTTGGGGTCAGCGTGGCGTGTGTGAACAAGTGGTCGCAACGCTTCGAACGCGACGGTTTGGACGGGTTGCAGGATGCGAAGGGGCGCGGGCGACCGCCCTCTCTTCCCTCCGATAAGGTCGAGCAGGTCATCACCGCTGCGACGCAGCCGCCGAAACCGCGTACGCGGTGGACGGTTCGCACCATGGATCAAGCCGTGGGGATGTCGCCGGACAGCGTGCACCGCATCTGGAAGGCCAACGACATCAAGCCCCATTTGACCAAGACCTTCAAGGTGTCCAATGACAAGCGCTTTGAAGAGAAGTTTTGGGATGTGATCGGACTGTATCTCGATCCCCCCGAAAAGGCCCTGGTCCTGTGTTGTGACGAGAAGTGCCCGTGTCAGGCGTTGGAGCGCAGTCAGCCGGGCTTGCCTTTGGGCGTGGGGGAGCTTCGCACCAGGACGCACGACTACAAACGCCACGGGACGATCACCCTGTTTGCCGCGTTGAACTACCTGGACGGCAAGCTCATCGCGCGCACCGAGGAGCAGCACACCCACGTGGAGTGGCTGCGTTTCCTGAAACAGATCGACCGAGAAACCCCGAAGGAGTTGGATCTGCACCTGATCGTCGACAACTACAGCACGCACAAAGAAGACAGGGTCAAACAGGGGCTGTCTCGGCACCGGCGCTTTCACCTCCATTTCACCCCGACCGGTTCGTCCTGGTTAAACCTGATCGAACGCTTCTTCGGCGAACTGACGCAAGACGTGATCCGCGATGGCAGCTTCTCCAGCGTCAAAGCGCTGGTGAAAGACATCGAAAGCTATCTGGCCGAGAGGAACCGGAACCCCAAGCCCTACAAGTGGAAGGCGCGAGGCGAGGACATCCTGCGCAAGATCCAACGCGCCCGGCAGGCGCTGGAAGCCGAGCGGGGTTAATTCCTTCCATTTAACGGACACTACACTAGCAATGGCTCATCATCAATTCACCCCCGACCACTATCACACGGCCATAGGCAGCCATGAACCGGTTCTCGAAATCGCGCCGGGCGACAGCGTTTCGACGACGACGGTCGACGCCAGGGGAGGGGATGCGAGCGGCGCAACGGTAACCGAACGCGGAAATCCGCAGACAGGCCCTTTCTACATTATCGGTGCGGAACCGGGGGATACTCTGGCCATCACCCTCGACGAGCTGCGGCCTAACAGACCGACAGGATTCACCGGCCTGCGCATCGCCCCCAACGTGCTCGACCACGGCTACATTCCGCAGTTCGGCGACGGCATCGATGGCGGCACCGCACAATGGGCGGTAGACACGGAAAGGGGCACTGCGCGACTGCTGTCGCCCGAGGGGCCGTTGACGGGAATCGAGCTCGAACTCGACCCGATGATCGGCTGCTTCGGGGTGGCCCCCCCTCGCCGGCAGGCGATCTCGTGCGCAACCTCGGATACCCACGGCGGCAACATGGATTATCGGGGCTTTCGCCAGGGTGTGAAGGTCTACTTTCCCGTTGCCGTCGAGGGCGCCCTGTTCCACATAGGGGACGGCCACGCCCTGCAGGGGGACGGCGAGATCGTCGGCACGGGCATAGAGATCTCCTTCGACGTCACCTTCACTGCAGATCTCATCAAGGACAAACGGATAGGCTGGCCGCGTGCCGAGAACGACGACTACCTGATGGCGGTCGGCAATGCCCGGCCCCTCGACCAGGCACTGCAACACGCTACGACCGAGCTCGTCGAGTGGCTTCAGGCCGACTTCGGAATCGACCCCCGCACCGTTCACATGCTGCTCGGCCAATGTGTGGAGTACGACGTGGGGAACGTCTACGATCCGGCTTACACGATGGTGTGCAAGATCGCCAGGAAGTACGTCGAGCAGTTGTCGTAGATCGAGAGAAGACGGAATGACAGGCGGCGCGTCTGTCTGAACCTCCGCCGTCCTAGGCCGATTTCTTGCGGCCGGGGACCTCCACCACACCGCCCCGGGCGATCTCCATCAGGGAATCCTGGAAGCTGAGAGCCGGCTCGCCAGGAAGCGGCTCGAGGCGCAGGTAGGAACCATCGGACTGCAACAGCCGCGCCTTGACGCGATCGCTCAGGCAGAGTTGCAGCTCCTTGTAGAGACGGTCCTTCAGCCCCGGGTCCTCTACAGGAAAGACCACCTCGACCCGTCCCCTGAGATTGCGGTTCATCCAATCGGCGCTCCCCGCCCAGACCTCCGCGTCGCCGCCGTTGTGGAAATAGAATACGCGGCTGTGCTCGAGATAGCGCCCGATGATGCTGTACACCCGGATGTGCTCGCTGATGCCGAGCATGCCTGGGCGCAGGCAGCAGATTCCCCTGACCACCAGGTCGATCTCGACGCCGGCGATCGAAGCGGCGTAGAGCTGGCGGATGATCTCGGGGTCCACGAGTCCGTTCATCTTGGCGATGATGCGGGCAGGCCTGCCCTCGCCGGCGAACTTCGCCTCGCGCTGTATGCGCTCGACCATGCCGCTGAGAAGGGTCGTCGGCGCGACCAGCAGCTTCTGAAACCTCTCCGTCGATCTCGCGGTCAGCAGGTTGAACACCTCGGCGACCTCGCTGTTGAGATCCTCGCGGGCCGTCAGCAGTCCGAGGTCGGTGTAGAAGCGGGCGGTCTGGTGATTGTAGTTCCCCGTTCCCATGTGGGCGTAACGCCGCAGCCGGTCCTCGTCCCGCCGCACGATCATCGACAACTTGCAGTGCGTCTTCATGCCCAGCAGCCCGTAAACGACGTGGACCCCGCACTCTTCGAGTTGCTTGGCCCACTCGATGTTGGAGGTTTCCTCGAAGCGCGCCTTCAACTCGATCAGAGCGGTCACTTCCTTGCCCTGCTCCGCCGCCTCGATGAGGGCCTGCACCACCTTCGAGTCCTCGCCGGTCCGGTAGAGGGTCTGCTTGATAGCCAGTACCCGGGGATCGGAGACCGCCATGCCGATGAAATCGATGACGGTGTTGAAGGAATCGTAGGGATGGTGGAGGAGGATGTCGCGAGAACGCAGCGTCTCGAAGAACTGGTCGGGATCCCTGGGCAGGTTGAGCTCCACCGGTGTGTAGGGGGGAAACTTCAGGTCCGCCCGGTTGACGACGTCGTAGATGGTGACGACGCGGTTGAGATTCACCGGCCCGTCGGCGAAGTAGACCTGGTCTTTGTCGAGCCCGAACTGCCTCCTGAGAAAAGTCACCAGGCGCTCCGGGGCGCCGGCTTCGATCTCCAGGCGGACCGGATCCCCCTTGCGGCGGTTTTCCAGCGATTCGGCGATCTCCTCGAGCAGGTTGTCCGCTTCTTCTTCGTTGACGTAGAGCTCGCTGTTGCGGGTGACGCGAAACGCCGCCCACCCGGTCATCTCGTACCCCTCGAAGAGCTCGTTGAGGTGGTGGGCGACGATGCCGGCAAGGGTCACGAGGTGCACGGAGTCGCGATCGGTGTCGGGGAGCCGGAGAATCCTCGGCAGAACCCGGGGAACGGTGACGACGCCGATGGCGGTGG
Organism: Candidatus Latescibacterota bacterium; assembly: GCA_965206595.1. Taxonomy (GTDB): domain Bacteria; phylum Latescibacterota; class UBA2968; order UBA8231; family UBA8231; genus CBDCXV01. Next base: position 4,701,694 of record OZ242214.1, read on the forward strand.
TGCCGTTCGACTCCAACAGCACCCCGTGGCAGAGAGCCTTGTTGAGGACCCGGGGAAAAGGATGAGCCGGGTCGATCGCTATCGGGGTGAGGATTGGTTCAAGCTCTTCCTTCCAGTAGCGCTGGATGAAGGCGCGCTGCTCGCCGGTCAGGTGGTTGACTTCCCGCAGGTGGATCCCCTCCTCGGACAGCGCCGGAAGCAACTCGTCGTTCCAACAGGCGTAGTGGGAGCGGACCAGCTTGTGCGCCTTGGCGGAGATCGCCTGGATCTGTTCGTCGGGGTTGAGTCCGTCGGCTCCACTGACGGCTGCCCCGCTGTCGCGAAGCTGCAGGAGGCCGGCGACCCGTACTTCGAAAAACTCGTCGAGGATATCGGCGACGATCCCCAGAAAGCGCACGCGCTCCAGCAGGGGGTTGCGCCGGTCGCGCGCTTCTTCGAAGACCCGGCGGTTGAAATCGAGCCAGGAGAGCTCGCGGTTGATGTAGTATTCGGGGCGTCGCAGGTCGGTCGCCACGCGGATCTCCCGTCAGGGGCGAAGGTTGTGCGAAAACTTACGCTGAAACCTGAACTTACCGTGAATATTGAAGTTATGCATTCTTTTGCCGGATCAAGTCAAATCGCGCTCCCCGGGGAAGTGTCCCTCCCCCAGACCTTGAGTACGAAGTCGCGGTCGCGGCTCGCATTGCCGAGGACCTCGCGCAGATCGAGGGGGGCGTCTCCGGGAGGAGCGATGCCCGCAGGGAACTCGAGGCAGGCGATGCCGTCGAAGGCGGCATCTCGGACGTGCGCGAGGAAGCGGCGGTAGTCGATCCAGGTGCCTTTCTCGAGGAGGCAGAAGTCGCGGTCCCTTCGATTCTGCAGGTGCAGGTGGCGGATGCGGCTGTGAAGGCGGTCGAAGGCGAAGACCGCCGCCTCCGTGTCGTCCCCGGTGAACGGCTGAAAACAGACGCCGGCGTTGTCGTAGGAACCACCTAGTTCCTCCAACAACCGGCAGGTGGCGTCGAGAGTGTCGCATAAAGTGCCGCCGTGGGTCTCCCCAGGGTGAGGGCGATTCCGCGTTCCCCCAGGCAGTCGGCGAGCCGCCTGATGCGCTCGAGCGACAACCGGGGCACCACGGCATCGGCGTCGGCGCTGGCGACGCGGCCGGGGAAGATCTTGAAGGTCGTGCAGCCGAGCAGGGCGGCGTAATCCGTCGCGGTAGCGAGCAGCCGCTGCTCGGCCTGCGCTTCGCTCCCGGAAAGATGCAGCCGCGGGTAGGCCCCGGCGGCAGAAGCGCGCATTCCGAGGTCCCGCATTCTTCCCGCCAGGTCTTCCACGTCGGAGCGGCTCAGACCGGAGATGTGGTACTGCCAGATCTCCAGGTCGCGGAAGCCCGCCCGGCGAATCGGCTCGAGCAGGGCTTCGAGGGGCAGCGTCAGTCTGCCGGGGGCCGTCCACCGGTTCGGCTCCAGCATGATTGTGTTGAAAAGGAGCTGCACCTCGGTCTTCCTATGGTCGAAGGAGACTGTGCGAGCCCGGGCACCTTCGGAATCGACCCGCGCCCCGAGTTGGTGAACCCGTTGAGACCCGGAGGGTCGTCCCTCTGTATGCCTCAGACGAACGTGGCACCGAGTTTTACATTCGCTCCGGGGTCGGTGGCGATCTTCGGGTACTCTTCGGCGAGGTCGTCGAAGGGAACGACAGGTTGCACGACCGCCTCGGTTTCGATTCCCCCGGAGGCCAGCCGCCGCCAGGCCTCGCCGATCAGGCGCTCGTGGTTCCAGTTGGGATGGTCGGGATTCGGGTCGCTGTTGGAGCGGCTGAACAGGAGCCGGGGCCGGTTCATGTGCGCTTCGGCACCGAGGTCGAGACCAGCTGCATAGGGACCCGGGAAAGCGCCGGCGACCACCGTGCCGTTGTAGGCGACGCTGCGCAGCGCGCCCTGCAGACCGGAGTGATGGCCGCTGTAGTCGATGCAGACATCGGCGCCGCGCTGTCCGGTAAGCTTCCTGATTTCGAGACCGGGATCGCAGGCGGCCGGGTCGAGGGCGACGTCGGCCCCGCAGGTGCGGGCGACCGAACGCCGCAGCTCGAGGGGGTCGACGGCGATGACCGGATGAGCCCCTGCGAGAAGGGCGAACTGCACGACCATCAGGCCGATCGCCCCCAGTCCGAATACGGCAACGGCGTCGCCTATGCGGACGTGGCCGTCGCGCACGGCACCCAGTGCGAAATCGGCCGGGTCGAGGCAGACCGCAGCCTGCCAGGGCAGGCCGTCGGGAAGCCGCCGAACCGTCTCCGGCCAGCAGTGCTCCTCGCGGAACGGCGCGTGCGAGAAGACGCGGTCGCCGACGCTGAGGCGCGTCGTCCCGGGGCCTAGCTCGACCACCTCGCCGACGCACATGTTGCCGAGAGGACAGGGAAACGGCTCTCTGCCGCCGGCGGGCAGAAAGAGCCGGAGGTCGCGGCCATACGAGCCGCGCCCGCGTCCGTAGTCCTTGAAAATCGACATCTCCGTGCCGTGCTTGGCGGCGCCGTACAGGCTATTGACGCGAACCTGCCCCGGTCCCGGCGCCTGGCTCTCGTATTCCCTGAACGCCACCTGCTCCCTTGCGGGAGCGTACAACTCCCTCGGCATTGCCGCGTCTCCCTGTTTTCCCGGTGTCAACTGCGAAGGGCGTGCAATATATTGGAGCCCATACCCTTTTTCAATCGATTCATTCCGACAGCGGAAAGCCCTCTCACATGACCGATCGCGTCAAAATCCTGGTCCCCGGCGACGACCCGCGGCAGATCGCCGGATCGCCGCAGCTGGCCCGCCTCGATCCCCACGGAGACGTCACCCTGTACGACAACCGCCCTGGATCGTCGGGGGAGAAAATCGCCCGCGCCGACGGCTTCGACATCATCATCAACACGCGGGGCGTCGTCGACTGGCGCGAAACCGAGCTGCGCGCCCTGCCTTCCCTGAAAATGATCGCGACCTGCTCCATTGGGACCGACATGATCGATCTCGACACCGCGAGGCAATTGAACATCGTCGTCTCGAATCAGCCGGGCCGTACCGCACCGGTTGTTGCCGAGCACATGTTCGGGCTGATGTTTACGGTGGCCAAGCGGGCGGCCTTTCAAACGAGGGAGATCGCCGAAAATCGCTGGACGCGGCGGATGAACCTTTCGGTCCGGGGGAAGGTGCTCGGAATAGTCGGCACCGGGAACATCGGGGCGGAGATGGCGGCCCTCGGCAACGCCGTCGGAATGGAGGTGATCGCCTGGACCTTCAACCCCTCCCAGGAACGCGCCGAGCGGCTCGGGGTCCGCTTCGTCGAGTTGCAGGAGCTGCTCGAGAGCGCCGACTACGTCAGCATCCACACCGCTCTGAGCGACGCTACGCGCGGGCTGATCGGCCGGATGGAGCTGCAGGCGATGAAGCCTGGCGCCGTGATCCTCAACGGCGCGCGCGGCGCCGTGCTCGATCTCGACGCCCTGGCCGAGGATCTCGCCTCCGGTCACCTCGGCGGCGCCGGCCTCGATGTCTTCGAAGAAGAGCCATTTGTCGCCGACCACCCGATCAAAAAGTGCGAGCAGGTCGTCTTCACCCCCCACGCGGCCGATCAGACCCCGGAGGGGGCGGAGCTGCTCAACGAAGGGGCGGTCGACAACGTGCTCGCCTTCCTCGCAGGGGAGCCGCGGAACAACGCCGCGGCGTGACCATGTTCACTTCGCTGAGCTCGGGAGCCATCGGCGTGAGCGCCACCCTCGAGGAGGGGCTGCGGCTGGCGGCTTCGCACGGGTTCGACGGTCTCCACTTCAACATCGCGGAAGCGGCCGCTCTCGGTCCCGGCAGGGTGCGCGAACTGTGCGCCGAGACGGGAGTGCGCCTCTCGGCTTTCGGCTTCCCCGTCGACTTCCGCGGCGGCGAGCGGGATTTCGAAAGGGACCTGGAGCGCCTTCCGGAACTTGCCGCGGTGGCCGAGCAGCTTGGGGTGCAGCGGACCGCGACCTACCTCCTTCCCTGGTCGGACGAGCTGCCGTTCGGCGACAACTTCGCCCTTCACCGCGACCGCCTGAACCCCGTCGCGGCGATTCTCGCCGATCGCGGCATCCGCTTCGGTCTCGAGTACGTCGCCCCGGACACCATGAGGGCCGGCAGGAAACACTCCTTTGTGCACACGATGGTCCAGACCCTCGAGCTGTGCGCCGCCGTCGGCGGCAACGCCGGTCTGCTCGCCGACTCGTGGCATTGGTACACCGCCCGGGAAACCGCTGACGACCTGCGCTTCCTCCCCGCCGGGACGGTCGTCGACGTGCACGTCAACGACGCCCCGGATCTCCCGGTTGAAACCCAGGAAGACCACGTCCGCGCCATGCCGGGGGAAACAGGCGTCATCGACATCGCCGCTTTTCTCGGAGCCCTGGCCGAGATCGGATACGACGGCCCCATGATGGCGGAGCCGTTCAGCGAGCGGGTCAGGCGCCTCCCCTCGGGGGAAGCCTGCGCGCAGACGATAGCGTCGCTGCGCAAGGTCCGGCCCCTGGCCGGACTGTAGAATGGCCGTACGGGTCGCCCACATAACACCGACGGACCGCATCGCCTGCCTGATGATGCGCACCCGGCTCTCCCACCTGCGCGACGCAGGATACGAAGTCAGTGTCATTTGCGGCCGCTCTCCCGAAGGCGCCTGGGGGGAAGAGCTGAGCGCCCAGGGGCTGGAGGTGATCCACGTTCCGTTCGCCCGGGAAATTGCCCCGTTTACGGACGCGCGCTGCGCCCTGGCACTGTACCGTGCCATCCGCCGGGACGGCTTCGACATCGTGCACTCGCACAATCCGAAGGGGGGACTGCTCGGTCCGGTGGCCGGAAAACTGGCTCGCGGGCCGGTCGTCCTTCATACCGTGCACGGTTTCCTGTTCAACGAGAACGCCACGGGAATGCGCCGGGGCATGGCCCTGGGCGCCGAGCGCTGGACCGCGGCCTGGTGCGACCACCTGCTGTTCCAGAGCGAAGAGGATTTCGCCTACGCCCGCGACCACAGGTTCAAACCCGAGGACAGGTTGCATCTCGAGGGGAACGGCATAGACGAGACCCGCTTCGACCCGCGGCTCTACCCCGAAGCGCGGCGCGAGAAGCGGCGCGAGCTGGGGTTGGAGGAGGCCGACCTCGTCGTCGGAATGGTCGGGCGCCTGGTGGAGGAGAAGGGGTACCGGGAGTTCTTCGAGATGGCCGGCCGGCTCGCCAGGTCCAGGGAGGAGGTGCGTTTCCTCAACGTCGGGATCGCGGAACCGGAGCAGTCCGATGCCATCGATCCACATCTCCTGGCGCGACAGCACGGCCTCGACGGCAAATGCGTGCTCCTGGACCGGCGTCGCGACATGCCCGAGCTCTACCTGGCGATGGACGTAGCCGTCCTGCCCTCGCACAGGGAGGGGATTCCGCGGGCGCTGATGGAGGCCGCGGCCATGGGGGTCCCGGGGGTTGCAACCGACATACGGGGCACGCGGGAGGTGATCGAAGACGGGGTCACCGGGCTGCTGTTCCCGCTGCGGGACGGCGACCGCTTTCTCGACAGCGTCGACCGCCTGCTGCAGGACGGCGAGTTGAGACGGGGGATGGGCAGGGCGGCGAGGCGGCGGGTGCTCGGAAAATACACTGAGACCGCCACTTCCCGGCGGCTGCAGAGCTGTTACCGGGAGATACTCGACAGGAAACAGGGGCACGCCCTGCGCCCATAAGGAGGATGAGATGTGTGATGTCACCAGCCGGACGGGACGCTGGCAACTCCTGCTGATCGCTTTCCTGTCGGGGGGACTGGCCGCCGGATGCTCGGGTAATGAGCGGCCCAATGCGGCGCAGATCGTCGCCGCGGTGCGGTCAGCGGTCGAAGAAGCGGCGTCCGGCGCGGATGAGGGAGGCCCTGGAGAGGACGCCCCCGGGGACCCGCGCCTGAAGCAGATCGAGCTGCCGCAAGGTTTCCGCATTCGCGTGTACGCCGAGGGAGTAACCGGCGCCCGCTCCCTGAGCCTGGGCAGCGGTGGCACACTGTTCGTCGGCACTCAGTTCGGCGGCAGGGGCCGCGTCTACGCCCTGCGCGACGAGGACGGGGACCACAGGGCGGAGCGGGTCGTCACTCTTGCCAGCGACCTGACGACACCGAACGGAGTAGCCTTCAGGGACGGCGACCTGTACGTGGCGGAAATCAGCCGCATCCTGCGCTACCCCGGCATCGAGGCGCGCCTCGACGATCCGCCGCCGCCGGAGATCGTCAACGACGCTTTCCCCACCGATCGCGCCCACGGCTGGAAGTTCATCCGCTTCGGCCCGGACGGCATGCTGTACGTGCCGGTTGGCGCGCCCTGCAACATTTGCCTCTCCGCGGATCCCTTCGCCTCGATCGGAAGACTCGATCCCTCCACCGGGGATTTCGAAGTCGTGGCGCGGGGCGTGCGCAATTCCGTCGGCTTCGACTGGCACCCGGAAACGGGGGAAATGTGGTTCACGGAAAACGGAAGGGACTGGATGGGGGACGATGAGCCGCCTGACGAGCTGAACCGGGTGAGCGCCGCGGGACAGCACTTCGGCTATCCCTACTGCCACGGGGCGGCCATCGCCGATCCCGAGTTCGGCGCCCGGCGCAACTGCAGCGAGTTCGCTGCTCCGGTCCGGGAGCTCGGCGCGCACGTGGCGGCCCTGGGGATGCGCTTTTACACCGGCGACATGTTTCCGCAGGAATACCGCAACCAGGTCTTCATCGCCGAGCACGGCTCCTGGAACCGCAGCAGCAAGATCGGCTACCGCATCACCCTGGTGCGCCTCGACGCCGGCGGGGCCGCAGGGTACGAGCCGTTCGCGGAAGGCTGGCTGCAGGGGGAGTCGAACTGGGGCCGGCCCGTCGACCTCCTCGTCATGCCGGACGGCTCGCTGCTGGTCTCCGACGACGGGGCCGGCCTGATCTACCGGATCAGCTATTCCGGCTGACCGCTACTGTTGCACCCCTGCCTTCACCTCGCGCTCGAAAGCCTCGATCTCCTGCATGCCGTCGAGGACTCCGATCTCGATGTGAAAGTCGCGCACCACTCCCGGCTCGATGTACTCCAGGGTCTGGTGCTTCCTGTTCCAGGCGCGCCCGAGGACGCTGCAGTTCCCCGGCTCGACGCCGGTGACGAAGGTGCCGCGGTGGAAGTGCTGCCACTGGTTGACGATCGGTATTTCCCGCTGCGGAAACTTCCAGTACAACCCCAGCTCCAGACCCTCGTTGATCAGGCCGACGTGAACGTCGCCGTCGCGGTCCGCCAGCGTCCTGTGGATGTACACGTCGTCGTGCATCTCCGCCTTCGGCTCCGTGACCAGGCTGTATTCTTCCGGCCCGACCTCCTGGTCGTTCTCCCACTCGGTGCTCTGGCGCGAATGCAGCACCAGGCGGGTGCCGGCGTCGAGCAGCGGCCAGCCTGGATTGGTGTGGTAGACGACCATCAGCGGCGCCGGGTCCACCCCCATGTTCTCGACGCGGTCGTGTATGCGAATCGACTTTTCTCCGAGCACGGTCGACACCTCGCGGGACATTTCGAGGCAGTGCCCGAACATGATGGTCTCCCGCATCCTGCCGCTGGCGCGAATGACGTACTCTTCATCCTCCCATGAACCGCCGGCGACGACCTGCTTGGCCGGGATGTACGACAGGCGGCCGTGCAGGCCGAGCTCCTCGTCCTCGGCCTCGGGGTCGGTCTCGGGGTGTCCTACGAAGGTCATCCCGCAGGTGGTCAACAGTCCGAGGTAGGAACCGCGCATCCAGTTGAAGCCATCCGGCTCGTAGAATGCCGGGCCGACATCCCCGGTCTTAGAGCGGAAACAAAGCGACATCCCCTTGTAGGATGCCGAGGCGATATCGAGGGCGCGTCCGGGAAGCAGGGTGAAGCTGAGACCGGAGGCGTTCGCTATCTCGATCAGGTCGGCGCCGCGCTCGTTCCCTTCGACGAGCTCCGCCCGCCTCACGCCGGCCACCTGGCTCATGTCGCCGACGAGGTCGAGAATCTGCTGCTTCGTGTAGTTCCGTCCGTACAGTATTGGCATCCGCAACCGCTCCTGGTTTGTACCGCTTGTGGGAACAGGCGCGGAAGATAGGGCGGCGGCAACAGGAGACACAAGAATCCCGGACCAGGTTCGAGAGGCGTCCCCCGGAACCGGCGCCGGAACTCTCGGAAGCCTCTGAACCTGCTGCTTCGATCGGGATTCCCAGGTCTTGACGAACCGCGACGGCTGCCGGCTTATTGCAGCCCCTCGCCGCGCCTTGCGCTTCACCTGGCAGACCTGCCCCGCGTGCCTTCGCACCCTGCGGAACGCTCCTTCGCACCCCGACCGATTCCATGAACGCATCCTGAAAAATGACGGTGATGAACGCCATCCTGATGGTGGCGACCTCCGCGGAGCAGAGGCTGCTCGCCGGTGAGATCGACGGTGTCCGCCATCGAGTGGGGGGGCGCCCCTGGCACAGCGGCCGCCTGCGGGGCTGGTACGTCCACCTGGTCGAAGGGGGGCTGGGAGCGGTCAATACCGCCCAGGCGCTGACCTGCGGGCTGCAGGCCGACCTGCCCGATCTCGTCCTGCAGGTCGGGGTCGGCGGGGGATATCCGCACACTTCCCTGCGCGTCGGGGACGTCGTCCTCGCCAGCGAGGAGGTGTACGGGGACCTCGGGGTGCGCACCGGGGCCGGTTGGCAGTCCTGCGAGCTGATCGGCATTCCGGCCTGGCGAGACGGCGAAGGCGAGATCTTCAACCGTTTCGAGCTCGATGCGGCGCTGGTCTCGCAGGCGCGAGACGTCGTCGCCGCTTCAGCGGAGGAGCCCGCGGTGGGCGCCTTTGTCACGGTTCAGGAATGCAGCGGCAGCGCCGAGCTCGGCAGGGAGCGGGGCCTGCGCTTCGAGGCCCTGTGCGAGAACATGGAAGGGGCCGCGGCCGCCCACGTCAGCAGGATCTACGGCGTCCCCTTCCTCGAGATTCGCGGGATCAGCAACCGGGTCGAGGACCGCGACACCGACAGCTGGGACATTCCCCGGGCGGCCGGTGCCGCCCAGTCCGCGGCCCTGGTGGCCTTGGAGAAGCTCGAGCTGTGAGCTCGCAGGAATATTCCCTGGGTTATTCCCCCTGCCCGAATGACACCTTCATCTTCTATGCCCTCGTGCGAGGCCGGCTGCCGGGGGCGCCCCGGTTCCGCGAAATCCTCGAGGATATCCAGACTCTGAACGAGATGGCGGGGAGCGCCGGGCTCGATGTCGTCAAGGTCTCCTTCCACGCCCTTGCCTACCTCCGGAACGAGTACTGTCTGTTGCATTCAGGCGGAGCCCTCGGCCGTGGCTGCGGCCCCATGGTCGTGGCAAGGGAAGCCCTCTCCCCGGAGGAGCTCGGCGGCCTGAGAGTGGCGATCCCGGGGGCGTTGACGACCGCGGCGCTGCTGCTGCGGCTGTTCGCGCCGGAAATGCCCGCGCCGGCAATCCTGCCGTTTCACGAGATCATGCCGGCGGTCAGCGACGGCCGCGTCGACGCCGGCGTAATCATCCACGAGAGCCGCTTCACCTACCCGGACTACGGGTTGAGGCAGGTCGTCGACCTCGGGGAGTGGTGGGAACAGGAGACCGGCCGCCCCATCCCACTGGGGGGCATCGCCGCGCGGCGGAAACTGGGAGCCGGAACGATCGCCGCCATCGACCGCGCCCTGCGCCGGAGCGTCGATTACGCCCATGCCCATCCGGAGGAGACGCGCGAATACGTCGCCGCGCACGCACAGGAGATGGAGCGCGAGGTCGTCGAATCCCACATTGCCCTTTACGTCAACGACTTCACCCTCGAATACGGAAGCGAAGGGACCGCGGCGATCAAGGAGCTGATGCGCCGGGCGGCGCGAGCCGGCATCGTTGCGGCTGGGGACGAGCCGCTGTTCGCATGAGCTGCGGAAGGCCTCCATCAGGGTCCGGCGGCGTGGAAGGAGCGTCGGGCTGCGGGGCCATTCCATCCTCGCAGCCTCCACCGAGAAGTAGCGGACTCGCGGAAGGACCTCCGTGGCGAAGGCCGCCCAGGAGGTCCTGGCGCCTTTGAACTCGGAAAGGCGCGACAGACTCGGCAGCCAGCGCTCGACGCAGAAATCCTGGCCATTTGTTTGATCGGGACAGCAAAGGAGACAGGAGATGAGATTGATTCAGTACCGGGAGGCGGACGGCAGCGATCGCGTCGGGGCCGTCGACGGGGATCGGGTGATCGACCTGACCGGCGATGACGGACCGGCGACCGTCCATGGCATCTACTACGATTGCGGTGGCCAGGCCGAGGGGCTCGAGACCGCTCTCTCCAGGCTCGTCGACAAGGCCCCGGGCCCTTCGATGCGGCTTTCCGACCTCCTCGCCCGACGCGAGGGCGACGGGGGACCGTACCTGCTCAAGCCGGCCAGCGGCCCTGAGGACGATCCCCACGCCTTGCGCATCTGGCTGGCAGGGGTGACGCACGAGGACAGCGCCAGGCTCCGCGAGATCGAGGCGAAGCAGGCCACCGGCGACCAGGTCAACGTGTACGAGCAGAAGTACCGAGAATGCGCCGTGGGGGGGCGCCCCGAGCTGTTCGCCAAGGGGGACCCCGACAGCGTCGTCGGTCACGGCCAGATCCTCACCCGCCCCCAGGACACGCAGCGGCTCGTTCCCGAGACCGAGCTGGTCAGCCTGTACGGCCTCAACGGGCGCGGCGAGCTCGAGCGTCTCGGATACACCGGCGGCAACGACGCCACCGACAACGGCATGGAGGCCGCCAACCCCCTGAACCTGCCCCAGGCCAAGAACTGGGCAGGCGGCTGCGCCAGCTTCGGTCCGGTTCTCGTGACTGTTTCGGAGTTCGACGACGACGAGGTGGCGGTCAGCTGCGAGATCATCCGCGACGGCCGGCGCGCCGGCTTCAAGGAAGGGGCGACCGGACAGGGGAATCTCAACATGCCGGAAGGGCTTTTTCACATGGAGCGGTCGCTGTTCAGCCGTCTGCCGCTGAATCCCCGGCAGCTCCAGGTCCTGTACTGGGGTACGCCGATCGTGTTCGCCGAAGCGGACCTCGCCGGGGGTCTGGTCGCGGGCGACGTCGTGCGCATGGCCTTCGCCGGGATCGGTACTCTGGAAAACCCGATCGCCGACCTGCCGGAAACCGATCAGCTCGAGGGGCTCATGCCGGACTGAATCTCAGGACGCCGTCAGCGCCCCTGTTTCCTTGAGATGGATAACCGAGGCGGCGAACTGCTGCAGCTCGAAGTCCGAGCAGGCCGCCGCCGATTCCCCGCGTTCGTGGGGCGTGCGCCACTCTTCATCCGCCGGCCGCGCCGCTCCATGCAACCTGCGAATGGCATCGAGGACGGAATCGAAGGGGCGCTCGGGAAACGGTTCCCCAGGCGGAAGGTCTCCCAGTACTCCGGCTCGAGGATGCGGATGTGGCGGGCCGTCGAGGCCCCGAGCTCGATGCAGCCCTGCAGCTCGCCGGGCGCCTCGTCGAACAGCCGCAGCAGCCGCAGCCAGTCGACGACCCCGGTCCCCAGGGTGCAGCGGACGAAACGAAAACCGGACGCCGTCGGGTAGATGCGGTAGTCCTTCAGGTGGATGTGCTTGAGATGGGGCAGCACGGTGCGGGCGAACTGCTCCGGCGTCTCGCCGACGGCGAGGGCGTTGGCGCAATCCATCGTGGCCCCAAGCATCGGGCTGCCCACCTGCTCGCAGAGCCACACCAACTCCTGTGGGCAGAGGTCCTGGTGGTTCTCGACCCCAACGAGAACCTCTGACTCCTCGGCGACCTCCATCACGCGACGCAGCGGTTCGATCAGGCCGGACAGGTGACGACGTCAGCCCGCGGCCCCGTAGCGCCGCCGATCCCCTTCCAGGACCGAGCTGATCGTCGTGCGCACGGCCCGGGCTCCGAGCTCGGCCGCGGTATCGACGGCGGCCAGCAGCGGTCCCTGATCATCGGCGAGATGCTCGCTGCCGGTGTCGAGGAACAGATCGAGCCCGTATTCATCCAACAGGTTGCGAAACCTCGCGCGCTCGTCCGGGGGCCGCTGCGAGAGCAGGTCGGCAGCCGTTTCGATGCTCGCCAGCCCGCTCGCCGCGGCCAGCCCGGCGAACCTCTCCGGTTCGTGGGGATCGATCTCACAGCCGGCCTCGCGGTGAGCGCCTGTGAAGCTCCAGGCGCACAGGCCGATCTTCACGGCCCGGACCCGGTATGCAGGGAGGCGACCTCGCCGGCAGGTACCTCCCGTTCCTCGCCGGTCGCCAGGTCGCGCACCTTGACGAGGCCGCGCTGCCATTCGTCCGGGGCGACGAGAACCAGCCGGGAGGCGCCGCTGCTGTCGGCGTGGCGGAAGGCCCACTTCATCCTGCGCTCTTCGAGGACGAGATCGACCGAGCGGCCTGCCCGGCGCAGCCGGGTGGCGATTTCCATGGCCGCCGGCCGCAGCTCGGCGCTGAAGGGGAAGACGACGTCGTCGAAGCGTCGCCGCAGTTCCGGCCGCAGGCCCTTTTCTGACAGCAGCTCGACGATCACGGCGTCCCCGAAGCCGAAGCCGCAGGCGGGAATGTCCCTGCCCCCGAAGGTCGACAGGAGGCGGTCGTAACGTCCCCCCCCGCAGATCGCCCTGAGCTCGGAGGCGCGGTCGAAAACCTCGAAGACTACTCCCGTGTAGTAGGCGAGGCCGCGCACGAGGCCGGCATCGAAGCGCACCCATTCGGCGATCCCGTACTCGGCAGCGAGCGCGAGCAACCGGTGCAGGTCGCTGATGCCGCCGCTGTCTTCCCCGATCAGGGAGGCGGCGTCGTCGAGGGAGGCCAGCGAGGTCAGCTCGAGGAGGCTGTCGACGACGGAGGCAACCAGTCCCAGGCGTTCGAACTCTTCCCGCACCACCCCGGCAGGCAGCTTGTCGAGCTTGTCGACGAGCACGCAGACCTCGGAAAAGCGCTCCTCGGGAACGTTGGCGGCGTTCAGCACCGCCTCGATGATCTTGCGGCTCGAGAGCTTGATCTCGACGTCTTCCGCGGTCAGGCCGAGGCGCGAGAGCAACGTCGTCACGAGACAGAGGAGCTCGGCCTCGGCGGCGACGTCTGAGATGCCTAAAATGTCGACGTTCCACTGGTAATGTTCGCGCCTGCGCCCGCGCTGGATGCGCTCGTAGCGCCAGCACTGAGGAATGCTGAACCACTTCAGCGGCAGGGCCAGCGATCCCGCCCTGCCCAGCACGAGGCGCGCCAGCGAGGGGGTCATCTCCGGTCTCAGGGCAAGGCGCCGCCCCCCCTTGTCCTCGAAGCTGTACAGCTCGTCGACGATCTGCTCCCCCGCCTTGCGGACGTACAGCTCTTCCGATTCGACGACAGGGGCGTCGTACTCTTCGAAGGCGAAAGTCTGCGCGACCTCGCGGAAATGCGTGAACAGCCAGTTGCGCAGGCGGAAATTGTCTGGATAGAAGTCTCGCGTCCCCCGAGGCGGTGAGAGATTCATGGTCCTTAAGGTATGCGAGGTTGGCGACGGTGTCTCTCCGTCACCCGGGGTAGAGCTCGCCTGCCAGGATTGCCAGCAGACCGAGGGGCATCAGCGCCGTCAGGGCCCTGCTCGTGCTTCCGGAACCGCCGAGGAGGCGAGCCAGGACGATCAGGAGCAGCAGGTCCATCACCCCGACCACCGCGGCGTAGACCCAGCCGTACAGTCCGAGGTAGCGCGGCAGAAGGGTACCGGTAATCAGCAGCCCGTACACGGAAGCCGCGGCGTACCGGGCCCTCGTCGCACCGACCGCAAGGGCCAGGGTGCGCACCCCGCGGGCGCGGTCCCCCTCGGCGTCCTCGATGTCCTTGACGATCTCGCGCCCCAGGTGAAAGAGCAGGGCGAAGCCGGCCGGAATCCAGGACCTTCCCAGGGTCCCGCCGGCCAGGGCCCCAAAGGGAAAGGCCAGCGCCGCGAGAGCCGCCACCAGAAGGTTGCCCCAGAGCACGGTGCTCTTGATGCAGGTGCTGTACAGCCAGAGTCCCGCAAGCGTGACGGCGGCGATCAGTCCCGGGACCGGTCCGGCCCCTATCGCAAGGCCCAGCCCGGCCGCCGCGCTCCCCGCGGCGACCAGGGCCGCCCGCCTCGGCGTCAGCCTGCCTGCCGGAAGCGGCCTGCGAGGCCGGTTGATCCTGTCTATTTCGAGGTCCCGGAGGTCGTTGTAGGCGTTCCCGGCCCCCGTGACCAGGGCGGCGGCCAGAACTGCCAGCCAGACGGGAGGCGGAAAGGGAACGGCACCGCCGGCCACCGCCCCGATGAGGACGGATGCCGCCGTGATGCAACAGTTCAGCGGCCTTAGAAGCTGCAACTCCGCCATCATTGGCATCACCGGGGCTGCCCGTGTAGCCCCGGAACAAGGGCGGCTGACAAGTAGTGAACAGCCGCGACAAACGGGTCGGAAAAGCAGTTGTTTTCCGGCCGTTGCGGGGGGTGTTTACGAGGTGCCCAAAATAGGGGCTAATTTCTTGTAACTGTCAAAAAAATAAATGGTTCGTGCGGATTTTTCTTGACAGTCAAAAAACAGGGAAGTACTTTGACGGAAAGTCGTTATTATCCAACAACTAATGTCAATTTTGATGTCAATTTTTCGGTCTGATCCGGCATGGAAATCCCGCCTCCCATAGGGGGTCGGCTTTTGCCGACGATAACGAAGAAGGATCTCGCCCTTCTCGTCAGCCAGAGCACCGGCTGCAAGAAGAATCTGGCGGCCAAAATGGTCGACAGTCTCTTCGTCGCCATGAGGGACAGCCTGATCCAGGGGAACCGCATCGAAATTAGGGGCTTCGGCGTTTTTCAGGTCAAGGACACCCGCCCCAAGCCCGCGGCCCGCAACCCCCGGACCGGTGAAATCATCTACGTGCCTGCCCGCCGCAAGACGCACTTCAAACCGGGCCGGCTCCTCAAGGAGGCCCTCCACCAGACGCGGGAAGGCAATCTCGATCTCCCGCTCGATTTCGACGAAGAAGAAGAAGAAGAAGACGATATCTGAAGCAGCGAAATCAGGAAGGAAGCAGACCCCGGTACGGATGGACGTACGGGGGTTTTTTTATTGGTTTTCGCCGGCTTCGTCCCCGGGGGAGCCGTCCATCAGGGCGGCGATCCGCTGCCGCCAGTCGGGGGGGACTTTGAGGTTGGCGTCGAGCCTGAAATCCGCGGCCAGCGAGCGGAGGATCTCCGACCTGCGCCGGCTGTCGGGGAGGGTCTCCCTGAGCCGGGCACGCAGGCGGCCGAGCCCGTCGAGATAGTCGACGAACTCGCTGTCGTCAAAGATCCGCTCGAGGTCCTGGCGCAACCGGCGTGCCAGCGAGGGGCTGGCGTTGCTCGTGCTGATGCTCATTCTCAGGTGACCTGCGGAGACGAGGGCGGCCATGGCGATGTTGGACTGCGACGGCCGGTCCCAGGTGTTGATGAGGCAGCGCTGCCGGCAGGCCAGCTCGTAGACCTCGCGGGCAAGCTCCGGGTCGCCGGGGACGGTGTTGATGACGAGAAACACCCCGTCGAGGTCCGCGGTCTCGACGGGGCGATCGCGGTGCTCGAATCGCCCGGCCGCCTTCCATTCCCGAAGGTCTTCGTCGAGACGCGGGCTGACCACGGCGAGCCGGGCCCCGGCGGCGAGCAGCCTCTCCGCCTTGTCGGCCGCCTCGGCGCCGCCGCCGATCACCAGGCAGCGGCGCCCCATGACGTCGATGCCGGCCTGGAAACAGGGATTCAGCATTCGGGTCGCTCGCCTGCTCTCGGGCAGTTAGTGCCCGCGCGCGGCGGTGAGCTTGCGAACGAGGGCACCGGAGGGATTCGCGCGCTCGGGCGTCATCCCTGCCCCCCTTGGAGGTCGGAGTAGTTGCGGCCTTCCTGCTTCCCCTGGTCGACGGGGAGGCCGCTTTCGAGCCAGCCCCTCTCGATCACCTCGCCGCTGTCGGTGTACGCTCCCCCGAAGCCGCCGCGGACGTTGGACACGTCGGCGAACCCCGCGACCGACAGGATTTCGGCGGCACGCGCCGAACGCGCTCCCGACTGGCAGCCGAGCAGCAGCCTGTCGCCGCGTTCGAAATTCGCTTCGACCACCCCGAGGAAGTCGGGGTTCGGCACCATGCCGAACGGCTCCCGGTGCATGATCGGAATGTTGAGGGCTCCTGAGGGGTGCCCGTTGCGGAACTCCGGCTCGGAGCGCACATCGATGTACCGGTATCCCTGCTCTCGCATCAACTCCAGGGCTTCCGCGGAGTTGATCTCCTTGTAACTCATCGCTGGACCTCCTGCCGGCAATTCCGCCGGACGGGTGAAAAGCACCCTGCGCGCAATCCGCGCTCGCTGTCCGGGGTTTTCAGCTGCCCGACACCCGGGTGGAAGAGCGCGGAACAGGCCCTGCCAGGGCTGAAGGATGCGACTTGACAGGGTGCACCACAGGCCATTCAATGACTTTCTATCTCTTCAGTAATGTATTATTTCCAGCAACATAGACAATTTCCGAGGGGTCTTGCGCCGCTTGTGGCGTGGGCGTTGTCCGGCGGCCTTCTATGCAGGCGGCTGCAGCCATTTCGGCGGCGATTCGGAAGCGGAGGGTAGCGCTCGAAGCGACTCGACCGCGGCCGATTCGAGCGCCGCGGACACGAGCCGGGCCGACACCGCCAGGATCGACGCGGTGCCGGTGGAGACCGCCCTCTCCACCACCGGGGACATCTCCTCCTTCCTGCTGTTCAGCTCGACCGTGGAGACCGAGGCCTCGGTTGAGATACACCCGGAGATCAGCGGCTTGGTGGAGGTCGTCGCAGTCGAGGAAGGGGACCAGGTCGCTGCCGGCGACACCCTGGTGAGGCTCGACACCGACCAGGCCCGCACAGACGACCGCGAAAGCGCCATGGAGCTGCGCCACCTCGAGATGGGGTACAAACGCACCGAGGAGATGTTCCGCCGCGGCCTCATCGCCCCCCAGGACCACGAGGACAGGCTCTTTCACCTCGAGGAAGCCCGGCTGAAAGTGGAGAAGGCGCGCCTCGCCCTCGAGAACACGATGATCCGCGCCCCGTTCGCCGGCGTCATCACGACGCGGCAGGTGCAGGTGGGGGCCCGGGTCGCCCCCGGGGCCAAGCTGTTCGATCTCGTCAAGATCGACGACATGATCGCCCGCGTGTCCGTGCCGGGCCGCTACCTGACCCGGGTGAGGGTCGGCCAGAAGGCAGAAGTGGTCTCCGACTTTCTCGAGGGCATGGAGTTCGAGGGCTACGTGAAGCGGATCAGCCCGGTAGTCGACCCGAAGAGCGGCACCTTCAAGGTCACCGTCGGACTGCGGGACCGCTGGGAACACCTGCGGCCGGGGGTCTTCGTCAACGTCCGCGTCATCACCGACACCCACACCGGCGCCGTTCTGCTGCCGAAGCAGGCCGTCGTCTACGACGGCGGCGAGCGCTACGTCTTCCTCGTCGAAGACAGCACGGCGTCGCGTGTCAGGCTCGACGCCGGGTACGAGGACAGCCGATTCATCGAGGCCCTGTCCGGCATCGTCATCGATACCCCCGTCATCGTCATCGGCCAGGCCGGCCTGAAGGACAAGGCCCGGGTCAAGGTCGTCAACGCATCCGGGGATGAACCTGCACCAGCAGGGAGCGGCCGGGGATAGGGGTCATGGCCGGCGCCGGACCCTCTCGCACCTTCAGCACCCGCTTCGCCGTCACGACGCAGCGACCCGTCGCGATCCTGATGATCGTCACCGCGGTCTGCGTCTTCGGCTGGGTCTCCTATCAGCGCCTGTCCCTGGACCTGATGCCGGACATTGCCTACCCGGCGATCACGGTGCGCACCGAGTTCCCCGGCACCGCCCCGGAGGAGGTGGAATCGCTGGTGTCGCGGCCCCTGGAGCAGGAGCTCGGCATCGTCCGCCAGCTCGTCCGCATCAGTTCGATCAGCAAGGCTGGACAGTCCGACGTCGTCCTCGAGTTCGAGTGGGACACCGACATGGACGCCGCCTCCCAGAGCATCCGCGAAAAGTCGGACCGCCTGCGCCTGCCCGAAGGCGCGGAAAAGCCGTTGCTGCTGAGGTACGACCCCTCCCTCGACCCGATCATCCGCCTGGGACTGCACGGTCCGCAGACGATGTTCGAGCTGCGCCGCCTCGCCGACCGCGAGATCAAGCGGGAGCTGGAGGCGATCCCGGGGATCGCAGCCGTCAAGGTGAAGGGCGGCCTCGAAGAGCAGATCCACGTCGACCTCAACGAGCAGCGGATCAGCCTGATGGGGCTGGACGTCTCGGCGATCAACCGGGCTCTCGATCAGGCCAACGTCAATCTGCCGGGCGGGCAGATGCGCGAGGGGCTGACCTGGTACCTCGTGCGCACGATCAACGAGTTCCAGACGATCGACGAAATCCGCCGTCTGATCGTGGCGGAAAAAGAGGGAGCCGAGATCCGCCTCGGCGACGTCGCCACCGTGGACCGGTCGTACAAGGACCGCGAGGTCGTCACCCGGGTCGACGGCCGCAAAAGCGTCGAGATCGAGATCTACAAGGAGGCGGACGCCAACATCGTAACGGTCGCGCAAAGGGTGGCCAACCGCATCCACGGGCTGCCGGAACAGCGGCAGTACGTCGCCCGACTGCAGCGGGAGGAGGAAGAAAGAGCGCGGGCGACCGCCGGAGACACGAGCGCTGTCGAAAACGGTGAAGCCGCGGCGGCGGAGGGAGAAGAAGAGAAGGAGGAGGAGGGACTCCAGGAGCAGAAGCGCGCCGAGGCGGTGAAGACGCTCGAGCACCTGCGCATGGCGGACTTCATCAGCCACCTGCTGCCCGAGGGGATGGGGATCGAGGTGCTGTCGGACCAGTCGGTGTTCATCGTCGACGCCATCGACGAGGTGCGGAAGAGCGCCGTCATCGGCGGCGCCCTGGCGATCTTCGTGCTGCTGGCCTTTCTGAGGAACGTCATGCACACGCTGATCGTCGGCGTCACCATCCCGGTCTCGATCGCGGCGACCTTCGCGCCGATGTGCCTGTTCGACGTGTCGATGAACATCATGTCGCTCGGGGGGCTGGCGCTCGGCATCGGCATGCTCGTCGACAATTCGATCGTCGTTCTCGAGAGCATCTTTCGCTGCCGCGAAGAGGGGGACGAC
This sequence comes from Candidatus Latescibacterota bacterium, assembly GCA_965206595.1. Taxonomy (GTDB): domain Bacteria; phylum Latescibacterota; class UBA2968; order UBA8231; family UBA8231; genus CBDCXV01. The sequence continues at coordinate 4,720,811 of OZ242214.1, forward strand.
CTGGTGCGGGCGACCGTCCGCGGCACCGGGGAGGTCGGGGCCGCGGTCTTCGCCTCCACTCTGACGACGATCGCCGTCTTCTTCCCCATCGTCTTCGTCGAGGGGGTCGCCGGGCAGGTGTTCGGCTCACCGTGGTCTTTTCCCTGCTGGCCTCGCTGCTGGCCGCCCTCTACTTCATAATACCGATGCTGGCGTCGCGGCGCCTGCAGCAGGGGGATGGAGACAGTCCCCTGCTCGCCGCCGGCGATTTCCTGCGGCTGCACGCGGTAGCCCGGGCCCGCGAGGCGATGGCGCCGGGCCCGTTGCGCGAGAGGGCAGTGCAGGCGGCCCTGATCCTGCCGCAGCTGCTGCTCGACCTGGTCCTGCGCATCCCGCTGGCCGCCGCTGCCCTGGTCGCCGCGGTCCTGAAAGGAGCGGCCATCCTGCTGTTCGAGGGGCTCTGGATCCTGCTGAAGCCGGGAGAGCTCTTCTGGATCAGGCCGGCGCGCACCCTGCAGGCGTCGTTCGCCGACTGGGCCCGGGGGAGCCGCATAGGCCCCTGGCAGCCGTTCGAGCGCATCTGGCCCGACCCCCTGCTCGGGTATGGATCCCCGGACGCCCTGAAGGGGGACGCCGCCCGTCTCGGAGGCTGGATGTGGACGGCGGACGGCAGCGCCCGCAGCCCCCTTCTCCGGCGCCTTGCCCGCGCGCTTCCGGGGGTCGTCGCCTTCCTGTTTCTGCTGCTGCGGTTCCTGTTCCACACGCTGGTCCGCACAGTCGGGATCGCCCTGCAGGTGGCGCTGCTCCTCGCCGGGCTGACCGTGTTCGCCGCGACGACGGCTGCGGGCGTTCTGCTCGCGCCCGTCTTCGCGCCGATCCTGTTCCTGTGCCGGCGGGCAATCGGCCTGGCGCTGCAGGTGTATCCGGTGCTGCTGGAGTCGGCGCTGCGGCAACGGTACCTGGTGATGGCGGCGGCCGCGGCCTGCTTCTGGCTCTGCTGGTCCGGGCTCGTCCCGCGGCTGGGGACCGAGCTGATCCCGCAGGTCCACCAGGGGGAGTTCAACCTCGAGGTGGCGCTGCCGGTCGGCACCCCCCTGTGGCGGACCGCGGAGGTGGTGAGGGAGATCGAGGAGGCCGCCCTGAAACAGCCGGGGGTCGAGCGCGTCGCGACCGCGGTCGGCACCGAACAGGTCGGCGTCGTCGAGGGCGGACGAGGGGGAGCACACCGCCAGACTGACCGTGAAGATGGTGCCGGGGGCAACTCCTCAAGAGGAGGAGGAGCTGATCGCCCGGCTGCGCCGCGAGCTGGCCGATCTCCCCGAGGTGGAGATCGAGGTCGCCTTCCCGACCCTGTTCAGCTTCAAGACCCCGGTCGAGGTGGAGATCCACGGCGACGACCTGCAGAAGCTGCGAAAGGTGAGCAGGGAGACGGAAGGACTGCTCTCCGGGCTCGAGGGGCTCGCCGACGTCAAGTCGTCCCTGCAGTCCGGCCACCCGGAGCTGCAGGTCAGGTACGACCGCGAGCGCCTCGCCGGGTACGGGCTCAATCTGCGCGAGGTCGCCGAGCTGGTGCGCAACAAGGTGAGAGGCCGGGTGGCGACCGATTTCCGCGAGCGGGAGCGCAACATCGACGTCCTGGTCCGCCTGCGTGAGGCGGACCGTTTCAGCGTCGAGGAGCTGGGACGGCTGGTCGTCAATCCCGGCGGCGAGGTGCCGATCGCGCTGGCCTCCGTGGCCTCTATGGAGATCGCCGAGGGGCCGAGCGAAATCCGTCGCATCGACCAGCAGCGGGCGGCGCTGGTCACCGCCAACATCAAGGGGATCGACCTGGGCTCGGCCTCCCGGAACATCGCGCAGGCGCTGCGCAACCACCCCTTCCCGGAAGGGTTCGGCTTTCTGATCAGCGGTCAGAACGAGGAGATGGAGACCTCCCTCGACAGCCTGCTGTTCGCCCTCGCCCTCGCCCTCTTCCTGGTCTACGTCGTCATGGCCAGCCAGTTCGAGTCGCTGCTGCACCCGCTGGTGATCATGTTCACGGTGCCGCTGGCAATGATCGGGGTAGTCGCGGTCCTGGTCTGGCAGCAGATCCCCCTGAGCGTCGTCGTCTTCATCGGCATGATCATGCTGGCCGGTATCGTCGTCAACAACGCCATCGTCCTGGTCGACTACATCAACATCCTGCGCCGCGGCGGCATGGAGAAGGGCGAGGCGATCGTGCGCGCCGGGTCGGTGCGCCTGCGCCCGATCCTGATGACGACCCTGACGACGGTGCTCGGCCTGGCGCCGATGGCGCTGGGCTTCGGCGACGGCGCCGAGATCCGCGCCCCGATGGCGATCACGGTGATCGCCGGGCTGACCAGCTCGACGTTTTTGACCCTCGTGGTCATACCGACGGTCTACGCCGTCGTCGACCGGGGCAGATGAAAGAGACGCACCAACACCTCATCCCGCGGCTGAGCGTCACCCGGCCGGTGACGGTGGTGATGGTTCTCCTGGCGCTGCTGGTGGTCGGAACGATCGCCTACGTGCGGATTCCCCTGAGCCTGACTCCCCAGGGGTTGGAGGAGCGCTGGCTGGGGATGTGGATCAACTATCCGAACGCCGGGCCTATCGAGGTGGAGCAGAAGATCGCGCGCAAGGTCGAGGAGGCGCTGGCGACGGTGCCGCGGATACGGAAGATCCGCACCTCGAGCGAGCGCAACGGGTGCTGGACGAGCGTCAGCTTCCGCCAGGAAACCGACATGCGGGAGGCCTACAACCAGATGCGCGACCGCGCCGACCGCCTGCTGCTCGAGCTGCCGGACGAGGTCGACCATATCTGGATGCGCAACTGGGATCCCGACGATTGGCCGATCCTGTGGATGGGGTTGTACCTCGACGGGGAGTACGCCGATCCGCAGCACCTGCTCGAGACCTATGTCCGCCCCGAACTGCAGCGCATCGACGGCGTCGGGCAGCTCGACATCTGGGGGGGGCCGGGCAAGGAGGTGTTCATCTACACCGACCAGGAGAAGGTGAGGAGCCACCGCGTCGATCTCTACCGGGTCGGCACTCAGCTGGCTTCCCACAACTTCACCATGCCGGCAGGGTACGTGCACGAAGGGGGCAGGAAGCTGCTGGTCCGCTCCCTGGCCCGCTTCGAGAGCGTCGAGCAGATCCGCCAGCACGTCGTCGATCCGCAGCACGGCCTGCGGCTGCAGGACATCGCCGCGGTCGGCCTGGTGCCCCGCCCCAGGACCTGGTTCAACCGCATCAACGGCATCGAGTCCCTCGGCTGCGAGATCCTGTCGACGGCGGAAGCCAACACCGTCGAGGTCGTCAGGGAGGTCCGCGCCAAGCTCGAGGAGCTCAAGACCCGTCCCCGGCTGAGCGGCTTCGACTACGAGATCTTCTGGGACATGGGCAAGCAGATAACCGAGTCGGTCGAGAACCTGCGCAACACCGGGCTCTGGGGCGGACTGTTCGCCGCCGGCGTGCTGTTCCTGTTCCTGCGCGCGGTGCGCATGACCCTGATAATCACCCTGGCGATCCCGCTGGCCCTGATGATCTCGATAACCGCCATCTTTTTCCTTGGCTGGACCCTGAACCTGATCACGATGATGGGGCTGATGCTCAGCCTGGGGCTGGTCGTCGACAACGCCATCGTCATCGTCGAGAACATCCAGCGCAAGCGCGAGGAGGGGGTCGAGGCGCGGGAGGCTTCCATCACCGGCGCCGGAGAGGTGGGGCTGGCCGTGACAATGGCCACGCTGACGACGGTGGTGGTCTTTCTGCCCCTGATCCTGATGAGCGACGACCTGGAGTTCTCGTTCTTCATGGTGCGGCTGGGCATGCCGGTGATCGTCGGGCTGCTGGCCTCCCTGTTCATCGCCCTCGCCATCATTCCCCTGGCGGCGCTGCGCATCTCCACCGGCGGGAAACGCCGCGATTCGCGTCTGATCGCCCGCACCCGCGACGCCTACGTGCGCTGTCTCGAATGGGTGCTCGGCCACCGCATCGAGAGCATCATCCTCGTCCTGGCGGCGATGGCGACGATCCAGATTCCGATGCAGGGGATGACGAGGACGGACCGCTCGAGCGAGCACCGGACCGACCTGTGGCTGGGGTTCGACATGCCCGAGGGGCAGACCCTGAAACAGGCCGACAGGTTCATCTCCGGCGTCGAGGACACCCTGATGAACCACAAGGAGGAATACAACTTCCGTGTCCTGGAGACCTGGTCGCGAAACTCGCGGGGCCGCATCCACATGATCCTCAACGAGAAGGAGAACAACGCCTGGTACGAGGTCGCCTGGGACAACCTGCTGAAGGCCCTCGGGTGGCGGCAGTCTCCGCATCTCGAATACGAGGAGATGGTGGAGGACATCAAGAAGCGGATCGTCCTGCCTGCCGGCGTGCAGATGCGGCTCAACTGGCGCAGCGGCGGCAGCGGCGACGCGGCCGTGGCGATCAACCTCTACGGCCAGGACACCGAGGTCCTGCTCGGTCTATCCCGGGAGGTCGAGCGCCGGCTGCGGCGCATTCCCGGGCTGCTGTCGGTGCAGACCGACATCGACCGCGGCAGCACCGAGCTCGAGGTGCGGCTCGACCGCGGGCAGGTGCAGCGCTACGGAATCGAGCCGCGCCAGATCCCGGGGGTGATCTCCTACTCCCTGAGGGGCCAGGATCTGACGAGGTTCCGCACCGAGGACGGCAGCGAGGTCGACGTCCACTTCCAGCTCGAGGAGGTCGACCGCCAGGGCATGCACCAGCTGCGCAACACCACCTTCTTCTCCGACGAGGGGGCGGAGATCCCGCTGGAGTCGCTCGCCTCCCTGTCCGTCCACAAGGTGCTCGGCAGCATCCGGCGCGAGAACAGGCAGACGGTGCTGACCGTGACCGCGACGGCGACCAGTAAGGAATCCGGCGAGCTGTTCGGGCAGATCGACGAGGCCATGCAGGGGTTCGAAATGCCGCGCGGGTACCGCTGGGACAAGGGGGCCCGCTACGAGCGCATCGAGGAGACCGACGCCTCGCGGCAGTTCGCCCTCCTGCTGTCGGTCACCTTCGTCTTCCTGCTGATGGGGGTGCTGTTCGAGTCGTTCATCCTGCCCCTGTCGGTGATCATCGCCATACCGTTCTCCTTCCTCGGGGTCTACTGGACCCTCTACCTCACGGACACGGCGTTCGACATGCTGTGCGGCATCGGCGTCGTCATTCTCGTGGGGGTAGTGGTCAACAACGCCATCGTCCTGATCGATCTCGCCAACCGCCTGCGGGCCGAGGGCAGGGATCGCTTCGAGGCCCTGGTCGAGGCGGGCAGACACCGCTACCGCCCGATCCTGATGACGACCTTCACGACGGTTTTCGGGCTGGTTCCGATGGCGGTCGGCAACGCCGAGATGATCGGCATGCCGTACGCGCCCCTGGGCAGGACGATGATGGGGGGGCTGCTGGCGTCGATGGTGCTGACCCTGCTGATCGTGCCGCTTTGCTACACCCTCTTCGACGATCTGCGTCAGTTGCTCCGGGCCGTCGCCTTTTCTGCGCGCACCCCCGCTCACCCGGAAGGGGGTGACCGCGTGCCGGACAGGGCCGGACCGAATTGACGATGGTACGGCCCCCGGCTAGATTCGACGAATCGGGAGCAGGAACCATGAACAGACAGGAATCGCAACAAGGCAAGGAGAGGGGATGGCCGAGCAGGAATCGGAGCTGATCAGGAACCTCGAGGAGAGGAGCATAGAGCACTCCCTGCTCAAGGCGCGGCGCATCTTCCTGTGGTCGAGCGTCGACGACGACTCCGCCAAGGGGGTAGTGACGCGCCTGCTGTCCCTCGACTCGGAGGACCCGCAAAAGGAGATCGTCCTCTACATCAACAGCCCCGGCGGGTCCGTCCACGACGGCATGGCGATCTACGACGCCATGCAGGCGATCACCGCACCGGTCTCGACGGTCTGCACCGGGCTGGCGGCCAGCATGGGCGCGGTGCTGCTCGCCAGCGGGCAGAAGGGCCGGCGCTTCACCTGGCCCCACGGGCGCATCATGATCCACCAGCCGAGCGTCATGGGCACCATAATCGCCCGCGCCACCGATCTCGACATCCACGCCAAGGAGATCATCCGCATGCGGGAGGAGCTCAACCGCCTGCTGGCGGACCACACCGGGCAGGATGTCGACAAGATCGCCGCCGACACCGACCGCGACTACTTCATGTCCGCCGAAGAGGCGGTCGCCTACGGTCTCGTCGACCAGGTCGTTTCCTCGACCTCGCTGCCGGCTCCGAACGGAAGCTGACGGCTTTCCGCAAATCGAGTTTTCGCCGCCGGTCCTTTGAGGGGGCCGGCGGTTTTTTCATTTCTGGCAGGAAGAGCAGTAGAAGCTGCTGCGCCCCGCCAGGATGACGCTGCGGACCTGCCCCTCGCAGACCAGGCAGTGGTCTCCGGCGCGGCCGTACACGGCGAGCCGCTGCTGGAACCTGCCGCCCGCCCCCGACCCGAGGTAGTCGCTGATCGTCGTTCCCCCCTGGGCAACCGCTTCGCTCAGCACCTCGACGATTTTCTCCGCCAGCATGGCGCAGCGGCGGCGGCTCAGGCGGTGGCAGCGGGTCGCCGGCCGGATCCCCGCCCTGAAGAGGGCCTCGCTCGCGTAGATGTTGCCGACTCCGGCCACGACCCGGCTGTCGAGAAGCAGCGACTTGACCGGGCGGGTGCGGCCCCTGCAATGCCCGTACAGGAAGTCCCCGTCGAGTCCCCCTTCCAGTGGCTCGAGGCCTAGCTCGTGGAGGTAGCGGCAGCGCTCCAGCTGGCGCGGCCCGAGGGCGAGCAGCATCCCGAAACGGCGGGGATCGGCGAAGACCAGCGGCGGACCGCGGTCGAGCTCGAAGGCGACGTGGTCGTGCGGCTGCCGGTCGCCGCGGAAGAGGAGGTTGCCGGTCATTCCGAGGTGGATGACGAGGGTCGCCTCGCGGTCGAGGGGGAGCAGCAGGTACTTGGCGCGGCGCACCGCGGCGGCGAAGCGGCGGCCGACCAGGCGCCCGAGGCGGCGGGGCAACGGCTCGCGCAGCCGCTTGCCGCTGCACCAGACGCTCTCGATGCGGCGGCCGACGAGGTGGACCTCCATGGCCCGGCGCACGGTCTCTACTTCGGGGAGCTCAGGCACTATGGTTCGCGGCTATGGCGCGTGGGGCGGATCAATCCGGGTTGAGCATGTGGATGACGTTGAAGAAGGCGCCCTGTGGATCGACGAGAAGGGCGAAGCGCCCGACCTCCGGTATGTCCGTCGGCTCGAGATGCACCTGCCCGCCCGCTTCCCTTGCCTTCGCAGCGACGGCGTCGACGTCGGCGACCGCCAGATAGACCGCCCAGTGCGGGGGAACGTTCTCCATCTCTTCAGTGATGGTGAAGATGCCCGCCGCGGCGCGCCCGCGGTTGCGCAGCATGGTGTAGGGGACGACGCCGGTGTGCGTCACTTCCGCGGTCCAGCCGAACAGGTCGCAGTAGAATTTCGCCGCGGCTTCCGGATCCCTCGTCAACAGTTCGTTCCAGCAGAGGGAGACCGGCTCGTTGGCGATTTCGGCCCCGGTCTGCCGTCCGGCCTGCCAGGGCTGGAAGACGCCCCCGGTCGGATCCTGGACGATCGCCATGCGCCCTGCTTCGCCGGCATCGAACGGCTCGACGAGCACGCTGCCCCCGAGGCCGGACGCCTTCTCGGCGCACTCGTCGGCGCTGGCGACCGCGACGTAGCTGTGCCAGAACGGAATCTCCGGCAGGTCTTCCCGGTGGAATATGCCGGCCACCAGGTGCTCGCCGCTGCGGGCGATGTGGTAGGAGTTGCCCTCCCCGGGCATCGGCATTTCCTCGAAGCTCCAGCCGAAAAGGTCGGCGTAGAACTTCGTGGCGCCGGTGGTGTCCGTCGTCGAAAGTTCGATCTAGTTGAAGGTCCCCGGGGGGTACTCGGTCCTCAGTCTCATCGGTCTCCTCTGATGCTCCATTTATGACAGATGCCTCTGGTGGTTGCCGCTTCCGCGGCGAAAGGTTCGAATGGTACGCCCTGCCCTCGCGGGTGGGCAACTTCCCGGTCCTTCGGGTCGCGGCTCAGCGGGGGCCACTTCGGCCCTGGGTTTCGGGAGAAACGACTCCCGGCACTTCGGTCCGGCTCTGTTTCCGCCACCCGTGGGATTTGGCAACTGTCGGCGCCCCGACTGGGAGTTCACGGCCCTCCCGGCAGGCCCCCGGCCTGGGCCATACGGAACCTCCAGCCCGGGGGCCTTCCGATCCCACCCGGAATCGGACGTCAACAGGCCTCGCGTGGACCCGCGCGTGGGGTGGCCGTTCCCTTGTCGTGGCGCGCGGCCCCTCGTTTCTTAGCCTCCCCCAACAGACAACACCACAGGAGAATCGAATAATGGACCTCACCAAACAGCCGCCCCGGCGGCCCTCCAACCTCGGCGTGGCCGGCATCGTCGGGGCGGCGCGCATGACCGACAAGGCGCGCGCCGCCGAGGAGGAGCTGCTCGGAGAGTACAAGTACGGCAGCGACTCCGGCCTCGACCGGGACGTCCTCGAGTTCATCTGCATGGAGGCGGTGGACTTCGTCGAGCGGGCCGTCGCCCTCGACGACGCCGCCCTCGGCGAGCTGGTTCTGCAGACCGCCGGCCGCAGCGCCGAGGAGATCGCCGAGTTCAACCGCTACCGCCTGGAGCAGACGCCGCAGGACGAGCTGCACGAGCGCCTGCTCGTCGAAAGGATCGCCAGGTACGCCCCGGGGAACTCCGACATCACCACCGTATTCAAGTCGATAGAGCTCGACGACTGGGGCGCCTTCCGCGACAGGGACCTGACCGCGGGGCCGCCGCGTACCCCCTATCTGCGCAGCGTCGCCGGCATCGCCGGGGCCGCGCGCATGGCGGACAAGGCCCGGGCGGCAAAGTCGGGCAAGCCCGGCGAGTACCGCTACGGCCACGTCTCCCCCCTGGATCACCGCATCCTCGAGACCCTCGGCATCGCCGAGGAGGTCTTCATGGAAGGGGCGTACGAGAACCCGAACGACGACGAGCTGAGCGAATGGATCGCGGCGCGCAGCGAGGTCTCGAAGGGGACGATCTCCATGCTGAACGGCGAGCTCTGCGACATGGGGATTCGCACACCCGTGCTGGGGAAGCGGTTCGTCAGACGCCGCGGGGAGATCTGCCCGGACCGCCTCGACGTCGAGACCTTCTTCGACCTGATCGACATCGACGACCAGCAGAGCTTCGGCATCGTCGACCTCACCCGGCGGCCGCCGCGCAGCCCCTACGACCGCAGCATCGGCGGCGTCATGGGCCTGACGCGCATGCTCGACAAGGCGCGGGCCTTCGCCAGCGGCCACCTCGGGGAGTACTACTTCGGCGACGACTCGGGGTTCGACCGCTGGGTGATGGAGCTGCTCGGCCTCACCCAGGAGGAGGTGGTCGGCGCCGCAAGGGAGCACGCCACCGACGAGGCGTTCGCCGCCTGGCTCGGCAGCCGCTTCGACAGGAGCGAGGCGGAGATCGCCGTGCACAACGAGCGCCTGTCGGAGTACTCGCCGGGCAACGAGCGCCAGGAGAGGTTCTTCGCGAAAGCGATCGCGAACCTCGACCGCAGCCGCACCGACATCCGCACCTTCGCCGCCCTGTCGCTTCTCGACGACGCCATCGTCTTCGCCCGCCTGCACGCCGGCACCTGAACTCCCAGTGGCCCGCCCCATCATCGGCATCACCGCCTCCTTCGACCGGGAATCCGCGGCGCAGCAGGTCGACCGGAGCTACGTCGATGCCGTAGTCCGGGCAGGAGGGGCTCCGGTGCTGCTCCCGGCCGCCCCGGAGGAGGCGCTGCAATCAGCGGTCGCCGCCCTCGACGGGCTCGTCATCACCGGGGGCAACGGAGTGGTGGACGGACTCGCCGGGGAGCTCCCGGAAGACCTGCCGGTGGAATCCCCCGAGCGCACCCGGCGTGACCACCGGGCGCTGGAGGCTTTCCTGGGGACTGAGCGGCCGGTGCTCGGAATCTGTTTCGGCATGCAGCTGATCAACGCCCATCTCGGCGGCACCATCTGCGGCGACGCCGAAAGGGAACTGCAGGCCGTGCCGCATTCGCCGAAGCGGAACCAGGGCCAGCCGGTCGAGCACCCGATCGAGGTGCAGCCGGGAACCCACCTGCAGGAGCTGTGCGGGGGCGAAGAGCGCCCCGTGGTGAACAGCTTCCACATTCAGGCGCTCGCCGAGGTCGGAGCGGGACTGCGGGTTAGCTCGCGAAGCCCGGACGGGCTGATCGAGTCGATCGAGACCGCAGACGGCAAGGTGATCGGGGTCCAGTTCCACCCGGAGCGCATGGAGGGCCGCCTGGCGGACAACCTGCTGGCGAACCTGGTCAGCCGCTCCGGGGCCTGAACGTCCCTGCGAGAATCCCCCGCAGGTACCCTTACCTGCCGAACCAGACCCGCTCGCTGTCCACCTGCACGAGGCGGCGTTCCTCCAGCAGCCAGGCGCTGAGCCGGCCGCCGTACACGCAGCCGGTGTCGAGACCGAGCAGGCAGGGCGGGTCGCCTGCCGCTTCCGATTCCCCCTTGCGATAGACGCGCACCAGGCCGCCCGGGGCGTCGTGGCCGAAGACGATGGTGCCGGCCGGCGGCTCGATCCGTTCGTGCCAGCGCAGTCCGTCGATCCCCGGGAGGGGTGGCCACAAACGGATGGAGAGGAACTGCTCCCTCGTGGTGCGGGCGAGCCCCCCTTCCGGGTCGATGCCGGCGTGGACGAGGAGGAACTGCTCCCCCTCGATCCAGAGGGGAACCTCCTGCAGCCAGGGGAGCAGTTCGTCCGCGACCGGCAGCAGCTGCTCCACCGTCCTCTGCTGATCCGGCTTGCGATACTCGACGTCCTGTCCCTGCGCCAGCCGCCCGAGCTGTCGCAGCAGCCGGTCGTCGTGGTTGCCGAGGACCATCCCGGCCCCGGTTTCGTCGATGGTCCGCCACACTCCGGCAGGGTCGGGGCCGCGGCTGAAGGCATCTCCGGTCAGCAGCAGGCGGTCGCTGGCCCCGTCGAAATCGATCTCGTGCAGCAGGCGGCGCAGCTCGCGGTTGCATCCGTGGACGTCGCCGACGAAGACGGTTCTCATGGGGGATCGGGATCAGGGTGAGGTGCCCGTGAGGCGGTCCCGGGGTCGAGAGAATCTGCACGCTGCACCCGAGACAAGGGCCAGGCTCGTTCAGGCGCCTTGCGAGCCTGGTGTCCTGGCGGTTCAGTTTTCCCATCCACCTCCGGGACAGGATCAGGGAAGGGTGCAGGCACTGCCAACAGGTGGGAATCGGGAGGACGGGTGGTTGCCGTGCGGCAGGAGGCCTGCCCGAGTTCGCATTTGCAAGGACCGGCCGCACCCGGCAGCGGACTCTTCAGGCCGAATCTCGTTTGCTGCACCGGTTTGGCTGCCGTATCGTACGCGCCGCCATTTCCCCCGAACGTCAGCCCATCGCATGTCGCAAGCCACGACCGCAGTAGCGCCCGCCGCCAGCCACGTGATGGCCAAGCCGTCCGGCTCGGTCTGCAACATCGACTGCACGTACTGCTTCTATCTCGAGAAGGAGAAGCTGTATCCGCAGGCGCGCAAGAACTGGCGCATGAGCGACGAGGTGCTCGAGCTCTACGTCAAGCAGTACATCGAGGCCCAGGACGTGCCCGCGGTGAACTTCGCCTGGCAGGGCGGGGAGCCGACCCTGCTGGGGGCGGACTTCTACCGCCGCGCCGTGGAGCTGCAGAAGCGCTACGCCGACGGCAAGACGATCACCAACGCCTTCCAGACCAACGGCATCCTGCTCGACGACGAGTGGGGGGAGTTCCTCGCGCAGGAAGACTTCCTGGTCGGGCTCTCCATCGACGGCCCGCGCGAGATGCACGACCGCTACCGGGTCGACAAGGGGCAGAAGCCGACCTTCGACCGGGTGATGGCGGGACTCGAGGTGCTCGAGAAGCACAGGGTCGAGTACAACACCCTGACGGTGCTGCAGAACCACAACGCCGACCATCCCCAGACCGTGTACCGCTTCCTCAAGGGTATCGGCAGCGGCTTCATGCAGTTCATCCCGATCGTCGAGCGCGCCGCAGAGGCCGCGGCCGAAGAGGAGCTGACCCTGATCGACCCGGCCTTCGAGGGCCGTGCGCAGGTGACGAAATGGTCGGTCGGCTCGGCGCAGTACGGCAGGTTCCTGTGCGCCGTGTTCGACGAATGGGTGCGCCGCGACGTCGGGCGTTTCTTCGTGCAGATCTTCGACGTGTCCCTCGGCTCCTGGCTCGGGCAGGACGCCAGCCTCTGCATCTTCGCCGAGACCTGCGGCAACGCCCTGATCATCGAGCACAACGGCGACCTCTACTCGTGCGACCACTTCGTCTACCCCGAGTACAACCTCGGCAACGTGCGCGACTACTCGATCCGCGAGATGGTCGCCGGCCCGCAGCAGCGCAAGTTCGGGACCGACAAGCGGGACACCCTGCCGCAGTACTGCCGCGAGTGCGAGTTCCGCTTCGCCTGCAACGGCGGCTGCCCCAAGCACCGCTTCACGCGAACCCCGGACGGCGAGCCGGGTCTCAACTACCTGTGCAAGGGGTACAAGATCTACTTCGCCCACGTGGCGCCGTACATGGAGTTCATGGCGCGGGAGCTGCAGCGCGGGCGCCCCGCGGCCAACGTCATGGAGTGGGCGCGCGAGCGCGACCGGCGCAAGGCCGCCGCCTCCGTGCGGCCCCCAGGCCGCAACGACCCCTGCCCGTGCGGAAGCGGCCGCAAGTACAAGCGCTGCTGCGGCGCCTGAAACCGCTGCAGGCCGCGTTCTTCCTTTATCCAAAAAAGAACAACCGAAACGAGGTGCCATGATCGAAATCCAGCTCCTGCCGGAGGAATGCAAGGCAGCCGTCACCATCGACGGCTCGCTTTTCACCGAGTACCGCTACGGCCACTACCTCTGCCGGCCCTACCTCTACCCGGTCCTGACGCCGGTCGGGAAGCGGCTGACGCGCGGCTTCCCGACGGAGCCGGTCGAGGGGGAAAACGAGGACCATTACCACCACCGCAGCATCTACGTCGCTCACGGGCTGGTCAACGGCCACAACCTCTGGGACGAGGGCGTCGGCCACGGCGCCATGCTGCAGCGGGGGGAACCGGTGACCGGCGTCGTTGGAGACGTGGCGACCATCGACGGTATCGTCGACTGGTTCGGCCCGCAGGGGGAGAAGCTCCTCGAGGAGCGGCGGAGCCTCTGGCTCTGCGGGATAGGGGATCTGCGCGTCCTCGATCTGCGCAGCGAGTACCGCGCCGTGCACGGGGACGTCACCTTCGGCGACACCAAGGAGGGGGGCCTGTTCTCTATCCGCGTGCCGACCTCGATGGACGCCAAGGAGAAGGGCCGCATCGAGAATTCGGAAGGGGACGTCTTCGACAGCGGGGAGGGGGAGGAGACCACTTGGGGGAAGCGGGCGGCCTGGGTCGACTACTCGGGACCGCTGGCCAGCGGGGAGGAGTGGGGGCACACCGTCGTCGACCACCGGAACAACCCGCGCCACCCGACCTACTGGCACGTGCGCGGTTACGGGCTGTTCACGGCCAATCCCTTCGGCGCCCACGACTTCAAACGGGACGAGAGCGTCGACGAGAGCCTGACGATCCCCGCGGCCGGCAGGGAGATCTTCTCCTATCGCCTGATCATCCATCCGGGCAGGGGGATGGCGGCCCATCCCCAGGTGGCCGGGCTGATCGACCGGTTCCAGGAAACCGAGGGTTAGGGTCCGTGACGGACGGGCGGTCGTGCCCGGAATCGGGGGCTCGAAAAACAGACCCCCTGGCCGCCCAGATCGACTTCATCGTCGAAGTCGACAAGCTCAAGCAGGTTCTGCGCCAGACCCTGCTGCCCGGGGACCGCCGGCAGGAGAACGACGCCGAGCATTCATGGCATCTGGCGCTGATGGCCTGCCTGCTCGCCGGGCACGCCGCCGCGGAGATCGACCTGCTGCGCGCCGTCAGGATGCTGCTCTTCCACGACGTGGTCGAAATCGACGCCGGCGACACCTTCGCCTACGACATCCGGGGAAACGAGGACCGGGTCGAGCGGGAGCGCGCCGCTGCCGCTCGCCTGTTCGGCATGCTGCCGCCGGGCCAGGCCGCGGAGTACCGCTCGCTCTGGGAGGAGTTCGAAGAGAGGAAGACGCCGGAGGCGAAGTTCGCCGCGGCCATGGATCGTTTTCAGCCGATCCTGCTGAACTACTGCGCCGGCGGGGAAACCTGGAGGCGCCACGGGGTGAAGCGGGACGAGGTGGTGGCGCGCAACCGCCACATCGCCGAGGGGGCTCCAGCGCTATGGGAAGCGGCCGAGCGGCTGATCGCCAGGGCGGTGGCGGAGGGCAAGCTGGATGACTGATTCCGCTTCTGCAGCACCGTGTGGAAAACCAAGCCGGTTGGGATTGTTGGAATTCGATCGGAATTAGGATTTGGTCGCCTGCACTCGGGCGAGGAAAGACAACCACTTTGACTGATTCGCCTTCATGTCCCAAGTGCGGTGCTCGCATGGTGAAACGCACCGCGAAGAAGGGCCCAAACGTCGGAGGACAGTTCTGGGGTTGCCCTCGGTTTCCAAACTGTGACGGCATCCGAGATCTTGGTGATCCTGGTGACAATCGCGAACCGCCTCAGCCTTCACGCAGGCCCAGCCTGCTGCCAGTCGAATGGATCGAAGGGATATCGCGCCACGATTTCATTCCCGAATACGTGGCCGTGGGGGCGATACCCGGAATCCTTCACGATCGCTTGAACCATGACGCACGTGTGAAACAAGCACTCAGCCAATGCGTGCTGCTGTCCCGCAGAAGCCGCGAACGTCAGGAGGCCGTGGAGCATCCCCGCTTCGCGAGCGCGTTGCTTCTCAAGTTGCTGCGTCGCGGCCGAACCCCCCTGCCGACCCTCAACGTGGAACGTGAAGCCCTGCGCACGCACGGCTTCCAGGACAAGGTGAGCGAGTTTGGCCCGGGTAATGCGGAGGTAGGTTGGGAACCGCGATCGGGCGTGTTTCTGCACGTGAGCCCTGAAGCCGTCCTGTCGGCAGTTACAGAAAGAGTTCCCTTTGTCCTTGATCCTGTTTTCGGTTTCGAGCCCGAATCAGGCGAACCGCTGCTGCAGAGCGAGGCCGAGGCGTGGTTCCTCAATGAGTGGGTGCCGAGGGCGCTGGGGCCGACGGCCGGCCACTGGTTCACACCCCAGGCGCCACTGGACAAGCTGCTTGAGTCCGGAGGGCGAGGAGACGGCAGCGGTGTCCGGCGCATTGACTTCCTCTTCAACCACCCAAGTGGTCAGCCGTTTGCGATAGAGATCGACGGCCCGGAACACGAGGCAGCGGTGGATGTCGACGAGGAGCGTGATGAATCGTTGCGCTCGATCGGGATTGACGTTCTCCGAGTTACAAACGCGGAAGTGCTGCAAGGTCAGGGAGCCGTGCTCGAACGAATCCGCAGCCGGTGTGCGGGGGCGCTCACGGCATTCGACCAGGCTGCCGGTGAGGAGATGGCTTCGGCTTCGTTCGCAGTTGATTGCTCCACCGCTGCGAAGGTGCAGTTCGCAGTCGCCCGGGCCCTCGAGTACGGATGGCTGACCGCAGGTGAGAATTGGGAAATCGACATCAGCGGTGCCGGAGCGCCGGTCGCCGCTGGTATTCTGGACGCCCTTCAATTACTTGCAGGAATCGATGGTTTATATGGGGGTTGCTCGGTCCCTGCCAGATGTACGGTTCGTGCGGAGGAGGGGTTTGTAGTCAGGTGGATGCACACCGGAGGCGGCCAGTGGGTGGAGACCACCAATTCCGAAGCGCCGAGTCAACAGCTGCGCATTGGCGTCGAGAACACGGTAGGTCCGTTCCACCGCGTCCCTGGTGAGAGGTGGGACTTCATCATTCGCTCAGCGTGCATCCCGGCACGGATCGCAACTGAGCAAACGTTCGATTCTCGCCGCCGGCCCGTGGCTGCCTCGACCTGGGAGGAAGTTCACCTACCGCTCCGGATGTTTCTCCAGAACATATTCCGCAAGCGCGGATTCCGCCCAAGGCAGGGCGAGGCTGTCTTCAACATGCTGCGACAGAACGACTGTGTCGTGCTGCTTCAGACCGGAGCTGGGAAGAGCATCATCTATCAACTCGCGGGACTGCTGATGCCTGGGGTGACGCTGGTCGTCGATCCGATCAACGCGCTCATCGAAGACCAGGTCGAAGGTCTGAATTCTTATGGAATCGATCGCGCAGTTCCGATCAAGCGCGACCTCGCGACGCGTGAAGAGCGTAACCGCTTGCTCCGCCTGGTCGCACGCGGCGAGTACCAGTTCGTACTCCATTCACCTGAGCGGCTTCAGTCTCCTCAGTTTCGGGAGGCGCTCGAGGAGCTGAGGTGGAATTCATTGGTCAACATGGCGGTCATCGATGAAGCGCACTGCGTCTCGGAGTGGGGGCACGATTTTCGGCCCGCATATCTGAACCTCGCGAACAACCTGCGCCGGCTCTGCGAGGATCCCGAGGGCGCTCCACCACCGCTGCTTGCTCTAACGGGAACCGCCTCGCGTGCGGTCCTCCGGGACATGCTTGCGGATCTCGGTGTCGACAGGAAACGCTCGGACGCGCTGATTCGCCCCGAGTCTTTTGATCGTTCCGAAATCAGCTTCGAAATCGTGCGCACTTCCCCGAGGGAGAACCCCCAAGCAGCACTCCGTGGCGTGCTGCATTCCTTGCCGGGGAAATTTGGATTGCCTCGAACAGAGTTCTATCGATCCTCCGGGCGGGACACCGCCTCCGGGATTGTATTCGTACCCACGGTCAGATCCCGGATGTACGGCCTGCAGGATACTCGCAACATCGTACGACAGGCGACGGGTTCGGAAGTTACCCTCTACAGTGGAAGCTCTCCCTGGCGCGGCGACTCGGGGAAATGGGACGTGGAGAAGCGCGACAACGCAGCGGCTTTCAAAACGAACCGCGTGCCCGTCCTCGTCGCGACCAAGGCGTTCGGCATGGGCATCGATAAACCGAACATCCGGTACACGGTGCATTTCGGCATGCCGATGTCGCTCGAGAGTTTCTACCAGGAAGCTGGGCGCGCTGGCCGGGATCAAAAACCTGCCCGGTCGACCGTTGTGTTTTCCGAGTACGACAGGACCCGCTCGGACAAGCTGATCGACCCGGATCTCGCTCTCGAAGAGCTCCGTGAGCTTTTCACCAAAACAAGCCAGGACCGCAAAACCGCGGACGACGTGACACGGGCCCTCTGGTTCCACCTAGAGGGGTTCAGCGGGGCGGACCGAGAGATCGAGGATGCGCGAAAGCTGATCGACGCGATCGGAGATCTGTCCGTCAGTCAACGGATGGAACGACCTTACGGCGACGAGGATCACAAGCGAGAGCAGGACAGTCGCAAACGCCAGGAGAAGGCCATATACCGTCTACTTAAGCTTGGTGTGATTCGCGACTATGAAGTCGATTTTGGAGCCAATAGATTCGTTGTCCACGTCGAGACGTTCGACTTCGACCGCTGTAAAGAACGACTGCTTGATTACGTACGGGCCGCCAACCCCGGGAGGAGTCAGTCTTTCGGACGGCGAGTAAATGAGATCGACGCTGAGGGGCCGCGTGACGCCGCGCTGGGGCTGGTCAAGGTGTTGATCGAGTTTACGTACGACGAAATCGAACGTTCCCGCCGCCGGTCGATTCAGGAGGCCGTTCTGCTGGCTCGTCAAGCTGGGAATGACGCGGAAATCCGCAGACGTCTGCTCGACTATCTTCAGGAGGGTCTTGGTGCCGAGTGCATCGAGGAACTGCTGGAGCGAGAAACGGTCGAGTTGTTCGAATGGTGGGATCTCGTCACCAAAATGCAGACTGAGATGGATGCGGGAGAGCTGCGTGGGCTGTGCATCCGCGCGCTAGAATCCTATCCGGATCACCCGGGGCTTCTTCTGACGCGCTCTTTGGCCGAATCCATGTGCTCCGATCACGATGAGATGGTCAGTTCGAGGGGGATCGGAACGGCGATTCGCACTGGAGTTGAGAAGTACGAGATCTCGGGAACAGACATCGAGTCGACCATTGACGAGATGTTCGAATTCGCGTCAACTCGTGCGCGTGACCTCGGACCGCCCCTTACCACTGCGCTGTTCGATCTTGCCGATGAGCAGGCGGACTTTGCATTCGTCGAGAGCAGGGTTTCCAAACGTGCGGTCGAACTCGATGACCCTCGCGTGCGCGCTGTGATTGCGACGCGAAGGGTTCGAAACGTCGTCGATCAGTTGAAAGAGGTGGCTGACCGAGTGGTTGCCCAATATGATGCACCGGGCGTAGTGGAGGCCTTAAGAGCATAAATGGACATTATGGAAGATTTACAGGAACGGCTCAATGAAACCGAGCGCCGAGCCATCGAGGTTGTCCGGCGACTGGAAGAGCTCGATGCGCTCCAGCAGTCACTTGCCATCGCAGGACGAGGGCTTGGCGAAGCAAGCGACAACGTCTCCGCACTTGCGGCTGCCACCCGAACTGCGATTGAATCACTGAACAGCACCCTTATTACGTTTCGGGAAGCAGTTGAGGTTTTCCAGCGCTCCGACCCAGGGCTAGTCAGAGAAAAGCTGGCAGGGATTGAGGAAGAACTCGGCCGCATCACCGAGAAGCTCCTCATCCTTGACGAGCTTTCACCGGAAATCCGGAGCACTCGAAACGCTGTAGAACGCCTTTCGCAAAGGTCGATTTTCAACCAAATCTTCGGCGGGACCCGGAAGGCTGAGTGAGACTATAGCCCGAGCCTTTCTTCCATCCACATAGTGGTCGGTCAATGTAGCATTGCGGAGTAAAGATCTGTACACCTGAGGCCGCCCTCCAACGCAAGGAGCAAAGGAACCGTAAGGCGAAGACGGTCGACGGGGAAGCGGAGGCCCGTCTCGTAGCTCTGGGCAGTAGCCCGCCGCCGGAGGGGAGGAAGTGCTGGACCCTCAGATTGTTAGTAGAGCGCCTCCTCACATTGCAGGATACCCTGCGCCAGCAACAGCGCAACGTCCTCGACTATCTCAGGATGGCCTGCACCGCCGCCGTGCGTCAACAACCAGCGCCCTCGCTGCTGCCTTCAACCCATTCCGCCATTCGCTAATATCAGCCCGCGACCATTCCGTCCCCGGCCCCATCAGCAGGGAACTGAACGGTTGGTGTACCTTCAGACTCTATCTATTGACTCCCATCGATATTTCCAGGAGAAACCCACGATGACCGACGACTACAGTGAGGCGCGTGAGCACGAGTATGCTGTCATCCGCCGCCGCGATCTCCTGGACTGCCTCGAAAAGCACACAATGCCTCGGCGGGAGAGCGATGTTCTTGACGGATTTCTGCGACGCCTGCGTAGTACCGAGGACGATGTGCAGAGTTGGAAATCAACCGAACCAAAGGAATGGTTATGGAATGCCTGGAAGGGCTTCTACATGGAACTGCAGAGACAGCCATCGCTGAAAGGGTGGTGGGGATATGTACCAAATCAGAGGGGTGGATTTCTCTCTTTCCGGCCGGAGTTCGAGACAACTGTCGGCGGGGTGAAACTGTATATCCACATCGAGAACGCAAAAAAGCTGTGCTTCCGAATTGAAATCGTTTCAAACAACGTCAACCGGAAGACGTTGAGATCATTGGTATGACTCCATTATCGGTCGATGCAACCAGGTGGGAATTCCGGCAAGAAAACCCGCCCGCTTCGGGTCCGGCTTGAACATGACCATCGCAGAAGTTGAGCAGGATGACTGGCTCGTAGTCCGGGACGGCCGTGTGGATGTTGCCATGACAGTGGCACGACTCCAGGAGTGTCTTGGGGTCGTCAGGGCCTTCCCGGCTGGGTAGCTTCCTCCCACGAGGATTGGATTGCATCCATTCCCTCCCCTGCGAGGGACCGAGGGCATCCGTCATCCGGAGGATGGTCCCTGGGGCCTGCTGCCCCAGGCCGTTGAAATGCAGGGCTGACCAGTGATAACGGCGAAGAATCCAGCCCCCTAACCGGCCTCGGAAATAGAACCCCACCCGTAAAAAGTCCTGCCTGCGACGCGATCTGTCGCAGCTGTAGGCCATAATCCTGGGATACATCCAATGACCCAGGATTCCAAATGGCCGGCAATCAGCACATTCCGCCCCAGGCGATAGAAATAGAGCAGGCCGTATTGGGGGCGATGATGCTAGACCCTGGCGCCATCGACCGCGCCAGCGCAACCCTCGATCCGGACTGTTTTTTCCACGTCCCGCACAAATGGATTTACGCCGCAATAATCGACCTCCACGAGCGCGGGGTGGCGATCGATCAGCTCACCTTGTCCGAGGAGCTCAAGCTCCGCGATCAGTTCCATGAGGCTGGCGGATCCGTCTACCTGGCCAGGCTGGCCATCGAGTTCGCCTCCGCGGCAAACATTGACGACCACGCGCGGATCATCCTCGACAAGGCACTCAGGCGCAAGGTGATCGAAACTGCCGGCGACATCATCGAGCAGGCCAACGAAGGCAGCAGGGAGTTGGATGTTCTGCTTGAAAGCGCCGCGCAAGGTCTTGACAGGATCCGCCAAAACCAAATCGTCGATGGGCTTGAGCCGCTTGCTTCGCAAATCGGCGACGCCGTAAAACAGATTGAGCAATCCTGCAGCAGGGTAGGCTCCCTCTCCGGGATCGGGACGGGGTTCATCGACCTCGATGATATAACCTGCGGCTTACAAAAAGGAGACCTTATCCTGCTTGCGGCTGCCCCGGGCGCCGGCAAAACGTCTCTGGCCTTTGCCCTGGCGCGCAACGCCGCGGTAGAAACGGGGGTCGGGGTTGCAATCTTCAGCCCGAGAACTTCCAGAATGGAGCTGGCCCGGCGACTGCTCAGCGCGGAGGCGCAGGTGGATCTGCACAAGCTTTGCAGCGGCCGGCTCCGCGACGACCAATTGGTTCACCTGAGGAGCGCCGCAGAACGTCTGGCCGGAATACCTGTCTATATAGACGATACCCCCCGAATTTCAATAACCGAAATCCGGACCAAGGCGCGCCGGTTGCATCGGGAGCACGGGATCGGCCTGATTTTCGTTAACTCTCTGGAAATGATGGGTCGACAGACGAAGGCCTACACCTGCAAGCAGGAAATCTCCCGGGGCCTCAAGGGCCTTGCCCAGGAGCTGAACGTACCAGTACTCGCCCTGTCGGAACTGGAATGCACCCAGGAAAGGCCGAGGTTGGAAGACTTGTGGGAGTCGGGAAATCTCGATCAGGAAGCCGACATGGTGATGTTCATCTACCACCCGGATATGCACGGCATCGAAGACCACGAAGACACCAGCTTCGAAGGCACTGCCGAAATCATCATCGCCAAACAGCGCAACGGCCCGCTTGGCTCGGTGAAGCTGCAATGGAACGCCGAGAGCGCGACTTTCAGGAATTTGGCGCCGGAGTGGCGGACTGAGACCGAGGAAGAATATTAACTTCAGTCCGGCCGACACCGGCGAAGCCGCTGGCTTGGTGCTTTCAGGATACCTTTCCCACATAGCTCGCTTCCTCCCCTTGGCCTGACCCTCCCGTAGTCCGGGAACTTCGGGGCGAATGCCTCCCTGCATAACCCCCCCAAAAGTCGCCCACCCGCGACATGATCCGTCGCACCCCCTGGAAAACAGGTTCGCTTTTTGCTGTACGAGAGCGAACCCATTCTCCCGGAGGAACGACATGCCTACCCAAAGAACCCGCGACCCGCGCACCCTCGACGACCACGGTCTTATTGGGGGCGGGACAATGACGGCGGCCGAGCAACCCCTTCTCCGGGTTCAGGGCTACAAGTCCAACCCCGAGTTTCTGGACGCGATGTTGAAAGAGGCAATTCTGCAGCTGGAGTGCGGCGGGCTGCGGCGCCTCGTGCGCCAGCGGAGCCGGCGGCGCTGGTGCGCCGGCCTGTGGATCGACCCGGAGGGGGCCATCCCGACGGGAAAGCTGCGGCAGCGGCTCGATATCTCGGAGCGTGAGTCGCTGCGCCTCGGAGGGGTTTCCGAGGCTCGACTGGAGGCGAGCGATCCGCAGGTGGTCCCGTTCCTCGACCTCGTCAGGCGTTGCCGCCTGACCCCCTTCGACCGGCAGGTGCTCTTGCTGCTGTTCTTCAGGGCGGTGTCGCCTGAGTTCCTTGACCACTACAAAGAGCTGGAATACGAACAGTTTGAACCGGGAACCCGGGGCCAAGGGGGTGGGCAGGAGGTGCGCATCCGCAGCCTGCTGGAGATACTCTGTTCGAGCAGAACCGGTGTGACCATACAGGCAATTAGCCGGTTCAGGGCCGACGCCCCCCTGATGGACTGCCACCTGCTGCGCATGGGCAGCGTCAACGAGCAGCGACCCTCGGTTCTCGACGTCGAGGTGCATCTACGCCGGCGGGTCCTGCCCTGGATCGGCGGGGAAACCCTCAGCTTCCCGGGGGACGATCCTTGTCCAGAGGAATAACCGGCTCGAGGACTCAGGTTACGAGGCGGCTGACAAACGAATCGATTTCGTAAGCGGAGGGGATTCTGGGATAGGGGGACATCGCGGCCGCCGGTCCCGAGTACCTTCGGGTCCTGCAGATGGCCGAGAATCTCCGCTTTTCGTCGAACCACTGCGAAATCCCCCGGGGTGAGGTTGGTCAGGGTTTCGACTTCAGCCGGAGCCTCGGACTCGAAGTAGTTACGAAACCCCGCCATGGACTGACTTGGGGTGAGATAGTCCAGGGCGATCTTGAAAGTGAATCGCCGCAGGGTTGCCGGGTCTAGGGTTTCCCCGAAGTTGGTTGTACACGCAAACGGCAGGGGATGGCTCTCCATCCAGGTCAGCATTTCGTTGACCTGGCTGACCTCCCAGGAGCGCACGGCGCCGCGGCGGTCGGCGAGCAGGGAGTCGGCCTCGTCGAAGACGAGGATGGAGCCTTCGGCGCGCGCCTCTGCGAAGGCGTCGGCAATAAGCCGTTCGGTTTGGCCGACCCACATAGACATCAGGTCGGAGGCCCGCTTCTGGGTTACCTGAAGGCCGAGGCGCTCGGCCAGATAGCGGACGAAGGCGCTCTTTCCGGTGCCGGGCGGACCTTGCAGACAGAGGGAGAAATGCTTTCCCCCGGTCTTTTCCAAGCGTTCCGTGAATCCCACCGGGTCGACGTCTGCCCGGATCAGGGCGGGATCGAATCTCTCCGGTGCCCCCTGCTGCATCGGCTTCTCTCCTGAAATCACCCGGGACAGGTTTTGCACGCCAAGGCGTACTGCAGCGAGGTCTTCACCACAAAGGCTCGCCGCGGCGATGGCCCCGGAAGCAACCCCGGGGGCCACGTCGAACTCCTTTGCAAGGGATTGGCCATCTTCCTCCGTCGCTTCGATGCCGTGGCGCGCCAGCTCCCGGCTCCATATTCGTGCCCGGGTCCGGCGCGTGGGCCGGCGCAGCTCCAAGGCGCACGTCATACGGCGCAGGACGGTGGGACAGGTCTCCCTGGCGGAGTTCGATGTCCAGAGCGTCGGCACCGGTGTGCGTTCGAGCAGCCGGTTGAGAAACACCTTGGAGCCGCCGGAGCGGAGCGGGGAAAAGCCGTGTGAAGAGAAGGGTATCCAGCCAGAACCCGGGTCCGAGAGCAGGTCCTCCATCTCGTCGAAGAGCAGCATCGACCCGCCGCCCGGAGCCAGCAAATTCTGGGCGACCTGAAGCTCCTGGAGCCGTTCCCCCCGACGGGGTTCGTCGCCGCTATCGTCCGCTTCGCCCACACTGTAGAGGTTCGCCTGCAGCCGGGCGGCCAGGGTCTTGCAGAACTCCGTCTTTCCGGTGCCCGGCGGTCCATACACCAGGATGTTAACCCCCTTGGCGCGGGAACTCAGGGCGCCCTTGAGCACCTTTTCGATATGGTCGCGCTGTTCCGCGACATGGTCGAAGTCTTCCCACTCCAGCTCCCCCGGGGGCGCCGTATCGAGCAGCGGGCGGCGCATGTCGAGTTCGCCCTCGTCCGTGACGGTGACCAGCCGGTTCAGCCGCTTGACGATTTCGATGTCCCCGTCGTCGTCTATGGACACCAACCCGGACCTAAGGAGAGGAGCATCGGTCGCCAATCGGGCGCGGAGAACACCGCCCGACACGCCGAGGACCCGGGGAAGCAAGGGGTTCGTAACATTGAATAAACTGGGTCGGATATGGCGAGAGGTGGTGAATTCGAAAACAGACTCGATCAGCGATTCGAAAATCGGCTGGGTGCGACTCCACATCAGGATTTCAAGGATGGCGACATCATCCGAAGCGAAGTCCATCGCCTTTCCGAGCTGCCTCAGCCGCTTCGCCGTGAGGTCTTCCCAGGCACCCTCGCCGGAAGACAACGTCGAGGACCTGTCCTCAAGGGTCTTCAGGAGACCCTGCCAATCCTTCTTTGAAAGGTCTTTCCCGAGGTACTTCCCCGCCCGGCGCTCGTACTGTTCCAACTCTTCCGATTCATCATTTTCGCATTCCAGGCCCAGCACCTTCCGGTTTTCGGCGACCCACACGGCCAGGTCCCTTGCTTCCGGACTGGCGCGGTGAATTCGCGGTAACCGTTCAGTTCCCCTGGCAGGTTGGGGGCGGGGGCGGAATGGTAGCAGAATATTAGCGAATGGCGGAGTGGGTTGAAGGCAGCAGCGAGGGCGCCGGCTGCTGAGACACGGCCGCGTCACAGGCCATCCTGAGATAGTCGAGGACGTTGCGCTGCTGCTGGCGCAGGGTATCGCGTACCGTGAGCAGGCGCTCTACGAAACGGCTGCCTTCGGCACTGTGGGTACCGAAGCTGGTGTGACGCCACAACACGCCATGGCGAAGGGCTCGTTCGGCTTCGTTGTTGGTCGGCTCGACGCCGGGCCGGCGTGCGCAGGTCCACAGGGCCGGCCCGAGGTCGAGGAGATTGGCGCAGGTGGCCGCCGTCTTGGCGTCGGCGAACTGCTGCCCATAGCACAAATGAAAACGAAAGCGCAGACACAAATCGTCGATATAGTCCTGGAAGCGGGCGCGGGACAGGGTACCGTCGCGGACTTGATGCCACCAGGTAAACAGCTGCTCGCTGCGGTCCAACAGGTGTTGACCGACGCGCCCGGCCTCTCCGCCCCGGGCCACGAACTCCTCGAAGGCGCGCCGCAGATGAGCCCAGCACACGTGCCGGCGTCGTAGCGGCAGATGCGCGTAGGCCGAATAGCGATCGGAGCCGACCACCGCCCGGTTGTCCGCACCCAGCACCTCATCGACCCCGTCCCGTCCCCGGCTTGGGCGAATGGCGAACACGGTGACGCCGGCCGTCACCGCGGTCCACAACCAGGCCTTGGCGCGGCGCTGGCGCCAGCCGGTCTCGTCGACGTTGACGAGGCCCTGTCGGCGAACGAAGGCGCGCGCCTCCTCGACCGCACCCGCCAGGGCCCGCGGCCACTTCCCGTTCCAGTCGGCTGACCGTACCCAGCGACACCTCGAGGCCGAAGGCGTCGGACAACAACGCCCGGATGTTGCGCTTGCTCAGCCGGTAGGCCCCGGCCAGCAGGCCGACCCAGGCTTGCACGCTGGGACCGAAGGTGTGGCGCGACACGCCCTCGGGCCAACCGGCTGCGGTCAGGCGGTCGCAGTGACCGCAGCGCAGGGTGTGCAACTGATACTCGATGACCTCGGCCCGCAGCGGCGGGATGACGACTTCCTGGTGACGCTGCGGATGAGGATCGTCTCCCGTCAACGGGTGCCCGCATCCGTGGCACGTACTCGGCTTGACCGGGATCCGTTCGTCCACCTGCTCCACCGATACCCACGAGCGGCCGTGTCCTTCGTGCCCGGGCTGTCCGCCCGGCGAGCGCCCCGAGGATCGGCGTCGGGAGGTGTCGGTGCGCGGCGAGGAGGAAGCGCCCGATTGCGACGAGGCGGCCCGGGCACCGCGGCG
Source organism: Candidatus Latescibacterota bacterium (assembly GCA_965206595.1). GTDB lineage: Bacteria > Latescibacterota > UBA2968 > UBA8231 > UBA8231 > CBDCXV01. The sequence goes on from OZ242214.1 coordinate 4,746,714, forward strand.
GGAGCGCCCCTTGCGGCGGGCCAATTCCCGCTCCAGCTCCCCGATGCGCGCCGTCTGTTGTTCCACGATCTGCTCAAGCTGGACAATGCGCTGGCGCAGGTCGCCTTCGGAAATCGTACTCTCAGGAGGTCTCTTCATGGGGTCGCCGTATCCAGGGAAATCTGCAACACACAACCGATCCCGAAGATACCGACGAACCCGAAAACCCGCTTAGGTATTTCTTTATATGCTCAAACTACTGCAGGGGGGACTGAACGGTTACCTTTTCGGAAAGCTCCAGCTCTAATTTTTGCCGCTTGGTCATCGGTCTTCTCCGGTTGTGTTGGTGCATGTAGGTGAGGGGGTTTCGCTATGACTGGAGAGCCGCTCAACGAACCTTAACCACTCCAGCCGCGCGGGGGATAGCTTTGCCGTTTTCTCCGCTGCGAAATGACAGCGCCGGCAAAGCGTTCTCAGATTGCGCAAATCGTAGGGCGCGCCGCCAGTGCGCGGGGGGTCCGTATGGTGTACTTCCAGCCGCCAGCGGGCGCCGCATTCTGTACATTTTTCCCCGTCCCGCTGTAGGACTTTGGAGCGGGTTAGCTCCCATTGCTTGCCCTTCAAACTGTGCTTACTCATACCAGTGCACTAGTGTCATGTCGTGTAATTAACTGTACAAACAATTGAAAGTGCCGTAGGTTTCCCTTATCCCCCTTCTGAAAGGAGAGACCTATGGTGACGGGGCGTCCATTAACGCCGTTAGAGCTGAGTCCGTCGGACCGGGAACGACTGGAATCGATGGCCAAATCACGAAGTCTTCCCCACGGATTGGTGCGGCGAGCCGAGATGGTGCTGCTGGCCGCCGATGGCTGGCCCAATGAAGCGGTCGCTTCCGCGGTGGGTGTGACGCGAGCTACGGTGGGCAAATGGCGCCGGCGTTTTCTCGACAACGGACTCAATGGCTTGTATGATGAACTACGTTCAGGGGCGCCGCGATCGATCACGGACGAGCAGGTAGCCGAGGTGGTATACAAGACCCTGAAGACCAAGCCCAAAGACGAAACACAGTGGTCGGTGCGCTCCATGGGCGAAGAAACCGGCCTGACCAAGGACGCGGTTCATCGCATTTGGCGCACGTATGGTTTGCAGCCCCATCGACACAAGCGCTTCAAGCTTTCCACCGATCCTTTCTTTGTCGACAAAGTACGGGATATCGTCGGCTTGTACCTGAATCCCCCCGAGCACGCCCTGGTGCTGTGCGTGGACGAGAAGAGCCAGATCCAGGCGTTGGAACGAAGTCAGCCCATGCTGCCCCTGGGACTGGGATACGTGGAAGGGATTACGCACGACTACAAGCGGCACGGCACCACCACCCTGTTTGCCGCCCTGGACATCGCCACCGGGGAAGTGATGACCCAGTGCAAGCCCCGTCATCGTCACCAGGAGTTCCTCCAGTTCCTGCGCCACATCGAGGCCAACGTGCCCGCTGACCTCGATATTCATCTCGTCGTCGACAACTACGCCACGCATAAGCATGCCAAGGTCAAGCGATGGCTGGCACGGCGTCCCCGATTTCACCTTCACTACACTCCCACGTATGCTTCGTGGCTCAATCAGGTGGAGATCTGGTTCAATATCCTCACCCGCCAGGCGGTTCGGCGCGATTCGTTCCGCAAGGTGTCGGAGCTCATCGAGCGAATCGAACGCTACACGGCCAAATGGAACGCCAACGCACACCCTTTCGTCTGGACGGCTACGGCGGATTCCATCCTCGCCAAAATCAAGAGACTTTGTGAACGAATCTCTGCGACAGGACACTAGCTCGACTTCGACGGGGAGCGGGAGCGGGTAGGGTCTCGCCTAGGCCAGCGGCAATAGTCGCGGCTGCAAGGGCGTCTATCCTGCCGCTGTTGTTTTGTTTGCATAATGCGGGGTTTCCGCCGGGGTCACGGCGGATCTTGCTATCCTTTACGGCGCTGGCCAGTAGCCGGGCGCCAGTAGCGAGGGACAAGCCGCCCGCGATCGCCAGCCGTTCAAAACTTCGCACGTCGGCGCTACCGTCAGCCGTCTTACTGGCACCGGTCCCCCGCCATACCGGGCGCCAGCGGAGGCCCGCGTCTTTTATCGCCTGCTCCGCTTCTTTCTGCCGGTAGCGGTCGGCTCCAACCTCCGCCACGTCGACCCCGTGCAGCTCGCGGGAAACCCGCTTAAAAAACTGGGGTATGTCTGAAACGAGGTCGCCACATTGCCACAACTCGCCTTGTGCGTGAAGGACCGTATAGAGCGGTCCTACGCCGTCGCTTTTCCCCCGGTCCGCCAGCGGGGGAAAAGCCGGGACAGCCGCGTATACCTCAAGGCGCCCGGTAGCTGGCCATAGAGCCGCCGCCGCCGTCATCGCGCGGCTCCCGCCAAGGTCCAACCCCACCACGCAGCGGCCACGGCGCGGGGCAACCTCGCGCGCCATGCACCGTTGCATCTCGACAGCGGAGATTATAGGATCGGTCCCGGCTCCTATCGGTGCGTTAAGCTCCAAACGTCGAAAATCCGCTTCGTCGCCGGGGGTTTGTGCGGCTGAAGCTGCGAGCTTGCGGAGCTTTTTCAGGCTCTTAACCCCGTACGAAACTGCGGGGTTTGCGGCTAGCAACGCCGCCTCGTCATCGAGACTGCAATCGACGGGCGCCGCATGTACGGATACCTCCCCCCGCTCGATCATCTCGGCGAACATTGGCCCGATATCTCTTATTGAAATGGCTAGCAATTTTCCATCTTTTGCCGTCGTACTTGTGCGGAAACTGTTATAGAGCGGGCGCTTTCTTTCAGGTAGTTGTCCCGCCTCATCGAGAATCGCTAGATCGGAACCAACGGCGTGACCGGAGGATTTTTCAGAGTTCCAGAATGTCGCCCTTGCGTCAAAATCCTTCGCCTCGATCCAACCGGGATAAGGCGCTTTCCGCTCGCTTATGGGCAACCCGCTAGCCTCCGCGATTGCTACAATTTGCTGTTTCAGTTCGACGGATAGCTGGCCAGTCAACGAAACCGCATTTGCCCGCCAGCCCGGGCGCCGTAGCGGTCCGCAAAGGTGCGCTAGTATCAAGGCCGCAACCGTCGCGGTTTTCCCGTTCTTTCTCCCGGTACTTAAGGCTGATTCGCTTGTTTCAGCCCTTGTTATTCATGGAATTTCAGTAAAAGGAGCTGTACTGGGGTGCCTCCCATGCTTAGGTTTCAGAGGGAAACACAAGGCAGTATCACCCTTTGACCCAACCACACAGGAGGACACCCAATGGGTGAATTACCGTCCCCCACCCCGTCCCCGCAAGCCGGGCCGATTCAGCCGTCTTTCAACCGCTCCATTCACATTGAAGCTCGCCCCACTCACCTCAGCGGCGACCCCGGTTCGCTGGTGTTGCGGCAACTGCTCGAACACAGCCAGGTCCTGGATTGGGTGGATGCCCACTTCGAGGATCGCCGTAGCCCGGACCAGATCACGCACCCGCTGTCGGAACTTTTGCGCACGCAGATCGTGCTGATGGCGCAGGGCTTGCCCCACGCCGACGACGCCGACGCCGACGCGCTGCGGCAGGATCCGATCCTGCGTCTGGCGGTCAGCGATCGCAAAGGGCAGTCGCCGTTGCGCCCAGCCGACGAAGGCCGGCCGCAGGGACTGGCCAGTCAGCCGACGCTGTCGCTGATCGGGCAAGCCTCCAGCGCCTACAACCGCGCGCTGTTGGAGGAAGCGGTGCTGCGCAGCGCCTGGTCCCGGTGCCAGTTGCTGGAACGACGGCTGCGCTACGAGGAGTTGGCCGTCGACATGGATGCCTTGCCGATGCCGGTGCACGGACACCCGCAGGGGGTGGAGTACAACGGCTACTTCCACGCCTCGGGGTTCCATCCTCTGATCATCGGCTCGGCGCAGACGGGCGACTTCTTCGGCGCCGTGTTGCGGCCGGGCAACGTGCACGCGCATGAGGGCGCCGAAGCGGCTATCCTGGAGCGCCTGGACTGGATTCTAATCGCACTTGGCCGGCCGCGTCCTCCTGCGCTTCGACGCGGCCTCGGTGAGCGGGCCCTTCCTGAGCCGGCTGGAAGCGCGGGACAACACCTGAACCTATCTCAAAATAGGCAAACTTAAACTTGTTTTCGAAATGACAGTGATGTACCATTGGTGTATGGTCAATCTGACCGACATGCAATGGCAACGAATCCGGCATCACTTTCCTGAAGAACTTCGTCCCAAGAGCCATCCGGGGTCGCAAACCGGTTTGCACCCGCGATGTTTTTGAAGCCGTTCTTTGGATTCTAAACACCGGGGCTCAATGGCCTATGTTGCCGCAGTGCTATCCGAACTACAAAACCGTGCATCGCCGTTTTCAAAACGGGTGTCGTCAAGGGGTTTTACGCGAAGTTCTCATGGACCTGGCCCAGACCCTTCACGAGCAAGGGGGCCTGGACGAATCGGAGGCTTTCATCGATGGCATGTTCTCGGCGGCCAAGGGGGGAGGTGCCGATATCGGCCACACCAAGCGAGGTAAGGGGGTGCGGGTCATGGGGATCGTGGACGGCAATGGGCTTCCCTTGTCGGTGAGCACGCATGCAGCGAACCATCATGAAGTGACGCTGGTTCAGTTGACCTTTGACTTTTACCTGATCGAAGACCAACCTGACAACTTGATCGGCGATAAAGCGTACGACAGCGATTCGTTGGATGAAGAGCTTAAGAAAGACGGGATCGAGATGATCGCCCCGCATCGCCAGAATCGGACCAAGAAAAAAACTCAGGACGGACGGCGATTGCGGCGTTATGTGCGGCGTTGGATGGTTGAGAGATTCTTTGCTTGGCTTCAATGGCAGCGTCGAGTGATCACTCGCTGGGAATTGTATCCGGAGAATTTTCTTGGCTTCGTCCAACTTGCATCCATTTTGATTTTACTTAAACAATTTCAATTTTGAGATAGGTTCCTCGTACGGGTCGCGCATCAAGAAGAATGCGCGCCTGGAGGACGTGGCTCGTCCCTGGGTGGAAGCCTATCAGCAGGAGCTGGCGCAGCACCCGGAGCGGTTGCGCGAAGAGGGTTTTCGCTGTCGCGAGCTGCGCTATCAAGCCAAGTCCTGGGCGCAGCCCCGACGGGTGGTATTGGTATGGGTCCCCTCCGAGACGGAGGAGTTGCCCATCGCCCGCCACTTTTTCCTGATCACCGACCAAAGTCCCCAGACGATGGGCGCCCGCGACGTGGTCGCCTTCTACCGTCAGCGCGGCCTCTTCGAGCGCATGCTCGGAGAGCTGAGCTCCACCCTTCAGCCCCAGCTCTCCTCGACCACCCGTCGCAAACAGCACTACCGCGGTCGTCCACCGGGTCAGCGCACCCCGTCCCGGGATGCCTTCGCCGCCAACCAGGCGATCCTGACCCTGAACCTGCTGGCCTACAACCTGCTGCACCTGGGCCGCCAGGCCGCCGAACGCGCCGAGGCCCGACGCGGGCGGCCCCGCACATACGGACGCTCGACGACGGCCCTGAGCCTGGACAGCTTTCGACGGCGCTACCTGCGCCTGCCGTCCCGCGTCACCTTGCACGGACGCAGGGTGGGCGTCATCCTGACCCAAGGGATGGCGGCTCCCTGGGACCGTCTGTGGAGATTTCTGGCCACGCTCAGACCCGTGGATATGGGGATGGCGTAACCCCGGGCCGGGTCGGTTGGGGTAATCGGCTCGCAAGCGAAGTGTCTCCACGGAGGCGCGTACAATTTCAACAAGGTCGGTAGAGATAGGGGGACGGCTCTACCCAAAAAGGCAACTATAGAAGGGAGGCAGGCCTTGGAGGCTATGCAGTGGGGTCTCGGAAGCGCCTATACCCGCTTAGGCGCTGGTTGTATGAATAACAAGGGTTCAGGGTCCAAAGCCACGGACAACCAATCCTGCACAAAAGGGAGAATCCGGAGCGGCTCGCCGGCCAACGGATGCCCCTGCGGTACGACAAGGGTCTTTTCCGCCCAATCCGTAAGCGTAGCCGCTCGCTCCGCTCCGCTGGCGGTTGCCGGCAAGGGGAATCCCCCGGGGTACCGCGGGCGCTGTACGGCGCTGTACGGCGCTGTACGGCGCGCCTGCGCCGTTGAGACTCCCGGCAACACTTCCGCCGCTTCTCAGGGTCCTTGTACGGCACTTAGGAAAGCCTCTCAGAGAAACGTGACACCCTCCAGCCGGTGCCGCTGCAAGGGGTTCGGCCGGGGGGGACAGGGGTCCCCGGGCGGGGGGCAGGGGGCAGGGGGTAGGGTCTGGGGGCGATCATCAAAAGCCAAATTCGCTGATGGGCTCGATCAACCCGCGGGCGCGCAGCCTGTCGTACGCCGTTTGCTCTTCAATGTCCAAGCGAATCAGGAGGTTGGCGTAGTCGTCGAAAGCTGCGCGCAACCGCCCTTCCACGCGCGGAAGTTGCGCGGGGGGATAGCCGTGCACTCTCGCGGATTTTGTCGCGTATGCGCTTTGAATTCCCGGGGTAGTCATACGCAAGTAGAGCCGCCCTTGCTCGTCGCGTAGGAACTTCCTGCGCTTCCATAGGTTGCGATACAAGGCGCCGCTCCGTCGGTCCCGGCCGTGGTAGGCGCGACGCTGGCGCCTCGCCACGGTCGCGGCAAGGCTCAATAGGCGCCTTTCCGCGCGGCTGACATCGCGCCGCCGTACGCGTTCAGGCACTGGCGCCGCTCCGTCTGGAAAACTGCACGGCTAGTCGCAACTCCCAGCGGGTGTATTGCACTGCGTCTGCATTTATGCCCGTGCGCCGCAACGCCGCCTCTCCCACCCTTACGGTTCCCCCGCCAGCAGTTTGTAGGTCCGTCGCCTCAAGGCTGTTGGTGAGGCTGTCAGCCGTCCTTAGCGCCTCGCTTTCGTCGCGGTCGCGGGGTAGGTAAATCCCGATCAAGAGATCGGCGTCAACGTCTACCCGGGCGCGCTTGCCTATGCTGGCTTTGGTCGCGTCAACTGGGGAATAAATGGCGCGCAACCATGGCGCCCCCACTGGCGGGGTGAAGTTCCGATTGCCCCGGGCTACCGGGATAGCCGGGGATAGCTCGCCGGCCAGCCGTTCAACTTCGGCGATTAGGGCAGTATTGACGCTTTCGTGATTCATTCGGCGGGGGTCCGGGAGTTCGGGGGGATCAAAGGTTATCCACAAGTTATCAACAGCCGGGGTCAGTGTCAACCCGTAACCCCTTTATTTATATGCCTTTATGCTATGTTAGTATAGGAAATAGCAAGGGGTTTCCTTGCGTTGCCTTGCCCCGCCTCGCCACACCTAGCGCCGCCCTACCTAGCCAAGGGTTCCCCGGCTCGCCTAGCCGCGCCGCTCCCTACGGAGCCTTGCCACGCCCAAACCTTGCCTTGAATCCCCGAAGCTGTACCAGCCTCAAGGGGAAAGCAGAACATCCATCTAGGTACGAACGGCTGTACTATAGCCTGAACGGTACCCCTAGATCGCTAGGCCTTTTCTAAGTACCTGGTACTCAGTACCCGCGGTACTACAACAACCCAACTACTAACAACTCTAGGCCTTGTCGTTTGTCTGATTTCTTAGGAAACGGGCGCAGTAGGCCCTAGAGGCTAGAGGCTATGAAAAAAACAGCCTCCAGCCGTAGGGGCCTACTGCGTTGACCCTCGATTTCTTGAGGTATCCGGTATGCAGGACAGCCTTATATCTCAGGGTGACCACAACCCCTTGAGACCCCAGCCCGTCAGCTGCCGTTAGGCTCCGGTGCGGATATGCTGGATCCTCTTGTACCGCTTTTCCCTGAATCGACGCCAACAGAGACGCAGACAGATATCGTCGGCAGAAATAGAGAGGGGGAAAAACACGTAGGGCCTGGGGAGTCCGAAATCGAATGTACCTTCGGCGGAGGACTAGGGCAAGGACTAAATCGCTGTCTCACATAGGGTTACACTATGATACTTCTAAGTTTGCCCCCATTGCTTTGGCAACCTCCGCCGCAACCTGTTCCCGAGCCTCTCGAACGGGATTCCCGACAAAGCGGATGTAGCGGTCCGCCATCGCTGTTGTCTTATGACCTAGTAGGTCCCGCAGTACATGTACTCCGATTCCCGAAGCTGCGGCCATTGTCATAATCGTCCGTCGCAAGTCGTGAATCTTCACCCCTTCGATGCCGGCAAGGGTGCATATATGCTGAAAGTGAAACCGGATGTTGCGATAGGTGGAAGGAACCCCGCGACGAGCGGAGAATACCCAATCACAACAGCGGGGGAGTTGGCGCAGTACGTCGAGTGCGGGAGCCGGTAAATCGTGTTGGCGCCTTCCGGTTTTCGTCGCCGGTAACACTAACCTTCCCGACTCGAAGTCGATATGTTCCCACTTCATCGCCAAAATCTCGCCAATCCGCAGCCCGGTAAGTGCGGTTACCCGGATTGCCGCGACGGCAACCGGGTTTCCCTCGTACTGATTCAGCGCCAAAGCCAGCGCCGCCAGTTCGGACGGCGATAACACGCGGTCGCGCGGTTCCTCCCGCCCTCGCTCGACACCTCGGGCGGGGTTGGTATGCTGCTCCCGCCATTCCCAATGCTCGAACAAGGAGAAAAGCCGCGAGACCAAGGCGATCAACCTGTTTCTCGTAACGGTCGGGGTACCGTCAATCGCTCTTTCGACGTGTCGGCGCTGGACCTCGGCAATCTTGCGCTTGCCCAGCTTCGGAGCCAGATAGCACCGCCATTGCTTGCGATACTCGGATGCGGTTTTCGGGGACATCCGCCCGAGTTTGATACGCTCGGGTACGAACTCATCGAAGAACCGGGACACTCCATCATTGACCGTCGGCGCTTCCCGTCGCTGCTGCCTTTCGTCCAACGGATCGGCTCCCTCGCGAACACGAACCAGTTGCTCGCCGGCCATCTGGCGGGCGGTCTTCAAGGAGACTTCCCCGACTCGGGCCAAAGTCGCCCGGCGTTCGCGACCGCCAGAGCGATAATTGAGGATGAACGCCTTCGTACCACCGGGGGCGATTCTGAGCCCCAAACCCTTCAGCTTCTCATCCCACAAAATGCGGGTTTTCGCCTCGGGTTGTGCGTCCCTGATTGCGGCTGCTGTCAGCATGGCTTTTCCCTCCGTGTCAGCAATTTGTCAGCAAAATGAACGGTACGGATGGGCGCGGGTCAATGCCAAAGCAATGAGATTTATTCCCCTAACCTGCTATTTATCATAGGCTTATACTATAAAAGCATGATAAAACGGGGGGTTTTGTGAATGCGGAAAAAAGTGCCTCTTAATCAGCGGGTCCGGGGTTCGAGTCCCTGTGGGCGCACCAAAATCCAGCCGCTAACTTTGGCGGTTGGCGTTAACTTTGGCGGTTGGTTGGTTTAACGCGAGTCCCCGAGGAGCGGCTTCTCGGGGGCTTGTTGTATTTGACGCTTTTTCAATCACTTGCACCTCCCCCACACATCCTCCCCGATACTCCGTTTTGAAGCGAGCTTTCCGTCCCGGCGGCATCCATGACAAGTCCTCCCCAGCCTGTCTGCCTAAGTCGCGGCAGACCGCCGCCAAGGAGGAATGGATCCCCACAGAGCCAACGCCGACGAACGAGGCGAGCCTATGAGAACGGCCTCCAGCGGTAAACGAATGACCGGGAGAAGCCTGGACAAGGTCGTCAGATGTGATCCCGAAACTTCTGCACTCGCTGCGTGCCGCGCTGATTGAGAAGCTCTACCCGCGATTGGAACTACCTGGGGCAAGGTGGCAGCACCCCCCTCACCTCGGTGAACGGCTTCACTGATCTGGAGTATGTCGCCGCGTTTGGGCCGGGCCAATCGCAGGTGGCGGATTCGACCTTGGTGAACCTGGCCTTGATCCAGCTGCTTCGGCAGGTGGCCGAAGCGCCCGAGCGGAAGACGGGTTTACCGCTGTTTGATGACTGGAGTCCTCAAACAGAAGACGCCTGTGTGGCCACCTCGGGCGGACGTGGCCACACAGGCGCGCCTGGCCGAGCGGGTGGGTGCAATCCGGATGGCGCCGATGAAGGTCTCGCTCAGATCGCAGCAGACCCAGCGGATACGAGCCTTCTGGAAGGCGCTCAGCCGGTCCCGGAAGAACGCGTCGATGGTCTCCCGTGCCTTGTCCTTGCCGACCCGGACGACACAGGAACGTTCCAGGTCATAGACCAGGGTGGCGTATTTGTGGCACCTGGCGTAGGAGGCCTCGTCGATGCCGAGGGGTCTTCAGCCCGCGGATGCGGTGCCCAGTACGCCGATGCGCGATGAGCCGATGCAACTGGCAGTACTTCAGCAGCAGATATTCGAAGCGGTAGCTGACCCGGGCCGAGGGAGCCGCCCAGGGCACCTTCTCGACGTGCCGGCCGTGGGTCGGACAGCGGATCTCTCGAGGGGTGTGGTGCAACCAGAGGGTACGGCCGCAAACGCGGACATCGCGCCAGCGGCGGGGCTCCATGACCCGTACGATCTTGCTCCGGCGCCCACACTGAGGACACCGGCACCCGTTCTTGTGGGGCTTCACCGAGACCACGACGGCCGCTTCCTGCCCGCATCCTTCGAACCACACGTCGACAGCGCGAAATCCCTTGAATTGGAACAGCTTGGAGAGGAACTTCATAGCGGTCATAGGTCGCCTTCCCTTTCCTGGGGAGTGCTTGATGGGGATACACCAAGCACAGGGAACGACCTATGGCCTTGTCATGTACTCAGGTTTCGCCGTTGAAAAACCCGGATAGAACCAGAAAAAACACCGTGCCGTAAAGTCGCTGACCGGCGACAGGAATTGTTTTTCAACGGACGAGGAGCATCGAGAGCAGTAGACCCCGACAGGTCCGGTCCGGGCATCTGCTCCTTGCCTTGAAGGAGATCTGAAAACAGGATGTACGGAATTCCATCGATACTGGTTCCGCTACTTGCCCTGACCCTCGCACGTTGTAGCGGAGAGGATCCGGCTGCGCCCAGCCAGTCGGAAACCGTCAGGATCGGTTTTCTCGCCGCGGGGGACCGCGTGACCTATGCGGACGCCGCAGGGATAGCCGTGGCCGAGGCAAACGAGCGCGCGGGCGTGCTCGGCATGCCGGTCGAGCTGCTTTCCCGCATCGAAATAGAGGAAGCCTCCGTCTCGGTCGAGACCGCCGAAAGGATGATTCTCGAGGACGACGTCGTCGCTCTCGTCGGGCCCAACCGCTCTTCCCATGCCATTGCATGCAGTCGGAGAACTCGCGCAACGGCACCGCCTGCCGATGGTGACCACATCGGCGACCAACCCGGAGGTGACAAAGGCGGGGGATTTGGTCTTCATGGCGGCTTTCACCGACATGTTCCAGGGGCAAGTGATGGCGCAGTTCGCCAGGGAAGAGCTCGGCCTGGCCAGGGTTGCGATCCTGACGCAAAGCGGCGAGGTCTATACCGAGGGGATTTCCGAATTCTTCCGGTCTGTTTTCATGGCCTCAGGCGGCGAGGTAGTCGCCGACGAGTTCTACGACAGCGGAGAGACGGATTTTTCCGGGCAGCTGGGACGCATTGCCGAGGCGCAGCCAGAGGCGCTCTTCATATCCGGGCTTGCGCAGGAAATCGCCCTGGCGACGCAGCAGGCGAGAGCTAGGTCTTTACAAGACGCAGCAGGCGAACCGGCGCTTTTCCTCGGAGCCGATTCGTGGGACAACCCGAATCTGCTGGGCAACGAGGCCGCCGAGCTCGAAGGCAGCTTCTACACTACCCACTTTTCGCCCGATACCGATGAACCGGGTGCGCGCCGGTTCGTCGACACATATCAATCGCTGTACGGGAGCACTCCCAGCGGCGACGCGGTGAGCTACGATGCGGTCCGGCTGCTTCTCGAAGCCATCGAGCGGGCAGGGAGCCTGGAGCCGGAGGCAGTCCGGGGTCAACTTGCGGCGACCGAGAACTATGTCGGCGCCACCCGTATCGCCCGTTACGACGAAAACAGGCACCCGGTCAAAAGCGCGGTCATCATGATCATCAAGGACGGGATCGGAAGATTCCACACGCAGATCGACCCTGGCCAGCGAGCACAGGCCGGAGTGCCGGCGGTTCTGCCGCACTGAAAAGCCCAGTCGATCGATTGAGAATCTGTTTTCAGCAGATTCAGAAAGCGTAGTCACTCCGGGTGCGCCCGGCACCGGATGGCGCTCAGGGCGAGGGCCGACCGAGAGGCGGCGGTTCATGTCGCGGTAATCCTCCCAGGTCATCTCCTCCGGTATCGGCACCAGCGGCGGCTCGGTCAGAACGTCCTGCGCGTTGGCGGGCTGGACAGGTGAAAAGACAAAGGCAAGCACTGCCATACAGCAGGACAACTTTCTCACGGTTTCAAGCCTTCCTGTTGATACATGATCTTTCCATCCCGCCGAAAGGGACGGCGGAATATCCGGCATGTCCTGTTCTGTGATTGTGGGCTTCAGGCCTGGCCGTCGCCTTCGACCGATTTTCCGGCAGGCGTGTTTCGATGCAATCGCACCTCTGCATTGCGAGCCGCGGAACCTTGTTGACGCCCTGTCGGGTGCGGTTTACCCTGAACGGCTTCCCGTCACCGAAGGAAAAAGCATCCATGCAGGAGAATCTCTCGCGGCACTCCCGTCCCTCGGCTCTGGCCATAACCGACCTGCGGGTCGCCAATCTGCGCGGCGCTCCGTTCCACAGCTGCCTGATTCGCATCGACACCAACCAGGGGCTGAGCGGCTACGGCGAGGTGCGCGACGGCGCCAGCGCGACCTACGCCCTGATGCTCAAGACACGCCTGCTGGGTCAGAATCCCTGCGACGTCGACCGGCTGTTCCGGCGCATCAGGCAATTCGGCCATCACGGCAGGCAGGGGGGCGGGATCAGCGCCGTCGAGATGGCGCTGATCGATCTCGCCGGCAAGGCCTACGGAGTGCCTGCGTACGCACTGGCGGGGGGCAGGTTCCGCGACCGCGTGCTCTGCTACTGCGACACCGCGACCACTGCCTGCGGCCGCGAGATGGGGCAGCGGCTGAAGGAGCGTATGGATATGGGGTTCGGATTCCTGAAGATGGATGTCGGGATCGGTCTGCTCCGGGACCGCTCTGGCTGCGTCATCTCACCCCCGGGAATGCTCGACAGCCCCACGGTGATGCACCCTTTCACCGGCATCCAGCTCAGCGACAAGGGAATCGGCCTGCTCTGCGAGTACGTCGCCGCGGTGCGCGAGGAGATCGGCTACGAGGTTCCCCTCGCCGCCGACCACTTCGGCCACCTCGGGCTGGAGTCCTGCATCCGGCTCGGGAAGGCCCTCGACCCGTTCTCCCTGGCCTGGTACGAGGACATGATCCCCTGGCAGTTCACCGACCAGTACGTGCGTCTGTCCGAGGCGGTCGAGACGCCGGTCTGCACCGGCGAGGACATCTACCTGAAGGAGGGGTTCGCCGACCTGTTCCGGGAGCGGGCGATCGCCGTTGCCCATCCCGACCCGGCTACCTCCGGGGGCATCCTGGAGACCAAGAAGATCGGCGACGCCGCCCAGGACCGCGGCATCGCCATGGCCCTGCACATGGCGATGTCTCCGGTCGCCGCCCTGGCCGCGGTCCATTGCGCCGCGGCCACGGAGAACTTCCTCGCCCTCGAGAACCACTCGGTCGACGACCTCGAGCGCTGGAGCAGCCTCGTCGAGGGGCTGCCGAACCCCCTGATCCAGGACGGGCACATCGCCGTGCCGGAAGGGCCGGGTCTGGGGTTCGCCGACCTGAACCGGGAGGTGCTGCGGGAATTCGCCGACCCCGGGGCCCCCGGGATCTTCGAGCCCACGGAGGAGTGGGACCACGAACGGGCGAACGACCGCCTGTGGAGCTGATGGGCAGCTCCTACGAAATCGCCGTTCTCCCAAGGGACGGCGTCGGCCCCGAGGTGGTCGGCGCCACACTGGGACTGCTTGAGGGGCTTGGCCTCGATCTCGAGCTGCGCGACTACCCCTGCGGTGCGGGCTGCTACCTCGAACGCGGGACCCCGCTTCCCGACGAGACCCTGGAGGCCTGCCGCAGCGCCGACGCCACCCTGCTCGGCGCCATGGGCGACCCCCGGGTGCGCTGGCCGGACGGGACCGAGCTGCGGCCTCAGGTCGACCTGCGCTTCAAGCTCGACCTCTACGCCGGGGTGCGGCCGATCTATCTGTACGCCGGGCATCACACGCCGCTGCGCGGCATCGCTGCCGGGGAGGTCGATTTTGTCCTCCTGCGGGAGAACGTCGAGGGACTGTTCGCCTCGATGGACGCCGGGATCGACCTGCGCGGCGAGACCGCCATCGACACCATGGTGATCACCCGCACCGGCACGGAACGGGTGGCGCGCTTCGCCTTCGAGTTGGCCCGGGAACGCCTGCGCCAGCGAGGCGACGGCGGTTCGCTTCCGCCGCGGGAGGCCTGCGTGACCTGCGTCGACAAGGCGAACATCCTGAGATCGATGGCCTTTTTCCGCCGCGTCTTCGACGAGGTGGCCGCCGGCTACCCCGACGTCGGCAGCGGCCACGCCTACGTCGACGCCATGGCGCTGTACCTGGTGCAACGGCCCCGGGATTTCGACGTGCTGGTGATGGAGAACATGTACGGAGACATTCTCTCCGATCTGGCCGCAGGGCTCGTCGGAGGCATGGGCATGGCCCCGTCGGGCGACATCGGCGAGGAAGCTGCGGTTTTCCAGCCCTCCCACGGGACCGCGCCCGACATAGCCGGACAGGGGGTGGCCAACCCGGTGGCGACGATCCTGTCGGCGGCCATGATGCTGCGCTGGCTCGGGCACCGGCACGAGGACGAGCAGGCGCTTGCCGCTGCGGAGCGCGTCGGCCGCGCCGTGGAGGAGGTGCTGGCCGACCCGAAGGCGGGAACACCCGACCTCGGGGACGGGATGACGACAGGCGAGCTGGCACGCGAGATCGGCGCCGCGACAGCTCGCTGACAACCAGACCAGGAATGGGCGAACGCATGGTTGCGGAGATACGGGACAGCGACGTCGAGTTCTACCGGGAGAACGGGTACCTGGTCGTTCCCGGTCTCGCCGCCGGCGAGGTCGAGGCGCTCAGGGCGGACGCCCTCCGCCTCTGCCGGGGGGAGTACGTGCACGAGAACCTGCCGCCGGTCGGCAACGGCTGCAGCGATAACGAGGCCCTGGGGCGCTACCTGTGCATCCACCACCCTCACAAGATCAGCCCGGTTGCGCTCGAGGCCGGCGTCAAGCATCCCGGCATGGCGAAGGTGCTGGCGCGTCTGATCGGACCGGACGTCAAGTGCATGCAGTCGATGCTGTTCATCAAACCTCCCGGATTCCAGGGGCAGGCCTGGCACCAGGACGAGATCTTCATTCCGACGCGCGACCACAGCCTGACCGGGGGCTGGATCGCCCTCGACGAGGCCACCGTCGACAACGGCTGCATCTGGGTGCTGCCAGGCTCTCACAGGGGCGTGCTCTACGAGCAGCGGGCCCACGACGACGACGAGGAGTTCGACCGCTCCGGTGAATCGCACGGCTTCGACGAAAGCGGCGAAACTCCTGTCGAGGCGAAAGCCGGGGACGTCGTCTTCTTCGACGGCTACCTCCTGCATCGGTCGCGGCGCAACCGCAGCAGCTTCTACCGCCGGGTGCTCGTCAACCACTACATGAGCGCCAATTCCCTGCTTCCCTGGCAGCCGCGCGAGGGGGAACGCCCGGCGAACGCTGACTACCGCGACATCGTCATGGTGCACGGCCGCGACCCCTATGCCTGGAAGGGGACGGAGGATCGCGCCCGCGTAAGCATCCGCACCTGCAAGGCAGCCGAAGAGCTGCGCGCCCGGGGCTAGCGTCCTGCGATGGATCGGCGCAGGTTTCTGGCCCGGGCCGGGGCGGCGTTGGCGACCCTGCCGCTGGCCGCCGCGGCCTCGGCTCCGGTCGGGAAAACTCCACTGCCCCCGGGGCGTGCCCGCCTGCGCGACCTCGGCATCGCCATCGGCTGTCTGTCGCCCGGGCCCCACAACGCCATAACCGACGTCGCCGGCGTCGCCGTCGGCCACACGACCCTGATCTCGGGGGAGGGCCCCCTGGTGGTTGGCCGCGGTCCGGTGCGCACCGGGGTCACCGCGGTGCTCGCCCGCGAAGGGGACTTGGGGCGCACCCCCGTGCCCGCGGCCGATCTGACCCTCAACGGCAACGGCGAGCTGACCGGTGTCGGCGCCGTGCGCCGCAGCGGCCGCCTGGGGGCGCCGATTCTGTTCACCGACACCGGCAGCATCGGTCCGGTGTACGAAGGCTGTCTCGACTACATGCTGCAACGCGACCCCGGGCTGTTCGGTTATCCGGGGCGGCCGGAGCCGGTTGTAGGCGAGACCTGGGCGGACTTCCTGCACGACACTGCCGGCAGGCACGTTGTTCCCGGGCACGCAATCGCCGCCATACAGTCGGCGCGCCCCGGCCCAGTTGCGGAAGGGTGCGTGGGCGGCGGCACCGGCATGAGGGCGTACTCGTTCAAGGCAGGGATCGGCACCGCCTCGCGGCTGGTGCCGGTCGCAGAGTCCGGCTACATCGTCGGGGTGCTCCTGCAGGCGAACCACGGCCGCCGGCCGCAGCTGCGGGTCGACGGGGTTCCGGTCGGCCGCGAGATCCCCGACCTGTTGCCGGAGCGCGGCCGCCCCGTGGCCCCCGGGAATTCGCTGCTGATCGCCGTCGCCACCGACGCCCCGCTTCTGCCCCTGCAGCTGCGGAGGCTGTGCAAGCGGGCGGCCCTCGGCATGGCGCGAACCGGCGGTATCTCCACCCACGGAAGCGGCGATCTCATCATCGCTTTCTCCACCGCGGCGGAGAGCGGCCGGGTGCTGCATTTCTCCCGCCTGTCGGCGCTCTACCAGGGGGTCGTCGAGGCGACGGAGGAAGCGATCCTCAACTCGCTGACCGCGGCGACGACCACGGTGGGCGGCGACGGCAACACGATCCACGCCCTGCCGCTCGACCGGTTCGCCGCGGTCATGCGCGAGCACGGCCGCCTCAAATGAGACTGCGCGATCTCGGGCTGACCATTGGTGCCGCGTCGCCCGGCCCCCGCAACAGCATAGCCGACGTCTCAGGGGTGCGGATCGGCCACGCGACGATAACCGCCCCGTCCGCGGCGACAGGGGTGACCGTCGTGGTCGCCGGCAGCGCCGCAGGACGGCTCTTCGTCGGCCGCTACAGCGTCGACGGCGGGGACGGTCTGACCGGGCTCGGGGTCGCCGAGGACTTCGGGGCCATTTCGGCCCCGGTCGCCCTCGTTCCGGCGGCTGCGGTAGGCAGGATCTACGACGCCCTGATCCAGCGCGGGCTCGGCGCCGACCCCGGCCTGTCGGAAGACACCGGTTGGCCGCCGGTTGTGATCGGAGTGAACGACAGCGAGGTGAACCTGCCTGCCGGCATCCGCGCCGCGGTGCGCGAGGAGCACCTGGCCGAGGCGCTGGGAAACGCCCCTCCACCGTTTCAGGGGAACGGCGAGGATGTTCCCGACGCGGGTCCATCGGGGACGCCCTCTGTCGGCGCTGTCTCGCAGGTGCGCGAAGGTTCGGCCGGAATCGGCGCCGGGCTGGCGGCGTTCGGGTTTCGCGGCGGCCTGGGAACCTCTTCCCGCCTCCAGGGGGTTCATGTGGTTGGCGCACTCGTTGTTGCCAATGGCGGCACCCGGTCCCGATTGGCAGTGGACGGCTGGCCTGTGATTCTTCCCGGAGCCGCGGCGGAATCGCCCCCCCGGGGCAGCGGTAGTTTTGCCGCCGTGCTGGCGACCGACGCGCCGCTGACACCGCGCCAGCTCGACCATCTCGCCGGGCGCGCCGCCTTCGGCCTGGTGCGTGTGGGGCTGCTCGATGAACGGACCCGCGAAGGCCTGGTGCTGGCCCTGTCGACGACCGGGCTCGTCGATGGCGAGCCACGCTCCGACGACGGCACCGTCGGGATGCGCTCCCTTGCAGACACCGAGCTGCCTCCCCTTTTCGCCGCGGCCGCCGATGCCTGCGAGGAGGCGGTTCTCAACGGGCTGCTGCAGGCCGACCCCCTTGCGCCGGAACATGCCCCCGGCCTGGCGCCGTTGCGGCAGCAGGGGCTGGAGGCACTGCCTTCGGAGGGCTGGCCGGACGAGATTCGCCGGCAACAGCAACTGCATGGCCGCTTCTGAGCTGCTGGCCGACGCCGCGCGGATTCGGCGGCTGCGGGCGCGGCTGCTCGCGTGGTACGGCCTCCACAAGCGCCAGCTGCCGTGGCGCGACGTCGGCGACCCCTACCAGGTCTGGATCTCCGAGATCATGCTGCAGCAGACCCGCGTCGAGCAGATGCGGGGCTACTTCGAGCGCTTCGTGGCGGCCTTTCCGACGCTCGAGTCCCTGGCCGAGGCTCCCGAAGGGGCGGTGCTCAAAGCATGGGAAGGTCTCGGTTACTACGCCCGCGCCCGCAACCTGCAGGCCGCCGCAAGGAAAGTGTTGGCCGAGTTCGACGGGCAGCTGCCGCAGAACCTCGAGCAGCTGCTCGAGTTGCCGGGGATCGGTCCCTACACCGCGGCCGCGGTCAGCAGCATCGCCTTCGACTGCGACCACCCCGTGCTCGACGGCAACGTCACCCGCGTCCTCTGCCGGCTGCTGCTCGTCGAGGAGGATCCCCGCAGGGCCGCAGTCAGGACGCGGCTGATCGCCGCGGGGGAACGCCTGTTGGCGCCCGGCAGGGCCGGCGATTTCAACCAGGCGCTGATGGAGCTCGGGGCCCGCGTCTGTACGCCGTCGCGGCCCCGTTGCGGCGACTGTCCGCTTGCGGAGTTCTGCTCCGGCCGCAGGGAGCTCGACGACCCGGCCTGTCTGCCGGTGAAGGCCGGCAGGAAAAAGCGTCCGCATTACGAGGTGGCTGCGGGCCTGATATGGAAGGGGGGCCGCCTGTTGATCGCGCGGCGGCCGGCGGGCGGCATGCTCGGCGGCCTGTGGGAATTCCCCGGCGGCAAGAAAGAGGAGGGCGAATCCTGCGCCGACTGTCTGCGGCGCGAGATAAGGGAGGAGCTCGATTTCGACATCGAGGTGGGGGATCATCTGCTCAGCGTCGACCACGGGTACAGCCATTTCACCATCACCCTGCACGCCTTCGAAGCGCGCTACGCCGGAGGTCGGCCGCGCGCCGTCGGCTGCGACGAGTGGAAGTGGGTCAGTCCCGGGCAGCTGGGTGACTACGCCATGCCGCGGGCCGACCGCCGCGTGCTCGAACGGCTGGCAGGCTGCCCGGAGCAGGGGCGCCTGTACTCGTCACTCACCGAGGAGAGGATTCGTGGCGGCTGAGCAATCGCAGGGAAAGAGAAGGCATCGTGCGCCGGGCCTCGTGCTGCGGGGGGTCTGCATGGGGATCGCCGACGTCATTCCCGGTGTGTCGGGAGGGACCGTCGCCCTGATCACGGGGATTTACGACGATCTCGTCGGCTCCCTGGCCGCAGTCGACGCGCGCCTCCTGAGCAGCCTGTTCCGCGGCCGCTTGGAGGAGGTCTGGAGGCTGATCAACGGCAGCTTCCTGCTGCCCCTTGGCGCCGGCATCGGCATGGCCATCCTCAGTCTGGCGCGGCTTATCACCTACCTGCTCTCCAATCATCCGGTCCCTGTCTGGGGGTTTCTCACCGGGCTGATCGCCGCTAGCGCCGTTGCCGTCGGCCGGCGCGCCGGCAGGTGGCACTTCGGCCTGCTGATCGCCGCCTGCTGCGGGGTGGCGGCAGGATACGGCATCAGTACCGCCATCCCGCAGCAGACGGGAGAAGGCTCGGTCGAGTTTCTGCTGTCCGGTGCGGTGGCGAGCGTGGCGATGATCCTGCCCGGCATCAGCGGCAGCTTCATCCTTCTTCTTCTAGGCAAGTACCGGCAGGTCTTTCAGGCGGTCGCCAATCTCGACCTCGAGATTCTCGTCGTCTTCGGGGTGGGTTTCGCTTTCGGGATTCTGCTGTTCGCCAAGATTCTAAAACGCCTGCTCGCCCGCCTGCACGGGCCGACCATGGCGTTCCTGGTGGGACTGATGGCTGGGTCGCTGCGCCGCGTCTGGCCGTTCCGCGCACCCGCGGCCGGTGCCGACGAAGATCCCTACACCTGCGTGCTTCCGGCGGAGCTGGACACGGGAACAGTAGCGGTGCTGGGGCTGATGGTTGCCGGGGTCCTTCTCGTGGTGGCTATCGAAGCGGTCGCGCGCGGTCCGCGACGGTAACCGCTATTGAGGTGGGTCTGTATCGTTCAACTCCCGCTCGGCGGCGCGAAAGCGATTGATCCGGCGCACGAAAATGAAAACCAGGCCGGCGAGAGCCGCGTACAAGACGTACCGGTAAATCGCTTCCTCCCACCCCAGAACGACCGGCCACAAGGTGAGGATGCACAGGAGGATGAACAGATCCTCGAGCAGGCGGGCCCTTTTGGAGCGGTGCGCGCGCTCTGCTTCCGATTGGGGCGAAGCCATGCCGGTCATGCGCTCGAGAGGGCTTTGTAGATATTGTAGCTCTTCAACACCTTTTTTACGTACAACCGCGTCTCCTTGTAGGGAATGCGCTCGACGAAGGCGTCGGGATCGTCCAGCGGAAAGCGCCGGACCCACCTGTGCGCGGCGCTGGGACCGGCGTTGTAGGCGGCGAGGCCAAGCTCGAAACCTACTTCACGGGTCCGGCCGGATGCAAATGTGCGTATCTGTTCCCCGAGGTACTGGGAGCCCATTCGGATCGAAATCGCCGGATCGAGCAGCATGCGCTTCTCGAACCGTCCCATTCCGGCGGAGCGAGCCAGGGTGCGCCCGGTTTTCGGCATGATCTGCATCAGGCCGACGGCTCCCGCGCGCGACACAGCGTCGTCGTCGAAGTAGCTCTCCTGCCTGATGACCGCCAGCACCAGGAAAGAATCCAGCCCGGCTTCGCGGGCGGCCGTTTTTACCTGTTCCCAGTAGTAGTCCGGGTAGAGGTAGGGAATCTCTTCCTCTCCGGACCCGGCGAAGATTTTCGTGGACACAAGCAGGGCGCGGTCGAGGCTGCCGAGATCCTCGAAACAGTCACGGATCAGCTTGAGAGCCTCGGGGTCGTCAAGGTTTTCGCCCTCCGCCTCGGAGAGCTCCTGCTCGGCGAGCGCCACCAGTCCGATCCGGTCGAGCAGCTGGGCCCGCTGCAGGGTCTCCAACTCTTCGACTGCCACCCCGTACGCTTCCTCGACCGCCTTCGCTGCCACCGCGTTCAAAGCGGATCGCTGATCGCGCTGCTTGCGCTTTGGCAGTTGCTTCTTCTTGTCTCCTTCGTATCCCATGCTGACCGCCCGCGCCGAGTAATAGGAGCGAGGGAAGTTGGCCGCCGCCCGCTGAAACATCGCCCCTGCCTCGCGCTTGAGCCCGAGGTTCTCGGCGCTCTTTCCTGCCCAGAAGAAGCTCTGGTCGATGATGTGCGGTTCCGATGCCTTGGCCCCTGCCGTCTGGAATGAATGGAGCGACTCGCGGTAGCGCTCGGCGCAGTACAGCATGAAAGCGGCGCTCCACCTCGCTTCGTCGCTCTTCGGGCTGTCGGGATAGCGCTCCGCGAGGCGGGTGAAAAGATTGCGCGCGCGCATGAAGTCGCTGCCGCGCTCTGTCGCCTTGGCCGCCTGCCACAGGGCATCGTCGGCGAGGCTGTGCCCGGGGTGTTCGGCGACGAGCCGCTCGTAGGTGACGATGGCGTCGTCGTCGCGGTTGCGGCGCACCTGGATCCCGCCGATGCGGTAAAGGGCATCCGGCCTCAGGTGTTTCCTGTACAGCTCCTCGAAGGTTTTGCTGGCGAGCTCGAGTTCCCCGTTTCGCATGTAGGAACGGCCGAGCAGGTAATGGGCTTCGTTGACGCGGTTGTGTTCCGGGTGTTTCTCGATGAACTCGTCGAAGGCCTCGGCGCCGCGACCGTGCCGGTAGAGAACGAAAGCGCGGGCGAAGGACTCTGCGGAAGTGCCCGGGTGCAGGCCGAGGGCCATGTCCAGGGCCTTGCGATGGCCGGCGTGCTCCGTCATCAGCCGGAGCCGGGTCTCGCCGGCGCCGCGGCTGTTGCCCGCCCGCTGCTGGATGACCGCCATGTCGTAGAGCAGTTCGGCTGCTGCGGGCGGAGTCGCCCGCAGCAGTTGTTGATCGTACAGCGTGACCGCCTTGTCGAACTCGCCGGCTTCTGTGAGAATCGCCGCGAGGTAGAGACGCGCCGAATCGGCCACCACGCCCTCGAAGGTCGACAGCAGATCCTGGTAGCCGAGCCGGGCGCACTGCAGCTCTCCCATCTCCTCAAGGGCTCGCGCCATCCAGAGTCGGCGGTAGGACTCGAGCTCGGGAATTCCGTCCACGAGCAACTGCAGGCGGTCGTGGGCCTTGCGCGGCTTTCCCAGACGCCGCTCGCAAACGGCTCGCTGGTAGGCGAGCAGGGGTAGGTCGCCGTCGGTGAGCGACTCCGCATCGACCTCCTGCAGCAGGCGGTAGGCTGCGTCGAAGTCGCCGCCGGCGATGAGATTCCGCACCGTGCCCGAGACATCGGTCATTTTCGGTGGCTCTTCCTGCTCCTGTCGTAGCGCCATACGGGGGGCGAAAAGCAACAGCGCCACCGTTGCGGCGAGAGCAAGGCCGGCGAGGACGATTACGGCCCGGAGTCCGTGCCGTTTCTCCTGGTTGGTCGGTCGTGCCCTGGACATGTGCTCATCTCTCTGTTTCACTGCTCGAGGACCTGCTTCAAGGCTGCGACGGATTGCCGGGCTTTTTTTCCCCCGACTCCTCGAGCTCGCGTAGGTTTCTGCGAATATCCTCGAGGCAATCGCGGATCTCGCGATCGAGCTCCTCGAGCCGGCGCCGGACCCAGTGTCGCGTCCCGGGAATTCCACATGCTTTCCGGCACCGATTCATCCTGTGTTGCCGCGCTGCCTTCGCTCGCCGTACTCGGCTGATACGACGCCTTCGGGCGCCGTGCGAGCCGCGAGTCCGGGGACCCGCATTCCACGGGTCTTTCCAGGAGGGCGGCACGGGCAGGCATTCGCACAGGATTGAGGATTCGCTTTCATGTTCACGCTGTTGGGCCCGCTTTCGACCGGCAGATGATTTCCACCGTGAAACAGCGTTGACCCAAGCCGGCTAATGCAATTGGCATGCCTGACCGCGTTCCCAGGGGAGAACCGTTCAGGGATATTGTTGTAACGCCCTGTTTTACAGGGAATTATGAATATTATCGAGGATGCTTCGAGAGCGTGGCGACGCCCGGTGGAGTGGAACTTTTTTCCGGCCGGTTGCAGATCCTGCCGGGAAAAAGCTGCCGCCGGGACTTTGCCTTGGAGCTTCGGGGGGGCCGTGTCAGGCCGACGCGGCCGTGTGGCGGGGTTTAGTGCCCTTCCGTCCCGTGGAGGGCACTGGATTCGATGAAAAACAGTGCGTAGGCGAGGCCGATTCCCACGAGGAGAGACAGGATGAGTTTGCCGCGGTCGTGGCTGTGGAAATGTATCTCCGGCAGCAGGTCGCTCAGGGCAATGCAGAGGAAGGCACCGGCGGCGAAGGCCAGGGCATAGCCGACTACCACCCCTCCCTCGGAACCGAGCAGTCCCACACCGAGGAAACTCGCCATGCCCACCAGGGGGCAGAGCAGGGCAAATGCGAGATTGGCTGCGGTTCGCGTGCGCCGGCTGTGACCGGCGGACTTCATCATGCCGATAATGGAGTAGGCATCGAGCGGCTTGTGCAGCACAATGGCGAGGAATACCCCCAGTGCCGGCAGCACACTTTCGTCTTCGTGCGGCAAACTCGCCTGCATGCTGGTACCGAGGGCGACTCCTTCGGTAACGGTGTGCACCCCCAGGCCGAGGGCGACCCCAATCAGACTACGCGAGTGTATGCCGGAATCGCCGTGGTCGTGATCGTCGTAGAGATCGCTCGCTTCGTGGCTGAAGTCGTGCTGATGAAAGTGGAAGATACGCAGCAGAAAAATCATCAGGACCATGCCGTATACAACCCATGCCACGGCTGTTTCGACAACTTCGGGCCCGCCAATGCGCTCGAGGCTGTGGGGAAAAAGATGGTACATGGCGATGCCGAGGATGAAGCCGGCCACGAGACTCATCAGAACCTGTGTCCGCGTGTGGGTCATGGTACCCAGGGCCGCCAGTCTTCCGCCGAGAAAGGAAGCGGCAAAGATAGCGGCTGAGTAGGCCGACAAAACTAGTAGAGCGTTTGCATCCATGATGGCTATAGCCGGAAACTAGCTGGGCAGCCGGCGATCGCGGTGTCTGCTGGGGTCAATTTCTTCTTGTATAGCAGGACCTTATCGAGGTATTATACAAAAGGTCGCTATCGAGTTCAGTCTTGGCCACCACTGCGGGCACACCCTGACGGGACGCGGTGCCACCAGGCAGGGTGTCATTCATTTGTAATCTCCTTGGACTTTTGCAAAACGCTCAATTATAGGGTGATTTTCGGATGGCTGAGGTAGCACGAACCCGATCGAATCTTGGTATTTTGGTAGAAACGAAGGCATCCCCCGCCTTCGTCTCCCCTGGCCATGAGAGAGGTCGTCATGCCAGGCATTATTGCATTTCCCACCGTGGCCGAAGAGGCGCTGGAGGAGTTTGGCGGGCTGTTTGCCAACGCCCCGGAGCGCCGGCATTTTGGCGAATACCTGACCGGGCTTCTAGTGACGGCGCGTAAAAACGTATCGGCGATCAACGCTTTGTTTGTCGACACCACGGACCAGTCCTGGCTGGATCGCTGGATTACGCAGGTGTCTTGGGATGAAAAGCAGCTCAACGAACATCGGTTGTAACCGTTCAGTTCCCTGGCAGATTGGGGCCGGGGGCGGAATGGTAGCAGAATATTAACGAATGGCGGAGTGGGTTGAAGGCAGCAGCGAGGGCGCCGGCTGCTGAGACACGGCCGCGTCACAGGCCATCCTGAGATAGTCGAGGACGTTGCGCTGCTGCTGGCGCAGGGTATCGCGTACCGTGAGCAGGCGCTCTACGAAACGGCTGCCTTCGGCACTGTGGGTACCGAAGCTGGTGTGACGCCACAACACGCCATGGCGAAGGGCTCGTTCGGCGTCGTTGTTGGTCGGCTCGACGCCGGGCCGGCGTGCGAAGGTCCACAGGGCCGGCCCGAGGTCGAGGAGATTGGCGCAGGTGGCCGCCGTCTTGGCGTCGGCGAACCGCTGCCCATAGCACAAATGAAAACGAAAGCGCAGACACAAATCGTCGATATAGTCCTGGAAGCGGGCGCGGGACAGGGTGCCGTCGCGGACTTGATGCCACCAGGTAAACAGCTGCTCGCTGCGGTCCAACAGGTGGTGACCGACGCGCTCGGCCTCTCCGCCCCGGGCCACGAACTCCTCGAAGGCGCGCCGCAGATGAGCCCAGCAGACGTGCCGGCGTCGCAGCGGCAGATGCGCGTAGGCCGAATAGCGATCGGAGCCGACCACCGCCGTGTTATCCGCACCCAGCATCTCATCGACGCCGTCGCGGTTGCGTCTTTTGCGGACGGAGAACACGGTGACGCCGTCCGTCACCGCGGTCCACAACCAAGCCTTGGCGCGGCGCTGGCGCCAGCCGGTCTCGTCGACGTTGACGAGGCCCTGTCGGCGAACGAAGGCGCGCGCCTCCTCGACCGGAGCCGCCAGGGCCGCGGCCACCTCCCGTTCCAGTCGGCTGACCGTACCCAGCGACACCTCGAGGCCGAAGGCGTCGGACAACAACGCCCGGATGTTGCGCTTGCTCAGCCGGTAGGCCCCGGCCAGCAGGCCGACCCAGGCTTGCACGCTGGGACCGAAGGTGTGGCGCGACACGCCCTCGGGCCAACCGGCTGCGGTCAGGCGGTCGCAGTGAGCGCAGCGCAGGGTGTGCAACTGATACTCGATGACCTCGGCCCGCAGCGGCGGGATGACGACTTCCTGGTGACGCTGCGGATGAGGATCGTCTCCCGTCAACCGGTGCCCGCATCCGTGGCAATGGCTGGGCTTGACCGGGATCCGTTCGTCCACCTGCTCGACCGATACCCACGAGCGGCCGGGTCCTTCGTGCCCGGGCTGTCCGCCCGGCGAGCGCCCCGAGGACCGGCGACGGCCGGAGGCATCGGTACGCCGCGTGGAGGAACCCGACGAGGAGGTTTGAGCGCCACGGCGGGATCGCCCCTTGCGACGGGCCAATTCCTGCTCCAGCTCGGCGATGCGGGACGTCTGTTGTTCCACGATCCGCTCGAGCTGGACAATGCGCTGACGCAAGTCGCCTTCGGAAATCGCACCCTCAGGAGGTCTTTTCATGGGGGTCGCCGTATCCGGAGAATCTGCAACACACAACCAATCCCGAAAATACCGACGAACCCGAAAACTCGCTGGGTATTTCTTTACATGCGCAAACTACTGCAGGGAGACTGAACGGTTACCATCGGTTGGACTGGTTGCAGAGCACCCCTCGACGCGCTATTCGGCGCGCGGGGTGATCGCCATCGACACCTTGGTCGGACACAGCGGAGCGAAGATCGAGGATGCGGGTTGGATTTGGGATCACTCCGACAAGCGCCATATGATTGCCCACGACTACGTGATCGCCAACTACGTGTGTACGTCAGGGAAACACTATCCGTTGGAGTTCCGTCGCTTTCGCAAGCGCTAAGAGGGCGAGACGGCCACGTTTTTCAAGAACCATACCGAGCTGTTCAAAGAGCTGGCGGATTGGGTCGTGTGCCGACAGATCCCGGGCGATTACGCCTTTGACTGCTACTTCAGCAGTGTCGACAGTCTTGATCATATCCACCTTAATGGGCGCGGCTACGTAGGGGCCCCGAAGAGCAACCGCAAGGTCACGTTCCAGGGCCGCGTGATGACGACCGCGCAAGTGGCTGCGAATATCCCACCCGAGGATCGCAAACGGGTCTGCATCGGCGAGCGCAAACAATGGTATTTCACCCGCACCATGAGTCTGCCCAAGCTCGAGCACCGGGTTCGCTTGGTGATCCTGGGGGATCGAAAAGAACGGCAAGGAAGCGGTCAAGTTTCTACTCACCAATCGGGTGCACTGGGAGATCAGTCGTATACTGAACGTCTATCGCAAACGCTGGACAGGCACCGAGACCCTTCATCGGGACGGCAAGCACTATCTGGGCATGGAGGACTGAACCTATCTCAAAATTGAAATTGTTTAAGTAAAATCAAAATGGATGCAAGTTGGACGAAGCCAAGAAAATTCTCCGGATACAATTCCCAGCGAGTGATCACTCGACGCTGCCATTGAAGCCAAGCAAAGAATCTCTCAACCATCCAACGCCGCACATAACGCCGCAATCGCCGTCCGTCCTGAGTCTTTTTCTTGGTCCGATTCTGGCGATGCGAGGCGATCATCTCGATCCCGTCTTTCTTACGTTCTTCATCCAACGAATCGCTGTCGTACGCCTTGTCACCGATCAAGTTGTCAGGTTGGTCTTCGATCAGGTAAAAGTCAAAGGTCAACTGAACCAGCGTCACTTCATGATGGTTCGCTGCATGCGTGCTCACCGACAAGGGAAGCCCATTGCCGTCCACGATCCCCATGACCCGCACCCCCTTACCTCGCTTGGTGTGGCCGATATCGGCACCTCCACCCTTGGCCGCCGAGAACATGCCGTCGATGAAAGCCTCCGATTCGTCCAGGCCCCCTTGCTCGTGAAGGGTCTGGGCCAGGTCCATGAGAACTTCGCGCACCACCCCTTGACGACACCCGTTTTGAAAACGGCGATGCACGGTTTTGTAGTTCGGATAGCACGGCGGCAACATAGGCCATTGAGCCCCGGTGTTTAGAATCCAAAGAACGGCTTCAAAAACATCACGGGTGCAAACCGGTTTGCGACCCCGGATGGCTCTTGGGACGAAGTTCTTCAGGAAAGTGATGCCGGATTCGTTGCCATTGCATGTCGGTCAGATTGACCATACACCAATGGTACATCACTGTCATTTCGAAAACAAGTTTAAGTTTGCCTATTTTGAGATAGGTTCCTGTCAGTTACGCAGCGGCGAGGGCTAGACCCGGCATATGTACCTCGTGATGCTGACGCACAGTCTGCTGACGGCACAGATGCGGCAGGGCCGTGCGAGTGACTGGGCTCATACCGTGCTGACGACCATCGGCGAAGCCTGTCGAGCCGTGTCGCGAGAAACGCTCAGTAAAACCAACTCCTGGGCAGTCGACCAAGCCACAACAGTAGGGTGGACTGAGCAGAGAATTGTCGTATATATGAAACTTGGGTAAAAAAAGTGGAGTTTGCAAAAGTCCAGATCTCCCACGGCATCCCACAGGAGGGCAAGCGGTATGCATATGCACGCAGAACCCAATGAAAAAATGAGACTTCGGGAAGCCACGGCCATCATCGCTGCAGGTGGCGTCACAAACAGCGTACTGGGAGTCGTAAAAATCGTCCTCGGCAGCGTTACCGGGTACCTTCCACTGACTGCTTCGGGGGTCCATTCGCTGTCGGACATTGTATCCGATGTCATCGCTTGGGTCGCCGTGCGGATAGGATCGCACGCTGAGAAACGGGGGTATATCCGGGTTTTTCAAAGGACAATTTATAGCATGTAACAGAGAGAGATATCGAGTGATTCACACGGTACGGAATCGGGTCGGGATCTGCGCAGGGATATCGAGGTCTCCGACGCACAGGTAAATGAGGTCGGCAAGGGCGTCTTAACCCTTGTTATTCATGGAATTTTAGTGGAGAGGGCTGTACTGGGTGCCTCCCATGCTTAGATTTCAGAGGGAAACACAAGGCAGTATCGCCCTTTGAACCCATCACACAGTAGGACACCCAATGGGTGAATTACCGTCACACACCGAGTCCGAGCAAGCCGGGCCGATTCAGCCGTCTTTCAACCGCTCCATCCACATCGAAGCCCGCCCCACCCACCTTGGCAGCGACACCGGTGCGCTGATGTTGCGTCAACTGCTCGAACACAGCCGGGTTCTGGATTGGCTCGACGCCCACTTCGAGGATCTCCGTACCCAAGACCAGATCACGCACCCGCTGCCGGAGCTGCTGCGCACACAGATCGTGCTGCTGGCACAGGGCTGGACCCACGCCGCCGACGCCGACGCGTTGCGCCAAGATCCGATCCTGCGTCTGGCGGTCAGCGATCGCAAAGGGCAGGCGCCGTTGCGCAGCGGCGACGAAGACCGGCCGCAGGGACTGGCCAGTCAGCCGACGCTGTCGCGCCTGCTCGAGCAAGCCTCGACTGCCTATAACCGCGAGGTGTTGGAGGAAGCCGTCCTGCGCAGCGCCCGGTCTCGTTGCCGGCTGCTGGAAGGACGGATGAAATACGAGGAGTTGGCCGTCGACATGGATGCCCTGCCGATGCCGGCGCACGGGCACCAGGCGGGGGTCGAATACAACGGCTACTTCCACGCCTCGGGGTACCATCCCCTGCTCCTCGGCTCGGCGCAGACGGGCGATTTCTTCGGTGCCGTGCTGCGGCCGGGCAACGTGCACGCCCATGAGGGCGCCTCAGAGGCTCTCGGCAAGCGCTTGGACTGGATTCAGTCGCATCTGGCCCGGCGCCTCATCCTGCGCTTCGACGCGGCCTCGGTGAGCGGGTCTTTCCTGAGTGAGCTGGAAGCGCGGGCCGACACCTCGTACGTGGCGCGCATCAAGAAGAATGCGCGCCTGGAGGAGCTGGCTCGTGCCTGGGTGGAAGGCTATCAGCAGGAGCTGGCGCAGCACCCGGAAGAGCTGCGGGAAGAGGGTTTTCGCTGTCGCGAGCTGCGCTATCAAGCCAGGTCCTGGGCGCAGCCCCGGCGGGTGGTGTT
The DNA here is from genome assembly GCA_965206595.1 of Candidatus Latescibacterota bacterium. Classification (GTDB taxonomy): domain Bacteria; phylum Latescibacterota; class UBA2968; order UBA8231; family UBA8231; genus CBDCXV01. The sequence goes on from OZ242214.1 coordinate 4,776,411, forward strand.
GGTCCTGGTCCCTTCCGAGACGGAAGAGCTGCCCATCGCCCGCCACTTCTTCCTGATCACCGACCAGAGTCCCCAGACGATGAGCGGCCGCGACCTGGTCGCCTTTTATCGTCAGCGCGGCCTTTTCGAGCGCATGCTCGGCGAGTTGAGCTCCACCCTCCAGCCTCAGCTCTCCTCTACCACCCGTCGCAAGCAACACTACCGGGGTCGAGAGCCGCGTCAGCGCACCCCGTCCCGGGATGCCTTCGCTGCCAACCAGGCGCTTCTGACCTTGAACCTGCTGGCCTACAACCTGCTTCACCTGGGCCGCCAGGCCGCCGAACGCGCCGAGGCCCGACGCGGGCGGCCCCGCACATACGGACGCTCGACGACGGCCCTGAGCCTGGACAGTTTTCGACGGCGCTACCTGCGCCTGCCGTCCCGCGTCACCTTGCATGGGCGCAGGGTGGGCGTCATCCTGACCCAAGGGACGGCGGCTGCCTGGGATCGTCTGTGGAGATTTCTGGCCACGCTCAAACCGGTGGACGCGGCGATGGCGTAAGCGCAGGCCGGGTCGGTCGGGATGATGGGCTCGCAAAGGCAAGCGTCTTCGAGAAGGCGTGTACAATTTCAACAAGGTCGGTAGAGATAAGGAGACGGCTCTACCCAAAAAGCCGACTATAGAAGGGACGCAAGCCTCTGAGGCTAAGCAAAGGGGTCTCGGAAGCGCCTATGTCCGCTTATGCGCGGGTTGAATGAATAACAAAGGATGACAGAGCCATGTCTGAAGAGAACCCCCACCGCATCGTAATAATCGGATCGGGGCCGGCGGGATTCACCGCGGCCCTGTACGCCGCCAGGGCGGACCTCGCCCCTCTCGTATTGGAGGGAGCCCAGCCCGGCGGACAGCTGACGATCACCACCGACGTCGAGAACTATCCCGGCTTTCCCGAAGGCATCATGGGGCCGGAGATGATGGACAAGTTCCGGGCCCAAGCGGCGCGCTTCGGGGCGCAGTGCCTCTTCAAGACCGCCACCGCGGTCGATTTCTCCGGGACCCCGTTCCGCGTCGACGCCGAGGGCACCGTCTTTACCGCCGACGCCGTCATCGTCGCCACCGGCGCTTCCGCGCGGCTCCTCGAAATCGAATCGGAAACCCGGCTGATGGGCCACGGGGTATCCGCCTGCGCCACCTGCGACGGCTTCTTCTTCCGCGGCAAGGAGCTGATCGTCGTCGGGGGAGGCGATTCGGCCATGGAAGAGGCGACGTTCCTGACCAAGTTCGCCACCAGGGTCGACATCGTGCACCGGCGCTCCGAGTTCCGCGCCTCGCGGATCATGCTCCAGCGGGCAATGGACAACCCGAAGATCGACTTCATCACCCCCGCGGTGGTCGAGGAGATTCTGTCGCCGAGCGGCGAGCTCGCCGTGAACGGGGTGCGCCTCAAGAACCCGGATACCGGGAAGACCTGGGAGCGGGAATGCGGGGGGGTGTTCATGGCGATCGGCCACGTCCCGAACACGCAGCTGTTCGAAGGCCTGCTCGACATGGACGAGAACGGCTACGTCATCACCGCGCCGGACTCGACGGCGACCAACATCCCCGGGGTTTTCGTCTGCGGCGACGCCCAGGACCACGTGTACCGCCAGGCCGTGACCGCGGCCGGCACCGGCTGTATGGCGGCGATCGAGGCGGAACGGTTCCTGTCACACTGAAGCGGCCTGCGCGCCGCGATGCTGTCCGTCCACTCAGAAGGCCCTTCGGCCGTAATGGTGATTGCCGCATGTGGCGCGGAAATCCAGTTTGCAGAATCACAGCGGGTGGGAAAGTCGCCTGCAGGTTTGGCGGCGGGACCTTGGAGGGAACGGTCCGGGCGGCCAGGCAGCCGGAAACCCACCAGACAAGGCAGGCCCCTGCCCCTGGATGTTACGGCCGGGACAGGTTCTCGAAAGCCTCGAGGCCCCTGCGGAACAGCTCCTTCACCTCGTTGCGTTGGCGGTCGTTGTTGTAGCGGCCGACCGTGTCGATCCAGGATAGCGACTGGTGTATGCCGTCGGCGAAGAACTCGGCGGCAGACTCGCGCTCGAGTTGAAAGCGCCCGCACTCTATGTAGGTGGGGCTGGTGTGGGCGTAGATCGACTGGTCGAAGCTGTCGCGCGAGTTCCCCCAGAGCCGGGCGGCGACCCAACCGTCCGCCTTTACCGCGGCTTCACCTCTCAGCGAGCCCTCGCGGGCGCCGCCGGCTAACTCGCACCGCTCCACGACGCGGCCGTTGACCACGATCTCCACTGAGTCGACCGGGTAACAGCTGCGGAAGGGAACCTCGACCTCGACGCGGCCTCCCTGGGCGCAGGCAACGGTGGAACCGATCGGCTCGCCGTTGACCTTCATGTCGATGGCCGGCCCGTTGGTGATGTAGGTGCGCCCCGCCTTCATGCCGTCGATCCAGGCGGCGTAGGAGAACGTCTCCGCGGTCTGCACGTAGACGCGGTTGTTCGAGCAGACGAACCAGTCCGTCCCGGTGGAGGCCGGCAGGCGGATGCCGCAGTTGAGCAGCTTGTACCACAGGTCGTACTCCGGGTCCATCCAGAACGGGTCGAAGAGATTGAAGGCGTCGAGCTTGCCCAGGGCCGCGGCGACCGGCGCCTCCATGCCGCGGCCGTTGTGGCACCAGATCACCAAGCCCCCCTGCCCGCGGGCGTCGTCGCAGCAGAAGATGAGCGGAGGATAGTCGGGGTCGAACTGCGCCGTCAGGGTGTGGCCGCGGCTCACCGGCTGCACGAGGTTGCGGATGTTGAGGAACATCACGTGTCCGTAGCCCATGCCCCAGGGGGACTTTTCGCCGTAGTGGCGGTTCTCCTCGCCGATGTCGAGGACGTGATGGGCGGTGGTGAACTCATTCATCACCCCGATCGGGTACTTGTTGCTCGCATACGGCAGCTGGCGGCGGTCGAGGATGCTGACCACCGTGACGTTGTACCCTTCGATGCTGCAGTCGACGGCGAGGCGGTCGTCGGGGCGCGTCTCCTTCTCGTCGTAGTGGATGTGGGTGTTGCCGGGGTACCAGTTGTCCTCCTGCGGGTGATGCCAGCGGCGCAGGGGGACCTCGACCTCGACGACTCCCTTCTCCGGGGCCTCGACCACAACACGGGCAGGCTCGTACTCGGTGCCCCGCTCGACGAGCACGTCGGTGCGGCCTCGGGGGACCTCGATTTCGAAGGCGCCGGCGGCGAAGAAGAACGGCGTCCCGGGACCCCGCTTCAGGAGGGCGTCCGCGGGATGCCGGAACTTCCCGTTCGAGCTCAGGACGTGGACCTTGGCATCGATCGCCTCGCCCGTGGCTGCGTCTACCGTTCTCCCATGCAGGGTCGCCATTGCGGTACCCTTTCCGCTCAGTTCAGTTCAGGTGGTAGGTTTCGTAGGGGCTTTTACACGGGTTGCCGCGGCTGACCTTCATCCGGCCAGCGCCGACGTCGATGATCACCGAGAAGACGGAGGTCCAGAAGCCGTTGTCGGGGTGGTCGTTGGCATGACGGCAGATCGAGTGCGGGTGACCGTCGTGATCGCTGAGGATCTCCCGGAGAGAGGCCTCGGTCAGGGGGCTCGGTGCCCGGCGCAACAGCTCGTCGACTCGGCACTTGCGCGGCCCCGACTGAATCAGCTCCGGGAAGTCGTTGTTGACCGGCGCCAGGTCGGGGTGAACGCAGTGGTTGGTATGGGTGACGATGCCGCTGCCGTCGTCGCGGATGACGTGGACGTCGCCGACGGTGATTTCGAAATCGGCCAGCCCGTCCGGCGCCGCCAGGATCACGTTCGCGGGAATGGCCCGCTGCGCCCGGCGCACCGCCTCCAGCGCCGCGTCGAGGGTTCCCGTCCGGTACATCCCGCGAACCGTGAAGTAGTGGGGAACCCCGAGCGGACGGCTGGGGGCCGGCAGGGTGTTCATGCAGATGCCGACCCCGGCTTCGCTCACCCCGATGTAGGCGACCAGCCCGGCCTGGGTGATGCTCATGAAGGCCGGCTCCCCTTCGGGCCTGCGGGTCAGCACGATGGTGAACGGATCCAGCGCCGGGTCGTTGTCCCAGTTCTGGCCGACGAAGGCGCCGATCGCGGCCGGCCGCGAGAGGGCGAACGAGGTGCAGCCGCCGCCGTCGGGACACAGCTGATTGCGGATCTGCAGCAGCATCAGGCGCTCGGCCGGCACCCCGGAAGAGGCGGCCATGCCGTTGAGCTCCTCGAGCATTTCCGGAGCGTACCCGGCGACGCGCTCGATACTGTCGGCGGCGACGGCGAGAGCACGTTCCTCGGAGACCGCCATGGTCAGGTTGACGCGCTCCAGCGCCACGGCGTCGAAGCCGCGGATCTCCTCGCGCGCCCCCTCTCCGAGCTGCTCCCCCATCTGCCGCGGGGAGCCGTCTACTTCGATCTCCCGGTAGCGGGTCGATGCACTCATGGTTTCTACTCCCTCACGGCAAGCACGACCTTGCCGATGTTGCTGTTTGCGGCGAGCCTGCGGTGCGCCTCCCCGGCCTCGGTGACCGGCAGGACGCTGTCGATCACCGCTTCGATGCGGCCGTCCTCGAGCCTTGCCCACAGGCGCTCTTCGAGCTTCTCCTTGATCGCCGCCTTCTCGGCGACCGCACGGCTGCGCAGCAGCGAGCCGGCGATGCGCAGCCGCTTGCGCAGGAGGGCCCCGACGTCGAGGGGTCCCTCGGTGCCCCCGAGAACGGAGATGACCACCAGCCTGCCCTTGTGCTTGAGAACCTCGACGTTCCCGGGCAGCGAGCTGGCGCCGGCGATGTCGAGGATGACGTCGACGCCGTCGCAGTGGGCGAGGACCGCGGCGGCGAAATTCTCTTCCTTGTAGTTGACGGCCAGCTCCGCCCCCAGGCGCCGGCAGCACTCCAGCTTGCGTTCGCTGCCGGCGGTCGCCAGGACGCGGCAGCCGGACTGCTTCGCCAGCTGAATCGCCGCCGTCCCTACGCCGCTGGCGCCCCCGTGGACGAGGGCGGTTTCCCCGGGCTGAAGGCCGGCTTCGAGAAACAGGTTGACGAACGCCGTGTAGAAGACCTCGGGAACGGCGGCACCGTAAGTGAAGTCCCAGTTGTCGGGCATGCGGTGCAGGAGGCTCAGCGGCACCGCCACCCGCTCGGCGTAGCCGCCGCCGCTGAGCAGGGCGCAGACCCGGTCCCCGGGCCGCCATTCGCCCCTACCCCCGACTTCCGACACAACCCCTGCCATCTCCAGGCCGAGGTACTCGGGCGCCCCGAATGGCGGCGGGTACTTCCCCGACCTCTGCAGCAGGTCGGCGCGGTTGACCGCGGTGGCGTGGATGTCGACGAGGACCTCGTCCGGGCCAGGTTGCGGGTCGGGCACGGTCTCCCCACGACAGGTCGCGGCTGCGGGGATCGACGACGATGGCTTTCACGGCGCAGGCATGCTCCGTTGATCGGGACCAGTGCGGCTCGGGGTCAATACGTCAATACGTCAATACGTCAATACGTCAATACGGTGATCGATTCGGCGGGGTGTTGCAAGGACCGCCCCGGGACTGGATTCCCGCCGCCGCGGGGCTTGCTGTTTGCGCTGCAGCGACCTAGATTGGAACGCCTTGTGCCGGCAGGCGTTACGGAAAACCAGGAACGGATACGGTGCCATGGGGGAACAAGAGAAGCAGTTCGAGGGGGTCGTCGTCGAGATTTTCGGCCAGAGCTACCGGATCGGTGGAGAGCCCGAGGAGATTCAACCGGCCGCGGAGCACATCGACAGCAAGATGCGTGAGATCTCTGAAGGCCACGGGGGCCGCCTGTCGACCTTGCAGGTCGCCATCCTCTCCGCCATGGAAGTAGCCGCAGAGTTCCTCCGCCTCGATAGAGAGCGCCAGGAGTTCGCCGACAAGGCCAACGAGAGCCTGGATCGCCTGACGCAACGGGTCGAAGAACGCGCCGACATTCCCGCCAGCGGAAGCGCCGACCAGGATCTTCCGGCCGAACGGCGGATTCGCGACATCCTCGGCGTGCAGGACTCCTCCTCCGCCTCGTAGCCGCAGCCGCGGCTGCGGCTCGCCGCCCCCTTCCCTACGCTGCCCCGCCGGGGGACTCCCCGGCCTCGTCCAGCAGCGACTCTGCCTCATCGCACAGCTGTTTCGCCTCGGCCGGGGTCTCCGCTTCGGCTATGATGCGCACGACCGGCTCGGTATTCGATGTCCGCAGGTGAATCCACGGACAGGAGAGTTCCCCGTCCATGTACAGCTTGACGCCGTCCGGCACAGGGTGGGCCCATGCCCCGGGGTGGCGGCCTCTCAAATCGGCGACGGCCCCCTGCAGCTGCCCGGAGCTGCAGGTGAGCTTGCGCTTCTCGATGGAGTACTTCGGCAGGGAGGCGACCAAGTCCGGAAGCGATGCACCGCTGACCGCCAGCGCCTCGAGCACGACGGCGACGGCGGCAGCGGCGTCCCGGCCGGGCCCGACCTCGGTCAGGATAACCCCGCCGTTTCCCTCGCCCCCAATCACAGCCTGCTCCTCGAGCATCTTCTCGACGACGTGCACCTCGCCGACCGCGGTCAGGGTCACCGGGCAGTCGTTCCGCCCGGCCGCGTCGCTGACGATCTGCGAGGTCGAAAGGGTGGTGACCACCGGACCGGGGCGCCGGGCGGTGACCGCGGCGACCGCCAGCGCCAGAGTGTAATCCTCCCCCAGGGGGACGCCGTCTGGGCCCACCAAGGCGACGCGGTCGGCGTCCGGGTCGACGGCGAGACCGAGGTCTGCCCCTTTTTGGCGGACCGTCTCTCCGAGCTGCTCGAGGTTGGCGGGAAGGGGCTCCGGTTCATGGGCGAAGTTCCCGTCAGGGGTGGCGTTCACGAAATGCGCCTCGACCCCGAGCCGCGACAGCAACCCCGGCAGCTCCAGGCATCCGGCGCCGTTGCAGGGATCGACCGCAACCCGCAAGGGGGCCTCCTGAATGGAAGCGGCGTCTATCTGTTCCAGAACACGGTTTACGTGCAGCTCGCTGACGGCGGCGGAATCGAGTGAGGTTTCCGACCCCCCGGGGAGCTGGCGCGATTCCCCGGCGCGGTAGCGGTCCTCGACCCCGGCGGCCTGGCCGGCGTTCAGGAAGATGCCGTCGGAACGGGCCAGCTTGAGGCCGTTCCAGGGAACCGGGTTGTGGCTCGCAGTGACCACGATCCCCCCGGACGCGGCCAGTTCGGTCACCATCAGCTTCGCCGCCGGCGTCGAGCAGACGCCGCAATCGACGACCCGGCAGCCAGCCGCGCGCAGGGCCGCGGCCGCGGCCGCGGCGAAGCCGGCGCCCGAGGGGCGGGTGTCGCGCGCCAGGACGACGGCGGCACCCGGCTCGAGCGAGATGGCGAAGGCCGCGGCATAGCGGCGCACCACCTCCTCGGTGAAAGACTCCCCGGCGATGCCGCGGATGCCGGAGATGCCGGAAATCAGGGGCGCCCCGGTCACGGTCTCTCCCGTTCGACGACGACGGAAGCCCGCCGCTGCAGCTGCAGAACCTTCGACCCGTTCCCCCCATTTACCGCCAGCTCCAGCAGACCGCAGCTGCCGACCACGGCCACTGGCGCTCCTCTCTCGACGTCCGCATAGGTTGCGGCAACGGGGACCTGCCGGGACCCGGCCAGAGCCTTCAGGCCGCGGCGGCTCCCCGCGGTTTCTGCGAGCCGGTCGAGATCCTCGCCGGCTATGTTCGTGATAGCATTGCCGAAGTGGTCGACATGGATCACCTGCCCGGCGACGCAGCCGCTGTCGACGGCGGGCTGCGTCTCCGACAGGATTTCGGCGCCGGATATCCGCGGGCCGACGCCCGCAAAGGGAAACCCCGCGGCCAGGCGCGCGGCACAGGGGGCGAACAGGTCGCGGCCGTGGAAGGTCGCGCTCAACCTCCGGCCGCGCAGGGCCGCGGCTGTTATTTCGCGGGTCACGGCTTCCGGATCCTCGAGGGGGAAGCTGAGCAGCCCGTTGTCGGGGCCCACCCACAGGGATCCTCTGCTGCTCACCGCGATCGCGCGACGGCTCGAGCCCACCCCCGGGTCGGCGACCGCGAGATGGATCGACCCCGGCGGAAACTCGGCCGCGGCGTTGCGCAGCACGAAAGCGCCGGCGAGCACGTCGCCGGGCGGGATGGCGTGGCTGATGTCGACGATGGTGAGCCCCGGATGGATGGACAACAGCACCCCCTTGACGGCGCCGACGTAGTAGTCGCGCTCGCCGAAGTCGGTGGTGAGTGTGATCACGGGTGTCAAAATCGCAGGGCAGGGTGAGGCGATTCCGCGGGCGGGGGTGCGCCATTTTTTCCCGTTCCCGGAAACGCGGGGAATGTACGTCCGCCTTCCTCAGGCATCCACATAACTCCAGCTTTGCGAGGGGGTTCGTGCGATTCTCGGAAATTGACACTCCCCGGACCGCCCTGTACCATACTCGATGGATGCCATCGATCGTTCTGTTTGCGTGCGCATGGGTGCTAGGCTCGTGCGCATTACCATTTTTCAGCAGCAAACCGCCCGTGGTGCCGCCTCCCCGCCTGACGGTCGGATTCCACAGCGTCTCCGCGGCGGCCGACCTGGCCTGGGACGCCAGCCCGCAGCAGCGCTTTCTTCAGTACAGCATCCAGCGCTCCCGCGCCGGGCGGGAGTTCCAGACCATCGCCGCGATCGCCAGCCGCCTCGACACCACCTACCGGGACAGCGGCCTGCTCGCCAACACCACCTACCGCTATCGCGTCGTCGCCGAACGCATCGGCAAGCCCGGGGCTGACGGGAAGCCCCCCTCCGTCGCCAGCGAGCCGGCCGCCGGTGGAATTCACCGCCTCGTCAACTCCTGGAGCCTTTCGGGCGATTTCCAGCCCACCCGCATCGCCATCGACCAGCTGGGCATTCTCAACGTCGTCGGCGCCGGCGCCGGCTGGGTCGAGCGCTTCGACCGCGGCGGCCATTCCCAGGGGCGCTGGCAGTTCGCCGATCTGCCGAACGCCTGCCTCGAAACCGGAACCCTCGACGGGCCGGCCATCGCCCTCGACGCCGACGGGAACCTGTTCGTCACCTTCAACACTCTTCCCGCGGTGGGGGCGCCGCGCCCGGCTTGGGCGAAGTTCGACTCCAACGGGAAGCTGTTGTGGACGCGCCCCCTCGAGGGGGTGTTCGCGCGCCACATCGCCGTCGACGGGGAGCGCGTCTTCATCGAGAGCATCAGCCGGCTGCACCAGTTCTCCACCGACGGCACCCCGGTCATCGAGTACCGCGTGCCGGCTCTCCTGGTCTCGAGCCTGCGCTTCTGGCGCGGCTGGTTCGCCGCCCTGGTCGAGCCCCTCGACGTCGTCGAAACCGGCTGGCGAGCCCCGCGCCTCGTCCTCTACAGAAGCGCCGAACGAGAGGAGATCGACCTCGTGCTGGGACGAGACCCGCTTTCCGACGAGGATCGCGGCGCCGGCCTGCTCTCCCGCCCGAGCGACTTCGCCTTCGACGAAAAGAACAACAGGGTCTACGTCGTCAACGCGGGGTTCGGCCGCATCGAGGTCTTCCGGGAAGGGGAGTACCTGACGCGCTGGGCCTCCGGCGGCGAGGACGGGGAGGCCTTCCGCTTCGGCGGCACGGTCACGGTGGTCGACGATCTCGGCCTCGGCTCGACCACGGGCCGCAAGGTCCTGGCCGGCGGCGTAGCCCTCGACTCCGAGGGCTACATCTACGTCGCCGACACCTTCAACAACCGCATCCGGAAGTTCCACCCGTGACCCCCCTCCCCCTTGTCGTCGTTGCTGCGGTCTCGGTCTCCTCGCTGGCGCTCCGCGAGCTCGCCGCCGAGGGCAAGGAGCGCTACGACATGTGGGCGAAGGAAAAGGTCCGCTACTTGGCGGACCGCGTCCGCATGGACCCCCGCAACGCTCAGCTCCGCGTCCTGCTCGGAAACGCCCTCTACGAGGACGGCCACCATTACGAGGCGGAGTCGCATCTCCAAAAGGCGCTCGAGCTGCAGCCCCGCTATGCCGAGGCCCACTGCAATCTCGCGGTGATCCTGCACTCCGAGTCCCGGCTCGGAGAAGCGGAGAGCCATTACCAGGCAGCTCTCGATGTCGACACCTCTCTGGTCGAGGCCAAGGCAGGCCTGGGGGCGCTGTGGTGCCGGACCAAGCGCCACAACGAGGGGATCGCCCTGCTCGAAATGGTGGTCGCCCTCGATCCGAGCCGCATCAACGCCCGCTACAACCTCGCGGTGGCGTACCACAAGGTCGGCGACTACGCCAAGGCGATCGCCCACCTCGAGGCGGTCCTGGAGCAGAGTCCCACCTATCCCGGCGCACGCCGCGGGCTTGCCCAGGCCCGGTTCAGCAGAGGGCTGATCCTCCTCACCGGCAAAAAGCTGCAGGACGCCCTGGTCCAATTCGACGCCGCGGTCGGCCTGGTGAAGGACGACGCCGACATCTACTACGCCCTGGGGATCGCCCACATGCGGCTCGACCAGCTCGAGCCCGCGGAGCGCGCCTTCACTGCCGCGGTCGAGCTCGAGGAGGACCACGTTCCGGCGCTGCACAACCTCGGCACGGTGATGGAAAAGGCGGGCCGCAAGACGGAAGCGGAGTACTACTTCATTCAGGTACAGGCGCTGACCCCGCACCTGCACACCATCGAGGCGGCGCGCGATGCGACCTACAACGAGGAGTACCTGATGCACTGAGGCGGATCCGGCTGCAACAGGTTCGTTGACTTCGCGATAGGCATTCCGTAACCTTAACCGGTCTTGAAAAACAGGATCGACAAGCAAGGCATTTTATGACTCTCTGAGATTCCGGCGGGCTGTGGGAAACGCAAGCGAGCGAAGCTTCCGGGAAAGGAAGCCTCGGCTCGCTTTTTTTATTTTTGTGGACCGTCCCGAAATGGAATCTTCGAGTTACCGATCTGCGGGAGTTCATGGCCAAGGAAGACGCGATAGAAGTCCAAGCCGTTGTCAAAAAGGCCCTGCCCAACGGCTTCTTCAAGGTCGAGATGGAGAACGGTCACGAGATCCTGGCGCACATCTCGGGGAAGATGCGGAAGTACTACATTCGCGTCCTGCCCGGTGACCAGGTGACCGTCGCCCTGTCTCCCTACGACCTGACGCGGGGACGCATCACGTTTCGCAATCGCTGAGCCTCCCAGGAGCTGCGATGGGCGAATACAAGGCTTGGCCGTTCCGGGAAGCGGGCCGGATCGCCCGCCGCGACCCCTGGAAGCCGGGTGCGGTTTTCCAGACCGGGTTCGGGCCCAGCGGCTTTCCCCATGTGGGCCACTTCTCCGAGGTCGCCCGCACCACCTGGGTCCGCAACGCCTACCAACATCAGTACGAAAAACCGACCATCCTGATCTGCTTCAGCGACGACATGGACGGGCTGCGCAAGGTTCCGCCCAACCTGCCGCAGCCCGACATGCTGGCCGCCAACCTCGGGCGGCCGCTGCACGCGGTACCGGATCCCTTCGGCTGCTGCTCGAGCTTCAGCGACCACATGAACCTGAAGCTGCGCGAGTTCCTCCACTCGTACGGCTTCGACTACGATATCCGAAGCTCGCGCGACGCCTACGCCAGCGGGGTGTTCGACAAAGGGCTCTCGGTGCTGCTCGCAAAGGTCGACGAAGTCAAAGAGGTGATACTCCCCACCCTCCGCGAGGAGAACCGCGAGCACTGGTCCCCCTTCTTCCCGGTCTGCCCCGGCTGCGGCTCGATCAACGCGACGCGGGTGACCTCCTACCGTCCGGACCGCGACAGCGTCGGTTTCGCCTGCGACATCCGCACCGACAGGTACCGCGGCTGCGGCGAGAGCGGCGAGCAGTCGGTTCTCGGGGGCCTGGCGAAGGTCGGCTGGAAGGTCGACTGGGCCCTGCGTTGGTACGCCTACGAGGTCGACTACGAGATGTCGGGAAAGGACCTGGTCGACTCGGTGAGGCTGTCCGGGCGCATAGTGCGCATCATGGGGAAGCAGCCGCCCGCGGGAATGACGATCGAGATGTTCCTCGACGAGGAGGGACGCCGGATCTCCAGCAGCGCCGGAAGGATGGGGGTCACCGTCGACGAGTGGTCGCAGTACGCGCCGCTCGAATCCCTGCTCTTCTTCCTGTACCAGAATCCCCAGCGCGCCAAACGCCTGCACTGGGGCATCGTGCCCAAGTGCGTCGACGACTACCTCGCCGCCCTGCGCTCCTACCCGGAGATCCCCGGGGAGGAGCGCCCCGAGAGCGAGTTGTGGCACATCCACGGCAAGGGGGAAGGCGTGCCGCGGTACGGCTCCGGCGTCGACTCGACAACGGTCAACAACCTGATATCGGCGCTGGGGATCGACTCGACCGGGCTGCTCAAGGAGTACCTGCGGCGCTACGACTCCACCGTCGCCGACAACGAAGCGGTAGTCGAGGAATTGATCGACAAGGGGATGAACTACTACAAGGACCGCGTCCTTCCCGGCAAGAAGTACCGGGCGCCGTCGCCGGAGGAGCGGGGGCTGCTGGCCGAAATCCGGGTGCAGCTATCCCGCTGCGAGAACGGGGACGAGGAAACCTGGCAGGCGATCCCCTTCGAGGTGGCTCGCGCCGCCGGCAAGGAGCCGAAGGAGCTGTTCCGCGCCTTCTACGAGGTCCTGCTCGGGCAGGAGCGGGGGCCGCGGTTCGGGTCCTTCGTCAGCCTGGTCGGGAAAGAGCGCGTCCTCGAGATGCTGGCGGAGAAGACCGTCTGACCCCGGGGGCCGGCCGCAAGCGGTCAGACGGAGCGGACGCGCCGCATGCGCCGGCGCACCTGCCGCCGGACGATCTCCTTGAGAACGCCGCGCGTGCCGGGCAGAAGGGCGGCGAAGCCGATGATGTCGGTTAGGAAGCCGGGCGTCAGCAGCAGCAGTCCCCCCATCAGGATCAGCACCCCATCGAAGATCTCGTCTCCGGGAAAGGCGGCGCCGGAGGCGGCACGCATCAGGCGGCGCAGGGCCAGCAGACCCTGGCTGCGGGCCAGCAGCGCCCCGGCGGCCCCGGTCGCGACGACGATGGCGATCGTCGGCAGGACGCCGAGGCTCTGTCCGACCCGGATCAACAGGGCCAGCTCGACGACCGGGGTCACCGTGAAAACCAGGAAGAGCCGCCACCACATGGGGCGGGCAATATACCCGGAGGTCGGAACCCTGTCGACGGCCGCTTCCCCGGTTACGGACAGGTTATGAAGTTGCCCTGAAGCCGGGCCTAGCCATCCCGTAGGATCGGAACGCTCTTCGAGCGCTTCAGGGAAACGGCGAAGCCGTTCCCGACACGAACCCTTCGGGTTCGCGGCATCGAGGGCCGACCACGGCCTGGGTGGACCATTTCAACGGGCTGAAATGTCCTGCCCCGGACAGGTGGAACGGGTTTTGCCTCTGACCCGGGGTGCTGACAGCCATCTTCCGGGGCCGGCGCCCGGCCCTGTGGGCAGCGTTGGCCTGCGCCGCGGGTATCCTCGCCGGCTCCGAAGCTCCCTTCTCCTGCGAACACTGGACGGTCGCCGCGGCCGCTGCCTTCGCCGCCGTCCTCCTGGCCCGGTACACCGGTTGGGCGGAAACGGCCCCCTGCGTCTGCTGCTGCCTGCTGCTGACGGCCTGTCTCGGGGCTGCGCGTTACCGCGCCGCTACGGAACTGTTACCGGCCGACCACGTTTCGAGATCGGAGCTGTTCGGCGAGCGCCTCCGACTGCGCGGGGCCCTGGCATCCGATCCCGAGGTCGGCGGCGAGCGCACCCGCTTCGCCGTCGACCTGTCCGCAGTCGAGCTCGATAAGGGGCGGGTGCGGGCCTCGGGGCGGGTGCTGATCGTGTCCGCCGTCCCCGTTGCCGCCGACTACGCCGACAGTGTGGTCCTGGACCTGCGCCTGCGGCGTCCCTCGCCGGCGCGCAATCCCGCGGCCTTCGACTACCGCGCCTTTCTGCAGCAGCGGGATATCCATGCTGTCGCCTCGGTTCGGCGCCGGGACCAGGTGCTGGAGACCGCCCCCCGCACCGGGGCCTGGCTCCAGGAGCGGGTGCTGCGGCCCGCACGCACCGCCATCAGGGAGGCGATCGAGGCCAACCTGTCCGGGGCCCCCGCCGGCCTGCTCCTCGGCATGCTGCTCGGCGAGAAATACCGCATACCGGCCGAACTCAAAGACCTGTTCCGCAGCACCGGACTGGCGCACGCCCTGGTGGTCAGCGGGCTCCACGTCGGCCTGATCGCGCTGTTCTTCCTCTTCGGCCTGCGCACCTGCCGCCTGCCCGACCGGGCCGCCGCGCTCGCCACCACCGCGGTCCTGGCCCTCTACGCCCTGATTACCGATCTGCAGCCCCCGGTAGTGCGCGCCGCGATCATGGCCGGGGTGGTGCTCGTCGGGCGCGCCCTCGACCGCCAGGGGGACGTCTACAACTCTCTCGGTCTGGCAGCCCTCATCATCCTGCTGGCGTGGCCCGCCAGCCTGCTCTCCCTCAGCTTCCAGCTTTCGTTCGCCGCGACCCTGTCGATCGTCGGCCTGCACGGGAACCTCACCGCCCTCTTCCCCTCCCGCTGGCGCTCGGAGGAGAGCGCCGCCGGCAAGTGGCTCGTCGCCCCTCTCTGCGTCTCCATCGCCGCCCAGGCCGGCACGAGCCCGTTGATCGCCTACCACTTCCAGCACTTCGCGCCGGTGTCGCTGCTGGCCAATCTCGCCGTCGTGCCGCTGCTGACCGCGGCCCTCGCCATGGGGGTCGCCGCCGCCCTGACCGGCTGGTGGCTGCCGGCCGCGGCCACCGCGTTCAACGCCTGCGGCTATCTCGCCCTGAAAGGGATGATGGGAGCGGTCGAGCTGTTCGCCAGCCTGCCGTACGCCTCGGTGACGACGCCGAGACCCTCCCTGCCGGCGCTGGTGACCGCCGCCTTCCTGACCTTTCTCCTCACTCACTGGCGGGACCACGCCGGGGCCCGCAAGCTGATCCTCTTCACCCTCCTGATCGCCGCCAACGCCGCGGCCTGGGGAGCCGCTCTCGAACGCCGCGAGGTCGAGATCTGCTTCCTCGACGTCGGCCAGGGGGACGCCGCCTTCCTGCGCTTCCCGAACGGCCGCTCCATGCTCATCGACGGCGGCAGCCGCAGCTTCCGTTTCGACTACGGGCAGCGGGTGCTGTTGCCGTTTCTCAAGGCCCACAACGTCGGCACTGTCGACGCGATGGTGGTGTCGCATCCGCACCTCGACCATATCGGCGGCCTGGTCACGGTGCTGGAGCAGCTAGAAGTGCGCCACCTGCTGGACGCCGGCCAGAGCTACGACTCGTGGGCGGCGCAGCGGCTGCGCGAGCTCGCCGCCGCGAAGGGGACCCGCTATCACCGCGTCGCCGCCGGCGACAGCATCGCAGGACTGGGCGGAGCCGGCATGCTGGTCCTGCACCCGACGCCGGAGTTCGTCGACGCCGGGGGGGCCTCTCCGCACGGACTGAACAACGGCTCGGTGGTGCTGCTCCTGACCTACGGAGGGCACCGCTTCCTGTTCACCGGCGACGCCGAACGCGCCGCGGATCTGGCGCTGGCGAGGTGGGGGGAGCGGCTGCAGGCGGACCTCCTGAAGGTCGGACACCACGGTTCCGACACCTCGACCCACCCGGCGCTGCTCGCCTGGGTCAGCCCCGAGGTGGCAGTGATCTCCGCCGGGGAGTTCAACAAGTTCGGCCACCCGTCGGAAGAGGTGCTGGCGCTCCTGACAAGCCGCGGGACGACGGTGCTGCGCACCGATCTTCGGGGCGCAGCCATCGTCACCTCGGACGGCAGACGGCTCCGCTTGCGGACCATGATGTGAGGCGACCGCCCGGTGTTGTGCGGCGAACGAGAAGCAACCCCGGGAGTCCGGGGAAAGTGGAGCGCGAGCCGGGAGCACCTCGCCGGCAGTCTCCCTCTCTCCCGAGCGTTCAGGCGCCCCGGCGCTTGCGCCGAGGCCGCTTCCTTCGGCGTTCATCCCTCCCAGGTGATGACCAGCAGACAAGGGAGCTGCTGACGACGAACGACCGCCGGTGGCGGTGCAGCTTTCGCTGACACGGACAGACCGCGGAGAACCCGCGATTCCATGCACACCTGGCACCCGGCGCGGTAATCGGGAACATCCGCGATGCCCCCGGCCAACCGCGGCTGCTACCGGTCCCTGCGTTCCAGCACGTAGACGCGCGGATAGATACCCCCGGTCTCGACGACGCGGACGTGAACTTTTCTGAACAGCCGCAGGCCGCGGTTGGCGCGGTCGATGGCGCCGCGCTTCCAGGCAATCAGGACGAGCCGCCCTCCCGGGAGCAGCACCTCGGCCGCCTGCTCGAGGAAGCGCCGGTAGAACCGGACGAAGTCCATGCCGCGGCCCTGGCGCACTCCGTACGGCGGGTTTGTGACGATCGCCTGGAAGCGGGTGCTGCCGTACTCCTCCCCCATTGTGCACGCGTCGCACCGGCGCAGTCTCAACCTGCCGGAGGCGACCAGGGCTCCGAGGTTGTCCGCGGCCCCGGCGATCACCTTCTCGGAGTAGTCGCTGCCGAACAGCTTCATCCCCGGGAAACACCGGGAGGCCTCCCACAGGATGGTGCCGGAACCGCAGAACGGATCGAGCAGCGGTCCTCCGTCCCCCCGCAGGCGGGCTAGATGAATCAGGGCGAAGGCGACGTTGGGCCGCAGCGAGGTACGCGCGGAGAAGGGGCGCAGGCGCCGGTCGCTCAGGGGGCTCCGCGTGAGCTGCAGCCCGACGACGCAGATCGACCCGAAAAGGTCGACGCGCACGTTGCAGTCGAACCCGGTCAGGTCGACCATGGCCCCGTAGCGCTCGACCAGGGCCGCCCCTGCCCGCCGCTGCACGTCGAGGCGCGTGAAGGGGTGGTCGCCGCTGCGTTTCGTGGTCACGCGAAAGGAGCGGGATTTCTCCATCCCGGGAATCCCGCGGCCGGCTACCTGCGAGTAGATCTCCTCGAGACCGCGCTCGCCTGCGGCCGGCTCCTCCTGCGTCGGGACCCCTGCCGGGATTTCGAAGCTGTAGAGAGGTTGCACCACGTGATGGGCGGAACGGGACTCCAGGACCAGGTCCCACAGGCCGGCGCCGGAACCGCCTTGCGCTTCCCCCTGCCCGCGTTCGCCATCCGGCACCAGGGCGAGGACGTGCCCGCCGAACCCGAACGGCTCGAGGTCGAACCGAGGCGCCGGAAAGCCGGCTGCCGCAAGGAGGCCGGCAAACTCGTCGGCGACGATGTCTTCCAGGCCGGGGTTGGTGGTGAACAGGACCGCGGTTTCGCCGCCGTCCGGGTCCATCCCGTTCCCTTCGAGACGGGGGCGCGCCTCGGGCATGCGAGGATCACCAGGCGGCGGCCGGCACCGCGAGCAGCGGCACCAGCATCTCCTCGGCCGTCATCCCCCCGTGAGAGCCGCGCTGGGTGTGAATTCCCGACCCGAAGTCGTAGACAAGCTGGATGGTGTCCCCCGGCAGCGAGACGACGTCGCCGAGGCGGGAACGGAACCTGCCGCAATCTCCCCCGAACCAGCCGCGGGCGACCGCCTCGTCACTGTACACCCAGTCGACGTCCGGGTGCGCCAGGAAGTCGCTGCCCACCAGCTTCCCCAAGTCGTCGGCGGCAAGGTACCAGGCCCTGCGGCCGCCGCCCGGGGGGTAGCGCAGCGCCTCCGCCGCGGGCCCTTCCAGGAGCAAGGCATTCTCCGGGTCGAGCAGCACCTGGCCGTGATCGGCGGTAACTACCAGCGAGCAGCCGTGGCCTCGGCAGACCTCGGCGATGTGGCCGATCATCAGGTCGATGAACTCGAACTCCAGCAGGCAGGCGCGCGATTCTTCCCTCGTCGAGACCGGGCCGTACTGGTGGGCGAGGGTGTCGATCATCGGCCAGTAGAGGAAGTGGAAGCTGCGGCCGACGCTCTTCTCCAGGCAGGTTTCAAGCAGGTGCGGGAGCTCGGACTGCGCGCGGTATCCCAGGTAGGTGGCGCCCCTGCTCAGAAGCCCGGTGAACGCCGTTCCTTCGTAGTCCGCGGAGCTGATGAGGTTCGAGGAGACGCCCGCGGCGGCGAGCAGCTCGTAGACCGTCGGCACGGCGCGAACCACCTCTTCGTCGAACGCCTCCGGCGGCTCCGAGCCGCTGGTGAACCGCAGCATGTTGCAAAGGCTTCCCCGCTCCTCGAGCCAGAGCCGGTGGCCGAGCATCCCGTGATCGCAGGGAGCCCGCGCGTTGCTGAGCGAGGTCAGGGCGGCCGTCGTCGTCGAGGGAAAGACCGAGGTGAGCTGCCGCAGACCTCCCGGAGCGGCCTCGGCGAGGCGGCAGAGATTCGGGGTGCGCCCCGCCTCCATGGCGCGCTGCAGCTGGTGCAGGCCGGCGGCGTCGCAGACCACCAGCGCGACATCCCCCCCGGCGGCAAGCGCTTCCGCGGGAAGCAGGCCGTCCCGGCAACAGGGGGCCGGAGGCTCGACTCCGAAAGCGGCCACCAGCGACGCGGCCAGGTTGACTATGCTGCCGCCGCCGTAGTCGGGTGCGACCCGCTCACTCACTCGGCGGCTCCTTCCTCCACGGCCCCGAGATCGATCCAGTAGCGCAGCTTGCGCACCAACTCGCCGCGGCCGCGCCCTTCATCCTTGAGGGCCCGGCCGTTCATTTTCATGGCGCTCTCGAACTCGCCGCCGTTGCGCTCGATGATCTTCTTCGAGGCAAGGTTGTCCGAATCGCAGGTAACCAGCAGGCGCGCCAGTCCCATGGCGCTGCATTCCCTCAAGGCCAGGGAGAGGATGATCTGCCCGTACCCGCGGCGGCGAAGCCCCGGGCGAATGCTGTAGCCCACGTGCCCGCCGTAGGTCACCAGGTATGGGGTGCCCAGCTCCGGGCGCACCGACAGCTGGCCCACGTACTCATCCCGGTCGATCAGCCAGAAGACGCGGTCCTGGTAGCCGGAATAGCTGCCGGGGCGTTTCTCGCCGAGCTTGCGCAGGTCCCACACGAAGGAGGAGAAACGCCTTTCGAGCTTCCGCAGGTCGTAGCCGAGGAGCGCCGCGTACGTCGAGTCCAGCCTGCCTTCGCGGAGGAACTCCGCAGCGCCGGCCAGGAAGCTGTTGCGGTAACGTTCGGAGGGCCGGTCGAGAAAACAGGAGTGCGTCCTGCCGTTCATTGGCACGGGTCTCGCTCGCGGAATGCTCTTCTGCAGATCGGCAGCAGCCTGGGTGAAAAGGCGCCCGCAGGCGAGGCGGGCGAATCGGGAAGTTTGCCCGGCTGCGGGCAGATAGGGGTAGCGCCGAGGCAGCCCGGTGTCAAGCCGCCGGGACCCACGGTCCCGAGTTGATGCGGCGCGGGAGGGCCGCCATATTCTGCCCCTCGCCGCCCTCTCCTTCCCCCCCGAATCCTCAGAATAGTCAAAAAAATGGACAAAGTAACTCTTCCCGGAATCGGCGGTAGTCGTTCTCGAAGCCTGAATCCGCAGATTCGTCAGTAAATGGACAAAGTAACGGTACCGCCTCTCAAAGGAGTCTACGCCGAGCCCTGGTCCCTCAGGCGGGTCCTCGCCATGCTCTCCGCGTTCGGTCCGGCGGCGATAGTCGCATCGGTGAGCATCGGCGCCGGAGAGACCATCGTCGTGGTGCGCCTCGGCGCCTGGTCGGGGTACGACCTGTTGTGGCTGATCCTGCTCAGCGTGCTGGCGAAAAGCATTTTCGTCACCTATCTCGTCGGCCGCTACACGGCGATCAGCGGCGAGTACATCGGCCACCGCCTCGTCCACCTGCCCGGTCCGCGCGGCTGGCTCCTGATAACGCTGATCGTCCTCGAGCTGTCGGTGGCGCCGCTGGCCTGGGTGGCGATCTCCAAACCGTGCGGCGACCTCGTCCACCACCTGTTCATCGCCTCCGCCGGAAGCGTCGACGCCGCCGAGAAGTTCTGGGAAAACGGCATCTCCACCTTCTTCATCGCCGTGGCGATGCTGTTCGGCATCCGGCTTTCTTTCGAGCGTCTCGAGAAACAGCAGTTGGCGATCTGCGGCATTCTCGTCATCGGAACGGTGATCGGCACTCTGATGGTGCGGCCCGACTTCGTCCAGGCCCTTCTCGGCAGCTTCGGCATAAACGGAATTCCGGACTTCCCGTCCTGGGCACCGGCCGACGCCATCGAGTATCCGCTGCTGACCTTGGCCACCGCCTTCGGCTACGTCGGCGGCGGCGTCTTCACCTACCTCGCCTATTCCAACTGGGTCGGCCTGCATCGCTGGGGCATGACCGGACACGACGACATCGACCGCATCCGCGAGCACGCCTTCGCCAGCAGGGAGATCGACTACCTCCCGGAGGACGACGAGCAGGTGAGCCGCCTGCGGCAGTTGGTGGCGCCGCTGCGCTGGGACGTCGGCATGGGCGCCATCGTCCTGTTCATCGTCAGCGCCGCTTTCCTGATATCCGGCGCCGCGGTGCTGATGCCGCTGCAGACCCACTTCCAGGGCTGGAGCCTGCTGACCAACCAGGCGCACGTCTGGGCGAACATTCACCCGACGCTGGTGTGGATCTACTACGTGTGCATAGTCGCCGCCCTGTGGGGGACGCTGCAGGCGCTCCCCGAGATGTACGCCCGCGTCGTTCAGGGATTCACCTCGGCCGTATGGCCGGACCGGACATGGAACTTCGACAGCCTGAAGCGGTACATCTGCCTGTACATGTTCGCAGTCGCCACCACCATCATCTGGCTCGACATCCCTTTCAACACTCTCATCCAGATAGCCGGCTTCATCCTCGCCAACCTGGCGATCGCGCTGCTGATGCCGGCAGCCATCTACCTGAACTTCATGCTTCCGCCCCGCTACCGGACCCGCCCCGCGGTGCTGATCGGCGCCCTGCTTTCGGGTGTGGTCCTCTTCGTTTTCGCCTGCATCAGCGGCTGGGGCCTGTCGCTCAAGCTGTTCGGATAGGACCGAGCCGGGCCTTCTCGTTCTCCGGGAAGGGGTGCCGTAGAAGAGCTTGACCTGATGCGGCCCGTGCCCGAACCCCTATTCGCTGGTGTCGGTGGTCATAAAGCGCTTCCAGTCAATTACCCGTCAATTTAGCAACTACAGCAAAATCAGCTAGTTACGGAATTCCAAGGACTGTCCGACGGTTCTCGATCAATTACCTGTCAATCAGGTCGGAGACTCGACACCGATTGCGCGTCACGTTTTGTGACGATCTCCGCGAGGCGTTCTCCGGCCCGGGACGTCAGGCCCAGAATGGGACGTATTTCATGAATTTCCGGCCGGCATTCTCGTCAAACGGCTTGATCATGCCGGCGTCCACGGCCTCACGAATGCGGCGAGAAGCGATCGCCTTGTTGTTCTGCCTGATGCCGAACCTTTCCCGAAGTGATGCGTTGGTCAGGAAATCCCGCATCACATATTTCAGGCAGGCGTGCAGGTAACAAGCCCGCAGGCGCTCCGCTCCATCCATGTCGGCCAAATCCTTGTAGGCAAACAGAACCGCACGGGTAAACCCAGGCGGAGCTTCGAAGAGCGGGGCCGGCAAGTGGAGCAACTCGACCTGCAAGACAACCTTGTCGACCCCACTGCCTCGTTCCTCAAAAATGCGAGCTCGGCGCATCAGGGAAGCCAGGGTCTCGTTTCGGGACTTGGGCGGTGTGTCGAGAAAGCGTTGCGTATCCACAAGCGGCTCACCGGGGTTGGTGATCTCAATGCGGTCATCGAAGATCTCGATCATCGGTCCCGCACCGGTGACGGAGAAGTCCTGATGGATGAGCGCGTTGGCTACGAGCTCGCGGATGGCCAGGTCGGGGAACATCGGCACTGTCCTTCGCAAGGCCTTCCCGATCATCTCGTTAGCCGGTAGTATGCCATCTATGTATCCGATCAAACCTTCAAAGCCGCAGGCGTATCCTTTGCCACCCTCCTGTTCTCTGAACGTCTCCGTCCGACCCTTGCCGCGGTACTGGATGACCCTTACGGACTTGCGCTTCAGATGCGGGAAGTCACCGAGCTTTTTGGCGAACAGAATGGCGCCCAGGTTCGTGATGTCGAAGCCGCCCGCTACGCTGGGGGAAATGAGCCGATCGCTCTGCAATGCGTGCAGTATGGCGTCACGACCGTCAGGAAGCGGCATTTCAAGCAGGTCGAAGTACGCCGGGTAATCGAGCTTCAACAGGATATCCTCGTCACTTACCCGTTCGGCGGCGATACCGTCCTCGAAGCTCACCCGGTCGAACACGCGCCAAAGTGCCCGTTCCTTCTCTTTGTAGTCTTTGAGCTTTCTCTTGCTGCTGCCTACCCGGATAAACTCGACGCCTTCGAACGCGACGGGGTGCTGGGACGCACGGTCAATCTCCATGATTACGACCCGCTTCCCGTCAATCATTACTTCGTGAAAA
Source organism: Candidatus Latescibacterota bacterium (assembly GCA_965206595.1). GTDB lineage: Bacteria > Latescibacterota > UBA2968 > UBA8231 > UBA8231 > CBDCXV01. Next base: position 4,798,734 of record OZ242214.1, read on the forward strand.
CGGAAGTCGATGCGCGGATTCATGAGCCGGAGCAACCAGGTCTCGAGCGGCTCGTTTCCCTTCTTCGAGAGCGCGGGCGAGAAGTCTGTTCCGACAACGGCGTGCGTCCCGTTCTCGATACCCCACAGGATGTATGCGTGAACCTTGTCGTGCAGGGCGGCCGCGTTGGAAAGCGCCGAGACGTACTCACCGACGGTTTGCGGATTGCGGTGATTGACTTTGAACTCAACCCACTCGGTCTCATGTGGCAGGTTGCACAGCTCACGTACCAGGCCGAGAAGGTAGTCCTGGCTTTTATCAGTTGTCATGAAACCCTCCGGCGCGTCGAATTCATTGTTCATCTACGTCTCTCAACGCATTCAACCGAATGGGCGCAAGGCCCCGCGGCATCATACCGGTTATGAAGACTTTCGAACAATCCTTTATTGCGACAATACCGGCCTCAAGTCGCCTCGGTTCCTTCGCCGAGTGTGGACAGGTAGCGGTCGTAGACGAACAGCCGGTCCCGGCGCTTGCCGGTGATCTCCCGGGCGATTCCCTCGTTGGCCAGCAGTTCCATTGCCGAGGCGGCCGTTCGAAAGGAGAGCCTGGTCAGGCGGGACGCAGCGGGAACAGACAGGATCGGCTGCGACATGAGAGCCTCGTGTACCCGCAGCGCCGAACCTGCCCTGCGTCCCCCGGCTTCCTCAATTCGATCCGCGTCGCTATCGAACATCCCGGAGAGGCGTTCAGCGGTCTCTACGGCGCCATCTGCCGTCTGGGTCACGCCTTCGAGGAAGAAGGCGAGCCAGGCTTCCCAATCGCCCGTTCGGCGAATCTGGTTCAACAGGTCGTAGTAGGTCTCCCGGTGTTGCTTCAAATACAGACTCAGATACAGGAGCGGCTGGCGCAGCACCCCGGCGTGGAACAGGAGCAGGGTTATGAGCAGCCTGCCCACGCGCCCGTTACCGTCGAGGAAGGGGTGGATGGTCTCGAACTGCTCGTGCGCGACCCCTGCCTTCAGCAGCGCGGACTGCTCCTCCGAGTGGAGGAAACGCTCGAGCGCCGTCATGCAGTCGGGCACCTCGGTGTGCGGCGGCGGCACGAAGACCGCGTTTCCGGGGCGGGTCCCTCCGATCCAGTTCTGCGAGCGCCGGAACTCGCCGGGGTTTTTTTCGCTGCCCCGCCCACTCGCCATCAACACGCCGTGGATCTCGCGGATCAGGCGATTCGACAGCGGAAACCCCTCCCGCAGGCGGCGCAGACCATGTTCGAGCGCGGCCACGTA